>OY970194.1:0-4800000 GCA_963708075.1 Sedimentisphaerales bacterium
TTCCTAAACCCTTGTCCCGCAAGGGCTAACGAATGCCCGCGAAAAATGTAGCCCAGCCGCCCCCGGCTGGAGGGCGCCGAGAACACAAAGTCCACGAAACCGCAGACAGCGTCCCTTCGATAGGATCAGGGCAGGCTCTGAGCGGAGCCGAAGGATGAACGGCGGCCTACGGGCGCTCGTAGGGTGGGTCCTTGACCCACGCGGTTACCCGAGCGGATCGTTCCTTGACTATGGTAGGCCCTCGCGACACCAACCAAAATCCAAAGCCTGACCCCTATTCCCCCTATTCCCCATCTCGCCACAAGTTGGCGGTTTACGAGGCAAACCGCCAAACGCTTTGTTACGAAGACGGATCAGAGCCCGCGTCGGTAGGCACGGAGGCCCGCGTCGCCGAAAATCGCGGCCTTACATTCCCACTCGCCCACGTTACGCACAGAGGAGAAACCGATTACGTGGGCGGTGTACTCTCACCGGCCCGGATTGAAACTCCGTACAAGTGGGCTGAAGGCGATGCCATTTCATTGTGCCCACTTGCCATTGAGCCGGGCACCCACAAGGTGATGCTGCTCGCACGGTGTTCGCGTTGCGGAAAAGATGTCCGAGTAAGCACACAGCAGCAGACCTTCCTTTTGATCTCCAAAGAAGAACTGGCAATGCCCGGCAGTCGATACAGCGCAAAAAACATTTTCCGCAACTTGTTGGCTCGGAGGGCTGGCGAGTTCTTCGGCGGCACCGGCCTGGCAGCATTGGTTGGCGGGTTCATCTTTTTGGGGGTTGCAGTTGGCTTGCACTGGCCGGCATTTCTTCGGTATCTAGGTTTCCCCTTAATTTTTGCTGCTTCTTGGGGAATGGTAGCGTTAGTGATATGGCATTATGTGACGAGAGGAAGGGACATCTTGCTGTATATTCGTCCAGGGTGGCGTGGATACCAATCGGCGTCGGCCCTAGGCTACGATGACCCTCGGTCGTTCAACCTGCTGACGAACATTGTGCTTGAAGCAGACTTTGGACGATCCGAACCAACCCATTTCTTCACCTGGGAAGAATCGGGACCATACTCGGCTGGGCGGGTGACGGACCACGGCCTCGGTTCACTTTTGGAATCGTATGGCTTCCTGAACGAACACGTGTGGGTGGCTTATTCCCCGAAAGTGGCCCATGCGCCGGGCGGAACGTATGCACAATGAGGCGTTCGATGCCCTGCTGGAGGGAAAGGGGTCATGCTTTGGATTTAGGTGTCGCGAAGGAGCACGAATAACTGGGCAGTCACCATGAGAGATGGATAACTCTCCTTACTGCTCGGCCGTGGTGCATTTCGCATGTCATCGGCAAGGCATATCCACCGCCACTTTGCTCTCGCTCGTTCTTCACGGCAGCTATATACTCATTTCAGCGTGCAAGCTGAGTTCTCAGGCATTTTGAGGCAGGTGTGATATGAGCAGGCTGGTTGTTTTCGTCCTCACGTCCCTTGCGATCTGTGGCGTTTGCGCGTCCAGCGAGCCGCCGTATCCGGCCAGTCCGGTGATTGCCGGGCTGACGTGGGAGGGTGAGGTGATCGTGTGCGGGCGCAGCGGGTCGGGGGACAACTGGCCGATCACGTGGGTGGAGGACGATCTGTGCATCACGGCGTGGGGCGATGGGCCGGGATTTGATGGGCCGGTGTCTCGCGATGCTCGGCTGACGCTTGGGTTTGCACGCATTTACGGCAATCCGCCGGAGGTGCGAGGCGAGGATTTCGCGACGAGTGTGGACACGCTGGAAGGTGGCGGCTCGAGCGGTATCAAGGCCAGTGGCCTGCTGATGGTCGATGGCGTGCTGTACATGTTCGCGCGGAATTATAAGCCGGCCGGCTCGGATGATTTCACGAACGCGATCCTGGCATGGTCCCGCGACCGCGGCAAGAACTGGCAATGGGCCAACTGGCATTTCGCCGACACATTCGGCTGCCCGGAGTTCATCCAGTTCGGCAAGGACTATGAGGGTGCACGGGATGGTTACGTGTACGTCGCGTCTCAGGCGAACGACAGCGCCTACGGGTATTCGCCGGACATTGTGATGGCGAGAGTGCCGAAGGAGCGTGTTGCCGAGCGCAGTGCGTACGAGTTCTTCGCGGGTCTCGGACAGGCCGGCGAGCCCACGTGGTCGGCGGACATCGCCAAGCGTGCCCCCATCTTCACGGACCCGCACGGCACGCAGCGCATCGCCATTACGTACAACGCACCGCTGCGCCGCTATATCCTGACCACATCACACCTGCCGCCGGGGACGAGTGCGACGCATACAGCGGCCTTGGGAATCTTCGACGCGCCCGAGCCGTGGGGACCCTGGACCACGGTGTATTACAGCGACGACTGGTCCTCGACGGGCGGGCTGAATTGCCGGACCTACCATCACAAATTCCCGACCAAGTGGATGAGCAAGGATGGGAAGGAGATGTGGCTGCTGTATTCGGGTCTGGACTGCGGCTTGTATGGCTTTTGCATGAAGAAGGTCCGGCTGGCGGTGCAGCGGACGGAAGAGAGCGGCGGCGGTCCCGGGTTGGCCCGGCACTATCCCGGCGACCAGGGGATTGAGAACGATCCGGCGGTGGTCTTTGCTGAGAATTTCGAGGAGCCGAACCTCGACGCCGTCTGGTCTCGATGGGAGGGCATACAGAACAACGGGACCATGTCCCTGTCGCCGGATGTCCCGCCGGGCGGCGCCGGCAGGCAATCGCTCCTGATGGCGCACGTGGGCGGGCGGAGCACCGGCGGGCACCTGTATCGACAACTGTTGCCGGGCTACGATAAGCTCCATGTCCGCTTCTATGTCAAGTTCGATCCGAACTGCTTCCCGATTCACCACTTTGTCCACGTGGGCGGGTACAATCCCCCGACGCCCTGGCCGCAAGGCGGCGCCGGGATTCGCCCCGATGGCAACGAGCGGTTCACAACGGGAGTCGAGCCCTATGGCAAATACTGGCGGTGGGATTTCTATTCCTACTGGATGGCGATGCGTTCGTCGCCCGATGGCAAGTCCTGGGGACACGATTTCATCAACGACCCGGCGCTGAGCGCCGAGCGCGGCCGGTGGATTTGCGTCGAGCTGATGATGAAGATGAACGAGCCCGTGACACAGAGCAACGGCGAGCAGGCCCTGTGGATCGACGGGCGGCCCTGGATCAGGGACGGGCAGACCGTCAGCCATCTCGGGCAGGGTTTCCCGCGAGGCAAGTGGGTCTGGGACAGTTTCAATCCCGACCCGCAGGGCGAGCCATTCGAAGGTTTCCGCTGGCGCACGACAGAGGATCTGAAGCTGAACTTCCTATGGCTGCTGCTCTACATCACCGACTCACCGCCCGGCCACATCAGCAAGGTGTGGTTCGACGACATCGTCGTGGCCCGGGAGTACATCGGCCCGATAAACACTTCGGGCGATCGTTGACGGCCCTCGCGCGGAATCCTCAACGGTAGCACTCATCCGCCGGCGCCGGCCCGATAGTCCGCACAAGAGGAGAAACAGCCCTTTTCTCCGGACCCACGCGGCTCGATATATGTGCCGCCCTTGCCATTTCACAACAGTCCCGGAAAGTCCGGCATATCTCAGGGCATCATAAAGTCGCTGCGCCAAATCGCCGATAGGCCTCTTATAAGACTCTCAGTAGGACTAAAGGAGAAGCGTCACGATGGTAGGTAATCGTGCCGGCATTCAGTTGATTCCCCTGATCGCAGCGGTCCTGTTCGTCTTGCCCGGACGCGCCAACGAGGTGTCGTGGATACAAGGGCAGACCGGTCCGTCGGCGTGGTCGATCTCTCCCGCACAACCGAGCGACACGGACAACATTCAGTTCTCCGGTCCGGTGCGCTTCTACATCAACCGGTGTGTGGCGGAGACCTCGCTGGGCGGAAAGCCGAAGCTGCTCATCGATCACGGCAGCAGGATCATCGAGCTGCGGTTCGAGCCGCCGGCCACCCTCGATTGCCTGGGGTTCTACAGCCCCGTCTGCGGGCTCAATGGCGCCTTGGGACCCCTGGAGGCCGGGCCGTGGCGATTCTTCAACTCTGCCAACGGCATCGGCTTTTTCATCGAGTTTGCCGTCGCGGGCGATGGCGCGATCCAATCCTTCTGCTACGTGGACCCAAACGCCCCGGGGGCCCGGACCGGATCGAACTGGAAGGATGCGATGGGCTCCCTGCAGGATGCCCTGGCGGTCGCGGAGGAAGGCACGGAGATCCGTGTGGCTCGAGGCACCTATCGGCCTGACTTGGGCGCCGGCATCGAGAGAGGCGACCAGAACGCCACATTCCGGTTGAAGAAGGGTGTGGTCCTGAAAGGTGGCTACGCCGGCTGGCGCGGTGTCAATCCGAACGCTCGCAGTGTCTTTGCCTATGAGACGATTCTCAGCGGCGACCTGTTCCACGACGATGAGCCCCTCTCCCGCCTTTCGGAGATCATTGGTGATTTCGACCGGGGGGACAACAGCCACCACGTGGTCACGATCAGCGGAACGGACTCCAACGCCGTGCTGGACGGCTTCACGGTCATGGGCGGTGTCGCGGTCGACTCCGAGTTGCCTGACAACCTGAACGGCGGGGGCGGTATCTACAATGATGGCGGCAGCGCGACCATTCGCAACTGCTTGATCATCGGCAACGGCGCCGTCTCTTATGGCGCCGGGTTCTACAGTCGCGGCAAGTGCACCCCTGTCCTGATCGACTGCACGGTCGCGAACAACTGGTCCGGCTGGGCCGGCGGAGGCATCTACTATCACCAGGGCAGCGACCTGATCGTGAGCCGCTGCGTCGTCACGAGCAACGGCGCCGAGTTCCAGGGAGGCGGCATCTGCAGTTACGGTGGCGGACAATTGCTGCTCTCGAACAGCGTCATCAGCGGCAACTGGGCGAACGACTCGACGTGGAGCCGCGGCGGCGGCCTGTACGGCTCGGTGGCCGATGCCCATGTGAACCACTGCACATTCGTCGGCAATCAGGCCGCGGCCGGAAGCGCCATGGCGTGCGATTTGTTCGCCGAGTCGGACACCAGTGAGATGCACCTGAGCAACTGCGTTCTGTGGGGCGACGGAAAACTCATTGAGGCGGAGGGCCAGGCACGCGTGGAGATCACGTACAGTGACGTTCGCGGCGGATGGCCGGGCGAGGGTAATATCGACATGGACCCGTGCTTTATTCAGATCGGATCCTGGAACGACGCCGGGACCACCTGGGACCCATGCGACGACGCCTGGACGGACGGGGATCACCGCCTGCAGTGGGCTTCGCCGTGCGTGGACACCGCCAGTCTCGAAGCCGTCTGGGAGCCCAATGGGACGGACCTGGACGGACAGCCTCGCGTGTCCGGCATCACAGCCGATATGGGAGCATACGAGACACGAAACGATCCGCCTGTGGCCAACGCCGGGCCGGATGTCATGGGCTTTACCGTTGCCAATGACACGGCAGCAGCCGTGACCCTGGACGCCGGCGAATCCTACGATCCTGAAGGCTTGCCGCTGCAGTATCGCTGGTACTACGATGACGAGCTGGTCTGGGAGCAGGCCCGCTTCATCACTGTGCTTTTCCCCGGTGCGCGTACGTTCAAGCTGGAGGTCCGCGACCCTACGGGACTGACCGCCTTGGATGAGGCGACCGCCACGGTTACACTGGTAATCACCACGAAGGCATTTGTGTCGCCCCAGAAGATGCAGCGGAACAGCAGTCAGGACGTCACCGCTCTGATTGTTCTGCCCAGGGGCAAGTTTGCCAAGGACTTCGATGCAGCCGAGCCGCTGCTGCTGTTTCCGGGCGGCATCGCGGCGGTCAAGCAGAGCACCTTCATGTGGCTGAGCGGCGATGCGATGGCCCTGGGCACGTTCAAGCGGGCCGATGTGATGGCCGCCGTACCTGCCAACGGACGAACGGAGTTGAGGGTCGTGGGCCGGCTCAAGGATGGCCAGCACTTCAGCGCCGTGGACCACGCCACCATTGAGTGATCACAGCTTGAATTCCGCGATGATGGGCGTGTGGTCGCTCGGCCGGTCGGCAGCCCGTGGTCCCTTGTCAATGTAGCATGCGACGGACCTCTGGGCGAGGGGGGCGGTGGCCATGATATGATCCAGACGCCAGCCGCGGTTGCGCTTGAAGGGATTGCCCGGCCGGTAATCCCAGTATGTATACTGGCCTGCTTCTCCACAGTGCATCCGAAATACGTCGATCAATCCCCACTGCATGATCTGTTCGAGGGCGCGGCGAACCTCGGGACGGTAGCAGACATGACCCTCCAGTCGCACGGGATCGTACACGTCGATTGGCAGCGGCGCGACGTTCATATCGCCCACCCATACGGCGAGATCCGTCGGCCGCAGGATTGAGCGAAAGTAGTCCAGAAGCCGCCTGAACCACTCCAGTTTGTACTCGAAGCGGTCCGAGGTTGGCAGGTAGCCTTGCGGGATGTAGGTGTTGACGATGGTCACCTCGCCTATGCGTGCCTTGACCAGACGTGACTCGTCCCGGGGTTCGGTCGGCAATCCGAATTCAATGTCGGCCATTTCCTGCGTGGCGAGCAGGGCGACGCCGTTGTAGCCTTTCTGGCCGTGAAAGGCACAGCGATAGCCGATTTCCTCGAATGCAGCCTTCGGGAACTCATCGTCCTGCACCTTCGTCTCCTGCGTGGCGAGGACATCCGGCCGGCTTTGTCTGAGCCATTCGAGCACGAGCGGCAGCCTCACGCGGATCGAGTTGACGTTGTAGCTGGCTACTTTCATGCCTCGTCGACCCCGGTTTGTGCGGCGGCCTCGTCTTCCAGGGTCGTTTGGGCCTCCGCCGGAGTCTCGGCGATTGGCTCAGCGCGCAGACGTGCGTTCGGCCATGCGACGTTCTTCTCCGACTGAATGCTGTCGAGGATCGCGTAGCTCTCCAGGATGGTCAGCAGGCTCAGCAGGAAACTGACCATGCTCTCGGCGCCCTGATTACCGTTGACGCCGCCGGCCATGAGCCCGTCCGAGCAGCCCTTCGTTCGGAAATCATAAAGCGGGATACGCAGGTCATTCGTGCCCAGGAACCAGTCGAACGCCGTCCGCTGCAGCGAGAGGAACTTGCTGTCCTTCGTTACGTCATAGGCGGCGCGGAGCATCATGACGGTGGCGGCGGCATCGACCGGCTGCTGGTCGAACACGGCCCGGGTCTTGCCCCGTGGATACCAGCCCTGGCTGCCGATGAAACTGAAGTGATCGCCGTCGAACGTGTTCTCCAGGAGGAAGTCGGCGGTCGTCGAAGCCACTTCGACATACCTGCTGCTGTCCAGCGTCAGCCCGGCCATAAACAGGGCGTGGGGCAGGACGGCGTTGTCGTACGTGAGGGCATCCTCGAACCAGTCCCAGTCCGGGTGACGGCCCTCGCGGTACTGGCTGACGAGACGGTCCGCCGCCAGCTCCAGCTTGCGTTTGATGTCGCTGGCTCCCGGGAACTGCCGGAGATAGTTGCACATGCCGAGGATGCAGTAGGCGGTGCCTCGGGCGGACTGCTCGTGCACGTGGCCGATGGACCTGTCGAAGTAATCCTTGACCACGGATAGATAGGCCGGGGAAGGCGGATTGGCCATGATGACCCCCAGCGCCCAGATGGTCCGTCCCAGACCGTCATGCTCGGGCTCCTCCTCACTCCATCGCCGGTCGAACGACATGAAGTTTCTGAACGTCCCGTCGGCATTCTGGGCGTACATCACGAAGGACAAATAGGTGTCGAGCAGTTTCAAGGCCTGCGGGTCCGGGTATTGCGCATAGTACTTGGCCATGGCGATGGCGCCGCGGGCATTGTCGTCGGTGCAGTAGCCGTGAGCGCGGTGGGCCACGGTGAATTTCCCGTGCTGAAGCAGGCCCGTATCATCGGTCAGGCGGATCAGGTGCTCGATGGCCGGCTCGGGGACTTCGATATGAGACAGGGTCTCCACGGCCGTCAGCATGCCGTTTCCGATGATGTGGATAGACGGCTGGGTCTCTTGGAACAGTTCCCCATAGAGCTGCCCGACTCTGGGCCAGGTCCTTGACCGCCCGTAGTCATAGGCCTTTCGCCGCAGCGAGTAGTACAACGACTCGTCTTTGAGAATCCGTGCGATCTCGCTTGACAGCGCGTCCGGATCCCCGAACGGGACAAGCCTTCCACGGCCGTCGGCCAGCAGCTCTTCGGCCGCCCAGTAGGGGGTGGAAACCACCGCCTTGCCCGTGCCGACCGCGAAGGCAAGGGTGCCGCTGGTCAATTGTTCCCGGCCGAGGTAGGGCGTGACGTAGATGTCCGCCGCGCACAGGAAGTTGTGCAGCTCTTCATCATTCACGAACCGGTTGTGAAAGATCACGTGGTTCTGGAGATCGAGATCGCGGACGAGCTTCTGCAGGCTGAATCGGTAGGACTCCCCCTCGGACCTCAGGACGGAAGGGTGGGTCATGCCCAGAACGATGTAAATGGCGGCCGGCTCGACCGCGATGATCCCGGGCATGGCGCGCAGCATGACTTCGATCCCCTTGTTCTTGCTGATCAGGCCGAACGTCAGGATCGTCTTTCGCCCTTCGAGCCCGAATTTGCTCTTGTAGTAGTTGCTGTCAACGAAAGGCAGGTCGGGAATGCCGTGGGGAATGAGGTGAATCCGCTTGGCGGGGATGCCGTACACGTCTTGCAGCATCGTGACCCCGCGCTCGTTCATCGTAATGATCTTGTGGGAGCAATCGCAGATATCGACCATGGCCCGGTAGTAGTCTTGCCTGGGCTCATTGATGACGGTGTGGACGGTGGTGATCACGGGAGCTTTGAGCCGTCGCAGGAGCAGGCTCAGGTAGGAGCCCGCCTCGCCTCCGAAAAGCCCGAACTCGTGCTGCACGGAAACCAGGTCGATGTGGCTGAAATTGATGTAATCGGCGGCGCAGATGTAGTCGCTTCGCACGTTCTGCCGGATCTCGAATTTCACCGGGTCGTTGTATCGCAGACTGTTGTCCGCCCGCATGGTCACCACCAGAGGCTCGAATTCGCCTTCCGCTGTCCCCGTGATGCTGCCGATGAGGTCCGACGTGAACGTCGCGATCCCACATCTTCGCGGGGGGAACGTGGAAATGAAGACGACCCGCTTCTTTGCGCCTTTGAACATCCGTGTCGTTCCCAACTCAGTCCATAAGGTCTTTCATCGCGATGATATAGGACCGACCTGCCTCTGTCAATCGACCCGGATGGGCGGAATTGCCGCAAGAATGCATCACATAATTCCTTAGAAACATTCTGGGAAGCCATCGCACGCCTGTGCTATAATACCTGCATCGATTCCCGCCTTGGCGGGCTTGGCAGACGATCGCCCCGAATCGCCCAGAATTTTTAGGGTTTTTCCTTGCACACACCCACGAACCCCGCGTATTGTACTATACCAATTTAGTAGGAATAGTAGGAGACCGAATGAATGAAGCTGTCAACACGTACACGGTATGGGATGAGGGCGATCATCGAGTTAGCCCAGTATGAAGGCACGCGGCCGCTGCAACTGAAAACGATTGCAGAGCGTCAGGAAATCTCGATCAAGTATCTGGAGCAACTGATGGGTCTGCTTCGCTCCGCCGGGCTCGTGCGAAGCGTTCGGGGTTCCAAGGGGGGATATGCCCTTGGCCGGCCGCAGGACCAGATCAAAGTCAGCGATGTCTTCCGTTGTCTTGAGGGTACGGTAACCACAACGGAGTGCGTTGAGGATAAGGATGTCTGTCACCGGTCGGCGGACTGCGTGGCCCGGGAACTGTGGATGGAGGTCGAAGTGGCGATTCACCAGGTCCTGGATTCCATCACGCTGGCAGATATGGTCAAGAGGACCAAGGCACATGGAAGTGACTACCAGATCTGAACTTGGAGGGGATTATGAGCGCTATCTTTGAAGATATTGTAGCGGCGATCGGATATACGCCGCTTGTTCGGATCAACAAACTGGGTTCGGGCAAGGCAGAAATTCTAGCGAAGCTGGAGTCGAAGAACCCCTGCAGCAGCGTCAAGGACCGCATTGCCAAGTACATGATTGAAGCGGCCGAAGAGCAGGGCCTGATCAAGCCGAATACCATCCTTGTTGAACCGACAAGCGGCAATACGGGGATCGGACTGGCGTTCATTTGCGCTGCCAAGGGCATGCCACTGATCCTGACAATGCCCGAATCGATGAGCCTGGAGAGGCGAAAGCTCCTGCAGATCTTCGGGGCCAGAATCATTCTCACGCCGGCCGAGCGCGGCATGACCGGAGCCATACAGAAGGCCGAGGAGATTGTCGCCGAGAACCCCAACGCCATCATGCTCCAGCAATTCAAAAACCCGGCAAATCCGAAGGCGCATCGCGAGACGACCGCCCGGGAGATCTGGGTCGATACAGATGGGCGTATCGACATCCTGGTATCGGCCGTGGGGACCGGCGGCACGCTCACCGGCTGCGGGCAGGCCCTGCGGGCCAAGAACCCTGAGCTCAAAATCGTGGCGGCCGAGCCGAAGGATTCGCCCGTGCTGTCCGGGGGCAAGCCGGGGCCTCACAGAATCCAGGGCATCGGCGCCGGCTTTGTGCCCGACGTGCTCGACATGAAGCTGATTGACGAGATTATCCAGGTTTCCAACGAAGACGCCCTGGACACCGCCCGGGCACTGGCCGTCCGGGAGGGCATTCTCGCCGGCATCAGCAGCGGCGCCAATATCTGGGCCGCCGTGCAACTGTCGCACCGGCCGGAGAACAAAGGTAAGACAATCGTGACCTTCATTTGCGATACGGGCGAACGTTATCTGTCCACGGACCTGTTCGCAAATCTGCGCGAGCCCGAGCGAGCGTAGGCTTTCCATATCGCTCCATTCATGGTATGAAGGAGGGATTGCAGCGACGATCGCTGCACGTACAGCGATAGGGTAGTGGCAGAAGATAGCATGGCAAAAAACAAGCTGACAAACAGGAATTTCGAAAAGCTGGTGGATGAGATCACGGAGACGTACAAGGGCGACTCCGGCATCAACTTCATCGATGTGGCGAATCTGCCGGTGCGAGGCGAGATTCTTCAGATCCTGGACTTGTTGTTCGAGGTGCTCTTTCCCGGGCACACGGGCAACAAGGTGGTGACGAAGTCCAATGTCAAGTACATCGTGGGCGACCTGCTGAGCCAGATCTGCGTGGAGCTTGTCGAGCAACTGAACCGGGCCTATCAGTACCAGTGCCGGATCAAGAATTGCCGGCGGTGCGATTGCCAGACCATGGCGGAAACCGTGGCGACCGAGCTTCTCGGCGAGTTGCCCCGGGTTCGCAACCTGCTCAAGGGCGACGTCCGGGCCGCCTACGACGGCGATCCGGCGGCGAAGTCCTACGAAGAGATCGTCATGAGCTACCCGTGCATCATTGCGATTGCGACCTACCGCATCGCGCACGAGTTGTTCGTTCGCCAGGTCCCGCTGATCCCGCGGATCATGTCCGAGTGCGCCCATGCGAGGACCGGCATCGACATCCATCCCGGCGCCCGGATCGGCAAGAGTTTCTTCATCGATCATGGCACGGGCGTGGTGATCGGAGAGACCAGCATCATCGGCGATCACGTGATCATCTACCAGGGCACGACGCTGGGCGCGCTGAGCTTCCGGCGGGATGCACGCGGCCGGATCATCAAGGGTGGAAAACGGCATCCGACCATCGAGGATAATGTTACGATCTACGCCGAGGCGACCATCCTCGGCGATGTCACTATCGGCAAGGGGGCCGTCATCGGCGGCAACACCTGGCTCAAGGAGTCCGTGCCGCCCGGCGTCACCGTTACAAACTCGAATCCCGATCTGGTGTACCGCAGGCATGACGGCAGCCCTGGCCGGCCCATATAAGTGTCTTGGGGTGAGTGTTGGATCAGAAAATCGTCAACGAGATTCAGGAGCTGAAACAAAAGCGCAAGGCCGTCATCCTGGCGCATAACTATCAGCTTCCTGAGATTCAGGACCTGGCCGACTTCTGCGGCGACTCGCTTGGGCTGAGCATCGAGGCGTCGAAGACGGACGCCGAGGTGATCGTGTTCTGCGGCGTGCGGTTCATGGCCGAGACGGCGAAGATCCTCTCGCCCGACAAGAAGGTGGTCATGCCCGATCCCTGGGCGGGTTGCCCGATGGCTGACATGATTACCGCCGAGCAGTTGTGCGGCCTCAAGGGGAAATGCCGCGATGCCCTGGTCGTCTGTTATGTGAACAGTACGGCGGCCGTCAAGGCCGAGAGCGATTACTGCTGCACCAGCGCCAACGCCGTCGAGGTCGTCAACTCGCTGCCTCGCGACCGGCGGATCATCTTCGTGCCCGACCAGCATCTGGGCAAGTTCGTCGAGGAGAAGACGGGGCGCGAGCTGATCCTGTGGCCCGGGTACTGCCCGACGCACGCCCTCATCGGCGAGGACGACATCAGGGAGGCCCGGCAGGAGCATCCGGCGGCGGTCGTGATGGTGCATCCCGAGTGCTCGGAGCCGGTCAAACACATGGCCGATGCACTGCTGAGCACGGGACAGATGCTCAAGTTTGTCAAAGCCAGCCCCGCGAAGGAATTCATCGTCGCCACCGAAGTCGGGATGATCCACCCGCTGAAGAAGGTCCGGCCGGACGCCCAGTTCATACCCGCCGGCAGCAGGGCGGTATGCCCGAACATGAAGAAAACCACAATCGAGAAGGTTCTCGCCTCGCTGACGAACCTCGAATACGAAGTGACCGTACCCAAGGACATCCGCCTCATGGCAAAGAGATCGCTGGAGCGCATGGTGGAAATCCTGCCGGAGAAATGATATGTGGGAATACACGGACAAATTACGAGACCACTTCTTCAATCCGCGCAACGTCGGCGAGATTGAGGACGCGGACGGCGTTGGCGAAGTCGGCTCACTGGCATGCGGCGATGCCTTGCGGCTGACGTTCAAGCTGGACAAAGACGGCCGGATTGTCGACGCCAGGTTCAAAACCTTCGGTTGCGCCAGCGCGATTGCGACCTCCTCCGTGCTCACCGAGCTGATCAAAGGCAAGACGCTCGAAGAGGCGATGAAGGTGACCAACAGGGACATCGCCAACTACCTGGGCGGGCTGCCCGAGCAGAAGATGCACTGTTCCGTCATGGGCCGCGAGGCCCTGGAGGCCGCCATCGAGAATTATCGCGGGAGAGGCAGCAAGAAGCACGAGATTCAGGGCAACATCGTCTGTACCTGCTTTGGCGTCACCGATACGGAGATCGAGCGGGTCATCCGCGAGAACAACCTGGTCACGGTCGAGCAGGTGACGAATTACTGCAAGGCCGGCGGCGGCTGCGGCGGCTGCAAGGGTGAGATCGAGAAAATCATCGAGCGCGTCCAGGGCGAGAAAGTCAAAGAGCAGGAGCTGCCTCCGCCCCGCAAGGACAAGCGGTTGACGAACATTCAGAAGATTCAGCTCATTCAGCAGACGATCAACGAACAGATCCGGCCGGCCCTGCGGGCGCATGGCGGCAACATCGAGCTGATCGACGTCGCCGGCGACAAAGTGGTCATCGCCTTTCGCGGCATGTGTGCCCAGTGCAAGGTCAGCGACTTCACGATGAAGGACGTGGTCGAGGCCAAGCTGCGCGAGTTCGTCTCCGAGAGTCTGTACGTCGAGGAGGACACGGAATCGCAGGAGCAGGGGCACGAGCACGAGGGGTAAACGATGAAGGTCATCTATTTCGATAACAACGCAACGACGAGAGTGGCGGACGAGGTATACGAGGAGATGCGGCCGTACTTCACGACCCTGTACGGCAATCCGTCGAGCATGCACACGTTCGGCGGCCACGTGGGAATCAAAGTCCGCGAGGCTCGCGATCGCGTGGCCGGCCTGCTCGGCTGCGACCCGGGCGAGATCATCTTCACCAGTTGCGGCACGGAAAGTGACAACGCCGCCATCCACGGGGCCCTGGCGGCCGCGCCGCAGAAGCGCAAGGTCATCACCAGCCGCGTCGAGCATCCCGCGGTACTGGCTGCCTGCCGGGACCTGGAGACCCACGGCTACACGGTAATCGAGCTGGGGGTGGACAAGGTCGGCCAACTCGACCTCGGCGAGCTGGAGCGCCAGCTCGACAATGACACCGCCCTGGTCACGATCATGTACGCGAACAACGAGACGGGCGTGATCTTCCCCATCGAAAAGATCGCCGAGATGGTGACGAGTCGGGGCATCGCCTTCCACACTGACGCCGTGCAGGTTGTCGGCAAGGTACCCCTGAATCTCGCCAGGAGTCCCATCAACCTGCTGAGTCTTTCCGGTCACAAGCTCCACGCCCCCAAAGGCGTCGGCGTGCTCTACGTCAGGAAGGGTACACGAATTGCCCCGTTTCTGCTCGGGGGCCACCAGGAAGGCGGACAACGCGCCGGCACCGAGAACGTGCCCGGTATCATCGGCTTGGGCAAAGCCTGCGAGTTGGCCGCACGGCACATGGACGACGAGAACACGAGGGTCAAACGCCTGCGGGACAAGCTCGAAAGCGAGATCCTCAAGACCTGCCCGGACAGCCGGGTGAATGGCGACGTCCGGAACCGCCTGCCCAATACCACCAACATCAGCTTCGAGTATGTCGAGGGCGAGGCGATCCTGTTACTGCTCGACCGCTACGGCATCTGCGCCAGCAGCGGCTCGGCCTGCACCAGCGGCTCACTCGAACCGTCGCACGTCTTGCGCGCGATGGGTGTGCCGTTCACCGCCGCCCACGGCTCCATCCGATTCAGTCTCAGCCGGTACAACACCGAGGACGAAGTGGATTTCACGATCCAGAAGATGCCCGAGATCATCCATCGCCTCCGCGAGCTCTCCCCCTTCGTCCAAACCACCAGACGCTGAGAAGGACGGACCGTAAACCATATGTGCTATTCGCTGTATCTATCGACGAGCAGCCCGGAGGATTTGGCGAAGTACAACTCGGAACGGCTCCGCTTCAGGCCGCCTGAGGCAGCGGATGAGAAATGGGTGGGTCTCTTGCGGCACGAGCACAAGTGGTTTGTCGGGTCGAAGTCCAAATGCAGTTGCACGTTTCGGCATCTCTCCACAACAGACCTGGGCTTCATTGAGCCGCAGGATTGGTGCCCGGAGGATGCAGACAACATCCAGGCCACCGCCGAACTGTATCGAGTGATCCGCCGGCTCATTTCCGCAGGAGAGCAGGTGGATTGTTTGGACACGTGGTATGGCGCCAAGCCGGGCGAAATCAAGGATATGGTGGTGACATTCAATGCCGTCTCTGAAAAGGAGTTCCTCCTTTTCGAAAACCATCATTTCGTGTTTGAAGGAGAATGAGTCGCCATCACGCCTCCTTGGGCGTGAACTGGGCCAGGTCGTAGATGCCCAGTGTCTTCTCCATGGCGGCCACCTGGTTCACAGCGTTCTCAAAACCGTTGGCCCCGAATTTCTTGTGCTCGATCTCCTCGAATCGGTCGCCCATCTCCTCAAACTCCTTCGGCTCGACGACCGAGTGCAGATCGACGAACAGGACGCTTCCCTCGCGTGCGCTGTGCGGCAGGTACATGCGGATATACGCTCTCATGTTGCCGGTCAAGCGTTCCGCATCGGCGGATTCTTTGAGCTGGCCGGCCCCCTTGAGGATTGCCTGCGTCAATCGCGTGGCGGCATCGTGCTGCTTGCGGAGCACGGCGACGAGGTCCGCGTGCCGGCGCGCCTTCTCGAACCTCGGAAACACGTAGTCCTCCTCGAGCTTCTGGTGATACTCCTCGATGAAGGTCTGCACCAGCCGGGCGGCTTCGGTGAGCGTCTTTACAGGCCATTCCCCCGGCGCGGCCTGCATCGCGATCATCCGCTCGTAGATGAGCAGAATGCGGTGGAGCACATCATGCTCACGCATCAGATCCTCAGGGGCAGAGACGTGTGCCTCCTCCTCTTCCGCCGGTTTCGCCGACTCTTCTTTCCTCTCCCGTTCCGCTTTCTCGATGGCAGCCACAGGCCGCCCAAGGGTCAACAGATAACTCGCGGACAGCCCCGCCGTGGCAAGCACATCCCGCCGGGTCGGATCGAAGTCTCCCATTGCAGTCATCTCCCTATCCTTTCATCTGCACTGTATAATTGCGATAGGGCACATACTCCTCCGAATCTGTACTTCCGGCCAATAGGCAAATCCCCTGATATGCACTCAGAGAAATTCCTTTGCGGCATAGATGCAAGACCGTGTGTTTCTACGGTTCTTTGTCGGCTGCCTTGCGAGTGCCTGCTTCCATCAGTCCGGATGGCGTCTGTGGTGTGGACAGCAGCGTGTGGAACACTTGCCAGCGGCGGGTGGGGTCATTGCCGGGGCCGCTGTGCCGCTCGATGTAGTTTCGCACGAGCTGCCGGCCCACTGTGTAGGTGACCACGTAGCTGCGATACTTCTCGATGAATGTGATCATGTTCTCCACGCCCCCATAGGCGGCGAGGTAATATTTTCGGAGCCACTCTCGCATCTCGTCCATGGTCATGCGGCCGTCCAGGTAGCGCCGGGCCGCCTCCACCAGGGCGCCTTCCTGCTCATCCTTCAGCTCCATGGTTCGCTGGTAGCTCTCAATCTCGGCCGCGTCCAATCCCATGAGCGGAAGGAGAATTCTTCGGTCGAACTCGACCCGCTCCGCGGTTGTCATGATGAGGTCTTTGCAGCCATACTCCGCGAGCCCTTCTGCGATCAGTGCCAGGGGGCTGTAGAGCGGCAGGACGCTGTACTCCATCCACTTCCTGTCCTGCACGAGGTTCTTATCGAGCAGGGTCAGGTAAAGGTGATGCCCCGGATAGATTTCGTGGCCGGCGAGCTTCTCGATGTCCGCCACGCCGAACGGCATTTGGAAATTGACCTCGATCAGGCTGAGCCCGTTGCCCTTGTATGTGGCAGCGGCGCCCCAGGGTTTGGCGATCACGAATTGCAGGTCGTAACGCTCGCCCTCCGGCAGCGGCATGTGTTCCCGCGTACGCTTGCGGTACTCGGCGATCAGGGCCCGCAGAGCCTCCTCGAGCTTGTCCCGCGGAACGGTGAACTGGTTCCTGCAACTGTTGAATCGCCAGTAGAGGTCGTCGTCGCCCGGCAGCACCTGGCCGAGCCTGTCCAGAAGGCTTTGAAAATACGCATCGTCACGGGCGGGCGCGACGACGTCGTACAACGCCTTCGACTCCTCGTCAAAGGACATCTTCCTGCCGGCCAGCAACTCGATCTTGGCGTTCGCGGAGGACAGTTGCTTCTCCAGATAGGCCTGCCGCTGCTTCTCCAGAGGGGTGAATCCGCGAGCATCGATCTTCGCCAATCGCGCGATCAACTCGCGGGCTCTGCCGCCCAGCCGCTCGGCGGGAAACGGGTCCTGTCTGGCGCTCTCCGGAGGCTTCCACTCGCTCGGCCCAAAGTATGCATCCACGTACACGTCGTCGTACAACCCGATCTCAAGCACGAGTCTGACATACGACTCGGCAATATCGTTTGCATCGGCCCGACCGCCGGCCACGGCTGTAGCGCAGGCCAACAGGCCCGGCGCCATCGCAACGAATACCCAGTACAAGGCCTTGCCCATCTCATGCCTCCAGAAAGGATCACCAGTAGCAGGCTATTTCTACAACAGCATCGCTCATCGTGCAAGTCCATCGTGCAGGCTTCGCTCGTCGGGCGCGAGGGTCTTCCTTATTGGAGGGGCGGGCCCGTCTGCTATGGTGCAGAAGGATGGACGTGGGCAATCATGAGGGTACCCCAATGAAGATAACCCATATACAAGGTCAGGAGTTGCTGGACTGCCGCGGCAACCCGACGGTGGTCGAGGCTGTTCGCTGGTCGGCGGAGATCTTCCACACACTTGGCGGGATCATCGAATCGCGGGGCTGGCCCGGTGTGATTCGGATGCAAAGAAGTGCACAAGAGTCGAACGGACGGGGTCGCAGATGCGAGCCTTCCCGCCGCTCGGTCTCTTGTGCACTTCTCATGTAACGCGTTGCCCATCACCGCCGGGCCGGCGCAGCCGTCACTTGCCTGCTACGGTCAGTTGGCCCGACTCGATGACGACCATGTTGTTCTTCTCATCCTCCTCGATCACCTGATTCTCGGAATCGATGAGCCACCCAACATAGTAGGTGCCGGCCGGGATAGTTGCCGGAACCGGGTTGAGCCAGGAAAGCTCGATCGATCCGCCGGAGTCGATATCCAGGGCGGTATGCGAGAGCTGGTAGTCATCGGGGGTGATCTGGGTGTCTGTGGACAGGTAAATATCGACGAAGAACGGTCCTGAATCCCCGCCGCCGCGGTTATAGATCATGCCGTTGATGCTGAGATGCTTATCCGCTCCCACCATCTGCGGCAGAAAACTGCGGAATTCCGGCTTGTCGCACAGGTCGGCAAGCACCACCCGCTGGATCTCGGTGCAGGCCATCCACAGTCCGGCGTTCTCGCGAAGCCACGTGGGTGTCTGGCACATCCTGTCGTCATCACCGGTGCCGGTCCAGTCGTCCCATGCGACGAGGATCGGCGTGATCGGGTCATCCGGGTCACAGCACAGAACCGTGCCGCCGGCCCCGACCGCCAAGCCTTGTGCCCCGCCGGGCTGGTTCACCAGCAGCCTGACTCTGTCGCCGGGGACATAGGGCGGTTCACAGCAGCTCGGTATATGGCAGGGCGTGACAATCGACTCGAAGATGATCCCGCCGATGTCTCGCTTCGCCGGGTCGGCGGGGGTCTGTCTGCCGATCAGTTCCTCGTAAGGCGTGTACAGGCCCGTCGCTTTGCACAGGCCCCTGAGCAGAGGTTTTCCCGTCGCAATGTCCGGCAGGCAGTACACCTCTCCCAGCGGCACGAACAACCCGACCATCGGGACATTCGGCGAGTTGCCCCGGCAGCAGATCACCGTCTCCTCCAGAGTCCCGCAGTCGCTCTCATAGAACTTGGCAAGGTCCTGCGCCGACACCCACCAGGTGGATCCGGGCGGGAACATGCCGCCGAATCGCTGCGTGCAATCGAGGTATTCCTCCGGATCGCCGCCTTTGTCCCACAGATCCCAACTGACGAGGAACGGATGCTCCTTCTCGAACGTGTTGCGGCAGATGATGGTTCCGGTGGCCCCACGCGGAAGTCCCACGGCGCCATTTGGATTACTCTCGCCGACCAGGACGACGCGCTCGCTATTGAAGAAGGGCCCTGTGGCCCAACTGCCGGGGGTCAGGTCCCAATCAGAAGGCGTCAGAATCGGGTGGTAGATGTCGCCATTTTCCTGGGGACACGTCTGGCCCGCCGCGGCCTTACTCGTGTTCAACAGCCCGCGCACCCGAACGAAGGCCCCTGGAAGGACAGCCCACCACTGCTCCCGGAATTCCGGATTGATAACCAGGCGATAGAGGCCGCCTTCATAGGTCGAAATGTACAGGCAGCCTTCGGGCCCTCCCTGCAGCACGCCGATTCCCTCGAAGGGAAGGCCCAGCCGGACCTTGGACGGGTCCACCCACATCGCCGAGCCTTCAGGGTACATGCCGATCACCGCGTTGGTGCAGGAGGCTTCCTCATTCTTGCCGCCGCGCCACAGGTTCCAGCTCACGAGAATGCGACTGGAACAATCGGACTTGTCACAGCAGAGGATCGTGCCGGACATGCCGGCCTTGAGGCCCGGTCCCCCGGCCGGCTCGTTGTCGAGCAGCACGACCCGTGTCCCCGGAATGAAATCCGTGGCGTACATCACGCGAGGCGTGCCTTCATTCGGTAGCCCGCCTTGGCCTGCCAGGGCGACGGGGCCACCACCCGCCGCAAGACAGACCAACAGCAGGACTGTCACAGTGACTGGATGACAGATGATGTGCCGTTCCATTTCCGTTCCTCCTCAATAAGATGTGATGTTCAGGGCCCTTGGAACCATGATTCCCGCATACAAACCGGCCCTTACCGACCGGCCTGCCACACGGCAGACCCACATACCTCCCGACAAGAGACAGCGTAACACAATCTCTGGTGTTTTCAAGTACTTTTTTGCAAATATTATAGGTCCATGGCGAGGGCAGGCCTGTGACAACTGACGCTCCAAGGGAGGCCGGAATTTCGCTGAAAAGCTTGCGGGCCCCCGTCCATCCATAACGGTGGCCCGCTTTGCGCCTGCTTGGCACTATCAGATTCAGGCGGCAGTCACACGAATGCGACCATCCGACCCCGGCGCACCCAGTTCACCGGAGCCATCGATCACGAACACTGCATTCATCCCTCCAAGAGGGGAATGCGGACCGCCGCGTCGTCCGAACACGGCGGCCCGCGCAGGTCCAATACCCATCCATGGAGTGACATTCACATTGGATCAGACCATTCGACGCCGACGTATCCAGCCAACCAGGCTTATGCCAATGCCCCCGAGCAGGATTGCACCGGGAGCAGGAACAGATGGAGCTGGCTCATCGATGTAGAAATTGTCCATCCCGAAACAATCCACAAGATTCGACGCTGTAAACGAAAACCAGGCGATATTGTCGAAGTTGGCGCCCAGGAATATCTGTGGATTAGCACCGGCAAACCCCCAATCGTCCGTGGGTAGTAGCTGGGAGAAACCATTTGAAGCGTTGATCCAGACCTGCTCATTGCCGGAGGCCGGCCCTCCACCAAAATCCGTGTTGGAGGTGAGTATGAAGTAGTTCAGATCGAACGGTGTGCCATCTATCTTGGTGACTAAGATACTCGTCAAAGCGCCATAACTGCCCGTTGCCCAATGTGCGTGTATGACAGCATTGCCGACGTGATAGTAGTCTCCGATGATCCCGTGGTCACCGACGAAATCCAGTCGAAATCCGTTTTCGTCGTAATAGTCCACCCCCAGTGTGCCTGGATCTCCCCAGCCGGGCGGCCCATAAACTGCACTGTTGTCAGTAACGACGGTCGTGCCATCGCTCAGTGTTGCCGTACCTCCAGTGAAGTCGACGATGGCTGCCTGTGCGGTCCCCGCAAGGCACAGCATGCCACATAGAACGATTGTCAAATATCTCGTCTTCATCTCTCTACTCCTTCTTTGAACCCTCAAACCATTAACTTCTCACTCTACACCCGGTAACCCAGTGACCTGATCTGCTCAGTACAAACGAAAGGTGCGAAACCCAGGTATTCAGCAGCTTGAGAAGGATGGCTGCCTTCCTTGGGTCGGTTCAATTGTCGAGGATGAATGGACCGCACGTCGAGCACGGCCCGCTCCTGTGTTCTCGGCTCGAGTCCCTTCGAGTTCGTCAGACGGCTCTGCGTCTGCGGAGCCAGCCGATCAGGCCAACGCCGATTCCACCAAGCAGCAGGGCCCCCGGCGCGGGAACGGGATGGGCCGCATAATAGAACTCATTCTCTCTGAAGATATGCCTCGATCCTGCTTCTGCTCCGAGATTCCATTCCAGGGTCATCATGGTTGTTCTCACCTGGCCAAGGCCCCAATCATACTCCATATAGCAGGGCCTTACATCGCCACCTCCGATGTCAACCCCGATTACCATCTCAGTTCCGGGTACCAGATCGGTGAAGTATCCATGGGTGGACCAGTTCCAGTTCTGCAAGCTGGTCTCCGTAACCACCCCATAGGGCCCATCGATTACCGGATGAGTAGGGTCGAGTAACTGGACTGCATTGGAGTACGTTGGCCCCACATATCCAACACCACCAGGCAGAAGCTGGCCATCCTGCCAGACGCCATCCCCGTCCCAACCATGGACGGTCGCGTGGGCGACAAGAATCCCTCCATTCTGGACGTACGTGTCCAGCGCCCCCAGACCGGCGGCTACGTTGTTGTAGAAAGACTGGGGCTGAACAGAAGCCAGGACGACGAATTGGTACTGGCTCAGGTCTGTGCTCCCCAGGTTGGCTGAGGGAATCCAGTCGTAGGCAATGCCTAGATCGGTCAGTGTCTGACTGTTGCTGATTCCGGAGCCATCCCACGGCCGCACATCCTCAAGTAATAGAGCTTTCGTTTGCGCATGAGCGGCGCCTGGAATCAGCGGCACCATCATGAACAGCATTACTGTCAACAAGACTCTTTGGTCTCTCATTCTGCGTCTTTCCTTTCTTCGGAATCAGCGTATTGTTGTCTTCGCTGATTCAATAGTGATCGTGACGGTTTATGCGATTACACTCCTCTTTGTGATCCACCCGACATTGCCCGCGCGTGGCCGCCAACGGAACGTGCCGGGTGGCCCAGAACGCGGCGGTTGCCCCTGTCGGGACGACAGTTCAATGGGCACGAATATTCTGCTTGTGATTCCTCCGGATAGTCCCCAACCACCTGTCCGAAGGCGCATACCATCCACGGGGTGCTTGACTTTTATGCACGGATTTGCGAAGATCGGTGTTCGGCGGTCATGGACTGGGATCCAGGCGCCCTGTTGCATCTGCAATGGGGCGCCCCGGCCGCCTCAACCAGATATCATCCATCCGGATTCTATCGCTTCCTTCGCCGTCTTTTCATCTATCACCCATCCCGTCAGTTGATGGCATGTTCCATGTGTGCTGCGGGAAACGATCGGCGGTGGTCGGGCGCGGTTGCGCCGGTTCCGTTGTGGATGAGTATGGAGGGGTATTGAGTGCGCAGAGAGTGTGCCGTAGTCCGCGTAATGAGCTGTCCATGCCGCCCCTCCGTGACTTCCTGCCTTCACCATCTCTCCTGACCTGCCTCTCTCCGTTACCCTCTATCGCTCTGCGGGCGAGCCTCGCCCGCCGCGAACCATAAAGGCGCTCTACGCCACTCTCCTGGTAGCATTCATCCGTGAGGCTCTGAGAAGTATCATCTTTGCTCGCCCTCGGCAACGCTTCCAAGCCAAAGGCGCCAAAGACATCCGTGGAGTGCATCCCTTCCGTGAAATGACGCGGTAATTCTACGAGGGCTCTCCCGCCATTGTCAAGTAAAAAAGCGAAATAATCTATTTCTGTCGGCGACAATCGGGAGGGACCCCAGACTCGATGCGCTCGCATGAGTCGTGGCTCGCGCAAGCGACAATGCCGCCGCTACAGCCACGGCGGGAGAGTCGTGCCCGCGGTAATTCGCGGGACGGAACTGGATTAGAGGCATCGCATACCCGGAGTGGCGCCTCTATTGCGAGGAGAATGCCTGACGGACCACGGCTCGCGGGGCGCGGAAGATCGTGCCGTGGTGTGCCTCGGGCGGCATCTTCACTTCGCTGGTCCTGTCCGTCCAGTGGACGAGGTCTTTCGATGTCGCCAGGCCGAACCGGTTTGTTGGCAGACGGAATCGGTCGAAATAGAGCCACCACTCGGCGCCGACGCGCAGCAGCGTCGGTCCTTCCACCCACTGGTTCGACTGTACGTCCGAGTCTGGGCCCGCCACCGGGGCGGACCACGGCTTGTTCGGATCGGTGAGCGAGCGGAACTTAGGCGGGAAGGGATTCGTCAGATCGGCCGGTGCGGCGGTCAGCCGGATGTTCTTGCCGCCGAGTTCCTGCATCTGCTCATCCTTGGCCGCCATGACCCAGCGTCCGTCCGCTGGGTCCGCGGTGCCCGCGTCGAACGCCATGCACGCATCGATCTCGCTGAAGCCCGGCGAGAAGAACACCGTCGCGTCTGTGAAATCCTTGAAGTCCGTCGTCCGGGAGATGAAGGTGCGGTGGTGGCGCAGGTCCGGCTTGACCTTGCGGCTCGGGTCCTTCTCCAGCCCACCGGAGTTGTGGCCCCCATCGCCTTCAACGCCGGCGGTCGCGGAGGACCAGAGGATCGCATAATTCTTCTGCACCGGGTCCCAGTGGACCTCCGGGGCCCAGGTGTTGTGCGGCTGGTCGTCAGCGGGCCAACTGCGGAACGGCCGTACGCACACCGGCTCCGACCACCGCTTCAGATCGGGCGAGGTCGCGGCCCCGAAGCATGTCCCGACCCAACTGGAGGTCCAAACCATGTGGAACAGGCCGTCGTAAAAGACGATCGACGGGTCCCGCGTGAGGTTCTGCCCCTCCCACGCCGGCGGCATGAACACAGCTCGGCCCTCGTTGAGGTCCCTGAATGTCAAGCCGTCCTCGCTGCAGGCCAGGAACACGCCCGTTTCCCCGTTGCCCTTGAAGTAGCTCAGCAGAAAGACATCCTCTGCCGCCTCGACACCACAGGAACAGATCAAAACGACAATGCAACTCCAGATATAGCTCTTCATGCAGTTCCCCTCTTCGAAAGAGCAGATGCCCAAGCTCGAACTCTACCAAACGACACCCCCGAATTATACGTGCGTAACGGCGGCTTCGCAAGTTCTCGACACCGATCCGAACCAGGCCGCCATGTGCCAGTCGCCGCATTTCTGCGTGGACGAAAGCGCCTTAGTCCGCGGTGTTTGCTCGCTCGCCCGCTTGACGGTCGCCTGCATGGAAAGGCAGCGGCAGGAACGTTGACTACGTTCGTTGCCCAGATGCTTCACTTCGTTCAGCATGACAAAGGGGCCCTGTTCCCTACGAAATGGCGTCACACACACACTCTGGCGTTCCCGACACTTTTTCCTTGCCTTGGCGGGCCCGTTCAGCCATAATGTCATATAGCGAAGCCGTGGTTGAATGGTTGGAGCCTTGAGAATATGAAACCGGCACGGCGGGCCGGGGGATTTCGAAAGGTCGAGCGCGGTGGTGATGTACTTGGAATCCCACGAGATATGACACAATAGCACGAAACTGAGGGAAAATCGGTCATTATTCCTGTTTTTCGAAGGAGGGGACATCAGTGATGCGGATGCAAGCCACACCCAATCGCAGGGCAAGATGGGGAATATGGATCGCTTATCGAAGATGTTTCTGGTCTCTAATCATATGCCTGCTGACGTTGGCCTTCGTTGTTGCGCCGGCTGTTGCCGCATCGTCCGGTGGCGGCCCCGCGCCTGACCCCAATGCCGGGGCAGACGACAAGGCCCTCGTCGAATTCCATCTGCCGAACCGGGAGGCCATCGATCTGCTGGTGGCCGCCGGCGCGGATCTCGCCGAATATCAGCGGGAGAATGCCGACGGCAGCGTGACAGTCAATGCCATCGTCACGCCGAGCCTGCGCGCGTACTATGAGTCATTAGGGTTCCAGGCTGGGGCCACAATCGAGGACCGCTCCACCTGGGAGGCTGCGAAAGCGGATCGCGAGGCTGCGATCTCGGCCGAGAAGCGATCGCGGAGCACCGCCGAGTTGGGCCGACGCCCGGGCGACTTGAGCGCCGCGGGATTTGACGCCGGAGGCAAGGTCACGATCATGCGCGCCGACTATTTCACAAATTACGCCGGCAGATTTCTATCGGTTGCCGCAAGGACCTCGCTCGGTACGAGTACGGGTGGGCCGGTCCTTTCCATGGCCGTGAAGGAGCAAGGCGGGAACTACGGCGTGGCCATCACGATGTCAAGGTACGTCGACGCCGGCCAGTATATGTACCACCGCCTGCTCGTGGGGCTCAGTGGGCCCGGCACGGCGGCGCCCGCCATGGTCCGGATCGGGTCGAGCACAGGTGTAGCTGCTGAGGGGCTGGTGAACACATGGGTCGGGGGTGGCCTGCCGCCGGTGGCCGACGGCTACCTGAAGGGGTTCGTCACGCACTACATGGATCCCGTGGAGGTCAGGGAGCGCACCAACGCTCTTGCGATGGAATTCCCGGACTTGGCCGAGATCATTGACCTGCCTTACGCGACGAATGGGTACCAGCGCAGGGCCATGGCCACCATGGCCGGGACAACTGCAATCGGCAGCGCACCGCGTGCCGAGTACCAGCCGCAGGCGGTGGTGTTGTTCACCAAGGCCTGGGGTCACGAGGGTGGCAACGATGTCCAGGCCGAGTTCCTCGACCCCTGGGCGGCCAACTCCCCGCTCACCGTCTCGGTTGCCGGCACCCGGATCACGGTCCGGCTGGCTACTGATTCGAGATACGCCCTGGTCAGCACGGCCGCACAGGTCAGAGATGCGATCAACAACGACTCAGCCGCCAGCGCTCTTGTGACCGCATATACGTGGGCCGGCGACGCCGGAGCCGGTATCGTGCAGCCGAGGTATCTGGTGACCCTCTCCGATTTCCTGCGCGCACCATCGAGCGTCCCGCGCGGACCGTCCCGGACGCAGGTACTTCGAATCGGCAAGCATCGTGACGGCTCCAAGGTTGGCGTATTCATCTTCGGCCAGCAACACGCGCGCGAGTGGACGACCCCGCTCGTGTGTATCGAGACCGCCGAGCGGTTGCTGCGCAACTATCCGATTGACCCGACGACCAGGTCTTTTGTAGACAATCTTGACATCTTTATCCTCCCGTCGTCGAACCCGGATGGCTCCCTCTATTCGTTTCATGACGACAACATGCAGCGCAAGAACATGACCGACTACTGTCCGCCGACCACGGTGGACGGAATGCCGGCGAACCGCAACTCGTGGGGCGTCGATCTCAACCGCAACAACACGGTCGGTTCCGTCTATGACGGTTACGATGGCGCATCGACCGACCCTGCAACCGCAGTCTACGCCGGGCCATCCGAGGCGTCCGAACCGGAGATCAAGAATGAATTGTGGGTTGTCGACACGTATGCCAACATCAAGTTCGCCGTCAACGTCCATAGTTACGGCGGGTATTTCATGTGGTCCCCGGGTTCCTATATCCGGCAGGGCCGCGTGACGCTCCCGGCGCCGAACATCGGCGTAGAGGCCTACTTCTTCGCCGGGGCGGACCTGATTCTCAACCGGATCAAGGAGGAGCGATCGACGGTCGTGTTCCCGGAGCGCACCGGCCCGATCACTGATGTGATGTACTCGGCGGCGGGAAGCAGCGCGGACGATCAGTGGTACCGTCGGGGGATCATCTCCTATGCCTTCGAGACGGGCGCCGACCGGTTTGTCTCAACGCCGTGGGGCATACAACTGATGGAGGTCGGCTTCCAGCCCCAGTTCGCGACGGAAGGTTTGTACGAAGCACTGGAGTTCGCGTCCGGCAACTACGGCCTGCTGGAAACGGCTCTGGAGTACACCTTTGATGATGAGCCGCCGGTGGCGAATATCGTGCCGGACGGCGCGGTCTCGCAGACGCCTATCCGGGCGACCTTCCAGTACGTCAATGAGCCTTCGGTGATCTATTACACGCTCGACGGCTCGACGCCCATGACATCTTCAGCGACGTGGGAGGCGACCGGACCGCGACAGCCGGGCCAGGTGTTCCTGTTCGACCAGACGGCCACGATCAAGTGGATTGCCAAGGACATCAAGGGCAACATATCGGAGGTTCGCTCGGCCAGCTTCGTCATCGAGCCCGTCCCGCCGGCGTCCTCGAACTCTTGGTGAGAAGACTGCAAAAGGAGTTGTCAGGAATCCGCGTGGGCCCAAGCTCATCCTACGCATGCTGCGCTTCGCTCCTATCGATCTGTGAATCGTTGAATGAAATGGCCGTTAGCCGCCGAGCTCGTTCTTCGGACTTGAGTTCTGAGCCATTTCATTTATCCATTCAACAGTCACTAAGAGACTGACCGGGTGGGTGCCATGTCTGCGCTTGCGCAGGCATGTTTCGTTCGATGGACAAAGCATGCTTACGCGAGCGTAAGCATGGCGCCCAAACCCTATCACATCCCGTTTCTTCCCGACACCAGCGGCGCAGCGACTCGACCTGAGAAATGGAGTGGGCGCCGCAAGATGTAGTCGCACATGATAGGTCCGTCCGCAATTCTGAGCCTTGCCAGCGGCCATGCAAATCTGCATAATGCATGGAGATGGACCTGCAATGACAATTGGCTGAACACGGAAAGGTCTTATAGATGAGAGTACATGTTTCGACTGGCTTGGTGGTCTTCGTTCTGAGTGTATCGGTGGCTGTGGCGGCGGACGAGGGGGAGATTGTCATTGCCGATTTTGAGGAAGCCACCTATGGGCAGTGGGTGGCGACCGGGCAGGCGTTTGGGAGGGGGCCGGCGAAGGGAAGGCTGCGGGACCAGATGGAGGTCACGGGGTATCTGGGCCAGGGACTGGTGAACAGCTTCTTCGATGGGGACCGCGCAACAGGGACGCTCACTTCGCCGGAGTTCAAGATCGAGCGTAAGTACATCAGCTTTCTGATCGGCGGGGGGCGGTATCCGGGACAAACGTGCATGAATCTGCTCATCGGCAGGAGGATTGCGCGGACAGCGACGGGGACGAACGACCAGCCGGGCGGCCTGGAGCGGCTGGAGTGGCAAGTCTGGGACGTCTCCGACCTGATGGGACAGATGGCGCGGATCGAGATTGTGGACCAGCGCACTATAGGGTGGGGACATATCACCGTCGACCATATCGTGCAGACCAACGAGCGGAACGTGGCCAACAAGAGCAGAGAAATCGTCGTGAGCAAGCGGTATCTCAATCTCCCTGTCAAGACTGGGGCGGCGAAGCGGCGCATGCGGATGATTGTCTCAGACAAGACCGTGCGCGAGTTCGAGATCGAGCTGGCGGACACGGAGCCGGACTTCTGGGCCTTTCTGGACCTGACGCCGTTTGCCGGCAAGAAGGCGACGATACAGGTTGACAGTCTGCCGCGGTCCTCGCACGGGCTGGACCTGGTCGAGCAAAGCGATGAGATTCGCGGAGCGGAGAATCTGTACAAGGAGAAGCACCGGCCGCAGTTTCATTTCTCGTCCCGGCGGGGCTGGAACAACGACTCCAACGGGCTGGTGTTCTATAAGGGCGAGTGGCACCTGTACTACCAGCACAACCCGTATGGCGTGCAGTGGGGCAACATGCACTGGGGGCATGCGGTCAGCGAGGACCTGGTGCACTGGCAGGAGCTGCCGATTGCGCTGTACCCGCAGCAGTTCGGGGACTGGTGCTTCTCGGGCAGTGCCGTGGTCGATGTGAACAACACATCGCGATTCAAGAGGGGCGGGGAGGACGCGATCGTGGCGGCGTACACGAGCACGGGGCGGGGCGAATGCATCGCGTATAGCAACGACCGGGGGCGGACGTTTGCCGAGTTCAGAGGTAATCCGGTGATCCGGCACGAGGGGCGGGACCCGAAGGTGATCTGGTACGAGCCTAGGAGACACTGGGTGATGGCGTTGTATCACGAAGTCGAAGGGAAGCGGACCGTGGCGTTCTATACGTCGCCGGACTTGAAGAAATGGGAGTACGCGAGCCTGATTGACGGGTTCTATGAGTGCCCGGAGATTTTTGAGCTGGCGGTGGATGGGGATGCAGCCAGGCGGAAGTGGGTACTGCACGCCGCCGATGGCGACTACATGATCGGGACGTTCGACGGCAAGACGTTCGCGCAGGAGTCGGGCAAGCACAAGTACAGTCACGGCAACTGCTTCTACGCGTCACAGACGTTCAATAACGTGCCGGCGGAAGACGGACGGCGGATTCAGATCGCCTGGGGGCGGATTGAGATGCCGGGGATGCCCTTCAACCAGATGATGCTGTTCCCGGTGGAGCTCACCCTGCGGACAACGGAGGAAGGCGTGCGGATGTTCGCCCGGCCGGCGCGGGAAATCGAGCGGTTGTATGAGGGCGGGCGGCAATGGAAGGACCTGAGCCTGCCGGTAGGCAAGAACCCGGTACCGGGCATCGAGGGCGAGCTGTTTCACATCCGTGCGGCGTTCAGGCTTGGCGAGGCGAAGAAGGTGGGTTTCGCAATCCGAGGTGTCGACGTGACGTATGATGTGAAGGAGCAGCGGCTAACGTGCCTGGACAAGACAGCCCCGCTGGCGCCGGTCGAAGGTGTAGTGCGGCTGGAGCTACTCGTAGATCGCACATCCATTGAAGTCTTCGGCAACGACGGCCGGGTATACATGCCGATGGGCGTGATCCCGCCGGACGCGGACAAATCCCTGCACATCTTTGCCGAGGGGGCTCCGCTTCGCATCGACACTCTCAACGTGCACACCCTGCGCTCCGCCTGGCAATAGAACCGCGGTCGCCCTGATCATCTCCGGCGTTACCGCTCATGGAGTAAGGATACCGATGATAGATCGAGGAGCGAGCGGTCGTTACGGCTTCTCCAGGGTTTCATTTGTGTATTGGGCTGTTGTCACGCTGCTGATGATCTTGCTCCCCGCGGCGTCCGGCGTCGAGTTGCCGAACGACGGGCGTGTCGTCCAGGTGCGGCGCGTCCAGAAAGCAGATTATATCAGTGTTGTAGTGAAGAACCGCAAGGCCCATGAAGTGACCGTGGCTCTGACGATTGTGGCCGAGAACGTGTCCGTCACGCGAATCACCCCTGAGAACCGCCACGTATCCCGGCAACTCGCAAACCGAGGCGGCCAGGATATACGCGGCGGACCCCAGCACGATGTGGAACTGGCGCTGCAATTTCCACTGGATGAAGGGCAGGGTGGGCGCCAAGCATGACAGCAAGATCCTCTACCTGCTTCCCTTCAAGAAAGGCGAGTCATGCCGCGTAATCCAGGGCTACCACGGCCGGCTGACGCATCGCGACTCGGATCGCTACGCCGTTGATTTTGCCATGCCGGAAGGGACGACGGTCTGTGCGGCCCGAGAAGGGATCGTTGTCGATCTTAAGGAATCCTCGACGGTCGGCGGGCCGGAGAAGAAATTCAAGGATCAATCCAATTTCGTTTCCATCGCTCACTCCGACGGCACTATCGGGGAGTACCACCATCTCAAACACGACGGGGTGCTCGTTGAGATCGGGCAGCAGGTCACGGCTGGTCAGCCCATCGCCTTGTCAGGCAGCAGCGGGTACTCAACCTCCCCGCACCTGCATTTCGGCGTCTATTCCGCCGCCAACGCCGAGCGCGTCCAATCCCATCCCGTCACCTTCAGCACCCATCAGGGAATTGTCGGCAGACCTCTCGAAGGAAGAACTTACACCGCCAAGTGATACAGGTCAGCATCATGCCTGCCAAGGCCGCGGGCGGGTCAGGTCTTTCAGGACGGTCTTCGTGGTGACGGCGTTTTCACGGACTTGGAAGTCCAACATGCCGACGCAGGCGAAGTCGGCGCCGTTCTGGAAAGCGTACTTGAAGCCTTCCGCCGGATGGATTGCGCCGGCGGCCAGGACCTTGTAGGCGATCCAAGGCTTGGAGCAGGTCTTCATGAACTCGATGGTCCGGTCCGGATCCATGCACCACATGTTGTCGTGCGGGGGCAGGTCGAACGGACCTTTCTTCTCCTCCGGCGTGGCCGACCAGTATTTGTCGCTGTGCAGCGTCTTCATGTAGAAATCAACGGGGATGCCCGCCTTCTCACAGGCGATCGGCACCTCGATGGAGTGGCAGGCGACGCCGGCGATCAGGCCATTGGTCTTTGTGTGCTCGACCACCTTGGCGACCACGTCCAGTTGGTTCTGCCGGGTCAGCCGGTCGCCCATCTCGCCCTGGATGAACGCCCCGTGAGCGCCGGCGTCGATGGCCATCCGGAGCTTGGCAAACGGGTCGTCGGGCTTGGGAAAGTATTGGGCGAGCCACTGGATCCGGCCGCCTCGCTCGTCCCAGTATTTCTTGATCGTGCGGCCGGTGGGGTCGTTGCCGCCGGCGTACGGGTCGTCGATCGTGGAGATCAGCGTGTTGATGCCGCATTGCTCGCACAACTCCCACGTCTCCATGATCTTCTCATCCGTGAAGTAGTGCTTCAAGAGCGAGGAAACGTAGATCATGTCGCGGGCGTGGGCGTAACCGTTGATGAGGTTGCCACCGCAGATGAGCCGGCTGATTCTCAGCTTGCCAATAGTGCCCACGGGCATGTCGGTAGCGGGCTGGGGTGCTTTCACCTCCCCGGTTTTGGCTGTATTCTGGGCTATAAGAGCCTTCTCTTCAAGGCTCAGGCCCAGCACGCCCGTGCCGAAAGCACACGTCTTCAGGAAGTTGCGGCGGTTCACGCTGTTTGCATCCATGTCCATCTCCGGGGCACCGTCATTAGCACTCATTGCCTTCGAGCTTGCCATCATACACAATCGCCTGCTTCGATTCGAGGGCCAGATCCGTCATTTTGCCCGGTATTATGGGCCCTGCGGTCTGATGCCTCTCCAGAACCGTACCACAAATCAGCCAGAAGAGGGCTTGACGGCGAGGGGATTTTGCCTATGCTGGAGTCTTTCACCTGCAAGCTATAGGAGTATTGATCGTGCACGGAAGTACAAGGACAGGGGAGTTCGTATTTGAGCCGGGCGCCATCGAGCCGGGGCCGAGCGTGTTGTATGACGAGCACGTGAAGCGGACGAGCAAATCGCATATCAGCGCCTTCGCCGGCTACCTGATGCCGCTGTGGTATTCTTCCATCGCCGAGGAGCATCGGGCGGTCCGCGAGAGGGCGGGTTTGTTCGATTGCACGCACATGGGGGTGCTGGAGGTGTCGGGAGACGATGCCGCCGCTTTCCTCGACATTGTGACGACAAACCACATCAGCAGCATGAGCATCGGTCGAGCCCGCTATGGCTACATTCTCGATGCGGCCGGCAACGTGCTTGACGACATCATCGTCTATCGCCGGGGCGAGGACAACTTCATGGTCGTCGTCAATGCGGCGAACGAGCCGAAGATCAAATTCTACCTGCATGAGTTGATCGAAGGCAACGCCGTCGTCGATACCGAAGGGTCCGCATGGACCACCAAGCTGCCCGTCTTGCGCGTGGACGTATGGGACATGCGCGATCCAAACCGGCCGGAGGATCGGCGGGCGGACCTCGCACTGCAGGGACCGGCGTCGATAGATACACTTGCGAAGCTGACTGACGATCAATCGGTCGTAGATCGTATCGCCGGCCTGAAGAGCTTTGCATTTGTCGAGGAACAACTGGCCGGAATCGATTGCCTGATCTGCCGGACCGGCTACGCAGGGTCCAACGTCGGATTCGAGCTATTTATCGATCCGGAGGAGGCACCGCGCCTGTGGAACCTGATCCTCGATGCCGGCGGGCCGCTGGGGGTTCTGCCGTGTGGGCTCGGGGCTCGCGACAGCCTTCGAATAGAGGCGGGCCTGCCACTATACGGGCACGAGCTCGACGGCAAGTTCAACATCTCGCCGTTCGAGGCCGGATACGGCTGGGCCGTCAAGCTGGACAAGGATTTCTTCATCGGCAAGAAGGCCATGCAGCGCGTCGCCGCAACGTACAGCATGGAAGTGGTGCGGATCGAGTGGCCGGGCACGAAAGGAATCCGCCCCGTTCGGCAGGATGATGCCGTGCTGAATGAGCGGGGCGAGTGCGTCGGCTGTGTGGTCAGCAGCGCAAAGGTCGAAGACAGGCAGTATTCGCTGGCTTACGTAAATCGCAACCTGGCCCGAGAGGGAACGAGGCTGGGTGTTTATTACTTGGCCAGAAGCCCGGCCCAGGTGCAGCAGGGCAGAAGAGAACGTGCGGAGAAGGGCGAAATACTGGAAGCGGATCTTACCGGCACGGTCTCCGTGCGGTCCCCGAAGTTTTGATTGGAGATGATGATGGCGGTCAAGGAAGGATTGCGTTACACGAAGGACCATGAGTGGATCAAGGTCAGTGGCGATACCGGGACGATCGGGATCACGGACTATGCCCAGGAGCAGTTGGGCGAGATCGTGTTCGTCGAGCTGCCCCAGGTGGGCAAGGAATTCGCCGCGCATAAAGAGATCAGCGTTGTGGAGAGCTCCAAGGCGGCCGGCGACGTGTACTGCCCCGTCGCGGGCAAAGTGACGGAGGTGAACTTGCAGCTTGAGAGCAAGCCGGAATTGGTCAATGAGGACTGCTACGGCGCCGGCTGGATCTGCAAACTCAAGATCACCGATAAGAAGACGCTCGAAAATTTGATGGATCCGAAGCAATACGAGGAGTACCTCCAAACGCTGTGAGGGCATTGCACAATGGAATTCATACCCCATACCGCCGAGCAGCGAAGTCAGATGCTCGACACGATCGGCTTGACGATGGCGGATCTGTTCGGCGACATTCCTCCGAAGCTGATGGCCCGGTCCTTCAACCTGCCGCAGGGCTTGAGCGAGCAGGAGGTCCGCAACCGGCTGGCCGAGCTGGCGGGGAAGAACTCGACTGACCTGGTCCTGTTCCTGGGCGGCGGATTTTACGATCACTTCATTCCGGCGGCCGTGTATTCGATCATCTCGCGCAGCGAGTTCTATACGGCCTATACGCCGTATCAGCCGGAGCTGTCCCAGGGGACGCTCCAGGCCATCTACGAGTTCCAGTCGGCGATGTGCCGGCTCACGGATATGGAGGTGTCGAACGCATCGCTCTACGACGGCGGCACGGCCATGTATGAAGCCATGATGATGGCGCTGCGAATCACCGGCCGCAACAAGGTCATCATCGACGACAGCGTCAACCCGATCTATCGCGTCATGATTCATTCCTACACGCAGAACCTGCAGATTGACCTGGAGGAGACACATTGTGCCGACGGCCTGGCGAATCGCGCCGAAATCCTCCAGAAGCTCGATGAAGAGACTGCCGCCGTGATCGTGCAGAATCCGAATTTCTTCGGCTGCATCGACGACTTCGGTGATATCGCGGAGGCGGCTCACGAAAAGGGCGCACTGCTGCTCGTCTCGTGCTATCCGATCTCGCTGGGGATTCTCAAAACGCCCGGCGCCATGGGGGCGGATATCGTCACCGGCGAGGGACAGAGCCTGGGCATCCCGATGTCGTTCGGCGGCCCGTACCTCGGTTTCATGACCGCCCGCCTGCAGCACGTTCGCAAAATGCCCGGCCGGATCGCGGGGGAAACGAAGGATCGCGAGGGCCGACGGGCCTTCGTCCTGACGCTTCAGGCCCGCGAGCAGCATATCCGCCGCGAGAAGGCCACGTCCAACATCTGCTCCAACGAGGCCCTGTGCGCCCTGACGGCGCTGGTGTACCTGTCGCTGCTGGGCAAGGAGGGCCTGAAGGAGACGGCCCAACGCTGTGCCGATAAGGCGAGCTATGCCTACCACCGGCTGACCGCCATCCCCGGCGTGACGCCGCACTTCCGGGCCAAGTGGTTCTTCAATGAATTTGTCCTGGACCTGCCGTGCGAGGCGGCCGACGTGATCGCGCGGCTGATCGAAAGGGGGTTCGCCGCGGGCTTTCCGCTCAGCCGTTACTACAAGGGCATGGAAAACTCCATACTCATCTGTGTGACCGAGAAGCGAACGAAGCAGGAGATCGGAATGCTGGCGGAGGCCCTGGAGAGTATTCTATGAAGCTTGTGTTTGAGAAGAGTGTTCCCGGCCGGCGGGGCGTGCTGCCCGCGCCGAGCGACGTGCCAATCGGCATCAACATCCGGGCGGACCTGCTGCGAGAGCACAGCGCGGAGCTGCCCGAACTGAGCGAGCTCGATGTCGTGCGGCACTTCACGGAGCTGTCCCGCCGGAACTTCGGCGTTGACACAAATTTCTATCCGCTTGGCTCGTGCACGATGAAGTACAATCCCAAGGTGAACGAGCGAGTCGCCACGTATCCTGGATTTGCGCATCTGCATCCGCTGCTGCCGCAATTGCGCATGGGCGGCATGCTCACGCAGGGAGCCCTGGCCATTCTGTACGAGATGGACTTGCTGCTGCGCGAGATCACGGGGATGGATGGGTTCACGATGCAGCCGCTGGCCGGAGCGCACGGCGAGCTGACGGGCATGATGATCATGGCCGCCTACCACCGGGACAAGGGCAACAAGAAAAGCATCGTGCTTGCCCCGGACAGTGCCCACGGCACGAATCCCGCCAGTGCTGCCATTGCAGGCTACCGCGTGGTCTCCATTCCAAGCACCGAAAACGGCGACATGGACATCGACGCCCTCAAAGCCGCGTTGAACGACGACGTCGCCGGCATCATGCTGACGTGCCCCAGCACTCTGGGCCTGTTCGATCCTCGAATCAAGGAAATTTGCGACCTGGTCCACAGCGTGGACGGGCTGACCTACTATGATGGCGCGAATCTGAACGCGATTGTGGGCCTGGCCAGGCCGGGCGACTTCGGCTTCGATATCGTGCACCTGAACCTGCACAAGACCTTCTCGACACCGCACGGCGGAGGCGGTCCCGGGGCTGGGCCGGTCGGCGTGAAGGAGAAACTCCTGCCGTATCTGCCAATCTCCGTCGTAGTCAAACGCGGTGATGGGACCTATGCTCTCGAATACGACCGCCCGAAATCTATCGGTTACATCGCGCCCTTCTACGGCAATTTCGGCATCATCGTGCGCGCGTACACCTACATCCTGATGCTCGGCGGCGAAGGCCTGCGGCACGTCGCTGAGACAGCCGTTCTCAACGCCAACTACGTGCGTGCCAGCCTGCGTGAGCACTACACGCCCGCCGTGGATCGGGTCTGCAAGCACGAGTGCGTCTTTACGATCAACGGCAAGATGGCCGAGAACGGTGTCCACGCCCTCGACGTCGCCAAGGCCCTGATCGACCGAGGCTTCCACCCGCCAACAGTCTACTTCCCGATCACGGTAAAAGAAGCGATCATGATCGAGCCGACCGAGACCGAGAGCAAAGAAACCCTCGACGCCTTCGTCGACGCGATGATCGAAATCGCCCAAATAGCAGAAACCGACCCTGAAAAGCTGAAAGCTGCCCCAACAACCACCCCGGTGTCCCGCCCCGACGATGTCGCCGCCGTCAAGAGCCTCAACATTGCATCCCTGTGTTTTGACTGAGAAAGCTCCTCTCGCGGCCCCAGCGGTCATCTGGCAGTCTTTTCATGGCATGAACGACACGCGAGCACAGTGTTGAGCCTGAACCCAAGATGGATTCAGGCTGGACGCCCACTATGTGCCTCGCATGGATTTCACTAGCTTGCTGCATTCGGAATGAGGACCAACCCAAAACCAGATGATCTCGTCACCTTGCAGGATCCCAAGACTTCGGTAGTTCTTGGATACTCTGGCGGAGAATATCGGCCGGGTGGAGTGGATTCGCTTGAAGTGCAAACCCGGATGATAGGGATCTTGTTCAAATAAGTGATATGCCTCTCTTACCTGTCTCTTCAGCTCGGCAGGCAGTTGGTCATAGCTCTTCCAGAACCTGTCTGTGGTTCGCGATTTCACAGGCGACCGAAATCCATTGGTTTGGTCTTCCCGTTCCTGTGTTCCTTAACGGCCTCGTCAGCAAGTTGATCAAGGGCATCCTCCGACTCCGAGAACTCCTTCTCCCATTTCCTCTCATCCTCAAGCTCTTCAAGCAGCCATTTTGCAAGCGCATTCTGTTCCACTTCTGGGAGCTTCGATGCCTTCTTGAAGGCTTCCTCTAATAGCTTGGTCATATCTGAGTACCTTACACAAAGGGTCGTCCTTTCGTGAATGTGAGGATAACACGATCTGCCCGCCGAGTCAATGTCTCGGCGCAGGGTCCGCCCGCTCAGAGGCTCTCCTTCGCACCAGCATCCTCTTCGGCAGGGTTGCTTGCTCGGCAGTCCTTCGCGATGAGATTCGTGTGTTTGTACTTGGCCTTCATTTCTCCCAGGCCCCCTTGCCCGGCCGCAACCACCCGTATTCTTCTGCAATGGCCTTTACAATCGGGTTGAAGCGGTCCTTCTCGGCATTGGTCATGATGACCCAGCCGCGGTCGTTCGAGACGGCGGCGCCGAAACGGGCGACATAGCCGAGGTTCCCGCCGCCGTGCCAGAAGCCGCGATTGTTGGGGTCACCGTCCAGGAGTATCCCCATTCCCATCCAGCCGTCGAACTGCGGCTTGAGGAATTCCTCGGCGATGGCAGGGGAGATCGGGCCGGACGTCTGGCCCGCCTTGGCTTTCTGGACCGCGATAATCAACTTTGCCAGGTCCTGGGGCGTGGTCCACAAACCCGCAGCGGCTTTTTGAGGATAGACGCCCCAGCGTCCGCCGTAGGCGACGGTCTTTATCAAGCCGTATCCTCTGGCCGTGTTGTCAGTCTCCTGCTCCAGCGGCGGTTGGTGGAAGTGCGATCGGTTCATCTGGAGCGGCTCCAGCAGCGTCCTGCTCATCGCCATGTCGAAGGGTTCGCCTGTGACATCTTCTACCACCTTCTGGACGACGCAGTAGCCGCCGCCGGAGTATCGAAACTCCGAGCCGGGAGGATGCGCCACTTTGATCGATCCGAGATAGTTGCCGGTAAGCCAATCCGCCAGAGTATTTCGCTTGTTCAAGACTTCCAGCAGAGTTCGAGGGGCCTTGGAGTCGCTGTATCCCAGAAATCCATGCGGGACCATACCGGCCCGATGACACAGCAGCAGCCGAAGCGTGATCGGCTTGTCCGGCCACTTGGAATCCAGGCGCCAGTCCTTGAAATATCCGTTCACGTCCTTGTCGAGGTCGAGTTGGCCGGACTCCTTGAGTTTCAGGACGGCCAGTGCCGTCACAGGCTTGCTGATCGAGGCGACTTGGAATTGTGTGTCGGTGTCCACGGGCAGCCGCATGCCGACGTCACGCCAGCCGAAGCCTTGGGCCCATACGATTTCGCCGCCGTCGATCACGGCGACCGAGACGCCCGGAATGCCTTCCTTGCGCATCGTGTCTTGTATGACCTGGCTGATTCGCTGCGTCCGCTCGTCCTGGGTGCCCAAGGCGGCGGAGGCGGGGATAGGTTGCTTCAACGCCCGGCTGACTTGGCAACCGGCGCTCAGAACGACAAGAACGGCCAGGAAGGCCGCAAGATGGCTTCTCATGCTTTCACCAGTGCTTTCGATTTGGCGAGGATTTCGCCGGACCACTGACGGGCTTGTTCGATCTCCCCCTCGAGCAGAAGATCGACCTCACCGGATTGCTGTGTTTTGCTTGTCTTGACGAAGAAGGTCCGGGGCCCTGCGATCGGATTGCCGCCCAGCTTTTGCAGTTGGCGAAGCAGCTTGGGCGAAGCCCTCATCAGCCTCAGCGGCCAGGGCTTGATGGTGGTGTCGAAGGCCGCCACAGATTTGCCCGCCAGAATTCCCGCCGGCTGAGCGTCGAGAATGGAGCGCACGGCTGGCGGCACATTGAAGCCGTGCGTCGGGCTGCCCACGACCACTATGTCGGCTCCCTCGAAATCCGAGGCGACAAGCCGGTCGATGCTCACGACACGGGCCTCTCCCGCCTGCCGCATCACGTCAGCAACGGCCTCAGCGATTCTTTTCGTGTTCCCGAACTTGGAAAAGTAAACGATCAACGTCTTCATCGTCCGCACCTTCAATTCTCGCTCGCCAACCCCACGCCGCGGTTATTTGGTGGCCATCACCTCCGGGTAGCGGGCGAAGGCTTCGATCAGTGCATCAGGCAGGTCTTTCGTTTCCGGCGTGTGTCGGATGCTGTAGTAGATCATCCACCTGTTCACGTCTGCGTCATAATCAGAGAAATACGGGTTGAGCACGCCGAGATGCGACACATTGATGCTGATCATTCGGACGGGCGTCTTCGTGCTGAAATCGAGCCCGGCTAGTTGAACCGACCTGATTTCCGTAGTTCGGTCGGTCTTGTAATGGATCTCCAGCTTCTGGAGATCGTAAACGATGGTCCATTTCGTGGCGTCTCCCTGGCGGACAGCCGCCAGCGTGTCGAAAGCGTACTGGATTGGCGATTGCTTCGAGTCCTGGGGCTTGTAGGTCTTGAGTCGCTCAGCAGCGATAGCGAACCGGTCCAGCGAATCCCAGGAACCCTGCTTGATCGGCTTGGACCCGCCGAAACCTTCGTGTTGCTTCAGGTAGGCGAGTGATTCCTCGCAGGTATTGTTCGTGATGAGTTTGTGCGGCAGCGTGTCACCCGTGTGGCAGACGAGCCTGCCATCGAGGAACTCGACCACGGCCGCATGGCCCTCGCGGTCGCAGACAAAGTAGTGCAGCGGCATCGGCATCGTCGGCGAGATGCGTATTTGCTTGTCGGTGGCGAGGACCTCGGCCACCGTACGGCAGTTGTCAAGCTGGTACTGTGGCCAGGAGACCAGGCCGGACCGCTCGTCCGGTTGTGGATGCCGGGTACTATCCAGCCAGAGGGTTTCGACGACCAGCCCTACCTCATTCATGCCGCCGCTCGGCATTTCGCGGCCATACTGATTGAAGGTGACGCTGCCGTACTTGGAGACCCACTGGGCGGTCTTCTCTGTGGGGTCGAGGACCATCGCCCGCTTGGGCACGCCCTTCTTATTGACGATCAGGAGGCCTTGGTCGTTGTTCCAGTCGAGGTTCCTGCCCATCAGCAGGGTGCCATCCTGCAAAAAAGCCGTACACGCCCGTGCACTCGGTATCGCCGCCGGAACGGCGATAACGCACATAATCCCGACAAACCGCTGTAGACCCTTCCACGTTTTCATTACTTGTCACTCCTTAATCGCCCATACACTCATACTCAGGATAGAGTATCCACTCTAACCAGTGCAATACTATACACTGATGGTCGTGTGTTGAGGAGCTTCATTGCAGGAGGAGCCCGCAGCGAGAGCGAGCCCTATCCCTTAACGATCTCGATGGCGGCCTGGACGCTGGCGCCTTCGTGCACCATTTTGCTCAGCGCCTGGACCATCATGTCGGGCTTGTCATGCTGGAAGGCGTTTCGGCCGATGGACAGGCCCGCGGCTCCGGCCTTGAGGGCGCCTTCGGCCATCCGGAAGATGTCCTCGTCGCTGCCCATCTTGGGCCCGCCGGCGATGACCACCGGGACGGGACAGCCTTGGACGACCTCGGCGAATGTCTCGACACTGCCGGTGTAGGGGACTTTGACGATGTCGGCGCCGAGCTCGGCTCCCGCCCGGGCGGCGAGCTTGACATTCTTGACGTTGAACTCGTCCTGGATCTTTGTGCCCCGCGTGTACATCATCGCGATCAGCGGCATCTGCCATTCGGAGCACCGCTCGCTGACCAAGCCGAACTGCCGGAGCATTTCCTTGTCGGTCTCGGCCCCGAGATTGATGTGGATGGAGACGGCGTCGGCCCCGAGCTTGATCGCCTCTTCCACGGTGCAGACGAGCTCCTTGGCATTGGGGTCAGGACTCAGCGATGTCCCGGCGGACAGGTGAACGATCAGACCGACGTCTTTGCCGGTGCCCCGATGGCCCGCGCGGACCATGCCCTTGTGCATGAGGATGGCGTTGGCCCCGCCGGCGACGACCTTGCTGATCGCCGTGCGCATGTCGGCCAGCCCCGCGATCGGCCCGACCGTGACCCCGTGGTCCATCGGGATGATGACGGTCCTCTGCGAGTTGCGATCAATGATTCGTTCCAGTCGTATCGCCTTGCCGATCATGGCAAAACCTCCAACGATTAGTTCCCAAGCTTCAAAGTCAAATCTGCTTTGTATCCGAGGCCGTATCATGTCCGTTTGTTGTGACGGAAGCAAGAAAAAAAACGCCCTCGCGGCGCCTCAGGGTTCCTTGTTCACCTTCTTGACCGCCTTCGTGTCTCGAGCTACACTCAATACTCCTGGAGAAGAGCTGCCGGACGTAGGATAGGCCCCAGGTCATGATTAGATGAGCGTGCCTGCGGTTGCCATGTTGAATGCAGGCGGAGATGTGCCCATGCGATTACGGACCACACTTGCGACACTGGCTTGCTTGTTCCTCTGCGAGACCCTTTGCCTTGGACAGGCTAAACTCGCGGATATCCCACGCCTCATCGAGGAGTCCGCGCGTCCGGGGCTGCGCATAACCGAGACGGGAGAAGAGGTTGCCAAAAGCATCCAAAGACTTGGGCCCGAGGCCATCCCGTACCTGTTGCCTCTGTTGAAACATGAGAACTGGTGTGTTCGCAGACTGACAGCTTACACTCTTGGCGGCGTGGACGGACTGCGCGATGAGCATCTGGACGCGCTGATAGAATTGAGACTCACGGGGGACGAGTGGATACTTCCTGCTATCGCCAGGGTCGGGACACCCAGAGCAATCAGGTTCCTTGTCGATGAGTTGAAAAAGGAAGAACGCAGGAATTCACACGTCTTTGCGCCAGTAGAGAGACACAGGTCGCATCTGTCTTCATACGGCAACTTGGTGAAAGAGGAGTCCCCTATCTCGTCGAGTTGATCAAGAGCGGGGCCGTCGACGGGTGGCTTTTCACCTCGATCGTCTCTGTCTTCGACCAATTGGGAGATAAGGCGGAATCCGCGATTGATCCTCTCATCGAATTCGCGGCCGACAGACGAGGGGATGTGAATGCCAGGGGGTGGGCTGTACTGGTCCTCGGTGCGATTGACAAGAAGACGCATCGCTCCCTGCCTACTCTGTTGGCGTTGGAGAGGGACGAGCCCGAGAATTTTGGGATAGCCGTGAATGAGGCGCTCTTGGACATGTGTGTGCCTGAGGCCGTTCCGGGCCTGCTGAAGCGTCTGGAAGCCAAGCCGGACCGATTCACCTTCTCTGCCTTTGAGAGACTCGGAGAAAACGGCAAGACAGCGGGGCCTGCGCTTGTTCCTTATCTGTCCTCCAACGACTGGGACATAAGGATCAATGCTGCGAAGGCGATGGGTCGCATCGGGTATAGCGAAGGGATTCCCCATCTCATCAAGCTCCTCAAGACAGAGGACGATTGGAGGCTGGTTTACGTCTCGGCGGAATCGCTGGGTCGCCTGCACGCGGTGGAAGCCATCCAGGCGCTGACCGATGTCTCGAAAGGGCACTGGTATCGGCACGTTCGACTGGCCGCCGAAAGAGCCATTCTCGTGATCCAGGGCCAGATCACCTATGCGCCACAAGACCGAGAGGCCAAGGCCGTGCTCGTGCCCGCTGACTTTGTGGGCATCGAGATGTTTGATGAGGCCTCGCGTGAACCGAATCTGTGGAGGAATCATCCGCCTTATGTCGATCAGCCGGATCATCTGGACAAAGAACAATTGAGGAGACTCGCGTACAAGGCACAGATAGGCTACCTTGATCCGAACGCAGAAGGAGGGATCATGAAACCGTCTTTCAGGACAGTCGAACAGGTCCCGGAAGTCGGTATCCAGGTGGCCGACGGCTACCTGCTTGGTTCCGACAGGGGTGAGTTCGGCGGGGAACTGGTCTTTGTCGACTCTTCCGGGAGACAGACAACTCTGTTGAGTGAGAACGTCCACGAGATTTGCGCAATGCCGTTCGGCATCGTCGCGGTCACCGGCCTATCGCACCTCGGGATGGGCGGGGGAAACCTGTTCAAAGTCTGGAAGGGGGATGATGGTGCCTGGCGGACCAGTAGGTGGAGAATCCTCCCGGACGCTCCATCGACCGCGGGTATGCTCGCCAGCGGGAATCTGTACGTCGGGTGCTACCGAGGGAGCGTGGAGGTCTCTCCATCGGGGGACATCAAAATGGCCAGAGAATAAGCAAGAGCGGTGAAGCTACCAGAACGCCAAAGCGCATTGACGGACACATCTCATAGTAGCAGTACTGCTCGTCCGCATGTCACGATGCCCTGGATCACTCGTCGATCACGCCTTCCAGCAATCGCTCGTAGAATTCGGCGTATTTGTCCTTATCGGGCGTTTCGCGATAAGCAATCGCGGCTCGCGGGTGCTCGTTGAGAATTCCCGTCAGCATGTAGGGGATGATATAGCCCCATTCGATCTGCTCGCGCAGGGGGAGCATGTAGTCCTGGATGAACTTCAGAATCGGGCTGAGGTTGAACTTTGGATTCTTCAGGAAGCCCATGAGCAGCTCAAGGCAGCAGTTGCCCGGCCCGCGGCCGATGCCGAAGAGCGACGCGTCGAGGTAATTCGCGTTGTGGATGATGGCCTCGATCGTGTTGGAGAACGCAAGCTGTTGGTTGTTGTGCGCGTGGATGCCGATCTCCTTGCCCGGCACGTGCTCCTTGTACAGCTTCACGAGGTACTCGATCTGCTCACAGTAGAGGGCGCCGTAGCTGTCCACGACGTATACGCAATCGACGTTCGTCCTGGCGAGCTGGTCCAGCGCCTCGATCATCGCGAACTCGCTCTCTTTCGAGATGGCCATGATATTGACGCAGGTTTCGTAGCCAAGGTCTTTGGTTCGCTTCGCCAGATCAATCGCCTTGTCGATGTCCTTCACGTAGGTGGCGACCCGGATCATATCGACCGGGCTTTCATCGGCCGGGGCGAAGGCCTGCTCGCGGACACGATGGGCGTCCACCATGATGCTGATCTTCATGTTGGATTCGATGCCGTCGGTGATCTCGCGGATCTTCTCGTCATCGCAGTACTTCCAGGCGCCGAACTCCTTCGTCGGGCAGAGTTCCTTGCTGCTGCGATAGCCCAGCTCCATGTAGTCGATGCCGCTCCTGGAAAGCGCCCGGTAGGCCTCGCGGACGAATTCGTCGCTGAAGCAGTGGTTGTTGATGAGGCCACCATCCCTGATCGTACAATCGAGCACCTTGATTTGCGGTCTGTACATGGATCACCTTAACATTGATTAGGGATTATTGATGATTGATGATTTGCCGTCATGGATTCCGGCAAGCACACTTGCCCCGTTGACACAAATCACCCATCATCCATTATCAATCATCAATCCGAGAATCTTCTCCACAACATCGCGGCTGACTTGGACGGCATACTGGCCGTCCTCGCAGTGTACCTGCCCGATCTTATCGATCAGGACGAATCGCGGCCACTGGTCCACCGCCTTCTTGTCGTGCTTCATTACGTCAAGCAACTTGTTATCGGCCAAATTCCGAGGCAGTTTCACTGGGACCTGGAGTTTCTCAAGCATCATCCGCACCCGGTCGAGCCGGCCGGGGTCGGAGAGCCCCAGCTCGATTTCAATCAGGCCGGCGGCCACGATCCCTATGGCGACGGCCTCGCCGTGAAGAAGGGCGTAGTCGCTCGCCGCTTCTACGGCGTGCCCAATCGTATGGCCGTAGTTGAGGATTCTTCGCTTGTTCTTCTCATACGGATCTTCCTCTACGACCCGGCCTTTGATCGTGCAGTTATATCGCGCCACCTCCTCAAGGACATCGGTCTGTCGTGCGAGGATCGCATCGAGATGGCCTTCGAGGAACTCGAAATACTCGTGGCTGGCGATCAGGCCGTGCTTGACCGATTCGACTAATCCGGCCCGATATTGCCGCTCATCCAATGTCTTGAGCACCGCCACGTCAACATAAACGGCGGCAGGGTGCCAGAACGTCCCGAACGCGTTCTTGCTGATGCTGGAATCCACGCCGGTCTTGCCGCCGATGGCGGAATCGGCCTGTGCGACGGTGGTCGTCGGCACGTGCACGACCGGGATGCCGCGCTTGAAGATCGCGGCGGCAAAGCCGGCAATGTCACCCACCGTCCCGCCGCCCAGGGCGACCATCAGGGTATCACGGCCCAGAAAGAGTTTCTCCATCGCCTCGACGATGGCGACGGCCGTGTCGATCTTCTTGGAAACCTCGCCCGCCGGTTGGATGACGAAGTGCGGAATCCGTCTGCCGCCGATCAATGCGGCCAGATGCCCCGCGGCGACAACGTTCTCGTCCGTGACGATGAACTTGTTCTGCTTGGCATGCGCAGCTTTGATCTGCGGCCAGACCGAAGGCAGTATGCCTGAGCCGATAACGATCCGGTACCGCCTATCGGCAGTCCCCGGAACTCTGATTTCAATTTCCTGCATAGCCCGATTTCACAGTGTGATCTGCAGCCTGAATATGCGAACACGCCTACCCTGCAAGAGCAGAAACTATGAATGGTAGCTGATTTGCCCGAAAAATGCAATACCGAACCGGGGGCTTCATAGGGCTATCGCATCTAAATTGAGCCTTTGTAGGTGTGGTTTCGTATTCTTCTCAGAAGCAAGACACTCAGATTAGAGAGGAATACGTTCTTGATGAGCAAGTCGATTTGGGATCATTTTGCCGCGGTTCCTGATCCTCGCGTGGAGCGGACGAAACGGCATGAATTACAGGATATTCTGGTCATTGGCGTCTGTGCCGTGATCTGCGGGGCTGAGCACTGGACGGACGTAGAGATGTTCGGCAACGTCAACGAGGAATGGTTTGGCACGTTTCTGGACCTGCCCAATGGCATTCCATCGCATGATACCTTTGGTCGGGTCTTTGCCGCCCTGGACCCGGATGCGTTTGAAGCGGTCATGCAGGCGTTTGTGGCGGATCTGGCCGGCAGCAGCCGGGGCAAGCACATCGCCATCGACGGCAAGACCCTGCGAAACAGCTTTGATCGGGTCCGTGCCAAAGGCCCGTTGCACATGGTCAGTGCCTGGGTCCACGAGAACTGCGTGGCTTTCGGCCAACGGGCGGTCGATGCCAAGAGCAATGAGATCACCGCGATCCCGGAGTTGCTCAAGCTGCTCGACGTGGAGGAGGCAACCATCACGATTGACGCCATGGGTTGTCAAAAGGAGATCGCCGAGCAGATCGTCGATCAGGGCGGCGACTATGTGCTGGCCCTCAAGGCTAACCAAGGGACTCTGTACGAGGATGCCCGGATGTACATGGAGGACGGCATCGCCCACGGGTTTGCCGGCGAGCAGGACTTCTGGGAAACCGTGGAAAAAGGCCATGGACGACTGGAAACCCGCCGGGTGTGGACTACCAGCGATGTGGGATGGCTGCAAGGGCGTCACGACTGGCCGGGTCTGGGCAGCCTCACGGCCATCGAGCGAGAGCGTCAGGTCAACGGCCAGTGCGAACGAAAGCGACACTACTTCATCAGCTCCCATCCGGGACACTGTGCCCAGCGTCTGGGGACATTGATTCGCCATCACTGGTCCGTGGAGGTCCAGTTGCACTGGTCGCTGGACGTGAGTTTCCATGAGGACGCCAGTCGAGTCCGAGTGGCCAACGCCGCCGAGAACTTCTCGCGATTGCGTCGAATCGCCCTGATGCTGCTCAAGCAGGAGAAGACGGCCAAGGGCGGCATCGCCGCCAAACGCCTCCGAGCCGGCTGGGACCGAGACTACCTGCTTAAGGTCCTTGGCATTTAGATGCGATAGCCCTGGGGGGCTTCACGTTCCCGTGGGTGCGGTCGATATTCGATGGCGGGTTTCGGCGGCGCTGTAGGACGAGCGTCCTCGCTCGTCCCTGCTCGGCATATCCTTGGACCGCATCCTCGGCAACCGCCGGTGTTCACAACGGGCGAGCGGGGACGCTCGTCCTACGAGGAGAAGCACTGGCTGCCACGAATGGCATGAAGATAAGCGATAAGTCTTTGTGGAGCAAGGGGTTGACAAGAAGGCCTCCTGTATCTTGTTTGGGTTGGTAGTAGACAAGACAACTCAAGCAGAAAGGAGGCCATCAATGGCAAGGATAGTCTACTGGCGGGACCTTCTCAAGAACGATTTGTGGGGCCGTGTTGCTCTGTTAGGCGATGCGCTATCTACGGGTATCGTCGTGGTGCCGGAGGATTACCACTGGCGAGATCGCATCTGGAATCCCATGACGACATTCTGGACGTTTCTGATTCAGGTTCTGCACCCTGGGTCCGCGTGCCGGGAGGCGGTCGCTTTGATGCTGGCTGAGCAGGCCGATACATCCGAACGGCGTATTTCCCCCGACGCCAGCGCCTATTGTCAAGCTCGCCAGCGTGTGCCGCTGTCGGTCTTCGTAGCGGCTCTACGGAACGTCGGCCGCTGCTTTGAGGACAAGGTCCTGCCGGAGTTGCTCTGGCATGGTCGGCGGGTTCGAGTCGTTGATGGCTCCAGTTGTTCGATGCCGGATACGCCGGAACTGCAAACCGAGTTTGGCCAACCCGACGCCCAGAAGCAGGGCTGCGGGTTTCCAGTGGCCCGAATGGTGGTGCTGTTCTGCTGGGCCATGGGGGCCATCCTGGACGTTGCGATCGGGGCGTATCGCAGTTCGGAATTAACGCTTGTGGGCCAACTCTGGGGACGGCTAAAGGAACGCGACATTGTCTTGGCGGATCGGTTCTACTGTACGTACGTGGTCGTGGCCGAGTTGCTCAGGCGTGGCTGCGATGCGGTGTTTCGCCTGCACGGGGCGCGTTCCCGTACGATGGACTTTCGCAAGGGCAAATGCCTGGGTCGTCAGGATCGGCTGATGACGTGGGATCGGCCCATGATTCGACCGCGGGGTCTGTCTCGCAAGCAATGGATGTCTCTGCCGGAGCACATCACTGTTCGGGTGATTCGCTTTTGTCCCCAGATTCCCGGATTTCGAAGCCGGACGATCATGGTCGCCACGACGCTGGTGGATGCTGTGGCCTATCCGTTGGAGGAGATCGCCCGTTTGTACGGGGATCGCTGGACCGTCGAGTTGCGGTTGAGGGACGTTCAGACGACCTTGCAGATGCATATCCTTCGCGGCAAGAGTGCGGATATCATCCGCAAGGAAATCCTCATGCATCTGGTGGCGTACAATCTGATTCGAGCTTTGATGTGGCAAGCCGCCCGGCAGCATGGACAGTTTCTGCACCGGCTGAGTTTTGCCGGCACCGTTGCACGGGTGAACGCCATAGCTCCCTATCTCTGGTTCCACGCGAGAACACGCCGGGCCCGTGTTGTCTACTCGCTGCTGCTGGAATGGATCGCTCGTGACAAACTGCCGGACCGTCCCCACCGCATCGAACCTCGGGCCGTCAAACGCAGACCCAAGAAATACACCCGACTAAACAGACCCAGACATGAACTGCAACAGATTCTCTTGAAGGCCACCGGATGACCTTATCTTCATGCCATTCGTGGCTGCCACCGTATGCCGACCGCACTCGTTCCCGTTGCCGCTGGACGATGTGAACGCGCCGGCAGAAATCCCTGCTATTTACCGGGGGATGGGGGTGCTGCCTGCCAGTTGTTCGGGTCGTTGCCGTAGCGGGTCGGGTAGATACGGGTCAAGGCGAGCGCCTCACCATCGGCAGCCGTGGGCCAGGAATTGAGGCCGAACCAGTCGTACCGATAGGATACTGTATCGAAAATGACAAGTCCTTGTTCCAGTGATAGAGCAATGCCGTAGCCGAGCGATGCGAGATTGGTGTCGACCCGGAAGATTTCCACGCCGGGCGGAATGATGGAACCAAAGGCCGATTGCATTAGGTCCGGCCTGTCCGTGATCAACGCCCAGCCTTTGGCGGGTACGGTGATCGGGCCCTGCGCAGGATGCAAACTGGTGACAGAGCCGAGGCGTATTCCCGACGCTTGGACAGGGGAACTGCTGCTATTGTACAATTCGAGGTATGCCCAGATGCGGCCGAGGGTGTCCTGGTAACGCAGGATCTCGCTGATGACGACAGGGCCAATCCACGGATATGCGTTGTCTGCGCCGGGGGTGGGGACGCTCAGGCGGATGAAATCCATCGTTCCGTCGCTCGTGATGTGCCGACCGAGCGTCTCGGTGTCATCGGCCTCTGGGAAATAGTCGAGGCACTGCTCCTGCCGCAGGCCGGTCAGCATGCCGCAATAGGCCGAGCGGAGGTACAAAGTCTCGCCCCCGCGGCTCAGCGCAAAGCGACTAAGGCATCCGGGGTCGGCAGAGTTGTCGAAATGCTTGTCCTGATAGAGCACAAGATAGCCATGCGGCTCGATGAAGGTGCCCGAGGCGATCTCATAGAGACCCGTGCCCCCAGCATCGCTGAGACGCCAACCGCCAACATGGATTTGCCGATCCGTCATATTGTGCAGCTCGACCCAGTCATTGTTCGCGTGCGGTGACCAGGTTCGAGCCTCGTTGATGACGATAACGTCCTCGTCCAGGCGAGGCTGCGTTGGCGTTTCTATGGCAACAACGTCAGGGGGAACGATATACTCGTAGGCCCCCATGTCGATGACTCTACCCATGATCCTTGGGTAGCCGTCAAAGTCCGTCCGGAACGGGTCGGACAACATTTCCGACAGCCCGGCGTTGTAACAAGGGGAGGTCCCCATGAGTCGCAAGTTGTCATCGGCTGTTCCCGCGATGTTGTCGGGTCCATCCGCATCGATAAACTGCGGATCCCGGCCGTGGTTGGCCGCGTCGCCCCATTGTCCGGTCCAGTTCTGAACGCAGCAGTGGCGAAGGATCGGGGCGGCTGCGAACATCTGGCAGGTTCTCGCTGTCTCCTGCCTCGTCGCGATTGGCCCAGAGGATGCAGTTGAGCAGGTTGGGACCGTCCCGATCGTCACAGTAGATGGCGCCGCCCTCAAGCTCGGCGCTGTTTCCAACGAGCGTGCAGTTGAGCAGCGAGGGGAGCTCGTCCGTCCGTGTGCTGTAGATCGCGCCGCCGTTGTCATGGGCGGAGTTGCCTGTGAAGACGCAATTCACAATGGCGGCGGCATTCTCGCGGTGATAAATCGCGCCACCGTTGGAGCGGGCGGTGTTGCCTGCAAAGAGGCAGGATACGATCCTCGGACAGCTCCCCGACCGGCTGAAGATGGCGCCGCCATTGTCGTTCGTTCGGTTCCGCTCGAATGTGCAGGCGATGATGATGGGGTGGCTCCCCTCATAGTTGGCGATAGCCCCGCCGTCATCCTTGCAGGAGTTGTTCACGAAGCGGCATTCGGTGATCACGGGACTGCTTCCCGCGAGGTTCAGGATGGCGCCGGCGTCCAGGCTGGCGGAGTTGTTCTCAAAGGTGCACCCTCGAATCGTGGGACTTGCGCCCGGCAAGCCATGACTCCGCCATCATCTCCCGAGAGGTCTCTGAAAGTGCAGTTCGCGAGGGTGGGCCGGCAGTGATAGATCTCCAGCAAGGGCTGGTTGTATTGCCCGGAGCCTTTGAAGACGCAGTCTTCGAGTGTGAAATCGTCCGTGTAAATGGTTATCTGCTCGCTATTGACGACCGTAATGCCCTTGATGGTCCCCGTTGGGCCGTCCACAAGGCGCGTGCCCCCGCAGTCCACGGTGCAGTTGGTGGGCCCATTCACGCTGCGCAGGGTGATGGTCTTGGCGCCAAGGTTGAGACTCACGTTTCCCGCTCCGGCATACGTGCCGTCGACGAGCTGGATGGTGTCGCCGGTGCCGGCGGCGTCGAGGGCCTGTTGGATCGTCGTGAAACCGCTGCCCTGGGGATCCACCGTAAGAATGGCCGTTTTCGCCGGGACCGCCCAGCCTAACGAACACACCAGAAACGCACCCACCATCAGTCTGCTATCGCTCGCTCGCATGTCTATTCCTCCTCAAGTCTGGACAGACTCTCAGCGGAAGCGGGAGCGATGCATCGGTGTGAATCCAGGTGGCGTGGGGTTCTCCCACTTCCTACTACGTGCCATGATACGAAACATCACACTATACTGTCTTCGAGAAGAAGACGACAAATCCGTGCAAATGTTACAAAAAACAGGGGCATCTTTTGTCTCTTGCCTCGGAATCGTCCGGCGGCTATATGTGTGGGTTACCATGACTTATCTGGCGGTACCTATCTCGGCAGAGGGTGTAGAGGCGGCCGGGCGGCAGATTGAAGCCGCTCTGTCGGCCGGGGCCCAGATGCTTGAACTTCGCATGGATTATCTCCAGCATCTTAGTGGGGATTCCGCGAAGAGACTGATTGCGCAGGTCAGAGAATCGAGCGGGGCCCGCGTGCCGGTGATTGCGACCTGCCGGGACCCGCGCGAGGGTGGAGCCAGACCCTATCCTGAAGAAACGCGGCTGGAAGTTCTGCTCGCGGCCCTTGAGGCGGGAGCGGATCTTGTCGATTTCGAGTTTGCCAACTTCACTCGCAAGGGAAATGCAGAGAAGGTCCGGGCAGCTCTTTCCGCCCACCCGAAGAGCCGGCTTATCCTGTCGGCACATGACTTCAAAGGCCCGTTCAGGAATATCCGCCGGCTCCACGGGGACATCGTGAAGGCCTGTCCCGAGGCCATACCCAAGCTCGTCTACATGGCCAACCACATCAACGAGTGTTTCGATGCATTCGACCTGCTCCACGAGACCAGCGGGGATCGCATCGTGCTGTGCATGGGCGCCCCGGCCTGATCAGCCGGATTCTCGCGAAGAAGTTCGACGCCTTTGTGACGTTTGCCAGCCTCGACGAGCAGGCCGCGACGGCGCCGGGACAGTTGACCATCGCCACCCTCAAAGGGCTCTATCGGTACGACATTATCGATGCCGACACCGAGCTTTTCGGCGTGATCGGCGACCCGGTGGGCCATTCGCTCAGCCCGGCAATCCACAACGCGTGCTTTGCCAACCTGAACATGAACAAACTCTACCTGCCGCTGCACGTGCAGGGCGGGGGGGAACAACTTAATGCGTTTCTCGACGCGATCGTGGCTCGCCCGTGGCTCCATTTCCGTGGCTTCAGTGTGACGATCCCGCACAAGCACAGCCTGCTGGAATACGTGCACGAAAAGGGAGGCTTCATCGAGTCGCTCGCCGACCAGATCGGCGCTGCCAACACGCTGGTATGTGTAGCACCCCCGCCCTCGGGGGTGACGGGGATTCCCCAGCCGGGGGCGGCTGGGCTACATGGTCTTGCGGCGTACAACACCGACTACGCCGGTGCCCTGGACGCGATCACCGCCGGCATGGGCATCGAGCGCAAAAACCTGCGGGATGTGCCCGTTGCGGTGGTCGGAGCAGGCGGCGTCTCCCGGGCCATCGTCGCAGGCCTGACCGACGCCGGGGCCAGAGTAACGATCTACAATCGCACCGTGGAACGCGCCAAGGAACTCGCCGCCGATTTCGGCTGCAAAGCCGCCGGTTTGGATGACCTGCCCCGACTTGACGCCAAGCTTCTGGTCAACTGCACAAGCATCGGCATGCACCCCAACGTGAACGCAACGCCCGTCCCCGCCGAATCCATCAAGCCGGGCATGGTCGTCTTCGACACCATCTACAACCCTGCCGAGACCCTGCTCCTGAAACAGGCCAAAGCCAGAGGCGCCAAAACCATCGACGGCATCACCATGTTCGTCAACCAGGCCGCCGCCCAATTCAAGCTCTTCACAGGCCGTTCAGCGAGTGCGGGTCTTATGCGCAATACGATAGCGAAAGCCATGGTACTATCGGAGATAGGGAGAGAAGGTCGTTTCCCGAGGAGAGAGACATCATGACAGAAGAGATGCTTCGCGAGTATGCAAGAAGGTATGATAGAGACTATCCTGAACAGGATCGGGACATTGAGGTGGAAATGAAACGACTGCTCAGGAGACAGCGATATCTCAAGCGTGACAGCCTCATCAAGATTGGGAGGTGGAAGTCTCGCCGGCCGACACATCATTACGAGAGCCCGAGGAACGATGAGATGACAGTCCGGGATGTCACGGAGTTTTCCTTTTCGACGAGGAGCGAACGTGCTAGGATAGAATCTTTGCTTGTGCTAAAAGGCGTACATTGGCGCGTAGCCTCGGCAATCCTGCACTTTGCCTTTCCCAACAAGTACCCCATAATGGACGTTAGAGTAGTGGGGTCGTTGGTGCACTTCGGGATCATGGAGGATGGGTGCGCCGATTGATAGACACGTTCGATTTCTGGGAGCGGTACTGTGCGACGATACGAGGGATTGCGGCCAGGTATGAGCTATCGATCAGAATGGTTGAAAAAGCTCTCTGGAAATATGACAAAGACAACTTGTAGAAGGAAGCGTGTCAGAGGCTCTTGAGTCACAGTATCGGTTGAGTGATCTGTCGAGACTCAAGGCAAGGAGTGGTATCGTATCGGTTCGCCCGGACGAATCGTGAATCGCTGAACGGCGGCATCGCCTATTGCCTTTTCCATCTGGTCGTGCGTATACTGGAGAACAGTGGATCACGAGTGGGCAGGCGTGCGCGTATGGACGTTGACAAACAAATCGAATACTGGACGACAGGTTCTGCGGAAGACCTCGCGGCGGCTGAATCGCTCATAGAGAAGGGGCACCTGAGGCACGGTCTCTTCTTCGCTCATTTGGCACTGGAGAAGATGCTCAAGGCCCACGTAACGCGGCAGACGAAGAACATGCCGCCACGAATTCATGGTTTGGCTCGTCTTGCTGCAATGGCGGGACTGAAACTTGATGACGAGCAGATGAATGTACTTCGCGAGTTTGGGGCCTATCAGATCGAGGGTCGGTATCCTGATGCGGAGCAACTTGAGGTCAATACCGACCTTGCTCGTGATGAGTTGTGCAAGGCCAAGGAGATGCTGGCATGGTTGAGCAGACAATTGTAGCGAGTGTGCAGCGCTATCTGGCTTCTCTGCCGGCATTGGGCATCCGCGCCAACCGTGCGGTGCTGTTCGGTTCTTTTGCACGTGGCGAGGGCAGCGCAGAGAGTGATATAGATCTCGTTGTGATTGCGCCTGAATTCGATGGCAGGCGCGATGCCTCGCTTGTGAAAGCCCTTTGGAGAGCAACAATAGCGGACGACCGTATTGAGCCGATTCCGTGCGGGGAGCGGGAGTGGGAGAGCGGGGACGGACGGCCGATCCTGGAGATTGCGCGGCGGGAGGGCGTGGTGATCGAGGCCGGGCACTGAAAAGGCCGGTCGGTTATAGGGGACGGGTTTCGGCTTCCACGGGTTCAGATTCCTCTGTTGCAAGAAGCGGGGGACAACCCTATAATGACATGTCACGAGGGCGCGTTCGCCCGTTTTCTTTGAAGGGAGACTACGATGGTTCGATCATACCGGGTTGGTTGTGCGTGTGTCGCTCTGTTGCTTGTTGTGGGCTTTGCGCGGGTGCCGACCGCTGTGGGCGGGCCGGCTATCGAAGACCTGACGAAGCGACTGCCGGACAATGTCATTGGCCTCGTGGCCACCAGCGGCGGCGATGCTCTGAAAGAAGACTTTGGAAAGACCGCCCCGGGCAGGATCTGGAACGATCAGGGTGTGCAGAGCTTCTATCGCTCGATCAAGACCGAGCTACTCGGCCAGCTCAAGCAGAAGGCCGAGGACCCGAATATCTCGCAGAAGGTGGACATGGCGATTCGCTACGCCCGATTGGTTCTGAGCCGGCCGCTTATCCTTGGCGTCTCGCAGGTGGAGGTGAAGGAGGGACCTCCTGTCTGTGGTTTTGCCATTGTGAACGCGGGGCCTCGCAAGGCGGAATTGACTGCCGCTCTGACCAAACTAGAGGCGATGGCGGGTGAGGGTGAGATTGTTGATACCCAGGTCGGCTCGCTCAAGATGCGCGGTTCCAAAGAGCAGGGGGATATGCCTCTGTATTGGGGCTGGGTGGAAGACTATCTGGTGATTGTCGCCAACGATGCACAGGGCACGGTGGCCAGGTACCTGGTCTCGCCGAGAGCGGCAGCGAGTGCCGCGTTCGGCAAGGTGCCAGGGGGCAATGATGCCCTGGTAGCGTACTGCAACTACACCAAAGCTGGGGCACTGATCAGCACGCTGGTTCAGGAGGAAGGCGGCGCCGAGGAAGCGGGCATACTTACAGCCGTCACGAAATCACTCGGTTTTAACGGGATCAGGGCGCTGGCGGTGCGAGTCGGTTTTGTCGGGCCCGATGTGGTGGGCGATGCGTTGGTGGAGATGGCCACGCCGCCCACGGGGGTGTTCGCGATCTACAAGCCGGTGGATCCATCGTGGCTTGCCGCCGTGGATACGCGGGCCGTGGCCGTCACCGCAGTCAACACCGATATCGCGGGCTTGTACGACATGCTCATCAATACCGTGAAAACGGCTTCTCCCGACGAGGGCTATCCTGAGATCCAGAAAGGCATTGCGGCCTTCGAGTCCACGGCCAAGGTCCAGATTCGCGACGGTCTTCTGAACTCGCTGGCCGGGCCGGCAGTGTTCTATACGCTTCCCGCCGGCGCGATGCCCGAGGCGCCGAGGGGAGGATTCGTAGTTGTCGCCAAGCTGAAGGAGGCCCAGCAATTCGAGAAGGCAATGACAGCCCTTGGTGACTTCGCGGGCGCGAAGAGCCAGGGCATGCTGCAGATCAGCTCGCAGACCCGCGACGATGGGCGGGTCGTGCATGCTTGGACGGTGGCGCCGCTTGCCATGATGAGCATCATGCCGACCTGGTCGGTCGCGAACGATCACGTTGTCATCGGCTCCAACAGGGAACTGTGTGACATGGGCGTCAAGCAGCTTGTATCGAAGGGTCCGGACACAAAATCGCTCTTGGACACCGACGGCTACAAGAAAGCCGCGGCGGGGCTGCCCAAGGGCCTCGTGAGCCTGGTCTACACGGATTCGCGGGTCCAATTGGACCAGACGATGATGCAGCTTCAGCAGGTCTGGCCCATGCTGACCATGGCCGCCATGCAGGAGGGCGTCAAGCTGCCCGTCATGCTGCCATCGATAACGGAGATTTCCAAGGATTTGAGTCCATCCTGCGGCTACTGGTACGTCAGTCCCGAGGGGCTTCGCTGGCATTACCGCGGATCGGGCATCGAACCCAGCCAGATGTCGGTGGGCGGTGCTGCCCTGGGCGTGGGAATCCTGATGCCGGCGCTGGCGCGGGTCCGGCAATTGTCCTATCGCATGACCTCCGGGACGAATCTCTCAAGCATTGGCAAGGCATGTCTGATCTATGCCAATGACTACGACGATAAGCTGCCGCCGGACCTGCAAACGCTTGTCGATAAGGCGGAACTGCCCTCAGAGTGTCTGGAGTCAAAACGTAAGCCGAAAGGCTTCGATGGGCCCAGTTACATCTACATTCCCGGTCAAACCATCGCGATGTACCCCGGCAGCATCGTCGCATATGAAAACCCTGCCTTTTGTCAGGACGGCATAAATGTCCTGTTCCTGGACTCGCACGTCGAGTTCATGAAGCCGGAGGCCTTCCGGCGCGAGTTGGAGGAAACCTGCAAAAGACTCGGCAGACCGATGCCCGAGGTCAGATTCAAAGACGAGGTGAAGGTCAAGCCGCCGGCGCCGAAGCCCGTGGAACCGTCACACGTGCAGGGGAGTCAACCGACCCCGATGACTGGGGGCGCGACTTCGTGTCTGAGTTGAAGCCCAACAGCGGCAAGCTGTTTGTGGTCAGGGGCCTTGGCCGGGATGGAAGACGGGGCGGATCAGGCTATGATGCGGACGTTCCTCCCACCGACCCACCCATTCGTCCAATGGATTGGCCGACCGAATAGACTGCCTCGATATGATGGCTTCCACACAGCGGAGCACCATCGGCAAGCTCCGCAGGCTACGCTTACCGCTGCCACCCGCACAGTCTTGTCGTACACCCCCGTGGGGATGCGGTCGGAATACAGTGGCGGCGTGCAGCGCGGACCACGCCTCTTTCGTCCCTCACGGGACTGGCTTCTATCCTTGGCCCAGGTTCCCCAGCGATAAATCGCTGGGCTATTCTCTATCGCCCCGCGGGCTTGGACGGCGCCCCAGTCCTCTTGCGTCGGCCCATCCGCCCCACAGGGGCGATCGACAATAGCCCACCGTTTCAACGGTGGGTACCGGTAGCCCATCACATCCCAAAGCCCCGCAGGGGCGAAAGAAGACTGCGGTGCGCTCTTCTGTCGGGCGGAATCCGAACCCGCCACCGAATGCCGGCCGCATCCCCCGTGGAGGATCGGTCGAAAAGACGTTGAAAACTGACAGCGGGTTTGGTATGCTCTGGAGCTTTGTCGTGCATAGGGTGCAATAGGTGTTGCGTGGTGCCGGATGCGTCGTGCATGAGGCGCGACGCGGTGTATGAGAGAAGACGAAAGGAAAGTATGGTAGAGAACTATCGCAATAGCAATCGGAAGAAGAAAAGAAGCCAGGGATTTCGCAGTCGCAGGCAGACCAAGGGCGGGCGCCAGGTGATAAACCGGCAGCGTGCCCTGAAATCGGGCCACAAGAAGCGTAAGCCGGGGACTCATAAAGCCTGATCCGCTGTGATAGACCATCATCAAAATCCATTGGAGGAGCGATTGCCCATGCAGCCTTCAAAAAGAGCCCTGGTCATCCTTTCCACTGTTCTGGCCGGGGTTTCCGCCGTACAAGCAGCGGTTTGGCCGCAGTTCCGGGCGCCCGGCCGCGATGGAACGTCGGCCGAAACGGGGCTGATGAAGCAGTGGCCGGATGGCGGGCCGGCGGAGCTATGGTCCTGCGGGGGGCTGGGGACGGGGTACTCCTCGGTCGCCGCCGCGGATGGCGTGGTTTACACATGCGGGATGATCGAGGGCCAAGGCTATTTATTTGCCGTCGATCCTCAGGGCAAGGTCAAATACAAGGTCAATTATGGCCCGGAATGGGATAAGGCGGGAAACTCCCCGGGCACCCGTACGACCCCGACAATCGACGGCGACCGCCTGTTCATCATGAGCGGGCAAGGTCGCATCGCCTGCTACAACGCCGCCGACGGCAAGCGGATCTGGTACGTGGATACCTTGGAGAAGTTCGGCGGCCGGAATATCCGCTGGGGGATCGCCGAATCCGTGCTGATCGACGGCGAGAAGGCTATTTGCACGCCGGGCGGCAAGGATGCGACGGTGGTCGCCCTCAACAAGACGACCGGCGAGACCCTCTGGACCTCCAAGGGGCTCAGCCAACTTTCCGCTTACTGCTCGCCCATGCTCGTGGAGCGAGGAGGAAAACGCCTCATTCTCACCCTGGTGGAGAAGGCCTTCACCGGCATCGACGCAAACACGGGGCAGGTGTACTGGACGATTCCTCACCAGGTCAGCTATGACATCCAGGCCGTCAGTCCGCTCCACAAGGACGGCATGGTATTCGTCAGCAACGGCTATCGGCATGGCAGCGTCGGCTTTGCTCTCTCGGCTGACGGGACGCGTGCGGAACAGAAGTGGACGGAGAAGTCCCTGGACATCCATCACGGCGGGGCGGTTCTCGTGGATGGGAAAGTTCATGGGTCCAGCACGAAGGGGGAGTGGATCTGCCTCGATCTGGCGACCGGCAAAGTGGCGTTCTCAGACAAGCTCGTCGGCAAGGGCTCGGTGATCTACGTGGATGGGATGCTCTACGGCTACGGCGAGAACGGCAAGGTCGGGCTGATCAAGATCAAGCCGGACGGCTATGAGCTGGCCGGCTCGTTCCAGATCAAAAAGGGAGGCGGCGAGCACTGGGCCCATCCCGCGATCAGCGACGGACGCCTCTACATCCGCCACGGTGATGTCCTGATGTGTTACGACATCGAGGCCAAGTAGGCCACACGATGCCGTAATCAACTTTTCCTCTCGCCGGCCGTCGTCTGCGTTTGCAGAAGGGCGACGATATCGCTGATGCGGCTTTGCGCGAGCACAGATCGGGCGAGGGATTGCGCGTAGCCCAGCGATGTTGTCGTGATCACCTGCTGAGTCCGCAGCAGGTAGATCGGGTCCACGCTGAAAGCCCGCACGCCAATGCCGAGCAGGAAGGGGATATACTCCGGCTGATGGGCCATATCGCCACAGATGGAGACCTCTCGGCCGTGCTCGACAACACCATGTACGATTCTGTTCAGGGCGCGGAGCACGGCAGGATGGTGCGGCAGGTAGAAATCCGCCACGCTCTCATTGGTCCGGTCCACGCCCAGCATGAACTGAATGAAATCGTTTGTGCCAATCGAGAAGAACTCCACCTCACGCGCAAAGTCACTGATGAGATCAATCACGGATGGCAGCTCCACCATCATCCCGAGCCTCGGCTTCTCGTGATGCTCGATGCCCTGTTTTTCGAGTTGTTCGATGGCCTCAGAAACGGCCTCACGGGCCTGCTGGAACTCGTCCACGGATGAGATCATCGGGAACATGATGCGCAGGTCGGCGCCGACGCCGGCTCGCAGAATGGCCCGGAGCTGCTCAAGGAAGATCGTCTTATTGCGGAGCGAGAAGCGGATGGATCGCATGCCCAGCGCCGGGTTCTGTTCCTGGATGTCGTGATAGTAGGACAGGATCTTGTCGCCGCCGGCGTCAAGCGTGCGGAAGGTCACGGGCTTGTCCTGCATGGCCTCGACGAGCTTGCGATAAATGATGTACTGCTCCGCTTCCGTGGGGAACGTCGTTCGGATGAGGAACGGGAATTCGGTGCGGTAGAGGCCCACGCCGTCGCAGTTGAGCTCGCAGGCCACTCTCAGATCGGACAGCAAGTTGATGTTGGCCATAAGCTGCACGCGGTAGCCATCGGTGGTCGCCGAGAAGGGCTTCATCATGCGTTTCTGCTCGTCCAACGTCAAGCGGGCCCTCTGCTGGGCCCCGAATCGCTCCAGGATGCTGTCGTCCGGGTCGATGAAGACGTTGCCCACCTCCGCATCGACCAGGACCGGCGTACCGTCGGGCAGGTCGAGCAGCTCATGGGTGTTCACAATGACCATGGGTACATCGAGCGAGCGGGCCAGGATCGAGATGTGCGCGGTGACGCCGCCGCCGACGAGGACGATCGCTTTGGCGCCTTCGGAGGAGAGCTTGAGCAGGTCGGAAGGGAACAGCCCCTGGGTGATAATGATATGGTCCTTATAGACGCTCACCTCCTCGCCCTCCCTGACGAGATTGTTGATGAGCCGCACGGCCAGGTCCTCGATGTCGTTGATCTTCTCCCGCATGTACGCGTTGTTGCTGGCGAGGAAGCCTCTCATGTAGTCTGCTGCCACGCCGGCGACCGCCGCCGGAGCATTCACGCCGCTTTCGATCCGCTCCGTAATTTTACCAATGAACTCCTTGTCTTTGAGGATCATCAGATGGGCGGCAAAAATCAGCGAGGCGGCGTCGGAGAGCTTGTGCTCCACCTGCTCCTGCAGCTCTTCAAGCTGGCTCTCTGTGGCGGCCACGGCATGGCGGAAATCCTCCAGCGTGCAGGTCTTGCCAGTGTCATGGTGCAGGAAGAGCGTCAGGGTGTTCTCCCTGGCGAGGATCATGCTCGGGGCGTAGGCGAACCCCTCGGAGGCTGCTTTGCCTTTGATGAACCGGAGCTCGTCCGGCACGCTTTTGACGATTTCCCGATGCGGCTCGTGCATGCCGAGGAGAAACTGAGCATTCTCGATGATGTTGGCCAACTGGGAAGCGACCGTCTCGAGGGCGGTGATGTCCTCGGCGCAGAAGCTCTGCCCGGTACTGCGCTGGAGGACGAGGACGCCCAACCTGGAGACGCCCCGCGTGATGGGCACGGCCAGAAAGGCGTCGTAGCGCTCTTCAAAGATCCCTGGAAAATACTTGTAGTTGGGGTTGTGGCTGGCATCGGTTCCGCAGACCGGGCGCATCTCCTTCAGTGCCAGCCCGGTAAGCCCCTGGCCCAGTTTCAGCCGTACCCGGCCGACAGATTCCGGGTTCAGGCCCTTGGTGGCCCGGAGAACCAGTTCCTGCTCCTGCGGGTCGTAGAGGTAAATCGAGCAGACGGCCGACCCCGTGCGCTGGGCCACCATCTCGACCGCCTTGTCCAGAAGGGTTCTCAATGCTGGCGCTATCCCGGAAGAGATGGTTCAACTCACTGATATCGTATTGCAGTTGCTCACTATCCACGAATTCACCGCCGTTCTTACGGAATCCATGCAATCACACCACACCATCTACCAATGTCTACTCGGTGCCGGCAGGGTCTGTTCATGACGGAGCATGGCAGTGACTGTCGCCGTCTGGCATTCCTGCCGACCCGATGCAGACAGAGTAAGAAGAGGCCGCATTCGGTGCAAGGACAATCACTCAATTCGCATCGGGTCGCTGCTCTCGCTCCACAATGAACGTGATATCGTAGTCCGGCTCCGGCCGGCCTCCCGGGCTCCGGGCTCGTTCCTGACCGTTGTTATCTCTCAGGTCTCTGCCGATGCTGTAGACGACGTAGCCTTTCTTAAGTCTTCTGTATCGAATCGCCTGGCCGTCGAATGGGTCCTGCGGCACCTGCACCAGGTATCTCGGCACGAGATCCGTGAGTTGGGTGGGCAGTCCGCGGTTCGTATCCGGCAAGCCAGCCAGAATGTGCCCGTCTTGTCCCGGGCTACGGAGGGGGCCCCGGCCCACCATTCCGGCTTGTCCCGATCAGGTTCCAGGATGACCTCGCACTCGCGGAATCCGGCTGGAATGCGGCCAAAATCGCCTTCCAAGCTCCGTGGGGCACCTTGGATGCCCCAGCCGTAAGTGCTGCACAGAGAGCAACATACGAGCAACAGCACGAGGGTGGCAGTGCAATTTGGGTGCATGTCCACGTTATCTCTCCTCAACAGACCGAAATACGTGATTGCGGCCAGGGAGGATTATACCGCACATTGGCCGTCTGTGAACCGGCAGGTGCCTGAAGCGGGGCAGATCAGTGTCAGGGATCAGTGACTTCCTCCGGCCGGTGCAATAGAATAGGCCGCCAATGCGTCCATCTATTGCATCCACGGGACGATGGCGGGAGAGCGGAAATGTTATGGCTTTTTCTCCGGAAGGTGGGACAATAAAGGAGTGTGTGGAGAGCGGGTGTGGCCGCTCCAGGATAGGGGTAAAGCGTCGTTTTTCTTGAGAGGGTTGTCTATGCGAAGGAGAGTGTTGGTCGTCTGTGCAGTCGCGGTCGTCACGGCTCTTGTCTCGCCTGTCTGGTCGGCCGCCGAACATCCGCGCAACGTGATTCTCATCGGCTGGGACGGGGCCCAGAGGGAGCACGTGGATCAGTGCCTCGGTCGAAACGAGCTGCCCAACCTCAAAAAGCTGATCGATCAGGGCAAGTACGTCAAGATCGACGTGGAAGGGACTACGGATACGAAGGCCGGCTGGTCTCAGATCCTCACTGGGTACTACCCCGAAGTCACGGGCGTGTACAGCAACGGCAGGTACCAGCCTGTCCCGAAGGGACTGAGCGTCTTTGAACGCCTGGAGAAGCAGTTCGGGACGGACGACTTCGTCACCGTGGCGGTCATCGGCAAGAAACAGCACTGCGGCGAGATCGATCCTCCCAAGAAGATCCGGCTGGATGAGGAGCAGAAACAACAGGCCAACAACGGAGAAAATCAAAATCAAAAGAAGAAGGCCGCCAAGAAGAAGAACCAGCAGCCGGGCGCCGGCAAGAAACCCGCAGGCAAGATTGTTGAAGAGAACGGCGTGAAGTATCGCGTCACCCCCGGCTCACCGTACTATGAGATGCACAACGCGCTGGAAGTCTGGGAATTCGGACTGATGGAGGACCAGAAGGTCGGCACGCGAGCGATCGAGCTCCTGGACAAGTACAAGGACAAGCCCTTCGTTTTCTTCGTGCACTTTGCAGAAGTGGACCATGCCGGCCACAAGAACGGCGAGAACTCCAGGGAATACAACGACGCCTTGATCTCCAACGATCTTTGGACCGGCAAGATCATGGACAAGATCAGAGAGCTGGGGCTGGCCGACAAGACTCAGGTCTATGTGACGGCCGATCATGGCTTCGATGAGGATGGGAAGACCCACAAATTTGCGCCATATGTGTTCCTGGCTACGAACAACAAGGCTGTTGCCCGCGATGGGCGACGGCAGGACGTTACCCCGACGATTCTTGAAGCGTTTGGGGCGGACTTTGCTGCCATGCAGCCTCGCCTGGATGGTATTTCGCTGACGAAAGCGGACAGCCGCGCCGCCGCGAAACTCGGTCCGGCCAAACCTGCGCAGGCAGCGCCGAAACCGCAAGAGCCCCCGAAGAGGCCGGACGTCGTATATGTCCCCACGCCCCAGGAAGTCGTCGATAAGATGCTGGAGATGGCCCAGGTGACCAAAGACGACCTGGTGTATGATCTGGGTTGCGGGGACGGCCGGATCGTAGTCACTGCGGCCAAGAATTATGGCTGCAAGGCATTTGGTTTCGACGTGGACCCGCGACGCATCAAGGACTCCAACGAGAACGTCCAGAAGAGTGGCGTCGGCGACCTGGTCACCATCGTGCAGAAGGACATCTTTACACTGGACCTGAGCAAGGTGAACGTCGTCACGCTGTACCTGCTGCCGAGCCTGAACGTGAAGCTGATCCCGCAGTTGGAGAGACTCAAACCCGGCTCCAGGATCGTCTCGCACGACTTTGATATGCGGGGCGTCAAGCCCGATCAGGTCGTCGAGGTGACCTCCGCGAACGGCGCCGAGCACACGGTCTACCTCTGGACCACCCCCCTGAAGAAAGAGCTGCAAACAGAGTGATTAAACTGTCGCCGGTCTGCATTGTGGCGACTGAGCGATACATAGGGATTTCGGAAAGGATTGGGATTGCTATGAGTATCAAGGATGTGAAGTGCATTTTGGCTGTGGTCTGCCTCATTATTGCGGGGTGTGCTCCGGACAAAGCACCATCGGAGAAGGCGGCGAGCCAGAGTTCGCCATCCGCCGCGCCGGCGAACAGCGCTACCGGCAGCGCCGCTAGTCAACCAGTGTCATCACCGGTCAGCAAGGAGACGCCGGCGACCACCTCGCCCGCACCTCAGACTGTGGCGACCGAGGCCACCGCTGAACCAGTGGCAGAGACAAAGCATCCGGACGTGATCTTCGTCCCCACGCCCCACGAAGTGGTTGCAAAGATGCTGGAACTGGCTCAGGTGACCAAGGACGACGTGGTCTATGACCTCGGCTGCGGGGACGGCCGAATCGTGGTGGCGGCCGCGAAGCTGGGCTGCAAGGCCTACGGCTTCGACGTCGATCCCCAGCGAATCCAGGAATCGAAGGAGAACGTCGAGAAGAGCGGCGTCGGCAATCTCGCCACTATCCAGCAGAAAGACATCTTCACCCTGGACCTGAGCCCGGCCAACGTCGTCACGCTCTATCTGCTGCCGAGCCTGAACGTGAAGTTGATCCCGCAACTGGAGAAGCTCAAGCCCGGCTGCAGAATCGTTTCGCACGACTTTGACATGCATGGCGTCAAGCCCGATCAGGTTGTTGAAGTGACCTCGGAGAACGGTGCTGAACACACCGTCTATCTCTGGACCACGCCTCTGAAGAAAGAGGCCGAGACATCGATTGAATGAGGCACCACGCTTTTAGTGGTTGAGACTCTATGACGCGCGGGGTGGCATCGGCACGGCGAAGGCTTTGCCGATGCCGCCCTGACGTTGACCGCAGGCTGCAAAGAACTCAAACGCCGTGGGTATCGGCGCCTTATGGCGTCACCACTGCATTACTCGTCCTCTTATGTGAGCAAGACGAGAATCATGGGGGAAAAAGCCATTCAATGTCTCGCCAAGCCGCATAACAACGCTGGGCTGGAACGCGTAATTCGTGCGTATCCTCAGCGCTTGGCGAGAGCTGACTTTGGTTTCCGCTGAAGGCAGGGCTGGGGGCTCTCGTGCCGTCTACTGTCCGACCTTTGCCACCTCGACCTTGAACACGTGCGTCGGGCCGAGCATGTTCGAGCGAAAGACGATCCATTTGCCGTCAGGTGTGAACTGGCAGTTCGGCTCCAGCGAATAGTCGTGCCTGGCCAGGTTGACGAGCTTCTCCGCCTCGAAATGTCCGCTCTGGATCAGAGTCGCCGGGTCACTGGCGCCGCCGGTCACCGGCGGGATCACGTGCGGGCGGAAGAGGTAGACCCACTGACCGTTGTCCGGCGCGGCGACGCTGTGCGGCCCGCCGCCATCGCCGCAGAAGAGCTTCTGGTCGGGGGAGATGTTGAAATGCACCGACCACTCATTCTGCCTGAGGTTGTACCACGTCCGCGTCTTGCTCTCGATGTTGTAGGATGCGAGCCAGAAGACGCGACTGCGAGGCGTCTGCAGGTCGTACAGGATGCACTTGCCGTCCGGGCTGAAGAACTCGTGCCCGTTGATTTCCATGTTCATTGTTCGCGGATGGACGTTGGTCAGTCCCGTGTCGTCCGCGCGGATGATCCAGGTCCGGTCCATGAGTTGCCAGGTCCCCTCGTGACAGAATAGCATCTGATGCGGATCGGTCGGCGAAAATTGCACGTGGTTCAGCCAGGCATGGCTCCGGTTGAACTTGTTGACTTCGCCGGTCTTCAGATCGAGCGTGACCAGTTCCATATCGCGATCTTTGTTGGGTGTTCCGAAGCCCGGCCGCTGCGATTCGCGCAAGCCCCCGCGTTCAGCGCGTCGGTCGGCTTCTGAACCGCCCGATGTCCCGGAGGCCGCCGCGTCCGGCCGGTCGCGTGGACCGCCGAATCCCTGCGGCCGCCGCCGGTCGAACGTGCCGCCCGCCAACGTCTCATTGCAGTTGATATTGGCAATCGACAGCCCCTGGGGGACATCGACAACCTTCTTGTCTTCTCTCGCATTCGGGTCGACAGCCCAGATCGCCGCACCCTGGTCGCCTCTCGACAGGTAATAGGCCCGGCCCGTCTTACGGCCGATGCAGATCAAACCGGTTCGCCCGGATCGGATCTGCTCGATCGCGTGCGTCTGCAGGTCCACCGTGTACAGGCCCGTCGGCGAGGTGAAGACCAGCTTCCTGCCGTCGGGGGTGAACTCATTCTGATGGAAGTAGGAACTCTGGCTGCCGTCCTCGCGCGACAGCCGGATAACGCGATGTCCCGTATTCGGATCGATCCAGTCGGTCGGAAGGTCGCCTCGGGCACTGACGCAAATACCCGCCGGCATCATTACGGAAACCACCAAAAGCCTGCTCCAGGCGTACATTCTCATTTGCCCTCCATTCATTCGTTAATCCCGTTCCAACAATGCTCAAGCCGTCCATCTGTCCGGCCGATCTCCAGGGTCTTCCAGATTTCCCCGGGATTTTCACCTCCGGCGGCATCAAGATCAAGGAGATTGCTTTGTGATCTTCTTGCAATCCCGGCTGGTTTCGTGTAGGGTAAGCAGGAGTTGATCAGAACGTGATTTGCGTTCAGAGTCGGGTATTGCGTCCGTAGCTCAATTGGATAGAGCATCGGTCTTCGGAACCGATGGTTGGGGGTTCAAGTCCCTCCGGACGCATTTGCCTTTTGTTAATGACAGGCGGTGCCAGGCGGGCCGTTTCAGTGTCTAAGTCTCGGTTGGTCATGCCTTTATGACTCGCTGTTGTCTCTGGCTCGTGAGGATGAACCATGCCATCTGACGACAACCCACTATACCCAGAGCATGCCATATGTGTCAAAGCAGGTGTCGAACATGATGAACGATGCATACCGTAAGTCGCGAGGCACGAACAAGCCGTTCAGCGGCTCGGAAGAACAGGCCAAGGCGATCTGGAATGAGCGGATTCGAAGGGAAAAGTATCACTACAGAAAGCCAAATCCCACGCCCGAGGCCACACCGAAAGGGTGAGGTTATCTCGTCATGACGGCCGGTCCCAGAACCGTGAGAAGTCACATCGCCGGGTGGCAACGCGGAAGATGGCGGAGAGTCGTTAGATGATGGTCACCTGGACGGGGCTTTCGATGATCCCCGCCGCGATGGCGTAGCGCGTGAGCCCCGCGGTGTCGTGGAGGTCCAACTTGCTCATGAGATGCTGCCGATGCTTCTCCACCGTCTTGACGCTGATGCCAAGTTCCCTTGCGACTTGTTTGTTGGCTTGGCCTTCAGCAATCAGTTGCAGCACCTCCGCTTCGCGCGAACTCAAGGCAATTGTTTTCTTCTTGATCGCTCCACGCCCATCTGGCAATTCCAAAGAAAGACTGTGCAGTCGATTGGCAATGGAGGGACTGAAGAATGTGTTTCCCTTTTGGACTTCCCGGATCGCCCGGGACAGGAGATCGGCGGACGTTTGTTTGATCAGATATCCCGCCGCACCCAACATGACTACTTGCCGGATGTACTCGTCATCACCATGCGCGGAGAGTATGAGCACCCTGGTGGCGGGGACGGCCTTCAGAATTCGCCGGGTGGCTTCCAGACCATTGAGCAGCGGCATCGCGATGTCCATGAGGACCACGGCGGGGCGAAGTCTCTTGACCAGTTGAATCGCTTGACGGCCGGTTTCCGCCTCGCCGACCACCTCGATATCCCCTTCGGCCTTCAGTAATGCCCGAATCCCCTCTCGGACGATCATGTGATCGTCAGCCAGCAAGACGGTAATCTGCTCCATAGAAACCGGCCCTGTAGAATCCATGAGAAGTCTAATCCCGTGTACCGTTGGCGAACGGAATCTCCGCTCGGATCGTGGTGCCTTTGCCGGGTGAGGATTCGACGGCAAAGCGGCCGCCGACCATCTCCACTCGCTCGCGCATGCCGAGCAGCCCCAGACCTTTGTTCCTTCTGGTGGGCAATACACCTTGCACCTGAAAGGATTTGCCGTTGTCTTTGATTTCCATGCGAATGGCATCCCGGAGTTTTTGGATGCTCACTTTCACCAGAGTGGCTTGCGCATGCCTGGCGACGTTGGCGAGCGCTTCCTGGGCGACGCGATAGAGCACCGTTCGCTTGACGCTGTCCAATTGTTCAGTCCTGCCGCGAGTAAAGCTCGTGAACTGAATGGGGATGCCCATCTGTCTCGCAAAGTCCTTCATATACGAATGGAGGGCGGGAATCAGCCCCAGGTCGTCCAGCGCCGGCGGGCGCAATTGGCCGGCAAACCGATGCACGATGTTCACCGACTTCTCCACCAGCCTCTGCGTGCGGGCGATCTTCTTCTTGACGTCTTTCGTGTTGGCCGTAACCTCCTTTTTCAACGTCGCCAGATGGAGATTGACTCCCGTCAAGACCTGCGCAACTTCATCATGAAGCTCGCGGCTGATCCTCCTTCGTTCTTCCTCCTGGGCAGACAGAATCTGGCGGGACAGATGCCGCAGATGCTCCTCCATACGACGCGACTGCTCCAAGAGCTGGCTGGAGTGCTGCTCACTTTTCCTGAGGGCTTTCTCTACGGCATGGCGCCGGATGATTTCCTGTTTCAACTGCCGATTTGCAGCAGCCAACTCCACGGTACGCTGGCGTAGCGTCCGGTTCAGTTCATTCAGGCGGACGTTGGCCTCCATCGTGATCTGATGAGTCTTCTCAATCGGCGTGACTGCCTTGATAAAGAAAGCCTGCGCCCGTTTGACCACGCCGTCTCTGGTTCCGGAGGAGTTGCTCGGCGACACCAGTGCAATTATCGCTTGCTCGTGGATCCTGGCCAGGTCCAGTGTCTCCAGCCCCATGGTCAGGGCTTGGCGTCCCAGCCTATCGGCGGACTGCGGGCTCGCCCGCGGCTCTCGTTCGAGGTGTTCTTGCAGTGCTACCTGATATCGTCGCGACAAGCCGGTCATCTTGGTTTCCATAAGCCACCCCGAATCTACGCGCTACCGTCTGGGCAAGCATCCGGTTTTGTCCCGCCGTCAGGGATGCCCGACCCTCTGTTGGCGAGCCACGAATACGCTGGCATTATCTGACTTTTGTCTCCATCTGTCTATAGGGTGAAACCCGACTCACCCGATAGTACCGGGTAGGGTTTTACCTTATGGAGAACAGCCATCCGATGGCGTAGCGTATGTCTCATGGAAAACCCAGGAATCGACCAGCAGGTCGAAACCGCACGGACGCTTAGGAAACAAGTGACTATCCTATTCGGCTTTACGGCGAGCAGGTGATTGTGAACTGAGATGCACACTATGTTCGCAGGGCTAACCGAAGTGGTGAGTGGGTTTCAGAGAACACTGATGCGTGTGATTGGCGAATTAGGGGAGATGGCTTGGGCGCAGTGGGATGAGCTGCGCCATGCGGCGGCGGTGATTGGAACCGTGCTCTACGTTTGTGTTCGGCCGCGATATTGGGTGCGCACGGTGCGACGAGCGTTTGTGCGGCAGATCGTGGCGATCGGCGTTGAGGCGGTCGGGTTTGTTGGCGGGGTGGCGGTCTTTGTCGGAATCACGGTGGTGGTGCAACTGGTGTTCTGGGTCGGGGAGGTGGGACAGTCACAAATGCTCGGGCCGCTGCTAGTGGCCGTTGTGGCCCGCGAACTCGGCCCGGTGCTGATCAGCCTCGTGGTGATCGTTCGCAGCGGCAGTGTGATGGCGACGGAATTGGGAATCATGAAGATCGGCGGGCGGGTTCACGTGCTCGAGGCGCAGGGAATCTCGCCGTTCCTCTATCTCGTCATGCCGCGAGTGCTGGGCGCAGCCGTGTCCACGTTTTGCCTGACGATCGTCTTTATTCTGGTCGCGCTTGCGAGCGGGTATTTGTTCGGGGCGACGGTGGGGCAAGGCAGCCGTGATTTGCCGTTATTTGCGGACACCGTGTCGCACGCAGTTCATCCCAAAGACGTGCTCGCCATCCTCAGCAAGAGCATTCTGCCCGGCCTGTTTGCCAGCGCGTCGTGTTGCATCGGCGGGCTGGGCGTCGACGGGTCGCTGACCGAAGTTCCGCAGGCTGCGCAACGTGCGCCGTGCGCTCCGTTGCTGGATTGTTTGTGATTTCCACGGTGGTGTCACTCTTGACGTATATCGGATGATGAACGAACCGATCGACATCCTGAGATTCCACGACGTGACGATCGCGGCGGACCTCGAGGACGAATCGGGCATCTCCAGCCTGAATTTATCTCTCGCGCCCGGCGATCTGACCGTGGTGTTGTGGGAGACGGAAGAAGTCCGCATCCCGCTGGCGGACGTCGCCGAGGGGTTAGTCGCGCCAGTGCAGGGAACGGTCGCGTTCCTCGGCGAAGACTGGCAAACGATGGCGGCGGACCGCGCGGCCGCACAGCGCGGCAAGATCGGGCGCGTGTTCGAGGGGGGAAGCTGGCTCAGTGGTCTCAACGTGGATCAGAACATCACGCTGGCGCAGCGGCATCACACGCGCCGCCCCGTCCAGGAGATCGAGCAGGAGGCGACCGATCTGTGCCGAGTCTTCGGCCTGCCGGGGTTGCCGCGCGATCGGCCCTCGAACGCGCGATGGCAGGACCTGCAAAAGGCCGCCTATGTGCGCGCGTTTCTCGGCGCGCCCATCCTGATTCTCCTTGAAAACCCCACGGTCGGGATCTACGCTGATGTCATCGCGCCACTGATCAGCACGGTTCGCGAGGCTCGCGAACGGGGTGCAGCGGTGTTATGGACGACGAATGAACTCCAGGTTTGGAACAATCCCGCTCTGCACGCGACCTCGCGGTGGCGAATGCTCGGCTCGCCGATGGGCATGATCGAAGAGGTAGAAGAGGCGACCTGATGAAACAGCGTTTCAAATTTCGGCACGTGAACGAGATCACCGGTACATTCGTCATCCTCGTCGTGTTGGTGCTGATCGCCGCCATCGTGTGGACGGCATACAACCAGCGATGGTTCAGACGCACCGTCACGCTGCGGATCGTTCTGCCCGAGGCGGGTGCAGCGGGCATCCGGCAGGGCTCGGAAGTGTACTTCCTGGGCACGCTCGTGGGAACGGTTTCCGATGTCGTTGTCGCTGCGACCGGTCGCATGGAAGCCCGGACCAGCATTCGTAGCGACTTCTTCCGATTCGTGCGCGAGGATTCGTTTGCGGTCGTCAAGAAGAAATTCGGCGTGGCGGGCGATGCGTATTTTGACATCACGCGTGGCGAGGGCCAGCCTTTGCCCAAGAAGAACGCCTCCATCGTCTGCAAGGAGTTGCCAGGCACGTTGGAAGCTACGATTGAGGAAGCCCGCCGTGCCGTGTTGCCTGTTTTGGAGAGACTGAGCGTGGGCCTCGACACATGGACCACGCTCGGTGAGAACCTGAGCACCGGCGCGGGCGCGTGGACGAGGCTGGGCACGGATCTGGGCGAGTCCCGGCAGCACTTGGATCAACTTATCGCCCGCGTTGACGGTCTTGCCGCGGGGGTCGAGCAGGGCAAAGGCACAGCCGGTAAGCTTCTGACCGATCCCGCTATCGCGGACGAGTTGAAGACCATCCTCGACAAAGGCAACGCATCCATGGATCAACTCCAGGGCATTCTGAAAGACGTGCAGGTCGCCGGCGCCGATCTGTCTGTGGTTAGCGAGGCCCTTGCCGTAGAGGCCAAGGATCTCCCCGGGCTGGTTTTGCAGACGCAGCAGACGTTGCACGAGCTGGAGAGACTGATCGAAGGGATCGAAAGACATTGGCTGATCCGCAAGTACATCGAGCAGCGACAACCGAACACACGCATCCCACCCAGTGAGGTCGTGCCATGAGAAGGTTCTTCATCGCCCTGACTCTTCTGACGCTGGTCGGCTGCGCCACCTCGCCGACTTCGACTGTGCCACCTAAAGACAAGGAACTTTCGCGGACCAGCCACCTCGCCCGCGCCGCATTCGAAGACGGTGCGACCGCCCAGGCCATCGATCTTTACAGGAAAGCACTGAACCGGGCGATCGCTATGGACGATGCCACGGAGATCGGCAACGCCGCCTACAACCTCGCGCTTTGCCACATCATCCTGGGACAACTCGATCAGGCGAGTGCCTCGCTCGCCGAGGCCAAGGCGGAGGTCAAACGCAGCGGAAGCAATCCCGCCGACGTGCTGCTGTTGGAGGCAACGGTCGCTCAACGGCAAGGCAAACTGGAGCAGGCGCTGTCGCTGGTCGACCAGGTGCTGTCGGCATCATCCGACGAAAGCCATCGCTTTCAAGCGGCGTTGCTGAAGGGGACCATTGCCTGCGCAAGACGACCCGGCGAGTGCCAGGGCCGCGCTGGTCGAGGCGGACAAGCATCACATCACCAATGCCGCACTGCTGGCCGCCAGGGAACGACTCGCCGGAAACATCTTCTTGCTGGAGGGGAATCCGGCCGAGGCCGCAGCGGCGTTTGACCGTGCAGCGGTCTTGTTCCAAAAGGCGAGACACTATCGCGACATGGCGCTCACTTTGCGGCGAGCAGGCGAAGCGTATCGGGAGGCAGGCGACACGCAACGCGCAGAGGACCGGCTGTCTCGCGCCGAGCGCAGCCTGACCGCCCAGGGGGAGAACGCGGAATGAGCTCATCGCAAGCCTTCCCTCCTCGTCGCGGGCAATAACGTGACCAGCCACCAGGTGCTGAACCTCCATCTCTTACGTCAGGACCACGGTGTCACGGCCTGTGGAACTCTCCCGGCGGCCGGGTCCCTTTCCGGGGAGCGAGACCAACAATCCCGGGTAGGGTTACACCCCATAGGAAAGGACCGACTCATGGCGTACCCTGGTTTATGAAAAACATAACAGCGAAAACACAGAAGGCTGGAGAACCAGATGACCGTGGAGGAAACCAGGAACAAGGAGGGTCCCTGATCGCTGCCGGCTGGTGACGGAGGCGCCAGCCAGCGGTGAACCATGGCCGATTGAAAGGAGAATCCCGTGTTTTGAATGACTGCCGCCATACTGGTATTCCTGTGGCTGCTGGGGCTGGCGAGCGGTCACACCGTGGGAGGATTCATTCATCTCCTGCTGGTACTTGTTCTTATCGTGGTGCTCATCGGGATCGTTGATGGGCGACGACCCGTGTAAGAAGCGGCTGTGCAACCGCGCTCGTTGCGATGTTTCGCGCGGCAGGCAAGCCAAATATCGACAATCAGGCACATCGGCTGTTACACTCTAAGGAGGTTCACATGAAAGGTAACACGAAGATCATTGACGTGCTCAATGCGCTTTTGAGCGATGAGCTTACGGCGATCAACGAGTACATGGTACATTCCGAGATGTGTGCCAACTGGGGCTACGACCGCCTGCATAAAGCCGTCGAAAAGCGGGCCGTCGATGAGATGAAGCACGCGGAGAAGCTGATCGGAAGGATTCTGTTCCTGGAGGGCACGCCGGTCGTCAGCGAGCTGAAGACGATCCGTATCGGTTCCGACGTTCCCAAGCAGTTTGCCAACGATCTGGCCGCCGAGATGACGGCGATTAAGAACTACAACGCGGCGATTTCCGTAGCAACTGACGTTGGCGATAACGCGACCCGAGAAATGCTGGAGGGGATCCTCAAGGAGGAAGACGGTCACGTGGACAAGATCGAGGAGAACGTGGATCAAATCGATCAGATGGGCGTCCAGAACTTCCTGGCAACGCAGGCAAGAGAATAAGCACCCAAGGCTTGCTCGGACGTACAGCTAAGGAGAAGGTCAAGACTGTATGCGTGAGAAGGTGACGAAGCAGTGCTAGGGCAAGGAGAGACTCTCAGCACGGCAGAGCTGTGAATGAAAGCTGCAAAGAAGACCCTGAACGCATCTCATCGCCCGGGCAACCTCCTTGGCGGGAACGGGACGCATTATTCCCGTCAGCTATTGGAACATGCGCGTGCCGATACAGATACCGTCCTGCAGGAGCTTGGATCGCGACTAACCGGCCTGAGCGAGGCCCAAGCCGATTTTCGCTTGAAACAGGTCGGGATGAACGAGATTGCCCGAGAGAAGCATCCATCTGCCGTGATGCGCCTCTTGGCTAACACCAAGAATCCATTGGTCCTCCTGCTCCTGGCGCTGGGCGTGCTTTCATTTCTAACCGGTGACCTGCAGGCCATGGTGGTCATTTTCGTGATGGTGGTTCTGGGGGTGGTGTTGCGTTTCTTCCAGGAAACGCGTGCCGATAACGCGGCCGAGAAGCTAAAAGCGATGGTCAGCAGCACGGCGGCATTGGTGCGAGGCGGTAAGGAGGAAGAAGTATCGCTCAAGATGTTAGTGCCTGGCGATATCATCCGGCTGGCAGCGGGTGATATGGTGCCGGCTGATGTACGGGTGCTTTCCGCCAAAGACTTGTTCCTGAATCAGGCGACCCTCACCGGCGAAGCCCTGCCCGTGGAAAAGAAAGCCGCCCCGGCGTCGGCAGACGTTCAGAATCCGCTCGATCTGCCCAACATCTGCTTCCTGGGCTCCAACGTGGAGAGCGGATCCGCGACTGCCGTGGTCATCCAAACCGGAGGCCGCACCTACTTTGGCTCGCTGGCTGCCAGCATCGTCGGGCAGCGCCAACTCACCAGCTTCGACAAGGGCGTGAACAAGTTCACCTGGCTGATGATCCGCTTCATCGCCGTAATGGTCCCGGCTGTCTTCCTGATCAACGGGCTGGGCAAGCACAACTGGCTGGAAGCTTTCCTGTTTGCCATGGCGGTGGCAGTCGGGCTGACCCCCGAGATGCTGCCCATGATTGTGACCGTCAACTTGTCCAAGGGCGCCCTCGCGATGGCGCGCAAGAGCGTGATCGTCAAACGCCTGAACGCCATCCAGAACTTCGGGGCGATGGATGTGCTGTGCACCGACAAGACCGGCACCCTCACCCAGGGCAAGATCGTGCTCGAAAAGTACCTGGACCCGCACGGCGACTCCAGCGAGAAGGTGCTGCACTACGGCTACCTGAACAGCTACCACCATACCGGGTTGAAGAACCTGCTCGACGAGGCCGTCCTCGCCCATGAGGAACTGGAAGAACGCCTGAAAGCGAACCAGGAGTACCGCAAGATCGACGAGATTCCTTTCGACTTTGTGCGTCGGCGCATGTCGGTGGTGGTGGAAGACAGAACCGGGTTGAACACGCTGATCTGCAAGGGTGCGGTGGATGAAGTGATGAGCCTGTGTACCCGGGTGGAAGTCACAGGGGAAGTCATCGAGGTTCTGCCCGAGCACGACGCCAAGCGCCGGCAGTTGGCGGACGATCTGAGCGGTCAGGGCTTTCGGGTAATCGCCCTGGCTTACAAGCAAATGCCGGGCTCGTCTGATGAGCCGGTGTACTCGGTCCAGGATGAGTCGGACTTGATCCTGTTGGGTTTCCTGGCCTTCCTCGACCCGCCCAAGGACACCGCTACAGAGGCGTTGAATCGGCTTCACAGCCTGAACGTGGACGTCAAGGTCCTGACCGGGGATAATGAGATCATCACCGCCTACATCTGCAAGGAAGTGGGCATACCGGTGGAGCATCTCCTGCTCGGCTCCCAGATCGAGACGATGAGCGAGACGGAATTGGCCGAAGCCGCCGGCGCGACCAGCGTCTTTGCCAGGCTGGCCCCGGCTCACAAGGAACACATCATCCGTGCGCTCCAGAGTAAAGGCCATGTGCTGGGGTTCATGGGCGACGGCATCAACGACGCCCCGGCCTTGAGGGCCGCCGATGTGGGCATCTCGGTGGACAGCGCGGTGGACATCGCCAAGGAGTCATCCGATCTCATCCTGCTGGAAAAAAGCCTGCTGGTACTGGAGCAGGGCGTGCTGGAGGGCCGGCGGGTGTTCGGCAACATTGTCAAGTACATCAAGATGGCGGCCAGCTCGAACTTCGGCAACATGTTCAGTGTCGTGGGGGCCAGCGCATTCCTGCCTTTCCTGCCCATGCTGCCAATCCAGGTGCTGACCAACAACCTCCTGTACGACTTCTCGCAGACCACCATCCCGACTGACGAGGTGGACGCCGAGTGGCTGACCAAGCCGCGCAAGTGGTCGATTGGCAATATCCTGCGATTTATTCTGTTTATCGGGCCGATCAGCTCGATCTTTGATTACGTGACGTTCTTCACGATGCTGTACGTTTTCAACTGCCGGCATAACCCGGCTCTGTTCCACACCGGCTGGTTCGTGGAGTCGCTCTTCACCCAGACGTTGATCATCCATGTCATACGCACCAACAAGATCCCGTTGATCGAAAGCCGGGCGAGTTGGCCGCTAATCCTCACTTCCGCAATCATCGTCCTGGTCGGCGCCGCCCTGACGGTTTCACCTCTGGCGAACACGCTCGGCTTTGTCCCACTCCCGTCGCTGTACTGGCTGTTTTTGGTCATCATGCTGCTGGGCTATGCGATTCTGACACAGGTGGTGAAAACCCGGTTTACTCGCAGGTTTGGCGAATGAGGGCGGTGACGCGGAGCATGCATTCATGAAGCAAGAAATCACGATAGGACATTCCATGGAGGTGGTAAGATGACGGATGTGGGGGACAGACAACACCGCTCTATCCTGCAAAGAATTGCCCATCGGGTGATGCTTGAAAGAGGACTTGCTCCGGATTTTCCACTCCAGGCACTCGCCGAGCTCGACAAAATCCACGGGCCAGCGAAGCGAGTTGAGGAATCGACACGTGATCTCAGGGACCTTCTCTGGTGCTCCATCGACAACGAGGATTCGCGAGATCTGGACCAGCTTACCGTCGCCGAAGCCATGCCCGACGGGGCCACAAAGGTCCTTGTCGCCATTGCCGATGTAGACGCGGTTGTCAAGAAGCGATCGACCCTCGATGATCACGCGCGGCACAACACCACTTCAGTCTACACTGTGGCCGAGACGTTTCCGATGCTGCCCGAGAAACTCTCGACCGATCTTACCTCGCTCAACTACGAATCAGACCGCCTGGCCATCGTTGTTGAAATGGTTCTCGCCGCGAATGGATCGCTTCAGCGTTCGGACCTTTATCAAGCGGTGGTGCATAATCGTGCAAAGCTTGCCTACAACAGCGTTGCCGGCTGGCTGGAGGGTAACGGGCCGCGGCCGCAAGGGATTGGCATGGTTCGCGGTCTCGACGAGAACCTTCGACTCCAGGACCTCGCGGCCCAGAAACTGAAAGCGATGCGGCACCTGCACGGTGCACTCCATCTCGAAACGATAGAAGCACGCCCGGTGTTTGACGGAGACGAGCTCAAGGACTTCGCGGCCGAAACAGGGGACAGGGCCAAGGACATCATTGAGGACTTCATGATCGCCGCGAATGGCGTTACCGCACGATACCTTGCGTCCAGAGATGTCCCATCGCTGCGGCGTATTGTCCGCACACCCAAACGCTGGGACCGGATCATCGAGCTTGCCTCAGAGCGGGGCTTCACGCTTCCCAAGGAGCCCGACTCAAAGGCCCTGGAGCAGTTCCTGGTATCGGCAAAGACCGCTGATTCTCTCCGTTTTCCCGATCTCTCTCTCAGCGTCATCAAGCTGTTGGGTAGCGGCGAATACGTCGTCGAACTTCCGGAAAGCAGTGCCGCCGGGCACTTTGGTCTTGCGGTCAGGGATTACACACACTCCACAGCCCCCAACCGCAGATACCCCGATCTGATCACACAGCGGTTGCTGAAAGCCGCGATGACGGAACGGTCCCGGCCCTATGAGACCGCAGAATTGGAGATGCTTGCAAAGCACTGCACCGAAGAAGAGGACGCCGCGAAGAAGGTCGAACGACAGGTTGAGAAATCCGCAGCGGCAATGCTGCTCGAATCGAGAACTGGAGAACGGTTCGATGCCGTTGTCACCGGCGCATCCGACAAAGGCACGTGGGTCCGCCTTCTGCATCCGCCCGTGGAAGGAAGACTGGTGAGGGGTTTTGAAGGCATGGACGTCGGCCACAGGCTCAGCGTGCAACTGATCCGCACGGATGTGGATCGCGGATACATCGACTTCAAGAGGCAAGGGGTACAATAAGAGACAGGCGTGCCTTCAAACCGCACATCGACCACCACCTCGCGGGCACTGAGACTGTCGGGACATGGACCTTACGTCAGTTTCTGGCCTACTGGAAGGTAGGGTTATACCCCATAAACAAGGGCCAGCCCATGGCGTATCATACATCCGATGCCGGCTTGTACGGGAACCATACAGGGTTGACGGAGTCTTCCCCGCTGGAAGCTCCCGATGAGGCCTGAGCCAAACACGTGAAGACAGTGAATAGGAGATGCACATCATGTCAAAGCAGAATTCGACCGTAGCGATTTTCAGTGACCACACAGGGGCCGAGCATGCCGTCAAGGAACTCCAGAAGGCCGGCTTTGACATTAAGAAGCTGTCCCTCGTAGGCAAAGACTACCACTCGGATGAGCACGTGGTGGGATACTACAACACGGGTGACCGCATCAGGTACTGGGGCAAGCTGGGCGCATTCTGGGGCGGCTTCTGGGGCTTGCTCTTCGGGTCGGCCTTCTTTTTCATTCCCGGAATCGGCCCGATCGTTGTAGGCGGTCCGATCGTATCGTGGATCATCGGTGCCCTGCAAGGGGCCGCCATTGTCGGGGGTATCAGCGCTGTTGGCGCGGCACTGTACAGCATTGGCATTCCCAAAGACAGCGTGCTCAAATATGAGACCTCTCTCAAGGCGAACAAGTTTCTTCTGGTCGTTCACGGAACCGCTGACGAAGTGGAAGGAGCCAGCGGTATCCTGCAGGGTACGGACGCGATCGAGACAACGGTTCACAGGGTCGAAGAACTGGCAACGACAGCGCCCTAAGACCGGAATCGCAGAGCGCCCTTGTTCAAGGGCACACTTGATGTCGTCGAACCTTGACAGTGCGGCAAGATGAGCGGTGAAAGGGGGATCCTGTGGATCCGATCACGGTTGCTGTGTTTGTTGTAGTTGCGGTGGTGGTGGTCATTTTTCTCTCGGGCATAAGGGTAGTCCGTCCCACCCACAGGGGCCTTATTGAGAGACTCGGCAGGTACAGGCATTTTGCGGCACCGGGTTTCAACTGGATCATTCCTCTTGTTGACAGGATGATTCAGATCAACACTACGGAGCAGATGGTGGACGCCCAGCCACAAGAGATCATCACCAACGACAATCTCAATGCGAGCGTGGATGCCCAGGTCTATTTCAAGGTCAAGGATGACGAGGACAGCGTCAAGAGTTGCCAATACAATGTCAACAACTACCAGTTTCAGATTGTCAACCTCGCCCGCACCACACTACGCAACATCATCGGCACGCTGACGCTGAAATCGGCCAACAGCGAGAGAGACAAGATCAACACCTCACTTCTGGAGACGTTGACCAGGGAAACCAAGCACTGGGGAATGGAGATCGTCCGGACGGAGCTGAAGGAGATCGACCCTCCCAAGGACGTCCAGGAGACCATGAACAAGGTGGTCAAGGCGGAAAATGAGAAGGTCGCGGCCCTGGATTTTGCCGATGCGGTGGAGCGGCAGGCAGATGGAGTCAAGAGAGCGGAAATCAAGAAGGCCGAAGGGATCAAGCAGGCCAAGATTCTTGCGGCCGAGGGCGAGGCCGAGGCCATAAAGCTCGTCAACGAGGCGGCAGACAAGTTCTTTACCGGCAACGCACAGCTTCTTCGAAAGCTCGAGGCCGTTGAGAAATCCCTGAGCAGAAACGCAAAAATCGTCATTCCTTCTGGTTCTGAACTCGTCAATGTGATCGGAGAAATGGCCGGCGTCTTGCCGCTGACGGACAGAGTAACGCCCATGCAGCGAAAGTAACTGCTGAGAAGGGAGGAATCTCGGATGAATGTCCTTTTGATCTACCCCGAGTTCCCGGATACGTTTTGGAGCTTCAAGCACGCGCTGGAGTTCGTGGGCAAGCGGGCGGTGCTGCCGCCGCTGGGGCTTTTGACCGTGGCGTCCATGCTGCCGCGGGAATGGTCGCAACGGCTCGTGGACACCAACGTCCGGCGTCTGACGAAAAAGGACCTGGCCTGGGCCGACTGCGCGTTCATCAGCGCCATGGTTGTCCAGCGTGAATCTGCGCATCGGGTTATTGCCCGATGCAAGGAGGCAGGTCTGCCGGATCGTGGCGGGCGGTCCGCTGTTCCAGATCGAACACGAGAAGTTCGAGGCCGTGGATCATTTCATCTTGAACGAGGCCGAATTGACGCTTCCGGCCTTTCTCAAAGACCTGGCGCAAGGCAACCCGGAGCGGATCTATTCGTCCGTCGAGCACGCGGATGTGCGGCAAACGCCTCCGCCTATGTGGGAACTGCTTGACCTCAGACGATATGCCAGCATGAGCATCCAGTTCTCTCGCGGCTGCCCCTTCAACTGCGATTTCTGCAATGTCACGGCTCTGCTCGGCCATCGTGTGCGCACCAAAACCTCCCAGCAGGTTATCGCTGAACTCGACAGCCTTTACGCTTGCGGCTGGCGCGACGAGATCTTCTTCGTGGACGACAACTTCATCGGAAACAAGCAATTCCTGAAGAACGATCTCCTGCCGGCCCTCATCGAATGGCGCAAGGGCAAGACCGGAATCCTCTTCTTCACGGAAGCCTCCATCAATCTGGCGGATGACCAACTATTGATGGAGATGATGGTGGAGGCCGGATTCAACCGGGTCTTCATCGGCATCGAGACCCCGGACGAGGAGTGCCTGGCCGAGTGCAGCAAGATCCAAAACAGGAACCGAAACCTCGTGGAAGACGTGAAGCGCATCCAGCGAGCCGGGCTTCAGGTGCTGGGCGGATTCATCGTCGGCTTCGACCACGATCGGCCCTCCATCTTCCAGAGGCAGATTGACTTCATCCAGAAGAGCGGCATTGCGACCGCCATGGTCGGCTTGCTGCAAGCCCCTCCCGGAACGCGGCTGTATGAGCGGATGAAAAAGGAAGGCCGTCTTCGCGGGGACCCGACGGGAGACAACGTCGACGGCACCACGAACATCATCCCGGCGATGAGCCTGGAGGCTCTGAAGGAAGGCTACAAAGGAATTCTGCAGCACATCTATTCCCCGGAACACTACTACCGGCGCATCCGGACCTTTCTCCGAGAATACCAGCCACCCCGAGTACGAGGACGGATCCGGTTCTCGCACATCCTTGCGCTCGCTGCGGTCGTTCTATCGACTCGGCCTTGTGGGCCAGGGGCGGTTACACTACTGGAAGCTCCTGCTTTGGACCCAGTTCCGGCGCCCCCGGCTCATTCCCGAGGCCGTCATGCTCGCGATCTGTGGCCATCATTTTCGCAAGGTCTGCGAACGGCGAGTGAAGTAACGCCGCCGGCAGAAAGGAACGACAAAGGAGAAAATCGATGAAGACAAGAGTGGGTTTGTGGATTGACCATCGGAAGGCGATTGTCGTGGCTATCACGGACAAAGGGGAAGAAACACGATTGATCATATCGAAGGTGGAAAGACAGCTCCGCCGCTCTGGGGATTCACCTCTGGAGGGAGCCTATGACAAAGCGCAAGCACCGGCACGCAATAGCCGCCAGAGAACGCTTACGGCCCATCTCAACATTTACTATGATGCGGTCATTGCGTGCATTCGTGATGCCGAATCCATTCTGATATTTGGCCCTGGTGAGGCCAAGGGCGAACTGAAAAAGCGGCTCAAAAAAAGCAACCTCAATGGACGCATCGTGGGCATGGAGACCGTTGACAAGATGACGGATCATCAAGTTGCGGCGAAAGTCCGACAGCATTTCCAGGACACCAGCGGTCCGCGTCGGACTTGAGATGGCGAACGAGCAGGACTTCGCAGCGGGCAAGTCTGTTTCCGGGCAGTAGGTCCAATGATTGCGGGTAGGGTTATACCCCATAGAGAAGGCCCCACCCATGCAGTACCATGTCTTCATGGGCATATCTAAGAATGTAGCAACAGAAAGAAACCGGCGTGAGGAGCGCAAAGAAGCAAATGACCATGGAGGGGGGGGCACCAGCCGGCAGGCTAAGGGATCGCCACTGGCTGGTGCATCCATGCGTTAACCGGTGGTGAACTCATGGCTAATCGAAAGCTGAATCATATGTGGTGGACAGTCGCTGTAATAATGATCATTCTGTGGCTGCCGGGACTGCTCAGCGGGTACACGGCAGCAGGGGTAACTCACATCCTGCTGTCGCTTGCCCTTGTCGTGGTGCTATTCCGGATAATGCAGGGGCGACGACCGGCGTAAGAGGTGGTCAGGCGGCAGCGCGCGTCATAACGAAAATGCGACACAAGAAGGAAAGGACAATGGCTATGCTCTATGTTTCACACTTTCGCCGCCGTGTTGATTTTGGGCCCACGAAGGCATTCGGACGGCCCGCAGGATGTTGGGGGATTGGACCGCGAACCAGACATTTGGACAATAAGCTAAGAGGTAATCATGGCAACGATAGCCGCAGTTACGGAGCTTCAACCTACAGATCGCCGTAGATCCCAGAGTGCAGGTCACGACCAGGGGCGTGATACCTCGCCGACTTGCGATGCATTGCTGGAGCACATCCTTGAGAACATGAATACCACGCCTCAGGAGGAGGCGTTGAGAAGGATCACATCTCTTCCCGACATCCGACGAGACAAGGTGCTGGACATCCGCCGTCAGCTTACGGAGGGGACCTACGAAGTGGCGGATCGGCTGGATGAGGCGATAGATCGGGTACTGGAGGCGATCACCACCTGATCGCTCAGGCATTCCTACTGTTGGCACGACGATTCCGACGCCTGCAATCATGTGGTGCTGCTTGTCAGGCGTTGCGAATAGGAAACCGCGGAATGTTGTGAGGGATCGACCCATGAAGCTCCCAGCCATTTGCCTGATTGTTCTCGTACCCGCCTGGTTTGCCGTAGCGTCGGCACAGGCGGCAGCCATGGCCCCCAACGGCATCGAGCGACTGCTGGACGCCATTGCCCGTATCGAGAGCCGCTGTGACCCCAATGCGGTCGGCGATGGCGGCAGAGCTCTCGGTGCCTACCAGATTCACCGTGTCTACTGGGAGGACGGCACGGAACTCCTGGGTGTCGATTGGCCTCATCGGGACGCGACTGACCCGAAAAAGGCTCGGCGGGTAGTGAAGGCCTACTTGCTCCACTATGGCAACGGCAAGAGCCTCATCGAGATGGCCCGCATTCACAACGGCGGGCCGTGCGGTCACAAGAAGAAGGCCACCGTGTGCTACGCGAGGAAGATCCTGGCTGACGGAAGTCTGCTGCCGGGATTACACGCTCCATAGTCGCTGAATCTCCTCATCCACTGAGGCCTGTTAGCGTGTTTGCCTCTTTGGGTCTGGCACGCCTTCGAAACAAAGGTGCTTGATGAACCGGGAGTTTACGCCTCTTGTCAGCAGTGGTTTCGGGACAGCCTGTTTGGGCCTCCCACGGCGGCGAAGAAGATCGACATTCCAGCATACGCACAATTCCTGAAACGAGGAACAAGCAAGAAAGGACCTGTCATGCGAATCGCGATGTTATCCTGGGAATCATTGCACTCCATTGCCGTTGGAGGAGTCGCCGCCCATGTGACTGAATTGGCGGCTGCGCTGGCCAGGACAGGGCACCAGATCCATGTGTTTACGCGTCGCGCCTTTGGCCAGGCAGCTCACGACTGGACGGATGGGGTTCATTATCATCGGTGCACGTACCCGCCCCACGATGATTTCGTGGATGACGTCAACAACATGTGCCGGTCTTTTGTGGATCATGTCTTCGAGGTAGAGGATATGGTCGGCCGCTTCGACATTGTCCATGCACACGATTGGCTGACGGCCAACGCGATGATCTGGATCAAGCAGGGCCGCGGACACAAATGTCTGTTTACGATCCACTCGACCGAATATGCCCGCTGCGGCAACGCCTTCCCAGCGGGTCGATCCGACCGTATCCGTTACCAGGAGCGGGCGGGGACCTACTGGGCAGATCGCGTGATCGCCGTCTCACAGGCGACCAAAGACGAGATCACCTGGATGTACGAGGTGCCACCCGGGAAGACGTCGGTGGTGTACAACGGCGTCAGCCCACAACGCTTTGATCAACCTACCGACCCCGGCGCAGACAAACGGCACTATCACATCGGCCCCCTGGATCCCACGATCTTGTTCTGTGGTCGGCTATCCTGGCAGAAGGGCCCCGATATCCTGGTCGAAGCCATTCCTCCAATCCTCCGACGACATCCATCCTCGCGTTTCGTGTTTGCCGGTGATGGGGATATGAGGGATGCGCTGGAGTCGCGCATTCGCCAATTGGGCGTGGCGCACGCCGTGCGGTTCCTGGGCTATCGCAATGGAGATGAGCTGGTCCGCTTGTACAAGCTGGCGGAAGTGGTTTGCGTGCCAAGCCGCAATGAGCCATTCGGGATCGTCGTGCTCGAGGCCTGGAGCGCCGGCAAGCCGGTCATCGCAAGTCAGAACGGCGGTCCCGCGGAGTATGTCCGGCATGAAGTGAATGGGCTGAAGATCTACCCCAGTCCCGAGTCTGTTGCCTGGGGAGTGGGCCGCATGTTCTCCGATCTGGACCGGGCTCGGTGGATGGGCCGGAATGGACGGAAGGCGGTGCAGGAACGGTTCACCTGGGACACAATCACGGAACAAATGCTGGCCGTATACCAGGGGCTGTGTCCAAGCCGTGTAATGCTGCCGCACCGAGCGGTTGATAGAGTCCGGGCAGTGCTTGCGGAATCTCCCTGTGAGACATCGTGGGCCGGCGCCGTGGAGGAGAACTCGCTGGCGGTCATTGGCGTGGAGGGAACACATGGTTCATGCATTTCTGTGCAAGCCAGGCGCCATATCAGGGCCGCAGACCCCGAGGGACAAACTGACGACGCCTTGACCGCCGTCAAACGCTGTAATCAGCATAGGCGACGATTCCACGTACACCACAAACAGCAGCCGAGCATCGAAATGACGGCAGTTCCACAGGAAGTTCCGGCGGAGGATCTCGTGCTCGCGGCCCCTTAAGGACATACTGATGGCACATGCCTGAGAATCCTGTCATTCTCCCCGTTTTTTACCGGCTTCGACGATCGGCTGTGGTCGATGGAGTTCGCCCGTAATTGTTGTCTCTCGTGCACGGAAGGCGAGGTCGAAAATGAGTATTCAATTTTGGTCGCAAGGCATTATTCTTGTGAACTTGCCTTGCAGGGCTCCGATTCGCCTGCCACAACGTCTTCCGGAGTAGCCCTTCCCAGTCCATGCCGTCATCCGCCGCTGTATCGAGGGCCGCTTTGATTGCCAGGAATAACCGGATGTTCTGTTCGGCCGTATCCAGTCTGTCCCTCTCGCCCGTAGGTAAAATGCTGCGGTAGTTGGGGCGAAATCCCTATTTGTGCGGGCGGCAGGCTTTGGCAAAGGTGGGGGAATGGTGTTCCAGGACATAAATCTTGTCTTTGCGTTGTTTGGATTCGTGTTTCTGATGCTCCTGTTCAGGGTGCCATTTGCGGCGGGGACGATCAAGACAGGCGTATTCCGCTTCACCCACTCCATGCAGATTCCACGTCTGCGGACTTTCGTAGACAGGCACGAAGTCCACAGGCGGAATTCCACGAGTACATAGGAAAAAGCACGGGGCTGTTTATCAGCCTCTCGCCACCGGCAGTCTGGATGGCTGCGGGCTAGGCCGCGAATCTCTGGGGGGTTCTCAGGGTAGTTGAAGGAGATTTGTCATGTCAACACGTGCGAGCATCTATCGTCATCCCATCCATCCGATGCTCATCGTCTTCCCGCTGGGTCTGTGGATCTTCTCCGTCATCTGCTACGCGGTCTACCTGCTCAGCAGCGTGCCGGTGTGGCGTACGGTAGCCCTGTACGCGATGGCAGGGGGAATCGTCGGCGGGGTCATGGCGGCGATCCCCGGCGTGATTGACTTTCTGACGCTTCCCAAGTCAAGGGTGCAGACCATCGCACTGTCGCACATGATCTCGAACGTTGTTGCCCTGACTATCTTCATCATCACGTTTGCCTTGGCCGCGTTTGGACGCGAGCACAGCGTGGTTCCGTTGATCCTGGCCGCGTTTGGCCTGTTGGCAGTGGGCACGGGCGGCTGGCTGGGGGGAGCGCTCGTATATGAGCACGGCGTCGGTGTCGAGCACCTGCAGAGGCAGGAGGCCGAGTACCAGCACGTATAGGACTAACGCCAACCACATCAGGTGGCAAACAGCAGCATTTGTGCGGCCCATTCCTCCACTTGCTGATCTTCCTCAGCCTTTTGACTCGGATAAATAGGGGAACACCTTACTGACCCTGTGCCTGGCGGCCTGTACATTGAGCCATGCGGGCGGGTGGGTGTAGACTGCTTTGCCGGCCACCTGCCGCAACGCATCATGAAATGGCGAATCTCAATGAGGGGGACGATAACCTGCAGCGACGGGCACATAGCACACCGAACAACGCTACGCAGGACAATACAAAGAGGATAATGAGCAAGCATCGTTAGCCATGCTTGGGGAGTGAACCATGGGTCTGTTAGGGTGGGCGTTGGCTTTCCTGATCGTGGCCGGCATTGCGGCGATATTCGGGTTTGGCGGTATAGCCTCCGCCGCCGCAGGCATCGCCAAAGTACTGTTTTTCGTCTTCGTAGCCATTTTCGTCGTGTTGCTCGTCCTCGGATTACTTGGCGTCGGCGCAGTCACTGCATGACGGTCTGACGCAGGGGATCCCCCAACGGCTGTTCGCAGGATCACGGATGGTCGGACGGACAAACAAGAACCGGGGACTGCGCCTGGTGGAATGGATAGAAGGGAACTCACGATGAGTACGCTGTGCCAGAGAATGATCAGCCTGTTTATGGCGTTAGCGCTGACGGTGAGCACTATGGTCGTCCTGTCCGGCTGCGAAAGGAAATCAAAACCCGAGCGAGTCGGAGAAAAAGTCGGCGAAGCGGTCGAAGAGGCAGGCGAAGCGGTGGAGGAGGCGGGACGAGGGTAATACTGCCAACTGTTGTGACAGGCGTTGCACTACTCATGGGAAAGGGTATAGAGATGAACCGGGATATCCTGGCAGGCAAATGGAAGCAATTAAAGGGTTCGGCAAAGCAGAAATGGGGGAAGTTGACGGATGATGATCTGGATCGCGTCGAGGGCTCGCGGGATGAGCTTATCGGCATGATTCAGGAGCGATACGGCAAGAGCCGTGAGGAGGCGGAGAGGGAGGTCGATGACTGGCAGATCCGTGTGTGACCCCTGGATTTCACTTCGACTTCACAATGGAAAGGAGTGGCTACATGGCGCGGACAGACTCTGAAGAAATGACAAGTGCCGATATTGAGAACTTGAAAGCGGATATCCAGAAGCTGCGGGATGATCTTGGGGACATGCTGGGTTCCATCGGCTCCTATAGTAAAGAGAGACTGGCGGATACCCGGGACAAGTTGATGGCCGCCGTCGAGGACTTGGAGGGAAAGGCCTACGACCGGCTGCACGGAACCGCGCGTACCGTGCGCGACCGTGGCCATCGGGCCGTCGATGCATCGAGGGGGGCGGTGGAGCAGAAGCCGTTGACGTATGTCGTGACTGCTTTCATTGCCGGGGCGATTCTTGCGTCCTTCTTCGGATGGAAGAAGTCATCATGCGACTGATGAGAGACCTGGTGATGACGGTCGGCGACGCCCTGCGGCTATCCAGCGATCTGATGCGATACAGGGTGGAGATGCAGAAACGGGTCATCCAGCGTGCCGTAAGTCGCCTGACGATGTACCTGGCAGTCTTCATGGCCAGCATTATTCTGGCGGGGGTAGGCGTGGGATTCATCCTGTACGGGATCTTCATCCTGCTTGCGGCGGCGATCGCCTCCGGCGCGGCGGCGGGTCTGATCATGGGCTTTGTCCTGCTGCTGGTGGCGATCTCCACGGCCGTTCTTGGCCGCAACCTTCTGAGCCGGCCCTGATCGCGGGCACGGACATGGGTCTGCAGGAAGTCCCGCCAGGGTGAAGACTCGCTCCACCGTGACGGAAAGCAGATGGATGCCGTCGTCGATACGGATTCGAGACAAAACAGAGGGATGGTGTGCTATGGCAGATGCAGAAGGAATCGTACCAGCGACCGAAGAGCGGGTAGAAGTGAATACGGAAGAGGAGATCAACCGCAGAATCCGCAAGGAGTTGGAAGCGTGCGTGTACTACTATGCACAGTGGCCGGAGGAGATCGACAACCGACTGGACGAGTTGGACCGTGAGTGGGACATGGAGAGGATGCTGGAGACGAGTGCAGGCATTTTCTCGGTGGCAGGTGTGACCTTTGGCTCCATGCACCGCAGGTGGTTTGTTCTGCCCGCCCTCGTCGGGGCGTTCCTTCTTCAGCACGCGATCCAGGGCTGGTGCCCGCCGGTATCCGTCCTGCGCCGGATGGGGGTACGCACGACGCACGAGATCAACCACGAGCGGCTTGCCCTCAAGGCGCTGCGGGGTGACTTCGACAATGTACGTATGGGAGGCGAGCAGAACCCGCAGGAGCGTGCCCGTCGGGCGATCGAGGCAGCCGATCTGTACCTGTAGTCCTGCCGGCAGATGTAGTGAGCGGCCGAGAAGACCCCGGTGTGCTCTCTTGAGCCCTTTATTCCTGCCGCAGGCGGATGTCAGGCCTGTCAGCGAGGCCGGCATCTGTTTCAGATATATTGAGTAGCCTTTTGAGACGAACAGAGGTGAACTATGGATATCTTCGAAGTCCTCACGGCGGACCATGAGAAAGTCAGCAAGATACTGGAGCAAATGCAACAGACCTCTAACCGAGCCACAGGCCGAAGGGAGAAGCTTCTGCAAAACCTCGCCGCCCACCTCCTGCCGCACATGTATGCCGAGGAGCAGTACTTCTACCAGATCCTGCTCGACGAGACCTCGGAGCAGGAGGATTTGTACTCGGCGCTGGAGGAGCACAGGGCGGCCAAGATGGTGCTCTCGGACCTGACCGAGGCGGCGGCGGACGATCCACGCTGGATGGCCAGACTGAAGGTCCTCAAGGAAATGATCGAGCACCACGTCGAGGAAGAGGAAAGCACGATCTTTGACATTGCACGCGAGGTGATCGATGAGGATCGTTCGGACGAAGTCGCCAGGAGATTCAAGGAACTGAAGAAGGAAGCTCCGACGGTGACGGCATAGACAGCCCGTACATGACCGGACAGGTCCTCCATCCCAACGGCGGCCGGATCGTCAACGGCTGATCCAGAGCCGAGAGAATCACACGCAGACTCCAATATCAGGAGAAAGAACCATGCCTGCCAAGACGAAGAAGGAACTGCCCAAAGGGGTCAAAGGCGCTTTGCCTGACAAAGCACAGGAGATTTATCGCAAGGCGTATAACAAGGCCTACGACGAGTACGAGGACACGAGCAAGCGGCGGGGCAGTGTATCTCGCGAAGAGACTGCCAGCAAAGTGGCCTGGTCGGCCGTCAAAGGAAAATACGAAAAGAGTAATGACGGCAAATGGCATCCGAAGAAGAAGTAGGGCCGCTGTAGCCAGTGGAAATGCAGGAACATTTCCTGCCTCGCGTAGGTAAGCGGAGTACCCGCTTTGCGGCTTTTCCCCACGGGGTGCTCAAGGATGCCTATGTTAGCGTGAGCGTTGCGATAAGCCGGCTGAGATCATTGCTGCGGACGACGCCAGGAGGACGGTTCAGCAAATGACGGAAAGGATACTAATCACGGGGGCGCCGGCTTCGTCGTCTGGAGGAGCTTCCCCTGGCCATGCGGGACATGGAAGATCGCCCTGAGGGGTTTCTGAAAGGCTTGGTATCTTATGACTGACACTGCACCGAGGCAGTCGGCAGGGCAGGCTGCACGATTCACGCCGGGAAAGATGAGGTTCGGATTCGTCGGCGTTGGATGGATTGGACGAAGCCGTCTCCAGGCCCTTGCGGACAGTGGCTTAGCGGAGGTCGCCGCCATCGTGGATCCGGACCCGGCCAGCATTGAGGCCTGCGAGAAACTCGCTCCGGAAGCCCAGGTATTCGACAGTCTCGACGAGTTGCTCGCACAGGACCTGGACGCCGTGGTGATTGCCACGCCAAGCGCCTTGCATGCGGAACAGTCCATCGAGGCATTGAACCGGGGCTTTGCCGTATTCTGCCAAAAACCACTCGGCAGGAACGGCCTTGAGGTAAAGAGGGTGGTCGAAGCAGCGCGGCGGGCCGATCGATTGCTGGGCGTTGACCTGTCGTACCGCTGGACCCGGGCGGCATTGGCCATGCGGGACACCGTTCGTTCGGGCCGCATCGGCAGGGTATTCCACGCGGACCTGGTGTTCCACAGTGCTTATGGACCCGACAAACCCTGGTTCTATGATCTTCGTCTCGCCGGCGGCGGCTGTGTCATCGATCTTGGCGTTCACCTGGTCGATCTTGCCCTGTGGGCGCTCGGTTTTCCGGAGGTGATCGAGAACCAGCAGCCGCCTTTATAATAAAGGCGTGCTGCTGCGGCGAAACAGCGCGGTCGTGGAGGACTTTGCCACCGCGCAACTGCTGACCGCGGAAAACGCCAGCGTAACCCTGCAATGCTCGTGGAATCTCCACGTCGGCTGTGACGCCGTGATCGCGGCCAGATTTTATGGGGAACGCGGAGCAGTCACGTTCGAGAATATCAACGGGTCCTTCTACGATTTCCTCGCGCGCCTGTGCACCGGCACGAAAGCCACGAGCCTGGCGGAGCCGCCTGATTCGTGGCCCGGGCGGGCGGCCGTCGAATGGGCCCGCAGATTGCAGAGCAGCCAACGATTCAACAATGACGCGGAAGAACACATTGCTGTTGCACAAATCCTGGATCGCCTCTATGGGCGCGAGATCCAGAAAGGTGGTATCCACAATATCGAAATCATCCAAAGTCACGACGGATCACGACACTATTCGCAAGTGGGCTGAGGCTGGTGTCATCACATGACTGATTCTCTGGACATTGTGGTGCTTGGGCTGACGATCACGTCGTCCTGGGGCAACGGCCACGCCACGACGTACCAAGCTCTGCTGCGGGCGTTGTCCCGGCGAGGGCATCAAGTGATCTTTCTGGAACGGGATAAGCCGTGGTACCGGGACCATCGCGACATGCCGAGCCCGCCGTTCTGCGATACGATTCTCTATCAGAACCTTGGCCAGCTCAAACGCGAGCATACAAGAGCCATCCGGCGGGCGGATCTCGTGGTGGTCGGCTCCTATGTGCCCGAGGGGATCGAAGTCGGCCGCTGGGTCTGTTCCAATGCCTCCGCCACGGCGTTCTATGATATCGATACACCGGTGACTCTCCGCAAGCTGGCGGCGGGAGGCTGCGAGTATCTTGCGCCGAGCTCATACCGTGCTACGATCTCTATTTCTCCTTCACGGGCGGAGGCACGCTCGATCGCCTGGAGCAGGTGTATGGGTCGCCTCGTGCCCGTGCCTTGTATTGCTCGGTCGATCCGGCCAACTACTACCCCGAGGGTGTGGAATCCGAGTATGACCTTGGCTACATGGGCACGTACATCGCGGATCGCCAACCTGCCTTGCAAGGGCTCCTGGTGGAACCGGCGCAACTATGGCCATCGGGGCGTTTTGTCGTGGCGGGGCCGCAGTATCCGGGCTCGGTCCGTTGGCCGGCGAATGTGATGAGGATCGAGCATCTCGCCCCGTCGGATCACCGCAGGTTCTATAACAAGCAACGCTTTACGCTGAATGTCACGCGTGCCGACATGCGCGAGGCCGGGTACTCGCCGAGTGTGCGGCTCTTCGAGGCGGCCGCCTGCGGCACGCCGATCATCACTGATTCCTGGCCCGGTCTCGACACGATCTTCGATCCTCAGGAGGAAATCCTGGTCAGTCACAGCCCCGGCCAGACGCTTTCGTACCTGCGTGACATGGACGAGCATCACAGACGTGCCGTAGCTCACAAAGCGAGACAGCGAGTGTTGGGCAATCACACGGCGGATCACCGTGCGGCGGAGTTTGAACAACACGCGTACGGTCTTCTGGGATTGTCGAGGAAGACAGTGGAAGTTGGATTCGCCGAGAACCTGTAATGTCGAGAGAGTCACCCATCACGTTGGAACGAAACTTGTCGAATCCTCGGACTGCGGGGCAAAATCGTCGGCGGTCTCCATGACCCTGCTGCTCCCTCGCATTGCCGGGTCCACCGGCGAGGTTTCGCACCTACCCACGGCAAGGCGGTTCTCTTCGAGCTGCTTGCGGAAGTAGGTGATGGTCGCCCGCAGCCCCGTGTTGAGGTTCGTAGTGGGTTGCCAGCCCAGCAGGGCGTGAGCCCGTGAAATATCAGGCTGCCGCCGGACGGGATCATCCTGGGGCAACGACTCAAACTGAATATGGGATTGAGAGTGGGTCAACACGAGGACCCGCTTGGCCAGATGCAGCACAGTCACTTCATGGGGATTGCCAAGGTTCAGCGGCCCCATAATGCCGGGGGGACTTTCCATCAAGGTGACGAGCCCGTCAACCATGTCCTTGGCAAAGCAGAAGCTCCTCGTCTGATGCCCATCGCCGTAGACGGTCAACGGCTGTTGCTTCAATGCCTGCACGACGAAGTTACTCACGACCCGTCCATCGTCCGGGTCCATTCGCGGACCGTAGGTGTTGAAGATGCGCGCGATCTTTATCCTGACGCCGTACCGCCTCTGGTAGTCGAAGAACAGAGTCTCCGCGCACCGTTTGCCCTCGTCATAGCAGGCCCGCACGCCGTCGGGGTTCACATTGCCCCAGTACGTCTCGCATTGAGGATGCTGTTCCGGATCGCCGTACACTTCGGAGGTGGAGGTCTGGAGGATTCTGGCCTTGTGGCGGACCGCCAGATCGAGAAGATTGACGGCCCCGTATACGGAAGTCTTCAGCGTCTGGATGGGATCCGCCTGGTAGTGCACCGGTGACGCCGGGCAGGCCAGGTTGTAGATTTCATCCACTCTCAATTCCAGACGCTCCACAACATCATGTTTCAGGAGTCGAAAATTCCTGTGTACAAGCAGATGAGAAATGTTTTTCAGTCTGCCGGTCTGAAAGTTGTCCAGACAGAAGACACGATGACCCTCGGCGAGCAGCCGTTCACACAGGTGGGACCCGAGAAAACCGGCCCCGCCGGTGACAAGGATGCGTTTTTCACGTATCATTCCGCACCTTTCCCCTGGTGTTCCTGGAAACTGATCCTGCTCCTTTCGTCCTGCGGCGACGGCGCAGGCAGGCTGTCGCCGCGAACGCCTTCAGGACCGACCGATATCGACGTCAGGGCGTCTGGGTGCGCCGCGGCGCGCCGGCTTTCCATCCCACAGATGAATCCCTTGACGACAAACGAATAGACGTTTCATGCGCCGGCGCGAGTTGATCAGAGACTTGTGTACATACGTATTGAGGGGCGTGCCATGGTTTGCGATGGGAGGAACCGCCGGAAGAAGGCCGCGAATAGAGTGGATCGCCGGCGGCATCCGAATGATCACGTCTTCCTGAGCGATGAATGGCCAATCCCATAATCATGATGCTTATTTTGCCGTTTTGTCCGGGTGGCTCAAGGAAGGGAGATGCTTAACCCAGGGTGTCATTTTCCTTACGGGAATGAGAGTGTGGGTGTCCGCAAGGCGGCAAGCGTCACGGTGCCCCGGGCTGCCATACGAACTCTCCGACGGTCCTCGCCGGATTTGTCCAATTCCAGGTTTCCCATGTGGACGTGCTGTGGTATCCTGTCACCGTGAAAGTGCTGTCACTGGAGGCTCTTGCGAGCCTGGGGTTCCACGTGGAAAGGAGCTGAGATGAACGAGCAAACGAGAAGAGAATTCCTCAAGACCCTCGGTGTTGCGGCGGGCTCGGCCGGAGTTCTATCGGCGCTGTCGGGGGACACGTGCTTTGGCCAGACTCCATCGGGTGGGAAGAGGCCGACGAATATCCTTTTCATCATGACGGACGATCACGCTGCTCATGCCATGAGTTGCTATGGGAGCAGGATCAACAAGACCCCAAACCTGGATCGCATTGCCAAAGAGGGCATGCGCTTCAGCAACTGCTTCTGCACGAATTCCATCTGTGCTCCGAGCCGGGCCGTGATCCTCACCGGTAAATACAGCCACGTGAACGGCCTGATAGACAACGCTGTGAAGTTCGACGGGGCGCAGCAGACCTTCCCGAAGCTGCTCCGGCAGGCGGGCTACGAAACGGCCATCATCGGCAAGTGGCATCTCAAGACCGATCCGACCGGATTCGACTACTGGAACATCCTGCCGGGCCAGGGGGTGTACTACAATCCCGTGACGATCGAGATGGGCCAGAGGAGGATGCATCAGGGATACGTCACGGATATTGTGACCGATCAAGCCCTCCGATGGCTCCGGGCTCGAAAGGGCGACAAGCCATTCTGCCTGATGCTGCAGCACAAGGCGCCACACCGTGAGTGGGAGCCGGGGCCGAAACAGTTGGCGCTCTACAAGGACGAGACGATCCCGGAGCCGGACACGTTATTCGACGATGGAGCCGGCCGGGGACGGGCCGCCAAAGAACAGGATATGAGCATTGAGAAGACCTTGAATGATAGGGATCTCAAACTCACGGAACCCAAGAACCTAGCCCCGGAGCGAAAGGAACAGTGGGAGGCAGCGTACGGGCCTGAGAACAAGGCCTTCGAAGAGGCTGGATTGCAGGGCAAGGACCTGATCCGATGGAAGTACCAGCGGTACATCAAGGATTATCTTCGCTGCATTGCGTCGGTGGATGAGAATGTGGGGCGGGTGCTGGACTACCTGGAGGAATCGGGCCTGGCCGGGGACACCGTCGTGGTGTATACCTCCGATCAGGGATTCTACCTGGGCGACCACGGCTGGTTCGACAAGCGATTCATGTACGAGGAGTCGCTACGGATGCCGCTGCTGGTTCGCCATCCGGGGGAGATTCGCGCGGGGGCGGTGAACGAGGATATCGTGATGAACCTGGATTTTGCCGAGACGTTCCTGGATTACGCGGGCGTGAGCGTGCCGGGCGACATGCAGGGGCGTTCGTTGCGTCCTTTGCTGCAGGGCGCACGCCGGAGGACTGGCGAAGCTCGATGTATTATCATTACTACGAGTATCCGGCGGTCCACAGCGTGAAACGGCATTATGGCGTCCGCACTCAGCGATACAAGCTGATCCATTTCTACAACGATATCGACGAGTGGGAGCTGTACGATCTGAAGAACGACCCGGAGGAGATGCACAACATCTACAACGACCCACAGAACGCCGATGTCATCAAGGAGCTGAAGGCCGAGCTGGCACGGCTTCGCACGCAATACAAGGATACGACCGGCGCGCCGATGTAACTCATCGGACCAGTTTACCCGTGCACTTGTCCCACTGGATGGTGCGGGTTTTCATGTGGTGCTCCTGGCCGTGGCAATCGGTGCAGTACCTTCGGGCGTGCTCGTCGGGTGCGGTCTCCAGGACGCTCAGATTCGCCTCCAGGATGGGCCGGTGACTCTCCACCTGCCGAATCTCGTGCCTGGGATGGCACGTCATGCAGGTCGGATTGATCCGTTCTTTCGGGTACATCAGCTCGGGCGGCGTGACGTTGGCCTCATCTGAGCGGTGGCGAAGCGATTCGCCGTGACATCGCTCACAGCCGATCCCGGCCGCCTTATGTCCCACGACAAGCTTCTCTTCGTCGAAATCGGCGTGGCAGGCATAACAAAACAGATTGGCCACGAAGGGCGCTACGGGCTCGGCACCATGCTTGCCGGCTGATACGGTCGGGGTCTTTCCGGCTTGATCGACTGCAGGTGTCGTGGCTCCCTTGTCCTGCTTGAGCGAGCAACTCGCGGCGGCAATGAGCACGACGATGCCAAACAAAATGCCCATTGCCGCCCCTGGTCTTGTTCTTTCTCTCATTATCCTGTTTCCCTGCACCTCCCAAACGGGTGATCCAAGTACCTTGTCATCCGGCTACACGTACTCCCAGTTTTTGAGCCACTGGTAGTCGGTGGGCAGCTTCGCCCAGGCCCGGTCCATGGCCTGTTCCAGTTCCTTCGCCTCCGCGGCATCCAGCTCTCGCCGCTCCTTCAAGGCCTTGACCATGTTGTCCACCTGGTGCGTGTTGATCAGGCCGGGGATCGGGGCCGTGATGACGTTCGTGGCGAGAATGTAGCGGATCGCCATGCGGGCCATCCGGTCGTCTTCTTCAGCGTGCGGGCTCTCCAGTGAGCCGTCGCCGCTGAACAGGGCATTGCTGGAGAATGGCTTGATGCCGAAGACGCCAACGTCGTGCTGTTTGACGGCGGCGAACAGGCTGTCTTCCGGCGCGACCTTGCTCTTGGCCGTGTACGGCGTCACAACCACCTGCACGATATCCGGATACGTCTCGATCATCCACTTGATATGCGGGCGGTCGTGCGACGAAAAGCCCGTGAAGCGGCACTTGCCCTGCTTGCGGGCCGTCTCAAGGGCCTTCATCATCTGCTCCACCTCCGCCTCCGTGTGCATACCGCTCTGTTCGTGCATCGTGATTCGCCACAGATCGACGTAGTCCAGCTTGGCTTCTTTCAAGCCCTTATCGAGCGTGCCAAGCAGCGCTCCGGTCGTCCGGAACTTGTCATTCCGCATCTCCTCCTGATACCAGGAGAAGGCCAGGAACATGCTTTCGCGTCTGCCCCTGAGCGCCTCGGCATACGTCACGACCTCTTCCTTGGTGCAGGCGTCGATGTGGTTGATGCCTGACTCGATGCACCGGGTAACCACGTCCCGGCGATTCTTCTTGAAGGCCTCATCGTCGAGCTTGGCGGCGAGAAAGTTGTCGCCCTCGAAGGCACTGGGCACCATCCTGTTGACCCGTTTCCAGTGTCCGCCCATGCACACGGCCGACACCCACAGATCGGTCTTGCCTAGCCGGTGATACTCCATCTCGGGATTGTAGCTGCGTGTTTTCTCGGCACCTGTCGCCCTTGTGGCTCCCACCACCGGTTCCGTCCTGCAACTGGTCGCGGCCATGCCGACGGCTAGTCCGGCGGCTGTCACGGTGCCGTCCCGCAACAACTCGCGTCGGGTCAGATTCTCTGGCTTGTTGGGTTGTTGGCTCTTGCTATTCATGGTCTTCTCCTTGCGATCTATAGTCTCGAATCGAAGCGCCTATGTATTTGTCGTTCCATGAAGCTGGGCATAACAGTTCTTCAAGTAGTCCCGCGCGGTTACCAGGTTCGTCATCGTGGTCTCTGTCCCCGGGTGCTCATGCATGAAGGGATTGACGTATCCACGATAGCGTATCTGCGCCAAAGCACGAATCCACGGCATCATGTCGGTGGGGCCGACGCCGGGAAGCTGCTTCACGCCCGGCTGATTTTGCCACGCATAAAAGAAAAACAACTGCTGCCCGCAAATGCGAATCGCCTCGGGCACCGAGACTTTGAGGGCCTGGATGTGGTAGGGGGCCAGGGCAATCCCCAGTCGCGGCGAGGTATTCGTATCGACAAACGCCTTGAGCGAGTCGAGCGAATCCAGCAGGGCCTGTCCGTGGTTCTCGATAGCCAGGTACGAGTTGTACTTCTCCGCCAACTCGATGGAGGGCTTGAGGCCGTCAATGAATTGCCGCATCCGGCCGCCCAGTTCCTCCGGCTTGCACGGACCTGCGCTGCTCTGGATGGCCAAGCCGCCGCCGGCTTTGCCCAGCAGCTCGGCATATCGCTCGTAGCCGCCCTGATAAACGGAGAATGCGAACAGCTTGAGCTTGTGCCTGGCCAGCAATTCCTTCAATCCCTCGGGCCCGAGCCGTGAGGCGACATCGTCCAGATGCGGACAGCCTTCGTAGGCGGACCAGATATCGATCGCTTCAAAGCCCAGCTCAGAGATCTTTTCGCAGGCTTTCTCAATGGGCAGCTCCATGAAATGGATGGAGGAGGTGGACAGCCGCATCCGCCAGGGCGACGCATTGGCCGGTCGCAGCACGTCACTGGTTGACTCTGCTCTTACGGTCCGCGATGCAGCAACCGCCCCCATCAGTTGCAGGAAACTGCGCCGACCGATTGTCTGGTCCATAGAACGCCTCTTCTGCTCGCCGCTCATGCACTGCTCACCCAACGGCTTGTTCAAGGTATCAGACGGGTCGGGATTCCGCAAGCATTGATTCTTGCCTGAGCGACCTGCGCCCTATAATGCTGCTATGCCTTCGCCTGAACAGGAACAGAACCAGACTCTCGTGCCTGCTCTGAACGAGCTTACGATCAGGGTCGTTCACGACAACTACCCGTGTGCCGATTCGTTAAGGACCGCATGGGGATTCTCGGCCCTTGTCACCGGGCCGGAGAAAACCATTCTTTTCGATACGGGCAGTGACGGCACGCTTCTGTTGCAGAACATGGCGAGCCTGCAAGTCGAGCCCGCCGGCATTGACACGGTTGTCCTGTCGCACATTCACGCTGATCACACCGGTGGACTGACCGGCTTTCTGAAGGCCAATGCCCGCGTCGAGGTGTACGTGCCCCGGTCCTTCCCGGCAAGGGTCAAAGGCGTTGTGCGGGGATATGGAGCGACCATCGTCGAGGTGACCACATCTCGGGAGATCTGCCCGAATGTGTACACGACCGGCGTCTTGGGCAGACTCATCAAGGAGCAGGCCCTGATCGTTCGCACGCAGCGCGGGCTCGTCGTTCTCACCGGCTGTGCCCATCCCGGCATCGTAAGAATCGTGGAGGAAGTCGAGAGCCTGCACCCGGAGAACATCCTGCTCGTCATGGGCGGATTCCATCTCGAATGGGCCACAAAAGGAAGAGTGGAAAGGATCGTCGCCGCCTTCGAAGAGCATGGCGTCCGATACGTTGCGCCGACCCACTGCTCCGGCGAGAGGGCAAGGCATCTGTTTCAGCAGCACTATGGAGAGGGCCACATCGATGCAGGAGCAGGCAAGACAATTTTCCTCACCGACCTATCGTGACGCCACATTTCCCTGTGAACGCCCATTCTGCATCGCCACAATAGCCAGCCCGCAACTCGCCGGTTGCGAATGCACTCTCGCGACTACGTCTGGCCTTGCGGCTGCGGCTGTTTCTGTGATTGTCCCGGCGGCGGGCTCTGCTGGCGCTGCTCCTGCATTTTCTGCTGCTGCAACTGCATGAAGACTCCCATGATCTCCATCAGATGCTGTTTGGGCAGGGCCAACTCGACCCCCAGGCTGCCGCCGGTCATCTTCCCCGCAACAGCGATATTGGTCTGGCTTTGCACGGACGTCTGCGGGATCGGTAAAGGCATGATCGCCGCGACCAGTTGGAGCACACGCAGGTAGTTGTACGTCACAAAGAAGTTGGCCTTTTCCGACCCGGGGATCAATTGCATGGCCGCCTGGACCTCACTGGGGGCCGGCTGTGTGTCGCCGCCTTTCACCTGATCGATCAGCTTGTGCACCAGCGTCCCGGAGTCACCCGCAACCGCATAGACCAGCAGATTGTTGACCACGGCAAACCGGCCCTCGATCCCTTGGCCGAAGATCATAGAGAGCATCTGGCTCTCCTGGGAGTTCGGATCGGTTGGATTGAAGCTGACCCTGACCACATCGACGGGCACATCCTTGTATGTCTCCGCTTTGCGCTTGAGCTCGAACTTGATCCCCATCCCCGACTGTTTCATGAGGTCGGCGAACGGGCCGGATTCAAACATGGCCGGGGCCTGTTCTATCGCTCGATAAAACGCCTGCGGGTCCTTCAGGCCAACGACATACTGCAGCCTGAACGGTGGCTTGGTTTTCGCATCCATCGAGAACGAAGCCGCCAGCGTCCCGGTGAGGGAATTGGTTGCATCTGTCGCCAGTTTCTTCAGCTTGCTGACCTCCTCGCTGGACGCATCCTTGCCTGTGAGCTTGGGGATCATGTCGAAATAGAAGTTGTTGAGCCGGTTCCAAGTGGCCGGGTCCACGGACATGACGAGATTCATGACCGCCCCATTTTCGAGGTACTGCATGAACTTCTTGTCCGGGGCTCCGGCGGATCCCTGAAGAACCTTTGCCATCTCGGTATTAGGCACAGCGGTTGCCACGAATCCGGCACGAATCGCATCAGGAGTCGGGTCCAGCGTCAGGCTCGCGGACTGCATCTCCTGCATCAGCGAGTTCAACATCGCTATGTTCATATCCATGGCCGCGCCGGCCTGGCCGATCTGGCCCTGTTTCTGCGTCTCCTGCATGGCCTTCTTCGCTTCCTGGAGCTTGGCCTGGATCATCGGCCCATACATCTTGGACACCGTCTGGATGTTGGCGTACCCCCACACCGGGGCGTCCTGGGCGCGTTTCAATTCGTCGGGACTGAGTCTCTTGGCCAGCGCGGTCGCTCCCGGGCCGGCGAGCAACTTCTTCGTCTCGATCAGGGCCTGCCGGTTATTCGGGGTAGTCACCAGAGCATAGCCGGGCACGCCGGCAGCCATGAACATCGGTTGCTCTTTGGGGCCGATCGCGGAAAGGCCCTGCGCATCGGGAGGGGTCACATTCGGATTGCCTTCTGTAAACTGTTTGTAGTCGCTCATAGGGACAAGCAGCCCGAAGCGTTTGATGTCCGGCTTGTCGCCGCCGGGCAGCGGCCCGAAAATGGCGAAGCTTCCGGACATGTTGATCCCTTTGGGCTCCGTACTGCCCAGGAACTTGGCCAACTGGGCAGGCACGATCCCGGAGACGCCAATAGGCGATATGCCGGTCAGGAACTGGTCGATCTTGCCCATTGTCCCCGTCAGATTGTTGATCCGAACGCAGAACAGGGAATCGGCGGGGATGACCGAGATCGGATCGCCGGAGGCCGGCTGCGGGCCGCTTGCGGCACCGATGGCCGCCGTACAGAACAGGGATATCGATGTCCACAGAACAAGTGCCAATCTCGCCTGGCTCAATCGTACCATTGTGCAACCTCCTGCTGAGAATTTACGATTTACCATTTACGATTTACGATTGCGAATGATAAATCGTAAATGGTAAATCATCAATTGACAATCTTAAATCTGGAAATCATGTCTCGCTCTTGGCCTACCGCCTTCTACTATACGTGCTCATGATCTGTCCCTGTGCGAGGATATGCCCCTCCATGACTTCGAGCAGATCGGCCTTTCTCTTGCCCGGCGGCAGGTTTACCTGTGTATTGAGAGCGTAGATCTTGAAGAAGTAGTGATGGGTTCCACTCGGCGGGCATGGCCCCATGTAGCCGAAATCGCCTCCGTCGTTTATCCCTTGCCTGGCGCCGTTGGAGAGGATTTTGTCACGGGCCATGTCCTCCGGCAGCTCCCGCGTGCTCGCGGGCAGATCGTAGAGCACCCAGTGGACGAACGTCCTGCGCGGTGCATCCGGGTCGTCGGCGATCAGGACGAAGCTCTTTGTCCCTTCCGGACCCGACTCCCAACTCAACGGGGGCGAGATGTCCTCGCCGTCGCACGTGTACTGTCGGGGAATGGCGCCGCCTTCTTTGAACGCGGAGCTCATGACCTGCATCGTCGCAACGTCGATGTCCATCGTCGTCCTGGCCATATCGTTCTCTCCATTCCTGCACGAAAAGAGCCCCGTCGCAAGCATAGTGACGGGGCAGATGATGGTTGCTATCCTCCACCTTACGCTGGCGTGCTGCTTTCTTGCCTGCATCGTGTTGTTCCGCCATGTCCTGATGCTGTTTCCCCCTGCGTATTACCGGGGCAGCCGGCAACTGTCCCTACGTTGACTCTACCTGTGGTGCGGCCACAATCACAAGAGGCATTCCGGCACAGTGGCTAAGGATTTCCCCGATGGTTTATGGGCAGCGGAATCACCGTTTGAATCGCCACATGTCGGCGGTCATGTCCTTCGCGGCGATCCAGTCGACGTGCCAGTCGAGGTAGAGGGCGTTGCAGCCGGCCTTGTGGCGTGCCCTTGCCACGCGGCGGCCCGCGGTGATGTCCTGGCTCTCCGACATGGGCAGGTGGCCCGGACTCCAGACGTCGCAGCGATAGATATCCTGATCGGTTGCCGACCGGATAATGGCTCGCCAGGAGCCGTTCTCGTTGTCCACGAGGTAGAGCGTCTCCGCCCGGCGGGTGCACGTCGCCAGCCGGGATGGCGTGCGGATTTCCAGGCCTGTCTTGTCGTTACGGTCCTTGAAGTCCCATCCGTTGATGACGAAGCAGACGGTCTGGTCCTTATCCGGGTAGCTCGGGCACCGGTAAATCTCCACCGTGCGATAATCGTTGCCGGCGGGTTTCTGGGCGAGGAAAGGCATGAAGATCACGTACCAGGCCGTGGTTCCCGCGGAGCCTCGGGGGATTTGCTGGTCCCAATCCTCGGCGTACAGATTCGCTCCGATCCCCACTTGTCGCAGATTGCTGCGACAGATGACGTCCTTGCCTTGCTCGCGGGCCTTGTGCAGCACGGGCATCAGAATGCCCATGAGCAGGGCGATGATCGCGATGACCACGAGCAGCTCGATGAGTGTGAATGCGGCATTGCGGTCTGTCATAGCGCCCGGGTCTCCATGAGGTATCAATCTACGATGACCTCCTTGAGCGAACGCTTGGGGACATGGTGGACCGCGTCACGGTCTCGCCAGTACTTGATGTCCCCGTTGGGCCCGACCTCGTCGATGACTACCTGCTCCCGTGGCTTACCCAGGGCGATTACGAGGAGGATTTCGTACCGCGACGGGATGGCCAATGCTTCGCGAAGCTCCTCCCTCTTGATCAAGCCGATCATGCATCCGGCGAGCCCCTTCTCGCGGGCGCCGAGGAGGATGCTCTGCGCCGCGATGCCGTGGTCGCAGCCGAAGCCCTTACTGATCTGCGTGTCGCCGAGAATGATGATATAGCCGGCCGGCCGCTCCCCCGGCGAGGGCCCCGGCCACTCTTTCAGATACGCAGCCCAAGCCAGATGCGGGAAAATGCCGGCATTTTCCTGCGGCTCGTGCGAGAGGAAATACTTCAGCGGCTGCAGGTTCCCCGCCGAGGCGGAGAGCCTGGCCAGATCCACCAACTCTTCGAGCGTTCGACGCTCGACGGTGAATCCCTCTTCGAACCGCCGACAGCTCCTGTTACTAATGATAAGGTCGCGTATCACGGGCGTTCTCTCCAGGGTACTCATCGCTCCTGCTGCCGGCCTATTGCGATCTCCATGTCTTGTCCCTCCGACACGCGTACGGGGTCGGCGAGCTCAATCTGGACTCGGCCATTCTGCACAATATGCTGGCTCTTGACTGATCTGTCGCCGATCCGGGCTGCGACATTCACCGCCTTCCAGCCTTCGGGAATGGCGAATGCAAGGGTCTTCAAATTCAGACGGCCCCAGCGGACGCCGATCTGCTCTCGCTGCGAGTCTTGGGTCCGGGTTTGGGCGAATGAGCCCCATCCTTCGGCACCTGTGAACGCGGCCCGGAAATTGTCCGGCGTGATGCGCGGGGCAAAGCCGATATGTCCCTTCGGGCCGTGGTACTCGAAGCCGGACAAGGCGGTATAGACGCCCCAACTGGCCATGGCTCGGGCGTAGTGGTCGCCGCACTCGATCTCGTTGAATGGATTGTGCTTGGCCGGGTGGTAACGGTCCTCGACCCCGCGACAGATGGCCAGGGCTTCGGTGAGCATATTCTCCCAGACCATGTGGCCTGCCACCTGGTACTCGATGCCGGTCCAGACCTCCTCGCGGTATCGCACACCCTCTTTCAGGTACTCGCTCTTGGGCCATGTGCACGTGAAGAGTCCCGCCTCGCCGGGCAGGGCGAACCATCGCTCCGGCGGATGTGCGCCGTTGTGCGGCCCCACGTCGGGGGCCCAGTCGTACTTCCAGATCGACCTCAATGCCTGCTTCACGTTCGTCGGCGGATAGATGTACCCGAGCCCGAGTTGGTGGGCCCAGCCCTGTCCGAAGAGCTGGTCGGCCAGACATCCCTTGCCGTACTGGTCCTTCGGGTGCTTCACCAGATCGACGATCTGAATGAAGTATTCGCCGTCCCACAGACGTTCGATGCTGAGCCGGCTGCCGCTCTCGAAGATTTTGCGGCATCGCTGGGCGAATTCATCGTCCCCCATCTGCTTGGCCATCTCCTCGCCGGCGCGAACGGCGGCCAGGTAGAGTGAGCCGACAAACGTGTTGGGTCCCTCGAAGTTGATGTCATAGGTGTTGTGCTGGCTGTTCTCTATCAGACCGTCGTCATTGCCGTCCTGCTTGATCGAGAATTCCAGGGCCTTCTTGATCCACGGCCAGTTGCGCTTGAGGAACGAGTCATCGGGGGAGCACAGGTGCTCGCGGTATGCCTTGAGAATCGTGCCACATTGCCCATCCGCCGCGTACACGCGATTGCTCCGGAAGCCCACAAGGCCACTATTCTCGTCAAAGCCGGCCCCGAAGTCCTGCATCTCGCGGGCGCTTCGCTCCAGTTCCGGGAACAGCCGGGCCGGTGCGTGAGCATAGTTCCACACGTGGGTGCAGGTCCCTTCGCAGCAGCCGACGCCTTCCCACGCCCAGAACCGGCCGCTCTGCCACCACTGGCACGTCCCGGTCGCCATGGTGCTGACCGTTGAATGCAGCCGGAACAGCAGCCAGCGGGGCAGGGTGCTGTCCTCGTAAAACGTCTGGCACCATTTCTTCGTATCGCCGGCGAGCCGATCGTGGTTGTCCAGCACATAATGAGCGACATCCGCGGCACTCTTGAAGCGGGCCGCGTACTCGTGTCCCCCCTGCGGATGATTCGGGAAGAACCACGCCAGAACGAACGTGACTGTCCGGGTGGCTCCCGGCGCCAGTTCCGCGGCTTTCGCGCTCATGGATGTAGTTGCCCTCTCAGTGATTGGATATGACACGTCCTGCTTTGTGTTCCACCCCTTAGCCTGGTCAGCGGTCCGGGGCGAGTCCTTCCACACGATTGAGCTATCCGAGAAGTCCTCCGCCATAGCGAGCACGAGCGAGCCATAGTCGGGCAGCTTGTCGAAGGGGCCAAGGTCGCCCTGTTGCGGCTCGTCGGACAACTCGATCTGGTCGATGTTAATGTGTCCCCATCCGCCGGAGTTGCGGTCCACGATCTCGATGCGGGCGGTCTTTCCCTGGAGGTCTTCGACGTTCCAGAAGAACCATTCGAGCTTCTCATTGTCCTTGCCTGCGGCGGTTCGCACGACCTTGCCATCGACGAGCAGGTTGATGCAGGTTTCGCCGGCGTGACTGCCGCCTCCGATGAGGAAGTTGATGTACTTGCGGGAGACCTCGAAAGCAGGGGAGGTAAGCGTGCCTTGCGGGCCGTCGCCTCCGAGGAATGTGTTCACAAGCCCCTTGCCGAGAAAGCCGTTGACGTTTTGCTGACTGGGCAATGTCCCATGTGCGGGCCCTTTGCCGAAAGCCTCTCCCGTCGCTTGCCAGTCGCCGTAGCTGTCGCCTTCAAAGTCCGCCAGAGTGATCTTCGGTCGGGGCTTTTCGACCTGCTCCTTGGGGGTCTCCTTGGCGGTGTGAACGATCAACGTGCGGCCCTTCCCGATTTTGATCTGGCTCTGCCGCTGTCCGTGCACGCTCTTGGCGGAGTTGAAGCACACGGCGTTCTCCAACCAGCTCAGGACATTCACACGCTGAGCCTTGTCGGAGGTGTTCTTGAGGGTGATATGGAAGATCGTCGCGGGCAGGGCGGAGTCCCTGGCGTTGAGTGGGATGAAGGGCGAAAACGCCTCCATCTGTGCAACGATCGGAAAACCATCCGCCCTGTACCGAACCAGCCCGACCGGATACTCACCGGCGAACTCGACAGCACCGAAGTCTTTATTCAACGGTCGCACGATGGTCTTGCCGTCAGACTCGATGACCACTGCAAAGCCGGAATCGACAGGTGAGTCGGGCCGGTAGGTTCGATAATTGTCCCGGCCGTAGCCGCTGAAGATGTGCCGATTGAAGATCTGCCAGAGTCCGAGCGTGCCGTCGCCGCGCAGATACAGTTGCCCCGTCGCGATGCCCCCGATCGGCATGCCGATAGTCTCCAACTCCTCACCTGTGTACACCGCTCGCTCGCCCCTCTCGAACAGCGAACGGGTGAACTCCTGCGAGAGGTTCTTGTCGGCGGGGACAAGGTGCTTGTCCTTCGATGCGTCCTGCCCAATGGCCCCGGAACCGATCCACAGAAGCGGGGCGCACACGAGCATCGTTTGGATCATTCCTTGTTTTCTCATCGTCGATTCCCCTTCATCAGGTTTCCATGAGATGGATTATTGCGGTCACAAATCCGTGTCTTTTGCGATGCCCAGCTCGATGGCGAGCAGGGTCGGCTCGACGATATGCAAGTTGTTCAGCAGTGGCTCGGTATACCTGATATCGCCGTACTCGGCCTCATTGAAATGGTGCTGTTTGCCGACGTGGTTGTTCCAGTCCACGCCTTCCGTCAAGAAACCGGTGTCTCGTTGATGATGTTTGGCGATGGCTCGCAGGATGGTCAGCCCATCATTCGTGTACTGCTTGTTGCCCGTGTCTTGCCAAGCCTCGAAGTAGGCCAGCGCCGCCTCGGCGTTCTCCCACATGTAGGACGTGTCCCAGCTCTTCTCCATGTAGAGCAGTCCCTTCGTTTGCACGCCGTTGCGGTCGTCCGACATTTTGAACTGGTCAAGGCCCGCGAGACATTTGTCGAACGCAAACGCCCGGATACTCTCATCGTTCAGCAGCTTGGCCACTTGTCGCAACGTGCGAAACGCCACGGAATACGCGACGTTCTCGTGCTCATCATAGGTGTCATGATTGATGCTGCCGAAGAACCCGCCGTGGTCCGTGAAGACTCGCACCTTCTGTCGAACCGCCTCTTTGTAGTCGGCAAGTCCGCGCAGTGTGAGAGCCGCGTTGAGCTGGACGATGAACAACCCGTCGGCACTTTTCTCAAAGAGGATGTCACCATCGCCGTAAGCGTTTTGTGGGAAATGCTCGCCGGTGGGCTTGCAGCGTCTCGGGTACCAGCCGTTCGGTGTTGGCTTGATGTTCCTGTGAATCCAGTCGGCCGTCTTGATGGCGACCTGCTGTACCACGCTCTTTCGCGGTTCGTCGAGGACGTCACTGAACAGCAGGAGCTGGTAGGCCACCTTGGCCATGGAGCCGGGACAGAACCAGTTGCTCTTGTGCTGGTAATTCAGGCAGAACTGGTTGGTGGTCGTCTCCCGATAGCCCGTTATGAACCCTGTCTCGTAGTCGATGAAACCATCCTTCAGTACATGGTCGAGTAGCGACAGGGCCTTGCGCTCCAGACCAGAGTCCTTGTTGTGCCGGGCGAACTGGAACAGCTCGTACGCGCCGCCGACGGCATTGGCCGCCCAGCCGGGGCCTTCGAGGTTGCCAAACTCGTGCCAACCCATAATGTTGCCGTCTTTATCGACGAAGCTGGATTTGGAGCACAGATGGCCGTTGTACTCGGTCATCGTGCGCTCCATCGTGAAGCGGACCGAGTCCCTTATCGAGTCGGCGATCCCGTAGCCAGGATCGCTGGGGAGAAAAAACCGGAAACCGCCGCCTCCTCCAGCTTGATGTAGTCGAGCCCGAACATGTAGTTCTTGACGGCCTTGGGATTGGCGCCGACGATCTCGACGCGCAGCACATGCTGGCCCTTGGTCAGTTCGTGCATACCCATGTCGAGGACCCCGGTGGGGACCACGCCGTTGTTATAGAGGTCGATGGGCCCGCCGAGCTTCTTGCCATCAAGCGAAAGCTGCACAATGCCGTAATCGACCGCCTTGGTGAGCTGCATCTTGAGCCGATACGTGCCGGCCTTTTCCACCGGGACAGCCAGATCGAGCGTGTCGCCCGGCTTGGTCTCGATCCACCACAGATGCGACTCGCTGCTCCAGCCGTCGCCGAAGAGCGACAGATCCTGTGGCGAGGGATTGCCGCCGGTCTTGGCCAGAATCTTCATGTCCTCGCCTTCAATCGCGCCCTTGACTTTGGTCACTTGGATGGGACCCCAATAGCCCGTCCGCTGATCGAGCGGGACGGCTGTGTAGGGATCACTCTGCCCGGCGGCCTGGTACCAGTACACTGTGGCCGCGTACAGGGTCGGTCGGGCGTTGGCGTAGTACTTCTCGATCGCACCTTCGAACGATTTCTGGAAGGGGATGTTATCGGTGATGTGCCACCGGTTGACGCTGATGTGGCCGCGATTGTTCATGCTGATCGTCTGGTTGTGATAGGCGTTCTGGAACAGCGTGGGGTTGCACCAGGCATAGCCGAAGTAGTCCTCCGAGCCGGTGCCGATGGTGGACGGGAATTTCTCGCCATCGACGAAGAACTTCTCGTCGCCCTCGCCCCACCAACTGCCTCGCGGGTTCCACACGTGGAGCATTACGCCGCAGAAACGCCCCCGGCCCTGCGTCTTGAGCATTGTCCAGTCGATCTTCGCCCGCTCCGCATCCTGGGGCAGGTAGGCGTCCCGGTGCCATTTCGCATGGAACCGCCCGAGCTGCTCAATGGGTCGCCGCAAGGGCGCGTGTATCGCCCTCAGGTCCAGTGTTCGCGCCTTGGTACCCTCGTTGATGAACTCGAACTTCGCCGAAGTGGCAAAGGGCATGTACCAGTTGCAGTAGTAGCCTTCCTCGGTCATCCCCAGCGGGAACGAGCGGTAGAGGTTCGCGCCGGGGGCGGTGCCGAAGAAGTCGCCGAGCGGCGACCATACGGCGGGTTTGTCCTCGTCGTCCCACGTGACCTGCAGCACGATGTCGCGCAGGGCTTGAATCTCGTCCTCACGATTGTCGAACTTGCCGTTCACGGCGAACCCTGTGATGGCTCGCGGGCCATCCAGTGTCGCTTCAAACCGGTCTCCCGGCTCAATCGTCACGGTCGTTTCCGCATTTTCTGCATCTGCCGGCACTCCGGCCGGGGCGGGGCCGCCCTTGGTCAGGACTTTGTTGGCTTCGTCGAGGGCCGCATTCTCTTCGGTGGACAGTTGCCGCTTGAATGTCGGCACCTGCGTGCCTTTGGGGTACGTGGTGTAGACGAACTGGAAATAGGCGCCCCAGTTCTTGTCGGCCGTGATCTTGCACGACTTCTGGTAGGGGATGGGCGTGTAGTTGTTCCAGCCCATGGCGACGGTGTGGACAAGGGCCGAACGCGTGAAGGGCTCATTCTTGCCGTCGAAATACCCCTTGAACGGCAGATCGATCGTCGGCTCCTTGGCGCCGTCGAGGTAGATGCGCACGTGGCCCTGCTCGGGCTTGGCCGACCAGATTCGCCAGATGCATCCCGGCCCTTCCATCTCGGCGAATACGAACTGGTCGCCCTCCTTGCGAATGAAACCGTCGCCGTCGCCGTTGGCGTCCCAGCCGATGTACTTGCCGGAGGCTTTGTCGTACCGGCTGTCGCGATCATAGCTGGACCACTGGCTGCACGTCTCACCCGGTGCAGGCAGGGTCGCCAGTTGCTCCAGGTCCGCCAGCCGGTGGACCAGATCGACGTAGGTCAGCTTGTCCGGGGCGGCGTTCCCCGCATTCGCGAAGAACGTGGGCAGGGCAAGGCAGCAGGCGACAAGAACATGGATCGACAATCCGGCGGGAACTCGTGCAACGTCCTTCATTTTCGGCCTCCTTTTGGAAAACGACACGCAACAAGACATCAACGACAGGTCGATGTGTCACTTATCCCTTGTCACTCATCGCTTGTCAACTGCAAACCCTGGGTGGACGTTTCTCGGGAGTACAGCGCCGATGCTGTCGCCGCGGCAATTCTTCGAAATCATAACTTTGATGGCCGGGCTATTGAGATCGTAGGGAGGGCAGTAGTATCATGGTACTCATCGTAAGTAGAAGCATCGTGTATGAAGCCAGGTAAGGGACTGCTGTTGAACCGGGGCCTATTCGCTGAGGGGAGCATTGGCATGAGAGAATCGATTCTGCTGTTTGCGGCGTTGATCGGTGTTGCCTTCGGGGCTGAAGGCATTTGGGCGAGCGAGATCCATGTCTCCAAGGCAGGAAGCGATTCCGCGTCCGGCAGCTCCGCTCAGCCGTTTCTGACCATCAGCAAGGCTGCGTCCGTGGCGCAGCCTGGGGATACCATCATTGTGCATGCCGGGACATATCGCGAGTGGGTCAAGCCCGCTCGCGGCGGCACCGAGGACAGTAGACGCATTACTTACCGGGCTGCACCCGGCGAGGAAGTCCTCGTCAAAGGCTCCGAGCGCATCACCTCCTGGACAGCCGAAGCCGATGGCGTCTGGAGAGTGGAACTGCCGAACTCATTCTTCGGGGACTACAACCCCTACTCGCTGCAGGTCTCCGGGGGCTGGCTCAACTACGGCCAGTGGCATCATCGCGGGGACGTCTATCTCAATGGCGAGGCCTTCTACGAAAAGCAGACCGCACAGGAACTGGCGGGGGCCGAGCGCACCTGGTTTTGCCAGGTGGACGGGGACGTGACGACGATCCGGGCGAACTTCGGCAAGGCCAATCCCAATACGGAGCTGGCCGAGATCAATGTCCGCGAGAGCATCTTCATGCCGGAGATCACCGGCATGAGGTACATCACCATCGACGGCTTTCATTTCATGCACGCGGCCGCCAACTGGGCGCCGCCGGTTCTGGAACTACAGACGGGTGCTGTCGGCCCGCGGATGGGAAAGCACTGGATCATCGAGAATTGCACGGTCACCAACGCCCGCTGCGTGGGCATTATTCTCGGCCAGGCGCCGGGGGTAGACTACAGCGACATCGATGCCTACGGCGACCACATCGTCCGCAACAATGTGATTCGACGGTGCGGGCAGGCGGGCATCGCCGGCCAGAAAGGGGCCACTCGCTCGCTGATCTGCGGCAATCTCATCGAAGACACCAACTATCGCAAGGAGTTCGGCGGCTGGGAGACCGCCGCCATCAAGTTCCACAACAGCGTGGACACGGTCATCAGCGGCAATCTGATCCGAGGGGTCTACCGGCAGGAGCAGGGGGCCTTCGGGATTTGGATGGACTTCGGCAATCAGGGCACCCGGATCACCCGCAACATCATCTACAACACGGACGCGGCCACGATTTTCCTGGAGATGGATCACGGTCCCACTCTCGTCGATAACAATGTCCTCGTCGGACCGTCCGTCCGGAGCAATTCCGAGGCCACGGTGTTCGCGCACAATCTGTTCGTCGATTGCGGGTACGACTACAGCCCCGACACCGGACGGCGTTCCGAGTACTACTCGCCACATACGACGAAGGTAGTCGGACGCAAGATCCGGCACGGCCCAGGATGACGCTGGTTCAACAATCTCTTCATCCGGCAGGGACTGGATCAGGTCAAGACCGCCCCGGGCTACGCGTCCGATTACAACGTCTTTCTGGAAGGCGCCAAGAAGAGCTCCTTCGGCGACGAGAAGAGCATCGTTGATCCTTATGTCACTGGATTTGCCATCAAGGATGATCCGCGGGGCGCTGCTATCACGTTCTCCATGAATGACGCGCCGTTCGGTGTGCAAGGGCCGCAGGTCAATGCTGAGTTGGTCGGTGTCTTCGCGACTGTCGGTCAGACGATTGAGGACCGTTATGGCCACGCCATCAAGGTCGATGCCGACATCAACGGCAAGCCGTACACCCGGCCAATCGCCGGCCCGCTCACGGACCTCCGGAAAGGGTCCAACACGATCGTCTGGTCAGGCAAATAGTAACCTGATGAAGGAATATGTGGGATGATTCACTCCGGTGTCAGATTTCAGCTCCTGCTCGTATTTCTTGTTGTGTTTGGTTTCTGCGGTGCCGTACGTGTTGCCGCCGACAGCCGCCTGGAGCGAGGCTTTTCGGATCCGCCGAACGAAGCCCGGCTGCGGGCGTACTGGTGGTGGCTCAACGGCGATGTCACCAAGGATGCGATTACGCGCGACCTGGAGGAGATGAAGGCGAAGGGTTTCGGCGGTGCGTTGATCTGCGATGCCGATGGTTCGAGCCAGGATGGCAATCAGCGTGCGCCACACGGCCCGACCTTCCTGTCAGAGCCGTGGCGCGAGCTATTCAAACACACGCTTCGCGAGGCGAACCGCCTCGGCCTGGAAATGAGCCTCAACATCCAGAGCGGCTGGAATGTCGGCGGGCCCATGGTCAAGCCCGAGGACGCTCCAAAGAAGTTGGTCTGGACCGAGACCCGCCTCACCGGCCCCAACGCCGTCGAGGTGCAACTGCCCACGCCCAAGGGGCGCGATGGCTTCTACCGTGATCTGTACGTGCTTGGCTTCCGGGTGAAGCCGGAGGGTGCCATACGCCGTCCGTTGCAGAACTGGCAGCAGAAGGCCCTGCTCAAGCCGCTTGTGCCTTTCTCGGCGCCGGACAGCCGGCCGTTGTTCGAGGAGTCTCCGGCTGAGCCGGGGGAGGAAGACACGCACGCCGGCGACGTCCTGGACGTGACGGCCAAATGTGGTTCGGACGGGGCACTGCGTTGGGACGTGCCGGAGGGGACCTGGGACATCCTGCGTTTCGGCTACACACTCAATGACCACTGCCGCGTCTCGACGTGCAGCGAGGGCTGGGATGGATACGCCCTGGACCCGTTTGACGCACAAGCTTTCCGGAATTACTGGGACGCGGTCGTCGAGCCGCTGATTGCCGACGCCGGGCCTTTCGCCGGCAAGACGCTCAAGTACTTGCACACGGATAGCTGGGAGGTGGAGGTGGCCAACTGGACCGGCACGCTTCGCGAGGAGTTCCGCAGTCGCCGCGGTTACGACCTGCTGCCATATCTGCCTGTTATCGCCGGCCGGATCGTGGACAGCCGCCAGGTGAGCAACCGCTTCCTCAATGATTTTCGCCGGACGATGGGCGATCTGGCGATTGCCAATCACTATCAGCTCTTCCGCGATGGCGCGCACCGGCACGGGATGCAGATTCACCCGGAATCCGGTGGGCCTCACGCCGTGCCGATTGACGCCCAGCAGTGCCTTGGTTTCAACGATGCCCCGATGAGCGAATTCTGGGCGTGGTCCTGGCGGCATCGCGTGGGCGACACCAACCGCTTCTTTGTCAAGCAGCCCGCCTCCGCCGCCCACGCCTACGGCCGCAAGCTCGTTCTGGCGGAAGGCTTCACGACCATCGGCCCGCACTGGCAGGAGACGATCTGGGACAACCTCAAGCCGTCATTCGATCATGCGCTGTGCGAGGGGTTGAATCTGCTCGTGTGGCACGCGTTTGTCTGCTCGCCGCAGGAGGCGGGGATGCCGGGCATTCAGTATTTCGCCGGCACTCACATGAACCCGAACTCCACGTGGTGGAGCCGTTCGGGCCCGTTCTTCGATTACATCAATCGCTGCCAGTGGATGCTGCAGCAGGGGCTGTTCGTGGCGGACGCCGCTTATTACTACGGCGACCACGTGCCCAATTTCACGCAATTGAAGCGCACCGACCCTGCGAAGGTCCTGTCCGGCTATGACTATGACGTCGTCACCGAGGAAGTCATTCTCACGCGCATGGCGGTCAAGGACGGTCGCATCGTGTTGCCCGATGGGATGAGTTACCGCGTGCTGGTGCTGCCGGATCGGACGATGATCTCGCTGCCGGTGCTGCGGAAACTCAGGGAACTCGTCCTGGCCGGAGCGACCATCATCGGACCCAAGCCGGTAGAAGCCAGCACACTACGGGATTATCCGCAGTGTGATGCTGAGGTGGCTAAGCTCGCAGGGGGACTATGGACCGGTGGCGAGGGACGAGTGATCCAGGGAAAGACGGCCCGCGAGGTGCTGTTGGCGGATGGGGTGCCGCCCGATTTTGAGTTTACGCTTGGGCCGGCGTCAACGCTGCCGGTGCCTGCCGGCACGGAGAAACAAGCCCAGTCGATTCTCTTGGAAGGTGTCCCCACGCTCAACTATCTCCATCGCCGTGCCGGCGATGCGGATATTTACTTCGTCTGCAACAGTTCGAATCGTTACGTCACGGCGTCCTGCGTCTTTCGCGTGGCCGGCAAGCTGCCCGAAATCTGGGACCCGGTGAGCGGCGGCATCCGTAAAGCGACTGCATGGTCGCAGACGGCCGGCCGGACAACGGTGCCGCTGGAATTCACGCCCTATGCCTCGATGTTCGTGGTATTCCAACAGCCGGTCTCTACCGGTGCAGCGGGCAAGGCGACAGGGAATTTCGCGGCGCTCACGCCGGTGCACCAGCTTGATGGCCCGTGGACGGTGCAGTTCGATCCAAAGTGGGGCGGTCCGGCATCGGCCGAATTCGAGTCGCTGATCAGTTGGACGCAGTGTCCGGAAGACGGCATCAAGTTCTATTCAGGCACGGCCACGTATCGCAAGACCTTTGATCTGCCGAAGTCTGCACGCGAGGAGGGCGACCGGTTGTGGCTCGATCTCGGCAACATCAAGGAGTTGGCCGAAGTCCGTCTGAACGGCAAGAGCCTCGGTGTGCTCTGGGCGTTTCCGTTCCGCGTGGATGTGACCGATGCCCTGAAGTCCGGGGACAACAAGCTGGAGGTGGATGTGGTCAACTTCTGGCCCAACCGCATCATCGGGGATGAATTCCTCCCGCCACAGGAACGTTTCACAAAGACGAATATTCGCAAGCTGACCCGCGAGACGCCGCTGATGGAGTCGGGCCTGCTCGGACCCGTCACGCTTTGCACGGCGCGCAACTGAGAGGTGATGGTGAAGAACATGACATCAGGGCTTTGGACGAAAATCGTAGTCATCGTAGCCGTGACGACCTCGGTCTTATCCGCTCAGACGAAAACACAGTGGCAGGAGTTGGACGGAACGCGGATTCCTGTCCCACCGTCGGAGCATCCCAGGCTCTACCTGCGTGCCGAGCACGTGGCGCAGTTGCCGCAACGGTTGAAGGACCCTGTGCTCCAGCCGGTGGTTGAGCGGTTGCAGACGCAGGCGAAAAGATCGCCGCAGTCGGAGGTTGAGTGGGATGCATTGCAGTACCTGGTGACCCACGATGCCAAGCTTGGCCGCGCCGTCATTGAGTCTACGCTGCCACTGCTTCAAAAATGCGTGCTGGCGGACAAGCAGGATGCCTGCCGAGAAACAGGCCGCATGATGGTCACCGGCGCTATTGTATACGACTGGTGCTACAGTCTGCTGACGGCGGAGGAGAAGCAGGCGTTCATCAAGGAACTGGTCCGCTTGGCCGGGACGCAGGAGTGCGGCTATCCGCTCACGGGCCAGGGCTCGGTCACGGGACACTCCTCCGAGGCGATGATCATGCGCGACATGCTGTCGGCCGGGATCGCGATCTATGACGAGTTTCCGGAGATGTATCGCCTGGCGGCCGGACGGTTCTTCCGCGAGCATCTGCCGGTGCGAAACTGGTTCTATGGCGGCCATGCCTATCACCAGGGCGACTCCTACGGCCCGCACCGCTATAGTTGGGACACGTATCCGCTGTGGATCTTCGACCGGCTGGGCGCGGGCAACGTGTACAATCCCGAGCAGCGTTTCGTGCCTTACCTGTGGATTTACGCCACACGACCCGATGGCCAGCGGCTGCGGGCCGGGGACACCTTCGCCCACAGCGCACCTCGCGGCCAGCCGTGGAGCCAGTATATCGGGACTGTCCTGACCGCCAGCTATTACAGCGACGGCATTCTGCTCGACCAATATCAGCGTCAGGGCGGCAGCGGCGGCAATGAGACGATCTTCGAAGTGCTCTGGCGAGACACCTCGCTCCAACCGAAATCCATCCGCACGCTGCCGTTGTCACGATATTCTGGCTCACCCTTCGGCTGGATGATCGCCCGCACCGGCTGGGATGAGAACGCGGTTATTGCGGAGATGAAGATCAATGAGTACAACTTCGTGAATCACCAGCACCTGGATGCAGGCGCGTTTCAGATCTACTACAAAGGCGCACTGGCCGTCGATTCGGGCCTCTATCAAGGAGGATCATCCGGCGCTTACGGCAGTCCGCATTGCCTGAACTACTACTGGCGCACCATCGCACACAACAGCTTGCTCGTTTACGATCCGAACGAGGACTTCGGCAGACGCGGATATGGTAATGACGGCGGCCAGCGCCTGCCCAACGGCCGGTCCGAGGCACGCAATCTCGATGTGCTGCTTGCACCACGGAACGGGTATCGCACTGGAAAGGTGCTCGCGTATGGCTTCGGTCCCGACCCGCAGATGCCGGACTTCACATGGTTGCGAGGCGATCTCACCGAGGCATACGGCAAGAAGGTCCGGCAGGTGACACGCTCTTTCGTTTTCCTGAACCTGCGCAACTCGCATGTGCCGGCGGCGATGATTGTCTTTGATTACGTGATAAGTGCTGATCCAGCCTTTCGCAAGTATTGGCTCCTGCACACACTCGAAGAGCCTCGTGTGGAGTCCGCGTCGGCCGTGGTGGATTGTACCCAGCACGGCAGCAGCGGCCGCCTCATGCTGGACGTACTGTTGCCGCCATCGACAGACGCGGACCTGGCCAAAGTGGGCGGGCCGGGCAAGGAGTACTGGGTGTTCGGCCAGAACTATGCCAACGATGTCGATCTGCAGCGGCTGGAGCGAAGCTCCATAGAGACTGGCGCGTGGCGGATCGAGCTGTCCCCAAAGGCCGCTGCTGCCGAGGACCTGTTCCTCACGGTCATGCAGGTGACCGATCGCCAATCGCCGTCTCGCTGGCCGGTGCAACGCCTGGATGCAGGTGAACGCGTGGGCTGCGTGATCGAAGGGCCCGAGACATCGTGGGTTGTTCTTATGCGCAAAGACAGCCAACGCTCCGCCTCGACGCTGAAGTTCACTGTGCCGGGTGCTCGTCCCAGCCGTATGCTGGTGACCGACCTGGAGCCGGGCCGATGGCGTGCACAGCGCGAAGGTTCCATGGAGACCCGTGATCTCGTGGTCAGCGAGGAATCAGGGGTTGCATGGCTCGAGGGCTCGGCAGGGACCTGGACGCTTTCCCGGTGACCGGCAAGTGCTTCAAGCCCGTCGCCCTCCCAGTGCTCGGAAGGTATAATACCCGGCACGTTGTCGGGCTGGACAGTGCACGCGGGCGACCGCGATTGTGAAGGAGAAGAATCATGCGTCTTATGCGATCGAACCGGATTGTGTGGGTGTGTTTCAGTCTGCTGTTTAACGTCACTAGTGTGCCGGCGGGTGACAAGGCTTCGCCCGAGACGTTGCTGCTCAAGGACTTTCGCCCGAAGTCCGTTTACCGGATTCCGGAGACGGTGGTGCAAAAGGCGAAGTATCCTGCAATCGACATGCATGCCCACGTCTATGCGAAGACGCCGGAGAAGATCGCCGAGTGGGTTCGGATGATGGACCAGGCGGGGGTGGAAAAGGCGATCGTCTTGTCAGGGGCGACCGGAAAGGAATTCGACGACGTTTATGCGATGTATGCCAAGTACCCGGATCGATTCGAGGTCTGGTGCGAATTTGACTACACGGGATATGATAAGCCGGGTTTTGGCCCTGCAGCCGTCAAGGAACTGGAGCGGTGCTACAAGGCCGGGGCCCGCGGCGTCGGCGAACTCGGCGACAAGGGCAAGGGCCTATTCTATGGCAAGCCCCGGGCGTGGGGAATGCATCCCGATGATCCTCGCATGGACCCGCTGTTCGAGAAATGCGCGGAACTCAAGATGCCCGTGAATCTCCACGTGGGCGACCCGTACTGGATGTACCTGCCGATGGACGCTCACAACGACGGGCTGATGAATGCCTATCAGTGGCGGCTGGATAATCAGCCGGGGATCGTCGGCCTCGAAGGCATGGTGGACATCCTCGAACGAACTGCATCGCGACACCCGAAGACGACCTTCGTCGCTTCTCACTTTGCCAACTGCTGCTACAACCTGAGCCGGCTCGGCGAGCTGTTTGACAAATGTCCCAATCTGTACGCGGATATCTCCGCCCGATACGCGGAGACCGCAGCCATCCCGCGTTTCGTGGCGCAGTTCTACGGGAAGTACCAGGACCGCCTCGTCTACGGGACGGACATGAGCGCCAGCATGGATACCTACCGGCTCACGTTCCGCGTTCTCGAATCCGCCGACGAGCATTTCTATGCGTGGAGTCATTCCAGTTATCACTGGCCGCTGTACGGCCTGGCCCTGAACGACCCGGTCCTTCAGAAAGTCTACCGCGTCAACGCTCTGAGAATCCTGCAGCCGCGAACCACCGAGGCTGAATCAGCAGAGCGCAAATAGGCTTGCGTGCAAATGACATCGGGCTGACGCCAGACATGTCACCCCCGCGCAGGCGGGGGTCCATTCCGTCACAGTGGTTCATGGATTCCCGCCTTCGCGGGAATGACACGAGGGCTTAGTCCGCAATTGCCGATCAGTCGAGGCGGAAGGTGCCTTTGTCCATGATCACCTGGCCGTCCACGTAGATGGATGGCTTGATGATAACTCCGTCGACGTGGGCTTTGCTGTCCCACTTGGCGCCGGTCTTGCTGGGCAGGGAGCTGCCGAAGGCGATGTGGATGCCGGGGAATTTCTCGTCCTGGAGCAGGTTGTAGATCAGCTTTGTCAGGCCGGTATTGGTGCCGATGGCGAACTCGCCCACGCGGCTGCTGTTCTCATCGGTTCTCGAAGACGTACTCCTCGAATTCCTGGCGGAGCCGCTCGTCCTCGCATTGCAGGGTTTCTCGTATGGCCCGGCCGTTCTTCACCTCCACGCGGATTGGCGTGTCCTCCAGCGAGCCATACCGTTCCGCGAAGAAATCGCCGAGACAGCCGTCGATGACGACCATGCCGTTGAGGTCGGCGGGGGAGGTGAAGACCTCGCCGTCGGGCAGGTTCGTCCAGTGCTTTGGCCTGATGTCGCCGTCGCTGACCGTCCACCGGAGCTCGGGGCTGAATCGGCCCGTGAAATCGCACCCTTTGTCCGTCACCACCCTGATCTCTTTCGCATCGCGAACCTTCTCGTAGACCAGCTTGCTGATCCGCTGGATCTCTTTGTAGTCGCTGCACATGCCGTCCTTCATGATCTCGGGTGTGATGCCGATCATGTGAGCGTGGCGGAGCTTGGGATTGGCGTCAATCGTCTTGAGCATCGGCTGGCGGAAGGTCGCCAGCTCGCCCTTGGCCCCCTGGGCGGCGTAGATGCTGACGTCGGCAGCCTTGAGGGCGTCGGCAATCGCCTGCGGGAATCGAATCGGCCGCTGGCCCAAATCCTCCATCACGAAGAGCTGGATATCGCCCGTGAACTTCTCCACGCCCTTGCGAAGTGCCTCGCCGATGTCCATCGTCTCCTTATCGGTGATGATGACGACCCGGTCGCCGGACTTGACTTTCAGGCAGTTCTCCACGGCCTGCCTCACGCCTTCCGCAATCGTTCCCATGTTCTTCTCTCCTTCATGCCAGAATTCGATCGCCGGCGAGATGCCGTGAGCTTCACCGACACCCCCGTCCGTGAACCTTGATTCTACTTGTACCCGCCGGCGCCGGCAAGAGTTCTGTCATTTCCGTTCACGCTGCGGGGTTGCTTTCCCACAGGTTCTGTGCCATGATCACGTCTTTGGCTATCAATTGTGACGTGGTGTTACCCGGACGGGCCTTGCGAGGTGAGTTATGCGTCAACGCTCCAATGGATTTCTGGTTTGTGTGTCAGGTCTCTTGATGGCGGCCATAGTCTGTAGTGTGTCCGTCCGGGCATCCTCTGAACCCAATGAGCCGCCCGTGATTCCCGTCGGTCTTGATGCTTACCGTCAGTGGGATCGCTGGCCGTACCAACGCATCGGCGCACGCGCGTACATGCGCAGCACCTACGACCGGCGGGGCGGCAACGAGGGTGCGGATGCCAGCCATTTCCTTTACCAGCTCAGCGATGATTTCAATGTCTCGCTGGACATCGCGGGCCTCGGTGTTTTGTACTTCGCCCGCTACAACCACTGGCATGGCAGCCCGTGGCATTATGAGGTGGATGGCATAGATCATATCGTTCGTGAGACCGGCACGGCCGACCCGGTCAATGCGAAGAGCACGCTCAAGGAGACCGTCTTCATCCCGGAGGAGCCATTTCCCAGCCCGCTGACGTGGACGTGGTCCACGACCAAAGGGGCGGATTTGATGTGGGTGCCGCTGCCGTTCGAGCGCACGTTTCGCATGGCCTATTCGCGCACGCGCTACGGCACCGGCTATTACATTTATCACCTCTACGACCGCAGTGCGCCGCTCTCGCAGCCCATCCGCTCCTGGGACGGCAGGACGCCGCCGGCAAAGGACGTCCTGGACCTGCTGAATCGTGCGGGCACTGATATCTCTCCGAGACTGGGGACGCCGGAAGGTGACAGTCTCGGTGGGAAGGAGGTCTCCGGCGAACTCAGCCTCGCGTCAAAGCAAGCCGTCGTGCTCACGACGCTCACCACCGCGCCCGCGATGGTGCGGGCACTGGAGTTCTCCGTTCCCAAGGAACAGGCCGTGGCCTTCGGCCTCGCACGTTTACGCGTCACGTGGGATAAGCGGAAGGAGCCGTCGATTGATGCGCCTGTGGCCTTGTTCTTCGGCGCGGGCACGCTCTACAACCGCGAAGGCCGGGAATTCCTGGTGAAAGGCTTCCCGGTTCACATTCGCTTTACCGAGTCTCGGGTGCACCTGGCGTGTTACTTCCCGATGCCGTTCTTCAGGTCGGCAAAGCTTGAACTTGTCGGGGCAAGTGACGCGATTGAGGGTGTCCGGTGGCGGGTGCGTTATCATCCGCTGAATACTCCGGCGAGCCACGTCGGCTACTTTCACGCGACGTATCGCGATCATCCCTTGCCAGAACCGGGCCAGGACCTCGTGCTCCTCGACACTCGCACGGCTGAAGGCGGCGGCGAGTGGTCCGGCAGTTTCGTCGGCTCCTCGTGGATCTTCTCCCATCGCGGTGTACTCAATACGCTGGAGGGCGATCCTCGCTTCTTCTTCGATGACAGCCAGACGCCGCAAGCTTACGGCACCGGCACTGAGGAGTGGGGCGGTGGCGGCGACTACTGGGGCGGACTAAACATGACCCTGCCTTTGGCGGGCCATCCTTGCGGCGCCCGTAATGCGAAGGAAGCGAAGTGCGATGAGGACTTGATCGAGTCGGCCTACCGGTTCCTTCTGGCCGATCTGATGCCGTTTGGCCGCCGGGCCGTCATCCGGCTCGAGCACGGCGGTGAGAACCAGTCCACCGAGCACTATGAAACCGTGGCGTACTGGTACGGTGCTCCCGCCGCCACTCTGGTGCAGACGGACGAGCTAAAAATTGGCGACGCCGACAGTGAACGTGCGCATCGTTACGATTCGCCTCAGGCCGGCGAGCCTTACGAAATCACATCTCGTTATGAGTGGGGTCCGGACACGTTGGGCGGAAAGGAAATCTATTCGCCACACACCGATGTCGGCCGTAAGATCACGGGGGTAACCGAGTTCACGCTGAAGCTGGCCCCGCAGAACTTCGGTGTGCTCTTGCGGCGCAAGCTCGATTATTCATTCCCCAACCAGCGTGCCGAGGTCTTCGTCGCCGGCGAGGATGGCGAATTCAAGCCCGCAGGCACTTGGTATCTTGCCGGGGGGAACACGTGCGTGTACTCGAATCCCAAGGAGGAGCTGGGCGCCACGCAACATATCGTTCAGACCTCCAACCGCCGGTTCCGTGATGATGAGTTCATTGTGCCCCGCGAGCTCACGCGAGGCCGATCCCAAGTCCGAATCCGCATCAAGTTCACGCCGGTGGAAATCCCGCTGTTTCCCGGGCAGCCGCTCGCTGAGCTGGCTTGGAGTGAAATCTGCTACACGGCCTATTGCTGGGTCATGCCGGCGCGACAGGACCTATGGGACCAATAGGACGAATAGGACCTGTGTTGCGTGGCATTTCAATCGCCTGTTATATTCGCTCTCCCTTTTCGCGCGCCTCGTTGATTTGCTTTCGGCTGCGGTGCTGGTAGTCGCGGAGGGGCTCGATGCCGTGCTCCTTCAGGATGTCGCGGGCCCGGATGCCGGGGGCAATAGAGCGGAACAGCCACCAGGGGGCGAGGTCCTCCGGGCTGAGGTTTTGCTCGACCTCGATCTGGTCCTTATGCTCTTCCAGCATCTTCTTGACCTTGTCCTGGTGGAAATCATGGTGCACGAACGTGCGGTCGAGGTCCAGCGTGGCGATGAATTGCTGCGACCGGGGCTTTTCGACACGCTCCAGGGTCTTGCCGGTCATGTCGATGATGTTGCCCGCGCCCACGGGCACGATGTAGTAGTGGTGGAGGATGGCGTAGGCGTTCATGGGTGAGCCGCCGCCATAGGCGCTGGGCCAGAAGACGATGTCGGCGTTCATCTCGTCGCATTTCAGCCAGAGCTCGGGGAAGTTCAGGTCGAAGCAGGTGAAGATTCCGATTCGGCCGAAGTCCGTCTCGAACACTTTCACGCCGTCGGGGCTGCAATGCAGGCCCTCGCCCCAGAATACGAAGACCTTGCGGTAATAGCCCGCGACCTGTCCCTTGCGGTCGATCAGGACGGCCGTGTTGTACTGTCTGTCCCCGGCCTGCTCCCGGATCGGGCAGACCACGTACATATTGTACTGCTTCGCCAGTTGCGCCACGGCTTCGGTGGTGGGCCCTGGAATTGGCTCGGCCTGCGTCCCGCTGAACTCCTCGGGCAGGCACGCGATATCCACGCCGTTCTTGCCCGCCGTGTGCAGGTGGTCGAGCGCCAGCTTGAGTTTTTCCTCGTGCTGGCCGCCGAATCCGATGCAGATGGCCGCCACCTTGACCTGCCTGCCCGGAAGCTTCGACCGGTCGAGCTGCGGGACATCCCCCCTAAGGGACATCGATGTAATCGTCATCCACGCTGCCAGAACACAGATGGACAAGTTCGACGGCCTCATTGTGCTTTTCATCGTCGCGACTCCAATTCACCTCATCACATTGACAACTCATCTGACACCGTTTACCATTGGCCTATGCTCCGCAAGCCAAATTGTAAAGGGTAAATCGTAAATCGTAAATGGTAGACGTCAGTAGGAGAGAACCGCAATGAGTGAAAGCACGCAAAACAGCACGTCGCGTCGCGAGTTCCTGAAGAACACGGGTCGGATCGCCGCCGTCACGACCCTCGCGGCGGGATTTGGCCCGCGCATGTATGCCGGGGAGAACAATACGATCCAGTTGGCGCTGGTCGGCTGCGGCGGCCGCGGATCAGGGGCTGCCTCGAACGCCCTGTCCGTCAAACGGGGCCCGGTCAAGCTTGTGGCCATGGCCGATGTCTTCCAGGGCCGGCTCACCGAGAGCTACAGGAACCTCAAGGAAGGGCACGGCGATAAGGTGGATGTGCCCGATGATCGTAAGTTCGTCGGCTTCGATGCCTACAAGAAGGCCATGGATTGCCTCAAGCCGGGCGACATCGCGATCTTCGGCACCCCGCCGGCCTTCCGCTGGGTCCACTTCACCTACGCCATTGAGAAGAATCTCAACGTCTTCATGGAGAAGCCGGTCACCGTGGACGGCCCAACCAGCAAGCGAATGCTCAAGCTCGCTGATGACGCGACGGCCAAGAACCTCAAGGTCGGCGTGGGACTGATGTCCCGCCACAGCCGGGCGCTCCAGGAACTGGTCAAACGCGTTCAGGACGGCGAAATCGGCGACGTTATCCTGCAGCGCGGCTACCGGATGCACGGACCGATCGGGTTCTTCTCCTCTTTGCCCAAGCCGAAAGACGCCAACGAGCTGCTCTACCAGGTGCAGCGTTTCCACAGCTTCATCTGGGCCAGCGGCGGCAACTACAGCGACTTCTACATCCACATCATCGATCATCTCGGCTGGCTGAAGGGCTCCTGGCCGATCAAGGCACAGGCGCTGGGCGGCCGCCACTATCGTCAGAGTCCCGAAGGGGTCACGTACGTGGACCAGAATCTCGACACCTACTCGGTCGAATACACCTACGCCGATGGGAGCAAATTCCTCTTCGACGGCCGCTGCATCAACGGCTGCAACGACATCTATTCGAGTTATCTCCACGGCAGTAAAGGCTTTGCGATTGCCTCCAAGAGCGGCGATTGTGGAACGCCCTCCAGCATTCATAAGAGCCAGAATCCGGATCGCTCCAACATGGTCTGGGAGTCCAAAGTGAGCCCGGCCGAGCGAGATCCTTATCAGAACGAGTGGAACGACCTGTTGGACGCCATCCGCGACAACAAGCCCTACAACGAGGCCCATCGCGGCGTGGAAGCCAGTCTCGTGACGAGCATGGGCCGCATGGCCGCCCACACCGGCCAGGAAATCACCTACGACCAGATGCTCAACTGCAAGCATGAAATGGCGCCCGGCCTGGACAAGCTGACGAAGGATTCACCTGCACCGCTGGTGGCCGACGCCAACGGCAGGTACCCCGTGCCACAGCCCGGTATTGTGAAAGATCGCGAGTATTGACGATTGTTGATTTCAGATTGCGGATTGCGGATTGGGCCTGCGGGCGCCAATCTGCAATCCGCAACTGAGACAATGAGTACTGTTACTCTGCGTCAGCAGCGTGCCTTATATAGGTGAAGGACCTGATGTAAGGATGTTGCGATGCATACGGTGCTCATCATGTTGGAAATCGCTCTTCTGCTGGCCGTCGTGCTGACCTACGGCAGAAAGTAGTATCGCGTGAAGTGGACATGGACCGAAGGGATTTCCTGAAGACGTCGGTGGCCGCGGGGGCTTATGCGATCCTTGCGGAGCCCGGCAGCATCTTCGCTCAAGACCAACAGGGCTGGTTCGACCGGCCGATGCGCTGGGCCCAGCTTGTCCTCGTGGAGAACGATCCCGGGCAATTCGACCCGGACTTCTGGCTGGACTACTTCAAACGGGTGCATGCGGATGGCGCCTGCCTCAGCGCCGGCGGCATCGTGGCCTACTATCCGACACAAGTCCCCCTGCATCACCGAAGCGCCTGGCTCGGGGACTCCGATCCGTTCGGCTATCTCGTCCGGGGTTGTCGCAGGATGGGCATGGCGGTGATCGCCCGCACCGATCCTCATGCGACGTGGGACAACGCCCATCAGGCCCATCCGGATTGGATCGCGGTCGATACGGAGGGCAAGCCGCGGCGACACTGGGCGAACCCGGACCTGTGGGTGACGTGTGCGCTTGGGCCGTACAACTTCGAATTCATGACGCAGGTGCATGAGGAGATCATGAAGTTGTACGATGTCGATGGGATCTTCTCCAATCGCTGGGCCGGGCATGGGACGTGCTACTGCGAGCACTGCGTGAAGAACTTCAAGGAGTCCTCCGGGCTGGACCTGCCTCGGACGGAGAATCGACTCGACCCGACCTACCGCAAGTACGGCCAGTGGCGAATCGAGCGACTGAAAGAACTGTGGTTTCTGTGGGATCGGACGATCCGCCAGGTCAATCCTGCCTCTCGCTACATTCCCAACGGCTTCCCGGACAACATCGTCACGGGCCAGCTCTCGGACATCTTCTTCACGGACCACCAGGGCCGAAGCGGCATGATCCCGCCTTGGTCCAACGGCAAGCGGGCGAAGGAACTGCGTGCGACGATGGGCATGAAGCCGCTCGGCGGCATTTTCAGCGTCGGCCTGGAGGAGGCCTACCGTTGGAAGGATTCCGTGCAGAGCGAGGCGGAGACACGAGTTTGGGTGGCCGACGGAATCGCGAACAACATGCGGCCGTGGTTCGCCAAGTTCTCAGGAGTTCTCTACGACCGCCGCTGGCTCAAGGTCGTCGAGGAAATCTACCGCTGGCATCACCGTGTCGAGCCGTACCTGCGGAACACCGCGTCCCTCGCCCGTGTCGGAATGGTGTACTCGGAGCAGACGCGGCGATACTACGGTGGCCAGCGATGGCAGGAGCGAAGCAGCGGCCATGAGCTGGGCATGTATCACGCCCTGATCGAGGCCCGCGTGCCGTTTGAGATGGTCAACGACCGATTGCTCGACGCGGAACACCTCAAGCCCTTCAAGTTACTGGTCCTGCCGAACGTCGCAGCCCTGTCCGACGCCCAATGCGATCAACTGAGGCAGTACGTCGAGCGGGGCGGCAGCATCGTCGCCACCTTCGAGACCTCGCTCTACGATGAGCAGGGCGACCGGCGGCCGGATTTCAGCTTGGCGGACTTGTTCGGGGTCTCCCGCAGAGACCGCGTGGAAGGCCCGATGAGGAACTCGTACCTGAGGCTCAAGGCCGATGCGGCCACGGGCCCGTTCCATGAAGTGCTTGATGGGCTGGAAGACGCGGGCAGGATCATTAACGGCATCTGGCGGCTGGACGTGACGCCCAGGCTCGACTTTCCCTCGCCCGTGACGTTGATCCCCAGTTATCCCGACCTGCCGATGGAGCACGTGTACCCACGCGTGCCGGAGACCGACACAAGTGAGCTGTACCTGCGGGAGATGGGCAAGAGCCGGATCGCTTACTTCCCGTGGGACATCGACCGCTCGTTCTGGGAAATCATGAACACCGACCACGGCAGGCTCCTGGGGAACGTGATCCGTTGGGCGACGAATGAGGATTCGCTCGTCCAGGTAACCGGCCCAGGAATCCTCGATGTCACCACTTGGCGGCAGAAACGGTCCATGACGGTCCATCTCGTCAATTTGACGAATCCGATGATGATGAAGGGCCCGTTCCGCGAGCTGATCCCCGTCGGCGAACAGAAAGTCCGCATCCGGGTCCCGGAAGGCACAAAGGTGAAGAAGGTCCGGCTGCTCGTCAGTGACAAGAACCCCGCTCATAAGAGCAGCAGGGGCGTTGTGTCCCTCCGTGTGCCGTCCATCCTGGACCATGAGGTCGTGGCTCTCGATCTGCAGACCTGACAGGTCACCGTCGGCGCAGGCGGGCCAGGGTCGCCTCCACCACCTGCTTCAGTTGCTCGGGCGTGAGGGCCTCGATCTGTCCGCCGCCGAGAAACAGCACGTTGCACCGCCCGTCGTGGACCGGCTTGGACTCGTACACCAGCACGTTGGTGGGGGGCATGGTCCCATCCTGGCCGGGGATGTACACGTACTCCGATCCGTTCGGGTCGGGACAGTGGAACAGCTTGGAGTAACCGCCGAACTCGACCAGCTCCGCCTGAGACTCCGGGAAGTGCTCGTTGCTGATCGCGTAGATATTCAGGTTCTTGTAGATCGTCTGCATATTGATCTGGCAGTTCAGCGTGGTCGCCTTATGGCTCGTCTTGATCATCGCCTCGGTGTACTGCTGGCCCGCCTGGCCCGTGGTCTTGATGATCCACCAGATGCCCATCCCGATCAAGCCGAGCACGATCGCGATGGCGAGGACATCGATGATCCTGCCGCCATAGTTGCGTCGCGTGCGATTCATGGCTTCATCTCCTTCACGCTCGTGAAACAGCCCGTAGCGTCCTTTATCGCAGTTGTATTCGCTTCCACCGAGAGCATGGCTTTACCGGCGGTGACAAAGCCTTGCTTTCTCGCATCGTCGGCAATTGTGGGGTGCCCTCCTTCATTCGTGACGGCGATCTCCTTCATCTCCAGCTCAATCCCCTTGGCCGAGACCGTCCCGACGAGGTAGTTCAACCTGGGATCCTGTCCGATCGAGGCGCCGTGGGCGATCTGCAGGATGCCGCCGGCCTGTGCACAATGGATCGCGTGGACCTCGCCGCACAGGTACAGGTCCGCCCGATGCTTCTTGAGAGTCTGCCACAATGGGGACTCCTCGCCGCCCGCCAGGGTAAGGCCGGCAGAGCCTTGTGCAGCAGGTGGTATGACTGGTGTGTGACCCATCACAACGACGTGCTCGACGCCGGGGTTGTCGGTCAGCGTCTGTTCGAGCCATTGAAGTTGCTCGCCCGTGACTTGGGGAACGATGCCGGCCTGATCACCGCTGCCTTTCTCGAAGACATCCAGCGCGGCGAACAGCACGTTCTCATGGATGAACCAGTAAGCCGTGCCCTTCATGCGAAGGGGACCGCTGAGCGGCATCGCGAGATGCTTCTGGAACTGCCGCTTGAAGAGGCGAACGAGGTCCGCCTTGTCGGCCGGCCACGGGCCGCCCCCGATGTCGTGGTCGCCGATAGCGGCGTAGAACGCCAGGCCGTGGTCCTGCATCCGCTTCACCCAGGCCGGATAATAGACAGCCGCCTGCTTCTCGATGCTCTCTTTGTCCGGCCATGTACCTGCGACCAGGTCGCCCGGCACCAGTACGAACTCCGGATTCTCCGCTTTGATCGCCTTGAGCACATAGTCGAGAGTCTCTTCCCAGCCGCTCTGCGGATAGGCCACGTCTGCGCCGGTGAAATTGGGGATACTGACGAATCGCCACGGCTGCACGGAATTCACGCCGCCTTCGGGGACCTCAGCCTTAGCCACCCATAGAATCGCGTTCAGGACCAGCTTGCGGAACGGCTCCATGTGCCAGTTTTTGTCGGTGTGGCCGCCGCTGAATCCGAAGCCCCGACCGCCATCGGCACGTGTGTAGGCCCAGGCGAGGACTTTATCCTGCGGGTTACGCGGCGGAAGCTTGCCCGTCATGATCGGGACAACGTTCGGATCGTTCGGCTGAAATCCAAGATCGAAGTACCATTCATCCTCCGCGACGTAGCCGCGGCAGCCCCGGCTGATAGGATGGCCGTTCTCGGCCGGCGTCACTTTCACCGTGTTGACGGGATTCTGCGAAAGGCCCACCTGATAGCAGCCGCCTACCCATCGGCGCAGGTCTTCCTGCAGTCCTTCAGGCGGATCGATGGAGTAGTGGAGAAACACCAACCCCTTGCCCCGTTTGGCCAATTCTCGAATCTTGGCAGCCCGGCCGGGCTCTTTGAGCGGGTGGAGGTCGCGACCATCCGCGAAGAAGATGATCGCATCGGCGTCATCCAGAGCCGCGGCGTTCGCGGGCCAGCCATCCGTGTAAACGTCGATCTGCATGGGCTCGACGTTGGCTGCATGGAGCAGGCATTGTTTGACGAACTCCGCGTCTTTCTCCCAGCTATGGATACCTTCTCCATGGCTGGGCTTGCCGGCGAGGAAAGCAATCTTCTTGTTTGTAGTGACGCCGTCAGGCGTTTCTTTTGATGCCCTTACGGGCACACTACCAACGGGTGTCAGACCCGCCGACCACGCAGTGGCGCGGCGAAAGAGTTCCGCCACGGGCGGATTGGCGATGGCCTGGGCGTCGTGGCCGAGCACGCTGTGGAACACGCGGCCTTTGCCGTAGTTCAGGACAAAGCCCATCGGGTAGTCTTTGCCGTCCACCTTGGATTTTGCTGTAGCGATGATCTCGATGGGCGTGTTGCCCGCCAGGCACGTGTACAGCTCATCCGTGGTCTCGAAGGGCTGCATCCCGCGCGTGATGGGATGGTCCACGCCGGTCCTGACGACCTGGAAGGAGCCGTAGGGGTCGTGCGGCCGCAGCTTCGGATCGTAGACCCGGCCGGCGAGCTTCTCGAATTCGGGCCAGCCTTGGAACGCCCCGCAGGCAAAATGGACCAGGACCATGCCTCCGCCGTTGCTGACAAAGTGCGCGAGGTTCTGCCTCGCCTGCTCGCCGGGATCAGGGCTCTCCCAGTTCATGAAGTGCAGCACGACGGCGCTGTAATCGTTGAGCTTCGGCGAGGCGAGAAACGCGGGGGTCTCCACCACATCGACCTTGAGCCTCGCATCCTTTCGCAATGCTTCGGCCAGGACCGGCGCCGTCTCCTTCCATTTGTGTCCCGGGTAGTCGATCCCGGTGACAATCACCACCTTGCGGGTCTCGGCCTGACTCGCGGAGGCGCCCGCATCGGGTGCCATGCTTACGCTTGCGTAAGCATGCTCCGGCGCCGAGATCAAGCATGTCCACGCAAGCGTGGACATGGCACCCAGGAACCACGTCAGACACGTGTGGGAACTCAGTCTCATCATGCTTTCCCCTTAGATTTTGGACTACGCGTTCAAAGCCTTGTCCAAGTCGCGAATCAGATCGTCCGTGTCCTCCAGGCCCACTGCCAGCCGGAAGAGCGTATCCGTGATCCCCAGCGCGTAGCGTGCCTTGCGGGTATAGTCGTAGTAGCTCACCAAAGCCGGGTGCGTGATCAGGGTCTCCACGCCGCCCAGGCTCGGGCCGATATAGCACAACTCCAGGGCGTCGAGGAATCGCTTGGCCGTGGCGAGATTGCCCTTGATGTCGAATGAAACGACGCCGCCGCCCCCGGCCATCTGCGTCTTGGCGATCTCATAGTGAGGATGGCTCTTGAGGTACGGATAGTAAACCCTCTTGATGCGCGGATGGGCTTCGAGGAATTCGGCAATCCTGAGCGTGGACTCGTTCTGTTTCTGCACCCTCAGCGGGAAGGTCTTGAGGCCCCGCAGGAGCAGGTAGCAGCAGTGGGGGTCAATCGTCCCGCCCATGGACTTGTGCAGGTTGCGGATCTTGTCGATCAGTCCCGTTTCCCCGAGCACGGCCCCCGCGAGAATGTCGTTGTGCCCGGCGAGGTACTTCGTGGCACTTTGCAGGACCAGGTCCATGCCGAACTCGATCGGCCGCTGGTTGAGAGGCGTGCTGAACGTGCTGTCGATCAGCGTCAAGACGCCGTGTTTCTGCGCGATCTTCTTGATCTTGACGAGGTCAAAGACGTTCAGGTAGGGATTGGTTGGTGACTCCGAGAAGATGAATCGCGTGTTCTTCTTGATGGCCTTTTCGAGCATCTCGTACTTGCCGAACGGCACGATGGTGCAATCGATGGCGAACTGCTTCAGGTACGACCGGCAGAACTCCAGGGTCTTCTTGTAGCTGTCATCCGTAATCACGATGTGGTCCCCCGACTGCACCAGGGCCAGGATCGTGGTCGTGATCGCGCTCATGCCGGAGGAAAAGACGACGCAATCCTCCGCTCCTTCGAGATCGGCCAGCCGCTGCTCGGCGATTGTGGCCGTAGGATTGCCGTATCGGCCGTACTCGTAGTGCGCCATGCCTTTCTTGGTATAGTCCTCAATCGCCTTGCTGCTGCAAAACGTGAAGGTCGAGGTCTGAACGATGGGTGTAGTCAAGGAATCCGCATACTTACCTCGCGGCTCACCGGCGTGAATCGCTCGGGTGGACAGGGACATGCGCCTGCCGGCCGGTCCCTTCTTCCCCTGTTTCTTTGCCATTTGGGCTCCTTTCTCGTGGCACGTGGCTGGCACAGGTTTCGCTTGCCTTGCCTCCATGAAGATGTACCCGAGAACCCCGGTCCCCGCAAGCACTTTCCGCGTGCCTTGGCCTAGGACTGCCTACGACGGTTTCAGAGTATTAGGAATGGGTGGCAGCGGCAAGCGAGCAGCTCGCCGATGGCCCTCGCATGCCGCGGAACACCATCGGCAAGCTCCGCAGACTCCGCTTGCCGCTGCCACCCGGCGGACGTGCCTTTAGATCGACTGGTCGGGGGGGGCTTGGCAATAAGGCCGCGACGTACAGCGTCTTTACCTGCGATTTGGCGGAATGGCACAATCGCTTGAACTTGATAAGGACGGCGGATATGATGTGGAGGCGGCCTGACGACCGGGCTTGTACGAGCCGGTTGGAAGGCGGCGACAAGGTGCCTCATACGATGTGGGGCATGGTGTTCCGAAGGGAAAGGGCTCGATTCGACGAGGACACGTCCAAAGGAGGTATTATGGCACGTTCAGAGGCAGGCAAGGGCGAGGGGACGACGCGACGTGATTTCCTGAAGGTCTCCACGGGTGTGGCATCCGTGGCCGCGCTGGGGCGCTGGGCCTTCAGTCCAGGATCTATGCCGCCGGCAGCGACGTGATCCGCGTGGGTATGATTGGCTGCGGCGGGCGCAACGCCGGTGCTGCCAACCAGGCGCTCACCGCCGATAAAGGCGCCCGGCTCGTGGCGATGTGCGACATCTTCATGGACCGGGTCAAGGAAAAGCGAGCCGCTCTGAAAGTGGAGAAGGGCGACCAGGTCGTCGCGGATGACGACCATTGTTTTGCCGGCTTCGATGGCTACAAGCACGTGATCGAGGCCTCGGACGTGGTTGTCATTGCCAATGCCGCAAAGTTCCATCCCTTCCACGCCTTGTCCGCCATCCAGGCGGGCAAGCACGTGTTCGTGGAGAAACCTCACGGGACCGACCCGCTGGGGATGAAGACCATGCAAAAGGCCGCCGACCTGGCCAGGCAGAAGGGCTTGTGTCTTGTCTCCGGCCTGCACAGCCGCTATCACACGGGCTATGCCGAAACCGTGCAGCGCATCCACGACGGCGCGATCGGTGAGGTGGTGTCGATTGAAGAGAATTTCCTCCGGGCACCGTATGTGATCATCGACCGTAAGCCCGGGCTGTCGGAGATCCAGTGGCAGTGCAGCACCCAGTACCACTTCCGCTGGCTCTCCGGCGACGACGTTGTGCAGTCGCTCGTACACAACCTTGACCGGGCCAGTTGGGTGATGCACAACCAGGTCCCCGTAAAGTGTCACGGTCTGGGCGGCCGGTCTTCCATGACCGAGCCCATCTACGGCGATGTCTTCGACCATCACTCCGTGATCTACGAATTCGCCAATGGCGTGCGCATCTACGCCTTCTGCCGGACGACGACCGGCTGCTATGATGAGTATTCCAGCATCGTGTTCGGCAGCAAGGGCAAGGCCGACATCATGGGCTGCCGGATCACGGGCGAGACGAACTGGCGTTGGACCGGCCAGTGCGACCCGTACCAGAGGGAGCACGATGTGCTCTTCGCCGCGATCCGCTCGGGCAAACCCGTCAACAACGGCGACTACATGGTCCCCAGTACGATGGCCGGAGTCATGGGGCAGATCTCCTGCTACACGGGCAAAGAGGTCACCCTGGAGCAGATCAAGAAGTCCGACTATTACTATCCGCCGAAGCCGGAGGAATGCCACGACAATATGGAGCCGCCGTCCAAGGCCGAGGCCGGCGGCAGCTACCCTGTGCCTGTACCGGGCCGTACGCAGATGGTGTAGGGTGTGCACTGCACACCAACAAATGAGCGGTGTGCGATGCACACCCTACAAGTTCATATCGAGGAGACAAGAAAGTGAATAGAGGCATACGATTGATGTGTGTCGTCGCAGCAGCCACGATCGTGAGCATCGCGGCGGCGCAGGACAAGCTCTCAAAGAAATACGTCGAGACCATCACGGCCAAAGACGGCACGAAGTATACCATCGACATGGCGCTCGTCCCCGGCGGCGAGTTCACGATGGGCAGTCCCGGCGGCGAGGCCGATCGTGGGGACAATGAAGGCCCGCAATGCAAGGTGCGGCTCGATCCGTATTACCTGTGCACGACAGAGACGACGCTTGAGCTGTTCATGGTGTATTACCATGAGAACCGGCACAGCCAAGAAGGAGTTCGTCGAGGTGCAGGAAGCCCAGAAGGATGAGGAACCCGCCAAAGACGGCGTCAACGCGATCACCGGTCCAACGCCTGTCTATGGCGACATGAGCATGGGCTACAGCAAGAAGCATCCCGCCATCGGGATGACCTGGCACAACGCCACAACGTTCTGCAAGTGGCTCTCGCAAAAGACAGGCAGGAAGTACCGCCTGCCGACGGAGGCCGAATGGGAGTTCGCCTCGCGGGCGGGCACGACCAGTGCTTTTGGCGTTTGCGACAGCGCGGACAGCCTGAAGGACTTTGCCTGGTACGCCGACACGGCGAATGTAGAGCCTCATGCTGTCGCCTCTAAGAAGCCCAACGCACTGGGGCTGTACGACATGCAGGGCAATGTCCGTGAATGGGTCCAGGATTTCTACAGTCCTGCTGCATACGCGGAGCTTGCCAAGGAGAATCCGACGGGTCCAAAGGATGGCAAAGTGCACGTGGCTCGCGGCGGGTTCTACGACAGCCCCGCGCCGGAGCTGCGCTGTGCGGCCAGGGGCTTTGAGGAGGACTGGTGGCGGATGAACGACCCGCAAATCCCCAAGAGCAAATGGTGGCTGCCCCAGATCGATTCCGTCGGCTTCCGCGTCGCCTGCTCGCCGGACAAAGACGAGAAGAAGTAATACGCGCGACAATCGAAAATGGAGTTGCCGGACATTGAGGGAGGTGAATATGTCTGCTGCTCGTATGAAAAGGACGTTCAATTCCGCTGCCTGCGTCATATTTCTATGCGGGGTTGCCTTCGGCGCAGAGACGTCGTCCAAACTCACGTTTGTAGCAGACGGAAAGGGCGGGTACACGTTCGACACCGGCGTGCTCCGTGGGACGTTGTGCCCGAACGGCAAGCTGCAGGGCCTTACCTCTGTCACGCACATTCCCTCCGGCACCAGGTTGGACCGGAGCATGGGCATCCTGAGCTACTACCGCGTCTTCACGACAGGGAAGCGGTACGGCGCGGGGGCCTGGGAGTGGCCCGCCACAGCCAAGCTTCTATCCGATACAACGGTCCAGGTCACCTCGCCTGCGACGGCGGATCGGCCCTTCGACATGACAGCCGTTTATCAATGGAAAGACCCGCAAACGCTCGACCTGGAGACGACCGTCACGGCCCATGAGGACCTGAGCAAGTTCGAGTCTTTTCTCGCGTCGTATTTCGACGCAGCATTTCCATCACCTTTTGTTTTTGTCAACGAGAATCCCGATCTGGGTGGCAGGCCCGGCTTCCTGCCGGCAAAGAAGTCCTTCGGCGACTGGCAGATGTTCCCTCGGGATACGCAGGTCGTATCGATCATTCAGGATGGGCGGTGGAAGCTTGAGCCGAACCCGGTAAATTGGACGATCATGCCGCGGCTGAACTCGCCTCTCTGCTTGCGACGCGGCGCTGCCAATGGCCTTGTGGTCGTCGTGATGGCTCCGCCCGAGGACTGTTTCGCCGTGGCCACGCCTTGTGAGAGCGAAGCCCATTATTCCCTCTATCTGTCTCGCTTCGGCCGTGACATCAAGGCTGGCGAGATCGCCAAAGCCCGCGTACGATTCGTGGTTGCCTCCGCAGCCTCCGACGAGCAGATCACAGGCCTTTATCGGCAGTACATCAGCGAGCTTTCCCGCCAGACTCATCCGACCGGCGCGAGCAACAATCGCTGAGGGAGCTACGGCTCGACCGACAGAATCATATCGAACCATTGGCCGTAGCGTTTGCCGTCGAGTGTCACATCGAAGGCGACGATGTAGACGCCGGGTTTCAGGCCGGGCGCTGCCCTCAGCCGCAATTGGAAATTCCCGGTGGATTGCGGTTCTACCGATCCTTCAGACACGGCGGGCTGAACGTCGATGCTCTGTGCGGCACATGCTTGAATGCGGTGCGATTGTGGCTGCCGCAGGAAGTTGCGGACGTGCAATGTCACCTCAGCCTGTTGCCCGGCTCGAAGGGACACGCGATAGGGCTCCGCTCGGACCCAGTAGGGGTCGAACATGTAGCGGTAGTCCGTCTCTGCACTTAGACCCCGGTAAACGTCACGGATCTCGCTCGCCCAGGCGGCAAATCGGTCGATCATCTCCCCAGGCCGGTCCATCACGTACGAATGCCCGGCGACGATCAGGTCGGGTCGCAGCTTCTGCAAATACTGGGCCCCGTAGATGTAGCCCTCCTCGAAGATGGCGCTGTTGCGGGCCACGACGGCCTCGTGGCCGTTCTGAGCGGGATCGGTGGAACTGCCGAAAAGATTGTCCCCCGTGAACGCGACGTGCTTGCCGTCGATCATTCCATGAATGCAGCAGCCGAACTCCGTCTGGCCCGGCATCCAGTCGATGGTGAACGTATACCCTTGCCACTCGAGCTGTTCGCCGCGCTCGAACGCGCGATCGATGTGCAGCGTGTCGAATCCCGCCTGATACGCGGGAATCATCGCGGCGTAGTCATATCGTTCGGGATGTTCGCACTTGTCGGCGACATCCTTCAGCGTCCCGACTTGGGTGCCCCATTTGTCCCGCAGGTAGGGGACATCGAGGAAGTGGTCGCCGTGCATGTGAGTAATCAGGACGGCATCGACCTTCATTAAGCCGAGCTGCTCCTGCATGGACTTCAGGGACTGCTCCAGAAGGTCTGAGCCGATCAGGCCGCAGTCGAAAACGAGGGCATGACCACTGTCCGCGATGAGAATGCCAAAGTTCGGCCAGAAATCCCTCTTCTTGAACTTGTACAAATGCTTCGTGATCTGCCAGATGTGTGGGATGGACGTGGGTTTTGAGACGGTATCCTGATCGGCGGCGCCGAACGTGTTGATCGCATAGCCCCGCACGTACAATTCGGCCAGTCTGCGGAGCTTCCGCTGGTATTCCGGCAACTGCGTCTCGGGTGAGGTGATGACATCGCCGTGCGAGGGCAGCAGACGAGCGGGCCGGAAGCTCTGGAGCATGCTGACCGAGCTGATCAGCTCGTACAGTCCTTTGGCAAAGCCGTAGTCCCATTCCGTGTCAAACCACGTGTGCATCCGGGCGCCGTCGAGCATGACATCGCCGCTAAAGGCGATCCAGTGATCGCCGGCCTTCATCAGGTACGACATGCCGCCCGGACTGTTGCCCCGCGTGTCCACGCAGCGAAATTGCCGGCCCTTCCAAGTGAAAACGTCCCCATCCTTGAACGTGCGGTCCAGATGGATGGGCGCGATTGGCGGCCGCACGTAGCTCACGCCGTGCACGGTGTACGCATCGCCGAGAGTGGGCTTGATCCTGCGGAATTTCGTCGGCTCTTCGAAGAGGGCACGCTCCGCATCCGGCGCGGCGATCTGCGGCTTCCATTTTTGCAGCTTCGTAAAGCCTTGGCACTGCTCCCGATGGTGGTGTGTGAACAGCACCCACTCCACTCGCTTGACGCCGATTTCGGCAAGATGATCCAGCACGCTACCGTCACCGAGATCGATCAGCAGGGCGGCATCGCCATCTTTGAGCACATAGACATTGCAGGTGTCGGTCCAGATGAACAGGTTCGGCTCGGAATCTATGGAAACCGGTCTGACCTGTGCTGCAGCCGTGACCATGGAGAACAGGCCGAGTACGCCGGCAGTTGCCAATGACCTTCTTTGATGGAGCATATCACTGAATTATAAGGCGGCCTCTGCGGCGTCACAACCGAATCGTGAAATAGGCACGTCCCTCGCCCCGTCCTACTGGGAGAAATTGCTTGTATCCGGCGGCATCGGGGCGATAATGAAACCGCTGAGGGCGGGTGATTACCGCTCCCGGGAGCAGATGGTGATTGGCAGCACGTACGGCATCGAGAACGCACTTGACAGTAGGAGAGAATCCGCAATGAGTGAGTCCATGCAGAAAAGCACGTCGCGTCGCGATTTCCTGAAGAATACGGGCCGGCTGGCCGCCGTCTCGGCTCTGGCTGCCGGGATGGTCCCTCGCATGTACGCGGCCGAGAACAACACGATCAAGGTGGTCCTGATCGGTTGCGGCGGGCGGGGTACGGGGGCTGCCGACAATGCCTTGTCCGTCAAGAATGGCCCGATCAAGCTCGTCGCCCTGGCAGACGTCTTCGAGGACCGTGTCAAACGCAGCTATGAGAACCTCAAGAATCAGCATGGCGACAAGGTCGATGTGCCCGAGGACCGCAAGTTCATCGGCTTCGATGGCTACAAGAAGGCGATGGACTGCCTGAGCCCGGGCGATGTGGCGATCTGTGCGACGCCGCCGGCGTTCCGCTGGGTGCACTTCTCCTACGCCATCCAGAAGGGCCTCAACATGTTCATGGAAAAGCCCGTGACGGTGGACGGTCCCACGACTCGCAGGATGCTCCAACTGGCAGAGGAGGCCGATAAGAAGAACCTCAAGGTCGGCGTCGGCCTGATGGTTCGCCACTGCCGCGGCCGCCAGGAGCTTCTCGAACGCATCAAGGGCGGCGAGATCGGCGAGATCATTCTGCTTCGCGGCTATCGCATGAGCGGCCGGTCCGCCACGGCGACCCGCAAGCCGAACAACTTGAGCGAGCTGATGTGGCAGATCCGCAGTTTCCATAGCTGGATCTGGGCCAGCGGCGGCGTCTTCAGCGACTACTACATTCACCAGATCGACGAGTGCTCTTGGATGAAAGGCGCCTGGCCGGTCGAAGCCCATGCCATCGGCGGCCGCCACTATCGCGAGGACTATGTCGATCAGAACTTCGACCTGTATGACGTCGAATACACTTTCCCGGACGGTACGAAGCTCTTCTACCAGGGCCGCAATATGCAAGGCTGCCAGAATGCCTTCTGCAGCTATGCCCACGGCACGAAAGGGTCGGCCGTCATCTCTACCTCCGGCCATACGCCGGGCAAGGTCCGCACCTACAACTGCCACCTGATGGAAGGGGCGGAGCCCATCTGGAGATACCCCCAGCCGGAAGAGAGCCCGTATCAGCTCGAGTGGGATGACCTCATCGACGCGATTCGCAACAATAAGCCATATAATGAGGTGAAACGCGGCGCCGAGGCGAGCCTGGTCACGTCGATGGGCCGCATGGCCGCCCATACCGGCCAGGTCATCAAGTACGAGCAGATCCTCAACTGCCCGCATGAATTCGCGCCGGACGCGGACAAGCTGACGATGGATTCCGCCTCACCCCTGCGGGGCGACGCCAATGGCAAGTACCCCCTCCCGCAGCCCGGCATCCTCAAGGATCGTGAGTACAAGGAGTTCGTGTGAGACGAAGCTGACGCGTGATCGGTATTCAGTCCACTGTTCCCAGATAGAATCTTTGTACGGGTGGCAGCGTCAAGGCCGCAGGCCTTGGCGATGGTTGTCTGGAATCCGAGGAAGGCCATCGCCAAGCTGCGCTTGACGCTGCCACCCTTGTACGTTGCACCGATCCTGTCATTGTTGTTCCTCCTTGACATTCCCCCGTGACCGCCATAGATTGCCGCGAGATGATTGGGAGCAGCGGTACGCAGAAGCGTCTGCGCGACGACTCCGAGACAGATAGATATCGAGCCGATTCAGTCGGCTTTGGGATAGTGGACAAGAATCTCTTATGAACGATGGACCTTCTGTGGCCGCTCCCCTCAAGTCGCGTAGCGGAGCATTGCCGATACTGCCGCTGCATTGTCTGGCATTGTTCCTGGGCTCCTTCCTGCTCTTCGCGATCCAGCCGATGTTCACGAAGATGATCCTGCCGCTGCTGGGTGGCACGCCGGCGGTCTGGAATACGGCGGTGATGTTCTTCCAGGCGGTGCTGCTATGCGGCTACCTGTATGCCCATCTTCTGTCGCGGCTGCCCACCGTGCGATGGCAGGTCCTGGTCCATGCGTCGGTGCTGGCTATCGGTCTTCTATTCTTGCCTGTTCACCTCGCATGGAGCGATGCATCCTCCAGCGGAGCACATCCCGTGGCCTGGCTGATTGCCTTGCTGACGCTCTCCATCGGTCTGCCGTTCTTTGCGGTTTCCGCCACGGCTCCTCTGCTCCAGCGGTGGTTCTCCCGGTCAGGACACGTCCACGCTTCTGATCCGTACTTCCTGTACGTGTCCAGCAATGTCGGCGGTCTGGCGGCGCTCTTGGCGTACCCGGTCGTGATGGAGCCGTTGCTTGGTCTGTCGGTGCAGAGCCAGGCATGGATGGCGGGCTATGCCCTGTTGGCACTCACCATCGTCCTGTGTGCGATCAGTCTACGGGCGCTGCGTGCGTCTGAATCCGCCCTCGTTGCGACCCCTGCGCCGGATTCCGGCGGAGTTGCCTCGGCTCTTTCGGACAAGATTGCCTGGGAGACCCGGGCACACTGGCTCGCGCTGTCGTTTGTCCCTTCCGCATTGCTGCTGGCGGTGACGCTGCATATCAGCACGGACGTGGCCTCCGTGCCGTTTCTCTGGATCGTGCCGCTGTCGCTGTACATGCTGAGTTTCATCATCGTATTCGCCCGCAGGCCCATCCTGAGACACAAATGGATGCTGTTTTTCCAGATTCCGGTTTACGCCCTGGCGGCCATGTACTTCACGAAGCTGGAGCTGCTGCCGATGTTCGCCCTGGACCTGGGAGTATTGTTTGTGACGGCCATGGTCTGCCACGGCGAGTTGGTCCGCCTGCGGCCTGCTGCCAGGCATCTGACGGAGTTCTACCTGTGGATGTCCGTGGGCGGGCTGCTGGGCGGCGTCTTCTGCGTGCTGATCGCCCCGTTGATGTTCGATACCGTGCTCGAGTACCCGTTGATCCTTGTCGTCGCGTGCCTGGTGCGGCCGGGGTCCACCGGCGGCGGATGGCTGCGATCTGTGCTCGACGGGGTACTGCCCGCTGCGGTCGCATTGCTCTACGCGTTTATGGATGGCGTCAAGGGCTGGGGACCCTTCAGGCACCTTGGAGTTGCAGTCCCCGTGCTCGTGTACATTGCCGTAGCCGGGGCGTTCTACGCCTTCCATCGTCGTCCGCTTCGCCTGACACTGGCCTTTAGTGTGATTCTCTTCGGCGGGATTCTCGCCGCCGATGACAATGATGGCGACAATCTGCTCTTCCGCCAGCGCAGTTTCTTCGGCGTGTACGCAGTCCATGACGATCCGGGGGGGAGGGTGCACTCCCTCTATCACGGCAACATCGTCCACGGCGATCAGCACATGGGTGAGGCCGCCGACCGGATACCCACGAGCTACTACGGCCGGGAGGGGCCGCTGGGGCAGGTGTTCGAAGCGATGCGAGCGGTCCGGCCGGTGAAGCATGTCGCCTGCATGGGCCTCGGAACCGGCACGACCGCGTGCTACCACGAGTTGGGACAGACGATGACCTTCTTCGAGGTGGATCCCGCCATGGAGCGGATTGCCCGCGATCCAAGGCTGTTCCGCTATCTCGAGCTGGCCCCGCCGGGGTTGGACGTTGTCCTCGGCGACGGCCGCCAGAGCATCAGCAGGGTGCCGGACGGGACGTTCGATCTCATCGTGCTCGACGCGTTCAGCTCCGACGCGATCCCGGTGCACCTGATGACCTGCGAGGCTCTGGCCATCTACATGCGCAAGCTTGCCCCCGGCGGCATCGTGATGTTCCACATCTCCAACCGGTACGTGGATCTTGAGCCGGTCCTGGCGAACCTGACGGCCGACGCAGGACTGGCCGCCCTGGTGGAGGACTATGAGCCCGACGACGAGTCCGGAGAACATAACTGGCGATCCACGTGGGCCGCCGTCGCCCGGGACAGCAGGGATCTCGGGATGCTCGACGAGGAGGATGGCTGGCGTGCGCTGGAGCCGGACTCGGCTGTCGGCCTCTGGACCGACGATTACTCCAACATCTTCCGCACGCTCATCTGGGACGAGTTGCTCCCGTGGCGATGAAGCATTGATGGCCTGTCCGGCCAACGCGGAAAAATCTTTTTGAGAACCGGGATTTTTTTCTTGTGAGTCTCTACTGGAGTAGATTATAATTTACCACGATAGATATTGTGAGGGATGTATGGCCAAGATAAACGTGGAATTGTTCGACAGCGAATGGGCGATCCTGCAGGCGGTCTGGGAGCGCGAGCCGTGCGCCGCCCCGACCGTTCAGGAAGCGCTGCAAGAGGAGAAGGGCTGGGCGTACACGACCGTCAAGACCCTGATGGACCGCATGGTCAAGAAGGGCCTGCTCCAGACCGAGCGGATTCGCAACCTCTACCTGTACCGGGCCGCGATCACGCGGGCCCAGGCCCAGAGATGCGAGATCATGAAGACGGTCAAGCGGGCGTTCGACGGGGCGCTGACCCCGATGATGCAGTTCCTGATTGAGAACGAGAAGCTCTCTGATGACGAATACCGGCAGTTGGAGCACCTGATCAGGAACAGGAAACGCGAGAAGAAGACGGACCGCTAATCCTTATGGGAGGCGCCGTCGCGGAGCCTCCGACAATTAGGGAGGGAGTAGCATGAATGAGTTCATCAGTCTGTTGAATTCGGCAGGTGCGGCATTCGTCGGATTCGCCGGCCGCATGCTGGTCCAATCGAGCCTGCTGATTGTCGCCGTGGCTATCCTTGACCTGGTCCTGCGCAAGAGGGTCAAAGCCGTCGTCCGCTACTGGATCTGGCTGCTGGTCCTTGCCAAGCTGCTTCTGCCGCCGTCGCTTTCGTCCCCAACGGGACTCGCCTACTGGATCGGCGACAAGCTGCCGAGCCTGTCCAGGCAGGTGGAACTCGCGGATTCACTCAGCCAGGACGTGGAAAGGGCTTCGGCCCACGCGGATGATTTCGACGTACGCCAACGAGAACAGCATGGGCTGAAGCCCATCCTGCATCAGCCTCAAGCTCGTGATTTTGGCCTGCTTGCGGCTCCCGCGGAAACCACCGAAATCACTGCCGAGACCGGCCATTCCCCGGCTGTCGCTGTTGAGGTTACTTCAATGCCTGCGATCGCGTGGCAGGCGGCTCTTCTGCTTGCATGGGCGGTTGTGGTCCTTGTGATGGTGGTCCTGTTGATCCAGCGGGCCTTGTTTGTCCGTAGCCTGGTCGCGCAGTCCGAGGTCGCCCCGGAGACACTGATCGAGCTTTTGAAACAGTGCCGCCGGCGGATGGCCGTTACACAGGAGTTGGAGCTGCGCTCGAGCTCGCTGTCCATGAGTCCATCCGTGTGCGGCCTATGGCGGCCCACGATCCTTGTCCCCCGGTCTATGCTCGCCCAACTGGATGCGACCCAACTGAAATCCGTCCTGCTGCACGAGCTGGCTCACGTCAAGCGGGGCGACCTCTGGGTCAACCTCGTCCAGGCCCTGCTGCAGATTGTGTACTTCTTCCACCCTCTGTTGTGGCTGGCGAACATGATCACCCGGCGGGTAAGAGAACAGGCGGTGGACGAGACGGTCCTGGCCGCCATGGGCGAGGAGGCGGAGGAATACCCGAAAACCTTGCTGAGCGTCTCGAAACTGGCTTTCGGCCGGCCCTCGCTGAGCCTGCGCCTGCTCGGCGTCGTCGAGTCGAAAAAAGCCCTGACCGCCCGCATCAAACTCATTGTCAGCCGCCCGTTCCCCAAAAGTACAAAGCTCGGATTCGCCGGTCTGATCCTGATCCTCGCCACTGCTGCATTCCTATTGCCTATGGCAAAGGCAGAGCCGCAAGAGAAGAAAAACGGCGACACTCCGGAAACGGCCCAGACTGCGGATGTCGCTGAGCTGAGTGCCACCGTGGACAGCAAATCCCTTGAGGCGAGTCCGGGCGACGAGTCGGCCGATGCGGCGAGGACGATCGAGGGCATCGTTACGGACCCGCTGGGTCGGCCTCGGGGGAACGTCTATTTTGCCCCTTCCGGAGCGAGTCTGTGGGAAGGGGTCCGCAGCGACGTGCAGGGGCGTTTCGTCCTTAAGGACGTGCAGCCGGGGCAGACGGTGTGGGCCGCGTGGTCGCAGCCGATGAACGCGATGTCGCTCTTCACGATACCCCAAGGCCGCATCGACAAGCCGATCCACGTGGGGCTCGTCTATACCGAGGCGAACATAGAAGGACGGGTCGTCGGCAGCAACGGCGACGGATTAGCCGGCCGCAAGGTGGAATTCGTCGTCAAGGCCGGCAACAGCGCGACCTATATCTCCCGAGCGCACCGGGAGACGGACAAATTTGGGAACTACGATCACGGGCTGATTCCCTGTGGGGCCGGCCTGACCGTACAGGTGCGGCTGGCCGACGCGAGTGAGGCCGACGGGGAGTATGTCACGGAGCCGCTCGCCTTGTCCGACGGGCAAATCTTCGTGGCGATGCCGAGACTCGTCATCGGCGAAGGACAGCCGCCGGAGACGGACGACGGCAAAATGCTGTTCAAAGGAAAGGTCGTCGATGCGCATCGTGAGGCGATCTGCGGCGCGAGTGCGCCTGACCTTTGATATGCCCGGCTGGATGAGCGCGTGGGTGCGGACAACGTTGACTGATAGAGACGGCCGCTGGCAGATGCGCGTGCCGAAGGAGCATGCGAATTTGTCCATCGGTCTGGACCACCCTGATCATGTGGGTCATCATTTCGACGAATCCTCGGAGAAACCATCGAAACAGGAGCTGCTCGACGGCACGTATGTGCGGATGATGAAGTCCGGCGTGCGGATCACGGGCGTCGTGAAGGATGGGCAAGGCAAGCCAATTGAGAATGCCCTGATTACCACCGGGCGGTTCTATAGCTGGTCCCCCTACGGCGAGGTGGACGAGGATAGCACCACGGCCAGAACGCCGGCCGACGGGACGTTCAGCATCGGGGGCCTGCCCGAGCAACAACTCGATATGGTGGTCTCGGCGACGGGCTTTGGCCCGTGGGCCATGCCGATCGAGGTTAAGAAGGATATGCCGTCTGTCGAGGTGACGCTATCGCCCGGTCGGACCTACACCGGGCGAGTGGTCGATGCGAACGACCGCCCCGTGGAGGGTGTCAGGATTACAATGGATGAGTGGCGGGTCGGCATACGACAGCGTCATCTGACGAAGATCGTGACCACGGATGCCCAGGGACGTTTCCGGATGAAGGACCTTCCCGTCGAAGGGACCATCGAGTGCCGGTTCGGCAAGCGCAACAGCGGCCTGATGGGATTCTCCAAGGAGATTCCGGCGGACCTGTCGCAGACGGACGAGATCATCATGTACAAAGTGCCTGTCTTCACCGGCAAGGTCATCGACGCGGAAACGCAGAAACCCGTCGCGAAGCTCACAGTCCGCAGCGGCATTCGCGGCGGCGGTTGGGGCGACAGACCCGGCTGGAGCGACTACTACGAGCAGCAGGTCGATGCCAACGACGGGACATTCACCTATGCATGGAATGGTTTCGGAGTCACCCATCCATTCACCGGCGAAGCCCTCCTGAAGATCGAAGCGAAGGGCTACCTCCCTGAGGTCGCTCCGCCGCTCAAGCTCGGGCAGGAATCCAAGCCGTTTGTTGTTCGTTTGACCAAAGCCAAGCCGTGGGCGGGGGTCCTGGTGACCGCCCGGGGCGAGCCGGCCGCCGACGCGGAGGTCGGGTGGGTGGGACCGGACGAGAAGGCGTTCCTCACAGATGGCCGGTTTGACATGCGGGGATTCGCGTATCAGGCCGAGCAGATTGTCAGGAGTGGCGCGGACGGCAAGTTCGAGTTGGGCCGCACCCGCGTGGATGGGCTCATCGTGGCGGCCCATCCCGACGGATACACTGTGGTGAAATCGACCGAGTTCACGGATGGCTCGAAGGTCACGTTGACCCCGTGGGCTCGAATCGAGGGCACGGTTGCCCCCGGTAGCCGCGACGGCGAGCAGCTTACCATTGCGGTGGAGCAGGCGATATCGTCGGAGCAGGAGAGGAACGAGTCCGTGCGATGGATGTTCGAGGCCGTGTCCATCACTGGGAATCGTTTTGCCATCGAGCACGTGCCCGCCATGCCTCTACACGTGGGTGCCATCGTTCGCTGGGAGCACTCCGACCCGGTCTACCTGAAGCCCGAGCCCGGCAAAACGTATTCCATCGAGATTGGGACCCGGGGCCGTCCCGTAACCGGCCGGATTGTTCATCCTGCTCCCGGCTCGAAAATGGAGATGTCCGATCCCCGGCGGCTGCATGCCGTGGCATACCGGATCGATCCGGAGCCACCGATGCCGGCCGAGATCAGGAACATGATACGGGCATCCTTCCAGTGGCTGTGGCGCGACGCGGATACTGCGTACGACAGGTCAAAGACCTTCCGGAAGAGGTCTGTTCCCGAGATCACGGACGATGGTGAGTTCACGTTCGCATCCCTCGCCCCCGGCACGTACGAGTTTGTGATCAACTATCATGTTCCGCTTGGCGAGAACGTCACCTGTGGCCGGGGGGTGCTTGAGGCCGTTGCCGTCAACCAGTTCACAGTTCCTGATAAAGAGACCTCGACGATCCGTGTGCCGGATATCCGTCTGCGGCTGCTGACCTATCCCAAAGTTGGTGAACCGGCTCCACTCTTTGAGGCGAAGACGTTCGACGGTGGGACGGTCAAGCTGGCGGACCTGCGAGGCAAGGTCGTGCTGCTGGACTTCTGGGCCACGTGGTGCAAGCCCTGCGTCGCCCAACTGCCACAGGTGCAACAGATTCATGAGGCATTCGGCGCCGACAGCAGGTTCGCCATGATCGGCATGTCGCTCGACTGGGATATCGAGAAGGCCGGGAACTTTCCGGCCCAGAGGCAGTTAAAATGGCCGCAGGTCAGCCTTGGCGATATGGACACGTCGGCAATCGTGAAGCAATACGGCGTCGGGAGTATTCCGACAATGGTTCTGATCGACTCTGATGGCAAAATCATCGCCATGGGCGTTGCGATAGAGCAGTTAAGAGAGCAGATCCACGTCGCTCTCACCGCCCGCTGAGCCGCCGGGGTATCCGTGCGTATCATGAAGCCTGAAGATCGTCCATGTTGGTTCTCACCCACTGATGCTGTCGGTCCGGAAAGCACGGAAGGACTGATCCTGACCGTGCAGGAGCGGCTTTACCCGTTCGTGTCCAACGCGGTCCGCGATCACCACGCGGCCGAGGACGTTTTGCAGGATGTCCTCGTTATCCTCATTGAGCAGATGCATTTGCTGCGCCGTCATGACTGCTTCTGGCCCTGGGTCTACCGCATCGCCTGGAGCAAGGTGCAGGACCATTTCCGGGAGCACAGGCGTGCCGGCCGAATCGCCTCGCCCGGCGGATATGAGCCCGCCTGTCCGGAAGCCGGCGCCGGCGATCTGCTGGACGCGATGGTCCGCCGGGAGGCCGTCGAGCAGCTTGCCATCGCTTTTGACCGGCTGAATCACCGCTGCCGGGTCGTCCTGTACCTTCGCTTCCACGAGCAGATGCCCTATAGCGAGATCGCTTCGGTGATGCACTCGACGCCCGGCCAGGTCCGCGTCCAGTTCCACCGGGCCAAGAGGCTCCTGCGCGATTCCCTCCTCTCTTCCTGCGCCTGAAAGCAGGAACGACACAAAACAGGTTTCCGTGCGCAACGTATAGGCATTGCATTGGGGTCCGGTACCGTGTAAGAATAGGTCCATGGAATGGCCGAGGGTTGTACTTTGGACCGTCATTGAGCCTGTTTTGAGCAGGAGTCTATAGTGAACAGTGATTACGATTTCAGGATCATGCGCGTGCTGCGTCGCCGGTTGAATCTGACACTACACGCATTGGCGGAACGGTCCGGGCTGACGTATCCCACGGTCGAGTCGATCGAGACGAACAAGAACCTGCCCTCGCTCAAGACACTCGACGCATTGGCCGGAGCCTTGCAGATCTCCACCAGCGACATGATCGGCCTGGCCGAGCGACGGCTGGTGCAGAGGCGAAAGGCGGAGATCGAGCCACGCAGCAGCATGAAAAGCGACAAGGGCCTGGAGAACTGCAGGGTGGCGCGCTATGACAAGGGCAAGCTCATTCGTGTGACCGCCGAGAAGGGCGACTACGTCCACGTGATGGGATTGCACGAGGACATTCATGAGTTCTGCTACGTCCTCAGCGGCTGCGTAGAGCTGCGGATCGAGGACAAGACCTATCGCCTGGAGCAGGACGATACGATCCTCTTCGACGGCCTGCTGGACCACTCTTACACGCAGCTTGAAGCAGGGGAGTACGTGACCGTTCACATCCCCAAGGACATCCGGATCCTGGAAAGACTCCTCGAAGGCAAGGCCGAGGACTCGCCGGAGGCATGATTGCGGCGCGCCTGCACAACGGGCTGTTGCCGGTGAGCCTCATCATGTTGTGGCGACAGGAGCTGCGCCGGCTTGTTCGGTGGAGGCATTGCATCCGAGATACCGGTTCGCCAGATCCAGCACGGCTCGGGCCGGTGCCTCCTTGACCTTCTGGGCCATCGTCACGGCACGGGCCATGTCCTCGTTGGAGACTCCGTGTTTGCGTGCCTGGGCGTAATGGTACTTGAAGCAGGGCTCACAGTTGGCCGCAATGGCCGCTCCAATCGCCACAAGCTCACCAACCGCCACCGTGTACACTCGCTGCGGTCTTTCCTCGACTCCTGACGCTGATCCTTCGGCCTTCTTCGCCGAGACTCCGAGACTGGTGACGTAGTCTCCTGCCTTTGTTCCTTCGGGCAGATTTTCAATGATCTTGTGATACAGCGGATCGTTCCAATCCATCATGGCATCCACATATCCTGGCTTGGGCGTCAGTTGAATCTCCACCAGTCCCGCTGCCTCCGCCATCGCGCGGGTCTGGTCTACCAGCACGGCTCCGGCCACACAGCCGATGAGAGATTCGACCATATTCCGGATCTCCTCCGGCAACGGCTTGAGCAGGGCCAAGTCGGAGATGGCGACGCGCCCACCGGGCTTCAGTATCCGCCCGATCTCGCGCCAGACCTGGGGCTTGTCCGGCGACAAGTTCAGCACGCAGTTGGAGATCACGACATCCACGCTGGCATCGGCCAGTGGCAGGTGTTCGATCTCACCCAGCCGGAACTCGACGTTATCAAGGCCCGTTCGCTGCCGGTATGCTGCCACGCCGTGACGTGCCTTGCTCACCATATCGGCAGTCATGTCCACGCCGATCACGCGGCCCGTCGGGCCAACCTTCGGCCCCGCAAGAAAGACGTCAAAACCTCCTCCGCTGCCCAGATCCAGAACCACCTCGCCGGCTTTGAGCGAAGCCAGGGCCGTCGGGTTCCCGCAGGAAAGGCCCATATTGGCCCCTTCGGGCAGTGTGGCAAGCTCCGCCTCGCTGTACCCCACTACGCGGGCCACCTGGTCGGCTGTTCCTGAGCCGCAGCACGATGGGCCACAGCATGTCCCACCGGTCTTTGCGATCTTGCCGTAGCCGTCACGGACAGCTTCCCGGATCTGCTCCTTCGTGTCCCGATCATGATCTCCAGCCATTGTCATACTTCCTTTCTCGAATTCTTCCGCGAGCGAACAGGCTCTGTATCTGCTTCAACCGCCATCACAGTTTCAGGCAGAGTCTCGATGAATCTCCTGATTTCATCGCGCACCCGCCGATAATGACCGAGTGCCTCTTGCTCATCCTTGCTGCTTTGGGCCAGTCTGGGGGGATCATCGAATCCCACATGAATCATCCGCCGTCCTTCCTTGCTTCGACCAGTCCGGCCTGCCGCAGCAGGTAGATAGGCTTGGACACGGTCGAGGGCGCCAGAGCGAGCATTGCCACGATCCGGCAAACGCACAACTCCCCGCCCCTCAGTGCCATCAGTATCCGGAGCCGATTCCCGTCGGCCAACGCTCTCGTGATGTTCACCATCGTTCGCATTGTACGCACCATATTTCGCCATATGACGAATTATGTCAACAGAAAAATACGCGTCAGTGCGGAAAATGTTCGATTCGCGGGAAATCCGTGATGGTTGATGATCAGCGGGAGCTTGTGTACGATAGTATGCAGACTCGATAACGATTGTCAGGTGAGGACATGTTCGAACGAAAAAGAGAGAAGCTGCTGCCGTGGCCGAAGTTTGCCAAACGGATGGCGTTGTCGTTCCTGCTGACCGTTTGTATCGTCACCACTGCGCTGACGATCGGTATTCTCGGCTATCACTATATCGCGCACCTCTCGTGGATCGATGCCTTGCTGAACGCCTCAATGATACTAACCGGGATGGGCCCGGTAGCGACGCTGACAGACACGCCGTCGAAGCTGTTCGCCTCTGCGTACGCATTATTCAGCGGAGTCGTCTTCCTCTCCGCTATTGGGATTGTGCTCACTCCGATTTTCCACCGGATTTTACACAAGTTCCACTTGGACGATGTGGATGAACAAGATGACTCGAGATGACAACGCTTCGAGCATGGTCGCAGGGTGTCTCATGCTCTGTAGATCAGATACAGGCCGGCGAGCAGGACGAGGATGCCGCAGAGTGTTTGAGGATGACCGCGCCTTTGGACTTCTCGTTTCAGTTCAGGTAGCGCTGGACCAGCCCTGTGCTGGTGCCGGCGACGATGATAACGGAGCAGTGGCCGAGGCCGTAGAGGATGAGCAGTGCGATCCCGTAGAGCAGGGCCACGAATACAGATGAAGGAGTACCCAGCTTATTGTTGCCTGCAATCCCGATCTGAACTCAACTCAGGAGCGGCCCTGCGGCATCCGCCACAATTTCAACGTTCCGGTCGGTCACGGGGGCTTTGCCCTTTTCCATTCCGAGGTCCGTGACGCGCACGTGTGCGAACTTCGTGAACCCGGCCTGCTCCAGTGTTTTCTTTGTGCAATCGAGCGAGCAGCCGTCGATGGCCAGGATGTGTGCGCCCGCCCCGGTCTTCTCCAGGATGCCCTGCACCCGACCGCCGATACCGGCCAGACAGAACATCTTGCCCTTGCCGTCCCTGGTCAGCTTGCGTGCCGCCCGGTCGCTGATTGCGCCGACATCGGCGACCCCGGAACACGCGAAGATCAACTTCTCCCCGCCGACACACTCGTGTGGATTCGCGCTACTCATCCTGATCTCCTTACGCCAGCCATTTCTTGATTTCATCCGGCGAGGGCACCTTGCCGACGACTTTCACCTTCCCATCGATCGCCAGGGCCGGCGTCATCATCACGCCGAATTTCATGATCTCGTTGATGTCAGTGACCTTCTCGATGCTGCATTCGACACCCGCGGCTTTGACCGCGGCCGCGGCGTTCTCCGCCAGCTTCTTGCACTTGGGACATCCCGTCCCGAGCACCTGTATTCTTGTCATTGCACGTCCTCTTCTTAGAAAAACGCTCCGAATATCATCCCGGTGATGGTTGACATGATGACCACGAGCGACACATAGACAGCGGTCTTCTGCGTCCCCATGATGGAACGGAGCACCAGTATGCTGGGCAGGGATAGAGCCGGGTCGGACAGCAGCATCGCCATCGCCGGGCCCTTGCCCATGCCGGCTCCCATGAGCCCCTGCACGATCGGCACTTCGGTCAATGTCGAGAAATACATGAATGCTCCGAAGACCGACGCAAAGAGATTCGCCCTGAGGGAGTTGCCGCCCACCGCTGCGTTGACCCAAGTCGCCGGAATAATACCCTCGTGGTCTGGGCCGGGCTGGCCCAACAGGAAGCCCGCCATGAGCACCCCGAAGAGCAGCAATGGCATGATCTGCTTGGCGAAGCCCCAGGTCGCCTCCAGCCACTCGCGCAACTCGTCCCGGCTGAACCATGAGCCGGCCATGAAGGCAAAGGCCGCCAGCAAGGCCACCACAAGAGCCCAGCGGAGCCGATAGATCCACTCGTAAACGGTGTTCTTCTGCACATCGTCCATCCGCTGCAGGAGGCCGGCCGGCAGGTGGCGGGTCTTGCCTGCGGTATTCACGAGGGTCACAGTCTCTTCCGTCCTGCTGACCAGCTTTCCCTCGACCTGATACGTGCTCAGCCCGTTGGGACAGCAGAGAATGAAGGCCCGCACATCGCCGCTGCGGGCCCAGTTTGCGAATACGAGGATACCGACCATGGAGGCGAAATAGGCGGCATTCTGCCATAAAGGTCGTGCGACCTGCAGCTCGGGCAGGACCGCCTGGTCAGCCACTTTTGCGAGTTCCTCGCGCCGGTAGATCAAGTGCATCAGCAGCCCGATGATGATACTGAAGGCCACAGCCCCGACCGCCCGCGCGACGCCGATCTCAAAGCCAAGGATCCGGGCCGTCAGGATGATCGCCAGGACATTGATAGCCGGGCCGGAGTAGAGAAATGCCGTAGCCGGACCCAGCCCCGCGCCCATTCTGTAAATCCCCGCAAATAGCGGCAACACCGTGCAGGAGCATACGGCCAGCACGGAGCCGGAGACCGATGCAACGCCGTAGGCGAGGACCTTGTTGGCCCGGGCGCCGAGATACTTCATCACCGACGCCTGGCTGACGAAGACAGCGATCCCGCCGGCGATGAAGAATGCCGGGACAAGGCACAGCAGAACGTGCTCCCTCGCGTACCACCTGGTCAGGCTGAACGCCTCTGTGACGGCGCCGTTGAAACGAGGGGCCTCCACCGGCAGGTAGAAGAACGCGAGAAAAACGACCCCGATGCCGGCGAGCTTCTTCCATTCGTTTTTCCAGTCCATGCAGCAGCTCCTGTCACAGCGCGGCCAACAGCTTCTCGTTGTCCTTCGCCTGCTGTTTCACAACTCGAGTGATACACGACAGCCACTCCGCGACACAAGGCGTTTTGAGGTTGTAGAAGACCTTGAGTCCATCCTTGCGGCAGGTCAGCACGCCGGCGTGGACCATGACCGCCAGATGCCGCGAGATATTCGACCGCTCGGAGCCAACGTGCTCGGCGATGTCACAGACGCACCGCTCACCCTCCTTGAGGAAATCGATCACCGCAATCCGCAGCGGATGCGCCACCGCCTTGGCAATCCCCGCCTGGCGTTCGAACAAAAGTGCCTTCGTCTTGTCTATCATGGTGAACTCCAACTATATGATAACATAGTCACATAGTAACCCATGCGGATACAGATGTCAACAAGAAAATCGATGAGTCAGCGAATCTGTTCCCATTCCTCCCGTGTGATCCCCGCTTGGCGTAGAATGCGAGCCAGCAACTCGCGACCAATGTCACCTTTATGAGGGTTGGGGATGGTCAGGGCTGCATCGCCTTTGCACATGAAGTGGTGTTTGCCGCCTCTGTATGGCTCGTCGAATCCCAAGGCACGCAAGTATCGAATCAAGTCCCTTCTCGATATGGGGCCGAACGGAGGCATCAGGCCACTATCTCCTTCTTCACAGTCAATTCAATCCCGTCGATCTTGGGCAGGGGGAGGTTCTTGTGGACTCGAAAGAGGAGCCAGTCCTCAAGTGCCTCGGCGAGTTCACTGCGGCATTCCTCCAGCGTCGCGGCATTGGCATAAACCCCTGGGCATTCCGGGATTTCGCCGTAGTACGTGCCGTCGTCGCTCAGGATTTCATAGTGTGCGTGTTCCATCGCGGCCTGAAGGTATTTCGTGAGCATATGTCAGCATCCTGTCCCTGTGATTCTCGATCCTGCAGCTTGTGTAGAACGTTCCTATACTGCTATATTACCATTTGGCGATTACGGCATCAATTCTTCTCCTCTCGGCATGGACCCTATGTCATGTTGGCAGTTGATATCTTGGGGCGGCGGTGGTAGAAATTGGCGTTTCCATGGTTGTGGCGGATATGAAGAAAAAACGGGTGTTCATTAGTGTGAACGATCCCAGTGCGGATGCGCACTGTGCGGGGCTGATTGCTGCGCTGAAGCGGGCCGGGACGCCGATTGAGTTCGTCGGGATCGGGGGGCCGAAGATGACGGCCGCAGGGTGCGAATTGCTCGAAAGCACCGTCGGCAAGGCCGTGATGGGCTACAACGCCGTGGCTCATCTCGGGCACTACTACGCACTCTTGCGACGCGTACGGGCCTATCTGCGGGAGCATCCTGTCGATCTGGTGATCGTGTGTGATTCGCCCTCGTTCAATTTCCACGTGGCCAAGGCGGCGAACGAGGCAGGCATCAAGACCCTGTTTTATGTGGCTCCGCAGCTTTGGGCGTGGGGCGGGTGGCGCATCCATAAGCTCCGCCGACTCTGTGACAAGCTCTGCTGCATCCTGCCTTTCGAGGAATCGTGGTTTCGCCAGAGGGGTGTGGATACGGTCTTCGTTGGCAACCCACTGCTCGACAAGCTGCCGAGCGACCTGACCGGCTTTCGCAAGGACTACTCCCATTTCGAGCCGAGGGACGCCAGGATCGCCCTGATGCCGGGCTCGAGATCGGCGGAGATCGGGACCCTGTGGCGGCCGATGCAGGAGATCGCCGGGCGACTGAAACAGAAGTACCCGGGCATGAGCTTTGTCGTCGTGGCGGCCAGCGATGAGCGGCGGCGATTGCTGGAACAGGCCCAGGTCCCCGGCTTTGCCTGCGAGTACTCCGTGGACACAGTCCGTGACACGGCATCGCGGGTGGACTTCTCGATTGTGGCCAGCGGCAGCGCGACGCTGGAGGTGGCGTCCTCCGGCTGTCCCATGGTGACCATGTACCACACGAGCCCCGTTCTGTGGCACCTCATCGGACGGTGGCTGGTCCGGACGAAGTTCTTCACGTTGGTCAATCTCCTTGCCGGCCGGCGATTAGTGCCTGAGTTCATACCGTTCTTTACCGCCGTCGAGCCGATCATCCGGACGATTGACGATTACCTGCAGGACAAAGACCTCCTGACGCGAACGAGCAACGAGTTGATCGATATGGTGGAGCCGATGACACGAAAGAAAGCCGGCGATGCGGTGGCGGCTGTTGTCACGGAAATGCTGAGATGATCGTGACCACCGGCGACGTTCATTTTCACCCGTATGGTTTCCATGAATAGCATGACAAAAGCCGGCCGGATCGATATGGCCGCCACCGGAGCTTGCCTTGGCGCGGTGGCCCTCTGGTCGACAGGGCCTATCTTCATCAAATATCTGGCTGGGCCGATTGATTCCTGGTGCCAGAACGCGCTGCGCTACTCCGTGGCGTTTCTTTTCTGGTTCCCTTTCCTGTTGTATGTCATGAGGAACGGAGCCCTTGATCCTCGGACCTGGCGCCGGGCCATCCTGCCCTCCGTGGCCAACGTCGTGATGCAGAGCCTGTACGCAGCCGCCTTCTATCACATTGACCCCGGCTTTCTCACCCTGCTATCCAATACCTCGGCCCTCTGGGTCGCCGGCTTCTCGCTGACGCTGTTTCCGGAGGAAAGACCGCTGCTTGCCAGTGCCCGCTTCTGGGGCGGCCTCCTGCTTTCTCTCAGCGGCTTGTTCGGAATCTTGTACTTCAAAGAGGGATTCGGCGAGAAACGCACCCAGATCGGTGTCCTCCTCATCCTTTTGCAGGCCCTGATGTGGGGGGTGTACACGATTACTGTGAAGACCGCGTTTCGGGACATCGACTCGCGGACCGGGTTCTCCGTGATCAGTATCTACACGGTCGTCGGGCTGTGGATCTGCACGTTCCTGTGGGGCCATCCCGGGCCGGCGCTGGACCTGGGGATGGGGCCCTGGGCAGCGATCATATTCTCGGGCATCACCGGCATCGCCCTGGCCCACGTCTTCTATTATACGGCCATCCAACGCATCGGGGCGACAATCCCCATGCTGGTGGTCCTGGCCCAGCCTTTCCTTGTCTTTGGCCTGTCCCACACCATCTTTCACGAGCGGCTCAATGGTCCTCAATTGCTTTGCGGCGTAGTCCTGCTGATGGGGTCTGGGCTATCCATCTGGGCTCAGCAGCATCTGCGGCCCAGAATGTCGAAGCGGGTCTGAAACCCGCCCGTAGGGCTGCCGACTGCCGGTGGGATCTGAAAGCTGTTGAACTCCCCTGAACTGTTCGGTACAATGGATCTTCTATGTATGGGCGTGTACACCCGGCGGGAGCGGGGCGGTTAATTTAGAACGATTTCGATGGCAGCAAGGCATCATAATTTTATACGGTTTCTGGGGTACGTTCGGCCGTATGTGAAGTACCTGGCTCTGGCGGTTGCGGGCGGGATCGCGAAGTTCACCGTCCCGCTGCTGGTGCCCCAGGTCACCCGGCATCTGTTGGACAATGTCTTTCTCGACGCGGACTTGACGCGCAGCCAGAAGCTGCACGAGCTGCTGCTCTACGTCGGCGGCATGATGGCCGTCTTTATCTTCATCTACGCGCCATTCGTCTACATCCGGCATCTCTACTCGGACAAGGCGGGCCACCGGGCGGTCTTCCAAATGCGATGCGATCTCTACTACCGCATCCTGCGCATGAGCGCCTCGTTTTTCCAGCGGAACAAGACCGGGGCGATCCTGACCCGCCTGATCAGCGACGTTCAGCTCGCGCAGAATCTCATCGGCACCGCCCTGACCAACATCTGGATGGATGCCATAGCGGTCGTTGTCGTGCTGTATTTCCTGTTGAAGATCGACATCCTGACGACCATGGTGGCTCTGGCGACGTTTCCCCTGTACCTGTTCTGTTTCCGGCGGTTCAGCACCGAGATTCGGGCGACGACCCGCCAGGTCCAGGACGAGCTGTCGGCGATGAGCAGCAGCGCCCAGGAGCGAATCTCCGGAAGCATCATCATTCGTGCGTTCGCCCAGGAGCAGACGGAGGAAAAGCGATTCGAGATCGACTCGGAGCGGCTGTTCTCGACGAACATGCGGCGAATCCTCATCCAGAGCCTCAACCAGGCCATCACCGGCACCCTGACGGGTATCGCGCCGCTGATCGTCATCTGCTTCGGCGGCTACCGCGTGATCGGTGGGGACATGACGGTCGGCGAGCTGATCGCCGTGACGATGTACCTCTCGCCGCTCTACCTGCCGCTGCAGAGGTTCTCCGAGCTGAACGTGGTCTACGCCAACGCGATGGCGGCGCTGGATCGCATCTACGAGATCATGGACGAAAAACCCGAGATCGTCAGCGCCCCGGCGCGATTGACCTGCCCCAGATTCGCGGCGACGTGGAGTTTGACGGCGTCAGCTTCGCATACGACCCGAGCTGCCCGGTCCTGCACGGGGTGACATTCCGCGTCGAGCCGGGCGAGCGCGTGGCCCTCGTTGGGCCGAGCGGGTCGGGCAAGACTACCATCGTCAGCCTGATCCCTCGTTTCTATGACGTCCGCGCCGGCCACGTTCGCATCGATGGTCACGATGTGCGCGACATCCGAATCGAGTCGCTTCGCCGGCATATCAGCATGGTGTTGCAGGACCCGATCCTCTTCAGCGGCACGATCCGCGAGAGCATTCTCTATGGCCGTCCGTCCGCCACGGACGCCGAGGTTCTGGATGCCGCCCGGGCGGCCAACGCCCTGGAGTTCATCACGGCCCTGCCCAACGGCTTCGATACGGAAGTGGGGGAGCGGGGCAGTGCCCTCTCCGGCGGCCAGCGCCAGCGAATCACCATCGCCCGCGCGTTCCTGAAGGATCCGAAGATCCTGATTCTGGATGAAGCGACGGCCAATCTCGACCCGGAGTCCGAGTACCTGATTCAAGGCGCCATGAAACGCCTGATCCTCGGCCGCACCACGTTCATCATCGCCCACCGGCTCTCCACCATCATCAACGCCGACCGAATCCTGGTCCTCTGCGCCGGCAAAGTCATCGAGTCCGGCACGCACCACCAGCTTATAGCCAATGGCGGCCTCTACCGCGACTTCCACAAAAAACAATTCGCCTCCGCCGAAATCAACTGAGGCGAGTCCGGATTGGATTGCGCGGCTCAGCCGCCCTCGGGTTCCGGACCAGGGTCAGATTGCCAGTCGATGGCATGACGCTGGTCACGCGATAGCTGAAGAAGCCAGGCGAGTGCACGGGTGACCTTCGCGCCAGTCATGTCGGCATCCGTGAAAGCGCATTTGTGGAAGGTAGCTCGACGAAGGTCTGCACCGCGCAGGATAGCCCCGCGGAAGATGACATGCTTGAATATGGAGGCACGCAAGTCCGCACGGGAGAGGTCGGCGGTGCTGAAGTCCACGTCGATGAAGTCGTTCCAGTTGGCGGCGGACTCTGAGAGATCGGTACCGCGGAATGAAACGCTGCGGATTTCCGATCGTCCGAAGAAGGCGCGTGGTAGAGTAAGCCCCCCGAGGTCAGCGTCGGCAAGTCGCATGCGAAAGAAGCTGACGCCAAGCTGCTCATCGTCAAAGCGAGGCGACCTCGCGGGCAACGACGGAACGTCGCCGACATCCAGAAGACCGTGGCTCTGGAGTAACCTGCAGGACTCAACGTATGACCTTCGGTCAAGCATACATTAATCGCGGTCTATCATTCGGTCGCCGTTTCGGCGGGGAGTTTCAGGCGGGGGTCGGAGAGGTCCAGGCGGTACATGATCTGGTTGTACTCGTAGTAGGGGGTCGGGTGCGGATTGCCGCTGAAGGTGTTGACGTAGGAGCCTTCGATGTAGATGATCCGGCCGCCCTCGCGGTCGAAGAAGGGGTGCTGCGTCGGGTTGTAGAAATCGTGGGCGTCGCCCTCCTTGTTCGCGTGCGTGATGATCTTCCTTGCGTGCACCCAGGGGCCCTCGGGCCGGTCGGCCTCGCTGTACCACACCTCGCCGAGCATCGTCGCGCCCATGGCCTCCGACGCGATCATGATGTACTTCTTGCGGTAGTCGTTCCAGAAGCAGGAGCAGTTGTTCAGCAGGACCGGCTTGCCGCCCTCGGCGTCCTGCAGGCGAAAGGGCGATTCCTCTCGCTTCATCTTTCCGGCGGCGACGAGGTCCCCCTGATCCTTGGGATTGAGCGGTGGCGTGTCCCTCTTCCATCCCCAGATGAGCTTGCCGTCATTGTTGCGGTCAAGTTGGACGTCGTCCTTGCTGCCATAGCGGGTGCCGGGCTTGAGACAGGTGTAGCCCTCATAGGTGGAGAGGTCCGAGTACGACCTCCAATCCGCCCGGATGCGCAGCGCGGGGTACGGTGTGGTGAAATAGACGTACTCGGCCCCATCGGCGTGCTTAACGCGGAATGGGTAGCCCGTGGGATAGAGCGGCGGGTCAAGGGGGACGTTGTTGAGCTTCTCGAACACGTCCTTCTCATCGTTGTAGACGACAAAGCCGTTCTCCAGTACGGCGCCCAGTCCGCGTCGGCGCTGGAAGTAGGCGATCATCCGCTCCCGGCCGGACTCGTCGGGCAGGACGCCTACGCCAAAGAGCCAGACCACGCCCTCACCTCCGATTGGGGACATTGATCGGGCAAAGCCGTCCTTGCCGACGAAGTACTTCAGGTTAAACCCGACCGATGGGTCGATCTTATCCGGCAGTTCCGTCGTAGCTCCTGTCATGGAGAAGTTGCCGAGCGCGTAGGCCAGCCTGCCGGTGTCGCCGTAGAACCAGTAGAGCTTGCCGCGGTAGATGGCGTTCAGGATGCCGTCCTGTCCCGTCACCTCCGCGTTGAGCAGCGGCTCGGCGATTGGCGACTTGCGGCCGAGCAGCACGGTGTCACGGTAGATCCCCTGGCCGGTAATGCGGTAGATCCGCTCGGCGATATTGATGCGCTTGATCTTGAGTTGGGCACTGCCGCCGGATTTGGTCTCCAGGACGATGCCGCGGATGCCGAAGCCGTCCTTCTGGAACTCGTAGCCGTGGGCCGAGACACCGAAGAAGACCCTCCTATCCATCAGCCCCGGCTCGTAGAACGCGACCAGGCCGCTGGAATCCGTGTAGTATCTCACCGTATTGGTGGTCTGAAGCTCGACCATCGGCACGCCGCGTCCCGTCTGCTCGTCGATGACTTCGATGGCGAGATACTGCCCAGCCTGTGACGTCATGGATCCGCCCCAACACACCCCCACGCCCAACCCCAGCGCGAGTACAATGAACATCTGACAGGCGATCACGCGGACAGTTTCAGGACTACGCATCTTACACAGCTCCTACCATGCATGTTCTGTAGCCAAATGCGTTCTCAATAGATAGACATGGACATCATAGCATGCCCATGTCCCTTGCCATCTTCTTGCTTACCACCAGTCCATTTGGGAACTGAAGGAAGGTGAAGGAATCGGAAATCTCCGGGCTGCACAGGCCCTCTTGTCCCATTCTGATCCGACACGCATGCTCTATTTGCGCGGCTTTGGACGCAACGGTCGATTTCTTAGTGCTGAAGAAGCCGCAGATCACGTCGGGCGGCAGGTAGTGCGCATTGCTTTGGTCAAAGAGAAAATTCAGCCTGGCGATTACATAGATCACCGCACTGGCCCAGACTTCCTTCTTCCCGCCGGTGATTACGAAGTTACGTTTTCTGCCGATCTGCTCCCAGAGTTCTATGACATAGCCGGCCAATTCCGGCGTCAGATGTTCCTGCGAGAACGCCTCCAGAAGCGTTTGGACTTCCTTGATTCGTGCGATCTTCTTCGGGTCGGATGCCATTTGGACTTATCCTCCATTCCCAACAGGCGTATCTTCTTGCCGACAGCGGGAATGGTAGCACGACATACCAGCCAATGCAATGGGCTTGCTGCAGGCGATCCGATCTGGTCGGTGTGGCTGGGGGAGGTTTAGCGTCTTGTGGTCGAGTCTGTGCCCCCGACGTCCTCGTGTGTTGGCCTGCTTGAACTGGACCAGGGCCGGCATTGGACCCAAAAGCAGTATAATCCTCATTGCGGACTATACCTGCCGGCAGCACACTCTGTGCAATCGATAGGGCTCAAACAGACCGTGGGGCCGAATGGTTCACGGGACGACCTTTGGAGGGTTGCACATGGAACGCAAAGGCACAGTCCCCTATGTCTCCGTGGTTGTACCCACACTCAACGAGGTGGACAATATCGATTCCCTCCTCCGTCGGCTCCTGCAGGCCTTTCGGGATTGCGAGCTGGATGTCGAGGTCCTTTTCGCCGACGGCGGTTCCACCGATGGGACAGTCGAGAGAGTGCAGGCGTGGGCGCCGCTGGCGCCGGTGCACCTGGTGCATGCGGCAAGCGGGCGAGGGTTGACCGGGGACGTGCTGGTCGCGGTCCGCCGGGCAAAGGCCGATGTCGTTGTCGTAATGGACGCCGATCTGAGCCATAGCCCGGATGCCGCTCCGATTTTGGCTCAGCCGGTGCTCGACGGGAGCCGCGACATGGTGATCGGCAGCCGGTATATTCCCGGCGGGCAGACTCCGAATTGGCCGTGGACGCGCCGCGCGGTCTCGCGTACAGCCGCCTCGCTGGTCTGGCCACTGACTGATGTACACGATCCAACCTCCGGCTTCTTCGCGGTCCGTCGGGATAGGCTCCTCGATATCAGCGACGATGCCGATGGTTTCAAAATCGGTCTGGAAGTGCTCCTGCAGAATGGCGAAAACCTTCGGGTGATGGAAGTCCCTATCTCCTTTGGCGACCGCATGCGTGGACAATCCAAGATGAACGCCCGGGAGGTTGCCTGTTACCTGCGAAGATCTGTCGCACTGGCCGGCGGGGTTGTAAGTGGCACGACAGCGGGGCGCTTTGCGTTGGCCGGACTAGTCGCCCTGATCGTGGATATCAGTGCGTTTCAGATGCTCTGGGGAGGCGGACTCGATCTGCGGGTGTCGCACGTTCTGAGCTTCCTGCTCGCGACGACCATCAACTATGTTCTGAACCGCCACTGGGTGTTCGCAGGCTTTGTGGATGAGCGTCACGGCTGGGCAACGTGGATCCGCTTCGTCGCAGTGGGTCTGATGGCGCTCTTTCTGCGCGGCGGCGTGCTGGCAACGTTGACCTATCATGCCGGCTGGCGAGTTCAGGCAGCCATGATGGCCGCCGTCTTTACCGCCATGGGGGTCAACTACCTGGGCTGCGCGTTCTTCGTATTTCGGCGAGAACTCGACCGGTCCGGCGTCTTGCGCTGGCGTGTCGCGGCAATCGGACTCATCGGCTATACCGTCTTGCTTCGCCTAACGTACCTGGGCGCGGTGGATTTGCTGCCCGAGGAGGCGTACTATTGGAACTATGCCCAGCATCCAGCCTTGGGCTATCTGGACCATCCGCCGATGGTCGCGTGGCTGATCAGTATCGGCACGGCCCTGGCCGGCGATACGGAGTTTGGCATCCGGCTCGGCACATTCCTGTGCTGGTTTGTCACGGCGGGGTTCTGCTTTGGACTGGCCCGTAATCAGTTCGGAAAGGCAGTCGGACTGGTCGCCGTGATGCTTGCGGCCTTGTTGCCATTCTTCTTCCTCTTCGGTTTCTTCACAACACCGGACGGTCCACTGACCGCCTGCTGGGCCGGTGCACTCTTCTTCCTGGAGCGGGCCATGCTGGCGCATCGGCGCTGGGCGTGGTGGGGCTTGGGAATCTGCATGGGATTGGGCATGCTCTCCAAGTACACGATGGCCCTGTTGGGACCTGCGACGCTTGCGTTCCTCCTGTTGGACCGCCCAAGCCGGCGCTGGTTGTTGCGTCCGGAGCCGTATGCCGCGGCGCTGGTGGCGATGCTTCTATTCCTGCCTGTGATTCTTTGGAACATCCAGCACGACTGGGCGTCCTTCGCATTTCAGGGCACGCGACGTCTCCAGGGTCAGCCCGAGTTCGGGCTCCACGTGCTGGCCCTTTCCATGATTGAGCTGATCACACCATTTGGAGTCGTCGGCGCATTCCAGGCCATCCTGTCGCGGGGAGACTGGCGGACCGGAACGGGCGTCCTCTGCCCGGCCACATTCAGACGATGGTTGTTCACCGCTGTTTTCACATTGGCCCCGCTGTCAGTATTCGTCCTGTTCAGCCTGCGCCACTCGCCCAAGTTGAACTGGACAGGCCCCGTGTGGCTGGCGGTACTGCCGGTGATCGCCCGACAGATAGTCGTGGCCCCCGACGTTCTACGAGGATGGCTCAAGATCTTCAATCAGCAGATGTGGGCCCCAACGCTCACGGTGACGGTCGTGCTGTTTGGCGGATTCCTTCATTACACGGCAATTGGATTGCCGGGTGTTGGCATAGATGGTGACGACATGCATTTGCCTGTGGCCTGGGAAGAGATCGGGCGGGACGTCGAGCAGATGGAGGAACAGATCGAGACGAGCCTGGGCGTCGAGCCACTGGTGGTGGGGATGGACAAGTACTTCATGGCGAGTGAGCTCGCGTTCTACCGGCGCGACGGCAGGGAGGGCGTGGAGCACACGGCCAGTCGCAGTCTGTTCGGAGAAAATGGACTCATGTATGCGTTCTGGTTCCCTCCGGAACGGCAGGCCGGCCGGGTCCTTCTGTTGATCAGCTTCGACCGTGAGGATATCGATGATGGCAGAATTGCCCAGTGGGCCAATCGGACGGGCCCTATTGAAGAGCGCGTACTGCACAAGTACGGGGATCACGTGCGGTACTTCTGCCGGATCGCGTATGGCTACCAGCCGCGTCCCTCTGCCGTGGGCTCCTGATGCGTCGGATGAGAAGAGGCCCGGCAGTTGGAGCCTGGTGGTGGATTACGGGCTGTTGGCACTTGACATGGCGGTCTCCGATCGTTTAAGATCCGAGTATATGGTTATTGTCCTGTAACAGAAGCCGCAACCGTCGAGCGAAGCCGTAAGGCACATGGCTCTCACCATTGCCATGTGTCTCGCTATCGGTTTGGCTTCTGAATTCCCCCACGTGTTTCAATGAGCTTGTTACCCGAAATCCAACGTGTATTCGAGGAACACAGGAGATACAGACAATGGACCAACACGAACAGCAGGAGTTCTTCTATGAGATTTTCGATGCCTCTCTGCCCCGGCTCGGTCCCGGAGACGAGGCTTCGACGAAAAGAGCACTGGATACGCTGCTTTCCGCGGGACTCTTACGCGAGAAGGCCCCGTGGCGAATCCTGGACGTCGGCTGTGGAAACGGCGCCCAGACCATTGAGTTGGCGAAACATACACCGGGGATGATCCTGGCGATAGACAACCATCAGCCGTGCCTTGACGAGTTGCAGCGTCGTGCTGAAGCGGCCGGGGTCTGGAGCAAGATTCGCCTGTCCTTGAGAGACATGCGCACTCTGACGGCGGATGATGGGCCATTCGATCTGGTCTGGTCGGAGGGAGCCCTTTTTGTCATGGGCTTTCGCGAGGGAGTGGCCGCCTGCCGGTCTCTACTGGCACCGGGTGGCGGGCTGGCCGTCAGCGAGTTGTGTTGGCTGAGGTCCGACCCGCCGGCTGAATGCCGGGAGTTCTTTGCCGGCGGATACCCCGCCATGACGGACATAAGTGCCAACCTGGCCGCCATTCGTGGCTGCGGCTGTGACGTCATCGAGCACTTCACTCAGCCGGAGTCGGCCTGGTGGGAGCCATACTACCTCCCGCTGCAAGACCGGCTTCACGTGCTCTGTAACAAATACGCCGGGGACAGCGAGAGGTTGTGCATGCTCGAGTCCATCCAGAAGGAGATCGATATCTACCGCAAGTACTCCGCTTACTACGGCAACGTGTTCTTCGTGATGCGAGGCCGCTGAACTCGAGCGTGCTGCACTCAGAGACGTGCCGGCTCCAATGAACATGAGACCCCGGGGGCAGATGCTCTCGGGGTCTTTTCCACGTTTTCGCTCAGTACCGTTGCAGGAGGTCGAGCATCTTGCGGTCGAGTTTGTGGCCGAGAAAGGCCTCGTATTGCACGTCGGTCCGGCCGCTGTCCATCACGCCGAGTGAGCCTCGGAAGTTCCACAAGGCCCAGCCGAGCCCGGCCTTCTGGAAGTTGCTCAGGCAATCCTCCATCCATCGCAGGGTCACGTCATGGGGCGTCTGGTTGTATGCACCCCATTCGCCGACCATCACGCCCACACCGGCTTCCTTGATCTGGACCCAGGGTGCGACGTAGTTGTCCCACAGCCACTGGCGGTCCATGGCCGCATCGCTCTGAAACGCCCCGGCCGGATTCGACGGCTCGAACCGCAGGACGTGGTGGGCCTCACCCCAGCGAGGGCTAACCGGCAGCGAGAACGAGCGGCCGTCCGCCAATTCAAAGCCAATCTCTGTGATCGTCAGCCAGTCTCCCACCGTGTTGTCCAGTCGGATCTCCCGCCGGCACGTGGGGGCGGGAATGGTGAAGTCCTGGTCGTAGATGTTCTGGTACACGTTCCATTCGGGCACGTACACGACTTGCTTCCAGGGCCCCTCGCCCGGCCCGGGCTTGAACTCCTGATACCAGGCGGTTCCGCCACGGCCGCGATCCACGGAGACCTCCAGCCTCGCGGAGTGTGACACGGTCCCCACGCGGACATGGAACGTGAACGGTTCCGGGATGCTCGCTTCGATGATCACCGGCGACCGCAGGTCCGGCTTGGTCGGCCCATACAGGTAGCCGGCACATCCCAAGGGCTGCGGCCACATGGGCTCAGCCCACTGGTCCGCCCCCGTGACCCAGCCGGCCTTGTAGTGAGTCAGGGTGAAGGGCTGATACCCCCGAGTGGCTTGGGCCACGCCCAGCGGGATCAGGTTCCAGCTTGGCGTCACGCCGTAGTTGAGCCCGTCGGCGATGATCAGGCGGTTGGGGTCCTCCGCGCGGATAGCCTCGACCAGCAGGCCGACCACGTGGGCATGGACGTTGGGGTCTATGTCCGACGGCTCATTGAGCAGGTTGAAACTGAGCCGGCTGTTGGGAATGCCCTTGTAACGCCTGGCAAAGAGGGCCCAGTGACTGGCGCAGGCTTTCTGCGTGTCGGGATCGGTCCACAGGCTCGTGGGCTCGGGCGGGCTGGCCACCGTGTATCCCGGCGCCCGGTGGAAATTGAGACAGACGTGCACGCCGTACTGTTGTCCGTACTCCACGGCCTGGTCCACCCAATGCAGGGCCGTTTCATCGAATCGGGCCCAGTCCCCGTTGCGGATCCAAAAGCGGTAATCCATGGGCAGCCGAACGAAGTTGAACCCCAACTCCGAGATGAGCTTAAAATCCTCCTCTTTGAAAGGCGGCGTCGAGCTGCCCTTGTAGAACATCTCCAGCAGATTGAACCCCCGCCATCGCGGCAGCTCTCTCGCCGTAGGCTCAGCTTGCGCCAAGGCCACAGCCTGAATCATCCCGCAGATCACTACCGCCATCCATATCCGTTTCATCATCTTCTCACCCCGGCATAACACATCGCAAGCACTCTCTTGTGATCCCTGGGCACCTGTCATTCATATGATAGCACATAGACAGTCACGACTCAATGAGGCTCGGATGATAGAAGACACATCCGCTTCGGGATTTCCATTTCGCGGGGCGGCGGATTTCGGGTACACTGATAGTTTGTCATGGTTCCGGGCAAATCAGGAGCAGTAGCCGGCGTGGCATCGGGCAGGTCCCGGCAACGTCGGCGGCCAGAGGAGATCGGATGGGATGATTGTGTTGCGACCGCCATTGAGCGAAGCCGACGTGCGCCGGTTGAAAGCGGGGCAGGAAGTGGCTGTCAGCGGGACCCTCTACACGGCCCGGGACATGGCTCACAAGCGGCTGTGCGAGGCTTTGGATCGTGGCGAGGAGCTTCCCATCCCCCTGGAAGGAGCGGTCATCTACTTCGTGGGTCCGACGCCGGCCCGCCCGGGAGCCGTTATTGGGGCCGCCGGACCGACGACCTCCGCCCGCATGGACCCGTTCAGCCCGAAGCTGATCGCCCACGGGCTGCGGGGCATGATCGGCAAGGGGTACCGTAGCGAGGAGGTTCGCAAGGCATTGCAGCAGTATGGCGCGGTACACTTGGCGACGCTTGGCGGGGCGGGGGCCCTGTTGAGCCGGCACATCACCCGCGCTGAGGTCGTCGCGTATGAGGATCTGGGCACGGAGGCCATCCGCCGGCTGGAGGTGGTTGATTTCCCGGCCGTTGTGGCGTATGATGCAGCCGGGAAGAGCGTGTACGACGTGAACAAGGGACTATCTGGAGCATGAGATGCAGGTAGCACTGTTGGGACTGACGCAGTCGGGCAAGAGCACGATTTTCACCGCGATCAGCGGTAAGCAGATACCGCCGGGCGGCGCGATGGGCATTGAGGAGGCCATCGTGTCGGTGCCCGATGAGCGGCTGGACTGGCTGACCAGGCTCTACAAGCCCAAGAAGACGGTACACGGGACCATCGACGCACTGGATGTGCCCGGCTTCGATTTCACGAGCGATCACGGGCGAGCCGCGGCCCGGCGGCTGATTGGTCAGATACGAACGGTGGACATGCTTGTCTTCATCGTCCGGGCATTCGAGAACCCGGCGGTGCCGGCGTATCGCAACAGCGTGGACCCTAAGAGGGACTTGGCCGAGTTGCGGACGGAAGTGCTGCTGGCGGACCTGGAACTGGTGACCACGCGGATCGAGAAGCTCGAAAAGCAAGTCACCAAGCCCACCAAGACGCAGGCGCACGATAAAGTCGAGCTTGCCCTGCAGAAGAAGTTGCAGGAGGCGATCGAGTCGGAAAAGCCGATCAGCTCCGTGGTTGAGACGGAGGAAGAGCGGGCCATGATCAAGTCGCTCGGTTTCTTGACGCTCAAGCCAATTGCCGTGGTGATAAACGTCGGCGAGGATGAGCTCGACCGCAAAGTCGATCTCGGCGGCACGATCGATGATTCCGTGCCAGTCGTGACGTTGTCGGCCAAGATCGAGCTCGAGCTGGCCCAGTTGGACGAGGAAAGCCGCAAGGCGTTCATGTCGGATCTTGGAATCCAGGAGTCGGCCGCCGGCAAGTTCGTCAGGAGCTGCTACGCCGCCACGGGCTTGATCAGCTTCCTGACGGTCGGCGAGGACGAGGTTCGAGCCTGGCCGATTAAAAAGGGCACAATCGCAGTCGACGCCGCGGGCAAGGTGCACAGTGACATCAGGCGGGGCTTCATCCGTGCCGAGACCATGGCCTATGACGACCTTAAGGCGCTGGGCGACGAGAAAGCGGTCAAGGCAGCGGGCAAGATGAGGCTCGAAGGCAAAGAGTATGTCGTGAAGGATGGTGACATCATCAACTTCCGATTCAACGTTTAGAGTCCCTGAATGAACTGCCTTATGTCACCCCCGCGCAGGCGGGGGTCCACGACCGTGGGTTTCTGGATTCCCGCCTTCGCGGGAATGACATGCGAGGGGTATACACCGGAGGCTCTTAGGCTGGTCCAAACATGGGAGTTTCGTAAGATATGAAAGCTGCTGTGCTGACCGGCATTCGCCGGCTGGAGGTCAGGGAAGTACCCGATCCGAAGATAGAGAAGGATACGGACGTACTACTGAAGATCGAGAAAGTGGGGGTGTGCGGCTCGGATGTCCATTACTTCGAGACGGGCCGGATCGGCTCGCAGGTGGTCAAGTTCCCGTTCATCGTGGGCCATGAGTGTGCCGCAACGGTGGCACGCGTGGGCAAGGCGGTAAAGCAAGTGCGGGTAGGAGACCAGGTGGTCGTCGAGCCCGCCGTCTCGTGTCACACCTGCGACCAGTGCCGTCGCGGCCGGGAGAACACCTGCTTCAAGCTGAGATTCCTCGGCACGCCGGGACAGGGTGACGGCTGTCTCAGCCAGTTCATCGTCATGCCCGAGGAGTGCTGCTTCCCCACCAAGGGCAAGCTTACGATGGAGCAGGGAGCTTTGTGTGAGCCGCTGGCCATTGCTGTCTATGCGGTCAAACAGTCGCATCTGCCTGCCGGGGCGGATGTGGCGATCCTCGGCGCCGGGCCTATCGGGTTGAGCTGCATGACTGTTGCACGAGCCCAGGGAGCGCGGAACTGTTACATGACGGAGAAGATCCCCGAGCGGATGAAAATGGCCCGGGACAACGGGGCGGCATGGGTCGGCAACCCGCTGAAGGAGGATATCGTCAGCGCAATCCTGAAGCAGCAGCCGCTGGGGGTAGACATCGCCTACGAATGTGCGGGGCAGCAGGAAACGATTGACCAGGCGGTCGATCTGCTCCGGGCGGGCGGCACGCTCATGCTCATCGGCATTCCCCGCGAAGACCGGATTTCGCTCTCTATCGACAAAATCCGCAGAAAGGAAGTAACGATTGTCAACGTGCGCCGTCAAAATGGCTGTACGAAGGCGGCCATGGACCTGGTCGCGTCGGGCAAGGTGAACGTTGATTTTATGGTCACGCACCGCTTCGGGCTCGACGGCGTGCAGGATGCCTTCGAGATGGTCGCCGCTTACCGGGACGGGGCGGTGAAGGCAATGATTGAAATGTGATCGTATGTCCGACCAGGCACAGATCAAAAAGGCCAGCATCATCAGCATCGGCAACGAAGTTCTCAACGGGCAGACTGTCGATACAAACGCTGCACACATTGCACGCAGGCTGACTGCTACGGGTGTTCCGATCGTCAGCGTCTACGTGGCGCCCGACGAATTGGGAGCCATAAAGCGAGTCCTCAACCTGGCGACAGGCGAGGCCGACGTCGTGGTGATTTCCGGAGGGCTCGGGCCGACCGATGATGACTTGACCCGCCAGGCGATAGCCGATTTCCTGGGCGTGGATCTGGTGCTGCGCGAAGAGCTTCTCGCAAAGATTCAGCAGTTTTTCGACAAGCGGGGCGTGGCGATGCCGGCAAGGAATGCGATTCAGGCGCACATTCCAGCCGGTGCGAAGCCTATAGACAACGCGACAGGCACCGCTCCCGGCGTGGAGGCGGAAAAGGGCGGCGCGGTCTTGTTTTCCTTGCCCGGCGTCCCCTCGGAGATGGAACAGATGCTGGAGGCCTCCGTCCTGCCCCGGGTGCGCGAGATCGCCAAGTCACAGGTGATTGTCACAAAACGGCTGAAGTGCTTCGGGGCGGGGGAATCCACCATCGCCGAGATGATCGGTGATGCCATGCAGCGGGGCGCAACCCCCTGGTCAACTGCACGGTCCATGCCGGCGTGATTACCCTGGAGGTGGTGGCGACATCGCTGGATCGGAGCAAGGCCGAGGAAATGGCGGCGGAGGAGGAAGCCTCCCTTCGCCGGGTCCTGGGCAAGCTGGCGTATGGAGCGGAGGACCAGACCCTGGCGGAAGTTGTCGGCCGGAAACTGGTGCAGGCGGGCAAGACACTGGCCGTAGCCGAGTCCTGTACCGGGGGACTATTGGCAAAACTCATTACGGATGTTCCTGGTTCCAGCCGATATTTTCTCTGTGGCTGGGTTACGTACAGCAACGAAAGCAAAAGCCGGCAGTTAGGAGTGCTTCCGGCACTGATCGAAACGCATGGAGCCGTCAGTGAGCAGGTAGCTGTGGCGATGGCCCAAGGCGCACGATATAACGCAGGAGCGGATTTTGCCGTCGGGATTACCGGGATTGCCGGACCTGAAGGAGGCACCGAACACAAGCCGGTCGGCCTTGTATATATTGCTGTGAGCAGCAGGGACAGTACGGACATATCACGGTACGTGTTTCCCCACGACAGAAGTTCCGTCCGGCTGCGAGCGGCACAAACGGCATTGAACCTGCTTCGCCTGAAATTGGAGATTTGACTTGTCCTGTCCAACGTGCTATAATAAGTACTCAGGGACCGGTGGAATCAGCCAGGTGAGGTTTGTATGACCAAGCAGCGCAGGCACTTAGGGGAAATCCTATTTAAGGCCGGGCTGGTAGAAAAGCAAGCTCTGATCAATGCCATCAAGACCGCCAAGTCGAGCAACAAGCGGCTCGGGCAGGTTTTGATTGAATTGGGCCTGATCAACGAGGATACGCTCACTAAGGCGCTCGCCAAGCAGTTTGGGCTGCAATACGTCGATCTGGACCAGGTCATTATCCCCCCTGACGCGACAAAAATCGTACCGGAAGACCTGATCAAGCGACATAACATCCTGCCGCTGAGCTCGGGTAACGGAAAGCTTCGACTCGCCATCTGCGATCCCATGGACATCGAGATGATGGACTCGATTCGGCTTCGCCTGAACGCGGAACTGGAGTGCTGCCTGGCGAATCCAACGAAGATTCGGTCCTATATCGAGAGTATGGTGAAAGAAGATAAGGGCGGGGAGAAAGATGACAGACTCAAGCACAGCATCGATGCTACAGCGGCGGAACTGGCCGAGGTGGGCAGTGAACTGGCAGCCGAGGCGCTGCGGATGCAGGCGGGGGACAACGGCGATGAGGGGCCCATCATTCGCCTCGTAAACCTGGTCATCGATACCGCCTACCACATGCGGGCCAGCGATATTCACGTCGAGCCCATGGCGGACCGGGTCCGCATCCGGTACCGCGTCGATGGCGTCTGCCTGGAGAAGGACAATATCCCCAAGAACATGCAGGCACCCTTGATCGCGCGTCTGAAGATTCTGTCCGGAATGGACATTGCGGAAAAGCGGCTGCCGCAGGACGGTCGTATCAAGCGGAACATCGCCGGCACGGATATTGACTTCCGTGTCTCCTCCCTGCCGGGGGTCCACGGGCCCAGTGTCGTGCTGCGTATCTTGCGGCCGGATGCCGTCAATATCGGTATTGAGTCGCTGGGATTCGAGCAGGACAACTATGAGCAGTTCCAGAAGATCATCAAAAGACCTAACGGGATCTTCCTGGTGACGGGACCTACCGGTAGCGGCAAGACGACGACGCTTTATGCCGCCCTGCAGGAATTGAATAAGCCCGATAAGAAGATTATCACAGCGGAGGACCCCGTCGAGTACAACTTTGCCGGCATGAACCAGTGCCAGGTAAAGGAGGATATCGGCCTGACATTCGACAAGATCCTGCGCTCCATGCTGCGTCAGGCGCCCAATATCATCCTCGTCGGCGAAATCCGCGACAACGCCGTTGCGAATATCGCCATCCAGGCGGCCTTGACAGGACACCTGGTCTTCAGCACATTGCACACGAACGATGCCTGCGGCGCCATTACCCGTCTGATCGATATGGGCGTCAAGCCCTTCCTCGTGGCCAGCTCGATCCAAGCCATTATGGCGCAACGACTTATACGCGTCATCTGCAAGAAATGCAAGGTCGTGGACGAGAATCCAGACCCCCACCACCTCCGGCTGCTTGAGATAGATCCGGCAGAGCTGAAGACCCGACCTGTGTATAAAGGGGCGGGCTGCAGTGTCTGCCACGGCACAGGATACAAGGGCCGACTCGGCATCTTTGAAATGATCGAGATGAACAGCGAGATTCGTGAGCTTGCGTTCAAGAGGGCTACGACCAGCGAGCTACGGCGTGCGGCAAAGGCCACAGGCATGCGCACGCTCATGGAAGACGGCAAACTCAAGATCTTCAAGGGGCTTACCACCCCCGCAGAAGTATCGGAAACGGCACAGGCAGAGAGCATAGCAACTGAATAGCAACGAGACTGCATGAGGATCACCAGATGGCGACACTGAACATGGATCGACTTCTCCAGGCGTGCGTAACGCAGGGGGCATCCGATATTCACATCAGCGTGGGCCGCCCGCCGGTCCTGCGCCTCGACGGGCACCTGAGGTCTCTGGAGACCAAAGTGCTCGAGCCGGACGACACGACGGGCTTGATGAAGAGCATCACGCCGGACCGCTGCCAGCAGGAACTCCAGGAGGAAGGCGGTACGGACTTTGGTTTTGCCTTTGGCGATGCAGCCCGGTTCCGCGTGTCCGTGTTCAGGCAAAAGGGCAATATCTCCATGGTTTTGCGTCAGATTCCCAACAAGATCCTGACGTTCGAGGAGATCGGTTTGCCGAAGATTTGCGCGGCCCTGTGCCGCCGTCCCCGTGGCATGTTCCTGGTCACGGGCCCGACAGGAAGCGGCAAGACGACTACATTGGCCACGATGATCAACTACATCAATGAGAACTTCGACCGCCATATCGTGACGGTCGAGGACCCTATCGAATACTATCATCCCCACAAGAAGTCGATCATCAACCAGCGTGAGGTCGGCGTGGACGTCCCGAGCTTTGCCGAGGCACTGCGGCGTGTGCTGCGTATGGACCCCGACGTGATCCTGGTTGGCGAGTTGCGCGATCTGGAAACCATTGAGGCGGCGGTGCGTGCGGCCGAAACAGGCCACTTGGTCTTCAGCACGGTCCACACGACCAGCGCCGCCGGCACGGTCAACCGAATTATCGACGTGTTCCCTGTGGACCAGCAGGAACAGATTCGAATCCAGCTCAGCGGCAACCTGATCGCGGTACTGAGCCAGGCCCTGTGCCCGCTGGCGACAGGGCGGGGCGCGTGGCAGCCTACGAGTTCATGGTCGTAACGCCGGCTATTGCCAACCTTATCCGTGAGAACAAGACGTACCGCATCGATTCGAGCATCCAGACGGGCAAGAAATTGGGCATGCAACTGCTTGATGAGCACCTGTGGCAGCTTTACGATACGGGCAGAATCAGCCTGGAGGAGATGCTGGACAAGGGCCGTCAGGTTGCGCCCTGCAGGAGAAGGCGCTGGCCAAGATCGGTGGCGCCAAGGGCAAGGCGATGAAGAAGAAGGCGGCCGAGGCAGCCAAGGAACTGGAAGACCTCGGACCTATCCTGAAGACGTAAGCACCTCGGAACGGTACCAGGGACTGCCATCGAGGAAACATCCTCAAGGAGGGGGGATTGACTTCTCCGGGTCGGGACTACCGACTTTTCAGGGCTTGACAATGCGTCTCATTAACCAGGTGTCCAATGCGTAATATTTGTAACGCTCGGTATTTACTCTCCGTCTTGAAATGCGTAGATTGAATAAGGACTTTGAGGGTAACAGGATATGGGCACGATGAAAACAGCGGAAAAATATCCTCCAGCGGAGCAACTCCGGGGCCGACCGTTGGGCCGCATCCTCATGAAGATGGGGCTCCTGAGCCGGGAGAAAGTCCACGAATGCCTCGAAATCCAGAAGAAGCGAGGGGGCGACGTGCGGCTGGGGCAGATCTTGCTCGAACTCGGGCTTGTCAACGAGACGCAGCTCCAGGTGGCATTGGCCGGCAAGCGAGGCATGGAGTATGGGAGCATCGAAGGCCTGACGATCGCGCCGGAAGTGATCGAGAAGGTCCCCGCCCAGATGGCCAAGTCGTATCATATCCTGCCCGTCGAGTACAACAAAGAGAAGAATGAGCTGGCGGTGGTTCTGGACAACGTGGACAATTTCCGGGCCACCGATGATCTGCGGACGCTCATGGGTTTCAATGTGACGGCGAAGATCACGGATCGCGACACCCTTGAGAGTGCGCTGAACAAGTATTATGAGACCAAGCAGGATGAGGGAATTACTGAACTGATTGACGAGATCCAGTCGGATGCGTTCCTGGCGGAGTTCGAGGGAAGGAACGCGAGCATCGACTTGGACGAGCTGAAGGAACTGTCCGAATCGAACCCGGTGAAGAAGCTGCTGAACCTGGTGCTTCTGCAAGCGATCCGGGACAAAGCGTCCGATATTCACTTCGAGCCATTCGAGAACGAGTACAAGATGCGCTACCGCATCGATGGCGTGCTGTACGAGATGATCCCGCCTCCGAAGTACATCGCCGCGGCCCTGAGCTCGCGTATCAAGGTCATGGCGAGCCTCGACATTGCGGAGCGGCGTCTGCCTCAGGACGGCCGAATCTCGCTGACCGTGCAGGGCAACCCCGTGGACCTGCGCGTCAGTGTTTTGCCGACCATGTTCGGCGAAAGCGTCGTGCTGCGTGTGCTCGACCGAAGCCAGTTGAGCTTCGACCTGGAGAAGCTGGGCTTGCGGCCCCATGACGTCAAGACCCTGCGTCAACTCATCCGCAGGCCCAATGGGATCCTTATCGTGACGGGGCCGACGGGGTGCGGCAAGACCACCACCCTGTACTCGGCATTGAGCGAGTTGAACAGCATCGACGTCAAGATCATCACCACGGAGGACCCTGTCGAGTACGATATCGATGGCCTCATTCAGTGTCAGATGAAGCCGGACATCGGCCTGACATTTGCCCGCTGCCTCCGGTCGATTTTGCGGCAGGACCCCGACATTATCCTCGTCGGCGAAATTCGTGACCTCGAGACAGCCGAAATCGCCGCCCAGGCGTCGCTGACGGGACACCTCGTGTTCACCACGCTGCACACCAACGATGCACCGAGCTCGATTGCCCGTCTGCTCGATCTGGGGGTCGAGCCGTTCCTGATCACGGCAACGCTGGAGGGGATTTGTGCCCAGCGGCTTGTACGAAAGATATGCACGAGCTGCAAGACGGCGTACGAGCCCAATGAAGCGCAACTGAAGGAGTTGAGCCTGACGGAGGAGGACATCAAAGGCAAGAAGTTCTACTACGGGCGCGGCTGCAGCAAATGCAACGGGACCGGCTACCGCGGAAGAGTGGGCGTTTTCGAGATCATGATGTTCGACGACGAGATCCGCGACCTGATCATGAATCGCGCGTCGACGAACGTCCTGCGTGTCGCGGCCCAGAAGAAGGGCATGATACTGCTTCGCGACAACGGCCTGGCCTCCATTTTCGACGGAATCACGACGCTCGATGAGATTGTGAAAGAGACGATAACAGAAGGTTAATGAGCACAACGCCCTGCGCAGGGGATGGACTGAACAGGAGGTACGAAGATGCCGGTATTTCAGTATGTGGCGTTGGATTCGCAAGGCGTCGAGGTGAAGGACGAGATCGAGGCGCTGAGCGAGAAGGAAGCGATCAGCAAGATCCGCAACATGGGGTATTTCCCCACGAAGGTGCGGTCGAAGACGGCGACCAAAACCGGGGGCAAAGCGGCGGCCAAGACCACGCATCGGCGGGGGGCCAATGGAAGGGTCAAGGTAAAACACGTCACGCAGTTCGCCCGGCAACTCTCGACCCTGCAGGACGCGGGATTGCCCATCCTTCGTTCGCTGCGAATTCTCCAGGAGCAGCAGAAAGGCGGCAATTTCAAGCGAATCATCGGATACGTGGCAGACGACATCGAGGGCGGCTCGACGCTGTCGGAGGCGATGGCGAAGTACCCGCGAGCCTTTGACCGGCTGTTCGTGAACATGGTGGCGGCGGGCGAGACGGGCGGCGTGCTGGACCTGATCCTCTCGCGTATCGCGGACTTCAAGGAGAAGGCGATCCGGCTCCGCGCCCGCGTCAAAAGCGCGATGATTTATCCCATGGTCGTGCTGGGGGCGGCGTTTCTAATCGTGCTGGGTCTGATGAAGTTCGTGATTCCGTCGTTCAAGACCGTGTTGGAAGAGATGGTGGAAGGCAAGCTCAACCCGGTGACCACGACCGTGCTGGGGATCAGTAACTGGATTGCGTACGACTACGGGTGGGCGGTGATGATCGCCATTCCGGTCATTATCATCATCCTTCTGAGAGTTGTCCGGAAATTCCGTCCGGGTCGCCTGGTGCTGGATACGATCAAGCTGCGGGTGCCGGTTGTCGGGCAGATCAGCGGCAAGGTCTCCATCACACGATGGACCAGGACGCTCGGGACATTGATCAGCGCCGGCGTGCCGATTCTTGACGCTCTCAATGTGACCCGCGAGACAGCCGGCAACGAGGTATATGCCAACGCGCTGGGCGCCGTCCACAACTCCATTCGGCAGGGCGACACATTCGCCGGCCCGCTTCGGCAGTCGAAAACGGTGGACCTGCTCGTTTGCAACATGGTGGCCGTCGGGGAAGAGACGGGCGACCTGGACAAGATGCTCTTGAAGGTCGCTGACAACTACGACGAGCAGGTGGACGTGTTGGTCGGCGGCCTGATGTCGCTGCTCGAGCCGATCATGATCCTCATGCTCGGCAGCATCGTCATGGTCATCGTGCTCGCCGTCTTCCTGCCCATGATCCAGGTGATTACGAGCTTGAGCTCGGCGCAATAATTGCAGTCCTGAAAAACGAGGCACCTATATGAAGGAGAATCCTATGAAACCCGTCGCGAAACAAACCAGACATCGAAAAGCATTCACCATCGTGGAGCTGCTGACCGTCATGAGCATCATCGTGATCCTCATCGGCCTGCTGGTTCCGGCCTTGAACAAGGTCAAACAGTATGCCACGAACGTCAAACAAAAGGCCCAGTTCCACAGCATTGAGGCCGCGGTGGAACTGTTCGACAGCCAGTTCGGCGGTTACCCCGACTCGACCTTTTCTCCGTCCGGGACCACGGGCCCACGCGCCTACTGCGGCGCAGAGAAACTCGCCGAGGCCATGATGGGCCGGGACCTGATGGGCTTTCATCCCGACTCGATTTTCCGCAGCGACGGAACGAATGGTCTGACACCTGCTCAGTTCCTGTATACTCCCCTGACGCGTGCTGCTCGACCGGGTCCCTTCCTGCCTCTGGAGAATGCTAGTGCAATTCCCTTGGGCGAGATCTACGCAAACATTGGTCCTTTTGACCCGTGTGATTTCGTCTTGTGCGACGTGTACAACCGTGTGACAGATATCAAGACCGGTAGGAAGGTGGGAATGCCCCTGCTTTACTACAAGGCTAATACCTCCAGGCAATCTCACGACCTGACGAACCCCAACAATCCGGACAACATCTACAACTGGAAAGATAACTCGGAGCTCATACGCCTGGGCAAGCCATTTGACCTAGCCGGACTGCCCCACCGGCTTCTCTCGTACCCTGGGGTGCCACCCGTTCCAGCCGAGGCGGAGGGGATCAGGTTCTACCGAAACATCCAGAACGAGAGGGTGTCAACGATCACAAGGCCGTACCGGGCCGATTCCTACATCTTGATTTCCGCCGGTTGGGACGGCGAGTATGGCACGGCAGATGATATCTGCAACTTCGACTGGTCGTTCAGAAATTAATTCGAGCAGCGAGGTCGGACAAGGCTTCCTCGCGACGGTTTCGATAGGATTGCGATTCTCATGGCCATGGCGTTATCGGGGCGGCTGGTGAGCCGGCCGCCTGAGACAAGGCGAAAAGTCGATAGGGACCATCGTATTGAAAGAGGACTACCGTGAGACGTGAAAAGTCGGGCTTGACGATCATAGAGATCCTGGTGGTGGTCGGCATCATCGCCATCCTCGTCGGCATCCTGGTGCCGGCGTTGACGATGGTGCAGAAGACGGCCAAAGGCGTGAAGCAGCGGGCCCAATTCACGGCGATAGACCTGGGTCTGGCTGCGTTCCGCAATGACTATGGCGAGTACCCGCCGTCGAACTGGTGGGACTCGCTCATCCCGAACACTCCGCAGGACTATTGCGGGGCACAAAAGCTGGCCGAGGCGCTGCTGGGCTGGGACCTGCTCGGTTTTCATCCGGATTCGGCATGGCGAGCGGACGGGCTCGATGCGGTGAATGGGCCGGAGACCTATGACCCGGCGGGGGTGTACAAGAAGGATCCGGTTGTCTATCAGCAGAACCTCAAGAAAAGGCGGGACCGTTACATCGAGATGGATGTGGCCAATGCCTTCCAGCTTGGCGAGAGTACGGCCGGTAGGGACGGATTGTTCGTGAGTACAGCGGGGCTTTGGGGCGGTCAGCCGCTACGGAAAAACACATACGTGCTGTGCGATGTGTATGATGTGCCCGAGAGAAAGTTGATGCTCCCGGATGGCCGAAGCGTCGTTCCGGGCACGCCCATCCTGTACTACCGGGCAAATGCAGCCAGCAAGACAATCGACAGGACGATCTCCGGGATCCGGCTCCGGGATCTTATCTACAACTCAGGTGATAACGTGCCGCTGATCAACCTGGGGCGGCTGTCGGATGCCGCCAAGCCTATTGCCCAGCGGCAACAGCACCCACTGGACATGGCTGCCACTCCGCCGTGGGGCGTCAATTTCTATGACTACATCCGGGACTCGAAGGTGACGGCTCATCCCTGGCCTTACCGGCCGGACTCGTACATCCTGATCTCGGCCGGGCCGGACGGCCTCTATGGCACCAACGACGATATCCGCAATTTTGGAAAGAGATAGCACGGACCCTCGTGTGGGGCGGGCGTGGCCTATGGCTGACTGGAAATACAAACGCGGAATGACGCTTGTCGAGATCCTGGTCGTGCTGGCGGTGATCGCCGCCCTGGCTGCCATGATCATTAAGGTGACGCTCCGCGTGGAAAACCAGTCCAGTGAGAACATCGTGGCCAATGCCTTCTCCCTGCTCAAGGCGGCGTTGCGGGAATACTATGAGTACACGGACACGTTCCCGGTGCCCCTAAGGCCGACTGGCTCGGGCCGCATACAAGACGTCTACGACGCCCTCGATGCCGTGCCGACGTCTCGTCAGATTCTCAAGGGGATCGACACGGTCCTCGTGCAGAGGCATGACAAGCAGCCGGCCCCGGCGAGACTGTACGACCCGTGGGGCACTCCATTCGATTATATCTATACTCCGGGCGATACCTTCCCGGAGCTGGTTTCGGCCGGGCCGGACAAGACGTTCGGCACCGCCGATGACATCAGCAGCAAGGGCACATGACGGACCTGCGAGTTCCGTCAGAACAGTAATGCGATGCGATAAGAGAGCAAGACCCATGCACGGTCGACCACACAGGACAGTTGGTTTGACGCTCATCGAGACGACGCTGGTCGTCGCGACGATCGCGCTGATGGTGGGTCTGGCCCTGCCGGCCGTGCGGGCGCTGGTCCATTCCTTCCAATCGGAAGGCGGGACGAAAAGCATCATTCAGGCGGCCCTGAACTCCGCGCGGACCATGGCCGTGACGCACCAGCGGTACGTCGGCGTACGTTTCCAGAAGGCGTGCATCTCGGAAGATCCCTGCGACCCGCTCAAAAGGGAGTTGAATGCGCCGCAGTACATGATCTTCATCATGCAGGAGGCCCCTGATGTTCTGAATCTCGATAATGGTTTCCGAGCCCTCAAAGGACACGAGCCGATCAAGCTGCCCGACACGATCGGTGTCATGCAGCCAGAGGCTCCCCCTGCCAGGATATCCCTTGTGAGCGCCAAGCTTCCAGGCATGCTGAACGACATGACGACGTTCTCCATCATCTTCTCGCCTTCCGGCAGGCTGGTGGTTCATAAAGTCCGAGTCCGTAACAGGGATGGCGTATACCTGCCGGCGAACGATCCGGGGTCCACGAAAGTATCTCAAGACGATATCTTCAATTCCGCGGAGAACATCTGCCGGTACAAGGAGGGCATGTTCATCCAGGACGACTACTCGACGCTCAAGAACCCCTCCGCGAGGACTACGGAACTCGGGTTGGGGGAGGAGGACAGCGTCACGAGCTTCTTCACGTATGAGACTGCGACGCTGCGAACCTTATACACGAAGCTCAACCGGCCTGATCCAGATGTGTTTACCTATCTCGACGCACTCGCAAAGGACAAGTCTGTGTATGTGAGTCCGTACACGGGGAACTTGGTTTCATCGGATTGACCCAGGGATATGAGCAGAAACCTGCGACAACATGGATTCTCGTTGACCGAAACGCTGCTGGCCGTGGCGACGCTGGCCGTGGGGTTGCTGTTCGTCGGCGGGACGTTCATGACCGCCGTCTATTTCTCCACGATCTCGACGGAGCGGATGATTGGCTCCGTGGCGGCGGACGAGGGGTTTGCCAAGATCAAGCTGTATGGCCTCGATCCGGGCGCCATTACCCCGGTCAGCCTGTATACCCTGGACCCGAATTCCGGCGACCCGGCGTCTATCCCGTATGTCCCATTCGAGTGGCTCAAGACCATTCCGCTCTCGGAGTACCTGTATCCTTCGACTGGAGAGACGATGGTCGCCCAGTACTCGTGGGGGGCCATCTGCCGGCGGATGGCGGGCGGGGGACGCCTGGTCCAGGTCACCGTGTTCGTCAGCCGGAAAACCGGGGCTCATTCGCAGTACCGCGTGCGAAAGCGCGGCGTCGATTGGCCAAGCCTGGACGTGTCCGACCTGCCTCGCCCGGTGCGCGTCAGCGTCGTGGAAATTACAGGATCGCCGAACGAAATCCAGATCGTGGACAACCTTGCGGACGGCATCGATGAGCGCATGTTCATCAATGACGGAGCGTCCATCGTGGATGACGCGACGGGGCAGATCTACCGTGTCCTGAAGCGTTCCGAGACCCAGCCGGACAGAATCACGCTGGATCGGGCGTGGACAGGGGGTTCCCTCACGCCGGCGGCGCGCGGCGGGGTCTGGGTGGTGCCGCCATCGACCTTGGGCGGGCGCAATCCCCTTGTAGCTATTTATCAGCAGGTTCTCAGGTTCTGAGCCGTACGATGCGAAAAGCCTTTACATTGATCGAAGTGGTGGTCTCCCTGGGGATTCTGGCGGTGATCCTGTCGTTCGCCGGAGTCATCTTCAGGGTCAGCGTCGATTCCCAGCGGCTGGCGATGGCCAACGCCGAGATCATGCAGAAGCTCCGCGTCATCACAGAGCAGTTGGACACCGACTTTCGCGGGCTGTGCGAGGACGGGGAGATCCTGGTTTTCTGGCGCGCCGCGCACGTCCCCAACTTCATCGGGTCCAACCCGAATCATCCGTCGGCATTCGTGCGATACGACACGATCATGTTCTTCGCCGCCGGCGACTGGTATACGTATCGGGCGACTCCTGTCATTCGCGGCAATATGGCGAGAATCTGCTATAGTCTGGCCAACGTTCCGGGGGCTGACCCATTGGACCCGAACCGGCCGATGGCTCAAAAGCCTTCAAAACGCATGTTGGCGAGAACGCAACACATCCTTACCTCGCCGTCCGGGCCGGTTGATCCGAATGACCCCCTGGGCATGCGAGGATTTTCTGACAGCCAGTGGCAGGCTTGGAACAGCACGCAGGAGTACGATGCAATCTCGCTACAGGGATGGCTGCGCATCCCCAACGACATAAAGGCGGATATCATCTCTGTAATCGGAGACATTGAAGTCAACGTCGGGGTGACCAGCACCAGGTACAAGACGGCCGGGGGAATCATGTTGAACCTCGATCAGCCTGCGAACTCACTGCACGCCCTTATCTGCGAAGGCGTGGGGCAGTTCAAAGTCCAGGGCTGGAGCGATGTACAGCAGCGATGGATACCGGAGGTGAATCCGAACGGGGATCTTGACTTGGTAGATGATTCGGATTTCGTTCTCGATGGGGTGAACCTTCACGCCAGGAATATCCCGGGGTTGCGATATCCTGATGGGCCAGTGACGCTGAGAAACAATCAGAGGACCAGTCTGCGCGGCGTGCCCCTCAGTGATGTTCCCGGGCTTGGACGTGCGCTGAAGTTCACATTCACCTTGTACGACTCGAAGGGCCTGATACCGAACGGCAGGACGTTCACGCACATTGTCAGCCTGGACAAGTGACTGGATTACTATGATGGAACGGCATAGACGATCATCAGCGAGTGTTCATCGTGGCTCGGCCCTCCTCCTGACCGTGATTCTCACGAGCCTGTTGGCCATCGTGGGCGTGCTGTTTCTGATGGCGACGCGCATCGACAAAATGGCTACTTCGGCGACGGCGGAGAACCGCGAGATCACATTCGCTGTCGATTCCGTCGTAGCACGTATCGCGGAGGAACTGGCCCGGGATGTGCCTCGCGGCTCGGCCGGCCAGGAGTACCAGGATTTCCCGGATGCGAACGATTCCTGGTTGGCGGACCTGGAGCCGCGCAGGTCGCCGTCGGACCCGAACGTATACCAATGGGGGCAGATCAGCGACGTCACCGGGTATTTGCAGAGTCATGGATTCGTGATACAAGATGTCAATGTCGATCCGTTCGGCGCAAGCAAGGTCGTCCCGGAGTACTCCAAGATCGAGGTGACCGGCGGTGGGCAACTGATAGACCGCCAGGCTGCGAATGCCGACGCTGACGGCGATGGCATTGCCGATTCAAAGTGGATCGAGTTCGACGGGTTGATGTCGAGCAAGGGCAGGCTGGTATATACGGCCGTGCGGATTGTGGACAATGGCGGGATGCTCAATGTAAATACGGGCTTCGCGTTTGATCCCACCGATGCCGCGGTCACGGCAGCAGACGTCGATGGACATACGCAGCTCCAGGTGAATCTCCTGGCGATGGACCGCGGTACCGCAGCTTCCGCGAAGGCAAGACTACTCGGGGCCCGCGCCAACAACACCCCCAGTGCAGCGGCGATGAATCTTGCGCAATATGAACGGGACGTGATCTGGAATTTCGATTGGCTGGGAGCCATCTATACTCCGTTCGATCTGTCGGATGAGTTGGAGCTTCGCTATCGCTATTGCGTAAACAGCTCGGGAACCCAGACACGGCTCGAAGGGATGTGGAGCACGGTGGGCTCGACGGCTGATCTTGTTACAGTGCCTTATGATGGGTATCGGGATGCTCGCCGGCCCCCGGCGACATGGAGGCGGCTTGACGACTGGCGTGCGAGAGTCACCAACGAGCCCAACGCAGCCGTGCCGGACGTGCGGCATCTGCTCACCACGTACAACCTGGATCGGATCCTTGCGCCCCAGTCTGTGTTCAGCGCGACGGGAATCGATCCTGACAAGATGCTGAACGTCAATACGGCAAGCGATGAGGCGCTCAAGCGAGTCATCACGAAGGCCCTGGAAGGTATGAACCTCGCGGCGTTCGGCGACCCGGCCCAGATCGCCGCTAACATCAAGGACTACATCGACGAGGATGATACCATCACGGTACAATACGGAGCGGTCACGACCTCTGCGTACTTTGGGTTCGAGCGCCCGTGCATCTACCTTTCGGAGCTGGCCTATAGATCTGTGCGCAATCCGAGCGGGAACACGCCGTACAAGTCCTTTGCCGTGGAGTTGTGCAGGCCGTACTTTGAGGATTCCGACCCCCAGCCGAATGAGTGGAGGGTTTTCATCGATAACCAGACAGGCGCTGATGTTACTCAGGTCTTCACGTGGTCGGGAACGAGACAGTTCCACGTGCTGTTGTCAGAGAATTCCCAAGCCGCCATCACGGCTGATCATGTTTTCTTCGAGGACCTGAACACGCCGCCCGATCCAACGTTGGTGCCCGGGTACGATCCCACCAGGTACAGCAACCCGTCCACGCAGCCGTTGGATTCCGCGGGTTTCAGCGCCGGCGCCACGATCGAGCTGCAGCGCAAGGTCAGTGTGAACGGGAGGGATGCATGGCTCCCCGTGGATCAAGTAAGGGTGCCCGCGACGTTCAATCCGGATACGGCGGATGGGGCGGTTCACAAGCTCCAGAGGGACATCCTGGCGGAGAAATGCATCTTCCGCCTGTGGGGACCGGCCGATCCCAATGCCGGCAAGAGCCTCGGCAACGGCAACAGCCAGTATAAGAGCGCGGACACCCGCAAGCTTCAGGCGCATCCGGCCAATGGACCGCTGCTCAATATCGGCGAACTGGGCAAGATCTTTGCCAAGAGCGCGTACAACATACCGGATCCCAATCTGGGCACTCCACCGGCAGAGAGTCTGCTGATCGATGTCAACGAGCCTGTTTACCAGATGCTGTTCAACTACCTCACGGTGATCGATCCCACGAGTCGCAACAGCAATCTGCGGCAGGACGAGATGCGGGTGAAGGGCCGGATCAATATCAACACGGCCCCGGTATTTGTCCTGGCGCAGCTCCCGTGGATGTCCCAGTACCAGGAGACCGTCCCGTTGGAGAGGGCACGCGGCGTCGTTGCGTACCGGAACAGGTGGGGTGCATTCAAGAACATCGGCGGGCTGATGCTGGTCCCCCAGATGGGGCAGCTTCAGCATGACGGTGTCAATAATCTCTTCGACGTGGGCCCGGCGGCCACCGTGAGGAGGGGACCCGATCTGACGTTGGATACGGTCACGGACGATACCGAAGAGCGCGACCTGATCTTCACCCGGATCAGCAACCTGGTGACCGTGCGCAGCGACGTGTTCACAGCATATATCCTGGTCCGGATCGGGCTCGATGGGCCGCAGAAGAGGGTCGTTGCCATCTTCGACAGGGGCCTGACAAAGTCGCCTCGCGATTCGGTGCGCGTCCTCAGCCTGGAGCAAGTACCCGATCCGCGATGATGGGCGGCGGCTACGCGCTCATCAACTGGATAAGCCTGGGATGGGTCTTGCGGTTGGCCACCACGATCTGAAAGGTCTGGCCCTCGTACTGATCGAGGTCGATCGGGAACAGCTTCTCTCCCTTCCAGTCGGTTATGACAGCTTCTGCCGCTTCTGCAATCACGACTCCGGCGGCGATATCCCACAGCTTCGGCGTACAGCCCACGGCGGCCACCAATCCGCCCCGCGCCACATACGCCATGTGCAGGGCCGTCGTGCCGAAGTTGCGAAATCGCGATACCTTGATGATCTCGCATGCCCAGGGCGGAACCTCGTCGAAGTGGCTGTCAAGGCCGACGCTGGTGATCGGCCCGATCAGTTCCTCCCCTGCGACAATGCGCCTGCCGTCCAACTGGGCATCCCCTCCCTTGACGGCGGTGAACATGTTCTCTGTGGCGGGCTGGAAGATGACGCCGACGATTGGCTCGCCCTCATACAGGGCGGCGACGCTGACGGCGAATATCGGTACGCCATGGGCGTAGTTATTCGTGCCGTCGATCGGGTCGATCGCCCACCAGATGGCGGGCTCGCCCTGCGGCGGCCGTTTGAATAGCCTGCCCTTCTCGCCCTCCTCGGCGATGAAGCCGTGGTCGGGATAGGTCTCCCGGATTCGCTGGATGATGATCTGCTGGCACTCCGCGTCGGCTCGGGTAACCAATTCGGTGTCGCTCTTTCGGACGGCTTGGACGTAATTCATCTGTTCCATCGCGTGCTGGCCGGCCAGGCGAGCGGCCACGATGGCGGTTTCCAGGATTTGACTTAAGTCTTTTTGTTCCAAGGACATAGATACCTCTGCTGCGATCATTGACAGGTTTCCGGGCTTGTTCTATTCTACAGTCATGCCGGACGTACGCCAACAAACAAATCACGGCCGGAGAATCCGCCGGGCTTCGCCAAGACAGCGTATGATCGCAGGGCTGTTCGCTCTGGGCGTCTTTGCCCTGTTTGGGAGCCTGTGGCTGCTGCAGCGGGTCGGCTTCGATTTCGGGTTGATCTTTCCGCTTTGCGGCGTGAAGCAGAGATGGGGCTTGACATGCCCGACCTGCGGGATGACGACCTCCGTGCTTGCCTTTGCCCGCGGAGACCTAGTCACCGCCTTCTACGTCCAGCCCGCGGCGGCCTTTCTGAATTCCCTGCTGGTCGCGGGGGCATTTTTTGCTTTCCTCATCGCCGTGTCCGGCGTATATTTCAGGGCCCTGGACCGGCTGTTCGCCGAGATCAGGATCAGGCACGTGGTCGTGGGTCTGCTCATTATCCTCGCTGCCGGCTGGGCCGTGACATTGGCCCGCGCGATAGCGGCACAGACCTGAGTGGACGATAATTGTTGAGGGACTTGGAGCATGAGCATGGTCAGAGTGTTGATCACAGACAAACTGGCGAAGGAAGGAATCGACTTGATTAACGCCACGGAAGGGGCGGAAGCCGTCGTCAAAATCGGAATTCCCGAAGACGAACTGGCGAATATCATCCGCGATTACGACGGCCTGATTGTGCGCAGCGAGACGAAGGTAACGGCCAAGGTTCTCGCCAATCCGGGCCGGCTCAAGGGCGTGGCGCGGGCGGGCGTCGGCGTGGACAACATCGATGTGCCTGCCGCCACACGTAAGGGCATCCTGGTGATGAATACGCCGGGCGGCAATACGCTCAGCGCCGCCGAGCACACGATGGCCCTCATGCTGGCCATGAGCCGAAACGTCGTTCAGGCGTGCAACAGCCTCAAGTCCGGCGCCTGGGATCGCAAGAAATACATAGGCAACCAGCTCAACAACAAGATCCTCGGCATCATCGGCCTGGGTCGGATCGGGATGGCCGTGGCGAAAATGGCTCGCGGGTTCAATATGAAGATCCTGGGCTACGATCCACTGGCGGCGCCCACGGATGCCGGGGAGTTTGGCGTTCAGGTGACCGACGATGTCACGCGGATCTTCCGGGAATCGGATTTCATCACGGTGCATGTGCCGAAGAACCCGCAGACACTGAATATGATCAACGCGGACCAGATCGGGATGATGAAGCCAACCGTGCGGCTGATCAACTGTGCCCGGGGCGGCATCATCAATGAGAGTGCCCTGTATGATGCGCTGGCCAAAAAGCGGATCGCCGGGGCGGCCCTGGACGTGTTCTCGACCGAGCCTCCCGAGGACAAGCGATTTTCGGGACTCGACAACTGCATCGTCACCCCGCACCTGGGGGCCAGCACCGAAGAGGCGCAGGTGGAGGTGGCGGTCGAAGCGGCCCAGATCCTGCTGGACGCCATCAATGGCGGCCCGATTCGAAACGCGGTCAACGCGCCGTCCACAGCCGGCGCCATGCCTCCGCTCGTGCGCAAGTATGCGGAGCTTACCCGCCGGGTCGGCAAGATGCTGAGCATCATCGCACCCGGAAGCATCAAGGGCGTCCAGGTCCAGTACCGCGGAACGATTGGCGGGATGAGCATCGAAGCCGCTACATTGAACTTCGCCATGGGGCTGCTCCAAAGGCATTTTGACATGCCGCTGAACATGGTGAACACGCCGGTGCTCGCCAAGGAGCGCGGCATCAGCATCGATGAGACGAAGAACGCGGAACCTCGGGATGTTGCCTCGAGCTTCAGCGCGACGGTAGTCACCAGTGAAGTCACGCGGACGGTCAGAGGGTCCGTGTTCGGCGAAACGCTGCTTCGCATCATTGAGATCGACGACTTCCATGTCGAGATGACGCCGCAGGGCACTGTGCTGGTGATCTTCAACGACGACAAGCCCGGCGTGATCGGCTCCGTCGGCACAATCCTCGGCAGGCACGGCATCAACATCGGCACCATGGGCGTCGGGCAGAAGCTCGAATTGCAGAAGGCGATCCTGGCGGTAAGCCTCGACAAGGAACCTGATGCGGCTACGGTCGAAGAACTCCGCAAGCTCGATTTCGTCAACGAACTCCACATTTGCTCGCTCGACTGATTTATGGCGGAAGATCTCATCATCAGCGTCAGCGGGATGAGAGGGATTGTCGGCAAGAGCCTCACCCCGGTAGTCGCGGCGGAGTACGGAGCCGTATTCGGCACGTTTCTCAAGGAGAGCATTGATACCGGGGGCGAACGATTCTCGGTCTGCGTGGGGCGCGATTCTCGCGTCAGCGGCCCGATGCTGGCGTCGGCTCTGGCTGCCGGCCTGTGCGCCACGGGTATCGATGTCATCGACCTCGGGATCGTGACAACTCCCGGCGTGGGCATCATGGTACGTGAGCTCGGTTGCGAGGGCGGGATCGTCATTACCGCCTCTCACAATCCGATCCCGTACAACGGGATCAAGCTTCTGCTCGGCAACGGGATGGCGCCGCCGGTGGATACGGCGGAGACGATCCGGCAGCAATTCCTCGCCAGGCATTTCCACTTTGTAGAATCGATCCGGTGTGGGCGGATCGCCTCCAGCGATCAGACGGACCGCGTGCATATCGACAAGGTGCTGGCCATCATCAATAAGAAGCAAATCGCCGGCAAACGCTATAAGGTCGTGCTCGACAGCATCAACGGAGCCGGGGCAAGGGTCACCAAGAAGCTGCTGGCTGAGCTTGGCTGCACAGTGGTGGCGATCAATGACGAGCCTACGGGGCTCTTCGCACATGAGCCTGAGCCGACGGCGGCGAATCTGACCGGGCTGTGTAAATGGGTGAAGCAGGAGAGGGCGGATCTGGGTTTTGCTCAGGACCCCGACGCGGACCGGCTGGCTATTGTCGATGAGAAGGGCACGTACATCGGCGAGGAGTATACCCTCGCGTTGGCCGCAAGACATGTGTTTGCGACCAACGGCGGCATTGCGGCCGCGAACCTGTCCACCTCGCGAATGATCGACGACGTCGCTCGCCGTGCGGGCGCTCGCGTGATCCGTACTCCGGTAGGCGAGGCCAATGTCGCCAACGCCATGCTCGACCACAAGTGCGTCATCGGCGGCGAGGGCAATGGCGGCGTGATCGATCTGCGGGTGGGTCCGATCCGTGACAGCCTCGTCGGAATCGCGCTGGTTCTGCAATTGATGACTGAGACGGGTAAGACCATCAGCCAACTGGTGCAGGAGATCGGCAGTTATTCCATGCACAAGGACAAGTTTGCCGCTGACTCAAAGCAGGCAGCGAGGATTATGGCATTGGCCGCCGAGAGATTTACCGACGCCGCACTGGATACCTCCGACGGCTGCCGGTTCGATTTTCCGGACGGCTGGATTCATCTTCGCACGAGCAATACAGAGCCTGTCATGAGGGTGATCGTGGAGGCCAGGGACGAACCCACGGCTCGCCGGTACATCGAGGCCGTCTCGGAAATACGCAGGTCCGTCCTGGGATGAATCCGACGCTCGCTATTGTGACGGGACCTTCTCTTCAGTTGTGCCTGTGTCACATATTTACAGCATCGGCGCGCTGCCTGCTCCGAGACGGATGGCCCAGCCAGGATTGCCTGCGGCGGAAAACTGTTGCAGGCGGACCGCAAAAGAAATAGAATACACCACTTCGCGGAGAGGATCTTGCGCAGGAAAGGATAAAAGCAGCATGGGTCTTGAGAGTTTCTTTAACCCGAAGTCGGTCGCGATTGTTGGCGCCTCCCGCCAGAAGGGCAAGGTGGGCTATGAGATTCTCGCCAACATGATTGCGGGCGGCTACGCGGGTGAAATTTTCCCGATCAATCCGAACACCGAGTCTATTGAAGGGCTTAAGTGTTTTCCCGACCTCAAGTCGATCGGCCGTGTTCCGGACCTTGTGATTATCATCGTCCCGGCCAAGTATGTGGCGGGGGTGATGGAAGAATGTGGGAAGATCCGCGTGCGGTCCGTGATCATCATCACTGCCGGCTTCAAGGAAGTGGGTAAGGAGGGTCGGGAGCTGGAGGAGCAGGTCGTGCGGATCGCCCGCCGGGCGGGGATTCGTTTCATCGGCCCCAACTGCCTGGGCGTGATCGCTCCGTCACACAAACTCAACGCCAGCTTTGGTGGTGATTTGCCGACGCCCGGAGGAATCGGGTATATTTCCCAATCCGGTGCGCTGCTGGCGGCTATCCTGGACCTGGCCAACGCCAGCGGCATCGGCTTCAGTAACCTGGTGAGCATCGGAAACAAGGCGGATGTCGATGAGCTGGACATCATCCAGGCCCTCGGCTCGCAGAAGGATACGAAGGTCATCGCCGGATACCTCGAAAGCATCACGGATGGCGACGCCTTCGTGCGAGAGGCAGAGGAGATTTCGTACAAGAAGCCCATCCTCCTGATGAAGTCCGGCGGGACCGAGGCCGGGGCGCGGGCGGCTTCCTCGCATACGGGCAGTCTGGCCGGCGGGGAAGTGGCGTACGAATCGGCCTTCAAGCGGGCCGGCGTCATTCGCTGCGACTCGATCAAACAGCAGTTCGATTTCGCCCAGGCGTTCGCCAATCAGCCCCTGCCGAAGGGGCCGAGGGTCGCGGTGATTACCAATGCCGGCGGCCCGGGCATCATGGCCGCCGATGCGATCGAGCAGGAAGGCCTGACATTTTCGAAGCTGGAGGAAGAGACGCGGAAGAAACTTACGGAGGGCCTGCCGCCTGCGGCCAACGTGTACAACCCCGTCGATGTGCTGGGCGATGCGCTGGCCGACCGCTACGAGTTTGCCCTCAACATCGTGCTGGATGACCCGAACGTGGATAGTGCGATCGTGCTGTTGACGCCGCAGGCTATGACGCAGGCGAAAGAGACGGCCGAGGCCGTCGTCCGGATTGCGGGGAAGAAGGGTAAGTCGGTCCTCGCCTGTTTCCTCGGCGCCCAGAAGGTCGAGGAGGGGGTCCGGATACTGCGAAAAGGCAATATTCCGCAGTATGATTCTCCTGAAAGCGCCGTGGCCACGCTCAAGGTCATGACGGACCACATCCGGTGGCGCAACAGGCCCAAGCGCGTTGTCCGGCTGTTCCCCGTCAACCGGCGCAAGGTCGAAAGCATCGTCGAGAGGCACCTGCGCCAGGGGTTACTGGAGATCGGCGAGGCGGAATCCAAAGAAATCCTGGAGGCGTACGGTTTTGCCACGCCGAAGGGCTCCATCGCCACGACGGCCGAGCAGGCGGCGAACATCGCCCAGCAGCTCGGCTACCCGGTCGTGCTGAAGATCTGGTCACCCGATATCCTGCACAAATCGGACGTCGGCGGCGTAAAGGTAGGGTTGAAGAGTGAGCAGGAAGTGAAAGACGCCTTCGACCTGATGATGTACCGCATCCCGAAGAAGCGGCCGGAGGCGCACATTCTCGGCGTCCTCGTGCAGGAGATGGTCCGCAGCGGCAGGGAAGTGATTCTCGGCATGCACCGGGACTCCCGGTTCGGACCTCTGATGATGTTCGGCATGGGCGGCATCATGGTGGAAGTCCTGAAGGATGTGTCGTTCTACCTGGCGCCGTTGACCGGTGAGGAAGCCAAGCAAATGCTCATGAGCACCAAGACGTATCACATCCTCCAGGGCGTGCGAGGCCAGGAGGGCGTCGATATTGAAGCGATCGCTGAGGGATTACAGAGGCTCTCACAATTGGTGACGGAGTTCCCTCAGATCAAGGAGATGGACATCAACCCGTATGTAGTCGGCGTTCCCGGCACGACCTCGATCGCCGTGGACGCCCGGATTAGCTTAGAGAAGAAATGACATGCAGAATTTCGACTGGAAAGCCAAGTACAAAGATAAGATCAAGACGGCCGCGGCGGCGATGAAGCTGGTCAAGTCCGGCAACAGTATTTTCATCGGCACGGGATGCGCCCAGCCGCAGCACCTCGTGCAAGCCATGGTCGAGCACTCCGACCATATCTACGACGCGCATATCGTGCACCTGCTGACCATGGGCGATGCGCCCTATATCCGCGAGCAGTTCCGCGACAAGTTCAAAATGAACAGTTTCTTCATCGCGGAGAACGTGCGCGACGCGATAGAGAAAGGAATCGGCGATTATACGCCGATCTTTCTGTCGGAGATCCCGGCGGAGTTTGAGACCGGGCGTATTCCGATCGATGTGGCGATGATCTCCGTAACGCCGCCGGATGTCAACGGCTTGTGCAGCCTCGGCGTCTCCGTGGATATCGTGCAGGCGGCGGCGTCGAACGCACACTATGTCATCGCCCAGGTCAACAGCCGCATGCCGCGAACCTACGGCAACAGTTTCATGCACGTGAACACGATTGACGTGCTTGTGCCGTTTGATGAGCCGGTCATAGAGATCCCGATCCCGGAGCCCGATGAAACATTGCGGCGGATCGGCGAGAATGTGGCCAGGCTGGTCGATGACGGCAGCACCATCGAGTGCGGCATCGGCCGAATCCCCCAGGCGCTGGCGGAGTACCTGGTATACAAAAAGGACCTCGGCATCCACACCGAGATGTTCAGCGACTGGATCATCGACCTCATCGACTGCGGCGCGATCACCTGTGCGAAGAAGTCGCTCAACCGCGGCAAGATCGTCGCAAGCTTCTGCATGGGCTCGCAAAGGCTGTACGACTATATCGACAACAATCCCTTCTTCGAATTCTACCCCACCGAATACGTCAATGATGTGAATATCATTGCCCAGCACGACCGGATGGTGGCCATCAACGTCGGGCTGGAGATCGACCTGACCGGCCAGGTGTGTGCGGATTCCCTGGGCTACAGGTTCTACAGCGGTATCGGCGGACAGGTGGATTTCATTCGCGGGGCGGCCCGAAGCCGCGGCGGCAAGGCGATCATCGCCATGCCCTCGACGGCCAAAGACGGCCACGTATCGAGGATCGTGCCGCATCTGACGGAAGGGGCCGGGGTCGTGACCACACGCGGCGACGTCCACTACGTGGCTACCGAATACGGCGTCGCTTACCTGCACGGCAAGAGCATCCGGCAGAGGGTGCTCGACCTGATCAACATCGCTCATCCGAAATTCCGAAAGGGCCTGATCCAGGCCGCCAAGGCAAGAAACTACATCTACCAGGACCAGATCGAGCTGGCCTGGGACCAGGTGAACTATCCGGAGGAACTGGAGCACTACACGACGCTGCGCGACGGGACCGAGATCTTCTTCCGCCCGATCAAGCCGGTGGACGAGGCAGCCCTGTCGGAGATGCTCTACTCGCTCAGTGAGGAATCTGTGCGGACTCGCTACATGACGCGGACGATGACCTTCCCTCATAAAGATATTCAGCAACTGACGAATATCGACTACAAGCAGGACCTGGCCATCGTCGGCCTGGTCCCGGGCGTCGGGGGCGAGGATATTGTCGCCATGGCGCAGTATTTCCTGGACCCCAAGACCCAGGCGGCGGAGGTAGCCTTCCTCGTGCAGGATGAGTGGCAGCAGAAGGGCATGGGCACGTTCCTGCTGGACTATATCACACAGGTCGCCAAGCAACGGGGCGTGAAGCGGTTCTATGCGAAGGTCCTGGGTGACAACAAGCCCATGCTGGCGATCTTCCAGAACTCCGGGTACAAGGTCAATATCGAGTTCGACGGCGACGTGTACAACATCGCATATGACTTGACCAAAGAGGAACAACCATGATCGCCAGACGATTTATGAATTACGATTTACCATTTACGATTTCTGCTTGGTGCTTTGGCCCCTCCGGTATTTCCAGGGTGTCGATGTTGCTTCCTCACAATTGTCGATCATCAATGGTAAACCGTAAATCGTAAATGCAAAGATCCGCCTTCATACACTCGCAGGAGATCGAGAAGTACAGTTATCCTGAGGACAGTCCCTTCAAGACCGAGCGTGCCGGCCGAACGCGACATGTCTTGCACACGATGGGGCTGCTCTCGGGCGAAGGGATCCGGGAGGTCCCGCCCAAGCCGGCCGACAGAAGGACGCTGAAGAAGTTTCACACCGCCCGCTATCTGCATGCCCTGAAGAAGGCCGAGGGAGGCCGGTGGGACCTGGACGCTCTTCACATGGGGCTCGGGACCACCGATTGTCCGATCTTTCGCGGGATGTATGACTATGCGGTGCTCGCCACAGGAGCGACGCTGGTCGGCGCTGAGCTGATCCTGTCGGGCGAGGTCGATGTGGCCTTCAATCCCTCCGGCGGATACCATCACGCCTTTCCGGAAAAGGCAGCCGGCTTCTGCTACATCAACGACAACGCGCTCGCCTGCACCGCCCTTGCGGAAGCGGGCAAGCGGGTCTTGTACCTGGACGTGGACGTGCACTACGGGGATGGAGTGGCTTACGCTTTCTACGGCCGCTCCGACGTGATGACGATCTCGCTGCACGAGAATCCGAAGATGCTGTTCCCGGGAACGGGCTTTGAGGACGAGATCGGCGAGGGGGAGGGCCGGGGCTATTGCGTCAACCTGCCGCTGCCGGTAGGGACGTTCGATCAGGCGTACATCTATGCCTTCGATTCCGTCGTCATGCCTCTGATCAAGGCCTACCGCCCGGACGTGATTGTCTTCGAGCTGGGTGCCGATACGCTGGCCGGCGACCCGCTCGCCCACCTGTACTTGACGAACAACACCTACGCAGATATCGTCGAGCGCCTGCTGCGATTCAACAAGCCGATCCTGATGACCGGCGGCGGCGGATACAACGTCGAGAACACGGTTCGTGCCTGGGCGCGGGCCTGGACGGTCCTTTCAGAGCAGGATACCACGCATGGCATGGAAGCGGCCGTCGGAGGAATCATGCTTCAGAGCACAGATTGGCAGGGGGGCCTTCGCGACCGGGAACTTCCCGTCACGAGCCAGCAAAGAGATACGGTCCTATCTGCCCTTGATGTCTCCATAGAGACAATCAAGGCCAAAGTCTTCCCGATCCATGGCCTGCGGCCATGATTTGGAAACGGGACCAGGGGTGCCCTGATCCCGCCCCATATCACCTGAAATTCACTATGCCGGCACAGCCACGAGCTTGGGCTGCGGTCGCTGGATAAGAAACGTCAGGGCGGTGCCGACGAGCAGGAGCACGCTCGCCACGATGAACGAGGACATGTAGCTGCCTCCCGTGCCATCCGCATTCTTGCTGGCCTGATAGAGCATCTGCTGCACCCGTGGCAGTACGAAGCCCCCTACGCCCCAGGCGGTGAAGAGGACGCCGTAGTTCATGCCGAAGGTCTTCAGTCCCCACAGGTCCTTGGCGTAGGAGGGGAAGAGCGCCAGGTTTGCCCCGTAGTTGGCGCCAATGAGGGCGGCCAAAAGCACGATGACCACGGCTGCCATATCCTTCGAGGCGGTTACCGGAATGGCCACCAACATCAGCATCGCCTGAATGGTCAGGACCAGGCACAGCGTCCATCGTCGGCCGATCCTGTCGGAGAGCGTTCCTGCGAGGATGCGTCCGCCGGCATTGCCGATGGCCATGACCGCCACCGCCACGAACGCGAGTTCGCCCATGCTCTTCTTGGCCATGCCGCTGATACTTCCGATGACCATCAGCCCAGCGCCCGCACCGATGAAGTAGATCACCCACAGCAGATAGAACAGCGGCGATCGCAGGATCTGGCCGGGGGTGACGTTGACGGCAGCAGATTTGGCCGGAGCATTTCCGCCGGCCGGCTTGGTACCGGCCACAAAACCCGCGGGCGGATTGATCAGCCATTGCGCGAGACCACACACGATGGCCGTGAATGCAATACCCAGGATGAGCATGGTCTTCTGGACGCCGAAATGCCCCAGTAAATATTGCGAGGTCGGCGCCAGATACACCGGGGCCAGGCCGAAGCCCGCCACGACCAGTCCTGCGATGAGGCCGGTCTTTGCGGGCGGAAACCACTTGAGCGCAGGTGGCGTGGCCGAGGAGTAGCCGAAGCCGATACCGATGCCGGCCAGCACGCCGAAGCCGAGGAGCCATACGGCATAGCTGCTCGTGGTCGAGCAGAGCAAGAATCCCACTCCAACCAGCAATCCGCCGATGGACGCGGTCAGACGCGGGCCGAATCGGTCCTGGCACCGACCGGCCAGGATCATCGCAAAGGCGAAGACCAGGCAGCACAGGGCATAAGGGTCATTGAGCTGGTCGCCCTTCCAGCCGAAATCCTTCTCGATAGCGCCCTTGGTGAGGCTCCAGGCATAGAGGATGCCGAGGGCCAGGTTGATGCCGAGTCCGGCGAGGGTGACGATCCATCCGCGATTGGCGACAGGGGGTTGAAGTGTATCGGTGTGATCGGCCATAGACAATCCTTAAGAAAAAAAGCCGGACGCATAGCCATGTCGGTCATGCGTCCGGTCCACAGTTGCTGAATCGAGAAACTACTTGCCTCGGCCTTTGACCAGGGCCTCGACGACACTGGGATCGGCCAGGGTGGTGATGTCACCGAGATTGTCGGTGCTGTTCTCTGCGATCTTGCGCAGGATGCGCCGCATGATCTTGCCCGAGCGAGTCTTTGGCAGCGCGGGGGCGAACTGGATCACTTCCGGCATGGCGATCGGGCCGATCTCCTTGCGCACGTGCATGACGAGTTCCTTCTTGAGCTCGTCGCTCTCGTGGACGCCTTCCTTGAGCGTCACGAAGGCGTACAGGGCCTGCCCCTTGATCTCATGCGGCATGGGCGTAACGGCCGCTTCGGCCACTTTCGCGTGGCTGACCAGGGCGCTTTCGACCTCGGCGGTGCCGATGCGGTGGCCGGAGACGTTGACGACGTCATCGATACGGCCCATCAGCCAGTAATCGCCGTCCTGATCGACGCGGCACCCGTCGCCCGTGAAGTACTGATCCGCAAACATCGTGAAGTAGGTATCGATGAAGCGATCGTGATCGCCCCACATCGTTCGCATCATGCCCGGCCAGGGCTTGCGGATGCATAGCTTGCCGCCCTCGTTGGCGCCGCACTCTGTGCCATCGTCGCGCAGCACGACCGGATCGACGCCGGGGAAGGGCTTGGTCGCGCTGCCCGGCTTGAGGGTAAACGCGCCCGGCAGCGGCGTGATCAGAATGCCGCCGGTCTCCGTCTGCCACCAGGTATCGACGATCGGGCACTTCTCGTGGCCGATGTGCTTGTAGTACCAGATCCAGGCCTCCGGGTTGATCGGCTCGCCGACCGAGCCCAGGACCCGCATCGTATCGAGCTTGTACTTGGCGGGCCATTCATCGCCCAGACGCATCAGCGAGCGAATCGCCGTGGGGGCGGTGTAGAACACCGTGACACCAAACTTGTCGCAGATCTGCCAGAACCGGCCGGCGTCCGGATATGTGGGCACGCCCTCGAACATCAGCGAGGTGGCCCCGTTGGCCAGCGGCCCGTAAACGATGTAGCTGTGTCCGGTCACCCAGCCGATATCGGCGGTGCACCAGTACACATCCTTGTCGTGAACGTCAAAAATGACTTTGTGGCTGAACGCAACGTGCAGCAGGTACCCGGCGGTGGTGTGCACGACGCCCTTTGGCTTGCCGGTCGAGCCCGAGGTGTACAGGATGAACAGCGGGTCCTCCGCGTTCATCTTCTCGGCGTCGCACTTATCGTTTACGTTGGCCATCTCATCGCTGTACAAAGTGTCACGGCCCGGCTGCATATGGCACGGATCGTCGGTAACCTTCACGACGATGACGCTCTCGATGGAAGGTGTCTTCCGCAAAGCTTCATCGGCGATATTCTTCAGCGGGATGTGCTTGCCGGCACGCAACGAGACATTCGCCGTGACCAGCATCTTGCACTCGGAGTCGTTGATGCGTCCTTCCAGGGCGTCGGCGCTGAAGCCGCCGAACACGATGGAATGGATCGCGCCGATGCGCGTGCAGGCGAGCATCACGATCGGCAGCTCCGGGATCATAGGCATGTAGATCGCCACGCGGTCGCCCTTGCGGACGCCCTTGGCCTTCAGAACATTGGCGAATTTGCAGACTTCCTTGTGCAGTTGCTCGTAGGTGTACTTCCTGACGGCCGCGTCCTCTTCGCCCTGCCAGATCAAGGCCGTCTTCTTGGCGGTCGGCGTGCCCAGGTGGCGATCGAGGCAGTTCACGGACACGTTGAGCTGGCCGTCGGCGAACCATGTGTGCTCAATCTTGCGGGCGGCCGTGTCCCACGTATATTCCAGGCTTTTCGTCGGCTTCTTGAACCACGTAAGCGATTTCGCCTGTTCCAGCCAGAAGTTGTCGGGATCATTAATGGATTGCTCCCACATCTTCCTGTACTGATCCACGCTGGATATATAGGCGGTCTTCTTGATGCGCTCCGTCGGCGGAAACACACGCGTCTCCGTCATCAGAGAGCTAATCGCTCTTTCTTGGGCCATAGCATTCTCCTTCTGTGATTAATCTGTTCGTGCAAACAACTTCGCTCACATTCCCCGCGGGCGAACTCCAGACTATCAAACAGACCACGGCAGATAACCCTGCCGCAGGGCCCACGGGGGCATGGGGTGTAAACCCAACTTTATAAAGTTCGGGCCGGCGGCTGTCAAAAGAAAAACATGCAGTTGCCGCTCAGAACTTGCGGATCAAGGATGCCTCCGCCCGGACGTCGTCGGCCTCGCCGGAACTGCCGTCATCTGTGCGCCAGCGGGATAGCTCCAACCCGACGTTCACGTGCCTGTTCAATGCGTACAGTACGTCGCTGGAAATGGCGCGGTTCAGCGTGCCGCCGCCCGGGCTCACGTCGTCGGCGCCCGCGTCATCGAGGGCCGCGCCGGCATTGAAAGTCCACTTATCCTACGGTCCAAGTGTGAAAGTTGGGATCCGCAATGAGGCTGCTGCTACTCCCGGAGTTTTTGAACCGCTTCCGTATGATGGGTCAGGAGGTACTGTTTGGCCGGGCCGCCGAGATGCTCCCAGGGCAGGATTTCGGCGGGATCGAATTGTCTTTGCGCCAGGGCGTCGAGGTCCAGGCCGGACTCGGTGAACGCGGTCCGCCATATCTGGTAATTGAAAACGTCGTCCCACAGGTCGAAACGGGCGCCGGCCCGCCACGCGGCTTCGATCACGTCGGCGCATCGCCTGTCACTCCGGCCGATGGCCGATTCCAGGACGCTTCGGTCCATGTCGTGGAACTTGAACTGCAGGTACTTCGCCCGCAGACGCAGTTTCTCATCGAGGATCAATCGCCGCGCCTGCTCGAAATAGGACCTCGGGCTTTGCGGCAGCCATTGAAGCGGCGTGTGGGGTTTCGGGACGAACCAGCTCACCGTGATATTGATCTGGCCCGTCTTGCGATCGATGGTCCTTCGCAGCCTGGCTAATCGATCCGATAAATCGACGATCGCTGCGACATCGTCCAAGGTCTCGCCGGGCAGGCCGACCATGAAGTACAACTTGAGCTTTTGCCAGCCGCTCTTATAGGCTTCCTCGACGGTTGCGAACAGGTCGCCGTCTTTGAGGGGTTTGTGGATGATTTGCCGCAGCCTCTCGCTGGCTGCCTCGACGGCGATGGTCAGGCCGCTCTTACGCACCGAGGTGAAGAGCTTCGGCACAAGCTTCAACTGCTGGTCCACCCGCAGGCTTGGAATGGACAGGCCGACGTGCTTGTCCTCGAAATACTTGTGAAGCCGCACGGTGAGGTCCTCCAGGTGCGGGTAGTCGGCTGTGGACAGGCTCAGCAGGCTCACCGTATCGAATCCGCTCGCTGCATAGGACGCCTTGGCCAGTTCAAGTACCTTGTCCGCACTGCGAGTGCGGATTGGCCGGCGGCAATAGCTGGCCTGGCAGAACCGGCATCGGCCCGGACAGCCTCGCATGATTTCCACGCTGACCCGCTCGTGTACGGCCTCGACGTACGGCACGATCGGGGCGGTCGGGACCGGCGCATTCTCGAAATCCTCTACAACTGCATTCTCCAGCCGGGTCCGCAGGCCGGGTTGCGTGACATTGATGCTTGCGATATGCGAGTTGTCGCATGTGAACTCGTAGAATTGGGGCACGTAGGCCCACTCGAACCGCTTCGCTGCTTCAAGCAACATTTGCTCTCTGCTTTGCCCGGCCTTCTTCGCTGCAAGGAGCAGGCCCGCAAGTTCCGCAACAGCCTCCTCGCCCTCGCCAAGAACGAACAGGTCGATAAACGGTGCTATCGGCTCGCAGCAGTTCGCCATGCCGCCGCCGGCGATGATGAGCGGATCGCCCTCGCCTCGCTGGTCCCGGCGAACCTGGAGTTCCGCCAGATCGAGCGCGTTCAGGACGTTCGTGTAGCACAGCTCGTTCGTCAGGCTGAAGCCGATCACGTCGAAGCTGCGCAGGGACGCTCTCGATTCGAGGCTGAACAGGGGAATCTGTTTCTGCCGGAGGACTTGTTCGGCGTCCATCCAGGGCGAAAACACTCGCTCTGCGGCGACCCCGTCCAGATCGTTGAGAATATGGTAGAGGATGGCCAGTCCGGAGTTGGACATGCCGACCTCATAAACGTCGGGAAAGCACAGGGCAACCGTCAACTCGGCCTTGCCCAAGTCTTTCCTGACCTGGTTGACCTCGCCCCCGATGTAGCGGCCCGGCCGAGTCACGTGGGGTAGGAACTCCCGCTCCACGCGATCGCCTAACATCTCTATCATTCTTTCTTTCATGCGGGTATTATAAAGAGAGTATGAAAATTAACATCCGTTTTGTTTTCCTTGCTTTTGCCGCGGTCGTGCTGCTCTATCTCATGTACGCCCGCATGACCGAGTCGGGTTCGGTCCAGCTCGACAGCGGCCACCGCGTGGTCATGGGCACGTTCTCCCGTGTGGTTGTTATCGCCGGCAGCGAGCGGGCGGCCAGGAAATGCGTGGAGGCCGCCTTCGAAGTGCAGCGGCGGATCGAAGAGCTGATGAGCTATCAGCGCGAGGATTCCGAGCTGAGCAGGATCAATCGCGAGGCCGCCGACAAGCCGGTCCCCGTAAGTCCACTGACGTTCGAAGTCCTCCAGAAGTCAGTCCAGTTCAGCAAGCTCTCCGATGGGGCATTCGATGTCACGGTGGGCCCGCTGATGGACCTGTGGAAAGCAGCGGGGGAGGCCAATGAGCCTCCCACCGAGGAGGCGCTGGCCGAGGCGCGCGGCAAAGTCGGCTACGAGAAACTGATCCTCGACGAGAAGAATCTGACTGTCCGTTTTGCCGTCAAGGGTATGAGGATCGATCTCGGCGGCATCGGTAAGGGCTACGCGGTGGATAGGTCGGTCGAGGCGATCAAGAAACGCGGGGCCATCGGTGCAATGGTCGATCTCGGCGGCAACATCCGCTGCTTCGGCCAGCCCCCGCGCGGACAGGAGCACTGGCGGGTCGGCCTGCAAGACCCGAACGTGAGCCCGGACGAAATGGACGATTCAAAGATCCTGCTGATTTTGGCCCTCACAGACCAAAGCGTTGCCACGAGCGGCGACTACCGAAGATTCGTCGAAGTCCAGGGCGCAAAGCAAAGCCACATCATCGACACCGGCACCGGCAAGGGAGCGAACAAGCTGGTCAGCGACACGATCATCGCCCCCGACGCTACAACCGCTGACGCCCTCTCCACCGCCGTCAACGTCCTCGGCCCCGAAAAAGGCCTCGCCCTGATCGAGCGTCTCCCCAACGTCGAAGCCATCCTCATCCCCGCCGACGACCCCACCCACCCCATCTTCAGCACCGGCGCAAAAGCCTATGTAGAATAAGCCCCCCCTTGCTTGGGCAGTCCTATGGCTGCTTGTCGCGCTCCCAACTCAGTCGCGGATAGTCTTGCCCCTCCAGAATCGACCACATATCCTCCGTTCCATTTCGTGTTTCATCCACAAAATCCCATCCGGCGTCGAGGAACGTTGCGGCTACTTTCATCTCTGACGTGGTCCTGCCGATACCGCCGGCGCTGCTCTGTTGACCACTAGTTTGGATATCCCAGAAGCATGCTGTGACTGTGCCAAGATCATTCCTTCCCACAAGACCGCCGCAATCGGTCTTCCCTAAAACCCGCCCGGCAGAATAGCAATTAACGATTGTGTTGTCGCTGGATGATGCACGTCCCACCAGCCCGCCGACCCTGCCGTCTGCGGAGACACTGCCCGTGGCGTAACAATCCTTGCATGCACCAGAATTTATTCCTGCCAAACCTCCCACTTCGAGTTGCCCGCTCGCATCGCCGTCTGCGTGGCAGTCAGAAAGCATTGCCGAATAGCCGTTCATACCTACCAGCCCACCGATGGCCGTTTGTCCCGCGACGATAGTATTGGAACTGCAGTTCACGAGACGGGCCAGAATCACACCCGCTCCATTGAAGGGCGTGCCATTTTGACCGACCAAGCCTCCGACAATGGCTCTGCCGGAAACGCGGCCTCCCTCCACGTGACAGTTGCGAAGTGTTCCTCGCCACATCCGGCCTGCGAGGGAACCGACGTTCTTCGTCTTGGCGCCACCGACCATCGGGTCCACCAGTCTGACATTTCGCACCTCCGCAGCATCACCCGTGACGATACCGAACAGTCCTATGTCTTGCGATTCGACGCCCACGCAGGTGAGGTTTGAGATAGTGAAGTTCCCTCCATCGAACACGCCCTCAAACGCATATTCGTTGTTGCCTATTGGATAGAAATGCACACCACTGAGATCGATATCATCGATCACTTTGAGATGGGCACCCATCAGTCTTGGATTGTGCCCGATGCTGTTCAACTGCTCTGCGGTTGCGATCAGGTAGGGGTCGCCCGCGGTGCCTGTCCCGCCGGAAAATGCGAGTTTCGGCGGTTCCGGAAGCTGCCACCAAAGGATCGGATAACCTCCGCCGGCGGGCTCGGCCCAAACGTCGCCCGGGCCATCGGACTTGCCCACGAAATTCCACCCTGCGGCCATGAACATGTTGGGATCTCGCATCTCCGCTGTGGTCTTGCCCGTGAGTATCGTCACTTGGTCCTGCGAATCGAAGATCTCGGCATGCCAGAAGGAGGCCGTGACTCTCATTTCGATATCCGTAGGCGCGCCGACGAATCCTCCTGCATACCTTCTCCCGGTGATGCGAGCAACCGAGTAGCAGTTGGTGATGGCAAACATCCCGCCGTATCCTAACAGTCCGCCGACACGTTCGTCGCCTGTCACGTCACCCACGAAATAGCAGTTGATGAACATGCTGCTACCGGGGAATCCTGCCGTGCCGACGAGGCCGCCGACCTTGTCCTTGCCTGTCACTTCGCACGCGGCAAAGCACCGGTCAAATAAACCAAACGAGCTGTCGCCCACAAGGCCCCCGGCGATGGAGAACTCTGCCGACACATGCCCAGTGCACGAGCAATCTCGAATCGTTACGTATGCTTCATCGCCCGGCTGCATAAAACCGCTTCTTCCGACCAAGCCTCCGACGTTTCCCCAGCGACCATGGACATCCGTATTCTCCGCATGGCAGTTGATGAGATTCCCTTGCCTGAGATATCCTACCAGTGATCCCGTGTTTTCTCCCGTGTATATGTCAATCCGAGGGGCGATGAGTCTCACGTTGCGGATCTCTGCATTGGGGTCAGCCACCGTTCCGAATAGTCCGACATCCCCACGTACTGGTGACGTATAAACGAAGTTGAATATGGTGTGATCATCGCCATCGAAGACGCCTCTGAACGGGCCAATTGGATTGGCGTCGTCTGCCGCACGTATAGACCGATCGTCGGATGCAGCGAGGGTGCCTCTGGTGTGGACTTCCTGGGCGGTGCCTATGATATTGAACGGGACACCTCCGAGGCTCGCCAGGTCGATGTCCGCCATGAGTCTGAAGTGCTTGTCCCAGTCGCCGGGATTGGTGCCGATGGCGTTCATTTGCTCAGCGGTGTAGATCAGATAAGGATCGTTAGGATCGCCGGTACCGCCGCCATATTTCGCGTGGGCAGGGATGGCGGGAAGGCCGAACACGATGAGTATAAGAGCCGTTTTCAGGACACAAAAGCCTCTCGTTGCTGCCATGGTTGATCTCCCTTCCTTTCCTCGATCCTGGCTCGACTGCCCGGGAACACAGACAGTATAGCAGATGAGGCGTGTCTGAGTCAATGGCGAGAGAAAACGCGGATAGTACGACTCAGCGAAAGGTCGTTGGAGTGCGTGCGCCTTTCTATGTTTTGCCTGCGGCGGGTTGTTTGGCTTTGGGGTCGCGGGGGGCGGGGGCGGTCTTGCCTCGGTAGACGATGGCGCCGGTGGGACACTTGTTGCAGGCGGCTTCGGTCTGGCCGGAGGGCTCGTATTTGGCGAAATCCAGGTGGGCGAAGTTGTCCTCGACCTTGAAAGCGTCGCACTGTTTGGCGCACAGGCCGCAGCCGATGCAGCCGACCTGGCAGAATTCCCGCGTCGGCCTGCCGCTCTCACGGCTGCTGCAGGCGACGACCATCATGTTCTCGTGGGCAAAGGGGACCATCCGGATCAGGTTTCGCGGGCAGGCCTTCGAGCAGGCGGCGCAGCCGGTGCACTTGCTGTAATCGACCGTGGCCAGACCATCGACGACGTGCAGAGCGCCGAACTTGCAGGCGCGGGTGCAATCGCCGAATGCAAGGCAGCCGAACTTGCAGGCCTGGGTATTGGCCAGCGCATTGACTGCGGTGCAGCTTTGTATGCCGTAGTAGTGACCGTGAAAGGTCCTGTCGCCCGTGTGAGCGCGGCAATGCACGACCGGCCGTAAGGGCGGGCCGGGATGGCTGATCTGGATGTTTAGAATCGCTGCGATCTTTGCCGCCACCTCGGGGCCTCCCGGAGCGCATTTGCCCAACAACTGCGGATCATTCCGGACCGCGGGGGCGTACTGCCCGCACCCTGCGAACCCGCATGCACCGCATTCCACATGAGGAAGGACCGCGTGAATCTGCTCGATCTGCGGGTCCACCTGCACTTTCAGTCTCTCGCTGGCGATCAACAGGACAATTGCAAAGGCCAGGCCAAGCCCCAGCATGATCAAACCGGCGGGCCACGCGGCATTCCAGAGTTCCAGTATCGTAAGAAGGATCATTTAATCATCCCAGCAAAACCCATGAACGCCAGCGTGAGCAGACCGGCCGTGATCAACGTGATCGGGGCGCCCTGAAGGGCCTTGGGCACGTCGGCCAGAATCAACTCCTCGCGGATGGCGGCCATGATGCAAATCGCGACCGTAAAACCAATCCCCGTTCCCGTACTAACCACGACGGCTTCGAGCAGATTGTTCGTGCCCCAGACGTCGAGAAACAGGCAAATCCCCAGAATCACGCAGTTCGTGGAGATCAGAGGCAGGTAGATGCCGAACGCATCGTACAGGGAAGGGAAGAATTTCCGCACGTACATCTCCACAAGCTGCACGGCACCGGCGATGATGACGATGTAGCAGATGTAGCGGGTGACCTCCATGTGCAGCGGGATGAGCACGTAGGCGTCCACGAGCCAGGTCAAGGTGCCGCTCAGGGCGGTCACGAACGTGACGGCCAGACCCATGCCGAGGGCCCGATCCAGCCGGCCCGAGACGCCCAGGTACGGGCAGGTCCCCAGGAACTTCGTAAACACGAAGTTGTTCACGAGGACGACGGACAGAAACCCCATGGCCAATGCGGTGAATCGGTCCACCTTATGCCTCCTTCTTGCGAGTCAGGACGTTGATCAGGCCGAGGATCAGGCCGAGGGTGACGAAGGCGCCGATGGGCATCTGCATGGCCAGCCAGGGGACAAATGCCTTGGGCATCACCTGGATATCGAACAAGTGGCCGGTTGCGAGGACTTCGCGGACACCGGCAAGGATACACAACGCTATTGTGAAGCCCGCGCCCATGCCGATGCCGTCGAGTACGCTGACGAGCGGCCCGGATTTGCTGGCGCAGGCCTCGGCCCGAAAGATGATGATGCAGTTGACGATGATCAGCGGCACATACGCCCCAAGGATTTCGCTCATCTCTGGCTGGTAAGCCTTGAGGAACATATCGCAGATCGTGACGAAGGTGGCGATCGTCACGGTGAACATGATGATCCGGAGGTGCGGCCGCAGGAGGTTTCGCATCAGGCTGACCACGAGGTTGCTGCAGACCAACACGAAGATCACGCTGAGACCCATCGTCAGCGCGGGCTTGACGGCAGAGGTGACCGCCAGTGGCGGGCACATCCCGATCAACAGGCGAAACGTCGGATTCTCTCGCCACAAGCCCGAAAAGAGCGCCGCGGAGTAGGGGCTGGAAATGGAACCGTTACTGGCCGACATTGCCGATCAGTCCTTTCTTCTGCATCTGGTCCTTGATCTGTGTCAGGAACGTGTTGACGATGTTCACGGCGGCCTGGCTGGTGACGGTGGCGCCGGTGATCGCCACGATCTGGGAATCGATGGCGGTGGGGCTGCCCGTCTTCACAAGGGTGAACCGTTCCGCCGGGGCGTTGATGAACTGGTTGCGGTAGAAGTCGGCTTTGATCTGGTCGCCGAACCCGGGTGTCTCGCTGCTCGCCAGGACGCTGAAGCCCATCATCTTCTGGAAGTCCTTGTCGGCGGCGATCACCAGCTCAATCGGGCCGGCAAAGCCCGTGCCACGGGCGTTGAAGCTCCAGCCGACGCGCTGCCCGTCGGCTGAGAATGCCTCAAAGATCATGGCCTTCTCCTTCGAGCCGTCGGGCAGTTGAACTTCGATATCCGCTTCGACCGGTTGGAATCGTTCAGCCGCAGGCAGCAGGGCTTTTGTCAACATGTTGAGTTTAGCGATCCTGTTCTGCTCGATGCGGTCCGACAGGGCGGCATTCGTCACGGCGATCAGCAGGCCGAAAAAGAAGGCGCTGATCAGGAGCAGCCAACTCTGCTGGATGAAGTACTTGAGCTTAAACAGCATGCGGCACACCTCCAACCGGGACCGGCTTGACGAACCTGTCGATCAGCGGCCTGACACCGTTGGCCAGAAAGACAGCGTACATGACGCCTTCAGGGTATTCACCGACGATTCGGACGAGCATCGTGAAGACGCCGATGAGGATGCCGAAGATCCACTGGCCGCGAATGGTCATGGGCGCGGTCACCGGGTCCGTGGCGATAAAGAACGCGCCGAACAACAATGCCCCGCTGGTCAGATGGTAGACCGGCTGGACATACGCCTCCGAGTCCAGCAGATAGGCGATCCCGGCAAAGGCGAACGCGGAAGCCAGGACGGCCAGGGGTATGTGGATCGTAATGGTTCGCCGGATGAGCAGATACACGCCGCCGATGAGCAGCCCGATCACGCTGGTCTCGCCGAGACAGCCGGCCTTCTCGCCGAGCAGGCTCTGCCAGAGCGGCAGCCGCTCGTCGTATATCCAGGCGCCGGTCTTGTCCTTGATCGCGGTCTTGCTCCAGGCCAGCGGTGTGGCCTGCGTCCTTGCGTCAATCGCATTCGCAGGACTGACTGTCGGCATGGTCGTGTCGAGCGTCGCCGGCACCGTCCATGTCGTCATGAGGATGCCGAAGGAGGCCGTCAGAAACAACCGGCCGGCCATCGCGGGATTGAAGATGTTGGCCCCGAGGCCGCCAAAGACCATCTTGCCGATGCCGATAGCGAAGACGGCGCCGATGGCCGCTGCCCAGAGCGGCAGGGCGGGCGGCAAGGACAAACCAAGGATGATGCCGGTCACTACGGCACTGAAGTCGCCGAGCGTATTCGGCTTCTTGCGAACCAGATTACAGAGCCATTCCGTGGCGGCGCACCATGCGACACACACGGCGATGACCGCTAGACCACGAATCCGGAAGAAGACTGCCGCGGCGATCACTGCGGGCATAAGGCCAATGATCACATCGAGCATGATTCGCCGGGTCGAGAGCGGCCTGCGAATGTGCGGGGCGAATGTAACCGTAATATCCTGGGGCATCGATTGGGTCCTTGGTCATCCTGCGTCACGGGACTGGACAAAATCACATCGGCATTTTCTTCCTTTGCCGGGCGCGGAGTATTTTGCCGGTTCGGATGTAGCCGGTCAGATCGATCTTGGCCGGGCAGGCGTAGCTGCAGCAGCCGCACTCGATACAGGCGCTGATGTAGTAGCTCTCCGCCACGTCCATCAGGTTATTTTTCACCGCGTGCGCGATCCGGGTGGGGTTGAGATTCTCCGGGCACGCCTGGACGCATCGGCCACAACGGATGCAGGTTGTCTGCGTCCGGTCGAGCCCGGCGGCGCTGACTTGCTCCTTTGTCAACACCGTCACGGCCCCGCTGGCCTTGGCAATCGGCGTGCTCAGATCGGCGATGGCGATGCCCATCATGGGCCCGCCCATGATAACCTTGGCAGCCTGCTCCGTGAGAACCGCCGCAGTGGCCGATCAGGGCCTCGACAGAGGTTCCCAGTGGCACATAGTAGTTGCCGGGACTGGTGATGGCCTCGCCGGTAACGGTGACGACACGATGGGTGAGTGGCCGGCCATAAAGGACTGCATCCGCAATCGCCGCCGCCGTGGCCACGTTATCGACTACCACGCCGATAGCCGGAGGGATGCCGCCGGTCGGCACGACCTTGTTCAGGACGGCCCGAATGAGTTGCCGCTCACCGCCCTGCGGGTACTTCGTCTTGACAGGGACAACTCGGACGCTCCCCGCCAGACCCATCGCCTCCAGCGCAGCGTTCATCTTCTCGATGGCCTTAGGCTTGTTGTCCTCGATGGCGATGAAGACGTTGGAGGCGCCGCAGGCTCTTTGGGCCAGTCGCATTCCGGCGACGATCTGCTCCGTCCATTCGAGCATGAGGCGATAGTCGCACGTGATGTACGGCTCGCACTCGCAGCCGTTGATGATCAATGTATGCTTGGGGACTTTCGCGTCGGGCTGGATCTTGACGCTCGTCGGAAATCCAGCGCCGCCCATGCCGACGATCCCCGCTTCCCGCACGGCGTCACAGATCTGCTCCGGCGTATACTTGGCCGGGTCGAAGTTCTGCGGCACCGAGAAAGCGGGAAGACTCGGCTCAGCCGCAGATTCCGCCTCGATCATCACGGCGAGGCTGCGCCCGAGCACCGGGTGTGATCGCAAGGCAATTTCTTTCACTTTCCCCGCGACCGGCGCGTGGACCGGGCGCAGATGAACCCCTGGCACTGGCCGATCTTCTGCCCGGCCTGCACCACGTCGCCTTTCTTGACGGTCGGCTGGGCGGCGGCCCCAATGTGCTGGCTGAGGAACACGGCCAGTTCTTTCACGGCCGGTCCAGGCTGAATCTGCCTGTCCGCCGTCAGATGCTTACTCTCCGGAGGATGCACTCCTCCGGCAAATGATGCTTTCTTGCCCATGGTCGAAATCACACCAATCCATTCCGGATACTACTTTGCCCGATGATGTCGCTTGATCGCTGTGCTGACAACCAGCACAAGGACGGCAGAGGCAGCCAGAGCCATCACACACGCGAGCGGCGTCTCGTACCGCGGGGCTACAATGCCATCCAGAAGCGCGCCGCATAGAGCCAGCGTACCCGCGAAGACGGCTATCGGCAGCAGAAACGCAGCGATGGCCTTGAGGGTTACCGAAGGCCCCTCGGCCTTTCCAAGCTGCTCGTAAGCCTTCGCACACGTGTGCGCCTCACTGCAACCCTTGCAGATCTCCGGCTGTTCCATGATTTTCACTACCACACGCAGAAAGGGAGAATTATAATCTGGCCCCAACGTTTTTCAACATAGAGTTTCGGGAATATGGAATACCGTTATGCCGAATAGAGTGATCCTGCTTGCCCTGGCGGGAGCATTGGCTCTTTCAGCGGGTTGCGCCGTCAATCCTGTTACGGGCGACGAGGAGCTGATGTTCTTCCCGCCGGAGGATGATGTGAAATTGGGCCGGCAATACGCGGGTCCTATCGAGAAGGAGTTGGGCGGCCGAATCGCGGACGAGAACCTGCAACGCTACGTCAATGATGTGGGGCAGAAGATGGCCCGCGTCTGCCATCAGCCGGACATCTCATATCACTTCACCGCGGTTGAGGACAAGATGATCAATGCTTTCGCCTTGCCCGGCGGCTATGTCTTTATCACGCGCGGGCTGCTGAAGGAGATGAAGACGGAAGGGCAATTGGCCTCGGTGCTGGCCCATGAGGTCGGGCACGTGGTCGCCCGGGACACCATGGCCGCGCTGAGCCGCCAGCTCAGCATGGCGGCGCTGGTGGTGGGAGCCCACGTCAGCGGCGCGCCCGGCAGGGTGACTCGTGCGGCGGATTTCATGACCGCCATGCTGTCTTTGCAGTATAGCCGAGATGATGAACGAGAGGCGGATATGACGGGTCTGTCCTATATGACAGGGGCCGGTTACGATCCGAATAGCATGGTCGAGATGATGCAAGTCCTCGATGAACTGCAGACGGTGCGGCCGATTGAGTTCTTCTCCACCCACCCGAATCCGGAAAGCCGCATCACCTACATCAAAGAGAAGATCGCCACACGGTACTGCGGGCTAGGCACGCTCAAGAGAGGCCAGCAGGAATACGAAGAGGCTGTCCTGTCCAAGTTGAAAAGGCACAGGAACGTGAATGCTGCCACTCCGGATCTGCCGGAGGCTGTCTCTGATCCAGCAGGCACACCGGAAAAGACCGGCCCATGAGGGTGTGGTCGGAATACGGTGGCAATCGGCGAGCCTCTTCGTAGGTCGTGCGTCCCCGCACGACCAGTCCGGGCCCTTGCAACGGACTGGATACCGTACAAGGCCACAGCCGAAAGAGGACGAGCGAGGACGCTCGTCTTACGCGGAGCCCCGAATCCGCCACCGAATGGCGGCCGCATCCCCCCTGTGGGTGTGGTCGGAATTCGGTGGCGGCGTGTAGCCGCCGTGTGCGGACTGCGCCTCTTTCGTCCCTTACGGGACTGGCTTTTGTCCTCGGCCCCGGTTCCCCAGCGATAAATCGCTGGGCTATTCTCTATCGCCCTTCGGGCTTGAACTGCGCCCGGACGGGTTGATCATTATCCCGCAGGCGTTGCGGCTATTGGCTATCGCCCTGCGGGCTTGGACTTCGCTCCAGTCCTCTTGCGTCGGCCCGTCCGCCCCGCGGGGGCGATCGACACTAGCCCACCGTTTCAACGGTGGGTACGATAGTCAATCCTATCTCAAAGCCCCGTAGGGGCGAAAGAAGACTGGGCTGCGCTCTTGTGTCGGGTGCAAACCGAATCCGCCACCGAAGGCCGACCGCAGTCGCCCATGACGGCCGGTTTCCTCGCATCGCGAGTGTGATCAGCCTTGCCCCGCCTGGCGAGCCTTGCGGGTGTCTTCCACCTTGCTGTGCTTGCACTTGGGGCACCGATCCGGGAAGTCATTCGGGACGGAGCCGGCGATGAAGATCTCGTTGCAGTTGGCGCATTTCTCTGCCAGGAAGGCCGCATTCTTGGAGCACTTCTGGCACGTCAGGGGCGGGGTGAGCATCATAGCTGCTGCGCTGGCCGCGGCCTTCTCGCTGATGTCCTTGTAGTACTGCTTTCGGCTCATCTCAAAGGACGCATTGCAGGACCGGCACTTCATCCAGACCTGCTCCGTGTCGCTGATGGAGTTGATGCCCGCGCTGCCGCCGCCGGACCGGGTCTTGACAAACACGAGCACAGCCACAAGGATGCAAGCCGCGATGATGATGGCGTAGATGGTGTTCTTCATGGCTCAAAACCTCCCGAACAGTCAAATCAGTCTTTGTGATGCAGCTCTGTGGATGTCGAACGCGGACCCAAGTACGCATACATCACTGAGGGTGAACGATACCGCCGGGCCCTTGTGATGTCAAATACTTGTTGTTTTTCCCGCGGAGGTCCTGCCCAGTTGCAGGATTCTGGCCGGTTCTTCCGGGAACCCTGTGCGCGCGGACAGGTAGGCCGACTCGAGCACCGCCATGTTGTGGAGACCCTCCTGGGCGCTGGTGATCAGGCTCGGCTCCTCCGGGTTCGTTATGCTTCGTGCGAAGCTGCAGAGCAATCGCCGCATCGTGTCCGGCTCATCCTGGTCATACTGCCATCTCTGACTCTCCCGGCCGGTGCACGTGTTCAGCGTGACGAGGTCCCCCGTGACCGTCAGTAGGGCATCTTTGCCGTACACTTTCAAGGACAGCTCGTTCGGCCCCACCTCGTTACGGCGCGTGGCGGTGATGCTGCCCACCAATGTGTCGGTGAATCGCAGGGAAACCACGGAGGTATCCTCCGTGAGGTACAGCCGCAACTGCTTGTCGGGAGCCCCGCTGGCGTTCAGCGCATACACCTGCTGGGGCACGGGGAAACTCCAGAGGATCTGATCGATGAGCGGGTAGGCGTCATGCAGGAGCACTCCGCCCCCGGCTAGTTGTGGGTCGGTGTACCAGGAGGGCCGATCCGCTACAGCGATGCTGCAGTACGCTTTGATCAGGTAGATACCCTCGATGTGGCCCTGCAGGATCAACTCGTGTGCGGTGATGTAGCTGGGATTGAATCTCGCGGGGTTGGCAACGGCGAACTTGACCTTCTCGCTCTCGGCCATCTGCACGTATTCGCCGGCCTCCTCGAAATTCCTTGCGGGCGGCGCGAGCTTGAGGATGTTGAACTTCCTCTTGATGGCCGTCTTGAGGTGCTCGCCGTAGGCATGGATATCGGTGGCCAGCAACAGACAATCGAGCTGATTCTGAACGATCAGTTGCCGGTAGTCGGTAAATGCCTCACATTTATATCTGGCGGCCGCCTTCTCCGCCTTCTGAGGGTCCTGGTCAGCCACGGCCTTGATCTGAAAACAACCGGACCGTGACGCCGCGTCAAGAAGGAGCCAGCCCTTTTGGTCGAGACCGAGTACCGCCGCAGTAAGAGTCTCTGTTGCCATGCATCGCCATCAATCCCGATTGTTGTTTTTGTGCGGTATGATGAAGTGCTCCGGCACGGGGAACTGCGAGCACAGCAGAAGCACTTCTTTGCCAATTTCCTCGATCATCGGCTCGTTGTCGATATTCTCGGCCACCCTGTGGATGAACGTGGCGACCTGCCGGGCTTCCGCCTCCTTGAAGCCGCGGGTGGTGATCGCCGGCGTCCCGACGCGCAGGCCGCTCGGATTGAACGGCGGGGCCGGATCACCGGGGATCGTGTTGTAATTCGAGACGATCCGCGCCCGGTCGAGAGCCTTGGCCAGCTTCTTGCCGGGAATACCCTTGTTCCTCAGGTCGATCAGGATCAGATGATTATCGGTCCCACCCGAAACGAGATTGAAGCCATACTCAAGAAGCTTTTCCGCCAGCGCCTTGGCATTCTTGACGATCTGTTTGGCGTAGGCGACAAACTCCGGCGTGTCGGCCTCCGCCAAAGCTACGGCGACCGCCGTCAGCGTGTGCATGTGCGGGCCGCCTTGAAGACCCGGGAAAACCGCACGATCCACCTTGTCGGCATGTTCCGCCTTGCACAGCAGCATGCCTCCGCGCGGACCGCGCAGCGTCTTGTGCGTGGTCGTGGATACGATGTCGGCGTACGGCACGGGGCTTTGGTGGATGCCCGCGACCACGAGGCCGGCGATATGTGCGATATCGCTGACATGATATGCCCCGATTTCACGGGCGATCTCGCCAAAGGTCTTGAAATCGATGGCTCTCGGATAGGCGGTCGCCCCGGAGATAATGATCCTGGGACGGTGCTTTTTCGCCAGATCGCGAATGAGGTCGTAGTCGAGCCTGCCCGTTTCCGTGTTGAGGGTATAGGATACGGAGTTATAGAACTTGCTGGTCAGCGAGACTTTCCAGCCGTGGGTAAGGTGTCCGCCGTGTACGAGCGACATTCCCATGATCATGTCGTGCGGCTCGATGAGAGCGGAATACGCAGCCATGTTCGCTACCGACCCCGAGTACGGCTGCACATTCGCGTGATCGGCCTTGAAGAGCTTCTTGGCCCGCTCCTGTGCCACCTTCTCGATCAGGTCGGTAACCTGCTGTCCTTCGTAGTATCGTCTGCCGGGGTATCCCTCGGCGTATTTGTTTGTCAGACAGCTTGACGAAGCCATCATGACGGCCCGTGACACGTAGTTCTCCGACGGGATCAGGCGGATCGAACCGCTCTGCCGGGTCTCTTCCTGTCGGATGAGCTCGTAGATCTGCGGATCATACTGCTCGAGAGCTGTCCTCATGGTACTTCTCCACACGGTAACGGCACATCCCTGCCGGCGGCCATGGCGATTGAAGTCAAATAACAATAGCGGCTCTTATAGCAGAACCGGCCTTCCTCCACAAGCTTTTATTCAGTGGAGTTCTGCCAAGGTGTGCGGCCGGTATTCGGCGGCAGAACCACGGGATTGGCTTTGTTTCACACGAGCCACCGCCCCCTCCGCTGGCTTTGTTTCACACAAGACCCCTTCCTGGATTTGGCTTTGTTTCGCACGACCGCTGAATAGCACGTAACGCCTTTCCTGCAAAGGACTTCCACCACACCCCGCCTCCGCAAGATTGGCTTTGTTTCACACAGTAGGGCGGGCGTCCCCGCTCGCCCCGCCCGGCAGGGACAAATTGGCTTTGTTTCGCGCGATACATCCTCCGCTCCGTCGGGTGTGCCGTGCACACCACCTGTCCGGCAGGGCGAATTGGCTTTGTTTCACAGCCTCGCCCATCCGCTGCTGGCCTTTCAATCCGCAATCCGCAATCCAGGGCCTCCAGCCCTGCCAATTGGCTTTGTTCCACAGAATGGGTGCTGTCGACCGTTGCAGGCATCGATCCTTCAATCCGCATTTCGCAATCCCAGGGCCCCCGGCCCACAATTGGCTTTGTTTCGCGCACGGGCCCTCGCGTAGGATGGGCTGTGCCCACCGCCTGTCCGGCAGGCCAAATTGGGTTTGTCTTGCATGATAGCCTCTGTAGTCCTTTGAGTGAGGCAAATTGGCTTTGTTTCGCGCCGGGTTAGCCACCATGTGGCCCAACCGCCCTCGGCTGGGATCAACCCGAGGCCGGGGGACTACCTGACACTTCAAACTTGACACTCCTTTCGATTTGGCTTTGTTTCACAGATTCGTTCACCCGCTCCCGGCCTTTCAATCCGCAATCCCCAGATCCTGCCACATGGCCATACGCTCCGACTTACCTGATCTGGCAGTCATTACCCTGTTTTTCCACTATCACACATACGTTGCAAATTCTGTGCCAGGTGAACACCCCCGAATCCGGCGTCTCATCCCGGTTGTCGCCCGGGACAGGCAGCCCCATATGGCAGAGCCACTGAAACGCAGATTCCGATTTTGTCATTCCTGCGAAAGCAGGAATCCAACCTTAGCCGCAGAGGACTCCAGCCGTCTACTGTCAGCCGCCAACTGAGAACTGACAACTGCTCTTTCATCCGCAGATTTCACGGATTTCCCAGCCCGGCCTTCGGCCGGAACCAATGGCGTTTAACGCTTTGCGGGTACCGGCGGGGAGATGATGGAACCAGGCGGTCAGCCGGGGCTTTCTCCACCTTCCCCGCCGGTACCTTGAACGCGATAAACGCACGCTTGGCTTCTGCCGTAACACTCGCCTCGGCAATAACTTATGGAGAAGCTGCACAACGATCTGGAAAAGACTTTCACCGGCAACACCAAAATCCAAGGCCTGACCCCTTTTCCTCTCCATGAAGTGTGCTGTCCCCGGAATTCCACAATGGCCCGCACCCTAAAAAGTACCGTACCCGTTTGATTCCCCTCGGCAACACCAAAATCCAAAGCCTGACCCCGTTTCTCCCTTTTCTCCCGTCAGATTTGACGTATTGGTCGCCGCGTCATGGCCGGGCTCGCTGAGAGGGGCTCTATGGGTATTCGCTCTGTACCTCCCTCAATATAGAGTCCAGTTCCCCCGCTGGGAATCCGCTCAGACAGTTGCACCTACCACAGACGAAAGGCAATGTCCCACCGGGAATGGTGGCCATTCCGACCTCGCAAGAAGGGCAATACACGGAGCGTTCATAACCTCCCGAGGGTTTCCGCTTGAACTTGACGCCTCGGTATTCGACGAACTGGCGGCTCGGCATCTTTTCCTTGAGCATAGATATCTCTTCTCTCGCATTCGCAAGTTCTATCTGAAGATCAGCCTTCTCCTTTTCGGCTTTCGCGAGCTCATCTTTCACGAGGCCCAGACGCTCTCTGAGGACAGCGCTTGATCCATGCTCGTTGATCGCTTTTTCGAGTAGCGACAAAGGATTTAGATTCACGATTGACACCTCAACGTTATTCAACCAAGATCATCAGTTGCATCCATTTATTATTGAACGTTCCCTCCACGTCTTGGCCACTATGGTCTGTCCTTGGCCCTCACGAAAGCCTACTTCACAATACTGACTATGACCGCAATAACCGACACTAGAAAGCTAAGCAGCGAAATCGTGAGTTCGGGAGTCCACTCAATAGGTTTCCGATCACGAAAGAATATCCTGACAAACGGGAACCACTTTTGCCGATATACCTGGATGCCGATCACAGCGAAGGGCAGGCAAGCTCCGCTCATCAGACCGCAGACCAGCCAATCCTCCCGGCTGAGCGCGAAACCGCCTAATAGGCCAAACAATAACGCCAGCATACCCAGTGCGACAGGCATGATCTGCGGCTTCAGCCACCCGTACCATGGTCGTCGAGTGTCAAAGAAGGTGCGTAGCTGAGCGAGTTTGCCATGGTACCAAGTTGCATCCATGGAGTGAATCTGGCAGTCTATATAACTGTGATAGCAGGTGAGATGAAGACCCGCCACGATCTCCTTACCGCTCCAATACTGGACTTCCGCACTAAACTTGTCTGTGTATGGTGGCAGACCACCTCCCAAAAGATCCGTGAGGGAGTCCGCCTTTTTCCTGGTGGAGCCGAGGGTAAACGAGTACTCTGAGTCCACCTTGGTAAACGTGCCGCCCTCGGACAACAGGGCAGCCAGAGCGAGCAGGTCGGCATTGTACAACACGGCTGGTCCATACCAGACAATCTCACGCAATTCGGTCCTTACCATAGGTCGTTACTCACCCATATATTCGGAGACTAAGGTGCCAGGTACATCGTTCGAACTCACTCCTTGGTCTCCAAAGCTGTCACGCTCGACCTTGACAAAGGCATTGTAGGCGAGACTTGCGCATGTGGCAAGGAAAAAGGCAATCAAGAAGATGGGGCAATAGATTGCAAGACCCGAGGGTCATCCATATAGGGTTCTTGGCAAGTAAAAAAACACTCTCTTTGAACCGAAAAATCTACCCCTATGAAACATCCGTATTTCGGTCTGCTTGTGTCTGCTGTTGTGCAGCGTGACACTAACCTATCGAAACGTCCAGGCTCCATCGCCCTTTTTCGCTCCTGCGAAGTTCGTTGGAGCAACGTGTCGAGTCCGCCGGCCGAAACAGAGGTGGGGGTCAACAGAGGTGGGGGTCAGACCTACGCATTTCACATTCTGGGAACTCGGGGACATGTGTGAGCAAGCCGTTGTCAAGACGGTCGCGGGATTTTTTCGCGGAAGTCCCAAACATCTATTCGGCGTCACGCGGTTATGGCCTCGCAAGACCAGACCATGGCTGGGCCGTGTTTCCCTTCTCAGGCCGTCTCCAGGAGATACTTGCGGGGCGTGCCCGGCCCTTGCCGCGTGATGTGACCTAGGGCAATCGCCTGTGCGTCATCGGCTTGGTGAGGGGAGTTCGGAGTAGGGCTGTTTGGAGTTCCGCCTTCAGGCGGGTCAGACAGTCCGGCCTTCCTCTTCCCTCCCACGGTTGCAGATGTGGAGCCGGCTGCGCCGGAAGACTCCCCAAACCGCCTAAAGGCGGAACTCCGAACGGAAAGACTCTCTGGCCCGCGTAAACGCGGTACTCCAAACGCGAAGTCCATGCTCACATGCGATTGCTCTGGATCCCCACCCCGGGGATCGTCCGGCACATTTCAAAGGAGGAAGCAAACGCGATGTGTTGGCGGCTCCTCTTTCGTCCCTCACGGGACTGGTTTTATCCTTTGGCCCCGACTACCCAGCGATAAATCGCTGGGCTATTGTCTTGCGCCCTACGGGCTTGGGTGGCCTGCCCCGTTCTCTTGCGTCGGCTCCATCCGCCCCGCAGGGGCGAGCGGCAATAGCCCACCGTTTCAACGGTGGGTGTCGATAGCCCATCATCTCCCAAAGCCCCGTAGGGGCGGCAGAAGACCACCAACGCGATGCATCCCTCTGTCGCGTGTGGTCGGAATCCGCCACCGAAAGCCGGGCGCACCCGCCATTTTGCAGAACTCCACTTATTCATTGACAAAATCTGGTCGAAGATTAGGATAGAGAAGTGATACATCATACGAGTAGATAACGACTTAACGCTATGCCACAGGCAAACGGTCAAGGGCCGGCCAGGGCTTTTTTCGAACGAGCACGCCAGGCCGCCGAGGCGGGGGACTACGACCGGGCTTTTGACGCGTACCTTCAGGGCATTCGCCATACGCCGGATGCCGTTTCGGAGGGACACATCGAGCTCCGCGTTCTCGCTCTGCGCCGACAGCAGCAGGGCGGGGCCAGGCCTTCGGAGGACGAGGCCAATCAGCGGCTGTCCGAGGGACGCACGCCCCTGGAGAAGCTGCTCAATGCCGAGTACTTGCTCGCCAAGGACCCTGAGAACCTGGTGTATGGCGAGGCCGTGCTGCGAGCTGCCGTGGCGGGGGGATACCGGCAGGCCGCCGGCTGGATGGCCGATCTGATGTTCCTGGCCAATAATAACGCCAAGAAACCCTCTGTGCCGCTGTATATCCTGTTGAAGGACTCGTATGCGTCGATCGGTCAGATGGATCGGGCGGCGGCCGCCTGCCAGAGGGCACTGCGGCTGAAGCCGGGCGATGACAAACTGACGGCCGACCTCAAGCAACTCAAGGCCAGGCTGTCCGCCGGTGGACGCAGGATCACCCGGCAGGCAGCGGCACCTCCCGGGGATACGAGCGGTGCCAAATCGCAAAAGGCAAGCGTGCCGGTGGGCGATCTTGACGCATCTGCGGGCGCTCTGGTCACGGAAGCCATGCGGGCGGCGGCTGTGGGCGCGGCGACGGAGCAGAATATGGCGGAGGCGACGGCATTTTTTGGAAAGGCCAAAGCCGCGGCCGAGGGCAAGAACTACGATTATGCGATAAATCTGTACCTGGAAGGGCTGCAACGGGCCCCGGAGGCGCTGGAGGAGGGCCATCTGCCCTTGTGCGAGTTGGGGCTGCAGCGGCGCGGCAAGGGCGGCAAGAAACCATCCATGGTCGAGCGGGTCAAGCGGATGCGCGGCAAGAACCCGCTGGAGCAGATGCTCAATGCGGAATACCTTTTCGTAAAGGACCCCGACCATCTGTCGTACGCGGAGGCTATGCTCAAGGCGGCTATCGACGGCGGCTTCAACAAAACGGCCCATTGGATCGCCAACCTGATCTTCCAGACCAACAATGCGATTGAGAAACCCTCACTGCAGACCTATCTCTTGCTCAAGAGCTCTACGCGGCGCTTGGACAGTACGACAAGGCGGTGGCGGCCTGTCAGCGCGCGTGCCGGATGAAGCCTGAAAGCAAAGAACTGGCCGATGAGTACAAGAACCTCTCCGCCGAGCTGACGATGTCCAAGGGCAAGTACGACGTGAACGGCGATTTCCGCCAGTCGATCCGGGACCGCGATACGCAAGCCAAGCTCTACGCGCAGGATCGCATCATCAAGACCGAGGATTACCGCACGTCGGCCGTGGAGGACGCGCGGAGGGCCTATGCCCGCGACCCGGATCAGCCCCGGCACATCTTCACTCTCGCCGATACCCTGGCGGACCTGGAGACGGACCAGGCGGAGAATGAGGCGATCCACCTGCTGGACAACGCCTACGGGATTCATAAGGACTTCAATTTCAAGGAGAAGGCCGGCCTGCTGAGGATCCGGCAGATCAAGCGGAAACTGCGGGAAGCGAGAAAGCAGGATGAAGCGCAGCCGGACGATGCCAGGGCCAGGGCACGCGTGGAAGAGGTGGTCGCTGCCCTCAATAGCGCCGAGGCGGAGCATTACCGGCTCTGTGTCGAGCACTACCCGACCGACCTGGCGATGAAGTATGAGTACGCGGTCCGGCTGATGCGGGCAAAGCGGTTCAATGAGGCGATCCCCCTGTTCCAGGATGCCCAGAAGGACCCCAGGCACAAGATCCCCGCCATGGACAAGATCGGCTATTGCTTCTTCATGAAGGGCTGGTATGCCGATGCCGTGGATGTCTTCCTGCGGGCGATTGAATCCTACGAAATAAATGATGATGCAATTGCCAAGGACTTGCGGTATAATCTGGCTCGTGCGTACGAAGAGCAGGGCGAAAAAGAAAAGGCCCTGGATGTCTATCGCAAGATCGCACAGTCGGACTTCGGCTACAAGGACGTCAGCGAACGGGTGGACCGGCTGCGGGCGGACCCGAAGAAGGCCGGTCCCGGAGCGGGAACCTCCGCCGACGCGTAGTCGTTTGTCCCGTAGTTCAGGTGGACCAACCTCTCAGTAAGTGTTGTTTGATAGTCGTGTTGAGATATTCAGGAGAACGAAGTGGCACATTCTTTATCGGCAAAGAAGAGAGTGAGACAGAACACCAAGCGGCGTGGGACCAACCGGGCCCGAAGAAGCGAAGTCAAGACCTTGATCAAGCGTTTTGAGACGACCATGGGCGAGGGTAACGCAAAAACCGCGGACGAGGAGCTCCACGCCATTGTCAGAAAGCTGGACAAGGTGGCCAATACGAGCACGATGCATAAGAAGACGGCCGCCCGCAAGAAGTCGCGCCTGACCAAGCGGCTGAACGCCCTGAAGGCCAAGCCGGCCGCTTCCGCCTGAGCACCCACACCGCGGCGGTTGCCTCACCGGTGCGTTGCCGTTAAGAGGGCAGACAGTAGACGATACTGCGAAATCAGCAGCACTCAGTCGGTTGGAATATCGACTGCGTGCTGCTTTCGTTGGTGAGCTATGCCGAAAGTGTACAAGGATCGGATCCTCAAGTTCCTCAAGCACCCCGAGTACCGGCCGCTGAAGCTGGCGCAACTGGCCGAGTCTCTGGGCGTGGGTCCGGACGCCTACCCCCAGTTCAAGCAGGCGTTCGATGAGCTGCGACAGGCCGGGCACGTCATCATCGGAGCGGGAAACGTGATCACGCTGCCTGCCATGGCGGGTCAGGTGGTCGGCCGCTTCCGGGCCAACCCGAAGGGCTTTGGCTTCGTGATCCCCCTCGAGCCGAACGCGCACGGCGATCTGTTCGTTCCGCCGGATGACACGGGGGACGCCATGACCGGCGACACCGTGCTCGCGAGAGTCAAGCGAAAGGGCGGACGCGGCGCCGAGGCCCGCCACACCGGCGAAATCCTCAAGGTCCTGGAGAGAGCGAACAACCGGTTTGTCGGCACGCTGATGCGTCACCCCGAGGCGTGGGTGGTCCAGCCGGACGGCAGCAGTTTCATCGAGCCGATTGTTGTCGAGGATGTCACCGCCAAGAACGCCCGGGAAAAAGACAAGGTAATCGTCGAGATTCTCTCTTACCCGACGGGGCGGCACCCGGCCCGGGGCGTGATCATCGAGGTCCTCGGCCGGGCAGGGCACTATGATGCGGAGATCGAGTCGGTCATTCACCAGTACCATCTGCCGCAGGACTTCCCTCCCGAGTGCCTGGAGCAGGCGCGCCACGCGGCGGCAACCTTCGCGCCCGAGTTGCCTGACGGCCGCGAGGACATCTCGAACAAGGTGATCGTCACGATCGATCCGCCCGAAGCCAAGGATTTCGACGACGCGATCAGCCTGGAGACGGATTCGCAGGGCCGCTGGGTCCTGGGCGTGCACATCGCGGACGTCAGTCACTTTGTCACGGCGGGCTCGCCGCTGGACGAGGAGGCTACGCTGCGGGGCAACAGCGCGTACCTGCCGGGCCGGACGATCCCCATGCTGCCGGAGGTGCTCAGCAACGGCATTTGCAGCTTGCAGCCGGACCAGCCGCGATTCGTCAAGAGCGCGTACATGACGTACGACGATCGCGGCGATGTCGTGTCACGCCGCTATGCGAACAGCATCATACGCTCCACGGCCCGGCTGACGTACGAGCAGGCGGATCGGATTCTCAAAGGCCACACCAAGGGCATGAAGCGGGAAGTGATTGAGCTGCTCCGCAATATGGAGTCGCTCAGCCGGCGGATCGAGGCCCGCCGCTATGAGCAGGGCATGCTGCACCTGGACCTGCCGGAGACGGAGCTTGTTTACGATGCATCCGGTCAGGTCGTCGACGCCCACCCGGCCGATGCCAGCTATCCTCATACGATCATCGAGATGTTCATGGTGGAGGCGAATGAGGCGGTGGCCTCGCTGCTGGATCGGCACAATGTCCCCTTCATGCGGCGGATTCATCCGGACCCGGATGCACTGAGCATGAAGAACCTTGCGAAGCTGCTGTACATCATGGGCCTGCCGATCCCCCGCAATCCCACGCGAAAAACGATCCAGGACCTGCTCGAATCGGTCCGGGGAACCGATCGGTCGCTGGCCGTGAACATGGTTGTGCTGAGGAGTTTCGAGAGGGCCCAGTACGCGCCGCAGAACATCGGGCACTATGCCCTTGCTTCGAGGCACTACTGTCACTTCACCAGCCCCATCCGCCGTTACGCCGACCTGCTCGTCCACAGGTTGCTGCAACGCCACTTGGAGGGCAGCATGGAAATCGCCAAACAGGAGACGGCGGGGCAGGACCTGGGCGAGGTGGGCGGGCATCTCACCTTCACCGAGCAACGCGCGGAGGATGCCGAGAAGGAACTGACCACGGTGCTGGTCCTTCAGATGCTCAGCAAGCGGATCGGCGAGGAACTGGACTGCGTCGTCACCGGGCTGACAGGGTTCGGCGTGTTCGCACAGTCGCAGAAATTCGGAATCGAAGGCTTGATCCGGCTGGAAGACCTCGGTCCGGACCACTGGCAGTATAATCAGAAGGCACAGTGCGTTATGGGACGGACCTCGGGCCAGGCCATCCGCCTGGGCCAGGCGATCCGGGTCCATGTCGCCTCGGTGAACGTGCCGGGCCGCCAACTGAACCTGATGCCGGTGGAGCCCCTCGGCGAAACCGGCCGCAAAACCCATCGGCAGGCTCGCAAAACGCGGAAGAGCAAACCCCGTGAAGGACGAAAACGCAAAGGTAGGCGATAGGGCCAAGGGGTGCGGCCGACATTCGGTGGCGGGTTCCGATTCCACCGGACCCAAGAGCGCACCCTGGTCTTCTGTCGCCCCTGCGGGGCTTTGACATAGGATTGGCTATCGGCACCCACCGTTGAAACGGTGGGCTAGTGCCGATCGCCCCTGTGGGGCGGATGGGCTGACGCAGGAGGACTGGGGCGCAGTCGAAGCCCGCAGGGCGACAGAGAATAGCCCAGCGATTCATCGCTGGGGAACCGGGGCCAAGGATAAAAACCAGTCCCGTAAGGGACGAAAGAGGGGCGATCCGCACACGGTGGCTACACGCCGCCACCGTATTCCGACCACATCCGGGCCAAGATTCGCGGGCCCTCGGCAAAGGGCCATCTACGTGACTTCCATTGCTCGTCCCGCCGGACTCGTGTGCCAGGGACTCCCCCTTGAATTCTATTGTAGTTCTATTTGAACATTTGTATGACTTCTGGTATAATGTGGGCTCTGTGGGAGGTCTGGGTAATGTTTGGTGACCCTGGAGGAGTATGAAATGCGGCAGTGTCTGCCCGTGCTGCTGTCCTTGCTGGCTTGCTTTGTCCCTGTGCGGGCGGCGAGTCCGACCCGTTTCCCGTACTCTCATCTGGACGCTGCAAACGACATTCAAGCGAATTCCACGACCCTGACAGGGGTGATCCACGTGGATGACGACGCTCCGAATGATCCGGGGCCGGGCAACGTGGAGGTGAGTGACCCACAAGAGAATGGAACGCGTGAGCACCCATTTGACCGGATTCAGGAAGCGATTGAGGCCGCTGTGGATCGGGCGTCAATCTTCGTCCGCGCTGGGACCTATCGCGAGACTATCGATCTGCTCGGCAAGCGCATTACGCTGACGGGATTCGATCCGAATGACCCGGGTGCCGCGGCATGGCCCGTGATTGATGGCGGCGGGGCTGGTCCGGTGGTGAGTTTCACCCACAGTGAAGATGCCAACTGCGTATTGTCCGGCTTTGTCATCACGGGGGGGCAGGACCAAACCGCCGGGGCAATCCTCTGTTCCGCCGGCAGTCCCACGATTGCCAACTGCCTGGTCGTGGGCAACCGCGCGACCCATCCGAAAGGGGCGGCGGTGTACTGCATGGACAGCGATCCGACGTTCGTAAACTGCACGATCAGCGGCAATCATGTGAGCGGTGAGAGCGCGACGATGCGATTCATTAACAGCCGGGCGGTTGTGGCCAACTCGATTGTCTGGGGCAACACGTCGGCGGCGATTCTGACCAGTGGCGATCGCCGGCCTCTGATTCGCTACAGCGCCGTGGCGGGCGGGTGGCAGGGGCCGGGCTGTATCGACGCCGACCCCCTGTTTGCTCGTGCCGGCTATTGGGCGGTCCCCGGCCAACTCGATGTAATGGCTGGGCCGGATATTCCCGATGCCGTCTGGATCATGGGCGACTATCACCTGCGATCACAGATGGGCCGCTATGACCCCAAGCCAGGCAAGTGGGTTCCGGATCAGGAGACCAGCCCGTGTATCGATGCCGGCGATCCGTGCAGTCCGGTCGGCCCGGAGCCTTCTCCAAACGGCGGCCTCGTCAACATGGGGGTCTATGGAGGTACAACGGAGGCAAGCAAATCCTGGTCTGACGGCCCAGTTCATTTTCCGGACGCGAATCTGAAGGCGGCTGTGGAGCAGGAGTTGTGGATTCCCGACCCGACGCCGACGGACATGCTCGGCCTGACGCAGTTGGTCCGCCCCAACTCCTACATACGGGAGAACGCGGTTACGAACCTTGCCGGGCTTGAATATGCCGTCAATTTGCAGGAGTTGAACCTCCGATATCACGGTATTCGCGATATCTCCGCCCTGTCCGGACTGAGAAGTCTGCACACGGTGCTCCTCCTGGGCAACTACGTCCGCGATGTCTCCTCGCTGGCCGGGCTGAGCGATCTGCGAACGCTGGACCTTGAACAGAACGAGATCACCAGTATCGCGGTCCTGGCCCGACTGAGCAACCTGGAGTCCATCGGTCTTCACAGGAATTTCGTCAGCGACATCTCGCCGCTGTCGAACCTGACCCGTCTCCAGTGGGTCGATCTTCGGGCCATTCCCATGAATCAGGATGCCTACAGCACGTACCTGCCGCGGATTCAAGCGAACAATCCGGGTGTGACATTGCTCTACGACGCGTTCTTCACCGGCCGGCTGGTGGTCTCTTCCTCCGCCGGGGGATCGGTGATCCGCCCGGGCGTGGGCGCGTTCACCTACAGGTTCTACGAAGAAGTCGTGCTGGAAGCGGGAGCCGATCCCGGCTTTGAATTCGTCGGCTGGTCCGGCAGTTACTCCGCGACGGAAAACCCCCTGTCACTGACAATGGACCAGGACTACGAGCTGCGGGCGAATTTCCAGCCTGACCCGAACCCATAGGGACAAGGTTGGTCGCGCCCCGGGTGCTCATTCTTCTCTGCGGTTGCAGAACTTCACCCAATCACACACGCTGGAGGCGTCACGGAGTGGGATATTTGACGGAGCAGCCGTAGGACTGGGTCTTCGGGGTGCTCACACGCTGGCCCGACGTCAACTCGGACAGGGCCTTGTCCACGTAGTTGACCTTGTCGCTGCCGTCGATCGTCTTGCCGTTCGGGGCGTTGTCGATCGCGCCGTCGTAAACCACGAAGCCGTCCTTGATGATAAAGATGTGGGGCGTCGTGATGGCGCCGTACTTGCGTCCCACATTGCCCGACCTGTCATCGAGGATCGGGTACGGCAGCTTGTTCTTCTTGGCGAAGGCCCGGTTGGCTTCGGGGGTCGTCTGACTCGTGCCGTTGATGGCAAACCAGACGACGTTCTTGTCCTTGTATTTCCTGGCCAGCTCGATCATCGTAGCGGCCTTGTCGTAGTGATACTGCACGAAGGGACAGTCCAGATTGATCCATTCGAGGACGACGATGTTGCCTTTGTAGTCTGAGAGTTTCACCTTCCTGCCTTCAAAGCTGTTCAGCTCGAAGTCAGAGGCGCGTCGGCCCTGCGGAACCGCTCCCGGGGCGTTGCCGCCGCTCTCCTTGAGCGCCTTTTGCATCTGTTGCTGCTGCAACTCCAGTTGCTGCAGCTTCTCCTGGTAGTTCTGCTGTTGTCTGCTGATAAGCTTGTCGATCTGAGTGGCGGTCTCTTTGGCGTTCTCCTTGACCGCTGCCGCCCGGATCGTGCGCAAGTCCGCGATCAGGTCCTGATGAGCGGCCCTCAGGTCCTCCATCTGCTTCTGCAATTTCTGGGCAATCTGTCCCTGCTCGGCCCCTCGACGCTCGATGGTGGGCCGGGGCCCTCGTTCGCGCCCAGCGGGTGTTTTCTTGGTCGTCTCCTGCCCAATGCCCGTCGAAGCCATCGCTACAGCCAGTAATAGAGCTATCGAAATCCTTCTCATAGTACGTACTCCTAACCAAACACTCATATGCAGCGCACCGTGGATACTCCATCATACACGGCGAGCCATGCCCCTCAAGTCTACCATGCCGGCGCAGAAGTGCAACTGGGCTTTTACCCAGTTTGACAGGACGTATGCCGGGTACTTGTGAAGACTCACGACATGAAGGACGGGTGGCAGCGGCAAGCGGAGCCGTTCATGGGCCTTCGGCGCACCCGAAGAGGATGAAAATGGCATGCTCTTCGTAGGTCGTGCGTCCTCGCACGACCCTGGGCGAGCGGGGACGCTCGCCCTACGCGGAGATCTGTCCGGCGTATTTTCAGAGGAGTCTGCGGAGCTTGCCTGTGGTGTTCCGCAGTATATGTAAGCCATCGGCAAGCTGCGCTTGCCGCTGCCACCCGTCACCCATCTTCAGCGGATGGACAAAGCGGCCTTCACTTCGCGGAGGAAGGCGGTGATTTCCCTGGCGGCCTTTTTCGGGTCATCCAGGGAATCCTCGATCATTCCCACGAGTTTGGAGCCGATGATTACGCCGTCGGCCCCGGCATCGGCAATCGCTTTCGCATGTTCGGGCGTGCTGACGCCGAACCCGACGCAGACCGGCACGCTCGTCACGCTCTTGAGCTTTGTGATGAGCTTGTCCACGGTGTCGGAGAGGGTCGCCCGACTGCCTGTGACGCCCAGGAGGGAGACCGTATAGATGAAGCCGGTGGTCTTGGAGGCGATTCGCTCCATCCGGCCGGGCTCGGTGTTCGGCGTGACCATGAAGACCGTGTCAAGCCCGGCGGACTGGGCCGGGGCGACGATCTCCTCCGCGTCGTCGATGCTCAGGTCGGCCACGAGCACGCTATTCACGCCCGCCTCGCGGAAGTCCTTGAAGAACTTCTCCACGCCGTACTGGTGGATGAGGTTGTAGTACATCAGCAGGCCGATGGGGATGTCGCTGTGCCCGGTGTGCGACGCTCTCAGCTCCCGGATGAACTCCAGGGCCTTGTGCGTGTTCATGCCGCTGCGGATCGCGCGAACGTCGGCTTTCTGGATCGTCGGACCATCCGCGATCGGATCGGAGAAGGGGATGCCCAGTTCGAGGACGTCCGGCCCGGCTTCCATGGCCGCCTTAACGATGGCAAGGCTTGTGGCGTAGTCCGGATCGCCGATCACGAAGAACGGGATCAGGGCGGCCCTCTTCTGGCTTTTCAATTCCCTGAATACTTGCTGATAGGTCTTCATAGTTGTATGTGCTCCACGAAGCCGGTGTCTGCATTGCGGATTGTGGATTTCGGATTGCGGATTGACCGCCTGACCCGAATCCGCAATCCGCAATCATCAATCCGCGATTGAGGCGCTTGTTGCTTTTTCCACGATGCCGACGTCTTTGTCGCCCCGGCCTGAGAGGTTCACGACGGCGATTGCGCCGGGGGCCAGCTTGCCCTTTTGACGCACGAGGTAGGCCAGGGCGTGGGTGCTCTCCAGCGCCGGAAGGATGCCTTCGAGCCTCGTGAACAGCCCGAAGGTGTCGAGGACTTCCCCGTCCTCTGCGGCGACGTACTCGGCCCGGCCGGTGTCTTTCAGGTAGCAGTGCTCGGGCCCGACCGCCGGATAGTCCAGACCCGCACTGATGGACTCGGTATCGAGAACCTGCCCGTCTTCGTCCTGAAGCAGGTAGGCTTTGGCTCCGTGCAGGATGCCGACCCTGCCCGCGGATAGACTGGCCGCATGCTTGCCGGTGTGGAGGCCTTTGCCGCCGGCCTCGACGCCGATGAGTTTGACATCCTTGTCATCGAGGAAACCGGCGAACATGCCGATGGCGTTGCTGCCGCCTCCGACGCAGGCCAGCACCATGTCTGGCAGCCGGCCGATCTGTTCGAGGCATTGCCGCCGTGCCTCGACGCCGATGCAGCTCTGGAAACACCTGACAATCGTCGGATACGGGTGCGGCCCTGCGGCGGACCCGAACAGGTAGAACGTATCGGTCACGTGGGCCGTCCAGTAGCGAAGCGCGTCGTTGATCGCGTCCTTGAGCGTCCCCGTCCCGCCCTCTACGGGCACGACCTCGGCGCCGCACAGCCTCATCTTGTGGACGTTGACGCTCTGCCGCGCGACGTCGGTGACGCCCATGAAGATCTTCGTTTCCATGCCGAGCAGGGCGCCGACCATCGACGTGGCCAGGCCATGCTGGCCGGCTCCGGTCTCCGCGATGAGCTTGCTCTTGCCCATGTATTTGGCGAGCAGGCCTTGGCCGAGCGTATTGTTGATCTTGTGCGCGCCGCCGTGCAGGAGATCCTCCCGCTTGAGGTACACCTGGAAGCCGACGTGCTCACTGAACCGCTTGGCGTGGTAGAGCGGGCTGGGCCGGCCCGCGTAGTCCCGGAACAGCTCGCTCAACTCCGCCTGGAATGTCTCGTCCTGGTAGAATCGCAGGAACGCCTCCTCCAACTCCTCCAGCACGGGAATCAGCACTTCCGGCACATAGTACCCGCCGTAATCACCATATCTGCCGTTGTATTTCATGCTCTTCGTGTCCTTTCGGACATAGGACCTATGAGACTCATGGGACCTATGTCGCTATGCTCGCAAGTATTTTATGCTGTCAAACAGGGCCTTCATTTTCTTGTGGTCTTTCTTGCCGGGTGCGGCCTCGACGCCGCTGCAGACGTCGATTCCGTAGACGCCCAGCTCGACAGCCGCCACGGCGTTGGACGGGTTGATTCCGCCGGCGAGAAAGACCCGTTTGCCGATATGCCCGATGACGTTCCAGTCAAACGTGAGTCCCGTGCCCCCGTGCCGCTTGGGATCGTATGCGTCCAGGAGGATCGCATCGGTGAAGTAGTTGTTCACCTGCTGGAGGTCCCCGGCGTCCTTGACCCGCAGGGCCTTCATCAGCTTGGCGGTGTCGTACGTCAACCAGCGGCAGAACTCGGGGCTCTCCTCGCCGTGCAACTGGATCCAATCCAACTGGCACTGGCTGGCGACCTCGCGGACGTGCTCGATGGTGCTATTCACGAAGATGCCGACGACGTCGACGAACGCGGGGAGCTTGCGGATGATGGCCGCGACCTTCTCCGGCCGCACGTACCGCGGGCTCTTGGGGCAGAAATTGAAACCCAGCAGGTCCGCTCCCATGTCCATCGCGGCAGCCGCATCCTCGTAATTCGTGAGTCCGCAGATTTTCACTTTCGGTATCAACATACGTTCATCTCAAATGCCCGGTACGAATCCTGTCATCCTGAGGCGAAGCCGAAGGATCTGGCCATCGAATGAGAGGTTTCTCCTCCCGACCCAGATCCTTCGCTGCGCTCAGGATGACACGCGAGGCGCACCAGTCAATTATAGTCTGCATCATACGGCGTTCGATATCTCAACGAGTCTCTCAAGACAGTGCCACGCTTTACCTTCGTCAATCGAGGCGGCTGCCAGGGGGATCGCCTGCTCGAAGCTGTCGGCCAGCTCCGCCACGATGATGGCGGCGGCGGCATTGATCAGGACAATATCGCGACGGGGGCCTCGCTCCCTGCCGGCCAGGATCTCCCGGATGACCGCTGCGTTGGCAATCGCGTCGCCGCTGCCGAGGGCATCGATGGATGCGTTGGCGATTCCGTAGTCGGTCGGGTCCAGCTCGAAGGACGTGATCTCTCCGTCACGCAGCTCGACGATCTTCGTCTTGCCGAGGAGGCTGATTTCGTCCATGCCCTGACCGTGCACGACCAGGGCCCGCCGGGTCCCGAGCATCCGGAGACTCTCTGCGATTCTGTCAATCAGTTCCGCGTCGGCCACGCCCATCACCTGTGCCCGGACACCCGCCGGGTTGGCAAGAGGACCCAGTATATTGAACGCCGTGCGAAAGTCCAGGCTCTTTCGAATCGGCTGGACGAATCGCATCGCCGGATGGAACTTCGGTGCAAACATGAAGCCGACGTGGGCCTCTCGAATGCACGTGGCCACGATCTCGGGCCCCGGGTCGATGTTGACCCCGAGCTCATCGAGCACGTCCGCCGAGCCGCAACGGCTGGTGATGCCCCGATTGCCGTGCTTGGCCACGTAGGCCCCGGCGCCCGCCGCCACGAGCGCGGAGGTGGTGGAGATATTGAACGTCTTGACGACGGCGCCGCCTGTGCCGCACGTGTCGATCAGGTGCTCGAAATTGACTCGCACCGGCACGGCATGGTCCCGCAGCGACTGCGCCAGCCCGGCGATCTCGCCCGAGGTCGCCCGCTTCATTCGCATCATCGCCAGGAACGCCGCGATCTGCACCTCCGTCACCTGCCCCTCGAAGATCGTGTCCTGCAACTCCTTCGCCTGCTCGAACGTGAGGTCCTTGCCGTTGAGAATGATCTCCAGGTACCTGGTTATCGTCGCCATCGTCAGCTCTCCACCATCTGTTTGCGATTGACCGCGATTTGAAGCACGTTCTGGATGATCTTGCCGCCCGCAGGCGTCAGGATGCTCTCGGGATGAAACTGCACGCCGAAGATGGGCCACTGCCTGTGCTCGACGGCCATGACAATGCCCTCGAACTCGCCCGTCTTTTCGAGACAGTCCGGCAGGCTCAGAGCGGTGAGGCTGTGGTAGCGTCCCGCCTGCAGCGGATTCTCGACGCCGCGGAAGAGTCCCTTCTCGCTATGGGCGATCCGCGAGGGCTTGCCGTGCATGGGCTCGGGAGCATGGCCGATCTTGCCGCCGAAGTACTGCACGATGGTCTGGTGTCCCAGACACACGCCGAAGATGGGCAGCTTGTCCTTGAAATAGTCCACCGCATCGAGCGATACGCCTGCGGTATCCGGGTTGCCCGGCCCCGGCGAGATCACCAGCAGGTCCGGCTCGAACTCTGCCGCCACGGCTTTCAGGTCCTCGATGCTCGTATCCGCCCGGTACACCCGCGTCCGGCACTGCCGCTTGGCGAAGTCGTCCACCAGGTTGTACGTGAACGAGTCAAAATTATCGATGAACAGAACCTTCTTATCGATCGATTCCATTGGAATACCCTTTACACCGTCTTTATAGCATGTCATTCCCGCGAAGGCGGGAATCCAGGAACCCATCGAATGGTCGTGGACCCCCGCCTCCGCGGGGGTGACATGATGAGTCGTCGGGTGGCAGCGGCAAGCGCAGCTTGCCGATGGTTTGACTGGCGCGCTGCACGCCATCGGCAAGCCCTTCGGCCTTGCCGCTGCCACCCGTCACAATCATAACGCTGCATCGCATGAGATTACTTGCCTCGGATGGCTCTCAGGCACGATCTTGCTTTGTGCTCGGTTTCTTCAAACTCGGTCTTCGGGACGCTGTCGTGGACGATCCCCGCGCCGACACGGATGTACGCCGTATGGTCGCGGACCTGCAGGCTTCGGATCGTGATGCAGCTATCGAACTGGCCGTCCACGGTCAGGTACATCACGGCCCCGCCGTAGTAGCCCCGCTTGTTCTTTTCGAGTTTCCGGATGATCTTCATCGCCTCAATCTTCGGGGCGCCCGTGAGCGTGCCCATGTTCATCGTGGCCAGGTACGCGCTCAGTGCGTCGAGATCGGGCCGGAGCGTGCCCTTGACGTTGCTCACTAGGTGCTGCACCGACTCGTATTTCTCCGCCGTCAGCAACTCGTTGACGACCCGGCTGCCCGGATTGGCCACGCGGGCGATGTCGTTGCGGGCGAGATCGACGAGCATCATGTGCTCGGCCAGTTCCTTACGGTCCAGCTTCAGCTCCGCTTCATAGCGAAAGTCGGTGTCCACGTCGATCTGGCCGTCGATGCGGCCGCGGGGCTTGGTGCCGGCGATTGGCCGGATCTCGACCTGTCGCGGCCCCGTCCCGCTGACTCGCAGGTTTAGCTCGGGACTGGAGCCCATCAATATCGTGTGCGGCGTATTCAAATAGAACATGTAGGGCGATGGATTCAGCTCGCGCAGACGCTTGTACACATCCAGCGGCTCGTCGGGACAGGGCTCCGTGAGCGTGCGGCTCAGGACCACCTGGAAGATGTCGCCGTCGATGATGTGCCGCTTGGCCCGCTGGACCATCTCCTCGTATTCGCCCTGCACGGTATCGGTCGAGGCCTGCGGCAGGGGGGCTGCGTGCTTGCGTCCCTTGGGTGGCTCGAACCGGGCCATATTAAAGTAGTAGTCGAAGCTGCTCTGGGCCTCCGCGATCACGGCCTCGCGGTCCCCGTTCGTGATCATGCAGTTGACCACGACGTAGCCCTGGTTGCTCTCGTGGTCCATCAGGAAGATGTTGTCGGCGAAGTACAGCTCGTAATCGGGATTGCCCAGCAGGTCGCTCTCGCTGGCGGGCAGCTTCTCGAACTGATCGACGAAATCGTAGCTTAGGGCCCCGAGCAGGCCGCATGTGACGCGGAAGGGCTTGCTCGCAAGTCGAAAGGCAAACGCCACCGCCCGCAGCACGTCCATCTGGTTCGTGGTGCGCAGCCGCGTCTGCTCGTCCACCATCGCGTCGCGCCGCTTGATCCGGCCGGTGATGGCCTCTGTCCCGAAGTCGATGGACTCGCAAAAGTCGAATCGCTCCCGGTGACCGGCCAGGTAGCTCAGGATGCGTCGGCCGGGTTTGCTCAGCGCCTTAATCGTGAACTCCGAGCCTGTCCCCGTGAGGTACAGGGCGGGACGCGCTGTGCCGAAGCTCAATGCCCGCGTCCCGGCCAGGTATTCGCGGGACTCCAGCAGGCAGCAGTTCTTGGCCCGGCCGTAATCGCTGAGCTTCGCGAAGAACTCCAGTGGGTCGTCCACGTCGATCCGCTTGACAACCGGGACGATTTGCCCCGGCTCCGCGTTCTCTATGATCTGCCGATAATCTTCCATATCCTCATCTCCCGCATTTCCCCTCTTATCGGGACATGCCTGAGAATCCCTATAAAAAAAGCAGCCTGCCGTTTCCGACAGGCTGCACGATAGATTCGATTTTCTTCAGCGATTTCTTAAAGCAAAAGGATCGCTCGCCTGCCGGATTTATCCTGCAGGCCACCACCAACCAAAAAACCCGAAGTTGTAGCTGCGATTCTGCCTCATAAGACTTCTATTAGATCGTCCGCACGCGACTTTGTCAATAGAAAAAACCAGAAATTCGTCACAAAGTGTGAAGTGTGAAGTCAGGAGACTCGATTGCTCGCCTGTTCTACTTCAAACTTCAAACATCAAACTTCAAACTTTTATCCGTCACCACTGCGCCTCGATATAAGGCCCGATGGGACCTTCCGGCTTGGGCTTGGGTCGCGACTTGAGGATTGCCTCGGCGATGGCGATGTCGGTCGGCTTGGTGATCTTGATATTCGACGCATCCGATTCGACGATAGCGACCTTGTGCCCGAGCGCCTCGACGAGGTACGCATCGTCCGTGACCGCAGCCTTATCGACATTCCCCAGGTTCTCATAGGCCTTTCGCAGCAGGGAGGTTTCGAATATCTGCGGCGTCTGGGCCTCGTACAGCCCGGCCCGGTCCACCGTCTTGACGATCACGCCGTCCTTGACCTGCTTGATCGTCGCCGTCACAGGAGCAGCGGGAATGGCGGCCCCGACCTCTGCGGCCTTGGCGATCACGTTGCCGATCAGCTCATCCGTCGCGCAGCACCGGCACGCATCGTGCACCGCGACAAGCTCAATGTCCGGCTTGAGCAGCTTGAGTCCCTCGATGATCGTATCGAACCGTTCCCCGCCGCCGAAGAAGATCTTCACGTTGAAGAACTTGAGATTCGCGCCCCATTTGACGCTGACAATCTCCTCATCTTCCTTGGGGATTCCGACGAGCACCTGCTTGACGTCGTCGCGGCCGGAGAACAGCTCGACGCTCCGCAGAAAGACGGCCCGGCCGCTCACGTCCGTGAACTGCTTCTTCCGCTTGCCCCCGAACCGAGTCCCCGGCCCCGCCGCACAAACAATCGCCGCAACACTCTTAGCCACCTGCTGCTCCTTGTCTCTGGGGAAGTTTGATTTTTGATGTTTGATTTTTGATTGAAAAGGCCGTGTGCCGCACCCACATCAACCATCAACCATCTAAAATCAACAACCCCCTAGTAGTCGATTCCTTCTCTTGCTCCTATGCCCTTATCAAACGGATGTTTGACGTTCTTCATCTCCGTCACGAGGTCGGCCATCGCGATCAACTCCGGCGTCGCGCCCCGGCCGGTCAGAATCACTTCGACGCCCGCGTCTTTTTGTTCGATCAGCCGCCGGATATCCTCGATTCGCGCCAGGTCCATCGACAGGCAAAACACGATCTCGTCGAGAATCAGAACGTCATAGGCTTTCTTCGCCGCCAGCTCCGTCAGCCCGACCAGCGCATCGCCGACAGCGGCCCTCGCCCCGTCGATATCCTGCTGATTGCGGAGCGACCTGAACAGGTTCCAGTACGCCTCCAGCGATTCCAGGCGAATGGGCAGGCCGCACCGTTCGACGGCCAGCCGCTCGCCCAACTCCAGCGTCGGCGGCTTCAAAAACTGAAAGACCAGCACCCGGTTCCCGCGTCCGGCCGCACGCAACGCCAGCCCGAACGCCGCCGTCGTCTTGCCCTTGCCGTCGCCCGTATAGACCTGAACCAACCCTTTCTCAATCATCCCCCCATCATAATCCCACCCCCACCCCCCAAGAAACCGAAAACCGCCCTGCCCCCTGTAAAGGGACTCCCGGAAGGCATAACCAATTGACCACCGGTCGCCAATCGGATAGGATCAAGCGGCTTGGATGTGGACTTCAGGCGATGAATCGCCCTTGAAGTCCTACGAGATTGGTGGTTCATGTGGGCCAGCTAATGGCAGACAAGATCTTGACTTTCATCCGGGAGTGCATCGAGCATCGACGGATACGATGGACGTATCACGTCAATATGCGCCTGAAGGGCCGGTTCATACCCCGTGAAGCCATCTTGGCCTCGACGGAAAGTTATGAGATCATAGAAGAATAGCCAGAAGACAAATACCTGCCGAGCTATCTTGTGTATGCCGAGCACGAAGGCGAGGTCTTTCACATTCAGATAGCGACCGATGTGGCAGGTAATAGCGTAGTAATTGTTACGGCGTACCGGCCGACTCCCGACAAGTGGGAGGCGGATCTCAAGACTAGGAGACGACCATGATTTGTCATAATTGCGGCGGGCAATTGGAGAGCCTGATCACAAACCTGCCCTTCAAAATCGACCACGACTCGATTGTCATCATCAAGGGCCTGCCTGTCCTGCAGTGCAGCAATTGCGGCGAATACCTCATCGACGATCCGGTGATGGAAAAGGTCGATAGTATTCTGAGGAGAATCGATAGGACGACAGAACTCGAAGTGCTCACCTACGCCGCAACGGCGTGAGAAAGACCGCCGCCGTCGTCTTGCCCTTGCCGTCGCCCGTATAGACCTGAACCAACCCTTTCTCAATCATCCCCCCATCATAATCCCACCCCCACCCCCCAAGAAACCGAAAACCACCCCGCGACAGGGTGCACGACGAGATTGTGGCAGAGCGAACAACGAGGTTCTGGGTGGCACGGGCAAACTCGTTTGCCCGTGGGCCTTCGAGTGGGCAGACCCCATCGAAGGAGCACCGTCACAGCGAGTTTGGCGGTGCCACCCGGCCCCATTGCCACTTCCTTGTCGCACATCCCTCGCGACACCTGAATCCAAAGCTTGACCCCTTCTTGCCTTCGCGAGCATCGCCCGTTTTCGAGTGACTTTTCTCTTGACTTTCCACGCCCGAATCGGCGAATATAATAGCTGATCTGCCCTGAGGTGTGGTGAAAAGGTCCCACTTGATTCGTCACTGCAACCAACGCAACGGTTGGCTCGCAGATCGTGTGCGCTTATCTCTTATTGGCAGCCTATCCGTTCGCGGCAATTCTCACGCCAGAGTATGGACGCGCTTGTTGGCGCTTGTATGCAAAGAAAAGGAGCAAAGAAAGTATGAAGAAACTCACAGTCATGGTGAGCATGGTCATCCTGGTGGGAACGGCCGTCGCCCCGGCGGCGCCGCAGATTCTGGTATACGATGAGAACACCTATCACAGTTATGCCCAGACTGCGCTCACCAATCTGTCACTGAGCTACACGCTTGGGGACAGTTCTACGTTCAATACCCTGCTGGCTGGCGGGGTATGGGACCTGATCGTCGTCGATTGTCCGAGCACTCCGCCGAGCTCTTGGACGCCGCTGGTCAACTACGTCGATGGCGGCGGCAAGGCCATCATGTCGTTCTGGGCACTCCAGAGTCAAGCCGCCCTCGCCACGGCGTTCGACGTCAGCGTGGCCGGAACGTACTCCATGCCGGAGAATGTCTACGCCTGGAGTGCCTCCCATGCCATCTTTACCAGCCCCTACGCGGTTGGCGATCTGACGGCCTGGCACGATCACTGGGCTGACGACGGAGATCACCTGACGGCCATCAATGGGGCGCAGGAACTGGCAGGGTTCACCGGATCGCCGTCCGCCGGCATGGCGGCGATCGTGCTCGGCAACGGCGGCAGCACCCTGTACAACGGCTTCCTGTTCGATGCCATGGACGATCCTGACGGGGTCAATCTGATTGCGAATGAGGTTTCGTACCTGTTGGGTATGTCCCAGATTCCCGCACCGGGGGCTCTGCTCCTTGGCGGCCTGGGCGCCGGCGTCGTCGGCTGGCTCAGGAGACGCAGGACTCTCTAACATCCCTGCAGGTTGCGTAATTCGAGGGCTGCGGCCATCGTGCTTGCAGCCCTCTTCCTTTTTACGGACGCCGCAACTTCACTACGGACAGCCACCGGTTGTCTGGACTTGTACTTACCCTTCGGTAGCTAATGGCAGACACGACCATGATTTGTCATAATTGCGGCGGGGAATTGGAGAGCCTGATCACAAACCTGCCCTTCAAAGTCGATCATGATTCGTATTCTCAAGAGAATCGACAAGACGACAGAACTCGAAGTGCTCACCTACGCCGCCGCAACAGCATGATGTCTTGTGACACCATACTTGGTTCAGACCAAAAATAGGCAAGATGTCTCTGGAATTTCGGGGGACACCCGCCACAGAAGAATGTGAAATGTGTAGGTTTGACCCCCTCTCCTGCCCGGCGTTGGCTTGGCAGATGCTGTCCTGGCGGCCACCGCCCAAGCCGAGAACGCCGAACTCAAGACCCTCAACATCAGGCACTACCCCATGCTCAAGGGCCTCAGACCAGCCTATACCAAGTAGTCAGGGTTGGGCAGCGAATGGCAGACACGACCATGACTTGTCACAATTGCGGCGGGGAATTGGAGAGCTTGATCACGAACCTGCCCTTCAAAATTGACCATGACTCGTATTCTCAAGAGAATCGACAAAACCACAGAACTCGAAGTCCTCACCTACGCCGCAACGGCATAACATCCGGACACAGCGGACTCGATTCAATAGCCGAAAAAAGTAAGATGCCCCCGGAATTCGAATTCAACAGATCTTCACCTGCGGACCAGAGGCGAGATCACCTGAACGAACGGATCGCCTGTCTTTATCAAGAGTGTACTCTCAAGGCCTGTTAGCATTTCTGCTTTTCTGGCGATAGTGATTGCGTCCAACTTGGAGTCGATAGACGGGAAGAACGTTGAGGCGTGGTTCAAATACCCGTAGGACACAATTCCCGCGATAACGTATACGTAGTTGGAACGATCTGAATCGAACTTTCGTCCCATGAGGAGTTCCCCGGGCGTCGATGAGTCCCAATCTGTTTGAAAGGGAATTGCGCGGATGCCACCGTGAACCATATTCGAGAGCTTACTGTACAGCTTGTCATAACTGCCTGGTGCAAATTGCTCGAACATCTTTCGCCACGAGACTCTTTCTTTCCACAATTCGGTTGTATAATGCGTCTGAACCATCTCTCGGCGTGAATGGAAATACCGCAGCGCGACAAACCCCTCCAGCAAGTGCCGAGAGAGGATCACACCTTCCAAGTAGTTCCCGCGCATCCAGAGTTCCTGGATGCAATGCAGTGTATATGGCAAGCGTACATATGTGCACTTCGCTATGCTCAGGAACCAATGATCAGGCGAATTGAAAACAGTCGGCTCGGCGCAATGATAAGAAAGGCGAAAGAAGATATTGCCCAGGTTCGTCAACGTCGCGGCTCCCCTCGCATCTTGGTGGGTTGTGTCTGCATATGCTTTCGCTTCTGTCTCCCTGAGATGCTGAAGGCTCATCCAGTTATCATGCCACTCATATTCAAACATTTTCTTCTCCACAACCATCACACGCAGCTTACGTGCTATACGCCTGACACCGCAGAATACTAGATATTCAGTAGTGCCGACAGCAACCAATGATGAGAACACCAAGAGGCTGTGAAAAGAATGGTCCTTGCCGAACAGCCTCAGTACAATTTCTGCCGCGACCAAGCAGGTGCCGATCCACAAAGTGATAACGCCCACGAGGGCGCCGGCGCAAATGCAGAGTCTCTTCAATGGCTCGTTGCGCCAAGGCGGTGCCGGATGCACAACGGCATGCATCAGGAATCCAGCCATGAGGAAAAGAAACCCACTCATGGCCACCGCAGGTGAGAGAACGTCGTCCGCCGCTGCACCACCAAGCGATACGACGAATCCTTTGAGGGCATACCAACCGAATACCAAGGCCACTGGGAGCAACACAATCCTCAGGAGCCAAGTCGCGACACCCTCAACAAGTTGTCTCCTCCTCAATCTGGGGATATCTGGGGGCGCCATACTCGATTCAGGACCGAAATAATTAAGACGTCCCCGAAATTCCCCGGCGCCTGGCACGGCATCACGACAGTACAAGGGACGCCACGATTGCGGTCGTGCCGAGACAATACAGTAACTGATAGATCCATCGGTTGACACGCTCAGTCAGAGTCACGCCTGCAATACTCTGTATCTCCCATCCACGTACAAACAATGCCGCCCACAGTAGCACCGTCGCGCCGGAGACCTGGAGTGCTCTTGCAAGACGCGTGGGTTCCGGTCCACAGAGCATGCCGAGGACCCAACCAACAATGCCTCCCACGATGATTGATCCAACCACCCATGCAAGCGAGCCCCAAAGACCTTGCCACACTTTGAAGGCCCTCGGCGGCCCTTCTGGTGGCGGCTGAGGAAATTGCTTCCGCACCTTATTGTCAGCACGTTCAGCCTCTGCGAGGCGCGTAGGGGAGAAGGCTGCGAAGGCGCACAGGACCAATGCTCTGAATGGACCAACCTTTGTCAAGCGAGTATCAGCCATAGGTTCGACTCCAAATGATGACCACCGCAATCTGCGAAGGGCCATTACTGTACATAGCCACCATTTCTCTCGACTTCGACCTACCGTTAATAAGTGGCCGTCCCCAGTTCCTTCTGGTCATCCCTATTGGAAGACAATGCGAATCCCACGCAGGTGCTTGGTCAAAGGAGCAAGCAGCTTTGTTCCATAGATTCCGAGGAGCGAGACAACGCATGTGTCGTCCTGGGTTCTGATCTGACTCGCCAGCGCCGGAACCATGGCTACACTTGGGCCGACCCCATGAGGATCTTGCCAAGCCAGATCGTATATAGGAGTTCGCTTCTCCTGCTCCTGCCAAAAACCGACTCCGTATCCCCCGGATAAGGCAAGTTCGCCGATCTTCTCCCGATATGCTGACATGAGGCGGTCGGCAACCTCACCTTCGTTGCCGACATTCTGTACGACTGTCTCAACCATGTAGACAAGGAAGTGGCGGAACTCGGTCTCCACTTTGGACGTGGGTATACTCAGTTCATGAGCCACCTCATCGATGGCTGTACGATGGTCCTCATTAAGCTGAAGGGCGATCCTGGCCAACTCAGCGGCAATGGCACTGGCAGAATGTCTTTTCCTCATGGGCCACATTTGGTGGTGTCATTTCCTCCCGAAGAGAACGGGACTCGTACCATTCTCGATAGGGCGCCTGCGAACGGTTGTGAGAGATGAATGATCCACCACGACTTCCCGTCTGTTGAACATCGCACCACGGCTTCACAATCCATACCATTATTAGAGCGAAAATCGCTCGGAAATGCAAAGGAAAACGGTTGTCGGTAGTCAGTAGCCGGTATTCGGCTGTAAAGCCTTGTCCGGCAGAAGTTTATCAGCGTTGATCGGCGGTCATCCGCGGTTGAAGAGCAGTTGTCAGTTCCCAGTTGGCTGGTTGCTGGTTCTCGATTGTAAGTCCTTGGACTGAAAAGGCTTATGTCTCGCGCTGAGACGCAGAGCCCGCAGGGTTTGAAATGCACTTGTCGGTCTTCTCTTTCTCTGCGTCTCCGCGTCCCTGCGTGCAAATATGTTGTCGGTTGTCGTTCATAAAGCCTTGTTCGGCAGGAGTTTATCAGCGTTTATCGGCGTTCATCAGCGGTTGAAGAGCAGTTGTCAGTTCTCGGTTAACAGTTCCCAGTTGGCTGGTTGCTGGTTCTTGGTTGTAAGTCCTTGGACTGAAAAGGATTATGTGTCACGCAGAGACGCGGAGACGCTGAGAAAACCGGTCGAAATCTATTCTGAACTCTGCGGGCTCTGCGTCTCTGCGTGAGAATCTGGTTTTTCACCCCGAGGCTGGGCCAGGTCAATCTTCGTAAGCCGATGTGTGGCAAGAGCTTATCTTCAGGTGTCGCAATGAAGAAAAGTCCCTGTGTTGTCGGGATTTTACTTGACAGAAAACACGTAATTTTGTAAGATTGTGACACAACTGAATGGAGAACCACTCAGAGTGCGGAGTACGGAGTGCGGAGTACGGAATGCGGAATCAAGAGCGGGGCGAGTGGCGTGGTGTACCTCCAATGACAAACACACGTAGTTTGCGAAACAAAGCCAATTTCGGGGCGGGGGCCCGCGATTGCGGATTGCGGAATGCGGATTGAGGGCAGGGAGACCACTATGCGAAACAAAGCCAATTTCGGGCGGAGGGCCGTTGGAGTGCGGATTGCGGAATGCGGAATGCGGAATGAAGAGAGAATCGCGCGAAACAAAGCCAATTTGCCGGGAGAGGGCGGCAGGCGACAGGCCGGAGGAATGTGGGCGGGTGATTTTGCGAAACAAAGCCAATTTCGGGGGACGGGATCAGCGTGAAGTCCTTTACGGGAAAGGAGTTGCGTTTGATTCGACGAGGATGTGAAACAAAGCCAATTTCGGGCCGGGGGCCATGGGATTGCGGATTTCGGATTGCGGAGTGCGGATTGAAGACAGGGCGAGTGCCGTGATGTGCCTCCGGGGACAGTTTGTGAAACAAAGCCAATTTCCAGCAAAGGGCCTGCGATTGGGGATTGCGGAATGCGGAATGAAGAGGCTCGTGCGAAACAAAGCCAATTTGCCGGGCAGACAGCCGAGAGCCCTACGGGCAGTTTGCGAAACAAACCAATTGTGAGCGAGTTTCGAGTTTGAAGTGTGAGGTGTCAAGCGGGAGGGGCTGGATGTGAGGCATTCGACTTCAAACTTCAAACATAACACTTCACACCTCGACTTGGCGAAACAAAGCCAAATGTGGAGGAGATGGGAGGGATAGGTAAAAGGGCGATGTGGGACGTGCGGCGGGGGGGCTTTGTGCTGGGGAGGGGTGTCGCATGGGAGGGAGGTGATCTTAGAAAAAGCTTTGCACGGAGACTGTGCGGAGTGCTTAATAGTAGGAAGTAGGACGGACAACACGGCCGGTTGCCGTACGCGTTTGTGAATTGCGGCTGAAAAGCGTTGCTGATACAGGGAGGATTTACATGAGAAAAGCTGCGAGATCCACGATTATCACCTGGGTATCTCTTCTGTTCGTGCTGGCGGGATGCGCGGAGGTGCCTATTACGGGAAGGAGGCAGTTGAGCCTTGTCCCGGAATCGCTCGTCACGTCGATGAGCATCCAGGAGTACCAGCAGTTCCTCTCCGAGAACAAGGTGAGCGGGGACGTCAAGCAGAACGAGATGGTCGCGCGGGTCGGCACGAAGATCGTGCAGGCGGTCGAGCAATACTGCCAGAAGAACTGCGACAGCGACCCGTTTGCGGGGTACAAGTGGGAATTCAACCTAATCGAGGACAAGCAGATCAACGCCTTCGCGATGCCCGGCGGCAAGGTCGTGGTGTACACGGGCATTCTGCCGGTCGCCAAGGATGACACGGGTCTGGCGACGGTGATCGCCCATGAGATCGCCCACGTGTTCGCCCGGCACGGGTCCGAGCGGATGAGCCAGGGGTTGCTCGTGCAGATGGGCGGCATGGGACTGGATCTTGCTCTGCAAAAACAGCCGGAGCAGACCCGCAGTTTGTTCAGCGCTGCCTATGGCCTGGGCAGCCAGGTCGGGATCCTGCTGCCATACAGCCGTACGCATGAGACCGAGGCGGATCACCTGGGCCTGATCTTCATGGCGATGGCAGGGTACGACCCGCATGAGGCCGTGGGCTTCTGGCAGCGAATGTCGGAGGCGAGCAAGGGCCAGGCCAAGCCGCCGGAATTCCTGAGCACGCACCCGGCCGATGCGACGCGAATTCGGAACCTCCAGAACCTGATCCCGGAGGCGATGGCGTACTACAAACCGGGCGGGACGCAGGGTCAGGCGCAGACACCACCGCCGGCCACCAGCAGTGCAGCAGCCCCGACGTTTCCGCCCATCAAGAAATAGCGGATCGTGTCTAGCGTGGGACCTCCCGCTTGCCGGGTGGCACCGCCAAACTCGTTGGCAACGTCCCACATTCTTGAGATTGGGCATAGACAAGCTTCGCAGACGGGTGGCAGCGTCAAGGCCGAAGGCCTTGGCGATGGCGAATGGGCAAACCATCGCCAAGCTGCGCTTGACGATGCCACCCAAAGCTCAAGAACATGGGACGAAGCCAACTCGTTTGACGGTGCTCATTCGATGGGGCCTGTCCACTCGAAGCCCTGCGGGCAAACGAGTCTGCCCGTGCCACCCAAGACTGGGCCTTTCGAGGCTATACTGGTGCGGTGTGCGGGCCGGGACTGAGGAGAGCATGGGTCGCGGAGTGGCCGGCTAGTGCGCCGGTGGACCAGCACATCTGGAGATTGTAGCCACCGCACGGGCCGTCCACGTCGATCACTTCGCCGGCAAAGAAGAGTCCCGGGCGAATCTGTGATTCCATGGTCTGCGGCTCGATCTCGTTTGTGCTCACGCCGCCGTGGGTCACAGTCGCCTTCTCAATGGGTTCTGTGCCTGTGATCGTCAGGGGCAGGTCCTTGATCGACGCGACCAGACGCCGGCGCATTTCCGCCTTTAGTTGGCCGACCTGCGCACTGCAATCGCACTGGGCGAGATCGCACAGCACGCGGGAAAGCTGGCGGGGCACGAATTCCGCGAGGACACTAGCCACGGCTCTCCTGGGATGGGCCTGTATGCTTGCCTGGAATTGCCGGTCGAATCCGGGCTCATCGAGTTGGGCGGCCATATCGATCCGCACGACGATATCCTGCTTGCCCCCGGCCAGCTCATCGGCCACAAGCCGGCTGAGGTCGAGCACGGCGGGGCCCCCGATGCCCTCCTGCGTGAACAGCATGGGGCCGACGATGGTGATGCGGCGCTTGCCCACGGTGGTCTGCATCTTCACCTGCGGCAGCGCGATTCCCGCCAGATCGCCCACCCAGCTTTCCCGCGTCACCAGCGGCACGAGGGCGGGCTTTGGCGGGATGATGGTATGGCCCAATTCCGCCGCGAAACGGTAGCCGTCGCCCGTGGAGCCGGTTTGCGGCCACGTGACGCCGCCGGTGGCAATGATCACGCAGGTCGCGAGAATCCGGTGGTCTTTCGCATGAACTGTGAAGCCGCCGTCATGGGCCTGCACCTTTGTCACCGGCATATCGTACAGGAAGCCGACGCGAAGCGTCCCCGCCTCGCTCAGAAGGATATCCAGCACGTCGGAGGCTTTATCGCTGACCGGAAAGACGCAGCCATCCGGCTCGACCGTGCTCGCCACTCCTCGTGCCTGGAAGAACTCGATAACGTCATGGGGCGGCAGCTCGTGGAGACTGTAGCGCAGGAATCGCCCGGTCTTGCCAAAGGCTTGTGCGATCTCGTCCGCCATGCCCGCGTGCGTGAAATTGCATCGTCCGCCGCCAGTGATAAGGAGCTTGCGGCCGGGTTTGGCGTTGGCCTCCACGATCATGGTTGGCACGCCCGTTCGTGCCGCATAGATGGCCGCCATCAGCCCGGCGGGCCCCGCCCCGATAATGCAGATCCCTGTTTTCATAGGCCGCGACTAACGCCTGTTGGTCCTTTCCGGCTGCTCCTCCGCGATCCCCCGGATGCGGGGATCGTCTTGTTTGATCGTCATCCTGACCCATTCTTCGGTGTCGAGGCCGAAGTGCTCCATGCAGGCTACCAGCAGGTAATTCACCGCCTCACGAAGCTCCGGATGATTGGCGCCCGTCAGCGCCTCGCCGAACCAGACCACGTTGGTCTCATGGAGGGCGGCCCCGTCCTTCGTGTAGAGCTTCATTCTGAGCCAGTGGGCGTAGACCGTATCGACGTAGGGCACATACGTCGTGTATCCGCCGAACCCGTGACCGTAGTATCCGCCAAACCCGCCGTAGAAGCCGCCGTATGGCCGGTAGATCGGCGTGAAGTCCACCACCTGGCTCGAGTTGAAGCCCGCATCGAACGTGAGCAGGTAATTGGCGCGATCAACGGTCGCGACGGGAGTGTACCCGTAGCCCTGAAGCAGCTCGTCGATCTTCGCCGCGATCTGCCTCCTGAGAATCGGATTGCCCGCGTTCGGGTCTTCGACGACATACACCGACGCGCCCTGGGTCACGGGCCGGTTCGGATCGGCAAACGCATTCACGTTCACCCTGTAGCTCGGGGTGCAGCCTGCCATGCCGGCGGCAGCAACCGCCAGGATGATCCACCACGTTTTCATCGCAGCCCCTTTCGCAAAAGCCGGTCTTTGCCTGTCTCTCATGCCTGCCATGATTTACACGGAAATGGGCGTTATTGCCATGAGAAATATCCGTGTTTGCACCGGCGCGACAACTAAGCAAAACCCGCATCATGTATAGGTGTCAATCGCAACCGCAGGGGTCTTTGCCGCTTCGTAGAAATAGTAAGGCAAAGAGAAAGGCCTGCGAATAAGCGTTTGCAGGCCGTAGCTACAAACGTTTACAGGTAAACGATTAAGGAGCTATACCATGAAAACGCAATGGGGAAGGTTGGCCTTGACGGCGATTCTCTCGCTATCCCTGGTAGCTGGAATTGCTGTGGCCAATGAGAATCCATACACCGACCAGCCGACGAGCCAGACGACGCAGTTTCAGCCGAAACTTGAAAAAGCGAACGAGCTGATCGGTGCCAAGGTGATCAACAGCCAGGGAGAACGTCTCGGAACCGTTGAGGACATCGTCTTGACGCCTCATCGCGATGCAATCAGCTACGTAGCGCTGTCCCGCGGCGGCGTTCTGGGTATTGGCGACAAGCTCTACGCCGTTCCGTGGTCTGCATTTGAGGCGAGACCTCAGGAGCACGCCCTGGTCCTGAATATCAAGGAGGACTATTTCAAGACGGCCAAGAGCTTCGACAAGGGCAACTGGCCGAGTGTGGCTGACCGGAGCTGGCTCGAAGCGGCCGGCGAACGCCATGAGTACGGCGAGGAGCCGCGAGGCGAAGCTGATGAACCCATGAGTGCTGAGCGGCCATCAACGCCACAGGCGATGGAACGCATGGGGCCGACTACTCCCAGCGATGAGGCAGCTATGCCAACTGCCAGCATCAAGTACAGACGGCTGACCGAGCTGATCGGCACGACCATCAAGAACCCTGCCGGTACCGAACTCGGCGAGCTGGACAATGTTGTTTTCGACGTTCAACAGGGCAAGGTAGCCTATGGTATTCTGTCGGTGAGCAGCGGCTTCCTGGGTATGAACAAGAAGCTGGCCGCCATTCCGTGGTCGTCGATTGAGATCAACGAGCGTCAGGGAGTGGCAATGCTGAACGCGGACAAGGAAACACTCCAGGCGATTGCTTTCGACGAGAACAATTTCCCGAACCTTGCGGACGCCCAGTACAGCCAGGACCTCCACCAGCGGTTCAACGCCCGACCTTATTGGGAAGCGCTCGGGTATGTTCCGGGTGAGCCGCGGGCTCGTGACATGATGTCGCCCCGGGCCCCAAGCCGTGAGTACACCGGAATCCCCGGCAGCGAGTACAACAAGATGTACAATCCCAATGAGGTGAAGACGCTGCACGGCACGATTGAGAGCGTGGGAACCTTCAACATGGAGGGTGCACCTGAGGGGACGCCCGTCAGCGGAGTGCGTCTGCGTATTCGCACCGATGACGGCAATCTGGTGACGGTCTATACCGGGCCTCGGTCTTATCTGGAAAGCCGCAACACATGGTTCCATCATGGCGACGAGGTTACGGTCACGGGGTCTGAGGCCAAGGTCGGCTGGCGCGACGTGATTCTGGCCGCACAAATCAAGAAGGGCGACCAGACACTCGACCTGCGATCCAAGGAAGGCAGACCACTTTGGAATATGGAGGAATCCAGAAGTGCCAATAGGTAGTGTTGTTAGCCGGCCGGCGCTTGCAGCGATCGGCTGGTAAGTTTTATTGAGGTTACAGTGGTGAGCAGCCGGGCGGCGATCCCAGCAAGGACGCCGCCCGGTATTATTTTGTGAGTCGGAGTTACAGGGCTTCCAGGAGGAGGTATCCCGCTCCCGCTAATGCACCGACGCCGAGAAGGATAGTGCCGAAAACAATGAAGATGGCCAGCGGATTATCGTCAATCAACCCCGTCCAAATCCATTGCCGCACGGACATCTCGTACGTCGGCGGTGTTAGTCGCTGAGCGGGCAGTGTCGGGGAGATCACGACGGCGCGAGGGGGACTCTGGCGGCGTGGAGAGGCAGCGGGCTTGCGCACCACAGCACGAGGAGTTCGTCCTCGCCCGGTCGGCTGTTGGGGCCGGCGCGGCGGGCGTTTGGGCGCTGCCTCGCGAGGAGCGCAACCGACTCCCGCGGTTGCGACGGCCGCGGGCGGGAGCTTGATCTCCACATCGAGTGACGTATGCCCCTGGCTGGTGTGCCCCGGCCGCGTGGATCCGGCTTTGCGTTGGGCGCGGGTAGAGCGCCTTTCGCCTGTCACCGAGCCAGCTGCTACGGCCAAACCGGTGAGGTCGGCCACCTTCAGCAGCCGGCTGGAGCCATCGCGGAATTCTCGAAGGATGCCGTCATTGAGCATGGCCTCAATTTGGGCCTCTGTCGTCTCGAGCTTATCCGCTGCCTGTTTCAGCGTACAAAACATCTGAGCCATCGATGTCTCTCCTGTCGCGTAGATCTATTCCCTGTGTTCCACCTTCTGCGCCGTGTGATTGCGAAGGCTGTTGTTGCGTTGCCAGCCGCAGGTCGTCCAGGCAGCCCCGGCACAGGTGCTGGCCGGAGTCGATGGCTTGCAGCTCGGACTGAGGAACGGACCGGCCGCAGCATTCACAGGGCACTGTCTGCGTCAACTGATCGCGCAAGCTGTTCAGCCTGGCCTCCAACTGCAGTCTCCCGGCCGTCTCCGCCTCCGCCCTGGCTTCGGCAGTAGCGATCACGTCCCTCAATGTCCTGGTCTTCTCACGGAACTGCAGCCTCAACCGCTGTATGCGCGCCGCCTGCTCGACTGTGGCTGCCGCCTTGGCTTCCGCTCGCACCGCCTCCTGCCACAGACGAAAGGCGATCTCTTCGGCGAGCTGCCGGTCCATGGTTGCACATCGGGCACCTTCCGGCTTGAGCGCACGGTTGCGAGAGGACTTCTCCCCGGGCAACTGCACGCTCCACCACCAGCGGGCCTGCTTGCGAAAAAGCCTGCCGGGCAGTCTGGCATGAGGAGACTCGTTTGTCGTCTTGCGATTCATCCGGTGCTCGAGTACAGCGTTTGACCGTCAGGTCCTGTTCTATCGGGATCATCCCTGCCACTCACGATTTCCCGCACATTGGCGGCAATGTCGGGCTTCCATTATTTCTCGGCAGTCGGTGGGCCCGGATAAAGCAAAAAACAGAAAGAGCCCGCTAATCGTCGCTAAGGGAGCACCCGATATACGTCCACGTGCCGCGAACCGGGATGCAGAGCCGGCGATGACGACGTATTACATTGGCGGAGAGACCGGTAATCCGTGAGGACTCCAATCGATTAGCCGGATGTCCCTGTCGAAGTCTTGGCTTGTGGCGATGAGCCGGCCTGTCTGGCCGGCCGCGACACTATGACCGCCGTAGGTCCAACCCGTCCAAGGGCCGTGTGTAATCTGGCCGATCAGGTTCGTGCCGACCACCGGGGCTCCGATGACCTTGGCCGCATGCGTGACGACGCGCTCGAGTTCCTTGCCGTGCTCGGGCCAGGCGTGCTCCTGCGCCGCGTAGCCGTAGGGCACAAGGACCAGATCGGGTCGCAGGTCCGCCATCCGCTGCAGGACATCCTCCACGTGCGTGTCGGCGCAGATCAGTATGCCAATCTTCCCGAATCGCGTTTGCACCGCACGGACCTCGTGTCCCGGCGAATAGGGGGGCGTCATCAGCCACTCCAGCAGGTTCATCTTTCGGTGTTTCAAAAGAACGCGCCCTTTGTCGTCGATCAGCAGGGCCGAATCGTAGAGCCGTTCGCCGTCCTTCTCCTCCAGGCCAACACAGAGATGCAACCCATGTTCGCGGGCCAGCTCGCACAGCCGTTGAGAATCCTCGCCTGGAATGGGATGTGCCCTGTGGTGAGCGTCCGGATTCACCCATCCGTAGATCGCGGTCTCCGGCAGGCACGCAACATCTGCGCCGGCCTGCTTGGCCTCATGCACGGCGTTCCCGATCCTCGCCAGGTTGCCTCGACGATCGCCGTCCAGGCAGAGGATCTGGCACATGGCCACCCGTATTGCATTCGCTTTCATCCCGTGTTGCCTCTCATGACCACTTGCCACTTTTTGCCTCTGAACGGTTGCTTTCGCGCGATTCCCGGCGTAGACTTCTACCGTTAGATACTGCATGAATAGCAGGGAATAGCGACGATGAAAAGGAAATCCTTTCGCATCCTGGTCGTATGTGCAGCCGTGTGCATAGTCGCGGCTGTGGTTGTGTCCCTGATGCGCAAGACGCCCGTTCGCTATCAGGTCACGTTCCTGCCTTCTCTGGGCGGCTTTCGCACCGATCCTTATTGCATCAACGATCGCGGCCAGGTGGTCGGGACTGCGGAGACCCCGGCGCGAGGCATCTACATGTTCCTGTGGGACAAGGAGCAGGGGTTCCGCGTTCTCGAACGGTGGGATGATCCGCCTCATTCCGGCGGGCTGAGCATCAACATCGTCGGACAGATCGTCGGCACCATGGCCGATCCGAACGGCAATCAACAGGCCTTTCTCCGTGACCCGGACGGCAGCACACGATTGCTCGGCACCCTCGGCGGCAGGCAAAGCGGGGCCGATGCCATCAATAGCAGGGGACAGGTCGTCGGCAGCGCCGAAGTGCCGGACCGGAACCGGCATGCGTTCCTCTGGGACGTCATCCACGGAATGCGCGACCTGGGCACTCTTGGCGGACCCGGCAGCCATGCATTAAGCATCAACAATGCCGGGCAGATCGTCGGTTTCGCCCAGACGGCCGACAACGCCACCCACATGGTCGTATGGGAACCGATCTCTGAGAGCGAAGGGCAGGAGACCTCGGCTGATGCCGGCTCGAATCCGTCGTCCGCAGCGTCCAACTCTCCGCCGGGGAATGTCTCCGGCCGGCACTCGTCAGGCTACAGGATGACTGACCTCGGTTATGGAGGCATCGGCCCGTTCACAATCGAGATCAACGATCACGGGCTGGCGGTCCGGCGGTTCGGCAAGACAAGCGGGAAGACTTACTTCATGACCTGGACCCAGGCCACGGGCTCCAAGACGCTGGATTTCGTCATCGATTCCGCCTGGCCGTGCGGACTGAACGAGAATAACCAGTTTCTCATTCGCGCCAGGGCCACGGGCTGGAGGATGTTTGGCCGGACCTTCAATCGCCGTCACCAGTGCTATTTCTGGGATCCCAACGACGGCCCGGTGCTGCTGGAGCGACATCTACCGGTGAAGGACATCGTGTATTTCGTAGTCAGAGAGCTCAACAATCACGGGCAGATCGTCGGAGTGCTGCAAACGAAGGACACCGATCAGGTCCGAGGGGTCTTGCTTGAGAAGATAGAAGGTAGAAAGATGGAAGGTAAGAAGGTGGGAAGGTGAGAAGGGAAGATCTTTGCCTTGTCTCTCCTACCTTCTTACCCTCTCGGTCCTCTGCCGGCAGTCATGTGTCTTGGGGCGGCTCAAATTTGTAGCCAATCTCACGGACGGTGTGGATGAACATTGGATTGTGCGGGTCCGGCTCGATCTTGTTGCGCAAGGTTGTGACGAAGCGGTCGATGCTGCGTGAGCCGACGAAGGAGTCGTAGCCCCAGACGAGATTGAGGATTTCGTCGCGCGTCAGGGCCCGGCCGGGCTTTTTCACGAACAGCTCCAGCAGGCGGAACTCCTTGGGCGACAGCTTGATCTCTTCGTCCTTCCGGGTGAACCGGCGGGCGGGGATATCCAGGCGGCAGTCGCCGAATTCATAAACCTCCTGCTCTGTCTTTCGTGTGCGGCGAAGCATCGCTTCGGCCCGGGCCAGGAGCTCCTTGATGCTGAACGGCTTGGTGACGTAGTCGTCGGCCCCGAGGTTCAGGCCGAGGATGATGTCCGATTCCTCGCCCTTGGCCGTGAGCATGATAATGGGCATGTCCAGCTTCTCCCGGCGAACGAGCCGGCAGACCTCGTAGCCGTTGATCTTCGGCAGCATGATGTCGAGCAGGATCAGGTCCGGCTTGGCGTTCAGGGCGGTGTTGAGACCCTCCTCGCCGTCTTCCGCGGTCAGAACGTGGTAGCCGTGGAACTCGAAATTGTCCTTGAGACCCCGAAGCATCGTCGGGTCGTCTTCAACGATGAGCACTGTTTCCATGGGCAAGTGGGAAGTTTGAAGTGTGATGTGTGAAGTCGGAGGTTTCACACTTCATATAGGCAACTTCAAACTTCAGGCTCCAGATTTCTTGTGACTTCAAACATCAAACATCAAACGTCAGACTTCAAACTTATACCCGATACTCGGGATCGCGTGAATGAACTGCGGCTGGCGGGGGTCGGGCTCGACCTTGCCCCGCAGGCTGTCGATGGCCTTCTCGATGTCTCGCAGGGAGATGAAGTGCGAGTAGCCCCAGACGGCGGTGCGGATCTCGTCCTGGGTGAGGGGGCAGCCGGACTTCTGCAGGAACAGATGGAGCATTTTGAACTCGCCGGGCGTGAGCTCGACCTCCTTGCCGCCGCGACGCAAGCACCGGCCCGCGACGTCCAGTTGGCAGTCGCCGAACTCATAGACGGGCGGCTCCGACTCCTTGCGGCGACGCATAAACGCCTCGGCCCGCGCCATCAGCTCCTTGATGCTGAACGGCTTGGTCACGTAGTCGTCGGCCCCGAGGTTCAGGCCGAGCACGATGTCCGACTCCTGGTCCTTCGCCGTGAGCATGATGATCGGCATCTCCAGGCCGTGCTCCCGCACGTGCGAGCAGACCTCGTAGCCGTTGATCTCGGGCAGCATGATGTCCAGCAGGATCAGGTCGGGCTTCTCCTTCAACGCCGTCTCCAGGCCCTGCTTGCCGTCGATGGCCGTGAGGACGTAGTAGCCCTTCATCTCGAAGTTGTCTTTCAGCCCCCGCAGCATCGCAGGGTCGTCCTCGACAATCAGCACTGTTCGCATACCCGACCTTACCCAAGGCGTCTTATCCTGACCCGCCGGCCCTCGGCCGTACGAACCTCATACGATAGCCTCAACGGCCCACGCCTGTCAAATACAACCGTCCAACGAGCAGTTCAGGCCCGGCTTGCCTCATGCATGGTAATGCCCGCGGAGACGCAAGATGTACGTGTTTAGCCTGGACGCGCCCAGTCCTGGGTGGCACGGGCAAACTTGTTTGCCCGTGGGGTCTCGATTGACCAGACTCGGTCGAATGAGCACCGTCAAACGAGTTTGGCGGTGCCACCCGGCGAACGGCGCGCTTCACGCTAAACACGTACCGCAAGATATTGCGTCTCTACACGCGGCCCCTGCGGTTGGCGTCGTTCGGGACGGCGAGCCTGACTCAATTCAGCGACGGCTCGTCCAGCGTGTCCAGGCCCATGATGGCCTCGTCCATGAACACCCGCCGGCCGGCGAGGGTATCGGTCGCTGCATAGACGCCTCCGCGCTTTGGGGTCATAACAGGCGTACCACGTGTAGTGTCGCAGCCATTCGTAATCCTCGTCGTCCACCATCGCGTTCTGTCCGTTGCCCAATGGGATCAGCTTCATGGTTCTTCTACCTCCTTCTTGGTTTAGGGCTTCCGGAAGAAACTTCCAGGAGGGCCTACTTAGAAGGAGAAGAAACACGCCTTTCGTTTCTTCTCCTTCGCGGCGCTTCGCCGCGCGCCGGGACCTGGGCAGGCCCTGCCTGTTCCTGCCAAATCCAAACGGCGGGATTTGGCGGAACAATAGGCCCTCCTGGAAGTTTTTTCCGGAAGCCATTAGCTTTCGCGCGGACCCGATGGCCAACGCCGTTCTTGTCAAAGGTCCAATCCTCCGGAAAGTTGAGATAGGCGTAGGGGCCGTGGAGCTCGACCGCCTTGCGGTCCCGAGCCTTGGCCGCCTCGACCTCATCGGTGTAAGACCCGAGATGATACTTTTTGCCGCGATGCCGGATCTCCGCGTACCAGCGATTTCTCCGCCGCCAGACACCCACGAACCGCGACGCTCCGCCGCGTGGCCCGCGGTTGGCCATGTTCTGCCCCGCCGTGCACTCGCGCAGGTTGCGCCGGCAGTTGTTCAAGCCGTTACCGTCGATGTGGTCCACCTGGTAGCCCCGGCGCGGCCTCAGGAGAAAACGGTGCATCAGCACGTGCCGGCCGCGGATCACAGTCTGCGCGTAGACTTTGACGCCCACGCGCAGGACCGACCATTTGTACTTGCTGATCTCGGCGTAGTCGGCGGCATCGACTGTGGCGAACAGGCCATGCGACAGCGGGACGCGGCGGACGCCTTTCTGACGTTTTGGCCGCCACGGTGGCCGCTCGGCGGGCTTCGCGCGGGCACGCCGCCAGCATTTGGGTTTGAAATTCCGGCACGTGTCGGTCCCCAGGACCTCGATCATCTCGCCAGGACGGGCCGCGTGATTGGTGCACAGCAGGGGAGTGTCCTGCCGTAGCCACCGGTCGCGTATTCGGCGGGACTCGGGCTGTGAAAAGCCGTACCGACACAGCAGGCACTTGCCCTCGAACAGGATTCCATAGATTCGCTTCCATCGTTCGCCCCGGTATTGCGGCGGCCAGACATCGCTCTCCGGCGGCGGCACCCGCAGCCGTCGAAGCCGACGCCCCCGACATCCCTCCGGCGGCCGCCCCCGCGGATCGCACGGCTCTTCCGGCCGTGCCCGTGTGACTTCCCGCCTGCCTGCTTTTGCCCTCTTCCCCTTTGCTTCCCGCTTCTGTCCCTTCCGCGTCTTCATTGCGCTCCCCTTCCATCAAAAAGTCCGAAGCACGGCATCCGAGTTTTCCTATGCATATGATATAATGACCAGTCGCCTCCGTCAAGATAAATAATCGCCAAATATCCAAATTTTGTTGCGTGCTAAACCTCTATCCCATCAAGACTAAGGAGAGCCGAAGAGAAAAATGTCGCGGCGTGACCTGGGGTGGCAGCCCGAGCCCGCAGCGCGACAGAGAATAGCCCAGCGATTGATCGCTGGGAAACCGGACCCGGGATGGAACCAGTCCCGTAAGGGACGAAAGAGGTGGTTCTGTCCACCGAACGAGTCGCCGCGGGCCAAGCCAATAGTATGGCATCGGGAAGACTGGTTGTCCGGTGACAGATGAGATAGGGAATTGACTATGGTGTCTCGCGATTGGCCCGATTGTGATTGCCAAAAGAATGTGAAATATGTAGGTGTGACCCCCTATCCGCCCGTGATGGAACCAGTCCCGTAAGGGACAAAAGAGGGCCGATATCCGCGTCTTCTCGTTTTTCGCTAATAGGCTCTACGATTTGGATCTGGCGAAGCTCAACAGTAGGCCGAACTCGCCATCATCTGCTTCGTGCAAAGCATCAAAGTATTTCTTCCTTAGCTCACCAACCTGCTCCAGAGGACCTCCTCCCCACGAAAACGCTGGCTTGCCCAGGACCCTCTGCATCAGAACATCAGCCATCAGCCTGGCGTGACGTCCGTTGCCGTTAGGAAATGGATGAATCCAGACAAGCCTGTGGTGAAACCGCACGCCGATCTCGTCCTGAGGAAATATGGAGTGCTCAATCCAGTACCTCGCATCCGCACACAGCTTCGGCACTTCATCCTGAATCTGCCAGACCTTGACGCCGAGGTTCTTCTCGGTCGTCCTGTACTGCCCCGCCCACGTCCACGTCTCGTCAAACATCTTCCTGTGCAACAGGCGCACAGATGGTTCGCTCAAGACGTCCCAAAGCCTCACTCGATTCAGCCACCGGTGCGCTCTGTCTATGTTCAGAGCTTCCCATGTGTCCAGTTCACCACGCGTCACAATGTGGCCTGGGATCAGGCCTTGAAGCTCGTCCTCAGAAAGAGGAGTAGCTCCCTCAGGATACTGGATCATTCGTCCTCCCACAATGGGACGCTGGTATCGTTCAGGATGGTGTCAACCATTCCGTCTATTAGCTCAGCCTTATCTTGGTCATTTAGGCCCTGTCCTTCGAGAGTCATCGTGAGCGACGTTTGTTTGAGGCGTGCTTCAGCGATCTTCTTCGCCTGATCCCTGACAGTTTCTTCAAGGCTGGTCTTCGGAACAATCCAGTATACGAATGAACAGTCCATTGCCTTTGCCACGTCGCTCATGGTCTTCAGCGTCAGGTTTCCCAAGAGTTCATCCTTCTCAATCCATGCAACTCGCTGCCTGGACACGCCAAGGCGCTTGCCAAGTTGTGCGCCACTCATCCGTAGCGCCTGGCGCACAGACCGTATCCAGCCCCCGCGCGGGCGAGGTGATTTACGCATGGCCTCCTGGGCCAGCCTCAATTGCTTGGTCAATTGGCTTCTCATGAGCTTATTCGTCTGCGCATCCATGATGATTCTCCTGGAACTTGAGGCAGGTCAGCGACTCCTGTCAATATATATATTGACAAGTTGGCCCTGCTTGTCAACATATATATTGACAAAAGTGCGGCATTTGTCAACATATATATTGACATATCGGCGTCTTCTCGCTATATCATTAGGCTGTATTGCCCTGCCAATGCGAATAGATGGAATGGCCTGTAGTATATATACTACAGGCCAATCCCTACACGCTTCAAAGAGCCCCCGTTCCCAGGCTTCTTTTCCCCGAAAATGGGCTGATGAGCTTGTCTCCCGGGTGCTGTAGTATATATACTACAGCACCCAGGCAGACGCATCTTCTGTCGCGGGTGAGCAACACAAGCATTGTGTGAAACAGGTGGCCAACGGGATCCTTGCTTATGCCAGCCGAATTGAAAACAGCAAGACCAGACATAATCAAGTACTTGGACTCACTACCGCGACAGGTATTTGATAGGAGCGATATCGAAACCGTTCTTCAGGAGCAAGGAGATTCTTGGCACCTAGCGAAAACCACCACGACAGAGACCTTCATCTCGTTTCTTGAGGACAGAACGCAACTCCATATTGAGAGGTTTGATTTCTCGTATCGGCCTATTACTAAGTATGTGTGGGGAAAGGTGCCTCTGTACACGCTGCTCCTATCACTAAGGCCCGGCTGCTATCTGACGCACTCTAGCGCTATGTACTTCCACAAGCTGACCGACCGAATCCCCGAGGTCATCAACATCAACGTCGAACAGGCACCGAAGCCACGCTACGGATCATCCGAACTTGATCAGGAGGGCATTGATCTTGCGTTTGCGAATCCCACCAGGATGTCCCACAATACCGCCGAGTATGAGGGATGGCCTGCCCCCGGATTATGTGCCAGCTCGAATTAGAGAGTTAACGACAACTTCTTGCCTGTTTGGCGTAGGCGCAGGCCCCGCCCAAGCCGGAGCCGAAGCCAAACAGGCGGCGGCGAATGCCGCCGGGGTTGCGTAATTCAGCGAACTGTGCGGCCGGTGATGATTGTACCGCAGACGATAATCCTCCACCAGTACCTTGGCCTCCCGAAGGTTTCCAAACACCTCCGTGTTCAGCAGCTCATCCCGCAGGCGGCTGTTGAACGACTCGATGTACGCGTTCTCCCACGGGCTGCCCGGGGCAATGTACAGCGTGCCGACTCCCGATGTCTTGAGCCACGCCTGGACCGCTTCGGCCACGAACTCCGGCCCGTTGTCACTGCGCAGGTACTGCGGTGACCCACGCACCGCGAACAGATAGTCCAATGTGGCGATCACATCCTGGCTCTTGATGCGGCGAGCCACCTCGATCGTCAGACTCTCGCGCGTGTACTCATCCAGGACCACCAGCAGCTTGAGCCGCCGACCGTCGGCGGTCTGGTCCGTCACGAAATCATAGCTCCACACGTGGTTGATGTGCTCGGCTTTTCGCCGCAGGCAACCATTCTGCGAATCGCCCAGCCGCTTGCGTTTTCCCTTCTTCTCAGGCACTTTCAAGCCCTCCTGACGCCAGAGTCGATACACCCGTTTGCGATTGACCGACCAACCCTCGGCCCGCAATAGAGCCGTGATCCGCCGGTAGCCGTAGCGCGGATGCCTGCGGCTCAGCCGCTGCATCGCACCGACCAGAGCCTTGTCCTGATCCACCCGACACGGCCGATACCGCTGCGTGCCCCGCGGCTGGCCCAGCGACTGGCACACCCGACGCTGCGAGACCTCCAGGCGTTGACACACATGCTCCACCGCCTCTCGCCGCCGCGTCGGGCTCAGTATTTTCCCTCAAGGGCCTCCTTCAGAATCGCCTTGTCCAGCGACAGGTCCGCCACCAGCTTCTTGAGCCGAGCGTTCTCCTTTTGCAGATCCTTCAGCCGCCGGGCCTGATCGACCTTCAGGTGGCCGTAGCTCTTGCGCCAGTTGTAATACGTCGCGTCGCTGACGCCGAACTCGCGACAGACCTCCTCGACGGTCTTGCCCTCCGCGATCTTGCCCTCGGCCTCACGCAGAAATTTCACGATCTGTTCCGGACTGTACTTCTGCTTCATCGGGGTATCCTTTCTGTAAATCCCAACCTATTCTAACGGATACCCTCTAACCCTCACTGGCACATTTTCTCGGGGGCAGGCCAGGGACACACGATACGTCTGCTAAATGGACTGCATACCGGGCACACCGGAGTGATCGAGATGCCTGGTCCGGAAGGAGAGATGCTCCCAATTACAGACGTCGAGCGAACTCTCATCGATATAGCGGTAAGACCCGAGTATAGTGGCGGAGTGTTCGAGGTACTGGAAGCCTACAAGCGCGCGACTAATAGGGTCTCCATCGAGAGACTGACGGGCCACTTGAAGAGAATCGATTACGTCTACCCCTATCATCAGGTCATTGGCTTCTATCTTACCAAGGCAGGGTCCTACCCAAAATCGCAGATCGACCTGCTGCGTGAGTTTGCGATGGACTACGATTTCTACTTGATGCATGAAATTCAAGAGACGGAATACTCAAGCGAATGGCAGTTATTCTTCCCCAAAGGTTTTGGACAATAGGAGGGAATTAAAGTGTCGGATACCGTTTCTTCTTCTGTACTTGCCGGTTCGTCCACCACTGACATGGCTTCGATATTTCCATCGTCAGCGTTAGTGCGGGGCTTCTTTGGCCTTTTGCAGGGCTTTTAGAGCCTCCTGGGTGTAGACATAGACCGTGACCTCTTTTTCAGAGGTTTCCTCACCGTTAAAAGCAAGCGTCACCTGATGCATGCCAATCTGCTGCGGTTTAGGTCTCCATAGGATGTAATCCTCGCCGTCTCTTCTTCTCAGTTTCATCCCCGAAGGACAAGGTCTCTTCAGGCGGACGCTGCACTTGGGCGGGCGGTCGATCTTTATCATGTAGATGTTATCAGTTGCTTTTCGATTGGGACGGTCGTTGATTTCCAGGAAGACCTTGCCCTCTACATTCACCGCGACTTCCATGGCCGCCAAGGCCAGAGCGCTGTCCTTGGCACGGAGCAGACAAGGCAAAGATATGCTGAGTAGTACGAGGATGATGGACATCACGACCAGCAGTTCAAGGAGGGTGAATCCTTTTCGTTCCATAGTTGGTCCCCTTAAACTGCGATCGGTTTCTTTGTATCCGGCTTAGCTGGGCTATACACGATACACACACTCTTCCTGAGATGGCACACAACAGAAATCCGCCGCGTTTATGTTAGGCTGGGGGCCGGCGGAATTCAAGGAAATCGTGGGAAGAAAAGCAGGCAGGGGGGGGCCAGCGGGCTTCCCGGGGGGAATTCTGGGGACGCCATACTTACTGCCGGCGGGGTTTGGGTCATGTTGGTCGGGGGGCTGGCGTGGGAGGCGGAGGAGAGAGCGGGGCAGGCCATCGAAGCCTCACCTTGCCGATTGTGCTTGCATTTCCGCCATCTTGTGCATAGAATAGTGGTAGAGTGCCTTGGTCTTTCAGGCGGAGAAAGGACGTGGTTGCCCGAGAACCTCAGCGGAATATAGGGAGGATCAACGGTATGCGGCGTGACATCAGCCTGCTCGTTTGGCTTGCCGGTGTAGTTGTCGGTTTTTGCTGCCCAGCGTCCCCCGGCGCGAATGTGGCGCTCTGGTCGCAAACGAGCCCGAGCTACGTACCGCCGTCGGATGAGATCCGCGACAAACTGGCGATATGGCCGCCGGAGGTCGCAAAGAACCTGACCTACTATGTGAAGATCGAAGCGCCGACGGAGATGGCAGGGAAGTTGGGAGAGGTGCTGGGGCATGCCATGTCGGTGTGGGAGAGCGCGGCCAATATCACGTTCGTGCCGGTGGCGGATCAGAATGCAGCCCATCTGGTGGTGAACATCGAGTACCATGCCGGGGGGGGCCATTACCATGGAGGCGGCAACGCCTGGCCGCCGGTCCGGCGTGCCGATGGGACGTTTGAAACCAGCCACTTGAACCTGTATTTCGGTGGAGAGCCCGACCAGGCAACCGACTGGCGCGAGGAGTCCTGGGTATGGACGGCGGCACATGAGCTGGGACATGCCCTGGGGTTGTGGCACGAGTTTGAGCGCCCCGACCGCGACCAGTACATACGTATGTATCCCGGACAAAAGCTGCTGCCGGTCATCGAACATGAGAAAGGTTTCACGGCGGACACGGCTTTGGACTATGCCTCGCTCATGATGTATGCCTGGACCGACAGCGATCGCCAGCCGTACTATTACCTGGCGTCGCCGGATCGCGCAGCCATTCCCTTGCCGACTGTCAGTTACTATCAAAGGAATGGTCTGTCGGTTGGGGATGCATGGATCATCCAGTGGCTTTACGGCAAAGCCCCCGATCGAGAGCCGATGGTCCATCAGGAACCCCGCCGTGACGACACGCCCTTGGTGGAATGGCAGAAGGCGGGATGGAATGCTGTGAATGCGCCGGGCACACAGATCTATGGCTGCGACGGGTGGGTGGTGATAGAGGCGGAGTACGGCCTCAATGACCATTGGACTTGGGGAGGCAATCCCCCTCGCCTGGAGAAACGCATCGATCCGCGGCCGTTTCAAATGTCGGTGGAGGTGAAGGCCGAATACGTTCCCGCCCAAACGCATGCAGGGATCTTCGTCATCCTTGGCCCAAAGGATTGGATTTACTTTGGTTCATTCGAGAATCCGCGCCAGATATGCGTGCAACGCACCGGCCAGGGGCTCAGCCCGGCCGTCAACATCAGCTCTAACAGTTTTCAACTGCACGTCCTCTACACTGGCGGACGTCTGAGCTTCGCCTGTACGGAGGGAGACGACACATGGGAAGTTGGGACATTTACCGGCCTGCCCGTGCCTGGGCAACTCGGCATGGGAATAAAGACCTGGGATTTTGGCGAACTCGGATATCGGCGCATATTGTTCCGGAACGTGTCCTTTTCGCTCTTGAGATAGGGGGAATTGGGCCGGGCCGAGTCCCACTGAAGGAGCGGTTTCTTACCTCTGGCCAAGTGGCGCGGGCGGGACGGCGGGGAGGGTGACGGTGAAGGTGCTGCCTTGGGTGGGTTTGCTTTCGACGCTGATCGTGCCCTGATGGGCGTCGATGATGAATTTGGCGATGCTCAGGCCCAGGCCGCAGCCTTCGGCTCGGCGGGACAGGCTTCGATCCACCTGGTAGAAACGCCTGAAGATCTTCTTGAACGCCCGGCGCGGGATGCCGAGGCCATTGTCGCGGACGGTGAAACACACTTTGCCGTTGTCGCTCACGACGCTCAGCTTGATCTGCTTGTTGTCATAGGAGTACTTGTAGGCGTTGTCCAGCAGGTTCACTAAGACGGTGACCATGGCGTCGTGGTCGGCCTTGATCGTGGGCAGGTCCTCGGGGATGTCGGTTTCGAATTGGCATGAGCCCCGGCTGAACTTCGTCTTGACCGCCTGGGCGGCTGTTTGGGCGATGCTCGCCGGGCTGACCGGCCGCATCTGGAACGCCTGCTTGTTCCGCTCCATCCGCGAGAAGGTCAGGAAATTATCGATCAGCCGGCTGAGCCGCTCGTTCTCCCTCGCGACAAGCTGCAGGTACTCCATCACCTGCTGGGGATTGCGATAGTTGCCTTCGAGTAGCGTGTCCACCAGGACTCGCATAGAGGCCAGCGGGGTCTTGAGTTCGTGCGTGACCGTGGCGATGAAGTCGTTCTTGAGCCGGTTGAGCTTGACCTGCTTGCCGATGCTCTTGGCGGCCACGACGCCGGAGGCCAGGATCAGTCCGATCACCAGCACGCCCGTCCAGGTGTACAGGGCAATCCGCTCATCGGCGGCCCTCTGAAGAATACCGGCGTCCTTGAAAAACAACTGGGTCGTCCAATCGGGGAAATACCGGCTGACAGGCTGCGTAGCGAAGGGCTCACGATCTGTCTCGCTGACTCCGGCGATGAGCCTTCCGGCTTCATCGACGATCTGATAATCGACGTTCCTGTCCTGGAACTTGCGGGCATAGTCGCCGAGCGTGCGGGTGACATCCTTGCTGGATAGCAGCGCCGCACAGATTCCCCGGCTCGTCCTGCGGGCGACCGCGTAGAAAGCGGTGTCCGCGACCTTGACCGGCTGAAGCCGGTTCGGCTCCCAGCCGTCGAGCAGGTCGGTCGTCGGAAACTGCTCGGCAAACCGGATGGAGCGTTCCTCCACCTCGATGAGTCTCTCGATGCTGGCGCCATGAAGCAGGTCGGCGTTTTTGTCGAGCAGTCCGGTTTCGCTGCCGATCTCCAGGACTTTGCGGGCGAGGAAGAGGTTTTCGTCGGCGGGCAGGGCAAAGCCGGCGCCATTGGCGTTGTACAGCATGGCCAGTAGCTTGCGGAAGGTCTCCTCGTAGAGCGGCGAGTAGGCCGGATTGCTGCGCGTCCAGCCGAGCAGCAGCAGCCGGGCACTGGCAATCAGGGCCAGGCTGCGCGAATCCCCCGTCTCCGCCAGGGGGCTGAAGGCCGCCCGCTGCTTGCACTCGTTGATGGCCTGATCGAGATTGCCGAGTTTCACCAGGCAGCGGCTCTTGCCGATGCAGGCCGCCAGTCGGCCGTGATCATCGCTGATTCGTGAATACTCCTCATACCGGTCCGCCGCCTGTTGGTATTCCTGCTTGATGAACTCCAGCTCCCAGGCGTCGGCGAAGTCCTCAGACGGGCGATTGCCCGCGTCCACGGAGATGGCAGGGTAAAGGCGGTTGCCGGTTCCGTCGTACACGAGCAGCGCGTCATAGTCGCTCTGGACAGCGGCCGAGACAAGCTGCCGGTAGAAATGGACCGATGGCCTTCGCTCCAGGAGCTTGCAGTACTCGACCCATTGCTCCTCAGCTTTGGCCGTCGCTTCGGTCAACTGGTTCTCATAGGGTGTGACGAGCCTCTGCCGGACCGCCAGCCGCTCGCTCTTGACGACCTCGCTCATGAACCACAACAGGCAGACCGTCGGCAGGATCACCGCCACGCTCAGCAGCAGTACGACCCATCGAAACTGCCCAAAACCCGGATTCAGATGATGCAGGATTCTCATAAGACAGTCACATCGGCAGCCACGATACCCGGACTCATTCCATTCCTATCGACCACTGACACCTGTGTGCCACAATTATACTGCATCGCCGCGATACTCACGGCGAAAATGCGAGCGGGAGGCCGAGACGTGTCCGGCCTCCCGCGACTCTCTATTCCTTTATGGAAGGATCATTTTCCTTCGTAGAGTTGGCGGACCTGGGCTTCGGGCAGGCCGAAGTTGTAGATGCGGAGATCGTCAATCAAGCCGTTCCAGAAGCGGTCCTGCATCTGCGTATTCGCCCCGATCTGGACGAGCGCATCATTCTCGTTGATGGGGCCCGATGCTTCCTGGGAGGTATCGAGAGTCCCGTCGACATACACGTACATTTTCTTGCCGTCGTAAGCCCCGGCGATGTGGTGCCATTCGCGGAGGCTGATGCTCCGCGTGCCGAACAGGCTGCCATAGGGGCTGCCGCTGGGGATGCGAACGCCAGTGCAGGCGAATTCCAGCATGTCGGTCTCATTGTTCCTCTGAATCCTCCAGGCGTTGTCACCCTTCGTGACGATGGCCTGCCAGGGTTTGTCCAGAGCATCGGCCTTGATCCACGCGGCGATGGTGACGCCGGAGGTGAAATCGAATGCAGATTCGTTGGCCACGTCGAGGAAGTCGCCGTCGCCGCCGAGGTCGATAGCGCCGCCGAGCTTGCCGCCCGCGGGTTGCCAGTCGGGATTGCCCTGCACGGTTGCTTCATTGCCGTTACCGGAGGCGTCGGCCGCGGTCCGCCCCTCGGACTCATCGAGCTTCCACCAGGCGACCAGGCCGGCCAGCTCGATCGTGCCCAGTGCGTTCGGCTGCTGCCAGGCGATGTCATTTTCCGTGTGCCACATGAGCTTGGTGTCGCGGTCGCCGCCGTCATCATCGTCGTTCACGTGCACATCGAACCCGATCCTCGTTCCGGTCCGGGCCGTGACACCCAGAGTGGACCAGGGGAATTTGATGAGAAAACGATAGCCCTTGTCGGTTGGAGTGGCGGTGGTCTCCACGCCCTCCATCTTGTTATGGCGGGACTCGCCCTGGCTGCTGGCGGCGGTGAATCGGGAGCCCTCCCAGGAGAAGTGGTATTGGTAGTCGTTGTCCTCATAGACGGTGGACTTGCTGTTATCGGCATCGATGAAGACCTCGACACTGTCATCCAGCCAGAACTCCACGGAGTCGTCAATCGGCTTGTCGTCGATGACGTCCACGAGCAGGTAGAGAGCCTGTTTGTCCCACGCCGTCTTGAAGCTGGCCGACAGATCCTCGGGGGATGAGGGGGCGTTGTAGGCCACGTGCTCGATAGCTTGTGACGGCAGGGCGGCCCATTCCTTCTCGTCCTTTAACGTGAGGGGTTGGCTTGCCTGTGGAACGCTGAGCGCCATCTGGGCCTTCGCGGTTGCTGCAACCACGCTCTCCTTGGCCTCCGCAATCATCTGCGCAAGTTGCCCGATGGCCCCAACGATCTGGTTCATTGGGGGCAGGTCGCTGACGCTCAGGCGGATGCCGAAGCTGTTCGGCTCTTCACTCGTCAGGAGCCGGATTGTGGTCTTGTCGGTGGCTTTAATCAACTCCTTGATGGACTGCTGCGCCTTCGCAGCGGCCTCTTCCGAGGGGAAGTGCACGTTCTGTGCGGCCAGTCCAAGGGCTCCGGCGACATTGATGGCGACGAGCTTGCTCGTCTTCGGCGACAGCGTCGCGATCGCGTCCTGCAGCTTGCCGCTGTTGACCACGGAGCTGTCCTGCTTCAGTGCCGTCACGGAGCTGCCAACCACCTGCGGGCTCAGGGACAGCACCATCGTCTTCGTCGAGTCATCGGTGTAGCCGATGAGTTTCATTTGGTTGGCCAGGGCGATCTCGTACTGTCCCGAAGCCGGCACCTCCTGTTGCGCATCGGGGGCAATCAGGTTTGCCGTCGTCAACAGCGTCATCAGCAACTGTTGTGTCTTCTGCGGCTCGCGACTGGTCACGGCCAAACCGATCGACTGGACGATCGGTGGGATCCCACCCCATTCCGTCGTGGTTGTCGTCGCTGCCTTCCCCGGCACCAGGAACAGGCTGACCTGCTCGATATTGCCGAAGATCTGAGAGCCGATGTCCAGTCCCGTGGCCTTCTGGATCTGGCCGCCGGCGGCTTGCGCCTGTGGCGTGTCGGCCCCGCCCAGCGTCAGACTGACCAGGGCAATGGCGTCGGCCGGCACGGCTTTGAGAGCCGCCTTGTTCAGGTTCGGCGTGCGGATCAGGTTGTAGGCCATGGACTGGCTCCCGTCCTTGAAGTTGACGTTGGCCTCCAGAGCCGCACCCGTCTCACGCAGCGAGAACGTGGCGATCAAATCATCCACGTTCTTGAAATTGACCATATCGTTGGCCATCCGCAACTGCTGCGGAATCTGGTCCGCGGGCATGACCTTCGACAGCCTCTGATACGTCTCGCCAACGTTCACCCAGAGCGTCAGGGCATTCTGCTGGCGGGCCTGCTTGCTGATCCGGACAAACGAAGCGTTGGCAGAGCCCAGCGAAGGCTGACGGGCGGACCCTTTGTACTGCTTGATCGACCACTCCAGCATTTCCGTGGCCTTGGGCGAAGGACTGACCACGATGAAGACCATGTCGTCGTACGCGGCGCCGCCCCCATCGGCGAACTTCACGGTCGTCATGCCCTCCATGGGCGTGCTGCCCTGGCCGAGCATGCTGATTCCCATCGTGAGAAGGCCGCGAAGGGCGTCGCTGCGGCCGGGGAACAGCACGATAATCGCCGGCGGGTTGTTCTGAGAGATGTCGGTAAGCCCGATGCCGAGACCGCGAATCTTCTTAAGCTCGGCCAGCATGGCGGGGTTCAGAATCTTGCCAACCATTTCTGCGGGACCGCCGCCACCGGAAGCAGGGGCCTGCCCGTTGTGCTCGCCGGTCTGGCCGGGGTCTTTCCCCATGTTGAGAGCGTTGAGCGGGTTCTCCAGGGGCGTGCCCTTGAGCATGTTGAGAATGGTCTCGACCTGCCGGCCCGGCGTGCCGATCTCAAGGTACACCAGCACCTCCGGCGGCATGAGGTTGGCCGGATCGGCGTTGCCAAGCTCCTCCAGCATGGGCTTGACCTTCTCCACAAGCTCCGTCTGGTCGCTGTACTCCGTCACGAGCTTCTGGAAAGCGGCCCGGGCCTCCGGCTCGTTCTTCTTCTTGAGCTGGCACGAGCCCTGTCGATACAAGGCCTGGGCCACGAGATTCCTCGGGGCGGAGCTGTCGAGGATGATCTGCTGATAGATCCCGATAGCTGCATCGAGATTGCCCTCGACCTCCTCGGCGTAGAGCCCCTCGCGGAGCAGCTCCGCCGCCGATTTCGCGTGCACCGCCGGGGCCAACAGGCCCGCCAGCAGCACCGCAACGGTGAACAGGGTCATGTGCTTTGCCATAGCTGTGCTCCTTTCCGTAAAGGCATTCGCGGATACTTGGTTCCGTACCACTGTAATGTCCGTCCCGCGTGTTACAGTTTTGTTACCGCTTCATCCTTTTTTAGTGATTTTTCGAGAGAGGCTGGTAGCATGGGCCGGGTGGCTGGCAGTGGTCGGTGGCAACGCCGAAGGCCGGGTTCGTAGTGTGTCCGTAAGGGCATACAAGGGAACGCCTCACGGCGTCACTACGAGCGTGGTGCCGTGTCCACGCTTGCGTGGACATGGCCATCGTGAGAGAAACATGCTTACGCAAGCGTAAGCATGGTGCCCAGCATTATGTCTCGGACGAAGCACCGACAACTGGGAACTGTCAACCGACAACCGGGTCCCGGGAGTTTCATTTGTGGAATTGAGTGCTCTTGATTATGGTGTGTTCGCCCTGTACTGCGTGGCCGTGCTGGCCGTGGGGTGGTGGGTGGCGCGGAAGGAGAAGACGTCGCAGGACTATTTCCTGGCGGGACGCCGCCTGCCGTGGTATGCCATCGGCTTCTCGCTGATCGCCACGAGTATTTCCACGGAGCAGTTCATCGGCGAGGTCGGATTCGCCTACCGTCACGGGCTGGCCGTGGCGAACTGGGAGTGGGGGGTGTTCCCGGCGATGACCGTGATGATCCTGTTTTTTGTCCCGTTCTATGTACGCCGACAGATCAGCACGATGCCCGAGTGGCTGGAGCACCGCTTCGGCCCGTCCACCCGGCTCACCCTCGCCGTCATCATGGTGCTGTCATATGTCTTCATCAACCTCGCCGGGGTGCTGTACGCCGGCGGCCTGGCGCTGCACGCGATCTTCGGCGTCAATCTCTGGTGGGCGATCATCATGCTGGCTGTGGTGACAGCGGTGTACACGGTGATGGGCGGCTTGCCCGCCGTCGTCTGGAACGACGTGATCCAGGCGGTGCTCTTGCTGGCGGCGGGGTTGCTCGTCTTCTTCCTCGGCCTGCACGAAGTGGGAGGCTGGGAGGCCATGCGCGGCACGGGCGACCGGGCCCACCTGATGCTCCCCGCCAGCCATCGCGAACTGCCCTGGACCGGCATCCTCGTGGGCATGGTCTCGACGAACCTGTGGTACTACGCAACGAACCAGTACATCAATCAGCGGGTCCTGGGCGCTCGCAACGAATGGCACGCCCGGGCCGGGGTGATCTTCGCAGGTTTCCTCGGCCTGTTCCTGGCGTTGTCCGTATGCTTCCCGGGCCTGATCGCGTACCGGCTGTTCCCAAACCTGGAGAACCCCGATGAAGCGTATCCAAGAGTCGTCAGCCATTTGGTCGGCCCGCTCGGCTACGGTCTTCGCGGCCTGGTCTTCGCCGGGCTGATCGGGGCCATCATGTCCACGCTCGATGCCCTGATGAACTCGTGCGCGACCATCCTGTCGATCGACTTCTACCAGCGGTTGTGGAACCCGTCGGCGAGCGACCGCCAGATGATCCGGATCGGTCGCATCACGACGCTGGCTGTGCTCGTGGTGGGGGGCCTTTGGACCCCGGTCGTCAGCCAGTGGAAAACCCTGTTCGGCTATTTCCAGGAATGCTGGTTCTTCATGGCTGTGCCGATTGTCGTCGTCTTCGTCTCGGCCCTGCTCTGGCCTCGCTCCAACAACTTCTCCGCCACCGCGACGCTGCTGCTGTGCATCCCCATGACCCTGCTACCTGCTGTGCTGCAGGCCCTGCACCTGGAGGTCAACTCCTTCAACCTGGCCGGCATCCTGCTCGCCCCGGTGATCGCGTTCCATATTGTGACAGCCTATCTCCGGCCCGCCCCGTCCGCGAGCGTGGCAGAAAGATGGATCTGGAAACCGCACCTGTTCTTCCTGCCACCTCAGGAGAGGTCTGCCTCCCGGCCCTGGTACATGAACCTCATCCTGTGGTGGTCCCTCGTCGCGGCCGCCTACATCACGCTCTATGCTCTCTTCTGGTGAAAGCGACTGCTGCTTCGAGTTCCACTCTGAAGGGTGCGGTCGGAATAGGTGGCAATCGGTGAGCCTCTTCGTAGGTCGTGCGTCCCCGCACGACCATTCCGGGCCCTTGCGGTGGACCGGATACTATACAAGGCCACAGCCCAGGAGGGACGAGCGAGGACGCTCGTCCTACGCGGAGCCCGAATTCGCCACTGAATGCCAACCGCACCCACTCTGAACACGTGCGGTCCTGGATATTGACGAGGCGGCATCACGCGTTACAATGCATGGTGGCAAGTAAAAGATGCAGGATCAACTACCAGGATGCAGGGCCACGGGGGTTCTGCCCGATTGGCAAAGGACATCGTTGGTTGAACACAAAGACCGGAAATTGCTGTCGTTTCAAGAGGAGAAGTGAGCCGTGAGCCTCTTTGCGCGTCTGTCGGCAGTCAGTCGGAAAAGGAAACTGGAGCTCTTTCACGAGACCATGCGACCCGCGCCATCGATGCGTGTACTCGACCTGGGAGCGGAAATCGAATCTGCCGGCGACGATTGCTGTAAGTTCATGGACCAGTATCCGTGGAAGCGCATGATCACGGCGGCAAATATCGATCCGAGACACGTGGAGAAGATCGCCCGGCGGTACCCCGAGGTGGAGGCCGTCGTGGCGGATGCCCGCAGCCTTCCCTGGCCGGACAAGCACTTCGACATTGTCTACAGTAACGCCGTGATAGAGCACGTGGGCACGTTCGAGGATCAGAAGCGGATGGCCTCTGAGGTCATGCGAGTCGGCAAGCGATGGTTCATCACCACGCCGAATCGCTGGTATCCATTCGAATTCCATCTGCGTCTGCCCTTCGTGACCTGGCTGCCGGGGGATGCCTACCTCAGGTGCGGCAGAATCATACGCTATAACCATGTCCGCAAACGATACGTCACGGGCGCGGATTGCTCGGGCATTCGGTTGATGACCGCGGGGGAATTGATGAGGTGCTTTTCCGGCGGCCGGGTGATCAAGCAGCGCGTGACATTCATGGCGGAGACGTTGATTGCCGTCGGCGAGCTGGAGGCGGGGAAGGACTCTGGGGCATGTGCCGTGCAAACGGAATCCCAGGGACGCCCGGCGTCCCTCTGAGCCGACACGCTCTGGCTCGGACTGATGTTCGTGCCGGGCACGGGGGTCAGTGCAGGTATCTCTTGCGGTAGCTCAGGAGCAGACCCGCGAACGACAGCAGGAACATGACGGCCAGGACTCCGATGAAAGCCTGCCTGCCTTTGGCGACTTCCAGAGCCTGGATCATGTTGCAGGTTTCCTGCGTGAGATCGGCGCTGGTCTTGATAGTGGAGGCGGCTTCGTTGATTTCTCTCATGTTGAAGCTGTGGAAGCTCTGACGTAACTGGGAGAGCGTCTCGCGGCTGTGGCCGTACATTTTTTTCATCGCCAGGTTCCTGTAGCCGTACGTCTCCAACTTGTTGTATTGCTCCGAGGCGTTCTTCAATTGAGTTTCGGCGTTCGTGAGGATGGCGTGGATCTGCGAGACGGTTTCCATGGTCGCCGCCCGATGGCATACGGCGCAGCGGCCGCCCTGCGTGTGGGACTTCAGGTCGATGATGTCCACGCCGGCTTCCTGGATGGCGTGGGAACCCTGGCCATGACAGTACAGGCACGTCGGGTTGCCGAGGTCCCCGTGAGGCGAGCCCAGGTGTTTCTCCTTGATCAGGGAGTGGCATTTGCCGCAAAAATAGCTGACGCTGCGTCCCCGTACAGCACTGGTAAACTGCTCGTCGGGCCGGTTCACCAGCGATAGCTCCCTGCTTCGCTGCTGGTGCGAGCGATTCTTGAACGCTTCGTCGCTGCTGCATTGCTCCCGCTTGACGGAGGGATCACCGCCGTGACAGCCGTCGCAAGCGACGCTGTTGCGGAAGTGGACACTCTGTCCCCACTCCTGCACGACGGCGCCGAGCTTTCCCACCAGGTCGCGATGGCAGGACACGCATGCGTTGTCCTTGTATGAATCGGACGGGGATATGGCGGCAGCCTGTTCGGATGCGTTTGTAGTGACGCCGTGAGGCGTTTCCTCCGATGCCGTACGGGCGGGTTTCAAGCCCGCCCCTACAGTTCCGGGCACGCTGCAAACGGACAGAACGAAGGTGCAGGCAATCAACAGTCTGGACATCATGGCAATCGATCCCTTTCTTCCGGACTCAGCGTGCGACGCACCGTGCGCCATTCGGTCACTACAAACGCATAGAAGATAGTGACGGCTAACGCCATGACGAACACGGTGAACAGGAATCTGCGGGTTCTCGTCGTGCGGCCCTCCGGAGAACAGTCCTCCCGGCGGCCACATCGCCCAGATCGTCAGACCGAGGAACAGGATCAGGCCCTCCGTCGTCACGGCCGCCATCAGTTTCACCCGCAGGCTCTGGTCGGTCCCCGCGATGCGCCGCAGCAACACCCACAGGATGAAGATCGAGGAAACCAGGAAAAGGCCCAGACCGATACCGTAGGCGAGGAGAGGGCTGATGCTCCACGAGAGCCCCTGTCCGAGCACGACGAGAAACGCCATGGCCTGCAAGCCCATGAGGATCAGGCCGGTGTTGAGCAGAAGCAGCCATTTGAAGGCGTCGCCGAAGCCAGCCTTCTTCATCACGATCCCGGCCAGAACGTATCCGGCAATCCACACGACCGGCCAGACGTACATCGGGTGCAGCAGGTCGGCAAGGGGCATTGCCATGCGACTTCGCACCCATAGCAGCATCCCTGCCGGGATGGCAAACGCCACCCATTGAATGGCGAGGGTCATGACTCCGGCTCGCCAGTCATCCCTGCCCACTTGAGCGGATCGCAGGGGAGCCCAAAACGGAAAGAGGAACAACAGCCCGACCACGATCATCTGTGTGAGGATTCCCAGGGCTTTGCCGCTGATGCCCAGGACTTCCGACGGCATCAGCTTGAGATACTGGTAGACGGCCAGGAAGTACCACTCCGGCCGGATGTGCGGCGGCGTGCTCCCGGGATCGGCCGGCTCCTGCTCGTGCGCGAGGCCCTCGACCCCCAAGTGCTCCAGGAAAACCGGCAAGATGGCCAGGAATGTCAGCAGGGCGAGCGTGCAGAGCACGACGATGATCATCTTGACGATCTCGTTCGGGAAGAACGGCTCTAAGTGCTCGGGTTTATACTGTTCTCGGTAATCGACACCCATTTGCAAATCTCCCTGGAATCCGGCGTCACAAAGGCCGGGAAATCCCGGTCCGTCGAATCATCAGAAAATGCATGACCATCACGAGGGCGGAGATTGCGGGCAGGACCCAGATGTGCATGGCAAAGAAAAAGCCCAGAGTCTCTCCGCTGATCGATTGTCCTCTTCGAATCAATACGACGATGTACTCCCCGAGCAGCGGGACTGCCGAAGGGATCTCGGTCCCTACCTTGGCACCCCAGTAGGAAAGCTGCGTCCATGGCAGCAGGTAGCCTGTGAACGCCAGCATTGTCGTGGTGAGCATCAAGACCGCGCCGCTGATCCAGTGGAACTCCCGCGGCCTGCGGAAAATCCGCAGGTAAGCTACGCGCGCCATGTGCAGGAAGACCAGGGCGATCATGAAGTTGGCGCCCACGGAATGAATCCGCTGGATCAGCCATCCCATCGGCACGTTGCTCTTGATGAACGTCACGCTGTCCCAGGCTCGCTCCGAGTCCGACTTGTAGTACATCAGCAGGAGAATGCCGGTGAAGATCTGGATCAGGAAGATCAGGAAGGCCAGCCCCCCGAAACATCCCGCCCAGCTCAACGTCTTTGGGACTCGCTTGCGGGTCAGGTTCTGCTCGATCACGGGCGTCAAATGGAATCGATCATCCACTTCGCCCATGATCGCTTCTGTCAATTTGGCTATTCTACTCATGGCAACCTACGCAATCACAAGGACGCCTTTGGCGATCTCGAATTTGACTTTCCTCAGAGGCATGTTGACGGGGCCTTTGACCACCGCCCCCTGGTCGTCGAAGACCGCGCCGTGGCAGGGACAGTGAAACACGTGTTGGTTCTGGTCCCACGAAACCAGGCAACCCAGATGGGTACAGCCCGCATCGAACGCCTTGGGCTCTTGGTTCGTGTAGATCACGACGATCTGTACGCCCTCCCGCTCGAAGAACACGGCCTGATCTTCCTTCAGGTCGGCAAGAGGCACTTCGATGCTCTTGGCCGTGTTGATCCGCTTCGGCAGGCGCATGAACGAGAAAATTGGAAACGCCACGACGAGCCCGGCGACTCCGGCCATCATCGCAAAGCACGCATGGAAGAACCCCCGCCGGCTGGACTGCGACGAACCTCCCACACGCGAATTCCCTCTCGCCTCGCCGGCAGGCTCGGCGCCGTGATTACACGGGCAACTCGTCATATCAAAGACCTTTCACTTGGATGTGGCGTTCTGCAAAACTCCGCTTAGATCAATGCTGGTCCATTTCCAGCAACAGTTGTGCCGCTTTCTTGTAGTGCTCCAGGGCGCGGTCCTTCTCGCCCTGCGCCTCACAGACATTGCCCATCAGGTAATTGGCCTGCGGATGATTTGGATGCGTGGTCAGGAGCCAGTTGAGCCGCCATTTCGCGGAGGCGATCTCCTCACCGCCTCGCCGGATTTCGACCGACGCCATCAGCAGGTTCGCTTCGATGTGGTCCTTATCCGCATCGAGCACCTTCTGCAGTTGTTCGCAGGTTTCGGGCAGCCGATTCAACTGGATGAAACACCGCGCCATGCCGATCCTCGCGGGCAGGTAACTGCCATCCAGCGTCAGCACTTCACGGTATCGCTCCAGGGCAAGCTCGGCGAAGCCCCTTCGCATCAGTTGCCCCGCCAGACCCGCCAGACGACCGACCTTTGCAGCGGCCTCTTCCTTTTCCGAAGGCCCTTGGGACGCTGACCGGGACGACTCATACTCTTCCCGCGTCATGCGGCCGATGGAGAGCAGTACGGCGTCCTCCACGATATCGGAAAAAGCCAAAGGCAGGCCGGACAAGGCCAGGTTGATCTTGCCCTGCTTATCCACCACGACGACACTTGGCAGCACGATGACCCCGTAATCGCCAAAGGCCTTCTGATCCTTGTCCAGCAGGATTTCCGTGCGAATCTTTTCCTTTGCGTCGAGTTGTGCCTTCTGTTCCTGGGTTGGAGCCTGCGAGACGATCAGGTACACGGGCACATCGATCTCGGTCAGGCCGATGGTCTTGTAGATCTTCTTCAACGCGATCAGTGCTTCCTGGGTCGGCTGGTGGTACGGCTCTCCGAAAATCAGCAGGACGGGTCGGTCGAGCGGTTCCAGGCTGACGTACTTCCCGGGCGGGATCATCGCCGGCAGGCGGAAGCCGGGGGCCTTGTCATACAGCTTGAGATGCGACACGGCGATGCTCGGTGCGGCTGTGCTCGCGATGAGAAGGGCAATCATAGCGGCGCGACGTGAGAAGGAGTTCCGAGGGCCTCGCATATTGAATTCTCCAAATCCCATGATGACTCGTCTCCTGCAAATCACTCCGCCGGCTTCGCATTGCCCGCCGGCTGGGTCGCCGGGGGAGTGTCTGTCCGCTCATAGGACCTGGCCGCATGACAGGCGGGAGCGCACGTACCGCCGTTCGGCTTTGACTCGAACTTGATCTCATATTTCCAGTTCCCATAGGGGACAACCTCGCTGATATGAGCGGGGCTCTTACTGGCGTGAACCGCATGACAGGCCCTGCAGGTCCGGCCCTTGCGAGGCTTGCTGACGTGGACGTAATGGAGATTGAGATCGCCGTTCCTGAACTGTGTCAATCCCCGACCCTGCTCGGTCGCGACCAGCTCGCTTCGGTGGCACGTGAAGCACAGCTTGTAGTCGTCAGGATTGAACGGGGCGTAGAACAACTCCGGATAGGTCTCCGTCAAGAGATTGGTATGGAGCGAGGCATGAGGGTTATGACAGGCCGAGCAGTCCGCCTGCCGGATCGGGCCGTGATGGTTGGGGTTCTCCTTCAGCAGAGCGGCCATGTTCGCCACGTTCTTCCCGTTCGGCCGAGGTATCTCCTCATTGTGGCAGCCCAGACACGTATCGAGCAGGGAGCTCTTCAGGAGGGTAGGCAGCGAGGAGGAGTGTCCGGCGTGGCAATTCCTGCACTCCTGTTTCTCGGTCACCGCGCCATGGACGACCGGGCTCTTCTCGATGAGTTGCCCAATGTCCTCATGGCAGGACACGCAGAACTTGCGGTCCTCGTCCCGCATTTGCTGAGGGAAGTCCGAGCCGTGCGGGTCGTGGCATTTGTCGCAATCACCGGTTGCCGGCGGGTGGACGTGGCGCGCCTGCTGGTCCCGGCGAATCTTGTCCTCGTGGCATGTCGCACATAGCTCGTTTCCCTCGGCGATGAGCAATTTCGGCTTCCAGGAGGAGTGCGAATCGTGGCACAGGATGCAGGCGCCCATCGCGACGGGTCCATGCAAGTGCCGCTTGTTCATGAATGCGTCTTTGGCATGACAAGTCAGGCACAGGTCCTTCGATGGATCGGCCCGCAACAGCAGGTTGAAATCGCTTTGATGGGGATCGTGGCAATCGATGCAGCGGCCGTCCTTGACTGGCTGGTGAACGTGATTCTTGACCGTCAGAATGTGACACGCCAGGCACAGGGTCTCCCTGGGGTACCCCGGCTGGAATTCGTGTGCCCCGGGACGTGCCTGCGTATGACAGGGATTGCACATCCCCTTGGCCACCGGGTCATGGATCGTCGCCTTGACCTGTAGGTCGGCATGGCAGCCGAAATCGGTGCAGGTCTTGCCCTCCATCTCGGCCGGCGAGGGGGCCGCCCACACGCTTACGGAAAGCAGCAATAAGCCAACGGGTCCAATCATGATCGGACTACCACAGCCTTCTCTTCGTCTCTGGCGTCCTGGATGCCAGCGTGTGACTCTACTTGCACACTATAACTATGGCTTTAGTAGGATATTGCCCCAAAACGAAAAAACTTCTCGGTTCTCCAAATTGATGATCAGTCGTTGGTGGGCCGTCCTACATGATGTAAGTACTTTTTTGAAAAGCACATACGAATAAGTACCCCAGGTAAACCAGTCCGAGACCGATACTACCAGACAGTCCCAGAGTACACTCGATCCAGCTTAAAGTCAATACGCTTCCGCAAGATTCTTACCAAAAAGCACGGCCGGCTCAGGAACGGGGACAGATGCCAATCGCTCCGTGACGCAGGGCCATGGGTGTCGCTCGGATACGTCAATTAGGGTGGAACTCCTCATTGGAGTCATCCTCATCAGGCTCGTCCTCGTCGGCTTCCTCTTCGTCATCGTCCTCCTCATCCAGCAGGTCTTCATCGAGCAGGTCCTCGTCCTCTTCGGAGGCGTCCATCTGCTGATCGAACGTCCAGCTATTCAGGGCGGCCACAAGGATCTCCGTACCGATCCTTTCCCTGTCGGCCTCGTTGATGTCGGCCAGCGTCCTGGCCATCCAATCGATGAGCCCGTTGACAGCATTGACGCAATCGTCGAATTCCAGATGCCCTGCGCCGTCGGCGCCGGTGATCGTTCCGTGCTCCATGACCTTGATGACAAGCGTTGCCTTCGGTTTCGAGAAGTCTTCCATAGGAGTTATCGCCTTTTCGGTTGTCGAACGTCGTCACGTTTCACTGCTGCTACTGCCATTATAGCCACTGCCCTTGGAAACTGAAAACCGAAATGGACAAGGCTCTCGTCAGTTGCGGGTCAAGGGTACATCGTCGGGCGAGGAGACCCATAGCAGGGGCTGGGTCACGGCCATGTTCCGCTGCACTTCGGCGTCAGTCGGGTCGGGATCGAGCGTCTTCCACAGGTCGAGGTAGCCCCCTTCGCCGAAGGCGTAGCCGGCAAAGAGCAGCGCGGGCTGTCGGACGGGCCAGGCCTCGAAGTGCTCCACGTCCGGCTTGTGCGGCCATTTGCTCTTGTCCCGCAAGAAGGGGTAGAGATACTCCACGGCTCTGCGGATGCCCCGGCCGTCGGGCAGGGTGAACGCCCAGAGGTTGTCCTCCGGCGTTGAGAGCAACTGACACAGGATGGCCATGTTGTCCAACTGAAAGATCGAGTAGCCATAGGGTTTGGTCCTCGCCAGTTCCTGCGGGAAGCTGCCGTCGGGGGCCATCTGCTGGGGGATGAAGACCTCCTTGTAGCGTCTTCGGCACAGATCGAGCTTCTGTGCATCGCCCGTCAGCCTGGCAAAGGCGGCAAGCTGGACCATGTACGCCACACTGTGGTTGTTCTTGGCGTTCATCTCGTCCAGGCCATAGGGATGCGTGGTCATCCACTGGGCGTAGTCGGCGAACCACTTCTTCAAGCCCGCGAGGATGTCCGGCGTCATCGCCCGGGATTTGTCGATGGCCATGATCGCCGGCGGGACCTCCGCCAGATGGAGCGTGTCGATGATGCCGATCCCGCGGCCGGAGGACCGCCCAGGGATGGCCTGGGCATAGAGCAGGCTGGAATTCATCTTCGTGGCCTCATCAAGGAAGAATACCTTGAGCAGCGCCACGGCTTTCTCGGCGTACTTCTCCTGTCCATCGATAGCGTAGGCAGCCGCCAGGGCCGTCACAGCGTCGCGCATATTGCGAAGCGCCATGCGATGCGCCGAGAAATTGTTCGGGTTGGACTGACCGTCGCGACGAATGTAAGGCAGGCCATCCGGCTTGTTCGGATCGGGCCACCAGTAATCCCCGTTGGAGTAGAAATCGTGCGGGCCGCCTTCACTGAGCCTGGCGGGGAATTGCGTGATCGAAATCGGCGCGGCGCCAAGGGCCTGATCGGCCAGCTTGAGGATACGCTGCCGGTCGAACGCCGCGATCTCCAATGCCTGTTTGCGATGGGACACCGCCTTCGATGGGGCCTCTTTCGCCATTGCCAGGCCTGTGCATGCAATACACACGATGCTCAACACCAATAGGTGCATATTCCAGCCCTTTCCCAACTCTTCATTTGCATATATCAGCGGAAGGACTGCACGCTACGAAGCGTTATGATAATATCGTCTGTGAAGGCCGGCAGGACGATTTTGTCGACCTGATGCAGTCCCTCGGATCGATGTTCCCGCGTACTGAGGACAGTGAGGTCGGCGGGCCGCTGGAAGGTGATGCGATAGCCGCCGGGGGGAAGGCGAATCTGGGCGGTCGCCCCCGTGACGGCTTGGCCGGTGGCTCGCGTGCACAGGTACAGGACCGCTGTCGAGCGGTCCGGGTGGGCCAGCGTCGCCCAGACGAGAGACGGGTCGTCAACTGTCAGAGCGGTGTAGTTGGGATTCAGTTGCCAGAAGGGCAGGGCCCGGAGGAAATCCGCCATGGGCCGGAGGAACTCCTCGCCGGGGGCCTTGTAGTCCGTCGCGTCGATTCCCTCGCAGCCGTCCCACGAGTGCCACGTCCAGAAGCACCCGGCCGAGCACCATAACCAGCCCTGTTTTCGCCGGTGGACGCCGTCATTGTTGCCGTGCCGATTCTCCCGGCCGGACTCGTTGCACCATGCGGGCTTGCCGTGCGACCGCGTGTTGCGGGCCAGCGCAAGGTACCAGTTCTTCAGGTCATGACTTTCGCTGGACGAGGTGCAGGTGTGATTGATAGCCAGGTCCAGCCAAGTCCGGTCGGGCCAGGCGGCGTCATCGGTCGTGCCGTCGGAGGTGCACACGGGCCGGCCGTACGGGTCGTTCTCCCGGAAGTACTCCGCCACGGCCTTCTGAAACGCCTCGTTGCCGAGGTACTCGTTGGCGATCTCCCACGTCAGGATGTTGGCGTATTTGCCGAGCCGCTGCAAGGTCTGGGCCCAGTATGGCCGCTGAGATTCGATCTGATCCGGCGAGAGCCTGAGCGTGCAGTAGAGCACGACGTCGAAGCCGATGCCTTTCTCGCCGGCCATGCGAATCCGCCGCTCCACCTCATCCCAGTACGCTTCGTTGAACTGCGACCACACGGGTGCATCGCGGCTGCCTCCCCAAGGCCACAACTCGATCCCCGCTGTCTCGTAGTAGTATTGTCCCTCCAGGCTCACGCGAAGGACGTTGACTCCCTGCCGGCCGGCTCGGTCGAGCACCGCTTCCGGACGCTTGCAGCCAAAATAGAGCCAGGCGGTCTTATTGAGGATGAACAGATGCCGCCCCTCGGCATTGACGAGCTGAAAGGGGTAATTCGGATCGACCCGATAGGACGACGCCCAGGGCTCGGGGAACTTGACCAGGGTGTTCCCTCCCGCCGGCACATGAGCGGCGCTAGCGGCGGAGCACCCGACACCGGCGAAGGCGACGAGAAGGACCCAGATGCGTACTGTAACTTCATGATTCATGATCTTCAGGGGATGCATCGTGCTTCTCCGATCCTATGGTTGTCTGTTTACGTCAGGGTCCTTGCGATCATAACGTCCCTTGAACAGTTTGAGGAGTTGTTCCCGGGTTTGCGGGCGGCCCTCGTTGTCGAGAAAGACCCGCGTCCAGGGCGGCCGCGTGTTCGGGTCCACGAGAATCCCGTAAGCCTCGACGTTACGCACGTTCTGCTGGCCCAGCTTGGGGACCCAGAGCCCGCCGTACTTGCGATCGAGTTGCGGCTTGAACGGCTGGAGCGAGAAGATCCGCCAGCCCGGCTTCTCGGCGGGGAGTTTGCTCAGCAGTTTGCCCTGTGCATCGACGGCATACGAGCCCCCGCGAAAGATGGTCATCACGATGGGCATCCCGCTGTCGAACGCGCGGGTCGGGACGATGTGGCCCATGTCGTCCGCGATGGATTGGTGCAGGATCACGTGCGCGCCGAGCAATTCCTCGCAGCGGACAGTCTCCGGGAACCACATGTCCGAACAGATGCTGATGCCATACCTGACGCCGTCATACTCGATGGGCTTGAGTGACTCGCCCTGCGACCAGCCCCACCATGTCTGCTCGCCAAGATTGGCGTGTACCTTGCGATACTTGCCGACGAAGCGACCGTCGGGAGCCAGGAGGAACGAGCAGTTATAGAGCCTGTCGGCCTCCTTCTCGACCAGCCAGCCCAGGATGGCGGTCTGAGTCTCAGTCGTCAGCGCCTTGTACCGCGAATACCACGATCCATCGCCGGGGACGAATTCGGCCAGGCCATTGATGATCTTCTCTTCGGGGTAGGGCCAGCCGGAGATGGCATACTCCGGAAAGACGATCAGATCGGGCTTGGCCTTCGCCGCCTCGCGGGCCAGCCCCGCAAACAGGTTGAAGTTAGCCTCGCAACCTGGATTGCCATTTCTGTCGTGCTCCGTTCCGGCCTGCAGTACGGCCACCTTCACGACCCTGTTAGGGTCATGATTTGCCTTCGCGCCATCGAACAGCACCGCACGTGAATCGGGGACACCAGCCGGCGACTCGGCCGGGCCACAGGTCCCGGTGCTCAGAGGTAATGCCAGCACGAAAACAATGCTGTGACACAAGGCTTGCAGATTCATAGCGTTTTGTCCGTAGGATCAGTTACTCTGCCCATGAACAGGATACTTCCCGTGTGATTCTCCTGGATGAGGAACAGGAAAGGATGATCGGCTCGGAACGTGGGCGGTTCTCTTGGAGGCCTGAATCCTCTTGATTTCGTTGACCCAATCATGGTTGTCGCGGCGGTAGCCTCAGTCCCTTCCTCGTTCACTTCCACGTACGCTTTCTGAATCACGGCACTGATGTGCAGATCAGGTTCGCCTGTCATTCCCGCAAGGTTGGCCTGCCACATCTTGAAGGCATCTGTCATGCCCATGACCTGGAGCGTCTGATCCAGTTGGTGCTGAGAAGTCATGGTGAACTTGGGCAGGAAGACCGCGACTTTTGTCTCCCTCAGTCCGGACCTCCACTCTGTCAGGTTTTCCGGGGACAGGCTTGCCTCCAGGTCACTCAGGCCATCGATCTTGTCCGGCAGGAGCACGAGCATGGAGGTACTACCTCCGACGTACGCCAGTTCCAGGATCTGCAGTGACTTTGTCTGGCTGTACCTGGCCTTCAGAGTGCCTGTCATCGTCGGCGCGTTCACCGACCTCGAAGTTGTGATATGAAACGGCAGGCTCCCTGTAAAGCGAGTGTTGAACGAGGTCTGCCACGAGCCTTTGAAGTAGATGGCATCGACCAGTATGAGCCTTGTAAGCTCATTCAGGGCGCTTGGCTCAAGGATATCCATGATCTTGCCGTTTGTCTTCTGCTCGACCCATTCATTGATGTTCTTGCACGCCTGCTGGCGGTCGCGGTAGTCAAGCGGGGTGACGGAAACGCCGTAGTGCTGCTTCACCAACGTCAGGTACTCCTGCAGGAGCGAGTATCCGTCCTGTACCCAGAGCGAATTGGCCATGCCTATTGTGATGTCGCCGGCCCTCTGCAGACTCGCCAAGTGTGCCTGTAGTTGGGCGAAGGCTGGATGCGGCTGATCCTGGTCTGGAGGGAAATGCAGGACCTGCGCCATCTGTTGCCGCGTGGCGTCTTTCGCTCCGGCGTACACCATCGCCAGGGCCGTCGAAAGGCTGTACGGCGAGAAGAACAGATTCCCCTCCGCTTTGCGAAGCTGCTGGTAGAGGTCCAACGCAAACGTCGTGTTCCCCTGAACAACCCCTCTGACTTGAGCAGGTGACGCCATGTCGGCCTTGGAAAGCCCCGGGAATCCGCTGCAGGGCGATCTGCCGGTCAGCCACAAGTAAGACACGCTGCCTATCAGAGCAGCGGCCCAGATGCCCGACAGGCACATGCTCACGCCGCCTAACCAGCTTGTGCCTGCCTGGAGTCGGCAGTTCCTGGGAGGCCGCCAGGCCAGGAATCCAAGAACAAGAGCAAAGATGCCCGACAGGATCAAACCCGGTAGGACGAACGGCATATAGGGTACGTTCTCAGGGGCTGCCCTGAGAGCCAGCGAGGCAAGAGGGATTGCCAGGCAAGCAGGTACCAGGAGTGCCAACGATGAGCCTGCCGCCAGACGTGAGATGGTCGTTCCGGCCATAGGACAGCTCTCGTGCGTGCCTCGCGCCAAACGCAGGACGCTGATCGCATTCACAGCGGCAATGCTGCCCAAGAGGGGATCCAGGCCGACGAGCAGAAGCACGCCCGCCAATAGCACAAGCGGGGGCCCAACGAGTGTCCATGGTTCGGACATATCGGCCACAAGTACCGCGGTTGAGATGTAGAACGCAGCACCCAAGGCGCTCGATAGAACAATCGCCCATGTGAGGCGGCGCAATGTCTTGATTCGCTTGTCGAGGCTTGATGCCGAGGGCATCGGGGCCGCACCTGCTCTGCTGTCAACGCAATCGGTCATGCCCATTCTCCTCGCCACATACAGAGTTTCATCCACCGGGGTCGTCCCTGCGAGGACATGATACCGGGAACCCAATCCGTTGTCATGCGGTTACGGACCGCAAAATCCAGGTGGGGTATGCGTAAGAAGCCGCACACATTGTCGTTGCACGGGCGGGGGCCAATGCTATAATCGCTATTGAATGGAGCCGTGTGGCAGGCACGGGTCCTGGGTGTTCGGATCGAGTGTGGAGTTGAAGCAGTTCCATCAGTATGGGCGGTAAGCTGCCCATCTTGCCAACCTGAGAGCTGGCAGCTCACAACCGGATTCAGGAGATCGGCTCATGTCTACACGGATTGTAGGGATGCATGTCGCAGCAGTCCTGGCTCTCCTCAGCACCGTTGCAGTAGCGCAACCGGTCTCGCCTTTCCCGCCGGGCACTCTCGTCACACCGGGGCCGACCGAGTTGGATAAGGCGTATCAGTATTCCACGATCGGTCAGGAATTGGCGTATGCCAAAATCAGGGAAAACGCAGGCGGCAAGCCGGACGGCGTAGCGCCAAATCCAAAGCCGCAGATCGGGGGCGGCTTTCCCTCTTCGCTGCTTCCCGCTCCCGCCAGGGTCAGTCCTCTGTCCTCGGCCTTCAATCCCGCTGTTTCGTCGCTTTGTCCGCCGCCATCCTGGCTCGCCGGCAGGCTGGAGGCCGCGGGATACAGACTGTAGGCTGCCCCGGTCCGCCAATCGCGGCCTGACTTTCCGGGGCAGGGGAATAGGTTCCCCGGCAAGGTGCGGCTTACGATTCTTGCCGCAAATTGCTTGACCGGTGCCGTGCGAATTGCTAAAGGTGGTGACGCTGTGCTCGAAGGAATCGAGCGGATCCTGGTTCGGCGTGTCATACGAACCGCGGGTCACTGGCTGAAAAGGGCGGGATACATGATAAAGGTGCTGATATGACGATGGCGGGACAGTCCACGATACCGATACGGAGACCGGTGTTGCGACCGGCTGAGCAGGGCAGGCCGGTCGGGCCATTGGGAGAGCGGGTGCGCGAAGGGTTGCGCCAGTGGGCCACGGAAGTGCTGGCGTGCAAGCGCCTCATCGCGCTGTCCCTGGTCTGCATCGCGGTCGGCCTGGGCTTTGACTACGTCTGCGGCATGTACGTGCACACCATGAAGAGCGTGAAGGTGCCGGACCTCATTCTGGACCTCTTCGCACCCATCGATCTGAGCTTCCTTTTCATCTACGGCTATGTGTCCCTCATCGCTTCCATGTTCCTGTTCCCTATAGTGTTCCGCATGCGAACGATCCACGTAGTGGCGTTCCAGTTCAGTCTTCTTCTGGTCGTGCGGTCCCTGTTCATGATCTTCACGCACATGGAGACCCCGGCCGGCGCCGTCTCCGTGAACTATCCGTGGTTCTTCCGGAGCCTCTACTTCGAGAACGACATGTTCTTCTCGGGCCATACGGCCATGCCGTTCCTCGGCTTCTACCTGTTCCGGCGAAGCTGGCTGCGCTACGCGTTTCTCGCCGGCTCCCTTGTGATGGGCTTCGTCGTCCTGGCGATGCACGTCCACTACAGCATCGACGTCCTGGCCGCGTTCTTCATGACCTACGGCTCCTACCGCATCGGCCACAGGGTTTTGCTGCGCCTGGACCCCGCCTATCGCGGGTAGCTGGTCCAAGAACTCATGGTGGAACGAAGTACGGGCGGGTGTCACTCCCACATCATTCCCGCGAAGGCGGGAATCCAGAAATCTATTGGATAGCCCGGTGGTTCCGGCCCTTCGGGCCGGGAGTTTTGCGCGTTGGGCCACCAGCATGATTGACGGCACGCATTGGCTGCAAAGGATGGCTTGAATCAGGCGGTAGCCTGAACCATGCTGGAGGCCGCAATGCGAAAAACTCCCCAAACGCGATTCTTCGCGTTTGGGTTCGAGCGGTCCGTCCCTCCCTATTTGACCTATGATGTTGGCAAGTCCCATGCCTCCAGGGATTGGCCGCAGGTGCAGGACTTCTGATACCAGAAGATCTGAGCTCCGCAGCTCTTGCAGGACCATTGTTTCTCCTGCGCCCCCAGCCACGCCTGTTTGCCGTGCTGCTTGATATATTCCAGGTTCGGCTCCATGGTCCAGTGGTGCGGCCATTCGTCATGCATGAACGCGGAAAGATCCTTGCACGGGGCCTCGCCGCAAAAGCAGCAGAACTCGACGGTCTTCTCCCGCGAGCATCGTCGGAACCTGCATTTCGTTACTGTCTCATCGACCTGGTCGCTGCGGCAGCCGCCGCAATCCGTCGCCCCGCAAGCCCCGCAATAAAGCCCGCACGCACCATATTGTGACTTCTTCATAAGGCCCCTTCCACAAGGAGAAAGTCACGCGTATAGTTGACAAGGACATTCTGTCTTCTCTGCTGCACCAGCGCACGTAAACTACACGAGAGAGAATGCTTATGCAAGCGTAAGCGTAACACGACGCTTGCTTCTGACGACGACCTCGGGAGGGCGGCTGTCAGAGCCCTTGAAGGTGGAGGCGGGCGAGGAGGGCGGCGCCTTTGGTGGAGGAGTCCTGCTCGGGGACGTAGCGGGCGGGGCGCATCCACTTTTGTTTGGCGCGGATCAGGGCGGGGTTGAGGGCGCCGCCGGTGACGTGGATCGTGTCACGCAGAGGGATCTGGCGCTCGATCTCATCGAGGTGGTTCTTCTGGTATTGGCACAGGCCGCGGACGATGGCGGCGAGGATTTCCTCCCGGGTGGTGGTCTGGGTCAGGCCCTGTAACTCGGCCTTGAGCGGCTCCAGCGAGTAGCGCGAGCCCATCAGGTAGGGGACGCAGGTCACGCCGCTGTCACGGTCGAGCCAGGCATCGACGGCGCGAGGCAGGAAGTCGTTGTAGAAATCGTCGTCGGTCAGCTCGCTGCAGAAGACGCTCTTGAACCATTCGAGGGCCTTGCCGCCGGCGTTCATCACGTGCAGCGTCAGCCAGCGGCCGGGCAGGACGTGGGCGCGGATGTTGTAGTTGAGCGAAGGCAGGCAGCGGGGCAGGCAGACGAGGCTGATCTCGCACGTGCCGTTGACGTTGATGATGTCACCGGGGTCCCGGATGCCGACGGAGTAGGCGGCCAGCACGGCGTCGTTGCCGCCGATCAGCACGTCCGGCTCTCTTCTCAGGCCCAGCTCTTTGGCGAGCGACGGGCTGACCTTGCCGACACTCTGCCAGGCGGGCACAATCTGCGGCAGCCTGTCGAGCGACAAATCAAAGACGCGGGCGATCTCCTCATTCCATGTGAGATCGTTTCGCGTCGTGTTGTACAGGGCGGTGAGCGAGGCGGAGGATGGATCGATGGCGTAAGCGCCGGTGAGCCAGTGGGCGAGGTAGGTGTTCGAGTGGCCGAACTTGTGGGTTTTGCGGAACAGGTCCGGATGGTTCTCCTGGAGCCAGAGGATGCCGGCGAGCGAGCAGCCGCCTGCGACGGGCATATTCGCGGTGATTTCGAGCAGGCGGTCCAGGCCGATCGTGTCGATGATTCTCCGGGCCTGGCTGCGGGAGCGCTGATCGAGCATGAGGATCGCCGGGTACAGGGCCGTGCCGTCGGCGGCCATAGCGGTCAGACCCGGCGTCGTGCCCGACAGGGAGATCACTTCCACGTCGCGGACGAGGTCCTCCATGGCCCGGCATCCGGCGATGAACGCCTCCTTCCACTTGTGTTGCTCGATATCGCCGCACAGGCCGTCGTTGTACACGTTGATCGCGTAGCCCTGCGAGAATTGGCGGACGGGTTCCAGAGCATCATCGGTCAGGCGGAAGACGCCCATCTTCATGCTCGTCGTGCCGATATCCACGCCCAGGACCAACATGATGTCCACTACTCCAACCTCAGGCGACCACAAAACCTTCCGCGATCAGGACCTGCCGGATCTGCGAAACGGCCTCATCCGGGACCGGCATCAGGGGCTCGCGGGGCCGGCCACCCTTGAGCCCGACGATATCCATGGCCGCCTTGACGCCCGCCACGCCCCAGGTTCCCGAGATCGCCTGGTTGAGCCGGATGAGCCCGGCGCTCATGTCCCTCGCCCGCTCATATTGGCCTTGCGTAAACAGCTCATAAAGCTCCACGCAGGCTTCCGGCACAACGTTGGCAAGCGAAAGGACCCCGCCTGTTACGCCCAGATGGAGCGACGAATAGAAGAAGCTCATCGAGCCGGCGAGGATGGAGAAATCGTCCTCGGGATTCACTTCGGCAAGGAATCGGGCGGGTCCCGCGGCCGAGGAGTCCTTCATGCCCGCGATATTCCTGTGCTTGGAAAGCTCGGCCACGGTCTTCGACGGGATCTGCACGCCCGCGGCAAACTGCGGGGCATTGTACAGCAGCACGGGCACCAGGACCGCCTCGGCGATCCTCTCGTAGTAGCGCACCAGCGCAGAGCCGTCCATCAGTTTGGGAAAGTAATGGGGAGTCAGGATGCTTGCGTAATCGAAACCCATCTGGGCGACGATATGCGATTTCTCGATGGTCTCTCTCGTCGATTCGCACCCCGTGCCGACCATCACGATCTTGTCACCCTTCTCCTGAGTGAAGACATCCAGGACCAGCAGTCGCTCCTCGTCCGTCAGGCTTTTGTACTCGCCGTTGGAGCCGAGCGCGAGAAAGCCCGTGAGATTGGTCTTGCGAAGCCGGGCCAGGTTGTAGGCGAGGGCGTCGAGATCGGGCACATCGCCCACGAACGGCGTGACGACCGGTGCAAACACGCCCGACAGCTTCTGCTTGTTGTCGTTCATGAGATTTCCTCACGCGTACACGCGATTATTTGTCCGCCTTCCGGCGAGATAGAGTACGCTTGCCTGCCTCCAAAGTGCGGAGAATCCGTGCCGTATCGAAGACGCAACCTGCCCAGGTGCCGCCGCTGATTTCCTGCAGGGCGGCCCACAGACGCGTATCGTCGGGCAGGTCCGGGTAAGGCATCAGATCAGGTCGGGACCGGCGTTTCGCCAACAGCTTGCTGCCGAGTTGCGGGCCCTGTTTGTCGGCCGGGGTATCCGCCTCACCAATCAGATCGATGCTTCCCTCCAGCCGATTGCGGTCGATGACGATCCGGAGGATATCGCCATGGAGGACTTTACCGATGGGCCCGCCGGCAAGGGCTTCGGGTCCGACGTGGCCGATGCAGGCGCCCGTGCTGACGCCGCTGAAGCGGCCGTCCGTGATCACCGCAACGTGCTTGCCCCAGGAGAGGGCTTTCAATGCGCCCGTGACCTGGAGCGTTTCCTCCATCCCGCTGCCCAGCGGCCCGGCACAGATCACGACCATGATATCGCCGGCGCGGACGTCGCCATTTCTGATCGCCTGGATGCCCGCCCGCTCGCCGATGAACACGCGAGCCGGGCCGGTCTTACGGTACACGCCGTCCGCATCCACCAGCGATGGGTCGATGGCGGTGCTCTTGATGACCGAGCCCTGTGGTGCGAGATTGCCCTGGCAGATCGCGATCGTGCCCGTCAGACCGCGATCCCGTGCCCTTTGCGGTGGCATGATCACATCATCGGGATCGACGCCGTCCTTGCGGAACAGAATCTCGCGAAGGCGTTTGCGCCGGTCCGAGTGTTCCCACCAGTCGAGCGTTCGCCCGAGGCTCTCGCCGGAGATGGTCAGTGCATCGAGTTCCAACAGGTCCATTGCCCGCAGATAGAGCATCACTTCCGGCACGCCGCCGGCGAGATAGGCGCGGACGGTCGGATGTCCGACCGGACCGTTGGGCAGGACATCCACAAGCCGGGGCGTCTTTCGATTGACGGTGTTCCAATCGTCGATAGCAGGGCGGTCCAGGCCCGCCGCGTGCGCGATCGCAGGAATATGCAGCAGCAGATTCGTGGACCCGCCAAAAGCGGCGAATGTCACCATCGCGTTGCGCAGTGATGCGTTTGTCAGTATCTTTCCGGCTGTCAAGTTCTGTTGCGACATCCGCAGCAGGGCGCGGGCTGAACGCCGGGCAATGTCCAGCCAGATCGCCTGTCCGGAGGGGGCAAGCGCCGCGTGCGGCAACGTCAAGCCGAGGGCCTCCGCGACTACTTGGGCAGTCGCCGCTGTGCCGAGGAACTGGCACCCGCCGCCGGCGCCGGCGCATGCGCGACACGCCATCTGCCGCGCGTATTCGAGCGTCACCTCGCCCCGGGCGAATCTCGCTCCGATGGATTGAACAGTTCCGAGGTCCTCGCCCTCGCTCGGCGGCAGCGTCACTCCACCCGGCACGATGGCGACCGGCAGGTCGTGCATCGAAGCCAGCGCCATCATCATCGCCGGCAGGGACTTGTCGCAGGTCGCGACGCCGAGCACGCCTTTTCGTCCCGGCAGGCTTCGGATCAGCCGCCGGTAGATGCTCGCCGCGTCGTTGCGGTAGGCGAGGCTGTCCATCATTCCCGGCGTGCCCTGGGTCCGCCCGTCGCACGGGTCCGTGCAGCAGGCGGCAAACGGCATGCAGCCGAGGGCCGTGAATTCTTTCGCCGCAGCCTCCATCAGCAGCCCGAGCTCGTAATGCCCCGAGTGATACCCGAGGGCGACGGGCCTGCCGTCCGCCCCCCGAATCCCGCCCTGGTGGCTCAACAGCAGGAATGCATCGGCGTTCACCCGCGAAGGTTCCCACCCCATGCCGACATCCTGGATCATGCCAAATAGATCGCCGCTCGGCGCACCGCCGAGAAAATCACTTGCCAGCGGCAGTTCGCCCGCCGGACCCGGCGCGAGTAGCCACGTCATATATGCTCTCGTCGCGACCCTCAAGGATATCGTCAAGCGACATCGATCCAGACATCAACGTTTCTCCTGCAGAAAACGCCATAGTCTATCACGTCCCACCGCGTCCATCCACCGCGAAAGAGCAAGGAATACCGAAGGTGAGCACGATGCAACATCCTGATTCGGTGAACGAATTCATGAGTACACGGGCTGCAAGATAGGGCAATGCCTATAGGATTGCCCGTGTGCCTCTTACATCGATGAACCAACGTGGATGCCTGTTGCTATGGCGATGGCAATGAACACGGCAGGCGCCCACGTCAAGAACAGGACTAAGCCCCAGAACAACTTCTGGCGTGTCAGGGGATATCGTCCCGGCATGAAGATACACACAAACAGCGAATACCAGCCAATCACCGATGTGCAGAGCGTGCATACCAGAACCAAGTCCATCTCTGCGCCCACGCCTGCGGCAATGAAAACCCCGAGCATGAAGCCGGCAGCGGCCGGACCAATCAGCATCGCCTCCACGGGATCTATAGAGCCGGTTCTAGTGTGTGGCAATGCGACGAATATGGACACGCCTGTCATCACGCACGCGATCAGCAGCCCGAGGCGTCCCCTCGCCTTCAACGTCATCGTGTTCTCATCCATGGTCGCCCTCGGTAAGTCGATCACCTCACGTACGATTGCCCTTGGCAGGCCTTCGGCGCAGGACCAGGATGCCGAGGGCGAGCAGGCCCAATGTGGCTGGCTCGGGGATGGGCGCGATGTCCTCCAGGCCGAGGGGATTGCCGAGGCCTGTGGGGCCGATGCGCGTCTTTACGCCCGTGCGGATGTCGATCGTGTACAGGCTGGATGTCGCGTTGTCAATGCCGTAAAGCACCTCCGTCTCCACATCGAAGGCGAGTCCTGCGAAGCCGACGCTTAGCAGAGCGATCTGCGTGCCTCGTCCGGTTTCCTTGTCGATCTCAATCAGAGCGGACCAGTTGAATGCCGGGCCAGCCACGATGCCATAGAGCGTGTGGGTTTCCGGATGCTCGGCCAGCCCGTGAACGGCGTTTCGATGGTCGTCGTGGAAGAAGCCGATGTGGCCGATGAGCGTGGCGGCGCCGGTAGTGACATCAATCGAGTAGAGTCCATCCCCTTTGGACACGCCGAATGTCCCGAGAAGTCCCGCCGTACAAGGGTCGTACGCCAAGCCGTGCATGAGGCTGATGCCCAACTCGCCGATAAGGGTGGCTTGCCCTGTGGTGTAGTCGATGGAGCACAGTTTGTCGGTGCGCGTCGTGGTTGCGTACAGTATGTCGCCGGCGGGGTCGTAGGCCAGACCCGCCACGATGTCGTTCTCGTCCAGCCCGGTATGCCCGATGCGGGTTGCTGCCGCCGTCTCGGGATCGATGCTATACAACGTCCCCGTGTCCGCATCGACCGTGACCAGCATGGCGCCGGCCGGCCTGACGGATACGATCATCAGCAATGCAGTCCACGCCACCGGGAACAAATAGGCGTGCGCGGTTCTATCCATCCTTTTGTCCTCCGACTCCGCGTCCTCATAGTCAAAAGACAGCCCGACCTGCACACTTCACGCGCTCCGTGGCAGTTCCAGGATACGATGGCTATCTCCTTCAAATCTCCATCCCGATTGTAGCCGGGATTCCCGCCTGAGGCAAGGGAAAAACGACAGTGAACAGCGAGGCAGAATGCACGAGCCGCCTGTGGTGCGCAGCTCGCTTCGGCGAGGGTACCTCCGACTCAATACCCGATGATCCTATGTATTCCGGACAGCTCTCGTTATAATATTGGAACGGATTCCGGGGCTATGCGTCGTGTTCTTTAGTGATGGAAAGCTACAGTAGCCCGGGACCCGTGGTTTTCCGGGACTTGGATGTCGCATCCCGGATTTCGTGCGGAGCCGAGTTGGGGATTGGCAGGGGCTTTGCGGGATACATTGAAGGGAGGAAACGATGAGGAAAAGCACGATTCATTCCGACATGTGCCGGTCCATCGTGGTTTGCTTCCTGGTAGTAACTGCGTGGTCCCTCTGTCCCGTGGCAGGGGGGGTGGAGGACGCGAATCTTGCCGCCGACCCCAATTCCGCCGAGTTTTGGTGGCAGTGGACTCAGGCCGAGCCCAACGATCCAGATCTGACCGGCTCGGTATATTGGACGGACAAGGATCGTGGTTTGATTCAGCGCCGGTTCCTGGCCGGCGGATCGGTGATGACGCTGTTGACTCGGGAGCAAGGCCTGCAGCAACCTTATGGTCTTGCGATAGATCGGCTCCGCAACCGGCTGTATTGGGCGGATATGGGGGTGATCTACAGCGCCCGCCTGGATGGCACGGACATCAAGGCCCTGGTTTCCGGATTGACCTTTCCCGCCGACCTTGCCCTGCATGCAGGTGCGGGCCATCTGTACTGGACGGATCAGACGGCGGGACTCATCCAGAGGCTGGACCTGGAGCGGGGAGAGGTCGAGACCCTTCTGACGGGTTTGTCTCAGCCCTATTACCTGGCCTTGGACATTCACGGCGGGATGCTCTACTGGACCGACACCGACCGGCCCGGTGTCTATTGTGGCTCAATGGATGACAACGACGTGCGTGCGCTGGCAACGGAGGACCTGGATGGTCCCTGGGGCATCGGCCTGATCACCACGACTCCGGACCTCGATATGGATACGGATGTCGATTCGTTTGACCTGAGGGTCTTCCTGCAACACTGGCTTAACGATCAGGTATCCTGGACCACCGGCTGGTGTGCAGGCCGCGATCTCAATGCCGACGGAATAATCGATCTGCGCGACTTCTCGAAATTCGCACAATCCTGGGCCCGCTAGGTCCAGCGCATGTGTTCAGCCCAGAGTCCCCCACTCGCTGAGTGGTGGCGTCATCCAGGTCCGTGTCCACAGAATTGATGACCCACCATGCTGCAATTCCTGTTTGACACACGCTGCCGGCGAAAGATAGTCTCGAAATACATCTTCTTGGGATGTCGGGTAGACGGGCGGTTCTCGCCGGAGAGATCGGGATTTCAGCCAGAGCACAGATGTGCCTGGTGTTGCATTGATCTGCGGGTGTTTGATTTCACAAGGAGGTAGACGATGAAGGCCATAAAAAGGAGTGCCACAGGGATTGTCGTTTCGTTGCTCATCACCTCGGCCGCCTTCGCGGTCCAGGTCGATCTGAACCTCTGGACGGCGGAATCCTATCCGGCGGTCACGGGCTTCCCGGCCGGCGCATGGACGGTCAATTCTTCCGGCCAGTCGGTGACCCAGGTCGCTAACGGTCAGCCCACGCTCTTCTACAGCAACTTCAACGTCCGGGGCTCCGATGTGCGGGGCAGCGTGAGCGTGGCCAATGGTGACGACGACTACATCGGTTTTGCCTTCGGTTTCCAGCCCGGCGATACAAGCAATGCAGCCGCCGATTATCTGCTGGTGGATTGGAAAGGGGCGACACAATTCTTCGATTTCGACGGCCTGTCCACCACGCCGGGCACCACCGCCGTCGAGGGGCTCGCGGTTTCGCGGGTCACGGGCATTCCGACCGCCGATGAGTTCTGGGGCCACACGGATTTCGCTGATGATCCGTCCGGTGGTGTTACCGAACTTGCTCGTGGCGCCACCCTCGGCAGCACAGGGTGGGTAGCGGGCGTGGAGTACGACTTCCAGTTCCTCGTCGAGGAAGACAGGCTCCAGGTTTTCGTGGACGATACACTCGAACTGGATATCAGCGGGGACTTCCCCGACGGCCGGCTGGCTTTCTACAATTTCTCCCAGGGAGGAGTGACGTACAGAGCCTTCACCCGGGACACCATCCCGCCGGGACCGTGTCCCGTTATCCCGGTACCCGCCTCGCTGCCGCTCGTGATACTTGGCGTGGCCGGGGTAGTGATCCGCCGCCTGCGTGGCTGACCCTTCCCTCGTGACGGACAGCCGCGTCCGCATGGCGAATCTGGTGAGCCGCTCGGAAAGACGCATGGTGCGGAGGAAGTGCTGTTGTTGGCACTCGCCTCCGCCGTTGCGCTTGGTGTCGTAGCTGCCATCTGACCGAGAAACTCACGCCTCCATGTTTACGTCACCGGTCTTCCCTCCGGAACATCCTCGGTATGACCTGCAGAGATCCACTTTGGGTGAGGCTCCTGAGATAGCCGATGTTACATAGACGGGCGGGCAGGGCTATCGCATCTAAATTCGAGCTGGCCCTCTTGGCCCCGAAAACGCTGATCGGATGGTGGCCAACCTGACATTGCGGTCGTCAATCACCTGAACCAACCTGCGTTTCTGAACAAGGAATCGCGGCTGGCCAATTTAGATGCGATAGCCTTGGACGGGCGGGGAAAACCCTATTCTGCGCCGAGAGGGCGGGGTATAATGGCTGGGTGGAAAGGTTTGTGGCGTCCAGTCGTGGATGTCGCGGAGAAATCGTTGGCCGGTAGTAACGATTGTGAGCATCGGGCGTCATAGTAGATGTGGGATTCACAAAAGGCCGGAAACTTACCCTGAAGGGTGAAGCAGGATCGCGGTGTCTCGATAGGAGAGCGCATCATGTCTCTCACAAAGTCATTTCGGCAGAAGGTCAGGGCTGTTCGGATTCGCTGCAGCATCAATCTGTTCCTGCGCCACGCGGGACGGGTCTTGGCGGTCGGCGGCGGTGTGGCCGCCTTAGCTATATTGACTCAGCAGCTCTTTGCTGTCTTTGTCCTGGCGGCATGGGCTATCTGGGCGTTTTGGGCCGCAATGGCAGGAGTCGTACTCCTTCTCTGGTTCTTAGGCTTGCCGAGCCGGATGCAGGCCTCTTTGCTGCTTGATGAGCGACTGAAACTGCACGAGCGATTCAGCACCACGCTGGCGCTGGTCAATTGCGACGAACCATTCGCCAAGGCAGCCTGCGCTGAGTCGATGCAAGCGATTCAGCGGGCTGACTTGCACGGGCACTTCCCCATCGGCTTGACCCGTAGTTGGGGCTATAGTGCGGGAATCTGGGTGGTTGCTATTGCGCTACTCTACATGCCGCAGCAGGACCTTCTCGGTTTTATGAGGGAAAAGGACAAGCAACAGGAGCAGGCCAAACAACTCGAAGAGACCCAGAAGGATGTCAGCGACGCGTTGGAGCCGGTGAAGATCGTCATGCAGAAGCTGGATGATCCCTCGTTAGCGGAGGACTTGAAGAAGCTTGAGGAACTTGCGAAGGCGGGCGACCCGCAGGAACTCAAGCGGGAGGCCATCAAGGCGCTGGGCGATCTCTCGGAGAAGATCAAGCAGATGCAGGGCGAAGCCGAGATGCAGGTTGGGGATATCCTGCAGCGGATGCTCAAGCAGTTGCACGGCTCGTCGGAGCCATTCTCGCAGCAGATTCGAATGGCCCTGGCCAAAGGCGACTTCTCCCAGGCGGCCAACCTCATGAGACAGTTGCAGAAGCAGTTGACCGAAGGAGCTCTCTCCGATCAGCAGCGAAAGCAAATGTCGGAGCAGTTGCAGCAACTGGCCAAGGAATTGCAGAAGCTCTCGACCCAGCAGCGGGAGCTGGAGGAGGAGATGGAGAAACTCGGCCTTGACAAGAAACTGGCGCAGATGAACGAGCAGCAGTTGCGCCAGACGCTTCAGAAGCAGGGGCTCAAATCCGAGCAGATCGAGCAACTCCTGCAGAAGATGGCCGCCAACCAGGCCGCCGCCGGCAGATGCTCGGGATTGGCTCAGGCGATGGCTGCCTGCGGGGAAGGGGCGGGGGGGCTTTCCGGCGATGAGCTGTCCGGGGCCATCGAGCAACTGGATGCGCTCGAGTCCCTGGAGCAGCAGATGCAGCAGTTGCAGGCGGGGCTCAACGAGCTGTCCAACTGTATGGCCTGTCTTGGCGAGGGCATGTGTGAGGGCATTGGGGGGCAGTCGCCGTGGGCGGAAGGCCACCGCAACCAATATGGATCAGGCTCGGGCGGGCCGGGACAGGGATACGGCCCGAGAGACTCTGATGACGAGGGCCAGTTCGGCACGAAGACCGCCCGCGTGACCGGCAAGTCCGACCAGGGGCCTGTCATTGCAGGCTGGTACTTCAAGGATACGCAGGTGACGGGGGAGGCTCACCGTGACTTTACCGAGGTGGTTGAGGCCGGCCGGGCCCGCGCCGCCGACGCCATCAGCGAGAACCAGATTCCGCGCAAGTACGAGGATGCGGTAAAGAAGTACTTTGGCCAGCTTGAGCAGCAGGCCCCGAAACCATAGGCACTCAAGAGGATTTCAAATCGAGAATATGAGACGGAAATTGCGGATTGGCCGTCCTGCGGCCGTGACGATCCTGGCCTTCCTTTCCATAATCTGCGTCTTGCTGTTCTCGGGCTTGTCCTGTAAGGATCGGTCGCAGCGGCAGGAGGTCGTTCTCTATTGCTCAGTGGACCAGGCAGTTGCTGAGCCCATCATCGCTGGATTCGAGCAGCAGAGCGGGATCAAGGTCCTCGCCCGGTATGATACAGAGGCCAGCAAGACGGTCGGCCTCGTGCAGCGGATCCGAGCGGAGGCGAGTTCGCCGACAGCGGACGTCTTCTGGTCCGGCGAGGTCTTTCATACAGTTCGATTGGCTCGCGAAGGGCTGCTGACGCCTTACCGGGCCGAGTTCACGGAGGCGTGGCCGGCTGGTCTCGCTGATCCGAACGGGCTCTGGCACGGCTTCGCTCTGCGGGCCCGCGTCATCGGCTACAACACGAACAGGGTATCGGCGCAGGAGGCCCCGAAGTCGCTGGAGGATGTCCTGGACGCAAAGTGGAAAGGGCGTCTCGTGATGGCGTCGCCGGCCTTCGGGACGACGGGCGGGGATGTCGCGAGCTGGTTCGCGCACTATGGGCCGCAGCGGGCGAAGGAGATCCTGCAGCGGCTGAAGGACAACGGGGTACGGGTCGCCTCCGGCAACAGCACGGCCGTGCGCATGGTGGCTACCGGCCAGGCGGATATCTGCTTCACGGATACCGATGACGTGTACGCCGGGCAGCGGAACGGCTGGCCTGTCGCCTTGAACTTCCTCGATCAGAATGGCCAGGGGGCCCTGGCGATCCCCAACACAGCGGCGATGATCAAAGACGGGCCGCACCCCGAGGCCGCAGCGAAACTGATGCAGTTCCTGCTCAGTGAGGAGCTTGAGCGACTGCTGGTTGAAAGCGATTCGCACAACAGTCCGGTTCATACGTCCCTGGCGCAAAAGTATCCAACATATGTGATCCCACGTCCGCTGAACCTGGACTATGGGCGCATCGCGAACTTTCTGCCCACGGCGATTGAATCGGCAGGGGAGATTCTCCGGTGACCTCAGGGGCCGCACCAACCAGATTGATGAAAGCCGCCTGTCTGGCCTTGTGGCTGTTCGTCATCGCGTTGCCCCTGTTGGCTCTCGCCGTTGCGGCGGTATCGTCGCAGTCACAGCCGGAGCTTGCCCGGCCTGTGTTCGCCTCCCTGTTGCGCACGGCTGTTCTTGCCGGGATCATTGCCGCGGTTTCCGTCGTGTTGGGCTGGCTGCCGGGCCGATTGCTCGGAACCGGCGGCACGCATAGCGGCACTCTTCTGTTGCTCCTGTTGCTGCCGCTGGTCCTGCCGCAGTACGTGCTCTATTACGCCTGGTCGCTGCTGCTGAGCCCGACGACGCAACTCGGCCGGATACTGGCGTCCTCGCCTGCCCTGGCACGCTTCGTCGGCACGGCGGTCTCCACAGGCGTCCTCATCGGCTGGTATTGGCCGCTGGCGGCATTGATTCTGGCGCAGGGCCGGCGCGGCATTGATCATTCCATCTGGCAGAACGCTCTGCTGGATGCGAGCCGCTTTCAAGCCTTCCGCCACATTACTGTCCCGCTGCTCTCGCGGACGGTTCTTCTGGCGTTCGGCGTATGTTTCGTTCTGTCGCTCTCAGAGTTCGCGACGTTTCACCTGGCCGGCGTCCAAACTGTCGGCACGGAGCTTGCCGTGCTGTACGAGCTCACGGGCGCGGCGGCCCCCGTCGCGAGAGCGGCCTGGCCGGTGACGATTGTAGCCCTCCTGATGTCGATATTTCTGGCCGGGGCGTCGAATGAGTGGACTTCCGCAACACCCGTCTTCCGGCCGATGAAAACGGAATCGCGGGTCCTTGACGCGACGGTATTTGCAGTTCTGATGCTTGTCTCGTGGGCAGCGCCCGTGTTTCTGCTGGTCGTCAACGTCACGACCTTGCAGCCGCTGCGACAGTTCATCACCCTTCATCTTGACGACCTGCTGTGGTCCCTCCTGACGGCTGGTGGTGCTGCAGTCCTCGCATGTATGATCGGCCTGAGCGGATTGCTTTGGACGGCGGATCGGGCCCGTGGCGGCGCATCACAAGACATCAGAAGGACGGTCGGGCGATTCGTGATTCACGCCGGCATATTCCTTGCGATGTTTCTGCCCGCGTCGCTGCTGGCCATCTCGCTGCTGAGGCTGTCCATCGCCGCGGGTTTGCCGCCGGATGTGCGCCAGAGCTGGCTCATGGTCTCGGTGGGCCAGGCCTCGCGCTTTGCCGGTGTGGCCTTGATTCTGCTGCTGTCGACTCGCTACCCTGATCGGCGGAGACTTGTGGCGATGGCTTCGCTCGACGGGGCCTCACCGCTGGCGGCATGGCGGTACGTTCACCTCCCACGGACGTGGCCCGTGCTGGTCGGGACCTTCCTGCTGGTGATGATGCTCAGCATCACGGAGCTGCCGGCGACGATGGTCCTTCTGCCGGCGGGCCTGCCGAATTTCGCGCAACGGCTGCTCAACCAGATGCACTATGCAAGGGACCAGCAGGTCATCGCCTCCTGCCTGGTACTGGTGTCACTCTTTGCCGTCCTGGCCGGTGTCATATTCGCGTTGCTGCGGCTCGGCCGGATTCGATCGTACATGGGAGTCCTGCTGCTTACAACGCTCCTTGTTCTCACCGGCTGCGGGCACGACGGCGGCAGCGGTGAGCCGAGAGTGGTGAACGCTTTCGGCAAGACCGGCGGCGGGCCCGGCGAGTTTCTGTATCCGAGGGCCATCGACCTCGACGGCGATGGATCGGTTCTCGTCGTGGACAAGACCGGCCGGATTCAGCATCTGACTCCAAAGGGAGAATGCCTCGCTGTGATCCGGATGCCGCTGATCGACGCGGGCAAACCGACGGGAATCAGTGTGCACAAGGACGGCCGGCTCTTCGTCGCCGACACGCATTACCACCGCGTCGCGATCTTCTCGCACGACGGCCGGCTCATCGGCGAGTTCGGCAAATACGGCGAAGACGGCGGATGCTTCATCTATCCCACGGATGTCGCATTCTCGCCGGACGGGCGGATCTTCGTCAGCGAGTACGGCGGCAACGACCGCATCAGCATATTCACAGCCAATGGCGATTTTCTCTCGTCCTTCGGCTCGCCCGGCGACGCAGAAGGGCAATTCTCCAGACCCGCGGCCATGTGCATTGACGAGGCGAGGGGATGCCTGTATGTGGCGGATGCGTGCAATCACCGCATCGCAATGTATAATCTCGACGGCCAATTGATGGGATACTTCGGCGCCGCCGGACGCGGGCCGGGTGAGCTTCGCTACCCCTATGGCCTGTCGCTGCTGCCTGACGGGACCATCGTGGTGTGTGAGTATGGGAACAATCGGATTCAGTTGTTCAATCCGCAGGGCGAGAGCCTGGCTGTGTACGGGCAGGCCGGCCGGGAACTGGGCCGGCTCGCGTATCCCTGGAGCGTGGTGGTGGACTCGCATCGGCGGGCCTACGTGATCGACGCCGGCAACAATCGGATTCAGGTGTGGCAACTGTGAATAGCGCGTACGGATTCTATCTAGGTCAGCCCTGGTGGCTTCTGCTGGGCCTGGTGATCGTCCCGATGATCTGGGTGGCTCGCCGGAACCTGGCGGCGCTGGGGACGGGACGCCGGGCAGCGGCCATCGTATTCCGCACGATTGGGATCCTGTTGCTGGTCATCCTGCTGGCCCGTCCGATGCTTGTCCGAAAGAGCCGCACCGCCACGGTGATTGCGGTGCTGGACCGCAGCCAGTCCATCCCCTCGCAAAAGAGCGAAGCCGCCCTGGATTTTCTAACCCAGGCGGTGAAGGCCCGAACGGGCGGGGACCAGCTCGCGGTCGTGGACATCGCCGAGGCCGCCAGTATCTCCAGGCTGGCGTCCATGGATACGAGCGTCCGCCGGCGCAACACGACGCTCACAGGCCAGCAAAGCCGGCTGGCGGCAGGCATCGAGATGGCCATGGCGATTGCCCCGCCGGATTCCGCCACGCGCATCCTTTTAATCAGCGAGGGCAACGAGACGGAGGGGGACCTGAAAGAGGCGGCGAGGACCGCGGCGGCCAACAAGGTGCCCATCGACGTGCTGCCGCTGGAGTACCGCTACGAGAGCGAGGCGCTCTTCAAGCGTCTGGTGGCCCCGCCTCACGCCCGCAGCGGACAGACGGTCTCCCTGCGATTTATTCTCAACAGCACCGCCGATGTCACGGGCAAACTGCTGCTGACCCTGAACGACAAGCCTGTGGACCTGGCGCCGGACTCGCCTGAGATAGCCGTGCCGGTAGAGTTGAAGGAAGGGACAAACGTCAAGACCGTCTCCATCCCGGTCGGCACGCGAGGCATGCACAAGTTTGAGGCGGTGTTCATGCCGGACGACCCGAAGCAGGATGCGATTGCGGAGAACAATCGCGCCAGCGCCATGACGTACGTGGCCGGGCCCGGCCATGTCACCGTCGTCGATGCGGACAACAAGTCCGCGCAGGTGCTGATGCGGGCGTTGCAGGGCACCGACATGGAGATCCGCTACGTTCCCGCCGCCGGCCTGCCGGACAACCTGGCCATGCTGATGGATACGGATGCCATCGTTCTGGCGAACGTCGATTGCGGCAGCATCACGTACCAGCAGCAGGAGATGCTCTGCCGGTACGTCAATGATCTCGGCGGGGGGCTGGTTGTGGTCGGCGGGCCAAACTCTTACGGCGCCGGCGGCTGGATCGGCTCGCCGCTGGCGGACGTGCTGCCGGTGGATCTGGACCCGCCCCAGAAGAAGCAACTGCCCAAGGGGCGCTGGTGCTGATCATGCACGCCTGCGAGATGCCCGACGGCAATTACTGGGGCAAGAAAGTCGCGGCCTCGGCCGTGGGAACGTTGAGCCGGCTCGACCTGGTCGGAATCCTCTCGTACAACTGGGGCGGCACCGACGACTGGGTGTACCCTCTGGGGCCTGTGAACGACAAGGCGCAGGTCGCCGCCGCGATCGAGCAGATGCAGATGGGGGACATGCCGAGCTTGCACACTCACCTGCAGATGGCCTACAACGAGCTGGTCAAATGCGATGCGGCCCAGAAGCACGTCATTGTCATCAGCGACGGCGACCCGACCCCGCCTTCGGCGCAACTATTGAAGGACCTCGCTGCGGCGAAGATCACCTGCACCGGCGTCTGCATCTTCCCTCATTCGACCATGGATAATACGAATCTGCAGCACATGGCCTCTGAGAACCGGCGGGCGATACTACGACGTCAAGGACGCCCAATCCCTGCCGCAGATATTCATCAAGGAGGCCCAGGTTGTCCGACGGTCACTGATCGTTGAAGAGACATTCTCGCCGCAGGTGGTCTATTCGCTCAGTGAGACCCTCAAAGGCATGGCGCCGCCGCTGCCGCCACTGGACGGGTACGTGATCACGGGGCCCAAAGGCGGCCTGAGCCAGCTCGTGCTCGCCACGCACCAGGCGGACCCGCTGCTGGCGACGTGCCAGTCCGGCCTGGGCCGATGCGTTGCCTTCACCAGCTCGGCCGACACGCGGTGGGCGGGGCAGTGGCTGCAATGGTCGGATTTCGCACGCTTCTGGGAGCAGGTGGTGCGCTGGGCAGGCAAACCCGCACAGGCCACTGATTGCGAGATTTTCACCGACGTCGAGGGCCAGCAGGCCACGGTCAACGTCGAAGCGTTCGATACGGAAGGCAAGTTCCTGCAGTTGACGGCCATCGAGGGACAGGTGCTCACCCCGGAGATGAAGGGCGAGCCGATGCAACTGGTCCAGACGGGGCCCGGCCAATACTCCGGCCGGTTCCGTGCGCCGGTGTCGGGCAGCTACATCGTGAACCTCCAGTATCGCAGAACGGGGCCCGACGAGAAGTCCCGTTTGGCGAACGCCGTCGTCAACGTGCCGTTCGCCCCGGAGTTCCGCGACCTCTCGGATAACGCACCCCTGCTGAAGGAGGTCAGCAAAATGACGGGCGGGCGGGTCCTGTCGCTGGCGTCCGACCCGAACACGGTGAACCTGTACGAGCACGCGGGCCTGGAATTTCCGGAGACGCACCTGCCTTTGCTGCGGCCGCTCATGCTGGCGTGGATTGCCATCTTTCTGCTGGACGTGGCGGTCCGGCGGGTGATTCTCAATGTGCGGGCGGGTCTGCGAAGGGTCAAGGCCTGGTTGCTCTCCACGGCCAAACGCGAGCAGGACCAGACCATCGCCCGGCTGCAGGCGAGGAGACAGAAGTTGCGGGAGCAGTGGTCCGCTCGCACCGCCGACACTATCGTGTCGAAGCACTATGAGGGCGCGGAGAAGTACCAGGGCGAGCTTCTGAGCACGGAGCCGAGACGCGAGATGGAGCCGCCGGCAAAGCCAAAGGCTGAAGAGCCTCCCAAGCAGAAGCCTCCACAGGAGGGAACGCATATCGATCAGCTCCTCAAGGCGAAACGAAAGGCAACGGGGCAGGACAAGGGAGAATGACGGGAGTTGGCAACATATCAACAGGAGCGAAGGTGTGCGGTGCACACCCTACGAATATCGGTGGGCGCATTGGCGTCATGTAGGGTGTGCAACGCACACCGATAAAGGCTGATAAGGGCAAGCTAATGAACGGGAACCAGGAGAATAGAGCGATGGTCATGAACGAGAAAGAGGTGGAGGCCCAGTGCCGCGAGTTTCGCGAGATGTTCGAGGCGCTGCGCCGAGAGATCGGCAAGGTGATCGTGGGCCACCAGGAGATCGTGGACAACGTCCTGATCAGCCTGTTCAGCGGCGGGCACGTGCTGCTGGAGGGCGTCCCCGGGCTGGGCAAGACGCTGCTGGTGCGGACGCTCAGCTCGGCGTTCTCGCTGGAGTTCCGGCGGATTCAGTTCACGCCGGACCTGATGCCCGCCGACATCATGGGCACGAACATCGTCATGGAGGACCCAGCCACCGGCCGGCGCGAATTCCAGTTCCAAAAGGGCCCGATCTTCGGACAGATGATCCTGGCCGACGAGATCAACCGCGCCACGCCCAAAACCCAGTCCGCCATGCTCGAAGCGATGCAGGAGCACTCGGTCACCAGCGGCGGGCAGGTCCGCAAGCTCCAAGAGCCGTTCATGGTCCTCGCGACGCAGAACCCGATCGAGCAGGAAGGGACGTATCCGCTGCCTGAGGCCCAGTTGGACCGGTTCCTCTTCAAGCTCCTGGTGAGCTACAGCAACCGCGAGCAGCTCAAGGCGATCCTGGACCGCACGACGACGGGACAGGAGCCGCAGGCCCAATCCGTGGCTGATGCCGAGAAGATCCTGTGGGCTCAGAGACTTGTGAGACGCGTTGTTGTAGCCGAGCACGTGCAGGACTACGCGATCCGCCTGGTTCTGGCGACCCATCCGGGGGGTGAATTCGCGACGGAGATGACGAACCGCTTCGTGCGTTTCGGCTCGTCGCCTCGCGGCGTGCAGGCCCTGGTGCTGGCCGCCAAAGTCCGTGCGCTGCTCGACGAGCGATACCACGTCAGCTTCGACGACATCACCCAGTCGGTCCTGCCCGGTCTGCGGCATCGGCTGCTGCTGAACTTCGAAGGGCAGGCCGAGGGCATGAGCGCGGATGATGTGCTGAACGACGTGATTAAGAATGTCTCGAGGACAGCGGAGCAGAAAGCGAAGGCGTGAGGATGGCATTCGCCCGATGGGACATATAGGACCAATAGGACCTATGTTGCGTGGCGAGAGATAAGATGGCAACGAAATCGACAACCTCAATGCGAAAGCTGACCGAGCTTCTTGACCCTAAGTTCATGGCCCGGCTGGATGGGCTGGATGTGATCAGCCGCAAGATTCTGCTGGGTAAGCTCCAGGGCGAGCGCCGGTCGAAGCGCCGCGGCCAAAGCGTCGAATTCGCCGACCATCGGCCTTATGTCGTCGGCGACGATCTGCGATTTGTGGACTGGAACGTCTACGGCCGGCTCAACCAGCTCTTCCTCAAGCTGTTTCTGGAGGAGCAGGACCTGACCGTGCACATCCTCGCCGATGCGAGCGCGTCGATGAGCGTGGGCGACCCCTCGAAGGACCTGTTCACGAAGCGACTGACGGCGGCGCTCGGCTACATCGGTCTGGTGAACAACAACCGCGTGACAATCAGCCTGTTCGCCGACGGCGTGCGGATGCAACTGGCGAACATGCGGGGACGCAACTACCTGTCGCAGATGGCCGAGCTACTCCTGACGACCGAGTGCGACGGCTTCTCCGATTTCGAGAAGGCCTGTCGCGACGTGGCGTCCGGCCGGATCGGATCGGGCATCACGGTCGTGATCTCGGACTTTCTGTTCAAGCAGGGCTACGAGGCGGCTCTGCGGCGGCTCCTTGGAGCCCGGTACGACCTCTACGTGATTCAGGTCCTGTCGCCGCAGGAGATTTCGCCGGAGCTGGCAGGGGACTTGAAGCTGCTCGACGTTGAGGACGCCGATGCGGCGGAGATCACCGTAAGCTCGGCGCTGATCAAGTACTACAAGCGGAATCTGGCGGCCTACTGCAAAGAGCTGCACGACTTCTGCACGCATCGCGGGGCGGTGTACGTGCAGGCGAACTCCGCCGATTCCGTCGAGGCGCTGGTCTTGAATTACCTGCGGCGGATTCAACTGCTGCGTTGATGTGAGGACGCCAACAGCATGGAATGGTTGACACCATTGATCGGGATATACGCGGCTGCCGTGGCGGTGCCGCTGCTGCTGTTGCTCTACTTCCTCAAACTCAAGAGGCAGGAGACCATCGTATCGAGCACACTGCTGTGGAAGCGGGCGGTGCAGGATCTCCAAGTCAACGCCCCGTTCCAGAAGCTGCGCCGCAATCTTCTGCTGCTGCTTCAACTGCTGGCGTTGCTGGCTATTCTGTTGGCGTTGGCGGGCCCGGTGGTGGCCTGGAAAGGGGGGCCGGGCAAGCGGTACGTGCTATTGATCGACCGTTCCGGCAGTATGAACGCCACGGATGTTGAGCCGACCCGGCTGGAATCAGCGAAGAGGCAGGCGAAGACCTTCGTGGAGTCGATGCGGGGCGGCTCGCTGGTGTCCCTGGAGGACAAATCCGACAACGCGATGGTCATTGCCTTCGATCGGCACGCCAAAGTGATGTGCAGCTTCACGTCGGACAAGCGTCAGCTCATGCTGGCCATCGACGCGATCGAGTCAGGCGACGGCGTATCCCAGCTCGGCGAGGCGATCACGGTGGCCCGCGCGTTCGCGCAGTCGCCCGGCGTGGAGGGCAACAACCGCACGGCAGAGGATCCCGCGCAACTCGTTTTGTTCAGCGACGGGCGGATCAGCGACCTTGAGACGATTGTCGTTGCGGCCGATGAGCTGGTTTTCCATCAGATCGGACAATCGCCGGACAACGTCGCGATCACGGCCATGAATGCCCGCAGATCATACGAGCGGCCGGAGCAGGTCGAGGTCTTTGCCTCTCTCGAGAACTACGGCAGCGAGCCGGTCGAGCGGGATGTGCAGCTCGGCATCAGCGGCAACGTTCACGCCGTGCGGACCGTCCGAATACCCGCCCGCGAAACGACGGAAGCCGGCAAGCCGGCCAAGCCCGGCAAGGTGGCCGTCGATTTCTCCCTGTCCTTCGGGGCAGCGGGCGTCCTGGAGGTGCGCCAATTGGGCACCGATGCCTTATCTTGCGACAATGCCGCCTGGAGTGTTCTGGAGCCGCCCAAACGGCTGTCGGTCCTGCTGGTCACAACCGGCAATCCCGTGCTGGAGCTGGCGCTGCGGGCCTGCCCGATTGCGAAGCTCGACCCGTGCACGCCGGCGGGCTTCGATGCGATGGACCCAACCAATTTTGCCGAGCGCCGGGCATACGATGTGATTGTGCTGGATAACCATATCCCGGCCAATCTGCCCCAGTGCCGCTACCTCGTCTTCGGGCGCCGCCGAGGGGTGTGGACGTCAACTCCCCGCGAGAGCTTGAGAATCAGGTCGTTGCCGACTGGCGATCTCAGCACCCCGTGCTGCAGTACGTGAATCTGACGAACCTCTTCGCGGCCAGAAGTCACGAGCTGCGATTGCCCCGCGATGCCGAGGTGCTTGCGGAGTTCGGCGAGTCGCCGGCGATGGCCCTCGTGCGGCGCAAGGGCAGCGTCTACCTGCTGACTGCTTTCGACGTTCTGCAGAGCAACTGGGCGTTCGAGCCGAGCTTCGTCCTGTTCTGTTACAACGCCCTGGGGTACCTGGGCGCGCAGGCCGGGGGCGGCGAGAGTCACGGGCTCAAGGTCGGCGAGCCCATCGCGATGGAGAACGTGCCGGTTGCGGCGACAGTGACAGTCACCCGGCCGGATGCCTCCAAGGCCGAGTTGAATCCCGACCCGAGCGGGGCAGTTCGTTTCCCGGGTACAGGGCGCGTCGGCGTTTACGGGGTCGAAGTCCCGGAGCAACCAAAGCAGTTCTACGCAGTCAACCTGCTGGACGGCGAGGAAAGCCGGATCGAGCCTCAGAAGGAGATCAGTTTCTCCAGTGTGACTGTCGCGGCCAAGGAAGGGGCCGTCCAGCGGGCGAACGTGCCGCTATGGCCGGTGCTGGTGTTCGCGGCGCTGCTGCTTGCCTGCATCGAGTGGCTGGCGTATAATCTGCGCGTTCGGATATAGGTTTGACGGGACCTTTGTGTGCACACGAATCAAGGCGGAGAATCTCAGATGTTGAGAATCCTGATTGTTTTTCTGCTTGCGCTGGTGTTGGCCCCGTGTATTCGCGCGGCCGGCGACATCGAATTCAACGTCGATCTGTTCTGTGGCTGGGATGAGTACTATCGGCCCATGGAATGGACACCGGCCGAGGTCGGCATCACCACGAATATGACAGAGCCCTTCGAGGGCGTCTTCACGCTCTCGGCCCAGCAGGACGGCCTCAACACGCTGAACATCGTGCACCCCATCGTGCTGACGCCGAACCAGCGGCTGGACCTGCCTCTGGCCACGAAATTCGACTTCCACATCGGCAAGTGCGTGCTGAACATCCGGGACAAGCGAGGCCGGACACGGTGGGAACAGACGATCGACATGTGGGACTTCTCCGCGGCGAACCGGCTGCTCAAGGTCGTCCAGGACCAGGACCTGCTCATCGGCCTGATGGGCCAGCCGCAGTTCGGTCTGCTGCGTCTGAAGGACGAAACCGCCTGCACGTCCCCTCGCGGAACCGGGGCCGTGTGCGTAGGCACCAAGGTGCCGCGAATGATGCCCTGGGACTGGACAGGATTTGTGAGCCTGGACCTGCTGATCCTGTTCGATCCCGACTGGACGCAACTGCGATCTCAGCAGGTGAAGGCGATATGCGACTGGGTTTCCAATGGCGGCACGCTGCTGCTGATCCTGGGTCAGCATCCCTTGCCGCAGGATAGCCCGCTGGCGGACCTGCTTCCTTTCCGGATCGGTGACCTGCGCAAGTGCGAGATCCCCTCCGATGTCCTGACAGAATGGGGTCTGGATGCCGGCGGGCCGGCGGCCGTGCCCGCCTGGTCGCTCTCCGCAAAACCCGAGGCATTGCTCTGGAAGAAAGTTCCAGCGCCGGACGCGGGATACTTGTACGGGGCCGGCTACGCAGGTTTCGGACGGGTGGCCGTCCTGGGATTCGAGCCATCCAGCCTGGGTGCGGAACAGACGCGGTATACGGCCGAATTCTGGACGAGGCAGATTGCCGCCTGCCTGGATGTGCAACCGAGTGCATCACCAGTTCCGCCGTCTCCCTATGGGGGTCAGGCCGGGGCCGCAGGCAGGCGGATGATCGTGCTGAAGGAGCAGGCGCCCACCGACGCCGATCAGCAGCGTATGAATGAGAACCGCCTTCGCATCGGCATTGCCCAGGACGCCAGTAACCGCGTCATGGAGTATTTGTACCAGCTCAAGCAGATGCGGCCGGTGAGTATCTGGTGGGTCATCCTCACGCTCTCGGCGCTGGCCGTCCTGCTTGGTCCCGTGGATTACCTCGTGCTCAAAAAGCTGGACAAGCTGCCCTACACCTGGCTCACGAGCACGGGCTGGATCCTGATCTTCACCATCGGCGCCTACTACGGCGTCCAGTATCTTCGAGGCGGCACGATGCAACTGCGGGCGATCTCCGTGCTCGATGGCGTTGCGGACAGCAACTGCATCTGGGCCACCTACTATACGGGCCTGTTCGCTCCTCGCAGCGACGATTACCAGCTCGACGGCCTCAAGCCGACCCAGTGGTGGGCAGGCGTATCGCCGACCCGGGAGGAAATCTGGGGCTACCAGCGTGAGTCGGCGATGCGGCAGATCTACTGTGTCCAGCAAGACGGAGCGAACTTGCCCGTCTCGTTGCCGATCAACATCTGGACGGTGCAGTCGTTGCTCGGCGAGTCGCCGCTGGACCAGATGCCTTTTGGCGTGAAGGTGCAGCGCGAGGAAGCCGCGGCCACCGTGGAAATCGCTAATTTGTCGGACAACCGGATCGTGAACGGTTTCGTCCTTTGGGCGGATCGCTATGCCGACCTGGGCCCGGTCTCCGCACGCTCGACACAAACGTTCGATGTGTCGACGCATCCTTTCAATGCCTGGGGCGACGCGACACGGCCCGACGGCCGACCCACGCGCGTTTCTGGAACGTTGGTGGGCATCAGCGCGCCCCGGTATCCCGGCACACTCGGCGAGCAGGCACAGAATGCCTTTCTGGCCCAGGGCAGTCTCAACCGCACGCTCGTCATGCATGACTGCCTGGAGCACGGTGCCGCCATCGTCTGCGTCATGTTCGACAACGCACCGCCTCCGTTCGCCGTCAAGAATCGGTCCTATGACATCAACCATATTCAATATGCCAGGCAGCTTGTTCTGAATCGTCGCCAGTGATGCGATACGAGGGTAACGTCCATGATTGAGACCAGGAAACTGAGCAAGAATTTCGGCGATCTGGTGGCTGTGGATAACCTGGACCTGCACATCGATCCGGGGGACATCTTCGGCTTCATCGGCCCCAATGGCGCCGGCAAGACCACCACCATGCGGATTCTCGTGACGCTGCTGGAGCCGGCGAGCGGCGCGGCGTTCATCGACGGACTGGATGTCACGAAGCAGGGTAAAGACGTTCGCCGCCGGGTGGGCTACATGCCCGATTTCATGGGCGTGTACGACGACCTCAAGGTGTTCGAGTACCTCGAGTTCTTCGCGGCCGCCTTCGGCATCGAGTATCGCAAACGCGAATCCATCGTCGATGGCGTCCTGGAGCTGACCGACCTCGTATCGAAGCGAGCCGCGCCCGTGGACAGTCTCTCCCGAGGCATGCAGCAGCGCCTTGGATTGGCGCGGGTGCTGATCCACGATCCCAAAGTCCTGATCCTCGATGAGCCGGCCAGCGGGCTCGACCCCCGGGCTCGCATCGAGATCCGCGAGCTGCTCCGCGAGCTCAAGCGGATGGGCAAGACGATCATGATCTCCAGCCATATTCTCAGCGAGTTGGAGGAGATTTGCGACCGCATCGGGATCATCGAGCGAGGCCAGTTCGTGTTCAGCGGGTCCCTGGAAGAGATTCGGCCGCGACTGGGCATCCAGAGCAAAATGCGCGTCAAGGTCATCGGCGATCAGACGAGGGCGATGGAGCTGCTGACGGTTCTGCCCCAGATTCAGCAGGTGGAAGTGGTCGGCGACTACCTCTCGGTGACGTTCCGCGAGGGCGCAGAGAGCGACGGGCTCATTGCACGCACGCTGGTCAATGGCGGCCTGGACCTGGTCTACCTGCAGCCCGAACAGCTCAAACTCGACGAGGCCTTCCTCAAGCTCACCAAGGGAATCGTGCACTGAGACTTCTGACACGCTCGGCGTGACGCCCTGCGGCGTCTGATCCAACGCGGACATCGAAACTATGCAAGCGATGCCGACAATCAGCCTGGTGCACTTCGGCCTGCGGCAGTTGATCGGGCCCTTGTCCGATAGGGAACTGCGCGTCGCCAGTCGAAGGGTCCGCAGTTATGCGTTGCGCACCGGCTACATCGTCCTGCTGTGTATCCTCATGCTGTCGGCCTGGTATCAAATTGTCGGTCGGCCGAACGCGGGTGCGGCGTTCGGAGTCTCCCGGGCCACTGAGGTGAGCACGCAGGTGGCGGGCAGTACGTCTTTTGAATGATCGATCAGAGGGTTATGACGGCAGCGGCGACATATCTCGGACTCCTGGTTCAGCTCCTCCAGCGGCTTGCCGGCCCAATCTTCGATAAGGAGTTGCGGGTCGCCAGTCGCCGGGTCAGGTACTACCTGCTGCGCGCCGGCTACGCCGCGGCATTGATGTTCCTGATCATGGTGACGTGGAGTTCCACCGTGCGGACCGGCCCGGCGGTGGTCCTTGCCTCGCGGATGCCCGAGGTGGCCAAGACCGTGACGACGGCTGTCACGTGGCTTCAGTTCCTCGCGGCCCAGGGGCTCGCGATGATTCTGCTCAGTTCCGCCATCGGCGAGGAAATCCGCAAGGGTACGCTGAGTGCGCTGCTGACGACGCCAGTGACCAGCTTTCAGATCGTCATCGGCAAGCTGCTCAGCCGGATGCTGCAGGTGTTGGTGCTGCTGGCGATGAGCCTGCCGGCATTGGCCATCCTGCGGCTGCTTGGCGGTGTGCCCTGGGAGTACGTTCTGGCCGGAGGCTGCATCACGCTGACGACGACCCTCTTTGTGGGCGCCCTGAGCCTCTGGCTATCGACGTACTACCGCTACGGAAGCCAGGCCATCTCCGCGGCCGTGCTCCTCATCCTTGTTCTCTTCATCCTCCCATCCGCTATGCTGTACTGGATGAGTTCGCTGGGGTTGCTGAACACGCGTGTTGGGACGTGGGCAGAGGTGGCGCCTATACTGGACCTGATCAGTCCCTTCCGTGTCTTGTACGGGACTACAGAAGATCTGTGGTCGCCCGGCGCTTATGTGGCAGGGGCACGCGCTTCCTGGGTCCGCAACAGCCTGATCATGCTGGGCCTTACTCTGCTGCTGCTGGCGTGGACCATCCGTCGGGTCCGCAGGGCGGCGGTGATGGCGATGAGCGGTCCGAGGAAATCCGCCGGGGCCATCGTCGGCCTCGCGATCAAACGCCTTCTGTGGGATACAGGCAAGACGCCACGGCCTGTGGGGCCGATCAAGCACGTCACGGGATCGCCGGTGATGTGGAAGGAGACCCGCCGGGGCTGGCTGTACGGCTGGAGCCTCAGCGACATCGCGATTTGCTGCATCGCCCTGGCGGCCGTCGTCGTTCCCATTCTTGTCCTCGATCTTGTCGGATCCGAGCCGGCGGCAGGTTTGGGAACGTTCATCGCCTGGTGCCTATCCGTCTTCCTGGTGATCCGCCTGGCTGTCGAGTGTGCGGGCAACGTGCCACGGGAACGAGAGGCACGGACTTGGCCTATCCTGCTGATGACATCACTGGAGGACCGGGAGATCGTTTATGGAAAGGCCAAAGCGGCGTTGTTGCGCAACTCGCCTTTCCTGATCACGCCGGCAGCGATCATTCTCTTCCTCTTTGCCATGTTCCCACGGGCTGAGATCCTGTTCTTTGCAGGCTGGGGCCTGGTGTCGCAGGTGGCGTCGATCCTGCTTGCCATTGGAATCGGCTCATACTTCGGTGTTACCGTCAAAACCCGGATGAGCGCGGTGGTGGCGACCGTAGCCCTCTGTCTGACCGTGAAATATGGTATTGGGTGGATGTTCATCCCCATGGCCGGGGTGATTGGGATGAGCGTCGGAGGCGGTGTGTGGGCCTTCTTTCTCGGGATGATCGTTCCGTGCGTGATCCATGCCACCATCGGCGTGGCGGCCATCCGGGTCGCCGCCCAGCGCGTGAGACACGATGTCTTTTGAGCAGAGGATGCTGAGTATGGCGGTGCATCTGACACATTCGTGGAGGAGCGCCCTCGGGCTCGGCTGGGTGACCAGCCCCGTCTTCGGCAACGACTTGCGGGTCGCCAGCCGGCGAAGGCGGAGCTATGCGCTGCGCTTTGGCTACGTGACAATTCTGGGCCTGCTTATCGTCATCATGTGTGGGCAAGTCCTGGGGCGGTACAGGTCGGGGGCCAACGTGCAGGCGCAGATGGCCGAGGCAGGCAAGTTCATCACGGCGGTCATCGTGTGGTTTCAGTTCCTGGCCCTTCCACTGGTGGCCATAGTCGTGACGAGCACGGCCATCAGCGAGGAGGTCAACAGCCGAACGCTCGCTGTCCTGATGACGACGCCTCTGAGCAGCCGGCAGCTTGTGAACGGCAAGCTCCTCGGGCGATTGTCGCAGATCCTGTTCCTGGCAGCCACGAGCCTGCCCCTGCTGGCCATCGTCCGCATCCTTGGCGGTGTCGCCTGGACCTTCTTGCTGCAGGGCTTGTGCATCACGCTGGCGAGCACGATCTTCGCGGCGTCCGTCAGCCTGTTCTTCTCTACCTTGTGTCGCAGGGCCTACACGGTGGTCCTGTGGAGCGTCGTAAGCATCGGCTTTCTCTTCGTCGTCGTGCCTTTTATTGGTTTCGTACTGCTTGGCGGTGATGCCTCAAACAGAGTGGTCGACACGGTCTTTCCTTTCACGCATCCCGGCGCACTGCTGGCTCGCTGCACCGAATACATGTTGTCTCCCCGTGGGAGCAGGTTCGTGTCCTTCGCGTGGATGGTCCCATGTCTCCTGTTTCTCTTGTGCAGCGCCTGGGCTTTGCGGTCTTCGTCGGTCCGGCTGGTGCGCCAGGTGGCCCTGCGGCGGGCAATGGGAGAGCCAACGTTCCTGACCTACCTGCGTCGCACCGGTCCGGGAGTTGAGCCGGTCGAGAGCGCGCGTGCGAGCAGCACACGTCACATCCGCCGGGTGATCGGTCCGCCCATGATCTGGAAGGAACTCGTTTGCTCGCTCTCGCGCCGCCAGAGATTGGCGGCGACACTGACGGTCGGGCTGGAGATCATGTTGCTCTTCATTGCGTACACATTCGTCGCCGTTATGGCGGTGATGGGGTATGAGGGTACGCATCTGCTGTATGTCTCGATATTCCTGGCTCTGGCGGTACTTTTTACCGTCGTCACTTCGGCGACTCTCATCAGCACGGAAAGGGAGGCTCGCACATGGCCGCTGCTGCTGATGACGCCGTTGCGGGACAGGGACATCCTCGCGGGCAAGTTCGCCGGTGTGGCTCGGCGGTGTGGACCCATCTGGCTGCCTCTGATGGCCTACGTCGTGCTGTTCACCCTGGCGCACGCCTTCCATCCTCTGGCCATCCCGCAGATCCTCGCGCTGAGTGTCAGCCTTTTCTTCTTTCTGGGCTGCACGGGACTGTACCTGAGCTCCCGGACCAGGCGGACCACGACGGCCGTTACCGCTCACGTAGTCCTGATCGGTGGTCTCTGGCTGGTCCTGCCGATTGGGGCATTCGTTGCTGCAAATGTGCTCGATGAGATGGGCCTGATTCAGGTCAATCCCTTCAAGGTCTCGGAGGACGCGTCTCGTTTTGTCCCCTTCATGCAGGGATTTGTGCTTGTCCGTACGCTGCTCGATGGCGACCCAAGCACTTTTGAATGGGCAGGCTTGCGGGGCGCCTGGGGGTTCCTGTGCATGGTGATGATCGTGGCCGGCAGCTACGTCCTGGTCGGACTCCTGTTCGTCAGCCGTGCCATGAAGGCGTTCCGACGTACGGCTTTGGATGTGCGTTGATGAATATGAGCATGCCAATTCCATGGCGGAGAGTGTATCAGCCGGGGTGGCTCACGGGACCCATCTTCGACAAGGAGCTGCGGGTCTCCAGCCGACGGCGGCGAAACTACGCCCTGCGGTTCTTCTACATCCTGCTGCTGACGGCGTTCATCGGCATGGTGTGGCTGGCCGTCGTGCCCATCTCCGGCAATGCGGTGTACGCCCAGTCCAACATGGCGGTCGCGGGCAGGCAGATCGTTATGACCATCGTGTTGTTTCAATTCATCGCGATGCAGCTTCTGGCGATCATCATGCTGAGCACCGCCATCAGCGATGAAGTATATCACCGCACGCTCGGACTGTTGATGACCACGCCGATCAGCGGCCTTCAGATCGTCATGGGCAAGCTTCTGAGCAAGCTGCTGCAATTGGTCCTGCTGCTCGGCATCAGCTTGCCGGTCCTGGCGATCGTGCGGGTCCTCGGCGGGGTTTCCTGGGACTACCTGCTGTCGAGTCTGTGTGTGACGTTGACCGCCGCGATCTTCGCGGGCTCAGTGAGCCTGCTGTTCTCGGTCAGGAACCGGTTCGCGTACGGTGTGATCATTCGGACCATGTTCACGCTGGCCTGTCTTTACATCATCCTGCTGCCTTCGCTGCTCGGGCTGGCCCGCTCTTTCCTGCTGGGGAACCTCCGCATCCCCAGCCGGATACCGCAGACACCGCTCATCACCTCGCTGACCAGCATCAACCCCATCTCAAGCATGTTCGAACTCACCCGGCAGATGTTCTCTCCTGCTGGCCCGTCGCTGTTTTCTCTCCCGTTGCACTGTGGCCTGATGCTCGGCGCGTCCGCCCTTGTCCTGACTTGGGCGGTGGCTCGCGTCCGCCATGTCGCTCTACGGCAGGCCACCGGGCAACTGCTGGAATGGGAACCGGGACGCAGGAAACGCGGCGCGAACACGGCACCGGTCTTCAGAGATTCCGTCCGGCGGGTCCAGGGGCCGCCCGTGGTTTGGCGGGAGTTGCGAGCGCCGTTCATCCGGGGCGTCGATAGCAGGAACAGCCGCATCGGTCTGGCCGCGACCATCCTGGCCTTGCTGCTGACCTATATGTCGTCTCTGTCCGGGGGATATCTCGACGACGATTTCACCCATGTCTCGTATGCCATGCTCTTCGTCTTTCTGGGGGTGGCCTTCAATGTGGTCTTTTCCGCGACGCGGATCACGACGGAGAAAGAATCGCAGAGCTGGCCGATACTGCTGGTGTCGTCGCTGAGCGACTATGACATTCTCATGGGCAAGGCCGTCAGTGCGTTCCGGCGGTGCCTGCCGATTTGGGGGTTGCTGGCTGGGCATGTCGTGCTGTTCGTGCTGATCGGATACATTCATCCGGCGGCCATCATTCACCTGCTGATCGTGGTGGCTTGGGTGACCTGCTTCATCACGGGGGCGGGACTCTACTTCAGCGCCCGTTTTCGCCATACGACCGCGGCCGTGGTCGCGACTTTCTCGCTGATGCTTGGATTGTGGGCGGTCGGGCCGATCGTGGCGGGAATGCTGGGCATGGCCACCGAACGCGAGAGCATACTTGTAGACTCCATGTTGGTCAATCCGATGGTGCAGGCCGAGTTGGTCATGGCCGGTGCGGCGGGTAATCGCAGCGCCGGCCTGCCGTTCTCCTCGCTCGAATACGGTGCGGAGCGAGTGATCTTCGACCTGACTCGTGGAATGTGGGGCTTCGGCCGGATGACGGCCATCCTGTTGATCACAGCCGGTCTCTACATGCTTGTCGGTCTGCTGTTCTTCTGGCGGGCCAAACGCCGGCTGCGGCAAAATGTCTTTTGATGCCTTCGGGCTGTTCGGGTATGCTATGCTGCGTGAAATGTGACGCGTGTGGAGATGGTCAGAGCGTATGGTGAATCAGGCTGAGGCGATTTCAGGGGCAGCGGCAAGCCGGGCACGGAATTCGCTGCTCCAATGCCTGGTACGGATCGTCGGCTTCTCATGGCTGACGGGACCGATCTTCGATAAGGAGCTTCGGGTCTCCAGCCGGCGCCGACGCAACTACGTGCTGCGCTTCCTGTACGTGACCTTCTTCATGGCGGTGCTGTCTCTGTTCTGGCGGGAAGCCGTGGCGCATCGCACCACGTCGCTGTACCAGATCTCCCGCATGGCCGAGGCGGGGCGGAATATCATCATGTTCGTCGTATGGTTCCAGTTCCTCGCATCGCAGGCCGTCGCAGTCGTCATGCTGAGTGCGTCGATCAGCGATGAGATCTACAAGCGGACGCTCGGGGTGCTCATGACGACGCCCATCGGAAGTCTCCAGATCATCCTGGGCAAGCTGCTGAGCAAGCTGTTGCAAACGGTCCTGCTGCTGGCGATCACGCTGCCGCTGCTGGTGATCGTTCGTGTGTTCGGCGGCGTGCCGTGGGATTTCCTGGTCGCCAGCTCATGCGTGACGATGACGACCGTCCTGTTCGTCGGCTCTCTGAGCCTGTTCTTCTCCATCTTTACCCGCCGTGCGTACGTAGTGATTATCATGACAGCCTTGACGCTGGGGATAGTCTTTGCCCTGTTTCCATTCATCGTGGCGTTCCTGATGCATGACGTCATCGCCCCAGGGGCGTTCTTCGATCTGCTGACCTACGTGAATCCGTACGTGCTGATGGCAAAGGCGACCACTGCGCTGCAATCGGCGCGATCGATGCGATTTGTAAACTGGCCGATCCACTGTGCGATCATGTCGGGGGCCTCGGTGTTTCTGCTGCTGCTCTCGATGATTCTTGTCCGCAAGGCCGCTCTGCGGCAGGCGGCGGGGCAGAGCGGACTCTGGTCGCCCCGAGGCAGGTCGCTGGAGGACTCCGCCCGAGCCGGACGCATTCGCCGTGTGGTGGGTTCGCCCGTGCTCTGGAAAGAGCGGAGGGTGCCTCTTCTGGGCAGACGCAAACTGGGCATGATCGTCGCTTTGCTTGGGGCTCTCGGCCTGCTCGGCACGACGTATATTCTCTGCGCGAAGCAGGGCATGCTGACGGATGCCGAAGTCCAGGCCAGCTACATCGTCATTTTCCTCCTCCTCGGCACGCTGTTCACCACAGTTCTGCCGGCCACATGCATCACATCGGAGAAGGAGTCGCAGACGTGGCTGCTCCTGCTGACTACGGCGATCAGTGACTGGGAGATCGTCTGGGGCAAGTTCCTGGGCGTTGTGCGCCGGTGTCTGCCGGCATGGCTGTTCCTGCTCGGCCACGTGATGCTGTTTGCGCTGGCGGGAATCATCCATCCCATAGGGGCAGTTCAACTGGGGATTCTCGTGGCCTGGGTTGTGTTCTTCCTGTCGGGCACCGGCTTGTACTTCAGCTCGCGTTTTCGCCACACGACCACGGCTGTGATCGCCAATGTGGCCCTGGCGGCGGGCCTGTGGGCATTCGTTCCTTTGGTGCTGGGCATCGGGCTGTCGATCGCCGCAGTCGGCGAAGACATGCTGGGGGTGTACCTGGACATGAACCCGGTCGTCCATGCCGTGGTTATTACGGACGCAACGTCCAGGAGCGGGGGAGTGGCCTCGTACAATTGGATTCAGGGCGGCATCTCCGACGTGGGCGAGGCCACCGGCTGGATCCTGCTTAACTTCGTTCTCTACGTGGTGGTCGGCCTGGCATTCATCGCGCGTGCGGGGGCACGCGTCCGGCGCAATCCTCTTTGACGTATGAGTGGAGTTCTGCAAAATGGAAGTTGGGCTTATTATTCAAGGAAATCGGCTTTTGGATTTCCTTGAATCGACAAGCCATTTATGCGTGTTACACACCCCGCGCCGGTCTGTCTTGCTGCGTGTAGCAAGCCGATTTCCCTTGCTTCGCAGAGTGCGTATTATGCACCATTGGCGTCTGTTATCGGAGAAGGAAAAATGAAAGTCGCATTTTTCCTTCTCCAAGTAAGCCCAACTTCCATTTTGCAAAACTCCACCTATGGCATCTATCTCACTGGGAAATGTCACCAAGGTCTTTGACCATAGCGTCGCGGCCGTCTCCAATCTGAACCTGGAGGTCCGGGACGGCGAACTCATGGTGCTCGCCGGGCCGAGCGGCTGCGGCAAGACGACAACTCTGTCATTGATCGCAGGGCTGGAAAGCCCGACATCGGGCGAGATCCGAATCGCCGACCGGGTTGTCACTATGCTGTCCCCGAGGCAGCGTGATGTGGCGATGGTCTTCCAGGATGGCGCCCTGTATCCTCACATGAGCGTCTATGACAATCTGGCCTTTGCCTTGCGGATGCGCGGGCTCGCCGCACCGGAGGTGGAACGCCGCGTCAAGACAGCGGCCGAGATGCTCGGCATCACCGGCTTGATGAATCGCAGACCTGCGGCCCTGTCCGGCGGGCAGCGGCAACGCGTGGCCCTGGGCCGGGCGATCGTGCGCGAGCCGGCCGCCTTCCTCCTCGATGAGCCGCTGACCGGCCTGGATGCCGGCCTTCGCCTCGCGATGCGCCGTGAGATCAAGAGTCTTCAGCAGAGGCTTCGGATCACCACCGTCTACGTGACGCATGACCAGTCCGAGGCGATGGCGCTCGGCGAGCGGATGTGCGTGCTGCGGGATGGGCGGGTGCAGCAGGTGGGCCCGCCGGATGAGATCTATGCCCGGCCGGCAAACCGCTTTGTCGCCGGCTTTTTCGGCACACCCGCGATGAACTTCCTCGCCGGCCGCCTCCAATCACGAGACGGGGCGCCGGTCGTCGATCTCCAAGGCCAGGCACTCTATGTACGCTCCCACCTGACCGCATGCCTCCGGGACTACCGAAAGGAGACCATCGTCGCCGGTGTGCGACCTCATGATCTGTCCCTTGAGCCATTCGCCGGCCGCGTGACTGACACGCTCCACGGCAAAGTAGCCCAGATCGAGCCGCTGGGCGCGCAGACGAACGTGCATGTGGACCTCGCCTGCGGCCAATCATGCGTTGTCGCTGCATCACCTCGGACCGGAGTGATTGTGGGCGATGACGTTCAGGTGTACGTCCACCGGGATGAGGTGCAGTTGTTCGAGGACGATGAAACCGGCAGAAACATCATGTGCCGCTGAATGTTGAATTCAGGGACGTGATCGGCTACCTTGTTCTGCAAAACCGATGGTTTCAACAGATATGGAGGTACCAACCATGATGCCCCAGGGCGAAAAGATGAGTCTTGTGCGAATTTCTGTCCTGCCGTGTTTGCTTATGCTGCTGGCGGCAAACGGGCGGGCCGCTGTGACAGGCGTCGAGAGTGATTCTCTTCGTGTGCAGGTCAAACCTGAGACTGGCCAGTGGACGCTGCTGGATAAACGTTCCAACGTGCAGTGGCCGTCTGACGGCGTGGCAAGTCCCGGCGGGGCGGTTTCCTTCTCGCTCCTGGATGGAGGGCGGGCCGTGGAGGTGCGGTATGAGAACGCCGGCGATGAGACGCTCCACGTTCTCGCCGATGTCCTGGCGATCACGGATGCAGAGGACGGATACGTGATTGTCCCCAGCCGCGAGGGGCTTCTGATCCCGGTCAAGAACGATAAGGCGTTCAGTCGCGAGTTCGGGGCATCCGAGTACGAAGGCTGCCATATGAACATGCTCGGATTCGTCAAAGCGGGCTCCGCCCTGATCGCCACATGGGATGACTCATACACATTTCCCAATATCGAGAGAACTGTATCGGCAGACCGGCACAAACTGACGACCACCTTTGCACTTCGCCGTAGTGCAAGGCTTGTTCGACTGATGCCGCTGGGCAAGGGCGATTGGAACACCATCGCCTCGGAGTATCGGCGCTATGCGGAAGGGCGGGGGCTTGCCGTGACCCTGCGCGACAAGATCAAACGCGATCCGCACGTGGAACGCATGGTCGGGGCATCGAACGCCAAGCTCTGGACGTGCCTGGACCGTCGGATGAACGAGGAGAGTACGGCCGAGGAGTCGGTGAAGGTCCATTGGACATTCGATGAGGCCGCCCGGATCGCCGAGCACCTGCGCAAGGACCTGGCGATCGAGCGATGCTTCTTCATGATGGGCGGCTGGACGGAAGGGGGGTACGACGTCCGCCATCCCGATAACCTGCCGGCCAATCCCGAGTGCGGCGGCAACGAGGCCCTCGCCGACGCGGTGAAACGAATCCAGGCGTTGAACTACGTGGGCTGCCTGCACGACAACGTCCAGGACATGTACCGCGACGCCAAGAGTTGGAACCCGGATTTCATCGAGAAAAAGGCGGACGGCTCCCTGATCGCAGGTGGCCGGTGGCTCGGCGGTCGGGCGTATATGGTCTGCGCTCCGAAGCAGTTGGAGCTGGCCCAGCGGACTCAGAACCTGTCCGCTATTCACGACCTGTTCTCGCCCTGGGCGTACTTCATCGACACCACGTACGCCGTGCCCCCGCGCGAATGTCACGATCCCAAGCATCCGATCGGCCGCAACGATGACATCGCGTGGAAGACTCGCCTGAGCGATTACGGCCGGAACCTGTTCGGCATCTTCGGCAGCGAGTGCGGCCGGGAGTGGGCGCTGCCGCACAGTGATTTCTTCGAGGGCCTCGTCGGCGTCAGCGGCCACTACTATCATCAACTCAAGCCCGAGGAACTCGGGGCCCAGGTCATCCCATTCTTCGAGATGGTCTACCACGATTGCCAAGTGTGCTATGGCAAGTACGGCTATCGTGCCGAGGAAGCGGCGGAGTACGTCGCTCATCACGTCCTCTGTGCCCGGCCACTGCATTACCATTCCTTCCCCGATCATCTCTACTGGCAATCGATGCCCGAGAGGAAGGCCGATCCATCGGCGGATCGCGCGTGCTACACCCGTAGCGACAACGGCTGGGCCGAGGGTCTGCACCCATACGATGTCTTCATCAAGAACACACACGAAGTCTTGGGTGCAATTAACGAGGTCACGGGCTATAGCCGTCTGACGGAATTTCGCTACCTCAACGACAACACCGCCGTGCGCCAGGCTGTCTACGGCACAGGCGACGAATCGGTGAAAGTCACCGTCAATTTCGGTCAGGAACCTGCCGAGGTCACCTCGCAGACCGGTGGTCGCACCGTGCTGCCTCCCTGGGGCTTCCTCGCCGAAGGCCCTCGCCTGGTCGCCTTCTACGCTACTCACTGGAACGGCCAGGACTACCCCGACGGCGCCCTGTTCACCCTGCGCCCAATCGACGCCAAGACGAACCTGAAGCAAGCCGAATCCGTCCGCATCTTCCACGCCTTCGGCCCGGCAACCCTCGCATGGCAGGGCAAGTCCTACGAGATCAAACGCGAGGAAGTGATCAAACCGACCGTTCAATGACCGAAAGCCCGCACACGTAGCCCGGAAGGTAGTACGATATGGTGTGCAGGCCGCATGATCGTGCCTGGCCTGCAACGTACTAACGTGCGTGGGGATGGCGAATGAGCAAGGGGCGGATGGAAGCGTTCAGCGACGGCGTGATTGCCATCCTCATCACTATCATGGTACTGGGATTGACGGTGCCGCATGAAGCCGGCGTGGCTGCACTGCGTTCGCTGATCCCGGTCTTTCTGAGCTACGTGCTCAGCTTCGTCTTCCTTGGCATCTACTGGAACAACCACCATCACCTGCTTCATGCGATTCAGCACGTGGATGGCCGGGTTCTCTGGGCGAACCTGCATCTGCTGTTCTGGTTATCGCTGATCCCTTTTGTCACCGGTTGGATGGGGGAGAATCGATTTGCCCCGTGGCCGGTCGCGTTCTACGGCGTGGTGCTGCTCCTGGCGGCGGTCGCGTACTTCATCCTCACCCGGGCCCTCATCGCCCTTCACGGCCGGGACTCTATTCTCGCCACGGCCGTCGGCCGGGACTTCAAGGGCAAGGTCTCGATGGCGCTCTATCTCGCCGCCATTCCCCTGGCCTTCGTGGACTCCTGGCTTTCCTGCGCCCTGTATGTCCTCGTAGCCGTCATGTGGCTCATCCCCGACCCCCGCATCGAGAGAACTCTGTATGAGTGATGCGAGCGATGACTCCAGACGGTTTACTGGGGGAACTGGGCTGCGGATTTATGACGGACCGTGAAAGCGGCTGATGGGATTCGAACCCACAACGTCCACCTTGGGAAGGTGGCACTCTACCGTTGAGTTACAGCCGCATATTGCCGTGTTCAGTGTTCAGGAGTGATTCTATGCGCCCCCTGGCAGCCTGTCAACTGGAAAACCAGAGGACCGGGCTTTGAAATTCATGTTTCGACGGGTATAATGGCGGTGTAGGAACGTGGGTGGGAAAGGCTCTCACCCCAATGGGGCTCGTTGAGGAGGAGAAACGCATGAGATTGCGTATTGCAGCAGCGATGATGGCGGTCGGCGTCATTTGTACGTGCGGCCGGGTGGGGGCTGCTGCCGGCAGCGAGCTTCCGTTCCATCGGGGGGTGAATCTGACGAATTGGCTGCAGGCCGGCAGCACCCGGCAGATTCAGTTCACCAAGTACACGAAGCAGGACCTCATCAACATCAAGAGCCTGGGCTGCGACGTGATCCGGCTGCCCATCAACCTGCATTACATGACGGACGGCGAGCCCAACTACACGGTCGATCCGCTGTTCTTCTATTTCCTGGACCAGATCGTCGATTGGTGCGAGGAACTGGAACTGCACCTGATCCTCGACAACCACACGTTCGATGTGGCCTCCAGCACCGATTCGAACGTCGATAAGGTCCTGGTGCCGATCTGGACGCAGATGGCGGAGCACTACAAGGACCGTTCGACACGTCTTTACTACGAGATCCTCAACGAGCCGCACGGAATTGCCGACGCCAGGTGGGGCCAGATTCAGCAGAAGGTGATCGACGCCATTCGGGCTGTCGACCAAACGCATACGATCGTTGTCACCGGAGCAGGGTGGGGCAGCTACAACAACCTCAAATACCTGCCTGTGTATACGGACCAGAACCTGCTCTACTCGTTCCACTTCTACGATCCCTTCCTGTTCACCCATCAGGGGGCCGGTTGGACGGACCCATCCATGGTCCCGCTGGCCGGCGTGCCGTTTCCATACAATTCCCGCTATATGCCCGCATGTCCGAAGGAGCTGAAGGGGACGTGGGTGCAGAGCGCTCTGAACTCGTACAAAAGCGACGGCACGGTGACCCGTGTGCGGCAACTCATCAAGGTGGCAATCGACTTTAGCAACCAGAGGCAGGTGCCCGTGTTCTGCGGCGAGTTCGGCGTGTACATGCAAAACAGCGAGGGCGGTCAGCGGGTCTATTGGTATGAGATCGTCCGCACGTATCTTGAAGACAATGGCGTCCCGTGGACAAGCTGGGATTACCAAGGCGGCTTTGGCCTGTTCAAGGCCGGAACGAACGAGCTGTTCGAGCACGATTTGAACGTCGGTGTGGTCGGGGCCCTGGGTCTGACCGCGCCGGAGCAGACGCCGTTCGTTATGACCCCGGACCTCGCAGGCTTCGATATCTACACCGACTACATCGCTCCGATGGTTCGAGACGCCACCTGGATTGGCAAAGGGACCGTGGACTACTACAGTGACGCCCAGCCGGCGGTGGGCGACTACTGCATTTACTGCACGGGGATCGATCGCTACAATGCCATCGCGTTCGATTTCAAGCCGGACAAGGACCTCACGCAGCTTGTGCAAAAGGGCTGCACGCTCGATTTCTGGGTGCGCGGCAACTCACCGGGGGCACGCTTCGACATCCGATTCCTCGACACGAAGACCACCGATCCGAAGGACCATCCCTGGCGCATGCGCACAACCATTGACCAGACAAAAGCCGCCTGGGACGGCCAGTGGCACCACGTGCAGATTCCGCTCAAAGACTTCAGAGAGCACGGCTCATGGGATAACAACGCATGGCTCAACCCACAGGGTCTTTTCGACTGGGCGGCCGTGGATCGTTTGGAGATCGTGTCCGAGCACCATGCTTTCACCGGCATGGACTTCTGGTTCGATGACATCCGTATCGCAGGCGCGCGGTAGAAACCCTTCCTATCGTGCGGCGGGACGCGGACATTCGTTGACGAATTTGAGGGCCTTGTCCATAAGGATTTCGCCGGTCATCTCGCCCAGGCTTGTCCGGGTGATGTAGTTGTACCGCTCGAAGCTGTTCCAGTCGACCTTGGCGAGGATGTAGCCGAAGGCATCGTTCGTCAGCCCGAGGAGCAGGTTGTGTTCGCCATGCATCTTGCGCTTCAGATAGTAGCCGATGTTCGGCAGGGCCTCGCCGGGAATGGTGAGCATCTGAGCGCTTGCCAGATTGATCACGTTGACCTGTGTGGCCACGATCCCTCGCTCATCCATCTTGAAGCCGAGCGGCGACAGCTTCACGACCATTCGCATTACTTCGTTCTCGATGGGGAACTCAATGACCGTGTTCGCGCAGAACAGTGGGGGATTCTCGATGGCAGGGGCGTCGGCGACGATCCGCAAGGCTTCATCCGCCAGGAGATTTCCGATGCGGATGCATTCGTCCCAGGTCTGGACGTCCTTGCCGTTCGGCCCACGACAGTCGGCAGTCACCATGCCGCCGAGGGCGCCGTTCATGAAGATCCCGGTACCGGCCTTTCGCTCCTCGATCCGGTCGTACAGCGGGCCGACGAAATCGGGGCTCATGATCTTCTGATCAGGGCCGATGATCTCGGGATGGCACGCGTAATTGACGAACGTGGCGATCGGCTTCGACTCGGCATTGAGGAACTGGATAACGTCGCATCGCGGGTCATACAGCTTCTCTGCGTAGTAGTTATAGGCGATCTTGCCGCGGGCCTGGCCGGTAGCGATCTTCACGCGGGCGGGCTGCAGTTTGGTTGCCGCCTCGTTAATTGCCTCCGCCAGCTTCGCGCACACGCCGTTGAGATACTCGACATCACAGGCGGTCTTGCCGCTGGCATCGGGAAAGCCGTAGCAGTCCGGACCGCTGTGGTTGTGCGTGGCGCCGATGAGGATGTTCCCGGCGGGGATGCCCTGGACCCGGCTGCGGACCTTGTCGCCCAGCACGCTCGGGAAACCCAGGAAATCCGTGCTGCAGATGGCAACGCGGGTACCGTCGTTTTCAAGCACGAGCGCGCGGACCGTGAGCTTGCCGATTTTCTTCGTCACAGGCTCCGACGGTCCCATGCCGCCGGAGACAGGCAGGAACTTCTCCGGCGTGACATCACGCACGGCGATACCCGCCCGAAATGCTCCCCAGACTGGGCTGGTCAGGAGGAAATGAAACAATACGACCGATACGAACACTTTCGCAACACGGCGCCTTGCATACATCTCTTTTCCTCCTTTGCTCTGTGGGTAGGACGAACGAGTCTTAGAGCCTCATGAAGTCTCCCAGCGTCTGTACGTGGCTGTTCCTCTGGTTGGAAACCGGCTTGGCCCCGGGTTTCGCGGCGGGTCTGACAGCAGGTTTGCCGGCAGGTTTAGCGGCCGGTCTTGCCTTTGTCGGGTCCTTCATGGTCAGGCTGATCCGCTTCTTCACGAGATCGACCTCAAGAACCGTGACCATCACCTTCTGATGGACCTTGACGACCTCGGCCGGGTCCTTCACGAAGCGGTCGGCCAACTGGCTGACGTGCACGAGGCCGTCCTGGTGGACGCCGATATCGACGAAGGCCCCGAAGGCGGTCACGTTCGTGACGATCCCGGGCAGCCTCATGCCCGGCTTGATGTCCTCGATCTTGTTGACGCCCTCGGCGAAGCTGAAGATTTCGAATTGCTGCCGGGGGTCCCGGCCCGGCTTGGCCAACTCCTGCATGATGTCACTCAGAGTCGGCAGGCCGATGGTGTCGCTAACATAGCTTTCCAGACGTACCTTTCTTCGCAGCGGCTCGTTCTTCATCAGGTCCGCCACGGAGCAGCCCACGTCGCTGGCCATCTTGTCTACCACATGGTAGCTTTCCGGATGGACGGCGCTGGCATCCAGCGGGTTCTCGGCCTCGCGAATCCGCAGGAAGCCTGCTGCCTGCTCGAAGGCCTTGGCGCCGAGGCGGGGGACTTCCATCAGGTCCCGCCGGGATTTGAACGGCCCGTTCTCGTTCCTGTATGCGATGATGTTCTGTGCCAACTGTGGCCCAAGCCCTGAGACATATTGCAGGAGCTGCTTGCTGGCCGTATTCACTTCCACGCCGACATTGTTGACGCAACTGATGACGGTGTCGTCGAGACTGTGCCGCAGCAGCGGCTGATCGACGTCATGCTGGTACTGGCCGACCCCGATGGATTTTGGATCGATCTTGACCAACTCGGCCAGTGGGTCCATGAGCCTTCGCCCGATGGACACGGCCCCGCGGACCGTCACATCCTGATCCGGGAACTCCTCGCGAGCGACCTCCGACGCCGAGTAGATCGATGCGCCGCTCTCGTTGACCATCACGATCGGGATATTCCGGGAGAACTTGAGGCCCTTGACAAAGGCCTCGGTTTCCCGGCCGGCCGTGCCGTTGCCGATCGCGATGATCTCGATATCGAACTTCTCGCATAACTCGACCGTCTTAGCCGCATCGGCCGTGGCCAATCGCTCGCTCTGATGCGGGAAGACGACGTCGTGATGTTTCAACTGGCCCTGGCGGTCGAGGCACACGACTTTGCAGCCTGTCCGAAAACCGGGGTCTACCGCCAATATGTTCTTCTGGCCCAGCGGCGGGGCGAGCAGAAGCTGCCGCAGGTTCTCCGCGAACACCCGGATCGCTTCCTCATCCGCCCGCAGCTTCGTCGCCGCAAGGATTTCTGTCTCCATGGATGGGGACAGGAGCCTCTTGTAGCTGTCGGTCACGGCCTCCTGGACCAGCGTTGAACAGGCCGAGCGGCCTTTTACGAACAATCCTTCGAGAATCATCACCGCCTTCTCATCGGGCGCCACCACCTGCAGCCGCAGGAAGCCTTCCTCGCGGCCTCGCCTCATCGCGAGAATCCTGTGCGAGGGCGCCTTGGCGACCGGCTCCTCCCACTTGAAATAGTCCTCGTACTTGATCCCCTCGGTCTCCTTGCCGGGCACGACCTGCGAGCTCAGCTTGCCCTCTGTCTGGAACATCTCGCGCATTTGGGCTCGTGCCCGCTGATCCTCGTTGACCGATTCGGCGATGATGTCTTTCGCGCCGGCCAGGGCCTCCTCGACCGACGCCACACCCTTTTCCTCGCTGACGAAGGCCGCGGCCTGGGCCATCGGGTCCGCCGTCGGGTCCTGGGCGAAGATCAGGTCCGCCAAAGGCTGGAGCCCTTTCTCCCGGGCGATGATCGCGCGTGTCCGCCGCTTCGGCCGGAAGGGCAGGTAGATATCTTCGAGCACCGCCATGGTCTCGGCCAGCAGAACCTTCGCCTTGAGCTCGTCCGTGAGCAGGCCTCGCTCTTCGAGGGACTTGATAATGGCGTCCCGGCGGTCGTCGAGTTCTTTGAGCTGAGTGAGCCGATCGCGTATAGCGGTGACGGCCATTTCGTCCAGGGTGCCGGTAACCTCTTTGCGATAGCGGGCGATGAACGGGACTGTCGCGCCGCCTTCGAGCAGCTCGGCAGTCGCCTGGACCTGTGCGGGCCGCACGGATAGCTCCGACGCGATCTTGATCACGTGTATTTGATTCAAGGGTCCTTCCTTTCCTGACGTTTTCTTTCACACGGCGGATCTCAGACTGCGGCGCACTACGACTTCATCCGCAGCCATTGACCCCCAATCGGCAGCCCGGATGATAACGGTATTGGCGGCAGTTTTCAAGGCGTGGAATGTCGCGGCTGAAATATTGCGCGACGGATGCCGGCGGCCGCTTCATCGTCGGTACTGATTCGGCGTCATCCCCATCGCATTTCGGAAATGCCGGATGAAATGACTGTGGTCGTAGAACCCGTTCCGCAGCGCGACTTGCGTGATGGAGTGATCCGTGTGCAGCAGATCGTAACAGGATCGATGCACCCGGTATCCGGTGAGGAACCTCATCGGGGAAATCTGAAAGACCTGTTTGAATTTCCGCTCGAATTGATTGACGGACAGGTACATCAGGGAGGCCAGCTCCTCGACCTGGATCGGGCTGCTGTAGTGCTGATTGATATGCTCGATGACGGCGGCAAACTGCTGATGAGGGCGCCAGCGTTCCCCGGATTTCCGGAAATCCCGCGTCACGCCGGCGATCCCAACCGCCGAGTCGTTCCGGGAAACCAGCGGCACCTTGCTGGTGATGTGCCAATCGATGTTGCCGTCGCTATTGGAGACCAGCTCCACGCGGTCGATCAGGGGCTCGCGCGTCCGCATGACACGCCGGTCGTCTCGGAGGAAGATCTCCACCAGCCGGGCGGGAAAGAAAGCGAAATCGTCCTTGCCGATGAGGTCATCCTCCTTGTCCAGGCCCAGCTTTTCCAGAAATGCGCGGTTGCCCATGATGAATCGGCCTCTTCGATCCTTGGCGAAGAAGCAGACGTCCGGCAGGGAGTCAAACAGTCGAAACAGGTCGGAATTGGCTTTCAACCGCTGCAGCAACCGAATCTTGAAATCGCAGTCGCACATACTCATCGGCTCCTCGGGCCATTCACTCACAGGGTCATGAGGGCTATGGTGAAATTATACACAAAGAAGGTGGATTTGTGCAATGATATCCTGCCGATCTTAAGTACTGTGTAAACTGGAATAATGGAGAGTGGCATCGGGCACGGCGGCCGTCTGTCTGCCGTGCGACGGCATCAATGAGCCGGGTCGAAGAGGTGCAGCCATGAACAAGGAAAAGGGATTCACCTTGATCGAGTTGCTGGTTGTCATCGCCATTATTGCCCTTCTGATGGCGATTCTGATCCCTGCGTTGCATCGAGCCCGAGAGCAGGGGCAGCGAGCCGCATGTCTGAGCAATCTCAAGCAACTGTCGCTGGCGTGGATCATGTACGCCGATGAGAACGACAACAAGATTGTCGCCGGGTCCACCGGCAAGGCCGGCGAGAACAATGTCCCGGCAAAGGAGGACGGCTGGGTTCATTGGGCCGGTTACTCGGATACCACCTCTGAAGAGGCACAGGTCCGAGCCATCAAGGAGGGGGCCTTGTTTCCGTACTGCCGAACGGCCAAGCTCTACCAGTGTCCCAGCGGGCTCCGTGGCGAGATGCGAACCTATGCCATCGTCGATGCCATGAACGGCTGGCCCACCAAGGTAGAGCTCATCATCAAAAACAGGATGCGGATCCCCAGGCCCGGCGAGAGACTCGTCTTCGTGGATGAGGGCTGGGCCACGCTGGCAAGCTGGAGCGTTCCGTATGGTCGCGAGTCGTGGTGGGGTTCCATAGTCACCCAGGCCGGCATCCTGGCGGCGGACAATCGTCACAAGGATCCACCCCCCGTTCGCCATGGCGGCGGGACCTCGTTCTCCTTTGCCGACGGACACAGCGAGTACTGGAAATGGGTAGACCAGCGGACGATCGACTATGGCACGCTGACGCCCGGCGCGGACCCCGTCCAACCGGGCAACCGGGACCTGCACCGGGTCCAGCAGGCCTACTGGGGCGAATTGGGGTATGAGCCGGTGTTGTGAGGACTGGACTCCGTGGCGCCCGGGCAGGAAGGTGTGGATGATAGCGTCCTTGTCATGGGCACAAGATGACAAGGATTCCGTTGCATCAAGCGTTGAAGGCTGTAATCCGTGTTCTTTTGAGGAGGAACGACAATGAGAACGAGCCTCGTACTACTTGCGTCTATTCTGGTGCTGGGTCTGGCTGCCGGTGTGGCGAATGCCGGTATCAAGAGCGGCCTGGTGGGATACTACCCTCTTGATGAAGGGACGGGGACCATCGCTCACGATATGTCGCGAAGCGGACACGACGGGACCCTCCATAATAACGTGACATGGATTTCGCAGGGATACCAGGGCAGTGGAGTCAACTTTGACGGCACGACAGACACCAGGATTGAACTTGGAACCTGGAATCCGGCTGCGGGAACGGGGCAGCTTTCTCTGGCACTATGGGTCAGGTGGGCCGGCGGAGGCGGCCTCTATCAAGGCCTGATCGGCAAGAGAAATACATGGCCCGACACGACGATGTTTCAGTTCCAGATCAGACCGGAAAATGGTGGTACTTTTCGCCTTGAAACAGGAAGCGCTGCGATAGTCTCACCCAATAACGCTCTGACTCCGTTCGTCCAGACCTGGGCGCACGTAGCCGCCACCTTCGACGGAACCACATGCCGGCTCTATCTCAATGGTAAAGAGGTAGCGTCCGGCGCTTTCTCCTTCAACGCTGCAGGCACAGCATCCAATATGGGCATAGGCTGTGTTACGGGTGGTGGTGCAGGTTTCAGCGGGAACACCGAGGTCCTCTCAGGCAGTATGGACGAAGTCTGCATCTACAACCGGGCGCTGTCCGCGGAGGAGGTTTCTCTTGTCATGGCCGGCATCGGTGGAGACGGGGCCTCCAATCCCCGCCCGAAGGATGGGGCCACCGACGTACCACAGGACGTGGTTCCAGGTTGGGACCCGCTGGCGACAGCCACGACGCGCGACGTGTACCTCGGGACGGCCTACGACGATGTCAATGATGCCAGTCGGGCTAAGCCGGGGGACGTCCTCGTCAGCCAGGGCCAAACGGCCACGACCTTCGCTCCGGCCGGTTCTCGAATACGGCCGGACCTATTACTGGCGGGTCGACGAGATCAATGCCCCGCCCGACGGTACGGTCTTCAAAGGCGACGTTTGGAGTTTCACGGCCGAGCCGTATGCCTATCCGATCACGAGCCTGACGGTCAAGGCGTCCAGTCAGCAGGTCGCCTGGCCCGCGGCGAGGACCATCGATGGCTCCGGACTCATCGGGGGTGACGAGCACTCCAACGACATGAATCACATGTGGATGAGTCTCGGCGTGCCGGCCTGGATTCAATACACCTTTGACAAAGAGTACAGGCTGAACGAGCTGTGGGTGTGGAACGCCAACTCCCAACTCGAGACGTACATGGGTTTTGGAGCCAAGAGCGTCAAGATCGAGTACTCGCTGGACGGCAACGCCTGGACCGAGCTTGGGGGCGTTCCTGAGTTCGCCCAGGCCCTGGGCATATCTGCCTGCACCGCCGGCGCCATCATCGACTTCGGGGGAGTCACCGCGAAGTACGTCAAGCTGACCATCAACGCCACCTGGGGCAGCCTCATGTCGGCCAGCCTGAGCGAGGTGCGGTTCTTCTCCGCGCCAGTGCAGGCCCGTGAGCCCCAGCCGGCCGACGGTGCGACGAGCGTCAGCGTGGCAACCGACCTGATCTGGCGGCCTGGCCGCGATGTCCAGTCGCATGAACTGTACTTCGGCACCGATGCCGATGCTGTGGCCGCGGGAACCGTCCCGGCCGCCACGCAGACCCAGCGAAGCTACACGCCCGCATCCCTGGAGTTTGGGACTACCTACTACTGGAAGGTGGATGAAGTGGGCCAAACCGAGACCTACGAGGGCAATCTCTGGAGCTTCACGACCCAGGAGTACGCGATCATCGAGGACTTCGAGAGCTACACGAACGATTCACCCAACCGGGTCTTCCAGACGTGGATTGACGGCTTCGGCTTCTCGCAGGACGAGTTCTTCCCCCAGGGCGGCCCAGGGAACGGCTCGGGAGCCATGATCGGATACGACCCTGGCATAGGCGACATCATGGAACGCACGATTGTCCACGGCGGCACGCAGTCGATGCCGTTGCAGTACGACAACACGGCGTCGCCGTTCTACTCCGAGACCGAGCGCACGTTTGCGACCCCTCAGAATTGGCTGGACAAGGGGGCCAACACCCTGGCCTTGCACGTCCGAGGCAACGCGGGGAACTTCAAAGAGAACCTCCGGCGGTCAGATGATCATGAGCGCCATCGGCGTTGACATCTGGGACACCGCTGACCAGTTCCGCTATGCCTACAAAAACCTTAGCGGAAACGGCTCGATGGTGGTCCGCGTCGACAGCATGATTCGCAGCGACGGCTGGGCCAAGGCGGGCGTAATGATCCGCGAGAGCGTCCATCCGGGCTCGAAACACGCATTCGTCTGTATGACGCCCGACTATGGTCCTTCGTTCCAGCAGCGTCGGGAGACCGGCAACGTGATGGACCAGGTGTCTGTGGTCGGGAGCGTAGCCCCGCACTGGGTGAAGTTGACCCGGACGGGGAACGCCTTCACCGCTCAGCATTCTGCCGACGGTGTCACGTGGGCCGATATCACATTCACGGCACCCGTGAACATCACGATGGCCAACGACGTCCTCATTGGTCTGGCTGTGACCAGCCACAATGCCTCCATTGTGACCGCCGCCGAGTTCTCCAACCTCTCGACGACCGGCAACGTGACGGGCGCATGGCAGACCGCCGAGATTGGCGCAACTCAGCCTGCAGGCAACTCGACTGAGCCGATGTACGTGAGGATCGAGGACAGTGCCGGCGCAAAGGTGGCGGTCGTGAATGCCGATGAGGTCATCACGCTGCGTCCCGCATGGCAGGAGTGGAAGATCCCGTACAGTGATCTGGCCGGGGTGAATCTGAGCCGGGTCAAGAAGATATATATCGGCATCGGCAATCGCAGCACGCCAACCGCCGGTGGCACCGGGACTGTCTACATCGATGATATCGCCCTGGGCCGACCGCGTACGCCGTAGTTGTTGGATCGCTCGTAGGGTGGGTCCTTGACCCACGCGGTTACTCAAGCGGAACGTGCTTGACGCGTGGGTTGAGAACCCACCCTACATATTGATGGTGCGCAGATTGACGGGGGCGATAGTGTCTTTATCTTGAAGGGGGTCCAGGCTACAATACCGCAGTTGATTCCCCGGTGGGGATAATCATGTTAAGTATGACGGAGTTGATTATGGTCGATCGAATGAGAGCGACACGAAGGGAGTTTCTGAAAGCGGCGGCATCCACGGTGGCGTTGCCGTATGTGATCACGAGTTCCGCCCTGGGGGCCGCAGGTCGAGCCCCGGCCAGTGAGCGGCTGGTCATGGGCGCCATCGGCGTCGGGGGGCAGTGCATGCGGCACGTCGCCGGCGGCATCTGGGTCCAGGGCGGTGGGTACCTGAGCAAGCCCGGCGTCCAGGTCGTCGCCATCGCCGATGTCAACAGGAACAACCTGAACAACGCGAAGAACATCATCGACAAGTACTACGGCAACAAGGACTGCGCCGCGTACAAGGACTTCCACCAGTTGCTGGCGAGGAGCGACATCGACATCATCATGTGCGGGACGGGCGACCGGTGGCACACGCCGGTGTCTATCGCGGCGGCCAAGGCCGGCAAGGACATCTACTGCGAGAAGCCCATCTCATTGACGGTGTATGAGGCAAGAACTCTCGCCCGCGAGATCAAGCGATACGGCCGGATCTTCCAGACGGGGACGCAGCAGCGGAGCTGGTATGAGTTTCGCTTCGCCTGCGAGCTCGTTCGCAACGGGTACATCGGCGACGTGAAGCGGATCAAGGTCAACGTGGGCGGCCCGCCGGAAGAGTGCAACCTGCCGGCAGGGGGGCCGCCGCCCGACTGGCTCGACTATGATGCGTGGCTGGGTCAGGCCCCGTGGCGGCCGTTCCATCCGGAGGTACTCGGCTGGATGCGTTGGAAGGATTACTCCGGCGGCGAGATGACCAACTGGGGCACGCACATGTTCGACATCGCCCAGTGGGGGATGGGCATGGACGAGTCCGGCCCGGTCGAGATCATTCCTCCGGACGGCAAGGACTTCAAGGTGCTCACATACCGCTACGCCACCGGCACGGTCATGACCCACGAGGCGATCAGCCAGCCAACGCCGGGCGTGCGCTTTGAGGGCACCAAGGGCATGGTCGAGGTCACCCGCGAGGCGCTGATCACCGAGCCCGACTCCCTTCGCCGCCAGAAGATCGGCCCGACCGAAATCCATCTCTATGAGAGCAAGGAGCATCCCGACAACTTCCTCGAGTGCGTCCGGACGCGTAAACGCCCGGCCTGCGACGCCGATGTCGGCTACCGCTCGATCACCGTCTGTCACCTCGGCAACATCGCCTATTGGCTGAAGCGCCCGCTGCGGTGGGACCCGGCCAAAGAGCAATTCGCCAATGACCCCGAGGCCGACCGGATGCTCTGGCGCGAGATGCGAGCCCCGTGGCAGATATAGGTCGCATTGATGATTGATGAAGGATGATTGATGATTTGGGAGCGGTTATGAGCACTCTGCGTATTACTGTGGTCTTTGCTGTCACTGCGATCTGCTGTTCGGGCACGACATTTGCCATGTCTGTGGATGAGGCCCTTGCCCGGCTCAAGACCTACAAGTTCGGCCAGGAGAACGAGGCAATCAACACCCTCCGTGATGCGGCCACCGGATCGTTCAATGACCCGGCGACCCGGCAAAAACTCGCGGCAGGGCTGGCGGCCATCCTCGAATCCGATGCGACTAATGACGCCAGGCACTTCGCTTGCCGACAACTTACTCTCATAGGCGGCGAAGCACAGGTTCCCGCTTTGGCGAAACTGCTGACGGATCAAGAGATGTCGCAGATGGCGCGATATGCCTTGGCTCGCATTCCCAGCGAGGCCGTGGATCGCGCGCTCCTCGATGCTCTGAACAAGACGGACGGAGCCAATAGGCTCGGCATCATCAACACACTTGGAAGCCGACGCAGCAATGCGGCGGTTGAACCTCTGACGAAGCTGCTCACCAATGAGCAGGCAGAGATTGCCTCAGAGGCAGCGGTGGCCCTGAGCCGAATCGGTACTCCCGCCGCTGCTCACGCGTTGGAAGGGACACTCAAGAGCGGCAACGGCAGGATGGTCGATGCCTACTTGAACTGCGCGGACGCGCTGTGCGCCACGGGCAACCGTGAGGCGGCGGCTGCCATGTACGGGCGAGTCCTCGATTCCGACCTGCCGGGGTATGTTCGTGCGGCGGCTTTGCAGGGGTGCTCGGTAGCAGCGCCGGCGGGTGCGGTCGTGACTCGCGTTGTCGCGGCGTTGAAGAGCGGTGATAAGCAGTTGGAGATGGTGGCGGCTGAAGTGGCCAGAGGAATCCCCGGCCCGCAGGCCAGCTTGCTCCTCGCGACCGCACTTTCTGGTCTTCCATCGGGCTCCCAGGTACGGTTGATCCGCGCAATGGCGGATCGTGGCGATGGTGCCGCACGGGAGGCTGTGACGAGGGCTTGTGGCAGCGAAGATGCCCGGGTGCGAGCAGCCGCGTTAGAAGCTCTCGGGACGGTAGGTGATGTGACATCGATCCCCATGCTGATTAAGGCGACAGGGGGGACAGAGGCTGAACGAACTGCCGCGAGAACGAGTCTTGTGGCCTTGCGCGGCCAAGGCGTGGATGAAGCCCTGATCGCCAGATTGAATGCTGCGGATGCACGGGAGCAGGTTGAAGTCATCACGGCAGTGACCTCTCGCGGTGTGGTGGAGGCAGTTCCCGCCATGCTGAAAGCGGCGGGGAGTAATAAACGGGAAGTCCGGGCGGCGGCTGTTGCCGGGCTGAGAGAACTGGCAGAGGCACAGCATGTCCCGGCGATGGTGGACTTGTTCGCCTCCGCCGACGCGGGGGAGCGGGACGAGGTTCGTAAGATGCTCGTGGCGGTGGCCCGCCGATGCAAGGCGGAGAAGCAGGCGTCGCAGGGGGTGGCGGCGAAGCTCGATGCCGGGACGCAGAACCGCAGTTCGCTGCTATCCGCCCTGGGCGAGTTGGGCGATGAATCAGGGCTGGCGTGGATTCGCAAGGCGCTCGGCGATAAGGATCAGGACGTGCGGCGGGCGGCGATTGTTGCTCTGGGCGGCTGGCCGAATGCTCAGCCTTTGCCTGACCTGTTGCAGGTGGCGCAAAGTCGGGAGAATGCGACGCATCAGGTTCTTGCGCTGCGCGGGTACGTCGATCTGGTCGGGCGGGCCGGCTCGATGGCGCCCGACGAGAAGGTGCGGTGCTACGAGACCGCGCTGGGGTTGTGCTCGAACGCGGCGGAGAAGAGAAGAGTGTTCTCCGCTTTGCCTCAGGTCAAGACGCTTGGAGCCCTGAAACTCGCGGCCGCTCACATGGCGGATGCCGAGATCGGGCAGGAGACGGCGCTGGCGGCTGTGACAATCGCCAACGGCATCTATGTCACGGATACTGAGCCGGTGAAAGAGGTTCTGCAACGGGTGGCCGCCGCCGATGTGAGGAAAGAGATCAAGGACCAGGCAAACAAGACCCTCGGCGAGATCGAAATGCGAAAGAGCTACCTGGCTGATTGGGAAGTCGCCGGGCCGTACATGGAGAAAGGCCAGAACTACTCGCAGTTGTTCGATACACCTTTCGGGCCGGAAGTGAAGGACGCGGAGGTCGCGTGGCGAAAGATGCCGATCTCTACGGAGGGGCAGCATCCGGCGTATCTGGACCTGCTGAAAGAATTGAATGGTGGTGAACAGCGGGTAGCCTATCTGCGGACGAAGATCGAATCGCCGGACGCCAAGCCCGTGACGCTGGAAGTCTTCAGCGATGACGGCGTGAAGGCGTGGCTCAACGGCAAGGTCGTCCACTCGAACAATATCGCCCGGCCGATTATGCCGGAGCCCGATCGCGTCAATGTCACGCTCGCCAAGGGAACGAACACGCTGATGCTCAAGGTCACACAGAACAATCTGCCCTGGGGCGCGGTTGTTCGTGTTCGCGAGGCGAAGACCGTTGAGGCCAAGGTCGGCAAGGGCTTCAAGCTGCACGTGATTAACGCGGACTCGCGATTCGAGGCGGCGGGGATTCTCGACGTCAATCGCGACGGCAAGCTCGACATTCTCAGCGGCGGGTTCTGGTACGAAGCCCCGGACTGGAAGAAGCACTTCGTGCGAGAGATCAAGGAGGAGGGGAATTATTTCTATGACTTCGCCAACCTGCCGATGGACGTGGACGGCGACGGCTGGACCGACACGGTCGGGGCGGCCTGGCACAACAAGATGGTGTACTGGGTGCGCAATCCGGGCAAGACGGATGAGCCGTGGCAGGTGTTTGAGATCGATACGCCGGGGAACATGGAAACGGCCCTGGCGGTCGATATCAACGGTGACGGTCAGCCGGACATCCTGCCCAATATCATGTCTGAAGCAGCCTGGTATGAGTTTCACCGTGATGCAGCGGCTCCGCAGAAGGTACGATGGGAAAAGCATGCGCTGCCGAAAGAAGCGGCGGGGCACGGCAACGGCGCGGGGGACGTGAATAAGGACGGGCGGTGCGACGTGATCGCGCCGCGCGGCTGGGTCGAGCAGACCACCGGCGGGTGGCAATGGCATCCGGAGTTCGATCTTGGCAGCGCGAGCATCCCGGTCCTTGTCCATGATGTGGATGGCGACGGTGATTCAGATATCATCTACGGCTTCGGGCACAACTACGGCCTCTTCTGGCTCGAACAGACGAAGAATGGCGACCAGCGAGCGTGGGAGAAGCACCTGATCGACGATTCGTGGTCCCAGCCGCACTTCATGCTTATGGCCGACCTCGACAAGGACGGCAAGGATGAACTGCTTACGGGCAAACGCTACTACGCCCATAACGGCAATGATCCGGGCGAGAACGACCCGCGCTGCGTGTACTATTACGATTTCGACGGTTCCACGAAGAAGTGGACCCGTCACGTTGTCCACGAGGGCGGCACCGTCGCGTTCGGCATCAACACCGGCGTCGCCGATCTCGATGGCGACGGCGACCTCGACATTGTGGCCCCGGGCAAGAGTGGATTATATTTGATCGAGAACCTTGTGAAGTGATTGATGATGGATGATGGATGATTGGCCACGGCGAAGCCCGCGGTGCTCTTCAATCATCAATAATCAATCATCCATAATCAATATGAATGGGAGATGCGCATCATGCCGAAACCTAAGATTGCGATGATCGGAGCGGGGAGTCTTATTTTCTGCAAAACGCTGACGATGGACATCCTGGCCACGCCGGCCCTGCAGGACAGCGAAATCTGCCTGATGAACCGGACGAAGCCCAAGCTCGACAAGATGAAGGCCTTTGTCAAGGAAGCCGTCGCGGAGAACAAACTGCCGACGAAGGTGACGGCGACGCTCGACCGCCGCAAGGCCCTGGAGGGCGCCAAGTACGTCATCAACATGATCCAGATCGGCGGTGTCGACGCGTTTCGCATGGACTACGAGATCCCGCTCAAGTACGGCGTCGATCAGTGCATCGCGGATTCTATCGGCCCCGGCGGCGTGTTCCGGGCGCTTCGGACGATTCCAGCCTTGGCCGAGATGTCGCGGGACATGAACGAACTGTGCCCTGATGCGATCCTCCTGAACTACGCCAACCCCATGGGGGCGAACTGCTCGGCTCTGGGACGCGTGGCGAATGTCCAGTTCATCGGCCTCTGTCACGGTGTCCAGACGACGCTCGATCTGATCAGCCGGTACGTGAATGTGCCCAAGGACCAGGTCGATTATGTCTGCGCCGGTATCAACCACATGGCGTGGTTCCTCGGCCTGAGGGACAAGCGTGACGGCCGCGATCTGTACCCAATCCTCCGCCAGAACGTCGAGAAGCCCGAGTACTACCTGAACGAGAAAGTCCGCGCCGAGGTCATGCGGCACTTCGGCTACTTCATGACCGAGAGCACGGGGCATCTGTCCGAGTACGTGCCATGGTTCCGCAGCAGTCGCAGGGCGCTGGACCTGTACTGCGATCAGCCCGGTTTTGGCGGGGCCTCCGGGGCGTACTTCAACTACTGCAATATGCTGGCGGAGAAGTACAAGAAGGTGAACTACCTGGCGACCGAATCGAGGAAGATTCAGCGTCGCAGCGTCGAATATTGCTCCTACATTCTCGAAGCCGCGGGAGACCGGCCGCACATTCCAGCTCAACGGCAACGTGCGCAACGACGGCTACATCACCAACCTGCCGCAGGGCTGCTGCGTGGAAGTGCCAGTCTTCGTCGATTCCCGCGGCCTCCACCCCGTGCGAATCGGCAACCTGCCGCCGCAGTGTGCGGCCCTGAATCAAAGCAATGTCACTGTCCAGCAGCTTGCGGTGGAAGCGGCCCTGACGGGCGACCCCGAGCACGCGATGCAGGCGATCGCGCTCGACCCGCTGACTTCCACCGTCTGCACCCTGAAGGAAGTCCGGGACATGACGCGCGAGATGCTCGAAGCCCAGAAGCAGTGGCTGCCTGAATTCGAAGGCAAACGTCTGCCGGCCAAGCCCACCGTGGAGATTCCTATGGATGTGACGCCCGTCGATGTCCCGCTCGATCCGGCCCTGGCCATCGCCAACCGGTTCCAGGAACTGGCCAAGTAGCTGACGCCTGAGGCCGCTGTCTGTCATGTCTCGACTGCGCTTCGCTGCGCTCCTGAGAGACTGATCGGTTGGGGTACCGGACTTGCGCTTGCGTAGGCATGGCACCCAAACCGTATCCTGTCACATCGCGTTTCTTCCCGACACTGGCCACCAGGCGGCGTAGCGACTCGACATGGCAAGTACAAGGGCCGCCACGATATCGAATCATACACGTCTGTCGAAGGACCGTCACATCCAGCAGACGCAGGTTCCACATGTCCCGCTTTTCCTCCAGAGATTCAGGGTATTCGTCAGTCGCGGGGACACGCCACGTGGTCCACTCACCCATGGGGGACGCAATGCCCGGAGAAACCCGTATCGCCTACTGACTTGTCTATGAAAATTGAAGTCCCGCCCGATGTCGGTCGAAGAGACTGGTATGGGGCTGTCGCAAGACCCTTGCGGCGTGGGACACGGCTGTTTGCAGTACGCCCGATAGAGAATATTCTTGACAGCCCCGCCGTCGCATGGCACAATAAGGAAAATACTCAAGGTGGCTAAGTAAAATCCTGTAGAACATGCGTAGTTTGGGTGTATGTCTATTTCTTGCAGCGGTTGTTCTGTGCAGCCCCTGCTCCACGTGCCGCTGCTCCGACCAGAAGCTGCCGGCCCAAGCGGCACCCTCCCCAAGCTCCGACCTGATCGATCTGACAACGATCAAGTCCCTAATAGGCGAACCTATCCAGGTGAGCACGACGGAGCATTTTGCCATTGTTCACGAGGCCGGGGCAAGCTACATATCCGGCACGAGCAGAACACTGGAACGCGCCCACCAGCAGTTCTACGAAGCGTTCTCTTTGGCGAGGTTCGACCTGGCCCGGTCGGCGGATCGGCTTGTCTGGATCTGCTTTCCGCAGCAAAGCAAGTTCGACGAGTATGCCCTGCGCGTGGAAGGAACAGATTTGTCATGGCTGGACGGCTACTACTCGACACTGACGAACCGCGTTGCTGTGGTGGAGCCGAGCCCGAGGTCGTTGCAGCGTGACAAGGCGGACGCCCCTTCGAAATCCGGCAGTCTGGTGAATCTCATTGCGAATACGCAGTCCCACGAAGAGGTTTTGCCGATGTCGGCTGTGGATTCGCAAATGGATGTTGCCAGACTGACGCACGAACTGGCCCATCAACTGGCGTTCAACAGCGGGCTGCAGAAGCGCGGCGTCATGTACCCGTTCTGGGTCTCCGAGGGCTTGGCCACGAATTTCGAGTTTGAGTGGTTGGCAGGCCCCGGCTTTGCGAACTGCAGCACAGCGCGGCACGATTGCCTCGTCAAGACTCATGCGGCGGGGGACCTGGTTCCGCTCAAACAGTTCATAGTCCAGGCGAAAGTGCCCGCCAGTGCTGCCCGCAGCAGGCGTTACTATGCTCAGGCGTGGGCGTTCTTCCAATACCTGCTGACCGAACGTGGTGAGAGCCTGCGGAATTATCTGCTTCGACTCTCGAATCTCCCGCCCGGCCAACGCACCGCAAAGGTCTTGCTCCGCGAGTTTACGGGCTCCTTCGGCTCGCTTGACGAGGTGGAAAGCTCATGGAATGCATTCCTCGATCATCAGGCGCAGCAGACCCAGGATTCGACCGATTCCGCACCCTCGACAATCCAGAAGTAAGCGGTGAAGCAGGCGAGGTCCCTGCAGTATCCGCCGCCATTCTTATATCCATCTGCGTATTCGCCCTACGAACAATTGGCCTCTTTCCTATAAGCCTCTGCGCACCGTTGCGGTTACTCTGAAGCGTTGGATCGGGGAGCCATCCAACAGCCTGAGTGTGAATCAGCGGCCACGGGCCGTTGGCTCAGACTGAGATTGGCACTCTATTCTTTGGGGGATAGCAGCATGAACAGAGGATTATTCATCAAGGGGCTATTGTTCGTAAGCGTGGTCGGCCTGGTGTGCGGCTACGCGTTTGCGGCACAGTCATCCGCGCAGAACGATCCGAACAAGCCCGCTACAGGGGACCAGACAACCTCACAGCCGGGCGCCGGCACAGCCGGACAGACAGCCACGCAGCCGGGCGCTGGGATGGCTGGACAAATGGCACAACAGCCCACGCAGCTCGTGAAGACCAACGATGTGATCGGGAAGAAGCTGGCGAATTCCCAGAACGAGGATTTGGGAACTATCCATGATCTCGTCTTGACGCGGGACTACCAGCAGGTGTCTTATGCCGCCTTGGCCCGTGGCGGTGTCCTTGGCGTCGGCAGCAAGCTCTTTGCGGTTCCCTGGACCGCCATCAAAGTGGGAACGGATGGAAAACCGACAGCCAATATCAGCAAACAGACGCTCGATCAGGCTACGGGCTTCGATGACAAGAACTGGCCCAGCCAGGGTGACTCGCGGCTGCTGAGCGCCGGCGCCGCAGGTACCGCCGCCATGGGGACAACACCCTCCGATCGATCGACAGCCGGTGCCACAGCATCGTCCGCCGATCAATCACGCAGTTCCGCCTCCTCTGCGGGCACAAGCCAGGACCCGAACAGGACCATGAGTCGGGACAGGACCCGAAGCACAGTACCCAATGAGGATATGTACTCAGGACGGATGTCGGCATCGGCGAACAGGGATATCCAGAGTCGCAGGGTGAGCAAGCTCACCGGGTCGTCGGTAAGAAATCCGCAGAATGAGGACATTGGGGACATCGAGGAGTTTGTCATCGATGCTCCGACGGGACACGTTGCGTACACGATCGTATCCTTTGGCGGTCTCTGGGGAATCGGTGAGAAGTATGCGGCGATACCTACCGGCGCCGTCGATTTCCAGCCGCGGCAGGGCATCGCCAGGATCAGTGCCGACAGGAAAGCCCTGGAGTCTGTGGCTTTCGATCCCGGCAACTGGCCTGACTTGATGAACCGCGAGTATTCGCAGCGTCTGCACACGACGTTCAAAGAGGACGCTTCGCGGCCGGCGCTCGGATACGTGGCGCCGGGTGAGTCACAGCAGCCTGCAATGAGCTCGCAACAAGCCTGGTCTGCGCAGGGCGAGTACGCCAAGAACTTCGATGCCGGCAAGATCACCACGATCCAAGGAACAGTCCAGAGCGTCGGTACGTTCCAGCCGGCGAAAGGCGTTGCCGAGGGCTTGCGTCTGAGAGTGAAGACGTCCGATGGCAAGACGATCACTGTGCATGCGGGCCCGGTGTCGTTCGCTCAGCAGAAGAATTTCACGCTGAGTCCCGGGGATAATGTCACGATCACCGGATCGGATACCAAGATTGGCTGGCGATCGGCGTTCCTGGCCTCCGAGATCAAGAAGGGCGACCAGACGCTGCAACTGCGCAGCAAGACGGGCGAGCCGCTATGGTCGATGCAGGGTCAGGCCGGCCAGACAGGCATGTCCAGTCAGACCGGCACGTCCGATCAGACCGGCACTTCGGGTCAGCAGACGCGGCGCGGCACCACGCGTCCACAGTATTAGAGCCACCACAGAACAACAAGAGAGTGTCTCATGAGCCGCAGCCCTTGGGCAGTGATCTGAGGGCTGCGGCTGCACTCTCCACATGTCACCTCCGGTGCGTCGGCTCGCAGTCTATGGACAAGCGACTCGGCCGATAAATCCCGTTGGCTCCGGACGGCTCATCGATTTGTCCGTTTCATGCCGGCACACTGCGCCTTCGATTCAAGCATCCCGGTGAGATAGCTTTCTCTCGAAGACAATCTCACGACCTCCCTCCTTTTGCCTCTGCTTCGACTCACAGATCATGTCCGTCGCCAATTCCCGCAGAGCCCGTGACGGCTCACCTGCACAGGCGTCTACTTGGTTGATCCCCAGTCTGCGAAACCAGCGGAAGTCAGCTCAATCCACAATACCCGCGCGGATAGCCTTGGCAGCAGCAACTACTCAGAAATTGGCGATGCACCGTTGCTTGCTATACTAAGTTACTGTATTATCAGGACTTCAGTGATTGACTGAGATCAGGTGGCAATATGATCCCGGTGGAAATGAAGGATACAGCCGATATAGCGAGCGCCCAGCTTCATATGGTCGTGGTGAAAGTGGGAATCTGGGCAAAATGGCTGGCGAGCAACGATGATAATCGCTCATCTTGCGCCGCACGGAGCACGGAAAGGCTACAGGATGGAAAAATATGTTTGCATACACGGACACTTCTACCAGCCCCCGCGGGAGAATCCGTGGCTCGAATATGTCGAATTGCAGGATTCCGCATACCCGTATCACGATTGGAATGCGCGCATTACGGAGGAGTGCTACAGGCAGAATGCCGCCTCTCGCATCCTCGGGCCTGATCGCAAGATCATTGAGATCGTCAACAACTACGAGAGCATCAGCTTCGATTTCGGCCCGACCCTGGTCTACTGGCTCGAATCCCACGCTCCGGATGTGTACGAGCGGGTTCTGGAGGCAGACAGGATCAGTCGCGAGAGGTTCTCCGGGCATGGCTGCGCGATGGCTCAGGCCTATAACCATGTGATCCTGCCGCTGGCGAGCATGCGTGATAAGCACACGCAGGTACTCTGGGGTATCGAGGATTTCAAGCGGCGGTTTCAGAGAGACCCGGAGGGGATGTGGCTGCCGGAGACGGCCGTGGATCTGGCCACGCTCGAAGTGCTGGTGGATTACGGGATCAAGTTCACGATTCTAGCCCCTCGGCAGGCGAAGCGAACGCGGAAGACAGGAGCGGGGCGCCGGTGGCGCGATGTGAATGAGAGCGACGTGGACACGACCGTGCCATACATCTGCATTCTTCCTTCCGGAAGGCAGATTGTGCTGTTCTTCTACAGTGGGCGGCCTTCCCACGACATCGCGTACGGCGGGTTGCTGCACAGCGGCGAGAACTTCGCCCGGCGGATCATGGATTCCTTCCCCCCGGAGGACGGGCAGGCGCACCTGGCTCACGTGGCTACGGATGGTGAATCGTTCGGCCATCATCATCATCACGGCGATATGGCCCTGGCGTACTGCCTGCACCATATTCAGGAAAACCGTCTGGCCAAAATAACGACCTATGCCGAGTTCCTCGCGAAATTCCCGCCCGAGTACGAGGCGGAGATCTGGGAGAGCAGCTCCTGGAGTTGTGCGCATGGGGTGGAGCGATGGCGTGGCAATTGCGGCTGTGCCGCCGATCCGTCGCGTTCCGGCCGCCAGCAGTGGCGTGCCCCGCTGCGCCACGCCATGGATTGGCTGCGGGACAAGATCGCCGAGGTCTACGAAGCCCGCATGTCGAAGTATCATCCAGACCCCTGGAAGCTCCGCAACGAGTACATATCGGTTATCAATGACCGATCCCAGGAGAATGTACGGAACTTCATCACAAAGGCGGCCGGCCGGGAGTTGAATCACGAGGACAAGGTCACTTTCCTGAAGCTGCTGGAGATGCAGCGCAACGGCTTGCTCATGTACACGAGCTGCGGGTGGTTCTTCGATAACCTCTGCGGCATCGAAGCCGTGCAGGTGATGATGTACGCCGCTCGGGCCATGCAACTGTGTCACGAGATCCAGAGTTGGAATCTCGAGCCCGAATTCAAGGGCATGCTCCAGAACGCTCCCACGGACACGAGACCCTTCACCAACGGACGGGAAGTGTATGAAGCGTATGTAGAGCCCGCCCGCATCGATCTGCATCGCGTCGGCGCCCATTTCGCGCTGAGCTCGGTCTTCGAGGAATCGGCGGAAGAAAAGACGGACATCTACTGCTACTCGGCCTCGATCGAGGACTTCGAGCGCGTGGAAGCCGGCGTCCAGATCCTCACGACAAGCCGGACCAAGATCCATTCGAACATCACGCTCGAGGAATACGCCGTCGATTCGGCGGTGCTCTATCTGGGCGACCATCATCTCTTTGCGTCCGTGCAGGGGCGAATGACCGACGAGCAGTTCAAGCGCAACCGCCAGGACCTGAGCAAGGCATTTCGCAAAGGCGACAGCAATGAGGTCATGCGGCTGATGAACACCGCCTTCAGCGGAAAGAACTATTCACTCACCCACCTGTTCAAGGATCAGCAGCGGCAAATTCTCAATGACCTGCTTGAAAGCACCTGGGAGGAGATCGAGAGCTCCTTCCGCCACATCTACGAGCACAATTACGCCATCATGCAGATGATCCGGAACATGAACATGCCGCTGCCCAAGGCCCTCTCGGCGCCGGCGGAGTTCATTCTGAACCAGGACATCTGCGCCGCGATCCAGGCGGATGAGATCGATCTGCACCGGCTGCGGGACCTGGCCGATGAAGCGGAGCAGTTGTCGCTGAGCCTGGACAAGGAGCGATTGAGCTTCGAAGGCAGCCGCAAGATCGACAGGCTCACGAGCCAATGGCGAGATAACCCGGAAGACCTCGACCTCCTGTGGTCCATCGAGAAGGGCCTGGAAATCCTCCGCATGCTGACGCCCGAAATGGACCTGCAGCACGCACAGAACGTTTTCTTTACGGTTGCCAGGGGGAAGTACCCGGAGATGAGGCGCAAGGCCGAGGCCGCCGATGAGAAAGCGGCCCGATGGGTTGAGCACTTCGGCCATCTCGCACAGCGCCTGGGTCTGGCAATCCCATAGAAGATTTGAAATTCGAGATCATGGAAGAGATATGCTTAGACGACGATCCAGCGGCGTTCTGTTGCATGCTACATCCCTGCCTTCCAGGCACGGCATTGGCGATCTGGGCCCCGAGGCGCACAAGTTCGTCGATTTTCTCAAGGCGGCGGGCCAGAATTACTGGCAGCTTCTGCCGATCAATCACACGACGGCACAGACAGGGTATTCGCCTTACAACTGCTTTTCCGCGTTCGCCGGCAACCCGCTGCTGATCAGCCCGGACCTGCTGCATCGCGATGGCCTGCTGACAAAAAGCGAGATCCAGGCCCCTCCGCGTTTTCCGGTGGATATGGTCGATTTCAAGAAAGCCGCCGCGTACAAACACGAGCTGCTCGACAAAGCATTCGATCGATTCCGGGAGCGTGCAAAGCCTGCGGCCTATGAGGCGTTCACGCAGGAACATCGCGCCTGGCTGGATGCCTACGCCGCATTCGTGGCGCTGAAGCGGCATTTTCGGGGCAAACCGTGGGGCGATTGGCCGGCCGCGATGCGGGATTTCGGATTGCGGATTTCGGATGTCGGATTAGAATCGTCGCTCGCAGCAAATCCGCAATCCGCAATCATCAATCCGCAATCGGTAGAGCGAGAGCGATTCCTCCAATACATTTTCTACAAGCAATATCTCGATCTGAAGCGTTACTGCAACGAGCAGGGCGTGCAGGTGGCCGGGGATGTCCCGATCTACGTGGCCTACGACAGCGCCGACGTCTGGTCCCATCCCGGCCTGTTCAAGCTGAACCGGTCCAAGCGGCCTCGCTTCATCGCCGGCGTGCCGCCCGACTACTTCAGCCGGACGGGACAGCTCTGGGGCAATCCGGTCTACGACTGGCGGCAACTGGAGCAGACGAATTTCCACTGGTGGATCCAGCGGATGCGGCACAATCTGCTCCTGTTCGATTTCGTCCGCATCGATCATTTCCGGGGCTTTGTCGCTTATTGGGAAGTGCCCGCCAGTCAAAAAACGGCCATCCACGGCAAGTGGGTGCAGGTCCCGCACGGGAGGTTCTTCCGGGAGCTGTTCCGGCAGATTCCGTTCGGCGCCATCTTCGCGGAGGACCTCGGGTACATCACCGCCGACGTGCGCGAGGTGGTGAACCATCATAATTTCCCGCGCATGGTCGTGCTGCAATTCGCCTTTGGCGGCTCGGCGCAGAATCTCCACATGCCCCACAACCACGTCGAGAACTCCATCGTTTACACGGGCACACACGACAACAACACAACGCGAGGCTGGTTCGATCGCGAGCTCAAGGGCGAGTCCCGCAAGCACCTGTTCGAGTACCTCGGCCGCAAGGTTGCGCCCGCGGACATCGCCTGGGAGATGATGCGCGTGGCTATGGGCTCCGTAGCGAAGATCGCCATCATCCCCATGCAGGACGTGCTGGGCCTGGGAGCGGCGGCGCGAATGAACACGCCCGCCGGTAAGGACGGCAACTGGCAGTGGCGGATGCGCCCGGGCCAGACCACAACACCGCTGGCTCGCCGGCTGCGGGAGTTGACCGCTCTCTACGGGCGAACGTGAGACGCACATCACGGGCTCTGTGCGATGAGGATGGAAACGGGGAACTCGCAGAGGATATCCCCGACAAGGAGCTCATTTCGCGCTGTCAATACGTTGCCTGAGAGTACATCCCGCCAACCTGAGGGGGCATTTGTCGGCAGGCTGATTTTCGTATCTTCCCAAACGTGCCGGCTCGTCGGGCTTTCGCCGGGCTTGATCAATGAGGTAAGAAACCGCGGCGCAACCGTCAGTGCATACCTGTTCTCCCGGTAGCGGAAGAAGGCGACGACGTGCTGTCCCCGGCTGCCTGTCACGGAGGCGGGGAGATAGTCTCCCTTCTCAAAGAGGTCTCTCGTTCTCCGCGCGAGCGCGAAGGCCCCTGTGGATCAGGAAGAGCTTGATCCGAGGATCCTGATTCACCGGCATGGGCGAGGGGACCGGCCATGCCACGACTTCCCGGAGGGCCCTCATCCGACTCTCGAAATCCACGGGTCTGCGATTGTCGGGGTCCACGAGGTTGAGGTCCCACAATTCCGCCCCCTGGTAGAAGTCAGGTACGCCGGGACAGGTGATCTTCAGGACCGTTTGGGACAGGGAATTGTAAATCCCGTACTCGCTGATCTCCTTTTGAAAGGCCAGGAAGTCGGGCCAGAAGGGGTTCTCCGACGAGCGGTCGAGGATCTCATCGATAAATCGCAGGCAGGCGCCTTCATAGGCTTCATTGGGCTCCGCCCAGTTGCTGTAAGTCTTCGCCTCGCGCACAGCCTTGATCATGTAGTCCTTGATCCGCTGCCGTAGAGACGCACAATCTTGCGTTTCTACATCGAAGGGCAGGGTGCCCACAAGGGTCTGGTAGAGCAGGTACTTATCATTGTGGCATGGAGCCAGGATGTCGCCGACCATTTGCCTATGTGGCTCGTTCATCTTCGCCCAGCGGGTCACCGCCTGCCGCCAGCGGTCGGGAATTTCCGAGAGGACATTGAGCCGGGCGCGGACGTCTTCGCCTCGCTTGGAATCGTGGGTGCTCGTGGCGCTCATGGCGTGCGGCCAGTTCCGGGCCCGCAACTGGTTGAAGCGGTGAAATTGATCCAGGGAAATCCCGAACGTATGGGGATCGCCGCCCACCTCGTTGAGTGACACGAACCGGTTATAGATGTAGAGCAGCGTATCCTCAAAGCCCTTGGCCATGGCGGGACCCGTGAATTGCTGAAACCGCATGAGGAAGTACTGCCGTGCCTCTCTCGCCTGGCGGTCCAATTCCGCCCGCAGGCCTGAAAGCAGCAGTGCGATGATCTCGTCCACGCCGGGCCGGCACTCGGGGCACTTGTCCCGGGCCTTCGCGAGGGACTCCGCGAGGACAGTGCGATCCTGTTCCGTGAAGTTGTCGGCATCGACGTACGTCCGATAGACTGGAAGCGCCGCCATGAGGGCCGTCAAAGCGTCGCGCAGAGTCTCGGCCCTGTGAGGATCGTCGCTTGGGGACAATTGCATCGCCAGGTGCGTCAGGTATTCCAGTTCTCCCGCCATGTGCTGTTCCAGAATCTTCTTCTTCTCGTCATAGAGCAACTGGGTGTAGTCGGGCTCGTAACCGATGAATTCGTAGTACAATTTTGTGAGGGCCTCCTCGCTCTCCTGCCGGCAGAAGATGCCGTTGACGATGTTGCAGAATTTGTAGCCCGAGGTGCCCTGGATCGGCCACTGACTTGGCAGAAACTCGTAGAGTTCCAGGATCTTCTCGACGGCGATGTAGCAGTGAGGCAGGGTGCTATGCAGACGGGCAAGGTACGCTCTCGGGTTGTACAATCCATCCACATGGTCGATGCGCAGGCCGGTGAAGACGCCGGCGCGGGTCAGCTCGAAGATCTTACGGTGGATTCGTTCGAACACCTGCGGGTCCTCCGTGCGCACAGCAATGAAATCACTGATGTAGAAGAACCGGCGGTAATTGATCTTCTCGTGGGCGACTTTCCACGATACGAGCTTGAAAGACTGCTGTTCGAGCAGCTTGTACAACCGGCTTTGCTCAACCTGCCCTTCGTACGGGCGATTGTAGGATTCCAACTCGCCATTGATATACAGGCGGATCATCGGGTGCTGCTCACGGAGCCGGGTGAGCAGTGCCTTGGCTTCCGCGACCTGCCGGCGTTTCTCCGGGGAATCGTTCATCTCGCTCGAGGTTTTGAACGTATCCCGCAGCCCCTCGAAGGCCTGCACCGCTGGATCATCGCCGGCCATGGAGCCGCTGAGCAGCCGTCTGTCGTGCCACAGGACGGACTCATACGACGCCAGGCATAGAGGGAAACGCCGCGTGGAATACTGAATCGAAAGACCCTCGTTGTCCAGGGCAAGCCTGATCTCTTCTCTCTGCATAACCTCTTCCAGGGAACCCCCGAGGAACGGGGCCAGGACCCGGGTCCGCAACTCGGGATCGGGATGGTCCCGGAAGATATCGAACGAGTTATAGAATCGGCTCTTCGGACCGTTCTCAAAGAGGTCCATGAGCATCCAATTTTCGCTGGAGTACGCCATGTGGTTGGGCACGATGTCCTGCAGCCAGCCCATATGGCGGGCCTGCACCTCGGCTGCCAGGGCCTGAAAGTCGTTCCACGTGCCCAGCTCCGGGTTCAACTCATCCGGGTCGGTGACATCGTACCCGTGCGTGCTGCCGTGTGTCGCCTTGAGGATGGGCGAGGCATAGAGATCGGTGATCCCAAGCTCGGCAAGATAGGGGACCAGGGCCTTGGCGTCCTGAAAACGGAACGCAGGATTAAATTGCAGTCTGTAGGTCGCCAACGGGACGCGCATCGGTTGTCTCCTCGACGGTCGCGACTGCCTGCGTCGCCAGGGCCCCGGTTTGGCCGTGGCTGTGGCTCGCGAAGACGGCGATGCTCCTGGGCTGCATGGGCATCCGCTGTCGGCTGTGAATTTCGCTGGGCAGTGTCGATCCAGGCCCGGCCCACCGGCTATCGGCCGAATCGAGGACTTTGCTCCAACCCGCTTCTGCAGCGCGCGGAAGTAACTGCCGGCTCTCCTGGCTGAAGTTCGCGATGCACTGGAACTGGCCGTGGGCGTGTGTGCGATGCCAGATGAGCAGCTTCTCCTGAGGCAACGACTGCACCGTCATGTTCTTCTTGCTCGCCACGTGCGGGATGTTGTTCCGCAATTGCACCAGACGCTTGTAGAACGCCAACAGGACCCCGTGCGGGTCGAGCTCCCGTTTCTCCCAGTGCAACTTGGAATTCTGAAATGTCTCCTCGGCAAAAGGGTCGGGACATTCCCGGGGCCCCGCGAAGCCATTGAATTCGTTCTTGCGGCCCTCACGGACCGCCGCGACGAGATCCTCGCCGGAGTGACTGACGAAGTACTGAAACGGGGCATCCTCGCCATATTCCTGACCCATGAACAGCAGGGGGACGTACGGCGACAACAGAAGCGTGCCGGCGGCCAGCTTGAGGGACTCGAAATCGACCAGTCCGGAGAGCCGTTCGCCCAACATCCGATTGCCGACCTGGTCGTGGTTCTGCGTGCAGACTACGAACTGCCGGGCCGGTCGTTGCCTCGAGTTGCTGCCGTGGAATCTCCTGCGATACCTGGAATATTGCCACGAGAAAACGAAGCCTTCTTTGAAGGCCTTGGCCAACTGCTCGATTCTGCCAAAATCCTGGTAGTAGCTGCCGGTCTCGCCGGTCAGCAGGACGTGCAGGCTGTGATGGAAATCGTCGGACCATTGAGCGTCGAGCCCGTATCCGCCACTGCCGGGCGGCTTGATGAAGCGGACGTCGTCGAGGTCGCTCTCGCCAATCAGGTAGTGCTTTCTGCCCGACTCGCGGGAGAACTGCCCTACGTGCTCCGTTAGCTCCTGGACGAAGTGCTTTGCACTTTGGTCGTGGATGTGGTGCAACGCGTCCAGCCGCAGCGCGTCGAAGTGGTACTCGCGCAGCCAGAAAAGCGCGTTTTGAATGAAGAAACTGCGGACGTGATGGCTGTCCGCCGAGTCATAATTGATCGCGTCCCCCCAGGGGATGTTGTATCTGCCTGTGAAGTACGGGCCGAAGTCCCGCAGGTAGTTGCCTTCGGGTCCCATGTGGTTGTACACGACATCGAGGATGGCGGACATGCGCTGGTGGTGGATGGCGTTGATGAGAGCCTTGAGGCCGTCCGGGCCGCCGTAGGAATTCTGGACGGCATAGGGATAGGCGCCGTCGTAGCCCCAGTTGCGCTCGCCGGGGAACTGGGCCACGGGCATCAACTCGATCGCCGTGATGCCCAGCTCGCGCAGTGCGGGCAGGCGGGGGATGATCGCCTCGAACGTGCCCTCCGGCGTGAAGGTGCCCACGTGCAACTCGTAGATCAGCATGTCCTCCAGCGGCACGCCTTCCCAACCCGCGTCGGTCCAGACAGACGCACCGTGGTTGACTACCTGGCTGGGTCCATGGACGCCCTCCGGCTGGAAACAGGACGCGGGGTCCGGGCGACGATTCGTTTCCTCAAGGATGTACAGATACCGGCTGCCGGGCGGGACGTCCTCGATGGCGGCCTGCCAGTAGCCCGCCTCATCTTTCTCCAGGGCCAGCGTGCGCTCATGGGGTGCCACGATCTGTAGCTCCACCTTCTGCAACTGCGGCGCCCAGACGCGAAAGCCGCACTTATTCCCTCCCTGGTAATGGGCGCCGACTCTGATCAATGTGTTCCTCCCGCTACTTGCGCGGCCGAGTCAGCACGATTACGGAACGTCCTTCTGCTTTGACGGAGGTCGCGCCCAGGTTTCCTTCACCTGGCTTTCCGTCCTCGATCCGCGTCGATGTGTTGAGCACGATCTGCCAAGGCCTTTCCTTCTCGGAGAGAGCGAGCTGGAAGAAGACATCCTCGTGATTGGCATTGAACAGGACGAGGAAATCGTCGTCGCACACCGGTTCTCCCCGTCTGTCCATGTAGCCCAGGTCCCCATTGAGAAAGACCTGGAGCGACTTGATGTAGCCCTGCTTCCAGTCGTCTGCGGACATTCCCGCAGCGTCCGGCCGGAACCAGCCGATATCTTCCAAGGCGACCGAGCCCCGGATCGATCGGCCCTGGTACCAACCCCGGCGATGGAACACCGGATGATCCTGGCGCAGGTGGATTAGTTGGGCAGTGAATTCCTTCAGGTTTTTGTCGGCGTGCTCCCAGTCGAACCAGGAGATCTCGTTATCCTGGCAATAGGCATTGTTGTTTCCACTTTTGGTTCGTCCGATCTCATCGCCCCCGTAGATCATGGGGACTCCCTGGGAGAGTAGCAGTGTGGTAAGGAGATTACGCACCTGGCGGGCGCGGAGGTCGTTGATCGCCGGGTCGTCCGTCTCACCCTCAACGCCATAATTGCAGGAGCGATTGTCGTCAGTGCCGTCTTTATTGTCCTCCAGGTTGGCCTCATTGTGCTTCTGCTCGTACGTCACCAGATCGTGCAGGGTGAATCCATCGTGGGCTGTAATGAAGTTGATGCTGGCGCGGGGCTTGCGGCCGGTGTTTTCATAGAGGTCCGAGCTGCCCGTGAACCGGCTGGCAAATTGGCCCAGCGTACTGTCCCGCCCTCGCCAGAAGTCGCGCATCACATCCCGATAGATGCCGTTCCATTCCGACCACAGGACGGGGAAGCGGCCGACCTGGTAGCCGCCTTCGCCGACATCCCAGGGCTCGGCGATCAGCTTCATCTGGTTGATGATCGGGTCCTGGTGGATGATGTCGAAAAAAGCGGACAACCGATCCACGTCTTTGAGCTCCCGCGCCAGGGTCGACGCCAGGTCAAAACGAAAGCCGTCCACGTGCATTTCGGTGATCCAATAGCGCAGGGAGTCCATAATGAGTTCGAGCACGATGGGGTGGCGCATGTTCAGGCTATTGCCGGTGCCCGTGTAGTCCATGTAGTGCTGCGGATCATCCTCGACCAGCCGGTAGTAGGCGGGATTGTCGATTCCCTTATAGCAAAGGATGGGGCCAAGATGATTTCCCTCGGCTGTGTGGTTGTAGACGACGTCCAGAATGACCTCGATCCCCGCCTCGTGCAACTGGTAGACCATCTTCTTGAATTCCTGGACCTGCTGGCCCTGGTCGCCGGACGACGAATACTCGTTATGCGGTGCGAAATAGCAGATCGAGTTGTATCCCCAATAGTTCCGCAGACCCTTGTCGATGAGCATGCGGTCGTGCACGAACTGATGGACGGGCATCAGCTCGACCGCGGTAATGCCGAGGGACTTGAGGTACTCAATCACCGCCGGGTGGGTGAGGCCCGCATACGTGCCTCGCTGCTCGGACGGAACCGCCGGATGACGCTTTGTAAACCCTTTGACGTGCATCTCATAGATGATCGTGTCTTCCAGGGGCGTGTGAGCGCGATACTCATTGTTCCAGTTGAAAAAGGGATTATGGACCACGCTCTTCATCATCAGGCGTGCATCGTCGGAACTGCTGCACGCGGCGGCGTCGGGCTTGTCCACCCGGTAGGGGAATAAGGCGTCGCTCCACTGGATCGAACCGCTGACCGCCTTGCTGCTCGGGTCGAGCAGCAGTTTGTTCGGGCAGCAGCAGATTCCCCTCTTGGGGTCCCAGGGGCCGTGGACCCGGTAGCCATAGAGTTGCCCCGGACCTATGCCGCTCACATACACATGCCAGTTGTATCCGTCGCGCTCGGTGAGGCTGATCCTGGTTTCTTTCCCCTCCTGATCGAACAAACACAACTCGATCCGTTCAGCCACTTCGGAAAAGACGGAGAAATTCGTGCCTGTACCGTCGTAAGCGCAGTCCAGGGGATAGGGTACGCCGGGCAGTGCCTTCACGGAGCTTGTATGCAGAACTTGTGTTGTCATCTTCATCGTCTCCCAATCTGCCCGCCGCTTGTCCGCCGCTCCGGCCGGACCGGCGCCAAGACAGGCCGGAGTGGGTCATAAAGTCTCATTGTACTCGCCCGGCGGACGTGCGTTTCGTAGGGGTAATCCCAATATGGCCGTCGGAAAACGGCTAAGGAGAGGGCGGGCAGACACAAGCTCTCGGTCCGGCCGGCATCAGCCTGACGCATGCATATGCTTACGCAGGGGCGTAAGCATGGCACCCGAATCAGTGATGCATGGCATGTGGATGATTACTGGGTCTGGGGCACTCTGCGTTCGGGGCCGTCGGCTAGTTCCCTTTTGAAGACGACGATCGCCAGTGGCGGCAGCGTCACGGACAGGGTGAAATCGAATTTGCCATAGAAGGAGGCGGGGGAGGCCTCGACGCCGCCCAGGTTGCCCTGGCCGCTGCCGCTATAGTCCTTCGCGTCGCTGTTGAGGATCTCCTGCCACTGGCCGCTGCAGGGGACGCCGACGCGGTAATTGTGCCGCGGCACCGGCGTGAAGTTGCACACGACCGCCAGGATGTCTTTGCTGGCCTTATCCTTGCGAAGATAGCTGATCACGCTGTTGTCGGCATCGTGGAAATCGATCCACTCGAAGCCGGGGCTGTGGAAGTCCATTTCATGCATCGCCGGCTCGGTTCGATAGAGGTGATTCAGGTCGCGGACCCATTTCTGCAAATTGGCGTGGAATGGGTCGTCGAGCAGGTGCCAGTCACAACTGTGCTCGTGATTCCACTCGCTCTGCTGGCCGAACTCGCCGCCCTGGAACAGCAGCTTCTTGCCGGGAGTGGTGTACATATAGCCGAAGAGCAGGCGGAGATTGGCCATCTTCTGCCATGTGTCGCCGGGCATTCTGCCATAGAGCGAGCCCTTGCCGTGGACGACCTCGTCATGCGACAGCGGCAGAATGAAGTTCTCGGAGAACGCATACAGGATGGAAAACGAGAGCATACCCTGGTGATACTTGCGGTACACAGGGTCCTGGCGGAAGTACTCGAGGGTGTCGTGCATCCAGCCCATGTTCCACTTCATGCCGAAACCCAGGCCGCCGGTATCGACGGGGCGGGTGACCATCGGCCAAGCGGTCGATTCCTCCGCGATGGTCTGGATATCTGGAAAATCATGGTAGAGCATCTCATTAAATCGGCGCAGAAAAGCGATGGCCTCGACGTTCTCTCGTCCGCCCCCTTCATTGGGGATCCATTCGCCCTCCTTGCGGGAGTAGTCGCGGTAGAGCATGGAGGCGACACCATCCACGCGCAGGGCATCGGCGTGGTACTTGTCCAGCCAGAACATGGCGGAACTGATCAGGTAGTTGCGCACTTCGTTCCGGCCGTAGTTGAAGACGGCGCTCTTCCAGTCCGGGTGAAAGCCCAGGCGAGGATCGGCGTGCTCATAGAGGTGGGTGCCGTCGAAGTAGCCCAGGCCGTACTCGTCCGTGGGGAAATGGGATGGCACCCAGTCCAGAATTACGCCAATATCATTCTTATGCAGGTGGTCGATCAGGCACATCAGATCCTGGCAGGAGCCGTAGCGGCGGCTGGGGGCGAAGTAGCCGACCGTCTGATAGCCCCACGAGGCGTAGAAGGGATGCTCCATGACCGGCATGAGTTCGACGTGGGTGAACCCCATCTGCTTGACATATTCGGCCAGGGGCTCGGCGATCTCTCCGTAGCTCAGCAGCCTGTCCGGCTCGCCCGGGTCGCGCCGCCAGGAGCCCAAGTGAACCTCGTAGATACTGATCGGGCCATTCATCGAGTTTCGCTCGGCCCGTTTCTCGGACCACGGGGCATCGCCCCATTCGTAGTCCAGGTCCCAAACCACGGATGCAGTGTTCGGCGGCAGCTCCCAGAAGAAGGCAAACGGGTCGCCCTTATTCACCGTGTAGCCGTTGTGGTTGGAGACGATGTGGTACTTGTAGATCGCCCCTTTGCCGAGATGCGGAATGAAACCCTCCCAGATTCCCGAGCCTTCCCATCGCCCCCCCAGGGGATGCGACTGGGGATTCCACCGGTTGAAATCGCCGACAACAGAGACCTGTTTGGCGCAGGGCGCCCAGACGGCGAAGAACGTGCCCGGGACACCATCCACCTCGACGATGTGCGCGCCAAGCTTGTTGTAGAGGCGGAAGTGATTTCCCTGCCTGAACAGGTAGACATCATGATCCGTCAAAAGGCTAAAGCCCGTAAGTACCTGGCTCTGCTCCGTCATGCGAACCCTCGGAATTGATTAAGGATTATTGATTATGGATGATTGAAGAGGGAAGGACAGCCTCAATCATCAATCATCCTTTATCAATAATCAATCACTTGAGTATTTGCTCCACGCCTCGAACGGCGATCATCAGCCAGTCGGGCCGGTTGTTCAGCTCATAGCCCAGCTCATAGACAGCTTTCTCCAGGACGAACGTCTCCAGGAGCACAGCGAAATCCTTCTCGTCACTCGGCACGACCCGGCTGCCGGCCACGGTCTTGAGATACGAGTACAGGAACAGGCCGTGCACGCAGGTGTGCCAAAGGTCCGCCCAATGCCGCAGGTACTCGATGTCGCCGCCCTGTTGTGTCGCCCGCTGGAACAGGCTCACGTAGGCGGCATAATGAAACGACCGGATCATCCCGGCGATGTCACGCAACGCCGGCTTCTTCAGCCGCCGCTCCGTGACGGTCCGATTCGGCTCACCTTCGAAGTCGATGATAACAAAATCTTTGCCGGTGTAAAGGACCTGGCCCAGATGGTAATCTCCGTGCGTGCGGATTTTCATCGCCGTGATCTTGCGGTCCATGATCCGATGCACACGATTGAGGATCGTTTTCCGTTCGCCAAGCACTCGCCTGACGGCCTCCGCGGTAGACGGGTCCAGGGAGCGCAGGTTGGTGTCCAGATCGCTGAACACCTGTAGCACCAGCCCGCGGATCGATTGATACAGGGACTTCTGGTAAAGCAGGGAAAGTGGCTCAGGAGTGACATCGGGGCTCTGGGAAAGCGAGATCAGGGCCAGGTGGAGTTCCCCTGTTCGCTGACCGAGCAGATCGACCATCTGCACGTAAACGGGCCCGATAAAATCACGAACCACCTGGGGTAATTCCTCCGGCGAGAACCGGATGCAGCGAAGGAGGCATCTCCGGCAGCGCTTGCAGCTTGCTCTTCATCGCCAGGGCGTCGCTGAAGGACCGATCGATGCTGTCGAGCGTGAACGACCAGGCATCGCCCTGGTTGGGGACGAGCTGCAGAAGCACGGCCATGCCCATCGGCCCGGCGTTGTCTCGCTGCCATTCCAGGGAGCCGGCGTAGGCCGGCAGATTTGTGAAATTCGTTTCTTCCGTCAAGCGGCGCGACAGCTCGATTTCCGGGCTGACTCCTTCCTCGACACGGCGATACAGTTTCAGGAAAAACGCGCCGTCATAGACGATCGCCGTGTTGGATTGCTCGGCCTTAAGGACACGCGAGGGAACCGGCAGCGTTCGGTTGCCGAGCAGTGTGAAGAACCGGTTGCCTCGCCGAGCAATCACCTGGCCCCCGTCCATCTTCCGGCTGCGCCGCCGCGCGATCATCTCCAGCAGGGCGCGATGCAAGTCCTCACTGATGATCGCCTCGTAGAGGATGCCCTCCTGGTCTGGCAATCGCAACGGAGCGATCACGTATTGCGGCGATTCACTGGTGATCTTCGCCTGCTGTTCGCGTGCGGCAAAACCGATCGGTACGATGTAGCTGTCCTTGGGGCCGTCGGCGTAGGTGACCTCCAGCAGCAGGAGGTAGATGGAACCGCCCGGGATTGGCACGACCACATGGTCTGCGATCCTCGTGGCGCGAATGATCCTGCCCTTGCCGCCAAACCAGCGTGCACGGCGAATGTACTCCTGCAGCGCCTGCAGGAGCTGCGGCTCGGCGCTGCCGCCGAGGATTTCCTGCCATGGGGTGTCAGACTGTATGGCAAAGGGTCTTTCCGCTTGTGGATGGACGGACTCCGCCGGCGGCTCCAGGGCGAGCCAATAGAACGTGTGCGGCGCCAGCGTCACGACGTAGGGGGCGTCCGCGACCCTGGGGAACTCATTGTCGCTGAAGATCGCCTTCACACGAAAGCCGGCGTGATCGGGCAGTTGAATGGACACAGCCTGAGAGTAGCGAGACAGGTTCGCCACGACCAGAATGTTCTCCTGGCCGTACGTCCGCAGAAACGTCAGGACCTTCTTGTTGTCCGACCGGAGGAACTGTATGCCGCCGCGTCCGAACGCCTTGTACCGTTTCCGCAGGGCGATGGTCCCCCGCATGAACCACAACAGGGAGGAAAGGTTTCGGCTCTGGTTCTCCACATTCGTCGTAATATAATTATATTCGGGGTCTATAATGACCGGTAGAAAGAGTCTCTGGGGATTGGCCGTGGAGAAGCCCGCGTTCAGGCTCGCATTCCACTGCATGGGCGTGCGCACCCCGTCACGGTCGCCGAGGTGATAGTTGTCACCCATGCCGATCTCATCGCCGTAGTAGAGGATCGGCGTGCCGGGCAGCGACAGCAGCAGGCTGTTCATCAGTTCGATGAGCCGGCGGTTGTTGTCCAGCAGGGGGGCCAGACGCCGGCGAATCCCGACGTTGATGCGAGCCAGCGGGTCCTGCGCGTAGACCCGGTACATGTAATCCCGCTCCTCGTCCGTGACCATCTCGAGCGTCAGCTCGTCATGATTGCGCAGGAACATGCCCCACTGACAGTTGGCGGGGATGTCCAGGCTCTGTTCGAGGATGTCCATGATGGGGAACCGGTCCTCCATGCGGATGGCCATGAACAGGCGCGGCATGATGGGGAAATGAAACGCCATGTGGCATTCATCGCCGTTGCCGAAGTAGGCGGCCGCGTCCTCCGGCCACTGGTTGGCCTCCGCCAGGAGCATGCGGTCCTTGAATTTCCTGTCCACGTGGGCGGCAGCTCCTTGAGAAAGGCGTGGGTTTCCGGCAGATTCTCGCAGTTGGTGCCTTCCCGCTCGAACAGGTAGGGCACCGCATCCAGCCGCATGCCATCCACTCCAAAAGTGAACCAGTAATCCAGGACGCGCAGGATCTCCCGGCGGACCCGCGGGTTGTCATAGTTCAGATCGGGCTGATGGCTGTAGAACCGGTGCCAGTAATATGCCTGTGCAACACTGTCCCAGGCCCAGTTGGAGTCCTCGAAGTCCGTGAAGATGATGCGGGCATCCTTGTACTTGTCCGGCGTGTCGCTCCAGACGTAGTAGTTGCGCAGCGCCGAGCCGGGATTCGCCCGCCGCGATTGCTGAAACCATTTGTGCTGATCCGACGTGTGATTGATGACCAGCTCCGTGATCACGCGGATATCCCGCCGGTGCGCCTCCCGCAGGAACTTTCGGAAATCCGCCAAGGTGCCGTACTGGGGGTGGATGTTGAAATAGTCGGCGATGTCATAGCCGTCGTCAAGCAGCGGCGATGGGTAGAACGGCAGCAGCCACAGGGCGGTCACCCCCAGATCGCGGATGTAGTCCAGCTTCCGGATCAAGCCCTCGAAGTCGCCGATGCCGTCGCCGGTGCTGTCGTAAAACGATTTCACGTGCAGCTCGTAGATGATCGCGTCTTTGTACCAGAGCGGTTGATCGGCCTGTGCCTGCGGATCCGTCACGTAGGATTGCTCGCTTTCACATAAAATAATCGAAGTCGGTTTCCCGCCGCAGCCCCTTGTGGATGCGCAGGATATGCCCCGGCATAATACGTGGTTCCAGCTCGACGTAGTTCGCTTCTCCCTGCCAGATATATTTGTCGTCGGTGATCAGCTCATGCGCCAGGAAGGGCCTGCGTGGATCGATCTCCATTTTGTGCAGGGGCAGTCTGACCCAGCCGGACTGCCTGTGATGTGGGTCAATGCTCACGACAGCTATGATGATATTCGACTTGTCCTCCGTCATCTTGCCATAGCAGAGCATCGCCTCGTTGTCGATCGGGCACAACTCGATGTTCCGGATGCTCTGCAGCGCCGGGTTCTGCCGGCGAATCCGATTCACCCGCTCGATGACGGGACGGATGTTGCCCTCCGTGTCCCAGTCCCACGGCTTGATCTCGTATTTTTCCGAGTTGAGATACTCTTCTCTTCCCTCGATGGCCTGATCGACACACAGCTCATAGGCGGGCCCGTAGATGCCGTAGCTGGCCGACAGGGTCGCCGCCAGGAGCAGGCGGATGATGAAGGCGGACCGGCCGCCGAACTGGAGATACTGCGGCAGAATGTCCGGCGTGTTCGGCCAGAAGTTCGGCCGCAGGTACTCGCCGATTTCTGTCTGTGTCAGCTCCTGAATGTACTGTTCCAGCTCCCACTTGGTGTTGCGCCAGGTGAAGTAGGTGTATGACTGATTGAAGCCGATCTTGGCCAGCCGCTGCATCACCTTGGGCCGTGTAAAGGCCTCGGACAGGAAGATTACGTCCGGATAATCCCGCCGGACCTCGCCGAGCAGCCATTGCCAGAAGGCAAATGGTTTTGTGTGCGGATTATCCACGCGGAAGATGCGAATGCCTTTATCGATCCAGAAGAGCACCACGCTCTTGAGCTCCTCCCAGAGCGGCTGCCACTGGTCGGTTCTCGAAATTCAGCGGCAGAATATCCTCGTATTTCTTGGGTGGATTCTCGGCGAATTGCACGGTCCCGTCGGGTCGCCATCGGAACCATTCCGGATGCTCCTTCACGTATGGATGATCCGGCGAGCACTGGAATGCCAGATCCATGGCGACTTCGAGGCCGTACTCGCCCGCTTTGCCGATGAACCGCTGGAAATCATCGAAGGAGCCCAAGTCCGGGTGGATGGCCTTGTGTCCACCCAGGGAGGAGCCGATGGCCCACGGGCTGCCCGGATCCTCCGGCGTGGAGAGGGTGGAGTTGTTCTTGCCCTTGCGGTTTGTCTGCCCGATCGGGTGGACTGGAGGCAAGTACAAGACGTCGAAACCCATCCCGGAAATCTCCGGCAGCAACCGCTCGCAGTCGCGGAACGTGCCGTACTTGCCGGCTTCACTGAAGGAGCGGGGGAACAGCTCGTACCATGTGCTGAAGACCGCCCTCGGTCGGTCGACGACGACGACAAGCTCCTTATCGTACGTCACAGCCAGCGATTTATCCGTGTATTTGCGCATCAGTTCCGTCAATGCCTCGCTCAGCGCAACGTCCGACGCCCGCACGAGGCTGCCGGGCGATTGCAGAACCTGGGCCCACTCCCTCAGCTTGGGGGCATCGTCGGACTCGGCCGTTTCAGCCGCTGCGAGAACCATCTCCGCGCCCGTCTGCGACTCCACGGCGATGTTCTGTCCGGCTTCGAGTCTCTTACGCAGATCGCTCTGCCACGTGGCGAAGTGGTCCACCCACGCGATGGCCGTGTACAGATACTCGCCCAGCTCCCGGACCTTGAACGAGGCGGACCATTCATCGTTGATCTCGTAGATCATTTCCTGAATAGTCCATTCACTCTGTTCTCGCTTCCTGTAAAGAATCTGCGCCCGAATGTGATCGCGCCCGTCGCCGAAGGCATGAGCCACAACAGTCACCGATTCACCTGCCGCCCGTTTGATGGGGAAGCGGCCGCAATCGACCTGCGGTCCCACGTAATCTACGACTGCACGTTTCTTCCCATGAACCGTCAGCAGGTTCTGATTTTCGGGGTGTTCTGCATTCATATCCGGCCGTAATTGGTACAACCTCCAAATTGCAAGATTTCGCTTAGAAACCGGATAGGCGATTTCCTCGACGCTCTGAGCAAATGGAGCGTCCCATAACTGCTGTCCGACAGTCAAGTGAGCGTGGTCGCAAGCCGATAACAGAGGAGAGCATCCATGGATCTGGGAGCATGCTCACAGGTATCGCAGGGCTTTGAAGTATGCGAAAGGCGTTCTCACTTGTGGAGTTGATGATCGTCGTGGCCGTCATCGGGATCTTGGCCGCCCTGTGCATGCCCTATCTTCACAACCATGCCGCAGAGGCTAAAGAGGCTGCTGCGAAGGATAACCTGCGAGTCCTCCGTGATGCGATTGAGTTCTTCGCCGTGCGCCACAGCGATACCGCTCCGGGATATCCGGGGCACGATCGCACCGCCGTCCCAACAGAAGACAGTTTTCGACTCCAATTGACCATTGAAGCAGGTTGCCTGCGAAAAATACCTGCCAACCCCTTCAACAATCTCGATACGATACACATGATCAAGAATGGGGAGGCGTTCCCATCTGAGGGCACGGGCAACTACGGCTGGATCTACCAGCCGGCCACACGCAACATCCGCCTCGACCGGCCGGGCAACGACAGCGGTGGAGCCCCATACCTGAGCTACTGATCCCCCTCCACGGAGCCTTCCGGAATCGGCTTGCCTGCGTCCAGGGTCCCTGTTATCCTCTTGCCTTGCTATTGATTGAGGATCAGGGAATATGAGCAGGTTCAGGGGGCTTTTGCGGATGGTCGTGCCGAGTGCGACTGTCTTTTTTTCCAGCGGATGCACGGTGATCCTTGTGCTGACCGGCTTCCGACTGGTCGCCCGGCATCTGGGATCGTCGCTTTACACGTGGACTGCGACCCTCGCTGTCGTGCTCGCCGGCGTTGCCGTCGGCAACTACCTGGGTGGACGCATTGCAGACTGCTATCATTCCCGACGGGCCCTTTCTGTTCTGTTCGGACTCTCCTCGGCGGCCTGTATAACTGTCCTCATTGTGGATAATGTCGCGGGCCAGTGGATGGGCCTCTGGCATCTGAGTTGGCCGGTGCACGTGTTCATCCACGCCTCGCTCGTATTTCTGCTGCCTTCGTGCTTGCTGGGGGCAATCCTTCCTGTTGTTGCCAAGACGGCGATCGAGAAGGTAATGGCGAACGGATCTCGCGACGAAGCAGCACCGTCGCCCGATTCGGCTGCGGCCGGCTCCGCGGCGACGGGTATGGCCGGACGGACGATCGGCGGCCTCTATGCGTGGAGTGCGGCAGGGGGCATCGTGGCGATCCTCCTGGGAGGATTCTTCCCGCCGACGGGTAATGCGATCATCCTGTGGCTCACTGGGGCGGCCCTGTTGGCAATGGCGATCCTCTACTGGATCAGTTGCTGGGCGTTGTACCTGTGGGCGATGATCTTTGCGGCACTGGCAACCATGGGGATGGCGCCCGCCAAGTGGGCACAGGAGGCAGGCACGGCAGCCCTGTTGAGGGAGCAGCGAGATCCGGACATCCTGTACATTGACCAGACGCCGTACGGCTATGTGGCCGTGACGCAAACCTCCAAACGGCCCGACAGACGGGAATTCATCGAGGGCAGGCTCATACGCAGTGAAGCGGTCATCGGGGATGTGACAGACCTGCAGTGCTTCTATACGAAGATCTTTGCCGGGCTCACACGGGGGCTGATCGCCGACAAAAGCAAGCCTTCGATGATGGTCATCGGCGGGGGGGGGTATGTGTTCCCGCGGTACCTCAAGACCGTCTGGCCCGGCAGTGTCGTGGAGGTCGTTGAGCCCGATCCGGGCATAACCGCAGCGGCCGAGGCACTTGGCCTGGACCACAATAGCCCGATCAAGACGATCCATACAGATGCACGGGACTACGTAGATGGGCTCCTGAGGCAGGAACAATCGGGCGGGGGGGCAAGACGGTACGACTTCATCTACGAGGACGCCTTCAACGACTACGCCGTGCCGTTTCCGCTGGTGACGAAGGAATTCAATGACAAAATCTCGCGGCTGCTCACCGCCGACGGCGTCTACATGGTCAATTTGATGGATACGTACGAGAGCGGCCGGCTCCTCGGCGCCGTTGTCAGCACGCTCGGCCAGACCTTTTCCAATGTCTATGTTGTCGCGGGCCAAAGGGGGCTGCCTTCCTTGCGAAACAGCTTCGTGGTGGTCGCTGCCGGGCGCAGGCTTGGTGTCGAAGCCATCCTCCGCAAGCATGACGAGCACCTGAGATTTCAGCTCCTGGATGACTCGCAAATGGCGCCTTTCAGAGAGGCGAGCGGTGGCATGGTCCTGATGGACGACTACGCACCAGTGGAGAGCCTGCTCGCGCCGGTCATGCGGCAGGGTGCGAAGGCCATCCTGGCGCAGGAGTGCTTTGACAGGGCTTGCACGCTGCAGGGTGAAGGCCGAAGCGACCTGCGCCATGCCTGGGAGCTTCCTCGTGGTGGCTCGCCGGATCCGAGTGCTGCCATGCGCAATCACGGCCTTGAGGAATACGAACAGAGCGTCGAGCAGTACAGGAAGGCCGTCGAGCTTGACCCCTCCTTGTCCATTGAGGCATATAACGGGATCGGCCTGACGCGGATCGAGCAGGGCAAGCTGGAGGAGGCCGCGAGGGCCTTCCGCAGCGCCATCGACTACCACCAGGCGGCAGACTTGCAGGATGTCGCCATTGCCCCTGTGTACAAGAATCTCGGCATGCTGCTACGGCGAACGGGCAAGACCGCGGAAGCAGATGCGCAGTTGGCGCAAGCGGCCAAATGGTTCCGGATCGGGGTGGAGGAGAATCCTCGCTCCGTCGTCGCCTGGGAACAGCTTGGCGGCGTGCTGGCGATGCGGGAGGACATGAAGGGGGCATCACAGGCGTTCGAGAAGGCAATTGCACTTGAGCCCGGCAATCTCTCCCATTACGAGAAACTGGCCAAGACTCTGGAACATCAGAAGCGATACGGCGAGGCAATCGAGGTCGTCCGAAGGCAGATCAAGCTGCTGGAAGATCGCCGTGAGCGTGACTTGACTGCACAGGCCCGCCAGCACCTGGAGTTGCTCGAATACCAGCGAGCCAAGCAGCCCCACTGATCACGCATTACTGGTCGGCGACCTTTCGAAATGTGAGCGGCTTTGTCTCTCCGTAGGTGGGATCGGTCGACAAGTCGAAGGGCGGCTTATCCGGGGCACGACCCGTGTAGTGGGTGAACGTGGTCCACTGCGTTTGCCATATGCTCTGGGCGGGGCTGATGGGGCCGGCGAAGACGTCCGTGCTCGATCCTTCGATGATGTTGCCGGCCATCTCCACATGCACGCGATCCATCACAATTCTAATGGTGAGCTGGCCCGAGCCCGGCGCGTAATGGACCGCCCATTTCCCCGGCGTGAAGACTCCCTCGCCTCCGCTCGTTGTCGGCATCGTGGTCGGCCGGCCGGGAATGACTCGGACCCGGCCGAGACTGATTACGGCTGACACGATTCGGCCGTCCGGCGCGAAGACAAATTCCCAGCCGTCCGTGTCCGCTTTCCATCGCCCTGCGATATCACTGGGAAAGGCCTTACTTCCCTCCACAACGACGTCTACAGGTCCAGCTTGAGTATCCAGCGGGCTGTGGCAGCCGCCGGCCAGCAGCGCCGACACGCCACAGATCAGGAACATCCATTTCAAAGTCACGGTCCCATTCCTTGACAAGGCAAAAAAGAAAGGCAAGTCCGAAGACTTGCCTTTCGTCGTCTCTTCTTGAGGCACTGATCCGGCGAAGCTCACCGTGTTACTGCACTCTCGCGGCGCAATCCGCAGGCACGCCCGGGCCCGCCGGCGCTTCTTTCACCAGCCAGCTTCCGATCAGGATATTCAGGTCGTTCGTGCCGACGCGGTACCAGCCGGCCTCATCGCTGCCTTCTTTATTGTGCCCGAAATCGGCGCAGATGCCGTTCTCGATGGACGCGATTCCCGGGCCGAACGGCGGCTCCTTCACCTGCCAGGCATTGATCAACACATTCAGATCGTCCGTGCCCACGTAGTAGGTACCCGTATTGCCGGCCACCGCCAGACCATCGGCGTCACCATGGCACTGTCTCGGGTATGTCCAGCAGGCAGGCTTGCCGACAGCGACCCATTCGGCGTAATCCGATGCGCTTGCCGCAGCCACACTGCCGCCGCCGGAAACCACAGCGGTTGCCTGGCTCAGAACGACGGTCGCGGGCTTGTCCGGGTCAGTCAGCACGACGCCGCCGCGTACCGGGTTCAGCGCGATCGTCACGGTGGCCGGTTCGCTGACCGCCAGCTTGAACAATGTCCCGCTGTTCGGCGGGGCGTTCGGGGAATTGTCCGCGGTCGGATAGTACAGGGCGCCCATCTCGATCGTGATGCCATTGGTGCCCAGTCCGCCGAGCGCGCCGCTGTCGCACGGATCGGCGACGGGCGTGTAGTCGTTGACGTCCCACTTGGCCACCTCACCCGTGTCCGCGTTGACCGTGATGTAGCGGGCGAAGTTGGCGGGGAAGATGCCGTAGCCGGGGTCGGCCGCAGTGCTCTCCCCGCGAATGAAGTCGGAGATGCCCACGATGATGCCCTTGTCCACGGTGATGTCCAGGGCAAACGCCCGGACCTTCTCGTCCGTCTCGTACTTGACCGCGACGGTCTTGCCGTCAGGCTCGGCGATGATTCGCACGGCCGCCAGAGCCGGCGAAGCAGCCACGAGCACTGCCAGCAATGCACACAGTTTTTTCATACGACAACCTCCTTTTCTCTCTTCTTCGCGAGGCAATGCGCCCCGCCCTATCTTGGTGTACCTTCGACATCTGCCAGATGCCGCCCGCACATTCTCACGAGAGACAGGTGCAGGTCACATCTACCGTACCAGAAACGCCCAGAGAAATCAAGGGCAAAAGCAATAAAACGAAACTCATCCGGTTCTCGTGTCCCTGCGGGTCGGGACGGCCCAATCACCGGGGACGTTGTTCGCAGGAAGTATGTGACGTAAATCATGAGCAGAAAAGAACTTGCAGCTATTGCCCTGACGATTCGCAAACCAACTGCATGGGCTGAAGGCCATCCTACACCCTGAACTGTCTGTCTCACCCGAGGTTCAGCTCACAGAATGGGCTTTAGCCCATGCTGCTTCTGCCTCGGTGATTCCTGAACCATCAGTGGCTTAATTCCTCTCACAGCAAGCAGTTGCAGCAAATTCCGATGTTCGGGCGTGTACGGATGGGAGGGCGTGTGGTAAGGTATCGGCATGCGTAACTTTTTGAAAGGGAGGCTCTTACTGGTTCGGGTGTGCCTGCTGGTGTGCACGCTCTTGCTGGTGGCGATAGGGGTGGCGACGCTGTACGCGGTGGGCCACCCGGCCGAGACCAGTGTGGGCACCGATGTGGAGGAACTGGCGGAGCTGGCCGGGTACTGGAAGAAGCAGCTCATGTTCGCCTTCATCGGCCTGGCCGGCTTTGTGGCGGCCAACCTTGTGAACTATCGTAAGCTCGGCGAGGCCAGTTACGCGATGTATGCGATCATCCTTGTGTTGCTGGCGCTTCTGTTGGTCAGCCGGTTCTTTGGCCCATTGCCGTTTATCGAGCCCTCCCACGGGGCGTATCGCTGGATCCAGGTAGACGTGGGGAGCCACCAACTGCCCGCTATCCAGCCATCCGAGCTGTGCAAGATCGCTTACATCCTGGCCCTGGCCTGGTATCTGCGCTTCCGGAGCAATTATCACAGCTTCAAGGCCCTCCTGGGCCCGTTTGCCCTGACGCTGCTGCCGATGCTGTTGATCCTCCTTGAGCCGGACCTGGGCACGGTGATGCTGATGCTGCCGGTGCTGTTCTCGATGCTGTTCATCGCGGGCGCCCGGGCAAAACACCTGCTTCTCATCATCCTGCTGGCGGTCGTGGTCAGTCCGGCCCTGTGGTACAAGATGGAGCCCTACCAGCGCAGACGCGTCAGCAGCGTGCTGCTCCAAAGCGATTGGATTCGCAGCAAGGTTACCGAGAACCAGACCCTGAGCAACATCATTGTCGGCGGCAAATTCAGCGAGCGCCTGTGGCGAACCGACTGGGGCTTTCACATCATCCGCTCGAAGTACGCCGTGGCATCGGGCGGACTGGCCGGCACGGGGTTCGGCAAGGGGCCCTTCGTGAAGTACAACTTCCTGCCGGAGCGGCACAACGACTTCGTCTTCTCCGTCGTCGCGCATCAGTGGGGCTTCATGGGCTGTCTCGGCCTGTTGCTCTTGTATGCGCTTCTGATCGCCTGCAGCCTGGAGATCGGAGCGAACAACACCGATCCTTTCGCCCGGCTCGTGGCCATCGGCGTCGCCGCGATGTTCGTCATCGAAATCGTGGTGAATATCGGCATGACCCTGGGCATCATGCCGGTGACCGGCCTGACGCTTCCCTTCATCAGCTACGGCGGTTCCAGCCTCCTGGTGAACCTGATCGCGGTAGGCCTGCTCAACAACATCGGCCGCTGCCGCCCCTTCACCGTCGCCCCCAAGCGATAGCGACAACGAAGCGAGATATGCATCCATAATTCGAATGAAATACTGCTGTGAGGTTGGCGGGAATTCAGGTAGAATGGTGGGTAGTTGCTTTCGCTCTATGATTGAGGATCTAGAGCACGATGATCAGCCATCGATGGCCAGAATGGTGGGCAATCTGAGGATGAATGAGTCCTATCTGGAAGTGACATTCCGACACGGCCGGCCGATGGCCGCGTACTACTATCTGCCGCGTCGTCCTACGGACAAGAGCTATCGAACCAAGCGAGGTGAGCCGGGACTCATCATTGACTTCGCTCGTGATGGAAAGCCGATCGGCATTGAAATTGTTGCGCCGGACCAGCTTACGTTGCCCGTGTTCAATCGTGTGCTTCGGGAGCTTGGTTTTCCTCCGCTCAAGCGAGCCGACCTGGCCCCGTTGGCAGCGGTTTAGTATCATGTCTGAGATCGCGTGCTCACCCCATCGGCCAGCGAAATAAGTGCCATATCTGCGGAACTGCTGTTCGATGGGCGGAGATCACCTTGGGAGCAGTCCACTGTGTGACCAGAGGTGAACCACGATATCGGGACCAAGTCGCGTAAGGATGGAGACTAGAATGATCGCTACAAGAATTAGGAGCAACCACTTGGCCTCGCCAGCACCGGCGGACTCGCCTTCCACGATGAATTTCCATTTTGCCTTCATTTCTGATAGGACCCTCAACAATTCACCTGTGTTTGTCAGAGCACACTACTCTGAATCTCTCACTATTATCGGCAACGCAAAGGGGAGCGACATACATGTATTAAAGGATACAATATATCCTGTAGTCGTCGTGGTCGTGGCGGTTTTCGGGTGCCCACAAGTGGTTGGCGAGCAAGGACTTACGGCAATATCCTATCTGACCCCCTGCGTCTTGAGAGCAACAGGATGCTAATCACGATGGAATGATCAATCAGAAAAGAGTGTATATGCACAGAATTACATTGAAATAATGGCATGGGTGCTCTACCATGAGCGTGCGAAGTCAATGGAACCACTCTCGACAGGTATTGAAGATGGCGAATGGACGACGAGATGCTGTGATCTACATGCTGAGTTCGGAGTCTGTGCGAAGCCAACGAGCTGATTTCGCACGTCAAGAGCGCCGAATACGCGCGTATGCCAGAGACCACGCATTTGACATAGTGACCGAATTCAGGGACGCGTGTATCGCGAGCGCTGCAGGCCTAAAACAGAGACAATATCTGGCGGTCTTATTAGACTACGTTGAGCAGCGTAACCGCGGGGGGACGGTCCTCGTCGAGAAGGCTGCTCGTCTAGCTTGTGACCCGATCCTCACCGAAGTCATACTTGCCCAGTTCAGACGGCGTTACGTCGATGTGATTGCTGTGGACTCCGGTTTGGAACTGACCTTAGACGACTCTGATCCTTCGTGTGCACTTACTCGGAAGATTCTTGACGTTATTACCAAGTTCGGAGAGTGCATGCTGCCCCTGAAATTGAAAGCTGCTCGTCAGCGCGTTAGGCGGGAAAAAGGCTATTGTGAAGGGCCTAAACCATTTGGGTCTTGCGCATCTGAACGAGAAACGCTGAATAGAATCCTCACACTTCGTCGTCAGGCGCGCGGCAAGAAACGCCTTGGCTATTACCGTATCGCCACAATACTCAACAAAGAGGGGCATCAGACGCGCTCGGGGTGTCCTTGGATAGGTCCAACCGTTAGAGGAATAATCCACCGATATGAGAGAAAGCAGTGAGGCGAGGTCAGCTAACTCATCGATTACTTCACCCCTTGTGTGGTCATGGCTTGTGCTCCGCTCATACGGGCTGGGATTCGTCCCAAAGCGTCTCGGGGGCAATATCGATGTTCCCCGGCCATACGACCGTGCCATAGGCAACCGTCGCCTTCATGAACAACGGTGAATCCTTGAGCTTGGAGAAAGGCTTCTTGTCCAGCAACGGCTTCATGTCAAAGCGACGCTTCTGTCCGTTTTCGAACACGATCAGCAGAGTATAATCCTTCTGGGCTGTAACACTGACAACATCCAACAGCGTTTCCATCAGCGACACCTCGTTCATTGTAGATTGTACGCTGTGCCGTTCTGTGAGTCAAAGAACTTTGCAGGTACGGAACGTAAGTCACTGAAACCCAAGGAATTGTGTCTCGCGCAAAGACGCCAAGATCGCAAAGGTCCAAGCATATTCCTTTCGTCTTTCTTGGCGTTCTTTGCGTCTTGGCGCGAGGACCGTTTTGAGTGGCGGCCGTGGGTCGGGGATGGGCCCGTTTCGGATCAGGCGCTATGGTGTTGGCGTCGCGACTTATCGGACGCTGCGACCTCTAATTCGTTTGGAATCCTTGGACTTGTGGCGATAATATGTAAAGCGGGGGCAGGCGTTACCCGAAATATTGATGTATGCTGGTGTTTTCGGCGTTTAAGGAGAAACGAATGCTCAGGGACACGTCGGTGGCGGTGGTGCTGGCGCTTGTCCTTTTTGCTGCGCCGAGTCTGGGCCAGAGCGCGGCCCCGGAGCCGTCGTTTTCCGAGTTGGCGCCCGCACGTCCCAAGGGTACATCTCTGCCGCTTTCTTCACCGTCGGCCGCTGCGCGGCTGCGGGATATTGCTTATGACGTGGCGCAGGCCAGGAATGTTACTGGGGCGAGGGTGGATCAGGCGATCGTTCTGCCTAGCTGCGGCGAAGGGGCTCAACAGCAGTGTGAGCCCGGTCGAGCCGCTGTTGATCCAGTTGGCGGGCCGGCAGGCGGATAAGGACTATTCTCCTCAGATCGTTGCCTGGCTGCAGAGCTATGTCAGCGAGTCCTGCGATCGCGTGGTGGTCAGAGACGCTATCCAGAAGCTGCTGGATAGGGCCAACTCGTGGGAGGATCGCAAGAAGCTCCTTGAGGATTTGGTGGCCCGGCTCGGCAACAAAAACGCCGCGATCGATTCGGACCTGGCAATGCTGCTCGGGTTTCTCATGGGCGAGAAGGCGGACCTGGCCACCGCCAAGTTCTACCTGATGCAGGCCTACAAGAGCAACAGGCACAACAAGATCGCCTTCGCCAAGCTGGCGGAGCTAGCCCCGGACGAGATTGGCCCGGGGATCGTGTTGGAGCATCTGCGGCTTGTCCTGCGGGAGAACCCGCTTGATATGAACGCGGCCATGAACTTCGCGCAGTACTGCGATCGGCTACAACTCCATGATATGGCGGCACTTACGTATCAGTACTGCGCCGAGTTGTTCCGGTATCTGTACCCGACCGAGCCTTTGCCGCCCCACATCTACCTGCCGTGGTCGATCTGCAGCTATAACACGGTGCGGGGTCAGCCGGTGAGCATGCAGATTGCCGAGAGTGTCCGCGAGGCAGGACGCTTTGACATTCTCCTGGAGGCGATTGCCGGCCGTGCGGCGGCCAAGAGCGGCAATCCCCAGGAGGCAAAACGGATCTTCCGCCAAGCCGAGGAAAGGGCTCAGCAGTTGCTCAAAGCAGGCCCGGAAGAGCTTCAGGCCCAGCAGGGGGGCGATTCGGCGGCCTCGCGGACGGTCACGCCCAGACAGTTTGCCTGGTTCTACTGCTTTGCCGACCCGAACGCGCAGAAGGCCTTGGATTGGGCCAACAGGGCCTATTCCGTCGAGCCGAACGTGCCTTCCGTGGGGGCTTTGCTGGCGTACGCAATGACCATGTGCAACCAAATGGAATGGGCCAGGCCGCTGGTCAAGGCGGCCGAAGGCAACCAGATCACGGACTTGGTGCAGGCGAAACTCCTGCTGGCGGAAGGCAAGAAGGAGGAAGCAGCCAAGACCCTGAGAATGGCGATTACCAAGGATGCGAGCTCGCTGGTGGCCGAGCGGGCGAGGGAGATGCTCAAGGAGCTGCAGAGCGAGTATCGCCCGCCGATCGACCCGGGCCTGCTGACGACCTTCCTCACCGAAAGCTTCGGCAAGAATGCCATCCCGCAGTTCCTGCCGCCCGATAAGATGGTCCAGGTGCAGTTCAGCATTCGCGGCACAGAATTCACGTACGGAAGTGAGATCGAGGGCATGGTGGCGATCCAGAATCAGGGGGCTGAGCCCCTGGTCATTACCGAGGACGGCCTCTTCAAGGGCGGCGTGCGCATTGATGCCCAGATTAGCGGCGACCTGAGCAGGGAAATCGCCCCGGTTGTCCTGCAGACGGTTCGCACGGAGTTGATGGTCCAGCCGGGCAGGAGTCTCGTCATTCCGGTGAAGCTGTCGACGGGCGAGCTTCGAGAACTCCTGCAGGCCCATCCGCAGGCCTCTCTGGAGATCCAATTCACGTTGTATCTTGACCCCGTCGCGGCGGAGAATGGCTCGATCAATAGCCGGCTCGTGGACCTGAAGCCTGTGAAAGTGACCGTGAAACGACCACGCGTGGACCTCACGGCGAGCTACGTGCGTAACCGCTTCCATGCCATCTCATCCGGCCAGCAGGGGCAGAAGATCGGGACCGCCCAGTTGTTCACGGGCCTGCTCAAAGAGCAGAATACCATGGCCGGCGGTACGCTCTATCCCTTCCGGTATGCGGACTGGATGCCGGGGCTGCTGCGATCCGCGTTTACGAGCGATTCCGGGCTGCTTCTGGGCAGCGGCGAGGAGGACTGGGTGGTCGCCGTGCATACGATGGCCGATATGCTTGCGATGCCGCTCGATGCCGAACTGACGGGGGCCTTGGCCAGGAACCTGAACCATCCCAAGTGGCCCGTCCGGATGATGGCCATATATGTCCTGGCGAACGGGGCCGGCGGCGGTTTCCAAAAGGTGATCGACTGGTTTGCGCAGAGTGACCCGAGCGAATACGTCCGCGGCATGGCTGTGGCGCTGCGGTCCGACCTGCCGCTGGCGACAGCACCCGCGATGCCACCGCAATAGGACCGCTCTTCCGCCCCGCCGAACCGCCTGCCAAGAACCTCCCTGTCTCCAACCCGTACAGACCTGTGGAATTGAATCCCCGATTCTGTCCGGATGGATGGCGTGTACGGCCCGCAGGTGAATTTGTGGAAATTGGGGTTGAAATCGCGGGCCGATTCGGTATGATGCCGACTTCGCCAAGGGTATTAGCAAGCAGTTGTCTTTTTTGGAAAGGGTTACCGGATGCCGGCACAAGTGGATAATGGCAAATGCACGGGTTGTGAGTCCTGCACACAAGAATGCCCGAGCAATGCGATCAGCATGGACAAAGGCAAGGCAAAGGTGAACTCGGACAGTTGTGTGGACTGCGGCGTGTGTGTTGACACCTGCCCGGCCGGAGCGATAAGCCTCTAAGGATTTACGATTGACGATTTACAATTTACGATTTGGCTGTCGCCTCTCGCGAGGCCACAAATCGTAAATCGAAAATCGTAAATTGCCGAGTGTGGCCCCATCGTCTAGGCTGGCCTAGGACACCGGGTTTTCAACCCGGCAACAGGGGTTCGAATCCCCTTGGGGCTAATAGGATTTACGACTTATCATTTGCGATTTGTGGTGTCCACCGCCCGCCCGTGGACTCGCCGGCCTGAGGCGGACGTTCCGCTGAACTAGCCAATCCCGTTCACCTGGGTAATCCTGCCCCCGGCCTTCGGCCGCAACCGGGAATCAGTTCGCGCAGAGACGCGGAGGCGCAGAGAAGACCGAACCCCAACACTCGCAAACCTCAGTGTCCCTGCGCCTCCGTGCGATACAATTCTTTTCTCAACAAAGGCTCGCACGCTGTTGCCCAGATGACTGGAGATCCTTTCCGCCGATTGCGAGGTGCCTGTGTAGTTTGACGGACAGTCAGGCATCAATGGTTCCCGCGTGCTTTGCTTCCACATATCGCCCCAGCAGTTCTTCAAAGGCTGCCCAGCCGGCCTCTCGCTCTGGCGGATCAAGGTGCTCAGCTTCTTGGAGGAGCAAGACCAAATCCGTCAAAACCACTTCGGCCCGCTCAAGCCACGCAGTTCGCGAAATCGGACCTGATGGTCTGGCCAGATTTCGGTGTATTCTGTTCACCTGATCTTGACTCGCGTCGATTGCTGCGTCGGCCGTGGCCTTCGGCCTGTCAGTGGGTGGGAATTGCATTGTGACTTCTCCGTCCATCAGTGTGACACCTCTTGGCACCGTCCAGCCAGTGGCAATGTGCCGTTCAATAGTCGCATTCACCTTCAGCAACTCGCGTGACCAGTAGGCCAAGCCGTGAGTTGCCTTCATCAGACGCTCGATGATTTTTTGCACAGTCATGCACGCATTTCATGTGTGCAGGGTAACCTCCCGGACGGCCGCCACCTCAGCGCGGAAACGGCTCTCATACTCCCGCCGCCGCTCGGCCAGTTGGCCGGTGTCATCGTCGTCGCAGATGGCGTCGCCCTCGCCCAGGAGCTGCTCTGCCAGCGCCAGCGATTCGCGCCACCGCTTCAGTTCGTCCTCGCCATACTTGCCGGGGTGCAGCTTGGCGTCCTCCAGAATCTCTTGGTTGATGGCGTATAGCTCCACGCTCGACAAGCCCGCCGGGGGCCAGTCCTCAGTGGTCTTCTTGCTGCCGTTGCTCACCCTCTTCTCGATCTGCCCCAAACGTCGCTCAAATTGCTTCGGGTCCATCGTCCTTCTCCTAATTCAGCTTGTTCCTGATCTGGTTCCATTCGGCTCTTGCCGGAGCTCCAGCCGCCAGCCAAGCCTTAATGTCATCTGCACGCCAGCGAACCGCGCCGCCGATTCTGAAGCACTCAGGCCCCAGCTTCTGAAGCTTGTTCAGCCGGAATATCTGGCGTTTCGATAACCTGAGTCGCTGTCCGAGCATCTTGGCATCCCACAGTTCATACGCTTGGGTGCCACTCTGTGACTGACACATACATGTGCCTCCCAAAAATGGATTTCCTGTCACTACTTTTGATTAGTGAGACCGGATGCGTGGGATCCGCGCAGATTGAGTAAAAAGCCGCTTACTCGCGCACTATACAAGGGGGTGGATTTTCGCGGAAATCCGCTTTAATCCGCTTTTGAGGGATTCAGATTTCGTCGTGTTTGACTATGCTTCGGCCCGTTCTACCTGCGCGAGGATGGTTCTTCTGAGTTCCATATGCCCCCCGTCCGGCCCGAACCTGTCTCGCCCACGTCTCGAAGCTTGGGAGTTCATACCCTTCGAAGCCATGCTCTGTCAGCCAATCGTGTACCTGCCGATCAGTCTTTAACGTAGGGTCCTGCTCCGCTGCCCATTCGTAACTGCGGTAAGCCTTCTCATTTGCACACGTGAGCCCTCCACTATCAACAGCCGCCGGTTGCTTCGCTTCCTCCAATAGCCTCAGCCGCTCTTCCGCCTTCTCCCGGAGAAGCTGCAAGGCCAGAATGCTCGCTTCACAGATATCTTGCCGGATACCTCGTATCTCAACACCCGGCACATCATCGAAATCGGCAATCCGCTCTCCGTGCAGGATGGGGGAATTGACCATTTCCGCCGCTGCCCACAGAAATTCAAACCAGTGGCAGTGATAATTGTTCCGGGCGACGGCTGAGGCAGCGTATATGCTGCTCCATGTTGAAAAGCTATCCAAATACGTGAGAAACTCGGTTCTCTCTCCAGGCGGGAATCGCACCGTAAGTGCTTTGACAGCAGACTCGACGGCTTGCATCACCGCGAAGAACTCCGCTCTATCAATCACATCTGTTGAAGCGAAGTACCACGTGTACTCATCCCCGTTCGGTCCTGATGGTGTTCCGCTCCAACAACGGGTAGTATCTTGCTCAAACCCGGCTTCCACTCTGTCAGCTTGGCCTGATAGCACCCGGTCCTCAATATGGCGGTACTCGACACCAGCGGGACAGGTTGTGCTCCACCAGAGCCATTTCTGCTTGGCACTGGCTTTAACCTGTCGAAATGACTCCAGCAGCATATCGACCGTGCCGATCAGTCGCCGGTAGTCCTGTGCATTGGGTCTATCTGCCCGCTTCTTCTCGCTTCTCGTCATGAAACACCAGCCCGCGCATGAAAAAAGCCGGGGAGTCGATGAGGTTCCGTAGAAACCCGGTGCCCGTTGCCGGTGCACCATACCCCGGTGGGAATTATTGCATATAGCGCGTGGATCGAGCCTACAGATTTCATCGGCGTTCATTATCTCAAAACCGGAGACGATTTCAAGGCTTTCCGCTTGATTCCCCGCGTGCCGAAGGGCTATAATGCACGTATAGCATGGACGCGAGCAGCGCACGTGGAGACGGCAGGAAGCACCGATCTAACCGTTCCCCGGAGGCGGGGTGTAAGAACTGTGCGGTATCTGTTGGAGGGCATACGATGAAGGCTTTACTGTTCATGCTCCTTGCGCTTGTCGTCATTATTCTCACACAGGCGAGACTCTGCCAAGCTGATATGACTCCCGGCTCTCTCGTGGCGTGGGGTCACAATGGCTATCAACAGCTTGCTGTTCCTGCTGGGTCAGACTTCATCGCTGTGGATTCAAGTTTCTGGTATCACAGTGTAGCCCTCAAAGCAGACGGCTCTCTGGTGGCATGGGCCGGAAACAGCCCCGGCTGTAGACTCGTTCCTTCAGGCAGCGATTATGCTGCCGTCTCAGCTGGTTCGTATTACAACTTGGCCCTCCGAAGTGACGGTTCCTTGACGGCTGCTGGCGCGACCAGTCATGGCCAACTCGACGTGCCATTGGGTAACAACTTTGTTGCCATATCAGCGGGGAGGTATTACGGTTTGGCAATCAGGACAGATGGCTCTCTCGCTGAATGGGGCGAATATGCCCTCGGCGCTCCCTCGGGTAACGACTTCGTGGCCATCGATAATGGGATCTTCCACGCACTTGCGTTGAGGAGAGATGGTTCTCTCGCAGCGTGGGTCAACCCGGCCATCAACCTTGGGGTCTGGGACTATGGGCAGGAGGATGCACCTACAGGTTCGGATTTTGTTGCGATTGCCGCAGGTGGCTATCACAGCCTCGCGCTCCGTGCAGACGGGACTCTCGTCGCTTGGGGTGCAAACGATTATGGCCAGTGTGACGTGCCCACGGAGAACGACTTCATAGGCATATCCGCTGGGGAGATGCACAGCCTCGCCCTACGCTCAGACGGCTCAGTTGTAGGTTGGGGCTGGAATCGGTACGGTGAAGCGAATGTGATGGAAGGTTCCTTTCAAGCCATTTCTGGCGGAGCTTACTACAGCGTCGGCATACAGGCCGTCCCTCTGCCAAGCGGTGTCTTGCTCGCCGCTCTCGGATTGGCGTACTCCGGTTGGCGGATTCATGGTCACGAAGCGGGGAGGAAGGTAGCATGAACGTATTACAGAGGCTCATCCTGCTAATTGGTATTGTGGCCGTCGTGGGCATGAGCATCTATCCGCCATGGAGTTACGCGATGGAGAAGGTATGGACGATGGATGCTCCGGCCGTCACCAGAGCCTCACATCCTGCGGGGTATTTCTTTATCATGCAACCACCGCAGCCCGAAGCCAAGGTCAAGGGCTCCGGCTTTGAGGAGCACAGTGTCAGGCTGGATGTCGCACGACTCGCCACTCAGGAGATTATTGCCGTGATTGCCACCGCTATGGGTGTTCTTTCGGCGCAGGGCCGTAGAACCAGCAGAGAGCCAGCGGCTGACAAACCACCATGGGCGGGAGCATAACATCCGGGATTATGCTTCCGCTACCTGGGACCCATCGCCAGAAACAGGCTCGCTTCAAATGCAAGATACATGGTACTGCGGGGACCCCTTAGCCGTACGGGCAGGGGGCTGCCCCGCCCATGCCTCACCTGCCTGCCCGCGTTGTCCACAGCGGCCCCTGCTCGGCTTAGGCTGCCCAATCTCGCCCCGCTCTGACCAGTGCCAGCACCGCCGCCTTGATATGCTCCGGCAGTTTCGGCCAGCGTTCCTGAATGAGTGCCAAGTCGGGGTCAGAAGGGGAGTTTTCGTCGTTTGGTGCGCCGGTTTTTGCGCCGCGCGTTTCCGAAATCGGCGTTTTTGGTGGCGCCAGTGGGGACTGTTCGGACCCCCTTGGGGCTAGTCGGATTTACCATTTGTGATTTCCTATTTATGATTTCGCGCCTTGCTCACGGCACACGCCAAATCGTAAATCATAAATAGCAAATCGCAAATCCTCAGACGCGAAAGCCCGTAATGCTGGCCTCGAAAGCCAGGGTATTGGAGACGACCCCCTGGACATCGCATGCGTACCTTCTGCCTCGCCTGGCCTCCGTAATGTGGCCGAGCAGGTAGAGCCGGCATCCCGGCTCAATCGCGGACCGAAATTTCGCCCGCTCGATGCCGCCGAAGCCGACAAACCCGCTCTCATCGTATGCATGCTTGACAAAGAAGCTGAGCAGTTGAGCGGCCGCCTCGATCTGGATCACGCCCGGCATCAGCGGCCGGCCCGGAATGTGCCCGCGGACCCAAAACTCGTTCTCCGTGACGTCCTTATAGCCGAGCACGCACTCCTTGGCCCTGTCGTACCACAAGATGCCGTCGAGCTGCTGCATCTCGAATCGTTGCGGATTGATGCTGCAGATCGCGTCCTTATCAAAGACGGGCGGGCCGCTCAGATCGATGGATGATAGGTCAAATAGCAGAGACGGTGCCATCGGTAACCTCAACTTCGAGGATAATAGACAAGAGGCAGAAGAACAGGGACGGAAACCCTGCCGTCGGTCGTTCTTCCATCCTTCGGGTTCAGCAGTGGCGACTTGTCGAGATCGCCTGTGGACTACTCGGTGGATCGAATCTCGAGAATCCGGTTGCGAACCGTCTGAGCAGCCTGCTTGATCTTCTGCATCTGCTTGCGGACGCGGGTCCCGGCGGCCTTATTTCCGCCCAGGGCCTTGTTGATGTCCGCCTCGATCTCCGCGACCAATCGTTTCAATTCTTCGTACTCTTGCATGTATGCAGACCTCCATATCTATGTCAGAATTGGGGCAAATCTAACAGCCCACCCGCCATCTGTCAAAGGAAAATGGCAATTTTTGAGCAAAAAACGCATACCTATGGGAACAGGCGTTTGGTCAGCTCGGCGACGCGCTGGCCCCTGCGTGTGCATTGCTGTTTGACCTTCTCGTCCGGCCGGCCGATGGAAATCGGGCCGTAATGGGCTCCTTGGGGATCGCCTTGAACCACCATGCCCGCGATCAGCATGGCCTCGACAATGCCGACCACGGTCGTCTCACTGCCGCCGCCGATATTGGCGGAACTGGAGAATGCCCCGCCGACCTTGCCGTTGAGCTGCCCGTGCCGACTGACCAGGTCATCGATCAATTGCTTCACCGGCGCTGCCATCTGCCCGTAGTAGCAGGGCGATCCGATGACCACGGCGTCATAGCTCGGCACGTCGTCCGGCTTGACCTTGTCCACCGGTTTGAGCTCCGTCTTGAGCCCGGCGTCGTTCATCGCCTTGGCGATTGTCTCGCCCATCTCCTTCGTATTGCCGCTTCGCGAGTAGTAGATCACAATTCCCTTTGCCATGTCCACTCCTTTCCACAGTTCCAAGGCCGGGCTGAATCCCCGATAGTTCTCTCACACACGCCGATCAAAAGCCGCAGATTCCGCCGCTCATCCTACCCGGCCAGGCTCCAACACGCAAAACCATTCCCGCCGTCGGCTGCTGCCTGCCATTGCCTTGATGCCCGGCGTCGCGTGTTTTCCTGTTCCCCCGCGAGGCTATTGCCTCATGCTGTTGCCCGCCCGCCGGTTGTATGCTGATACAGGTGGAAAGGAAGGTGCAAGATGACAATGAGAGATGTAGGTCCCGCGCCTGTGCTGATGAACACGATCACCAGGGACTGGTTGATGGTTCTCGTGCGGGGAGTGGCCGCGATTGCCTTTGGCATCGTGTGCTTCGTCTGGCCGGCTATCAGCCTGCTGGCTCTGGTGCTGCTCTGGGGCGCTTACGCGCTCGTGGATGGCGCCGGCGCCATCGCCTGGGGCGTGCGCTCCCGCTGGTGGTCGATGGCGGTGGTCGGGGTCGTGAGCGTGCTGGCCGGGCTGATCGCCTTCGTCTGGCCTGGCATCACGGCGTTGGCGCTGCTGTACTTGATCGCAGCCTGGGCAATCGTGCGCGGCGCCATCGAGATCGTTGCTGCCATTCACCTGCGCCGGCGGATCGAGAACGAATGGCTTCTGGCGCTGGGCGGTATTGCCTCCATCGCTTTTGGCGTGCTGGTCGCAATGTTCCCTGCAGCCGGTGTGTTCTCGGTGCTCTGGCTGATCGGCGCGTTCGCCATCGTCTTCGGCGCCCTCGCTGTCGGTCTGTCGCTCCGCCTTCGCTCCCTGCAGCGAACGGCAAAGTTGCAGCACGAAGAGGTCCCCGTCGGCGCCGGTACCAGCACCCGAACGTGGGACAAGGACATACGATAAACGAAGCGAGCCCATCAACGACCGCTAGATTTGCATGGCGAGTACAGAGGCTGTTCGCTGGTTCCCCACGGGGCCACCCCAGAGGCGCCAGCGGCAGGGTGTGCTGTGCACGTCATTCCTCTGAACGCGCTGACCGACTACGACCAGGAAAGGAGAAGTCATGAGCAAGACAAAGAGCCGTTCCACGCGACAAGCCGCAGATCAAGCGGCTATGCCACAAACGAGGCAGAAGACTATGCGAGCCGTCGCGATCGACCGATTCGGAGGCCCTGAGACACTCACGGTGAAAACGCTCCCCGTGCCCGAGGTCGGGCCGGACGAGGTCCTGATTCAAGTCGAATCGGCGGACGTGGCCCAGTGGGACCCCTTCGAGCGCGAAGGGGGATTCGCTGAGATGCTTGGCATCGAGCCGAAGTTCCCGTACGTGCTCGGCTCCGATGGCGCGGGGACAGTCGTAGCTGTCGGTGAGCGCGTCCGCCGGTTCAACGAGGGCGACCGCGTTTATGCCATGAGTCTCGCCAACCCCAAGGGCGGGTTCTACGCCGAGTACGCGGCCGTCAAGGCGGACGACACTTCGCTCATCCCCGACAACCTGACGACCGAGCAGGCGGGCGCCATGCCTTTCGACGCGATAACCGCCCTGCGAGGCTTGGACGACACGCTGGGTTTGAAACCGGGCGAGTCGCTGCTGATTTTCGGCGCCAGCGGCGGCATCGGGCACCTGGCCGTGCAGCTCGCCAAGCGGATGGGCGCCCGCGTGTTTGCGGTGGCTTCGGGAGATGACGGTGTCGAGCTGGCCAGACGGCTGGGCGCCGACGCTGTAGTGGACGGACACAAAGACGACATCGCGGCCGCCGCCCGTGAGTTCGCGCCCGATGGTCTCGATGCCGCATTGTTCACCGCCGGCGGCGAGGCGGCGAACAAGGCGATGGCGGCCGTGCGCGAGGGCGGGCGCGTCGCCTACCCCAACGGTGTTGAGCCGGAACCGCAAGCCCCCTCCGGGGTGACCGTCCAAAGCTACGATGGCGAGCCCGACCCGCAGGCCATCGAGAGGCTCAACCGCCTGATCGAGTCAGGCCCGTTCGTGGTGCACATTGACCGCACGTTCCCGTTGGACCAGGCCGCCGACGCACACCGAGCCCTCGATACCCACTACCTCGGCAAGCTCGTGCTGCGGCCGAGCTGAACGGCAGTGTCGATCAGAGATAAGTAAGAGACGTTGCGCAGCGCAAATCGAAAGGAAACGATATGCAAAAGATCACCCCGTGCTTGTGGTTCGATGACCAGGCCGAAGAGGCCGTCAATTTCTATGCTTCCATTTTCAACAATTCGAAGATCGGGACCATTACCCGTTACGGAGAAGCAGGGGCAGAAGCCTCCGGAAGACCCAAGGGCAGCGTGATGACTATTATATTCCAGCTCGAAGGGCAGGAATTCATGGCGCTGAACGGCGGCCCGGTGTTCACGTTCTCGCCGGCCATATCGCTTATGGTGAATTGCGAAACACAGGAAGAAGTGGACGAGCTCTGGGAGAAGCTCTCCGAGGGCGGAGCCATACAGCAATGCGGCTGGCTTCAAGACAAGTATGGTGTGTCGTGGCAGATCGTCCCCACTGTCCTGGGCGAGATGCTGCAGGATAAGGACGCTGAGAAATCGGAAAGAGTCATGAGGGCGATGCTGCCCATGACGAAGCTTGATATAAGGACTCTGGAGCAAGCGTATGAGCAGGAGCCGACGGTCTCCGCCGTATGAATCCCGTGAGTCGCAAGAGGTGACCAGATGAATCCAGTCGTACATTTTGAAATGCCGGCCGAGGATCGAGGGCGCGTGGCGGCCTTTTATACAAAAGTCTTCGGCTGGCAGACGCAGCTATTGGGTCCGGAGATGGGAGACTACGTACTGGCTACGACCACCGAGTCCGGTCCGGATGGCCGTCCCAAGACACCGGGAGCGATCAATGGAGGATTCTTTCCAAAGTCGGATGAGAGGCCCGCACAATATCCATCGGTCGTCATTGCAGTCGACGATATCCAGGAGCACATGAAGAAAGTGAATAAAGCGGGTGGCAAGGTGCTCGGAGATCCCATGGAGATACCGGGCGTAGGATGGTACGTATCGTTCCTTGATACTGAAGGGAACAGGGTAAGCATGCTGCAGCCGTCTCGCTCCTAGTGGGCTGTCTTATCTGTGTCAACCTCGGCTTCAAGGGCTTCTCCCTCCAAGGGAAGCCGCAACTGAGCAGGTGGATAGAATATGAGAAAGATAATCGCAGCTCTGCAAGTGTCGGTGGACGGTTTTATCGAGGGTCCCAACGGGGAATTAGATTGGGCGATGGCGGAGGATGAAGAGACGTGGCGAAATCTCTTTGAAATGCTCGCCCAGGTAGACACCTGTGTCCTGGGGCGCGTCATGTACCCCGCCTACGAACAGTACTGGCTTGGTCTCCTGGCCAACCCGGCCACGGGCTCGAAGAATGAAATCGCCTATGCACGTTTCGCCGATAAGACGCCTCATATCGTCCTCTCCAAAACCTTGACTCCAGACAAAGTGGCGTGGAAGACGACGCGGATCGTTCGAGACGTGGAGGAAATCCGGAAGATGAAACAGCAGCCGGGCAAGGACATGTATGCGGTCGGCGGCGCCACCTTCGTTTCTAGTCTGATGAATCTGGGCTTGATCGACGAACTTCGTCTGATGGTCAATCCCCTCATCCTGGGCGGAGGAAAGGCGCTGTTCAGAGATGTGAAAGAGCGTCATACGCTGAAACTCCTGCAGGCAAAGCCGGCGAAATCGGGCAAGGTCAGCCTGATTTACAGCACGCGACCCTGAGGGAGATGATGCGGCAGACACTCGTCGATTATGGGGGTGTTGTCATGAGACTGATCGTTGGAGTCGTGCTCGCCGTCTGGTTCGTGGTTGTTTTTGTTCTCGGCGCCGTTGGGGCCTTTGCGAGACCGTCCGGGAGCCTGCCGATTCCGATTCTCGTCGGGGCCACAGTGCCGCTTGTTGTGTTTCTCGCCGCATATTGGAGTTCGGTCCGCTTTCGTGCCTTCGTTCTGGCTATCAATCTTCCCCTGGCGGCGGCGATCCAGGCGTGGAGGGCTGGCGGGCTCGGGTTTCTGGCCTTATATGCATATGGGGTGTTGCCGGGCATCTTCGCCTGGCCGGCGGGCTTGGGCGATATCGCGATCGGGGTTACGGCGCCGTGGATAATGCTCGCTCTCGTTCGTCGCCCCGGCTTTGCGGGGAGCCGGGTCTTCGTAGTCTGGAACTTGCTTGGCATCCTGGACCTCGTCATAGCGATTAGCACTGGCGCGCTGGGTTCCGCTCTCGCCTCTCGGGCTGCCGGCGAAGTGACAACAGGGCCGATGGCACAGTTGCCGCTCGTGCTGATCCCGGCGTACCTCGTGCCATTGTTTGTCATGCTGCACCTGACCTCGCTCTTCCAGGCACGACGGCACGCATCGTCGGAGCATAAACGAAAGGAGGCGCCTGCGTTTGCAGAGATGCGTTGAGGGTCTTGATCAGAGTAGGCCGACCACTCCAAACGATGCATAGAGAATATCGGTTACGATGGGTGGCAGCGGCAAGCGGAGTCTTCGGAGCTTGCCGATGGCGTGCAGGCGTAAACACCAGCCATCGGCAAGCTGCGCTTGCCGCTGCCACCCAAGACGTGATGATGTGCCGCAAAAGACTCGTGCGTGATCGATATCACACCCGCGCTTCACATCCTGCGTGGAGTCACGAAACCGCTGTGCGCAAACCTTTGATCTGTCGGCAGTTGGCGGGAGGGTGGGGAATGTCTACAGGTGGGGGCGGGGGTTTGCCGATAGAAAGAGCATGGCACTGTGGGTTACGGCGCTCGGGAAAATGCGGGCTCAATTCGCTTGACCTGAGGCCGGGGATTTGATATAGATTGGGTAGCAAGCTGACCCCTGCAGTGTTCGTGTGAAAGCGATAAGTTGAAGGAACCTTTACCCGTTATAAGGGAGATCAGGCCTTGCCGGATCGGGGACGCCTGCTTGTCAGGACCCCTGGACGCAAGCAACGATCACCCACCTGAAATAATGGGTTCCCTTCACGAGCTTTCGTACGGCACAGGTGGAGGTCAAGTTGCAGTTACAAAAAAGGCCTGTGTATAAAGCGCGGGCCTTTTTTGTTAGTTCTCAGTTGTCGGTTCTCAGTGCTCAGTAGTCCGGTGTCAGTGCCGGATTCAGGGCGGGACTCACGTAGGCATCGGGAGGTGGAGAGTATGCATTTCAGCACTACAAACCTCTTCGCAGGATTCGTTGTGTCGTTCGCGTTTGTGGGCGCCGGGCTATCGGCGCCGGAGGCGGGCAAGTCGCCGCTGGATGAGCTGCCGCCGTACATCAGGCAGGTTACGTATTTCGGCGAGCGGGCGGACTGGTCGCACGACGGCAAGCGATTGCTTTTTCTTGAAAAGACCTTCGGCGACGTGTACGAAGTAGAACTTGCGACCGGCATCGTCCGGCCGATAACGAATCACTACTTCCACGAGGGTTACACGCGTGCGCTCTACCTGAGCAACGGTGATATCCTGCTCTCCGGCTCGCGGACCTTCGATGCGAGCGATCCGTGGCCCAGCCGGGATGAGAAGAAGGCCGAACTCTGGGTGCTCAAGAAGGACCGTTCGGGCCCGCCCACGCCGCTGGGCGAGAAATGCTCCGAAGGGCCGGCCGTCTCGCGCAGGAATATGCGCATCGCCTGGACGCAGGGCGGGGCGTTCTACATGGCCAATGTTGTCTATGACAACGGCACGCCGAAGCTGGCGAATAAGAAGAAGGTGCTCGACAAGAAGGACCTGCCGTTCAAGTGCGACGTGGAGACGCAAAACTTCCGGCCGCCTGAGGAGAAGGAGCTGACCTTCAGCGCCTACGGCTATCAGGGCACCGAGGTCATGGGGCTGGACCTCGAAACGGGCAAGGTGACCAACTACTCCAACGCGCCGGGCCAGTACGACGAGCCGGAGGGCATCTTCCCTGACGGCAGGCACACGCTCGTCGAATGCGACAAGCACGTCCTCAAGGGCAGCCAGTACGACGACATCTACAAGCTGGCCTTGGATGGCTCAGGGAATACCGAGCGGCTCACACATTTCAACGATCATCGCGGCTACAAGGCCTCCAACCCGGCGGTCAGCGACGACGGCAGGTACATCGCCTTTCAGTTTGCCAGGGTTGGCGACCCCGCCGGCGTCGGCCGCGGCCTGCTCGTCCTCGACCTGGACGGCTACGAAAAAGCCAAAACCTCCACCAAGCCCTGAGAGAGCGCGTGCCGGAGATTTGGGCCGACACCTATTGACTGCGCACCCTGCTGGGACTAGACTGCCCTTCACGAATGAACTGGAAGGTGACATCTGGCTGACGGCATTTCCTCTTGGAGGGCTCATCACTATGAATTCCAGCATCAAGATTCTCAATGGCTTAGTTTTGGCTGTGGTTTTGGGGTGCTGTCACCCCGATCTGTTGTGCGCGGCGGGGTCCGATCTGGACGAGGCAATCCGCAAGGTCCGCATGGGCACGCTGGTGATTGAGGCGTCGCCGGGTGCCGAGGTTCGCGTGGAGCAATTGCGCCATGAGTTCTGGTTCGGGGCGGCCCTTGCCAGCCAGATGTTTGGCGGGAGAACGAACTCCGAGGATGCGGCCCAGTACAAAAAGGTCTTCCTGGAGAATTTCAATGCCGCCGTGACGGAGAACGCCCTCAAGTGGCATGCCATGGAACCCCGACAGGGGCAAGTGGATTACTCCATCGTCGATGCGATTCTCCAATGGACCGACCAGCACGATATTCCGCTCCGCGGTCACAACATTTTCTGGGGAATTCCCAACCGCGTTCAGCCCTGGCAGAAGACCATGGACGACGCCACTCTGCGCGAGACCCTCAAGGCACGCGCCCTGGATATTGGGCGTCGCTACCGGGGCCGCTTTGCCGAATACGACCTGAACAACGAGATGCTCCACGCGAACTACTACGAGGAGCGTCTGGGCCCGGAGATCACGCGCGACATGGCCTCCTGGGTGCGGCAGGGCGACCCCAACGCGGTGCTCTTTCTCAACGACTATGACATCCTGACCGGCCGGCGTCTGGACGACTACATTGTTCATATCCGCCGGTTCCTGGATCAGGGTGTGCCGTTCGGTGGCATCGGCGTGCAGGGGCATCTCCACGGCGATTCATTTGACCCCGCCGCCTTGCAGAACGCGCTGGCCCGGCTGGCTGAGTTCAAGTTGCCCATCTGCATCACCGAGTTCAACTTCCCCGGCCAGCGGTCCCAGTACTACGGCAAGCGCGGGGCACGTCTGTCCGACGAGGAGGAGCAGGCCAAGGCGAAGGCCATAGTTGACTACTATCGCATCTGCTTCGCGCAGCCGGCAGTGAAGGGCATTCTGATGTGGGGATTCTGGGAGGGGGCAAACTGGATTCCGGTATCCTCGCTGTACCGCCGGGACTGGTCGCCAACGCCGGCGGCGGAGGCCTACCGCGACCTGGTGTTCAAGCAGTGGTGGACAACGTGGCGCGGGCAGACCGATGCCCAGGGCCGATGCGAGGTCCGCGTGTTCTACGGGCAGCACCGAATCACCGTCGGCGATAAGGAGATCGTCGTCAACCTGAAGCGGCCGGAACAGACGAAGCAGGTTTCCTTGCGATAAGATCGTGCACAGCCTCATGCTCGCTCTGCTGCAATCTCGTCATATACCCTTCGCTCGATCCGCCTCAAATCGCAATTGCAATCTGCTCCCTCCACAGGTACAGTAACAGCGCCATGCGTGAGGCAATATAGGTCCTATTGGTCGAATGGGTCCCATACGGACGGTGAGTCCGCTTCACGCACAACGTAATAGGGTCGCTAATCGAGGTGCTGGAAATGGCGGAGCCGAAACCGACTCGAGATGAGGCACTGAGCCTGCTGACGCAGTACAACGAGAACGAGGCGCTGATCAAGCATGCCCTGGCCGTGGAAGCCGTGATGCGCTATTGTGCTCGCAAGCGGGGGCAGGACGAGGAGCAGTGGGGCGTGATCGGACTGGTCCATGACCTGGATTACGAGCGGTTCCCCGAGCAGCACTGCCACAAGAGTGCAGAGATCCTTCGCGAGCATCAGTGGCCGGAGGAACACGTCCGGGCTGTTCTGTCCCACGGTTGGGGCATCTGCACGGACGTGCAGCCGCAGACCGACCTGGAAAAGACCCTCTACGCGGTGGATGAACTCACAGGACTGGTCGCCGCCACGGCGATGGTTCGGCCGAGCCGAAGCGTCCTCGACATGGCGGCCAAGTCCGTGAAGAAGAAATGGAAAGAAAAATCCTTTGCCGCCGGTGTGAACCGCGAGGTGATCGAGAAAGGGGCGCAGATGCTTGGCATAGACGTCAGCGCCCTGATCGAGGACGCCATCATGGGGATGCGCGAGGTGGCGGACGCCATCGGCCTCAAAGGCCAGACCGGCAGCCCGGAGTGAACGCCATCGCGGCTACTGGAAGGACCCATAGAGCTTGGAGATAGCATTTCGATGCACATAGGGAAGGCGAACAACAGGGATAGAACAACACCGAGCCTGCTGAGTGAAGCCTGCTTACGCAAGCGTAAGCATGGCACCCGGTTCGTGGTCGTTGGCGTTTGTCTGGCGGCACTCCTGCTCTGCATCGCGGGTTGCGCCACCCACACGAAAGCGGCGTTGACCGAGGAGGAGATTCGGCAAAAGACGCTTGCCTATAGGGTGGAGCGGCCGGATGTGCTGCTCGTCAGTGGCGAGAGGGTGACATTTGACGACGTGCTGAGCCCGTCGCCCGAGGATGACGCGTCCTCGCCGACGCTGAAGGACAAGCTCATCGAAATGGCCAGGCAGGTGCCTTTGGAGTCGTTCATGAGGGAGGTCCGGCCTGTCATTCACCAGAGGCTCAACAATAATATCGCCAATATTGTGCTCTACAAGCGGGCCAGGAAGGAACTTGGCGCGAAGACCGATGAGCAATTGGATCAGATGATGGAGATGGAGCTGAGGAAATTCACCATTGAGCACGGGGGCACCGGGGTGGCGACCGACGCGGCCCTGCAGGAAATGGGCATGAGCCGTGACCGCTTCAAGGAATACAAGAAGAAGCAGCTCCTCAGCCGGTACTATGTCCTCTCAAAGTTCCCGTACAACCGGCCGATTACCCATCGCGAGCTCGTCGAGTACTACGACAAGATGAAGGCGGAAAGCTTCTTCCAGCCCGCGGCCATCCAGTTCCGGCTCATCGATATCCAGATCACGAAAATGCCGCTCTCTGATGCGAATGACGACCCGATCCTGGCAGCTCGGACCCTGGCGAAGAGCGTGATGGAGCGAGCCAACGCGGGAGAAGATTTCGGCGAGTTGGCGAAGAAGTGCTCGCATGAGCCCAGGGCGCCTCCGGCGGATTGTGGCCGGAGATGGATCCGGATGCGCTGGCCGCGCCGTACGATGTGCTGGGCGAGAAAGCAAAGGAGATGAAGCCGGGCGAGGTCGCTGGCCCTATCGAGGCGCTCGATCACATGTTCATCATGAAGCTGGAGAAGAAACAGGAGGAAGGCTATCGGCCTTTGACCGAGGTCCAGGCTGAAGTGGAGGAGCAGATCATGACCGATCGCCGCAGCGAAGCTTCGAACCAGCTCAAAGAGGAGATCAAGCAGTTGACTGCCGCCGGGAATACGGACCGTTTCGTTGAATATTGCCTGCAAGACTTGTACCGTCAGGCCAACACGCCGGCTCAGGCCCGGTAGTACCATGGAAATTATCGCTCACGGCATAGATCTGGTGGATTTCCCCCGCATCGCGGATATGGTCGAGCGGCACGGGGACCGGTTCGTCAACCGCGTCTTCACCGCCGCCGAGCAGGGGTACGCACGCTCGAATCGCAACACGGTCGAGAAATACGCCGGCCGCTTCGCTGCCAAGGAGGCTATCCTCAAGCTCCTGGGCACCGGGTGGCGGGGCAAGATCGCCTGGACGGACATCGAGGTGACGAACAATGCTGCCGGCCGGCCCGATGTGACGTTGTCCGGAGAAGTGAAGGTGATCGCCGACCGCATGGGGATCGAGCACATCAGCATCAGCATTACGCACACGGCCAATTTCGCGATTGCCTCGGCTGTCGCACTGACTGCATCACATGAGGATAAATGACTTTGATTGTATCGTCATAGGAGGTGGGCACGCCGGCATTGAGGCGGCACATGCGGCCGCGACGATCGGGGCCCGAACCTGCCTGCTCACGCTGAGCAAGGCCACCATCGGCAAGATGAGCTGCAACCCAGCCGTCGGCGGTCTCGGCAAGGGGCAGATCGCCCGCGAGGTCGACGCCCTCGGCGGCCTGATGGGCCTGGCGACGGACGCGACCGGCATCCAGTTCCGCCTGCTCAACCGCTCGAAAGGCCCGGCCGTCCGCGCCCCGCGGGCCCAGACGGATAAGTACAAGTACCAGGATTTCATGCGGCAGTGCCTCGAAGGGACACCCAACCTGACAATCGTCGAGGCGATGGCTTCTGAGGTACTGACACAGGGCTTGCAGGTCTGCGGCGTCCGATGCGCCGACGGCAGGACTCTCTCCGCCGCGACGGTGATTCTCACGACGGGCACGTTCCTTCGCGGTCTGATGCACGTCGGCACGGAACAGTCTCCGGGCGGCCGGCTGGGGGAACCGGCGGCGAACGAGCTGTCGGAGAGTCTCGAACGGATCGGACTGGAGGTGGGACGGCTCAAGACCGGCACGCCGGTCCGCCTCGACGCATCCACGGTCGATCTGGACAAGTTGGAAATCCAGCATGGCGACCCGGACCCCATGCCGTTCTCGTTTCTGACCGACAGGATTGACCGGTCCCAGACGCCGTGCTGGATCACGTACACGAATCAAGCTATCCACCAGCTTATTCGCGACAACCTGAGCCGTGCGCCGCTCTACACCGGCCAGATCAAGTCCATCGGCCCGCGGTATTGCCCAAGTATCGAGACAAAGATCATCCGCTTTGCCGACAAGGACCGCCACCAGGTGTTCCTGGAACCGGAGGACGAGGCCCGCACGACCATCTACTGCAACGGGATCAGCACGTCGCTGCCGAAGGACGTGCAGGAGCAGATGCTCAAGCTCATGCCGGGCACGGAGCACGCCCGCATAGTGCATTATGCCTACGCGATCGAATACGATTACTGTCCCCCGGTGCAACTGCAGCCGAGCCTGGAGACAAGACGGATTGCCGGACTGTTCCTGGCCGGACAGATCAACGGCACCAGCGGCTACGAGGAGGCGGCCGGCCAGGGCATCATCGCCGGGATCAACGCCGCCCGCAAGCTCCAGGGCAAAGAGCCTCTGGTATTGGGCCGCGACCAGGCATACATCGGCGTCCTCATCGACGACCTGCTCACCCGGGGAATCGACGAGCCGTACCGCATGTTCACCTCTCGCGCGGAGCATCGGCTGACTCTTCGTTCGGACAACGCCGACAGAAGACTGACCGCCATCGGCCGGGCCGTCGGGCTTGTCGATCAGAACCGCTACGACAAATTCCAAAGCAAGCTTGATGCCACAGAAAGCCTCAAACAGTACCTGCAGGGCACGCGTCCGGGCGGCATAAGTCTGTGGGACCTCCTGCGCCGACCCGACAGCGACATGCCTGAGAAATTGTTCGAGCTACCCGAAGTCAAGTCGGGTGGATATGGGCCGGACGTGTTGGAAGCCGTGATCGTCGATGCAAAATATGAAGGCTATCTGGCCAAGCAGGAGCGGCTCATCGCCCAACAGCGCAGCCTCGACAGCAAGGAGATTCCGGCGGACTTGGACTACACAACGATAGAGCACCTGCGGGTGGAGGCGAAGGAGAAACTCACGGCGTTCAAACCCGCCACGCTCGGCCACACCTCGCGCATCAGCGGCATCACCCCGGCCGATGTCACGGTGATCCAGATTCACCTGAGGAGATACTTTGGCGAGAAGTGTCGCCGCGAGGGGGAAACTGACGCATAGGACCATGCTGCAACTCTCGGATAACATCTACAATCGCAGCGTAGCTCGTGATGAGCCGAAGTTCAAGCTCTGGCGATCAGCGGGGCTGCTGCTGACCTACAAGTGCAACGCGGCGTGCGAGTTCTGCTATTACAACTGCTCGCCCCAGAAGGGCGGGCTGATGCCTGTAGAAACCTGTATCGCCGCGTGGAGGTCGCTCAAGACACTCGCCGGCGATCAGGCCAAAATCCATCTGACCGGCGGGGAGGTGTCTCTCTACTGGGATCATGTCGTCAGACTCCTGTCCGAGGCAAAGAATCAGGACCTCGGCCCCGTCGATATGATCGAGACCAATGGTTTCTGGGCAGGGAACGACCATCTTGTGGCGGATCGTCTCAATACACTGATCGAACTGGGCGTACAGCGGCTGAAGATCAGCGTCGATCCGTTCCATCAGGAGTACGTGGACATCGTGCCGGTGCGTCGGCTGGCCCAAAAGGCCGGGGAAATGCTTGGGTCGGACCGTGTCCTGGTTCGTTGGGAGAAATACCTTACCGAGTGCGGAATGCGGAGTGCGGAATGCGGAGTGCAGGAGCGGGACAGAGCATATATCCAGGCGTATCACGACTACCCGTTCCGTTTCACCGGCCGGGCGGCGGGGCAGGTGGCCGATCTACTGGCCTCGCAACCGGCTCAGGCCTTTGCCGACGACAATTGTCTGACGGGTTTCCTCGGCGCCAAGGGCGTTCACATCGATCCATACGGCAACATCTTCAGCGGCACGTGCAGCGGGATCGTTCTCGGTAATGTCAATGAGAAACCACTGGAGGAAATCTGGAAGCAGTTTCACCCGGCACAGAACGCGTTCATTCGGACCCTTTGCGAAAGGGGCCCGTACGGACTGCTTGAGCAGGCCAAGACGCTCGGCTACGAGGCATTGCCCGCCTACGCGAGTAAATGCCACCTCTGCACGCACATCCGCCGATTTCTGTTTGCGAAGCACGAGGTCCTATCGACTCTCGGCCCCGCCGACTGCTATACGTAACTGACAGGCTGAGATATCGTGAGCGGGTCCGGGCAGAAGGTGTGCCGCGGCTTGCATCCTGCCGCCAAAAAATTCTGAGAAATCTGCAAGATTGTGATTGACTCTACGTGTTACAAATGTAACATTAGAGTTATGTTACAAGTGTAACAGTAGATAAGGAGCCAGCAATGAGAAAGGTACCTCGAATTTCGGAGTCGGAGTGGGAGGTCATGAAAGTCCTGTGGGAGAGCTCGCCTTTGACGGCCAATGACATCGTGGAGGTCTTGTCCAAGCGGGCATCCTGGCAGCGGGAGACGATCCGGACCCTGATCAACCGGCTCGTGCAGAAAAAGGCGGTGCGCTTCGAGAAGAAGGGGCGCCAACATCATTACTATCCGGCGGTGGTGGAAACCGAATGCATCAAGGCCCAGACCCGCTCCTTTCTCCGGCGGTTTCGGGCCGGCGCGATCGAGCCGATGCTGGCGGCGTTGGTCGAGGAGGAGCGGCTGTCCGCCGAGCAGATTGCCCGTCTCAAAGAGATACTCGATGGGAAAGACGCGAGTGGAAAGCGTCGCAAGCCGCAGTGACATGTTCCGTGTCGAAAGGGGAGCCTGTGGAATCGCTTGATACGAATCTCAACGTATTGTTTCAGTGGCTGCTGCGAGCCACCGTTCAAGGCAGTCTGCTGGCCTGTTTGATTCTCGCGATCAAGCTCGTGCTGCGGGAGAGGCTGCCGGCTCGCTGGCACTATTGTCTCTGGCTGGTCCTGCTCGTGCGTCTGTCCCTGCCCTGGGCGCCCCAGAGTCACCTGAGCATCTACAACTTGATCCCGCGGTTGCTTCCGTCCCACCATGCGATCCCGGTCCCAACCGACGGTGCGCGGTCGGATATTATGGGTGGGAAGCCGGGCACTTTGGGACAGGAGGGGACCACAGGGCTTGCATTGTCCGGTGCGCAAGGCGAAGCACCGCAGCGAGGGCGAGGCGGGGTTGCGGTCTCCGCCCCGCCGGCCGCCGCGTTGCCGCAAAGCGACATCGCGTCCGATGTGGGCCGTCGTTCGTTTGCTGAGTCTGCGGCCGGCGTTGTGCCATGGCTGTGGCTCTGCGGCTGTCTGGCGTTGGGCGGGTACATCTTCGTCAGGGCTTTCAGCCTGTGGCGAGCTGTCGCGTCCGAGCGGCCGGTGACCGATCAGCAGATCCTTGATCTTCTGGAGGACTGCAAGATGCAGATGCGCATCCGGACCCTGGTGGGCGTGGTCGTCACCGACAAGGTCCGGACGCCGGCCCTTTACGGCTTCCTCCGTCCGCGCATCCTGCTGCCGCAGGGCCTGATCGAAACCCTGGGCCTCGACGAGCTGCACTACGTTTTCCTTCATGAGCTTGCGCACCTCAAGCGGCGGGACATTTATCTGGCGTGGCTGGTTTGTCTGCTCCAGGTGCTCCACTGGTTCAATCCGCTCATTTGGCTAGCGTTTCGCCGGATGCGGGCCGACCAGGAGATGGCTGCCGATGCCCTGGCTCTCTCGGCTGCCGGGACCGAAGAATCCCGCCGCTACGGCCAAACGATCCTCAGTCTTCTCGAACGTTTCTCCCAGCCCCAGTATTTGCCCTCTCTGGCCGGGATCTTAGAAAACCCCTCTCATATCGAAAGGAGAATCCAAATGATTGCCAGATTCAAGGGAACCACACGTAGACCGTTGCCGGCCATGGTGCTCCTGGCCGTTCTGGGGCTGATCACGTTGACCGAGGCACAGAACACGTCGCAAGGCGGCAAGCCCGCGTCCCAGCCGGAGGAGAATACAGGCTTCGCGCCGGACAGGAATGCGCCTGTCGCGCCGCAGGCGACCGGTGTGTCTGCCACCGAAACGGCCTCTCTCGGCGGGGGACTCGTCGCACGCCGGGTTCTCGCAGACGCCTCCGGCGTCAGCGGGGTCTTGACCCCGGATGGCAAATACATCAGCAGCATGGACAAGACCACGGGTGACATGGTCCAGTTCGAAGTTGCCAGCGGCCAGACGAGCCGAATCACAAACAGGGGGCCCGCTCCCGAGAAGGGGGATGTCTACGAGTTGCCAGTGTACTCACGCGACGGAAAACAAATCGCGTACTGCTCGTATACGAAGGAGAATGACTGGGGCCCTCAACTGCGGATTAGAAACCTGGATGGTTCGGGCCTTCGCACACTCTACAGTGAGAAAGGCGTGGCTAACATTATGCCAATGGACTGGTCGCCTGACGCGGGGTCCATCCTCGCACAATGCAGTCGTAACAAGACTCCCGCGGTCCGCGCGATGGAACTAACGCTGATCTCGACAGGAGACGGCTCGGTACGCGTCCTGAAGAGTATTCAAGCGCCCATGTTCTGGTCTCAAAGGGCCAGTTTCTCGCCCGATGGGCAATATGTCGCGTTCAGTTTTGTGCGTGAGGGCAGCCCGCCCCATGGCGAAGTTTTCTTGATGACCGCCGATGGCCGCAATGAGGTCGTTGTTGCCGGGCACCCCGCGGAGGATAGACTGCTTGCATGGACACCGGACGGGAGAAGCCTTATCTTCCTCAGCGACCGCTCGGGGACATGGGACCTCTGGACCGTCGCCATCACCGGGGGCAAGCAGCACGGAGAACCAGAACTGCTGAAAAAGGACTTCGGCGATAAGAACTTCGTCCTTAATGCAGAGGTTCTTGGCTTTGCACCTGGCGGCTCCTTTTATTACAAGACTCAAACCTCTTCAGGTCGTCTCTACACGGGTGAGGTCGACCTTGAAACCGGTAAGGTACTCTCGCCACCCGCGCCGGTCGCGACGCGTTATACCGGCCTACCGGCACAGCCAACATGGTCACCCGACGGCAGGAACTTGCTCTACATTTCAGGTTGGGGAAACAGCGGTCCCGCCATCCTCACAATCCGGTCCGCCGCAACCGGGGAAGAGCGCTTTCTGTCGCGTCGTCTTCGTTTCGTTAACCAGATCTCCTGGGCGCCGGACGGCCGTTCCATCATCGCGCTCGGGACTACCGAGAAGGAAACTGGAATCTTCCGAATTGACGCTGAAACAGGCGAGATCACCAGGTTGGCAGATGCACACCTGTGGCCCAAGCTCTGTCCGGATGGGAAGACCTTGGTGTTCGCGACGGATGGGCCAATCATCAGGAAACGGAACCTCGACACCGGTGAGGAGTCGGAAGTTGCCAAGGTAGGGGCAATGTCCTATGACCTCTCGCCGGACGGCCGGGAAGTAGTGTTCCAGGTGGACGATGCTGTAAAAACCGTGTCCCTCAACGGAGGGGAGCCGCGGGAACTGTTTCGCGGTTTGGCGCAGCGGTACGCCGGGCTGAGTTGGACGAGGGAGGGCCGTTACATCATTGCCCGGGCACCCGCGAGTGGTGAAATCTGGCGGGTTCCGGCGCAGGGCGGGACGCCGCTGAAGCTGGACCTCTCCGTTCCAAAAATGTTGTCCTTCGCCGCGCTTGCGCTTCACCCGGACAACCGCCGCTTTGCGTTCAGCGTCAATGAGGGGTCCAAGAGCGAGCTGTGGGTGCTGGAAAACTTCCTGCCGGCGGGCATGGGTGCGAAGGACTCGAAATAGTCGATGTGCCGGCGAACTCGAAGCGGGCGGCATCCAACTCTCCGAGGGTGCTGGGTGCAGGCAGCGCTGCCGCCGTCACCGAGTCTCGGTTCGCTTGATTCAGGACAGGTACTTCGCCAGGAACGTTGTCATATACCGATTACGCATGAGTCTTTCGTAACGTATCATCAAGCTTTGGGTGGCAGCGACAAGCGCACGCTTGCCGATGGTTTGCCCATCCGCCATCGGCAAAGCCTTCGGCCTTGCCGCTGCCACCCGGAGATACGAAATACTCAGCCGTAATCGGTATTACTCACGCCCCCAAATCCTCGATTTCACCACGAGAATGCAGATCTTGCCGTGACTCGCAAAAAATTCCCGATTTTTCCGTTGACCACATGACTACAAGTGTAATATGCTCGCTATGACTACTATTGTAATCAAAGGAGAACCACGATGAAGAAGATGCCGAGGATTGCGGAATCGGAATGGAGAGTCATGCAGGTGCTGTGGGAGCACGGACCCCAGACCGCCAATGAGGTGATCCATGCGCTGTCCGGGGAGGTGAAATGGAAATCGAGGACGATCAAGACGCTGATCAGCAGGCTCGTGAGAAAGGGCGCCGTCAGATTCCGAGAGGAAGGGAACAAGTACAGGTACTTTCCTGCGGTCAAGGAGTCTGAGTGCATTCGTTCGGAGACGCAGTCCTTCGTCCATCGCGTGTACCAGGGGGCGATGAAGCCGGCGCTCGCGGCCTTCCTGGAAGACGTGGACTTGTCCCCCCGGGAGATCGATGAACTGCAGAAGATCCTTGACCAAAAGAGAAAGGGATAACGATGGAATGGTTGGCGACGCTCGTGTGGCCGTTTCTCCAGTGGCTCTGGCAAACCACCTTGATCGCAAGTCTCGTGATCTGTCTGATTCTGGTGGTGCAACGATCGCTCGGCCATAGACTCGGCCCGCGCTGGTCACACGCTCTGTGGCTGGTGTTATTGGTCCGCATGGCCGTGCCCTGGGCGCCTCAAAGCCGAATCAGTCTGCTCCATCTCTTGCCGTCATCGGTCCGGCAAGCCCAGCCGCCGGCGATGTCCACTCTCACTGAGCAAGACCCGGGTTTTCACTCGGCCGCTGTCTCTGACGCCGCCAAAACGGCGACACTGCAGGAGGCAACGCCCAGCCCATCCGTTCAGAAGGCGGCGCCTCCAAGACCACGGACACTTGCCGAAGCTGAGCGGTCCCCGGGACCGCCGTTCCTGCCACTGGGTCGTATTCTGCCTCTGCTTTGGCTGGCCGGGGCGGCGCTCGTCGGCGCGTACCTTTTCGCCAGTCACTTTGCCCTCTGGCGGATTGTCAAGCGGGAACGTCCATTGGTCGATCAATCGACGCTGGAACTCTTCGAGGAGTGCAAGACGCAGATGGGCATTCAGACCCTTGTCGCTGCGGTGCCAAGCGACCAGGTTGCGAGCCCTGCTCTTTTTGGATTCGTCCGCCCGCGTTTGCTCCTGCCCCGGCAGATGCTCGACACCGCCAGCCGGGACGAAATGCGATACGTCTTTCTCCATGAGCTGGCCCATCTGAGACGCCATGACATCTACCTTGCCTGGGTCGCGAGCTTGCTGCAGGTTCTGCACTGGTTCAACCCCCTGGTTTGGTTTGCCTTCCATCGCATGCGGATCGACAGGGAAATGGCCTGTGATGCCCTGGTGCTCGCATACACCGGAGAGCAGGAATCACAGGAGTATGGAAGGGCAATAGTAGCTCTCCTGCAGCGACTGTCCCGGTCACGGCCCCTGCCCGCCATGGCCGGAATCCTTGAAACCAAATCCCAACTGAAAAGGAGGATAGCCATGATTGCACGGTTCAAGAACAACTCTTATCGCTGGTCGCCCCTGGCGGTTACCTTGGTTGTCGTGCTGAGTTGTGCCTCTCTGCCTGACGCCGGATCGCGAAAGGCCGCCCAGCCCTCCACAGCAAATCCAACGGGCGTGTCCGCGTCCCAGCCGGAGGAAAAGACGGACTTAGCGCCGGACAGGAATGCGTCTGTCGCGCCGCGGGTGACCGGTGTGTCTGCCACCGAAACGGCCTCTCTCGGCGGAGGACTCGTCGCACGCCGGGTTCTCACGGACGCCTCCGGCGTCGGTGAGGTCTTGACCGCGGATGGCAAGTACATCAGAGGTATAGACTGGGGCACGGGTGACGTGGTCCAGTTCGAAGTTGCCAGCAGTCAGACGAGTCGAATCACAAATGGGGGACCCTGGACTGGGAACGCCCTCCATGACCAAGCGTTCTCGCGCGACGGAAAACAAATCGTATACAACGTCGAAAGTTCCGACCCGAATACGAAGGACTGGCTCTATCAACTGCGGATTAGAAACCTGGATGGTTCGGGCCTTCGCACATTTTACAGCGAGAAAGACTCTTACGTTTATCCCTTGGACTGGTCGCCTGACGCAGGGTCCATCCTCGCATTTCGCCAAGGTAACAAGGTGAGTGAACTAACGCTGATCTCGACATCGGATGGCTCGGTGCGCATCCTGGGGAATATTTCTATTCCTACGGGCTGGTTAAGGGCCGGTTTCTCGCCCGATGGGCGATTTGTCGCGTTCAGTTCCGTGGTGGGTGAGGGCAGTCGACACCAGGGCGAAGTTCGCCTGATGACCGCCGATGGCCGGAATGACGTCGTTGTTGCCGGACATCCCGCGGAGGATCGACTGCTTGGATGGACGCCGGACGGGAGAATCCTTGTCTTCCTCAGCGACCGCTCGGGGACGTGGGACATCTGGACCGTCCACATTACCGATGGGAAGCAGCAAGGAGAACCAGAGCTGCTTAAAAAGGACTTCGGCTATTATTCTGAGGTCTTAGGCTTTGCACCCGACGGCTCCTGTTATTACAAGACTGTCACCCCTTTAGGTGGCCTCTATAACGGTGTGATCGACATTGAAACTGGTAAGGTACTCGAGCCACCCGCGCTGGTCACAACGCGATATACCGGTCCACCATCACAGCCAACATGGTCACCCGATGGCAGCAACTTGCTCTACATTTCACGTTGGGGCTTCGGTCCCGGAAAGGACATCCTCACCATCCGGTCCACTGCAACCGGAGAGGAGCGCCTACTGTCGGGTCTCGGTTTCGTTAACCAGATGTCATGGGCGCCAGACGGCCGTTCCGTTATCGCACTCGGGGGTGTGGGAATCATCCGAATTGACACTGAGACAAGCGAGATCACTAAGTTGGCAGATGGAGGCCTTTTCCCCAAGCTCTGCCCTGATGGGAAGACCCTAGTGTTCGCGTCGGGGCCAATCATCAGGAAACGCAACCTCGACACCGGTGAGGAGTCGGAAGTTGTCAACGAAGGGACAGGAGGGACAGCGCAATGGTTGTACGACCTCTCGCCGGACGGCCGGGAAGTGGTGTTCCAAGCGAAAAACGCTGTAAAGACTGTGTCCCTCAACGGAGGGGAGTCGCGGGAGCTATTTCGCGGTTTGACGCAGAATTTCTACTGGCTGAGATGGACGAGGGACGGCCGTTACATCATCGCCCAAGCACGCAATGCCGCGAGCAGTGAAATCTGGCGGCTTCCGGCGCAGGGCGGGACGCCGCTGAAGCTGGACCTCTCCGTTCCCAAAATGGAGTCCTTCACGCTTCACCCGGACAACCGCCACTTTGCGCTCACTGTCAATGAGGGGTCCAAGAGCGAGCTCTGGGTGCTGGAAAACTTCCTGCCGGCGGGCATGGGTGCAAAGGAGTCGCAATAGCCCCACAACCCATCCGACGCACGACACGGACTTGGGCACAAGATATGAGAAGAGGAAACGGCTATGGACCAACGGCTGAGAACAATCCAGGAGCGCCTACCGCCCGATATGCCAACCTTCAATGGCCAGGGGGATCTCCTGCTGATTGGGTTGCTGTGCGGGCTGTCGGTTTTGCTTATTCTGCTGTGGCTGATGGCGGTGTGGCGGTACACACGCACTGCTATGTTGCAGCGGCAATGGCGTCCCGGAGATTGAGGGTGCCTTCGTAGAGGCTTCGGCCGACGATGACGCCGGCGACGCCGATGGGCTTGAGCTTACGGATGTCGTCGGCTTCTTTCACGCCGCCGGAGGCGATGACGGGCGTTTTGACCGCCTTGACCAGGGCGTGGGTCCTCTCGATGTTCGGGCCGGAGAGCATGCCGTCTTTGCTGATGTCGGTGTAGATGATGGCCGCCAGGGGCAACTCATCGGCTTGAGCGGCAAATTCGAGCAGGGTCTGCGTGCTGCCTTCGATCCAGCCGTGCGTGGCCACTGTGTCGCCGCGGGCGTCGAGGCCCAGGACCAGTCGGCCGTGAAACTTTCGTGCCATCCGGCTGAACCACTCGAAATCACTCACGGCCTTGGTGCCGATGATAACGCGGGTAACGCCCAGGTCCAGCAACTGGCGAATCGACGCTTCATCGCGGATGCCGCCCCCGACCTCGATCTGTAGCCAAGCCGCCCCCGGCTGGGAACCAGAAGTCCCCCCCGAGGGCGGGGGGGCTACATGGGCAATCGCGGAGATTGTCTTCGTATTGACGGGCCGGCCCGCCTTGGCGCCGTCAAGGTCCACGATATGCAGCCACGCGGCCCCGTCGGCATGGAATTCCCGGGCCTGCTCGACCGGGTCGTCCTTATACGTGATCTGCCGGTCGTACTGACCCTGGATCAGCCGCACGCATTTGCCGTCTATCAGATCAATGGCGGGGATAATGTCCATTCGTGCCCTTCGCAATTGACTATTTACCATTTACGATTTACGATTTAGCCTCGAATGATAAATCGTAAATCGTAAATGGTAAATGGCAAAAGCTGGAGGCCGATTATGACCATGCGATCTTACTACTCTACCAGGTTTCTCCTGTTGGCTCTTCTGGCCGTTGTGGTGAATCTCGGACTCGCCCGCCGGGTCGAATCCGCGGTCCCATTGCCCGTCATCCTCGATACGGACCTCTGCGATGACATCGACGACACCTGGGCGATCGCGGCGATGCTTCAGTCGCCGGAGCTGGACTGCAAGCTGATCACGACGGCGGTCGGCAACACAGAGGCTAAAGCAAAGGTCGTGGCCAAATACCTGCAGCGGGTCGGCCGGACGAAGATCGCCGTGGGCATCGGTGTCAAGCAGGGCGATGGTGTTCACCGGCATACCTCCTGGGCTCAGGAGTATGACTTGGCGTCCTATCCGGGCAAAGTCCACAGGGACGGCGTACAGGCGATCATCGACACGATCATGAACTCACCCACCCGCATCACGCTCATTGCGATCGGTCCATTGCCGAACGTGGCGGAGGCCCTGAAACGCGAGCCCCGGATCGCCGAAAAGGCCGATTTTGTCGGCATGCACGGCAGCGTCTATCGGGGCTACGGCAGCGAGAAACCCGACGCCGAGTACAACGTGAAGGCGGATGTCGAGGCGGCCAAGAAGGTCTTCACGGCCCCGTGGCCGATGACGATCACGCCCCTGGACACCTGCGGTCTCGTCGTCGTCGATGGCGACAAGTACCAGAAGGTGCTCAAGAAGAATAGTCCCATTACGACCAATCTGATCGAGAACTATCGGATATGGTACAAGGCCGGCTTGAAGGACCGCAAGGACCTCGACGAGGCGGGCCTCAACCGCCTCGTGGACGAGAAGATCAACAACAGCAGCTCGACGCTGTTCGACACTGTGGCGATTTACCTGGCCGTCAGCAGACAACTGGTCGAAATGGAAAAACTGCCCATTCGCATCACCGATGACGGCTTCACACGCGTCGAGAATGGGGCCAAGATGGTCAACTGTGCGGTGAAGTGGAAGGACCTGGACGGCTACGAAAGCTGGCTTGTGGAGCGGCTCACGAAGTAATTCCGAATTGTGACTGGGTGCCATGCTTACGCTTGCGTAAGCATGCCTTGCCCATCGAAGCAGACATGTCTACGCGAGCGTAGACATGTCACCCGCTCAGTGGCCGGCACGACAAGTTTGTAGCAGGAGAGGCAAGTATCGGCGGCGAAGACGTCAAAATCGTAGTTGTCGGCAGTTCCAACATGGACCTGGTCGTCAAGTCCGCGCGGATTCCGGTGCCGGGCGAGACGATCCTGGGCGGGGACTTTTTCATGGTCCCCGGCGGCAAGGGCGCGAACCAGGCGGTGGCTGCCGCCCGGCTCGGGGCGCGCGTGTGCTTCGTGACCCGGCTCGGCGACGATCTTTTCGGCCGCAAGTCCCTGGAGAACTTCCAGCGAGAGGGTCTGGACACAAGATTCGTGACGCTGACTTCGCACACGCCGTCCGGCGTGGCACTCATCACCGTAGATGAGATCGGCAACAACGCCATCGTCGTGGCGCCCGGGGCCAACGCGAAGCTCTCGCCCGAGGACGTGTACCGGGCAGAAGCGGAGATCCGCTCGGCCGGCGCTGTGGTCGTGCAGCTCGAAGTGCCCATGATGACGGTGCAATGCGCTGCGGAACTGGCCAACGAGGCCGGCGTGCCGTTCATTCTGAATCCCGCTCCGGCACAGAAGCTTTGCCCGGCGCTGCTGGCCCGAGTGGAAGTGCTCACGCCGAATGAGACGGAAGCCCAGATCCTCACCGGCATCGAGGTCACCGACAATGATTCGGCCCGCAAGGCCGCCGAACGGTTGTTGACCACTGGCGTCAAGGCGGTCATCCTGACAATGGGCGTCAAGGGATTCCTGCTGGCCGCCGCCGACATGATGGAGTTCGTCCCGGCGTTGAAGGTCAAGGCGATCGACGCAACCGCGGCGGGCGATGCCTTTACGGGCAGCCTGGCGGTCAGTGTGGCCCAGGGCCGGCCGCTCCGCGACGCGGCCGCGTTTGCCAACCGCGTTGCCGCCTTGTGCGTGACCAGAATGGGCGCCCAGCCGTCGATGCCCACGAGAGAAGAGGTCGAGGAGTTCGCTGCGTAAACAGGTGTGGTTCGAGGAGAATGTAATGAGTCATAGAAAGACATGGATCTGTCGCGTTTTCATGGTATTCGCGGTTCTGGGCTTGGTCCTCGCCTGTGGCTGTCGCGAAAAAACAGGTGTGCAGGGCAATGCGAAGAAACCAACCATCGTTCTCATGATGAAGTCCCTGGCCAACGAATTCTTCAAGACGATGGAAGAGGGGGCCAGGGCCCACCACGCGCAGCACGCGGGTGAGTACAACCTGAAAGTGGTGGGCATGAAGAACGAGACGGACGTCGCCGAGCAGATCACCAATATGGAGTTGATCGTGGCGCAGGGGGCGGATGCCATCGTCATTGCGCCCGCTGATTCCAAGGCTCTGGTCTCCGTCTGCAAGCGCGCCATGGACGCCGGCATCGTCGTGGTCAATATCGACAACAAGTTCGATCAAAGTGTACTCGAGGACAAGGACGCGAAGATTCCTTTCGTCGGTCCGGACAACCGCAAGGGGGCGAGACTGGCCGGCGTGTATCTGGCCAAGAAACTGCAGGCGGGCGATAAAGTCGCCATCATCGAGGGCGCCCCGAACGCCTTCAACGGCATTCAGCGAAAGCTCGGCTTCGAGGACGCCATGAGTGCCGCAGGCATGAACATCGTCAGCTCCCAGACGGGCTACTGGGAGACGGACAAGGCCCTGCCGGTCGCCTCGGCGATGGTCAACGAGCACCCGGACCTCAAGGCGATCCTCTGTGCCAATGACAGCATGGCCCTCGGGGCCGTGGCGTCCGTGCACGAGGCGGGCAAGCAGGAGAGCATCCACGTGGTCGGCTTCGACAACATCGCGGCCGTGCAGCGGCTGCTCAAAGAGGGCAGGATTCTCTGCACGGTGGACCAGCATGCCGATAAGCTCGCCTTGTTCGGCATCGAATATGCCCTGGAGATGCTCAAAGGCAACGCTCAACCCGCCGACAAGGAGACACCGGTCGATCTGATTACGGCGGAGATGCTCCAGACGCCCACGCAGAAATGATGACAGAGCCCACGACTGACAAGCTGCTCGTTGCGACCGGGATCGATAAGGCCTTTCCGGGCGTGCAGGCGCTGTCGGGCGTCGATTTCGAGCTTCGCGCGGGCGAGGTCCATGCCCTTGTCGGCGAGAACGGGGCGGGCAAGAGCACGCTGACCCGGATCATCGCGGGAGTGGAGACGGCCGACGCGGGACAGATGCTCCTGGCGGGCCGGCCTTATCAGCCGAGGTCGCGGACGCACGCGGAGGTCCACGGCGTCCGCATGGTCATGCAGGAATTGAATCTGATCGGTAACCTGACCGTCGCGGAGAATATCTTTATCGAGAGGCTTCCAAACCGGCTCGGATTCATCAACTATGAGAAACTCCACCAGGCGGCGCGGGACGTGATGGCGAAGGTTGGCCTGGAGGGGGTGGACCCGGCCACGCCCGTACGGTCGCTCGGCGTCGGCCGTCAGCAGATGGTCGAGATCGCCGCGGGACTGTCTCGCCGGTGCCGGGTACTTGCCCTCGATGAGCCCACGGCCTCGCTGACGGACAGCGAGGTATCCCTGCTGTTTTCCCAGATTCGCCGGCTCAAGGCCGAGGGCGTCGGCATCCTCTACATCTCGCACCGCATTGAAGAGGTGCTGAGCATCGCCGACCGCGTGACCATCCTGCGGGATGGCAGGGTCGTGGCGACGCATTCGAGCCGGGACGTCGATGCGGACGCGGTGATTCGCATGATGGTCGGCCGGGACCTGCAGCGCGAGCACCTGGCGCCGTCCGGCGGGGCGGGCAAGCCGGCCCTGCGCGTCGTGGGGCTCACCCGTGGCGACAAGGTCCGGGACGTCTCCTTCGAGGCCCGCTGTGGCGAGATCCTGGGCATCGCCGGGCTCATGGGGTCCGGCCGAACGGAAACAATGCGAGCGATCTTCGGCGCCGATAAGCCCGAATCCGGCGCCATCTACCTGCACGGCAGCGATCGGCCCGCCCGCATTCGAAAGCCGAGCGATGCTGTCCGCAACCGCATTGCTCTGCTGACCGAGGACCGCAAGGAGCAGGGGCTGTTTCTCACCTTGCCCGTGCGAGCGAACATCTCCATCGCCAGGCTCTGCAGTATAAGCCGGCTTGGCTGGATCAAGCGTTCCTGTGAGCGGCAGGTGGCCCGCCGGTACATCGATTCGCTGGGGATCAGGGCGTGGTCCGCCGAACAGCCCGTCGGCCAGCTCAGCGGCGGGAATCAGCAGAAGGTCGTCATCGCCAAATGGTTGTTCCGCGACTGCGACATCCTCATTTTCGACGAGCCGACCCGCGGCATCGACGTCGGGGCCAAATTCGAGATCTACCGAATGCTGGCCGAGCTCGCCGGCAGGGGCAAAGCCATCCTTTTCGTCTCCTCCGACCTCAAGGAGCTCATGGCGGTCTGCAACCGGGTTCTCGTCATGTCCGCCGGCCGGGTCGCCGGGACTTTCGAGCGGGGCCAGTGGACGGAAGAGGCCATCACCGCCTCCGCGTTCAGCGGGTACATCAAGGGCTGAAGAAGGGAAAGGGCATCGCGTGGATGACGTGAGTCGAAGCGGCAGGATCAATCTCAGGGGGCTGGCCACCGACTACCTGGGTATGGCGGCGGCGCTGCTGCTGCTGATCGTCATCTTCGGCGTCAAGGCGGAGAATTTCTTCAGCAAAGCGACGTTCCTGACGATCTCCAACCAGATTCCCGACGCGACCATCGCGGCCGTGGGCATGACGTTCGTCCTGATCATCGCAGGCATCGACCTGTCGGTGGGCTCGGTGATGGCGCTGGCCGGGGCGGTTCTCGGCATCGCACTGATCAACTGGGGTCTGCCTCTGGGACCGGCAATCGTCGTCTGTCTGCTTGTCGGCCTGGTCTGCGGCGCCGCCAACGGCCTGATCATCATCCGCTGGAGGCTCCCTTCGTTCATCGTCACACTGGGCATGCTGGAGGTAGCCCGCGGGGCAGCGTATCTCGTGACGGGGTCGCGCACCATCTACGTGGGCGGGCCAATCGAAGTGGTCACCGGGACATCCGTATTCGGCCTGTCGCTGCCGTTCCTGCTGGCGATCCTCGTCGTCATCGCCGGCCAGATTGTGCTTTCCCGCACCGTTTTCGGGCGGTACCTGGTGGCTATCGGGACGAACGAGGAGGCGGTGCGGCTCTCAGGCATCGATCCTCGCCCATACAAGGTGGTGGTTTTCGTCCTCGCCAGTGTCCTGAGTGCGGCGGCCGCCGTGATCCAGACGGCCCGGATGTCCTCCGCGAACCCGAATACCGGCATCGGATTCGAGCTACAGGTGATCGCTGCCGTGGTCATCGGGGGGACCAGCCTGATGGGCGGCCGGGGTTCGATTGTCAGCTCCTTCTTCGGCGTCCTGATCATCGCTGTCCTGGGAGCCGGTCTGGCCCAGGTGGGGGCCCAGGAATCCACCAAGCGTCTCATCACCGGTTGCGTCATCGTCGCCGCCGTGATCCTTGACCAGTATCGTCACCGCGCCCGCAAATCACCAAAACACAGTTGATATCATCACTTGGAGTGTGCTGGAATCATGACCGGGACCCGGTGACTGCTTTTTTATTCTGGAAATCCTTTTGTTCTCTTGACATGGGCCCTCAGACGCGCCATAATGAGACACTAACAACAACCCGGATGCGGAGATAAAACGATGCGTCTGGTACTAAAACAGAAGGATGGGGAAGTCAAAGAGTATCAGTTCGCCCAAGGCCCGATCCACATCGGAAGAGCCGCCGACAGTCACATTCTGCTGCCCGACCGGGCCGTCTCCAAGAAACATGCGACCATTGCATGCAATGGCGAGGGCTCATGGACAGTTCAGGACCTGGACTCGGCGAACAAGACATTCCTCAACGGGCAGGCGGTCCATGCGGCGCCGATCAAGACCGGCGATGCCATTCAAATCACCGACTTCACGATTGAAGTCTGTGTTGAAGACAAGCCGGCGGGTGCGCACCTGGAGGAGTTCGAGGACACGCTGAACCTGGAGGCGGGCCTGTCGACGCCTATGCACGAGACCGTCGTGCGTAAGCCCGACGCCGGCCATGCCCCCGCGATGCGACTGCCCGCCAGACGGCTCACCGATTTTGTGCAGGCCTGTGACATCATCTGCAAGGGGAAGAACGTTGAGGACCTGCTGGTCGCCCTGCTGAGTATCTCGCTCAAGCAATTCAGTGCATTCCACACGTGGTGCGCCTTGCGGGAGCAGCCGAGCGGTCCGATGACGTACCATGCGGGCAAACGGCGGGACGGCCACCCCGTGGAACTCCAGGAACTGAAGCTGGCCGACAAGATCAACCATGCTGTCGAGCGAGGCCAGTCGCTGGTCATGCCGAGAGTGGCCGCCGATCTGGAGGAGAAGGAACGCATCCGCTCCGCGTTGATCGCGGCGATCAACAGTCCGGCCGGTTGCCACGGCATCATCTATCTGGACAACGCGATGGTGCACGACCACTACACTCTCGGAGACTTGGATTACCTGATGCTCGTCGCCATCCACACGGCGACCGTGCTGCGCAGATTCATGACATAGCCGGACCGACCAGCTATTGTTGTATGCTGAGGAGGAATCACCGGTATTCCGTGGGGGATTTGAAGCAGGTGATACCGTTCTCGTCCTGGCGGACGATTCTGGGACTCTCTGCTCGCGCAAGGCTATCGCATCTAAATTGGCCAGCCGCGATTCCTTGTTCAGAAACGCAGGTTGGTTCAGGTGATTGACGACCGCAATGTCAGGTTGGCCACCATCCGATCAGCGTTCTCGGGGCCAAGAGGGCCAGCTCGAATTTAGATGCGATAGCCCTGTCTGCTCGCGGGCTGTATGTTGACTTTTTCGGATAACCTACGTATAATAGTCCTATCATGGAGGAGGTGAAGAAGAGGGCTCTTCATATCCACTTTATAGACCCTGATCCATGACTTGGGCGGGTCTGCCTTTGATGGAGGATAGAAACCGATGTGTTGGGCGAAATGGCCGATAGCGGGATTCGTTGTGATCGTATGTCTTTGTCTGCCTGCGGCGGCCGAGGAGACCGCGATCAATCTCGGACCTGAGGAGTTCGTGAAGGCCGCCGGAAGCGATATCGTCGTGCCCGGCTACTCCGTGCCGTCGTTCGAGGACTGGAACGGCGATCATCTCAACGATCTCATTATCGGCGAGGGCGGGGGCACCATCCCCGGCAAAGTGCGCGTCTATCTGAACGTGGGAACCGAGTCCGACCCGTGCTTTGTGAATTCCTTCTACGTCCAGGCGGACGGCCGGGACCTGAGCTGCACGCCTGAAGGCTGCATGGGCTGCTTCCCTCGTGTCGTGTACTGGGATGAGGACAGCCGCAAGGACCTGCTCGTCGGCCTGGCGGACGGCACGGCCAGGATCTTCCTGAACGTGGCCAGCGACAACGAGCCGGCATTCGATGCCGGCCAGAATATCAAAGTCGGCAGCGAGTCGGCCGACATGCTCGACGTCGGTGCGCGAGCGACGCCGGTCATGGTTCACTGGAATGACGACGGCATGCTCGACATCGTCTCCGGCGGCTTGGATGGCCGGCTTCACGTCTATTACAACTGCGGCTGTGGCAGTTCTGTGCCGCCGCACTTTTATTTCTCCGACCCCGCCGGCGCCTTCGCCCAGGACAACGGCATCGATCTGCGCGTGCCCAACGGACGTTCAAGCCCCGTGATCATGGACCTCGATGGCGACGGCAAGAGCGACCTGCTCACCGGCAACACCGACGGCCTGATCCTGTTCTACAAGAACACCGGCCTGGAGTCGAATCCGACATTCTCCGGGTACTCCCTCGTCAAATCGAACGGCCAGCCCATCGACCTTCCGGGCTCGTTTCGCTCACGCCCATTCGTGTGTTACTGGACCGGCGCAGGCCATTTCGGCCCGAAGGACGGCTACTGGGACCTGCTGGTTGGATACGGGGACGGTAAGGTCCGCCTCTATCGCGGCATCGCGAAGCGCGCCGACTTCGACGGCGACGGCACCCTCGATGGCGACGACTTCACGTTCATCGCCAAGGCGCTGGATAAGCCGGTCCCGTCCGAGGGCAGCCCCGCCGATCTCAACGGCGACGGCGCCGTAGACGTCCTCGACCTGCGGATCTTCGCCGACCTCTGGCTCGCGGCGAACGACGTGACTGGTTGACGGCTATTCCGGAGCGCGGCCAGGGCAAAGGCAATCGTCATGGGACTGTGCGGGGGTCTTCCCCTTCTCATAAGGCCCTCAGGAATTCCACGACGTCTTTCTTCTCCGCTTCCGTAAGCTTGATTCCGGTTACAAGATTGAAGAACTCAACCGTATCGTCGAGGGTAAGCAGCCGGCCGTCGTGCAAGTACGGCGGCGAATCCTTTATGCCTCGAAGCGGGAAATTCTTGATCGGCCCATCCGATGCGGCGTATCTGCCGTTTATCATGTGCGGCTTGTAGAACCGTTCCGTCCGCAGGTTGTGCATCAGATTATCCGTATAATACGGTGGAACGTGACATTCGCCGCACCGGGCCTTGCTGAGGAACAGCTTTTCACCTCGCGTTTCCGCCGCGGTGGCTTTGGCAGGGTCGAGCCTGCCGAAAATATCCAGCTTCGGCGCCGGTGGAAAATCCATCAGTTCCTGGAATTCCGCCATGAAATGCACCTGGCTTCCACGCTCAAGAACATTGACCCCTTTCTTGGTGGCAATGACCGGGTCCCCGTCAAAATACGCAGCTCGCTGCTCGAACTCCGTGAAATCCTCCACGCTTTTCAACGCCCTTTGCGAGCCAAACAGCCGCTGGATATTGACACCTCGCAAGGGGGGCGTATCGAGCCGGTGGCGAAATTCCTGGGGTCTGATGTCGCCAACAAGGTGCGTCGAGCTATTCGTATGACCGTTGGCGTGGCAATCAAAACAGGCAACTCCTCTGCTCGGCTTCTCGCTTCGGCGGTCTTCCGTCTGGTTGAACTGCTGCTGCGGGAAAGGCGTTACCAGCAGACGTAAACCTTCAATCTGCTTTGGATTGAGTATCCCGTTGAACAGTTCGTAGTAGTTCTCGATAGTCACGACCTTGCCCTGCGAGACATCCCCGAGGTCGGGACGGGTGGTCAGGAAGATCGCTGCCGGATACTCGGGCAAAAAATGGTCTGGAAGGTCGAAGTCAAGGTCGAACCGCGTCAGGTCCCGGTTCTCCTGTTTCTTCAGCTCGTCTATGACAAATTTCGGGAAGAGCATGCCGCCTTCATTATGGTTCGGATGCGGCAGAGGCAAAAGCCCTTTGGGAAACAGGCTTTTCTCCCGAATTTCATCCGGCGTCATCTCGGACAGTCTCTCCCACGTCATGCCCGCAGGCAGCTTTACCCGAACGCCTGCCTGAACGGCCTTGCCGCGAGACATGGTCACGCCCGATGCGGGCTTGTCGGAAAGATCGTATCTCTCGCCAAGCAAATCCATCTGTCGTTTCATGATCTCGCCCTTGGCGGCCTTCATGCGCGACAGTACTGTCGCAAAGTCCTCCGTAATGACGACAGGCGAGTAACTGGAACGCTTTTCCTGCGGCGTCTGTGCAGAAACCGCCGCAGCAAAAGAGAGCAACAGCGCCGCCCCGCACAGGATGATCCGTTGTCTTGCCCCTTTCATCTCATTCTCCTTCCATACCGAGTTCCTGTATGTGTTGAACCTCCGGCTCACCTCACGATGCTATGTCATAATCCTCAGACAAATCCCAACAGTCAACCGAGGAAAGCACCTATTTGTATGTAGGGATAGACTTCAGCAGGGCTGGTGGTGGACGTTGTAGATGGGTCCGCCGGTCCGTGCGTACTGGCGGAGCATGGGCCTGGGCCTTCTCACGGAGAACAAATAGCCGGCCGGTTCAGGAAAGGCCGCTCAATAGTGGCTTCCGCAGGAGCAAAAAAGGGAACCGGTCGTGGGGCCGGTTCCCTGGGGTGCGCCGTATACTCATACTCACTGGCCCTGGAAAGGCAGGGCTCACCTGGCTACGAACACCGATGGAGAGGCACGCCTAGATCACTTCGAACCATATGGTCATAGTCGTGCCGTCCGCCAGTGTGACGGTGACGGGACGCCATCCGATCAGCGCGTCCGGGGCGATCGTGATCTGGACCGTCAGCGACATGTCGGCGGTCACTGTTACGGAATCCACCGTGATTCCCGCGCCGAAGTCAACCGTTGGCGCCACGTCGTTTGCCGCCCCATTGAAGTCCAGATTCGCGCCGGTGATCGCGACACTCATTGACGTGCCCAGCGTGCCCTGGTACGGAGCGATGCTCGCCAGGTGCGGAATGCTCAGCGGATCCGGGGCCTGGGTCGGAACGCCTTCATAGAAGCGCAGTTGCGCGATCCGGACGCCGTTGTTGTCGTAGTTCCACAGGTAATCCTGCAGCAGGTCGGAGAACAGCGGAATCCGCTGGTACGTCCATACTCCCGCATCATAGACCCACGCATAGATGTAGAGTAGCGACGCACTGACATTGGCGAACTTCATCGAACCGCTTTCACGCACCGCGACCGTGCTCAGATCGGACACGACCTCGCCGAGATCCGGGTCCGTGGCAGACGTGGTCATCCTGATCTTGCCGCCGGGCTTGCCGAGCACGCGAAGATACACGGAGTATTCCGTGATCCCGTCATTGTCCGGATCGGGGTTGGGGAGCTGGAACTTGGCGGAGCCGTCCGTGCCGTCATAGTCCAGCACGGCGAAATCCGTGCCTTCCACGAGAAGAATCTTGGCCGTCGCTTTGTTGTCTTTACTTCCGAGTGGCACGAAGATTCGGTGTCCCTGGCTCGTGATGGAGTTCGGGTCCACGTTCTTCGCCTTGTCCATGCCGATGATGTTCAGATTGTAGTGTGCCCCGCTCGGAGCGCCGTTGCCCGTTTGTGCCGTGCCGGCGAGAATCGACCCGGGAACGAGAACCTACAACCAGTACTGTTGCCACAACCCAATAGACTACCTTGCGTTTCATTTGATTCCCTTTTTGACGTTCGACGGAATAGTCAGCTCAGCATCAACATCCATAAGTCATACTGTGCGGCAGCCTTTCGGCGCCGTCATCCCTGCACCCGCTCTCCACAGGACCTGTGTGATTTCCACCCCTTTCTCACATGAGCATACGGCGTGCGCATATCCCGGCCGGGCTTATGAAATGCCTTGGCCTGTAGCGCGTATCTTTACCCGTTGCAGATCTGTGCGGATGAGTGTGTTGCAGAGATTAACGCGGAAGGAATGAGTGATCCACCGATGACCCCCTATACTCCTGTGCCGTCCCCTTTTCCATGACTCTTCTCAATTCTTCACTGCTATTCCAAAGTATCGAATTCCAGGTCCGCTTGTCCAAATGAGATCCGAAATTTTCTCCGCAGGGCTCGCCGGCTCACATACAAGCTATGGTGTATCCACAAAGCAGCGGCCCGTGCGATCACGATTCCTGGCGTGCGTTGTAGATGAGTCCGCCGGCCTGGGCGTACTGGCGGAGCACGGCCCGAGCCTCCTCGCGAAGCACGTCGCGGAGCACGTCGATGCCGCGCCTGCGCAGCTCGCCGATCCAGTCCGCAGGCTTGGCTCCCTCGTCGAACCCGATCTCGCAGGCATCCTCGCCGTGTGCCGCGCATACGACCCGGCGGACTCCCGACCACGGAATCGCGCCCAGGCACATCGCGCACGGCTCAGCACTGGTCACCAACTCATAGCTGGCCGTGCCACCGCCGAGATCGTAATGACCCACAGCCTGCTGCGCGATCGCGATGGCGAGCATCTCCGCGTGGGCGAAGGAACAGTTCGATGCCTCCACGCAATTCACGCCGACGCCGACAACCCGCCCGCTGCCGGCCTCGAACACCGCCGCCCCGAACGGCCCGCCCGTTCGCCGCTCCACGTTCTGCCTCGCCAGCTCGATCACAAACCGCATCCGCGACTCGACGGTAGTAAGCCCGCCCCCTCGCTCCGCGACCATCGGCCCGACCCACTCCGGCAACCGAATCTCAATCTTCGCCATCAACGACCTCATTCCTTGGAGCCTTCAATGTAATGAGAGCAGAGCAAACACCACCTCATGTCATTCCCGCGAAGGCGGGAATCCAGCTACCCTCTGTACGTTCCTGGACCCCCGCCTGCGCGGGGGTGACATACGGACGCCAATCCTGTCAGGTGGTCTTGTGAAATTACGTTCCTTCTTCTTTCTACGTTCGGTCATGGTAAACTGCGAACGCCCGGCAGGCAAGCCGGCGCGTTTTTTTTCTGAATTCCGGGTTCGCAGGGTGTTACTTTTCCTATACCATGTGCCTTTAATTACGGGGGTGGACATTTTCGATGTTCACAGGAGGAACCTGGAAGTGAAAACGAGAGAACTGCTGTGTATGATCTTGGCGACCGTGCTCCTCGCCGGCGGATGCGACAGGAGACGTGGGCGGGCGGGCCAGTCCCTGGATGATGCGGTTCTGATGAATGATATTGAGCGCGTGCAACGCTTGCTTGTTCGAGGAGCCGACGTCAACGTGAGGGACAGTGGGGGCGACACGCCCTTGCACACGGCTGCCTCTTACGGGCGGACCTCTATCATGCACATGCTGATTCAGCATGGGGCGGATGTCAACGCCGTTGATGATAACGGGGAAACGCCGCTGCACTCAGCGGTCTCCCGCAGCCAAAAGGATACAGCCAGACTGCTGATTGGTTATGGTGCCAACGTCAATGCTGCTAGAAAGAACGGCGACACGCCGCTTCATATGGCCGTCTATCTTGGCGAGACGGATATAGCGAGGCTGTTGATCGAACACGGTGCCGGTGTTAATGCAGGGCAGGAGGATGGCGAGACACCTCTGCACCATGCGGCGTCCCGGGGCCATGTTCCAGCCATGCGCCTGCTCATAGCACATGGTGCTGAGGTCAACCGGGCGGATGACGACGGCGATACGCCCCTGCACGATGCAATTGGATGGCATGGTGTGGAGCCTGTGGAGGAGCTACTCAAAGCCGGAGCTAAAGTGAACGTCAGGAACCGAGGAGGCTGGACGCCTCTGGATCTTGCGCTGCGTGAGAACGAGGAGAGTCTCGCAAATCGCCTGATAGCCGCAGGTGCCGAAGTACCGATCTATATGGCGGCTAGCCTCGGAGACTTGGAACGGGTAAGGGCCCTCGTCGAGAACGGTGCCAACGTCAACGCACGAGATATGGACGGTTTGACTGGTCTACACCACGCGGCGTCGGGCGGACAAATTGATATTGTCCGGCTGCTCATCGAACGCGGAGCCGACGTGAACGTCCCTGATTCGAGGCAGCAGACCCCGCTGTATTCGGCAATTCGTGGAGGCCATCGCGATATCGTCGAGTTTCTAATGGCTCACCACGCGGTATTTACGACCAACGACTCCGACAAGTCTACGGCGTTGCACGTCGCGGCAGAATGGACGGCTGATAAGGTTGTGGAGTTCCTCGCTGATAAAGGTGCGGATGTCAATGTCCGGGACGAGGACGGATTCACCCCTTTGCACGCAGCACTCGGACGGCAATATCTGCGCGAGGACGACGGGAATTCCGTGGCCAACATGGTGGAGTCTCTCATCCGTCATGGAGCCGATGTGAACGCGACTGACCCCCACGGCCGCACGCCACTACATTATGCAGTTAGCAGGGGCTGTAGGCGCGCCGTCGAACTCCTTATCGCGAAGGGAGCCAACGTCAATGCGAAGGACAAGGGGGGCGGTTACTTCTCCGCGCCTGGCGGCCAAACGCCTCTCTTGCTCGCGGTTCGCAACGGTATGATCGATGTGGCCGAACTACTGGTTGCCGAAGGCGCCGATGTCAACGCGAAGGACGATGCCGGCGCGACGCCTCTGTTGCTCACCCTCGCCGCTGAGCGAGAGAACATCGGTAGGATCTCCCGGTATGTGCCGGGAGAAGACGGCAACGAGATGAGTGATGCTGATGTGGCAGCATATCGTACTGAGCTCCGTGACGTCTATCGCCAGTTTGCCACGCAGCTTCTCACCCTCAGGGCTGATCCCAACTCTGTGGATGGAGACGGCAACACGCTCCTTTACAATGCTGTGCAGGACAGAGATGAGGAACTGGCAAGACTGCTTGTGGACAGTGGCGCGGATATCAACGCAAAGAATGCTGGGGGCGCAACCGCTCTGCATAAAGCTGCCTGTGGGTCCAGAAGCATGACTGAACTGCTCCTGTCGCATGGGGCGGCGGTCGATCCGCGGGATCGGCAGGGCGATACGCCTCTGCACGAGGCTTCCCTGCGGGGCCACGCCGATATCGTCGCGCTCCTGCTGTCTAAAGGTGCGGATCCCAACATCAAGAACAGCGCCGGTCAGACACCTCTCGATAGAGCCATTCGTCGTGGGCGCACAGAGGTCATTGACCTGCTCCGCAAGCACGAGGCGAGGGAATAGCTGATTGCCATTCTTTTACCACGGTGAGACTATGTGGATGGAGCACAAGGACGGATGCAGAGTGCATCGGATTCGGAGTTGAAAGGAGAAGCTATGACACGGAGGTATTTGGTGATTGTCGGGATTGTGGTTGCGGTGATGGCGGCGGTGGTTTGGGCGGGGGTGAGCGGGGCGGAGCGGAGTCCGGCCCGGTGGCAGTACGGCATCTTTCGGGGCGAGGGGGTGTGGACCTGGTACGGGCTTGGCGAGGCGGTGGACAACGTCGACAGACAGGAATTCGCCAATAAGATCGGGACGAAATACTCGCAGCAAGATACGGAACTGGAAGCGAACGTGCTCAACAGCCTGGCGGCACGGGGCTGGGAAATTGTCGCGACGCCGGAGAAGAACAAGTACGTGCTCCGGCGGCCGAGATAAGCCCGGCGACTGAAGACACGCCCAGGTGAGCGTTGACACCCGTCGCAGACCACTATATGATGCCGCAGCATTTGGCATTCGAATTTCAGAATTCGAGATTGGAGTGGGCACTGGGATGGGCAAGAACAAGATTACCGTGGTTGGTGCTGGGAACGTGGGGGCGACGACGGCGTATATCGCCGCGACACGACGGCTGGGCGAGATCGTCCTGCTGGATATCGTCAAAGGACTGCCGGACGGCAAGGCGCTGGATATGGCTGAGGCCAGTCCGATCTACCTGTCGCAACAGGACGTTGTCGGCACGATGGACTGGTCGGCAACCGCGGGCAGCGACGTGGTCATCATCACCAGCGGCGTGCCGCGAAAGCCCGGCATGAGCCGCGACGACCTGCTCGCCACGAACACCCGAATCGTCCGGGATGTTAGCCAGAAGGTCGCCGAGCACTCGCCCGACGCCTTTGTCATCGTCGTGTGCAACCCGCTCGACGCCATGGTCCACGTGGCCGCCAAAGTCACCGGCTTTCCCACGCACCGCGTGATGGGAATGGCGGGGGCCCTGGATTCCGCCCGTTTCAGTTACTTCCTGGCCGCCGAGTTGGGCGTCAGCGTCGAAGATGTCAAGTGCGTCCTGATGGGCGGCCACGGCGACGACATGGTTCCCTTGCCTCGTTTCACATCCGTCAGCGGCATCCCGATCAGTCAACTGCTCAAAGGCGACCGAATCGACTCGCTGATCGACCGCGCCCGCAAAGGCGGCATCGAGATCGTCAATCTCCTGGGCTACAGCGCCTACTACGCTCCGGCCGCCGGCGCGGTGAAAATGGCCGAGGCGATCCTCCGCGATACGAAGAATGTCATCTGCTGCTGTGCCTATTGCGACAAGCAGTACAGCGCGGGCGGGTACTTCGTCGGCGTGCCGGCCGTGCTCGGCAAAGGCGGCGTCGAGCGAGTGATCGAACTCGATCTGAACGAATCCGAGAAGAAGCAGTTGGCCGTATCGCTCGGCCACGTCAAGGAGCTCGTGACGCAGGTTGATAAGCTGCTGTAGGTTGCATCGTGGCGAGGGCTTCCAGCCCTTGCGTCGCGAGGGCATCTTGCCCTCACTCTGCCAAGCTGCGACAGGTCTCCTCGTGCCGAAGTGCAAGGGCAGGATGTCCTCGCCACGAAGGAACAAGGGCGAGACGCCCTCGCCACGGGGCGAACGAGGACGTTCGCCCTACATGAGCATCAGGATGACGAAATACACAATCATCATCGCCAATCCCAACGGGATCCCGAAGACGGCCCATTCCCGGCTCTTGATCCCGAGTTTGCCGGCACAGATGATGTTCGGGATGTTGCCCGGGATCAGCATGCCGCCGGCGATCAGCAGGCCCATCAGGATGCTTCGAATCTGGATGAGGGACATCTTGGGCGAGAGTTCTGCAGCCGTGAGGGTGGCGTTGTCCAGAATGGCGGAAATCATGTTGATCCAATAAAGGGCCGCGGTGGGGAGGTGGATGACGTACTTATCGATGAGCGGCTGGAAGCCCGTGCCCAGAAGCACGAGGGCCATGACAAAGAGGTACACCTTGCCCGCGCGGATGAAAACGTCGCGAAAGCTCTCCAGCTTGTTCTCGCTGACGGACTCCGCGTACGCGACTTCCTTGCCCCGGAGGAACATCGCCACGATGCCGAGGGCCACCACGCCGGGGATGATGAAGATCGCGAGCTTCTGGAACAGGAACCAGAACCCGGCATGATACGGCTCGCCTGCCAGCTTGGCGACAGCAATCGTGGCCAGGGGTTCTCCCACGGGCGTGAGGGTGGCGCCGAGGCCGATGGAGAAACAAGTGACGATCACCAGCCGGGTCTCGATCTTCTTGTCCAAACGCAGGCCGGTGATGATCTCCGCCAGCACCAGGGACGCGATGATGGCCGTAATCACACTGGAGAGCAGCCCCAGCAGAACCACGACCAGAAACAGGAAGAATCTCTGGCCCACCGCCCGCTCAATGCCCATGACATGGCGGCGCATTCGGTCTCGGAAGAAGCCGAAGAGTAACCCCGCCACAAGCACGGCTTCGACGATGGGATGTTTGAGACGGATCGGATCCAGGAGAGCATCGACCACCAGGTGTCCGCTCCACTGGCTGGAGATCGTCACGGCCAGAACGCCCATGACGAATAAAAACGCCTCAAGCTGCTTTTCCACCTTGTGGATGAGAAACGGCAGCGTCAGGACCAGCACAATGATCGTCGCCAGGCCGGCGGTTACCAGATGCTCATTCATAGACCGGTGACTCCAAATCCAGATATCAAGAGGCCGTAAGTCTATCGCAACAAGTAGCTCTGTCAAGTACGTGAGGCCCGAGATCGCCATTCGCTGAATCGGGGCAAGAGAAAACGGTGGGGCGGAGGCACCCCACCGTGTCATGCATACTACAGGCTCACCGGCCGGATCGATCAGCCGTTGAGGGTCCAGCCTTCGCGGTACTTGCGGCTGAGCAGGGCGTTGGCCTCGTCGCTGTTCGTGACGCGGCCGGCGACCGGGTCGTAGTCCAGCTTCTTGCCGACGCGGTAGGCCACCAGGCCCAGCAGCATCATCTCGATCATCGTGCCGCCGTAGTCGAAATCGCACGAGGTCTTGAGATTGCCCTTGCAGGCGTTGGTCCATTCCTTCTGGAAATGTCCGACGTCGGGGAGCATCTTGTCCTTCGGCCGACGCTCATAGTAGCTCATGTCCGCGTTGTCGCCGAAGGGGATGATCATGCGCGAGCCAAAATCGGCGATCAGGAAGCCCTTGGAGCCCTTGAACATCGCGCCGTGCCCGATCTTGTTCAGATCGACGGATTCCCTCGGCGACCTGGGCATGGCGCCGCCCTCGTACCAGCCGACGCGGATGGCGGGCCGCCAATCGTTGGCCGGCAGGTCGAAATGGCTCTCCATCTCGACGGGCGTGACCTCCGGGTTGAACGGGTCGCCTTTGGCTTCCGCCGTGGTCGGCAAGCCGTAACCGATCGCGTCCCAGACGATGTCCATCGTGTGGCTGCCCATATCGCCGATCTGCCCGCTGCCGAAGTCCCAGTACATGTTCCACTGGAGGCAATTGGCGCCGGGGCCGCCGCTGAAATACTCCGGGTTGTACGGGTGCATGGGCGCGGGGCCGATCCACAGATCGTAATGCAGGTGGGCCGGCGGGTCGCCTGCGGCGGCCGGGTAGCCCTTGCGGCGGATCTGGCGATTGCCCCAGGCATATGCGTCGCTGAGGGTGCCGATCGCGCCGTCGCGGATCAGCTCCTGCACGCGATTGAAGTTCGGGTTCGCGTGACGCTGCATCCCGACCTGCGTCGCCAGCTTGTTCCTTTTCTTGAGCCAGTTCGCGCGGACGATGCGGGCTTCCTCGACGCTGTTGGCCAGCGGCTTCTCGCAGTACACGTGCATGTCCCGGTTCAAGGCCCAGTTGGCGACGAACGCGTGCGTGAAGTCCGTCGTGCAACAGACCACGGCGTCGATGCCTTTCTGATCGAGGCACTTGCGCCAATCGACGTACGTCTTGGCGTTCGGGAATCGCTTGGCGCCGAACGCCAGGTGCTCTTCGTTCACGTCACACAGGGCGACCACGTTCTCGCTCGCAAGGGCGTCGAAGTGGGCCTCGCCCCGGCCCCAAGTCCCGATCAGGGCCACGTTGAGCTTGTTGCTGGGGGCGTTGGCGCCGCTGAGCACGCCGCTGGGCAGGATGAGCCATCCGGCCCCGGTCGCTGCGGTCTTGAGGAAGTCACGTCGTTTCATGCGGTCTTCTCCTTCTATCTGCGGTTCTCTCGTCACACAAACCCATCGCCGGACCACCTCCGGCCGCCAGCAGTCTATGTCCCCCCGCCCCCCAAAGCAAGCCCGCCGGCGGAAATTGGCTTTGTTTCACACCGCCGGGTCCGCCACCATGTGGCCCAGCCGCCCTCGGCTGGGATCACCCCCGGGGGCGGGGGTGCTACCTGACACTTCCTCCAATTGGCTTTGTTTCGTACATCGGCCCTCGCGTGGGCTGTGCCTGTCACCTGCCCGGCACGCCAGATTGGCTTTGTTTCACACAACCATCCGCGCTCCCGACTTTGCCCCAGATGCCCCATTCGTCCCAAATTTGGCTTTGTTTCGCACGATCCGCGGTCGCGTCGCCTGCCGGGCGCTCCCTGGTGCTCGCTCTTGAAATTGGCTTTGTTTTGCACAATCGCCCGTCCCCGAATTGGCTTTGTTCCGCACGGTGGCCTATGTCTTTCATTCCCGTCTTCCAATCCGCATTCCGTAATCCGAAATCCGCAATCCCAAGGGGCCCCCCCGTCCCCGCCCAATTGGCTTTGTTTCGCAAACTGCCCGTCCCTGTTGCCGAACACTCGCCACGGCACACACTCGTATCCTTCATTCCGCACTCCGCAATCCGGATTCCGCACTCCCAAGGCCCTTGGCCCCGTGAATTGGCTTTGTTTCCCGCAGTGTCAACCTGTGCCTTTTCCTCATAACTCTTTTTCTGACCGGAACTTATCCTCAATTAGTCCTCGCCAGAATTGGGTTTGTTTCACATAGTGACGATCAGCGAATTGGCTTTGTTTCGCGCAGACAGGGGACGCTAGGCTGCCGGAGACAATCCGCAATCTGCAATCCCCAATCCGCAATCGCTCTGGCAATTGGCTTTGTTTCGCATAATCAGGTCATTTGCCTCCAGCAAGCAGGAGGGCGTGACTGCCCCGGCGTCCCGCCGGTTGTCGAGGATGTGCGCGTCACCGGCCACGGTCAGCCCCTCCGAATTGACCATCTTACCATTCGCTATTCAGTTGCATTAGCATCATACAAACATTAGCATTTTCCGTCAAGTGAAATCCTGTCGATGCACAGATTTGTGTCGGCGGTAAGTCGTTGCGTGACACGGATTTACACGAGATGTCACGGATTCTCATATCATTCCCGCGAAGGGCCTGCCCTCGACCTGATCGGGGGCGGGAATCCAAGATTCATTGTTCTGCCACAGAGGGCACCGAGAACACAGAGAGGGATGTCTCGGGTTGGGTGCCATGCAACGCCGTGAACTTAAGCGGCCTTGGTCTTTTCGTAAATCCTTTTGGCACAGCGTTTTTCCTTCTCATTGGCGGGGCGGATTCTCGGTAGGCCCGCGGGAGGATCGTTCTTCTTGTGCGGCCAATGCCGAGCCTGTTTCGGTCCGCTTCGGACGTAGGCGTCTTTGACTGCCTTTTGCAGTTGAGCCCGAAGACCGGCTCTTCGAGCAGACCGCCCGAGAGGATGCATGATGCGCCGGACCACCCGCAGCGATTCGCATACGCTCCAGCATAGCGGATCCCGCTTGGCCCCGATCAATGCCTCCACGCTCCACAGACCGACTACCAGATACGCCAGCATCGCCCAGTCCAGTTCCCGCCGGGCCTCCTGCGGACAGCCGCTTCGCATCTTGTGCTGCTCCAGCGTCCGTTTGAACGAGCGATAGAAGACCTCGTGGCCCCACCGCATCCGATAGAACTGACCGATCTGCCGATCCGTCAGGGCCTGCTCCTCCATCACGCTGGTCACCAGGTACACCGGTGAATGATGCGCCTGCTCGATCCGGATCAGCCGCAGTTGCAACGGCGGACACTTCGATTGTTTTCGCGTCGGCCACAGCCACACCAACTCGCCCTTGATCTTGACGTGCACATCCGTCAGACCCGTCAGCAGCGTACGGTTCGAACCCATCCGCACCAGAACCTGCACTCCACGATCTACCAGCGATCGCAGAAGATCAAAACCCGTAAAGCCGGCGTCCGCCACCAGCAAAGACCTGCTCGGCAGCAATCCCGCCATCGAGTGCAGGTGCGTCTGCTCCGACTGAATCCCCGCTCCGATCCGCCACGCCCACGGCAGTCCTGTGCCCAGGTGGTACAGACTGGTCAACGACAACTGCGGCCCCGTCTTCTTGCGACCTGCACAACCGAAGCTCTTTTGGTTCCTGGCGGTCCGGGGGACTTCGATCCGTGTGCCATCGGCCGAAAAGGCCAACCAGCCGTCCCGCCGCCAGAACGCACCGGCGATGCGACGATGGTGACGCCGAAGGTGGTGTTTGATGGCTTGGCGTTGTTTGCCATTGATCCTGCGGCGGGCCTTGATGTATCCCTGGTAGGTCCCGCCGGGACGTTTGCGGCCTCGATACATCTCGATCAGCCCCTGGCGGGCGTGAGTGAACCGATCCTTCAGTGTCCGCGACGGCTCCAACGCCATCAGCACAGACAGGTAGATCACATACTCCAGCGTCCATCGGCCCACACGACAACCGCTCGTGGACCCCAGAGCCGCCAGAGCCGAAAAAAGGGGGCCATGAAAATCTGACTCATGGCCGAACGCAACGGCTGCCGATGAAAATGCGTAGAGCCTCTGCTCTCGATCTTTCGAGTGTTCATTGGACACCTCCTTGCTTTGTTGTCCGGACAAATACAACATCGGCAAGGAGGCTCTATTCTCTTGCGTTTCCTTCACTTGCGTCTTCTATAATCCCTGAAGAGTTCACGGCGTTGGGTGCCATGCCTATGCTCGCATAGGCATGCTCAATCTCCGCAGATGAAACCACGAAGGTCACGGAGAGTACGAAGAATAGCCCAGAGCGACCTTCGGCCACAACCAGATTCACGCACGCAGAGACGCGGAGTCGCAGAGAAAGGCGGGATGAAACATGTTCTAGACTCTGCGTCCCTGCGCCTCTGCGTGAAATATAACCCCTTAGCTTGCCTTGGCTTATGCTACCGCTCTGCAAGGAAGCGAGACTGAACGAGTAGTGGTAGAAAGACTGGCACGAAGGATGTCTGTCTTGATGGTTGACGCGGCGTCCAACTGCGGTTAGGGTAGTGGTGGTACCGGTGGGACATACGTGCGTTGGAGACCCGCAGCCGTAGTTCTTGCCGTCACGCGCCTGTCCTGCTATGTTGCAGTAACGAGATGACAGTATGCTGGAACTGAGCAAGATAAAACCTGTGATCGCGACCACGAAGTCGTGGATACGCATGATCAACTTTCTGGCTCCTGGAAGATGGCTCTCACGGGCAAGGGCTGTACACATCAAGAGATTGTTTGGTTTTCTTGCCGATGCCGATATCACTACAGGCAGGACTCCTCGTGACGACGTCTGTTCACTGCAATTGTTCCGAAATTGGCTGACGCATCATTTTCGACGCAGGCGCACCATTACCTACACGGACCAGTTGATGCCTCTTGACCTGAGTAAGGACTTATGCACGATTGGTGGACCCGTAGACCATCCACTTACGCGATATGCTCTGGGCTACGACCATAGTGGCGAGGAGTGTAATCGAATCCTTCCATTCTTCTTTCCACTGGGTGAGCCTGTGTCATATAAGCAGCCAGTACTCAGGCTGTGGAAAGGCGAATCGTGGGAAGTCCGCAAGTGGTTCATCAGTGATCGCAACGATCGTCCCCAGTTCATCCCTGCTCCTGATCGGAATGGGTATTTGAATAAAGACTACCTAATGCTGGTTGTTGTGCCGAATACTTTTACTGAGGAGGCATTCTATACTGGGCGGAAGCACATGATCATCGCCGCAACTCACGGTCTTGCCCAGCTAGCCGTCAAGGATATCTTAGATAACGACAGCATCTTGGGGAAGCTATGCAAGGGTCGGGAGAAGAGTGAATGCTTTCAGGCTATCATTGAGGTCACAGCCAGTCTCACAAGGGATGGTAGGAGCTATGTACCATCGGACTTTACTGTCGCAGCCTGTGAACCTGTGAATGTGGGTGATTTCGCCAGCTTCATCAGGTTTAGAGAATGGTTGCAGTCGTGACACGTAGGCACAGTCATGACGGACGGGGAACTCTGAGGCCGGCCTGGAACTCCGGGCAAGGCAGTACAAGCCGACCCCTGAGGAGCGAGTAGGTCCAAGGAATTGAGATGATTACGAAGAAGACTGTACTGGTGTTGGGAGCAGGGGCAAGTAAGGCTTATGAATTCCCCCTTGGGAGGCAACTTGTCCGAGACATACGGATTTCGGCCGGTTCTCCTGAGAGGAAGAACTGGTGCATAGCTTTCCTTGAGTTCCTGCAGAGCAACGCGCCAGAAGAAGTGCCACCATGGAGTGACCTTCCTTCCAAGATGGAACGCCTCAGCAAAGCACTTGGAATGGCCCGCCCAGCCTCGATTGATCAATTCCTAGCATTACGTCCAGATATCGCAAATGCCGGGAAACTGGAGATTGCCATTCGTCTCTTACAGGCAGAGCAGAAATCACGAGAACCCTTTGCAGGACGACAGCACTGATGGGCATTGGTACGATTTCGTGAAGTCGCAGATGGTAGGGCCCATTCGCGTATTTGGGGAAAACCAGTTGCGTATTATCACGTTCAATTATGACCGGTTCTCTTGAACATTGGCTGTATGAATCCCTTTGGCCCTATTACTCCGCCGATACATCAGAGGAGGAATACCGCAACGTGATGAATCAGATTCCAATTCTTCACATCTATGGGAGTCTGGGACCTTTGCCTTGGCAATCGGTCACGGGGATAGTCGGATATGGAGCACAGGGATATGCGGAAATCTTGATAGCCAGCAAGAGCATTAAGGTTCTTCATGAAGGTACAGCCCATGAAGTCAATGACAACTTCCGGAAGGCTCAAGAGTGGATGAGATGGGCCAACCGGATCGTATTTCTGGGCTTCGGATTTCACCCGGACAATGTTGAACGCCTTGGCCTTCGGGATGTACTTAAAGGCAACAAACGCATCACAGCTACGTGCAAAGGACTAGACCTGACGAACAAGGAGGCTGTGGAGTTCTGTACCGGAGCACCAAAATCGCGCCCCAGCGTCAACTTCCCTGATTCAAAGGCCGACTGTTACACACTGCTGCACGATTATGTTGTCCTATCATGAGAACGAGAGAGTCACCTATTAGAGATATCAGGGGGACACAATACTCAATTCAGACCCGAAATAGGTAAGCCGTCCCCGGAAATCGACGCCTTTCATTCAACCCGGTAGGTAGCCATTGCGTTTCAGGTCCGCCACGAGCTCCTCATGCGAAATCGCCGGTTCTTCCCTGCGTTCAGCAAACACGGCTAAGTCCTCGATATCCTCCAGAAGCTCCTCAAACTCTTTGGATATCGGGAACACAATACTTAATTCGGACCCGAAGCAGGTAAGCTGTGCCCGGAAAGGCGAGCACGATTCTCATCGCCGTTTTCGCACCTCGGCAACAACAGCAGCGATATCCGCGCGTGTGAGGCCGGCTGCCTCGGCTTGAGTTTGCGTCTTCTTGAGCAACTGGTCGAACTCGTGGGATAAGCCGGCGGCGTAGGCGATGGCGGCGCGCACGGCTTCCGGGATCAGGCCCGGATAGCTGGCGACGATCTGCTCGACGCTCAGCCCGTCGGCCAGGTTGTCCAGGATGACCGAGACCATGATGCGCGTCCCCTTGATGCACGCCTTGCCGTGGCAGACTCTTCGTAGGACGAGCGTCCCCGCTCGTCTCTCATGGCGCATAGGCTCGCACAACATCCAATCCTTTGGAAGTCCCGATACTGGGCGAGCGAGGACGCTCACCCTACGAAGAGATTCGAACCCGCCACCGCAAAATCGGCCGCACCCCATCAGTGCGGGTGGCGGAGTCTCAACTGACAACAAGCAACCAGCAACTGTGAACCGAGAACCGACGACTGACTACCGACTACCGGCTACTTGCCGGGCGAGGAGGGCGTAGGCGGCCAGGGTCAGGCAGACGAGAGCGACGATCAGGAGGATGAAGCCGAAGAGGGTGAGGACTCCGGCGATGAAGCCTTCTTCGAAGTAGGGGGAAGTGGCGGCGTGTTTGCGCAGGCGCGCGCCGGCGGTGAGCAGGGGCCAGGCGACGCCGAGCAGGCCGACGCCGGCCAGGACGCTTCGCAGGGGGCTGTCGAAGAAGGGCTTTTCCGACTCCGGCAGGAGCATCACGACGGTGAAGCATGTGACGGCGATGATAAGGGCGATGGCGATTCTGGCTACGAGGGCCTTTGGGGAGGGCCTCTTTGGGGCATTGCTCTGAATGTCGTTTGTCTGGTCCATAGCGTCACGCTGTTCAAAGGTCGATAGGCTACCACGTACACGATGGCCGGAGGCGGGGCCCGTGTCAACGGAATTTCCTGGGGGGCAGGGCGGGACCGTTGGGATTTCAGATTTGAGATTTGAGGATTGCGCGTTGACAGGCTTGCTTGTGGTGACGCGGTGGAGACGGAAGGTCTTGCGTCTCTCCAAATGCCCTTACGGGCACACTACAAACGAGCTGCGTATGAAGGCGCTGTGGCGAGGGCATCTTGCCCTTGTTCTTTTGTGTCGAGGGCGTCCCGCCCTCGAACCGCGGGCAGGATGCCCGCGACACGCAAGGGCAAGATGCCCTCGCCACGATCCCAGGGGCAAACGAGTTTGCCCGTGCCACCCGGCCTGCGGCCCAGAAGTGGTGGGTGCCATGCTTACGCTCGCGTAAGCATGTCTTCGCCATGCAAAGAACATGTCTACGCGAGCGTAGACATGGCACCCGACCAGCCGCGATCGTGATGTAGGCTTCACAGCAAATAACTGCCTTGCGGCTAACGGCTTACTTGCCGTTCAGCAAGAGGCGAGGCGGGAAGTGGGGGATTGACTTAGGGGGCCGGTGGTTTTTTCGCCTTGCAGGGGGCGGGGGGGCTCGCTTACGATGGGGCAACTGAACTGAGTGCAGGTAGTCGTCAGAAAAGGGCAGGATGATGTCGGATAAGCTTCGGATCTTCGATGACGCGAACTTTCGTAACCCGCGGCTGCTGATGGGTTTCTCGGGGTGGATGGACGGCGGCGACGTCTCGACGGGGACGATCAAGGTGCTGGCCGACCGGCTGTATGCCAAGCGGTTCGCGGAGATCGAGCCGGAGGGCTTCTACCTCTACAATTTCCCCGGGGCGATGGAGGTGACGGCCCTGTTCCGGCCGCACTGCCGGATCAAGAAGGGCATCATCCGCGAGTTCGAGTTCCCGGAAAACGCCTTTTACGCGGCGGAGAACGAGGACTTGATCCTGTTCGCGGGCAAGGAGCCCAACCTGGGCTGGGTGGAGTTCGGCGATTGCATCTTCTCGCTGTGCCGGGAGTTCGAGGTCAAGGTAATCTACTTCATTGGCAGCGTGGCAGGCTTGGTGCCGCACACGCGCGACCCGCGGCTGTTCTGCTCGGTCTCCCATGCGGAGATGAAGCCCCGCTTTCAAAGTTATGGTGTCAAGTTCAGCGACTACGAGGGCCCGGCCAGTATCGTCACCTATCTCACCACACAGGCGAAGGAGCACGGGATCGAGATGGTCAGCATCGTCGCGACCGTGCCCGCCTACGTGCAGGGCAGCAACCCCAAGTGCATCGAGGCGGTGACACGGCGCATGGCGGGCATGCTCGGGGTCCACGTCGATCTGGAAGACCTGCAGGCCGCCGCCGATGAGTTCGAGAGGCGGCTGACCGAGGTCGTCCAGGAGCAGCCGGAACTCGCCGAGAACATCGTCAAGCTGGAGCAGGACTACGACAACGAGATCTTCAGCGAGATGGGCGATTTGAAGAGCTGGCTGCATCAGAAAGGCATCCGGCTCGACTGATCTACGATTTATGATTTACGATTTGTGATTTGAAATCTGCAATCTGAGATTTGGAGGCTCGACAATGGTACTGGGCATAAAAGGCTTGCGGTTTGCGCTTGTGGCGGTGCTGAGCGTCGCCTTTTCCGCCACCGTGTTCTCGCAGGAGATCGTCGGTCAGCCGGGCGAGACGCCCGAGCAGCGGGACGCCCGCATGAAATGGTGGCGCGAGGCCCGGTTCGGCATGTTCATCCATTGGGGCGTGTACTCCGTGCCCGCCGGGACGTACAAGGGCAAGCAGATCTCCGGCATCGGCGAATGGATCATGAACCGCGGCAAGATCCCTGTCGCCGAGTACAAGCAGTTCGCCTCGCAGTTCAACCCGGTCCGGTACGACCCGGACGCCTGGGTGCAGCTTGGCCAAGGAAGCGGGCATGAAGTACATCGTCATCACGTCCAAGCACCACGACGGCTTCGCCCTGTTCGATTCGAAGGTCACCGACTGGGACGTGGTGGACGCCACGCCCTACGGCAAGGACCTGCTCAAGCCGCTGTCGGAGGCCTGCGCAAAGCACGGCCTGGTGCTGGGCTTCTACTACTCGCAGGCCCAGGACTGGAACCATCCGGGCGGCGCGGCCGCCGGCGGGCACTGGGACCCCGCCCAGGACGGCGACATGGACGCCTACATCCGCAACATCGCCGCCCCGCAGGTGAAAGAGATCCTCTCCAATTACGGCAAGCTCGGCGTCCTCTGGTGGGACACGCCCGCGGACATGACCAAAGAACGTGCGGACATGCTTCTGCCGCTGACTGGACCTGCAGCCGGGGATCATCACGAACAACCGGCTCGGCGGCGGCTACGGCGGCGACCTCAGCACGCCCGAGCAGCATATCCCGGCAACCGGCACCCCCGGCCGCGACTGGGAAACCTGCATGACCATGAACGACACCTGGGGCTTCAAGAGCTACGACCACAACTGGAAGCCCACCGAAACCCTTATCCGCAACCTTGTCGATATCGCCAGCAAGGGCGGCAACTACCTCCTCAATGTCGGCCCGACCTGCCTGGGCGAGATTCCCGAGCCGAGCGTCGAGCGGCTCAAGGAAATCGGCAAGTGGATGAAGGTCAATGGTGAGTCGATTTACGCCACGACGGCCAGCCCGTTCTACCGCCTGCCCTGGGGCCGTTGCACGAAGAAGCTCCACGACGGCGGCGCCACGCTGTACCTGCACGTCTTCAATTGGCCCAGTGACGGCAAGCTGCTTGTGCCCGGCCTGCGCAACGAGGTCCGCAGCGCCTGGCTGCTCGCCACGGACAAAACGTTGAAGGCTACCGCCGGCGACGACGGCGTGCTCGTCGAAGTCCCTTCGGAGTCGCTGGACGCCATCGACACGGTCGTCGCACTCGAAGTCAAAGGCGAATTGAACGTGGAGATGGCCCTGCCCGGACAGGAGGCGGACGGGACGCTCACATTGCCCGCGGACCTGGCAGAAATCCGCGGCACGGCCCAGCTTGAGGCCGTCGGCGGCCAGCCGAACATCGGCTACTGGACGAATGCCCGCGACTCGATCGCTTGGCGGTTCAAGATGAGCAGGCCCGGCCGCTTTGATGTCGTCGCTGCCATCGCCACGCCGGCCGAAGTCAGCAAGTTCGAGATCGCCGTCGGCGATCAGAAGCTTGCCGCCGAGGTCGCCAGCACCGGCAGCTATCAGACTTTCAAAGTCGTGAAACTCGGCGCCGTCGAGCTGAAGCAGCCGGGCGTCACCGAGCTGAGCATCACGCCGATCCGAAACCAGTGGCAGGCCATCAACCTCCGCTCGATCACGCTCAAACCGGCCGAATAAGTCCGTCGCGCGCGGAGCGTGGGCCGACATCCTGCCACGCAGACTGTTGAATGAAGGAGCGACTATGGGAGAGCCGACGGTCTACGAGGAATTCCCGAAGCGGATTGTGCTGTTGTCCAACCTTCTTTCCGTCTCCATCTACGGGATCGGGGCCTGCCTGATGGCCGGACTTGGCATCTGGGCGCTGGCTGCTTACGTCGTCTACTGCGGCTGGATGGAGATCCGCTTGCTCCGGCACGGTTGTGTGAACTGCTGCTACTACGGCAAGACGTGTGCCTTCGGCAGGGGCCGCCTGTGCGCTCTACTGTTCAGGCAGGGAGACCCTCAGCGGTTCGCCCAGGCGGAAATCTCCTGGTCCGACCTGCTCCCGGACTTCGCGGTATCTCTCCTGCCCGCGGCCGCTGCTATTATCCTGCTGGTCACAGATTTCAGGTGGGTGACCCTGGCCCTGCTGGCGGCTCTTCTCATCCTGACCTTCTGGGGCAACGCCGTGGTGCGTGGCTCCTTCACGTGCCCACACTGTCGCCAGCGTCAGATCGGCTGCCCGGCCGAGAGGTTGTTCGGCAAATCCTCCCGGAAGTCCGCCACGGCGTGATTTCACGACAACCGCTGCTGGCAGCCGCGACCTGGTGTTGAATCATACCCGGCGAGGGGCTATAATGAAAGCCCGGCAGGCTGGGGATGCCGGCTTGTGGATTGGTACACTGCGAAAGGGGCAATTGTCATGCAGAGACAGACGGGCGGTTCGAGAGACATGATGCGGGAGTTCAACCGGAGGCAATTCATTACGGCGTTGGCGGGGGCGGGGGTTCTCGCTGTTGGGGGACGGTCGGTCTCGGCAGGGCAGGTGAGCAAGCCCGCCGGGGCGAGCCCGACCACGGAGATCGTGACGCTGGGGCGGACGGGGATCAAGGCCACGCGGCTGGCCCAGGGCACGGGCTGGAACGGCGGGGGACGGTCCTCGGCCCATACGCGGCTGGGCGAGAAGGCCTTCAACGAGCTGATCCGCCACGGCTTGGAGCGGGGCATCGCGTTCTTTGACTGTGCCGACCTGTATGGGTCGCATCCGTACCTTCGTACGGCGCTCAACGGCGTGCCGCGCGACAAGTACATCCTGCTGAGCAAGCTCTGGCCGCGGACCGAATACTGGAACTCCGCGTCCGGCGGGGCCAAGGCCGAGGTGGATCGCTTCCGAAAAGAGCTGAGGTCCGAGGTCATCGACATCTGCCTGATCCATTGCATGACGAACGACAAGTGGCCGGACGAGTACAAGCGCATCCGCGACGAGCTTTCCGAACTGAAGGACAAGGGTGCGGTCCGGGCCGTCGGCGTCTCCTGTCACGACCTCGGAGCCTTGAAGGTCGCGTGCACGCACCCCTGGACGGACGTCGTGTTGGCCCGCATCAACAACGCGGGCAAAGAGGCGGCGATGGACGCGCCGGTCGAGGAGGTCACGCCGGTCCTCAAGCAGGCCCGGGCCAGTGGCAAGGTCATTCTCGGCATGAAAGTCTTCGGCGCCGGCAAGCTGACCCAGCCGGAGCAGAAGGACGCCTCGCTGAAGTTCGTCTGGGGCAACGGCCTGGTGGACGCCGTCACTATCGGCATGCTCAGCCCGCAGGAGATCGACGACACCATCGAGCGGATGAACAAAGCCCTCAAGGCCTGAGAGCCTTCAAGGGAATAGCCCCATCATGTCACCCCCGCGCAGGCGGGGGGGCCAGAATAGTGCGATGTGTGGCTGGATTCCCGCCTCCGCGGGAATGACATACGGGTGGGGTTTGCCATGTTTTCATCGTGCCAGAGGCTCTGAGCGACGTTGGCCGCAGGCGGACAGTCATTGCTGCCCCAGGGCGGCGCGGTGGGCGGCGGTGGCTTTGAGGATCTGCTCCCGGGATTCGAAGGGCACGTACAGGGCCCGCATGACGAAGCGGTAGCGTTTGCCGACTTCGTATTGGGGGATGAACCACTGGAAATCCCACGCGGGATTGCCGTCGCCGGCGCCGGAAGGGGACTGGCTCAGTCGCACTCCGTCGCTCGGCCGGAACATCTGCACGAGCGCCATGCCGTGACTCACGCCATAGTACCAAGGCCGGCTATAGCGGTGATTCGAGAGGTTGAAGACGAGGGACAGCGGGAAATTGGGATCATGCGGGAATTGCCGTTCGTCGTCGATGGCTAGATGAGTCGGGAGTGTGCCGTGGTCCGGCGTCACGCCGCGAATCCACTGAGGCTCGGCCGTTTTCTCTGCACCGGCACGCCAAGAAAATGGATGTCCAACGACTCAGGCTGGTGAATGTAGCTGGCGAAGAACAGCCCGATGTAATCGTTCTTGAAGGCCCGTGCTCGCGGGACGCACTCCAGTGTCATTTCGATAGCGCCGTCCTCGAGCATCTCATACCGCAGCCGGCTCTCAAGCTGCCAGTGCGGCGTGGGCGGCTGGTGCAACTCGACCGCATGTTCGCCGATCCGCCTGATCTTCATTGGGGCGTTGCGCGGCTCGAAGAGGATTTCCCTCGGTTGCACCGTGCCGTCGTGAATATGCTCGTAATTCAAGCCCGCGTAGAGCGGCACGAATAGATTTCTGTTTTGTTTCAGATGGGTGAGCGATGCGACGCCGCTGTAGCCGGCGCGATGGCCGGGCAGCACGGCGTCGTCCACCGCTTCATTGTTCACGATCACGGCCCGGACGCCGCCTCGCTCCAGCACGACATAGGGCTTGTCCGGCTCCGAGCCGGCGAAGACGGGAGACGTGAGGCCCGCAGCAATAAGTCCGCACCAGAGCACGGCCAGGCAGATGGATCCGGCTTTCACAGCTCTTCTCCCCGTGTCTGCCTGGTCGCCTTCTTCTGCCGTGACATGGGAGTGGATTCTCAGCATTTCACAGTCCTCCTGTTCAGCTCTGCCATATCGATGCCGGTTGTTTTGCGGTCGTCCATTGTATCAGTGGCTGCGGTTTGTTAAAATGAATAAGTGACGCTACAGTATGGTCCGGATGAGGTTCCAGTGGGGCGTGAGTTCTGCTGCAGGAACGCTATTTGAGGGTGATGGCACGATGAAGCACATTTCCGGGGCGGCTCGGCTCGCCGCAATGTCGCTGTTTTGCTGTGTCGCTATGGTTGCGGCCGCTGTCGCGCAAACGCCCCAGGATGGCCCGGTCATCAGCGAGTTCCTGGCGGTCAACAGCAACGGGCTGCTCGACAAGGACCACGACTCCTCCGACTGGATCGAGCTCTACAATCCGACCGGGCAGGCCATCGACCTCGACGGCTGGTACCTCACCGACAACATGCTCAATCTCGATAAATGGGAATTCCCGCCTGTGTCGATTGCTCCGGGCGGATATCTCGTCGTCTTCGCCTCGGGCAAGGACATTCGGGAGCCCGGCGGCGAGCTGCATACGAGCTTCTCCCTGCAGGCCGCCGGGGAGTCTGTGGCGATTGTGCAGCCTGACGGCGCAACGGTTGCGCACGCATACGTCGATTATCCGCCGCAAGTGGTGGACATCTCCTATGGCCTGAGCGGCGACAGCGTTGTCTCGCAGACCGAGACCATGCTGCTTGTCGAAGGCGCGGATGCCCGGGCCCTGATTCCCGCCAATGGATCGCTCGGATTGAGCTGGACATTGGCGTCCTTCAGCGATGCTGCCTGGCGCGCGGGCAAGACGGGCGTCGGATACGACTACGCCGGCCTGATTCAACTCGACGTTGGCTCGATGAGGAACGTCAACCAGAGTGTGTACGCGCGCATGGCCTTCGACGTGGCGGACGTGACACGGATTGACAAGCTCGTTCTGAGATTGAAGTACGAGGACGGCTTCGTGGCCTATCTCAACGGCGTGGAAGTGGCCCGCGACAACGCCCCGGCGGCGGCGTCGCTGACATGGAATTCAGGGGCGTTGGCCAACCGCGAGGATAATCTGGCCGTCGATGCCGTGGAGTTCGACCTCACGGTGCGCAAGGCTATTCTCTTCAAGGGCAGGAACGTGCTGGCCGTGCACGGCCTCAATTCCAGCCTGGGGAGCTCCGATTTACTGATCCTGCCGCAGCTTGTGGCCCTTGAGGTAGAGAAACTCGACCTGTCCGGCGTGATAGAGGGCCACCTGCTTCGGCCGACGCCGCGCGCCGCCAACCAGTCTTCCCTGGCACAGATCGGCCCGGCGATTCGCCACGTCACGGAGAATCCGCCGCCTCCCGCCCCGGGCCAGGACCTCGTCATCACCGCACAAGTCAGCGAGAATCTGGCGCCTGTCCGCAGCGTGAACCTGATTTGCCGGGTCAACTTCCTGACCGACAACCGGTTCATCCCGAGCGGGGGCCTGACCATGCTCGACGACGGAAAGGGCAAGGATGTGACAGCCAACGACGGCATCTATACGGCCGTGATTCCCGCCCAGAACTATGCACCCGGCGACATGGTGTGCTGGTACGTGAGGGCGGAGGACACCGGCGGCAACGTCTCCCGCGACCCGCTCTTTGCGAATCCGAACGACTCTCCCGAATACTATGGCACGGTTGTGCAAGACCCCGCGATTCGCAGCTCGCTGCCCGTCTTTCACTGGTTCGTCAAGAACGTGGCGGCCTCCGAAAACAGCAGCGGCACGCGCGGTTCGGTCTGCTACGAGGGCGAGTTCTACGATAATGTCGTGGTTCACACGCGAGGTGGTAGCACGGAAGGAGCCATCAAGAAGCACTTCAAATTTCGTTTCAATCACGGGTACAAGTTCCGTTACCGCAACGACTCGCCCACTGTCAACGAGATCAACCTGAACAGCACCTACAGCGATAAGGCGTATCTGCGGCAGAACATGGCGTTCGAGGCCTACGACTGGTGCGGCTGCCCCGGGAGCGAATCCTTCCCCGTCCGTGGGGAACGCAACGGCGATTTCTACGGTGTTCAGATCTTCATTGAGGAGCCGGAGGAGGAACTCCTGGAGCGCGAAGGCATGGACGCACACGGCGCGCTCTACAAAATGTACAACACCTTCAACACGGGCGGCTCGGCCGAGAAGAAGAGCCGCCAGTGGGAGGGCCGGCAGGACCTCGATGACTTCTGCAACAGCATCAACAACACCTCCGGCGTCACCCGGCACAACAACATCTTCGATCACGTGAACCTGCCGCTGACGCTCGACTACATGGTCGGCGTCGTCCTCGTCCATCAGAACGACCATCCCCACAAAAATCACTACTTGTATCGCGATTCCGATGGCTCGGGCGAATGGTGCTTCATGCCTTGGGACCACGACCTGACGTGGGGCTCCAACTGGATCGGCGACCAGGGCGGCTCGTACGGCGACGTGATCTACGCCAACGACGATCAGGTGCCCGGGCGGGGCACAAACGTCAAGCCGTCGCATCCATTCATCGGCAAGCAGGATTGCCAGGAATGGAACAACTTCTGGAACCGGCTGATCGACGCGATCCTGAACGATGCGACCGCGCGTCAGATGTACCTGCGGCGGCTGCGGACGGTGATGGACGAGTTCCTCAAGCCGCCCGGCACGGCGTACGCGAATCTGTTCATCGAGAACCACATCGACGGACTGGTGGCCCAGATGGCCCCGGACGTGGTCCTGGACTACAACAAGTGGGCGAACCCGTGGCAGTGGGGCGGGCAGGAGGGGTATCCGCGGGACCAGTCCTTCGCCTACGCCATTAACGTGCTCAAGAACGACTACCTGGCCGTGCGACGAACGCACCTGTTCGTCACGCACAACGTGGACAAGGTTGCCGGCTACAAGATCGCCGGCTCCTATTCAGCGGCCATTCCCAACGCTCAGCCGGCCAATCCGTCGATCAAATTCGGCGCGTACGACTACAACCCGGCCTCGGGCAATCAGGACGAGGAGTACATCGAGTTGAAGAATCCGAATACATACGCCGTGGATATCTCCGGCTGGGAGCTGGCCGGCGGGGTGGAACACATCTTTCTGCCGGGCACGGTGCTCGTGGCGGGGGGGAGCCTGTACGTCTCGCCGAACTCCAAAGCGTTTCGCAGCCGGCTCATCAGTCCGAAGGGCGGCGAGGGCCGATTCGTGCAAGGCAACTACAAGGGCCATCTGTCGAGCCGGGGCGAGAACCGTGAGCCTGGTGGACCGCTTCGGCCGGCTCGTGGATACCCTGACCTACGCCGGCAATCCAAGTGATCAGCAGCGGTACCTGCGGGTCACTGAGATCATGTACAACCCGGCCGAGGGCGGCTCCTTCGATAATGAGCAATACGAGTTCATCGAGCTCAAGAACATCGGGACGACCTCGCTGAAACTCGACGGCGTCAAGCTGACCAGCGGCATCTCCTACGCCTTCGAAGTGGGTCGCAATCGCATGCTCGCCGCCGGCGCCTGCATCGTGATCGCCAGGAATCCGTCGGCATTCTCCTCGCGCTACGGCAGCACCATCAATCTCGCGCCGGGCACGTACACCGCCGGCCTCGACAACGCCGGCGAGACGATCAAGCTCGAAGACCGCACGAACAGCACCATTCTCGAATTCGAGTACGACGACGAATGGTTCCCCACGACCGACGGCCAGGGCTACTCCCTGACGATCAAGAACGCCGCCAACACCGACCTCGACAGTTGGTCCCGCAAAGACGCCTGGCGCGCCAGTCCCGCCAAAAACGGCTCGCCGGGAACGTAGGGAATGCGGAATTCGGACTGCGGAGTGCGGAATAGCAGCGTGGCCATGGTCCGCGGTCACGGATGCCTATCATTGACTTGAGTTGAATGGCGCGTTCTCATATAGGCGCAGAGATGCGACAAGCTCTGCCCAACACTGTCGGCGAATTATCTGACGAAAGGACCCGTGGTGGCCTTCAGCAGAAGAATGAGGCGCAAACACCGGATTATCCTTACGATCCTGACAATTGCTGCTCTATCAGGGGCTTTGCTTTTTGCATGGTGTCGCCATGCACGGCTTTACCGAGTGATGATTCTGCCAAAGTTTCACCGCAGGGTGGTGATGCCTCGGGCGATCAACGATCGCGGGCAAATCGTTGGCTTCTGTGAGGGCCGATTCCTCCTCTGGGAGCGAGACATAGGCTGGCGGGAATTGGGCGGCGCAATGGATGACCTTCACATCAACAACGCCGGTCAGATCGCAGGTACGGTGCGCGACCCGAACTACAGTACGCAATCCTTCCTGTGGGATCCAAACGAGGGGCTCAAACTGCTGGGGACTCTGGGGACCAGGGACAGCATTACGGGCGGGCTCAACAACCGCGGAGAAGTCGTCGGCGTGTTGATGAACGGCGACAGAGGGCTTCAGGGGTTCATTTGGAGCAATACCCTCGGCATGAGAACACTGAAGGTGGCCAACGGAAGCCTGATGGCACAATGGGATATGATCGGCTCCATCAGCGACAGTGGGCAAGTTGCTGGATTCTGTTCGTGTACGATGCAAGGATCTGAAGTCCCGCAAGATTGCCTCTGGAAGCTGACAGATGACGGTCTCTTGTTACTGAGCGCACTTCCTCCGGGCGCGTCCCGTGCCATCAACAACAACGGCTATATCCATGGCATGTCGGTGAGAACCCGGCGGGTTTCAGCGCTATGTCTTCATCTGGCAGCGGGATCATGGTATGGAATGGCTTTTCCCCTTGGACGATCCCATGCCTTCGGGCATCGCGTTGAATTGGGGCAACGCGATTGGTATGGCTCATGTGGCCGCGATGAACGATGCCAACCAGATTGCTGTTTGCGGTGTGGCGCACTCCGGCCGGTTGGAACGGCTGACGAAAAGACACTTCGGACCTTATCTGGAATCTTTTGTCTGGACCCGTGAGCGAGGGCGAGTATTCCTTGACGGCTACGTGCTTGACCAAAGGGGCGAGTTCTTCCACATTGCCGACCTGAACAACCACGGTTGCATCATCGGCACCGTCAACTGGAAGACCGGCGACATCCGTCGGGCCGTGCTCCTGGAGCCGATTCGCGAGCGGTGGGGGAGGTGACATATGGTGAGAAAGGTGAGGATTTTGTCTCGTGCAGGTACTTAGCCGTAGACGACCTCTCCATTGCGAGCGTAATCGGCGATCAGGGAATCGCCGCTCTCCCATTCCTCGGGAGTCATGGCGACCGCCTCAATGGGCTGAAAGACGATGGAAATAGCGGCCGAGAGTATGTTGATTCTCTCCCAGTAGCCCTTGCCTGCGAAATCCGTGGAGATCACGACCAAGTCAATGTCGCTATCCTCTCGCTGAGTACCTGTACTATGGGAGCCAAACAGGATAATCTTCTGGAGCCTGATGCCCTGGGATTCCAACGCTCTGCCAAAGTCGGAGACAATCTTTAGAACTGCGCCTTTATCCACTTCAGAATTTCCTTTGTCTGTACCAGGATCCGCGTGGCAATCTCTTCTGTATAACTGCTCTGCAGACTGTCGATATCATCTGGATAGCGTGTGGTAATATTCGCCTCGTTGAGTCCTGCAATGACCTCACTTCGATCTTGATCCGGTCTCAAGCCGATGCGATTCAACAGATAAATGAGGTTGTGCGTCTTGGGAGGCGTTTCCTGCAGTCTTTGCAGGTAGAGCCCCTTCAGTGCCTTCTCTACAGCCAAATGGCACATGAAGACGGCGTAGAAGTATCTGCCTCCCGTACACATGAATCTCGCCGTATCAAAATCATAATCGGCCTGCTTGAGCCATTCGAGAACTTTCTTGTCCATTCAGTTGCTCCGCGCAGTTCCAAGCAGCATCTTCTCGGCCAGATTCGTCTTCACGCAGCTATGGTATTCGAAGTGCGCCGGTTCGTAAACCCCAAAGTCTGTGGAATGCCTGATCCAGCCATTGTTCATGCGGGTCACAGTCGCCAGGGGCTGCGGAGGGGGCGGGTGAGGAGGCGATTGGCGGCCTCGTCGTTGGCGAATTGCTCGGCTTTGGGGTCCCAGCGGAGCTTGCGGCCGGTGCGGATCGTGATGTCGTCAAGATGGCAGATCGTGTCGGAGCGCACGGCGGACTCGATGTGGCTGATCGGCGTCTGGCGGGTCTTCACGCAATCGAGGAAGTTTCGCTTGTGATTGTTGCTGACGGGCAGGCGGGGCTCGCTCGAATCGAAGGCGGTCTGCAGGAGCGATTTCGGTCCGGCGTCGATGCCGCCGCGAGAGACGATCACCCAGCCGTCGGAGCCGATGAACAGGATCCCGCAGCCTTTCATGTCGAGGACCGGCGTGACGAACTGTGGGAACTCCTTCTCCGTGTGCAGCGAGTCCATGTGGATCATTTTGACGCCGTTGGCATACGTGTGCTCGACACGCCAGGTGATGGGCGTATCGCACAGGCCGTCGCTGGGGAGGACGCCGGTGCCTTCGATTTCCAGCGGGCCGGTGTCGTCGCTGTTGTTGCCCCACTGGGCGATGTCCACGTGGTGGATGCCCCAGGCGCCGCTGAGACAGCCGAGGCCATAGTCGTGGATGTGCATCCAGTAGCCGGGACTGCCCTCGGCGCGGGAGGCCGCCCGCTCGAACGTGTAGGGCGACCACGGGGCCGGGCCCAGCCACATGTCGTAGTCGAACTCGGCGGGGTCTGGCTGTGGCTGCAGGGGTTGCATCGGCAATCGCATTCCCGGCACGGAGCCGACGACGATGGTGTGCAGCTTGCCGATACGGCCATTCCGGACCAGCTCACACCCGAATCGAAATCCCCGGTCCGAGCGTTGTTGCGTGCCGAACTGGAAGACAGTGCCGTAGCGATTGACCGCCTGTCGCAGGGCCTTGGCCGCCGCGACGTGCACGTCGACCGGCTTCTCCATGTACATGTCCTTGCCGTTCCTGGCCGCCTCAAGGGCAATCAGAGTGTGCCAGTGGTCGGGCGTGGCGATGAGGACGGCGTCGATGTCCGGCCGGGCCAGCAGTTCGCGATAATCCTGGTAGGTCTTGCAGTCGCTGTCGCCGTACTTCTGATCGACGGTCTGCTTCGCCCGCTCGCGGAACGTGCGTCGCAGGTCGCACACGGCAGCCACGCGGACATCCTCCTGGCCCGTGAAGCCGCGCACATGCCCGCCGCCCATGCTGCCGACGCCGATGCAGGCCATCACGATCTTTTCGCTCGGTGGCACAGCCCCCTGGGCCCCCAGCACGCGACCCGGAACGATGGTTGGAAACCCTGTCACCGCCATACCCGCGGCGGCAGTGGCTTTGAGAAACTCGCGGCGATTCATTGTCGTATTCATAGTTGTCCTATTATACTCCCCCGTCCATTCCGCGTCACTAAGTGCATGACAAAAATGGGGATTGCAGCGGGTGGCAGCGTCAAGGCCGCAGGCCTTGGCGATGGTCCTGCGCACGGGAATGTCGCCATCGCCAAGCTGCGCTTGACGCTGCCACCCACGAACCTCGTGCCTGTCTTGTCACAATCGTATCGTGCGCCCATCGCCACACCCTGAATTCTCTTGGGGTCGCAGGCCGGATCATGTTACACTCGTAGGCGATCAAACTGGGCCAACCATCTTGAATGGGCATTCTGATTTCGAGGGTTGATTATGATTGGGGACACAATGAAGACATCCAGACGGCAGTTACTGAAATCGGCGACGGGGGCGGTGGCGGCGTTCACCATCGTGCCGCGGCATGTATTAGCGGGAGCGGGGGTGACTCCGCCTAGTGAGAAGCTGAACATTGCCGGCATCGGCGCCGGCGGCATGGGCGGCGGCGACATCGAGCAAGTGGCTCGCGACAGCGGCACGCGGATCGTGGCCCTGTGCGACGTGGACCTTCGGCCCGGCCATCGCGAACGCACGCAGATCCCCAAGTTCCCGGACGCCAAGGTGTACCAGGACTTCCGCAAGATGTTCGACGAGATGGGCGACAAGATCGACGCAGTGATTGTCGGCACGCCGGACCATACGCACGCCGTCGCGGCGATGGCGGCCATCAAGAGAAACAAGCACGTGTACTGCGAAAAGCCGCTGGCCCATTCCGTTGCCGAGGTTCGCGCCCTGATGAAGGCGGCCCAGGAATACAAGGTCGTGACGCAGTTGGGCAACCAGGGCCATTCTTTCGACACGATCCGCACGTTTTGCGAGTGGGTCTGGGACGGAGCGATCGGCAACGTGCACACGATTCACTGCGGCTGCAATGCCGTCAACTCCGGCATCGATCGGCTGGCTCAGATGAGCGAGAAGGAGGAGGTGCCGGCGGGTCTGGACTGGGACCTGTGGCAGGGCCCGGCGAAAGAGCGGCCGTACCATTCGTTCTATCTCCCCGGGCGCTGGCGCGGCTGGGTTCCCTTCGGCAATGGCACGATTGGCGACTGGATCTGTCACGTCGGGGACCCTGTCTTCTGGGCCCTCGACCTGGGGGCGCCGAAAACCGTCCACGCTCAGGTCAAGGATTACGACCCGAAGACGCAGGGCGACGCGTTCCCCAAGGGCGACATCATCACGTTCGAGTTCCCGGCCAAGGCCGGCCGCGGGCCCGTCAAGCTCGTCTGGTATAGCGGCCAAGAGGGGATTCCGCCCGCCAAGGAGTTGGAGGAGGGCCGCAAGCCGGTCGTTACCGGCGCCTACGTCTATGGTGACAAGGGCGTCATCATGTACGGCTCGCACGGCGCCGGCGGCGTCCGGATCATCCCCGAAGAGAAAATGAAGGCCTACACGCGGCCCGCCGTGAAGATTCCCAGGGTCAAGGAGCATCACGACGACTGGCTGCGGGCGATTCGCGAAGGCCGCAAGGCAGGCTCCGACTTCTCCTACGGCGGCCCACTGACCGAACTCGCCATGCTGGGCGTGATCGCCTTGAAGCTGCCCGGCACGAAGCTTGAGTGGGACACCGCGAGCATGCGATTCACCAACAGCGAAGAGGCCAATCAGCACATCAATCCGCCGTACCGCCAGGGCTGGACCCTCTGATTGATAATTGATGATTGACGATTGATAATTTGATCAGCCGTAGACCGGATGTCGGTGGGCTCCGGGATGACGGCTATGGGCGAGTGAAACAACAGGGCACGTGTGTCGAATCCAGCAAACGAGCACACGTGCCCCTTGTCGATGGGCTCAGAAAGCCCGGACCCTATTTGCGTTCCTTCATGCGGCCTCGATGCCCCTTGCATCGGGCCTCCATATTGTTGGTCGTGCGCCACTCGGAAAGATTTCACGAGACGCCGGAGCTACGAGAGATTCACCCGCAGCCGGTTCGCCGGCGAATTGCTGCAATAGGCGGATTGTTTCGTTCGTCTATTCAAGCTGAAATGGGGCGGTGGCCGAAATCATACGATAGGCTCAGATGCCGGATGTATGTGTGACTGTTTTTAGGGGACCATGATTATGAGAATGACGTTACTATTCAGTCTGGCGGTATCAATGCTGTTGCTGAGTCCGGCGGTCTTCGCACAAAATAAGCCGGCGGAGTCAACCAGCTCACCGCAGCCGACAGCCGGGCGCAAGTTCAGTGAACTCTCGCCCGAGGAGCAGGCCAAGCTCAGGGCGAAGTGGCAGAGCGGATCCACCGAAGGCAAGGCCAAGCCCGAAGCGAAGCCGCAGAGCCCATCCACCGAGGACAAAGCCAGGACCAGGGATAAGGTGCGCGATCGCTCCTCCGAGGCCGTCCCGGGACCGCAGGGCCAGATCCACAAGGAAATGATCGTGGCCGAAATGACCCGGCTCCAGCAGCAGCAGAAGACGAACGTGGCCGAGTTACAGGCGATCAAACAGCTTGCCGTCAAGGAAAACGCCAAGGAGACCGCCGACGCCCTGACCCAGCTCATCACCAGGCATGAAAGGCAGTTCAACCAGCAGATACAGGTGTTGCAGCGAAAGATGAAGCTGCTGCAGGGCGATCAGAACGCCAAGGCCGGTCCGGCAGATCCGAAGAAACTGGGGCCGAAGAAAGAGGAGAGCAAGCCCCAGGACGCCGGGACGAAACGGTAGTTGTCGATCGGAATGCTGATCCGCCGGCGATTGACGCGGATTCGGATGTGCACGGTGCCAGAGAGTAATTGAAAGGGCCGGATGCCAAAGAGCACCCGGCCCTTGGTCTTGCTGCTACTGTTTCTTTTCTTCTTTCTTCTTGCCGCCGAGCAGACCGCCGAGGCCCTCCACGATATTCGTTGCGGGCTTCTTGAGCGTGTCCTTCAACTCGGTCGGGACTTTATCGCCAAGCTGTTTTTCGAGTTGCTTATTGAGTTCATTGACAGCGCGATCCTTGCCGGCCTTGAGCAGGGCCTGCTTGAACTCCTCCGTCAGTCCCTTTGTATCGAAGACCAGCCGCGGGTCGGCCGTCGGACCCACGACCCGGATCGTAGTGGTCAATTCCTTCAGAACCGCCATGACCTCGGAAGTCTGTTCCGCGCCGAGACCTAGTACGCCCTTGCCTGTCCCCTGGGCCTGCAGGTCCTTGAGATTCAGGTTGATCGTCAGATCCACCTGGTCCCTGGTCAGTTGCCCTGTGAACGTGCCCGAGGCCTTGCCCGACTGAAACGCGATGCCGGCGTCCGGCGAGAGCGACGACTGCATCGTGCTCAGGTCGAAGCCCTCGAATGTCCCGGAGACCTCCGGCGCGCTGCCGGGCTTGGAGTAGTCCAGGGCGATCTTCATCGCCGCGGGCGTCTCGTAGGACTTCATCTCCAGTGTGATCGGCAGCCCGGCCGCCTTCGGGGCGTCGTTGAGATTCGTCACCAGGATCTGGCTGTTCTTGAAGAGCTCCGACGGAATCACGACCTTGTCGGCCAGCACCTTCTTGGCCAGCACTCTCGGCGACGGCAGCTCTTTCGCTCTGGCCGTCAAGTATTCAAGATAGTTCTCGGGCTTCTTCTCGGCCGCGACCTCGTCCTCGCCGGCCTCATTGGAGTCGGGCAGCCACTCGCGGAGCTTACGCAACTGCTCCTTGACCTTCTTGATGTCCTTGACGTATTTCTCGAGCTTGCCGAGGTTTTCCGCCGTGACGCCGTAATCGCAGGGGTCGAAGGGCTTGTTCGCATCTGCCGGAACGGGCAACACGACGCCGGGCGTCTGTCTCGCCTGGTTGAACCGCACCTCCGAGATGGTCACGTTCTCCATGACGACTCGGCCTATGAGCAGGTCGCGCATATTGGCATCGGCCTCGACCTTCTCGATGGCCAGTTGATTCTGCTGTGGCTGCTGCGGGTCGGTGAACTGCAGACCTGTGACGTGCGCATTGCCGCCGAGCACGGAGAGGCCCAGGTCCCCGATATCGACCTCGGCCTTGTTGGCGTTGGTCAGCGTCTTGGCGGTGTACTGCTTGATCATCGTGCCCTGGAGGAAGTGGGCGGCGACGAGGAAGCCTCCGACAAGCAGCACGGCCAGTGCCACGCCGACCTTGCGGACGAACTTGGCCTTGGCGAACATGGACTTGACGTCCCTGGTGCGCTTGCCGATGATGAGCCAGTCGAGAAACCGCACCCAGAATTTGGAGTAGTACAGGCGGAATCTCTCCGATTTCTCGTCGAGTTTGACCATCATCCGTCGGAAGTTGATGACGATGAGAGCCATCGCGATGCCCGCGACCGCGCCGACGATGGGCCCGATGACCAGCCCGCCGACCAGCGCGAAGCGGCTGTAGTCCGTGAGGCCGATCACCGGGATCGACGAGAGCGTCGCCAGCACACCGGGCGCATGGCCGTGCACCCAGATCCCCGTATGGTACAGCACAGGCGCCGCCGCCAGGCTCAACGCCTTGGCCGCGCCCAGCGACAGAATGAACAATCCCAGGTTGAGGTTCACGACCAGGACGATGACCACCAGCACGGTATGCAGGCCCGACCAGCCCGGCATCATCCCCATCCACGCGCCCATCAGCACCGACAGGAAGATCAGCGGCGGGGCGACGTTGCCCCGGAACACCGCCGATAGCTTCCGCACGAATCCCGGAAGAATCATGGAAAACCACCTTTCTTTCTGCAATCGAGTTGCGTATTTATGCCCCAGATTTTCAAGGGGCGGATTATACCCCTGCGGGACGCCAATGTGCAACCGAAATCCAAGAACCGTCGAGGTTGCCGGTGCACGACAAAAACGCAGTAATTGAAGCGGGTGGTGCAGCAAGGCCGACAAGGGCGGCCATCCAGGATCCGGTGGTCTTCACGTCATTTCCTCTGTTGCTCAGTAAGATCAAGATGAGTGCAACGGTGCGATCATGACGAAACGTATGAGAAGGCTGCTTGTGGCGGTGGTCGGTTTGGCCGGCGGCCTGCTGATGCTCGTGGGAGCCTTCCGGTGGCATTCCGGAAGAACACCGGCATTTCGATTCCTGGGTGATCAGCGGCCCGTATATCACACGTGGAGTCAAGACGCGAGCATGGACATCTACGCCGTGCCGGGCGAGTTCGAGAGCGTATGTGCGGAGGTGAGCAAGAGACTATTGTGTGCCGGATTTGTGGATATCTCATTTCCGGATTTGGGTAATAGGTATCGCGAGTTCACTCTGCCGGGTCTCGACCGAATCGCCGTCTATGTGCGCCGTGAAACGTTCGGAAAAGGGACTGAATATGTCAGTTACTATCGCGATGTGCCATGCCTTGTATCCGTAGAAATTGCGCAGAGCCGTCAATCCCTCCGGCGGTACTTGTCGCAGCCGCTGCGGCGCCGGATTCCGCCACCGCCGCCCGTTCCGAAGTTGAAGCGAGCAACTGAGTCTCACGGCTAACACCTGGAGACGGGCCTCGGGTCACATCTTTGATTCACTCGTTTCAGGGTCTGGAGGAACCGGGGGGGCGGTTCAGGTTTCGAGTGAAAAAAACTGGTGAGTTTCGGGCGCGAATGCCGATAGAAAAGATGAAAACCGTTTCATCTTTTTCTCCGGCGTCGTTGCGTGGACGACGCCTTTTTTATTGTCGAGAATGTCCAGGATTCCCGGGGCTGCGGCCGCAAAGCGACCCCAGTCTAACGCTGTTGAGGCTCCAGCCTGGGTACTGGTGGTCGGCTTAGACAGAGCTGCCATGTTGGCCGCGGCGCATGCGCGGTCATGCTGGCGGCGACAAACTGGCAGACTCACCAACGCGTTGTTCCTGGATAGAGATATTATCGGCCGTCATTTGCACCAACCAGTCGATTTCTGGTGTTGGGGTGTTTGCCGGTGGCGGGGCCAACGACCGTGGCATGGAAGAGCAGGCATTATCACTGGCCGGATGCGGCGAGTGTGTTGGGATCGACGGTGGGGATTTGCCAGGCGAAGATCGGATACTGGGGCAAAGCGGGGATGGTCCAATAATCTGTGTTGTCTGCTTGCGGTGATAGGTCCCAGCCGGCGTGCGTGAACGTGGCGGCCGTCTGGAGTTGTGGCGTCGGTAGGCCGGTCCCGCCGGCGCTGGTGGTCGTGCCGCTGGTCTGGATGTCCCAGAAGGAGCCTTCGACGACGCAGTCCGGCTCAGTGATCCCTACGAGCCCACCCGTATCTGTGCGGCCGGTCACGAGGCCGGTGCTGTAGCACTTGTGGATAACGCCGGGGAAGCTGCCGCTGTCGTCAAAGCAAGGGCCATTATAGCTCACGAGTCCGCCGAGGATCGTGCCGCCCTCTATGGACGTTGTCGAATAGCAGTTCATCACTGTTGCGCCTTCGCTGGCGCCGATAAGCCCGCCGATGTACGACGATCCCGTGGCGAATCCCTTTGCCGAGGACCACTCGATGGCCGCGGAAGTGCAAGCACCGGCCAGGCCGCCGACGCGGCTGATCCCGGCGATATTTGCGTCCGCCACGCAGTCGCGAACCTCCGCGTCCCAGGCGCACAGCCCCACGAGTCCACCCACCGAGTACTGGCCGTGGACCTCCGCCTGAGCCGTACATCCTGTGATGCGGGCGTATGTCCAGCCGACCAGCCCGCCGACCGCGCTATAGCCCACCACGTGACCTCCTTCCACGCGACATCGGAGCACCTCGCCTGTTCCCAGGTGCCCGACGAGAGCGCCAACGGAGATGCCGGTGACGGCCTCGATGTTGGGATCGACCAGACACAGGTCGCGGACGCCGCCGTTGAGGGCGCGAATGTGTCCGAAAAGCCCTACTCGGTTGTGTCCGGGAGCGATGCAGGTAATGTGCAGAATCCTTTTGCCGGCTCCATCGAAGCTCCCGCGGAAGGGGATCGTGGCGTTACCGATCATGTATGCGGGGTGCCCCGGGACATCAGCCATATCGATATCGGCCGTCAGCTTGAAGTGGGCGGACCAATGGTTCGGGTCGGCCGCCAATGCGAGCAGGTCACGCGGGGCGCCGATGAGATAGGGATCTTCCCGCGTGCCGCTGCCGCCGCTGTAGCTTGCCTGGCTCCGCGAGACCGCCACAAACGACAGTAGCAGGGGCACCAGGATAAGGACCCGGCTGGACTGTCCCAGTCGTAACCCGTCATTCCACCTGTGTGGTTTGCTGGTCACCGTGCATTCATCCAATGAGTGAATTGTTCCGCCCCAGGGGGCCGGCTGCGCAGACACCAACGAATGGCATCCGGGCACGTCCGTCGCTTCCATGCGTGTTGCATCTGAACCTGTGCACCTTATTCTACCACCGGGCCTGATGTTTGTCCAGACCGTGCCCAAAGGCGATGTGGTTTGTGATTGGAGCGCCGGGCGGGAAATCACCAAAAAAGGACAGAACCGTAATCAAACGGTAACATGGCGGCGGCACAGTATGCGCATGCGAAACCGAGGATGTGCCGTCTCGTTCAGCAAACCACTGCAAATATTCAACTTGTGGAAAGTGGCTGGTTTTCGTAAGGTATCGACGCAATGATTTGCCGCCCGGCGCGTCTATAGTACTGTAATGCCGATACGCCGAAACGGTCGTGGGCAGCATGTTAGGATTAGGAAGGGCCTGAGAGTGAGAAAGCTTCGCATACTGATCATTCTTGTCGTCGTGATTGCCGTCGCGGGCCTGGCGGTGGCCTTTGTCGTGCGGAAGCGAGCCGCGGCCGGCAAAAAGCCCACCATAGTCCGCGTCGAAGAGGTCCAGCCGGGCGAGTTGATCGAGTTCGTCAGCGCCCCGGGCGAAATCGAGCCGAAGAGCAAGGTCGAGATCAGCGCCAAGGTTTCCGCTCGCGTGGTGGCCCTGCCGTACGACGAGGGCGATACGGTCACCGGTGGCGACCCGAACGCCAATCCGCCGGTGCCGGCGTCGTTGCTGGTGCAGCTCGATTCCAAGGATCTGGAGAGCCGACTGCTCGAAGCCCAGGCCCGCCGGGCCGCACAGGCCGCGGGGATTGAGGCGGAGAAGGCCAGAATCGCCAGCCAGAAGGCCGGTCTTATCGGTACCGCCGCCACACTCGAACAGGCGAAAACGAATCTGGAGCGACAGACCAAACTGATCGCGACGAATGACATCAGTCAGGCCGAATTCGATGCGGTGCAGTTGAAGCTGGACGAGTTGCAGGCCCAGTACAACGCGGCCAAACGTACGCTTGAGGCGGCGGACTTGAATCTGCAGGTACTGGAGCACAACCTCGAAGCGGCCGACGCCGGTATTGCCCAGGCAAAGGAGAATCTCAGTTACAGCACCATCACCTCGCCCATCGACGGGATCATTACGCGTCTCAACGCGGAGGTCGGCGAAATGGTCATGACCGGCACCATGAACAACCCCGGCACGGTGATCATGGAGGTCGGCGACCTGTCCCAGATGCTTGTCGTGGCCCAGGTGGATGAGGCGGACGTGGGCAAGCTGGAGATCGGCCAGAAGGCAAAAGTGTTCATCGATGCCTTCCTGAATTGCGAGTTCACGGGCAAGGTGTACAAGATTGCGCTGTCGAACGATCTCTCGCGGCAGGGGACGAAGTACTACCGGACGGAAATCCTGCTGGATCCGACGGAGCAAAGACTTCATTCCGGCCTGACGGCGAACGTGGACATCGAGACGCGCAAGCACGGCGAGGTGCTGGCCGTGCCGTCGCAGGCGGTCATGACGCGAGAGATCGAGAGCCTGCCGCTGGAGATTCGTGACAAGTCGTCCAACATGGACAAATCCAAGACCTTCGCGACCATCCTCTTCCGGTACAACGACGGCAAGGCGATCATCACGCCCGTCAAGATCGGCCCGAGCAACCTGACCCACACGATCATCGAGGCGGGTGTCGAGAAGGCCGAGAAGGTCGTCGTCGGGCCGTACAAGGAGTTGGAGAAGCTCAAGCACGATCAGGTCATCAAGGATGAGCGTGAAGCCAAAGCCGAGGAAGAGGCCAAAAAGAAGGGCGCCAAAGATATCAACGACGTGAACGATGCACACAAAGTCTGACAGAGTCGTAATCAAGCTTGAAGACGTGATGCGCGTGTACAAGGTGGGCGTCGAGCGCATCCACGCGCTGGACGGCGTAACGTTGGAGCTGCGCGAGAACGAGTACGTGGCGATCATGGGTCCCTCCGGCTCCGGCAAGAGCACGCTGATGAACGTTCTGGGCTGCCTGGACCGGGTGACCAGCGGCCGGTACGACCTGGACGGCGAGAATACCACCGGCATGGGCGACGCCGCCCTGGCCCGCGTCCGCAATGAGCGGATCGGATTCGTGTTCCAGTCCTTCGAACTGCTCAGCCGCTCCAACGCGCTCAGAAACGTGGAGATGCCCCTGATCTACTCGCGCGACGGCTGGTGGTCACGGCGCAAACGCGCCACCCAGATGCTCCAGCGCGTCGGGCTGGGCGATCGGATCAAGCATCGGCCGAACCAGCTCTCCGGCGGCGAGAAGCAGCGCGTCGCCATCGCCCGCGCCCTGATCTGCAAACCGAGCATCCTGCTGGCCGACGAGCCCACCGGCAACCTCGACAGCAAGACCAGCGAGGACATCCTTGCCCTGTTCGATCAGCTCCATGCCGAGGGCCAGACGATCATCCTGGTGACCCACGAGGAGAGCGTCGCCCAGCATGCCAAGCGCGATCATCCGGATGAAGGACGGCCGCATCTTCACCGATATGACGACCGAGGAGGACCAGGCCCGCAGACTCGAATTGACTGCCGTGCTCGGGAAGGTGACGAAATGAAACCTGTGCTCACCATACTCAAGACCATCCTCGGAATATTCCTGGCCTTCTTCCGGCTGTTCTACCAGAGCATCTACCTGGCCCTGGGCCAGATCTGGGTGAACAAGACGCGATCCGTGCTGACGACCCTGGGCATCGTGATCGGTGTTGCCTCGGTGACCGCTGTCATCGCCGCACTGACCGGTCTGAAGGCCAAGATCCTGACCCAGGTCGAGACTCTGGGGACCAATACCATCTTCATCTCTCCTCGCGTCCCCGACACCGGTCGCAATCGCCACGCGGGCTGGTGGCAGATGCGGTTTCGACCGGAGCAGATGGACGATCTGCTCGAACACTGCCCCTCGGTTGCGGTGCTCAGTCGCGTGGGCGGCGTCGGGTGGCGCACCGTCAAATTTGGAGAACAGTCGGTGGATCGCGTGGAGGTCCAGGGCATTGAGCCGGACTTCCATCAGATTGAGCATCGGCCCGTCGTTCTGGGCCGTGTCTTCTCCCCGATCGATGATATGCAGGTCCGCCAGGTCTGTCTGATCGACCCGAAGCTGCGGGACAAGTTGCGTCTCGATCATGACTGCATTGGCGAAACCATTCGCATCGGGTATCATGCGTTTCGTATCGTCGGTGTGATCGAGTCCCGCCCGCAGATGAATTTCGGCGACTCCGGCCAGGAGAGGTACGAGGTCTTCATCCCCTTCAAAACGCTCGATAAGCTCGGCGATCCGTTCATGTGGGCCATGGCCACCGGCAAGTCCGCCGAGACCCTGGAGGAAGCCCAGGCGGAGATCCGATTTTTCCTCCGCCGCACCCGCGGCATTCGGCCGGGCGAGCCGGACACCTTCCGCGTCGAGTCCCTCCAGAGTGCCCTTCAGACGTTCAACAAGATCGCCGTGATTGTCACCATGGTCGCCGGCGGCATCGTCGGCATCTCCCTGCTCGTCGGCGGCGTCGGCATCATGAACATCATGCTCGTCTCCGTTTCCGAGCGCACCCGCGAGATCGGCCTGCGCAAGGCCGTCGGCGCCAAGCGCTCGGCGATTCTCACGCAATTCATGATCGAATCGATCACGCTCTGTTTCGTCGGCGGACTCGTCGGCGTCGGTTTCGGCCAATTGCTGACCATGGCCATCGCCAATATCCCGCAGGTCAAGCTGGACCTGGCGCACATCCCCCTGTGGGCGATCGGCCTGTCCTTCAGCTTCGCCGGTTTCGTCGGCATCGTCTTTGGAATGGTCCCGGCGATCAAGGCCGCACGGTTGGACCCTATTGAGGCGCTCAGGCATGAATAGTCAGAAGGGAAGAAGAGAAGAACGCAGGACGGTAAGATCTTTGCTTGTCGCATTCCTGACCTCGCACCTTTCCTGCTTCCTGCCTTTTTGCCTTCTTGCGTTCCTGCCGGCAGGGGGCTGTCAGTCACATACGGCCGTCTACGAGCCGGCCAAGGCCGAAGAGATTCGCGAGAAGATCTACGACATCAAGCCGCTGGAGCTCAAGAAGGCTGAACCGAATACAGTCTCACCGACCGACGCCAATGAGCCGCCGGCCACGAAGATGGAATTGTCGCTCGAACAGTGTCGGGCCCTGGCGCTGGAGAACAACCTGCAACTGAAGGCCAGTCTGATCAGTCCGACTATCGCCGCCGCCCGGCTCAGCGAGGAAGAGGCCGCGTTCGAGTCGGCCTTCTTCGCCAACGCCGATTTCCGTAAGACCGATATACCTTCCGGGGGTTCGAGGCAAGTCGGCGACCCCCCCGTTTTCATCCCCATCCTGGCCACCTCCCAGAATGAAAGCACCGCAGTCGATCTTGGTGTCCAGGTGCCGTTGCGGACCGGCGGTACTGTGACCTTCGACCTTGGCGACAGCCGGAATAAGAATCTGGACATGGACGGACCCTTCAACCCATCTTATGAGAATTCACTGTCCGTTTCTGTGAGTCAGCCGCTTCTGCGGAACGCGGGGCAGTGGGCGAATACGTACTCCATCCGGATTGCGGCCTACGACCGCGACATTGTCAGCGCGAGGACAAAGCTCGATGTCATCACTGTTCTCGCGGCCATCGATCGCGTCTACTGGCGTCTCTACGCCGCCCGCCGGGAGCTGGAAGTGCGCCAGCAGCAGTATGAGCTCTCGCAGGTCCAACTTGAGCGGGCCCGTCGTCTCGTCGAGGCCGGTCAGCGGCCCCAGGTGGAAATCATCCGCGCTGAATCAGGGGTGGCCCAGCAATTGGAGGCGATCATCGTGGCAGAGAACACCCTGCGTGACCGCGAGCGGGAGCTCAAGCGGGTCATCAACAAGGCAGGCCTGGGTATTCAGAGTCCAACGATTGTAGTTCCAGCCAGCAAGCCGGATCCGGTCCGCTATGATCTGGAGCAGGCAAGGCTTACCCGGCAGGCCCTGGATTCCCGCATGGAATTGCTCGAATTGCAATTGCAGCTCCTCCAGGATGCCAGCACCGTGGATCTCGCACGCAACCAGACACTTCCCGCGGCTACCCTCGACTACTCATACATTATCGGCGGAACCGGCGAAGCGCGCGATGAATCATTCGACATGCTTTTCAGCAGTGACTTCGTCAACCACCGCCTGGGCCTGCAGATGCTCGTTCCCCTCGGCAACCAGGCGGCCAAGAGCAGGCTGCGGCAGGCGATCTATCAGCGCCGTCAACGGCTCACCACGCGGTCCGACCGTGAGGAACTGATCAAACTGGAGGTCCTCAACGCCATTGACCAGGTCGAGGCCAACTGGCAGCGGATTCTGGCCGCCCGGCAGAACACGATCGTGAACGCCCGGCTGTATGAGGCCGAGAAGCGGGAGTTCGAGGTGGGCATGAGCACCAGCACGAATGTGCTCGATGCTCAATTCAATTTCGCCAACGCCCAGACCTCTGAGATTCGGGCACTGGCGGATTACCAGATCTCGCTCGTGGACCTGGCCTACGCCACCGGCACGGTCCTCGGCGCCGCCAGGATTCAGTGGGAGCCCATCGTCCCCGAAGCAGGGGTCGATTGATCCTCGCCCGTGAACTCGACGCCATCGATGCCCGCGTCCGGCACTGTACAAGCATTTCCTCACTGCGCCCGGCAAGAAGTGTACTATCCGCGTCCCGGATTCAAGAACGCCGATTCCGCAAGAGCGAGGCACAGACTCCGGCCCACCAGACGCCGAAAACGCCCCTCTTAACCTCGACTTGGCACCCATTCAGGACCGATGGCCGAAGCTGCCGGAGCACATTCGGCAAACCGTCTTGACCCTGGTCCGGGCACAAGGGCAGGACTGACGGGAACTGAGGCCGGTGAAGATGCCAAAACAAAAAGGGCTGCAAACTGAAACTTGCAGCCCTCACGATACTTCACTGCAGAGTCGGACCTACAACACTCTGCGTCTGCGCAGATGACCCAGGAGACCCATCCCCAGGGCGCCGAGCAGGACTGCTCCCGGAGCGGGGACTTGATAGATCATGTTCGGGCCATCGAAGAAGTCCGGAGCGCCCGGACCCCACGTCTGTGCCGGGAACAGGGGGGCTGAATCTGCGCCCGTTAGCGTCCACACAGACTGGAGAAACTGAATCCCGCCGCCATTGAATGTTGGCCTGAGTCCGTCGTATGAGCCGTTGTGCGCCGGATTGGCGGACGAGAAGCCGTAGGCGACGATAGTGTACTGTCCGACTGTCAGCGACAGCGGGGTGCTCAACGGCTTGAACAGGTAGTTGCTCGCTGCATCGAACACGCCCGGATCGGCGGCTGTGAAGCTCATCTGAGCAATCATGTTTTGCTGCCCGTCGAACAGGACGGTCGTGAGCGTATCCTCGCCGGCTATGCCATCCGCTCCGCTGTCGTACACGCCGAGTTCCAGGACTTCGACGCGCGGATCGACGACATTGAACGTCAATCCCACGCCGCTCCAGGCCTGGTTTCCCCAGATCGTATCGGCGGTGTGCATGGGAGTAGGGACCGCGGTTGCCGACATTGGAAGAGCGGCCAGCAAGGCTGCGACTACCATCGCCCACATCTGCTTGGTTAGCGTCTTCATCTTGTCCTCCCGACACGTAAGTGTCATTGAGAGAAGCGGTTCTGGTGTCCCCTTCAAGCAGCCTCCGAAGAGACACAGGTTTTCCCAACGTCAGGTTCATCGCACCTCAGACGAATGACAACACACATCCATTATCCCCCGGACGAAGCTTCTGTGATCGAGAGACTCCTGGGCGGCGGTCTTGTCCGCGACGAACTGAAGAAGCTTGGATAGTCCCACCCGCCTGAAGATGGCCATGATACCGGGCGAGATAGAGTACAGGATCAGTTGCCGTCCCGTTGTGCTGAGTAGCCGGTTCAGGATAATCAGGCCGCACATTGTCACCGAGGACATGGTCTCAACCCGTGTGAAGTCCACGATGACATGGCGGTTTGCCCTGGGGGTGGTCAGCCGTGCGGCGGTTTCCAACTCACTGCTCCGGTCCGGCTCCTGGGGCAGAGTGATAAGAAGGGCACTCTCAGAGAGGTTGTGAAGAGCCATGAGACATCTTGATTCGAGTGAGCGGCATTATACCGCGCCCTGAAGGTCCGTCCGAACACCGTTACTTCGGATTGCCGCCCTCATGTAAAATATAACCCGGCTGATGTAAAATCCAAATTCACCCGGAGAAAAATGCCCATTTTCTGGGACGCCGGTTGCCTGAGTTCGGCCGGTTGGCCCTTGCGGCGGGATCGTTGCATCTCCGGTCTGCTGAGTCCCTCAGGGGATATGTGAAGGGCTGATTGCGAATTGGCGCAAGTCATCGCAGGAGAGAAGGATGCGCCCGGCAAGATTCGAACTTGCGACCTCCGGTTTAGGAAACCGATGCTCTATCCTGCTGAGCTACGGGCGCAAAGGCTTATATGCAAAGCACTTATGCGTGCCCCCGTCCTGTTGCGGCAAGGGACGCTCAAATGCTCCTTTGTCTACATTACCGCAAGCCGGCCGGGACTGCAAGCAGATTAGACGCGGAGTTTTGGATGCCTGCATCACCAGCGGAAGAAGCGGTAGGGGTCATCCCATTCTTCGGACTCGTCCAGGTAGAATCCGTGTAGCCAGCGGCCGGGCTCGGTGCTTGCCGCCGGGGTGGAGAATCGGGTCAGCAGGGGCGTCTCACTGCCGGCTCCCAGGTTGCCGAGGAGCCGCGCCACGAGGAAACTGGTCCGCCGGAACGTTCGCTTGAGCCCAAAGTTATTGCGGTAGTCAAACTGCCATGGGGCCAGTTGGCAAAAGACCACGTTGGCGTCCGAGGCGACGGCAAGCACGCCGTCACCAACGATTGCAGCGCCGCCGCCGACCAGGGGAACCGTGCGTGGATCGCGGCTGTGTACGTCCGCCGGCCCGATACCCGCCAGCGGTGAGTTCGCCTCCGGCGGCTCGAAATACGCGTTGATGTGCTCCGCCGGCTTCATCGAAACCTTGAAAGGCAGCATCGCACGGGCCTCTTCCTGGGGCAAGCCGATGGCCAGCACGTGGCCGCCCACCTTGAGAAACGCGCTGAACGGCGTCTCTGTGCGCTGAGAGGTCCCTGGCGCCCGGCCCTACGACCAGCACCTGGCTCGGCTTCAACTCCGCGCCGGTGTATGTGCCGAGCTGAAGCCCCGCCGCTTGGAGGTGCGCAGCGCCTGCCTGCTCGCCAGTGTAGAGGGCCTCTCGCCGTGGCGACGGCTTCCACTCGCTGACGTATTCGAGGAGATTCGCGGTCAATATCCGTGCCGCCGGGTCGGTTTCCGTCCGCCCGGTCACATCTATCTGGCAGAACAGTACCATCCCGTTGCCTTCGCGGTACTCCATGAGCGGGCTGTACTGCAGGCTGAATCCGCCGTCCACGATCGGCAGGAAGTCGCCATACGCAGGCTTTTCGATGAGGACCGATGCCACGTTGCCCCGGGATTGCCGCAGCGCCACGCGCGGGTCACCGGGATGCCGCACCACGTCACCGTCGGCGCACCGTTGAACTTTGGGTTCAACTCATATTTCAATCGCGGCGGCAGAATCGTGGCCTCGCCGCGCCAGTCCCTCAGATGCTCCGTCGCAAGTCCGGCGAGGGCAGGATGATCCGGCACGCGGCAGAAGACCTGCCGCAGTCCGTACTCCGCCACGCGAAAGCCGAATCGCTTCTCCAGCACTTCCGGCGTCTGCTCGAATACGAGCACCTTGAGCCCCTCCCGCACGCGGCCGATGTCCGGCGCCGGCCCGTCCACAGTCAAGGCCGCCTTGCCGACAATGAGCACGTCATAAGCCGCCAGGTCCGCCTTTGCGTCAGCGGTGTCAGCATGGATGCCCATGCCTTGAGCAGTTCAACCGTCTCGCCCTTCGGGTCGAACACCGCCACTTTCCCCTCGATGTTTGGAGGGGACCGGCGGGGAAGGACATGAATCGTGAAGTCGTCTTCCTGGGTCTCACCTGTACCGAACACCGCCTTTATGCTCAGCTCGTACTGGCCGGGCTTGAGCGTCCCGGGCAGGTCGAAACGCATCGGTATCCGCGCCTGCTGGCCGGTCTCCGACGGTGACCTTGCTCTGGCCGGCTATCGGCTGCGGGCAGGGCCAGCGACCACGAGCACTCGCAGCTCACCGGCTCGCGCGAGTTGTTGATCACGATGATCTGCTTTTCGACCGTCTCGCCGGCGAGGAAGTTGTGGTCCTTGCTGGTGAAGCGGGCGGGCTTGCCGGCGATGTAGGCCAGCAGCGGCCGGTTGTTGCGGATCAGGGCCTGTGCCGCCGGCGGTGGGGACCCAGTCCGTGCGCTCGTAGGCCAGGTCCATCCGCTCGTATCGCTGCTCCTGGTAGTCGGGGCTGAAGCCCGGCCGCTGCAGGTTGTCCCAGTCCACCTGGACCAGCTCCCGGCGGTTCCTGTCCACGCCCGGCCGCAGCTTGACCAGAATGTGATGCTCCCAGGGCGAGTTCGCCGACACGCCCCAGGTGCGGAACGCCCGCCAGTTGTCCGTCAGAGTACATGGCGAACACCGGGTACCGCTCGTCGAAAGTCGCGTCGAGCCCACCTGGTGCGGGATAGTCCCAGCGATGCCAGAGCTTGCCGGCGCGGAACTGCTTCGCCTCCCAGCGCAGGTTCGCCTTCTCCGCCTCGCTGATCTGGAAGGCCGCGGTCGCCGAAGAACTGCGCGTTCCACTCCGCCAGGCAGAACTCCCACGGCACCACGGCGCTGCCGAACTCCCGCTTGCCCTTGTACCAGCCGCGGTACATCGTCCAGTCCCAGGTGAACGGCGCGCCGTATTCGCAGGTGAACACCGGCTTGACGCCCTGCGTCGCCCAGTGCTCGAACCAGTCGGACAGTCTCCTGGATCGGGACGAAGTTCGGGTAGAAGTTGATCGCGTGCATCGAGCCCAGGTTGCCCGAGGCGTGGTGATAGACGATGCGGCCGGGGTCCAGGCGCTTGACGATCGCCTCCGCCCGCAGGGCGAGCTTGACGTTCCTCATGGCCCACGTGTCGCGGGCGTCCTGGATGCCGTCGATCATGTCCGGGTTCATGTCCTCGTTGTAGCCCGTGGCGTTGTGGCTCATCGAGTACATCACGACGGACGGATGGTTCTGCGCCGCGCGGACGTAGAACTCCGCATGGCGGGCGTAGCCGTTGTTCCGGTCGGCGTCGGCGGCTTGCCAGTCGTAGTGGCTGAAATGCGGCTGCGAGAAGGAGACGAGCATCCCCACGTCATCGGCCGCCCGCAGGATCTCCGCGAAGCCCAGGTGCGAGCCGGGCTCGCAGCCGTAGTTGTGGGTGTAGACGAAGTTGATGCCGAAGCTCTTGAGCCGCTCGCAGGCTCTCGCGCGCGGCCTCGTAGGTGGCCAGCGCCGCGCCGATCTGGGCATTGTCCAGCGGCACGGCGCGAGAGGAAGATGCGGCGTGCCGTTGAGGTAGAAGTCCCGGCCGTCGATCCAGAACTCGCGGAACCCGAAGCGCATCGGTCCAGGCGGTGTCCAGCACGCTCGCCCCCGGCGTCCAGCAGCGAGACCTCCAGATCGTACATGTTCTCCGGCGTGTGGATGTCCCAGAGCTTGTCGGGCATCCATTTCTCCGTGAACGCGATACGGCCCTCCTTGAGATCGCTCGCCACGGAACGGCCGGCTGGTGAACTCCTTGACGCTGCGGCCGTCCTTCAGTGACTCTGCGCGCGAAGGGCGTACTGCGCGTCCGCGGCGAGTCCCTCGACCGCCGCGTCGAACGTGATCTCCCGCTTGCGCACCGACGTGTCCACCCTCACGTCGGCGATGCGCGGCCCGGACGGCGTGCTCGACCAGGTAGACATCGCCGCACAAGCCGCGCCGCGCCACGGAGCCCTTGACCTCCCGGGCCGAGGCGCTGTCGCGTGTAGGAGAGCATGACGCCCTTGAGCGGCATGGCGACCACGAGCAGGCTGAGCCTGTGCGTGTCGCCCGGCCGGCACACCGAGGTGAGGTCCACCTCGCCTCCGGGAAACCGAACTTCGCCCGCCTTCGCGCCATCCACGTACACGACCGCATAGGAATTCAGGTACTCGACGGAGAGCGCGATGCGACGGCTCGGCCCAATCGGCGGGAATCGCGATCTCCCGCTCATACCAGGCCGCCGTGACGTCACTGAGCCTGCGGCTTGCCCAACTCGGGTGAGCGTAGACCGTCTGGCAGTCCTTCTGCATGTAGTCGGTGATGCCGGGCCAGCATCCGGGGACCTTGAAATAGCCCCAATTCGCCGCCGGGCACCTGTTCGCGACTGCGCCTCCGCGGGCTGCCATCGCCAGAGCCCGTTGATGCAGATCCGCTCGCGGGTCGGCGTCGGTTCTCATGGTACGCCTTGGACATATCCCAGACCGCCCGGACACCCTCCGGCAGCGGTGTCTGCGCGAAGGTCGTGGCTGCCAGACACGCCGTGCAGACAACGATCAACATGCGGCATCGACCCATCTCTCGTTCCATAATCTCATCCTCCTGTCTGAGGGTTGAATTCACTCATCCGCCTCAATCACGGATACCGCGGCGGGCACAGCGGCGTCTTGTCTTCTCGCAGCGAGGCTCGGCGGGTGTAGAGCGGCACCTTGGAGCCTTTGGGCTCAAGACCGAGCACGGTGCTGCCCTTCCAGCGGACCTGGTAGCGGACGCCGGCCGCGGTTTCGACGGTTTCATATTCCCTGAGCCGGAACAGGACATCGATTCTCTCACCGGCCCTGACGCCGGGAATGATCACGTAACGCCCATCCATCTCGGCGGGCGAAGACCGCTGCTGCACGCGCACGCTATTCGGGTCCGCCCCGTCGGGCAGGCGCAGCGCCAGCCGGGCCAGCGGCTGATGGGCGACCACGGCGGCATGGCCCTCATGGGGCAGCCAGCTCCATACCTGGGCGGCGATGGGCGTGCCGGACGTGAGTTGCGCTTCGGCTGGGCCGTGCACGGTACGATTGAATAGCAGGTGAATGCGCAGTTCCTTCCCGCCTGGGACGTCGCGCCATTCGGTTTGCGCGTTCCAGGCCAGCGCTAATCCCTGCACGCCGCCGCCGGCGCCACAGCCTTCGATGTCATCATGGCCGATGAGATCGTTAGCAGTGCCCCAGCATTGGAAGGTGCCGCGGATCATACGGTCGATGCCGGCGTACGTGGCCCTGTCGGTGCGCGGCGTCTGCGGTGCGAGTGGGGCGAGGAAGTCAAGGTCCATGAACTGGCTTTCGAGAAGTTGATTGCGGAGGTGCCGGTCGATTTCGCCGAAGGGATCGCCAGCGCCTGCGCGATAGAGTACAAGGCCCAGGCGGATGCGTGACGCGATCGCGCAGGACTCGCAGATGTGGCCGCCGGACACGTCGGCGACCCAGCCATACCGCGTCGTATGCGTGCGGCCGATCCAGTCATAGACTCGCCTGGCCCACGCGACCAACTCCGGGCGATCCGTGAGCCGGCCGAACTCGGCGATGCCCGCGGCCATGTCCATCGTCGAATGCAGATGTCCCCACCAGCCTTCGCCTTGCTCGACTTCGCCGTCGGGCTTGATGAAGCTGCTGACCTGTGTTGGATAGCGGATCAGCTTCTCCAGGAAAGCGCGAGCGTCATCGCGTCCGGAGAGTTGCCAATACTCGACGAGCGGCAGGATCAGGCGCCCGCCGTACCAGGGCGGCGCATCTTTGCCTTTCGGCTCATCGACAAGTTGCCGGCCATCGAATTCGTATTTCGGGAAATAGACATAGTCGCCCCGATCCACGGCCAAACGCATCAGGCCATCCGCGTGACGGTCGAGCAGCCGGCGGGCTTGGGGCGAGCCGGTCTCACGGTGCCAGGCGAGCAGCCCGAGCATCGCGGTGGACTGGCTAAACAGACAGGCTCGGCGGGGCGTCCACTCCGTGCCCTGCGTGTAGCACAGGCCGTCGGCGGGATCGAACAGGCCCGCGAGATACGTGTGCAGGATGTTCTCTCGCGGGTCCATTGGAATGCCCGTCATGCGCCGGGCCATGATCAGCGCCTCGGTGTATCGGCCCGTCATGTCACCATCATCCCATTTCTCGTGTTCGGCTCGTGGCGGATTGGCGAACGGGTATATACGGAAGAACGGTTGGCCGCCGCGCTGCAGGTCCATTCTCGCCAGCATACTCATCGCGCCCAGGCGGGCCGCGTCCTGGAGCTCATAGGTGTCGGGGAACGCGAAGTCTGACGCGGTCAGGAATTGACGGACCGCAGGCTTCAGCCGATCCCGGTAAGTCGGCTCGCGTCCCTGCGACGGGCTGACGTCGACAACTGTGTCGCCTCTCCATTGGATTCGCCAGTTCTGGCCACCCGCCAGGACATTTTCCGTCAGCTCTCGCAGGGGGTAGCGCACGGAGACCCGCGTCTTGGCGGGCACGTGAGCCAGCACGACGTAGCTGTTCTCGTATTTCGCAGAGGCGGCCGTGTCGCCGACGAACACGGTGACATCTTCAGGCTTTACCCATCGGGGCAGGCGCACGCGCACCGCGCCGGGGGATTGCGGAGTGATGTCAACCCGGCCTTCAAACGGGTGGTAGCTGACGATCCGGCCTGCCGGACCGCTCATGCTCAAGGCGAAATTGACCGTCAAGCCCGATTCGTCGAACATCTGGATGGCACTCCACGCCAGGGCCAGGGCTCTCATGCCGCCATTGAGGCAGCAGCCTTCGACCGTGCCCACGTCTTCACCGCCGCGCGTGCCGAGGTGGCCGCCGGGCAGAGACTGGCTGTCGAAGCAGCCGAGCAGCAGGGGCGTGGGCGGCTGGGGCCCGCCGCTGTAGGCGCTGAGATCGCGAAATTGGGCTTCGACCACTTGGTTGCGGACGAACCGCTCCACATCATCAAGGTACTCCACGTGGCCGGTCGCGGCCAGTTCCAGGGCCAGCCGGATCGCACTGGAGATTGCGCATGTCTCGCAGGAGCCGTGCGTCGGGAACGTGGCGATCCAGCCGAACGATGTTGTGTTCGTGCGCTGCACCCAGTCATACGTGGCCCGGCAGCGGCGGACAGTCTGTTCGCGGTCGAGCGAGGACGAATTCCTCGCCGTGCGGACGCAGCCCGCGAGCGTTTCGAGCCAGGAATGGATGTGCCCCTCCCACGAGAGGGCCTTGGTGATCTCCCCGTTCGGGCCGAGCACGGGGTCGGTCATGGCCCAGCGTGTGAGCCCCTCGGCCAATGTCAGAGCGTCGTGGTAGCCGGTCAGCTCATAGAAGTGAATGATCGGCCAGATCTGGTAACCGGCGAGATGGCTGCCCGAAGCCTGCTCCAGCTTCACCGTTTCATCCACAAGCTGATCCCCTTGCCGCTCCATGCGTGCGAGTTGCCCGCTGATCAGCCGCTCGATTGCAGTACGGATCGCAGGGTCGCCCGAATCCTCAAACCACGCGAGCAGCCCGTATAGTGCACTGCCCTGGGAGAAGGAGTGGTCCACGGCCCCGGTGTTCGGGTCATGCACCAGGCCGTCGGGGCCGAGCAGCTTGAGCAGGTAGCGGCCCAATCGTCCCTCGGCCACGGAGAATTCCGGCCGGCACACGCCCATCCGGCGAGTGAGGATCAGCCCCTCCAGGTATCGCCCGGTCATGTCGCCGAGATCCCAACTCGCGTGCTCCGGCGTTGTCGGCACGCCACCCTGACCTCTGAGCAGGAACCAGGGGCGGTAATCTTGTGCAGGGTCGAGCCGACGGACGATGGCTTGGGCGGCCAGAGCCATCGGCTCACCCAGATAGAGCGTCCTGCAGCCCGCGTGCTCGTTCGATTCGACCACGGTCTTTCGCTGGCCGGCACAACCGGCAAGGAGCATCGCAAGGGCCATGGTGAGCAGCAGATTCCATGGGGTCCGGTTTGCCGCGGTCTGTTTCGTCATATCATCCCTCACTTTGGCTCAGGCAGATCGACATCGTACCCGGTACGTTACTCGGCAAATCCCATTACGTCAACCGCTCGGCGAGGAGGCTGCGGCGCATGTAGCTGATGACGCGAACGTTGAAGAATTCGTTCAACGGGAGACGTTCCCAGACCGCCACGACGATGGGATAGCTGCCGATCTGCCGCATGAAGGTGGTGTTGCCGTTGTGGACCTCGCTGCACAGGTCCTTCAGCACGGTCCCGATGGGGAAGAGCCTCTGGAGCATGGGAATGTCGATCTCCTGGCGGACTTTCTCGATCCAGGGGGTATAGTATTTCTGATTCCGGCGGAGGTATTTCTGGCCGGCCTGTTCATACAGTGCGGTCCCCGGGAACGGCACGACGCGGCGGATGTTGATCCGCCGGATGAGAAGTCCCTCGTCGAGGATGCGCTTCAGGGCGGCGAAATTCTTCTCCAGCGTCTGCTCGGTTTCGCCGGCCAGGCCGAGCAGGATGTTGATCCCCGGTAGCAAGGCGTGACAGCCGTTCTCGCCTCGGAATCCGCCGATACGATTAACCGTACGGATTGCCTCGAATGCCATGTCGTAGGGGCAGTTGAGGTTGTTCGCCCGCGTGACCTCGGGGTCGAAGGATTCGATTCCCATGGCGGCAGTGCTGCCCGGCGTCAGGTACTTGACGAAAAGCTCTGTTCGCCGCTCGTCGATCATCTGGGGATTCGCATTGTCGATGTGCAAGACAGCGGGCTTGAGTGCCGCCACACCCGCGAGCATCGCCTCCAGTTTCTGAGGATCGCCGCCTTCGTAACTGTAGATGCACGACTGTTTGCCCAGCCGGAAGGCCCTGGCGCCGAGTGACATCAAAGTTCTCACTTCCTCGATGACCAGATCGCTCGTTCGCCACTGGACCGTGTGTTTGAGCGGCTCGGTGCAGAACGAGCAGCCTGTTTGCCGGGGGCAGCCCCGCCCAGTCTCGATCTCAACGATTCGGTTCTCCATCCGGGGCATTTGCGAGATCAGGTGGGCGCCTTTGAGAGCATAAGGCTGAAGCTCCTCGTAGGTCTCGAACGCGAAAGGGCGCAGCTCGTCGAAATCTTCGGCCTGAGGCACTTGTGGGCGAGAGCCGCCGCGGAACTGCGTGCCGCCGGTCAGGACCGGGCCGGTCAGGACCTTGCGCATGGGGAACGATCCCAGCAACTTCCTGGCCTCTCGCGGCGTCCCCGGCCGGGCGCTGAGGTACTTGCCGGGCGTCTGCACGCCGATGATGAGGACCAGTTCCTCGGTGTTCTCCAGGACCCGCCGGATTTCCTCGTAGCTGCGAGTGTGGTTGAGCACCTCAATGTGCGTCCGTCCCGCGGGTGGGTCGATCACGACCCTGGGGACCGATTCGACATATCGGACGAGTCGGATGTCATCGATCGTCAGATAGGTCGGCTCTTCTTCATACAATCCGGCCACGTAGCGGGGCCAGACCCCTACGAACGGCGGGACGCCTAGCCCCGCCGGCTCATCGGTATAACAATCCAGGATTGCCCTTGTCATTTACTATTTACCATTTACGATTTACCATTTAGGATCGACGTTTGATCGTTACGGTTCTGGGCCACCCACCCGGCAGATTGTAAGTCGTAGACGGCAAATTGTAAATCCGGAGGGCTCGTTATGAAGCCGAAGTATTCCGTCGTTCCGCTTCTTGTCGTTCTTCTCTCCCTGTTGTTCGGCCCCAATGCGTGCCTGGCGGCAGGGCCGGTCACGATCATCGAGCCTGCAGAGCCTGAGTTGTGCGAGCATCTGGCCGCGAAGGAGATTCGCCGTTACTTCTACCTGCGGACGGATGCCCTCGTGCCCATCGCCTCCAACGCCCGTCGGCTGCCGTCGGATGGGGACCTGATCATCGTCGGGCACAGCGGGCGGCCTCTCATCAAGAGGGCGATGAGGAATGATGCTCAACTGGCCGGGTCAGTTGCATCGCTCAAACCGGAGCAGTACCTGCTGAAGACGGTTTCCCTCGGTAATGCGGGCGGGCGCAAGGCACTGCTCGTCGTTGGCGGCGATTCGGTCGGCACGCTCTACGGGGCGTATCGATTGGCCGAGCATCTGGGCGTGCGGTTCTATTTGCATGGCGATGTCGTGCCGGATGAGAAGATGGTTCTGACGTTGCCGGACCTGGAGGATCGGGGCGAGCCGCTGTTCAAAACTCGCGGCATCCAGCCTTTCCACGATTTCCCGGAGGGGCCCGACTGGTGGAACACCGACGACTACAAGGCGATCATCGCCCAGCTTCCCAAGCTGCGGATGAATTTCATCGGCCTGCACACGTACCCGCAGGGCGGCGTCGGCCCGGAGCCTACCGTCTGGATCGGGCTGAAAGAGGATGTGAATCCGGACGGCACCGTCCGCCTCAGCTCGCCTTCGAGCTATCAGAACACGCTTCGTGGCAACTGGGGCTATGTGGCCCGCAAGACGAGCGATTTCTCCTTCGGTACGGCCCAGTTGTTCGAGCGGGACGATTACGGCCCGGAGGTGATGGACGGCGCGATGCCCTGGCCGACGACGCCGGAGGACAGGAACACCGTCTTCAACCGCACGGGCGAGGTACTTCGGCAGGCCTTCGAGTACGCTCACACGCTTGGCGTGCGGACGTGCGTGGGCACGGAGACACCGCTGATCATCCCGGACGTCGTCAAGGAACGCATCAAGAGCATGGGCAAGGACCCCGCCGATCCGGCTGTGGTTCGCGAGGTCTATGAGGGGATGTTCCAGCGGATCGCGAAGGCCTACCCGCTCGATTACTACTGGTTCTGGACGCCCGAATCGTGGACGTGGGGCAATCCGAAGGACGAGGAGATTGCGTCGACGGTCGCGGACTTCAAGGCGGCCATGGAGGCGGTGAAGAATGTCAAATCACCGTTCACGCTCGCCACGTGCGGCTGGGTGCTCGGTCCGCCGAAGGACCGAGCTTTGTTCGACAACTCCCTGCCCAAGGACATGCCGATGAGCTGCATCAACCGCCAGGTGGGTTTCACACCGGTTGAGGTGGGCTTCTCGCGTGTGAAAGGCCGGCCCACTTGGGCGATTCCTTGGATGGAGGACGATCCGGCCTTGCTCATCCCGCAGCTTTGGGTGGGTCGGATGCGTCGCGATGCCGCCGATGCTCTCGCCTACGGCTGCTCCGGCCTGCTCGGGATCCACTGGCGCACGCGGATCCTCGGACCCAACGTCTCGGCGCTGGCCAAAGCCGCCTGGGAACAGAAGCCCTGGAACCCGTACATAGGCAAGGAGGTCCCCATCCCCGATCCGAAGCGCATGGAAGGGCGGGAGGGCGGCAATGTCGCCGCGTTCCCCAACAACCCGATTGCCGACACGGAGCAGGATGCCCTCTACCAGACGGTCACATGGGACGTGAGAGCGTATCGGCTCAAGGTGCCGAACGGGACATACGCCGTGCGTCTGCAGTTCTGCGAGCCACATTACGCCGAGGTGGGCAAACGAGTCTTTGGCGTGACCCTGCAGGGCCGCAAGGTCATCGACAATCTCGACATCTTCGCCGCGGTCGGTAAGAACCGCGCGCTGGATTACACCTTCCCCGACGAGAAGGTTTCCGACGGCATGCTTGAGATTCTGTTTGACAGCATCGTGGAGTTCCCGTGCGTCGCCGCATTCACGGTGGAAGGGCCGGGCGTCACTCGCAAGATCAACTGCGGCGGGCCTGCCGTCGAGGGCTATGAGGCCGACATGGCGCCGTCGAATGCGGATGGCCGGCCCCGCGATTTGCCCACGCAGGACTTCTACCGCGACTGGGCGAAGGCCGAGTTCGGGGAGGAGGTGGCCGAGCCGATCGCCAAGCTGTTTATCATACTTGATGGCGGGTCGGATATGGGAATAGGCAAGAAGCGAGATTCGTACCTGCCTCGGCCGTCCACATGGGTCGATGGCCCCGGCGGAATCCAGCCGGACCCAAGGCCCTGGAGCGAGGTCGAGAAGGAGTACGCATTTGTCGACGACATGGCGGCGCTGCGCCCGAAGATCACAGGCGCCGGCAATCTCGAACGCTTCGACTTCTGGCTCAACAACTTCCGCTACCTCAGAGCGACAGGGCAGGTCAACTGTACGTGGGCGCGATTCAACGCTGTAATGGAAGAAGTCAAGAAAGAGAGCGATCCCGGCAAGCAGAAGGAGCTTGCCCGTGAGAAGGCCTTGCCGATCCGGCGTGAGTTGATCAGGCATGTCGGTGAAGCGCATCAGTTCCTGCTGGCGGCGATCACGACCACCGGCGGCATGGGCACGGTGGCCAACTGGCAACAGCACTTGCTGCCGAATCTGCTCATCAAGCCCGGCGAAGAGCTGGCCAAAATTCTCGGCGAGAAGTTGCCGGAGGATGCAAGCCTGCCGCTGTCCTATGACGGTCCGGCCCGAATGATCGTACCGACCGCGAGGACGAGCCTGACGGCAGGGGAGGATCTGCGGCTGAAGGTGATCGTGATTGGTTCTGACACGCCCGAGAAAGCCCAAGTCCACTGGCGGCCACTCGGCCAAGGCGAATTCGAGACCATACCCTTGCAGCACGTCGCTCGCGGAGTGTACTCGGCGCAGATTCCCGCGAATCGAATCTCCGGTCGCGACATGGAGTATTTTGTGCAAGCTTCCGTTGGTGCGGCCACAGTTCGGTTTCCCGCCACGGCCCCCGCGATAGATCAGACTGTTGTGGTCGTGCCGTAGACTGAAACGCTCGGCCGGATACTCCGGGACAATTGGGGGTATTTCGCAAGACCTCCGCTGCAAAGTTGAGGTCCACTGCCTGATTTGTCTCACTTTCTCACAGTCAAGCCTCTTGAAATCCGATAAGAGAGAACAATGGGGTGTGGTCTGCGTACACGATGCTGCCCGATTCCTCAATTGTCACGGTGGCTATGGTGAGGCAAAACAACAAGGGGCCCGGAATATTGCTTGGCGGACTGCTCGCGACGATGGCGGCGGCGGCTCTGGTCAATTGCAGGCTGGACGCACCAAGGCAGGGGTGGAGCCGCCGATGGGGACCCCTCGTGCCGCATACGACATTTCCCGGCGATTGCGGAATCTGCCATGTCACCGACCGATGGGACATCCTGCGCAAGGACTTCTCCTTCGATCATGAGAAACAGACGGGGCATCCGCTCAAGGGCGCGCACGCGTGGGCGTCATGCCTGCGATGCCACAACGATCGCGGCCCGGTGGTATCCTTTGCCGCTCGGGGCTGCGGAGGATGTCACCCTGATCCGCACACCTCGTCTCTGGGCCTGGATTGCGAGCGGTGCCACGAGCAGATCAATTGGCGGCCGACTGGACTGATCGCCGAGCATGCCCGGACGCGGTTTCCACTGTTCGGGGCTCACGCGGTGGCGCCCTGTGAGAGCTGTCACCCTGGAGCCGCTGCCGGCCAATTTCGCGGGGCTCCCGTCGAATGTGACCTGTGCCACCGGGCGGACCTGGCGCGCGCCACCTCGCCGGATCACGCCGCCAGCGGATGGACGACGGATTGTCAGCGCTGCCACATGCCGCTCGGCTGGGAGAGGGCATTTGTGCGTCACGACTTCTTCCCGCTCTCAGGTGGGCATGCGGGACTGGACTGCATCCGCTGCCATACGAGCGGCGTCCTCGGGCGAATCCCTTCGGACTGCTACTCTTGTCACGCCGCCAACTATCAGACGGCGCCCGGCCATGTGGCTCAGGGCTTCCCCCATACCTGCGAGCAGTGCCACAGCATCGCCGCCTGGACCCCGGCGCGATACGACCACACGGCGTTTCCCCTGATGGGCGCCCACGCCGGCCTGGATTGCACTCGTTGTCATACAAACGGCAGGTTCGATCCCCTTCCCTCCAACTGCTATTCGTGTCATGCGACGGACTATCAGGGGGCGCCGGACCACACGTCGCTTGGCTTCCCACAGACTTGCCAGCAATGCCACACAACAACCGCGTGGCTCCCGTCCACGTTTCGACATACGTTCCCTCTGTCGGGCTCGCACGATCGGTCGTGCGTGGAGTGTCATACCACCGGCAGTACGAGCAGCTTCAGTTGCGTGGGCTGCCACTCGGCGGCCGACACGAACGGGAAACACGCGGACGTGTCCGGGTACAGCTACAACTCGCAGGCGTGCTATCAATGTCATCCTACCGGGCAACACTGAGGCAGGTGTGACCGGCTGCAGCGCGGACTCCATCCGGCTCCCGGGAATTCATGAAGACAGCAGCAATCAAACATGAATGGCTGGTTCTTGCGGCGGTTGCGGCCTTGTCCGCCGTCGCATCCCGGACCTTTGCGGCGGAGGCCATGGTGCAAGGGCGGATCACGTTTGAGGCACGGGACAGCGTGTACGTCGATATCGGGACCGAGCAGGGGCTGCGATCGGGGCTGTCGGGCACTCTTCAGCTTGATGACGGACGGACATTCGGGTTCGAGGTCCTGTCCGCAGAGAAGCAATCGGCCCTGCTGCGCCTGGCGGCGTATCGGGGCGGCGAGAGACTTGCCGGCGGGATCGTCAGGGTGACCTTTCCGCAAGAGTCGCCCCAGCAGGCCGGGAAAACGCGGGCAAAGCCAAAAGATCCGAATGGATCTTCAGAGTCGCCAACCGGGTCTGGCCGCCAGGAGGAATTTGTCCCGCTGCTGGCTCCAATGCCGCGAGGGCCGGAGACGCCGAGGCCACGATCCACGTCCCACGGGCGTGTCCAAATCCGCCAGATGTTCCAGACCGATTCCGAGGGTGACTTGGACTATTCGGTGACCCGCGTCGGTTCCTCCGGCGGCATGGACCGGATTGGCGGCTCGCCGTGGAACTTCGAGTGGTCGGGCGATATGCGGTACCGCGACGGAGACGCATTCCTTTCTCATCCCGACTACCAGGAGCCGCACTTTGACCTCTACCGTGCGATGCTCCAGCGGCCCATCGGCGAGGACGGGTTCCTGAGGTTCGGACGGTTCGTGCCGTATGAGTTGCCGGGGATCGGGTTCGTGGATGGCCTGCAGGGGCAGACACATCAGGGAGAACATGCCCGCATCGGCGTTGTCGGAGGACTCAAGCCGAACCGGGTCGACCTCGATGGATCGGTGGATGAGCCGCTCGTCGTACCTTATGCCGCATACGGAACCGGCCCTCGCGACGGGCAGTACTACTCGGGGACGGTTGGACTACTGAACTCGTACTACGACGGCAGCTTCGACCGTCTCGCGCTGCTGATTGACCAGCGTGCCGGACTGGGGCGGGGCTTCACGCTCTACTCGACGGCGGCCGTGGATTTCGACATTGGGGCGTCGGAGACGCAAATGGGGACGAGGCTGACGCAATTGAACGTATCTGCCGTCTCCGAGCTTTCCTCGTTCCTGGCGCTTCGGGCCGGCGTGGATCACTGGGAACGGCCGGACCACCAGGCGGAGCGGGACCTTTTGCCATTCCAGGACGAGCGGTTCTTCGATGATGGGTACTGGCGGTACTGGATCGGCAGCAGCCAGAATCTGCCGGGGCGCCTGCGGTTCTCTGAGGAGGTGGGATACATCGACTCGGACACGGTCGACGGCGACGTTCGCTGGCAGGTGGGCGTGACCCGCGGCGGGCTTGGCGACTGGCAGGATGCCAGTGTGACAGTCGCCGTGTACAACCTGATCGCCTACGAGGACGACGGCTATGGCTGCCGGGTGTCCGCACATCTGCCGCTGAATCAGGGAACGGTGCTCGTGCAGCCTGCGGCGGGATTCCGCGTGCTCCAGACGGACACACAAGCCGAGGACATCACGCTGAGCTATCTCTCTATCGGTCTCGATGGACGTATCTCCCGCCAGTGGAGCCTGTTCGGCGGGGCTACGTACTTCGAGGGGGATGATGTGAGATCGACACTGTTTGAATTGGGCGTGCGTTTTGCCTGGTGAATTATGAGTGGCATTCGAAAACGGAGATTGTCTTGTGCGGGGTCGCTCATCATGGTCGTCGTCCTGGTCGTTCTCAGTTGCCGCCTGGGACCACCGAGGCGCGGCTGGAGCGAGCAGTGGGGCCCGGTTCCACCGCATCGGACATTCCCGGGTGACTGCGGCATTTGCCATGTTGGAGAGGGCTGGGGGGGTGTGCGCCACGATCTCTCCTTCGATCACGAAAGAAGGACGGGGTATCGCTTGGAGGAGGCCCATGCGCACGCTGCCTGCCTTCGATGTCACAACGACCGGGGACCAGTCATGGAGTACGTCGCGCGGGGTTGCAGCGGCTGTCACGGCGACCCGCACGCTTCCACGGTCGGGTCGGATTGCGAGAACTGCCACGGCCAGGGGAACTGGAAGCCGGTGAAGTCGGCCGTCACGAGCGTCCGGACGCGGTTTCATCTGGTCCCTGCCCATGCGGCACCTTCGTGTGCGACCTGTCATGTCGAGGCGGGTATCGGTCGGCCGCAGGCAGGTCCCGCTCAGTGCGGGCCCTGTCATCAGGACTCCGCTCAGTAGACGGACCGCAGGCCTTTTTCGCTGACTTTGTTGATGATCTCGTTGAGGTCTTTGAGCAGCACGTTCAGTTGGAACGTGGTTTCGACGAGGCTTTCGTACAACCGGGCATCAGTGATCAGTCTGCCGGCGGTGCCTTCTCCGGCGTTGACCTTCTCCCCGGCCAGCCGCAGTTGTGACATGGCCCGGCCGATCTCGGCGCTGGTGTTCACCAGGGACGCCACCAGCCGCTCCGCCTTGTCATCGACGCCCTTGAGCGTCTCGGCCCCGGCTGCGGTGAGTTGCCGGAACTCCTCAATCGCCTTGCGGGTGTCCTCCATCGTCTTTGTAGCCTCTTCCATGGCGACGGAAAAATCATGAGAGGCGTCGGTGAGATTGGCCAGCGTCGCATGGATGTTCTGCTTGTTGTTGGGGTCCCCGAGGATGTCATTGGCGTTGGCAACGAACGTATTGATGCCATCGACGAGCTTGTCGAGCTTCTTCTGACTTGCCTCCGGGAAGAACTCGCTGGTCACGCCTGAGGACCCTTGCAGCTCCATGCCGTTCACCAGGAAGCGGGTCTCCGGCCGGTTGGGATCCCTGGGCGGCGCCGGCAACTTGTTGGGATCCACCGCCAACTCTATGTAGCTGCTTCCCAGGCCTCGGGTCATCAACTTCACTTCCACGTTCGAGGGAATATCCGTGTACCGCTTGTTGATGCTGAGGATGACCCTGGTCTGATGGTACTTGCGTCCGAGGTCGTCGGAGAGAATGGCGGGGGGCATCACCTGGGTGACCCGGCCGATCTGGTACCCGGCGAATCGCACGGGGGTGTCCTTTTGCACGCCGGGCGCCGTGGGGAACCGCACATAGACCTCGAAGGACCGCACCCGACTGATGGCGGTGGGCAGATCCCCGAATTTGAAGACCATCCATCCGAGTGCCGCCAATCCGATGATCACGAAGAGACCTACGATAACATCGCGCCGCCTTTGCGCGCTTTCGTAATCACTCACTGACAACCCTTTCGAATTACCATTTACGAATTACCATTTACGATTTACCTTTGAGCACGGTCAAACCAAACGACCGGCGCCGCAGGCGTCAAATAGTAAATCGCAAATCGAAAATCGTAAATCATGATCGTCCTTCCATGAACAGCTCACGAATGGCCCGCAACGGATAGCCGCTCTCGTTGAGCCTCTTGATCAGCCGGATCCGCTCGATGGCCTTCGCGTCGAACACTCGCCGGCCGCTCGATGTTACCTGGGTCGGCTCCAATAGCCCGACCATAAGGTAATATTGCAGAGACTGCGTCGAAACGCCAGCTTTTTTCGCCGCCTGGCCTATAGGGATTAGCGCGTTTTCATCGTTCTGGGTCATTCGCAGTCCAATCGTCGCGTTCCGGGGCTGTGCCAAAGAGCGTCGTCAGGAGCGACAGGAACGCCTTTTGGATTCGGTCCAGGGTCAGTGATTTCAGGACCGCCTGCTCCTCCGGCCGCCTCAACCGGCGAGAAAGGGCCGGCGAGATCATCAGTACGTAATCGAACGACCGCGGGATGCGATCCTGGCTCTGCCGGAAGGCCTCCCGCAATAGCCGTTTCAGACGGTTCCGGACGACGGCGTTGCCGGCGGATTTGCCAACAGAGATGCCCAGGCGTGGATAACCGCAGCCATTTTCGGCGGCATACAGGGTCAGCACGCTGTTGCCTGCCCGTCGGCCCTGGTCCAGGACCGCCTTGAACTGGCGGTTGCTCACAAGCCTTCGGGTTTTTGGAAAGGCCAATCGTTTCACAATTCGCTCCTGGCCTCCACGCCCATTGCCACGAGGGACACACGTGTGAATCAGACCCAACCTGTTTTCATGGGTCCTGAGGGGCATCCGCGTGCTTACGATTTGACCGACTCCCCGATCCTTCGCAGCAGCCGCAGCCGCTCGTTCTCGTGCGAGCGCTCCGTGGCGGATATCGCGGCGCTGGGAACATCCCTGGCCGTTCGCTCAATCACAGATTCGAGCCGATCGGGCTTGAGGTCTCGCAGGGCGAGGGCATCGTACGCGACGACCATCACCGAATTGGAGGCGATCAGGGCGAACCCGCCGTCAATGAAGAAGGATACCTCTCCCTCGCACGTCCCCTTGTACTGTTCCTCGGACACGGCGTTCACTCGCATGATGCCCAGTCCGAGCTCGCACAACATGGGCATATGGTTGTACAGGATGCCCATCTGCCCATCGTGGGCAGGAAGGATGACCGACGTGGTCCGGCAGTCCAACAGCTTGCCCATCGGATCGATCAGGCTGCAGTGGAACGTTTTCAGTTCGGCGTTGTCCATGACTCGAACGCTACCTCTGCATGAGCGTCTTTGCCTTTTGTGCCGCTTCCTCGACGGAGCCGACGTACATGAAGGCCTCCTCGGGCAACTGGTCCCATCGGCCTTCGCAAATCTGCTTGCAGCTCTCGACGGTGTCGGCGACGGTTACGTATTTGCCTTCCAGGCCGGTGAACTGGCGGGTGACGAAGAACGGCTGGGAGAAGAACCGCTCCAGCCTTCTGGCCCGCGCCACGGTGGTCTGGTCCTCCTTGCTCAGCTCGTCGATGCCGAGAATGGCGATGATGTCCTGCAATTCGTTGTATCGCTGCAGATAGCCGATGACGGTCTGTGCAATGTCATAATGCCCGCGACCAACGATGTTCGGGTCGAGGATGCGCGACGTGCTATCGAGCGGATCGACGGCCGGATAAATACCCTTCTGCGTGATGGCTCGTTTGAGCACGACGAAGGAATCCAGGTGGGCGAACGTCGTCGCCGGCGCCGGGTCGGTCAGGTCGTCGGCCGGCACGTAGACCGCCTGCACGGAAGTAATCGAGCCCGTCCTCGTGGACGCGATGCGCTCCTGGAGTTGGCCCATCTCCGTGGCCAGCGTCGGCTGATACCCTACGGCCGACGGGATTCGGCCCAGCAGGGCGGACACTTCCGAGCCGGCTTGGGCGAAACGGAAAATATTGTCGATGAACAGCAGGATGTCGCCGATGCCGCTGTCGCGGAAGTACTCGGCAATCGTCATGGCGGCCAGGGCGACTCGCAGTCTCGCGCCCGGCGGCTCATTCATCTGTCCGAACACCAGGGTAGTGTGGGCCAGGACCGTATCATTGGTCTCCGGAATCTTGGTCCGCTGCATTTCGAGCCAGAGGTCATTTCCCTCTCTCGTCCGCTCGCCGACGCCGGCGAAGACGGAATAACCGCCGTGCCGGGTGGCGATTCGGGCGATGAGCTCCTGGATGACGACGGTCTTTCCCACGCCGGCGCCGCCGAAGAGACCGGTCTTGCCGCCACGCACGAACGGGCAGAGAAGGTCGACCACCTTGATGCCCGTCTCGAACATCTCACTTTGGGCCGTAAGATCGGTGAGCTTGGGCGGGTCCTGATGGATCGATCTCCTCGTCTTGGCGTTCACGGGGCCCTGGTCGTCGATGGGCTCGCCGAAGAGATTGATGACCCTTCCCAGCGTTTCCGTTCCGACCTCCACGGTCAAGGGGCCGCCCGTATCGACGACGTCCATGTCACGGCGCAGGCCGAGCGTGGCGCCGAGCGAGACGGCCCGGACCCTGCCGCCGCCGAGATGCTGCTGCACCTCGCCGCGTAGCCTCTTCGTCTTGCCCCCGAACTCGAACGTGATTTCGAGTGCGTTGAAGATGGCCGGCACCTGTTCCGGTGCGAACTTGGCATCGAAGACACTGCCAATGACTTGTATCAGTTTTCCAGTGTTCATTCCAAAGCCCCCATTCCGCTGACGATGTCCAGCAATTCGGAGGTTATCTGAGTCTGACGGGCGCGGTTATAATCCTGTGTAAGCTGCTTGATCATGTCCTCGGCGTTGTCCGTGGCGTTTCGCATGGCGATCATCCGGGCCAGGTGCTCGCTGAGGACGGCGTCGAGGAAGCAGCTTCGAATCGAATAATGCACGAGCATTTGAGCCAGCCCCTCGATGATCTGGTCGGCGGCGGGCGACAGGTAGAAGTCCTCGAAGGTGAGGTCCCACGGCCAGATGATCTGTGTCCTGGTCGTCAGGTCGTCCACGAGGTCGTGCAGCGGCAGGATGGTCAACGTCTGGGCCTGCTGGCTCGAGGCCGAGTAAAACCGTTTATAGACGATGCCGATGTAATCGAGGTCGCCGGACATGTACTGGCCGACGAACTCCTCTGCGATGGTGCGGATCTGCGGGTCCGTCGGCATCTCATCGAGATCGGTGTAGACCTTGGCCGGCGTGATGCCGTGGTACGTCATGAGTCCTTCAAGCCTGCTGCGCGGCACATAGATGTCCAGTTGATTGCCGCGGGCCTGGGCCTGCCTGATATGCACCTGCAACAGATGAAAGACATCGGAATTATAGGAGCCGCAGAGACCCTTGCGTGAGCCGATCGCCAGGATGGCCGTCCTGCCCGATGTGTTCTCTTGGAGCAGGGGGTGTTCGAGCGGCCGCTCGGGAGTGGCCATCAGGTAGGCGATTCGCGCCAGGGCGTCGCGATACTCTCCCGTCAGGGCCCAGCGCCCGGAGTATGCCTTGTACCGGGCCGAGGAGATCATCTCCAGCGTCCGGGTCATTCGCCGGATGCTGTCTACCGCCTTGCGGCGCAGGAATATCTGTCGAATCGATGCCATATCGTCAGGCGTGCGTTTCCTTGTAGCTGGTCTTGAACTCTTCGATGCTCGCGGTGATCTTGCCGGTCAGCTCGTCGTTGAGCTTGCCGGTTTTGTTGATCTCCTGGATGTGCTCCGGGTGGCGCTCGCGGAGCCATTGCAGCATGTCATGGGCAAAGCCGCTCACCGCCACAACGGGGATATCGTCCAGCAATCCGGAGGCGCCGGACAGGATCGTGATGACCTGCTCACCCACGGACAACGGCGAGAACTGGGGCTGCTTGAGCAACTCGACCATTCTGCGGCCGCGTTCCAGCCGGTTCTGGGAGGCGCGGTCCAGCTCGGTGCCCAGCCGGGCAAAGTCCTGTAGCTCGTAGAAGGAGGCCAGGTCAAGCCGGAGCCTGGCAGCTACCTTCTTCATCGCCGGGACCTGTGCATCGCCGCCGACGCGGCTGACGCTGACGCCGACGTCGATAGCCGGCCGAATGCCCGCGTGGAAGAGGTCCCTTTGCAGGTAGATCTGGCCGTCGGTGATGGAGATGATGTTCGTCGGGATATAAGCGGAAATCTGCCCCTCCAGCGTCTCGACGATGGGCAGGGCGGTCAATGAGCCGGCGCCGAGTTTCTCGGACAGCTTGGCGCTGCGTTCGAGCAGTCGGCTGTGCAGATAGAAAATGTCGCCGGGGTATGCCTCTCGTCCGGCGGGCCGGCGAAGCAGCAGGCTCAACTGGCGGTATGCGACGGCGTGCTTGCTCAGGTCGTCGTAAATACACAGCGTGTCGCGATTTTTATCGTACATGAAGTGCTCGGCGAGGGCGCAGCCGGCGTACGGCGCGATGTACTGCATCGGGGCGCTGTCGGCGGCGGCGGCGGCGATCACGATCGTGTACTCCATCGCTCCATGACGCCGCAGGGTATCGATCACTTCGGCGATCGTGGAGTCCTTCTGGCCGATGGCCACGTAGACGCAGATGACGTTCTGGCCCTTCTGGTTGATGATGGTGTCGAGGGCGATGGCGGTCTTGCCGGTCTTGCGGTCGCCGATGATGAGCTCGCGCTGCCCCCGGCCGATGGGGATCATGGAGTCGATGCTCTTGAGGCCGGTCTGCAGGGGCTGGCGAACGGGCTGACGCTGGGCGATATTCGGTGCGTCCGATTCAATCAGCCGGCGGGTCTCCGTCGTGATCGCAGGGCCGCCGTCGAGCGGCTGGCACAGCGGCGTGATGACCCGGCCGAGCAGTTCCTCCCCGACGGGCAGGGACATGAGTCGCCCGGTGGCGCGAACGTCCGAGCCCTCCCGGACTTTCGTGTAATCGCCATAGATAACGGCGCCGAGGGAGTCTTCCTCCAGGTTGAAGACCTCGCCTATCGTGTCATTCTCGAACAGGAGCATCTCGCTGGCCATCGCGTCCTCCAGGCCGTAGATGCGGGCAATGCCGTCGCCCACCTCGACGACCCGCCCCACCTTGGTCACGTCGAGCTTGGACTCGTACTGGCTGATCTCCTGCTTCAGAATGCCCGTGATCTCACTGATATCGATCTTCATAGGTCTATTTTTGCCTCTTTTGTAGGTTCAGCAACTGGTTGACGGTGCGGGTCAGCCTGCCCTTGACGGAGTTGTCGACCATTTTGTCGCCGTAACGGATGATCAGGCCCCCAAGGATGGCTCCGTCTATATGTACATCCAGGTCGATCTTCACGTTCATCGCCTCGGCCAGATCCTTCGAGAGCTTCTCCATCTCTTCCTTGCTCAGGGGCTGCGCCACGGTCACGTCCACGGGCTGATATCCCTGGTACAGGCGGTAGAACTGCCTGTATCGCCCGATGATCGCGGGCAGGAACCGGCCGCGATTGTGGTCGATCATGACGGACAGGAAGTTGAGCGTCAGGCTCTCCAGTTTCCCTGTGAAGACCTGTCGGATCAGGTCCCGCTTGGTCTTCTCGTCGAAGTACGGGGAGGCCAGAAAGGCCTCGAAATCAGGGTTCTGCGTCAGCAGCGTTGAGATCGTATCGAAGTCGGCCGCCACGGCCTCGACCAGTTGTCCTTGCTTGGCCAGGTCCATCAGGCTCCGGGCGTAAATGTCGGCGAGATGGGCGGCCGTCCCCGTGCTCATTGCGAGCCTCCGGTCTGCCTGACCTTCTCCACGGCCTCGTTCGCAAGCTGCTGGTTATCCGTGCCGGTCAGTGTGCGCCCGAGCACCTCGCTGCCCACACGAAGGACGATGTCACCCGCCTGTTTCCAGAGGTCCTCCACGGCCGCCGCACGCGCGCTCTCGATCTCCTCCTGGGCGCGGTGCCGTATGGCCAGGACCTCCTGGCGGGTCTTCTCCGCCATCTCCTGCTGATGCCGCTGGGCCTGCTCCGCCGCTTGCCGGATGATGCCCAAGCCCTGTTGCTTGTAGTCGTCCAGCATCTTCTCGGCGCAGGCGCGAATCTTCGGCCGTTCGCAACTGGTGCTCGATGTGGGTCTGCCGCGCAATGAGGGAGTTGAGCAGCGGCTTCCACGCGAACTTGCCCAGGACCAGCAGCAGGGCCACGAAGGCGAGGACCGTCCACAACGAATCGCCAAAGGTGCCGCTGAAGAGTCCGCCACTGGAAGCTTCCGCCTCCGCTTCGGCCTCTGCACCATGACCCGCCAGTGCGATGCCGCCGGCCAGGAGGATCAGGACAAGGGCACAAGGTAGTGCATATTTAGCCATAGGAATCCGCGATTATTTCAGCCAGAAAACGGCCAGGAAGCAGATCAGCAACGCAAAGAAGGTCACGCCTTCGATGAGCGCGGCGGCAATAATCATGGCGGAGAAAATCCGGCCGCCCGCCTCCGGCTGTCGCGCGATCGAGTCCACGGCCCGGCCGCCGATGAGCGAAATGCCCATTGCAGCGCCGACGATCACTATGCTGCAGGCAATCACTGCGCCGAAGACCGCCAACTGCGAGTTCCCGGCGCCGCCCGCGGCGGCTAGAACAGATGAGGTCAAGTAGTCCATTTCCAAGTCTCCAAAAAGATGCTAATGCTCTGAACTGACGGAAGATCCTATGTACAGAGTAGACAAAAACGTGAAGATATACGCCTGAACAAAGGCCACGAGCAACTCGAGGAATGACAGGGCTACGACCGCGAAGATCGAGACTGTCGCCACGCCGAGATTCTTGAAGACGAAGACCAGGCCGAAAATCGTTCCCAGCACCATGTGCCCGGCGATGATGTTGGCGAAAAGACGAATCGCCAGCGTGAACGGCCGGACGAATATGGTCACCATCTCCAGCGGGTACACCAGGGGCAGCAGCCATGTCGGTGACGGCGGCGCCAGGTTGATCAGGTAGTGAATGACGCCATGCTGCCGGATTCCATAAACGTGCGTCATCACAAAAGACACCACCGCTAATGCACCGGTGATGAAGATATTCGCCGTGGCGGGACCGCCGAAGTGGCTTTTTCTTCCGGTGGCCAGGCCGAGGATCTTCTCCGTGGGCACCATGGCCACCAGGTTGAGCGTCAGAACGAAGAAGAAGGTCGTCCAGATGAAGCCGATATGCTTATCCGTGTGATGCCCAAGGATCGGTCGGGCCATCTCATCACGCAGAAACACGCAGACGGATTCGACGAGGTTCTGGAACCCTCGGGGGATCAGCTTCGGCGACCGTGTCGCGATCGGAATGGCCAGCAGCAGAAGCCCCGCCGTCACGAGGACCATGAGCGCGTGATTACTCAGGACCAGTTGCCACGACCCGATGTGGAACGTGAACAGCGGCACTGCTGTCACCGGCTCCAGCGGATTCAGTTCGGCCAGAGTTGCAAAATATGCACCAGTCATGCTCATGTTTCTTCAGGTATCATCCACGATTTCACGGGTACCACGACCAACGGCACCCACAGGATGCCACGGGTCAAAATTGCGAGCACAGCCGTCCAAACATAGAAAGCGTGCACTATACCATTGCCTTCATGCAAGAGCAAGAGCCATCAACGTCAGGCAACAGCTTTTTTCTGTGCGGATGACTGAGGCTCTCGTCGGCCCCTCGACACAACCGGCACAGGCTGTCCAAGTGGCCCATGCTGTGCTTCATTTGCTGTCCACCGTCACGCCGGGCCACGTGTCGGTTCGGAACGGTGACGCCGGCAGACCTGCCTTGTTGTACAGGTTGCACACGGGGTTGTCCGCCCAGGCATAGCGCACGGCCACCGGCTCCGTGACCTTGTCACTGCTGACGACAACAGTGTCGCCTTCGATTCTCGCGTCGGCCCACACGAACTTGTGGTCTTGCCCGGCGATGGCAAAGCCCTTCAGAGGCCCGCCGTCCTTGGCTGCGAGCCCTCCGCCGATATGATCGAAGCGCAGGATGATCTTGTTGTCTTTCTTTTCCATGGATTGATAGAGCGGGCCGGAACAGACTACGTTCTTGCCGTGGATATGGGCCAGCGCCCAGAGCGCCAGGCGTTTCCCCACGTCCTGCTTGTTCGTGGGATGGATATTATTGGCGTCGCCGATATCGATGGCGACGGCCATGCCGGTATCGGGCAGGTCCAGAGTCATCAGTTGGGCCTCCCGAAGCTCGGCCCAGGCGCTCTCGCCCGGCTCGTCCTTCGTCTGCATGTAGTTGGCGAGCTGCACGTAGAGGAAGGGGAAACCGCCCTGGGGCCACGTCTTCCACCAGCTCTTGATCATCGCGGGGAAAAGATCGCGATACTGGCAGGCGCGGCCGGCGTTCGATTCACCCTGGTACCATGTCGCGCCGCGGATGGCGTAAGGAACCAGCGGTGCGATCATGGCGTTGTGGAGGCTCGCCGGGGCCCAGGGACTTGTCGGACCGAGAGGCTCCCGTGGCCTTGATGGCGCCTTGGTCCCTTCGGCCTTGGCCTTCTCGACATTCTTCTTCCATTGCTCCAGCTTCTCGTCGTATTCCTTTTGGGCCGTTGGGTAGTTGGCGACTGCCTCCTTGTAGCGAGCGACGATGGGCTCGAAGACCGTGTCTTCCTCGATCACCGCCGGGCTGGTCCACGACTCCGCGGGCGTGCCGCCCCAGGAGGTGTGAATCAGGCCGACGGGGACATTCAATCCCTTGTGCAGTTCCCGGCCGAAGAAGTATGCCACGGCGGAGAAATCGCCCACCGTCTCGGGACTGCATTCGACCCATTTGCCCGTGCAGTTCTCCTGCGGGGTCTGGGCGACCTTGCGCTCGACGGAGAACAGCCGCATTCTAGCGTACTTGGCCGCCGCGATCTCCTGCTCCGCGTTGGCCGATTGTTTCACCGGCCACTGCATGTTCGACTGGCCGGAACAGACCCAGACCTCGCCCACGAGGATGTTCTTGACCGTCACGGCGTTCTTGCCTTTCAGCGTCATCTCGTACGGGCCGCCGGCTTCCGGGGCCGACATCTTGAACATCCACTTGCCGTCGTCGCCGGCCTGGATCGTCCATCCTGTCTTGTGCCAACTGACGCTGACGGCGATCTCCTCGTTGGGGTCCGCCCATCCCCAGATCCGCACGACGTCGCCACCCTGCAGGACCATGTTGTCGCCGATGATCGAAGGCAGACGGATGTCGGCATGTGTCATCGGCCCGAACGCCGCAAGGATGCCGAACACAGCGAGAATGGTCAAACAGCGAGAAGTGGTGTTTCTGTCGTACATCGTCTACTCCTTCATTTCCAGGCGGGCCCGGGTACGGGATCTTGCATGCGTGACAGGACCCGGCCTCAAGCCCATGGCGAAAACCCGGACCACTATACGAAGGCGCGCCCGGATAGTAAATAGTAAAAGGAAAGACGCTGATTCACGCCTGCAAATTGCACGCGGCGGGGGACCATTCCGTGCATGGCCGGATTCCCGCCTCCTCCGAAAAGAGCGTGGCATCGACATGTAGGGTGGGTTCTCAACCCACGCGTCAAGAACGTTTCGTTTGGGGAACCGCGTGGGTCAAGGACCCACCCTACGAGCGGCTCCCCAAGCCATCCTTTATTCTCTTGGGGTGAGCCGAAGACTCATGACCGGCTTCACGCGAACGACATGTGGCAGCCTTGCCATGTTTCGTTGTGTTAGAGGCTGCTGGTGTGATAGAGTAGTTGCATCGTTCGCAAGCGACATCCGTAGAAACGAGATCCTGTTCTGATTGTGAGGCGCCGTATGCTGCAAATCCTCCGTACCGCACGACTCTCACTGTGCCTTGTGCTTTTCGCAGCCACGCTGAGGCTCCATGCCGCCGAGCCGTTGCAGGTCACTCTGACCGATGTTGCGGAGAACGTTTACATCGAATCGCTGCACCTGACGAGCGACCAGGTGACGCCCGACTGTCCCCACTCCTGGTCCGTGCGCAAATATGTCCTGCACGGCGGCAGGCAGGAGGGTGTGGAAGTGATCGACGTCGATAACGGCAAGCTTCGTCTCCGCGTCGTCCCGACCCGCGGCATGTCCGTGCAGAACGTCGTCTCGGGGGACCTCCGGCTCGGCTGGGATTCGCCCGTCAAAGACATGGTCCACCCGGGGCTAGTGAACCTCGAATCGCGTCAGGGGCTGGGTTGGCTGGAGGGTTTCAACGAGTGGATGGTGCGATGCGGCCTGGAGTTCTTCGGCGGTCCCGGGACCGACGAGTTCATCGACAACACGGGCAACAAAGCCAAAATGGACCTGACCCTGCATGGCAAGATCGGCAACATCCCCGCCTCAATGGTGCAGGTGGTGGTTGATCGCGCGGAGCCGTACGAGATCCGGATTCGCGGCAGGGTGGAGGAAACCTGCATGCACGGCCCGAAGCTGGAGCTGTGGACAGAGCTCTCGACGCGGGCCGGCTCGGACGCCTTCCGTATCTCCGACAAAATCACTAACCGCAGCGCCAAAGAGCAGGAGTTCGGGGTCCTGTACCATGCGAACTACGGCCCGCCCCTGATGGAGGAGAACGCCCGGTTTATCGGACCGGTCAAGCGGATCGCCCCGATCAACCCCAATGCCGCGGCTGATGTCTCCAGTTATGACGTCTGCCGGGGCCCGTCGCCCGGCGTGGCCGAGCAGGTCTACTGCCTGTGGTTGTGGGCTGACCAGAGCGACCGCACGAAGATCATGTTTCGAAACGCCCGGGGCGACAAAGCGGTTGTCATGGCTTTCTCCGTGAAAGAGCTGCCGTACTTCACGATCTGGAAGAACCCCGTCGCTCTCGAAGATGGGTACGTCACCGGCCTGGAACCGGGCACGGGCTTCCCCCGCAACAGGTCCATCGAGCGAAAGTCCGGCCGCGTCCCCGTCCTGGGCCCCCATCAGAGCCGCACGTTCACCCTCGATTTCCTCATGCTCGCCGACGCAACCCGGATCGCCGAAACCGCCCGCGAGATCGCGAGGATCCAAGCCGACCGCAAAACCCAGATCGACGAAAAGCCCCTGCCCCTGGAGTAACCCGCTGCATCTGCCTCTGCCGCCCATTGACAATCGGACCACGGGCAGGCAACATGGGCGTCCATGGTCGGGACTGTGCGAGAGTTGGATATCGATGCCGTGCACCAAGCCCGCATCAGCGGCACCACGGATTGGCAGGGGCGATTCGCGTCGTTTGCGATGGATGAGCGATACCTGCTGCGGGCGGCACGGTACGTGGAGTTGAATCCGGTCCGGGCGAAGCTGTGTCGGGTTCCGTGGCGGTGGCGCTGGTCGAGTGCGGCCGCTCACATGAGCGGACGCGATGACGGCCTGGTGCGAGTGGCACCTTTGCTGGAGCGCGTGAAGGATTGGCGGGAGTTCCTGACCGCGGCCCTGACGGCAGACGAAGCCGAGTTGTTGCGGCGTCACGGGCGGACGGGGCGGCCTCTGGGCGAAGCGGCCTTTCTGGATCGGATCGAACGAAGGCTTCATCGAATCGTACGGCCGGCCAAACGCGGCCCAAAACCCATGGAGAAATAAGTATTGTGTCCCTGGAACCCCCCTGGAACCCCCAACTGCTGATCTACGGCGTGTGCCGCTACAGCCGAGCGGGAGAGAGCTTGACCGCGTTGGCGAAACGCTTCGACATCTCACTGAGTGGCCTGACGATGGCCCGCGACCGCGCCGAGCAGACGCTTCGTCGGGACAAGAAACTCCTGGAAGCCTGGTCGCAGATCGAACAGAGCCTTAAAGCACTGCGATGAATGTGAAATGTGTAGGTGTGACCCTATGAATCCCGTCAAGATGTGTCTTCTCCACGATAATGCCTTCGGGTGATAGACAGACTTTGCGGAAGTAGTGTTGTCAAGGGAGACTGCCCATGCAGATACGTACAGTCGATGACTTGAAGAATGCGGCATGCATGATGCACGATTCGGAGTTCACGGACGAGAGTTTCGGCCTTGATAGCAGCACACGGACGTTCTACATGGAATCGGTGGCTATTGATCCTCCGGGGGAAGTATTTCGGTTGGAGCTATACAATGTGATCGCATGGAACCCAGTGAATCTTGATAAGGTGAAAGCGGGGAAAGCTCTTGGCGGTGTATTCAACAAGGTCCGCATTAGGCACGGTGGATGCGAGATAGCCATAGTGAGCCAAGATCTTCGTATCGAATTGGAACTCACCAGCCTCGAGGGACGCTTTACGATCACGAAAGGCCAAGGGTAAGCAGTGAGCTGAAAGGAGCGGAGAACGAGGGACAATGACCTGTGAAAGGTCCGTACGTGACACACTGATTACGAATACGGGGTCACACCTACACATTTCACATTTGTTCTTGACGAGGCCCACGGGTCCGGTGTATTCTGGCGGACGTTGGAGATCTGCTTGTCTGAAAGGAGACTGTGTATGGCTCGTCCGTTGCGGATCGAGTATGCGGGTGCCTGCTATCATGTGATGAATCGGGGCAATGGGCGGCAGGCCGTGTTCACTGAGGCGAGAGACTATGAGCTGTTCCTGGAGCGGCTGGGCCAGTTCAGCCGGCAGTTCGAGGTGGGGCTGTTGTGCTACTGCTGCATGCCGAATCACTTCCATCTGTACCTGCGGACCGAGCAGGCGAATCTCAGCCGCTTCATGCAGAGCCTTCTGACGAGCTTCACGATCAGCCTCAACCGCCGTCGGCGCAGCCGCGGGCACGTCTTCCAGGGCCGCTTCACGGCCCATCTGGTCGAGAATGACGCCTACGGCGGCGAGGTCTCACGCTACATCCATCTCAATCCGGTCCGGACCAAGGCACTGCGGCCGGCGTCCGTGTCGGCCAGACGGCGGGCGCTGCGTGCGTTTGGCTGGTCGAGCTATGCAGCCTGCATCGGCTTGTCGCCGGGCCCGAAGTGGTTTGATCCCGGGCCGCTTCTGTCGGACTGGGGGGCGAGCCGACGCGTTCAGATGCGGCGATATGGCCAGTACGTCGAGGAAGGCCTGCTGCGGGAGTTGGACAACCCGCTGGCCCGACTGGAGGGCCAGACGATCCTGGGGACGGAGACCTTCCTTGACCACATTCGGCGGACCTACGTGCTGACGCGAAACGCCGATCGGCGAGAGCAGCCGGCGTTCGAGCGGGCCCGGCAGTCGATTCCTTTTGACGCGGTGGCCGGCTGTGTGGGGCGCCACTGCGGAGTCCGGCCGGAGAGCCTGCTGACGCTGCGCGGCTCGGACCGCCGTGCGAGGCAACTACTGATCTACGGCGTGTGCCGCTACAGCCGAGCGGGAGAGAGCTTGACCGCGTTGGCGAAACGCTTCGACATCTCACTGAGTGGCCTGACGATGGCCCGCGACCGCGCCGAGCAGACGCTTCGTCGGGACAAGAAACTCCTGGAAGCCTGGTCGCAGATCGAACAGAGCCTTAAAGCACTGCGATGAATGTGAAATGTGTAGGTGTGACCCTCTATGACAATATCTGGTTGGTTCCGTGATCGTTGGGATTGGGATTGGGAGAGGCCAAAGCGTATGCGCGATAACCACCAGTACTGGGAGTATGACGATGGTTATCCATTTGCAGTTGTAGGAAATTGGGACGCATGGGATTTGACTAATCTCGGCAGGCCTGGCACAACATGGAAATGGACAGAGATGGTCTCCTGGAAGGAGTTCTTCAACTGGTGAGTATGACAAAGACGGGCGTATGCACGATGAGGGTCGCAGGGGGCATCTTCCTGTTACTGCTGTTGGCAGCAGGTTTAACGATCCTTGCGATGAGGCCTTTCCTCGGCACACGTGCCTCATTCAAACGCTTTGTGATTTGCCCGATTCCACGATCTGTCCAGAACATCAAGACGGACCTATGCAGGATATCGTCTCTTCGAGAACCGATGGTGGGAGGGATACCACGAGCGTGCAGTCATCTTGCGTTTTGAGATCGGTAGAGACGATCTCTTGCGTATAGTTGCAACACGTGGCTTTATGCCTGTGGGCGGCGGTTCATACATGAGTGAGATACTCACGCCTGTTGGCGATCACTGGGAGATCAAGCTGCCGGACCACGTGCATCACAAGACGCCCCGTTGGTTTGACTTGGCGAAATGGACGGCTCCGGAGAGCTGGACACTGGAAGAGGTGGACTCGATGCACATGAGCGTTCTGTTTTACAATGGGCAGCTCGGGTGTGCATACCTGGTCAGGTGGGAGTTGGACAGGGACTGACGACAAGACAGGAATGAGGTCGTGCGATTCCGGCGAAGCGACTAAGACGAGATTGACTGAGCAGACTAAATCCTTGAGAGAATGAGCATGGCTGAGGAGAAAACGCATGCAGTGAAGCTCGCAGTGCCCATCCTCGTGGCGCTGTTTCTCGTTGTCTGTGGCGCTATCCTCGTGATGAGGTTCTTTGTCAGTCCTCGGCTGTCGTTCGGACGTTTGGTGGTCAAGCCGATTCCATCATCCGTCCATGACATAAAGCTGAACCGCTGCGAGATGTCCACACGGCGGGCGCGGCTGAACGGGGAGCGGCAATGGGCAGTCGTGCTGCGTTTTGCCGTCAGCAAGGACGACCTCTCGCAAATCATTGCGGCACACGCCCTCAAACGCGTAGACCTTACCGAGTATACGTATGGGAGACTCCAGTACGGATTCAGGGACGGACCTAACGCCCGGCATTACAGCGAAATAGAGCTGTACAAGAAGCGTCGTCCCGCTCCGCGTTGGTTTGACTTGGAGCAATGGAGGAACATCGAAACATACGTGTTGGAGCGAGACATTGATGGAGAAGGTTGGATGGATGTATGGCTCCTGCTCTATAATGAGCAATCTGGGAGCGCGTACTTCATCCGGTACGAGGGGAACGTAGTTACTATCAGGAGGGGCGAGTTCCAATTTCCGCAATAAAGGGGGTAATAAAGGGGTGGGGTCACGTCTTGAATAAGGAATAAGGATCTACTTGCTTGACCTCGCGTCGTGACATGTTGTACTCTGGTGTTCATGGGGAGGGAAGAAGGGGTCATCCATATAGGGTTCTTGTCAAGTACAAAAATACTCTCCCTGAACCGAAATTTTTACGCCTCTGCCGAGTCGGCGCTTCGGTCGGGCTCTGTCGGCCTGTGTTTTGCTGCGCGACAATCATCTCACGAACCGCTCCGGGCGTCCGGCTCTGCTTGGCACCTGCGAGTTCTCTCTGGTTTCATTCGTCGAGTCCGCCTGTCCCCAGGCGGCTCTCTCGCGCAGTCATCCATCCGGATCTAGGCCGGGCGTCACGGGCTAAACCTAGCGGAGGGGCGGTAAACGGGGTCACGTCCTGAATAAGGAATTACTCGCTTGACGGCACCGTGCGCGGCGTTGTGCCCTTGCGCTCATGGCACGACCCTTCATCGATCAGGAGGATACGTTTTATCACGTGCTCAATCGCGGCAATGAGCGGCGGGCCATCTTTCGCGACGAGCACGACTATGAGAGCTTTCTTGACCGGCTGGGCCGGTGCTCGCAGCGGTTCGGGTTGCGTGTCTTTGCCTATGTGCTCATGGGCAACCACTACCATCTTCTGGTCAAGACGGGCGAAGCGAACCTCTCGGCGGCGATGCAGTGGCTGCAAGTGGCGTACGGCTCATGGCATAACCGCCGGCACCGGCGAAGCGGGCACCTGTTCCAGGGACGCCGCCCATCCCACGTGTCGGGGCAGCGCCATCGGCAAGCTCCGAGGACTCCGCTTGCCGCTGCCACCCATCGTAAGTCGTGGCTGCATAACAACTTACACCTGTCTTTCGCCTGTGCGCAAAAACGCAGCACTGTAAGTCTCTTGGCCACAAGGGCTTAGAGGTATTCTTCGCTATGTGACACGAATTCCTGTAACAATCCGGTCCAGCGAGCGTCTCCGTTATATGGTCTAACGACCAGTTTCGCCGGGCGCCGGCGAGTCCGGAAAGGCGGGTGTGGTCGGCCTTTGGTGGCGGATTCCGGTCTCCGCGTAGGACGAGCGTCCCCGCTCGTCCATTGCAGGGATCTGCAATCGACAGGATGTGGTGCGAGGCCATGCGACAAAAGGGGCGAGCGGGGACGCTCACCCTACGAAGAGCGGCACCAATCGCCACCGTATTCCGACCGCACCCGGAAAGGCCGTGAGCAGATCAAGAATCAAACATCATCAATCATCAATCGTAAATCATGAATCTCCGGGGGTCTTGCCATGAGCGGTAAAGCACGCATCGCCGCCGGCGGGCCTGGAAGTGCGGAGTGCGGAGTGCGGAGTGCGGAATGCGGAGTGCGGAGCGAAGGCGGCGAGCGGATGAATGAGTCTGCGAAACAAAGCCAGTCTGGGGCCGGGGGCCTGGGAATGCGGATTGCGGATTGCGGATTGAAGGGCCGGGAGCGGATGAGCGAATGTGCGAAACAAAGCCAATTGGGCGAATTGGGACGAGGCCAAAGCCTGTCCCCCGAAGCCGGGCAGTGGCGTCGCCACGTGGGGAGGGCCTGTGTGCGAAACAAAGCCAATTTCCGTGGTCGGCCCTGCCGATGGGCGCATCGTGCGAAACAAAGCCAATCTAAGGCGTCTCAGGACGACCGTCGCCAATCCTTCGACAAGCTCAGGAAGGGCGCTTCGCTTGAGGCTGCCACCCGGGATGGGAGGGGGCGATTGTGTGAAACAAAGCCAATCTGCATGGAACAGGCTGAGGGCGGGAGGCCGGAGGGGATTGCATGGGTGGTTTTGCGAAACAAAGCCAATGCGGGCCGGGGGCCGGGGAGTGCGGAGTGCGGAGTGCGGAATACGGATTGAAGGCGGCGAGCGGATGAATGATTCTGCGAAACAAAGCCAATTTGTGGAAGACGGGCACGGGCGGGGCCGCTCGAACCTGGTGGGGGCGTTGTCGTAGGGATAATGTCAATTCGGATGCCGCCGGACTCGCAAAATTGCGAAATTTGGGCTTTACAAGTACCGGCAGGGGCCTTTATAGTACCCGGTTTGAAAGATATAGTCCCAGGGAGGTCCGAAGTATGGCCATATGGAACAAAAACACGATCTACTACGGGGTAACTGCGCTGGTCCTGGCGTTCATGGTGGGCCTGGCTGTTCTCAACGGGTGCAAGAAAGAGCAACCGCCCGCGAAGACCGAGGTACCGGCGGCTGGTTCTACATCGCCGTCAACGACGGGCGAGGCCTCCAAGGACCCGATCCAGGCGGCAAAGAGCCTGTTCGGCGACTCGAAGGCGAGCCTGCAGAAGGCCATCGATGAGGCCAAGACGTGGGAGCCGACATTCGAGCAGTGGCAGGGCAAGATCGCTCCGGACTTCACCCTGACCGATCTCGATGGCAACGTTCAGAAACTGAGCAACTACCGCGGCAAGGACGTGCTCGTTGTAATGTGGGCCACCTGGTGCGGCCCGTGCAAGCTGGAAGCTCCCGAGCTGATCGAGCTTCGCAAGTCCGTCGGGCCGGACAAACTGGCTATTCTGGCGATCTCCCGGGAGGACCCGGCGTTGCTGAAGAGCTTCGCCGCCCAGAACCAGTTGAACTACACGGTGATGTCCAGCGCCGGCGCGACGCTGCCCGCTCCGTATAGCGAAGTTCAGGCCATCCCCAGCGGGTTCTTCATCGACGCGGAAGGCAAGATCAAGTTGTCGACGATGGGAATGCTGCCGCGGGTGGACATCAACAAGATCCTGGAGGTGAAATAGGGCAGGAACCGCCTGGCGGCGTGGAGAAAATTTCAGGTTGCTCTGGACAAGCTCCCCCTGGGCCGCTATAATTCATGGTTTCGAAGGTTACAGACTGATTACAGATAGAAGGCAGGCAAGTCATGGCACATAAAAAGGGACAAGGAGCATCGAGGAACGGGCGGGACAGCAACCCCCATTACCGAGGCGTAAAGCTGTATGGCGGCGAGGCGGTCAAGGCCGGCAACGTGCTCGTCAGGCAGTGCGGCACGAAGTTCTTCGCCGGCTCCAACGTCGGCATGGGCAGGGATTTCACCCTGTTCGCCACGAGTGATGGAACCGTCCGGTTCCAGGGCCGGCGGGTACACGTCCTCTGACGAGCAGCACCCCCCGCATATTTTGGATTGTGAAGGGATGGTCTTAGGCCATCCCTTTTTCGTATATACAGTGAATGTCCGGGTCCGGCGAAGAGGCATCACCGATGTTTGTTGACGAAGCGAAAATCTGGGTCAAGGCAGGCGACGGCGGCAACGGCTGCGTCAGTTTCCGGCGCGAGAAGTACGTCCCGAAAGGGGGCCCGGACGGCGGCGAGGGCGGCAAGGGCGGCGATGTCTACTTCGAGGCTGTCGAGAGCAGGAACACGCTCCTGGATTTCGTCGGCAAGCACCATTGGCGAGCGAAAAACGCCGAGAACGGACAGGGCAAGAACATGTATGGCGCCGACGGTGAGGACTTGGTCATCCAGGTCCCGCCGGGCACACTGGTTTACGACACCGATCTCAACCTGCTCCTGACGGACCTCAACAAGGCCGGCATGAAAGTGCAGATCTGCCGGGGCGGCAAGGGCGGCAAGGGCAACAAGTCCTTCGCGACCTCGACGAACCAGGCACCGCGGACCGCCGAGCCAGGCAAGCCCGGCCAGGAACGCAACCTTCGGCTGGAGCTCAAGCTGATCGCCGACGTCGGCCTTGTGGGTATGCCCAATGCGGGCAAGAGCACGCTACTCTCCCGCTGCTCCGCCGCCCGGCCGAAAATCGCCTCGTATCCATTCACGACGCTGGAGCCGGTGCTCGGCATCGTGGAGCTGAGCGGCTATCGCCGTTTTGTGATGGCCGATATCCCCGGCCTCATCGAAGGCGCCAGCAGGGGGGCCGGCCTGGGCCACGACTTCCTGCGGCACATCGAGCGAACGGCCATCATCGTGCACATCCTCGACATCATGCCGACGGACAACTCCGACCCCGTGGACAACTACCACGCGATTCGCAAGGAGCTGGCCCAGTACAGCGAGACTCTGGCCGGCAAAGAAGAAGTCGTCGTCGCCAACAAGATCGACCTCGACCCCGATGGCAGCAAAGTCAAGGACCTGCAGGACAGATTGGGTCGGGAGACCGTCCCCATCTCCGCCGCCACCGGCCAGGGGATCAGAGAAGTCACCGAATTGCTTTGGCGAAGAGTTCAGGAACAGAAGAGTCGCTATTCCACCGCAGGCATGTAGCAAAGGCCGGGCTGTGATGGCCCGGCAACCAGCCTGAGCAGTTGCCCGTTGTTGGCGTGCTCGCCAATTGTCTCGACGGCCGCCGGGTCGGTCCCGAGCATCCCATGTTTTCGTTGCTGACGTATCTTCTGCCGTCGCCATTCAAGGCACCGCCGCCTGGCGATGCCGATGATCCAGGGCCCGAAGCTCTCAGGCTTACGCAGCTCGCCCAGTCTCTGGTATGCCCTCAGGAACACGTCCTGAGCCAGGTCGTGGGCGTCCACCAGGTTCCGGGTGTCGTCGTGGCAGACCGCCCGAACTAGGGGTGCAAAGCGGTCGTAGAGTATTCCGTAGGCGGTTGTATCGCCTTCGATGACGGCTCGTACGAGTTCCTCTTCGCTCAGTCCGGCCAACGTGAGACCCTCAAGCCCTGATACAACTGTAAACATAGTGACCGCACGGACCCGATTGTCTACTGCAAAATCGAGGTATTTTCCAGGCGGCTGGGCGGGTAATTGACAGAGACCGGAAGATGCGATAGAAATACCGGCGGCGGCAGGGCGCGGCGACGGCGTGAAATGAAACAGGAATAGGAAAATCCAGGCTGATTATGAACATCATCGCTATAGACATTGGAAATACGAATATTGGCGTCGGGCTCTTTCTGGATGGCAAGGATGAGTCTGTTCAGGTGATTCCGGGCGGGGCGGACGGCGAGCTCAGAGAATGCCTGGTGCATGCATGGAAGGAGATTCCGGTCCTTGAAACCTCCACGGAGGGCAAGCGTAACGGCGCCATCGTCGTCAGCAGCGTCAAGCCTGCATGGACCAATGAAGTCCGGCAGATTGTGGGGGAGGACCTGAACGAGAAGATTCACGTGATCGGCGAAGATATCCCTCTGCCGATGCTGGTCTGGCTCGATGAGCCCGGAAAGGTGGGCACAGACCGGGTGGTCGCCGCCTCGGCGGCATACGCCGTAGTGGAGGACGCGGTCGTCGTGGCGGACCTCGGCACGGCGGTCACAATCGATCTGGTCGATGAGCACGGCGTCTTCCAGGGCGGCGTGATTGTTCCCGGTTTTGATATCAGCGCCCAGGCTTTGAAGGACCATACCGCCCAGCTTCCCAAGGTCATGGTCCACCGGCCCGAGGGGCCCTACGGCAAGAACACCGCCGATGCGATCAATTGCGGCCTGTACTACTCGATTATCGGCGCGATGGAGGAGATCATTCGGCGCTATGCCGAGCAGATCGGCCGATGGCCCCAGACGGTCATCACCGGCTCCGGCGCCGAGACCATCAAGGACGACTGCCCCTTCATCGACAACTACGTCCCGCACCTTGTCATCAAAGGCATCGTCCTGGCCTACATGAAGTACGTCGAGGAAAAGAGCGAGATGGTCTGAAGCCATGTCCGCTTTTGCAGCAGTGATGACCGGTCGGAGTTCGGGGGCGATTGCCACGGTTCAACTCGTCGGCGACTCGGCGGGGACGGTTTTGGCGAAGGTCTTTCACAGAGCTGGCGACAAGCTACTTGAATCGGCGCCCGCCCGAATCTTGGTTGGGCATATCTTGGATGGCGACGAGGCTGTCGATCAGGTGACTGTCGGCTGCGAATCGCCGGACGTTTTCGCGATCCACTGTCACGGCAATCCGTTGATCGTCGAAAGAATCATGGGATTGCTGCAGCGACATGGCGTCGAGCTTCTCACGGCCGGGGAAATGCTCGCGAGGATGCTCGCCGCTCAATTATCCCCAAGCACAATCACCGCCGAGGCGAAGCTGGCGTTTACCACTGTAAAGACCATTGCAGGGGCGGAGATTCTCACTCACCAGATCGAATCCGGCCTGTCCGCCAAGGTCAGGCAGTGGCGGCAGGAGCTTGGCACAACGCCTCTTGCGCAAATTGCGGCTGAAGCGGGGCAAATCCTGAGATGCAGTGAGCCGGCTCGCCTGCTCATCTCCGGCTGCACGATTGCTCTGATTGGCCCGCCGAATACGGGCAAGAGCACTCTACTGAACACCCTGGCCGGCCGCGAGAAGGCGATTGTCACCGACATCCCCGGCACGACGAGGGACTGGGTTTCCGCCCAGATTCACATCCCGCCCCTGACGGCCACAATCATCGATACGGCGGGCATCGACCCGACGCTGTCCGATGGCATCGACACGGCCGCACAGAACAAGAGCATGCAGGTCCTTGAGCAGGCTGATGTCGTCCTGCTGGTTCTGGACATCACCCAGCCCGCCGGTCAACTTGGCCGGAGCTTCAGCGAGGAGCTGAAAGGCAAGAGGGTCCTCACTGTCTTCAACAAGTCGGATTTGTCCGGGACACTGAACCCGGGGTCCCATCCCGCCAGTCTCGGCAACAGCGTTCACATCAGTGCCAGGCAGGGCACCGGCATCGATGATCTGGTGTGGGCTATTCATCGGGTGTGTGGACTGCCCGAGCTCGACTGCCTGGCTCCCGTCGCATTCACCGACAGGCAGTGCAAAGGGCTTGAGCGACTCCAAAGAGCCGCATCCACCTCCGAGGCTGCGGGGATTATAGAGGAGTTGATCTACGGTCCACTGGTGGTATAATCCGGCATAGACCGAGCCCGGCGGATTACAGGGACCTTGCGAGGATAATTGCTTTGCGCATCAGCGGAAAAACAAAGATCATCGTTTTCAGTGCGGCGGGTGCCGTCACTCTGCTGTTGGCGTGCCTTACGCTGTTTCCCGAACGCCGTCCCACGTATGAGGCAGTCCTGACGCCGGATCGAACCCCCGGCGCCGCGAGCGCCGACGCGCCGGTTGAGGGCGGCTCATAACGGGTGTTGTGAGGAAGATTCATTTTTGTATAATCGCGTTCTATGACACGACCCACTGACAATTTAAGTCCGGCGATGAAGCAGTTTCAGCATTTCAAGGGCAAGCACCCGGACTGCATTCTGTTCTTCCGGATGGGGGATTTCTACGAGACGTTCTACGAGGACGCCAAGACGTGCTCGAAGGTGCTCGGACTGACGCTGACGAGCCGGGATAAGGGCAGCGCCAACCCCGTTCCGCTGGCCGGCGTGCCGTACCACGCGATCGACGGGTATCTCAAGAAGATGCTCCAGGCTGGCTATCGCGTCGCGGTCTGCGAGCAGGTGGAAGACCCGAAGACCGCCAAGGGGGTGGTCAAACGCGATGTCGTTCGCATCGTAACGCCCGGCACGCTCACCGATGACATGCTTCTTGAAAACAAGAAGGACAACTTCCTGTGCGCGATCGATCTCGACGTGAAGGGCTACGCGGCGATGAGCTGGGTCGATATCTCGACGGGGCATTTCTTCGTCCAACGGGTAGCGGAGAAGGAGCTGCTCAGCGAGTTGCAGCGTCTGGCCCCGGCCGAATGCCTGCTGGCCGACCGGCGGGGCGAATTGTTCGAGCTGGAGACCCGGAAACTCGCCAAAGACATCGGCCAACTGACCCGCGCGATCATCACGGAGCGGCCGAGCTGGTACTTTGATCCCTATCAGGCCAGGCAGCGGCTGCTCAAGCACTTCGCCGCCGCCACCCTGGAAGGGTTCGGCATTATTGACGGCGATCAGGACCTGATCCCGCCGGCGGGCGCCATCGTCGAGTATCTCAACGAAACGCAGCGGACGACGCTTGGACACATCCAGAGTCTGCGCAAGATCAGCCGGGGCAACTTCCTGCAGATCGATCCGGCCTCGCTTCGCAGTCTGGAGATCCTGCAGACGATCCGCACCGAAGATCGCAAGGGCTCATTGCTGGCCTGCCTCGACGATACGCTGACCGGCATGGGCGGGCGGATGTTTCGCAACTGGCTGTGCATGCCGTTGTGCGAGGTCGCCGCCATCGAAGCACGGCAGGATGCGGTCCAGGAGTTGAAAGAGGACGCACAGAGATTGTCGCAGATCCGCGAGCTGCTGGCCAACGTCGCGGACACCGAGCGCATCGCCGCCCGGATCAGCACGTTCCGCGCCAGCCCGCGAGACTTGCTGGCCCTGGCCCGCACGCTGCGCCAGGTGCCTCAACTTCGCAATTTGCTCACCGGATTGCAGGCGGATCTGAACTCACGTTTGGCTGAGCAGTGTGACAGCATGGACGAGCTGGCTGGCCTGCTCGAATCGGCCATCGAGCCGAATTGCCCGCCGCACCTTCGCGACGGCGGGGTCATACGAAACGGCTTCTCCCAGGAACTCGACCGGCTTCGCTCGATCTCCACCGACGGCCAAAGCTGGCTGCGCAACTACCAGAAGGAGCAGGCCCAGCGCACCGGCATTGCGAATCTGAAAGTCGGCTTCAACAACGTCTTCGGCTATTACATCGAGATCTCGAATGCCTCAGCGGACAAGGCCCCGGCCGACTACGTCCGCAAGCAGACTGTCAAGAACGCCGAACGATACATCACCGAGCAGCTCAAACACTATGAGAACGAGGTGCTGACGGCTGAGGACAAGGCCCTGGAATTGGAGCAGCGGCTCTTCGAGGACCTGCGCCGGGAGTCGGCGAAGTACATCCCGCGTTTGCAGCAGCTTGCCGACACGATGGCCCAATGCGACTGCCTGTCGTCGCTCGCGCATTTAGCCGCACGGCGCAACTATTGCCGGCCGAAAGTCACCGCCGAGCCTCGGCTGGTGATCCGCGAGGGCAAGCATCCCGTGCTCGCGGAAATGCTCGGCGCGGAATTCGTGCCCAACGACGTGGAGCTGGGCAGCGGGGCGGGGGACATTGCCGTGATTACGGGCCCGAACATGAGCGGCAAGAGCACCTACATCCGCCAGATTGCCCTGCTGACGCTCATGGCGCAGACGGGTTCATTTATCCCCGCCAAGGAAGCCGAGATCGGGCTGGTGGACCGAATCTTCACTCGCGTCGGGGCATCGGACGAGTTAGCGCGAGGCCAGTCCACGTTCATGGTGGAAATGACCGAGACGGCCAACATCATCAACAACGCGACCGCCCGCTCGCTCGTGATTCTCGATGAGGTCGGCCGGGGCACGAGCACCTATGATGGCCTGGCCCTCGCCTGGGCGATCACCGAGCACATCGCCACCCGGCTCAAGTGCCGCACCCTGTTCGCCACGCATTACCACGAGCTGACCGAGCTGGCCGAGCTGTTCGACAACATCCGCAACTGCAACGTGGCGGTCCGAGAGTGGATGGACGAGGTCGTCTTTCTGCACCGCATACTTCCCGGCGGCACGGACAAAAGCTACGGCATCCACGTTGCCAAGTTGGCCGGCATCCCCAAGTCGATCCTCGCCCGCTCCAACGAGATCCTCGAAGAGCTCGAATCCGCCTTCGCCAAGGAGGCCGCCGGCGACCGCCTCGCCCGCCACAAGACCAAAGAGCCCGACGCCGAAGCCCTCTTCATCCAAAAGCACAAGTCGGTCTTAGACAAGCTCGCCACCATCGACGTCAACCACCTCACCCCCATAGAAGCCATCAACCTCCTGAGCCAGATCAAGGAGGAGATGCGCACCGAAGAACCGTAGTGCCTCAAAGCAGACGAGCGTGGGTGTCAACCGGCGTTCCGATGTCATTCCAGCAAAGGCGGGAATCCACGTGAGTGTGGGGTGTGCATAATGTGTCATCTCTTCTCGCCATGCTGTGCTCAGAGACTGTTATATCTGCAGTCGCGGGACTCCCGCTTGAGCAGCTGCAGAGTCCTGCGGTCCAACGGTCAGTGAAGGATCATACTCGACTTTCAACACTTCTGTCACGATCATCGGGATGAATTCTTCACGTGGTCCTTGGATCGTCTCCCCAAGGTGAGCTTTCCAATACACTCGGACTTTCACATCTATATCAATGTGATACGGCATTCTCGCTAATGCAGTACGGATCTGGGTGGCTTGCGCTGATGGTAATGCTTTGTAGATCGCATCCAGAACATCTTCCCCGAAATCAAACGTGATCATGCACTCAAGACCGCCAACGTCACACGTGGAGTTTGCAGCATAGTAGGACTCCGCCGACTTGATGATGTCTTGAAGCAGACATCCCTCGAAGGCTATCTCTTCCTCGCAAGTGATGCCCATCTTCTTCACTTGGAGGCCGAAGTCAGCGTGGAATTGCCGTAGTTCAGGCATTTTCAGATAACGTGGAAGTAGGTATTTTTCAACCTCTTCCCACCTTGCGCGGATGTCCTTGCAGTCAATGACGAACAGTGGGTCCGACTTGCTGATGTGATAGAAGGCCAGTTGACGGCCGTTGCACAACGCATAATGCGCGCACCGCACATCGGGATGGATGGCATAGGAGTATGTTTGCTCAACATGCGTGGACTGCACAATCGGCTCGTCCGGTGCCTTTGCCTCAAGCACCAATAGCGGCTCGGAGTCGTCGTACAGGGTGTAGTCAGGGACAATGTTGATCTTGTGCTTTTTGCTTCCAATCATCACAAAGGGGTGGGCCAGTGGCTTGCTTCGCTCCATGCGAACCGAACCGGTCGCGCGGTATCCCGCCTTACGCAAGATTGGCGCAATAATGTCCTCGCGCACGGCATCCTCCTTGAAGGTGGGCTCGTCCAGCGCGGCAACATCGAAATCAAGCTCGTCGCGCAACATTGGTCCGAGAGTTGCGTCGGCTCGCTCGTTCGACTCCGACACCGCTTGCTGCAACTCGTCGAGGACCTCGCGTGTAAAGGAGTTGACCGCTTTCAACCGACCTGCACTACACAACCACACCTCGCACGCGCCCCATCCGTGTTTGGCAAGCTCGGGTGTCTCTGGGTTGACGAGCATTGAGAAGTCGAGGTAGGAGATAAACCCCAAGTCAACGAGACGCTTGCAGTACTCTCTCACCTCCGGGATGTCGTAAAGCTCCCGCGGATCGTCCGAGAAGCCACGAATTGTACAAACGACATGATCGTAGCGGTGCTCCTCACGGCTGTGTTTCATGATTTGCATCTGATCATGTATGTCGTCATCTGTGGCATCAAGGCCGAGATCGACGGTCAGGACACGTTCAGTCATCCACGCCATCCTATGGAATTCCGGGGGCGCCTCATCTATTTGCGCTAGGGATCAAGTATGATGGCGGAGGTATCACGAGTCTGATCATGCGCATACATACTGGACCTCCGCCTCGGCGACTACCTTATCGCGGAAGTAACGGCTCAAGTCTTCGGGTGTTCGCAAATCCACCTTGCGGCCGCCGAACAGGGCAGACAACTCCTCCTCCATGTCGAACAGTCGAAAGAATCCGGGGACGTGCCCCGGCTCAAAATCCACTAGCACGTCAACATCACTATCCGGCCCAAAATCATCTCGCAGCGCGGAGCCAAAGATCGCCAGACGGCTGATGTGGTGTCGCCGGCAGAAATCGGCGATCTTGTCTTTGTCTATCATGACTTTCCCGTTCATAGGTGCACTTGGAACAGATTCTATTGGCGGCAGGTGGCTAAGTCAATGTGATCCCGGCAAATCAGCGAGCGTTTCGACTGCCTGGTGGCTTGGGGGGTGCGGTCGGAATTCGGTGGCGGCGTGTAGCCGCTGTGTGCGGACTGCGTCTCTTTCGTCCCTTACGGGACTGGCTTTTGTCCTCGGCCCGGTTCCCCAGCGATCAATCGCTGGGCTATTCTCTATCGCCCTGCGGGCTTGGACTTCGCTCCAGTCCTCTTGCATCGGCCCGTCCGCCCCACGGGGGCGATCGACACTAGCCCACCGTTTCAACGGTGGGTACGATAGTCAATCCTATCTCAAAGCCCCGTAGGGGCGAAAGAAGACTGGGCTGCGCTCTTGTGTCGGGTGGAATCCGAATCCGCCACCGAATGGCGGCCACACCCGGCTTGGGAAGTGGGGGGATTCCAGGATTGACGGGCCCGGGGGATTCGGGTATGGTTTGGGGGCGCCGTGGGGCGGTGCAGACGTTCGCTATGATTGTATCGTTTGGAGGTTCCGATGCCGGATTTGATCTTGAATGGGGACTATAAGCCGATTCTGGGCCTGCGGGAGACGGAGCGGGGCATCAAGTTCATCAAGGATTTCTTTCAGGACCACCTCGCGGGGACGCTGAATCTGCAGCGGGTATCCGCGCCGCTGTTTCTCAGGAAGGGCTCCGGGATCAACGACGATCTGAACGGGGTGGAGGCAAAGGCGTGCTTCCGCATCAAGGACGACGATCACTGCGAGGCGGAATGCCTGTTCTCGCTGGCGAAGTGGAAGCGGATGGTGCTGGCGGATTACGGGTTCGCGCCGGGCGAAGGGCTGTACACGGATATGAACGCGATCCGGCCGGACGAGGAATGCCTGGACAACCTGCACTCGGTGTACGTGGACCAGTGGGACTGGGAGCGCATCATCAGCGAGCAGGAGCGCAACCTGGAGTTCCTCAAGACGATCGTGCGAAGGATTTACGCCGTGCTGCGGCAGACGGAGGCGGCGGTGCAGCAGCGATATCCGCAGATCACGCCGATCCTGCCGCCGGAGATCACGTTCGTCCATGCTGAAGAGCTGCTGGATCGCTGGCCGGACGTGGGGCCGCGGGAGCGGGAGAATCGAATCACGAAGGAGCTGGGGGCCGTGTTCGTGATCGGCATCGGCGGCGCACTGCGGGACGGGACCCTTCATGACGGCCGGGCGCCGGATTATGACGACTGGGTCACGCCCACCGGCAACGGCCGCAAAGGATTGAACGGCGATATCCTGCTGTGGTACCCGCTCTTGCACAGGGCGTTTGAGATCAGCTCGATGGGCATTCGCGTGAACAAGGATACGCTCGCGGAGCAATTGAAGATACGCGGGGCCCTGAACAGACGCGAGTTTGACTGGCACAAGCGGCTGCTGGCCGGCGAGCTGCCGCTGAGCATCGGCGGCGGGATCGGCCAGTCGCGACTATGCATGTTCTTCCTGCGCAAGTTGCACGTCGGCGAAGTGCACGCCAGCGTGTGGCCGCAGTGGATGATCGAGAAGTGCAAGGCAGCCGGGGTCTCGCTGCTGTAGTCACCTCCGAGTCAGCGCAAAAGGATGGGGATGGCTTTGCGGCCATCCCCGATAGGTCCTGGCCTGTGGATCTGGCCACAGGCCTCTATGTGGCAACGGCGGTTACTTGGCCGCTGCCTCAGCCACGGAGGACTCCAATTCTGTACCGGAATTGCTGACTGTCACCGCTGAATCACTTACATTGGTTCGCGAATCACTGATCTTCACATCGGCCGGCGGCTTGTTGAGCTGCTGAATGGCCGTGATGATGTCCTTGGTCTGGCGAAGCGTTCGTTCCTGGATCTGCTGCATCTGGTCCGCGAGCGAGACCTGATCCTGTCGGAGTTGTGCGATCACATTCACGAGCGCCTGGATATCCTGGTTCACCTTGGCTTCGAACTGCGCCCGGCTTTGCCCGTTGGCGCCGAGTTGGGATGTCAGCCCATCGAGACTGGGCTGCAGAGAACCCTGAAGCTTTGTCAGGTGCTGCTCCAAAGCTGCAATACTCGTGGTGACGGTCTGCACGTTCGCCTGGGCGGCGTCGAGCCGTTGAGCCCATTGCTGCTGGCTCTGGACAAGCTCGGCGAGCTTGGCGGCCAGTTCCTGGCGGTCCGTCTGCACGGCCTGTGTCAGTCTGGCCTGGCCTTCGTTCAGGTCGATCACGTCAAGGGCGGTTTGGCCTGAGGTCGCCACGACGGCGTCCAAGCCGCTCTGCGTTTGTTGCTGGCTATTTGCCAGATCAGCAATCCGCCCATCGATTGCCGTGTTGTGGCTCTGCAGGTCCTGGGTCAGTGTGTCCTGGCCGGTGGCCATACTGATGACATCGAGCGCCGTCTGGCCGCTTGTGGCCACGACAAAGGCAAGACTGCCCTGCATCTGCTCCTGGCCGCCCGCAAGACCGGCCATTCGGCTGTCCACCGCCTGGCTGTGGCTCTGAAGCGCCTGTCGCAGGGCATCCTGCTGAGACGTCATCGCGATCACATCCAGGGCGGTCTGGCCTGTGGTCGCCGTGACCGCATCAAGACCGCTCTGCATTTGCTTCTGGTTATCTGTCAGGCCGGCGATCTGGCGAGTTGTTGCCTCGTCGTGCTTCTGCAGGGTCTGTTGCATCGACTCCTGCCGCGCGGCTGCCGCCTTGACATTCGCGGCGGTTTGCTGGACGGTTGCGGCAACCGTGTCGAGGCTGCCACGAAGCTGCTTCTGGTCATTGGTGGCGTCGGTGATCCGGCTCGTGATCGCTTCACCTTGTTCCCTGATCGCCTTGTTCGTTGAGCTCTGCTCGGTGGCCACAGTCCGGAGGCCGGCGGCTATCTGATCAGTTCTCTCACGGAAGCTGCCCGTGCTTGCCTCGATGGCTCGCTGCAGTGCGACACTGCTGTCGCTCAACGCGATGACATCCAGTGCGGTCTGGCTGGCTGTGGCTGTGAGAACATCCATCTGGCCCTGCAACTGCTGTTGCCCGCCGGACAGTTGTGTCACCTGATCTCTCACTGCCTGGTGATTTGCCTTGACGGCGTCGTGCAAGCTCGTCTGTTCGGTGCGGATGGTCCCCACGCTGCCGACGATGGTGTCTGCCTTCCGGTTGAGGCCGGTGAGATTGCTTTGCAGCCCTGCCTGGTTCTCGGAAAGGCCGGCGAGTTTTGCGGCGACAGTGCCATTGTCGCTGCTGAGCGTCTCGCGGATCGCCTCCTGACCTGCCGCTATAGCGGTAAGCTGGGAAGCGGTCTGGCCGGTCTTCTCAGTCAGTCCATTGATGCCCGCCTGGAGACCCTGCTGGTTCTCGATGACGGCCGCGACCTGGCCGGCTACGATCTTATGATTGGCGCCGAGTGTCTGCTGCATGGAGGTCTGGCCGGCGGCCAGGGCGGCGATGCCTTCGGTATTTTGCTTCGTCTGGCCCGCCAGGTGCTCCACGGCCACCTGTGTATTCTTCTGGTTTTGCTCCAGAATTGCGGATTTCTCAGCAAATACCACTTTGTGCTCGTTGAGCGTCTGCTGCATGGCGGTCTGGCCCTGCGAGATGCCCGTCACGTCCCTCGCGACGACCCGCATGAACTTGTCCAGGCCTTCGAGGCCGCTGTAGATGCGATCCTGGCTGGCGGCCAGGGCAACGAGCTGCTCGGCCATTCTCAATTCGGCCTGCTGCAACTGCCCGATGTCGGTCCGGGTTTTTTCCTGGTTGGCGGCGACGGTCGCGATGCTCTCGCCCAGTTCCTGTCGGCTTGTTTGCACCATCTGATGCAGAGTCGCTTGCTCCCTGGCGATGGCGGTGACGTCGGAAGCCGTCTGTTGCGTGACACCGGCCACCTGGCCGACGCCATCGCGCAAAAGCCGCTGGTTCTCGTCCAGCGTCCCCATCCGTTTGTCTATCGCCTGGTGTCCGCTTGTGACCGTCCCATGGAGCGCATCTTGCTGGTTCTGAACGGTGGAGATGCCCGTGCCGAGGTCCTGGTCGTTGCGGTCGAGCTTCTGGATGCCTTCCTGGACCTCGTTATTGTTGACGTAGACTTGCGAGGAGACTGTGGCAAGCTGCCTTGCATTGGCGGCGACCATCGCCTGCAGCCTGATTTGATTCTCCTCCATCCTGGCCAATCGGTCATCGCAGCCGAAGATGCCGAGAGCCATGGCCCCGAGGAGAACGGTTAGAATGATCAGTCGCCCGATTGCACGTCCTTTTGCCTTCATCGTGACTCCTTTCAATTGCGACGGCTCCTGCCCACATCCCGGTGTGACTGACCCATTCCATTCCATGCCGCGCCGGTGACGGGCCCATACCTAAATAACCGCTTTCGCAGTACTGGTAAAGCCCCAACACCGCCTTTTCTTCATCGGCCGGGCAGCTTGGAAAGCTTTACCCTTTGTGGGACGCGTTCACAAGATGGGCATACTACAGGAGATACGACAATTTCGGGCAGGCCCGCGAGCGGGGCTTGCAGCCGTCGGTTGCGGCAGGTATTGAGGCGTTGAAGGGCTCCCCAGGCGAGGATGTAATTCCGTCAGTGAATCTTTGGCAGGGCGGTTTCAGCTCCCTGCAATCCAACTATCGGCTTGAGTGAATCGGAGGGTTCTGGTACACTAGCACCGCATCTGCGGCGGCTGGACCGGTTCACCGGCCGGCCATCAGGGGAGAAAACGATAGTCGGAATCGCTATGGAGATCGAGGTTCGAAATGGATGTGTTGTTGATCGGCAGTGGCGGACGCGAGCATGCAATCGCATGGAAACTCAAACAATCCAAGGGGCTCGGCAAGCTGTACATCGCCCCGGGCAACGCCGGCACCGCTCAGTGCGGCCAGAATGTAGCGATCAAGGATGATGACGTGCCCGCATTGGTGGCCTTCGCCCGTGAAAAGCGGGTCGGCCTGGTTGTGGTCGGACCGGAGGACCCACTCGCGGCGGGTGTGGTGGACGCATTGGAGGCCGTCGGCATCAAAGCGTTCGGACCGAGCAAAGCGGCGGCGCAGCTCGAGGCCGACAAAGCCTTCGCCAAGCAGATGATGCGGGCGTGCGCCGTCTCGACGGCCGAGGCGAGGGTCTTCGATCGCTTCAGCGATGCCAAGGCCTACATCGCCAGCCGGGACGAGCCGGTCGTCGTCAAGGCGGCGGGGTTGGCCAAGGGCAAAGGGGTGATTGTCTGCGATGATCCCGTCGACGCGATTCTGGCGGCGGAGAAGATCATGGTGGATAAGATCTTCGGCTCGGCCGGCGACAAGATTATCGTGGAGGACAAACTGCTGGGCGAAGAAGCCTCGATCCTGGCGTTTGTGGACGGCCGCAACATCTACCTGATGGAATCCTCGCAGGACCACAAGCCCGTCGGCGACGGCGACACAGGCCCGAACACCGGCGGCATGGGCGCCTACAGCCCTGCGCCGATCATCTCCGACGACATGATGAACCGGATCAGCCGGGAGATTCTCGTACCCATGGTCGATGCGATGAACCGCAATGAGACGCCGTACAAAGGCGTGCTCTACGCAGGCGTGATGATCACCAGCGGCGGCCCTCGCGTGCTCGAATTTAACGCGCGGTTCGGAGACCCGGAAACCCAGCCGATCCTGATGCGGCTCAAGAGCGATCTGCTGGAGGTGTGCCTGGCGGTCTGCGACGGCACGCTCGAGGACGTTTTCCTGAAATGGGACCCGAGGCCGGCGGTCTGCGTCGTGATGGCCTCCGGCGGGTATCCGGGCGATTACGAGAAAGGTAAGCCGATTCACGGGCTCAAGGAGGCCGAGTCGTTGTCGGATGTGATGGTGTTCCACGCCGGCACGGCACAGAAGGGTGGCGAAGTCGTGACCAACGGCGGCCGCGTGCTCGGCGTAACGGCCCTCGGGGCCGACGTCGCCGCGGCCAAGGCGCGAGCCTATGAGGCTGTCAGTCAGATTCATTTCGATGGGGCGCATTACCGCCACGACATCGCGGACAAAGCGATCCGGCGGTAGGGAAGAAAGTTTGAAGTATGAAGTTTGATGGTTGATTTCCATATCAAAAATCAAAAATCAAAAATCAAAAATCGAACTTGCCGTCGGATTCTCGTGCGCGGATTGAAGGTGCTGGCGGTCCTGATCGTCGTGTTGGCGGGTGTCGGGATTTGGGCGGCACGGGCCTTGCCGAGGATTGCCGCGGCCCAGATCAGCCGCTTGACGAATACTCGCGTGGAGATGGGGCCGTTCGATTTCCACCGCGATGCATCGGTTCTCGATTGACGGGCTGGTCTTGCACCCCGGCGACGGACCGGCGTCCGAGGATAGCGCCATCCTGCGCGCGGGCAACATCCACGCGTACTTCAGTCCGCGCAGCCTGCTGACCCTGGCGCCGCGACTGACCGAAATCCATATTGATGATTTCATCCTGAATGCCCAGTTCGACATGGAAACGGGGCGGTGGAATGTCGGCGACCTGCGAATCAACAAGCCGTCCGGCAAACGGGACAGGGTTCTTCCGACCGTCGTCCTGCAGCAGGGAACGCTGCGGTACTCGAAGGCTTCCGGGGGAAAACGCGAGGTTGTCATGTCGATCCCCATCGAAGCGAGCTTCGGATTCGTGGAAGAGCCTCGCCGGGGCTACAGCTTCGGGGTCAAGACGGCCAGGCTCTCCAGCGGCTATGGGCAAAGCCACCTCGACGGGTTCTGGCAGAAGGGCCAGTTGACGCTGGCCGGCGGCCTGTCCTCCACGGATATCCCATCGCTCGAACGGGCGTGGGCGGCGGATGTCATTGCGGCACAATTGACGTACGACAGCAACGACAACTACACGCTGGATCTGCGCGTCCAGAATGCCCACAACAAGCAGAGTCCCGAGGTCGATGCGTTCCGCACGCTTATCCCGACGTCGCCCGGCCAGTCGGGCCCGCTGGCGGCGCTCCAGTGGTTCTTCACCCGCTACCGTCCGTCCGGGGTCGTCGGACAGATAGAACTCAAAACGCACGGAAATTTCAAGAGACTGGCCCGGAGCGAGGTCGCAGGCACGCTCACGTGCACGGATATCTCCGTCTGCGATCGGAAGTTTCCGTACACGATCGATCATCTGGCGGGCGAGCTGAATTTCACTCAGTCCACGGTGGTTCTCAATCAGCTCTCCGGCAAGCACGGCGATGTCGATCTGGTGATCGATGGCTGGACGAAAGGTTCCGGCCAAAGCCGGCAGTATCAGTACCGCGTGACGAGCGACAACATGATCCTGGATGCCGGGCTTTATGCCGCCCTGCAGCCGGGCCGCAAACGCATGTGGGACGCCTTCAAGCCGCGGGGCGTTGTCGGCGTGGATTACAGGATCACTCGGACATCGCCGACGCAGAAACGCGAATACGCCTCCGTGAAATTGCAGCACGTGGCCGCCACGTACGAGAAGTTTCCCTACCCTCTGGAGGAACTGACCGGCGGACTGTATTTCGACGACGAGAGCATCATAGCCGAAGGTTTAGTCTCGCGGGCAGGTGGTCGATGGATCAACGTGGACGGCAAGATCACGCACCGGGACACCGGCAATCCGATCTACTATATCACGGTCGATGGGAACGATATTCCACTGGATGCCGTTCTCGGCAAGGCGCTGCCCGACCGCTATCGCAAACTCTACGAGCAGTTCGACGCCAACGGCACGGCGGCGATCCGGGCGAAGGTCTTCACCACGGGCGACGCAAACGACGCCGGGGCCATCAGTTTTCTGGCCGACGTCTCCGCCCGGATGACTTCGCTGAAGTCGCAGAAGCTGCCCGTGACTCTCACAAACGCCTCGGCGGAACTGTCCATCACGCCGGAATCACTGAGCGTGAAGAAGCTCACCGGACGGTATGGCGACAGCCCGGTCGTGCTGTCCGGCGGTGGGCGATTCTCCGAAGGCACGCTTCCGCAGATCCAGTTGAAGGCGCAGGCCGAGGGCGTGCCCCTGGATAGCAGGACCGTCAATCTGCTTCCCGAACCGCTCAAGGGGCACGTGGCGGCGTTCGACCCGCAGGGAAGAGTGAACCTGGCCATCGATGTCAGGCAACTCGCCGACAGCGAGGCCCCGGAGTACACCATCGCCGTAGATTGTCTCGGCAATAGCATCAAGCACCAGCGATTCGCCTATCCGCTGCGCGATATCCGTGGGAATCTCACGATAAGTCCGGGCAAGATGGTATTCAGCGGGATCGAGGCGACGCCCGGCGGGGCATCCGCCCTCGACCCGCAATCCACGATCCGGCTCGATGGACGTCTTGACCTGACCAGCGGCGCCGACTTCGGCTCTTTCACCATAGCCGCCCGTAATGTCCCGTTCACGGACGAGTTCAGCGCCGCCTTGCCCGGCGCGCTCGGGCAGATGTACTGCGACACGGCGCCGCAGGGTTCCTTCAATCTGGACCTGACAATTCCCAGAATCGCGAAGGTCGCGGAGGATGACGCGCGTATCGACTTCACAGGCAAGGCGAGCCTCAACGCTCGTGATCTGCATATCGCGGGCCCGGCTGCCGAGCTCCGCGGCGGCGTGAACGTCGAAGGCTCCTACAGCACGAGGGCCGGCCTCACCGCCGCTCGCATGAAGCTCGATGCGCAGCGGCTCACGATTCGAGGTAAATCCATCACCGATCTCAGAGGCGAAATTGTCTTCGACCCGAATGCACGGACGTGGTCCGCTCCCGGTTTCGTCGGTACCTGCTACGAGGGCCGGGTCGCCGGCGATCTGGAGCTGCGCAGCGCGGATGAATCGGCATTGCAGTACATGCTTCGGGTGGCGTTTCATCACGTGAACCTGCAGCAGTTCCTCGCCGCCGGCAAGCCCGCCGGCGTCACCGAGAGCGATTACGGCAGCGGCATCATGGACGCATCGCTGTCCCTTGGCGCCCGCATTGGCGACGCCTCTTCCCGGCTCGGCTCCTGCCGGGTCGATGTCATCGATATGCGCGTCGGCAAAGTCTCGCCCATGGCCAACTTCCTGTCCGTGCTGCAGTTGAACGAGCGGACCGATTACACGTTCGACCGGATGCTGATCGAGTCGTACCTCAAGCGCGATACGCTGATGATTCAGAAGCTCGACATGTCGGGCAAGAACGTGGCCTTCACCGGCTCGGGGACGATGAATACGTCCAGCAACCAGGTCAATCTGACTCTCACGGCCCGCGGCCGGCGAGTGGCCACGGCCAAACCCGGCGTACTCGAATCCCTCGCCGAGGGGCTGGGCGGCGCCGTCGTTCGCATGGAAGTCACCGGCAAGGCCGACAACCCGTCCGTCGCGACCAAGACCCTGCCCCTGATCGAGGACTCCCTGAGAATCCTCGGCACCCCGAGATAAGAGCCCCGGGTCGAACCTCTGTCCTTACGCGTCGCTGTGCCGACAAACTTGTTGGGTTCGTCCCAAGTTGTTGAGTTTTGGGTGGCAGCGTCAAGCGCAGCTTGGCGATGGTCTTGCCCATTCGCCATCGCCAAGGCCTTCGGCCTTGACGCTGCCACCCGACTGCGCAGCTTGCACAGGCTCGATCTCAAGGATTTGGGACGAACCCAACTTGTTGAGAACGCCCCATGTTCTTGACATTGGGCCGTTGGAGCGTGGGAACACTGCCGCGCGACAGATCGATTCCGCCGCTTTGCGGCGGGAGTTTTCCGCTTTGTGGCCTCCAGCATGATTCAGGCTGCCGCCCGATTCAGGCCATCCTCCGCGGCCGGTGCGTACGAGCAACCATGCTGGTGGCTCCAAAGCGATAAACTCCCTGCCGGCGCCCCGTCGGCAGGTTCCCAGAGATCTCAAATGGCTCCTGTGGCTGGGGAGGCAACAGGCTTGGGAGTAGGGACTCGGGGATTCGTGCATGGTCAATGAGTCCGGCGGTGCTGGTTCAGTCGGGTATGACCATCGGATGAAGGCATCAAGAGAAACGCTTCACGGCGTCACCACAAACTAAGCTCCGGGCTTTGCCGCAGCCACCCGATGCGTGTACGACTAATTTTCGTGGGGGGCCGTGCATCCATCCTGTCATCCCTTCGACTATGCTCAGGGCAGGCCCTGAGCGTCAGCGAAGGATCTCCGCTGTGCATGGGAACAAGCGTTAGTTTCATTCGTGGGCCAGATGCTTCGCTTCGCTCAGCATGACAAATCCGGACAGCTCCCCCACGAGGCGTAGTCGCACACCCCGATGGGGTGTGGTCGGAATTCGGTGGCGGCGTGTAGCCGCCGTGTGCGGACTGCGCCTCTTTCGTCCCTTACGGGACTGGCTTTTGTCCTCGGCCCCGGTTCCCCAGCGATAAATCGCTGGGCTATTCTCCATCGCCCTGCGGGCTTGTACTGCGCCATGGCTGAGCTTCGTGGTCCTGTCAAATTGAAGGCTATTCTCTATCGCCCTTCGAGCCTGGACTGAGCCCCAGTGCTCTTGCGTCAGCCCATCCGCCCCACAGGGGCAATCGACACTAGCCCACCGTTTCAACGGTGGGTGCCGATAGCCAATCCTATCTCAAAGCCCCGCAGGGGCGACAGAAGACCGGGGTGCGCTCTTGGGTCCGGTGGAATCGGAATCCGCCACCGAATGGCGGCCACACCCCCACGCATCCGCGCTTGGTGAATTGCATTGTGGAGGGCGAGCCAGTCACTATAATAGGGAGCGACACCAGGGTCTGTCCGGCAAAACGCAGCAGTGGGTGACGCGGACGGAATTGGTCGATACAACGTTGAGGTACCATCGATGATGCAGGCGAGTGGTTTGAACAGGCGGCGGTTCTTGCAGGTGGCGTCCGGTTCAGCGGCGGCCATGGTTCTGCCGAGGATTTCCTCCGGGGCCGGCGAGCAGGAGAAGGACCGGCCGAACTTTCTTTGGATCAGCACGGAGGACATGAGCCCGGATATGGGTTGTTACGGCGACCCCTATGCGGTGACGCCCAATCTCGACGCCCTGGCGGCTCAGGGGGTTCGCTACACGCGGGTGTTCACGCATGCGGGAGTCTGTGCGCCGTCGCGGTCAGGCCTCATCACGGGCATGTATCCGACGACGATCAGGACCCATCACATGCGTTGCCGGGGCGTCCCGCCGAGCGAGGTCAAGTGCTTCCCCGAGTACCTGCGGGCCGCCGGCTACTATTGCACGAACAACGTCAAGACCGATTACCAGTTCGATGCGCCGCTGACGGCGTGGGACGAGTGCAGCAATAAGGCCCACTGGCGCAACCGGCCGGCGGGCAAGCCGTTCTTTTCCGTCATCAATTTCACGATTACGCATGAGAGCCAGGTTCGAAATCGCAGCGCCGGGATGATGAAGCAGCTCAACAGCCTGGGTCCCGGCGAGAGGCACGACCCTGCCAAGGCTCAGCTTCCACCATACTACCCGGATACGCCGAAGGTCCGTCAGGATTGGGCCCAGTATTACGACGTTGTCACGCTCATGGACAAGCAGGCAGAAGAGGTCCTGGACCAGTTGGAGCAGGATGGGCTGGCCCAGAACACGATTGTCTGGTTCTGGGGCGATCACGGTCGGGGCCTGCCGCGAGGCAAACGCTGGGTCTACGACTCCGGGACCCGCGTGCCGCTGATCGTTCGCGTCCCCGAGAAGTGGCGCAAGCTCGCCATGCCGGACAACGCGGATGCCGTCAAACCGGGGACCGTCAACGACGATTTGGTTGCGTTCATCGACTTTGCTCCCACGATGCTGTCGCTGGCCGGGATCGACGTCCCGCGACACATGCAGGGCCGGGCATTTCTCGGCAGTCAGAAGGGCAAGCCGCGAGAATACGTCTTCGCCGCCCGCGACCGGATGGATGAGGCCTACGACATGATCCGCGCCGTGCGGGATAAGCGGTACAGGTACATCCGAAATTATATGTGGTATCTGCCGCGAAGCCAGGACATCAGCTACATGAACGAGATGCCGACGATGCAGGAGATGCGCCGGCTCTTCGCGGAAGGCAAGCTCGCAGGGCCTCAGATGCAGTACTTCGAGCCGATCAAGCCCGTCGAAGAGCTCTACGACACGGCGGCCGACCCGCACGAGGTGAAGAATCTGGCCGGCGATCCGAAGTACAAGGACGTGCTGGAGCGGATGCGGAAGGTACACAACGAGTGGTGCCGGGACACGATGGACGTGGGCCTGATCCCGGAGCCGGTGCTCGACGAGATGAAGTGGCCGCCGGGCAAGCCGGAGAAGACGGCTGAGCCGGTGTGCATCAAGCAGACGGGAAATCCACAGGAGGGCGGCGCCGTCACGATTACCTGCCCGACATCGGGTGCCTCCATCGCCTGCCGCATTGGCGGCGATCCCAAGAGTGCCACGGGCTGGGAACTCTACGTCCGGCCGGTGCGCCTCAAAGGCGATGAAGTCCTGCATGCCAAGGCGTGCAGAATCGGATTCAAAGACAGCAACGCGGTCACGCTCAAATTGGGCGGCCCGGTTGTCGAGAAGCCGCAGACTACCCAGACGGACCCGTGGAAGACCAGGCTCGATGCGACCGGTCTGCGTCCGCGGCTCCTGAAGCTGAAGGAGCTTGACTACGAGGGCCCGAACGCCACAGCCCAGTACATGAAGTATCTCGAAGACGCCCATCCCGTGGTCCGGTACCTGGCGACGGTCGGCCTGCATGCCAGTTGCCGGTTCCCGGTCGATATGACGTTTGTCAAGCCCCCGATGCAAACGAAGCTGGGGGATCAGTCGATGATCGTTCGCATCGCGGCGGCCCATGCCCTGTGCGAGTGGGGACAGGAAAAGGATACGCTGCCGGTGCTCGTCGAGGGGTTGAAGCATCCAACGGATAAGGTGCGTCTGTTCGCCGTCATCGCACTGGACAAGCTCGGCGAGAAGGCCCGCCCGGCGCTGGCACAGATCAAGACGGCTGCTGCACAGGATTCCGACGACTACGTGAAGCGCGTGGCCAAGACAGCGTTGAGCCGGCTGGAGCCCCGGTGATGCTTGAGGAGAGAAGCAGGATGTTCAAGCGAATGGGAGTAGGAGCGTTGCTGGCTTTGGCTGCAATGTGGCCTGCTGTCGGGCAGACGCAGTCTGACGAGTTGGTGGTCAATCCGGCGTTCAAGGCGAGCGGACAGGAGATGCCTGACGGCTGGTCGGTGTGGAAGCCATCGTGGGGACAGGCGGCGTGTCAGGTGCGCGGCGCGGATGGGGGGCTTCTGATCAAGTCGGAGCGTGATCCGTTTGGGGTAGGGGGCGTGACTCAGGAGGTCAAAGGGGTTCGCGGTGGGCAGGCGTACGCGATCCGGGCCGTCTGTGAGTTGCGGAGTATCCCATCGCCGTTCCGCTCAGCCATCGTTCGCCTGGGCTGGCTCAAGGCGGGCAAGCCGCTCGATCCATCCGGCGTGCTGGTGCGCGGGCCCAGGCTGGAGGGTGACAAGGCGGTGTTTTCGGATGTTCTCGTGGCTCCAAAGGACGCGGATGGAGCGAGGTTGTCGCTGGAGGTGAAATGGCCCGGTGAGGGGGAGGTCTTGTGGAAGCAGGTGAGCCTGCGTCCCACGACTGATCCTGGGCCGCGAAAGGTGAAGATCGGCACGGTGTACCTGCGGCCGAGAAACAGCACGCCGCAGAAGAACCTCGAACTGTGGTGCGGCCAGATTGACGCCGCCGGCAAGCTGGGACTCGATATCGTGTGCCTGGGCGAGACCATCACGCGCGTCGGGACCACGGCCTCGCTGGAGGACGTGGCCGAGCCGATTCCAGGACCGGCGACGAAGAGACTTGGAGAAGCGGCGAAGAAGAACCATATCTGGGTCGTGGCGGGCCTTATGGAGCGTGTGGACTCCATCGTGTACAACACCGCGGTCCTTCTCAACCGTCAGGGCGAGATCGCCGGCACGTATCGCAAGGTCCATCTGCCTCGCGAAGAGTGGAAGGAGGGTGTGCGGCCTGGGGACCAGTCGCCCGTGTTCGACACGGATTTCGGCCGGATCGGCATGCAGATTTGTTACGATTGGTTCTTCCCCGAGATGGTGGAACTCCTTGCTCTCAAGGGCGCGGAGATAGTCTTTGCGCCACCTGGGGCAATACCCTGCCCGACCGTGACGGCATGGTCGATGGCGAGTCAACGTTCCGCGTCCGCGCACGCGACAACGGCGTCTATATGGTCCCGTCGGTCTATGACGGCCCCAGCCTGATCATCGACCCGATGGGCAGAATCCTGGCGTCGAACAAGGGTAAAGAGGGCGTCTACTGGGCAGAGGTGGACTTGAACAAGCGCGAGTGCCTCGAGTGGGTGGGCTACTGGCGTTCCATCGGTCCCCGCGACCGCATGCCAGAATCCTATGACCCGCTTGCCGACAAACCTCTGGACCCGGACTTGAGCAAGGTGCGGTAAGTGCTAAACAGGGCAAGAGCGGCTGTACACAACAACTCCAATTTCCAAGGATAAGCATGACAGCAAAAGAAAACGCAAGGGCGGCTTCGGTGTTGAAGAAGGACGATCAGATCGTGATTGCGGGGGCCGGGGGATTCATCGCCGGCGCTCTGACTCGATACTTCCATGACCAGGGTTTTACGCGGATTCGCGCGATTGACAAGAAACCTCTGCCCGAATGGTACCAGCGGACCCCCGGTGTGGAATGTCTGTGCATGGATCTGAGCCAGGAAGACAATTGTAGGCGGGCGTGCGAGGGGGCGGTGGAGGTCTATAACCTCGCCGCCGACATGGGCGGAATGGGGTTCATCGAGCGATTCCGCATCGAATGCCTCCGCAGCATCCTGATCAATACGCACATGATCGAATCGGCGTATCACGCCGGCGCCCGGCGGTACTTCTTCTCGTCCTCCGCCTGCGCGTACAACGTCGAGCTCCAGAAGAGCCCGGATTGCCGGGCGTTGAAGGAATCCGATGCCTACCCCGCCATGGCCGAGCGCGGCTACGGCTGGGAAAAACTGATGAGTGAAATGGTGTGCCGAGAGTACTGGTGTGAGCGCCAGTTCGAAACACACATCGCCCGATTTCATAACGTTTTCGGATCTTCCGGAACTTGGGATGGGGGACGGGAGAAGGCGCCGGCGGCGATCTGCCGGAAGGTGGTTGAAGCCAAGGACACGGGGGCGCGGGACATCACTATCTGGGGCGATGGCCGGCAGACCCGCAGCTTCATGTTCATCGACGACTGTGTCCAGGGCATCGACATGATCATGCACTGTGATAAGCTGATCGCGACGCCGATCAACCTCGGGTCCAACTTCCTCGTCTCCATCAACGACCTGGTCACCATGGCGGAAGAGATCGGCGGGATCACGCTGAATCGCAAGTACGACCTCAACGCCCCGAAAGGCGTCGGTGGCCGCAACAGCGACAACACGTTCATCCAGCAGGTCCTCGGCTGGGAACCCAGCACGCCCCTGAAGGACGGCCTCCGCAAGACCTACGCTTGGATCGAGCAGCAGTACATGGCCCGCAAAGCCGGCCGGCGAACTGTCAGCTAGCCGGGCAGGAAGAAGAGATAGGACGGATGGGACCTATGGGACGGATAGGACCTATCTTGAGCAGGCCTTGAGCGTGGAGAGATCGCCGGATCTGTAACATGAAGCCAGATCGAGGTCACGATATCGCTGATGTGCTTGGCCGCCTGCCATACCGGCTGGCCTTGGCCGGCGGCTGGATCGATCAGCCGTTCGTCTCCAGGCTCAACCCGTCGTCGCCGGGTTCGATGGTCGTCGTGAGCGTCGAGCCGCAGTTCTGGTTCATGGAGCGGGCCGGCATCTGCATCGGCACCCGCAACATCGCCCTGCGACTCTGGCACGGCACGCTCCCCGACGCCGACCCGGGGCAACTCGTGCAGGACCTCTACGCCGCGGAGAACGCAGGCAAGCCGGAGCCCTCCGGCTCGCAAGACATGATCGGCCTCGTCTATCCCGGCATCAATCGCCTCGACTACGACTTTGCCCACAAAGCCGGCATCTTCCCGCGCCACATCGAATCCAGCAACGACCCGCAGGTCGCCTCCTGGCTGGAGAAGGTGCTCCACCTCCTCCCGGTGAATCAGCGGCCCGACGGCTACAACCCCTTGGAGACCCGGAGCCTCGACCCCCGCTGGATCGCCCGCCTGGGCCAGTCCGGCCGGACCTGTTACGACGCCATCCTCGCCCGTGACATCGCCGCACTCGGGGCCTCCCTGAACGAGTGCATGCTCTGCTGGGAGGCGATCCTGCCCGGCACGGTCCGCCATCGAACCATCCAGATCGACCTGCTCGCCCTCCTGAAGCACTACCAGTCGCGCTACCCCGGCGCCATGTACTCCGGCTGCGGCGGCGGCTACCTCTACGTCGTCTCCGAAGCCCCCGTCCCCGGCGCCTTTCACGTCAAGCTCCGAATCTAGCCACTGTCGCACACTGGGGACCTCCGGCACGGGCGACTTCCTCGCCCACGCGGTCCATAATCGGCCCCTCGGGTGCGTAGATAGATGTGGATAATCCCATTGTCCCGCAAGGACTTACGCCGCTGACGCCGATTCTTGCTTCCGAGAGACGACTTTGCCGTCATTTTGCCCATTTTATCATTGACTTTTCGCTATAAAATCTGTCTTATATAGGGTACAGCCGAAGGGAATCGAGACTCTTTACATTTGGTGGGCAGTACTCCGCTACGGACGGCACATCTGATAACAGCGTGAAACTGGGTAGCAGGAAGAGGGTGGAGTGTATGAGTTCGCTCAAATCGGTAATCGCACTGTTGACCGTCTCTCTGGTTTGCAGTCTCTCTTTTGCCCCCGTTTGTCCGGCCGCAGCGACGTACAGCGGCAGCCTCCAATATACGCCCCCCGCGCCGCCGACCAGCAGCGACGGTCTGAACGTGGGCGGCCCAAGCGGCCAGTGGGACAGCTACACGGTCACCTTCTCCTGGGCCGTCACTGACTCTGATCCCAGCCCGGCGGGGTATCCCTGGCATTACACGTACCACATGCAGCATAGCGGCACTCAGTTCGGCTACAGCCACATCATCATCGAGGGCTCTCCCAATATGACGTCGGAAGACATTGCCGGCCTGACGGGCGCCACCCTCGATTCCGTGAAGCTTCAGACGGTCCTGGGCGGCAATCCGAACATGCCGGAGGACGTCTACGGCATGCGATTCCTTCCGCCGACCTCGGGCGTCACCGATATGACTTGGGATTTCTTCAGCGACCGCGCCCCGGTATGGGGTGACTTCTACGCTCGTTGCGGCGGATTTCAGGGCGGCATCAACTTCGCCTACAACTACAACATGGACGACAGCGGCTTCGCCAGAGGCTTCCTCGATCCCGACGGAAACGACAACATCCTGAATGACACCGATCCGACCGCCGGCCCGTCCAATGGCTCGCTTGACTTCCACATTCTCAGGCCGGACACCACGAGCACCACGATCCCCGCCCCGGGCGCCTTGCTCCTGACCGGAATCGGCGCGAGCGTCGTCACCTGGGCCCGTCGCCGCCGCACGCTGTAAGAGCCGTCGCGGCCAAACCGCCGGAATCGAAATTATCTCGCGCAGAGACGCTGAGATGCAGAGAAACGACTGTCATTCGACACGGATTCCACGGATTCACACTGATTTCAAACTGACAACCGACAACTGAGAACTGTCAACTGCCTTTTTCATCCGCGGATTTCGTAGGGTGGGTTCTTAACCCACGCGGATTCTCCTCCATTCATGTCATTCCCGCGAAGGCGGGAATCCAGGTTTCTAACCGCAGAGGATGCGAAGGGGCGCAGGGGAAGAATGTAACCGCAGATGAACGCCGATGGACGCGGATTTCCAACTGAGAACCGGGAACCGAGAACAACTGACTTTCTCGCGCAGAGACGCTGAGACGCAGAGAAGATGCAACATGCAGGGTGGGTTCTTAACCCACGCGGACTCTCCTCCATTCATGTCATTCCCGCGAAGGCGGGAATCCATCTTCGTCTTTCAAGAGCAACCGCTGCGACCAAAATCATCTCACGCAGAGACGCTGAGACGCAGAGAAAATGCAACATGCAGGGTGGGTTCTTAACCCACGTGGACTCTCCTCCATTCATGTCATTCCCGCGGAGGCGGGAATCCAGATTTCTAACAGCAGAGGACGCGAAGGGTCGCAGGCGAGAAATGGAACCGCGGATAACCGCGGATGAACGCTGATGAGGGGTGGGGACAAGGCAACGGCGAGAGCCGGTAGGGTGGGCTATGCCCACCGATTCTCATTCTTCACCACCGAGACCACGGAGAAAATCCGTTCGGGTGACGAGATGCGCCCGCGGGGCACAGAACCTCTGACTTCACACATCAAACTTCACACTTCACACCTTCTTTCCCATTCCGCCGTCCGAAATCCTCAATTTTCCCAAAGCTCCTCAATTCTCCATCTTCCGTTCTGCCCTGTATCCTGAAGGCCTCCGCTCTACTGCCACACTGCCATATAGGCAGACGCCCTATGCCAAAATAGGCAAAACCCTGAACGCTATCCACAAAGCCTCAGTTATCCAAGTCCTGCAAGTATATAGACGACAAGTACTTACGACTTTCTTTATCGGTCCATGGCTTGGTCTGGCACGCAATTTGCACCTCTGTGGAACCAGAAAAAATAGAATATTGGTCGGTGAGGAAGCCGACCGAACGACGTGAGTCACTTCGATCCTTCCCCACTGATCAATGTAGGCGCGGCTGCTTGTGCCCGTCCAGAAAGGCCAAATTTGAATTAGCGAACGTAATTGTCGTTAATAACTGAATAGGAGAACCGCCTGTGAACAACTATGAACTAAGGAAGGAAGATGGACAGTGGAAATTTCAGCAGCAGGGGGCCGGTCGTGCCATAAAGGTCTTCCCGACCAAAGGGGAAGGTGTGGACTTTAGCACGAACTACATGGGGGAACATGGAGGCTCGCTGAAGATCAAGAAGGAGAACGGCAGAATCCAGGAAGAAAGGACCTATCCGAGAAAGGCTGATCCCCGAGAGACACCAGGCTGATATGCTTTGACCTCGTGGCACTTGTGGCGGGCAGCAACTGCAACTCCAGTTCGGAAGTGAAGGACATAGAATATGGCACTGACTGATTCATATCTTGCTCAGACAAAGAATCTTGGCGCGATACTTAGCGCGATCCGTGGAGCGCAGGCTCCGGAGAAATTCACGGTACGGTTTCTCGAACAATTGGGCTTCAAGAGCACAAATGACCGGAATATCATCGGTGTCCTCAAGGGATTAGGATTTCTGGATGACTCTGGTACACCGAAGCAGCGATACTTTGACTATCTCGACGAGACGCAACACAAGGCTGTGATGGGCCAGGCTGTCCAAGAGGCCTACGCGGACCTGTTTAAGGTTAACGGCAAGGCCTGTGAGATGTCACAAACAGATGTGAAAGCTAAGCTAAAGACTCTCACGCAAGGCTCGAAGGGTGATTCTGTGCTTACCAAGATGGCGATGACGTTTGCCGCTTTATGTAGGGAAGCGGCCTTCACAACGGCGCACGTGTCGAAGAAACCTGCCGAGGAGCAGGCAGATAAGACGGAGGACAAGAAACCACCTGAGCACCAAGAGAACGTGAAGCGCGCCATGAATCTTAGTTATGCCATCAATATCGAGTTGCCACCAACACGAGATCAGGCCATATACGATGCCATATTCCGCTCACTCCGGGAGCACATTCTATGATTATGCTTGAACGTACGGACAACAAACTCGCTGGGTTTGTGCTGAAAGGACAGATGGCAGAGATAGCTATTGCACGCTGCCAGGCTAGCCCTGTGAAAAGCGGCGAAATCACGTTCAACGATATAGCAGCGCGTGTCGGAATCAAAGATCTAGATGAAGACGAGGTAGAGGCAGCGCGAAAGATGTCGGCGGTTTACATCGCAATCGCCAGTTTCGAAAACATGGTTCGAAATTTGATCTCGACGCGTATGTTAGAGGTCAAGAAAGACAACTGGTGGGAACAGTGCGTGTCCGCTGAGATAAAGAAGAAAGCGCAGAAGAAGATTGACGAGGAAAAGCGCATTCGATGGCATAAGAGCCGTGGGCTGAGCCCTATCTACTTCACCGAAATCGGCGATCTCATTTCGATAATTCAGCAGAACCTCGCGGTCTTTGAGGACATCATTCCGGATACTGATTGGCTCCGTCAGATCATCAAGAGCGTTGAACGTTCTCGCAACGTAATCATGCACAGCGGTCAATTGTCGCTCGACGATATCGAAAGAGTTGGCGTAAATGTCCGGGATTACATTCGACAAGTTGGAGCCTGAGAGAAACCAGGGGAATTCCGTGGTAATCCTACTTACTTCAGTTCTACATCGGGTGTGGTGCCAGATACCTTGAATTCGGAGGGACGCATTGGCGATCAAAGTAGTGATATGCGGAATGGAGCGGGCGTATGATGGTTCTCTCCCTTCGTGGATTAAAGAACAGCATTGCAGAAGAAGACGCGAAGGGGATGAGTTCTGGTTTAGGATCATCATAGAAACGAATTATGTTAGCCTAATGTTCTCTTCTCACACTTGCCCAAGGCCCGCTGGTAGGCCGAAGCCGTATACCAATGAATTGGAGACACGTATCGCTGATATGTGGACTGACATGAGTGTCGGAACGCGGGACGACATCGAGCCGCTCCTTCATTTCCTCTACAAAGTGAATGGGATGCTTACCTGAGAGGATCTCCATGGTCAAGGTATTCTTCTCGTATTCTCACCAGGATGAGAACCAGCAGAAATGAACTTGAGAAACATCTTTCGGTGCTCAAGAGAGAAGGGCTTATAGATACTTGGCATGATCGCCGGATACTTGCCGGTGCAGACCTTGGGAATGAGATAGATCAGAATCTTATCGAGGCCAATCTTATTCTGCTCTTGGTCAGTCCTGATTTCCTCGCTTCTGATTACTGCTGTGGCAGAGAGATGAGAAAAGCCTTGGAGATGAGGGATCAAGGTCTCCGCCTGGGTAATTCCAATAATCTTGGATCATTGTGACTGGCGGAACACCCCGCTTCGAGATTTGCTCGCTTGCCCACAGGATGGGAAGCCCGTTGCCGATTACCCGAATCCCAACAAGGCCTTCAACGAAATCAGTCAGGAGATACGACGGGTCATTCACGAGATCACATCTACAGATACGGCAGATGGCAAGTCAAAGTCGCAGAACCGTAAGGATGTATCTTGGCGTGAGTCCAAACCCACTGTAATTGATGAGGTCAGGTCGAGCAATCTGCGCATTAAGAGGGAGTTCTCGGATTACGATAAGGACGCATTCAAAAAGAACGCGTTTGACTACATGGCGAAGTTCTTCAACAACTCATTGGAGGAGTTGAAATCGCGGAACCATGATATCAGGTTCACCTTTGAGAGCGAAGGAAACAAGTTCTCCGCAACCATCTATCGATCTGGCAGGGAAGTCGCTCATTCTATGGTCGTGAATACCGTTAGAAGCAACTCATGGCAAGGCATCACTTATTCGTGTGCGAGGGACGGGGATGGCATCAATGAGTCCCTCAATGTCGAAGATGATGGCTATAGCCTCTTTCTCATTCCGATCCTTCACATGTCCGGAGAGAAAGAAAAGCTGTCCGAGAAGGGGGCCGCTGAATATTACTGGAGTATGCTCATCGAGCAGATGCGATAGTGGGGCGCACAGGTTCACAGAGGGTACAGAGGGTCAGAGGGTACAGAGGGTAAACGGGGTCACGTACTGAATTAGGAATTATTGGCTCCTCATCGAGCACGTAATCGACAGCCCGCCATCCGTTGTCGGTTGAAAGAGTGGATTCCTGCCCCCGATCAGAGCCTGCCCTCGACTTGATCGAGGGTCGAGGGCAGGCCCTGCGGGGGAATGACGTGCCTGGCACAGAAGAAATCGGTGTGCGATGCACACCCTACAAAATCTGCGCAAATCTGTGAAATCTGCGGATAGAAAAGCAGTTGTCAGGACTTGAACGCGTGGGTTAAGAACCCACCCTACGTGTTGCATTGCCTCCGTGGTGAAAAAGGCAGTTGTCAGTAGTCGGTTGTCAGTTGAAAGAGTGGATTCCCGCCTGCGCGGGAATGACATAGGAGAACGGTGGGGCAAGCCCCACCCTACATGTCGCATCTTCTCCGCGTACCTCTGTGGCGAAAAAGCAGTTGCCAGTAGTCAGTAGTCGGTTGGCGGTTGAAGACCTGGATTCCTGCTTTCGCAGGAATGACAGGGTCAGTATCCGCGTTCGTCAACGTTTATCTGCGGTTACATCCCCTCTGCGTACCTCTGCGGTCTTTGCGGTTAAAAAATCTTTGCTTTATCGGTTCTGTTATTCCTTTTGGGGCAACGAGTTATGAATGTTGCGGAAAATGGGCTGATAATTTTGTTGCACAGTAAACAGTCGATGCTATAATATTACGAACGTCGCGGCGAGCGGTGGGGCCGTCCGATTGCGGATTTCGGAGTGCGGAATGGGAAAGAAGGTGTGAAGTGTGAGGTTTGATGTGTGAAGTCAGAGGTTCTGTGCCCCGCGGGCGCATCTCGTCACCCGAGCGGATTTTCTCTGTGGACTCTGTGTCCTCTGTGGCGAGAAAGCTTGGATTCCCGCCTTCGCGGGAATGACATCGTTGGCCTTGACCAGTGATCAACAACCATCAACCAACAGCCGATTTCGGCAGGGGACCTTCACGCGTGGGTTGAGAACCCACCCTACAACTGACAACCGTCAACTGACAACTGAGAACTGTCAACTATTCAGCCTTGGAGGTACGAGATGGCGGAGCGGACTTGTTATGACTGTGCGCTGTGTGTGTTTGACAAGTGCCTGTGGATGCGGAGTCTGCAATCGGGGTTCCCGGCCCGGGCGATGTGCGCGAACCATCCGGATACGCCGGGTACGCTGCGGCCGGTCCCGCTGGATGGACCCTGCCGGAACTTCAAGGAGAAGCCGGATGCAGGGCGGATCGAGCCGCCACCCCCGCCTAACGATGACGTGCGGTATGTCCCCCTGACGAAAGGGAAATTCGCGATTGTGGACGCGGCGGATTACGAGTGGCTGAGTAAGTACAAATGGTATGCACAGGCGAGAAGGGACGGCAAGGGTTACTATGCGGTTCGGAGCAGGGGACGCCATACAATCATGATGCACCGGGAGATTATGCAGACGCCGGAGGGGATGGTCGTGGATCACGGAAACGGCAATGGCGCAGATAACCGCCGAGCCAACATGTGCAATTGCACGCAAGAGCAGAACACCCAGAACAGCCGGCCTCGCGCCAAACACACATCCCGGTTTCGAGGCGTGCACCGCCATGGCAATACGTGGGCGGCAACGTACGGGTACAAGGGGGTCAGGTACTACCTGGGCCTGTTCGATGATGAGGTGGCGGCGGCGAAGGCCCGCGACCGCAAGGCGTACGAGCTGGCCGGGCCATTTGTGTACCTGAACTTCCCCGAGGATTTCAAGGACAAGGCAGAGCAGCCGCACTGAACGAGACGAAACGTCCGCACGATGGGCGAGGGCCGATCCCCGGGCGGAACTGAAACCGGCCGGCGCCAGGACTGCAGAGAGGCAGCCGGGCGGCGCCGGCCTGGTTCTCGGAATCGAGTGCGTTAAGGCACCGTCAACGACTCACTGGTTTTCACGTTGGCCGCGGGGTCGTACGTGAGCGAGTTGGTCACGTCGGTCACGGTCGAGGTGAAGGTGCCCACGGCCGCCGATCGGATCAGGAAGGTTGCTGTGCCTTCGGAATCGGTGACGGCTGTCTGCGATACCGGCTCCCAGTTCGGCCGGGTGGTTGTCACGGAGACGGTCGCACCCGAAACCGGGGACGCGTTGTCGACGATGGTCATCTTTGTGTACACGATGTGACCCCTGCCGGCTTTCGCGGACCACATGTCTATGGCCGACACGTGCATTGTCGTGGACTTGCCGCAGGCCTTCTGGGCGTCGACGAGGCCGTATCCGAAGTTCGGGTCTCTGCCGGGGGCGCCGATGTCCTCCGCCGAGCTTGTCAGCTTGTCGCTGACGGCGACGTTCGATGCGGCCCCGGACGCCCAGACCAGAGCGGCGGCGCCCGTCACGTGCGGGCAGGCCATCGATGTGCCACTCATGTATGTGTAGGAGCCGTCTTTGTAGGTGGAATAAATGCGGACGCCGGGGGCGGCCAGTTCGATCTCGGGGCCGAAGTTCGAGAAGGATGCGAGCTTATCCTTATCATCCGTGGCCGAGACGGCGATGACCGATGGGTATGCCGCCGGGTAGCCGACGGGGCCGCTGTAATTGCCGGCCGCGGCAACGAGCAGCACACCGGCGGCAAAGGCGGCGTCACAAGCGCTCTCGAGGCTCTTGCTGCCGCCGCCTCCCAGGCTCATGGAGGCGACATGCATATGATTCGCCGCGCACCAATCCAGGCCCTGGATGACATCGCTCGTATAGCCGAGGCCGGTGTCGGCAAGCACCTTCACGGCGTGAAGCCGGGCGCCCGGGGCCACCCCGACAACTCCGATATCGTTGTTCAGGGCCGCCACAATGCCCGCACAATGCGTGCCGTGGCCGTGGCCGTCCTTCCAATGTGCGGGGTTTGTGCTTCCGTCTTTGTCTACCGAGCCGGAGTAGTTGACGCCGTCGATCACGGCCAGGTCCGGGTGATCGGAGTCGATGCCGGTGTCGAGAATGGCCACGTCCACGCCGGCGCCGGTGTTGCCGCCGGGCCAGGCGAGGTCTGCGTCGATTCTGTCCACGCCCCAGGGCGTTGATTGCTCAAACGCATAGAGCAGGACATCGTCTTCCACGTAGGCGATGCCGGGTTGACGTTCCAGCACATCGATCGCCTCGTCAGGCACCCACGCGGCGACCGCCGGAATCAGGTCGAATACCGCATGAATGATCCCGCCGAACTGCAAAACCATGTCGGCACGGTCCTGAGCGGCCTGGAACTTGGCGCCGGACTCAAAGCCAATCAGCACTCGACGACCGGGGGGCTCATCATCCTGCCCATACGCCTGTGGCGCCAGGCCGGGGATGACAGGCGTTAAGAGTAGCACCAACAATATTCTCAGCACAGTCTTCATAGTGTAGTTCTCCATTGGAAGGAGAGCGATCAGCGTTCTCCTCTGTCTTTGGAATTTCTCTCGCGTCGTCGTCCTGCTGTTGGGGCGGACAACAAAACGAGTATAACGGTGTCTTACGGAGCGTGGAGGAATCCGGCGTTGAGGAAACTCCGCATTTTTCGCGTGGCCTCAGAGGATCGCGCAAGAGCGCAGACTCTCCGTCCATCCACGCTGAATGTTGGGAGTGTCACGCCTGGTCCGGAGAGAAACGTCGGGATGAAGGGGACGCAGCGAGCGCGTTACTTCCAGGCGTCGAATCCGGCGAGGCTGGTCTTATCGTCGAGGACGCCGAGGGTGACAATCCCGAAGGTGAAGATGCTCGTGCCGGGCTCCAGGTGGCCACCCATCGCCTTCTCCTGGTTGGAGAACGTGACGTGTGCGTGAACCCGGCCGTCGATGACGTACCCGGTGACGGCGAGCAGGTCCTGGGGCCCTTCGGCCTCGGGGAAGGCCTCCTTCGGGGGGAAAGTGACGTTGTCCACGACGTGGACACGATATCGTGTCAGCGATCCGGCGCCGCTGAGGATCACGGCGTTTTTGATGCCTTTCTCGGCTACGGCGGTCTTCAATGCGTCCAGCATGTCCTGGCCGTTGCGCATGCGAACGATCACGACTCGCGTGAAATGAGTCTCTACGGTCTGGACCGTTGGGGCGTTGCCGGCGGCCGGCTGTGACGGGACGGCCGCCCAGCAGGTGACCACGGCAGCGGCAACAGCAACAAGAGCAAGCAACGATAGTGCGGATCTCATTTTGCGAACCTCCCAAAGCAGGACCACGGTCGTACTCTCTCAAACACCAACGACCTCCATTGTATCGGGGGACGCGCCGAGTAACAGAGCGTGATCCGGGAATCTCGTTGTGTGTAGCGGATTTCCGTATAGAATGTGAGGGCATGAATGGCATGGTGACTTGGGAGGTATGTATATGCTGATGAGTGAGAAAATCAAGGCATCGTATGGTGCTGTGATGATGGTTTTGGTCGGGCTGATCGTGGCCGTCAGTGCCGAGCCGGGCCGGGCGGAGGTTCGCTTCGGCAAGACCGTAATCGACACGGTGTTCCGGTCGGAGGGCGTGGCGGTGGGGGACGTCAACCACGACGGCAAGCTCGACATCCTCGCGGGCGAGGTGTGGTACGCGGCCCCGGATTGGCAGAGGCACGAGCTGTTGCCGCCGGGCAAGTATGACGGCTCGACCGGTTACAGCAAGACGTTCGCGAATTTCTCTTGCGATGTGAACCGCGACGGCTGGATCGACTCGGTCATCACCACGATGATGGGCGAGCCCTCGTTGTGGTACGAGAACCCGCAGAACAAGCCGGGACACTGGAGGGTTCATACCGGCACTCGCAGCGCGTGCAACGAGACGCCGGTCTTCGCGGACTTGCTCGGCAACGGCAAGCCCGTCGCGATCTGGGGCGTGCAGCCCGAGGGCTACATGGCGTGGTTCAGCATCCCCGAGGACCCATACGAGGAATGGACCTGGCACATTATCGGCGGTCCGAAAGCCCCGGGCAGCGAGAAGTTCAGTCACGGCCTCGGCGTGGGCGACATCAACGGCGATGGACGCAATGATGTGCTCGTACGCCAGGGCTGGTGGGAGGCGCCGCAGGACCGCACCCAGGGGCAGTGGACATTTCACGCGGTCGATTTCGGTCCGGACTGTGCCGACATGGTCGTGTACGATGTCGAGGGCGACGGCGACAGCGATGTCATCACAAGCTCGGCCCACAATTACGGCATCTGGTGGTTCGAGCAATTGCCCGGCGGGCAATTCAAGCAGCACGAGATCACAAAAGCATTCTCCCAGACCCACGCCGTGCGCCTGGCCGATATCAACAAGGACGGAATCATGGATTTTGTCACCGGCAAACGCTACTTCGCGCATAACGGCAAGGACCCCGGCGCCTTCGAGCCCGCCTTGCTGGTCTGGTTCGAGATTCGCCGGCCGCAACCGGGCAAGGCCGAGTTCGTCCAGCACGTGATCGACAGTGATTCCGGCATCGGCACGCAATTCGAAGTCGTGGACATGAACGGCGACGGCCTGCTGGACATCGTCAGCGCGAATAAAAAAGGCGTGCACCTGTTCCTCCAGGAGGGCTCGCAGGCCCGCGTCTCGCTCTTCGATGGCAAGACCCTCGATGGCTGGGAAGGCAACCTCGATTACTTCCGGGTCGAGGACGGCGCCATCGTAGCTGGCGACCGGACGAAGGCTACCCCGCGGAACGAGTTCCTCTGCACGAAAAAGGCGTACGGCGATTTCGAGTTGCGTCTGAAGGTCAAGCTGATCGGCGATCCCGCCAGTGCCAACGCCGGTGTCCAGATTCGCAGCCGGCGCATCCCGAATCACAACGAGATGATCGGCTACCAGGCGGACATGGGCCAGCAGTACTGGGGCTGCCTTTATGACGAGTCTCGACGCAACAAGATCCTGGCCCAGCCTGACCCGCAGCGCCTGCGCGAGACTCTCAAGCCCGGCGACTGGAACGAGTACGTCATCCGCTGCGTCGGTCCGCGAGTGCAACTGTGGCTCAACGGTGTACAAACTGTCGATTACGCCGAGCCCGATGCCTCCATCGAGCAGACGGGCTTCATCGGCGTGCAGATTCACGCCGGTCCGCCCTCCGAGGCTCGGTACAAGGATATCGAGATTGAAACCATCACGAATATGCCCTGAACACATCCTTGCGGAGTCAGAAAATGCTTATGCCTTTATTCGTCGCGGCGTTGCTTGCCTTGGCCGGTGCGGATGCGGAAAGCGGGGCGGCACTCGGCATCTTTCAGAAGTCTGCGGATGTCGGCAAGGTCAGCCATGCCGGCTTGGCAAAGTATGACGCAGGCGCGAAAGCCCATACCATCACCGGTGGCGGGGCGAATATCTGGGGCAGTGAGGACGCATTCCACTACGTCCGGCGAGAGCTCTCCGGCGATGTGGCTATGACGACTGACGTGCAGTGGCAGGGCACGGGCCTCGATCCGCACCGCAAGGCCGGCTGGATGATCCGCCAGAATCTTGAGCCCGGCTCCCCGTACGTGGACGCCGTGGTGCACGGGGATGGACTGATCTCGCTGCAATACCGGCGGGCGGCCAACGGGCCTACGGAGGAGATTCGAGCCGCCTTCTCCGCTCCCGCGACGCTTCGCCTTGAACGCCACGGGGACGTCTTCACGTTATCTCTGTCCCGCGACAAGGGGCCGTTTCAGCCGGTCGGCTCTTTGTCGGTGACTTTGCAGGACCCGGTACTTGCCGGACTGATCGTGTGCTCGCACAACGACTCCGTAACGGAGACTGCCGTCTTCTCGAATGTGGATCTGAAGACTATGGGCAAGCCGAAAGCTGAGGATCGGGTCATTGAAAGCACGCTGGAGACGCTCTCCGTCCAGACGGGCGAGCGGCGGATCATCTATCGTGCCCGGCGGCATTTCGAGGCGCCGAACTGGTCGCGCGACGGCAGCTTCCTCCTGTTCAACAGCAACGGCCGGCTCCATACGATTCCGGTCAACGGCGGAGAGCCGAAGCAGTTGGATACGGGCGTCGCCATCAAGTGCAACAACGATCATGGGTTCTCGCCGGACGGCAAGTGGCTGGCCGTCAGCGATCAACACGAGGGCGACTCTCGCATCTATGTTCTTCCGAGCAGCGGGGGAGCGCCCCGGCTGGTCACGCCGCTGGGCCCATCCTATTGGCACGGCTGGTCGCCCGACGGACGCACCCTCGCCTACTGTGCCGCACGCAACAACGAATACGACGTCTACACCATCGCCGTCGAGGGCGGCACGGAGCGCCGGCTGACCGACGCCAAAGGCCTGGACGACGGCCCGGACTACTCGCCGGACGGCCGATCCATCTACTTCAACTCCGAGCGCAGCGGCCTGATGCACATCTGGCGGATGAACGCCGACGGCTCGGCCCAGGAGCAGGTGACCTCCGACGCGGACTACGCCGACTGGTTCCCGCATCCATCCCCCGACGGCAAGCTCCTGGTCTTCCTCTCATTCGACAAGACCGTTCAAGGCCACCCGGCGAACAAGGACGTGACGTTGCGGATCATGGACCTGCCCACGGGCAAGCCCAGGACCTTGGCGCGATTGTTCGGCGGCCAGGGCACGATCAATGTCCCCTCCTGGTCCCCCGACAGCCGCCGGGTTGCCTTCGTCAGCTACCGCCTGATAGCGCCCTGAGCGGGTCTCCGTTCCGCTTATCGCCGGCCACCGGTGGCTGCGAGCAACTTGTCCAATGGGACATCATCTTTCGGGAGCTCGCCGTTGGGGACCACGATGTGGAACCTGCTTCCTTTGCCCTTGGCGCTCTTGATCTTCATCCGCCCGCCGAGCAACTCGACGCGCTGGCGGATGCTGAGTAGCCCAAGTCCGGAGGTCTCTCTCAGCTCCTGCGGGTCGAATCCGCACCCCCGATCCAGCACGGACAGGCACAGGTACCGACCCCTCCGGCACACCCGGATTCGGGCCTCGTGGATCCCAGCGTGCTTGATCACGTTGAACAGCATTTCCTGGGTGGCCCGGAACAGGAACATCGTCATTGCTTCCGATTGGGGCATTGACTCGCCATTGATCTGGACATGAACCGTGAGGCCATGCTTTGCCTGCATATGTCTTGCCAGCCAGCCAAGAATTTCGGCGAGATCATTCATGTGCAGCACGGCCGGGCTCAACTCATAAGACAAGCCGCGGGACTTCTCTATCGCTTCCTTCAACATTCCATCGACCTTGGCCGCAATCGCCTGCTGCGGCGGATCGTGCCTGAGCCGGCTGCTTAGCAGGCTCAGATGGAACTTGGCCCCGGCGATGTATTGCTGCAGATCCTCGTGCAGGATCGCCGCGATGCGCTTGCGCTCCCGGTCCTCTGCCTGCGACAACTCCAGCGTCAGCTTCTGAAGCTGCTTCGCGCGCTTCTCCAGTTCCGCCGTCCGCTCAGCGACTCTGTTCTCCAGTGTCGCGTTCAACTCCCGTAGCGATTCCAGTGTGCGGCTGTTGCGCAAGGCGATGGCGACCAGCTCGCCAAAAGTGGCGGCCAGAGTCGCGTCGTGGTCGGTGAACCCGCCCGGCTTGTTTCCCAGCCCGAGCAGGCCGATAGTCTGTCCATCAACGACCATGGGGGCAAACAGGACGCTCTCCAGGCGCACGTGACCGGCCGGAAGCAACTCGGCCCAGGAACTGTTGGCAAAGTCGTTGTGATACATGACCCGGCCGGCGCGATAGACCTCTGCTCGGAACCCTCGCACGGGCATCGGCAGCGATGGGTCCACCGTGCAGGACAACCCGCCGGGCTCCAGAAACAGCACTTGGCTGTTCTGACCGTCCGGTGTCAGCACCGCCACGTATCCGGCCGCTGCTCCCAGCAGCCCGCGGCACGCGTTGAATACCATCTGGATCGCCGAGACCAGGTCTCGACACTCCAACACCGCGCGGGTGCAGGTCATCAAGGCTGAAATCTCGGCACACCGCTGCCGGGCATCCAGCAATGCCGCTTTCATCGCCTCCTCGGCCCGCTTGCGCTCGGTGATGTCGCGGCCCACTCCCTGAATCTCCACGACCCGGCCGTCACCATCAAGGATCGCCCGGTTGATCCAGTGATGCACGCGCACCCGGCCCTTTCCGTCGATCACAGAGTGTTCGAGCGATACGATGGGGTTCTCTCGGGAAAGTCTTCCGATTTCGTGCTTCAGCCTCGCCCTTTCCTCTTTCGGAATCATTGGCAGGAAGCTCACCCCATATACATCGTCCTTCTTCTTGCCGAAATACGTAAGACTCGCCTCGTTCATGAAAATGAGTTCACCGCTGGGCAGGAACCGCGTCACAAATTCCGTCTGATCTTCGACAATTGCCCGGTACACCTCCTGGCTGTGCCTCAACTGCTCCTCGGCTTGTTTGCGGGCGGTGATATCGAGGATGGAGGCGAGCCAGCCCACGACCTCACCCTGCCCGTTCCTCTCGGGAACGTACGTCACGCGCATGAACCGAGTGCCGATTCTCTGGTAGGGGATTTCGGTTCTCGTATTCAACCCGCTGGCCTTGCAAGACCCTTTCGATGTAGGGGCGAATCGTCTCGAATGCTTCCTTGCCCAGAATCTCGACGATGGGCTTGCCGACGATTTCTTCCGGCGGACGGCCGAACATCCCGGCGCAGGCACGGTTCACGAAGACGTATCGCAGGTCGCGGCTCAATCGTGTCAGCAAGACTGGCGTCGCATCGGCGATGAGCTGGAGCTCAGCTTCCTTTGCAAGCAGCGCCTCTTCTGCCCGCTTGCGCTCCGTGATGTCGCGGATGATGGTCTGGATAGCCCGTGCCCCCTGGGAATCCACCGGCGCCGTGTGGAACTCAACAGCAATTTCTTGCCCATCCAGGCGAAGGAGCGTGGCCTCTCGTGGAGGGAGCCTGTCGCCTGTCATTGCCGTGCGCGTCCGCTCGACGGCCAGTTCGCGGTCCTGAGGCCGAAAGAAGTCCAGGACGGTATGGCGAGCCAGCCGCTCGAAGCTCCGCGCACCCGTAAGGGCCAGGGCCGCGCTGTTGGCGTAGAGAAACCTGCCGTCCCGGTGCACAACGATGGCATCCGGTGCGGTCTCGAACAGTGTCCGGTAGCGATCCTCGCTTTCGCGCAGCGCCTTCTCCAGCGAGATTCCCCAGACGTGAGACTCGCGCACGGAGGCGACCGCCGCGATGAGCATGTACAGGCCGCCGAGCGCCTGGGTCGCGCGGCCCGTCCAGCCGAGGATGCTGGCGTGGTAGGTCTGGAGCATTACCCCGAAAAGTCCGACCGCAATCAGCAGGAGGCCAAGGGCATACCAATATGCGAAGGCAGACATGGTTCTGCGGCTCGCCGAACCCAGCCGCAGAGCGGTGAGGGCGAACATGGCGATAGCGGAGATCAGCACGATCTGACGCACCGGCGTCCCGCCACGCTCCTCGATAAAGAAGGCCGGTATCCAACCTGCGAGCGCTGACAGGGTGACCAGCATGACAGCGCCAACGGCAAGCGCGCAGGCAGCCAGCAACCATAAAGCCGGCGGAGACAGGGACCGCCTTGGCCGCAGCGAGAGAGACACGCCGGCCAGATGGCACAGGCCGGACAGCCATACGCAGCTATTGTAGATGGTTATACTGATGTTGGCATCGCCACGGGCGGCGGCGGTCGCCACCACACCGGCAGGACCCCAAATGACCACGCCGCAACCCAGCAGCAGCAGTCCCGGCGAGGCGCTGACCAGAAAGCTTCGCGTGATGAGGTACGCGACGAACAGGCACACCAGTGTCGAGAAGACGAGGTTCAGGGTCAATAGCAGATAAAGCGACTCATGGGTGCCCTGCTGGTCAGTAGCCCAGAATATGATCAGCACCGCCAGGAGGACAGGGACAGGCAGCCACGCCAGCCGACCGAGACGGGACCGGCGCGCATCACCAACCTGTAACGAGTTCGGATTCCTGCCCATCACTCGCCCACTGCGGGGCCTCCAGCAACACAGGAGCATCCACGGCCGACTTGCCAAAGTGAGCTAAGGAGCGCCAGCGGTATCGTACAGAGCGACTCACAGGAAACAACTAAGGAAATTCCTTAGTCGCGCGTCAAAGCAAGCCCGCTTCGGCAAACATCTGTCGGACAAGCTCGATGGATTTGGCAAGACATTCCTTGCCGTACGCGGCCGTGGCGTCGCGCGGGTCCTCACCGCCGACCCCTTGCGGCCACGTGGAGCGAGACTGGGGCAACTGGGACAGGTCCACCAGGTCCGGCTTCAGGTGCATCATCAGGGAGGTCTCATTGCGGGCGGCGTGGTCCACCTGGCTTCTCCACCCAACAATTTCCTTGGTGACTCCGAAGAGCTTGAGGCCGAAGCGTGCCTGTCGCTCGGACAGATTCTCGGCCCATGACCATCGCGAGGGCCCGTGACCATCGGCGAAGACGGCGCGAAAGCCGGCGCGTTTGAGTTGCGCGAGGATCGCATCGACCATGAGCAAATGGAACCCGTTGGGGACCCAGTAGCAGCTTCCATCCAATTGCCGCGGCGGGGTGGTGGACTCGGCATAGTCCATGCCGACGAGCATCTTCCCGTCGTCAGCCGGTTTGGCGCGGTCCGGTCCGAGGTAGATCGGCGGGATCACAATCCCGCCGAACCGGCGTGCACACTCCGCCATGAGCCCCTCGCTCTGCATCGCATCGGAGCCCAGGGGGAGGTGCTCCCCGTGCCATTCGAGAGTGCCCAGAGGCAGATAGGCAATGGGCTTCTGGGCGAGCCTCTTACGAAACTCATGCGGCAGAAGCTCGTCAAAGCGCACCTTGACCGTCGTGGCCGCGTTCTCCTTCGATTCCGGGCCGGCTGCTGCAATGGACTGCACGCCCGGCACGATCCCTGCCGATGCGCCGGCGATGCCGGCGACGAGAATGTCACGACGCGATGGATACTCGGCTTCTTGCACGGTCCATCTCCTTTCGGATCTCCCTATATCTTCTCAAACTGAGCGAGCACGTAATCCCGTGCCACCGGGACCTCGGGGAGCGAGAGATGCTCGACCGCCAGGTAGATCTCGCGGTCCAGTTCCGCCAGCAGCCGCAAGTACAGCGGGTAATCGAGCACGCCTTTGCCCGCAGCGGGCAGCTCGGTGTCATCGGCGTTGGCCGCCGCTTTGACGTCCTTGGCGTGCGCTATGACCGTCTGCTTGCCGACTCTCTGGAAGATGTCCTTGAGCATCGGCTGCATCCGGGCAAGCTCCGCTTTTCGGAAGTAGTTGCACGGGTCCATCACCAGCTTGAGGGCGGGCGACTTCACATCGCGGAACAGTCGCTCCGCACGCTCGGCGGAGCCGATGACATTCTTCCAGTAGGCCTCGATGGAAATCACGGCCCCCGTCTTCTCGGCAAGCCTGGCGAACTTCTCCAGTGACGTCCGGCACTGCTGGTAGGCTGCTTCCGTCGCGTTCTCGGGCGAATCGTTCCACTCCGACTCGGCGTTGCGCGACCCGGTCTCGGTGGAGATGTTATTGGAGCCCAGGCGCTTCCAGTTCTCGATCAGGAACTGCATCCGCTGCTCGCCGCGTTTGCGGTCTTCCGCGTTCGGCGCGACGACATTGTAGTAGCCGTACAGGCCAACGACCTTGATTCCGTTGCGATCCAGGGTGCTTGTGATCTTGTTCGCCGCCTCCCAATCGGGCGCGAAGGGATCGAATCGCACGTCGGCGAAGTTGCCCTCCAGCACGACGCCGCTGAAGCCATCGGCTTTGATCCTTTTCGCCGCCTCCTCCAGGGGCAGCCCGGCGTACACACCCGTAAAGATCGCCAGCTTGAGGTTCTTCTTCGCCCTGGCTCTGAGGTCGTCGGCCGCCCGGCCGGCCAGCGGCGTGGCGAGGGCGACAGCTCCGGCGAGCTTCAGGCAATCACGACGAGACAACCATCCGTTTTGCTCTTTCATGGCAACCTCCCATCATTTGCTCCGTCTCAGGATGCTTTTACGCTCTGCACGCTCCCGCGATGCAGGGGACTTCTGTTCAGGTGCAGGATCTTGGCGCCCTCAATGCCGTTGAATTTTGTGGATGAGGCGATGCTGTAGGCGCCTATGTTCTCTGTGTAAAGGTAGTCGCCGATTTCCAGATTTGCCGGAAGCTGCTCCGAGAGGGAGATCTTGTCGAAGCTGTCGCACGTAGGCCCGACCACGGCGCAGACCTCCGTGTCGCCTTCCTTGAAGGCGTGGAAATTGGGAATCCAGTGATCGTAGACGACGCCGGAGAATGTGTGGTAGACGCCGTCGTTGATATAGTAGAAGATCTTGCCGTCTCTCCTGGCCTTTCCCACAATCTGGGAAATCAGCCCGGCGGCCGTGGCCACCATGAATCGTCCCGGCTCGGCGAGGAGCTCCACGTCCGGCGGGAAGAGCCTCGTGCACTCGGCGTTGATGACTTCCGCCAGTCTCGCAAACTGCGGGACCCGCGAATCGTAGGGGACGGGGAAGCCACCGCCGATATCCACGATCTTCACATGGTAACCTCTCTTGCGTGCGTCGTGCAGGATTTGCGACGCGATGTCCAGCGCGGCGGCGTAGTTATCGAAATTCGTGCACTGGCTCCCGACGTGGAAGCTCAATCCCTCGACCACCAGCCCCAGGTCAAATGCCTGTTGGATCAAGCCCCGTGCATCGCCGGGCTCGGCGCCGAACTTGGAACTCATCTCCACCTGCGAGCCGATGTCCGGCACCTTCAGCCGCAAGACCAGGCCGGCGGTGTCGCAATGCTCTTTGATCTTCTTCAACTCGTCCACGTTGTCATACGTGACCAGCGGCTTATACCGCCTGATCTTGCGGAGCGTTTCGGCATCCTTGATCGTGTTGGAGAAGATGATCTTGTCCCAGATGTAGAAATCCTTTTCCTTCGCCTCGAAGCCCGCGATGTACTCATAGACCTGCATGAACTCATTGTACGAGGCCACGTCAAAGCTCGCACCTTCCTCGAACAGCGTCCGGACGATCTCCTGGTTGGAGTTCGCCTTTACCGCATAGTACGCCTGGACCCTGGGCAGGTGCTTCTTGAACGTGCGATAGTTTTCCCTGATCCGATCGTGATCGATGATGAATAGGGGAGTCCCGTGTTCCTGTGCTAATCCGAGCGCTTGTTCCTTCATTCCCTTGCTACTCCATATCACGAGCCGAGCTTCTTCATGAGCTTCTTGAGAGCCTCGATCTCTTTGTTGTTTTCGAGGTAAGACTCCATCAGCTTCTCATGGAGCTCCTGCCCGCGATCATATAGCCGTTTCAACTTCTTGGGTTTCGTGGTTTGTACCGTGTAAGCCACCATCATCGGCAAGGCGGCCGTGACATCGAGGTAGGCCGTCACGGTCTCCTCCAGCCTCGCCGGATCGATCTTGCCCCAGCTTACCGCCTCGCTCGGCGGCGCCCCGGAGAGTCCACCGGTGTCCGGCCGGGCGTCCGTCACGTTGATATCGTAGTCCTGGCCGGCTTCCGGGATCATCAGGACTTCCTGAATCTGCGGCTCCGTCTGAAGCATGAAGTTCTTCGGACTTCCGCCGCCGATGAGGATGACCCCGGTCTTGCCGTTCTCGTATTTCTTCGCGTTCAGGATGATGGCCGTCGAGTCGTTGACGTCGATGCTCGGATTGATCTTCAGCTTGAACGTATCCTGCAGGCCCGACGCTTCAGCAAGCAGTTCCAGCCCCGCCACGTTCATCCCGATGGTCGAATCCCCCGGCGAGGACGTGAAGACGGGAATCCCGTTGCGATAGGCCGCAGCCAGGATGCTTACCTGGCCGATGCCGTTCTTACGCTCATGCTCGTCGAGGATCTTCCCGAGATAATAGTAGAATTCCCGCGTGCCCATTTCTTTCTGGAATTCCGGCCGGACCAGAATCTGCCGCAACTGCCGGTCGGTTTCCATCAGGACGTCTTCATAATCGAACAGGATGTCGTAGATCCTCGTGACGCCCGTCTTCCGCAGGTCGGCGTCATCGACGGCGTGGCTGCCCCGGTGCATCGGCAGATTGAACGCGAAATGCAAATCATGATACATGTTCGCGCCGGTCGCCGTGAGCCAGTCCACAAAGCCGTGATTCATCAGGGGGATGATCGCGGCAGGCCCGAGTCCCGCCGGCGTCAGGGCGCCCGCCATGCTCAAACCCACGGTTACGTCTTCCGGGGAGTACTTGTCTCTCAGTAGATGACACGCGGCCCGCAACCTGCCGCCATTGTAGGCGTCCATGCTGTCGATCAACTGCACGACGTTCGTGGTTGCCGAGATCGGCTCCGGCAGAATCCGCTTGCCGCAGAGATATTTTGACTTGCTCGAATGCTGTGCCTTCTCTTTTCCCATCGTTCGTCCTGTTCAGACCTCTTCAATACCATGTGAACCTGTCTATTCATCGGGGGGGTCGTGACATCCTCCCGTACACGTTGGCCGGCATTCTACACGATCTGCCCGGCTACGTGAAGCATAATGCGGAGCAACCAGGCATTTCAGGTGTTGCCTCGCAGTTGACCTCAGGCGTGCCTGAGAGTACTTTACGCTCAGTTGGCAACACGTACAAACACGCTTCACGAAAGGATAGACGCATGGCAGTCTCCACTCGGCGACAATTCCTCCAAGCCTCCATCACAGCGGCCGCAGCCCCTTCCGCCGTGACGAGCCAGTCGGGCGTTCACGTAAACCACGATCTGCACACGCACACCATCTATTCGGACGGGGCCAGCACGATCCCGCTGCACGTGTTGGAGGCTCGGGCGTTCGAGCTGGATGCGATCGCCATTACCGACCATTACACCCCCGGCAGCAAGATCTACGAGTCACAAGCCGACTTTGATCGCTACGTGGCCGAGATTGAGCGAGAACGATCAGCCCAGCAGGATGTGATCGTGTTGAAAGGTGCCGAGGCCACGGCATTGGATGCGACCGGCCGCATCAGCATCGATGCTCAGCACGCCGCGCAACTGGAGTGGGTGCTGTGTGACTTGGGCGGCCTCTCGGAAGGCACGCTCCGCAAGACGCCCTCCCATAAGCAGACCTACATCGAGAACGTGGTGAAGACCTACCTCGGACTCTGTGACGTGGAGTACCTCGACGCGATCGCGCATCCGTTCAACACGGGCAACACCCGCCCGGCGGCTCTGCCTGCGGACTACCCGCCGGCCCTGCTGAAGGAGTTGGCGACGAAGATGGCCGCCAGGAGGAAGGTGTTTGATGTGATGAACGACATGATCTACTGGTTCCATCAGGCGTCCATCGCGCCGCGGGAGTTCACCGCGCAGTACGTGGAACTGGTCAAGCTCTTTGCCGCGGAGGGAGTGATGTTTCAGGTCTCCTCAGACGATCACCGCACGGGGCTGGGCAACACGCGCTGGGCCCAACTGGTAGTGTCACGGGCTCAGGTGCCCGCAAAGCAAATCGTCGATTCCCAACAGATCGCCCGCCGGCGCCGATAACGTGATGCGCGGCAGGCCGCCGACAGAACTTCAGAGACAACCGATGAAGGGGAGATTCAAGAATGCCTCAGCGCGGTACGCAGCACCCAGCCATAACCCTCGTGTGTACATGTCTTCTCGCAGCTACTTACGCGGTCACGGTGGCTTCCGTTGCGGTGGCTGGTGCTTCAAACGTTCTCAACAACTCACCCGACTGGGAAGGGAGGCGAGAGAATTCGGTTCTGCTCAACGGCCAGTGGGAATTCTCCGTGGGCGACGGAAGCGAGCGGGCCGAGAGCCCTGACGGCGCGAATCGCCTTCACTGGCAGACGGTGAAATTGCCGGGTCCATTCATGCCGTGGAGCCAGGAGGCGGCAAACGAGACGAAGTGTGCGTGGGCACGCAGGAGCTTCAAGCTCACCGCAGCTCAGGCCCATGGCATGGCGGTGCTGCGCTGGAATCGCATTGCCTGCGGGGCGGCGGCGTTCATCAACGGTCAGAAAGTCGGCGAGAATGAACCTACCGGGCCCTTTCAGGTGATCGTCCCCGCCGGGGTCCTCAGACCCGGCGACAACCAGATCGTGCTCAAGATCCGCGGCGCCGCTGGGGTGCCCAGGAGCCGAAGCGGCAATGCTTTGATCCCGGCCGGTTTCGGCGTGGGGATGCCGGAGGTGACGGATGACGTGTGGATGGACTTTGCCGACGCCGCTTACATGAAATGGGTGCTGGCGGTGCCGGATCTCGCCGGCAGCCGGGTCAAGATCCGCGTCACACCGGCCGGCCCGGATCGCCTGGACAATCTGAAGATCATCGCTCAGGTCAAGTCCTGGCCGGACGGGAAGGCCATGGGGGAAGGCCAGGCGTCAGCCAGGCTCACGCCAAGCCCAGACCCCCTCGGAGGCGAGCACTTCTTCGTCGAGGCGCCGATGCCGGGTTTCAAGCCGTGGACGTACGAGCAGCCGCACCTCTACACCGCGGAGGTTACGCTGAAGCGCGGCGAGAAGGTGCTGGATACGGTCACCATTCGCTTCGGCATGCGTGAGATCACCATAGCGGGCGGGCACTATCTGCTGAACGGCAAGACCCTCCGGTTGCGCGGCTCGGAGCTCTGCTTCGAGTGGAACTGGGGGGACACCATCACGGGCAAAGAGTTCGACTACCTCGTCACTGAGGCCCGCGAGATGAGCATGAATGCCTTTCGCACGCACACGATGCCACTGCCGCCCCTGTGGGCCAACATCTGCGATGAGAACGGCACCATGGTCCTGGCGGAGTTCCCCTGCCTCTACAATTACCAGGACTACAAGTTCACGCTTGAGGAATACGCCATCTGGCACAAGAACGTGCTCAGCGACGCCGCCGGCTGGATGGGGCGGCTCTGGAACCACCCGGCCGTGGTCATGTGGGTGCTCTCCAACGAGTCGAACCGCGACAGCCAATGGGAGATGGGCCCGTACCACGACTTCGTGCGGGCGCTGGACCCGACGCGGCCGACCATGCGCACCGGCGACACCGGCACGGCGGAGAACTATGACGTGCACACGTGCGGCAATGTCGAAGACACGCTGGAAGGCAATCTCATCCCGGGCATCCCCTCGTGGTTCAATGAAGCGAAGGGCCGGCCCGTCACCAACAGCGAGTACATGAACTACTTCGGCCGGCCGGCGACCCAGTGGACGGGTAAGGAGGATGGCGACGCCGATGCGCTGGCCTGTGCCCAGCTCGGCATGGAGCACACCGAGGCAATGCGCCGTGCCCGCATCGACGGCATGTTGCCCTACATGTACGCCGGCTGGACGCGGACCCGGCTCGCAGCGCGCGTCAGAGAGACCGGCAAGGGCAGTGCCGTCTGGAAGGCCGGCTATGCCTCGCCTCTGTCCGCGTGCTGGCATAGCTCGCTGTCGCCGGTACTCGCCAGCCTTGATCTTTTCGACCCCGACTATCTGCCGGGCCAGGAGGTGCGCACCGACCTGTACCTCATCAACGATTCCTGGCACGATGCCATGATTCATGTCGATCTGTTGTTGACCGAGGAGTGTCCCGAGTTCATCCCCGAAGCCTCATGCTTCGACCAGCCCGTAGCCAGGTGGAGCTATGACTTCACGTTGAAGGCGGACACGTTGACGAAGACGCCCATCACGTGGAAGCTGCCTGACCGGGAAGGCAGCTACTGGCTTACGGCTCGTACGACCGGCATCCCCGGCCGGCCCGTCCTCAGCCAGCGCTTCGTGCGAACGGTGCGCCCGCCGGAGGTGCCCGCGAGTCTCCGCGACCGGCGCTTTGTGCTTCTCGGCGGCGACGCCGACGCTGACGCCTGGTTCCGGTCGCGCGGCTTGCAGGTCGAGCACGATCTCCGTACACTGACGCCCGGCAGGGATGTGGTCGTCATCTGGTACGCGGAGAACATACCCGCGGCGCAGAAGCGGCAGGCGAATGTCGTGCGAGACTTCGTCGCTGCCGGCGGTCGGGTGGTCGTTCTGGGCACCCGTGCGTGGGACTGGTTCGAGTTATGCGACGTGAAGACCGAAGACACGTGCGGCTCGCGCGTCTTCGCCTATCCGGATGCCCGGCACTTGTTGCTCGATGGCATCCGACCCGAATGCCTGATGCGATGGAATGGGCTGCCCGGCACGGTAGCCATGGGCCGTCTGGAAGGCCCGGCGATGGCAGGCGCGACGAAGATCCTCTGGGTGCGCGAGCCCAAGACCACCGTCGCGGCCGAGGTCCCCATCGCCCGCGGGAAGGGAACCATCCTCTTCTCGGGGATGCACGTACAGGAACGCCTGGATCGCTCGAAGCCGCGCTATGACCCGGTGGCGGAGAGAGTCCTGATCAACATGCTCCGGGCGACAGAGAAGTAAGACGAGCGAGTCAGCGGGTGCTCGTCGAAGCGACCTTCACTCCCTGCCGGTTGGTCAACTCGATGATCTCGGCCTGGACGGAGAGCCGGCGCATAAGGTCGCCCACGATGAACAGGGCCTGGCCGCCTGTGGGAGAGGATTGGCGGGCGCGGAAAGCGGGGCGATTGGCCGCTACGTATAGAGCGCTGGTGGCCGGAATCACCGTGCCGCCTCGGAACGTGAAGAGAAGAGGCCGGGTGCCGATGCCGACGTTCAAGGTCCAGCCGGAAATGTCCACGGCGAAGCGGTTGGGGTTCAGTAACTGGACGTATTGCTCGGCCAGGTTGCCGCTGGAGGGGCTGGTCTCAACAGTGCCGATGGCGATGACGGCATCGGCCGGCTGGGCACCGGGGAGTTCCCTGGCGCCGGAAGCCAGGCCATTGAACAATTGTTTCCTTCGTTCCGGCAGGTAATAGTTCTTCAACTCCGCCACGGCCTGCGGCAGGGACTGTGGGCAGCAGGGGGCGGTTGACCCGTTGCCCCAGGCGTTCGAGCCCCACTTGGCGGCGTCCAGGGCCGCGTCCGGAGCAAGCACGGCTGCCAACTCGTCGATGATCGGCTCGTAATGTAGCTCAGATGCCGGCGTCCCGGGCGGTTTGAGCAGCTCGTCCATCAGCGTGCGCACGCGCCGCAGGTACATCTGCCGGATTTCGGGAGTGTCGAAGATGGCTTTCGGCACGTTGTTATTGTTGCCGATGAACAGCGGAGTATCGACAATCAGACGCTGGTCCCAGTAGGTCATCGAGCTGATCCAGCGGCGACCGAAGCTCAGATCGACATCCCACGGCCACATCTGCCATTCGTCGCTTCCGCCCGTGTCGCGGTAAAAGTAGTAGTTCTTGTGACAGCAGTCGGTGTCCCCCGTCAGGGCGCGAGCGGCCAGGAAGTTGACGACCTGGGCGACGTCCACGTTGTCGTACAGGTACCGTCGGCGGGCCTCGCCCGAGAGACTGACGCCGTTGTATAGCGCCAGCAGATCCGCATTGTCCTCGGTCTGCCGCGTCTTCTTTTCGACCTCGCTGTTAGCATGACTGGGGCTGGTGAAGGTGTTATACATCTTGTAAAGAGCCCCCTCCGGGTTCAGTCCCATGCGGATCAGCCAGTCCTCGTCGCCGTTCTCCATCGCGTGCGCCGTTCCCCAGAAGGCCCCGTTCTGTTGCACGCGCACCGGGAACACCCAGTGGTAGGGGCAATCAGCGTCCCGGTAGGTTCCGTGGGCCAGGATGTTTCGCATCTGGGCCTTGTCGGGATAGGTTGTCAGGAGGTTGAGGTCATCGGCTCGTGGCTCACCCGGTGCCCATTTGAAATTGTGACCGCGATTGAAGTCGACGTTATAACTCTTCTTAGGGAACCCCCGGCTGGACTGGCCGTGAAGGTAGATACTCACATTGTCATAGAATTGGCCGTCGTAGAAGAGGGAACAGCGTGTGCCCGCATCCGAGTTGGCCGCGCTGGGATTCTCGACGAACCAGTGCAGCACCGGCAGTGGGCTGTCCACGCTCAGGTCCGTCACCACGGTGCCGTGGTACTGCGGGGAATTCAACGGATCGAGGAAGGCAGGCGATCTCGATGCATATCCGGCTGTGTCCGCGGCTATGATGTACCATCGCACCATCTGCCCCGCACGAAATGCGGTCTCGCGGATTCTCGCTCCATAGATGCCATCACCGGCCTCGCCATCGGCGCTGTTCCCATCGTCGCGCAAGGGGACCACAACCTCTGCATTGAACATCACCCGATAGCACAGTTGCGCCATCGCCAGGGGGGCGGAGACCGGAGTGATCCGGGCGGTGATCTGCAGGTCTTCGCTGTCCGTCGGAGTCAGCGGATAGTGAGAGTCATCGGCGATAACCGGCCCTATGGTTTCGATGCCGGCGTCGTTCGGCTTGCCCGGCGTCGGCGTTGGGAAGTAGCGGAACACCGGCACGGCTCCGCTGACGGCGACCTGCAGCTCCGGAAGGACCAGCATGTCCCAGTCGTTAATACCGTTGTTCAATCCCTGCACCGCCAGCACGTTTGTTCCGGCGTGAAGAAAGTCGAACGGGCGGATATTAAAGTCCATCGGATACACAAATCTGCTGGTGGGCCAGACGGCAGGGGCGCCGGAGTCCCACGTTTCGGCGCCCCGGGCCGGGGCATTGTATCTCGCCACCTCGCACCCGTTGATGTAGACGATGATCCCGTCATCAAACCACATGCGTAAGGTTAGCGTCCGGACCAGCGATGGGTCCTCGATAGCAAAGGGGACCCGGACATAGGCCGTCTGATTCACACCCAGCATGGCAGAGATGTCCGTTTCGATCTGGCGCGGAAAATTGAAGCCAACGCCCGTCGTGCCGGACTGCCAGGCTGAATCATCGAAGTTCTCCAGCGTCCACGGACGCGGGGCGTTCGGCGATTTCGGCTCCAGTGCGTCATTCAGAGGCACCTGGACTTTGGCCGGGGCCCCCTGGGCCAGCAGAACTTCCTGGGACGTCTCGCCACTCAAGCCATAGGAGACGTCGGGCGCCTGAACGGGAAAGGCCGGTGAAAACTCCGAAACGACAGTGACTCCATCCGGGCGGACCAGAGCGAGGTACTCGCCGGACCCGCTCAGCTTGAAATTCGTGTGCAGCTCGCCCGCCGCATCGGCCCGGTCCTTCCCGGAGGCGAATACGATCAGGTACATGTCGGAGCCAAGTGTCACGGCCGGAAACTTCCACTTGGTCAAGTTGCGGGCTGAGTCCGTAAGGTACCAATCCTCCAGGTTCACCGCGTTCATCCCGGCGTTGTGAATCTCGATCCAGTCCTCCTCGTCGCGGTCGCTGTCGTCCAGACCATTCTCGTTCACCGCCATGAACTCGTTGATCCGGAGCATATCCTGCGCGTGAAGCGGGGCCGATAAACCGGGGGTAAGCAGGAGCACAACGAGGAAAGCTGATGTCTGCAAATATCCCATTCGAAGGATGACCCTCTTCAGCCCGGGCCGGCGAGGGCGTCAAAGGCCTGCGCCGACAGGAAATCCAATCTCTGCGTCAACATAGATTATACCAGACGGAGCGTTAAAAATGTGGATTTTTGTCCGTACAGGGACGTATATCTCTCGTCTATGACTGTAGTGAATGGAAAGACGGTCCAGTTGAGTCGGTTTGCGGGGAGCATTCCCGTGAAAGAGCTTGGGGGCGTCCTGACGCCGGGGTCCGGCGACCTGATGGCCGTGGTGGCGCGTTATCAAGGTCCGCTGCTGCGGTACGCCGGCCGGATGCTGGGCAGCGCCAACGACCAGCGGGAGGACGTCGTGCAGGAGACCTTCATCCGGCTGCACCGCCAGGTCTCCGCCCACGGGTGGGACAGCATCCAGCATCTCACGACTTGGCTCTTTCACGTGGCCCATAATCTGACCGTTGATGCGCTGCGCCGGAGGGTGCGCCAGGATGCTGCCCGCAAGGACGTGGAATCCGTCACCTCCACAGACCCGCCCGCGGCCGCCCAGGAGGCTACGGCCGAGGAGATGGACGCCTTGGGCGAAGCGATTCGCCGGGAAGCCCGGCAGGTAGTCCTGCAAGAGCTGTCGCAGCTCGATGAGTGCTACCGGCAAGTGGTGCTGCTCAAGATCGTCCACGATATGACCCTGCGGGAGGTGGCCGAGGTCGTCGGCGTGTCGCTCTCCACGGTCAATCACCGGCTCAACGAAGGCCTGGGCATCCTGGCCCGGCGGCTGCGAAAGGCAGGCGTCGTATGAACGAATCAGCCCATAAGCAGAGACCAGCCATTGACAGTCAAATGATGAGAACGACCTTTCCGGCTCAGGGCCGGGCGGGGAGTCGAATATGAATCGTGAACGAGCAGAAAAACTACTGGCCGCGCTGATCTTCGATGATCTGGACGAGGCTTCGAAGGCCGAGCTTCACGCCTACCTGCAGACGGATGACGACCTGCGGGACCGCCTTGCCGACATGCGCATGGCCGCCAAGCTGGCCTGTGACGCAGTGAAAGACGGCCCTGACCCGGCGCTGAGCGAGCATCGACTGACCCAGTTGAAGCAACTCGCCAAGACCGGTAAGACAGGGGGACGAGTCTTCACACTTCGCCGTTTCCTGGCCGCCGCAGTCCTTGTGTTCGGCTTGGTGCTTCTGGGGCTCATGCTTGTGCCCGGTAATTTTGTGGGAGGTACAGACGAAGCTCGCTTTTCTGCCCGGGTGCTGGAACAACGCCTTGCGTCCACCGATGACCGCTTTAACCTGGGTGAGGCGAAACCAAGTTCGGAATTGATGGCGCAGGACCCGAGGCTTGGCGTCCAGTTGCGGCGAACGGACAGGGGCCTTGTGGCAAGCGACTCAGCAGGCAGCCCCACCGGCGGCATGGGTGGTATGGGAGGCATGGGCGGCTACGGTGGGGGTGTCTCCGGCAGGAGAGTAGCTCCGGCAGAGGTCAAGAATCGTGCTCTCACGGAAACCGATCGCCATAGTCTTAAGATGACGGGTGGATCGTTGCTGGATGAGAGTACGCCCGTGGCGTCGGCTCCGCCGGCGATGCCGCCCTCGCTGGGTGAACCGATGCTGGGCCGCGGACCGGATTCTCCCAGGAGGATCGACATTATCAGGGGCTCGAAGGTGCAGTCGGACGAGCTCGCGTTCGAGGCGGACGGCAACATCGATGCCGGTCAGCCCTTGTCAGGGCCCGCACCTGTGGACGCAAGTGGCTTTGCGGCGGCGGGGCGGTTTCGCGGTGTCAGGAACGGGGATACGGAACTGGATTTCAGGGGGGCAGTTCCTGAGAGTAAGGAGTCGGTCAGCTATGGCTGGTCGGGGACTCTCACTCCGCAGAAGGCTCCTGTGCCGATGTCAGCAACCACGCCGCCTGCTTCCATCGCGAACTCCGATGTGAAGTCGAACGGGGCCTTGAGCGTTGCTGATTCCGATGGGGACGCAGCGGGCAAGCGAGTACCCATACTGGGAGATAAGCCGGTTGTCGGTGGGCTATTCAGACAGAGCAAAGCAGATGTCGAGAAGGACTTGGGCAGGGGACTCGATGAGTTGAATCGCGAGGCAGAGACGCCTCTGAGCGTTGTATCGACCCAGATGGATCCGGTTCTGCTCGTGCCGACTAATGAGCCGGCCGATCATTCCAGCGTGCTGCTTGAGAAGAAGGACGCAAGCGTTCGCTCTTCGGGAGAAGTAGCCTATCCCAAGAATTGGGCCGAGATCAGACCCAACCAGAAAGCAGATACGCCGCTTGAGGGAGCCGAGGCCGGGGTGCCTTTGGCGTCCCATTTTCGCGTGGTGCCGGTCAATCCGTGGGTGATGACGGATCGCGACTCTCTGTCCACCTTTGCCCTGGATGTGGATACGGCCTCGTATGCCCTGTGCCGGCGGTATATCCGCGGCGGATTTCTGCCGCCGATTGGCGCGGTGCGCATGGAGGAATTCATCAACGCGTTCGACTATGCCTATCCGCAGCGCGAGGATGCAACGTTTGCCGTATATGCCGAGGGGGCGCCCTCGCCGTTTGCTGCCGAAGGGCAGGACCTGACGCTGCTGAAGATTGCAGTCAAGGCCCGCACCGTGGGTCGCGATCAGCGCCGGGCTGCGCACTTGGTCTTTGTGGTTGATGCTTCGGCGTCCATGGGCCAGGCGGATCGGCTGCCGGCGGTCCAGGCTGCCCTGAATCTCCTGGTGGACAAGCTCTCGGATGTGGATCGCGTTTCGCTGATCACCTGCGCCAACGAGGCCAGGCTGCATCTGGAGGCGGTCCCCGCTCAGCAGAAAGACGTGATTCGTCAGGCCATCGAGAGCATTCAGCCGGCGGGACCCACGAATCTCATGGCAGGCCTGCGGCTTGGATATGCGATGGCCCGCAAGGCCTTTGTCGCCGGCCGGATCAATCAAGTCGTGCTCTGCTCGGATGGCGTGGCCAATGTGGGTCAGACGGAGGCTCAGGCGGTGCTCGATGAAGTGGCCGGGGACCGAAAGCAGGGCATCACCCTCACCTGCGTCGGCGTCGGATACGGAGCGTACAACGACGCCTTCCTGGAGGCCATGGCCGACCGCGGGGACGGGCGCTACGTGTTCCTCGATTCCTCTGAAGAGGCCCGGGACGCCCTCGTCGGCCAGTTGGCGGCGACCCTGCAAACAGTGGCCAAGGATGCCCGCATCCAGGTCGAGTTCAATCCTGCCCGCGTGCGACGTTACCGGCTGATCGGCTACGAAAACCGAGACATCGAGGACCAGCGGTTCCGCGACGACACTGTGGATGCGGGCGAGGTCGGATCGGGCCAGTGCTCCACGGCCCTGTATGAGCTGGAGCTAACGGCTCCTTCCTCCCCAGATGCCGACAGCAATCTCGGGACGGTCTTCGTGCGGTATCGTCACGCGGAGACCGGGCAGGTCGAGGAGACCTCCCGGCCCCTGGCCGGCTCCATCATTCGCCGGCGATCCGCGGAGGCAGACCCGCGGTTCTTCCTAGCGGCCGGGGCGGCACGGTTCGCGGAGTGGCTGCGACAATCGGAGCACGCTCGGCACACGGCCCTGGCGGATGTGCAGCGATTGCTCGACAACGTCAGTGCGGCCTTGCCCCTGGACCGGGACGTGCAAGACCTGGCGGCACTGGCGCATCAGGCGGAGAACCTGCCCAGGGCGTCGCCCGCGGCGCCACAGCCGTGACAACAGGCGACCGGGCTCGGCGGATTTTACATGAGTTTTACGCCTCTGCGATTCGACAATGCTGTACTATCTGGATAGAGATGCCTTCATTTGGAATTGGTGCGTGATCTTGGAAAGGGCATGACTGTGGGGAACAATCTACGAGTTCGGTTGATCGCCTGGATATGTGTGGCAGCCTTTGGCTTTGAGGCTCAGGCCGCAGAACAGTCTGCACCTCAGGCAGATGGCCTCGCGACAGCCAAAGCAGCGGAGCCTGAAGCTCATGGTGCCTCCGGAATCGAGATCGACCAAGTCCAGATTACCTGCCACATCGACGGCCGGCAACTGGCCGTGACCGTGGATTTCGAGGCCCGCACGAAGGAGGCGTGGCGCAGGATGGTCCTGCTCCAGGGCGATGCCGTGCTGGACAAGCTCGACCCCCAGCCGGACGCCGGCCAGATCAGTCGAGTCGGGGGTACGCAACTGGAGTACGATCCGAATGATAGGGCATATCATGTCACTTGGCCCGAGCCGGGCCGTCACAACGTGAATGCGACGTTCATGGCTCAGAGCGCCACCGAGCCCAACGGTCCCTGGCGCCAGGCGAGCCTCCAGGTCCCCGGCGGCCGCGTGCGTCAGATCCGCCTGGTCTCCAGCCGGCCCGAGCTCGAAGTTCAGTTGCTCGGGGCGCTGCGCGTCCAGCGTCGCGTCGACCAGGGCCAGTTGATCGTAGAGGCGATGCTCGGCCCTCGCGAGCCGCTGCGAATCCGGTGGAAGCCGCAGGTGCAGTTGGCCGACGCCAAGCTTGTGCTGTCGAGCCAGACCAACACGATTGCGGACGTGCGGGCCGGCATGATACAGATCGACGCCCTCTTCGATTTCGAGGTCGTGCAGGGCAGGCTTGAAATGCTGACCTTCAACGTGCCGGCCGGCCTGAGCATCACGGCCGTGCACGGAGCGTCCATCCGCACCTGGGTCCTCGGCGACAAATCAACGGACGGCGTTCGGCCGCTCCGAGTGGAGCTGAGTCGACCCCAGGACAGGAACTACCGCCTGCGCATCCATGCGGAAGTCGCGATGGACTCCCTGCCATCCACGGTGGAGGTGCCGGCTATCGAGCCGACGGGTGACATCCGCGCCAGCGGCCATCTGGCCGTCGGGACCAACAGCGCCCTGCAACTGGTCGTGCAGGAGTCGTCCGGATTGACGCAGGTTGATGCCGCCGCCTTCCCGCGTGTCGAGGCTCAGGATGTCCAGAGCAGATCCATTCCCCAGGGCAAGGCATTCTTCTACACCTATGCCGGAAGCCGGTACCGTCTGCGTCTTGTGGTGGACGATATCGTGCCGACTTGCGAAGTGGCAGGACGTCTCGTCGCCAGGGTAAAGGAGGACGATCTGGTGGTGGACGCGGAACTGGAGCTCGACGTGCGGGATGCGCCCGTGCGGCAATTGGAGATCGTGGCGGCGGCAGGATTAATGGTCGCCGCGGTGGATGGGAATCAAGTAGAGGATTACCGCCTGTCAGACGCCTCAGCCGCCGGGCCGGCCGTGTCGTCAGGAGCTGGAAGCGCAAAGCGCCAGACGGTCCGCGTGATCTTCAAGGAACCCGTGATCGGCCGGACGCTGCTCCACCTGCGCCTGGAGTTGGGACGTGGCCCACTCGGTGAGCCACAGAGCATCCCCGCCCTCCAGGTGGTCGGTGCCAAGACGCAGCGCGGCTACGCGGTCGTCGCGGCGGACCCTGGAATCGAGATCGATCCGCCACAGGTGCAGAATCTGCGCGAGGTCCACACGGCCTCCGTACCCATGCGCGTGGCCCAGGCCCAATATGCGTACCGTTTTCGCGACGCGGACTGGACGTTGAGCTTGACGGCCCGGCGCCGGCCTGCGGAGATTCGGGCGGAGGTCTTCCATCTCCAGTCAGTCGCCGATGCCTTGGCTTATGGGTCGGCCGTGGTCAACTACGTCATCACCGGCTCGCCACTGGATGAATTGAAGTTCCGTCTGCCCAAGACTTTTGAGAACGTCGAGTTCGTCGGCCGGGATGTACGCCGATACGTGCAGCAGGATGACGGCTGGGTGGTCAAGCTCACTCGAAAGGTCCTGGGCGATTACAGCCTGGCCGTGACCTACACGCAGCGATACGACCCGGGTCAGCCCGTTCAGCTCGGCGCCCTGCACTGCCAGGACGTGCAGACCCAGACCGGCTATGTGGTGGTGACGAGTCATCTCGATCTAAGGCTGCAACTGGCCTCCGATCAGGCGAGCGGCCAGGCAGGATTGCTGCTCATTGCGCTCGACGAGCTGCCCGGCGATTATCGCCTGCTTACCAGCAGTCCCATCCTGGCCGCCTACAAGTACGTTGCCGAGCCGCACACGGCTTCACTCACCATCGATCCGTATCAGCGAAGCGGGCTGCTGCCTGTGATAGTGGATATTGCGGATCTGCAGACCAAGCTCGCGGTCCGCCCAGATAAGCAGATCGAGTCGCTGACAACTGTCCGCTACAAGGTGAAGAATACGACCGGGCAGTTCCTGGCTCTCACACTGCCTGCCGGCGCGGGTCTGGGCCGTGTCGCAGGTCGAACTGGGGCCTGATGGGAGGGAACAATCGACTCGCCTGGCTGCGTCCCAGGATCAGGACAGCGGGCAACTGCTGATTCCATTGTGCCGCCAGGTGAATCCCAACGATCCGGCAACTATTGAGCTGGAGTACGGCCAGGTGCACGAGAGCAGCGCATGGTGGACGCGTACGGTGGACCTTGCTGCGCCTCGTTGCGCCGTGCCCATCGCTTATGCCGATTGGCAGATCATCGTTCCGGACCGCTGGGCGGTCACCCAGGCCGGCGGCAACATGCAGGCTCCACCTCGGGCACAGAGTCGTACGGGTCTTGCGGCGCTGGCCGAGCGGGTTGCTTCGCTTTGGGAAAGGGCCTTGGGCCGTGCGCCGGCAAACGAGGCACTCTGGCTATTCGCCGGGGCGATGGCAATTCTGATTGCCATCCTCGCGGCCTTCCGGCGTCGCCGCGTGCCCGACCTGATTGTGTTGACAGTGCTGGTGCTGGCTCTATGGATCGGCATCGAGGCGGCGATGGGTCAGATGGCTCGACCGGAGCCGTTGACGGTGCTGAACTGTGCACAGGCGGTCAATGCGGACCCCGATAAGGCGCTTCAAGTGAGTGTCGATCTCGTTCCCGCCTGGCGTCAGGATGTCCGGGCCTCCGATGCCGTTGGGGCAATTGCCGTCGTCATCGCCGGGCTGGGCCTGACCCTTGGACGGCGTTTGCGCAAAGTCGCTCTGGCGGCTGTGGCGACGGCGCTGCTATATCTGGCCGCGAAGATGCCGGTCACGTGGCCTGTGCTCAAAGCCGTGACGACATGGCTTGTGCCCGCCGCCGCGGCGATGTGGTTCGTGTATAGGTCATGGCGAGCTTCGGCGAGGCCAATCCCCGCAAAAGCCGTGGCGGTGATGTTGATCCTGCTTGTCGCGTGCCTGAGCGGCGGATGCTCTGCAATCGCGTCCGGTGCTCGGTTGTCCGCAAGCCATTCCACGATCGAACGGGTCGAGTGCTCTCTTTCCGCCGGCACGGACAGCATGGAGCTGAAATACAACCTTCGTATTCGCGCGGATCGGCCGTCGCGTTTCCCGCTTCTGGAGGAGTCCGCCGTACTGACCTCGCCGGCCAAGCTCGGTGCCCATGTGACCCTTCTCGCGGAGAACGGCAAGCATATCTTGGATGTGGACAAGCCCGGAGCCTACAACGTGGAGGCTGTGTTCCTTGCGGTCCTGCCACCTGCGGGGGAGGACCAGCAGCGACGATTCGAGCTGGCCCTGCCCATGGCGCTGACGAACCGCGTCAGCCTGATGGTCCCCGACGCCAACGTGTCTATCGAGGCTCCTCGGGCGGTCTTTCTGACCAGCGACCAGCGAGGGGGACAGACACGAGTCGAGACGATGTTCGCACCGGGTCAACCCGCTATGTTCACTTGGCGTCCCCTGGAGCGTCAGGCGGCCCAGGAAGAGGTTCGCTTCTATGCTCAGGACCTGGCTCTGGCCAGCGTGACCCCCGGCCTGCTGCAGGTCTTCCACGAAGTCCGGCTGCAGATCGCGCAGGGCCAGGTGGATCGGCTGACGGTGGACGTGGCACCGGGCCAGACCGTGACGTCCGTCAATGGACCGCAGGTCGGAGCTTGGCGCTTTGACCCGGTTGGCCATCATCTGGAGGTCCGCCTCAGCCAGCCGGTGACGGGATCCTACGCGATGACCCTTGTCACCCAATCGGCCAATGCCGCCGTGCCTTACGACGTGCGTCTGGAGCCACTGGCGGTACAGGGTGCCCTGGATCAGCATAGCGTGGTGGGCCTGGCGGCGGAGCCCTCCGTTTACGTTCAGTTGGATCAACATCCGGCGGCGATGAATGTTCAGGATTACGTGCGTGAGGTTGGGCAACTGGTCAAGGTAGTGCCCGGCCTCGCGATCGAGCAGATCAGCCAGGCCTTTCGGTTCGAATCCCAGGGCAGCGCAGTGACCGGTCGCGTGCAGGCCGTACAGAGCGAAATCCGAAGTCAGGAGACGGCCCGATTCAATGTGGAGGACGACCGGCTCGTCTACAACAGTCAATGGGGCATCGAGATTGCCAAGGCCGGCCGATTCGATGTGGACCTGCTCATGCCCGAGGGCTTCGACATCGACGCCCTGGAGGCACAGGAGGTCAGCCACTGGGACGAATCCACGGAGGCGGGCCAGCGCCGCGTGAAGGTGCACTTCAAGCACAGACTGACGGGATCGGTGCAGTTGAAGCTGGCATTGAGCCAGGCGCTGGCGGAGATTCCCGATCGCCTGGCCGCACCGCGCGTGATGGTGGCGGGGGGGCTCAAACACGCCGGGTATCTGGTGATTGGCTCGGAACAGGGTGTGCGCATATCCGTGGCATCCAGGCAGGGGGTCAGCGAAGTCAATCCCGCGGAGTTGGGCCACACGAGCCAGGGCCTCCTGGCGTTCCAGTTCCTCAGGCCCGATTGGCAGCTTCAACTGCAAACGGAGCTGATCCAGGCGAGAGTCACGGTGCAGAGCCTTCACGTGGCCAAGGTGACGGACGGCCTGGTCCGCCACGAACATGCGCTGCGGTATCGGCTGTACCACGCGGGGACGAAGGCCTTCGGACTGACCTTGCCGCCGGAGGCCGTGGGCGTGACGATCACCGGCCCGGGCATCGCCCGGCGCGAGCAGGCCAGTCCGGGGCAGTGGCGGGTGGAGCTGGCGGATAAGGTGTACGACCAGCCGTACCTGATGAGTGTGAAATATGAGACCCGGTATAACCCGGCCGATGGGAACGTCCCGCTGGCGCCCGTCCGGTGCCAGGATGCGGATCTCCAGCAGGGCTACACGGCGGTGTTTGCCACGGATCGCGTGGAGCTGGCCGCCAATTCGACGGATGCCACGCTGCGTCCCGCCGATGCCCGGAGCATCCCTGAATATTTCGGGGCAGGCGACCTCTCCGGCGCGGCGATGTGTTTTCGCTGCGTGTCCTCGCAGTACTCCCTGGCCGTGCGGGCCAGGCGGCATGCCGCCGCCGACCAGATCGGCGCGGAGGTGCTCAAGACCGATCTGATCACCGTGGTCACGGCTACCGGCCAGACAATCAACCGGGTAGTCCTCATGTTGCGGGTGGGCAGTCAGCGTCATCTGCAGACGATCCTTCCCGAAGCAGCGTCTATCTGGTCTCTGGCGGTGGATGGCCAGGCGGTGCAGCCATCCGTTCGCACCACGGCGGAGGGACGCAGTGCACTACTCATACCGCTGCCGCAACAGACCTCGGACGATGTGCTGGTGGACATGGTCTATGTCTCCGGCCTGTCCCTGGCAGCCGGCTGGTCGGGGCGCCACAGCCTGGCCGGGCCGCGGTTTGACCTGCCGCTCAAGAACATCACCTGGCAGGTCCACATGCCCGAGGGCTTCACCTATAGTGATTTCGAAGGGACCATACCCGTTCACCCGCGAATCGCGGAAGCCGGCGGTGTGTTGCGATACGATATGCAGACCTACCAGCAGCAAATCCTGGAGGTCAATCGGCGCAATGAGATGGTCGCCCAGCAGCAGCAGAGCCGCGCACGCGAGCTGGCCCAGAAGGGAGAGCAGACTGCCGCCCGCCAGGCCCTGACCAAAGGGTACAATTTCTCAGTCAGCAACATGGCCCTGAATGAAGACATCCGCGTGGATCTCGACAACCTCTTGAGGCAACAGGCCAAGGTGGGCCTGATCAACGCCCGGGACCGCCTGCGTCAGCAAAGCGGCGGAGCCCCGGACAGCCAGGCGCCGAGCGTGATCCCCACGGACGGTCAGGGCTTCAGCCAGCAGCAGGCGGAGCGCATCGAGAGTTCCCTGGGCCAGGCGGACAGCGAGAACCTCGAGCTGATCACCCGCCGGATCATCCAGACTCAGGCCTCCGCCGAGACCTCCGTGGCTCAGATCCAGGTGACGATGCCGGTCTGCGGCCAGGTGTTGCGATTCGACAGCCCCTTGCAGGTGGAGCCCGCGGCGGAGATGGCGGTGGCCTTCACGGCCAAGCCGCAGCGCCTCGCCCAAGTCGATCCGAGCCTCTGGTATGGATTCGGGCTCTTTGGGGTGCTGCTGGTCTGCGGTGCCGTGGTCAACGCGATTCGCCGGCCCTGGGGCGCCCTATGCATGTGGTTGCAGAGTGCTCCTGTGCCCATCGTTGGCTCTGTTCAGCGGACCGGACCCGTATCGTCAGACGAGCTATCGTGATCTGATAGCCGCCTCATTTACAGGCCGCCGGCCGGATCGACGAGGATCGCGTCGCCGAACGCGACTTTGACGGATTGCGGTGTGTCGGTGGCGAGGACCATCCCGGCCTTGAGGGCCGTGCTGCCGGCCGGCAGGGCGGCGGAGTGCCTGGACATCCAGACGCCATCCACGCGCTGCTCGAAGGATAGCGTGTTGCCGATGCGCCGGATGCGAAGATCAGCTTGCGAAACATTCCAGGCGTTGGATCGCAGCAAGCTTGACACACCGGAAGCTGTGATCCGTCGGACATTGAGCATTGTCCCATCTTCGATCCCGAACGCATATCGCACCGGACCGCCGACTTCCTGGATCTCCGCCAGTATGCCCGTCATGTAGTCACCGAACACCTGTCCCCGCAACTCCAACCTGGAAAGGAACGCCCAATCTGCGGAAGACGGCACCGGGCGCCAGATCAGCGGGTACTTGGGCGACTGCACCAGCCAGCGGGAACGCTCGATCATTCCACACCTGCAGGACCAGAGAGCCTTCAATCTCCGTCAGCGAGTAGGAGGGGCCGGTGGTGTAGTTGGCGCGAATCGCGACGTTTTCCATGTTCCAGAACAGCTCCAGGCGCGGGAGGTCGAATGTGCTGAGCCCCTCCGGTCCGTAGATGGCCGCGTCGCGTTGGATCGTGGCGGAGGCGCCGTCGGCATCCTGACCTGTCACCGCAAAGCTGTAGATGCCGGGATGGGAGAAGGCAGCCGTCACCACCTCTTGGTCATTGGAGTCCAATGACACGTCCGAAGGCGTGACCGACCACGAATATTGCAGGGGCCCGCCTTCCGGATCGTAACTGCCCGAGGCGTCCAGAATGAACTGCTCGTGCATGAACCCGTGCCAGGATGGTGGATCGGTCTCCACCGCCATAACCGGCGGTGCGTTGCCCGTCTTGTTCAGCGTGATCTTTTCCTCGTGAAGAACCGCTCCAAACTCATCCACGCCCTGGACAGCCAGCTCATTGACACCAGTGTGCAGGAGGGTGCCCGTCAGGGTCCAGGCATATTCGCTGGCCCACGCGAACCTGGCCTCCGGATGGTCGGCGACTTGGACCTTGAAGACCCGCAACGGGGCGACGCCGGAAAGGGTAATGGTGTTGGCGCCGGTGGAGATCGGCTCACCGTTGTTGGTAACGACGGCGAAAATCATCGTCCTGTTCGACCCCAGCAGGTTGAACGCCGGCGTCTGGCGATTCGTGAACCAGCTCACGTATCCAAAGTTGAATGCATATTGAGTGCTGGCGTTCTCTTCGAGCTGCAGCCACCTGTAGAACCGCGGCGAATTGAGCGTGTAGTTCTCCATGCAGCCGAGTCAGGTAGTGCTTGAACAGGCGGAAGTTGTAGGGCTTTTCCATGTACGGCCGGAACCCGACCATACCATTGTAGAATTCCGCATAGGCGTTGTCGAACGACCGCTTCATGTCCCACGGCAGGAACATGAAACGCCCGTCCGTGGATCGGCGATAGAAGTAGCAGTTCTTGCCGCGATTGAGCGAGAAGAAGTCCCAGGCGTGAATGTAACCGGCCACGGCGCTGGCCTTCATGAGAGCCACAGGATCGACCAGCCGCTCGATCTCCGCCTGCGTGTAAGAGCCGTTGACCTTCTTGAAGAGACTGACCAGGGCACTGTAATCGTCCTCGTTCTCCTTCGTGCGCTTCATCCATTCGCTGCGGTAGCGGCCCGCGTTGTCGGAGCTCTTATAGCTCCAATCGGCATCGCGATTCCTGCGGTTCCAGTCGTCCTGGAACCACCATTCATCGTCGATCTTGTACAATTCGCCCTGGCTGCCGTTCTCGTAGGCGCGGTCGAGCATGTCGTTGCCGACCACCTCCATCTCCTCGCGGACCGAGCCGCCTCCGTTGTTGACCTTCACCACGATAAACTCGTTCTCGTTGGTCGGGTTTCCCAGCAGATACAGCCAGTAGCGGACCACTCGGTCATGGCTCCACCAGCCCACATCGTAGTTGCGATATACGAGATTCCCCTTGCCTCGAAACAGGTTGTCCTCGGGGAACTTGAACTTGGCACGGTCAACGCCGCCGCCGCGGGTCCAGGGACTGCCGGCCGGCCGGATCTCGCACCCGTAGATGACATCGTTCTCATTGACGATTATGGTCGCGTTGAAGTAGTGATTGGACAGGCGGGGAAATGCATAGCCATACGAAGCCGTGGCGCCGTCTCCGTCCGAGATATCCCGCAGATCCAGGGCGGACATCACGAACCGCATCCGCCGCAGGTCCCCGGCGGCCATGGGCGAATCGACAACGTACATCGCCGGCCGATCACTCCCTTCTTTGGGCAACTGGCTGGCTCGATTGTTGGGCGAGGGAGGCCTGGACATAGAACTGCACGACCTGGCCGCTCTGGCCGTATTCGGTCAGTTGCGCGGTGTAGACTCCGTCGCCGGCTTGTTCGTCGCCGCCCGATACGCCGTCGTCGGCCATCGGCTTGCCGGCCCAGGTCCCGTTGCCGGTGTTGTTGTCCAGACGGTGAAACAGCAGGACCTGAGGCGAAGGCGTCTGAGATACCACACGGGCCGTCACCCGCACATTCCGGCCGGGGGCGGGCACCGCCGGGTCGTGCATGAGATCGTCCACCTGCGGAGCGGGCTCCGCGATGAAACAGGAATTCCGGGCTCCGGGAGTCCCGATATCGGCCGGCACGGGCAGCGAGATGCTCGTGGCGATGCTGTGGTCCCAGGTTTCGACGATCAGACGCGATGCACCCGAGACCCAGCGGGCATCGAAACTGATCTCATACGTCTGGTTGGCCTGCATTGCAGTGACGTCGATCTCGATTCGGTTGGGCCGATTATCACCGTGGCCGTCGGAAATGATATGCAGCTCTCCGTTTTCCATGTGGCTGGCGTAATGGGTGCCCTGGGCGAGCCATCCGTTGGCGCTGCGGCCGTCCGTGGACATCCTGTTCCCGTTGAGGATCAGGTTGGACCCCGTGCGATTCAGCCGGACCTGGATGTTCTTCAGGACCACGTGACTGTCGCCCACCAGGTAGAAGTGAAGCTCCTTATAGTCGGTGGGTGAGCCCATCGTCGTCAGTTGCCGGAAGACATCTGAGTAGCTGTAGTGCTGGAAGGGCATCCTGTTGGATTCATCGCTGTCGAACCAGGCGGAGGCCAGGCTGTTGTCCATCCAGGGGTTTCGCAGCTCCATGCTGCTGCCGTCTCCGTTGGTGCGGTTGGGCCAGTTGCCGCCGGGCAAGTAGTCCACCTCATCGGCGAGATTGCCCCATCGATCGACCAGCCGGACCACCTCGCCCTGGTTGCTCAATCGCCCGTCGAAGTCGCCCACCACGGGGATGTTGCCGTACGTGGCACGCACCCAGTTGGCATCGGCGGCCACCACCAGGTAGCCGTCTCGGGGGATGGCAGTGCCGGCCGGCATCGTGAAATCGATCCCATCGACGAATTGCCAGCCGGAAATGTCCACGGCCGTGGTCCCGCGATTGTAAAGCTCGATGAATTCGCTGGTCGGTTCATCCGACGGCGGGTCGTACATGATTTCGTTGATTACGATATCTGTGTTCCTCGCGGGGTTGTTGGCGGCTCCCCGGGTGCTCTGCAGACGAGGCGTACCAGTTGTTCGAGCCCTGTGGAAAGGCTTGCAGACAATCCCCCAGTGTCGGTCGCTCGAAGACGCGGGCAGACGAGCACTGTGTCGGTCGAGTTGACAAGGAACAGGGTAACTTCGCCGCCGGAGAGCGAGAATGCGACGTTCTGACTGGCGTAGCCGCCTGCCGGGATCGACCCGCTGAGCGGGATCTTGTCCGACAGATCGGCCTTGGCCGCCAGGAACAGGCCATCCAGCGGAATCCCTTCATTGCCGCTGTTGTAGAGTTCCACCCAATCCACCCTGCCGGCGCCGCTGAAGTGGACCTCATTCAGGTGGATTTCCGCCGCGATGTCGCTTTGGCTGACGTTCGGCGTGCCGCGGGTGGGCTCGGTGAAGAGGAACCACGAGCTGCTGCCTGTAGGTTTGCGGCCGATGGAGCGGCCGTCCAGCGGCATGACGGTGCTCACGGCATTGATGACTGTTGCACCATCCGGCGCGACCAGGTAGACCTTCACCGGGCTCGCCACGGCCAGGCCGGATTCGGCGAAGCCCACTGAAACCAGCCCTGCCGCGGGCACCGTAACATCGGTTGTGACACGGAACTTCCGCAGGTTCGCCGGGTCGTCCGTGAAGTAGTGGTCGCGCAGGTTGATCGGGCCGGCTCCGGGATTATAGATCTCCACGAACCCGGCCCCGGTCGCTCCCGGCAGCACCTCGTTGATCTGCAGGCTCGGCTGAGTCGGCACTGAGATGTTCAGACGCATCCCGAACACGACGTCGGAACTGGTCTGGTTTGTCTGGTGCACCTCCACTGCCAGGACATTCGTGCCATTGACGAGAGCCGACCCGTCAGCCGTGATCACACCCAGTTCCTCAACGGCATCGCCGGTCGTACGACTGCTGGTCGTGGTGAAGGTGACTATGCCCGAAGGCATGCCGGACCTGCCGATTTCCTGGCCATTCAAATAGTACACCGCGCCGTCGTCGAGGACTTGATCGATGGTGACCGTCACGCCCTTGAGGCTGCCGTTGTAGGTGAATTTCGTGCGGAGGTAGAACGTCAACTGCTGGGAGTTTGTGAAGGGCGTGCGAATCCCCGGGGCCGGCAGGGATGCGTTCTCGAACCCGAACAGGCCGGGCCCCTGTTGCCATGCGCTGTCGTCAAAAGCCGGCGCCCGCCAACCGGTGCCCAGGTCCACGTTCTTATCGCTGTACCGCCACGTGTCGCCGTAGCTCACAAACGGGATCCCTGCGATCAGGTTGACTTCCGGGTTGGTGATGGGGGTCTCCGCGGCCTGGATCTCCTCGCTGCCCGGCGTGCCGCCCAGCCGGCCGCTGACGGTCCAATTGTGCCAGTCGTCGGTCTTCCTGTCCGGATTTCTGAGCACCAGCGAGTGACCTGCTCCGTCCGCCGCCGGAGACCATCGGCCCCGGTCGTTGTACTCCACCGTGCAGACCAGCGTCCCATTCTTGTCCCTGAGCGTGATGCGCTCGCCGCTGTTCTTCAGGTTGCCATCCCATGGTCCATACACGCGAACCGTGGGCGCGACATTGTAGGCGGCCCGCAACGTCGCCTCATCGACGGCGGACAACAGGATCCGCTCGAAGGGTTTCAGGAAAGTCCGATCCGCCTCGTCGGCGAAAAACGGCGGAAACACGTACTCCACCCCTTCGCACAGTCGCCACTCCGCGATGTCCAAAGGCGTGGCGGTATTGTTGCATACCTCGATGTACTCAGGCAGTGTGCCGGGCGGGTGGTACATGATCTCGCTGAAGACGACCTGTTCGGCGTGGGCGTCAGATGCTCCGATCAGCAGTACGGCCAAAAAGGCGGGAATCCAGCACAAACCCTTCATCACGATCCTCCAAATGCCCACCTGTCAGACGCGGCCGTGCCGTAGGGTCTGATAAAACATGCCTTGGTCTGCAAACAGACAGGCTCATCATCCCAAGTCCGAGGTGGATGACAGATACAAGGCTATTATAACATGGACTACCGGTAGGGCATCGGGAAAACACCGGATCGTTGAGCCAAGAGCCAAAGGTGTCTGTGCAGATCGCAGCGCATTGAGGATGGGTGGCAACGGCAAGCTCCGCAGACTCCGCTTGCCGCTGCCACCCGTACAAGTGACTTGTGTCAGCCCAGTCTCAAGGACTTGGGACGTCGTCAATTCGCTTGACGGCGGTCATTTGGCCGGGCGTTTACGCCTTTGGCTTTTCTTCAATCCTGGCCTTTTTGATGACCAGCTCTTCCGTGGGTTTGCCCTGCGGCGTACCGGCGGCTTCGAGCTTCTTTACGGTGTCCTGTCCCGCAACGACTTCGCCAAAGATCGTATGCTTGCCATCCAGCCAGGGTGTTTCCTTGAACGTAATGAAGAACTGGCTGCCGTCGGTGTTCGGGCCGGCGTTGGCCATGCTGAGCAGGTAGGGCCGGTCGTGCTTGACGTTAGGACTAATCTCGCCCGCGTAGGCATAGCCCGGGCCGCCGGTGCCGGTGCCGAGGGGGCAGCCGCCCTGAGCCATGAAGCCCGGAATCACCCGGTGGAAGATCGTGCCGTCGTAGAAGCCCTTGTTCGTCAGGAAGATCGTGCTGGTGACGTGCATCGGGGCGATCTGCGGCATCAGCTTGATCCGGATCTCGCCCTTGTTCGTGTCGAGAATCCAGAAGTAGTCCTTAGTGGCGTCGAACTTCATCATCTCAGGCTTTGTGAGCTTCAGTTTCCAGGCATTCTGGTCGCCCAGCTTTTTGATCGCATCTTCACTGCGTTTATCCTGCTCCACCTTGAGTTTCTCCATGCGTTTCTGGCTCCATGCCTTCATGATCTCTCCTTGCTGCTGCGGACTGAACGGGCCGGGCTTGCCGGCCAGCGCGTTGCGCACGCCGCGAATCAGCAATTCCACGTTCACGTCCACGCCTTGTGCCTTGAGGTTCGCTACGAACTGCGTGCCGATGATGTAGCTGACCTTGTCCACCTCGGTCTTGAAATCGTTTGTATCCTGCACCGCGGCGAAACCTGTGGTGGCGGCCAGCAGAACACTGCAAACGGCAACATATGCGTACTTGTGAGCTCCCACTGTCAATACCTCCAAAGTTCTGGTTCAAAAAGTACATTCCATAGTAACCGTAAGAATAGCCGAGATCCCCGGCCAGTTCAATTCCAAAGTGAAACGTGGCGAGACTGAGGATTTCATATTTCGGGTGGCAGCGGCAAGGCCGAGAGCTTCGCCGATGGCAGATGGGCAGACCGTCAGCACGCCTGCGCTTGCCGCTGCCACCCGATCAGCAGGAAACGCACAAACCCAGCACGCGGTCAACCTGTACGGTCCGTAAGCAATCTATGGGGTTACTTTATTGGGATCGAGCGCGGTTGTCGGGGCGGCAAGATGGGCGAATACGCCGTAGCTGGAGCCATCCTGGTTTTCGCTTTCCCATGCGGCAACGAATGAGCCGTCGGCCGCCACGGCCACATCAGGATATCTCTGCCTGTCTTGCGTGTAGGTGTTGAGCTGGAATGGGTCGCCGACAGGCTGCCCCTGGCCGTCAAATCGCCGAGCGAAGACGTCAGTGGCGGCGTTCGGGTCGCTCGTTCCGTGCTCCCAGACGACGGCAAACTCGTTGGCGTCATTGATGGCGACCTGCGGCCACTGCTGTGCGCCGGTGCGGGTCGTATTGACAAGGAATGGCTCGCCCGCGGGCAGGCCGTTTGGATCGTAGAGCCGGGCGCGGATGTCGTCATCGGCCGCACGGTTCGGATCGCCATCCCAGGCGATGACAAAGTGCCCCCCGGAGTTCATGGCGATGGAAGGGCGGGTCAGTGAGCTTATGTCCTCTGCGTTGACTTGGAATGGATCCGCTGCCGGCGTGCCACTTGGATCGAACAGACGCGCCATGACCGGATGGCTGCTGCGGTTCTGGATCCATACGACGGCGAACCGGCCGGAGTTGTCTGCGGCAACTTCGGGGTATTGGCAGTCGTACACGGAGGTATCTGCCGTGATCTCTTGACTGAGCGCGGCTCCATTGGGCTCGAACACCTGGACGTGCACGGAGGTTATGTTGACGTCATTGACAACCTCCCGGCTCTCCCACGCGAGGACGATCGAGCGGTCATTCATAGCGACGCTCGGGTAGAGTTGCCTGCCCGCTGTGTGCGGGTTGATCAACAGTTCGTCGACGGTGGGTTTGCCGTTTGGGTCGAACAGCCTCAGGTAGATATCCTCCTGGTCGAGCCCGGGCCCTTGCCAGGCGACGGCGAAGCCGCCCCGGGGATTTGCCGCGACTGCCGGTTCCGTCTGGTTGCCCTCGGTCAGGACGTTCACCTGGAACTCGTCGCCGGCGAAACCGCCGAGTGGATCGAGCCGGCGGGCGAGAATATCGTTCGACCGTCCCGCCGCGCTTAAATAGCTGCTCCAGACGACAATCGAGCCTCCTGCCGCCTCGATGGCCACGGCAGAATCCGCCTGTGACCCGCTGGTTCGTACGTTCACCTGGACCTCCGCCGCCAGCACCGCCGGCAATGCGCACACGACCACCACACACAGCACACTACTGTTTCTCATAGATACTACCCTCCCTTGTCTGACGCGCCGAATCGCGGTCGCGCGCAAGCCCGCTGTCGGTGCGGGCACACCACGAATACAGGCGACCATTTGGAATCCGGCGGAACCTCACGGTGTCTGCCACGTCTCGCCGTGGCGTTGTCAAAGTTGTCGCTCTCGCCGTTCCACAGGGCCGAGCCATCCGGCGGAACTCTCCGCCACATCTCGATGGTGATTGTAGCGGGGGCTCACGGTTTGTCCAGAGAAAAGCGGGGGAATTATGATAGACTCACTCCGCACGCCGGGACGCAATCGTAAGAACGGATCAGGCCTTGGGCATATTGTCGAGGATCGCCTGGTAGATACGTCTGGCCTTCGCCAGCGAGCTGACGCTGATCGTCAACTCCGCTGTCTCGTCCGTCGTCGCGACAAGGTTCACTACGATTCTGTTGTCCTGGGAATCGCGGGCGATGATCTTCGCCTCGAGCTGGTCTTTCACCCGCTGCACGACACTGAGTCCGAGTTCCTGCATGGCCGCTTCGGAGGCCTTGTACGATGTGCCGATGTCCGTCGAGAGCGTGCTGGTGAGTTTGCCGAACCGATAGACGGCGTTGGTCTTGGTTCCGGGACCGATCACGGCGGTCTCGCAGCCGATACCCAGCAGCGCGCCCGCCGACAACAGGGCGAGCAGAGTGATTCGCGTTTTCATGTCAGCGTTCCTTCCTTGGATGACATTGCGGTTCCCATGGAACCAAGTACACCGGATACGCCCGCCGGTTCGGCAAATCCTGCATTTGCCCTCTGGAAAATAGCATCCCTTGCAGCAGGTGAAATGAGAATTGAGGATTTTCCCTACGGATGGAGCAGCACTTACTTGCGGAAAATCGCCCACTGTGCCATGCCGCCGACGATCCGTATTTCCCAGCTGGAGAACCCGGTAACGGTGTTCAGGTCTGTCAGGTGGTCATGTGCGCTCGTACGACTCTGGTTCAGGCCAACCCGCTCCAGAAGCCGCAAAAGCCAGTCCATACGGGGTAGCGGCGTTGTCACCATCAGGACGCCGCCCACTTTGAGCAGACTGCGGAAGGCATCCCAGGCATCGACGTGCTCGATCAGTTCGAAGGCGACGATCGCATCGTAGGTGTTCGCCGACAGGCCGAGAGCCTTCCAGTTGCGGATATCGCCGACAATGTCGGCCGGCGGCACGATGTCGATGCCCTCGTAGCGGGTCCGCCCACGCAGATAGTCACCTACCCACCCATCGCCGCAGCCCACTTCCAGAACCCGAGCGCCTCGTGGGATGCGATCGAGGAAGAATCGACGTTTCTTGTGCCGTGCGTAATCGCTCAAGAGTGGCATACTAACTACCGTCACCGTGAGTCTGGATTCCTGACAATGAGGCCGGATACCCCGGTCCAGGCGGCGGGGTGACGAGATGGCTCTTATAGTTCGGCCGTACAAGAACGATTTTCATGGTCCCTATTGTATCGAGACACTGCGTTTCCACCAGCCGCAAAAGCCCGCCGATAACGGGACACGCGAACTGTCCGAGTCGATCCTCACGGACGAGGAGAAGCACATCGACTGGCTCGAAGCCCAACTCGATCAGATCAGGCAAATGGGTATTCAGAACTACCCGGTCGAACAGGTGGGCTAGCGTCTGCTCACACGGCTGCGTCAGTTCGGCAGCGGCGTGTTTGCCCACTGTTCCCAGAGTCTGGCCTCCCCGAGGTCGGCCTTTGTGGCACAGTAGACATCGACCTGGGTCCGGGACGAGTCGGTCTGTCGGAGATCGGCGATGAGGATATATCGGATTCCGATGCGGCCGCTGTCCCAGAGTGTGATCGTGGCGGATTCTCCCGACGGCACGAGCTTGGCACTGATGCCCGGCTGATGCGGCGCCGCGGGGATGAATCTGTATCGCTCGCGTGCCCGGCGGACGATCTGGTCATAGACGGTTCCGCAGTCGGCCGGCGCCTCGAACGAATACACGCTGTGCGGCCTCTCTCGCAGATCAGTGACATTCTGCGGTCCGCACCCGCCAAGCCAGGCCAGCACCAGCGAAACCGCCGCTGCTTGCACGCGCAATCGAAAGGATGCCATCCTTGTTTCACCCATTGCCAGCGTTCTTCCCATCTATTAGCTGCCACGCCTGTCAGCATTATGGAGGAAATCCGCCGCAGAGCAAAGGAAAAGTGTGCAAGGATGTCAGGAAGAAATCCCACCCGCTTCCGCTTCTGGTTTGACAGGCGAATGCAGTTGTACGTATAATCTGGCATGAAAGGTTACGTACAGGAGCAATGTATGGCGAAGCTGACGTTGAATGCGGACCGCGAAGTGATTGAACAGGCAAAGCGACTGGCGGCGGAGCGCAAGACGAGCGTTTCGGCGATGTTCAGTCGGTTCATCAGGGCGCTGGCCGGCGGGGGAAATGACAAGCCGGTCGGCAAGCTCGCCCGCCGGGCTTCGGGTGTGATCGACTTGAAAGGCAGAAGCCACAAGGATGTGCTTGCGGACTCGCTGAAGGACAAGTACGGGCTATGAGCATGAAGGTATTTGTGGATACAAATGTGCTCATGGACGTGCTGGCTAAGCGTGAGCCGTTCTACCGAGATAGTGCGCACGTATGGACGCTGGCTGAGCAAGGTCGCGTTGCTGGTTTCGTATCGGTCATCAGCTTCAACAACATCTACTATGTGGTCCGCCGGCTGCGGACACGTCAGGTGGCGGATCGCATGATGATACTGCTGCGAGATACGTTTACCCCGGTGGCGCTCGACAAGCAGATTCTGGACCAGGCCATTGATGCGGGCTTGACCGATCTTGAGGATGCCATCCAGTACTTCAGTGCTGTGCGGGCGGGAGCGGATTGTATCGTCAGCCGGGATGCGCGGGCGTTCCCCGTGTCCGACCTGCCTGTGCTAACGCCGCAAGAGTTTCTGGCCACGGGGCTGCCCGGCGACTAAGTCCTCGAGAATTGCAGCTTGACTCTGCGCAGGGCGTTTCGCCGGATGGCCTGCTCGACCCAATTGACGACTCCCTGGCCGTAGTGGTACTCGGAGAGGTCCCGCACGTTGTCCGGATCGAGCGGCCCAACGGCCCCGATGATATGGCCGAAGCTGTCGTGACTGACCGCGTACAACTGCCCGTTTGTATGTTGCCATAAGGTCTTCATATTTATCCCGATTAAAGTGTACAAAATCTCCCGAGCGGCACCAAAAACATGGCTTTTCTCGGCCAGTGCGGGCATGATATTGTCAAATGAGTACTGGCCGGGGACCGTGGCCATGGCCCGCGGAATGCAATGATGCTGAATCGATCCAGGTGGAGAAAGAATCATGTGGCGCAATTCATTGGTGGCATTCGTTCTGTGCGTGACTCTTGTGGGTATGGCCGTCGGCAAGGATGTCGCGTCTAAAGCGGGGGAGCCCAATCTCATCACGTTTTCGAGGATCGACAAGGCCTGGCAGTACAGCCGGGGCGAAAACATCAAGGTGGCCGTGCTCGACTGGCTCTTCGATATGAGTCCAAAGGCCTCAGCCAAGTATGTCAATCCAACCTCGATGGTCCCGGGTGCGGAGGTTGGAGCCGGCGAACCCTGGCACGGCGAGTGGATGGCCGAGATTGTCCACCAGATCGCGCCCCAGGCCAAAATTATCCCCATTCGGGCCAGACCTGCAACGGACAAAGAACGCGACGCGGAGGGCAGATACGTGTATGAGAAGTACCTGATTCAGGGAATTCGATTCGCCGCCGATCAGGGGGCCGTCGCTGTGACCAGCTCAATGGGACCCCTCACGCAGTCCAGGGAGCTTCGTGACGCGATCGACTACGCCGAGCAGAAGGGCACCATCTTCATCGATGTCCATCCCGAAGAGAAAACCGATCCCAACGGCATCGACAAACGGATCATTCATCCGGGCGTGGTGTCGGTTCCCGGGCACAGAGTGAGACCGGAATCCGGAAGAGACATCTATGTCTGGCCCTACCAGATCAAGCCCATATTCCGGGACGGCTGGGGATTCTCCAACGGCCCTCCCATTGTCGCCGGCGTCATCGCCCTGATGAAGAGCGCCAACCCGAGGCTGACGAGCCCGGAGATTCGCCGGATCGTGGTCGAGACAGCCGACAATCAGGACGGCTTCAGAGTCCTGAACGCCGAAGCCGCCGTAAAGAGGGCCATCGCTGTGAAGGAAACTGCCGGTGAGGCCCGGTCGGTAGACGACAAGCGATAACCCTGCCGGCTTTCCTGGTATCAAGTGAAATCGATAAGGGGGCAGCCCTCTGTCACTCTCCGGTACAGATGGCTGCCCCGTCGTTGAGGCACGTTTTCATCACCGCTGCGGCGAGCCTCGTGGAATCATGGCAACGCGGATGGCTTCCACGACATCGCCGCGTTTACTGGGTGGCAGGGGTTTCCCTGGCCGTCTGGCGCATCGCTTTCGGAGTGAACTGAGCCAGGCTGGTGATGCCCGCTGATTTCTCCAGTTCTCCCACCTTGGTCACGAGCCCGGCAAAGCCTTGCGCCCCGAGGGCCGTGCGACTCATGTCCTGGAGCGCCTTGTTCAACTGGTCGTACTGGCTTGCCGAGGCCACTGTCCGGATCTGCGGATACAGGAGGGTCTCCTCATAGGCCGTGTGCGCCTGGAGCATGTGGACGTAGGCACGAATGTTACGCGCCAGCGCCTCCGAAGCGGGGCGCCCGCCACCCTCTTCCCTCGCCTTGAGGATTTCATCCGTGAGGGTCCTGGCCGCCGCATGCTGTTCGCGGAGAGTATTGATCAGATCGCCCATCTTCCCCGATTTTTGGAGCAGCGGGAAGATGTGCTCCTCCTCGAATTTGACATGGAAGTCGTCGACGGTGGAGCGGAGCATCTGGGCGGCGGACGTCACGGCCGGCCCGGAGGGTTTATCTGTACCCAGCTCCGGCGTGACGGCCGTGTCATAGATCAACAGCAGGCGGTTCGCGACGGCGTGCTGACGCATGAGCTCTTCGGCGATAGAGGCTTCCATCTTCTCGGAGGTATCCGTCCTTGTCCTCGTCGCAGAAGTGTCTTTCTGCGGCTGCGCGGCCCACGCGTTTTGTCCGAGCACCAGGGTCGCTCCGGCTGCGAGTCCGGCTCCTGTGATCACATTTCTGCGGCTGTACACATCGTTTCGTTCTCTCATTTCCGTGTCCTCCCATGAATGGATTGTTTCTCTTCATGTTTTCAATTCCAGGCAGATATCGCCGATAGGGGAATCTCTCGGATTGATATGCCGGAATGCACAGCCGGATGGTAGGTAGGGTTGTGCAGACTCAGTCTTTGGCCTATGTACCCTCTTGACGTACGTGCGCAGGCTTGGACAATGGGGGCACGGATTGTGCCGGGACCGAGTGTGGATCGGTGGCCGGTGGGCCGGTGGGCCGGTGACCGGTGGATCGTGGCAGTTGTCGTTGATGAATGGAGAGAAAGAGGTGTGGAAATGGCCGAACGCGTGACCTATCACGTGATGCTGGGCGAGCAGGGAGAATGGGAAGTCCAACAAGAGAACTCGGGCAAGGTGATGAGCAGCCACCGATCAAAGACCGAGGCGATTCTCGCCGGGCGGGATTTGGCCAGGACCCACGAGTACAGTCTCCTCGTCGTCCACGATCGCGAAGGCAAACAGGAGAAGCAATACACCTATGGTCGTCAGCCCCACAAGAGTTAGGGGGGAACGTGAACCTGTCTCCTGTCATTCCAACGTTCAGCCGCCGGACTTGAAGGGGCATGCTGCAGGTGGGGGGAACACGGACTGGGGGTTTCGGGTCGCAGGGAAGCTATCATGGACAAGCTGCCACGATTGTTCTATGACCGTGATACGAATGTGGTAGCCCGGGAGTTGCTGGGCAAGCACCTGGTGCACGTGTCCGGCGGCGTGGAGCGGGTCGGGCGGATCGTGGAGGTGGAGGCGTATCTGGGGCCGCATGATCTCGCCGCTCATTCCGCCCGGGGCCTGACCCGAAGGACGCAGGTCATGTTCGGCCCGCCGGGACATGCCTATGTGTATCTGATCTACGGGATGTACTGTTGCATGAACGTGGTGACGCAACCGGAGGGCGTTGCTTCCGCCGTGCTGCTGCGGGCGCTGGAGCCGGTGAAGAATGTCGAAGGGCGAACGCAGGGCCCGGGCCTGCTGTGCAAGGCGATGGATATCGACAGGCGTCTCAACGGCCATGACCTGCTCAGCGATGATTTCTTCATTGCCGCGCCGCCTGAGCCCGAGACCTTCACAATCGTCAAACGTCCCCGCATCGGTGTGGCCTACGCCGGCGCGTGGGCGAAACGCCTCCTGCGGTTCTACATCAAAGGCAACCCCTTTGTCTCACGACCGTAGCCCTGTCTCAGAGGACTTGCTATACTACAGCGGCTCGCAGAACAAGTGAGAGTGAATGGGAGCAACTAAGTCGAGTATATGATCATAAAAACCTTCGTACGTCTTGTCTGTACGGTTGCCGTGGTGTCGGTGCTGTGCATCTTTGCGGGTTGCCGCCGACCGGGGCCGGAGTTGGTGCAGGGATACGTCGAGGGTGAGTTCGTGTATGTTTCCTCGCCGCTGGCGGGCACCCTGGAATCACTCCACGTGCAGCGAGGCGAGCAGGTGAAGGCGGGCGATCCGCTGTTCGTACTGGAGGGCGAGCCGGAGAAGGCGGCGGTGGATGAGGCGGCCCAGCGGCTGGCGCAAGCCCGCGCCACCGTGGAGGATCTGCAAAAGGGAAAGCGGCCTTCAGAGGTGGAAGCGATTGAGGCACAACTGCGACAGGCCCAGACAGCCCTGGCGCTGTCGCAAGAGGAGTTTTCCCGGCAGGAGAAGCTCTTTGAGTCTGGGGCGATCACGCAGCAGAGCCTTGACCAGGCGCGAGCCGCGCGGGACCAGGATCGCCAGCGCGTTGCGCAGCTTGAGGCCGAGCTGAAGACGGCACAACTCGGCGGCCGCAGCGACCAGATCATCGCGGCCGAGGCCAATGTCCGGGCGCTGGAAGCGGCGCTGGCTAAGGCACAGTGGAACCTTTCCGAGAAGCGTCAGGCCGCGCCGCGGGCCGGCCTGGTGTTCGACACGCTCTACCGTCCGGGCGAGTGGGTCGCCGCCGGGCGGCCGATAGCCGTGCTCCTGCCGCCGCAGAATATCAAAGTCCGCGCGTTCGTACCGGAGATGCGGATCGCCGCCATTGGGCCGGGGGACAGTGTGCGGATTACGGTGGACGGCTTGCCCGAAACCATCGTTGGGAAGGTGAGCTTCATCTCGCCGCGAGCGGAATACACTCCGCCGGTCATTTACAGCCGCCAGAGCCGCGAGAAGCTGGTGTTCATGATCGAGATCGCTTTTGACCCTGAGACGGCAGCGAAGCTTCATCCGGGCCAGCCGGTGGATGTGGAATTCGGGCCGTGATGTATGGCTGACGATCTTGCCATCGATGTGCACGGAATGACCAAGCGGTTCGGCGACCTCACGGCCGTCAACCACGTCAGTCTCCGGGTCCGCACGGGCGAGATCTGCGGCTTCCTCGGCCCCAACGGCAGCGGCAAGACGACGTTCATCCGCATGCTCTGCGGCCTGTTGCGGGCCGACGACGGTAGCGGCACGTGCCTCGGCTACGACGTCATCCGCGAGAGCGAGGCGATCAAACGCAACGTCGGTTACATGACGCAGCGGTTCAGCTTCTGGGAGGACCTGAGCATTGCGGAGAACCTCGACTTCGTCGCGCGGATGTACTCCATGAAGGATCGCCGACGGGCCGTGCGCGAGAGCCTCGAACGGCTCGGTCTGGCGGACCGGCGCAACCAGCTTGCCGGCCATCTCTCCGGCGGGTGGAAGCAGCGGCTGGCCCTGGCGGCGTGCATGATCCACCAGCCGAGACTGCTGCTGCTCGATGAGCCTACCGCCGGCGTAGACCCCAAGGCCCGACGCGAATTCTGGGAGGAGATTCATCAGCTCGCCGGGCAGGGATTGACGTTCCTGATCGCCACGCACTACATGGACGAGGCCGAACGCTGCCATCGTCTCGCGTTCATCGTCAACGGCAACCTGCTCGCTGAAGGCACCGTGGCGGAGGTGGTCGAGCAGGCCCACCTCGTGACGTGGTCGGTCGCCGGTCCGGACCTGCTCAAGCTCGCGGATCAACTCCGCGACCGTCCCGGCGTGCAGCAGGCGGTGCCCTTCGGCAATGCCCTGCATGTCAGCGGCGACGACCCGGCCGCACTGGAACGGGCCATCGCCTCGTTTCGCACCCCGCCCTACAAGTGGCGCCAGACCGATTCCGGGCTGGAGGACGTTTTCATTCACCTCATGGGCCGAGCAGGGAAGGGGACGACATGAACGGACGCAGGTTTTCGCCGGCGCGGTTTTGGGCGATCGTCGTCAAGGAGTTCATCCAGATGCGCCGCGACCGCGTGACATTCGGGATCATGGTCGGCATCCCGATCATCCAGCTCATCCTCTTCGGTTTCGCGATCAACTCGGACCCGAAGCACCTGCCCACCGCCGTGCTCCTGGCCGACACCGGTCCCTACGGCCGCACATTGCTGTACGCGATCCGCAACAGCGGCTACTTCGACTTCATCAGGCAGGTGGCGAGCGAAGCCGAGGGACGGGAGGCCCTCGCCCGCGGTCAGGTCCAGTTCGTCGTGAGTATTCCGGAAAACTTCACTCGCGATTTTCTCCGTGGCGACCGGCCCGCCATCCTCGTGGAGGCGGACGCCACCGATCCCGCCGCAGCCAGCAACGCCCTCGGGGCCTTGAGGACCTTACTGAATACAACGTTGCAGAGCGACCTCAAGGGCCCGCTCGCGTTCCTGGCAGGCGACAGCGGCCCCATCGACCTGCGCATCCACGCGATGTACAATCCGGAGGCGATCACGCAATACAACATCGTGCCCGGCCTGACGGGCGTCGTGCTCACGATGACCATGGTCATCATCACCGGCCTGGCCATCACACGCGAGCGCGAGCGTGGCACGATGGAGAACCTCCTGTCCATGCCGACCCGCCCCTTTGAGGTCCTGATCGGCAAAATCATTCCCTACATTCTCGTCGGATACATTCAGGTCAGTCTGATTCTGGTGGCCGCCCGCCTGATCTTCGCCGTGCCGATGATCGGGAGTATCGGCCTGTTGCTTGCGGTCTCGCTGGTGTTCATCCTCGCGAACCTCGCGATGGGCATTACCTTCTCTACCATAGCTCGCAATCAGCTCCAAGCGGTACAGATGGCGTTCTTCTACTTTCTGCCGTCGATCCTGCTCTCCGGCTTCATGTTTCCGTTTCGGGGCATGCCCCGCTGGGCCCAAATCATCGGCGAGGTTCTGCCACTCACGCATTTCCTGCGAATCATCCGCGGCATCCTGCTCAAGGGCAACGGCCTGCCGGACATCGTCCCTCAGGTGTGGCCGATCGCATTATTTGCCGCTGTCGCCCTGTTCATCGGCGTTAAACGCTACCACCGGACGCTGGATTAGACGCGCCGATGGCATTCGTCGGCCTGGGCTTGCGAAGATGCTTCAGGCCGTAAACGGGGATGGAGAAGATGTTGAGAAACCAGATGGCGCAGATCCAGCCTGCCTTGGCTCCCCCGGAGAACCTGTCGTTTCTTGCCACGTGCACGATGTCGAAGATGATGAAGAACCAGATCCCGGCAACGGAGATGAAGAGCAGGACAATGGCCAGAATTACAGGCATGACCAACTTGGGGGGAATCTCACTGTCCATATCTGCGAACAGCGGCAACAGTAGGATTACCACAATAGTCGCCAACGCATAGGCAGGAAACACGATGCTGCCGATCACGAGCAATCTGTGCATTTCAGCCTCTTTTATCAGTCTATAGATGGAGACACTGCCCTGGTGCAGTCAGGGCGGCATTCCGCGTCAGTCGGATTCCTTGTATCACTATCGGCTCTTGACGTTAGGTTCTGCAGGAATCCCGCTTGGCCGCGATCACCACAAGAAGCTCGATGAGGGTAAATGCTCGTCGTCTCTTCATGATCCCGCTCCGGCCGTCAAGGTATCGGAAGAATCCGGCGTTCCCTGCCATCGTCCTTCCCCGTTGACGGCCCTCGCCATTTTACCATGACGGCAACGGCACGTCTGCCGAAAACCCGGCAATCTCTGTGCATGGTGTGCGACTGATTGCCCAGGGTTGCGGTTCGCTGTGAGATGTGGTATGCAAGGGGACATCTGAAGTGTGAAGTTTGAAGTGTGAGGTGTGAAGTAAGAGGAGCATTCTTCATACTTGACACTTCAAACTTGAAACTCTCTTGCTATCGAAAGGAGACCTTTGTGAGTATCGAACTGAAGAAGAATTGCCGTTATGCCTTGCTCGTGCCCACGAGCATGGGCGTTCGCCTGACCCCCGACGCCGGCCAGCCGTTTCATTGCAGCCGACGGTTCACCATGCAGGCCACTAGTGCCGAGAGCAACGTGGCGAGTGTATCGTCTTACCTCGGCCTGCCCGTGAAAATACTGACGACTTTTGTCAAGGGCAGCCCGGTCGCCCGCTTCATCAAGGACGACCTCGCCGGCCGGCACATCGATGTTGAGGGCAAGGAAGTGGGTCAGGGCGGCCCCTGGGGTTACCGGCACCAGTTCAACCTGGCTGACTGCGGCTTCGGTCCGCGCGGGCCGCGCGTGTCCAACGACCGCGCCGGCGAAATCGGCCGGACCCTGAACGTCAAAGACTTCGACCTCGACCGGATCTTCGGCCGCGAGGGAGTCCAGATCGTGCACCTGTCGGGACTCATCGGGGCGCTGTCACCCGACACGGGGACATTCTGCCTGGAACTCGCCCGCGCCGCCAAGAAGTACGGCACTCGCATCGCGTTCGATCTCAATTACCGCGCCTCGTTCTGGAAGGGCCGCGAGAAGGAACTTCGCGCCATCTTCCACGAGATCGCAGGCATCGCCGATATCCTGGTCGGGAACGAGGAGGATTTCCAACTCTCGCTGGGCATTGAGGGCCCCGAGGCGGGCGGCAAAGGCCTGGGCAACAAAATCGACAGCTTCAAAGCCATGATCGAGCGAGTCCGGCGGGCCTACCCCAACGCCTCGGTCTTCGCGACCACGCTGCGCGAGGTCGTCAGCGGCAATTGTCACCGGTGGGGCGCCCTTATGGCCGAGGGGAGTAACTGGCACGTCGTCGAGCCGCGGGAAATCGGAGTGCTCGATCGCATCGGCGGCGGCGATGGCTTCGTCGGCGGTATGCTCTACGCAATCCTGCGCGGCTGGGAGCCCGAGAAATGGGTGCAGTTCGGCTGGGCGACCGGGGCTCTGGTCGTCACGCTCCTGACCGACTATGCTCAACCGGCCGATGAAGAAGAAATCTGGAGCATCTGGCAGGGCAACGCCCGAGTAAAGCGATAGAGGACGTAAAGGACCTCAGGGACCTAAGGGTTGCCGTGCGCCTTTTAGGTCCCTTTGGTCCTTCAGGTCCCTGCGATCAGGAGGCAGAGACAGATGATTACCCGCGGGAGCTCATCCAAGCCTGCGCTTCGCTTCTCGCGGCGGGCGGTCCTGAAGGGCTCGGCTGCGATGGCCCTGGGAGCAGCAGCATTTACCTTCGCACGCGCCGCGCCGATTGGCTCGGCCCCCAAGGGCAAGGTCATTGACTGTCACGCCCACCTGACCCATCATAGCCGCGCGACTTGGGAGGTTGACGACCGCAAACTCATTGAGGCAGCAGACAAGCTGGGGATCGACCAACTCTGCTGCTCGACGCTTACTCCTCGCCGGCCCGCGACCGCCGAGGACTTCCGGGAATGCAACCAGTGGACGGCCGAGGGAATGCGCCGGTTCTCCGGGCGGGTGCTCGGTTACTGCTACGTCAATCCAGGCTGCGGCCGGGAGGCATTGGAGGAAATCCGGCGCTGCGTCGAAGATCGCGGCTTCATCGGCATCAAACTCTATAATGAGTACACCTGCACCGAGCCGGTGGTCTTTCCCATCGTTGAGCTGGCGATCGAATTACGGGTGGCGATCCTGCACCATGCATCGCACTCGCATTATTTCGTGGAGGACCAGCCGCGTATGTCCGACGGCGGGCACCTTGCGGAGCTGGCCCGCCGCTACCCGGAGGCTATGCTCATCTGTGCCCACATCTCCGGCGGCGGCGATTGGGAGTGGACGATCAAGGCCTTGCGCAACGCAACCAACGTTATGCTCGACACCAGCGGCAGTGTCACGGACGACGGCTCCGTGGATATGGCGGCGGCCGTAGTGGGTGTGGATCGGCTCGTCTTTGGTTGTGACTCGTCCATGACGGCGGGCGTGGGCAAGATTCGCGGGGCGGACCTGAGCGCACAGGACAAGGACAAGATCCTGGGCGGAAACATGATGAGGCTTCTGGGAAGGCGGAAAGCATGATTGTTGATGTGAACGCCTATCTCGGCCATTTTGCCTTCCGCCGGCTGCGGCACAACACTGCCGCATCGCTGCTCGCATTGATGGATTCCAAAAAGATCGACAAGGCGGTCGTTTCCAGCGCCGGCGCTATCACCTATCGCAATGCCCAGGCCGGCAATGAAGAGGTGGCGGAAGAGGTCCGTAGTCATCGCGACCGGCTGGTCCCGTTCGCCGTCATCAATCCGTTCTATGCCAGCTGGCAGGATGATCTGAAAGCCTGTCACGAGGAATTCGGCATGACGGGCCTGCGCCTCTATCCGAAGTGGCACAACTACAGCCTTTCCAGCCCATGCTGCCGGGACCTGGTGAACGCCGCGACGGAGCGGGGCATGGTCATCTCCATTCCCATCCGTGTGGAGGACAACCGCCAGCGAAGCTGGCTGCTGAACGTACCCGACGTGCCGCTGGAGGAGATTGTCGAGTTGGTGAAGGCTCACCCGAAAGCGCGTTTCATCCTGCTGAACGGTCTCGGCTACACGGGGAACCCGCTGGGCCGAAAGAACAACGGCCTACCGTCGAATTATGCCATCGAACTATCCCGCTTGAGTGCCGTGCTGGCGAACGAGCTTGGCCAACTGATCACAAACCTGGGTGCCGAGCGTGTAATGTTCGGAACAGGGACGCCCTTCAACTACCCCGATCCGGCGCTGGTCAAATTGGAAGTGCTGGAAGCCGGCGGCCCGGACAAAGAGAAAATCCGCTGGCAAAACGCAGCAACATGGTTGCGATTGTAGGGCCGAGGATATTACTTGACGCACATTCTCAAATGAGTTATATTATAACTATATGGCATATGAGGTGAGAATCCGGAAGAAAGTGGCTCGTGGGCTGGACCGATTGCCCAAGCGCGTGCAGCAACTGCTGTTCTTGCTGGTAGCGGACTTGCAGGCGGATGGCCCCATTCAAAAGGATTGGCCGAACTTCTCCTCCCTTGGGCTGGATCGCTTCCATTGCCATCTGACGTATCGCTATGTGGCATGTTGGCTATGCAGGAAAGGTGAGATTGTGATCGAGGTGTATTATGTTGGCTCTCGTGAAAAAGCCCCATATTGAGTTGTCGATCCAGGGAGATCAAGTCGAGGAACTTGTCGCTTGGATCCGGAAGAAGTACGAACTGTCTGTTCTCTCTACGGAGGATGTCGAGGTGTCTGTTCCGGTGGAGGAAACGGAATTCTGGAGGCAAATGGGAAGGAACCGCGTCGGCAACCTTCTCGCCGGCGCACGTCTGAAAGCCGGCCTTACGCAGGGCCAACTGGCCAAAAAGCTTGGCATCCGACAGAACATGGTCAGTGATTACGAACGAGGCCGGCGGAGCATCTCGCCCGCCATGGTCGCTCGGTTCAGCGATGTTCTACACATCAAGAAATCGCATTTGAAGGGTGGTGCGGACAACAAGCAGGCCAGTGGCGAGGGATGAAGTCGAATGGAAGCATGGAGAAAGAAAGTAGTCTGTCTTTGGCGCCTTGTGTCGACCGTACAGTGAAAGGAGGAAATCGGCATGGCCATGCCAAGATCATTGCATGGTGATGGATGGTCCCCAAGTACGGCTCGCCAGATTTTGCCATTGCTCGTGTCGTACGCTGAAGCCTGTGAATCCGTGACGTATGGCCAACTGAGCCATGAGGTTGTGCGGCGAGGGTGGGGGCATTATGTCATGGCGGTGGCTTACCGGCATCCGGCAGGGGCTATCGGGTACGCCTTGGAGGAGACCGCAGACGAGTGGAGAGAACCGATCCCGCCAATCAACGCTCTCATAGTCAACGATGAGAGCGGTTCTCCCTGGTAAGGGAGTAGATTTCTTTCTGAAGAACTACCTCAGTCACATCAATCGCCCGAGAAGACTCACGGAAGAACAGAGACAGTCAGTAATTGAGGAAATACACAAGGACATCTTCAATTATACTGGCTGGCGTCGATTGCTTCAGCACTATAGGCTAGATGACCCACCATCCCTTGAGGAGAAGACTGAAGGTACCCAGATACGCAGAAAACGATACAGTTGGAGTGGAGAGGCGGAGAGCGAAACCCACAAGCGACTGAAGGCCTATGTTTCTAAACATCCCGAGATGGTCGAATTGCCAAGGAACGCGGCGCCTGGTCTGACTGAATACGTCTTGCCATCCGCTGACAAGATCGACGTGCTTTTCTCGGACAAAGGGTGGCGAATTGGAGTCGAAGTGAAGGCGGTTAACTCCAATGACGATGATCTTCGTAGAGGGCTCTTTCAGTGTGTCAAGTACAGAGAACTACTCAGGGCCGAGCAACGCATAGAAGGGGTTATCCCCCAAGCGAGAGCGCTACTGATTACAGAGCGACATCTCTCAGAAGGTTTACTACGGGAAGCAACGCTTCTTAAAGTCCCGGTCGTGGAAGTCGCTCCACTGGCATTCTCCACCTGATCATGTGCAGCAACGTTGCCCATAGCAGATGGGGTTGGTGCATAGGGCAGTCACCGTACCGTGCAGCAGACCTTCTGCACTGAAGCAGGGTCAATGAGCACCGGGATAGCCATCCGTTCTCCGTTAGTGTGTAAAGGTCGGCGACGCACCGGGAGCGCTGAGGCAACCGAGTAATACAAGGAAAGGAGGACCGTTCGGCTATGCGATTCACATTGATGGTTTCTTTGGTTGTGGGGATATGGGTAGCTCCGATGAACGGGGCGGAGAACCCGCAGGTCGTCCAGATTTGGCCGGGGCCGGCGCCGGAGGAGAGCGGCAATATCGGCGAGGAGAGGGTCCGCATGTCGCCGAAGCTGGACCGTAAGCAGGTTGAGGTGACCGAGTCAACCCGGCTCATTACCAACGTCACCAAGCCGACGCTGACGATTTATCGGCCGGCGAAGGAGAAGGATACCGGGACGGCGATCCTCATCTGTCCGGGCGGCGGATATTGGGACCTTTATTGGCAGTTGGAAGGCGAAGAAGTGGCGGCGTGGCTGAACTCGATTGGCGTCACCGGGATCATCCTCAAGTATCGTGTGCCGCGACGGCCTGATGAAGTCAAGGGCGAGCCTGCCCGGCGCCCGCTCCAGGATGCGCAGCGAGCTGTCAGTCTGGTGCGGAGCAAAGCCGGTCAGTGGAAAATTGATCCGCAGCGGATCGGTATCGTGGGCTTCTCGGCAGGCGGCCATCTGGCGATTGCGACGGCGACGAGCTTTGAGCAGCGGACCTATAAGCCCATCGATGATGTGGACAAGATCAGTTGCCGGCCTGACTTCGCCATCGCAGCCTATTCGGGTTATCTGAAGGCGAAGGACAAAGACGAGATTGCTCCCGGCTTACATATTCCGGCCGGGACGCCTCCGATCTTCCTCGCGCACGGCGGGGCCGATATCATCAGTCCGCCGGAGCACAGCGTGTTGATGTACCTTGCTTTGAGGAAAGCAGGTATCCCGGCAGAACTGCACATCTATGCCACGGCGGCCCACGATTTCGGTGTCCGCCCAAGCGATCATCCGTGCTCCACCTGGACAGCGGCGTGTGCCAATTGGCTGCGATATCAGGGTTTTCTCAATTCACCCGCGCAAGCGGCCATTCCGGGGACGGCGGTTCAGCTTCCTGAATGAAAGTACATCCGGCCGTTAAGGACCTGATGGATGGCGTCGAGGAGCGTATCGCCGGCTTGCTGCTTGGCTACGAAACCTGATGCGCCTGCCTGTAAGGCGCGAGGGCCGTAGAGCTGCTCGTCGTGCATGGATAAGATCAGGATGATCATGCCGGGGTACTTCCGCTTGAGCACGTCCGTGAGCGTGATGCCGTCTACCTCGCCGAGGGAAATGTCGATGATGGCCAGGTCTACAGGCTCTCGATCTACAGCGTCCAGGGCTTGTTTGGCACTGGCGACCGCGTCGCAGACGTTCAGGTCCGGCTGCTGGCTCAGGAGTTCCACCAATCCGCGTCGCACAACGTAATGATCGTCCACGATGAGGATGTTCTTCTTGCCGACCTGGCTGCCTGGGCTATACTCGATCATGTGTTCTGACTCAAACCGCTGTCTGCGGGATAGCTGTCTGTGATCCCCGAAATTCATTGTGCGCTACTGTTGCACCAGTGTAGCCGCAAAGGACAGCGAGGGGAATCAGGGTCGGTGTGCGATTTCATATCGGCTGGAATACTTATCTGTCTATCGGGGCTTCTCTTATGCATCCGCCGCGGCTTGATGAGGGCATTGTCCGGTTCACCTGATGGAGGAGGGCGTACGTTGTTGGGCCTGGCACATTGCTGAGCGGCGGAATCAGTGTTTCATTTCCGAGTTCACCCACTCGACCGCAAAGCGAAACAGCTCATTGCCATCCTTGAATCCGAGCTTCTCCTTGATATGGGCCCGGTAGGTTTCGATGGTCTTGACGCTCAGATGCAGCTTTTCCGCCACATCCCGCGTCTTATGACCTTCGCCGATGAGGCGAAAGACCTCCAACTCGCGATCACTCAGGCATTCAATGGGGGAGGCGTTCTGTGGGGCGATGCCCGTGGCGAGCTTACTGACCATCTTGGCAGCCATCGAGTCGCTCACGTAGATCTCCCCGGCGAGGACCCGGCGGATGGCCGTGATCACCCGCTCCGTGGCCTCGTGCTTCATGATGTATCCCTTGGCCCCGGCGCGCAATGCACGTTCCGCGTAGAGCGATTCGTCGTGCATGGAGAGGATCAGGATGGGCAGGTTCGGATACTGGATCTTCACGTCCTTGATCAAATCCATGCCGCTGGTGTCCTTGAGAGAGATGTCCACGATGATCATATCGGGCTGGACATCCTTGATCGCCTGCATGGCCTGGAAGGCATCCTCCGCGTAGCCGCGGACTTCGAGGTCCTTCTCCTGATTGATCAGTTGGGCAAGACCCTGGCGAACGACGGGGTGGTCGTCCACGATGAGAACGCTGTGTTTCGAGCGTTGGTTAACCTTGGCTGTCGTCTTCGCGGGCATGCTATTTCTCCTTCCGATCTACTGCGGATGCAACGCTGAATGTGCAGGTGACTCTCGTCCCACCTCCGGCTCGCGGCTGCACATCGAGGGCCCCTCCGATCATTTCTGCCCGATAGCTCATAACCTGCAATCCCATTCCTCTACCTCTTGGAAGCTTGGCGGGGAAATCCCGCCCATCATTCTCAATGACCAAAGCAGCACCATCGTGATCGGCGGATAGCTCCAGCAGAATCTGTTTCGTGTCGCCGTGGCGAATGGCGTTGGTGACCGCCTCCTGGGCGATGCGGTAGAGGTGTATCGCGGCGGAGGGGTCCTTCACCGGGACAGGATTATTGCACTTAAAGGCGCACGCGACGCCAAAGATGTTCTGAGTGGTGGCGGCCAGCGTCTGCAAGGCGGACATCAGGCCCTCTTCGTCCAACGACACAGGGTGGAGTCCGCGCGATAATTGCCGCGTCTGGTTGATCGCTTCGTTCACAAGCTGAGCAATTTCTTTCGCGTTGGCCGCCTCCTCGATGGACTGACGCTGGAGTTTCCGTTCGAGGACTTTGCTGATGATGGCGATTCCGGTCAGTTGCTGGCCGAGGCTGTCGTGCAATTCACGGCCGATGCGTCTCTGTTCCCGTTCGCTGATTTCGAGGATTTCCTTTTCGAGCCGCCTCCGCTGACCGATCTCCTCGCGCAACTGTTTGTTTGTCTGCGTCAGTTCCGTGGTTCGGGCAACGACCCGTCGTTCGAGGTCCTCATTGAGCTCCCGAATCTCCTGCTCGACCCGCTTCCTGGCCGTGATGTCCTGAACGACTCCAAGCATGCGGACCGCCTTGCCCCCGGCGTCTCGCATCACATCGCCCGTTTCCGACACCCAGCGCACCGTGCCATCGGGCCAGACGATCCGATGCTCGATCCTGTAGTCGGCGCCGCCCTCCATGCACGCGTTCACCGAGTTGACCACGAAATCGCGGTCGTCAGGATGTAAGGATTGCAGGAACGCTTCGTACGTGCCCTCGAACTGACCTTTGGCAAAGCCGAACATGGGCTCGATGCGCTCCGACCAGAGGAGCTTGCCCGTGACGATATTCCAATCCCAGCTCCCGATGTCGGCGGCTTTCTGGGCGAGGGCGTAGCGTTCCTCGCTGGTCTTCAAGGCATTTTGCCTTCGCATCCGCTGGACCGCGAGGGCGTAGAGCTTGGCCATCCGGGTGACCGCGTCGAGCTCCCTGTCGGAGTAGCCCCGATCCGAATTGGCCAAAGCGATCTGGCCGACGACCTTGTCGCCCACCAGCGCAGGCACGGTGAGGAAGTTGCGCAGAGGAATATGCCCTTCAGGCAGCCCGGTGGAGGCAGAATGCCGGCTGGGCGTATCCGTGTAGAAGCCCCGGCGTGTATTCATCGCGTAGCCGAAGAGGGCGGGATAGCTGCCATCGGGCCGGAGGCGAAAAACGATGTTTTGCCTGTTTCCCGGGATGCCGCACTGCTCGGCCACCATACCCGTCAACGTGTGGCCGATCATGTCGCCCGTCTCGGAATCGATGGACGAGACGAATCCGTGTTCACTGCCGGTCAACTGCCGGGCCTGTGCAAGAACGATGTCCGCGACCTCCTCGATGGAGAACGAAGGATCGATCAGGGCATCTGCCAGCTCGGCCAGGGCCTGGTTGACGGCCAGGTCCCACTGACGCTCCTGCATCATGTGCTTGTGTTCCGTGACATCCACACAGTACTCGATGATCTGCGTCACCTTGCCCGCCCCGTCGAAGACGGGAAATGCGTGGACCTCGATGTTCCTCCGATTGCCTTGCTCATCATGGTGAATATGCTCGACGATGGTTGGCTTGCCGGTCTGTGTGACGATCCCCATGGGGCAGGGGTGGTCCTCAGAATCGCAGGCCGTGTGGCGACCGTGGGTGAGAGCGTGGCACGTGGCCGCACCAGCCTCATGCATCTGCCGGGCCGCACGGTTGGCCAGCCGGACACGGCGGTCCGCTACATCGATCACGTAGAATGGGTGTGTCAGGGAATCGAGAATGGTCTGGAGCAGACCGTCGTTCTGGAAAATGGCGCTCTCATTGCGTGGTGATTGGGGGCAAGACCTCATTGGGTCTGTTCCTTTCATTGGCGCCGTTTCCTGGGACCATCCTGCTGTTTACTTCCAAGCATTTTCAGCACCTCATCATAGCCGCCGGCCATGCAAAAGCAACAGAATTCACGACCCCTCCGGGGTCGGTGTACGGCTGCATTTTGCGGCCGGGCGCCATGTCTACGCTTGCGTAGACATGCTCCATTTGGCGGGACAGGCATGCTTACGCGAGCGTAAGCATGGCATCCGAACCATCCTGTCTCTTTCTGACACCAGCCGCGCAGCGTGCAGCGACTCGACATGACAAATAACAGGGCTGGCGCGATATTCCGTTACATGTCCCGAGTTGTGCCGGGATGTGGGAACAGGGTGTCTCTATGATGTGGATACAGCATGTCGCGTATGTGAATGGCCCGGATCTATAGGGGAATTCCCGATACAAAAAGCAGGACGAGGCCGGATACAAGAAGCAGATAAGGCCCGATTCATTGAATTCTTGCACCTGCTACGATGGTGCAAGGTTGATAACGCTAAAATTGGAAGGGGATCTTATGAGTGACAAAGACCTTTTGATACGCTACACAGCAGGCGAGGAAGACGCGTTCCAGGAACTGGTGAGCCGCTACAAGGATAGCGTGTACGGGTTCCTTCGACGGTTCCTGAGCCGGCCGGACATGGTCGAGGATGTGTTCCAGGAGACGTTCATGCAGTTGTTCGTCAGCCGGGATACATTTGACATCTCGAGACCCTTGCGTCCGTGGCTGTTCACGATTGCGGCCAACAAGGCCAAGGACGCCCTTCGCCGCATGCAGCATCAGGAATCTGCTCATCTGGGGGACATGTTCAACAGCGACGAACATACCATCGAAGATGTGTTGAACACGTTCGAGCATGACAGTCGGATGCCCTATGATAACCTGATTCGGGACGAGACGGCGGATTCGGTCAAGAAGGTGATCGCGAGAATGCCTGCGAAGCTACGCGAGATTATCCTGTTGGCCTATTTTCACAAATTCTCGTATGCCGAGATTTCGAAGGTTCTGGGTATTCCCGTGGGCACGGTCAAGAGCCGGCTGCATACGGCGGTGGGGCGGTTTGCCGAAGATTGGGAAACGGCCGTGATGTGTGAAACCAGGAACTGATTGTGATTGGCTCCGCTGGGGTATGTGCTACGGCAACAGGCACAATGGGGCGACCTGCAACGGCGGAAGCCAAGCCGAGGAACAGGGGTATAAGTCGGGCGATGGATCTTTCCGGCTTATGCCCCTTGCTATTTCACCGGGGCTGGCTGGATAGCCGCCGGAGAATCTCAATCTTGTTGTCCCACTGATGGGAGTCAACCTCCGCAAGCCAGTAAATGTCGTCGCCCCAACACTCCCGCCACCATTCCCACATTCTTCTTAGCACTCTCATAGCACACCTTCCTTTTGTCTGGCTGTCCAAGCGTCCTGGTTACGGCCGGCATCCACACAGCCTGCCGACCCGTCGAGAGCGCTCTCTACCATTAGAAGGCAGGGTATGGGTGCGGAGTAACGGTCCATGCTCTTGATTTCACACAACATGGCCGATGTCCCGCACTTGTCGGGAGTGCCGGGAGCCATGGATCCGGTGCGTCACAGTTGGCGTTTGATGGCTTGGGCGTGGATGAGCTCGAATAATGCCTTGATGAAATCGGTATCCAGGCCGAGTTGCTTCGCCTTGGCGATGTGGTCTTCGAGGAGGGTCTCCCAGCGGGTAATCTGGAGCACCGGGATATTGTGCTCCTGCTTGAGCCGGCCGATCTCCTCGACCCACTTCATGCGTTCGGCAAGGTCCTGAATGATCTTGGCATCGATCTGACTGATCTCGGCTCGCAGCCGGGCCATCTGCCTCTTCAGGTCCCGGTCGGTAAGCTCGGCTTCCCTTGCCCGCAGTCGCTCAAGCATGCAGGAAAGGTCTTGGGGAGTTACTTGTTGTTTGGCATCGCTCAGGGCCCGGTCAGGATCGATGTGCGATTCGATCATCAGGCCCTGGATGCCGAGATCGAGGGCCATCTGGGAGAGCGGCTCGATGAACTGGCGGCTGCCCCCGATATGGCTGGGATCACAGATCAGAGGCAGGTCGGGAAGCAGTCGTTTCAGCTCGATGGGGATTTGCCATTTGGGATCGTTGCGGAACTGCATCTCGACGTAGGTGGAAAAGCCACGGTGAATCGCGGCAAGCTTCCGGATACCGGCGTCGTAAAGCCGCTCGATCGCGCCGAGCCACAGACCCAGTTCGGCGTTGATGGGATTCTTGACGAGGACGGGGATGTCTTTGCCTTTGAGGGCGTCGGCAATCTCCTGCACGGCGAACGGGCTGACGGTAGTCCTCGCGCCGATCCACAGGATGTCCACGCCGTACTTGAGGCACAGTTCTACATGTTCAGTGTTCGCCACTTCGGTGGCTGTGGGCAAACCGGTCTCGGCCTTTGCCTGCCTGAGCCACTCCAGGCCGGTTTCTCCGACCCCTTCGAATGTGCCCGGGCGCGTACGCGGTTTCCATATCCCTGCCCGGAAGGCCTTTACATACGGCGATTTCACCAACTCTCGGGCGGTCGAGAGCATTTGTTCAGCCGACTCGGCGCTGCACGGACCCGCGATCACGCATGGAACGCGGTCGTGCGGCAGCCACTGACTGATGGGAGCCAGGCCCTTATTGATCTTCTTCAGGAACTCGGTCATTTCATTTCAACCCAGGCCGTCCAACCGGACGCCGCTGAAATCGCACCCAACGGAGGGGCTCACACTATGGGATCCATGATCCACATGGCAACTCCTGCCCCAGCACAATTGTAACCTATCGGCGAATCCGACTCAATGATTTCGATGACTCTGGGAAATAGGGCGGGACCTCTGGTCGGTCGTGTGATGGTTCGGCCCTGCACTAAGGTGCGCCGTCGGATATGTCGATAGAGGAACGGATTCGTTCAGGGATCCCCTGATATGAGTGAGCATGACCCGATAATCGACGTTCTCTTGAGCGGAAAAGTGCTGGACGAGGTCTAAGCGCGAGCGCTGGTGGATCGTCATAAGGCGAGCGGCGAGGGTTTGTTCTCCATTATCCAGCGCGAGTTGTCGCTGGATGAGGAGCAGTCTGCCAAGGTCGCCGCGGCCGCCCACTGTATCGAGTTTGTCAACCTCTCGCCCGAGATGATTGACCCTATGGTCGCTCACCTGATTTCTCAGGAGGTGGCCAACCGCTACATCGCGATTCCCATCAAGTGAGAGGGTCGCGAGTTGACGGTGGCCATGAGTTCCCCTCTGGACCTGCGTGCCCGCGATGAGATCGAGTTGAAGACGGGCTACAGGGTGGTTCCCGTGGCCGCTACGCCGCACGCCATACGACAGGCCATAAGCTACCATTTCGACGTGGCCAACCTGACGAGGCAGACGATCGCCTCCATGCGGCTGAAGAGCGATGCGGGGGAGGAAGGCAAGTCGGTAGCCGACAAAAGCGACAGGCTGTTCGGCACGGACAGCGACCCAATCACGAAACTGGTCGCCTCCGTCATCCGGGGCGGCATCGACGTCAAGGCCAGTGATATCCACATCGAGCCGCAGGAGTCGGACCTGCGCGTGAGATATCGCGTGGATGGCCTGTTGCGAAGGGCCATCGACATCCCCGCTTCGGCCCAGCGCGAGGTCATCTCCCAGCTCAAGGTCCTCGCCGACATGGACATCTCTGAGCGGAGAATCCCCCAGGATGGGCACATCACGATCCGCCATGAAGAAAGAGAGTACGATCTCCGCGTCTCCTGCCTCCCGGCTGTCGGAGGCGAGAAGATCGTCTTGCGCATCCTTGACAAGAACGCCGGCCGGTGGTCGTTGGACCGCGTCGTCACCTCCGCATATGACAATGAGCGAATCCGGGACTTGGTCGCCAACCCGTACGGCATGATCCTTCTGACGGGCCCGACCGGCTGCGGCAAGACCACCACGCTCTACTCCGCGCTCCAACTGGTGAACACGCCCGAGCGGAATGTCGTGACCGTCGAGGACCCCGTCGAATACCGTCTGCCGGGGATCACGCAGGTCCAGGTCAAGCCGGCGGCGGGAGTGACGTTTGCCTCCACGCTGCGAAGCATCCTGCGCCAGGACCCGAATGTCATTCTGATTGGGGAAATCCGGGACCTCGAGACGGCGGAGATCGCGATCAGTGCGGCTCTGACCGGTCATCTCGTGCTGAGCACGCTGCACACGAACGATGCGGCGGGCGCCGTATCCCGACTCATCAGCATTGGGATTCCTCCATTCCTGGTGACCTCTGCACTTCTGGGGGTTGTCGCGCAGCGGCTCGTCCGAACCCTCTGTCCCAAATGCAAGCAACTCTATACGCCCGGCGAGGAGGAACGCAGGCTCACGGGGAGTCAGCCCTCGGCAAAACAACAGCTCTACCGAGCCAAAGGATGCAGTGGTTGTTATGGCAGCGGGTACCAGGGTCGAAAGAGCGTGTATGAAATCCTGTGCTTCTCGCCGGCCGTCAAGCGCATGATCGTGGATGGCCGCAGCGACGCTGCGCTTAAGGAGCAGGCGATTGCGGAGGGAATGCGGACCCTCCGGACGAGCGCCCTGGATGAAGTGCGAAGCGGCGTGACAACAATCGACGAAGTCATGCGTGTCGTGGATCTCAAGAGTGACTGATGGCGGCCTACGCATACACGGCAAAGGATTCCGCGGGCAATGAGCTGAGCGGCGTCTACACGAACGTGAACAGCGTGGAGATGCTGCGGGCGGAATTGACGAAGGTCGGGTATGTCCTGGTCGACGCACAACGGGAATCGAGGCCGAGAAGGCTCTCGACGAGAGTGCGGCAGAAGGACGTTGCCTCCTTTGCCTTCAAATTCGCCGGCATGTATTCCGCGGGCTTATCGCTGGTGCGATGCCTGGAGGCCTCGGAAGAGCAAGCCGGCAACCAGGCCTTGAGGGATATCCTCGCGGATATTCGTCACCGGGTGGAGACGGGCGCCAGCCTGGCAAGTGCGTTCGAGCCCCATCGGACAGTGTTCGGTGATTTCTTTCTCGGGATGATCGAGGCTGGCGAGTCCTCCGGTGAGTTGTCACGGGCGTTCGACATGAGCGCACGGTACCTTGAGAAGCGACTGGAACTGCGTCAGAAGATCCGGGGGGCATTCGTCTACCCCGTAGTTGTTGGCGTGGTTTGTTGCGTCGTGGTGCTCGCCATGCTCATCTTCGTCGTGCCGATGTTCTCGCAGTTGTATGCGCGGTTGCATGTAGAATTGCCGGGCCCAACACAAGCGCTGGTGGTCCTGAGCCTCTCGCTGAGGAGTTGCTGGTGGGCGTTGCCGCCTGCGATCGCCATCCTTGTGCTGACCCTGCGGCGCCTGGTGCGCAACCTGCGCACAAGGGTTTATTGGGACCGCTGGAAGATCAGGATGCCGTTACTGGGACCGTTGAATCACCTCGTGCTCGTTTCGCAGTTCATCCGCACATTCGGCATGCTGATCTCGGTAGGGGTGCCGATCATGGAGGCCCTGGATTCGGCGGGCAGGGTGGTCCATAACGAGGAACTGGCCCGGATCTCAGGGGACCTCCAAAGGGCCATTCGCATCGGCCGGCCCGTCGCTGAATCGCTCAAGGCCCATAATCTGTTCCCTTCCGTGGTCGTGCAGCTTGCCGCTGCCGGCGAGGGAGCAGGCGTCCTTGCGGACATGCTGGCAAAGGCGGCGGACCTGCTGGACAAGGAGAGCGACCGGATGGCCGCGTCGCTGCTGGCCAGGCTCGAGCCGGCGCTGACCGTCATCATGGGAGTCATTATCGGTCTGATCCTCATGGGCGTCTATCTGCCCATGTTCGACTACATGGCACGCCTCAAGTAGGGCCCGTAGCGATGGTTTGGGGTAAAGCTCGCGGCAGTTGCCGCCGATGAAGCTGTCGATACTCTATAATGGCGCCCCATGGATAAGGAGAACACGGTGTACAACAAAAAGGCATTTACTCTGGTGGAGTTGCTCGTCGTGGTGATGATCCTCGGCGCTCTGGCTGCCATCGCTGTGCCGCGAATGCTCAGCGGCACCACGAATGCCAGGATCCACGCGTGCAGAACGAATGTAGACCTGGTCAATTCACAGATCGAGCTTTATTATGCGGACAAGTCAGTCTGGCCGGCGGCCCTGACGGATGTCACCAACGATCCGAACTACTTCCCGGACGGGGCCCCGCAGTGTCCATTGGAGACACCCTACATATACAATACGACGATTCATCGCATCTCCGATCACACTCATTGACGTGGGAGCCAGGTCCATGGGCTTGTGGTGGCCCATGGGCTCGGGCACGGAATTCGCCTGGGGTGTCCGTCTTCGAGGGCGGTCACCCCTTGCTGCATGTGGGGACTTTTGCCTATGACACGGGCGGGACATACCCTGATCGAGTGCATCACTGTGGTGCTGATCCTCGCCGTGCTGGCATGTGTCGCGGTCCCGAGGCTCAACGTGGGGGCCGTGTGGGGGGCACAGACAGATGCGGTTGTCCGCCGGCTTGCCACGGATCTTCGACGCGCCCGCATGCACGCCATCGCGCACGCGGCCGACAATCCGACAGGCTATGCCCTCGTGATGATCGGCGCCAATCCTTATCACGGCTATCAGATCATCAATCTGCGGGATTCCGCCGTCGTGGCAAGCGACAGTATTCCTGCGAATGTCCACTGTACCGGCAGGCGCTCCTTCGAGTTCGGCCCTCTCGGCAACCTGACGGACGGCAGTGACACGCGCGTGCGGGTCCACAGCCAGGGCAGAGCGTATCGGCTCGAGGTCGTCCCGGCGACAGGAATGGTCAAATGGCAGCGGGAAAAGTGACGATCAGACGCCTCCATCGCCGGCTCACAGGCGTGACCCTTACGGAAGTCATTGTGGCTTCCGCTTTGCTTGTCATTTCCGTCATCCCGCTTCTCAAGGCCCTGACGGTTGCCCTGGCAACGGACCGGGCTGTCGAGCGCAAGAGCTGGAGCCTCATGCTGGCCCAGTCCGAGTTGGATCGCATCCGGGCCCACAGCGTGTATGGTTACGATCACGATTTCAATGCGACTTCTGAGCCCCTCAGCGGCGGGTATCTGTGCTCCGTGGCCGACGACCAGGACCCTGATCTGAGAACAGTCACTGTGTCCGTCGGACTGGACCGCAACGGCGACAGCATCCTCTCTTCGGAGGAGGCCGAGGTGCGTCTGTGCACGAGCCTTGCCAGACGCTGGCCGGGACCGGAGTAACGGCGGCCCCAGGTCTGTTCCATTGCGTGGTGCGAAGTGGCCGGACCACATTATAGGACACCTCTTTACTTAAATCTCATTCACTCCCAACAGCCTCCGCAAGAGCCCATAAGAGCATGACGGGAGGATTCAAAAATCGGCTTCCGAGCCTCTGTCGGCAATCGGGGTCTTCGGCATCCGCATACCTGTAACGCAGACTGTCACGCATGCCGAAGATATATCGGCGCATGTCATCGTATGCACCAAGAGTGAGGCACACCAGGAGTGATGAGCATTTTGCAGCGTGGAACTACCATTGTGGAACTGACCGTTGCCACGGCGATTCTGGCTGTCGTCTTCGCCACGATCATGCCGGTGTTCGGGACGATTCGAAACCACGCAGAGGCCGCCGGGGCGAACTCGGAGATGGTTCAGAACGCCCGGGTCCTGAATGAGCAGTTGTACCGCTATCTCGCTAAGGCCGGGCGAATCACAGCCACGAGCGGAAGCACCGAGACTGAGGGCTACATTGAGTTCGAGGCCGGCGACGCGGCCGTGCGGCGCTGCCGGCTCGGAACGAGCGGCTGCATCGAATTCGGACCCGTGGGCGATCTATGCGACCTGGCCGGGCCCGTGGAATACCTGACGTTCGTCTGCTATGACGGCAATGATCCGGCTGGCCAGACGGTCGTGCCGGAACATGTTCGCCTGGTCACGTGGGAAGCCCGGCTGAAAAGCGCGGGTACGCTCACAAGCGACAAGACCATTCGAGGAGCATGTTACTTGCGCGTCAATGGGAACATCGGCATCGAAGAAGCAGACACAGTGTACGATTATGCGACGGGCCGCCAGGGCATCGACTGCTTTGCGTTTGCCGGCGGGGGCGATGCGCAGGCGCCCGCAGTGCCGGACATGCCTTCCGACGCTCTGAGCCTAGGGCAGTACGATGCCATCGAGGGACAGGATGGGACATTCCATGAGATCGCGGTTTCGACGGAAGGCGACTACGCTCAGAGTCGGCTCGTCTTCAGGATCGAGCAGAGTCGCAGCGACGTGAGCCGCATTGCGGCGACGTGGAGAGGCGCGGGTGTTAACGGGCACCCGGGACGTTCGGATGGCGCGAGCCTGTACGTATGGAATTACGTCTCCACCGGCTACGAGTTGCTGCAGGTCTCGCCGGATACAGATGCTGAAATAACGTTGATCGGCTCCCGCAGTGACACGCCGGCACAGTACATCGGCGGCCTTGAGGGGAAGACGGTCATGCTGCTCGTCGCCTCAAACGATGGGAAGAAAGGACAGGAAGTCAACAGATTGTTAACGGATTATGTGCGGCTGGATATCACTGTGCCGGACACCACCGGCCTACTGCCCTGAAGGGGCTTGATGAGAACGAGGCATAGGAATACGGGCTCGGTGCTGCTGGTGATCGTGCTGCTTGTGGCGCTGCTGGCGGCGACCGTAGCCGGCCATCTGCAAATCAACACCGAGGAGATTCAGTTGATGCAGAATCACATCGGCGGCGCGGAGGCTCTGGCGACGGCGGAAGCCGGGGTGAATGATGCGATGGCGCAACTCCGCCTCGACCGCGGCTGGCAAAGCGGATTTGTCGGCAAGCCGTTCAACGGCGGGACCTACACCGTCGTCATCGACGGCCAAACCATCCGATCGGCGGGAGTTACGGCGAGCGGTTTTACCGCCACGATGGAGGCAGAGGTCACGATGGCGCAAGACGGGCCTCCTTACCTTATAAGGGTCGACAGTTTGCGGATCAACGAATGAAACCACGCGTGAGAACAGCGTTGGGTATCGATGTGAGCCCGCACCAGGTTAGCGCAGCACTGGTGGAGCGGGCCGGGCGGGAGTTCAGAGTGATTGCCGCGGCGTCGAGCAATTTGCCGGCCTCGGTGGAACGGCAAGACTCCGTCGAGCAGGCCAAGGCGCTGTCACTCGTGGTCAAAAGACTAGGCAGGCGGGCGCGGTCTGCCCGAGTGAGAGCCGCAGTGTCCCTGTCGACACATCCTCTGGTCATACAGATTCTCGACATGCCCAAGCACATGCCGGCCAACATTCGTGAATTTGTAGAGGGCGAGCTCAGGCAGTACGTGCCGCTATCCGGCAAGCGCACTCTGTGCGACTTCTGCGGGATCGGCACTGCCACAGAGGGGCGAAAGCGAATGCTCACGGCTGCGGCTGAAATCAAGCCGGTCCTTAAGATAGTGAATGCCTGCACCAAAGCGGGCGTAACTGTTGAGGCGGTCGAACCCTCGCTGCTGGCCTGCGCCAGGGCTATCCACGCGAGTGGCCGGGGTCAAACGCACGGCTGCAGCACCCTGATCGCGGTGCTCGGCGGCAACAATCTCACTGTGTCGCTGTTCTGCGACGACATGATGGATTTCGTGAGAATTCGGGACATCCCGCCGGATGTATGTGAGCACGATTCGCTCCTCGAATGGCTGGCCGAGGAGTTGATGGCCGTGATGCGCTACCGTAACGCCGGCGCCGGTACCAACGGTGGTGTGTTGCACGCCAGAGTGATCCTTCAGAACCCTGCACGCGAAGCGAAAGAACTTGAGGCGTCGCTCCGCGCTCGGACAGGAATGGAGTCTCTTGTAGTCGCGCACGCGCACGAGCATTTCCCGGATTTTGCGGCAGGCGAGAGCGGCGCGGTGACCGAGGCCCCGTCCCAGATGGCGGTTGGCGCCGCCATGAAGATCCTGGACCCGGATGGGGACGATTTGAGCATCAATCTGCTGCCGGAGGAGGTGCGGCACGCCCGGTCGCTCGCCAGGCACGCATTACTGACGGCGATTGCCGGTGCGTTGACGTTCCTGGGGGTGATCGTGACAATGCTGTTCCTGAACCAAACGGCTGACAGCATCCGCGAGCAGGTGGAACAGACGAAGATTACTGAGCAGCTCTACACCACGCCGGCACTGATCGCACAGGATAAGTTCCTGGACCAGGAGATCTCCCGAGTCCGGCAGGAACTGGGCCCGCTGCGAAAGCTCGTGCCCGCGAACTGCGACGTGGATTGGTCGGGCGTGCTGAATGCCGTCAGACGGGCGGCTCCGGCCGGCGTGTGTGTCATGGAACTATCCGGCGACAATCGCAGCGAGCGTATTTCTCTCAAGGGCCTGGCCTTGTCCGGCGAGGCTGCCCAGTCGTTCGCCCGCGGCCTGGATGAAAGCAAGCCTTTCACATCCGTCGCCATGACCAAGATGACTGCGAAGCAGCAGAAGGGCAGGAGCCTCGTGGAATATCAGCTCGATTGCTCCACGATATCAGCGAGCGGAGGGAAGTGACCGTGCCTGTGGATCGGATCATCATGGCAAAGGGATCGAAGAGAAACGCGATATCGATCGCGCTGATCGTGATCGGCGCCGCAGCGATGTACAACTGGACCCTCTCGCCCCAGGTTGGCTACCTGCGTGCCGTGCAGCGCTATCAGCCTGTGGTGGACGAGATGGCCGAGGAGACGGGAAGGATCGGCGGGACACTGGACGCAAAACGCCAGCAGTTGCGAACCCTGCAGCGGGAGTTGGCCGAAGCTCGTGGCAGTCTCTTCACGCGAGAGGAAGCCAGGGTGTTCCTGGGCAACGTGCAATCCTTTGTCGAGCAGACCGGCTGCAAAGTGGTCGTGGTGGCCTTCACATCCGATGGTCGGACCGAGCAGCCTCCTGGATCAGGAGGGCCTGCTTCCGTTGTGACCTCCCAGGTCAATTTGACCGTCGTGGGGCAGTACGATCAGATCGTTATGTTGCTCGATCGGCTGCAGAACAACCGCAGGAAAATCTGGGTGGACTCCTGTGCCCTGACGCTTTCTGATGTGCGTTCCGGGCGGCTCGAATGCAAGCTCGTCCTCATTTTACACGCCCTATCCGATAAGGAGGGCCATGTCGATGAATGAAGCGGTTTATCGCGGTGACCGGTTACGCCGTGTTCTCGTGCTGCTGTGCATGTGTCTCGCATCTGCAGATTTCTGCCCGGCGTTTGGGCAGCCGGCGGAGCCGGCCGCACCCCAGGCCGACAGGAATCCTTTTGCCGGCTTTCTCGGTCAAGACGAGCCCCAGACCCAGAGCGTGTCTTCCTCACCTGAACCTGTTGCACCCCCGGAGATGCGGCTTGAGATGATCGTGCTCAAATTCCTCAACGCCACGAGCCTTAAGGGGGTCCTGGACAAAATGGTTTCCACATATGGCTCGGTGGCGGTCAATGAGAAGACGAACTCTGTGATCGTGTGCGACACGCCGGAGAACCTGAGCAGGATCCTCGCAGAGATCAAGAAAGCGGACCAGACCCCGTTGCAGGTCATGGTGGAAGTCGTGATCCTCGACGTGCAACTGAGGGACGACACCGAGATCGGCGTGAACTGGGACCTGCTTTCCACCGACCTGGAGGATATCACCTATCGGCAGAACGTCACCGGCTCGCGGCTTACCGCGGTTCCTCCGTCAGCGGCTACCCTCGGCAACGCCACAGCGTACAACACGTTGGGGCTGGGCGGCGATTTCAGCGTGATCAGCGGCTCTGTCCGGCACGTCCTGCACATGATCCAGCAGAAGCGGGACACGGAGATTCTCGCCAGCCCGAGGGCGCTGGTAGTCAGCGGGCAGGTCGCGACGATCAAGGCTGTCGAGGAAATCCCGTACGAGGAGATTGTCGACACGGCCACGGGTGGGGCGAACGCTCTGACGTCCACGAGATTCAAAGAGGTCGGCGTCACTCTGCGGGTGGAGGCGACCGTCACGGACGGAAACAACATCTTCCTCACCGTCGACACCAGTCAGAATGTCACGACGGGCGAAAGTGCCAAGGGAGTCCCGGTTGTGGATACGAGGCAGGCGACCACGTCGCTGCTGCTTCAAGACAGCCAGACGGTCATCATTGGGGGCCTGCGACGGGAGGAGAAGACCAGGCAGGTCAACCAGATCCCCATCCTCGGCGATCTGCCCGTGATCGGGCTCCTGTTCAAGAACGTCAGCACGGTGACGGCTCATTCTGAGCTGGTCGTGCTCCTGTCTCCCCATATTTACCGGGGGAGCCCTGTTCCCGGCGAGATCACCGCCAGGCTCGAGGCCCTGCAATCCCGCAGCCCTTTGAAAACTCAAGTCGTCACAGAATCGAACAAGAGCGAATCCTCGCAAACAGAGGAGCGATGATATGCTGAAGCTATTCCGATCCAGGCAACGAACGTCCCAGATGAAGATTCTTGTCGTGGATGACGAGCCGGACCTGCTCAGTACGGTGGAATACCGGCTGAAATTCGCAGAATGTGACGTGGTTACCGCCTGCAACGGCCAGGAGGGACTTGAGAAGGCGGCCGCGGAAAGGCCCGACCTGATCCTGCTCGACACCAATATGCCGATCATGAGCGGCCATCAGATGCTGGAGCGCCTGCGGGCGGACCCCAATCTGAAGGGTATACCGGTGATCATGCTTACCGCCCGGTGCGAACCGCAGGACATCGCGGCGGCCTCTGCATTGGGCATATCGGACTATGTCACTAAGCCGTTCGATTTCACCCAGCTCATGGACAAAGTACGGGCAGCTCTGAGCGGCAGGAAACCCTGATGAACCACGGTTGACCGGCGAGCACATTGGGTCAACATCTGAGGGAGGATACAATTGGCCATGTCCAAAGCCTTACGAATCCTGATCGTTTACAGCAGCGCCGCTGACAGGACATTGGTGCAAACGCTGCTCGCCCGCTCTTCTCTGGCTATCGGTGAGGTCCGATATACCGACGGCCTCAACGCCGCCGTAGAGATGGTACAGGGATCTCCGTATGACGTCATTCTGATCAGCCTTACGGACAATCCGGCTGCAGACATGGTTGCGGCAATCCAGAAACAAGCGCCCGAGGCAGCCATCCTTCTATTGACCTCGGTGGATGACGAGCAAACGGCTGCCGCCGCCATCCGCAGCGGGGCGCAGGACTGCCTTGTCAGGGGACGGATCGACGCTTACTTCCTGTCGCACGCCATACGAGGCGCGCTGGAACGCAAGCGGATGGAGCAGGCGATTCGGACGAGTGAGGCCCGACTTCGCAGCATTATCGAGCACGGCACGAATCTGTTCTACTCCCATACCCCGGACCACACGTTCACGTATGCCAGTCCCCAGGTGAAGGAGTTGCTTGGCTACGCTCCAGAGGAGTTCGCCATGCGCTGGACAGACATCGTCACTGATAATCCGGTCAATGAGAAAGCAGTGCGGCTGACCGAGGAAGCCATCAGGACGGGACAACGCCAGACGCCGTATGAAGTGGAAGTCTGCGCGAAGGACGGGCAGAAGAAATGGTTCGAGATCCACGAAGCGCCCGTTGTGGTGGATGGCCGTACCGTCAGCATCGTCGGTGCCGCAGCCGACATCACTCTGCGAAAACAAGCGGAAGAGGCGCTCCATGTAGTGAACTCATTCCGCAACACGATTATCACCAATGCGGCGGAAGGACTGTGCGTCTGCCGCGAGGTTCCCGACCACCCCTTTGTGATCTTCACTGTCTGGAACGACCGCATGACCGAGATCACCGGTTACACGATGGCGGAAGTCAACAGTCTGGGCTGGTACCAGGCTATATTCCCGGATCCGTGCGTGCGGGCGCGGGCGACGGAACGCATGGCTCGCATGCGACAGGGAGAAGACCTGGTGTCGGAGGAATGGGTGATCACTCGGGCCGATGGGCAGGAGAGGACACTGCTGATCTCCACCTCCATTCTGGTGTCCAATAATCCCCCGATGCAAGTCCTGGCGGTAATGCAGGACATCACTCAGCGCAAGAAGCTCGAGAAACGCGTCCAGGACCAGTTGCATCTTCTGCAGACGCTCATGGACGCGATGCCCAACCCCATCTACTACAAGGATGCCCAGCTTCGCTACCTCGGCTGCAACAAGGCCTTCGAGAGACTTCTCGGCGTCGCCGAGGCTCAGATCGTGGGCAGGACGATCCATGACATTGCGCCGGAGGATCTTGCCGACCGGTACGATGCGGCGGATATAGAGCTGCTCGCCTGCCCTGGTTTTCAAACCTATGAGGGCTCAGTTGTTTCAGTCGATGGCGCCCGCCGCGGCGTGCTCTTTCACAAGGCCACATTCCAGAACGCGGAGGGAGACGTCGCCGGAATCGTCGGTGTCGTGGTCGACACCACCGAGCTGGCACGTGCCGAGCAGGCTCTGCTGGTGAAGGATAGTGCCCTCAACAGTGCAATCAGTGGCATCATTCTGACCGACCTCGACGGCAAGTTGACCTACGCAAACCCATCCTGCCTGAGAATGTGGGGCTTCGATCACGAGCACCAGGTCCTGCACCGACCCTTCATGTCTCTTCTGTGCTGCGAAAAGGAAGGGTTGGCAGCCCACCAGATGACCCTCGATTCCGGCGCCTGGCACGGAGAACTGACGGCTCAAAAGACGGATGGTTCGGAGTTCACTGTGCAGGTATCGGCGAACCTGGTCCGGGATAAGCACGGCAAGCCTGTCTGCCTGATGGCCTCTCTCGTCGATATCACCGAGAGCCGGCGTCTGCACGACATCCTCGACCACAAACAGAAAAACCTGGAGGCGATTTTCGATGCAGCGCCCCTGGGCATGCTGCTCGTGAACGAGCAGCGCCGAGTGGTGCGTGCCAACGATGCGGTGCGTCAGATATCCGGAAAGGGATACCCGGAAATCCTGAATCAGCATCCGTGTCAAGCCCTGGCGTGTGTTCATGCAACGCCGGAACTCGAGACAGACGGTCATCGTGGCGCCTGCGAGGCGTGCTCGCTTCAGAATCTGATGGAAGCCACGTTCGAGTCGGGCTCGCCTGTCCACGGGAACGAGACTCAACCAGCATGGAACCGCAATGGCGAAGAAGTCCGGCCCTGGTTTTCTGTGAGCATCGAGCCGGTCGACATCGACGGCGACAGGCATATTCTCATCGCGCTCCACGATGTCACGCATCGCAAAGAGGCCGAGGAGAGGTTGCGAGAGACAATGGAGATGAAATCACAGTTCGTCTCCACGGTCTCGCACGAGCTGCGTACGCCGCTGACCGCAATGAAGGAGGCGGTGACCATCGTTGCCGAGGGCATTGCCGGTAAACTCAACAAGGACCAGACGCGCTTCCTCGACATTGCCCGGCGAAACATCGAACGCCTGGGCCGGCTGATTGATGACGTGCTCGATTTTCAGAGGCTCAGTGCAGGCAAGATGCAGTTCCACATGCAGTCCCATCACATCGACAAGACGATCGACGAGGCGTGCAGCACGATGCAGCCGCAAGTCCGGCAGAAACAACTCCATCTGTCGGTGGACGTGGAGTCCGATCTGCCGGCCATCGTCTACGATCATGATAGAATGATCCAGGCCCTCACAAATCTGCTCAGCAACGCCATCAAGTTCACCCCTGAGGGGGGACGCATTGTCCTCTCGGCTCGGGCTCGGGGAGAGTCTCTGGCCATAAGCGTCAGCGACACCGGCATGGGCATTCCGCCGGAAGCACTGCCCAGGATCTTCACGCAGTTCTACCGGGTGCACAGACCCGGCAAGGAGATCAAGGGCACGGGACTTGGCCTGGCCATCGTCAACAAGATCATTATCGCGCACGGCGGCAGAATCGACGTCGTGAGCGAGCTGAACCAGGGGACAACCTTCACGGTTCTGCTTCCGTTGACGCCCGCACAGCCGTCCAAGGACATGTCCCAGCAAGCCGGCGCCTGCCTGGAGAGCGCCTTGCGGGGCGGGATACAGACTTGATTCCCTCGTCCGAGCGCCATATCATTATGAACCAGTGAAGAACCGTGCCAACTCACGGGCGGACGACCGTCCTGGGGTGGCGGGTCAGTTGCCGGGATTGCCACACTGCTCATTTGATGGTCCAAACGATTGCTCAGGGGATTGCAGGGAATGGATGGCCATATGGGGAAGCATGTGTACGTTGTGGATGATGAGCCCACGGTCCGAACTGCCGTCCGCAAGACTCTCGAACGCGCGGATCTAACCGTCCGTTGTTTCGAAAGCGCCGATGCTTGCCTTGCCGGTCTCGACGGCGGAACATGTGATCTTTTGATCACCGACGTGCGAATGCCCGGAAAGGACGGCATCGAGCTGCTGACGGAGGTCAGAAGGCTTCAGCCCTGGCTGCCCATGCTCGTGGTGACCGGCTTCGGCGATGTGCCCATGGCGGTGAAGGCTCTGAAGGCCGGCGCGGCGGATTTCATCGAGAAGCCCCTGGACAGGGACACATTTCTGGAGGCGGTTCAACGATTGCTGGCGAACAGCACCGGGCCGAGAGGGATGCTCGATCGTTCTCTCACGAGGATGGAGCTGAAGGTTCTCAATGGTATTCTGGAGGGCAGGAACAACCGGGAGATCGCCGATGTCCTGCATCGGTCGGCTCGAACGGTGGAGGTGCATCGCCGTCACCTGATGCGGAAGCTGAGGGCCAATAATGTCGTGGAACTGCTTCGGCAAGCGGCCAGGCTGCGTCTGTTCGATCTGGACGCATCTGCCGCGGATGCGCATCGCGCGACAGATGCCCTGGAGTAGGCGCCGGTAACTCCTCCGGAGCGCCGCAGGAGAGCCTTGGCACGCTCGGGGAATAGGCATGTGCAACTCGCATACGGCAGGCATATTGTAACAGGCAGCAAACCGTTCATGCTAAAGGGTCAGGATTATGTTACGCCATGATAGCCAGCAGCCGCTGAAGAGAGCATACGATCACAGAGATGCAAGTGCCAAGCCCACCATCACGCGCCGGGAAATGCTGAAGGCCGCCATGTTGGCTACCGCCTCCGCCGGCTTGCGCTCGACGGAGCAGATCGCCTTGGCGCAGGAAAAAGGCGACAGACCTCGCCGGGATGAGGCCGTACAGGTGCTGAACCCATGTGGGCGCGTTCCCATGAGCATGATCATCGATGATTCCACGTGCCTGGTGAACCTGGCCCATTTTGGCATTCCTCAATTCGCGGAGGTCTTCCCTGACAACTACAAGCAGGATTGGAGGAAGCTGCCGCGAGAGATCCCGGATTCCTTCGTGCGCAAGTTCGGCCAGTGGTGTCACGAGCAGGGCGTGAAAGGCAAGTACAGCATCGTTCCCTATCCCGCCTGCGTGGGATGGCTCGACCGCGACCTGCCCGGGTGGTCGAAGAAGGAACTGACGGAGAGCATCAAGCTCGTGCGGGAACTCATGATGCCGGACTGGGATATCCACCCGGAGATGGTCTCGCACACGTGGGTCATCGACACGAAGACCGGCCGGCCCTATCCCGAGCGGACGGAGCGGTTCATGGAGAACTGGGGCTGGACGACAGGGAAATCGGCCGATGAAATTGCGGACTACATGAGCTATGCCCTGCGCATCCTGAAGAACATCGGGCTCGAATGCGAGGGCATCACTACGCCCGGCGGGTTCGGCAACCAGGCTCTGCCGGAATTGTCACAGGCCACGTTGCAGGCATGCCGCGACGTCTTCAAGACGGAGATTCCTCACTACTTTCGGCATCTGTTCACCGACGACCAGAGTGTGGCGCCCCGCGTGGAGTACGCCTCCGGCCTCGACGGCCCGGACCCGAAGTGCGTCGTCTCGATCATCGGCTGTACCGGCGACTGGTTCGGCGGCTGGGACGGCTTGGAGCGGGGCTCGGCGGACCAGTTCATCACGGAGGACCTCAAGGGCGGGAGGCTGCCGCAGGTGATCGAAAAAGGCGAGCCGGCCATCCTCGTCTGCCACTGGCCCGGGATCTACTTCAACGGCGAAGAGGTGGGGTTCAACATTCTCAAAGAGGTCGTGCGACGGCTGAACGCCCGCTACGACAACCTGATCTGGATGAAACAGTGCGAGATCGCCCGCTATTGGGCGGCCAGGGAACTGACGCAGATCAGGAAAGAAGGCAATCGCATCACTCTCGATGCGCCATTCGCGGCTCCACGCTTCACGGTGCGAGTGAGTGGTGTGCCCACCCAGCGGCCGACTATGGTGACCGGCGGGGCGGTGACAAAGCTGGAGCAGGCGCCTAAACCGCTGCAACTCAGGAGCGGCACGTGGTGCCAGGACGCTGCGAGCACAACAATCTGCTTCGATCTGCCAAAGGGACAATCTGCTATCCAACTCTAAGATGTCACGAGCACGACCATCGTTTTCCGGAGGCTCCCCATGCAGAGACGTGAATTCCTGAAGATAGCCGGTTTGTGTGCCACTCTTCCTGTATGCGCGGTCACAGGGGCCCAGAAGCGGGGACCCAACGTCGTGTTCATCCTGGCCGACGACCTCGGCTACGGCGATCTGGGCTGCTATGGCCAGAAGAAGATCCACACGCCAAACATCGACAGAATTGCTGCCGGGGGTATGCGGTTCACCCAGTGCTATTCCGGCAACCCGGTCTGCGCCCCGTCACGGTGCACGCTGATGACCGGATACCACACGGGACATGCCCAAGTGCGGAACAATAAGCAGGTCGGCGGCGAGGAAGGCTGGAAGCTCGGCGCAACAACAGGGGGGCAGTGGCCGCTGGCCGAGGGCACGTTCACCGTCGCCCACCTGTTCAAGAAGGCGGGCTATGCCACCGGCGCATTCGGCAAGTGGGGCCTCGGGCGGGTCGGCACGACGGGCGATCCACAAAAGCAGGGCTTCGACCACTTCTTCGGCTACATCTGCCAGCGCCAGGCGCACACGTACTACCCGAATCACCTCTGGCGCGACGGCGAGATCCTCTGGATTGAGGAGAATAAGAACGAGGCCGAGCGGGTGTACTCGCTGGACCTGATTGCCCAGGAAGCTCTGAAGTTCGTCAGGGTGAACAAGGACAAGCCATTCTTTCTGTACGTGCCATTCACGATCCCGCACGTGGCCTTGCAGGTGCCGGAGGATTCGCTGGCCGAGTACAAGGACCGGTGGCCCGACCCGCCATATGATGGCAAGAAGGGCTACGTCGCCCACCCGCATCCGCGGGCCTGCTACGCGGCGATGATCACTCGGATGGACAAGTATGTCGGGCAGATCACAGCTCTGCTCAAGGAGCTTGGTTTGGCGGAGAATACGCTTGTCATCTTCGCAAGTGACAACGGCCCGACCTACGCCGGCGGCGGGGACGCAGGCTTCTTCGAGAGTGCCGGACCTCTGCACGGCCTGAAAGGCTCGGTGTGGGACGGCGGCATCCGCGTACCGTTCGTCGCTCGCTGGCCCGGCAAAATCAAGTCCGGCAGCGAGAGCGATCAGATCGCCGCGTTTTGGGATTTCCTGCCGACGTGTGCCGAACTGCTGGATGTGCAGCCGCCTGCAGGCATCGATGGCATTTCGATTTTGCCCACGCTTCTGGGCCGGCCCCAGCAGCAAAAGCAGCATGATTATCTGTACTGGGAGTTGAACGGCCAGCAGGCGGTGCGGATGGGAGACTGGAAAGGTGTCCGCCTCAAGCCGGATCAGAAAATCCAGCTTTTCAACCTGAAAACGGATATCGGCGAGAAGATCGATGTTGCCGACCAGCATCGGGATATTGTCGCCGGAGTGGAAGAGATATTCACCAAAGGCCGGACGGAATCCAAGGTCTTTCCCCTGCGCCAGCCGAGACCAGCCAAAAAGTAGCGCTGCGGCTATCCCAATTTGGCAAGCGGCTCTCGGCTATTTTGCCGGGTGCCATGCTTACGCTTGCGTAAGCATGCCTTGTCCTGTCGGTGGAGCATGTCCACGCGACCGTGGACATGGCACCCGCAACCCACGGTTTTGAGATAGTCAGAGTAGTATTCCGGCTATGCTGCTCCGGTGGCTATCGGGTGGCAGCGGCAAGCGGAGTCTTCGGAGCTTGCCGATGGCGTACATATGTAGACACGAGTCATCGGCAAGCTGGCGCTTGCCGCTGCCACCCATCATAATCGATATTCTCCAAGCACCATTGTAGAGTAGCCGGAGCAGTAGGGTGTGCATCGCACACCAGCAATCCGTTGGTCAGAGAGAGTGTTCTGTGCAGAGGAAGCGGTGTGCGGTGCACACCCTACAATTTCTTCCTCCAGGTGTAACCTTTGATGGTGCTGCGCTCACTATCCTGTCAGAAGGGCCCGACTGTGACGAACTGAATGATGAACAGGATCACGGAGCTCGAAAGGAGCCGGATATGAAGACGGGATGGAAGACAGCAGTTGTTGTGATGGTGGTACTCGTTGTGGCGGGAGGGCTGGTCATTGCGGGCCCGGGCGGCGGGCCGGGATGGGGTCGCGGACCCGCCCATAGTCGTGGGCCAGGTATGGGGCCGGGCATGGGTATGGGCATGGGGCCTCAGGGGCTTGGGCCGATGGGACCGGCTCATAGTGATGCACTGGGCGCTATAGGGGCGTGGCTGAACCTGACTGACGAGCAAAAGACTCAGCTTCGTGAGATCCAAGAGCAGGGGAAGGCAGATGCCGAAGCGGCCCAGGATGCTGTAGCTGACGCCAGGGACGCCTTGCACGACGCCGTGATAGGCGGCGCGGCGGAGACTGAGATTCGCGCTGCGGCGACCGCCCTCGGCGGGGCCATTGGCAATCAGGCTGTTCTACACGCCAAATCTGTGGCCGCCGCGAAGGCTATCCTGACAGACGAGCAGCGTAAGAAGTTCGACGAGATGAGAGCCAGGCTGCCGGGCCTTCGACAGAGAATTCCGCATGCCACGGGGCCGTTCTGCCCCTGGGCCGATCCCAACGATCCGAACGCGCCTGTGCAAGCTCCCCTGCGAGGCCAGGGTTTCGGTGGCGGTCCTGTGCCGACCGAGCAGATCTTCACGGCTGCTGATACCAACAAGGATGGCAAGCTGACACTGGAAGAACTCGAGGCCTTTCACAATAAGGTCCGAGGAAGCGGTCTGCAATTCCGGCATCAGCAATGAGGGAACAATCGATATCTGTGATGACGGCCTCGCCTGGAAGGGACTGTTTCGGGCGGGGCCGCCACGCGTTGTGTGCCAAGTGAATATGAGGAATGTAAGGCGACGGAATTGCCTTGCTGAGAATCGCGTGTAGGGGTAGTTCTTTGCGATATGATTGGCGCCAGTCATCTATTGCCGGATGCTGCAACATTCGTTGAGGCTCTCATCGCCGAGGCAGTGCGAGCCCTGGCGGACGCGGCGTATGCACAGCCGCAGAGCTTCGCGGCGGATGCGAGTGCAAGCGATCTGGAGGATCTGGACCGGACACGCGGGGGCGACCCGGACGCCTATCGCCGGCTCATCGAGCGGCATCAGGACTACGTCGCGGGAATCCTCTGGCGATTTAGCCGCGACCGCCGGGACCACGAGGAGCTTGTGCAGGATGTGTTTGTAGAAGCTTACCTGGGCCTGGGCACCTACCGCAGAAAGGCGCCATTCCAGCACTGGCTGGCGCGCATCGCGACGCGCGTCGGGTACCGGTACTGGAAGGAGAAGACCCGCCGCAGGAAGGCGGAGTCCTTCAACCTTGAGCAATGGGACAGGGCCACCGAGGATGACGGCATCAGCAGTGCACTTGAGCCTGAAGATGCGGCTACGCTCTTGTACAAGCTTTTCGAACAGTTGCCACCGCGTGACCGGCTGGTGCTGACACTTCGATACCTGGACCAATGTGACGTCGCGGAAACAGCTCAGCGGACGGGCTGGACAAGGACGATGGTCAAGGTGCAGACGTTGCGTGCGAAGAAACGACTACAGAATCTGGTTAAACAAGGCGGGACGGAGCTGATCCGATGACCTGGGAAAAGAGAATTGAGCATCTGGCGGCAAGGGCGAGGGCCGAGAGGCCGCCGAAGGTGGACGTGGCAGATAGCGTTCTTCAAATGCTCGCGGCCGGTCAGACCGAGCCGCTGGGCGTGACGGAGCGATTCTGGATGTGGCTGGCCGCCGTGTCCTCCGCCGTAGCTGTGCCGACGGCGGCCGTCGCGTTCACGCTCTACGCGAGATCCGCCGGACCGCTGAACGGGATTGCTGAGGCGATTTCATGGGTAGCGAAATGAACCAACACGAGAGTCTCGACAGCCCGATGGTCCTGCTCCGCCGGCTGCATCGCTGGCGAATGGCCTTCTTCGGATTGGTCATTCTCCTGGCAGGCATGCTCAGCGGCGCTGCCATCGCGCTGCTGGTGGTCGGGCATCTCGAAGGGCAGGGGTCGCCACCTCCCATCGGGATGGTAAAGGAGATGCTGGCGCGACTCGGTCCTCGCCTGGATCTCTCTCGGGAGCAACGCGATCAGATGGAACCCATTCTTCTGCGACATGTGCAGAGACTCGATGAGATTGGACAGGACGGGCGGGCAGCGATCGTGGAGGAACTGAGGACCTTGAACGAGGAAATGGCCACCGTGCTGAACGAGGGCCAGATGCGCCAGTGGCAACAACTGCTGCAGAGTCTTCCCGGCCAGATCCGCCACGTTCCCGGTGGTTTTGGCCCCGGTCCGGGTTCTCGGTCCTGGGCCTGGCCCCGGCGGCGGTCGGGGAATGGGAGGTGGACGATTTGGCCCGAGGAGAGACGGTCAGGGCCCGCTCCACGTGTCTCCCGAAGGGCCGTCCGCACCGGATATGAATGCCGTGTCTCCCCATTAGGTTCACGCGTCTGCTTCCCGATCCGGGTGTCACAAGCTTTGACAGTCGTGTGCGTGCGCGTTAGCATGGCGGTGATCGGAAACCGTCTATAGGAAGGTACGCACATGACTGCACGACACACCAACGCTGCTGTACTTGGGGGACCTGGAAACGCGGGACGGATAAGCCGCCGGAATCTTGTGAAGGCTTCCGTTGCCGTCGGGCTTTCGATGATCGTTCCGCACTCTCGCGCGAGGGGGGCCAACGGTGACATCCGGGTCGCCGTGGTGGGAATCCGAAGCCAGGGCAGCAATCACATCAATTGGTTCCGCGCGATCCCCGGCGTTCGCGTCGTCGCCATCTGCGACGCCGATAGGAACTTCCTGGAACGGGAGCAGAAGAAGTTCACCGACCGTGGCGAGAAGGTGGACACGTACGTGGACTACCGCAAGCTGCTCGAAGACAAGAGCATCGATGCGGTAATCACCGCCACGCCGAACCACTGGCACGCGCTCGTCACCGTCTGGGCGTGCCAGGCGGGCAAGGACGTGTACGTCGAGAAGCCCGTCTCGCACAACATCTGGGAAGGGCGGCGGATGGTCGAGGCGGCCCGCAAGTACAGCCGCATTGTGCAAAGCGGCACGCAACGCCGCTCCGATGAGGGCCTGCGGGAGGCCATCGACTATGTCAAGCAGGGCAACCTGGGGGCGATCAAACTGGTTCGCGGCCTCGTGTACGTGCGGCGTGACAGCATCGGCAAGGTCGATGGGCCGCAGCCGGTGCCGGAGTCCGTCGACTATAACCTGTGGTGCGGTCCGAGCCCGATGCTCCCGTTGACGCGAAAGAGCCTGCACTACGACTGGCACTGGGTCTGGCCGACCGGCGACGGCGACTTCGGCAACAACGGCATTCATTACATCGATGTCTGCCGCTGGGTTGTCGGCAAGAACGAGCTGCGCCCCGCGTGCTGAGCTTCGGCGGGCGATTTGGATATGTCGATGATGGCGTGACACCCAACACACAGGTCATATTCCTCGACTATAAGCCGGTTCCAATCCTTTTCGAGGTTCGCGGCTTGCCCCGTGCAAAGGGCGACTCGGCGATGGACAACTACCGTGGGATTCAAGGCGGCGTGGTCGTGCACTGTGAGAACGGCTACCTCGCGGGCGGATGGGCTTACGACAACAGCGGCAAGAGAATCAAGCAGTTCAAACTGACGGAAGGCGCCGGCCACCACGAGAACTTTATCAAGGCCGTGCGCAGCCGCAAGGTCAGCGACCTGAACGCCGATGTCCTCGAAGGCCACCTCTCCGCCGCTTTGTGCCACATGGGCAGCATCTCCTACCGCCTCGGACAGACGGCATTCCGAGCAGAGATTCTGGAACGGATCGGCGGCAACCAGGATCTTACGGAGGTGTTCGAGCGAGTCCAGGATCATCTGCTGCTCAATGGCGTCGACGTGAAGCTGACACCGCGCGTTCTTGGCTGCTGGCTGACGACGGACCCGCAGGCGGAACGCTTCACAGGTGAGTTTGCGGAAGAAGCCAACAAGCTCGTCCGCGGGACCTATCGCGAGCCCTTTGTTGTTCCGGAGACGGTGTGAGATCCATATTTCTCGTTCAGCCGGCTATCACGATCTTCGTTGTGTGCGCCGTCCTGCGCGTCCATGAGAAGGTCCGCCGGCTCTACAGGCTCTACGACGCCGAGAAGAACCTTGGACTGCAGATCACCGAGGGTCCCCACAAGGACACCCAGGAACTGCGGATTCATGCCTTTGTCTGGTTCAACCGCTTTCTCAAGGGAGAGGATCCGCTGATCAGCGACGCTGCTGCTCCTCTCTTTGAGCCGCAGCAGTTGAAAGTCTTTGGGGAATTGCAGCCGAACGCACTAATGTTGCGCTGCACGGGAAGAACACATCCGCCTGGCAGTTCCCAACATCGGTCGGCACAAGCCTCGGCTGGGACCGCCAACGATTTCGTACCGATTCCCAGTAGATCGTGGGGCGGTATCAGGGGTGCCATGTCCGCGCTCGCGTGGACATGTTCGCTCATCGGCTGAAACATGCTTACGCAAGCGTAAGCATGGCATCCAGTAGGCGGGGTGCCCCCGAGATCCGGGTAGCGTGGGCAAAGTTGTCTTCCCGTGGGCTGCGGTGCTCACTGCATTCCCGTGACGTGGTGGCTCATGGCGGCGATTTCTGTACCGTCGGGGAGTGTGAAAGACTTGTCGCCGAAGTTGACGGTGACCACGACACCATTAGCGAAACGCGTCTGCTGCACGCTTCTGTCATCGGTCAGGAACGAATGATCGACCATCTCACTGTAGCCGACCGCCCGCGCGACTGAGCAGGTGTCTTTGTAGCTTCGCAGGAAGCGGTCCTTGTTCTGTTCCCAGAATTCGCGAGAGAACATGAACATCGGCGGTGTGCCGTAGAGAATGTTGAACAGGTCCCGCTTGTCCCAGAGGGCGGGCAGCTTGTTGTTGTAGTCGCCCCAGTACCACTGGGCGACGACGCAATCGTGGTACACCAGCTCCCAGAGGGGCAGGCGGTAGTTGTGGCCGAGTTGGTACTTGGCCACTCGCTCGGGGACCTCCTGCCAGATCTTTTGCATCTGCCGTCCGGAGTCGGGCACGCGATAGGGCCCGAGGCTGAGCATGCCTTCAAAGTAATGGACAAACGGCACGGCGGCATCGTGGCCCGTCTCGCTGCCGGTCACGAGGCGTACGTCCTGTGACATGTATCGCAGCAACTCCATCTTCCAGTGCCGGCTCTCGCCGCGGGTCATTGGGTGGTCCGGATGGTAGCACTCACGCCAAGGCGCGGCCGTGGTCGTATCGATGAATCGGCAGCGATACGGGTGAGTCTTCAACTCGGCGGGGACTCGTTCGGCGGCATATTTTACGGCCTGCTTGTCGCACAGCACCGCGCACGGGTACATCTTGCCGTCCTTGCCTCGGACCTCCCAGCCCTTGCGCCAGTCGCCCCTCTCGTCGAGCATGATATCCGCCGGCCAGGCTGCCTGGGTCCAGTCCGGGTGCACGCTGCGAAGCTGCTCCTTGACAACGTTCGGGTCCATCAGGTCTTGGTAGATGTCATACCGGCTGGTGAGAACGCCGCCCAGATCGTTCATTGCCTGGATCATCTCCGGGCTCGCCCGATTGCTCCACAGGATCCTGTCGATGCCACGGGACTTCATGTCACGCACCATGCCGAGGGGGTCCTTTTCCCAGTACCAGACGTTGACCGCCCCGATCAGCAGGTCCACATTGGGATTCACGGCGCGTTTGTCCGTAAGCGTCTTGAGCAGGCCAGTCTGCCGTGCGTACGAGCGATATCGTTTGCACATGGCCACGTGGCCGCCTTTGTCGAGGAAGACGTATCGCACCTTGCGAGCGTACCCGAATTGGCCTTTCTGGGGGTCCCATTCCGGCATGACGCAGAGCTTGCCATCGTGTCGGGCGATCAGAATTGCAGCGTCGTCGGGCGTCTCCAGGATCGCCATGTACCCGCGCTGCCCATCCGTGGCGCCCCAGAAGGGCATGCAGATCCCGTGGCCGCCATAGGCGATCAGTCTCTGGGTTCCCACCGATGCATCGTCCACCGGATACGAGATCCCCTCATTCATGGGAATCACCAGGCAGGTGCCCGCCTGGGTGACGAATGGCAACGGGTAACGAAGCGGGCTTGTCATATCGCGCTGTGCGGACAGAGTGACAGTGAACTCGGGCTTGTCCCCGTCCAACTCGATTTGCATGCTTGTATCCACGCTGAAGCCCGAGGCCCGCCACAATCCGGTTATGCCGTGGGCGCTGATCGTTGTCTCCGCCATTGTGCCTCGCACCACGGCCTTCTGTACCCAGCGTTCGCCCGTTCGCTTATCCAGGATGGTCATGGTCCCATCCGCGGCGTCGAGGGACACGGAGATGGCAGAATTCTCCCGAACGAGGGAGTCGCCTCGGACGCACGGGACCGCCGTAAGGCATATAAGGATAGCAACAAGCGTGATTGGTCTACAACCTCTTGAGGTGATCTGCATAGGATCGGGTCCTCCTTTTATAGCGACTCTGCTCCAGCGTAAGCAGTAAGTCATGGGACAGCATAAGGTTAGGCGCATTTCGAGTCCCAGGCAACAGAAATCCCCTCCAAAGTGCAGATGCACGAGCCCATATCGGTAGTGCACGAAAAAAACCTGTGAACGCTCTTGAACCTGCGTGCGTTTGCCGATACAATTAGTATAGGAGTTATTCTCCGCAGCACGTTGGAGGACAAAGCATGCAGCGAAACCGGCCTGCGATACCACATGGGGGACCATAAATCGTTCTGCGCACAGTGTGTGAACGTTTTGGAATTCAGAGAGGAGAACAGAAATGAACACATCAAAGAGCATCGTGGGGGCACTAGTGATCGTGGTTGCGCTTGCCGGGGTTGGGTTCGCCAACTGGGCTGACTCGTTCGACGGCGGTAAGCTCAACCTGACGACGTGGCAGTTCCTATCGTTTCCCCAGGTGACCGGCACGTTCAAGCAGACATTCCCGGCCGGGGAGGGCGGGAACAACTATCTCGCCTTCACGGAAACCATGACTTCCAGTAAGGGAGGGGCTGCGTTCGGCGCCGGTTTCGGCAGCAGTGAGAAGTTCAAGGACGTCCGCGTCGGCGCAACGGTGAACGTGGCTGGCGATGCTTGCCACAACTACTACGGGTTGCTCGCTCGCGCCAGCTACTTCGTGGACCCGGACGGCAAGCTGACCGGCGTGGCGCCCGGCGTGGTCTCCGACTGCTACATCATGCACATCAGCTATGCGTACGGTCCGGCCAACCTGAGCCTCGATCTGGAGAAGGTGGTCCAGAACCAGAACATCATGGACGGTCCGGACATTGGGGTTGTGATCCCTCGCCTGGAGAACGCGAGAAGCTACTACGCGGAGCTCGAGGTCGTTGGGGCTGGTCCGGTGTATGTGACGGGACGCCTCTATGAGTTCAAGGGCGGCCCGCTCGTGGCTCAGACTCCCACGATGGTCGACACCGATGCGAAAGACCCCTGGGAGGACGCCAACAAGCGAGATAAGGTGTTCACCGAGGGCATCAGCGGTATTTTCGCCCAGAACGAGGATGACGTGCCGGTAGGCTTTTATATCACGTGGGACGACGTGTCCTCCGTCTCCGATGGCCCGACGGCGGTGCTCGTGAGCCCGGCCGACGGCGCTACTGGCGTCGCGACGAACGCGGATCTAAGCTGGATCGAGGCCGCCTTTGCCACCGGCCGGGAGGTCTGGTTTGGTCCAGCGGGCAACATGCAGAAGGTGTCGCCAGACCCGGCAAAGGGCAGCTTTGATCCTGGGATGCTCCTGCCCAATCAGACCTACGAGTGGCGTGTCGATCAGGTCGGTGCGAAGGCGACTGTGGAGGGACATACCTGGCGATTCACCACCGGCAACGCCATTTCCGTTGAGGATTTTGAGTCCTACGCGGATAGTTCCCAGATTGCCGCCGCATGGCCTCACAATATCACGGGCTACGATTATGTCCTCCTTGAGACCGCCACGATCAATCAGGGGGCAAAGGCCATGGCGTTAGGCCTCCAGAATCAGTATGAGCCGTTCTTTACCGAGGCCACCCGCACGTTTGCGGCGGCGCAGGACTGGACGGTGGGCGGCGCCGATCGGCTCTCCATTTCGTTCCGCGGCAAGAGGGACAATGTCGAGCAGAAGGTGTATGTGAGGGTGGAAGACGCCGCCGGCAAGCAGGCGACCGTTGCCCATCCGTTTCTGTTTGCGATCCAGACGGAGTACTGGCGCACCTGGGACATTGCTCTCACGGAGTTTGCGGGCGTGGACCTGAAGACCGTCACGAAGCTGACCATTGCCGCCGGAACCGGCACTGACTCGGGTCAGGCGGATAAGGATGAGGATACGCTTTACATCGACAACATCCGCCTGTCTCTTCCGTAACAGGTCCGGGTCGATAGACGTAGTACTCAATGTGCTTTGAACTTGCGGCAGGGCGATCATGAGTTCGCCCTGCCGCAATTGTTTTTCACGTCTGATTACTTCTCGATCTCCAGCACGACGACCGATTTGGCAGGGAGCCTGGCTTCAAAGCCGCCGTCTGTGACCTTGGCGTCGTTAAACACGGCGGGCTGAACGATGTTGGCGTTCTCGAAGGTGTTGTGTGCCGTGATTTCACCGGCCGTAAGGACTTGGCCGCTGATCCGCTTCGGAGCAAAGCCCCGCACCTGTGCCTTGACGTTGACCGGGTTGTGCGGATCGATGTTGCACAATGACACGTGAATCTTGCCATCGCGGTCCTGGGAGGCGGAGACGTTCATCGCAGGCAACTTGTCCGCCTCGAACGTGTAGTCGGGGCCGGTCAGCTCCGTGGGCAGCAGCGTCGCGTCATGGTGGACCGTGTAGAGGTAATACACGTAATAGGTCGGCGTCAGGACCATTTTGGGGCCGTCCGTCAGGATCATCGCCTGAAGGACGTTTACAGTCTGGGCGATGTTTGCCATTTCGACCCGGTCGCAGCGGCTGTTGAAGATGTTGAGCGTCAGACCCGCCACCAGGGCGTCGCGTAGCGAATTCTGCTGGTAGAGGAATCCCGGGTTCGTGCCGGGCTCAACGTTGTGCCACACGCCCCACTCATCGACCAGCAGGGCGATGCGTTTCCGCGGGTCATGCTTGTCCATGATGGCGGTGTGCCTGGTGACAAGGGTTTCCATTTCGGTCGCACGACGCATGGTGGCATGCCACAGTGCTTCATCGAACTGCGTGGCCGAGCCTTTGTTCCCCCAGTTCCCGGTTGGGACCGTGTAGTAATGCAGCGCCAGTCCATTCATGCGTCCTCCCACATTCGCCATCATCACCTCGGTCCAGTCGTAGTTGGCGTCGCTGGGGCCGCAGGCGATCTTGAAGAGGCGGTTCTCGCCGAAGTTGCGCACGTAGGTCTGATATCGCTTGTATTGGTCGGCGTAGAACTGAGCCGTCATGTTGCCCCCGCAGCCCCAGTTCTCATTGCCGACCCCGAAGTACCGTAGCTTCCAGGGCTTATCGCGGCCGTTCTGCCGGCGCAGGTCGGCCATCGGGCTCTTGCCGTCGAACGTGATATACTCGACCCAGTCGGCCATCTCCTCGACGGTGCCGCTGCCGAGGTTGCCGCAGATATAGGGCTCGCAGCTTAACTGCTCGCACAGGTCCATGAACTCGTGCGTGCCGAAATGGTTGTTCTCCGTCACGCCGCCCCAGTGTGTATTGACCATCGTAGGCCGTTTCTCCCGCGGGCCGATGCCGTCTTTCCAGTGGTACTCATCGGCGAAGCAGCCGCCCGGCCAGCGAAGGACCGGGATCTTGATCGCCCGCAGGGCCTGAACGACGTCATTGCGGATGCCTCGCGTGTTCGGGATAGAGCTGTTCTCGCCGACCCAGAAGCCCTCGTAGATGCAACGGCCCAAATGCTCGGCGAAATGGCCGTAGATGCTCCGATTGATAGTCTCCTTGCCCTGGTCGGCCCGGATGGTAAGTTGGGCCGTCTTGTCTTGTGCTGCCGCCGGACAGGCGGACAAAGCAAGGGCAATCGTGAGACTGACCATGCAAGCTGCGGTTCTTCCTGAGACTGTCATACGATTCTCCTCTGACTTGTGAAGTGGTGACACTCCAGTTATGGCGTCTTCTCGGCGGACCAGGCCTGATCACCCGGCCGGGCTCCAGTCGCAGAATCACCCATCGTCAACGTCCTGAAGTTCTTGAACCTGTGGAATGTCAGGTAGTTGGCGTCATGCTGGCGGGGCGCCGCGGATGCGTCCTGGCCGTACGCGGTTCGTGAGGCGGCGATGATGTCTTCGCCTTCGAACAGCCAGTCCAGGTACTGAAATCCGTGCCGGTCCACGTCAGGATGGTAGAGAACGATGCAGCGAATCTCCCACTGGCGCAGATCGCCGGACCGCATCAGGGCCACGGCATTTCGTACCCGGGCCGGGTCCGGGTCCTTATGCCGTGGCAGGACAGGATTCGACAGACTCCAATACGTCTTCGCGCCTGGGTCGTAGCGGATGGTGAACTTCTTGCTGCCGCCGGGGAACGCGACAAAATCCGTTCCGGGATCGAACGAGGCTTGTCTGCCATCTCTGCTAACCCTGATGATGGCGGCTCTCTCACCCTCCGGACGGTAGTCCACGCGGAGGATGTCTACGATTTCCCCTTCGGGCGTCACGACGGCGTTGCCCTCGAGCCAGCCTCCAAACTTGCCCTCCAGCCAGTGCGGGTCGCGGCCTATGCGGTTGCTCGAAACCCAGTTGTTGGCGTCAAGCAGGTTGGCATCGGCCGGTGCGGACATCATGAAGGCGCGGAAGTGGGTTCCCCAGCCGCCGGGACCCATGGCATTCTCCATGCCGCGCCAGATGCGGCCGCGGTGGACCACCACGGGGACCGGCGCACAATGGTACTTGGCGTCGTCCAAAAGCAGGCCGCAGCTTCTGTCCTTCGGCGACGTCCAGGTCCTCCCGCCATCACTGGAACGGCTGATAACGGCAAAACCGTGGTTTCTGCTGGTTCCCATGAGGTACACGTCCGGGCCCACGACAAAGATGCTGGCCCAGTACATGCCCTTGACTGTCGCCAGGCGTGACCACGTCGCGCCCCGGTCGGCCGACCGGAAGACCGGGGTGACGGCCACATCTCGCTCCGTGGACCTTGGTCCGAACTCGTCATGCTTGGCGAGGTAGTCGCTGTTGGGAAGAACCGCGATCCCCGGAGAGCCTATATACACCCTGGCTGAGGATGGAATGTGGTTGATCAGGACGCCGGGGACTTCCTCTGAGCCTGCTGGTGCGAGGCTCACCAGGAGCAGAATGAGTGAAGAGCATGTGGCGTTCCGTCGAAACATCCGGTGGTTCCCCGTCCTTTCTGGCTGTCCGGGGCGTCGCCGGACAGCCGCGTGCCATGACGGGAATGAGTATAGTCGTGCTGTGGCCCGGCAGAAAGTACAAAAAATCACGAAACCGGCATTATACATATGTCATTGACAGGCGGGTTTTGGTATACTATGCCCGTTTGTGGGTCCATCGCAGGAACAATCCTGTGGCAACATATGGTGAGGAGAGCGCGATTGGTTCCATCGCAGCCCGGGCGGCCCGTTCGGTGGCTCAAGTGACGAACGATGAGAGGCCCGCCGGATGGATGAGCAGTCTTAGAAAACGTGGAGATGGAAAATGGTTGGCAAGAGTGTTCTGGTCGCTTTGGTGATTTGTCTTGTCAGTGTTCCGATGTGGGCGGCGGAAGAAGCCAAGCCGCCAGAAGCCAAGCCCTTCCGAATCGGCATGATCGGCCTCGACACGTCGCACGTCACGGAATTCACGAAGTTGATCAATGATGCTCAGAAGAATTACGGCTGCAAAGTCGTGGCGGGTTACCCCGGCGGCTCTGCCGACATAGAGGCCTCGGCCAGCCGCGTCCCGGGATTCACGGCCGAGATGAAAGACAAGTATGGCGTGGAGATCGTCGGCACGATCGAAGAGCTTTGCCAGAAGGTGGACGGCGTCATGCTGGAGAGCGTGGACGGGCGGCCCCACCTGGAGCAGGTCCGGCCGGTGCTCGCCGCGAAGAAGCCGGTCTTCATCGACAAGCCCGTGGCCGGCAGTCTCCCCCACGTATTGGAGATCTTCCGCCTGGCCAGGGAAGCCGGAGTGCCGTGCTGGTCCAGCTCGTCCCTGCGGTACACTCCTGCCATCAAAGGGGTGAAGAGCCGCGAGGAAGTCGGCGATATTCTGGGCTGCGATGCCTTCAGTCCGTGCAGTCTCGAGCCGCATCATCCGGACCTCTACTGGTACGGCGTCCACGGGGTGGAGATTCTGTTCACTGTCATGGGCACCGGATGCGAGTCCGTGCAACGCGTCCAGACGGATGGCTATGAGTGCGTTGTCGGGGTCTGGAAGGGCGGCCGGGTCGGCACCTTCCGCGGGCTGCGCGCGGGCAGACTCGACTACGGCGCCTTGGTCTTCGGCGCCAAGGGCATCGTCCGGGTTGGCAACAACGTAGGCTACGAGCCCCTGATCGAGGAAGTCGTGAAGTTCTTCAAGACCGGCCAGGTTCCCGTGCCTCCGGAAGAGACGATTGAGATCTTCGCGTTCATGAGCGCCGCCGACGAATCGAAGGCGCAGAACGGTGCCCGTGTGACATTGGCCTCAGTCCTTGAAAAGGCCCAGAAGGGATTGCCGGCCCCCGCACCAGCCCCTGCGCCTGCGGCCGCACCGGCGACGCCTGCACCCGCACCTGCACCTGCAACGCCTGCACCGGCGCCAGCGACGCCTGCGCCTGCACCCGCGACGCCTGCTCCAGCGCCTGCACCGGCGACGCCTGCACCTGCACCGGCGACGCCTGCTCCTGCGCCGGCGACGCCTGCGCCTGCACCCGCGACGCCTGCTCCAGCGCCTGCACCGGCACCAAAATAGATCAAGGGCCTCAGACCTCTTCGGGAACCGCCCAGGGCTCGCGGTATGTTCGCTTCAGGTGCTTATTGGCGTCTGGTGCATCGACAAACGTCTCCGTCTTGGGATCGAACGCGAGCTTCCGATTCCCGGTGAGATAGGAGATGTTCGCCATGTGGCACAGCAGGGCCGAATAGTGGCCTTGCTCGACGTCCGCGTTTGGTTTCTCCCGCGTGCGGACGCACTGGATGAAGTTGTCCTGGTGCCATTTGTCGCCTTGCCGGCCGTAGCGGAAATCGATGACCTTGCCGTCGGCGTCGTAGATTTGCCAACCGCCTCCGTGCCGGCCAAGGTACATCATGCCCTTCGTCCCCAGGACCTCGATCCTCGTGGCGCAGAACGGCCAATCGGGGAACAGATCACCATCGCGGATGTTCGTCGCTATCTTCTTCATATAGGGCGTCCAGAGCGCGGACTCGAAGAGGAGCGTGAAGTTCCTGTAATCGAAAAGGGCTAGTTGCGTGTCGGGGATCTCGCGACCGTCACGCAAGGCTCGAACGCCGCCGCTGTGGGCTACCGTGTCCGGGTAGGGCTTGTCGCCGAAGAGCGTGCGCGCTAAGTCCAACTGGTGAATGGCATCGCCCGGGATCGGGCCGCAGCTATATTCCCACTGGTTCAACCATGATCGGCTGGGGTTGTACGGCAGCTTCGGCGCGGGGCCGCACCAGAGATCGTAGTCGAATCCCTGCGGCACCGGCTGGACAGACCCCTCCCTCATCGGTGAATGCTGCATCATGTTGAACACCCGGATCAAGTGCACGTCCCCGAGTTTGCCGCTGCGGATTTGCTCCGCCGCATCCTTGGCATAGGGCGAGCTCCGCGTCTGCATGCCGACCTGGACGACGCGCTTGTACTTGCGTGCCGCCTCGATCATCTTGCGCCCCTCCCACGCGTTGTGGGCGAGCGGCTTCTCCACGTACACGTCCTTGCCGGCCTGGCAGGCCAAGATCGTCCCGAGCGCGTGCCAGTGGTCGGGTGTCGCGTTGATCAGGACGTCCACGTTCTTGTCATCGAGGATTCGCCGGAAGTCCTGCACCGCCTGCGGCTGCTTGCCCTGTGCTTGCGTGACGGCCTGGCTCGCTTGCGGGAGTCGCCGGCTGTCCGGGTCGCTGAGGTAGGCAATCTCGACATCCTGACGAGCGGCAAACATCTTCGTCAGTTGCGTTCCCCGACCGCCAAGTCCCATGACGCCGATAATGACTTTGTCGCTCGCTGCACGGCTCCGACGCTGCGGCAGCATCGCCGCCATCGTCGCCGCTCCGAGTGAGCCTCTCAAAAACTCCCTGCGATTCACCGGTCCCATCATATTCTCCTTGATCTATACTCTTTGACGTTATTGAGCCTCAGACGGCCAATCCGACTCTCCGGGTGGCAGCGTCAAAGCCGAAGGCCTTGGCGATGGCGTTCTGTAAGCGGCCGTAAGACCATCGCTTGACGCTGCCACCCGGAGATCAATAAACAGCTCAGCCTCTACCTGGCCTTTGATGCACGCTTATCCTCGATCTGCACCTTTGTCTGGATCGTATTGTCCTGCAAATCCAGCTTGCCGACCCGTTCCTCCACGAGGATGCCGATATCCGGGCTCTCACTGCCGCTTTGTCGGGTGTCCCGTATGGTGTTTCTGACGAACGTCAGGTCGTTCACTTCACCGCGGATTCGGATTTCCGCACCGCCGTTGTTCTCGATGGTGTTCTCCTCCAGGCGATTGCGGTGCGGGGCCATGCCGAGTGACTCGTTGCGGAAGAACACCCCGTGCTGCTTGTTCAGCCGGACCGTGTTGTGGCGGAGCAGGTTGTCGGAATCCTTGTGGCCGATGGAGATTCCGAACTGGCCGTTTCCTTCGAGAAGGTTGTCCTCGAAGATGCCGTGACGCACCCGCCAGCAGAGGAACAGTCCATCGGTTCCGTTTCGCCGTGCCGTGCAGTTGCGGACCGTCGGCCTTTGCGAGCCGCTGCCGGGATGAATTCCTAGGGCGGCATTGTCTTCGCTGACGCAATCCGTGACCATGACGTCGTTGGATTGCTGGAAGCTGATGCCGTCGCCGTTGTAGTTCCGGACCGTGCAGCCGCTGATGACAGTCCCGAACGCGCGATAGAGGAAGATACCCGCTCCCCGGCAGCCGTTGAGAGGCACATTGGCCTCCTTGTTGCCCTCGATGGTGAGGTTCTCGATCCGCACGCCCTCGGTGTCGTACGCGCTGACCACCGGGAAGACGGTTGCCGCCTTGGCGCCGCCATCCACCATGCAGTCGGCCATGAGCAGCTTGCTGATAGAGAAGGTATTGCCGTTCTGCCCGGTGATGCGGGCGACAGTCGTGTGAAAGCCACCGGCATTCTTATCCCAGATTGCGACGCCGCAACCTGCCGCGAATCCGTTCGGGTCCTCAAGCGTGATCTGTTCCTCTCCGAAATCGCCATCAATGGCCAGGGCACAGACGGCCCCGGCGGCTTTTCGCAGGATGGTCTTGTCTTTGACGCCCCGGACGGTGACGTTCGGCCGCAGGTGCAGTGAATCGTGCATCATATACTCGCCCTCGCCGATCTCGACCGTGCCGCCTCCGAGCCCCGCCACATAATCCACGGCTGCCTGCAAGGCCCGGTTGTCGTTCCCGACCAGGTCCGCGTTCTTCAAGCCCACAGTGACGCGCGGAAGCTCGGCCATTGCGGAGTGCATCGCTCCTTGCACCTGTCTTTCCTGCGGCTTTGGTGAAAAGTCACGAGCCTCATTTCCTGCCGTCAGAGCGCAGACGGAGATACATAGAATCGTCGCGACCAATGGGATGCGGGTCCTGCACGTCATCGCTGGCCTCCCGAAAAAGCGGTTCTGTTGTCGGCCGTGGACTGTTACGCCAAATCGGGAGTGATTATGGAACCACGGAATACGTTTGTCAACGTTAGACGAATTCTTGACAAGTGGAGTTGGCCGGAGTACACGAGGCAGTGGAAATCTGCCGTGCTTCGGAGATCATTTGTCTATGACAGACTTAGTCAGCGTGGATGAACGTGGGCTGGAAGGATTGCTTAGCGAGCCCGGTGCAGCCACCCGCGAGACCCTGAGCAAACTCAGTGGCGATATCGTCGTTCTGGGGGCGGGCGGCAAGATGGGGCCGACGCTGGCGATGATGCTGAAGAAGGCGGCGCCCGACAAGAAGATCTACGCTGTGTCACGATTCAGTGATGGCCGGGTGAGGAATTGCATCGAAGAGAGCGGGATCGAGATCGTCGAGGCGGACCTGCTCGACGAATCCGTCTATGACCATTTGCCCGATGTCCCGAACGTCTTCTTCCTGGCGGGGATGAAATTCGGCGCCGCGGGCAACCAGCCTCTCACGTGGGCCATGAACGCCTATGTGCCGGCTCTTGTTGCACGGAGGTACCGCCGGTCCCGAATTGTAGCCCTTTCGACCGGCAACGTTTATCCGTTCGTTGGTCTGCGAAGCGGCGGCTCCCGCGAGCAGGACACACCTGGCCCGGTCGGCGAATACGCGCAGTCGTGTCTCGCCCGTGAGAGAATCTTTCAGCATTTCTCCGAGCGCTTCGCCACGCCTGTGACCTTGATCCGGCTCAACTATGCCAACGAGCCGCGTTACGGCATCATCGTCGATTTGACGCTCAAGATTCTGCACGGCGACCCTATCGATGTCACTATGGGAGCTGTCAACTTGATCTGGCAAGCGGATGCCAACAAATACATCATTCGTGCGTCGAGTGTGGCCAAGAGCCCGCCGGCCATTCTGAACGTGACAGGCCCCGAGACCGTGGCGATCCGCGACCTTGCCGGTCGGATTGGCCGACAGGTCGGCAGAGAGCCTCGCCTGGTTTCGCAGGAGGCGGTTACGGCGTTACTCTCAAACGCTTCAACCTGCTTTGAGACGTTCGGCCGTCCTGTGATGAGCCTGGACGATATGATCCGTGCCATTGTCCCATGGGTAGCCGCCGGCAAGCCGGTTCTGAGCAAGCCCACGAAGTACGGCGTGCGTGATGGTCGTTTCTGAGAGGATGTCCAATGACTGAGGCGAAGGTCTTTGACAGGCTTCGAGCCGGCTGCGTCATTCCCGCCCATCCGCTTGCACTGACCGGCCAGAACAAGCTCGATGAACGATGCCAGAGAGCGTTGACACGGTACTACCTGGCTGCCGGCGCAGGGGGGCTGGCCGTAGGTGTGCATACAACCCAATTTGCCATTCACAATCCGACAGTTGGGCTCTATAAGCCTGTTCTGGAGTTGGCCATAGAGAACCTCGCGGTCGTGCGAATCGGAACCGCCGATCATGATTGCCGGTCTGGTGGGAGATACGGCGAAGGCCGTCGGCGAAGCGCAATTGGCCGTGGAATTGGGCTACGATCTCGGCCTGCTCTCTCTCACGGCTCTGCGAGGCAAGTCGGTTGACGAGCTTATCGCCCACGCGATGCAGGTGGCCGATGTCATCCCTGTCATGGGCTTCTATCTGCAATCCGCGATCAGCCAGATGGTCCTGCCGAGAGAGTTCTGGTCCAGGCTGGTGGAGATACCGAATGTCCGGGCGATCAAGATCGCGCCCTTCAATCGTTATCAGACGCTCGATGTGCTGGAGGCCGTGGCGCAATCCGGACGACAGGACGAAATCGCTCTGTACACCGGCAACGACGACAACATCATCATCGATCTTCTGACGCCGTACGTATTTCACACCGAGCGGGGCGAGGCATCGCTTCAGATCGTCGGAGGGCTGCTCGGGCAGTGGGCCTGCTGGACGAAAAGGGCGGTGGAACACCTGAAAGCGGTCCACGAGATTCGCAGGGCGAACAAGCCTGTCCCACAGGAGATGCTCACGCCGGCCGGTCAGATGACGCTCGCCAATAAGGCGATCTTCGACGCCGACCACAATTTCGCCGGCTGTATCCCCGGCATATCCTATGTTCTGAGGCGGCAGGGGCTGATGAGCCATATCGGCGTGCTGGACCCCGCCGACACGCTCTCGCCTGGGCAGATCGACAGAATCGATCGCGTCATCTGTGAGTACCCGCACCTGACCGACGACGAATTCGTCCAGGCCAACCTGGACAAGTGGCTCTCGCCTTAAAGCCTATGGGCCTTCCGCGAGCGCAGGACCTTGATAATCTTGTTATTGGCGGCGGGGAAGGCGTATCGGCCCAGGTCGCCCGGGCGTACCCACTTGAAGTCGGCGCAGGTGATACAGCGGGGCTCGCCCGAGATCCAGGAGCACTCAAATGCGTGAATCCGGACGCGAAAGTGGGAATAGGTGTGATCCACGACGGTAAGCGGCCGCTCAACCCGAATTCTGATGGCGAGTTCCTCTTGAACTTCCCGAAGTAGCGCGGCTTCGAGGGACTCTCCGGATTCTCTTTTGCCGCCCGGGAATTCCCAGAGGCCGCCGAGCAGACCCTCGGGTTTACGTTTGTCGATCAGAATCCGGCCGGCCTTGTAGATCACGCCGACGACGACGGTATGGATGGGCAGCGGTTTCTTGGGGATGCGCGTCGGCAGGGAGAGCTGTTCGCCGTGGCGTTTGGCTTGGCAAACCCGGCTCAGCGGACAATCCCCGCACTGCGGATTACGGGGCGTGCAGACCTCAGCGCCTATTTCCATCAAGGCCTGGTTGAACAGGCCGGGGTTCTTCGCGGGCACCAGGTCGCCGGCGATGGACCAGAGCATTTTCTGAACCACGCTATCTTTCGGATTGCCGTGAATGCGGAAGACCCGGCACAGGACTCGCTCGATGTTGCCATCCACGATGGGGGCGCGCTCGTCGAACGCGTTGCTGGCAATGGCGCCGGCGGTGTAACGGCCGATGCCCGGCAGGGTGAGCAGTTCAGCCGCTGTCCGGGGGAATCGCCCGTCGAATCGTTCGATGATCCCCCCGGCCGCGAGGTGCAGGTTGCGGGCACGCGAGTAGTAGCCGAGCCCCTCCCACAGCTTGAGGATCGTATCGAGTCGAGCGCGGGCAAGGCTCTCGACCGTCGGAAATCGCTTCAGGAATCGCTCGTAGTACGGCACGACGGTCGAGACCCGCGTCTGCTGGAGCATGATCTCGGAGACCCAGATCGCGTACGGGTCCTTGGTCTTTCGCCAGGGCAGATCGCGCCCGTGCTCAGCGAACCAGCGGAGAAGGGTTTTTGGTATCTCGGTGCGTTTCAGTATTTCTCGCTTCCTCAACTCTGGGCGGGCTGCCCGATTTGATCCTTCTTTCGATACACCATTCCTTCGAAGCTGGCGACAAGCTCATCGGAGTCATCGGTCACACGGATCGAATAGGTCGCCAGCTTGGGATTGCAGGACACCTCTTTCGCCTCGGCGAATAGGGTGCCTTGCTTAGCCGCCTTGACGAACCAGATGCTCGCGTTGATGGCTACGGCCACCGTGCCATGCGAGTTCGAGGCCGCCGCAAATACCAGATCGGCCAGGGTGAAAATGGCGCCGCCGTGAACGAGATTCACGCCGTTGAGATGGCTGTCGTTGATCGCCATCTTCGCCTTTGCGTACCCCTTGCCGATATCGAGCAGCTCGATGCCGCTGTGCCGTGCGAATCGGTCGTTCTTGAAGAAGTCCCAGATTGCCTTCATGACGAACCCATTTCCTTTTGCGATTTACGATTTATGATTTACTATTTACCCTCGCAAATAATAAATCATAAGTCATAAATAGTAAATTCTCAGGTATGGAACATCGAATCATAGACTTTCACGCTCACGCCTTTCCGGATGCGCTGGCGCCTCTCGCGATGAAGGTGCTGCTGGAAGAGGCGCCGGAGGTTCGGGCCTATCTCGACGGGACAGTTGCAGACTTGCTCAAATCGATGGACCGGGCCGGCATTGAGAAGAGTGTGATCTGCTGCATCGCGACCAGGCCGGAGCAGTTCGAGCCGATCCTCCGCTGGTGCACGCAGATTCGTTCGGAGCGGCTCATTCCCTTTCCATCGGTTCATCCCGCCGATCCCGCGTGCCTCGATGCCATCCGGCGCATCCGCGAAGAAGGGTTCCGGGGAATCAAGCTGCACCCGTACTACCAGGATTTCTTCGCCGATGAGGATCGGATGCTGCGTTTCTACGAGGAGGTGTCGCGACAGGACCTTCTCCTCGTCATGCACACGGGATACGACATCGCGTTTCCGAGGATTCGCCGGGCCGATCCGGAGAAGATCCTGCACATCAAGGAGGCTTTTCCGGCCCTGAAATTCATCGCCACACACCTCGGCGCCTGGCAGCAGTGGGACGAGGTGCGCAAGTATCTCATTGGCCGGGAGATCCACATGGAGATTTCATTCGCGATGGATGACCTCGGCCGCGAGCGGACTCGCGAGATGATCACGGGTCATCCGGACGGATATATTCTGTTCGGCACCGATTCTCCATGGAAAGATCAAGCCGAGACGCTTTCCCTGCTGAAAAACCTGAATCTTCCGGAAGGGAATCTGAGGCGGATTCTGTCAGGCACTGCGTTGTCACTCCTGGGCTTGGCCTGAGGGATGGGCCGTTCTTGGTTCGACGCTAAGTGCATTTTAGACAATGGTTTACAGATCACATGAACCCTTGGGAGTGGGGGACGCGAGCGGATCTGCGGTCGAGCCGTCGCGACACAGCAGGGGTGAAGGTAGGGCGGATTTTACAATATTGTCCCAGAACATGCTTTCTTTTTGTGCTGATAACGCGCATAATTCACCGATTATCATGGTTGGAGGCCGGTGTGTCATGTCACCGGCAGTAGCTGTCCGTGGACGGTATGAGGAGGTAGTGGGAGAAGAGTGTATGCGCGGAATGTCGCGTGCGTGAGTTTTTGGCAGGCGTGTCCGGCCTGTCTCGCGTGCCCGGGTCCGATGCATGAAGGGGAGAAGAGAATCTCTTGTCAGACGACAGGCTGGTCTGATGGGCATTTACTTCATCTTTCTCCTCTTTCTTTTACCCACGCGGCCATGGATACAGCCAGTTTGTACAGATAACGTTGTCTGGACCGATGCTCCATGTGGACCCGGACGTTTTGTCGGGTGCATCTGGTCGACTGTATCAGGTACTGCGAGTGAAGAAGGAGACACAAATGACGCAACAACAGTGGAAAGCCGGATTGATCGTGGCATTGCTGATGGCAATGACCGGCTCGGTGGCTTTGGCGGCTGCCGGCGCCGCTGCCCCGGCCAAAGAAGCAGCCCCAGCGACGGAAGCGGCCAAAGCAGCGCCGGCCGCGCCCGCGAAACCAACGCACACAGAGTTGTTCTGGCCCGAAGCATGGAACGCCTTTCACAACCCCACCGACTGGTTGAGCATGGGACTTGACCACCGGTTCAGGATTGAAGCCGGACGGAACTGGGATACCCTGAATAGTGATAGCATCACGGATGACTGGTGGTATGAGCGATATCGGACGCGTTGGTGGACGAAAACGGTCCTCGGCGAGGACATCAGTTTCAACACGCGCCTCACATGGGAGTTCCGAACGTGGGATGAGCCCCACGCACAGAACATCGTGGCGACGGAACAATTTGGCTTCCAGAAGTACGACCGGAATACGGATTTGGATGAAGCCCTGTTTGACTGGTTCAATTTCAACATCCGCAATATCGGCGGGCTGCCCTTGACGGCGACCATCGGCCGCCAGGACATGATATTCGGCGTCGGCTGGCTGGTTCTGGATGCCTCACCTCTGGATGGCTCCCGCACGGTAGGTATGTTCGATGCCGCTCGGTTTACTTATGACTGGACCGATGCGAGCACCAAGATCGACTTGGCGTATGTCAATCGAATGGCAGAATCCGATAAATTCCTGGAGCCCATCGATGATAAGAACCGCGCACTGACGGAGCAGGACGAGAACGGCGCCATTCTCTATTTGACCAACACGTCGTTCAAGCCCATCCAACTGGAGGGATTCTTCATCTACAGGAACGATAACCCGGTTGATAACCCCACGGAATTGAGCAACCTCGCTCCGATGTGGGGTGCGGATCAAGACATCTACACGTTCGGCGCCGCGATTGCCGGGACTTCCGGCGACCACTGGAAGTACCGGGCGGAAGGGGCTTTCCAGACGGGTACAACAGAGAGAAAGGCTTTGACGCCGCCGTTTGCCCTCGGCGATGAGCAGGACATCGAAGCATTCGGTGTCCTCACAAATCTGGAATATCTGTTCAAGGATGCGCATGAGAACGCCACCCACATCGGTTATGAGTACGCCTCGGGTGACGATCCTGACTCGGATGACTTCGAGCAGTTCAATCTCCTCTGGGGTGAGTGGCCACGATGGAGTGAGTTGCTGATCTACACCTACACCATGGAGACAGAGCCGTCCAATACGACGAACCTGCACCGTGCAAACATCGGCCACAGGATCAACCTGAGCAAGCAGTGGACGTTCACCGTGGACTACCATGCTTTGTGGTCCGATCGGCCGGGCAACCCGTGGAGAACGGGTGCCAATGGCATCAACGTCGATGGCAGCAGTGAGTTCCGCGGCTCTCTGGTTACCGCATGGGCCAGGTACAAGTTCAGCGATCAGCTCTACGGCCATATCCTGGGCGAGTATTTCACGCCCGGCGACTATTACGTGAACCCAAGCGGCGATGATGCCTATTTCTTCCGGTTCAACCTGGAATACATCTTCTAAAGCGTCACGGCCGCGTGATGAGGAGACGGAAAACCGCATGGTCTGCGGGTGATTTTTCTTGGATCAACATGAGATGTACTTATAATAGAGCCCTATGGCTAGAATGAGTACATCAGAAAAAGCGTTACTGTCTGGAAATGAGGCGTTAGTACAGGGGGCCTATGAGGCCGGCCTGAGCGTGGCGTGTGCCTATCCCGGGACACCGTCCACGGAGATTCTCGAGACCCTGGCGCAACTGCCGGACGTGGATGTGCAGTGGTCGGTCAACGAGAAGGTGGCCTTTGAGGTCGCGCTTGGCGCGGCCATCGCGGGGGCTCGCAGCCTGTTTGCGTGCAAACATGTGGGCCTGAACGTCGCGATGGACCCCTTGATGACTTCGTCATATACAGGGGTGCAGGCCGGGTTCGTGGTGGTCGTTTGTGACGATCCCGGCATGCACTCCTCGCAAAACGAGCAGGACACCCGCTGGGTGGCTCTGTACGCCAAGGTGCCCATGCTCGAACCTTCCTGCCCCTCGGAAGCCAGGGAATTCGTCAAAGAGGCGTTCAAGATCAGCGAACGCTTCGACACACCCGTCATCGTCAGGATGACCACACGCGTCTCGCACACGAAAGAGAATGTCGCGTTGGGCAAGCGCGAGGTGCCGCCGAGACCGGAGTTCGAGAGGAATATCCCCAAGTACGTGATGGTCCCCGGCAATGCCCGTCAGCGGCATATCTTCGTTGAGAAGAGACTTGGGCAGCTTACGGCGGTGTCGGAGCGAAGCCGTTTCAATCGCGTCGAGCGGGGCGACAACAAGATCGGATTCATCACATCGAGTGTCTCATACCAGTACCTCAAGGAGAACTATCCCGATGCGTCATATCTGAAGCTTGGGATGAGCTACCCATTCTGCGACGACAAGATCAAGGCGTTCGCCAAGAGCGTCAAGAAGCTCTTTGTCGTCGAAGAACTGGACCCGTTCATCGAAGAGCACGTCAAGGCGTTGGGCTTGAAGGTCCGGGCCAAGGACCCCTCGTTCCGCATCGGGGAGCTGACGCCGGAACTGATCCCGGCGATCGTGGCGGGCAAGGCCAAGCAGGAGGTGAAGTCGGCCGCGCGAAAGCCCCGGCTTTGCCCGGAATGTCCGCACTGGGCGACGTTCGCGGCCTTGAAGAAGCTGGACTGCTACGTGGCCGGTGACATCGGCTGCTACACGCTGGCCTGCCTGCCGCCCATGTCGGCCCTGCATTCGTGCCTGTGCATGGGGGCGGGCGTGACGTTCCACGAGGGCTGGCGCAAGGGCGCTCCCGGCAAGAGAATCGTCGGAGTCCTGGGCGACTCCACGTTCGTCCACTCGGGCATCACCGGGCTGATCAATGCCGCATACAACAAGGTCAAAGGCGTCATTCTCGTCCTCGACAACTCCACGACCGCGATGACGGGTGGGCAGCAGCACCCCGCCACGGGCCTGACCATCCGGAACGAGCCTACGAAGAAGCTGATTCTCGAAGATCTCTGTCGGGCGTGCGGCGTCGATAACGTGGATGTCGTGGACCCGAAGAATCTGGAGGAGTTCCGGACCATTCTCGAGAAACGGGTGAACGAGGATGCCTTGTCCGTGATTATCTCCAGGCACCCATGCAAGCTGCTGAGAAGGTAGGTCGCGTCATCCCATGAATAAAGTGTACAGCATCACGTTTGGCGGTATCGGCGGGCAGGGGGTTTTGAAAGCGTCGGAGATTTGCGGCTGGGCCGCTATGTTCGCCGGGTACCATGTTAAGAAATCGGAAGTGCATGGCATGTCTCAGCGGGGGGGCTCGGTCGAATCGCACGTGCGGTTCGGCAAGCGGGTGTTCTCGCCTCTCGTCCCCGCCGGCGGTGCGGACTTCCTGGTCTGCTTCCATCAGGAAGAGCATCCGAGACTTCTGGGCTTTCTCAAGCCCGACGGTGCGGACCTGACCGGCTACCTGGAGAAAGTCGAGAAGGCGGTGGAGAATCCTCGCGGCCTCAATACCTGTCTGGTCGGCGTGCTCTCGGCCAAATTGCCCATCAAAGAGGAATATTGGATGAAGGCCATTGAGGCAGTCTTCAAGGGCAAAGGGGTCGAAGAAAACAAAAAGGTGTTCCTCGATGGGAGGAAGATAGGCCAATCATGATCTGGAAAGAAAACGTCGAATGCGCGAGGCCAGCGGACCTGAAGGCATTGCAGTCCGCGCACCTGAGAAAACTCATTCCCTACATCTACAACAATTGTCCCGTCTACAAGCAGAAGCTCCATGCCGCGGGTATCTCGCCGGACAAGATCAAGTCCATCGATGACATCCGGCGGCTGCCGTTCACGACGAAAGAGGACATGCGGGACAATTATCCCTACGGCCTGTTCTCCTGTCCGCAGAACCGCATCAACGAGATTCACATCTCCAGCGGCACAACGGGCAATCCGACGCTCGTAGGATACACCAAGGACGACCTGAAGCTCTGGGGGGACGTCATGGCCCGGGTCTTGGGCTGCGCGGGGGCGGAGCCGGGCGACACGATCCAGATCGCTTACGGGTACGGACTGTTCACAGGCGGCCTGGGGTTCCACTACGGCGCTCTGGAGATGGGCCTTCGCATCATTCCGACGTCGTCGGGCCAGACCGCTCGGCAGCTCAAGTTGATGCAGGATTTCAAGCCGCGAATCGTCGCCTGCACTCCCAGTTACATGCTCTACATGGCCGAGGAGGCCAAGGAGTTGGGCATCGATCCGACCAAAGGCAACTGGAAGATCGGCATTTTCGGAGCCGAGCCGTGGAGCGAATCGATGCGGCATGAGATCGAATCGATTTGGAACATGCTGGCGACGGACGTCTACGGCCTTTCCGAAATCATCGGCCCAGGCGTTGCCCAGGAATGCACGCATAAGGACGGGTTGCACATCTTCAGCGATGTGTTTTATCCCGAGATCATCAATCCCCAGACGGGCGAGCCGGTGGCCGAAGGCGAGGACGGCGAACTGACGATTACTACGCTGACCAAGCAGGGGATCCCGCTGATTCGCTACGGGACCCGCGACGTGGTCAGCATCCGGTATGACAAGTGCCGTTGCGGCCGGACGAGTCCTCGCATCAGCAAGATCAAGGGACGCACGGACGACATGATCGTCGTGCGCGGAATCAACGTCTTTCCGTCCCAGATCGAGCACGTGCTCGTCGGCATCGAAGGCACGCAGCCGCACTACCAGATCATCGTCGATCGCCAGGCGCACCAGCTCGATGAGGTCGAGGTGCTCGTCGAGGTCGAGCAGAGGTTCTTCTCCGATGAGATCAAACACCTCAACGAGCTGCGCGAGAAGATCAAAAAGGAGATCGCGAACGTGCTCTCGATCGGCGTCAAGGTGACGCTCGTCGAGCCCAAGACGATCAAACGCAGCGAAGGCAAGGCGCAACGCATCGTGGACAAGCGAAAACTATAAGGGGCAGCAGATGAGGATTACACAGATTTCCGTGTTCTTGGAGAACCGCCAGGGCCGGCTCTATGATGTTTGCTCGCTCCTGGGCAACAATAACGTGAACATTCGGGCATTGACCATTGCGGAGACGGAAAGCTTCGGCGTCCTGCGGATCGTCGTGGACAAGTCCGACGCGGCGATCAAGCTGCTTCGCGAGAACCAGTTCGTCGCCAACTTCACGGACGTGATCGCGATCGAGGTGCCGGACAAGCCCGGCGGACTGGCCTCCATTTTGAAGGTTCTCGCCGAGAACGAGGTCAATATCGAGTACATGTATGGCTTCGTGGAGAAGTTCAGCGACAAGGCCCTGCTGGTGATGCGATTCGAGGACACGGACTTTGCCCAGCAGATCCTGTCCAAGCACAACGTCCACGTAGTCGCCGAGAAGGATATACAGGGGCTCTAACAATTGCGGATTGATGATTGCGGATTGCGGATTGCGGATTGCGGATTCGATCCCTAATCCGCAATCCGAAATCCGAAATCCGAAATCATATGGTGGATGTGCCATTTTGGAATAGAGAGATCGAGACGGCGGAGCGAAGCCGGCTCCAGGAGCTTCAGCTCCAGCGGCTGAAAACGATCATCGGGTGCGCCGTCAGGACGCCTTTCTACAAGAGGAGACTGGGCCAGGCCGGGATCAACTCGCCGGACGATGTCCGAAGCCTCCAGGACCTCCAATGCATTCCTTTTACCACGAAGGATGATCTGCGCCAGAGCTTTCCAAAGGGTCTGCTGGCCGTGGACATGCGCGAGGTCGTTCGGATTCACTCCTCCAGCGGCACGACGGGAATCCCCACGGTCATTTACTTCACGCGCAACGATATCGACAGTTGGACGGATCTGCTGGCGCGGAGCATCACGGGAACGGGCGCGACGCCCGACGATGTGTTCCAGAACATGATGACCTACGGCTTGTTCACCGGCGGGCTCGGCCTGCATTACGGTGCGGAACGCGTCGGCATGACCGTCATTCCCATCGGCGGGGGCAACACCAAGCGGCAGATCCAGACCATGAAGGACTTTCAGACCACCGTCGTGCACATCACGCCGAGTTATCTGCTGCATATTCATTCGAGACTGGGCGAGGACGGAATCCATCGGAAGGACCTGGCCCTGCGAAAAGCGTTCATCGGGGCCGAGCCTCACTCCGAGAACACTCGCCGCAAGCTGCAGGACCTGCTGCAGATCGACGCATACAACTCCTACGGTTTGAGCGAGTTGAATGGCCCGGGCGTCGCCTTCGAGTGCGTCTGCAAAAAGGACATGCACGTCTGGGAAGACGCCTACATTGCCGAAGTCATTGATTCGAAAACCGGCGAGGTCTTGAAGGATGGGCAGGAAGGGGAGTTGGTGCTGACGAATCTCGTTCGGTGTGCGATGCCGATCCTGAGATATCGCACCCGCGATCTTGCGTTCCTGCATCCGGAAGGCTGCGATTGCGGCCGGACCCACCGGCGACTTTCGAGAATTCTCGGCCGCACAGACGACATGCTCATCATCAATGGCGTCAACGTCTTCCCCTCGCAGATCGAGGAGAAGATCATGAAGATCCCTGAGGTGGCGACGAATTACCAGATTCACGTCGACAAGAAGGGGGCCCTGGACCGCCTCACGGTCAAGGTGGAAATCTATCCGAAGCTCTTCCTCGGAGAGGTGGCCAGGCTCGAGGCCCTGAGGGACAAGATTCGGGAGGAACTGCAGGCCTCCATTACGATCGCCCCGGTGGTGGAGCTGCACGAGCCCGGATCGCTGCCGGTGTTCGAGGGCAAGGCGAAACGCGTCGTGGATGAGAGGCCCAAGGATTAGGACCCGCAAACATGGCAAAGCAGTTGACCATCTTCGTTGAGAATCGGCCGGGCAGGCTCAAGTCGATTTCTGAGAACCTGTGCAGGAGCCATATCGATATTCGCGCGTTCACGATTCAGGATCGGGGCGACTACGGCCTGCTCAGGCTCATCGTGGACAAGCCGAATGACGCCTACCTCGCGCTGGCCGATGTCGGGTGCGCCTGTGCCTTGAAGGACATTCTGGCGGTTTCCGTCCCCGACCAGCCGGGCAATTTCCACAAGCTGACCTCCGCCCTGGCGGAGAACAGCATCAATGTGCTCGACGCCTACGGATTTGTCCTGCAGCCGCACAAGACCGGCGTGTGCTGCATGGAAATTGACAAACCGCAGATAGCCAAGGCCGAGGAAGTGATCAAGGCAGCCGGGTTTACCGTGCTCGAGGACGAGGAATTGTACGGCTTGTGACAAGCGGGAAAGGGCCCGATCATGAGACATGTTCCATGCACAACGGTCCTCTGCGTGTGTCTTCTGCTTCTGCCTTCCTGCCGCTCTGTGCGTGTGCAGCCCGATCCTGAGCGAGGCATCGCTGCCGCCCCTTTTGAGTGGCCCGAGGGCAGACGGGCGGCAGTGAGCCTGAGCTTCGATGACGCTCGCGCCAGCCAGTTGGATGCCGGGATTCCTATCCTCGATGCGCATGGCGTCAAGGCGACGTTCTATGTCTCGATGGACGGACTTGAGAAACGTCTCCCGGACTGGAAGGCCGTGGCGGCCGCCGGGCACGAGATTGGCAATCATTCGATACGTCACCCCTGCAGTGGGAACTTCTCGTGGTCGAAGGTCAAAGCCTTGGAGGACTACACGCCGGCCCAGATGGCGGCGGAGCTCGACGCGGCAAACGCAAAGATCGAGAGTCTGCTGGGCGTCCAGCCGGTGACTTATGCCTATCCCTGCGGCCAGAAATACGTTGGACGCGGCGAGCAGACGAGAAGCTATGTTCCGCTGATTGCCAAACGCTTCCTGGCGGGCCGCGGCTGGCGCGATGAGGGCGCAAACGATCCGGCGTTTTGCGATCCGGCCCAGTTGATGACGGTTGAATTTGACGGGCTGACTTTCGAGCAATTGAAGGTTCTGGTCGATGACGCGGCGAAGAACGGCTTCTGGCTCGTGCTCTGTGGCCACGACATCGGACCTGGCGGCCGCCAGACGACGCGCGTGGATACATTGCGTGCGTTCTGTGAGTACGCCCGGAACCCTGCAAACGGTCTATGGGTCGATACCGTGGCGAACGTCGCACGCCATGTCAGGAACCAGCGAGCCGCCCGCAAGTAGACTTGGATGATCCCGCCGCACCGGCGGGGAAATGGGAGGAAGAAAATGGCAACACGACTCTCGCTCGTGAACTGCACGCTGTTGTTGGCCGGGATCATGTCCCTGCATGGGAACGCACTGGCCGAGACGGACTCGCCGATCTATCGCGACGCGATGCAGCCCGTTGAGGTCCGGGTCGAAGATCTCCTGCGTCGAATGACGCTCGCAGAGAAAGTCGGCCAGATCAATATGCCGTGCGTCTATGTAGGCGGGCTTGGCTCGGACGTGTCGAGCAAGACGGAAGGGTGTCGCCAGTTCACGCTGGGCCGGTTGGAGCCGGGGATCGGGCCGGCCGGCGGTTTCTTCACGCTGGCCAACGAGATTCTGCGCGAAGGGCCGGGTCAGCAGGCAGGATTCTTCAACGCGTTGCAGCAACTGGCAATCAAGCAGACCCGGCTGGGCATTCCTCTGCTGCAAACAGAGGAAGGGACCCATGGCATGATGTGTTCGCTGGGGACCATCTTCCCGGAGGGGCCGGGATTGGGAAGCACGTGGAACCTGGACCTCGTCCGGGAGATCTACGCCGCGGCAGCGAGAGAAGCTCGTGCCGTCGGCATTCACCAGTTGTGTACGCTGGTCGTCGAGCCCATTCGTGATCCTCGCCTGGGCCGAAATCAGGAGGCGTATAGCGAAGATCCATTCTTCTGCGGCCGCATGGCGCAAACCATCGTTGAGTCGGTCCAGGGCGGTGACATCCGCTCGCCGGAGCATGTCGCCGCTGTTCTGTGCCACTATCCGGGCCAGAGTCAGCCGGTGAGCGGCCTGGAGCGGGGAGCGATGGAGATCTCGGAGAGAACCCTGCGAGAGGTCTTCCTCGTGCCCTGGGTGGCGGGCATAAAGAAAGCCGGCGCGCTTGGCGTGATGGCGACCTATCCGACAATTGACGGCACGCCGGTTCATGCCTCCGAATGGATTCTGACGAAGATTCTCCGCGAGGAGCTTGGCTTCCAGGGGCTGGTCCTGAGCGAGGGCAGCGGCATCGAGACGATCATCTACGAGCACTTGGCCAGAGACTACAAGGAAGCGGGCGCGATAGCGCTGAAGGCTGGCGTGGACGTCGGTATCTCCTACGAATCCGCGTACATGCGGGACATGATTGAAAGCGTTGAGCAGGGACTCGTCCCGGAGTCGCTGCTGGACCGTACTGTGCGTCGCATTCTGAGAATGAAGTTCCGGTTGGGGCTGTTTGAGAATCCGCTTGTTGATGTCGCTCGTGCACAGCAGGTCGTACACAACGCAAAGCATCAGGACTTGGCCCTCCAGGCGGCCCGTGAGAGCATCGTGCTCCTGAAGAACGATGGCAATCTCCTACCGCTGAGCAAGGATCTGGATTCCATCGCTATCATCGGCCCGAACGCCGACCACGCCAAGAATCAGTTGGGGGACTACGTGTCGTTGACAGTCTTGCAGGATGTCGTGACCGTTTTTGAGGGCATCAAGGCGACTGTCTCACCCAAGACGCAGGTGGAGTACGTCAAAGGCTGTGAGGTGGTGGACGCGGGCAATAATGAGATATCCAAGGCGCAGGAGGCGGCCAGGCGAGCCAAGGTCGCCATCGTCGTGATTGGCGAGAACGAGTGGCGAAGTCCGAAGAAGACCGGGACGGATGGCGAAGGGTATGATGCGGCGACGCTGGAACTGACCGGCCTGCAACTGGAGCTGGTCAAGGCTGTGTACGAGACGGGGACGCCGACTGTGGTCGTTCTGATCAACGGTCGCCCCTTGGCGATTCCCTGGATTGCCGAGCACGTTCCGGCGGTAGTCGAAGCCTGGCTGCCGGGCGAGAAGGGCGGGCTGGCCGTGGCGGACGTACTGTTCGGCGACTACAACCCCAGCGGCCGGCTCCCGGTAACAGTACCGCGTCACGCAGGCCAACTGCCTGTCTATTACAATCACAAGCCCTCGAAGTCATACTGGATTGAGCACGGCTGGGGCAAGCCGTACGTGGACATGAATCCCGCACCGCTGTACGAGTTCGGTTACGGCCTGAGCTACGCGAAATTCGAATACAGCAATCTGAAGATTGAACCCAAGGTCACGGCCGCTGGCGGCTCAGTCCGCGTCAGCGCGGATGTCGAGAACACAGGAGGCCGCCCCGGCGCGGAAGTCGTCCAGCTCTATATCAATGACGTGATCAGCAGCGTCGTGACGCCTGTGAAGCAATTGAGGGGTTTTGAGAAAATCCCGCTTCGGCCCGGGGAAAAGAAGACGGTCAGCTTTGTTCTTACGCCTGAACATCTTGCCTTGCTGAATCGTCACCTGGAATGGGTCGTCGAGCCGGGGATATTCAAGGTCATGGTGGGGCACTCTTCGAAAGACATTCGCCTGACAGGTACGTTTGAAGTAACAGGCCGGTGATGAGGCACATGCTCCTTGCCCATTGCACTTTGTGATGAATTGGATATGCTCTGCGGTTTCCGCCCATCCAGGGGCTTTCGGAGATCGACAGGGTACGTATGAGTCAGCAGTCTCTCAGAGTGCAATGGATACAGTTGCTCGTTCTGTCCGGCGTCCACTTTCTCGTGGACATGCTGGGGAACCTGCTTCCGGCGATCCTGCCGGTCATCCTCAAGGAGTACGGAATCACCCTGTTTGTAGGTGTGTCCATCCCCATCTTCCTCTCGTTGGCCGCCAATGGCGTCCAGATCCTGACGGGCCGCATGCGGTCCGACAAGACCACGCCCCTTTTCCTGCATCTCGGAATGATCCTGGCGGCGAGCATGTGCCTTATTGCGCTGGCGCCCAGGTCGCCGGCAGGGGTTCTTCTCCTGTTCGCGCTCGGCGTCATCAGCGGCACAGGGGTGGCCGTCGCTCACCCGGAGGGTCTGCGGGCGGTGCACACTCTGGATCGGATCTCGCCGTCGCTGAGCACGGCGGTGTTCATGACGACCGGGTTCTTCGGCTTTGCCTGCGGCGGGATGATCTCGGCCGTCCTGGTTGCCTCGCATGGATTGAAGGGGCTCTATCCCCTGGTTGTCTGCCCCGTCGTGGGCATCCTTGCGATAGTCGTGTCGAGGGTCCGTCTGTCGGTTGACAGCAAGATCGAGCCGGCCAACGGCGGGCAGCCGATACTTCCGTCCGGCTCGGTGCCTTTCTGGAAAGTGCTGCTCATCGGGGTCCCGGCGGCGGTCTCGACCACGATCGTTCTGCAACTGACGCCGACATACCTGCATGAGATGGGATTTGACCTTACGTTCGGCGGCTTCTCCACGGCGGTTTTCGGCTGGGGCGGGGCGGTCGGGCCGTTCCTCTGGGCGGCTCTGGCGCACAAGAGAGGGGATCTGTCGTGCTCAGTCTGGGCCTTTCTGCTCTCCGCTCCTTTCATGGTGCTGTATCTCATGTTCGACGACCGTCCTGCTGCGGCCTGGTTGCTGTTCGGCGTTGGCTTCTCTTCCATGTCCGCCTATATCCTGACCGTCACACTGGCCCGCGAGGCAAAGGGCCTGAATCTCGGCCATCGCATGGCTCTCATCGTCGGCGGCACCTGGGGCATTTCCATGGTGATTTACCTGGTCTTTGCGGTTGTGGCTGATCTGGTAGGTACCGGGCCTGTCCTGAAACTCACGCCTGCAGGGTACCTGCTTTCGGCGATAGTCGCCTTCTACGTGCTGCGGCAACATCCGGAATCCGTCCGCCGTTTCCGTGCTGTCCCGGCTGTCAATCTGCCGGGTAGTGAGCAAGTATCTGCATAGACTGTCACTGTAAGTTGCTGGGAGGTCCCCGCGATGAAGATTGGGAATGCAATGTGCGTTCTGTTCCTGACAGCGGCTGTTGTCTCGTCCAGGGCATTGCCGCAAGAGAGTCAATCAGGGCAAGTTGTTGTCGCGGAGTTGATGAAATCCGTGCCGCCGGACTTCCCGCGGTTCACGTTTGCAGGCCACACGGAACAGGCGGACCTGCTCACGCACTATCTGTGGTACCATTTCAATCATCGGCTTGGCAACGGCCTGACTCTCTTTAACCAGGAGTACCTGCTGACCTCGGACATCTGGCTGGCTAATGCCCGTCCGAGGGGCTCAGATCAACCCATCCAGGAAGTGCACCGCTCCATGCTCCTCGGCATGCAGATGGATGAGGAGGGATACGTGCTGACGCACCAGCACTTCTCGCATGCTCACGACCACGGCTGGCCGTTTCCGCTCTGGACCCAGTCGGACAACCACCCGGACCGGGTCAAGGGCAAGACTTTCGGCTGGCATTTCCAGCCGCTGGATAAGGTGCCGGGCTGGGTGGGCGATCATCTCCGGCATTGGAAGCAGGACGAGTACGCGGGCGAGAAGGCGGCGTCGCTTTGGGAATTGCACAATGCACGCTCCCTCGGCATCCAGGATAACCGCTGGCGTCTGGAAGCCGCCGGCCCGTCGCCGACAATTGTTACGCCGCAGGGGTACGCCATCGACGCGTTCAACGCACCGTATCTGCAATTGCGCTGGATGCGTGCGGGCAACGCGAAGGATCACACGCTGCCTTATGTGGAGTGGTTACGCGAAGGGGAGAGTGAATTCGGTCCTGACCGGCGGGTCTATTTCCGTCCTGAGAAGACGCCTTTATCGAGTGATTTCTATCATTCGATCATGGCCATGCACAGGCATCCCAAGTGGACAGGGAGGATTGAGCGCATTCGCATCTGCCTGGCACCGGGCGAATCCGAGGGCAAGTTCGAGATCGATTCATTCTTCACCGCATACGACACTCGGCACTCCATCAACAACCCCATCTTCATCCTGGCCGGCGCGAGATACTTCAGTTGGACGGGCGATGTCGATTTCCTGCGCCGGCAGATCGATCGGATGCGGCTTGCCCTTCGATACCAGCAGACCGTTATGGGCGGCCTGGAGCGCAATCACATCCGCAATCCCTGGCCCGGCCACGACGGTCTGGCAGGCTTCACCAGGGACTCCGACGGCAAGGTGACGATCCGAGGCGGGCACGGCATCGGCAACAACTACTGGGACCTGATGCCCTTCGGGTGGGATGATCTGTACGCCACGAACCAGTACTACGCCGCCACCGTGGCTATGGCCGATATCGAGCAGGCTATCGAGGAGCATCCAGGCTGGGACGTGCCTCTGGGTGCGATGAAGATGGATCCTCGCTGGCTGCGGGAGCATGCCGCCGACGTGAAAAGAACGGCAAACGAGCTGTTCTGGAACGGCGACACGGGCCGGTTCTTCGCCTGCATCGACAAGGAGGGCCGCCGGTATGACTACGGCTATACATTCCTCAATCTCGATGCAATCTGGTACGGTCTGACCGCAGACGAGCACGCGAGTTCCATTGTGGATTGGGTCAGTGGCAAAAGGATTGTGCAGGGCGACACATCCCAGGGGCAGGACATCTACCACTGGCGTTTCGGACCACGAGCCACGACTCTCCGAAACGTGGATTGGTACGGCCAAGGCTGGTACGCGCCGGAATCGATCCCCTGGGGGGGCCAGGTGCAGGATGGCGGGGCGGTGCTCGGCTTCAGCTTCTACGACCTGTGGGCAAGGCTCAGGGTTCTCGGGCCGGAGGACTGCTGGCAACGGCTTACGGCGATCCTCGAATGGGAGAAAGAGGTGCACGCGGCGGGGGGCTATCGCAAGTACTACGAGGGCGGCAAGCGAGGCACGACTCTGCAGGGCGGCGGCACGGCAGGGGGGATCGGGATCGACTATGAGTTCTACGAGAGCAGCCTGGTCCCTTCGATCATCGCTTATGGCTTTCTGGGCTTGGAGGCCACTCCGACCGGCATCCTCCGTATCCGGCCGCAATTACCCAGGGCTTGCCCGGAGATGGGCCTGAACAATCTTCTTTACCATGGTACTTGCATGGACATAAGCACGCGCAACGACCGGATTAAGATCACTTTGAAAGACTCGCCTGTCGATCCAGTGATGCTTGCCCTTGATGACCAGTGGCGAGGCGATGGGGTCGAGCGAGCAGACGGTGTGTTCTTCCTGACCAAAGCAGGGACGCACCTGTTTCAACGGAATGAGTGATCACGACCGCCGCAGATCGGAAAGCCGCAGTGCATTTTCTTTCGTATATGTGCCCACGCGGGTCCGCTCCAGGGTGTCCGCGTATCCGCCGGTGCCGAGCATCTCGCCCAGGTCGCGGGCCAGCGACCGCACGTAGAATCCCGGACCGGTTACCAGCCTTACATCCACAAAGGGCCAGGCATACGCGAGCAGCTCAATGTGCTTCGTTTCGACCTGTCTGAGCGGCAAATCCGTGGATTTGTGTGCCCTCGACAGCTTGTAGGCCCGTTTTCCGCCCACCTTGACGGCGGAGAAGGCGGGAGGACGTTGCTGGATTATCCCTTCAAAGCTCTTCAGAGCCTGTCGGACCTGGTCCTCGGAGGGAATCTGAGAGACCGGGACCTGCGTCTTTCGCCCCTCGAGATCATCTGAAGCGCTTCGCCATCCCAGCTTGATGCGGACCACATATTCCTTCTCTTTTCCAACAATGGCAGCGAGCGTTCGGGTGACGGCTCTCCCTACGCCAATGACCATGACGCCCTTGGCACAGGGGTCGAGGGTGCCGGCGTGACCAACTCGCCTCTCGCCGGTATATCTCCGGATGGCGTTGACAATGTCATGCGAGCTGTACCCCTCTTCTTTATATATGGCCACAATACCATCGTTTATCAGATTGCTTTCAGACATTTGTACCTGCACTAACCGAGATTACAGGCCCGACAGCGGACGGATTCATCCATTCCTGCAGGCCGAATCCATGGTAGCACAAATCTGCGGCCAGTGGTATAGTTGAGTCTATGTGGCGCTCACCCAGGCTGCAGACCTCGCCGGTAAGGGCTTGAATTGCCGCAGGTCCATCCAATACAATAGCACCGAAGAGACAAGTGAATCGAGGGTAGAGCCTTTTGAAGGAGGATTGATATGGCGCCGGCAATGAATTCATCACGACCGCGAAGCACGCTCGTCGTCCGTTGGTCTCGCCACCTTGCCCTTGCACCGATCGTCGCGGGCCTTCTCGTTTCCGTTGCCGCGGGCAAGTACGGCGGGGGCACCGGCTCCGTGGACAACCCGTACGTGATTCTCACTGCAGAGGATTTGGACCTCCTGGGCAGCAGCCAGGGCGACTGGAACAAGAGCTTCCGATTGGGCGCGGACATCGATCTGAAGGACTGCAACGAGACGAACTTCCACCTGATCGGCTCCTGGGGGTCATGGGGCGATCCCACCAATAAGCCATTCAGCGGCAAGTTCGACGGGAATGGGCGGACTATCTCGAATCTCCGCTACCGGGATATGAAGGGAAGCGGGATCGGCTTATTTCGGTACGTCGACATGGGTGATATCAGGAACCTGCGGCTCAAGAATGTGAAGATTGTCACTGAGGGCACTTATATCGGCTCACTCGTGGGATACTTCGAAGATGGCGGCATCATTGACTGTCATGTGACAGGAGTAGATGTCACCGGAAAGAGCCACGTGGGTGGTATGGTCGGAAGCGCGGATGGGTTTATCTCACAGTGTTCCTCGCGGGGACGCGTCGCCGGGATCCTGTATGTTGGCGGGTTGGCCGGTCAGGTGGGCCAAGGGACCATCAAGCAATCCTACTCAAAAGCGTCGGTTTCGGGAAATGACAGCGTCGGTGGGCTCGTCGGAGTCGTTCTCCAGGAGACGAGCGCCGTCGATAGCTGTTACGCGAACGGCGCCGTCGACGGGGTCATGTATGTCGGCGGACTCGTCGGGCAGATTGGTTCCGGCAGAGTGTACAAATCCTATTCGACCGGGGCGGTGAGCGGAAGCCAGGCCACGGGAGGGCTCGTCGGGAACATGAGAGTGCTTGGAGACGTGATCCTGTCATTCTGGGATGCCCAGACGAGCGGTCAGACAGCTGGCGCCGGCGGGACGCCGAAGAACACCCCCGAGATGTGGTCCGCCAATACCTTCGCCGGCTGGGATTTCAATTTCACGTGGTCTATTTGCGAGGGCCGGAACTACCCGGTTTTCTGGTGGCAGGTGCCCACTGCCGATTTGCGTTGCCCGGATGGAGTGCATTGGATTGATTTCGCGTTGTTTGCCATGCAGTGGGAGCGCCACGATTGCACCGCCGTGAATGACAATTGCGATTGGGCGGATTTCGACGGGTCTGGCGATGTGGGATTTCCGGATCTGGCCATTCTGGCCGAGGAGTGGCTGACAGGGATGTATTGAGATGGGTAAAGCGGGAAGGGGGGCCGGATCTATGGACGACTCGGGCGTCTCTTTATCGGGGAAAACGGCGTTGGTCACCGGGGCCGCCAAGCGTATTGGCAGAGCTATAGCTCTGGCCTTGGCGCAGAACGGCGCCCGTGTCGTGGTGCACCACAATCGTTCCGAGCAGGACGCGGCGGCTCTGTGCGAGGAGATCGAGGGGATCGGCGTTTCAGCGTGGATGGTCAAGGGGGACTTGGTGGACCCGAGCCGGACGGAGGCGGTTTTCAAGGAGGCAGTGGACCAGGCCGGGCCCATCGACATCCTGGTCAACAACGCGTCCATCTTCGAGGTGGAGACCATCTGGGAGACGACCGATGAGTCCCTGTGCAGGAACATGCGTATTCACACCACGGCCGCACTGATCCTGTCCAGGAATCTGGCGAAACAGCAAAGGCCCGGCCATATCATCAACCTGCTGGATACGCGTGTCGTTACCTATGACAAGGAACATGTCTCCTATCACATCAGCAAGCGAGCATTGTTGACGTTGACTCGCATCCTGGCGCTGGAGCTGGCTCCGGAGATCGCCGTCAACGCGGTGGCTCCGGGGCTGATCCTGCCGTCCGCCTGGCAGGATGAGAGCTACCTGGAGAAGCTGGCCCCGACGACGCCGTTGCGGCGTCACGGCAGCCCGGCCGATGTCGTCGAAGCGGTGTTGTTTCTGCTGCGCAGCCGCTTCATCACGGGACAGATCATCTACGTGGACGGCGGATACCACATGAGGGGACACCTCTATGACTGACGCTCCCAGGGAGCCGCCGCTCGACCAGATCCTCATTCGCGATTTGCAGTTTCGCTGCATCGTAGGCATCGACCCGGAGGAACGCCGCGACAAACAGGATATTACGGCACAAATCACGCTGGATGTGGATTTGCGCAAGGCGTGCAGGACGGATGCCATCGAGGACACTGTTGACTACAGAGCCTTGAAGAAGGACATCTTGCACATGGCCGAGAATTCCCAGTTCAACCTCATCGAGGCCCTGGCCGAGAGTATCGCGGATATCTGTCTGGCACGCGATCGAGTCGAACGGGTGGAGGTCGTCATTGAGAAACCCGGGGCACTGCGGTTTGCGAGAACGGTCGCCGTGCGGGTTGTTCGTACGCCCGCCGACCGCGCCCCGTGAGGAACGGGAGAACGCCATCACGATTGTTACCACAGGAAAACCTGCGTGCGCATGAAAAGGGGCCCCGGCCGAGCGCCGGGACCCCGTGGTGACTGATGCTGGTTAGTACGTTCAGGACTGATCGGGATCATCCATTTCACTACTCGATCCCGTGTCCTGTTGCGACGTGTCGTCCTCTCCCGAGGTGTATCCGAAAGGAGGAAACGCGCCCCGAGCAGTGCTGACGGTGAGGTCATTCTGTACCGACTGCACGCCGCTGATGGACTTGGCAACCTGCTCAGCCTGTTCCTTTTGGTTTTGGTTCTGCACGGTTCCATGCAGCATGGCTTTGCGCTGGCTGATCGTCACATGGATGTTCGAGCCGGGGAACTGCCGCTGAAGCTGCTGCTGGACCCGCTGAGCGAGCCTTCGTTCCGTGGAGGTCGTGGACATCTGCTGTTGCTGCCCCATGTCCATGGTGGTCTGCCGCTGCTGTGGCTGGCCCAGAATCATCAGGTCATTACGGATGTTCCTTGACCCACTGACAGACCGGGCGATCTGTTCTACCTGCTGCTTCGTGTTCTGATCCTGGGCAGTCCCATGCAGCATGACCGTGCCCTCGCTGACCATCACGTTGATGGCCTGCGGATCCAATACGTAGACGATCTCGCTGCTGGGCAGTTGCTGCTGCAATTCGAGTGCGACTTGATAAGCCAGTACTTTGTCAGACGTACTGGTTTGTTGGAAGCCGGCCTGCGACTGTCCCAGTTGTCCCGTCGTGGACTGCTGCCCATAGGTGGACTGCTGTCCGGTCGTCGACTGCTGGCCTCTGACGGTGACGTTGTTCTGCACGTTCTCAATGCCGCTGATGGATTGAGCAATCTGCTCGGCCTGTTGCTTCTGGTTCTGGTCGCGGACAGATCCCTGGAGGGTGGCTGTCCCCTGGCTGACCGTCACGGTGATATTGGCCCCGGACAACTGCTGGCGGATCTGCTGATCGATCTGCTGAGCCATGTTCCTGTCCGAGGTGGTCATCTGCTGCCCGGTCCCCATGGCAGACCTGCCTGTCGTCGTGCTTGGTTGCTCGGGGGTATACCCGAGAGGCGGGAAGGCGCCGGCCTCTCCGGCGACGATGAGCTGGTTCTGCACGTTCTGCACGCCGCTGATGGAACGAGCGATCTGCTCGGCCTGCTGCTTCAGGTTTCTGTCCTGGACATGCCCGTGCAGTGTGACCGTGTTCTGATTGACGACCACATAGATGGCATGCGGATCAAGGACGTGGATGTTCTGAACGTTCGGAAGCTGCCGCTGCAGTTCCAGCGCGATCCTCTGGGCCAGAACCATGTCAGAGGTGCTCGTCCGTGACCGTCCCATCTGTCGTCCTTGAGCGGTGTCACCGGTGTCCTGCCACTGGCTCTCATCGGATTCACTGGGGGTATAGCCATAGGAGGGGTAGGAGCCTTCATCTTCCTGATTGCCGGATCGCCCGCTCATCGAGCGGTTGGATGAACCTCCGCGGGTCTGGTACACCACGTTTTGCGTAGTGTATCCGTCGCTCGTAGACTGATCCGATGTACTACCCTGAGTGCCGACTCTACCACTTGTGGACTGGTCGGTGCCGTAGCCGTAAGACGGATAGGAGCCTTCGCCCTCGCGTCCCGGAGTCGTCTGGCCGCTGATTGTAATCCGGTTCCGGACAGACGTGGCCCCGGCTTCATAGACGCTGTTGATTGCGGCAACAAGTTCTCCGAAACTATCGACTTGCCCGCTCAGCGTGGCTGTACCATTGCGAACGCTGACGCGAACCCTGTCCGCATTCTCCAGGAACGGGCTCGACTGCAGCTCCTCTGTGATGTTGGTTCTGACGGTGGAATCGTCCTGCCTCTGCATTCCTCTGGTCGACACAATCAGGTTGTTCTGGACTCGCTGGATGCCGGATATTTCCTTGGCCAGCGAGGTGGCCTGATCCTTGTCGTTCTGATTCTGCGCCCTGCCAAAGAGGAATACCTTGTTGCCCGCCACGAGCACGGTGACATCCTCAAGACCCTGGATATCGCTCTTCAGTCCGGAGGTCAACTCCTGCTCCTGGCGATGATCTTCACTGGTTTGCCGCCAACGATCGCGGCCGGTCATGCGACCGTATTGACCGGTCCTGCCACGATCCATGTCGCTCTGGTAGCGGGACCTGTCATCAGCGATCGTACTGCTGGTCCTGGTCGTACGTGCTCGGGGCCTGGTATCCGTACTGCCCGTACTGATCCTGTTGACTCTGCCGGCTCGTGCTGGAACGGCTCTGATCTTGCCAATCGGCTACGTACCGAGACCGATCCTGCTGACCGGCTGCATAACCACCCTGGCTCTGCTGACCGGCGCCGTAGCGGCCTTGGCCCGTCTGGCCGCGACCTTGATCCGTGCCCATGCGTCCATAGCCGCGGTCCATCTGGCCCGTCGTGATCTGGCTCACGATGTAGGAGGCGCCGGCATTGAATGCGGCGTGAATCGCATCGGCCATGGCGATCCAGTCGTTTACCTGTCCACGAAGAATGATGCGTCCATTGCGGGCCTGGACCTGGATATTCCGGCCCATGCCGTTAGGAAGGCGGCTCAACTGCTGCCGAATGTCCTGCTGGAGCTGGGTGTCGCTCTTGCGCCTTGCCTGGCTGAGCACGACAATGCGGTTATCCACCTGTCCCACGCCGGACACCTGCAGGCTGATCTGCTCCGCCTGCTGCTTTTCATTCTGATCGGGTGTTGCTCCGAGCAGAATGACGCGGTTGCCCACCGCCAGGACGAGGAGCTGGCCCTGCTGACCGAGTCCCTGATCGCGAAGCCGGCTGGCCACCTGTTTTTCCAGTTGCTGATTTCTGTTGGCCTGCATACCCTGCCGGCCTTGTGTGCCCATCTGCCCGCCGCGCTGATAGCCCGGCTGTTGTGGCACCTGGGTGCCGGACTGCTGGTCCTGTGATCCCATCTGGTTGTCGGATTGGAATCCCGGCTGTTCTGATGTCTGATCATTGAACTGTTGCTGGTTCTGTCCGGCATTGCCTGCCATTCCAGCCGCGACAACGAGGAAACCTGTTGCCAGGGCCGTGCATACCGGCATGAAACTCCGATTTCCAAGCGTTGCCATCGTTTACTCCTTCATTACTCATGGATTCTCAACGTTATCATTCAAGTCCGCCAAATATCTGCGCGAACCTTCTCGTAGAGTCTTCTCTGTGCGTTTCACCTCCCAGTCTCACCTCCTTTCCCCGTGATTGATGCGATCCTGATGAGGTTATCGCGTCGCATTCTCCATCCTTCATTCCATGCCTTCCTCATTCGTCGATTGGAATCCAAGTGAGAAGCGGCGACAATCAGTGTTCTCCTGATTCACAGGGTGGCGTATCCCCACAGGGTAGATAAGGTCACAACTGATGATGCGCGGCGCATCGCGCAGCGATTGCCAGAGGCGGTGTTATGGCCGACTGAAAGTGTTCAGGTTGGGCGCACCATGCCTGCGGGCAGATCCTGTCGGATTGCTTTGGTGGTGTGCCGAGCGCTGTGCTCTATGCGGTGCACGGCTGAAGCAGATTGCTCGTGATGTACCGGACGGCGTTGCGGAAGATCTTGATGCCGTCCGGGTCGAGGTCTTCTCCGCGGCGCGTCCAGTGTGGGTGCTGGGTCCGTCGGACGAACCGCTCGGGATGCGGCATGAGGCCGAGAATCCGGCCGGTGCTGTCCGTCAGGCCTGCGATGGACGCCATTGAGCCGTTGGGATTGATGGGGTAGGGGCCTTCCTCTCCATTTTCGTTCACGTATTTGAACGCGACGTAGCCCTCCGAAACAAGCTTCTGCAGGGTGTCATAGTCTTTCGCGATGATCTTGCCTTCTCCATGAGCCACAGGCACATAGATCAGACGCTCGGGTTCGAGGAACACGCAGCGGCTGGTCTGCGGCGACAGATACACCCAGCGGTCCTCGTACTTGCCGCTGTCGTTACAGGTGATGGTGACATCCTCCTGTCGAAAGCCGCCGTTGCCGGGAAGGATGCCCGTCTTGACCAGCACTTGGAAGCCGTTGCAGATCCCGAGCACGAGCTTGCCGTCGTCGATGAACTTACGGATTCGCTCCGGCAGGTGGTGCGCGACCTGGTTGGCGAGAATTCGGCCGGCCGCCACGTCGTCGCCATAGCTGAATCCCCCCGGGAAGACGAGGATGTGATACTGATCGAGCACCGCCGGCTCCTCAATCATCCGGTTGACATGGACCCGGTCCGCCTTGGCGCCCGCCAGCTCCAGTGCATACTGGGTCTCCGCGTCGCAATTCGTCCCTGCCGCTCGCACTACTATGGCTCGAACCTGTGTCATCGCAGATCCTCTTGTGATTTACAATTTACAATTTACGATTTTCGATTTGCTCACGCATGCCCAGGCGTGGCCGGGATACACCCAGCAAGTCATAACTCGTGGATTTAGTCTGCTATCGCCAATCAAACGTTCTCTGCCAAGCTTCCTTCAGAATCTCGATATTCGCGTCCACGATGTTCCTGCCCTGTCCGGACCGGATGACCAGTTTGGATTCAGTGGTCACTTCGCCGAGCTGTCCAAAGGGCAGGTTCAGCATCCGTTTGGCGAACGTGTCGTAGTTCTCGGGAGTGACCTCCACGATGTACCGGCAGTTCGATTCACTGAACAACTGGGCGTCGGTACGAGAGCAGTCGCTGCTCATGGGAAGGCCTCGCAGGTCCGCCTCAATGCCCAGTCCGCCCGCAAACGCCATCTCGGCCAAGGCCACGGCGAGGCCGCCCTCGGAACAATCGTGGCAACTCGCGACAAGTCCCTCGGCGATAGCGGCCGCGAGCCGCTGGGCGATCCGGGGCGCCAGACTCAGGTCGAGCCTCGGCACATTGGCGCCGAGCTGGCCGTGGACCTTGTAGTAGTGCGAGCCGCCAAGCTCATTGTGCGTCCGGCCCACGACGAAGAGAAGGTTGCCGGGTCTCTTAGCATCCATCGTCACGCACTTTTCAACGTCATCCACGAGCGACATGGCGCTGATCAGCAGGGTGGGAGGGATGCGGATCACCGTGCCGTCCTCGCAGACGAACTCATTATTCAGGGAGTCCTTGCCTGAGATGAAGGGGGCCTGAAAGGCCATGGCGCCGTCGTAGCAGGCCTGGGCCGCCCGCACGAGGGTGCCTAAGACCTCGGGGTCGGTGCACTTGGCCCAACAGAAGTTGTCGAGCAATGCGATGCGATCCATCCGGCCGCCGACGCAGATCAGGTTGCGGATGGCTTCATCGATTCCCGCGAGAGCCATCCAATACGGATCGATGTCGCCGTACAGCGGGTTCATGCCGCAACTGATGGCCAGCCCGCGCCGCGAATCGATTTTCGGCAGGATCACGGCGGCATCGCTCGGGCCATCGTTGGCCACACCCACCAGCGGCTTGATGACCGAGCCGCCCTGGACCTCATGGTCGTACTGGCGGATCACCCACTCTTTGCTGGCGACGTTGTAAGAGGACAGGATCTTCAACAGATCATCGTTGTAGTTGTCCTTCTCCGGCAGACTCGGCTCGCCGAGCACTTGCCGCTGCCATACGGCCTGCCGGCTGTACTTGGGGACTCCCTCGTGGAGGAATTCCATGTCCATCTCGCCCACCTGTTGCCCGTTGTACCGCAGGCGAAGCTGCTTGTCGTTCGTGAACCGGCCGATGACGGTGGACTCGACGTTCTCGCTGGCAAAAATCTCCTGGATCGCTTCGAGATTCTCGGGTTTGACGGCGATCACCATGCGTTCCTGGGCCTCGCTGATCCAGATTTCCGTGTAGTTGAGTCCGGTGTACTTGAGCGGGACTTTCTCCAGGTCCACCTCGGCGCCGAGGTCCTGGCCCATCTCTCCGACGGCGCTGCTGAGCCCGCCTGCGCCGCAGTCCGTGATCGCCTCGTACAGGCCGGTCTGATTCGCCTGGACGAGCACGTCCAGCATTTTCTTTTCGGTGATTGCGTTGCCGATCTGGACGGCGTGCGAGAAGATCGTCTCGTACTCGTGGGTCATCTGGCCGCTGGAGAAGGTCGCGCCGTGGATTCCATCACGGCCGGTCCGTCCGCCGACCACCACGATCAGGTTGCCGCTCTGCGGGTGCTTGAAGGCCTTGGTTTTGTCCATGATGCCGATGTTGCCGCAGTACACCAGCGGATTGGCCATGTACCGGTCGTCGAAGTAGATCGCCCCGTTGACCGTCGGGATGCCCATGCGGTTGCCGTAGTCACGCACGCCGGAGACCACACCCTTCATGATTCGCCGCGGGTGCAGCACACCCTTGGGAATCTCGTCGAGGCTCTTGTCGGGCTCGCCGAAGCAGAAGATATCGGTGTTGGCGATTGGCCGGGCGCCCATGCCTGTCCCCATCGGGTCGCGAATGACGCCGCCGATGCCCGTCGCAGAGCCGCCATACGGATCGAGCGCCGAGGGGTGATTGTGGGTCTCCACCTTGAAGCACACGGCGGAATCGTCGTCGAACTCCACGACGCCGGCGTTATCGGCAAAGACCGAGATGCACCACGGCTTATTGAGCTCCTGCGTGGCCTTGAACACCGTCTCCTTGAGCAGATTGTTGAAGTGGATCTGCTCGCCATTGGTCGTCATGTCCACCGCGCTCTTGAGCGTCTTGTGGACACAGTGCTCGCTCCAGGTCTGTGCCAGTGACTCCAGCTCGATATCGGTCGGCTCCCTGCCGATCTTCCGATAGTACTCCTGAATCGTCTTCATCTCGACAAGATTCAGAAAGAGGTCCTTGTCCTTGCTGAGCGTCTCCAGCCCGGCGTCGTCGAGGTCGCGAATGGGCCAGGTGGTGATATTCAGCTCGTACGGCTTCAAGTGGGGGCTTGGCGGCTCGGCCTCATCGCCGATCACCACGTCCTCAATGACGTCGTTGGCCAGGATCTTCCTGGCGACGGTGTCGATCTGGCTGGCCTTGATGTCGCCCAGGAGGACGTACTTGCGGGCCGTACGCACCCCGGCCGGCGCGGCGCCCATATCCGCAATCGCCGCCATCACCGACTCGGCGACCGGGTCGGTGACGCCGCTCTTGAGGTGCACTTCGACCAGCGTTGCCTTGGCCAATCCCGGCGGCGGGCCGCTTCGCCCGATGTGATATTCCTCACAGACGGGATCCGCCAGGAGTTCTTTTGCGACGCGCTCCGCAAAGCTCTGGTCGAAATCGGCTTCGATCAGAAAGACCCTGGCCGACTGGACTACTTCGATGGAGGTGATGCCTAACTCGCGAATATCTTCCAGCACATTGTTGCCCTGTACATCCGGTACGCCGGGCCGGCTGAAAACCTCAACACGCCATTGTCTCACGAGAGTAGTTCCTTCCTTCGGATCTTGTACTTGACGAGTGCAGCTCGCTTCTCCTGGGCGGCCGCAAGCAGCCGTTCGATTTCCTCTCTTGCATTGCTTCGGATGGCCTTCTGCAGTCTCTCCAACTCGGCAATAGTCCGCTCTATTCCGCTGGCGATATTCTCGCTGTTGGCCATCAGCACGTCGGTCCAGACGGTGGGGGGGCCCGATGCAATCCGCGTGCTGTCGAGAAACCCCTTGCCGGCGAATTTCATGTCACCGTTATCGCTGGCATTGACGAGCCCCGCAGCTAATACGTGGGGCACATGGCTGATGTTGGCGAAGATCCGATCGTGTTCTACCGGGTCCATGACCTGAATAGAGCAGCCGAGGGCCGACCAGAAGGCCTTGAGCGGTTTGACCGCAGCGCGATCCGTCGTTTGCGTGGTGGTCAGGATACAGCGTGCCTGGTAGAACAGGTCATCCCTGGCAAACTCCACCCCTTTCTGCTCGGAGCCGGCCACAGGATGCGAGCCTACGTAGCGGGCCCGTTTGTCCAGTTGACGCTCGGCCCACTGGTGCGGCATGACCTTTGTAGAGCCTACGTCGGTGACGATGCAGCGGGGGCAAACGTGCTTTGCGATCTCGGCGAAGTACCCCTCGAATGTGAAAATCGGGGTCGCCAGGATCACCAGGTCGGCAGTGCCAACGGCGGCCGCCAGATCATCAGCGATCTCGGTCCCGACGCCCAGATCTCTGGCTTTGGCCCGGGTCGAGGCCCGGTGGCTGTAGCCGATCACTCGTACGCCGGGCAGCCGCTGCCGTGCCGCCAGCGCAATCGAACCGCCCAGCAAACCTAACCCGACGACAGAGATATTTCGTAACTGTTGCATTTACAAGGTCTTAGAGAGGAATATGGGCAATCAACCTGCCTGTTAAAGTAAGGCCCGAGCCCCTCGATGTCAATTTTTTTCTTGGATTTGCTGTGCTGAAATGGTAGCATCTGGCGATTGAAACGAGTGCCGATGGATACGGCGAAAGAGAGCCTGTCCCGCTTACCGCGTGGACAGTTTTTTTGTGAGCAGATAAGGGTCGATACGCAGGGTCCTGCGACATTCATTCGAACAGGATGATCCGACAGAGGTATGGCGACCGAAGGCAACAGGCTGAACAATGGCGGCTATCTGGATTTCGAGCAGAAAGTAGCGCATCTGGAGCTGCAGATCGATGAACTCCGGGCGATAAGTGCCCGGAAGGGAATCGATTACTCTACGGAGATTCGCCGCATCGAGAAGGACCGGATCGCGGAACTGAAGCGTATCTACTCCAGCCTGACGGCCTGGCAGACGGTGCAAGTCGCTCGCCATCCCCAGAGACCTCTTCTTACAGATTACCTGAACCTGATGGTGAAGGACTTTCGGGAACTGCACGGGGATCGCTGCTTCGGCGACGATCGCGCTATTCTCACCGGCATCGGCCAGATTGCCCGCAACAGGGTGCTCATCATCGGGCAGAACAAGGGCAGGACCATCAAGGAGAAGGTGGCCTGCAACTTCGGTTGCCCGAATCCGGAGGGTTACCGCAAGGCACTGGCGAAGATGAAGTTCGCCGAGAAGTACGGCCTGCCCGTCGTAACGCTGATTGACACCCCCGGGGCCTATCCGGGCATCGGCGCCGAAGAACGCGGACAGGCCCAGGCGATCGCAGTCAATCTGGCGGAAATGTCGCGCCTGAGGGTGCCGATCCTGTGCATCTGTATTGGAGAGGGGGGCTCGGGCGGGGCGCTGGGCATCGCTGTTGGGGATCGCCTGGCCATGCTGGAGTTCGCCTACTATTCCGTCATCTCCCCCGAGGGCTGCGCTGCCATTCTCTGGCGCGACGGCTCACAGGCCCCGGATGCGGCGGAGGCGCTCAAGCTGACCAGCAAAGACCTCCAGAAGCTCGGCCTTGTTGACGCTACTATCCCCGAACCTATCGGCGGCGCCCACCGCAACGTGCACGATACCATCTACAATGTCGAAACGTATATTGCCAAGGCCCTGGCGGAACTGCAGCGAATGAGCATTGATGATCTGCTGGAGAGCCGGTATCGCAAGTGGCGCTCGGTTGGCGCCGGGTGCCTCACGAAGGGCCGTAAGAGTGTGAGTCAGCGAATCGCCAGTACAGGCCGGCCTGGAGCCTCTCGCCGCAGCTCTTCCGTGGCAAAGGTGTAAGTCCCTGTCAATTGCATAGTTGCGCGCGTTTGCTTCATTTCTGTACACCCCATGGAGCTTTCAATCGTGGAAAATGCTTGACCTGCGGCGGGGGGGTGCTGTATCCTGCCCAGTGGCCGAAGGAGATACCAGAACGAGGGTGCTGGTTTGCCTTGAGCCGGCCGGTTCGGAAACCGGCGAATGATTCGTCAGGTCATGGTTTGGCTCGGCCAAATCGGAAAGGAGGAGCGGAATGATGAAGGGTAAAGGTACGGCCGGATGGATGGTGGTGGTGAGCGGTTTCCTGCTTCTCGGCGGCTGCGGTGGAGCGGGCAGCAGCAAGACCGACCTCAACAGCCAGGTCCAGCAACTCAAGACCTCCCTCGATGCGACGAAGAACGAGCGAGACCTTCTCCAGCAGGACGTAACGAAACTCAAGCAGGAGCTTGATAAGACGGATTCGGCGCTGGCCGATTCGACGCAGACCAATACCAAGCTCCAAGGGCAGCTTCAAGACCTTACGAAATCCCGGGACGAGCTGTCGGCGAAGGTCGAGGAGCTTGGCACCGCCCGAAGCGATCTACAGAAGCGAGTGGACGAATTGACGACGTCGTGCGGCACACTGGAGAAACAGGTTACGGCCCTGACGAAGGCACGTGATGCGGCTCGCGCAGATGCGGCCACCGCCCAGACCAGGATCGACCAGCTCACCGAGAAACTCAAGAGCCAGACGCAGCAGATGGTCGAGTTGCAGGACCAGATGGCGTCCATCCGTTCGGTGTTGCAGCAGCTTCAGCAGAAGCTTGAATAGACTGACGTGCCTGTTCCACGAGGCGATTCCGGCTCGATCAGGTCGCACGCAGGCTCTTCACGGGAATGACAGTGGGGGTCGTGGTATGGGGCTCTGAGGGCTTATCCGTTCTTCACTTCGCGCGGATCTCGCCCTTCCTCGATCGCTGTGATCTTATTGACGCGCCGTTGATGGCGTCCGCCGCTGAATTCGGTGCTGATCCAGGCTTCCACGGTCTTGCGCAGCAGCACCTCTCCGATCTGGTCGCCTGAAAGGCACAGAATATTCGTATCGTTATGATCGCGCGCGATCTTTGCGCTCAGCTCATCGTGGCACAAGGCAGCCCGAATCCCCTTGACTTTGTTGGCCGCGATGCTCATGCCCAACCCGGTGGCACAAATGAGAATCGCCCGGTCCACCTGCTTGGCGGAAACCGCCTTGGCAACCACAAACGCCAGGTCCGGGTAGTCCACGGGGCTTGTTCCGTCCGTCCCGAAGTCAACGCACTCATGTCCCATCTGGACGATCAGGGCCTTGACCACCTGTTTCGCATCGAATCCTCGATGATCACTTCCGACTGCTACCTTCATAATACCAGCTCACGAACTCTTGCTTTGACGGCGTCCTCAATGAGACTCGCACAATCGTCAAAATACTCCTGAGGCCGCCCGATTGGATCCGGGATCTCGTGATCCCCCGCCAGCAACGAACACTTGCTCTCCGCTTCCGGCGAAAGAAAGATGGCATATTCACAATGGGAACGGGCCATGCCAAATATGCGATCGCTCGTTTCCACAAGCGACCGAGTTAACCGCCGGCTCCTGTGGTCGGCGAGATCCACTCCTTTGGGTTCACACGCCAAGACGGCCTCGGTGCTGGCCGGCATGCCAGCCATATCCATCGTGCCTGCGGAAAACACCTTATACCCGAACTGGTCAAGCTCGTCAATGCCGCAGCCGATTTTTTCCGCGAGGTGCTTGCGGAAGAGCCCCTCGGCCATCGGGCTGCGACAGGTGTTGCCCGTGCAGAGGAACAGGAAGACTACCTGCGACATAGCCTGCAACTGCTCCTGGGAATAGATGCCCTCGCGAAGCACCTCGACGCCCCGCGCCGACGGCAGCGACCGTGCTGCTCGTGCCGTACTTGCAGGGACCGCCGTCCAGAATCACATCGACGCGGTCAGACAGCTGGGAAACGACCTGATCGGCATTGACGGCCGGTTCCTGTCCGGAGAGATTGGCGCTTGGGGCAACGGCCGGACCGTTCACTGATCGCAGCAGCAATGATGCCACGGGATGATCGGGGCAGCGAATCCCGATGGAGTTGTTCCTGTAGAGCACCTCAACGGCGTCGGTGTCGAGCCAGTTCTTCCTGTCCACTATATCCGACGGCTCCAGCGTGAACACGAGTGTCAAAGGCCCCGGCCATGCCTGCCGGGCGAGTTTCTCGGCGCAGACCGGTGTGGGGAACGTACCGGTGGTATTCCTCGACCTGTCCGATGTGCAGCGTGTAGTGCTTATCTGCGCCTCTGCCTTTGACCTCGTTGAGCCGTGCAAGTGAGTCTGATTTCGCACGGCAGGCAATCCCGTACACAGTCTCCGTAGGAAAAGCCACCAGGCCACCTGCATCAATAACAGTCGCCGCCTCCCTGATGCGGTCCAAATCTCCCGGCTGGCCATGGATTGTGATGATTTTGGCTGTCATAACCTCACAATACACAAACTGGGGGGACGCTGCAAGTCAGTTAGAGATTTGGCGAGTATTCCGGTTGGCGAATCATTGGTTCGGTGGCGGTATGCAAGGCTGCTCATGCGATTGACCGACCTCCTCCTGCGTCCGATATAACTGCCGGACGGTGCAGCTTTTCAGGCGAAGGGAGAAAATCAGCGGTCATAGGTGGGAATCGGCCCATAAAAGCGAAGCGCATGCGTGTGCCACGGGAGGGGCTCGAAAAATCTCGGATGGGTGAGAATATTCCGGTCCCGCATGTTAAGCCACCCATCGTGTCCGTGCCGATACTCGCACTGCATAGGAGATCGCAAAAGGAGATCGCAAAAGGAGATCGCAAAAGGAGATGCAAACTATGGAGACAGTAGTAGAGCAACGCAGGGAACAACGGACGGATCTCGTGTGGCCGGTCAGTGTATGGCTGCCGGAAGCTGGACGCTTCTTCAATGGCCGCAGCGCCAACATCAGCAGGACTGGCGTCTTTATCACCGTTCCGATCACCATGCCCGTTCGGGCGGGCAGTATCGTGGAACTGAACTTCCCTCGAACCGATACGCTGGCCAGTGAGAAGGGGCAATACGCCCGCATTAAGAAAGGCCGTGTCGTTCGAGTGGACCGCCAGAGAACACTTCACGATGCCAGTATAGGATTGGGCATCGCGTTCGAATAGCTCTCGCTCGGTCCCGACGGCTCCAGCCGTGATGGTCCGAGTGGGAACACAATGCTCGCACAGGGGCAATGAAAAAGCGCAAGGTTGACGGCCTCGGAAGGCCGTCAACCTTTGTCATTTCCGGGCCACACCGATCTTGCACAGGCACGCTCTGCGGTTCCACCACAGCCACAGTCGTTCACAACAACTCCACGCACACAGGCTCCTCGGGGACCGGCTCCTCGCTGCCGGCGAGCTCGCGTCCCAGCCGGAAGGCTTCCGCCAGGGCCTCCGGACGCTTCAGTACCGCACCCTTTTCGTCCACCTGGCTGACGAACAGGCTGCTTGCATGGCTCACTTCGAGGTAGTCGAAGAAGGATTCCGTCGGACGGCGCACGCAATCGAATTGCCGCTTGCTCCCGGACCCTCCTGCCGCGATGATCATCCCTCGCCGGTCGCGCTTCGGCTCGAAGAGAGGCTTGCCCAGCACGGTCTTCCGTATCCAGAGGCATTGGCCCCGGTCGATCAGGAGCTTGGCTTGTGCGCATACGGTCATGAAGAACACGGGCGTGGCAAAGATGAGCCGGTCTGCCGCGAGCAACTTCTGCTGGATCTGATTGTAGTCGTCGCTTATCTCGCAGGAGCCGGTCGTGTAACAGGCGTAACATTCGCTGCATCCGTCAAGCTTGTAGTCGCAAAGCCGCAGGTATTCGGTCTCTGAGCCTGCATACTCGGCCCCGAGAAGGGCTCGCCGAAGCAGCAGGTCGGTGTTGCCGTTCGGTCGCGGGCTCGTGGAAATCCCGAGAGTTTTCAAGGCCATGATGCTTCCCCCCTGACATAATATCTGAATAGCAGTTGCGCCACCATCTGCCGGAGGCAGGCGCACATCTCAGACTATAAATACCAGAAACAGCAGCAGGATGCCAAGGGCTGCCCCGCTGAGTGTAATACGCAGCCATCTGGTGTACCGTGCGTATCCCGGATGCTGATCCTCAGACTCATAATAGTAGTCGTCCAGTTCGGAGTCGTCCTGCGGGCGCAAACGGGCTCGCACGTAGACATGTGCGGCCACCGACAGCAGAAACAGAAGACCACCGGCTATATATAGAACCTTCAGCACGATCATACGACCTCATGATAGACTCTTCTCGCTCCGGATGGAAGCCGGAATTGGCACGCGGGATTCAACCGTTGACGAGCGGACACAGGTCAATTACCTTAGGACGAGTGCAAACGGCGACAGCCGCCGGCGAACTCCCTTCGAACAGGAAATGCAAGATGAGAACGATTGATCTTCGCAGCGATACTGTAACACTTCCCTCGCCGCAGATGCGGGAGGCGATTCATCACGCCGAGCTTGGGGATGATGTCTTCGGTGAGGACCCCACGGTCAACAGGCTCGAGCAGATGGCCGCGGAGCGGTTTGGCAAGGAGGCGGCCCTGCTGGTGGTCAGCGGGACGATGGGCAACCTGGTTTCGATCCTGACGCACTGCGGCCGCGGTGACGAGATCATCCTTGGCGACCTCTGCCACAGCTTCCTTTACGAGGCGGGTGGAGCGGCCGCGTTGGGCGGCATCCATCCCCGCACTGTCCCTAACCAGCCGGACGGAACCCTGCGCCTGCAGGACATCGAGGCGGCCATCCGGTCGGACAACGTCCACTTCCCGCGAACCCGCCTGATCTGCCTGGAGAACACGCACAACCGCTGCAGCGGGGCAGTCCTGACTCCCGAGTACATGACTCAGGTCGGCAATCTGGCGCGGCGTCGCGGCCTCGCCCTGCATCTCGACGGCGCACGCATCTTCCATGCCGCCGTCGCACTGGGCGTCGGCGTGAGGGAACTGACCCGCGATGCGGATTCGCTCAGTTTCTGTCTGTCCAAGGGTTTGGCTGCACCGGTCGGCTCCGTCATTTGCGGGTCCCGCGAGTTCATCGCCGAGGCGCGTCGCACCCGCAAGATCCTAGGAGGCGGCATGCGCCAAGCCGGCATCATCGCCGCCGCGGGCATTGTCGCTCTGACCGAGATGATCGACAGACTTCAAGAGGATCACGACAACGCCAGGCGATTGGCTGTGGGGGTCGTCGGCATCGAAGGCCTATCCATCGACCCCGCCCGCGTCCAGACGAATATCGTCTATTTCGACCTGCTTCGGGACAAGCCGTATGCCGACGAATTTGCGAAGGAAGCCACCCGCCGCGGGCTGAAGATTCTGAGCGTTGGCCCGAACCGCCTGCGAGCCGTCACGCATTATGGCATAGCGACCGGCGATATCGATGAAGCACTGTCGATCTTGGCGGATACGTGCCGGGCTACGTGATCTCATTGAGTGAGTGGCATCGCAATAGAACACAGAGAGAGGAGTCATGCCATGAAAGCATCTCGATGGATTGCCGTTTTGATCCCTTCCTTTGCAGCCATAGCGCTTGCAACCCACCTTCTTGGCGCAACTGATATGAGGCTTCCCGGCGCGGGGCGAGTGATTGACGCGTCCGGGTATCCGAGCCTCCAGGCGGCGATCGATGCACTGCCTGCAACCGGGGGCGTGGTTCGCCTGCCGCCCGGCACGTTTGAGATCGAGGAGCCTCTGAAGATCACCGTCGGCGACGTGCTCATCGAAGGGGCCGGGACGGCTACGCACATCAAAAACATCAATACCAGCGGCGCCAGTGCGATCATCGTGCAACATCCGAGCGGCGGGGGTGATCGTAAGGCCGAGCTGTGGCGCGTGCGGCTGGCGGATTTCCGGCTGACCGGCAACGAGAAGAGCGGCCACGGAATCGAGGCTCGCCGCATCAACGAGGTCTTCATTCAGGGCCTCACGGTCAGCTACCATGGCGGCGACGGCATCCACCTGCATCATTGCTATGAAGACCCTCGCATCTGTGATTCCCTGATCACGTACAACAAGAAGAGCGGGCTCTACGCCGTCGGCTGCCATGATGTCGTGGTCGCGGCCAATCAGTTCGAAGAGAACCTCGACGCGGTCCGCTTTGTCGATGGGTTCAACCTGTGCATGACCGGCAACAACATCGACGATCACCTCCGCGACGGCGTCGTCATCGAGAACACCTACGGCTCCGTGGTCTCGGGCAACATGATCGAGGAGTGCAACGGCACAGCCATCGTCCTGGATCGCAACTGCTACGGCATCACCCTCAGCGCCAACGTCATTGCGCACGAGGTGACCGGCGGCATCGACCTGCGGGGCGCTCACGGGTGCACCGTCAGTGCGAACACGTTCACGATCGTGCAGAGGGACGCCGTCCGCATCGGCCCCGACAGCGGGCGGATCGTCGTCTGCGGCAACAACTTCTCCGACAGCTACATCGGCGGAGGACAGATCGTGCGTGCGGCGAATGACAGGTCGGCTTCCGGACTGACCCTCGATGGCGCCGCGGACGTGGCCGTCGTCGGAAACCTGTTTTCCTCTCTCAGACCCAAGGCGTTTGCCGCGGACGGGAAGCAGAGTTCCCGCATCCTGTTTACAGACAATGTCCTCGTCGATGCGCCGGTGGATCGCGAGCGGCTGAATCGCTCTATCACCGAAGGCAACTTGTCGGAGTGAAATCACGTTGCCGGGGTGGCGGTGTCGCCTTTTGGGCTTTCATATACGATCTGTCCGCCGACGATGGTGGCGTGTACAGAGAGGTCGTTGTCGAGCACCACGAGATCGGCGTCTTTGCCGCTCGATATGGCTCCCTTGGTGTCCGCCAGGCCTAGTATCTCTGCGGGGTTTCGGGTCGCGGTCTTGATGGCCGTCGCGAGCGGGCAGCCGGTGAAGCGGATGAGACGAGCGAGCATCTGGTTCAGGCCGACGGCTGTCCCGATCAGTGTGCCGTTCTTGTACCGGGCGGCGCCGTCCTTCGCCTCGTACTCGATGCCGTTGTAGACGTATTGGCCGTCGGGAAGTCCCATCGCCTGCATGCCGTCCGTGATCGTGATGAAACGCCGGGAAGTTAACGCGTCATACGCAAGCCGGACGACGGACGGGTGGATGTGGACGCCATCGGTGATCACCTGGCACGTGACGTCGGGCCGCTCGAAGATCGCCGCCAGTGGCCCGGGGGCGCGATGGTGCAGCGAGGGCATGGCGTTGAACAGGTGAGTGACGTGCGCGATACCCGCGTCGAAACCCTGCATCGCCTGGTCGTATGTCGCGTTCGAATGTCCGAACGAGGGGATCGTTTTGTGGTCCGCGAGGGCCTTGATGATATCCGGGCCGCCGGGCAGCTCCGGCGCCACGGTCATCATCCTGAGGCTGCCGCCGAGCAGGGCATAAATGTCGCCCAGGGCGAGCAGCGACGGCCCCGTAATGCACGTCGGCAGGATCATGCCCCTCTTTTCGAGGGAGATGAACGGCCCCTCCAGATGCACGCCGAGCAGGTGGGCCCCGCCGAGATCATGGCCGGTGCACTCGGCGGCCACCTCAAGATGGCGATTGTCCTGTCCCGGCCGATACACCGTCGTGGCCAGGAAACTCGTCACGCCGAACCGTGCACACGTCCGTGAGATCGTCGTCAGGGCCTCCGGCGTGGCATCGAGCACATCCGCGCCTCCGGCACCCTGGATATGCACATCGATCAGCCCGGGCGCAAGGATGCGTCCCTGTGCATCCAGCACCTTGTCCGCCTTCATGTTCTTGGTCGCACGCCCGACACGGGCAACCTTCCCGTCGCGGATAAGGACACAAGAGTCCGCGGTGGTTTCCGTTGCGTCATAGAGTCTGCAATTCGTAATTAAGAGCGAATCCATGCACTACCCATCCAATCTAAGATCAATTCCGACCCGCCGATGTGCGGGTCCATCGACCCGCGCAGGATACGCCATCTGCGCCCGGCAGGCAAGCCTGCTCTGCAATTGACTTTGTTTTTGCCAGGCACACTCCGTAGTCCCCTCCACAACTCTGTCTCCAAACAGCAGTTACTGCTCATCCGCCCGCATGCGAATTGGCTTCGTTTTGCACGAGGGACCCTGCCTCTAATGGCTTCATGAATCCTGACATGCGGAAGACTGCCGGGGCGGTCACGACTTACAGTCACAACAAGACTATGCGTCTGCTCAAGGCGCAGGGGGTTTTGGTTGACGATGGGAGGGGTTTGGGCTATCGTACGAGTATTACGAGGCGGCAGGGGTCTGAGAGATGGCAGATGCAGGATGGTTTGTGAAAGGGGAGGTAGTAGTGTGCAGAACGGGATACCCATAGTCAAGGATGTCTATTGGGTTGGTGTGAATGACCGTCTCACACCATTATTCGAGGCTATCTGGCCCATTCCACGGGGGATTTCCTACAACTCCTATCTCATCCTCGACGAGAAAGTCGCGTTGATCGATGCGATCAAGGACCAGTCGGCCTACGGGTATCTAAGGAAGCTCAAGCGTCTGCTCGGGCCGGGGCGGGGAATCGATTATCTCGTGGTCAATCACATCGAGCCGGACCACTCCGGCACCGTGCCCATCCTGAAGGAGGCCTTTCCGGCGATGCAGGTCGTGGGCAACCGCAAGACGGCCGAGTTCGTCAAGGACTTGTACGGGACCGGGGACACCCGGGTGGTTCAGGATGGCGAGGAGATCGATCTGGGCCGGCACAAGCTGCGATTCCTCCTGACGCCCATGGTGCACTGGCCGGAAACGATGATGACCTTCGAGGCGGCGGACGGCATCCTGTTCTCGGGCGACGCGTTCGGTGGGTTCGGCACGCTCGAAGGCGGCATCTTTGACGACGAGGTGGACATCCACTATTTCGAGGACGAAATCCTGCGGTACTTCTCGAACATCATTGGCAAGTACTCGCCGATGGTGCAGAAGGCCATCCAGAAGGTCGGCAGCCTGGATATCAAGGTCGTTGCCTCCGCCCATGGTCCTATCTGGCGAAGCCAGCCCCGGCACATCATCGACTATTACGACCGTTGGAGCCGGCAGGAGACCGAGCCGGGCGTCGTCGTGGCGTTCGGCTCGATGTACGGCGCGACGGCGAGGATGGCGGAAGCGGTCGAGCGTGGCGTCGCCGATGGCGGCGTCAGAACCATCCGCGCCCACGATGTCTCGAAGAGCCACGCATCCTATATCATTCGTGACGCGTGGCGATACAAGGGCCTCGTTCTGGGCAGCCCGACGTATGACACCGGCGTGTTCCCGCTGATGGACACGTTGCTCAGGTCGCTCAGCGGCAAGCGGCTCATGAACCGCGTGGTCGGCATCTTCGGCAGCTACGGCTGGTCCGCCGGCGCGGTCAAAGGCTTGCGGGACTTCGTTGAGCAGAATAAGCTGGAGCTGGTCGAGCCAGTGGTAGAGGCCAAGTTTACCGCGACGCCGGAACAGTTGGAGCAATGTCACGCCCTGGGCCGGGCGATGGCCGAACGCGTCCGCCGGGAGAGCCCGTGACCATTGATGATTGATAATTGATGATGGATGATTTATGACGGATACGCAGAGAAGCTGGGAGAAACGTCTGGCCGCCAAGCCGGACGAGTTGACGGTCGATTACGTTGAATCCCTGTCCTACGACAAGCGATTGTACAAGTATGACATTGTCGGCTCCATCGCTCATGCGACGATGCTCGCGGAACAGAAGTTCATCACGCAGCCGGAGCTCAAGGCCATCAAGGATGGGCTCGTCGCAATCAGCGAGGACATCGAGGCGGGGCGATTCGAGTTCGACAAGTCGTGCGAGGATATTCACATGGCCATCGAGGCGGCCCTGATCAAGCGGATCGGCGAGCCGGGACAAAAGTTGCACACCGCCCGCAGCCGCAATGATCAGGTCGCCACCGACATCCGCCTGTGGCTGCGCGACGAGATCGAGACCATGCAGGCCAAGATCGTCGCCCTGCAGAATGCCTTCGTGCAACTGGCGGGCAAGCACACGGAGGACCTGATGCCCGCATATACGCACATGCAGCGGGCACAGCCCGTCGTCATCGCCGCTTACCTGCTGAGCTTCGTCGAGCAGCTCGAGCGTGACTTCATGCGGCTGCGGAACTGCCGCAGCCTCCTGAATGCCTCGCCGCTCGGCGCCGGGGCCATTGCGGGCTCGACGCTGGCCATCGACAGGGAGAGCACGAGCCGGCAGCTTGGCTTTATCGATATCGTGTACAACAGCATCGATGCCGTTAGTGACCGCGATTTCTGCGCTGAATTCATCTTCGATTGCGCCCTCATGGCGGCGCACGTGTCACGGTTCGCCGAGGACTGGATCATCTTCTCCACGAACGAGTTCGCGTTCATCCGGATCGATGATGCGTTCTGCACATCGTCGAGCATGATGCCCCAGAAGCGAAACCCGGACGTGCTGGAGCTCATGCGGGCCAAGACGGGCAGCGTGTACGGGGCATTGATGGCTATGCTCACGATCCTCAAAGGCCAGCCTTCCGGCTACAATCGCGACCTGCAGGAGGACAAGATCCACGTCTTCTCGACCGCCGACACGATGGAGAAATCGCTCGGTATCGCCGCGGCGGTGGTCTCTCATACGACATTCAACACCGGGCAGATTGTCGCCGGCATGGATGATGGCTTCCTCGACGCCACGGCGTTGGCCGAGTACCTCGTGGGCAGGGGAGTGCCCTTCCGCAAGGCCCACGGCATTGTCGGGACCCTTGTCGCCTGCTGCGAGAAGGAGAATAAGTCGCTGGCCGAGCTATCCTTGGATCAACTCAAGGAATATTCGCCCGCCATCAACAGTGATGTGTATGACTACCTCGGCGCCCGGAACGTCGTACGGCGCTACGTTTCCGCCGGCGCGGGTGGGCCAGAGCAAGTACGGCAGCAAATCGAGTTTTGGAAGAAGCACCTGGCAAAGCAATGAGTCCCACCGAAGATGAAATCACAGGGTGGTTCGCCCGGCAGAGGCCTCTCCCGCCTGCGATGTACCCGATTGGCATCGGCGACGACATGGCCCAAATTGCCCTCGCGCATGGGGCTTCGGTCCTCATCACGACGGATATGCTCCTCGACGGCACGCATTTCGACCTGCGGACGGCGACGCTGCACCAGGTGGGTTACAAATCCATGGCGGCCAGTCTGAGCGACTGTGCGGCGATGGCGACGATTCCGCTGGCTGCTGTAGCGGCCGTCGGGTTGCCTCGTGACTTCAGCGAGCGGCAGTTGAAGGAATTGCACGCGGGCATCCTGTCGGCGGCTGACAAATATGATTGTCCGCTTGTGGGCGGCGACATCACGGCTTGGAAAAACGATGGGCCGTTCGCAATTTGCGTCTCCATGCTGAGCAGGCCGGGTGAAAATACTCCCGTTCGCCGCAACGGAGCCCGCGTGGGGGACGCCATCTGCGTGACCGGCTCACTGGGCGGCTCAGGCCGACGCAGGCATCTTGAATTTGAGCCGCGGGTGCGAGAGGCCTTGAAACTGACCAGCCTGGTTACTCTGAACTCGATGATGGATCTCAGCGACGGGCTCAGCAGCGATCTGAATCGAATCTGTCACCAGAGCGGGGTCGGGGCCCTGATCGACGCGGCCTCGGTCCCGATCTCCGACGATGCGAAATTGGAGGTCGATCCGCTGAACGCTGCGCTGAACGAGGGGGAGGATTTCGAATTGCTCTTCACGTTGGCGCCGGCACAGTGGGGCAAGCTGCAAAGGGTGTGGGATGAACCCGTGCCGATCACGCAGGTCGGCACGACTACGAACACCGGGCGGATGCAGATCCGGATGCCGGATGGGCAAATCAACGACCTTGAGCCGCACGGCTACGAGCATCTGCAGAGGCGGGCATAAGAGAACAGAATCTGGAGGCTTGAATCGTGGGAAAGCATGTGATGGCCGCATTCATCGTATTGGTGTGTGTCGCAATCGCGGGCGGTGCGGAGAAGCTGGATCGCGGGCTGGTTGCACTGCCGCGCGAGGATGGCTCTGTTTTCCTGAGCTGGCGGTTGCTCAAGGACGACCCGGCGGATATCGCGTTCAAGGTTGCCCGCATGGACGGTGAGGGCGCCGGCGCACCTCGTGTCTTTCTGACGGATGAGGAATATCGGCCGACCTGCTTTGTGGATGCGAAGCCCACCGGCAAGCCATGCACGTATGCGATCTACGTGTGCACCGGCCAGCAGTGTTCCATCAAGCCTGATGCGATGGTTCGCGTTACGCCGTCAAGCCCCGCGAAGCCGTACCTTCGCATCCCTCTCGGCGGCGACTATGATTTTCAAAAGGTCGGGGTGGGCGACCTGAATGGCGACGGCTCACTGGAGTACCTGATCAAGCAGCCGGATTTCAACACGGACCCGTACCAGCGGCCGGGCTACTGGAAGCCGAGCACGACGACGTACAAGATCGAGGCATACCGGCTCGACGGCACGATGATGTGGCGCTACGACATGGGCTGGTCCATCGAGGCGGGCATCTGGTATTCGCCGTGGGTGATCTACGACGTCGATGGGGACGGCAAGGCCGAGGTGTACTGCAAGGCGGGGGAGGGCGACCCCCGTGACGAGAAGGGGCTCGTGCAGACGGGGCCCGAGTACTTAGTGAAACTGGATGGCCAGACCGGCCACGTCGTCGCCAAAACGCCGTGGCTGAGTAAGGAGGGGTTCACCGACTACAACTACTATTGCCGCAACTTTCTCGCCGTGGCGTACCTGGACGGCAAGACCCCCTCGCTGATCATGCAGCGGGGGACATACCAGATCATCAAGACGCAGGCACTGAACAAGGACCTGAATAATATCTGGTACTGGGACTCGACGCAGGAACAGAAGAAGTATTCCGGGCAGGGCTCTCACGGCCTGATCACGGCCGATATCGACCGCGACGGGCGCGATGAGCTGGTCATCGGCGGCGCCGTGCTCGGCGAAACAGGGCATGGGCTCTGGAGCCTGGAGAAGGGGCACCCGGATATCTGCTATGTAGCTGATATCAATCCAGAAAATCCTGGATTGGAAATCTTCTATGGTTTCGAGTCGAAGCAGAAGACGGACGGCATTTGCGTGGTCGATGCGGCGACGGGCCGCAAGCTCTGGGCGAACAAGGAGCCGACGTCTCATCTCCACGGCCAGGGTATGGCGGGCGACATCCTCGCGGACCACGCGGGCATGGAGGTCCTCGCGGGTGAGCGCGATTTTCCGAAACGATGGCTGTACAGCGCTTCCGGCGACCTGATTGCGTTTCTGGAGAAGGAATCGCTGACGCCTCGCCCGGTCTGGTGGGATGCAGACCCGCAAAAGGAAGTAATCACCGGCAAAGCGATTCAGGATTGGGGCGGGCAGGTCATCCAGCCGATCGAGGGACGCGTGATTGCCGTGATGGACTGCCTGGGCGACTACCGCGAGGAAGTCATCACTTGCGTGCGGGGAGAGCTGCGCATTTATTCGACTACGCTCCCTGTGCAGGATCGCCGGACTTGTCTTCTGCAGGACCACCAGTACCGCATGGGCGTCGTCGCGCAGACGATGGGCTACTATTATCCGGCCCAACTCGGCGAGCCGACGCAGAATAGGCCCCGGTGAGATGTCGCCATGGAATTGACCCTCACATCGAATTCGCCGGAACAGACCGTGGAGCTGGGCCGCAGGATCGGCAGCCAGCTCCGGGGCGGGGAGGTGTTTGCCATTTATGGCCCTCTCGGCAGCGGGAAAACGCGCCTGATCAAGGGAATCGCCACGGGGGCCGGCGCGGAAGACCTCAGAAACGTTACCAGCCCCACATTCGTGCTCGTCAACGAGTACGAAGGGCGATTCGATATCTATCATATCGATGCCTACCGCCTCGATTCCCTCGCGGAATTCGAGATGCTCGGCTTCGACGATTTCTGCTACCCGCAATCGGTGGTCTTGATCGAATGGGCGGATAAAATCGAGCCTGCCATCTGTAATATCGACTTCATTCGCATCGAGCTGGCCCATGCCGGCGAACATACGCGGACCATCCGCATCCGGAACCTGCCACCCTATATCCGCATGGATTAAGCCTCCACAGGGTGAAAAAGCGGCGCGCATAACATCGCGTGCAGTTGCGCAAATTCATGTGCCTCGGATGGCCACGCTTCGCTCACTATGACATGTGCGGGATCCACCTGCACATTTTTTTTGTTGCGCCGTTTTGCATGTGTCATTGCGTTTCATATAGTTTGCTTGGACTGAACAGGAGCCGCAGATAACGTAGTCTGGTCTATATCCGGACTGCAAATTACAAGGCTCCAGAGTACTGCAAGAAACACAAATTGATGAAGTAGCGTCAGTGGGATTCATGTCATATTTGCGTCATTTTGGAGGACCCGCGGCTCACGCAAAAGCAATCAAGTAGCACATCGATTCAGTCGATACTGCGAGTGGTAAAAAGTAGCTCTTTGTCCTAAACCAAATTCACGAATTCATTTCTCACACTGAGGAGAACACAAATGAGAGCAAACAGAGGCTTCACACTGGTCGAAATTCTGATCGTGGTGGTCATCCTGGGCATCCTGGCCGCCATCGTCATCCCGCAGTTCACCGAGGCGAGCACCGAGGCCAAGCTGTCCTCGCTGTGCAGCGACCTGCAGACGACTCGTTCGCAGATCGAGCTGTACAAGGTACAGCACAATGACGCGGTTCCCGCACCGGAAAGCGGCGGGTTGACCTGGGACAGAATGACAAAGTTCACGAGCATTGCCGGCGTTGTCAGCGCCACGAAGGACGCGACCTACAGCTATGGTCCGTATCTGCAGAAGATCCCAGTCAATCAGTTCAATGACAAGAGCGCCATCGAGGTCGGCACCGGCACCGGCGTCGGCACGCCCGGCGCCACTTACGGCTGGTTCCTGAACACCGATACGGGTGTGTTCATGGCCAATGACTCTTCGGCCCATGCGGCACTCTAACGGATCCTACGGCATGAACGCATGCGTATGACCTCTGAGGTGTCCATCGCATAGCGCGGCCGAAATGTATGAAAACCGACACCAGGGCTGACCGTGCTCCAGGCGAATCGCCAAAGGCCGGTCAGCCTTTTTGCTGAATGGAAATTCCGCACAACGTAGAAAGGGTCAGAGATGAAATGGGCAAGAGCCTTCACGCTGGTTGAAATCCTGATTGTGGTGGTCTTGCTTGCGATCCTGGCCGTCATCGTGCTTCCCTCTCTGAGCAAGGGCACGACGATGGCGAAAGAAAGTGCGCTGGCTTCCGAAATAGGAATGCTTCGTCGCTTCATCCTCGTTTACGCGAGCCAGCATCTGGAGGTCGCGCCCGGGTACCCGGGCGGCAATGCGTCCGCGACGCCAGTGGGCGATACCTTCAGAGACCAGGCAATGCTATCAAGTAATGCCTCGGGCCAGACAGCCGCCGTCGGCACGTCCGGGTTCCCCTATGGGCCTTACTTGTCTCGAATACCCGACAATCCGTTCAATGGGAAGGACACCATTGAGATGCTTGCCAATGGTCAGGCCTTTCCTGCCGCGGCCGATGATAGCCACGGGTGGATCTGCAAGCCTGAGAACCGGAGAAATCCGGCCTGATAACACGGGCAATAGCGGTGGGAAACCGTACTATGACTTCTGACGCAAACAGAACGCATAGACCCTGCCGCGGTGGTTTTACCCTGGTCGAGGCCACTCTGGCCATGGTGGTCCTGAGCTTGGCGGCAGCCGGTGTGCTGCTGCCTTTTGCGGATGGGGCCTCCGTACAGGCCGAGGGGTTGCACAGGTCTCTCGCCGCCAGCCTGGCCAACGACCTGCTGGAACGGGTCATCAGCACGCCGTTCGATCAGGTCGCGCACGACTGGCACGGCTACACGGAGGAGCAGGGGCAGCTCAAGGACGCAAGCGGCACCACGATCACGGATCCAATCTACGCGAATTACAGCAGAGATGTATCCTGTGACTACAGGTATGTACCCCAACAGGGGGGCGTGGCAGCCCCCAACTTTGCGCTCGCCTCGGTGCGAGTGTACTATCGGGGAGAGCAAATAGCGGCCGTTCACCGGTTGATCAGCCAGTGAACGGTTCGGCTCGACCAGGGTGAGCCTTGTGTCTCACCCTGTGGATTCCGAATCCGCTTTCGACTTGCGGAACTGGATCGATGGAACCATGGTTGATGAAGACGACGAGAAACAAGAAGGCTTTCACCCTGGTCGAGCTTCTGATTACGATGGTGGTCACGGGCATCCTCCTGTCGGCCGTGGCCACCCTGGCATTCGCCATGAGCAGTGCCAGCCGCTCCAGTGACGACACCATCCTCAACGAGGCGCTACTCCGCCAGACGCGACTGCGAATCGGCGAGTTGATCCGCACCTGCAAGCTGATCTGTGCCGCTCCAGGAAACGATCTGGCCATCTGGCAGGCCGACACGAATGACGACGGCCAGATCAACGTCAGCGAGCTTGTATACATCGAGAGGGGCGCCGGCCTCAATACGTTGCAGTTGTGCCAGTTCTCTATAGGACAGAACGACCCTGTCGAGCTGTCTGCTTTGGCTTCGGCGGCGACGAAGGCAGACTTGGTATCGACGTATGCCGAGACCCATGTACGCTTGATTCCGACCTGCCAGAACGTACAGTTTGGTCTGGACACAGCCCCACCGCGTACGCGGCGTGTTACCGTTTCGTTCGACCTGGGCGAAGAGGGTGCCGCCCATCCGTACGACGTGAGCGTGACTCTTCGGGCCTGGGCCGGCCACCTGCTCAGCGCCGACGGGACCACGCTGGTCAGTGACGACGATTAGGGAGCAGGACATCAGAGATGTCTGCAATCATCCATCATAAATCATCAATCATCCATAGTCGGAGGGGCGTGGCCCTTCTGCTGGTCCTGCTCATTATCATGGCGATCACGATCCTGTCACTGGGCTTTATCAGCCGCTGTGACACGGAGCTGGCCTGCGGGCAGAACATGCTCCTTCGCACGCAGATGGACCAACTGGCGGATTCCGCGCTGGAACACGCCCGGGGCCTCATTCTCAATCCCCAGGACCTTGACACGGAGTACTGGACCGGGGCAGTAGAGCAGCAAATCATGGCGGACAGCCCGGACTTCTACGATGTGGGTGTGACGCGCGATGATTCGAACCCGAACGAGCATCGCAACTACTCGATCACCTGTGAGGCGTATCAGTCGAAGAATGGTCAGAAGGTGGGGAGCAGCCGCCTGTCGGCCCAGCTTCGCCTGGACCCGTGTGTTGCGCTGTGGACAGGCGCTGACACCCTGTTGCGGCCGGGGCACATTCTTTATGGCGATTTCCGTTGTGCAGGCACGATCGTCAACCTCGGCACCACCAACATCAACGGAGACGTTTTCTCGAACGCTTTGACGGGTGTCGTGGCCGGCCAGCACAAGGCCGTGGCGGACCTGTCGCTTGCCTGGCCTCCGGTGACGAGGACATACGCCAGTCCTGTCTACGGGAGCTATCCCGTCAGTCCCGGTACTCTGACGAATACGGACCCGACGTATCAGATTGCGAGAGTGTGGCAGTGTGCGGGTGATTTGACTCTCGGCAACAACGTGGCCATCCAGGGCATGCTCCTGGTGGACGGCAATCTTACGATTCGAGGCAACACGAACCTCCTCACGGCCGCCAAGGACCTTCCCGCCCTGTACGTGAGGGGTGATCTGGTCGTTGAAGACGTTGATAACCTGAGAATTGAGGGGCTGGCGGTTGTCGAAGGCGGTGTTCGTGTCAGTGCAGGCGCATCGAACGTCCATATTCTTGGCGGGCTGTTCGTCAAAGGCGGCATTCTGGAGACCGCTCCGGATTCGGCAGGGGGCCATTGTGACTGCACCGTGTACGATGCTCCGACATGGCATCCGAGCGGCGGCCAGCACCTGGGCGCCCTGGAGTTCGATGGTGTGAATGACTATCTGCGCACCGCGGACAGCGCGTCTTTGCAGTTAACGGGCGACTACACCATCTCGGTATGGATCAAGCCGGCCGCCTCTCAGAAGGTCTCTGCGGCGATTCTGGCAAAGACCAATGACACGGGCTCCAGTAATCATTGGGCCCTGCAGTTCGATGCCGGCAGTCTTATCGTACGCCATCCGACCGGAAGCTGGCCAACGGACATCACGATGGCTGATATGGCGGCGCAAGACCGGTGGTACCACGTGGCGGTAGTTCGGCAGGGCAACACAATGTCCTCCTACTTCGCCGGAGCCTTGCGCAAGCAGGAGACTTGGAACGTCGGGCCTGGCATCGGCAACGGGCATCTGAATATCGCCGTGGATCGAGCCGCTGATCCCGCATGTCTCTATACCGGCCTGATCGACGATCTTCGCATTTATAACCAGGCGGTGACGATGCCGCCGCCGAACGGTGTGCCCAGCCTGATCGGGCATTGGAAACTCGATGAGAGTGGCTCTGATGTAAGCATCATTGCAGAACCCGCAAGATCCGCCATTGTCACCTCTGGCTCCCCGGACCAATACTGGAGCCAGGCGGCGGGCGCCTTCTATAGAAGTATCCGCAGAGACTGATCTCAGTCGAAAGTCACCAGGTACGTCCGGAAACATTTCCCTGTTTATTGGTCATATGGGTCCGCGCCGGGAAAAACGTGGCGGTCCCGGAAGGGCGGCGCGCGTGCGCCGCTCCCACAATGTTTGCCGGGTTTTCGGCTGTGGCAGGGGAACCGACGGGCGATTGTAGCAGTCATAACGACTTTGATTCGAGACTATAGAACCTTTGAGGATTGTATCGCCTGCGGAACGGCCCTGTCGGGGTGTTATTCGATCAGGATGCCGCGCCCGTCAGATTCCTTTTGTATCCTTTGGATTAGGCGCTGCCAGTTCGCGCTGTTGCGGGTAAAGACGCGTCCCGGATGGGCCGAATAAAGAACGGAGGTAGAGTGTGCAATGTGTGGAAACATGAAAAAACGAATTCAGCAAAGAGCCGCGGTACGGGACACGCTTGGGAGCGGATTCACGATCATTGAAGTGATCCTGGTCGTGGTCATCATCGGCATTGCGGCCGCGGTGGTCGTGCCCATGGCCTCTTCCGCCGGTGGCATGCAACTCCGCGCCGCGGTGAACATGGTCGCTGCCGATCTCGAGTATGCCAAGAGCATGGCGATCAGCAGGGGACAGCCCTACTCGGTCGTGTTCGATAAAACCACCGAGACGTATCGCGTCGTGAACCAGGCCGGCACCGTGATTCAGCACCCGGTCAAGAAAGGGTTCAACTACGTGATCGATTTTCGGAGTGAAGGCCGGCTCGACCGGGTGGAGATTCTCGATGCAAGCTTCGACGCCACGAACAAGGTGACGTTCGATTACCTGGGAAGTCCGTACAACGGCACCCCGGGCCCACTGAACAGCGGGGTGGTCACATTGCGGTCGGGAACTACGACGAGAACGGTGAGCGTGGAACCCGTCACTGGATTCATTTCCGTATCGAATTGAGCGGCTTGAGATGTTGATGTCAAAGTGGATAGTTCGGAACCACAAGATCCTGCCCATCGGGGTGGACATCGGTCACAGTTGCATCAAGATGATTCAACTGGCCGAGTCGGATGGCAATCTGCAGGTCCTGGCCGCAGGACAGGCTCCGATGCCCGCGTCCGCCGCACTGGATGAGGCGCAGCGACGTCGCTGTGTGGTCTCCGCGATCAGGCAACTGCTGTCGCACGGCCGCTTCAGGGGACGCAACGCCGTCTCGGCGCTGTCGGCGGACGAGCTGCAGATCACCTCCGTTCGCCTCGCGGAGGCGGAATCCCTTCAGGTGGACAAGGCACTACGCAAAGAAGCCGCCCAGAGATTCAATCTTGATGCGGACGTAGACGCCATCGATTATCTACTCGCCGGCAGCGTTCGCCAGGACGACGAAGTGAAGAATGAGTTCATTGTCCTGGCCGCCAAGGCAGGAACGATTGAAAGCCACATCTGCCTCCTGGAGGAGGCCGGTCTTCAACCCGTAGGAATCGATGCGGCTCCCTGTGCCCTGTTCCGGAGCTTCGAGAGAGCCTTGCGTCGCGAGGAGGATAAACAGCGAACGGTCATTTTTGTGGATGTTGGGTATCGGTACACGACCGTGGTCTTCGCTCGCAACGGCGAGATCTGTCTGGCCAAGCAAATGCCGTTCGGAACAGCCCGGTTCGATGAGGAGATTGCCTCGAAGCTGGAGGTAGCCGCCGGCGATGCGGAGTCTCTGCGTCTGCGGCTGCAACGAGAGGAATCGATGGAAGAAGGCACTCGCCAGCTTGTCACGGATGCGGTTGTCTCCGCGGCCGAACAGCTTGCCAGGGAGTTGTCTTTGTGTCTTCGGTATCATACGGTCACGTTTCGTGGCAAACGCGTGGAGCGAGCGGTGGTCGCCGGCGGAGGCGCGAAGGAGAAGCTGCTGCTGGACGTCCTGCAGCGACATTTGTCCATCGCGGTGGAGTCTGCCGAGCCATTGCGAGGTCTGGACCTCGCGGATACGAAGTGCGGCGATGAATGCAGCCATTCCCCGGCAGGCCTGGCTCTGGCCATCGGACTCAGCCTCAAAGGACGCAGTCCCTCTGCCGAGGCGTGTGAGCCATCAGAGGTTGCGCTCGAGCCGGTGCTGGAAGGGGAGCCATCATGAAGGACATCGACTTTCTTCCAGAGTGGTACAAAGAAAGCAAGCGCCGACGGCAGCACGTGCGCAGACAGTATGTGGTTTTGGCGGTCGCTTTCATTGCGATGATCAGCTACAACACGACAGCGACCCATAGAATCACGCGAGCCAGTGCCGAATTGGCCCGGCTCGAAGGCAAGCGGGTCCAGGCGGAGATCGCCTCCCAGGAGTTCAACACCGTTACGGGTAATCTGAACCAGGTGCGCGAGAAGGCAGCGCTGATCGAGCGGATCGACTCGAAGATCAATCTGGCGGCGGTGCTGGCGGAGATGAGTCACATCCTTGGCGAGACGGTGGTCCTGAGCCGGGTCGAGGTCGTCGCAGAGCCTTTCGCAAACGACGAGAAGGACCCGCGCACGAGTGATACAGGCGTGCGCATCGCGGATGGTAAGAAGGATACCTCCCGAGGGACTCTGGTGGGCAGCGTCCGTTTTCATATCGTTCTGACCGGCGTGGCGGTCAGTCCCGCCGACGTGGCGGCGCTGGTCCGACGGTTGGATGATTCGTCCTATTTTCATCGCGTACATGCTTCGTTTTGGCGCAGTGGCAAGGTTCAGGTCTCCGGCCAGCCTGTGCAGGGCGCATCGAAAACGCAGGGTGGCGCTGTCCCGGCCGGACAGCCGGAGACCCTTGACGTGACCGAGTTCGAGGTTGCCTGTTACCTCGCCAACTATAAGGAAACCGACAATCGATGAGTAATATGGCGCCCAAGAGATCAAGTCGCAAGCAGCAGGCATGGCTGTATGCCATCGCGGTGCTGTTCTGCGCGGATTTCGTCTTCTACGGCTATCTGCCGTCCTATAAACGGCTGCAGTCCCTGCGAGAGACGGGAAGCCAGCAGCGGCGCCTGATTGAGACCGCCGCAGCCCAGAGCGAGGAATTGCCCGCGCTCAAGGTCCGTCTCGCGAACGTCGAGCAGATCGTCGAGCACTATGAAAGTTATATCCCTGCGGAAGTGTCATTGGGATCGTTCCTGCAGGAGATCGCACGGACCATGACCGAGCACCGTCTGACCGATCAGGTGGTTGTGCCGGGCAAGGAAGTGGAATTGGAGGGCGTTGGATGTGCTCCCGTGCACGTCAACTGCAAGGGAAGCCTCAAGGACATCTTCAGCTTCTTCCATGACCTTCAGGCGATGGACAGGCTGGTGCGCATCGAGAAGGTGACCTTGCAGAATGATCGTGGTTTCACGGGTTGCGTCAGCATGGATACGGACGCCGTCATTTTCTACCGACCGCAGGCGGCGCGGGATGCGACGAGCGTTGCGGTGGGCTTGTAGGGTCGTGAGCGATGACGCACAGCAGAAACAGCAGGATCTCGCAGGCACAGCAGGTGCTGGACCGTCTGGCCGCCGACAAGAAGAAGACGGTGTTTGCCGTGTCCCTGTTTGCCATCATGGGCTTCATGTGGTTCCGCGTGCTGACGGGCCATCGACCCGGCCCCGTAGCGGCCGAGACAGTCACGGGACAGGAGCAGGCCGAGCCGCAGAAGCCCCCGCGGAACGTCCGCTATCTGGAATTGCCCAATCTTCCGGGCCGAAATGATTATATCAACAGGGATTTCTTCGCCTCGCGGGACTGGGAGTGTTTTCGCCAGAATTCGACCTTGATGCAGAACCCGGAAGTAAAGGTGCAGGTGGTTGCTTCCGATCACAATTATGAAGTGGCTGCCCGTTTGGGGCAGAAATTGAAGTTGGAGGCCGTTTTGAAGGACGGGAATCCCCGGGCCTTCATCAATGACCAGTTGTTGCGCCTTGGGGATCGACTCACCGTCCGCGACGGCCCGGATACATGCGAATTTGAAGTGCTGCGTATCTATGAGGATTCGGTGCTTGTTGGATGTAACGGAACACAATTGACGCTGAAGCTGATACAGCATCTGGATGTAGACAAACAATAGATCGATTTGAGACAGAATCGTGTTCGTAGTTTTCGAAAGTGTGTCTTTGAAGAGCAGGAGTATGACTATGTGTTGTGAGAATAAAATGAATGAACTAGGCTTTCGATGGGGGCGGCTGTGCGCCGTGCTGCTGGTTCTCGCAGTCGGTTCCACACTGCTGGCCCAACCCAACGCCCTGGCGCCGAATCCGGATCCGGGGACAAACGAAGAAGTGATCGATCCCAATGATGCGCAGGTGGACTTGTCGAACGGCTGTTTCATCAAGTTCATCGCGTTCCGCAAGGATGGGACCATTCGCGATGGACTGCGGCTGCTTGCTGCCCTGTGCAAGAAGAACATCGTGCCTTCTGCCGGGGTCGAAGGTCTGCTGACCATCAGCAGGCTTTACAACGTCACATTCGAGCAGGCGCTCGCTGCCGTCCTGGGCAATGGTTTCAAGTATGAGCAGGATGGTGATTTCGTGCGGGTGTACACGGCCGACGAACTCAAGAAGATCAAGGAAGATCCGACACGGATGGTCCATAAAGTGCTTACGCTGTACTACATCACGGCCGTAGAGGCCAGCAAGCTGATTCAGCCGGTTCTGAGCGGTTCTCCGGAGGCGAAGATCCAGATGACCTCGGCTGCCCAAAAGACGATCTCGTCCGGGGGCAGTGGGGGCGGCGGTGGCAGCAGCGGTGGCGCCGGCGGCGGATTGACTTCCTCCGGTGGAGGTGGTGACGATTTGGCGCTCAATGACATGATCGTCATCTACGATTACCCGGAGAACGTGGCCAAGGCAGAAGCCGTGATCCGCGAGGTCGATGTTCGACCGAGACAGGTCCTGGTCGAAGCGACAGTCATGTCCGTGAAACTGACCGAAGACATGGAGTTCGGAATCGATTGGAACCTGCTCAGCGGTATCCAGGTCGACACGGATAGAATCGTCACCGGCGACGGCTATGGCACTCCGATCCAGACCGTTGGTTTTACAGGGGAGCGTGGCGGCCGCGGGTTGACCGTAGGTTTCTCTGCGGGCAACGTCCGCGCGGCCCTCACGGCCCTGGAGGAAATCACCGATACGACCGTGCTCGCCAATCCGAAGATCCTCGCCGTCAATAAGCAGGAAGGTCAGGTCCTGATCGGCAACAAGATCGGTTATATCAACGCGACGACGCAGAACCAGACCTCGACCACGCAATCGGTGTCCTTCCTGGAGACCGGTACCCGCCTGGTGTTCCGGCCCTACATCTGCAGCGACGGCTATATCCGCCTGGATATCTATCCGAAGGACAGCGACGGGTTGTTGAAGCCGAATGACATCCCGGATGAGAAGACGACGGAGCTGAAGACGAACGTCCTTGTCAAAGACGGGGAAACGGTCATCATCGGCGGTCTGTTCCGCGACAAGGTGGTCGCAAGCAAGGGACAGGTGCCGGTGTTGGGGAATCTGCCCATCCTCGGCGTTCTGTTCCGCGGCACGAAGGACACGGTGTCACGGGAAGAGGTGGTGGTCATGTTGACGCCTCACATCATCGATGACCCGGCTCAGACGGATGCCAAAGATCGCATGGACGATGTGCGTCTCAAACGCGAAGGAGCGAAGCAGTCATTGCTGGGCATCGACACCGGCCGTCTGGCCGAGGACGCCTATGCCAGGGCGGCCAAGAACTATCTCGAGGGGAATACGGAGCAGGCGTTGTTTGACGTCAGCTTCGCCCTCATGAATCGGCCGACTTACCTGGAGGCTCTGCGGCTTCGTGAACGGATTGTGGCCGAGAACCGACCCGGAGGAACTCAAACGCATGAATAGCGTCGTGGTCGAGAAGCTCGATCAGCAGGAGGCTCCTAACTGGCGCCGGTATTGATACCGTTGCCGGTGATTAACGGACAGTGAACCTGCAGAAAATGGGTTCGGAGGAGCAGCTTTGAAAACCCAGAAAGGCTTGGTCGGGGTCGCGGTGACTGTCACGGTTGCCTCCATGTTTGTGGCGGTCCTGGCTGAACTGCAGGTCTTTAGCATTGCAGCAGGGGTGCGCAGCCCGGTTTCCGGGCTGCGCCTTGCCCTGTATGCCGTCGGGGCTGTGGGCGTGATCATCCTCGGCGCGGCCCACTTCCGGCTAGCTGGAGTGGTCACGTCCATAGCCAGACAGCTTGCCCGGCAGGGATCCGGGCCGTCCGGTGAGGTGAAACTCGCCGGAACAGATGCGTTGTCGGCGGCGATCAGTACCTATGCTGCCGGCCGGGAAGCGTTTGTCCGCCAGCTCTGTGCGGAACTGGATGATCTTCGGATTCGCACCCGGCTTTCCGAGCGGCAAAAGCGGCACACCGAAGCCATCATTTATAGTCTCCGGGACGCTGTGGTTGTCGTCGATGAGCAGGATCGCCTGGTCATGGCGAACGAGCCGGCAGCCGGGCTCCTGGGATTCAACGCCGACGGTCGCGGCAAGCCGATCTCCGACGTTTGCGGCGAAAAGCATCAGGAATTCGTCGAGTTCCTCCGTCAGAGTGCGCAAAGCGGTGTCGAAGGCACTCGCCGGGAGATGGCGTTTGCCCTGGGGGAACAGCCTCACGTGTTTGACACCATCGTATCCTGTGTGTACGAGGGTCCGAAGGTCTCCGGCGTGGTCGCTGTGCTGCACGACATCACGCGTGAAAAAGAAATCTCGCAGATGAAGAACGACTTCGTCAGCCACGTCTCCCACGAGCTGAAGACGCCCCTGGCGTCCATCACGGCCTATTCGGAGATGCTCGTGGACGGCGAGGCGAACGATGAGGAGACCCGCAAGGAATTCTATGGGATTATCCAGACCCAGGCCCAGCGGCTCAACCGGCTCATCGAGGACATCCTGAACATCTCGCGGATTGAGTCGGGGCTGATCAAGGTCGCCAAAGAGCCCATGAGCCTGGCCATCCTGATCGAGCAGCAGATGAGTATGATCCAAAAATACGCCGAGGAGAAGAATATCACGGTGACTCGGCAAACGCCTATCATTTTCGACCAGGTATATGCCGACAAGGACATGATTTCCCAGGTGATTGTGAACCTGCTGAGCAACGCCGTCAAGTACACACCGCCCGGCGGCTCTGTGCAGGTCGTCACGGAAGTGGATGAGGCGGCCGGCCGGGTCAAGGTCACAGTGACCGATACAGGAGTCGGCATCCCCGAGGAAGAGCTGGAGCACCTCTTCCAAAAGTTCTATCGTGTCGCCGCGAACAACAAACATGCGAAGGGCACGGGCCTGGGCCTAAACCTGGTCAAGCAAATCGTCGAAAAAGTGCACAATGGGCGGGTGTTCGTCACCAGCAAGGTGGGAGCAGGCAGCACGTTTGGCTTCGAGCTGCCGCTGGCTGCCGTCGAAATGGCACCCGCGTAGAATTGTAATTGTACGGACTATTCTGAGGCTGTGGAAGAGAAGAGACCCGAAAGGTGATTTGGGGAGTGAATACATGGCGGGCAACAAGGTCCTTATTGCAGACGACGAAATTCACATCATTCATGTGGTCGCGATAAAGTTGCGGAACAACGGCTATGACGTCGTGTCCGCCAACAACGGAGCGGAGGCATACGACATGGTCTGCGCCGAGCACCCCGACATCATCGTGACCGACTATCAGATGCCTCTGATGACGGGCGTCGAGATGATCGAGAAGCTGCGGGCCAACGAGGCCACCAGGCAGATCCCGGTCATTCTGCTGACTGCCCGGAGCTTCGCCATTTCGCAGGAGCAGCAGGAATCACTCGGCGTCTCCGCGTGCCTGAGCAAACCCTTCAGCCCGAAGGAGCTGCTCAAGAGCATTCAGGACATTCTGTACCAGCGGGAGCTTGCGGTCACGCAGTAGCCGTGATTGCGGGCACGGATCACTCGATATGTACGCAATCGACAGGAATTGGTGGAACGGGTTATGCCGAGTGGGATGACGCCAAAGCTGCCTTCGATGCAACTGCGGGAATTGCAGGCGTTGGGAGAGCGCATCCTCCAGTTCCGCGTCAACTTCGCGGTTGTGGACGCAGGGGGTCAGATTGCCATACTCCTGAACGCGGGAGTGTTCGACAGCGACGCTCAGGAGATCATCGGTGTGGCCCGGCGCGTGCTCGGGGACACCGCGGATCGCTCCGGCCAGAGCAGTGAGATGCCGGTCTGGCAGTTCATGGAAGGCCATCTGTTTCTGGCGGTATCCCTGGCTGCACCGCCGCCGGCGGCGGGTTCTCGCGAGCCGCTGGGCGTGGCCATCGTCGACATGGGTGATCCATCGCCCTCGCCGGCCAGTCCTGTGCCACTGTCGCAGAGTGGAGTGAACTGTCCTGCAACCGACGCACAGTACCTTGGTGAAATGCTGAGATTGATCGCCCGGGATTTCCAGACGGCGGCGCGGACAGACGAGCAGATTGAGATGATCGGCACGGAGCTTGCCCGGGTCTATGAGGAGCTGGTGCTGCTCCACAAGGTCGGCATGAACATGCGGGTCACGGAATCCGATACGAACTTCCTGCAGCTCGCGTGTGACAGCCTGACGGATATCGTGCTCGTCGAGGGGATTGCCATTCTCCTGGAGAGATACATCGAGGGCGAGAGGAAGCTGGTGATCGCGGCGGGCTCGGGCCTGATTGATATCGACGAGCGGATGGCGGCCGTTCTGCACAGCCGGCTGATCGACGAGGTGGCCAAGGGCCGGGAAGCCCTGCTCGACAGCGAGGTGGACGCTCCCTTCAAGTTCCACTGGCCGGAGAACATCCGAAACGTCATTGCCGTGCCGCTGTGTACGAAGGAGAAAAGCGATTCCGGCTTGAGCCATCGAGCCCGCAGCGACGTTGCCGTCATCGGCCTGATGGTCGCCGTGAACCGCATCGATAAACCGGACTTCGATAGTACGGACATCAAGCTGTTTACCTCTGTCGCCAGCGGCTGCGCGGTCTTCATCGATAACGGCCGGCTGTTCCGCGACCTCAAGGAGCTGTTCGTCGGCTCGCTCAAAGCCCTGACCAGCAGCATCGATGCCAAGGACCAGTACACCCGTGGTCATTCGGAGCGCGTTGCGCTGATCTCCCGGTGGATTGCCGAGAGGATGGCCGAGCGACAGCCGCTGGATGAGGAGCAAATCCACAGGATCTACCTCGCCGGCCTGCTCCACGACATCGGGAAGATCGGGATCGATGAGCAGGTGCTGCGCAAGAACGGCAAGCTGACGCCCGAGGAGCGCGAGTGCATTCAGCGCCATCCATGCATCGGGGCCAGCATTCTGCGTGGAATCAAGCAGATGCGCGACATTGTCTCGGGTGTCCTGTGCCACCACGAGCGGGTGGACGGGACAGGGTACCCGGACGGACTGCACGGCGACGAGATTCCGCTGACCGGCAAGATCGTCGGTCTGGCGGACAGCTTCGATGCCATGACGTCCCGGCGAGTCTACCGCGATGCCTTGAGCATTGAGCACGCGCTCGAGGAGATCCGGCGGGGACTGGGCACCCAGTTTGACGAGACGGTGGGGACCGTGTTCCTCGAAAGCGATGTCCACAGCCTGTGGGAGCTGATCCAGGACGGCAGCGCTCAGATCTACGGAGCGGCGGACCTCGCCGATTATGGGGCGGACGCCGTGGGGACCCTCCTGCGATGAGAATCAATACACAGAACTACAATGCCGTGACGGTCATCGATCTCCAGGGCGAGATTGATGGGGACCTTGCCGACTCCCTGAAGAATACCGTGTGCGAGATCGTCTCGAAACGGCGGACAGGTGTTGTTCTGAACATGAGTGACGTTGGCTTCATCGACAGCCTGGGCCTTGAGTTGCTGCTCTGGGTGCGTGATTACTGCCGGCGGAACAAGACTCAGCTCCGGCTCGCAGCACTCAACGAGAACTGCGAGAAGATCCTGGAAATCACGCGCCTGGAGAACGAATTCGACCGCCATACAGAACTGGCGGAGGCGGTCAAGAGCTTTGCATGATGCCGGAAAACGATCGGGCTCGGTGAGGTAGGGTATGAGTCAGGTTCTGCTCGAAACCAAGATGCAGCTCGGCCAGTTACTACTGGCCCGGGGCGTCGTCACTCAGGAGCAGATCGATAAGGCCCTGGCTGAGCAGCGGGACAAGGGCCATCGCAAGCTGCTTGGTGAGCTGCTCATCGAGATGGGCTACTGCACCGAGAACCAGATCGCCTCGGCGCTGGCGGAAGCCTACGGCGTACCGTATGCCCAGGTGAGCCCGAAAATCTGCGATGCGAAGGTCGTGGAGATCCTGCCTCGCGAGTTCGTCGAAGCGCACATCGTTTTGCCCCTGTTCAGAGTGCACAGCACGCTGACCGTGGCCGTCAGCGAGCCGTCCAACGTCTTCCTGATCGATGAGATCGAGCGAATCAGCGGATGCAAGGTCCAGGTCGTTTGCTCGACGACGAAGGACATCAGGGCCACGCTCCAGACGCACCTGCCGGCGGCGAACGTCTTCGTGATCGACGATATCCTCGATGAGGAGGGACTCGAAGAATTCACGCTCATCGAGAACATCACACAGGACATCAGCAATCTGGAGGAGGTGGCGGGTCAGTCGCCGGTGGTCAAGCTGGTCAACTACCTGCTCTACAATGCCGTGCGGGAGAACGCCAGCGACATCCACATCGAGCCGGACGACAAGAAGCTTCGCGTCCGTTACCGCGTGGATGGCAAGCTGTACGAGAAGATGCGGCCGCCGTACCAGATGCACCCGGCGATCGTCTCCCGCGTCAAGATCATGGCGGAACTCGATATCGCCCAGCGACGGCTCCCGCAGGACGGCGGCATCCACGTGCTCGTCGAAGGCCGCCCCATCGATCTGCGAGTCTCGGTCATGCCGGGCAATTTCGGCGAGAAGGTCGTCATCCGCGTGATCGATCCGCACAAGATCCTCTACAATCTCGAAGCGCTCGGCTTCACGTACGACAATCTGCTGCGCTTCCGCCAGGTGATTCAGATCCCGAACGGCATCGTCCTGGTTACCGGGCCCACCGGCTCCGGCAAGAATACGACCCTCTACGCGGCACTGTCCGAGTTGAACGGCGAGGAAGTGAACATCTGCACGGTCGAGGACCCGGTGGAGTGCAACATCTCCGGCATCAACCAGTTCCAGGTCAATGCCGCGGCGGGATTCGAGTTCTCGACGGCCCTGCGGCATCTGTTGAGACAGGACCCGGACATCGTCATGGTCGGCGAAATCCGTGACATGGACACGGCCAGCATTGCCGTGCAGGCGGCGCTGACAGGGCACCTGGTGCTGTCCACCCTGCACACGAATGATGCTCCGGGCGCTGTGACCCGCCTGCTGGACTTGGGCGTCGCGCCTATCTGGTCAGTGCCTCGCTGCGAGGCGTGCTTGCCCAGCGGCTGGTCCGCAAAATCTGCACGAACTGCAAAACGGAGTATGAGCCGCCTTCCAGCATTCGCAAGATGGTGGAGGGCGACGCGGGTTGGGTCGGCAAATTCTACCGGGGCGTCGGGTGCAAGAAATGCCGCAACACGGGATATACCGGCAGAATTGCCATCCAGGAGCTGTTTGTGCCCGACGATGAGGTCATGGAGATGATCAACGATCACGTGAGCACGAAGAAGCTGCGGAGCAAGGCGCTCGAGAAAGGGATGGTGCCGTTGTATGCGGACGGCATCGAAAAAGTGAAAGCCGGCATCGTGTCGATCGAGGAGATCCTGCGAACCGCCGCTGTGGATAACCAGGGCGTAATCAGAGAGTTATGAGCCAGTTGCTGACAGAGACACAGGACAGGCAGGTGGAGACGCTCACAGAGCCGGTCGGATCCGGTCCGCGCCGACGCGCCCATGCCTGCGCCGTCCGACCCGTCCGGTGGTCCCCACGCCTCTACAAGGCCAGGATCAAAAGCGGAGACCTCATTCTTTTCACGACACAGTTGGCCGTCATGCTCGACAGCGGAGTAGTGCTCAGCGATGCGCTGGACGCCATTTCCGAGCAGGCGGGCGACGCGAGGTTCAAGGCCATCACTCTCAGTATCTCCGAGCGGGTCAAAGGCGGCGAGAACTTCTCGAAAGCCCTCTCGGTTTATCCTCACATTTTCAACCCGATGTTCATCAGTATGGTCAAGGCGTCGGAGGCCTCCGGCACGATGGTCGATATGCTCAACGTGCTCACGGGGTATCTGAACTTCGAGGCCCAGACCCGAAAACAGATCAGGGGCGCCATGACGTATCCAATCATCATGGTTCTCATGGCCATCGCCGCCACGGGCACCCTGATGTTCTTCGTCCTGCCCCGGTTCATGAGGATTTACGAGGCCAGGGGAGCGGAGCTGCCGAAGCTCACCCAAGTGCTGGTCGCCGGCAGCAAGATTCTGGGCAATCTGGAGATCATGACCGGCATCATCACGAGCGTCGTTGTGCTTGGCGTATTCTTCCACTATTGGTCCGCCACGGTCACCGGCCGGCGGGTGATCGACCGTGTCAAGGTTCGCATCCCCATCATCGGCACCATGTTCGTGGACATGGTGATCACTCGCAGCATGCGAATCATGGCCACGATGGTCAACACGGGGGTCAAACTGCTGGATGCCATTCAGGTGATTGAAGGGTCGGTGGACAATTACTACTTCCAGCGGCTCTGGGCCCAGGTGCGTCAGAGAATCCAGGACGGCTACCAATTGTCCGAATCTATCCTGATTGCGGAAGGGTCGGAGTTGATCGCTCCGGGCATCATCCAGATGCTCCGGGCCGGCGAGAAAAGCGGGCGGCTCGGCGAGGTCTGTGACAAGGTCTCGGTCTTCTACGAAAAGAAGCTGGAGGCGTCGATCCGGAACGTCATGACGATGATCGAGCCGCTCATGATTACCATCCTTGGCTCCATCATCGGTACCGTCGCCATCGCGCTGCTGATGCCGGTCTTCCGCATCTCCAGCGTCATCGCGCATTGAGATGATCCGAGGACCATCACAGGTTCACGGAGACCAGGACCTTGCGGCAGGTGCCGTGATTCCCCACGTGGCACAGTGCAAGCTGCGAGGCCGTGAATGGAATTGGGAAAGCGGTATCCGTCTTTGCCTTGCCGTGCCCGAGCGTAATATGGGGTGAGAATCGCTCGAATGCAGCCTTCTGCGGGTAATCCCGAATCCACTCCAGTGTCGAGCCTGCAACGGTGTCGTCGGCAATCATCGCCTCAGTCACATCGTGGCTGAAGAGCGGCTCAAACTCCCGCATCACGGCCTCGTGCAAAGCCTGGAGCTTGTCCGTCCTCTCGATTTCGAGCCATGATGTATGCTCGCCACGCGAGTCAGTGGAGACAAGGATCCCGGTGGCGCTGAGTTGTCTCACAGGCATTTCCTCCGCGAGTCTTTGCAGCACCTCGCGGATGGAATCGATATCGCGTCCATCAATGCATCCCATCGCCAGCGAAATATGCGGTAGACAGGCCTGCTCACTCAGTACGATCTCTGAGCCGTGTTGTCCGACCAACTCCCTGTTGATCTCTACGACCAGTCGGATCATGTCTCGATCCGGCAAAAGCGCCACATCTGTGGCAATCCGGCCCATGTCATTTTGCCTCACTGGCGGAAGTCCTCTCGTTTGGTGTACCGGGCACAGGCCCTGCAGCGCTTATCCTTGTAACCTGGAACTCTCCTGCGACGAAATATACTATGAATGTGATGATCGTTGCTGTCGTCATGGGAGCCGTCCGCAAGGCAGTGTCAGGCTAGTGGTTTTCGAGGACCTCCTCGTCCGCCTCCCGCCACGCAGGGTCCACGATGCACAGAAAAACCAAGTCATCCTTGCCCGTATTCAGGATATGTTGGACGGAGCCGGGAGGAATGTAGATCGCACAGTCCGGCTCGACGTCGGCTGCTTCCGCGTCGATGTGCATCCTGCCGCGGCCGCTGAGAATGTAGTATACTTCCGCCGTCTTGAGCTGATGGGCTTTCGTTTTCTCACCGGCTGCGACTCTCGCATGGGCGAGACTGTACCGAATCGCGAGGTCTGCCTTGTCCGGGTGAAGGAACTCTCGCAGAATGGAGCCATCGCCCGCCACGAATTGCTCACAGTCTCTCAGCCGGCGTACCCGCATCATGAGCCTCCCAGCAGGATCGAGCCCTCGGTGAAGAACGTCCCCGCCACGGCGGCGGTCATCAGGCAGGCGAGGGTGGCGGCGATCAGCGCTCGCACGGCGATTGGCCCGACGTTCTTTGTGAGCGACGGGGCCAGGGCGCAGGCGCTTCCGACGAAAATGGCCATGGACGCGATGTGGGCAAATCCGCACAGTGCGTACGTTGTGATGACGACTGACCGGGGATCGTGCAGCAAGCCCTGCTTCATCGCCTCCGCGAGGTCACTGTAGGAGACTACTTCCGTGACGATCAACCGCTCGCCGATGATGCGGGAAACCTCGCCGGCGTCACTGGGCGGCACACCCAGCGCCAGCGTCAGCGGGTAGAAGAGATAGGCGAACAGGCCTCGCAGTGACCACTGGCCTTCGAGAACCGAGCAATGGGTTGATGAGATTGCCGAGACTTGACAATCCCAAGTCCACAAGGGCGACCAGGCCCAACACCGCGATCAGCAGGGCGACGATACCGGCAATCATCCGCACGCCGGCATTGGCACCGTTGATGATGGCCTCAAACAGGCTGCTGTCCTTCTCATAATAAGGCTCTACGTGCACGCCGAGCGTTTCCGGCTTCTGTCCCTCGGGTAGCATGACCTTGGACATGACCAGGGCGGCGGGGGCCGACAGTAACGATGCTGAGATCAGGTGTCCCGCGATCGTGGGGAACTGGTCCTGCAGGGTCAGCACGTAGAGCGCCAGCACGTTTGATGCAACGGTCGCCATCCCCGCCGTGAGAACGGTGCAGACCTCCGAGCGTGTCATACGCGGCAGATAGGGCTTGATAGTCAGCATCGATTCGACGCCCACGAAGATGTTGCTGGCTGTCACGAGCGACTCCGCTCCGGACACCCGCATCAGGCGAGTGAAGACCCACGCAAAGCCCTTGATCAGCAGCGGCATGATTCGCACATAGTACAGAATCGCAATCAGAGCCGAAAAGAAGATGATCGTCGGGAATGCCTGGAAGGCCAGCATGAAGCCGAGTGATTCCGCTCCATCCGTGCCGACCTGTCCCGGCCCGAGCGCCAGCCGGCCGAAGACGAACCGGGCCCCTTCCCCCGCGGAGTCGAGAATCTTGACGACCACGTCGTTGACGACGAGGAAGACCTTTGTCCCAGCCGGAACTCTGAAGATGAAGCCTGCCAGCAGCAACTGCAGGCCGATCGCCCAGCCGATCAGCCGCCAGTTCATGTTCCGCCGATCCGACGACAGAACCCATGCCACCCCCAGCAAGATGAAGATCCCGATGAAGCTGACGAAGTTATAGATACCCATACGCCCGCATTCTACCCGCCACCAGATGCTCTGGCTATCGTCTTGCCCGCCGCCGGCCTACTGCGCCCACTTGACCATCTCAGGATAGAGGTCCTGCAGGATCGGCGAGGCGGGCTTGATGCGGGCATTCATGCTGAACAGTCCGCGGCCTGCCATCTCTAACTCACACTCGAAGACGATGGCGACCGTTCCCACGTTCCTGGGTCGCATCGGGATGATCTTGTGCTCGTTCTGATCATGCAGCAGGCAGAACAGCTCGACCGTGAACAAGTCCGGCGGGGCCCCATGCAGACGCAGCTCGCATGTGATCTTGACTCGCTCGCCCTCTGTGACGACTTCCTTCTTGTCCACGCTCGTGGCAAGTCCCCCGATGGCGATTCGATCCCAATATGTCTGCACCTCCTGCATGCTGCGCAGGGCATGCCGCAGCGAAGCGTAGTTCTCACGAGTAAGGGCATCGAGGGCGGTCGTGGCCGGCATGTACAGTTTGTCGGTGTACTCTGCAAAGACCCGACCCATGTTGAATCGGCAGCCGACGGAGGAGATGGATTCCTTCATCATCTCGGTCCACCGGACGGGGACGCCGGCCTCGTTGCGGTCGTAAAACGACTCCGTGATGCTCTCCTCGATCAGGTCGTAAATCTGCGCGGCCTCCGCTGCTTCCTGCATCTCCAACTGGCTGTGGTATCCGGCCCCTGTGATGGCCCAGCCGTTCTTGCCGTTGTACGCCTCGGGCCACCAGCCATCCAGGACGCTCATGTTCAGCACCCCGTTCAATGCCGCCTTCATGCCCGAGGTCCCGCTTGCCTCATTCTCACGGATGGGATTGTTGAGCCACACATCCGCGCCCCAGACCAGGTGCCTGGCGACGTTGATGTCGTAATTCTCGACAAAGACGACGCGATCCTCCAGTTGGTACGTCTTCGCAAAGTCGACAATCTCCTTGATCATGCTCTTGCCCAATTCGTCCGCCGGATGCGCCTTGCCGGCAAAAATGAGCTGCACGGGCTTCGTGGAGTTGCTCAGGATCTTCGCCAGGCGGTCCTTGTCTTTCAGGATGAGCGTCGGTCTCTTGTATCGGGCGAACCGTCTCGCAAAGACGATCGTCAGGTACTCCGGGTTGAGCGCCCGCGTCAGCTTCAGAATCTTGGGCTCGACGTACCCTCTGGCCGCAAGGTCGTCCGCGAGTTTCTTGCGGATGAAGGTGATCAGGCTCTGCTTATTGCGGTGGTGGGCCTGCCACATCTCCTCATCGTCCACCCCGAGCACGTCCGCCCATCGTTCAGGCCTGTCGGGGCAGCGGATGTAATCCGGGCCGATATGCCGTTCGAGCAACTGGTTGATCGGTTCGCTCACCCACGAGTAATGGACGCCATTGGTGACATATCCCACCGGGATTTCCGTCTCCGGGCGCTCGGGGAACAGGCTCGACCACATCCGCCGGGACACGTCCCGATGCAGTTTCGATACGGCATTGACATGGCTGGAGAATCGCATCGCAAACGCCGGCAGCCAGAAGACTCTCTTCTCGGCATTGATGAATCCGTGAGCCACCAGATCATCCCAGGAAACATCCAGCGACTCCACCTCCCGTTCGAGGTACTGGCGGACCAGATCGACATCGAAGCTTTCGTTGCCGGCGACCACAGGCGTGTGGGTGGTGAACACGGTGGAAGCGCGGATGACGGCCTTGGCCTCCTGGAAGCTGAGGTGGTCCCGGTTCATCAATCTCTGCAGCCGCGCGACGATCAGAAAGGTGGAGTGGCCTTCATTGATGTGATAGATCCTCGGCTTGATGCCCAGGCGTTCGAGCGCGGTGATGCCGCCGATTCCGAGGACGAGTTCCTGCTGCAGCCGCTTGGCCCGGTCCCCAACATACAGCTCGTGGGTAATGTCCCTCAGGTGCGGGGGGTTCTCCTCAATGTCCGTGTCAAGCAGGACCAGCCGGGTCTTGCCGACGTCCATCTCCCACAACTTGATCTTCAGAGGCTGATCGAGGATCCGCATCTCGAGATAGGCCGTCTCACCTTCCGGCGACCGCAGCTCCCGCATCGGGATGAAATGATTGTCGAACTCGAGGAACAACTCCTCCTGCTCGCCGTTGATGCCGATCCGCTGAGTGAAGTACCCGTATTTGTAGATCAAGCCGATGCCGACCAGGGGTACGTTCAGGTCCGAGGCGGCCTTGAGAAAATCGCCGGACAGAACGCCCAGACCCCCGCCGTAGATCGGAATGCACTCGTGCAGCCCGAATTCCATGGCAAAGTAGGCGACGACGTCATCAGGCTCCAATGTCCCGCCACGGGCGGTGTGGAACTGCTCGCTGTACCGCATATACTCTTCGTATCGCTGACACACCTTGTCCAATTCGAATAAGAAGCCTCGATCCTTGGACAGTTGTGCAATGCGTTCGGTAGGCAGGCTGAGCAGGAACTGGACAGGATTATGGTTGACCGCCCGGAAGAGTTGCCCGTCGATCCGGTAGAACAGGCGGATCGCGTCATAATTCCAGGTGCACCAGAGGTTGTAGGCGAGTGCGTGGAGCTTCTTCAGATTGTCCGGAAGCTTGGGATAGACAAAGATATTCTTCTGGATCATTTCCTTATGTCTCCAATTTGAGCTCGTGCGTCGTTCGGTTGCGGCAGCATCCTGTTCTGCCCTCAGACTATCGCTTCAGTCTGTGTTCAACGAGGTCCGGCGGAGCGGACACGTTTCACTCACAGGTTCTCCTGTTTTGGATGCATTTTACCTGTTGGTCCTGCACCGAGTCCACAAGGAAACATCGGAACCGTAAGATTGCAGGATTCCACATCGCAGGGGCCGGTAAAATGGCGTGTGAAGTCGTGGGACAGGTGAATCCCGCCGGCCGGTGGCTTGACCGACCAGCGCAGGGGGAGTATTCTGTGAATCTCGCCGTTCGGGAGTAACCAGACCGACGGCACTGGGCGGCTCTTGTTAGGATCAGCGTGAGATCTTGCAGAAAGGTGGGACGTGCAGCGTGGCCTGACGAAGAACTCCGGAGGCGGTGTTGGCGTGCAGGCGGTTTTGGCCGTGCTGAGTGCCGCCGGTGTTGTCCTCGTGCTCGTGTGTACGTCGCGATACGGCGTGGGCTTGTCCCCGGACTCCGCCAACTATCTGTCCGCCGCGAGGAGCTTGCTGGCGGGAACAGGATTCCACTATTGTGATGGTGGAATCTATACCCATTGGCCACCGCTGTTTCCGAGTCTGCTGGCCATGTTCGGCCTGGTGGGGGTGGAACCTCAGACGGGTGCTCGGTTTCTCAACGCGTTTGCGTTCGGGGCGATCGTATTCGTTTCGGGGAGATTGTTCCTGACGTGCACGACGTCCAACGCCTTTGCGGTGCTGGGCACATTGTCCATCGTACTGTCGGCGCCGCTGCTGACGATCTCGACCATGGCCTTGTCGGAACCGGTGTTCATCCTGCTGGCGGCTCTGTTCGTTCTGTGTATCGCGAGCTTTCTGGGCACGGGGCGGTGGTCGTTGCTCCTGGTGACCTCCATCCTGGCGGCGCTTGCCTGCTTGCAGAGGTACGCGGGCGTCACATTGATCATGACAGGCGGTCTTCTTCTGACATTGTGTCCGGTCGGGACATCCCTCTGGAGAAGAATGGGATACCTGGCGGTGTTCGGTGCGATCTCAAGCTCGCCGCTGGCCGCTTGGATAATCCGCAACCGGATTGTGACGGGGGAAACGGCAGGCGCGCATCACTTTCACCTTGGTTCCGGCCGCGAGCTTGGCCGGTCCATGATGTCGGCGGTGGATGTCGTGGCGCCGTGGCTCTTTCCCAAATTGTCTTCCGTGACAATGGAGCTGGTGGGTCTGGGGCTGATTCTGCTCGCCGCCGGGATTGTGGTGGTCGTTGCCCGCCGCACTTTCAGAGATCCCGATGTTGCCGTGGCATCGATGCAGATCGGGTCGGTGGCTGTTTTCGGATTGGTCTACTGTACCTTTCTAGTCGTCTCCGGTGCCGGGCTCTCGTGGAACCCCAACGAGCGGGTCATGCTGCCGGCATACGTGTTCATCATGGTGCTGGTATTTACCGGCGTCAGGGACGCGTCCATGCTGCTCGCTGCGCTGCCGACAGGCGGGCGATGCGGGGAATGGGCCGGCCTTCTCCTCTGTATTCTCTGGCTTCTGTATCCTCTTTCCCAGGCGGACAAATGCGTCGAATCCTGCATCCGGGAAGGCGCCGGCGATTACCGCTGGCCCTTGTGGCAAGGGTCGCCTCTGATCCGGTGGCTGCGGGAGAACCCCTTGCAGGGCGACGCCTACAGCAACGTTCCCGGTGAGGTGTACCTTCTTGCAGGAGTGCCCGCGAAGACCACGCCGCACTACTACTGGGACACGACGCAATTTGCCGCCAACATGTCCTCATCACAGGTGAACTACATCATCTGGTCGGAGAACCTGCACCTGGATTTCCTGTACGACCTGCGGGAGCTTGCTTCGCGGTGGCGGATGACTGAGATTGCGACGTTTTCCGATGGTGCGATCTACCGGTTTGTGAGTGATGGTGGTCCCGGCGTATTCGGGGTGCACCGCTTTTGGAACCCGCAGAAAGACAGACATTACTATACGTTGAACAAACGGGAAATCGAGATGATCAATCTCCATCAGGGGCGTCAGTGGAAAGACGAAGGGGCCGTCTTCTACGTGTATTCCTGCGATCAACGTCCCGCGGATACACTGCCGGTCTACCAGTTCTCGTCGCAAGCCCTGGAGAGTCGGTTCTACACGATGCAGGAGGCGGAGAAGGACAAGTTGATCCGCGAGTACCCACAGGTCTGGACGTATGAAGGCGCTGCCTGGTATGCCTACCCGGAGGGGCGGCAGCCGGCGGAGGCGCGGCCGGTCTTTCGGCTCTGGTCCGATACTCTCCAGACCCATTTCTACACGATCGATGAACGCGAGAAGGACTGGCTCATTCGGGAGTACCCCCAGGTATGGAGGTGTGAGGGTATTGTGTGGTATGCCTATGGTAAGTAATGGTGATCTTCGGCCACGGTGGACCGTCTTCGGCGGGGGGCTGTGATGTCGCACAAAACGGCGATCATCGTCGGAGCGGGACCCGGTGGACTTACCGCTGCCTACGAGCTGCAGACACGAACGGATATACGCCCCGTGGTCTATGAAATGGCGGACATGGTGGGCGGCATCTCGAAGACCTTCAACTACAAGGGCAACCGGATCGATATCGGGGGGCACCGTTTCTACTCCAAATCGAGCAGGGTGGTGGACTGGTGGTCGCATATCCTGCCCGTGCAGGGGCCATCATCAAGAGATGGGCAGGCGGCGGACGGCGCCGTGTCGAATCTGATCGACCCCAACGGACCGGATCCGGAGCAGACCGACCGCGTCATGCTCGTCCGCGAACGCCGGTCGCGAATCCTGTTCGCCGGGAAGCTCTTCAATTATCCCTTGTCCGCGAGTCTTGAGAACCCTCCTGAAACTCGGCTGCCGGCGCACGACCCGGATCCTGGCCAGTTACCTCCGGGCCCGGGCCTTCCCCATCCGGAGCGAGAAATCCCTGGAGGACTTCTTTGTCAATCGTTTCGGCCGGGCCCTCTACGGGACGTTTTTCAAGGACTACACGGAGAAACTCTGGGGCGTTCCCTGCAGCCAGATCAGCCCGGAGTGGGGCGCCCAGCGGGTGAAGGGACTGTCGATCTCCAAGGCGTTGCTGGACGCGTGGAGACGTGCCTTCCCGAAGGATATTCAGGATGCAGTCACGGAGACCAGTCTGATCCGGCACTTTCTGTATCCGAAGCTTGGGCCGGGCCAAATGTGGTCGGAGGTGGCTCGCATCATCGAAGAGAGAGGCGGGGCTGTTCACCTGGGCCGGAAGATCGTGGGCCTCAGGCACGACGGGTTCAGGATTACGGGGGTGACCGTGAGGGATGAAAAGAGCGGCCGGACCACCGACGTGGAAGCAGATTACTTCTTCTCCACCATGCCGGTCAAAGAGCTGATCGCGGGGCTTGGCTCATCGGTGCCCCGTGAGGTCGGAGAAGTCGCCCAGGGCCTTGTGTATCGCGATTTCATTACCGTCGGTCTCCTGCTGAAGAAATGGGGCGCAGGAACCGATCCAAACGGTAAGGGGCCTCCCGGGCTGATTCCGGATTGCTGGTTGTACATCCACGATCCGTCTGTGAAAATGGGACGCGTCCAGGTGTTCAACAACTGGAGTCCTTATCTGCTGAACGATGAAGCGACGATCTGGGTAGGCGTGGAATACTTCTGCAATGAGAGCGATCAGCTATGGAGCATGCAAGACCGCGATCTTGCGGCGATGGCGATAGAAGAGATGGCGAGAATCCATTTTCTTTCCAAGGCGGATGTGCTGGACAGCACCATCATTCGAATGCCCAAGGCATATCCGGCCTACACCGGCACATACGGTGGTTTTGACCGGGTCCGCGACTATACCGACCGCTTTGAGAATCTGTTCCTTATCGGCCGAAACGGGATGCACAAGTACAACAACATGGATCACTCCATGTTGTCGGCTATGGTCGCTGTGGACAACATCGTTCACAACGTGAAGTCGAAGGAGAGTATCTGGCTGGTCAACACGGAACGGGATTACCAGGAGAGCGCCTGCCGGAAGCCGTGCTGAGCGGGCGGCGGCAGGTCCCCTCGCGTTGCCCATCACACCCCGTCCGCATGGAAACAAAGAGTCTTGACGGGACATTGACGCGGGCCTATGATGAACCCGCTTGCGAAAACTCGGATATCAGGACAACTATCGAGGCTTGGGCTATGGCGTCTCTCATCGTGACAAGCGGAAAGCAGGAAGGCGACTACTATCCGTTGGGCCGGCGAACCAACGTAATCGGGCGTGATGAAGCGCTGTTCATACAGATCCTGGACCACATGGTTTCCAGGAAGCACTTGCAGATCCGATTCGATCCGAACGCGAACGTGTACTTCGCCTACGACATGAAGAGCCGCAACGGGGTCTATCTCAACAATCGCAAGATCGAGGACGAGGCACCCTTGAAGGATGGCGACGTCATCCTGGTTGGTCTGACCAGTTTGTTGTTCACCGACAAGGACTTCAAGGACAAGGAAAGCGCCCTGCAGCACTACAAGAAGGTCGGCGAGCGGATGCGGGTGACCAGCTATGGCCCACATGAGATCGAGCCGGTCCCCTTCGGTCCGGGCGAAACCGGCCAGCCCATCCCACGGGAGTAAGGCTGTCCGGAGGCCGTGCGCCGCCAGGCCGGAGTGCTTTGTCAGCGATGCCGCAGCGCGACAGACACCTGTGCTTCGAGGAAGCCCCAGCCGATCCCAAGGCCGAAACCGACGGCGTGCACCGTGTTGGCGACAGGGCCGGCCATACCGGTCAGGCACACGAAGAACCAGACGATCATCATCGTGACGGTCTGCGGCTGTAGCGACAGACCGGAGGCAGGATTGAATCTGCCCTGCATCCAGACGTAGCCGAGCAGCCCATACACCACGCCGGACATGCCCCCGAACGCCGGGTCCTTGTACACGTATTGGGCGACATTCGACGTGCTCGCCAGAATGAGAACCAGGAGCAGAAGCATCCAGGAGCCTTTGCGGGCCTCAATCATGCTGCCCAGGTCCCGCAGCCAGAGCATGTTGAATAGCAGGTGGAGGATGCTAAAGTGCAGAAACATGGGAGTGAAGAGCCGCCAGACTTGGCCGTGGCGAACCTCGGGCAGGCTCTTGTCCCAGTAGATATACTTGCCATCCTCCCGATATTGGCTGATGGACAGGGGCTGAACAAACTGCTTGCTGTCGCCGAGCTTCGTGAGGATTGCCGCCATCACGCTGATAGAGATCAGGGCGATCGACAAGATGCCGACGGGGACGGGGGGGGAATAGAAGAGGGTCCTCGCGTCCACGACGCTCGCCCGTTTTGGAGCCTGTGCTTTCTCGGCCCGCTCCCTCATCTGTTCGGCGACCTTGGCGGCCTCTTCGAACACAGGGTCGGCCGGCGACTGGCGGAACTGGGCGAGCAGAGACGTGGCGGCTTCAAGATTCGTGTCGTCGATTACCCAGACTTGCCAGCGTCCGTCCTTGACCGGGTCCGTGTGGCTTTCAATGCCCCGGCTATAGAGCACGCTGCCGAAACGCCTGGTCAATGCTTCATCCTCAAAGTGGCCGATGAGCCGCATGTCGTCTCTCCATATGCTGACGCCCGCAGGCGATCAGCCGGTAATTTCCTTGCCGCAATGCGGGCATCGCGGGGCCTTCTTCCGCTGCTCCAGGTCTTCCAGGAACCCCGCGCCGAGGATGGCAGTCGGCAGGGCGAACATGGCGATCCCCAGCATCGCGGCCATGGCGCCCATGACTTTGCCGAGGACAGTTACAGGATAGATATCGCCGTATCCGACCGTCGTGAGCGTTACGGCGGCCCACCACATGGCAGCGGGAATGCTCGAAAAGGCCTTGGGCTGAGTGCCATTTTCTGCATAGTACACCAAAGTCGCCGCCACCACAAGCATGATCAGGAGGAGGAACACGGCACTGATGAGTTGTTCTCTTTTGGCCCGGAGCACGCGCATCAGCATCTGGAGCGATTCGGAGTAGCGCGCCAGCTTGGCGACGCGCATGAGCCGCATGATCCGCAGCAGACGGAACATCCTCAGGACCCGCAGGTCCACGCTGAGGAACGGCAGGTAGAATGGCAGCACGGCCAGCACGTCCACGATGGCCAGCGGCGTCAATGCAAATCGAATGCGCCCGAGCACGGGATGCTTGTACTGAGGGTCCTCGACGCAGGACCAGATGCGCGCGGCATACTCCGCCGTGAAGATCGCCACCGAAAAGTATTCGAAGGCGAGAAACCATCCCGGGATGGTTTCGTGGACACGCTTGACCGACTCGACGATCATAGCGGCAACGTTGAGCAGGATGAGCGCGACGATGAACGCATCAAATATCCTGCTCGTCCTGTCGCCGGCCTTGGGATGCGCCACGATCTCGCGGACGCGCCTGCGCATGCCCAGGTACGACCATCGCGGCATGTCATTCACTTCTTGCGCCTGATTCACAGAAAGCACACTTAGCCCTTTCGAATTCCAATGGGGGATTCTACCGCATTCGTGCGATGGATTCCAGCCTTACACAGATGTTGACTGCTTATGAGCTATTTGCCCCGGGGCGATGGCTCGATAAGGCCTTTGTATTTCGTTGTGCCGCCACTGCCCTTCCCGGTCAGCTCCTTGTGCGCGCTCTGGAGGATGTTCTGCTCGAGCGGGCACGACAGGTCCGCACCTTTGACAATCCTCAGGAAACGATTCTTCCTGGGCTCGGTGAAGTCCTTGCCGGTGGATAGCGTCGCGTACACTTCGTAAAGCGCTGCGATATATATGGCGGACAGTTTCACGGCTTGTTCGTAATACGTGACGTAGCCCGGCTCCGCAATGTATTCGCGGTACATCGGGGAGTCCTCGTGGTACTGCTCGTATTCATCGGCGGCATCCCGGTAGGGGCCGCGCATCCGGGCGATCAGCAGCACGGCCAGGAGATTGTCCACGGAATTCTCGATATCGCCCTCGGATGGACAGCTTCCGTAGGTCTCCACGAAGCCGCGTTGCAGGAAGTACCGGAACCAATCCTCCGTGTTGCGGGTCGTCAGGCCGGGGATGCAATCCACCCAGTCGCGAAAATCCTGGCGGAAGAAATCGTAGGCAACCTTGTCCGGGCCGCTTGCCGCTTCCCGCCTGGCGCGATAGACCTCCTCGTACAGGAAGTAGTCCTGGAACACCTCGCACTCGCGGTGCTTCTTGCGGTTTTGACCGCTGCGATAGTAGGGCTTGGCAATCCTGTTGACCAGCGGATGGATGATCTGGTCGGCTGCGATGTGGCTCAGATGCCCCGCAATATAGGCGAGCTTGCGCTTGTCATCCGCGTCCATTTCGATCCCGTCGTCCGTTCGTACCACATCGCTGAACAGCACCCTGCACAAAGTGAGAGGAAACTCGTTGGGGATGGAGGAGTGCAGATGGTAGGACCACGGCATGACGCCCGCGGCCTTGACGAAGCCCTCCATGAGCATATCCCAGCCGGACTGGGCCATACTCACGTAGTAGTACAGATCCGGGCCGATGCTGCCGAGGTTCATGTATTTCCAGTAGTCGTTTTCCCGCCTCTGGCCGGGGTCATCGATCATGCGTGCGAATTCCTGCAGTTCCTCGGGCCCTCTGGTTCTCAGCAGTTCGAATGCTTTATGGACGATCACCATATGAGCAATATTCGCCGGCATCTTATCTCTCCTTATGAATTCGCACTGATCGTGCATGTCCGGATTCCACGGCAGTTTCGGACCATACTATGGTTATCGGATTTTCGCGTCCGTTTCTGCAACGCCCCCGGGCCCGGGTTAGGCTGATGTCGGACTCCTGCTCACCGGCTATCCATCCGCGAATGGCATTATGCCCATGTACAATGGGCTTTTTGCTGACGAGCACGGACACGGCTATCTCCATATAGGACTTAGAATGGATTTGAAGGTGATTCCATGTTACATGGCTTGAGTCTGAATCGACGACCATTTGGCTGTCGGCTCGGTCATGGTAGTTTCTCGTTGGGAGGTAAGAACATGTCCACGGTACGACAATCATCAAGAGCAATTCTGGTGCTCAGCCTCATAGGCGTATTATCAGGTTACGCCTGGGCAGGCGGGCAATCAAACACTCCACGAAGTCATGATGAATTCAGTGCAAATCAAAGCCGGATGAGCAGCCCGCGGGACCTCAGCACAGAGGGATCTGATGTGACGCTGCATAGAGCCAGCAAACTGATTGGCAGCACCGTCAAGAGCTCCGATGGCGAGAACCTCGGTACGATCTATGATATCGTGCTGACGCCGGACCTCGATTCCGTCTCGTACATCGCCTTGTCGAGGGGCGGAGCCTTCGGGCTCGGCCGCAGTCTGTACGCAGTGCCCTGGTCTGCCCTCAAGACAGGTGTCGGCAACAACTATTATCTGCCGATCACGGTGAGTCATCTTGAGGCGACAGAGGGATTCAAAGAGGCGTATTGGCCAAGCAGCCCCACCAGAGGCTGGCTGACAGCAGCCTCGACAACAGAAGGAATGGGGCCGGTCTATCGGGGTCCGACACGCGAAGAGAGTCGCGAAGTCCAGAACCGACGTGTCAGTAAGATCATTGGCACGAATGTGACCTATACGGATGGCAACAAGGGCGGTAACGTCAAGGATATGGTCATCTCTCGGGACAGCGGCCAGGTCGTCTATACGATCGTCTCGGATGGCGGCACTTTTGGCTTTGGCGCCAAGTTTGCTGCTGTGCCGTCGTCCGCAATCGATCTGCAGATGGAGCGAGGAGTCGCCATCGTGAGCGCGAGTCGCAATACGGTGATTGCCAACTCGTTTTCTCCGAGGCAGTGGCCGGACCTGTCAGACCCCGCTTTTGAGCAGCGTGTAGCCGTTCTGTATGGCACCCAGCCGAGCGGAACGATCCTCGGATTCGTGCCTCCGGAAAGCGACGTGAAGACGGAGCCGAAGGCGAAGATCCATGAATCTACGAAGGCGTGTCCGTCCGCGAAGCAGCATGAAGGGTCCGCGCTGGGATATCAGCCGCCCATGGAAAGCTCTGATGCGTCCGGGGCAGCCGCGCACTTTGATCCTGCGAAAGTACGCACCATTGAAGGAACAGTCATAGACATCGGCAAGTCCGCTACCCGAGCCGCGGGTGCTGACATGCTGGCTCTGCGGCTGAAGACTGCCGACGATAAGATCGTCATCGTCAATCTCGGCCCACGCGACTACATCAGCAAGCAGAATTTCTATGTAGTCAACGGCGATCGTATCACGGTCACTGGCTCTGAGGTGACTGTTGGCGAGCGGCCTGCATTCCTTGCGACCGAGATCCGAAGCGATGGTCAAATCCTGCGGCTGCGGAACCCGAGCGGTCATCCGCTGTGGCTGCAACCCGCCCCCACGCATGTCGATGAAAATGAGGGGGTAGGCGAGGCGACCCACATGCCTGAAGAGCCGGGCTACGGAACATATTGAGAGGTGTCCATCATGGACTCTGGAGGAGTAGATACCGGGCAGTAAGGTCCGCCAGTACGAAACTGGCTTTACCATCTGCCGGGTGATATCGTCTGCAGCCCCGGAAAGCAGGTCCGGGGCTGCAGGCATGCTCATTTCAGGAGGGAGAAATCAAAAAGCCAGTCTTCCCTGTTGAAGCGAGCCTGACCTTCATCCCGCAGAACTCCACCTCATGGATTCCGGATGGCAGAAGCCCGGTGGAGATCCCTGTCAAAACAGTCGAACTCCAGCCTGTATCAGTCTGGCCCTGGCGGGTAGAATTGGTTTGAGGCCCGAGGTTGGACTGCTAAGCCGGTATCGGCGGGCCGGGTAGTCAATCGCTGATGAATGGGTATTCTTGCTGAGGAACTGACGATGATCGTGGATGCCGATTGTCACATCTCGCCCTTTCGGGAGGGCGTGCATATCAGCGCTGATGAATTGCTGCGGCGGATGGACCGTTCGGGTGTGGACAAGGCGATTGTCTGGTTGACCCCGCCGTACAAGCGGGAGATCGACGAGTCCAACGCTTACGTGTGCCAGGCGGTCAGGGCGCACGCGGACCGCCTCCTGGGATTCGGTTGGGCCGACCCGCGGCTGGGCGTGCAGAAGGCCAGGGAGATGGCACGCAAATGCATGCACCAGTACGGCTTCCATGGCGTCAAGATCAACGGGGCACAGAACGATTTCTACATCGACGATCCCGAGGTGTCTATGCCCCTTGTAGAAGAAATCGCCAAGGCGGGCAAGCTTCTCGCCTTTCATTGTGGCGTGGACGCCTTTGAGCGGACGCACCCGCAGCGGATCGCCAGAATCGCCCGGCGGTTTCCCGAGACACAGATTCTCTGCGTGCACATGGGCGGTGTGGGTTTTCCCGACATGAGCAGGGCGATGATCGAGGCGGCGCAGGAGTGTCCCAACCTGCACCTGATCGGCAGCATGGTCCAGCATACCTCCGTGCTGAATGCCGTCAAAACGCTCGGGGCCGATCGGGTCTCGTTCGGCAGCGACACGCCGTTTTCCTTGATGCACGTCTGTGTCGCCATGTACAATGCACTGCTCGACGGCGAAGTCACGCCGGAACAGAAAGCCCAGATCATGGGTGGCAATATCCTGCGCCTTCTCGGCCGTCGCGCGTGAACCGACAAGGACCTGCAAGGAAAGGACCAGAGATGAGAGATTTGGCTCGTAAGCACAGCCGTTGTATGGCGGTTCTAATCGCGGCGCTCTGTCTGCCGTGCCTGATATGTGGCTGCAATACAGCCGGGCAGGCCGCTGCACAGAAGTGGAATCTGGTCTGGTCGGATGAGTTCAAGACGCCGGGACTGCCCGATTCGAGCAAGTGGAGCTACGAGGAAGGGTACAGGCGCAATAAGGAATTGCAGTATTACACGAAGGCCCGGCCGGAAAACGCCCGCGTCGAGGCCGGCTGCCTCGTCATTGAGACGCGAAAGGACGACTTCGAAGGCCATCCGATCACCTCGGCGAGCCTGCACACGCGCGACAAGGCCTCGTGGTGCTGCGGCCGGGTCGAGGTTCGGGCGAAGCTGCCAACCGGACGGGGCATGTGGCCCGCGATCTGGATGCTCGGAATCAACCCTGGCCATCGCTGGCCCGCCTGCGGCGAGATCGACATCATGGAGAACGTCGGCTTCGACCCGCTCACGATCCACGCCAACATTCACACCAAGGCGTACAATCACGTAATCGGCACGAACAAAGGCAACAAGATCGAGGTCTCCGACCCTTCGAAGGATTTCCACGTGTACGCCATCGAGTGGTTCGAAGACCATATGGATTTCTTCGTGGACGAGACCAGGTACTTCACCTTCAAGAACGAAGGCACAGGCAATGACACGTGGCCGTTCGACAAGCCGCACTACCTGATCCTCAACGCGGCCTACGGCGGCTCTTGGGGCGGCCAGAAGGGCGTCGATGATTCCATTCTGCCCCAGAAATATTTCATCGACTATGTTCGCGTGTACAAGAGCAAGTGAAACCTGCGCAGATGGTTGTCGACTCCCGGGTATCCAAGAAACACAGCTCTCCGGATTCCGGGTGGCAGGAGCGCACGACACTGTTCTGGCTCGCTCAGCTCATCTATCGGGGATCTGATTCACACGGGAGCTGCTGAATACGCCATGGAGCACATCGAGCTTCATGGTTTCTTCGCCTTGCGTTGGGGCGACGATGCCCCCCTCGCCAAACTCATTCCATGCGTAGATGGTGAAAGCTTTCTGTCCGGGGAAGCCTAATGGGCCTGTAGTCTGCAGGTCTTCACGCATCCTTTTGAGCACTTGGCCCCACTCCTGCCGCGTCGGGAAGGCGAAGTAGGCTCGCCGATCCGGCCATGGCCGTGGATTCCAGCCCGCGGCGACGTGAGGCAGGTAGGGGATCGCATCTTGCGCGTGCTTCTTTCGTCCCTCTTCCGTGAACGCCGCCAACGTCGCGTAGGGGTAGTCATCCTGTCGCTGGTCCAGAGGCGGCACATCCATGTAGGTGGACGTGAAATCGAACAACTTCATAGCCCAGTGGCCTGTCGGGATTGGCTCGTGTCCCCCTACGCCACATCCGATCATCATCTCGCCTACGCCGGCTTGCCTGGCGGCTTCTCTGAGTCTGTCCAAACGCTGTCGGCACACGTCGAGGTTCTTTCCGCTCTGCACCAGGAAGTTGTGTCCGCCATGCACCTTGAACACGGCTTTGCCGCCGATTCGCAGATAGCTTGGGTGGGCCATGCACTTGAGCCACACGGAGATGCATCTCTCCCAATCCTCGTCGCGCGTGACCTCATACCGCGGGGAGTTGCAGAAATCGATCATGAAGCGAAGCCGATGCGCTTGTGGCGAATTCATGAAATCTGTGATGCCACGCTCAAGGTAGCGTGAATTCGGCTCCTTCTCCACACCGGGCGGATTGTAGTACCAGAGAATCACGAAGAAATCGACGCCATGTTCTGCCGCGGCGACGATCTCGCGATTCATGGTTTCCTCGCAGTTGTATTGCCCCAACAGCGGAATCCGCTCGGGAAACTCCGGTCGCCAGTCCTCGCCCGAGCGGCTGTGCCATTTGTTCGGCATCGCCTCCCACCACCCGGGAAAATACGCGACGCCGACCAACACGTCGTCAGTTGGCGCACTCCTTACCGGTTCCGCGTCGCCGTATCCTCGCTCACACAGGCACAGCGAAAGCGCGGCAAGTGTCATTACCACCCGGTGCCACATGCCTATTGCCCTTGCTTGCGTCTTATCCGCCGATCAACTTCTTTACGGCCTCTTCCAGGCTCTGGTCTGCTGCTTTGAGAGCCTCGCATCGTTTGGCGTGACGATCCTGCGCCTTCTGGAGGTTCTGTCTTCGCCGTGTGACCATTCTGTGGACTTCCTTCGGCGCCACGGCGCCCTGGGACTTGTGCGCCTCTACGAAATGCATGGCGTCGAGAGCCTGCGCCAGGCCTTTGGGGTCCAGGTTCAGAGGCTTTCCGATGATTTTCACCGCCGCCCGGTCCACCACGTCCGTGTTGATGTCGGTGGCTGTGCCGCCTTTTTCCCACACCTCGTGGACGGACTCTCCGACAATGGCATGGGCAACGCGCAGGGGCAGATGAGTTTCACGGAACAGGAATGCGGCAAGCTCCGTCGCCGTGGAGAAGCCTCGCTGGGCGTGGCGGAGCATGATGTCCTTCTTGACAATCAGGTTGTTCAGCACCTTGTTGAAGGTGTTGATGGCCTTGATGACGTCAGCGACGGTGTTGGGGACGTACTCGCTGGCTTCGTAGACCTCGATCGTGTCTCCGTAGAGGGTGTTCTGAGCGCGGCAGACGATATCGCTGTAGCAGCCAAGCACCTTGCCGAGCGTGCAGCGGATCTCCTCGAAAACGCAGGGACTTTTCTTCTGAGGCATCATGCTCGACGCTTCACAAATGGCGTCGGTCAGCTCGATCATGTTGAATTCGAACGTTGCCCACCAGTGCATTTCGTTCGCAACCCGGCTCATGGGGATGGCCAGGTTGATCATCGCCGCGACCACATTCGTGGCCTGGTCCGTCGAGGCCACGCAATCATTCGTATGCTCCATCACGCGATCGAAACCGAGGAACCGGGCGGGCTTTTCCCGATCGACGTTGAAACTGGTCCCGGCAAGGGCCCCGCAGCCCAGATCGCATATGTTGATGACATCGTAGGCTTGCTCAAGCTGGACAGCGGCCCGGTCAACGGCCTCATACAGGCCCAGCAGATAATGGCCGAACGTCATCGGCTGAGCATGCTGGTTATGGGTATATCCGGGCATCACGGCGTCACGGTATTCGTCCGCCCGGTCGAGCAGGTTCTGGCGGAATTCCAGGGTGGCCTGGACCAGGGGCACGACCGCCTCCCGCAGTTTCATCCGGTACAGTGGCGGCGGGAGCGTGCGGCCGATATTGATATTGCCGGCGATGGATCCAACCTTATCCATCAGATAGCGTTCAAACTGGACCCTCCACTTATAGAAATGCGGGTCGTAGCTTTGGATCATTTCCTCGATCGCCTTGTCGTCGATGCGGCTCAGGGTCTTGAGGATCTCGTGCCCCTCGCCTTTGTCGATGATGCCCCGCTCGATGAGCATCACTGTCCAGGCTTTGTGGACCTTGGTGGCCCGGGGGATCTCGTCGTATGCCAGGGCGGCGAACGCCTTGCGACCCTCCTCCAAAGACGGTATTTCTTTCCCCCGCAGCCGGGAGTGTGTGTCGGGCTTGATGTCTCTGTAGTTTTGCACGTGCATCTTCTCCAAAATAAAAAATGGCTGTTTCAGCCATCGTAGTGAAACCAGAAATCCAGGAGCAGTCTATGGGTTATGTAAACATGTCGAAACGCCATTTTGCGCCTTTCGACCCCCATTTTGCGCACGGCATCCCCTTCAGGGGGCCAGAAAGCCATTCCGCATGGACGGACGGCGCGCCCTCGCCATTTGTCGGCTAATCTCACTTATACTCTACGGATGAGATTGCAGGCAAAAGTCCTGTTGGATGCAGCAGGGTCCAAAAGTGTGGTAGATGAGAGGTCGTGCGGATGAACTCCAAGGAGCGAACGAGGATTGCCCTGACTCGCAGCGGCATCCCCGATCGCATCCCTGTGCAATTCGATTTGTGCAAATCCCTCATCGAGTACTTTGCAGAAGAACTCGGAGTGCGGCCGGAGTACGCCTACTCCTATTATGAGGACCTCACCTATCGCATCTCGGCCAATGCCATTCGCACGCGGCTCGGCAGTGACGTGGTTGTCGTAGGCGGAACAGTGGCGGCCGGTTTTCACGCTGTGGAGCTGGAGGACGGGACTTCGCTCAACGAGTTCGGGATGAAGATGCGGCCCACGCAGCTCTATGTGGAGGTGGTGGAGCCTCCGCTGAGGGACGTGTCCTCCATCGAGGACATCGAACGATATGCCTTTCCAGACCCGTATGCGCCCGGCCGATTCGACATCGCCAAGAAGGAGATTGCCAGATTCGGGAAAAAGTTCTTTGTCATCGGGGATTGCGAGCTCAGCCTCTTCGAGCTGGCCTGGCAACTGGTGGGGCTGGAGAGGTACATGATGGCTCTGGCCACAGAGGAAAAATGGCTGGAGGCATTGTCCGATAGAGTGGAGTACTGGACGACTCACATTGCGCTGCAGTTGGTGAAACTCGGTGTCGACGCCCTCTGGTTTGGGGAGGATTTAGGGACACAGACCTCGGTCCTGATGTCGCCGGCGATGTGGAGAGCCCGATTCAAGCCCCGCTACGTGCGCATGTTCCGCATGCTCAAACAGGTGAATCCCGATGTGATCCTCATCATGCATTCGGATGGGGCGGTGGCTCCGCTGTTGACGGATTTCATCGAGATGGGGGTACAGGTGTACAACCCTGTTCAACCGAACGTTCCCGGCTCCGGTCCGCTGGAGCTGAAACAGAAATACGGCGATTCCATCGCGTTCTTCGGCGGGGTCGATCAGCAGCAGTTGCTGCCCAGCGGGGATGCCATCAAAACGTCGTTGGAGATCAGACGACTGTGCAGAATTATGGGCCAGAACGGCGGCTACCTGCTGGCGCCGGCCCACATCATCCAGGCCGATGTCAAGCCGGACATGGTCCGGCTGATGATCGATGCCGCAAAGGGGTTTGGGCAGTATTAGACATCTCCGATTCTCTGGAGTCTTTAAGGGTGACACGAAGATGAAACGAAGAGCATTCAAGATGAAGTTGAAGCCGGGTTGTGCGGCGGAGTACAAGAAACGACACGACGAGATCTGGCCGGAGGTGAAGGCTTCCATAGCTAAATCCGGCATCTCCGACTATTCGATCTTCCTTGACGAAGAAACGATGACGCTATTCGCCGTTCAGAAGCTTAGCGAGAACAACACAGTCGAGGGGTTGCCGCGGAGCGCGGTCACCCGCAAGTGGTGGGACTATATGAAGGACATCATGGAGTGCAATCCCGACAACTCGCCCGTTCGCACCCCCCTGAAAGAGATGTTTCACATTGACTGATCGCGCTCTCGTCTCACAGTTCTGCCTGGCGTATGCCGAGTTGCCTGTAGATCGTCGGCAGCTTTTGCCTGACGGCTTGTCGCACGTCCTCGTACAGACTCACGCCATGTGAATCCATCGCCACGATCAGCGGGCCGAAGTTTTTCACTCTGAACTTGTAGATCGCCTCGGGATGAAGCTGCGGCCAATAAACGTCTTCCACGGCTTCGATCTGCTTCGTCTCGATCGCAGCGGCGCCTCCGACGATGGCGAAGTAACACGCCCCGAATCGCATCATGGCATCGAGACTGCCCTGGTAGAGCCCGGATTTGCCGATGATGGCCCGCACGCCGTATTCCTCCAGCAGCGGGGCCGTGAACCTGTCCATGCGGGTGCTGGTCGTTGTGCCGACAATGATCGTTTCCCAGCCTTTGTCCGTCTTCTTGAGACTCGGGGCGGTATGCAGGACGGGATAACCGGCCAAATCGACAGGAGGGGCATTGTGCCCGTCGAACATGTGGATCAGAGTTTTGTCCCTCATGCCGAATATGTGGCCGCTGATTGTGACCACATCTCCGGCACGAAGAGAACGCATGAGTGCTTCGTCAAAGGGCGTGTTAAGAACGTACGACGCCATAGCCGCGGCCCCTAAAAACCGTATTCCACTCTGCCGTCAGCCCAAATTCTGCGCGGCGCGTCGTGCCGCCCAGCATTGCGTGTTGACGGCCACCGGATTCTGCGTGATGTGCGTGTATGCCCACTCGATGTGAACGGCCAGCGTCGAAACATCGCCCCCAAGACCCATGGGACCACTGCCCGTGGCGTTAATAGCTTGCTCCAACTGTTCTTCCAGCTCTGCAAACAGGGGGTCCGGGTTCCTCGTGCCGACCGGACGGGCAATCGCCTTCTTGGCCAGTACGCCCACCAGGTCGAATGTTCCGCCGATACCGACGCCGATGATTCCCGGCGGACACGGATTGCCCCCAGCGCCTGTGACGGTGTCAATGATGAACTTCTTGACGGCACCCAGCCCCTCGGCGGGGGTGAACATCCTTACAGCACTCACGTTCTCGGAGCCCGAGCCCTTGGGGATCATGAGGATGTCGAGGCAGTCGGCCTGCGGGTCGAAATCCCAGTGGATCACGGGCAACCCGGCACCGACGCTCGTCTGCGGATTCTCCCGGGTCACAGGATGCAGCGAACTGCCCCGGAAGGGATATTCGAGAGTGGCCCGCTGTGCCCCCTCGGCGAGAGCGGCCCTGAGTTTCGACCCATCGACGGCGATCCGTCCCCCGATTTTCACCATGTAGACAGGCAACCCCGTATCCTGGCAGATCAGCATGTCCTGCGTGTCGGAGACTTCGATGCTCTTGAGAATGGTCTCCAGAATGGTCTTTGCGGTGGGTTTTGTCTCCCGCGCATGGGCCTTGCGAATGGCCTCCTTGACGTCGGGCGGCAGAACCTTGAGCGCCCTGATATAGAGTTCCTTCGCAACCTCCTGCACAAGCTGGTAATTCAGTCCGGTCATCCCCAGGATGCTCTAAAACTTCAAGTAAGATCCTAAACTTGTTACCAATAGCCAGGACACCACGCCGACGGAAACAGCCGCGATCAGCCCGCAGACGAAAGGTTTATAACCCAGCTTCGTCAGCTTGCGAATGTTCGTATTCAGGCCGATGCAACTGACGGCGATGGCTATCAGATACGTCGCTGATGTTTTAACAAAATCGCAGGTGCCCGTCCAGCTGGCGTTTGCACTGCCGAAAGCGTAGTCGCCTAATGATCGCAGCAGGACGACAACGATATAGCCAAGCACGAACAGAGGAATGTACTTGGCGATCTGCCAACCTTTTGCAGAGGCGTTGCGGGCGTTCTTTCTGGCGAACAAGTATCCCAGGACCGGAATGACGAACACCATGAAGGTGTTTCGCACGAGTTTCGTCGTGATCGCAATATCCGCCCCGGTCAGCCCCGTTGCTGTCTTGTGCGCCCAGAGTTGGTCGTAGATCAGCGACGACGCGGTGACTTGAGATGTATCATGGACGGCGGTGCCCAGAAAGAACCCTGCCGCCGCCGGGCTCAGGTGCAGGAAGGATTCGGCCATGTAAGGATATACCATTGTGGCCAGAATTCCGAAGATGGTGATGGTCCCCACGGCGTAGGCGATCTCCTCTTCTTCGGCCTCGATGGTTGGCGCACTGGCCAGGATGGCGCTGACGCCGCAGATGCTTGTGCCGGCCGCCACCAGCGTCGCCAGCTTCTCGCTGATCCCCAGCCTCTTGGCCACGAACGCCGTGATGGCAAGACCTGCCACGATGCAGACAAAAACCATGCCTACCGCTACGGCTCCGATCTTGAGCACGGAAAGGATGCTCAGACGGATACCCATCAGGATGATTCCCAGCCGCAGGAGTTTGCTGAGCCCGAACTTGATCCCCGGCTCCAGCTTCGCCGGCAGAGGAATCGTGTTCCTGACGAGCAGGCCGAGAATGATCGCAACAAGGATGGGGCTCAGGAGACTCTCCTTCCAACCCATGGCCTTGCCAATCGCGTTGGCGGCGACGGTGCCTGCGAGCATCACCAGGACCGCTACAACCACTCCGGGCAGCAAAACGAGAACATTCTGATTGCCGAACAACACATCCTTCAGTACGGCGGACACTCCACGCTTCATGATATCCTCAAATTGACTTGGCTATATCGTGTAATCCTGCGGCGCCCCAACGGCATCGTGGTACTTCTTCCAGTGTTCTTTCCTCAGGACGCCTATCGTGTCGCCCCGAAGGCCGGCTCGCAGCGCGGCCGCCGCCAGGATATCCTTCGGCTGGACGTTGCCAATGCTGGCGCCAGGTCCATATTTCATGTAGATCGACTGCTGCTGGTCCTTGTTCGGGGCTTCGATCATCGTGTTCTCCAGCCCCACAGCCTGGATGATCGTGCCCAGTTCCTCGAAGTTGACTTCGCCGCTCTTGCTCATGACACCGATGCCCTTGCCGGATTCCCTGGCCTCGATGATCACCATGGCCGCGCCGCTTCGGAGGTCCTTGGTCATGAGCTCGATCCGCCTGTCCAGCGTAATGGCCGCGTCTTTTGCCGCGTCTTTTTTGCCCACTTCCGAAATGACCGTGAATCCCGCCTGAATGCACATCTGGATAATGTCGGCCCGGCGTTCGTCGGGGATGTAGATCGTGCCGTCGGAGAACTCCAGGTGCGTGAATCCCAGTGACTTGGCGTACTTGAGGTATGGCCCAAGACACTTCTTTGTGTAGCCGCCGGCACAGAGGATCGCTACCTCCGTCAGGGTCCCCCCGATCATGGGGCTGATCCCGGATTTCTGGTAGATCTCGACTTTCTCCTGCAGAATTTCTTCGTTGTACAGGCTCGCCGTTCCAAACGTGCACTTGACGATATCCGCCAGCCCGGCGGCGATGTTGACCCAGTCGTCTGCGCCGACCGGCCCGAATTCCTTCTCGATCACCATGATCGCACCGTTCTTCTGCGGAACGGGGATGAACTTCTCGAATGCTCTGGCCATGTGTTTCTCCTGCTCCTTTATCATTTGAATCGAGCGATGTAGAAGGCGCTTGCGCCCATGAGGTGGTTCTCTTTAACCTGTCAGTCCTTCCCAGCAGTTGTCCGAGCCCGCAACGACTTTGACTGCACGATCGACGTAGTTGAGCAAGCCATCGACGGCCTGGTATCTGCCTCGCATGAGGGCGGGATTATCCAGCCCTGCGGTGGGGATGTTGTCATACAGCAAGATGTTGGACGCGATCTTCTCGCTGATGTTGTCGAAAAGGGCCTTTTGTGTAACTCGTTTGTCCTTCAGATGGCTGATGAAGTTCTTATGCCGTCCTTCCTCCACGCGGGGCAGAATCAGGGTGATCCTGGGAGAATGGATCGTGTCCGACGCGGTCTGCATCTCCCCCAGATCGACGGCCACTTTCCTGCCCCACTCGTCGTCCGTCTCGGGCAGTTGCTCTTTCAGTTTCTCCAGGAGAAACGGGTAGCTGTACTTCAGGTTGCCGATCCGGATGTTGTCGACGACGGCGCCTTTGTAGAAGATGGGGCCGTGATCGAGGTAGAAGTGCGTCATCTCGGCGGAAAACAGCTTCAGGCCCAGTTCCAGTCCTCTGGCCAGCAGGCAGCTCTTGCCGCTGCCGGTGGTGCCGGCGGCGATATAGAGATGGTTCGCCTGCTCATTGTAGAGCGAACAGGCGTGAAGGCTGTAGATGCTGTGCTTTTTCTCCAGCATCATGAGGATATACCGGAAGACGAGGCCTTCGTTGCCGAAGAGGGTATATCGCAGATCCGAGGCCTGCTCGGTGGCCTGGAGAATCGACCCGGTCAGTTGAATCTGCCCGTCGGATACCTTGACTTCAATGGGCTGATCCGCCACATCGGTCATGGTGATGTAGAAGTCCAGCCCTTTGTCGCGGTACTCGATGGGCTCGATCTCGTGAAAGTCGGTCAGCAGGGATTCGAAACTGGCGGAGAAAAAGAGCTTGGGAAGCAACTGTTCGTTGTTGGCCGTAATCCCAAACGTGACCTTGAGCACCCGGAAGGCTTTCTTCACGGCGGAGTGAGTGCTCGTGATCGAACTCAGATCTTTATGGCTCGCACTTGCACTGTGCGATGAAATCCGACGCATGATCCAATGTCTCCAATTCCTGTATGGATGTGATGATTGCCTCTGCCTTATCAGCGGGGCAGATTCCGGAGAATTCCGCGCACCCTCGAAATTTGGCGATCGTATCGGCCATCGTCATGGCCTTGGGACTGAGGATTTCACGGATTGTATAGGTCTTACTCAACTCTCTGCCGTCCCTGGTCGTCACTGTCACTGTGTGAGGCTTGTCCACGTGGGGAGGGAAATCATCCTCGATCCGGACGTATCCTCCGGGCACTTCGCGGTTGGCCACAATGCGGATTCTCGTCGCCAGCTCCGCGACCTCCGTATCCTTGCTCACCTGTCGATCCGTGAACTCCGCCAGGCCTGCTCGTCGGCGCAGCAATGCCACCGCCACTCCGTAGGCGGCGGAGAACTGGGCATTCACCTGGGGGGTGTCTCCCATCTCGAAAGGCTGGCCGACCAGGTTCTCGCCGTCGGGACCTCCATGAATGTAGATGGTGACATCTTTCAGGTCGTCCTTTCGAAGATCGTACTGCTGAGCCAGATCCAGCGCCGCCTGGGTCACAGGGTGGGCCAGGCCGCAACTGGTGAAGCGTTTGATCGTGTTGCGCTCAATCTCAAAGAAGCCGCGGCTGCGACGTATCTCCTCCTCGGAGGGAGGGGCCACGTTGATGTAGACCCTGAACAGCCCGGCGTCCCCTTCTGCCGCGTGCTCCGGTCCCGTGAGTCCTCGTCCCGCCAGAGCTGCCGACCAGACCGCATTTCTGGCGGCAAACGCCGGCTGCAGCCGCTTCGTCAGCGTTTTCTCGAACAGGGCTTGTCGGTTGCCGCTGGCCTGTGCGTAGTTGATTCCCATGGCATTGACTGTCTGGTCCACGCTGTAGCCCAGCAGCCGACAGGCCGCCGCGGTCGCGCCGAAACCACCCACGACACTGCTGGGCAGAAAACCTCTTCCCTGCGGCCCTTTGCGTAACCTGTTGTATGGCATTCCCAGCCTGCAAGCGGTCTCCACGCCTAAGATGATGCCGTCGAGGAGTTCCCCGCCGGTGGCATCCGTCATCTCTGCTGCGGCCAGGACGGTCGGCATGACAATGCTCGTGATGTGAAGAGCAGAAGGGTCGTGCAGGTCGTCGTAGTCGAGGGCGTGGGCCATCACGCTGTTCACGAATGCGGCATTGGGCGCCGGCACCTTGGACCCATACACCAGAATCGTCGATTCCTCTTTCCCGCTCCATTCGCGTATCTGCTCGAACAGCTCACGAATCCCAGGAGCATTCCAAGCGGCGACGCTTACACCGACCGTATCGAGAATCAACTTCCTGCACGCATCACGCGCGCTGGTGGTGATTGCATCTGAGCTCGTCTTAACGGCCATCTCGGCCAGTATTCTTGTCAGCGACATAGCAACGTCAACTCGGTTGAAGGATGCAGCAACGCAGAGATCCCGCAGCGTCGCGGCGTCGGTCCAGATTGACAGACACCGGCTTCGGCATAACTGATTGTCATCCGGGATAAATCTTCGATCAGGCACATATCTCCCTTGTACGGCATCCCGGGACCGGAACCAACACCAATTCGCGCTATTCTCCCCCCGTTTTGCGCATCAGCCCTGGAACGATTGCAGGCTCTCCGTTGAAACCGGAGCATGGGAACAGGAGCGCTGGCGGACCGCACATACTGCCTGCGCCGTGCACTCTGTGACGGGCCAGAGGACCCATTCCGTTCTCCCGGCGAATTCGATACGGCCCGTATATCCGGCACAGACGGCACACCGAAGCCTTGATGCGCAAAATGGGGGCGGAAAAGGCGCAAAGTGGCGTTGGGGTATCCGGGCGGGACAGCTACAATCCCTTCCGAAGGATGATTCCGGGTTTCGCAGGCGATGCCCGGGGATCGCCCGTGTTCGTCTCAGGTCGGCTGATCGTCAAAAGCAGGTGTGAATGGGATGGCAGGCACCGACATGACAGGACCCTCCGAGAATCGGTTCGTGAAGACGCTGCGGCGCACGCCTACGGACCGAGTTCCAATCTTTGAGCACGTAATCGATGCGCGTTTTGTCAATCACGCGATTGGCCTGGACCAGCGGAGCCTGGATCTGGCCGCTGAGCCGTTTGCGCGGCTGGCCCGATATATGCACATGGATATCGTGACGATGGGCTATCGTTCCCGGGTGCCCGGCACGCGCACACGGGAGGATCTGGCCGCGATGCGATTGGCGGACCACGCGGAATTCCTCCGCCGCGTGGACGATTTCCTGCGGATACAAAAGGAAACGGGGCTCGGTGTAAATGTGTACGTGCACGGCCCCTTTGACTCTACCTACTTGTCAATGGGGTACGAGACGTTCTTTCTCAACCTTGCCGACGATATGGGCTTCATCGAAGCCATGATGGAGGTTTTCACGGAGGACGCTGTCGCCATGGTCAAAGCGCTGATCGCCAAAGGGGTGACCACGATCGAGCTCGTTGACGACATTGCCTATGCCAAGGGACTCTTCATCAGGCCGGACATCTTTCGCAGGCTGTGGATGACGCGTATGGAGAAGATCCTCGAACCCATCCACAGTTCCAACACTCCGGTTTTCTTTCATAGCGATGGTGACGCCCGTCAGTTCATCGACATGGTGCTCGACCTTGGCTTTCTCGGGCTCAATCCGGTCGAGCCACAGTGCAACGATATCGTCGCATTGAAGAAGGAGTACGGCGAGCGCATCACGCTGATGGGCAATCTGGAAATCGGCGGAGTGCTCGCGTCGGGGACGTGCGACGAGGTCCGAAGGGAAATGAAACGATTGTTGGAGCAGATGATGCCGGGGTATGGCTACGTCGCCATGTCGTCGAACTCCCTGGCCAATTGCGTCGTGCCGGAGAACTATGTGGCTATGGTGGAGACGGTGCTGGAATTCGGCAATTATTGACCATTAGAAGTTCGATGCCCGCAGGGTCTGGAGCGTATTAGATGCAGTCAGGGTTGAGCCTTCTGGACATCATCGTCCTCGTCGCGTACTTTGCAGTCATCATTGGAATCGGCGTATGGTCGTCCCGCCACGTCAGGAACCAGGAGGACTATTTCCTCGCGGGACGGCGATTCGGCAAGCTCGTCCAAACGTTCACCTCTTTTGGAACAGGAACCAACGTTGAGAGTATCGTAGGGGTCGCCGCCACGACGTTCACGAATGGGGCCGCGGGGATTTGGAGCTCGCTCGTCTATCTCTTCGTCACTCCGGTTTACTGGCTGGTTGCCCCGTGGATGCGGCGTCTTCGCGTCCTGACCATGGCGGATTACTTAGAGGAACGGTATGGCTCTAAAGCTATCGCGGGCCTTTACACGTTGGTGGCGACCCTGGTCACAATCGCGCACTTGTCCGTAGGCTTCAACGCAGGTTCCAAGACGGTGATGGCGCTGTATCCTAAGGGCATCGAACAACTGACGGTTGCCGAGACGGAGGAGCTATCACGGGCGCAGGAATTGGAGCGGCTCCAAAAATCGGACTATGGGATCCTGTCCGACCAGGAAAAGGACCGCCTTGACCAACTGCAGCGCGAAGCGCCCCGAAAGGCGTTCTCTCATATCGACAAGAACATATTCATCTGGATCATCTGTATCATCACGCTGATCTATGGCATCTCCGGCGGCATGGAGGCGGCTGCACTGGCGGATGTTCTGCAGGGCATGTGCATCATCTTCATTACCCTCATCGTCTTTCCCTTCTGCTGGGCTCAGATCAACGAGGTCTATGGCGGCAGCGGCGTGATGGACGCCCTGCAGACAATGCACACGCGGCTGCCTGAGTCGTTTTTCGATATCCTTGGCTCGCCCGCTCTGATGGATTTCACATGGTTCTACATTGCCGCTCTTTCGATGATGACGATCAGCAACACGCCGGCCCAGGGCCACTTTTTGACGGGCAATGCATCGGCAAAGAACGAGTTCGCCTGCCGATTCGGATCGATATGTGGAGGCTACATCAAGCGATTCTGTGCCGTCTTGTGGGGATTCTTCGCGCTCTGCGCCCTGGCCATCTTTCACGATAAGATCAATGACCCTGACCTGATGTGGGGATATGCCTCCCGCGAGCTGCTCGGTTCCGCCGGCTTCGGCCTGCTTGGACTCATGGTCGCGGGCTTGCTGGCGGCTCTCATGTCCACCGTGAGTACGCTCATGATCACGGGCTCCAGTCTGCTGGCCCGGAACATCTACCGGCCGCTTGTCCCAAACCGTCCCGAGAAGCACTATGTCCTCGTCGGACGGATGCTGAGCGTTTTTGTTGTCGTGTCCGGCGCCCTGATCGCAGCACAGTTCGACTCCATTCTCCAGTTGCTCAAGTTCATGTGGGAGATCAACATCATGATCGCGGCCACCTGGTGGCTCGGCATGAAGTGGCGGCGGGCCAACCGTATCGGCGCCTGGTCCTCCATGGGCTTCGCGTCGGTTTTCTTCTTCGTCCTGCCCCTTCTGCTGCCGGCGTTCGCACCTTGTCTGCGCTCCAATGAATACCTGCTCAAGACGACGCACGTGAAACCCGTGTCCCACACTTATCACGCGCACGAAATGGACGTCGAGATGCGTCAGAAGGAAATCGCCGGGTGGGAGGCAATGCCCGAGGAGCAAAGGAGCAGGGTGGCCAGGCCCTCTCCTCTGGCCGTGGGCGACGAATTCACGAAGACTGTCGCGCTTCCGGCCCAATCGATATTCTGGACCAAGGGCTTCAAGCAGAACATCGATGGGATGCCCGTGGGTGCCGGCATGTTGAATCTCGAGCTTGTCGCCCTGGATCGACTCGGATTCGATCTCACGAACAACACCTATGCCCTGAACGAAACGACGCGTGTGCTGATCCGCACTATTCTGCCGTTCCTCATTCTCATGGTGGTGGCGCGGTTCACCCGACCGATGGAGAAGGAGCGTCTGGATCGCTTCTTTGTCAAGATGAAGACGGTGGTTCACGAGAATCGCGAGGTGGACGCTCGGGAAATGGAGCTGTCATACGCCAATCCGGATCGTTTCAACCACAAGAAGCTGTTTCCCAATTCCCATTGGGAGTTCGAGAAGTGGGACCGTGTGGACACAATCGGTTTCCTTCTGGCCCTGCTCACGGCCTTCGCGGTGTTGGGGTTCTTCAAGCTCCTGCTCAGCATCGGGGTCTGAGAGCGTCAAAGCATTGCGCCCAGTCGTCGAGGATTCACGCTAGACTCCACATCGAAGCGTGAGGACAGGAGAGTCTACTGACTTCGCACGCTGCCTATGCTGTGCACTCTGCGATAGGCCAGGGGGCTCATTCCCTTCTCCTGGCGGAAGGGCCGGGAGATGTGTTTCTCATTGCTGAAACGCAGGACCGACGCGATTTGTGCCACCGACAGGTTTGTTTCCGTCAGGAGCAGGCAGACCTGTTCGATGCGGACCCGCGTGATCTCGTTCAGGATGGACTGGCCGAGGACCTTGCGGAATCGTTGCTCGAGCGTGCGGCGGGACAAACCGGACGCCTCCACCACATCCGCCACTTGCATCGGCTCGCGGGCATGCTCGTGGATGTATCGCATGGCCTGGGCTACCTCGCGGTCCTCGGTGGCGAGAATATCCGTGGACTGGCGAGTCACCACATGGGTTGGCCGGATGATCACGCTGTGGTCGCCCGGCCGCATCTTTCTCCCCGCCATCATCTTGTCCAACAACGCCGCCGCCTCATACCCGCCTTTCTCCACGTCGAGGGCCACACTGGACAGCGGGGGATCGCATAATTCGCAGATCACGTCATCGTTCAGAACCCCCACGACGGCCACATCCTCGGGCACATGAATGCCCGTCAGCTTGCAGCCTTCGAGAACGTGCTGGCCCCGATAGTCGGTGCAGGCCATGATCCCGATCGGTTTGGGCAGGGATTTGAGCCATGCGGCAATGCTATTCTGCTCCTTGAACCAGCGCCCCGTGGACAGCGACTCGGGCTTCTCATAGAGGCAGGTTCTCAAAACCGGCCTGCTTGACTCTCTGGGCAAAACCCTCGGCGCGCGTCTTCGACCATGGCGTATCGGAAAAGCCGCAGAAGCCGAAGTTCTTGAACCCTCGTTCCAGTAGATGCTCCGCCCCCATTTTGCCCACCTGCAAGGAATCGACAAGGATGCAGGGAAAGCCGGGGATGGCGCCGGTGGCGCGTGGGGCGAAAATGGCGGCCAAACCTGCCGCCCGGACCTCCTCGGGTTTGATGGCATCCCCGCGAATAATGATTCCATCCGCGTCCCATTTGTGGAGCTTGGGCGACTTGCCGCGCAATCCCCGGGGCTCGCGGGAGAACATCCAGGGACCGTAGATGCGGGAGTATCGTGTGATCCCACGGATGAGGTCCCGTCCAAACTCGTGGGATGTTTCAATCAGCAAGATGACTCTCGGGATTCTATGCATGTGTGCGCTGCCTGTGTGATGCCGGTTGACTGTATTTCAGAACTGCTGCATATCCTTCAGATCGACATTACCGCTCGTAAACGTCACGTTCAATATGGGCAGTATACCCGCTACACATGGGGCGGGGAAGGCCCTGTGCGCAAAATGGGGGTGAAAAAGGCGCAAAGTGGCGTTCGGATACTCATGCGGGTCAGCTAAGATACTATGACAAAGGATGATTCCGGGTAGCACAGGTGATCCTCGGAATGAACATCATAAATACATTCGATCTGCACGGGAGGGAGGAAGGAGTAACGCTGTGAGAAGGGGTCAGGGTTTCACGCTGATCGAGCTACTGGTCGTCATCGCCATCATCGCCCTGTTGATGGGGATTCTCATGCCTACCCTGCAACGAGCCAGGAAGAGCGCCAGGAGCGTAGCCTGCCAGGCATCTTTGCGTCAATGGGGCCTCGTGCTGAAGTTGTATGCGGATGACAACGATGGCTACTTCTTCAAAGGCGGCGGCGGGGTCGACTGGTTCTCTACCCTGAAGCCCTGGTACGGCCAGCAGGAGATGACCTTCTGCATGGAAGCCAGACGTGCGCCCAGCGAATCGACCGGGACAGCACACTTGTTTGGAAACACCTACCAATCCTGGTTGTATTCAGGACATCAGGGCAGTTATGGGGTCAACATGTGGATCTTCAATGAGTTCGGAGAGGGAAATGACGCGTGGGGTAAGCCGAAGAGATGGTGTTGGCGGACCCCGTACGTGAAAGAGGCCCAGAATATCCCGATATTCCTCGACGCCACATGGGGTGGTACCCATCCGGATGAGTTCGACGAGCCGCCAGTCTTCGAGGGAGATCCGGAATCCAAATTTATGGGCCGCTTCTGCATCAATCGCCACAACGGCGGCGTGAACACTGTCTTCTGCGATTTCTCCACAAGGAAGGTTGGACTCAAGGAACTCTGGCGGTTGAAATGGCATCGTCATTATGACGTCCATACGGCGGCGCCGATATGGCCGGAATGGATGAGGAGTTTCAAAGACTACTGATCTGTGGTAGACATAATCGATTATGTTGAGGCCCATTTTCTCGAAAACGAGGTGTGTGATGCATAAGAAATCATTTCTCCTGGCATGCTCTCTGCTGTCACTGATGTGGATAGGTACGGCATCCGCGAGACTGGTTGCGCAGTATGAGTTTGAGAACAATACGAATGACACCTCGGGGTACGGGCAAAATGCCGTCGCCCACGGCGGTCCCACCTACGGGGCCGGCAAGTTCGGCAAAGCGATGCATTTCGATGGCATCGATGACTACGTGGACATCGACCCCTTCAAGTACACCAATGACGACGGGGAGTTCACCCTGACGTTCTGGTTCAAGGTGAAAACGATTCCCGACACGGCCACCAACCAGAGCTTTCCGTATTTGTTCAGCCACGGCATGACGAACAGAAACAACAACATATCCGTCTATTTCCGCGCCAAGGAAGTCGATCAAAGAACGCACACGCGGCTGATGGATCTCAAGAATCCGGAGGATATCAGAGGAAGCGGAGGGCCGGTGTGGATCACCGATCTTCCCGCGGCAGAGATGGCGAACGGACAGTGGCACATGTACACGATCTCGTCATCGGCTGTGGATGGAGGCACCATCTACATCGATGGCAAGGTCATAAGCTCCAATCCGAACTACAAGAGCGACATGGTCAACCTCAGGGATAAGATCAATCTCGGACGCAGAGGTTTCGAGGGCGAGGCCTCAAGGTACTTCGGCAGCTCGGATCCTGAGGACGGCCTGCTCGACGACGTCCGCATCTACGCTCGCGCCTTGACGGCGGAGGAGGTAGGCATCGTCATGACCGGCGCGCGTCTGGCGTTTCCGCGAGCCTGGAACCCGTCGCCGAACGGCAAGGAATTCGTGAGTGAAGACGTGGTCCTCTCCTGGTCGCCCGGCGAGGAAAACGGCAACGTCAAGCCGGTTCCGCACGACGTTTACTTTGGCACAAGCTTTGAGGAGGTAAGGACGGCGACAGGCGGCGACGATCCGGATGTCCGGTATTTTCCCATGAGCGCCAACAGCATCGATCTTCCGGACCCGCTGGTGCCGGGCACGACCTATTATTGGCGTGTTGACGCGATCTACGACGTGAACACCTACAAGGGCGACATCTGGAGCTTCACGGTACATCCTTCCGCGGTGTTCGAGCCTAGTCCATCCGACGGCACGACAGATGTGCCCGTCGATGTGACGCTGACTTGGGCGGCAGGGCAGCTCCAGGCGGCGCCTCCCGTGCAGCATGAGCTCTACGTTGGGACTCTGTTCAACGAGGTCGATCAGGCGAGCAGCGACAGCCACCCCGGCGTGGAGTTCAAGAGCCTTGACGTGGATCAGTTCCAGCCCGGCAATCTGGGCCTGGGTACGACGTACTTCTGGCGGGTGGATGAGCGTTACGCCGGGGCCACCGTGAAAGGCGATATGTGGGCGTTCACGACGATCCCGTTCGTGGTGGTTGATGGTTTCGAGGATTACAACGACTATCCGCCGTACCGGGTGTTCGACACTTGGATCGACGGATGGGAGATCGCCGACAATGGCGCCACGGTCGGTTATCCCGACCCTGACTTCGAGCGGGACGAGCACTTCGTGGAGGTCAAGGTCATCCATGGGGGTAAGCAGGCCATGCCGCTGGCTTACGACAATTCAGACACAGCCCGATATTCGAAAGCCTCAGCGGATCTCAGTGCGCTGGGTGTCACCTCTGATTGGACGAAGACCAGCGCCAAGGCTTTGGTGCTGTACTTCTATGGGGATGCGGACAATCAGATACGCGCCACGGAGCGCATGGAGATCTCCCTGGAAGATACTGCCGGCCATGTCGCCGCCGTCCCCTATGACGGCAGCATGTCCGATATACAGCAAGCGGCGTGGCATGAGTGGAACATTGATCTGCAGAAGTTCAGCGATGCCGGGGTGAATCTGAGCAGCGTGGCGAAAATAGCCATTGGGATTGGCGATCCGAAGGGGACGGTACGCGGCGGCACAGGGACGATATATGTGGATGACATACGCCTTTACGTCAGCAGGTGCCTTGCCCAGTACCGACCGGCCGCCGACCTGAACGGAGACTGCCGCGTCGATTACAGAGACCTCCAGATCATGGCGGAGGACTGGCTGATGGCTGACCGCACCTCGGCCGGCGTGAAGGCGGAGTACCTGTTCGAAGGCAATACGGAGGACACCTCCGGCAACGGGCATCACGCTACCGCATTCGGCGGTCCCAAGTACGTCGCCTTTGATTTCGGCCAGGCAATGAGTTTCGACGGCGTCGATGACTACGTGGAAATCCAGCCGTTCAAGTACACCAACGACCTCGGGGAATTCAGCGTCAGCTTCTGGTTCAAAGTGCACGACGTGAACGCGACCCCCACGAACAACGGATTCCCGTACCTGTTCAACCACGGAATGACCAACAGGTGCAACAACATATCCATTTACTTCCTCAGTTCGGATGGAGCCCTCAGGACGCATACGAGGCTCATGAATCCCGCCAACCCGGAGGACGTCCGGGGGGGCGGGGGCGGTCCGCTGTTCACGTACGACGTCCCCGGCCTGGCCAACGGGCAATGGTACTTCTACACGCTGACGTCCTCAGCCGGGACAGGAGGCGCCATCTACATCGACGGTCAGGTCAAGGCCGCCAACCCGAACTACAAGAGCAACATGGTGAATCTGACTGACACGATCAATTTAGGGCGCAGGGGGTACGTCGGCGAGAACACAAGGTTCTTCGGCAGTTCCGATGAGGACAACGGCCTGATCGACGATGTTCACTTCTACGATCGAGCGCTTTCTCCCGAGGAAATCGCCACAGTCATGGACGGCAAAGGGCTGGAGAGCGCAGCGTACTACCCGATTGTCTCGCCGGCCAACCTCTACGACAAGGAGCCGACTCTGTCCAAACGCATCAATTTCAAGGATTTTGCCGCCTTGGCCCAGCAGTGGCTTCAGGTGCGGCTGTGGCCGTGACAGAAAGACCCGTTGCATACGTGTGTGAGGTGCAGGATCATGGAAACCCACCCCAAAGAACCGGTTCTGAATGAACCAGGAGGAAAGAGTATGGTGACGAGAAGATTGTTGTGCGCAGTCGGTGTCATGCTGTTGCTCGCCTTGGTCAATGGCGCCATGGGCGACCTGGTGGCCAGGTACGGATTCGAGGGCGATGTGAACGATAGCTCGGGGAATGGGCATGTCGGAACCGCCTACGGCGGCCCCGGATACGCGCCGGGCAGGTTCGGCCTTGCGATGGATTTCGATGGGGCCGACGATTACATAGAGATCGCTCCCTTCAAATACACAGGTGACTCGGGCGAGTTCAGTCTGACGTTCTGGTTCAACGTCAAGAGTATCGCTGCGACAGCCGCCAATAATGGGTTCCCGTATTTGTTCAATCACGGCATGACGAACAGGAGCAACAACATCTCCGTGTATTTCCGCAGCGCTGAGGGCGACCAGAGGACGCACACGAGATTGCAGAATCCCGCTAAGCCCGATGATGTCCGAGGCTCGACCGGCCCGCTATTTATCGTAGATACGAAGGGCCCGGCGGGGGCAGGGATGGTGGATGGGCAGTGGCACATGTACACGCTCACTTCCTCCGCGGCCAAGGGCGGCACAGTCTACATTGACGGTGTGGCCATGGGCACAAATCCGGACTACAAGGGCAACCTGGTGAATTTGACCGACATGATCGTCCTGGGACGCAGGGGCTATCAGGGCGAGGCCACAAGATATTTCGGCGGTCCCGAACCCAATGACGGCATGCTCGATGATGTATGCCTGTGGAATGAGGCCCTGACCCCGGCGGCTGTCGGCCGGCTGTATGCGTATGGCGTCCTCGGGCCCGCCAATGTCATCGTGGTTTCGGATGCCTTCGATAAGGACGTCGATGGAGTCCAGGATGACCAGGGCCTGGTGGATTGGCTGACGGCCCAGGGCCATACCGTCGATTTCCGGCTCGACTACTGGAACGTGCTCGATCCCAACAAGATCGCGGAGCTTAACGCCGCCGACTTGGTCATCGTGAGCCGCTCGGCGAGTACCGGCGATTACGATGATGGCACGGATGAGATCGCCGCATGGAACGCCCTCAAACCGCCGGTCATCTGCCTCCAGGCCTACATGGTCAGAAACAATCGGTGGAAGTGGATCAACTCCGACACGGCGACCAATAACACGACCTTGTCCCTGATGCAGGTGCTGGACCCCAATCACCCGATCTTTGCCGGCGTGACGCTGAATTCGCTCGATCCGAACGATCCGAATAGCCCGCGCGACCTGGCGTTGGTTGTGGACCCGAACGTCGGCACGGGCATTACCTCGTTCGTCGCCGGCCTCGACATGGGCAACGGCCGGTTGCTTGCCAAGACCGCCACGGGCGACTACGCTTGGATCGCGGAATGGCAGCCCGGCATCGAGTTCTATGCCGAGGCAGGCCAGATCGCCGGCGGCAGGCGCCTGCTGTTCTGCGCAGGCACACAGGAAGTCGGGGCGACCCTCCAGGGCGCGTTCAACCTCACCGCCGAAGGCCAGGAGATGCTCCGCAACGCAATCGCTTATCTGCGTGCTGAGCCGGTCGAGCCTCCACAGCAAGTCAGCGAGCAGTAGTCTTGTAGTTGATAGCGCAAACGGTGATTCCAGAAACAGGATCATGTTACACAGCGGGGCCTGTACCAGGTACGGGCCCCGCCCTTATAGCAGCAAAGGACCCAAGAATGATGTTCACCCCAAGGATGCTCGTGTGCAGCGTGCTCTCTCTCTTCTGTCTTGAGACTACCATCTTCGCCGGCAGTGCGGCCACACGCACAGCGGACCCTGCTGAGAGCGGCGGTCCCACGCGTGCCTTGGGTTTCTACAAACCCGGCCAGCCGGTCCCGCTTGAGGAAGGTTTTCGCGATCCCCCGGCGATCTCTCGCGTCCAGTGCTGGTGGCAGCCGCCCGGCAGCCCATTTACCAAGGACGAGATTACCCGTGAACTCGAGGAGTTCAAGGCGAAGGGCATGGGAGGAGTGACTATCAAGGACACGGGCGAGATGCCTCGCGATGAGCGTACGGTCCACATCAAGGACATTCCGTTCATGAGCGAACAGTGGCTGGACATGTTCGCGCATATTGTGGCCGAGTGCGGGCGTCTTGAGTTGATCTGCCGCAGCCGGTCGAGCAGCGGATGGAACGAGGGGGGGCCGTGGATTCCACCCGAAATGTCCATCAAGACACTGGTCTTCGCCAAGTCGCAGCCGCTTCAGGGGCCGACAACGTACTCAGGACCGATTCCCCGCGAAGTCCCGGAAGCACGAAAAGCCGTCGCCCGGGCTGAGACGCCACAGGTGCCCAGTCCGACGACCGAGCAGTTCAAAAGCGGGCAGGCCTTTGTGCTCGCCGTGTGCGAGGACGACCAGCGCGTGGTCGATCTGACCGCGAAAGTGTCGGAGACCGGCACGCTCGTGTGGAGTGTCCCGAGCGGCCGATGGAGTCTGCTGTCGTGCTATGGAAAGCCCACCGGCAAAAAGCTTGTGTCAACCAGTGTGAGCGGTGGCGGCCTGCATGCCGATAACCTCAGTGCCGCCGCGGCCGACCTTCACATCCGGGAATTCATGGAGCGGATGCGGACGAGGGTCGGCGGATTTGAGAACACGGCCTTCGATGGCTTCAACAGCGACGGCTTCGAGCTGGGCCTTCCCACCTGGACGCCGGGACTACGGCAGTTCTTCATGCAGCGGTGCGGCTACGACCCGGTTCCGTTCTTTCCTCTGCTGGCCGGCTACGATCTTGGCCAGGCCGGCCAGCGGTTCCTCTACGATTTCAGGACCACTGTCGGGGACCTCATTGTCGCGAACCACTACAGTCACTATAGTGCCTGGTGCCGGGAGCACGGCGTCGCTTTCGATGCGCAGTGTGTCGGCGGACCAAGCCATCGGCATACGCACGATTTCCTCACCGCCTGCGGCGCCGTGGATATCCCGATGGGCGAGACCTGGATTCACGGCGCGCATATGTCAAGATGGCCTCTTCCGCAGCTCATACGTATGGCAAGCGGCTGGTCGGCCTTGAATACGGGACGCAGAAAGCCTGGTTTTACGCTCCCACGCCAGCCCTGCTGAGAATGCGGGCTGATGAATCGTTCTTGCTCGGCGCCAACTACTTGTGCCTTCCTTGTGTAGATTATACGCCTCCCGAGGCCGGGTATCCCGGATGGGTCCATTCTCAGCCCGACCGCTTGGGCCTGGGCCAGACGTGGTGGCCGCTCTCTCGCCCACTGTTCGATTACCTCGCCCGTTGTTGTTTCCTGCTGCAGTCGGGAAAGCCTGTGGCCAGTGTCGCTGTATACAACAGTTTTCATAGCCGGGCGAACATGGTCTGGCTGTCTCCCGACGACGACAAGCTCTCCAGCCTTCCGAGGCAATATGATTTCGACTACGTCAGCGATGACCTCCTTGTGAACCACATGCGCGTCGAGGACGGTCGGATCATGCTGCCCTCGGGCGCAACGTACGAAATCCTGTACATTCCTCCTGCCGCCGTCTACTCGGGCGGCATGGGGCCCCGGCCCACGGCTTTCACAGAGCCGCGCGTCGATATGCCGCTGGAGAGTCTGCTGAAGATCCGCGACATGGTTCGCCAAGGCGCGACGGTGGTCTGGGCGGGTGAGTTGCCGAAGCGATCTCCGAGCCTGAAGGGACAACCTGATGCCGATATGAATTATGAAGCTGCGATCAGGGAGTTGCAGGCGGACCGGCGGCTGACGAGGCTGCCGGAGCACAACTGGAATGCACTTGTTCCGATGCTCGCCAAGAGCGCCCAACCGCCCGCGTGGCAACTCTCCGGGGATGTGCCGCTGCGGTTCGTTCATCGGCGTCTGCCGAACGCGGACCTCTTCTTCATCACTCATCGGGGAGTGCAGGATAGCTACAAGGATATGACCGACCTGCTATGGGCGAGGAAGATGGACAGCGGGGCCATCGTGCATCAGCTCTTCGCGGAGACACGTCCAGTCGAGACTTCCGTCACGTTCCGTATCAAGGGGCGCCGGCCGGAGTTCTGGTGGGCTGAATCCGGGCGGATCGAGCCGGCTCCCTGGCAGGAGACCCCCGAAGGAGTATCGGTAACGGTCAAACTGGAGCCCTATGCGTCGGTCTTCGTCGTCTTTCGCGATGCTGCGAGCAATGAGCGGCAGGCGAAGAGTGACAAGCGACAAGCGGCGGGTAACGGACAGACCATCGAAGGGCCGTGGGAGTTGAGATTCCCGGCGGGCTGGAAGACGCCTGAAAAGGTCACTCTTTCGAGCCTGAAGTCCTGGACGGAAATGGAGGACATCGAGGTCCGGCACTTCAACGGCATCGCTGCATACAGCACGACGTTCACTGTCGCTCAGGACGCCCGCGAAGGAAAGAAGGCGGAGCTGGATTTGGGCCGGGTGGCGGATATCTGTGAGGTGTGGCTCAATGGGCAGCGTGTGGGGATCGCCTGGCAGGCCCCGTACCGCGTGGACATCACTGACGTGTTGCGCTCCGGTGAGAACCGCCTGGAAGTGCGGGTGACGGCTACATGGCACAATCGTCTCGTTCGTGATGCAGCCCTGCCGAAAGCCGAACGGGTGAGCCGCATGTACCCTGAGGCTCACTACGCCAGATTCAAGGGCCGTAGTCTCATCGAATCCGGCCTCCTGGGCCCTGTGCGGCTCGTTTTGGGCCCGTGAGTTGCAGGCTCACCCCTTGAGAAGTGCGTACGCTGTGAATCCGTCCGACAATCTGCCGCCCCGCGGCGGATTGGCCGTACCCGGCAGACCACGCTTGCAGGTTTGATCCGCTCTGACGTCCGCACCACAATTCGCTCTCCAATGCTACGCGCGAGGCGGGCTTTCTCTTGGCCTACTGTGGAAACAGCCTGCCGCCGCCCGAATGAACTCGTGAAACTCGCGAGGCTCAGGGGGAGTTGTCCCGCAGTCATCAGGATTGACAGTCTTGACTCACGCGAGAAGAGGTCGATAGAATGAAGGTCTTGTTGGGCATTCCGGAGATGACGCCCGACAAGACGCAACAGGTCGTGAAGTCCTACAAGATGTAGCTCAGAATGTAAAAGGCATGTTGCCTGTAAAGACCGTTATGTCGGACCCGACATAACGCTGGTGAAATAGTGAAGGAGTATCGATGAAGTCGCAAGAGGAGTTGACCAAGGCGGTTCTCGAACGGTCCGGAGAGGTGAACGGTCGCCGGACCTTGACGTGCGCCCAGGCCCTGAGCCTTGCGGCCGAGCTCGGTGTGAAGCCGGTCGAGATTGGCCGCATCTGTAATCAGGAGAATGTCCGCTTGGGCAGTTGCCAATTAGGTTGTTTCTCGTAGGAGGCACACGAGGGCGGTGGAGAAGCTCAAACCAAGGTTCAAGCTGTGGCTGGATAGCGAAGACGTCCACGGCGTGTTCGGGGGCGGCAAATGCCGGCTGCTCGAAAGCATTGAGAAGACCGGCTCGCTACGTGCCACTAGCGATGCGCTGCACATCAGCTATCGCAAGGCGTGGGGTGATCTGAAGAAAGCTCAAGCTGCCCTGGGCATCGTTCTGATCGAGCAGCACCGCGGCGGTCGCCAGGGCGGCCGGACCGTGCTCACCGAGCAAGGGAAGCAGTGGGTCCAGGCCTACAGCCGGTTTCACCGAGACGTCGAGGCCGCGGTGCAGACGTCCTTCGAAAGATTCTCCCGGGAAGTTGCATCCCGGCGAGGCTTCAGTCTGATCGAGCTGCTTGTTGTCATCTCAATCGTGGCCCTGCTCATGGCTCTCACTTTGCCGGCAATGGGGCGTGCACGGGCACTGGCAAGGCAGGCCGTCTGTCAGAACCGGCTGCACCAGTGGGGTTTGGCCTTCGCCGCGTACGCCGCAGAGAACTCCGGATACTACCCGCACGCCGATGGCAGGGACCGTTCCGGGGATGAAGAGCCTTTCACCCGCGAGGGGATCGCGGACTACTGGTTCGGATGGGTGGATGTCCTGGCGCCTCTGGTGGACGAGAAGCCCTGGCGCGAGCATACCCGAGGTGCCTATCCGGGCGTCAAGACCGTATTTCAATGTCCCTCTGCGGCGCTGGCGCCCGAGTCGCTGTACTCGTACAAACCGTTGCGGAACGGGTTCTTCTCGTATGCCATGAATTCCTGTCTGGAATTGGATGCCAACTGCTGGGCCCCTTATGGTCAGACGGGCGGCAACAACATGCCCAGCTTCCTGGATACGGCACGGATCAGGACGCCCGGGCGCGTGATCCTGCTCTTCGATCAGTTGCTGGACTCCTCGAAGGGATACGGCGGCAATGAAATCAACCGTTCGGCGGGCCGCCACTGTGGAAGTTACCCCAAGGCCTTCAGCGCCCACCACGCCAAGCCGGGGGGAACGCTCGGCGGCTTCATTCTCTATTGCGACTACCACGTTGGGTGGAAACAAACAGTCTGGAAAGCCGAGTGGCCGGCGACCCCCGATTTCGAGGCGCCGCCCCGGGACGATCCGGACTGGTATCCCTACTAAGAATGTACGATTTATGATTTACGATTTACGATTTGGAGGATCAGAGAGATGGTGCACAAGAACAAGACTTGTATGAAGGTCGTCGTTTCGGCTGTTTGCATCGCGTGTGTACTTCCGTGCCTCGCGCAAGGTGGCGTTCTGACCATTCCTGAGATTCAGTACACCGAGTCGCCTGACGGGGCCAGCCTTTACAGCGGAAAGACCGTCGATTGCCTCGGGGGCATCGTAATCGCCAAGGTGGCCGGCGGACGCCCCCGGCTGTTCCTGCAGGATCCCAACGCCCTCGACGGCTGGGGCGCCATCCAGATCAAGGGTTGGGTCAGTGACGCCTTCGCCAGTGTGAGCGTCGGGGACTGGGTCGAGATCCGGCAGACCTTCGTCGAGGAGTTTCGCGGGACGACGTTCCTGCAGTACTGGGACAAGAATCCCGACGGTTCCCAGCCGGTGCTGACGGTCGTGAGTCATGGCCATAACCTCCCCCAGCCGCTCGTTGTAGACGTGAATGAAATCAAAGCGCCCGAGTACCTGCTCACGGAAGATGCCTGGTCCGTGGCCAATCACCGGGCGGAGAGACTCGAGTCCATGCTCGTGCAGATTCGAAACGTGGTCGTGGTCGAGCAGGGCATGGGCAAGGCGCAGGACAACTACGAGCTCCAGTTGTTTCGCGAGCCGAACGATATGGGCGCCCTTTGCTGGGCGAGCGACTATGCGAACAAGGATCGAAAGAAACCCGATCTGTACCTGCCTGGGGTTGAGACGGGCCGGCGCTTTCGAGCAGTGACCGGCGTGCTCGAGCAATACACGAACCTGGGCGAGGGCTTCGATTACTATCAGCTCCTGACGTTGAGCGAAACGAGCCTGGTGGGGCTTTGCCCGGCAGACCTGGATGAGGACGGCGACGTCGATCTTTGGGATTCCAAGCTGTTCATCGAGCAATTGCTCTCGCCGTCTTTGCCCTTGGCAGGCGATCTGAACCATGATGGAAAGGTGGATTCAATTGATCTCGATCTGTTCAATGCGGCGTGGCAGCAGGCCGATGTGAACGGCGATGGTATCGTAGATGGCGATGACCTCGATTGATGACGGATGATGGATTATTGATGATTGGCAGACACGCTGGGACACGCCTTTTCAATCATCCATCATCAATAATCAATCATCAAGGATCTTAAGGAGACCGAACGTGAAAAGAGAGTACATTCTGGGAGTGTTGTTCTTCGGCGGCGTGTGGGGTATATCGGAAGCGGTGTTGGGGGGTGCTCTCTATGCCTCGCATGTGCCCTACGCATCCGTGCCGCTGACGGTCGTAGGCCTGGCGGTCCTGACCGTTGCGAGATCGTATTTCCCGCGGAGAGGCACACCCACGCTTGTCGCGGCCTGTGCCATGCTCTACAAATTCCTGAACTCACCATTCTTCGGGTGTCATTTGGTGGGAATCCTCATTACCGGGGCCTGCTACGACCTCGTGTTCGACGTGCTGAAGATCAGACTGAAGTCCCTTGCGGCGGCGGCGACAGTGTACCTCAGCTATGCGGCATTCGCTCTGATGATCACCTACGTGTTCCGGTACGACCACTGGGTACAAGGTGGGATCGCCAACGTGCTCCGGCACACCTTCATCGGAGGCAGCATGGCTGCGTTGGCTTGTGCCTGCATCGTCCCCCTGAGTGCAGCGGCCGGCGAGAGACTCAAGGCGTATTCCACCACGCCCTTCGGGCTGCTCCGACCCTCGATCCCCGGCGGAATCTCTGCCGTGACCCTCGGGTTATGGGCGTTTGCCGTGGCCACGTGCCTGCTGAGCAACCCCTCCATCCGATAGGTGTTCCACATGATGCTTTTCCTGTGGACGGGGCCGAGGCACTGCGGCAAGACAACCGGGGCTGCGAGGCTTGCCCGTATGGCGGGGCAGTGTGGCTTCCGTGTGGCCGGACTTCTTGCACCTTCAGTCTACCGGGACGGACATCTTGTCGGATTCGATGCACTGGACTTGGCTAGTGAAGCCCGAGCCCCACTGGCCGTGCGCCGGGATGATCCGGGCGACGTCGGGTCGTTCCACTTCGTTGAAGAGGGACTGATACTCGGCAGTCATGCACTTGATGTGGCCGCGACCGAAGGGGTGGACCTTGTCGTCGTCGATGAGTTCGGTCCGCTGGAGCTTGCATCCCGGGGCTGGCGCCGAGCTGTGGATTCGCTCGTCTACGCCGGCAGGACGCCGCTTCTCATCGTTGTTCGCCGGGAGCTGGCCGGCGCAGTCCAGGAGGTATACGCAGATGTCCCCAGCAGAGTCCTTGATGCCACTGCCCCTGAATCTGCTCATGAGGTAATTTGTATGCTGAGAGATAATCGAGCCGCAGGAGAGACAGGGTGATTCGGCTTGAGAACATGCTGATGATCGGCTCCTCCGGATCCAATGTCGGCAAGACCGAGCTGGCGTGTACGCTGCTCCGACGACTTGGTGGCAATCACCGGATCGTTGGTGTCAAAGTGACTGCCATCGAGGCCACAGATGGGTCGTGTCCCCGAGGAGGGCAGGGCTGCGGCGTCTGCTCCTCGATGGATGCGGAGTATCGGATAACAGAAGAAACGGATCGCCATGTTGGCAAAGACACCGCGAGGCTTCTGGCGACGGGCGCCGACAAGGTATACTGGCTCCGCGTCATGCGGACACATCTGTGCCAAGGCTTGAGCGCCCTGCTCGAAGCCGTGGGTCGTGACACGGTTCTGATCTGTGAATCGAACTCATTGCGGCAGGTAGTGGAACCGGGGCTCTTTCTCATTGTCGATCGCACGGATCGCAGGTCCTGGAAGCCCTCTGCACAACAGGTAAGACAGCACGCCGATAAGATCGTGCTCTCTGACGGCAGTCGTTTCCATCTCGACCTCGGACGCATTCAGCTCGCGGGGCCCCGATGGCTGCTGACGGAGGACGCGACCGCCATCGTGCTGGCCGGAGGACACAGCCGACGAATGGGCGCAGACAAGAGCATGCTCCCGATCAATGGCCGACCGATGATCGAGCATATCTGCCGGCAACTCCGCGGCACATTTGCCAGGGTGCTCATCAGCGCCAATGACACGGAGAAGTTCTCCTTCCTCGGCCTGGAGGTCATTCCTGACAGGATACCCGACCAGGGGCCGCTGATGGCGGTCGCCTCGGCCCTGGAAGCCTCCAGCACCGAGTTCAACCTAGTCGTAGGCTGTGACATTCCGCGGATCCGATTGCCCGTCGTCAGACGAATGCTCGCCGAAGCCGCCGAAGCCGACGCAGTCATTCCGGTAACCGAGGATGGGAAGGAGCAACCTTTGTTTGCCGTCTACCGCAGGAGCATTCGCCGGGCCATGAATGAGGTCCTCGAATTGGGCGGCCGGCGACTCAGTCAGATCTACGATTCCTGCAAGGTGCGTTTCATGGCTCTCGATGATCAGAACTGGTTCGCAAACCTGAACACGATGGCCGACTATGAGCGATTCCGGAGCGGATACAATGCTCGCAAGCCCTTATAGGGCAATGACTTGGAGACGAAGGGAATCGAACCCTCATTCCGGCATTGCGAACGCCGTGTGCTCCCGTTACACCACGTCCCCAGGAACCACTTTCACCCGTATTTTAAGGCTTGCCGACGCAAAGTCAACGGTCATTCAAATTCTTCTGCGGAAATCACTCAGGGTCTCTCAGAACTGCCAGGTCTCGAAACTGGCGATCTGCTCAATGGGTTCGCGCCTGGGCTGCCTGGGCGTGTCCGCGGGGTAACCTAGCGCCAGCAATTCAACGATCATCACATCCTCGGGGATGCCGACGATCTGCTTGATCTTGTCCGGGTAAAATGAGCCGATCCAGCAGGTCGCCAGCCCTAACTCCGTGGCCTGCAAGCACATATGTTCGAGCGCGATGGCCACGTCGATAGGCCCGACGGCTTGGCCGCAGCGCATCACGTGGTCGCTGACTGTGCACGCCACGACAATCGCGCCGGCAGTCTCCAGGAATGTCTGATTGTTTGCAGCCGCGGCCAGCTTCTTCTTCGTCTGCCCATCCGTGACGACCACGAAACGCCAATCCTGCAGATTCTTGGCGGACGGGGCGAGCCTTGCCGCTTCGAGGACTGCACGCAACTTGTCCTGTTCCAACGGCTTGCTGCTGTAGTTTCGGCACGAGTATCGGCTGCGAATGGCCTGTGCAACGTCCATGGTCTCACCCCTCAAAATACATCGCCGCAGCATCTCATCTGGTTGCGGCCGCTACAAATATAAGGACTACAACATATCGACGCAAGAGGCCTTTGCAGTTATCACGGTTGAATCCAGATGCCTTGGAAATGCTTCTCTTGGGGTACGGCACCGCCATCATCGGGATGGCCGGTCAGAAGCAGCAGCCTGCGTGAATTCTCGAAGGGAACAAGCGTTATGTCAATCGGCCCGTTGTCCATGAAGCTGGGTCGGCAGACCTGCTCCGGGGGATTGGCTTTCATGCCGGACCAACGATATAGAATGCAGGGACCGGCATTATCGTGTGGCTGTGCCGTAATGAAATACATCCCGTGAATAGGCGAGTACTCGAGGCCGGTGATTCCCAATCCGTCGAAATCCCAGAGCATCGCCTCGCCGAAGATTGGCTCAGCGCCCTTGTCCACCACGTCGGCGGCATTGTTCAGCGGCATCATGAGGGCGTGGGGCCTGCCCGTCATGACCCGCACCGGACGAGGATTGCGGAAACCGATGAAGAGAATATCCGTGTGCGGATCGGCACAGAGGGCCCCGATGTTGAGACCCTCTTTCGTCGGGGCCAGTCTCTGCCGCTGCTTCTCGGACAGTTCCTCCCGAAGTCGCATGGCTTTGTCCAGTCTCAGGGTGCTGACAGTGTTGAGGCCCGGCAGTTTATCCAACAACGTCGTGCAGGGCTTGCCGACGGGCTCTATAACGAACTTGCCATTCTCTTCCTTTATTGCCGTAGCGAAGAAACGATACTTGCCGTGTCTGATCTGCCCATGTTCGTCCCGGCTGTGGGAGGCAATCCAATAAACGCGGTCTGCGAACCTGGCAGCCCCCTGGACGTCTGCTGGCTCGCCGTTGAGGCCGAGGAATGCGGAGATATCGAAGCGTGCGATAGGGGCGGGGGAATCCGTGAGCCGGTAGACTCTCAGTATGTTATCCTGGCTGCTGGCGGCGATGAACGCATCTTCCGTCAGGGCTACCGCCGCTGAGACACGGTTCATTCCTTCATAGTTGTGCTTTTGCGGAACGGCATCCGCAGCAAAGCAGGCGACAGACCACAGGGTGGTGAGACACACTGCGATCATAACTATTGGCTTCATTCCTGTCTCCGTGGGCCCTGCGATGCTTGCGATCGTCACCTGGTGAGCACGAATTCTGTAAGGTCGGCGATTTGCTCCTCGGTCAGTCCCGAGGTCTTGCCGTGCTTATTATCCGGGTTGCACACTGCCAACACGTCCCGGATTGTGGCCGCCCGTCCGTCGTGCAGGTATGGCGCTGTTCGCCAAACCTCGATAAGCGTCGGGGTATCAAACGCCTCGGTGGTCTCGGAGCCTGATCCGGTGCCCACGCTATATAGCTTCCCGTTCGTGTAGAGCGGCCCATTGTGGCAGGAGGCGCAGCCGGCCTCTTGAAAGACCTGCTGGCCTCGCAAGGCCGCCGGTCCCGGCTTTCCATCGACCCAATGCGGGCTTGGAATCGGTTGGAGCGATTCGAGGTACCGATCGATGGCGACGGCGTCACTTTCCGGCCGCACGGCAAACTGGATGTATCGGATGCCGGCGCGTACGGCAACTTCGGCATTCTCGCGGACGCCCAGACTCATCGAGGGGGGCGTGCGATGCGCCAGGAGAAGGCTCTTGGTATTCTTGGGATTGCCGATGCCGTCATTGAGCAGGTCCCAGTTCAGAACATCCGCCCGCCCGGAGCCCGGATGGCAGCTTGCGCAGCTCTGCCACTGCTGGAAGCACAAATCGGCATCGTGGAAGAGCATCTCGCCTCGACGCACCTCGCTGAGGGGCACTGTCGGCTGCAAAGGCACCGACCTTGCCTTTGCCGGGACTGCCGCCGCCAGATCGACCACCCCCAGGCTATCCGTGAAGTACTCCGCGGCGAACGCCTTCGTTCCAACCACGGCCAGTCCACGCGGCCCCTTTCCCAATAGCGGCACCCGCTGTTTCAGGCCGACCAGAAAGGAAAGGTCGTTGGGCACATCATCGGGTGTCCTCGCCACCGGCGTGATCTGCTCGCCCGCGGCCACTTTCGATAATCTGGTGTGGAGTCCCTCCCGGTCGATCAGGCATAGCTCATGTGTGCCGGATAGTGTAATAACCAGATGTTTGCCGTTTACGGTGCACGTAACACCCCAGGGATTGGCGGCGCCAAGGTCCACGTCATCGAGAAGGACTGTGTTGAGCCATTTCCTATTCTTCACGTCGATCACACTCAGGGCGTTTGTGTTGATCCAGCCCCGTTCGACCTGCGTTGTAGGAAGATGGTGGCGCCCGAGGACATGTGTTGTGTACGCGTACGCTCCGTCAGGAGACAGGCACAGGCCCTGCAAGCCGGTCGAGCCATTGGGCAACTCGATGGTGGCTATGGCCTTTCTCGTCTGCATGTCGAGCAGGGAAATTGTCGCAGCGATGCGCTCCCCGTCCGATCTGCCCGCGGGCAGATGATTGGCGACCACGAGCGTGGAGCCATCCGGCGTGAGTGCCGCCGCGACCGGCTCCCGTTGTACCGGGATTCGCTCCAGCATCTTGCCGGAGAGAGCATCGACAACGGAGACATCGTTGGTGAAGCGATTACAGACGTAGAGCGTCTTCCCATCAGGGCTCAGCACGGGGGAATTGGGCGTGTGCCCGGCTTTGGCGAGCAGCTTCGCTTGCCGCGTGGCCATATCCAGGGCGTACACTTCACCGGCGGGTGAGGCCGCTGTGACGTAAAGCTGCGAGGCATCCGGCGACAGTGCCATTCCACTCGGCAGGCAGGGCAGTGTGATTTCACCGAGGGGCTTCTCCGCGTTAGGATCGAAAATGATCAGCTTCTTGGACGTGGCGGTTGCCACGTACAGAGTGTTCCCTTTCCCGCCCACGAGGACGTGCGGCGAAAGATATTCTCCTGCCGGCTCCTCACCCGCCCACAGCAAGCAGGAGAGAAAGCACAGTCCCACAATACCCGCAATCGCGAACTTCATACAACAATCCTTATGCTTCATGGTTCCGAGCCCGGTTGATTCTGCGTATTTGCGTTCAGGATTCGCTCCTGCGGTCTTTCCGCGGCGAATCGTGGAGAATCATCCGCCTCGATGATAATGCGGAAACCCACATTGTACACCTTCTGCCAAGCCGGGTAGCTCAGTCGAAATGCCGACCGGCATCGCTTGGGACGGTCATACCAGGAGCCGCCGCGGACGATTTTGTGGCTGCTCTCATCCATCTCATTTCTCCCATCGTTGGCCCGGTACGGATAGGCGGCATACGCGGATCGCGTCCATTCCCAGGCGTTGCCGTGCATGTCATGCAGGCCCCATGCATTCGGGCGGTAGCTGCCCACCTGGGTCGTCACCAGCTCGCCGTCGTCGAATCGATCATCACGCGGGACAATATCCGGTGGAAGCTGGTCGCGGGCGTCATACGCCATGTCTCGCATCGTCACGTCAGCCATGTTCGCATATTCAGAGAAGTCCGTATTCAGGTCTCCATAGGACAGGTCGCTGTCCGCGCCGGCACGGCAGGCCCATTCCCACTGGGCCTCCGTCGGCAGGGTGACTTGCTCACCTGTTTGCCTGGACAGCCAGCGGCAGAACGTCACGGCCTCCTTCCAGGACACGCGCACGACAGGCTGCCTGGGCTGATTCAGCGGCCAGCCGAGGTCCCACTCATTGAACATCCAGCTTCCCTTGTCCTGGAACCGGCTGTCGTGGCTCCGATCGAACTGCGAGAACTGCTCGTTGGTGATCTCAAACTGGCTCATCCAGAAGGGTTTGTCGATCCTGACGCGCGCCGCCGGTCTCTCGTCGCGCTCGCCGCGAGGATCGCCCATCACGAACTCGCCCGCGGGAACGTAGACAAGCTTCAGTTCCATGCCTTCGCCCAGCTTGATCGCGCGATGAATCTCCCCAAGCTTGGCCTGGCGGCTCTTGGCTTCATCTGCCCCAAAGGGCCAGCCGGGGACTTCGATGCGTTCGCCGGACGCTTTGGGCTCAGGTTCCGGGCGAACGGGCTCTATCGGCTGCTGGTGCATGGCCGGGTAGACTTCCGGGTCCTCCGCATCACCGCCGTAGATGCGCCGCAGCTCGATGCGCCGCCTGTGATCGCTCTGCATTTTCTCCTGGCCGACGACTTCTCGCCACGTGCCGTGACACGGCGCGTTGAGATCGATCCAGATGCAGATTCGTTCCCAGGCCTCTCTGTCGAGCCGGACGCCGTAATGGCCCTTCTTGAGCATTTGGACGAGCTCGCTCGTGTCGGCGTGGAACTCGCCCGGCGCCAGCAGGCGAAGATCGCTCTCCAGACCTCCGACCCTCACCAGACGGCGAAGGGCGATATAGGAGGGAGAAAAAACCCCGCCGTACTGCTTGACCAACTGCTCGCGGGGGACATCGGAGATGATCCTGGCCCGAGGGTCACCATTCTTGTAGGCGATGAATCGACCCTGATCGCGGCGCAGGTCGGGCTCTGCTTCGCCGTCTCCTCTCGTCCCGTTGTGACAAGAGACACAGTATTTGTCGAGGACGGGCTGCACCTCGCGCTCGAAGCTGAACCCGCGGACCGGCCCGCGCCAGAGCTCGATTTCCACCGGTTTCTGCCGGCTGGCGATGGTCCTGCGGTTCGGAGGACCGGAATTCTGCTGCTCGTGGCAACCGACGCACGAGACAACCTCACCGGGCATAGCCGTAGTCCAGCTTCGCATAAGCTGCAGCGCGCGTCCCTGCTCGTCGAGCGGTTGAATGGAGATGGGTGTATTCGCCGGCACGCGAAAGAACGCCGACCCATCCGCCTCGACTGGAACGGTCCCGAGGACGCGCTTGGGCTCCCACGGGCCGTCTGTTCCGACGCGATGGTTGATCCCTGCGACTCCATGGTATGAGAATTGATACGTAAACAGGCGGAGTTGTTTGACCGCTCCTTGCGGGACTCCTTCCAGTCCAGGGCCGGCATAGATGTTCTCCATGTAGATCAATGCGTCTTTGCGGTCCAGGTCGACGCGGTCTGCAATCACCGGCGGTCTTGCGGTCCTGCGCAGTGGAATCGGTTCGAGCAGGGCATATCCTTCGATCTCCTTGATGAGCGTGATGTTGTCGAAGATGTCCGCCAGGTAGATGCCCCACAGGTCGTCCGGCCGGGGTTTGCAGGAGACGAGGAAGTACTTGTCGCTCAGCGGCCAGGGATGGAGGAACTTGGGCCAGCTATCGAGGGTCAGCTTATCCTCGATGATCGGCTCGACTTTACGGCCGCGACCGGGGATGCGCTGCACGACTCCATCGGTGGACACCCGACCCAGTGCGGGGTCGAAGAGGGTCAACTCGCCGACCCGCCCGACGTGATGGCCGGTGACGATCCCGACGACCTCCGTCGGATGGTTCGGTATCGGCCGGGTGTAGAAGATCGAGTTCGGCCAGTAGCCGCCGCTGCCGTAGAACTCCCGCTGGCCTGTGCCGTCCGGGTTCATGGTGAACAGGAATCTCGCCCACACGTGCGGGATATCGGTGTACTCCCAACGCAGGTAGAGGATGCGTCCATCGTTCATGACGGTGGGGCAGAAGTTGTGGTCCTGCTCGAAACAGATCTGCCGAACGTTCTTACCGTCCGCGTCCATGATATAGCTCATGCCCACGTTCACACCGGTATTGCATGGGACGCCCTGGAAGGGCGCCGTGGAGATGAAGGCGATCCTTCCGTTGGGCAGATAGCACGAGTCGAAGTTGTGGACGTCGGGCTGGTCGGTGGGCGAAATCTGACGCAGCTTCCCCGTGGCGACATCGATCTCGAAGATCTGCCAGAGGTTGCGGCCATCCGGCATGGAGAACATCAGTTTGCCGGCGTCGAAATGCAGGTCCATCTCGCTGACCAGCCGTCCCTGTGGCGGCCTGTAGAGCGTTGGCAACTCGCCCTCTGGCCGGACCGGCGAAAGGACCGCGATCTCATTGTCCCAACCATCCGTGTTCGTCATCGTGTGAAGCTGCCACGAGCTTTGCTGAGGCAGCCCGAGGAATTGGCCCAGGCTCTTGTCGTTCTCTTCATCCCCCTTGGCCCGCCGGGGATCGGAGAGCGGCTTCCGCTTGAGCAGCAGCAGGCGGTCGAAATCGAGCAGGGGATTCGACAGCAGGGCCTTTCGCTCCAAGGCAACGATCTGCCGGACCTGCTCGATGGCGGCTGCGTCACGGCGGCGAAGACCCTCACGGAGCTCAGGCAGCCGCCGCTCGAAATCCTGGGCCGCACGCAGGTATTCACCGCCTTGTGAGTAGTGATTCGGGAAGCTCTGCGTGAGATCCTGAATGGCCATCTTCAATGCGGGGAAGTTGACCCGTTCCAAGTCGCCTTGCGCCTTGATGAATGGGTCCGTCCCCGTGTCGCCGCGCACGGACGCGCCCAGGCACAATGCAGCCAGCATGACGCCCACTGGCACTGCGTCTCTCAGCGTTAAGGATCGCGACATGTCAGCTATCACCTCCCGAAAGGATCTGGTTGATACCTGTCGAAGCTTGCGTCCGAACGCAAGGAAGTCCGCAGCCCATTGTGAGAATGCGGCAATATACGCAGACAGTCTACACGTATCCGGATTATAGCTGATTGCGGGAAGTATGCAAAGGGGCCTGCTTAGTAGCCATGTCAATAGCCGGTTTTCTGACGGGAAATTGAAGCGGTGTGTGGTAAGATACTGTGATTCCAGATGACAGGATTGTGAAGGTTTCGTTGATGGAGGTCGAGAATGTCGGACCGAAGCATGCCCACAGGCAGGATCGGCAATGTCACGATCAGCCGGCTGATCATCGGAGGAAATCAATTCAGCGGCTGGTCACACAGCCGAGACCTGAAGTATCTGCGGGAGCTGTTCAAAGCCTACGCCACGGAAGCGAAGATCATGGATACCCTCCAGTTGGCGGAGGAGAACGGGATAAACACGATCATCACATCCTCCTCAGGCTACCTGAGCAAGTACTGGAAAGAGCGGGGCGGGCGGATTCAGTGGATTGCCCAGGTTCATCCAAAGACGGACGACGTGACGAGCGATATCAAGAGGGCCATCGATGGCGGAGCCGTAGGCGCCTACGTGCAGGGTGGCGTGGGGGACAGCTTCGTCAAGGGCGGCCGCGTGGACCTTCTTGGCAAGGCGGTCGAGTTCATCAAAGAAAATCACCTGATCGCCGGGATCGGTGGGCACTCCATCGAAGTCCCGATAGCCGTTGAGAAGGCCTCGATCCGGCCTGATTTCTACATGAAGACCTTACACCACGACAACTACTGGTCCGCGACACCCAAAGAGGAAAGGGTCGAATTCAACGTGGATAGCAACGGGCCCAACGATCATGACAATATCTGGTCCGTCACACCGGAGAAGACCATTGAGTTCATGAAGGGTGTGCCCAAGTCGTGGATTGCCTTTAAGGTTTTGGCGGCGGGGGCGATTCATCCCAGGGACGGATTCAAATATGCCTTCGCCAATGGAGCAGATTTCATCTGCGTAGGCATGTTCGATTTCCAGGTCCGCGAGAATACCATCATTGTCAGGGACGCAATTGCCGGCGCCCAGAGCAGGCCGCGTCCTTGGCGAGCATAGTGACGGAGCAACTAAAGACGGGCCCACATTCCGGATCGTCCGGTGTGGGCCCGTCCAGATGATCTATGCTCCGGGTGGCTTAGACCATGTCTTTCAGGCTCTTCATGGCGCGAATCTTCACGACATTCCGCGCCGGCTTGGCCTTGAACATGGTTTTTTCGCCGGTGAAGGGATTGATGCCCTCGCGGGCTTTGGTCGCAGGTTTGCGAATCACCAGCAGCTTCATCAAGCCCGGGACCGTGTACGAGCCGGGACCGTTGCGGCCGAGGCCCTTTTTGATCTGGCCCGCCATCGCCTCAAACACAGAGGCCACTTGTTTCTTCGTCAATCCGGTCGCATCGGCGATACCGGAAACGATCTCGCTCTTGGTCATTGGTTTTGTGCCTGGCTTCTCTTTTGCCATAACTCATGGCCTCCTTACACTAAGTAGAACACGAAAACTATCCCGATACACGTCACGGACTCCACTGACTCACTGCGGGAATCCTCATCATGCATATGCGCTTTTGCCGCGTCTGTCAAGCAAGAATATGCTGCGAAATATACGATTTTCTCGGGAATTTTAACTAATGTGACCTCAGGGGGCGGCTCATTGGTCCCTCAGCCAGACGCTGGAGCTGACAGAACGGCGGCCGCGACGGTCGGGACTGGCGGTTGGACCGCCGCCCTCTGAACTGCCGGACGCTGCGGAGTCACGGTTGGTCCGCGCATAGTTGGGGATCGCCGTCAATGGAGATCCGTCGGCCCAGGCGCCCTTGATGACGAGCACTCCGCCGAGCAAATCTCCCTTCCACTCAGTAGTCAGGGCAGATTTGGGATCAAGGACCTTGGTAATATCCTGGTCAACCTGCTCGGCGCTGTAAATCAACGGGCCGTACCGCAGGGCCACACGGCCGCTCGTGGCGGCGATCTTGTCGCTGGCCTTGATTCTCTGAACTTTCATCGGCAGCACCAGATCGATCTTGTCGCCGGCTTTCCAGTTCCGGGTGATTACGGCGTAGCCTTTTTCAACGGTTGGTGTGATCGAGGAGCCGTTGACGGAGATCGAACTGATTCCGTTGGATTCGGGCGTGCCGGTGTAGAGCTCGCTGACACTGCGGTCCGGGACGCGGATCCTGATGCTGAAGCTCTTCTGGGCGGCAGGATTGACGGTGATGGACACGTTGCTGCTCCAGGGATAATCCGTCTTCTGAGTTATCTGCACGTCCGTGCCGGCGACTTTCTCTACGGTCATCGTGCTGCCGATGAAGAGATTGACGTAGATCCCGTCATCGCTCTTGACATACGTCCAGGTGGGCAGCATCAGCAATGTCCGGGGAATATTGCCGACGCAGCAGGGGCACGCGTGCCACGGGTATCGAGGGCTGCGCGAATCAAGCGGGTTCTGGTAATAGAAATTCTCGCCTTCCAGATCGACCGAGCCCAGCAGTGCATTGTACAGCGACTCCTCGTAAAGATCCGCGTACTTGGCGTCATGGTAGGCTATGTTCATCTTGTACTGGAAGAAGATCAGGCCGCACGTCGAACACGATTCGCAGTAGGCATCGTGTCGCAGCGAGTAGTCGGGGCCGAAACCTTCGGAGGTTTCGCCGCTGCCGATACCCCCGGTGACGTAGTATTTCCTGTTCACCATACTGTCCCACAGGCTCATCACGGCGCTCTGATAATCCGCATCGTGCGTCTCTGCGGCCACATCCGCCATGGCCGAGTAACTGTAAGCAGCGCGTACGGCGTGGCCCACTGCCTCGTATTGCTGCTGTGGTGGCACGTGGCTCTGATCGTATTCGCTGCCGTCGCGGCGGCAATCGAGCAGGAACTTGGCCAGCTTGATGTAGCTGTCGCCATGGCTGCCCGAGCCTTCCATGTCGTTCACAAATCGCCCGAATCGCACGAGGGCCTGCTCCATCTCCTGGTGTCCATCGTACCAGTCTTTCTTCCCGGGGCCGAGATTGGCGACCCAGCAGTCGGCCAGCTTCTTGGCCGCGTCGTACAGCCGCTTGTCCGTGCCGTTGGTCAGCGTGTAGTGGTTGATCGCCGACTCGATGAAGTAGCCGGCGACATACCCTTCGTGGTCGCCTCGATTACGCGGAGACCATCGCTCGGGCCAGTGGTTGCGGTCAGCCAACGTGTAGGCTGTCTGCAGATAGCCATCGGGCTCCTGGGCGGCCAGGATCTTGGGAATCCAGTCCTCCAGTGTTGCCTTCATCCGTTCCTGGGCCTTGATGATGTCACGATCGCCTTTGGGATCGACCATCAGCGCGATACTCATCGACTCGATCGTCTGGTGGACCCAGGCATTAGAGAACACGTAGCCTTTGTGCGGGCCATGCGCTTCGCCGCGAAGTGCCTTGGCCGCCTCGGTGAAATTGTCAATACCACCGGCGCCGCCGTCACGCGGTATATCCGTTCTGTTGATCTGATCGATGCAGTGGGGGATCCAGTTCACGATCAGTGCCTTGGCTCTCGCGTTCCACAGCGGGTTGTCAATCGTGTATTTCTTCGTATAGACCACGTCCAGACGATCCTTTGGCGGCGGCAGAACCACCTTGACAGCCAGCGTGGAAGAATCGCTCAGCGAGGCCTTGCCCGCCGTCAGCTTGAGGACGTATTCGCCCACGGCGGAGAAGGTCGCTGTCGTCGTCGGCTCGCCGGCATTTGCGAACGCGACCTCGCCGGGGCCGGATTCCTTGCTCCAGACCACGGTCGGGGATGTCCCGCCTTTGCCGGCCAGTGTCTTCATCGTTCCGTTCAGGTAAGTCTTTCCCCCGAGCACAACGCAGCGGTCGATGCCCGCCGTAACCATCGGGGGAAACTCGGGCGACTTGCCCGAATCATAGACCTTCCATTCCAGAACACCGGTCGAGAAGGTGTCGTTGGAGTCGATCTCCAGCCGGAGCTTGGACGTGGCGGTTTCATCGAACGTCGTGGTGTTGTACTGGTTTCTCGCCACCCCCAAGCCGGATGGATTGGCCACGGGAACGAACGCGCTGCCGTCCCACCGCAGCAGTCGGCATGCCTTCGGCACGTTGACGCCCTGGCCATCCGCCCACCAGTACACATCGATCTTGCTAGTGCTGATGGGCTGGCTCCAATCGTACTGCACCCACTGGGTGCCTCTTCTGGGCCAGTTGCCGTACGAGCCCCGGCGGGCGTCACGCGAACTCCGCGGATCGTAGCCATCGTTGAGGGCCGTGGTCCGCGTGTCGCCGGACACATACGAGCTGGACGGCTGCGCCACGGCGGCCAGGTTCACACCCGCGGATTCAGCCGCGGGCTTCTCCCGTGCAGAAGCCGTGCAGAAGAAGACCACGCCCACGAACACCGACACTGACGTTACTCTCATTTGGAAATCTCCTCTGTCTGTCATGCTAATCGGGGAAGACTCTATCGTTCCGCGTCGGCGCGGATCATGCGGATGCCAAACACGGCGGCGATCTCATTTCCGTTGGTGGCCTGGAACCGTACGGTCACCTTCTGCTTGTCCTTGACCAGTTCCGCCGGTACGGGGTATTCGACGTCGAAGAACCGCACCGGCCCGCCTCTCTCAATCGTCTGCTCGCCCACGCGCTGCCCGTCGACGAGAATGTCAAAGGTGCGCCTGCGCCACTCGTCGCTGTAGTAGGTCACGACAAGAGCCATGGGCTGGCCGGGCTCCACGGGAAGATCGAAGGAGAACCATTTTGTGCCGCGACGCGCAGGCCGGCCCATCACGCGGTCGGGCGAACTGTCCTCGCCCTGGTAGTTGAAGTCCCGCTCGGGCTGCATCTCGCCCGGCTGCACGAAGGCCACCGTGGCTGCTTCGAGCTTGCGCTGCCGCTCCCGTTCGGCGGCAATTTCGGCGGCTCTCTTCTCCCATTCGGCGGGCGTGAGCAAATCCCAGTACACGCCGTAGGTGCGCCGATGCAGACGGTAAAAGGGTACGAAATCCACGTCGTTTTCACGCCCGACGCCGTCGGTGCGGAACTGGCCCGGCTTGTCGGCTACCGGTTTGAGCCACTCGGTCACTGGTCGCTCCGCCGCGACGAAGACCGGCACTCTCGGCTGCTCTGCGCGGCGCCTCGGCCTCGTCTCTGAACCTCGGGACCCAGGTCGCCGGCCAATACCAGCGGGCCCCACAGGATCGCGACGCGACGCGGGTTGTCGGGCAACGGCTCCAGTCGCAGTGTCTTGGGCAGGGTCAGCTCCACGACATCACCACTCTTCCAGGTTCGTTTCAGCTCGACGTACGAGCTGATCGGGGCAAATGACTGCTCCACTCTGCGGCGGCTGTCTCGCTCACGGCCTGGATCGCCGGCAGGGGGGGCCCGTCCGGCCGGATCTTCCACTGTTTCGCCATTGACTTTGACCGCATACCCTTCCCCGGCCCACCAGGGCCGACGCAGGGCCAGTGTGAATTCCCTGGGCGATTCAAGCGTCAGCGTGAGCTTCGCCGACTCGCCTTCCGGAAAATCGGTGTCCATCGCCAGTTTTACACCCGCGGCGGTCCAGTCCGCCGTGGAGGGCGCATACAGATTCACCCAGAGTCTGTCGCCGGATTCATAGTAGATCCCATCTCCGTGCAGTGCGTGGCTCTCCATGCCCGAGCCGACGCAGCAGGTGAAGGAGCGGAACATGTCCTGGTACTCGTGCTGCACGCCCCGGCCGACGGGCACCATGTAGCAGGTCCGGCCGTCGTTGGGGTCGATGGAGGCCAGAATGTGGTTGAACAGGGCTCGCTCGTGGAAATCGGCGTAGTGGGCATCTGGCCGTAGCGAGAACATCCGGCGGGTCAGCTTGAGCATGTTGTAGACGTTGCAGGTCTCGGCCGTGCGGCCGTCCACACGATCGCTCATCATATCGGCTTTGCCGAAGTATTCATCCTTGCCGTGGCCGCCTGTGGCGAAGCTGTGATGCTGCACGACACGATCCCAGAAGAATCCTGCCGCCATGATGTCCGCAGCTTCGCCCGTATAGGCAAAACGATCCGCTGAGCCGATGAGCTTGGGCACCTGTGTGTTGCCGTGCTTGCCTTCGAGGTTGTCCTGGTGACGCTGCAGCGGGTCGATAAAGGAGCGATGCTCAAATTCATACGAAAGGTCCAGCCAGCGTTTGTCGCCCGTATCGGCGTACAGGTCGGCGAAGATCTCGTTCATGCCGCCGAACTCGGTGCTGAGCATCCGTTGAACCTGAGCGTCACTGAGCTTGGAGACGATCCCTTCGGCCCACGCCGCGAACTTGATCTCGACGTCCAACGCGGTCTTGTTGCCCGTGTAACGCCAGGCGTCGCGCAGGCCCGCGTAGGTCTTGTGCAGGGTGTACCACGGGGACCACATGCCGTTGAGGTCGAAGCCGCCGGAGCGGATGTTGCCCTGCGATACCTGCTGAAAGAGCGTCTCACCGTCGGTGCCCTGGCTGTCCGTCAGGGCGCCGCAGTAACCATTGCCTCGCTTATCCTGAGCCTCTTTCATTTCTTTGACGAGGTAATCCGCGCGTTCCTTGAATCGGGCGTCGCCCGTGGCGGCATACATCAGACTGATGGCGGAGAGATAGTGTCCCGCGATGTGGCCCGTCAGTTGCTTGCCGTTGACCGAGTCCCACCCGCCGTAGCCCTCGGCCTTCGGTTGCAGCCCGGCACGGATGCGATAACCCGCCATCATCCGGTCGGGTTCGAGCTTGAGTAGATACTCGGCAGTCACATCCTGAGCCCGCTTGAGAGGTCCGCCGAGCAGCCGCACATGACTTATATCCACGGGGCGGGCCTGAAGCAGCGTCTTCTCAAAGCCGGCAACGCCCGGATCCGTCGCCTCCGCATGGACCTGACTGCAAACCATCAAAGCAAGAAGGATGGAACTCAGAGTAGCTTTCTTCATGTGATTTCCCTTACTGCCACGCCGCCGCGTCTTGAGTCGCAACAAGCTGAACAACTGCGCTGCATTATGGATAGCTCGCCATCATGAGACAATGCACAATTGCGTCTTTCTTTCGCCACTTTGCGACAGGGCTCTCATATGTGGACCGATGTCCGGGATGCGCCGTGCTGAAACGGCAACAGTCTTCCACGATCTTCTTGCAAAGCTGCCACACTTTATGTAAGGTAAGTGCGAGTGTTGTCGCTATGAGTTCTTTTTCGGATCATAGGACCACGGGCGGTTAGCTCAGTTGGCCAGAGCGCCTGCCTTACACGCAGGATGTCGCAGGTTCAAATCCTGCACCGCCCATTCACCAGGCCGTGGAGACCGAGGATTCACGGCGAAATCACCGGCCCCGCCATTCGCCGACCATGCGCTTGAGACGATGCAGGATGCCGTCACGCGCCAGCTCGACCGGGGCGGTCGCGGAGGCGCGCAGCTTCTCCAGCGACGCGGCATTTTCCCGGGCGCGGGCCGCCGCCAATTCCGAGAGCGCCTGCGGAATCTCCTCCCGCAGCGACAGCAGGTGGGCGAAGGTGCCGCGGTCGAATTCGAGCAATTCGCAGTGCGTGGCGGCCGTCATGGTCGCGCTCCTCGGCAAGCCGGTCAGAAGGCTCATCTCGCCGAACAGCGCCCCGGGCTTAAGTTCGAATTCGATGGGGCGGGCGGTGTCATTCGCAATGGTGCCTTGGACTTTTCCCTGCACCAGGATATAGAACGACTCCCCGTCGTCGCCTTGGCGCATCAGGACCTCGCCATGGGTGAACCGGATACGTTTCACGCCTCTGGCCACGGTCTTCAACTCGTCGCGGCTGAGCATGCAGACGCCGTCGGGGCCGGCCATGAGCTTGCGCCCGAAATCGCTGCGGATCAGGTCATCCGCACTTCGCTCGATCTCCGAGGCCAGCGGCTTCTCAAATCGCTGGGCATGGACCGCCTGCATGAAGTTGTCGAGCAGGCGGCCGCTCATGGGAAACGGGATCTCGATCCCGCGGCGCGTGAATTTGTACCAGATCATCCGCATCACGTGGCCTTCGATCATCGTGCGACGCTCGTACTGCATCGACCAGAAACGCAGCACGTACTCGATGCAGAAATCCTTGAAACCGGTCACGTAAGCGTCCGGCGCCGGCTCTTTCTCGACCATGGGCACACTTTGCGCGGCCTCGACCAATGCGGCGATGACATCGCCCGGCGCATCGCCGTAACTGGCCGACACCGGCACATCGTGCCGGCGCAGGCTCGTGGGGGAGGAAAGATTGCGGAGGGTCGCGTCCGCCATTTTGCCGTTGGGGACGATGACGATATGACCGCCGAGGGTGCGCAGTCGTGTCTCACGCCAGTTGACCAGAGTCACCTGCCCAATCGTTCCGTCCACCTCGATCCAGTCACCCACGGCCATGGAGCGGCAGGCGTGCAGGGACATGCCCGCCAGCAGATTGCCCAGCACTCCCTGCATGGCGAAGCCGATGACGCCGGTGACGATCGCCGTCGAGGTAAGCAGCACGCCGATCTTGTGGTCCAGTTGGTATCGGATCAGCAGGAAGGCGACGCCGAGCATGATCGCCGGCCGCAGCAGGTTGCGAGTGAGCCGGCTGAGCGGACAGGGCCGCCCCATCTGCACGAACGTCTCGACCAGGAGCCCTTCGACAAGCCTTACAAGGGCGTAAACGCCCCAGAACGACAGCCACGCTTGATGGTACTTCGTCCAAGTCCGCGACTGGTCCATGCGATCGAGCCAGTAGATCAGCGGAAGGGAAAGCACCAGCACCAGCAGGGAGAACGCCACATAGTTCAGCACCGCGCCGATGAACTGGCGGCCGGAGCGATGTCCCGGCTCGACGCCGTCACAGGAGGCGTAGCGCCGACGCAGCGGGATCGTCAACAGATAGGCAATAAACAGCACTCCCAACGCCAGGGCGACGTTCTGGATGTGGGGCAGTATCGGTTCAAGCCGGTCCAGCATGATTGTTCCTCAGCCACCTATCTCTAACCATTGTCCAGCCCGCGCAAGCATGCTACCGGGCGAGCGTTTCTTCACCTGCTGTTCCAGGGTGTGCAATGCCTTGTCGTCCGCATTCGGGTCATGATGGCCAAGGAGCACTCGCTTCACACCCGTGGACTCGGCAATGTCTATGCCATCCTCCCAGGAGCTGTGCCCCCAGCCGGCAAACGCTTTCACATTGGCCCGGGGAATGTGCGCATCGATGGCGAGCACATCGGCCGGCTGCGGCTGGCGGCACATCGTCATGAATGCCTCCTCCTGCTCGCTCGTCCGATTCTGCCATTCGAGATCCGTGGCGAACACGAACGAGTTGCCGGCGCTCGTATCATCGATGCGATAGGCCATACAGCCGCCGGGATGCGGGACCGAACAGCCTCGCACGCGCAACTGTCCAGCCTGGATTCCACCCGTTGCGAACTCGGCAAATTCGAGTCGTGCGCTCATCCGCTCCACGGGCAGCGGCCAGTAGGGCGGCGAAAGCAACCGCGTCACGGCGTCACGCACGCCGCCATCGGCAAAAGTCGGTCCGAGGAGCCTGAACGACCAGCCCGGCTGGTAGAACAGGGGATTCATCGTCAGCCCCACCATGTGATCGAGATGGTAATGCGAGAACAGTACAGTCACCTCGCCCGGCCCCGCATCGGCCAGTTGCCTGGCCACGGCGTGCATGCCGGTCCCGGCGTCGAGCACGAGTCGCTCGCCATGAGACCCGACGAGAAGCAGGGAGGTCGTGTCACCGCCATATTCCGCGAAGGCGGCCCCCGTGACCGGCCGGCTCCCGCGCATCCCGCCAATGAAGAGTCGCAAGTTCATTTTTCCGTCAGTCCCCATACGCCGTCCCAGGATGCCGGAGGCTGGGCACACAGCTCCGTACATCGCTTCAAATATCGCTGCGCCGCCGGATCGTCAGGCAGTCGCTCGAAAACCTCCTTCGCCCCGGCAAAATTGCCCTCGCGGAAATGAGTCAGTCCGGCGGCAAACGCGTCCCAACCGATCGGCGCAGCGTCCCCTGCGAATCCCGTCAGTTCATACACCGCCACGGCGGTCTTGCGGCCAACTACTCGCAGATCCGCCAGTTTGCGGCCGCAGAACTCGGAGGACGCCAATTGCCAGGTGTTCCCGGAAACCATAGTCTCCGTCCCGAACGCTTTGTTCGCGCCTTCCAGGCGAGAGGCGAGATTTGCCGCGTCCCCGAGAATCGTGTAATTGAAGCGTTTGCGGGAGCCCATGTTGCCCACCACGACCTGACCAGTGTTGAGCCCCACCCTCATCCGCAGCATTGCCCCGGTGCGCTGCTGGAACATCTCCCGGAGTTCAGTCAACCGCCGCTGGCAGCGCAGCGCCGCACGGCAGGCACGCACGGCATGGTCCGGCTGCTCCAGCGGCGCATTCCAGAACGCGATAATCGCGTCACCCTCGTATTTGTCGAGCGTGCCGCCTTCCTCCAGGATAATGTCCGTCATCTCGCTAAGGTAATCATTGAGCAACGTTGTCAGCTCGACTGGGCCAAGTCGCTCGGAGAACGTGGAGAAGCCGGCGAGGTCCGTGAACATGATCGTCAGCTCGCGTTTCTCGCCGCCCAATTGCAGATGCTTTGGGTCGCGAATGATCTTCTCAATCACTTCGCCGCTCAGATAGTGCCGGAACGCCTGCTTGATGAACGCCTTCTGGCGTCCCTCGGTCCAGTAGTTGACGGCCAGAGCGCCGACCAGCCCTAGCGCCGAGCCCATTTCGTGCGCAGCGACCGGCCACCACTGTCCCTGGGCGTACGCGGCAAAGCCGACACCCATTGGTACTCCCAGCCACACGATGGAAAGCGGCCCCGCCTGCCACCATTTGCCCCCATAGGTCAGGGAGACGGCAGCGGCAATGGCCGTCGCCAGCACGCCCAGAATCACGGCGGGTGCGGGCGCCTCGGCGATGAAGGAATTCGTGAGCAGGTTGTCGACGAACGTCGTGTGCAGGACGACTCCGGGACATTTGGAGTTGACCGGGGCCGGCCGCAGATCCAGCAGACCCGGCGCGCTGCAACCGACGAAGACGTAGCAGTCCTTGAAGGTTTCGGGCGACAGGGAAGGGGTTTCGCCTTCGCTCAACCGCAGCTCGGATTGGATGACCGCCGCGGCGGAAACTGCTTCAGGCAGACCGCCTCGACCCTTGAAACGCAGAATCGCCTGGCCGTTCCGGTCGAGAGGAATGCTTTGCCCTCCCACCTGCAATTGCCTGCCCGACGCTGTGACAGGGGTCGATTCCGCACGCGCGGTCAACCACGCTGCCAAGCCGAGCGCCGGGATATCGACCCCGCCAAAACGACAGAATGGCGAAATCCGCCGGAATACACCATCGGCGTCCGGTGTGCCCGCGACGTGTCCTGCGGCAGCAGCCCCGGCGGCCACCTCTTGCACCGGGAACAGCAGATCTGCAGACTCTGCCACAGCGAGCGTGTCGATCTTTGGGTTCGGGCGCGGCATGTACTCCGGCCACGCATTCGCTCTGCCTCCCGACAAGACAGGTAGAACCGCCGGCGGACCCGCCCGCAGAGCTTGCCCCATCGCTTCGTCGTCCGGCACCCCATAGACAGACGGCTCGGTGAACAGCAGGTCCAGAGAGAGCACCCGGGCCCCACCTCGCTTGCAGAACGCCGCGATTTTCCCGTACACCTCGCGCGGCCACGGCCAGCTCAAACTGTTCTCCTGCTGCGCCCAATCCAGGCTGGCCTGGTCCAACAGGATCAGTTTGATCTCCGGCGAAGGGACCTCTCGCTGCGAGAAGAACCGGGCCCGCCACGTCCACGTCGGCGCCTCCAGGGATTCGAGCCAGCCCAGATGCCACGCGAATAACGCTGTTGCCCCGGCGACCAGGCCGATTGCCGGGCCACGTAGACACTTGCCACCGAGCTTAACCATGCCGCACTTCCCCCTGCAGGACAGACGCAAGAGTCTGCGTCTCTACTTGCCCGCGACGACCGGCTGTATGGCTGCAGAGAAACGTTGCTGCCGGACAGGATCGGGAACGAATCCCGCATCCGAGATCGTCGCCCGAATCGCGTCCGCACGGCTCCTGGCCGACGGATGCGTCTTGGCGAACCCGAGGCCTCCCGCATCGGCCAGCCGCTCGTCCATGCGCTCCAGCATGGCGATCATCGCCGTTGCCGGGTAGCCGGAACGCTGAAGAAGTCCCACCGCGGCGGCATCGGCGCTGCGCTCCTGCTTGCGAGAGTAGCCGCTGGTCGTGAGGGTCGAAACCACGTCGCCCACCGACCCCTCGAATGCCTCCGTCAGACTCGCCAACTCCTGGCCGCCCATCTGCTTGGCGGACTCTGCGGCGATAATCGTGAACGCGTCAGTCAATCGGCTCTGCTTGATCGCGCTGAGTCCATGTTTCTGCTCGACATGGCAAATCTCGTGCGCCAACACCGCCGCCAGCTCATCCTCGCTCTGGCAGCATCGCAGCATTCCGCGACTCACCAGGATCAGCCCGCCCGGCGCGGCGAATGCGTTGATTTCGTCGGAATCGAGCAGTAGGAAATGGTAGCCGCCGAAGGTCTCGGGACGCTCGGAGAAGATGGCCAGCGACTGGCCGAGCAGATTCAGATATTCATTCGCCTGGGACCGATCCAGCGGCGGATAGCTTTGGAGCACCTGCGCCGCCACGGCGCGCCCGACGTAGTACTCCTGTTCCGGGGTCAAGTCCTGCCACGACTTTTCCACCGCCTGGGCGCCGCGTGTGATCGACTGCGCCTCATCGGAGGAGATCACGCCGGCCGCCGCCGCAATCCCGGCTCCCGCCTCAGAAACCTCCGCACAGCCGCAGAACAGCACCCCGGCCACGGACCCCAGCAGGAGGATCGTGCAAATTCCGATGTGCAACTTTCGACCGGCTGCCGGGACAGCAAATGGCAAATCGTAAATCATAAATCGTAAATCTCTCATTGGACGCCTCCCGGCAGACGGCCCTGCATCCGGAACTTCATGATCTGGTCCGCACCGGCGTTGAACGTCGCCATCCGGTCCACCCAGGTGTAATCGAGTTTTCCCTCGCTCCTGAGCTTCTTCTCTACCTGCTCGTTGAAGCCCTTGCCCGCGAGAGCGACTTCATCGGACGAGACCCCGGTGGCTGCGTCACTGGTGCCCGCGCGCATGGCGATCGGCTTTCTGGAGAGTGCCGACTCGTGGACCCAGCCGGTCTTGCCATCCGCCGTAGTCACTGGATACCAACCCTTTTGCGGCGTCCCGGCCTGGACCACGGCGCCGTAATCCACCATGGCTACGGTACTGCCCAGTTGTGACGGGGTCGCTCGCACCCTGCAGTTCCGCACTTGGACGCTCATCGGCCCTGCGAGTGCCGCACCAGCAGAAATCACGAGCAGCACCACAAGAACTCGGATCTTCATGGCATCTGCCTCCCATTGAATCGTATTCCGTTGTTACTGTCTGAAGCCAACCACGTGCACCAGACACCGCCGGACACCATAATATCTGTCGCCAGCGCGAAAGCAAGCGGTGAGATGCCGAAGCCCGGCAGGAATCCGTCAGTTCGGCCTGATCGACGACTTCTGCATTTACCGCCGCTCCACTAGGCCGTAAGGCCGATACTGGTCCTTCTTGGGACAGGTGCCGGCGGTTACCGGCTTCTGTGCCTCCGGCCTTCCCGGCACCCTGTCTACCGCCTATGGTTCCATAATATATTCATTCTTGACGCAGGACCGGCAACGTAGTATACTAAATTACTTAGAGCCCGGGATTCGGCTTGGCAGCACCAGTTACCACACCACGGACTTGGTAATACAGCCTTTCAGATGCAATCTTCCCGCCGGCGCGGCAGGAAGGAGGAGGAGGAACATGACCGCATTATCGATGTGTGCAATCGTTCTGGCTTCGCTGGGCGTTGTTCCTGGAGAGAACCAATGGGTGGGGCAGTGGCGAGGTTGTGTTCCGGGCCTGGGTGAGGACCAGCGAGCATCAAGAGGTCTACCCCGTCTGTGCCGGTCAGTATACGGCCGAAGTGGTCATCGAAGGGGTCCTTGACGATCCCGGGGACGTGCTGGAGTACGTGACCAAAGTCGACCTCTGCTACAACAGCCGGTTGAATCTGGCTGTCGGCGACTCCGTCGAAGTGAGAGGCACCTATCATAATGGCGCCTGCCCCTTCGCATTCTGCGGCCGAGTGGAAGCATTGTCTGTGGAGAAGGTGGCCGACTGGGTGCAGCCACCGACGCCGGAGGAGCCGAACGATATCGAATCGCCTTCGGTGAGCACCGACTCCGCTGAAGCCACGGAGACTACCGTGACGTTCGTGGCGACCCTTGAGAGCGACGGCGGCCAGCCCAGCAGGGCCAGATTCGCCTACAAGACCATTGACGGTCCCTGGTGGACAACCGAGTGGCAGGAAGGTCTGACTACCGACGCGACCTTCAGCCAGAAGGTTGCCGCGTTGGCCCCGGGCACCCGCTACTACTATTACGTCGAGGCGGAGAACTCGGCGGGCTGGAGCGGCGGACGCCAGGGGATCTTCTTCACGCTTCCGGAGACAGTTCCTCCCATTCCCCACCCGGCGGTGTGGGTGTCCGGACCCGGTCAGATCGACACCACCTCCATCGCCATGGTGGCTGATATCGAGCGTGACGTGGCGTCGCCCGAAGAGTACGCCTTCGATTTCGTCGCCAGCCCCACGGGTGGCGCCGGCGGCTCGGACTCCGTCTGGCAGTTCAGCCCGATGTACACTGACGTAGGACTGAATGCCAACCATCAGTACGGCTATCGCGTTAAAGCCAAAGACGGCCTTGGCAATGAGACCGCCTACTCCCCGGTGCGATACGAGTATACCGATATCGAGACACCCGAAGGGATCTCGTTCGGGCAGATTACGACGACCAGCATTCAGGCCAAATCAAGCAGCGCCCTATCGGGTCTGTCCCGCGGATTGTCGGGCCTGAAGCTCGAAAACACCACGTCCGGCCATGTCTCTGCCTGGCAACAGGACAACGCGTTCTGGACGAATGACGGACTGCTGCCGAACACCCAGTATGTGTTTCGGGCACAGGCCCGCAATGGCGATGGCGACCTCACCCCGTTCAGCCGGGAGGCACACGTCTATACCCTGGCCATTGCCCCTACGGCAGCTACCTTTGCGAATGTGATGACCAACCAGATCTCCGTCTTCTGGAGCTCCAACGGCAATCCTGCGGGCACACAATACTGGTGCCAGAATACCGTCAGTAATGCGGATTCAGGCTGGACCACCGGCATGCAGTGGCTCGATACGAGCGTGTCCCCCAATGTCAAGTACACCTACCGTGTCAAGGCTCGCAACGGGGACGGCGTGGAAACGGTATTCTCCGCCACGGCCTCGATCTACTCGGCTATCGAGTCACCCACCGGGATTGTCCTGGGGACCATCACATCGAACAGTGTCCAGATGCAGTCAAGGAACACCCCGTCCCACCTGGATCAGGGAGAATCGGGCCTGTGGTTTGAGAACATGACCACGGGTCAGACGTCCTCCTGGCGCCGGGACAATGGTTTCTGGACGAGTGATGGGCTCCTGCCCAATCGCAGCTATGCCTTGCGGGTCCGGGCCCGCAACGGCGACACGGTGCAGACCGCTTACAGTGAGACAGTTTACGTTTATACCCGCGCCAATGTGCCGGGCTCGGCCGCCTTCACCGGGATCACTCCCGTCAGTATCCAGGTCCAATGGGGGACCAACGGAAATCCCGCGGGCACGTTGTACCTCTGTGAAAATGTGACGGCCGGCATGAATTCCGGCTGGACGACGGATCCCGCTTGGCACAACACCGGGTTGACGCCCAACACGTCCTATACCTATCGCGTCAAGGCCCGTAATGGCGATGGTGTGGAGACTACCTGGACAAACCTGGGCATACAGTCCACGGAGTACCGCTCCTTAACGATCAGTGCCCCTGTGGGGGGCACGGTGGGCTCACCCGGGCAGGGTGTCTTCCGGTTCGCGCCCGGCGCAACGGTCAATCTCGTCGCTACACCGGTCGGTGGATACCACTTCCTGCGTTGGACCGGAAGCGCCGTGGATGCCGGGCGAGTCGCGGACCCCAACGCGGCACAGACTACCGTCCTGGCTGATGCTCATTACACGCTTACGGCCAACTTCCTGCGCACACGGATCTACGTGGATAAGCGGGCGACCGGCACCAAGAGTGGCTCGAGCTGGAAGAACGCATTTGTGTCCCTCCAGGATGCTCTGGATGCTGCCCAGGTGGGAAATGAGATTCGGATTGCCCAGGGCATGTACAAGCCTGACGTTGGGACAAATGTGCTTGCGGAGGATCGCATTGCCTCCTTTGAGCTCAAGAGCGGCATCGCTCTCAAGGGCGGCTACGCGGGTATAGTGTACACGGATCCGAACGCCCGAGACATCGCTGCCTATGAGACGATTCTGAGCGGCGACCTGAAGGGTAACGACAGGGCGGTGTCGGAATCGTACGATCTCTACAGCGATATCACGCGAATCGACAACAGCTTCCACGTGGTGGTCGCCTACGACGTGGACAACACGACCGTGCTCGAAGGCGTCACCATCACGGGGGGCAACGGGATCGACGGGGCGGGCATCTGTCTGATCCGCAGTGATCCGACTATCTCTCAATGCGTCATCGTCGCCAATCGCGCGGGCCAGCTCTCCGGCGATGGTCTGGAGGGCTGGGGCGAGGGGGCCGGAGTCTCCTGTTACCAGTCTATGCCTGTGTTTTCCAAGTGTCTGTTCCAAAAGAACTGGGCCGGTGGGCAGGGGGCAGGCGTGTTCAGCGTAGAAAGCGCCCCCATTCTGACCGGCTGCACATTCCAGGGCAATGAAGCGGGCCTCCAGGGCGGTGGCATGTACGGCGAGGACAGCAACTCCGTGTGGGTCAATTGCACATTCCACGGCAACTGGTCCGGAGACGGAGGAGCCATTTGTACCACCGAAACCAGCGATTCTCGCATGACCGGTTGCCGCTTCCTCGGCAACGCGGGACGAGGCTTGGGCGGAGCCGTCTTTGATGCGGGCCGGAGTCTGGAGATCACCAACAGTGTCTTCAGCGGGAACCTGGCAACCATTGACGGCGGGGCCGTGGGCCTGGCACAGGGTGTCGGCGTGTTGACCAACTGCACGTTCAATCGCAACATCTCGGAAGGCAAGAGAACGGGACAAGCTCTGACCGTGCGCAATGCCGCGGCCTTGCTGACCAACTGCATCCTCTGGGATCACGTGGACGCCACTCAGGGACAGATCGCCCTGGCAGGCACAGCCGGGAAGATTACCGAGCTGGTTGTGTCCTACTGCGACGTGATGGCAGGTGAGACCGGGGTCATACGCAACGGAGCGGGGACGATCACGTGGGGCAAGAAGAATATCGATGCCGACCCGCAATTCCGGAACCCGCTGGGCGCCGATCGTGTCGCGGGCACGGCGGATGACGATCTGCACGTACGGCCCGGGTCGCCCTGCGTTGATGCGGGCGACAACACAGCAGTGCCTGCCGACGCCGATGACCTGAACTCGAACGGCAATCGCCTCGAACGCGTGCCCTTCGACCTGGACGGTCAGCCTCGCTTTGTGAACCGTGCCGACACGCAGGATACCGGCGTGGCGGATGCTCCTCTCTACCCATCCGTCGTGGATCTTGGAGCGTATGAGTTGAGCACCACAGCAACCCCATGATACCGGGCATGTGACGCCCGGCCTGGATGGCCGGTATCAGTCCCGGCCATCGCCGGCCGGCATGCTACTGAGCGGAAAAAACGAAGATTTCTGCAGATTCTCATCTGTGGGAAGACGCTGCTATTGGTCGCCCTTCCTCCTGCACGAAAGGTGTCTGGTCACGCTGTTTGTTCTGTTCGGGGTTCTCATATGTGAGAGACTTTGGCCGGTCTACGGGCTTGCCTTGCTCTGCGAGAGGCGGCATTCCTTGAACGGTCCGCCGTGATTCGATAGTATGAAAGATCCAGGGTGGGGCATGAGATGGTGACCGCGCAAGAGGCGGTCCGATTTGCATAATGGATGGAGACTCGTGTCGGTGACTTTCACGAGTCCCCATCATGCGACCGTGGAAGCATGAATGAGCACGCAGCGACCCACTGAGGGGAACGATCTGAGGCAGCGCACCTTCTGGCTGATCCGGCTTCGGTGGCTTGCCGCCGCCGCCGTGGCACTCGGCACGTTTGTGTGTGCTCGCATCTTTCACATGCCGGTGCAGGAAACGCTGCTGTACACAATCTCCGCATTGCTTTTTCTCTACAATGCCGCCATTCTTACCCTTTTGAGGCGTTTTGGTGACGCGGAGCACGGCGGGCGGGAGGTGAAATGGGTGATCGACTTCCAGATCTCCACGGATCTCGTCATCCTTACGCTCCTGCTGCACTCTTCGGGTGGCCCGGAGAATCCGCTCGTATTCTTCTTCATCTTTCACATGATCATTGCGAGCGTCCTTCTGTCGGTGTGGGAGAGCTACTTGCAGGCGACCCTGGCCGTGCTGCTTTTCGGTCTCCTGCTGCTGTCCGAATCTACCGGGCTCGTCTCTCACCATTGCCTGAAGGGATTCATCAAGCATTGCCGCTACGAGGAGGGAGCCTATCTCGGGGCCATGTTTGTCGCTTTTGCGATCACCATCTACCTAGTCGTGTACATGGCGAGTTATGTCGCCGTGAGACTCAAACGGGCGGAAGAGGCGCAGAAGATCGCAAACGAACGGCTTCGCGAAAAGGATCGCATCAAGGATGAGTACGTTGCGCACCTGACACATGATATCAAAGGCCACCTCGCGGCCATACAGAGTTGTCTCAGTGTCGCAGTCACGGATTCGCTCTCGCCCCCGGCCGCCGAGTTTGTTCACCGGGCGTACGGCCGGACACAGAAACTGACCGGCTTTGTTCGCATGCTCCTGAGATTGACGCGGTTGAAGCTCGACGGGAGGCTGGAGATGGAGGCTTTCTCCGTGCCTGAGGCTGTTCGAGAAGCCACCGAGGCGGTTCGGCCCACAATGGAGCAGAAGTTCCTGCGTCTCGAATGCTCGCTCATCCCGGAGGCGACTGCCTCCGGGCACGCGGGCTCCTTCAAAGAAGCCATCGCTAACCTGCTGCTCAATGCCATCCGGTATACCCCCGAGCACGGCACCGTCTCCGTGCGGGTGGACGTGCAGGCGGAGTCCGTTGTTGTGGAAATCACCGATACGGGGATAGGAATCCCGCAAGACGAGCAACCTCATATTTTCGAGGAGTTTTACCGGGCGAGCAATGCCAGGCAGATGGAACACGAGGGTGACGGCCTGGGATTATCCCTGGTGAAACGTGTCGTCGATCTGCACGGGGGAACGATCAATTTCTGCAGCCAGCCCGGCTGCGGCACGACCTTTCACATCATGCTCCCGGTCGTGGCGGAAAAGAGCATTCCAGAAGCGGTCGGAACCGCTGTCTCTTGATTCGCCGTGTGAGCCAGGTGCTTTGCTTCGCTCAGCATGACAAACAGAGGGCTGTTCGACCACGAAACGTAGTCGCACACGGCCGTGTTTCAAGCATCGAATGGCGTGGCATTCTCCGGGGCGATAGCCTATAATGCGCCGGCAGTGTTCGGTCTGATATTGTCTGGTTCATGCTGGAGGCCCGTCGTGATTGGTCCATTGTCCGGTGAGTGGTGGTTTCTTGTGGTCCTGGGTCTTTGCGCGGGTGTGGTCAGCGGCACGCTGGGACTGGGCAGCGGGATCGTGGTCATTCCGGCCCTTGTCCTGCTCGGCGGGTTCGAACAGAAATCCGCGCAAGGTACGGCTTTGGCGGTGATGGTGCCGATGGCCCTTGTTGGAGCGATTCGGTACTGGAGAAACCCGCAGGTTGAGCTCAGCGGCATCGTGATTCTGCTGCTGGTGTTGGGAGCTGTGGCCGGTACGCTGGCAGGAACGGAATTGGCCGGCCGATTGCCTGCCGGCACTCTACGAAAGATTTTTGCCCTGGTTTTGATGATCGTAGCGATAAGGATGTTCACCGCCTCACCGCGGCCCGTGAACATGCATCAGGAGGAAGGTCCGACCAACCAGTCGAGTCCGGAAGCGGCTGAACGTGGAGGTATCAATGACTCAGCAACACAACGGTAACGGACTTGTGCGAATTTTCAGTGCCCGGGCATGTGCGGCGCCGCTGGAAAAGGCCGCCAAGCTCTTCGAGCAACAGACCGGCATCACAGTGGAGATCAGCGTGTGCAGCCGTCACTGTGCCAAACCCGTGGCTGAAGAGGCGACGGGCGAGACCGGTGGCGACGATTTCCTCCTTGAGATCGCCGATGGAGGCATTCACGATCTGGCCATAGGCGGCGCGGAATACCTCCTCGACGATGGTGAGGTTAGAGGGATCGTGCAGAGGCGCAAACGCAGGACCATCGGTTATCGCACATCGGCAATCCTCGTGCCTGCCGGCAATCCGAAGAATATCCGTTCCGTGCAGGACATGGCCCGGCCCGGCGTGCGGATCGCCGTTTCCGTGATCGATTGCCTCAAAGGGCTGTGGGAGGATGTCTGTGGCCGGCTGGGACTCGTTGAGCCGATCCGCAACAACATATGCTATTATGCGAACGGCTGCGTCGCCATTGTGGAGGCAGTGGCCACGAAGCAGGTGGATGCGGCGTTCGGCTGGACATCCTTCCGCCATCTGGAGTCCGACCGGATCGAGGTCATCGAGATGCCGAAAGATCAGCAGGTGGCGAGGGGGACGTGCGTGGGGATGCTGTCCTTTGCCCATCAACCCGCCTTGGCCGAGCGGTTCATGAATTTCCTGGCCTCGCCCGAGTCCCGGCGATTCTACAAGGAATACGGCTGGGTCGTCCCCGCTGAGTAGACCGCCGCACAGGCATTACGAGGTAGTGAGTGCGTTCCTGGCCCACTGCAGCGCCGCCGAGGCCCGAGGAAAGCCGATCGTCGTGATCAACAGCAGGATCGCCTGGTAGACCTCCTCGTGCGTGGCCCCCGCCTGGACCGCCATCACGGCATGTCGCTGCAGGGCGGTAATCTGGTTGGCCGCCCCGGAAATGCCCACTTTGATCAGCTCCCGCGTCTTGCGGTCGAGCGGCCCGGACTCCGCACAGGCTTCACTCAGCCTCTGATGGGCCTCCCACACATCCGGGTATTCCTTGACGAAACTCTGAAAATGCTCCGGTAAGGTCTCTTTCATCGTTCAACTCCGTCAGTGTCTCTGAACATCAAAGCCACAGCCAGCTCGCGGGCTTTCTGCGTTCTGAATGTGCGTTCGACAAACCCTCTGGCCTCGACGGCATCAATGCCACTGCCGCGTTCACCGACTCTCGCCAGCCACTCTGCATCCCAGAGAATCTTCGATTCCATGCTGTCCTCGACCTCTCCCCGGCAATGAGTCTCGATGATTCGACAGATGTGATCCGCCGGTTCAGCGTCCACACCACATCGGGTGAGGATCCCCTTCACGGTGACTGAATTCTCCTCCGTCAGTGGAACTTCCCGGGCGGGGCATGGGCCGCCGATCGCGTGGAGAATCGCGGCCGCATTGACGGCACGAGCGTCGCCTCCCTCGCAGGACAGGATTTCCTGGGCGTTCCTGAAGACGGCAAGGGCGTGATCGATCGTCCGCTCATCCCGGCCGAAATGGCCTTTCATCTCCTTGATGAGTTTCTTGCAGAGGATGCTCTGCGGGTCCATCACCGCGCCAAGGCATTGCTCCGCATGCTGGCACCATTGGGCACAGCCGAGGTCCAGGCGGGGATTGACGATGACCTTTCGGCAGTGGGGGCACTTGACGCTCGGCTCGTCCTTCCAGAACTCTACCGCGGTCGCACAGTGCGGGCACTGGGCGTCAAAGATATCACCTGACTTCCAGAACCTCAGGTCCTGGCCCGGACATCTGACCATTTCACGGTCCTCCTGCGACACAACGATCACTCTGTCTGTCGGCTACTCATCACGTGCTTACTTGTACGCAGGTGACCGATGCTTGTTTGGCAATGTTGCCTCAAGTCGCCTGTCGCTCAGGATTTCGACAGTGCGGGCGCTGGGGCCGGCTTGCGGGGTTTCTGATTTTCCGCACAGAACCTGGCCATCAGCTCCTTGGCGATGCGAGTTCGTTCCGGCGAGCCGTCCATTTTGATAAACGCGTCTGCCAACTCCAGCAGTCCGGGATCGGCGGGATCGTCGCCGTAGTGCAACGCCGGATTGACAAACCCGGCATCCATGCCGCACTCGATCGCTCTCGCTGCATAGGCCCGGCACACACCGATAGCCCGGCCGGGGAGCTCGCCGGCGGCTGCATCGATTCTAAGAAGACAGTGGGATCGTTTCGTGGTTGGATCGGTCCGGAGTCTTCTCATCGTCTCGAACGCACTGTACGTGCGTCCGCGACCGCCGGCGAGCGTCGGCTCGTCCTTAACCAACGGCACGGCCACCGGATCAAAGAAGATTTGCCCGGGGCCGAAGCCATGTTGATTGACAGCTTTCTCGAAGAGTTGTCTGGCGGCATCACAGGCGTCATCTACGCCGGAGATACCGCTGATTGGGTCGCCAAGCAGGGCGACGAAGTTGAAGTCGTGCTCTCCCTTGAGAGCCATCAGCCTGTCGGCTGTCCTGGCCCGAATGGAGCTCAATAGTGGCGTTCTGACTGGCTGATTCGTGTTGTACCATTCCTTCAGGCCCGCGATCAGGGCGTCGTCAAAGCGGCTGTCAATGCACACCGGCACCCCGCGACCGCATTGGCGGACCAGGCGGACGTACTGCTTCATCATCTTGACGGCCAGTTGTCCTTCCTGGTCGCTGATCGCATCGACGTTCACGGCGATGTAGTCCGCCCCGTCGTCGGCCTGGCTCTGGATCAACGCTTTGATATAGCCCATGGGACCGGCAGATTGGTGGAACGCCGCTTCACCCAAATCGAGGATCTCTTTCATTACTTTGCCCGTCTTCGGATTCGAGGCGTTGACCTGATCGCCAATCGAGATCAGAGGGCTCTTCTTCGTATGATCCCTGCTGAACAGGTAGTTGAGGATAGACGACGTGTGCCGCAACTCCGGGTTCTCGCGGCCGGTTGATTGTTCCTCTCAGACGCTGTATGCCGTCATGCTCGGCGACGGCGGCATCGTAGATCTTCTCGCCTATACAAATCTTGTCAAAGTTGTTTCCGCAGCGTCCATCGATCGTGGAGTCGCCGCAGGGGGCGTTGCTCAATCCTTTCTCACAGCCACCCATCGTGCAGCATCCGAAGTTCTCCGGCAGGTAGCAATCGCCGCAGTCCTGGCACTCGAAAGCCGCGTACTTGATCGCTTTCTCCATCATGGCGAACGATCTGTATGCGAAGCCCGTTCCTTTTCCGGCCCCCACCAGGTGCATGAGGCCGCGACCCGCTTTGAAGCCTCCGTGCTCCGGGTCGAGGATCAGGCGGTGTGTCAGGTTGAAGCATCGCTGTGCGAGGCGTTTCTTTCGTTTGCCGGGACTCGTTCGGCGGCCCGCCTCATCGTAGAGGTAGAAGCGATCCGCCCCGGGCCAGCAGAGATTGTCTTTGTATTTCTCCCAATCGCCACCGATTTGCTCGGCTCGGCGAAGAATCTTCAGAAATGTGTCAAAATCGAGCAATCCGCCGACGTCGGCGCCCGCCGCCCCGATGGCCTTATACATCGCCACCTGTTGCGCCGCTCGCTCGATGTGGTCCTCGATCTTCTCTCGCTGCAACTGAGCGAGCAGATCGTCGCTGACGAAGCAACCGGGGAGCTTGCCGTCATGCATCAAGCGAGGCGCAGGAGTCAGCGTCGTGAGCAGATACACGTTTCCCAGGACAGGGATGTCGATGTGAGTCTCCTGGAGGTACTGCATCAGCTCCAGGGACTTTCGCCAGTCGTAGCCAAGCTGCGTGATGAGGCATCTGGCTCCGGCGGCGGTCTTCTTTTCCATTTTATAGTACTGCTGCATCTGTGAGGCTTCGGAGTACTTGAAGGGCGACACGGCAGCGGCGGGGAAGAACTGGGTGACGCTGTTCCACTGTCCCGGGCTCGCTTTCAGGTATGCGGCGTCATTCATCCGCTGGATGAGCTGCAGCAGGCCGACGGACTCGACCTCGAAGACGCCCTGGGACCGGACCGGCTTGTCCCCGGTCAGGGCGAGTACGGACTCGACTCCGCGAGCGCGGAACGTGACAAGCGAGCTGGTGATCGCGTCGCTGTTGTGGTCTTTGCAACTCACGTGGGGAATGAAATCCAGCGGTCCCAGGAGGTCCGCCGCTTTGATTCGCGTGAGCACGTCCGCCGGCTCCAGATTGGCCACACCGCCCGGGCTCTGCGGCGCCGTGACGCCAACGAAATCGAAGCTCTGAGGAATGCTGTCCGCGCCCGCCTCCTTCGCGGCCTTCAGAAACTTCTCGATGGGGGCGAAATTGAACCCGGGACCGGCGGCCAACTCCGCCACGATGACGAATTTTGATCTGTCGGTCAGACTTTTTGCCAGACTTTTAGCCTGCATGTGTGTACCTCCCGTTATTGTCGATCCGAATCCTCGTAGGGTCTGTATAGATGTTGATCTTCCCGTTCCGGACGAATCCGCAAAGGGTGATATTCCACTTCTTGGCGGCGGTGATCGCGTAGGATGAGACGCCTGAGACGGCGACGATCAACTCGATGCCGGCGCGGGCGGCCTTGGTCACGATTTCCAGACTGACTCGCCCGGAGAGCACGAGGCCGCAGCCTCGCATCTCGCGTTTCATCAACAGGCACTTGCCGATGGCCTTGTCGAGCGCGTTGTGCCGGCCGATGTCCTCGGCGAACGAAAGAATGGCGCCGTCGCGGTCGAACAGGGCCGCCGCGTGTGAGCTGCCCGTCAGCGCGAACGTTGCTTGCATCGGCCGGAGGTTCTCGACGGTTTCAAGGAGCAGCCCCTCGGACACTTCCAGTGTATGCGGGCATGCGGGCACGTCCGACAGCATCTTCTGAATGTTGCGGACGCCGCACATGCCGCAGGAACTCGCCACGATGAGATTCCTTGCAATGTCGAGTTGAACGGGCCTCTGGATCTCGATCCCGACGACATTCGGCAGATCATCCTTTGTCGCAATGGCCGTGATCTCATCGGCGCTGCGGATCATGCCCTCGGAGAAGATGAACCCTACAGCCAGCGCCTCGACATCGGACGGCGTGCACATCACGGTGAAGCTGCCGACGGTGTGAATCATGATAGTCAGCGGCTCCTCGACGATGACATAGTCGGCCACCGTTTCTACATGCGAGGCCTGATGGACGCGATGGATATCCACACGGTTCGTCGCTCGGCGCGTCATTAGCAGATCTTTCATGGCACCGCCTTTATCTGTGCAGCGCATACCTTGTACTCGGGAATCTTTGCAATGGGATCCAGCGCATCGTGCGTGAGCGCGTTCGCCGGGCCCTCCTGAAAATGGAACGGCATGAATAGCCAACCTCTCTCGATTTTCGTCGTCACCCTGGCCCGGGTCGTCACCTGTCCTCGACGGGTGGTCACCTCAACCATCTGGTCGTTGGCGATGCCGAAGCGCTCCGCGTCATGGGCATGAATCTCCACATACCCGGTCGGCGAAACCTGATGGATCGCGCGGCTTTTACGCGTCATAGTGCCCGTGTGGAACTGGTAGAGCTGTCGGCCCGTGGACAAGACAAACGGGAATCCTTCACGAGGCATCTCCGCCGGGCTTTTGAACTCGACGGCGTGAAATTTGCCCTTGCCTCTCGTGAAGCGGTCCGCGTGGAGGTACTTCGTACCGGGATGCTGCCGGTCGGGGCAGGGCCATTGCAGGCCCTCTTTGTCGAGTCGCTCGAACGATATGCCTCCATAGATGGGCGTGACCGAAGCGATCTCCTCGGTGATCCGGGATGCCGATTCGTAGGCCATCGGATACCCCATCTTTGAGGCGACTTCGCAAATGATCTCCCAATCGTTGTGTGCCCGGCCGGGCGCCGTGACGGCCTTTCGTACTCGCTGCACTCTGCGCTCCGTGTTGGTGAAGGTGCCGTCCTTCTCCGCGAAACAGGCCGAAGGGAGCACCACGTCCGCATATTCCGCTGTCTCCGTCAGGAAGATGTCCTGCACGACCAGGAACTCGACGTCCTGCATCGCTTTTCGCGTGCGATTCAGGTTCGGGTCGGACAGGGCGGGATTCTCACCCATGATGTACAGGGCCTTGATCTTGTCGTGCTCGACGGCGTGCATCATCTCGATGACGGTCAGTCCTTTGCGATCCGGCAGGTCCACACCCCACGCCTGCTGAAACTTCTTGCGTGCCTGTGCATCCTCCGCCGACTGGTAGCCCGGATACACGTTCGGCAGGGCCCCCATGTCGCACGCGCCCTGCACGTTGTTCTGCCCCCGCAGAGGATTGACGCCGGCCGATTCCTTGCCCAAGTTGCCCGTCAACATCGCGAGATTCGCCAGTGTCAGCACGTTATCCGTGCCAGTCGTATGCTGCGTGATCCCCATGCTGTAGATGATGCTCGCCGGCGAGGTGGTGGCGTACAAGCGTGCGGCTCGGCGGATCGCCTCTGCCGGGACAGTCGTGATTGTTTCCGCGTCTTCGGGTGTGAAGTCTCTGATCGTCTCGGCCAGCGCCGCAAAGTCCTCCGTACGCTCCCGAATGAACGGCTCGTTATGCAGTTTCTCAGCCACGATTACGTTCATCATGGCGTTGATCATCGCCACGTCGGTGCCCGGCTTGTGGGCCAGGTGCACCGCAGCGAAGCGGACCAGGTCGATGCCCCGTGGGTCGGCCACGATGAGTTTCGCCCCATTCCAGACGACCGCCTCCTTGATGGCCAAGCCAATCACAGGGTGCGCCTCGGTCGTGTTCGAGCCGATGACGAAAATGCATCGGGCGTGTTTGATCTCCTCGATGGAGTTGGTCATGGCGCCGGAGCCGAACGCCTTGGCCAGACCGGCGACCGTGGAGGCGTGACACAACCTGGCGCAGTGGTCCACGTTGTTCGTGCCGACAGCCGCCCGCATGAATTTCTGGAAGACGTAATTCTCCTCGTTCGTGCACTTGGCCGAAGAGAGCCCGCCGATGCTGTCGGGACCGAAGGTTGCCTTGATTTCCTTGAGCCGGCTGGCAATGAGCCCAATCGCCTCGTCCCACGAGGCCTTCTCGAACGTTCCATTTCGCCTGATCAGAGGAGTCGTCAGTCGCTTGTCGCTCTTGACGAACTCCATCCCGAACCGGCCCTTGACACACAGATTGCCGTTGTTGGGGACCACTCCCGTGGGGCTGGTCACGCGCACGATTTCATTTTTGCCGTTGACGTTCAGATCGATTTGACATCCCACGCCGCAATAGACGCAGGTCGTCCGCGTTCGCGTGAGGTCCCTGGCTTGCCCTTTGCTTTCTGCCGCCCGTTCGTACAATGCGCCGGTCGGGCAGGTCGAGATGCACTGGCCGCAGAGCTCGCACGTCGAATCGTTCAAGGGCATCCCGAAGGCCGTGGACACTTCGACCCAGGCCGCCCGGTCTTTGAATGTCAAGGCGCTGTCCATTTGCACTTCCTGGCAGATCCGGATGCAGCGGCCACATCGAATGCACTTCTCCGGCCGATAGCGAATCGCCTCGTTGCCGGTGGTGTAGTTCTCCACAGCTTCGCCGGGCCCGGGTGCAGCAAAAGCTGCATCGGCAATCTGGTACTCATAGCCGTACTTCTGCAGCAGGCAATCGCCATTCCTGTCGCAGGTGGCGCACACGCCGCGATGCTCCGCAAACAGAAGCTCCAGAACGGTCCTTCGCAGCGCACGAATCTCGTCGGTATTCGTCTGGACGACCATTCCGTCGGCGATTGCGAACGTGCACGCGGTTACGGGCCCCCGTTGTCCCGCGACCGCCACCAGGCATAGTCTGCACGCGCCGGCGGGCTTGAGCCTCGGATCGTGGCACAGATTCGGGATCTCGATGCCATTCGCCTGGGCAACATTGAGAATGGTCTGACCGGCTTGGCCGGCCAGTTGGATTCCATCAATTGTAATTTTGATTTCCGACATCACTTCTCGTCACGCTCTTTCGAGGTCACATCGCAGGCACCTGCCCGCCTCGACGATAGCCTGTTCCCGGTCCAGCCCCAGCACGACCTCCGCAAAGCCGCGTTTGCGTTTACTCAAGGGGATCATCTTTTCCTCGGCTCGGCCGTTGGTATCGGTGGGCGTTTCACGCACTTGCGCCAGAGCGACGCCGATGTCCTGCGGCAGGAGCCCCTTGCCGCCCAGCATCCGGTCGATATTTACGGCCGCCTTTTGACCGGCCGCGATCGCCGAGATGACCGACGCGGCGCCTGTCACGCAGTCCCCGCCGGCGAAGATCTCCGGCCGGGAGGTTCTGTGCGTCAAAGGATCGGTCCGTATCGTGCCCCACTCGGTTAGTTCAGGTCCTCCCTCAAAGCCGACCACCTCACAGGACGGTACCTGCCCGATCGCCGGGATCACAATCTCGCATTCGATCACGGTTTCACTGCCCTCGATGGCCACGGCCTTGCGCCTGCCGTCTTTCTCCGTTTTGCCCAGTTCGGCTCGGAGGGACTCAATGCCGACGACCCGGCCCGCCGTCCCCACGATGCGCCTGGGGATCGCCAGCACAATCACTTCCGCGCCTTCGGCAATCGCCCCGCGAATCTCTTCCTCGTAGGCGGGCATCTCCTCGCGGGTCCTCCGGTACATCACTGTCACTTTGTCTGCGCCCAACCGGATCGCCGATCTCGCCGCATCGATGGCTGCGTTGCCGCCGCCGAGCACGACGACTCGTTTGCCTGCGCAGTCGATCCCTTTGCCAAGGGCACGATCCCGCAGGAAGCCTATCGCGTCGACGACGCCTTCGAGATCGCTTCCCTCGATGTCGATGGTCTTGCCCCTCTGCGCGCCTGTGGCCACGAATACCGCTCTGAAACCTTGCTTGACCAGGGTGCTCGTATCGGCCACCGGAGTCGAGGTATGCAGTTCCACGCCGTGAGAGAGAATGAAGGCGATTTCCCTGTTCAACGTGTCCTTCGGGAGCCGGTATTCGGGAATTCCCAGCGCGAGCATTCCACCGGGGATGGGCTGTGCTTCGAACATCACCGAGCGTCTGCCCATCAGGGCCAGAAAGTATCCGCAGGCGAGGCCGGCGGGTCCTGAGCCGATGATCGCTGCGGCCGGCTTGTGATTGGATGCGCGGACGAGAGGCTTGTCATGATCGTCGAGATTGTCCGCGATGTACCGCTTCAAGGCGCGAATCGCGAGAGGCTGATCGATCTCGCTTCGCCGGCATTTGCCTTCGCAGGGATGATCGCACACGCGCCCGCAGACGGAAATGAGCGGATTGCGTCGCCGGATCACGTCCGCCGCCTCGTGCAGCCTGCCTTCGCCCGCCAGCGCGAGATACTCAGGCACATTGACGCCTGCCGGACACGCGTGCTGGCAGGGGACCCGGACCAGCCCTTCGCAGACGGAGGCCCGACATGTCTTCAGGACGATGTGCTCGATGTACTCCTCGCGGAAATGCCGCAGTGTCGATAGGACCGGGTTCGGAGCCGTCTGTCCAAGCCCGCAGAGCGAGGCTCTTCTTGATATGCGAGCCGAGGGTCTCCAGTCGGTCAAGGTCGGCCAATGTGGCCTGGCCGCGCGTGATAGCTTGCAGGATTTCGAGCATCTTCCTGGTGCCGACACGGCAGGGGGTGCACTTGCCGCACGACTCCGCCTGGACGAATTCCAGAAAGTACCTGGCGACGTCCACCATGCAGGTGTTCTCGTCCATCACGATCAGGCCACCCGAGCCCATGATGGCGCCGATAGCCTGAACGCTGTCGTAGTCGAGCTCGGTGTCGAGATATGCCGCCGGCACACACCCGCCGGAGGGCCCGCCGAGCTGAGCAGCCTTGAACTTCCGGCCCTTGCCGATGCCGCCGCCAATGTCGAACACGATCTCCCGCATGGTCGCGCCCATCGGAACTTCGACCAACCCGGTGTTCCTGACCCGACCGGCCAAGGCGAAGATCTTCGTGCCCTTACTCTTTTCCGTTCCGAAGGCGCTGTACCACCTTGCCCCGTTCTTCATCACGAGCGGGACATTCCCGAAGGTCTCGACGTTGTTGATGTTGGTCGGCCGTCGCATGTAGCCGCTTTGTGCCGGGAAGGGCGGACGCGGGTTCGGCATGCCCCGCAGACCTTCCAGCGAGGCGATCAGCGCGGTTTCCTCACCGCAGACAAAGGCGCCCGCCCCCATTCGCACCTTGATGTCAAAGTCGAAGCCGGTCCCGGCGATATCCTTGCCCAGAAGGCCTCTTTCCCTCGCTTGCTCCAGTGCGATGCCTACGTGCTCGACCGCAATAGGGTACTCGGCGCGGACATAGACGATTCCCGTCGCTGCCCCAATGGCGTATGCAGCAATGATCATGCCTTCGATGACGCGGTGTGGGTCGCCTTCCAGCAGGGCACGATCCATGAATGCACCCGGATCGCCCTCATCGGCATTGCAGATCAGGTACTTTTCGTCGCCCGGCGCCTGCCGGCAGAACTTCCATTTCAGCCCGGTCGAGAAGCCCGCGCCTCCCCGACCTCTCAGGCCGGAAGCGATCATCTCGTCGATAACTTCCTGGGGCGTCCGCTCGGCTAAGACTTTCACGGCTGTGACGTATGTGCCGCGCTCGATGGCGCGTTCAATCTCCCTCGGATCGATGCGCCCGCAGTTCTCCAGGACCAGCCTTCGCTGCTTGTTGTAGAAACTGACGTCTTCGATCCTGGGCTGCGGCTGCCCATTTTGCACTACGGCGAGCCTCTCCACGGGCAAATGGTTGCGGATCGTGCGCTCTATGATCTCGTCAACATCGTCGGGTGTGACACCGCCGTACAGGAAGTTGTCGGGCTCGATGAGCATGACCGGCGCCTTGGCGCACAGGCCGATACAGCCGGTATGCACTATGGCGACTTCGTCGGCAAGCCCCAGGACCTCGAGTCTTTCGCGAAACTTCGCCGCCACGTCCGCCGCTCCGAGCGCCCTGCACCCGGTCATGCAGATCAGGACTCTCGTGGTGTGTTTCCGCGCTTCGTCCTGGAGTCGGCTGTGTAGTTGCTCGATGGCCTTCAGAGATCGGATCTTGGGCTGTGACATTCGCTATTTGTACCTGTCCAGTATCCCCCGGACTCTGGCCGTGGTCATGTTGCCGTAGTAGTCGTTGTCCACCATCATCACCGGCGCCAGGAAACAGGTGCCGAGACAGGCGACGGTCTCAAACGTGAAACGCATGTCCTCCGTGGTCTGGCCCTCGGTGATTCCCAATTCGCGGCTGATGGCCTGGATCATGCCATGCCCGCCTTTCACGTGGCAGGCGGTGCCTCGACAGCAGCGGACTGTGTGTCTTCCGTGCGGCTCAAGATGAAACTGCTCGTAGAAGGTTGCCACCCCGTAGACTTGGCTCGCGGGAATGCCCGTCCGCCGGCTCATCTCCAGCAGCACTCGGGGCGGCAGATACCCGTACCCGGCCTGGATCTCCTGAAGGAGGGGGCTCAGGTCCGTCGCTGTGACCCGGGGTCGTGTGGCCAGAATCCGTTCCAGCACTCCCATGTCCACGCAAGTATCGATACCCGGTTTCACCATAGACACATCCTGTCTCCCAACCATTCTGAATTTAGGAAAACTATGAGGGCGAGACTATTGTGGAAAGTACGTACATGGGCAGTTCGGCGCGAATCTTCATCATTTTTGTTGCGCTTGGCGCAGGCGGTGCTCAGGGGACGCCGCTCATATGATTTGCAGGTGAATGTGACGATCTCGAGTTGGGGGCCCATTCCAGTACTTGGGGATGACGCGGTGTCAGTGCTCGACTATGATGAGGTATGCCCGTGCTTGCGATTACAACGCGGGGCCTTGTCGCGATTTCGGGAGAATCGTAGCGTGCACGAACAACTATGGGAACAACTTGCCAGGCTCGACCGCATGGAAACCGCAAGGAGAGCCAGGTGCCGATACCTGGCCGAATGCGATTCTTTCGCGATTTTCCTGCTGAATCGTGAATATGTGGTCGATGTGGCTCACAGGACGATCCGTGGCATGACTGAGCCACTTGACGCCCGGCCCGCCGGTTATCTGGAGCATCTCTGCATCCTTGCTTATCTCGTCAACGCGAGGGACCTGCCTCCGGCAGGCAAGCTCGTCAGCGTGGATGGACTGGATCGCGGGGGCTTCTTCTTCCGTGGCTCGCACAGGCTTCCTGTGGAGAAATTGACGGATGTGTTCGGAGCGGACCCGCAGTTGCTGGACAAGGTTGCGCAGGGTTTGAACGCTGTCTCGCAGGCTTTTGGGGATGCAGCGATTGAATTATCAGTACTTCCGCGTATATCGCTCGTAATCATCATCTGGGGGGCAGATGACGAATTTGAAGCTCGGGCCTCAATTCTTTTCGATCAGGGTGTGTCGGCACAGTTGCCCTTGGACGCCCTTTTTGCAGTCGCGATCCTGACGATCAATACCGTTGTAAGTGCCGCAAGTACAACAGGTTAGCTGCTTGATAGCGTATGGGAGGATCATCGACAGCGAGGTCCTCGCGGCGATTGGGGCCATCGTCACGCAGCCGAACGAACCAGTACGAAAACGGATATACGTAGTTTCCACAATAGTGGTATGCCCGTTGACGTGACTATTATGCTGCTTGGGCGCTCCGCTGTATGCAGTCTCATGACCGCTTGGAGGCATGGGAATATCTGCAGACAGACCTTGATTTTGATTGCGTCAGGTGGAAACTACTGTATTTTTCGCTGACATCGGGTCGGGATTGGGCGGGGACCAGTAGTCCTACGTATACAGGCTCGGATGTCGTGTCTGTTTGCGACACCCGGAAACGATTAGATCAGGACGGCCGCATTGCAGTTGGGCATGAAGATTGCGATTGGTGGAAAGGGAGGAGTAGGCAAGACGACGGTCTGTGCAGTCTGGGCCCAGCTTTTCGCCAATGAGGGCCATGATGTCCTGGCCATCGATGCGGATCCAAGCCTGAGCCTCGGCGCCGCGTTTGGCCTGCCCACAGAGCAAAGCCCCCGGCCACTCATTGAGATGAAAGACTTGATCGCCGAGCGGACCGGCACGAAGAGAGATGCCGCGAGCGCCTACTTCCGGCTGAATCCCTCCGTGAGCGACCTTCCCGAGGAGCATTGGCTGCGAGTGGGCAACGTGAAGCTGCTCGTGCTCGGGGCCGTAACGCGGGCCGGCGGCGGATGTGCCTGTCCGGAAGGGGCATTTCTCAAAGCCATGCTGACGCATACGATCCTCCAGAGGGACGAGCTTGTCCTGGTCGATCTGGCCGCGGGGGTGGAGTTCATGGGCAGGGCGAGCGTCCAGGGGATTGACGCCTTTGCCGTAGTCGTTGAGCCCGGCAGCCGCAGCATCGAAACCGCAAGAAACATCGCCGCAATGGCCAGCGATTTGGGAATCGGCTGCGTCGGAGCAATCGCCAACAAGATAACGGAGCCAAGCCAGGTCGAGACAATCCGCTCGCAACTCAATGGCATTGCCCTGTTGGGCGCTATGCCGTACAGCAGGTTGGTTCAGGACGCCGATTTGAGGCGCTCGGCCGTGATGGAGGCTGATGCGGCCATCGTGCAGGAGTTGGATAGAGCAAGGCAACGCCTTGTGGAACTCGCTGCGAGTGTGAAGATTTAAGCGGGAAACGCAGGTGCTGTGGGTCCTGCAGGACTCATAACTCCTGTTCTCCCATAGGATTACACGGGTCGATGAGGAATCTGCATGGAGCCAAGTAAACGCAGCACAGACAAGGCCGCTCAGGAAATGATCAGCCGCATGGCCGAGCTGGGCCAGCAGAACGCATGGGACAGGCTTGATGCCCAATTGCCGCAATGCGGATTCGGCAAGCAGGGGATTTGCTGCCGCATCTGCAGCATGGGACCTTGTCGCATCTCGAAGAAGGCGGCGGTTGGCGTCTGCGGCGCCGATGCCGATACCATCGTGGCGAGGAACTTCCTGCGAATCGTTGCCGCCGGCGTCAGTGCCCACAGCGATCACGGGCGCACGGTTGCCGAGGTATTTCTTGCTGCGGCCAAGGGCGAGGCGCCCGATTACCGGATCAAGGATACCGCGAAACTGAACAAGCTGGCCAAGGAGTTCGGCGTGGAAACCGCCGGACGCTCGCCTCAGGACATTGCGGTCGATGTGGGCGAGATCGCGTTGGCCGAGTTTGGCAAGCCGAGGGGGACCCAGTTGATGGCCCGCCGGGCGCCAAAGCCACGTCAGGAACTCTGGCAGAAGCTCGGGGTCACGCCCCGCGCGATCGACCGTGAAGTGGCCGAATCGATGCACCGTAGTGCGATGGGCGTGGATCAGGACTACCGCAATGTGCTGCGACAGGCCAGCCGGGCGGCGCTTGCCGATGGCTGGGGCGGCGCGATGCTGGCGACGGAACTGCAGGATATTCTCTTCGGGACACCTTCTCCGGGTCGCGGAGAAGTGAACATGGGCGTGCTCAAGACCGACGCGGTGAACATCATCGTGCACGGGCACGAGCCGATTCTGTCGGAGATGATTGTCGCGGCGTCTCAGGATAAGGAGTTGCTGGCCGAGGCTGCGAAGGTCGGGGCCAAGGGAATCAACGTGGCCGGGACCTGCTGCACTGCCAACGAGCTGCTGATGCGGCACGGCATCCCCATTGCGGGCAACTTCCTCAACCAGGAGCTGGTCGTCGCCACCGGCGCCGTCGAGCTGATGGCGGTGGACGTCCAGTGCGTGATGCAGGGATTGGCCCAGGTGGCCAAGTGCTACCATACCAAGCTGATCACCACGGCCGACAAGGCGCGGATTGCCGGCGTCGAGCACGTCTCCATTGAAGAGAAGACAGCGCTGAAGACCGCCAAAGAGCTTGTCAGGATGGCCATCGCCAACTACAAGAACCGCGGCGAAGTGTTCATCCCGGCGAGCAAGGAAAAGGCAGTCGGCGGCTTCAGTTTCGAGTCGATCAATTACATGCTGGGCGGCCGGTTCCGGGCGAGTTTCCGCCCGCTCAATGACAACATCATCAATGGCCGAATCCGCGGCGTGGTTGGCATCGTCGGCTGCACAAATCCAAAGGTGCCGCAGGATTACACACACACGACCCTAGCCCGTGAGTTGATCAAACGCGACATCCTCGTGCTGACTACAGGTTGCGCGACGATTGCCTGCGGCAAGCAGGGGCTCGCCAATCCGAAGACAGCGCTCGATTACGCGGGACCGGGCCTTCGGGAAGTGTGTGAGGCTGTCGGTATTCCGCCCATCCTGGCCTGCGGCAGTTGCGTGGACAACAGCCGGCTGCTGGTGTCCTGCAGCGAATTGGTGCGTGAAGGCGGCCTGGGCGAGGACCTCTCGGATCTGCCGATAGCCGGCGCGTGCCTAGAGTCGATGCACGAGAAAGCAATTGCAATCGGCCAGTATTTCGTGGCCAGCGGGGCTCTGGTGGTCTTCGCCGAAGACATCCTGCCGATCGCGGGCAGCACGAACGTCAGTGAGTATCTGTACGGCGGGATCGAGAAGGAGTTTGGCGGCCGCTGGGCGGTCGAGTCTGATCCGGTCAAAGCGGCCGAGCTGATCCTCGCGCACATCGAAAGCAAGCGTGACGCCCTGGGCATCAACAAGACCAAGGAGCGTAAGCTGTACGACATGGCCGACCGGCGGGCATTGGCTGTGGAGTAGCAGGGACGTTATCGGCATTAAGGGCGGCTGAAAAGGATAGTGAAAGGTTGGTTGAATGTCGAGACTGATTGCATCCTCGGCGATACGCGGTGCACATAAGATAGCAAAGCAGGCGGAAGAGCTCTTGGCCCGGGCGATTCAGGCCAAGGGCAGGGATTCGAAGGTCGAATTCCCGAACACGGGCTACTATCTGCCGATCATCTACTCGATGACCGGCCGGACGGTGGAGACATTGGCCGATCTCGATGCGGTGATGGAAGAGGTTCGCGGCCTGCTGCCGCCGTTTGTCGATGAGGACTTCTGGATTCCGTACCTCGGTCCGGCCCTTGACGCGGGCATGGCCACCCTGTTTGCCGAAGAGGTAATCGAGGCATGCAAGTATCTGATCGGGCCGAACCCCGTGCAGGACATCTGGCTGGGTGCGGCCGATGATGTCATCCTTCGCGAACGCGGCATTCAGTTCGTCGACGGCACCGCTCCGGGCTTCGCCGCCATCGTCGGCGCCGCGCCCGATGTCGAGACGGCCGTGACGATCGCCCGCAAGCTCCAGGAGCGAAGCCTCTACGTGTTCATGTGTGCCCACAACAACGGGACCAGCTTCGCCGAGCAGCTCGTGGAAGGCGGTGTGCAACTGGGCTGGGAGACACGGCTGGTGCCGTTCGGACGCGACATTACCGCCGCGATCTACTCGCTCGGCTTTGCCAGCCGGGCGGCCCTGAGCTTCGGCGGTGTGCAAGCGGGCGATTTCCGCCGCAACCTGCTCTACAACAAGAACCGGATCTTCGCGTTCGTCATGGCGCTGGGCAAGGTGACGGACGAGTGGTACGCCACCGCGGCAGGCGCCATCAACTACGGTTTCCCCGTCATCGCCGACAGCGACATCCCCGAAATCCTGCCGACCGGCGTCTGCACGTACGAGCACGTCGTATCCAGGATTCCCCACGACAAGATCGTGGAGAAGGCTGTCGAAGTCCGCGGCCTGAAGGTCAAGGTGGCAAAGATCCCGGTCCCGGTGCCGGTCAGCCCGGCGTTCGAGGGCGAGCGAATCCGCAAGGAGGACATGCACAGCGAATTCGGCGGGCAGAGGACGCCTGCATTCGAGTGGCTGCGCATGCGGGAGCTCGATGAGGTCGAGGACGGCCTTGTTCAGGTGGAAGGACCCGACATCGACACCCTCGCGCCTGGCGGGAAGCTGCCGCTGGGAATCGTGATCGAGGTGGCGGGCAGGAAGATGCAGGCCGACTTCGAGCCCGTGCTCGAGCGGCAGGTGCACACCTTCATCAACGAGGCCCAGGGCATTTGGCACATGGGCCAGCGTGACATCAACTGGGTGCGGATCAGCAACGGCGCGTTCAAGGCGGGATTCCGGCTCGAGCATATTGGTAAGCTGCTGCACGCCAAGTACCACGATGAGTATTCCAACATTCTGGACAAGGTCCAGATCACTCTTTACACGACGGAAGAGAGGGTGGTTGCGTTGCGCCGGCAGGCACAGGGCGTCTACGCGGAGCGCGATGCCCGGCTGGCCGGCATGACGGATGATGACGTGGAGACGTTTTACTCCTGTCTGCTGTGTCAGAGCTTCGCGCCGAGCCACGTGTGCGTCGTCTCCCCCGAGCGGCCCGGGTTGTGCGGCGCGTATAGCTGGCTCGATTGCCGAGCCTCCCACGAGATCACGCCGTCCGGGCCGAATCAGCCGATTCCCAAGGGCACTTGCGTGGAACCGAAGATCGGCCAGTGGGACAGGGTCAACGCATTCGTCGTCTCCTCCAGCGGCGGCAAGATCGAGCGAATGAGCCAGTACAGCATGATCGTCGATCCGATGACCTCCTGCGGCTGCTTCGAGTGCATCGCCGCGATTTTGCCCATGACCGGCGGCATCATGATCGTCAACCGGGAGTTCCCCGAGATGACTCCGAGCGGCATGAAGTTCTCCACGCTCGCCGGCACCGTCGGCGGCGGCCAGCAGACCCCGGGCTTCATCGGCCACTCCAAACACTACATCGGCTCGAAAAAGTTTATCGCCGCCGAGGGCGGTATCCGGCGCATCGTATGGATGCCGACGGCGCTCAAGCAGGAGCTTCGCGACGTGCTCACCACGAGGGCGGAAGAACTCGGGCTCGGGGGCGAAGAGTTCCTGGCCAAGATCGCCGATGAGACAACGGCTACGACGGAAGAGCAGGTCCTGGAGTTCATTACCAGCGCGGGCCATCCCGTCACGACAATGGACCCGATGTTCTAGGAAAGTGTGAAGTGTGATTTTCGATTTGTGAAGTCTGATGTATGAATCAAAACTCACACTTCATAAATCTGACTTTGACGTGAGGACACTATGGCTTTGACAGGTTTGGATATCTTCAAGTTACTGCCGAAGACGAACTGCAAGAAGTGCGGCATGCCCACGTGCCTGGCGTTTGCCATGCAGCTTGCCCAGAAACGCGCCAAGCTGGACGCCTGTCCGGAGGTCTCCGAGGAGGCGAAGCAGAAGCTGGCAGCGGCGGCGGCGCCTCCCATGCGCAGGGTCGCGTTCGGCGCCGGCGACGCACAAGTCGCGGTCGGGCAGGAAACCGTGCTGTTCCGGCACGATGAGAAGTTCCACAATTCCACCGTGGTGGCTGTGACGGTCTCGGACAAGCTGTCCGGGCAGGCACTGCAGGAACGCATCCGGGCGGTCAACGCGCTTCAGTTCGAGCGGGTCGGGACGCACATTGGGATCAGGGCCGTCGCGGTCGTGAATGAAAGTGGGTCGGCGGATACTTTTGCCCAGGTCTGTTCGACTGTGAAGGAGACGACCAAACTGGCCATGATTCTTGTGACGGACTCGCCAACGGCCATGGGGGCGGCCGTGCAGCGCGTGGGGCAATCCATGCCGTTGCTTGCCGGAGCCACCGGGAAGACGGTCGAGGGCATGGCCAAGATTGCGAAGGGGGCGGGCTGTCCCCTTGTGGCCAGGGCCGGATCGATTGAGGAACTCGCCGATCTCAGCGAGAAGATAAAGGCCGCAGGGGTTGAGGACATCGTGCTGATGCTCGATGCCCTCACGCTGGCCGATCAATTCTATGGCCTTTCCCGCGTGCGGGTGTTGTCACTGAAGAAGGTCTTCCGGCCGCTCGGTTATCCGGTGGTGTCCTTCGTCAGCGGGGGCGATGCGAGCCGGCAGGGCGCGATTGCCATCAGCCTGGCGTGCAAGTACTCGAGCATCGTGGTCCTCGACACGGTCGAGCCTTCGGTGTTCCTGCCTCTGCTGACGGCCGTGGCGAATATCTACAGCGATCCGCAAAAACCGGTGCAGGTGGAACCGAAGGTCTATGCCGTCGGCGAGCCGAACGAGAATTCCCCGTTGATGTTCACAACGAACTTCTCGCTGACGTATTACAGTCTGGAATCCGACGTGGAGGCCAGCCGGGTCCCCAGCTACATTCTCGTGGTCGATACGGAAGGCACCAGCGTCTTGACGGCCTACTCCGGCGACAAGCTCAATGAGAAGGTCGTCGCCCAGGCCATGCTCAAGCACGATGTCGCAAAACTGGTCAAGCATCGTAAGCTTATCATCCCGGGCTACGTGGCTGTCATGAGCGGCAAGCTCGAAGAGGCCACCAACTGGGAAGTGATGGTTGGGCCCCGGGAGTGCTCCATGCTGCCCAAGTTTCTCCAGGACGTTTGGAAGTAGTGAGCTTCAAAGTTTGATGTATGAAGTTTGATTGTTGATTTGAAGAGACCGATAGGCAACTCTCCTCAAATCATAAATCAAAAATCGTAAATCATAAATCGAGAGCCGATGGAAGACGGCAAGAAGAAAAAGTGTAAGGTCCATTTCGGCCCCAGCGGCTTGAAGGTCGAGGTCGAAAAGGGGACGGTTCTGCTCGATGCGGCCCACAAGGTCGGACTGTACGTGAACAGTGTCTGCGGCGGCGACGGCTACTGCGGCAAGTGCAAAGTCACCATCGACGAAGGTCAGTTCCAGTCCAAGCCGACGGGCCTGCTCACGGCCGATGAGATCCGCGACAACGTGGTGCTGGCCTGCCAGACCCGGGTCCTGTCCGATATCACGGTCACGGTCCCGAACTCCAACTCGCTGGATACGGGCCGAATACTCATCGATAGCGACGCTCATCGATTCAGCGACATGAGCGGCGACGGGCATCTGACCACATTCGAATTCGATCCGCTTGTGCGCAAGCTGTGCGTCGAGATGACGCCGCCGAGCATCCAGGATCATACGGCCGATCACGAGCGTCTGTACGCGGCCATCCGCGAGCAGATCGATGCGCCGATCATGCAGACCGGCTATCGGATTCTTCAAAAGTTGCCTGGCATTCTCTTTCATTCCGGGTACAGGGCCACCGTCACGGTCGGGCGCCGTGGCAGCACCACCGAAGTCATTGAGGTGGACCCGGGCGATCACAGCAGGAGAAATTTCGCTGTGGCTGTTGACCTTGGCACCACGACCGTGGTGGCCCACCTGGTAGACCTGAGCACCGCCACGACCCTCGACACGGAGGCGACCTACAACAGCCAGTTGAACTTCGGCGAGGATTACATCCGGCGGATCATCTATGCGGAACAGAATGACGCCTTTGACGAGATGCAGAACCGCATCGTGAGGGACGTGAACAGCCTGATCATGGCACTGGCCATGAGGCAAAGGGTCGATCTGCAGGAAATTACGACGGTTGTCTGCGCCGGCAACACAGCGATGATCCATTTCCTGCTGAATCTCGACGCTCGTCGCATCCGGCGGGAGCCGTACGTGGCGACGGCCAATTTTGTGCCGCCGATCCGGGCCGCCGAAATTGGCATCCAGATCAGCAAACGGGGCCTGCTCTATTGCCTGCCCAGCGTGGCCGCCTATGTGGGCAGCGACATCGTCGGGGGCGTGCTGGCGACGGGGATGTTCGCCAAGTCCGGCATATGCCTGCTGGCCGATATCGGCACCAACGGCGAGATCGTTCTGGGCAACCGAGAGTGGCTTGTATGTGCATCGAGCTCCGCCGGTCCGGCCTTCGAGGGCAGCGGCGTTCGGCACGGCATGAGGGCGGGGGCGGGAGCTATCGAGAAACTCACGTACCGCGGACCCGGTCGCATTGACTATCAGACGATTGGAGAGGGGCCGCCGGCGGGCATCTGCGGCTCGGGCCTGCTGGACCTTCTGGCGGAGTTGCATGGCCACGGCGTGATCGACCGGATGGGACGGTTCGTGGAGAACCACGACCCGAGCCTGACGCACGGCGATGACGGACGGCAGTATCGACTGGTGCCCTCGGAGAACGGCCGACAGGAGATCGTGATCACCCAGGCGGATATCGACAACCTTCTGCGCTCCAAGGCAGGCGTCTTCGCGGCCATACGGGTGCTCATGGAGGCCACGCAGACGAGACTGGGGGACTTGGATACGGTTTTCCTGGCGGGCGGCTTTGGCAATTTTCTCAACGTCCAGCATGCGGTGGCCATCGGAATGCTGCCGGACGTGCCCATAGAGAGGATTCGATTCGTGGGCAATACCTCTATTGCCGGGGCTAAGATGGCGTTGCTGAGCCGCGAGGCTTTCCAGCGGGCGGAGGACATCGCCGCAAGCATGACCTATTTCGATCTGATGAGCCATACCGGCTACATGGAAGAGTTCATCCGGGCCAAGTTCCTGCCTCACACGGACCTGTCGCTATTCCCGACCGTCCACGGCAAAGAGCGTGAGCCCGAAACTGGAGAAACGGGCCCTATAGGTCCTACGAGTTAAGACCTCAAGCACAGGATTATGTGATTATGGCTATAACGATTGCAGTCAGTGGAAAAGGGGGCTCGGGCAAAACGACGATTGCCTCCATGCTGGTCAGGGTGCTCCTGGAACGCAATGAGCGAGCATCGATCCTCTGTGTCGACGCGGACCCCAACTCCTGCCTGGGAATGGCGCTCGGCGTGCAGCCGGGCGTGGCGGTGGCGGACATTCGCGAGCAGGCTCGCACCAAGCCGGCAAACTCGGGGGGCATGGACCGCGTGCGAACGTTCGAATACGGCCTGCAGCAGGCCATTGTTGAAGCCGGCAAGTTCGACCTGGTGACAATGGGCCGGCCGGAAGGGCCCTCATGCTACTGTGCCATCAACAGTCTGCTGCGGCGCATTCTCGATGAGCTGAGCTCAAAATACCAGTACGTGGTGATCGACAACGAAGCCGGCATGGAGCATTTGTCCCGGCGGACAACGAACCACGTGGACCTGCTGTGCATCGTGGCCGAACCGACGCCCGTCGGCTCGCTAACCGCGCGGCGGATCTTTGATCTTACCAAGCAACTGCCGATCGTTGTCAGGCGGACCGGCGTCCTGTGGAACAAGGACGGAGGCGAGCATTCCTCGCAGGAGGGGCTGGCGGACGTGGAGGTGCTGGCCTGCGTGCCCGAAGACGCCCTCGTGCTGGAAGCATCTAAACGCGGCGAGAACGTGTTCACCATCCCGGGCGAGAGCCCTGCCTTTCAAGCCGTGCGGACGATGGTGGAGTCCCTTTTCGCCACGCCCTTTGTCAAACAGAGATGAAGCATGAAACCCAGGAAGTTTTGGAGGATTCATAATGCCTGTTCCTGAGATTGTGGAAGGTTTTGCAGGTTGTGTGAATCGCATCACGCTCGGCGCGAGCCCGAGACGCACAGTGACCGTAGGCGGCGCTCGCAATGTTGTCTACGGAGGTTCTGCGTCGGATGGCGGGCAGCGACCGCTGATCGCGATGGATGTGCTCGATGTCCGGCCGGACGACTGGCCCGATGTCCTGCTTGAACCCTTTGCGTCCGTGGCGGACAGCCCCGGCGACTGGGCGAAACAGTGCATGCAGGAGTTTGGAGCGGATCTGGTCTGCCTCAAGTTCGAGGGCATCCACCCCGACAAAGGGAACCAGGATGCAGCTCACGCCGTCAAAGTCACGCAGGCGGTGCTCAAAGCCGTGGACGTTCCCCTGGTACTGTGGGGCTGCGGCAACGATGAGAAAGATAATGAGGTCATGCCCAAGGTCAGTGGGGCGGCGAAAGGCCAGAAATGCCTGATCGGCACGGCGACGGAGGACAACTACAAGTCGCTCACGGCTATCGCCATGGCCGACGACCATTGCCTCATCACGGAAGCACCGCTGGACATCAATATCGCCAAGCAGGTGAATATCCTTGTGTCCGACATGGGATTCCCGCTGGAGAGGATCGTGACATTCCAATCCACGGGCGCCCTGGGTTATGGCATCGAGTACGCCTATTCGATTCAGGAACGCCAGCGATTGGCGGCGCTCGGGGGCGACAAAATGATGGCCATGCCGGCCATTTGCGATGTCGGCTACGAGTCGTGGCGATGCAAAGAGGCCAAGCTGGCCGATGCCCCGGGCTGGGGCGACACGAAGGACCGGGGGCCGATGTGGGAGGCCGCGACCGCGATCTGCCTGCTTCAGGCGGGAGTGGACATCATCCGCATGAGGCATCCCAAGGCGGTAGCGACGGTCAGGAACTTCATTGACGGTATCTGGAACTAAGAAGTGAGAAGTGTGAAGTTTGATTGTTGATTTGAAGAGGCGGGACCGTGCGATCCTCAAATCACAAATCGAAAATCGTCAATCAAAAATCACTCAAGGGGCTTTATCATGATTTTAATCGGTGAGCGTATCAATGGCATGTTCAACGATGTGAAGCGGGCGATTGCCGAGAAGGACAAGAAGGTCATCCAGGACCTCGCAATTCGCCAGACGGCAGCGGGAGCTGCTTATCTCGATGTCAACGTCGGCACTGCGGCAGCAGATCAGGAAGGGACCATCCAGTGGCTCATCGAGAGCATTCAGGAGGTCTGCTCGACTCCACTGAGCCTGGATTCCCAGAAGCCGGCCGTCATCGCGGCGGGGCTTAAGGTCATCAACACGACGAACGGCGTCATTCTCAATTCCACCCCCTTGAACAAGAAAAGCGACGCAGAGGTCTTTGACAAGTACGTGGCGATGGCCCAATCCGCCGGGCTGAAAGCGAATATCATCGCCTTGACGATGGACAAGAACGGAGTGCCGCAGAATATCGATACGCGAGTCGAAATCGCGGCGCAGATCATCTCGCGGGCCGCGGAACTTGGCTTTGATACGCATCGATTGTTCATCGACACTATCGTTCTGCCGGTGAAAGTGCCCAATGCGCAGGTGCAGCCGAGCAATATGCTGGCGGCGATAGATCAGATCAAATTCCTGTCGGACCCTGCCCCTCATATGACGATAGGCCTGTCGAACTTGTCGCAAGGCGCCGCGGAAAGACCTCTGATTAACCGGGTATTCCTGATCATGGCGATCTCGCACGGGCTGGATTCGGCCATCGTGGACGTGTGCGACCAGGAACTGATGAACGGGGTCGCGACGGCCGAGATGCTCATGAACAAGCAGATTTATTCGGATAGTTTCCTGAAAGTCTACGCGGCATCCTGAGTAGCCCCATAGGAAATGGTATAATAGGGCAGAATAAGAATCGCGTAGTCCGTATTTTGCGGTGGGGAGTGGGCGCATGCAATTGTCTGATGCATAGGGTACCGACTCACCATGAAGGATAGTCCAGTAGCACGCATCTTTGTTGTGGATGACGATGAGTGCATCCGGGCGGCGGTCTGCGCCATATTGAAGCGAGCGAAATACGACTGTGTCTGTTTCCCCGATGTCGCGAGTTGCCTTGACGAGCTCAAGGCCCAGAACCGCGATCTTGCCGAAGGTTGCGATGTGCTGATCACAGATGTGAAGATGCCGGGGAAAAACGGGATGGATCTCCTGCAGGAGGTCCGGACAATCTTCCCCTGGATCCCGGTGATCATGATGACCGGTTACGGCAGTATCCCAATGTCCGTGCAGGCGGTCAAGACCGGGGCCTTCGACTTCATCGAGAAGCCGGTGGATGAGGCCAGGCTTTTGAGCCTCGTGGAATCGGCCCTTCTGAAGGAAGCCGAGTTGCACGACCCGCTCGTCGGCAAGCCGCTCACAAGGACCGAGCGGATCGTCCTGTGCCTGATCCTCGAAGGCATCAGCAACAAGCGAATCGCGTACATCCTGGAGCGTTCCGAGCGAACGATCGAGGTCCATCGCAGCCGCATCATGCGCAAACTCGGCGTCGATAACCTCGTGGACCTGGTCAAAAAGTCCACGGCGATGGGTTGGACGGAGTGCTGAGACCCGTCTTTCCTGAATACCCGTCTCGATGGCGCGAAAGGATGTACGTAGTTTCCACAATGACTCTCTCGCGTGAAGGCCCGCCGGAATAGCGAAACCGCAGCCCGACCATGCCCAGTCACACCACACGTTTAGCGGGACACCGGGTGTCCTGTCCATGTCGTATGCGTGGATGTTTCCACGACTTACAGCCCTGCCTGTACTGTTTCTGCGGCGATTTCGCTCATCTCAAGGCGAATCTCGCCGGGTGGTGATAGCCACGTGGCTGTGCCACCGGCGAAAGGGCCGAGAGGCAAGGCGAACTGTATCAGGGGACGGTACAGCCGGCGAAAAAACGGCTTTCGTACGTGGTTTCCACAATAGTTTCAAGGGCTGCTTTTTCATAAGCTCCGATATGGAGGAGCATTGGACAACCTCCGGGGTCCGAACGGGTATTGCGTCCTTTGATGAGAAGGCGTGCATCATAGTGATTGAGGTGACAGGTTTATGAAACACGGTCCGGCAACGTCGCAAAAGGCAGAGAAGATCAAACAGATACGACTGTCGTGTAAGGGCGGTGTATCCGCCGCGAATTCCCGCGGGGACAACTCTTCGAAGAAACACAGCGGTTCAAATGGAGGAAATGGCAAGGCAAACTCTGTCCACACCCGCAAGATGACGCGCCTGGACGTCGAGCGCCCGGTTCTGGATCCGGTCACAATGAAAGACTGGCAGATTGCCGAGGCCGCGGAAGAGTTCATGAAACCCCTCGGACAACTGGCGCAGGAATTAGGCTTGAAGGAGGACGAGCTGATCCCGATGGGTCCACAACTGGCCAAAGTGGACTACGGCAAGGCAATCAGCCGCGTCCGTGGGAACCCAACTGCGAAATATATCGACGTTACGGCGATCACACCGACGCCTTTGGGTGAGGGTAAGACCACGACCGTCATTGGGCTTGTGGAAGGACTTGGGAAATTAGGCATGCGCGTGACGGGCGCCATCCGGCAGCCGAGCGGGGGACCCACGTTCAACATCAAGGGGTCCGCCGCGGGCGGTGGTCTTGCCCAGTGCATACCGCTCGTGCCGTTTTCCATTCGATTCACCGGCGACATCGATTGCATCACCAACGCGCACAACCTTGCCATGGTTGCCCTGACGGCGCGTATGCAGCACGAGAGAAACTACGATGATGCCCAGCTTGCCGAGCGAGGCCTGCGGAGGCTGGATATTGACCCTGATCGGATTCAGATACGATGGGTCATGGATTTCTGCGCCCAGTCCTTACGCAATATCACGATCGGCAAAGGCAGCAAGATGGACGGCTTCGAGATGGAATCGGGGTTTGACATCTCCGTCTCCAGCGAGTTGATGGCCATTCTGGCGGTCGCCAGGGACCTGAAGGACCTGCGCGAGCGGATCGGCAGGATGGTCGTCGCCTATGACCGCAAGGGCAACGAGGTCACGACCTCGGACCTCGATGTGGCCGGGGCAATGACCGCGTGGATGGTCGGAGCGCTCAATCCGAGCCTGGTCCAGACCATCGAGGGCCAACCGGTCTTCGTCCATGCCGGCCCGTTTGCCAATATCGCCATCGGGCAAAGTTCTATTGTTGCGGACCTGCTCGCCACGAAGCTGTCCGATTACCACGTGACGGAGAGTGGGTTCGGTGCGGATATCGGCTTCGAGAAGTTCTGGAACCTGAAATGCCGCTTTTCAGGTTCTCAGACCTGATGCAGTCGTTGTCGTGGCCACTATTCGGGCGCTGAAAATGCATGGCGGCGGCCCGGCGGTCAAACCGGGCGTGCCGCTGAGCGTGGAATACACGCGTGAGAACCTTGAACTGCTGGAAAAAGGCTGCGAGAACCTGGTCGCACACATCAACACCGTCCGCAAGAGCGGCGTGCGTCCGGTCGTCTGTATCAACAGTTTCCACACGGACACCAGGGCGGAGATCGAGTTGGTCCAGCGGATCGCGGAGCGCAACGGCGCGTTCGCCGCTGTGTCCGACCACTGGCGCCGAGGCGGCGAAGGAGCGGTGGAGCTTGCCCGGGCCGTCATGGCGGCCTGCAACGAGAAGAACAGCTTCCGATTCCTGTATCAAGAAGATACGCCACTTCGCAAGAGGATCGAGTTGATTGCAAAGGAAGTGTACGGAGCCGACGCTGTGACGTACAGCCCGGAGGCTGCCCGGAAAGCCGAGATGCTGGAGTCAAGCAATGGCCAGTTGTCCGGTTTCGGTGTCTGCATGGTCAAGACGCACTTGAGCCTGTCGCACGATCCGAATGTGAAGGGCCGGCCGACGCACTGGGTATTGCCGATTCGGGATTTCCGCCTCTACAAGGGGGCGGGCCTGGTCGTTCCGATTGCCGGGGATATCAAATTGATGCCCGGTACGGCTTCCGATCCTGCGTTCCGACACATTGATGTCGACGTCGAAACGGGCAAAGTCAGAGGGTTGTTCTGAGCTGCGAGTGCTCGGTTGTGGTGGACGGGAGTCTACCCTCCGGGAAGCCGCAAAACCCATAATGCAAAGCTGCACGAGATGTTGGACTTTCTGTTTCACCCCAAATCGGTGGCTGTGATCGGAGCATCACGGGCGCCGGGCAAAGTAGGTCATGAGGTCCTGTCCAACCTCACGGGCGGCGGCTTTGAAGGCCAGATCGTCCCGGTGAATCCTTCCGCTGATGAGGTGCTGGGCCTCAAGTGCTACCACACCATCGCCGAGTATGGCCGCGCGGTCGATCTCACCGTCATTGCCTTACCCGCACCCGCGGTGGCGGATGCGGTCAAAAGCTCTATCGAGGCGGGGACGAAAGCGATCGTCGTCCTCACGGCGGGCTTTGGGGAAACGGGATCGCGTGGGACCCTGCTGCAATCCGAGATCGCACAATGCTGCGCCAGGGCAAAGGTTCGGCTGCTCGGCCCCAATTGTCTGGGCCTGATCAACACAACTCATCGCCTGAACGCCTCATTTTCACAATGCATGCCCAAACCGGGCGGAATCTCCGTCATTTCCCAATCCGGTGCGTTATGCACAGCCATCCTGGATTGGGCCTGTGCCCGCGGCATAGGATTGTGCAAAGTCGTCAGCATCGGCAACAAAGCCGATCTCGATGAGAAGGATTTTTTGCGGGTCTTTGCGGCGGACGAACAGACAAAGGTGGTTGTCGGTTATCTGGAGAGCATCACCTGCGGGGACGAGTTCATTCACATCGCTCGCGCTGTCACGTCGTCCAAGCCCTTTGTCCTTCTGAGAGCAGGCGTCACGAACGCCGGCATGTGGACGGCCTGCGCCCACACTGGCAATCTCGCAGGGGCAGACAGTGCCTATGCGGCGGCCTTCAAGCGGGCCGGCATCGTCAGGGCCGAGAACCTTGATTCTCTGTTTGATTATATGCTGGCCTTCTCCACGCAGCCCCTTCCTCGCGGTGACCACGTGGCGATCATCACCAATGCCGGGGGCCCGGCGGTCATGGCGGTGGACGCGGTCGAGCGGTCCTCGCTGAAACTGGCAAGGCTGGACGGCCCGGCGATGGAGAAACTCAAAGGTGAGCTGCCGCCGACGGCCAACACCTGCAACCCGGTCGTCGATGTGCTGGGGGACGCCGATCCGAAACGGTATGCCGCCGCAGTCAGTGCCTCGCAGCAGGCTGAAAGCGTCGATGCCACGATTGTCATTCTGACGCCGCACGCCATGACGCAGCCGTCGGAAACCGTCCGTGCTGTTGCTGCACAGACGAAGGGTGACAAGCCGCTGCTGCTCGTCTTCCTCGGGGAGTCGAACGGCCAGTGGCGTGATCAGGCTTTGCCGGTCTATTCCACACCGGAGCGTGCCGTGGCGGCGCTAAACGCGATGCGCGAGTATCACCTCTGGCGCAATCGGCCGGAACTTGTAGTGACGCGATTTCCTGTGAATCGACGCCGGGTCGAACGCATAATTACACGGCATGTCCGGGCCAACTGTGTGCGAATCAATGAGGTGGAAACCAAGGAGATTCTGCGGGGCTATGATCTGAATGTGCCGGACGGCGCCATGGCCAGTTCGCCCCAGGAAGCTGTGGAGATCGCCGAGCGCATCGGCTTTCCCGTCGCGATGAAAGTCGTCTCAACGGCCATCCTCCATAAATCCGACGTCGGCGGTGTCAAGCTGAATATTGTCAGTGCGGAAGATGTTCGTGACACGTTTGATCTGCTGACGTTGCGGGTGGCCCGCCGCATGCCCGATGCATGTTTGGAGGGGGTGTACGTGGAGAAGATGTGCAGCGCAGGGCTGCAGGTCGTCCTGGGGATGACGTGCGACCCGAGGTTTGGCCCACTGCTGGTCTTCGGGCTGGGCGGCACATTCGTGGACCGCCTGAAGGACGTCTGTCGCCACCTGGCTCCTATCACGGCCGAGGAGGCGATGCAGATGCTTTCGGAGACAAGATCGTACGGGCTTTTGACGGGCATTCTCGGCGCGGGTGAGGTCGATGTCTCCGCCATCGTCAGCGGCCTGCAGCGGATCAGCCAGTTGGCGACCGATTTCCCGCAGGTCAAGGAGTTGAGCGTTGACCCGTACCTCGTCGGCCCCGTGGGAACAGAGGCCATGGTGGTCGATGCGAGGATGACTCTGTTCAGCGCCGGCATTGAGAGATGAGCATCGTGGATAGCACCCGAAATGGCGTTTGCGCTTCCCTGGATCGCTACCGGAGTATAGTCCTATCGGCCGAAGAGGCGGTTGGACGCATTCGGCCCGGTCATCGCGTGTTCATCGGCACGGGCTGTGGACAGCCACAGGCACTGGTCGCCGCATTGCTGCGTCGTGCGGATGAACTCGACGATGTGGAGGTCATTCACCTGGTGACATTGGGCGAGCCGGCCTTCCATCACAAGGAACTGGCCGAGCGCTTCCGCCTCAAACCCTTCTTTATCGCCGATGGCGTGGACACCGGCACGCGGAGCCGTCTCGGTGACTACACGCCGATCCTCTTCTCGGACATCGCTGAACTGTTTCGTTCCGGTCGCCTGCCCATCGACGTTGCTCTGATCCAGGTGACGGAGCCAAACGAGCATGGCCTCTGCTCGCTTGGCATCTCCGTGGATGTGACGAAAATCGCGGCTGAGAATGCCGGCATGGTCATCGCACAAGTGAATCCGCAGATGCCGTGGACCACGGGCGACGGTCTGATCCGCGTCCACGATCTGGACATGCTTGTGCCATGTGACGAGCCTCTCCTGGAGACCCGCTTGCCTGATCCGGGCGAGACGGCTCGCCGCATTGCCGAGTACGTCGCCGCGCTGATCCCCGACAGCTCAACCATCCAGTTCGGAGTCCACCGGATCTTCCAGGCGTTGCAGGGGTTTCTCAAGAGCAAGCATGATCTGGGCATTCATGCCGAGGTCGTGAGCGACGGGATCATCGAGTTGCTCGAAGCCGGAGCGATCACGGGCGCTCGCAAGAGTGCCGATCGCGGTAAGATCGTTTGCAGTCTGTGCCTGGGCACGAAACGGCTCTACAGCTACATCGCCAACAATCCCGCTTTTTGCTTTCGCTCCGCCGAGTACGTGAGCGATCCCGCCGTGATCAGCCGGCAGAGGAATATGGTAGCGGTGGATCTGGCCTCGGAGATCGACTTGATGGGACAGGTATGTGCCCACTCGCCGGAGACGGGATTTTCCGGGATGGCCAGCCATGCGGACTTTGTCCACGGGACCGCCAAATCGCGGGGCGGCAGAATGATCGTCGCTCTGGAATCCACCTGGGGCGATGGCAAGGTATCGCGGATCGTGCCTCGCCTCAGTGACGGGGCTGCGGTCGCGGCAACGTGTTTTGAAGTGCACTACGTTGTCACCGAGCATGGCGTCGCCTATCTGCACGGCAAGAGCCTGCAGGAGCGTGCGATAGCCCTGATCAGCATTGCGCATCCGGACTTCCGGGCCGGGCTGCTTCGCGAGGCGATCGATCGCGGCTATATCAGTTCCGATCTGGCCACCATCGAGGGCAAGATCCACGTTGGACCGCCGGTGCTGAGGAGTGCCACTGTGCTTGACGATGGGACTCAGATCAGCTTTCGCCCGATGCATCCGACGGATGAAGCGCGCATCCGGGATCTCTTCCATTCGCTTTCGAAGCAGACCATGTACTATCGCTTCATGTCAGGTGCGGCCCGGCTGCCGCAGCGGCAGGTGCGTGACTTCGTGTACGTCGATTATCGCGACGAAATGGCCATCGTCGGCACGGTGCCCGAGGCGAGCGGAGAGGAGATCATCGCTGTCGGCCGGTACTATCTTGATCCCGGCACGAATCGCGCCGAGGTCGCCTTCATCGTGCGGGACCAATGGCAGAACCAGGGCATTGGGACCTTTCTGCTGAGTTATCTTTCCACGATTGCTCGGAGCCACGGGATTGCCGGATTCACGGCGGAGGTGCTGGTGGATAACCGGGCGATGCTGGCCGTGCTGCGCAAGAGCGGCTTTCGACTCCGCAGCCAACTGGATGGCCGGGTCCACAGCGTTGAGTTGGATTTCGAATAGTGTCCGCGTCTTCTATTCCTTCGAGGTAAACGCATGGAGAAACAAAAGATTCTGATCGTGGACGATGACATCGATTTGAGCGGCTCACTGAAGGTGATTCTTGAACATGCGGGCTACGACGCGGCGACGGCGGCCAGCAGGGCGGAAGGAATGGAGAAGATCAGGATGGAGCAGCCGAACTTGATCATTCTCGATGTGATGATGGAGACCTGGCAGGACGGTTTTGAGATGTCGAGAGACCTCAAGGGAGACCCTCAATTCAAAGGAACGCCCATCCTGATGCTGACGTCTATCGAAGAGATCACGGGCATCGAGGTGAAGTCGTCGGCGGGGGACCCGGTGTGGCTGCCGGTCGACGGATTTCTGGACAAGCCGGCGCTACCTGACACTTTGCTGGCGGAAGTGAGAAAGCTGCTGCAGAACTCGAAAGCAGGAGTGACTCCTCGCTGACAGTGACCCGCGACCTCATTCCATCCATACTCCCGCAACGGGCCGGGGATTGAATTGTTCCCATCCGGCGGTCCCTGTGCTATCATGTGCCGCTGTGTCAAGGAGTGCTCCCAAGTCCTGCAAGTGGGAGATACTGGGTCGGCAGATGAGGAGTCGAACAATGAATCGCCGGAGTGCCGCTTGTTTCATGAAGACATGTGCCATTGATATCCTGCTGCTGCTCATAGTGGGTGTGAGCGGGGTCCGCGCCGACATCAGGCTGCCTGCCGTCGTTGGTGACAACATGGTTCTGCAGCGAGGGGAGAAGGTTTCCATCTGGGGCTGGGCCGATCCCGGCGAGGAAATCAGTGTACGCGTGAGTTGGCACTCTTCGCACCGGCGCGTCCGTGCTGACCGCGGTGGCAAGTGGCTACTCAAGGTCGATGCGCCGAAGGCAGGCGGTCCTTACGGGATGACGCTCGTCGGCAAGAACACGATCACCCTGCGGAATATCCTGTGCGGCGAGGTCTGGGTCTGCTCGGGCCAGTCCAATATGGAAATGGCTGTGCAGGCTGTGGCGAATGGCGAGCAGGAGGTGGCGGCCGCGAATTTTCCGAATATCCGGCTGTTCACCGTGCAGAAGAAGATCGCGGAGACCCCGCAGGCGGATTGCGTGGGGCAGTGGAGTCTGTGCAGTCCGCAGGCCGTCGCCGGGTTCTCCGCCGTAGGATACTTCTTCGGCAGGCATCTGCACAAGGAGTTGAACGTCCCCGTGGGATTGATCAACACCAGTTGGGGCGGGACGGTGGCGGAGGCCTGGACCAGCGACAGGACGCTGGAGAAGATGCCTGAGTTCAAAACCCTGATGGCCCGGATCGCCCAGGCCAAAGCCAATCCGGATGCCTCGATGAAGAAATACCAGGAGGAAATGGAGCAGTGGCAGCAGAAGATTGAATCCACGGGGGCTCAGAGCAGGGGTTGTGTTGCGCCTGACTTTGACGATTCGAGTTGGCAGGAGATGGAACTGCCCGTTCTGTGGGAGCAAGCCGGGCTGACGAATTTCGATGGCCTGGTCTGGTTTAGAAAGACCATCGACGTCCCGGATTCGTGGGCGGGCAAGGAAGCCATGCTCGAATTGGGGCCGATTGATGACATGGATACGACGTGGGTCAACGGAGTCAAGGTCGGCGCTCACATGGAGGCCGGCCAATGGCAGGTCGCGCGCCGGTACAAAGTTGCAGCAGACGTCATCAAAGCCGGCAGGAACGTAATTGCCGTCCAAGTGCTCGATACCGGTGGTGGCGGCGGGATCTACGGCCAAGCGGAACAGATGCGGCTCAAGGCGGTCGGTGCTGCCGAGGGGACGCCTGTTCCACTGGCGGGCACGTGGCGATACAAGGTCAGCAGTGACCTGGCGTCGATGCCGCCACAACCCAAACAGCCGACGTGGGTCAACAATCCAAACGCTCCGACAGTGCTCTACAACGGGATGATTGCACCGCTGATTCCGTTCGGCATCCGGGGGGCAATCTGGTACCAGGGCGAATCCAATGCAGACCGGGCCTATCAATACCGCGAGTTGTTTCCAGCGATGATCGAGGATTGGCGTCGAAACTGGGGCAGCGGGAAGTTCTCCTTCCTGTTCGTGCAACTGGCGAATTTCATGGCCACCAGGCCCGAGCCCGCAGAGAGTACGTGGGCCGAGTTGCGTGAAGCTCAATGCATGACATTGTCACTGCCGCAGACGGGCATGGCGACCATCATCGACATCGGCGAGGCCAACGACATTCATCCGAAGAATAAGCAGGATGTCGGCAAGCGTCTGGCCCTGTGGGCGCTGGCCAGGACCTATGGCCGAGAAGACCTGGTTTGCTCCGGCCCCAGGTACAAATCCATGAAGATCAAAGACGACAAGGTCATTTTGCGCTTCGACCATGTGGATGGAGGCCTCGTCGCCAGAGGCAGCGGGCCTCTCACGGGCTTTGCCATCGCCGGAGCCGATCGCAAGTTTGTCTGGGCGGATGCCAGGATTGAGGGCAAGACCCTGGTTGTCCATAGCGACAAAGTACCGAAGCCGGTGGCGGTGCGCTATGCGTGGGCGGACAACCCTGTCTGCGACTTGTCCAATGCGGCGGGCCTGCCCGCCTCACCTTTCCGCACGGACGACTGGCCCGGCGTGACAGCCGGCAAGAAGTAGATATCTCGGTGGCAGGGGGGCAGCCCCGTGTTCGCTAAGGTTTCCGGCCGAAGCAGAAAAGGTGCTTGAAGCCTCGCAGGAAGACCTGGCCGTCGCTGATCGCAGGCGAGGCGTAGCAGGACTCGCCCAACTCATATTGCGCGACGCGCTCGAATGCGGAGCCGGGTTTGATCACATTCACCTGGCCATCGTCGTTGATGAAGAACACCAAACCATCGATCAGGACTGGAGAAGCGTGATGCCGCCCCAGCTTCTGCTGCCAGAGCACCTTGCCTGTGGCGGCTTCGTAGCAGAACGCTGTGCCGCCGTTGTTGACGCTGAGCAGGTAATCGCCTGCGACCATCAGGGATGGAACATAAGGTGCACCCTTGTTGTCGCTCCAGACGACATGTGTGCCGGTAACGTCGCCGCTGCCATCGGGCCGGATGGCGAGCAGGACTTGCTTGGGCCAACTGCTGCTGATGAACACCAACCCGGCCTTTTCACTGTACGTTGGCGTGGCGACGAATTCCTGCGAGGGGCCATCCACTGTCCAGAGCTGCTTGCCGGTCTCAGGGTCAAAACTGGTCACGCAGCGGTCGCCGCACTGAATCATTTGCATGCGGCCGGCCAACTCACGAATCAGCGGGGCGCTGTAGCTGATCCCCTGGTGGGTGCGGCTGATGCGCCAACGCGTCTTCCCGTCCTCGCGGTTCAGGGCAATCAGAAACGAATCGCCTTTGCTGTCGCCGTCCACGATGACCATATCCTTGAATAGCACTGGCTCGTTGCTGAATCCCCACTCGCCGGCGTGTGTGCCCGGCCGGACCAGCCAGAGCTGTTTGCCGCTGGCCAGGTCGTGTGCGGCTACAACGATCTCGTCGCCGACGCGAAAGGTGACGTAGACCCGCTCACCGTCCGTGGCCGGCGTGCCGGAGGCATGGCTGTTTTCCTTATGGATCTTCTCCAGAGGCCCCTGCACGACGGTCTGTTGCCAGAGAATCTTCCCGCTGGCACGATCGAGGCAAAGGAGCACGCGCTCCTGCGTGGCCGGCAGGGCGGTGACGGTACACACGCGGTCGCCCCAGACAATCGCGGAGGAATGTCCCTGGCCCGGGAGCTCCGTTTTCCACATCGCGTTGCTCCCGTCCCAATTTGTAGGGACATCTTGCTCGATACAGGTCCCGTCACCTCGCGGGCCCCGCCAGCAGGGCCACGATTCGGCTTTGACAACAATCGGGAAATTAGGGAGGAGGCAGGCGAGCAGAATGGCTAAGGTAAAGGATCGTTTTCTGGAGTTCATAGCTTTCCCTGAGATGATCGAGGTAAGGAAGGAGTGTTCAAGACGTCTCATCCGGATTACAATGTCAGCCAGTTTTGACACGACGCAAGTTGATTGTGAATTCGACTCATTGTCAGAAGTATATCGTGCTGGACGGGCGTGTCAAGCATAGGATTGGGAGGAAAGCACCATGAGGGGCATGGGACAAGTGAATCAACAAGGGTTCGACAGGCGTCGGTTTCTGGCCGGTGCTGGTGCAGCGACGTTCACGGCGGGACTGTCCCTGGCGGCTGGTGAGGAGGGTGCAGGCAAGGCACGGTCTCCCAGCCCCGAGGAGTTGGACCATGTTGCCGCGGCTCCGATACTGAAGCAGGACGGGCTGTCGTCGCCGGTCGTGATCGATTCGATCCGGCTGCTCAAAAAGGGCAGGGACTTCCTGGTCCACGTGCGTTCCAAAGATGGGGCGGAGGGCGTATCGCTTACCGATCCTCCGCGGGCCGAGTACCTGGCGCAGATTCTCAGACAACTCGTGATCCCGTTCTTCATCGGCAAGGACGCGCGGGACTTGGAGAATCTGCTGTGGGAGCTTTATCGATGGCAGAGCAACTATAAAATGTACGGGCTGGCGTTCTGGTCCCCGCAGGCGTGGGTGGAGTTTGCGATCCTGGACATGCTGGGCCGAATTGCCGGCAAGCCGATGGGCGCGATGCTGGGCGACATCGTGCGCACGGAGGTGCCGTTTTATGTCGCCAGCGGCCGGCGGGACACGACGCCCGAGCAGGAAGTGGAGTACCTGCAGAAACTCGTGGAGCAATCGGGGGCCAGGGCAGTGAAGTTCCGCGTCGGCGGGCGGATGAGCCGCAACGCCGATGCCATGCCGGGGCGAACGGAGAAGCTCATCCCGCTGGTGCGAAAGACGTTTGGAGACGCGATCGATATCCACGCGGATTCGAACAGCTCCTACGATCCACCGCAGGCGATCAAGGTGGGGCGGATGCTGGAGGAGGTCAAGGCGGTCTATTTCGAGGAGCCGTGCCCATTCGATCATTTGGAGGACACCAGGAAGGTTACCGACGCGCTGACGATTCCGGTAGCGGGCGGAGAGCAGGAATACAGCGACTGGCGGTTCCGATGGATGATCGCCAATCGGGGCGTGGACATTGTGCAGCCGGACCTGCATTACTACGGCGGGATGATACGGTCGATCCGGGTGGCGCGCATGGCGGAGGCGGCGAAGATGCCGACGACAGTGCACATTTCCGGCGGATTCGGTTTCGTATACATGCTCCACTTCGCTTCTTGCGTGAAAGACATCGGACGCTACCAGGAGTACAAACTCGGGACGCAATCGTACGGAAGCTGGTTCGATCCTCCGATCACCATAAAGGACGGGAAGATGAGCGTGCCTACTGGTCCGGGCTCGGGCATCAAAGACCTCAAGGGCCTATTGCAGGGCGCAGTTGAGGTAGCCTAGGGCGGGGAGGACAGCCGCCTGTTCCGGCTTCTTTCGGTCCTTACCCGGCCAGTTGCTCGAGGCGGGCCCGGGCCTCTCGTTTGCCCATGTGGCGAAGGGATGCGATCATCGCCACCTGCTGCTTACGGGGCCGGGCGGACTCATGCTCCCAGTTGTAGATCGTCTGATCCGTCACGCCGATGAGCTTGCCATAATCCTCGGCGGACAGTCCCAGACGCGCCCGCTGGGAACGCAAGCCCTTGGCGGTGAATCGTGCCGCGCTGCCCATCGGGCTCGGGAGCCTGCGATGGGATATTCTTCTGGACCTGCTTTTCGAGAGGACCGATCTTGCGCTGAAGCTCGGATATCCGGCGTTTCATCTCGGCAATGTCCTTGCGGTACTGGACTGATGCCCTCCGAAGAGCGTTTGTCTCTTTGCGGGCTTCCTTGCGAGCCAGCCGGGAGATCTCCTCTTTGAGTACGGTAGCGATGTTCGGCATGTGGTTCTCCTGATCCTCGTACGACAGACCCTGCTTCACAGGACGCCAACCTGGAGCGTCGAGACTCGTGACATCGACATAGAATAACAACACTATGAAACACGGTATGTCAACAATAAACTCCTGTCTCAAGCCATGGATTCCTGGGAGCGTTTTCTTGCGGCTGTTTTCATATGGATTGGATGGTTTCTGTTGGCGCAGGATTTCCCCTCGCCTATAATAGGAGATCATCACAACGATTAACGTGTTCATTGTGTCCAGGGAGGACAGATGACAGCAGGGGGCAAGGTCCTGATAGTTGACGACGATCCAGACATCACCGAGGCGATGCGAGTCGTCCTTGAGGGCAAGGGCCACGAGGTTTGCAGCGCGCGGGACAGCACGGAGGGCATGGAGCAGGTGAAGCGGGCCAGGCCGGATCTGATCATCCTCGATGTGATGATGAGAACCTCACAGGAGGGCTTTGAGTTCGCCAGAACGCTCAAGCAAAGTCCGTCCTACAAGGACATCCCCATCCTCATGTTGACGGCGGTGAAGCACAAGACAGGGCTGGATTTCAAGACCGAATCCGGAGATCGATCCTGGCTGCCCGTGGAAGCGTTCCTCGATAAACCGGTCAAGCCGGATGTGCTGATAGAGAAGGTCGAAAGCCTGATTCGAAAGCCCTGAGTGCCATGGAAAATCTTCTCAAGAGCACCAATCTCATCCGCAGGGCGTACTGGCTGGTTCAACTCCGATGGGTGGCCATCGGGGTCGTGGTCGGCAGCACATTCATCGCCCGAAAGCTCATGGGTGTGTCTCTTCCCGCCTCAACGCTCTACATTATCTCGGCCCTGCTGCTGGTCTATAATTTCATTCTCTATGACCTGCTCAGATACTGGACCCGGAACAATCGGGAGCCTTCGCCGACGAGGATCGGTGGCATTCTGACATTCCAGATCTCCGCAGATCTGCTGATCCTGGCGGCGGTGCTGCACTTCTCCGGAGGCATTGAGAATCCATTCTCATTCTTCTTCGTATTCCACATGATCATCGCCAGCATCCTGCGTTCCCGGTGGCAGAGTTATTTACAGGCGACGCTGGCGGTGATTCTCTTTGGAGGCCTGGCGGCCCTGGAGGGTACAGGTGTCATCCGGCATTACGATCTGAGCGGTTTCGCCGGACGCGGCCTGTACGCCAATGGAACGTTCGTCATGGGCTTCCTGTTCATCTTCGCTGCCACGCTGTACCTCGTGGTCTACATGACCACGTCGATCAGCGAGCAGCTCCGTACGCAGCAGGACGACCTGCAGGAGGCCAACAATCTGTTGGAGGAAAAGGATCAGGTCAAGAACGAGTACGTATTGCGCGTAACTCACGATATCAAGGGACATCTGGCGGCGATCGAGAGCTGCCTGGGGGTTGTCTACAATGGGATGCTGGGGCCTCTGAACGAGAAGCAGAAGGACATGGTGGAGCGGGCCTATCGGCGGACGACGAAGTGTATGGACTTCATCATGGCCCTGCTGAAGTTGACGCGGATGAAATTGAGCGGGCAGTTGGAGATGGAGCGGTTCTCGTTGAGGAACTGCGTGCTCAACTCGCTGGCGTTAGTCCAGAACAAGGCCCAGGCCAAGTCCATAGCGGTGAATCATCGGATCGATCCGGCTGTCGATGAAGTGGTCGGCGAAGCCGTGCTCATTGAAGAAACCATTACCAACATGCTCTTCAACTCGGTGAAATACACGCCTGACGGCGGCCGAGTGGATATGGATGTCAGACAGGACGGCGGGTTCGTTCACGTGAGGATCGCCGACACGGGGATCGGGGTTCCGCCGGCCGACATGCCGCGGATCTTCGAGGAATTCTACAGGGCCGAGAACGCTCGGGCCATCGAGCGGGATGGGACCGGTCTGGGGCTGGCGTTTGCGAAGCAGGTGGTGGAGAGGCATGGGGGCCGGATGTGGGTGGAGAACAATCCTGGCGGGGGCAGTATCTTCACGTTCACGTTGCCGAATCACTCGACCGGGCCGGGTGTCGGGTGAGGCGTGCGGTGGGACGTGTGATAGTAGAGGAATCGCCAGAAGGTTTCGAACCCGTGGCAATCGACGCAGAGCCCTCTACGTGCGGTGTTCCTTAGAAACACCCCTTGAGGCAGAGATGTCCCGCTTTCGCTTTCGGTGGCTTTCGCGCCGGCATGCAGGTCATGGCAGGTGGGGCAGGAAATGACGCCGGTGCGCGATCGTTCGCCCGCCTCGCTGAAGGTTGGCATATAGTCCGGATGATCAGGCGAGAAGCGATTCGTGATCGCCACCTCGGGATGGCCGGCATGTTCGGGAACTCGGTCCTCCGCACATCCATCCTTGCGATGGCAGCAGGCGCAATATTCGCTGCCAAATTTGTGCTCCGATGCGGAGTCCTGCGCCCAGGTCTTCTGCTCTTTGGACGTGGGATGAACCAGATGGCAGGAGCTGCATGGCCCGGATTCCGCAGCGGTTTCACCTCGCACGTTGCGTATCTCGGGCGCCGATTGTCTCAGGTCGTGCGATGAGTTGACGATCGCGCCGAGTCTCGCGTGGCAGACGAGGCACAAACTCGAATCCTGCCTTGGGGTCCTGAGCAGCAGCGGGTCCTGCTCCTTCTTATGAATGTCGTGGCAGGTGTTGCAGTTGATTACGGACTTCGCGCTACGAGTGGGCAGAATCCCGTTAGCATCCGTCATCTGATTCAACACGTTGCCGAGAGGTTTCCCCACATGCGGGGTGTCCATTGCCGGGGCGATTCCACCTTCCTGATGGCAGACCTCGCAGGACTGTTCGTGAGCGCTATTACCCGGGACCGACGCCCAGATGCCATGTTGCCCGCTTGGGCCGTGGATCGGATGGCAATCGACACAGATCCCCTTGGAGGCGAGACCAAGCTTCTTGCCCCATTCGCTCGCAACGGGATCATGCACGGAACCCTGTACATCCTGCTTGTCTTTGTGGCATTCGGTGCACAAGTTTTCAGCGGTACGGCGTAGCAGTGCTGCGGTGGTCTTGCTCTTGTGCGGATCATGGCAGGCGATGCAACCAGCCTTGTGGTCATTCGAATCCGCAATCTGCAATCCGAAATCCGAAATCGAGAGCGGATGTCGCGTCTCCTGCGGCTCCTTCACGGCGTTCGTTCTGTGACAGGCATCGCAAGGGTTGGTTGCGGACCCGGCGGGGGCATCGGCCGAGACTCGTGCCCAGAGATGAGGGCCTCGGGCGCTATGAGTCGTGTGGCATGCCCGGCAGGCGCCGGCGGAAGAATGCAGGCCAAGCGACTGGCGCACGGCAGGGGCAAAGTCGGCAGGATCGTGAGGACCCTGCAAGGACTCCGCCATTTCATCGTGGCAGAGAACGCAGAGCTGCGAGCCTTCCCGCCGCAGGAACGAGCGGGGGGGCTGGCCTGAATTCGGCGGCTCCTCAATCGGTCCTGCGGGATCAGCAGGTTTCTCAGTTGCGATTTCCGGCGTACGCGGGGTATGAGGATCATGGCACGTCAGGCAGCCGATACTGCCGGTGGCCTCATCCAGGGGCAGCGGGACGGATTTGCCCTCTGGCAGCGGGACTCCGACAGGATGTGCCTCCACGTACGGCCGGTTGACGGACCCGGGGCCTCCGGCCTTGTGGCACTCCATGCATCCGGAGCTGTGCGGCGAGTTCACGTCCGGCACATCTCTCGCCCAGCCGTGGATGCGATGACAGGCCCCGCACGGGCCGGATAGCGTTGGTGCTTCACCGCCGGCGTTCACCGTCTGCGGAGAGCTCACGCGGAGATCGTGAGGGGAGCCGATGACCGCCTTCTCCTTCTCGTGGCACTCAAGGCAAAGGGAACTGTCATGGTTCTTGTGAATCAGCAGCGGCCAGGCGCCTGATGCGTCATGGAGGCGATGACAGGAGAGACAGGTAAGCTCACCGCCCGGGCCAAACGTGGCTTTCTCGTTGAGCAGGGTTGCCGGAGGCTGAAACCCCGGATACGTGTGGCCAATCCTGTGTACCGGCGTGCCAGCCTTGGACGTCGCATCGGGACTCTTGCCGGGGTGACATTCGGTGCACAGTTGCGATGGCGGCAGGACCAGCATCCAGGCGTTTCTTGCCCCATGCGGCTCGTGGCACGTCTGGCAGATGATCGTGCGACCATCCGCGGAGGTCTTGCCCCCGGCGTCGAGAATCGCCTGGGGAATGGGAGAGTCGATCTGCCCGAGCGGATGATGGCGCTCGTCCTTCTGTGCGTGGTCAGCGTGGCAGGCCAGGCAGAGCGACGAATCGACATTTGGCTGGCGAAGGAAGATCACCGTCGCGAGATCGGAATTGTCGGGTATCGCGTGCGCCGTGTGGCACGTGGCACAAGTCATGTGTCCCTCGGCATCGAGAGGAAACTTGTCCGTGGGAATCCGCACTGCCGGAGAGGGAACATGGTCGGTGGTGTGATGACGGGTCGACCAGACTGTGAAACGCGAGTCCGCGACGGAGCCATCATGGCAGGAAAGGCACATGTCGCCACTGCCGGCCTGGCGGTCGAGAATCGCTTGCATGCGATCTCCCTGTGCATCGCCTCTCTCAAAGGCTTCCACCCACCGGATATGACAGATGGCACACTCCCTGCTTGAATTGCGTATGACCTCCCGGCCCGGAAGGGATTGGGCCGCTGCCAGCATGAGAAGCAGGATGACGCCGCATCGCTGCATGAATCCCGGCGGCAATCTCTGCGTGCACATCCCGCTACTCCAAATCCATTCGGCAGACGCGGTCCGCCTTGAGCTCAACGACGTAAAGGCGTTTGCGCTTGGCGTCCATCGTGATTCCGGTAGGCGTGGTGAACTTGATCGGAGCCCCCTCATGGTCCGCCAGCGCGCCGAGGAAATTCCCCTTCAGGTCGAATACCTGGACGCGACCGAGGTAACTGTCGGTCACGAACACCTGATCTTGGCAAATCGTGACGCCCTTGGGACGGAACAACTGTCCCGGCTTGACCCCCCAATCTCCAATGAAGCCGACGAATTTGCCGGCGGCGTTAATGATCTGGACCCGAGTGTTGATCGGCTCGACCACGAGGACGTAGCCGTCAGCGTTGACGTCGATCAGGAATGGAAATCGGAATTGCCGACGACCCTGCCCGGGGTCGCCCCAATCCTCCTCGAAGCGGCGGCCGGCGAGACTGTAGATGCAGAGCCTGTGGTTGTCATTATCGGCGATGTAGAGCCGTGCCCGTGCCAGGTCCGCGGCCACATCGGTCGGGTCCGGAGGCGCACTCATGCCGGTCGTTGGCAACTGGATGGCTTCCAGCACTTTGCCGTCCGGGGCGAAGACCTGGAAGCGATGGTTCCCGGAATCAGCAACGTACACTTTGCCGTCCCCGTCTGTCGCGATGCCGAGGGGGAAGAGGAATTGGCCGGGCTCGCTGCCTTGACTGCCGAAGATGAATCGGAAGGCACCATTGGGGTCGTATGCAACTGCCCGGTGGTGCACTCCATCGAGGACATACAAAGTGCCGTCCGGCCCGACGGCGGCGTCGCTCGGCATGGTGAAGGGGTCGCCGTTCGGGCCGACGATTTCCGTCGTCGCCCGCACACGTACAGACGTCGGACTACTCTTCGGCTGGACTTCTTTCTGGGCCGGGAGAGCGACCGCCGTGAAGCCGAGGATAACCGCCAGAATCACTTCTCCACGGTTTCGTCCTCCGCTGACCCAACCGCACTTACGGGACGTCATTTGGCTTCGCTTCCCCCGTCCCCGGCTGCGCCGGCTCAGCAGGCTTAAGCAGGCTGGGCATGTGAAATGTTTCATAACGTGCGACGAGATCTGCCACCTCGGCACTCATGAGGAAAGCGGCCCGGTCCTTTGTGTATCCCAGCGAGGTATAGGGAAGGAACGCCTTCTGCTGGCTGTGGCAGTCGCTGCAGCGGACAGGTGTTTCAATGCAGCGTCTGTGAATGAATTCGTTGGCAAGCACCTTCTGTTGATCGCTCAGCTTGTCCCGTCGCTTGAAGTACTCGACAGCGAACGCCTCCTCCTCCTCAAAAGTCACCGGTCGGGGGTCGCCTTCGGAGTCCTTCAGCGGGACGATCTTCGCGCCGTACTCGCCCCAGAGCTGTTCCGACATATCCGGGCTTGGGCACAACTGCCCGTCGGCGATGTTCGACCATGCGAAACGAGCAGGCGCAAGGTCTCCTTCTCCCGGACGTGGCAAACCTGGCAGGAAATGAACAGGTTGTGCATATTGAGAAACGCGCGCACCTGGGGACTGTTGGAGTGAGGCGTCTGACCATGACACTTGATGCAGAAGTTGTATTTGTCGGCCTCGTACCAGCGGCCAATGTGGTGGAAATGGCCGGGCAGTCTCGGCTCCAGCAACTCCCACTCCCCGAGATACCGCACGATCTTCTTCTCCGTGAGCGCCACGACGCTGTCGAAGATTTCCATTTGGGCAACTTGCGTGTCCCTGCCGGCCAGCGGGTCGCCCAGCGTTCCGACGAGGAACTTGGTCAGCCAGACGGCCGCGATGGCCAGGAGCACGCCCCAGAACCCAACGTATAGGGCCAACAGCAGCTTTTTCGAGAGGCTTGGTTTGTGACTCATGACACTGCCTCCTGGGCCGCAATGAGACCGTTCAACTCATCCCCGTGTTCCTCCGCCAGGACCCGCGGCGAGATCTTCCCGTTGAGCACCATGCCGGACAGCGGCGACAATCCTGGTCTTCCGAGAATTCCCGGGATGTGTACGAGAGTGATATGCGCGACGGCCAGAAGCGACTCGTATGTGTGGGCCAGATACGCGATGTTCAGCAGCCAGCCCGGGAACAGGCGGCTCGACAAGCTCTCGGCCCACAGGAGGATCCCTGTGATGCCCAGGAGCCCGATACCCCAGAATAGTCCGAGATATTCAAGCTTCTCCTTCCAGCAGAACCGGCCGTGGTTGGGCCGCTTGGGACTGAGGAAAAAGACGTACTTCACTAGCGCGATCAGATCGCCCAGGTCGCGGCGTTGGGGGATCATCGGCAAGACCAGCACTCGTCGGATGAAGACCCTGAGGCCCCGCCTGTTATCGCGCCGCATGGAGCGCCGGACGTTCCAGAGAATCATGCCCACGTGAAAGCCAAACCCGACCAGCATCGCCACACCCGCAATGCGATGAATGATCGGTGCGACGTGGATCCCGCCGAAAAGGTCGTAGAGCGCCGGCGCCCACGACGCCTGCGGGAATTTCATGGGGAATCCGGTCAGGCACAGGACCACGAAAAGGATGACCAGAGACGCATGCTGTATCTGGTGTCCGCGCGTGAAGCGGCGGATTCCGCACTCTGCGGCCGCCTTCCTCTCAGCCAGTTCCAGAAGATGCTCGATTTCCTTCTCCGCCTGCCGGCTTGGGAACAACTCGCGGATCAGGCCGAGCACGTTGAGCGTCAGGATGGGCAGCAGGATACCGAGAGTTGCCAACACGAAGAATAGCGCGACAGCAAACTCGAGCGGGTGGGTCCGGGGATTGCGAGTGGCATGAACGTCAAAGGATGCCAGCGCCGGCGTGGCGGAATCATGGCAATCCTGTGTGCTGCAGGTGGCGGAGCGATTGGCGGAATGGACCGAGGAGCGAGGGTCCGTCCTGGAGTGCATCTCGTGCACGCTGTCTTCCCTGGCGTGACAATCCAGGCAATCGGGCGCCATGGCCGAGCCAAGCAGGACGGCTTTTCCATGGTAGGTCTCCAGGTAGCTGGAGACCACGTCCGGCAGCCCGTGGCGCTTGGTAAAAGCGGCATCTGCATGGCAACTGGCGCACATGGCAACCACCTCGCGCGAATCGCGGGCCTTGTGCAGACGCGTCGTCACGTGAGAGTAGAAGTATCGCACGAAGTTCTCATCCGTGTGGCACAGGGTGCAGCGATTGATGGCATGCTCCGAAACGCCGGCACGCATCTTCTTGAAGATCGATATGGGCCGGAACAGAGGGATGTCGTGGCAGTCTTTACACTGAGGAAAGTCCTCCAAATTTGCATGCGGCACGCCATTGGCATCCATCGGCGCGTGCACGCTTTCCTTCAGGGCTGTTTCCACTTTCGTATGAGTGAACAGAATCTCGCGGGTGGGCTCCTCAATGTGACACTCGCGCAGGCAGTTCACCGGCTTGGCATTGTCATGCGGTATTTCCTCGATATCCGCGTGGCAGCCCGTACAGGCAACGCGTGCATGCGGTCCCCGATTGAAGAGCGTCTCGTCCACATAGAAGAGGCGATAGGTGCCTTGCTTGTCCACGCGTGCCAGCCCCCGGAACCGGTGGCACATGAGACAATTCTCCGGGTCCGCGGCGCGCAGCGGCTGCGACGACATCAGGACCAGTATGAGTGCAAACAAGGCCACCGCGGTCTGCCGGCTGCACTTCATCGAGTCCCCTGGAGGACTCACGGCGTCGCTGGGTTGGTTCAACATGGATGACTGCTTCATGGAATACCTCACTTATCGTGACACACGACGCAGACTTTGCCTTCGCGAGCTCGCAGTCGATGCATTGCGGCCTGTTTCGGCTCGGCACCGAGGGAGCGAGGGTTCGCATCCGGCAGGAGTCCTTTTTCGTGGGGATTGTGGCAGGTGTAACACGCGATGCGGCCATTCTCATCGAAGGGGATGGCACGGGGGGCTCGCCGCACGGTACTGGTGTACTTCAGTCGCTGCTCGAACGACAACCGCAGCTTTGGCTGCAACTCGTAAGCGGAAATGTGCCACAGCAATTCCGCCGGAGGAGTTGTCCCCATGTGCGAGTGGGTGGGGTGATTTTTGACCATCGGATGGCAGTTCAAACAGACCTCGGACGACTTGTCCCGCAGCGTGTGGGGCGCTGCCTCCTCCTGGTAAAAGTTCACGTCCGGCACATCGGCATGACACCAGACGCACGTGTCCGTCTTGGCCCGCTTGGCTTCCACTTGGTCGTGAGCATTGAAGGGGCGACAGTCCTCCGATGCATGGCAGTGCGAGCAGAACACCATGGGGTTGGATGCCTGCCACCCCCGCAAGAGATAATGACGGGGCGTAGAGTCAGGCGGATCGGCCTTGCAGTCACGGCTCACGTCGTGGCAGGTCAGGCAGCCGAGCCGCCCATCCTGGAGGGGGAATTCGGGCAGCATTCGTCCAGCGATTGCGGTGCTTGGTGTCAAATTCACCGGGTGAACCTCGCGACTAGCACGCCGCCCGTCATGGCACGATTCGCACAGTTGTACCACATCCCCATCGAAGTGCAGATTGCCCCCTGTGGCGGACGCGTGACACGCCACGCATAGCGAGGAGTCTCCGTGGGGATTCTCAAGGGCGAGTTTTTCCTCTACGCCTGTGGAGATCGACCTGATGGCAAGCACTATTATCAATGCGAGAGTTATCCATGAGCCGCGACGGGAGATGATAGTCGAGGATTTTCCTGTGGATTCAAACAGACGCGGCAATCCCGGTGTCTCACAGGATTGCCGCGTATTGTAAGCGACTGAATTTGCTACGGTTACTCCACTATTAACCACATTCTTCTTTACCTGCTTCAGTGGATGCGGCAAGGTTACGGACGCACCAACTTGCTCGTATCGACGGTCACCTTCGTGCCCAGATCGGCTATACTGTCATTGAGGATCTGAATCATGTACTTGCCGTTATGTGCGAAGGCTCCCGGATCCTTTTGTGAGTACTGGTAGTTGTAGGCGGCCTGGAGCAGTCGCGGCGTCCAACTCGCATACTTGGTCTCACCTGCGTCCACCTGGCCATTGCCGTTGGCATCGGCAAAGAAGTACGGATTGGTGCTTGCGCTATAGACGATTGGGGCCTTCGCTACGTTCGCGGCGTAATCCTGAATCGCAGCGAGGAGTTTCGCCTGGAGGGTCTCGATCTCACGGGCAAGACCCTCGGTCTTGTTGCCGTCGCCATCGAAGTCCCTGACGTCCTTGCGAATGCTCTTGACACTCTTGGTGCCGTGGCAGAACGCCGTGGCGCAGCTCTCCGTCTGCACTTCGCCGGTATGCGTCTCGTGGCACTCCGTGCACACATCGAAACTACTCACGTGGGCGAAGCGTCCAAGGTAGGTCTTGCCTGCATATTCGTAGGCGCCCTTGGCCTGCGTGCCGAACAGCGTCGCACCGGCGGCGAAGTAGTGGACGTTACTGAAACTCAACTTGGTGGACACGGTATCAAGATCGAGTCCGGCGATCTTCGTGTTTACGCTGACTGTGGATTCGCGGCCCTGATGGCAACTGATGCACAGGTTGCTGTTCAAGTCGCCCGTATCGAGCTTGGCGCCGCTGGGGAACAGGGCGGTCTTGACTTCATACCGAGTGAACTCGGGCATGGCGTTGTGGCAGGTCGTGCACATCAGGCCATTGGAAAGCGGCTGCGACGCAGTGACCGCCTCTTGCAGGTAGAACGGCAGGCCGGTGGCCGAATGGCACTTGCTGCAACTGCCGGAAACCTTGCCGTCCTCATCCCAGTGCCGGAACTGCTCATGGGAGCCGGCGAAGTGGCCCGCGTCATCCCGCGTAAGCTTGGCCACGAGGGTGGGGTCCAGGTCCTCGATGGAATCGAAGAGCAACTGGATCATGTACTTGGCATTATGAGCGAACGCCCCGGGGTCTTTGACAGAGACTTGGTAGTTATAAGCCGCCTTGAGCAGGCGAGGCGTCCAGGGGGTGTACTTGTTGGCGCTCTTGGCCTCATTGGCATCGGCTACGCCATCTCCATTCGTATCCTTGAAGAAGTACGGATTTGCACTGGCGTTGTAAGCGATGGGAGCCCCGGCCTTGGTGCCATAGGCCTGAATCGCAGCATATAGCGCGGCTTGAAGACCCTCGATCTCGCCCGCGATGCCCTCCAGCGTGTCGCCATCTCCGTCGTAATCGTGCAGGGAGCCCATCATCCGGATGCTCTTGAAGTCTTCCTCTTTCTGGACGGCAACGTGGCATGTGGCGCACAATTCGATGCGCACTTCCAGGCTATGCTGATCGTGGCAATCAATGCAGGTATCGACGCCCTGCACGTGGGCGAACTTCACGTCGTATGATTTGCCGCTGTACTGATACCCACCCTTTGTGATGCCGCCGTAGAGGGTAGCCGCGGCCGCTTTGTAATGAATGTTCTTGAAGGAGAGCTTCGTGCTGGCGGTATCCGGTTGGTTCGGATCGGCCGATGCAACGATGGCGCTATCGATAGACAGCCCGGACTCGCGTCCCTGATGGCAGACCATGCATCGGGCCTCGGCTCCGAGGTCCTTCACCTCAACGCCGGAGGGGAACACGACGCTGGTCAGCTCGCTGGTCGCCTCATTGTGGCAGGTCTCGCAACCGATGACCGTACCAATGGGAGCGGGAGCATCCACGACGCCGGGAGCACTGCCATCGGCGCCGAGGTAGTCCTGGTATCCGCCGGAACTGTGACATCTGGCACAGCTCGCGGAGACTTGTGGCGGGTTGTCGGCGTCCCAATGGCGAAAGGCTTCCGCCGTAGCATCTGCGTGGGCCGACCCCGCCCAAAGCGCTTCGTAGAGCGGGATATCCACCGAGTGGATTCCCAACTCATCCGCCATCAGCGAGGTCGCTCCGATCAACAGGATCGACGCCGCAAGACAGCACGTCCATTTTCGAACCAACGTCTTTGATGTGCACCCAACCTTCATCATCTTCTGACCCCTCTTCTGTCAAAAACAAATCGGTCTCTCAACGTGTTGCGTACTCCTCCGTGGAGGACTGTCGCCCGATGAGTAGAGCGACAGACAATGGAGATGTAGCAACATCTGTGCCAGACGCCCTGACTTACGTCCATGCTCTCGGTCGTCCTGGCATAACCGTTGCTGCAAAAGGCAGTTACATGCGACATGAAAATGCGACATGCGAAGAAAAGACGGTCGTTGGCCGGGGGATTCTCCCAGAATTGAGAGAGATGGGCCGGCCGAATCTCACCTGCGGGAAAGGGTGTTTCGCCGCAGAATGCGTTCATGTGCCCAAGGACCATTCCGGGGGACGCTCATCCCGGCGTGAGGTGGGGAATTGTGTTGCAGATTCGTGTCGTGTGGCGTATATGCTTTGAGGCGGACGGATAGTAGCGATTGAATGGGGCGTCTGATGATCCTTGTGTGGTTCATATACGGTTTGGCGTTCTTCGTCCTCGGCCTGATGATCCTCATCTACCCGAAGAAGGGTAGCAATTTCGACCTGGCGCGGCATATCTGGCTGGTCGGGGCGTTCGGCATCGTACACGGCGTGAACGAATGGCTCGACATGTTCATGGCTATCGGAGGACCGCTTCCGCTCGTGCTTGTTGAATTCGCACGGATGTTCACCTTGCCTGTCTCTTTCTTCTTTCTGGTCCAGTTCGGAGTTGCCACGCTCTCAAGAGATCTATCGAAGCCCCGCCTGATGCGGGTGATTCCCTGGCTGTTGGCTGTCGCATGGCCGATGCTCCTCCTGACGAGCAAGCCGGACCACAGGCTTTTCATGGCAGACATCTGGTCCCGCTACCTGCTGTGCGTGCCGGGCACCCTTCTTACGGCCTGGGGCCTGTTCTCCTACGCGCCCGGCTTCAGAGCCATGAGGCTGTACTCGGTTACGAGGAACCTGACGATCGCAGCGGCCACGTTTCTTGTGTATGGCGTGTTTGCGGGCTTGGTCGTGAAGAAGGCTGACTTCTTCCCGGCCACAATCCTGAACTACGAGAACTTTATCTCCTTGACAGGTCTTCCGGTTCAGTTGTTTCGGACTGTCTGCGCGATTGTAACGGCTTGGAGCGTCGTCCGGATGCTGGACGTGTTCCGGTGGGAGACGCAGGAGACCCTGCGGATCAGCGAGGTGCGGTGTGCGACGGTTGCCTCGGCCATGCCGGTCTTTCTCTTCATGGTCGATCGCAACACGGTTGTCACATTCATCCAGGGCAAGGGTCTGGATGTACTTGGCCTGCGTGCTGAGCAGGTCCGGGGCCGACTCGTGCGCGATGCGTTTCCGTCCGGCGAGCAGCTCACGGAAGACTGCCGGCGGGCCCTGTCCGGCGAGCAGTTCAGCACGACCGCCTGTCTGGGTAGTGCATCCTTTGAGATCTACTACTCTGCTCTCAGAGATCGGGTGAGTAAGGTCATTGGTGTCGTAGGGGTGGCTCTCGACGTCAGCGCCAGGATACAGACGCAGCGGGAGCTGGATGAGTACCGCAGAAAACTGGAGAAGCATGCCCGGGAAGCGGCCGTCGGAGTCCTGAGTGCAACAGTGGCTCAACAGGTCGTGGAGCCGCTCTCTGTGACACAACTGATACTGGAAAAAGCCGTTGCTGATATGAGCGACCCTAATTTGACGCAAACCGTACGCAGCGGTATCAGCAGGGGGCTCTCGGAGATACTGAAGGCACAGGGTACTTTGACGCGGTTCGTGGATCTTGCACATCCGGGTTCTGCGCCACCGAGCAGCCGGTAGGGATCTACCAGATCGCCAGGCGAACGATGAGCGTGTTTGCAGAGAGTGCGCAGCGCCGTCACCTGCTGATTGCGATCAAAGAGATGGATGTCGTGCCGGTGATGACGATTTCACCGCGGGAGGTGGAGCAGATCTTCTACCATCTGATCCAGCGGGCCGTGGATGCTGCCCGCGGGGAGGTGGAGCAGAAGCTGATCATCGATTGTTCGGTGAAGGAGGGGTACGTCGAGCTTCTCTTTATCGACACGTGCGAAGGGCCCCAGCCGAGACAACTTGAGCACGCGGGCGGTCCAATTCCCGGTAATTTTGAAGAGATGAACGGTTGGGGGCTCGGCTTGGCCGTCGTGAAGCGGATTGTGACGGACCATGGTGGCCAGGTGACCGTGGAACTCCCGTCCCAGAGCACCACAGTCTTCAGGGTCCGACTTCCGACCAAGCAAGTCTACTGATCGCTCATGCAACAGGGCGAATGTAAGCCTCTGTAATCGCAAGGGTTACGGCGTATTGGCTGTTCGTGTGGCCAGGAGGCTGGGGACACCCGGTTGGGGTGTGCGACTAAATTGAGGTCTCCCGCAAGCCGAAAACATTTGTGCCTGCGAGCCGTAAGACGTATGATATATGTCCTCAAGTTATCGAATTTGGGATGCTCAGGGGGGCGTAAAGGACTCGCTGTATCCATCGAGGGTTTCAAAGGCAGTGAAAGAGTCAGGCAACAACGTTGAGCAGAGGGTATTGGCCGCCCTGCAGGAGGGCTTGCCCCGAAGCCGCACACCCTATCACGATCTGGCTCGCAAGATCGGCATTTCCACGGACGAGTTGCTGACCATCCTGGATCGGTGGAAGCAGAATGGCATAATTCGCCGGCTTGGCGCGGTCGTCAACCACTTTCAGGTGGGCGTGGGTGAAGGCGCCATGGTGGTCTGGAAGGTCGAGCCCGGCCGCGTGGAGGAGGTGGGAGCGGTGTTTGCCGGATTTCAGGAAGTGAGCCACGCCTATGAGCGGCAGACGACGCCGGGCTGGCAATATAATGTCTATACGATGGTGCACGGAACGGCTCCGGAGGAAGTCCAGCGGACGGTCGAGCGGATGAGCGAAGCGACCGGGGTCTCGGAGTATCTGATCCTGGCGACTCGCAGAGAATTGAAGAAGGTGGCGCCGCGGTACATCGAATGATCGGGTCGGTGATACGCATGAGAAACGGGATTGCGCATGTTTAACCTGTCCACGTTGGAGGCAATTGTGTTGCTGCTGGTCGTGGTGGTCCACGCCGCCGCCGGGGGTATGACGGCTATGCAGCTTGTCAGGAGGCACCGGCGATATGAGTCGTTGCTTATGCCCACGATCCTGGCCGCGGTCATTCTTGACGCCGTTCTGCTCGTGCTCAGGGGGACATCGATCAAGGCGGTTCCGCTGACGAGTCTGTTCGACTCGCTCATCCTGTTAGCTCTCATCTTTGGCGTACTGTACCTGCTGACCAGGCCGTCAGTCGATCAAGTCTGGTTTGGCTCGGTGATGGTCTGGGCGATCCTGGGCATGGTTCTTGTGGCGGCACTGGTAGCGAAGCCCGCTTCCCGGCCGCAGGATGTGGCCCGGACACCCTGGGCCGTCGCGCACGCCAGTTTCATGATTCTGGCGACGGCCTCCATCGTGTTTGCGGCAGCCAACTCCGCTCTCTATCTGCTTGGCAGCTACAGGCTCAAGCACAAGGCAATCTCGCAGGTGCTGGGCCGGATTCCCAATATGGAAACGCTGGTCCGCATGCATCGTTTTGGCGTGCGGGCCGGCTTCATCTTGTTGACGGTCGGCATCGTCAGCGGGCTGGGCCTTTCGCTGTTTGACACAGGTATCGCCAGGTGGCTGGCCGATAGCAAGGTGATCTGCATCATCGGGGCCTGGGGCCTGTTGGGCGCGATTCTGGTAGTGGACCGGTTTGGCCTGCTCAGGGTCAAAGCGCGGGCCTACGTGACGATTGTTGCCTTCGGATTGGTTCTGATCGCGACCATAGGGGTCACGATCGCCGGCACGACACAGCACAGGTTTTCTCGGGCGGATCTGCCGGCAACCGCAGCTTCGATAGCGTGAGTATCCAATGAGCATCGTACTTCTCGGCCTGAATCATAAGAGCGCCGCCGTGGAGGTTCGGGAACGGCTGGCATTCAACGCGTCCCAAGCCGCGGACGCTCTTCGCCAGCTCCAGCAGATGGAGCCCCAGGCCGAGTTCGTCCTGCTGTCCACCTGCAACAGGGTCGAGTTGTACTATGCGGGCGAGCAGGACTCGCAGGAGATTGCGGGCCGGCTGGTCGCGTTTCTGTCGGCGTTTCACGGCCTGGAGCCGGAGCAGTTCAGGCCGGCCTTGTACTTCCACGAAAACGAAGATGCGGTGCGCCACCTGCTGCTGGTGACCTCGGGGCTGGACAGTATGGTCGTGGGCGAAGCGCAGATTCTCGGCCAGGTCAAGGAAAGTTACAGCCTCGCCTGTGCGGCCAAGAGCACCGGCAAGATTCTCAACAGGCTCTTTCATTCTGCGTTCTTCACGGCCAAGAGCGTCCACACGAACACGGCCATCTCCAACGGCCGGGTCAGCGTCGCCGGCGTGGCGGTCGAGCTGGCCCTGCAACTATTCGCCGATATCGCCCGGGCCAGGGTCGTGGTCATCGGCGCCGGCGAGACGGGAGAGCTGGTCGTGCAGCATCTGCTCAAAGCAGGCTGTACGGACGTTACCGTCGTGAATCGGACCTACGAGCGGGCCGTTGAGTTGGCCGAGCGATGCCGGATCGCCACCGGCAAGTGGGAGGAATTGAGCGAGCACATCGGCCGGGCGAATATCGTGATCTCCTCGGCGGCCGTGCAGGATTATCTCTACACCAGAGCGTCATTCGAACAGACCATAAGCAGGCGAAAAGCAGGGTCGCTGCTGATCATTGACGTGGGCGTACCCCGAAACTTCGATCCAACGATCAACAAGGTTGGCGACGTCTATCTGTACAGCATGGACGAGTTGAAGGAGGTCGCCGAGCAGAATCTCAAGGCCCGCGAAGAGGACGTCACCAGCGGCCTGGAGATCGTATACGCCGAGGCTGCGAAGTTCATGGACTGGTTCCGCGCGAAGGACATCGGGCCGCTGATCGGCCGGATGCAGGACGAGTTCCGCCAGATTGGGCGAATGGAGCTCGAGCGATTCCTGGTCGGACCCAGGCAGAACGCCTCCTGCCGATGCTCGCTGGAGGAGACGGTGGATCGCGTGGTGAACAAGCTGCTGCATTGTGTGATCAAGAACGTCAACGCTGTGGCGAAGGAAACCGGTCCGGCCGAGGCGGCCAAGCTCGTCGATGCCATCCTGAGGCAGGCCCGCGAAATCTCCTGCCAGCCGGCAGATAACAAGGGGGACGTGCAGACGTGAGACCCGCAGCGACATCCCAACGAGCCCTGCGCCTGTTATTCTGGGAGACGACGATCCGGTGCAATCTGGCCTGCGCGCACTGCCGCCGGCTTGAATCAAATGAGGCCGCTCCGGCGGATCTGTCCACCTCGCAGGCGGAGGTTCTCATCGAGCAGCTTGCCGAGGTGGGCCGACGGCAGCCGCAGATGCCCGTGCTGGTATTCTCAGGCGGCGAGCCGTTATGCCGCAGCGACTTGTTCCATCTGGTGGACAGGGCCCGCCGGCATGGGATCATTCTCGCGCTGGCCACGAATGGAACGCTGATCGACAGCGACAAGGCCCGGCAGATCCACGACAGCGGGATTGCACGCGTTTCTGTGAGCCTCGACGGCGCCACCGCCGACGTTCACGACAGGATGCGGCAGATCCCGGGGGCCTTCGACAAGGCGATTCAAGGGATTCGACATCTCCGCGATCATGCGGTGCCGTTCCAGATCAACGTCACCCTGACGAAACAGACCGCCCCGCAATTGCAGGAGGTTTATGAGCTGGCACGGTCCCTCGGAGCGGTGGCCGTTCATATCTTCATGCTTGTCCCCGTTGGCTGTGGGCAGGTGCTGGCCGAGACGGACATGCTGTCGCCCGAGCAATACGAGCAGATCATGCGGGACATCCAGGCACTGGAAAGCAGGGGGGAGATTCAGATCAAAGTGACCTGCGGCCCACATTACGAGAGGATCAAAAGACAAATGCGGAGTGCGGAGTGCGGAATGCGGAGTGGACATGTGACCGCGAATCCGCAATCCGCAATCCACAATCCGCATTCTTCAAAGGGTTGCCTGGCGGGCCTCGGTGTGCTTTTCGTCAGCCATCGAGGCGACGTGTACCCCTGCGGCTATCTGCCGATAGATTGCGGCAATATACTGGATAAGACACTCGCACAGATTTGGGATGAGAACGCCGATCTGGCGAGGATACGGGATGCCGGGGCTTTGGAGGGCAAGTGCGGCCTCTGCGGCTACAAGCAGGTTTGCGGCGGCTGCCGGGCCCGGGCGTTCGGCATGACCGGCAACTACATGGCCGAAGAACCTTTCTGTGCTTATGTTCCTCCCGGCGCCAAGGGTAAGCCGGGTGAGGTGGATCGATGATCAATATCAGCAAGCTGTACTGTGACCAGATCACGCCGGGCGATTGGCTTCGTTACGGCCAGAAGGATTCCGGGGAGCGGCGGGGCGAAATCGTCCCCGCACAGGCCTCGGCCAGGAAGCCCATCGTGGTCTGGAACATCACCCGCAAATGCAACCTGCAGTGCGTCCACTGCTACAACGATAGCGGGATGGGCAGAACCTGCAACGAAATCTCCACGGACCATGCCAAGGCCGTCATCGATGATCTGGCCGGCTTCGGCGTGCCATCGATCCTCTTTTCGGGCGGCGAGCCCATGTTGCGTCATGACCTTTTCGAGTTGATTGAGTACGCGGTCGGCAAGGGGCTGCGGACGGTCATCTCGACCAATGGGACGCTCATAGGCGAGGAGAAGGCCCGGGAGATCAAGCGGCTTGGCGTCTCTTACGTGGGAATCAGCCTCGACGGCATCGGCCCGATCAATGACAAGTTCCGAGGCGTCTCCGGGGCATTCGAGCGGGCGGTCCAGGGCATTCGCAACTGCCAGAATACCGGCGTGCGGGTCGGCCTGCGATTGACGCTGACCCGAAGGAACGTCCAGGATGTCGAGGGGCTGTTTGACTTCTTCGAGGCTGAGGGCGTCGAGCGGGTATGCTTCTACCATCTGGTCCCCAGCGGCCGGGGCGCGGCTATTGCCAGCGAGGACCTGACCCACGCCCAGGCGCGAGACGCATTGGACCGCATCCTCGCCAAAGCCCGGTTCTTCAAACAGGCCGGACGCAAAACGGACATCCTGACTGTCGACAATCACGTGGATGGCGTCTATCTCTACCGGAAACTCCTGGCGGCGGGGGACTCGCGGGCACCGGACGTCTGGAAACTCCTCACGTGGAATGGCGGCGGCCTCTATAGCAGCGGTGTGGGCATTGGGTGCATCGATTACAATGGCAATGTCCACCCGGACCAGTTCTGGTGGCGGTACGATCTGGGCAGCGTTCACCAAAGGCCGTTCAGCGAGATTTGGACCAATCCCGACGAACCATTGCTGAAAGGGCTCCGGGACCGGCGATCGCGGATCAAGGGCCGGTGCCGGTTATGCCGGTTCTTTGACGCCTGTGGCGGCAGTCTGCGGGTGCGAGCCGACGCGTACTTCGGGGACCCCTGGGCTCCAGACCCGGCCTGCTACCTTACCGATAATGAGATCGGTCTGGGTGAAGCGCAGTGTCAGGAACTCGCGAACGCCGGCGAGTGGTTCGACATGCCGGAGTAGACGCGACATATCTGTAGCTCCTGTCGAGACTTGGGCCGCCGGACGAAACTGAGTGCATGCAGGGACGGGGCCGGTGCAGGATAGCGTCGCGCTTATATATTCTCAAATCTGAGACTTTTTCCTTGTCTACTCAGTGGACAGTCGTTATGATAAGGGAGGATGAAGGTGTAACGGCTGTTTGCGTGTTCGGTGGGGAGCGGGGATCCTGGAATTATCCAGCGGCTCATGTTGGGATAGACCGAGGACAGGCATGGTTGCAGAGACCTATGGACTTCACAGTTCGGCGGATACGGACGGCCGCTTCCATGGATCGCTTGCCGACCAGATTCTGTGGCTGATATCTCTGCGCTGGGTCGCCGTCGGACTGGTCGTAATCGGGACATTGTCGGGGACATTCCTGTTCCCTGTGGTCGTGGCCCCGCAACCTCTCTACGTCACTGCCGTGGTCCTGCTGGCGTGCAACGTCGGCTATGCCATCGCCGCCGCAAGGAGCCGTCGCGGCAGGCGAGGGGGTCCCGTCACTCAGGCCATGGTGCAGATGGAGGTGGATCTGCTGGTCCTGACGGCCGTTCTGCATTTTTCCGGCGGCACCGCGAATCCGTTCTTCTTGTTCTATGTATTTCACGTGATCATCGCGACCATCATCCTGCCGCGAAACCTGTCTTTCGCCGTGGGTTTGACGGCCATCGCGTTGTTCGGTCTGCTGGCGGCGGACGAGTTGAATGGCGGGGCGATGCTGGGCCGTTATCCCTTGCAGCTTTCGGCCGGTGGCGGACTTTGGCGCAACCCCGTGTATGGGCTGGCGGCTTTCGTGGCTTTCGCCAGCACCGTGATGATCGCTCAGTACCTGACCCATATGATTCTCGCGCGCATGGCGTCAAAAGAGCTGGAGGCCGCCAGAAACAGCGATCTGCTTCGGGCCATCATCAACGCCATGGCGGAAGGGCTCGTATTTGTGACCACGGATGGGCAGGTCGCTCTGTGCAACCCCGCCGCCAGGCGATGGCGACAGGACGGCCGCGGGCCAACGGGTGAGTCCGCTGACGGCTTTCCGGCGATTCTGGCCGAACACATCGAGGCCGTGGGATCGCCACAGCAGGAAAAGACCATTCAGTTTCGCACGGATGGGCCGACGCAGCGGTTCATCGAGGCCAGAAGCTGTCCTGTGGCCGGCCTCAATGGCACGCCATTGGGACGCGTCATCGTAGGCCAGGATTTGACGGAGCACAAGAAGCTGGAAGCCGACCTGCTGGACCGCACGGAGCAGGTGACGATGATCAACGAGACGCTGAAGATGTCCCAGGTGCGGATGGCGCAGCGGGAGAAGATGGTTGCCCTGGGGCAGATGGCGGCGGGCATCGCACACGAGATCGGCAACCCGTTGACGAGCCTGTCGTCCGTCATGCAGTACGTCAGCCGAAAGAGCACCGACCCGGAGCTCAAGGAATTATGTTCCGTCGTGGACCATCATGTGGGCCGGATCTCCGCGATCCTGCGGCGCATGTTGGACCAGGCACGGCCGGTCACCTCGGAGTACAAATGGGTGGACGTGAACGCACTGATCGAAAACACTGTGTCCCTGATCCGATTCGACCCGCGGGCCCGGGGCATCACGATCGTGGACGTACCCGACACCGGACTACCCATGGTGTGGCTCAATCCACAGAACCTGGAGCAGTGCCTTCTCAATATCGTGCTGAATGCGCTCGATGCCATCGAGGCCAAGGGGGCCGGACACGAACACACGATTGAGGTGACGAGGACTTTCAGGAACGAAATGGTCGAGATTCGCATCCGCGACACGGGCGTGGGAATGAGCCCGGAGGTTTGCCGTCGCGCGTTCGAGTCGTTCTTCACGACCAAGGAGATCAGCAAGGGGACAGGCCTGGGCCTGTTCATCAGCTACAACCTGATCACGGAAGTGGACGGCGCCATCGAGTTGGAATCCGAGCCGGGCAAAGGAACGACGGCGATCGTTCGCATCCCGGTGAGGCCCAAGAAGGACCTCATTGGACCCGGCCGGTCGGAAGATGCAGGAGAGACCCGATGAACGAACCGGCAGAACGAAGTTCGATGATCTTCAGTCAAGAGAGTACGTAGCCTATGCCTGAGCAAAAACCGCAGATCCTTCTGGCCGACGACGAAGCCACGTTCCGCGAGACCTTCACCAAGGTTCTTGAAGAGGAAGGGTTCGCCGTAACGGCGGTCTGTGACGGCCGCGAGGCGACGGCCGCCATCATGAGGCAGCCCTATGCCGTGGCCATCCTGGATATCCAGATGCCTGGAAGTGATGGAATCAGCGTCTTGCGGGAGATCACGGCGATTCGGCCCCAGACGCGGACCATTATGGTGACCGCCTATGGAACCGTGGAGATGGCCGTCGAAGCCATCAAGCTCGGGGCCTGCGATTACGTGATGAAACCGGTCAACTTCGATGAAATGCTCACGAAGATCCGTCAGCACCTGCGCTACGTGGAGCTGGAGGCGGAGAACCAGAAGCTCCGCGATGAGTTGAACGGGCGTTTCGACATCAGCCAGATCATCGGGGAAACGCGGGTCATGAAACAGGTCTTCGAGACCGTGCGCAAGGTCGCGCCGACCCGCAGCAACGTGCTGATCACGGGTGAGAGCGGGACAGGCAAGGAGCTTGTCGCGCACGCCATTCACGCGCTGAGCACGACCAATGGCGGCCGGTTCATCGCCGTCAACTGCAGCGCGATTCCGGAGACACTGCTCGAGAGCGAGTTGTTCGGCCATAAACGAGGCAGTTTCACCTCCGCCTTTGAGGACAAAAAAGGACTCTTTGAGATGGCTCGCGGCGGGACGTTGTTCCTCGACGAGATCGGCCATATGTCGCTGGGCTGCCAGGTCAAGCTGCTCCGTGCGGTGGAACAGAGGCAGATCCTGCCGGTGGGCTCGACGACACCTGTCGACATCAACCTGCGTCTGATCGCGGCGACGAACCGGGACCTTATGAAGGAGATCAAGGAAGCTCGATTCCGGGAGGACCTCTTCTATCGCCTGAATGTCGTCGGCATCCACCTGCCTGCCCTGCGCGAGCGGCGTGACGATGTTCCTCTGCTGGTCCGGCACTTTGTGAAAAAGTACAACGCCGAGATGGGCAAGCACTGCACGGGAGTCAGCGAGGACGTTATGAAGATGCTCACGGATCATGATTGGCGGGGCAATGTCCGGGAGTTGCAGAACGTGATCGAACGAGCCGTGATATTTGCCGAGAGCGAGGTCATCGAGCTTGCGGATATCGGCTTCACCGGTTCCGACGCTACGGCCGATGTGGAGGACCAGGAAGGTTTGCAGGCTTCGATCCGAGCGTACGAGAAAGAGCAAATCTACAGAGCGCTTGCCAAGTATGATTGGGACAAGGCCGAGACTGCAAAAGCGTTGGGAATAGGAGTCTCGAGTCTGTACAGGAAGATCGATGAACTTGGGATCGTCAATCGCAGAGAACGGTCCCGGAAGATGGAGTAGCGGAGTCGATTCCGCGGGATATCTGAATGAAGATTAGCCGGGCTTCAGCCTATGCGTTACACGCGTTGATGTACATGGTCCGACACGTGACCCAGTTGCCGGCGACCGGGAAGGCCATTGCCAAGGCGGAAGGCATCCCGGCCGGGTATCTGGCCAAGGTGTTGCAGCAGTTGGTCAAGGGGGGCTTTCTCCGGTCGGTGAAAGGCCGTGAGCGAGGGTATGTCTTCGCCAGGCCGCCGGAGGAGATCACTCTGCTCGAAGTGTTCGAAACGGTCGAGGGCAGACCTCTGTTTGAGGACTGTCCGCTGAGGCATTGCGCCTGTGGTGGAACGACCCAGAGCTGCCGCATCTTCTATCAGTGGACGATGGCTACCCGAAAATTCAGAACTCTGCTGGATGAGACGACGATCGCGATGGCTGCCTGGAACCATCCGGAGCACCGCTTCGACGTGTTGCCGAGTGTCACCTCGATGGAGGAAGCCGGTTGAATCTGACCGCTTCATACTGCCTGCGCTGCAGGGTGCGCTCTGTCATCAGACGAGTGAGTTTCCGTCCTTTTCCCCGGACCTCAGCAAAAAACAAAGCCCAAAATGCAAAATTCTGAAGATTCTCGCAGATGAGAATGGATGACTTGGATCGTAGAATCCTGGATGCCTTGCAGTACGATTTCCCGCTGAGCGAACGGCCTTTCGATGTCCTCGCGGAACGGCTGGGGCTCGATGCCGACCTGCTGTGGCAACGCGTGGAACGCATGATCGAGCAGGGGGTAATCCGCCGGCTTGGGGCCAGCATCGATTCGAGAAAGCTGGGTTTCTGCAGCACACTGGCGGCGGTTCGTGTCCGGCCGGAGAACGTGGAGCGGGCGGCCGAGGTGATCGGCCGACATTGTGAGGTGACGCACAGCTATCTGCGCGACCACGAATTCAACATCTGGTTCACCATCATCGCGGCCGACAACGGCAAGATCACGGCGATACTCGATGAGGTTCGCGGGGACTTGTCGTTGGACCCGTCCGACATTCTGAACCTCCCTATGAAACGCATGTTCAAGCTGGATGCGCGTTTCAGTGCCCGGCCATAGATCACTCGCACACCGATATCCTTTGAACAAGCCCGTTGATTGCCCTTCGGAATTCTCATATCTGAGAACGTTCTGTCGGGAGGCCGGTTCCTGTCTATCCATCGCCAGTCCCGTGGATTGAACACGCTGTGACCGTTCGATAGCATGAAGGACGGACAAGAGCTCCGCGGAGAACCCGCGTGATCGTCGCGAGTAGTCTCTGCGGACTCTATGGCAAGGTTTTTTCGGGTCTGCTCATTCAAAACCCAGGTAGGCTTATGATAACTCTGTTCGGAAAAGATGCCTGTCTGCACGCGGGAAACGGGTCGAGCCTGTCCCGGATCTTGCGACCGATCCTGCCCGACCTGGAGGTGGTGCAGGGACATCTGGCCAACACGCTCCGGGACACCAATGATGGATCGGTGCGTCAGGTCGTTGATTTCCTGCTCGAATCGCCGGGCAAACGGATGCGACCGGCCCTGGCGCTTCTTTCATCTCGGGCTGCCCTTGGGAAGGGCAATGGCTCACCCGATCTGGGGCGTGCCTCGCTGAACGTGGCGGCGGCGGCGGAACTCATCCACATGGCCTCGCTGGTCCATGATGACCTGATTGACGCCGCCCTGGTTCGCCATCACCGCCCCAGCGTCCCCGCGAAATGGGGCAGGAGGGTTTCCGCGGCTGTGGGCGACCACCTGTGCGGAAAAGCGTTCCAGTTGGTGGCCGACTGCGCCGACCCGCGTCTTTTCGCGATTCTGGGCTCGCCGTTGTGTGCCATGTGCGAAGGAGAACTGATGCAGGTCGCCGGGCGGGGCGATTTCAGTCTCTCCGAGGAGAACTGCCTGGCGGTCGTTGAGAAGAAGACGGCAGCTCTATTCAGTGCCTGCTGCGCCGCCGGAGCGATTACGACCGCCCGCGAGCCCATGGCATGTGAGACGCTTGGGAAGTTCGGGTATCACTATGGCGTTGCGTTCCAGATCCTCGATGACTGCAAGGACCTGCTGAGCGATGAGAAGCGGCTTGGGAAAACGCCGGGACAGGACCTCGTGGCAGGTGATGTGACCTTGCCCCTGTTGTATCTGATCGGGAACTTCCTGCGGCGCGGCGAGACGCCGTTGGAGTTGAGCCGCAGGGCAGTCGGGGAAAGGGACCTGGTTCGGCTGGGCAGGGCCTTCCATTCATCGTCAGCGCCGGGAAAGATCGCTCGATTGATTGCATCGCACATCAGCCGGGCCAGACAGCAGTTGGAATCGCTCGTCGATTCCGAGTTCAAGGTCAGCCTTCAGCAGTTGGCAGACCATATAGCCATATCCATTTCTGATGTTCTTGCGAGGTGAGCATGTGGAGAGGCGAAGGGCCATGATGGTTGATGATGATGGGAAGATCGTCACCCTCGCTCAGCCATCCATCCTGCGTCCTCCCATGAGAATGAAATGATAGGCAAGATTGCCAAGTACATAGTGCAGACGCCCAGACTGGCGATTCGTACTTTCGGCCGGCTGAACTGGCCGGTACGGATCGCCGTTGTGCTGGCGGGCGTCGGTGTGTTCAGCGTGACAGCGATTGAGGTGACCGGGCAGCCCGGGTTCTGCAATTCGTGCCACATCATGAATTCATACTACGACAGTTGGACTCACTCGAGCCACGCCGACGTGAAGTGCCTCGAATGCCATCTGCAGCCGGGCTTCGCCGGACTCATCAAGGGCAAGATCAACGGCCTGGCCCAGGCCATCGACTGCGCCGTAGGGCGCGTCGGCACAAAGCCCAATGCGACAATCAAGGATGCCTCCTGTCTGCGATCGGAGTGCCACAGCACGAGCGAACTGGCGGCCAAGCCCATCGACTGCAACGGCGTTCGCTTCGCTCACGACAAGCACATCGACAAAGTCGTCGACGGAATAAAGATCACATGCGGGACCTGCCACAGCCATTTTGAAGGGAACGACCATTTCAGCGTGGACCACAACGCGTGTTTCGTGTGTCATTTCCTCGGCAGCAGCGAGACCGCCGGCCGACCGGTTAAAACCAACTGCCAGGGCTGCCACAAAGTGCCGGACCAGGTCATCCGGCGGGGCTTTGTCAAAATCGACCACAGCGACTTCGTATCCTACAAAGCCAGTTGTGAGGAATCCTGCCACAAGCGGGAAGTCCGGCCGGCAAGCCAAGTGGAGGATACGGTCTGCCTGAACTGCCACGATTTTGGCAAACCGGCGGATGCAAACAGCCTGGAGCTGCATGAAAGCCACACGAATGGTGAAAAGGTGCAGTGCTTCGCCTGCCACGGAAAGGTGCCGCATGGCCAGACCCGCGTGGAGTCGGTGTCCGCGATGATGGATTGCCAGAGCTGCCACAGCGATACCCACCAGGTCCAGCGCACGATCTACAGCACGGAGCATCCCATGCAGCCGGACAAGACGGATCGGGTACTCAGCCCGATGTTCATGACCCACGTGGAATGTACGGGCTGCCATATCGAGAGGACGGCAAAAGCGTCGGGCATGCTCGACAGTTTCGGGACAGTCGCCCGGATGTCGCCTGCCGCGTGCGATCGGTGCCACGAACCGGGGACCGGACAGAAGTACGTGCCGTTCTGGCAGGATCGGATCAAGAAACTGTATGAGCAGGTGGAACGACACATCAAAGAGGCCGAGGCGCTCGCCCTCGCTCAGGCTGGCGAAGAAAAATCGCGGGACTTCAATCTCCGGGTTCAGCAGGCCAGGTCCATCCTCGATTCGATCCGCTATGACGGCAGTTGGGGCGTTCACAATTTCAAGTACACCGAGGCCCTGCTTCTCGAAGCAGACAAGATGGTTTCCAACGGGAGTTAGACATGTGCGTACGTAAGGAATACGGACGAATACGGGCGGCAGTGGCTGTAGCCTTCTGGATTGCGGCGTTGACTGTCACCGCGACGGCTCAACCTGCCAGTCCGCACCATCAGTTCCTGGGCGGGCCGTGGGAGGTCCTGGTCAAGCTGGGACTCGAGGGTGCCGGAGTACGCATCCCCGTGTCCATCGCGGATGAGAACAAGCCGCAGTCGCTCGGAACGGTGACGCCGGTGATGGGAACGCCCATGAAGGTGAAGCTCGAACGATACCTGCCGGACATGAAGCGGGAAACCACCGCCGTCGCAGACCCCAATGGCGGGCCGGTCGCAAAGCTGTCGTTGCGGGGCGAGAATCTCCAGCAGGACATCTGGCTCTCCGCTCGCGACCGTGAGAGGCAATCCGTATCCGCCGCCGTCGGGAGCGTCGCAATCCGGGAACTCCCTGGGTCGGTGGATGCTTCCATCCTGCAGGAGTTGACGGAGCCGGAGGTTGTGGGCGTCCTGCTCGTCTGGCTCTCGGAGACGAGCCCTCCGCTTGCATACACGGTCAAGCCGGGCAAGGTAATAGCGCTGCCGGGGTCTCCCTGGAAGCTCTCGATCACCCGGTACGTTCCGCACTACAGCATCGACCGGCAGACGAAGGAAGTGACCAGCCAGTCGGATAAGCCTGAAAACCCGGCGGTCGAGATCCGTGCACAGAACGACACGCAGGACATCCGACAGTGGCTGTGGTCGCAGTTCGCGATGTCGCCGCACAAGACGCAGCAACTGCCGTTTCGAGTCAGGTTCCTGGATTTCCACGTGAGTGCCGCCGCGAGCCGATACCTTCTCGTGGTGGCGCCGGGCCCGCGATCTCACTTGCTCTACCTGAAGGATGGCAAGAAGCACATCGAGCCGGTCGAGATGGGCAAACGGCATCTTTTCGACGACAAGCGGTATTCTTTCGCCGTCGAAGAGGTGCGGCCGGAGGCGAGGCTCGAAACCGCTTGGCAGAATGGCTCAGAGGTGCTCCTGCATCCTGCGATTGTGGCAACGATTACGCAAGGCAACGCCGACGAGCAGGTCGTGCTGGAGTTGGGTCAGCCGTTCCACCACAGGACAACTACGGGGACTCTTGTCGTGCTGTACAGGCATGTGCCGGACGCTGTGAGATGATCCGCAAATCGAGATACATCCTGTTGTTCACGGACGGGAGGACAAGTACCCGTGCAAGAGGCACGTGAGGAGTACTGATATGACAGGTGTCTGGAAACGCAATTGTATGGCTGCCGCTGTGCTGGCTGTGGTCTTCGTGGCTCCGGCGTGGGGCGTAGAGAAGCCGACCTCGTCGCAGAAGACGTGTGTCACGCAGGAGTGCCACGCGGACTACGCGAAGAAGCCGTTCGTCCACGGGCCGACCGGCCTGGGCAACTGCGCGAGTTGTCATGACGAGGTGGATGCGAAGGCCCACACGTTCAAGCTCGCTCGGGAAGGCCGGGACCTCTGCGAGTATTGCCATCTCGACCAGTCCACGAAAAAGCATGTCCACGAGCCTCTCAAGACGGGTAAATGCACCGATTGCCATGACCCGCACAGCAGCGAGAGCAAGGCAATGATTCACGAGAAGACCGTGGCGGAGCTTTGCGCAAAATGCCACCAGACCGGCAAGGACGTTCAGTTCATGCATGGCCCGGTGGCGGTCGGCGAGTGCACGATCTGCCATGCTTCGCATAGCGCGGACCGACCCAAGCTGCTCGTCGACGAGCCGGTGAATCTGTGTTTCTCCTGTCACGTGGTGACGAAAGACGAGCTCTCGCAATTCGAATTTGTGCACGAGCCGGCGAAGAATGATTGCATCGGATGCCACAACCCGCACGGGGCCGACCATGCGAAAATGCTGAAAGCCGACGCGCCCGACCTGTGCTACTCGTGCCATGAGGACATCAAGAAGCTGGCCGAGACGTCGAAGCATAAGCACACAGCAGTGACGGAGAAGGACGGCTGCCTGCATTGCCACACACCCCACGCATCCACAGTGCAGTTCGTCCTCAAGGACGCCCCGATGGCCCTGTGCGAGTCGTGCCACGACAAGCCGGTGACGACGGAGGACGGCAAGCCTGTCGCATCATTCACCGCGCAGGTCAAAGACAAGAAGTCGCCTCATGGCCCGGTTGCGCAAAAGAACTGTGCCGGCTGCCACTCTGTTCATGGCAGCGAGCATTTCCGTCTGCTGATCAAGGACTATCCTCAGGCGTTCTACGCACCGTTCAGTGTGGACAAGTACGGACTTTGCTTCAGTTGCCATCCGGAGAGTCTGGTGTTGACGGAACGCACCTCCGAGTTGACGGACTTTCGCAACGGGGATCGGAACCTGCACTATGTGCACGTGAACAAGCAGCGTCAGGGCCGGACCTGCCGTGCGTGCCACGCGACCCACGCGAGCGACCTGCCCAAGCACATCCGCGAGAGCGTGCCTTACGGCGTGTGGAACCTGCCGATTCAATACCAAAAGACGGACACCGGCGGCGGTTGCCAGCCGGGCTGCCATCAACCGTTCGACTACGATCGCCAATCGCCTGTCACATATCCTGTGTTGCCGGGTCCGCGACGTTGAGTCGTCGGCGGTACGGAAGGAGTCTCTTATGTTCGCGCAAAAAGCAACATACGGCCGTGGCGGCCCGCGATGCTTGTCCTGGCGGCCTGCCTCGCATCACCGCTGGCGGGACAGGAGGGTCTGCGTCGAATCCGTGTGGGCGATACGATGCCCGAGTTCTCCCTGTCCGACGTCAACGGAACGACCGTGCACTATGGCGGCAAGGAGCCCCGGCCCATGGGCATTGTGATCCTTCAGGCCGGGCAGAGCCAGCGTGAACGACTGGTGGCGGACATTGAGGCCCTCGTTCAGAAACTCAGATTGGAGGGGGCCGTCTTCGATTGTCTCGGGGTGATGACCGGCCCCGGCACAAGCGAATTTCTGCGTTCGCGCGACGCTGACGGAAGGGCGGCACTGCCGATATTCGCGGACCCCAATTTTGCGTTTTGGGGTCAGCTCGGCGTCATCGCGACTCCGACGGCCGTGGTCGTAGGGGCGGATCACAAGGTACAGTGGATCAAGGCCGGGTACGGGTATGATTTCGTGGCCGGTTTTCACGCTCAGTTGAACAAGGCCCTTGGCCTGACGAATGTCACCGACGCATCCGTGCACGTGGAGACCCTGGCGAACAGTTCCGCCCGAGCCCGCCGGGATAGGCACATCCAGTTGGCAAGGACGCTTGCGAAGAAAGGACGGCTGGAACCCGCGATTGCAGAACTCGAGAAGGTGCGTGAGCTCGAGCCCAACGCCGTGGATGTTGCTCTGGAGCTTGGTGAAGTGCTGTGCCGGGCCGGCAAGAATGAGGCGGCGCTGAAGATCGCAGCCCAGGTCAAGGCCGAGTCGGACCCGGACAAGGCCCGTGCGATGCTGATCTCAGCGTGGGCCAGGCGGCAGATGGGCGACCTCGAAGCTGCGGCAGCGATTCTGACCAAGGCCCTGGCTCTCGATCCGGAATCGTCCCGCATTTTGTACGAGTCAGGCAAAGTGCATCAGGCCCGGGGAGAGTCCGAGAAAGCATTGACCTGCTACCGCCGGGCTCTGGCGGGGATTTTCGGCGAGGATGACGTAAGCAATGCCTCTCGCAAGTGAGAAAAGACGCCGAGAATATTCCCGCTTGTGAGATAGTGCATCTCTCTCGCTTATGGGACTGCGGCAGAGGCTTCGTTGGATGGAGCCGGAAGTTGTTGTTATTCAAGGCCTTAGAGCGATTCGCGTGGCCGGTCGCCGTCTGTTGCTGATGGTGGCATGAGATTTGCTCAAGAATGGTGGGCGCGGTGTCTACACACGGTGCAGATGCATGGTGGTGAAGGCCACCGGCATGGGCATGGGCGTGGAGAAGTGGTAGAGTCTTGCCGGGATATGGCAGCTTGAATCAGCCAATCGGCATGTAATTGATGTATCAGTGGAACAGGAGGAGTGAGAAATGCAGAACAGGTGGTTAGTACGAGTGGGCTTGGGCGTGATCGTTTCGAGTCTGTTGACGACACCGGCGGTGTGGGCGGCGGCCGCACATTCCGATCTCGTGGGCTGCGACGGCTGTCATGTGCCGCACAACGCGGACCAGCTTCCCGGTGTGCCGCTGTGGAACGGCAATGAGACGACGGTGACGTTCACGATGTACTCCAGCAAGACGTTCCAGGCGACCATTGACGGTCAGCCGAGCGGCGCGTCGAAACTCTGCCTCAGTTGCCATGACGGCGCGAACCCGAACTTCCTGTGGATGACGGATAACGAGAAGTTCGGGGCGGGCGAGTTGGCCAACAGCCACCCGGTTTCCTTCGTCTACGACTCCGCGTTGGCGGCGGCCGACGGGGCTCTGAAAGACCCGTCCCAACCCAGTACGCTGGGTCGGACCATCGCCCAGGATCTGCTGGACGGGGACGGCAAACTGCAGTGCAACAGTTGCCATGATGTGCATACTTCCGGCGTGGGCAGGGCATTGCGTGGCTACAACTACGGTTACGAGACCATCCAGAATGACGATGGCTCGAGTTCCCAAATGCACCACGGTCCGGAATTGTGCCGCATGTGCCACCTGAAATAAAAGTCATCACACCAACCAGGTAAGGGGAGTGTGATCGTTAGCCCGGGATTGCCTGGCAAGTCCGGCGACGGGGATGGTGTGTCCGCTTTTAGGGATAATGGCGGGTCATTTGCTTCTAAAGGGGGCCCGTCGCATTGGACGAAAAACAGGTATGTCGGCTAACAATCCATCACTCTGGAGGGGCATGGTCCTTGCCGTCGCATTGGCGGCAGCGATTCTTATCGGCGGATGCGGCTCTGCCCAGGAGCGACCGGACGCGAGCACCCCGGTCTTCTTTCCTTCCGGGCCGGAGAAACCCCGGCTGCAGTTCCTCACCTCGTTCTCGGGCCCGGCCGATCTGGGCGCCGCCGGCGCCAGCGGGTTCGAGAAGTTCGTCCTGGGCGAGGAGGAAGAGAAAGAGGGAATAGCGACCCCGTACGGCTTGGCCGTCTTCGACGGCAAGCTCTATGTCTGCGACGTCGGCAAGAGGCGCGTCGAAGTGCTCGATCTCAGGAAACGGTCCTTCGGGTACATGACCGAGGACCGGCGGCTGATGAATCCCGTGAACATCTGCATCGAGCGAGACGGGACGAAGTACGTGGCCGACCCGACGGCAGGAGCGGTTTTTGTCTTTGACGCGGGCAACACGTTGCAGGCGATCCTCGGCAAGGAACTGCGGATCAGCCCGATCGACGTCGCCATCCGCGGACCGCACTGCTACGTCACCGACTTCGCCGGCAACCAGGTCGTCGTGATGGACAAGACGACGGGCAAGGAGATCCGTCGGATGGGCGAGCAGGGCGACGGCGAGAATCAGTTCAAGCTCATCAGCGATCTGACTTTTGGCCCGGACGGGGACCTCTATGTGACCGACAAGCTGAAAGCCAGGATCTTCGACTTCGATTCCTCGGGGAACCTCAAGCGGACGATCGGCCGCCTGGGCGACAACATTGACGAGCTGGTGCGGCCCAAAGGTATCGCGCTGGATCGCGACAGCCGGATCTGGGTGATCGACGCAGGCGCCTCCCTGTCGCCTTCCGCGTGGTCCACGGAAGTCGCGAAAATATACGACCCCCAGGGTCGCTTGTTGCTGTTCTTCGGCCGGCCTGGGAACGAGCCCGGGAACATGAACCTTCCGGCCAAAATCATCCTGGACTATGACCATGTCGACCTGTTCAAGCACCGCGCCGTGCGGGGGGCCGACATCAAATTCCTTGTGTTCGTGTCGAACCAGTACGGCCCGGCCAAAGTAAACGTGTACGGCTTCGGTGACTTTCCCGTTCCTGACAGATCGAAAGAGGTGACGCAAACGCCGCCTGTGGAAAAAAGTCCGCCGGCGGAATCGGTCCGTCCCGCGGAGCCATCGGCCAAGGCGGTCGCACCTCAGTCGGGGCAGCAGACCGGCGAAGCCCAGCGATTGCAGCAGACCAGGACAATCGCCGATCTCTACTACCAGAGTATGGACCAGTATCGTGCCGGTCGGCTCGAAGAGGCCCGGTCGGGGTTCGTGAAAGTCATTGCCAGCGGGCTGATCCCGCCTCCCATGGAGGAAACACTCAAAGGGTACATCAAGGACATCGATGGGCGGCTCGCCCGCCAGCGCAGCGGACAGCGTTGATTGGCGGTGCGATGAATCTGAAATGGGAATGAAGGTGGCGTTCGCAGGGAGGCTACGATTGAGAATTTGGATGTCAAATGTATGCGGCAGCCTGCGCATTGCGATCCGGTGCGACTTCGGATGATCCTCATCCTGCTGGGATCAGGATTAGCGATGATGCTCTTGCTGCTGTCCAGTTGCGACGAAGTCGAACGCCACAAAGTGTTGACCTTCTTCTTCGATGGCGTTCCACCGCTGCAGACGCAGACGTCCGAGACGCAGGTAACGGCCCTGAAGGACAGCAAGCCGGGGGACATTGCGCCGGCAGGGGGCTGGCACGTTCACCCGCCGTTGAAGAACTGCGTCAACTGCCATGGCGATCAGCGGCAAACGGGTTTCTCCCGTAAGGTGCAGTTGGTGGCGCAGGTGCCCCAGTTGTGCCACAAATGTCATGACGAGTTTTCCACCCTGGAGTCCTGGGTGCACGGCCCGGTCGCGACGGGTGACTGCCTGGTTTGCCACGAGCCTCACAAGACCAAAGCCGAATTCCTGCTCAGGAAGCCGGTCCCCGAACTATGCTATCAGTGCCATGAGGTCCAGGCGATTCGCATGGTCAAAAACCACGACGGGGAAGCGTACTCATCCTGCACGGATTGTCACGATGGGCACGCGGGCGCGACCCGGAGCCTTCTGCGGCAGACGTTTCTGGAGAAGCCGGCGGGTCTGGAGTATCAATCCGAGATCCATCGCCGCAAGTATGAAGAGGCGGCCAGGAAAGCGAGGAGCGATCTGTTGCAGGGGCAGGATTTCCTGGCGTTCTCCGGCACAATCATCGAGTACCTCCAAGGCGGTCAACTGTGGCCGGCCAGGGCGTATCTCGAAGCCCTGATGAATAGTGACCTGATCATGGATTCCGAGAAACCTCTCGTGGCCGATAGCCTGCAAAAGGTGATTGATGTGCAGACGAAGCCGCCAACGGAGCCCCAGGAAGGTCAGGAGCTTGAAGACCCGTCCAGGGACGTCGGGGAATCGGCGGCCGCCGCACTCAAGGCCATTCGGGATCAAAGAAGCGAACAGGCCAGAAAGGTCGCCGAGCTCTACTATCGCAGCCTCCAGCAGTACCGCGCCGGGCAACTTGTGGAAGCTCGGGAGGGCTTTCGTCAGGTTCTCGGTGCCAGTTCGCTGCCGGCGCCAATAAAGGAAACGGCTCAACAGTACCTCGACCAGATAGAGCAGGCGTTCATCCAGAAGCAGGAGCAGTCCGGCTGGCGTTTGCTGAAGTAGTATGCCGGCGATCAGGAAGGCCAGGAGCTATACCATGGAGGATGGAAGAGACCGAATGTGGTCGGAATCAAGAAACTGAGCGTGTATTGAACCGAGCGAGCAATAAGGCAAGGCATGGCCCGGTAAAGGCATGGCCCGGCTACAGGGTCCTCGGAAGTGTGCTGTGTTGCGGGCTTGGTCTGATAATGTTGGGCGGCTGCAACGTGATCGTCCGGGGCCAGAAACGGCCTCTCGTCAAGAACCAGAGAATCCGCGGGGAACTCGAGACGGTCGTCGAGCATCGCGTGGATGAACGGAAAACGGGCGCCGATAAGCGTGAGAGTGAAAGCACAGTGTTTGAAGAACGGGCAAGAGTCAGGACCAGTGGTGACGTATACCATCCTGATTTCTTGAATTATGATGTCATGGTTGGGGCCGGGCTGGCTCAACAGAACATCGAGTCCGATGATCTGTCCGGCTGGAGCACAGGGACTCTCGATGAATATCTCCTGTCCGCCCAGTTGTTGCGCTCCAAACCGTACACGGCCACCGTCAATGCCACCAAGACGGAGGACTTGATTGCCCGGCAATTCCTGGGTCCGTTGCAGGCCGACCGCAAGAGTGAATCCGCGTCCCTGATTCTGCGCCCCGAGTCCTGGCCGATGTCATTTCAGTACAGCAGCAGCGAGACGAGCCAGGACGGCTTCGATCATCTTGCGTCGGACTTCTTTGCCCGCGAGGACGAACGCTTCCGATACTCGGTCGATCACGATTTCAGCAAACTGTCGCACATCCACTTCGATTTTGACCGGACCGAGGCACGCCAGGAGACTGTAGGGGCCGTCGTCAACACAGATACGGACGCATACACGCTCTCGCATGATTACATGTTCGGCGAGGACGGGAAGCATCGCCTCGATTCCCTCTTCAATTACATCAACCAGAGCGGCTCGTTCGAGTTTGAGAACCTCCGCGCACAGGAGCGGCTGAGACTGCAGCACACGCCCAGCCTGCTCAGCAAGTACGATGTCCAGTACAGCAAACTGGAGCGAGAGGCACTGGACAGCGAGCAGATTCGCGGCCAGGCGGGCATCGAGCACAGGTTGTTTGAGAGCCTGGTGACCGACTTGGACGGGTTCATCTCTGAAACCGATCTTGGGTCGGACGGGAAGCTTACGCAATACGGCGGGATCCTCGGCCTGAACTATCGAAAACTGAACCCGTGGGGCACCTTGTTCAGCAGCTACAGCGCCAGTATCACTCGCAGCGACCAAACCGGCGGCGCCGGCAAAGGCTTCGTCGTCGGCGAAGCCCACATTGCCACTGACGTAGTCCCGATCGAGTTGGGCCGCACGAATATCGATATCTCGACGATTCGCGTGACCTCCGCCCCCGGAAGCGGAGACGTGTTCCTGGAGGGGGATGACTACACGATCTCTCAAAGTAGCGGAAGGGTGTTCGTCAACACGATCGTCATCGGAGGCGTGGTGCCCCCGAACTTCACGGAGGGGCAGGAATTCTTCGTGGATTACGAGTTCTTCGTGGAGCCGGAGCGGCAGGAGGACACGTTCCGCCAGAGTTTCTCCATTCGTGAGCGGTTCAAGAATGGTATCTCAACGTACTACGGACTGCGCATGCAGGAGGAGACTGTAACCTCGACGATGGCCGACATCATCCCCGATGAGTATCTGGCCCATACGTTCGGCATCGACTATACGAACAAAGGCCTGTTCCTGCTGGCGGAGTACATGACGGAGGATTCCACGCTGATTCCCATGACCAGCACGAAGCTGGAAGGCCGATATCGGTGGCTGATCGGCCCCGCGACGACCGCCAGCCTGGGACTGACGAACCAGTGGCTGGAGTTTGAGGAGCCGGATGCCCGGGACGTGGACCTTTTCGAAGCCACCGCCGAGCTCTTCAGCCGATTGTCGGACAAGTACAGCATTTCCAGCTCGGTGGACTATCGTCATGAGGATGACACGCGATTCGGAATCACAAAGGGATTCCAGATTGACAACAAGCTTGAGTACCATTATCGGCAGTTCACTGCTACGATTGGCGCCGAATTGAGTTTCCTGGAACGCCGCGATGACGAAATCGACAGTCTGTTCTTCTACATAAAAGCCCAACGGCGTTTCTGACCTGTACGTCAGGAGTCTCTGGAGTTATGAAAATTCGACAAAGCGGCCAACGGAGATGCTCAGCAGGACTTGGGGTCCTTGTGGTCACGCTGCTTCTGGCAGGTGCCGGATGCGGCCCGCAGCGGCCCGCGCTCTTAAATCGGGCGGAGGCGACACTGGTTTGGCCCAAGCCGCCCGAGCAGCCTCGCATCAGGTACCTCGGAGCGGTGTCCACGGAAGCCGACATGGAAAAGCGAGGCTCGCTGCTCGACGGCATCGGTGAATTGCTGTTCGGTGCCAAACCCATGGGCGTTCTGGTGTCGCCCTACGCGGTGGCCGTGGATCCGACAGGGGTCCTGTACGTGGCGGATTCCGCAGGTGCGGCCGTGCACGCGTTCAACCTCAGAACGCGCGACTACCGCCAGTTTTCCTCGCTGGGCAAAGAGGCCGGGCTCCAGAAGCCCGTCGCATTGACGACGCTGACCGATCGGGTGTACGTCGTGGACAGTGTCCGGCACGAGGTCTGTGTCTTTAAGAAGACCGGTGAGTTCGTTTTCGCCTTTGGACGGGATCAGCTCGAAAGGCCCGCCGGCATCGCCTGCCGACGTCCGGAAGGCACGATCTACGTGGCCGATGCGGGCAACCATGCCCTTTATGTGTTCAGTCATGAAGGCCAGTTCATCCGGAAGATTGGGACGCGCGGGATCGACGCCGGTCAATTCAATTTCCCCACGCATCTTCACATCGATGAGGCGGGGCAGCTCTACGTGAGCGACACCCTGAATTACCGCGTTCAAGTACTCGGGCCGGACGACAGGTTCGTGAAAGTGTTCGGGGACCAGGGCGACCGGCCGGGCAATTTCGCCCATCCGTGTGGCGTCGCCACCGACCATGCCGGAAACATCTATGTAATTGACCGTCAGTTCGAGAATGTGCAGATCTTCGATCCGCAAGGACGCATCCTGATGGCGTTCGGTGAGGAGGGGAGTGATCCCGGCCAGTTCTGGCTGCCGGCAGGCATCTGTGTCGATGTGCATGACAGGATCTATGTGGCGGATTCATATAACAAGAGGGTTCAGGTGTTCGAGTTTCTGAAGGAAGGCGGAAAATGAGGAAATGGCCCGCCAGGACGGCTGTGATATGGCTCGCGACGCTTGGAGTATCGGGCGCGTTGGCCGGCAGTGGCTCGATTCAGGGCACGCCCCACGACCTGTCCCCGGTCGCAGGCGGGGCGGCCTGCAGTTTCTGCCATACCCCGCACGGAGCCATGCCCGGCACTCCCCTGTGGAGCCACACGCTTTCCACGGCCGTCTATAAAATCTATGAAAGCTCCTCGCTGGAAGCGAGAGTCGGCCAGCCGACGGGCTCCAGCAAACTGTGCTTGAGCTGCCACGATGGCACAGTGGCATTGACGGAGACCATCACCGGCGGAACCGGCGGCGCCTATATTTCTGCCGGGGGCGCCAACCTGGGGACCGACTTATCTGATGACCACCCGATCAGCTTCGTCTATTCATCGGGCCTGTCCGCTGAGGACTCCCAGATCCGGCCACCCGTCGGGTTGCCCGAGCCGCTGAAACTGGACCGTTCCGGCGAATTGCAGTGCACGACGTGCCACGACGCTCACAACAATCACTACGGCAACTTCCTCGTGATGTCCAACACGGGATCGCAGATGTGCGTGAGCTGCCACGACCTGAACGGTTGGACCACGTCGGCGCACGAGAGTTCCGGTGTTCTGGTCGCCGGGGCCAGCGACCCTTACCTGCAGGAGGGGGATCGCGGAACCCTCGCGGAGGTCGCCTGTCTTGCCTGCCACAGGCCGCACGGCGCCGGTGGCCATGAAAGGCTCCTCCATTTCGCCCAGATCGAAGACAATTGCCTGAATTGCCACGATGGCATGGTGGCCGGCACGAACATCAAAACGGATATGCTCAAGCTCAGCCGGCACAATGTGTTCCAGTATCGAGACGTTCATGATCCCACGGAGGTGGCCTCCGCGGCGCCCATGCACGTCGAATGCGTCGATTGCCATAATCCTCATGCCGTGCAGCGAGCCCTCGTTCAGCCTCCAATGATCCCCGGCGCCATGCAGAGCGTTTCGGGCGTCACCGTCACCGGCTCCGTGACGGCGCATGCCCAGTTTGGGTATGAAGTCTGCTTCAAGTGCCATGCCGACAACCCGGAGCGCCCTCTGTCCGACATCACGCGGCAGATCACCCAGACGAATACCCGCCTCGAATTTGAGCCGTCAGGACCCTCATTTCACCCGGTGGTATCGCCGGGCGTGAATCCGAATGTCCCGAGTCTGATCCCGCCAATGACTGTGGCCACGGTCATCAATTGCACCGACTGCCACAGTTCGGATGCGACGTCATCGGCGAGGGGGCCGCATGGGTCCGTCTATCGGCCCCTGCTCGCGGATCGCTACGAGACAGTGGACTTCACCCCGGAGAATAGCTCCTCGTACGCGCTGTGTTACCGTTGCCACAGCCGCAACAGCATTCTCGGCGACCAGAGTTTCGCCGGCCACAGCGAGCACTTGGAAAACGGGATTCCATGCTCGGCCTGTCACGATGCGCACGGCATTAACGCGTCCCAGGGCTCAACGACGAACAACAGCCACCTGATCAATTTCGACGTGGTGATCGTTCGGCCGGACCCTGTCACAGGACGGCAGGTCTTCGAGGATTCGGGCGTGTTTCACGGCCAGTGCTACCTGTCCTGTCATGGCGAAAACCATTCTCCGAAGGGATATTGAGATGAATAGAAAAACGATCCTGAAAATTGGCGTCGGAATCCTCGTCATTGGCGGGGGCATCGGCTATTTCATGTTCCAGGCGATGCAGTCGTCCTGGGCCTACTACTACTCAGTCGATGATTTTGCCGCCGCGGGCGCGGCCGGGCAAGGGCAGTCGTTTCGATTGGCCGGACGAGTCAAGCCGGGAAGCATCGAGCGAGACCTGGAAAACGTGACACTGCGATTCACGCTCGCGGGCGCTCAGGCAGAGCTGCCCGTGCAGTACAAGGGTGTGACGCCGGACAATTTCGTCGAGGACCGGGAGGTGGTCGTGGAGGGCCGTCTGGCGTCCGGCGGCGTGTTCCAGGCCGACACCTTGATGACCCGTTGTGAATCGAAGTACCAGGCGAAAGTAGAATAGACATGGCGGAATTAGGACAGTTTGCCCTGCGGCTCGGGCTGTTCCTGAGCGTCTACGCGATTCTCGCGGACCTGCTTGGCCGTTGGCGAAATCGCGGTGAATTGCTCGTAAGCACGCGCAACGCGACGATCGGCTGCCTGTTGTGCTTGACGGTTGCCGCCGCTGCGCTGTTGGTTCTCCTCGTGCAGGGTGACTTCGCTGTCAATTATGTGGCGGAGCACACCGCCCGCGCGCTGCCGCTTGTCTATAAACTGACAGCGTTCTGGGCTGGCGCGGCCGGGTCCTTGCTGCTATGGCTGTGGCTCCAGACCGGTTTCATCGTTTTTGCCTTCTCTAAGTGCGGCGGCGGTCTCGATCGATTTTGTGCCGGCGCCCGGGTGGCGGCGAACCTGGTGGCGGCGTTCTTCCTCCTGGTGCTGATTTTCGACAAGGACCCGTTCCGTACGTCGCTGACGACGCCCGGCGATGGTGCGGGGCTCAATCCGTTGTTGCAGCATCCGGCGATGGTTCTGCATCCTCCGGCGCTGTTCCTGGGCTATGCCGCGTTCGCCGTGCCCTTTGTGTGGGCGTTGGCCGCCCTGAAGAGAGAAGACTCGAACGGTTCTCCCGTCCTGTTCGATCGCGCGCGCAATTGGTCGCTGTTTGCCTGGATATTCCTGACTATCGGCATCGGCCTGGGGGCGTGGTGGGCCTACGAAGAACTCGGCTGGGGCGGCTACTGGGCGTGGGACCCGGTGGAGAACTCCTCCTTGATGCCGTGGCTCACGGGGACCGCTCTGCTGCACTGTGCGCGTACCTACCGGGCCAATTCCAGGACCGCGACGTGGTTCATGGTTCTGGCGATTGTGACGTTCAGTCTCTGCATCTTTGGGACGTTCCTGACACGGTACGGCCTGGTCTCAAGCGTTCACGCCTTCCCCGATCCGGGACTGGGCATCCTGTTTATCGTGCTCCTGGGCATCATCGGGGCGGTCGCGGGGTTCTTATTCCTGCGCCGCTATTTACAGGACAGGTCGAAATCGCAAGCCGAAGGCCGCAGCGTCCGGTTTGTTGTGTGGAACAACTGGCTCATGTTGCTGCTGACCTTCGTGGTCCTCGCGGGCACGCTGTTCCCGTTCTTCAGCGGGCTCCTCAGCGACCACCAGATCACCCTGAAGCCCGAGTATTTCACGAAGATCACAGCCCCCGGCGGGCTATTGCTTCTGCTTCTGCTTGGCGTCTGTCCGCATCTGATCCACCATGGACTCGGCAGAAGTTGGCGAATCCTCGGCGCGGTCCTTGCCGGCGTAGCGGCGGCGCTGATCTGGGTGTTCGCAAAGAATCTGGCTGTTGCGTATCTTGTCGTCTGCGCGTTCGTCGGATTGAATCTGGCGGCGGATTTCGTACAGCGGTATATCCGTCGCCGTGCATCTGCCGGCGTGCGTACTCTGTCTCCCGTTTTTCGGTGGTATGGGGCGAGGATTGTGCACATTGGGGCGCTGCTGACTTTTGTGGGAATCGCCGGCTCCGGGGGATTTGACGTTGAGAAACAGGTCGCCCTCAGGCCGGGTGAACGGACCCAGGTCGGCAAATTCGAGCTTGCGTATGACGATCTGGATGCGAGTCACGGCCCTAACTTCACCGCCGTGACCGCTGCTGTGTCGGTGTACAAGGGCGACAAGCGGATCGGTGAGCTTTCGCCGGCCGTCGCCTTCTATGGGCGATCCGACAAGCGCACGAGCGAGGTGGACATCCGGCGGACCCTGGCGAGCGATCTCTACGTCGCCTTGACGGAAGTCGACAGCGCCACGAAGTTGATTAACCTGACGATCTTTATCAAGCCGCTGATCAATTGGATCTGGATCGGCAGTGGTCTGATGGTGGCTGGGGCAGTGCTCGTGATCGCCGCCGCGGTCGGTCGCGGGCGAGGCAATTCTCAAGAGGACATGGTTGAAGCATGATGAGCCTGAAATGGATTCTGTTACTTGTATGCGTAGCCCTAGTGGTCTGGCCGCTACTGGCAAAAGGCCAGGGGCAAGGCAATGGAGATAGGAAGTCATCGTGAGATACTTTTGGATCACAACGGCTTTCATGGCCCTGTTTACCCCATCGTCGGGCAATGCTGCGGAGGCGTCGTCGCAGGCTAAGGTCACGGTGGTGGTCACGAATGGCACTGCGAATGGGACAGCCGTCGAAGGGGATGAGGTTAAGCTCCTGCTCTACAAGGGCCAGGAGCAGATCGATTCACGGTCGGCGAAAGTCGGGCAGGACGGCAAGGCCGTCTTTGAGAACGTTCCGGCGGGAGAGGGCTTGGCCGTAGTTGCTCGTGCGAAACACCAGAACATGGCCTTCAACAGCCAGCCCGTGCTCCTGGGGTCCGCCTCTGGGGAGGCATCGGCGAGTGTACAGGTATTCGATGTCTCCACGGACACGTCGAAGCTGTCCATCGGCACGCATCACATCATAGTCGCAGCACGCTCGATGTCGCTGGAATTCAAGGAGTTCATGCAACTGCGCAACCCTTCCGATATGGCGATCACAGGCTCGCAAAGAGACGACCAGAATAGGCCCATCGTGATTGCGATTCGCCTGCCGAAGGGCTTCAGGGACCTGGCGACGTCCAGCTATCTCGAACAGGAATCGCTGGTCGTGACCGCGGAGGGCTTCTACGATGTTCTGGCTGTACCCCCGGGCGAGCACGAGGTCACGTTCTCCTACAAGCTCGATATCGGCCGCAGCCCGATGAGCATCTCCAAGGAAATCACACTGCCGACGTCGGAGCTTATGATCTTCTGGGAACAGGGACAGGGCCGGCTTGAAGGGCTCGGCGAGCCCACCGGCCGGATCACGAACGCCGATGGGATCCCGGTGGAGTACTATCTTCGGGCCAATGTAAAGCCGGGCGATCAGATCGCTTTTCAGATCTCCGGGCTCAAGGCGAAGCACTCGGACTCAGAGACTTGGATCCTTCTGGCGGTGGTGTTTGCAGCGATCGTCATTATCGCTCTCCTGCGGCTCCGCGCCGCGTCAACGAGGCCGGGGTGATTGCATGCACGAGACAGCGGCAAAAGGCGGTCTGACGAGCATGGCTTTGAGCGTGCACGGTGTAAGCAAGACGTTCGTGACAAGGCCCGTGTTGAGGGGCATCGACTTTGCCGTGCCGATGGGCCAGGCTGTCTGCCTGTGCGGGATCAACGGCGCCGGAAAAAGCACCTTGTTGCGGATCATCGCGGGGCTCCTTCGCCCCGATCACGGCACCGTGATTGTCAATGGTTTTGATGTTCGCAAACACGCGGAAGCTGCCAAACGGCAACTCGGCATGATCTCTCACGCCAGCATGGTGTACCCGGAGTTGACCGTTTTGGAGAATCTCGCGTTCGCAGCGCGTCTGTACGGCGTGTCCGACCGCGCTGCACGAATTGAGGAACTCCTGGCCGGCACAGCGCTGAGTTCATTCCGGCACGACAGGGCCGGGATTCTCTCCCGTGGGCTCTCACAGAGACTCGCGATCGCGCGAGCCTTGTTGCACAGGCCCACAGTGCTGCTGGCGGATGAGCCATTCACAGGTCTGGATGCCGATGTTTCAGAGCGGCTGGTCGCGATCTTCGACCAGTTCGTACGCGGCGGGGGCACGATTCTCATGACGACCCACGATACGCGCATGGGACTCCGCTGCTGCCAGCGAGTCGTTGTTTTGGACAAAGGCGTCCTTGTTCTCGACAAGATGAAGAATGAGATCGATTCCGAGCAGTTCGCCGGTGATTATTTGTCCTATGCAAGGAGCATGAGTTGAGAGAATTGTGGCTGGGTCTGCGAGCCATCATCATCAAGGACATCGTCGTCGAGCTTCGGGCCAGGCAGGTCCTGCCGACGATGGTGGTCCTGGGCATGCTCATTGTCTTCATTCTGCGCATGGCCTCGGAGCCCGGCTCAGCAACCATCGGCGGGGCGGTCATGGGCGTCGCCGCCCTGTGGATCGCTTTTCTCTTCTCGGGCTTGCTGGCCCAGGAGCGGTCCTTTGCCGCCGAGCAGCAAAATGGGTGCATGGACGGGCTGCTGTTGGCCCCGCTCGACGTCGGGACGATTTACCTTGCCAAGCTGTTGGCCAACGTGATCATGCTGACGATCTTCGAAATGATCGTGGTCCCCATCGCGATCATATCCTTCAATCTGCATATCGCCGGTGGATGGCTGCGGCTCGCAGCCATTCTGCTGCTGGGCAATCTTGGTATCTCCAGCATCGGGACGCTGTTCTCGGCGGCGGTCCAACTCACGCGGACCCGCGGATCGCTGCTGAGCATCGTAGTCCTTGTCATCCTCATGCCGATGATGATCCCCGCAACCTTCGCGTTGCTCGTACTGTTCGGAGCCATGCCGGAGCAAGTCGGCGGGTCCGGCACACTCGCGTTCGTTGGCAGTTTCAGGGCCGCCATCGGCTATATGCTCGCGTTTGACGCTGTTTTCGTCGTGGCCTCCTGGCTGCTTTTTGGGGTTGTTGTAGAGGAGTAGGCGAATGAGACGATTGTTGTTCGCGATGGCCTTCGTTCTTCTGGTCACCTCGACCTGGATTGGATTGACGCAGGGGCAGATTGACCCCGTGCAGCGCAACATCCTGTATGCCCACGTTCCAAACTCCGTCTGCGCCCTATTGTGTTTTGTTGTCTTGCTCGTCGCGAGCATCGGCTATCTGACCACCGGCAAGCAGGCGTGGGACCTGGTGGCGGTTGCTTCCGCGGAGGCAGGACTCGTGTTTGCGACCATACTGAATGCGACCGGCATGCTCTTCTCGCGGGCGGAGTGGAACGTCTGGTGGACGGCGAGTCCTCGCCTTGTGACCTCAGCGATTCTGTGGTTCCTGTACGCCGTCTATCTGATCCTGCGAGCCAGCCTGCCCGGTGCGGAGTACCGCAGGGCACGCATCTGTGCCGTCTTCGGGATCATTGCCTTTCTCGATGTCCCGCTGGTGTTTGTCAGCGCCCGCTTCATCCCGGATATCCACCGCCCGAATTTCAGTCTTGACTCGCCCTGGCAGAGTGCGGCGTTGATGTTGGGAATGGCCGGCACAGCGGTCCTTGCGGCCGCCTTGATCTGGCTGCGCACGAGTCTTCTGCGTAGCGGCGTTGAACTCGAAAAACAGCTTCTCCAATAAGGAGTGGAAACATGGTTTACCTCGTGTTGGGATTCTGCACCGTATGGGTGTGCCATTTCGCCTACCTGTTCGTGATCGACCGGCAGGCGAGGCAACTGCGCCACAGGCTCGATGCCCGTGTGAGAGAGACACCAGGTAGCGTATGACGATCTTGGCGACGGGACCCACGAAGGGATTGACTATGCCACCCATCGATAACAGTCTGCTTTGCCGCGACCTGCCTTCACAGCCTCAGCCGGAAATAGGGACAGTCCTGGTGACGGGCGCCACCGGGTACATCGGGGGACGGCTGGTTCCCGAGTTGTTGGCGCGGGGATACAGGGTACGCGTGATGGCACGCGCGGTCTCGGATGATCTTAAGGATCGCTGGCCCGGTGTGGAGATCGTCGTCGCAGATGCGCTGAATGCCGAGAGCTTGCGAAAGGCGTTGGAGGGGATTCACGCCGCCTATTACCTGATCCATTCGCTGCTCTGCGGGCCCGAGGAATTCGAGGCCAAGGAGATCCAGGCCGCGGAGAACTTTCGCAACGCCGCCAAGGCGGAGGGGGTCGCAAGAATCATCTATCTCGGAGCACTGGGGGACGTCCGTGCGTCTCTGTCCCCGCATCTGAGGAGCAGGATGCAGGTGGCGGAGGAGCTTGGCGCGGGCCCGTCCCAACGACCGCCCTTCGCGCGGCGATCATCATCGGCTCCGGCAGCGCCTCGTATGAGATCGTTGAGCATCTGGTGAAGAATCTTCCCATGTTCCTGATCCCTCGCTGGGCACAGACCAGGTGCCAGCCGATTGCCATCCGCGACGTGATCAAGTACCTCGTCGGCGTGCTGGAGACGCCGGAGACTCGCGGCAAGTCATTCGACATCGGTGGTAGCGACATCCTGACCTACAAGCAGATGATGGAAATATTCGCCGGCCTCCTGGGAAGGAGGAGGCTTTTCGTTCCCTGCCCCTTCTGCAATATCCGATTCTTTTCGTACCTTGCCAGTCTGTTCACGCCCGTGCCTGCCGCAATTACCGCGTGTCTCATGCAGGGAATCACCAGCGAGGTCGTCTGTAAGAACCAGGACATCAAGCGAATCCTGGCATTTCAGCCCCTCGGGTACCGGGAAGCGCTCGTGAGGGCCATGTCGCGAGAGGAACAGGACAAGGTGCATACCCGCTGGTCCGACGCCTATCCCCCCGCACATGAGCTGGCGATGAAACTGCACGAGATCAAAGGACCGGTGCGCTACACGAGCGAGCATTCGCTCCTGAGCGACAAGGATGCTCCTTCGCTGTTCCGCTCCATCTGCACAATCGGCGGCAAGGAGGGCTGGTTCTATAGCAACTGGCTCTGGCGGTTGCGGGGAATGATCGACCGAGTCCTGCTGGGTGTCGGGTCCTTGCGAGGGAGGAGGAGCTCGTCCAGCCTGCGAGTCGGCGACGTGATTGACTTCTGGCGGGTCGAGAGTCTTCGGCAGGACGGCATGCTTCTGTTGCGGGCGGAAATGAAACTGCCGGGCAAGGCATGGCTCCAGTTCAATGTCGATCCGCACGGGGGCAGGAACCGATTGTCCGTAAAAGCGTACTATCAGCCCGCCGGGGTGTTTGGAAAACCCTACTGGTACGCGTGCCTTCCTTTTCATTTCCTCATCTTCCAGAACCTCATCAAGCAGATCGAGAAAAGAGCATAGGAAGCAGCCGCCAGGGCAAACGCAAGATTACCTGGCAGATCACGCGTATGTCATTGCGAGGAGCGCAGCGACGAAGCAATCTCAACTCCTGGCATGGTAGATTGCTTCGCTTCGCTCGCAATGACATGCAGGGAATGCACCAGAAAAGCGTTGACGAGCTCACGGTTCGACTGGATGATGCGTGGAGTTCCGAGGGATGGCAACACGCGTCGCCCTGGCGTGGAACGGTCGAGGAGATAGGAGGTCGGAGCCATGAAGACATATGGTGTCGGTGTGTTTGGCATCAGGTGGGTGGCCGGCGAGCACATCAAGGCCTGCACACGCAATCCGCACATAGGAGTCGTCGCATTGGGCTCCCCACAGTGAAAGGGCTCATCGTGAAAAAGGCAAAGCTGGCAATCGAGGGCGGGCCGAAGGCGGTGACGAACAAGCTGGCCGGCTGGCCCCAGTTCGATGAGAAGGCGATCACGGCCGTGGAGGAGGTCCTGCGCTCGGGCAAGGTCAATTACTGGACGGGACCGAAGGGAATGGAGTTCGAGAAGCAGTTCGCGGCGTGGCAGGGCAGCCGGTTTGCGATCAGTACGTCCTCCGGCACATCGGCGCTCCACGTGGCGTTGACCGCGCTGGGCATCGGGCCCGGCGACGAGGTCATCGTGCCCAGCTATACATTCATCGCCAGCAGCTTTTCCATCGTGCAGGCCGGCGCCATTCCGCGCTTCGCCGATGTCAATCTCGACGATCACTGCATCAGCGTCGCCTCCGCAGAGAAGCTGGTCAACAAGCGCACAAAGGCGATCATGCCCGTCCATCTGTACGGCAACGTCTGCGACATGGACCCGATCCTGGAGTTCGCCCGCAAACATAAGCTCTACGTGGTCGAGGACAACGCGGAGGCCTTTGGTGGGGTCTATAAGGGCAAGAAAACCGGCACGCTCGGCCACATCGCCGCATGCAGTTTCTGCCAGAATAAGACCTTCACCACCGGCGGCGAAGGAGGCATGGTGACGACGGATGACGAAGATCTGGCATGGAACGCCCGCAGCTTCCGCGACCACGGCTACGACGTCAAGGAGCGCCTGCACCTGCTGGAACTGGAGCAGAAACTGCCTTATATCCACAACATGGTCGGCTGGAACTATCGCATGACGGAGATGCAGTCGGCGATCGGCCTGGCCGAGCTGGAGCGCATCGACACGTGGAATCTGCCGACGCGCCGGCGTAACGCGCACATTATTATCGACGCTATCAAAGATCTGCCGCAAGTCAGGTATCTGCCTGTAGACACGCCGGAAAGACAAAATGGCTGGTACGTCATGGCCTTCTCGCTCGACGTCGAGAGGATGAACTGCGACATTCATCAGTTCGTCGCGGCCGCGGGCGCCGAGGGAGCCCCATGCTGGCGGGTCTTCTGGCCCCAGTGCCACACGGAGCGGGCTTACACCGAACACAGGGCCTTTGGACGGAGCGGTTTCCCATTCACGTCGAAGGAGTACACTGACCCTGCCAGCGTCAACTACCGCAAGGTCAAGGTGCCCAACGCGATCTGGCATCAAAGCCACACCTTTACCTGCTTCGCGTATCCAACCTTCACGGAGGACGACTGCCGGCAAATCGGTGCGGCCCTGGCCAAGGTGATCCAGGCCTATGCCAAGTAGGGAGACCGTTGCATGCGAAAAGTAAGATACGCTCTCATCGGTTTTGGCGGCATCGCCGAGAACCGCATCGCCAGGGAAGGGTTCGGCCTCGATAAGAGCCGCTTTGCAGGACACCCACGCGCAGAGCTCGTCGGTGCGACGGATAGAGTCGTGGCACGGCGGGATGCAGCGGTGCGCCTGGGCCTCAAAGGGTACGATTCCATCGAAGCCGTCCTGAGCGATCCGGCGATAGAGGCGGTCTTCATTGCCACCAACAACTTGTTCCATGCGCCGCTGGCTCAGCAAGCGATCCGGGCCGGCAAGCACTGCCTCATCGAGAAGCCAATCACGACCACGCTCGAAGACGCCACGACATTGCAGCGGTTCGCACGCGAGCGGGGCGTGAGTTTGGCGGTTGATCACATGATGACCGAGAACGCGTACAATCGCCGTGCCAGGGACTTGATCGGCCAAGGCGCCATTGGCGAGGTAAACGACGTATCTCTTCACATGGAGTTCTGCTATGGCTCGACTCCTGACGAGGCGGCGACCTGGCGATGTGCCGACCCAAAGGAAATCGGCGGCCCCATCGGCGACGTGGGCAGCCATTGCCTCTACATGGCGGAGTTCCTGCTTGGTAGCGAGGTGATGGACCTATCCTGCGTCTACACGCCCAGGACGCTGAAGATCGCCGTGGAGAATGGGGCATTCGTGCAGTTTCGCCTGCGCAACGGGGTCCAGGGGACTGTACGCGTGGCCTTCAACCAGCTTCGTGGTGGCCCGGGCGGCACCTTGACCGGCCTGGGCTATGAAGTCTACGGCACTCGCGGCGTTCTCAGGGGCTGCGCTACATTGTTCCAATTGTCGGGCCATCCCGGCGAGCCGGTGGAGGTCCGCCTCGAAGTGGACAACTTCAATCGTATGGAGAAGATCAAGATCGATGCGGTACAAAATATCTACCAGGTGGTCATCGGCAGGCACGCCGAGTCCATCATCAATCGTGCGCCGCTGGATGCCGCCGACGCCGTGCATAACCTCAAACTCGTCCTCGCCTGCTACCAATCGGCAGAACACGACGGTCGCGTAATCGAGTTCAAATGACATAGAGGAATCAGTTGAACGGCTATCAGAGGATCAAAGCCGCAGTTGAAGGCAGGCATGCGGACACGCGGCCGGTGATGCTGCACAACTTCTTGATGGCGGCACGCGAAGCCGGCTACGCCATGGCCGAGTATCGTGAAGACCCCAGGAAGGTCGCCGCGAGTTTCATCCAAGCCGTCGAGACGTACCGATATGACGGGATCGTGGTGGACGTCGATACGGCGACTCTCGCGGGAGCCGTGGGCGTTCCGGTCGATTTCCCGGAGGATCAGCCGGCAAGGGCGTATCGGTCCGGCATGGCCCATCTTGAACAAGTGAAAGACCTCGATCCACCCGACATTGGCAACCATCGCTACGTTCGAAACTGGCTTGAAGCAGTTCGGATTCTGCGCGAGCATTTCCGCGATGAGATTTATATACGAGGCAATTGCGACCAGGCGCCGTTCTCGCTGGCGAGCATAATGCGGACACCCGAGCAGTGGATGATGGATCTGGTGACGGACGAGGACGGTGTCTTCTCGCTGCTGGAGTATTGCACGACAGCGGCCTGTCAGTTCATCCGGCTGATGGCTCAGACAGGTTGCCACATGGTCTCGAACGGCGACAGCCCCGCCGGTCCGGAGATGATCTCTCCTGCCATGTATCGCCAATTCGCTCTGCCGTATGAGAAGCGAGTAGTCGAGGAAGCACACAGACATGGGTTGCCTTACACGCTGCACATCTGCGGCAAGACCAACGCGATTCTGAAGGATATGCTCAGAACCGGCGCTGATTGCTTCGAGCTGGACTACAAGACGGAAATCGAGCTGGCATTTTCCTTGTTCAAAGATACTGCTTGCTTGATCGGAAACATCGATCCCTCCGGCGTCCTCGCACTGGGTACCGCCGATGATGTGAAACGCGAAACGCAAAGAGTGCTGGACGTGTATTCCGGCTGCGCCCGCTTCATCCTCAATGCCGGATGCGCGATACCTGCGGAAACGCCGAGCAAGAATATCCGCGCCTTGATCGCCACGGCGCGGGCACACGGTGCGTGCTGACCTGTCAGCAGATAATGCGTAGTCTCCGAGGGAGCACGCGGTAGTCGATGGTCTGAATGGGACTTGGATGCATTTCTCCGTCGTCGCACACCCGGCTGGGGTGATTCAGTGTAACGGAGAGGGAGGTGGCCTGAAAACGCGTGGCTCGCTTATGCCGCTCCAATGCCCTGCGATAGACGAGCGGGATCAGTTGCAGGGCTTCCCACTTGCTCGCCATCTCGATCAGCAAGCAGTCCAGGATGCCATCATCAGGCTGGGCGCCGGGGAGCATCGTCAGTCCTCCAAATCGCGGAGCATTGCCGACGAGAAGCACGGCATAGCGGCCATGAAACGTCCGTTCGTCTGTTTTCACAGTCATTTCCCACCCGGCACTCATTTCCCGAATCACGCTAAATGCCGGAATCACGTAGCGCAACGAACCCCTGAATCTTGTCATCCTTAGGCTCCTGGCGGCGACCTCGGCGAAGTAGCCCAGACAGGACGCCGAGCAGAAGTAGTGACTCCCTGCCTGTCCGACATCTACGTCCCGGGCCCTTCCGTTGAGAATGATTCTGCACGCTTCTCGCACGCTTTGAGGGACGCCCAGGCTCTTTGAGAAATCGTTCGATGAGCCTGCGGGGACAATGCCGATCGGGGGCAGGTGCTCCTGCCCGGACGCGAGAAGTCCGTTGACCACGTCGTTAAGGGTGCCGTCGCCTCCGACGACGATGACAGTATCCGCACTCCGTGCTGTGGCGGCCAACTCCCTGGCGTGGCCGGGATACTCGGCCACATGCAATGAGAAGACAAGTCCCTGCACGTGCAGGAAGTCTATTGCCTCGCGGACCCTCAGCCGGCCCGATCCCCAGTTGGCCTGTTCGTTGGCGATGATGATGTTGGAGCGTATGCGCTGCGGAGAAATCTCTTCCGGCGTACAAGGGTGTTGAGTTCCCAGTGAAAACGCTGCTCTCATGTTATCCATGGCCGTTTACGATTCTTCGCTTCCGCAATGGCTCTCCGCGCGAGGGCTGCATCCGTGTCCACCTGAAAATCAAACATGCCCACGCAGATGAAATCCGCGCCGTTGGCGAATGCGAACCGGAATGCGTCCTCGGGTGGAACGGCGCCTGCGGCCATGATCTTGAAGGCGATCCAGGGGACCTTCACGTCCCGCATGAAGGCCGCCGTCTTCTCGGGATCGTGGCAGAACATGTTGTCGTGATACTCCGCGTAATGGGGCGACTCCTTCTCGAACATCTCCAGGAACCGTCGATTCTCCTTCGGATGGGAAGACCAGTAGCGATCGTGATGGAAAGTCGTGAAGTAGAAGTCGGGCTTGAGCCCTTCCTTCTCGCAAAAGACGACGGGCTCGAGCCGATGGGCGCCGATACCGACGGGAATATCATACTTCCTCATGATCTTGAACGCTCTTACGATGTTGCCCTGTTTGCCCTGATGGTACCAGGTGTCGCTGGCGCCGCCCCACAGATAGGCCGCGGAGGCGCCCAGTTCCAGGTGCTCCACGAGCAGCCGTTCGTATTCCTCGATGTCCGTCGTGATCACGTCGGCAATCCACTTCATCTGGCCGCCGAACTCGTCCCAGTACCGGGCCAATCGCATTCGCTGAAAGTTATGGTTCTTGAGGACGATGGAATTGATTCCGTTTTCTTCGCATTTCTGTAACGTCTCGAACACTTTCTTCTCGGTGTTGTACTGTCCGGCAAGGGCGTTCACGTAGAGCAGGTTCTCGCGTGCATGTTCGGGCTGATCAGATTGCTTCCGCTGATCAGGCGGCTGATCGACAGGTTGCGGATCTTTCCGACGGGCATACCCTTCGGATCGAGCGTCGTTTCCGAATTGTTTGAACCCATGCTTATGAACCTCTCCACATTGTCATTGGCTCACGTTTGTTCATGGCGCGCCGGCTCAGAAATCGGGAATGCGAATGACCTCTCCGCCCTTCATCGCCGACTCGTGGGCCAGGATGCCCACGGACGTCCAGTTGGCGGATTGGCTGGCGTTGGGGAAGGGGTCACGATTCTCCACGAGGCTCATGATGAACTCGTGAGCCAGGTGCGGATGCGAGCCCCCGTGCCCGCCGCCCTGCGTGAATGACAAGTGCTGATGCTCCGCCAGATCGTACACCCCCTTGGTCGTGAACATGCGGATCGGCTCCGGCAGCCGGTGGGCATAGTCGGGCACTTTGACCCTCTGCGGAATCTCCGGCTCCGGCTTCTTGGCCGTATGGATGATCGGGTCTTCACCCTCGACCAGGGGCCATTCAAAGGCTTTCTTAGTACCGTACACGTCGAAGCTCTCGCGATACTGGCGCGCGGTGTCGAAGAGCGACCGGTAGATTCGGCGCAGATATCAGAGTCTTTGAACTTGATGTGCGTGGTCTCGACGGCGAACGGCGAATTGTACTTCGGAATGAGTTCTTCGCGGATGCGGCCGGAGCCGAAGCAGGAGACGTATTCGGCCGTCGCGCGAGTCAACGCCAGGCACGGGCCTACGCAATGGGTTGCGTAGTACATCGGCGGCAGGCCGGGCCAGTAATTGGGCCAGCCGTCCATGTCCTGCTGGTGACTCGCCTGCACAAACTGGATCTTTCCGAGCTCGCCCTTATCGTACAACTCCTTGATGAAGAGGAAGTCCCGGCTGTAAACGACGGTCTCCATCATCATGTACTTCTTGCCCATCTTCTTCGCGAGTTTGACAATCTCCTGGCACTCGGCGACCGTCGTGGCCATCGGGACCGTGCAGGCGACATGCTTGCCCGCCTTCAGAGCCTTGATCGCCTGCGGCGCGTGATCGGGGATAGGCGTGTTGATATGGACCGCGTCGATGTTCTTATCCTTCAGCAGGGTGTCGAAATCGGTGTATCGCACGCCCACGCCGAACGAGTCGCCTATGGCGTCCAGCTTGCGTTTCGTCCGCTGGCAGATGGCGTACATGTTCGCGTGTGGATGCCTCTGGTAGAGCGGAATGAACTCGGCCCCGAACCCTAATCCGACGATTGCGATATTGATCTTGCCACCCATAATCATTCCTTTCCGCTAAGCACATCATTGTGCGGCCGCTGTTGTCCCTGCCGGCTCCCCAAGGGCATTGAGCGGCTGTTCGATAACGAGATGATCGCCCAGCACCCGGGCGAGATCGGGCAGGTCATATGTGGTCAGTGCCCCGTGGACTGCGTTGACCAACTGGTTGCGGGACAGACCCGATTCGATGATATTCGACCACGAAGTCAGGCCTCGTATCAGCCGGACCGAGCCAAAAAGATTCGGCTCCAGCGCGGCGGCGTGCAGAGCAGGCACGCAGATGTGTCCCACAGCAACGAGATCGACCGGGCCTTTGGACTGCTCCTGAAGCAGGCGGGCGCATACGAGGATATCTTCCGCTCGCATTCCCACGTAAGACCGGCCCAGCAAGTAGGCGGTGAGGACATCCTTGTTATCCGGGCCGAATAGATCGCCGCCCCAGCCGCCGCTCGATTGCGTCTCGCCCGTGCCCCGTACGTCCACGGCCATAACCACTCGACCAGTATCAACGAGCCTCTCTATCGGTCCGCCCGGCCCGGCATCTGCATCCTTGCCTTTCTCATGAACGTAGAGCACCGCGCCGGCAAGGGCGTCCCGTTTCGGCACGAAAACGATCGCTGGAAGGAGGACGCCGCTCTCCGGCGTTACCACCGTCTTCTTTACCTCCGGGCTGTCGGTTCTCGTGGCGCTCGACAGCAGCCTTGGGCAGATCTGCAAGGGCCCGGATACCCGTTATGCGACGGACCTGACTGAGCATGTCTGCCTGCGGAGTTGCGTGCCAACACTCACGTCGCTTCGCAGCCAACTCCTTCTCAAAATCGCGATTCAGGTCATACGTTGATCTTGCCCCCTCTAAGTGCATTACCTGACCATCAGGCGCGCATTGAGCCTCTTCGTCGCTGAGGAGCTTGACGGCAGGCTCCGCAATCGCCTTATCGACGCCGAGCAGCCAGCGTGACATCCATCGCGCGACACCCTCCCGTTGAACGTGGTTGTAGTTGTGCCCCGCATCGTTCTCCAGGAGGCTGATCCGCTCGGCGACACCCATTCGGGTATACAGACGCTTGGCGTAGCGGAAGCACGTCCACGTGCCCTGAATGTCAAAGAAGTCCTTTGTGGCGGCACAGATGAGAATGGGAGTTGGCGCTCGCATCATCAGGTAATCGGCGTGGTCCATTCCGAACGCCAGTTGCCCGAAGATATTCTGTTCCGCATCCTGAGGCCCGATGGTGGACAGAAGGGCCTCGAATCCGGTGATGTAGCAGCTTGGGGCTGCGGCGCGAATCCGGTCGTCCAGCGCCATCAGGTAGGAGGTCTGTGTCCCGCCGCCGCTGTTGCCGGTGCAGCCGATTCGATTTAGATCGACTTCGGGCCGGGATTGCAGGTAATCGATCGCGCGCATGCCGTCCCAGATCTCGAACCGTGCGGTGCTGCGGCCGAGCAGAATGCTGCCGACCCCGAGGGTCGTGTGCGCGGTTGTCCCCTCCACTTTCGGCGATGCGGAGGGCATCTGGCTGCGCTCGCCCTGGTCGATTGGGTCGAACACGAGGGCCGCCATGCCGTTGAGGGCCAATAGAGCCCCCATGGTTTGATATTCGTCATGGGCTTTCGCTTCGGGCGCATGGCCGCAGGGCACGATCACGCCGGGAAATGGTGGCTTATGACTCTCACCGGTGGGAAGGAACAGCAGGGCGGTGACGTGGTGCTTCGGCTGGCTCTCGAAGATCACTTTCTCGACACGGTAACCATCGCGTTCAATAACGCCTGTCACTCTGGGATTCAAGGGCATTCTAGCAGGCAGGCCGCCAATCGCTTCGAGAAATTTCTCCTGGAGGTTCTTCTGGTAAGCGGTGATCTGTACGGGCGTTTTCAATTCTTCGTATCGCTGCCGCCATTGCTCGAACTGCTGCCCGGCTTGCTGCCGCAGGTATCGAGCCATCATCTCACCAGCAGGAGCGCCGTCAATGCTCTCCGGCAGGACACGCAGAGTCTCGTTTGCCAACGCCGCGACGGTCATCATCAGGCAGCAGCCTGTTATCAGCACGATCACATTGCGCATGATTCCGCCCCTTTCATGGATCCGGCGTAATTCTATCCCGAGCGGTGTGTTGCGGCCATAGAAAACGGCAGATTACACAGTGCCCATGTCAGAAATGATGGAACATAACTCATGGACTGTTGCGAGGGACGCGATTAGAATACCGGCAACGCAGCCCGGGACAGACACAAGTGACGGTTTGTATTGGAGGTCGCGACCTATGGCGAGCAGAACAGGAATCATTGCGATATGTGTGTGCCTGACCGTATCGGGGTCCGCGCTGGCGGCTGGAGCGGAATCGCAAGCGACGTGGAAGGCGGGGGTGGCCACGGTGGTGATCACGCCGGAGCAGTCCATGTGGATGGCCGGCTATGCGGCCCGGAACAAACCCTCCGAGGGAAAGGCCCACGAACTGCACGGCAAGGCCCTCGCCCTGGAGGACGCCGAGGGCGCCCGGCTGGTGATCGTGACGGCGGACCTGATCGGCTTTCCCCGCGAACTTCGGAACCTGGTAGAGAAGGAGGTCGGCGACCGTTACAAGCTAGGCCGCGAGAGCCTGCTGCTCAATGCGTCCCACACACACAGCGGGCCGGAGCTGCGGGCCTGGCGGACGACTCAGGCATGGGATCTGCCGGAAGGGCAGATTGACCTGTGCAAACAATACAGCGAGAGTCTGCGAGGCAAGCTCGTCGAGCTTATAGGCCGCGCCCTGGCTGATCTCGCCCCGGCACAGCTTTCCTACCTGCACGCGAGAGCGGGTTTTGCCATGAACCGCCGCTCGCAGGGAGGAGGCGGGTACAGCATTGCTCCGAATGCGGACGGCCCAGTTGATCACGATGTCCCCGTGCTTCGCGTGGACGGCCCGGATGGGAAATTGCGGGCGCTGCTCTTTGGCTACGCGTGCCACAACACGACGCTCGACTTCTACCAATTCTGCGGCGATTATGCAGGCTTTGCGCAGGAGTACGTCGAGGAAGCTCACCAAGGGACGACCGCATTGTTTATGATCGGCTGCGGCGGCGACCAGAACCCGACGCCTCGCCGCACGTTGGAATTGGCGAAACAACACGGGCGTGCACTGGCCAATGGGGTAGAGGCAGCGCTGCAGGCGAAGCCTCGGGCAGTACGCGGACCGCTGCGAGTAGCCTTGGACGAGGTGCCGCTGGAACTGGAGGGACCGCCCAGTACCGAGCAATTGAAACAGCAGGCGCAGTCCACAGACAAGTACCAGAAGCGCAACGCCGGGGACGTGCTGAGCGCACTGGAGAAGGCGGGCCGGGTGCCCTCGAGTTATCCGTATCTTGTGCAGGTGGTTCAGTTCGGCGACGATCTGACGATGATCGGGCTGGCCGGCGAGGTGGTCGTGGACTACTCGCTTCGTCTGAAGAGGGAGTTTGCCGGGCGCCGGTCTGGGTGGCCGGCTACACCAACGACGTGTTCGGCTACGTGCCGTCGCGGCGAGTCCTGGAGGAGGGCGGGTACGAGGCCCGCGGCGCGATCCTGTACTACGGGACGATGCTGACGCCATTTGCCCCCTCGGTGGAAGAGCGGATCATCGGCAAGGTACACGAGTTGGTGGATAAGGTGCGCACGCCAAACCAGAAATGACATCCTTTGACATTGATCGAAAGGGTTCTGCGATGATGGTCGAATCAGTATCAAGGTACTCGGGCTTTTGGAAGTTGATCTCTCTGGCCGCCGTGCTTGCGGCGATCTGTGCGTCACCCGCGTCGGCGGATCTGAAGGCGCGGATCCATGATTCCGGTTTTGCACTGGCGCACGACACCTACAACGGTATGGGCACCGGAAGCGACGGCAAGATCTACTACGTTCTGTCCTCCCAGTCCTATGAGGTTGGTGCGAAGATGTTCTGCTACGATCCTGTCACGGACAAGGTCGAGCCCCTGGGGGACATCACCGAGGCGTGCGGTGAGAAGGATGCCAAGACGATTGTGCAGGGGAAATCGCACGTCACCTTCGTGGAGCGGGAGGGCAAGCTTTACTTCGCCACCCACGTGGGATACTACAGCATCATCGACGGGATGGAGAAGATAGGTATCCCTCCGCAGGGATGGAAGCCATACCCCGGCGGTCACTTCCTGGCCTATGACATGAAGACAAGGAAGTTCGAAGACCTTGCCAAAGCCCCGCGTGGCGAGGGGATTCTCACAATGACGATGGATGCGAAGCGAGGACGGCTCTACGGCTTGACCTGGCCTGCCGGGCATTTCCTTCGTTATGACCTGGCGAAGAAAGAACTGAAGGACCTGGGCCCCGTTTCAAGGCAGGGCGAGAATGGCAAAGGCGAGAATTACCGCACGCTCTGTCGTTCGTTCGTAGTCGATCCAACGGATGGCTCGCTCTATTTCACCGTCGGCGATGGCGACATCTTCCGCTATCGTTATGACCGCGACGCCATCGAGGTGGTAAGCGGCGACGATCTGCGAAAAGATTACTTTGGACTCTATGACCCGACATCGGCCGGCCACATGGGCTATAACTGGAGACAGACGGTCTGGTATGACCCGGAGAAGGCCATCTATGGCGTGCACGGCAACTCCGGCTACCTGTTCCGTTTCGTTCCCGGCGTTTCACAGGTGGAGATCGTGGACCGCATCACATCGAAGCCGTCGCAGCGAAGCGGGATGTTCGACCAGTTCAGCTACGGCTATCTGGGCTTCACCCTCGGACCGGACGGGAAGACGATTCACTACCTGACAGGCGGTCCGGTGTACGTTGAGGGTAAGCGAGTCGCGGGGAAATCGAAAACGGCCATGGGTGAATCCAAGGGGATCGAGAATCTCCACCTGATCACCTATGATATCGGGGCCCGCAAGTACACGGATCGAGGTCCCATCTTCTTCGAGGATGGACGCCGGCCGTATTATGTGAACTCGATTGCTGTGGGCAAGGACGGCTCGGTGTACGCCCTGTCACGAGTCACGCAAGGGCCGGATCCGAAAACAGACCTGATCAGCATCCGCGGCCCGTTTGCGGGCAAGTAAATCCGGGAAAGGGGAGAACGTATGATGTGGTCCATTACACTGCAGATCCTGGTGTGGAGCATGGCAGTTGCGCCATCAGCGGCTGGGTTTCCAGGCGTCGATGACTTGCCGAGGCTACTCCCGGGCAGGACGTTTGCGGAGAATGCGCTGTGGATCGAGAACCCGTTGGAGAAGCGGTTCAACTCTTCGAAGCAGGTCGTGGTGGCCCAGATCAAGGGGCCCGCGGTCATCACGATGATCCATTTCGCCATGCCGCAGGCGTTGACGTTGAATCGCGATGTGCTCCTGCGAGCCTACTGGGACGGCGAGACCTCCCCCAGCATCGATTGTCCTCTCGTCGACTTCTTCTGCGACCCGGCGGGTCTGCGCGAGGAGGTCAACACGCTCCTGCTGAACAAGCGGCGGGGCTTCAACGGCTGGTTCCCCATGCCGTTTCGCACCTCCGCCAGAATCGAGCTGGTCTATGACGGACCGGTTGCGCCGGGCGATGAGTTGTGGAAGATCATGCCGTGCTACAGTTATGTCATGTACCGGCCGCTGAGCGAGGTCGCCCCCGATGTCGGTCGCTTCCACGCCCACTGGCGTCAGGAAGGGCTGCTTCTGGGCACTCGCGACTACGTGGCCCTGGAGGCGAAGGGACAAGGCAAATTCATCGGCTGGAACGTCACCGTGCGAAAACCGGGCAGGGCGGGCTATCCCGTCGACGAAAATGAGAAGTTCTACGTCGATGGCGAGATGACGCCGTCGGTGGAGTTCCAGGGGATCGAAGACTCCTTTGGATTCAGTTGGGGCTTTCCGCCGACCCAGAGCGAGTTTCCTCTGACCGGGTACTTCCCTTTCCTCAAGGGCGGTTGCGGATACCGGTTCTTCCTCAACGATGCGATCTCCTTTGAGAAGTCCCTGCGAGTGACAATCGGTTTTGGCACCAATGAGGATCCTTTCTTTCGCAAGGAGTTCAGCCGGCCGGGCAGCACGCTTCAACTGTCGAGCGTCGTGTACTGGTATCAGACCGAGCCACACGCGCAGTTGCCGGTGATGCCCGCAGTGGCGGATCGGGCTCCGGCGCCGGAAGAACCGTTCTGGCCGGACAAGGAGAAGCTGCCTTCGGCCGAGGAGTTGAAGAACCGCGGGGTTCGCTTTCTGATGCTATGCGGCCGGCCGGAGAAGGAAATCATCTACGCATATCCCGGCTTTGGCGCCGAGGTCAAGTCCGGCTATGCCTGGGACGGCTGGAGCCTGCCGGTCTATCATTCCCGTGCCGACAACAAGGAGGTGCAAATCGAGCTGAGCGTTCCCAAAGAAGCCAAGGGAACGATCCGTGTGTACATGATCGATCCCGACAACTTCGAGGGCGGCCGGAAGCAATCCGTCACCATCGCCGGCAAATCGCTCGGTGTCATCGAGAGTTTTCAGGAGGGTCGCTGGTTTGAGCAGGCTGTCACCGGGGCCGAATCGGCCAATGGCAAAATCCTGGTTCAGGCCACTAACATGCGCCAGGGCTCCAACGCGGTGATCTCGATCATCGAGTGGGTCGAAGCGAAACCCTGATTTCGTCTACCGGGCGATCTCCTTTTTCAGCCACTGGACGCTCTGCTCCATCTTGCCTGGGGCGGCCTCGCACTCGATGGACAGGACGCCGTTCCACCTGGTGTCTTTCAGCACCTCGATGCAGCCGGCGATGTTCTCGGCATTCACGCCCTCGCCGATGGCCACAACAGATGAGGCGATGCCCGTCTCTTCGCCCCGGACCGCCCTGGCCAGCGCCTCGCTGACGTCCTTGATGTGACAGTGGGAGAGCTTATCCCTGAATCGCTTGAGGAACTTGACAGGGTCCTGCCCGGCGATGAACGTGTTGCCCGTATCCAGGTTCATCCGCAGGTACGGGGAATCGGAGAGGCTTAGAATCTGCTCCATCGTGTCCGGATTGGTCGTATAGGGTCCGTGCGGCTCGACGTTGATGATGATGTCATATCTCTCGGCCCACTCCAGCACGACGCGGTAGTACTGCTTGATCATGGCCATTACCTCTTTGTCGCTGTACCCTTCGGGCTTGCGGGCGCCGTCCGTCGTGTCCACGCAGGGGCAGCCGACCGCCTTGGCGAACTGGATCGCCCGCAGTGTGTAGGCGACGCCGCGGTACTGGCCTTCCGGCGAAGAGATCGGAAACGCCGCATCGAGCTGCGACATCTTCAGACCCAGGGAATCGAGATACCGCTTCAGTTTGAGCGGGTCCGAATGAAGCGGTATGTGCGGACTGTATCCGAGGGCCTGAATGAAGTAATCCCCATCGATCGTGCCGAATTCGACGTACTTGAGGCGGTGGTCCTTTGCGAACTGGCACGGGACTTCGTAGGAAGTATCAAGGTGCCGCCAGTTATCCACATGCATGCCCAGTCTCAACATTGCATACTCCTTTCTCTCCAAGTATCAGTCATTGAGGTGAGTGACTATCGCCGAGCCATTTGCCCGGTCTTCATCTCCGTACAGAGCACTTCCACGCCGCTGAGAGCGGGTGCGGGTCCATCGGAACGGATCAGCTCGATCTCCAGATTGCGGTCCACGCGTATCCCCGTGAATTCGAGGGGCGCGGCCTGGTCTGATTGGGCAGGGTCGCCGGCCTTGGCAACAATGGTACCCTGCAACTTGATATCGAACGGTAACTTGCCGGCCGCTGATTCCGCTGGCGTTGGGAAGTAGAGCCGGACGACATATTCACCCGGTCCGTCTGCCTCGCCACGCAGCGGAATCACGCATCGTTTCACACCTTGGGCGAAAGAAGATGTCACGTGGATCTTATCAACCTCCGATGCGCTTCCATGAGAGATGTACTTGCCGCCGGGGAGGAATTCCACCTTCACATCAAGCGAGAAACCCATCGCGCTGCGGTCGGAGGGTAAGCCGGGGCGAGGGTACGCGAGCCAGAGCGTCCCTTTGGAGTCCCGCATGTCGCCGGGGGCGCCGAAATTGACCGCCAGATGCCGGACGGGTGTGCTGTCGCCGCCGGCGCTGTAGATTCCCCAGCGGACGTGGTCCTTTCGCGGCTCAAGAGCAAGCGAGCAGGTGATGGGAAACAGGCAGAGGCAGCCTGCGCTCGCCTCGGGAATGAGGGCCAGTCCATCGGCCGCGATGGCATTGATCCAGCAGCCGGGCCTTTGCCCCGCGAAGTGGCGGATGCCGCTGTCGTCGAGGAGGTCGTAATAGGCGGTGAAGCCGGAGCGCATGAGAAGCATTTGCGGGCAGGCAGAGATCGCGCCGCAATGATGTCCCGGGCGGAGAAACTGCCAGGGAGTCTCAACGCCACTGACGGGGTTCGTACGGGTCCTCTGCTGGCCCGTCTTGAGATCGAACGCCCATGGCTCAGCGTAGATCGTGTCGCCGACAAGGACAGGCCGGTGGCGATAGTTGGCGTCTCGCGCCCACAGCCGCTCGCCCGTCCTGCCGGAAAGTGCCACCAGCCGGCGCTCGGAGAACTGGCCGGAAAGGAACTGCTTCCAGTAGTGCCCATTGGCGTTGGCTCCGCACAGGACCACGACGCCGTTGTGATACATGGCGGTCAGCTCGCCGCCTGCAACCGCGGTCCTGCTGCAATCGGTGACGTCGACCGGTATCTCCCAGAGCTTGCCGCCGGTTTTCGCATCGAGAGCGACGGCCATGCGTGCGTCGAGCTTCTTCATAGCCTCTTCCGCCTGCCTGGCGTCGCCATCCTTGAGATTGGCCAGATGGGACTTGTCCTGCCGCAGGAGTTGCTCCCGCTGTCCGGGGGTGATGGTGCTATCCACAAAGAACAGCCAGCCATCGCCGAGCGCGATCGTCAGGTTGACGATGTTGCCTCCCTTGTATTGCCAAAGCAGATCGCCACTGTCGGCATCCGCAGCGAAGAGCATATTGGACACAGCCTGCTTCTGCATCGTGCTCCCGTAGAGAACGCCGTCGGCATAGGCGAGGAAACCCCACCGGGTCGCTGCCTCGCCTGCGCCGGAAGGGATCGGATACGTGGCGCGGGTCTTGCCGGTCTCGGCATCGAGCCGCAGGCACTTGTCGGCAAGGGCGACGAAGAAGCTGTCGTCAGAGGCGGCCAGGTTCCCGCATTCGATCTGCTTGAGCCGGGTCCGCATCGCGCCGGGGATCTCGCGCTTCCACAACTGCACGCCATTATAGGAATCGTAGGCCATCACGACGTTCTCACCCTGGATGAACATCCGGCCGTTGACCGCCAGCGGGGCGGCGGCCGCATCGTGGCGGTTGACCATCGGCGCCGATCCGGGCTCGCCGAACCAGAGCAGCCCAAGCGATCCCGAGAGTACGCGATCGTCGCTGCAGGCTGTGTTGCCGGCGTCGGCGTACTGGTGTGTCCATCGGCCCGCGCCGGGCAACGGGCCTCGTCGCAAGGTCGCCCATAGACCGTTCGTTTCGCTGGTTCGGCAGCGGCCCAACTGCATCTCATCCAGCCAGCCGGCCAGCTTGTCGCGTGATAATGCTCCGGCTTTGCTGAGCCGGTCGGCCGGCACCCCCAGGCAGACCGTGCCGCCGCAGGGTTTCAGATGCCTTGCAAACTGGCCGGGTTCTCCGGGGATTTTGCCTGTGAGCACGAGAGTATCTGAGACGATGAGATTCGCGAAGTAGTTGGAGTACGGCAGGGGGGATAGCTCGCCATGATCGATTACGACTCTGTCGCCGTACAGGCCCGCCGCGTCGAGCGCCGCCCTCGCCGCTTGCACCTTGGATTGGTCCGGCTCGATGCCAATGATGTGCAGGTCCGTTCGTTTGGCCAGCTCGAAAGCCAGTCGGCCCTGTTCGGCCCCGAGCAGCAGGCAGTATCCCTTCGTCACGCCGGTCTCTATGACAATGGCTTCGGCGGCCGCACGATAGACAGGCGTCAGCTCATCTTGTGGATAAGGATCGGTAACCGGAGGCCGGCTGTGCCTGGCGATGCGAGCATCGTTGTCGCCCGCCTTTGCCGGAGCGAAGCAGTAGATTCGTCCCTTATCGGTGGTCACGTACAGGCAACCATCCGCGATAGCCAGCGAGCGAGCCTTGCCCTCCACTTGAGCCTTCCACGCCAATTCTCCGGTCTCCCGGTTGAAGGCGCAGACCTCGTTCTGTCCACCGGCCAGAACCAGGTTCTCACATACGATCAGCTCGGCGTCACAGGAGCTTGTCACCTGCCACTTGATCGTCGGCTCGACTTTCTCGCGGTTGTGCCGGGCCAGGTCCTCTGTCGCCTGCTCAAGGTTCTGTTGGATCGTCTTACGTGCATCCGGCGCCGCTGAAGCCAGTTGGGTCCGCAGCGTCTTGGTTTTGAATTCGAGCGAATTGCGGCGCCGGCTTGCCTCGGCGTACGCGGCCCGATCCATGGCACGGATTTCCCGGCCGGTCGCCATGTAGGACATGTTCCCGGAGACGGTGAGCCGACGGCCGGGGAACCACGCGAAGCCGGCCCTGCCGCTTTCCTGATCGAGCGCCAGCAGGTGTTCCTGCGTGCCCGTGAAGATCTGGTTGTCCGCGAGCAAGGCATAGGTCCCACCGACCACGCCGCCTGCCTCCTCGCCTCGCCACCCGTAGTCGCGGTCGAAGACCAGGTTGCCGGTGGATCGGTCGAAACCGACGGGCAGCGATTGGCCGGACGGCACGAACAACCGCGTTGCTGTAGCGAGTAGATAGCCTTGCGGGGACAGATCATTTCGATAGGCCTCCCCCTCGCTGATCGTGCCATTTCTCCAAACAAGCGCGCCGTCGTCGGCGCGAACAGCCACGAGGTAAACATCCTCATGCGGGAATACGCCCGCCCCGAAGTAGACCGTTCCGTCGTCGACAAGCACGCCTGTGCGGATGGGCCAACGCGAGATCATCCTGCCGTTGCCGAGCAGTCGCTCGTCGGCCGGACCGCCTCGCACCTTCCACAGGAGTTGACCTGTCTCGGCATTCAGGCAATAAACCATGCCGTCGTCTGAGCCGACGAATACACGGTCCTTCCAGATCATCGGGGCCAGGCGGATGGGGCCGCCCGTGCAGAAGGACCATGCCTCTGCGCCGGTGTCGGCGGACAAGGCGTAAACCTTATCAGCGATTGAGGAGCCGAAATAGAGTCGGCCGCCTGCGGCAACGACCTGGAAGGCATCATCGAAATCGACACGGTCGCGCATGAGGACACCCTCCCGCGGCCGCGTCGCGATTGCGGACCAGGCGGTCCTGGGCTCATGCGCTGAGATATGTTCCCACTGCGGCACGAGCGGCGTTTTCAGCGACTCGCCGGCGCATCCTGTACGCGCGATGTCGTGGCGGTAGGTGGGCCAGTCAGACGCAGCAGCAATTGCGGCCGTGAACAGCAAAACCAGTGCGGACCTCAAGGCAATTAGTTGATGCTTCGACATGCTTATCGCTCCTCAATCACTCCATAAAGCCGCCAACTGCTTGACGGTTTCATCGACAAGGACCTGGCCGCCCTTGGGCCCGACGACGTATTTGTCCGCGCTGTATCCGCCGCCTTTGACGGCTTTCTCTGTCGGCAGATAGCCGCAGCTCCCACAGGACAATTGGACCAGGAGGGTCAGAACCGCGGGACTGCGTGCCTTGATTCGCACGCCGTAGTCCAGGTACAGCTCGAACGGGTTCGTTGCTATGGCGATATCGCCGAGGCGCAGGACGTGGAATTCAATCGGGTCGATCGGATCGGTGGTGTAGAAAGGCATCACGGCAGGCTCCTGCGGCAGGCTGACCTTTGCGACCGTGTGCCTGAAGATCATGTTCGTCTGAATATCCTGCTTCGCGAGGGGCATTGTGCCTTCGACGGCATCCACGATCCGGCGGGCAATCTCCTGGCGGCTGGACAGCCCTCTTTTCTGCCGCATGAGCTCTTCCGCACGGGAGCGGTAGAGCAGATGCGGCGATACATCTCCCGCCGCCGCACATTGCGGCAGGATGAAAATGTCCCGTGAGAACCGCCGCCGGACCTCGGCTCGCACATCGTGCCAGAAGTCGGCAGAAATCTCACTCCGTCCCTCCGTCTCCTGGGCGGTGCAGGCGATGTTAATGATAATCCCGACCGGCGCTTTGTCCTCATCCCAGAAGAAGAGCATCTCAACACCGTGATCCTCGTAACCTTCCGTGTTCGCGAAGTCCTCACGATTCGTGGCACCATACATTATTGTCGAGCCATTGAAGTAGTGGGCCCGGCGATTCATGCCGACCACAGCGTGGCCGAGCGTCCAACTCATGCCGGAGGGCTTGCGATTGCGCCACGCATCCACGGCGACTTTGGCCACGCGACCGACGAAGAAATCTGCGTACTCAGATGCCTTCATGACACCTTCATCTTTGCTGACATCGTACAGGCTTCCGAAATCCTCGTCGGCAAACCCCGGGCCCGTATGCGTGTGCGTGGCGTTGAGGAACAGCTTCTCAACGTCAAGGTCGGGCAGTTGGGCCTTGACGGCCTGTCGAAGCCTGTCCTGAATCGGCTTGCGGACGTAGAGCAGGTCACAAGAAATGAGCAGGGCCTGCTCCCGTCGGCTGCTCTCTGCCTGCATTTCCAGGGCCAAAGCGGTGGCCGTCAGCGGATCTCGTACTTTCTGGGAGATCCGCTTATGCAACTGGCCGATCAGTGCCGCCGGCTTGTCCGGCGTGATATCCGTGGTTGCCCAGCCGGCGTACAGAACCGAGTCCTTCTGGTCCGGCGCAGCCTTGCACAGGAGCGGAAGGAGCAGGGCGGTGCAGGCTATGATGACCGATCTCATGCATTTCTCCCCTGAGATAAAGAGCCGTTACAGATGCCAGGGGCTGCGCATCGGGCGTGACAGCATCCGGCTGGCCTGCGGGTCGTTCACGAAATCTTCCTTCTGCGGGTCCCACTGCAATTTACGACCCAGCCTTGTGCAGATGTCCGTCAGATGGCAGATCGTGTCCGTGCGAACGGCGACGTCGATGGGACAGATCGTCGCAGCTCGCGTCTTGACCGCATCAAGGAAGTTCCGCTGGTGGCCCTTGCTTTCCGGCAGGTGAATCTCATCCCGGCCGATCATCGAGGTCAGAAGCGATTGTGGTTCGGCCCAGATCCCCTGGCGCGTGACGTGCACCCATCCCTCTGTCCCCTGGAAGGTCACGCCATGCTTGGACTGGGCCTCATCCATGTAGACCATCGTCACGCCGTCAGCGTACCTGTGGTTGACCTTCCAACTGGTGGCGCAGTTGGCCAGTCCATCTTTCGGGAATACGGCGGTCCCTTCGATTTCCACCGGGCCGGTGTTGTCGGTGCCGTGACCCCATTGGGCGATATCCACGTGGTGTACGCCCCAGTAGCCGCCGATACCGCCGAGGCAGTAGTCGGAGATGTGGTACCAGATTGAGTAGCTTTCCTCCTTCGTCCACGGCCGGCAACGCTGGTAGGTGTACGGGGCCCACGGTGCCGGGCCGAGCCACATATCGTAGTCGAGACCCTCCGGCACCGGCTGCACGGGCTGATTCGGCACGGCGAAATCGTAGGGTACGGCCACGAGGATCGTATGCAGCTTTCCGAGCCGGCCGTTGCGAGCCAGCTCACAGGCGAAACGGAAGTTCCGGTCTGAGCGCTGCTGTGTGCCCCACTGGAAGACGGTCCCATACTTGTGGCACGCGCCACGGAGGGCCTTGTCCCAGGCGACGCTCAGGCCCAGAGCTTTCTCCGTGTACATGTCCTTGCCACTGCGGGCGGCCTCCAGGGAGATGGGGACGTGCCAGTGGTCCGGCGTGGCGATGCACACGGCGTCGATGTCCGTGCGCCCGCAGATGTCGCGGAAGTCGTTGTACGTGACGCAGTCGCTGTTGCTGTAGTGTTGATCGACGATGCCCTTGGCCTTCTGGCGTTGACTCTCGCGGACATCGCAGACGGCGACGATCCGGGCATCATTGTGATTGAGAAACGCCCGCATCAGGTCGGTCCCCTGAATCCCCAGGCCGATAGAGGCCATGACGATCCGCTCGCTCGGCGCGACACTTCCGGCCTTGCCCAGAGCTGACGATGGGACCACATATGGGAATGCGACAAATCCTGCGGCGGCGGCCGCACTCTTGAGAAACTGGCGACGCGTGCTTGCCATACCCTGTGACATATGCATGTCTCCTGATTGACTCTCAGCTCAACCATCACAGGATACCACACTGGACGCCACAAGGCAAACATGCATGCCCAAACCGACGAATCTTGACCGGCGTGCCCAGCGCGGTATTATGATGCACGGATGTACAGGAAAGGATGTCCCGATGCCTGCCTATCGATGTTATCGTGGGATCGCTTTGCTTGTCCTTGCTCTAGTGGTTGCTCGGCCGGTGACCGCCGTGGTCACTTGCGTTCGCGTGACGAGCGAGCACACGGCCGACACGACCGATCTGCAGCGGTTTCGGCAATTCGGCCAGTGGAAGGACAAGACCGGCAACGAGCTGGCCGTTGCGGTCTGGAAGTACCTGAGCGACTATGAAACCGGCCTGTACCACTTCAACGAGGTCCTCGACGGCAGCGATTCGTTCGATGAGTATGCCACCGTTCGCGATCCGCTGAAGATCCTCAACGTCTACAACATGGCTTATTGCGGGATCTTCGGCCCCGTCCTGGACGGCATATTCCACGGCGTGGGCTTTGAGCAGGGCCGGGCATTCGGACTGGAGCGATGGAATCATTGTGCGACTGAAGTGTGGTACGACGGTGGTTGGCACTACCTCGACGTGGATGTTCGCGGCGTACTGCTTGGCAGCGATGGGACTGTCGCCAGCCTGCAGCAGGCCCAGCAGGACCGGAATCTATGGGTGGCGCCGGCGAAACCCATTGACCCCTTTTTTCCGAAGGACGAGGACAAGGCCAAGCTTTTCGACATCTATCATGATAGCCATGTGGATTACTACTACCGCTGGTTCCAGGGTAGCCACACGATGGACTTTTATCTGCGCCAGGGCGAGTCGTTCACCCGCTGGTGGACGCCGCAGGGCGGACGCTGGCATCATCTGCCTCGCTACAGTCAGACGAAGTGGGTGCGGGAGCTGATCTCGACCCCGCCCATTGGAATGAAGCCAAATCATCGTGACTTCACTCGCTGGAATCACGGGAACGGGCTATTCCACTATGCCCCCAGGCTGTCGCGCAACTCGACTGATTTCCAGGATGGGGCTTACGCTGTGCGGAATCTGGCTCCGGGGGAAGGGGGACTGCATCTTATCAAGGCGGGCGATGCGGAGGTCGTGTTTGAGGTCTTCACACCCTATATTATCGTGGCAAAGATCAATGACCTCGACGATCCCAACGATGATGCCGAGGCTTCGGTCGTAACGGTAGATGCGGCTGTGCCTCTTGATCTCTCGCTGTCGCTGGATCACGGTTTGACGTGGCAGCAGGGAGGTAAGGTCCAAGGTGGCAGGAATGTGGTCGATTTGACTCGACTGGTCAGAGGGACCTACGGCTACCTCCTGAGATTATCTGCGGCTGGGAGCGAGGGACAAGCAGCGGTCAATTCCCTGTGCATTGACACGTGGGTGCAGGTCGCGCCGATCAGCCTTCCCCGTTTGAAGAAGGGCGAGAACCACCTGCGATGTGACGTCGGGGATCGGTATGGCTTGAAGACTATTCCCATGCTGGTGAACCCGGATACCTCGAATCCCAGGGACTTGGAGAAGTACCTTGTGGCAATGCCCGGCGATTATGACCCCCGGCGGGACACGTGCCGCATACGAGGCGAGGCGATTCTGCGTCTTACAGCTCCTGCCGGGCTGAAGATTGGCTGGCTCAGCGTCGGTGCAACGTTCCGCACGGACCAGGGCGAGCAGGCCGCCAAGACGAACAACCGCATCGCCTACGCTATCGGCGAGCCGCGGGACTTCAAGGAGGTTTACCGTTCCTCGGTGCCGACTTGGGTGAACCACTGGCGATACAACTGGGACACGGACATAAGACTGGATCAGCCTGCGGAGGTGGTCTACGTGCGGTTCTACGGCGATCCTGGACTGAATACCATGCGGGCGTGTCTTCACCTGCTGCCGAAAGAGCCCCCGACCACACGTTTACAGGTCACACACGAATATTCGATGGATGGACGGGCTTATCGCAGCACACAAGACCTGGCCGAACCGGCGGCCTACACGGTCAACTGTGACGGCGATCCGGAGAACATCTCCATTACGATTGCCGTTCCCTCGAACTGACGACCGGTCACTGGGCGGAATTTGCAGCAGCCACGGGAGCCTGTTCCTCTGCCTCCGGGGCCTTCGTGGGACCATTCCATACCCGCAGCTCAGTGATCTCGACCTCGGCGTGCAGACCCTCGGCGGAGTCATCGCCGGACATGCAGGGCTTGATGAAGTACCTGTGAGAACCGGGCATGATCGGTCCGCGCAATCCGCCATCTGTCGCCACCGGCGTTGCCGCCCATTCCTGCGTTTCGCACACAAGCTGCCCATTCTCATCGAGGAGGATGATGCGGAGCGAAAGCAGGGACACGACTTCCTGACCATTGTTGGTAATTTCAATTGCCGTGCGGGTCAGCCCATGCCGCCCCGGCTGCGGCGACACCTTCGTCGTGATCGCCAGCTTGCCGGCGTAGTCCGGCTGGCGATGATCGTCCAGCATATCCGACAGCACCGGCGGCAAGGACTCTGCCAGGTCCGGCAGTCCCCGGACGGCGCTCTGCGCCAGTGTCACGAGCCGCTCCGACTTCTCGCCCGCCAGGTGCACGGTGTACAGCAGCACTGCTGTGCAGCACAGGGTGATCGTGATGATCACCGCACTGAATCCCATGGCGACGCTCGACAGAAACGTGTGTTTCCGGTACGTGATGTGTGGAACCTGGCCCGTCATAAGAACTCTCCTGAAAGCAGTTGTCCAATCCAGGGTTTCAGTCGGGTCAGACCCGCAAATATTTCCGGGAATCTGCGTATTTCTCCGGCAGGGGGTGGCAGCGTCAAGCGCAGCTTGGCGATGGCCTTGCTGCGATGCAACCATCGCCAAGGCCTCCGGCCTTGACGATGCCACCCAGATGAGTCCGGGTTTGGCTTGCATCATAGGGGTGTCGCCGCCATAATGGGCACGTTTGCAGTGCGGCCTTGGGCCGGACTGTATGGTCACGACCTGTTCAGAGAAGGAAAGGGGTGCCTGATGAACCTGCCAAATGATATTCAACAGTATTCCACTTCCCGTCGGGATTTCCTCAAGCAGACCTCCGGCGCATTGGCCGGGGCTGCATTGGCTGGCGCGATCAGCACGCGGGCCTATGCCGGTGAGCAGAACACGATCAAGATCGCCCTGGTCGGCTGCGGCGGACGCGGTACAGGCGCGGCGGACAACGCGCTGTCCACGAAGGGGCCGGTGCAGTTGGTGGCCATGGCCGATGCCTTCAACGACCGGTTGCAGGCGAGCCTCAGTAATCTGGCTGGGAAGTTCTCCAAGCAGGTGGATGTGCCCAAGGATCGGCAGTTCGTCGGGCTCGAAGGCTTCACAAAGGCGATTGACTGCGTTGCCCCGGGCGGGGTGGTTCTGCTGGCGACCCCGCCGGCGTTCCGGCCGATCCATGTGGAGCACGCCGTAGCCAAGGGTTGCCACGTGTTCATGGAGAAGGCGTTCGCCGTGGATGCCCCGGGCGTGCGGCGGATTCTCAAGGCGGGCAAGGAGGCCGAGGCGAAGAATCTCAAGATCGCCGGGGGCCTGATGAGCCGGCATTCCCAGCCGCTCCAGGAGGCAATCGAGCAGATCCACAAGGGTGCCATCGGTGACGTGATCACCTCTTGGGCGTACCGCGAGCACGGGGCCGTGCCGTTCTCCGACAGACGCCAGGGTGAAAGCGAGCTGGCCCACCAGATTCGTAACTTCCATTGCTTCACCTGGGCCAACGGGAGCTTCCTTCTGGACTGGCTCATCCATAACCTCGACGTATGCTGCTGGGTGACGGATGCCTGGCCGGTTTCGGCGCAGGGGCAGGGCGGGCGGCAGGTCCGCACGAACCCGGACCAACTGTTCGACCACTATGCCGTCGAGTACCATTTCCCGAACGGGACACGCCTGTTTGCACAGGGGCGACATATCGAGAATTGCTGGGGCTTCTTCGGCGACGTCATCCATGGCGCGAAGGGCTCGGCCGTGCTCGGCGAAGGCATCAGCGAGCCCCGCCTGTTCAAAGGGCACAACCAGACACCCGAGAACGTCATTTGGCGATATAAGGGACCGCCTTGTAACCAGTATCAGGTCGAGCACGATCTGCTGTTCCAGGCGATTCGCGAGAACAAGCCTTATAACGAGGCGCAACGTTCGGCGTACGCCGCGATGGCCGGCATTCTCGGCCGGATGGCGGCCGAGTCGGGCCAGATGATCACCTGGGAGCAGGCGATGGCGTCGAACGTGGAGTTGGCCCCCGGCCTGGAGCGCTACACGATCAATTCGAACCCGCCGGTCATGCCGGACGCCAACGGCAACTACCCGGTGGCAATGCCCGGGTCAACCAAAGTCCTTTAGACTGCGGCACGAGTACCAGGCGTCACCGGGGATGGTCTATCCCTGTGACCATGCCGGCCCAAACTACGTCCGCTAAAATCGCTGACTCCTCGCACCTGGAGCGAAAATGCACGTACTATATTCAGAAAAAGACAGCGACCCGTCGGGCTGTGGAAAGAACAGATATTCCGACGTGGGAATCGCGACATAAGCTTCAACACCTTTACTTTCTTTCACAACCCCCCGGCATACCCACCCAGTGGCCGGGGAGTGTAAGCAAGAAAGTAGACGGCTTCTCGCGAGTTGGGGAAGCGTCGTTGTGCCCGCCGGCTGTCACGCCGGTTGACCGGGCAGGGGGATGACGTTCTCCTGCGGGATTTCCACCGTGCCTTTCTCGAAGTCCTCGGCCGTCGGCTTGAGCGTCAGGTTGTAGAACTTGGGGTTCAGGTTCGGGTCTTCCATGATCTCTTTCCAGGAAACCTGCTGGCCGGTATAGGCGGAGATGCGGCCCATCACGGCCGTGGCGCTGGACTCGGCGACCGCCTTCGCCTGGTTCACCGGTTTGCCCTTGTTCACGTAGTACAGGGTATTGATCTGCTCCTGATGATGGCTGCTCGGCCCCTGCGGCAGATCGGCCGGGATCGGCGATTGCCGGCAGTCCGGGTGATCGCTGCCGTTGGTGTGGCCCTTCTCATAGACGAAGTCATGCCCGGTCCAGTTCCAGCAGCCGTTGATCTGCCGGCACATGGAATGGATGTGCACGCCGTCGCCATAGTCGTAGTCCACGCTGAAGAAGTCGTACATGTCGCCCGCATTGCGCCGGCCCCGGCCGCCGAATCCCACGGCACTGATCGGCGGGCCCCCACAGTACCAATTGGCGACATCAATATTGTGGACATGCTGCTCGACGAGATGATCGCCCGAGAGCGAGATCCAGTTTTGCCACGTCCGCACGAGGTCGTCCGGCGTCTTCGGGTTGATAGGGTGGGTCCAGAACATGCTGGCGATGCAGAAGGAGACCCGGCCTGCGTAGAGCCTGCCGAGTGCCTTCTCGACCGCCACGGCCTGGTGGGTCTTGATGAAGTTCCAGTCATGGCGCATCTCTGTGCCGGCGACGATCACCAGACCCTTCTTCTCCGCTTCCGCTCCGGCGGCGATCACGCGCCGGCACCCCGGCGGATCGACTGCCACGGGCTTCTCGATGAATACGTTCTTGCCTGCCTTGACTGCCGCCTCCAGATGCAATGGCCGGAAGATCGGAGCCTGCGCCATCAGAACCGTCTGGACATCGGTTGCGAGCAGGTCGTGATAGCTCGCCGGGCCGTCGAAGCAGCGTTCCGGTGGGACGTTCAGGTCCTTTCCCGCCTGCAGGGCCCGCTCCTTGAAATAGTCGGAGACCGCCACAAATTGGACGTTGAAGCCGAGAATCTTGCCCGCCTCCAGCGCATCGGCAGCCGCCCCGCGGCCCCGCCCGCCACAGCCGATCAGTCCCAGCTTGAACGTCCTGCCCTGCCCCTTGGCCGTCGTGCCAAGGATCAACGGCGCCCCGAGCGCTACACCCGTCCCCAACGTTCTCTGCATGAAATTTCGTCGCGACAACCTGGCTGATTTCTCCATGAGACCGCTCCTTAGAAACTCTTTTGACCTCGGGGTCCCTGCAACAACACTGATCGATGGCGATAGGCAACGGTGTCCGCCCGCCGCCCGTGACTCTCGTCCCCCGATTGTAATCTCGTGACTGCTCCATTCAAGTGCAATTGTCCGCAATGACCGGAAGGTGTCGGTGCAGGTTTTGGGGCATTGTGCCGGGTGGCAGCGGCAAGCGCCGGCTTGCCGATGGCTCCTCAGATCCATAGCACCATCGGCAAGCTCCGCAGACTCCGCTTGCCGCTGCCACCCGGCCTCCGTGATTGAGCAGAATCCTCATTGGCGTTTCGTCCGGAGCGGCTACACTGAGCCGTGGTTCGGCAATCTATGAATGCATGGCGACGGAAAGGAGTGAGCTATGAACGACATTGTCAAGATCCTGGGATTCGCGGGCAGCCTGCGAAAGGGCTCATACAACAAGGCCATTCTGCGTGCCGCCCTGGAGCTTGTGCCCGAGGATGCCGAGTTGGAGACGTTCGACCTCGAAGGAATTCCTCCGTTCAACCAGGACCTGGACACGGCCCCTCCCGCGAAAGTGAAGGAGTTCAAATCCGGCATCCGGGCCGCGGATGCCATTCTCATTGCCACGCCCGAGTACAACTACTCCATCCCCGGCGTTCTGAAGAACGCGATCGACTGGGCGAGCCGGCCGTATGCGGAGAATGTCTTCGACGGCAAACCGCTGGGCATTATGGGGGCCTCCCCCGGCATGATCGGGACGGCCAGAGCCCAGTACGACCTGCGCCGGGCGTGCGTCTTCCTGAACATGTATCCGGTGAACCGGCCGGAGGTGATGGTCTCGTACTGCGAGGACAAAATCGACCAGTCCGGCAGAGTGACCGACGGACACACTCGCGACAAGATCAGACAATTGCTCCAGGCGCTGGTCACATGGACGCGGCGACTCCGTGCCGCCGAGTACGCGGAACAGGCAACCTACTGAGAGTCCACGTCGCCGCGCATCATTCGGACTTGATCACTCGGATGTCATCGACGTACACGCTGCCTGCGCCGCCCGCTTTCGGGGCGTCGCGGTCCCCGGCTCCAATGTATATCTTCTTGATCGCCGACAATGTCACGCCGCTATCGCTGAACCTCTTCAGCGGTATCTTCCACTCGACCCATTGCGTTGCCGTCAGCACGGTGGAATCCGGGTGAGTGGCAACGGCTGTGCGATTGTTCTTGTCCTGAATCGCGACGTAGAACGACGCGGGCCCGTTGAGAGCCTTGCCCCGGACGTAGAGGACCAGCGTGTTCATACCGTTGACGGTCCAGTCCTGCGGTGCAGTCCAGGTTCGCTCGGCCTCCGAGTAGTACGGCTTGATCGCATTGTTGTAGTCCATCGGCATGGATTGCGAGCCGCCGTGGACGATGCGGGTCTCCGCGATGGTGCCGCCGTAGTACGGGCTGTCCGCATTCCAGATGTCATGCCCGACGACGGCGCCCGTGTCGTTGCCGGGGACATTCACAGGCTCGCTGTAGCCATAGCCGTCAAGCCAGGCCTGGAATATGCGGTTCCCGACCTCATTCGTGTAGCTCTCGAAGTCATCGACGACGAGAAAAGCGGCCGTGGTGAAACTCCAGACGCTGCCTCGCCACGGGCTGTCGGCGGCGGCCGTGTTGACCTCATCGACGCGCCAGTAATACGTCTTGCCCCAGTCCAGAGTCCCCGGGTCAAACGTCATGGCATCGGCCGCCTGGCGGTTACGATAAATGTCTGCGGTCGTTGCGTCCGCGTTGGCCACTGCCTCGGCATTGTCGCCAAAGTACACGTCATGATGCGTGGCGCTCTCACCTGGGCTCCAACGGAGCACCGGGGCCTGATAGACATTCACGGCTGTGTTGGTCGGGTACGGGGTGGTGGCCCGAAGCGGCAACTGCAGGGGACCGGCCGGGATGATCTGCTTTTCAATCGACGGACTCTGCCACGACAATGCGGCCTTGGCGCTGCCCCCGTCCTCATGCCAGTCCATCTGCAGGCGGTAGATCTGGCCGGCGACGAGATCCACTTCCACCACCTCATCCGCTGTGCTGCCCCAATTGTTGATCAGTAACCGGCCGTCCAGCCAGAGCCGGACCCCGTCGTCGGTGTTGACGAACAGTCGATACGTCTGACTGAAGGGGACCTCAAGATCGGCCTTCCAGATCGCCGAAACGTTGTCACTGAGCCCCCCGGCAATTTCTCCGCCGCCCCAATTGTGGTCGATAGAATTCTCGACTTGCGTCAGCACGGGGGCGCCTTCGGCCTCGGTGCCCTTGAAGTACTGGGCCTTTACGCCGAGGCCCGGGCCAACCGTCTTGAAACTCCAGACGTTGCCCGGCCGAACCGTGTCGTCGATGAGATGCTCGTCGATCCGCCAGTAGTAGGTGGTATTCGCCGCGAGCGTGCCGGGGTCGAATGTCATCATAGGCTGATTGCCCTTGCGAGCACTCGCATCGCCCGCCTGGACAGCCGCCTTGTCCGTGCCGAAGTAGACATCGTGGGACACCGCGCCGGCCCCGGGCAGCCACTCCAGGTCGGCCTCGACGTCCACCCCTTTGCGATTGTCCCATGGCTGAGGCGCGTAAGCGGCAGCAGGCGCTGAGGTGAAGCTCCAGACGTCGCCCGTGTAGACGGTCTTGCCGTCTGTTCCGATCTCATCCACACGCCAGTAGTAGGTCGTCTCCGGGGTCAGAAGAGGGGTAGCGATATGCGCCGCCCGGGAGAGGGGCAGACGGGTCACGTATTCCGCCTGGCCCGGCGTCGGGTTGACGCCGAAGTACAGATCGTGGGAAGCGGCGGCGACCCCGGGCGTCCACTGAAGCAGCGGCGAGGACACGTTGATGGCTTTGTCCGCCGGTGTGGGCTCTGATGCCTTGGCCGGTCCTCTATCGAACACCGCTGTCACCAGCTTGCCGCCGACATTCGATGTGACGGCGTAGCCGATGTAGACCTTCGGGGGAATCCCGGCTGCGGTGTCGCTGCCCACCTCCGTCCACGTCTTTCCGTCAGGCGAAACAGACCCGGCAAATGTGTCCCCGGTCCGCGTGACCTTGACCCAGTAGGGTGCGGTCATCGTCCCGCTACTCTCCACCAGGGCGACGCCGCTGACGGCAGTCCGGTAGAAAAGCATGACCCCGTGGTCCCTGGTGTCCGAATTGACGCTGACCCCCATGAAGATGAACGGCGAGCCGGCCATGTTTGGCACCACGCGAATCATCACGCCCGCCATAGAGTAGTCAGTCACAGGAGGATCGATGCTGGCCACCCTCGCGACCAGTTCACCGTTGCCGGTGAGTTCCTTGTACACGTAGCGGAACTGGTCCGACGTGCCCATGATCCCGGTGCCGTCCCCCTTGATGGTCCACGAGTCCGTGGCCGCCTGATACTGAGCGCTGCCGGCCGCCGCGGGACCGCCGACGTCAATGCTCGTCCAGCCCGCCGGCAGTTGGGCCTGAACAGAGGGTACAAAGGACAGGATTGAAAGGACCACAACCAGACGAATCACCGCTCTGCACATGATGTCCTCCTTCAAATGGGAAACCTCCGTTGCCGTGTCGTGCCCACCGAGGCACCTCCTATACCGTTGAAGACCTGCAAAATGCCGCAATTTGGCAAAGAATGGCTGGCAGAGATGACCACCCCGTATGATAGCAGATCGCCGCCCTCGTGGCAACAGAAAACCGGCCTTATCAGACCCCGCCCCGGCCCGGTGTGCGACTACATTTCGTGGGGTCAGGCGGGTATCTTGCGTTGGATGTCCCAGTAGTTATGCCATAGATGGCTGGAACGCACTGACGCCAGGGCCATCATGGCCTCAGCATTGGGTTTGTCCCAGCGCATCCCTGGGCCTTTGAGCCGGACCGTCAACGTCTTGCAGAAGGCCTCTGTCGGGCCCGAGCCGATCTCATAGCCGGCCGCTTTGAATTGTGGATACTGCGTCATCTCCTGGCGGACATCAATGAACTTGATCAACTGCTCCAGGGCTTTGCGTTTGTCGGCGGCTCGAAGCGTCTTACGCAGGGCTTGGATCTGCTCCAGGGCCTGCTCGGGGCCTTGCTCTAAGAAGCAGCCACAGATCTGCTCACGCCAATGCTGGCTTTGCACACTGCCTTGGCCATAGACGCTTTGACTGGCCTTGATCACGTTGTCCCGCAGGTGATAGTAATCCAGGATGTTGGCCTTGAGCATCGGCAATTGGAGGTGGTATTGCTTGCGAATCCACTCGGCCCCGTCGCTCACCGAGTAGGCCAGAGCGGCTTGATCCAGCTTGAGTTGGCCGGCGTGCTGACGCATCAACTGGCCCAGCGTCTGGGCATTGCCGCTGGTGCCGATGGCATATTGGTGCTGTTTCGAGGGATCGTAGAACGCCACGATCTTGAACTCCTTGTACGGCAGATCACTGCCGGGATGCATCGGCCGACGCTTGGGCTGGCCCTTACGGCGACGGGCCCGTCGCTTGCGGCGTTTCTCTTTCTCCACCTGGGTGACCAAGGGCACCTTAACCCCATCGGCTCCGGTGATGATGCAGGTGGATTTGTTCGGTCCGGACCGGCAGTCCTCGGCCGCCCAGTCGGGGCCCAGAGCCCCCGAACGCTGCTGCGTCAGGACTTGCCGGCCCTCACCCTCGACAAGGCCGCGGACCGTCTCATGGCTGATGTGCAATTGACCGACGTAGGCCAGATTCTCGGCGGCGGTGCGAAAGTCACTGCCGACCGCCGCCCGGCAGCATAACTGGCGAACCCCCACGCTGTAGCGACTGTGGCTCATGCCCAGCCATTGATCCACCGGGGTGATGGAGCCCTTGCCGCGATTCCAATAGACCCGGCGGCGGATCTGAACAGGACCATTGACCGTCAGATACTCAATCGAACGGCAGCCTTTACTCTCGTACCTGGGGCCGTCGTCGCTGGGCATCGGGGGAAAAAGCCGCCTCACTGTGCTGCTGGCGTAATTGAAGGGCTCTCTCATAGAGACGCTGGCGAAACAACGCACTGGCCTGGCGAACGAGTTCTTCGCTATCGGCAATGATGCGTCCGGCCTGGGCCTGATTGACGGCCTTGACCACGTCCTCGATCAAGGTATCGACCTCTCCCCTCATCGCCTTTTTCAACTGTGAGGCAGTGAGCTTCTCGTGCATGAGTACTTCCTTGCTGTATGACTGAATGACTGAATAATTCCATTCTCATCATACGCTGTCCAACTGCCCACAGGCCATACGATCCCCACGAAAATTAGTCGCACACCCGGCCCGCGGCTGAAGGGTCGCCAGCCATGAGAAATTGGCTTTGTTTCGCACAATGGGCCCTGCTCGTAGGGGCGGGTTTGAAACCCGCCCGTACAACTCTCGATGCCCTTAAAGGCACACTACAAACCGGCCAGGCCAAATTGGCTTTGTTTCTCACCGGGGAATGATCCGTGTCTTCTTTTATAACCCCCTTTCCAAACAGAGGTTAGCGTCTATCCGTCTCTCGCCGAATTGGCTTTGTTTCACACACCAACTCCTGGCCCGCCCGGCGACAACCCCCGGGAATTGGCTTTGTTTCGCAGGACGCGCCGCAGCCGAATTGGCTTTGTTTCGCAAGACGGCTCCTGGATTCCCGGCGACTGTCTCTGGAATTGGCTTTGTTTCGCAGATTCGGCCCGTACTCCGCACTCCACAATCTGCACTCCGCACTCCGCAATCCCAGGGCGTCCGCCCCATAATTGGCTTTGTTTCGCACAACCGCCTTGTTGCTGTCCGCCCAGTGACGGCCCCCGGATTTCACTGCGTTCCGTCGGTCGGCCGGCAGGCGTGTCTCGCGGGGCATGGAAGACCCTCCGGGAATTTTGATTTTTGATGTTTGATTTTTGATTTGAACGGGGCCATCCGGCCTGCCTGGGCGCGCCGGCGGATCGGTGAGACGTGGTCACCAGACCCTATCCTATAGATAGACGCTCCAGGGGCCGAAATGTTGCAGGAAGTTTCGTTAGATAGCGACAATACATTGAGATGCTTTCTAAGCTCTTGCGGCTGAATGACTTATACGTGGCTACCCTCCGGTGTCCCGCCTCTCGGCTTGCATTTCCGCAGGTTTGGGCGTACACTGAGGTTGTGGCCTCCGAACTGTTGCGCTATTGAGATCGAGAGCAGTCATGGTCGCGGATACGACACTTGCGGATGGCAGTACCCGAGGAAAGGCACTATGGCTCAAGCTCAGTGTGCTTGGGGCTGTGGTACTCTGTCTCCTTATTGCGGTCCTGCTGCATCGAGACAAGTTGTCTACACCTATTCCCAGTGATTCTACGCGGGCCGAGGTTGAGCTAAACGAGTTGCCTAATCCTGTTCCCATCGATTCTACGCGGGTCGAGGTCGAGCCACCCGCGTTGCTTGCGCCTATCCCCAGTGATTGTACGCGGGTCGAGATCGAGTACTACCCATCTATATGGGACTACTTCAGGTGGTATCCCATGAGCCCCGATATCTTCAGTTCGAAAGAGATGGACAGGCTCCAATCGCACGAACCGTTCATCATCAACGATCAGATGCTCATCGAGTCTGTCAGACGCACTCTCCGTCCGATAGCCGTTCTGAACGGCAACGCGGGCCCGGGGGATGAAGCCAAGTACATAGAGGTTCGATGCTTTCGAGGTAACGAGCCGTTGGCGTCCCTCCGCTTGTATCGGCCGGATCTCATGGTGACTAATGACGGGCGCAGATTCCGAGTCAACGTCTGGAATGACGGGCCAGGAAGCTACAGCCTTGAATTGAGCCCGCTTATACATCGCGCCATGTGTGCGCGGAATCTGTTGTTGCTGCATCGGTTCATGTTTGAATACATGAGTGGGAGATACCCTCCGCCAGCCAACTGGTGCGATGTTCTGCGCAAGCCTGTCCGCCAAGAGTCTGTCGATTGGAGGCGGCGTCGCGACTTCCCGTCTCCGTCTCCTGCTGCTGGCCATTTCTCGTGTTCCAGTATGCGCCGAGGCAAATGCAGTTATGCGATGAATCCGGATTGCCAGCCGAGTTCACCACCCGATACGGTCCTTTTGTTTGAGACGAGAGATGGATGGAATCAGCATGGTGGCCCGGAGTTGTTTACGTTTGACAATCACTTTCCCAGGGGCGGCTCCGTTCTCCTGAATGATGGGACCGTCAAGTTCATTCGGACTGAAGAGGAACTGAAGCAGCTTCGCTGGCAGTAGGCCCGAGGCGGCCCCGAACAGGCAAACCGGGGTGACGGGGAAAAGGCTTTGCAGCGGGGGCGGTTCGCAGTAGGATTCTCATCAAGGTACCGGCGGGTCGGTCGGGATGGATCGGCTTTGGCCGGGTGACGGAATTCAGGAGTTGTGCACTTGATGGGATGCGGAGCGGCGATTATGAGCAGCATTCAACGCAACTTGTCTGTCTGTATCTGTTTTGTGGTCCTGATTCTGGTTCAGGCGGGGCCGGGGTGGGCGAAGCCGAAGGCCAGGGCCTGGGAGGGGACGGTCACGATCCCTACCTATGGCTGGGAGGAGGACGTCAACCCGAAGTTCTGGGCCCTGGAGGACCAGATCAAGCTCTCGACGACCGTGAAGGGGGCGATTGTGTATCCGTACACGATGCAGGACCATCTGTCCCGGGAGAAGAAGGACCGCACGTACAAGGCGCTGTTCCTGGAGAACGAGTACCTGAAAGTGACCTGCCTGCCGGAACTGGGCGGGCGGCTCCATTCCGTGCTGGACAAGACCGAAGGCAAGGAGACGTTTCACCTTAACCGGGTGATCAAGCCGAGCATGATCGCCATGCGCGGGGCGTTCATCAGCGGCGGTGTGGAATGGAACGCCGGACCGCAGGTGCACACGGTGACGATTGTCTCGCCCGTCGATGCCCTGGTCGGGACGAATCCGGACGGCTCGGCCTACCTCGAGGTGAGCAACCTCGAAAAGACCCTGCGGACCCGCTGGACCGTCCGCGTGACGCTGCATCCCGGCCGGGCCTATCTCGATGAGCAGATCCGCATTTCCAACCCCATCGACGCCGTAAACCCTTACTACTTCTGGAATTGCACCGCGTTCCCATGCCGGCAGGGGACCCGGTTCATCTATCCCATGACGCTCGGGACCGACCATAACGGCGTCCGGTTCTTCTCCTGGCCCATTCACGAGGGCAAGGATCTGTCCTGGCTCAAGAACTACGATTCGCCGTCGTCGATCTTCTCGGTGGATTGCACCTACGATTTCTTCGGGGGCTACGACGTGGACGCGGACCGGGGTGTCGTGCAGGTGGCGGACCATTACGAGCTGGTCGGCAAGAAGGCCTGGACGTGGGGGACGTCGCAGTTCGGCCTGGTGTGCCAGCAGAACCTCACCGACGAGGATGGCCCTTACATCGAAATCCAGAGCGGTCCTCTGCCGACGCAATCCGATTACGGCATGCTCGCACCGAGGCAGGTGGTCGCCTGGCGCGAGTGGTGGTACCCGATTCATGGTCTTGGCGAGGGATTCGAGTTCGCCACAAGGGACTTGGCTGTCCAGACGATCCGCAAAGACAGGCAGCTTGAGCTTCGTATGCTGGCGACGGGGAAATTCTCCGATGCCACCTGTTCGATCCGTCCGAAGGGAGCCGAGGGCGTCACGAAGCGGCTGGACCTGTCTCCAATGGAGCCGCAGGTCGTGATCGTGTCGGCGGACGCGAACACGCCGGTCGATGTGACGGTTAGGAGCAGTAGCGGAAGTATCCTGGCGACCTTCACGACGCCTTTGCCCATCGCCAAGCTGAGTCCGCCGCAGGTATCCAGACTCATGGATAAGCCCGAGGCCGAGCTGACTGTCGAGGAGAAGTACCTGAGGGGCCAGAAGCACGATCTCGGGACGAATCGCAAGAGGGCCCGCGAGTACTATGAAAAGACCCTTGCGGTTGATCCCGCATACGCACCGGCGCTGCGTGGCTTGGGCGTGCTCGACCTGGAGGCGGCGCTCTACGAGTCCGCGACAGGACGGCTGCAGAAGGCCGTCGAGCGAGATCCCGGGGATGGCCTCGCATGGTATTTCCTGGGCGTGACCCACCTGAAGACGGGCGATGCAAAAGAGGCGCTTCGCTGTGCCCGTCAGGCGACCCGATGCGCCGGGACCGGCTCGCTGGCTCTCGATCTTGCCGGCCGGGCCCATATGGCGCTGGGAGATCGCCGAGAGGCCCACGATGCCTTTGAAAAGGCGGTCCGCATGGACGCGCGGGACACAGTTGCCCGCGACCACTGGTTGCTGGCCCTGTATGCCAAAGGGGATACTCGTGCCGCAGTTGTGCAAGCACGGAAAGCCGTCGCACAACAGCCTACCAGCCTTGTGCCAAGAGCGCTGCTCGCGCTACAGGGCGACAAGGAAATGAACCGCTTTGTGAAAGAGGCCTGGGCTTTCGTAGGTGAAGACGAGTTTGAGATACTGGAGACCAGCCTCGTCTTTGCCGAGGCGGGATTGGCGAAGGAAGCGGCGAAGGTTCTTTCCGCCACTTGCGTGGATGCGGTTCCTCAGGCCGAACGCAGTCCTCTGCCGCTTTACTATCTCGCGTGGCTCGCTTCTCTACAGAACGATGAGGGGACATCACGGACATGGCTGAAGCAGGCGGCCCAAACCTGCAAAGACTACGTGTTTCCTTCGCGTCCGGAGGAACTGGAAATCCTGAAATATGCAATTCGCGAGAATCCGGGGGATGCCTACGCGCATCTCCATATCGGGAATCTGTACGCTCACCTTGGCCGTCCGGCGGAGTCCGGGGAGCACTGGCAAAAGGCGGCCGAGCTGGACCCGTCTCTGAGCGTCGCCTACCGCAATCTAGGACTGAATGCCTGGGCGGCGGCAGAGGATCTGGCCGCGGCGGAGCGATTCTACAAGAAGGCGATTGAGGCTCGGCCGAGGGATCAGACATTGTACCGCGACCTGGCGGAGATCGTCATGGCGCAGGATAGACGCCCCGACGCGATCCGCATCCTGGAATCGACGCCTCATGAGAAGCTGCCTCGCGCGGATATCATCATCATGCTCGCGCAGGCGTACCTGGATGAGCAGCAGTACAGCCGGGTGATCGAGCTGCTCGAATCGACGCCGTACTTCGTGAACTGGGAGGGTCAGACGATCACGTGGGACCTCTACTACCGGGCGCACATGAAGCGCGGCCGGGCCCGCCTTGACGACAAGGACCTTGCGGGGGCGCTGCATGACTTCGAAGCCGCCCTGGCGTATCCGGAAAACATCGGCGTCGGCCGGTCGAACAGGCCGAGAGAGGCCACAGCGCAATACTGGAGGGGAAAGGCGCTCCAACTCCTCGGCCGCCTGGACGACGCGAGATCGGCCTGGAAGCAGGGCGCGGCGGGCATCGAAGGCGGCGACGAGCAGAACGAACATCGCCAACTCTGTGCCACAGCGTTGCAGGAGACAAAGTGACAGCGCGTCTGCGAAGGTCTCACTCCGTTGAGTATGGGTGGCAGCGGCAAGCGCAAGCTTGCCGATGGCTCTCTCATGCGGCGGAACACCATCGGCAAGCTCCGCGGGCTGCGCTTGCCGCTGCCACCCGTCACCGGCGTTATCTCAGTAGTAGCGTATGACAGACATGATGAGCAGACGTGAGAGACTGATGGCCACCCTGCAAGGCCGACCGGTGGATCGCCCGGCTGTCAACTTCTACGAGGTCGGCGGATTCGCGATTGATCCGGCTGATCCCGATCCACTCAACGTGTACAGCGATCCCTCCTGGCGGCCGCTGCTGCAACTGGCCGAGGAGCGCACCGACCTGATCCGGATGCGAAGCGCGGTGAGAGCCCGGTCGTGGGACCCACAGACGGCGGTAGGGAATTGCGGAGTGCGGAGTGCGGAGTGCGGAGTGGCGCCGGGGCCCGAATCCGAAATCCGAAATCCGAAATCTGAAATGATTCGGGCCCCCAACCTTCGATCCGATCTCGTACGGACACATCAGTACGCAGAAGATCGCTGGCGTTGCACTCGCGTGACGATTCGCGTTGGCGGCAGAACCTTATCATCTGTCCGACGCCGCAATCCTGACGTAGATACGGTCTGGACGACGGAGCACCTGCTCAAGAACGTTGAGGACCTGCAAGCCTATCTTCAACTGCCCGACGATTTCTTTGCGGAGGAGATCGATATCGCCAGGCTCATCGACGAGGACAGCCGGCTCGGCGACCGCGGTATTGTCATGGTTGACACCGAGGACCCCATTTGTGCGGCGGCGTCCCTGTTCAGCATGGAGGATTTTGTTGTCCTCGCAATGACGGAGCAGAGGCTCTTCCACCGCCTCCTGGAGCGACTCTCGCAGTTCCTGCTCGCCAGGACACAGCGCGTGTCCGAGGCATTCCCGGGGCACTTGTGGCGGGTGTACGGCCCCGAGTATGCGGCCGAGCCGTTCTTGCCGCCGCATCTGTTCAGGGAGTATGTCGTCCGTTACACGGGGCCCATGGTGAAGGCCATCCAGAAGCACGGCGGCTTCGCCCGTGTCCACTGTCACGGCCGGCTCCGGGCCATTCTCGACGACATTGTGGCCATGGGCGCCGACGCCACCGATCCCATCGAGCCGCCACCGCAGGGAGACGTCGAGCTGGACTATGTGCGCCAAAGGTACGGCGACCGGCTCGTGCTCTTCGGCAACATTGAGCTTTGCGACATCGAGCTGATGGAGCCGGTCGAGTTCCACAAGGTTGTAGAAAAAGCCCTCGCGGAGGGGACCCAGGGACAGGGCAGGGGTTTCGTCCTGATGCCTTCGTCCGCCCCGAACGGCAGGCATATCTGCCCGCGAATCCTGAAGAACTACGAGACGATGGCAGAACTCGCCGAGACCTTCCGCCCCTGATGCGTCATATCAATACTGCCGGGTGACGACGGCAATCGCAGCCATTCACGGCTCTTCGATCCATCGCAGGAAGATGAAAATACCCTTGAGCTGCTCGTAGGGTGGGTCCTTGACCCACGCGGTTCTTCGAGTGAAACATCCCTTCACGCGTGGGTTGAGAACCCACCCTACATGTTAACGCCATCCGCGATCTGGAACCTGCGCTTTGAGCACTGGGGTCACTGCCTTGGCGTCGCATCGAATACGAGGACCTCAAAGGGCTTCAGCTCGAACGCATGTTCCTTGCCTGCTGATAATTCGACCGCTGGGGCTGCGGCATCGCTCTTCCATGGGCTTTTCAGGGAGCACTTCTGAGCAGCCCCTTCGGGAAGCTCGAAGGCTTTGCCGATGTCGAGGGTGATTCTGCCGGGCTTGTCGCTGGGGTTGCGCAGGCCGATGATGCCTTTGCGTTTGGACCAGGAGGCCCAGCCGTACACTTCGCCCTTGATCGGGTCGCCGCCGATCCAGTGCGTATCCACGAGAGTGTCGGCATTATCGCGCGACCATTTCGCCGCCTCGGCCAGTGCGTCCCAAGCCGCCGCATCCAGCAGAGAGGGCGTGAGGTACAGTTCCTGGCAATTCGTGCCGCTGGCGAAGAACGCACGGATGTCTCCCACCAGACCTTCCGGCTCATCGGGCAGCCCGTGATTGGCGAACATGACGCCCTGGGTCATGAGGGAGTTGATCGGGTACAAGGGCGCTCGCAGCACGACGTTGTGGTAAGTCTCGTTGTCTCGGTACGTGATCTGCTGCTGGCGTTTGGAGCCCCAGCCGCACGTGCCCCAGTCATTGCCCGACCGCCAGGTCGAGTCCGCGTACCACAACCAGTAGGGCGAAGACCACGTGCCGGTCGTGACGTTGACGAAGAGATCGGGCTTTGCGTCGCGCAGATCGGTGATCAGCCGCAGCAGGGCCTCTACGTCCCCGGCATACTCCGGCTCGGCCCCCGTGGGCGCGCCGCTTCCGCTGATGCCGTCGAACTTGAAATAGTTCACATCGTAGTTGCGCAGCATCTTCATGCACGCGTCACGGAATCTCCCATAGTACTTCGGCCCCGCCAGAGAGAAGCCGCGTTTATTCGTCTCGAATCCCTCCTGCTCGCCATACTTCATCCGCTGCTCTTTGGATTTTCCATACCCGCCCCAGGGCGACAGCCACACGCCGAGCGTCGATCCATACTTCGCCGCCATCTGTTGCAGCGGCGCGAACCCGTTGGGCAAGCCGTCATGGAATTGCCACAGCGTCGCCGGATTGTCCCAGCCATCATCCAGCACGAGCGAGTCCAAGACAACCTTCCGCCCTTCGATCAACTCCTTGCCAAACAGATCGATCACCTTGAGAGCATCGCCCTCCAGTATCTTCTCGCCACCATAGCCGATATCGTACCAGCTATTGTAGTGAAGAAACGGCCGATAGGGCTGTGCCCGCTCCCGCTCAACATAATACAGGAACGCCCGGCGAAGCTGCCCCTTCGGAGCCACGCCCATCACTGAACTGTACGTCTCCTCGTTTCCTGACATTAGCGAGGTTGTTCGAGGCAAGCTGCATTGGAGTTCCGAGTCAACTGTTCGAATCCTGGATAGCGGCTGCTCGAAGGCGAAAAAGAACATGTTGGCGACTACGACAGGGCAGCCATCCAGCGTGCCCACCGGTTTTGCCTCCGATGCTCCCAATTGCATCAGGACAATTTCCCTGACATCGGCAGCGTTTTTCGATGCAAGCGATATGTACTGACGAACGTAGTTGGAGCCGTTACGCAGTTCGGCACGCCACCGAACCACGAGACTATCATCTGATGTGGCCATGACCACGCTGATCCGCTTGCCGCTGTCGCTAGCTTCAACCTTAGGGTCTGGCCGGGGGCTGTCAATATCCGGCCCGCGCACGACTTTGAGGTCAGACGCTTTTACAGTTCGCCCGTCCTTCAATCGCAGTTGAAAGCACTCTCTCTCCCGCAACCATAGGGCGACAGAACCTTTGTGCCAGATGTGGAAGGGCTTGAGATGTCCATCTGTGACAGTCCACCTGCATTCCAGGGTGTCGTTGTGCAAGAGGATGTTCCCCTCTTCGGCAAAAGCGATTGCCTCTCCAGGAGCCCGGCCAGGGTACTCGACAGGACCTCCCGCCTTGACACTATCGACAGTGGACAGTCCGATCAAGATCGTCCAGCAGGCGAGATCTCGTTTCCACCATATTGCTGCCATGCGTCGTCCCTTTCAAACTGTGTGCCCGGGGGTGCTTTGAAAGACCTTTTCGACCAGGGCGTTCATGGCTTTTTCCTGGTCCATGATCGACTCCACCAGCACCATCTGTGTACGGCAGCGGTCCAGGTTGTGGCCCTCGCGGTGGACCTTGTAGTACACGTCGCCATTGAGGTAATCCGTCAGAAACCGGATGAACTGCTCGAATGTGATGAGCTTGGCGCCGAAGACCAGGTGTTCGCGTTCAGCGGGCGTGAGGAATTCGCCCGCTCCGCTCACGAATCCACGAACGAGGGCGCAGAACATGGAGAAGCTGACAACGACTTTCGAGAGGTCGCGTTCATCCTCCGCTGCTCGGCAGCCGGCGGTCCGCACGAGGTCGCCGAAATCGAAGATCGACAGGCCGGGCATGACGGTGTCGAGGTCGATCACGCAAACGCCCCGGCCGGTCCGCTTGTCCAGCATCACGTTGTTGATTTTGGCGTCATTGTGCGCGATCCGGACGGGGATCTCGCCCTCCTTCACGAGATCGGTCAGGACGTCGCAGATTCCGGCGTAATGGAGCAGAAAGTCGATCTCCGCTTTGGCGTCCTTTGCCCGGTTGAACTTGTCGGCCTTCAGCACGTCGTGGAAGACCTGCAGGCGGCGAGGCGTGTCGTGAAAGCCGATGATCGTCTCATGCAGCGGGGGGCCCGGAAGGTCGATCAGCATTTTCTGGAACCAGCCGAACATGCGGGCCGCCTCGTAGGCCGGCTCCGTGGATGCCAGGGTATCGTGCGTGACGGCGTCCTCGACGAAGTTGTATACCCGCCAGACATTTCCGCCCGTGTCCTGGTGGTAGCCGAGGCCGTCGTGCGTGCTGACGACCGTCAACTGGCGAGCGGCTAATTCCGGATCGCTCTGAATCGTCTTTTTCTGGAGGTGCTCCGTGACGCGCAGGATGTTGTCCATCGTAGGGACAGGCTCTTTGAATACCGCGTGATTGATCCGCTGAAGGATGTACCGGGTGGCGTGGCCCTTCTCCTGCGCAGTCAGAATGAACGTGTCGTTGATGTGCCCGGTGGTCAGAGGCTTGATCTCCGCTGGCTTACCCGACAGGCGAAATTGTTTCGCGATGTGATTGAGATCGTGCTGCATCGCTATCCCCAGAGCCTTTCCGGGTAGACACCTTCCGCGATCAACCTGTGGATGCACTTCATCGCCAGGTCCCGGTCCTCACGCCAGGTGACCCCGAACCACGTATCGTGCGTTTGAAGGACTTTGACCCTGGCCTGGCCGCAGGCGATGAGCGCATCGACGACGGAGGGGATGTACATTTCCGTCTTCGCCTCGCTCCCGTGATCGCGAAGGAATCGCTCGAATTGCACCTGGAGGTGGGAGAAGATCGAGGGCTGAAATCCCCAGAGGTTCATCGAGACGATCTCATCGCCGGTCAGCGCACGGGATGTCCCATCGCCGTCGAGGTATCGAGCGCCGGCCCCGGCCTTTTCGATCTTCTTGCATTCGACAATCCTCTTGAGGAACATGTGCTCATCGTACTGTGTAACGCCTCTGGACACGCCCCCGTGCTCGCTCAGGGTGTTTCGCAGGATGTATCCGACCATGGCGTAATCAGTGTCGGTGACGTCCTCGCCGGCCAGAAAATCCGCGATTGTCGTGAGGGAATCGACGCCGTAATAATCGTCGGCGTTCACTACGGCGAATGGCTCGCGGATCAGGTCCCGACAGACGAGGATCGCGTGGCCGGTTCCCCAGGGCCTGTCGCGATGCGCGGGCAGCTTGAAGTTCCCAATACAGGCATCCAGCTCCTGGTAGGCATACATGGTCTCGACGAAGCGGTCGAACTTGCTGCTGACCTTCTCCCGGAACGCGTCCTCGAAGTAATGCTGAATCACAAACACCATCTTGCCGAATCCGGCCTGGATCGCATCGTAGATGGAATAGTCGATGATCGTCTCGCCGTGCGGACCGATGGAGTCGATCTGCTTGAGCCCGCCGTAACGCGTGCCCAATCCCGCGGCCAGAACTAACAACGTTGGTCTCATGCAGGTCCTTAGCGGAGTTGTTTCTCGTATTTTGCCCACAGCTTCTTTGCCACTTCGATGCTGTCCCCCTGGGGTTGCGTCGGATACGTGTCCCCCTGGTCCGACCAGTCGGCCGTCCATTTTCCGCTCTTGGCCTGGAACGCCTTGTCATCGAATGGTTGGCCGCTCTTGAGCGATTCGACGAAGTCACGCAGGAACAACTCCCAGCGTTTGAGATAGTATCCGTTGAGCATGCCGGACCATTCCTTGCGGGCGTAGTCATCGAGCGCCGCGGTCTGGCCCCATTGCGTCAGGACGCGTCGGGCGTTCCACTCAAACCGTGCCCGCTCAGCGTCCGTCGTGCCCCAACGCCTGGCGTCTTCGAGCCAGCTACCGAGCAGGAACTCCCTGCGCGTTGCCAGCAACTCGTCCACGTCGCGGATCAGTTGCAGGAAGGGTACCGATGCATCATTAAATGCCTGAACATTCTTATCCTTCGCCGCTTTCATCATTGCGGCGTGAAGCACAGCCGCGTGATTCGACAACACCTGCCGTGCCACATTGGCGAGGTCGAAGCGGAATGTGTCCACGTTCCCCAAGTCGTCTGCCGCAGCAAGCAAAGCCTGCCATGCGCCAGCTAATCGCACATTGTTATACGGCGCCTGTGCGGCCGCGGTCTGGACTTGCGGCCCCTGGTCCACGATGGAACGGGTGTAGTGGGCCCCATCGTAGACGACGTCCAGCAAGATCTCCCAGGCGCGTCGGGCGTCCTCATTGTCCCGGCCGTAACGGTGCCATGCGTACTCGCTGATCCATTGCTTGAGATCGACCGGTCCATCCCGCCAGGCCATCTCGAACATCAGATCGTATACGACCGGGTTGTACCCAAGCCCTTCGTTGACAAAGCCCAGGCCGGAGAGTTTGCCGGAGCGAGGCTCGCATCGAAGAGCCGGAAGGTCCTGGCCGATCCTGCTCAGCGCGCCACTGAGATGGACGGAGCGGCCGAAGGTCTCGATATTGCACCACAGCCACGGCTTGCCGCAGAAGGCCTCGGTCTTGTCCCAGGCCGGCGTCTGCTCGCACATGAGATCGAGTACGACCATGCGGTCGTCGGGCACGGCGCCGAACATGGCCCGAGCCTGGGGCAGCTTCCAGAAACTCGGATTGTGGACGAAGAGCCAGCCCTGCAGGACCCACACGGCCTGCGGGTCGCTTGCCGTCATGCCGCGGAAGATGGCTCGCGCCAGATCCGCCAGATAATTCGGGTCATTGCTCGGCGGCTGCATCTCGATGAAGGTATCGGCGGCATACAGATGGTCCGTGCCGAATCGCTTGGCCTGTTCCTCAAGATATATCGCCGCGAGCCTGGCGAACAGCGGGTCGAGCGGATCGAGCAGGCATGTCTCCCATTCGATCCAGCGGATGCGGTGGAGCTTTGCCTGAGGATATTGCCCGGCGATTGGCGATGGCACGTGCCCGGTAAAGCCCTGTAAGACCGGCGTCATACCCAACTCCCGCTGGCGAGCAAGAATCTTTTTGGCCAGTTCCTCGTGCCGATCGATCCAACTCTGTGGCAGGGGACCGCCCCAGCCATCGAGGCAGCCCATCCACTGAAACGGCAAGTACGGCGGGCCGGCCAGGAATCCAGTGACCTGTTCATCGGTCATCCCCAGCCGCTTGCATACGGCCTGCCAGACCGCCTCCTGGCCCGTCACCGCCAGCGGCATATTGACGCCGTTCATCGCCATCCAGTCGATCAACTCCTCCCACTGGCTCCAATCCCACCAAGGCAGGGAGTACCCGAAACAGCAGTAGTTCAGGAAGTAGCGGTATCTCGCCCAGCTTGTCTGCCGCACTTTCGGCTGGATTACCGGCAGCGGGTCGGGCAGGTCGAGTTGGCGGCCGTACCACGAAGTGTGACAGTGACAGTAGTGCTTGAGGTACCAGTTCAGGCCAGTCGCCATGGCGACGCCGGTATTGCCGCGAATAACGATCTTGCCGTCGCGGCTCTCGATCTCAAAAACATCCTGCCCCTGCTCCGCCGGGATCGCCTCAAAGGTGAAGCGGTCTGCGTGCTCGGGCAATAACCGTGCGAGTAATGAGCGTGCCGCCGATGACGCCTGGCCGTTCGTGTGGCTGGGTCGGCTCATCGGCGCTTTGTCAAAAGGGCGGTAGTTCACCTCCATCGCCTTGAACCGCTTCGCGTGCTCGGCAAGCCGGGTCAGGAACACGTCGTAGTTCCGGTCCGCCTGAGGCGACCAGAGGATTTCGCTCATCGCCGCGGCCCGGGGATAGGTCATGTACTGCAGGTGACTGGCGTTGGTGATGAATTCGCCCCAGAGCTGTGCCTGTCCGCCGAGCACGTGCCTGGCCTGCTCAGCATTGAGCACGGCGGGAATCGGCTCATACTGATACACCTTGTCGAGGGGGATGAGCCCGCCGATGGCTTTTGGTTCCTTCTCAGGTGGACCCTGGTAGTAGTCGAAGTACGTGTGGGAAGTCGGGGCCATGACGACATCGTGTCCGGCCTTGGCCGCGGTGATGCCTCCGTCCTCTCCTCGCCAGCTCATCACCGTCGCCCCCGGCGCCAGGCCGCCCTGGAGAATCTCGTCCCAGCCGATCAGCCGGCGGCCATGCGAGGCCAGGAACGAATCCATCTGTGCGATGAACCAGCTATGCAGCCCCGCTTCGTCCTTGACATCCAACTCCCGGATCAGGGCCTGCATCTCCTCGCATTTCTTCCAGTGCTCGATATTGGCCTCATCGCCCCCGATATGAATGTACTTGCTCGGGAACAGCTCCATCACTTCCGTCAACACGTCCTGCATGAAGGCGACGCTTTGCCTTCGCGGGGCGAGGACTGCCTCGTGGGCCGTCCATCGCTTGTCCGGCGGAAGAGCGTTCAGCTTCTCCGGGTACAAGCCGAGCTGCGGGTAGGAGACGATCGCTGCCCCCGTGTGGGCGGGCATCTCGATCTCGGGCACGATTGTGATATATCGCTTGGCGGCGTAGCGAACCAAGTGCCGGATCTCGTCCTGCGTGTAGAACCCGCCCGGCCGCTCGCCGTCATCTTTCGGTTTGCCCCCGTTCCATATCGTCGTCAGGTCCATCCACGCGCCCGTCGCGGTCAACTGCGGGTACTTCTTGATCTCGATCCGCCAGCCCTGGTCGTCGGTCAGGTGGATCTGCAGCCGATTGAACTTGTGCAGGGCCATCACGTCGATGAACTTCTCGACCTCCCGCACGGGGATGAAGTGCCGGGCCGGATCGATCAACAGCCCGCGCCACTGAAACCGCGGATAATCAGTGATGCGCACGGTCGGCACCGTCCACTCGACTCCTTCAGCCTTCTGCTTGCTCAGATTGGCCGGTGGGAGCAACTGCCGCAAGGTCTGAGCGCCGTAGAACAATCCTGCCGGCCCGGCGGCTTGGATCGTGATCGATTCAGCCGTCGCGACAAGCCCATATCCCTCTTCCCCGAGCCGATCTGCCATGTTCGCTTCGATTTTTAACCGTATGGTGTTCTTGACAGCGGACGAATCCTGGACGACGTTCAAGCGAAATCCCATAGCCGGCGCCAAGGCGTCTACGAGCTTGGCTGCCTCGGCCGCCGCGTTACCCTCAGCAACCACCCGCGTCGATGGCGTAATAGAGAACGTCCCTTCACCGTACTCGATGAAAACGGGCAGGGGAATGATGCTGACTGTCTCACGGGCGCCACTCGCCACGCATGTGAGAGCCAGAGACAGGTAAAGAGTCGTGATCGCACTAGTCATTATTCTGCGTGCATGTCGATTCATGGTCGTCTCCATTTCCTTGCAAGCCGGTCACGCGCCGGCGTCATTCGAAAATAACCCCTAGTTCCGCCACCGAGGTGAAGGACTGGCCACTGACCTCGCTCAACGCGACAAGCTTGATGAACCTTGCGTCGTGCGGTTCGTCGAAGCGGACGGTCTTGCGTTCAGCGTCGTTGGGCCATGCGCCCTCCGCGACCGGCTCACCCCAGTTCTCGCTGTCGGGACTAGCGTAGATCTCGTAGCGCGCGATACGGCCATTGGTCATGTCCTGTCTGGGAAGATAGGTCAGACCCGATATGCGGACGGATTTCTTCACGTCGAGGATCAGATGGTGGGGCGGCTGCGCCATCGGCTCCCAGTTCGTGTGCCAGATGGTGGAAGGATTGTCATCGATCGCCAACTCCGGGGCGTGGTTTGGGTGATGATTGTCCGCCGTGACGGTTGCACCGAGCTTCTGCAAGGCGCTGGGTTGCCTCCAGAGTTCCGCCAGTTGTTCAGTCGTCATGCTGCACTTGGGGTCGAACCGCGTGCCGGCCATGTACGTCAGCAGGCTGTGACGCATCTGCCGGGCCACGAGGCGGTTGTCGAGGTCGCTGACCAGGTCGCAACTGCATGCCAGGAGCTTGCCCTTGCCGACGCGGGCTTCGAACACGAGAGCCAGCTTTCTGGCGGTGACCCAGTCGTCCACAACCTGCACGACAGGCTGAAGGTCACGATGATCCGTGAGAATGAATGGGGCCGTGTCGTGCATCAACTCCCACCACTGCCAGTTGGAGTGGTACTCGGTGGGGAACTGTGCGAGGGCCGGATGCTTCGGGTCACACAGGATGCCCAGCGTGTGCGGCGGCTGCCAATTCGTCCAGACCGTGTTCCAGAAGATGCTCGAAAAGCCCATCGTGATCGGATGTTTCTCATCGTTCCGGATCGTCGCAGGCAGAGGAAGCAGCAGGACCTTCCCGCCCTCAGCGAGACGCTTGGCCGCCTCGTCGTTCATCTCACGTGTGACCAGGATGTCTTTGGTTGGTTCTGTCGGTACGTCCCTGGGGAAAACCCAGAGGTCCCAATCGTTGACTGCGTCCGTGCCGGGGATGCTGACCTCAAGGTTCAGCTTCTGGCGCGCTTGACGTCGTCCAGCTCGATATTCACTTCGGCCAGCGTACTGAGCGTCCCGGCCTTGATCGTCTGCCGGGCCAGGCGGCCCTTATCCATGACAGCGGCGGCGGAATCGCGGAGCGTCCACTGCGGCTGGGTGTCCTTCAGGTCCCTGGGACCGAAGTGCGCCAGGTCGATGCGGGCGTGCAACTCTTCGCCGGCCTTGAAGATGCGCCGCTCCAGCCGGGCTAGTGGGACAATCGGCCCGGAGAATCGGTGGTACTGCTCGGCGGTGACATATCCTTTCGCACCCCAGAAGGGGTCCAGCACGCCGACCAGCGCGGTGCCCTGGCCGGGGAAATCGTGCAGGTCGAGCAATTGGAATCCGCCGAAACCGGGAGTGCGAAGGGCCGACTCGATGTCCTCCTTGTACAACAGAGTCTGCAACTTGCCCGAGGCCATGAGGAAATCGCGGGCCTGGGGCAGCATGCCGTTGCGTTCGAGCTGCTCGCGGAAGATCTCGAAGCTCTTCGCCTTGAGCAGGCCGGTGTATTTCTTCATCTCGTCGAAGTTCGGGTACACGCACCATTGGCCGATCTCATGGCTGATCACTGGGGCCTTGTGCTGCTGGACGAAGTCGCTGTAGTCGGTCATCGTCTCCGGCGGCTTTGCGTTGACCCGGCTGCCCACGCCCTGACCCCACTGCTGAATCCGCGGTGCCGGTGTGCTGTAATAGTCGCTTTGTGGAAGTATCGGCCAGCCGGCGGCAGTGGTGTACAGCCGTCGCGGGTCGTGATTCTTCCAGTAGGTCACGAAGTCGCCCAGAAACTGATTCTGGTTCTTCCCGCCGGGCTCGTTGCCGTAGGCCATGAACGTGAAAGACGGGTGATTGCCATAGGCTTTGATCATGGCTTCGCTCTCTTTGTAGAGCCACTTGTCAAAGGGGCCGCCGTCACCGACCGTTGCCCAGGCGGAGCACTCGACATGATAGTAGAATCCCAGCTCATCGGCTGCATCGAACGCTGCCTCGGGCGGGCACCAGGAGTGGAAGCGGATATGGTTCAATCCGTGCGCCTTGCAGATGCGGATGATCCGCCGCCACGAGTCCACATCGGTAGGGGGGTGTCCTGTCAGGGGGAAAATGCAGCATTCGAGAGTCCCCCGGATGAACGTCGGCTTGCCGTTGATGGTGATTCGCGTACCCTGGGTGCCCATTTCCCGCATGCCGAAGCGAGTGGTTGTGCGATCCTGGTACCGCCGGCCCGAGACACCGGCCTGCAATTCCACCGCCATCTCGTACGTCACCGGATTGAACTCATCCCACAGCTTGCAGTCCTTGCCCATGGCGTACGTGCATTTCGCCTGACCGCCTTCTTGTCCCCACGAGACAGGGACCGACATCTTCTTCCCCGCTCCCGGGACACGAATGGTCAGTGTCGCGTTACCGGCCTGGCCTGTGAGATTGCCGATGGTTGCCCTCACGCCGACGGTCTTATCCTTGATATTAGGGTACAGACGCACATCCTCAATCCAGACCGGGTCAGTCGCGAGTAGCTCGATCCGCCCGGCGATTCCGTTCCAGTTGCCCTGCGTGTGATCCGAGACGCTGTGGGCGTCGCGGCCGACATCCACGATCATGCGATTGTCCACGCGGATGGCCACGCGATGCTTGCCGGGAGTGACATTCGTGCCCAGGTCATAAGAGTGGGCGGTACCGAGGCTATCCTGCGAGCCGATCTGTTGTCCATCGATCCAGACGGTGGTCTTCCAGTGCGGCCGCTCCAGGAACAGCACGATGCGTTTACCTTGCCAGTTTTGCGGGACTTCAATCTGTCGTTGATACCAGGCGGCGCCGACGTAGTGCCGGTCCGGCTGGAGCCAGAACGGCATCTTGAAATTGTCCGGCGTCTGATACTGCTTGTAGTAAGGGTCCCTCTGCCAGATGGGATTGATGTGGCCCGTCCACTGGGTCTGCATCGACGGCGGATCGCCGTATCCCTGGGCCGTCAGCACGCCGGGCAGCGCGATCCGGTCGGGAAGGTCACGCTCGAACCATTTGCCCGCCTCGCCCTGGTCCTGGCGGTCCAACTGGAAGGACCATGTGCCCGCCAGATCGACCTGATCCGCGCGGGCGGTTAACGGGAGGAGTGAAAACGCCAGCAGAAACAGTCTCATCGTGCTCTCCATGCAGGACTCCTTCACAAGTCTTGAGCTTTCCCGGCGAGTATACTGTAGAAGCCCGACCGCCTCAATACTGCGCATTGAAATCCCCGCACCTCGGCGGTATACAGGGCGTACCTTATCCTCTGGGCATCGCGGTTACACGTGCCCACAGGGGACACGGGCAGAAAGGGCGATTATGCGATACGAGTATCTCCATCCGCGGGACGAGCTTGTGCTCACGATGCAGCGGATCTATCGGTACAAGATGACCACCACCTCGGGCGGCAACCTGTCGATCCTGGACGAGAACGGCGACGTCTGGATCACGCCGACCGGGGTCGATAAGGGGACGCTGACGCCCAACGACATCATGTGCGTGCGTGCCAACGGAAAGATCGAGGGCCTGCACCGGCCCTCCTCGGAGTATCCCTTCCACAAGGCCATCTACGCAGCTCGCCGCGACATCAAAGCCGTTGTGCACGCCCATCCCATGGCCCTGGTGGCCTTCAGTATCGCGCACAAGGTGCCGGACACCCGGCTGTTCCACCAGGCCTGGCGGTCCAACGGCAGCGTCGGTTTCGCACCCTATGGCGTGCCGGGCAGCGCGGACCTCGGCAACAAAATCGCCCAGAAATACGCGGAGGGATTCGATAGCGTCATTTTGGAAAACCACGGTGTCTGCTGCGGCGGCAGGACCCTCCAGGAAGCCTTCCAGCGATTCGAGACGCTCGAAATGTGCTGCAAGGTCCTCATCAAGGCCAACGCCATCGGCGAGCCCAAGTACCTCACGGATCAGCAGCTTCAGCTCCAGGGCAAGAGCGACATCCTCATTGATGCATTCGAGTACGATCCCACGATGATGACCATTCGCGAGAAGGAACTTCGCAACCAACTCTGCCGGTTCATCGAGCGGGGCTATCGCCAGGGCCTGCTGACGACGACCACCGGCTCGTTCTCCGCACGGATCGATAGCGAGAAATTCCTCATCACGCCGTACCCGCTGGATCGACATTCCGTCTTAGCCGAGGACTTGGTGATGATCCGCAAAGGCAGGAAGGAGTTCGGCAAACACCCCAGCCGGGCGGTCTTCGCCCACAAGGCGGTCTATGATGCTCAGCCCGATGTGATGGCCGTCGTCAACGCCTCACCGATCAATGCGATGGCCTTCAGCGTCTGCCACCGGGCCATTGACACCTACACGATTCCCGAGAGCTACATTTTCGTCCGCAAGGTGGGCTTGCTGCCCTTTGAAACGGCCTTCAACGATCACGCCACCCTCGCGCGGATGCTGACACTGTGCAGTCCGGCAGCCGTGCTGTGCAATAACGGCGTCATGGTCGTCGGCGACAGCGTACTCTCGGCGTTCGACAAGCTCGAAGTCCTGGAGCACTCCGCGGAAGCCGTGCTCGATTCCCAGCCCATCGGCGGTCATGTCGCCATGTCCCAGAAGATCATCGACGACCTGAGCGAAGCCTTCCACCTCCAGTGAAGTGACCAGCGGATGCGGGGCTCTCGCCAAGGACCTGGCCGCCGAATGGGAGGTTCCTCTTGCTCGCAGCCCAGATCCTTCACTCCGCTACGCTTCGTTCAGGATGACAAGCCGCGCTGGAGCCAGTCATGACTCCGTTCAGGCGTTGGTTTGCATGCGTCGACGGGCCCGCCATGCGGCCGGTTTCGTTCGGAGGGCTTCCATGTACAGGTAGAAGACCGGCGTCACGTAGAGGGTCAGGGTCTGAGAGAACAGCAGGCCTCCCACGACGGCCAGCCCGAGGGGCTGGCGGGATTCGGCGCTGCGCCAAGACCCAGTGCGATGGGCAGGCTACCCATCAGCGCCGCCATCGTGGTCATCATGATGGGCCGGAACCGGATGAGGCTGGCCTCCAGAATCGCATCGTGCGGATTCTTGCCCTCGGTCCGTTGCGCCTCGATGGCGAAGTCCACCATCATAATGCCGTTCTTCTTCACCAGGCCGACGAGCATGACGATGCCGACGAAGGCGTAGATGGAAAGCTCGACGCCGAAGATCATCAGGGTGACCAGCGCGCCAAAACCTGCGAAGGGCAACGCCGAGAGAATGGTGATCGGATGAATGAAGCTCTCGTACAGGATGCCCAGCACGAGGTAGATGACGAGGATCGCCAGAGCGAGGAGCCAGCCGAGCCCTTTCAGGGACGACTGGAAGGCCTGGGCCGTGCCCTGGAAATTCGTGGTGATCGAGGCCGGGAGAGTCGTGGCGGCCAATTCGTTGACCGTATCGACCGCCTCGCCCAGAGAGACCTCGGACGTGAGGTTGAAGGAGACCGTCACAGAGGGCAACTGGCCCTGGTGGTTGATGGTCAGCGGCCCGACGCTCGTGCCGACCTCGGCGACCGCATTGAGCGGGACAAGCTGTCCGGTCCTGGCGCGGACGTACAGCATGCTGAGGGCGGAGGGGTCCAGTTGATACTGATCCTGCAGCTCCAGAATCACGTAGTACTGGTCGTTTGGCGCCAGGATCAGCGAGAACCTGCCGGGAGCCGTAAGCGTTGTACAGGGCATCCTCGATCTGGGCGGCGGTGATGCCGGTTGCGGAGGCCTTATCCCGGTCGATCCGGACGTCCACTTGCGGATTCTTCATTCTCAGATCGCTCGTGACATCCTGGAAGCCGGGTAGATCGCGGATTTTCTGTTCCATCACCGTGGCATATTGATACAGCTCCTCCGTGCTGGGACTTTGCATCGTGAACTGGTACTGGCTCCTGGAGACTCGGCCGCCAATGGAGATGGTGGGCGGGTTCAGCAGAAAGACCCGGATGCCGGGAACCGAATTCAGGCCCGGCCTCCATTGCTGGATCAGATCGTCGACGCTGTGCTGGCGCTGCGACTTGGGCTTCAGGCGGATCATCAGGTAACCGTTGTTGCCTCCGGAACTGCCGCGAGAACCGGCGCTCGACATGAACGAGGCCACTTCGGGTTTCTCGCAGAGCACGGCGGCGACGGCCTGCTGATGCTCGAACATGGATTTGTACGAAATCCCTTCGACCGCCTCCGTCGAGCCCGAGATCTGCTCGCGGTCCTCGCTGGGCAGGAAGCCCTTGGGGATGTGGAGGAACAGCCAGACGGTGGCCGCCAGGGTGGCTACGGAGAAGACCATCGCCCCGAGCCTGTGTGCGAGCACCCAGCGCAGTGTCCGCTCGTAGAACCGCAACGTGATCTGGTAGATCCTCTCGGAGAACGCGTAGGCCCGGCCGTGATGGACTTCACTGGGGGGACGCAGGAACCGGCTGGCTAACATGGGCGTCAGCGTCAGAGCGATGAAGCCGGACACGAGCACGGCCACGCCGATCGTGACGGCGAACTCCCGGAACAGCCGGCCGATCAGACCGCCCATGAAGAGGACCGGGATGAACACGGCGGCCAGTGAGAGCGTCATGCTCACGATCGTGAAGCCGACCTCCTGGGCGCCATCGATCGCCGCTTTGAAGGGGGCTTTGCCCTTTTCCATGTGCCGCACGATGTTCTCGAGCATGACGATGGCGTCGTCCACAACAAAGCCGACCGACAACGTCAGGGCCATCAGCGAAAGGTTGTCGAGGCTGTACCCGCACAGGTACATAACGACGAAGGTCCCGACGATCGCCATAGGCAAGGCTAAGCTCGGGATCACCGTAGCCGATACATTGCGGAGGAACAGGAAGATGACGAGCACGACCAGAAACAAGGTCAGCAGCAGGGTGTACTCGACGTCCGTAACCGACTCTTTGATGGAGAGCGACCGGTCAAACAGGATGTGGATCGTGACGGACGCCGGCAGTTGGTCGCGGAAGGTGGGAAGGAGCTTTTTGACAGCCTCGGCCACCTCGACGGTATTGGTGCCGGGCTGACGCTGGACCGCGAGGATCATGGATCGTTGCTGGCCCGTGCCATCAAAGAACCACGCAGCCGATTTGTCGTTTTCCACGCTATCAATGACTTCGGCCACATCGCCGAGCCGTACGGGCGAGCCGTTGCGGTAGGCCACGATCAGCGGCCGGTAGGCATCGGCCGTGTTGAGCTGCCCCGACGCCAGAACGGTGAACGCGCGATGCGGGCCGTAGAGAATCCCCGTCGGCATGTTCACATTGCCGGTCCCGATGGCCTCCGTCACTTCATCGATGCTGATCCCTTTGCTCGACAGCGCCATGGGGTCGAGTTTCACTCTCACGGCATACTTCTGTGAGCCGAAGACCTGCACCTGGGCCACGCCAAGAACAGTGGAGATCCGCTGAGCCAACAGGGTCTCGGCGTACTCGTTCAGCTCGTATAAGGGAAGCGTCGGACTGGTCAGGGCCAGGTAGAGAATCGGCTGGTCGGCCGGGTTGACTTTCTGGTACGTGGGCGGACTGGGCATGTCCCGCGGCAGGCGACGCACGGCCCGCGAGATGGCCGCCTGCACGTCCTGCGCGGCCCCGTCGATGTCCCGCGTCAGGTTGAACTGGAGAGTGATCGAGGTGCCGCCGAGCGAGCTGGACGACAGCATGGAGTCGATCCCGGCGATGGTGGAGAACTGCCGCTCCAGGGGCGTCGCCACGGCCGCCGCCATCGTTTCGGGGCTGGCCCCGGGCAGTGACGCCGACACCGAGATCGTGGGGAAGTCCACGTTCGGCAGGTCGCTCATCGGGAGCTGGCGAAACGCCGAGATGCCGAACAGCAGGATCGCCAGCATGACGAGTGTCGTCATCACCGGCCGGTTGATGAACAGGGCGGAGAAACTCATGGATTACCTCGCTTCGCCTTGTCATCGACACTCTGGGGCGTTGGCGACTGCGGGGAGTTCTTGATCTGCACGCGCGCCCCCGGCACCAATCGAAGCTGGCCATCCGTGACAATCACCTCGCCTGGCTGCACCCCCTCGACCACCGTCTCGCTGTTGACGGCTCTCTTTGTCGTGATCGGCCTCGCCTCGACGCTCTGGTCCGGCTTGACGACGTACACGAACTGGTTGTTCTGGCCGGTCTGGATAGCCTCTGATGGGACGACAATGGAATCCGGCTCTTGCGCGATCGTCAGGACGACGTTGACGTATTGGCCCGGCCAGAGTCGCCCATCCGCATTCGCAAATGTGGCACGCAAATGGATGGTGCGGTTATCGGGGTCCACGGTATTGTCGATGAAGGACAGAATGCCGTGGATGGCTTCACCGCTCTCGCCGGGGGGCGTCACTGCGACGTCCAGCTCATGGGGCGCCATCTCTCTCTTTATCGCGGGCAAGTGATTCTCCGGGACCCAGAAACTGACGTAGATCGGGTCCACTTGCCTGACGCTCACGACCGCAATGTCGTTGGCCTTGATCAGATTGCCCTGGTGGACGTGCAGGCTGCCGGTGCACCCGTCCACCGGCGAGCAGATAGAACAGTAATCGAGCTGAAGAGCGGCGTCCTCGATTGCCGCCTTGTTCGCGCTGACTGCCGCCCGCAGCGTCTCCACGGCCGTCATCGCCTGGTCGTAGATATCCTGGGAGGCGTACCCCTTCTGGAGCAGTTCCGTCTGGCGTGCGGCCTCTCTCTCTGCGTTCTTCAGTTGAGCTGTATCCCTCTCCAGGTTGGCCTGGGCCATCTTGAGGGCGGCCTGGGGCTGGCGAGCGTCAATCGACAGGAGCTTGTCTCCCTTCTTCACCATCTGGCCCTCGGTGAAGTGCACCTGCGTCAAGACGCCGGTGACCTGGGCTTTGATCTCCACGTTCGCGTAGGCTTGGACGGTGCCGAAACTCCGCACGGCGATGGGCGTGGTCCTCTGTTCCACGGTGGCCACGCTGACCGGAACCGCCATGCCGCCTTCGCCCCTGGGGCCTTTCCCGGCCGGCGACTCCTTCGGGCAACCGGCAAGCAGGAGCAGGCTCACTACTGAAAGCATGAACCCGAAAGAACAATAACGGTGTCGCCGGTGAGGATCCCGGTTCTGGATTTCAAATTTCAGACCTCGAATTTCTAGTCTCACGATCATAGCATTTCCCGCGAGCATCGATTATCGATCCGCTTGAAGTGGAGTCGCATCGGACAATTCTACGGGTTCGCGTCCCGGGCCGGCAATCCCCCGGCGCTCCAGCAGCGAACCTTCCTGCCGGTACATCTCCACGAACGACTGCAAATAGTTGACGACGGCCTGGACTTCGGTGATCTGGCTCAAAACCAAGTCCCGCTGCGCCTGGGCGACGAGCAGGGAGGTGGATTTGCCGAGGCGGAACTTCTCTGTCTCCGACCGCAGCTTCTCCTCCTGGAGCTTTAGCGTGGCGGCGGTGGCGGCCACCTGCTCTTGCGAGCGGGCGATTTCCAGATACGCTGTCCGGACGTCCACCTCGATCAGTTGGGACAGGTTATCGATCGCCTCGCGTGCCTGTTGTCGAGTGAGCACCGCGCGAAGGTGGCGGGCCTGGGCGCCGCGATTCAACGGTGGATACTCGATATTGAGCCCGACCAGCGTGTCATAGCTGTCCCCATCGAGGTCCTCAAGCGATCTGCCGAACGAGTCCGCGTAGCCGGTCTTGCCGAGGGTGACGAACAGGTCCAGCCGCGGCAGTAGGCCGTTGCGAGTCTTGACTACTTCGAGATCGCCGCGCTGCCAGAGGAGCTTCGCCTGGTTCAGGTCGGGGCGCATCCGCATCGCCAGCGCGACATGGGTTTCCACGTCGTCAAGCGTGATGGAAGGGATCGTTGGGAGGCTGGCAAGCTCGACCTGCCGGTCCCAGGGATTGCCGCCGGGCGGATTGACCAGTCGCAGCAATATCAGCTTGATCTTCGCCAGGTTACTGCGGGCGTTGATGAGATTCTCGCGGCGCGAGGCAACTTCCGCCTCGGCGGCCGAAAGCTCGGTCGCCGCTATGTCGCCGACTCTGATCCGTTCGCGGGTCTCCTCCAGTTGCTTTTGAGCCAAATCCAGCGACTGGTTGAAGATCTCGATCCGGCGCTCGGCGAGGGCGTAATCCCAGTATGTCTGCTCCACCTGAGCGACCAGCGTCTGGGCGAACCCGCGCAGCTCGTATTGCGATATCCGCGTGTCAATCTTTGCCTGGTTCACGGAGGCCAGGTTCACCGTCGGTCCAAAACCACGGAGCAGCGACTGGGTCGCATTGAACGCGATTCGTGATGCCCGTTCATCGTCAGTAAGTCCCGCGAGTATGGCGGGAAATGTACTTCCCGTGACGCCGAGAGAGGTGCCTGTCGGCAGAAACTGGTCAACGCCGACTGCGGCGGAGACCCCGCTGACCTCAGATGTTATCGGTCCTGCATCAATCTTCTCTTTCTCATAGGCCAGTTGTCCGGTCAGAACCGGATCGAAGACAGCGCGTTGCTCCTGCTCGAACGTGCGGGTGATCTGCGGGTCGATTCGCTGCACGATGAGCGATTTGTTGTTCTCCAGCGACAGCAAAGTGGCCTGTCCGATAGTGATTTGGAGAGGACCCTCGCTATCAGTGGCCGGCTGGATGGGTGGCGCATTGACTTCGGCAACGGCATTGGCCTCTGCAGGCGGCTCCGATATCTCCGGGCCGATATAGTCGGCGGGACTGCGGACCTCGTATGGGGCGCAGGAATGACACGCGCAGGCCAGAAGCGATACCGCCAGAAGACCTGGAATGGACCGCAATCGCATGATGCCCATCAACACGTTACCTTTACCTTTTGCCGCAAAGACCCATGATAGACGCTTGCGGGGGGAAGGAAATTGCCGCCGTGTTGCCTTGTACCATTTCCCGCAAGAGCTTATAGGTTAGCGCGAAGTCGCAAGAATAGGCCATCAGCGGCGAAATGTCCAGAGGTTCTTTGACTCGATAGGTCGAGCGTCGGATTGTCAAATCCGCCACGGGCAGCGCATGGCGCGGCGCAAAGGCGGTTGGCGGCATCATCGTTGACGAACTGCTCTGCGGCGGGGTCCCACTGCAGTGACCGTTGCAGCTTGTATGCGATGATCGCCAAATGGCCGAGAGATGCGCCGCGATGACCAATCTCCTCTGGGCAGTTCGGCGGCCGGCGGGTGCGAATGGATTCAAACCAGTTCGCGTGGTGATTGTTGTCCCCGATGTTCACTTCACGGGTCGTCAGGTTCATCTCCTTGAGCAGTTCTTCGGGACCTCCCTCGATGGGGCCGCCGGTGGACAGCGATGTGACCCAGCCTCGCTCGCCCACGAAGATGCCGCCGAAGTTGCCCTCTAATCGGGCGGTCGCCGGGACTGCTTTGTAAACGTCCTTCACCATTCCCCAATGATCGACGTGGTGCAGGAGCGTGCCGTTGGCGTAGCGATACGTGAGTGTCGGGTACTTCCCACTGCTCGGATGGATGATCTCGACCGGTCCGCTGTTTTCCATGCCGAGGGCGTACTGAATCACGTCCGCAGCGTGAGAATGATACCAGGTGACGGCTCCGGCCCCGAAATCCTCGTGGAATGCCCAGGGCACGACGCCCGGCACCGGATTCCTGTGGTAGGCGCGGTTGTATGGCTGCCACGGGGCCGGACCCACCCACAGGTCCCAATCGAGCCCGTCTGGCACAGGCTCGGCTGCCAATGCCGGACTCACGGGCGCGTATGAACGACCGAAGTTGTCTCCCAGGCTGCTCCAGAGCGTGAAGACCGATTTGACCTTACCCAGTCCGCCGGCTCGAACGAATTCACAGACTTGGCGGATGGTCGGGATGGAGCGGTACTGAGTACCGGTCTGAAAAATCCGCCCGTACCTTTGCACGGTTTCCACCAGCCGGCGGCCCTGCTGAATCGTCAGCGAGATCGGCTTCTCGCAATAGACGTCCTTGCCAGCTTTGATCGCGTCAATCGCTTGGAGAGAGTGCCAGTGATCCGGTGTGGCAATCACGACCGCATCGATGTCCGGCTTGGCCAGAAGCTCACGATAATCGTTGTACGTCGCGCAGCCGCTGTACCCGCTTTCAGAGCGGGCCGCGTACGTCTGCTCCACATGTCTCTTGCCTTCCTCCCGCCGCACCGCATCCACATCGCAGACGGCCAGAACCTGAATCTCGCGATCCCCGGCCAGTCGATGCAGATGCCCGCGCCCCATGCACCCGTTTCCGATCAGGCCCACCGCGGTCCGCTCGCTCGGGGCAACATTCCCATTTGCTCCTCGCGCCGAGGCAGGAATGATCCACGGCAGCGCGACGGCGCCTGAACTGCATGCCGCAGAGGTTAGAAATGTGCGTCTTGTGATCCCAGGTGTATTCGGTCGTGTCATGGTGCACCTTTGTCTATCGACGGTAACGTGGCCGTGTTGAAAAGGTTAATCACCGGCGCGGCGACCGGTCAGCAGGATATCGTACTCGTTGCATAGTCTCATGATCACATCCCGCATGTCGGCCGGCGGCGTCGCGATGATCTGCTCAACGCCCATTTTTCGGGCAAAGGCGAAGATTTCCCGGCAGCCGGGCTCATCAGAGGGCATACGATCTACGTGATACGTCAGTAGACGAACGCCGGCCGTGTCCAGCTTCAGTCGCACCTGCTCCATTTCTTTGCCGTCAAGTCGCCCATCAAACGCCTTCGGAATGTCACGGCTGATGACCTGGCTGTTCCAGCCGCCGACGTTCAGCAGACCGAGTTCTGCTGCCTTGTCGATAACCTCGAAAAGCGTCAGTTGTCTGGCGCTGAAGAATGGCTGGCCGTCGATGGGCATCTGCTCCTGGGCGCGGATCTCGGGGGTCAGCTTGGCGCTTGGAGTTGTCGGGGCGGGCAGATCACCCAAGGCAAACTGGGTGGCGGCGAGGTAGAACCGGAGCATCTTCGGGTCCCAGAAGATGGAAGGGTTGTGGGCGAAGCCGCAGTAGAAGACGCATCCCCGGCCGTACTGCCGGACCCAGGCAAGAGCGTAATCGTTGTCCGCGCGTTCGAGCTTGCCGTAGGCGGGGCCCTGGTTCATGTCTGTTTTCGTGGTGTCAATGCTCAGGAGCACACGCACACGGTTTCGCGAGTACGGCTCGTGTACGCGGAAGAACTCGTCGCGGTAATCGAAGCCCTGGCCCGCGAAGACCCGGTTCACGGGGTGAGTAGGGTCGTCCAGCTTGATGAAGACGTGCTCGTCGCTGGCGCGGTGGTTGGCGCCGCGGGCGCCGAGCATGATGCCGAACTCGGGCCAATCCTCGATGGCCCCCGGCCATTTCATGAAGGCCACGGATGTGCCGTGAACGCCCATCAGTCCGCCGCCGCCATATACGAACTCGACAAGGCTCTGTCTCAATGCGACATCCTCAAAGAGGTTGCCCACGGTGTTATTGAAGAATACCGCATCGAATTGCTTGAGGCTGGCGGGTGCGAAGACTGCTGGATCACTGCTGACTACAGTTTCCCACGCGCCGGTCCGCTGGCCCATCAAGGTAAAGGCGACATTGGCGGTCTTAGCAGAGCGGTGGCCACCATAGTTGACGTTGAAGTCGAAGATCAGGAGCTTTCGCGGCTTGCGTGGCTTGGCGAACGCCCTAGCAGGAATCGCCGCTTCGATCTTCTGACGCTCCTCAGTGTCACCGGGCCTTGTCTGTGCAATGACACGCGCCAAGTGTGGCCGCTGCCGCGGCAGCGCCAAGAAATTCACGCCGAGTTGGATGGTTTTGCATGGGAGTCACGCCTTTCCTTCGAGCTTGCTGTTGGATGTTTGTGAGGGCTGCTTGTTCTCAACAAGTGGCGCAGACCGTTCCGGGGGAGTGATGCCCGGAGGCAGTTCCATGATCCGGATGTTGCGGAAGCGGATGGGAGCGCCCTCGGATTCCAGGCAGATGTAGCCCTTCTTGATTTGGGAGTTGCTGATGCCGTTGACAAACTTGCCGTTGACCGCTAGCTTGATTGTGCCGTCCACACACACGATTGTGTAGTTGTTCCACTGACCCTTGCCTTTGCAGCGGTTCTCGGCGGACTTGCTTCGCTCGCCGCGAGGATTGTCCGGCTGGGTCTTGATGCCGCCGGTGCCGAAGATCTCGCCGTGCACGTAGGCATCGGTCTGATTGTGCTGAACGGCCCACTCGAGTTCCAGGATCTGAACCTCGATGCCTCTCGGCAGTTGCTTGCCTTCGGGAACTGTCCCCTCGCACCAGACGAAGCAGCCGGAATTCCCACCTGCTTCCAGGTGCATCCAGTCGAGCTGCAGGATGAAGTTCTCATACTGCCGGTCGGTCCGCAGGACGCCAATCGGCTGGCCGCTGCACGCGAGAATGCCGTCCTGCACCTGCCATGTGTCCTTGGCCGTGTTGACGTTGACCCACCCCGACGGGTCCTTGCCGTTGAAAAGGTCCCGAAACTGCGGGATCTCCTGCGCCGGGGCCACAACCTCCGCCGAGAGCACTACGACCGTGACGCAAATCAGCGTTACGCAACTCTTCATGGCTATTCCTCCATCGTCAACACCGCTGTACCGTTCAACGACACCTGCAACACGCTGGGGCCTCAGTGTAAGGAGAATCGATCCAAAACACAAGGTCTGGCTTGGCAATGAGAGGGCGGCAGGCTATAATAGCTCCCCATGTACGTCTGGAAAGTTGAATAGAATACGCACATCGGGAGGACACAAATGCATACAGTTCGTCAGGCTATGACCGTACTCACACTTTCCGCAATTATGTCTCTTGCCGTCGGAGGCCAAATGGCGGCCGGGGCGGATTGGCCGAACTATCGCGGGCCGAACCATGACGGCATCAGCAGCGAAACGGATTGGCAATCACAGTGGGGGGAAACCGGTCCCGCCGCACTGTGGAAGAAGTCGATTGGCATCGGGTTCTCGACGACGGCCGTGGCGAACGGCCGGGCGTACGTCTCGGGCAATACCGACAAGAACACGGACATCGTTTTCTGCTTTGACGCAGAGACCGGCAAGGAACTCTGGCGGCACTCTTATCCGTGCCCGCTCGAACCCAAGAGCTATGAGGGCGGCACGCTCGCCACGCCTACCGTGGATAACGGCAAGGTCTATACGCTGAGCAAGATGGGCGACCTGTTCTGCCTGGACGCCGCCACGGGAAAGGTGATCTGGAAGAAGCAGTTAAATGAGGACATGGGCTTTCAGTTACCGACGTGGCACTTCTCCAGCTCCGGCCTGATCGCCGGCGACATGCTGATCTTCAACATGGGCTCGGCCGGTCTGGCCCTGAACAAGAATACGGGCGATATCATCTGGCAGAACGGCAAAGGCAAGTGCGGCTATGCGACGCCCGTGCCATTCCAGATGGATGGACAGCCGTGCCTGGCGATCATGAGCGAAATCACGCTCTTTGCCGTCAAGCAGGCCGATGGCAAGCAACTCTGGCAGTTCCCCTGGAAGACGCAGTACGAGATCAACGCTGCCGATCCGGTGGTCGTCGGCAACCAGATGTTCATCACATCCGGCTACAAGCACGGCTGTGCCTTGCTGGAAATCAGCTCGACCGGCGCCAAGCGGCTCTGGGAGAACAAGGCGATGTCGATGCAGATCAACTGCCCGGTCGTGCGCGACGGGTATGTCTATGGCTTCGATGAGAGCACATTCAAATGCCTCAAGCTCCAGGATGGCGCGGAGCAGTGGCAGGACAGAAGCCTTGGCAAGGGATCGCTCATGATGAGTGCCGATGGCAGGCTGATCATCACGAGCGACAAGGGCGAGCTCGTGATCGCGCAGGCCGATCCGCAGAAGTTCAACGTGCTGGCCCGTGCCCAGGTTCTGCCGAAGAGCAAGTGCTGGACCTCGCCGGTCCTGGCCAACGGACGCATCTACGCCCGCAACGCCAGCGGCGACTTCGTCTGCGTCGACGTGAAGAAATGATCACTCGAAGCCGTAGGTCGAGATCTTAGATTCATTGCCGTCCGGGCGGTGGTCCAGGACCATGTGAATGAAGCGGATGTTCCTGGTTTTCAACTGGTCCAGGATGCTTTGGGATACTCCTGGCTCAAGCCGGGGCTCGAACAGGAAATTCTCGATGAAGTTGTGATGCTCCGGCCGGTACGTCTGAGAGTAATAGCCTTCCAAGATGATCGGCTCGGCAGCGAGTCCCTGGATCGTCGTGCGGCCCCATCGTTTCAGCGGCGCGGTTGACCCCGCATCCGCCACCCAGTCCGTCTGTCCCGGCGGCGGGACGGGGTAGTAGAAGGTCGTCTGGATTGAGACGCCGTTAGAGGAGAAGATTCTCTCCTGGAAGATGTCGTCGTCGCTGGGTTCTGTATGCAGCCAGAGGCGGACCCGGTTCGCCGTGGTGGAGCGCAGGCCGGAAGATGGACCGCCGTTGCCGATCTGCTGATACCACGACATCACAGGATGCTCGTACTCCGCATCCAGTGTCAGGCATCTGAAGGGCACATTGAATGCACGCGGGCCCAAGTCGGACAGCGTGAACACTGGACTCTGTGTCTGCAGGACGGACGTTGGGATCTTCGCGGTACGCAGGTGGTACGTGCGAGGGTTGCCCAGGTCGGGCAGTCGCCAGTTGTCCACAACGTCATTGCCATCGTAGGCATGCTCCGCGAAAGGCAGCAGGGGCATCTCGCCGCTGATCGTGCGAACCTGGTCGTCATCCAGGTACTCAATGTTCACCTTGGTGTAGAGGCCCCGGCTCAGATTGTTGCTGTCCAGCGTCATGCTCAGTGTTTCGAGCGTCCAGCGGGACTTCAAGCGATGATCGGCGAAAACATCGGTGGGATCAAACAGGTCGAACTCACCCGTATAGACTTCGAATTCCGCCGGCGAGTTGACCAGGAAAGGCGTCTGCCTGCGGTCCGGCGATGGCACCTGGCGCACCTGTTTGACGATCAATCCACCCGTGGGCATCGCCTGCCCGCCCGGGCCCACCTTCTTGTATTCCAGGTCGAGGATGTAGGTGGTCTTGCCTGTCACGGTGCGGAACTGATCGCTGACGTCCATCAGCAGGCCGACCAGATTCCTGTAGTCGTTGGGCCAGTCCATGACGGTCCTGCCGACGGGGACGAGACTGGACTGGCGTTTCTGCGAGGCCGGCGTCAGCTTCACGAACCCGGTGGACAGTACCTCGACGACGACCTCTTCCGGAATGGCCGCGCCCTCGGGATTGGTCACGGACACCGAGCCCTGCTGGGTGACGAGGGTCACAATCGTGTTCTGGCCCGCGCCTTTTCTCTCGACGGTGGCCACGCCGTTGGCCAGCTCGATTTCATCGGGGAAGGAGTGGTGGACGAGCAGGGCCATACCTACCTGTGCCTCGTTCACGTCACGGCGGAGCCGCTCGAGGAACGCATTATCATTGTAGAAGCTCGCGAACGCCTGCCGGATTGCCTCGAAGGCCCCGTCCTCGGTTTCGTCGTTCGGATCGCAGGCGCAAGGCCCGGCCGTGTCGTCGTCCAGGTCGTCGGCGAGGCAGCCGCTGTAGCTGTCGTACATGCCCGCCCCGACGAAATCGTCACTGTCCTCCACGTTGGTCGAGCTTCGAAACCGCAGCTTGGCGCTGGGGTCAAAACCATATTGCGGGTCGGTCAACACGTTGGCGACGGCGTCGCGAAGTGCCGGATCAAGAGGCGTCAGGCTGCCGCTGGTGAAGAACGTGCGAATGGACGCCAGGTCGGCCGCCAGCATCTGCAAATCGTCAGGCGGGTAAGAATCGTATTTCGAAAGCCGCTGCCGGATTTCCTGACGAAGTGTCGCCCCGGTGGTGGCGGGGGGGATCTGCCATTTGGTTGGCTCATTTACATCGTCGGTCAGGTACAGGCCGTTCAAGACGATGGCGCGGTCCGAGGCGTTGTACAACTCGATCCAATCGGGGTACTCGCCCGGCTCGCACGGGTCCTGGATGGTTTGTGTGTTGGCGGCCATGAGCTCATTGATGACCAGCCCGGGACCAGTCCGGCCGGGCTCGCCGGAGTTCGGCCGGCCGGGCGTCGGTTTGGTGAAGGACTCCCACGTGTCGCCGCCATCCACGGATCGTCCATACGAGACATCGTTGTTCTGACGCCCGAAGTTGATCACATCGATCCGGGTGGCGCCGTCGCGGGCGTACAAAGCCACGGACTCCCCACCCTTGCTCAATGCGAAACTCGTATGTGTCGGGCCCTGTTCTTCGTCGTCATCGACCCAGAACAGCATGTGCTGCCCCGGTCCCAGGATCATCTCGGGAGCGGGCAGCAACGGTTGATCGAGGAACGCGTTCCACAGATCGAAGCTCAGGGCGATGGCCTTCGGACTATTGTCAGGGATTGCCCGGCGCAGCAGGCCCGAGTTGGCGGCCTTGCCCCCGAAATACTTCCCATCCACAGGAATCAGCCCGTCCGTCGATGTACCCATCGCCCCATAGGGAACCATGGGCGATATGTTCAGCGCAGCCGGCCGCTTGAGATCGAGTATCTGCGCCACCGTCGCATCGTCCAGAAGACCATTCGTATCGATCAGCTTGATATCGACGGCTCCATACTGGTCGTCGTAGGCGCTGTAGATGATACGGTTTCCCACCAGTTGTTGTGCCCGCTCGGCATCGTCCGGCACGGCCAGGTGAACGAACGGCACGGCATAGCTTTTGGCCAGGATGGCCACGTGGGAGTTCGGCGTCGATGGCGCCAGGGAGACGATGCCGGCCAGGAAAGGCACCTCGGCGGGAATGCCATCCGTGAGCAGGATATCGTTCGGCGCAAGCTGTCCGCTGTGATAGGCCGTATCAATCTCGCCGGCGGGAACGAACTTCAACAGGCCTAGGGCCCAGCCCTGTGAGTAACAGGTATTGCCCTTGGCCCACCGGGCCGTGGAACCCAGCGATATGCCTTGCGACTCGAACCAGTCGCGGTCTTTCTCGGCGGCTGACTGCTGTTCATAAGTCGGAAAGTACAGGGCCTGCACCTCGGGCGGGGCCCCGATGCTCGCCTTCACCAGGTTGAACATGTCGCGAATCTGCTCGCGCTCATAGGGGTCCTGCCGCACGAACTGGATGCCGTACTCGTTGAACTGCGCCTGCGGCGGTGTCCCGCTCGTCGGCGGAAAGATGACGGTACCCAGGACCGCTTTCTGATTATCCCGGAACAGGGTGACCGCATTGAACTGCTGCACGCTCATTCCGATGAACGGCTCCAGGTACTTGACCGCGAATGCATAATGGAACATGAACTTCTTGCTGTCCTGGAAGCAGAGCTTTGGACTGTTGGGATCGAGCAGGATGGTGAACTTGACCCACCTGGCGCTGCCTTCCTGGCCATAAGCGAGGAATGCATCATCAGGGAAGGTGATCTTGTCCTTGGAGACCGAATTGGTCGTCTGGCTGTATGCGGATGAAGAACACACGATGGCTATCAGACATGTCAAGCGCATCCACAATGCCAGGTTATTCCCTCTGGTTCCGCGGTTCATGGTCTTCACTCGGAATCAAGCCCCTGCAGATTGGATTGGGAGGCTTCTATGGTGCCGCCGTAGGCCCCCATATTGATGATATAGCCGTTGGGAAACATCTCACGGCCCACAAAGCCGCTCGGATCACCCGCATCGATACAGGGACTGAAAACGGCATCCTTCATCCATCGACCTATCCTAGCGTCCCACCGACCGGTTTTAGATCGCAAATGGTAATCGCCCATGACCCAGGCGGCGCCTGGGGCATCTGGTTCGACTTCTACGTCCGGGTGCTCGTCATCCACCCAGTACCCCTGGCCGGCAAACAGTGGATCGGCCATGAGATTGCCCGAGCCCGGTGAGCCGCCCGTGATGTCGCTGTAGCTTATGTCGATCGCCCCGGTCCCGAGATGGAGCACTTCACTCGGCGAATTGCCCCAGAGAATCGAGTTGGTCACGACCACGTGACTATTCGATGAGTACAAACCTGCGCTCGATTCGCCGGCATGGTTATCCGCGATCGTGCAGTTGATGAACAATGCGTTGCTGTCGGCGCAGGACACGATCGCGCCATTCGAATCGCTCGCACGGTTGCCCGCAATCAGGCAGTTGGAGACGATGGGGCTGCTGGCCGTGCATCGGATGGCCGCTGCGCGATCGTCCTTGCCGCCCGTGATCACAAAGCCCTCCAACTTGCAGTCCGGGCCCTCGCCGCGAGTGAAATTCACGACCGGACCTGTCCCGCCACCTTCGATCGTCGGCCACCGAGGGTTGTTGGCTTCGGCCGGATCAAATCCGGTTAACCAAATTCCTTTGCCGAGCAGGTCAATGTTCTCGCGGTACCTCCCCGCATGGACAAAGACAGTCGCTCCGTCGGCCGCAGCATCGATCGCCTCTTGAATCCGGTCAAAAGGATGTCCCCGCATCCCGTTCTCCTTTGGATCGCTCACGCTCGCGTCGCCCGGGCGGGGATCGCTGGAGGCGTCGTCATCCACATGGAGCACACGCGCGTCCATCAGGGAATCATCGGGAAGGTCGTGGTCGCCACTGGGGTCGTTCACACTCCTGAAGTTCGCCCGGATTTGATGGTCCTGCTCAACCGTTACGGAGACGGGATTGTCCGACGTGATGTACGTGCCGGAAAAGCCGGCGAACACGAAGCCCGGTTCGGCTTCCGCCTGCACGAAGACGATCTCGCCGTTGTCGTACAGGAACTCACCCTCTCCGGGATCGCTGATGTGCCCTCCCGCCGTGGAGGAGAATACCACTCGGTGCCGGGCACAGGCGTTATGCCGGATATCCAGGCCGGGATTGTTGGCGATGATCTGTGGGATGTGAACGGTGCACGCATTCGTGTTCAGCGGATTGCCGCGGATGTCGAGAAACGCAAGTTCCGTCAGTCCCGCAAGGGCCGAGATATCGCTGAACTGATTGTACTGGAGGTTGGCCTCCCGCAGATTCGTCAGACCGGACAAGCCGGAGATATCGGTGATTCTATTCCATTCAAGGTGGAGATGGCCCAGGTTGGTCATACCCGACAGCGCAGAGACATCGGTAATGGAGTTGTACCGAATGATCAGCGTCTCCAGGTTGGTGAGCCCGGCCAGAGGCGATATGTCACTGATGACGTCATTGCCATGACCGTCCAGAAAGCGGAGATTCGTCAGGCCGGCCAGGGGCGAAAGGTCACTGATCCGGTTCCACCGGATCCACAGCCTCTCCAGGTTCAAGGCATGCTCGATGCCCGTCAGGTTGGTGATCCCCCTGTCCTCTGCGGCCAGGGAGGTCAGGCCCAGCATGTCCTCCGGCGTCGGGTCCGATATCCACAGCGTCTCCTCGACGACGGCTTTCAGGTGAGGATCGGCAAAGTAGACCGGGTCCGACGCCCAGACAGGGACCCATAGCCACAATAACAGCGCCGACGCAAGTACTACCCTACCCATGTCCTCCTCGGATGCGAAGTTGCCTGGAGCGTCAGGAAGATCCCTCTGTGCGACACCCATTTGAAGCGCTTATCATAGCAAAAAAATCCGGGATTTTCAAGAGAAAAGTGGGATTCATCTATCTGGGGTGTGGCTACATTTCGTGGCATGGCTCTGGCTTCGGGCCAGAAGGTCGTGCGAGGCCCCATGGCCTTTGAGATATCGGCGGTCCCGCGTGCACGGCGAGCGTCCTCGGTCGCCTCGTGAAGCTATTGAGACCCGTGAGAATCAGTCACTCGCATCGGCCTTTAGCGCCCGCCTCTCCATCCGGGGACTATGGATGGCATGTAGGACTTGCATGCCTGGGCTGTGCCGCCGTAGACGCCCATATTGATGATACCGCCATTCGGGAACGGCTCGTCGCCCACCCAACTGCGCGGATCGCCGGCATCGATGCAGGGGCTGCTCGCCCTGTCCCGCACCCACAGGCCCGAGGCGGGGTCCCAGCGGCCGGCCCTGGACTTGAGGTGATAGTCGCCCATGATCCAGACCGCATCGGGGTTGGTCGGGCTGACAACAACCTCCGATCGATTGGGATCTACCCAGGAGCCGGTCCGTACAAACAACGGGTCAGTATCCACGTTCCCCCGGCCCGGCCAGCCGCCGGCTATGTCACTGAAGCGAACATAGGGGGCGACACCTTCCGCGCTGATTCCTGTGGGGGCGTTCGCCCAAATGACGGAATTGACCACCACCACACGGCTTTCGCGCAGACACAAGCCCGCGCCATTGTCGCCGGCATGGTTGTCGGCAATCACGCAGTTGATGAATGCCGCCTGGCTGTCTTTGCAGAATACCGCGACGCCATTCGGATCCGTCGCACGGTTTCCCACGATCAGGCAGTTGGCAATCGTCGGACTGCCGGCGACGCATTGGATTGCCCCGGTGGACCGGGCTCTGCCACCCGTGATCGTGAAACCGATCAGCATGCTGTTGGGGTCTTCTCCGCTGGCAAACCTCACGACCGTATCGGCCCCATCCCCGTCGATGACCGGCCATGTCGCTCCATTGGGTTCGTTGACCTCCATTCCGATCAGCCGAATGCCTTTTCCGAGGAAATCGATGCTCTCGCGATAGACTCCCGGGGCGACGATGATGAAGGCGCCTTCGGCAGCGACTTCTATCGCCTCCTGGATCCGGTCGAACGGACACTCGGGTGTCCCGTTCTGCAGGGAACGGCTCTCCGCGGGCACGGGGGCATCCCCGTTCTGAAGGGCGAGGTTGCTGACGTAGATGACGTCCCTTGTACACAGGAAATTGGCTCGCATCACGAAGTTGTCGTCCATCGTGAGGTACAGGGAACTGCGCGGCTCGGAATAGCTGCCCGACCAGTTGAGGAAGACGAAACCAGGTTCCGCCTCCGCCTGCAACCAGACGACCTCACCGTGCTCCCAGGTGAACTCTCCTTCACCCGGATGTATGACCGAGCCGCCTGCAGTTGATGAGAGCACCAGGTGTCGGCGCGTCGATGGGTAATATGCCAACCACATTCCCGGATGGTTCTGAAGCATCTGCGGGATGTGACTGCCATAGGTTTCTTCGCTCAAGGGATTGATCCGCAGGTCCAGCCATTCGAGTGACGGCAATTCGACCAGGCCGAAGATGTCGCTGACCTGGTTCCTGTGCAAGTCGAGCGAGCGCAGCCGGGACAGGCCGGACAGGGGGGAAACGTCCCTGACCTCATTGCGCTGAAGGTTCAGGATCTCGAGATTGCCCGCTGACGAGAGGGCCGAAATATCGCTGACTTCGTTGCTGAAGAGATCCAGTTCTTCCAGATTACTCAATCCGGCGAGCGCCGAGATGTCGCTGACCCGGTTGCTCCTGAGCGACAGCACCCGCAGATTGGCCAGGCCGGACAGAACTGCAATATCGCAGATGTCGTTGTTGGGAAGTTCCAGGGTCTGCAAGTTCGTGGCAGACTCCAAGCCCGTCAGGTCGATGATGCCATCGTCGCCTGCATAAAGACAGGTCAGCCCCAGCATGTCCTCCGGCGTCGGATCCGGGATCCACAATTCCGCCTCTACCGCCTCCTTGAGGTTGTCGTCGGCAAAATAAACCTGCGCCTCCGCGCACACCAAACCCGACCAAGACAATGCCAGGAATAGCACAAGTAGTCGCTTTTCCATAGCCTTTCCTCCGCCATGCGGCCCCTCGCAGGCGTTGTCCTGGATACAGGACGTATTTCGCCCGGGAAAATTTCACTCGTTGTGAAAAAAAGTGCATTTGGAGGCGGAGATCGACGTGCGCGGATTGGGCAGCCAGGCGGATGCGAATGACGGACAGCAGTGGATGTCATCCGAACGAGTCCCTGCTCGGCGGGGGGTATATATGTGGTAGCCTTGGCGAGAATCCCTATGGGAAGAGGGGGGATTTGCTGGCTTCTGCTGTACCGCCGTAGACGCCCATGTTGATGATTGCGCCGTTGGGCGACGGCTCTTGACCGATGGGAGCAGCGGGATCGCCGCCATCGATGCACGGGCTGGTGACTTCGTCCGGCAGCCACGTGCCTGTCTTCGGGTCCCAGCGGCCGGCTCGTGATTGCAGGTGGTAGTCGCCCATGACCCAGATTGCATTGGGATCGTTCGGCGTGACCGTCACGCCGGGATTGCCCCGATCTGTCCAGCGGCCGAGGCCGACGAATAAAGGATCGACCGTGAGATTGCCCAAACCCGCCCAGCCGTCCGCCACCACGCTGTAACGAATGGAAGGCAAATCATCCCCTTCCGTCAGGATCGCCTTGGGCCAGTTGCCCCAGAGAATGGAGTTGACCACAGCCACCTTGGCGTTCACAAGGGACATACCGGCGCCGAATTGTCCTACGTGATTGTCAGCGATCGTGCAGTTGATGAAGGCAGCGTTGCTGTCCGTGCAAAGGACCGCGGCGCCATTCCAATCAGTCGCACGGTTGCCTGCGATCAGACAGTTGGAAATGGTCGGGCTGCTTTCCGTGCAACGGATGGCCGCGGCAGTTCGGCTCGTGCCTCCGGTGATCACCAGGCTGGCCAGCAGGCAGTTCTGATCCTCCTTGTGAGTGAAACTTACCACCGGACCGTTGCCGCCTCCGTCGATCACAGGCCATGCGGCTCCGTTAGGATCGTTCGGATCAAACCCCGTCAGTGCGATGTGCTTGCCCAGGAAATCGATGGTTTCCCGGTATGTCCCCGCATGCACGAAGATGGTTGCACCTTCGGCGGCGATGTCAGTCGCCTCGCGAACGCTGTCGAATGGATGCTCACGGGTCCCGTTCTCCTGCGGGTCGCTGATCGCCCCGTTGCCCGGGCCCGGGTCGGCCGGAGCATCATCATCCACGTGGATCACACTGAGGATGCTGACGAAATTGGCCCGCATCGTGTAATCCTGATCCACCTTCAAGGGCAGCGGATTCTGGGTCGTGACCCACGAGCCGGACCACCCCGCGAAGGCGAAGCCGGGATCGGCCTGGGCCTCCAGCGACAAGGTCTCGCCAAAGGCAACGGTGAACGTTCCTTCGCCCGGGGTGACCACCGATCCGCCGGCCGACGCGGAAAGCACCAGTTGACCGGCAAAGAACCCGTCGTACAACACGGTGATGCCAGGATTGTTTGCCTTGATCTGCGGGATGTAGGTATGGTATGCATCCTGGTTTAGCGGAAGAGCACGCAGGTCAAGCCACGTGAGAGACGTCAGGCCCGCCAGAGGCGAGATGTCGCTGATGAGGTTCCTGTGAAGGCACACGGACGCCAGATTGGGCAGTCCGGAGAGAGCCGAGATGTCAGTGACCTCGTTCGATTCAATGTCGAGGGACTCCAGCTCCATCAAGCCGGACAACGGGCCAATACTGCTGAATCCGTTGCCGAGAAGGGCCACCGACCTCAGATGGATCAACCCGGAGAGGGGGGACAGGTCATAGACCGTGTGGTACTTGAGGTTCAGGGTAGTCAGATTCATCGCGTATTCCAGGCCTGAGAGGTTCGAGATGGCATTGATTCGCTGCCATGTGAGGGGAATCACCAGTTCTGTCAGGCCGAGCATATCGGTCGGCGTCGGGTCCGAAATGAACAGCTTATCCTCTACGGCGGCCTTCAACTTCGGATCGGGGAAATGGACGGGCTCTTCGGCCCACGCCGTACCGAGGAGAAGGCTGGACAACACTAGGGCAAGAGGTATTCTCCTCATTGTTTTCTCCACGAAGTGACTTCGCGTATCCGATAGCAGGCAGATCCCTCCGCGTCATGGATGCCCCCATGCAACCAGGTTCGAGTATAGCAGTTCAGATGCGAGATTTCAAGGAAAACCTGTACGGTGTCGCCTCCTCACGGCGAATGAAGTTGAGGACCCGATTTGGCGGCTTCGGCGGTGCCGCCGTAAGCGCCCAGGTTGATAATTCCACCGTTGGGCAGCGGCTCACGGCCAACCGGGATGGCCGGGTCGCCGGCATCTATGCACGGGCTGGTTGCTTTATCCTGTAGCCATTTGCCGGTTCTCGGGGTTCCAGCGACCTGTCTGTGACTGCAGATGGTAGTCTCCCATGACCCAGAGTGCGCTGCGATAGTCCGGCTTGACGGTCTCCCGCAGGATTGTCTTTATCCACCCAGTGGCCGGCTACTGCGAACCGCGGATTGGCAGAAGAATTCCCCACGCCGGGCCAGCCGCCTGCGACATCGCTGTAGCGGACAGTGGGCTTGCTCGTGTCGCTGGAGAGGATTTGCGCCGGCGCGTTGCTCCAGAGGATCGAGTTGGCTACGATCACGGGACTGTTGCGCAAGTACAGAGCGGCACCGGTCGCGCCCGCATAGTTGTCGGCAATCGTGCAGTTGATGAATGCGGCATGGCTGTCCGTGCAGTAGATCGCTGCACCATCGGAATCGCTCGCACAGTTGCCCACAATCAGGCAGTTGGAAACTGTCGGGCTGGCGGCGGTGCATAGGATCGCTCCCGCCTGCCGGCCTTTGCCTCCCGCGATCACAAGACCCGTCAGCAGACAGTCTGTGCCCTCGTTGTGCGTGAAACTGACGATCGGACCGATGCCGCCGCCATCGATCACCGGCCATGCCGCTCCGTCGGGATCATCCGGATCAAACCCTGTCAGCTCGATGCGCTTTCCGAGCAGGTCGATGTTCTCGCGATACGTCCCCGCATGGAGGAAGATCGTTGCGCCACTGACAGCCGCATCGATCGCCTCCTGGATTCGGTCGAACGGATGCTGGCGGGTCCCATCCTCCCGGGGATCGCTGATTCCTGGATTTCGGGGGCCAAGGTCGCCCGGAGCATCGTCATCCACGTGGATCGCAGTCCGCTCGCTGACGAAATTCGCCTGGATGTCATGATCCCGATCCATGGTTATGAATGCGGGATTCTCCGCAGAACTGTATGTGCCTGAGAAGCCGGTGAACTTGAAGCCGGGATCGGCTACTGCTTCCAGGCGGACTGTTGCGCCTTCCTCGAACCCAAACTGACCTTCGCCGGGAGAGACCACGGATCCGCCGGCCGTCGTGGAAATGGATAGCCGCCGAGAGGTGCACGGATCGTACTGCAGGTGGATGCCCGGATTGTTTGCGAGGATCTGGGGGACGTAAACGGCACACGCGTCGCTGGACAAGGGATTGTTGGCAAGATCCAGATAGCCCAGGGACGTGAGACTCGCCAGGGCCGCGATGTCACTGATCAGGTTGCCCGAGAGTTGCAGCGATGTCAGGCCGCTCAGGCTGGACAGCGGCGAAAGGTCGCTGATCTGGTTGGCGTAGACACTCAGGGTTTCCAGATTGCTCAGCCCGGAGAGAGGCGACAGATCACTGATCTCATTGATGCCCAGCCGCAGGGCTCGAAGGCCGTTGAGCCCGGAAAGAGGCGAGATGTCGCTGATCTGGTTGCCTTCCAGGATGAGAGTCTCCAGACTGGTCAAGCCTGATACTGCCGAGGCGCTGCTGATCTGGTTGGCGTGGAGGTCCAGCATCTCCAGCTTGCTCAGGCCCGCCAGCGGGGATATGTCGCTGATCTCATTGTCATGGAGGATCAGGCTGCGCAGATCGGTCAGGCCCGCCAGGGGCGACAGATCGCTGATGTTGTTCTCGTTGAAAGCCAGGCTCTCCAGATTTACCATGCCGGCCAGGGGCGCCAAGCTGGTGAGCTGGCTGTGAATGCATTCAAAGGTGCGCAGGTTCATCGCGTATTCCAGGCCCGTCAAATCCGCAATGCCCACTCCGCTCGCGTCGAGAAAGGTCAGACCCAGCATGTCCGCGGGAGTCGGGTCCGTGACCCACAGTTCCATCTCGACGAGTTCCTTCAGCTTCGGATCAGCAAAATAGACCGGTGACTGGGCCGATAGGGAACCAGCCGGCGCCAATAGCAGCAACACGACGAGGACCTGTCGCACGCGTTAACCCTCCTCAAACACTGTGATTGTGACACACCCTCAAAAAATGCATCCCGGCAGGCGACTCCATCAGACTATTATAGCAGGAATCCCCCGGCCTGCAAGTGAAACCGTGTGTGTGTCCGGCCGGGGGGAGAAATTGCTTGTCGGGGGTCCAGCCGTGCGGATAATAGAGGACGTTGGGCCGTAGGGCGGCCCGGGTCGCATGCGCGACCACTGGAATGCAGAGTACGTCTGGCTCGAGCAGCAGCCAGCAGGAGGCAAGTCACTATGGAGAAGACTGCAGGACGAGTCACATCGCGTCGCGAATTTCTGAAGCGCTCCGGCCGGATGACTGTGGCTTCGGCCGTGCTGGCCGCTCTCGGACCGCGTATCTATGCCGCTCCAAACGACGTCATCAGACTCGCTCTCGTCGGCTGTGGAGGGCGGGGCACAGGTGCTGTGGCTGACGCATTCTCGACGACGGGAGGGCCGGTAAAGCTGTACGCCGTGGCCGATCTGTTCGAGGCGCGAGTGCAGGCGAGCCTGAAGAATCTGAAGGGAGGTTTTGCGGATAAGCTGGACGTCCCGCCGGAGCGGCAATTCGTGGGTCTTGATGCCTACAGGAAAGCCATCGATTGCCTCGGCCCCGGCGATGTCGTGCTCCTGACCACGCATGCCGCATTTCGGCCGATGCACTTTGAGTACGCCGTGAGCAAGGGCGTCAATGTGTTCGCGGAGAAGTCGTTCGCGACCGATGGTCCGGCCGTGCGCCGCTGGCTTAAGGCGGCCGAGATGTCCGAGCGAAAGAACCTGAAGGTCGGCGTCGGCTTCATGTGGCGTCACTCCAAAGCCCGGCAGGAGACCATCCGGCGGATTCGCGACGGGGCCATCGGCGACGTCCATACGATGCGGATATATCGCGTCCATGGCCCGGTGCAGTGCCCGCCGTTGCCCAAGGATGCCAATGAGCTGGTGTTTCAACTTCAGAATCCCAACAGCTTCACGTGGGTTTCCTCGGGATTCTTCATCGACTGGCACTGCCACAACATCGACGTGGCCTGCTGGACGAAGGGGGCCTGGCCGGTCTCGGCCCAGGGCATGGGCGGCCGATGCTACGAGCAGGCGGGCAGCCAGTTCGACCACTACACAGTCGAATACACCTTCGCGGATGGGACTAAGCTGTTCACTTTTTCGCGACACATGCCCAACTGCTGGGAGACCTACGCGGACTATGCGCACGGGTCCAAGGGCTCGGCCGTCCTCATGGCCACCCTCGGTGAGCCCAAGCCCAGAATCTACAAGGGGCACAACATGGTCCCGGAGAACCTCATCTGGGAGTTCGGCCAATCGGACCCGAACCCGTATCATGTGGAATGGCAGGTCCTGCTCGATGCAATCCGTCAGAATAAGCCGCACAATGAAGCCCGCCGCGCGGGCGAGGCCGAGGTCGCCGCGCTGATGGGACGCGCGGCCACGCACACCGGACAACTCATCACGTGGGACCAGGTCCTCAGCTCGAACTTCCAGTTCGTGCAGGACATCGACAGCATGACCTTCGAGACGCCCGCCACCGTTCACGCAGGTCCTGGCGGCATCTACGCCCCTCCACAGCCCGGGCTCACAAAAGAGTGCTGACGGCGGGGGATGTGTATCCGATCTTGACGAAAGGCAGGGGATATGGCGGTGAAGCGGCAAGTGTGTGGTTGGCTGGCGGGGCTGATGGTCCTGTGGGTCTGGAGCCATTGTGCTGGAGCGAGTGAGGGACTGTACTACTGCGGATCGGCCCTGCGGCTGGCGTCCGCCAAAGAGAACGAAGAGACCCTGCGCCAGGCCAAGGCCCAGGCTCCTCCTGCCACCGACACGGATTCATCGAAACCTACAGAGGACGACCACGAAGATTGACGGAGCAGTAACATGTTCGCGAAGCATGATCCTGGACAATACAAGACGCCGCTGCCGGGGATTCAGATGAAGACCCTGTGCTACGGCGAACGGACACTCATGACTGAGTTCATTCTGGAACGGGGCCGCACGTTGCCCGTGCACAACCATCCCTACGAGCAGACCGGCTATCTCGTCAAAGGGCGCATCCGCCTGAGGATCGGCGAGGAGAAACACGAGACGATGCCCGGCGACAGTTGGTGCATCCCTGCGGACGTGGAGCACGGGGCGGAGATTCTGGAGGACTCTGTTGCCGTGGAGGTCTTCTCGCCCGTGCGGCCGGACTATCTGCCGAGACAAGACGAGCCCACCCTCAGCGAAGGTTCATCTTCTTGAATGCTTCCGGCAGGGCGTCGATGATATCGGTTGCCATGACGCTGATTTGGCCGAGCTTGTCTGCGGCGATATCGCCTGCCAGGCCGTGAACGTAGACGCCCAGGACCGTGGAATCGAAATTGTCCATGCCCTGGCCCATCAGTGCGGCGGTGATGCCGGTCAGCACATCACCTGAGCCGGCGGTCGCCATGCCCGGATTGCCGGTGGTATTGATGTAAACGCGATTCCCGTCGGCAACCACCGTTCCCGCTCCTTTCAGGGCGACGACAGCGCCCGTCGTTGAAGCCAGACGTGCCGCGGCCTCCTGGCGGTCTTTCGGCATCTCCTCCCGGAACAGCCCGGACCACAATCGCTTCATCTCGCCCGGATGCGGTGTCACAGTCATGTGCGCCTTACGTTTCTTTGGCCAGCCGGTGAGCATGCTCAAATTATTGAGGCCGTCACCGTCGATGATCAGTCGCAGACCTTCCTGCTGGAGCAGCGCCTCCACAATGGATCGTAAGCCGGTCGTTTGGCCCAGGCCCGGACCGATAGCTACAACATCGTTCTCCGCCGCTGCGTTAAGGATAGCGTTGATCGCCTTTGCGGAGACTCGGCCGGCACTGTCCTCGGGTAGGGGGGCCGTCGTGTACGAAGGCTCGATAGACGCCACGATGGGCAGCGCGCTCTTCGCGGTGGCGACTCGCACGAGGCCCGCTCCCGCGCGCAGTGCGGCCCGGCCGACCAGGGCCGCCGCGCCGGTCATGCCGATGCTGCCGGCAATAACGTAGACCCGGCCGAACGTACCCTTGTGTCCGTCCGCAGGCCGCGGCTTGAGCTTCGGCACCTCGCGCACGATTTCCATGTCTCACTCCGCCCCATCGATCTTCCGGTTGATGATCGTCGCGGTCACGGCCGCCGAAAAGCCGTTGTCGATATTGACCACGGTGATGCCCGAAGCACAGCTATTGAGCATGGTCAGCAGAGCGGACACCCCCTGGAAGCTGCATCCGTACCCGACGCTGGTCGGCACGGCGATCACCGGGCAGCTCACCAGCCCGCCCAGCACGCTCGCCAACGCGCCCTCCATGCCCGCCACCACGATAATGATGTTCGCCTTCTGCAGGTCGGGCAGGTGTCCGAACAGGCGGTGCAGGCCGGCCACGCCGACGTCGCAGACCAGCTCGGTTCGCTGGCCCATGATTTCGGCGGTCACCTTTGCCTCCATCGCCACAGGCAGATCGGCCGTGCCCGCCGTCACGATCGGCAGCACGCTCTTCGACCGGGGCAGTTCCTTCTGCTCCAGCACGATCGCCCGCGAGAGCTCTTCGTACCGGGCCGCGGGGAACTCGCCGGTCTTCGAAAGGGCCGCGAAGACTTCCGGATTGGCCCTTGTCGCCAACACGTTATTGCCTTTGGAGGCCAGCGATTCGAAGATACGGATGATCTGCTCGGTGGTTTTGCCTGGACAGAAGATGACCTCAGGAAAGCCCCGACGGAGCTGCCGGTGGTGGTCCACGCGGGCAAAGCCGAGATCCTCAAAGGGCAGGAGGCGAAGCCGCTGCATGGCTTCGTCGATCCCGACCTGGCCATCCTTGACTTGTTCCAGCAGTTGTCTCAAGTGCTCTGGTTGAATGATCGGGTCCTCGATTTACAATTTGCGATTTATGATTCGCGATTTGGGCTGACGCCCGTCGCCGCAGTCCTATTCAGCCGTTAGCGCTTGGCTCCAAGGTCAGCGGCGCGAGCAGCCCGGCTTTGTACATGTAGTACGCCAACGAGGCTACCATAACGGCGTTATCGGTGCAATATGCTTTCGGCGCTACCAGCAGGCGCCGGGGCGGCCGGCTCTTCTCGCACATCTTCTGCATCGCCTCGCGCAGGGCGCTGTTGGCGGCCACACCGCCGCCGAGCAGGACCGTCCTCGCGCTGATCTTGTCCGCCGCCCGCCGGGTCTTTTTCACCAGGACGTCGACCACCGCCGCCTGGAACGACGCGGCGATGTCGGCGATCTCCTGCTCGCTCATGGAATCGGCCCGGTTCTCGCCCTTCATGTCCTGGCCCCGGCAGTAGTAAAGGACCGCGGTCTTGATCCCGCTGAAGGAGAAATCCAGCGAATCCCGGCCAAGCATCGGATGAGGAAAGCGGACGGCCTTGGGATTGCCGGTTCTCGCGATCCGCTCGATATTGGGCCCGCCGGGGTAGGGCAGCTTGAGGATCGTGGCAACCTTGTCGAACGCCTCGCCGGCCGCGTCATCGATCGTCGAGCCGAGCAGCCGCAGATCCAGCGGCGAGTCCGCCTCGTACAGGCTCGTATGCCCGCCCGACACGATCAACGCCACCGCGGGCAGCTCCAACTTCTCCTCGTTCAGCATTGCTGATTGCAGGTGGGCGTGGAGATGGTTGACCGCGATCAGGGGCTTGCTCCACATGAAACTGAGCGTCTTGGCTGCCGTAACGCCCACGACCAGGGCGATGGTCAGTCCGGGCTGGCTTGCCACGGCTACCGCGTCAAGATCGTCCTTGCCGACACCGGCCTGCGCCATGGCCTCCAAGATGACCGGGTAGATCTTTTCGATGTGCGCCCGCGAGGCGATCTCGGGCACGACGCCGCCGTATTTCTCGTGCAGCTTGGTCTGAGAGGCCACGACGGAGGATCGGACCTGCCGGCCGTCGGCGACAACCGCCGCCGCCGTCTCATCACAGCTCGTCTCAATGCCAAGGATATTGATTTGTTTCTCTTGAGCCGCCATTGCCCCGATGATAGCCGCAGCGGGCATTCCTGTCAACGCGGCTGCAACAAGGCGTTGGCGGTGGAGTACGTGCTGCTGGTGGCTGCACAAAAGAAGTGGGCGCCTCACTCATGCGTCCACGAGCAAGGCACCCTATAGATTAAACATATCCACGCTGTGTGGATATGAACGCGATCCTTCCACGCGTCGCGTACAGCGGCTATCTCACCGCTTGCGCGATCCTCAGATACTCATCCACCGTGCGGCAGTTCGTCTCGACGACCGGACAAGCCGAGCCCAACAGCAGGCTATCGCCTGTCGAGCCCAAAGCCTGTCCAGGTATCTGGCAGCCACCACACTGCGTTTTTATGACCGGGCAAATCGTGATGCCCTGAGCACACACGGTCGGCGTCAGGGGGCACTCCGTGTATGTCGGCGGACACTCCGTCTCCACAGCGGGACACTCGGTCTGCACCTGCTGGCACCGGGTGGCTGTCGGGGGACATTTCGTCTGCACGATCGGACATTCCGTCTCCGTCGGCGGGCAAGCGGTTTTCACTGCGGGGCACTGCGTCTGCACCTGCTGGCATTCCGTTACCGTCGCCGGGCACTTGGTCGTCGCCGGCGGGCATTTCGTCGTAGAGGGCGGACACTTCGTCACCTCGGCAGGACACTGAGTTGCAACGACCTGGCACTCCGTTGTTGTCGCCGGACACTTCGTCAGCTCCGTCGGACATCTCGTCGGATAGACCGGGCACTTCGTCTGCTCGACCCAGCATTCCGTCTCGGTGGGCGGGCACTGTGTCTGCACGACGGGACATTGCGTCTGGACTACCTGGCATTCCGTGGCTGTGGGCGGGCACCTGGTCGGTGCCGGCGGGCACTGGGTCAGCACCGCCGGACACTTTGTATCCGTGGTCGGACAGGACGTTTCCACGACGGGACAAGTCGTCTTCACGGTCTGGCACTGCGTCACCGTCGCCGGGCAGGTCGTCTGCGTGGCCGGGCATTGTGTCAGTGCCACCGGCTGGGACGTGGGCTGGACAGTATCCACGGTGAACTGCAGGCAGAACGACATGTCGATGGAATTGCGCTCCACGGAGAAGTACTTGTGGCCGAGCGGATAATGCAGCTCATGCCAGCCCACCGCGCCTGTACTGAGCGCGGAGAAGACGGCGTCATCCATGAAGTGCTCCGGCCACCGCCGCGTCTTCCAGCCGAATTGGCCATCGACGGTTTCCGCCGCGACTTCCAGCCAGTAAATCCGCGGCTCCTCGGACGAGCCCTCCTGTACGAAGGCCTTGTCGGGGTCGATCTCGAACGCGAGCTTCCAGACCTGCTTGTCGCCGCCCGGAATGGCGTCGCTCAGGGCCGGGTCCCACCACCACTCGCCTGCGATGTCGGCGGTGTGGTAGAGTTCCTCGGTGAACTGGCCGGCGAGGAATTCCCCTTGCCACAGGGTTTCCGGAGCAGGCATGGAGTACTTGTTCTTCGAGTCGGGCCCTTCAGGTCCGATGGGGTCATCCGGATGGATGCGCAGGCGAATCTTCTTGATCTCGCCTTTGACATCGCCCTTCCACGAGCCCCACAAAGTGATGGAGGTGAGCCGGCCGCGCTGCCTGCATTCGAAATCGTCCGCGATCGTTCGCGGGAGGTTCTCGCCGTTGTCGACGCGGATGTCGATGCCTTCCGGCGTCAGGTCGGGCAACTGGCACCACTGCTTCGCCGCAGCGGGCTGTGACACAATCCAGACCTCGTGATCTTCGACCTCGCCGTCCCTGGCCTCGCCCTCCGGGCTGAGTCCGCCTTCCCTGCTGATTCGGAATCGAGCGAAGGTTTGGCCGATCAAGGCGCTGCCCGGGGTCGTGAAGTTGATCGTGTGGAATCCGTCGGGCAGGAAGCCGTCGAAGACCTTCTCGGTGGCTTGCCATGCGAAATCACGATTGAAGTCGATCCACGCCTGGACTACGCCGCCGCCTCCACCGACCATGACGCCGGCCGCGGCCGGTAAGCCGGGGAACAGGGGCAGCAGCGAGGCGCCGTTCTCATCGTCGTTTCCTGCATTATCATCACCATGAGCGGTGGTATCAGGCTGGCCGTCGGACTCTGAGTCGGGCATATCTTTCTCGTTGCCCAGCCACGGACCTGTGGCCAAGTGCCGAGCGCCATTGTTGAAGTTTATCGTCGGATAACCGGGGGCGATGGTTCCGGTGGGAGCATCACCCCAGTCGTACCTCAGGACGCCGACGGGTATCGTTGTCGGTTGAATGTAGTAGTCCTCGGTTTCGCCGTACTTGTAGCCGGTTGCGGGGCCGCATCCGGCCGTCGAGGGGATGCCGCTGGTCGGTCCCCATGGCCGGTCAGCAATGGAAATCCGCAGCCACATCGGATCGATCCTATCCTTGACAGGATGCCAGGAGCGGAATGCCGGCGTAGTGAACGGGTACACACCGGGAGCGGCCAAGCTGATCACCTGATTCTGCACGGCCCACTCCGGGACGTCCGTGCCATCGGGGCACTTGAGTATGTCGTCCCAGTCGCCATCGCGATTCCAGTCGCACCAGACGTTCACGTAAGGTCGCTGCGCGGATGTGGCGGTCATTGTGACGAAATAATCGAGAGTCGTCGTATCGCAGAACGGCATGCTGACGGGAAGCTTCAGGCCGTCATCGGCCCCGTCGCGGTTGGCGATGTCATTCAGCGGGTCAATGTTGGTAATTCCGTCGTCGTCGATCCCGATGTCAGCCTCCGTCTCCAGGCTGACCCACTTGCCCAGGTAGTACATGTCGCGCGGGAGCTGGTGCATGGGCCCGTACGGAGGCGAGCCCGCCTGGTACACGGTCGGGTAACTGGCGATGACGCCGCTGGGATAGGCCAGCATTTTCGCGCCGGGGATGCTGTTGGAACTGTCGGGAGCGTCGCCAAGGTCACGGCTGGCCAGAAGGTCCGTGCCGTCGGTAATCACAAAGGCCAGGTCCAGGGATGCACCCGTGTACTTGTGCCCTTTAGGATACGCCATCTCCACCCAGCCGGTCGCATTCGACTGAAAATACACCGCGTCATCATTCCATCGCAATTCCCGGGTCGTTGTCTTCCATCCAAAACTGTAGTTGCCCGTCGCAGACAATTCTCTCACCGCAAGCCAGTAAATCTTCCCTTCCTCCTGCGTGAAAGGCTCCCGGTCGATACAGAAGTTGTATTGGAAAGCATAGCGATGGTTGGCGGCCACGTACTCGCCCTTCACGGGGTTGTACCAGTCCTCGGGGCCGTCATGGACTCGGCGCACTGTGTATTCGCCGGGTTTGAAGGTCCGCGTCCATTTTCGATCGCCGGGGTGGCTCCACATCTTGTCGGTGGCCGGGACATCGGTGTAAATGCTCACCTCGAAGGTGAGACCACCCGGTCCTTGTTTCGGCAATTCATCCTTGTAGAAAGAGCCCCAGATGTGAATATCGCGGATCGGGCCCGTGGCGGTGCATTTGAAGTCATCCGCTAACGCCTCCTGCGACGCGCTGATGTCGATGCCCGTGAAACCGAGATCGGGCAGTTGCGGCCAGTGCATCTTGTGCGGGCTGCCCGGCTTCCAGTCACAGGGGCCTCCCTCTCCGGCCGCGATCTCTACACCCGGCTGGTCCTCGTAAGCCCAGCCATCGAACGTCACCCTGTGCGTATCCGTCCCGATGTTCGATTGGCTCAGCATATGGAGCCATCCGAAGTTGCCCATGGCTGTACGAAGACCGATATACCCGCCGTCTTCACTGAATGATGATAAGCTGATTTCTGTGAATACGTCAAAGAATGAGTCCCGGCCGATAGAGCCACCCATCGGCAGGTTCATGGCCATCCCTCCCATGCCGAGGACGCCTCCCATGCCCATGTTCGTCCCCATGCCGCGCGGCGCATAAAGCGCCAGCTTGGTCCCCATGCCCATCATCATCGCGCCGGGCATGCCCATGTCCAGCCACAACTCGACCCGGAAGTCGTCCCAGTCCGCAGCCATGCCGCCCAACTGGATCGTTCTCGAGTCCATCGGAGACATGGGATTCAGGGCAAGCGTCACGTCCTGGGAGCCTGAGTAGACGATGGCCCCGAACGCCGGCGCCGAAATCGCCGCAGCTACAGCGACAGCACAGAATGCAATTGCGAGCCCTTTCATGGCGTGATCCTCCATTTGCGACAACCAGTGCCCACTTTCGCGTCCAACGTCGAATCAGACGTACCCGATGCTGATAGAGAGAAGTGCCTTTTTGTCCGACCCGACTTGTGTGTATTGCCTACGTACACCCACACGAACTATTGCGTTACAGTGTAGCAGGGGGACATCGCTGCGTCAAGTCCGAAAAAAATAATTCCCAGAATACCCCTCGGCTCGCAGGGTTTTATGGGAACATGGGACGCACGGCAAGGGACGTGACTACCTGGGGGCCGGTTCCCGATAGGGCCTTCGGGCCAGATACAGGGTCAGGCGGGACTCGAGCGTTTCCGTGGAGGCCTTCGGGTTGGCTCGGACGAGCTCAATAGCCTGCCGGGTGACCTTCACGGCCTGATCGAACTGGCCCAGTTCCGCGTAAGCGGCCGCCAGGCTGTCCAGCAGGGGGGGCGACTTGTAGGATGTGGCCTTGCACGCCCACTCCGCCAGGCGCAGAGCGCGCAGCCCGTCACGGTAGGCGGCATCGGGACAGGTGGCCAGCAGCCAGGCGAGGTTGTTCGCGACAGTCACGTCCCCGGCGTTGGCTGCATAGGCCGCCTCAAGGTGGGCCAAAGCCTCGCCGTACTGCCCCGTGCTGCACAGGAGGCTGCCTAGCAGGCCGTGCGCCAGCGGGCTCTTGGGGGCGATGGCGGCCGCCTTCCGGGCATAAGAGATCGCTTCCTGCTCGCGGTCGAGCCGGGCCAGGCAGGAGGCCAGCAGGTACAGCGACTCCACGTGGTTGGGCTCCTCGCTCAGGGCCAGTCGGAACTCCTCGAGGGCCTTTGCATATTCGTGGCGTTGCTCGTGGCCGACTCCGATCCGGAAGTGGGTGTAGTAGTCCGCAAATTCCTGCTTGATCCGGGCGAACTGCCCGGGTCTGACGTTGACGAATTCCGGAATGTTAGCGGCGCGGTCGGCCGCCGTGAAATGCTCCAGAAGCACGGCGGGGCTGTCGTTGCCCTCGGTGTCGATGTGCGTCAGCCAGAGCTGCGTAAATGGGCCGTGGGCCTTGGAGGCGAAGACCAGCCATCTGCCGTTCGGTGACCAGCTATGCCAGGAGTTCATTTTCCCTGGGAAGTTGCATCGCATCTTCCGGGGTGTCCCGCCGGTGGAGGGCATGATGTACAGGGTGCTGTCGGGCCGCAGCAGCATGAATGTGTCGCTTTGACAGAAGACGATCCACCTGCCGTCGGGCGAGTATCGCGGAAAATAGTTGCTCACCCCGTTGCCGGAGGCGCCGGGTAGTGGCGCCGGGTCGCCGCCTCGACCCTCGTTGAAGTCGATTCGATAGAGGTCGTAGCGGAACTTTCTGCCGCCTTCGAAGAACTCCGCGACTTCGTCCGTTTCCACCACGGCCGAGGAGGGATCTTTGAGTCCCTTAAGCGTGTAGGACTCGCTGCGGGCGAAGAGGATGATCTTGCCGTCGGGGCTCCACACGGGATTGCTCTGCACGTATTGCCGGTCGCCGGCGCCCTTGAGCGGCGAGAATTGCTTTGTCTGCCGGTCATAAATGACCAGGATGCCTGCGACAGGAAAGAACCGCTGGGAGTAGTCCAGCTCGTCCACGGCCGCGAACACGGAGCGGTCCTTGACCGTGCTGATGACGTATCGGCCGTCTGGGGAGATCTGCGCGAGCAGGCCGAAGGTCGGTTCCTTGTCGTCGCGACGATAATCGCTCCAGGAGATCACGTTATCCCTCTTCAGCACAGTCTCGGGCCCGGTATCCGCGATGACGTAAGACCCTTTGTCGCTGCCATAATCGACATCCATTGCGAGGGTCTTGCCGTCGGCCGTGAAGGAGTGACAATTGCCGCAGACCTTCATGCCGGTCAGGAGGGTGGGCGGCTTGTGTGAAGAGACCTCCCCCAGACGCCAACGGATCGACTCGATATTGTTGAGGACGTGGCGGAACGGCAGCGGCACATCGCGATAGAAGATTGGTGCGCCCACGAGGTCATCCGAGACGCTCAGCTTCATGCGCCCTCGGGACAATATCTTGGCGGGCTTATCGCTGCACAAGCCCATGATCGTGACGGTCGCGCCCGGCCCGGCGGACAGTCGCCTGATTCGTCCCCACGTCTCCTCATCCGGCATCCATCGTTTGGGCGGGACAGCAGGGGCGGGCGGATTATAGGCGGCGGCGATTGCAGAGGCCGTCCGCGGGTCGTCATCGCGCGCGCGGGGCGGCGTGGCCCCTTGCGTGAGCACGTATAGGTGGTCGTCTGAGCCCCGGCGCGCCACATCGATTAGCCAAGTATCGGCCTTTCGAGTCAGACAGGCCGGATCGCTCCACACAAATGTCGGGGCCGCCATGTCCGGCGGGAACACCGCTTCATCCAGCGGATAATCAATCGTCAGCGAAAGCAGATCATTGGCAGTCGAGGCCGCCTTTATCGCCCGGCGGATGACCTTGCCAAGGCTCCCATCGGGCAGGGAAGGCCCATCCCCAGTGGGTGCATAGACCACCGCATTGGCCTCACCTAAGAGCACGTGACCTGCAGGCCGCGCGACGCTCATCAGGACCCCAACGACCATTGCGAATACGGCGGTGTATCTCATAGACAAAGAGGATGCTACGCCATTCGCATCCCGCCTGTCAATCGGCAGAACGCGAGGGAATGGGTACGCAAGGCGAACGCAAAATTGCTCAAGTCGCGGGTGGCAGCGTCAAGCGCAGCTTGGCGATGGCGACTTTCCTGTGCGTACGACCATCGCCAAGGCCTTCGGCCTTGACGCTGCCACCCGGCTCGTGCCTTGAATAAATGTATCTTTGAGACTTTGCGTTTGCCCTGAAGGGGCACGTACAGGGCATTGTCGCGCCGGGCATTTCGGTTTAGAATAGCCGCCTGTCGTCAGGGAATGTGACTCTTCGTGATGGAGTGACTTTATGAGCAGAGTGGAAGATGCGGTGAGTTGCTTTTGCCGGGGCGCCGCCTGTTCGCAGGCGATTCTGGGGACGTACGGCCCGTCGGTGGGCCTTCCGCGAGAGCAGGGGATGAAGCTCGCGTCCGGCTTCGCCGGCGGCATGCGCCTGGCCCAGACCTGCGGGACGGTCACGGGGGCCTTCATGGTCCTCGGCCTCAAGCTCGCCGGACCCAACTGCGACCAGCGTGACGGCCGAAACGACGTCTACGCCGCCATGCGGGACTTCGCCACCCGATTCCAGCAGCGAAACAACACCGTCGTCTGCAAGGAGCTGCTCGGCTGTGACATCAGCACCCCCGAAGGCGCCCAGAAAGCCACAAAAGAAGGCCTCTTCCGAACCATCTGCCCCAAATTAGTCCAGGACGCCGCCGAAATCCTCGAAGAGATGCTCTGAAGGTATATTCTGCCACAGAGGGCACCGAGGACACAGAGAAGAGTGATCCAGACACGGATTCGCCGATAGCTGATAGTGGGCTTCGCCCAGCACTTCTTTGCCTCCGGATATCATCTTTGTGTATTCGACAACAACTTGGCGAGCCTGGATGGAAAGTCGTGAGCTGTGCTTGGGATGCTCAGAATCTTCTGTGCGATGGCGAGCCTCTTCTGCGCATGTGAATCTGCGGTTGCGAAACACAGCAGGAAAATAGGGATACCACGCCGCTTGTTGAGCGGCAAGGGCTTCTCCACGACATGTGGGAAGATTGTCTTCAGCCGCTCCACGAAGTACCTGCTTATCATCCTCCAGTCGGTTGCCGTCTTCACCGTCTTGGTCCCCTTGCCGAAGAATTGTGGACGGCTGACCGTCTTGTAGAATGCATCGTACCAGTTGTGCGACCCAAACAGCAGGTCCAATCTATGCTTGTTGGCGGTGGCGATAGGTCCATTTCGTTTGAGGAGCCGGTTCACCGCGTCTATGGGGAACAAGTACCAGACGTCAATCGCGCCCGTGCGAGCGACCGCCTCAAGGGTAGCCCACCCAACTTGCAGACCGCGCGGGTCGAGGAAGAGGGCAGCGCACCGTTGAGTCCAGTCGGTCTTCTCGCAGAGTCTTCTTACACACGCGTTCGCATCGTCGTTGGTGACCCTGGTGGCGTGACGCAGGTCTTGGAATTCCTCTTCCTCCAGCAGATACCTTAGTTTCACGAGCGTGGCACGGGTCTTGTCATTAAAGATGTATCTGTCGAATGGGGGGACAACTTGCAGCGCCCTCCGGGCTGAGCCGTCGATCAACGATGGGGAGTTGAAGAGAGGCCTCCGTGATGTCCTCTTGCGACTGCTGAGGTCGACTCTGCCGGTCCCTGCGAACGCATCGATATAGACGGTCGGGTACGCACCCTTCATCGTCTCGGTGAAGAGCGGGAGATAGCTGGCGACGCGCTCCAGCTTCACCCTTGTCCAGCAATGACCTTTCATGTGTCCCTTGTTCTGGCGACTGTCCTCTTTCTTCTGCGCCATTGTTTCGTCCTTTCATGAAATAGTTGGAATCATTCAGAAGGAAACCTCATTCCTTCTCATTCTTTATTATCGTAGAGCGTTTTGTCATTTGGCCGAAACGCTCCGAAAACCATGGAGATAGCGTCCAAGTAGATCGCCTGCATTAACACAAAGCGTGTGGCTATAAGCAGTTAGCTGCATGGAGTATTTCTTGCCCCTCTATATGGGAGGCAAGGGATTTCTGACGCAGAGTTGAGGTGCTGACACCAATTACAGCATGGGCGTGGGTCTTGTCGCCCGTCAGCATGATTGCTGAGCGGTTCCGCGCACGACGTGCCTCCAGGAGGCGCTCATCCTCAGTTTCACCGAATTCGATCCCATTTCTCGCGGAAAGCTTCTATGCAATAGGCTGGCGGCTGGAGCCAGTACGAGATCCTTCCGTCTTTCTCTCCCCGGTGGGCCAGTCGCCTGACTTCCGAAGGGATAAGCACATAGGCCGCGGGCGATGTGCTGACGTTGTTTACGACAACCCAGAAGTCGCCCATGATCTTGTCGAGCGAGGTGCCCAGGGGAACAGGGTTCTTCTTGCTGAGTGTCTTGACTTGGATGCTTACTTTGCGAGAGCAATCATGATTGTATGCGAGGACATCCACCCCGCGTGCATTGCGTGTGGTAGGCATGGCATTCCACCCCATCAGTGACAGACGGTAGCACGTCCAATACAGCCCGACATTGCCTGTGATCTGCGCGTCTCTGTTCATATCCACCTGCACTATACCGTCTTCTGATCGTTTAAGACAGCGTACTCGCTACCATCTCCAATTCCTTGCGTCAAAGCTCACGTGTATGTGGAGGACATTGGCGTCTGATGCGTACTTCTCCCGATATTTTGGGCACATTTTCCAGTCATCAATTGCTTTGCCGGCGATTTGATAGTTGCGGTCGTAGTTGTCCAGACTGGTCAAGTAGACATCTGCTTCATCAGTCGTCTCAACGTAGACCGCCACCCACGGGTCACACGCAAAAGTTCTACATGCCTGGCGGACTTTCTCCCGATCATCTTTCCCTCTTTGATAGGAGAGGAGATTCACCGACTCATGTTCAGTCCCGCGTTTCCGTGTTCTGGATTTGACCGTGATCCCAAGTCTTTCATCCGTCGAAGGTTTATATGCGACGATGTCGATGCCGGTGTGGTCTACGAGAGTCACTTCGAAGCCCGATCTCGATAGCCAATTGCATATGATGCTCTCGCCGAAGTCGCCAATGATCTTCTGGTGTCGTGTGCTTTTGATTATGTCCATGTTGACCTCCAACGGGCCTCTCACAGCATCTGCCATTCCTCAAGGAGCCGCTGCCGCTACTGATTATCATTATATGTCATCGATGGGTGCACGCAAACGATCTTTGCGCGGGTTGAGAACCTACCCCACACTACGTTGTGGCTCTGGGGCTTTGAGTCAGATAGAATGTCACCGGCTTTTGAATGGAAAGGGCAGGGCTATGAGCAGCGTTGGTATGGCGTTGATGGTTGTGCTGGCGATGGCCGGGGCGGACGGCGTGTCGCGAACTTCGTCGCGGGAGTTCCGGTGGAGCTATGGGTCGCCGGTGGTGGAGGCGAGAGCGGTGGAGGGGGTGGAGTTTGTTTCGGTGAAGGACCCTTCGATTGTGCGAGATGGGGACAAGTGGCATCTATTCTATACGGTGCGCGGGCCGAAGCGGACCCATGCGATTGTGTATTCGAGCTTCGGCGAGTTCAGCGAGGCCAATCGCGCGCCGCGGCATATCCTCTCGTGTCATCCGGGGTACTTCTGTGCGCCGCAGGTGTTCTACTTCACGCCGCAGAAGAAGTGGTACCTGATCTGCCAGGCGGCGGATGAGTCGTGGGGCGAGCCGCCGTACAGGCCCGCGTTTTCGACCACGACGGAGATCAGCGATCCGAATTCGTGGACGAGGCTTCAGCCTCTCTATGACACGAAGCCGGACATCGTGAAGGGCTGGCTTGATTTCTGGGTGATCTGCGATGACTCGAAGGCGCATCTATTCTATACATCACTTGACGGCAAGATGTGGCGGGCGGAGACTTCGCTATCCGCGTTCCCCAAGGGCTGGTCGACGCCCACGGTTGTCCTGACGGGTGACATCTTCGAGGCCAGTCACACGTACCGGCTTAAAGGGCTCAATAAGTACCTGACGCTGGTCGAAGCCCAGAACGGTTACGGCTGGCGATACTACAAGGCTTATACGGCGGATCGGCTCGACGGGCAGTGGCAGCCGCTCGCGGCTGAGAAGGACAACGCTTTTGCCTCCATGCGGAACGTGACGCCGAAAGGCGAGAAATGGACCGATGTCGTCAGTCACGTCGAGCTGCTGCGCAGCGGCCGCGACGAGAAGCTCGAAGTGGACCCGGCGAATCTGCGCCTGATCTTCCAGGGCGTTCTGGAGAAGGATCACCAGGGCAAGTCGTATGGCGAGATTCCCTGGAAACTCGGCCTGCTGGAGTCCGCCCGCTGATTTGTCACTATCGGCCTGATTGCCCATGTTGCGGAAGGAAGCCTGCAAATGGATGTGCTCATCAGAGAGGCACGCCAGGATCGGCGCCCGTTACATTGACGAAGTCATTATTGAGAAGTTTCTGTAGCAACAGGGACAGGGAAGGGGACATGGTATGCGGCTGGCATTGTGGATGGTGAGTCTGCTCGCGCTCGCGGGAGGAACAGGCGGGGTGAGGAGTTGGGACTTCGATCAGGTGGAACCGGGTTCGTTGCCGGAAGGCTGGAAGGTGGAGGCGACAGGACAGGAAAAGGCGACGGCGAAATGGCAGGTCACGAGAGATGAGGAGACGCCATTGGGACCCGGGGTCCTGGAACTGACGGCGACGAATCACAACGAGCGGGACGTGTTCAATCTCTGCTGGACGGATGCGGTGCAATTCGGCGAGGGCGAGATCGCCGTGTTCCTGCGGGCGCGGTCCGGCAAGATCGACCAGGGCGGCGGGCCCATCTGGCGGGTCCGGGACCGCAACAACTATTACATTGCCCGTTACAATCCGCTCGAAGATAATGTGAGCGTGTACTACGTAAAGGACGGCAAACGGACCATGCTCGCCTACTCCGGCAGAATCGAGTTGCCGGACGGCTGGCATCTGCTCAAGATCAGCCACCGGGGCGACCGCATCCGGGTGTTGCTCGATGGCGATATGAAGTTGATGGTCAACGCCGGCGACTACATCCCCGGCAAGGGCGGCGTCGGCCTCTGGACCAAGGCGGATGCTGCGACCGCATTCGACAATTTCACCGTGGTCACGCAGTGAGTCTGGAAGGAGATACACCATGTTCGGCTACAGTCTCATCCTGCAGGCGCTCTATGTCGTTGCGTGGATCATTTTGCTGGTCGGTTCCGTGGTGCTTCTGCGGCGAGGGTACGCCAGCGCCGCAGTGTCAATGCTCCTCGGGGCCGCCATCGCCTCGCTCATGACGATATTCAGCCTGTGCGTCACAGTGTGTCTGGCTGCCGGGTGGTTCAGGGGGACCTACCCGAGCAAAATGATGATGCTGGCAGGACTGGTGTCGGTGGTGGGCTTGTTCCTGTTTGCCCTCGGGTTCCTGCAGTTGGCTCGGATGACAAGACGGGAGGGCTGATACGCATGATGACGAAGACTCGATTGAGCCTGTTCTACCTGGTGGGGTACCTTTTCCCTGCCGGCCTGGGGTTGCTCCTGGCGCCCCGGCCGACCGCGAAGCTGCTTTTGTCCAATGCCGAGTATGATACCATCATGCTCCGGCTGGCCGGCATGTTCCTGCTGGGGTTGGGCATCATCGTGATGCAACTCATTCGCCTGCGCAACGAAGCGCTCTATCCGACAACGCTGGTGGTGCGAGTGTTCTTCTGCGTGTGTATCTCGGTATTCTACCTCATGAGCGGCGACCCGCTCTTCCTGATGATGCTCGGGATTGTGGGACTGGGCCTGCTACTGACCGGGTCGTGTTATCTGGTGGATCGCCGTCGCGAGGGCACTGCGCAGGCTGCGGATTGAGACGATCCGCAACTGCTATGACAATCGAAACCTCCAGGAGAATCGGTGGGGCCGAAGGGTAATATGGCAAAGGTGTCGGGTCAGCGGCATTTTGATGGACGCGATGAGTGGCGAGCCTGGCTGGCCGAGAATCACCAGGCCGCGAAAGAACTTTGGCTGATCATCTATAAGAAGCATGCCGGCAGGTCCGGCCTGACGTATGTGGAGGCCCTTGAAGAGGCGCTATGCTTCGGGTGGATCGACGGGATCCTTAAGCGCATCGATGACGAGAAGCATACGATCCGCTTCACGCCGCGAAGGAAGAACAGCATCTGGTCGGAGCCCAACAAGAAGCGCGTCCGCAAGCTGATCAAAGAGGACCGGATGACGGACGCAGGCCTGGCCAGAATCCGGGAGGCCAAGGCCAACGGCCAGTGGGACAAAGCCGCCCAGCGAGAGGATATCACCGTTGTCCCCGCCGAGTTAACCGAGGCGCTGGCGAGAAATGAGAAAGCCCGGCTGAATTTCGAGGCCCTCGCGCCGTCCTATCGCAGGCAGTTCATCTACTGGGTCGCCGTCGCCAAACGGGACGAGACCCGCCGCAAGAGGGTTGACGAAACTATCGAGTTGCTGATTCGTAATAAGAAGCTTGGGATGAAGTAGAACCATTGAGGCTGAACTATCCGAAATGATGGTCGGGCTTCTCTATGAAAATCAAATTCGGTGAGTACATGATTCGGGATTGGAGGAAGGACGACGCGGCGTCCATCGCTCGATATGCGAATAATCGCAATATCGCGATGTGGCTGCGCGACCGGTTCCCCTATCCGTACACCATTTACGATGCCGAGGGGTTCGTCGCGGCGGTCACCCGGCAGGACCCGCGAGCGTCCTTTGCCGTCGCCACGCGGCAGGAAGCCATCGGCGGGATCGGGCTCGATATGGGCATCGATATTCACCGTTTCACCGCCGAGCTGGGTTACTGGCTGGGCGAGCCATTCTGGGGCAAGGGGATCATGAGCGCGGCGGTCACGCAGTTCACGGCCTGGGCCTTCAGCCATCTCGACTTGTATCGTATCTACGCAAACGTTTTCGCCACCAATGCGGCGTCCGCCCGGGTCCTCGAAAAGGCAGGGTTCGAACGTGAAGGCCGCCTGCGGGCCAGCGTCTTCAAGAACGGCCAAATCCTCGACCAGTTCCTCTACGCCAGGATCAAAGACGAGATTCAATATGCCTGAGCAGATGTTTCCGGAGCCGACAGTTGGGGCGCTGATCTTCAATCGCGAAGGGAAGGTCTTTTTGATGCGGTCGCACAAGTGGCGGGGCAAGTGGGTCCTGCCCGGCGGGCACATCGAGCTCGGCGAGCGAATGGAGGAGGCGCTGCGGAGGGAAGTGAAGGAGGAAACGAACCTCGACATCCGCGACATTGAGTTCATCTGCTTTCAGGAGTTCATCTACGACGAGCGATTCTGGCAGCCCCGGCATTTCATCTTCTTCGATTATGCGTGCACGACGGACTCCGCGGATGTACAACTCAATGAGGAGGCCCAGGAGTACGTATGGGTCACACTGGAAGAGGCTCTAACAATGCCAGTGGAGCACTATACAGACGCGGTCATCCGCGAGTACGTGAAAGTGAACGCGGGAAGATAGACGAGATAAGGAGCGGAGAAGTATGACAGAGTTGTGGCTAAGAAGACAACGATGGGCCGCCCTCGTAGTGGTTTATGCTTTAGCCGTGCTCTTCGGTGTTTGGAGTGGACTTGCGGGAGGTGGGGCTTGGACAAAATCCGATGCCGGTATGTACTTCTTCATCGCCATTTCGATGAGCCTTGGTTTTGTGTGGCTTTGCACGGTCGATGCCAGGCTATTAGGCGAACCGCTGATGTGGTCGGCCAAGATGGGCATCTTTTTCGGTTGGCCGGTGGGGGTGCCCATATACATACTCTGGTCCCGCGGCACAAAGGGCATCGGGCTCTTGCTGTCATATGGCATTTTGTTCTTTCTTGTGGCAGCGATGTCTATGATCGCCGTCGGCATTTGCTCTGGTGACCCGTTCGCCAGCTAATCGCCAGCACGCGGAATCGCTCAAACGATGGAAATACGAAAAGTAAACGAATCAGACGGTCCGATGCTGCGGGAACTCCATCTGCGGATGTATGCGGATTCGCCGAATGCGTTTGGGGAGAGCCTGGCGGAGGCACAGGCGATGCCGATGGAGCGGTGGGAGGGGCGGGCGCGGAAGCTCGCAGACGCGGGCGAGGCCGTGGGATTCGTGGCGGTGGAGGGAGACAGGGTTGTCGGGTTCATCGCCGGACTTGTCGGACAGTACCGGGATGGCGAGGTTCACAGCGACGTGCGTGAGACCGTGACGATGGCGAGGGCCTGGGTGGACCCGCAGTCGCGACGAATGGGGATCGCGCGGGCGATGGCAAATGCCGTGGAATCCTGGGCCTGCGAAAAAGGGGCAAAAATGCTCGAAGTGCAGGTGACGGAGAACAACGGCCCGGCCATCGAGTTCTACAGGAAGCTTGGCTTCGCCGACACCGGCCGGCGCGAGCCGCTGCTATCCAATCCGACCCTCCAGATCCACTTCCTCAATCGGTCGCCGCGGTGCGCGGACCGGCCGCGATAGCCGCTTGCTTGAGCCGCTCGATGTCCAGGTCGCGGATGTATCTGACGAGGTTCTGCCAGCCGCTGTAGAAGCCGAAGCCGCCCTGGGTCATCTCGGCGATGGCCTGCTCCTTGGTCCAGCCCTGCACGGCCACGCGATAGATCGCCGTCATCATCCCCGTGCGGTCGGCGCCGCGGCGGCAATGCACGAACACCGGCGTGCGATCTTTGTCCATGACAGTCTGCAGGAATTGCACGACATCCTTATCCTCCGGCTGCCAGGCCGTGGAGGGGATTCGCACATAGGTCATGCCGGTCCCGCGAAGATCATCCGGCGCGCCTGAGGAACGCAGATCGATGACCGTCTTGATTCCGAGCTTCTGTAACTGCCGTATTCCCTCCGGCGTCGGCTCCGCGCCGCGATACAACTCATCCGAAACCTTGTGCAGGTTCGGCAGGCCTGCCGACTCCATCGCGTCGGCCCAGTCGCCGGATGACGCGTTGCTCGCCACCCGGGTGTCGTTGTCCACCCCCAGAGGCAGCGGCCCCGCCCAATAATGACAGCCTGGGATTGCTCCCCCCACAAGCAGGGCGCACGCCAGCAGGGGCCAGATCAACCATCGATAGAATCGCGTTTCGTATAGCATAGCACTCTTACCGCCCGAACGGCCAATGTGTTCATCTCCTGATTGCATTTGTGCAGGCTTTTGGGCATTGTATCGGGTGGCAGCGGCAAGCGGAGTCTTCGGAGCTTGCCGATGGCTCTCTCGGACCCAGGCAAAGCCATCGGCAGACAAGTTTGCCGATGCCACCCACCACTGTTCTCGTTAGAAGGCCTGGATCAAGCTCGTGGAGGACTGCCCTTTCATTCTTACAGACACCCTTGATTGCCCTTTACTTGGCTGACGGGGCGGGCCGGCCGGACTTCGGCCGCTTGGCGAGTAGCAGGATCTGCCTGGTGATACTCCGGCAAACGTGTGTGAAGGAGAACTTCACGGGGGCCAGGTCCGGCATTTGAAAATCGGTGATGGGCGAGGGCAGGGCGTCGCCGAGGATCTCGATCTGATCAAGGTCCGCGCAGCCGAAGCCGGTCCGTTTTGCGGTCACGATGATCGGCACCTGCTCGGGCTGGATATTCACAAGCCGGCAGCAGACCCTCTCGCAGGCGATGGGATCGGTGCCGCCGATGAGCCAGCCCAGCGGCTTGCTCGGACCGCGGATGGGGCCCTGGCCTTCCATCGCGACGATGCCGTCGATGATCGTCAGGACGGGATGAAGATACCGGTAGGTGTCGATGAGCATCTCATAGAATTCGTCCGGGTTGCCGCCTTTGCGGAAATGCCACAAGGCCTTGTGCTTGCCGCTGATGCAGCCGAACATGTTCTTGACGGCGAAGGTGGCGACCAACTGCTGGTGGGCCTTGAATTTCGGCAGGTTGATGATGGCATCGGCCTCCAGCGCCAGGGTGCTGATGCCCACTCTCGGCTTGCCGGGTCCGAGCCGGCATTTCTTCGGCGCGTCCAGTTCCTTGAGGGGCACACCGAGTTTCGCCAGCGGCTCCGTGAGTTCCAGAGCGCGGGCACAGGTGGCCGCATTCGTCCAGGCGGACGAGTCCCCGACAAACGGCTTGGCGCCGAAATCTTTCAGCATTCGGGCCAGTTCGAGGATCACAGTGGGATGCGTCTGTGCGGCACTGACGTGATGCGAGCGGGGAGCGATGAAATTGGGTTTGATCAGGACTGTATCGCCGCGTTTGATGAATCGCGCCATACCGCCGAGCAGATCGAACTGCCGCCGGACCGCTTGCGCGACCCGCCCGGGATCGTAGTCATCACATCGAGTTAGCACAACATTGGCCGAAGGCATGGGTTATTCGGTAATGCCCCCGCAAATCAGGACATAAACGCGGGCGCTGGACTTGAACTTCGGCGGATCGGATCGGGTCGGGTCGAAGAACAGACGGCCCTGCGGGTTATTGAAGAACAGCCCGCCGAGAGTAAGCTGCTCGCCCGTGTAGGCATCGGGGCCCAGAAGCAGGAAATCACCCGGCCCCATCTGGGTGGCAAAGGCGGCCGGAGCGAAGTAAAACTCATTTTTGCGAGCCATCAGGTGCAACTGGGGGATGGCCGCCGAGGTCGGCAGGGTATAAGTAGGATATGCAATGATCTTGCGCACGCCGCGGGCCCAGGGGATCGGCTCCGCCCGCAGCCGCAGCACGAGCGAGCCCGGCCCGACGTTCACGGTCTGGCTCGCCAGATTGTTGCCCACGAACGCGATCGTGCGGCCCGCCGGAAGGTCCGCAATCGGCAGGTCGCTGGTATCGCTGTCGGGAATCGCCAGCGACAGCGTCGCCGTCCTCTGGGCGCCCGCCTCCGCCAGGGCCTGCTGAGTCTTCTCCCACGCTTCCATCCGCCCGGATTTCACGCGGAACGAATTGTTCGTGAAGGCGTTATAGCTGCTCATGAAGACACCCTTGGGCGAGAGCTGACGCCAGAGGTCATCGAGCTGGTCCACGTTCTCGCCCGGCAGCTCGAGTATGCGAATCTCCATCTGAACCGTGGCAAAGAACCTGGCTTTCTCCCGGTCCTTCTCCCTCACGGTCGAAGCCAGGTCGCCGATCTTGACGTTCTGCCAGATCTGCCGTTCCTCTCTCGGGGCGTCTGCGCAGCCTGCCATGCCGGCAAGCCCAAGCATCAGCGTCAGAAAACCAGGTACACGAGCCATGACGGCCAGACTACCGGCGGCATCGGCCTTTGTCAACGCAAGCACCCATGCCCATGCCAGGCGGGCTGTGTCTGTGCAGATCTCAGGGCACGGTGCCGGGTTAGTTTCACGGATACGGCAAGCTTGCGTCTGCGGTCGTCATCGCTACTACCGATTCGACTCCCGGAAAATCAACAATCACCGATGATAACCACCGGGTGAGGATACATCCGATAACACCTCCGGCCATCAGCCCCGCACAACTCTGTTGGCGAGTTTGACCGGCCGGAAGGCGGCAGGGGGCCGGTCTCTGACCTCTCGAAAGGCGGTCCTGTGGATTCATGGTTAAGCCGCCCCTTCCTCTGGTCGATTGTCCTTGTGTAAAGCGGCACCACCCTTGAGCAACACCGTTGAAAAATGGAGGTACACGGCATGAAGATCGGATGGATTGAAACATTTGAATGTGACCTCACGGACGAGCAGAAACAACTGTGCGGATGGATCGCGGAGCAGGCCAGAGCCGGGGTGAAGCGGGTCAACTATAAGGAGGCTCAGGCCGTACTGAACATCGAACACGAGAAAGACCTGACCTGCATGCTCCGAAATCTGCGGGAGCGCCTGGATCAGATTCATGCCATCATCCAGTCGCCAATCGTGCACACGAACACCCCGTATTTCGAGATTCATCCGATCGCCGATCACATCTGGAATCGGTATCTCCAGGCGGAAGAACAAACCACGTACTCTGAACCGGATGTGTTCAATCTGCGGACAGCCCCGGTCCCCTGTTGACCGGGTGTCGTGAGGAGTCATTCACCAAGGCTCTGCTTATCGGAGGAGAACCAGACTATGCTCGTCAAAGTGAATCTTGCCGGCTCGTCGAATGTCAGTCAGAACACCGCGGCGGAGGAGAGACTGGGGTGCTACAGGCTGTGGGCAAAACCCAAGGAGCCCCGCAAGGCCGTTCGCGGCAGACCCGGCCACATGGTGCTTGGACCGTATCCGCTCGGCACACGCAAGTGAGTGCACCGTCAATCTTGTCACGCCTTCATTTACGCTGCGCACTATCGCACAACGGATTGGATGAGACGTGTCTCTGAAACAGGCCGGCAGTCCTGTGGCAGCCTTCTAATAGTCACTTCTTAGATAGAAAACGACGGGTGGCAGCGGCAAGCGTCAGCTTGCCGATGGCTTCCCCGTACTGCGGACCACCATCGGCAAGCTCCGCAGGCTGCGCCTGCCGCTGCCACCCATACTCAACGCCCTGAAATCTCCGCGGAAACCCTGGGGCCAGCAGCGGGGTGTGGTCGGAATATGGGGGCGGTCCATACGATTTCTCGTAGGCTGAGCGTCCCCGCTCGCCTATTTTGAGAGCTTGTGACCGCTGGGGATGTCGTGCGAAGACGCTCGCCCTACGTGAGGCTTGAATCCGCCACCGAATGCGGACCGCACTGTCGGCGGTTTCTCCTTGAAACCGGGGTCCCGCCGGCCTATAATCAACTGAGGACATCGGGTGATGAGTGCAGGGACGCCAGGACGATTTGCTGCGTTGTTGACTCATGCTGGCTGAATGCAAATCATAGCTGTGGCGAATCAGAAGGGTGGTTGCGGCAAGACCACGACGGCCATCAATTTGGCGGCTGCACTGGCCGCCATGGGATGCAAGGTCTTGCTTGTGGACCTCGATCCGCAGGGCCACGCCAGCCTCGGACTCGGCTACAACCCCAACGACTTCGACAAGACGGTGTACCATACGCTGGTCGGTAACCTCATGCCCGTGTCATCCATCGCCGTAGGCACGAATATCAACCGGCTTCATCTTTTGCCCAGCAACGTGCTTCTGGGGGGCGCCGAGCTGGAGTTGCGAGGCATTCCCGGCAAGGAGTTCATTCTCAGCGAACAACTGCGGGGTGTCTCCCGCCAGTACGACATATGTCTCATCGATTGTGCTCCATCGCTCGGCCTGCTGATGCTCAAGGCGCTCATCGCCAGCACCCATGTCATTGTCCCCGTCCAGGCCCATTTCTACTCGCTGGACGGCCTCAAGCGGCTGCTTGAAACGATCCGCGTGGTCCGCACGAGGTTCTATCCTTGCGTGGTCCAGCCGCTCGGCTTGTTGCTGACCTTCATGGAGGACCGAACGCTTCTGTGCAAACGGATCGAGACCGGCCTGAGGAAACTCTTCGGGCCGCTGGTCTTTGACACGATGATTCACAAGAACGTCGCCTTGGCGGAAGCCCCGAGCGCAGGGCAGTCCGTGCTCGACTTCGCCCCCGAGAGCAGGGGCGCGGAGGAGCACCGTGCTCTGGCCCAGGAGATCGTGACCCGCCTGCAAGGCCCCGAGGTCATCGACGTCCCCGCGAGCGGGCACACGCACTAAGTAGGTAGCCAAAAGTCTTCACACAAAAGCCTTGAGCCAGAAATCCGCCGACAAGACACCGGCTTTGCGGAGGCCCTGGGTCGCAGTTAGTCCCAAGAGCCACTGTTCCGCGTAGGCCGCCTCATCATCAATCGTTTGGAACTGGCGATTGGCCGCAATCAACCGTTTCAACTCCTTCCAGAGATGATCCTGAGAGTTCAGTTCCGGGCACTGCTTCGGCAACCACAAGAGGGTCACCTCCAAGTGGGTGGCCAGTCGTTGGCTTTTGATCGCCTGATGAAAAGAGGCCTTGTCCAGCAACAGCCAAATCGGGCGTCCGGGATACCGTCGCCGCAACTCCCGCAGGAAGGCTTGAAAGTCCTCTTGCCGCTGGCGGGGCCGACGCAGGACCACCCGGTGTCCGGTTCGTGGATTGATCGTGCCGAACAGAACCCGTTTGTCGTTTTGACCCGTGATCTTGACCTGCGCCTGTTCGCCGCGAAACGCCCACACATAGCGCAAGGGCGGAAACCAGCGGAGGATGGTCGCATCCGAAAACAACAGCACCGCCCGCGCCGGCATCCGTTTCAGGCGGCGAACCAGGCCCCCTTTTTCTGGGCTCGGTTCGGGTCCTTGGTCGCATAGACATACCGGGGACGTTTCCACCGCAGATCCAAGTCCCGCATCCGCCGCCGCAGGGTACGAGGCGAGATTGCACACCCGTACCTTTGCTGGAGGTGATCTGCCAGCAAGGACACCGTCCAACCCGTGGCGCGATAGCCCAAACGCATCGGGTCCCGGCGGAACTCGTGTACCAGACGGGCGTCCGTGATCGGCGTGGCGACCGGAGGCCGTCCGGAACGCGGTGCGTCCTGCAGGCGGTCTGGACAATGGGTGTGCAGATAGGCCCGCACCCAGCGATAGACGCTCCACGGCCGGGTCCCGGTGATCTGCGCTGCTTCCGGAACCGTCCGACCCTGGGCCACCAACAGGATCGCTCCGATACGCCGGTAGGTGCGAATGTCAGCGACCCCCTGTAAGGCCCGCGTAAGACGATGTTTATCATATCGATCGAAACCACGTTCTGAGGCGCTCTTCGTTCTTCGCATGTACCCCATCATACACGCGAAGAGAATCGTTCCTGTGAAAACTTTTGGCTACCTACTTAGGCGGTCGTCCCGTGCCGTCGGCAACTCTTGGTGACTGTCTCAGAACCACACCTTGGCTTGTCATTGCGAGTCCCTGCGCCGCTGCGCGGCTGGTGCCGGGAAGAAACGAGATGGTTTCGGTGCCATGCTTACGCTCGCGTAAGCATGCGTTGCCCATCGAGTGGAACATGTCTACGCAAGCGTAGACATGGCACCCAACCAGCCGGTTTCTCAGGAGTGAAGCGAAGCAGTCTCCCATCCCCGGGATTGAGATTGCTTCGTCGTTGTGCTGCGCAACGCCATTCACCGTTTTGAGATGATGCCTTAGTGACTCACATCGCCCAGGATTCGGGCGACTCGACGAGCGTACTCCAGCGTGGATGGCTTCCTGTGGCCGTTGGGGCCGCCGTTGTGAATTCGGGCCATCTCCAGGAGGCTGCATCCCGGACCATAGTGCAGCAGGTAAGCCTTGACGACCTCTCGGGCTTTTGCCTGGTCGGCTGCCTGCTCGTAGTCCCAGTCAACGCCGAGGAACCTCGTGCCGTCAGCCCAGTAAGCACGGTGAATCTGGTATACGCCAGACGCTTCCCCACCGTCGCCCTTCACACTGGGATTGTTGCGGCTCTCCACCCTCGCGATTGCGTCCAGCAGCAGATCGATTCCGCCGGAATCGGCCTCATGGATACTCCCGACCCCAGCGACCCGCGGCCAGGCCGCTACGGCAATCCATACAAACACCGCCACTCTCATCGCATGTCCCCCAATGGTCACCTGTCCTCACGGTTGCGGCCTGAGAGCGTTCAGACCCCAACACTGTCACGATCTTCCCGGGTATACGGCGACTGGTCGCCGCGGTGCGGTAAATCGGTCCCATGCGATGATGTTTTTCAGCAGGCAGCACGTGCCGCTGCCACCCGTGCTTTCCTCCCCTGAAGGCGGTAGTTCGGCTGGTCGGTCACTTGTCGAGTTGTCGGGCCGCTGCGTGGTTGGTGTCCGGGAGAAACAGGATAGTCTGGGTGCCATGCTTACGCTCGCGTAAGCATGCTCTGTCCATCGAACAAAACATGTCTACGCAAGCGTAGACATGGCACCCGGCGTGGGTGTGGTCGGAATTTGGTGGCGGCGTGTAGCCGCCGTGTGCGGACTGCGCCTCTTTCGTCCCTTACGGGACTGGCTTTTGTCCTCGGCCCCGGTTCCCCAGCGATCAATCGCTGGGCTATTCTCTATCGCCCTGCGGGCTTGGACTTCGCTCCAGTCCTCTTGCGTCGGCCCGTCCGCCCCACGGGGGCGATCGACACTAGCCCACCGTTTCAACGGTGGGTACGATAGTCAATCCTGTCTCAAAGCCCCGTAGGGGCGAAAGAAGACTGGGCTGCGCTCTTGTGTCGGTTGGAATCCGAATCCGCCACCGAATGCCGACCGCACCCGCCGGCGTGGGCATGGCCCCATCTATCTGGTCACTTGTCGAGCGTCTTGATTCTGAGGTTGCGGAACTCGACCTGGTCGCCATGGCCGAGGAAGCCAATGCGGCCGGTCGGGTTCTTGAGCCCGGGGTGTTGCTGGTGGTCGAGCGTCTGCGGCGTGCTGGCCTTCTCGATATCCGCATCGACAATCGTCACGCCGTTGAGCTTCACGGTGATCTGCTTACCTTTGGCGGTGATTTCCTCGCTGTTCCACTCGCCCACGGGCTTGAGGTGGCCCGGCTTGGCGGCGACCACGCCGTAGATTGAGCCGTGATGCTGGTAGTCCTTGAGCCAGCCGGCGTAGCGGGGGGAGTCCTCGTCCAGAACCTGGATCTCCATTCCCCTGTAAGCTGAGTCGCCGTCCATCGATGTGCGAATCCCGATGCCGTTGTTGGCGCCGGGGGTCAGGCGAAATTCGAAGCGGAACGCGAAGTCGCTGTAGTCCTTGTCGGTGTACAGGTTTCCGCCGCCGCCTTTTGTCGGGTCAACAACGATCACGCCGTCCTTGACGACGTAGCCTTCCTTGTTGCCGACCCAGCCGGTCAGGTCCGTGCCATTGAAGAGCTGCGCGAAGCCCTGCGACTTCTCCTCGTCGGTGAGGGTGTTGACCGCCTTTTCGCGGGGGATCTCGCGGATGTAGATGTTTCGGAAGTAGAGGAAGTTGCCATGATTCTGCAGCTCGATCTGTCCCGTCGGATAGATGGGCTTGTCGCGCTCCCAGTAGTTCTCCATGACCACGTTATCGACCACGAGTTCATCATTGAGAATGACAGTGACCTTCTCGCCGATCATGGTGATGCGGAAGGTGTTCCACTCCTCGATAGGTTTGTCCGCGATTTTCGTCGGCTTGCTCGGGTTCTTCTGATTGTTGTAGAGTCCGCCGGAGCCGACCTGGGCGCCGACGAGTTTGTTGGCCGTGTCCCAGATCTGCACCTGGGGCGAGCCGCGCAGGTAGATGCCGCTATCGCCGGCCTTCAGGATCTTCCAGTCCACGAGCATTTCGAAGTCGCCGTAGTCTTTCGCCGTGCATAGACTTCGGCCTTTGCCATCGAAAGTGAGCACGCCATCGACCACGCTCCAGTGGGCCCGCATGTTCTCATCGGCCTCCTGCTGCAGCTTGGCACGCTCATCCGGAGACAGTTCCGCCCGCTTGGCCGGATTGTCATAGGGTCCTTTGAGCAGGCCCTTCCAGCCGGTCAGGTCCTTCCCGTTGAAAAGGGCCACAAACCCCGCCGACGGTTGATTCAAGGGTCGTTGCGGGGCGTCGCCGGCCCATGCACTCCACGCCACGCCCAGGACAACCAGCGAAACCACAATCAACATACAACGTGTGCCCGGATGGAATGTCTGCCTTCTCATCGAGTCATTCTCCTTTTCTATCCGATACCATTGCTTCGGAATCTCCACGTAGGGGCGGGTTTCAAACCCGCCCGTACTATATGCCGGTATACTGACCCCGTCAAGCCTCGAAGTCCCATTATTGGCTGGCGTATGTTTGTTGAGCCCGCTACAATCTCGGTCTCAGTGGCTTGGGACAATCGGTTGTGACCGCCCACGGGCGTACAGGTGAGCGATGAAGCATGGATTTTGTCAGATGTGCTGGGTGGTGTGGCTGGTCGTCGGGCTCTGGGGTGTGACGCGGGCGGTGGATCGGCCGGAGGTCGTGCTCAAGCTCGGGCATGGCTTGGACACTGAACATCCCGTGCATAAGGCGATGATGTTCATGGCCGACAAGGTCCGCGAGAAATCCGGCGGGCGGATGCAGGTCCAGGTGTACCCCGGCGAGCAGCTCGGCAATGAGAAAGAGTGCATCGAGGCCCTGCAACTCGGATATCTGGCGATGACCAAGACGTCCAGCGCCCCGCTGGAGGGGTTCGTGCCGAAGATGCGGGTGTTCGGCATTCCCTACCTGTTTCGCGACGCGGACCATCTCTGGAAGGTGCTCAACGGTCCCATCGGCAAGGAGATTCTGCTGGCGGGCGAGTCGAAGCGGCTGCGAGGTTTGTGTTACTATGACGCCGGGGCGCGGAGCTTCTACGCCAAGCGGCCGATCAACAAACCCTCCGACCTGGCGGGCATGAAGATCCGCGTGCAGAACAGCATCATGTCCATGAAGATGGTGCAGGCGATGGGGGGCTCGCCGACGCCGGTGCCCTGGGGCGAACTGTACACTGCCCTCGATCAGGGCGTGGTCGACGCCGCCGAGAACAACGCGCCCTCGTTCCGCACGTCGCGACACTATGAGGTCTGCGCGTACTACTGCCTCGACGAGCACACGTGCCTGCCCGATATCCTGGTGATCAGCACGAGGGTCTGGAACAAGCTGTCGCCCGAGCAGCAACGAGTGCTCCAGGAGGCGGTCGATGAGTCCGTTGCGTACCAGCGGAAGATCTGGGCCGAGGCCGAGTTGAAGGATCTCCAAACTGTGCAGGAGCAGGGGGCCAGGATCGTCCGGCCGGACAAGGCGCCCTTCCGTGAGTCCGTCCGGCCCCTCTGGAAGGAGTTCGAGGGAACCGAGATCGGCGAGCTGATCCGGCGAATTCAGGAGGTGCAATGAAGTTTCTCCAGATCGTCAAGAAGGTTCTGGACCGTTCGCTGGAAGTGCTGGTCATGGTCGTGATGGCAATCCTGGTCCTGGACGTGCTGTGGCAGGTCTTCACCCGGCTGGTCCTGAAAGACCCCAGCACGTGGACCGAAGAGCTGGCGGTCTTCATGCTGATCTGGGTCTCGCTGCTGGGAGCGGCCGTGGCCCTCGGCCGCGGGGCACACCTGGGGATCGACTACTTCGTCGGCAAGCTCCCCGCCCGGGCCAGGCTGGGCACTGAGGTCATCGTCTTTCTCAGCGTCTCGGCGTTCTCCCTGCTCGTCATGGTCATCGGGGGCGTCGATCTGGTCGCCAGCAACCTCGACCTGGGACAGGAGTCGCCGGCCCTGCGTGTCAAGGTGGGCTATGTCTATCTGGCGGTGCCCATCAGTGGTTTCTTTCTTACGCTCTATGCCGTCATCGGTCTGGTCGAGAGAATCAGGGAACTGCTCAAGAAACAACCGCCGGCCGGCGAGCAGATCACCCTGAGCGCCATGAAGATCGACTGAAATCGTAAATCATAATTCATAAATCGTAAATCCGGAGGCTCCGTGGATTTGCCCATTCTCGTTCTTGCGGTCAGTTTTCTGGTCCTGATGTTGCTCAACGTGCCCGTGGCGTTCTGCATGGGGATAGCCGCGACGCTGGCGTTTCTGACGATGGGGGGCATGCCCGCCTTCACCGCCGTGGCGCACAACATGGCCACCGGCATCGACAGCTTCGCGCTGCTGGCCATCCCGTTCTTCGTGCTCTCGGGCCTCCTCATGGGCCATGGCGGCATCGCCCGCCGGCTGATCGATTTCGCCAACGTCCTGATGGGACGTTTTCGCGGCGGGCTGGGCTACGTCAACGTGCTGACCTGCATGATGTTCGGCGCCATCTCGGGCTCCGCCACGGCGGCCGTCTCCTCCATCGGCGGGTTCATGATCCCCGTGATGAACAAGATGGGCTACGACCGCGACTTCAACGCCGCCGTGACGATCACCGCCGCCACGACAGGACTGCTGATCCCGCCGAGCAACATCATGATCGTCTACTCGCTGGCCACGGGCGGCTTCGTCTCGATTGCCGCCTTGTTCATCGCGGGATACCTGCCCGGCTTCCTCGTCGGCCTGGGACTGCTCGTCGTCAGCGGGGTCGTCTCTGTTCGGAACAACTACGGCAAAGGCGAGCGATTCGCCTTTCGCGAGGGCGTGGTCCGTTTTCTGGCGGCGATCCCGGCGCTGCTGCTCATCTTTATCGTCATCGGCGGCATCCTGCTGGGCTGGTTCACTCCCACGGAGGCCTCCGCCATCGCCGTGCTCTACTCGTTCTTCCTCGCGGTCATCGTGTATCGGGAAGTGAAGGTCCGGGACCTGCCCAGGCTCCTTCTCCAATGCGGCGTCACGACCTCCGTGGTCTTCCTGCTGATCGCCACGAGCATGGCCATGTCCTGGGTCCTGGCCTCGGAGAACGTGCCGCACGATATCAGCGCCGCGCTGGTGGGCTTGACCGGCAGCAAGGTGGTCCTGCTGCTGCTGATCAACGCGCTCCTGCTCGTGGTCGGCTGTTTCATGGACATGACGCCGGCGGTGCTGATCTTCACGCCGATCTTCCTGCCCGTCGTCGAGAAGCTCGGTGTACATCCTCTCCATTTCGGCATTATCATGATCATGAACCTGTGCATCGGCCTGTGCACGCCGCCGGTGGGCACGTGCCTGTTCCTCGGCTGCGGCATCGCGGAGACCACGGTCACCAAAGTGATGCGTCCCATCCTGCCGTTCTTCATCGCCATGGTCGTCACCCTCCTGCTGTGCACCTTCATCCCCGAAATCTCCATGTGGCTGCCCGAGAAATTCGGCTTCGTCAAGTGAGTCGCGCCCACTCCGTGTCCAATTGCTGCTTGCATCCCCTCTGGCTTGGCACTACAATGGCCGCATGTCTCCTGGGACTATTGTGCTCTGGGAGTGAGATAGTATGACGAAGAAGACGTTCGATGTCGTGGTGTTCATGCGGAAGCGACGCGAGGAACTCTCCCGTGCCTACGCCGGCCTCAGCGCCGAGCAGATTGAGGAACGGGTGCAGCAGACGCTCAAGGATGATCCCCTGTGGAAGCCACTCTCGCGGAAGGAAGCCTCGTCGGACTCGAAGAGGAGAGCCAGAGATCATCCCTAGTTCTCTTGGATTGAAGGTCAATTTGGCAGGTGAATGATGGACTGGAGAGGAGTCCCATGAATCTTGAGACTGAGGTTAGTCGCGAGCTCTGGCAGGCTGTTCGACGCAGCTATGGGTCGCAAGCTTGGTCCAACGCGGTTCTCGATTCGGTTCACTATCTGAGCGATGCGCTGCGAACGAAGACGGGTTTGCAGAGCGACGGCGTGGCACTGGTCGGCCAGGCATTAGGCGGGAGTGTCCCGAAGCTCAGGCTCAACCGTCTTCAGACCGAGTCAGAGAAGAGCGTCCAGGGCGGAGTCGAACAACTTCTTCGCGGGGTGTACCAAGCCATCAGAAATCCGCAGCCACGAGCGTATCGAAGACAGGCAGGTTGACGCGGATGCCATCATCCTCTTTGTCGATTACCTTCTGAGGGTGATTGGACACGCTCGCTCGGCGTTTTCGATCGATGAGTGCGTCGGGCGTGTCGTGGAAGAGAACTTCGTGCCAAGCGAACGATATGCAGGACTCTTGATTGAGGAAATCCCGAATCGCCAACGTTTGCAGGTGGCCTTGGCCGTGTACCAGAGGAAATTGGAAGCGGACGGGCGAAAGCTCCGGTACTTCTTTGACGCCATCGTCTCAAAGCTGGCAGAAGAAGACTTGGGAGAACTCTTCCATGCGATCTCCGTTGACCTCCGGGAAAGCTCTGATGAGGATACTCTCCGGTGCGTGCTCCAGGCACTCAGTCCGGAGTGCTGGTCACGAATTGACGAGGCTGCGCGACTGCGAACCGAGAATCGAATCATCCAAGACCTTCGAGATGGACGATACCTGCGCGAGGCTGACAAATGTCAGGCTGGAGCGATGGCGACTTGGTCCCGAAGCTTCTGGCCTTACTTTACCCTCAAGCAGGAAGTGATGCAGACGATAATTGAAAAGCTGCGATCTACAAGCGTCGAAAGTCAAGACTATGCTTTGATGTATTGTTTCGGTGCCTTGGATCGTGTTGCAGACAAGCCGCCAGCATCACTTCAGACGATTCTGGCGGAGCGGCTCGAAGCTGGGGATACTCGCTTCAAGGAGGCTCTCGATGCCTCATCTCTTTGGTTCGACGGTGAATGGGATGAGCGTGTGAAGAAAGCAATTGAGTCATTTCAGCCACGTGGCATAGTGCCTGATGAGGATATCCCTTTTTAAGCCGAGATGAAGACTTGGAGATACTTGGGACGGGGGTTAGGTTTCTCGGGGCCGGGGGCCGTGTCTTGATTATTCATTATCGGTGCCGGGATCGAATTGACACCCTATCGCAGACTTGGGCCTGGTGTGCGGAGCGGCTCGTAGCGTCTATTGCCAAATCCGGGAGGACGTGGGGTCAACTCTTGGCACTTGACAGACTCATAAGGCGTGGGGCGCACACCGAGTCCCCTCGACCCGGAAAGCCCTCCCAAAGCAATGCCGGACACGAATAATGAACAATTAGAATGCGACCCGGAGAACCCAGGGGAGAAGCGTAGACACCCGCGCCAGATACGGCATACACTGTAGCGGCGCATTGCTAACGGATCACACCTCAGGATTTGTAGACAACCTCCGTCGCTTGATGTCTTGCGGCGTATGCTCCAAAGTGTTCTCGCGCGACGGCTTCGCAGCTCCTCGATTTCAGGAACACGAATGCATCCTTCCGACCCTTTTCTTCGATATCGTAGAACCCCTCTTTTACCAGGAGTATGGCTCTCGTACGGTTGACCGAGATCAATCCCAGAAGCTTGGTCTGCTCCTGCTCTTCGACCGTCAGATGCGGATAGCCGGCAGGCGTGTCTGTTGAAGCATTTGGGGGCGGCTCTACTCTTGCGATGACGAGCTTGCCCTTGTACGTGCGGGAGTTTTCAAGATCCACGACGATTCTCTCCACCACAGCCCTGAGGTCGTCATTCTGCGATTGACTCTGAATGGTCTTCATGAATATCTCTCCAGACATAGGGCCTGCTCAGCTATGAGCGGCCCTCACCGCAAACAGGTGCCCCATCAGATGCGCGAGTACCCATACCGCTACCGCACAGAGGGTCAAGATGATAGAATATCTACGCCAGTGAGTCATGGACGCAGGTCCGCCAGTCCCCGTGCATCCGCCGAGAAACCTGATGTCCATGTATCGGATCAGTACCAGGCTTACCAGGGCGATCCAGAAGACCCAATCGGCCGTTTGGAAAAAAACGCCCCCATTGTGAAAAATGAAGATCGCACAGAACGCGAGAAGAACGTTGCCAAGGAGCATCCACCAGAGCCTCACGGCCATTCCGAGTGGCGTGCTTTGCTTATCTCCCATTTGGCCTTCGGGTGCAGGCATAAACCATCTCCCAACAATCACAATCTTGAGATTGACTGGCAGATGGCGGCCCGACCATCCCAACGCGCCTGCGAGGTCTGGATGAACCTCGCACCCTTTGAAGAATCACCCTACAGAGATGGAACCCTCATGTCAACAGCAATTTGCACTATGATGTCTGCTGGGACGTTACAAGCAGAGCAAGAAGACACCTGATCATCAGCGGCAGGGGCCGTGTCTTCACTGTTCATTGTCTGCGCCGTAGGTATATTGACGCCTTTTCGTGAGCTTGGGCCGGTGTCCACAGCACGCCCGAGTTCTTGGACCCTGACGATTCCCGGATCATCCGCATGGGCTAAAAGCCCATCCTGCATGCTGCAAGGAAGGCCTTGAGCCTCTTATGTAGGTCGTGCGTCCCCGCGCCACAGGAGGGCGAGCGCCCGTTGCTCGCCCTACGCGGCGCAGCCGTGCCCATGCCACGAAAGTAAGCCGCACACCTGTCCCTGTGCAAAAAAGCAGGGCTGTAAGTCCCTGGGCCACAGGGGGTTACAAGTATTGTCCCTATCTAACAGAAATTCCTGTAACATTCTGCCCTCCGGGAGCGTCTATTCTGTATGGTCGTATGGCCATTGTACATCCGGTGGGGCCGCGCCCGGGCAGGCCTGCGGCCATGTTCAAATCAAAAATCAAACATCAAAAATCATAGATTCCGGAGGTTTCCCATGGGTAGCCAGGCACGAGTCGCCGCCAACCGTCGTAACGCCGCCAAATCCACCGGACCCCGCACCACAGAGGGCAAGGCCGTCGTGGCGCAGAACGCCGTCAAGCATGGCCTGTGGGCCCGCCAGGCCGTGCTCAGGAACGAAGATTCGCAGGAATTCGAGCTGCACCGCAGCCGGATGCTCCGGAAGCTGGACCCGGATGGGCCGGAGCAGGAGGCGATGGCGGAACGCATCGTCGGTCTCTGGTGGCGGCTCAAACGGGCCGAACGCATGCAGGATGAGGCCCTCGATTATCTGATCGAGGCGGATCGCGGCAGCGACTGGGTCAAGTGCTGCCGGGAGGACGGCGATCCATCGGCCAGGGCGGCGATGAGCTTCGGCCGGGCGGTCGCGCGAGACTTCGCCGAGACAAGGACCCTCGACCGGCTGACGATGCACGAACGCCGGATCGAGAGCAGCCTGTACAGGACGATGAAAGAGCTTCGGCTGGTCCGGCGGGAGCAAGAAGGGCAGGACGGGCACGGGGCATCGAGTTCGCACAATGTGAGGAATCACGACGGGTGGCAGCGGCAAGCGCAGCCTGCGGAGCTTGCCGATGGTGTTGGGCTGCATCCTGACGCCATCGGCAAGCCTGCGCTTGCCGCTGCCACCCGGCAGGGGACGAGCGATTCTGCGAAACAAAGCCAATTCGAGGCGCCTCAGGAAGACCATCGCCAAGCTTCGCTTGACGCTGCCACCCGGGAGGGGACGAGCGATTGTGTGAAACAAAGCCAATTCGAGGAGCCACAGGAAGACCATCGCCAAGCTGCGCTTGACGCTGCCACCCAGCAGGGGACGAGCGATTCTGTGAAACAAAGCCAATTCGAGGCGCCTCAGGAAGACCATCGCCAAGCTTCGCTTGACGCTGCCACCCGGGAGGGGACGAGCGATTGTGTGAAACAAAGCCAATTTGAGGCGCCTCAGGAAGACCATCGCCAAGCTTCGCTTGACGCTGCCACCCAGCAGGGGACGAGCGATTCTGTGAAACAAAGCCAATTTGGGGCGGCGGAAGGCGGGCACTGTCCACCCTGCAGAACTGCGAACGGGGACGGCAACGCGAAACAAAGCCAATGCCGTAAGCCGGCCGCGGGTGCCGGCGCTATGCTGCGGCCTCGGCCACGGGTCGCATACCACTGCCATGACATCGCCCGCTCGTATTGATCGCCGGGAAGGACCGGCAACGCGGTTCGAATCCGCCACCGAGTGCCGGGCGCACCCCATGTCAGTGTGCCTGTAAAGACAACCTGGCAGTCGGGTGGCAGCGGCATGCGGAGAGCAGCGGAGCTTGCCGATGGTGTTGGGCAATTGAGGAGCCAGCGGCAAGCCGGCGCTTGCCGCTGCCACCCGGAACAGTGCCCGAAGACTTGCACAGACCCTATGTCAGCGGGGAGCGGCTTTGCGTTCTGGGGGGGACTGTGTTATGCTCTTGCTGGAAAATAGGAAATGGCATCCTGTTGAAAGGGATTTCCATGGAGCATAGGAGAAGTGGCTGGGGTGCGAGCAGGGGGCAGCGGTATCAGAAGCTTGGCATGCCGCTGGATGAGACGGTGAATGTCAAGTAAGCAGCGATGGTTAGTGAGCGTGCATGATAGTCATCAAGGTTGATAAGATAAGTAAGTCGTTCGGCAAGGTCGGTGCGGTGTGCGACCTGAGCTTCGAGGTCGAGGAGGGCACCTGCTTCGGGCTTCTGGGGCCGAACGGGGCGGGCAAGACGACCATGATGAAGATGGTCTACGGCCGCAGCCGGCGGAATGATCATGACGGCGGGATCATCGACATCTTCGGCTACGACCCGGCACGCGATGAGCTGGCGATCAAGGCGCTCTCCGGCGTCGTGCCCCAGGAGAACAACCTCGACGAGGAGCTCAACGTCATCCAGAACCTGATGATCTACTCGAAGTTCTACGGCCTGTCGGCCAAGGTGGCCCGGGAGCGGATCGAGGTGCTCCTCGATTTCCTGGAGCTCTCCGAGAAGATCCGTGCGAGGATCAAGGAACTGTCGGGCGGAATGCAGCGGCGGCTGGTCATCGCCCGTGCCCTGTTGAACAATCCCAAGCTGCTCATCCTCGACGAGCCGACCACCGGCCTGGACCCACAGGTCCGCCACCTCATCTGGGACAAGCTCCGGCAGCTCCGGGCCCAGGGAACCACCATCCTGCTGACCACCCACTACATGGAAGAGGCGTTCCAGATCTGCGACAGGGTCCTGATCATGGATAAGGGCAAGAGGGTCCTGGAGGACGATCCGCACAAGCTGCTGGCGGAAAACATCGAGGCCTACGTCATGGAGGTGCCGATCACGAATGGCACGCCGGTCATCCATGAGTCCGACCTGCCCGAGAGCGTCCGCCTGGACCGGACCGAGGGCACCATGCGGTTCTACGCAGATGGAATTGATCAGCTCAAAGGCATGGCCGACAAGCTCTCCGGCCAGAACTATTACCTGAGGCAATCGACGCTCGAAGACGTATTCCTCAAGACGACCGGGAGGATGCTCAATGAAAAGCAGTAGCCCGGTTGCCTATCCGTCGCTGGCCCAGAGGCTCTTCAGCGTCTGGTACCGGCACGTTCGCGTGTACACGAAGAACCTGGTCAGCAACGGCCTGCCGCCGTTTCTGGAGCCGCTGCTGTTCCTGGCGGGCGTCGGACTGGGCCTGGGCAAGTATATCACGGAGAGCATGGACGGGCTCTCGTACATCGATTTCCTCGGGACCGGCCTGCTGGTCACTGCCGCGATGTTCACGGCCGCCTACGAATGCACCTTCGGCACGTTCATCCGCCTGGAGTTTGAGAAGGTCTATGACGGCATGCTCGCGGCGCCGATCACCGTCAACGACCTGATCATCGGAGAGATCATCTGGGCGGGCACCAAGGGCCTGTTCTTCACGTTCGCCGTCCTGTGCATCCTGACGCTCTTCGGGATCATCCATCTGCCGGAGGGCCTGCTTGCTCCGCTGGTCGGCTTTCTCACGGGCCTGATGTTCGGGACCCTGTCGCTGTGGATCACGTCGTTCGTCAAGACGATCAACCACTTCAATTTCTACCTCACGGGCATCATCTCGCCGATGTTCTTCTTCTCCGGGGTGGTCTTTCCGATCAGCAACCTGCCGCCGTCCGTGCGGTTCATCGCCGAGATCGTGCCGCTGACGCATTCGGTCCGCCTGGCGAGAGCCGTAAGCACAAACCATTATCAACTCTCCCTGCTGGCCGACCTGCTCTATATCGCCGTATTCATTGCGATCACCGGCTGGCTGGCCATCCGGCGTCTCAGAAAGCGGCTGATCACCTGAGCGACTTAGAGGTGGAGTTTTGCAGAACGGAAGTTGGGCTTACTTGGGGAAGGAAAAATGGGCTTTTCATTTTTCCTTCTCCATCAACAGACGCCAAGGGTGCATGATACGTACACTGGGAAGCGATCGGAGATTGCCTTGCTACACGCGGCAAGACAGACCTGCGCGGGGTGCGCAACACGCACGAACCACTTGTCGATTCAAGGAAATCCCAAAGCGGATTTCCTTGAATGATAAGCCCAACTTCCATTCTGCAAAACTCCACTCAGAGGTTTCAACGGGATGCGTCTCACTATGTCACCCCCGCGCAGGCGGGGGTCCACGGCGATGCGTTTCTGGATTCCCGCCCCCGATCAGGTCGAGGGCAGGCTCTGCGCGGGAATGACATGGAAGCAGTGGGTGGCAGCGGCGAGCGCCGGCTTGTCGATGGCTCTCACATGCGGCCGAACACCATCGGCAAGCTTCGCAGACTCCGCTTGCCGCTGCCACCCATCTTTGGGACGGCGGAGAATCTTTGCGGGCACTGCCGGAATGTGCGCGGCCGCGAGATTTCTTCTTCTTTTCCTGCGACAGGTTGCTAAGATGAGCGGCTAAGGAATCAGGGTCGCATTATGGCACAGATAATCTTGTCGAGTCACGAGCTCATCCACATCCTGCAGGCGAACGCGCGCATCCCGGAGCAGATCATAGATATCGCGGCCGATGATGGGGAGATCAAGCTGAAAGTCAAAACCGACTGGCCGATTGTGAAGTCGATCCGCGTGGGAATGAGATTTGCGGGGTTTGACAACGGCTGCCTGGTTCTGCAGCTTGCGACGAACCTGCTGACGGACAAGTTCAACTGGCTTGTGGACAGGATGATCGAGCCGCTGCGGCTGGAGGAGCATGGCGGCCGATGGGAATATCCCCGGCTGTACGTCGATGTCAATCGGTTGATCCAGCGGCAGCTTCGCGGCGTGGCCGTCGAGAATATCAGCTTTCAGGACGGCCTCTTCCACATCACCACGACGCACACGAATTCCACCGGCAATAACGGGGATTCCCATGTACAGGAGGACGTCAGCGCCTCCCACCCCTCATCTGTCTGAGCAGGCGAAGGTCAGGTCATCGTGGTATGGGCATCTTGCCCATGAGTCGCAGGACCATCTTGACCCTGCCTTTACCGGCGAGACGCCCGTGCAGAATGAAGAGGGCAGTCGGATCGCCGGCCGACGGAAACAGAAAAGGGACGGGTCCCTAACGCCGTCCCTTCTGCCTTGATGCTCTGATTGGGCCACCATCTGGGGATGGCCCTCGATGGATCCATCGTTCGATTCAGCTTGTACGCCCGCCCGAACCGCACCGTTGAGGCGATCGCCGCTATCGCGGCCGGACCCGGACCGTCACCGTAGCCACATGCACGTTCACGCTTCCGCCGGGTTGCCCGTTCAGGTTGGCGTTGGTCAACGTGACGCACAACCTGGCAACGCCGTACGGCGGATCGATGGCCGCATTGGTCATGTTGGCCGTGTACGTGCCTCCTACGGCCCCGGTAGCAGCGATCGTGCAGTCCATGAGCAGGGCGAAGTTGGTCCTCACCCGCACGTTGATACATCCTTCGTATCTGGACAACGTGACCGGCAGTAGCTTGATCACATCGCCCTGGTTGAGGATCTCCATCCAGTACCCGACGTCCATCACAACGGGATACGACGTCACTTCGAGGGGCACGAACTGGGTGGGCCAGTTATTGGTTCCGATTTGCCCCGCTTGCAGGCTCGTTGCCAAAAGAACAACGGATGCCATGATAAATAGTCTTCGTAGCATGTTCACTCCTTTCATCACTATCTGACCTTCACTCCTTAAAAGCCAGTCTGTTGGCTTGTCAGGCCATGCTGTCGCTGCAATCATGTGCGATATGCCGACTCGCCCCGCACAGAATCCGGCGCTTTCATCCCCGCACCGTTCTGACGTCATGGGCGCACGCCGCGTCGCGTACGTGACAGCCACAAGTTAACGCTCGGACCCTACACCTCCTTTCCCCCGGCCATGGAAGCCAAGTTCTTCACGTGGGCGCCAGGGGAGTAGGGCCTCCCCCGGCGCCGATCTCCATGAGCGACTCAGCCCTCCATGACTGTTCGACCCACTTCGACGCGAGCGTTACGAAACAGAAATGGAAGAGGTCGACTGCCGTGTGGGAACAGGAACTGCAGGGTGCAGTCGCAGCAGCGTGCCGGTTCGCGACACTGCCTGTCCGTCTTCCATGATGCTCGCATACCGCACGGTTGAGACGGTACTGCGCGGTGTGAAACCACCGTACCATCCATGTGTTCAGCGTTTTCGCCTGGAGTCTGCGCATTCGGGTGTGAGACGGAGAGGGAGTTGGCCCAGCTCGCCTGCCATGTGGTTTCAGAGTCGTGCGCCCTGTACGAGGATAGAATCATCCATTGACTCGCACCGCGATCGGGCAGCAAAGAGTCGAAACCCAACAGACAGGCCGTACCGTGTACTTGCACTTCAACCACCCCCATGGCGGACTGACGAGCCGGCCCTGCCTTGCGACAGGAATACGGCGCTCCGCGCACATCCGTGCACACCTTCCGCAAATCCATTACTTACCTCCGTGTCACAGTTACGATGGATACCTCAGGCATCCATCTCCCTGTCCGAGGTGCAGACTCCACGCACCTTCATCCGTGAGAAGCGCACCGTCCCACCGGTGGCCTTTTGGCTTGGCCCTCCTCCAATGAGGGATCGCCAAATACGGCTTCTTTGATACCCGCACGATCCGCAATTGTCAAGCGGAAAGTCCTAAAAATCCGATAAAATCTCCACACTATCGCTCTCGGGCGCGGCCTTCGAGTCGCCGAGTGACAGCATCAAGGCCGAAGGGCTTTATCGCATCCCAACAAAACCATCGCCAAGCTGCGCTTGACGCTGCCACCCGGAAACGCACCGTGCCCGACAAAGAACTCAGTGGTAACGAGTGTCGGCGGTCGGGGTCATCACAGGGGCGGGCCGTCCGGCTTTTGCACGCGGGCCGGAAGCCGCACGATGAAACGTCGCTCGATCTGCCCGAACAGGCCTATGCTGATCCTGAGTATCCTGAATTCGACCGTGTCTCCTTCCGTCACCTTCTCCATCTCCAGCGAGAATTCCTCCAGGTTGCGGACCGTGGCGTCATTGACCTGCAGGAGCAGGTCTCCGGGCTGAATGCCGGTCTGCCCGGCAATTCCTCGTGCATCGACATCCGTCACGATCAGGATCGGATATGGATTCTGGAAGTCGAATCGGCGGGCGACGGCCGCCGTCAGTTCCGAAACCTCCATCTGGAAGAAACTCCGGGCAAGGAGGCGTCCATCCGGCAGGGGACGGGGCAGCAACGTCAGGTCGATGACCCGGCTGGTGGGCTTGGCCTCCTTCGGCCGGATATACGTGACGCGAATCGGCTCGCCCACGTCCTTGTGCATCGTTCGCACGTAGAAGTCGATGATGCTGCGGAGCTTATGACCGTCGATCGCCGTGATCAGATCGCCCGGGGCCAGGCCTTTGGCCTCCGCCGGGCTGCCCTTGCTGACGGAATCGACGATCAGGCCGGTGTACTGGCCCTGGCTTTGCATGGGGCCCATCGTCAGCCCGAGACGCACGCGGCGCAGCTTCTCGGGCATGAGCATGTGGGTCAAGTTGTCCACGAGCGTGTCAACCGGTATGGCAAAGCCGATGTTCTGTGCCTCCGCGCGGATGGCCGTGGTGATGCCGATGAGCTGGCCATTGACGTTGAGCAGGGGGCCGCCGCTGTTGCCCGGATTGATCGGGGCATCCGTCTGGATCAGGCCTCGCAGCCAATAGCCCTCAGTGACCTGGATATCGCGTCCCACGGCGCTGATGACGCCGCTGGTCACCGTGTTGGCATATCCGTAGGGATTGCCGATGGCGATGACGGTCTCGCCGATCATCAGGTCGTTGCTGCGCCCATCTCGATGAACTGCAGCTCCGCACCGGCCTTGATCGCCAGCACCGCCAGGTCCTTGTTCGTATCGACGCTGATGATCTCCGCCTGAAACTCCCGGCCGTCGCTGAACACGACCTTGATTCGTTTCACGCCTTCGACGACATGGGCATTGGTGATGATGTATCCATCTTCGTGTACGACGAAACCGGACCCGAGGACAGGCACCTGCTGCTCGAATCGCGGACCCCACATGTCGAACTCGTCGAACCCCGGCCAGGCCCGCCGAGAGACCATCTGCTCGCCGGATATGTTCACAACAGCCTTGTGCGTTCGTTCGTAGACCTTGACGACAGGCGTTTGCCGATCGAACTGGAGGCGCTCCTGGCCATGCAAAGGCTGAAGGAATCCAATCAGTACAAACAGGCAGGCTGCTCGGGAGATCGCTGACTTCACCATATCCTCTGGCTCTCCATTCCATGATGCCGGGCCATGCCGGCCGGCACTTCCTACCTTATCCGGCTCTCCAACATCGCCGGTTCCTGCATATATATGATGCATTGTACCTGCACTCTCTTACACGGAAGGCGCAATACTGCGTGTTAATTGTGAAGTGGGAATCAAATTGCAGGACCATGAAGGGACATCGCGGAGCGATAAAAATATGGGTCATACCCGGCAGACGGAAGCGAGCGGAAAGACGATCTCAGTGCCTTGGCGACATACGGTCATCCGGCCTTGGCCCTCTCTGCGGCTGCCTCCTCTGGCGGGATCTGTCCGGGATCTCCTTAATCTCGAACTTTCCGCCTCTCGGTCTGGGTCTGGGGCGGGCGGGCCGCTTGCCGGCCCCTTTGCCCTTTTTCAGCACAATCAGCGCATTGCGGGCGATCTCGGCCGTCCTGCTGTCCGGGTGGCTCATCGCTTGTATCAACACATCTTCCGCCTGCTTGCGCATCCTCCCCCGCATTTTCCGCAGTCCATAGGCGGAGGCGCTCTTGACCCGGCGCGGCGTATCTCCGGTCAGCCCTTCCTTGAGGATGTCCAATCCGTCCTCCTGCATCCAGGAGAGGTTGAACGCGGTCTGACGCACCGTCGAAATGTTGGAGGAGTAGAGCTGCTCTCGCAACTTGGCAAGGAGCTGTATCGAAGCTTCATCCTTTTCCCGCCCTGATGGTTTCCTCTTCTCCAATCTCATAAAACCACCTCCCTGTAGTCATCAGCGCAAGCAGCCAAATCGCGGAAGGCGGTCTTGCACTCGGCCTCCGGAGACGACAGAACTCCCCCGCTCAGGCACTCCACAAACGGGATCCAATGAGTTATCAGACGCTCCCCCGACGAACCATGGACATGCGGCCAGCCGTCAGTCACTCCATGCCTGGACATCAGCATCCTTGCTTATCCTCCAGCTAAAACCCCATACTACCTCAGCCTGCCGCCATTGGCCCTGATTCCTGCAACATCCTACCGGCAACAAGCTTGACAGTCATCGTCTGGAAGCAAGCTGCCTGGGCCCATCGACACCCCATCCGCGGTTCCAGGCGGAACTCGCAAGTACGGCGCCAACAGATGCCGAAATCGAAGCCATTGTCACAGCAGCCGTTATAGTTGTCAACCTATTTTTGAGCAGGGTTTTACTATTTGCCATGGCAGTCTGCCTACAGGCAGTCCACGTGCTGCCACGATGACTCCCCTCGCGTCCCATCAAGGCTGCTGCCAGGCGTGTAAAAAAACGATTTTTCTGTAACAAAGGGATATTTTCGAGCGTCTGATTATAGCAACGGAGGAGTCGATGAGAGAGAGTGTACCGACGCAAAGCTTGCGGCACGGAGAGACCTGCTGCGGCCGGGATGCCATGGTGAGTATTTGGATGGGTGAAGTTGTGTCAGCAAATGTGATGATGTGTGCGTCCTGTGACGTGCAATCCTGTATACTTGACCAACACCCTCGGTTCGGATAGAATTGCGGATTCAACTTCCTTCACTTTGAGGCTGCGTGATACGGATGGATTCACACGGTAGTAATGCCAGAAGAAAACGACTGGGCGAGTTGCTCTGTGAAAGGGCATATCTCGACGAGGCCGGCCTGGGAGTCGCTCTGGCCGAGCAGAAGGTCAAACACAGGCGGCTTGGACAGATTCTCCTGGAACTGGGGTACGTGACGCAGGCCCAGTTGAACGAGGCCCTGGCATGCCAGGTGGGGATTGAGAGGATAGAGCTCTCGGAAGTATCCATCGACAGCGATGTTATCGGTCTTGTGCCGGCCGATCTGGTCAGCAAGTACAACATTCTGCCTCTGTGGCGGGAAGATGGCCGTCTGGCGGTCGCCATGACCGATCCCTTCCAACCGCAGGTGATAGAGGACTTACGGCTGGTGAGCGGATGCATGATCCAGAGGTACTACGCCGACCCCACCCAGATGGAGCACGCCATCCTGAGGTTCTACGGCAGCAACGTGGCCAGAATGCTGGACGACCTGGCGCCGACGGAGCAGCGATCTGATGATGGGGAATCGGGCAACGGCGATTACTCGCCGGCCAAGCTGAACGAGCTGGCCCGCGAGCCGTCCCTCGTGAACCTGGTCAATCTGGTCATTCTGGAGGCCATCGAGGCCCGGGCCAGCGATATCCACATCGAGCCGTTCGACCGAGAGGTCAAGATCAAGTATCGCATCGACGGCATCCTCGTGGAGAAGACCCCGTCGTCCAAACGGCTTCACGCCGCGATCATCTCCCGCATCAAGATCATGGCGAACATGAACATCGCCGAGCGATTCGTCCCCCAGGATGGGCACATCGAGTTTACAGGCAAGAACGGAAGGGTCGATATCCGCGTGTCCACGGTGCCCACCGTGTGGGGCGAGGCCGTGGAGCTTCGACTGCTCGACAAAACGGCGTCCCTGATCAGCCTCAGTGACCTTGGGATGAATTCCCAAACGCTCGAGGGTTTTTCGAAGTGCCTGCGAAAGACACACGGCATCGTCCTGGTGACCGGGCCGACCGGGTCCGGCAAGACGACGACACTGTACGCTGCGCTGAACAGAATCTATTCGCCCTCCGTCAAGATGATCACCATCGAGGATCCTGTCGAGTATCAGCTCGAAGGGATCAATCAGATGCCCGTGAACCCCAAGCGGGGTCTGACGTTTGCCACGGGTCTGCGGCACATTCTCCGGCACGACCCGGATATCATCATGGTGGGCGAGATTCGCGACCGGGAGACAGCCGACATCGCCATCCGGGCGGCACTCACCGGCCACCTGGTCTTCTCCACGTTGCACACCAACGACGCCGCAGGGGCGGTGAGCCGGCTGATCGACATGGGTGTCGAGCCGTTCCTCCTGGCCAGCTCCCTGGAGGGAATTCTCGCGCAGCGGCTTGTACGCAGGATCTGCTCCAAGTGCAAAGAGCCGTATGAGCCCGACGAGAGCCTGCTGGTGAGCCTCAATGGCTCCTTCAAAATCGATCCCGGGGCCACGTTCTATCATGGAGCCGGGTGCAGCCAGTGCAACCAGACGGGAATGATGGGCAGGAGCGGAATCTTTGAGATGCTTCGCATCACCGGGCGTATTCGGGAGCTGATTGGCGGCAGGCCGACGGCGGAGCAGATCACGAGAGAGGCCCCGGCCGATCACGTCAGCATGGTGCACGACGGCATTGCCAAGGTGCTGCGCGGCGAGACGACGCTGGAGGAGATCTTCCGGGTCGCCAAGAGCATTGGGGATGAGAATTGACCAGTCACATGCAGCCGCAGGCTGTGCCGGTTGGTGGATTTCACACACACGCGGGGTAAATCTTGGGCCAGTTTTCGTACAAGGCAGTTGATCAATCAGGCGGACACGTGACCGGCGTGGTGGAGGCAGCCGACCGCAGGAGCGCCGTGGCGGCGTTGACCGGCCGGGGACATCTGGTCACCGAGCTTGTGGAGAAAGGGCAGCATCACCAAAGTGGGGAATCGACCGCCCGGGCCGTTGGGCTGTCGAGTCTGCCCGGCATCGGGCGGCGGGTCTCGAGCCGGGACGTCCTGGCGGTCACGACCCAGCTCAGCACCGCGGTGCGCGCGGGGCTGCCCTTGCTGAATTGCCTCGAATTGATGCGCAAGCAACAGCGCAAACCTGCCATGCGGCAACTGTTCGATGACCTGGTCAACTCCGTCAACGCGGGCAAAGCCCTCTCCGAAGCCATGGCCGAGCACAGGGAGGTCTTCAGTCCTCTCTACCTGTCGATGATCCGCGTGGGGGAGACCGGTGGAATCCTCGAGCAGACCAGTGCCCAACTGGCGATGATCCTGTCGCGCGAGGAGAAGGTGAAAACCAACATGAAGAACGCCGCCGCGTACCCGATCTTCGTTCTGGCCATCGGCCTGATCTCGGCGACAATCATCGTGGCCGTGATCCTGCCGAAGATTCTTGATACCATCGATGTCGCGGCAGTCGCCCTGCCCCTGCCCACGAGGATTCTTCTTGGCGTAAGCACTTTTATCCGCGCCCTGTTCACGAGCGTCATGGGCTGGGGCGTTCTTCTCGTCGCGGTGATCAGTCTGATCGGTTTTCGGCGGTGGACGAAGACGACGGGCAGGCTCGCCTGGGACCGCTTCAGACTGGGCGTGCCCATCCTCGGGTCGGTTCTGCGGACGACGGCCGTGGGACGGTTCGCCCGGACCCTCGGCGCCCTGACGAAGGGCGGCGTGACGATTCTGGAAGCGCTCGGGGTCGTCCGTGATACGCTGGGCAATGAGGTCCTGGCCAGGCAGGTCGATCACGTGGCGGAGGAGGTCAAGCGGGGCGAGTCCCTCGCGACTCCACTGGAGGCATCAGGCGATTTCCCGCCTCTGCTGGTGCAGATCGTGGCCGTGGGGGAACAGACGGGCAAGCTCGATGAGCTTCTGCTCAACGCCGCCGATACGTTCGACACGGATGCGGACGCCGCCATCAACCGCTTCATGTCGATCTTTCCCGCCGTGTTGATTCTCTTGCTGGCTCTGATCGTCGGGTTTATCATTGCCGCAGCACTGCTGCCCATTGTGAACATGTCGCTCAGCGCAGGAGCGATACGATAGCGGGCGGGAGAATGAGGCCCGTGAATCGACGCGACAGGAGTCCAGCGATGACAAATGCAAGGGGTATTGAAATGATACATGGAAATCGGAAGAACAGAGGATTCACGCTCGTCGAGTTGCTTGTGGTGATCCTGATCGTGTCGATGCTCGCCGCCGTCATGGCGCCGCGGGTGTTCAAGGGGCTTGGCAAGGCCAAGTCGGGCATTGCCAAAACGAACATGGCGATCATCGCCGATTCGCTGGCACGCTATCAGAACGACTGCGGGCGATTGCCCGATGAATCCGAGGGAGGGCTGGAGGCGCTGCTCGTGGCTCCGCCTGAGATGGAGGAGAAGTGGAACGGCCCCTATTTGAGGAAGAGCCAGCTTGTCGATCCCTGGGACAATCAGTACGTGTATATCTCCGAGGGCCAGATCAACCCGGGCAGTTTCGACCTGATCTGCCTGGGCGCCGACGGCCAGGAGGGCGGCGAAGGAGATGATGCGGACATCCTATATGAATGAGCATGAAGTGTGGTTTTTGATTGTTGATTGTTGATTCAAAGAAAGTTGGGCCTCATGTCCCCAAATCAAAAATCAAAGATCGTAAATCAAAAATCAGCACAGGGTTTCACGCTCGTCGAGCTGATGCTCGTGATTTCCATCATGGTGCTTCTCGGCGGTGCTGGCGCCGGGATGTACGCGGGCACATACAAGAAAGTCCTTGTGGAGAAGGCAGCGCGTCAATTCCTGCTGATGGCCCGGTATGCGAAGATCGCGGCCGTCGAGCAGCAGCAGGTGTACGACCTGGAGTTCGACAAGGATCAGGGTTTTCTGCTGGCGACCACGCAGCCGAACGAGGTCACGGGGCAGACGGAGAAGACGATTGTCAGAAACTACTATTGCCGGCCCGTGGAATTCGAGGGGGATGTGAAGTTCGAGGACGCAAAGCTTACGGGGATGACGGCCGAGTCCCTCGACGAGGAGGGTTCGGAGCTGAAGATCTCGTTTCTGCCGAACGGCACGACACAATCGGCCCTGGTGCAGATCGGCGATGGAAAGACCCATTACACGATTGCCATTGTTGCCTCGACCGCAAGAGCGACCCTCTACTGGGGCCCGGCCGATAAGGTCACTGACGTGAAGAACGTAGCTATCGATCTGGACGCGCAATGAGAGCGATGCAACGGACAAGATGGATGGGCTTCAACCTGGTGGAGACCCTGCTGGCCACGACGATCCTTTCCGGGTCGGTGCTCGCGCTGGCCGCCATCAGCACGAACGCCGTGACGGATGTCAGGCTCAACCGGCATTACGAGATGGCCGCGGCGGTGATCGACGAGCAATTCAGCATGATCGAGTACATGGGAATCGATCAATTCATCGAGCTCGACCAGACCGAGGGCATCAAGGAGGACGCGGAGCCCCAGTACCACTGGCAGGTGTCTACCGAGTACCGGAGCATCGACAATCTCTACCTGGTGACCGTCACAGTGACCTGGATCGAGCGGAACCGGCCCTACAGCGTGACCGCGCAGACCATGCTGGATGGCACGGGGATAGCCGCGACCACCACATCCGAGGCCGCAACGCAATGACAGCACGGGCAATGAACAGCCGGGGATTCACGTTGGCCGAGGTACTGGTCGCCTCGACGATCAGTGCGTTCATTGCCATCTCGGCCCTCGGCGCCCTGAAGGCCGTCACGGACAGCACCCAGGTCGTCAATCGCGCGACGGAAACGGCCGGGGAAGTGCGGTTCGCCGCGAGAATGATGGCGGCCGACCTCGGCAACCTGTACCGCGACCCGGATCCCAGGAACATGAAGCTCGTCGGCGCGTCGCAGGAATCCAGCGCGGGCGGGCCCACCATATTGACCTTCTATGCGGTGGGAAGCACCAAGGCGCGAGCCGGCCAGCCGGAGGGCGACATCTACGAAATCGAGTATTTCCTGGCCGAGAACAGGAATGCCGAGCCGGAGTCGCAGCCGGGGGAGCAACGAGAAGAGGAGGAGGCCCAGAAATTCGTTCTGTTCCGGCGATTGTGGCCGAATCCCGACAGGGAAAGGAACCCCGGCGGCATCCTCACGCCTATCGCGGAGAACATCGATCAGATGGAGATGCGGTTCTTTGACGGCAAGCAATGGGCTCCCCAGTGGCCTGAAGAGTTGCAGTCGATTCCCGAGCTGGTGGAGGTTACGCTGGTGACTGTGCCGAAGGGTCGGGGCAGTCCCGTGATCGAGAAATTCACGGTGAATTTCCCCCGGCTTGCCGCCAGGGGGACTGGCTCTGCGGGCGAAGGACCGCAGGGCGAGCAGGGCAGCGCCCAACCACCGCAGCCGGGCGAGCCGCAAACGCAAGAGAACCAGGGTACACCCGGACCACCTGAGCCAAGATCAAGACGATGAGTACGCAAGCGAAATCCCGAAGAGCAGTTGAATCGCATGTCCCGGGTGCGAGAAGGGCGTTCGCCCTGGCTTTGGTGCTCTGGGTGGTCATGATCATGACGGCCATTGTTGCCATCGCCGGACAGACCAATCGGCTGAACATGAAGATGGCCACGGGGGCCCTGGACCAGATCCGCTGCAAATGGGCCTGTCGAGCCGGCACCGAGAGCGCCATCGCGCTTCTCATCGACGACCTGCGCGCCAGCGACTGTCTCCAGGACACGTGGAGCAACAGCGACGAGGACTACAACGACGTCCAGTTGGAGCGCTGTGCGTACTCCGTCCGCGTCCTGGACGAGGCGGGCAAGCTGAACGTGAACATCGCCACGAAAGAGCAGCTCATGGCGTTGCCGTACATGGAGGAGAACATCGCCGATTCCATCCTGGATTGGCGGGATGGCGATGAGGAGGTGCGGACAGAAGGGGGGGAGGCGGGCTACTACGAGAACCTGCCATTCCCCTACACGATTCGCAACGGTCCTTTCAAGACGATCCGGGAACTGCTCCGGGTCAAGGATGTGACGCCGGACTTGCTGTACGGCGAGGACGCGGATCTGGACGGCCAGCTCGATTTCAACGAGATGGATGGCGAGCTGAGCCCGCCGATGGATAATGGCGACGATTACCTCGACCAGGGGTGGATTGCCTACCTGACCTGCTACTCCTACGAGCGGAACGTGGACGCCGACGGCAGCAACCGGATCAACGTCAATCAGGCCGACGAACAGCAGTTGCAGTCGGAGTTGGGCCTCACAGCCGGGCAGGCCAGATGGATCGTGCAGAATCGCGGGCAGGGATTCCGAAGCATCGGCGACCTCGTCGGCTCGAATCCTCAGCAACAGACCGGCGGCGGCCGCGGCCGGAATCAGGGAAACCGGAATAATCAAGGAAATCAGAACAATCAGGGGGACCAGGGAAACCGGAATAACCAGGGCAATCAGGGGAACCAAAACAACCAAGGCAATCAAGGGAACCAGAACAACCAGGGCGGCCAGGGCAACCAGAACAACCAGGCTCCCGGCGAGCCCCTGGACCTTCAGACGTTCGCCCGAATTTCCGACCGGATCACGATCAGCGGCGAACAACGGATTCCCGGCAAGATCAACATCAACACGGCGCCGTGGGAGGTGCTGGTGGTGCTGTTTGGCGGCGGAGAGCAGGCCGAGCAAGCGGCCTATGGAGTCGTCTCGGAGCGAGCAAACCTCCTGTATGGATTCCAGAGTATCGCCGATCTCGCGAGTGTGCAGTCCGTGGGCCTCGAGAGGTTCAAAAGAGTCGCCGATCAAATTACGGTTCGTTCGGACATCTTCCGGATTCGCTGCTTTGCCACGGCGGCTATCAGCGGGGCGAAAATGCAAACCGAATGCGTTGTGGATCGTTCGGCCACGCCGTGCACGGTCCTTTACTCGTACCAGGGAGCAAACTATTGATGAACAAGAGCCCGAAAACAGCCCGGTCGGTGATTGCCGCCGTCAAAGAGGACACTCAGTTCAAAGCGGTTGAGTTGCGGGCACACGGTGACGAGGTGGAGATCCTCTGGGTAAAGGCCGTGCCGAGTGACGGCTGCACCTGGAGCGATTTCGCGGTCGAGTGCGGCCTGGCTCAGGCTGTCGGGACGAAAGGCAAGACGGTCCGCAAGGACGTCGTGAGCGTTGTCGGACTCGATTCGACGGCGGTGGCCTTCTACAGAATCAGCACGCCGGCCGTGGGCGAGGAGGAAACCGCCTCGATCGTCAGAATGCAGGTCGAGTCGCTGTTGCCGTTGCCTCCCGAGCAAATCGAAGTGGCCTGGCGGACCATCCCCTCGACGGATGGTAAGATGGATGTCACCATGGCGGCCGCACGCTGCGACCATCTGGAGCGATTCATCGACAGCACTCGCGACTTCCGGCCCCAGAACATTCTCCTATCCTGCGAGGGGATGGCCAGGGCCTGGCAGAGCCTGTTCATGGAGCAGGAGCGGCAGGGGGCGGTCCTGAGCATCGGCGAGCGGCACACGCAGGTCTGCCTTGTCCAGGCAGGGCGGGTCGTGCACGCCGGCGTCTTGGATGTCGGGATGAGCGATCTGAAATCGACCGGCGGACACGGCGACGCGTCGGGGGGCACGGAGGCGTCGGAGCGGTTCGCACTGGACATACGGACGATTCTGGATTCGTTCGGCTGGGAGGTGTTGACCCTCTGGCCGATCTTCGTCCTGTCCGACGGAAGCAGGGAGATCGACCGCATCGTGGCATCGCTGAACGCCGCCGGGCTGCTCGCGCGAGCCAGCCTGCCGGGCACGCAGGGCGTGAAGGCGCCGGTGGGTTTCGACCGGGGCGATGTGTATCAGTACCACGTACCGCTGGGCCTGGCTCTGCTGGCGATAGGAGAGCCCTCCGGCCGGCTGGACCTCTTCAAAGGCATCATTCAGGATCAGGAGGAAGTGAGCGCCCAACGAGCCCGGCTGTCGATCCTGGTGGCGGGAGCCGTCGCCGTCTTCATGTTGATCGCGCTGATCGCGACGTCTTATATCGTCGACAAGAGTCGCGACAAACACTACAAGAACCTGCTTGCCCGGACGGACCTGGAACAGGCAATACAGCGGCAGACCCTGTTGAAGACCGTGGCGCAGCACCGGCCCGACCTGCTCCAACTGCTCACCGACATCAACACCGGCCAGAACCCCGGGATCGTCCTGGACAGTCTCCATTTCAGAAAGGGCCAGCCGGTCACCGTCACCGGGCAGGCCGACAACCAGGAGCAGTTGTGGGCCTTCCAGAAGAACCTGAGTGGCCGGAAGGGAGTCGAGAAGGCAGAGTCGTCAAACGTGAGCCAGGACAGCAAGACCAAGAAGATCAGGTTCACGATCACGTTCCAGTACAAGGGATACACGAAGAAGAACGCCGTCCTATAGGGGCAACGAGCGGATCATGGCAAGAAAGCTGACTCCAAGAGAAATACGCATGATTCAAGTCGGGGTGATCGCCGTCATCGCTATACCGGCCTTCACCTTCGGGACGAAATGGATCGACGACTGGGGAAAGGTCCGCAAGTCCCTGGCCGAGTCGCAGGAAAAGCTGAAAGATCTTGAGATCAACGAGACCACGCAGGCGGGCCTGCTCGCCATCGTGCCGGTGTGGGAGCTGCCTCAGGAAGAGAACGTGCAGAAGACCCTGTTCCGGGACAAGCTGAACGAGCAATTGAAGAAGGCGGGGGTCAATACGGAGCCGCTCCAGTTCCTTCCCATCCGAAAGGCGAAGGGCCAGACGGTCCTCAAGATTCAGTTCAAGGGCAAGTGCAAGTTCGACCAATTGCTCGACCTGCTGGCCGGCTTGAGGGAGAACCCGTACCTTGTGGGCATCGAGGAGTTGAGGGTTGAGTGCGATACCAAGCAGCCGCCGGATAAGAGGCAGGAAGTGGAAATTGCCCTGACGGCCTCGACGTTTGTGAAATGATGTGAGGTAGTGTCGGTTGAACCCTGCACATGTGACATCTGAAACCCTGAGTCATCGCCGGCGCGATCTGGTGGCCCTGCTGCTTGCAGTCACGGTGTTGCTGGGCGCCCTGGTATTCGCCAAAGTGGCGAGTTTCGTGCGAGCGCAGCGCGTCATTGCCCAGGTGGAGAACCTGGGCAGGCAGGATCCGAATGATCTGCAGGCATCCGTGCGCAAGGCCAAAGAGAGCGCAGACGCCCTGAAGAAGAACAACCTGTTCGTCAAGCAGACTCCGAAGGAGCACCCGGTCAAGCAGGTGGATGGGATCCTCGGGAATGAGGTCCTGATCGCCAACGCGTGGTACAAGGTCGGTGGGAAAATCGGCAACGCGGAGATCGTGGCCATCGCACCGACGGAAGTCACCATCCTGTGGGACGGCCAGAAGAAGACCTTTGCCCCCATCTCGGCAGCGAGCGCGTCGCCGGAGCCGCCCCCGAAGGCGGCCGAGAGCAAGCCCGAAGCGGCAAAGGCGCCTGAGCCGGGCAAGCCCGCGCCGCAAGCGGCGCCCGGCGAGACCAAGGCGGCTGCTCCTGCAGAGGCCGACCCATTGGCCTGGATGAGCGTGAAACTGTCGCCGAAGGTCAGAGAAATGATCATGGCGAAGTGGAATTCCGTCTCCGAGGAGGAGAAACAAAAGGCCAAGGAGGAATGGAACCGGATGTCCGAGCAGGATAAGGAAAAAGCTGTCGATATGCTGGAGCGAGGCGCCCTGTCCTTGTAGGCGGCGGGTGTTGTGTGTAAGGTGGCGTTTGCAGTAAGAAACTCAATATGAGCAACAAAGCATACAACATGGAACCGCTTGCCGGGGTTCTGCTGGCGATTGCAGGACTTCTGGCAGCCCTTATATTCCTGCAGATCGCGACATGGCTCGCGACCGCTGGGGAGGCCGACAGCGTCGTGGCCGCAGCCACGGGTGCCACGCTGGGCAAGCCGGCCGCCATGCCATCGGCGCAGATCCAGTCCGCCGTGGAGGGTCTTAAGAAGAACAACCTGTTTGCACCTCCTGCGATGAAAAAGTGGCCGGTCAATGACGTGATCGGGATCCTCGGCAATCAGGCGTTGATCAACGGCCAGTGGTACAAGGCCGGGGACAGCGTGGCGGATGCCAAAATTGTCGCCATTGAGCCAACGAAGGTCAAGGTCGTGTGGAACGGCCAGGAGAAGGAATTCACGCCGATCGGCTCCAGCGGCGGGGGCGGGCCGGAAGGTCCCCGCCAGGGACCCAGGGGCAGACCGCCGACATCCCCAGGGGCGCCCATGGTGGTCACGGGCGGAGCCCCCTCAGGTGGGGCAACGGCCGGCCCGTCGCCCGAGGAACGCGACCGGCTCAGAGAACGATGGAAGGACATGTCACCGGAAGAGCGGCAGAAATATCGTGATGAGATGCGCGAACGACTCAGCCGCAAGAGCCGGTAATTGGATCACGGACGAAAGGTCAGTTACATGAAGCACATGAATATCGTAGTCTCGGTCATCATCGCCGCGGCGATACTTGTCGCCGCGTATGCGGTTGGGCTGCTTGTACGGCACGCCCGGACGCCGGACGGGCAGCTCGAATCCGCGGCGGTCACGCCGATCGAGAGTCCCGCGACGCTCAAGGCGAGGGTCGCACAGCAGTTGCCCGGCGGCGGATCTGCCGGTGCCGCCGATGCTAATCTGGCAGCGCGGAGCCAACAAGAGAGAGAGCAGATGCTCGAACGGATGAAGGGCATGACCAAGGAAGAAAAGCAGCGGTTCACGATGGAAGAGGCGCGCAAGCACTTCGGCGCCGGCGGCACGAGGAGCGAACCGCGCAAAATGTCGCCGGAGGAACGCGAGAAGATGCTGCAGAAGTGGCAACGCATGTCTGAAGAGGAGAAGCGGGCGTCCGATGCCCGCCCAGCGGAATCCGAGCCGGCTCAGGGCGAACCGCCGCAAGCTCCTGCAAACGCGGAAGGTACGGCGACACAGCAGAGCTCCGAGCCAAACGGCGCAGAGCCAAACAAAGCCGGCAACAGATGATCTTTGAATGGGAACCAGAACCAGTACGCAGTTGAAATGAGGTGACTACCTTGGAACGGTCAAAGTTGGTCCTGTGGGGCGTAGTCCTTGCCGCCGCCGGCGTGATTGTCTGGCGAGTAGGCTTTCATACACCCGAACCTCGTTTGTCCGGCATGCAGCGCCAGGCAAATGCACAGCCTGATTCGGCGGCGCGAAGTCCCAATGAGCCGGCCAAACAGGCCTCGCCCCCGGCTACGGGCGAGCCCAACACGCCGATCCAGCGTACGGAGCCCAACCGGCCTGCGGACTCGAACAAGCCGCCCGAATCGGGCAAGCCGGCCGCCGGGTCGGAGCCGAACAAGCCCGCGGATTCAGGCAAGCCCGCAGAGCCAAACAAGCCTGCGCAGGCAGGCACCTCTGATACGACGAAGCCCGCCGAGGCCGGTGCCGACGACAAGTCCGCATCCGGTGAGCCCATGGAGGCCGTCAACCTCAAGGACGTCGAGATGAAGAACATCATCGACAAGATCGCGCAGTGGACCGGCAAGACCGTCATCCCGCACGATGAGGCGATGAAGCAGAAGGTGACGATCTATGCGCCGGACAAGATGCCGCGCAAGAAGGCGCTCGAGAAGATCTATAGCGCCCTTCGTATGAAGGGGTACATGGTCGAAGAGTCGGGTGACACGCTGTTCCTCAAGCCGCTGGCCGGGGCCAAGCTGGGCGTTTTCCCGATGGTCGGCCCTGATGAGCCTTTGGCAGCGTTCGAAAACAAGGACCAGATCGTGCAGAAGCTCTTCAAGCTGGCCAACTATCCGCCGGCCCAGATGGGCCAGATCGTTCAACCCCTGATCGGCGAGTTTGGCCACGTTAGCGCCGATGCCACAACGGGCACATTGCTCGTCATTGACGCCGTGGGCAACCTCCAACGGATCGAGAACATCATCCAGCAGTTTGACATCCCCGACGCGGGCAAAGCGGTCACGGATGTCGTTGAGGTCAAATACGGCGATCCTTCGGAGATCGTGCAGATGCTCAGGATGCTCCTGGGCGAATCGCTCGATGGCGGGCGAGGCCGCAGGTCTTTCGGCGGCAGGGTGTATAACCCGTCCAGGTCCGGTGGCAACCCGGGGGGACCGCCCCAGGGGCCGGGAGGCGCCAAGACCGTCGCCAGCTCGGTGACTATCCCGGGCAGTGAAATCCCCATCGTCCTCATCCCCGAGCCCAAGCACAAATGGATCATCGTCAGCGGCTCCGCGGAGGACGTGAAGAAGATTCGTGAATGGGTCGAGAAACTGGATCGGCAGGAGCCGGTCCAGTCCGATTACGAGACGGTCGCGGTCGCCTATGCCGACCCGCAAGAGGTGGCGGACCGCATCGAGAGATCGCTGGAGGAATTGCCGGGCTCGGCGTTGCGGCCCAGCGTTGTCGTGCAGGCGCTGCAACAGTCCAGGCAGATCATGATCTTCGGCCGGGCCGATCTGCGCGATATGGTCAAGAAGCTGATCGTCGAAGTGGATATCCCTGCCGGCACCTTCGTGACCGAGCATTTCCAGCTCAAGCACGCCGACCCGGAGCAGATCAAGCAAAACCTGGACAGCCTGTACGGCGAGAGCGTCCCCCGGTACGACCAGTACAGTTACTACCGATACGGGCCCGGCAGTCGGCGCACGCCCGCCGACACCGTGAAGGTGATCGCCTTCGCCGCAATGCAGCAGCTCACGGTCATCGCGTCTGCGGAGAACATGGAGAAGATCCGCAAGCAGATCGAAGAGTGGGATGTCCCGCTGAATGTGGAGGCCGTCAAGCCGAGGATCATCGAGCTGCGCAACTCCGACCCCATCCAGATGGCGGAACTCTTGTCCAAGCTGTTCTCGGAGGAGACGGATACGAGCCGCTCGTTCATGCGGATGATCTTCTTCGGCGACATGGGCGACCAGCGACAGAAGATTGTCGGCCCCTTGTACGGCCAGCTCACGTTCGAGGCCGTCCAGGGGACCAAGAAGATCATCGTCATCAGCAAGGTCCCCCAGGCCTATGACGTCATCGAGCAGCTCGTTCTGGATCTGGATCGCCAGGAAATGGCGGAGAGCCCACACGTCGTCCAGATCAAGTACGCGGATACGGAGGACCTTGCCGAGCGGCTGAACGCGATGTTCAACGAGCCTGGAACGAGCGCCCGCATTCGCCGCACGTCCCGGGGTCTGGGTGATTACTCCATGGGGTCAACAGAAAGCAACCAGGGCCAGGGCGGCGCTCGGCCTGCCAGCAGCAACAATGCAGACCAGGGGGGCGGCGAGTACACGCCGTGGTGGTCTTCCGGCGCACGGCGGACCCCGAACGAGGAGCCGATCAGCAACGTCATCGGGCATGTGCGATTCGTTCCTGATCCGAGGAGCAAGTCCATCCTCGTGCTGGCGCCGCGGGAGTTCCAGGCGAGCATTGCCGACACGATCAAGGAGCTGGATGTTCCCGGCAAGCAGGTGATGGTGAAAGCCGTGGTCATTGAGGTGGATCACCAGGACCTGACCTCTCTGGGCCTTCAGTTGTCCTCCAATCCCATCGGGGCGTTCAATGTGGGAGAAGATGCGGTCACGGCGCTTGGGGAGCTTACCTATCTCGACGAGCACGGCTCCGCGACGATCACGGGCGACATCAGTATTACGGCCCTGCTGGATTTCCTTGTCAAGAAGGTCAACGCTCAGATCCTCAACCAGCAGACGCTGTGGACTGAGGACAACGAAGAGGCCAGCTTCTTCAAGGGTCAGGAAGTGGCTTTCCAAACAAGCGCGTCGACATCCGAGACGGGCGGCCGGGTTACGCAAAGCTTCGAGTACAAGCAGATCGGCATGACGCTCGCCGTGCGGCCCAGTATCACGCCCGAGAAGAACGTGGATATGATGGTCACGGTGCTGCTGTCAAATTTGACGGGCGACTCGATCAATAGCCAGCCGGTCACGCGAGTCATGAACACCACCACGAATATGATCGTGTCGGATGGTCAGACCCTCATGCTCGGCGGCATCCTGTTCCAGACGAACAGCAAGGTCGTCCGGAAGATCCCGCTCTTCGGCGACATTCCCCTGGTGGGCGGCCTCTTCCGGCATAACGAAGTGATCAAGGCGAACAACGAGCTGATCATTTTCATCACGCCGTCCGTTGTCGATGAGGGACTCGAATTGCCCGAAGCCACCGCTGAGCAGCTCGGAGAGACCAAGCTGAAGCTGGAGCAGGTCCAGGGAGAGCTGAACCAGATGGCCGAGGAACTGAAGGAGAACATAGACAAGTAACCGTTGCTCTCCAGAAGCATTTATCGAGTGGCCGCGACAAGCCTTTTGATCTCGTCGCGGCCACTCGTTTTTTTTACAGTCCGCCGACGGCCGGTGAACGGTCGTTCTATTTTCGCGGGGTGATGAGTTCTCTGCCGCCCATGTAGGGACGCAGCACCTGCGGGATGGTGATCGACCCGTCCGCGTTCTGGTACAGTTCCATGAGCGGGATCAGAATGCGGGGCGACGCGATAACCGTATTGTTCAAGGTATGGCAGAAGAGGTTCTTCTTCGTCGCGGGGTCCTTGTATCGCAGGTTCATCCGTCGGGCCTGGAAATCGTTGAATTTGCTTGCGCTGTGCGTCTCGCAGTAGCTGCCGCGCGACGGCATCCAGCCCTCGATGTCATATTTCTTGGCCTGCCCGCGTCCGAGGTCGCCCGTGCACACGACGACGATGCGGTAGGGCAGTCCCAGGGCTTTCATGACCCCCTCGGCGTTACCGAGGATCTCCGCGTGGAACTTGTTGCTCTCCTCGCCGTCGTTTCGACAGATGACGACCTGCTCGACCTTGTCGAACTGGTGGATGCGATAGAGGCCGTAGGTGTCCTTGCCGGCCGCGCCGGCCTCGCGCCGGAAGCAGCTTGAAAGGGCGACGTACTTCAGCGGCAGCTCCTCCGCCGGCAGGATCTCGCCCATCCGGTAGGCGGTCAGCGGAACTTCCGCCGTCCCCACGAGATTCAACTCATCCCGTTCCATCCGATAGGTCTGCTCTTCCGAGCCGGGGTAGTAGCCCGTGCCCATCATTGCCTCGTCGCGCATCAGCAGCGGAACGGACATCGGCAGATAGCCTCGTTCCGCCATGAAATCGATGGCGAATCGCAGCACCGCCCAATGCAGCAAGGCGCCGTCGCCCTTGAGGAAGTAGTTCCGCGTGCCCGCCAGCTTTACTCCCCGCTCGATGTCGATGATATCCAGGGCTAGGCCGAGCTGAACGTGGTCCTTCGGCTGGAAATCGAACTTGCGAACCTCGCCCTCCCGCCGGATCTCCATGTTCTCCGTGTCGTCTTTGCCGACGGGGACATCGGGGTCGGCCGGCTGTGGTACTTGCAGCACCAACGCATCGAACTCCGGCTGCAGCGCCTTGGCCTCGGCCTCCGACTGCTCCTCCTGCTGCTTCAACTGCGTCAGCTTGGCCAGCGCCGCCTCTTTCTCGCCTCCCGACAGCTTGGGAACCGCCTTGCCGATCCGGTTCTTTTCCGTGGCGATCTCCTGAAGACCCGTCTTTAACTCCCTCAAGCGGCGCTCGATCTCCAGAAGCCTCGGTATATCCACGTCGATCCGCTTGTTCAGCGCCGCCTGGATGTAGAGTTGGGGGGATTCCCGCAACAGCTTGATATCGATCATAGGTCCTCGGTTCCCAAACGCTTGACGATAACCACGTTGTTCTGTCCTCCGAACCCGAAGGACTCATTCATTGCCACGTTCACCGGCATCTTGCGGGCGACAAGCGGGACGTAATCGAGGTCCAGCTTCGGATCGGGATCGACGAGGTTGATCGTGGGAGGCACGATGTTGTCCCGGATGGCCAGCACGCACGTGATCAGCTCCGCCGCGCCGGCGGCCCCGATCAAGTGCCCCATCATGCTCTTGACGCTGCTGGCGGGGACCTGCCTGGCCCGCTCGCCAAAGACTGTTTTGATCGCCAGCGTCTCGATGTGATCGTTTTCCTGCGTGCTCGTGCCGTGCGTGTTGATGTAATCGATGTCCTTGTACGTCAGCCCGGCATCGGCTATTGCCTTCCGCATCGCCTGCACGGGCCCGCGGCCTTCCTCGTGCATATCCGTCACGCGGAAGGCGTCCGAGCTCGAACCGTAACCGACAAGCTCGGCAAGGATTTTGGCTCCCCGCCTCCTGGCGGAGCTGAGCGACTCGATGACGAGCATCGCCGCGCCCTCGCCAATGAGGAATCCATCCCGGCTGGCGCAGAAGGGTCGCGATGCCGTCTGCGGGCTGTCGTTCCGCGTCGACAGGGCGGTCAATCGATTGAATCCTGTGATACCCAGCGGGTGGATCATCGAGTGCGCCCCGCCGGCGACGATCACGTCTGCGTGGCCCCTGCGAATCAGCATCATGGCTTCACCGACGGCCTGCGTGCTGGCGGCACAGGCCGTCAGGCAACTGCGGGTCGGCCCCCGGGCGCCGGTCAGCATGGCGATGTGACCGGCCGCCATGTTCGGCTCCTGCTCTAACTCGCGAGTGGCGTTGAACTGCCTCACCGCGGAGGCGTTGAGGCGATCCCAGGCCATTCGTCCTTCCTGCACGTTCCAGCCGGCGATGATGCATCCGAAGAAGCTGTCATTGTCGAGCGAGCCTTCTCCGGCTCCGAGGTAGATGCCCATCCTCGCCCGGTCTACGCCGTCGCGAGGCTCGTCTGTCTCTGTGTCGATCCCCGCCTGCCGGCAGGCTTGGGCTGCCGCTCCGATTGCGAATCCGCTGCCCCGGCTGCATCCCTTGTGCAATCCGATATCTCGCACGAATTCGGCAAGATTGTAGTTCTTCACCTCGGCGTCGAATGTCGTGGGGAACGTTGAGGCGTCGAAGACGGTCGTCCGGTCCGCGCCGCTGCGGCCGGTTAGAATCCCTTCCCACATCGCGTCTACGCTATTGCCCAGCGGGCAGACGATCCCCATCCCCGTGATGACTACCCGCTCCTGTTTCTTCGGGGTCCTCATTCGCCATCCCCCTCATCGAAACGCTTGATGACCAGAGCGGCCGTTTGGCCTCCATGCGTGTAGCTGCAGCACAACGCATGTCTGATTCGACCCTGACGAGGCGCCGTAGCGATATTCAAGTCGCAGCCCTCCGCCGGCCCGGCAAAGTTCCTCGCCGCGGGGATCAAGCCCTCGGTGATTGCCTGTACTGCGGCGACCAGGTCCAACGCACCGGATGCAGCCCCGGTCGTGCTCAACATGCTCTTCGTCGGCCAGACCGGCACCCTTCGCACGGCCGGGCCAAGTGCGGCGGCAATCGCTCTCGCCTCCGCCCGGTCATCCTGCGGTACCCCCGTCCCGTGCGGAATTACCAGGTCAAGCTCTTCAGGCCCGATCCCGGCATCCTCCATGGCCTTTTCCAAGGCGATTTGCAGCCCTTTGCCGTCCGGTTCGAGCCTCTCATACGCGGGGCTGATGCTGTGACTCTGGCCGACGCCGACCAGCTCGGCCAGAATTCTGGCGCCTCGCTTGCGGGCGTGCTCGAGCCTTTCGAGCACCACCATTCCCGCCCCTTCACCGAAGATCGAGCCCTGGGCATCCGCATCAAACGGCCGGCATGCCGTCTCCGTCGCATCTTTGTGAGCCGCCATACGGTGGAGCAGGAATTGCCGAACGAGCAGCAGGGGGTGGACTTTTGTCTCGGCGGCACCGGCCAGGGCGATGTCGGCATCCCCACGCGCCACCACCTGGGCCGCCTCGCCGATCGCCAGGTGTGCCGATGCTTCAGCGCACGTGATCGAGTTGCTCGGCCCCTGGATGTCGTGGATGATGCTGATGTGACATGCGAGCATGTTGGGCAGGTACTTGAGCAGCCACAGCGGCGTGATCAGCTCGAGTCCCTGCTTGCCCCATTTGCCGATATCGAAGCGGCCGTCGGTCGTGCTGGCCCCCACGGCAGGCGCCAGTTCCGTCATGTCGCAACCGATCATGCCGGCGCCGATGTTGACCGCCACGCGGGTCGGATCGACATTGACATGCTCGGGATCGACTCCCTTTGTGACCAGGCCGCTGCTCGCAATCGCATCGCGTGCGGCGATTACGGCCAGCTCAATGTCCCGGCACATCAGCTTGGTCGCTTTGCGGTGCGTCTTGGGGACATAGTCTTGAATTCGGTACTCGGGGACCTCGCCCGCCAGCTCGCAGGGCAGGCCCGTCGGATCAAAGGCCGTGATCCGGGCGATCCCGCAACGACCGGCACACAGGCCCGCCCATGTCTCGCTCGCGCTCAAGCCCAGCGGGCTGACCGCCCCAAGTCCAGTGACCACCACCCGCGCCGATTCCATCAGCCTGACTCCGTCCCTTGTTCGACCGGCTTGGCACGGTTCAGGGCAAGATCACGCAACAGAGACGTGAAGGTGCCGGTGAACACGAAATTCTCCTCGGGAAACTTCTTGCCCGCAAGATTGCGATCCACGTGGCTGAACATCAAGTCGATCTCAGCAATAAGCTCGCCCGCTCGTGTGATCTTGCCGCTCGTGCCGGCGGCCTCTGGGGAAATCGAGGTGATCTGGGCGTCGAGCCGCAGGCTGTCGCCCGGCCTGACAAAGTCGAAGAAGACGGCCTTGCCGATCTTCGCAAGAATCACTTTCTCGCGGAAATTCATGGCCTCGCCGACGAGAATGCCGCTGGTCTGGGCCATGGCCTCGATCATAAGACATTCCGGCATGATCGGGAATCCGGGGAAGTGGTCATGGAGGTGTTCCTCCGCCATGGTCACATTCTTGATGGCCGCGGCGTGATGACCGCTCTCAAACTCGACGAACTTGTCAATCCACATCCAACGCATACGGGCTCACGTCAAACAAGCGGCAGCTCGAACATGCCCAGGCTTGCTGTTGATTCGCTACGGCTGCTCCCCATCGATCAGGCGGCGTTCAGCTTGCCGTCAAGATAGGTCACGATGGCGTTGACTGTGAACAAGTCCGCCAGCTTGCTGAGGTCGGGGTTCTTCTCGAACTCGGTCAGATCGGTATGGGACACCCGCTGGCGAAGCTCCGCCAACCCCTTGGCGGTCAGTTTCCCGTTGCTGACCAGCTCCGGGTTGTTCAGCAGGCTTTCCGCCGGGAAGAGCTCCTCTCGCGGGACCTTGATCCCGAACGCCTTCTCAAGCCGAAAAACGATATCCAGGAAGTCGATGCTCTCGGCGCCGAGGTCGCCCATCAGCGTCGCGTCAGGCGTCACCTCATCGTCATCGACCCCCAGCGCGTCCACGAGGACCCCCTGAACCTTCTGAAATATCTCGTCCCGATCCATGCCCATGGTTCCTGATACCTCCGGTACCTGTAATCTCCTGAAAGTCCCTTTTCAACCGTTGTTCAAACTCTGCTGAGAAAGCAGGTTATACCGACACTTCATCTGCTCGATGACCTGGCTGTCCACCGTTGCCAGGGCGGGATTCCGGTCGGCCAGATTGAAATGTCTCAACCCGATCCGGGCCTCGACAATCTCCTGCCCCTCGGACACGCCGCGTCCCAGGAAGCTGCTGACGTTCTCTTCGATCGTCTTGGCCTCCACCGTGTACTCGATCTGCGACCCGGGGGCCAGGAAGCTCTTGTACTTCACGTTTCGCGCCTGCTCGAGCAGCACCATGCTGCAGGAGAAATCCTGCGTCGTGCGCACGAGCCAGCTCGCCGACTCCACCAATCCTTCCAGCATCAGAACGCCGGGCAGGACCGGGAACGTCGGGAAATGATCGGCCAGATACTCCTCTGCCAGCGAAACGCTCTTGACGGCAGTGAGCTTCTTGCCTTTCTCCAGCGACACGATTTTATCGATCAGCACGAATTTCATAGGTCGATCATCCAGCCACACGGCCGAACTCGTGGTATTGTAGTGGGGCCCCGCGGCTTTGCCACTCTTTTTTGGGTTTTTTGCGCTGGGGGGTGTCCGTGCAGGTCCTTGGACGCTGTACCACCCGACTACCAGACCGTTTTCACAGACATGCGTCGGGTGTGTGCGACTGTGCTCCACCCATGGGCATCAACGACCGTGAGAAGCCGCGCGCAGCGTCAGGTCGGCAAGGAGAGTGCTTTCAATGATGTGAGAAGTAGTCGGCCGGGAGGCACCGCCTAGCGGCCGCAAGTCGGTGAGGCGAGGCGTTTCTGTTCCTCGCTTGATTGGTCGACCTTGGCTATGATCTGTCTCGTCTTCCAGTGCCCAAGAAGGGCGCCAACCAGCAACAGCAGGACTAAGGCTATCTCTTCCACTTGCGGTATTTGTCCCATGATGCGTCTCCATGATGTTCCGGGCCGGAGCCTGCCTTCACAAAGGCGGGGATGCCCATGCGGTGATGGATCTCGTTCTCAGGATTCCTCGGGCGTCCGGCCACGGGTCCTCTTGCCTGGACTGCGACCGGTCTTGACGGGGATGGCCGTGGATTGCGGAGGCATGCCGAGGAGCAGGGTGTTGCCGGAGGAAGCGCCGACGGCCTGCAGGAGGCGAAGCTGCATCAGGCTCGGATTGGATTCCACCATTTGGGCGGCATTGGCCAGGTTGCGCAGGGCCGCCGTCTCGCCCCGGGCCTTCTCCAGGGCGGCCAGGCCCTCCTTGCGGGCGCTGACGACCTGGGCAAACATCTCCTTGAGCTTGCCGGGGAACATGATGTCCTTGATGCTCACGGCGATCAGCCGCAGCCCAAGCTCCCGGGCCCGGGCCTCGGTCATCTCCAGGAGTTTCTTGGAGATGCTGTCCCTTGTGGCCAGCAGAGAGTCGATGTCGGCGGCGCCGATGATCTGCCGCAGGGCGAGTTGCAGCTCGGTGTACAGAGTCTCCTGGTAGTCCTGGACCTTGTTGATGGCGGTCTCAGGGTCTGCGACCTCGTAGTTGGCGGCGAGGCTCACTTTCAATGTCACGCCGTCGGAACTGAGGACCTCCTGTCCGGCGATGGGCACGAATCGCGGCCGCACATCCACCTTGCGGACCGCCGTGAACCACGGCAAGTACCAGTACTGGCCCGGCGGCACAACGGCGTTGAACCGGCCCCGGACGTACTTCAGGCACCGCTCGAACTCATACACTGTCACCCGCCGCACTCCGTACTTCACGACGATGACGGCGGTGCCTGCCACCACGATTGCCGCAATCACATACTCCATTCGAGACCTCGCAATAATGTCCCGTCTCAAAGAACCCCGGGCGGACGGCGGAGGTCTGAGCCTGCATGGCCACCGACCCGGTGCGATGACGCCGGTCCTTTGAGACGGAACGGCTGGGAGTTGAACCCATGTGCTCGCGCACACCAAAGGGAGCTTGCTACGTGCGGAACCAGAGCGACGATGCCGCCTCGGCCGCTTCGGACCCCTGGACAAAATATACGGAATCACTGGCCGGATGCAAATGGATGGAGCGCCGGCCGCCGTGCCGTCATCCTTTATCGGGCTAAGCAATCGGTCTTGGCCGATTAGGCACAAAACCGATTGGGTGAGTGCAGGCGATGCCGTACACCTGTTTCTACATGGATTTTTGTGTGGATTCACTCTCCAGGAAAGGAAGTGTTATGGCTTTTAACCCATTGAAGGAAAAAGGAATCCCGATTGAGAAGCAGGTGAAGAACTGGGACGAGTTGAATGTCGAGCCCTACGACAAGAACGAGGTGCACCCGTATACGCGGACCCGGATCATCCTGATGAACGGCATCGAGGTGGAAGCGGCGATGTTCGGCCATCAGTTCACCCGCCACACGGATGACTACGCACTGAAGCAGAGGCTGGCCCTGACTCGCCGGATCGAGCAGCAGCAGCAGAAACTGGTGAACTGGCTCATCCCCGCCGACGAGTCCACCCTGGAAGTGACGATCGGTTACGAGCAGGTGGCGGTGGATCTGACGGCGTGGCTGGCCCGCACCGAGCCGGACCGCAACGTCAAGAGCGCGCTTGATTTCGCCCTGATCGAGGACTTCGACCACCTGTACCGCTACTCCAACCTGATGGGGATGATGGACGGCAAGGACCCGGCCCGCGTCGTCGGCGAGTTGACGGAGATTTTCCCCGGCCGGCCGACCGTCGCCGAGCATCGTCACCCGTTCGACTCCATCCGCAACCACTACAACAAGGACAAGGCGGACATCCTGACCAAGCTGCACGTCCTGACGATTGTCGCCGGTGAGCAGCAGACGATGAACTTCTACATGAACGTCGGCAATCGCTTCGACACGGCCGTAGCGCGAGGCCTGTACCAGGAGATTGCCCAGATCGAGGAGCAGCATGTCTCGCACTACGAGTCACTGGCCGACCCGCGGGAAACTTGGTTCGAGCGGCTCCTGTTGCACGAGTACAACGAGTGCTATCTCTACTACTCCTATACGCTGGACGAGCCGGATACGCGGATTCTGAAATTCTGGCAGGATCAGCTCGCCTGTGAGATCGAGCATCTGCACATCGCGGCCGAGCTACTCCAGCAGTATGAGGGGCGGGATGCCGAAAGCCTCCTGCCGTCACGGCTCCCAACCTTGACCAAGTTCGTCTCGAACAAGGACTATGTGCGGGACATTATCGCCTCGCAGATCGACCTGACGGCCGACGGCAACATGTACAGGCCGGTGAGCGATCTGCCCAGTTCGGCCAACTACTTTACCTGGCAGCAGCGAGTCAACGTGGACGGTTCGGCTCCCAGCCAACGGGTCATCGACCAGCATATCGACCGCTACGGCCGGGATTACCGGCTCGAAACGGAAGGGCCCCATCCCATCGATGAGCTGCGCGCCCGCGAGATGGCCAAAGCCTGATCGCCCGACCCAACTTCTGCGGACCAGAAGAAGCCATTGGGTGGCAGCGTCAAGGCCGAAGGCCTTGGCGATGGTTGCATGCATCCCAAAAGGCCATCGCCAAGCTGCGCTTGACGCTGCCACCCGGCACGCTTGGCGTCAGTTGAGATCGGTGGGCCCCGGCCTCCGGCAGGAAAGATAAATGTGCCTTGCGTGCACATTCTGCCCAGGGCTATCGCATCTAAATGCCAAGGACCTTAAGCAGGTAGTCTTGGTCCCAGCCGGCTCGGAGGCGTTTGGCGGCGATGCCGCCCTTGGCCGTCTTCTCCTGCTTGAGCAGCATCAGGGCGATTCGACGCAATCGCGAGAAGTTCTCGGCGGCGTTGGCCACTCGGACTCGACTGGCGTCCTCATGGAAACTCACGTCCAGCGACCAGTGCAACTGGACCTCCACGGACCAGTGATGGCGAATCAATGTCCCCAGACGCTGGGCACAGTGTCCCGGATGGGAGCTGATGAAGTAGTGTCGCTTTCGTTCGCACTGGCCGTTGACCTGACGCTCTCGCTCGATGGCCGTGAGGCTGCCCAGACCCGGCCAGTCGTGACGCCCTTGCAGCCATCCCACATCGCTGGTAGTCCACACCCGGCGGGTTTCCAGTCGTCCATGGCCTTTTTCCACGGTTTCCCAGAAGTCCTGCTCGCCGGCAAACCCGTGGGCGATGCCGTCCTCCATGTACATCCGGGCATCCTCGTACAGAGTCCCTTGGTTAGCCTTGAGGGCCAGCACATAGTCGCCGCCCTGATCGACGATCTGCTCGGCGATCTCCTTTTGACAACCCATGGCGTCAATCGTGATGGTTGCCTCCTCCACGTCGAGCAGCTTGAGCAACTCCGGGATCGCGGTGATCTCATTGCTCTTGGCATCGACCGCCCGTTGGCCGAAAGCCACGCAGTTCTCGTGGACCCAGGCACTGACCATGTGCAACGGGCCTTTGGCACGGACCCGATCAAAGCTGTTTCGCAGGGTCTTGCCGTCGATGGCGATGTGCTTGCCCCGGCTGCTGCCGGCCAGATCCGCCACAAACGCCTGCATGACCGCTTCAAACGCATCCGGGTCCAGGGCGGCAAAGACCCGACCAAAGGTATCATGCGATGGAATGCCATTGGGCAGGTCCAGAAACGTGCCAAACCATTCCTCGTTGACGTTGCCGAACATCTCTACGTCCGTCCAGTGCTCAGCCCCGCAGATCACGGCACAGACGCCAATGACCAGAATATCCTGTAATTCATGCCGTTTCGTCCGCTCCACGCGAGGATCAGGAACCGCGGCAAAATGATCCCAAATCGATTTCTTCATCAAAAACGTATTCCTCTCTACTTGAAGTGTCTTGCTTCTGAGAAGAATACGAAACCATGCCTGCAAAGGCTCAATTTAGATGCGATAGCCCTAACATTCTGCCAGTTTCATCTTGCAAAGGCAGTCTAAGCCACTATAATGAACCAGCCATGGGTGTACCGTCGTATATTCTGCGCGGATTACCCTATTTGCTCAGCGTGCTGAGAGGATTTCAGTGTTTGAGTCTTTGACGGAAAAATTCAACTCAGTTTTCCGGTCGCTGTCCGGCCGGGGGCGAATCACCGAGGCGAACGTTTCGGACGCCATGCACGACGTGCGCAAGGCGCTGCTGGAGGCCGACGTCAACTACAACGTCGTCAAGCAGTTCTGCAAAGACGTGCGCGACGCCGCCCTTGGGGCCGAGGTGATCAAAAGCCTGCACCCGGGCCAGATGATGATCAAGATCGTCAACGACGAGTTGGTCAAGCTGATGGGCCCGGTGGACACGCGGGTGTACTTCGTCTCGCCCGGCCCGACGATCATCCTGCTGGCCGGTCTGCAGGGCTGCGGCAAGACGACTACCGCCGCCAAGCTCGGCAAGTACCTCGTGTCCAAGGGCCGCCATCCGGTACTGGTCGCCGACGACCTGCAGCGACCTGCCGCCATCGAGCAGTTGAAGATCCTTGGCGAGCAGACGGGCATCCCGGTGTACGGCGATGAGACCACCAAGGACGCCGTCAAGGTGGCGAAGGACGGGGTCAAGTACGCGAAGGAGCACGGCCAGGACGTGGTCGTGATCGATACCGCCGGCCGGCTGCATATCGACGAGGAGATGATGGCCCAGGTGGCCGATGTCGCCAAGGCGGTCATGCCGCACCAGATCTACCTGGTTTGTGACGCCATGACCGGCCAGGACGCCGTCAACTCCGCCAAGGAGTTCAACGAGCGCCTCGAGCTCGACGGCATCATCCTCACCAAGCTCGACGGCGACGCCCGTGGCGGCGCCGCCCTGAGCGTCAAGGCCGTCACCGGCAAGCCCATCAAGTTCATCGGCGTCGGCGAGAAGCTCGACAAGCTCGATGAATTTCACCCCGACCGCATGGCCTCGCGAATCCTCGGCATGGGCGACGTCGTGACGCTCGTCGAGAGGGCCCAGGAGCAGTTCGACCAGGAAGAGGCCGTCAAGCTGCAACAGAAGATGGCTAAGGGCAGCTTTGGCTTCGATGACTTCCTCAAGCAGATGCAGGCGGTCAAGAAGATGGGCGGGCTCAAGGACGTGCTCAAGCTCGTGCCCGGCATCGGCAGCCAGATCCCCGACGCCGACCTCGACGGCCAGGAGCTCAAGCAGATGGAGGCCATCGTGTACTCGATGACCCTGAAGGAGCGGCGAGATCCCGACCTGATCGATTCCTCCCGTCGGCGGCGCATCGCCACGGGCGCCGGGCGCAGCCCAATGATGTCTCCAGCCTGGTCAAGACGTTCAAGCGCAGCCGGGACATGATGAAGGCCATCAGCGGCGGCAGCTTCGGCGGGCTCAAGTCCCTCTTCTCCGGCGGCTTCAACATGGACGCGATGAACGCCGCCATGACCCGGGGCCGAAAGATCAAGCAGCGATCCAAGCGCAAGCGCGTCATCAAACGCCATGGCAAGATCAAGAAGAGGCAATAATGGAAGATGCATCTGACGACGCGGGAGGGCCAGAAAAGCGGACCACAGAGCTGGCAGGTTTGGAGCGTCGCATCGCCATGCACCCGCGGACGGCCGGGGTTTGCGTGTCATTTCTCGTGCCCCAGAATGGTTTTCACCGACCCAGAGTCACCAGAGCCGGGATGGCTATGAACATGGATGAGCAAGCCTTGACGACAAAAGGAAAAATATCTGTTGAAGAGTATCTGGAAGAAGTTGCCCTGTTCTGCAACAGTGAGTATGGTAGTAACGTTCGCGGCCGGTTCCAGGACTTACGAGGGACGAGCGAACTGGCCATGCTGGCGGCCCCGACGTCGCGGGAGCTGGAGGAGTTGCGGCGGGCCGTCGCCATTATGACGCCAAGTGAGAAGAACGCCGCCGACCGGCTCTCGGATGAACAGATCGAGAAGATTGCCGTAGATGCACGAATCGATCCGGCCAACTTCGCGATCTTCATGAACGGATATGCACTACTGTGTAAACGTGTTTCGTGATCCGTAATAGACGTGGAGTTCTGCAAAATGGAAGTTAGGCTTGCTTTAGGAAGGAAAAATCGTCTTTTTGATTTTTCCTTCCTAAAGCGAACAGAAAGGTGTGCGGTGCACATTCTGCATAGATTATTCGACGCGTTTGAGAGCATGCAGGCTGTGCAATGCATACGACAAGGCCGATTATTCAAGGAAACCGCAAAGCTGATTTCCTTGAATAATATAAGCCTAACTTCCATTTTGCAGAACTCCACCCCGATCACGAGTATTCATCATACGCATTGAAGAAAGGAACGAAATGGCAGTAAAACTCAGGCTCGCGCGGATGGGGCGACGACACCGTCCATTTTTCCGAATCAACGCGGTGGACTCACGCACCCCCCGCGACGGCAAGATCATCGAGAGGCTCGGTCACTTTGATCCGCTCGAGAAGGACGTCACCAAGCAGATCGTTCTGAAGCGGGACCGGATCGAGTACTGGCTCGGGCAGGGGGCCGTCCCCTCCGACACGGTGTCCGAGATCCTGCTTCGCAACGGCATCAAGCATAAATATGCCGAGGAGAAAGCGGTGCGCCAGGCGCAGGCCCGGAAACTCGCTCACGCCAGGGGCAAGCTGTTCACGGCCACCGAGCGAATCGCCGCGGAGAAACAAAAGGCCAAGGAAGCCGAAGCGACAGGCAAGGCGGCCGAGGCCAAGCCGGAGGGCACCGGCGCTTAATTGAATACGTGTGATGCGGATCGATATCCTCACACTGTTTCCGGAGATGTTCGCATCTCCCTTGAACTACTCGATTCTCAAACGAGCGCAGGAGCAGGGGCTGGTCGCTGTCGCGCTCACGAATATTCGTGATTTTGCGACCGACAAATACCGGAAAGTGGACGACAAGCCGTACGGCGGGGGCCCGGGCATGGTCATGATGCCGGGCCCCGTCTTCGATTGCTTCGAGTACGTCGAACGGCTCGATCCCTGCCATGGCCGCGTCCTTTTGCTGACCCCGCAGGGCGGTCGCTTCACGCAGGCCAAGGCCCGGGAGCTGTCGCAGGAGCCGCGGCTGATCCTGATCGCCGGGAGATACGAGGGGTTCGACGAACGGATCCGGACCGGCCTGGGGGCCGAGCCCATCTCCATTGGTGACTACATATTGAATGGGGGCGAGTTGGCCGCCATGGTCATCGTGGACGCGGTGGTTCGGCTGCTTCCCGGGGCGCTGGGCGACGAGGATTCCGCAAAGGAGGATTCTTTCAGCGAAGCTCTTCTGGAGTACCCACAGTACACGCGTCCGGAGGTGTTCCGCGGCATGAAGGTCCCGGAGGTCCTTCTGTCCGGGGATCACGCCAAGATCGCTCAATGGCGCCGGCGACAAGCTCTCGAACGCACGCAGCAATGGCGCCCCGATTTACTGGAAGCAAGCGATCACGAACGGGAGAATTAGAGCATGGAAAGGCACGGTCCGAGCAACAACAGACCGCCGCAGAAGAACCACAAGCCTCCCAGCCAGGTCCGGTCTCTCGGTCCGGTTCCCAACCTGGAGGAGCACGTACATGCGGAGTGGTGGCGGCAAATCTTCAACTCGACATACCTCAAAACCGACGGCGACGTCGTGGACGACCAGCAAGTGACCTCGAAAGAGGTGGATACGTTCTGCGAGATCGTGGGACTCCAGCCGGATGACCGAATCCTGGACCTGTGCTGTGGGCAGGGCCCGGATTCGCTCGAGCTCGTCCGCCGCGGGTTCCAGAACGTTGAAGGTCTGGACAGGTCCCACTACCTCATTCAGCGGGCCCGAGCGCAGGCCAAGAAGGAGGGACTCAACGTCAAGTTCAAGGAAGGCGACGCCCGAAAGCTGCCGTATGCGAGCGACAGCTTCGACGTCGTGATGATCCTCGGAAACAGCTTCGGTTACTTCGAGACTGCTGAGGACGACATGCGGGTGCTGAAAGAGGTCTTTCGCGTCCTCAAACCCTGGGGCAAGATGCTGATCGACGTGGCCGACGGCGATTACCTGCGGCGCAAATTCCAGCCGAGGTCGTGGGAGTGGATCGATAAGAACTACTTCGTCTGTCGCGAGCGCTCGCTGTCTTTGGACAAGATGCGACTGATCTCGCGGGAAGTCGTCACGCACGTGGAAAAGGGCGTGATCGCCGACCAGTTCTATGCGGAGCGGCTCTATAGCCGCAAGAGCTTCCAGGAACTGCTGACCAAGGCCGGTTTCGCCGATGTCATGGTTCACGGCCAGATTGCCGGCGACTCTCAGCGCAACCAGGACCTGGGCATGATGGAGAGACGCATCATGGTCACGGCGGCCGTCCGAAAGGAATGGACGCCGCGAAAGCGCAAGAAGGACACCAAGGTCGTCACCGTGATCCTGGGCGACCCGAACAAGCCCGACCCGCTCAAGCCCTTGTGCGTGTTCGATGATGACGATTTCTACACCATCGATCAACTCAAGGACGCTTTGCGGGAGTTGGATGGATACCGGTATACGTACGTGAACAACCATGACCGTCTGATCGACGAGATGCAGAAGGTGGTCGGTAAAACGGACTATGTCCTGAACCTCTGCGACGAGGGGTACGACAACAGCCCCCGCAAGGAGCTGCACATTCCCTCATTGCTGGAAATGCTCGGCATCCCGTACACCGGTAGCGGTCCCCAGTGCCTGGCGTTCTGCTACGACAAGTCCCTCGTTCGCGGAATTGCCAAGGAAATGGGGATTCCCGTGCCGGGAGGCTTCTTCATCAAGCCGGAGGACAGCACCTTCGAACTGTGCTTCCCGTTCCCGTCGATCGTGAAGCCGAATTTCGGCGACTCGAGCTTCGGCATCACGCAGCGCAGCGTCGCGAACACCGTCGAGGGGCTGGTCAACGCCATCTCGGAGATCCGTGAGCAGTTCGGGTATGAGAAGCCGATCCTCGTGGAGGAGTTCCTGACCGGCAAGGACTTCACGGTCGGGATCATCGGGAACCCGCCGGAATCGTACACGGTCTTGCCGATCATCGAGGAAGATTACTCGGCGCTGCCGCCCGATCTGCCGAGGATCTGCGGCTACGAGGCCAAGTGGCTGCCGGACTCGCCGTACTGGCAACTGAAGTCCATCCCGGCTCTGCTGCCTGAGTCCACGGAGAAATTCGTGGTCGAGTGTTGCCTGAAGCTCTTCGAGCGATTGGAGTGCCAGGACTATGCCCGGTTCGACTGGCGGCTCGACGCTTCCGGCCAGCCGAGGCTGCTGGAGGTCAACCCGAACCCCGGCTGGTGCTGGGATGGGCACATGGCCAAGATGGCGAAAATCGCCGGCATCTCCTACTCCGAGATGCTCGCGGCGATCCTGCGGGCGGCGGAGGACCGGTTCGCCGTCCAGGCCGCGACACACAAGATCGTCGAAGTGTCCCGGCCAACCCTGGCCGAGTTGCAGCGCACGACGCAGCCGGTGTCGCCTCAGTAACAACACTGCCCCTCGGTGGCGCATGTCTGCCGCTGAGGTTCCATGAGTGATTCTTGCAGGGCCGTATCGCCGATAGATGAAATGGCGATACGGCCCTGATGTGTTTACAGACGCCGCCACAGCATAGACTGCGGGACTTTGGAGACCGCCCATGAAATGCCCAGCGTGCGGATCAGAGCAGATTGACGGAATCGTACGGTGTTCCTCGTGCGGTCGCCTTCTTCCCGGGGTTCAAAACCCGTCGACATCGCTCGACATCAGGATCGATCGTGTGGCGGTTGTCTCGTCGATTTGCGCTTTGGCCGGCGTTATCCTGTCCCTACCGGGTCTGATCGCGCAGATTGACCCGGCGGTCCTGCGCCCTGAATCCGCCACGGTCATACTGGCGGCACTCGCATCCCTTCTGGCAACGGGTGCGGCATTTCTGCTGGGTGTCGCCGGCTCGCTTCAGATCGTGACCAGTGGTGGGAGGCGGACCGGCTATGGATTTGCGGCGGTCGGAATGGTCACGCCGATCGTGCTGGCCCTGCCCTTGCTGGTTTGCCTGTCCATACTCGCAGGAGTCCATGGCACGGCCTATCGCATGACCTGCGGGACGAACCTTTCGGGGATTGGCAAGGCGATGCTGATCTATGCGAACGACTACGACGACCATCTGCCCGCGGCGGGTGGACCGGGCGCACGCTGGGCCGCGCGTCTGCCATCGTGGTCGGCGAGGAATCGCGTAGACGCCTGCGGCTTGGGAGATCCAAACGGCGACGATGGGCAAGCCAGTGTCTCCGGCAGTCTGTACCTGCTCGTCAAATATGGCGGGGTCGAACCCAAGAAGTTCGTCTGCATGAATGACGCCAGAACGAGGGAATTCAAGCCGAGCAAGTACCACGCGGCCGATAGGGAGCCGTCTGCCCTCTGGGACTTCGGACCGAATCCGCCAAGACATTGCAGCTATGCCTATCATATGCCCTATGGCCTGTACTCGCTGACGACCTCATTGCCTCCCGGCCTTGCTGTCGCCGCGGACCGCAACCCGTGGATGGACTCGCTCTCCGCCAAAGCGAAGGATTTCTCACTCTTCAAGCCTGATGTCCCTCCGTTCAACGGTACTGCGCAGCAGGCCAAGAATGGCAACACCTTCCGCCATGAAGCGGACGGCCAGAACGTGCTGTTTCTCGACAGCCACGCCGAGTTCGCCAAGCGCGCGTACTGCGGCATCGATGACGATAATATCTACACGATTTCTGGGAACCCGGGGGCCGCTGATCCCCTGGGCACGCCGCCGGCCCTCGGCAGCCAGCCCGCCAACAGGAAGGACTCGCTGCTCGTCAACGATCCCGTCTTGATACCTGCTACGTCACAGGAGAAGAGGTAAATGACATCGGCTGGAAGTCGTGGAGTTCGCTTGACGGCAGGCGCGCATCACTATAGGATCGGGTCGTTGGAGGCCGAACGGAACTGAAAGAAGGGCGCTGCGGTTGGGTAGCCGCAACAGTGAAAGGGGGAACGCGAATGTACTGTCCGAAATGCGGAATGCAGAACGCGGAGAACGCCCAGATATGTATTTCATGCGGCTATGTCCTGCCTGTCCTTGTTGCGGGCGGCATGCCGGTCCAGGTCAAGACGAGTGGACTGGCCATCGCGGCGTTCGTGCTGGGCATTCTCAGCCTGTTCACGCTGGGGCTCACGGCTCTGCCCGCGATGATCCTTGGGGCCATCGCCCTTGTTCTCATCGGCAAGAGCGGCGGGCGACTGACGGGCACCGGCTTTGCCATCACTGGGATCGTGATTCCCGCGGTCACCATGGTTCTCATCCCGCTGGCCGTGCTCATGCCCGCGCTGGCGAGGACCCGCCAACTGGCATTCCGGATGACCTGCGGCACCAATCTGTCGGGCATCGGCAAGGCGATGACTGTCTATGCCGATGACTATAACGGGGAGTTGCCTCGCGCGGGTGGCCGCAGCACGGAATGGGCTGCGAGCACACCGAACTGGTCCGGCACTGACCGCCGACAGGCCTTCGACCTGGCCGCAGATGATTCTGCCGGGCGGGCGAGTGCCGGCGCAAGCCTGTATCTACTGGTCAAGTATGCCGAGGTGACGCCGAAGTCGTTCGTGTGCAAAGGCGACGCCGGAACAACGGAGTTCAGGCCGTACGACAGAGCGGATATTCCGAGCAGCTTCGAGTTGATCGACGGCTGGGATTTCGGTCCGCCGGCAGAGTCATTCAGGCATTGCAGCTACGCATACCACATGCCGTACGGCCGGTTTGCCCTGACGACCTCGAATGAACCAGGCTTGGCGGTGGCGGCCGACCGCAATCCATGGATAGACTCGCACTTACCTGCGGCCAGTGACTTCTCCTATTTCAAACCCGATATCGCCCCCTTCAATGGCGCCGCGAATCAGGCGCGGCACGGCAACGCCATGACTCACCAGTTGGACGGCCAGAACGTGCTGTTTCTCGACAGTCATGTCGAGTTTGCCAAGCGGGCTTTTTGCGGCCTTGACGACGACAACATCTATACCATTTCGACCAGCCCGACAGCCGGCGATCCCCTGGGCACGCCGCCCAAGCTTGGCAGCCAGCCGGCCAACAGGAAAGACTCCCTCCTCGTTCACGATCCGCCCCCGCCCCCCGAAACCAGGAGGAGGTGATGGAGAGCAGGGCTGCATAGGCCAAGGCCCGTCTCGCGTTTGCTCTCAGGCTTTCGGAGGGGTGCCGTCATCACTTGTCCAGGAGCACGTAGCAGTGTGTGCGGAGGAGTCGGCGGATGTCGATGAGGCTGCCCTCATCGCCGAGATACTTGCGCAGGTAGTCGATCATCCGGGCCGTCTGCTCATCGCCGGCGGGATAGGCGAACAGGTACTTGATGCTGCTATCCACGGCCCGCTCCATATCGCCCGTGGCTTCGGCCTTGTGCATCTCCACGGCAAACCGGTGCCCGTGTTTCTCGCACGCCTGGCTCAGGACCTGTCTGAGCCTTGTCATGGCAGGATCGCTCGCTCGTTCGAGCATTGTGGCATCATCGGAAAGCGCGAGCGGGTCCTCGGGGACATTCCTCTGCGGGTCGCCCGAGATCACGCGGTCGGACTCGTCGTGCCGGCCCTCCAGACGTTCGGCGATGATCAACTCGCCTGTGGCGGTATCGAGCAGCTTGATCATACCGTTGACCTTCGCGGTCTTCGTGAAGGTTTGAATCGGATACTGGTATTTAACCATGTTGGGCACGAGCACCTCCGGCGGAATCGCCCCCAGGCGGATCCGGGCGGTGGTCACATCGGACGCCGCATTGACCAGCCGCTGCTTCGCTTCATCCACGTCGGCCTGGGCCTTTCGCTTTCTCGCCATTTCCTCGGCATCGGCCGGATCGATGTTTCTATATCGTGCCAGCCTCGCCTCCGCCTCGGCAAGTCTCTTCCTCGCGTGTTCGAGTTCGGCAATCGCCCCATCGAGTTCCTTGGCCGCATGCACGTGGTCCGGGTTCGGCTCCGTCCGGTACCCATCCTGGTACGTCGATTCACTTTGCCCTGACCGTTTGCTCTCAACAACTACGTTGCCTTCGAGGATCTTTCCCACGAGAAGCGCATCGACTCCGTTCAGTTCACCGGTCGCCCCACGGCGGCCCGGATCGACGGGCCCGCTCATGTTAAGATCCTGCTCTCCAAGGCTCATCTGCAGATCAAATCGCTCGATCACGGTCACGTTGGCCGGCCGCGTCCGCGTCAGGTGTTCGAGGGTCGCGGCGTCGAACGCGGCGGCGAGGTTCTGATGCTCCGGCGCCGCTTGAAAGCCGACGAACGCAATCGCATAATCGACCTCTTGGCGGACCTGCTCGGCGCACTGGCTGAGTTGACGCTTGGCTTCGAGGCTGTCGGGCAGGTAACCCAGCGCGGCCGCCGCATGCAGGACCGCGGCGCCGCTGGCCCCTTCCCGCTGGTGCTGCCGCGAGATCTTCAGGTGGTCTTCGCCAAGCCGGGATCGCGCATCGGCCAGCAGCGCGTCCACTCCGCCATATTCGCGGAGCAGGTCACGGCTCTTATCGAACAGACGGATCGCGGCCACATAGTTGCGAGACTCCATGGCGCGACGGCCCTGCGCCAGCCACGCATCGCAGACGGTCCGCCTCGCCTGCCCAAGCAGGTCCGGCAGCTCGGTGTGCGACGGATGCAGTTTGGCGGCCCGCTCCAACTCGTGCAGCGCCCCTCGGCCTGCCCCTGCTCCAGCAGTTTCCGTCCGTGGGCGATCAAGCCGGCGGCTTCTCGCCGATCCTTCACGGCCTGGATCACGGCCTTCGCCTCCTTGCCCGCTCCTTCGTACAGCAGTGCGGCCTGTGCCCCCGCCTCGGCATTTGCGAGATCGCCCTCCAACAGCTTCCCCTGGGCCCGATCGATGTAGTAGCCGTAGGCTCGCTCGCGGATATGCTTCAGATTGGCGTCTCCACCGGGCATCGTCCTGTAGAGTGCAAGCGCCTCATTCATCCGCTGCATCGCGGCCTGCCACTGTTGTTGCTCGGCCAATGCGAGTGCCTCGTCCCGGAGTTGCTCGGCTTGGGCCATGGCCTGGAGTATCCGCTGGCGAAACGTTTGGTAGGTCTGTTCCTGAGGGCAGTACATGATGGACTTCTCGATGAGACTCTGGGCCGCACTGAGCTCCGCCCATTTGAGCCGCATCTCCGCCTCACGATAATAGAACTGCCCCGCCTGCAGTTTGACCTCGTCAAGCCTCTGCTGGTACTCGGTTGCCGCCCTGTAATTCTTGCGTTCCTCGGCCAGCCGGACCGCCGCCTCCAGCTCCTGCACCGCCCGGTCGTATTGTCCTTCCTGCGATAGCTTCTCCCCTCGCTTATACGCCTGCTCGTGAGCGCAACCGGCGGACAGCAGGAGAGCCAACACGATCACGCCCAGAATGCCTGAGCGGATTGGATGTTGAAGCTGCGCCTGTGTGGACGTCCTCAACGTGAGAAGTTGGACCCTGTCTGTTTCCATCCTGCACCTGGTCTGCATCGTTCACCGCTGCCTTTCTCCCTCCCCTTGTCCATTCAGCAGCCTCCATGGCCGCCGCGCCAGATTGTACCGTCGCCCGAACATAAAACAACTGTTCTCAAGGAACCGCAAGGTTCCCTATATATAAGGCCGTCAAAGAGGCACTCGTCACGCATTCCCCGATGGGCTCACGCGCATTCGCTCTTGCGGATTGTCGTGCAGCCTCATATAATATCATCTACCGAGGCATGGATGTTGTGGAGAGCAGGTGTATGGTTCGGTGATGCGGATGAGATCTCTTTGCGAGGGAGGACGAAAATGGCGGAGCAATACGGTTTGAGAAGACTGAGTCACGCGGATGTTCTGGTCGCGGCAATCACCTGTCTGCTTTTGATCTTCCTCGTGCCGGTTCTGTTCGCCAAGCCACGGGAGCAGTCCATGCGCACACTCTGTGCAGCGAACCTCGCCCAGATTGGCAAGGCCATGTTCCTCTATGCCGGCGATAATGAGGGCATCTTGCCGCGCGCCGGTGGGCGAAACACCGCCTGGGGCATGACCGTGAACTGGATGGCCGCAGATCGCCGGGCGGCCTTCGGCATAGCCACGGACGGTTCGGGGGGTGTGGCGAGCACCAACGCGAGTCTCTATCTGCTCGTCAAATATCTTGGCGTCCCACCAAGTCTCTTTATCTGTAAAGGGGATCGCGGGACCACGGAGTTCAAGCTTTCCGATCTCTTCCTGCCTGCGTCACGCACATTGGCCGATCTTTGGGACTTCGGCCCGCCGGCAGAATCGTTCAGGCACTGCAGCTATGCGTACCACATACCCTACAGCCAGTATGCGTTAACCACCTTCCGTGATCCGAACCTCGCCGTGGCGGCGGACCGAAACCCCTGGATTCAAAGCCCGGCAGCAGACCCTCAGGACTGGAGCAAGTGGAGGCCCGATGTGCCTTATCCCGGCGGTATTCCCGGCACCAGTGCTCAAGCTCTCATGGGTAATTCGGTCACCCATAAACACGACGGCCAGAATGTGCTATTCCTTGACGGTCGAGTCACATTCGAAACGCGGTCCTACTGCGGGGTTGAGAGAGACAATATCTACACGTTGTCCACTAATACGACTGGCAGCCATGTCTACGGCGCGATGCCGGTATCAGCTTCCGTCGTGCCCACGAATCGCAACGACTCTCTCCTCGTCCACGATCCGCAATCGATGCCTTATTCTGAACCCAAGAGACGCCGACCGTGAGCAGGGGTACTGCTGGGAGATACCGATGACGGCTATTTGTGAGGGAAGACGAAAATGGCGGAGCAACATGGTGTGAGAAGACTGAGTCGCGCGGATGTTCTGGTCGCTGCAGTCACCTGTCTGCTTCTAATTCTGCTTGTGCCGGTGCTGTTCGCCAAGCCACGGGAGCAGTCCATGCGCAAGCTCTGTGGCGCGAACCTCGCCCAGCTCGGCAAGGCCATGTTCCTATATGCCGGCGACAATGAGGGCGACCTACCCCGCGCCGGCGGGCGAACCACAGTCTGGGGTACGACCCCAAACTGGACGGCGCCACATCGTATGATAGCTTTCAACATGAGGCCCGATGGCACAGACGGCACGGCGAGCATCAATGCGAGTCTCTACCTGCTCGTCAAATACTGTGGAGTGACGCCCCGGGTCTTCGTCTGCAAGGGGGACCGTGGAACTACCGAGCTCAAGCTATCCGACCTCACAGGGCTGTGGTGGAGTTTCAAGTGGAGCGACGCCTGGGACTTCGGCCCGCCTTCGGAGTCATTCAAGCATTGCAGTTATGCGTATCACATCCCCTACGGTTCATACCCGCTGAGCACGTCGCTGGACCCAAACATGGCCGTGGCGGCGGATCGCAGCCCATGGATCAACAGCCCGGCGCACACGGCCGAGGTCTTTCCTGGCAGTTTCAAGCCCGATGTGCTTTACCCCGGAGGCACGCTCGGCACGAGTGCCCAAGCGCGCAATGGCAATTCGATCACGCACCAGCGTGATGGCCAGAACGTCCTGTTTCTCGATGGCCGAGTTGCGTTTGAAAAGCGAGCCTACTGCGCGGTCGATAAAGACAACATCTACACCCAGTCCACCGACCCGAGCGGTCGCGGCCACGTCTTTGGAGCGTTTCGGGGCAGTGGGTTCCTTGAGCCCACGAACCGCAGAGACTCTCTCCTCGTCCATGACCCGGATGCCTTCGGCGGGATACGCCGGTGAGCCGGGTCGACCGTCAGGGCTGGGAACGTATGTTGTAGGTGCGTTTTTCGCCAGCGGGGCCGATCTGGAGGGTGAACGTGCCTTTGTCGGGGTGGACGGTGGCTTTGATGAAATCACCTTTGTTGGGGTTGTCCTTTGGGTTGGCGATGAAGTCGGGTTTCGTGTTGTATTGGCCGTCGTGTTCGATGTTGTAGTGGATCTGGTAGAGGGCCTGGAGGCTCGGCAGGGCGGCTAGGCTCTTGAACGTCTGTGGTTGGATGCCCTTGCGCGGGCCGTTCATGGCTACGGCGACGGTGGGGGCCAGCGCCTTGAGCAGAAGCTCGTTGTTGCTCAAGTCCCATCCGTGATGCGTCACCTGGTACAGGTCCACCTTGCCGATGCGGTTGACCGGATGGACGAGGTGATGCTCGACGTTCCGCGTGATGTCGCCTCCGGCGAAGAACTTGAACGGGCCGCAGGTCAGGAGCAGGGCGATGCTTCGGGCGTTGTCGGTGTCGTCGGCGCCGGCCATTTTGAATCCATCGACCGGGGCGTCAGTATCGCCGTCGAAACCCTCGACTTTCTTATCCGACGCGACGCAGCGCAGCTTGATTTGCGGCACTTTGCCGGCCGGGTCGTTCCTGAGTGGGATGTCGTCGCCGGCCCGGACGACTTTCACGTTGCCCTTCGTCGCCTGCTCATAGAGCGAGTAAAGGTTCCGGTTGTTGCCATCGTTGGCGGGCGCACGGGTTCCTTTGTCGATGAAGCACTTGACCGGGATTCTCTGCGAGACCTCCAGAATCGCGCCGAAGTGGTCGGAGTGGAAGTGCGTCGTGACGAGGAAGTCGATCTGCTTGAGCTTAGCGTCCGCACACGCCCTCAGAATCCTGTCGGCATCGCGGTGCTCTGGTCGCAGCGAGCCGGTGTCGATCAGAACGGATTCGCCCAGCGGCGTGACAATCAGTGTCGAGCCGCCGCCGACCATGTCGAGGAAGTAGATGTCGAGCGTCCGCAGCTCCTGAGCGCGGGCCGGGCAGAGTATGGAGAACAGGACAAGCGATACACAGAACGAGAACGCCGTGCGCCTCATGATCGGCTCCTTTCACTGGATCTGCCAGATGATACCGCCGAATCAAAGACTTGACAATCGTCTTGATGAGGACCCTGTACCTTGGCAACAGCGGACGGGAGAACCATCGGCAAGCTGGCGCTTGCCGCTGCCACCCGGTAATTCAATTCATGCGGGGGTCAGCCAGGATGAATCAGGAGCTTGAGGCCGATGATGAAGAGGAAGGCGGCGATGACTTTGCGGAAGTGCCGCTCGGGAATCCTGTTCACGAGGCTCTTGCCCAGATTGGCCCCGAGGAAGGAGGCGGGGACAAACAGGAGCGTGCCCCACAGCAGCAGCGGCTCCAAGCGAGCGCCTTGCCAGACATAGGTCGCCAGGCGCGGCGTATCAATTGCAATGGCGATGGCTCCGGCGGTGGCAAGGTAAACCGCCTTGGGCAGATCGAATGCCGACAGGAACAGCGCGCGGATCGCGCCGCCCATGCCGAAAATTCCGGCGGAGAATCCTGATAATGCCCCTCCGATGGCGGCGGTGGCGGGGCTCTGTCTTATCTTGAACGCGCTCTTTGTCAGCAGAAAGACTACATAGACAATGAGAAACACGCCGAGGATGCGCCAAGGACTGTGCCGGAGATGCTGAAGAGCAGGCGGGCTGCAAGGATCGTAGCCGCCATGCCGGGGATGCCGAAGCTCAGGATCAGCCTCCAGCGGATGCCCTCGCGAAACAGCAGCAGCTTCCAGAGGTCGCTGAACCAGTGGATGGCGCCGACGAACAGGAGCGTCTCGGGCATCGGGTAGAACAGGACCATCACGGGGATCATGATGGTGGAAAGGCCGAAGCCCGTCAGCGTGCCGACAGTGCTGGCCACAACGACGATGATCAGAATGAGAACCACTTCCATAGCCGTCATCTCCATAGAGTCCTTAGCACAATGAAAATGTGGCAAGGCTGCCCACATGTCAGTCCCGCGAAGGCGGGAATCCAGGCACCTGTCGAATGTTCCTGGACCCCCGCATGCGCGGGGGTGACATAATAAGGCTCATTCTGTTGCAGCCTCTAAGGCACCGGCCGTATCCATTCAACGCCCGGGCACGCTCAGCTCGTCAGCAGCTCGAACTGCTCCTGGCTCAGGCACTGCCGCAGCTTCTGCAGCGCGATCAGCTCGATCTGGCGGATACGTTCCTTGGTCAGGCCAAGTTCATCGCCGATCTGCTTAAGCGTTTTCCTGTTCTTGCGGATAGTGGAGCCGATCAGGCCAAAATGGTTGAGGATGACGTACTGCTCCCGCTCGTCGAGTTCCTCGCGGATCAATTGTGTGAGGCTCTGGCGGGTCCGCTCGATGGCCAGAACGTCGGCGGTTGTCTCCCGCAGACCTCGCTGGAAACTGGCAACCGAGGCAGCCCGCTTGGCCGTCAGCTCGGTGCTGCGGCCGGAGACCCTGGCATACTCCTTGGCGATATTCAACGACGCCCACCGGCCGAAGCGAAATCCTTTCCCATAGTCGAATTCTTCCACCGCCTGGATCAGCGCGAAGTTGCCCTTGCTCACCAGCTCGAGGAAATTCGCCCCATCGCTGGTGTGCTTGCCCGCGATGCTGACCACCAGACGCAGGTTCGCCTCGACGAGGAGCTTTCGAATCTCCTCGGCTTGTTCCAGGTATTCTTCGAGCTTTGCCAGCAGCGAGGCCGAGACCTTCGAGAGCTTGATCTGATGCCGCTCGGTGGCGGCCAGGTGCTTGAGGTAGTTGTACCGGCGGAACAGGTCCAGCTCCTGCTCGCGGGTCAGCACGGGCGTGGTCTTGAGCACCTGCATGTACTCCGGCAGAAGGCTCTCGCCGACGAGCTCGAACGGCTCGATCTTCTTCTCGAGCTCCGACTTCTCCATGGCGAGCGGCTGGCCGAGGATTCGTTCCATCGCCCCTTCCTGAAGGAACTCGTCGCTGAGGACGCACTCAATTTTGCGGGCCAGGATGGCGGCCGCCCTTCGCTGGTTGACGATCCGGTAGACCGTGGCCCGGCTGCGGTCGAATCGCTCCATCAGTTCCCGCATGCTCAGTCCCTGCCCGTGCAAGCGGTACAATTCCGTCGCCTCCGTCGGGCTGATCCGGCCGAGCGGCCGGCGAAAGACCGGCTTGTCCGGGTGCTTCTGCTCGTACTGCTGCAGCGTGTACCGAACCGTCTCCTGCGCGATGCCGAGCCTCTCGGCGACCTGCTTCGTGATCTGATATCGCGACAAGGACATCCTCGACGCCAGGCTGCGGGCCTGCCTCACGGCCTGTTGTCGCTGGGCATCCGTCAACCTGCGAAACTTCGTGGCGTTGGCCACGAGGGCGGGGTTGTCCTGGATGAACTTTTCGACAGCGGACTCCAGGACGCCGAAACGGTGAGTATCGTCGGCGAAGATGAATTTCCTCGCGAGCAGGCCCCGCTTTCGCCAGCGATCGATGGTCTTGGTGGACACGCTGAACCGCTTGGCCAGTTCCTCGATGGTGTGTACGGGCTCGCTCTCCTGGGCGACCGGCGTTGCGAGCCTGCCGCTGAGCTTGGCGATGAAGAGCTGCAGATCATCCAGCAGGTCGCGACCGGTCAACAGCTCCTGTTCGAGACCGCCTTTGGAATGAAAGCCTGTGATGTGAAAGTACACGAACTCCCAGGGGTACTGCCTGTCGTCCTGGACGAGCGCATAGAGCCTCTCGGCCGCTTCGAGCTGCGCACGGCGTTTCGACTCCGGCGTGAACCGAAGCTGCATCAGCAACTGCGCCAGCTTGTCGCTCTTGATCTTTCTCATTTCACCAGGTGTCTATTCTACCACCTCCCGGACAAAAAGAAAAGGACAGCGCGGAATGCACTGTCCTTGGAATGTCGGAGCTGGCAAGAGCGAGTCTCAAGTCTGAAGTGTCATGTTCTTGAGCTTCACACTTCAAACTTCACACTTCAAACCCTCTCTGCTTACGCCACGAGCTTCTTGGCGGTGTCGACGGCCGATGCGGCGTCGGGGGCGTAGCCCTGGGCGCCGATCTTGTCGGCGAAGCTCTGCGTCACGGGGGCGCCGCCCACCATGACCTTGGCCTTGACACCCGCCTGCTGCAGGGCCTTGATCGTCTTTTCCATGCCCGGCATCGTCGTCGTCAGCAGGGCGCTCATGCCGATGAGGTTGACGCCGCGAGCCTTGGCCTCGGCCGCGAATTTCTCCGGGGCGACATCGACGCCCAGATCGATCACTTCAAACCCGGCGCCCTTGAGCATCATGGCGACGAGATTCTTGCCGATGTCGTGCAGGTCGCCCTGGACGGTGCCGATCAGCAGTCTGCCGATGGGTTTGACGCCGGCCTTGACCAGTTCCGGCTCGAGCACCTCCATCGCCATCTTCATGGCCCGGGCCGCGATCAGGACCTCGGGAATGTAGATCTCGTTGTTCTTGAAGCGGCTGCCCACCACGTCCATCCCGGCGATCAGGCCCTCGTCGAGAATCTTCTTCGGGGCCACCTTCTCCTTTAACGCCGCCTTCGTGACGTTCACCGCCGTCGCCTGATCCCCGCGAATTACCGCCTCAGCCAATGCTTTCAGATCTGCCATGTCAACTCACCTCAAATCCATACCCAAATTATGTGTCTCCATGTATCTCCAAGGCCCCAATTAGACCGCACTCAATCCCGCCCGACAAGCAAAAAAACCGTCGAATTCACATGGGGTGAGACTACTGTCTATCGGGAGGGCCTTGGCGTGACCGGTAGAAAGGCGTCCGGATCGTGGACAAGGACAGAATCGGCTTTATTCGCCGGAATGCAGTAATGGCTGAGCGTGGGCGGGACGCCGAACACATGGCCGCGCCCAGTTACATCCGTTGAGATCGTGTAGATGTTGTCGCTATCGACTCCGCAATAGGCTCGCCTCTCAAACTCCACGCGGCCGTCCAGGAACAGCACATTCTGGCCGTCTCGCTGGTGTGTGATCGAGTTGCCCACGCGAGCCTGATCGCTGGTTCCAAAACGGACGCCGCTGCTGCCCACGATGTCCGGCCGAAAGGTGGCCCAGACGCTCGGGTTCGCTGCCGGGCTTATGATCCACGGACTTCGATCGGCCGCAACGGCAAGGTTCGGGTCGCGGGAAGTGGTTAGGACATACCCCCCGTAGGGAATGTGGTACGTGTAGCTGCAATGCTTCATAGCCTCGGCAGGCGGACCGAAATCCCAGAGATCGGCCAGGTCAAAATGCCGGGACATGTCCACATCGGACAGCACGAACTCCCTGGTCCTGCGATCTGCTTTGCAGACAAAGAGCCTGGGGGGGGCTCCGAGGTACTTGACGAGCAGGTAGAAGCTCGCGCTGATACTCGCCGTGCCGCCCCTGTCGTCCATTGACACGTTGAAAGCCATCCGGCGGTCTGTTGCTATCCAGTATGGGGTCGCCCCCCAGACTGTGCTCGGCCCGCCGGCGCGGGGCAGCGCGCCTTCGTTGTCATCCGCATAAATGAACATGGCTTTGCCGATCTGGGCGAGGTTGGCTGCACAGAGGGTGCGAATGGCCTGCTCCCGGGGCTTGGCGAACAGCACCGGCACAAGAAGGATCAATAGCAGACCCGTGGCGACGATAACTATAGCATCTGCGTGACTCCGTCGACTCGAATTGTGTTGCTCCGCCATTTTCTTCCTCCCTCGCAAAGGGCCTTGACCAAAAATGTCCGGCGCTCGGTTCCACCTCCCGCAGGACACATTCCGCATGCATGACAATTATACCTGATCTCGGCGGCAATGACAAGAAATCCTCATGGCCCAAGGGTCGGCGTTGACGCGATGGCAGGGGCCGTGTATAGTGGGTCGTGTACAGGTCGGGGATATGGTAGATGCATGATCACGATAAAGGGCACGGGCAGGGGGGGACACACGGGCGTCACGACCACAGCTCGGACCTGCGCGCTGCCTCGCGCAGGAGGCTCTGGTGGACGCTGGCCATCAATCTGGCCTTTCTCTTCATTGAATTCATCGGCGGCCTCGTCACCGGCAGCCTGGCCCTTCTGGCCGACGCGGGCCACATGCTGACGGACGTGCTGGCGCTGGCCCTGGCGATTTTTGTGGCGCACCTGGCGACCCTCCCGGCGACACCGGAACGAACCTTCGGATTCCTCCGCGCGGAGGTCGTCGGCGCCTTCGTCAACGGCGGTACGTTGATCCTGATTGTCGGCATGGTCTTTTTCGAAGCGATTCGGCGATTCATCCACCCGCCGCAGGTCCAGGGCGCCGGCATGCTGCTCATCGCCTTTGCCGGCCTGCTGGCGAATCTGGGCAGTGCCCGGATCCTGTCCCGCAGCCGGGCGGAGAATGTGAACATCGAAGGGGCGTTCATCCATATGATGGCCGACGCCCTCGGCTCCGTCGGCGCGATCATCGCGGGCGCGGTGATTCTGCTGACCGGCTGGATGCCCGCCGACCCGCTGGTGAGCATTGTGATCGGCCTGCTGATCCTGTGGAGCAGTGTAGGCTTGCTCCGCCGGACACTCGCCATCCTGATCCACGCGACGCCCAGCCACCTGAACTTCCACGAGGTCCTGGCCGCCCTCGAAGCCAACGAGCACGTTGCCGCGGTACACGACCTGCACATCTGGCTGGTGACCACCGGCTTTCCCGTGCTGACCGCCCACATCTGGCTCAAGCCGGAGTGCTCCGAGCCCGTTCACTGGCAGCGCGCCCTCCACGAGATGCAGCAGGTGCTTCGCGAGCGATTCGACATCGACCACGCCACCCTGCAGCTCGAGCCCGCCGGCTACGTGGAACGGTCCGCTCCGAAGTAGTGGCTCATCCGGCTATTGCATGCTTCCTTGCCTCTTGGGGACTCCGAGGCTGTGAGAGAATTCGAATTACTGTGATGGTTCGACTGCATCTCTGCGACCTGATCGGTCCTTGTTCATTCTGTAGATCTCAGTCTATTCAGGTTCGTTCAGGGGTCGATCTGTCTTGTCCAAACCTCCATCAGTTCAGCAGCCGGCCCGATCGGGCCCTGGGGCGGTACTCTATGCCCCTTTTGGACTCTCAGCCCACCAATAATGCCTCACCAAAATGTATCATGTTGTACGCCAGCGCAGACCACAGCGCAACACAACGCACCTTGTGCAGCCCACGGACCAGCAATCGAGCCAACCCGCGATAGGTCCGCAGATCGGCGTTGACCGTCTCACTGGTCGCCGCCCGTTCCTTATAGATGCTCTTGCCTTCTTCACTGGCCATGCGCGTCCGCCAGGCGGCGATCTCAGGGCTGTCCGTCTTACGCACCTGACAGGGGTCCACACACCCTCGACCGCCCTGCGGCGGAGCGTAGATGCGTACACCCGCCTGCTCGGCCGCCTGGATCTGCTCCAACTTGACAAAGCCTCCATCCATCAAGTGCTCCTTCACCTGGCCGTCCGTACGCTCCTCGACGTGCTCACGCATCGGCGCACTCTCGGCCTTGTCCGTGCCCGCGTTGGTCACGTCCACGTCCAGGATCGCTCGCGATTGCGTGTCGCTGGCAAACTGCAGGTTATAGGCTGGACGAAAGCCGCCATCAGGCATTTTCATCACACGGGCTTCACTGTCGGTCGTCGAGGCACGCGGCGGGCTGGGTTTGTCCCGCTGATTGTTCCGCGCCTTGGGCTTTGACCTTCTTGATCTCCTCCAAGGCCCCCAGCGCCTTTTCCACTCGCTCCAGCCGCTCTCGAGCCGCTCGTTCTTTCGCCGCCACCTGCCGCGCATGGCGATCCGTAAGGGCGGGCGACTCCCGCTGGGCCTTCAGAGCTTCCACCTGGCCCTTGGCCTGGTCGAGCAACTCGTTCAATCGCCGCTCCCGTCGAAAACTGCCTTTGCCGGCGCTGGCCCGCACACGCATCCCATCCTGGCTGATCCGATGCACGCTGACCAGCTTACGCTCCATCAGCATCGCCAGCACCTCGGTCATCAGACCGTCCAACGCCTCTTCATGACTGACGCGAAAATCACTCAACGTGTGATAGTTCACGCCAACCCCGCCGCACAGCCAGCGATACGCCGCATGATGCTCGCACAGCCGCTCCAACTCCCGCGCACTGCCCACCCCCTGGGTCGCCGCATACAACCACAATGCCACCAGCAAGCGAACGTCCGTCGCCGACCGCCCGGCCTGTCCCTCACTGACCTTCAGTCCCTCGGTAAACTTCGACAGGTCCAGCCGCTCCACCACGGCCCAAAGCACCCGCACGTGATGGCCCGGCGGGATCGTCTCTTCCAGGGACAACGGAACCATCCGCGTTTGTGACCGGTCCGGCCGACGAAACCGCAACGGACCCGCAGGCACACAGTCTCTCGAATCTTGTTCCATCTCACTAACCTGAGATTCCATTCCCGGCAGAGTTCCTTGCTCTTTCATGCCCGTTATTCTACCATCCCCGTCAAGACCGATTTCTTCACAGCCTCTCCGTCCCCGGTTGCGGATCGCCCCTTCGCCACGGAGTACACGGAAGATGGACGAGCCAGTCTTCTCGCGTTCTCAGTGGAATGGGAACAGGATGAAGACGGCGATGTCCCAGATCGTATGGCTGACGGCGTTCAGGACCATGGAGCGGTACCTGCTGTAGAGCCAGCCCCAGAAGAGCCCGCACACCCCGGCCGCCAGAACCAGCATCGGGTTGCCGCCGGCGATGTGGATAGCCGTATAAACGGCTGCTGCAAGCAGCCAGCCTGACCGCTTGCCCAGAAGATTCTCAAAGCGACTCTGCAGGAAGCCTCGCCAGAACAACTCCTCGCCCGGGCCGATCACGCAGATCATCAGCAGGACGATCCGTATGGCAGACGCCTGTCCTTTGAAATCATAGACCCCGGAGATGTCACTGGCCGCGCCGGCCAGCAGATAGCGACTGATCTTGTCCCCAAACCAGAAGACCATGTAGAGCATACCCGCCGACAGAATGCCCAACGCTGCTTTGCGAGCGGGGTGGTCCTTGAGATCGGCGACGAGCAGATGTCGCCATTCGCGGTCCAGGCGCGCCACGACCGCCAGGAGGATGAGCAGATTGGCAGTCATCCACCACCAGAAATCGACCGCACCGACCCCTGCCGTGATGAACAGCGGAACGAACAGTGCGAGTGCCAGCAGTAGTATGCCGATTGTCAATTTCACGGCGGACGATTCCCGCGACTATCCCAGCAATGCGTGCAGGCCCAACGCTGCCACACACAGCAGTCCGAAGAGGAGATTTAGTTGGGCCGTAGCTCCGTCCATGGCGGCGAATGCCTCGCTGTCCCGCGGGTCGTGTCGCCCGGCGCCCGTTTTCGCCAGCCGGACGGCCAAAGGCATGGCCAACAGAGTGATGAGAAATGTCGCGGGCATCCTCGGTGAAAGGGTGGTCACGTGTGTCAGGAGCACGAGAAGAACAATGATGGTGAACGGGGCGAACAGAAGCACTCTCTGGTAGGTCTGCGATCCTGGGTCTCCGAGGCAACTGGCGACGGTGCGGATCTTCCCGTCCGTGTCACTGCCGATGTCGCGCCAGTTGTTCGAGTGGAGAATGGCGATGACCAGGAGCGACATGGGAATGGCCCAGACCGCCGGCACCCAGGACAGATGACCCGTCTGAACCGTCCACGCGCCCAAGGCGCCCAGGACGCCAAAATTCAGAAATACGGCGAGGTCGCCCAACGCATGATACTTCAGGGGCCACGGCCCCCACGTGTAGAGAATCCCGCCAAGGACCCCCACGGCGCCAAGGCAGAGAATGGGAATGCCCACCCGGCTGACAATGTAAAAGCCGATCATCGAGCCGATGGCAATGCACGCCGCGCTGCCGACCAGCGCCTGGCGTGGGGTGATCCATCCACGGACCACCGCACCGCTCGCGGGATTGACCTGCCTGTCGATGCCGTTGCGATAATCGTATACGTCGTTGAGCATGTTGGCCCCGACCTGAAGCAGGGCCATGCCCAGGAACGAAAGCAGGAACAGGGGCAGGTCGAAGGCGGCCTCCCCGATGACGACGGCCAGAACGGTTCCAAAAGCCACGGACATGGTCGAGGCTGGAAGGGACCATGCCCGGCCCGCCACCAGGCAAAGCCTGGCCCACGACGTGGGGGCAATCTGTTGTACGTTCATGTCTGATGTCATTTCTGACTCCTGTACACATAACACGCACGAGTTATGGTTGGCGGACCCGAGCCGATGAATTGCCGGCTTCGCCTGCAACTCTCGGCAGGGCCAGATTTTGCTTGCACCGCGTGGATAAGTCAATAGGATATGTGATGAATTCACATATGGGAGATAATCTCATGCAGGAGTTGACAAGCTGTGCTTGTACGGGCAAGTCCTTGCCGAAGCTCGTGAGGCCGGCGGTATTGTCCGTGCTGGCAAAGGGGGCCTCGCATGGGTACGCGATCCTCGATGAACTGAAGCGGCTGACCTTCTGCGGCGATTGCCCGCCGGACCACACCGCCATCTATCGGTCGCTTCAGGCCATGGAGACAGAAGGTCTGATCGCGTCGGACTGGGAGCATCCGCAGAGCGGCCCGGCGAAACGCAACTACAAGCTTACGCCCAGGGGCAGGGCTTGTCTCAGGAAATGGAAGAGCACGCTGCAGGACTATAAGCAGACGATTGACATGCTCCTGCGGCTGCTATAGCAGGGGAGGAATGTGACGAGAGAGCCACAGTTATGAAGAAGGTGCAATTGGTTTTTGTCGGGGGGTTTCTTGGGGCGGGCAAGACGACACTGCTGTGGCGCGCGGCCGAGTTGCTTGCCAAACGCGGCAAGCGGGTCGGGCTGATCACGAACGACCAGGCACCTGACCTGGTGGATACCAAGTGGCTCGCGGGCAAGGGTTTGAACGTTCGCGAGGTCGCCGGCAGTTGCTTTTGCTGCAATTTCTCCGCCCTGATCAAGGCGGCGGAGAGCCTCCGGGCCCTCGACGCCGATGTCCTGATCGGCGAGCCGGTCGGGAGTTGCACAGATCTGTCAGCCACGATCCTGCAGCCGCTCAAGGACAAGTTCGGGGACCGATTTGTTCTCTCGCCGCTCTCGGTACTGGCCGACCCGCTGCGACTCGGGAATGTCCTGAGCGACACCGGGGATTCGCTCCACGCCAGCGCCGCGTACATCTTCCGTAAGCAACTAGAGGAGGCCGATCTGCTCGTCATCAATAAGGCGGACCTGATATCGCGCGAGGAGCAGGACCGGCTCCACCGACTCATCACCGTACAATTCCCACGAGCTGCCGTGAGGTGGTTGTCCGCACGCACTGGAGAGGGTATCGAGTCCTGGCTGAATGAGGCGCTCTCGACACGAGCGGCAGGATCGCGCATTCTCGATGTGGACTACGACGTGTACGCGGAGGGCGAGGCCGTGCTCGGCTGGCTGAACGCGGAGATTCGGTTATCCGCCGTCAGCGGCAGCGTCGAGTGGCGGGCATTCTGCTTGGATTTGTTGAAGGAATTGCACACGGCTTTCCGCGATAGGTGTGCTCGTATTGGCCATGTGAAGCTGCTGCTGACCGCTGGGGGCGGCCACTGCATGGGAAACCTGACAAGCCAGGATTCCGAGCCGCTTCTGCAGGGCCAAATCGACGGCTCCCCGACCCAAGCCAGCCTCACCCTGAACGCCCGCGTGGAGATGCCGCCGGAGGACTTGGAGCGGATCGTGCACGATACACTGTCGAAAGTTGCAGGCCGGCGCATGCAACCGGACATCCTGACCCTGCGGTGCCTGCGTCCCGGCCGACCGCGGCCCACCCATCGCTATGACACGATTGTAAGTTGATCGACAGTTCACTCGACCCACGGCCGTGCCTGCTTGATGCAGAGGCGGCCATCTGCCGTGATCTTGAATTCGATCTCCATGGCGAAACTCCGATCCCAGGGCGAGACCCCGTAAAGAAGTCGAAAATGCCCCTGGATGCGGCCCATCATGTCGGCCAACTGAAAGACCTGCTCTCGCGTCAGAATGTGGCCGTCAGGGATAAGATTCGAGCGGCGAATGTACTGGATCTCATAACGTTCCTCGCCCGCCAGGTCTGCAACCAGGAACTCGTCGGGAATCGAGGACTGCGGTGGATTTGTCACGAGGTCCTCGCCTATCTGGACGTTCACATAGTAGCCGCGCCAGTTGGGGTCATAGATATTCTTCGTCACGCCGACGCCGTTCGCCTGTTCATCCTCGTAGTTCGGGTGCACCAGCACGCCCATGGCCGCCCGCAAATGATCCACGCGGTAGAACTCCCGCTCCTCAAATGCTCGATACGTCCACAGGCTGGACCACACCTGTTTGACGGTCTTGGCGATATGTCCCTCGTCTGGATGATGAGTGTAGGAGTCGTATAGCCCCGCGCCATTGAAATGGGGCAGGTCCTCATTGTTGGTGCTGGAGCGGCAGCGAAGCGATGTCCCTTCAGCGTAGGAATGGTGCATCGACGCAAGGGCATCGAGCATCCAGGCCGGTGTCGTTCCATTGCGCAGCTTCCGGCGAAACGCGTCCAATTCGCTTTCGCGAGTCTGCGGATTGTCGCGGAAGGCGGGCTTAGCCATCATGACGACGGCGGCATCGTAAAAGCCGTTGTGCTTCATGAACCCGTCATAGAAATAAAAGGGGACCGCAAAGCCTTCCGGGGACATGTCGGTGGGGAGGAAGCGCCCCAACTCCGCTACATTGGCGGCCTTGGCGCCGAAGCTATTCGAGTCCGCAAAGCCGATCTCCGTCAGGGGGGCAATAGCGGTAACGCTCAAGTCCCGCGGCGGTATCTGAGGCTCCTTCGGGCGGATGGACTCAAGAAACGCCTCGACCTCCGCCGAGGACGCCTCTTCGAGGGAGTAGCCCTCGGGCTGGGCGACAAAGTGCACGTACTTGCCAACCATCGCAAGGATATCGGGCCGGGTGGTCGCATCCCGGATGAACGCGTTGGGCGTGTGGTTCTGCTGCGCCTTGAGATTGACATGCGACAGGGGCGTTTGAGGGACCTCCGTAATGATCCCGGCCACGTGGCTCAGTGTGTTCGGGATTGCCCGATAGACCACGATATCACGGGCAGACACCGTCTCGGCGCCCTGAATGATCTTAAGCCGTCCATAGGCCTCTCCCGTCGTCAGAGCGGCGTAGCTGACTTGCCCAAAGAGGTCTTCGGTTTGGATGACGGCCACCGGGGATGCCTCATAGAGGTCTCTCTCCATCTCATACAGGGCCCGTTGGGTCTCGCCCGCGGCGTGGTAGAAGAACTTGCCTTCCACAAAGGGCATCTGGTCGGCGATCAACTCATAAGCCAGACGGACAAACCGGAAAGTCACCGGGTCCGTCGGCCAGAACTCCAGCGTGTAGATGCCCCGGACCGCCTCGTTCGGCTCGTACTTGTCATGGGCGATGATGCTTCCGGCCAGGTTCCTGCGAAACTCGGAAAAATACGTCTCCCGTTCGAATGTCTCCAAGTCAATCGTCCAGCCCAGGCACTCCACGACAAAATCGTAGTGGTACTGATAATTCTGGGTATTCTGGAAGTACAGTCGGGGCGTGGGGGTGTCTACGCCTGTGATTGTGAACTTCACCTCGGGCACCTGCATTGCACCGGGAAAGTTGTTGCGATCCGAATACAGATCGAAGGATGCGCGATCCTCAATCGTGAGGGTCCCGCAACTGTCGGACAGCCAGGCCGGCCTGGCATCGGCAGGCAGGCAAATAGCCGGCAGAGCGCCGATTATGAATGCGACCCACACTTGTGTCATGCCGGGCTTCATCACCAGACCCCATGGCTATAGTTTGCCTGTCTGCTCACAACTCAGGCACGATCCTATTATACCAAAAAGCAGGCCCGAGCAGCGGGGTTTCCGTAGGGCTATCGCATCTAAATTGAGCCTTTGCAGGCATGGTTTCGTATTCTTCTCAGAAGCAAGACACTTCAAGTAGAGAGGAATACGTTTTTGATGAAGAAATCGATTTGGGATCATTTTGCCGCGGTTCCTGATCCTCGCGTGGAGCGGACGAAACGGCATGAATTACAGGATATTCTGGTCATTGGCGTCTGTGCCGTGATCTGCGGGGCTGAGCACTGGACGGACGTAGAGATGTTCGGCAACGTCAACGAGGAATGGTTTGGCACGTTTCTGGACCTGCCCAATGGCATTCCATCGCATGATACCTTTGGTCGGGTCTTTGCCGCCCTGGACCCGGATGCGTTTGAAGCGGTCATGCAGGCGTTTGTGGCGGATCTGGCCGGCAGCAGCCGGGGCAAGCACATCGCCATCGACGGCAAGACCCTGCGAAACAGCTTTGATCGGGTCCGTGCCAAAGGCCCGTTGCACATGGTCAGTGCCTGGGTCCACGAGAACTGCGTGGCTTTCGGCCAACGGGCGGTCGATGCCAAGAGCAATGAGATCACCGCGATCCCGGAGTTGCTCAAGCTGCTCGACGTGGAGGAGGCAACCATCACGATTGACGCCATGGGTTGTCAAAAGGAGATCGCCGAGCAGATCGTCGATCAGGGCGGCGACTATGTGCTGGCCCTCAAGGCTAACCAAGGGACTCTGTACGAGGATGCCCGGATGTACATGGAGGACGGCATCGCCCACGGGTTTGCCGGCGAGCAGGACTTCTGGGAAACCGTGGAAAAAGGCCATGGACGACTGGAAACCCGGCGGGTGTGGACTACCAGCGATGTGGGATGGCTGCAAGGGCGTCACGACTGGCCGGGTCTGGGCAGCCTCACGGCCATCGAGCGAGAGCGTCAGGTCAACGGCCAGTGCGAACGAAAGCGACACTACTTCATCAGCTCCCATCCGGGACACTGTGCCCAGCGTCTGGGGACATTGATTCGCCATCACTGGTCCGTGGAGGTCCAGTTGCACTGGTCGCTGGACGTGAGTTTCCATGAGGACGCCAGTCGAGTCCGAGTGGCCAACGCCGCCGAGAACTTCTCGCGATTGCGTCGAATCGCCCTGATGCTGCTCAAGCAGGAGAAGACGGCCAAGGGCGGCATCGCCGCCAAACGCCTCCGAGCCGGCTGGGACCGAGACTACCTGCTTAAGGTCCTTGGCATTTAGATGCGATAGCCCTGGGGTTTCCGTCCCTGTGCAATTTGTTGTGAAGAGGCCCTTCAAATCACCTATAGAGTCTGCGGTTTTTGTGTCGCAACCGGTTGACAGTCGTGTAACGCAGGCCTATGATGCGCACTTCATTTTATCGCTGGCAGCACTGCGGCGGTCTGGAACATCGGACGGACAAGAGTCGTAAGCACGCAGTGAGGGCAGGTGAGGCGGCGCACGCCATAGAGTCTGTCATCACTCGAGAACCCCCAGCCCTGGGGGGCATGTGTTCTAAAGGGAAATGCGCATATGAGTGACTACATTGTTCTGGTCAAACAGGTTCCTGACGTCTCGCAGATCACGGACAATGCGTTCGATCCGGAGACGGGCACGCTCGTTCGCTCGCGGCTGGCGAACGTGATCAACGAGTTAGACGCGCAGGCGCTGGCGTTCGCGAACCACATGAAGAAGATCAGCGGCGACGCGAAGGCCCGGCTGGTGGCGCTGACGATGGGCCCGCCGATGGCCGACGAGGTGCTGCGTTACAGCCTGGCTCGTGCGGCCGATCAGGTCGTCCTGCTGACCGATAGAGCGCTCGGCGGCGCCGATACGGTGGCGACGGCCAACCCGCTCGCCTACGCGATTCGCAGGATCACGAAGGAGCTGCTCCAGTGCGGCGATGATTACCTCGTGGTCTCGGGCATGCAGTCGGTCGATGGCGATACAGCCCAGGTGCCGGCGCAGATCGCCGAGGAACTGGGCCTGCCCTGCATCGCTTATGTGACGGGGGCCGAGTACAAGAACAATCGTTTCGAATTCACCCGCATCATCAGCGGCGGCAGCCAGACGGTAGCGACCAAGAAGCTTCCGGCCGTGGTGACTGTCGCCAAGTACGAATATCCTCTGTTTGCCACGTTCGGCGGCACACGCTGGGCGAAGAAAGCCCCTGTGGTTCAGTGGGGCGCCAATGATATCCAGGCGCCGCAGATCGGGGCCAAGGGCTCCAAGACCGCGGTGATCCGCGTCTTCCCGCCGGGCAAGAGCACCCGCAAGTGCAAGCAGATCAGCGACGTGAAGGAGCTGGCCCGGACGATTGTCGGGAGTTTCAAGAAGGGTGATAGCCAGGCAGGTGGCTCCTCCAGTAAGAAAGCGGACGGCAAATACACCCTGCCGAAGCGACGGGCGAGCCTGCTCGAACGCAGGTTCGAGGCGACGGCCAAGGAGCAGGAGGATTACGATCTCCTGGCAGGGATTCTGAAGGAACTCGGCCTCAAGAGCGTCGAGCACATCGACGAGGCGACGAGGGAGAAGATTCTTGCCAAGGCCGGCGAGAGTTTCCATGGGAAGGCCTTTGAGGACATGATCGCGGGCTACAAGCTGACCGAGCCGGCTTTCAAGGGCGAGGTCTGGGTCGTGGCCGAGCACAGCGACGGTGTGGTCCATCCTGCGACATTCGAGCTGACCGGCAAGGCCCGCGAGCTGGCAGACTCGCTCGAAACGAAGGTCGGCGTGTGCATCGCCGGCGAGGACGTGGCGCACATGGCCGAGGAATTGATCGCCGCAGGCGCCGACAACGTGTACGCCATCGAGCACCCGCTGTTGAAAGAATTCGACCCGACGGCGTACCGCAAGGCGATTGCCGACGCAATCGACAAATACGTGCCGCAGATCGTGCTGTATGCTGCCACGCCGCAGGGCCGCATGCTGGCCCCGATGGTCTCCTACCGCACCGGCTGCGGCCTGACCGCCGATTGCACGGGGCTCGACATCCGCGACACCTCACGAAAGGGCGAGGTCGGCCTGCTGCTGCAGACCCGTCCGGCCCTCGGCGGCAACGTCATGGCGACCATCCGCACCAAGGGCTCCAAGAGCCAGATGGCGACGGCCCGGCCCGGCGTGATGAAGCGAATTCCGGCCGATCCGTCCCGAAAGGGAAAGGTCATCAAGCACAAGGTCGAGTTGACCGACGATGATGTCAGCCTGGAAATCCTGAAGACCGAGTTGGGCCACGGGCAGGTGAACCTGCACGCCGACACCATCGTTTCCGGCGGCAAAGGCATGCAAAGCCGTGACAGTTACGAGAAACTCATCAGCCTACTGACGGGCGCTCTGAGCAAGAGGCTCGAAACGCAGGTCGAGCGAGGCGCCTCGCGTGCCGCCGTCGAGCAGGGCTTTATAGGCCGAATCCACCAGGTGGGCCAGACGGGGACCTCCGTCGGCCCGAAGCTCTACGTCGCTCTCGGCATCTCCGGCGCCATCCAGCACATGATCGGCGTCGCCAACACCGAGACGATCGTGGCGATCAACAGCGATCCGAACGCACCGATCTTCAAGCAGTGTGACTACTACGTCGTCGGGAATGTCGAGGATATTGTCCCGAAGCTCGCCGAGGCATTGCACGAAACGTGAAAGAATGTTTGATTCTTGAAGTTTGATTTTTGAAGCAGGCCGGGAGTGGCCGCCAAAAATCAAAAGTCAACGATCAACAATCAAACTTGAGGAAATAGAACGTGCCGAACTACAGCGAATACAGCAAGACATCGGTTCTGGTCGTAGGCGCCGGTCCCGCGGGCCTGTCCACGGGGATTCAACTGAAGGTTCTTAAGCCGGACCTCGATGTGTGCGTGATCGACAAGGCCCTCGATCTGGGCAACCACAATCTCTCGGGCGCGGTGCTCGAAAAGGAGCCGCTGAGCGCGCTGCTCGACGCCGCCAAGCCCGGCTGGCGCGACACGGATGAGGCCAAGCAGATCCTCGCCAACGTGATCGACAAGGACGACATCATGTTCCTGCTGGGCAGCAAGATGGCGTTTGGGATTTTCCCCATGATCAAGATGGCTCGGGGCATGGGCCTTGCCTTCGGCCAAATGATCCATCATGGCGACTATTCCTTGTCCATCAGCCGGCTCACGAAATGGCTGGGCGGGATTGCGAGGGGGCTGGGCGTGGAGGTTCTGACAGGCTTTGCCGCTGACCATGTGGTCTTCGACGGCGATGGCCTCGCCGCAGGCGTCAAGCTCGTGGATCAGGGCGTCAATAAAGAGGGGCACAAGCAGCCAAATTACACGGAGGGCGAGACGATCCAGGCGAAATTCGTCGTGCTGGCCGAAGGCTGTGACGGTCTCGTCACCGAGCGGTTTGTCGAGCAGGCGGGTCTGAAGCGCGAATCCCACCAGCTTTACTCGCTGGGTGTCAAAGAGCTGATCAAGGTCACGCCCGAGCAGTACAACAAGTTCACGAGAGGCCGGGTCGTCCACGCGATGGGCTACCCGATCTGGACGCCGGTCATCGGTCCTGGGATGTTCGGCGGTGGCATCGTCTATGCCGGCGAGCAAGACCATCTGGCCGTCGGCATGATCGTCGGTCTCGACTGGAAGTATCACGATTTCAACACCCAGGATGCGCTCGTGCGGCTCAAGGAGCACAAGTTCGTCAAGCAGTACATCGAGGGAGGTACGGTCGTCGAGGCGGGCGCCAAGATGATTCCCGAGGGCGGCTGGCACGCCGTGCCGCGCGATCCCGAGACGCCAGAGCATCGGCAAGGGTAACGTGATGATCCTCGGCGACAGCGCCGGCTTTGTGAACATGCTCAAGATCAAGGGCCTGCACAACGCCATCGATTCCGGCATCCAGGCGGCCAAAGCCATTGTCGCGACGTTGAATAGTTCGAACGGGGCGGCTCGCAAGTACACCGAGAACGTCGAGCAGTCCAACATCGCCAGAGAGATGAAGACGGCGAAGAACTTCCGCCAGACGGTGGCCAAGTTCGGGCCGCTGCAGGGTATGCCGCTGTCAGTCCTCGGCCGCTGGCTGCCGAAGTTCCATGTCGAGAAGGACTACGAGGCGATGACGGGGGCCTCATACCGGCTCAAGCCGAACCAGGCTTTCGACAAGGACACCTTCACGGCGGTTGCCGCCACGGAGCATCGCGAGGAGCAGCCGTCCCACCTGAAGATCCTCGACCGGACCATCTGTGACACCAGATGCCGTCCGTTCTTCGAGGCCCCGTGCATCACGTTCTGTCCCGCGGGTGTCTATGAGGCGATCCACGACGAGGTCAAGCCGGCCAACCCCTCCAACTGCCTGCATTGCAAGACCTGCCAGCGCAAGTGTCCGTTCGACAACATCCGCTGGACCGCCCCCGAAGGCGGCGGCGGCCCGCGATACAAACGCATGTAGAGCCGCCGGATGTTTCCCGGCCAACACCAGAACCTACGCGGCGAGGCCTGCATGACCTCGCCGTTTCTCTTTATTATTGTCAAGTTCGCCGCCACGGCTCCTGGACGCGTATGAACGTGCAGCCAAAGTCAGGTTCTCCCTGGGCTTTATTAAGGGATCCCCTTACGCCATTCCGATGACAGCCGTCGTATAGAATGTGACACGATCAGCATCGTGCGGATCGTTGAAGGAAAGATCGAGCGGCACCAGCGAGATACCGGCAAGCAGCAGACAAAGAGGTCCGTATCAGTCTGCCATCGGGTGGGTTTGTGAACCGTCAATGCTGGACCCGAGAAATGCCTGGAACAGATACCAAGCCATGGGCAAAGGAACGGATGTGCCGTTTTGCCCATGGCCGGTGCCGCACGAAGTAGTGGACGACAATCGGGGATCATTCAGAAGGAAAGGGCGTGGAGATGCGTGTGAACGTCAACAGAAGATATGTCATGAAGATCCTGATGTCGCTGAGTGGATATCGGGCAGGGCCGCTTGCTCCGGTTGTGATGGGAATAGTGGGGTTGTGGCCGGTGCGGGCATGGAGTGCCATAGCGGCACTGGGGAATGCCTCACCGAGGCAAGTTGGGCGGGCCCGGCCGCTTGGCAAGATCGGGAGAACGCGTGCGCCTCCGGTGTAACAATCCGTGCGGCGCCGCACACGAATGGCCGAGAGGACTGGTCGCCAATTAAGGCGGCTGGTCCGATCGGCCTTTTTTTTGCCACATGAACGGACACCGAGTTAGGCGGAGGTTCCGTCGGGTGACGGATTACCTGACTCCGATGCCGCTTGGTCGCGTGTTCGCGCCGTTGAGGTTGAGGTGGTAGAGGTTGGGCAGTTGCTCCCAGAGACGCTGGACGGCCTCGTCGCTGAAGTCGCGGTCCGAGTGGACCTCCAGGAATGCAAGCTGCTTGAAGCCTTCAAGATAGCCCAAACCTTTGTCGGTGATGCGCCCGCTATGATCCGGCATGTGTTCGTCCCTATCAAGACCGCCGCGGATGCTCAGATGATTGAGCTTCTTCATGTTAGCCAGTTGCTTGAGTCCCTCATCCGTCAGGCTGCCGCCGAGGCCCAGCCGATCCATCTCGGTCAGACCGGCCAGGTAGGGCATGCCCCGATCTGTGAAATTGCGGGGTTGGATTTGGAGCCAACGTAGCTTCTTCAGATTGGGCAGGCATGCCAGATCGGCATCACCGAATGCGTCCTGAGCGTCAGGGCTGAGGGTCAGGGTCAGGTACTCGATGTTCACCAAACCCGACAGGTCCAGCACGGCCCCACTCCGCACCAAGTCGCCTACATCCAACCGCGTCACGCCTGACAGCGAATGAAGCGAACTCAAGCCTGCGATGGTCAGGCGACTGTGCCTGATGTGGAGACTCCTGAGCGATCTCAAGCCGGCCAGCTTGGCCAGTCCCTTATCAGTCACGCCCTCGCAGCCGACCATGCTGAGTTCCCTCAAGTTCATCAGTTTCGCAATAGAGTCCATGCCGGTGTCGGTAATTCCGATGCTGCCGATGTAGAGTTCCTCAAGCTGATGGAGTTTGGCCAGTTCCGCCAGACCTCGGTCGGTGTAGTATTCCTTGTTCACGGCGGGATTATTGAAATGGATTCGGGAGATCTGGAGGTGCTTGAGGTTCGGGAGTTCCGCCAGGTGGGCCAGCCCGACATCCGTGATGCCGTGCTGATCTCCGGGGAGATCGAGATGCTCAAGCGTCCTGATCTGCTTGAGGTGACTCAGTCCCGTGTCCGTCACCTGTGCGCTGGCAATGTCCAGTTTCCTCAGGGAGCGTGTCTTGGCAAGATGGGCGAGGCCTGCATCGGTGATGCCTCGCATCCCATGCAAGCTCAACATCTCAAGATTGGGCAGTTCCGATAGATGGGCCAGGCCGGCATCGCCGATTCGACAGTAGCCGTCATGAATGGAGAAGATTCGGAGCGACGGAATCTGTTTGAGGTAGACCATGCCGGCATCCGTGAAGCCGGGACCATTCACGGCCAGGTACTTCAGATGCGGTAGGCCTCGCAAGTGCGCCAGGCCCACGTCGCCGATGCCTTGGCCGAGATACAGCTCTTCCAGGGCCGTCAGTTTGCTGATGTGCTGCACGCCGGCGCCGGTGATCTTCGTGTCCCACGGGAAGTACAGCCGCTTGAGCGATGAGAGTTGTGCGACATGAGTCATGCCCCGGCTGGTGACCTTGATATTCAGGCTCAACTCCTCGAGCGATGGAAAGCTCGCAAGCATTCTCATTCCCCAGTCGGTGATGTCGGTGTTGTCCAGCCCCAGTTCTCTCAGTCCGCTCAGATGCGTCACGGGCTTGAGGCGTGCGTCGCCCGGCTTGACCCGGCCCATCGTTTCTGTGAACCTCAGGCTGTAGAGATCATCCGGCTGGAGCTTCATGAGCCATGAAAGGTCGGCCCATGAATCGGCATTGACCGTGAGGCGTACATGCTTGCCGGGAGGGACGCGGATGTCCCCCTGCGCCTCGCAGAAGTACTCCCACGGGGTTCCACTGAGGCCATTGATCCCGGTCCAGTGGAACCAGAGCGTGAATTCTCTGCCCGTTCCTTCGTCCTGGACGTGAATCTGTCCTACCGGTCGGTCGCTGGGAAAACGCAGGATGCGTGCTTCATGGATCTTCCCGACCTCGGCCGGAACTGCAGCGCCGAGGATCGCCGGCACAACCAGAAACGCTGTCAAACCGATCTGCATGATTGTCCTCCTTAAATAACCGCGCAATGTTGACGCAGACGTCGGAGGATTGATGCAAAAAGCACGAGGAATCCGGCCTGCGCAGGAACCGGCATGTCATCTGCTGGTTGGGACGCATCAGGACCGAGCGAATGCCGTCTCCCATTGCCGCTGGAGCGCCGGCAGCGGCTTGCCGCAAATCTGTTCGAGCTTCTCGATATTCCGCTCCAGGCCGGCCTTCTCGCTGGAGTTCCGGAGGGTCTGATAGGCTTCGAGGAATCTGGCTCGACCGACGGTGTCGATCAGAAACTTGACGAAAGAAGCAGCTTCGGCATAAGCGACCGGCGGCCGCGTCTGTTCAGACCCGATCTCCGTGAAGCTCAACAGCTTCGGCAACCCAAGCGTGCCAAACACTTGACGGACGTCACGTTGGATCTCCGCGGGCAGTTCCATCCGCTCCTTCGTGAGCCGTCGCATCATTCGTCCCGCCTTGATCGAAGCTATCGCGAGAAAGATGATGAGTCCCGTCAGCCAGAGGAGCACAATCACCTCACGTGCGGAGAGGGCAGGCATGAAGCCCCCGCGTCGCGGATGTCTCTTGGGGCGATTGAGGGGGCGTCTGTGCATAGATCCTCTGGGCTATCGGGCGCAAAGAAAAACCCTCCCGGAGGCGGGAGGGTGGAAGATTCGATCGTTGACAGGCAGAAGAGAGGAAGTGTCTGCTATTCAGTTTCCTGGGGAGTTTTCTCCGGTTTCGTGTTCTTCCTGCGGGCCGGCTCCTCAGGTTTCTCCGCCGTCTCAGTTATGGGACTGGCCTGGGCTGTCCCTTCGGCCTTCTGGGCCTTTTCCCGTTGAATGGCGTCGTAAATCTCTCTGCGGTGCACGGGGATGCTCTTCGGGGCGGTAATCCCCAACCGAACCTTGTCGCCTCGGACGTCGACGATGGTGATCTCAACGTCGTCCCCGATCATAATGGATTCGTCTCGTTGTCTGCTCAGAACCAACATCGTTAACTCCTTTTGTCGGCTGGTTTCCCGATTTCTCCTACGTTACGGAGAATTCCAGTGTTCACTTAGCCGATTCGTTTACGTTCCAAACACGGGACGGCGCCTGCCCTTGGCAGCGGCCCCACATGTCACCCGGAAGGCTTCATGTAGTCTATATTTCGGCTAATTGAGGGAGGCAAACCAAACAAATTCACTTTTCTTTGGATGTCCCACGTCGGTTATCAGACGTTGCCGGCGTAAGTGCTTGCAGGAACGGGAGTTAGCGATTTTTCCGGGTTCGAAAAAATCAAAAATGCTGCCAAGTTATCCGGCACTTTCATGCTTTCGCCAATACTCGTAGCGGACCGCCAGCCAGTAGCCGGTGACGGCGCCGATCGCGCCGACGGCCACGAACTGCAGCGGCAAAATAGCGAAAATGGCGTGGGGGAAGAAGGTGGCCGGCTCAGTCTCCGCGAATTTCGCAACGGTCTGCGAATTGCCGTATACCGCGTCGGCAAAGGGCAGCACCAGGAGTGCGGCGATGGCGGGCCAGAGGTAGCTCAGGTTGAGGAACTTCTTGACGACGAACGCGGCGGCCCCGAAGGCGCCGAGAATAGCGAAGAAGATTTGGCCGACCGCAGGCTGGGCGGCGACCATCTCGTAGGACGTGCAGAGGTCCTGGGCGAAAACACCGGTGAAGAAGGCGATAAGCACCACGCTGACAAGCAGTGCGACGGCAACGTTCAGATAAAGACCCGGGTTGAGATGGCTCTTGATCTGAGCCAGGCTCGGCGCAGGCCTGGAGCCGGGGCGCCATTGCTGAGCCGCCAGTACGCCGGCAAAGCCTGCTGCCACAATCAGTAGCCAGTAGGCTGGCTCGAAACGCAACGAGTGCAGAAGAGCCTCTCGTTGGTCCGGCTTGTTGAGCGCCTGCGTCAGCACCCGCATGGGCCCGGACCGGCCGGCCCACACAGCCAGCCCAAAGGGCACGCCGAGAATTGCGATCTCCCGGCCGTGAGGCCAGGCGATGAAGTACCCCGCAAACCCAACGCCAAATGCCAGCAACAGCAACATTATCGTTCCTGAGAGACTTATGTGCCATGCGCGGACAGGCAGCAGAGGATCGGCGGGGGCTGCGAGCGGCCATGCCAGCATCCCGATCACAATTATGCCCAGCGCCGCCACGGCGGCGATTCTCAGCTTGTTAATTCCTGTCAATTCCATAGCTGCATCCTTCAAAGCAGTCGCCAAGGTATCTGTACAGTGGGTTGGCGTCAAGCCTTTTCCCGGTTGTACTGAGGTTGGGTGCACGGCAGAAGTAGCACCCAGTCTTGGCCCGGGCAGAAGATTCGGGCTCCGGATCTGCGCGGGGCAGCGGGAGAGGCTTGCGGTTTGGGCAGATCGTGGTATCGTGATGCGGCATTGGATGGCCGTGGGGCATCTCACTCGCCGCGCACAAGCGCAACGCGGCGTGCCACAGCTAAGACATGCGTCTGAAAGAGCCGGAAAGGGCATGACGATGGATGGAAAGCTGGTCCGAAAAGTGCTGTCGTTTCGATGGCTGCTTTTCGCGATATTGGCGACAGGTTATGCGCTTGTGTACTTCCACAGGTTCTCGCCTTCCGTCGTGGCGAACGATCTGATGCGAGACTTTCAGACGACGGCCCGTGCTCTGGGCGGACTCGGCTCAATCTACTTCTACTGTTATGCGGTGATGCAGTTTCCTGCGGGGCTGCTGTCCGACTCCATCGGACCCCGCAAGACGGTGATGTACTCACTGCTGATCGGGGCGGCGGGCAGCTTTCTGTTCGCCGTGTCGCCGAGCATCCAGATCGCAAGGTTGTCACGTGTGCTGGTCGGGCTGGGTGTCTCCATGGTGTTCATCCCGACGCTCAAGATGGTGTCGCAATGGTTCCGGGCGCGGGAGTTTGCCCTGATGTCGGGCATGCTGCAGGCGGCGGGGGGCCTGGGAATCCTCGGGGCGACGTGGGTTCTCGGCCTGCTGGCGACCTGGTTCGGCTGGCGGCTGTCGTTCCACATCATCGGCGTGTGTACCGCCGTCACCGTGGCGGCGGTCTGGCTGGCGGTCCGTGACAAGCCGGCCGATGTGGGCTGGCCATCCATTGCGCAGATCGACGGTTGCACCGGGGAGGCGAATCCTGCACAGGGGAAGGTCGGGCTGTGGCAGGGCGTAGGCCGAGTGCTCTCGGAGGGGGCGTTCTGGCCGGTGGCCGTGTGGTTCTTCTTTGACTGCGGGATCTTCTTCGCGTTCGGCGGCCTGTGGGCCGGGTCGTACCTGATGGATACTTACGGGCTGAGCAAGAGACAGGCCGGCGCGATCCTCAGCATGACGGCGTGGGCAATGATATTCGGCGGCCCGCTGCTCGGATTGCTCTCGCAGAAGATCCTGCGAAGCCGCAAGAAGACGTTCATCCTGTGCACATCCACGCTCGTCGTGCTGCTGCTGTTTCTCAACATTTTCCCCGCCGGGCTGCCTCTCGCGGTTCTGTATGCCTGGTTCTTCCTGTTCTCCGTGAGTTCCTCGGCGATTGTCGTCATGGGGTTCACGAGCACAAAGGAACTGTTCCCGGTTGAGATGGCCGGGACTTGCGTCGGGATGGTGAATTTTTTCCCGTTCCTGGGCGGGGCGGTGTTCATGCCGGTGCTGGGCCGGGTGCTCGATGCATATCCCAGAAGCGACGCCGGGGCCTACCCTGTCGCCGGCTATCACATGATCTTGGTGATCCTTCTGCTGGCGTCCCTGATCTCGCTGGCGTGCACGTTCGTAATGAAGGAGACCTGGCGACAGTAGCCCTATGTATGCCTTGGGAATGATTTTCGCGTCGCTGGCGGTGCTGGTCGTCCTGCTGCGGCTGAAGGTTCGGATCGGGCTGGCGATGACGATCTCGGCCATTGCGCTGGCGGTGCTGCTGCGCGTGACGCCGGGGGCGATGTGGGGCCGGTTGGCGGCGGAGTGGCGGGAGCAGCCGTTGACGGAAACGACTCCATACCTGTTCGTCTCGCTGACGGCGCTGCTGCTGCTGGTGAATGTGGTGGGGGAGGCGATGGGCCAGATCGGGCTATCGGCCCGACTGGTGCCCGCGATGCACGGTTTGCTTCGCAGCCGCCGGGTGGCGCTGGCGACAATCCCACTGCTGATGGGCATGTTGCCGACGCCGGGCGGGATCATGCTCTCGGCCCCCATGGTGCGCGAGGCGGGGGACAAGATCGGAGTGGAGCGCAGCCGGGTCGCGGCGATCAACTTTTTCTTTCGCCACCAGTGGGAGCCGGTCTGGCCTCTGTTCCCGGCGGTCCCGCTGATCGTGCAGATGCTGGGCGTCCCTGCGGCCGGCGTGGTCGGCTACCATGCGGCGCTATCCATTGCCGGGATTCTCGGTGGCATCGTGTTTCTGCTGCTGTTCGGCATTCCACCCCGCCGAGCCGAACACATGGAGGTCGGGACAGATATCGGTTCGCACGTGAAGGATTTCATCCATGCCCTGTGGCCGATCCTGTTCACGGCCGTGCTGTACGTCGGCCTCAACGTGCCGCCGGCGGTCGGCATATTCCTCGCGATCATCGGCCTGCTCCTGCTGCACCGGGTGAACGTGCGCCGGTGGGGCGGGATTTTCCGGGCGGCCCGCGAGCCGGACGTGATTCTGCTGCTGTTCGGGGCTCTGTGGTTCAAGCTGATCCTGGAGTCCAGCGGCGCGATTGGGAGCGTCGTCACATTCTTTGAGCAGGTCCACATGCCGCCGCTGCTGGTGCTGTTCGTGTTGCCGTTCATCGTGAGCTTCAGCACGGGCGTGACAACGCCGACCGTGGCGATCACGTATCCCTTCCTCATGCCATTCATCGGCACGGGCGAGAATCTTTCGCTGGGTCTCGAAACCCTGGCCTTTGCCGGCGTGGTCTTTGGGCTGGCGATCAGTCCGATTCACCTGTGCCTGGCGCTGTCCGCAAGTTACTTCAACACGCCATTGCTGCGGATCATCTGGAAGGTACTGCCGCCCTCGCTGTGTGTAACAGGCGCGGGATTCGCCCTGGCACTCCTGGCCGGGTGACAGGGTCCTACCGGATCGTGATGGAGCCGACGTCGGTGCGGAGATCCACCTGGCCTTCGGCGGCGCCGAGAGAGGCTCTGACAGACTTGCCGAGCGAGCCGCTGACGGTGATGGGTCTGTCCGTATGGATGTGACCGACGTTGACGGCAGCGGTGAGATTCGCGGAGATCTGGGATGGGCCCGTGAAGTCGATGTTGCCGACATTGGCAGAGGCGTTGACATCGAGAGCAGCCGGGGCATCGGGCGAGTAAGCAGCCTTGATGTCGCCGACGTTCGTGTGCAGGCTCATGCCATCGCGCAGCCCGCTGCAAGTGATTGAGCCAACGTCCGTGTGGGTTTCCACGCGACGGGTGAATTCGTTGACCCGGATATCCCCCACATCAGTGGTGCAGTCGAGACGCAGGCCGGGCGGAGCGGTAATCGCGAAATCGACGGCGAGATGGTTGCGGCCGAAGCCGGATGGTTTCTCCGCCTTGACCACGAGCGTGTCGCCGGATGGCTCGGCGGTGACGCGGACCCCTTCAAGCAGGGCTTCCGCCTCTTCATCCGTCTTGGCCTTGACCGTGATATCAGCAGTGATACGGACCTCGGCTGCATCCATCGCATCGAGCTTGATCGTCCCAACATTCGTAGTCACCTTGAGGGCGGATGCACTGCCGACCGCAACGCTACGCTGGTCCGTTCGTTTCGCCTTGCCCTGCAGATTGTCACCACCGATCGTGATGCAGCCGGCAGTGGCGACGACGAACGCAAACACAACGCACAAACCGATTTCTGTCATCAGGGCTCTTCTCATGGGTCGATCTCCTAAAGCACTTACGCTCTTAGTCGCTCAGCAGGCCCCATTATTGCGGGCATTCCGCCTTTTCAAGTCGAAAGGAGAATCGAACGTCAGTTGCAGAATTTCTCCTTTGTGCCTGGTTCCGCCTTGCCGCCCTTGACGGGCGCTGGATGCACTTGCTTGAGCAAAGCCTTCATTTGTGCGACCACGTCGGCGTGCTCGGCGTTGCCGGCCAGATTGTGCAGCTCGTGCGGATCGTTGTCATGATCGTAGAGTTCCTGCCCCCTGTCCCCGGAGGCCCATTCGGTGTACCGCCAACGCTCGGTCCGGACGCTGTGGCCCGGATCGGTGCCGCGCTGGACCTGGGTGAAGGCAGGGTGGTTCCATTGGGCCTGGGGATCGTCGATCAGCGGGCGCAGACTGAAACCTTCCAAATGCTCCGGAGACGTTAGACCGGCCAGTTCGGCCAGCGTTGGATACAGATCGACCAGCTCCACCGGGCGGGAACTCGCCCGGCCCGCCGTCTTCTGTCCAGGCACCGAAATAATCAGCGGCACGCGCGCCGATTCCTCGAAACAACTCTGCTTGAACCACAGCCCGTGCTCACCAAGATGGTACCCGTGGTCGCTCCAGAACACGATAATGGTGTTGTCGCGCAATCCGAGCCGGTCCACGGCGTCGAGAAGCCGCCCGATCTGGGCATCGACGAACGAGATGGCCGCGTAATACGCCCGCTTGCACTCGCGCGCTTGCTCCGCCGTGACGCCGAGATAGGGCCACGGCCGGGTCGAAGCGAGCGCCAGCGGCGGATAGTCGCCCGGGGTTTGCGGGGTGATTCCCGGCAGCGAGATCGGATCCATCGGATAGAGGTCGAAATACTTCTTCGGAGTCACCCACGGGCAGTGCGGCTTGTAGAATCCTGCCGCGATGAAAAACGGCTTGTCCTTGTGTTCCTCGAGCAATCGGATCGTCTGGTCGGCCACCTTGCCGTCGGTGTGCTCCGGGTCTGTCCCGGTCTTGTCCGCCAGAAACGCCATGGCCGAACCCAAGCCCCGCCTGGGCGTGTAATTCATGATGTCAGGTTCGAGCGCCGTCTTGTCGCGTCCCGCGGGATTGAGTCGTTCCGTCCACGACGCCCGGTCATCCAGACCGTTGGTGCCGATGTCCCCTGGATTGCCATAGTGATACATCTTCCCGACGCGTGCTACGTAGTAGCCATTGCGTATGAACATCTGTGGAAGCGTCACCACGTCGGGCAGATCCTGGCGGAAGTGATACTGCAGATCGAACACCCGCGTGCTGTCGGGCGCAAACCGGTTAAGAGCGAGGAGCGGCTCGGACTGCACAGCGGAAACTGGCAGTAGGCCCGGTCGAACCGCACGCCGCGAGCAGCGAGACGGTCGATGCTCGGCGATTTCACCAATGGGTGCCCGAAGCAGCCGAGGTCATTGTTCATATCATCCACGGCGATGAACAGGATGTTTGGTTTAGAAGGGGCTGCGATCGCTGTGCCAGCCAGCGTCAGCACCATCACGACGGCAATGGGACGGATCAGCGTTTTCATCGGACCAGGCTCCCTTATCATTCAGTGGATTGCGTTCACTCATTCAGCACCACGACCTCATAGGAATTGAGCCGGGGCAAGGTGAACTTATGCTCTGTGATACGCAGCTTCTTGTTCGTGCTCATGGCGGTGGCGCGACGAAATGGGAGGGCCAACTCTACCGTGATGTCTCGCATTTCGACTGGGGCGAAGTAGGCTGTGTCGGAATGCCCGCTCAGGTTCACGAAGTGCACCAGCGTCCGGTTGCGCTTGGGCTGCCTCATCACCGTGACTTCCACCAATGGATGCGCATTGGTCTTCAATTGTCGTCCATGGGGCAGGAGATGATCGATTATGTCAGCCATCAAGCCGGCGTGGCCTTGTGAGCTGTGCCGATAATACAGGCCGCCGATATCCCAGGGGATGTACGCAATCCGGCCTTTGCCATGGTCCGTGAACACGAGACCTGGAATGCTGGTCTCCACCTTGTCCACCCACACCTTCTCCGGTGGACCGAACATGGCGGGCGGAATCAACGTGAGCAGCGGCGCATCCAGTGGCGCCAGCTCCACATAGGGCCCATCCAGAAAGAGCAGCTTGGTGTTCTTCAGCGACGGCAGCAGTGCGTGATCGTGAATACGCCAGGAGCCTTGGATTGATTCTCGCTTGCCGATCACTTTCCCCACCGGCAATGCGGGAGGATTGGCGCCTGCGATGAACAGATGGGCGCCATCGCGGACGTAGCGATCCAGTTCCGCCGAGGCGCCGCTGGGAGCGATGACCAGATCAAACTTGCGGGAGGGATCGTTCAGCCATTTCAGGTTGTCCGACACGGCGAATGGGATATGCTGCTCGCTCAGCAGGCGGAAGAATCCGCGATAAGAACTTGAGTCGCCCCGGAGCAACAGGACGCGCGCAGCATTTTGCTGTCCGACGTAGAGGTCTTCATGCTCCGCGTGCCACTGGAAGACGGGCCGGCCTGCCAGCAGGGCGTGGCGGTCTTCCTGGTCCATGGTCCCGTGCATGTTGAGCGCGAGCACGCCGCCGTGGGACATGTTCTGATACAGGCGCAGTTGAATCTCTGCCTGCGGTACTGTTACGAACCGCCACGGGTAATCCACGAAGCTCATGCAGAGGTTGAACGCCATCTTGTCCGGCTCCGAATTGCGGGCACGATTCACGTTGTCACTGGCGGAGTATGGCCAGAGCGGCAGTGCTCGCCCGACGGCCGTATTGGATTCAGACATGATGCCGTCGGTGTGGTCCTGGATATAGGTGAGAAAGGCTGCCTGCGGCCGCAGCCGGTGAATCAGCTCGGCGAACGTCGCCGCCACTTCGTGTGCCGATTCCGCCAGGAAGCTACCGTAATCGGCGTCGCGAGCACTCGTCGGCAGCGGGCGATGGTAGCGCACCTCAAAGCGGGTTTTGCAGGCGTCGCACTGGCACGGCCCCATCTGGTTGCCGCTGTAGTCGGAGGACGGATTGCCGAACATGTTGAAGAACAGCCCGTCCACCTCGTAACGCTCCAGCGCCTCGGTGAGAATCTTGACCGCCTGTTCGCGATAATAGCCACCGTTGATGCACGCCGAGTAGAGTCCATTGTAGATGGCAGGCTCGCCGTTGGTCCGCTTGAAGAACCATTCGGGATGGGCGTCGAACACCGGCTTCTGGGTCTTGCTCAGGTCAAAGCGACCGATCACGCGCAGACCACGCGCGTGGGCCTCCTGTAGCACGTCTCCAAACAGATCGTGTCCCGGCGGCAGGTGTGGACTGGCATAGTGGAATTCCGCACGCGTTGGATACTGCGCCACGATACCGCCCATGTTGAAAAGCAGCGTATTCGCGGGAAACTCGGTGACTTGTCGAACGAGACGTTTGGCATCCAGCGTGGAATCGGTCTCGCGGAGATTGGTCTGCAGGAGGCGGACCGGCTCGTCCATCCACCAGCGTGGCTCCGCCGCGGTGGCACGAGCCGCCGGCATCGTACAGCCGGACACGACAAGAGTCACCATGATCCACTGGATCGCCGGCCGGAGTGTATCAGCCATCGTTTTCTTCTCCATCTCACAGAGCACCGGAAGCTGCGACTGCGTAGCCGTATTGTAGGATCAAGCCGGCGCAAAGGCAAAAGGCAAACCAAGGCAGTCGTCGTGTGACAGTCGCAAATCCCTCCGTCACAAGGCCCTATTGGACACAGGGCGGACGAGATGCTACAATAGGAGCTTGATTGGGCCATGGTGCCTGCTCGTATGCACTGAAGAGTATCTACCTTGGATTTCTGCGAAAGGAGCAGAGGATGAATCAGATGAATCGCCGGGGATTCTTGAAGCACACCGCCGTCGCGACGGCTGGGTCGTATCTGGTCTTGTCTTCGTGGGACCACCTTGTGCCCAGCGTACGCGGGGCCAATGACGAGATTCGATTAGCCGTAGCCGGGATCAAGAGCCGGGGTGGGGCCCACGTCAGCGATTTCATGAAACTGCAGGGCGTGAAAGTGGTGGCCTTATGCGACCCGGATAAGCAAATCCTCGAACAAGGGGTCGCCGGGTTCAAGAAGAAGTACAACGTGGATGATTCGGCCATCAAGGGCTATGCGGACGTCCGGCAGATCCTGGATCGCAAGGATATTGATGCCCTGGTGATCGCGGCACCCAACCACTGGCACTCGCTGATGACAGTCTGGGCGTGCCAGGCGGGCAAGCACGTGTACGTGGAAAAGCCCGTCAGTCATGCGATCTGGGAGGGCCGCAAGATGGTCGAGGCGGCACGCAAGTACAACCGGATCGTGCAGGCGGGCACCCAGCACCGGTCCTGTCCGGCTGTGCAGGAGGCCGCTCGCGATATTCAGGCCGGCAAGTACGGCAAGGTCCTCTGGGTTCACTGCTCCAAGCTGCAATCACGGACCTCGATCGGCAAAGTGACGGAGCCGCAGCCGGTTCCGCCTCAGATCGACTACAATCTCTGGGCCGGTCCCGCACCGATGACACCGGTCATGCGGCAGCAGTTCCATTATGACTGGCACTGGCAGTGGAACTGGGGCGACGGCGAAATGGCGAACTGGGGCATTCATTACCTCGACGATGTGCGTCACCTGCTTGGTTGGAAGGATGTGCCGACGAAGGTGGTGGCGGCGGGCAACCGTTTCGCCTGGGACGACAACGGCGAGACGCCGAACATGCACTTTGCGCTGATGGACTATGACGGTCTGCCCATGGTGGTCGATATCCGTAATCTGCCCGACCCGGCGCGTCGCGGCGGCAAGGAGGGGGCTGTATATCTGACCGCCCGCGGGGGCAACTACGTCCAGTGCGAGAACGGCTCCGTTCGCATCTCCCGCGGCGGCGGCTGGTTCCACGACAATGATGGCAAGCGGGTCTACCAGTACAAGGGCAACGGCGGGAGTGACCACGCCCCGAATTTCATCAGGGCGCTACGCAGCGGCCGGCGCGAGGACTTGGCGGCGGAGATTGAGGTCGGTCACCTCGGCACCACGATCTGCCACCAGGCAAATATCGCCTGGCGGGCCGGTCAGCAGGCTTCCGTCGAACAGGTGCGCGAGAGTATGAAATCATGCGAGGACGCTGCGAATACGCTCAAGGACATACTCGAACAGCTCAACGGCAACAGTGTGGATTTGGCGAAGCAACCGTTCGTCCTTGGACCGTCGCTGACCTATGATCGCAAGCAGGAACGCTTCGTCGGCCCGAATGCCGAGCAGGCCAATAAGTACCTCAAGTGCTCCTATCGCGAGCCGTTCGTCCTGCCCGAGCAAGTGTAATCCTGATAGTTGAGAGCCTGGCACAGGATGCCACAGGGATCCGGATGGCATGGGCAGACGCGTTTGCCCGTGGCGTGTTGTCTCGTTGGGGCCGGATTCCCGTCTCTTATGAGAATGCCTCTGGCGTTTCCGTCCGTGTGGTGGTAGTATCTGCCGCAACGCGCTCTAAGCAGCGCTGATCGAATGGGGATTTGGATGCGGCTCGATTCCCGCATCCGCAGGACAAAGCACTGGTGGCAAGGTTGGCCCTGTGGAAGGACATGGCGATGCCCTGGAGAGTCTGTGTCTGTGCTCTGGTTGTCGGTTTCGCAGCGACAGCCTGGTGCCGGAGCGCCGAAACGGACGATGAAGGCAAGAACGGATCGGCGTTCTACCTGGGCGGCGGTGCGCTGATTAGTGACCGGCCGTACATCGATACGGACTGGATGATCTGTCCGGTCCCGTTGTCTGCTTATGAAGGCGATCCCCTGTCTCTGTGGGACATGGCCGGCGGCTATCCGCTGCCGGCGGGCAAGGGCTGGTCCATCGGGCCTGTCGTCCAGCCTCGCTTCCAGGGCTACGGTGAGGAGGACAGCTCCGCCCTGTGGGGTATGGATGACCGGAACTGGTCGATCGATGCAGGGATAGGCGCATCGTGGATGACGAAGATTGGGCGTTTTGGTTTGTCCGGCGTCACCGACATGCTGGGCAGGCACAAGGGCCAGGAACTGGAGTTCAGCTACACGGTCCTGTTCAAGCTGGGCGGCCTGGACTTCATTCCGTCGGCCGGGATGAGGTGGAAGAGCCAGGACCTTGTTGACTACTACTACGGCGTGCGGCCGCGAGAAGCCATGGCGGGTCGTCCGGCCTATGAGGGCGAGAACGCCCTCGATCCTTTCGTGCGACTGACCATGCGGCACAAGCTCACCGGGAGGTGGAGTCTGCTGGCCTTTGCGCAGTATGAATGGCTCGATGATGAAATCAAGAGTAGCCCCATCGTGGACGCGGATTACGACGCATCCTTCATGGTGGGTATGCTCTACTCGTGGTGAGGCGGGTCCTTCTCAGGAGGAGGCTGCGTGTTCTGAGGTTGCACACGGAGCTTGAGAGCTCCAGTACGCGGTCGTCTGGCCGGTGTGCCGCCGTCATTCGGTTCGGTCGGGAGGCCTTCATCCCGGATTTGCCTATTTCGATATTGAACATACGCTGTACGCATCGCTACGTACGGATCCACGGCTACCGACTTGAAGGCTTCGTATTCTCCGATGTGCAAGGAGCCGTCATTGACAGCGTTCTCGACGGATATGCCGATCGAGACCTCCTCCGGCTCGACGTACCGAATCGGATTCAAGAACTGGTCGCCCAATATGCCGACCGAATCCCGCAAGGTCGATGGACCCCACAACGGCCACACCAGATAGCATCCGTCGCGGAAACCATACACGGCCAGCGTTTGACCGAGGTCCTCCCGAGCCAGCTCCAATCCCCACCGATCGCGTGCCGGGTCGCCAAACCCAAGCACACCTACCGTCGTGTTGATGGCGAAGCGGTGCAATTCGGTCCCTGCCGCTGAACCTTTGCCTTGTAGAAGGCAGTTGACCAAACGTGGCGGAGTCGCCACGTTGTCGAAGAAATTGCCGATGCCTGTGCGAGCCGGTTTGGGCACTATACGTGCATACGCATGTGTAACCGGCTTCACGACCCAGAAATACGTCACGTCGTTGATGCCGAACATGATCCGATTCACGGGCTCCAGCGGGTCCGCGATGGTTACCTGCTTCTCGGAGAACTCTTCCTCCAATTCGTCGAAGGCCGTCTCGTCCGGCGAATTGACGTCCCCGGGCACAACGGCCGCGGACTGCGGATTGCTCTGGGCGGAGGTCGCACAACCCGTCCCTGCGACAATCCCGGCCAGGATCAGGAAGCATACTCTCATCGGCCATCCTCCTGAGGGTTTTCCCTGGTCCCGCGCTCCTTGCCGTAGGGCTTAATCAGAACCAGCAATTGCGGCAGCACGGTCAACGACGCCAATAAGGCCATCGTGATCGCCAGCACGGCCAGTAGACCAAAGTAGACGGTGGGGATGAAGTTCGACAGGCTCAGGATGGAAAACCCGATGACCAGTGTCACGGTCGTGTAGTAGATGGCATGGCCGATGCTGTCATGCGATCGGTGCAAGGCGACCCGATAGCTCCCTTCGGTCTGGACCTCGTGCTTGAACCGGTGGATGTAGTGGATCGTGTCGTCGTCAGCCAAGCCCACGCCGATGGCGGCGATCGTGATCGTCATCATGTCCAGGGGGATGCCCAGCCAACCCATCACGCCCAGCACACAACTGATTGCCAGCAAGTTCGGGAAGATCGCTATGACCGCGATCCGCAAGGATCGGAACAATATCACGAACGTTCCCATCAGGGACAATGTGGCAAAACCCATGGTCGTGATCTGGGATGTATACAGGCTCTGGAGCATGTTGTTGTACAACACCATGATGCCGGCCAGGTGCACCGACTCGGGCTCGAGGGCCAGCCTGTGGGTCAGGTCTGCCCGGATCTTCTTCAGCAGTTCATTTCGTTTCAACGACCGGTCGGAGTCCCGGATCCGGACCGTAAGCCGTGCCTGGTTGTGTTCCACCGACACGTAGGGCGTGACCAGGATCTCCCGAAGTGCATCCGGGATCTGATTGAACAGCAGGGCCAATTCCACATTGTCCAGCGGCTTGCCCCCGTTGGCCCTTTCGATCATCCGTACCAAGGTTACTACCGACAGAACCTTGCCGGTTTCCGGAAGGCCGTCAAGATAGTCGTGGACGACCGCGATCCGGGCCATCTTCTCCGGCGTGAACCAGTACTTTTGCATGGTCCCCTTGGCCGCGGCGTCGAATTCCTCGAATTGATCGAACACGGTTTCTGTGCCGGTCTCGACATCGGATGGGACCGCCTCCGGGGGCGCTGCCTGCTCGAAGTCGATGACCACGTCCAGCGGCGTGGTCCCGCCAAGCTGCCGGTCCACAACCGTCATTCCCTGGTGGATCTCGGTCTTGGGCTTGAAGTAATTGATAAAACAGTTCTCCACCTGCAGCCTGCGGATCCCAATGGCATTGAAGGCCACCAGCAGCAGACTGCCCACAATGACCCAAGGACCATGGGCAACCGTGAACCGGCCCAGCATCGGGGTCAGGCGCCACTTGGACTGTCCCCTCGACCAGGGCCTGTCCCGGGGTAGAAGCATCAACACGGTCGGCAACAGCAGGAAGGGCACGAGGATGGAAACGGCCACGCCCACAACCATGATGTAGCCGAAGTTGATCACCGGCCGGATGTCGCTGAAGATCAGGGATGCAAACCCGGCCATGGTGGTCAGGCCCGAATACACGCACGGCCGCAGCATGGCTTGGATTGTCGCGAAGATCAGTTCATGCTGACCGATGTCCGGCTGGCTGGCGGCCAGTTCCCGGTATCGGACCATCAGATGGATAGTCATGGCTAGTGTGATGATCAGTTGCAGGGAGATGAAGTTGGAGCTGACGACCGTGACTTCCCAACCAAGCCAGCCCAGCAAACCGACGGTGCAAATCACGGAGACCGCACAGACCGACATGGGCAGGAGGACCCAGTAGACCCTGCGGAAGATGACCGCGATGGTGAGCACCAGTAACAGAAACACCGCCGTCCCGAAGACCCGCAGGTCGCTCTTGATGAAGCTGATCATGTCGTCGGCGATCATGCTCACGCCGCCCAGGAACAGGGTGCCGTCCTGCCGATACTGGTCCATGATCGAGCGAATGGCCAGGATATTGTCGTGTCGCTGGCGGCGACCCTCGTCGCGGTATTGAGCGAATTGCCGAACCACCGCCTTGAGCTCGATCCGCTCGGCCGGCGTCAAGGAACCTGCTGCTCTCTTCTCATGCAGGGCATTTCTCCGCTGCACAAGCTCGGCGTATCGCTGGTCGCGGGGGAAGGTGAATAGGATCGCCGTGGTCTTCAAGTCGCGGCTGACCAGCAGGTCCTGGTACAGGGGGCTTTGCGTCAGCTCCTGCCTGGCCAGGATCTTGTCCGCGTCCGGTGACTCCAGGGTGCGGGTCGTCGAGCCCAGTTCTTTGAGGGGGATCGGCGGACTCTCCAGCAGAGGGACGTCCAGAATCGTCAGTACAGACTCGGCGACGTCCAGCCGTTTCAGGTCGTCTCGGAGCCTTGTCAGCAGGGCCAGCGTTCCGTCCGAGAGCAAATCCTCCTTTGGCGTGAACGTCAGGATCAGGAAATCACCGCTTCCATACCGGGAGTCGATCAGGCGGGAATACTTGAGGTCCTGGTCGTTCTCCAGCATCAGCGTCTCGGTCGAAGCGTCCAGCCGGAAACGTCTGACCCCCAATCCGAAAAAAACGATGACCGCGGCCAGGCACACGATCACACTTTTCGGATGTCTCAGGACCACCCGGTCGAAGAGAGACTGTGCCAGTGAGCGGTCCTTCTTCATTGCGTCCGTTCGATGGAGTAGATGGTGCATTATTGGCTCGGCGGCTTTTCCAGGTGAGAAAGAAGTTCCTCCACGGTGCCGCGTCGAAGGATGTCATCGAATTGCGACCGGTAGGTCAGGAGGATGCTGACGCCTTCTATTTCCACATCATAGATCTTCCAGCGTACGTTCGCCTTGCTCTTGCCTTGTTCGTCCATCCGGTGAAGCTTGTACAGGATGGTCATCTCTTTGTCATCGGATGTCAGTGTCATAGGGATCTGGATGGTGTTTTTCCCTCGCATCGCAGATTTGAACACGACCTTCTGATTTGTGTAGAAGGTGGTCTTCTCCAGATATAAGGCCTTGAGCCGCTCGACGAAGAGCTTGGTGAACCTCTCTCGCTGCGCCCGGTCCAACTTGGGCCAGTGTGTTCGGCCCAGGGCGAGCTGACCCATCAGCGGGAAATCGAAGATCGGACTGACGATTCTGTCAATGATCCTCTCTTTGACTTTCTGATCCGGGTCTTTTGCCTGGAGGACCCTGAGCACCGCATTCCACTTGGCCTGCAGCAGCTCGTTGGGGTTGTTGGGATCCTTGACCGGGACATCCCACTTGCTCCACCACAATTCGTTCGGATCGTTCGCGTCCTTGGCGATGGCAGCCGATTGACTCTCAGGCTGCTCCCTGTCGCCCTTTCGCCCCTTTTCCTCCGCACCGACACGCTGCCCCAACGCGAGCAGAATGAGAATCACAGGCCATAGATTCCCTGTGATCCACATGGCATTTCGCCCGTTCACCAACCGTTGCCTGACTGGCATCTCCATACACATACCTCAATCGCGATGATAAGCTTTCCGGCCGCCAACAGCCACCAATCGATCCTGGCCGGGCTCTTCCATCTGACTTCACCGCCGGCATTCCAGGATCCCAGGTGTCCTATGATAAGGAGTGCTGTATATAATCTCAATAGCGCGGTGAGCCTACTTCGGTGTAACCTTAAATGCGATGTCGTTGCCGACGTACGAGGCGTGGCCGCCGGTGGTGTGCAGCTCGGGGATGGTGACGGTGAGTTTGCCGTCGCGGCATTGGGCCGTCTGCGGGTCCAAATATCGGCCCCGCCACGTGCGGTACAGCCGCACCTCGTAATCGCCGTCCTTCAGCCCGGCAATCGTGAAGGACTCGTTCGCAACGCTGGTCCGCGGGTTCACGACCCAGCCAAATGCGAAGTCGTCGCTTCGCATCGCCCAGGCGTCACAATTGCCCGCCGCAATCTGGGCGGGCTCGGGGGTCAGGTGGGTGAAGTCGATATCGCCGACGAACTGGGCGAAGTGCCGCATCTGATTCGTGACGACGCCGTCATTGATCCAGTCGGAGTACGCCCACCAGAACGGCGTGCAGCACAGGCCGTTGGCCAGGCTCACCCATAAGGCATTGTGATACATGGCCAGATAGCCGGGCATGCCGGGCTCGTAATAGGTGTGATCGTAGCCGCACTCGCCGACGATCGCGGGCTTGTCGAACCCTTTCCACAGGTTCTGCACCTGCGTCGCGTAGTTGCGATAGCTGAATTGCAGGGGATTTTCGTCGTCGCAGCCGAGCTTACCGCTCTTGGGCATGGGGTGCCCCTGGGCCTCGTAGATCTCGCGGGCGGCGATGTCGAAAATCTTGTAGCCGCCGGGCCACCACTGGCCGATGCCGCCGCTCTGCGTGCCTGTGGTGGGCCGGCCGTAAGGGTCGTGCTCATTGAAGAAGGCGTCCATCTTGCGGCTCCACTGCTCCGCTGCCTCCTGGCCGCCTTTCTCCCAGCCTTCGGTGCCATTGATCTCGTCCACGATGAACCAGAGGAACAGCGCCCGGCTATAGCCCCAGCGGGCGATGATGTAGCGATACAGTTTTTCCTGGTGCTTCCACGCCGGCTCGCTGGCGAAGAAGCCGGTCGCGTCGGTCACGAGGCTATAGGGGTTGTGGCGATAACGGGCGTTGCCGCCGCCCCAGACGGCCTGCGACAGGTAGGAGTGGAACCAGATGTTCCAACTGATGTGGATGTCGCGCAGCTCACACCACTGGAAGAGTTGATCGAGCCGGCCGCAGCGATTCTCGTCGTAGCGGCCGAGCCCTGTGCCCATCGTCTCCAGCGGCGTGTGGAAGAAACTGATGAAGTTCACGCCCAGCTCCTTGAGCCGGTCCAGGTCCTGCTCGGCGATCTCGCCCCCGTTGAATAGCTCATAGCTGTCGTTGTACCACATACCGACGCCGTAGAACGACGTGCCGTCATCGTATTTTAGATAGCGTTGATTCGGCGCGATCCTGACGAAACCATGGTGAGGCGAATCGGTGACCGTGAACGTGCCCGGGCGGCCCTGAGCTGTCCCCTCCCGGTCGGTGACCTTGACGATATAATTCCATGTCCCTTTCTCGGTCGGCGCGAATCGCACCATCCACAGCCGCGACCAGCCGGAAGGGTTGTAGAAACCCCAGATCGTCCATTTCCTGCCGGAAGGGGAGGTGAACTCCGCCCGCAGATCGATCTGCTCAGGGTCGTATGGATTCTCGTACGTCGCATCGAGATCGATGCGGAGCTCGAATCTTCTCGTAGAGTCCCACGGTCCTTGACTCGGGCTGCACGGAAAGAATCGCCGGCTCGTTCGCCGCCACCGGCAGTGCAACCATTGCGGTGACCAGGATCGGCAAGATGTGTTTGAACATGCAATTCTCCTCTATTCGACTGTGAAGGCAAGCTGATTGTCACGGCCCTTCTGAAGGACGGCTTTGAAGCTGCGGACTTGGCCGTCCGGCAATTTCACGATGATGTTGTACGTTCCGCAGAAGCCGTGGAAAGTCGCTTGCCCTTTCTCATCCGTCTGCGCGTCCAGGCTGGTCTTCCACTGGTGGTGAATCAGGTCGCGCAGGCGATTATACACCGGCTTGGGGTCATATTCCTTGTCGATGAGTCCGCCGCCAGGCAGCCAGATCTGGCGGTCGCTCAGGCCCCACCAGTTGATCGAGGCCACCGCGGGATGGCCGAAGCACAGCCGGTAGAACTGCTCCGCGAATTCCGCCTGGGTCTCTTCAGTCCACGTGCCCTCACGCCAACCGCCGGTGATCGGCTTGCGGCCGGATTGTGGGATGTACTCGGTGATGTGCAGCGGATAGCCGAGCCCGCCGAGCCTGTCCAGCGTCGTCCACACCTTCTCCGGCGAGAACCACTCCTCCCTCGGCTCATGTGCCTGGATGCCGAGTCCCGAGATCGGCGTTCCTCGCCGCTTCAGTTCAGCGGCAAGCTGATAAAATCGCTCGCGATCCTCGATGCGGGAGACGACATTGAACTCGTTCAGGATCAGATGCGCCCTGGGATTGGCCTCATGCGCGGCACGAAAAGCCTTGTCCACATAATCAGCAATCGCTGGGATCGGTTCCTGTACATAGTCCCTCGCCCCGGTGTTCTTCCACGTGCGGCAGTGGATCGGCTCGTTGACCACGTCCCAGGTGTCGATCTGCCCGGCAAATCCGCCGACCTCTCTCCGCGCCCGGTTCATCACCAACTCTTCCGACCGCTCCGGCGGATACTGCCGGACCCACTCCGGTACCCCGGCGTCGTTCGTCCACACGAGTGGATGACCCTTGGTTGTGATGCCCTGCTCCCGGCACCACGTAGCTGCCTTGAGTATGTCGTCGCGCGTCGTGATCCCCGGCTGTCGCTCGTACCCGGCCCAATAGAACGGGAAGACGGCAAAGTTGAACAAGTCGCTGAAACGCTGCTTCCAGAGCTCGCTCTTGTAGAGCTCGCCGCCTCGGACAAGATCGAACGCGATGCAGCCGAACAGGAACTCGTGCGTAGCCTGGCGGATCTGCACCGGCGCAGCCGCTATCGCCTGTCCCTTACTATCCTTGAACGAAATGATCGTCTCCACCTTGCGGTGTTGCTCCATGCTGCTCCCGGCTTTCGCCAGGAATTCGGCCTCGATCTTCTGCGTATCCGCGCCACGCACCGGTGAGTGCAGCGTCAAGACGCAGATTGTCATAACGGCCGGCAGGCTTGCTTTCCAACCATGTAGCGACATTGTTCCTCCTGCGATTCGTCAGGGTAAGGACACATCGACCCAAGAAGATAGCTCGGATTGGTCCGCCGGGCAAGGCAATCGTTGGTTCTATTTGCGTTGCACACGAAGGAAGCCCTGGCTGCGCGGCGGCAGGGTGAACAACACGCGGGTGCGCGGGCCGGCGGCGTCGAATGTCTGTTCGTGGATGTCACTGGTCCGCCCATGCGAGATTGCAGGGCTGAGGACCAGAACCATCGGGACGAGGAGCAATCTCGAAACCTCGATCCTCATAGTCTTCCTGCTCGTGCCCATTTACCCCGCCTGCTACTTGCGGGGGGAAGGCAGCATGGGGTCGGCGCGGCGGAGGAACTGGATGGCGAGACCCCAGGGATCGCGCAGCATGGCGAGCTTGTCGCCGGCCGGAGTCGTCGTCACTTCGCCCACGGGCGTTGCCCCGGCGGCCATGAGCCTTTCCCGCATGGCATCGACATCATCGACCATGAACGCCACGTGCAGCAGCAGGGGGTCCATGGCCGCATAGTTCGGCACCGCCTCCGGCGGATTGTGATAGAGCTCAAGCATCACGTTGCCGCCGCTGTCGGCAATGAAGCGCATGTTGATCGGCGGCGGGCCCTCCCGCATGACCTTCATGCCCAGATTATCTACGTACCACTGCGCCATCTTGATAGGGTCCGCGACGTTCAGCGCGACGTGCTCTATCCGCACCGCGCTGCCGCCACGTGTGGTCGCGTCTGTTTCGCGTGCATGTGATTCCATAGCTGTCTTGCAGCCCGTCATGAGGACTGCAACGCTCACGATTCCTGCGAACACGGTTCGTGCCATCCATCTACAACCCATCATAATCTCCCTGTCTCGGATCAGACTCAACTGACGTACGGATGCTTCCATGGTTCACGGTATGGCCGCTTCAGCAGATCGGCGGCGGCCGGATTGTTGGCAATCTGCTCGGTCTTCTCGTCCCAAACGATCTTCGCGCCACGTCGTAAGCGATCATGGCGAGCTTGACGGTCGCCGTGGAGCGGTAGCCGTCTTCGATGGTACAACTCGGCTGCTTATGATCGCGGACGGCGTTGAGGAACTCGGTCATATGGGCCACGGCCAGGTCGCCGCCGGCCTTATGCTCGACCCGCTTGTCTTCTTCCTTCGGGATGATGACCCAGCGATCGTCGGTGACGAAGATCGTGCCGTTCTCGCCATAGAAGAAGATACCGTTCGCGATTTCCGGCGTGTACTCCTGGGCGCCCCAGATCCGATGTTTCCAGAAGACGGGACACGTATTGAAGTCGAACTGGACCGTGAGGATGTCGGGCGTGGTGATCTTGTCCCTGAAGTAGTAGATACCGCCGGAGGCCTGCACCGCCCGCGGCGTGGTCTCGCCGAGAATCCATCGCGTGGCGTCGATCAGGTGAATTCCCCAGTCCACGAGATGGCCGTGTCCCGTGGTCTTTTCGAGTCGCCAGGCGAAATGGCCGACCTGGGGCGAGTAGGGCAGCTTGGGCGCCGGCCCGCACCACAGGTCCCAGTCGAGCGAGGCCGGCGGGTCCTGGGGCGTCGTGTCGCGTATACCGGCTGTGTAGTGGATTTGGGCGTCCACCTGGATGATCTTGCCGAGATTGCCCTGCTGGATGTAGTCGCGGACCTGCTGAATCGCCGGACTCTGGCGTCGCTGGAAACCGATCTGCACGACGATGTCCTTGCCGGCGGCCGCATCGATCATCGCCCGGCCCTCGCGGATGTCGTATGCCAGAGGTTTCTCGCAATAGATGTTGAGATTCCTCCTGACAGTCGCGATGAAAGGCAGGGCATGCCAATGCGGGGGCGTCGCAATGATGACCGTGTTCAGGCCGGGCGTCTGGAGGAGATCTTCATAATGCTTGAAGGTCTTGGGCCGCGAGCCCTGGAGTTTCTCGACTTCCGCCGCGCTGTCTGCCAGGTGCTGCTCGTCCACATCACACAGTGCCAAGACTTCTACGCCGCCGGCCTTGAACGCCGCCCGGACGTCCACCATGCCATACCAGCCGCACCCGATCAGACCGAGCTTGAGCTTTGGCTTGTCTTCGTTGCCGGCAAACGACGGACGCAGAACGCTGTCCATCACCATGGTCCCGGCCACCGCCGTGCCGATGAATTTCCGTCGGTTCATCCGTTCCATGTGTCGAGTCCTTTCTCAAATGGATTGTATCGTGAACTGAGGCCCATCATAACATGGAGAGGGACACTGTCAACGGTGGCGTCTGCGAGGCAGGAAGTGAATGAATGAAGTGGACAACATACAGGAATGTACGCACCGTGCAGACAGTGGCGTAAAACACCCTGACGTTGCTTTGCCGCGAATCTGGATGCAAGGAAGCCCGTCCCTAAGCACCGATCTTCGCAAATCCCTACGTTTTGACCGTGACGCTCGCCAGAAAGACGAGCATCACAAACGTTGTCAGAATCAACTCGTTCATAGCTCAGCACCACCCCAATTAAACATGATGGTATTATACCCGATGTCATGTCAACTGTCAAGGCGAAACGGATGCTCAGGCGTGAAGAAAATGTCACGATGGCATGCATCAGCGGGTATTGAGCAGGAAACGCGATCTTTCTGGGGCCCAGGCCGAAGAAAATTCTTGTCGCGGACCGGATGAACGATTTACGGCGCTACTGTCCCTTCACGAAACCGACGTGGTCGAGGAGGATGACGGCCGATCTTGTCCGGTCGAAGCGGAAACAAATCCGGCTGAGGAGGGTGGGATTGAACGCCGGGGTGACATCGATGAAGTCCGACAGTGGAATCTCATAGGTTTGGAGCACGGGCTCGGCGGACGACTGATAGCGCATCCGTTCCCAGTGCGGCCATTTCGTAAATGTCACCTTGAGGACGCGCTGGAGTGGCCGGATGTGACTAAGCGGCAGCTCCGCCGTCGATCCGTCGGACGCGACAAGCTCCACGGTGAAATCAATTGACGCATTTGGGTCGTCCCCCGCCGTCTCGCTAGTGGGCTGGTTCACGTCGTTGGGATCGGCGGTCTCAGACGGCTGTTCGGGCGTCACATCCTTCGGCGGGTCACAGCACTCGCCTGTATCCGCAAGGCAGAAAGATAGCAGAGTGCGAGGCTCAAGTTGCCGCCGGCGAGCGAACTGCTCCGGCAGCGAAACCGTGTAGCTGGGGACCGCGTCGGACGTATCCTGTGGCTTGTGTCCCATGTTCCAGCCGAGGACAACCGCGTAATCGCGGAAGGGCCAGCCGCCGCGTCCCTTCATCTCCTGGTGCCGCCACGTACCCAGGTTCGTGCCGGCCTGCGAGCCGCCTGGGACGGTGGTCTCTGTAACGTCGATGGATTCATCAAACGTGGTGACGGGCGTAAAATTGGAGTCCTCGAAACGGCTGATGTAGATCGTGTCGGGCAGCCATTGTCGGGCGCAGCCGTGATCCCGAAACATGGGGATGTATTCGTTCCCGCCCCGCAGAGTCGCATCGAGGAACGCCGAGATGTACGTCTTGGCGATTGCCTGCTGCTGGACCTCGCTCAGCAGGGCGGCGCGCGCCAGGACATGTTTCAAAGGCGGGCCCAGGTCGTACTTGCCCCAGACGGTATTGAACTGGCCGTGATTCGCCCTGTAGATATACAGGGCCGCCTTCATCCAGTAATTGCCGTCGTTGAACGCGATTCGCCGGAAGGTGCGTGAGGCGGCGAAGAAATCGACGTCGGCGTCGTGGCTGCCCTGCAGGGCCAGGTAGTTGATGTTCTCAACGGGTACCGGCCGGCCCATCGGCTCGTACTGGCCGTCGATGGGGGCGATGGCGATGAGAGCCTGGATCGCGAAACCGAAGTCGAACCGCACGTTGGCGTCGTCCGGGTAATGCCTCAGTCTGTTGAAGGCTGCCGCGTGCAGGATGGCCTCGCCGCCGCGGGAGTGACCGATCAAAGCGATGTTCGAGAGGTCCGCCTTGTGATAGAAGGGGTTCTCCTCCTGCTCGTTCCATGCCCGCCACAGTTCCAGGTGCTTGAGCAGGAGCCAGCCGCGCGCGTCATTCTCTCCGCCGAGATCGCCGGACCAACTGAAATTGAGGAAGTTCTCGTCGATGGAAGCCGCAATGTACCCTCGGCTGGCGAGCAGTTCTCCCAAATATGCGTAGCCTGGATCGGAGAATTCCTCCATCTTATGATTGCCGTGGACCATGAGGACGAGTGGGAACGGGCCGGCCCCCTTGGGGAACCACACTCTCGCATTGAGAGGAACACGGTTTGGCTCAAATCCCCAGTATCGCTTGCGGGCCCATCCTTTGAAACCCTTGGGGTTCGCGACGAACACCGAGGCATCGACCGGCTCTGTCTTGAGGTCCGTCCGTGCGCCATACTCCGGACGACGCCGGTCCGTGCCGCTGCCGTAGAATGAAGTCGCTATCTCGTAACTGCCGGTTTGTGAGGGGTTGGGTGCGTCGAGTTGGGGTACAGGATGGCGGGCCGCCGCATGAGTGTCTTTGATGAACTGGTCTTGTCCCGGCCTCGCCAGCCAGGAGATGAAAGAGATTGCGATGGTGACGGCAAGTAGCAGCATGAGCGAGGCGATGGCGGCGTGGATCATGCCCGTGCGCCCGGGACTTCGCCGCAGGAGGATCGAGACGCCCGCACCGCCCAATCCAAGGAACACGATAAGCGGCCCGCCGAGACGGATAGCGAGATCCGGATCGAGCCCGAAAGGGTCTCCCATCGCGACGAGGATGCCGAACGTGGCGAGGACTACGGCGACGAAACGCAGGGGCATACGCCGGATGATGGCCAAAATGAGTATGAGAAGCAGGGTCGCCAGGGCAAAGGCAATGGCGCCGACGAACAGACAGCCGGCTACGTCGACGGCTGTTCCAAGGCCGGTGCCCATACAGAAGCCGCCATATGTCGGGAGGAACAGGGCGGCGATGATCAGTCCGACAGCGGCTCCGGGCCACGCGAGGCCGCAGAACCGTGTGCACGCTGTCATGCACCTCCGCAGGAAGCCGATCAAGCGGCGTACGATGGATTGCCATAGTCCCATGGAACCCTCCGATGACCGAGGCATCGGTTTACCTCTCTGACTCGCGCAGAGCTTCAAACCGGCGCGTAACCCGCTTGCCGGCCTTCTCGTTTCGGGCTTCGATGACTACTGTCAGACCTGATGACGGGCGAACGTTCTCCATAAACAGGCCATCCTCGGCCACGGGCAAATCCCTGCCGTTCACGGTGATCCGCGTGCCGGGTTCGACCCACCCGCGCACGTCGATAGACGCATCATTCGCTACTTGTGAATGCTCCATCGGATTGGTCTGGACGATCACCCGCGGCGATTGATCGAGGTCGAGAATCTCGCGGATAACCTGTCCCTTGGCCGCATAGAGCACGTTAGGATCGTTGCTGTAGTCGGCGGTCGCCCGAACCACACTGGCGGCGATTTCGAGGCTGCGCTGTGACGGCTCGATCAGGGACGAGACGCGGGGGCTCATGGCGTTCTTCATCTGCCGGACTTTGTCTTCGAGCAACCAGAGGTACTCGTAGTCCTGGATGCCGTTTCGCATCTGCTCCCATCGCAGCGAGTCCAGCAGCCCGCCCTTTGCGGGGTAGACATGCCAGCCGTCGCCCCGGTGCTGGCCCGGCGCCTCGAACGGATCGTCGGTCCAACTGTTATATCCCCAGTGCAGATAGCCCTTCAGGCCGAAGCGATAATTGAACCAGTGCAAAACGCGAGATTGGATGAGCGGGACATCGACGGTCTTGTTCGGATAAACGCCGGCTTGAAAAATGCCGACCGTATAGAGCCACATTTCGCTGCCCGACTTCTGAGCATCTGTGTACGCCTGCTGCCACGTGGCATAGTGATCGATCTTGGGAACCCAGATTTCGAGCCGGTCCAGGCAGTGAGGGGTCTCGATGGCATCGATCCGCCGCAGACGGGGGCCGTGGCGATGCACGAAGTCCGAGGCTTCTCTCCAGTCCATGACATTGTGGTTGGAGGGCTCGTCCGCGATGTGAAAGACTGTCTTATCGAGCCAGCCGCGTTCCTGGAGGTGCTGTTCCAAGGCGGGCAGAAACAGCGGCAGAAACTCCTTGCCGGGCACGGTTACGGATGTTCTCGCCGCTTCATCCTGGACGCGAAAATCGCGCAGCACGATCGTCCGGCTGGACCAGTCGCCCTCGCCGAACCGGGCGACAAAACCGGTTTCGAGCAGGTCCATCTGCCCCGTGCTCCAGAAGACATCGGCCCATCTGTCGAATCGGGAGAAATCGAACGTCAACTTGCCGTCCTTGTCCTTCGTTGCCCTGATGAGATCGAGGGACACGCGAAAGACGTTCTGCCGGTGGTCCGCCATGTTGCGGGCATAGACGCCGAGCATTCTGTAGAACGCATCGGAATCGGAGGATTCGACACCGTGGAACTGCTTGAATCGATTCGTGGAGTACCACAGAGTGGCCATCAGGTGACGCTCCTTCGGAAGCGTCAGCGGGTACACCGTGAGGGTCAGCGGCAGCGTTCTTTCTCCCTCGCGTGCGCGAAAGGCCACGGTGCCCTGGTAGTCGCCGGCGCGGGCATCACGCGGGATGTGGATGGTCAGGTAAACGGCCTGGTACCGGCCCGCCTCAACAGCCATTTGCTTCGCGTCAGACAGGTAATCGGGAAAGCGGGCGGGAGCCGGGCGGATGACCTCGGACTTACGGTGGTTCGGCGAGTTCTCGGCAACTGCAATCGAGCCCACGAAGTTCCAGGCCACGGCATCCGGCGGCAGGGTGGCATCGCCATCTATAGACTTCAGTGGACTGACGGAGACTGTAAGGTCTTGAATGGCTTGCCGTGCCTTTATGACGTACTGAGCACTGACGACCTCGCCCCGGATGCCAAACACCTCAATCTGGTCCTGCGGCGGGGGACACTGGTACCCGTCTTCAAAGACCCGGACGAGGTCGGTCACGGCAAAACACTCGAATGCCGCTTCCTGCCCGAGACACCATGAGCCGCAGGAAATGACGAAAAGCGCGAGTGCAAGTCCGTACCGTCTGATTGTGCGCATACCCATAATGACCTCCCTGTCATAGATTCTCATCATCTATCCTGAGGACGGCCGATCAGCCGTTGAGGACCCAGCCCTCGCGATATTGCCTGGTGATGTACTTGTCGGCTTCCGGGCAGTTCGTGGCTCTGAGGTTCTTCGCATCCCAGTCGAGCTTCTGCCCAACGCGATAGGCGACCAGGGCCAGCAAATTGTTCTCGATCATTGCGCCTGCATAGTCGAAGTTGCACAGGGTCGGCTTGCCGGTCTTGCAGCCGATGATCCATTCCTGGTGATGGCCCGGCGACGGCGGGATCAGTTCTTGCGGTTTGGGCGAGGCATAATGCGTCATGTCGCCCATGGGCATGAGGATGCGGTAATCGTAGTCGCAGAGGAGATAGCCTTTGTCGCCGTGGAAGAGGACGCCCTTGAAGAGCTTGCCGCGGTTGAAGGCCTCGGAGGGCACGCCGGGCTTCTTCCCGCCGTCGTACCAGTTGACCTTCACGGCAGGCCGCCAATCGTTGGCGGGATGGTCCCATTCAGCGGTCAGCCACTGTGGGCACGTGTCGGAATTGACGGGGGTTCCTTCGGCCTTGCAGGTGGTGGGCAGTCCCAGGTCCAACGCCCAGTACGCCATATCCATCATGTGGCTGCCCATGTCGCCGATCTGGCCGCTGCCGAAGTCCCAGAAGCGGTTCCAGGCCAGGCAGCCGCCCAGGTAGCCGGGATTGAAGGGGTGGAAGGGCGCGGGGCCGAGCCAGAGGTCCCAGTTGATGTGCGAGGGGACGGGCTCCGCCGCCGGCAGATAGCTTCCGCCTTCGGGCGTGCGGCTGCACCAGACGTGGACTTTGTCCACGGCGCCGATCGCGCCCCGGCGGATCAACTCCACCATGCGACGGTAATTGTCGCTCGCGTGAATCTGGGTGCCCATCTGCGTCGCGAGCTTGCCCTTGTTCTTGAGGTACGTATCACGAACGAGACGGGCCTCCTGCACGCTGTTGGCCAGCGGCTTTTCGCAGTACACGTGCTTTCCTCTGTTCATCGCCCAGACATTGACGAAAGCGTGCGTGTGATCGGTCGTCGCGCAGACCACGGCGTCGATGTCCTTCTGGTCCAGGCACTTGCGCCAATCGGCGTACGTCCTGGCCTGCGGGAACTTCTTGGCCGCCGCGGCAAGGTTCTTTTCGTTGACATCACAAAGTGCGACGATGTTCTCGCTTTTGACCTCGTTGAGGTCGTCGCCGCCCCGGCCGCCGACGCCGATTGCGGCGATATTGAGCTTCGCATTCGGTGAGTTCCCTGCCCTGAGGATGCCCGACTTGAGAATGGTAATCCCCGTTCCAAGCACGGCACTATGCTTTAGGAACGTACGACGATTGACTTTCTCTCTCATGGATCTTCTCCTCGATTGGAAACCAACTGGTCTGTGGTTGTTGACGGCCAATCATGGTAGCAGAGTACCCTCGCCGCGCGGGCAGTTCAATGTTTTTCCAGCTCGCGTCGCGAGTAGCAGGCAGGATAATGAACGTTTGACGCCGAGCGGAGTAGAAATGATAATATGCCCGGCATGGGTGTCCATACAGGTCCTGACGGCCGACGTGGCTCAGAGGACCAGTTCTGGGGGGACGCAAAGCCATATGACGGACAACCAATGTGACCACGAGCGAGGTGTACGGGCAGTCTTGCCGTGCACTGTCCTTGCGTTCTTTGCCTTGTGTGGGTGCGCGACGCAGCGTGTTACCAACCCGGAGCGGACGGCCACGGAGCAGTTCCTGCTGTCCCAGGCCGTGGTGCAGGCGGTCGAGCCCCTGAGTTTCGAAATGCTCCACGGCCGTCGGGTGTACGTCGACGACCGGTTCTTTGGGGCATCGGAAAAGGCATTCGTCCTCGGGGAGCTTCGAGCCAGGCTGCTGCTGGCGGGCGTGCAGCTCTCGGCGAACGAGCAGACGGCCGAGATCATCCTGGAGGTTCGAAGCGCGGGCGTCGGGATCGACCGCTATGACAGCATCGTGGGCATCCCCTCCTTCGGCCTGTCATCGCTGGCGACGGCGGGGGCAGGGGCTGCGCCTACTGCCGGCATTCTTACCCCTGAGCTTGCGATCGTGAAGGAGATCAAGCAAGTGAGTTTCGCCAGTGTGGCGTACGTTGCCTACTGGACGAACACGGGCGAAGTGGTCGCCAGCTCCGGCCCGTCGCTTGGCAGGGCATACCGTGACGACTGGTGGGTATTCAGTTTCGGTCCGCGCACCATCGGCTCGGTCCCGCCGGTCGATCATCATATCGAATGACATTCTTCTGAATGAACCATGGTACGCTGGAAAATCATCATTCCGATTGCATTTGTCATTCTCGCCGCGGCCGGTGCACTGGCGATCCACCTGATCCTGCAGAGTGAACTGGTAGGCGAAGTCGTTCTTGCGAGGGCGAGCGAACGCCTCGGCATGGACGTGACCGCCAAATCACTTCACGCAGGATGGGGTGGGGAAACGGTCATCCGAGATCTGGCCGTCACAATGCCGCTGACCAACGAGCTTATTCTGTCCGCGGAAACAGTACGGCTCTCGCATGCGGCCGTTCCATGGCTTGTGCTGGGCCGACCCTTCCACCTGCGGTCGGTGGAAGTCGAGAACCCTCAGGTGAATGTGCACCGGTATGAGAGCGGCCGCTGGAGTGTGCAGGATGTGTGGACCCGCCTGCAGACCGCCATGAAGTCACCAGAGCGGGCTCGAAGAGTTGCCTTGCCGCGGTTTGCAGTTCGTGACGGCCGGATCCATATTGCCGGTCCCAATGAGGTGACGCAGACGCTCGGCCCGATAGAGTTTCAGGCCCGCCCGCAGGGACAACTCCTCTGGACATTCGATCTGGAGCTGCCCTCGATGGCAGGGATCGAGGGCCAGCTCCTTCAGGGCAGGGATTGGGCGCACGAAGTTGGCTTTACCGTTGAAGAGATTGGTCCTCTGGTGCGTCAATTCTCCCGGCGCGATCTCTCGCCTGTTGCCGTATCGGGGCGGTGGCAAGGCCGTGTTGTGGGGAACGCTCTGAACGGAACAATCCAGCTCACTAACGCCACAGTAGGCCCGGCTGCTTTGCGGGGAGAAATCCGCGTGGAGGCGAGCCGTAACGCCGTCACACTTCAGCCGGTGCAATTGCTCCTGAGCGACCCAAACATGGAGAATGAAGGAATCCACCTCACCGCTGGTGCGATTCGGATCACCCGCGATGCGGTCACGGTGGAGCAGCTTGCGGCGAAAAGCGGCACTCTGGCCACCTGGCTCGACGGCCGATGGGATTTGGATACCCGAGCGGGGGAGTTCGCAGGTTCCTGGGCTGCCGGGTCCGGCGGCGATTCGCAGTATCGCGGCGTCTACAAAGGCACCCTGCAATCCCCGCGGTTCGGCCGCGTGGAACTCGATGCAGCGCTCAGCGCGCAGGCCCGGACTGCCGCCGGCAACTGGACCATGGCGGCGAATCTCCAAGGCGCAGGGCTCAGTTGGCAGCAATCCGAATGGCGGGTGTCGGTCCCTCAGGTTGCCTGGTCTCGCAATGACGCGAAGGCGGAAATCGCCCATGCCACTGCGCAGATCGATGTCAACTGGCCTGTGATCCAGTTGACGTCTGTGCACATTCCCAACGCACGGAAGACGAGCGGCGGTGCGGAATTTCATGCTCGGACCCACCGCTGGTCCATGCACCTCGAGGCGGATGCTCTGCGTCCGGGGATTGCGGGAGTGGATGACATCGACTTTCGCTTGAGCGCCCGAGGCGATCATCGGGAGGCGCTTATCTCAGAGCTTCGGGTGGCGGCAGGCGCGAGGGTTGTCGAGGCGAGGGGTGAACTACTGCTGGCCGGACGCGTGCTCCGTAATGTGTCGATTTCGGCCGACTGGCCGGCGGAGCCTGTCGAGCCCGGACAGCCGCAAAGCGTCTATCCCGCTGAACGATGGCACTTGAAAGCCGGCATGTCGGGCCGGATTCACCCGCTGGCCATAGTGATTGAAGGTGATCTGACGGGGCGAAATGTACCCGTCGGGAAACAGATGGTCCCGCGGGTGATGATTCCGATTCGCGCGAACGCCGGCGACGAACAGGTCCAGGTGACGACCGATCCGTTCGAGTTGCTGTCCGGCCGGTGGCAGTTGGCCGGGCGGCATGAGCTATCCAGCGGATTGACGCAGGTCAACATGGTCGTTGACGAGTTGTCCTTGAAAGCGGCCGCAGGTATCGCGGGCTCTCCGTTCGCTTCCGAGGGTACGGTGAATGCCCAACTGCAATTGGCCGTGCCGGGTGTTCAGATAGAGCAGGCAGTCGCCACGGGCAAGTGGACCGCGGAGGACATCCGTATTCCGCCCTTGGAGGCCGAGAAGGCGCGCGGCAGGATTCGCATCGGCGGCGGCCTGGCCAGGTGCGAAGACATTGAGTTGGAGCAGGGAAACGGCCGGGCTCACGCCAACATGGAGTTCCGGCTCAGCCGCCCTCAGGACGTGATCGTCGAGTTCACGACGGAGTCGTGGCCCGTGCGGTTTGAAGAGCATCCGCTGGCGATTCTTGCGGACAGCCACGCGAACCTTCATGTGGATGTGATCCGCAGGATGGTGGAGGGACAGATGCGATTGTCCGGCAGGGCTTGGTTCCGGGATCGAGACTTCGCCCGCGTGCGCCTGGATGCGCTTGTGGATGGACGGACCCTGGAGGTGCAGGACCTGTATGTGGAGACCCTCGGCGGCTCGGTGGAGGGCGCGGCACGGATTGTGCTGGATCACTGGGGCGATAGCACGGCTAACCTGACCTGGCAGGAGATTCAGCCTCGCTCCCTTGAACAATTGTGGCCGCAATTCCACAAGTGCGTGGGCGAGGTCTCCGGCCGCCTCGTGGTCGAGCAGACCAGTGAACAGTCGCGTCCGCTGGGCCCCATGCGGTTCATGGTGGAGGCTCATGCTGCAGGCGGGCGATACGGGCCGGCGGAAGTCAGCGGTTGTCACGTCGTCGGATACCTGGACGGAAACCGCATGGTGATCAACGATGGGACTGTGGAGGCGTTCGGCGGGCGGATCAATGCGCGGGGCAGTGTCAGCAGGCATGCACTCGCCTACCATGCTTCCGCTATTACCGACTTCAACAGCCTGGATTTGGATCAGCTTGTCCACGTGGTCGATCCGAACGCGCGCGAGCACATTGGCCTGGTCACGGGCAGGATCAGCCTGCTGTCCTCCCTGGATCAGCGCACGCTCAGCGGGCAAGGCGATATCCGGCTGACACGATCCGATCTTATCGACAACAGGGCCATTGCGATGCTGTACAGTGCTCTGAATCTGAACATTGGAGGCCGAGAGCCGAAGGGCACGGGAAGAATCCAAGTCCTGCTGGAGGGCTCATCGCTGACGATTCCGAGCTTCGAGTACTTTAATCGGGGCATCGAGATTCGCGGGGCCGGTCGGATCGGCGATGTCTATGCCGGCGACGAAAGCCCCGTCAAAGGGTACGCGGTCGGGTCCACTCGCGTGTTCAAGGGAATCTCGCTGCCGGGCGTGCGATCGCTCGACCGGCTTATGGCCTCCCTGCAAAGCGGCGCCGCCGCCGTGCAGATCGCAGGCACGCTCGATGATGTTGAGGTCAAGACCATCCCGCTGCCCAGCATCAGCGGAGACCTCCGCCGGCTTCTGTGGGCGCAACTGAGGGAGTGACGGAGGACGATGGGAGGGTAGGAAGGTGAGAAGGTGAGAGGGTAAGAGCCGGGGGGCCTTCTATCTTCTCGTCGTTGCCGCGCGCGGAGCCCGGTTCGTGAGATAGACGCCCAGGACGACGAGGGCCGCTCCTATCGCAAGGGATAAGGTCATCGGCTCATGGAGAATCACGCCTGCCAGGATCACCGCGGAGATGGGGACGAAATTGATGAACAGCCCCGCCCGGGTCGGACCAATCGCCTTCACGCCTTCGTAGTACCATACGAAACCAATGACGGTCCCACATACAGCCAGGTACACAATCGATGTCCAGTCAATCAATGACGCCTGGCGGAGACTCGATGCGAGATCGTCATAGAAAACGGCCGGCACGAACAGAGCGGCGGCGCCGATGAGAGACGAATAGGAAACAGCCACGAGCGGCGAAAGGCGGTGCATGACGACTTTACCGATCAGCGAGTAGGCGACCCAGCTCAGCACGCAGCCGAGAATGAACAATTCGCCCAGACCGACGCCGCCGGTGGCAAGCCGGCTCAGGTGGCCTCTCGAAATGACGACGACGGCCCCGAGCACCGACAGGGGGATGCCAATGGCCTTGGTGAGACTGAACCGCTCCTTGAGAAGGACTGTGGACGCGACTGCGATGAACGCCGGACAGGTTGCGACGATGAGTGAAGCCCGGCCGGCCTCGATCAGCCGCAGTCCCTTGAAGAAGAGCACGTTATAAGCGAAGACGCCGGTCATTCCCAACAGGACGATGGGAATGATCTGGCCCCTGCCTGGCAGCGGGAGCCGACCTTCCCGTATCCGTGTGAGGCTCAGCAGGAACACGGAAGCCACAGCGAATCGCAGGAACGCGATGCTGAATGGCCCGAGGTTCTGGGAGACCTGCCTTCCGGCGACGAACGTGCCGCCCCAGAAGACGGCCGTCAGCACGAGCTTGACGTACATCATCTACGTCTTCCCTCGTAGCAGGCCAAGGAAGTCTGATGCCTTGAGGTCGGACAGGCAGTCCACCACCCGATCCGCTTGCGCCAGGTCTTCCCGGCTGCGTGTCGTCGTCACGGCTACGACAGGCATGCCCGCCGCACGGGCCGCCTGAACGCCTTGCACCGCGTCCTCGACTACCGCACAGCAGGCGGGTCGCAAGCCCAGCTTCTGGGCTGCCTTCAAAAACGTCTCCGGCGAAGGCTTGCTCTCCGTGATTTCCTCCTTCGTCACGCGGGCATCAAAATAGTTGCCCAGGGAGAGCTGCGCCCAGAAGATATCCAGGTTCTCCGGCGGCGCGGAGGAGCCGATCGCAAGACGAAACCCATGACGTTTCAGGTCCTTGAGCAAGGCCTCAGCCCCTTTGGCAAGCTGCAGGTGTTCCTGTACAAGATCGCGGTATCGCTGCTCCTTCCAATCCGACAGACGCTCCATCTCCCCCGTTGGGATGCCCGGACGCAGCATCGGCAGGATCGCGGCATTCTGCATCCCGAACGTGCGGCGGAAGAACTCGTCGGTCATCGCCAGTCCCTCCTTGCCGGCCAGGTCATACCATGCCTGGCGGTGGGCCCAGCCCGTATCCACCAGCACACCATCCAAATCAAAGATCACGCCCAATCTGCCGTCGCAAGACGCCATGTGTCTCCTGTGTGCAACAGTTCCTGTCAATCATCACAAGGCCAATGCCTGAAATAGCGAAAGGCTGCGAGCAATGCCCACAGCCTTTCGCCATTATAGCATTACCTGACAGTCGCTGCTACTTCAGAGTGGTTTGGCGACCGGCACCGTCTTGCCGGCAAGCCAAAGGATCTCTCCTTCGGACAATGCGCGGCCGTAAACACGCACGTCATCGATAAGACCGATGAACAGCTTATAGAGACTACCCTTGCTATGGTCGGTGATGGCGCCGATGTACGCGTTGTGTTGAGTCGTGCCGGAGAGATCATAACCGGCCTCGACGGGCTCGGTTGCCTCCAGCCGCCCATCGATATAGATCTTGATGGAAGTGCCCTCTCTCTGGCCGGCAACGAAATGCCACCGTTCGTCATTCGTCTTGCTCGTCGAGTGAGCCTGTTCTTTTGTCACATTGTCGTCGCAAACCAGGGAGACAGCGCCTTCGGTCGCTTCGCTCATGACAAGGGCATAGCGATATCCGCCATCGGCGTCTCCGCCCTTGGCGAAAATCGTTCCTTTGTTATCGTCCCCAGTTCCCGTCATGCCGGTCTTGAACCAGGCCGTCACGGTCCAATCGCCGGTGCCGAAGTCGAGCAAGGCAGGATTGCTGAGGTCTACATAGCCGGCATCATTGACCTGGACAGCGGTCCCCTGGCCGAGCTTGCCCGGGCTGACCAATTGCCCATCGACGATGGCGCCATTCAGGCTGTTGCCGGAACTGTCGTTGGCGTTGCCTTCAAAGTCGTAGCGCGCCAGCAGTTTCGCGCTGTCCGGCTCGACGGGCGTGATGTACGCGGGGGCCCGAGGATACAGCCGGATGTCGTCGATGTACACGACGCCGATTGCCCCGGCGCCTTCCACGCCGATCGTCAGCTTCGTGACATTGCTCAAGTTGCCGCCGACGGTGGATAGATCGACGGGCCACACCTGCCATCCGGCCGTGGTGATGTCACCGGCGTCGCCGCTGTACGGCACCTTCATGTTGTTGATCTTGAGGTACAATTGTCCGGTGTTGCCCTGATCGCCGTAGAAATAGAGCGACAGGCTCTTGATGCCGTGAGCGGTCCAGTCCTGGGCCGGAAACGTGCACTGAGCCTCCGCGGTTGCGACGCCCGTATTGTCGTAGGTCAGCGGCATGGACTGCTTGCCGCTGTGGACGATAGTCGTCTCCGCGACGTTCCCCTGCATTGGGTCGTAACCCACGACAGCCCCGGTTCTCGTTGCCCGGGTTGCCCTGTGGGAAGAAGTCGTCGGGAGAGAAGCCCAGGCCGTCGATCCACGTCTGGAAAAGCCGGTTGGGCGAGCTGTTGACATAGGATTCGAAGTCATCGACGATCACGTACTCTCGCGTCGAGAAGCTCCAGACGTCGCCTTTCCACAGGCTCGGAGTCGCGGCCTCATTGGCCTCGTTGACCTTCCAGTAGTAGACTTGTCCATACTCCATAGCGGCCGGTGTGAAGCGTCTCTCGGTCACGACTTCGACGGGCGCCGTGCCGTCGATCACTGCCTGCTCATCCGTGCTCAGGTAGACCTGGTGTGTAGCCGCCTCGCGGCCGGTCCGCCAACTGAGGATGCTGTCCACGGCCACATCCGTTGCGCCGGAGGCCGGTTGCGGCGCTCTGGCCTGGACGGGGATGTAGAAGAACCGCACCTCGCTCAAGCCGGTCTGTTCGAGCTTGCCGCCCCAGTTGCTCTTGATCGTCAGCCGGACGAACTTTGCCTGCAGACCCGCCATATCCACCACTGCGCCCACCGGGTATGATTCGCCGCCTGTGGCCCGGTCGAACACCTGGTCGCGCAGCGTGCTCCACACAGCGCCATCCAGGGAGTACTCAATCGTGACATCCTTGGCGCCGAAGCCAATGATGCCTTCGATATTCTGATTCGAGTTCCAGATCCATAATTCGTGGAGCTTGAGGACCTGGTCGAACTCATACTGGATCCAGGCGGGCAACACGGTCCCATCCCCGGTGAGCCACATGGCGGTGTTCAGCGTCGAGTGCTGATCGCCGGTGAGTCCGGAGCCGTCCACGGTGTGGCCGGGTTCCATGTCCTTGGAAAACGAGCTGGCGGTTGCTGTCACGTTCGTGACGGGATAGCCCACGGGTTCGGTGGTAAAGGACCATACGTTGCCTTTGTACACGGTGTTGTCCGGGGCTCCATTGACCTCGTCCACGCGCCAAAAGTACGTGGTGCCGAAGTCCAGCCTGGCGGGATCAAACGTCGAGGCGTCCTGGCCCTTGCCGACCAGCACATCCAGGGGATTGGTTGTGGACGCATCGCTTGCACTGCTGAAGCTCGTCCCAAAGTAGACATCATGGGTAACGGCAAATTCCCCGGGAGTCCACGACAGCATGGAATCCACCGGGATATCAGTCGCTCCGTCGGCAGGCCGCGGTTCGGTGGGCAGCCCCGGTCGGCCGGAGACAAGCTCCTTGATATCCGCGGCCGACAGGGCGCGGGCATAGACGCGCGCTTCGTCGATCATGCCCGGCCAGCCCAAATTGGTTGCCCCAGCGCGGTTGCCGATAAGCACCGCCAGGCTGCTGTTGAACTGGGTGGCAGGGATGTCGGTCGTGGTGGTGGCGCGCAACTCGCCGTTGACGTACACCTCCATCACCTGTCCGGGACGGTAAACGCCGGCCATATGCACCCATTCATCGGTCGGGAGCGACTGCGTGTCGCGAGCACTGAGATTGGTGGTCCCGTTGCTAGCGATCTGGAACGTGGCAGGGTACCGGACACCGCCGATGTCGTTCTCGATATTCAGACTCCAGCATCTGTTGCCGCTGCCGCCAGCTTTGGAGATGATGCGGGCATTGTTTGTCTGCCCGCCGTTCAGGGACACCCAGGCGGCCAGGGTTATCTCTCCGGTAATCTGCAAGTGCGACGGATTGCCCACATTGATGTTTGTGCTGGCGCCCCCGTCGAATCGCATCGCCGAATCAGGGGAGCCCATCCTGTCCGGCGCCGGGGTCACCGTGCCGTTGATTGTTCCGTTCGCCCCATTTCCGCTGGCGTCGGCGCCATCACCGTCAAGCGGCCAGTACCCGACGAGGCTGCTGGTGATGTCACCCGTTGCCGGCGACAGGAAAACCATGCCCAGAACAAGTCCCACGATTGCCGAAAGAAGTGATTTCTTACCCATTGCAGCTCTCCTCACAAAAAGATGTGTTACGCCCTGGTATGAGCCACAAATCAAACTGTCTTATAGCACGCAAATGACCTCTTCGTCAAGGGAAAAGTGCCTCCGAACGTCCCTTCACGACGATGCACGCGTAGTCGTGTCGCGCCCTCAGACCTGCTGGGGCACCACAAAGGGCTTTCGGTACTCGCGGGTCAGCATCCTGTTGGCTTCATCATCATTGACCACCTGCTGTGCCACAGGGTCGAAGTTCAGCGAGCGGCCGAGGCGATAGGACGCATTCGCCAGGTGGATCAGCGAGCAACTGTAGTGGCCCTCCTCGACATTGCCGCGCACGATGGATGGGTCGTTGGCCCGGATCGCATCGACGAAGTTCTGGTAGTGCTGTCGATCGGTATTGCCTGTCTCCTGGCCGGAGGGGCCGGGCTCTCGCTTGCGGCCTAGGAAACTCTGCCACCGGCCTGCGTGCATCACCAGGTAGCCCTCGGAGCCGTAGAAGATGTTGCCGATGTTGTTATCCGGAGCCTTGCCGAAATCGCCCTCGTAATTCGTGATCCAGTGGCGAACCTCGAACTGCAGGATCTTCTTCTTGTCCCCGCCGCCCTTGGGATTCGGGAACTCGAACATCGCCATCTGCACGTTCGGCGTTTGCTGATCGTCGTCGAACATGACATGGGCACCCATGGACGTTACTCTCGTGGGCAGCGTCACGCCGAGACCCCAGCGGGCGATATCCATTTCGTGGACGCCCTGGTTACCGATGTCGCCGTTGCCGTAATCCCAGTTCCAGTGCCAGTTGTAGTGGAATCGATTGCGCGAGAACGGCCGCTCGGGTGCGGGCCCGAGCCACAGGTCGTAATGGACGCCCGGAGGTACAGGCTCCTCCGGCGTGCGTTTGATCGTATCACGCCACTTGTAACACGTGCCCTTAGCCATGTAGACCTCGCCGAGACCGCCACTGCGCATGAACTCCATCGCGTCCTGGTACGCCTTCGAGCTGCGGCACTCCGTGCCTTGCTGGACGATCCGGTTGTACTTCTTCGCGGCCTCGATCAGCTTGCGGCCCTCGAAGACGTTGTGCGCGAAGGGCTTTTCGATGTGGGCGTGCTTGCCGGCCTGGCAGGCCCAGACGCCGGCCAGTGCGTGCCAGTGGTTCGGCGTCGCCACGCTGATCGCGTCGATGCTCTTGTCTTCGAGCAGCTTGCGGATATCCACGTAGGTCTTTGGGGCCGGCTTGGTTTTCTGCTCGAACCATTTGAGCCGTTCCGGGAACAGATTCTCGTCGATATCGCACAGGGCGGCCACCTCCACGTTCGGCAGGAATGGGTAGTTCCCGATGTGGCTGCCAAAGCCGTGGCCGTGAATACCGACGACGGCGATGCGCACGCGGTCGTTTGCCCCGGCCCAGGACCGGCTCGTGCCCCACAGGCTTACTCCCGCCGCCGTCCCGCCGGCAGCCTGAAGAAATGTGCGTCTTGAGAATTGTCCACTACTGAAGGCGTGCGGTGACATCAATACCCCTTTCCGTGAAATCTGCTGGCACTTTCACAAATTTGCAGATGGATAGCCTACCCCGCTTGGGGTTGTTTGGCGAGAAGATTTCGGCTAAAGTGTTGCCCACGATGGGCGGTTGTATCGTCCATGGAGATTGGCTCATGAAGACTGACTGGAGGTTCAAGACCGGATGGATAGGGGACGCGATAGGATACTCCTGCTGTTCACAATCGTGGTTGGTGGCGCGTGGGGACCGTTGTCGCGCGCCGCTGATTGGCCGCAGTGGCGGGGCCCGACCAGGGACGGCGTATGGTCTGAGACCGGCGTGGTCGAGCGATTCGACACCCGCGAGTTGCCCATCAAGTGGCGGGCGACAATCGGCAGCGGCTACAATGGCCCGACGGTCGCCGATGGACGTGTGTTCGTCATGGACCGTGTCACGCAACCCAGCCAGCAGGAGCGAGTTCATTGCTTCAATGCGCAAACAGGCGAGAGCCTTTGGTCATACACATACGAGTGTCCTTACGAGCGAGTGGAGTACAAGGCCGGTCCGCGAGCGTCGGTTACGATTTGCGACGGCCGGGCCTACTCGCTGGGCACGATGGGACATCTGCACTGCCTCGACGCGAAATCGGGCCAGGTAATATGGAGTCATGATTGCAGACGGGAATATCAGGCGAGGGTCCCGGTGTGGGGCATCGCCGCCGCTCCATTAATCGAAGGCGACCTCCTCATCGTGCAGGCGGGTGGCAAGGACAATGCATGTCTCATGGCTTTTGACAAGGCGACCGGACAGGAGCGATGGCGAGCGCTGAATGACCCGCTCTCCTACTCCGCGCCAATCGTTATCGAGCAAGCGGGCAAGCGCGTGCTCATATGCATCACGGGCCAGCGGGTCGTCGGCCTCGATCCTCAGACGGGCCGGCTCTACTGGGAACACCCGTTCCCGCCGAAGGAAATGGTCATCACCATCGCCACGCCGGTCTTCGATGGCGAGCATCTCCTCGCGACGAGCTTCTATGACGGCTCGCTCCTGCTGAAGGTGCACCAGGATAAGCTCGGCGTGGAGCAAGTCTGGCAGCGGCGGGGAGCGAGCGAGCGTGACACCGATGCTCTGCACTGCTGCATCTCCACACCGATGATCCTGGGCGATCACATCTACGGCGTGGACAGCCACGGTGAGCTTCGCTGCCTGGACCTCAAAACAGGTGACCGCATCTGGGAAGACTTGACCGCAACGCCAAAGGCCCGCTGGTCCAATATCCACATGGTCCGAAACGGCGACAAGGTCTGGATGTTCAACGAGCGAGGCGAGCTGGTCATCAGCCGGCTCGCCCCCGACGGCTTCCACGAAATCAGCCGTGCCAAGCTGATCGACCCGACCCAGGACCAACTCGACCAGCGAGGCGGCGTCACCTGGTCCCACCCCGCCTTCGCCAACAAATGCATCTACGCCCGCAACGACAAGGAACTCCTCTGCGCTGACCTCGCAGCAAAACCGTGACACAAAGAAGCTGGCGGCCCCGCCCAGTCCATGTTACACTCATATACAGATCGAGGCCCGAGTGTGACCCTGGTGCGTGCATTCGTTGAGGACCATAGAGCGGGAGATTCTGGCAATGGCTGTCGAGGAAGACCGGAGCGAGAAGAAACCTGTCAGAGTATTCATCAGCTACAGCCATGATTCCGACGAGCACCGCGAGCGGGTGCGCGGCCTTGGGGCAAGCCTGTCCCGTGACGGATGCGACTGCCGCCTCGATGTTTACAGGGACACCGACGAAGACTGGCCATCGTGGATGACGCGGCAGTTGCGCGAAGCAGACTTTATTCTTTGCGTGGTCACCGAGACCTACGCGCGCCGCTTCCGCGACCAGGAACTACCCGATCAGGGACTTGGCGTTGGATGGGAGGCGGGTCTGATCCGGCGCTTGCTTTATGCCAAGAAGCTGCACAACGATCGAATTCTCCCCGCGGCCTTCGACGGGGCGGATCGGCAGCATATTCCACTTGAACTCCAAGGCTACGACTTCTTCATGCTCGATGCACCAGCCGGCTACGAGTCGTTGCTGCGCAGGGTCCTGAAGCGCCCGCTCCACGCCAAGCCCGCTACCGGCACGCCGCCGGACCTCGGGACCAGCACAGCCTCGCCCCTGTTCGCTCGCCCCGGTGCAGCCCCGCCGTCAACCGGTACGGCGTCCAAGGCCGAAATCTCGCGCATCCTCAAATACGCCCCGGCGAAACTGATTGGCCGCGAGGACGAAATCAAGCTCCTCAGCGACGCTTGGGCCAAGGTTCGCAAGGAGACCAAGAGACGGTCCCACGTCCTCACCTTCGTCGCTCTCGGGGGCGAGGGGAAGACCTCGCTCGTGGCCAAGTGGGCGGCGGAGCTGGCCGCCCAGGACTGGCCCGGCTGCGACGCGGCCTTTGCGTGGTCGTTTTACAGCCAGGGCACGCGTGAGCAACTGGCTGCTGACTCCGACCTGTTCCTCAAGGCGGCCCTCACCTTCTTCGGCAACGACGCGGACAAGCAGTTCGCCGCCGGCAACGCCGGCGCGCATCGAGAAAGGCCAGCGCCTCGCCCACCTCGTGGGCCAGCGGCGCAGCCTCCTCATCCTCGATGGCCTCGAGCCGCTGCAATACGCGCCCACCTCGCCCACGCCGGGCCAGCTCAAGGACCAGGGCATCGCCGCGCTGCTGCAGGGCCTTGGCCACCGCCAGCCACGGCCTGTGTGTCGTCACCACCCGGTATTCGCTCCCGGACCTGAAGGCGTTCTGGCAGACCACCGCGCCGGAGGTGAAGCTGCTTCGCCTGTCCCGCGACGCCGGCGTGCATTTGCTGAAGACCCTCGGCGTGCGCGGCACGGCGAAGGAATTCGAGACGATGGTCGAAGACGTGAAGGGCCACGCCCTCACCCTGACCCTGCTCGGCTCCTACCTGCACCACGCGCCACGGCGGCGACATCCGCAAACGCGATCTCGTGAAGCTGGAGGAAGCAGATGCCGAAATCGAGGTCATCCCTGAGCACCTTAACCACACCTTCCACGTCATGGATGCCTATGCGAAGTGGTTTGAAACCGGCGGGAAGAATGAAGAGGAAAACAAGAAAGGACGGCGTGCGCTGGCTTTGCTGCGGCTGTTGGGCTTGTTCGACCGTCCGGCAACCGCCGATTGCCTGACGGCTCTATGGACGGGCGAACCCATCCCGACCCTTACCGAGCCGTTGCTTGGGCTGAACGATGCACAACGGAATATTGCACTGACAAAGCTCGAAGCCGCGAAGCTGCTCACGGTGAACCGCGATGCAGCCGGCGTGCTCGTCTCGCTCGATGCGCATCCGCACCTGCGCGAATACTTCGCCCGGCAACTGCGCACGCAACAACCTGACGCCTGGCGTGCGGCCCACCGGCGGCTCTACGAACACCTCTTCGCGACCACGAAGGAAGGCGACCAGCCGACCCTCGAAGCCCTTCAGCCGCTCTACCAAGCCGTAGTCCATGGCTGTCAGGCGGGGTTACAGCAGGAGACGCTTCTGAAGGTCTATGACGCGCGAATCAAGTGGAGGAACGATGCATATAGTCTCAATAGACTCGCTGCCTTCGGTGCCGACTTGGGAGTCATCCCATGTTTCTTGGACCAACCGTGGACCCGTGTCTGGTCATCACTTGGAGAATCTGAACAAGCTTGGCTCCTGAGCCACGCTGCCGCCTACCTTCGCGCCTTGGGTCGGCTGACTGAGGCTCTCGAGCCGATACGCACTGCGACCGATTGGGCCGCGAGCAACAAGGACTGGGAGCACGCCGCCGTTGGTGCCAGCAACCTGAGCGAGTTGGAGCTGACGCTGGGCGAGGTGGCCGCGGCGGTGAGGGACGCCGGGCAGTCCGTGACCTACGCCGACCGCAGTGGTGATGCGTTTTGGCGCTGTGTGTCTCGCGTCCAACACGCCAACATGTTGTACCAAGCTGGCAACCGCCACGGCGCGGCGAAACTCTTTCAGGAGGTTGAAGGCATGCAAGCTGAGCGGGAGCCCAACTACCCGCTGCTGTATTCACTTCAGGGTTTCCTGTATTGCGACCTGCTCTTGACGGAGGCAGAGCGTGCCGCGTGGCAGTGGCAGGTGAACCAGAAATCAGTGGACAGAAAACTGAGGATAGAATTGGTCGAGGTGTGCCGTGCCGTTGAGCAGCGTGCGGGATCGATTGAGAAACGGACAACCGGTCTTCCTACCTATTCTCTCCTCGATATCGCCCTCGACCACCTCACCTTGGGGCGTGCGGCGCTCTACCGAGCCGTCCTCGAAACATCCGCAATCCGCAAGTCGGAATCCGAAATTGAACAGGCCGTGGCCAGCCTCCGGCACGCCGCCACGACGCACCACATCCCCCGCGGCCTGCTCACCCGGGCCTGGCTACGGACTCTCACCGGCATGCTCACCGGCCCCGAGAGCGCGCAGAGCGACATAGACGAAGCCTGGGAAATCGCCGAGTGTGGTCCCATGCCGTTATTTCTTGCGGACATCCACCTCTACAGAGCCAGGCTCTTTGGACCGCGGAGAGCGGAAACGAAGTATCCTTGGGACTCGCTGCAGGCCGACCTCGCCGAGGCCCGGCGGCTTATCGAGAAACACGGCTATGGTCGCCGCAAAGAAGAACTGGCCGACGCCGAAGAGGCGGCCAAAGGGTGGTGAGAGACTGGCGTGCTTCGCTTCAAAGGATGGGCGGGTTTGAAACCCGCCCCTACGAGAGGGTGCACACAGGGGTATGCGGGAGGTTGCACGCCGGCGGGCGGGACGGTACCATCGTTCTGTCGTATGAACAGGATCCAGTGGACGGCATCGAAGGAGATCGGACTATGGCAGCATCGATAACACGTCGCGCGGTCCTGCGGGGTGCGGCTTTGGGCGGGGCGGGGTTGATTCTGGTCGCGAACAGGTCCGCGCGGACTTATGCGGCTAATGACAGGGTGAATGTGGCGTTGGTTGGGGTGGCGGGGCGGGGGAGTTGGTTCTCGGATACCATGCCGCAGATGGCCAATGTGGTTGCCATGTGCGATGTGAACGAACGCAAAGCGGGGCCATATTTCAAGGCGATCCCGGAGGCGAAGAAGTACTCGGACTTTCGCAAGATGCTGGAAGAGATGGATAAGCAGATCGACGCGGTCTGCGTCGCCACGCCGGACAATACGCATGCGGTCGTCTCCGCGATGGCCATCCACATGGGCAAGGGCGTGTACTGCGAGAAGCCGCTTACGCACGATGTCTATGAGGCTCGCGTCTTGCGCAACCTGGCGGCGGAAAAGAAGGTCGCGACGCAACTGGGCAACCAGGGGACGGCCAGCGAGGCGTTTCGCCGGGCGGTCGAGTTGATCTGGGCCGGCGTGCTCGGGGACATCCGCGAGGTGCATGTGTGGAACACCAACGGCGGCTCGGGCGAGCGGCCGCTGCCCACGGACGAACACCCCGTGCCGGACTACCTGAAGTGGGATTTGTGGCTGGGCCCGGCGACATGGCGGCCGTATAACTCGCGTTGGGCCGAATGGCACACATGGCGCGACTTCGCCACCGGCCAGCTTGGCAACTGGGCCTCGCACACGATGAACGTGGTGTTCAAGGGACTCAAAATCGACTCGCTCTGGCAAAGCGGATCGCAAGGGACAAAGTCCTGCGTAATTCGTATTGAGCCGGAGGTCTCGGGGGTTCATCAGCACACATTCCCCCAGTGGGAGGTCCTGCGATACCAGATCCCGCCGCGGGGTGAGCTGCCCGCGATCACCGTGAACTGGTACAACGGCTCCGGCAAGGCCCCGCAGTGCCGTGAGCACGTGGAAGAGATGATCGGCTACAAGCTCGATTGGGGTGATACGGGCGAGAAGAAATGGGCGGACCATGCCGGCTGTGTGATTGCGGGCACCAAGGGTATGATCCACTCCACCGGGCATAACGCGGCGTTTTCGCTCTTGCCCAAGGACACGTTCAAGGACTTCCAGGGACCGGCCCGGACGCTGCCTCGCTCGCCGGGCCATGAGCGCGAGTGGCTCGACGCGGTCAAGGGCGGGCCGGCGGCGATGTCAGATTTCAACTACGGTGGGCCTTTGGCGGAATTCGTGCTCCTCGGCAACGTCGCCACGCTTATTGGCAAGCCCGTTGAATACGACCCGATCTTGACGAAGGTGGTGAACTCGGCAGAAGCAAACGATGCACTGAAGCGGGAATACCGGAAGGGCTGGTCGCTGTGAAGAACCGGGAAAACGTGACGCGACGTACCTTTCTGCGAGGTGTGACAGGCGTCTGTGCCTTTCCGCATGTCATCTCTGCATCGGCGCTTGGAGGCGAGGGCGCGGAGGCCCCGAGCAACCGGATCACCATGGCTTGTATCGGCCTCGGCGGGCGGGGCAAGGAGAACATGCGGAGCTTCCTGGGGCACAGGAGTTGCCGGGTCGTCGCCGTGTGCGATGTGAACGCCAATCGGCTGGAAGAGGCCCGCAAGATCGTCAACGAGCAATACGGCGACACGGGCTGCGCGGTATATCGTGACTATCGGGAGGTGCTGGCACGGGCTGACATCGATGCCGTATCCATCGCCAGTCCGGACCAGTGGCATGTGCTTCAATCGGTGGAGGCGGCTCGCGCGGGCAAGGACATCTTCCTGGAAAAGCCGCTGGGGCTCAGCGTCAAAGACGACATCGCGCTGCGCGAGGCTGTGCGTGGCTACGATCGGGTGTTTCAGTTTGGCACGCAGCAGCGCTCGGACCGCAATTTCGGCTTCGCCTGTGAGCTGGTGCAGAACAGGCGGATCGGCAAGCTCCAGAGGATTGTCGTCTCGGTGCCGGCCAGCCGGGCCGTCGGCCTCGTTCCGCCCTCGCCTGTGCCATCGTGGCTCGACTGGGACATGTGGGTGGGGCCCGCCCGCTGGATGCCCTTCACAGCCGGCGTGATCGGCAACTGCGGCGAATGGGGCCACATCAGCAACTTCTCGCTCGGCTGGATCACCACCTGGGGGATTCACCACGTGGATATCGCCCAGTGGGGCGCCGATTCTGACAACAGCGGGCCCGTGGAGGTCGAAGGGACCGGTGAATTCCCTGACGAGGGCCTTTACGACTGCGCCACGGCTTGGGACATGACCTGGAAGTATGCGAATGGTGTCGTCGTGAAGTTTATCGACAAGATCAAACGTCGGCAGGGCGTGCTCTTCGAAGGCACTGACGGCTGGGTCTTTGTGGAGCGTGGCGTCATCGAGGCGGAACCCAAATCACTGCTGCAGGAGCGTATCGGCCCGGACGAGCGACACCTGACAGTCAGCACCGATCACTGGGGCAGCTTCCTCGATTGCGTCAGGACGAGAACGACGCCCGTGTCGTCCATTGAATCGGCGGTGCGCACCGATACGGTCTGCCACATTTGCGATATCGCGATGCGTCTGGGCCGTAAGCTCCGCTGGGACCCGGCCGTCGAGCAGTTTGTCGACGACGCCGAGGCCAATCGCATGTTGACCCGCTCCTGGCGCAGTCCCTGGCACCTGTAATTGAACGCGTGGACGCCGGCACGCGTACATAAGGCATTCGAATACTGTGTAAGGCATAGACGCATGAAACGACGAGAGTTCTTGATGAAGGGTGCAGTCGGCGCGGGCTCGGTCGTAGCCGGGGGACTCGTGCCACGGGGTGATGCTGCCGAGACGAACGATTGCGGACCAGGCTGCTATTGCGGCAACGCGCCGAAGCTGCCGCAGCGCGCGTACGGGGACACGGGGGAGAGATTGTCGATCATTGGCTTCGGCGGGATCGTGGTTAGCGGCGTCGAGCAGGAGCAGGCGAATCGGCTCGTTGCGGAGGCCGTTGAAAAAGGCGTCAACTATTTCGATGTCGCGCCAAGTTACGGGGACGCGGAGATCAAACTCGGGCCCGCCCTGGAGCCGTATCGCAAAAATGTCTTCCTCGCCTGCAAGACCGAACGGCGAACGAAGGATGGTGCCGCTGCGGAATTGAAGGAATCGCTCCAGCGGCTGCGGACCGATCATGTCGATCTCTACCAGCTTCACGCCATCTCCGATGTCCGGAAGGACGTAGATACGGCCTTTGGCAAGGATGGTGCCATGGAGGCGTTCCTCGAAGCGAAGAAGGCCGGGCGGATTCGCTACATCGGCTTCTCTGCGCACTCGGAGGAAGCGGCGCTGGCGGCGATGGAGCGGTACGAGTTCGACTCGATCCTGTTCCCGATCAATTTCGCGACGTTTTACAGGGGCAGCTTCGGCCCGCGCGTGATGGAGGCCGCCAAGTCCAAGGGCGTGGCGAGGCTCGCCCTCAAGGCTTTAGCCAGACAGCAGTGGCCGAAGGACGATCCCACGCGGAGACAGTACCCGAAGTGCTGGTACCAACCGCTGACGGAGCGTGACGAAGCTAAACTCGCTCTGTACTTCACGCTGAGCCAGCCAGTCACAGCGGCCATTCCGCCGGGCGAAGAATCGCTCTTTCGCATGGCAGTGGAACTGGCGATGGGCTTTCGCCCGGTCTCGCAGCAGGAGAAGCAGACCCTGCAACAGATGGCTCAGGCTCTGAATCCCATCTTTGAACACAAGACATAGCTCATCGCACGATGCGGATAAGATGCCACGGCGTAGCCGGGTCACCTATTGGAATGCGATAGCCGTCCTGTGCCTTCTCTGCCCGGATCGGTTCCCCAATCGGCTTGGCGCCGCTATCGAGAGGGACGGCTTCAATCTGTCTCGCTTGCTCGACCCCTCGCAGAACGACGAATCCCTTGACCGGCTCGATGACCGTCGGCTCGGTTCCCCAGTCCGTGAGCGTCGTCCGTTTGTCGTTCCACTGCATGGCCGTGTTGGCCGAACGCGCGGTGGTCACGAGGAGCAGCCGATTCGCCTGCGCAATCGGTTTGTCTTCCAGCGATGTCAAGAGGATGGAACAGAATTCATTTTCGACGGTGGCCGCAAGGTTCTTTAGCGGCTTGTCGGCTCGCTTGACGAATCCGATGACCGCCTGGGATCTATCCGTGTCGATAGTCACAAGTCCTTGCTTTGTCTGATCACGATGCCACGCAAGCTCGCGCGTGTCGGAAGTAATTGTGTCTATCGCGTCCGCGCTTGGGTATGGCCCGCCGGATTCCCCAAAGCCCTGGATTCGCGTCGCATGTGTGAGGGCGAGGGCGGGGTTGAATCCGGGCGTGAAGAACGGTCGCTGCGAGGAGGCCAGGCGGAGGCTCTCACGGATCTGCTCAGGTGAATAGGACCGGCGGACAGTCTCCTTCGCCTGCTGCACATCGGCTCGCAGGAAGATGCACGCACCAGCGGCGATGTTCATCATCTTCACCGGGTCCGGCCGAATCTCGAAGTGGCTGGGCATCCGCGCGGTCCACTCGCGTGGCAGTTTGTGCTCGAACGTGTAGAGGAAGATGCCGTCCCAATCGTGGAACGCCGCATACGCGGCGAGAATGCCGATGCCCTCGCAGGCGTACTCGTTGGGGAACGGGTGGTTGATCTCCGACACCGTGTAGGGCTTGCCCGCCATCGCCGACCGCGACAACTGCACGACTGTCGAGTTCAGCGGATCGTTCACCATCGGAGTATTGCCGATGGTGAAGCCCTGCCTTCGAGTTTTCGGGTCGGTCGTGTAGTTCGGGTGCTGCCAGTAGACGTGGCCGTCGATGATGTCACATTCGCTGGTCGAAGCCAGGAGCGGATAGCCGCTGTTGTAGTGATTGTGGTCGCTCGTGCCGGCGATGAGAGACTTCACGCCGAGTTCGTTCTTCAGGTAGTCGTACATGCCTTTGAAATACGCCTGTTCGAGATGCATGTAGAACGCCGCCTCGGTGTGAAAGCGTCTGGCGGGGGCGTCCTTGAACTGTGCCTTGATCAGACGCGGAATCGGCTCGCCCTCGGCCACGCCTGCAACTCGCCGCAGCTCGCGCAACTCCTCAGGGCTGAGCGTCTCCCGCAGCCACGCGTTGTACTTCTCCGTAAGCTCCTCCGCATACGGCGCCGTGATGTCGGTCCACGTGCCGGGGTTCTTCTGGGTATTCTTGCCGAGCAACCGGTCGCTGAACCACGCCTCGACAATCGAGTTCTCATTGACCAGTTCCACGGTAGCCACGGCCGGCTCATGGCGATACTCGTTGCCCGTGTACGGATTACGATGCGTCAGAAGCTGCTGAGCATATTCCTTGTGCAGCATTTGAATCTGCTCATCGAAGTAGTTCACGACCTTGGCAAAGCTGAGGTACTCGTAGTCCTTCACGCCGTCGCCTTTACGGAAGGTGCGTCCCACGTTGAGGTTCAGATTCGTGTAAATGCCGCGTTTCTTCAACTCCGCGACAAAGTAATCGAGCGTGTCCAACTGGCTGGGATCGAGCGAGCGGGTATTGTCGCTGCCCCGCACAAACAGACTCGGCGACCAGTTCGAATCCAGGAAATGGAATCGTACGCAGTTGACCCCAAACCGTGCCAGATGCGTCGCGACAACCGGGGCATCCTCCCGCGATGGAAAGCACGCCGCCCCCGTGACATTGACGCCCCAAATCCTGAACCGCTTCCCATCCGGCGTCACCATGTGTCCATCCTTGATCCCGATGGCCCCATTCTTGCCGGCCGGCGGATCAAGAAACGACGACAGATCGACCAGGGGCGAGGAATTGTCCCGCCAGTCCATAACAAACGGCCGCATCTCGCCCTCAGCAAGAGCAACACACGGCATCACCGAGACGAGAACCAACGATATCCACCGCAGACACATCATCACAATTCTCCTTATTGAACCCAAACCCATAGCATACTTGAACCGGCCGCGGCCGGATAGTGTCAACCACTCGTCTTTACCGCCCCTATTGATTGCCTGATGTTGCCGGGTATAATCGCGGCGACAACTGATGGAAAGTCAGATGTGGCGAGTGCCCACGATACATGATTCGGGAAGGACAGCCGCGACGCAGGAATTTGACGGGATGACAAACCGGCGAAAGATATTGCGGTGCCTGTGGATATGCTGGACGCTGGTCATAGGATCGTGCTTGTCCGGATGCGCGTCTAACGGCAAGGCGACGCCCGTCCCGCCACCGTGGCAGCCGGCGCCTGAGGCGGTGGCGTATCCACGCGGGCTGCCACAGATTGGCAAGTGGATGTTCGATGCACAATATGAGCCGGCACACTGGCTGGGCGAACTGTATCGGGGCAAGCGTCTAAGGGAGCCGATCAATGTCATCATCATGGACACGACGGCGGGGTCGGCTGACGAGGCGCGGAAACGCTTGCTGCAAAACTTCGCCGCGGCCGGCTACCTCGTCCGAGAGCGGCATTCGACAGGATATCTCGCCTATATCGATGGGGTCGTTTACGAGCAAATTCCAGATGGCAAGAAGCAGGCGTTTTCGAATGAACCCTTTGAAACGGACAACAATCACGGGCGGATGTTCGGGCCGCATCCTTACCGCGGCGCGTGGCTTTTCATCGGGGCATTCAGTCGTGAACGCATGGACCTGCTGGAGAAGGTGAAGCACTGCTACGCGTCATTCAATCAGGCGCGTGACGATCTATCGCAGCGTCTGGATATGAAGACAGACTACAAGATCAAAGCCTTCTTAGATCTGGACAACGTCTTAATCGGCGACCCGACGTTCACGGCAGGCGACCACGATGGGGTCGCCGTGTTATTGACCACCTCCGAACCCTGACGGGCAGCTCCGGCCGGGCTGGACGCCGGACGCGGATTCGTTGCCAACCCTCTTGAGCGGTCCGACAGACCGTGTTACCATGGCCTTCGTAAGCAAGGGCGACTAAGTTGCTGGGAATGCATGGGACATCCGATTCAGAGAGAACGCTCGCGAGACAGCCGGTTGTGAAGCCGGCGGACGCACGGCCCGCGTATGGCGCGATCCGGAGAGACACACGTGAGTAGAGGAATTCTACGAAGCGCAGTCGCTATCGCGTCGGGGTGGATCGTCGTGACTGGCGGTTACATCCTGACAGTGATCGTATTCGCCCTGTTCAACGCGGAAGGCTTCACGCCCGGAGCGCCACTTTCCGCGGGGTGGCTCCTTTTCACGCTGGCAGTATCTGCAGTCTGGTCCATAGCCGCCGGATTTGTGACGGGGGTCGTTGCTCGACGAAGAGAGGTCGAGCATGCGATTGGACTTGCGCTTCTCACGCTGGTGGTCTCTGTATACTTCGTGAGCAGGAACAGGAATCTTGGACAAGTCCCCACTTGGTATATGATAGCAGGAGAGGCGGTGACGGCCCTTGCGATTCTCGTCGGAGGATGGTTGCGAAGGGGCCAGCGGATTCTGCTTGGCAAGGTACCCGAGGGCATGGCTGGGAAGGTGGATGACGCGCGTTTGTCGATCGCAACAACAGTTGACCATTGGCGGTTCTGGATAGCGGCGGTTGTTACGTTCATCACATTTCTTGCTTCCTTCTGGGCATTGGTGTTAGGAGCGGGGGAGGGTGTATTCTGGTGACGCTGCTCTCTCGATCTACACGTTTGAAGTCACGCTGAAACCGGGGATCAGAAGCAGGGGCGTTGGGGGGGGATATGATCGCCGTTGACAGAATCGGTGTTCGCTGCTACCGTTTGGGTCGGTACTGAGTGACCATAAGGAGATACAGATATGACGGATATTCGCACGGCTGTCGTAGGAGCTGGGTTTATTGGGCCGGTGCATGTGGAAGGGCTGAAGCGGGCGGGAGTGGAGGTCGCCGGGATTCTGGGGGTGTCGGACGAGGAGTCGCAGCGGGCGGCGAAAACGCTGGGATTGCCCAAGGCCTACGGGAGCTTCGAAGAGATATTAGCCGACACGGGCGTGCAGGTGGTGCATATTGCCACGCCGAACCGGCTGCATTACCCGATGGCCAAGGCGGCGCTGAATGCGGGCAAGCACGTGCTGTGCGAGAAGCCGCTGGCGATGAACTCGCGTGAATCGGCCGAGCTTGTCAAACTGGCCGGACGCACGGGCCTTGTGGCGGGGGTGAACTACAATATCCGGTATTATCCGCTCAATATCGAGGCGGCCGACATGATGCAGCGGGGCGACCTCGGGCGCATCTACTCCGTCTGCGGCAGCTACGTGCAGGACTGGCTGTTCCGCCCGACCGACTACAACTGGCGGGTGCTTGCCGAGGAGGGCGGTGAGCTGCGGGCCGTCGCCGATATCGGGACGCACTGGCTGGACCTGGTGCACGCGATCACCGGGTTGGAGGTGGAGGCCGTCTGTGCCGATTTGTCCACCGTCCATCCCGTGCGGCAGAGGCCGCTGGGGGAGGTGGAGACTTTCAAGGGCAAGCAGCAGAAGAAGCGCGTCCGGACGGAGCCCATCAACATCGCTACGGAAGACTACGGTTGCATCCTGCTTCGCTTTGAGGGCGGGGCCAGGGGCTGCCTGTGGGTGTCACAGGTGACGGCGGGGCGGAAGAACTGCCTGCGGTACGAGATCGCCGGCTCCGAGCAGGCCCTGGCCTGGTGCAGCGAGCAGCCGAACGAGATGTGGATCGGCCATCGCGACAAGCCCAACGAGAGCCTGATCCGCGATCCGGCGTTGGTGTCGGATCGGGCCCGGCGGTTCATCAATTATCCCGGCGGGCATAACGAAGGCTTCCCGGACACGTTCAAGCAGTGCTTCCGGGCGTTCTATGACTATATCAGGGCGGGGGACTTCTCGGCGGCGCCGACGTTCCCCACCTTTGCGGACGGCCACCGCGAGATTTTGCTCTGCGAGGCCATCCTGAAGAGCCATCGCCAGGGGAAATGGGTAGCCGTGAAAGGAGGACGTTCATGAAGCTCGGATTCGTCAGTGCGATTCTGCCGGACTTGTCGCTGAAAGAAGTGGTCGAGTTCGCCTTCGAGGCGGGCTACTCGTGCGTGGAGCTGATGTGCTGGCCGAAGGGCAAGGCGGAGCGACGATATGCCGGCGTGACGCATCTCGACGTCACGGACTTTGGGCCCAGGGAAGCCGACGAGGTGCGTAAGCTCCTTGCGAGTTCCGGCGTGACGATCAGCTCGCTCGGATACTACCCGAATTACCTGAGTCCCGACCGGGACGAAGCGAAGCAGGTGCTGGCCCATTTCAAGAGGGTGATCCGGGCGTCGGCCCTGCTCGGCGTGGGACAAGTCACCACCTTCATTGGCCGGGACTGGACCAAGTCCGTCGAGGAGAACTGGGCGAGGTTCCAGAAGGTCTGGCCGCCATTGGTCGAGTTCGCCGAGGACCGCAACGTGCGGATCGGCATTGAGAACTGCCCGATGCTGTTCTCCAACGACGAATGGCCGGGCGGCAAGAACCTGGCGCACAGCCCGAAGATCTGGCGGCGGATGTTCGAGGAAATCCAGTCCAAGTACTTCGGGCTCAACTACGACCCCTCGCACATGGTCTGGCAGCACATGGACTACATCAAGCCGCTGTGGGAGTTCCGGGACCGCATCCACCACGTCCACGCCAAGGATGTGCGTCTCGATCGCCAGCGGCTCGACGACGTCGGCATCCTCGCCACGCCCCTGCAGTACCACACGCCGAAGCTGCCCGGGCTCGGTGAGGTCAACTGGGGCCGCTTCTGCTCGGTATTGGGCGACATTGGCTACAAAGGGCCGGTCTGCGTGGAGGTGGAGGACCGGGCGTACGAGGGTTCTCTGACCACTCGCAAGGCCGCGTTGCAGCAGAGTGCTCGATTCCTGCTTCAGTACATGCCGTAAACGGGAGGGCCGTATGAAGACTTCACAGCGGTGGATTCTCACCTGTTTCGTCGGCGCATTCATGGGCGCCTCACTTGTGGCTGCGGCGGAGCTGCCTGGCACCGGCGCCGATGTCGGCAAAACCGTGGTCTATCGCGACACTTGGGGTGTTCCGCATATCTATGCACCTACGGCCGAAGCGGGTCTCTATGCGATGGGGTGGGCACAGGCCCAGGATCGGCCCGAGGAGCTTCTGAAGAACTACATGCGGGCGATGGGCGAGAGCGCGAAGTTCGACGGCCCCGCGGGCGTTGAATCCGATATGGTTTCGCTCCTGTGGGACAATTACGGCACGAGCAAGCGGAACTTCGACAGAATTCGGCCGGAGATTCAGGAGCAGGTGCGGGCGTACGTAAGAGGCGTCAACGATTTCTACGCCGTTCACACGCGTGATATTCCCGTCTGGTGGGGCGACCGCAAGGTGGACGAGTACATGGTAGTGGCGTTCTTCCGTCTCTTCCTGTACGGCTGGTCCGTGGGGCAGGTCTTCGATGACCTGCAGGCCGGAGGCGTACAGCCGGGCTTTGATGAAGTGTCCCGGGGATCGAACCAGTGGTCGGTTTCGCCCGGGCGGAGCGCCGAAGGAGCCGCCATCCTTTGCATCGATCCTCATCTGTCCTGGTGGGGCCCATCGCGGTTCTGGGAGTTCCGTATCCATGCGGGTGTGCTGCAAGGCAGTGGATTCACGTTGCCCGGTTGTCCCTACATCGGCCTTGGGCACAACGCGAACGTCGCCTGGGCGATGACCACGGGCGGGCCCGACACTGCCGATGTGTACGAGCTGACGCTCAAGGACGACGATCCCACGAAGTACCTGTTTGACGGGCAATGGCGGACGTTGAGCCGTCGGGAAGCGACCCTGGAGGTGAAGGGGGCGCCGCCGCAGAAGATCACCATTTGGTCTTCGCACCACGGCCCAATCGTGGCGATGCGCAAGGGCAAAGCCTATGCCGCAAAGATGGCGTATGCCGAGGAAGTGCAGCTTGCGGAGGCCTGGTACGAGCTCAATACGGCGAAAGACTACTCCGGGGCCGTGCAGGCGATGAGCATGCGGCAGCTCTTCCCGCAGAATGTTATGGTCGCCGATACCTCGGGCAATATCTATTATCAGCGGACCGGACGAGTGCCTCGCCGGCCTTCGGGGTATGACTGGTCGAGGCCCGTCGATGGCTCCACGTCGGCCACGGAATGGCAGGGACTGCATCCCGCCTCGGACCATCTGCAGGTACTGAATCCTCCGCAGGGCTACATGCAGAACTGCAACATCTCGCCGGACGTCATGATGGTGGACAGCCCGTTCTCGTCGGACAAGACGGTGTCGTATCTCTACGGCTCGTCCGCCGGCGCGACAAATCAGCGCGGGTCTCGCGCCGTGCAGCTTCTCCAGGCGGACGCCTCCGTCACTATCGAAGAGGCCCAGGCCTATGCCACCGATGTCCATCCGTATGGCGTCGAGCGATGGCTGGAGGTGCTCAGGCGTGCCGATGCGGCATTTGGCTCGTCGCACCAGTCCGATGCGGACTATACTGCAGGAGTCAAGGAACTACTCTCCTGGGACGGGGAGCTTCGCCACGACTCCAAAGCCGCATTGAAGTACTATTATTGGCGCAGACAACTCGTCGCGGATCATGGAGCCGAGGCGGTATCGGACGCGGCTCGTCGTATCGATTGTTATCTGGCTGCATTGGGCAAGCCCGCGCCGCAAATTGATCTCAGCGATGAGGAACTTCAGGCGGCGGCCGACTCATTTGCTAATGCGATAGCCAGGCTCAAGGCGGATCGCGGCTCGCTCGATGCCGCCTATGGCGACATGTTCCGGGTGGGGCGCGATGATGTCTCGTGGCCTTTGGGGGGAGGCGGAGACTACGGGACGACGACTCTTCGCAATATCGGTTACGGACGCGAGCGCAGCGACCATATGCGCTGGGGGGATCACGGCCAGACCTCGACGCAAATCATTGTACTGAGCAAGCCCGTGCGAAGCTGGACCTACGTGCCCATCGCACAGAGCGACCGTCCGAGCTCGCCTCACTACCGCGACCAGGCCGAGAAGCTCTTCAGTCCCTGCAAGCTGAAGCCCACGTGGTGGCAGCCGGAGGACCTTGTGGAACATATCGAATCCCGAACCGTTGTTGGGGAACGCTGACAGACTAGGAGTAAGCGATGGATTACACGTACCTGGATATTGCCAAGATGATCGATCACTCCCTGCTGAATCCGACGTTGACCGTGCCGGAGCTTGAAGCAGGTTGCAAGCTGGCGCTCGAATATGACACCGGCAGCGTTTGCATCATGCCCTACTATCTCAAGAGGTGTGCCGAGATCCTCAAGGGCAGCACGGTAAACGCGAGCACGACAATCGGCTTTCCGCACGGCGGGCACACGACGGCCATCAAGGTGGCGGAGGCGGAGCAGGCCCTCGCCGACGGCGGGCAGGAACTGGACATGGTGGTCAACATCAGCAAGGCCCTCAGCGGTGACTGGGAGTACGTCCGCCGGGATATCGGCGCCGTGATCGACGTGACGCACAAGCGAGGCCAGAAGGTCAAGGTGATCTTCGAGAACTGCTACCTGAATAACGACCAGAAGATCAAGCTGTGCGAGATCTGCGGAAAGCTCGGGGCCGACTGGGTCAAGACATCCACCGGGTACGGAACCGGCGGCGCGACCATCGAGGACCTCAAATTGATGCGCCAACATTCGCCCAAGCACGTGCAGGTGAAGGCGGCGGGCGGTGTTCGCGACCTCGATAAGCTCCTGGAGGTCCGCGCCATCGGCGTCACGCGCGTCGGCGCCACTCGCACAGCGGACATGCTCAACGAGTGCAAGCGACGGCTGGGAATGCTGTGAGGTAGGAACCGCCTCCGACAGGACTCGCGTCGGCGGATCGTGCGGTTACAGGGTATCGACTGGTTCCTGGCGTTCGGTGACTGTGACGCCGTTTTGCTGGTCGAAGCTCCAGACGCTGGTCACGCCGTTGCCCTCATCGACGACGCAGACCTTCTGCGGGACGAATTTTCCGCCGTTCCAGACCCATCGGACGGTGACTTCACCGTACATGAGGTCCTTGTACTTCGGATTGCCGCAGTTCCTCGCATCGACGATGCCCACGCGTTTGGTTCGCGGCTGCACATCCACAGGCGGCATCTCGTCGAGCCCGGCTGCCTCGGCGCTGGCCCGCATCGCGGCTTGTACCGCGTCCGCAATGGCAGGGGCGGGCATTTCCGCGTTTCCGGTAGTGACTTCCGCATTTCCGGACCTTGGCGGCTTGCTGTAGAGCATCAGCACGAGCAACACCGCTGCCACGACGACGAGCTCAAGTCTCGTGCTGTTGGAAAGCATCGCGGAGATTCTGCTCTCACCCTGTCCTGTGCTCTGATCTGTTTTCGGTGCCTGTGTTTTCATAACAAGTCCGGATCGCTGACTGCTCGTTTCCAAATATCGGCTGATTTCCGCCTCAGATAAAATATAATCTATGTTTGACGTTACCCCAAAAACCGTACCGAAGCCCGGTTGAGAGAAGGAGTGAAATAGGCGTTCAGACCCGAAAAAAGAGGCGTTGGTGGCTTGTTCGTGCGGGCGCGGGATTATCGGCGCTCTTCGGGCGCAGGTTCTCCCGGCGTTCCTTTGCTTGTGCGGGCGAAGTAGTACAAAGGCGGGTGGACCCCCTCGCTGATGGTGAAGTAGCCTCGTCCTTTGCTGTCGAAGCAGATAGCCTCGCCCTGGGGCTCGTGCGCCAGGGGCAGACGGGTCTGTTTTCCGGAAAACGCATGCCATAGCGGCTCGCCCGCGGGACGCGGCCACAGGGAGGCGTTGAACATGCCCCTGACGATCACCTCGCGGCCGTCGGGCGAGACGTCGCCGGCGACCGCGAATCCCCACGGCAACACGGTCACGGCCTCCATCCGGGTCCGCCCGACCAGAGATTGCGGGAAGCCGGCCCGGTACACCTTCGAGAACAGCTCCCGTTTGGCGACGATGTAGATGTCGCGTGTCAGCGGATCGACGAGCAGCGTCTCGGCATCCCGCGGGCCGTCCGGGTAAGCAAGGCGGATGATCTCCGCCGGGCCGATCGTCATCGTCCCAAAAGCCGTGGCGGCGTCCACGTTGGGTTCGGCCACCCGATACACTTTGACCTCCGGGTACTTCGCCTGGTTGTCGCCGATATCGCCGATGTAGAGATACTGCCGGTTGGGATCAGGCCCGGGACCGACGGCGATGTCCTCCCAGTCGCGTGTCGTGGCCCCCCGGATCGTGCACACGCCGAGCAGGTCGCCCTTCGTATCGATGGCAAAGACCTTTGCGCCACTGCCTGAGTCGTTGTGCACCCAGAGCACGCCGGGATTCTGCCGGCTGGCCACGAGGCCCGAAGCTTCGCGAATCAGCTCGCTCCTGACGACCCCCGCCGGCTGACCCGCCAGGAACTCGTCGGACGACCCCGCCAGGGCGCACGAGGAACTCAGCAGCATCAGCGGCGCGATGACATTGACGAGAATGTACACGTGATGAATCATCCCGTGCGACATTCTATCGCCTTTCAGGTGTCGAAGCAATGGCTATGGCTCGGCCGCTTCGGCGCACCATAACCTTCTTTCGGACGAGCGATTCCTGTGGTATGATCGCAGCAACGTCCTTTGTGGGCGCAACGGGAGGTTTGAATCATGAAGGTGTTGTGCACAGCACTATATTGTTCGCTGATTCCGCTCTGTCTGACACAAATCACAAGGGGGCAAAAGATGGATGGGGGTTACGTTCGCGTGAGTCCGCGGGACCCGCGATACTTCGAGTTATCTGACGGCCGGCCGTATATCCCAATCGGGCTGAACATGATCGCCCCGCCCGGCGGCGACGAAAAGGCCGCCCTTGCCCGGATGGACGAGTGGATGCGCAAGCTCTCCGACAATGGCGGCAACTTCATCCGCATCTGGCTGAGTAACGGTTTCTTCGACGTGGAGCATGCGAAAAGCGGCGTGTACGACAGCGCTAAGGCCACACGCATCCGGGCGGTCCTGGCGATGGCCCGCCGGCATGATATTCGCGTGAAGATGACCCTGGAGCACTTCCGCCACCTCGGTGATGGCAAGCAGTCGTGGGCGTCCAAACCCATCCATCACGCATCCCAGGGCGGCCCGGCCAAGGACATTGTCGATTTCTTTGCTGGTTCCGCCTTGCGCGAGCAGTTCAAGACGAAGCTGGACTGGTACGTGAAGTGGTGCGGCGACGATCCGACGATTTTCGCGTGGGAACTCTGGAATGAGTTCGACGCGGTGCAGGAGATGTGGAAGCCCGAAATGTGGCAGCAGGGCGGTGTCGCGCTGAGTTGGACGCAGGAGATGCTGGACGCTCTGCATCAGCGATTCCAGAAGAATCTGGCCATCCAGAGTCTCGGCAGCTTCGACAGCGAGCGCAAGACGGAGACGTACCGGACCTTCTGTCTGATCCCAAATAATGACATCGCGCAGGTGCACCGCTATCTTGATTTGGGAGCGTCGCTTGAGGTCTGCCACGGCCCGGTGGACGTCCTGGCGGCGGATGCCGTGACGACCCTGATCCAGTTCAATTCGGGCAAGCCCGTCCTGCTGGCCGAAAGCGGGGCGGTCGAGCCGAGCCACAGCGGTCCGTTCAAACTCTACGAGCGGGACAAGGCCGGCATTATCCTGCACGATGTGCTGTTCGCGCCGTTCTTCGCCGGTGCGGCCGGGCCGGGCCATTGCTGGCACTGGGACAATTACGTGGCGAAGAATGATCTTTGGTGGCAGTTCGGCCGTTTCGCCCAAGCCGTGAAGGACATCGACCCACCCGCCGAGCACTTCCGGGTGATTCGCATCGAGCACCCTCGCCTGCGTATCTACGCCCTGGCGGGCCGGCACACGTTCCTCGCCTGGTGCCGTGATACGCAGAATACATGGAAGACCGAACTGGCCGAAAGCAAAGAGCCCGAACGCCTGACGGGCCAGACAATCCGCCTGCCCGCTGAGCTTACGTCGCAGGGCCCCACGCATATCCGCATCTACGATCCATGGTCTGACACCTGGTCCGAGGGCAAGATCGACGGCGGCCAACTGCCGCTGCCGTCATTTGCTCGCTCCATCATCGTTCGTGTAGGCCAATAGCATGCAGCCAGTATGGCCTTATGTGGCCCGAATTCCCTCAATGATGTTGACTTCATGCGCGGTGGGGATGATGCGGCTCAGCGTTAGCCCCGCCTGGGAGAACAGCCGCCGGTATTGTTCTTCCGTTCGCTCACGGCCATTGACGAGCAGCATCATCAGGTCCAGCCATTTGCCGAAACAGGGCTCGTTTAAGGGCGGAATCACCGTCTCAACCACGAGGATTCTACCGTCAGGATTCATTGCGTCCCGGCAGTTATGCAGGATGGAGGTCGCCTCCGCATCCTCCCAATCATGAATAATGTGTCGCAGGACATAGGCATCGGCGGCCGGCACTGATGCAAAGAAATCGCCTCCCACAATCTGACAACGCCGGGACAGGCCCAGTTCCGAGATGATGGCTCGGGAACGGTCCACAACGGCCGGCAGGTCGAACAAGATCCCCTCGACGCTTGGGTGCCGGTTGAGGATCGCCGCAAGCATGCGACCGTTGCCTCCACCGATATCGACGACGGTTCCAAAGGCAGAGAAGTCGCAGGCGTCCAGCATCGGCTCGGTCTCTGCGACACCGTGGACCATCATCGCGGCATCGTAAATGGCATGTCGGTCGGGATGCTCCGTCATATACTGGAAGAAGGGCACACCGAACCTCTCCTGGAACCCTGGTTCGCCGGTCCGAGCAGAATGCAACAGGTTCCCCCAGGACTGATAGAATTCCGCTCCCACCATGATGGCAAATGACCGCAGGGAGTCCGGGATGTCACTGCGCAGGCAGTTGGCGACCGGTGTCAGGGAGAACCGGCGGTCGGCGTCCTCGGTGAAGATGCCGACGGTGGCCAAGGCACGCAGCACGCGGTAGAGCGCACCGCCGTGTGCATGGGTATGCTCGGCCAACTCTTCGGCCGTTCGGGGGCCGTCGGTGAGCAAGTCGGCAATCCCGAGTTCCGCTGCAACGTAAACAGCCTGGGTGATCCATCCGCCTACCATCAGCCTCGACAACTGTTGACTTGATTGTACATCGGTCATGATCGCTCCTTTCTCTTGTGTCAGTACGCCAGTCGTTTGGTCTCTCGTTCTCAATTCAGCCGTAACAGGCCTGTCAGGCTATTCCCATGATACGAAGCGCCGGCAGCAAAGATCAGTATATCTATGGGATTCATAGGAATATGGCCGGAATCAAAGACCTGCCATATTCTCTCCCAAAGCTCGGTCTGGGGCATCGGGGAAGTGAATCTACTGTCCTGTCTCGGCCGAAGCCAATCTACAGACAATGGCGGTGCCTCCCTTATCGTCTTGCCAGATGAGGGAGACTGGTGTATCCTTAGGGCAGGATGTCTGAATGCAGACGCGGAATGGATAACAGCCTGCATGGAGCAGCAGATAGGGATATATGGGCGATTGGGAAATCAAAAGGCCGCTGGGCGAGTGTTGCGGCAGCGGGAACAGGATTGAAAGCGGGCAGGAATACTACGGGGCCCTCATCGAGACCGAGCAGGGCCTGGAACGGCGGGATTTCAGCGCGGAGTACTGGGAAAACAGCAAGCCGAGTGTGTTCTGCTTCTGGAAAACGAAGCTCGCGGCTGCGGATCAGAAGAAGGAGCTTTTCATCGACGACGGGATGCTGATGGCCTTCTTCGAGCGGCTGGCGACGGAGACCGATCCGGACAAGATCAACTTCCGGTTCGTGCTGGCCCTGGTGCTCATGCGGAAACGCCGCCTGAAATACGACGCCACGAAAGTCGTGGACGGTCAGGAAGTCTGGTGCCTGCGCGTGACGGGCGACAAGGAGATTGTCGAAGTGGTCAACCCCCACCTGGACGAGGGGCAGATCGAGCAGCTTTCGTCGCAAATCGGACAAATTCTGCAAATGGACTTGTAGATCGTGAGATTCAGGGCTATTGCCAACTCGTGCCTGTTCGTTGCGTTCGCGGCCGCGATATTCATCGGCGGCTGTGCCGCTCCGGGCCGGCCTCGACTGCCTGTCTGCCCGGGCAAGGCGAATGTAGACGAGGCGCTGGCGGCTTTGGCTGCTCAGGCGCAGCAGGCGGTTTCGTTCCGCGCCAATGGCCAGACTCTACTGAAGTACTACGAGCCGGACAGCAAGAATGAAAAGCAGCACAACCTGCCCATGACGCTCTGGTTCAACCCGCCCTGGGAGACGTACATCCAGGGCAGTATCGCGGCCGACCCGAAAGCGGTGATCATTGGCTCGAATAAAGAGAACTTCTGGCTGGCGCTGCGGCCGAAGGAGATGAGCAGTTACTACATCGGCGAGTGGGCCGAGGCTCGTACTGTCGAGGGCTTGATGATGAGCCCCATGGTTGTGCTGGAAGCCTTCGGGATTATTACGGACAATGAGTCGAACGAGGGCGGCTGGTCGTTGAAGAATGAAGGGGCGTTCGACATTCTCACCAAGCGGAACGAAGCCGGCCGGCTGGTCAAACGCGTGCACGTGTATGCCTGCGATTACCTGGTTCACAAGATCGAGTACTTCGACGATCGCCAGAAGGTCGTTGCTGTGGCCGAGCTCGGTGAATACAAGCCTGTGGCCGAGAGCTTTCGCGTGCCGACGCGGGTGAGAGTTACGGCGATCGGGCCCACGAAGCGTCAAGACTCGATCAATATCGCCCTGACCTCCATGAACGAGAGGAAACCCAACGAGCAACAGAGGAGGGTGTTCTTCAATCCGCCTGATTCCGACAAGTTTGAGCACGTGTACATGCTGATTGATGGCAAGTGGATTCGTCAACAATAGGGCGGCGGCGCTGCCTGCCCTCCAATTCATTCTGACCGCGAGTGAGACATGAGCAGACCAAAACTGACAGAGAGAATCAGACAAGGCGTATTCCTGCTGGATGGGGCGATGGGGACGCAGCTCTTTGCCCGCGGGGTCGAGCCCGGCTCGTGCAATGACTTGCTCAACGTGAAGTCGCCCGATATCGTGCTGGACATCCATCGCGCCTACTTCAAGGCAGGCAGTGACGCAGTGCTCACGAATACGTTCGGCGCCAACCGCTACGCCCTGGCCCGACACGGCTGCGCCGATAGAACGTTGGAGATCAACAAGGCCGGGGCCGAGGTGGCGCGAAGGGCGGCGGGCGAGGACTGCTACGTGCTCGGTGACATCGGTCCGACCGGCGATTTCCTCGAGCCTCTCGGGAGCCTTCGGGCCGAGCAGGTCAAGGATGCCTTTACCGAACAGGTGAACGGCCTGCGGCAGGGCGGCGTCGACGGACTCATCATCGAGACAATGACCGCGCTGGACGAGCTTGAGATCGCGATCACCGCGGCCAGGACCGCCGGCGGCGGCCTGCCTGTCTTCGCCTCGATGTCCTTCGACAAAGGCGCCGCGGGATTTCGCACGATGATGGGCGTGGACGTTCCGACAGCCATATCGAAGATGCTCTCCCTCGGAGTCGGCGCCGTCGGATTCAACTGCGGCACGGGAACTCTCGACGACTATGTCGAGCTGTCGAAGGCCTTCGTGGCCGGTGTGCGGTCCTGCGGGAAGAAAACGCCCGTGTTCGCCGAGCCGAACGCCGGCAAGCCCGCGCTGGTGGATGGACAAGCTGTCTATCTGGTGATGCCCGATGAATTCACAGCCGCGTGCAGGCGAATCCTCGACGCAGGCATCCGCATTCTCGGCGGTTGTTGCGGCACAGGCCCCCAGCACATCCTCGCCATGGCCCAGACCCTCAAGCATCAAGCCGGCTGACAGGCAAGCCAATCCCTTCCATGAGGAAACGCCTTTTCCTGTACGACCCACTTCTCAGGCTCGGCGTACTGCTACTGTATGAAGTTCAAAGATTCATGAGGTTGCAGTATGAATAAGTGTACAAAAGAACGTTCTCCAGACGGCAGCTCTGAGAAATTGAGACACGGAGCAATGAGTCTATTGAACATGTTATCGCCGGCCGCGTCGAGAATGCCGGCTTCCGCGCCGACGTCTCTCCTGGAGCGCCACCTGTGCTTTTGCCGAAGGACCAAATCCGTCGGGATCGACCGCGGCCTTTTCATCTGCATCATACACTCGCAAAAGCCGCAGGCGGGGGAAATCGACCCGTGGCCGGCGACTGAACTTGAAGTCTGCAGAGCCCTCCGTTGGTCCGAGGAACGCCTTCTCCAGACGTGTATTGAATACGTCAAAGCAAACCATTCTCGTGCCGGCGAAGCCGATCATCTCTTGTGCAGAATTCTGAATGAGTGTGAGCAGCGCCTCGGCCAGCCCCTTTCCGCCCATCCGTTTATAGACAGCGCGGAAGAGGTTCTGAGCCGGGAGGCTTTGGTGAAGAGCCTGACCTCCACAGACAAGCCTGAGGCGGCGATCTCCGTCTTGCGGGACAAATACGGCCTGGGCGATACGGTCATATCCGGCAAGGCAGGGGACGTTCTCGGAGAGATCAAACGCCTGCTTCGTCCCGTCCTCGCCGGGCTGGCGCGGCATCCGAAGTTCCTGTATTTCGAGGTTGACAATGAGCCGTGGGATGCTCGTCAGAAGACGCAGGGAATAAGCTCCTGGCTGGATTATACGGTCATCCATGCCCGCTTTGCACAGCCGCAGAAGTCGATCACTTTCTGCGTCTTCTGCCATAGCCGTCCGCACGATACCGAGGACACATATTACATCCTGGCGACGCACCATCCGAAGCTTATCGACTACCTGCGCAGCCACGTGAAAGAAGCCGGATAGCGTACTCGCATCTGCGCTTCGGCCTTTGATTTCCGGTTGAGTGGCCGCTATGATGAGAACACTATGCGCTGTGGGTCGGTACGGCTTGTCTTATGGAAGGGGAGCAAATGGTGCGACATTGCGGCAAGTATCTTGCGATTGGACTGATGCTGACGGCGATGGCTTCTGCGGCAAACGATAGTGCACCGCCCATCCGTCTTTATCCGAAGAACCCGCGGTACTTCGAATGGCGGGGCAAGGCAATCGCCCTGATCACCAGCGCAGAGCACTACGGCGCGGTGCTGAACCTGGACTTCGACTGGCCTCGGTACCTTGAAACGCTGCATCGCGACGGCATGAATTACACGCGTATCTTCTCCGGCAGCTACGTCGAGCCGGTAGGGGCGTTCGGCATTCAGCGCAACACTCTCGCGCCTGCCTCCGGCCGATTCATCGCCCCATGGGCTCACAGCAACGAACCCGGTTATGCGGGCGGAGGCAATAAGTTCGATCTCGATCGGTTCAGCTCGGAGTATCTTGCCCGTCTGAAGGAATTCCTCGCGGAGGCGGGGCAAAAGGGCATCGCCGTCGAACTGACGCTCTTCTGCTCCACCTACAGCGACAGGCAATGGGCCGTACACCCGTTCAATCCGCAGAACAACATCCAGGCCCTTGCCGTGCAGGACTGGAGGAAGCTCCACACGCTCGACAACGGTCCGGCCATGGCGTACCAGGAGAAACTCGTTCGCTGGCTCGTGCGCGAATTGAACGGCTTCGACAATCTCTTCTTCGAGATCCAGAACGAGCCCTGGGCCGACAACCATGTGATGGGCGACATCATCAACCCGTATCTCACCGACAGGCGCCAGTTCCCCAACGCTGTGGAGGTAACGACGGCGCACTCGGTCGCATGGCAGGCCGCTATCGCGAAGATCATTACCGATGAAGAGTCGCGTCTACCGCACAAGCACCTGATCGCGCAGAACATCGCGAACTTCCGCCTGCCCGTACGGCCGGACGACCTCGCGCCGAACGTCAGCATCGTCAATTTCCACTATGCCTATCCCGAGGCCGCGATCTGGAACCTCGCGATGCCGAAAGTCATTGGATACGACGAGTCCGGGTTTGCCGGCCGGGCCGATGCCACCTACCGCCGACAGGCCTGGAACTTCCTGCTCAGCGGAGGCGGCTTGTTCAACAGCCTCGATTACAGCTTCACAGTCAGCCATGAGGATGGCACCGACGTCACGAACCAGGCCCCCGGCGGTGGCAGCCCGACCCTGCGCAAGCAACTCAAGGTCCTCAGCGATTTCCTCCATTCCTTCGACTTGGCGGCGTTTCAGCCGGACCGAGACTTCGTCAAGGCCAGTCCCGGCGTCGTAACCCGCGTCCTCAGTGCCCCCGGCGAGGCCTACGCCCTGTATATGGAAGGCCGCTCCCCGACCACCCTGACGCTGACTCTCCCTCCCGGCCAATGGCAGGCCGACTGGCTCAACCCCGAGGACGGTGCCGTCCTGAAACACGAGGACGTAGACCATCCCACCGGCCTCCGATCCCTCGAAAGCCCCTCCTTCACCGAATCCATCGCCCTGCGCATCACGCGAAAACCTGGTTGACACCGATTACGTGTGCGCTCTTCGCGGCGCATCGTCAAATTCTGGGTGGCAGCGGCAAGCGCGAGCTTGCCGATGGTTTGACCATTCGCCATCGGCAAAGCTTTGGTTTTGCGGATGCTGCCCGGACATACGAAAGCCCTGGCTACGATTGATGTGCGATCATCGTCTATAGCCGTCAAGCAGATGGAAGAGGCTGCGGTGCCGGCATCGGCTGCACGCGGCGGGTAGCTCTCATGCCGAACAAGACACGGAATATGTTCACTCGGCGGATGAGTAGCTCGTAGATCGCCATAATCACGGCAAAGGAACTGGTGGCGATGATCAGGTACTCCAACCACAAGTGGGTGTGGAGGCGGATCACGTAGAAGCCGATGGAGAGGATCACCATCTGGTGCAGGATATAGAAGGGCAGAACTGCCTCATTGGCATACTTCAGGAAGCCGTTACTGAATCGAAGGTATCGGCCGGCGAAGCCGCAGATGGCGACCAGCCACGACCAGCAGAGAATACCGCGAACAAAGGACATGAGCAGCTCGCGGGGCAACGGGGACCATTGCTCACTCGCTTTGTACGCGAAGTAGGCGATGACGAAGGAAACGGTGCCTGCCAGGAGTGCAGGGACGCGATGGCGTTCCATTGCTTCAGCAAGCCTCTCGTCAGTCGCCAACACATAGCCGATGATGAGCAGGGTGAGGTAGGGCAGGGCGCTCCAGCCGCCGAAGCCCTCGTTGCCAAAGACGGTGTCGTTGATCGGCGGCAACTCGGCGACAAACTCTGCGACGCCAATCGCAAGAGCCGGCAGGAATATCGCCCAGGGTCTGCCGAGAAAGCGGGTCAACGAGCCGACCCTGCGGCTGCCCGAAGGGGACCGCAGGTACAGAAACAGCGGCAGGGTGATGATGGAGAATACGAACAGGAACTCAAGATACCACAGGTGGATTCCCATCCAGGCGAAGTTGCCGCCTTCCTGAATGCCGTACCAGCCCTCGAAGTAGTGCGGATAGAAGCTCCAGAACGAGCCCTCGAATTGCTTATTGCTGATGCGCTCCAGATAGACCTGCAGGGGCGCGATGATCACGAAGATGCCGAACAGCAGTGGCACGAGAAGCCGCTTGACTCGCGAGACAAGGTAGTGCGGCCATCTCTGATGCGCCAGAGCGTGGTAGATTCCGATCCCCGACAGGATGAAGAACAGCGGCATCATCCACTGCACGGCGAGAATGGTGAACAGCATGGATGCCTCGCTGGTCTCAGGACTTTTGACGTGCCAGCCGTCCGTGTCGAAGAACCGGTTGTTGTGAAACAGAAACACCGTCATCATGCCCAGGACTCTGAGCCAGTCCACGTCATACCGCCGCGAGAGATCAGTGTGAGGAGCATTCTGTCCCAATGCCATGATTTCGCCCATCCCTGTCGCGAGCCGCCGGCCCGCTATCGTGCATGGAGCAACTTGCCGAGAGCTTCCATGGTTCTCGCTGTTGCTCCTTGGTTCTGCTTGATGACCGCCTGCCCCGCCCGGGCTATCTTCCCGGCGTATTCCGGCTCGGACAGGCACTTCTTCATATTCGCCAGCAGGTCCTCTTTGTCCGCCACCTGGATGGCGCCGCCGCCCTCGAGCAGGGCCTCCACCGTCTGGCGGAAGTTGAAGGCGTGAGGTCCGAACATTGTGCACTTGCCGAGCGCCGCTGCCTCCATCATGTCCGAGCCGCCCATCGGAACGAGCGAGCGGCCCACGAGGATCACGGTCGCAAGTGAATAGAATTTCCGCAGGTCCCCCATCGTGTCGCCGAGGATCACGGGCTTGCCATTCACCGCGGCCGGACCGGCGGAGTTCTTCAACTGACTGTAGCGGACAAGAGGCAATCCCGCCTGCTCGATCAGTTGCGCCACTTCGTTGAATCGCTCGGGCTTTCGCGGCACGATGGCCAGACGGACGTCCCTGAATCGCCCCTCCTGCATCAGCGATCTGTACACATCAAGGACGATCTTCTCTTCCTCATCCCCCGTGCCTCCCGCCACCCACAGTCGCTCCTTGCCGAGACTGAGCTTCCGGGCCAGCGCATCCGCACCCTCCACAGCGTCCGCCACCTGGGCCGTGTCATACTTCAATGAGCTGGTCACGATCACGCGATCAGCGGGGCAGCCCAGTTCCCGAAATCGCTCCGCGTACTCCTGCGTCTGAGCCAGGACAAGATCGAGCTTGCCGAAGAACCGGCGGGTGAGGCCCTTGATCCTGCGGTATCGAGAGAAACTCCTGTCGCTGATTCGCCCGTTAAGAACCAGTACCGGCACGCGTTGCTCGCGGGCGGTGAAGATGAAATTGGGCCAAACCTCCAACTCCATCAGCAGGCAGATGGAGGGGTTCAGCCGTCGAAACGCCCGCCGTGTGACCCACGAGAAGTCAAAGGGGAAATAGAAGACCGTCCGTGTCTGGCCGAAGAGCTTCTCGGCCCGGGTGAATCCGGTATCCGTCGTCGTGCTGATCACGATCTCGAAATTGCCAAACTGTCTCTCGATCTCAGCAACGAGGGTCTGGGCGGCGTTGACCTCCCCGACACTGACGGCATGCAGCCAGATACACTCTCTCTCCGGACTCTTGCGACGGATCCTGCCGAATCGTTCCGCCCAGCCGCCGCGGTATCGTTTATGCCGCACCATCCGGTAGAGAACCACGGGACTGAATGCCAGCCCTGCAAACACATACAACAAATCAACAATGAACCTCATAGCCATCCTGCATCGGTTAGGTACTGCGGGTTAATGCCGGCATGATAGTCCCATCAGCCGGTAGTGTCAAATGCGGCGGGAAGCTCATATCGGTGGATGGTGCCCAACCAACACGATGGGTGGCATCGTCAAGCGCAGCTTGGCGATGGTCTTGCTGATGCCGGGAAACCATCGCCAAGGCCTTCGGCCCCATTCGACTTCGCTCAGGGCAGGCTTCTACGCTGCCATCCGGCACATGTCTGGAATGCGAAGCAATGTGGATCGCGATGTCTGTGCTCTAGTTGACGCCGGATTCAACGCGCTGCAATTCGAGCGCCGGATCGTCCTGGAGGAAGAGCCCGCCCCCGCGTACGATCAGGTTGAAGTCCACAAACAGATTCATCCCGATGATCCCGTCGAGCGTGCCGCCCTCCGGCGAGGGCATGTCCAGGAAAATGACCGGAATGTTCTTGGCCCGGAACCACTGGCCCAGGGCGGGAATTTCAAGGGCATCGACGTAGTAGCCGGGTGCCATGGTTACATCGCCTGTGACGCCCTCCACCTCGACCTCAAACTCCGGGTTTGCCGGGTCCAGTTGCAGCCGGGCGGCGATTCGGGACCCGACCACGGTGATCTGGGCGCCGGTGTCCAGCATGAAGCGGTTCTTGTCCATCGCGCTCTTCTCGCCTTCATAGATATCGACGCTGTGCACGAAAAAGAGGCTCTGAGCCGAATTGCCCATGATCACCGACGGGCTGGCGGGCGGGGAATCTGAGGAGAGTCCGCCCCCGTCAAGAATGTCATCAAGGTCAAAATCCCAGTCGCTGCCAAATCCGAGGTCCACAGACGGGAAGTATTGAACGCTCACGCCGCCCAACGGACGCAACTCCAATGGAATCACGTTCGTGAAACTCGGGGCTTCCGTGTCGTCGGGCTCATACAGCGTGATCTCAGGTGCGGTGAACGTCTCACCATCCCGCTGGATGGTCATGGTACGGTCATTGCGGATCAGCGTGATGTAATAGACGCTGAGCGGTGTTCCAATCGCAGTAGGGAGGTCCGGGTGGTCCCCGGGGTCCTGACCGACCATAACGGCCACATTGCTCTGGCCCATCATGCCGGACCGATCCAGTATCAACGTATCCGGGGCGACGGCGTCGAGCCCGTCGATAAACACAGCCAATGGCTGACTGACAGAGGCCATGACCGATCCGGTCACGCCGGTGATAACCGACTCATTCGACGTAACCAGGCCCTTGTAGACCCCGGCTCGCGTCGCGTCGGCGTAGCCTATTACGTGGCGCTGGCCCCCGTATCGAAGAGGCCGATAATATAATCCGTTTGTGGTTTCACGCCGGTCGGATAGCTGCCTCTGACGGACGTCTCGACCTCCGCTTCCATCTCCAGTTCCGCTTTTCGCTCCTTGGTGATCGAAACGGCAATCCAGGGCACAAAACCATCGACAGGCGGCGCCTCCACGAGCATCTCATCCGGTGCGGCTGCCACCTTCAGTCTGTCCCGGGTGGCCGATGTGCCGCCGGCCTGCCGCTTGGCGCGGGTGGGCAGGGGCTGGTCTTGGGGATAGTGAATGCTCTTGATCCGCCTGCCGCCGCCCGCCTGCCAGTCCACGTCGTTGCGCTGCCAGCTCTCCCTCGCCCCCTGAAGGGGCAGCGTCCATGCAAGCAAGAGGGTGAGAACTGCCGGAATGCCGACTCTGGTCCTTGTGAGCCCTGTCGTCTTCATATGCCCATCCTTTCCGATCTGCGCTCCATTATAACATGCCTGGCCTTACCTCCCGGCAAAAAAACAGGATATCCTGCTCTCCACAGGTTTAGTGCCATTGAAGGCTTTCCACGTAACGATTTTAACGAAAGCTGTAGTCCGAACTTGACGCGCCCTTACTGGATGCTAATATTAGGATCAGATGTTGCAGATGCGTCCCCGTAGCGCAACTGGATAGAGCGTCAGCCTCCGGAGCTGAAGGTTGCGTGTTCGAATCACGCCGGGGACAGTCAAAGCCGCAATTGCGGGCCTCTGCCAGCGAGGCGATGACGTAGGATATTGTTCGCACATTGTACCGGGACGTAAAAAGAGTCCTTTCTCTGGTCGATGGTTGATAGGTCACAAGGAAACCGTTCAATCAGAGAAAGGACAGGATCATGCAAGACAGTACTTCGGCACCGGCGGACAAGAACTTGAGTCACGTGATCAAGATTGATGAGGCCAAGATTCAGTGGCATCTCGGGGAGATGGTTCGCTCGACGGTGGAACAGACGCTCAATGGGATGCTTGACGCCGAGGCGGATCAGTTGTGCAAGGCCCGCCGCTACGAGCACACGGAGGGCCGGACCGACCAGCGGGCCGGGCATTATAAGCGCAAGCTCCAAACGAAGGCCGGAGAAGTGGAGCTGAAGATTCCCAAGCTGTGTCAGGTGCCCTTCGACACGGCGATCATCGAGTGGTATCGGCGACGTGAGTCGTCGATCGAAGAAGCCCTGATGGAGATGTACCTGGCGGGAGTCCCGGTGCGTCGGGTGGAGGACATTACCGAAGCCGTGTGGGGCGTGCGGGTCAGTGCCGGCACGGTCAGTGAACTGAACCAGAAGATGTATGAGCGGATCGAGGCGTGGCGTAACCGCAAGATCGAGAAGGCATACCCTTACGTCTATCTCGATGGGATCAGCCTCAAGCGCACCTGGGGCGGCGAAGTCCGCAACGTGTCGATTCTGGTGGCGGTGGGTGTCGGGGAAGACGGCTATCGGGACATCCTGGGCATCGCCGAGGGTTGTAAGGAAGACAAGGCCGGCTGGGGCGGTTTCCTGGCGTACCTCAAAGGCCGGGGTTGACCTGCCCGGAGCTGTTCATTTCAGACAAGTGCCTCGGGCTGATCGAGTCTTTGGCCGAGTACTATCCCCAGGCTCGCTGGCAACGCTGCATGGTCCACTTCTACCGGGACGTCTTTGCGATGGTGCCCAAAGGGCAAGTCAAAGTTGTGGCGGCGATGCTCAAGGCGATCCACGCCCAGGAAGATCGGACGGCGGCTCAGGAGAAAGCCAAGGCTGTGGCGGACAAGCTGGAGGCGATGAAGCTGCGTGCGGCCGTTAAAGAGGTCCGCGAGGGCATCGAAGAGACGCTGACGTATTATGCCTTCCCTGACAAGCATTACCGTCAGATCCGCACGAATAATCCACTGGAACGGATCATGCGGGAGATCCGCCGGCGAAGCCGGGTCGTCGGCTGCTTCCCCGATGGTCAAAGTGCCCTGATGCTGGCGGCGGGGAGACTGAGATACATCGCAGGCAGCCGCTGGGGCACACGGCAGTACATGAACATGGAGCGACTGAAAGAACTCAAACAGGAGCAGCAGGAGGTCTCGGCGGCTGTCGCCTGAGGCTCCGATAACGTGCAGCCCCCTTGGGGGGGGCCAGGAGATAGAGTCTTGACCATGATCCATCGACCGGAGTGACACCTATCAGAAAATGTGCGAAGAACTCTTTACACTACCTGCGAGGCTTGTCAGTGGTCGATAGTTAGCCAAGTCAGACCGCACGTATTTCTTCTGTATCCATCGCTGCCGCAGCCACCCACTAAGTAGGTAGCCAAAAGTTTTCACAGGAACGATTCTCTTCGCGTGTATGATGGGGTACATGCGAAGAACGAAGAGCGCCTCAGAACGTGGTTTCGATCGATATGATAAACATCGTCTTACGCGGGCCTTACAGGGGGTCGCTGACATTCGCACCTACCGGCGTATCGAAGCGATCCTGTTGGTGGCCCAGGGTCGGACGGTTCCGGAAGCAGCGCAGATCACCGGGACCCGGCCGTGGAGCGTCTATCGCTGGGTGCGGGCCTATCTGCACACCCATTGTCCAGACCGCCTGCAGGACGCACCGCGTTCCGGACGGCCTCCGGTCGCCACGCCGATCACGGACGCCCGTCTGGTACGCGAGTTCCGCCGGGACCCGATGCGTTTGGGCTATCGCGCCACGGGTTGGACGGTGTCCTTGCTGGCAGATCACCTCCAGCAAAGGTACGGGTGTGCAATCTCGCCTCGTACCCTGCGGCGGCGGATGCGGGACTTGGATCTGCGGTGGAAACGTCCCCGGTATGTCTATGCGACCAAGGACCCGAACCGAGCCCAGAAAAAGGGGGCCTGGTTCGCCGCCTGAAACGGATGCCGGCGCTGGCGGTGCTGTTGTTTTCGGATGCGACCATCCTCCGCTGGTTTCCGCCCTTGCGCTATGTGTGGGCGTTTCGCGGCGAACAGGCGCAGGTCAAGATCACGGGCCAAAACGACAAACGGGTTCTGTTCGGCACGATCAATCCACGAACCGGACACCGGGTGGTCCTGCGTCGGCCCCGCCAGCGGCAAGAGGACTTTCAAGCCTTCCTGCGGGAGTTGCGGCGACGGTATCCCGGACGCCCGATTTGGCTGTTGCTGGACAAGGCCTCTTTTCATCAGGCGATCAAAAGCCAACGACTGGCCACCCACTTGGAGGTGACCCTCTTGTGGTTGCCGAAGCAGTGCCCGGAACTGAACTCTCAGGATCATCTCTGGAAGGAGTTGAAACGGTTGATTGCGGCCAATCGCCAGTTCCAAACGATTGATGATGAGGCGGCCTACGCGGAACAGTGGCTCTTGGGACTAACTGCGACCCAGGGCCTCCGCAAAGCCGGTGTCTTGTCGGCGGATTTCTGGCTCAAGGCTTTTGTGTGAAGACTTTTGGCTACCTACTTAGTGGTTCATGACAGTTGCCTTTAGGATGAACCTTCAGGAGTCTATGCGTGTATACTCTCCGTTAGAGGAAGGACAGCTTTGACGGAGAACACTATTGCAGAAGAAGTACATCGTTCGGCTCAGCGCCGAAGAACGTACAGGAGTGGACGCGATGGTCACCAAAGGCAAGGCCGCAGCCTACAAGATCAAGCATGCCCATATCTTGCTGGCGGCTGATGTGAACGGACCGGCGTGGCCGGACCGACCGATTCCCGAGGCGTTTTCCTGCCACGTGCGTAGCGTAGAGAACGTACGGCGACGGCTGATGCTGGAGGGTTTGGCGGCTGCCCTACAACGCAAGAAGCAGGCCCAGCCCTCGCACCCGGCGAAACTCGACGGCCAGGGAGAGGCCCGGCTGATTGCCTTGGCGTGTAGCTCCCCGCCCGAAGGGCGAGACCACTGGACCCTCAAGCTGCTGGCCGAACGTCTGGTTGCCCTGGAGGTGGTCGATTCGATCAGTGACCAGATGGTGCGACGCACGCTAAAAAAGAACCAACTGCGGCCGGACCTCCAGGAGTGCTGGGTAATTGCGCCCGAGGCCGATGCGGAGTTCGTCGCGTGCATGGAGGATGTTTTGGATCTGTACGAACGCCCGTATGATCCGAAACACCCGGTGGTCGAGATGGATGAACAACCCGTGCAACTGGTGAAGGAAACTCGCCGGCCCCTGGCGGCGGAGCCGGGGCACCCGCGACGGTAGGATCACGAGTATGAGCGGGCGGGCACGGCCTGTGTGTTTCTATTTACCGAAGCTTTGCAGGGCTGGCGACAGGTCAGCGTTCGTGTCCGGCGTACGGCGGTGGACTGGGCGCAGGAAGTGGCCGCGTTGCTGGAGGGCCGTTATGTCCAAGCCGAGAAAGTGATCTTGATTTGTGACAATCTCAACACCCATACGGTCGCTTCGCTGTACAAGGCTTTCCCTGCGGATAAGGCACGTCGCTTGGCCCAGCGACTGGAAATCCACTACACGCCCAAGCATGGCAGTTGGCTCAACATCGCCGAATGCGAATTGAGCGTCCTGACACGCCAATGCCTTCGGACCCGTACCCCGAGCCTTACGGCTCTGGTCCGCAAGGTGACTCCGTGGGCTCGGGACCGCAACGCTCGTCAACGCGGGGTAGACTGGCAATTCACGACGAAGGACGCCCGCATCAAGCTCGGACGCCTTTACCCACAGGTGCAAATGTCATGAACCAATAGGTCTATAGAAAGAAGCTGGCCCGACACAAGAGGTCGGGCCAGCGAGAGACTCACACATCCTGTCCGGATTCGCCCCTGTCGTGACCACCGTGTTGGAAGCCACGAACAAGGCTGCCGGCTGTCTACGGCTTGCCGTAGGTGCCTTGACGGATCTTGTCGATCTCCGCCGAGGTCAGGATATCGTTGAAGACCACGAATTCGTCCAGCATGCCGTCGAGATTGTAGTTATAGGTGGAGCGGCCTGCCGACTGACCGATGCGGACCTCGCCGGCGTCGAAGGTGACATTGTGCGTCGCTGTGCCGGTCAGGTCGGTTCCGAGGATCGCGTTGGCGGTCGCATCCCAGATCCGAATCCGATAGGCCTTGCTGGCGCTGTTGAAGGTAATGCCGACGTGGTACCAGCGGCCTCGCTGCAAGGTGGACTCGTGGATGAACTGCTCCGGGTTGGCTCCGTTGCTGTAGCCGATAAACGTCTGGAGCTTATCCAAATTGGTCTTCGAGATCCCAAAGCCGTACTTGTTGCTCAGGTTCTTGGAGAAGATGTACGGGTACAGGTTCATCTCATCGAATTTCAGCCAGAAGCAGACGGAGATCTTGTTATTGGTGGTCCCGTTCTTGAACGGGAACCCGCTGCTGAGGTTGGCGTCGATGATCGAGAAGTACTCGCCGTCCGCCCGGTCGAAGCTGGCCGCGGCTGCGCCCTGCTTGTAGTCGACCGTGTTCACATCCACGGAATTGACATCCTTCAATTTGTTGGTCTTGATGCTGTCCAGAGTGAGCTTGCCTGCCTCGAATCGCCAGAGGGCGGCGCAGTTGGGATCGACAGCGAAATTGTTGCCGATGACCGTGACGCCGTAAGTGGCGGTGAGGGTGACGCCGGAGTAGGCCTGGTAGCCGCGGAGCATGATGTACCAGGTAGCCGCGGCCGGAGTGGCGATCTCCACCTTCTCGTCATTGCCGATCAGGTACGGACGATAGTCCCAACTGCCGCTCGTCGGCTTCTCACCTTTCTTCACGTACAGGTCTACATCGCCGGTGCCGCCGGGGCCTCCGGCGATTTCAATGTTCAGGAAATCCTGTCCGCCGGGCACATCGATCCTGTAGAACTTCTCACTGCCGGTTGCCCCGCTGAGTCCGGGCACGGGTACGCCGTTTGTCAGAGGCGTCACCGTTTCGGGCACGGGGTAGTACGCGGCGTTGAGTGTCACTCCAGTGAAGGCGGCATAGCCCCGCAGCATGATATACCAGGTGGCTGCCTCCGGATTATCGATCGACACCATCTCGTTATTGCCGATCAGGTACGGGCGGTAATCCCATTCGGTCGTGCTCGGCTTGGCGCCCTTCCTGACATAGAGGTCTGCATCGCCAGTACCGCCGCTCATGAGGATGTCCAGCTTCGCCTGCCCTGAAGGCACGTCGATCTTGAAGAACTTCATGCCTTCGGCCGCCCCGGAGATACCGGTGACTGCCACACCGTTGAGCAGGATGGTTACTTCGTCCGGCTCAGGCGTGCCGCCGCCGAAGGTGGCGAGGAGCGTGAGCCCGGCATAGGCCCGGTAGCCTCGGATCATCACGAACCAGTCGCCGCCGGTGGGATTGTTCACGGTAACTGTTTCCTCGCTGCCAATGAGGTACGGACGATAATCATACTCCAGCGAGGTCGGCGGTGAGCCGCGTTTGACGTAGAGGTCGGCATCGCCGGTGCCGCCGGAGATCACGAACTCGAGCTTGGCCTGGCCGCTGGGCACGATCAAACGATAGATGCGTTCGCTGCCTTCGGTGCCGGAGATATTCGTCACGGGCACGCCGTTGCTCAGGAGGGTCACGGTGCCGGTGAAGGAATACTGTGCTTTGAGCGTCACGCCGTTATAGGCCTGCTGGGCCTTGAGCATGACGTACCAGGTGCCTCCGGCCGGACTGTTGATGCTGATGCTCTCGGTGTTGCCCGGCTGGATGAGCCGATGATCCCAGGAAGCGGTGGTCGGCTGGGCGCCTCGTTTGATGTAGACATCGACATTGCCTGTCCCGCTGCTCGTGGTGAACTGCAGGGTGTCCTGCCCGCTGGGCACCTCGATCTTGTAGTATTTCTCGTTGCCGAGCGGGGCAGACAGGCCGTTTACGGCCACGCCGTTCTGGAGCGTGTACACATCGCCATATGTGGCCTTAAGGCTCGCCCCCGAGTAATCGCTATAGCCTCGCAGCATGATGTACCAGGTGCCGGCGGTGGGGGTGTTGACGGTGACGCTCTCATCAGTACCGGCGAGGAAGGGCCGATAGTCGTAGTCAGTTGTCGTCGGACGTGCGCCGAACTTGACGTACAGATCCGCATCGCCCGTACCGCCCCACGCGGCGATCTCCAGATTCGTCTGGCCGGCGGGCACCTGGATGCGGAAAACCCTCTCGCTGTTCTGCGTGCCGGAGATGGGGGTGACGGGCACGCCGTTCTGCAATTCTTCACCGATGCCGCCGCTGTAGCTGGCCACCAGAGTCAGACCGCTGTAGGCGGCGTAGCCCTTGACCATGATGTACCATGAGCCTGCGGTCGGATTGTTGACCGTCACGGCTTCTTCGCTGCCAATCAGGTAGGGCCGGTAGTCGTAGGAGGTCATCGTGGGCAGGGCATCCTTCTTGACGTACAGGTCTGCGTCACCCGTGCCGCCCGACATGCTGATTTCCAGCTTCAACTGGCCCGCCGGCACGTCGATCTTGAAGAACTTCTCGCTGGCGGCAGCGCCGGAAAGGCCCGTCACCGGCACGCCATTGGCAAGGGTCACGATGGTGACCGCTGCGGAATAGGTCGCTTTGACAGTGACGCCGGCGTAATCGGCATAGCCACGCAGCATGACGTACCACGTGCCCGCCGTAGGATTTGCGACGGAAACAGTTTCTTCGTTGCCGACCTTGTAGGGCCTATAATCGTAGCTGGTGATCGTGGGCAGCGCGCCTCTTCGCACGTATAGGTCCACGTCGCCGGTGCCGCCGGTGGTGAGGATCTCCAGTGCATCCTGTCCAGCGGGCACGTCGATCCTGTAGAACTTTTCACTGCCGGAGGTCCCGGACTGCCCCGCCAGGGGCACGCCGTTAGTCAGCGGGGTTTCGGCCGCGTAGGACACGGAGGCCAGGATGCACGTCACGGCCAACAGCACTACGGCTTTTCTCGGACGATTCGTATTTCGACCAGTCATTGTCTACTCCTCTCTTGCCTGTACGGATTAACGCCTTCTATTCCGATTGTCGGATCGACAGTCATCAAAATAAGTGCCACAAGTACTCCGTTTCGTATCGACTCTTCTGTGAAATTCCTGCTTCTCGACGTAATGTCGGCCAATTTGGACCTCGTGTTTAGGCGAAGAACTCAACCACATTGTCTTCACCGCGAGGGAACAGAGAGTCCGAAGGCGCGGATAGTCGATATTGCTGATTGGCTGGATGGTTCTCAAACAACCCCTCGCAGAATCTGGATGACCTCACGGTCACCGGTGGCAGCTACAGACCCTCAGCCCGGAGCATGCTCCCATATCCGATAATTCCACGCTGGTTGTTTGGCGGCATATGTATCCTAACACAACGTCCCGGGGCAGTCAAGACCTCTGTGCGATTTTATTGGGCGAAACGGTCCTCCGTCGCGCCGGCGGCTTGATCTCGTTGTCCCTAACGCCTTATAAAATCGCCATTTACGGGCATAAGGGCCGTCTGCCAAGATTTTTGAAAAATGGTCGGTGACAGCATAGAAGATGATCTTTTTCCGGGATTGTGTCGATGAGTCTGCGGGCATGAGCATAAAGCAGAGCGTGCCGAAGGTTCCGTCAAGGCGGGTTGACGGGCCGATCGACAACGCGTAGAATCTATTCGCTTTTGTGGAGAAACGGCAATGACTGTAAGCTTGCGGGGTGTTGTGCTTGCCGGGGGCACCGGGTCGCGCCTTCGTCCCCTGACGAAGGTGACGAACAAGCATCTGCTGCCGGTCGGGTGCAAGCCGATGATCTATTACCCAATCGAGAAGCTGACGGCGGTCGGCATGGAGGAGATTCTGATTGTCACCGGTGTCGAGCACATGGGTGATGTCGTGGGTCTCCTGGGCTCAGGCCGGGAGTTTGGCTGCCGGTTCACCTACAAAGTGCAGGATGAGGCGGGGGGGATCGCCCAGGCGCTCGGCCTGGCGGAGAACTTTGCCAATGGCGGGGCCATCGCGGTGATTCTGGGCGACAACATCTTTCAGACCAGCCTGAAAGGATATGCCCGACGGTTCCTGGACCAGGGCACTGGGGCGCGGATGCTGCTCAAACAGGTGTCCGATCCTTCGCGATTCGGCGTGGCCGAGATTCGAGACGGCAAGGTCCTCGGCATCGAGGAAAAGCCCAAAGCCCCGAAGTCGGATTACGCGGTCACAGGCATCTACTTCTTCGATGGCTCCGTTTTCGATGTCATCCGGACGTTGAAACCCTCCGGCCGGGGCGAGCTTGAAATCACCGATGTGAACAACTACTATGTCCACAAGGGACAGATGGGCTGTGACGTTCTGGAGGGCTGGTGGACGGATGCCGGAACGTTCGAATCCCTCATACGGGCCAATGAGCTGGTCGTTAAGGAACCCCCGGAATGAAGAAGCAGATCCTGCCATTGAAGGCGGTCCTCGTGGATGAAGGGCTGATCGTTCGCAGCTCCGGCGGACTCATCGCCGGCTTTGGCGTGCGACGGGCCAAGGTGATTCCGGATGAGCGGGGCAGGCTCGGCGAGATCCTGCGGGCCGACGATCCGTGGTTTGAGAAATTCGGGCAGGTGTACTTTACGACGACTTATCCGGGCATCGTCAAGGCATGGCACTACCATCGCAAGCAGACGGATCACTTCTACGTTATCCGCGGCACGGTCAAGGTCGGCCTGTACGATGCGCGCGAGGATTCGCCGTCGCGAGGCGCTGTCCACGAGATCTACCTGGGCGAGCACTGCCCCGGCCTGGTGCGCATCCCACCGGGCGTGCAGCATGGGTGGATGTGCGTCAGTGACGTGGAGGCGTACATCGTGAATATCGTCTCCGAGTCCTACGACTACAAGAACCCCGATGAATTCCGGACGCATCCGCACGATAATGACATCCCTTATGACTGGATGCGGCGGGATGGGTAAACGGAGCGTGGCGATTCTGGGGGGCAGGGGCATGCTCGGAAGCGATCTGGCGGAGGAGTGCGAACGCCGTGGGTTCGAGGTCCGAGCCTGTGACCTTCCGGAGTGTGATATTCTCAATCGCGGGCAGGTCGCAGAGGCGGTCGATGCAGTGGATGCCATTATCAACTGTGCCGCCTATACAAACGTGGATGGAGCGGAGAGCCAGAAGGAGCTGGCCCATCGCGTCAATGGCGAGGCGGTGGGGCAGTTGGGTCGCCTGGCGGCCGAGAGACACAAGTGGGTCCTTCATTTCAGCACGGATTTTGTCTTTGACGGCGAGTTGGACCGGCCTTACGTGGAAACCGATCCGCCGAATCCGATCAACGAGTATGGCAGGAGCAAACTGGCCGGCGAGCGGCTCTTGGCGCAGAGCGGCTGCTCCCATTGCATCGTCCGCTTGGAGTGGACCTACGGAACGCATGGGAACAACTTCGTGAAGAAGATTATCGAGCGGGCCCGCACGAGCAGCCAACTGAAAGTGGTCAGTGACCAGGTCGGCTCGCCCACAGCGACAACGGAAGTGGCCGGGGTCGTCTGCAGGCTTCTGGAGCAGCGTGTGGAAGGCCTGTTCCATTTCGCCGGCAGCGGTTATGCCAGCCGCTTCGACGTGGCGAAGTTCATCGCGGAGCAGCTATCTCTCAATGTGGAGGTATTGCCCTGTTCCAGCTCCGAGTTCCAACTGCCTGCCCGGCGGCCGCTGAACAGCCGCTTCGATTGCCGCAAAATCCAGGCACTGCTGAGTGAACCTATCAGGTCATGGCGGGAGTCCATGGCGCATTTTCTGAGGCAGCTATGAGAAACATCCTTGTGACGGGCGGCGCCGGCTTCATCGGGAGCAACTTCGTGCGGATGGTCCTCGCGGAGCATCCGGACTGTCACGTGGTCAACCTCGACAAGCTGACCTACGCCGGCAATCTCGAGAGCCTGGTGGACGTGCTGGACAACAAGCGGCACCGATTCGTGCACGGCGATATCTGTGACGGCCCGCTCGTCGAGAAGATTATCAACGACTGTCGAATCGACGCCGTCATCAATTTCGCCGCCGAGAGTCACGTGGATCGCTCGATCACCGGCCCAAAGATCTTCATCGAGACCAATGTCACCGGCACGTTGACGCTATTGCAGGCCGCGCGCGACAAGAAGGTGGAACGTTTCATCCAGGTCTCCACCGACGAGGTCTACGGCTCCCTCGGCCCGCAGGGCAAGTTCACCGAGCAAAGCCCCTTGAGTCCGAACTCGCCCTATTCCGCGAGTAAGGCCGGGGCCGATCTCCTGGTAGGGGCCTTCGGTCATACCTGGGGCATCCGGTACAACATCACGCGATGCTCCAACAACTACGGCCCGTACCAGTTCCCCGAAAAGCTCATCCCGCTGATGATCAACAACGCTCTCCACGACAAGGAACTGCCCGTCTACGGCGACGGCCTGTACGTCCGCGACTGGATCTACGTCTACGACCACTGCACGGCGATCTGGCAGGTGCTGGAGAAGGCCCCACCGGGCGAGATCTACAACATCGGCGGCTGCAACGAGAAGGCCAACCTCGAAGTGATCGAGATCATCCTCGAGCGGCTCCACAAACCGAAGACCCTGATCCGCCACGTGACGGACCGCCCGGGCCACGACCGCCGCTACGCCATCGAAGCCGGCAAGATCATCCACGACCTGGGTTGGAAGCCCTCGGTAACCTTCGAGCAGGGCATGGCCCGAACCATCGACTGGTACCTGGACAACCAGCCCTGGCTCGCCCACGTCATCTCCGGCGACTACCAGAAGTACTACGAATCCATGTACGGCAACCGCTGAGCCTCTTCGTAGGTCGTGCGTCCCCGCACGACCGGTCTGGGCCCTTGCAGTGGATTGGATATGATGCAAAGCCACGGCCCTGGAGGGACGAGCGAGGACGCTCATCCCACGTGGAGCCCCCCACATCCGCCACCGAAAGCCGGCCGCACCCCGCATTCGTACGGAAGCCCTTTTTTCATGAGGCTCCCTTACTCCTTCCGTGATAAGGAGTTAAGAGAACAGAAAATAGTGAGTCAATGTTTGAATTCCTGTTGACAGGAGGGAATGGTGAATATACCATAACTGGAAGAAAGCTCGAAATTCGAATATCGAAACCCGAAACAGACTCAAAATCTGAAGGCTTCGAGGACCGAAACGCTGTCGCTGGGCCTGGTGCCGCTTCGAATTTCGGGATTTGGGACCTTCGTGCTTGTTTCGAATTTCGACATTCGGGTTTCGTATTTCCCGTCCTGCGGGTGTTTCGTGCTTCGGATCTTCTTTTGAAAAGGGGAGAACCATGAAGAAGGTTGCGAGAGACAAGAAGAGCAGGACCACGGCCCCAGTTAGCCGGAAGCGGACCGGCCGTGTGCCGCCGCCGGAGAGCGAGTTGTGGCCCCTGTGGTGCCGTGGCAAGCTCTGGACGCGCGAGGCGGCCCGATGGTTTGCGGGTCGCTGCCAGTTGTGCGCGTACGCCTGTCGGCCGCCCGAGAGCCGCCGCCGGCTGGACAAGCTGGCTGCGTTGCCGACCTTTCTGATCTGCACGAATCACCCGGCCAGTCCCGGCCGGATGCGCGAGGTTATGCCCACGGAGAAGTGCCGGAACTTCATGGCCCAGCGCTGGCGACTGCCGAGAGTCAAATCGCCCCAAAGGATGCCGCATCCGCAGGCCTGTGGACCCAAAGGCAAGGTCCGACACATCCCGTTAGGTCATGGCCTGTTCGCCACCGTCGATGCCGCGGACTACAAGTGGCTCAGCAAATACAAGTGGTCCGCCGTCAACATGTACGACCATATCTACGCAATCCGCCACGGCGACAGGCATCGGACGGTGTACATGCATCGCGAAGTCGCGCACGCCACCAAGGGCTCCGTCGTGGACCACGCCGACCACAATACCTTGAACAACCGCCAGTGCAACGTCCGCCCCTGCACCCAGGCGCAGAACTCCGCCAACGCACGACCTCGCGGCGGGATCTCCGGATACGTGGGCGTCCACAAGAACGGGACAAAATGGGTTGCAGTGATCACGTGCCGGGGCAAGAGCTACTATCTCGGGCGATTTGCCGATCCCGTCGAGGCCGCCAAGGCCCGCGACCGCATGGCCTACAAGCTCCACGGACCCTTCGCCTACCTCAACTTCCCGGAAGATTTCCCCGAACGCCGACACAAGCGGTCCTCGAAGAGGAAGGGTTGAGGGTCGATGGGCATAAGCATTCGGCGTGGCCAGATTGCGGGATTGGCCGATTGCCACAGGGCCAGACCTGTCGTATCGTATAATCGTGAGAGTAAGAGAGCTGTAGTTCGTCACGCCGCGAAAGCGGCGGTCGATGAACGAAACGATCTTGCTTTCCAAGCACCAGGTGGTTCGCCACTTGGTGCTCTTTTTTTATGTACGCACTGTCCGCAGCCCAGACGGCCGCAAGGCCCGCGAACTCAACAATCCCTATGCTTACCTCAGCTTCCCAGAGGATTGCCCCCACCACCGCAAGCGGTCCCAAAAACAGGAAAGGCCAGGCGCAAGTGTCCTTGGTTCTCCATTCGGGGGCGGCGCTAGGTTGCGGTACAACCTAGCGCGTGTTGAGGACGGCGCTAGGTGGTAATACCACATAGTGGATGTGACAGCAGGGATAAGCGCAGCCGCCACGTCTTTCTCGGGTACCTGTCCGCGCCGTAGCTGATTCCCCACACGCCCCAGCGCAGGCGCCATCCACCCCGGCCAAGGCCAGCGACCGCAAGGCCCTACGCCCTCCACAGCCCCTACGCCTACCTCAACTTCCCAGAGGATTTCCCCCAGCGACGCAAGGCAGCCTCGAAATAGAGAGGGCCAGAGTCAGGTTAGGCCCCGTCCTGTCTGGGCCCGCGAGAATAATGAGTAATGTAGATACGGCCCCTCATGTCCCACTGCGGGCGGGTTTCTTAAACGAAAGGACTACCTCGCTCCGCATTCGCGTGTTCAGTGTGGCCGTGTCGCCTGATGCGGATGGTGGGGGAAGGTATCGACGATTGGCAGGGAGCGTGCGCACGCTTCGGCTCTCCAGAGTGAGCCCGAATCGCTCCGCAACAGCAGACACAATCACTGAGTTGGGAATATATGTCCCGCGGACAGTGTTCTCTCCGACTACGTATACAGCCCTGCCGGCCGGCCTGAGTACGCGCGCAGCCTCATGCACTGTACGGCACATGTCTCTAATGTATCGCACAAGTATGCCTTTGTCTCGCGGACCTAACTCCCGTACGACTTTCAGTTTCTCAACCAGACGGCTGACTTCTGGGCCCTGCTGGCTGGCAGTCTCGCCAACCTCAGATCCAATGCTTCTGCTACGTAGACGGCGAAGGTCACTAATCCCATGCCCCATCCAGACAAGCGAGAACTTACTGCAGCGCATGTAGTCGATTGCGTTCAGGTAAGGCGGCGATGTTACAACCAGATCGATTGAAGCGTCATCCAGCGGGAGAGTGCGCGCATCACCCTCATAGACCTGAGTCGAAGGACCGCGTTTTCTGCTATTCCCATCAATGCAGTTTTCGACCACGCGATTTACAGATGCGAGAAACTTACGGAAGGGCTTAGACGGCGCATGGTCGAAGCATTTGTGCGGGCGGCTATGCGACAGATCCATTGCCAATGAAGCACCAGCCTGCTTGCTGATGATTAGGCGAGAGAAAGCGCACCAGAGAACATCGCGGACTTTGTGATCGCGTATACGGTTGATTGCGACTGCTAACGAGGAAAGCTGCCGTCTGGCATAGCCATCGAACCAGTATGCGACGAAATGCCGGGTTTCATCATCCGCATGTATGGGATAAGCATCTCGCGTGGCCAGGGTCACAAAGATCCGTTTGGCGCGATGCAAGACCTCCAGTGCCCTTTCGCGGACCCTTGATGCGTCGACGGGTGTCGTCCAAACCTTGGAGATAAGGACAGCAAGGGGATCGATATCTATCCCAATAGCCCAATGTCCTTTGGAGCGAGCTACTGCAAGTACGGTCCCCGAACCCATCATTGGATCGAGCACCCTGAGCGGCTTCTCAGCGTCTGCAATTGCGTCGAGAGCGATCCCCGGCGCCATGCGTGCGGGGAAAGGATGGACGGATTCACGTCCAAGTATCTCGTAGATTGTCTTCTTGTGTGATTGCACCATTGGTTCAGCCTCGAGCATCCTGGACAACGTCCGCCGGAGGATGCGTCGGCTCAAGATACATCGTCCGAATACTCTCTCGTAGCGGCCTCAATTGCGTCGATGACATTGGTAGCACTCTGATCTAGTTCCACACTTTCAGAACTCGCGAATATCGCGCCAGGAGCCATTTGTGCCATGGCCTTGCACAAATCAATGAGCGTGTCGTCCGTCTCATACTTGATTGGTGGCGTCCGATGCGAAAGCTCGACCCTCAGAGCTGCATACTTGACACCGCTGCTCTTGTATTCTTTCTGGAGGTACTCAATGGTCTCCACAATCGCTTTATAGGGCGTCTTCTTAACCTTTGTCTCCTTGATGGCCTGGACCCATGCCGCACTCTCGTTGGGCAACTGACAGTTGAGCAGGAGGTCCCTTATCTTCACTAGGCCAATCTGCTTGATTGGACGAAGCTTGACAAGCTCGGCAAGGTCGTCGATCGTGATCAATGTGATAGTTTTGGGCCCACCTATTTTCTCCGTTTTCATGCGATCATCGGCGATTTCCTTCGCCAGCGCCGATGCTCCACCTTTGGAAGTGGGAAAATCACGTCCCACCACGAGTGCGTGTTGGCACCTATAAGCATCCCGCTGGCGGACGATTGCTGAAACGCCCACTGTGTGAGCGGCCACTTTTCCCTTGTCAGCCTTCTTGCTCTTGGCTTCGAGGCTTACCGCATATTGGCGTGCTCTGCCCTTGTCATCTGCTGAAAGGTATGCTGTCGCGACACCATCTGGCTTACCGGGGCCCCCGATTGGCGTCACCTCGAACCCAAGACTTCTAAACGCGCTACATAGTCTGTCCTCCAGCGCATCGGCATCATTCCTCGCGTTCCGAAGCTCGAGCGAGATGGCAAAGGCACTTTTACGTCCTGACTCATTGGCAAGATTGCGGAGCAGTTGATCCCGCAGAGTAAGGAAATCATCGATCAGGTCGCCCTTGACCCCGATGGAGTGGAGGTGGGCCTCGGTGAGGACCTCAGCCATGGCAAGCAGTTCGAGCGGCTGACCTGCAGCCTTGCTTGCGAATTCATCGTGAAAAGTGGCGACAAATGGGTGCCACGCATTGATTCGGAGGTAACCTGTCACCGTATCATACCGCGCAATGCCGTCGACGGGCGAGCCTTCGTAGTCAATCGTCAGACCGCTTACGAACTTGTCTGCCTCAGCCGCGCGCCCCTCAAGGAGGCCCAAAAACGCATCACGTTCGACGGCTGATTCAAGATCCGGCACAATGAGGTAGCGGGACTTGCGCTGTCCCTTAAGTACGGCCCGAGCGAGATTGACAATTGGACTTCGCGAGAGGCTCGCGGGACTCGCAGACAACTTGCGAGCCAGCCTTGCGCCTGGCTCCTCCTCCTGATCGTACTTCTCGATTGTGGGGCGCACGGCGTTGAAGATGGCTCGGAGCACGTTCTGTGCAGTAGTGAGGAGTGGGCCTTCACTTATTGCCTCACGGTTCGACCGCAGTCCCTCATCGAGTCCGTCCATATAGACCACGAGTCGGAATCGTCCAAATGTGCCATGGCGGAGTTCATCGGGTGATATTCCAAAGTGGCCATCAACCACGTTCAGAAGTCGCCCGAACACGTAAACGAAGAAACCATAGCTGCGCCCCAGTTCGTCCGACTTTCCGGTCAACAGGTCCTTATATGCCTCGGCATAGCCCGTGATACGTCCAAGGCCAGGAATATCGAGGCCGAATCGATGGTCGCTGGCCTTGTCAGCGTTCAAGTCCTCCGATGCCGATACTCCCTTGGGGCTTGGCTTGGGCGGCTGAATCAAGTCCCTGCCGAGAACCCATCGCTTTAACAATCCCTTGTCGTGCTTGCTCGGGACCAGTTTCTTTCCGTTTAGCCAGACGGCAAAATCCGGTCGCAAGGGCAATGCAGTCCGGAGTACCCATTCGAGCACGCCTGGCTTGATCTCGTGCACCTTAGGTTTGAGCGACGACATTACCGCAATCGTCCACGAATCTGGCGATTTTTTGCCGAAGAGAACCATGTCCGCAGCCTTGAAAGCGCCAGAGCCTGTCCACGCCTTGGTCACACGTTTCGCCTCCTCTTCGCTCAGTTGCCTCAGGGCGATCTTAATAGGAGTTGTAGGGCCTACTTCCTTTCCAACTTGCCCTTCAATTGCCGTATAGTCCATCGACGTGGAGTAGTACTTTCCATCTCGCTTGCTGATATGAGTGAGCCGCTCAGACAGGACGTAGGTGGCCAATTTGCCGATGCCGAACTTGCCAATCTGTTGTCGGCCGCGCGGGAGTGAATCCAATTGGCGTTTATTGCTGATGCCGATCAGCCAGTGTTGCTTGAGCCCAACGACGTCCATTCCTTCGCCATCGTCGATTACGGTGATCGTCGCATCTTGTGCGTGCATGTTTGGGGACAGAAGTAGCACCACTCGCTGCGCACCTGCATCGAAAGAGTTGGCTACCAATTCCTCAATAGCCTTGTTTGGGCTGGCGTAAAGCCCCTCCGAGAACAAGTCGATGATCCTGTAACTCAGGAGCACATCAATGGTATCAATCGACTTGCCGATGGATACAAAACCGGGTTCTTTCACAACAGTACCTCGTCTTGGACGATTTACTCCTCACTGATTCAAAGCTCTTACCAACCCGCATACGTCTGATAATTCTGTTCAACGTACCGGTCCCTGCGACGTCGGTCCACAGCATATACTGCTCCCCTCAGGAGGTCAACTGACTTATTCGTGCGGAGTCCGATGGTAGTATGGGGGGCAGGTCCATCGTCTGCGTCAGGACCACGCGGAGAGAAACGATGGGAATGACGCACGCGGCCGGCGTGCCGAATGGGTGATCTCACGTCAGCGGTGAAAACGGAAAGGGGCCCTCTGCCTATCGGCTTTGATATACCACATGGAGACGGGTGGCGGCGGAGTGGAGGGGGCGGTCGAGGGTCCAGAGGGGCAGGTTGGCGAGTTGGGCGGAGGCGAGCAGGTGGATGTCGATATAGCCCAACCCCAGGCCCATCAGATGGTTCGACTCGATGAAATGCAGGACCTCTTCGTGGGCAGCGACCGGACAGGTGCACAGGGTTTGAAGCAGGTCGAGGATTTCGTGGCGGTTCTTCAGGTTCCCGCAGGCCAATTCGCCCAACACAAAGGGATGACAAACAACGGCGGCCGCTTCGAGTTGGGCGGCCAACTCGGGCAGACCCCGGCGGAAGTGCTCCACCCAGACGGAGGTATCGACCAGGACCATTCTCTTACTTCCATGCCCGGCGCCGGCGGGGCCGCTTCAGTTGCTTCTCCGTGCCGCCGAGTTTTGCCAAGCGTTCTGCGCTTTTCTGCGCGATCAAGGCCTCCAGGCCCATGCGCACGAGCGAGGTCCGCTCCTCGACGCCCGTCAGCTTGGACGCCTTGGCAACGAGCTTATCATCTACGTTCAATGTCGTTCTCATACACGTGCTCCTGATGCATGGTCTATACATATATGTATGCATATCCTGATGCATATGTCAAGTGGAAATCGAGCGACGGAAAGATAAGAATGCGGCTGCGTTTCTTGGCACGGGGTGGCTCGCTGGACGGGAGAGATCACATCATAGGGCATAGCCCGCTCAATGAGAAGGGTCGTGCGAGGACGCACGCCCTACGAAGAGCACGACCCTCCGCGTAGGATGAGCGTCCCCGCTCGTCCCTTTTTGGCGTGTGTCGGGGGCCGGATCACAGGCGTAGGACACTCATGTAGAGGGTGGAATAGAACAGGGCTCCCCGCGATTGGGGAGCCCTGGTTCAACTTTGTGCTGTGAAGCCGGGATCAGGAGTTGATGATCTTCTCGGCTTCTTCTCTGTAGGCGTCCATGATGAAGGGGATGCCGGAGACTTGTGCGGCTTCCGGGGTGAGGGCCATCAGGTCCTCGCGGCTGATCGTGGAGACCTTGAAGTTTCGGCTGCCGGCCATGAGCTGCTGGAGGCCGACCTTCAGCTTGTCGGCGAGGGTGTAGAAGGCGATCGCGCCGAGCGGCAGGCTCTTGACGGTGTCCTTGCCGTACTTGGCGACCAGGTCCTCGTAGCAGACGAAGATTTCCTCGACCTTGTTGCCGTAGGCGCTGACGGTCTTGGGCAGAGCCTCGCCGCCTTCGTTGAGCCAGATGCCGATGTTCTTGCCGACCATGCCGGGGATCATCAGGGCCCGGCCCATGCAGACCGCCTTAGTGAACGGGGCGCCCATGGCCAGGACCTTGAAGATGTGGTCTTCGGAGCTGAATCCGCCGGCGATGGCGATGTCGGGGACGAACTCGCCCCGGGCCGCGAGCTTGCGGCACAGCTCCTGCGTCATCGCTTGCAGGTAGAACGTCGGGACGCCCCATTCCTGCATCATGCGCCAGGGGCTCATGCCCGTGCCGCCTGCGGCTCCGTCAATCGTCAGCAGGTCGAGCTTGGCCTCGGAGGCCCACTTGATGGCCATGGCCAGCTCGCGCATCGGATAGGCGCCGGTCTTGAGGGTGACGCGCTTCGCGCCCATCTTGCGGATGCGCTCGACTTCTTTCATGAAGCCGTCGCGATCGACGAATCCCAGGCGGGAATGTCTCTCGAAGTGCTTCAGGGCGCCGTCGCGGAAGGCGGCCTGGTTGGCCTCGTTCGACGGGTCGGGCGTCACGAGGTAGCCTCGGCGCTGCAGCTCGAGGGCCCGGTCCAGCGTGTCCACCTGGATTTCGCCGCCGATGCACTTGGCGCCTTGGCCCCACTTGAGTTCGATGCACTCGACGCCGAGGTTGCTGACCACGTACTCGGCCACGCCCAGGCGGGTGTCCTCCACGTTCATCTGGACGATCATGTCGCCGTAGCCTTCGTGGTAGCGGCGATACTGCGCGACGCGCTCGGCCATGTTCGGCGACTTCTTGACTTTGCCCTTGGAATCGAGCTCCAGGCCGGGATCGATGCCGCAGACATTTTCGCCGCAGACGATGGTCACGCCGGCAATCGCGGCGCCGGTGGCGAAGTGCTCCCAGTTCTTGCGGGCGATTTCCGTCGAGCCGAGGGCGCCTGTGAAAATGGGCAAACGCATCTTCACCTTCTTGTTGACGCCGTACTCCGTCTCCGTGTTCACCATGGGAAACAGGGTGTTGTCCGGGTGGCCCGACTGGCCTTGGGGCAACCCCTTGGCGCCGAGGGCATAGCCGGCGATGTTGAGGTGAGAGTAGTCGAGGGGGTAGTTCTTGTCGCCGCCGGCGGTCAAGGTTCCGAACGGACCGGGGTAGATGACTTCCCGGCCGCGGAAGCTGGCCTTGAACGTCTCGCAGTTGCCTCGACATCCGTCGATGCAACGCGTGCAGATTCCCGAGAACCGGCGAAACGCTCCGCGAGCGATTCGACGTCTGGGTGGCCTCATTGGCATTGGGCTGTAGCAGACTCATTTCGGGCTCCTTTCTAAGATTCTTCTTGTTTCTTTCGATTAGCGGAACTAATATTATGCGCATGTATGCTTAACGGGAAAAGCAGTTTATCGTGATACATTCCATAAGGGCGACTGATAATGCATGTAGAAACGTTGAAGATCTTTTGCGATCTGGCGGATTCGCGGAGTTTCTCAAAGACGGCGGAGAAGCATCTGCTGAGCCAGTCGGCGATCTCGCAGCAGCTTGCCCAGTTGGAAATGGCCTATAAGTGCCAGTTGATCACGCGCAAGAAGAGGCCGATCGAACTGACCCCGGCCGGACAGGTATTCTATAAGGGGGCCAAGGAGATCCTTGAACGATACGAGCAGCTCAAGAACGAGGTCAACACCCTCCAGAGCACGACCGACCACCGCATCAACGTGGCGGCGATCTTCAGCATCGGCATGCACAGCCTGCCCGATTACGTCAAGAAGTTCATGGTCACGTACCCCCAGGTCAACGTACATATCGAGTATTTCAGAGCGGATAAGATCTATGAACTGATTCTGGATGGGGAGGTCGATATCGGCCTGGTCGCCGTACCGAAGAAGGATAAACGGCTGGAAGTATATGACTTCGAGGAGGAGACGATGGTCCTGGTGTGCAACCCCAAGCATCCCCTGGCCAAGGAGTCTGAGATCGACATCCACAAGCTGCAGTTCGAGCGGTTTATCGCATTCGAACGAGAGGTGCCAACCCGCATATGGCTTGACGGCATCCTGTCCCGCTATAATACTGTGGTGCGGCCTGTGATGGAATTCGACAACACGGAGACGATCAAGCGCGCCGTCGAGATCAATGCAGGGGTGAGCATCCTGCCGGAGGCGGTGGTCGTTCAGGAGGTCGCCGGAGGCACGTTGAAGACCGTGCCCTTCTCCAACGAGCGTTTTGTCCGGCCGACCGGCATTCTCGTCCGCAAAGGCAAGCTCTTCAGCCAGGCCGGCCGGTATCTCGTTGAGTTGCTGAGGAAACAGGCAAAATAGACGGTTTCCGCACCTGGATTGATGTGTATATGGCGATAAAGGCAGTGATATTCGATCTGGACGGTACCATTACCGAGCCCTACTTCGACTTCGACGCGATTCGCGAGGAGATCGGGATCGGTAGAAATGGAGGATCGGTGCTGGAAGCCATGGAGAAGATGACGCCCGAGCAGCGGCAGCGGGCCGAGGAGATTCTTCATTTCCACGAGGAGAAGGCCCTGGCCGCCTCCAGGCTGAATCCCGGCGCCCGGGAAACGCTGGCGGACCTGCGCCGGCGAGGCATCCCCATCGGCATCCTGACCCGCAACCGCAAATGCAATGCCGTGGCCATCGCAGAGAAGCATAGCCTTCAATTCGACGGGATCGTGGGCCGGGAGGATGGCCCGGTAAAACCGGACGCATTTGGGGTGCGGCACCTGTGCCGGCACTTCGGCGTCGAGCCCCCCGAGACCCTGCTGGTGGGCGATTATCTCTACGACGTGCTTTGTGCCCGTGCGGCCGGAGCGATCTCTGTACTACTGGCCAACCATCCGCGAGCCCCGGAGTTCGTTCAGCATGCGGATTTTGTCATCCAGAATTTACGCGAGATACTTCAAATCATTGACGATAAATGTTCTATCGAAGGAACTGAGTCCTGAGAGGATAAGGATATGCACAGGATAGTCATTGCAGGAGCCATCGTCGGTTTCTCGTTCATCGCCGGCCCGTTGTACGGCCAATCTTGTTCCGCGAGTTCCACTACCTGCCAAGTCCAGCCACAGCAGCAGGAGCAACAACCGCCCGCCGACAGTCCCCTGGAGATGATTCTTGAGGGATTGCAGAAGAAGGCGTCAGAGTTGAAATCCTACGAGTGCAAGGTAGATTACCTCGTCAATCAGACGTTGCTCGAATCGAAGACGCGCCGGACCGGCGTGCTCTACTACGCCCGGTTCGACGGCAGGTCCCGGCTACGCGTCGATTTCCTCACCCTTCAGCAGGACGAGGAGCCGCAGCAGGAGTATCGCGAGCAGATCACCTTCGACGGCGTGTGGCTCCAGCAGATCAGCTACCAGACCCGCAGCGTCGAGCGCCGCCAGATGACCGAGCCAAACAAGCCGATTGACGCCTTCGCGCTGGCCAGCCGCCAGGTCCCCGTGTTCGGGTTCTCCAAGGTCGAGGACCTCCACAAGCAGTTCGAAATCACACTCGTGGCCGACGAGCAGAAGGAAGCGTCGCCATATCACCACCTTCATCTGAAGGTGAAACCCGATTCCATCTACAAAGACGACTACAGCACGATAGATTTCTGGATCGATAAGAAGCTGGGATTGCCCGCCAAGATCGTGGCCGTGGGCGCAGAGGTCGATGTCGGCGAGACCTATGAGATCAAGCTGATCGAGCCCAAGATAAACACGGGCATCGACAAGAGCGTATTCCAGGTCAGTACCCCGACGGGTTTCTCCGTGGAGACCATCCCGCTGGAAAAGCAGCAGAAGTGAAAAGGGACGCCCCGGAATGGGTTTTGCGAGCACAGGTATTGAGGACGGCACAACAACGATGGTTACAGGTCGCGTGAACGAGAACGATTTCCGGGGTCTGGTGGAGAAACGGGCACAACCGCTGCTGTCGCTGGTCAGTTATCTCTCGCAGTGCAACCCGTCGGATGATTTCCTGACCCGTCCTCTGGCGGGCGAGCTGTTGTCGCAGGCGATGCAAGTGGAGGAATTCTTGGACACGTACGACGCGGGCAAGTGCTGCACGTGGTGCAACCTGCGATCGTTGACGGCCGCCTTCAAGCTTTTCGCCGAGGTCGGCTATGAGCTGCTCCACATCCGCCACCGTATACCGACCTATCGGCTGATGTCGGTGACGAAGGATTTCGCCGCCGCGACGGAAGATACCCTCAAGGTCATCAACGGCGTTCTCTCCGGCGCCGCCAAAGAACTGGTGGCCAAGGCGCAGGAGCTGAATCTATCGGTCCCCTCAGGGGACGGCATCGAGGAGATGTACGCGGAACGGCGTCTCATCGGCCACCTGCCGCACGATTGCCGCGCTCGACGAGGCCAAACCGCAGCGGAAACCGTCGCCCTGCTGGCCACGGCCTTCCTGAACCTGGCCTCGGAAAGCGAAGACGTCCGGGCGGCCACCCGCGCCAAGCAGGAGGAATACGCCCTGTGCGTGGCGGCCTCCCTCACCGAGGAGAGACTCCGCAGCCTCGAGCTCCGCTTCCACAACCTCCAGTCGAAGTACGACACGTCCGTCTCCGGCACGGAAGTGGAGCGCACGGACGCGGAGCTGCCCGTCCTGCGCGGCCACGCCAGCGTCGTGTTCCACCTGCTGAAAATCGCGACATTGTTTGCCCATTATTACGAGCGGCACGTGAACAAAGAGGCGTGCATCGCTCCGCCGTTGTCGCACCGCCTCATCTCCGCGGACGCCCTGTTGGCGGTGCTGATGAACTACTCGATCACGTTCATCGACCTGTACATCGGCGGCACGGTGGAAGTGTGCCAGGAGATGCTCAAGCGCTACGCCGAGGTCGGCCGCATCGAAGTCCCGATCCCCAAGTACCGCGGCTTCCACGTCCGGCCCTCCACGCTGGTCGCCAAGCTCGTCCTCCATTACGGCAGCAACGTCCAGATGCTCCTCGGCGACGGCACGTACGACGCCGGCATGCCGCTCGACCTGTTCCGGGCCAATGAAGCCATCAATGCCCAGAAACGCCGATGGCTGGCCAAAGAGATCGTTCAACTGAGTCTGTTCCCGGAGGACTCCACGACCGAGGACGTGACATCGGTCGTCCGCAGCACGATCCTGGCGCTGGCCCAGAAGGGCAAGCTCATCATGTACGAGCAGCCGCTGGACATCCCCGAGCACGCCGGCAAGGTGGAGGGCACGCTGCTCCAACGCGTCATCAGCGAGAACCGGCCGCCTGCTGGCCCTGGGCAAGATCGACATCGAGACGGACATGACCGCCCAGTTCATCGGCGACAAGCGCGTCCTCGCCGACATCCGCCTGCTCGCCCAGTACGGCTACGGCGAAGACAACTTCGGCAACAACATCGCCTTACCTGATAAACTCGCCTACCTGCGCCGATGACCCCTCCAGTTCGCATGCTTCTATCGTAGGGTGTGCATCGCACACCGATTCCCTCTATTCACAGAGCTTGCGGCAGACAGTGACAAACTCTCTCGCCCAACCGAGCACTTCCCGCGCCTTCTCGTCCACCAGTCGGACCACAGGCAGGTAGTCGCTCTCCTGTTGGAGGTCAAAAGTGTCGGCAAAATACCTGTGGAGTCTGATATCGACATGCCCGGGCTTGGCAAAGAACTGGCCAAAAGCCGCGATGACGCCCTGGTGCGAATGACGCGTGATACCCCGATGCAACAAGGCCGCCGTGGCGGCGTGGAACATGGCATAGTAGGCCCTGTTGACGGCAGCGCCGACACGGGAGGCGGCCAGGAGCAACTCTGCGTCCGCGATGCAATCATCGGCCCTCTCAAGGTGCAGACGTACGTCGTCGGTCACGCTGGAATCCCCTCATCTCTGACGGCTCCACAAACGGCGAATCGACGGGTCTCGAAATCGACTTCTCTGATCAGCAGAAAACTGACAAGCGTATCATACTCTACACTGATACCGGAGCGGAGATTGCTAATGCGCATGTGCTCGGCAAAGCTGTCTGCGACCTCATCAAGCACCACCGCAATGTCGATGTCGCTGTCCTCGTGCAGCCGATCTCGTGCCGCCGAGCCGTAGAGGTACACGCCCCGCAATCGCTCGCCGTAGATTTTCTCCAGTCCCACCCGAACCTTCGCCGCGATCTCCAATGCCTGTTCCCGTGTCGTCACCATGACGCCATCATAGCATTTCCGCCGAATCCGATGCAACAACAAAGGCCCTTCACAGACCGCCATGTGCGACTACATTTCGTGGGCAAACAGCCCCCAATTGTCATGCTGAGCGAAGCGAAGCGTCTGGCCCACGAATGAAACCAACGCTTGTTCCCACGCTCGACTGAGATCCTTCGCTGACGCTCAGGATGACAAGATGCACGCTCGGCCCCCCACAAAAATTAGTCGCACACGACGGGCAGTCCGCCGCCGTTTGGAGGCCACCCTGCTCCAAGCCGAACAGGCAGAGAAGGCGACAAGGAAGAAGTGAGGACGAGGCCGCCCCGTTATCCGCATGATCAACGGCGAAAGAAAAGGGGTATGTCCCTCCAGTACCCCCGGAGATACGGAATTCTCAGTCGTAATCGGTATCAGCCGTACATGGGACTTGCGATCGATAGAGCACTAGCCTCCCAAGCTGGCTACGCGGGTCCGATTCCCGCCACCCGCTTTCTCTACGGGGGCAGAAGACGTGGCAATCCAATTCTCTATCCGCTTATTTCAACATACGGCGGGCGGCAGCGCAAGGGGCAAGGCGAGAGAATCTGTGGCGGGAGCGTGTCGGAAAACAAAGACCGCCAAGGAGCGATCAGGCAAGATACTGCTTCCGAGAGGCCAGGAAATCGTCTGGAGACCCTGAGCAACCTTGGCACCTTGCGTACAGGTGTAATCCCGACTCAAGTGCGCCAATCAGATAGCGATCCCCTAAAGGTTTTGGACCGCCGTTACGAGTGTACTCAAGCAGACCCAACGCCTCAAGGCGCTCCAACATACGCCGAAGAAGCGAAACATCAGACAGCTTGGCAGCTTTCAGGAGTTCGTTGACACGGAAGGTCAGATTACACACGCTTATTTCGGTGAAACCATCGGCAAGAAGCGATTTGACGGTAGCTTGGAAAATGAAGTCAAAGAGTCGGGCCTCCGGGGTGGTCATTTGGCTGAGCATGTCTATGAAGATGAGATTCGAGTCATCTTTGCCATCTTCAGTGCAAGACGAAGCCAATAGCCCAGCCCACATACTCTGAATATCGACATCCTCCACCCATGAACCTTCTTCAAATGCCTTCATGACGATGCGGGCAGGAGCACTGAAATTCTCCAATGGAGTCCTCTTCTCCTCCATCATGGCTCTGAACTTCTCACCGAGGGCGATCATCTGACAAGCCCTCCAGTAGCTCACCCTATCTTTGAACAGAAGCCCAAGTTCGTCTGAAGCTGGTTTGCAGACACTCCGTATAGCTCCGACTACTGCCTCAGCACTAATCTTAAGTGATTCGCCACAAGGCCTGAGTCCCAGCCAATCACCCTTCAGTTTCTCGTCACACATAGAAGCCTCCTTAATACAGAGCACAACGGCCACAATATGGCAACATGACACGAAGGTCAAGTGATCCTTGACAAAGTCTGTCAAATCGGTAGGATTGGCGGCGTTCCTTCCGCAGGTGTCTCGTACAGCATTTGAAACGGGGCTTGGCGTTATGCGGATCGATATAATCAATATCAGGCCGACAAGGTGTACTGATGGCTAAGAAACGTCCTGACCCGGCACCGATAGAGCCGCGAGAATTCAAATCAGTCGATGAGATTGATGCTGCGATTGCCAAGATCGAGCGGCGAATCCGCGATCTCGACCAACTGAATGTCATAGGGGCTGTTCTGAACGATCCCGGTGCAGTCGAAGTCATACAAAGTAACCTGCGAGAAACCGTTCGAGAGGTATTTGGCGAGAACTCGCCGCAGTTTAAGGAACATAAGTATATCAGCCTTTGGGGCGGGGACTGGCAGGTAGATATGTCCGACACAGAAGAAGCCATCAAAGGGTATAATCACGGGCGTAAGCGGTTAATTACGATTCTCAATGGCTTCATCTCAGGACTCAAAGAGAAGAAGGAGGACTTGGGCGGTGTGGGTGCAGCATCCGTTCCTTCTACTTACTTCGACCGACTCAAGCTCCACCCCCGAATTGAGGATGTATCACGCGACCTTTTTCTTGATGGACACCACTGGCCAGCAGTCTTCGAAGCTTCCAAGGCATTGGTGAACTACATCAAGGAACGGTCGGGCTGCCATGAGCTTGATGGCACGACACTCGTCAGGACTGTGTTCTCGAAAAATAGTCCGATCTTGGCCTTCAACGACCTGTCTGACCAGACCAAACAAGATGAACAAGAAGGCATGATGCATCTTTTCGAAGGGGCTATCCTCGGCATCAGAAATCCGGGCGGTCATTCTTTTCCAGAAGGCCCAGAGCAGCGCGCTATTGAGTACATATCCCTGCTGAGTCTTCTCGCGTACAGAGTCCAAGAAGCCACTAAGCGTCGCCAGGGCTCTTAGTGACATGAGTTGATGGAACGGTAAGGCGGCCACCTGGGGGTACGCCTCACAGACGGCCGACAAGTGCTTCACCTTCGAGGTATAGTCTTACGTGGGGAGCTTCTGCTCGCTGGTAGCACGGGGGCGGCATCTATTCTGGCCCATGACGTACTCGACCTTGTCAGTGGGATTCAAAGTTGGCCATCCATTCGTGGTATCACCAGCGGCAGGGTCGGAGGCTGTGCGGATGGCGGATGGGTGGGCCAGCCGTGGAGACGCAGGATCTTGTGTCTCCATAGCTTGTTACGGCCGGTTGTCGCAATCTTGGCATGCAGTCGCCATGTCGCGACGAAGTGGGGGCCGCCGCTTGACGGCGAGTGCCGGCGTCTGGTACACTCACATTCAGGTCCCTGCGATTCTGATTCTTGGTGGCGGCCCAAGGTAGGTGGGTGTGCCGCAACGGAGAGTTCCTGTCATATCAGTTCTTTCTTTTTTGGAGGGTTGGATCATGAGAACACACGTATCTGCGTCTCGCGCGTTGTTGCTGGCTCTTTGTGTGCTCGGCGGCTCGGTGGTCAGCCAGGCGAGCATTGTCGGGCCGTACGCTGTGGACAAGTGGGTGCTGCACATCTGGCATCTCGATGAGCCTGCCGGGAGTACGACGGTGGCGGATGACGCCGTGCCGCAGCCCCTGGCGCTGAATGTCACGGGCGCGCCGGTTCTGGCCAGCCCGTCGTTCGCCAAGTTCGGGACATCCATTCAGACGGGCAACGCCAATTATCTCAGTGGGGGCGTGCTGCCGCTGAACCGGTTCACCTGGTCCGATGGGGCCTTCACGTTTGAGGCGATCATTCGCCCGGATGTTGATCCGCTGAAGGCTCCCAACAATATGAATATCATCTGCGGCGAGCGTGCGGGCTCGGATCCGAGGTCGTGGCAGTTCCGAATCACCAACGCGGGCCAGTTGCACTTCATCCGGCTTCCCAGCAACGGGGCGGTCGAGAACTTCAGCGCTGCACTGCCATCCTCCGGCCCGAACGCGGCGGTGGCGGGGCAGTGGTATCACGTGGCCGTGACCTATACGGGCGTGCCCGCCCAGCCGGGCAACCTGAAGCTGTTCTGGACGCTGCTCGACGAGAGCCGGACGAAGGCGGCACTGCTGGCGGAATTCACGATGAACGTCAGTCTCGGCGGCGAGCCGCTGTTCACGGTCGGCACCAGCGGCCGCAATCCCAATGGCGAGGGATTCCGCGGGCTCATCGACGAGGTCCGCATCAGCGGCATCGATCGCTATGCCGATGAAATGCAGTTCTCGGACACGGGGGGCGGACTCGCTCCGAAGTTCACGGTGCAGCCGGCGGACACCCTGGCCGGGTTCGGCGAATCCATCAAGCTAAAGGCGATCACGTCGGGCACGCTGCCCATCTCCTATCAGTGGCAATTCAATGGTGTCAATTTAGCCGGCGAGGTGAACGACGTTCTGACGATTCCGGCGGCGGCATTCGAGCAGGAGGGACGTTACAAGGTCACCGCTACCAATGCGTTCGGCAGCGCCGACAGCAATGAGGCGCAACTCACGGTCGGCGCCCTGTTCTCAGAGCTCTTCAATACCGGCCAGGACGTGAATCTCGCGGTCCTGCCCGGTGACTCAAACGACCTGCACTACGGGCTTCTCGAGAGTCCCGACGTGAACAACCTTGGTCCGAAGGTCAAGGTGTGGAGCGATGCCGGTCCTGTGCCGGTGTTTGTCTGGAACGGTCCGGTTTCGTCGTGGATCAGTGCGGTCGCGAACGCGGGTATCGTGCCCGGGAAATACGTGTACCGCACGCAGTTCCTGATCGATTCGGCCGATCCATGCACGGCGGCGCTCCAGGGCACCTGGATGCTGAACACCCGCGGCGACGATATTCTATTGAACGGGCAATCCACGGGAATCACGAACACGTCGGAACTGCCGTACAAGGTCGCCGAGAGTTTCACGATTGACAAAGGCTTTGTGGCGGGTCTCAACACGTTGGACTTCATTGTGACCAACGCGGGCGACGTGGCGGGCGGGTACGCAGCGTTACGCGTCGAACTGCGTGGCGTCGGCAAGGCACTGCCGGCAGGCGTGCCGCAGATCGTCACGCAGCCTCAAAGCCGTACGGTTCGCAGCGGGGGCCAGACCTCCCTGTCGGTGATCGCGTCGGGCCGGCCGCCGCTGTCCTATCAGTGGCTCTTCAACGACAAGCCCATGACGGACCCGAATGCAAGCCTTCGGACACTGCCGTTGAATGTCGTCAACGCCGACTCGGCGGGCCGCTACACGGTGGTGGTTACCAACGCATCCGGCTCTGTAACCAGCGAGGCGGTCGTAGTGACGGCTGCCGCGAACAACCAGGCCCCTGTGGCGCTGGCTTACAAGGCCACAACGGTCCAGGATCAGCCGGTGGAGATCCCCATCTCCCGGCTGCGATGGAATATGAGCGACCCGGATGGCGACCCCACGTACTTCACGGCGGTCGGCGAAACCAGCGATGCGGGCGGGAAGATCGTCGACCTGGGCGGCGCCAGTGTCACGTACACGCCGGCCGCCGGCTTCGTCGGATCGGACCGGTTCACCTACTCGATCGAGGACGAGATGGGCGGCACAGCCACCGCCGATGTGCAGGTGGAAGTGACGCCGAAGTAACCCCGGTCGCAAGCCGGTTGACAATTTTGCAGGTAGTAAGGGGCCTGTGCGACATCGCGCGGGCCCCTTTCTTGTGGGTGGACAGGGCGTCGCGGGGCGATCCGGAGGCAGACTCGCCAGATCGCGGCCTCCCCAAATGCAGCGTGTGCGACTAATTTTCGTGGGGATCGTATGGCCTGTGGGCAGTTGGACAGCGTATGATGAGAATGGAATTATTCAGTCATTCAGTCATACAGCAAGGAAGTACTCATGCACGAGAAGCTCACTGCCTCACAGTTGAAAAAGGCGATGAGGGGAGAGGTCGATACCTTGATCGAGGACGTGGTCAAGGCCGTCAATCAGGCCCAGGCCGGACGCATCATTGCCGATAGCGAAGAACTCGTTCGCCAGGCCAGTGCGTTGTTTCGCCAGCGTCTCTATGAGAGAGCCCTTCAATTACGCCAGCAGCACAGTGAGGCGGCTTTTTCCCCCGATGCCCAGCGACGACGGCCCCAGGTACGAGAGTAAAGGCTGCCGTTCGATTGAGTATCTGACGGTCAATGGTCCTGTTCAGATCCGCCGCCGGGTCTATTGGAATCGCGGCAAGGGCTCCATCACCCCGGTGGATCAATGGCTGGGCATGAGCCACAGTCGCTACAGCGTGGGGGTTCGCCAGTTATGCTGCCGGGCGGCGGTCGGCAGTGACTTTCGCACCGCCGCCGAGAATCTGGCCTACGTCGGTCAATTGCACATCAGCCATGAGACGGTCCGCGGCCTTGTCGAGGGTGAGGGCCGGCAAGTCCTGACGCAGCAGCGTTCGGGGGCTCTGGGCCCCGACTGGGCGGCCGAGGACTGCCGGTCCGGACCGAACAAATCCACCTGCATCATCACCGGAGCCGATGGGGTTAAGGTGCCCTTGGTCACCCAGGTGGAGAAAGAGAAACGCCGCAAGCGACGGGCCCGTCGCCGTAAGGGCCAGCCCAAGCGTCGGCCGATGCATCCCGGCAGTGATCTGCCGTACAAGGAGTTCAAGATCGTGGCGTTCTACGATCCCTCGAAACAGCACCAATATGCCATCGGCACCAGCGGCAATGCCCAGACGCTGGGCCAGTTGATGCGTCAGCACGCCGGCCAACTCAAGCTGGATCAAGCCGCTCTGGCCTACTCGGTGAGCGACGGGGCCGAGTGGATTCGCAAGCAATACCACCTCCAATTGCCGATGCTCAAGGCCAACATCCTGGATTACTATCACCTGCGGGACAACGTGATCAAGGCCAGTCAAAGCGTCTATGGCCAAGGCAGTGTGCAAAGCCAGCATTGGCGTGAGCAGATCTGTGGCTGCTTCTTAGAGCAAGGCCCCGAGCAGGCCCTGGAGCAGATCCAAGCCCTGCGTAAGACGCTTCGAGCCGCCGACAAACGCAAAGCCCTGGAGCAGTTGATCAAGTTCATTGATGTCCGCCAGGAGATGACGCAGTATCCACAATTCAAAGCGGCCGGCTATGAGATCGGCTCGGGCCCGACAGAGGCCTTCTGCAAGACGTTGACGGTCCGGCTCAAAGGCCCAGGGATGCGCTGGGACAAACCCAATGCTGAGGCCATGATGGCCCTGGCGTCAGTGCGTTCCAGCCATCTATGGCATAACTACTGGGACATCCAACGCAAGATACCCGCCTGACCCCACGAAATGTAGTCGCACACAATGCAGCATGGACTGCATGTTTTTCTTGCAACAGGGCATGGCAGATTGGTATAAATGAGGGAGGTAGTTCCTGCGATTGTCATTCTTGAAGGCTGGAGTCTGCGATGGCTCAAGACGGCACGGCAGCACGCGTGTGACGTACGAAGACCGCGTGCCGTGAGGGTACCCCATTTCATACACGTTGTGTCGGTCTGTCGCAACTCATTCACCGACCCCGCTGGGGCCATTCAAGGAAGGAGGTTGGCTGGGATCTTGAGAGTCTTGCCGTTCTTGCAGAGGCGTGCTCCACACGAGCATCTATCCGCGCTGAGCAACCGGGATTGAGGGTACTGAGCATGGGACGCGGATGGTGAGGAGTCTCTGGAAACACTGGAGCGGCGTGTGTCTGGCTTATAGTCGGGCAGGATTGGGTGAGGGTGTCGCGCATGCAAGGCGTGCGGAAATCCTGCGGCCTGTCCCGGAGCCAGGCTGTATCGATTCGAACTGTAAAAGGAGGATTATCATGAGTAGAACACTGTTTTCTCTTGTATCTGTCCTGTTGCTGTCGGTGGCGAGCACCAGTTACGGCCTCGTCATCGGCGATTTTGAAGCCGGCCTGGATGGCTGGGGCGAGACGTCGGAGAAGAATGCCACATTCGCCGTGAGCACGGTGGGAGCCGTCACCGGCAGCCAGAGCCTGGCGGTGAAGCTTACCGGCGGCTACTGGAGCGTTCAGTACAACGCGCCGACTGTGCCCGTGATCGTGCCCGGCATGAAGTTTCAGTTTGAGGTGACCATGGTGCAATCGGAATGGACCAACAACAACTGGACGAAGGTCGCCGATAAGATTGCCCTCAATGGCGGCGCGAGCGGCTGGAAAGAGTATATCCCCACGGCCGTGGACACGGTCACCGGCGAAGCAGTGGCATCGGACTGGGGTCCCTGGAATCCCACGGTGACGAAGACGTTCTCCGTGGATATCTCCGATTACGATATGACGGGGGCCACCTGGTTCCAGATCGTTATGGCCCTGCAACAGAATCCGAACGAAGGCGCGGGCTTCTTCTACATTGACAATGTGCAACTGATCGAGCCTGCCAAGAAGATCGTTTTCGTTTCCTTCCATGGAGCGGATGATGTGGCCTCGGCCGGTGCCGCCGGCGCCGGCTTCACCACAGCGGCCGACAAAGGGTACACCGATCTGCTGAAGGCCAATGGGTACGACGTGACACGCTTCGTCTCGACGAACACTCCCGACGTGAATGTGCTCAATGCGGCGGATCTGGTGATCCTCGGTCGCTCGGTCGGCAGTGCCCAGTATCAGAACGCCTTGGCCGACACGTGGAACGCCCAGATTACCGCTCCCATGATCATCACGAATGGCTACGTCCTGCGGAAGAGCCGCATGGGCTTCAGCACCGGTAACACCTTACCGGACACCACCGGGGACATCAAGTTGGTGGTCAGCGACCCGAACCACCCGATTTTCGCGGGAATCGCACTGACCAATGGCACTATGGACAATCCGTATGCCGGCGTGCCCTTCTATCCCACTGACGCAACAAAAAAGGCGCGGGGCATCTCGGTGAACACCGATCCGGCCAACGCCGCGGGGACAGTCCTGGCCACGATTGCAGCGCCGGCAGATCCCAATGACCCCAATGATCCCAATGATTCCTTTGATCCTATCAATGGTCCTGTCGGCGGCATCGTGATCGCCGAATGGCCGGCTCGGGCCACACTGACGCACGACGGCGGGGCCAAAACGAACATACTGGCTGGTCCTCGGCTGGTGTTCCTGACCGGCAGTCGCGAGGCAGACAAGGTAAACTCAGAAACGGCGGGTATGTATGATCTGGCCGCAGATGGCGAAAAGATGTTCCTCAACGCTGTCGCGTACATGCTGACACCGAAGACGGTGGTTGTGCCCGTGGTGAACGCCAGCTTCGAGCTGCCCGGCACCGCGAAGATCAAGGGCTGGAACGGCGAAGGCATTGCCAACACCCCGGCCGTCGATATCCCTGGCTGGGCCAGCGATGCAGGCGTTGCTGTTGCGGATTCCGGTGTGGAATCGGACACCCGATATCCTGCCACAGACGGCGTGTGGACGGCCTTCATGAAGGGTGCTGATCCCTCCATTTGGCAGTTGACGGACTTCGTCATTCAGGCGCAGGACGTCTTCGTGCTGAAGGTGGATGCCCGGAGCACTTGGAATTCCAAGACCCTGAAGATGAGCCTGTATTGTGATGTGGCCGGCATTCGGCTTCCGCTCACTTTCCAGGACGTGGCGTTGACAGACACCATGCAGACGTTCACGCTGGAATTTGCGGCGAAGGACATGCAGGTTGCCGTAGGCGCAAAGATTGGCATTGAACTCGACAATGTCACTACCGACGGCAATAGCTGGGCTGGTTTGGACAACGTGAGTCTTACCTTGAAGTAATCGAGGCAAGATGCAGAAGCAGTCTCGGGCCTGTACTCCTCGTGGGTACAGGCCCTTTTTTGTTGGCAGCGGGGAGAACGATGCTATAATAACACCCATGTCAAGGGACATGGACGTGGACAAAGCGGTTCGCCAGCAGCTCGAGATGGACGGGTTCTTCACCGGTTTTGCTGTGAAGGGTGGCAGAGAGGCAAAGCCTTGTGTTGCTGTCGAAGCGGGCAGTTGCACTCCTTTGGAACAGCCTTCACCTGCACAGCCACGGAGCGGCCTTGATCCGGCCGAGGCGGCCAGGGAGCTTGGTGCGCTGGCCGGCGAGGTTCGGCAATGCCGCTTGTGCGGGCTTGGCGCATCGCGGACGAACGCGGTGCCCGGCGAGGGCAACGCCAGGGCGCGCATCATGTTCGTCGGCGAGGCCCCGGGGGCGGATGAAGACGCCCAGGGCCGGCCGTTCGTCGGCAGGGCGGGGCAGCTCCTCGACAAGATCGTCGCCGCCTGCGGCCTCAAGCGGGAGGATGTCTTCATCGGCAACATCCTCAAATGCAGGCCTCCGGAGAACCGTGAGCCCCGGCCGGAGGAGATCATCAACTGCCTGCCCTACCTGCAGAGGCAGATCGAGGCGATCAACCCGGACGTCATCGTGGCCCTGGGGGCCCATGCGGCCAAGACCCTGCTGAATACGCCGAAATCCATCAGCCATCTGCGGGGCCAGTTCCACGAGTACTCTGTGGGGATTGGCCGGCCGCCGGTCAAGCTTATGGCCACATTCCATCCCGCCTATCTCCTTCGCAACTACAGCGAGGAGAACCGCCGCTACGTCTGGGAGGATATGAAAAAGGTCCTCACCGAGCTCGGCCTGCCCGTCCCTGAACGCAGCAAGGGCTGATCGCTCCGCCGTCGCGGCATCATTCCGCCGCGATTTCCCATCGCAAGCGCGGATGGGCCTTGCCCTGGTCAATCCGCCAGATATCCTCTGCGCGGTTGGTCGTCTCACCTGGCCAGTTAGTTTCTCAGGAGCCGGTTCGCCAACGGGGACCCAGTGTGGGGACATGACCCATGGCCATATCGTTCCCTATCGCCGAAAACGAGCCTATCCTCTTCTGACGATACCATGTGAGCCCGGAAGATCCATTGTGCAGAACTGTGTATTTTGGGGACGGATGAGCCGTGTTCTCCAAAAGATTAGCGGCGTTCTTGTCGCAAATATCTTCTCAGGACACACTTTTTCTTAGTAATGGTGGCGGTTTCTGTGCGTCTGATAGGACGGAGTCGCTGTAGAGACGCAGAATCTTGCGTCTCCGGCGCCAGGCATGTAGAAAAAATGTCCGGTTTTGAGTAGAATTGATGTCTTGCAGGTCTCTTGGAGGCAGGGGATCCTCTTGCTGATTCGATTCTCTGCTACGAAAGCTTCTCGGAAAGGGAGAAAGTATGAAAAAGACTGTGCTGTCAGTCCTCATCGCATCGTGCGTTTTTGCCGTCTCGGCCTCCGCCACCACTCGGAAGGTCCCCAGCGAGTACCCGAGCATCCAGATGGCCATCCAGGACTGTACCGACGGTGATACGGTCCTCGTGGCGCCGGGTGTGTACTACGAGACGATCAATTTCGGCGGCAGAGACATCGTCGTGACAGGCACGGACCCGAACGACTCCAAGATTGTAGGGTACACGATCATCGATGCCGACGGGGACGGCTCGACCGTCACGTTCGAAAACGGCGAGACATCGGCTGCTGTACTGACCGGGTTTACCATCACCGGCGGCTTCGGGACCCTCAACACCACCGTTGAGGGTGGGAACGCCTTCTGGGGCGGCGGCATCTACTGCATCAACGCCTCGCCGACGATCACCAGGAACATCATCACGCGCAACGAGGGTCCCACCGAAATGGATCTCATGACCGGGCAGGGCGAAGTCAGCTACGGCGGCGGCATTGCGGCCATCTATTGTGACCCCATCATCACTCACAACATCATCCGGAACAACACCGGCATGATCGGTGGCGGCATGATCCTGTACATCGGCGATCCGTTGGTCAGCAACAACATCATCTCCGACAACTCCAGCTATGTCGGCGGCGGTGTGATTCTGCTCGGCGGCACCCTCATCAACAATACAATTACCCGCAATGATTGTGATGCGGGCCCGGAGCCGGGCATCGGCGGCAATCTCTACGCCATCTTCGATCCTCAATTCGGACGCTCCCAGGTCTCCGGGAATATCCTCTCTGATGCTGTCTCCGGCGGCGGCATCCTCTGGCAGGGCGATATGCCGGTGGACCTCTTCAAGTATAACAACGTCTGGAACAACGCGACCGGCAACTACCTCAGCATGAATCCCAACACCGGGGAAACACAGTATGACGGCCAGAATGACCGAACCGGCACGATGGGCAATATCAGTGTAGATCCTCTCTTCGTCAACCCGATGAACAGGGACTATCACCTGACCTTCGAGTCGCCGTGCATCGATGCGGGCGACCCGCAGTGGGTCTTCGACGAAGGACAGATCGACATTGATGGCCAGCCTCGTGTCCATGGCTCGCGAATTGACATCGGGGCCGATGAGTACCTGGGCTACGTCAAGCCCGTGGCGGTCGCCGGCTTCGACCAGCACGTCCTTGCGCCTCTCGAAACCATCATGCTCGATGGCTCCCAAAGTCGTTTTTATGATCCCTGCAGCATCCGAACCTTCCGGTGGACGCAGGTTGAGGGGGCGTCCGTAGCATTGAGCGATCCGAACTCCGCGACGGTGACATTCACGCCGGAGGCGATGGGGGAATACGCCTTCGAGCTGATCGTGGCGGATGACCGATATGCCAGCGAGGCGGACCGGGTCGTTGTGCTGGTGGGTGCAAATCAGCCGCCCGTCTCCAGTGCGGGGGCGGACAGGGTTTCGCAGGCGCCGGGCGTTGCCGTGCTGGATGGGACCGGCTCTTACGATCCCGACGGCGTGGACCGGCTCCGCTATGCCTGGAGGCAGATCGACGGGCCGCCGGTGGAGCTGCGTGATGCAGAAACGGCGAGGCCGTCCTTCGCCTGCGAGGTCGAAGGGCAGTATGCCTTTGAGCTGGTCGTCAGCGATGGCTTCGTGGACAGTCCGCCCAGCCGGACGAATACGGTGGCTGTCAGCGTCACCAAGAGCCTGCTGAGCAAGAGCGTCACTCCGACAACCACGCCGGGTATGTCCTATCACCCCGACATCTCCGGTGGCAGAATAGTGTGCACAACGGGACTGGGCGTGACAACGTGGCAGATCGCCTTCAAGGACCTTGGCACGGGTGTGACCGAGATGTTTACCGGAGGCGGCATGAACATGCAGCCGAAGGTTGACGGCGACCTGGTGGTCTGGACCGGCGCCTCGTTCACGACCACTTACGGGCCTGTCTGCAGCAGTGTCTTTGTTCGGAACGTCAGCACCGGTTCTCAGCAGACATTGCGGGCCGGCACCGACACCAGTTCCTTCAGCCATCCGGCGGTCTCCGGCAACAAAGTGGTCTGGGTGGAGCACCGCGGGATCGACAGGAACACTCCTGAAAAGTGGTACAATATGCCATACGACATCTGCGGCGCCGATGTCAGCAATCCCCAGAAGCCGCGGTATTTCACCATCGCTGTCGCCGCCGGCCGGCGAGATCCGTTCCCGCTCGCCAATCCGACCACCGAACATGATGTTCTCGATATCTGTGACGACATGGTGGTCTGGGAGGGACAGGGCAATATCTACGCGGCGTTCATACGTGACTTGAATGACATTCAGGTCTATACCGTGTGCGATCACCCGGCCCGCCAGTATGACCCTGCGATCTCCGATCGATTCGTCGTCTGGACCGATGAGCGAAACGACCAGGGGGATATTTATGGAGCTGATATCTCCGCCCTCTGTGACATCAGGGAGTTTGAAGTGGCCAAGAGGCCCGGATACCAGCAGCAGCCGACAGTCGACGGAACCCAGATCGTGTACATTACCGGCAGTGGACTTCGTGGCTCGGCAGGACTCGCCTGCAGGACTCGCACGTACGGCTTCCTCGACATCGACCTGCCCGAACTCGCGAACGCAACGACACCTGTGCTGGATGGCACGACACTGGTCTGGGTGCAGGCGTCCTCCGGCTCGATTCAGGGCTACTCCCTCAGCTTCGGCTACTCTATCTTCGATGGCGATGTGCAGAACGCCAGGACGAGCCGGCGGTACGATTACATTCAGCACGCCATCAGCGATGCCAACACGGGCGATGAGGTGGTTGCCGGGCAGCGCTCCTATGTGGAACAGATCGACTTCCTCGGCAAGGCGTTGACGGTCCGTTCGAGCGACCCGACGGACCCGGGGGTCGTCTCCGGCACTGTGATCCAGAACCGGAGCACACTTGTGACCTTTGCCAACAAAGAAGGCGCCGACAGCGTTCTGGACGGTCTGACAATTCTGTGGGGCGACGTAGGCGTTTCCTGCTCTGGGACTTCTCCCACGATCAAGCGGTGCAACATCACGGCCAACCGCAAGGTGGGCCTCAGATTGCAGAATCAGAGCAATCCCACGATCACAGATTGCCGGATCACGGCCAATGATGGCCCGGGCATCGAGATGTCGTCAGTACGGCAGGGGCGTCTCGTCCGGTACAGCCAGGCGACGATCAGCAACTGTATCATCGCCGCCAATCGCCGGCAGGGCATCTTCGGCGGCAAACCTACGATCGCCAACTGCACGATCGTGGAGAATCTCGATGAGGGGATCACCGCCACCGTCCCGGTGGTGACGAACTCGATTATCTATTTTAACAATCGCGACGGCGACGGCACCCAGATCAATAGCAACTTCGCCACCGTTACGTACTGCGACGTCGAAGGCGGCTGGGAAGGCGACGGCAATATCCAGGCTGACCCGAACTTTGTGGAGTTGGGACGCTGGGTGAGCGCGAACGAAGCGACGGCAGATCCCGGGGTCTGGTGGGCAGGCGATTACCATCTCAAGAGCCAGGGGCTGCGATGGGATGGCGGAAGCAACTCCTGGGTCTCGGATAGTGTCACGAGCCCGTGCATCGACGCAGGCGATCCAGCTTCTCCGCTCCTCGATGAGCCTCTGACGATGACGCAGACCGGCGGCCAGCAGTACCTGAACGCGCGGATCGATATGGGCGCCTACGGCGGCACAGCCGAAGCCAGCTTCGCGCCGCTGTCCAAGTAAGCAGTTAACCGATAGTACCGATTACACATTAGTCCCCCGTGGCGCATCATCAGGCTCGGGTGGCAGCGGCAAGGCCGAAGGCTTTGCCGATGGCGAATGGTCAAACCATCGGCAAGCTCGCGCTTGCCGATGCCACCCGGAGATACGATATTCTCAGGTGTAATCGGGATAAGATGCCGACAGTAGATGGCCGGCAGTGGCAACTGACCGATCGCTGCATGTGTTCAGCTTTCTTCTGTGAGTCGGTAGGGTTTGGAGATGTGCTATTGACCGGCCTGAAGCATGGCTTTGAGCCGCTGCAACTCCCCGTCTTTCATGTGGTAGCTGTGCTCAGGGTTGGGGAACTTGCCGGACTTCACTTCCTCGGCGTACGCTCGCATAGCCTCAACAGCCTGGGTGCCTAACTGCCCATAAGCTTTTGTGAATTTGGGCAAACGCCCCCCTGAGAGCCCGAGGATGTCGGGAGCAATCAGGATCTGTCCATCGCAACCCGATCCTGAGCCACAACTGATCACGGGTACATCGGACTGCTCCGTGATAGTCTGGGCAACCTCGGCAGCGGTGCCTTCAATTAGCAGGGCACCCGCACCTGCCTGAATCATCTGTCGAGCCAAAGCGATGAGCTCGATCGCCATCTCCGCCGTCGTGGCCTCCGCGCGGAATCGGCCCATTGTGCTGATCCTCTGCGGACGGATTCCGATGTGCGCCATTACGGCGATGCCCGCATCGGCAACGGCTTTGATCGTGTCCAATTGAGCGGCAGCAGCTTCGATCTTCACCATCTGGGCGCCGGACTCGACGAGGAACCGTCCTGCGTTTCGCACGGCCTCCGCAGTGCTGGTGTGATAAGATAGGAAGGGCATATCCGCGATCAGATAGACAGTTGGGGCCCCTCGGCGAACTGCGGCGGTGATTGTCACCATGAAATCCATCGTCGCCGGCAACGTCGAATCGAAGCCGAGCATCAACTGAGCGGCGGAGTCGCCGACGAGAATGATCTCCACGGGGGCTTGCGAGACGATGCGGGCAGTTGTGTAATCATAGCAACTGACTGCGACGACGCGGCGGTGCTCCTGCTTGGCCAGCAACAAGTCTGTAATCGTGATGCGATTGTCCATCCGTCAAACGCCCAAAAATTAACAGCCTTTCCGTTACAATAGTAGAACAAAACACGCATTGCAAGCGTAAAATAGTCGTGTTAAGGGTCGAGAATGAGGCCATTGTCAGCCGGAGAGCGAGAAAAACTTGAGAATTTCGAAATTCGCTCTTGATTTTCGCTGGCAAAGACGTATTTTCGCAATATCTTCTGTTTTTGCTAAAGAATTGTCGGCCTATGAAACGATGAATGAAGTAGCAAGTGGTAATTGGATAACAGAAGCCTTTAAGGCAGACAAATAGCTTTTCATCACCCTCCTCCGAAGCCAGATTCTTTAACAGGGATCTGGCTTTTTTACAGCCTCTTTCGATGTTAAAATGGGAAGCTGTCGGCATGAGCGGGTGATAGAGTGGGTAATCACGATAGCTGTGGAGGACTCCGATTTGCATCACGTACTTCTTTGGGTCCTCACTCTCTGCTCCGGCCCCGTTGCGGGGGTGTCTTGCAGTTCAGGTAGTTCTGTGTGCGTAGCGGGGCCACTGCTGCGTGGACCTGCATCTCCCATTCAACTCGGGTTATCGGTCGAATGTCGGCCGAGGCGGCCGGTTACGTGGGAGTTCGTGCGCTGGCAGTTCAGTGCGTTGTCCTATCATCCGATACAGTATGGGCAGACCTTGGCGCGCCGAGGCGGCCGGATGGATTACTCGAATGCAGGGCTGCTGGAGGAGCCTGACGCCATAAGGCAGAGCTATGAAGACGATATCGATAGTCAACCAGAAAGGTGGTTGTGCCAAGACGACCACGGTGTTGAATCTCGCCGCGGCTTTTGCCCGGTCCGGGCAGCGGGTCCTGCTCGTGGACCTGGACCCCCAGGGGCATGCCACGATGGGGGCGGGCTTCAACCCGGATAACCTGGAGCGAACGATCTATGACGCCCTGGTGAACCCGGGCGTGTCCTTGTCCTCCGTCATCGTTCACACCGAGATCGAGTGGTTCGACGTGGCGCCGAGCAACGTGAGCCTGGCGGGCATCGAGGTCCAGTTGCGTGAGGCCATGGGCAAGCAACTGATCCTCGGCGAGCAGCTTCGACAGGTCGCCGACCACTACGACATCTGTCTCATCGACTGTGCCCCGTGGCTGGGGCTGCTCATGATCAACGCTCTTGTGGCAAGCACCGATGTCATCATCCCGATGCAGGCCCATTTCTACGCGTTCGAGGGCTTGAAGAGGCTGCTCGATACTACCCGCATGCTCAAAGAGCGATTCCAGCCTTGTTCCGCCAGGACGCTCGGCCTGCTCCTGACCTTCGTTGAAGATCGGCCTCTCTACACACGCAAGATTCAACTCAAGCTCCACGAGATGTTCGGCGACCTGATGTTCAATACGGTCATTCACAAGACCGTGAAGCTGGTGGAAGCCCCGGATACGGGCAGATCCATCTTCTCGTTTGCCCCGAACAGCAAGGCGGCTCTGGAATACCGGGCGCTGGCCGATGAAATCCTGGCTCGTCTGCGGACCGGCGAGCTGGCCGTCGCCGCGGTCTGAACTGCCCCGGAGACTCTCTCGCTCATATCATCGGCGGCAAAGTCTCGCCGCAACGGTTGTCGCATGCCTCGACTTGCAGTATCATTGCCTGCGGTTTCTCTGCAATGGTGGAGAGCCTGGTGGAGATCTTTGGGAGTGTTGAATCATGGTTCCTCAAATCACGTTGAGCAAGAACGGTCCATCGTGTTCGCGGCTTGTGCACGGGCTTTGGCGTCTGGCCGGATGGAATAAGAGCACGTCGCAGATTCGTGCCGCGATCGATTTATGTCTGGAGAACGGCATCACAACGTTTGATCACGCCGACATCTATGGGGACTACACGTGCGAGGGGCTTTTCGGCGACGCTCTGGCCGCCGCCGCGGTGGACCGCTCACGCATCCAGATCGTGACCAAGTGCGGCATCAAACTCGTCTCGCAGAACAGGCCCGGCCACAGGATTAAGTCGTACGACACGAGCTGTTCGCATATCCTCGCTTCCGTTGACAATTCCCTCAAATGCCTGCATACGGACTACATCGACCTGCTGCTGATTCACCGGCCCGATCCGCTCGTGGATCCCGAAGAGGTGAACCAGGCCTTCGTTATCTTGCGGGACAGCGGCAAAGTCCGGCACTTCGGCGTCTCCAACTTCCTGCCGTCCCAGTTTGAGACCCTCGCTGCCCGGCTGGAGGTGCCGCTGGTGACGAACCAGATCGAGTATTCAGTGATGCATGTCGCGGCTCATGCCGATGGAACGATCGACCTGTGCCAGAAGCTGGCGATTCGTCCCATGGCTTGGTCCCCCCTTGGCGGCGGCAGACTATTCCATCAGGACTCCGGACAGGCCGGCGCGTTGCGCGAACCCTCGGCAGAATCGGCCGTCACGTGGGCGGCGCGTCCGTCGATCAGGTCGCCCTCGCCTGGGTGCTCCGGCATCCCGTGCAATTCGCCGTGGTGCTGGGCACAGGGAACCCCTCACGCATCAGCAAGGCGATCGAGGCGCTCGATATCCCGCTGTCCCGAGAACAGTGGTTCGAGATCTGGCAAACCTCCACAGGCCGCGACGTGCCGTAGGATCGCTGTGTTCGATTTGGATTGAGCATCTTTCCTTCCGGGTGGCATCGGCAAGCGCAGTCTTCGGAGCTTGCCGATGGTGTCCGGGCATAGATACGAGCCCTCGGCAAGCCGGCGCTTGCCGATGCCACCCGCCGCTTTAGCCTATTTGGAGCACTAGTGATGTGCGATGGGACTGGAAAGGATGTAGTCGAGCACTTCGCTGAGCCTGGCGGTGGCGACGGCGACGGTGGAGTCCGCCGCTCCATAGTAGAGGCGCAGCTCATCTGTTTCCTTGTACACGATGGCGCCCGTCGGAAATACGACATCGGCCACGTCGCCCACCCGCTCGTAGTAAGCTTGTGGTCCCAGGACCCACTCGGCGCTGCGGCGCAGCAGTTTCCACGGCTGGTTGAGGTCGGCCAGCGCCACGCCGACGCGGTAGATCTGCCCGGCAGTCGTCAGGCGAACGCCGTGATAGAAGATCAACCAACCCTCGGGCGTCTCGATCGGCTGGCAGGCCAGGCCGACGCGATGAGTGTCCCAGTAGGCCGGCCGGGTGTGGATGAGCAGTTGATGGTCGCCCCAGTGTTTCAGGTCCGGCGACAGGCTCAGCCAGATGTGGGCCTCGCCGCGAACGATAGGGCGGTGAATCAGCGCGAAGCGGCCGTCGAATCGCCGCGGGAACAGGCAGGCATCCTTGTCCTCCGGCGGCAGCAGTGCACCCATGCGTGCGAAGGTCTTGAAGTTCTTGGTAATCGCCAGCGACACGAGCGGCCCGCCTTCGCTGAACGATACATAGGTGACGGCGAATTCCTTCTGCTCCTCCAGCCAGACGATGCGGGCGTCCTCCACGCCCCAGCGTTCCTCGTTTGACTGAGGATCGGCGGTGAATGTCGGCTCCGCATCGATCTGCCAGTCGGTGAAGCCATTGGGGCTTCGCGCCATGGTCAGGTGGGAGGACCCTCGCATATCCTCGACCCTTACCAGCAGCAGCGTCTCGTTTCCGAGCCTGGTCGCCGCCGGATTGAACACGGCGTTGGCCGGATACGGCCAGTCCTGCGGCTTCAGCACGGGATTGCCGTCAAACCGCCTGAACAGATCGTGCGCCTTCTTCTCTCTTTCCTGCTGCGACATTGCCTGCGCCCTGAATCATCTGCAACGCACGGCACCGGATCCCTGCCTGAGTGGTCACAGATGCTCTCTGTCAGACTATAGAGCGGAGAGCGGCGCAGAGTTCACAGAATCGGCCGGCGTAAAGAGAATGAGCAGATGCCTTATGGGGCAGAGCCCGCCGGCTATGCCTGGATCAACTGTGTCTCATATAACCGTTGGTAAACTGGACAGGTCTGCATCAACTGCTCGTGGTGGCCCTGGGCAATGATCCGCCCGCCGTTCATAACCACGATCACATCGGCCGAGATCACCGTGCTGAAGCGGTGGGCGATGACGAAAGTGGTTCGGCCCCGCATGACCTCTTCAATGGCCTGGTGAATCTTGGCCTCGCTGTCCGCGTCCACCTGGCTCGTCGCTTCATCGAAGATCAGGATGGCTGGATTTTTCAGAATGGCCCGCGCGATGATGATCCTCTGCAACTGTCCGCCGCTGAGCCCGGTGCTGTGCTCGCCGATGATGGTGTTGTAGCCGTCGGGCATCTGGGAAATGAACTCATGGGCGAACGCGCGCTTCGCGGCGTCGACGATCTCTTCCTGCGTGGCGCCGTGGCGTCCGTAGCCGATGTTGGCGGAAATCGTGTCATTGAAGGTGATCACGTCCTGCGTGACCATTCCGATCTGCGCACGCAGGCTCTCTATGGTGACGTCGCCGATGTCGTGGCCGTCCATGAGGATTCTGCCGGAGTCCGGATCGAAGAACCGCGGCAGCAGGTTTATCAGAGTGGTCTTGCCCGAGCCATTGGGGCCGACGACCGCTACATTGTGGCCCGCGGTCACGTTCAGGTTCACCCCCGCCAGGGCAGGCTGCTCAGCGCCGGGATAGGTGAAGACGATATCACGGAATTCTACGTTGCCGCGGACCGGCGGCAGGGTGGCTGCGTCGGGCTTCTGAAATTCCAGCGGCTGCTCCATGACGGCGAAGACTCTCTCCGCCGCCGCATTGGCCTGTTGAATCCTGTTCCAGATATCACTGGTTTTTCGCACGGATTCGGCCGAGGCGCCCAGCATAGCGAGCAGGGCCAGGAATTCGGGACCGTCCAGACCGCCGCCCAGCACCCAGCTCATACCCAAGACGATGGCCCCCGCGCCGGCCAGAATGCCGAAGACTTCCAGGACAGGGCTGGTGGCTGCCTCCACCTTCGACATGCGAAGCAGTTGCTTGAGCAGGCGGTCGTTGATCCCCTTGAATAGCTGCTGCTCATGCCCCTGACGGTTGTACACCTTCACGACGCGCAGCCCCACCATCGCTTCCTGCAGTTTCGCCAGCATTTCGGAGCCGGCCACGAGAGAGCGGCGGGTCGCCTTTTTCATTTTTGAGCCGAAGGTGGCCAGTGCGGCCAGCACAAACGGCGCTCCGCACAGGAACACAAGGGTAAGCTGCCAGTTCAACATGATGGCCGCGGCGGTCAGGGCCAGTGCAATCATGGGCTCTCGCAGACCCTTGCCGAGCAGCACTTTGATCGCACCGCCCAGGATGGTTGTGTCACGAATAAGCCGGCTGATCGCATCGCTTGGCCGTTCCCGGGCAAAGGCGCTCATCGGCATGTTGGTTACGTGGGCGAAGACGTCCTCCCGGAGATGATTGACCGCCACCTGCACGATCTTCTCGCCCAGATAGTCCTGGTAGAACTTGGCTATGCACCGGATGATGGTGACGACGACCATCACCATCATGATGATAGCGACCGCTCGGATCTGGTTTGCCGGCGTCTGCTCGCGGGGCAGGAGGCTCACGACTCGTCGCGCAACCCGAAGACCGGCGAGACTGACTCGCCACTGCAACGTCCGGAACACACCCCAGTTCAGGTCCTTGATGTAGGCAGCGTTGCGCGGCGTCGCCACATCGATTCTTTGGACCGCTGATGCACCCTGCTCCAGGGGACGCACCAGCTCAATGGATACTGTCTCGCCTGGCGCACTGGCCAACTCAAGGAGCAAGCGTGTGTACGGGACCTGCGATTCCGGCCCATCGCCTGACACATCGTTGACATCGATGATCTGATCGTTCGGCCGAATACCGGCCTTTTTCGCAAGTCCATTCTTCTCCACATGAGTGACCAGGAGACGATGACGCAAGGAGGATCCCGATGTATCCGCCAGATTGGCCACGTTCGGGGTACTGAATCGTAACCCGTACTGGCGCTCGCAGGCGTTTCGGTCCACCCATCCGTGAAGGCCCTCGCCGCCCATCATCACCGTCAGCAAGGGGATGATCGTCATGAAGCTGATGGACAGCAGCAGGCCGATGGCCAATGCGCTGACAACGACAGCGATGACGCGGGGCCACTGCGGCCATACATAGCGAAACACCTGCCAGAAGGCTTTCATCGCAGCGAAGCTCTCCAACCAATAACTATTGTTCCAAGCCGTCTTTCGGCGCGTCACCGGAACGTCGGGCAACCCGCACAGCAGGTGGGGGACGGCCGGTCCGTGGACAGTCCGCGCACACTAACAGACTCGCGTCGCGCGGTCAAGTCTAAAGACCGCCGATCAGCGTGAAGAGGTTTGTGCACAGAGTGCCGCGAGGCCGTCAGTACTTCCTGCGGAAGCGGGCCGTGGGAATGTTCATGAGCTTGCGGTATTTTGCGACCGTTCGCCGGGCCAGGTTGGAGATGCCGGCCTCAGCCAGCTTCTTGCGAATCTCATCGTCGTTGAGCGGCCCGGTCTTGTCTTCCTCATCGATGATCTGCTGCAACTTGGCGCGGATCGCCTCCCAACTATGAGCTTCGCCGCTCGCGTCTTCCATGCCGCCACTGAAGAATTTTCGCAGCGGCAGGATGCCCCAGGCACATTGCAGATACTTGCCCGAGACCGCCCGCGAGACGGTGGCCAGATGCACGCCCACCTCGTCGGCGATTTTGGACATGGGCAGCGGCCGCAGGTGAAGGGGTCCTTGCTCGAAGAAGCCTCGCTGGTGCCTGACGATGGCCTGGGAGACCCTGAGAAGGGTGATTCTTCGCTGTTCGATAGCCTCCATGATCCACGCGGCTGAGCGGATATTGTGCTGCAGGAATTTTCGGGTCTTCTCGGCGACCTGTCGATCCTTGGCCATGTCCATGTACTGCTGGTTGAGTCGCAGCCCCGGCAGGTGGGCATCGGCCAGGCGGACGACGAACTCGTCCGAGCCGTTGGACGACTCGACGATGACGTCCGGCGTGATCGGGATATTCTCGTTGCGCCCGACCTGCAGGCCGGGGGACAGGTCCAGCTTGCCCAGTCGCTCGATGGCTTGGCGGACTCGCTCGATACTGCACTCCATCTTCCTGGCGATGTCCGGCAGCCGATTTTCCAGCAGGGCGTCCATGTGGTCGCCGATGAGCCGGTACTCGAAGGCAAGGTCCTTGTTGCTCTGGGCCATCTGGATGAGGAGGCACTCCCTCAGGTCGCGTGCCCCGACGCCGGGCGGGTCCAGTTGCTGCACGAGTTGCAACGCTTCTTTCAGATGCTCGGGCGTGAAATCCGTGCTGTCTTTCGTGTGCAGTTGCTCCAGCGGGACCGTCAGGTATCCCCGGTTGTCGATGAAGTCGATGATCGCAACACCGGCCTTTCTCACCGGCTCGTCCACGTCCATCAGGCGCCACTGCTCGACAAGATAATCGTGCAGCGACTGCGGGGGGGCCGCCGTGTTCTTGATCGCCTCCAGCTTGCGGTCTTTCTCCTCGCTGTACCGGCGGCTGTAGTACGGGCCGGACTGGTCGAGAAAGTCTTTGAAGTCGTCATCGAGGTTGTCCAGCCGCTTGAAATCCTCCGCCTGGTTCTCGCTATTCACGACAAGGGTCTTCTCTGCGTCGTCGCTTTCCACAGGCGCCGCTTCCGGCGTCTCGGCTTCATCTGCGTCCGAAGACTCCTCCAGTTCGAGGACGGGATTGCTGTTGAGCTCCTGTTCGATGCGCTCCTGCAGAGCCAGAAGGGGGAGCTGGAGAATCTCCATGGACTGGATCATATGCGGAGCCAGCTTCATACGCTGCTCCATTCGCATCTGTCCTGTCATCTCCAGCTTCATCGAGACACCTTCATGCACTCCAACTACGGGCTGCCATACTGCTGGCGCGAGTCTATCATAGCCTCGACAAGGATTTCGTCAACACGAGCGTCTCGCTTCAGTGGATTCCGCCCATCCGGTGCTACTCGATTTCCTGTCTGCCGAGGATGGCGTCCGTGAGGATTCTTCCGCTGGCGTACTCGATGGTGCTTCCGGTGGGCAGGCCGCGCGCCAGGCGCGTGATCTTCACCCCCAGAGGTCTCAATAACGAGCCGAGATACAGCGACGTGCCGTCCCCTTCGAGATTGGGGTTCGTGGCCATGACGATCTCTTTGACCTCGCCGCCGCGGACCCGCTCGACGAGCTTGTCAACGGTCAAGTCGCTCGCGTCGATCCCTTCCAGAGGCGCGATGTGTCCGCCGAGGACGTGGTAGAGCCACTTGCACGCCCCGGTCTTCTCCAGGGAGATGACATCCTTCGGCTGCTCGACGACGCAGATCAGGCTCCTGTCTCGCCGGGTGTCGGCGCAGATCTGGCAGACATCCCCCTCGGACAGGTTGCAGCAAGTCTTGCATCGCTGGATTTTGGTCTTGACGTTCCGTATGGCGTCGGCCAGGGCCATCGCCTCCGGAGCATCGGCTTTGAGGATGTGGAAGGCCAGGCGCTCTGCCGTCTTCGGTCCGATCCCCGGCAGTCTTCCGAACTCTTCGATCAGTTTATTCAATGTCGCTGTATATGCACTGCTCATAGCTAAGGTAATCTATTCCTGTACTTCCCGTTATTGACCCTCTTCGATTCCGGTGATCGTCGCATCCAGGCCCGTAAGCACGGTCTTGACGGCCGGGTCGTTGAGAATCTCGTATCGCTTCTGACCGTTCGGCCTCGCATGATTGGTCGTCCCCCCGGTCTTCGGCTCGGCCGCGATCTCGTACATAATACGTACGGGACGGCCAAAATGCTCGCTCACCGCAGAGGCGATTCGCTCCATTCGCTCCTTGCCCTCGCAGATCCCTTTTTGCACTTTGCCGGTGGCGGGAAACAGGATCGCCAGCACATCATCCTTCACTCGGCGGGCCGTTGTGCCGTTCAGGAGACTGGCTGTTGCGTTGCCCAGGGCGGGAGCGATCAGCGTCAGGATCTCGGGCCAGCTTTCAATCTCAGCGCCGGCGGGTGCCGGATCTGCCGACGCAACTGGTGCAGCAGCAGCGGGAAGTGTCTGCGACCTTTGAATGGGCCGGGGCGGGGCTGCTGGAGCAGACTCGTCTGCGTGAGCGGTGGGCCGCGAGGGGGGTGCCGGAGCAGGCTTAGTCTCTACCGGGAGTTTTTTTTTAACATCGGCGGGCGCGCCCGCCTGGGCACGTGACATGAGCTCGTCCACGCTCATGAAGTGGGCGCTGAGGGCAAACCGCAGCAGCAGGGCGTCGAGCAGGGCACGGGGGGTGTCGCTGTTCTTGACGGACCACCGCAGCTTTTCCAGGGCCGTGATATTGTAGATCAGTGCCGCCGCATCGAACTTCTTCGCCATCTCACTGGCCTTCTCCTTCTGCTCGGTGGTCAGCATGAGCAGGTCCGTATCGACCCCGGCGGACTTGACCACGAGCAGGTCCCGCATCGATTCCATGAGGGCATCGACAATCTGGGGTTCGCCCAGACCGGTGCAGATCAGGTCCTCGGTCGCCACCAGGGTTCCCGCCGCGTCGCTATCGCCGATACGTTCCACGAGCGCATGGATTTTCTCTGCGTTGGGCCGGCCGAGGAACTCCTCCAAAAGCCGGGCACTCAATGGATTCTCGCCCGTGCTGATGAGCCGGTCCAGAAGGCTCAGGGCATCGCGCATCGAGCCGTTGGCCATGCGGGCCAGCGGCAGAACCACGTCCTCCTCAAACTTGATCTTCTCCTTCTTGAGGATGGACTTGAGTTGCTCGGCGATGACCTTCGGACTGATGTTGCTGAAGTCGAACCGCTGGCACCGCGACTGGATCGTCGCAATCACCTTGTTCGGCTCGGTGGTGGCGAAGATGAATTTCACATGCTCCGGCGGCTCCTCCAGCGTCTTGAGCAGGGCGTTGAACGCCTGGACCGTCAGCATGTGCACTTCATCGATGATATAGATTTTGTATCGGCTGCGGGCGGGGCGGTAGATGACGTTCTCTCGCAGGTCGCGAATCTCGTCCACGCGGTTGTTCGAGGCGCCGTCGATCTCGACGACGTCGATGTCATCGCCGGTGTTGATGGCGACGCAGCTATCGCATTTGCAGCAGGGCGTTGTGGTCGGCCCATCCGACGCCAGGCAGTTCAACGCTTTGGCCAGGATTCTCGCCATCGTGGTCTTGCCCACGCCGCGAGTGCCCGAGAACAAGTACGCATGTGCCACGCGACCCGTCTCGATGGCGTTCTTGAGTGTCTTGGCGATCGGGTCCTGCCCGACAACGTCGTCGAACGTCTGCGACCGGTACTTTCGTGCTAGAACGGTGTAAGCCATCAGATCTATGAACTATGAATTATCATCTATGATTTGCGACTGCCCTGGGTCGTGTGCCTTGAAGCAATGAAGATCGACTTCAACTCCTCACCTTCAGCAAGTAGCGGGCCGACCCGCTTCTTGGCCAAGAGGGCCTCATCTGTGATGAACTCCATCCAGAAGCATGACTCATCAACTTCTTCGATTACTATCCTGAGTTTGGCGATCCAGGCAGCTTTTGACTGTGCGACGCAAGCCGCCCGGTGGTTTGCTGCTGCCCCGGTCGAACTCCGGATCAACTGTCCACGAATATGCCGCCCGAGTGGCGTTTCGGGCAAAGCCAGTGCCAGTCTCACACACCGATGAGCGAACTCCTTGAGCCTTTCCAGCAGTTACCGCCGGTCCACGGTCCTCCCCTCCGACCCAAATCATAAATCATCAATCATAGATCATAGATGAAAAAAGATCGGCCGGGTTGCCCCACACACAACCAAGCGTCCGCTTATGGCTGCTCGGTTCCCCGCCTGACCAGGTTCACGGGCTCGGCTTGCATGGGACCCGGCCGGTAAATCACGACCTGCTATTTACGAGTCAAAGAGCACTCCAACCACCAACGGCCCCACTATAGCACAGTGGCCGCCGGTTTTCCACCAAGATTTTGGGTTTTCTTGTTCCTATCCCCGTCCCACATTATACGACCATCCCCCAACCCCAGTTCAGCCACAGGACCGGCCGGCATTCGTCCGGACTACAGGCAGTGTCGTCGGCAATCGCTGGCGGATTCGGGACTCAGCGTAGGACGAGCGTCCTCGCTCGTCCCTCTTGGGCTGGAGCCTTGTACAGTATCGAGTCCACCACAAGTGTCCGAAATGGTCGTGCGGGGACGCGCGACCTACAACGAGCCTCGCCGATTACCACCATATTCCGACCGCACCCGCTACAGGCGGACCTCCCTTCGGTGCCCCCAGGTCGGTCTGGCGTTTCTTCAGTAATCCAAAGTCAGGATTCGGCCCTTGGTGAAGGTGAAGAACTTGTCCTTGTCGGCGATCTGGATGCCTTCGGCGAGGTCTTGGGCAGTCTTCCCGGCCGCCTGGAGGCACCCGGGGCAGGCCATGATCGTCACCTTCTTGTCCAGCAGTCTGCGGATCAGGGTCTGGGAGGATGGCATCTGGGAGAACTGGATGTCCGGTGCATCTTTCAGACACGCCTCGATCCCCTTGATGTCGAAGTAGACCAGGACGTCTCTCTGCTCCTGCATGATCTCGGCCATCCGCAGGGCCATCATGACCCGATGGGGGTCATCCCTGCCGCGACTGATATGGATGAACACGCCATCCCGCGGCTCCGGCCCGGGAGCTTTCATTGCCGCAATGCCGCCAACCAGCACCAATCCGATCAGAAACAGCCATCTGCCTTTCATCGTGTGCTCTCCTTTCATGTCCGCCGTTCACGTCGGCCAACAATCGACCGCCCGGCACCATGAAAGACAAAGACCCGCTCCCGCCCGTATCAGGAATTTCCTTGCCCGCTGTCCGGGCCAGGCGGTACAATAGAGCCAGACTAAGGAACGAAGGCGGGCAATCGCATTATCATAAGCTTTCGTCGTTATCATACTTCATTCGTTTCTCATTCATCCCCGCCCGCCTCCGCAAGCCATGGATGTCTGTGCAGCCGGTGAGTATCCAAGTGATTCGCCCCGGCGGCATGCTCATTATCCATATTCATCATCCATCGTTAAAGGAGGCAAAGAGATGGAGGGAAACGAAAAAGCCAGGTTCACAATCGCCGCATGTGTCTTCACGCTGGCCCTATGTCCCGCAGGCATCGCCAGGACCATCTACGTAGCGAACGACGCCCCGGCAGACTTCACCACGATCCAGGCAGCCATCGACGACGCCAACGACGGCGACACCGTCATCATCCAGCCCGGCACCTACACCGGCCCCGGCAACCGAGACATCAGCATCAAGAACAAGGTCATCACTGTACAGAGCGTCGATCCCAACGATCCGAACGTCGTGGCTGCGACGGTTATCGATTGCGAGGGCACACAGAGTGCTCCTCACCGCGGCTTCTATTTCTCCAACGCCAGAAATGCGCCAAGTCCCACTTTGGCTGGCCTGACCATAATTCACGGCTATGAAATCAACGGCGGGGGCATCTACTGTATCGAAGATGCCAGCCCGATGATTCGCAATTGCCGCCTCATAGGCAATCATGCCTGGCGCGGCGGTGGCCTCTATATTGGCTATGGAACGCCCACTGTGCGGAACTGTGCATTCCTCAACAACTCCGCTTCTCATACCAAGTATAGAGGTGAGGGCGGCGGCATTTTCTGTGCCAGCAGTTGGACTCCCATCACGATTAGTGGTTGCATAATCGCTGGCAACTCTGCATCCGGCGTGGGGACCGACCCTGGCGCTGGTGGTGGCATGTACCTGAACATCTACAGCGGAAGTGTTCGACATTGTACGATCATTGGTAACTCGGCGGATACGGGCGGTGGCATTTACTGTGATGCATATGGTGGTATGGCTGTCGCGGACTGCATCGTACGCTCGAATAGGGCGTCTCAGGGCCCACAGATCAGTGGCTCAACGCTGGTCTGTTACAGTAATGTGGAGGGAGGTTGGTCGGGCCTCGAAAACATCGACGCCGATCCCCTGTTTGTGGACCCGGCTTCCGGCGACCGTCATCTTTCCACAGGCTCGCCGTGTATTGATGCGGGAGACCCACAGTACGTGCCATACGCAGGTCAGACGGACTGCGACAACCAGCCGAGAGTCATGGGACTACGGGCAGATATGGGCGCTGATGAATTTACGTCTACCCCGACTGGCATCCTCGATGTCTACCCGAAGCAATTGGTGTTTCACGCCGATGTCAACGGACCGGCCCCCGAGCGTCAGGTTCTGCACGTCCAAGATGCTGGTTTTGCACCCCTGACATGGGTTGTTGCTGAGGACTCTCCGTGGCTTGTTGTCACCGAGCCGGCAGATGGGATTGGGGGTGTCAGCCTCGGCATAGGCCCTATGGGATTGAGCCCCGGCCAGTACGATTGCCAAGTGACGGTCACCGCCGACCACGTCCCCAACAGCCCGCAAGTGGTCGCCGTGAGACTCTATGTGCGAGCCGGCAGGTATCTGCATGTGCCGTCGCCATACCGCACCATTCAGTCTGCCGTCGAATCGGCCCAGAACGGCGATACTGTGATCATTGCAGAGGGCACCTATACTGGCTTGGGCAATCGCGACATCGATCTTCGGGGCAAGGCGGTAACCGTCCGAAGCACCGACCCCAACAATCCAGCCATCGTAGGCGCAACAGTCATCCACTGCGGCGGCACGAAGACCGAACCTCATCGGGGATTCATATTCCAGAGCGGAGAAGATGCGAACTCGGTTCTTGCAGGTCTTACGATCACGGGGGGATCTGGCACGGGCGCCGGCATATACGTGGATGGCAGCAGTCCCACCATTCTCTATTGTAACATTACAGGTAATGGGGGCACATCCTTCTCCGGAGGGGGAATCTACGTTCGTCTGGGCAGCCCATACATTGGACAGTGCCTGATAGCGGATAACCAATGTGGCGATGACGCCGGACGTGGCGGTGGCATTTACAGTTCGGGTGACCCTATTATCGTCGATTGCATCATCAGATCGAACGGAAGGGCGAAAGATGGCGGCGGAATATTCTTCAACGGTGGCAGCCCGGTCGTGAGTGGCTGCGTCATTGTCGACAATGACGCGACATTCAGCGGCGGAGCAATCTACTCGCTGTACACAGCAGGGGCTCTGGATCATTGCCTGATTGCTGACAATCGAGCCGGCGGTACTGGTGGTGGGACGTGTTTCAGGAACAGCGAGTTGACGGTTCGCAACTGCACGATCGCCGGAAACACGGCTAACAACTCTGCAGGTGGTCTGTATTTCTCGTTGGGCAAGCTGTCCCTGGTGAACACCATCCTGTGGGCAAATGTCGCCAAGAGTGGCCGTGAGATGGAGATCTATACATGGAGCGGCGCAGTTGATGCCCGCGGTGGCTTTTACAAGCTAAGCGGCATCGTCGATATCCTGACCTGCGATATTGAGGGTGGGCGGTCAAAGGTGTATGTTCACAGCGATACACGTTGCCTTCAACTCAACTGGGGGACGAACAACATTGATGCTGATCCTTTGTTCGCAGACCCGGCCAATAGCGACTATCATTTAAAGTCACAGGTGGGGCGGTGGGAGTCCGGCAGTGGGAGTTGGGTGATCGACGAGGTCACGAGCCCGTGCATCGACGCGGGGGACCCGAACAGCCCTGTGGGGGATGAGCCGGAGCCGAATGGCGGGCGGATCAATATGGGGGCTTACGGCGGCACGGCCGAGGCGAGTAAATCCTATCCTGGCAAATGACTTGGCTGGTCAAAGGCGGGAGGCGTAAGAGTGAACCAAGGGCCGAAAGCGATAGGCGTCGGGGTTGGCGGGATCGAGGGTCTGGGCGGCAAGGGTGATGTAGCCGAGGCGGTGGGCTAAGCAGGCGATGGTGTAGAAGGGCAGGCGGTCGCGGATGGTTTTGTCGACGGCTTTAGGATACATGCACCCATGGCCGAAGGTAGTCTATATGATGCCTGCGAACCTCCGGGGCGTTCTCCAGGTCCTCAATGTCAGTGTACCTGCCGTGCTCCTTGCGGTAGGTAGTGATCGCGTTGGCCGTGTCCTCGTCGATGCCGGGGATCATGAGCAACTGTTCCCTGGTCATCTCGTTGAGATTGTATTGGTGCCCAGCCATAATCGACTCCAAGTTCACACAATCTGACACTGTACGAGCCTTCTCGTGCGGCGGCTATAGGGTGAACCCTGCATTTCTTATGGAGGAGTACTGACGGGCTGCTGTGCTGTCCGGCCCGGAGGCCGGCGATGGGTCCAGCACACGGCTCGCCGCATCTCTTGGCCAAAGGATGTGAAAATCGGCGAATTCCGGTGCAAAAAGGTTGACGAGAGTAAGTTGATACTGTATTGATTGTATCCGAACGGAGACGCCCATCCGTCAGTGAAAGGAGACCGCTATGAAGGCAAGAGTCGAGGATACCTGCACCGCATGTGGACTGTGCTGTGACACCTGCCCCGATGTCTTCGAGATGGGCGATGACATAGCCACGGTCATCACCGCCCAGGTGCCGGACGAGTACCGGGAACTTGCCCTGCAGGCCGCCGATGAATGTCCCGTCGGAGCGATCGTCGTCGCGTAACTCAACGCGACAGTTCTCTGCTCCTGTCGCGGGCGGCGGTCAACGCCCGGCCGACAAGCTGCTCAAAGCCGGCCTCGGCAAAGATCCGCAGGGCCGCCTCGGTCGTTCCGCCGGGAGACGTCACCTTGCGGCGGAGCATGGAGGGATCTTCGTTGTTCTTGTCCGCCTCCACCGCGAGCAGACTGGCCCCCTTGGCGGTCTGCAACACGAGGTCCCTGGCGACATCGGCGGGCAATCCTAATGTGGCGCCCGCCTGCATCATGGCCTCCATCAGCAGGAAGAAATAGGCGGGACCGCTGCCGCTGACGGCCGTGACTGCGTCGATCAAGCCTTCCTCATCCACCACCACCGCTTTGCCCACGGCGGAGAAGATCGAGAGGGCTTGTCCGAGCCGGGGCCGGGCCCTGTCGTTGGCGAACAGGGCACTGACGCCCTCGCTGATCAGTGCCGGCGTGTTGGGCATGACACGGATGATCGCCACGTCGCCGAGCGCCGCCGCGATTTTGGCAACTTTCACCCCCGCCGCGATGGAGACCACGAGCTTGCCGCCAACGCCCGTGCCTTTAATGCTGTCGAGAGCACCGGCCATCGTCTGCGGCTTGACACTCAGGACGATTGTCTCGCTGCGCTGGACGACGCGTGCGTTGGCGTCCATTGCCACGACGCCGTACTTCTTCGCCAGCTCTTCGAGACGCTCCTTTCGAATGTCACTGATGAAGACATCGCCCGGCGCGTACACTTTGGCCGTGAGAATTCCCTTGATGAGGGCTTCGGCCATGTTGCCGCTGCCGATGAAACCGATTGTGCCCACGTCGCTCTCCTTGTCTGCCCGGTTGCACTCCTGGCCGCAGACTCTACAATAGCTGCTTGTCGCTGTGCCGCGTACAACTATAGGCCTGGTCCGGGAGAAAGACAATGCAAAAGCAGGTGGAGTTCGCCGAGGCGGTCAAGACGAAGTACCCCGAGCAGACGGTCATTGCCGTCGCCAGGGACAGTGCGGGTAAGGCCAATCCGATCACGCTGGGCTGGACGATGTTTGCGTCGGGCAGCCCGCCGATGATGGCCATCGCGGTGGCCGCGGGACACTACTCCGTCCAGGCCATCGAGCACTCCAGGTGCTTCACGATCGCGTACCCGTCGGCCGAGATGACGCAGGATGCCCTGTTTTTCGGCTCCCGGTCCGGCCGGAACATCGACAAGTTCGCCCAGTCCAACTGCAGGACGGAGCCGGCAAAGCAGATCGATTCGGTCCTGCTCGCGGACGCCGTGGCGAACTTCGAGTGTGCCCTGGAATCGCAGATGCCGGCGGGCGACCACATCATCTATGTGGGCAAAGTCGTCGCCGCCCACGTCAACACGGAGCCGGCGAATCGTCTCTATACAATCGCCCCCGGCCACAAGCTCGGTGCGGTGACTCCCTGCGACTAGCCTTGGCCGGGTGCCATGTCTACACTCGCGTGGACATGCGTTGCCCATCACGGGAGAAACATGCTTATGCAAGCGTAAGCATGGCACCCGGCACCCAGGTTCCATGTGTCCCGATATGGAAGGAAATGCATGATTGACAACTATCTGGAGGACCTCGAACGCAGAATCGAGCCGCAGGTCGAGGACTCGCTTTTCGAGCAGTGGAAAGTCTTTGCCGGCGGTGGATTCAACGAGCCGATCTTCTCGCCGCGCAGACCCGCGCCGATACCGCCGTTGGTCGAATGGCCCCACGTGCTTGTCAATGATGCGCTCGCGGATTTTGAAGTAATGGCGATGCAGCAGTTGGAAGGGTGCTCGAAGGTGTTGGCGGAGGGCGGCGGCGCCTTGCTCGCGGCGCGGTGCAACTACGGCACGGCGATTCTGCCTTCGCTGTTCGGGGGCGAGCTGTTTCTCATGGACAGAGAGATCGACACGCTGCCCGCCTGCCGGCCGCTGCCGGGAGGTAGTGACGCGATCAAGCGGCTCCTGGATTGGGGCGTGCCTGATTTGAACGCGGGGCAGGGTGCTGCCGTGTTCGGGATGGGACAATACTACAAGGAGCTTCTTAAGGGCTACCCCATGCTTTCGGAGCACGTCCATATCTATCATCCGGACCTGCAAGGACCGATGAACGTCTGCGAGATGCTCTGGGGCGGCTCGCTTTACGTGGACCTGTACGATAAGCCGGACCTGGTCAAGGACTTCCTCTCGCTCATCACAGAAACGTACATGTGTTTCATGCGGCGATGGAACGAGCTTTTCCCGGCGCTTGACGGTTTCGCCGTGCACTGGTCGATGCTGCACCGGGGCTGCACCATGATCCGCAACGATGCAGCGACGAACCTATCGCCCGCAATGTATGAGGAGTTCGTCCGGCCCTGTGACGAGCGGCTGCTGCATGAATTCGGGGGCGGAGGCATCCACTTTTGCGGGCGGGGCGATCACTTCATTGCGAAGGTCGCCGAGATACCCGGAGTCTGCGCCGTCAATATCACCCAACCCCACCTGAACGATGCGGAGACAATCTTCCAGAACACTATCGACCGAGGCATTCAGCTCATCGGCTTCGAGCGACAGGCCGCCGAGCAAGCCCTGCGTCAGGGCAGAAACCTCCGCGGTAACGTTCACTGCTGGTGACTTACCGGGTGTACAACTCGATGACCTTGGTCATATCGATCTCGAACGGCAGGCGGACTTCGCCGGGTTCGGGCAGACGCAGGACCTTGGCTGTCAGGTGCTCGTTATCGACCAAGAGCCACTCCGGCACAGTCGATTCCACGTTCTCGACGGTTGCCACAATCTCGCGAATGGATTCATCGTCGCCCGGCTTGATCGTGATCTGGTCGCCGGGCTTGACCTGATAGGACGGGATATCCACCTTATGGCCATTGATATAGAAATGGCCGTGGGAAACCATTTGGTGCGCCTGCCAGATGGTCCTGGCCCAGTGGAGCCGTCGAATCACGTTATCGAGCCGGCTTTCGAGGATCTGCTGCAGCGCCTCGGTAGACGACCCGCGGGTCGTCTGTGCCTGCTTGATATGGCGGGTGAACTGCCGGTCGCGGACGTCATAATAGGCGCTGAGCTTACGCTTTTCCTGGAGCTGCTCACCATAAAGGCTACGCCGTGCTCCCCGTTTCTTGCCATGCACGCCGGGCTTCTGGGGGCGCCGCACATTCGTATGCTTAGGCGTCTCGGCGATCGGAGCACCGACCCGCCGGGTCAATCTTACTTTCGGGCCGTGGTACGTTCCCATCTCATTTCCCTCGACCTTCTATCCGCGTACTGTAAATTCCCTCTTATTACTACGCAGATCACGAGGGATTGTTGCGGCGAAACGACGCAACGACAGACTGCACGATAGGCTTCAACCCATCCAGGTATTTCCGGGCGGGTGGACGGGAGTCACCATTTTCCGGCGGCTGTTTGATGGTTCCGAGCAGTCTCAGCAGCCCGTCCAGAATGGTGATCGGATGAGGGGGGCAGCCGGGAACGTAGAGATCGACAGGGATGATTGCATCGGCTCCCTGGCTCGTCTCCGGATCGCCGGCGAACATGCCGCCCGAGATAGCGCAAGCCCCGACGGCAATCACGAGCTTGGGGGCAGGGGTGGCCTCATAGGTCTTCGCGGAGGGCCAGTTCCATATTCTTCGGGACCGGCCCGGTGATCAGCAGGCCATCCGCGTGCCGGGGGGAAGCGACGAACTGGATTCCGAATCGACCCAGATCGAACACGACGGTGCTGAGCACATTGGTATCCGCCTCGCAGGCATTGCAGCCGCCGGCGCTGACCTGGCGGAGCTTGAGCGAGCGGCCGAAGAGCCTGCGGGACTGATCGTTCAAAGCCTCTGCGAGCACGGCCGGGCGGGTATCCACGATCAACGCCTCGCGGGTGCGTGCGGCAAGACTGTATTGCCCGGTGAACTGGATCGCCTTGGTCGGGCAGGCATCTGCGCAGTCGGTGCAGAACAGGCATCGCCCCATATCGATGGAGAGAACATCGCTCTTTCTGCTCAGCGCGCTCGTCGGGCACACCTGGATGCAGGCTTGGCAATCTTTCCGGCATTGGGTGGCATCCCACTGCGGCCGGCCTGCGTATCGCTCCGGCAGCGCCGGCGGCTTGTCCGGAAAGCCAATCGTGCGGAAACCCTGTTTCAGCCTTGCCTGTAACGCTCTCAGCATAATGCGTATCCCATAAAGTTTGAAATTCGAATCTCGAATTTCAAAATCGGCTCACAGATCGTGTCCGCAGTAGGACAGGTTGAAACTTTTGTTGCACAGTGGGAAATCGGAAATCTGCTGGCCGCGCAGGGCCATCGCCAGTCCGAACCAGTTGTGGAACGACGGATCGGTGATCTTGTAACGTCGCAATCGGCGCCGGTCGTCCGTGATGGCTACATGGCAGATCTCCCCTCGCCAGCCCTCGACCAGCGCCACCGCCAGATGCTCCGGCGCCGATGGAGGCACCTCCTGCTGAACTGGGCCGGACGGCAGGGCGTGAATCGCGTCGGTGATGAACTCGACGGACTTTTGAATCTCGAACCATCGCACGTATGCACGGGCGGCAACGTCACCTGTCGGGAAGCTGATCGACGGTAGAAGCTGCGACTGGTAGGTACCCCACGGCAGGTCGCTGCGGACATCCTGATCGACGCCGCTGGCGCGTGCCACCGGCCCGACGAGTCCAAGCCGCACGGCGTCCTGCCGCGAGACTACCCCCGTTCCGTCGAAGCGGGACATGACCGAGGGCGTCTCCCACAGCAGATTGGTGGCATTTTGCACGGCCTCGAGTGTTCTATGCAGACGAGTCACAACGTCGTCCATCACTTGCGGAGTCGGATCGAATCGCACGCCGCCGGGACGGATCAGGCCGCGGCCGAAGCGGTTGCCGCACAGCAGGGCGGTCATATTCAGGAAGTCGCCCCGCAGCCGGCCACAATAGGAAGCAGTGGGCAGATACCCCACGTCGCCGGCCAGTGCACCCAGGTCGCCGGTGTGGTTGGCCAGACGCTCCAGCTCCAGGGCGATCGCACGAAGTGCGTGAGCCCGCGGGGAGACCGTCGCGTCGCCGAGCGCCTCCATGATCGAGGCATACGCCGTGGCATGCCCGACCGTAGTGTCCCCGGCGGCTGTCTCCATGTAGTGTGCCGTGCGCGGGTTTGGGCCGCTGACGAGGGCCCGCTCGATGCCCCGGTGCTGATAGCCGAGCTCGATTTCCAGGTGCAGGACGTTCTCGCCGTGACATTGGAAACGGAAGTGGCCCGGCTCGATGATCCCGGCGTGCACCGGGCCGACGGCGACCTCGTGGATTTCCTCGCCTTCCACGCGGTAGTAGTCGGTCACGCAGGGTTCGATCGGTGTTCCTTTCGCGCGGCCCCACGCATCGCGGTCGCCGTTGTAGGATGCATGGAACCGGATCGGCTTGAGCCACGGATGTCCCTGCGGCACGATCCCCCATTGCTCGGCGATCTCCCGCTCGAACCAATGAGCCTGGGGGACATCGGGCGTCGAGGGCCGGATAGCTGTCGCGGACCCGCGTCCGGCACAACTCCAGCATGCCTTGTGCATCGTTCGTCAGCACAAGGATCAGCATGATCCCGTCGCCGTCCGGCATGCCGAACAGGGAGGAGATTCGTCTGCCCTTGCGAACGCGTTCGATCACGGCGGCACGGAACTCCGGCATCGCCAGCTCCGGAATCTCCTTGAGGGCAATCGCCTGACCGTTGTGCAGTTGAGGCAGCGGGATCATTTCGTCACTCCTGTGAGCAGTTGTGCCGCGTCATGGAGCTTATCGACCAGCGGGCCGGGCAGATACACGCCCAGGACAATCGCCAGCACGGCGAAGACCACGGGTGAGGCAATCGCGGTGAGCGGCTCACGAGACGCGATCCACTTCGGACCGCCCCAGGGCCATCCGCAGAACGATTCCGGACATGCCGACAAACGCCAGCAGCAGGAATGCGAGGTAGAGCCCGGCGATGACCCAGCGGCCCTGATCGAGAATCGCCCGGAGGATCGTGAACTCGCTGACGAACGTCCCGAACGGGGGCGATCCCGTCACAGCCAGGAACCCCGCGATCCACAGAGCGCCGGAGATCGGCAGGGCATGGCACGCGCCCTGGATCTTCATCGTGGATTTCGTGTTGAACCGGGCCAGGATGTTGCCCGCCGTGAAGAAGAGCATGGCCTTGACGATGGAATGGTTGACCGTGTGCAGGAACGAGCCGAACAATCCCAGGCCGCCCAGACCGACCCCGAGGGCGAGGATGCCCATGTGCTCCACACTCGAGTACGCGAGCATGCGTTTGTAGTCGGCCTGGTGCAGGATAAAGACGCCGGCCAGGCCCATGGACAGAAGGCCGAAAAGGATCAGCAGGTCGCCGCCAAATGATGCCATGCCGGCTGCTGCACAGATTTGCTGTACGCGCAGGATGCCGAGAAAGGCACAGTTCAGCAGCGCGCCGGAGAGCAATGCGGAAACCGGCGACGGCGCTTCGCTGTGTGCGTCCGGCAGCCACGTGTGCAGCGGCGCCAGGCCCATCTTGGTCCCGTACCCGACCAGCATGAAGATGAATGCGGTGCTCAGCCATTTATGGTTCAGCGTGCCCGCGTGCTCCAGCAAGGCGGCAAGCGTCAGATCGTGTGGGCCGTCCTGGACCGTCATGCGGATGAAGAATATGCCCAGCAGGGCCAGCGCGATGCCGACGGAGCACAGGATCAGGTACTTCCAGGCGGCCTCCAGCGACCGGCGGTTCTGGTGGTAGTAGATCAGCGGGGCACTGGCGAGCGTCGTGGCTTCAATCGCCACCCACTGAAGGGCCAGATGCCGGCTCAGAATCGCCAGGCTCATCGTGGCCAGCAGCAGGAGCGATCCGCCTGTAAACACCGATTCCGGCTCGTTCTTGAAGAGGCTGCCGTCCTCGAAATCCCGCCGGAGTGTCACGGGCTCTCTGGACACGTACCCAATTCCGTAAATCGTGGCCCCGAGGAAAAGCAGGCTCGTCAGGACGAGGAAGATGGCGCTGAGGGAGTCCATACCAATCCAATGATCGAGCGGAGTCCCGCCCGCCGGCAGCGCCGCTGCGATGGACATCGCCAGATGGGAGCCGGCCACGGCCACCCACAGGAACCGCCTCAGACCGTTCCACCGGATAAAGTACGATGCCGTCCCGGCCGCCGCGGGGAGCAGGATAATCCACCACAGGAGCGTCATGCGTGCTCCTCCACCGTGTAGCACCCCCGCCCTCGGGGGTGATCATCCCCAGCCGAGGGCGGCTGGGCCACATCCGACAGGTCGGACAACTCCGTCAGCTTGTCCGTGTCGAGATGCTCGAATTCATGATCCAGGTGAAACAGGAGGTTGCCCATGAGGAACACGCCTACAAAGACGTCCAGCAGGATGCCCAGCTCCACGAGGAACGGGAAATCGAGGCTCATGCTGATGCCGATGCCGTAGACGCCGTTCTCCATCACCAGGTAGGCCAGCGATTGCGTGATGGCCTTGCGCCGGGTGACCATGAGGAACAGGCCGACGAACATCGCGAAAAAGGAGCTTGTTGCCAGGATCAGAGGGGCGTGGCCGGGCAAGTGCAGGCGGGCGGTAATCCAGACCGCCAGGGCCAGCAGGGCCGTGCCGCACAGCAGCGAAGGCGCCGAAGCCAATGAACGGCTCGATCTCCCGGCGAATCCCCGTATGACGCAGACACACGCTCATCAGCCAGGGCAGAAGGATGCCCTTGGAGAGGATCGTGCTCAGTCCCAGGATCCAGATGCCGAGCGAGATGTCGCCCCACGACCGGATGATCGGAAGCACCGCCAGCAGAACGCCCTGCACGGCTATCACGCGAATCGCCACGTGCAGCCGGCTCGACCCGAGCAAGAGCAAACAGGAGAGTATGAGCAGGACCGAGATGATATCCATACACTAGCCCATCAATTTCACAACGAGAGCGATCAGACCCAAGAGGGCCGCGCCGATGAGAACTTTGGGAATCTGTTGCAGACGCAGCCTCGCCAGGATCGACTCCACGACCCCGACAACGACCATGACGAACACGATGCCAAGCAGGAACACCGGCGCCTGCAGCCACGGCGCGAGCGAGTGCATGGGAACCACCAGGTTCACCACGAGGGCCGCAAAGATCCACATCTTCAGCGACGCCGCATAGAGGATATAGGCGAAGTCCGGCCCGCTGTAGTCGAGCACCATGACCTCGTGGATCATCGTCAGTTCCAGGTGCGTATTGGGATCGTCGACCGGGATGCGCGAGTTCTCCGCGAGCAGCAGGACAAACCAGGAACCGGCGACCAGAACCAGGAGCACGCCGGAAGTCTGCCACGTCTCCAGCGAAATCCCCGAGACCATGTTCGACAGCCCGGAGAAGCCGAAGTGGAGCACGAGAACCAGCATGCCGAGAAAGAACGAAGGCTCCGCCAGGGCAGCGAACTGGACTTCGCGGCTCGCGCCCATGCCCTCAAAGCTCGACCCCGTGTCGAGGGCGGCCAGCACCGTGGCGAAGCGGGCCAGACCCAGCAGATAGGCCAGGAGGATGATGTCCCCGGTGAATGTGACAGGGGCACGCAGCCCACCCCACGGCAGCATCGTCGTGCAAATAGCCAGGCACGCCAGGATCACCGATGGTGCGACGCGGATCACCATGCTTGTCGATCGGCTGTATACGGAAGCCTTCTGCAGCAGCTTGAACAGGTCGAAATAGAGCTGCCACACGGACGGCCCCTGCCTGCCTGCGAAGAACGCCTTCACCCGATTGATGATGCCGAGCATGAGGGGAGAGAGGACCCATGCGGCCAGCGGAAGAGCCCAGTGCATGATCTTCATTATCGCCCTCCCGCTTTCCAGAGCAGCAGCAGCACGAGCACAATCGCGATGTAGAGCAGGTACTCGTGGATGCGTCCATGCTGCATTCGGCGTATCGGGGATAGCGTGCGATCCACGAGCCGGAACAGCGGGGCGAACAGGCGTTCGCGTGCTGCATCCGGTGTGTGTGTCTCGAATGTCGTCGGCTGCGGGAAGAATCCCTGCGGCGGCTTGCCGTGCTTGCGGGTCCCGAGGAAAACACGGAACAGATCAGTCAGAGGCTGTGCAAAGGACGACGCAGTGTACTGCATCCGGGGCGTCGGCCGGGCATAGCCGCAGCCCCATGTTCCCGTCACGGTTTCCTCTCTCGCCCGCGGCAGATGGCGGCGGACTATGTACAGGCCGACGATCAACAGCAGCAGGGATGCTGATACATACACGACGCCCGTCAGACTCTGCGTCGCAATTGTTACGGGCTCCATTGCCGGCCCGGCCACGACACGGATAGCGGGAGCGACCAGCTTCACCGCCATCGGCGCCAGCAGGCCGATGCTCAGGCACACAGCGGCGAGTATCGCCATCGGCCATCGCATCGCGGCGCCCACCTCATGAGCGTTCACGGCGTGAGAGCTTCGCGGCTCCCCGAGAAACACGACGCCGAACGCTTTGGCGAAGCAAGCGGCCGCCAAGCCACCGATCAGTGCCAGGCCGCCGGTAATCCCGATGGCCAGGATGACCGTCTCAGGTGACCCGGCCCGTACGCCGCTGAAGGCGCCGACGTAGATGAGGAACTCGCTGACGAACCCATTGAACGGGGGCAAGCCGGAGATCGCGGCCGAAGCGACAAGGAATGTCACGCCCGTCCAGCGCATCGACTTGAACAATCCGCCGAGATGATCGATGTCCCTCGTCCCCGTGCTATGGACGACAGCGCCGGCGCCGAGGAACAGCAGACTCTTGAACACGGCGTGGTTCAGCACGTGCAGGATGCCTCCGCCGAACCCCAGGACCACCAGCACCGGTTGTTTCCAAGCGAGGCCCAGGAGGCCTGCGCCGATGCCGAGTGCGATGATGCCTATGTTCTCGACGCTGTGATAGGCGAGGAGCCGCTTGAGATCGTGCTGGGCCAGCGCGAACGCGACACCGAGGATGCCCGACACCAGGCCGATGATAATCAGGGTCCAGCCCCAGGCTGCCGATGGATTGCCCAGCAGCGTCAGCATACGGAGCAGCCCGTAAATACCTGTCTTGATCATCACGCCCGACATCAGGGCCGAGACGTGGCTCGGGGCGGCGGGGTGAGCTTCCGGCAGCCAGACGTGCAATGGGATGAAGCCGGCCTTTGAGCCGAAACCGATCACAGCGAGAGCGAACAGCACACTTGCCATCGCCGGGGACAAGCTCGCCCCGGCCATCCGGTCAAAGTCCAGCGAGTTCGCCTGCCTGCCCAGCAAGGCAAAGAGCACGAGCAGTGCGGCTGTCCCAATGTGGGTGGCGATCAAGTATGTCCAGCCCGCCTCACGCACGTGGGCGTGCTCATCGTCGAAGATGACCAGGAAGAATGAGCTGATCGCCATGAGCTCCCAGACGATCAGGAACAGCAGGGCATTTCGCGACGCCATCAGAAGGAGCATGCTGGCCGTCAGGACGTTGTAGAAGAAGAGGATTGGGCCGAGTGACTTCTTCTCATTCGCCAAGTATGCACAGCCGTAGAGGGCTGCAAGCGGCGAGATAAGCAGGATCGGCAGGCAGAAGAACGCGGACAGCCCGTCCAGTCCGAACGAGAGTGACCCGCCGGGCATGCTCCAGGCGATCTGTATCGGCGTCACCGCCTGGCCCGACAGCGCCCCAATCACCGGGACTGATGCGATGCCGCATCCTATCCACACCCCGAGCGTGGCAAGCCACGTGGCGGCTCTTGTGCGACCCATCAGAAGAACGCCGGCGCCCACCAGGACCGGCAGAATGCAACCTGCGATGAACAGTTCCACTTAGCGGTCCTTTACGAATCTCGATGCAAGCGGGCTTCCGTCTGAGATAGAAGTTTCAGAATTGTCTCACGCGCCGCCTGGTTCAAGACGGCCTTCTTGAACTCCGCAGTGCGAAGACAGAAGGACAGTCTCGCCAATATACGCAAATGCGTGCGGACGTTCGGTGAGATCAGCATGAACAGGGCGTACACAGGCTTGCCATCCAGTGCGCCGTAGTCGATCGGCTTCTCCAGGAACGACAAGGACAAGATCGGATAGCTGACAAAGCCCACTAAAGACCCGCGGGCATGGGGGATAGCAATGTGGTCTCCGATGCCTGTGGAGGCCAGTTCCTCCCTCGCGAAGAACATCTGGAACAGCGGGTCAGAGACACTGTCATCGACCCCCTTGATCATCCCCAGTGCATTTCGCAGCACATCCTTCTTTGTCTCGCCGCTGATGCGATAGAAGACACCGCCTCTGACGAGCATCTCGTGCAGCGAGATATCCTCGTCATTCTCCGCCTCCGAGGCGGCGTCAGGCAGAGGCCCGAGGCCTTCCCTGATGACGAGATTGTTTACCTCCGACCTTTCCAGGAAGTGCTGGCTGCCCAGGCGATGGGACGGAAGCCGCCCATCCTTGATCCAGCGGTATACGGTCTTCTGAGAGACTCCCAGTGCCTCAGCAGCCTCACGAACCGAAAGCATGACATCAGGTCTCCAATTTGCCTCTACGTGACAAGCACAGCCCAGAGTGTACGAAGTATTTACCCTGATGTCAATACGTGTGACAAAATTTTCCTTTATTGGGACACGCGAGTGAGCAGGCCGGCAAACCGGGGGACAGAAATAATGCGGGCCCCTTGCCTTCGACAAAGGGCCCGTAGAAATGGCGCCATAAACTTAGGCCCAGACTATACTTCCATATAGCCGGTCTACTCTACGCACGCACACTGACGGGCTGTGGTCTTCGTTTCTTTCCCAGCCGCGTCAATACATACACACCGACCAGCAGTCCAAGCAGAGAAGCGGTCCGGCTGAAAACCATCAACGAGCCGAACGGCTCGGATAGCAGAAGGTCAATGCGACTGAAGCCAAAAAGGCTCAGGCTTAGCACTCCGATGGATACTGCAATATATGCAAGGATGTCGGCCGAGTTTTGTCTTGGAGCCTTCATCTCGATTTCCTTTCCGAGTCTTCTGCGTCTACTCATTTTCTCTGGCTGTCTACAAATTCTACGTCCTGGTCAGGAATCAGTTTGAGACCGGTCGGGAGGGAATTACCACATCCGGGGGGGGTCTTTGCCAAGGTGCACCAGGGCACAGGCAAGGATGCCTTTATGCCTTCATCTTCCTGCGGTTACTCAAGTTATGTTCCCGGAGGTGCTTATGGCATCCGACGGCAGCCACAGGCAGCAAAGAGTCCGGCGGCTTTGAGGGTTCGGCGTATTGGCTTTGCCGGCCGCCACTGCCATGATGGATGGCTAAACAGAAGAGACTCTCTGGGGGAATCTATGTACGGCATCCTCACAACAAGTCTGTGGCCTTCCGGCTCTCCTATCGATCTGCTGGAACAGATGCCCACCCGTGTGCTCGGCAGGACCGGGCGGAACATCTCCATCCTCGGGCTCGGCGGCCATCACATCGGACAAATCCAGGACGACCGGGAGGCGATCCGCCTTATTCGTACGGCCATCGACATGGGCATCACGTTCATGGACAACGCATGGGAGTACCACCAGGGGCGGTCCGAAATGCTCATGGGCAAAGCCCTGCAGGACGGCTATCGAGAACCGAATCTTCCTTATGACCAAGCATCACGGCCGGGATAAGAAAACCGCCATGCAGCACCTCGAAGACAGCCTGCGTCGACTCAACACCGACGTGATCGATCTGTGGCAGTTCCACGAGATCATCTACGAGAACCGATCCGGACATGATCTTCGCCCCCGGCGGCGGGATTGAGGCGGCCGAGCAGGCCAGGGAGCAAGGCAAGGTCCGACACATCGGCTTCACCGGCCACAAAGACCCCGCCATTTTCCGCAAGATGCTGTCGTACGACTATCCCTGGGACAGTGTGCAGATGCCGGTCAATGTGCTGGACGCTCATTTCATGAGCTTCCAGAGGAATATTCTGCCGATCCTGCTGGAGCGCAACATCGGCCCGATCGCCATGAAGAGCATGGGGGGTGGGCACATCCTGGAGTCCGGGGTCGTCGGGCCCAGGCAGGCCCTGCGCTATGCCTGGAGTCAGCCGGTGGCGACGGTGGTCTGCGGCATGACCAGCAGAGAGCAACTCGAACAGAACGTCGAAGCCGCCATGGATTTCAAGCCGTTGAGTAAGCAGGAGGAATCCGAGCTGCTGGAGAAAGCCAGGCCGGCGGCCCGGGACGGTGCGTTTGAGCCGTTCAAGACCACGGCTCAATTCGACGGAATCGTGGGAAAACAATTGCATGGACTGGCATAGGCCGATAGCAGGACCTGAAGCATGGACGGGCACTCGTTGAGCAAAGCGTTGCGGACCGCCGGGGGGCTCTACATGTTCTGCCGGCGGGGGATCATCATCACCTCGTTCATCGCCGCCCTGTGCATGATGATGATCGCGCTCTACCAGATGGGGATCATCAAGAGGCTGCCCGACTTGCCGTGGCGCCGATTCAAATCCTCTGAAATTGCCGCTGTCATCGCTGCGTACCGTCCTCTGGGCTTGCCAATCCCTGATTCTCTCCTGGGCGTGGTCAGCTACGCCGTGACAGCCGCCCTCGCCGCGTTTGCCGGGCCACAACGTCATCAGGACCTGCCCTGGATCGTGCTTCTGATGACGGTCAAAATACTCGCAGATGCCACGCTGGCCGGCGTCTTGTGGTGGGTACAATGGGCATGGTACCGGGCCTTTTGCATGTATTGCCTTGCCGCCGCCGTCGCCAGCTTTGCAGCCGTGATCCTGGCAGTCCCCGAAACATGGGCAACGCTGCGGCGCCTGTGGCCATAACCGGTTCGTCACGTCCTGCCGGCCATCTCTGCCAGAGTCCCAGACCTGCCCATTGGCAATGCATCCTTAGAGTCTCTAACACAATGAAAACATGGTAAGGTTGCCCACATGTCATTCCCGCGAAGGCGGGAATCCAGTCGCCTATCGAATGATCCTGGACCCCCGCCTTCGCGGGGGTGACATGATAAGGCTCATTCTGCTATAGCCTCTTACGCAGGCGTAAGCATGACACCCGGCTCTTGCTTCCTGCGGGATTTCCATGCATACTTGTGACGGGTGTGATGTCGCCCGAGTGGGAATGGAATTGGGCACAAGGCGGTTAGAGGTGTGGTTGAACGGGAGAAGGCAAATGAGGACATACCTGGTTCTGTTCGTTGTGTGTATCGCCTGCCCGGCAGGATGGGCCGAGTATCCGGAGCTGGCGGCGTTGAAGGAATCGAGCCGCAAGACCCTGGCCGGTTATGCCGGGAAGTTCGCGGGCGACGACGCGAAGTTCGAGGGCCTTGTCAAGTTCGGGGAGGCCCTCAAGGTGGTCGAGGACCCCGCCAAGGCTGATGTGGCGAAGCTGACGTACAAGAGCAAAGCCTACTGGCGGGCGGTGCTGGAGATGACGCCCCAGGATTCGTCCGTCCTGCTGGCCCACGCCCATCTGCACGCCGCTCGCGGCGAGCGGGACTACGCCGACATGTACTTCCTGCTGGCCAGCGTGACGATGGACAAGAGCCGCCGCGAGGAATTGGAGGCGTACACCCGCTTGCGGGACGCGTTGAACGCAAGGGCAGGCCAGGAGATTGGACGGGGCGTCAAGCTCCACGACATGGGTCACTACACGAAGGCGATTGAGATCTACGACGGCATACTCGCCGAGTATCCCTGCTCCTCCCAGGCGTACTACGAGAAGGGCTACTCCTATCTGATGATGCGTAAAAACGATCCGGCCATGAAGCGTAAAGCGGATGAAATGTACGCGGAGTGCAGGCGGCTGGACCCGTTCTGGTGGAAGGCGTACCAGGGCGGCGGGCCGACCGTGGTGAAAAAACTACAGGTGTGCCTGGAAAAGGTGCAGCCGTTCCTCTCCGGCAAGGAGCGAAGCAAGGCGGGTTTCGTCGCGTTCGCGGAGGGCTGCGAGGCCATGGAGTTGTACCCGTTCGCCGCCCATGCGAGATGGAAGCTCGCTATGATGGACCCTGACCAGATGCGCGAGCACGTGAAGGCGTTCCTGGACCTGATTGAGAAGTGCGGCTGCGAAGACCCTGCCTTCTTTCGCCGCCAGTTCCAGCTCGACGAGAACAAGGCAACCACCCCGGCGGATGCCGGTTCCCATAAGTAGGCCGGACCGACGTGAGCGAACTGCCCTCATCAAATAAGGGGAGAACTCTTGCAGATTCGTGGCGGCGGGTCCGTATCATCGGGAGACGCCGGCGGGCATTGGGCGTCTGCCGGGTATAGAAGGGAACCTGTGAGCCGACTGGAACGCGGGCCGGCTCTTGCTCGGATAGAACTGCACTGAAGATATCGCAGCTTAAGACATTCAGGGATGTCGGGGCACGGTTTCGGGAGAACTGGCGGGGGTACGTACACCAGTACCGTGTCCTGCTGCTCCTGACGTTTCTCGCTTCCCTGGCGGATATGGCCTCGACCATTTATTTCATGCTGATCCACGGCCCCGCGGCGGAGGGGCACCCGGTCGTGAGGATGATCTCGCATGTTTTGGGACCCATCCTGGGGCCCATGTTGGGCAAGACCACTCAGTTTCTGGTAGCCATCGTGGTGACGGTCTTCCTTCGCCGGTGGGCGGCCTACATCTTCGTTCCGCTCATCATCCTCTACGGCTGGGCCGCCTGGTACAACCTCTGGGGCCATGAGGTCTACTACCCCCGCCTGCTCGAGATCCTGGAACACTTGGGAATCTGAGCCTTCTGCAGGGGTACTGGGCGTGCCATCTGAACAGTTGCTCACAGGGACCGTACAAGGGGCGGACTCGGCTTTTGTCGTTGCATCCGAGCCTGATTACGGATATAATTAGCATGGCAGGAGCGGGAGGCTGCACCGGTTGTTCCCCTGCCCTGGAAATAGACGGGATGACGGTCCCGAGGTCCGATAGACAACCAATGATATTTCCCATATCAACTCGACTCAGCGGACTGGACCGCTCTGAGGCACGACTGTAATGACTGGGCCGGTGATAGAGAAGGTGTCGCAGCGCCTCGGGAAGGTGCTCGTCAAGGCGCGCCGGAGAGCCATCGTGTATTCGCTGCTGACGGCGTTTTGCACGCCGGCGTTTGTGGCATTGGTGAGCCTTGCCGCTCGCGTCGTGCTACTGCCCGTTGTGCAGCCATCCGGCTACTGGACCGATACGGTCACGATCTACACCGGCACGATTATCTTCCTCGGCTCGATGCTGGTTCTAGTTCTGATTGACTCTGCTCGCTCGCCCATGAAAGCTCTATTCAGCAAGACGTGGCTGGCCGGGACGGGGGTCTTTCTCCTGCTGCTTTTTCTGATGTATCGCACATCCCTGCCGGCGCGAACCCCCGGCGTCTTCAATATGCTTTTTGTCGTGGGAGGCCTTCTGGTCCTGGGGCTCGTCGGGCAGATGCCCCTGGCCAACCATGCCGCCCGGGGCTCGGGCACATGCAAGGACATTTTCGCAGGCCTTGCGATTATCGGTTCGGGCATTGTGACCGCATATGCTGAGCTTCTGTCGGCCTCATGGCTGTGGGTGCCGCCGCGTCCGCAGGAGGTCCGCATCGCCGCGGGCGTCCTGTACCGGCTGGCGATCGACCCGGACGAACCGTTCAATAGCAGCACCGTCAACAGTCGACTGATGGCCCTCCTGTTCCGTCTCAACCTCGTCAAAATGACGGACAACGAGCTTCGCCTGACCCCCAAAGGCATGGACTTCGTCTGGTCAGCCGCGAAGGATTGACACGTTCCAGAAACTCACCGAAGGGCGACACAATTGCCCGCAGCGCTGGGTCTCAGCAGACCCTTCCGTCCCAAGGGATGACGAATATCGTGCACGGTGTACGCAGGCCGTGGTATGATAGTGCAGAGACCGCGCGACAGTGCGTGTTCGTTCGTTGAGGATGTCGAGAAATGGACGACAAGAGGTATTACGGATTGCTGCTGAAGTTCAGGGATGAAGGCATCCGGTTTCGTTCCTTCATGGGCAGACGATGGTTCGCTGTGAAGGGGCTCATCCTCGTCGTTTCCGTTGCCTTTGTGTCGATTGAGGATCCTGTCATCCAAGTGGTCGGCTTGATCCTGCTGGGGTTCGCGTCGGGCACGATTGCTGTGGACGTTCGCAGCTACGTCACAACAAAGAGGTACTGGCCTTATCAAAAAGAGGTTCTCAATTGGGACAAGATCGAGGCCTTTTCAAAGGAGACCCCATGAAGAGCGGTGGTCGCCGTGTCGCGGGCGGTGTCTTGCTCACCGCTCTTGTCGTCTCATGGTTCGTCTGGGGGCCGCTGGGGATCATCTTCTACGTGGGCGGGTTGTTCAATTCGCTTTGGCCATTCATGCTTATCCCGCTTCTAATCCTGCTGATTCCCTTGGCCGCGATCGGCCTGCCTGTACTGGCAATACGCACTGTAATTTGTTGGCGGAAGCTCTCAGATCGTGACAGGATGTTCTCGTCTTTCCTTACAATCGCACTGGCCGCTTTTGTGGCTTCGGCCGGCTTGACGTTTACCGCTATGGTACCCGGCCCCTATGACATGTTCCGCCGGGGCTTCACCCGGTATGTGGAGAGCCGGACGGATGTCTCGGCGATCCAAGCCTGGCTGGGTATGCTGGACCCAAACGAGTATACGGATAAGTACGGGGCTAGGACGGAGAGACACTTCACCGGGTCCGAGCAGCCGCCGTGCGTCGCACGCCTGCACGCCGGGGGAGCCAGAGTCCAGCCGGATGACAAGGGCCGTCTGATGCTCCGAACAATTTGGGGTGGAGGCCTGATCGGTCATTGGGGCATCGAGGTCGGCGACAAGAGCATGGAACCGCCGCCGGACTCCGAGGTGATCGGGTACCAGCCGCTTGCTCCGGGCGCCTGGATCTGGTACGAGTTGGAGTGAGGATGGCGCAGCGATACATGAACCTGACTCCAAAGCGCCGTGACCTCTTCCTCGCTACTGTGCGCGAGTAGAGTCGAACGGTACAATCAGATGAAGCCGGCGTGAATCGCTGACGAGTGACTATTTTTAAGCAACCGTGGTGTCCGATGACCAGGATCATACTGGTGATTCTTGGTGCACTCCTGATACTCGCTGGAGTCGGTGCGTGCCTGCTGCAACATGTCATTAGCATTATCGACACGGGCTCGGTAGGGGTTCTAATTGCCCGCGGCGATTTCGATGTCGAGACACTCCATACTTTTCGCTTCACGCCGTGGCGCGAGCCAACAGCAGAGATTCAACCATTCCCATCCAGGCGCGAATCTCTTGAAAAGGGTCGGATCATTCGCTACCGGCAAGGCACGCGGATGGATCATCCTTTGTTTCGCCAGACATATTACGAGGCCGAGTACCTGATGCCTGATGGGAAGATGATCATTGGCCCTGCCTTGGGCCCGGTGGCCTTCACGTCGCCCAACTACGCGGTCTCTATTCCCGTAATCCTCGGCGGGGCTATCATGCTCGTTCTCGCTATGAGGCTCAGCCACAAGAAGTCAGAGCAAGCGGCCATTCAGGAATTCAGGCATGAATGAAGCCCGCCGGAGTAACGCTACCATAGTGGGGAGGATCCTATGGCACAGCGTGTGCGTGACTCTGGTTCTCATGCAGGTTGGATGCCGGAGCGTGTATCGGCCTCAATGCACGGCATGGCGGCCGCGCAGTCTGGTGCGCAGGCAGAATCGAAGCCGGCGACTCTGAGATCAGGGAAACGATAATGCTTGTGGTATCCATAGTAGCTCAATGCCTCTTCCTCTTTGCGGCCGTCATCGCCTCGGCAAGGCTCACCATCCGCAGCCGCAGTATTGCCGCGGGCGGACTGCGTTTGTATGGCTTTTTCATACTGTGGGCCATTCTGTTCTGCGTTGTTGTGCCGGCGGTCTTCACGGGTCTGATGGGCAGATCGGAGGTCATTGCTGTGTTCCCTGATGCTATCGGCGTGGTTCCTGTCATCTGCCTGTCCTGGATTCACGCATTTGCTTTTGCCGGATTGGTGCGTCTGATTCATTGGGGCATGACCAGATGGGCCGGGGCCGGCAGGGTGCCGCGGTTTGAGGACTACAGCATTCAGACCGGCTACACGAACGTCGGTCACTTGCCGCATGCCTCGATTGAGGAGTTCTTCTCGCTGGCTGCAACGGGCGGCACTCCTGAAGAAGCCGTTGAGAATCTGAGGAAGCGGTTCGAAGAGAGAGTCAATCTGATGATGGAGAGTGGTGAGCGGATTCCTCGCCCCGGCAGTGGGAGAGCACGGCCGAGATTCGCGCCCAACGATCAAATAGAGGTCCTTCGGCCATTCGTGGACGAGTTCTGGTCGGAAATACTGGGCACATCCTATCTGACCTCGTTTGTCTCGAATGAAAGCCGATTGAGCTCTTGGGAACATTATGTGTCTGGTGGAAGACCCTCGCTGATTCAGAAGGTCAAGGAACGCTACGGCGTTGACATCACGGCATTCTACGATGACCCAATTCCGGATGTCCTGGGCCGAGTTCAAGAAGGTAGATCCCATGAGAAGAGACATTGAGAGTCTGGCACGCAGGATCAGGGTCCTGCTCACACTATTCACTGTTGGCTTGGTGGTTTCGGGGGTGACGGCGATTCCTCTGGCTCGCGAGATTGCGTTCCTTCAGAGGGTGGTGGGGGAGGGTTCGGCGGCACAGGTGTGGTGGCCTTCTCTATCGGCCTGGATTTCGCGCGTTCATCAGGGCATCGTGGAGACGGATCGGCAGTACCCGTTCATCCTCTACGGTACGGACTGGCTGGCCTTCGGGCATATCGTCATCGCAATCGCGTTCCTCGGGCCGCTGCGCGACCCCATCAAGAACATCTGGGTGATCGAGTTCGGCATGATCGCCTGTATTCTTGTCATTCCCTGGGCTTTGATCTTCGGCCCGGTTCGCGGCATTCCCTTTTTCTGGCGGTTGATCGACTGCAGCTTCGGCGTCGTCGGCATCATCCCGCCATTCCTCGCCTGGCGATACACCCGCCGGATCATCGGGTGTTCCTCGATTCAGGGCTGAGTCATCGGATGATGCAAAATGCAGGGGTAGGCGCACGCACCCGTCTGTAAGGGCTCCGTAAGGTTTCGGTAAGCGACAACCGCGGCACCCTGGTGTGGAGCCGCGATGAGATGTAGCGAAGGCACTGTCGAAACGGCGCCGGGCGGAATCGCGTCGCCCGGCGCCGGACAGTGCGCAAGGTGGATTCGGATCGATCATCACAACGTGAACATCTGCGTAGCCTTCGGTGAGAGGCGTATCAGAAAGTAATCCAAAGCACCAAATTCGGATTTCGAGCTTTCTTCCTGGGGAGGTTCAATTCCATGGCAGCGCTGGCCGAAAAACACTGCATCCCGTGCGAGAAGGGGTCCGAGCCGCTCAAGGGCGAAGAGATCGAAAGGCAGATGGAGCAACTGGACTCCGATTGGCACGCCGTGGACGAGCATCACCTTGAACGGCAGTTCACCTTCGACGACTTCCGCCAGGCACTGGACTTCGTGAACAGGGTTGGCGAAATGGCAGAAGAGGAGGGGCACCATCCGGACATCTGCTTTGGCTACGGCAAGGCGAAGATCGATCTGTGGACGCACAAGATCAACGGCCTGCACGAGAACGACTTCATCCTGGCCGCCAAGATCGACCATCTCTTGTGATTTACGATTTTGGCGTTGGGGGCAGGCTACAGGCTGCACTGAGAGGTACAAGACAGGTCGATTTTGATATCGCGGCGGGCTCTCGGGTCCATCGTGTCGCTATCGCATCTGCCGAGCGGCCGCGAGAAGGGTTTTTTTTACATTTTTTTGAGAATTCCATCCACATCGGCCGTCCGCCAACCGCCTCAAATATAGTAACAGGGTGGAAGTATGACTACGCACGAACGTGCAATGGATGGCGTAGCCAGACGCGTTCGGCCGGGAGCAACACGGAATGGACAGGCCCCCGGCCTGCGCGTCGGTGTAAGTCCTTGATTTGCAGTCACTTACGCGGTGCAAAAGCAAAAGGGCCGGCTCCGGTGGTGGGTGCCGGCCCCTCGCCGTTGCGCACACGCGCAACAGGGCCTACGGTTTCACGATTCGGTTGTAGATGCGGACGTCGTCGATCAGGCCGGACCAGAAGCTGCCCGCCGTCAGGTCCTTGCCCGTGCCAATGTGCAGGCCGCCATATGCGCTGGTGACTTGGTTCTGCGTGTCCTGAGCAACCAGGACGCCATCGACGTACAGGGTCCTGCCGGCACCGTCAAGGACCAGCCCGACACGATGCCATTTACCGTCGGTGATGACCGCCTTGGAGACGATGTTGCGACCGAATCGGCTATCGCTTCTCAGCTCGCTCGCCAGAGCGCCTGTCGCGGCATCCACAATGAGCCAATTGGCGCCCATCTTCTGCGAGATGATCGCTTGGCCGGGAGCGCCGCCCTTGACCCAGGCGAAAATGCTGATGGGTTCCCGGGATGGGTCGCACACGTACCGGGTGGTTATGTGGTCGTCCACACCATCCAGTTGGATCGCTCCGCCGACCGCTCCTTCCTCCGGCTGCCAGACCGGGCCGCCGACCAGCATGCCATCGCACGCCTGCGTACACTCCGAGGCGACGATGCCCTCGGCCTCATCGAACTTCCAGCAGACCGTGAGGGTGGGGTCGTGAAACTCTTGCGCTGCGCACTGCGTCAGGACGGCCAGATCCTTCATATCGACGATGCCGTCGCCGAAGGGGGTCGGGCCGATATCGCACAGCGGATCATCCTTGCCCAGACTCTCCGTCATGATTCGCACCTCGGCCTCATCCACCTTCCCGTCGCCGTTTAAGTCCACGATGGGGCTGATGGAGGCCTCCCACAGATCCGTGTAGCCCCTGCCGCCGGGACGGTCGGAGCTGAAGTAGAGCGTGCGGCCGTCAGGCGACAGCGCGGGGTTGCCATCCCAGGAACCGCTGTTGACGGATGCACCGAGGTTCACCGGATGCCTCCATTTGTCGTTTGCCGTCTTCCGCACGCTGACCCAGATGTCCCACTGGCCCAAGCCGCCCGCACGATTGGAGCCGAAGAGCAGCACGAGGCCGTCTGTGGAGACGCTCGGTGCGCCATCGACGGCGGTGCTATTGACGGCCGACACATTGATCGGCGAGCCCCAGGGGCTCTCCGCGTCCGCGCGCGTCGCCATCCAGATATCGCACTGGCCGCGTCCGCCCGGCCTGACGGCGCTGCCCCATTCCGCGTCACAAAGGAACAGGGTCTTTCCATCGGCGCTGATCCACGGACTGACGTCATCGAACTGCGTATTGATGCCCGAGTCCAGCATTACCGGCGGTCCCCACGGTTCCTCCCGGCCGGCTCGCGTGGTCATATAGACGTCGTGGCCGCCGATGCCATCCTCTTCGCGAATACAACTGAAGTACATGGTCAGGCCGTCGGCCGAGAGGCTCGGTCCAAGCTCCTGGGCGGCGCTGTTGATCGTCGAGCCAAGGTTCTGCGGCTTCGACCACGGGGCATCGATGCTCGGGCGGCGCAGGACCCAGAGGTCCTGCACGCCGTACGTGCCGGTCCGGCAGGAGGAGTAGTAAAGCTCCAGCCCGTCCGGCGAGAGAGACGGATCATACTCGCACAATTCGCAGTTGACCGTCGGCCCGAGGTTCTTCGGCTCGCTGAACACAAAGTCCCCGCGTACCTGTCCCGTCCACACTGCCGTGAGCATCACGGCCATCGTTGCTGCAATCGTCCTTCTTTGGGTCCTCATGGTTGCCGTCCTTTATGGTTTGCGGTAGCATTCTCGCCAGATCCTCGCTCTCCGCGCGAAACCGGGCGCGGGAGCAGATCCGGGCTGGTGAAACGGTCGCCGAAATCGAATGATTCGCCAGCCCTTACTGTTTCAACACGAGATCACGTCACATGCTTCGATTTGCCTGAGTTTCCGGTCTGCGTGCCGGTATCGGTTAATCCAGGTCGATAATCCATATTTCGTGGTGCCATTGGGCGTACGGCCTCTCGACGGCCATGCGGGTCCCATTTTGCTGCGGCCAGGAGCACCATCCGAAGAAACCGTCCATCACCTTCGATGCCTCCTTTTTGTCGATGTCGTAAATCCATAGTCCGGCGCCCCAGTAGCCTCCGACCGTCAGTTGCCGTCCATCGGCGGACCAACTGAGAAACATGTGCTGTTTCACCGGCGGGCCGGCCCAGATCGTCACGGATCCCGTCGGCAGGTCCTTAATGCCTATCGTCATGTCGTCCTGCATGAAGGCGACGTGCTGCTCGTCGGGGGACACCACGGGGAACGCGTACTTGCAGGAGAGGATCTCTTGCAGATCGCTGTTGGCCGGGTCGATGGCGACGGAGTACATCTTCATATCGATGCGCGAATGATAGTAGAGCCGATTCGAGCTGCGTCCCCAGTTCGGCCAGCCGCCATTGGCGAGCAGTCGCGGGGCCTCCGTGCCGTCGGCCTTGATGATCCAGATTTCCTCCTGCTCCATCGGGGGATGCTCGCCCTGGTTCTTCGTGGCCAGGTCCTGCAAGGACAGGACCTGGCGATCTCGCACGTAGGCGATGTACTTGCCGTCGGGCGACCAGGTGGGGTCCTTGCCGGGGATGGTCAGCAGCCGGGTCGTGCCTGTCTTGAGATGGAGGATTTCGATGCCGCTGGCGCCGAGCACGCCGCGGCTGTAGGCCAGCTCCGTTTCGTCGGGCGACCAGCTCGGATGAAAGCCCTCGGGTACCGCGCGAGTGCCTTTGGCGGCAAGCTGGCCGTACTCTGTGGCGGCCTGGTGCATCGCGACGAACGCCGTGCCTTGCGGACTGCGGCCCTCCGGATGCCACGATCTCCCGGCCGAGAGGCTGTCGAAGACGTACCGGGCCGCCAGGCGGTCAATCGCCGCCTCCTTCATCCCCTGCGAGCTAAGGATCTCCTCGTATTTGGCCTGCGCCTTGTCATACTCGCCCATCGAGGTCAGGATGCAGAACAGGCGGAACTGGTGAGTCACATCATCCGGCTGGAGTTGCAGGCATGCCTTCGTGTCGCTCAGAGCCTGCTCATAGGAACCCAGGCACAGGAACGTCTCGCATCGCTGGCGGTACAGCTCGGCCAGCCGCGAATCGCGTGGACCCATGAGCCCGGCGGCCTGGTCCTGATCCGCAATCGCCTCGCGAAGCAGCGAGCTGTCGTCCTGTTTCATCGCCATCGCCCGCCGCGCGATGCCCCGGAGCGCGTAGCCCGTAGGGTTCTTTGCCTGGCTGCCGATCATGATGCTCGCCTCGGTCTCCGTGTTGCGGTATTCACCCATCGCGTAGTAGGCGGATGCACGAGCCTTGCGCGTCCCATAGTGAGCCGGGTCCAGGGACACGGCCTTGTTCAGCCAGTCGAGTGTCTCTCGCACGGTCGGGGCGGTCATGGCGCGCAGCAGGTAGGCGTCGGCCGTCCTGGGCATCAGCCGTTCGCCTTGCTGCAGGTGAATCTCGGCCTTGCTCTTCATGCGTGCGTCGTTCGGATTGGATTCGAGGTAGATTGCGGCGAGCAGGAAATGGGCATTGGCCGCGATCTCGGGACGCTCCTTGAGCAGACCCTGCAGTTGCTCGACGCCGGCGTCCGGGCCCTGGAGTTCCAGCAGCACACGGGCGTTGAGCAGGCGGGCTCGCGGCCCCACGGAGCGGCTGGACAGGATCGGCTTGAGCTCCGACACGGCCTGCTGGTATTCGCCCGCGGATAGCCGGTCCTCGACGAGTCCGAGGGCCCGCTCGTGATTCGTCCGTGTGCGCTGAATCGAGAAGCGGGCGTAGGCGATGCTCGTGACGAGCAGGGCCAGCACGATGACGGCGACGGCCGAGCCCGTGATCAACTGGGTCCGCTGCCTTCGCACGAATTTCTGAATGCGGTAGAGGGTGCTGGGGGAGCCGGCGAGGATCGGCTCGTGGCGCAGGTGCCGCTCGATGTCCTGGGCCAGGCCGTGCGCCGTCTCGTACCGGTGTGTCCGGTCCTTCTCCAGGGCCTTCATCACGATCCAGTCGAGGTCCCCCTTGATCAGCTTGCGGAGGAGTTCCGGGCTGGTGTGACGGCACTGGGCGACGTCGCCGGCCGTCTGGCCGAGCGTGCGGATCTTCGTCGATGGCTTGAGCGGGTCGGTCTCGCGGATGATCCGCTGCATCTCGGCATAGCCGCCGCTGCGGAGCGTCTCGCCGGCGAACGGTGTGCTACCCGTCAGCAACTCGTAGAGCAGCACGCCGAGGGAGTAGATATCCGTCCGTGTATCGACGTCGAGGCCGCTCATTTCCGCCTGCTCGGGACTCATGTATTCCGGCGTCCCGATCATCTGGGCGTAGCGGGTGAAGAGGGTTTGCTCGGTCAGCCGCTGGTTCGTCGCCTTGGCGATGCCGAAGTCGATGACCTTGGGCACGGGCTTGCCGTCGTGGAGCGTCACCATGACGTTGGACGGCTTGATGTCCCGATGGATGATGCCTTTCTGGTGGGCGTGCTGGACGGCGCTGCAGACCTGGTTAAACAGCTCCAGCCGGTCCCGTGTGTTGAGCCGGTTCTTGTCGCAGTACTCGGTGATGGACACGCCGCGGACCAGTTCCATGACGAAGTAGGGTCGCCCTGTCTCGGTGGCGCCGCCGTCGAAGACCTGGGCGATATTCGGGTGATCCATCAGGGCCAGGGCCTGGCGCTCCGCCTCGAAGCGGGCGATCACCTGTTTCGTGTCCATGCCGAGCTTGATGACCTTCAGGGCGACCCTTCGCCGGACAGGGCGCTGCTGTTCGGCCATATACACGACGGCCATGCCGCCTTCGCCGATCTTTTCCAGCAGCTTGTAGCGGTCGATGGTCGTGCCGGGACCTTCGATCGCCATGGGCACTTCGAGCGTCAGTTGCAGCGAGTTCGCCGCCTGCTCCAGGAAGCTCTGCTCGCTGCGGTGCACCTTCAGAAGGGCCTCGAGACGATGAAGGAGGGTAAGGTCGTCACCGCAAGCCTTCTGAAGGTACGCCGCACGCTCCTGTTCGCTGTCGAACCCGAGCGCCGCATCGAATATTGCCTCTTCGTTTCTGAACTCACTGACCATAAGCCCTATCCTTTTTCTCCCCGACTACAGTGCGTCGTTCACCGGGCCGTTACCCCACCAAAATCAAAAAAACCACAGGGGGTTCCATCACGATGCGGGTACGACCTGTCATTGTCCCTGGCCGCCGGTCCGGATGCGGTGCCACAGACCGGCCAGGCCGCGGGCCTGCAGGAACAGAATGAAAGCGAGAACAAGCTGAATGACCGCCGGAATGCCGTATCGCCAGAAGTCCTGACGCATCCGCCCTGACGTCGGCTCAGAGACGTGCTGCGAGATGGCATAGTAGCCGGTCCAGACGGCCTGGGCGATCTGCGGAATAGCGTGAAGGAAGATCAGGACCGCCACGACGGCGAATCCGATGGCCTGTACGTCGCGACCGGTCAGGACGCTCGACATGCCGAGGGGCTTGTCCTCACCCACAAGCCGCGGCGCGAGATTCTGGCTGAACACGAGAAGTATCGCGCCGGCCGCTGCCGTCAGCAGCAGTGGAATCAGCATGATCACATACACCCAGGCCTCCGTGGCGGCCTGCGGACGATCGGATCGCAACGCATACACGAGGCCGCCGAGAGACTGGAAGAGCGGAAGGGCCTCGATGAATGCGTAGATCCCCAGCAACTTCAGGGCAAACGATGCCAACTCATGTCTCGTCATGATTCACCTCCCGAACACTATCTGCTCGTCGCTATTGTTGTGCACCGGCTACGAGCCGGTGGCCTTCGTAATTTCCAGGTGCAGCCAGGAGCGGGCATAGGCCCAATAGCGGTCGGCGGTGTTGTGTGAGATGCCCAGGACCGTGGCGGCCTGCTCGCCTGTCAGGCCGGCGAAGAAGCGGAGCTTCACCAGGTCGGCCTTGACCTTGTCTTTTTGGGCCAGCCTCTCCAGGGCTTCATCCAGGGCGATCAGGTCGTCGCAGGAGCCGCTCAGGGTCAGTCCCGTCTCGTCCGGCAGGCAGGCGATATCCTCCGCATCCGCCCGCTGGAGATTGCCGCCGCGTTTGAGCCGCTGCTTGCGCCGGGCGTTGTCGATGAGGATTCGGCGCATCGCCTCGGCCGCGGCGGCGAAGAAGTGCCCCCGACTGTTCCAGGTCTGGCCCTCATCGCCGACCAGCCGGAGGTACGCCTCATGCACCAGCGCCGTCGCTTGCAGGGTCTGTCCGGGGGTCTCCTTGGCGAGCCTCTGGGCGGCCAAGAGACGCAACTCCTCATAAACCAGCGGCAACAGCTCGTCCGTCGCCTTCACGTCTCCCCGTTCAATCGCAGTCAGAATCCGTGTTACATCACTCATAGTAATGCCCAATCCGGCTCATCCATCCGACAACCGGTGTATTCTCCTATGCAGACTGTGGTATTTCAACTACCCATGTGAAATTCGGCATGGACCAACGGCTCGGATCAGGTATAATAATGAGGCGTGCAGGGGGCAGGCTGTTGCGGCCGCCCCGGCATGCGGCAACCAAGGTAATTGGATACAGGCGTTGTGTAGAAATAGTCATGCATCCGTTCTCATGCTGCTGTCGCTGGTAGGGGCGTTGAATGCCTCGCAGGCGATGGTCCTGTGCATCGGCCGCGACGGCCATGTGGCCATTGAGCCGGTGGGGCACAACCACTGCGCCGATGGCACGCACAAGTGTGAATCCGATGCGGCGGTGCATGATACGGTTCTGGTCCCGGATATGGGCGGCACGCACTGCGGGGGGTGCACGGACATTTCGGTGGCCCAGACCATCGGCAGCGACCCTGGGGCCTCTGCCGCGTCAAAGATAGTCTCCGCCGGCCTGTTCGCCGTCCTGGCGGCGCCGCAGACTCTGCCAGATGATGCTGCGTGCATCGATTCACTGGCATCCGCACACCTGATCTTCGATCCCGTCCCCTTGCGCAGCATCGTGCTGCAGGTGTGATCTCCCACAACGATTGATTCGGCCCGGATGGCGCGGCGACTCCGCGCGCGGGGCGGGCAATGCGCTCGCCGGCCCGGGGCAGATATGCCGTTCTCTGTGGGAGTATTGTCTATGCACGTTCGTATGCTCGCGTCTGTTCTTCTAACCGTAGCCTTCGTCTGCGGCTGTCGATCTGTGGATCGGTCAACGGTCTCATCATCGATGAACAGCGCACCGACGCCGCCACAACCAGTCGTATCGAGCGACGCCGCAGCCATCGAGCCGACGGGCACGATCACGCTGGCCGATGCCCTCGGTTTGTCGCTGGTCCACAATCCGGGGCTGAAGACTTTCCCATACTCGCTTCGCGCGGCGGAGGCCCGCATGCTGCAGGCGGGTTTGCGGCCGAATCCGGAGCTTCAGGTGGAACTGGAGGAATTCGGCGGCAGCGGGGAAAGAAGTGGGTTCGATGCGACGGAAACGACGGTCCAGATCGGCCAGCCTATTGAGCTTGGCGGCAAGCGAGCCAAGCGGACTCGCGTGGCCGCTGTCGGCAAGGAGTTGGTGCAGTGGGACTACGAATCAGCCCGCCTGGACCTGATGCGCGAGGTTTCGCAGGCGTTTAACGGGGTGCTGGCGGCCCAGGAACGGCTGGCCCTGGCCGAGAAGGTCCTTGAACTGTCCCAGCAGGCGCACTCGGCCGTCGCCCAGCGTGTCGAGGCGGGGAGGGATTCGCCCGTCGATGCGCTGCGGGCGGGTGTCGTGCTATCGGAGAGCCGGATCGAACGACAGAAGGCGGAAAAGGCGCTGGCCGCTGCTCGTCGCAGCCTGGCCGCAACGTGGGGCAGCAACGCACCGGCGTTTGTCACGGCAACCGGAGACTGGTACGAGATGCGGGTGCTGCCGGCTGTCGATCTATCGCCTGATGCCATCGTGGCCAACCCGGACGTGGCTCGCTGGGAGGATGAGCAGCGCGGCCGCCGGGCGGCGCTGGACCTGGAGAAGGCCAAAGCCATGCCCGATGTCACGGCCGCCGGCGGTGTGCGGCGGTTCGAGGAGACGGATGATGCGGCGTTCGTGGCTGGTCTGGCTGTGCCGCTGCCGCTGTTCGACCGCAATCAGGGCAGGATCGAAGAGGCGATTGCCGATCTGGCCGCGAGCCGTCAGCAGTATGAGGCTGTCCGCGTCAAGACTCTGGCGGCACTATCCGAGGCGGCCAGCGCCCTCGCCGCCGCGCAGGAGGAAGTGACCGCGCTGAAGAGCGAGGTGCTCCCGGCCGCGCAGCAGGCCTTCGAGGCCGTCCAGCAGGGCTACCGCCAGGGCAAGTTCGATTACCTATATGTTCTGGACACCCAGCGCACATTATTTGAAACGCAGGCCCGTTATGTCCAGTCGGTCGAGGCGTACCACAAGGCGCTGGCCGACGTGGAGCGATTGACAGGGCGACCGGTTACTACGGATCTTAGACAATCTTCACAGGAGGCTTCCAATGAGAAGTAGATTCATACACGCCTGGGCATTCCTGCTCGTTCTTGCCATGCTTGGCCTGGGACTTGCCGGCTGCAAGAAAGAGCAAGCCCACGCCGAAGGCGACGGCCATGGTCACGGAGAGGCAGCAGCTCATACGGAGGTCGTGGACGGCGTCACGATGTGCACCGAACATGGCGTACCGGAAGCTCAGTGCGGCATCTGCAAGCCCCAGCTCATCGGTCAACTGAAGGCCGGCGAGAGCCTGAAGGTGCGTCTGCCATCCGCCGAATCCACGAAGATCGTGGGCGTCCAGATGGGCTCCCCCAAGATCGGCCTGACCACCGATGGTGTCGAGTGCTTCGCCGAGGTGAGCTTCAATCAGAATGCCCTGGCGCAGATCGTCGCGCCCGTCGGCGGCATCCTCCAGAGCGTGGACGTGGACTTGGGCGGCAAGGTCGAGGAGAGACAGATCGTGGCGAGGCTCTGGTCCGCTTCAGTGGCGGAGGCCATCTCCAAGGCCGTGCTCACGCACCAGACCTTGGAGCGGGAGCGCAAGCTCAGCGCCGACCGCGTAACCTCCCAGGCAACTTTGCAGGAGGCCGAGGCGGCGCACAATGCGGCCTGCCTGCCCTTGCGGACGCTGGGGTTCACCGAGGAGCGGATCGACGAATTCAGCCACAAGCCACAGGAGCAGGTCTTACTGGAGGTGCGTGCACCGTTTGCCGGGGAAATCGTCGAGCGCTCGGCCGTGCGCGGGGCCCTCGTCGAGATGGGCAAACCGCTGTTCACGCTGGTGGATCGCTCTGTCATGTGGGCAATGCTGCAAGTGCCCGAAACGGCACTGGCACGCGTGCAAGTGGGGCAGCCGGTGGAACTGGGCGTGGACTCATTGCCCGGCAAAGTGTTCACGGGCAAGCTGACGTGGATTGGGCCGGCGGTAAATGAACGCACGCGGATGACGCTCGCGCGGGCCGAGTTCGCCGACCCCAACGGCCTGCTCAAGGATAAGATGTTCGCCACCGCGCGGATTCTGACACGCCGCACGGAGAACGCCATGTTGCTGCCGCCGGAGGCGGTTCAATACGTCGAAGGCAGGCCGCTCGTGTTCGTGCAACTGGCCGACGATCTGTTTGACGCGAGAGCCGTCCGACTGGGTGTGAAGTTCAACGGACACCAGGAAGTGCTGGCTGGGCTAATGCCGCAGGAGACCGTAGCTGTGACGCACACCTTCGCCCTCAAGTCGGCCCTATTGATGTCGCGCTTGGCGCAGGATGCGCGGACGACTGAGTCCCCGTTTGTAGTGACGCCGTCAGGCGTTTCTCGGTTCGTCCTGCGCGGGCACACGACAATGGCCTCAATGGAGATTTGACATGTTGAATTGGATCATCGATTTCTCGCTGAGAAACCGACTGCTCGTATGCATCCTGGCGGCGGCGCTGGTCGTCATTGGCGGGCGGACGCTGAGCATCCTGCCGATCGACGCGTTTCCCGATACGACGCCGGTGCAGGTGCAGGTCAACACGACAGCGTCATCGCTGAACCCGCAGGAGACGGAAGCGCAGATCACGCTGCCCGTGGAATTGGCTATCAGCGGCCTGCCCGGCCTGCAGAATGTCCGCTCGGTCTCGAAGTTCGGCCTCTCGCAAGTCGTGGCGACTTTTGACGACAAGACCGGCATCTTCAAGGCCCGCCAACTCCTCATGGAGCGGCTCCAAACGGTCGAATTGCCGGAAGACATCGAACGTCCGCAATTAGGTCCTATCGCCACCGGCTTGGGCGAAGTCTTCCACTACGTGGTCCGCTCGAAGGACCCCAACCGGACACTGACCGAGCTGCGGGAAATCCACGATTGGGTCGTCAAGCCGGAGTTGCGAAAGGTGCCGGGAGTGGCCGAGATCAACTCGTGGGGCGGCTTCGAGAAGCAATATCACGTGGTGGTCGATACCGAGCAACTCATCAAGTACCGCCTGACGCTGGAGGAACTGGTCGAAGCCCTCCAAGCCAATAACCAGAACGTCGGCGGCGGACAAGTGGTTCGCAGCGGCGAGTCGCTGCTCGTCCACGGCATCGGCCTGACCACGAACGTCGAGGAGATCGGCAACATCGTGGTCGCCGCCCACGACGGCACGCCTGTGCGAGTGCGCGACGTGGCCACGGTCCAGATCGACCACGAGATTCGGCGCGGCGCGGTCACCGCCGACGGAAGAGGCGAGGCGGTCCTGGGCCTGGGCTTCATGCTCATGGGTGAGAACAGCGCCGTCGTGACCCACGCCCTCAAGAAGAAACTGGCCGAGGTGCAGAAGTTCCTCCCGGCGGATGTCGAGCTGGAAGTGCTCTACGATCGGACGGAACTCGTCGAGAATGTCATTCGCACCGTCGAGCACAACCTGCTGGCCGGTGCCCTGCTGGTCATTACGGTCCTCTTCGCCTTCCTGGGCAACCTGCGGGCCGGGTTGATCGTGGCGGCGGCCATCCCGCTGTCCATGCTCTTTGCGGGCAACTTCATGTTGCAGGCCGGTATCGCCGCGAGCCTGCTGAGCCTCGGCGCGATCGACTTCGGCCTGATTGTGGACAGCGCCGTCATCATGGTGGAGAACTGCGTCCGATACGTGGCACACCGCAAAGACAAGCCGTGGCTCGACACCATTCGGGATGCGGCCATCGAAGTCCGCAAGCCGACGATGTTCGGCGAATTGATCATTATGATCGTGTTCCTGCCCGTGCTGACGCTCGAAGGGATCGAAGGCAAGCTGTTTCGACCGATGGCGTTGACGATGATCTTCGCTCTGGTGGGCTCTTTGATACTGTCGCTGACACTCATGCCGGTGCTGGCCAGCCTGTTGCTGCCTCGCACGATGAAAGAGCACGAACCATTGCTGGTCCGGATAGCCAAGCGAGTCTATACGCCGGCCCTGGACCTCGCCTTGCGGCTGCGAGTTGTCGTGCTCGTGGCGGCGCTGGCCATTGTGGCAGGCGGCGCGTTCCTGGCCATGCAGATGGGCGGGGAGTTTCTCCCGCGGCTCGGCGAAGGTGCCATCGTCGGGACCACTGTCCGGCTGGCGGGCATTTCCGTGGAGGAATCGGTCGCGCAGAACGATCTGATCGAGCAGCGGCTCATGGCCGAATTCCCGGATGAAATCGAGCACATCTGGACGCGGCTTGGCACGGCGGAAGTCGCCACGGACCCGATGGGCGTGGAGTTGGCCGATTTCTTCCTGGCCCTCAAGCCGCGAGAACAGTGGACGAAGGCTCGGACGCAGACCGAACTGACGGAGAAGATGTACGAGTTCCTGAGCCAGGTGCCGGGGATGCGACCGGCCTTCAGCCAGCCCATCGAGATGCGCATGAACGAGCTCATCGCAGGCATTCGGGGCGATATCGGCATCAAGGTTTATGGTGACGATCTTGAAGAGCTGCGCCGGCTCGGCGGCGAGGTGCAGGCAGTCCTCGCCGAGATTCCGGGGGCCAGCGAGGCCTCGGTCGAACAATTGACCGGACAGACCTTCCTCCAAGTGCGCGTGGACCCGCAGGCCATCGCCCGCTTTGGCGTCCCGACGCGCAACGTGCTGAACGTGGTGGAAGCCGCGGGCACGAAGAAGGTGGGCGACGTGCGCGAGGGCCAGCGGCGATTCCCGCTCGTGGTGCGGTTGCCTGACCGGCAGCGCACCGACCCCGACGTGCTGGCGAACACACTGATCCCCACCGAGGCCGGGCCGGTGCTCCCGCTCAACCGCGTGGCGCGGATCGTAGAGACCGAAGGACCAGCCACCATCAACCGCGAGTGGAGCAAGCGGCGGATCACCGTTCAGTGCAATGTGCGTGAACGCGACGTGGCGGGCTTTGTGGCCGAGGCGAGGCAGAGGATCGCCGAGCACGTGAAACTGCCGGAAGGTTACACCATCGAATGGGGCGGGCAGTTCGAGAACATGGAGCGGGCCAATCGCAAGCTGATGTTCGTAGTGCCGATGTCGCTGGCACTGATCTTCGTGCTGCTGTTCTTCAGTCTCGGATCGTTCCGCGACGTGTTGATCGTGGCGTCCGGCATTCCGCTGGGTTTGGTGGGCGGCGTGCTGGCCCTGTGGCTACGGGACATGCCGTTCACGGTTAGTTCGGCCATCGGCTTCGTCGCCCTCAGCGGCGTGGCGATCCTCAACGGTCTTGTGCTGGTGACGTTCATCCAGCAGAAGATCGAAGCCGGACGGCCTATGGAGCAAGCCGTGCGGGAGGGTTGCTTAGTGCGGCTGCGTCCCGTCTTGATGACCGCCCTGGTGGCCGCCGTAGGGTTCCTCCCGATGGCTGTAAACGTGGGCGTTGGCGGCGAAGTCCAGCGGCCCTTGGCCACAGTCGTCATCGGGGGCATCTTCACCAATACCCTCCTGACGCTGCTCGTGCTCCCGGCGCTGTACGTCCTGGCCCACAAACGCACACGAGGAGCCGGGACACCAGAGGGTGTGGGAAGCTGAGGCAGCCGTGAATTGACGAGTGGCAGCGGCAAGGCCGATGGGCTTGTCGATGGCTTGGTGGTATGCGCGAATGACCATCGGCAAGCTCGCGCTTACCGCTGCCACCCGGAGAAGTCTCCAGCCGCTCACCCGTTCTCTACAGAAGGCCGTGAGACTCGGTCTCTTCGGCACAAGATTCGGCTTTTTCCCACCGGTCGGTTTCTGCACATGCCGGATGCCTTGTCGTAAGGAATGACAGGGGAGCGTGGTGTGAGGCAGAAATTGAGGTGAATCATGACTGCGAAGAGAGTATCGACGCGGTTGGCTTTTGCGTTGGTGCTTGTGGCGGCAATGGGGGCTTGGGCCATGGGCGAGACCCGGCAGGTCAACACCACGCCGGTGTGGTACCGGATCTGGACCCCCAATCTCTATGGCCTGAACACGTATCATTACCTGGGTCCGATAGCGCCGTACGCCCCCGGCTTTTTCCCGCTGGACGGCTGGTACGGCGGGTACTATCCGCCGCTGTTTGAGCCTCCGCGGTATAGTCCGCTATTGCCGGGCTCGGTTCCTGCGCCCTGGCAGTATCGGGCACCGGATTGGTATTACCGCCAGCCGTACGCACCCTATGTGTATCCGCCGCCGTTTTACGGGGGCTACTACGCACCCAATGCGCACCAGTGGTGGTATTACCGCTACTACAACCAGCCCTGGAGTGGACCAGGCTGGCGCAGCTATCGCGGCATGCGGGATCCCCGGCCCAATCCCCAAGCCCCAACCGCAGTTCCGCGCAGCCGGTGAAGACACGCAGGGCAGGCTTCTGCGCCGCTCTCATCGAGCCCCAATAGAAAGGGCTGCGGACACAATTGCCCGCAGCCCCTGAACATACTGCATTGCAGACTCACGCTTACAGCGCGTTGCGTCTGCGAAGATAACCCACGAGAACCCATGCCAAGAGCGCCGAGCAGGATCGCCCCGGGAGCGGGGACTTGATAGATCATGTTCGGACCATCGAAGAAATCGGGAGCCGTCGGACCATACGTCTGTGTCGGCCACGTAGGTGCCGGGTCCGAGCTCGTCGCAGTCCACACGGACTGTACGAACTGTACCCCATCACCATTGAACGTAGGTCCAGGTCCGCCAAGGTTACTATTGTGCTCGGGATTGGCGTCCGAGAAGCCGTACCCGACGATGGTGTACTGCCCGACCGGCAACGCCAGAGGACTGATCGGCTTGAACCAGTAGTTGCTCGCCGCATCGAACCACATGCCCGCATCGCCCGCTGCAAACGTCATCGAAGCGATCACGTTTTGCTGCGCGTCGAACAGGACGGTCGTGAGCGGTGCCGCACCGGCTGCCAGGCCATCAGCTCCACTGTCGTATATGCCGAGTTCCAGGACCTGGAAACCGGAGGTAAGGACGTCGAAGGTCCAACCCACACCGCTCCAGCCCTGGTTCCCGGTGGTCGTATTCGCCACATGCATGGTCGTAGGAACTGCGCTTGCCGACATTGGAAGAGCGGCCAGCAAGGCTGCGGCCACGACCGCCAACATCAGCTTGGTGCATCTTTTCATATCATCCTCCTACAACTCAAACGTCACTCCAAGAAAACGCTTCCGTGCCCCGTTCATGTATGCATCTGCTGCCCAAGGGACACGCACTTTTCCCCATCAGGCTCATCGCGCGTCAAACCACACTTCTCCAGGCAGAAGCGTCCGACCTGCTCGGCCCGCAACTGGCGGCCTTTCTCATGCTGCCGACCGGCCGTTCCCAGACCCGGCCTATCCAGCCGCTAACAGGTATGGACACACGGAGGCTCTGCAAAATGCGCAATGGCTGATGGGGACGCTGATATACGCGCCAAGTTCTCGCAGGTCAGCCCGTAGTATAGCCTCCCGGCCTCGACGTGTCAACAGGAAAAACCAGTTTTTTTTGCACTTGGGCCGGCCGCGTGACTGAATCATGTGCAGGCCCGGGAAGGGGAAATTTGGAGGAAAAAAAAGGCCGGCAGTCCCTGGGGACGACCGGCCGTGAAGATTCAAGCCTGCCAGGTACAGATGCAGTCACCTGGGCTTCTTACAGCGATCTTCGCCTGCGGAGCCAGCCGATCAGGCAAGTGCCTATGGCACCGAGAAGGACAGCGCCCGGGGCCGGGATGGGAGTTCCCATTGCCAGGTTGTCGATTCCCGTGTTGATGCGCTCGCCACCCACGCTGGTCCAGTGGATTTTGGTGATCGGCTCATCGAGCACGATACCGAAGAACCACTGGCCTGCCGCACGCCCATCATAGAGCGTGACAGCAGGGGTAGGATCGCTGCCGTAGAACTCCACGACGACATTTCCCAGGCCGTTGAGGTACGCATCATAACCGACCGCCGTATAGGAAAACGCACTCAGATCGATTGTGAAATCCTCAGGTCCGGTACCCGTCAGGATGCTGCTGGTCGTCAGCGGAACGCCGAAGTTGGTGTAGCCCGGAGAGGCCACCCAGACGTTGTTCGTTGGTGGTGTCCCTGCGTACGTGACGCCGTTACTCGTGAACGACGCCAACGCCGTGTCCTTCGGGACCACAGCCTCGAAGTCTTCGACTTGCAGGATGTTCACTGCGGCGTCGAAAGAGGCGTAGTCCATGTAAAAAGCAGGGACTGCCAAGCTTACGCTGCTCAGCGGCAAAAGGACCGCCGCCAGTGCCAGGCAAGCTGTTGTCAAACGTCCCATGTAATCCTCCTAAAGCTCAATGTTCAATGTCACTCCAAGACACAGTCTCGGTATCTCCTCTATGTATCTGGCAAAGAGACACCCTGACCCCACATCCAGCCTGTCGCGCAGTAAACCAGTGCTTTCCCAGGCAGAACCGTCCGACCTGTTCGGGCCGCAAGCTGCGGCCTTTCCCCTGCTGCCGGCCGGCCGTTCCCAGACATGGCCCGTCCAGCCGCTAACAGGTGTGGACGCATAGAGGCTCTGCACGATGCGCAATGGTTGATGTGGACGCGTGATATATGCGCCAAGTCTTCGCAGGTCAGTCTATAATATACCCCGGGGGCCCGGAAATGTCAAGTAAAAAGCGGACCATCTTCCCGCGAGGGCGTACGACAAGATTGTGGCAGAGCGAGGATTAGGCTCTTGGGTGGCAGCGTCAAGCGGCAGCTTGGCGATGGCGTTCTTGGGATGCGCCTCCACCATCGCCAAGGCCTGCGGCCTTGACGATGCCACCCGGGTCGAGTGCCACTTTCTTGTCGTACACCCTCCCGCGAATCGTCACCTGGCCGTCAGTACTCCCGGTTTTTGAGAATCCCCGGCTGGGGCAGGGGGTACTTGCCGTCAGGGCCGGCGGGCAGGGGGGCGGGGGAGTCCATCGCCAGCTTGTCCACGTCGGGGGCGAACTCCTCCTCGCTGTTGAGCATCTCGTCGAATGTCACGATCTGCCCGGTATGGACGGCCCGGCGGGCCATGGCCGTGACCAGGGCGGCCTCTGTTCCTCGTTTCGTCTCGTTGAAAGGCTTGTCATTGCGAATGGCGTCGATCAGCTCATCCCACTCAAGTTGGTAGGGATTCGGCTCCGGCTGCGGGAACGACCAGGCGAGGTCCTCTTTCGCGAAGTTTTGTCCTTTATATATGCGGCATTTGCCGGGCGTGTGCATGAAGGTGGAGATCACGGCCGAGCCCCTCGTGCCGTGGGCGTAGCTGGCGAACTCCTCGTGACAGCCGGGCATGTGGCGGTTGTTGAGGAACAGCTTGGCCCCATCGGCGAACGTGTACTCGACGTCGTAGTGGTCGAAATTCTGGTCCACGGCATCGCCGCGATAGCAGCGTCCGCCCGCGCCCTGGGCCCGGACCGGCCAGGCGTCCTTCATCCAGCAGCACTCATCGACGTTGTGCGCAACCACGTCCTGGAACAGCCCGCCGCTGGCCCACAGAAAGCCCAGATAGTTGCGGACCTGCCAGAGCAACTCGCTGATATTGCCCTGCCTGGGCCCCGCGAATCCCGCCGGGCCCTGCTGGCGGTAGGTTCGCATCATGGTGATGTCGCCGATCTGGCCGGACTTGATCCGGTCGTAAAGCTCCCAGCGGGCCTTGCAGTGCCGGCACATCAGTCCCACGCCCACCTTGAGGTTCTTCTTCACCGACTCCTCGCCCAGTTGCAGCATCTTGCGCGTGATCGGCCCGTCCACGACCACGGGCTTTTCCATGAACACATGGATGCCCTTGGCGATCGCATAGCGGAAATGCACCCAGCGGAACGCCACCGGCGTGGCGAAGATCGCGACATCGCCCGGCCGCAGGCAGTCCATCGCCTTTTGATAGGCGTCGAATCCGAGGAACCGCCGCTCCGGCGGCACGTCGAGCTGGCTCGCCTGATACCCGCATCGACCCAAGTATCCGCCGACCCGCTCGTCCGCGGCGCGCTGGCCGCCTCGATCAGCCCGTCGTAGCTGCGTTTGATCCGGTCCTCGAACACATCCGCCATCGCGAAGAGCTTGACGGGAGCGACCCTGGTGGCCATCGCATTGGCCGCCGCCCCCGACCCTCGCCCCCCGCAGCCGACGAGCGCGACCCGGATCGTCTCATCCCCAGCCGCATACACCCGCGGCCCGACCGCCGCCAGAAACGCCGACCCCGCCGCCACCCGACCCGTGCCCTTCAAGAACTCCCGTCGTGACGTGCCCCGTGCATCGCTACCGCTCATAACAACCCCTCGTGATTTACGATTTACCATTTACGATTTACGATTTACCATTTGAGACCCACGCGTCACCCGTGACGCACAGCCAGATTGTATATCCCAAGTCGGCAATCTGAAATGGCAAATCCATTCACCCAATCCACCACGCCGAGCCACACGCGGAAATTGGCTTTGTTTCGCACAACTGCCCATGCAGTTCACCGACAAACGGACCCGGCCGCCTGAATTGGCTTTGTTTCGCACGCCAGGCCCTCAGCGTGTAGTGCTTCGACTACTCTGATCTGGTGGATACCGGGTGGCAGCGGCAAGCGGGGTCTTCGGAGCTTGCCGATGGCGTGCAGACGCAGACACGAGCCATCGGCATGCTGGCGCTTGCCGCTGCCACCCATAATAAGCGATATTCTAAGCCTCGTTTCAGGGTGGCCGCAGTGGCAGGGTGTGCCGTGCACACCTTCTCCACGGGGAGGGAGTCCGCACTTGTCCCGGGCCCGGAAATTGGCTTTGTTTTCGCAGATACACAACGGATGACAATCTTTCATAACGCTTTTTCTGGACAGCAGTTAGTGTTCGTCTGCCCTCCGGCCCATTGGCTTTGTTTCGCACGCCAAGCCCCGTTTGGAGTCCCGTAGGACAGGCTGTGACCGCCATTCGTCCGCCAGGCAAATTGGCTTTGTTTCGCACAATCGCTCGTTCCCTGCCGGGCGGCAGCGTCAAGCGAAGCTTGGCGATGGTCGTCCGGAGACGCCTCAGATTGGCTTTGTTTCGCATAACCATCCCTCAGCCGTCTTGTCGAATGGCTGACACCCGGCGTCCGCCACCAGGCAAATTGGCTTTGTTTCACGCGCCTTGACGCCCGCCTGCCGCGAGTCCTGCTTCATTGGTCATAGGAAACTCTCCGGAAATTTTTTGATTTCCGGCCCTCCGGCCTGGCTCGGTGTACCGGGTGAGATGTGGTCGTAAGACCATATATAGAGACGCTCCACGGGTCGGGATGTTGCAGGAATTTCCGCCACATGGTGAGAATACCCGCAAATGCCTGCGACACAGGGACTTAGGGCACCGGGGCGTTTGCGCCTTGCGATCTGGCCACTGTGCGTTGCCGGCCCCGTACTGTGGTGGCAAACACGGGTGGCAGCGGCAAGCGGAGTCTTCGGAGCTTGCCGATGGCGTGCAGGCACTGACAGGGACCATCGGCAAGCCGACGCCGGGGGCCGGACCGGCGCTTGCGTGGGCGTGCGGATCCGATGCAGAACATGCTTACGCGAGCGTAAGCATGGCACCCAGCCCCTGTGATGTCATTCCGGCGCAGGGCCTGCCCTCGACCTGATCGGGGGCGGGAATCCAGACTCGCGGGACCTTCAGAGTTCGTAGGGTGGGTCCTTGACCCACGCGGTCCTTTTTCGGCGAGACACTCTTTGACGCGTGGGTTGAGAACCCACCCTACAGGCTTGCCGGCAGCCGCGGTTGACGTTCAAAGGCCCTTGATGTACATCTCGCTGGTTTCCCGACAGATTCTCCAGGAAAGCGCTTGCACCGTCCGGGCGCCGGTGGTAGAATGCATTGCAACGAGAAACCGGATACCGAAGGCGGGCAAGGAATCGATCATATTCCGAGCCGTTATCATATTCTCGTGTCGCTTTTCATACGCCGCCCACCTTCGCGAGGTCGCCGGATGCCAGTGTCACCGCCGCACGGAGGTCACAGCAGGACCGGCCGCGTGGCGCCCCGTGCCGTGCATTGAAGGAGGCGGAAAATGGCGAAGAAGAGAACGATCCCCGCAATCATCGTCTGTGCCCTCACTCTCATCTATTGCCCGCCAACCCCCGGCAAGATCATCTACGTCGACGACGACGCCAATGGACTTGGCAATGGTTCTTCTTGGCAGGACGCCTACAAGTACCTGCAGGGTGCTTTGGCGGATGCAGGTACGCCGAATGAGCCTGTAGAAGTCCGGGTGGCGCAGGGTGTGTACAGGCCGGACCGCAGTGCAGCGAATCCTCAAGGGACCGGAGACAGCCATATCTCATTTGACATTCCACGTGGCGTCACGTTGATTGGCGGTTTTGCCGGTCTGGCAGCGGATGATCCAAGTGCCCGGGATGTCAAGCGAAATGAGACAATCCTCAGCGGGGACCTGGCGGGGAACGATGCGCCGATTGCCAACCCCGCAAATATTGCCAACGACCCGACGCGGGCAGACAACTCTCATCACGTGGTTACGATCATGGACAAGGGAGTAGGCGACAATCTTGTATTTGCGGGTGAGGCGGCTTTTGATGGTCTTGTCATAACCGCCGGGCACATGCACGGCCACGTGACCAGGGAACCACGTCCAAATTGGATCTCGGGCGGAGGTCTGTATGTTGAGTTGCTCGTCAGCACTCTTAAGGAGCCGGTGCCTCCGCGTGTGACTCTGAGAGACTGTGTCTTCAGGGACAACTTTGCCGATTGGCATGGTGGAGGAATGTGGATTGAGGGGGGGCGGCTGACTTTGGAAAGGTGCTTATTCACAAGCAATGGCAGTGATCGAAGCGGTGGTGGGTTGCAAACACTGGGTAACGCAGTCGAATTGTTGGATTGTGACTTCATTGCCAATCGTACGACAGAGTCAGGGGGCGGCGGCGGATGGGCTTGTTCATCACCTGCTGCAGTGGCTACTCGCTGCAGATTCACTGACAATTCCGCTGGTTGGGGTGGAGCGATCGCTGGCAACATGAGACTTGTCACCTGTACCATAACTGATAATGTGGCGAAGTACTACGGAGGGGGCATCGCTGGAGGCGGTCGGAAGGGGGAGTTTACGAACTGCTACTTTGCAGGTAATCAAGCGGGCACGAATGGGGGAGCAATAGCGGCCGGAGACGCCCTTGCCTTGAGCAACTGTGTGCTTGTTGGCAATAAGGCGCTCGAGAGTGGGGGTGGGGTAAGCGGGGCCAACATGGATTTCCAATTCGGCAACTGTACCTTCACGGAGAACCTTGCCCCCGAGGGAAGGTTCTTGGCGGACAAGACTCGTGCCTCCGGGCAGTCCAAAGCCCAAGTTGACAATTGCATCGTGAATGATGGCGAGAATGAGATATGGAACGAGCATACGAACCTGACAGTTCGATATACCGACCTACGGGGTGGAGCCTCGATGATTCACGATCCATGCGGCCTCATCGAATGGGGCCCAGGCAATCTGGATGCGGACCCGTGCTTTGCTGACCTTGGCTATTGGGACCCGAATGGAACGCCTGACGATGCGAGCGATGATTTCTTCGTTGCCGGGGACTATCATTTGAAGTCGCAGGCCGGACGCTGGGACCCGAACAGCGAAAGCTGGGTCATCGACGACGTGACCAGCCCCTGCATCGACGCCGGCGATCCGAACAGTTCGGTCGGTGATGAGCCGCAGCCCAACGGGGGGCGGATCAACATGGGGGCTTATGGGGGGACGGTGGAGGCGAGCAAGTCTGTGGCGCCACCGCAGGTTCTCCTATTGCCTCCCTTGACTCACCGCTGGCTTTGGGGCTATGATGGTGAAAAAGGAGACATCGACCCGTGACGACGAAAGAACTCATAGACGAGGTGGCTTCGCTGCCGGTGGAGGAACGGGCCATGGTGGCGGACTCGATTCTCCGCAGTCTGAATCCTCCCGAATCGGATATTGACCGCAAGTGGGCGCAAGTCGCTCAACGCAGGCTTGCGGAATTGCGGTCAGGCAAAGTGAAGCCGATCCCCGGCGAGCGGGTCTTTGCCAAGGCTCGGAAGCGATTCGAAGAATGAACTTTTCCTTTCATCCGGAAGCCGAAGAGGAATTCCTCGGGGCCATGGATTACTATGAGGAACGCGAGGAGAATCTGGGCCTTGATTTTGCCGCAGAGGTTTACGCTGCCGTCAGGCGTGCGGCGGAGCATCCAAAGGCATGGCCCATTCTCGATGGGGAAGTGCGCAGATGTCTGACGACGCGATTTCCCTACGGCGTGCTCTATTCGGAGGAAGTGAACGGCATCTTCATCCTGGCGGTGATGCATCTCCACCGAGATCCCGACTACTGGAGGCATCGCCTCGAATAGCCACGGGCACCCGCCAACTTCATCACGCCATCAGCGACTGGGCCGCGCACTGTCACCCTCCGGCCAATTCCAAAGGAGAACGGCGGTTATGGACAGCGGCGGCAGGGACAGGTTCATCACGCCCTCTTCGATAGTAGCTGTGTCTTCCTGAAGGGCATTCTCGGCATGAGAACCGGAATGTCTCTGTGGCTGGGAGGTTGGAGAGCCTCAAGACCTTGCAGGTGCTTGCGGTGGCGGGGAAGTTGGCTATGGCGATGCGCACGTCTGTAGTTTGCGACAAGGACCGGTTCACTAACATGATCGTCAGGTCGTTGCTGTCGGGGCTGATGGATGCGTAGGCGGAGACGAGGTCCTCGCGATCCGACGTGGCCTGGACGCGGATCGGCTGGTTGTAGCGGCTGAACAGGTGCAGGACTTCCCACATGCCGACCTTCCAGCTCCAGGGCGTGAAGATCTCGACCCCTTCATCGGCGAAGACCCCGAGCGTGGAAGCATACCAGACCGCCGTCACGTTGGGGTCGTCGCCCTCGATGCCCATCTCGGTGACACTCAGCGTCACGCCGTGGTTCGGGTCGAGGTACTGGTCGAGCCATGCCCGGCAGCGGGCGAAGATGTATTCCTTCCTGATGCTGTTGTCCCAGCCGGAGGAGCCGAGCCGCTTGACGCCGTTGGCGCCGGGATAGGTGTAGGTCTGGTCGAACCAGACGCGATGAAGTTGGACGATATCCGCTGGTTTCGTCTCGCCCGGATAGAAGTGGATGTCCAGCACGTCGAGCAATCGGATGCCGCTGACCTTCTGTTCGTCGCTGATGCGTTTGATGAAGTACTCCAGCCAGACATAGTTTCGGCCGCCGGACATGATCCGGCCGTTGTCCCAATTGTACCACTGCCATTCGTTCGCCGGCACCGGGCCGACGAGCTTGATCCCGGGGAACCGGGCGCGGGCCTTCTTCGCGACCTCGAGATAGGCCCGCATGAAGTCCTCGACCGGCGGCTGCTTCGGATACACGTCGTCGTGTGTGCCGCTCCAGATCTCCGGCTCGTTGTCCATGTTCCAGTAGAGCAGCCCGTTGGGGTCGAGCCCCAGGCCGTTCGGATCGAACCAGTGGTCCAGGATGGCCGTCGTATCCTCGGCGGACCAGTCCATCAAGTACAGGCTCGTGTCGCCTTCTTTCTGGCCGCCTTCCGGCAGGGGCCCACCGCCTCCGGCCCAGTTGTTCCGCACGCCGTCCCACCACTGCGAGCGGTTGTATCCCCAATCGTTGAAATTGTGCGCCTTGGTGGAAGCGGCCTTGCCGATCAGTTGGAGCGACCACATCCCCTGCACGCCGGGCAGGTTCGCCTGCAGGCTCTTGGCCTCGAAATCCCAGTCGTGAGCATAGACGTTGTTATACCAGTCCGGGTGGCTGGACAGCTTCAGGGCCCAGTTGTACTTCGTGCTGTTGTTGCCGCCGCTTTCCCGCAGCATGCGCACGCCTGCGTCCCGGAGGAACTGCCAGTCCTTGGCCGCCGGCGGTTTCTTCGGATCGTCGGAGAGCGAGTTGTTCCGCCCGTACAGCCAGGGCGAGATCGCCTTGCGTCCCGACAGGGCATCCACCTGAATCTCCGCCGCGAACGCACTGCCCGCCAGAACCAGAATCATCATCACACGCACCATGCTCACCAGACTCCTACCTGTATTCGATCCTCCACCTCCGCGACCCATTGTATCACAAACTGCCGCCGCGGACCAGCCCGTTCCTTCGGGACACCAGCGACTCACTCATAGGAGACTAATTGGCCGGGTGCCATGTCTACGCTCGCGTAGACATGTTCCACTCGATGGGCAAGGCATGCTTACGCGAGCGTAAGCATGGCACCCAAACCCTCAGGTTTCTTCCTGACACCCGCCGCGCAGCGGCTGACCGACCGGGTGGCAGCGGCAAGCGGAATCCTCGGAGCTTGCCGATGGCGTGCGGGTGTAGACACGAGCCATCGGCAAGCTGGCGCTTGCCGCTGCCACCCGAACTTTGACGTGGTCAGATACCAGGGTTTGTGAGATGCAAGGCTATCCGCACTGGCCGCCGCAGCAGCATTCGCCGGGGCCGGAGGCGGCGCGGCGGGTGCGGGTGACGATTCTGGCGAGGGCCTGCAGAGCTTGTTCGATGTCGGCGGGGGTCGTGGTGCGGCCCATGCTGATTCGGATGGAGCCGAGGGCCTGCGCGGCGGGAAGGCCGATAGCCATGAGCACGTGCGACGGATCGAGCGAGCCGGAGGAGCACGCCGAGCCTGTAGAAACGGCGATGCCCTCCAGATCCAGAGCGAGCTGCACCGCCTCACCTCGGGTCTGGGCGAAGGAGACGTTCAGCGTCCCCGGCAGCGAATCCGTCGGATGGCCGTTGAAGGTCGCTTCGGGGATCACTCTCTTGATGCCTTCCCTCAACGCTCGCTTGAGCATGGCCAGGTGCGTCGCTTCCTCGGCCATCTCCGCCTTTCGCATCTCGATGGCCTTGGCGAAGCCGACGATTCCAATCGTGTTTTCCGTGCCGGCTCTGCGGCCGCGCTCCTGGTGCCCGCCCCGGATCAGCGGCTGGAACGGTGCGCCCTCGCGGACGTACAGGGCGCCGACGCCCTTGGGGCCGTAGAGCTTATGCGCGGAGAAGGACAAATAATGGGCGCCGATCTCATTGACGTTCACGGGGATTTTGCCGACGGCCTGCACGGCGTCGGTATGGAACAGGGCGCCTCGCTCCTGACACATCTTCGCGATGGGCCCGACGTCCTGGATTGTTCCGATTTCGTTGTTGGCAGTTATCACGGAGACCAGGCCCGTCGCATCGCTCAGCAGGCCTTCGAGCTGATCGAGATAGATTTTGCCGGTCTCATCCACGTCGAGATAGTGGACCGGCAGGCCGAGATCGGCCATGTGCGCCGCCGCTCGCAGGACGCAGGGATGCTCGATGCTCGTGGTGATGATCTCCCGCCTGGCTGAGGGCTGGCTGGACAGAGCATTGAACACAGCGTTATTGGCCTCGGACCCGCTGCCTGTGAAGACGATCTCCTCCGGCTTTGCCCCGATGAAGTCGGCGATCACCCGCCGGGAGTTCTCGACCAGCTCGCGCCTGCCTGCCGGCTTCGTGATAGCTGGAGGGATTGCCAAACACCTCCATTGCCTCCGTCATGGCCTTCGTCACTTCCGGATGCAGAGGTGTCGTCGCGTTGTGATCGAGATAGATGCTGCGAGGTTTATCCATGCTCTCTTTCTGTTATGTCAGGACGGTTGGGTGGCATCGGCAAGCTCCGAAGACTCCGCTTGCCGCTGCCACCCGTCGATTCATTCATCTATGTCACCACACTCTCAATGATGCCGCCGCCGATGACGATGTCGCCGTCGTACAGCACTGCCGACTGGCCGGCGGTGACGGCGAATTGCGGCTCCTCAAATTCCAATAGAACCTTGTCGCCTTCGACTCGGATCCGCGCCTTGACTTCAGGCGAGCGGTATCGCACCCGGGCGCCAAGCTGCTTCTCCGCGGGCAGGCCGGCGGGGAAGATGCAGTCTGTCAGGCGGCAACCTTTGGCCATGGCCTGCTTTCGCGAGCCGACGATGACGCGGGCGTTTTCGGCGTCGAGCGCCACGACGTAACGGACGTGCTCCGTCCCGATCCCGAGGCCCTTGCGCTGGCCGATGGTGAAGTAGTGGACGCCGTCGTGCCTTGCCAGTACGTTGCCGTCGGTATCGACCACGTCGCCGGGTCGGCTGCCCAGCCGCGGCGCCAGGAACGAGCGGAGATCGTCCGGCACAAAACAGATCTCCTGGCTTTCCTTCTTTTGGGCCACGGGAAGCCGCCGCTCCTTCGCCATCGCGCGTACCTGCTCCTTGGTGTACTCGGCCAGCGGGAAAAGGATGTGCGCGAGCTGCTCGGAATTGAGGCGATATAGAAAGTAGGATTGGTCTTTCCGGCTGTCGGCGGCCTTGCCCAGATGATTCACGCCGTCTCGCTGCACGATCCGGGCGTAGTGCCCGGTGGCGAGGAATTCGACATCCATCGCCCGCATCATTTCGAGCAAACGGCCGAACTTGAGGTACTCGTTGCAGCGGATGCAGGGGTTGGGTGTCCTGCCCCGGGCGTACTCGCTGAGGAAGTCCGCCACGACCAGCCGCTCCAGGTCCTTCTCGAAACCCAGCACGTGGTGGCGGATGCCGAGGATCTCGGCCACGCGGCGCGCATCGGCGACGCTGTCGGCGCCGCAACAGGCGGGCCGGCCGGTCGTCGGCTCCGGCAGGCTGAAGCACATCGTTACGCCGATGACCTCGAAACCCTGGTCCTTCAGCAGGGCGGCGGCGACGGAGGAATCGACGCCTCCGCTCATTGCCACCGCGACGCGGCCCCTTGCAGGTTTTTGCACATCCATCGTCATCCATTGATCCTTGGGCCGCCATACATGGGCCTTCGGCCCACCACGAGAAGATGAAGAAGGCCTTGGTCCGCTCGTAGGGTGGGTCCTTGACCCACGCGGTCTTTCGAGCGAAAGATACGTTGACGCGTGGGTTGAGAACCCACCCTACACGTCAACGCCACGTTCTCTCGCGGGGACTTGCCCATAATTTACTCGTTTGCCATCGACAAGACCTTCATACTTCTCCGGCCTGGAAAGAACTAATCTTGGGCGGCCCGGGCCATCCATGTATTTCCTTCTCCCGGCGTTCTTGTTCGATGAATTCACGATCGGCAGGAAAAGTCCCACCATAGTCATAGGGATGGTAGTCTTCGCACCGCGGGCTGTCAAGCTTCCTATCTGGGGTATCGTCGTGCTTGAAGGATATCGTCCGGCGTGCTACACTTGCCGCCGGACCTGAACGCAATGGCCTGCGAATACCGCCAGTTAAGGATTGAGACATGGACCACTTCACACGAGTCTTGAAATCCGTCCTCGCCCTGTTATGCCTCCTGATGCCTACCGGCACTGGTTTTGCGGCGTCTGCCCAGAAGGCACAGGTTGACACCTCCGCCTGGCTGCCGTACGAGATGCCGGACATCAAGAAGGCCAAGGGCACGGCCCTCGACATGTCGTTCCTGCTGGAAGCCCCAGCGGGCAAGCACGGCACTTTGACCGTCAAGGGCGACAAGTTCTTCTTCCTGGACGGCACGGAGGCACGCTTCTGGGGCGGCAATCTCTTCGCCGAGGCCAACTTTCCGACCCACAAACAGGCCGAAGCGCTGGCCGAGCGGATCGCGCAGACCGGCGCCAACATCGTCCGCATGCACCACCTGGACGTCGTGGCGCCCTGGACCGACTTCATCGTCCGCAAGAACCTCTTCGGCGGCCAGAGCCCCGAAACCACGCGCGTGCTCGATAAGGAGATGCTCGATCGCTTCGACTACCTCGTGTCCTGCTTCAAGAAGCGGGGCATCTACGTCTTCCTGAGCCACCTGTCCAGCCGCAAAGTCATGCCCGCCGACGGCATCCCGCAGCCCGCCGAGTCGCTCGACGACATCTACGCCGGCCTGAAAATCGAGGGCGAGTTCGACGAGTTCCTCATCCAGTTGCAGCAGGACTACTTGAAGAAGCTCCTGACGCACAAGAACCCGTACACGCGCCAGCCGCTGGCCGAAGACCCTGTACTCGCGATGACCAAGATCATCAATGAAGACTCACTGCTATTCCTCGGCGCCGGGCCGAACTTCAGCACGAACTCGGGCTACTACGCGCAGATGCTGCAGGGCCGATTCAACGACTGGCTGGTGAAGAAGTACGCGACGCGCGAGACCCTGGCCAAGGCCTGGCAGCCGGCAGACCGCAAGGGCAAGGGGCTCGGCGAGGATGAGAGTTTCGAGAAGAAGAACATCGCGTTCAGCTACCAGTTCAGTTACGACTCGAAGGCTCGGTACAATCCCGCCTTCAGCCGGCAGCGCAATCTGGATATGTACGCGTTTCTGTACGACACGCAGACGGCGTATTACGACCGTATGTACGGATTTCTGCGAGCGCTGGGCGTGAGGTGCCCCATCGCCGGCAGCAACCACTGGATTTCCGACGTCGCCGATCTGCACGCGAACGCCGGGCTCGATTACGTGGACCGGCACGAGTACTACGCGCACCCGCACGGCACGTACAACTACGTCCAGGGCCAGTCGGTCAGCCCGGCGACGCCCATGGTCAAGTCGGACTCGCTGGGCACGATTGGCGGCCTGGCGAATCGCCGGGTCCTCGGTCGGCCGTACACCGTTTCGGAATGGAACAACTGCCTGCCCAACCCGTACCGCGCGGAAGGGCCCGTGTTCATGGCCGCCTATGCCTGCCTGCAGGACTGGCACCCGATGCAGTACGCGTACCTGGCCTTCATCGACTACGAGCCCCAGGTGATCAACTCGTTCATGGTCCTGTATGACCCGGCTCATATGAATGTGCTGCCTGCGTCGGCCCTGATGTTCCATCGCGGGGACGTCAAAGAGGCCATGACCGGGTACTACGAGCGCGTCGCGGCGGGGGAGTTCATGGATCCGGCGTTCGCCCCGAAAAGGGATAATCGGCTCGCGCTGCTCGGGAAGTACGGCCTGGTGTTTGCGAATGTCGCGGAGGCCCGATTCCCGGCCAACCCGGACCTGTTGAAGCAGGCCTCCGACAAGACAAAGCAGGTGTACGATTCCGTCACGGGCGAGCTTCGCTGGGACCTGAACCAGGGCCTGCTGCGAATCGACTCGCCGCGAACGCAGGGCGTGGCCGGCTTTGCGAAGGGCCAGGCCGTCGCAACGAGCGACGTGATCTTCAATGTTGGCAACGAGTTCGCCGTCGTCATGGTCAGCGCCCTGGATGGCGAGCCTATCCGGCAGTCGAAACGGATGCTGGTCTCCACGTCTGCCCGGGCGCAGTGGTCGGGCATGGAATTCGACGAGCAGAGCGGGACCATCACGAAGTCCGGCAAGCCGCCGTTCCTCATGGAGCCGGTGGTTGGGACCGTCAGAGTCAGGCACGACAAGCCGATCACGGTCTTCTGCCTCTCCTCCTCCGGCAAACGCTTTGACTACGCCCCCATGCAAAAGTCCGCGGAAGGCACAACCTTCGAGATGCGCCCCGCGAATCGATGCATGCATTACGAACTCGTGAGCAGATGAAGATACATCAAGCGGATCGTGAGGGCAGAAGATGGCCGCAAGACAGAGGCGATGGTTCACGGGTGTGATGGCTGGAGTGCTGATGCTGCCGGTCGCTTGCGCTCTTCTTTGGGCGGGCCCGCAGGCGGCTGATCCAGCCAGTGCGAGGCCGGACACCTACCTCTCCGGTGCAGTGACTGAGTTGACGCGCCAGTGGCCCGCGAATCGGACCGTCAACATCGTTTGTCACGGGCACAGCGTCCCGGCCGGATACTTCCGCACGCCGGTCGTGGACACGTTCAACGCCTATCCGCACCTGCTCCATCGCGGGCTCAAGGAGCGATTTCCGTATGCCGTGGTGAACGTCGTTGTCACCGCCATCGGCGGCGAAAACTCCGAAAGCGGGGCAACGCGGTTCGAGCGCGATATACTGTCCTTGCGGCCGGATGTGGTCACGATCGATTACGGCCTGAATGACCGCGGCATCGGCCTGACTCGCGCGGAGGCGGCGTGGCAGGCGATGATTGCCCGGGCCCAGGCCGCCGGGGTCAGGGTGATTCTCCTGACGCCCACGCCGGACATGGGGGCAAAACTCGGCGACCCGAACGATTCCCTGAACCAGCACGCGCAACAGATCCGCACGCTCGCCCGCAAGAATGCCGTGGCTCTCATTGACAGCCTCGCCTGCTTCGAGAATCGCATCCGCCGCGGCCAGTCGCTCGACGCCCTCATGTCTCAGGGCAACCACCCTAATCGCAAGGGGCACGAGATCGTCGCCGCCGAGCTGCTCCGATGGTTCCCCACACCCCCTCCGGTCGCGGACTCGAACAGCGCCCCCAGTGACAGGTAGCTGAAAGTCCTTCGGGTGGCAGTGCCGAACTGCCACCCGATGGATCCACTGCTGTTCGTCCACCTTCCCGGATGAGCCGCCGTTCGCAGGCGACGCTTACAACACGAGTCGGACCTGATTGTTGCACTGACCGTTAGCGACGACGGCGGAAGGTTCGCATCGCCCCGAGGCCGCACATCACCAGCAAGGCGCTGGCAGGCGCCGGGATCACGCAGACCGGCGGGGGGACCTCGGTGTCGAACGTGAGGTCATCCCATGCGACCCCGGCGACATCGCCTGTCCCCCCGAGGAGTTCCACCGAATGGATTCCGGCGACGGAAACCTGCAGCGTCGCGCCGTCCATATCGACGCCTGTCGCGGAGCCGATGAGATTGCCGCTCAGACCATAGGCGTTGAGCGAGATGGGCTGCAGGCTCGCCCACAGGTCGGCCCGAACAGAGACGAAATTGACGGTACTCGGGCTGGAAGCATCGCCGGGCTCGAAGAAGCTGATCACGACGGGATTGCTGCGATCGTACGTGAGGACACCCTCCGGCGTGGTTCCGGCGATCGTGTTCACCCCGCTGGTGGCGTGATCCGGGCCCATGTTCAAAACGCTGACGAAGGAGCTGCCGGACGTGAACAGGACGCCCGCCGTGTCCAGCAGTTGATCGTACAGTCTCGACTCCACGGGGACCGGCGCCGGGTTCTCGAACGGCATCCCTGTGAACTGCTCGAAGTTGATGACCGTGGGCGCTGCGTTCAAGGGCTGTCCGCTGAGGATCGCCAGCGACAGCGCCATGAATAAACCGGATGTAGCGACTCTCGATATTCGCATGTCTCTCTCCTTCCTTCTGTCCCTCGACAAACGAGGGAAACGTAGTTGCACCCTCTACGTGAACGGGCAAAGGCAGACCTCTGCCGTTCGCACCTGCGTGAGCATGGATCGTTGGTATGCTGTGATCCCGCGGCCGAGCCGCTTCGATCTACCGGTAGATACAGTTCGCACGGCCCCCGTGTGGCGGCCCTGCGTCGCGCGTTGGCTCAGTGGGTCGGTTTCGGTTCTCCCGCATCCGATCTCCTTCACGCATCCTCACGATGGCAACAGAGCACCTCGGGCTCGCGGGATCGCAGAGAATGCCCGCTCTCGCAGGGCGGAGAACCCTGCAACAGCCATGGGCTTTTCGATCCCGCCCGGGTACTTTGTCCATACCGCGAATGGTACAACCGCTCACTCGCACGGGCTATCGGGGAAATGCGGAACTTGGGCCCGCCATACACTCGGTTAGCACTAGGAGATGCACTACCTCCTAAGCATCTCGCTGCCGCCAATGCGCGGAGAAAGCGGACCCCGCGTCCAGTAATTCCCGCCCCGTTCTCGCTCCCGCATAACAGCAGTCGTCGCTGTCTTGGCAAAGGATGGACATGGTGGACGGGATGGACGACGTGGACAGCCCGAAACTGCCATCGCGTCCACCTCCACTCCCACGCCCCGGAGCTTCATAAACCCCGGTCGAGGGTCGCCACGGCAGCCAGCGTTGCCTGTACCGTCATGGCGGCGTTCTTGACGTCGCACCTTTCCGGGACATCTCCCTCGGCGTGGTACTCCGGGTCGCCGTAAGGCCAGGAGCCGATATTGATGACCGCCGCCGGGTAGCCGGCCAGGACAAACGAGCCGTCGTCGTCGCCGGGCTGTGGCCTCTCCGCAGTCCGCTGCTCCAGACCGATGGAATATCGAGCGTTCACCTCGCCCATCAGCTCGGCAAGACGCTTGCCTTCGGGCCTGGTATACGCGGTCACGTTGGTCTTTCTTCCGGCGGCCGTCTCTTCCGCCGTCTTGGCTCCAATACCGTCCAGGTTGAAGACGGCGATGATATTGTCTCCGCGCGCCTTGGCTTTTTGTGCGGCGGTCCTGCTCGTCCACGGCGTGTGCTCTTCGTTGCACCAGAGAAATCGGATCGTGCTCTCCGAGCGGTACTCCGCGAGGACGCGTGCCGTCTCCAATACGCCGGCGGTCCCAATGGCGTTGTCATGAGCCCCCGGGGAATCGATCCAGCTTGGCGAATCCTTGTGGGCGAGCACGACGATGATCTTATCCGGATGCGAGCGGCCCTTTTTCTCGGCATAGAGATTGTACGCCGTGTACCAGGGATCTTCCGCCTTGGGAGGCGAGTACTGGGCATGCTTGGGTTTGCTCGTGTCCCGCCGAAACGCCTGCACCTGAACGCCCTCCCGCTCGACGCGATATCCCCACGACTCCAGCTTCCCGGCCAGGTAGTCGTCGGCCTCGTAGAGCGTGTTCTTCTCATGGCCGGGCAGGGTCAGATTCAGCTTGCGATAGGGCAGCGGGTCCTTCGCAAGGTAGAAGACGTGCTTCGATATCCGCTCGGGATCGACCTCGCCGATAAGCCGGCGAACGCTCGCCTCCACATCGTTGCCGTCACTGTCTCCCCTCTGTGGCGTCGTCCCCACGGCCAGTCCGCCCGACCACGCCCCGAAACCGAGGCACACACAGACCCCGCAAGCAGCCAGCACGCTCAGCATTCCGTATTTCATGAGTCCTCCTTTCATATCTGTTCTGGTGCATCATTGTGGCCTGCCGCCGTCAAGCGTGTCAACAATGACTTAGGAGTGCCTGCGCAGGTCTTCAGGCACTGTTCCAGGTGGCAGCGGCAAGCGTAGGCGGCAAAGTGATCTACCATCGCGACGGAGCCAATTGACGCGGACGCAAGGCAAATGCAACCGCAGATGAACGCGGATGAAGGGCCGGGACGCGAAGGAAATGCAACCCCACGGTCTCGTAGGGGCGAATCATCATTCGCCCTCGCAGCTTCGACACAGATTCCACGGATTGACACGGATTTCAAACGGAGACCCGACAATTGCCAACTGATTATCCACCACGGAGACACAGAGGCCACGGAGTATGTAGGGTGGGTTCTCAACCCACGCGGATTCTCGACCGCGAAGCCTTGCCCTCGCGAAGGCGGGGGACGCGAACCACCGAAAGGACAATCTCGCGCGGAGACGCCGAGACGCAGAGATTCTGTAGGGTGTGCACGGCGCACCTTCATGTCTATCAACCGCGAATTACGCGAACCACGCGAAAACTGCCTTATGCATGTCATTGCGAGCGAAGCGCGGCAATCTCCCTCTTTCAACTGGGAACCGGCGACTGACAACTGCTTTTCCATCCGCAGACACCGTCCCGAGCAAAGCCGAGGGATTACGCAGATTTCCGCAGATTCGATCATCAATCTGAAATCACAAATCAAAAATCGAGAGCCCCCTTGCCTTCCCCGCCTGAATATGTCAGAATACTCCCCAGCGATTGACTCCGTGGTGACACTACGAAAAACGAGAGTCCCGGCCCGACGTGGGCCGGAGCGTTGTGGCGAGGTCAAAGAGGCGCCGTGGCTATGAAGGCCTGAACGCGTGGGATAAGTGGGATAAGGATAGGCCACATGGGCGGATTCCCAGTCGGCAGCTTTTCGTCAGGAACGCCACGAAAGGGGACGAGTATGGACTACCGGGAGAGAGCATTTAGAGACAAGTTCGCAAGCGCAGGTAAGCATCTCGGTGTGCCTCCTGATCAAGTCATCTCTCTTATTGATCTTTGAATAGTTAAAGTAAATCGCCGTGACGGATCGATATCTTCATGCATGAGAACCCCAGGAAAACCCGAAGAGCTCGAATGTCACCGGCTTCAGGCCTTCGCGTTGCTCGAAGCCGGTCACGGTCCCAGCGAAGTGGCCCGGAGACTCGGCGTCTCGCCGGCGGCTGTATCCCGGTGGAAGAAGATTTCTCAGCAGGCGGGACGGGACGGCTTGAAGGCCAAGCCGCATCCCGGCCGCCGGCCCAAGTTGACGGTCCGGCAACGCCAGAAGCTGGAACGGTTGCTGTTAAAAGGTCCTCTCGCCCACGGATATATGACCGACCTGTGGACGCTGAAGCGGATCGCCGAAGTGATCGAGAGGCGTTTCGGCGTCCGCTACGACCCTTCCGGGGTCTGGCACGTGCTGCGTGGCATCGGCTGGAGTTGCCAGAAACCCGAAGGCCGGGCGCGCGAACGCGACGAAGAGGCCATTGCCCGTTGGCGTCAACAAGACTGGCCGCGTATAAAAAAAAGCTCGGCATAGCGGTCGAAACATCGTTTTTCTCGATGAAACCGGCTTTATGCTCCAGCCGGTGGTCCGCCGGACCTGGGGTCCCCATGGGGATACGCCGCTCCTGTACCGTTGGGAGCGTCACGACCGCCTCTCCGGAATGTCGGTGGTCACGGTCTCGCCGCAGCGTCGGCATCTGGACCTGTACTTCGCGCTCCAAGAGCACAACATCCGTACTCCCGACATTGAGAACCCTCGTGGCGGAACTTCTTGAACATTTTCCCCACGGGATCATCCTGGTCCTGGATCGTTGGCCCGTTCATCTGTCCGCCGTGGAGCAACTCCGGCGTCGGTTCCCTCGTCGAGTACAAATCGAATGGCTGCCGTCCTACGCCCCGCAACTCAATCCTGATGAACAGGTCTGGACGCGGACGAAGTACATGGACTTGGCCAACTTCTGCCCGGAGAATCTCACTGACCTCACGCAGGCGGTGCGACATTCGCTGGAGCAGACAAAAACTCACCAGTCTCTCTTGCGTTCGTTCTTCAAGCATGCTGGGCTTAGACTGTGACATCGTGTCACTTTTACTTTAACTATTCAAAGATCAATAAGGTGCGTGATGTAGTCCCATCGTACGATGAGTACCGTGAGATGCTGCGAGTTCTGGAGCATGAGGCAGGCCTACACTGGTCAGAGGTTGACGGCAGTCTGCAAGGCCGGGGCTATCTTGTGACCCAGAATGATCAGAAGGTGCTCGTAGTCGAACACGAGACAGGCCTCGAGATTCTCTATATAGCTGGTTCCATCGCGTCGCTCATCAGCCTCGTTCCCGTTGTCCTCCAATGCTGGGGAGCCGTCAGAGGGTATCTCGACCATCGCCACGCTCGCCAATTCAGGAATGTTGAGATTCGCAGACTGGATGGTAATGGAAAGCTTCAGGAAGACCGTTTGACTGGTGTGACAGGTCCGTCGACCTTTCCTCTGAGTATCCTAAGCACGGCCTTATCATCGGCCGCTCGGGTTCTGGACGCAAATCTCAAGGCGCTAGGGGAGGAAGTCCGGTCGTTGAACAGGCGGCTTGCCATTGTAGAGAAGAAGTTGAAGCCTGCCAAGAAGCGGACGACCAGAAGGAAATAACTGATGACTGTCACCGATTACTCGGCTTCTCCATGAGCGCTAGCCATCTGGAGGCATAAACGACTATGGAATGGAAGCAATTTATTGCCAGCTTGGTATCAAGCCTCGCATGGCCGGCAGCCGTTTTCCTAATTCTATTCGTGTTCCGAAGTGAGCTCACGAAAATCGTAGGGCGCCTTGCTCATTTCAAGTACAAAGACTTGGAACTGGAGTTCGAGAAGGTCAGACAGCAGGCAGAAGAGCTGCGTGAGGAATTACCTCCAGAAGAGCCGGCGTCAGAGAACCCGGTCGTCGCCTCGCTCGAAGACCAAATTCTGGACGCCGTGGAGCGCGCTCCGTCAGCCGCGATTCTGCTTGCGTGGTCTGCACTGGAATCGACCATTGCATCAGCTGTGACGAGATTGGCCGTTTCACCTGAACCGCCATCCTACAGATCTCCAGTGCACAACATTCAGATGCTAACCAAGCATGCTGGCTTGCCAAGTAGATACGCGCAGTTACTGGACGAAATGCGCATGCTCAGGAACAAAGTTGCGCACGATCCTCATTCCATGTCATCAATTACACAAGAACAGGCGCACAATTACGCGAACGTCGGACGCGACATGATTCAGTATCTTGAACAGATGCAGCGCAAGGGCTAACCTCTTGGGTGATAACGCGGCCAGCCATCCGCTATGGGCAGAAGTGATCGGTCGCGACCACAAGGGAAACCGGCGACGGTCACCTATTATGGGGAGGCGAAATAAGTGGTGGCCCCTAATAACCTATTGTGATTATTCGGTCGTGAAAAGGAGTTGGAGCAATGACTCTGAATGCCACGTCGCTTAATTGGGCGATTGACTTTGTAGCTAATCACTCAGACAGCGACCTCTTTCCCAGACTCCCTGAGATTGAGGCAATCCAGTCTCTTAGAAATGAATTCATCCAGTTAATCGAGGGCAAACCTCTATCCGAGTTCCCCATCGGTGCACATCGACGTTTTATTGTGCCAAAAGACGAGGTCTCTTACAGACAAGCCACGCAGCTTCACCCGCAGGACTCCATCCTTCTCTCTGCCGTGATCCATCAGTTCGGTCGTGGAGTAGAGGATAGGCGCCTTCCTGCAGACCGGGTTTTCAGCTACCGCTTTTCGCCAAGTTCAGAGCACGGCTTATATGGACGTCAGATAGGCTGGAACGATTTCTGGATGGCAGCGCAAGCGCACAGCTACAAGTGTCGCAAAATTCTCTATTGTGATATTGCCGACTTTTACAACCAGATTTACCACCATACAGTTGAGAATCAACTGACTGAGTCCAGCTTCCCAAACCAAGCCGTGAAATGGTTGATCAAGCTCCTTGAGTCCACAACTGCCGGCGTTTCACGGGGTATCCCAGTAGGCCCGTATGGCATGCACTTGATAGCCGAGGCCACACTCATCCCTATCGACAATAGCATGTCCTCAAGCGGTTTCAACTTCCTGCGTTACGCGGATGATATTCTGCTGTTTTGCGATTCGGATGAAGCATCGCGCCGAGCACTTTCGACGATTGCTTTGGTAATTGATAAGCAGCAGAGGTTGACTCTTCAACGCCACAAGACGAGGTTCTTTACGCCTGACGAATTCCGAACGCTCTGCGACGAGATGGTTGAAGACCGCCCGATAAGCCTCGAAGAAGATAGACTCCTGAAGCTCATTAGAAAGTACTCTGAAGACGACCCGTACAGGGTGGTTTCATACGAGCAGATTTCTAGTGAAGACTGGAAGAAGGTGACTGACGAGATTGTTCGCAGGATCATCCATGAGTACCTTGCCGAGGAGGAAGTCGACTATATCCGCCTACGTTGGTTCTATAGGCGACTATCCCAAATCGGCCACCCAGGCGCGATCGATATCTCCCTTGATGAGCTTGAGAGACTTGGCCCATGTTTCGCTAACGTGTGTTGCTATTTCCGCTCAGTTCAGGGGATTGACCCTGAGCGGTGGAAAGAGATTGGAGCGCGTCTGTTGAAGCTCCTTGATTCGGATGAAGTGAGAGACAATGAGTTCTTCAGGCTCTCGATACTCAGTCTGTTCTCCAGAAATGCATACATCAATCACTTCAACGTCTTGGCGTCCCGATTTCAGGCGAGTGACGCCTCCGCAAGAAGGGAAATATTCCTCGCTGCAAGGAAGAACAACGCCATTGACTGGGTGCGTGAACACAAAGAAGACTATGACAAGATGGACCCTTGGCAGCGAATGGCATTTATGTTCTGTTGTGCAGACCTGCCGGCCGACGAAAAGAGACATTACATTAGCCGCTGGAAACCCGGGTGTCCGTTTGACAGCGTGCTTACGAAGTGGGCGAAGGGGGTGGGCGGGAGCAGGGGCAACTCTTGACTCTTGGGGAACTAAAGGGGTCCGGTACATTCTCCGCATTGCCAGTCATAAGTATTGGTCCGGCAATAACTTAAAATTGGCGGGCTGATTGTGGAATTAGAAGCGAAGTGTGAAGTTTGGTGTTTGATTTTTGATGTTTGATGTGAAAACAGGCGGGACGGCAGGACGGCGAGATTGCGGATTGAAGACGTGGTTGGTGGTTGAAAATCTGCGTAAATCGGCGAAATCTGCGGATGAGAAGGCAGTTGACAGTGCTCAGTTGGCAGTTCACAGTCAGAGGGGTCGGGGATCAGGGGTCGGTTTCAATTCGTGGAGTCTGTGTCGGATCATTTCCTCTGTGGCCTCGGTGTTCTCTGTGGCTAAGGTTCCTGGATTCCCGAGCGGGTCGGGAATGACATCGCGGCGGGAGGGGGGCGGTGTGCGGAATGGGAGAGAAAGGGCGAAGTTTGATGTTTGAAGTGTGAAGAAAGGCGGCGGCGAGATTGCGGCATGGGGAGTGGCGGACGGCTTGGCACGCCGTGTGAAACAAAGCCAATTCCTTGCGGATTGGCGGCGAGGAGATGCGTTAATCACCGTTCATCGGCGTCTTATCTGCGCCTGACAACGAGTTGTCAGTTCCCAGTCTGAAATCCGTGTGAATCCGTGGAATCCGCGTCGAATGGGCTTCAAGGAGGGTGAAAAATGCGTTAAGTCGCGTTGCGGGGCGAACTTAGGACGGGTCTTGGCGTATATAATAGTGCGAGATGAGCGGCCAGCCGGGCTTCGGGGCCCGGCGGCAGGGGAGAGGGTGGTGCGGAGAGGGAGAAGATAAGGTAACAAGGGCAGAAGGGAAAGAAGGCCGGGTGAAAGCCCCGACCCTCTTTTTCCTTCTGCGCTGTGCCTTCTGTTTGGCATAGGAGCGAGGAAAGGGCCGGAAAATGGCCTTTTCGAGCATGTTTTCGTGGGTGGCGAAGGATCGGAAAAAATTTTCGATTTTTCGCATTTCGCCCTTGACGAGGGTCGAATAGCGGTTAGAATACAGAACTCACGGTGAACATGCAGCGTATACAAAACGCTGGTTCACCGGTTTTGTTGGTGGACCAAACAAGTTCGCCAAAGATCTTTGACAAGTGAACAGTTGAGCCTTAATACGAGCAGCGAAAGTGCGTTCGTCGCAGCGGGCAACCGTTGCGGCGGTTTCCAAAACTGGATTCAGCACTTTCGGTGCAAACCAGAGAGTGTTGAGCCATTACGACGGATCCGTTTAATCGCGGGTCCGATGAATCAAACTGAAGGGTTTGATCCTGGCTCAGAACGAACGCTGGCGGCGTGGCTAAGACATGCAAGTCGAACGGACCAGTTAATTTATTAGCTGGTCAGTGGCGAAAGGGTGAGTAATGGATAGGTAACGTACCCCGGGCTCTGGGATAGCCAGCCGAAAGGTTGGGTAATACCGGATGACATCACCGGCCGACGGGTTGGTGATCAAAGATTTATCGGCACGGGAGCGGCCTATCTCCTATCAGCTAGTTGGTGAGGTAACGGCCCACCAAGGCGATGACGGGTAGCGGGACTGAGAGGTTGGCCCGCCACATCGGGACTGAGACACTGTCCGGACCCCCACGGGGGGCTGCAGTAACGAATCTTGGGCAATGGGCGAAAGCCTGACCCAGCGACGCCGCGTGCGGGAGGAAGTCCTTCGGGATGTAAACCGCTGTCAGGCGAAGGAAAGTCCGCTTCGGCGGATTGATCCGAGCCAGAGGAAGTCACGGCTAACTCTGTGCCAGCAGCCGCGGTAAGACAGAGGTGGCAAGCGTTGTTCGGTATCACTGGGCTTAAAGCGTGTGTAGGCGGAAGCGTAAGCATTTTGTGAAATCCCCCGGCTCAACCGGGGAATTGCTTGATGTACTGCGCTTCTTGAGGCAGGTAGGGGTGCGAGGAACTCTTGGTGGAGCGGTGGAATGCGTAGATATCAAGAGGAACGCCGGTGGTGAAGACGTCGCACTGGGCCTGTCCTGACGCTGAGACACGAAAGCGTGGGGAGCAAACGGGATTAGATACCCCGGTAGTCCACGCCGTAAACGATGTCTACTAGGTTGTGGGGGTTCTGACGCCTGCACAGCCGAAGCAAAAGTGTTAAGTAGACCGCCTGGGGAGTACGGTCGCAAGGCTAAAACTCAAAGGAATTGACGGGGGCTCACACAAGCGGTGGAGCATGTGGATTAATTCGAAGCAACGCGAAGAACCTTACCTGGGTTTGACATGCTTGGATGCCTTCCTGGAAACAGGGTAGGTTACCCTTCGGGGTGAAACTTGCACAGGTGCTGCATGGCTGTCGTCAGCTCGTGTCGTGAGATGTCGGGTTAAGTCCCATAACGAGCGAAACCCTTGCCGTTAGTTGCCAGCGGGTCATGCCGGGGACTCTAACGGGACTGCCGGTGTTAAACCGGAGGAAGGTGGGGATGACGTCAAGTCATCATGGCCTTTATGCCCAGGGCCTCACACGTGCTACAATGGCCGGTACAAAGCGACGCAAGACCGCGAGGTGGAGCAAATCGCAAAAACCCCGCCCCAGTTCGGATTGCAGGCTGGCAACTCGCCTGCATGAAGTTGGAATCGCTAGTAATCGCGGATCAGCTATGCCGCGGTGAATGTGTTCCTGAGCCTTGTACACACCGCCCGTCAAGTGATGGGAGTTGGGAGCACCCGAAGTCAGGTTGCTAACCCGCAAGGGAGGCGCCTGCCGACGGTGAGTCCGACGACTGGCACTAAGTCGTAACAAGGTAGCCGTAGGGGAACCTGCGGCTGGATCACCTCCTTTCTAGGGATTACTAGAACCCGGACCTGCTTATTGGCAGGACCGTGAGTAGTCAGGCACGATCGCTGCTCTAAGGCTCACTGTCACTTGTTTTGGATATCTAAGCCCGGTCTTCGGACCGGGCTTTCTTTTTGCGCACCTAGCCCCTGAACGGAAAATGAATGAAGAGCAGAGCCCCTTCTCAGGTTTGCTTCAACTCGTCGAGGATGTTGGGCAACTCGGTGGCCAGGGTGTCGAGCTGCTTGGCTTGCATGACGATCTCTTGCACGAGAGCCTTTCTTCTGGCTTCATCGGCGACCAGTTCGGGGTCGAGCAGTTGCGAGGCGGATTCGGAGATGACTGCGAGGGCGGTCCGGGTATCGAACGTCGCAGTGTCGAGAATCACGTTGCGGATGCGCGCTCGGCCCAATTCTGCCTCTGCTTTGATATGCTCCGCGGCTAATTCGGCGCCCTCTACGGCCAGGGCCGTTTGTTTGACGAACATCTCCAGGATGTGGAAATCATCTGGGTCCAGGAGCTGTTTCGGATCTTTTGGAAAGACTCCCAATACCCCCACGGTGTCGCGAGAACCAATCAATGGGATGTATAGCCCTCGCGAGCCGGAGAACGTGTCCCTTCCGTTGCCGGCGATTCGACGGTGCTCGTGCACCCAACTCGCCACCGCCTGTTCGTTGACGGACAGGTAGTCCCGGGCGTCCCCCGCGGCGGTAAGGGCGCTTACGGTTCTCGTCGTCGGGTCGGGTGTCAAGACTATGGCGGGACACGCGAAGAAGCTCTGAATGTGTGAGAGCAGGATCTGGAAAAGCTCGTCCGGGCGCGAGGACTTGGCCAGATCGCGGCTGAGGGAGTAAAGGACTTCGGTTCTGCGTTCCCGCAGGTCCAGCGAGATCGTTTGCCCGCGCAGTTTGCCCGTCAGAGTCCCGATGATCAGGCCGACGATCAACATCACGGCGAACGTGAAAATGTATTCCTTATCCAGCACCGTGAAGGAATAGAATGGCGGGACGAAGAAGAAGTCGAAACAGGCGACGCTGAGGAGCGTGCCCAGGATCGAAATGCCCCTGCCGTGGCGAAAGGCCAGCCAGGCCATGCCCAGAAGATAGATCATGATCAAGTTGGCCGGCGCCAGATACGGATACAGAACCCTATTGATCGCGGTGCACAGGCCGACCGTGCCGATGGCCCATAGAACGCCCTTCCAGGGAATCGGTGCGGCGGGCGCGCGTTGCACCCTGGGAGTCTCTTCGCCCGTTTCCCCGCTGATCAGGTACAGGTCGATCTCGCCGCATTTGCGGGCCAGCTGATCGACAAACGAGCCGAACAGCGCCTCCCGCAATCTCGGCCGGCCGGGTTTTCCAATGAGAATCCTCCCGATATTCTTCGACCGGGCATAGGCCAACAACGTCTCGACCACGTCCTCGCCAGTCAATGTCACGACACTGGCTCCCATGGCTTCCGCCGAACGGAGCATCCCGGCGACCCGCTCCCGGTCCCCCGCCTTCAGGGGGAAGACGGAGGACTCGACGTGCACGACGGTCCATCCCGCTCCCAGATCGGCGGCCATCTGCCTGCCGGCGCGGATGATCTGCATGGCGCACGGGCTGGAGCTGATGCTCACCAGGAAATCCTCTCCGACCTTCCAGACGGTCGAGACCGCATGGAGGTCCCGGTAACTGCGCAGCTTGCTGCCGACGCTGCGGGTGGTATACCGCAAGGCCAGCTCGCGCAGCGCGATCAGATTGCCCAGGCGGAAGAAATGCTCCGCCGCGAGTTCCGCCTGTGCCCCCAGGTAGACCTTTCCCTCGTCCAGGCGTTTGAGCAGTTCCTCCGTAGGAATATCCACAAGCTCGATGGCGTCGGCGCTTTCCACTACGGCGTCGGGCACGGTTCGCGCACAATAATTCTCGTGATTTGAGCGACGATGTCGTTGACGCTCTCGCAATGCTGGACGTTAAGCGTCGTGTAAACGTCGATGCCGGCATCGAGCAATTCCTCGACATCCTGCCATCGCTTGGTGTGGCGCGAGCCGGGGGCGTTGGTGTGGGCGAGCTCGTCGACCAGGATCAGGCGGGGCCGCCGCTTGAGGGCCGCCTCCAGATCGAACTCCCCGATTTCGATGTTCTTGTAGAGAATGGATTTGCGAGGGAGGACCTCCAGGTCCTCCAGCAGGGCCTGCGTTTCCGGGCGATTGTGGGTCTCGACGACGCCCACGACCACGTCGATCCCTTCGCTCTTTCGGGCCCGCGCCTGCTCGAGCATGGTGTAGGTCTTTCCCACCCCCGCAACGGCGCCGAAGAAGATTTTCACCTTTCCCCGCGTGGAGTACTGGGCCTGAACCTGCTTGAGGATCTGATCCGGACTGGGTCGTTCATCCATCGTCATTGGGCACGCTGATCCAACGCCATATTCAACTGCAGGACGTTCACCACCGGCTCGCCGAACACGCCGGCGAAGCGTCCGGTGGTGTTCTCTTTCACGAGCCTGAGGACCTGCTCCTGCGAGACTCCGCGCACACGCGCCACGCGGGGGGCCTGGTAGAGGGCGCCGGCAACGCTGATATGCGGATCGAGCCCGCTGGCCGAAGCGGTGACCAGATCGACCGGAATCGGGCTCTTGTTCTCAGGGTCTGCACCTCGGAGCATCTTCACTCTCATTTCTACTTTCTCGCGCAACGCCGGGTTCAGCGGTCCCAGGTTGGAGCCAGACGAGGGCAACGGATTGTAGCCCGTCGGCGACGTGGCGGACGGACGGCCCCAGAAATACTTCGGATCGCTGAACTCCTGCCCGACCAGCGAGGAACCCACAGGTCTGCCACTTTCCATGATGATACTGCCGTCGGCCTGATGAGCAAAGGCAATCCGGGCGATTGCGGTGATCAAAAGCGGGTATAAGACGCCGGTCATCACCGTTAAGATCCCAAGGACCAGTATCGCGGGTTTGATCTGTTTGTAGAACACGGGTCCACCTTCTTTCTCATTCCACCAGGTGCAGCGCGACCAGAGCCATATCAATGAGTTTGATGCCGATGAACGGGGTGATGACACCTCCGAGGCCGTAAATGAGGATGTTGTCCCGCAACAGGCGGCTGGCGGAGGCGGTCTTATACGGGACGCCTTTGAGGGCGAACGGAATCAGCAGGATAATGATGATCGCGTTGAAGATCACCGCCGAGAGCACGGCGCTTTCGGGCGTGGCAAGGTGCATGATGTTGAGCTTGCCCAGCAGCGGGTACGTGCCGGTAAACGCGGCGGGAATGATCGCGAAGTACTTGGAGATGTCGTTGGCGATACTGAACGTCGTCAATGAACCCCGCGTGATCAGGAGCTGTTTGCCAATCTGCACGACCTCGATGAGCTTCGTGGGATTCGAGTCAAGGTCCACCATGTTGCCGGCCTCCTTGGCGGCCTGGGTCCCGGTGTTCATGGCGACCGCGACGTCTGCCTGCGCCAGGGCGGGCGCATCGTTCGTGCCGTCCCCGGTCATGGCCACCAGGTGTCCCTGGCTCTGCTTTTCGCGGATCAGCTTGAGTTTCATCTCGGGTGTCGCCTCGGCCAGAAAATCGTCCACTCCGGCCTCGCCGGCAATGGCGGCCGCGGTCATCGGGTTGTCGCCGGTGATCATGATTGTGGCAATGCCCATGCGGCGCAATTGCGCGAACCGCTCCCGGATGCCGCCCTTGACGATGTCCTTGAGGTGAATAATCCCGACGACGCGCTCGTCGTCGCTGACCGCCAGGGGCGTCCCGCCGCTCCTGGCGATCTGGGCGGCCACTTCTTTCATCTCGCCGGGGAACGCGCCGCCCGCATCTTGCACGTACTTCTCAATCGCTTCGACGGCGCCCTTTCGGATCTTCCGGCCGTCGCCGAGATCGACGCCGCTCATGCGCGTCTGGGCACTGAAGGGGATGAACGTCGCGGCAAGCTCGTGCACCTGGCGCTCCCGGATGTTGTACCGCTCTTTGGCCAGCACGACGATGCTCCTGCCCTCCGGCGTCTCATCCGACAGGGATGCCAATTGCGCGATGTCGGCCAGAACCGCCTCGGCATGTCCCTTAGCTGGGATGAACGCCACCGCCTGCCGGTTGCCCAATGTGATCGTGCCGGTCTTATCCAAAAGCAACGTGTCGATGTCCCCCGAGGCTTCGACCGCCCGTCCGGAGGTCGCGATGATATTCGCCTGGATCATGCGATCCATCCCGGCGATCCCGATGGCCGGCAGCAGGCCGCCGATGGTTGTCGGAATCAGGCAGACCAGCAGCGCCACCAGCACTGTAACGGTGACCGGCGATCCACCGCCTGACGATGACACGCTGTAGAGAGAGAAGGGCAAGAGCGTCACGGTCGCCAGCAGGAACATGATCGTCAGCCCGGCCAGCAAAATGCTCAGCGCGATCTCGTTCGGCGTCTTCTTGCGCTTGGCACCCTCGACCATGGCGATCATGCGGTCGAGGAAGGTCTCGCCGGGATTAGTCGTGACGCGGACGATGAGCCAGTCCGAGAGCACCGTGGTCCCCCCGGTCACGGCCGACCGGTCGCCTCCGCTTTCCCGGATGACAGGCGCGCTTTCGCCCGTGATCGCGCTTTCGTTGACCGAGGCGATGCCCTCGATGACCTCGCCATCCATGGGAATCATGTCCCCGGCCTCCACCAGGACAACATCCCCCTTGCGAAGCTCGTAAGAGGAGACCGGAGAACAGGCGGCGCCGAATCGCGGGGCCTTGAGCCTCTTGGCCACCGTGTCCTTCCTATGGCGTCGCAGGCTCTCGGCCTGGGCCTTGCCTCGCCCCTCCGCCAGCGCCTCCGAGAAATTCGCGAAAATCAGCGTGAACCACAGCCACACGGTGATGGCAAGAATGAATCGGGGCGGCGCTTCACCGTGGCCGAGCAGGGCCTGGACGTACAAGCCCGTGGTCAGGATGCTGCCAATGAGCACGACGAACATGACCGGATTCTTGACCTGATGAAACGGCGTCAGCTTCGTCAACGAGCCGACGATCGCTCCGACGAGGACTTGCCGGTTCAACACGGATGCTATTTTCCCTCTTTTGCTCATATCATCTCCGAACAGATTATTGAGCCCACACCATGAGGTGCTCCGCGATGGGCCCCAGCGCCAGCGCCGGGAAGAACGTCAACGCACCCACGATCAGGATGATCGCCACGAGAAAACAGACGAACAGCGGCGTATGGGTGGGCAGCGTCCCCGCGCTGGCGGGAATGATCTTCTTCTTGGCCAGCGAGCCGGCGATCGCCAGGGCGGGGATCGCCAGCCAATACCGGGCGAAGAACATCGCGATTCCCAGGGCGATGTTGTAGAACGGCGTGTTGGCGTTGAGCCCGGCGAACGCGCTGCCATTGTTGTTGCCGGCTGAGGAGAACGCATAGAGCGCCTCGCTGAAGCCGTGGGCGCCGGGATTGGCCATCGAGCTCTTGCCCGCCGGAAGCACGACGGCAATCGCCGTGCCGGACAGGACGACCATCGGCGGGATCAGGACCATCAGCATCGCCATCTTCATCTCGTACGCTTCGATCTTCTTGCCCAAGTACTCCGGCGTGCGGCCGACCATCAGGCCGGTGACGAACACCGCCAGAATCACGAACGCGAGCATCCCATAGAGCCCCGAGCCGACCCCCCCGAAGATGACTTCGCCCAACTGCATCAGCCATATCGACATCAGGCCGCCCAGCGGCATGAAGGAGTCGTGCATGGAATTGACCGAGCCATTGGAAGCCGCCGTGGTCGCCGTGGCCCAGATCGTCGAATTGGTGACGCCGAACCTGGCTTCTTTGCCCTCCATGTTGCCCCCCGGCTGAAGCATGCTCGCGGATTGGTCGATGCCGAGTGCAGCGAGCGCGGGATTGCCTTGTTGCTCCATTTGCAGGCACACGTACAGGCAGGGGACGAAGATGACCAGCATGGCGGCCAGCAGGGCCCAGCCCTGTCGCGTGTCGCGGACCATGTGGCCGAAGCTGTAGCACAGCGCCGCGGCAATCAGCAGGATCGACACCATTTCGAGCAAATTCGAAAGGGGCGTCGGGTTCTCAAAGGGATGCGAGGAATTCACATTGAAGAACCCGCCGCCATTGGTGCCCAGTTGTTTGATGGCGACCTGCGAGGCCGCCGGGCCGCGAGGCAATACCTGGGTCGTGACGGTTTTTCCATCGCTTCCCGCATACGGCTGAATCAACTCGACTCCCTGTGCCGGCTTGAACGTCTGCACGACGCCCTGCGAGACCAGAGCGACCGACAGGATGATCGACAACGGCAGGAAGATATAGAGCGTCGAGCGGACAAGGTCCGCCCAGAAATTGCCGATGGTGCCCATCTCGCGGCGGCTGAAGCCCCGGATCATTGCGGCCAGCACGGCCACGCCCGAGGCCGCGGAGACAAAATTCTGGACCGTCAGGCCGAGCATCTGCGTCAGGTAGCTCATCGTCGTCTCGCCGGCGTAGCCCTGCCAGTTCGTGTTTGTGGCGAAACTCACGGCTGTGTTGAACGCCGACTCCGCGGACACCGCCGACAAGTGAGCGGGGTTTAGCGGCAACAGATGCTGGACCCTCTGCAACACGTAGACTACCACCAAGCCGAGGACGTTGAATGCCAGCATCGCGAAGGCGTACGTCTTCCACTGCATCTCTTGCCCCGGATCGATCCGACACAGGCGGTAGATCCATCGCTCGAACGAGCTGAGCCATCGATTCAAACCGGCCGGCTTGCCTTCAAGCACGTACGCCATGTAAAGTCCCAGCGGCTTGGCACATAGCACCAGAATCGCCAGGAAGATGACGCTCTGCACCACGTTGCTGACAGTCATGAGAACTTCTCCGGCTTGAGCAGGGCGATGAAAAGATAGATAAACAGGAGAAACGCCGCAATTCCGCCAATCCAATAGACAATCATTCCATCTTCTCCTTAGAGCCTGTCACACAGCCGGATGAACCCGACCGACAGGCCGACGAGAACCCACAACAATCCCGATGCACAGAAATTCCATGGTTCTATCTCCTCGAAAATACGTCTGCAGGCAGGCGGCTGGGAAGGCATAAGGAAGAACCTGAGCCTATGCTCCGGTTGCGTTCTCTACTCTATGCCTACGAGGTTAGCTGTCGGGCTCAGGCAGAGCGACCTTAATCAATCACTCGATATTCGCCCCGAGATCTTGCGATCCACTCCGGGTTCCCCGTTTTCTTCCTGTCTATTTGACGAGCCGAAAGCAAAGAAGAAACTCGGCTATATGAACCATTATGATAGGGCGGAGGCTTTGTCCAGTCAAGACATTCATCAGGAATCCGCGCTGATCAACAATGGCGGGGACAAAGCGACGCAAAACCGCGAGGTAGAGCCAATCGCAAAAACCCCGCCCCAGTACGGATTGCAGGCTGGCAACTCGCCTGGCAGAAGTGCGGAATCGTCAATTCATTCCCCGGGCTCCGGATGCTCGTCGGGGAAGTTCAGCCAGGCGTATTCGCCGAAGAGGGCGCGGGCTTTTTGGTCACGGGCTTTGGCGGCTTCGATTTCGGTGTCGAAGGGGCCGCCGTAGAAGTACTGGCCTTTGTGCGTGATCTTGAAGATCCATTTGTCGCTGCGGCGGTAGACGCCGATGTATTGCGAGGATTTTTTGCGTGAGGGACGGGTGTTGTGGCGATTTTGCTCGGAGGTGCAGTTGCGCAGGTTGGTCCGGCAGTTGTTCAGGCCGTGACCATCCTTGTGGTCCGTGACCTTGCCCGGCGGGGGGTTCATGATCATCCGGTGCATCGAGATCGACTTGCCGTCGATGACCGTGGCGGCGTAGTAGCGGCCGCGAGTGCACGTCGCGTGCCAGGTGTACTGGCTGAGCCACTCGTAGTCCGCGGCGTCCACTATCGCAAACAGGCCCTTTGTCAGGGCGATGTAGCGGATCTCGTTGTTTGGAGGCTGCGGCGGCGTCCCGCGCTGCGGGGGGACGTACCGGGCGCGGAAGTTCCGGCAGGCGGCGGCGCTCGGGGCGACGTCGACCAGCACGCCGGGGGAGTTCGGGTGATTCACGCACATCAGCAGGCCCGCCCAGCCGGTGCTCATGTCCCGCATAGAGCGGGTCCGGGGCGGCCGGCCTGAGTACACGCAATCGTGACACGTTCGCTTCGCCATAAGCCCTCCGGGCGGTAGTCGGTAGTCAGTTGCCGGTAGCCGGCTGGCCGGGGACGGTGCCCGGCCGGCGGCGGCCGTCGCAGGTCGTGCGTCCCCGCACGACCCCTTGGGCGAGCGCGGCCCGGCGACTGCTTGTGACGATGAGCAATTGTACATATGTTGCCACGGAGTGTCAAGGGAAAAATGCGGAATAAAGGGCGCAACGCCTTGATTGCGGATTTCGGATTGCGGAATGGGGCAGGGATCAGGGGTCGGGTGTCAGGGATCAGAATCGGCATTGCTCTTACCTTCCATCCTGTCCCCTCTGTACCCTCTGTGTCCTCTGTGGCTGGGACCAGAAGGAATCGGTGTGCCGTGCACACCCTACGAAATCTGCGAAAATCGGCGTAATCTGCGGATGAAGAGCGGTAGTCGGTAGTCAGTTGTCGGTTGATGATTGCGGCGGGACGCCGGAGTGCGGAATTCGGAATGCGGAGTGCGGAATGGGGCAGGGATCAGGGGTCGGGTGTCAGGGATCAGAATCGGCATTGCTCTTACCTTCCATCCTGTACCCTCTGTGTCCTCTGTGGCTGGGACCAGAAGGAATCGGTGTGCCGTGCACACCCTACGAAATCTGCGTGAACCGGCGTAATCTGCGGATGAAGAGCGGTAGTCGGTAGTCAGTTGTCGGTTGATGATTGCGGCGGGGAGGGTGTGAGTGCGGAGTGAAGGGCGGGACGCCGGAGTGCGGAATTCGGAATGCGGAGTGCGGAATCAGATAGGTGGCCGGAGGGGGGGCTCTGGATTGATTATTGCTGATGGATAATTGATGATTGGACAGGGGGCTTCGGCTGTCCTTTTGGGTCTGTTACCCGATCTTTCGCAGGGCGAGGGTGTGGACGGGGCGGCCGTCTTGGAGGTACTTGCGCTCGTAGTTCGTGCCGGTCAACTCGCCCTCGCGGGCGCCGGCGGGACGCGGGAATTCGATTTCCTTCAGTCTGCCGGTGAAGCAGGCCATCACCAGCTTGATCTGCTCGAAGTACTCGGCGTGGTCGGTGGCGATGTGGATCTCGCCGCCGGGCTTGAGCAGGCGGACCATGAGTTCGACGTTCGATTGCTGCAAGAAACGCCTTTTGCGCTGCCGCTTCTTCGGCCAGGGATCGGGGAAGTAGATATGGAAGCAGTCGACGGAGCCTTCCGGAACGAAGTCCCGCAGGAAGACCGGGGCATCGTCCCGCACCATCCGCACGTTCGTCAGGCCCCAGCGGCCGATGCGGTCGATCGCGTGGCGCCAGAACTTGCGGGCCCACTCGATCCCGAGGAAGTCCGCCTCCGGCTGGGCCTTCGCCTGGCTCACCAGGAACGTCCCCCGGCCCGAACCGATCTCAATGTGCACCGGAGCGGAACGTCCGAAAACCTGGAGAAAATCAATCGGCTCGGACAACTTTTCCGCTTTTAACACCACGTCCGGATATTCTTTCAACTCCCGTGCCATCGTGCGTCCACGCCTAAAAGGAGCGAATCAGGTCGTCAATTGTAGGATTTCAAGGTCCCATTATACAGGCCGCGCGGAAATGCGTGAAGCGGGGCGGGAAAATTTGCCGGCGACCGTTACTAAAGTGGCCTCGTATGGCACTCGACTAGTAGGAGTGAACTGATTCATGGGCTCCGCGTAGTCTTCAGCGTGTGGGACCGCCAGAGCCCGGAAAGGACTGTCTTAGGATGATGCTGCAGATGGTCAAAGCCAAGCGACGGCAGGTTGTGGTGGACGTCAACACCCAGCGGGACTTCCTGCTGGCGGACGGTCCCGCCTGCATCCGGAACCACCGGCGGGTCCTGGCGCACATCCGTCGCGTCATGGCCTGGGCCCGCGTCAGAGATCTTCCCGTCATCTCCACATGCGAGGTCTACCCGGATGTCAACGGCGACGGCGAGCCGAGGTATTGTGTCGATGGCACGCTCGGCCAGCAGAAGATCGGGTACACCCTGATGCAGAACCGGGTGAGCTTCCCGGCCGACGGCAATACGGACCTGCCGCGAGACATGCTGCGCCGCTACCAGCAGGTGATTCTGCACAAGCGATGTCCGGACCCGTTCGATGAGCCGCGGATCGACCGGCTGCTCAGCGAGGTCTGTGCGGCGGAGTTCATCGTCATCGGCGTCAGCGCCGAAGGGGCGGTCAAGGCCGCTGCTCTCGGCCTGCTCCAGAGGGATAAGAAGGTCAGCGTCGTCATTGACGCCGTCGGCTATCACGATAACCACGAGGCGAAGATGGCGTTTCGGAAAATGGAGGCCAAGGGGGCAAGCCTGATCGAAACGCGCAAGCTTGCCGGGATTTCCCATCTTCGCGTAGTTGGCGTTTGCCACTGCGAAACCTGCCAGCGAATGTACCAGAAGGCGATGATCGGCCTGCCGCAGGAGAACTGATTCCGGCTTCGGAGAAGGTGTAGAGGGTCTTACGTCGCACGTCTCAGGTCCTGAGTCTCCCCGCTCTCAGTATCATCACTTTTCCCTCCCCACGAGTGTATGGCTGATGTTCGTGGGGGACCGTGCATCCATCCATGGTCACACGTTCTGATGTGTTGACAGGGCTGGGCTGAATGACTATAGTGCGCGTTCGCTTCACGATGCGCAGCTAAGGGATGGCCGGGTCGTTCAACCAGTGGAAGGGAATGAGATGGAGCGTCTTTCGCACACCGCCCTGGAGGGTGTTTCACGCAACGGGTGTCGCTTCTGCAGGATCGCATCGCTTCTTGTCTTCGGGTGGTTGGTCCTCTGTACATGTGTGGCGTCGACGGTTTCAGGCCGCCAGACGGGGACGAAGCCTTCGTCGGTGATCGTGGATGCCAACTATCCGGGCGGCAACATTATTGTCGAGCGGATCGAGGGCGATACCGTCTATCTTCGGCCGGACCTGCGGGACACGCAGGGCTGGTGGTTCTACTGGGGTTTCCGCGTCCGCGGCGTGCAGGGGCGGACATTGACGTTTCGCTTCAGCGGCGACAATCCAATCGGCGTGCGCGGTCCGGCCGTGAGCACCGACGGCGGTCGAACCTGGGCCTGGCTCGGCACAGAGGCTGTGCAGGAGGCGTCGTTCAAATACACCTTCCCGGCGAATGCGAGTGAGACCCGGTTCTGCCTGGCAGTGCCATATCAGGAGTCGAATCTCAGGGAGTTTGTCGGCAGGTACAAAGGCAGCCCGCACGTGAGTGTGCATGAGCTCTGCAAGAGCCGCAAGGGCCGGAGCGTCGAGCGCGTGCACGTCGGCAGGCTCGATGGCGATGCCAGGTTCAGGGTTCTTGTGACGGCGCGACATCATGCCTGCGAGATGATGGCGAACTACGCGATGGAGGGATTGCTGGAGGCCGTGCTGGCGGATAATGACGATGGGTACTGGCTGCGGCGCAATGTCGAGGTCCTCGCGATTCCGTTCGTGGACAAGGATGGTGTCGAGGACGGCGACCAAGGCAAGAATCGCAAGCCCCGCGACCACAACCGCGACTACATCGGCCAGAGCATCCATCCATCCGTTGCCGCCCTGCGAACCTTCGTGCCGAACTGGTCGAATGGCAAACTGACGGCGGCGTTTGACTTGCATTGTCCTTACATCCGCGGGCAGTACAACGAGGTTATCTACATCGTCGGCAGCTCCGATGAGGCGATGTGGCAACGGCAGCGCGAGTTCGGGCGGCTTCTCGAAACCGTGCAGAGCGGGCCGGTGGCTTATCATGCCTCCGACAACCTGCCCTTCGGCAAGGCCTGGAACACGGGGACGAACACGAGCAGCGGCAAGAGCTTCAGCCAATGGGCGAGCGCCCTGGAGGACATCCGGCTGTCGGCGTCGTTCGAGATTCCCTATGCCAACGCGAGCGGCCAGCCGGTGACGGCCGACACCGCCCGTGCGTTCGGCCGCAGCCTGGCCAAGGCCATTCGCGCGTACCTGGAGCGCGTCAACGAACCTGACGGCAAGGCCACTTCGCCGCCGGTACGTGTCGATGGCGTGTTCCCGAGTCTGACGGTAATGGCGAAAGGCACGGGCAGCAATTCCGAGGCGGGCATCGGTGCCTTGATTCCCTGGGCACAGAAGCTCTGGGCGGTGGGGTACGTCGCGCACATCAGCGGGCAGGGCCTGGGCCTGTACGAGATCAGCGAGGACATGACGATGCGGCGGCACCCGGCCTCGGTCACGGGGACATTCGCCAACCGGATGGCGCATTGGCCGAGCGGGCAGGCCTTCATCGGCCCGTACGCGATTGACGCCGATGGCAATGTCCGCGTAATCGAGGGCCTCAAGGGCGTTCGCCTGGCCGCCACGTGCGAGCACCTGACCGACCCGGCGAACAAGGTCTATTTCCTCGGCATGGAAGGGCGGTTCTGGGAGGCGGACGTCCATACGCTGGAGGTCACGCCGCTTTTCGATCTTGTGAAGGAGCTGGAGATCAACGCCACGCCGCACTTCAAGAGCGGCTATTCCGCCGCGGGACGCGTCGTCGTCGCGAACAACACCTATGACGAGCAGGAGTTCCAGGGCAAGCGTGACGCCGGACGCTTGGCCGAGTGGGACGGCAAAAAGTGGACGATCATCGAGCGCAATCCTTTCGTCGAGGTCCACGGCAGCGCCGGCAGCGGCTCTTATGGCGGCAACACGATCTATGCGACCGGCTGGACCAGGTCGAGCGTCGTGCTGCGGGCGCTGGTCAAGGGCCAGTGGCAGCGATACCTGTTGCCGAAAGCGAGCCAGACGTGGGAGCACGCGTGGAACACGGAATGGATGCGGATTCGCCACGCCGTCACGGAGCGGCTGCTGATGGATGCCCACGGCATGTTCTACGAGCTGCCGCCGTTCTCCTATGGCGGCCACATCTGGGGGATTCGCCCGATTTGCTCGCACCTGCGCGTCGTGCCGGACTTCTGCTACTGGCGGGGCCTGTTCGTCATGGCCTCCGACCAGATCGACCACGACCAGGGCCAGCCGCAATCCGGATTCTGGTTCGGCAATATCGATGACCTGTGGAAGATGGGCAAGCCTGCCGGCTGGGGCGGACCCTGGTGGAACGCGTCTGTTAAAGCAGGAGAGGTATCTGACCCGTTCCTGATGACCGGGTTCGACAAAAAGGTGGTGCACCTCGCTCATCAGTCCGACCAGGAGGTGACGTTCACCGTGGAGGTCGATTTCCTCGGCGACGGGAGTTGGCGACCGTACAAGTCCTTCACGGTCGCCCCGCCGCAGCGGTATATCCATCACGAGTTCCCGAACGGTTTTTCCGCGCACTGGGTCCGCATAAGAGTAGACAAGGACTGCGTCGCTACTGTATACCTGTTCTACAACTGATTCGCGAGGCAGGGGGCAGATGATCACGCACTATTAAGGAGTCGAGATATGCAGCACATTGGCAAGCACATAGGTCCGGTCGTGGCCCTGTTTGTGTTGTTCGTTGGGCCGGCCGTGATGGGTCAGGACCTCGCCGAGTTCGAGAAACGCCTGACGGAGTTCTCGCTGGATAATGGCCTGAAATTCCTCGTGCTCGAGCGCCACGAGGTCCCGGTCGTCTCCTTCCACACCTACGCCGATGTCGGTGCGGTCGATGAGGTCAAGGGGATCACCGGCATGGCCCACATCTTTGAGCACATGGCCTTCAAGGGCACCAAGACCATCGGCACGAAGAACTACCAGGCCGAAGCGGCCGCCATGGCGAAGATGGACGAGCTATTCAATGCCATCAAGCAGGAGAAACGCAAAGGCGACCAGGCGGACCCGGAGGTCCTCAAGAAGCTCCAAGAGCAGTTCGAGCAAGCAGGGGCTGAGGCGCAGAAGTACATCGTCAACGACGAATACGAGGAGGCGCTCACCCAGCAAGGCGCAGATGGTTTCAACGCCTACACCAGCGAGGACGCGACGCAATACATCGTCAGTCTGCCGTCGAACAAGCTGGAGCTTTGGATGATGCTGGAAGCGGGGCGGTTCGCCAATCCGGTGCTGCGCGAGTTCTACAAGGAGAAGGACGTGGTCATGGAGGAGCGGCGGATGATGGAGAACTCGCCGACCGGGCGCCTGTACGAGGAGTTCCAGGGCATTGCGTTCCTGGCGCACCCGTACGGCGAGGGCGTGATCGGCCACATGAGCGACCTGCAGACCCTCACTCGCGGCGAAGCCGACGCATTTTTCCACAAATACTACGGCCCGAGCAATTTGACCATCGCGATTGTGGGCGACGCCGATCCGGCGAATGTGAAGCGATTGGCCCGGGAGTATTTTGCAGGCATTCCCAGCGGACCGAAGCCGGAGCCGGTCGAGACGGTCGAGCCGCCCCAGCGAGGCGAGCGGCGCGTCACGGTGGAAGACGCGGCACAGCCGATCATCCTGATCGGTTACCACCAGCCGAACGTGAATCATCCCGACAGCACGGTGCTTCAGGTCCTCGCCGATACCGTCGGCTATGGGCGGACCTCGAGACTGTACAAGAATCTCGTGAAAGATAAGAAGATCGCGGTCTCGGCCAACGCCGGACCGATGCTGAACAAGTATCCGGCCCTGTTCATATTCATGGCCGTGCCGGCTAAAGGCCGCACGAACCAGGAATGCGAGCAGGCCATCTACGCGGAAATCGAGAAGTTCAAGACGGAGCTCGGTGACGCCGGAAGAGCTGCTCAAGGCGAAGACCCGCAGCCGGGCCGATCTGATTCGCCAGCTCGATTCCAACTCCGGGCTGGCCGCACAACTGACGTTTTACGAAGTGGTCACCGGCGACTGGCGCAATCTCTTCACCCAGTTGGACAGGATCGACAAAGTGACCGCAGAGGATGTGCAGCGGGTAGCCAAGACGTATTTCACGACCAAGAATCGCACGGTCGGCACTATCGAAACGACCGCGAGCCGATAAGGGGAGCCAGGTATGAAAAACACGCCAATCACACGAGCTGTTCTGGTATTGATATGCGTCGCTCTGATCGCCGGATGCGCCGGCGGGACTTCGTCTCGACCCAGCCCATCGGTGGCCAGCGAGCCTCAGACCTCGACGGGTGGCAGCGTCAAGGCCGAAGGCCTTGGCGATGGCGGATCGGTAAACCATCGCCAAGCTGCGCTTGACGCTGCCACCCAGACGCAGACGGGGCGGGGCTACAAGCAGTTGAAGTACCCGAAACTGCGCGACATCAAGGTGCCGGACGTGGAGCGGGTGACCTTGCCCAATGGGATGCAATTGTTCCTGCTGGAGGACCATGAGCTTCCGCTGATCCACGTGTCGGCCGTGATTCGGACCGGCTCCGTGTACGAGCCGGCCGACAAAATCGGGCTGGCCGGCCTCACGGGCACCGTAATGCGCACGGGCGGCACGGCCAGCAAAACGGGCGATGAGATCGACGAGCAGTTGGAGCAAATCGCCGCGACGGTCGAGACGGGTATCGGTCGAAGCTCGGGCAGCGCATTCATGTCGGTGCTGAAGGAGGACGTCGATACAGGGCTTTCCATCCTGGCCGACGTGCTGATGAATCCGGCGTTTCGTGAGGACAAGATCGAGCTCGCCAAGATCTCCGCGCGCACCGGGATCGCCCGCCGCAACGATAACCCCGGCAGCATCGCATCGCGGGAGTATGCCAAGCTGATCTATGGTCCCGAGAGCGCCTATGCCCGGCACACCGAGTATGCCACCATCGACAACATCAGTCGGGACGATATGGTGGCCTTGCATCGCAAATTCTACCACCCGAACAATACGATGATGGCCGTGTGGGGCGACTTCAAGACCGAGCAGATGGTCGCGAAGATCAAGGAGGTATTCAAGGACTGGCCCAAGGCCGATGTCGAGGTCCCGCCTGTCCCGGAGGTGAAATACGAATTCCGGTCCACGGTGAACGTCGTCACCAAGGAAGATATGAACCAGAGCGTCATACGGCTTGGCCACGTCGGCGGCGTGATGAGCGACCCGGACTACTTTGCGCTCATGGTGATGAACGAGATCCTGGGCAGCGGGTTCACCAGCCGGCTGTTCAAGAACGTGCGATCCCGGCAGGGGCTGGCCTACTCCGTTTTCGGCGTCTACTCGGCGGATTTCGACCATCCAGGCATGTTCTTCGTCGGGTCCCAGACGAAACTGCAGAGCACCGTCCACGCCACGGAGGCGATGATCGAGGAGGTGCGCAAGATGACGCAGAGCGAGGTCACGGATGAGGAGCTGGCCCTCGCGAAGGACAGCTTCCTGAACTCGTTCGTATTCAACTTCGAGAGCCGCGGCCAGATCGTCAATCGCCTGATGACCTACGTCTACTACGGCTACCCCGAGGACTTCCTGCAAAAGACGAAGGAGAATGTCGAGAAAGTGACGAAGGCGGACGTGCTGCGCGTGGCGAAAGAGCACCTGCGTCCCGACAAGGTCCAGATCCTGATCGTAGGCAAACCCGAGGAGCTGGACAAGCCCCCGTCCACCCTCGGCGAGGTGAAGGCCATCGACATCACGATCCCGTCACCGAAGCAGTGACCCTTGGGGCCTCCGTCCCCAAACCCCTGGCATTTTCCGCCTTGGGCCAATAGCATGACAGGAGAAGCAGAGAGCGCCCGTTCGTAGTGACGCCGTAAGGCGTTTCTCCGTAGGTTGCGCGTCCTCGCACGACCCTTTTGGCGAGGCCAAACGCATGCCGCGAGATGTTGCCGCAGAGTGGACTCCGAACTGGCACAGAGGAGCTTGTTTTGGTCCGAAGCATCTCGTACACTATTCACATGAGAGCGGCCAAGGATGATCTGCTTCGGGTGATTGATGAAAGCGGCAAAGACTACCTCTACCATCGCAGCCAGTTTATCCTTGTTGAGTTTCCGGCAGAGGTAGAGCGGGCATTGACGAGGGTCTGACTGCTTATGCGGGGCGACCAAAAGGGCGCTGCGGGGAAAAGCAGAATGTCTCTTCTATTCGCCCTGGGCCGGATAGGTACGACAAGGCCGCGTACTCGCGAGAGGTCATTGAACTATGCAGACAGTACTAGAGTATATCAGGCATACAGGGCTGGTCGTCCGTGGCCACGTCAATATTGAAAAGGTTAGCCGCCTCTCGAAGGGCCAGGTCATAGACATCGCTGAGGATCTCGCGTCTCTGACGCGACCCGAAGAGCAGAATGCAGCAGGCGCAATCTGTACGCACTGCGCATCTGTCTCGTTGGGTGGCGGGCGTGACGACTGTGCCTGGGTAGAGTGCCGGAGGGAGCGTCTTGATGCTCTTGTGCGTTTCGCAGCATTCTACAGTGATCGTGTGTTCATACGCAACTTCTTCTGTGATTATGAGGACCATCAAGAATGCTCAGTAGACGAACTGGGGATGAGTCTGGCCGATGATGTGTCACTCATCCTCCACATCAGCCCATTATTGGAAAAGGGTCTACTGGCCCTTGCCTCGGAGGACTGTGTCTGTTTGGACTGCCTCGGAGAGGCACTGGGTTTTGGACCCAGATGTGGGCCAGAGTTCAAGCGTGCACGGGACAATCTCGCCAACGAATTTCTCGACAGACTCTCTGCAACGGCAGTCCTGGAGCAAGGAGAGATATCGGTCGAAACATCGTGCCCAAAGCCGTACTCTGAGTGTGACCAGATTCTGACGTGGCCTCAAACACCTTCCGCCCTGCGAGGCAAGGCGAGAATCATGAGCCAGCTTTCAACGGGGGCTCGGGTACGACTCTCTAAGACGATGATCAGGGCCTTGGGAGTCCACCGTGATCTCGCGGCGAACGTGGTGCATAGTGCGGTTTACCATGCGATCGTGAATCGCCATCTAAGCGCATCCTTTCTTACGAACAAAGAGTTGGAACTCGCTTTCTTGAACAGAGCTTCGGGCGACATGGCACTTGAACGAAGGAATGCAATCGCTATGAAACACCTAACCGCTCTTGTTCCTTTTGTCATTGACGTTCCTGTGAATAAGCTGTCTGCGCTACGCAGTCGAGAGGCAGAGAGTTTCTTGCGATTCCGTTCAGCATTCAACAAGACAATTGCTGAGTTCGGGAGTCGCGACAGCGGGTTCTCTGCCAAGGTAGCTCAGCAACTCTACGGTGATGTACTGGCGCCTGAATTGGCGCGACTCGACAATAAGGTGAAGAGGGCAAAGCGGGATCTAGTCAGTTCCGCAGCGCGACCACTTGTCGGCGTGGTTGGAGCAATCTCATTTGGCCTTCTGAGTGGCCTGATACCGGCGGAAGTGGCGCAGATTGCTCAGGCGGTTGGCATTACCTCATTTGGCTCAGCATTCGTTGAAAAGCTGATGGGACTTGGAGATGCCGAAAGAGCCGTTCAGCAGGACGACTTCTACTTCCTTTGGAAAGTGAAAAGCCTTGCGAGGAGGCGGAAGGCGTAACATCCTTGGCCTGCATGGCGGTGGAAAACGGGGGAACGGGACGGTGTCAGGTACTTTTTCATGCCGTCTCACAGATCACGTCTCACTAGTTCTTGCTGGTCTCTCTGGGTTGGGCCTGGAGCCAAATAACGGCGTATCTTTCTTCATATCATGCAACTGGCCCAAAGCGCAAAATGCCAGGGGTTCGGGGACGGCGGCCCCGGTCGCAGATCCGTTTGACCGCAGGGGGGTGTTGCGGTATAAAAGCCGGCATGGTGTCGCTTGCGCAACGCCATTCTCTGGATTCGTACAACTCGTCGGAGAGAGATTGATGCAGACGCGAAGAGAGTTTTTGAAGGTGGCGGGAGCGGCGGCGGTGGGGCTGGGGGCGGTTGTGCCTGGGTGCCGGAGCGTGGAAGAGGGGCGAAAAGAGGCGGGCTCGCGGGACAGGCCAAACATCATCTTCATTCTGGCGGACGATCTGGGGTATGGGGATCTTGGCTGCTATGGGCAGGAGACGATTCAGACGCCGAATTTGGATCGCATGGCCGCCGAGGGCATGATCTTCACCGATCATTACTCCGGCACCTGCGTGTGTGCGCCGTCGCGATGTTCTCTGATGACCGGCTTGCATACGGGGCATGCATACATTCGCGGCAACAGCGAGGTCAAGCCGATGGGTCAGTTGCCTCTGCCGCCTGAGACCGTGACGGCACCGAAGCTCTTGAAGCAGGCCGGCTATACCACGGGCTTGGTCGGCAAGTGGGGCTTGGGCGGGCCGGACAGCACGGGCATTCCGAACAAGCAGGGCTTCGACTACTTCTTTGGCTATCTGTGCCAGCGCCACGCGCACAACTACTACCCGGAGTTCCTCTTTCGAAATGAGGAGCGCGTCCCGCTCGGCAACGAGGTCACGCCGGTCAATCCGCCCGGCGGCGTAGCGACAAAACGCGTTCAGTACTCCAGCGATCTGTTCACGGCTGCGGCTCTCGATTTCGTATCGCGCAACAAACGCAAGCCGTTCTTCCTGTACCTGGCCTACACGATCCCGCATGCAAACAACGAGGCGAAGCAGGACGGCATGGAAGTGCCATCCTACGGCCCGTATGCGAACGAGAATTGGCCCAAGCCGCAGAAGGGCCACGCTGCCATGATCACGCGGATGGATGCGGATATCGGCAGGCTGTTCGCCCGGCTGAAAGCCCTCGGGCTCGACAAGAAAACGCTGGTGCTCTTCTCCAGCGACAACGGGCCGCACAAGGAGGGCGGGGCGGACCCGGATTTCTTCGACAGCAACGGAGCTTTGCGCGGCCAGAAGCGCGACCTCTATGAAGCCGGCATTCGCGTGCCGCTGATCGCCCGCTGGCCCGGCCGGATTGCCGCCGGCTCGGGGACGAATCACGTCTCGGCCTTCTGGGATTTCCTGCCGACCTGCTGCGACCTGGCCGGCGTCACGCCGCCGGAGAACATCGACGGCATTTCCCTCCTGCCCACCTTGCTCGGGGAGCCGGAGCGACAACAGAAGCATCCGTACCTCTACTGGGAATTCCACGAGCAGGGCAAGAAACAGGCCGTGCGTATGGGCGATTGGAAGGCCGCCCGGCTGAACGCGGCCAAGGACCCGAACGGGCCCATCGAGTTGTACAACCTCAAGGACGATCTCGGCGAGGAGCACAACGTCGCCGGCCAGCACCCGGAAATCACAGGGCAAATGACCCAGATCATGAAGGCGGCACGGACCCCCTCGGAGCGGTGGCCGTGGCCGTGATCTGCAGGAGGGCAGAATGAGATCGTTGCGGCTGGCTTGTTGGGCATCGATACTGGTGTGGCTCGCGCCATCGATGGCGGCGGATCGCATCCGGCTCTCGGAGGACATGCTGATCAATCTCTCCGGTCAGCGGCCTGCTGTCGAACTCGTCGATGAGCAGGACCTTGCCGGCGATCCGCGCAAAGGCGATGCACAGCAACCGAAGACGGTGTATTCCAATGGCTGGATCAACGCCAAGCTCTACTATCCCCTTTCCGTTGTCGTCGATCTCGGCGTGATGTACGACCTCGCCGACATCTGCTACTTCGACGTGGAAGATCAGGGCGTGCTGACCGTCGACTGGCGGGACGCGGATACGTGGAAGCCCCTGTTCAGCGGTCCGCTGAGCCAGTATCGTCAATGGGTGTCCCGAAACGTCAACGTCGCGACCCGCTACCTCTGCCTCACGTTCGAAAGTCCCTCGTCGCTGGTGGGGGAGGTCGTGCTCTACGGGACAGCCCGGGGCGAGCGCGCGCCAGCGCCGCAGCCGGTCCCACATTCGAGACCGCTGGTGGATTCTTTCATTGGGGTCAATGGCTTTGTCGATGATCCCATCGAACGCATCGCGGCCTCCGGACACCTGCGCGAATATCATCAGTGGCAGTGGGACGAGGGAAATCAGGATTCCTCCTATCCCGGCTATCCCAACCATCAGTTGGCCTGGAGCCCGAGCTGGGTCAGCGGTCCCGGCTGGGGATGGGACTTCGACCAATTCTACCAGCAACTCAAGACCGCCGGGGTCGAGGTGTCGCCGTGCCTCCAGGGATGCGCCCCGTATCTCGTCAGCTTCGACGGGAGCCGGTCGGATGAGAAGCCCGTTATCGCCGGCGGCGATCCGATGCAGCCGCAATCGTACGTCGCACATGCCTCTTATCTGTTTCAGTTCGCCGCCCGGTACGGCGGCACGCGTGTCGATGAGACGCTATTGAAGCTCAAGGCCGGTCAACCTGCTCGCAGCGGCCTGGGGCTCGTGCGATACATGGAGAACTGTAACGAGCCGGATAAATGGTGGAACGGACGAGCATCATGCTTCCTGCCGACTGAGTTGGCCGCAATGTGCAGTGCGGATTATGACGGTCATCGAGGATCCATGGGCCGCACGGTCGGCATCAGGAACGCCGATCCGGGCATGAAGCTCGTTATGGGCGGCCTGGCCAAGCCCGAGATCGAGTACATCAAGGCCATGAAGTTGTGGGCCGACCTCCACCGCGACGGCGAATTCCCGGCCGATGTCATCAACCTCCATCACTATTCCAACGACGCCGGGGGACAGGGCGGCCGGCCTACAGTCGGCATCAGCCCGGAAGCGGACGGCCTCCGCGAGCGATTCCAGCGCGTTGTCGAGTGGCGGGACCGGTTCCTGCCGGGCAAGGAAGTGTGGGTCTCCGAGTTCGGCTATGACACGAATCCGAAATCGACGCAGCATGCCCCGGCCATCGGCGTTGCTGACGCACAAGAGGTCCAGGGGCAATGGATCGTGCGATCCTTTCTGGCCCTGGCGGCCGCGGGCGTGGACCGTGCCCAAGTCTATATGCTCCGTGACGTCAATGCGGATAGTACCGTCCAGTATGACAGTTCCGGCCTGACGAGCGAGAAGGGCAAGCACGAGCCAAAACGGGCGTGGTACTACGTGGCCGCCTTGCGCCACATCCTGCGCGGGACCCGGTTCGAGTCCGAAGTCCCCTCCGGCGACGCCAGCGTGCGGATCTACCAGTTCCGTTCCGACGACGCGCCTTCTCGCCGCATCTATGCCGTCTGGTGTCCCACGAGCAGCCAGGCACAGGTGGGCGGCTTTTCGCTCAGTGTACCGAACGCGTCCGCGGCGACGTTAATTACTCTTGAACCTCAAAGCACGATGGGGCAGAAGACACCCCTGACCATCGGTAATGGCAAAGTCACGATTGATGTCAGCGAGCGGCCGATCTTCATTGCTGTGCCCTGAGCCGCGTACCGATCTGCAAGGAGAAATGATGATGATGCGACGCCTGATAGTCCTCGCGAGCGTGGTGATTGTTCTTACCGCAGCGAATCTCAATGCGTCTGCAGGCGAGAAGACTTCCGCGTCGATGCCGCTGCCCCTCAAGGTGGTCGGCACGCAGGTGCTCGACAGCAAGGGCGAGCCGGTGATCCTTCGCGGCGTCAACTGCGCGAGCATGGAGTGGACGAGCGACGGCCAGGGGCATATTCTTCAGTCCGTGAAGGTGGCAATCGACGATTGGCGCGTAAACCACATTCGCTTGCCGCTGTCGCAGGACCGCTGGTTCGGCAAAGCGCCCGAGCAGAAGGATGAAGGCAAAGCCTATCGCGCCCTCGTCAAAGAGGTCGTGGACCTGTGCGCTTCGAAGGGCTGCTACATCATCCTGGACCTGCACTGGTCGAACGCGGGCGAGTGGGGGCAGAATATCGGTCAGCACGCGATGCCCGATGAGAACAGCCTGGCGTTCTGGAAGGACCTGGCGCCGGTCTATGCGAACCATCCTGCCGTCATCTACGATCTGTACAATGAGCCGCACGACGTCACGTGGGACATCTGGCTCAACGGCGGCACGGTCACGGACAAGCCCGGCGGCCGCAGAGGGGGCGAACCGAAGACCTTCCAGGCCGTGGGAATGCAAACGCTTCTCGACGCCGTGCGGGCCACGGGCGCCAAGAACGTCATTATCGTGGGCGGCCTCAACTGGGCCTACGACTTCGACGGCATCCTCGACGGCCGGCAACTCAAGGACCCCAACGGCAACGGCGTGATCTACGCCAATCACGCGTACAACAACAAAGGCCATGGCGTCGACGTCTGGATTGCGAGAATGGAGCAGGCGACGGCAAAGCTGCCGGTGATCGTCAGCGAGTTCGGCGGCTCCGGCGGGCCCAACCGCAGGGTCCGCAGGTCCGGCCCGACACCTCCGCCCGACCCGACAGGCGACGACTGGCTCCTGCATGTCATGCAGGCCATCCAGGACCACAACTGGGCCTGGACCGCGTGGGACTTCCATCCGCAGGCCGGGCCGACCCTGATCTCCGGCTGGGACTACACGCCCACCCCCGACTTCGGCGTCTTTGTGAAACAGATGCTCGCCGGCGCCCTCCCGCGCTACACCCCACCCAGTGCTCCGGTGACCTCGCCGCCCGGCACGAAGTAATAAAAAGCGATCTCCATGCTGCCGCCGCAACCACGGTCGGACACAGGCCGCGGTCAGACGACTTCCTCAGTCTTTTCGTCCCAGCGGATTGTGCGAGCCTGGCGGTAGGACCTAATCGCCATGTAGCACGCGATCGCGGAGCGAAAGCCGATCTCAAACGGGCAGTTCGGCTCCTTGCGAGTTCGCATGCAATCGAAGAAATTCTGCATGTGCGCCAGCGTCGCGTCGCCGCCGGCTACGATGTCCGCGCTCTTCTTGGCGGGAGGACCGGCCGGATCGGCGGGTTTCGATGACCGTGGCTTGTCCTGGGGCTCATAGCGGACCTGGTCGCGGTCGTCGCGCAGGATCGTGCCCTGGTTGCCGAGGACCAGGTCGTCGCCTTCGCCGAAATACCGGTTGCCGAACATGGAGTTCCAGGTGAAGAGCAGCTTCTCGCTGTGCGTCATGGAGACATCCATCGTGTCGGGGACCTCCATCTCCGGCGACAGGTAGTTGGCGCCCGTCATTGTCACGCCGGCCGGGATCTTGAGGCCCATCAGCTTGTACCAGAAGCCCACCTGGTGGACCATGTTCTCGTAGACGTTGCCGCCGGCGTAGTCCCAGTAGAATCGCCAGTTGATGACGCGATTGGGCTCGAAGAGGTGCGGCTTGGCCTCGCCCTGGAAGCCGGGCCAGTCCACGTGCTGCTCGTCGCAATCGGCGGGGATCGCCCGCTTCCAGCCGCCGTAGGGGGCGTTGCGATAATGATGTGTGTGGATCGCGGTGATTGTCCCCATCTTCTCGGGGTTGAGGAACTCGCGAGCATGCTCGACGGCGGGGCTGCTCGTCGATTGAATGCCGATCTGGACCACCCGGCCCGAGCCCTGAAATGCCTTGCGCATCCGCTTGGCATGGTCCGGGTTGAACGCCATCGTCTTTTCCTGGTAGACGTCCTTGCTCGCCTGGATCGCGGGGACGAAGTTCAGGACGTGCTGGTGCTGGGGCGTCGCGATCAGCACGGCATCGACGCTCTTGTCGTCCAGCAGCTTGCGGAAGTCCTGGTAGGTCTTGATCCGCGGCGTGAAGGCTTTCACTTCGTCCAGGCGGCGTGTATAGACGTCCGCCACGGCAGCCGCTTCGGTGTTTGGGCATTTCAGGGCAGTCTTGAAAATCTCCTGGCCCCGCCCGCCCGCGCCGATCAGGCCGACGCGAATGCGATCGTTGGCCCCCAACACGCGACGAGTAGCAAAAGGTCCTGTCACAGCCAGCGTGGCAGCGCCCGCCAGCATATCGGTGACAAATTCACGACGAGTAGGCATGGGTTTCTCCTTACGGCGATCGTCTTGTCTCTTTTCGCCACGAGAGGATTCTACGCGTGCCCAGGACGGGTCGTCAAGGCTGAGTTCGGGGCATAATCGATGAAGGTGGACTTTCCGGCCTCACGGGGTAGATGAAGACCTTATTATTGATGATCTTCGGCTCCTGTTCCATCTCACTGGCCAGCTTTTGCCGGGCAGCCTCGATCGTGTTCGGTAAAAAGGATACGTAATGAGTCAATCGATCCCTCTCTGTCTCGGTCCGTTGCCAAGCCACCTTGAGGTCGATGTAGCTGTCGGCTTGCTTGCGAAGGGTCGTGGCCATGCGTTTGCGTGCCTCGGCCCCCTGCAGGGCGACCGCTTCCTCGATGAACATGAGTTCCAGCTTCGGTGCGAATTCCAGTGGGCGACTCGGAATCGCATTGTCGCGCGACTTCTGATAGCCTTGGATCGTCTCGATCCTGGCCCGGATGCCGGCGATATCGACTTGGGCCATATTGAGCATTTTGTCCAGCTCGGCCGCCGCGTCGAGTGCTTGTTTATCGTCCCGGTAAGGCACTTGCCTCTGCAGGTCCTCAAATGACTTCTTCGCGGCCTCTACGGATTGAATGACCTCGGGCAACTTCCGTTGTTCGTCGGCAAGCTCGTCGGACAGCTTCTTGAGCTCATCCTGCATTGACACGACCTTGTCTCTGCAACTGCCTTTGGCATAGCGCACGTACGCCTCGGCCATCTTCTTGGCATCCTCCAGGCTCACTGCGTAGAGTAGAAACTGCGGTGAATTAGGGTCGTCCGGCGGAGTATAGAAGTTCGGTGGGGTGTGGAAGTCCACCCCGCCCACCCTGTAGCCCTGCAACCCTCCATCTGTTAACTCGAGAAATCGTTGCTGTTCCTTGGAGATACCCAGGCTCCGTGCCAATTGGACGACTTCGCGTATCTCGTTGCTGCCATGTTTCGGAAAGTATTGCGAACGATTGGATGGGATGCCTGCCGCGTAAGCCACCATCCCGTTCCAGGGCGAGCGGTGGACCTGGCGTAAGTGTGGTGCCGACAGCACTATGGAACTGACTTCGAATGTGAGCGGCGTATTGGCATCGTTCGGTTCCGTCCCTGCCATAGATGTAGAGGCGAGGACTGTCACGAGGCTGAACACGGCGATGGATATCTTTGTGCGGATCATAGTGGATTTCTCCTCAAATAGTTGCCGTTCCTGAGCGTTGCCGCCGCAGGGGTGTCGGCGTAGTTGTCGAGAATATAGCGATATTGTTCCTGCACGATGGATTCGGTGTCCTCGCATTGGGCGAGGATCTGCGTTGCCGCAAGCAGTCTGGCCGCCGCGGCGACGCCCGCGACCTGCCGTTCGATCCTGGCGTACTCTAGCTCTGGCGGTCTGTGGATGGAATTCAGAACAAGCGTACCGGCGACAATCAGGATTGCTGCCGCAACAGCGGCCCAGGGCAGCAAGCGAACTGCAACGCGACGTGCTGAAGTGGTCCTGGCGGCCTCCAGGTCGTCCAGCCAGATGGCCTTCGCCAGATGCAGCGATCGTTCGAGACATCGAATGACCTCCCGGCACGCGGGGCACTCGGCCAGATGCTCAGCCACCGCTTGCGAATCCTGCTCGGACAGTTCCCCATCCGCGTAATCCACAAGCATGCCTCTGATCTCTTCACACGATTTCTTCGTCACGGCTCAATACCTCGTTGCAGCAGTTTCCGGGCCAGGATCATTCGGCCTTCCCGCAGCCGGCACCGTACCGTGGAGGGATTCAGGTCCAAGGTCCGGCCGATCTCGTTCGAATCGAGGTCGCAGAAATACCGTAAGATGACAAGCTCCAGCAGGGATGGGTCCAGTTCCGCCATGGTTCGGCGAACGATTTCGAGCTCCTCGGTCACAGTGGCCCGAGTCGTGGCATCGGACGTCCCCGTCGTCAGAGCTTGTTCGAGGTCGGGCCGCCGCCGCAGGACCTTGGGCACTTTGCGGCGGAACCGGCGGCGGTGCTCTGTCAGGCATCGATTGACGGTGGTCTTGATCAGCCATCCGGCCATCACTCCTTCGTGCTCGAACCCTTCCCGCTGCTTGAGGACCTGGATGGACACGTCCTGGAGGACATCGTCGATATCGGTCCCGGCCATTCCCATCCCGGCGGCGATCCGCCGGAGCCGGTCCTGCTCTCGCAGAAAAGTCCTGAACAGGCTCGCCCCGGCCGCTTCCTGCCGGGCCTGTTCCGCCGAATTCGCCTGTCCGTCCTGTGCATCGCTCATGCATCTCAATCCAGCCACTTGGGGCATCTGCAAACATAACGCGCAACCATGCCCAGGTGTTGAGAAAATGTCCGATTCTTATCCCTCCGGCACGGCGAGGCAGGGACCTCCCGTTACTCGCCTGCTTTCGCATGCCACCACTCCACGAAATTGGCTTTGTTTCGCATGGAGGTTCATTGGAGGGGCAATGCCGGCAAATGGCCCGCGGTCGGTTTGGGGTGAGGGATCTGCTCTTGGCAAGGCTGGCGCAGGCCGATACGATGGCCCATGCCGCGCGGGTGTGCGCCCGAATGGCAGCTTGATGAGGCGGTATTGAAAGGGAACTGGCAGATGAATCGCAGGAGTTTTCTGAAGCGGGCGGGCGGGGTATCAGCAGGCTTGCTGCTAACCAACTGTGGACAGCCGGCGACGGGCTCGTCGTCTCAGGTACAGACAGAACCGAAGAAGCCCAACATTCTCTTTGTCTTCGCGGACCAGCTTCGCTACGGTGCTTTGGGTTCGAGCGGCAACCGTGTGGTCCACACGCCGAATTTCGACCGTCTGGCCTCCGAGGGCCTGATCTTCGATAATGCCTTCGCCAACCATCCCTTGTGCTCGCCGTATCGGGCAAACATCATGACCGGCAAATATGGATTTGCCAATGGCGTGCCGGACAATGAGTATGTATTGCAGGATGACCAGGTCACTCTGCCGCAGGCGCTCAAAAGCGCCGGGTATCGCACCGCCTTCGTGGGCAAATGGCACCTGGGCACCGGACCGTACACGCCCCAGATGCGATATGGATTCGATTATATGTTCGCCTCCAACTGCCCGAACCGCCACTACGGGGCCGCTCACTACCGCAACGAAGCTGGACCGATCAAGAGCGACAAGTTCACCCCGGAGGAGGAAACCGATGACGCGATCAAGTTCATCGAAGACCATATAAAGACACACAAGGATTCTCCCTTCGCCTTGGTGATGAGTTGGGAGCCGCCGCACTGGCCCTATGAGCAATACCCGAAGGAATTCAACACGTACGATCCTGCCAAGGTCGATCTGCCCCCCAACGTTCCCGTTCAGATGGCCGAGTTTGCACGCCGGGAAATTGCACAGTACTACGGCAACGTCTCCTCGCTCGACGCCCAGATGGGCCGATTGATGGAATCGCTCAGCCGGCTTGGGATTGCCGACGATACGATCGTGTGTTTCTCGTCCGATCACGGCGATCATCTGAGCAGCCACGGTTACGGCAAGCCGAGTGACAAATGGATGCATCCCACCATGCGAGCGTCCAAAGCCACTCCTTATGAGGAGTCCGTCCACATCCCGTTCCTCCTGCGTTACCCGCGGGTCGTCAAAGCTGGGCGGCGGACCGAAGCAATGTTCGGCAGCGTGGACGTCATGCCGACGCTGCTTACCCTCTGCGGCGTGCCGATCCCCAAAGGCGTGCAGGGCCATAGTCTGGCTCACGTTGTCACGGGCAAGGACGGCGGCGAGTCACCCGATTCCGTTTATCTGATGAACATGGGCACGGGCTGGCCCAACCGGCCCCGGTGGGTCGGCCTGTGGCGCGGCGTCCGCACGGACCGATGGGTCTATGCCCGCTGGTGGCACAACCAGGACGAGCACGAGCCCGTGCTGTTCGATCACCAGAATGATCCATGCGAGCTTACCAACCTCGCAGGCAATCCGAAATTCGCCGAGGTTCAGCAGCAAATGGAATCACGCCTGAAGAAATGGATGGCCGACACCGGCGACCCCTTCGACACCGGCCGCCGCGAACCGACAAAGGGCATGCTGGACCTGCCTTTCAAGTTGCAGCCCCAGTGGTCCCAGCGGCTGGCCGGTGGTGAACGATGAACGAGTAGGCGCGAGCCGGTCAGGCTCCCTGAGACGGCGACAGGGTTCTCCCGTGAAGGACCGAGAATGTGAAATGTGTAGGTGTGACTCTCGGTCTTCAAACGAAGTCCTGGCGACAAACGTACTCGATTCCGCCTTCATGGCCCCCGGTCGTCTCAGGAAAGATGCTCTTCCTGGGGACAAAGGAGCACCTCTACCGGATCGAATCCACCCAGTAGCACCATAGGAGCGAATCAGCTTGGAAGCACTCATTACTCTGGCCTCCAGCATTACGGGTGTCGGTATGGTATTGACGAAGGCTTTATCCTTGCAGCTAAGACTTGCCTCTTTCTCCACAGGAAGTCGCGGACGACATGCACGGATTTCTCCTTGTGTGGGTTTGGACCAACAAAAACGCTGACATCTGCCCACAACTCCGCATTCTCCAGGTTGATCACTCTATGAGGGATTATAACGCCTTCGTTCGCGTGGAACCCCAGTTCCTCTGACGTACCCGTGTACTTCAACGTCGACAGGAATCTCCATTCCAGTTCCTCATGGAATCCCCAATGCTTCATGATCGCAGCGGTTCTCCACATCTCCCAATTGAAGGTATTTATGATTCGCGCATATTGCGTCTGATCAACCGTCATCGCCTCACGTCCTATGCGGTCGAGGACTGCATCGATCATTCGAATTTGATCCTCGGGTTCGTATAGGCAACGTTCAAACGTAAAGCCTTGGTCTGCTGCCAAGCGTTCAAGCTTGCTCTTACGAAACCCGAGTGCAAAGCCACCTTTAGGGCAGTAGGCACGCCACTGGCTCAGAAGATCTCCGTTCTTTGAGAAGGAGCAAACATGCATTGCCAGGTTCTTCTCGGGGGCAAGACCACCTCGTTCTTCTCCTATCATAGCACTTTGGACAGCGAGAAGATAATGTCCAAATATAGGGTGGCTTGCCTCTCGTCGTTTCAGCCTGTCCTCAAATAGTTTCATGCCCACGTACCACTCCTCTGCGTCATTCAGGAAGAAGATGCGGCTCGCCCATATCTTGGCTTCTTCCACGATCTTCCTCAACCCTTCGGGGGTGGTGTAGTGGTACAGATAGAAGTCACCTTGGTCTGACGTTGCCAACGAGCGGACGCTGAAGACTTCGTCTTCCTTCAACGGCTCAATCAGCGACTCAGGCGCGGTTATCACCGCTATCGTATCACCGAGCGCGTTGAAGACCTCCAGAGAGTAGCCATCTTCCCCACTGGGCACAGGGTGATGATCCACGACTGTCGCCACATCTCCCTTCTTCAGCCCTTTATCGGGGATGTCCCTCGTTAGGACGACTTCCTGAGATGGCGCGTACTTCATGCTCATGGCATCCTATGTGACCGTAGTCTTTCACGCCGGGGCTTCGGCGGCGGCCTGGTTGACGAGGAAGAGGACGGCCATGCGGACGGCCAGGCCGTTGGTGACTTGCTGGAGGATGACGCTGTTCTGTCCGTCGGCGACTTCGCTTTCCATTTCCAGGCCGCGGTTGATCGGGCCGGGGTGCATGACGAGGATGTCCGGCTTGGCCCGCTTCATGCGCTCGACGGTCAAGCCGAAGTAGTGCGAGTATTCGCGGATGGAGGGGAAGGGATTGCCGCCCAGACGCTCGAACTGGATGCGGAGCATGTTCACCACGTCCACTTCCTCGATTACCTTATCGAGCGAGTAGCTGACCTTCACGGGCAGCCGGCCGACCTCGCTGGGCATCAGCGTGGGCGGGCCGACGAACGTGACCTCGGCGCCGAGCTTGGTCATCGCCCACATGTCGCTGCGCACGACGCGGGAGTGGGCGATATCGCCGACGATGGCGATCTTCAGGCCCTGCAGTGTCCCCTTGGCCTGGCGGATCGTGTACGCGTCGAGCAGGCCCTGGGTCGGGTGCTCGCACGAGCCGTCGCCGGCGTTGACGACACACGCATTGATGTTCCGACTGAGGAGCGTCGGCGCCCCGGCAGCGTTGTGGCGAATTACGACAGTATCGATCCCCATTGCCTCAAGATTGCGCGCGGTATCCAGCAGGGTCTCGCCCTTGCTGACGGAGCTGCTTTTCTGCGTGAACTCGATAACGTCGGCGCTGAGCCGGCTGGCCGCCAGGGAGAAGCTGGTGCGGGTCCGCGTGCTGTCCTCGAAGAACAGGTTGACGACGACCTTGCCGCGCAGCGTGGGGGCCTTCTTGATGGAGCGCGTGCTGAACTGCTCGAAGCCCTTGGCGGTGTCCATGATGTGGACGATCTCCTCGACCGTCAGGTCCCGCAGGCCGAGCAGATGCTTTCGCTGCCACTTGAACGGTTTGTCCCTATGGATGATCGCCATACCTGCACCACGCCGTTTCCCGATTCCACCGGGTGTGTGCCGCTCCACAATCTCGAGGATGCGGTTCATGTGTCCCTACTCGACTGTTACCTCGTCCTTTCCATCCGATTCGACGAGGTTGACTTGAACGGAACGCTGGGGCTCTACGTCGGCCGCACAGCCTGCATAGTCAGCCTGGATGGGCAGCTCTCGTCCGGCTCGTTCCACGAGGACGGCCAGCCGGATCGCCTTGGGCCGCCCCAGGTCAATCAGGGCGTCCATGGCGGCCCGAGTGGATCGGCCGGTGTATAACACGTCATCCACCAGGATGATGATCTTATCATCGATGTTGAACCCGATCTCCGTCGTGCGGACCTGGGGCTGACCGCTGCCGTGGGGGGCGTTCAGGTCGTCCCGGTAAAGTGTGATGTCGAGTGTGCCGCACGGGACAGGCTTGCCAAGCCGCTGCGAGAGGTAAGTCGCCAATCTCTGGGCGATGATCTCGCCGCGGCTGCGAATGCCGATAATCGCCAGATCGTGCTTGGGCGAACTCTGGGCCGCAATCTCGTCTGCCAGATCGTGCAGGATTCGGTCCATCTGTCCTGCGTCCAAGAGTACTTCCATAGCCGCATCCACCGTTCAGTCGTCAATTGCCGGCCGTCAGCCATCCACCGCCGGCGCCTACGACTATATCGACCAAAGCCCGGCAAGACAAGCCCATAATAATGATTGTGGGTGTTGCGGCACAACGGATGGGTGGCAGCGGCAAGCGGTCAGCTTGCCGATGGCTCACACGTATCGGGGCCCACCATCGGCAAGCTCCGCGGGCTCCGCTTGCCGCTGCCACCCGGGCCCGGTAGGAGTGCCCAAGTACCTGAAGTGAGCGCCGTCCCACCGTGTGACCGTCCGGTAAGATGGGATTTCTCTGGCCTGATTTCGAGAATCTGCTTTGTCTGTACTGCCAGAGATGGTATGATAGGGGCTATAGGCGGAATTTGCTTGAAACGGACCATGGTTTCTGGTATCATGAGGCCAGTCCTATGGAGGATGGACTTCGATGAGCTTCGTCGAACGGAGCTTCTCCGCGACGGAGGTCAGCATCTGGGGGAACAGGGGCAGGGGCGTACCAGCAGGCATTTTCCACCGCCACAAGGGCTTTGGGTGAAGATGGTGCATAGATTGTCCATTTCCATGATAAGACTGTGGATCGCCGGTGTGGTGATTGGTTCGACGGCGTTCGCCGGCCGGGCGGTGGCTCAGAACGACCCCGCAACTCAACCTCAGGGGCTGAACTGGGCCGGCATTTATGCTCTGCGCGGACTGGATCCGAATCTGACAGGCGGCGGCGTGCGAGTAGGAGTGATCTGCCGCAGTTTCACAAACCACAATGATGAGCCTCAATACGACTATTCGCCCAATGTGAACCATAGCTGTTTTCAGAGTGCAAAGCTGCATCTGTACGATGACGGCCAAGCGCCGGCGAGCACATCGCCGCATGAGACGGCCGTCTGCTCCATCCTGTTTGGGGAGGACCCGCTGGGAAACGCCTCGAACCTGGAGCCGTTCGCATATCAGGGTGCTGTGCCGGCTGCGGAAGGGCACATCTACGAACTGCGCCACTTCATAACCCAGTACGTGTTCGCACAGAAGAAACCGGCGGTCGATCTTGTGACGGCCAGTTTCGGAGATCCTCTCGATCGCTGGTGGACGCGAGGCGTCGAATCGCTGGCGGAACACGAGGGTTTGCCCGTCTTCGCGAGCATCGGCAATGGCACCGACGCCTCTGAGCCACCTCTGTACCCGGGCGCCGGATCGAACACAATTGGCGTCGGCGTCGTGAGCCCGGTCAACGCCGATGACCCCGCAACGAGCCTGGCGTACTTCAGCCTGCCGCACCCGGAGCAGTCGAGCCGGGGGCCGACCGACGACGGCCGCTGCAAGCCTGATCTGATCGCGCCGGGCAACTGCCTTGTAGCCGGGCCCGAGGGCGATCAGGGCTATACGATGTCCGGCACGTGGTCGAGCTTCTCGACGCCCGTGGCCGCCGGCGCCGCCGGGCTGCTGATCCAGGCGGCCAAGCAGGACAAACGCCTCGACGGCATCCTCTCGCCCGACGGCGGCAACTGCCTCTTGAAGGCCATCCTGATGACCTCGGCCACGAAACTGCCATACTGGCACAAGGGCCGGCTGACCCCGGAGGATGATCGTGAGATGCCTCTCGATTACACGCAAGGCGCTGGCATGGTCAACGCGGTGCGTGCCCATCAAGTGCTGACGGCGGGGCGGGGCAATCCCGGCAATGTCCCGGCAACGGGATGGGATTTGAATCGCCTCGAAGGCAGCCAGGTCCTTCAGCAGGTTTATCGCGTCGTGCTGGAGGAGCCGGCGAGCAAGATGCTGACCGTGACGCTTGTCTGGAACAGGCACTACAGTCAGAAGTATCCGTTCGATCGGCTCTCGGACAGCGACACGAACCTTCGGCTGGAAGTGTGGGCGATTGACCCGACGAATCCCAACAGCAGTGTCCTGCTGGATTGCAGCGACAGCAAAGTGGACAACGTCGAGCACGTCCACGTTGAGATGGCGGCCGGGTACACGTCCTACGCGATCGTGGTCTCCTACAGCAATCCCAGTGAGCGCGACCTCCCGGGTGAGCGGTATGGACTCGCCTGGAGCGTCGAGGACAAGCCTGCAGAGGACCGGAATATCCTTTGGGAGGACCTGAACGCCGACGGCATCGTGAATGAGCAGGATCTCGAGATCGTGCTGAAGAACCTGATGGCGGGTCAGAAATCGCCTGAGGCGTATCTGCTCGGCGATATCAACATGGATGGGGCCATCGACGTCAACGATGTGAAGGCGGTGAACGCCCGTCTGAACCGCAAGGCGGATTGGTACGCCGGCGACACCGCAAACTAAGGGTTGGTCGTCAGTCTTATCTCCATTCTGCAAGACTCCACATTGAAGCAGAGATGGATACTATGTACGGCAACAGACTGCTCATCTCGGTAATCATAGTCTGGCTCATCGCAGGCCCGGTGGCGGCGGAGAGCTGGCGGTTCGTCGTGATGGGCGACAGCCGGGCAGGTAACATGACCGGCGTGAATGAGAAGGTGCTCTCCGAGCTCGTAAACGAATGCCTGCAGCGTGACATCGATTTCGTGCTGTTTCCAGGTGATCTGGTCCATGGCCCAGGAGTTGATACCGCGCTCTTCGAGGAGCAATTGTGGAACTGGGTACGGGTGATGCGGCCGTTATATGATGCGGGAATCCGCGTCTATGTCTGTCGGGGGAATCACGAGATCGCAGACATGTGGTATGCTCTGCCGGACGAGCTGCCGGATCCGGCCGACAATCGTGCCGGGAGATGGCTGAGAGTATTCGGCAACGATGAGCACCCGCTGTATGAACTGCCTGACAACGGACCCGACAGCGAGAAACACATGTCGTATTCCGTCGTGCACAGGAATGCTCTGGTAGTCGGCCTTGACCAGTATGGCGGGATGAACTATCGCCCCGTTCACTATGTCAATCAGGAATGGCTCAGTTCTGAGCTCGAAAGGAACGTGCAGCCGCACGTCTTCGTGTTCGGGCACGAGCCGGCGTTTCGCACCCTGCACTACGATTGTCTGGATGCTCATCCGGACCGGCGCGACGCGTTGTGGCTGAGCCTCAAAGCCGCCGGGGGGCGGGCCTATTTCTGCTGTCACGATCACTACTACGATCATGCGCGCGTGGACGACGGGGACGGAGATCCCGATAACGACATTCATCAGCTCATCGCAGCCACGGCCGGCGCCCCATCCTACACCTGGACGCCGCCATACGATGGGAACAACAGCGATTTCACCGTGGAGCAGATGTACCACGCGGAGCGGTACGGCTATGTGCTTGTCAACGTGGATGATCTGGACGTGACCATGGCCTGGATGGAGCGGCGGGACATCAACCCTCTGGCGCCCCCGTTCTATGAAGCCAGGGAGATCTGGCAGTACAAGGTTTCACCCAACGTGGTGGTGCTCCGCCCGCGTGCCGGCGAGCAGGTTCCGGCGGGCCGGCCCTACACGATCCGCTGGAAAACCATCGAAGGGGCACAGGCCAGACGGATCCTCATTCAGTACTCCCTCGATGCCGGCGCTCAATGGTCCACTGCGGGTGAGGCCGACAACACCGGCACATACGTGTGGTCCACGCCGACGGTGGATTCAGACTCCTGCCTCGTGAGGATTGCCGGAGTGGGCAATCCGCAGGTCAGCGATACGACGGATGGCACGTTCTCCATCGCCAAATGTCCCGTCAGACGAACCGCCGACCTGAACGGCGACTGCCAGGTGGATTTCACCGACCTGGCGATCCTGGCCGGCGAGTGGCTCACCGGCGATTTGTCACCGAACACCGCGAAGTAACCCCAAGAACCGTGAACATCCGAGTCGGGTGCCCTTCGCAGGTTGTGCGTACCCGCGCAACCTTGGGCAAGCGGGGACGCTCGCCCTACCTGACAAATCCCCTTTCCTTCCCGTGCAGTTTCTGGTACAACTACCGCGAATTGCAGAACTCCACCATGGACAGGGATACAGGTGCGCTATGACGGGTCAGCTTCTCATCAAGAACGGGCGGGTCATCGACCCCACGAACAATCTCGATAAGAAATGCGATGTGCTGATCTCCGACGGCAAGGTGGCCGAAGTGGGCCAGCTCAACGGCCAGGTCGAGAAGTCGGCGTCGCGGGTCATCGACGCCACGGGCAAGATCGTGACGCCCGGGCTGATCGACATTCACGTGCATTTCCGCGAGCCAGGGGATGAGGAAGAAGAGACGATCGCCAGCGGCTCCGCCGCGGCTGTGGCGGCCGGATTCACATCGGTCGTCTGCATGCCCAACACCAACCCCGCGATTGAGAGCGAGACCGACGTCGAGTACGTCCATCGCAAGGGCCGCCAGACGAGGAAGACCCACGTCTATGTCATGGGCGCGATCACGAAGAAACGCGAGGGGGTCGAGCTGGCCGAGATGGGCCTGATGGCCGAGGCGGGGGCCCGCGGCTTCACCGATGACGGCAACGGCGTGCAGAACCCGGCGATCATGCTCCGGGCCCTCAAGTACGCCAAGATGTTCGACGTGGTGGTCGCCCAGCATTGCCAGGACAACAACTTCGCCGGCAACGGCGTGATGAACGCGGGCTATTACTCGACGATCCTGGGCCTGCCCGGCATCGACGCCCTGGCGGAGGAGGCGATGCTCTGGCGGGATATCCAGTTGGTCAGACGGGCCCAGGTACGATACCACGCTCAGCACATCTCGACCGCCGGCTCTGTGGAGCTGATCCGCCAGGCGAAGAAGGATTCGCTGCCGATCACATGCGAAGTCACGCCCCATCACCTGCTGCTGACCGAGGAACTCTGCGCGGAGTACGATACGAATTACAAGGTCAACCCGCCTCTGCGGAGCCAAAAGGACGTAGAGGCTTTGAAACAGGCGATCGCCGAGGGCCTGGTCGATGCGTTGGCCAGCGACCACGCGCCGCACCTGCAAAGCGAAAAGGAGCTGGAATTCCTGGCGGCGCCGTTTGGGATCGTAAGTCTGGAGTGTGCGCTGGGGCTGTACGTGAAGGCGCTGATCGAGCCGAAGATCCTCGATTGGCCCGGCTTGATCCGGCTGATGACGGTAAACCCGGCGAAGATTATCGGGATTGACAAGGGCACGCTCAGCCGGGGCAAGCAGGGCGATGTTACCATCATCGACCCGGACGCCCAGTGGCAGATCGACGCGACCAAGTTCGTCTCCAAGGGCCGCAACTGCCCCTATCACGGCTGGACCATCAAAGGCAAAGCCGAAAAGACCATCGTCGGCGGAGAAGTACGCTTCGAGGCCTGACATGAGTATGCAACGTGATGTTCTGCTTAGGAAGGTGAAGCAAGCCGTGGGCGAGGTAGAGCCAGCGGCTCAGATCGTGCTGTATGGGTCTCAGGCACGGGGTGATTCTGATGCACAGTCCGATTGGGATTTCCTGATTCTCGTGGACGGCCGTGTCACCGATGATGGCGTAGACAGGATTCGCTACCAACTCTACGAGATCGTCGTGAAGAACTGATAGTGGCCCCCAGTTAGAATGCAGCATAGTACGGGGATTGTGATGGAGGGTTTGGCGGAACGTGAACAAAGGGCACATTTCGATACTATTATGTGTAGATCATTGGGCTTCATACGGCACCGTCGGCCGACGTACCGAGGGGCACTGAGATTATGACGATTGTGGATGGGAATAACCTGTTGTGGGCGCTCCATGAGAGCTTTGACGAGCGGGAGATTACGAGGGAGATCGATCTGTGCCGGGTTCTGAGCCGGTACTTCGCGCTAATGGCGGAAGACGGCCAGGTCGTGTTTGACGGCGGCGGGCCGGCGCGCCGGGATGATTTCGAGAGCGTGAGCAACATCGAGGTCATCTTCGCCGGTTTCCACAAGGACAGCGACAGTGTCATCGAGGAGAAGATCAAGGCCAATACGGCTCCGCGGCGGCTGACGGTGGTCAGCAGCGACCGCAGGCTGCGCAAGGCCGCAGCGGTGCGCAAGGCGACCGCCGTCAAGTCCGAGGACTTCTGGGAGGAGGTCCAGAAGGAACTGCGGCGAGGAAAGCCCCGGAAGAAGGAGCCAAAAGGGAAGAAGGAAGGGCTCACCGAGGGCGAGACACAACAGTGGATGGACCTGTTCGGCCTGGACCAATAGCCCCTTTTCCGGCGGGAGATTTGTGTTGCCTGAGCGGCCGGCATAGTGTATAAGGTCGGGTCTTCTGTGTGCAATTTGCGTGAACGCAGGGGACCGCTTTTTGCGCAAGTGGGCGCACAGGACGTAGTTTAGAGGCCGCCCGCGAGGGGAGGCTCTTAAGCTAAGTGCTTTACTGTTCATACTTTACAGAAGTGGAGATGATATGAAGCGTAGAATGGTGACGATTGACGGCAACGCGGCGGCGGCGCACGTCGCCCATGCGACGAATGAAGTCATTGCGATCTATCCGATCACGCCGAGCTCCCCGATGGGCGAGATCGCGGATGCCAAGACCGCCAAGAGCGAGATGAACATCTGGGGAACCGTTCCGTCGGTCACCGAAATGCAGTCTGAGGCGGGTGCGGCGGGGGCCGTGCACGGGGCCCTTACGGCCGGCGCGCTGACGACGACGTTCACGGCCTCGCAGGGTCTGCTGCTGATGATTCCGAATATGTATAAGATCGCGGGCGAATTGCTGCCCGCGGTCTTTCATGTAACTGCCCGCTCCCTGGCCACCCACGCACTGTCCATCTTCGGCGATCATGGCGACGTCATGACCTGCCGCGAGACGGGTTGGGCCATGCTCTGTGCGTCCAGCGTGCAGGAAGCGATGGACTTTGCCCTGATCTCCCAGCAGGCGACGCTGGCCTCCCGCGTGCCGTTCCTGCACTTCTTCGACGGCTTCCGCACGAGCCACGAGGAGCAGAAGGTCGAAGAACTGACGTACGATGACATGCGTGCGATGATTGACGACAGCCTGGTGGCCCAGCATAAGGCCCGGGCGTTGACGCCGGAGCACCCGATGATCGGCGGCACCGCCCAGAACCCGGACGTGTACTTCCAGGGCCGCGAGACCTGCAACCCGTTCTATCTGGCTACGCCAAAGATCGTCGAAGAGACGATGAACAAGTTCGCCAAGCTGGTCGGCCGCCAGTACAAGCTGTTCGACTACGTCGGCGCACCCGACGCCGAGAAGATCATCATCATCATGGGCAGCGGCGCCGATACCGTGCACGAGACGGTCGATTATCTGAACTCGCAGGGCGAGAAGGTCGGCGTGGTGAAGGTGCGGCTGTTCCGGCCGTTCAGCACGAAGCATTTTATGGCGATCCTGCCCAAGACCGTCAAGAAGATCGCCGTGCTGGACAGGACGAAGGAGCCCGGCGCGCTGGGCGAGCCGATGTACCTCGATATCCGGACCGCGATCGGCGAAGCGATGGCCGACGGCATCTCGCCGTTCGACAAATACCCTGTGGTCGTCGGCGGCCGTTACGGCCTGGGCTCGAAGGAATTCACTCCGGCGATGGTCAAGGCCGTATTCGACAATCTCGACACCGCCAAGCCGAAGAGGGGCTTCACGGTCGGGATTATCGATGATGTGACGAACACGAGTCTTGACGTCGATGACTCCTTCCAGATTCCCGCCGAGGGAATGTACCGTGCGATGTTCTTCGGGCTGGGCTCGGACGGCACGGTCGGCGCCAACAGAAACTCCATCAAAATCATCGGCGAGTCGACCGACAATTACGCCCAGGCCTATTTCGTATATGATTCCAGGAAGGCCGGGACCATGACGGTCTCGCACCTGCGGTTCGGCGAAAAGCCCATTCAGCGTCCGTACCTGATCAACCAGGCGGACTTCGTGGCGTGCCATAATCCGAGCTTCCTCGAGAAGTACGAGATGCTGGCCTCGCTGCGCAAGGGCGGCACGTTCCTGCTGACCACGTTCCACGGTGCAGACAAGGTCTGGGACACCCTGCCGCAGGAGATCCAGAGGCAGATCATCGACAAGAAGGCCAGGTTCTACGTGATCGATGCGATCTCGCTGGCCCAGGAGATCGGGCTCGGCGCCCGCATCAACGTGATCATGCAGACGGCGTTCTTCAAGATCAGCAACATCATCCCGCTCGATCAGGCGATCAAACAGATCAAGGACGCCATTCGCAAGACCTACGGCAAGCGAGGCGAGAAGGTCATCGAGATGAACAATGCCGCCGTGGACAAGGCCATTGACCGGGTGTACGAGGTCAAGGTTCCGGGCAAGGTCACGAGCAAGATCAAGCTGCCGCCGGTAGTGCCGGCGAATGCTCCGGAGTTCGTGCGGACGGTCACCGCCGAGCTGATGGCGATGCGCGGCGACTCCGTGCCGGTCAGCAAGTTCCCGGTGGATGGCCGGTTCCCCGTGGGTACGACCCAGTACGAGAAGCGAAACATCGCGGTGAACATCCCGATTTGGCAGCCGGAGTTGTGCATCCAGTGCGGCATGTGCTCGTTCGTGTGCCCGCACGCCACGATTCGGATCAAGGCGTACGATCCCAAGGTGCTTGAAAAGGCCCCCTCAACGTTCAAAAACGCCGAGGCCAAGGGCAAGGAATTCAAGGGCCTGAAGTTCACCGTCCAGGTGGCTCCGGAAGACTGCACCGGCTGCGGGGCCTGCGTGCAGACCTGCCCCGGCATCGAGCGCGGCCCGGACAAGCAGCCGACCGGCCGCAAGGCCATCAACATGGAAATGCAGGAGCCGATCCGCCAGCGCGAGCGGGCCAACTACAGCTTCTTCCTCTCGATCCCGAACACGGATCGCTCGCTGTTCAAGGCGAACACGGTCAAAGGCAGCCAGTTGATCCAGCCCTTGTTTGAATACTCGGGCGCCTGCGCCGGCTGCGGCGAGACGGCCTACGTCAAGCTGCTGTCTCAACTGTTCGGCGATCGCGCGTACATCGGCAATGCGACCGGATGCTCGTCCATCTATGGCGGCAACCTGCCGACGACGCCCTATACGACGCGTCCGGACGGTCGCGGCCCGGCCTGGTGCAACAGCCTCTTTGAGGACAACACCGAATTCGCGATGGGCATGAGACTGACCGTCGATCAGTTCAAGCTGATCGCACTGAATGCACTCGACAAAGTGGTCCAGAAAGGATGCGTGGACGGGCAACTGGCGTCCGACATCCGGGCGGCGACCCAGGCCGATGATCCTGAACAGAACGCCATCGAAGAGCAGCGCGGCCGCGTCGAGCAATTGAAGACGCAGTGCCGCAAGAGCGGCGATTGCGCCGAATGCAAGCTCCTGCTCACCGTGGCGGACTTTCTGGTCCGAAAGAGCGTCTGGGCGGTCGGCGGCGACGGCTGGGCCTATGACATCGGCTACGGCGGATTGGATCACGTGCTGGCCAGCGGCAGGAACGTCAATGTGCTCGTGCTGGACACCGAGGTTTACTCGAACACCGGTGGTCAGATGTCGAAATCGACGCCGCGGGCGGCCGTGGCGAAGTTCGCAGCGGCCGGCAAGCCCTCCCCGAAGAAAGACCTGGGCCTGCTCGCCATGGTGTACGGGAATATCTATGTCGCCAAGGTGGCGATGGGCGCCAATCCGAGTCAGGCCGTGAAGGCCTTTGCCGAGGCGGAAGCCTATCCGGGCCCCTCGTTGATCATCGCCTACTCTCACTGCATCAATCAGGGCTTCAATCTGACGACCGGCTACGAGGAGCAGAAGAAGGCGGTGGCCTGCGGTCACTGGCCGTTATACCGGTTCGACCCCCGGCTCAAGGCGCAGGGCAAGAACCCGCTGCAGCTCGACTCCAAGCCGCCGACCATGGAGTTCTCCGAGTATGCATACAACGAGGACCGGTACCGTTCGCTGAAGCAGTCGAAACCGGAAGCGGCGGCGGAGCTGATGAAGCTCGCCAACCGCGACGCTGTTGAACGATATGCATTGATGGAGCAGCTTGCCGGCCTGAAATGTGGACAGGACCAGCAGGGGGCTCCGAAGCCAGGTCCCGAAGGCGAAAAGCAGTCATAGGAAAATGATATGACAACGAGGGTGACTCGAAGAGCCGTACTGATTGCGTTGGCGACCTTGACTTTGACCGGCTGTGGCCGGCAGGCGCAGGACTCATCCGGGGACTTGGACCTGCTGGCCACGGGGCCGGATCAGGAGGCATTGCCGGCTGCGCCGCCTCATGTCGCCGCGGCGATAGAGGCTACGGGCGGTCTGGCCACATGGACGCAGTGCAAGAGGCTCACATTCGATGGAGTCGTCACGGCTTATCAGACGGATGGCAGCTACTACCTGACGAAGCACCGGTTCGACCTGTGCCCATGGGGCAACGCGATCCAGATATCCGCCCAGGAGCCCCAGACCGGGTTTACCTGTCGCATTGCGGAAGGGCAGTACCACGTGCTGGATGGCGAGGGCAAGATGGATGTCTCGCCTCTCAGTGTCTGCTATCGGGATTACGCCGAGGCCATGCTCCAGATCACGACGGCGCCTGTGCGCATGCTCCGGGACAAGGCGACCCTCCTGCGTAAGCCCATCCCCGTGATGATCAGCGGCGCATGGTATTACCCGATCGAGGCAAAATTCGAGGCCACGCAGATCGTCTCCAAGAGACTGGGGCGCGAAAAGACCACGGTCATCGAGCCCTATTGGACGCAGGGCGTTTACTACCAGAACCAGAACGGCTCGCTTGTCGACATCATCTGGCTGGGGAATCCGGTTACGCAGAAATTCCTTATCGTTCGCGGCTACAACTATGCCCGGATCGTCAAGGATGGCGCGCTGGTCCCCACCAAGATCGAGATCTTCCAGTCCGATGCCGAAGGCATACAGGGGCAGCGCCTGGCCCTGGTTGACCTGAAGTAGCAGGCTCGCTCGTCCGACGCGGGACCATTTGTGTCCCGTGGGGTTGTGAACTATCATGTGAGCATCGCCGTACGGTACGTAGCTGTACCACAGTCTCGTTAAGAGTGGCTTCGAAGGACTGCTGAGTATCGACGATGTCTACGCGCGCTGCAATCTGGGTTGCCTTTGTCACGATTCTTGTCCTCGCCCTGGCGGTTTTCTTCGTCATGCGAGGCGGCATCGGGCCCATGGCTTCAGCCCCGAACGGCGATGGCGATGAACAGATGCCGGCGGCCGCACCTGCCCCATCCGGCGGGGCTGACTGGCCGATGTTCCATGGCAGCCCAAATCTTCGCGGCGTTGCCTCGGGGACTCTGGCCGACTCCCTGACCCTCCGCTGGAAGTTCAGGACCGATGCCGAGGTCAAGTCCTCTCCCGTAATATCCAGTGGACGCGTTTTCGTTGGCTCATCCGACAAGAACGTATATGCCCTCGACCTGCAGACTGGCAACAAAATCTGGTCTTACCAGACCGGCGATTCCATTGAGGCAGCGCCCTGTGTGCTCGACGGACGGGTCTTCGTGGGCTCGGGGGACAATTGGCTTTACGCGCTGGATGCCGGGACCGGCGAGTTGAAGTGGAAATACGAGACGGAGGGCCAGATCCTCGGAGCGGCCAATTGGACGCGATCTCCGGACGGACAGGGGACGTGGATTCTCGTCGGCAGCTATGACAACAAGCTGCATTGTGTGGACGCCTCCAGCGGCAAGCAAGTCTGGGTGTATGAAACCGGCAATTACGTGAACGGTTCGCCCGCGGTGGATGATGGCAAGTGCGCCTTCGGCGGCTGCGATGCGATCATCCACGTGGTCTCTCTCGCCGATGGCTCGAAGGTCTCCGAGATCGACAGCGGCTCGTATATCGCCGCCTCCGCCGCATTTCTCGACGGCGAAATCTACGTCGGCAACTACGAGAACGTCTTCCTCAAAGTCGATGTCAAGGCAGGCAAGACCGTCTGGAAATATGATCAGAGCGACGCCCCATTCTTTTCCTCACCGGCCGTTGGCGACGAGTTCGTTGTCTTCGGCGGCCGGGACAATCACGTACACTGTCTTCGCCGCGACGATGGCCGGCAGGTCTGGATGTTCAAGACCCTGGGCGAGGTGAACAGCTCGCCGGCGATCTGCGGCGACAAGGTCATCGTCGGCAGCGATGATGGCCGGCTGTATCTGCTCCGATTGACGGATGGGAAACAACTCTGGTCCTACGAGATCGGTCAGCCTGTGACCTCCTCACCCGCCGTGGCAGGTGGGCTCGTCGTGGTCGGTTGCGACGATGGCTACGTCTATGCGTTCGGGCCCAAGCCGGCCGACGGGGGCAAAACGCCATGAGGATCGTCCAGATCACTCCCGGGTCCGGGGACAATTTCTACTGCGAGAACTGTCTGCGTGACATCGCCCTGGTCAAAGCGCTGCGAAAGCTCGGCCATGACATACTGATGGTGCCCTTGTACCTGCCTTTGCAGGCCGACAAAGTCGAGCAGGTCAGCAACGCACCGATCTTCTTCGGCGGCGTCAACGTCTATCTCCAGCAGAAGCTCTCATTGTTTCGCAGAACGCCACGATGGATCGACCGATGGTTTGACTCCCGTGGATTGCTCGAATGGGTTGGCCGCAAAGCCGGAATGACGAACGCGCGAGATCTCGGTGAAACGACGATCTCGATGCTGCAGGGGGAAGACGGCCGGCAGGTGAAGGAACTCGACCGGTTCGTGGACTGGCTCGTGACGGACCGGCAGAAGCCTGATCTCGTGTGCCTGTCCAACGTGCTGCTCGCCGGCCTGGCCCGGCGGATCAAGGAGAGGCTCGGCACGCCCGTCGTCTGCCTGTTGCAGGATGAAGATGGATTCCTCGACGGCCTGAGCTCGCCGTACGCGGAGCAGGCGTGGGCGGTCATCCATGAGAGGGTGCACGACATTGACGCGTTCCTGGCCGTCAGCAAGTACTACGCCGGCGCCATGTTGACGCGACTGAAAGTGGAGACTGCCCGGATGCACGTGGTCCGCACGGGCGTCGAGCTGGATCTGTACAAGCCGGATGGCGGGAACCCGGTGACGCCGACCGTCGGATTTCTGTCTCGGATGTGCCCGGAGCGGGGATTGGAGAGACTGGTCGATGCCTTCATTCTCCTGAAGAAGAACGAGAAATTGGCCTCTGCGAAGCTTCGCGTTTCCGGTGGCAGGAGCGCCGGCGACGAGCCGTTTATCGAACGGCTGCGAGGCAAGCTGGCGGCGGCAGGTGTTCTCCATGACGTCGAGTTCCTGCAGGCCTTCGACCGCGATGCGAAGCTGGAGTTTCTGAGGGGTCTTTCCGTGCTGTCGGTGCCCGAGCCGCAGCCCGTTGCGTACGGGCTGTACGTGCTGGAGGCGTTGGCGATGGGTGTGCCGGTGGTTGAGCCGGCGATCGGTTGCTTCCCGGAAACCCTTGCCTTGACCGGCGGCGGTGTGCTATATGAGCGCAATACGGCGGAAGAACTCGCCGAGACTCTGACGCCTTTGCTGCTGGACCCGCAGGCGGCCCGACGGCTCGGCGCCCAGGGCCGCACCGGGATGCTCAAGGCCTTCAGCATTGAACAGACCGCGGCCGAAATGGTCCGCATTTTCGAGCAGGTGGTCCGCAAATCCTGACGGGGACATGATGATCGAGCTTATCGATGTGACGAAGAGTTACGGCGGGAAGGATGGGCCCGATGCGGTGAGCGTGCTGAAAGGCATCACGCTGCACCTTGGGCGGGGCGAGTCGATTGTGATCGTCGGTCCCTCCGGATGTGGCAAAAGCACGCTGCTGAACATCATCGGCGGCCTGGACCACCCGACGACCGGCCGCGTCATGTTTGACGGAAGGAACCTCGCGGACCTTGCCGATGACGAACTCGCACGGATACGCAGCCGAGAGATCGGATTCGTATTCCAGTTGCATCATCTGCTGCCCCAGTGCACGGTGTTGGAGAATGTCGTCGTGCCCACCCTGGCCGGGCGAAATGACGCGTCACCGAAAGACCTGCGCGGAAGGGCGGAGGCGTTGCTCGACCGCGTAGGCCTGAAGGATCGCATGTCCTATCGGCCCGGGGAGCTATCCGGCGGGCAACGCCAGCGGGTCGCCGTGGCGCGGGCCCTCATCAACGGGCCGAAGCTGCTGCTGGCTGACGAGCCGACCGGCTCGCTGGACGAAGGTACCTCACAGAGCATCGCCGAGTTGCTGGTCGAGTTGAACCGCGATGAGGGAGTGGCGCTGGTCGTGGTGACACACTCACGGGAGCTGGCCGGGCGGATTGGGCGCGTCATGGAACTGAGCGGCGGGACGTTGCACGACAGAGGTCGCTCATGAGTTTCTGGCGCCTCGTCACTCGCAGTCTGGGTTTCTACTGGCGGACCAACGCGGCAGTCCTTCTGGCCGTGGCCGTAGCGACGGCGGTGCTGACCGGCGCGCTGGCGATCGGCGATTCGGTGCAGTACACGCTTCACAGGACACTTGATGCCCGTTTGGGCCGGATCGAATTTGCCGTCCTGCCCCAGGGCCGTTTCTTTCGGGCCCAGCTTGCCGACGATCTGCAACAGCAACTCGACGGCACGATAGCCCCGGTTTTGCAGGTCCCTGGTATCATCACGAACGAGGACGGCTCCCGGCGAATCAACCGCGCTCGCGTACTTGGTGTAAACGAGAGGTTCTACGCCGCCGGCCCGGGGCAGAATCCATTTGAGGGAGGTGCGAATGGCAGCGTCATCGTGAGCGAGTCTGTGGCAAAGGAGCTTCGAGTCGCTCCCGGCGATGAGATAGTCCTGCGGGTCGAGAAATCGGGCGTCATGCCGCGTGATGTCCCGCTGGTATCTGACGAGGACCGAACGATTGCCGCTCGCTTGAAGGTCCGGGCTGTGGCGGGCGATTCGGCCTTCGGCCGATTCGATCTCCAGGCGAACCAGGCGGCCCCGCTTAATGTGTTTGTCCCGTTGGTCTGGCTGGGGAAGCAAGTCGGGCAGGAAGATCGGGTCAATGTGCTGCTTGCGGCCGGACCCGAGTCCGGAATCACGGCGGCGCAGGTGAATGCGGCTGTGCAAAAGACCTGGCAGTTGACCGACGCGGGGCTGGAACTTCGCCACTTAGAGCAGCAGAACGTGCTGGAGCTTCGCAGCGGGCGAATCTTCATCGACGAGCCGCTTGCCGCCGCAGCCATGAAGGTCGACAGCAGCGCGGCCGGCACACTGACGTATTTCGTCAACAGCATTCGCCTGGGCGACCAGTCAACGCCGTATTCCATGGTGGCGGCGATGGATGGTGACACGGGCGCAGCGAGCCTGCTACCGTCAGGTATGCGATCCGACGAGATCGTGGTCAACCAGTGGCTGGCCGACGATCTGAGGGCCAGGATTGGCGACTCACTGGATCTCGCGTACTACGTCATCGGTTCCGGGCGTCGGCTTGTCGAGGCGCAGCGTTCCTTCAAGATCGTCCGAATTGTTCCTCTCGATGGTCCGGCAAGGGACCCGAACCTGATGCCGGAATTCCCTGGCCTGGCGGATGTCGACAATTGTCGCGACTGGAAGCCGGGCATTCCGATCAACCTTGACAGCATACGCCCAAAGGATGAGAAGTACTGGGATGACTATCGGGGCACGCCCAAGGCCTTCGTTACACTGGAAGCCGGACAGGCGGCCTGGCACAACCGCTATGGGAACCTGACCGCCGTACGTTACCGGTGGCGCGAAGGGCTCGCGCAGGAACTCGATCAGCAGCTCAGGAGCACGATCGACCCTGCCGTGGTGGGTCTGCTCTTTCAGCCGGTGCGGGAGCGAGGCCTGCGGGCAGGCAGCGAGGGGACCGATTTCGGCGAGCTTTTCCTTGGCTTAAGCATGTTCCTGATCACCTCTGCGGTTATTCTCACGGGACTGCTTTTTGTGTTCGGCGTGGAGGGCCGCAGCTCGCAGGTTGGGATGCTTCTGGCGATTGGCTGGCCCGCGAGACGGATCAAGCGTCTGCTTCTGGCTGAAGGCGGACTCATCGCATTGCTCGGCACAATCATCGGCGTCGGAGCCGGGTTGCTCTATACGCAGTTGATCGTCTACGGCCTTTCCACGTTCTGGAAGGGAGCCGTCGCCGGCGCCAGGATTCAGTTCCACGCGGATGGCATGAGTCTGGTCGCCGGTGGGCTCGGTGGACTGTGTGCCGCCTGGTTCGCGATCTGGATCACGCTTCGCCGACAGACGGCCCGGCCCATCCGCCAACTGCTGACGGGCAATCTGGAGGAAGGCTTGACAACCCGCAAATCCCGTTCGCGGGGTAGGATCGGGATTGCTGTGGCTGTCGTGACGTTCATCAGCGCAGCCGTACTCGTAGCGATTGTGGCGGGCGGGGACAGTCAGGCCGTCGCGGGGGCGTTCTTCGGCGCCGGCGCATTGCTGTTGCTTGGGACCCTGGCTCTGAGTCACGCGGCCTTACGAATCCTCGGGGGCTGGGACAGGCCTCTGGTTTCGCTGAGAGGGCTCGGCTTCCGCAGTGCGACGCGGCGCAGCGGCGCAGTCTGGCCGTCATCGCACTGCTGGCCTGCGGCGTATTCATGGTCGTGGCGGTCGGGGCGAATCGCCGCAGTCCGCCGGCGGGGCCTGCGAGCAGGGCGTCCGGTGCAGGCGGCTTTGTCTTGTATGGTGAGTCGTCCGTCGGGATCCTCTACGACCTGAACGGCGAGGCCGGGCGGAAGGAACTCGGGCTTGACAGCGGCAGGCTGGCCGGTGTCGGGGCAGTCCAATTCCGCGTGCGCGAGGGCGATGATGCAAGCTGTCTCAACCTGAATCGAGCGCAGCAGCCGCGATTGCTGGGCGTGCAGATAGAGGCATTGAAGGACCGACAGGCATTCACATTCGCAGCCGAAGCGGAGCAAGGCCGGGGATGGGACCTGCTTCGGCCGGACCCGCGGGGCGAATTCGTGCCGGCCGTGGGGGATGAGCCTACGGTCAAGTGGGCTCTGGGCAAGAAGGTCGGCGATGAGCTTGAGTACACGGACGAGATGGGCCGGCCGTTCCGCGTGCGAATCGTGGGCATGCTGGAAAGTTCGGTCTTGCAGGGGAGCCTGGTCATCGCGGAGAATGAGTTTACGGCCCGGTTCCCATCCGTGGACGGCTACCAGGTGTTCCTGATCGACGTCTCGGCCGACAAGACAGATGTCGTGGCGCAAGAGCTGTCGTCGGGTCTCAGGGATTATGGGTTGGTGCTGACGCCGACGCAAGAGCGGCTGGCCGTCTTTAACGCAGTGGAAAACACGTACCTGTCGATCTTCGCGGTGCTCGGCAGCCTGGGACTTGTGCTCGGCAGTATCGGCCTGGGGCTGGTCGTGCTTCGCAACATGCTCGAACGGCGTGGCGAGCTGGCGATGCTTCGGGCCGTGGGATTCGATAGAGGGCGTCTCAGACGCATGGTATTCTACGAGCATTGGCCTCTGTGCCTGGCTGGCCTGGGCTGTGGAGTGATCGCGGCGATTGTGGCTGTGATCCCTGCCTTGCAGTCACGGGGCGGACAAGTCCCGTTCGCCGGACTGCTGGTGACGGTTGCCGCCGTAGGTGTCAGCGGGGCCGTATGGGTGTGGCTCGCGGGAACGCTGGCCCTGCGCGGCAGGTTGCTGGACGCCCTGAGGCATGAATGATTTCGGGTGACGGATGAAGAGATTCTCGATTGCCGATATCATACCGATGGTATTCGCCGTCGCTGGCGTTGTCGGGCTGATGTACCTTTGGCTCAGCGCCGATGCGGCCGTGGAGCTTAAGGAGCGATTGCCCGGCGCCGACAACAAGCCGGCAAATGCGCCGGGGGATAGTGATGCCATCAAGATCGCCGGTACGCTGACGAAGTCGGATGGGGTTCCCGCGGACCTGCCGGGCGCCTGGCCCAGGCTTCGGGGGCCCAACGGCGACGGCATCAGCCCCGAGAAGGTGGCGTTGAGCAGGCAATGGCCCGAAGGGGGGCCTCGCGTCCTCTGGTCCGTCGAAGTTGGTGAAGGTTATGCGGGGGCGGCAGTCCTGGGCGGCAAGGTCTACATCCTCGACTATGACCAGGCGAAGCAGGCCGATGCCGTTCGATGCCTCTCGCTGACGGACGGCAAGGAGATCTGGCGGTACTCGTACCCAGTGAAGATCAAGCGATTTCACGGCATGAGTCGGACCGTGCCGGCGGTGACGGATAAGTACGTCGTTACGCTGGGGCCCAAAGGGCACGTGACCTGCCTCGATGCGAACACGGGCGAGTTCCGCTGGATGCTGAATCTCGTCAAGGAATTCGGCACAGTGATCCCTCAGTGGTATGCGGCGCAGTGCCCGTTGATCGACGGGGGCATGGCAATCATCGCCCCGGCCGGCGATGTCCTCATGATCGCCGTCGAGTGCGCCACGGGCGAGATCGCCTGGAAGACTCCGAACCCGGACAAGTGGGTGATGACGCATTCATCGGTCGCGCCCATGGAATTCAAGGGAAAACGCTTTTACGTCTATTGCGGCGGATCAACCGATGCCGGCGGAGTCGTCGGCGTCTCAGCGACCGATGGCACGGTCCTGTGGAAGACAGAGGAATGGAAGGTGCGGACGAACGTGCCGGTGCCGGTCGTGGTCGGAGAGGATCGGATCTTCCTGACCGCCGGCTATGGGCAGTACGACAACGGGTGCGCCATGCTCCGGCTCGTGGAGAACCGACGGCAAAATAACCGCCCGGACGGAATTCAGGTATGCGACGGATGTCTTTGGCACGATGCAGCAGACCCCGATTTTTTACAGCGGCTACATCTACGGTGTCGGCATGGACAAGCAGTTGATCTGCTTGGACTTAGAGGGCAACGTGGTCTGGGGCAGCACGAGTGCGAACCGGTTCGGCTACGGCCCGTACGTGATCGCCGGCGGGCTCCTCTATGTCCTCGATGATTCGGGCGTGCTGACGCTCGTCGAGCCGGCATCCTCGGGGTACACGCCACTGGCCCGGGCCAAGATCATGGACGGTCTTGAGACGTGGGGACCGATGGCTGTCGCCTCGGGCCGATTGATCGTACGCGACCTGACGCACATGGTGTGTCTCGACATTGCCGGCCGGTAGGGCGTTGATGAAACGGCGTCGATCTGCTATGATGGACTTTCCGTAAATGATTGTCAGATAAGGGCATAGGATAAGGCCGTGCAGAGAGGTTTGGGAAAGATAGACACCCGGTGGGCCGTCGCGGCGCTTGTTGTTGCGGCGGTTGTGCTCGCGGTGGTTGCAGTCCTGCGGCTCGATACGACGGGCGAAAGGGGCAGCGGCCTGAGCGGCGAGTACGCCTATGACCTCGCCGAGCTGGCCAAGGTCGATCCCAATCTCATCCTCTACGCCGAGTCCGGCCCGGCGATCAGCACGGGCTTCAAGCAGTCGCGGGCTATCGCTCTGGACTCAGGCGGTCGGATGTATGTTGCCGGAGACAAGGCAATTCGAGTGTTCGGCAGCACGGGCAATTCCGAGCGGATGATCGAGCTGTCAGGCGAGCCGCGATGCCTGATGGTCGTGGAGAATGGCAACATCTATGTCGGCTTGGCGGATCACGTCGAAGTCCTCAACGCCGAGGGCAAGAGCATCGCGTCGTGGGACAGCCTGGGGGATGAAGCCGTCCTGACGAGCATCGCCAGGCACGAGGACAGCGTCTTCGTCGCGGACGCCGGCCATCGGGTCGTGCTGCATTACGACACCGCCGGCACGCTCGTCGGCCACGTCGGCGAGAAGGACCCCGACAGGGACATCCCGGGCCTCGTGATTCCAAGTCCTCATTTCGACGTGGCGGTTTCCCGTGATGGCCTGCTCCGCGTCGCCAACCCGGGGCGAAACCGAATCGAGACGTACACGCTCGACGGCAATCTTGAATTCTGGTGGGGCCAGCGCTCCGTCAAGATCGAGGGTTTCTGTGGCTGCTGCAATCCCGTGAATTTCGCGATCCTGCCCGACGGCGGCTTCGTCACCAGCGAAAAAGGGCTGGTGCGGGTGAAAATCTACAATAGCGACGGTGGCTTCGTCGGTGTGGTCGCCGGCCCGGCACAACTGACCGACGGCAGTCTGATGAAGATTTGTGAGACTCCCGAGGAATGCCAGGGGCCCGCGTTCGACGTGGCCGCGGGCGCGGATGGGCGGATCTATGTCCTCGACACGACTGACAACGTGGTCAAGATCTTCAGCAGGAAAGAAGTGAAATGATGAAAGAGCCTATACATGCTCGCAGGCAGTTCTTTCGCAGCATGCTCCGCAACGTGAGCCTGGCGCTGCTCGGAGTTGCCGGCGGCATCGGCGTCACGAAGCGACGCAGGCTTGTGCGGCAGGGCACGTGCGTCAGTGGGGGGGTCTGCTCCGGCTGCGAAGTCTTCGAGGATTGTGGTTTACCCCGCGCGCTTTCGGCCAAGCTCGCGTCCGCGAGGATTCACGATGGCAGATAACGGCAACAGCATAAATCGTCGCAAGTTCCTGCGGGAAGGACTCTGGGGCGCCTGCCTCGGGGGTCTGGGTGCCGCCGCCGGCCTGACCGCCGCCAGGAATAACCGGGACAACATGGTCTGGCAGATCGATCCGAACGTCTGTATCCAGTGCGGCAATTGTGCCACGTACTGCGTGCTGGAGTTGTCCGCCGTCAAGTGCGTGCAGGCGTACGCCCTGTGTGGCTACTGCGATCTGTGCACGGGGTACCTGGTCCCGGAGCCCACCGCATTGGACACCAGCGCGGAGAACGCCTTGTGTCCCACGGGGGCGATCAAGCGGACTTACGTCGAGGATCCCTATTACGAGTACACGATCGATGAGGTTCTGTGCAACGGCTGCGGCAAGTGCGTCAAGGGCTGCCTGGCCTTCGGCAACGGGTCGCTGTTCCTCCAAGTGCGTCACGACCGCTGTAAGAACTGCAACGAGTGCGCCATTGCGGCCGCGTGTCCTTCCGGGGCGTTCAAGCGAGTCCCGGCGGACCAGCCGTACCTGCTCAAAGGAGTCGAACGGACACAATGACGCGCTGGGCCCGTATCACAGCTTTTCTGGTCGTCCTGCTGATGCCGTCTTTGAACGCGATGGGCGAGCTGCGCTTCCCGCCGCCGGAGTTTGAAAGCGGCTACCAGTTTCCACAGACGACGTCGCCGGCAGCCAGGGCAGCCGTTTATGAGTATATCGACGCGGCGGTCTTGCTCGCGGCCCTGCTGCTGGGGACGTATCTGATCCTCAGGAAGCGCAGCCGTCGGGCCATCTACGTCCTGATGATCTCCGCCCTGCTGTACTTCGGATTCTGGCGCGATGGGTGCATTTGTCCTATCGGCGCGATCCAGAATGTCACTTTGACGATTTTTGACAGCGGCTACGCCATCCCGATTACCGCGGGCATATTCTTCGTTCTCCCCCTGGTCTTTACGCTATTCGTGGGCCGGACCTTCTGCGGGGCCGTGTGTCCGCTGGGGGCGATTCAGGACGCGGTGCTCATCCGTCCCGTCGCGGTCCCGCGCTGGCTGGAGAGCGGGTTGCGACTGGGGGCATATACCTATCTCGGTGCGGCGGTGCTCTTCGCGGCCATCGGCAACGCCTTTCTCATCTGCCGATACGACCCATTCGTCGGTTTCTTCCGGCTGAGCGGCAACTGGAACGTCCTCATCATCGGTGCCTCGCTTCTGTTGATCGGGCTGTTCATCGGCCGGCCGTACTGCCGCTTCCTCTGCCCCTATGGCGTTCTGCTCCGCCAAATGTCCCGCCTGTCCAAGTGGCGCGTGACCATCACGCCGAACGAGTGCGTCAAGTGCCGGCTGTGCGAAGGTGCATGCCCCTTCGGAGCCATCCGCGAGCCGACTGGGGACTGGCCACAAGGGGAGTACAAGATCGCCAAGCGACGGCTGGCTTTGTTCCTTCTTCTGCTGCCAGTGCTGGTTGCCGCCGGCGGCTGGGGCGGCTATGCCCTGAAGGAGCGATTGGCTCGCGTGCATCCGAGGGTCCGAACGGCGGAGCGTGTCTATCTGGAGGAGACGGGGAAGGTCGAAGGCACGACCAACGCCAGCAACGCATTTCGGGCGACGGGGCGGACCAGTGAAGAGCTCTACCAGGAGGCCACGGCGATTCGTGACCGATTTGCTCTGGGGGGGGCGTTGCTTGGCGGATTTCTCGGCCTTGTTGTCGGCGGCAAACTCGTGGCTCTTTCCGTCCGACGCCGGCGCATAGACTACGAGGCGGACCGGGCGGGTTGCTTTGCGTGCGGGCGATGCTATCAGTACTGTCCGAAGGAACGCGAGCGGTGGGACAAGGGCAAAGAGGTAATGGCAGGGCGTTGATGGCGCAGACAACGGAACAGACTCGTTCGCATGACAGCGATGTCCGATACCGGATGGTGCGGAACACGGCCACTATAGCCGCTGTTTTCTCAGCGATCTTTACGGCATTGCTCGTGGTCAACCTCATCGGCAGCGGCATCATCGGGCCGTGGCGGGAGAACAGGCTGGCGGCCATGAAGCTGCAGGTGCAGAAAGAGCCGACGAATCAGGAGCTCGTATCGCAGGTGCGCCAACTGGACCTCAAGATCCGCCGCGACAGGATTTGGCGGCTGGATTTCGCCCACAAGGCAACGCACATGCTGCTTGGCAGCGTGATCGTCATGATTGTGGCGGGCGGGATCGCGGGCAAGATGAGGAAAGGACTGCCCCGGCCACGGCATCAGCCGGATGCGGGGCAGATGCAGATAAGAGAAGCAAAGCAGGCCCGGCTGGCGGTGGTTGGCGCTCTGGCAGTCCTCGTCCTCGGAGGACTGTCTGTTGCTATGAGTGGATGGGTGAGATTCGCGCAGGCTGGAGATTCAGGACCGGCGTTCGCCACCGCGGAGGAAATGCGCCAGCAGTGGCCCCGCTTCCGAGGTCCCGGCGGCGCGGGCATAAGCGCCTACGCCAATGTCCCCATGCAGTGGAACGGCAAGACCGGCGATGGGATCTTGTGGAAGTCCAAGGTGCCGCTGCCGGGACGGAATTCCCCCGTGGTCTGGAAGGACCGGGTTTTCCTCTCCGGCGGGGACCCGAATATGCGGCAGGTATATTGCTTCGATGCCGCCAAGGGTCAGCTCTTATGGACGGGCGATGTCCCGACTGTGCCGCTGCCGAAGGACAAGGAGCTGAACGTCATGGAGGATACGACCTATGCGCCTTCGACCGTAGCCACCGATGGCCGGCGGGTCTACGCGATCTTTCCCACGGGCGACGTGGCCGGGTTCGACTTCCAGGGCAGGCGGCTGTGGCACAAGAACCTGGGCCTGCCCGACAACTCCTATGGCTACGCATGCTCGCTGGAGACCTATGAAAAGCTCGTTCTCATCCAATACGACCAGGGCGATGGCACGGAAGGCAAGTCGCGCTTTATCGCACTGGACGGGCAGTCCGGAAAGGTCGCCTGGGAAGTGAAGCGCGGAACGCCGAATTCCTGGACGACGCCGATTATCGTCGATGTGGCGGGCCAGCCCCAATTGATCACCGTGGCCAAGCCGTTCGTTATCGCCTACAACCCGGCCAATGGCGTCGAGCTGTGGCGCGCGGAGTGCGTGGGCGGCGACGTGGCCCCATCGCCGATCTATGCCGGCAGTCTGGTTATCGCGATCGAGCCGTATTCTCAGGTGGTCGCCGTCAAGCCGACGGGACAGGGTGACGTCACGAAGACGCACGTTGTCTGGCACATGGAGGACAGCGGACCGGACATCTGCTCGCCCGCCAGTGACGGCAAGTACGTATATACGCTCGAGAGCAGCGGCCTGCTGCTCTGCTGCAACGTGGAAGACGGCAAGAAGGTCTATGAAATGGATTTGAAGGAGGAGTGCCGGGCATCCCCCGGTATCGTCGGCGACAAGCTGTACCTGCTCGATATGAAAGGGATCATGCATATCGCCCAGATCGGGCCCGAGTACAAGGAGATCGCAAAGTGTGAGCTCGGCGAGGAGTGTTTCGCTTCCCCCGCATTTGCAGACGGCCGGATTTACCTGCGCGGGGCTGAGAACCTGTACTGCATTGGCAAGGCCCCGTGAGTCGTTTGTTGAGTTCTATGGACCAGTTGGATCTTACATTCGTTGATGAGATCGTCGGGAAGGTCGGCACCGGCAAGGAGAAGGTGCTGGAACTTCTTCAGGCGATTCAGGGCCATTACGGCTATCTACCGACGGAGGCCCTGCAGCGCGTCTGCGAACTGACGGAGATCACGCCGGCGGCCATCGCGGGCGTCTCGACGTTCTACGACCAGTTTCGCCACCGTCCCGCGGGTCGTCATATCATCCACGTCTGCGTAGGCACCGCCTGCCACGTCAAAGGCGCGGAGCAGGTCTATGAGGAGTTCCGCCGGTACCTGCAGATTCCTGAGGGGGAGGACACGGATGCCCAGAAGCTATTCACGGTCGAGCGGATCGCCTGCCTGGGCTGCTGTACGCTGGCGCCGGCGGTGCAGATCGACGAGGTGACGTATGGTCATCTGACGCGGGAGACCGTCGCGAAGGTCATCAACGATTTTCTCCGGCTGGAACAGGCCCGGGCCACCGAGCGGCCGCGCCGCCTGCGGCGTGTGAAGCCCGGCGACCGCGGGGAAATTCGCATCGGACTGGGTTCGTGTTGCGTCGCACGCGGCAGTGGCAGATTGCATGGGGCTCTGCAGGATGCCCTGGCCCGGGCCGGCGCGAGGGTGCCGGTCAAGCGGGTCGGCTGCGTCGGCATGTGTCACCAGACGCCCCTGCTGGAGATCGTGCAGCCGAACGGGACATCGTTCCTCTATGCCCGGGTGCAGCCGGAGGATGCCACGCCAATCGTCCAGCGGCACTTTGGCGTGAAGGGGCCGCACCGGAGACTCTCCAATGCAATATCCACAACCCTGGACCGCCTGCTGACCGATGAGGACTCCGAGCCCGTCACACGGTACCCGATCAACGTGCGGGACCGTGGTGTGTCGGACTTCCTCGATCGTCAGATTCACATCTCCACGGAACACTGCGGCCACATCGACCCGACGGACATTGATGAATACCTGCAGAATGACGGCTTCAAAGCGATGGAGAAGGCGCTGAAGGAGCTCGATCCCCAGGCCGTGATCGCACAGATCGAGGGCAGCGGACTTCGAGGCAGGGGTGGCGCGGGTTTTCCCACGCACCTCAAGTGGTCCGCCGTTCGCGCCGCTGATGGCGAGAAAAAGCACATCGTCTGCAACGGAGATGAGGGCGACCCCGGCGCGTTTATGGACCGCATGCTGATGGAGTCCTACCCGTACCGGATTCTGGAGGGGATGATCATCGCGGCCCGATGCGTCGGCGCCCGTGAGGGCTACCTCTACATCCGCGCGGAGTACCCGCTGGCGATCAAACGCGTCACGGAGGCCTTGGAGAAATGCCGCGAGCGCGGCTTCCTGGGCAACCATATATTGGGCACGGACTTCTCGCTTGAGCTGAAAATCGTGGCAGGAGCTGGGGCGTTCGTGTGTGGCGAGGAAACGGCGTTGATGGCGAGTATCGAGGGCCGTCGCGGGATGCCCAGGTTGCGGCCGCCGTTCCCGGCGCAGAAGGGTCTCTGGGGATGGCCGACGCTGATCAACAACGTGGAGACGTACGCCGCCGTGCCCTGGATCCTTCGCAACGGAGCGGAGGCGTTCGCCCGAATCGGGACAGGCCGGAGCAGGGGTACGAAGGTCTTTGCCCTGGCCGGCAAGGTGGCCCGGGGCGGCCTGATCGAGGTGCCTATGGGCATTTCGGTCGGCCAGATTGTCGAAGAGATCGGCGGGGGCATCGCGGGCGGGCTGAAATTCAAGGCCGTGCAGGTGGGCGGTCCCTCCGGCGGATGCATCCCGGCGACGAGGGACAACCTGTCCGTGGATTACGAGACGCTCACGGAGGCCGGGGCGATGATGGGCTCCGGCGGCCTGGTCGTGCTCGATGAGACCGACTGCATGGTCGATATCGCGAGATACTTCCTTCAGTTCACGCAAAACCAATCCTGTGGCAAGTGCACGTTCTGCCGGGTGGGAACTCGCCGGATGCTGGACATCCTCGACCGGCTGTGTATTGGCAAGGGCGAGGCGGCGGACCTCGAAGAACTCGAACACTTGGCAAAAATCATCAAGCAGGGCAGTCTCTGCGGGCTGGGCAAGACGGCCCCAAACCCGGTCCTTTCGACGATGCGGTACTTCCGCGACGAGTATGAGGCGCATGTCCAGGGACGCTGCCCGGCTCGCAAGTGCAAGGCTCTGATCAAGTACACCATCACGGATGCCTGCATTGGCTGCACGCTTTGCGCCCAGCACTGCCCGACGGAGGCCATTGAAATGAAGCCGTACGAGAAACACGAGGTCATAGACGAGAAGTGCACGCGGTGCGGGACATGCAAAGTCGTCTGTCCCTCCGATGCGGTTCGAGTGGAATAGCCATGCCAAAGATCACGATAGACGGCCGCGAAGTGCAAGTCCCTGTCGGCGCGACAATCCTCGACGCCGCGGAGAAGCTCGGGATCTCAATCCCGACGATGTGCCACCTGCGCGGCCATGAGGCGGCAACGAGCTGCATGGTGTGCGTGGTCAAGGTGGTGGGCGTGAACGGCCTCGTGCCGGCCTGCGGCGCCCTCGTCCGGGACGAGATGCAGGTCCAGAGCGATTGTCCGGAAGTGCTTGAGGCGAGGAAAGCGGCGATTGAGCTGCTGTTGAGCGATCACGTGGGCGATTGCGTGGGTCCCTGCCAGATGGGTTGCCCGGCTCACATGAATATCCCGCAGATGATTCGCCAGATCGCGGCGGGCCAGTTGAAGGACGCCATCGCCACTGTCAAGCGCGACATCGCCCTGCCGGCGGTGCTGGGTCGAATCTGTCCCGCCCCGTGCGAGAAAGCTTGCCGGCGCAGGCAGCACGACGAGGCAGTCTCCATCTGCCTGTTGAAACGATATGTTGCCGACATGGACCTGCAATCGGCTGCGCCCTTCATTCCGGCGTTGTCGCCAAAGCGGGAAAAGCGTGTCGCGATCATAGGGGCCGGTCCTGCGGGTCTGGCTGCGGCCTTCTACCTGCAGCAAGACGGTTTCAATTGCACCATTTTCGATGACCATGACGAGCCCGGCGGTATGCTCCGCTACGGCGTGCCGGAGGAGAACCTGCCTCGTGACGTGCTGAAGGCCGAGATCGCACAGATTGCGAGACTCGGTGTGACATTCCAATTCGGCACACGCGTCGGTGCCACTGTGCCGATGGAAAGAATCCGCAATCGGTTCGATGCCGTTTTCATCGCCGCCGGCGAGTCGCAGGCCGATGACCTTGCCTCCCTCGGCGTCGATGTGTCACCCGAAGGTGTCAAAGTCGATGGTCACACGAGCATGACAAGCGTCCCCGGGGTCTTCGCGGGCGGCGCTGTTGTGCGAAAGCATCGATTGACCGTACGTGCAGTTGCCGACGGCAAGGCGGCGGCGGAATCCATCCATCGATACTTGACCGGCGAACGGGCGATTGAAGTCGGACGAGCGTTCAACAGCCGGATGGGCAAGCTCCAGGAGGGGGAAATGGAGGTCTTTCTGCGTTCAGCCAGTGGTGAAGCCAGGCGCAAGCCCTCCAGTTACACCGGCGGCTTTGGCGAGGAGGAGGCACGTGCGGAGTCCCTTCGTTGCCTGCATTGTGACTGTCGCAAGCTGGATGACTGCCTGCTGAGGCAATATGCACAAGCGTACGATGCTCGGCAGGCGAGATACAAGGCCGACCGGCGGCGATTCATCCAGCGGACCGAGCATCCGGAGATCATCTACGAGCCGGGCAAATGCATCAGTTGTGGCATCTGCATCCAGATTGCCTCCGCGTTCAAGGAGAAGCTCGGCCTGACGTTCATCGGCCGCGGCTTCGACGTGCGCGTCGCCGTGCCGTTCGACGCCTCCCTGGCTCAGGGCCTGCAGATCGCCGCGGCACAATGTGTCCAAGCCTGTCCCACCGGCGCGCTGGCCTTTAAGGAGCATCGCGAGCCCTAAGCAGGCCGGGCCATTCGCAGGGCGACCTCGGCGACGCGTCGGCCGAGGGCTTTTGTTGTCGTCATGCCGTACTCGTCTTTGAGCACACCACCCTCGGCGCCGCTCCAGACGGTTCCGCCGAGGCGCGAGCTGGGCCGGCCGTTGCCGACAATGACCATTTCCTGGCAGTGAAGGGACATTTGCACCGACTGGATTGTCGCCTCCTGGCCGCCATTGCGCGAGCCGCCCACCGCCACGACCCCGGCCGCCTTGTTGCTCAACACGTAGTCAGGGTGATAGAGGACGATGCACCGCTCCAGAAAGGCCTTGCACAGCGAGCTCATGTTGCCGAAGTAGACGGGCGTGCCGATGATGATACCACCTACCTTCGGGTCCTTGAGTCTGGGCACGAGTGTCGGAAAGTCATCCCGTTCACCCTCTCCCAGGGGGACGCCCGCGGCGACATTGCCATTGATCCTCAGCCCGGCTAACTCGATCAACTCAGTTTCGATCCTCGGGCTGACTTCCTTCGCCGCATCGAGGGAAACCTGCAACGCAGCGGCTGTGGTTTTGCCTTTGCGGGGACTGCACGAGATGGCGATGATTCTGACCTTGTCATCTGATGAACCTGCGGCCGAGGCCATCGGTCCGGCAACGGCGGAAACGGCGGCACCGGCAACCATGGAACTCCTGACGAAATCGCGACGCGTGACATCTCTCATGAATATCTCCTCTTCACAATTTGGTGAACTGTTATTGCCGGGACAAGTATATATGGCTACTATGGATTTGAACAGGCTGACAGGCTTGGAATATACTCCTGAAGGCGTAAGTCCGTGTGAATACTGAAGTTCAGAAAGGGTTGGCATGGTGGGAAGGTCACTGCGATTCGTTGTCTCGGTTGTTGTCGTCTCTCTGGGAATTGCATGGAATAGCGTCGCGCTCGCTGACGACTGGCCGAACTGGCGGGGCCCCCATCATGACGGCATTTCAAATGAGACGGGCTGGCGCTGGGACCGGTTGGAAGGGGGCGCGAAGATCCTGTGGCGCAAGTCCATCGGCACCGGTTTTGCCTCCGTCGCCGTCAGTGGCGGCCGCATCTATGCCTTTGGCAATACCGGCAAGGAAGGGGACAACAAGGAAGCCGAGCAACAAGACGTCCTGCGGTGCTTCGATGCCGGGACGGGCGCGGAGATCTGGAAACATGCCTATCTGTCCCCCTTGCAGCCGAAAAACTACGAAGGCGGCCCCAATGCGACGCCCACCGTGGAGGGCGGCAAGGTCTACACCCTGAGCAAGCACGGACACGTGTTCTGCGTCGATGCCCAAAGCGGAGCCGTGGTCTGGCAGAAGCACCTTGGGAAGGACTACGGGATCGAGCCGCCCAACTGGGGCCTCGCAGGCTCCCCCGTCGTCATAGGCGACCTGATAATTCTGAACGCGGGCAGCTACGGCACGGCCTTGCGAAAGCAGGACGGTACACTGGCCTGGGGTGCCCAAAAGGGTCCGGCGGGGTACGCCTCCGCAGTGCCCTACGAGCAGCAGGGCAAGAGTTGTGCCGTGATTCTTGGGCACAGAGAGTTGTACAGCGTTGTCGCGGTAACCGGGCAGGTCCTGTGGAAGCAGCCCTGGACCACCATGCACGACGAGAACATCCCCGACCAGATCGTGGCAGGGGACAAGCTGTTTGCGTGCTCGGGTCTGGGGACCGGGGCGGCCCTGTTTCGGATGGAGCCAGAGAAACTCGTCGAGATCTGGCGTCACAAGAACCTGCAGAACTGGCTGAGCAGCTCCGTCCTGTGGAAGGGACACGTGTACGGCGTGGATACGGGTAAGGCGAAAGGCGTCACGTGCCTGGATTTCCAAACCGGCGACGTGAAGTGGTCGGGCCCGAACGTCGGCGTTGGCAGCCTGATGTTAGCCGATGGCAAGCTGATCGTGCTCAGCGACGCGGGCAAATTGACCATCGTCGATGCCGTACCGACCGGGTACAAGGAGTTGGCGTCGGCGCAGATTCTTGAGGGCAAGTGCTGGACTATGCCGGTGCTGGCGAATGGGCGGATCTATGCCCGCAACGCCGTGGGGGATTTCGTTTGCGTGGACGTGAGCGGGGTGAAATAATCGCTTCGGTTTGATCGTCACATCTACAGCGGACCATCTACGTACCCGCGCAGAAGAGGTGAAACGCAGTGCTTGAAAGGGGTTTGAGGATGTCGATGTCTGTGAGGTTGGCTGTGGTTGCCTGTGTGGCGTCACTGATTCTGAGCAGTTCTGTGGGGGCGGCGGACTGGCCGCAATGGCGCGGGCCCAACCGCGACGGCGTCTGCCAGGAGAAGGGATTGCTGAAGGAGTGGCCCAAAGACGGCCCGAAGCTGCTCTGGGAAATCTCCGGTCTCGGACCGGGATATTCCACGGTCTCCATCGCCAACGGCAAGCTCTACACAATGGGCGACGGCGAACTGGACGGCCAGAAGGCCCAGCTCGTGTACGCCTATGATCTCAAGACGCAGAAGCGGCTGTGGGCGGCCAAAGTGGGTGGGACGCACGATGACGGACCCCGATGCGCCGACGGTCGATGGCGATTCCGTCTATGCCATCGGTACGGATGGGAACGTCGTCGGCATCGCCGCCGATAGCGGCAAAGTGATCTGGATGAAGAATCTGCTGACCGATCTGGGCGGGGCTTCCAACCCCGGTTGGAAGTTCAGCGAATCGCCACTGATCGATGGTGATAAGCTGCTGTGCACGCCGGGCGGCCACAAAGCCGTCATCGCCGCGCTCAACAAGAAGACGGGCGACATGATCTGGCAGTGTACGATGCCCGACATCGGCTCCAACGGCACGGACGAGGCCGGGTATTCCTCCATCATGATCAGCCAGGGCGCTGGCGTGAAACAGTACGTGCAACTCACGAATGAAGGCGTGGTCAGTGTTTCTGCCGATGGCAAATTCCTATGGGGCTACAATCGCGTCGCCAACAAGGTGGCGAACATCCCGACGCCTGTGATTGATGGCGATTATGTCTTCACGTCCACCGCTTATCAAACGGGCTCGGCGCTGCTCAAGCTCGTGGCTGACGGCGGGGGCGTCAAGGCCCAGGAAGTCTATTGGCTCGACAAGGGCCAGTTCCAGAACCACCACGGCGGGTTTGTGAAGGTCGGCGATTACATCTATGGTGGTCACAACCACAACAAGGGTGAGCCCACGTGCGTTGAAATGAAGACAGGCAAGATCATGTGGCACACCGATCAGCCGGGCAAGGGCTCCGGATGCGTCTTGTACGCGGATGGGTGCCTGTATTTCCGCTATGAGAACGGCCTGGTTGCCCTGGTCGAGGCGACGCCGGAGAAGTACAACCTCAAGAGCACGTTCACGCCTCCGAACCGGCCGGGAGCTTCAGGCCCTGCCTGGGCGCATCCCGTCATCTCGGACGGCAAGCTGTATCTTCGCCATGCCGATGTCCTGTTCTGCTATGACGTGAACGCACAGTAGCCCGGAGGCAGTCTTACCGAGGTTGACTGGCTGAGTGCTTTTTTTGCTCCGTGTGAGCCCTTTCCCTATCCTGTTCTGCGTGAGATGCGCGATAGTGAGGGAATGGTCGCATGTCCCATGCAGAATGTGGGGCGGGCACGATTTCATTTCAGGAGTTCGGCGTATGAGAGCGGCGCTGATACGCGAGCACGGTGACTTGGACGTTGTGCAGGTGGGGGAGGTCGAGGCCTCCGTGCCTGCCGCGGGGGAGGTCGCGCTGAAAGTCCTGTGCGCGGGCCTGAACCACCTGGATATCTGGGTGCGGATGGGCCGGACCAAGTTGAAAATGCCGCACATCCTGGGCTCAGACGCCGTCGGTATCGTCACGGCTGTGGGCTTGAACGTTGATAGCCCTCGGGTCGGCGATCGGGTGATCGTCAATCCCGGCCTGAGCTGCGGCCATTGTGAGTTCTGCCAGCGGGGGGAGCAAAGCCTGTGCGTATCCTTCGGGATCATGGGGCTCAGCCGGCACGGGACATTCGCCGAGCAGGCGGTCGTGCCGGCGTCGAACTGCTATCCCAAGCCTCCGCACCTGAGTGACGAGGAGGCAGGGGCCCTGGGGTTGACGCATGTCACCGCCTGGCGGATGCTCATGACCCGGGCACAGGTCAAGCCGGGCGAGAGCGTGCTCATCCACGGCATCGGAGGCGGCGTCGCCCTCAGCGTTCTGCAACTGGCCAAACGCATCGGGGCCGAGGTCTTCGTGACGTCATCATCCAACGAGAAATTGTCACGCGCGCGAGAACTCGGGGCCGATCACACAATCAACTACAAAGAGGCAAATGTCGTCGAATGGATCAGGCAGCAGAAGGGGGACCGGGGCGTTGATGTGGCGATTGACGCCGTTGGCGCCGCGGCGTGGCCGCTTGATTTTACGTGCGTCCGCAAAGGCGGCAGGGTTGTCCTGTGCGGCGTCACGACCGGCGCAAAGGCTGAGACAGACCTTCGGACCCTCTACTGGAATCAGCTCACCGTTCTCGGCTCGACCCTGGGCTCGACACAGGATTTCGAGCAGATGCTCACGGCTGTGAACGTGAACCAGCTCCGACCGACAATCGACGAGGTCTACCCGCTGGACCGGGTACGCGATGCGATGGCGAAGATGGAGGAGGCAAGACAGTTCGGAAAGATCGTGCTGAAAGTCGCTGAATGAGAGCGTGACAGTACGGACTCTTGCGAACATAATTGTTGTGATTGCATACAGGAATGTAGAGATCTCCATGAGTGATCCCTTGGAAAGGGTGGATTATGGCGATGACAGCTTCCGCGATGCTTGAGCTCGGGACGAAAGCCCCCGACTTCAGCTTGCCCGATACGCAGGGCGGCACCGTTTCGCTTACGGATTTCGATGGCGCCAAGGCGCTGCTTGTCGTGTTCATGTGCAACCATTGTCCCTTTGTAAAGCACATCTTGTACGTCCTTTTGAATTTGGCCCGGGAATATCAGCCCAAAGGGGTCGCCGTTGTGGGGATTAGTGCCAACGATGTGGATGCCTATCCGGAGGACGGGCCCGAGATGATGGCCCAGTTTGCGGCGCGGATGGATTTTCCATTTCCCTACCTCTATGACGCCACACAGGAGGTGGCCAAGAGGTATCACGCCGCCTGCACGCCGGATTTCTTTCTGTTCGACGAGGATCGAAAGCTGGTGTATCGTGGGCAGATGGACGACAGTCGGCCCGGCAACAAAGTGGCAGTGACGGGCGAAGATCTGCGCAGGGCGCTGGATGCCGTTCTGGAGGGCAGGCCCGCGCCGCAGGAGCAGAAGCCGAGCATGGGCTGCAACATCAAATGGAAGCCTGGGAACGAGCCTGACTACGCATGAGATTTTCCGCAAGAGGCGGAACGGATTTCTCTGAATGAACGTTATGTAGGTGAAGGACCTTGGGCGGCTGGATTGCAGTGCGTGCCTGTGCCTGGTGCTCTGACATGAATCGCCGGGCACTTCCCGGCTGAGTGCCTTGGGCTTCAGAATGAGAACGGTTCAGGAACTTTAGATGGTCAAGCGAACGACGTTTATGCCTGTGATCCTTATCGTGGGGCTTGCAGGTCTTGTCTCAGGGGCCCAGCCGCCTGCCGCGGATGTCAACGCGCCGCAGACCTTGGAGGAATACCTCCGATTCGCGTCGTTGCACAATGCCGGTCTTAAGGCGGCGTTTGAGGAGTGGAAGGCAGCCCTGGAGCAAATCCCCCAGGCAAAGGCTCTGCCCGATCCGACATTCACGTACGGCTATTTCACCGAGCAGCTTCAGACACGCCAACAGGCGGGCATCATGCAGATGTTCCCGTGGTTCGGCAAGATCGAGGCCCGCACGGACGCGGCAGCAGCGGCGGCCAAAGCCGCCCGAAAACGCTACGAAGCGAGAGAGCTGCAACTATTCTTCGACGTCAAGGAGGCGTTTTACGAGTATCTCTACCTGGCCAGCGCGATCCAGATCGCCAGGGAGAATCTCGAGCTGGCGCAGCACTTCGAGGAGATCGCACGGGCGAAATATCTGACCGCAACGGGCACACATCCGGACATCATCCGGGCACAGATCCGGATCGCGGAGTTGCAGTACAAGCTCAATGCACTGGAGCAGGGACGGGACCCGAATGTGGCGAGGCTGAACGCCGTGCTCAACCGCCCGGCGGAAGCTCCGTTGCCCTGGCCCCGACAAGAGCCGATCCAGCCTGTGGAGATCGACCGCCGCACACTCGTCGCAGTGATGAAGGAGAACAACCCGCAGCTTCAAGCGATGGGATTCGATGTCGAGCAGCTTCGCCGGGAGGTGGACGTGGCGAAGCGCAACTTCTACCCGGACATCGGCTTGGAGGCGCAATGGATGAAGATGAACATGGGCGAGATGTCCGGCAACGATGACGATCTTATGCTGGGTCTGCAACTGAATCTGCCGATCTGGCGGCGCAGCTACAAGGCCGGCGAACTGCAGGCACGGGCGATGGCTCGACGGGCCCAGCACGAAAAGAAAGACATGGAAAACGAGCTGGTCGCACGGACGGCCCGTACCTTGTACGAGTACGAGGATAATGGCCGCCGGCTGCGGTTGTACGGCGATGAACTTGGCCCCAGGGCCCAGCAGCTTATCAGTGTTTCTGAGGCGGCCTACCTGGCGGGAACAGTTGATTTTCTCAGTCTGATCGATGCCCAACAGATGCTGCTGGAATTCCGGCTGGAACGGGAGCGGGCCTCGGCCAGCCGGCAGCAGAAATTGGCCGAGCTGGAGATGCTCGCGGGCACCGGTCTGGCGGGACCAATGCCTGAGTCGAAATCCAATGAGCAAGGACCCGCTGAAATGAATCCTGCAACATCAGATCAGAGGAACTGAGCGCCTGGCAACTTGCTCTTCGATTTTTGCCTTTGAACTGAACTCCTATGGGAATAGTATAGATTGCCAAGTGCTTATCTTTGTTTAGAGCCTTGGAAAACGTGGTTGGAAGTCAAGTTGAAAGGACCGCACTGTGAATCGTAAAGCAAGACTTATAGAGCATCTCGTAATGATGATGGTTCCGGCGTTCGGCGCACTTGTTCTGTTCGCTGGTTGCCAAAAGGAAAAACCGACGGTGGGGACGCAGGCAACGCAGACAAAGACGCAGGGGACAGTGCCGATGAAGCACGAGGCGACCCCCGCGCCGGCGCAGCAGGTAGCTCAAGTGGTGGAGCAGACCACCTGCCCGGTGATGGGCGGGCCCATCGACAAGAATGTCTTCATCGAGTATCAGGGTAAGAAGGTCTACTTCTGTTGCAACGGATGTCCCGAGACGTTTAAGGCCAACCCGGAGAAGTACATTTCCAAGCTGCCGCAGTTTGCCAAGTAGAAGGGGCATTGGGCAATCCTCGCCCGGAGAGCAGAAGAATGAAAAAGAGTAGAGTACTTGCCGCTATCTTTGTCGTCCTGGCATTGGCAGCGGCGACAGTAGGCTTCATCGAGCGGGGTCCCTTGATCGCGTGGTATCGTAGCTGCACGGAAAAAGGCGGAATCAAGGGACTCTTCTACTGCCCGATGCATCCCGCGTTCACATCGGACCGGCCGGGGAACTGCGCCATCTGTGGGATGAGCCTGGTGAAGAAAGAGACGGCGGATGCCCCGGCCGGCGGACAGAAGGGGGCGGGTGGCGACAGGAAGATACTCTACTATCGCAATCCCATGAATCCCCAGGTCACCTCGCCGGTCCCGATGAAGGATGAGATGGGGATGGACTACGTACCCGTATACGAGGAGCAAGGGACTCAGGCGCATCCGGGTGTCTATATAAGCCCGGAGAAGCAGCAACTGATCGGCGTCAAGAAGGGTAAAGTCCAGATGCGCAAGCTCTCCGGGCAAATCCTGACGGTGGGCCGGGTGGCATACGATCCCGCTTTGTTCACGGCACAGCAGGAGTATCTGCAAATCCTGAAAGGCCGCCAGTTTGCCCAGAAGGCCAATCTGAACGAGGTGAACGAGCAGTCGGTTTCGCTGCTGAAGGCCGCACGATCCAAGCTCCTTCTTATGGGGATGAGCGACGCCGAAATCGATGCCATGGAAAAACAGGGCAGGGCCGAGACGAACTTGTACCTGCCCACCAGCGAGGACGGGAATGTCTGGGTGTACGTCACGATCTACGAGTATGAGGCGGGATTGGTTAAGGAGGGTATGCCGGTCCAGGTTGACACGCTGGCCTATCCGGGCCAGACGTTCCAGGGCCGGATCGTCGCGATCACGCCCCTGTTGGAGACCGCCACGCGTACGCTCAAAGCCAGGGCCCTGGTGGAGAATCCCGAAGGCAAGCTCAAACTCGAGATGTTTGCCAACGTCCGGATCGACTACGACATTGGCGAGAGGCTGGCCATACCCGAGGAAGCCGTGATGCACGCGGGCACGCGCGACATCGTGTATGTGGTCGATCCCAACGGCTATTTCGAACCCAGGACGGTGAGACTGGGTGTGAAGGCTCAAGGTTGGTACGAGCTCTTGCAGGGTCCCGCGGCGGATGAGGAAGTCGTCACTTCCGCCAACTTCCTGGTGGACTCAGAATCGAAGCTCAATGCGGTTCTGAACCAGATGACGGAACCCAATCAGCCGGATGGTGGCCACCAATGATCGATAGAATCATCGAATTCTGCGCGAAGAACAAGTTCATCGTGATCTTCTTCACGATCGCGGCCATCGTCGCCGCCATCTACAGCGTCAAGAACATCCCGCTGGACGCCATTCCGGACCTGTCCGACACGCAGGTGATCATCTATTCGCAATGGGACCGCAGCCCCGACATCATCGAGGACCAGGTGACCTATCCGATCGTCACCGCGATGCTCGGCGCTCCCCATGTCAAAGCCATTCGTGGGTTTTCCGATTTCGGTTTCTCCTATGTCTACGTCATTTTCCAGGACGGCACGGACATCTACTGGGCGCGCAGCCGCACCGTGGAGTACCTGAGCAAGATCACCGCCCGCCTCCCGCAGGGAGTGCAGATGGAGATCGGGCCGGACGCCACGGCTTTGGGGTGGGTCTATCAATATGCCCTGGTGGACAAGACCGGCAACAACAGTCTCGCCGATATGCGGAGTTTTCAGGATTGGTACCTGCGCTACTGGCTCCAAAGCGTGCCGGGCGTTGCCGAGGTCGCCACCGTCGGCGGTTTCCAGAAACAATACCAGGTGAACGTCAACCCAAACGCTCTGCTGGCCTACAACATACCGTTGACGAAGGTCGTGGAGGCCGTCCGGCAAAGCAACAACGACGTTGGCGCCCGACTCCTCGAAATGTCCGGCACGGAGTACATGATCCGAGCCAAGGGCTATATCAAATCGCCGCAGGACCTGGAGAATACGGTCATCGGCACGGATAACGCCGGTACTCCCGTGCTGGTGAAGAACGTGGCGAGCGTTGTACTGGGCCCGGATATCCGCAGGGGGGTAGCCGATCTCGACGGCGAGGGCGACACCGTCGGCGGGATCGTTGTCATGCGGCAGGGCGAAAACGCCCTTAATGTCATCAATCGCGTCAAAACCAAGATCGAGGACATCAGGCCGTCGCTGCCGAAAGGTGTTGAGCTCGTTACCACCTACGACCGCTCGGAGCTCATCAAGCGGGCCGTCGACACCTTGCGGCACCAGCTTATCGAAGAGGTGACCGTCGTCTGTCTCGTGATTCTGCTGTTTCTGTGGCATTTCCCTTCCGCCATTATCCCGATCATTACGATCCCCATCTCGGTATTGCTGGCGTTCATTCCGATGTATGGCATGAAGCTGACCGCCAACATTATGTCGATTTCAGGTATCGCCATCTCTATCGGTGTGCTCTGCGACGGCGCCATCGTGGAGGTGGAAAATGCCTATCGAAAGCTGGAGCTATGGAACTCAGGGGGGCGCAAGGGGGATTTTCACGCTGTCCGCCTCAAGGCTCTGCAGGAGGTGGGGCCGTCGGTGTTCTTCTCCCTGCTGGTGATCGCGGTGGCGTTCCTGCCGATTTTCACACTGGTGGATCAGGAAGGCCGGCTGTTCAAGCCGCTGGCGTACAGCAAGAACCTGGCCATGGCGATTGCCGCCATTCTGGCGATCACTCTCGACCCGGCCATCCGCATGCTGTTCGCTCGGATGGACTACCACTATTTTCGGCCCCGGTGGCTGGCCTGGCTGTACAATACGCTCACTGTCGGCAAGTACTACCCGGAGGAGAAGCACCCGGTCAGCCGGGTCCTGTTCGCCCTGTATGAGCCGCCCTGCAAGTTCGTCCTCAACCATGGGCGGGCGACGATCATTATTGCGATTCTGCTGATAATTATCACCGTGCCGGTGTATTTCCGCCTGGGCTCGGAGTTCATGCCGCCGTTGAACGAGGGGACCATTCTTTACATGCCGACGACGCTGCCTGGCCTTTCGGTCACGGAGGCAGGCAACCTGCTCCAGATTCAGGATAAGATCCTGGCGTCGTTCCCCGAGGTGGAACGGGTGTTCGGCAAGGCGGGGCGGGCCAACACGTCCACGGACCCGGCTCCGTTTTCCATGATGGAAACCACCGTGGTCCTCAAGGACAAGAAGGATTGGCGTCCGGGTCTGACGTGGGAGCAGTTGATCGACGAGATCAACGCCAAGATGCAGATCCCCGGCGTCACTAATGCCTGGACCATGCCCATCCGCGCGGATCGACATGCTCACGACCGGCGTACGCACCCCCGTGGGTATCAAGATCTATGGGCCCAAGCTCGATGAGATCGAGAAGATCGGCATGCAGCTCGAGCAGATCGTCAAGCCGCTGTCGGGAACCCGCAGCGTGTACGCGGAGCGGGTGTCCGGAGGCTATTTCGTGGATGTCGCCCTCAAGCGAGAGCAATTGGCCCGTTATGGGCTGACCGTTGAGGACGCCGAGATGATTATCATGTCGGCTGTCGGTGGGGAGAACGTGACGACCGCCATCCAGGGGCCGGAACGGTACGGCGTGAACGTGCGGTACGCTCGCGATTACCGGGACGACCTCGAGAAGCTTCAGCGAGTGCTGGTTCCGACCATGTCGGGCGCCCAGATTCCGCTCCAAGCCATCGCCGACATCAACGTCTCTCTCGGACCTTCGATGATCCGGGATGAAAATGGCATGATGGCGGGTTATGTGTATGTGGACCTTTCGAGCAAGGACATCGGCGGCTACGTGGCTCAGGCGAAGCAAGCCGTGCGCGACCAGTTGCAGTTGCCCGCAGGCTATTCTCTCCAGTGGAGCGGCCAGTTTGAGAACATGCTGCGTGTACGAGAGCGGCTCTGGGTTGTGATCCCGTTGACGATCCTCATTATCTTCATCCTGCTGTATCTGAATACCAAGAGCGTGGTCAAGACAGGCATGGTTCTGCTGGCCGTGTGGTTCTCGCTGATTGGCGCCATCTGGCTGCTGTACCTGCTGGGCTACAATCTCTCGATTGCGGTCTGGGTCGGCATGATTGCTTTGATGGGCCTCGATGCCGAGACAGGTGTGTTCATGCTGCTGTTTCTGGATTTGTCCTATGAGGAGAGGCGGGCCCAGGGCCGGCTCAAGACCCTCGCCGACCTGAAAGAAGCCGTGATCCACGGGGCGGTCAGACGTATCCGGCCCAAGATCATGACCGTTGGGACCACGTTCATTGGACTCATCCCCATCATGTGGTCCATGGGCACGGGCGCGGACATGATGAAGCGAATTGCCGCCCCCATGATCGGCGGCATCTTCACGAGCTTTCTGCTGGAGCTGCTCGTATACCCGCCATTATACATGACCTGGAAATGGCGCACCGAGATGAAGAAAGGCAAGGCTATCCCGCCCCAGCCAAGTGTATAGCGAAAAAGGCTTGAGCAGGAAAATCGGGGCGAGTGGACTTGAACCACCGACCTCTTGCACCCCATGCAAGCGCGCTAGCCAAACTGCGCCACGCCCCGAGGTATAACAAGGCTATTGTAGTACTGTCGGCTGTCGCAGACAAGGCTTTTTTTTGCGAAAGTCAGATAGGACCAACTCAAATAGCCGCAGGATGTCCCGTCCGGCACAGGAAAATCCAACGCAAAACCGACGATTGTGAGCTGCAAAAAAATATATTCATAATCGCTTGACAAAGTTAGGGTAGCCTAACTATGATGATGGAACGAGTGGCAACGAAAGGTCAGTGGCATGGATTCTCGCAATGAAAAACAGCTTAGTGCGTCCCTTGAGGACTACCTGGAGGCGATCCTCAACCTGGCGGGTGATTCGCAAGGGGCGAGGAGCAAGGATATCGCCGAGGCCCTGGGGGTTGCGAGGCCGTCTGTGACCGGTGCGTTGAAGGTGCTGAGAGAGCGGGGGCTGGCCAACTACCAGCCCTACGGCTGCATCACGCTGACAGCCAGCGGGCGGACGGTAGCCGAAGAGGTCGCTCGAAAGCACAGTGTCCTCACGTCCTTCTTCGTCAGCGTGCTTGGCGTGGAGGAAGACGTGGCGCAGAAGGCTGCCTGCAAGGCCGAGCATGCACTGGGGCCGGAGATTATCGGCAGATTACTATCCTTCATTGAATATGTTACGGCAAGCAATCAGAGCGGCTCCAATGTGGCCGGCGAGTTCCGGCAGCTCTGCAAGAAGCGGCCGGTCAGATCGAAGGGAAAAGGCCTGCAGCAATGACAGACGATCTCTTTTTTTGTCGAGTAAGTTCGCCTCGCCTAACTTTGGGCAGGCTGGTTTACGGCACAATGAGTGATACGCAATGGCAAGACCCAAAGTAGTCCTTGTGGGCAATCCGAATGTAGGCAAGAGCGTCATGTTCAACAACCTGACGGGCTCGTACGTGACGGTATCGAACTATCCCGGCACGACGGTGGAGGTTTCCCGGGGCACCGGCAGGATCGGCGACATCGAGTTTGAGGTGATCGATACGCCCGGCATGTATTCGCTCCTGCCGATCACCGAAGAGGAACGGGTCGCCCGGAACATCATCCTGGAAGAAAGCCCGTCGGTCGTGCTTCACATCGCCGACGCCAAGAATCTGGAACGGATGCTGGGGCTGACCGTGCAGCTTGTGGAAGCCGGCCTGCCCACGATTCTCGTGCTGAACATGATGGACGAGCTCAAGACACTCGGAAAACGGGTGAATATCGACCTGTTGCGAGCACGACTGAACATACCTGTCGTACCGGCCGTTGCCACCGCACACGAGGGGATAGACCTGGTAGCACAAAGGATTCGTGATTATGTCTGTAAATCTTGATGCCGGGACGCCGCCTCGCAGCAGCCCGGCATTTACGCTCGATTATGCTGTGGAGCAAATCAGTGGTCTTCTCAAAGGCAACTATGGCCTCTCAAAACGAACGATAGCCCTGCTGCTGCTCCAGGATGATGCGCAGATACACCAGATCGTCAAAGCGCGAGATGCTCACGCGTATGACCAGATCGTGCAGACCATCGCTGCGACCCGACAAGGGTTCTGCGACCCGCTGGATTACATCATTACGATGCGCCGCCAGCAGCGGGTCAACGAGCTTTTACAGGGGGTGATTGAGCCTGCCGGCACCGCTCGACGCAGTTTCGCTGAATCCCTGAGCCGACTTACGATGCATCCGGTTACAGGGACCCTGATCCTCCTGCTGGTGCTCTATCTCGGATTGTACAAATTCGTCGGGCAGTTCGGAGCGGGCACTCTGGTTGACTTTCTGGAGAGCACCATTTTCGAGCAGCACATCAACCCATTCGTGACGAGAGTCGTCGAAGGGCTGATTCGCCGGCCCGTGCTCAGGGACCTGTTCGTGGGCGACTACGGCGTGCTGACGCTTGGTCTGCGATACGCCATGGCGATCATACTGCCGATTGTAACGGTCTTCTTCCTGGTGTTCTCCATCATCGAGGACACCGGCTACCTTCCGAGACTGGCGATGCTGATCGACCGGCTGTTCAAGAAGATCGGCCTGAGCGGCCGGGCGGTCATTCCGATGGTCCTGGGGTTGGGCTGTGACACGATGGCGACGATGGTGACCCGGACCCTGCCGACCAAGCGCGAGCGCTTCATTGCCACGCTGTTGCTGGCGTTGGCGGTGCCGTGCTCGGCGCAGCTCGGCGTCATCATGGCCCTCCTTCACGACAGGCAGCTCGCGCTTGGCATCTGGGCCGGCGTGATCATCGGCGTGTTCCTGCTCGTCGGATATCTTGGCTCGAAGCTGTTACCGGGGAGCCGGCCGATATTCTACATGGAGATCCCGCCGCTACGGTTTCCAAAGCTGTCCAACGTATTCGTGAAAACGTACACAAGGGTGGTGTGGTATCTCAAAGAGATTGTCCCGATTTTCATCGTGGCCAGCGCACTGATCTGGATTGGACAGGTGACGCGGCTTTTCGATCTTTGCATCCGGTTGTTCAAGTATCCGGTCGGGCTGCTCGGACTTCCGCCGGATGCTGCCAATGTGTTCCTGCTGGGTTTCTTCAGAAGAGACTATGGTGCTGCGGGGCTGTACGACCTGAATAAGTCGGGCTCGCTCACAGGCGTTCAGGTGGTTGTGGCGTGCGTCGCCCTTACGCTGTTTCTGCCCTGCATCGCCCAATTGCTGATGAACATCAAGGAAAGAGGTCTTCGAACGGGCCTGCTGATCTCCGGGATCACGCTGGTTTTTTCTTTCGTGGTGGCCTTTGTGGTGAACTTGATTTTGACTGCGACAGGGGTGGTATTGTGAAGTGCGCATTGTGTGGACACGAGTTCGATGAGCGGCAGGCTCAGAATGCCTGTGCCGGATGCGTCGTGGCAAAGGGATGCAAGCTGATCCGCTGTCCCAATTGCGGATACGAGACTGCACCCACCCCCGAGTGGCTCAGGAAGATTGTCGACAGGAGAAAACATGATAACGCTCAGTGAGAGGGCTGAAGAAATCCTGGAAATACTCTGGCTGGAGACGGTGGAGAACCGTAAGACGCCCGATCTTTCGTTGTTCAGAGACGACACTGCCTTCAAGGAACTCCTCGATCAGGGCTATGTTACGTCCGGTCCTGGCGGCGGGTTGACCAGCAAAGGGACAGAGGAGGGCAAACAGTGTGTGCGGAGGCATCGGCTCGGCGAGAGGCTGTTTGCGGATGTCATCCAAGTCAAGCCCGGGCTCGTTCACGAGGCCAGTTGCAGGCTTGAGCACATGCTGCACAAGGGAATTGAAGACAATATCTGCATTCTCCTTGGGCATCCGAAGACGTGCCCGCACGGCAAGCCAATTCCCGCCGGCACGTGCTGCAAAGACAGGAAGCACAGGTTCCACAGCGTCGTGATGGCGCTGTCGGAGATGAAGAAGGGCCAGAAGGGCAAGATCGCGTATGTCCACACCAGCGACAGGGAGATGTTGAGAAAGATCATGGCGATGGGCGCTTTGCCGGGCCTGGCCGTGACGCTGCTGCAACAGTTTCCGTCACCCGTCTTCCAGATTGGAGAGAGTCAGTTCGCCATCGACAGGGAGTTGGCCGACAGGATCCGTGTGTGGGTGAGAGATACGAACTGATTGAGCGCACCATCATGTTGCTGTGTGCTCCCTTGTTTTTTGAAAGGAGAGTGCAAATGCGCGACAAGGTATTTGAGACAGCTACGCTGCTTTTGGTCCTGTATGGGAACGTCTCTGCCGGGGCTGAAGAGGTCAGGAAGATACAGGACAACTCCTTTTTGATCGAAGAGGCGTACAACCAGGAGGATGGGGTCGTGCAGCACATCCAGACTTTTCTGCTTACGGAAGGAGGGAGTTGGGCCTATTCGTTTACACAAGAATGGCCTGTGCCTACGCAGAAGCACCAGTTCTCCTATACCATTCCCTATCTGCGGGTCGATGACGCGGAGGATCCGACCGGCTTTGGATCTGTCCTTTTCAATTACCGCTATCAGGCTGTGCTGGAAGGGCCGATTGCATTCTCCCCACGCATCTCACTCATAACGCCCACCGGAGACCATGAGGAATGGCTGGGAGGCGATGCCTGGGGTATGCAGGGCAACCTGCCCCTGAGCGTGGAGCTTGCGGACAGATGGGTTACGCACTGGAATCTCGGGGCTACTTTCTTAACGGATGCAAAGGGCCTCGATGGCTCGCGGGCCGACATAACCGGATTCAACTACGGGGTGGGTTTCATCTACATGGTGAACGACAATTTCAACTTGATGCTTGAACTCGCGGGGAACACAATCGAAACGGTTGGTGACGGAGGAAGAGTCGAGACGGAAGGCTTCTTCTTCATCAATCCGGGGGTGCGTTTTGCCATCGATTTCGAGTCAGGGCTCCAGATCGTTCCCGGCCTGAGCTTCCCCATCGGCGTTGGTCCATCAGAAGGAGACTTCGGCGTCTTCTGCTATCTGTCTTTCGAGCATCCTCTGTTCAAGCCGAAGCCATCATCTCGCTGAATTCGGAAAGGGCTCCCTCCTCATTTGGTGTTTCAGCCCAAGCCCGAATGTTCGATGCGTCGCAGGGCACGGTAAAGGCGCGGGTGCCGGCGATACCATCGTATTCGGGCTGTACCCTCGTACATCGTTGGAGTGAATAGCTTTGCAGAGGTCCGCACAGAACGCGGCAATCGACGGGTGCGTCGGGAGGTGGTTTCGGCAGGTTTCTCGGGGCTGTTGAAGGTCATGAGCAAGGCGCCGGCCGCCGCCCCGGTGGCGTAGCTCAGCGCCAGGAGCCAGTTGTTAGTACGGATGAAATTCGACAGTACCCACAACCCCAAGAGATTTTCGAAAAACACAATAGTTACGAGAACGGTCTTCTCCCCGCGGGCGCACGCCAAGGTACGACGCAAGGCGAGATACCATTCGCCGCATCCGACTGTCAGGTAAAGGATCATCGCCGGGAGGAGGTTCATAATCTTCCTCCTTCCCGATGGTCCACCGTGCCAGGATGTTCTGGTTCGTCCTCATACCTAAAGTATACCGTGCCGGCCTTTCCGTTGCAAGCACCGGCGAGCGATCTGCGCAGAATGTCATCTGGTTGTAAAGCATTGGCACACCAGGAGTTAAGGTGCACTTGCACGGAAAGGTCCGGCCGCGATTGGGAATTTACTGACTCGCCTTTTCTATGGCCAATTTTACCGCAGGTCGGTCTCCTGTCTGAGCCATGCGACGAAGCTTGCCAGGCCGGTGCGGATGTCCGTTGCCGGGCTGTAGCCGAGGTCTCTTTGGGCCTTTGTTACGTCGGCAAACGTGCGGTCCACGTCGCCTGGCTGCAGCGGCAGATGAGTCTTCCGGGCCTTCTTGCCGAGCGCGATTTCGAGCTCGGCGATGAGATCGTTGACGCTGATCGGCCGGGATTCCCCAAGGTTGTAAATTTCGTAGCCGGTGCATCGGTTGATGGAGGCGACAACGCCGTTGATGATGTCATCGATATAGGTGAAGTCCCGCATCATCATGCCGTCGCCGTAGACGGGGAGGGGTTTGCCCTCTTCAATGAGTCGGGCAAATTTATGGATTGCCAGGTCCGGCCGCTGGCGCGGGCCATAGACGGTGAAGAAACGCAGGCAGTTCATGGCAATACCGTGGAGGTGGTGGTACGTGTGGCAGATCAGCTCACCGGCCTTCTTCGTGGCGGCGTACGGCGATATGGGAAAATCCACGTTGTCGTCCTCCGAGAACGGAACCTTCCTATTATTGCCATAGACACTCGAACTGGATGCAAAGATGAACTTGGGGATTTTGCGCTCGCGGGCGATCTCCAGCAGGACGACGGTTCCGTTGATGTTGACATCCGTGTAGAGCACCGGCTCGGCGATGGAGGGTCTGACGCCGGCCCTGGCCGCCAGGTGCACGATTGCATCGACGTCGCTTGCGATTGCTCTGCTCATGGCGACCCTGTCGCGGATGTCGGCCTCCACAAGCTCAAAACGCGGATTCGGCAGGCACGCGGCGATGTTGCGGCGTTTGATGCGAGGGTCGTAGAACCCATCGAAGCTGTCTACGCCAACGACAGTCCAGCCGTCGTGCAGGAGACGCTCTGTCAAATGTGAGCCGATGAAGCCCGCCGCTCCAGTGACTATCGCCTTCATGCCTTTGGATTCTCCTCTACCTCACCGCCAGAACTGTCCATGTTACGCTCGTATCGTCACAGGGTCTGGGCCAACCGCTTGATGTACTGGCGCAGGTCCTCCGCCATGTCGTCTCGCCGCAGCGCGAACTCGATATTCGTCCGGATGAATCCCTCCTTGTTGCCGATGTCACATCGCCTGCCTTCCAGGCGCAGCCCATACACCGGCTGTTCCCGCACGAGGGCCCGCAGGGCCTCGGTGAGCTGGATCTCGCCGTCCTTGCTGGGCGCCGTCTGCTCGATGTGGCGGAAAATATCGGGAGTGAGCAGGTACCGACCGGAAATAGCAAGGTTAGATGGTGCGTTTTCCTGCTTCGGCTTCTCGACGAAGTCGTTGATCCTGTAGACGCCGGGCTCAGTCTGGTACCCGTCGATAATCCCATAGAGCCCCACCTTCCTCGGCTCGACCTGCTCGAGCAGAATGACCGGCGCATGCACCCGCTCGTACAAGTCGACGAGTTGCCTGGACGCGGGCGTAACCGAGTCGATCAGGGTGTCCCCGAGCAGGACGACGAAGGGCTCGTTATTGACGTGATGGCGGGCGTAGTAAACGGCGTCGCCCAAGCCCCTCATCTGCTTCTGCCACACGAAGTAGATATCCGCCAGGGTCGAGATGCGCCGCATGGCCTCCAGCTCCGCCGTCTTGCCGTGGGCCTGGAGCTGGCTCTCAAGCTGAAAACTGCGGTCGAAATGCTCTTCGATGGAGCGTTTGCCCGCGCCGATGATCATGAGCAGGTCGGTGATGCCCGCCTGGACGGCCTCCTCCACGACATACTGGATCACAGGCGTGTCCACAATGGGCAACATCTCCTTCGGCTGCGACTTCGTCGCCGGAAGAAAGCGGGTGCCATACCCTGCGGCAGGAATGACGGCCTTGCGAATCATGAGTGCGCGTTTGCCTTTCCAGGGACAATTCTCGGCTTGATGACCTTGATGTTGAGCTTGCGGAGCGTCTTGCGCAATTCCATGAACATACGCTCGTCCGCGTACGCTCCGACGATGGCCCCGCCGGAGCCGGTGAACGTGGCACTGGCGCCGGTGGAACGAGCGGCCTCGACCATCCGAATATTGTCGGTGGCGATTCGGTAGATCTGTGTTCGCTTGTCGAAGCCGGCATTGAGCAGACTGCCGATTCTGTCAAGGTGGCCGTCGAGCAAGCAGCGTTTGGCCTTATCGGTCAGGTCGGCCCAGAAACGCATCGCGTTGACGACTTTTCGCTCGCCCTGGTCGAAGCGGTGGCGAATATTGTTGTGGAACGTCTCTGTGGGCTCGCTCAGGTCGTCGCGATAGGCGATATAGAGCTTGGGCAGCAGCCTGGGATCGAGCGGCTCGTAGTAGCCGTATCCCTGCTTGTGCATGATCTCCTTGGCGAAATCCATGTACACCAGGCCTTCGTAGACCTGAATGACGCGATCCTGGAGTCCGGCAGGGATATGCAACTCCTCCGACTCGGCGGCCAGGACCAGGTTGGCCTGCACGTACTTCGGGATGCTGACCCCGTAAAAGGCCATGAGGGCCCGCAGACACGCGGCGATGATCGCGCTGGAGCCGGCCAGGCCAACGCCGTGCGGAATGTCCGAGCTGTAGTGGATCGTGAAGTTCTTGTCGTGCAATTCGATCAGGTTTTCCTTGCAGTAGTCGTAGAACTTCTTGACGGTCGCCTTCAGCAGGCGAATGCCGCCATAGTAGCCGTGCAGCCGCACGTCCGTGACGAGGGCGTCAATGTCGTTGAAACAGGAGCGGTCCTTCTCGCTCGACAGAATCTCCAGCTCCGGTGTCTCGTACAGGATGACCTCCGCGCAGAAATTGTCGAAGACGAACGAAATGGTCTTGCCGAAATAGCCGTCCGAGGGGTTGCCCACGAGTCCCGCCCTCGGATAGGCCTTGGTCCGAATAATCACACCGTCTCCCCTAAAGCTGTGTGCAACGTCCCCTTCCTATCCCTTCTTTTCACCGTGATTGGTTTCCGCTGGTTCGATCATGTCCATGCCGATTTCGACGCTTGCCGCCTGGCCCAGCATGTCGATCTGCAGCACGAGCCGGGTATCGCCCCGGGTCTGCACGACGATCCCTTCCAAGCCCAGCAACGGTCCCGCGATGACACGGCACCACTGCCCGGTTTCGATGTACTTATGCGGCACCAGCGGCGCTCCGGCACGCAGGGCCTGCTCGAACCGCACCAGCTCACGGAGAAATGTCTCCTGGTTTTTGACTTCCAGGAGATTCGCCACGCGGTTGGTCTTCAGTAGTTCCACGCGTGCGGGCTCGTCGCCGCAGAAAAACAGGTAGCCCGTAAACAATGGCAGGAGGGATTTGATCGTTCGGTGGGTCTGGCGCCGCACCTTCCAGGTCATGGGCAGGAAGTAGCTGATGTTCTTGGCCATCAGGTCGTGAGCCAGGGCCTTTTCGTTCCTGCTGCGGGTGTGAGCGACCCACCATCGGCCCTGGAAAACCCGAATCGATTCCGTCTCCGGCCAAACAAGGGGCGGATTCTCATGTATCTTGAGCAACTGCGTTCTCCGAACTTCTCACAACGCCGGGTTCAGTCGGGCAAAACCAACGCCCCCCATCGATTCCGGCGGTGCATCATCCTTAAACCATTCCGGCTTTCCAGCCGATTTACCGACAGGGTGTTAGTGTATGTCTATCGACGGGAATTGTCAAAGCAAATAGGGATATCGCTGATGGACAAGGAAGACTCCGCTTGACCCTTGAAGTGAACGTCCTTACGATGGAAGAGGAATCGGCAACGGAGTAATCCTCCACAGGAGAGAACATGGGCAATTTGCAGGGCCATACAGCCGCACAAGGCAGCCGGGCTAAGGCCGCTGACCAAATGGCCGTGCTGTTTACCTGCATTGGCAGGCGAGTGTCGCTTCTGCGCAGCTTCCAGGACGCGGCGAAGAAGCTCAAGCAGAAGGTCTCCTTCTGCGGCACCGATACGAACCACCTGAGCCCTGCCTTGCAGCTCTGCGACAAGGCCTTTCTCGTTCAACCGATTACGCATGCCAGGTATATCGATCAGCTTCTGTCCATCGTCCGCAGGCACAAGGTCAAGTTGCTGGTCCCGACGGTGGATCTGGACCTGCGTTTGCTTGCCGACCACAAGCCGCAGTTCGAGCGTTTGGGTTGCCGCGTACTCGTCTCAGAGCCCGACGTGATCGACATCTGTCAGGACAAGAGACGGACGTTCGGGTTCCTTACGAAGCATGGCTTCGGTACGCCCGAGACGATGAGCGTCCGCATGGCTCTGGCGGCCGACCGTCGTGGGGAGCTTGCCTGGCCGTGCCTCCTGAAGCGATGGGATGGCTCTGCGGGCAAGGACATCGCCGTTGTGAACAACAGGACCGAGATGCGGTTCTTCGCCCGCAGAATCCCCAATGCGATGTGCCAGGAACTCATCAAGGGGACGGAGTATACGTGCGACGTGTACGTGGACTTCACCATGCGGGTCCGATGCGTTGTTCCCCGCCGGCGAATCGAGGTCCGCTCGGGCGAGGTGAGCAAGGGACAGGTCGTCAAGCACGGGGAGATCATGAGCCAGGCCAGGAGGCTGGCCGAGCTTCTGAAAGCCGGGCCGGGGGTAATCACGCTGCAACTGTTCGTCACGGAAAGCGGCCGGATTCGATTCACGGAGATCAATCCCCGCTTCGGCGGCGGCGCACCACTGTCCATCCACGCCGGGGCCGATTTCCCCAAGTGGATCCTCCAGGAGTTGACCGGCGGCCGGCCTCGCATCGGGTTCGACGACTTCAAGGATGGCCTGATGATGCTGCGGTACGACGCCGAGGTCTGGCTTGAAGAGTCCCAGATCAAGGGCACGAGAGTCTGATGTTCGATTCCCTTATAGGTGAAGAAAGGCCGCTGCGCTGGGTACTCCAGTTTTGGCCCGTACTTGCGACGGCGTTCGTCAGCTCGCTGGCGGCCACGGCCCTGTGCAAGAAAGTCGCGATTCGATTCGGGATCGTGGACAGGCCGGACAATACCGTCAAGACGCACAGGGAGCCGATCGCATATCTTGGCGGGGTGGGCATGCTCATCGGTCTGACGGTCGGTGTCCTCGCCGGCGTTTACCTGTTGCGTACCGACGACGCGTTTCCACAGGAGCTTCGCTGGCTGCTGGGCGTGCTCGCCGGTGCGGCCATTGCGTGTTTCGTCGGCCTGGCGGATGACATTCTGGACCTTCGCCCGCGGCATAAGATGCTCGGCCAAGTGCTCGCGGCGGTTCTTCTGCTCCTGGTCGGCATCAACCCCAATCTTCAACAAATCGCCAAACCGCTCGGCCTGCCCATGCCGGCGCAGGTCGAGATCGTTCTCGACGTGTTGATCGTCACTTTCTTTGTTCTCGGCGCAACGAATTCGTTGAACCTGCTTGACGGGCTGGACGGCCTCTGTGCCGGCGTGACAGGCATCATCACTGTCGCCATGCTTCTGCTGGCCACGCATCTGGCCACGTGGGGATTCAGTGACTTCGGTGACCCCGTGCGGATTGTCATCTGCCTGGGCCTTGTCGGCGGCGTGTGCGGCTTCCTGCCATTCAATCGCCACCCGGCCAAGATCTTCATGGGCGACGCCGGCAGCATGCTCCTGGGCTTCGTCGTCGCCGGCCTGATGATCCTGTTTGCGGAGAAGGTGCCTCGCTGGTGGCTGGCGTCGGTAGTCGTTTTCGGCCTGCCGATCCTCGACACAGGCACGGCCGTCGTCCGGCGGCTCTTGAATCATCGCCCGGTCTTCCTCTCCGACCGCGGACACATCTACGACCAGATGATCGACCGGGGAATCCCCCTGAAGAGGACCGTCGCCATCTGCTATGGGCTGGCGGGGCTGTACGCCATGATCGGCCTGGCCATGAGCCAGATCCGCACCCGCTATGCGGCCGTCGTCTACATCCTTGTCTTCCTCATCTCTGCCCTGGCCGTCTGGCAGAAAGGCTACCTCCGGATGGAGGGCCTGCGAGGAGTCGTTCCTGAGAAAGCGACTCTGTAGGGTGTGCACCGCACACCGCTTCATAGTGAGGGCGTCCCACCCTTGTCTGCCGCTTATTGGTGTGCGATGCACACCCGACTGCCCCCAAACTGGGGGTAGCGGGTGCCATGCCCACGCTCGCGTGGGCATGCTTCATCGACAGGCCAAGGCATGCTTACGCAAAGCGTAAGCATGGCACCCAGGCGGAACACTCTATCGCGCCCACAACTTTAAGAGGGTCGCAGTACTACCATTAGATCGTCACCGTCAGGTACTCGCTGTCGCGGATGAACTTCACGGCCCCTTCGAATGCAGCCGGAATCAGCACGCAGTCACCCGCTTTGCACTCGACCGGCTCCACGTCCATCGAGAGAATGACCCCTCCGCCGGTGATGAAGATCAGCACCCGCATCAGCCCACGGACGAGAAGCAACTCGCAGTTCCTGCACTGATGGCCCTTGTCGACCTTGAAGTACGGTGAATCGACCAGCCGGCCCACGGTCGTCACCGGCAGCTTGTCCGGCGTGATGTCGAAGCGGATGCTCTCCAGAGCCTCGTCGATATGTAGCGGCCTCGGACTGCCATGCTCGTCCACGCGATTCCAGTCGAAGACCCGGTACGTCGTATCGGATGGCGTCTGGACCTCCGCGATGAGTAGCCCGGCGGAAAGAGCGTGTACGGTCCCGGCCGGCAGGTAGTGACATTCGCCCACCTGCACGGGGACCCGCGCCAACAGGTCGGCTACTGACCCGTCCTCGATCGCCCGGGTGAACTGCTCCTTGGTGACGCCCTTCTTGAGCCCTTTATAGATGGCGGCCCCAGGCTCGGCATGGATGATGTACCAGCACTCGGTCTTGGGCTGGCCCGTGCCCATCCGCCGACAGGTCTGCGGGTCCGGATGCACTTGCACGCTGAGCACATCCTGGGCATCAAGAAACTTGATCAGCAGCGGAAATGCCGTCGGAAAATCCTTTGTCCCCGTAATCTCCTCGCGATACCGCGCAACCGCCTCACCCAGAGTCTGTCCCCGAAGCGGTCCATTGCCGATAGTCGATCTCCCCTCAACCAGATCAGCGATCTCCCAGCTCTCGCCGATCTTCTTTCCCGGTGGCAACTCCTTGCCGAACACGTCCCGGAGCCTCTGTCCGCCCCAGATCCGCTCCTTAAACACCGGCACCGATTTCAACGGATATACTCTCATCCCGCCCATTCTATCCAAGACCCCGCCCGCTGACAAACCCGCTTTGGCCTAGAAAGGTTCCTCTGAGATTTCTTTATGACGTGACTGCAACTGACGAATCTTCCCGTCTACTGCATTCACTAAGTCCTTGGCTGCTCCAATCACGGTCTCGACATCCCCCCGTGACAGAAACCTTTCTTTGCCGTCGGTTGTCTTCCCATTTCGATGCACGATGTCATGACGAATCCTGACCGCTTCATACAAGGCCCCAAGCTTATCAGGCCAATCCACCCCAAGCACAGTCTTGTAGAGTTGATGCGCCCTAGCCAGGTTGTGCCAGCTTATCTGAAGAAGGTATTCTCGCACGACTTTTTCAGGTGTTACGTCTCCACGAACAAGATCCGTAAGTTCGACCTTTCTTGCCTTCAAATTCGGGTCCGTGACTGCTAATTTACACAGGAGAGTTCTATCGGCAAGGACCGTGACGATAAAAGCATCTGAGAGATATGCTTCCAGTGCTATTATTACACTCGCATAGAGGAGTCGGAGGAAGTATCCCTCCGATGCCGAAGGCGGATTGATATCGAGGAGTTGTTCGATTGTATCGAGGCTGTGCCCAAAGGCCTGGTAGAACTGGCTGGTTCTTATCGCTTCGGCCAGATAGTCATCCGACTGATCTTGGTCTGGGATTCCAGACCATTCGTAGCACGAATATTCATTGACAAGCTCCTGAGCGCACTCATCAATGACATCGTCATCTACGATGCCGCTGAATTCGTTAGACAGTTCTTCTTGAGCGTCGTAAGGACCGCCCCAGATATACTGGAAGCCTCCCTCGCGCGATTCGTATGGGCATACATTCGTCGGATCGTCATAGTGGGTTAAGAACCAAGCCTTCATAATCTTCTTCTGTTCCTCCGGCTCTGCCTCAGCGAGGTGGTCTGGGTCGAATCTCGGGGCGTCATCTTCGAAAAAGGACATCTGTGACATATCTTCCTCTTTCAGTTCTCTGGATATGAGATCAGTTTATAGCCGGCACCCCGGCATAGTCATGTAGCGGGCAGGTCCTCATTGTGCTCATGCGGCGACCTCATCCATGAAGTGTCTAATGCCTTTGAGCATTTGCTCCACATCCGTACGACTGAACTGGTCAAACTGACCGTGTGCTGCGTTGTTACGTATGTCTGCCAGTACAGTTGCTTGGCCTTCAACTGGTTGTAGACGCCAGCTTTCTTGAGGTCATCAATCATCACATTCATCTTCTTGTTCTCGCCATTTTCCTTCACGGTTGGTATGGACGGGTTTTGTCCCTTGCACAAGTCTCTCAGTATCTTTTCAAGTACCGCCCCGGCGAGCACGGCTCCGGGCACGTGGTCAAATTCGCCCTGTTGCCCTTCAGACAAGAGGCGTTCGGCCTGTCCCATATAGTCTGCCGCAAATTCTCTCTCAATTTGGCCGATCAAATCACCAAGGAAGCCATTTTCATAATCTGCTCTAAGGCCCTTTAGAGTGCCTATCCCCCAATCGAAGTGCCCAGGACAAATGCGAATATTCCGAAAGCCCTCAACATCATTCCTATGGGCACTTTCCGCGGGGAGGATCTGATCTAAGAGCGATGCACAGGAGGTGCGCCAAGCCATAAAGGGTTGGGGAGCAAGTTCGTAATGGTCTGGTAGTCTCTGCCGGGGACCAAGTCCGCCAAATGAGTCGTATTGGGTGTGGATAAAACTCTCACGATAACCACCCGGAACGGTGCGCATCTGTTGATAAAGGGTCTCTCCCTGTGCTATGAGTTCGTCGAATCGAGCTAAGTGTTTTTTTCTCAACTCAAGTGGAAGCAGCATTTTATGGTCCTCACCAGCCTTCAACGAGCAGCTCTTGAACTGACGCCATTATACCCTCTAGTCGTGTACGCTAATCACAGGATTTGAGTGAATTGTCGGCTCTGCGCTGCAAGTGGCTGTAATCTAAAGAAAGGGGACGGTGTCAGGTGTCTATTCGGAAGACCACTGGGCTGTAATTCCGGGGACATCCATGAGCAAGCCGTTGTCAGGCGTGCCCTGGGCTTGTCGAAGGGACGGTCGCGGGATTCTTTCGCGGGAGTCCCACACATCTATTCGGTGTCGCCCGACTAAAGACTCGGGGACGTGAGTCTCCGGGCCGCAGAGAGTTGCCAATGTTGTCGGGGCGTGGTCGGAAAGCGGTGGCGGCCTGCATGGCTCTTTGTAGGGTGAGCGTCCGCGCTCGCCCATTCTGAGGATTCACCACGGACCAGATGAGGTGCAAGGGCCACAGGCAACGGGGACGAGCGGGGACGCTCGTCCTACGCGGAGATCGGAATCCGCCACCGAAGGCCGGCCGCAGCCTTTTGTCACTACTTGACAAAAGTCATGGAACATTTTGCCTGCATGGAACGTCTTTAATACATGGTGAGATGACCATGTCTCATTGGGCGCAGCGACGCCCGGGCCGGCCCGGCGGCCACGGTCAATCGTATATCACGAATCGTTAATCGTAGATGTCCTGAGGGAACGTGAAATCCCAGCCGGCCGGCGGCATAGGTTCGATGCCCACTGCTGTCAAGCAAGGCCAGTCGCCGATATCCCGGAAAGTCTATAGGCAAGCTTCGCTTGACGATGCCGCCCCGTGGGGGGCAGCTATTGCGCCAAACAAAGCCAATTGGAGCAGCCTGGGTCCGTTTGTAGTGTGCCCGTAAGGGCATCAAGGGAAGAAACGCCTTACGGCGTCACTACGAACGAGGATGTGAAACAAAGCCAATTCGTGATGGAGGAAGGTGGGCCCTTGGGATTGCGGATTGCGGTTGAAGGACGGAAGACTGTCTCGTCGGGCTACGCAATGACAGCACAGGCGAATATGCGAAACAAAGCCAAATTCGGGAGATATGGGGTATCTGGGGAAGAATCGGTATCGTGTCTGGCACGGGGCGGAATGTGCGAAACAAAGCCAATATGGCCTTGCCGAGCGGGCTACAGGCGGTGTGCAAAACAAAGCCAATTTGGGGCCGGGGGCCCTTGGATTGCGGATTTCGGAATGCGGATTGAAGACGAGGACCGCGGTTGCAGTGATGCCCTCGTGCGGCGTGCGGAACAAAGCCAATCCGGGGGAAGGAGTATCGAGTCTGAAGTGTGAAGTGTCAAATAGCACCCCCGCCCGCAGGGGTGATCCCAGCCGAGGGCGGCTGGGCCACATGGTGGCTGACTCGACGTGCCGAACAAAGCCAATTTCCCAGGCCGGTTCGTGCGCGAGCCGGGTATACCCGATGAGCGGCGGGGGATGGCGTCTATTGCAGGTAGTTCAGGATGCCGGCGGCTATGGCTTGGGCCAGGCGGGTTTGAAAGGTGTTGTCCTGGAGGCGGCGGGCGTCCAGGGGGTTGGAGAGGTAGCCCGTTTCGATGAGGATGGCGGGACAGCTTGTCAGCACGAGGACTTTGTAGTCGGCTTCGCGGATGCCGCGGGTGTCTGAACCCGTGCCGGCCATCTTCGCGCTGACGGCCCGGGCCGCCTCGTAGGCATCGCGCGACGCGTCCCTGGCCACATACAGAGTGAAGCCGCTGATGCTGCGGTCGGGGACCGAATCGGCGTGGATGCTCACGAACAGATCGGTGTCACGGCGGTTGGCGATCTCCGCCCGTTCTTCCAGTTCGATGAAGCGGTCGTCCTGCCGGGTCATGACCACGTTGATGCCCTGTTGCGCCAGCAACGCCGCGACCTTTGTGGCCACCTGCAGAGTGATGTGCTTCTCATAGCGCCCGGCGACCATGGAGCCAGGGTCTTTTCCGCCGTGACCCGCGTCAACGACGACAATGGCAGTGCCGGGCTTGGGGCGAGGGCGTGCCGCCACAGGCGGCTGCTCCGGTCCAGGGATGCGCAGGTACGGCTGGATCGTCGCGACGAGCGTCTCGGGAACGTAAACGGTAGTGCCGACCCTGCGAGTCTCGCCGACGGGGCCGATGGCCTTGCCGTTCACGAAGAACCGTCCATCCGCTTGTATGAAGATCAGCACGGTATTGGCGGCGTTCTTGAGGACAACGAACGTCTCGGCCCGCTCCTGGATACGAAGTCTCAGCCGGGCGGCCAGCTCATCGATGGTGACGGTCTGCTCCTTGACGGTCACGCTGACCGCAGGCCGCTGCTGCGGCTGCTGGCAGCCACCGACCGCCAGGACCACACCCGTAAGAATGGTGAGCAGTCTGGTTCTTGAACTCATAATAGAGTTTTTATCGGATATTGGGCCGTGAAATGTTTAGACTTTCTGGCGACAATTCTCACGCGCAGGCCGGGCACAGGCCTTCCAGCCGGACTTGTTGACGGCTGATGACGAAGCCTTTGTCGGCAACCCTGGCCATGGGCAGCGAGATATCCGTGAGGCAGTGGGTGACGCCGCAGCTCGTGCATGTAAAATGCGGGTGGCACTGGTGTTCCGTGCAGTGGTCGGCCAGCTCGAAATACCACGCCCGCTTATACGTGAACGCGCGGTGGACCAGTCCCGCCTCGACCAGCGATTCCAGCGTGCGGTAGACAGTGACCTTATTGAAGGTTTTCTCCATTGATGGAGGAGCGATCTGATCCTGCCGAAGGGGCCTGGCTGTTTCCATGAGGGCCCGCAGAATGGCGATCCTCGCTTCCGTGCAATACAGCTTTGCGTGTTTCAGCATCTCCCGGGCCTTATTGTCAAGTCGTGTGATCATGCCGGGATCTCCACAGAGTGCTCATGGTCGAGGTGCAGGTGAGGCGAGCGAACGAAGAACATGGGAAAGATGATATCGCTGAAGCAGCAAGGCAGCCAGACCGCGATGAACAGGACGACGAAAGCTCCGAGCAACAGCACGGGCGACAATTCCCGATGCGTGTTCATGAGGATATGGAAGGAGGACGCCCACGTGCTGACGAGGATATGGCCGGCATGGGGGAGCTTCGTTCGAGGCCGGCACCACGCAATGAGCACGCCCAGAATCGCCGCCGGGTTGACCAGGTACCACTCCTCGATAAATCCCAGATGTATCTCGGGTCTGCCGGATTCGGCTTCGTGACCGTGACCCGCCTCCTGGTCATCCGCATGGCTGTGCACCTTCGCCTCAGTCGGCACAGACACTCCGAGCAGGCTCTCTCCGAAGTATGGCAGAACGGAATCGCTGAGCGTGGCGGTCCCGACAGCCCCGATGTAACCGACGAGCAGGACAACAAAAAAGCCTTTTCCCTTTTCGTACAGCCTGTACAGCGACGCGGTCACGGTCGCCGCCAGAATCACGTGGAGGGGATGAAAGACCCTGAACAGCCCGTGGGATACCTCCGTCGGGGCCTTGGCAAACAAAAGCATGGCCAGGATTCCCGTAGCGGCCCCGAAAAGCGTAAACGGGGCGTGCTCCCTGAGTTCTGTCACGATCCCATGTGCTCTCGTATGCATTTCTATGTACTCCTCAGCGTCCGATAGATTCACATCCGTGCATCCACTGTACACAGCGATTCCATAATTTGCAACTCAGTTGCAGATTTTATAACGGGCTTCTATTTTATAGACTTTATGTGCAGCTATGTGCCCGCTCATTCCGATGATGTCCGGGGCGTGGCCTATGCGCGTGGCTGACAGGGCTCATGCGAGCATAAGTACAATGCCTCGCGGGAGTTGCGTACAGCCGGTTCCGACGGTGGTGTACGATCGGAATGAGAAAGCATGTGTCCGGGACCCGTGTCCCGGCACTTTTTGAAAGAGAACAACTGTGCTCGAAACACTGGAAAAGTCACTGATCGAATCGCCTGTTTCTGCCCTATTCGTCATATTCTGGATCGGGGCCGTAACCTCGCTCAGCTCGTGCACGGCGATCCGGCTGCCGATTGTGCTGGGGTATATTGGGGCCACGGTCCACTCCAGGAAACGCTCACTGCTCCTGACTGTGCTCTTTTTCCTCGGGCTGGTGGTCAGCTATGTGTTGATCGGGGCAGCCGCAGCATCTGTGGCCGGGATGGTGCAACGATTGCTCAACACCAGCAAAGAGATCTTCTGGGTATCCGGCGCACTGCTGTTCGTCGCCGGCGCCTTGATTTCAGGCTTGATAGGTCCCGGTCTGCTGCCCGGCCGCTGCCGGCGTATCGGCGTTTGGCTGGACCGGACGCGCGGGCTAGGTGCTTTTGCCTTCGGGCTGATCTTCGGCCTGCTCACGATGCCCGCCTGTCCGCTCTGCGGTGCGGGTCTGATCGTGCTTGCAGGGATCGTGGCGGACAAGGGGCTGTCCTCGTACGGGCTCGCCATGTTTGCCAGTTTCGCACTTGGTCAGGCTCTGCCCGTCGTTGCTCTTGGGGTGCTGACCACAATTGTCGGCCCGGGGCTGGTGAATTGGGTACGGACGCGCCTGTGCTCTGCCGAGCAGCATGCCCAGTTGTTTTGCGGCAACCTGCTGATGGTCCTCGGCATCTACTTCATCGTCGTGGGTTAGGTGGAATATGGAAAACGGCCAAGTGATCGGTTCGAGGCGAAAGACCTGTCCAAACGGCTACAGGGAGCTCGCGGCGAAGGGATCGTACAGCGTCATCTTCATCGTGCTGGCCCTATTCATCCTTCGGCCGGTCATGGTCAACCACATGATCAGCCGAGCCGACGCTTACTCTGCGTACGGCATGCTTCAGGAATGCCGGCGGGAGTGCAACAAAGCCCTCTTGCTCGACAACGACAACAGCGAGGCATGGTGCCGCATGGCTCGTCTTTATCGCACCGAGGGCGATCTGGATATGGCCTACGGAGCCTATCTCAATGCCGCGCAGGCCGATGCCACAAACAAACCGGCCCATTTCGAACTGGGCATGCTGTATGTCCAGGACCATCTCTATAAAGAGGCGATTCCCTATTTCGATCAGGTGCGAAAGCTCGGGCCGGACAAGCCGCAGATCATCCAGCGGGGGGGCTTCCCGTACCACAAATCGTCGCTGGATATACTGGCTATGTGCTACGAGAAAGCCGGAGATATCGCCAAGGCGGAGTTCACCCTGGAGGAAATCAGGGTGTTCTACCCGGACTACGCGAAACCTGATACCCGGCTGGACGAGTTGAAACAACGCCAGCAGGAGTAACCCGCCCGGAGATCCGGCGGCATCCTGGGCAGCGTCCACCCCGCATATTGCGGGCCTCTCCCACCTTCGGCCCCTTCATCCCCCGGCGGCTTTTATCCCGGAAAGGCGTTGCGTCCACGTGACCAAGCGGTAAACTCTTTCGTAGTATAGAGTAGGGATCGGCCCGGTCCGCTTTCGATGATAGTGGGCGGTCGCAAGCGGCGATCTGAGAGAAGGCTTTTACTCATGAAGGTGTTGACGGTACGAGCGGACTTTGCACAGGCCCGGAAGGGCTGCGTGCTGACGATAGGCAACTTCGATGGCGTTCACGTGGGCCATCAGGAGATTCTTCAGACCGCCCGCCAACTGGCCAAGGACAGTGGCACGGAGATGGCGGTGATGACGTTCGAGCCGCACCCGGTGGCCATATTGCACCCGGAGAAGGCTCTTGGTGTGCTGACCCCTCTGTCGCTCAAGCTGCACCTGCTGAAAGACTACGCCGATCACTGCATCATCGTCCTGGAGGACAATCGCGAGTTGCTCAAGCTGTCGCCGCAGGACTTCGTCGATGAATTTCTCATGGCGACCCTCAAGCCTTCTGTCATCGTGGAAGGCGATGATTTCAACTTCGGAGCGGGCAGAGCGGGCGATGTGAACACACTGATGCGGCTTGGAAATGAGAGAGGTTTCCGTGTGGTCGTGGTGCCGCCGAAGCAGATCGAGCTCGCCACGAATCAGAAGGTCCGGGTTTCGAGCACGATCATCCGCTACATGATCGAAGGCGGGCACGTCGCAGACGCGGCAGAGGCCCTGTCGCGGCCGTACAAACTCATCGGACCAGTCGAACGAGGATGGGGACGGGGACGTAAATTGGGCTTTCCCACGTTGAATATGCAGAAGCCCAGGCAGATCATCCCGGCTGAAGGCGTGTACGCGGGCTGCGTCGAACTCGCCGACGGGGAGGAACAGCTTTTGCAGGAGCAACAGCGTCGGCCGGCGGTGTTCAGCATCGGCCAGGCAAGGACGTTTGGGGATCAACACCCACTGTTGATCGAGGCCCATTTGTTGGCGGAGATCGTAGGAGATATGACGGGCAAGTGGATGGCAATGGACTTCCTGCAGCGGCTGCGCAGCCAGCACAAATTCAACACGCCGCAGGAGCTTGTTGCACAAATTGAAAAGGATTGCGAGGCTGCGAGGCAGATCCTCCAGGCCCACGGATGCGTGTGTGAGAACAAATAGCCCGGTCCGGGTGCCTGGTTGGAAGGACTGCCCTGAGTTGCAGGTCTCTCGAGGTATAGGTTGATGTTCACATATGGACTGATCGTCATCATTGCCATGTTGGCGCTCAATGCCGTTTTTGCGGCATACGAGATGGGACTCGCGTCAATTTCCAGGGCGCGGCTGGCCATTCTGCTGAGTGAAAAGAAAAGAGGAGCGGCGGACGCAGCCTTCATGAAGGACCGCATGGAGGCGAGCCTGGCCGTCGTCCAGGTCGGCATTACGGTGGTCGGGTCCGTAGCGGCGGCGACCGGCGGGGCCGGTGTCACTCAAAGGCTCGCCCCTTACGTACAGCAGGAGTGGGGCCTGTCACGGATCTCCGCGGACGTGCTGGTGCTCGCGCTGCTGGTCATCCCGCTCACATACATCACGATCGTATTCGCCGAGCTTGTTCCCAAGATGGTGGCGTTGCATAACAACGAATGGATCGTGCTGCGACTGTCGCCAGCCATGAGGATTCTCTCGCAGGTGGCGCACCCGGTCATCTTTGTGATCGAATGCACGGTCAAGGCCGTAGTGAACCTGTTGCCCCGGCAGACTCGGGCGGACGCCGGGACCCGGGGCCAGTGGCTCCACGAGCTGCGGGCCGCGCTCTCGCTGGCCCGGACGTCAAAGCTGCTCGGCGAGCGGGAGGAGAAGATCGTGCTCTCGGCGGCCCACCTGTCGACCCGGCCCGTCCGCGACATCGTCATCCCGGCCAAAGACGTATCGATGATTTACGTCGGAAGCCCCCTGATGGACGCGCTCGTCCAGGCGCACATGGATATGCATACCCGCTTTCCCGTGTGCACGCGGCAGAACGATCCGCAGAGCGTCGAAGCCTATGTGAACTTCAAGGATATCATCGCCGCCATGCGGGTGAATCCGAAGGACCCGAGCATCAAGGGGATATCGAGAACCGATCCTGAGAGTTCAGGAAGACATGGTGCTGTCGCAGCTCCTGGAGATGATGATCCAGCAGAAGACACACATCGTGCTCGTGGTCTCGAAGGAAGGCGCTGTTCTGGGAATGGTGACCCTGGAGGACGTGCTGGAGGAGTTGGTGGGTGAGATCGAGGATGAGTTCGATCGTCTGCCGGCGCACGTGCATCCGATTGGCGGGGCGTGGATCGTGGGCGGCGGGGTCTCCATGAACATCGTCGCCGCTACCGTGGGGATCGCCTGGCCGGCCAGGACCGACGGCGGCCGTGTGCCCAGCCTGGCTGAATGGTCCGTGCAGCATGCGCCCCCGGACTTCAAGGGCGGCGAAGCCTTCGAAAGTGACGGGCTGCGAGTCGTCGCACGCAAGTTCCGCAGGAAGAGACTGATGGAGGCGACGGTCAGTCCCGCCGGACGGAACGCTCCGCCTCAGGGCGACCCGAATAGTGCTGCGTAACCGCTGTCCAAGGATAGGAAAAGGAGAAGAAGATGCAGGAAGCAAAGAGAGCTGCGCACGTCATCCTCGGCGTTCACATCACGGATCGGGTGTTGCACGTCCCCGCAATTCAAGATTTGTTCACGGAGTACGGCTGCAGCATCAAGACCCGACTGGGCCTGCACGAGGCATCGAACGAGTTCTGCTCGCCGAACGGGCTGATCCTGCTCGAAATGACCGGTCCCGAAGGGCCCATCGAGGAGTTGGCCGGGAAACTCGCAGCCGTTCACGGTGTGGAAGTCCAAAAGATGATCTTCGAGCATCCGTAACAGGGTGGAAAGGTTTGCATGACAAGAGAGGCTGTATATCAGCAGGCCGTTGCGCTGATAGAGAGATCGAACACTATCCTGGTGACGACGCACACGAGGCCGGATGGCGACGCGTGTGGGTGCGTCGCCGCAATCTCCGAGGTGCTGAGGAACACCGGCAAGAAGGTCCTGCCGTTGCTGCTTTCACCCCTGCCGCAGTGGTATGCGTTCGTATTCACCGAGAAGGTCCCGGTCCTCGGCAAAGACGTTCAGCCTGATGATTTGACTCGGGGAGCGTTCGCCGATGTTGATCTCGTGATCATCGCCGACACCGGCAGCTACAGTCAACTGACGGGGCTTGAAAACTACCTCAGGCAATCGGGCAAGCCGGTGCTGGTGATCGACCATCATGTCACCTCGGACAAGCTGGGACAGGTCGAGATTGCCGACCAGACGGCCGGGGCGGCGGGGCTCGTGCTATACGATTTTCTCACGTACGCCCGCTGGCCGATCACGCCCACGGCGGCTCAGGCTCTCTTTGTCGCCATCGCCACAGACACGGGCTGGTTTCAGCTCAGTAATACCGACAGTCGAGTGTACTGCAGTTGCGCAGAGCTTGTCGATCTCGGTGTCAAGCCGACGGAGCTTTATAAGAAGTTGTACCAGGATTTCTCCCACGAGCGTTTCCACCTGATGGTCCGGATGCTGAACACACTCGAGTTGCACCTGGACGGCCGCTATGCCTCGCAGCAGATTCTCCTGGAGGACTTCGCGAAGACCGGGGCGGCGCACCAGGACACGGAGAACCTGATCAATGAGTGTCAGCGCATCGGGTCCGTGAGGGTCGCCGCGCTGTTCGTTGAGCACAAAGACGGACGAGTGCGATGCTCGTTGCGCAGCCGCGGCGAAGTGGACGTAAGTGACCTCGCCGTCAAGTTCGGCGGCGGCGGCCACAAAATGGCCGCGGGGACCTTTCTGCCCGGCCCGATGGAAAACGCCAAGCGACTGATCCTCGATGAGGTCGCTCGCAGACTGGGCCCATGAATGGAGTCTTGTGAAATGGAGATCGGGAGAAGAGCAACTCTTTGGCTGCTGTCGAGTGTCCTGTTGTTGTTCGTCGGCTGCAAAGAGAAGGACCCGGGCACTGCCGGCGCGGACAGGCAGTACATGATTGCGACGGTCGTCAAGCTCGATGGAATCGCCTGGTTCGACCGGATGAAGGAAGGGGTCAAGAGGTTCGCCCAGGATACCGGGCACCGCTGCCTGCAACTCGGGCCCTCGCAGGCCGACGCCGCACTGCAGGTGCAGATCATCGAGGACTTGATCGCCCAGGGTGTCAACGCGATTTGCGTCGTGCCGTTTTCCGTGGAGGCCGTGGAGCCGGTGCTGAAGAAGGCCAGAGACCACGGGATTGTCGTGGTCTGTCACGAGGCGTCCAACCAGGTCAACGCGGACGCGATCATCGAGGCCTTCGATAACGCGGCGTATGGCGCGCACCTCATGGACCACCTGGCCCGCTCTATGAGCGGACAGGGCGAGTATGCGGTCTTCGTCGGCAGTCTCACGTCCAAGTCGCACAACGAGTGGATCGACGCCGCAATCGCCAGGCAGAGACAGGACTATCCGAAGATGGTCCTCGTTACAGAGCGAATTGAAGAATACGACAATCAGAATATCGCCTACGAGAAGACCAAGGAGCTGATCAGAGCATACCCGAATCTGCGGGGCATCCAGGGCAGCGCCTCGACCACGGCGGCGGGCGCGGGGCTGGCCGTCGAGGAGAAAGGCCTGCAGGACAAGATCGCCGTGATCGGCACCGGCCTGGTTTCGCAGTGCGGCCCGTATCTCAAAGGCGGCGGCGCCAAGCTCATCAGCTTCTGGGACCCGGCGGACGCCGGCTACGTAATGAACAAGCTGGCCGTGATGCTCCTGGAGCACAAGGAGCTCGCCGACGGGATGGACCTCGGGGCTGAGGGCTACCACGCGGTGCGCAGGGACCCGGAAAAGTCCAATCTCTTCTACGGCTCCGCCTGGGTCGATGTCACGAAGCAGAACATGGACGCCTACAACTTCTGAGTGAGCGGCGAATGAAGGATGCCTTCCTCGATGCCCGGCATATCAGCAAACGGTTCGGCGGCGTGCACGCGCTGCGGGACGTCTCGCTGACAATCGGGCGAGGCGAGGTTCACTGCCTCGCCGGGGAGAACGGCAGCGGCAAATCGACGCTCATCAAAATCATCGCGGGCGCCTGCCGGCCGGATGAGGGCGAGATCGTTATCAACAGGCGGAGTGTGGGACACCTTCGTCCCATCGACGCGGTCCGCGAGGGAATCCAGGTGATTTATCAGGACTTGTCCCTGTTCCCGAATTTGACGGTGGCCGAGAACCTGGCAATCAACTCGCTGATGGAATGCAGATGCCGCTGGGCAACACCACGACGCATTCACCGTGTTGCTTCGGAGGCTATCGCACGATTGGGTGTTGCGATCGACCTGCGGAAAGAGGTGGCCGGGATTTCCGTCGCCGAGCGACAGCTCGTGGCCATTGCCAAAGCCTTGCTCCAGGACGCGCGGCTCATCATTATGGACGAGCCTACGACCGCCCTGACGCACCGGGAGATCGAATCGCTGTTTCGTATCATAAGGAATCTCCAGGCTCGCGGCGTCTCGACCCTCTTCGTCAGCCACAAGCTCACGGAGGTCCTGGAGATCAGCGAGAAAATCACCGTCCTGCGCAACGGAGGCAAAGCAGCGGAGGGCGACACTTCGAGCTTTGACTATGGCACGCTCGTACACTACATGACGGGCCGGGAGATACGCAGACCCGAGCCTGTGCCTCTGTGCCAGGGCACGCGTGGTTTGCCTCTGTTGCGCGTGCAAGGCCTCTGTCTCCGCGATGCCTTCAATGACGTGAGCTTCGATTTGCGGCCTGGTGAGGTCTTGGGAATCGCCGGCCTGCTCGGATCGGGCAGAACTGAACTGGCAACGTCCCTGTTCGGTCTAATGACAGCAGATACCGGCACAATCGAAATCAACGGTGAGACGGTGCAGTCCGGCAGTGTGCAGGATGCCATGGCGAGAGGGATCGCCTATATCCCCGAAGATCGATTGACAGAGGGATTGTTCCTGGAGCAATCAATCGAGCGGAACATATCCGCGGCCAACCTGGAATCCTTTGCTCGCTGGGGCGGCCGGCTGGACTTCGGTCGCATGCGGGAGATTGTCCGCAAGTGGATGTCGGCTTTGAGCATCGCCGCACCCTCGGTAGCCCTGCCCGTGCAGAGCCTCTCCGGCGGCAATCAGCAGAAAGTCGTCCTCGCCAAATGGCTGGCGGGCAAGGCCGGAATCCTGATTCTGAACGGTCCGACGGTCGGTGTGGACGTCGGCGCCAAGGTCGAGATTCACAGCAAGCTCATGGAACTCGCCCGCAAGGGGATGGGGATCATCATTATTTCCGACGATCTGCCCGAGCTGGCGAGCCTGTGCGGGCGCGTCCTCGTCATGCACCGGGGCCGAATTGTCGATGAGCTTGCAATGGCCCAAGAGAACGAGAGCACATTGGCCGCCCGGCTGAGCGAATTGGAGTAGGCCTCGTGGAACGCCTGTCGAGAATCCTGCATAGACACGAGCTTTACCTCGCCGCCGTGCTTGTGCTGCTGGCCTCGATCATCGCTCTCATCAACCCGGCGTTCCTCTCGCTGTCGAATCTCTTCGACCTGTGCAAGAGCAGCACGGTGCTGGGGATCTTCGCGCTGGGCGTGCTCATCGTCCTGCTTTCCGGCGGGATCGACATCTCGTTCACGGCCATCGCGGCATTGAGCATGTATGTCACGAGCAAGGTCCTCCCGGCGGCAGATTCCTCGGGCTCGGTCGTCGTGGCATTTATGATCGCGGGATGTCTCGGCCTTCTATTGGGCCTGTTCAACGCTTTCTTCATCTCCTGCTATCACCTGCCGACCTTGATCGTCACGCTGGGTTCCGCGAGCGTGTTTCGCGGCTTTCTGCTGGCCTTCATCGGCACAAAGATCGTGACGAGCCTGCCGGCGGGCATGGTGGATTTCTCCAGGCTGTCCCTATTCACGAGCACGCTGCCCGGCGGCGAGACGATTGGACTATCCGCATCGTTTCTCCTGTTTATCGGCGCGGCCGTAGTGGTCTGGACGCTGCTGCAGTACACGGTGCTTGGTAAAGGCATTTACGCCCTCGGAGGCAATCCCGAAGCAGCCGAGCGGGCGGGGTTCAATATCGCGCGCCTGCAATTCTTCATTTACGGGCTCGTCGGTTTTCTCTCCGGCATGGCGGGCCTGACTCACGCTTGCATGATGCGAAACGCCAATCCATTCGACCTCGTGGGCACGGAACTGGTCGTCATTGCAGCGGTCGTCCTCGGCGGCGCTTCCATCACGGGCGGGCGCGGGACCGTCATCGGCACGGTGCTCGGCGTCTTCCTGCTCGTCACTATCAACAACAGCCTCATTCTGCTGGGTATCCCTTCGTACTGGCAGAAAGTGCTGGTCGGTCTTGTGATCGTCGTCAGCACCGGCATCACCGCCCGCCGAAACCCGCGGGCTTTGCAGGGAGTTGTGGCAAGTTGAGCGATGCACGTGACAACGTGAGCCTGCGAAACGGTTCGGCTTCTCTCCTGGGTCGGCTCCAGCAGTGGCTGCCCACGGAAGGGGCGACCCTGCGTCTGCTCATCATTACAATCGCCGTGCTTACCATCATGAGCCTGCTCAATCCCGGCAGGTTCCTGACCTATCGCAACTTTTCCTCCATGTGCTTTCAGTTCCCGGAGCTGGGGATCTTCGCGCTGGCCGTCATGCTTTCGCTGGTCACCGGCGGCATCGACCTGTCCGTGATCAGCATCGGCAATCTCACTGGGCTCTTGGCCGCCTTGATCCTGGCGCGCACCACGGCCTCCGATCTGTCCGCCCCCATGCTTGCCATGTACATGGTCGTGGCAATCGTCGCCGCGCTGGCCGCAGGCGCCCTCTGCGGATGGATCAACGGCGTCCTGATCTCCCGTTTCGCCATCACGCCCATCCTCGCGACCCTGGGAACGATGCAGTTGTTCATGGGCGTTGCCCTTGTGCTCACGAAGGGGCACGCGATTGCCGGTTACCCCAAAGCAGTTCAGTTCATCGGCAACGGCACGCTCGCAGGTGTCCCCGTGCCGCTGCTCATCTTCCTGCTCCTGGTGTGCCTCGTGCACGTGATGCTGAGTCGGACCCGGCTCGGCCTGCACCTGTACCTTGTGGGCACGAACCCCGTGGCCGCCCGCTTCTCCGGCCTCGACGTCCGCCGGCTGCTGAGCAGGACGTATCTCCTGACCGCGCTGCTGTCCACGGTCGCCGGCCTCGTGATCATCTCGCGCACGAACTCCGCCAAGGCGGACTACGGCAGCTCCTACCTGCTTCAGGCCGTCCTCGTAGCCATCCTCGGCGGCGTGAACCCTCGCGGCGGCTTCGGCTCCGCCTGGGGCATCCTGCTGGCTGTCCTCTCGCTGCAGTTCCTCTCCAGCGGGCTGAACATGCTGCAACTGAACGAGACCGTCGGCCCGTACATCAACAATTTCACCAAGGAGTTCACCTGGGGCGCACTGCTGCTCGCCGTGATGGTCCTCGGTCACTACAGCAACCGCCCCCGAGCAGGCTACTCCGGCCGGCAGTAAGTGGGCCGCTCACCATTCTTGTTGGGGGCGAAGGCCTCCTGAAGAAGCTGCTGTCCGAGCCTGCTGTCGGCGGGGATCCAGAGCTTGTCATCGACTTTCCGGATCATTCTGCCCTTACCCCATTTCCTGGCGGCACTGGCACTGTCCCGCCGCTTCGGCAATTTGGCCAGGATCTCCGGGGAAGTCGTCGTTTCGAGGAAGCCGATGAATCGCTCCGATTCGTTCGGTTCGTAAACGTAGGTCAGGACATACGCCCGGACACCGGCGGGCGTGCCGTCGGGCAAGGGCCCGGAAGGCGTGTCGATGGGCGGAGCGAGGCCTTTCTCGGCCGTGAACAGCTTGCCCGTATTGAGGTCGTAGTACCACTCCTTCTCGATGGTTACTATGGGGAGCGGCTTGTCGGGGATCAGCAGCCAGATGACGATCGCCAGGAGCAGCATGACCGAGGCCGCCGCAACGGAGAATACGACGGTCGGATACTCATTGATCCATCCTCGCAGCGTCGGCAGCCCGAGCCGTTCGCTCAGCCGTTCCCATCTCCACCGAAGCTCGATCTTCACCCAGTCAGGCAGCATATGAAGTCACTCTTATCGCTGTATAAACGCGCCATGGGTCGCCAAAAGCATCTGCTATTCGCGCTTGCCCTCCAGCAACTGGACCATACGTTCCAGGTCCGGATTGTACTCGGAGGCATCCGCCGGATCGATTGCGTACTCTGCCAGCAGGATCGTCCGCGGGTCCCGATATCTCCAGTATTCGCAATGACCATCCGCCAACGAGATATTGCATCCGTCGCTGTGGCGCGCGCTGATGTTGCGGCTGTTGCTGACAAACCACTCGGGTGCCGCCGCGTCCATCTCTCTGACGGCGCAGAACGACCCTTCCATCCACAGCGTGCGGCACGCGCCGTCGATGAAGACGAGCCGTTCGCTGGCTCGGGTGACTTCGCTCCACCCGCGGAATGGCCTGATGTTGTTGCTCTCGTGGCCGTACCCCTGGCCGTTCATGGCTCGCGAGATCGCATAGCTGCGAAGCTGCTCCGTGATATCGCTCTTGCACTTGTAGAGTCCGAGCGTCTCTCCCGTGTAGGGCCACAGGATCCCGGCCATGATCGCCTCCGCCGTGCCACCGATCTCGTTGCCCGGCATGACCGGCCCGTCCGCCACCCAGTGGCAGTCCGGCGGCACGTCCCAGCCCGTATCCGCCGAGCACAGCCGGTCGTCGTTCTCCAACGCGTACATCAGCCAGCACTGCGTCAGGCTCCGCATGTTGGACAGGCACATTACGCGTTTGCCCTGTTCCCGTGCCCGCGTCAACGACGGCAGTGTGATCGACATCAGCAGGCAGATAATGGAAATGACCACCAGAAGTTCCATGAGCGTGAACCCGCACAACATGTCCTTGGACTGCCGTGCGCCTCGCCTGTCCATAGTTCCCGCCCAACCGAACCTGGAAACAAATCCCTCAGCCATGTCTCTTAGTATATCCCCGCTCACCTGCCCGGGCAAGTGGAATCGGCTCACCACAGGACCGCGACGGGGACAACTTGTCCCGCATTGTGACAAGTGGTAAAGCAACGTATGAGTTCCAGGTGTCATTTGCCTGGTAGTGGAGACAGAACCGTGCCCGAGCCGGCTACTCGAACGGGCTGCTGATCTACAGATGGATCGACGATAATTTCCTGCTCTACAGTTGCGGGGCGGATTTCGATGATGACGGAGGAGTGCCGAGCAAATGGGGCGAAGGCAAGGGAGGGGCGACCAGGGCTTCTGGCCTGTCCAGGATAGGGATTGAGACGATGCACGCTCCAGCAGCCAACAAGCTACGTCTCTTCCCTATGGGGATTAGGCAAGTTACTTATTCCTTCTTGGTGGATGGTCCGGCTATTCTGCTGACAATTCTCATCGCGGTTATGCCGGTTGTACGCGGATTCAGCGGCATCGCCTGTGCAGGGCAGGCATCCCGCGGGTCCAGATTCTCGTGTCCGTGATGATCTTTATCGTTTCCCTGTCTTGAGCTTTGGAAGGAGTCCTTATGAGAGCTATCGTATGGGCATGCATGTTGGTGGCCGCAGGAATGTTGTGCCTGACCGGCTGTAAGACCGCTCCCAAGACGGTCGAGGCAAGGTCTGACTTGGGCCAGACAGTTCGCCAGACGATCAATCTCGCCCGTCAGACGGACCCCGGCATCCAGGGATTCATCGACAGCTCCGCCGGCTATGCCGTTTTCCCCACCGTGGGCAAAGGGGCCGTCGGAGTTGGCGGTGCGTTCGGCCGGGGTGAGTTGATCCAGGGCGGCAAGATGGTCGGCTATTGCTCACTGACCCAGGCCAGCGTCGGACTCGCTCTGGGAGGCCAGTCGTACAGTGAATTGGTCTTCTTTGAGACTCCCGCAGCCTTGGAGAAGTTCAAGTCAGGCGACTACACTTTTTCCGCCCAGGTTTCCGCGGTGGCGCTCAAGTCCGGTGCCTCGGCCAATGCCAAGTATGCTGACGGTGTGGCAGTCTTCACGATGGGCGAGGCGGGCCTGATGGTCGAGGCCTCCGTCGGAGGACAGAAATTCAGCTTCCAGCCGGTCGCCGTGGCACGGGATGTGTCGGCGCAACCTGCGACGACCCCTCAATGATAGCCGCCGGCCTTTCCTGCGTCATGTAACGCACCTGGCGTTTTTAATCGGGACATCTGCCCCTGCGGTTGATATCCTGCATCCACAGAGCGTATGCCCTTCTTGGGCATGCAGGACAAGCAAGGGCAGATGTGGGGATGTCTCGTGGACGGCACAGGTGGACGTGACGATCAGATATCGCAGACTGGCGATTCCGTATGGCGGTGCAACTTCTGTCAGCGGCAAATCCGCGAGGGCTTGTTGCTATGTCCGTTCTGTGGTCGGCGGATCAGCTCTGCCAATGGGCCGCAGAGGAGATGGTACCATTCCAGATACGCTGTCATGATGAGCATAGCCACTCTTGGCCCATTCGCTCTGCCGATACTCTGGTCCAATCCCCGCTACACAGTCCGCACGAAGGTCACCATCACAGTCCTGACTCTCGCGCTGACGGTCCTGCTCGTCTGCATCCTGGTGATGGTATGTGCTCGGCTGATGGAGCAACTCAGGCAATTGACGACCGCGTACTAGGTCCGCCCGATCCATTGTGTCCGTCGACATGGATTTCGACCGCTCCTCGTCGTCTGCCGCACCTGCGACCCCACAGCAGATCGTTGCTCGGCGAAAGAAGAAATTTGCCTGCCATCGCCAATCACAGTAGATAGTGGTACCTTTCGGGGCGTGGCGCAGTTTGGCTAGCGCGCTTGCATGGGGTGCAAGAGGTCGGTGATTCAAGTCCACTCGCCCCGATTTTCCTTCTGTCGAGAGTAGAGCGGGGAAATTGTTTCTGACTGGCATGGTCCTTGGGCAATTTGAGGGTATTTCCCATGTAATGAGGGATTTGCCTATTTGCTCCTGCTGCTGATACCTTACAGTGGATGATAGACCAGCGACAGGATAGACGGGAGGGCCAACAACTACCGAGTGAGCGGGGGATGTCTCTCCTCCACCTTGGTCATGGCCAGCCTGCCTCCAGTTGTGTAGTTGACTGGCTTGGGAACCCGGGGTCCGGTCGCTCGTGGGGGGTATGAAGCGAGATGAACAGAAAGCTTCTACGTACCTTCGCACCATCAGTGAGCATTCGCACCTTGGTCGCATTATGGGCCGGCAGCGTGTTTCTTGCCTGGGCTATTCTGGTTGTTGCCTGGATCGTGGCCAAGGGCGAATTTGGCCGCCTTTCTCAGCGGATGGCAGTTGACGGGAGAGCGTTGGGCATGGCCCGCGAGCTCGAACTGGCCGTGCTCGCGGAAAGACGCGCGGACTTGCTCTGGCAGACCACGGGCGACGATCAGTTCCGGGAGGCGCAGAGATGCATACGGGACCATTGCGGAAGGGGTCACCGACAGTCTGAAATCGTATGTGCATACAGAGCAGGGCCGGGGACTCCTGGTGGAAGCCCGCGAGAGACTGAAGGTCCTCCACAGTCAGTCCGGATTGCCGACTCTACCGCCCCCGGAGTCTCTGACGCAGACGGCGGATGAGTTGCTGACGGCAGCCAGAGGGCTCAGTCTGCACATGCGGAGCCACATGGAGCAGACAGTCCAAGTGGCCAATCGCCGGCAGAGGGCCATCAGTACGTGGATGCTCGGGTTGTCGGCCGGCACGGCCATTCTACTGTTTGTCGGCGCACACAGCATCATCCACCGGGTGGCGTATCCCGCATTAGCACTGACGAAGGCGGCCGATGCTTTCGGCAGGGGGGACTTCTTCGCCAGGGCCCCGATCCTGCACGATGATGAGCTGGGAGCGCTGGCGAGGACCTTCAACAATATGGCCAACGACATCGCTGATCGCGAGAGCCATCGGCTGCAATTCGTCGCCACGGTGGCCCACGACCTGAAGAATCCCGTGCTCACCATCGAGTTGGCCGGCCGGATCCTGGGCGACTCCGCCCCGAGCGAGGAGCAGCGTCCGTACGTTGATGCCGTGATCGACGAGGCGAGTCGCCTGAAGGTGACGCTGCGCGACCTCATGGACGATCTGCAGGTGGCCAGCGGCTATCTTTCGATCCGCAGGGCTGACGTGGAGCTGGGTTCGGTGGTCCGGCAACTGGTTGAAACACAGGCCAAGGCTGTCACGGATCACGAGTTCGTCATCGAGACACAGGAGTGCACGGTGCTCGGCGATGCGAGGAGACTCGAACGGGTCATATCGAACCTGGTCTCCAACGCCGTCAAGTACAGTCCGTCCAACACGCGGGTTACGGTCAGGGTGGAGAAGCAGGAATCGGCGGTGGTGCTGTCCGTCTCCGATGAGGGGCCGGGCATCGCGGCGGAGGATCTGCGGGCGATCTTCCAGCCCTTCGGCCGGGGTCGAGCCGCCGATGCTCTGGCTGACGGCACCGGAATCGGACTGTACGTCGTCAAGCAGATCGTCGAAGCCCACGAGGGTCAAATCGAGGTGCACAGCGAGCCCGGGCATGGCGCGACGTTTCTGGTCAAGCTGCCTCTGACCGAGGCGGGCCGAGAAGCAAGAGAACTCCACGCCCTGGGCAGCCGTGAGCAGAGCGGTCCATAGAGCCATGCCTGCGCCGAGTGAAAACAGAGTGTCCCGCCGGCCGTCGTTCAGTGTCTGTGAAAACAACCCGGCACGGTGCCTAAAAACCTGCACAGACACGTCGTTCACGCCTTTGGAATCCAAGCTTGCTTTTCCAGGTTGCCATGCTGACAATGGGGCAAGGTAACAGTCCGCATTATGGAGCAACACGGTGGAAAGATGGAGGTAAGCCTGATGAGCATCGTTGGTGGCACGTTCATCGAGCGACACGTGACCGCTCGCGATGAAGGATGGTCGGTTCTGTGCCTTTTGGCTTTCTTGGCCATTGTGAGTCCGATGCGGGCAGCGTCACAAGGGATGCCGGCGATCCGGATCTCTGAAGATGGGCGCGGCTTCGTCCATGAGGGCGACGGCCGGTCTTTTGCGGCGTGGGGATTCAACTACGACCACGACGAGAAGGGGCGGCTGCTGGAGGACTACTGGGCGGCTGAGTGGCCCAAGGTGGAGGGGGACTTTCGCGAAATGAAGGAACTCGGGGCCAACGTGGTGCGCGTCCACCTTCAAGTCGGCAAGTTCATGCGGCAGGCGGATGCGCCGAACGATGTCTCGTTGGACCGGCTCGCCCGTCTCGTGGAGTTGGCCGAGCGCCTGCACCTGTACCTGGACGTGACGGGCCTGGCATGTTACCACAAGGCCGATACACCGGCGTGGTATGATCCGCTGCCGGAAGGAGCTCGCTGGGATGTGCAGGCCCGCTTCTGGGAGGCGATCGCAGGGCGGTGTGCGACGAGTCCCGCCATTTTCTGCTATGATCTGATGAACGAGCCGATCCTGCCTGGTGATAAGAAGGAGACGGATTGGCTCACGGGCGAGCTCGGCGGCAAGTACTTCGTCCAGCGTATCACGCTCGACCTCGCGGGACGCACGCAGCAACAGGTGGCCAAGGCCTGGGTGGATCGGCTCGTCACCGCGATTCGAAAGCAGGACAATCGCCACCTGGTGACGGTCGGGGTGATCCCCTGGGTCCAGGTCTTCCCCAAGGCCAAGCCGCTGTTCTACTCCAAGGAGGTGGCGGAGAAGCTCGATTTCGCGAGCGTACACTTCTACCCGGACAGCGGAAAGGTCGATTGGGCGCTTACGGCGCTTGCCGCCTACGACATCGGCAAGCCCCTTGTCATTGAGGAGATGTTTCCACTCAAGTGCAGCGTGGGGGAGTTGGAGGCTTTCATTGACGGTTCGCGGAAGATCGCCGACGGCTGGATTGGCTTCTACTGGGGTAAGACACTTGAGGAATACCGCGGATCGAAGGAGTTGTCGGATGCCATCACGGCCGGCTGGCTGGAGTTCTTCAAGCGAAAAACCGAGGCGATCAATCCGCGATAGTGCATGAATCGGAACGTGGAAATCAAGGCGAAGGTCGCTGACCTCGCGGCTATACAGAAGAAGGTCGAGCAGCTCGCCGACAAAAGGCCCGTCGTGCTTGAACAAGAGGACACGTTCTTTCATTGCCTGGAAGGTCGGCTCAAGCTCAGGTGTTTTCGCGACGGCACACCGGCGGAGTTGATCGCCTACCGGCGGGGGGATGCGGCGGGACCGAAGGAGTCGCGCTACGTCATCTATCGCACGTCCGACCCGCAAGGGCTCCTGGCCGTGCTGTCGGCGGCACTGGGAGTCCGGGTCGTGGTCCGCAAACGCCGCACACTCTATCTCATCGGCCCCACCAGAGTGCATCTGGACCAAGTTGAAGGACTCGGCCAGTTCGTCGAGCTGGAGGTCGTTTTGCAGCCGGGTCAAGCTGTCGCCGATGGTGTCACCGTCGCTCATGACATCATGGCCAGGCTGGGCATCCCACAAGACCAGCTCGTTGAGAAAGCCTATGTGGACCTCCTGCAAGAGGCTCAGCCTGAGTGACGTTGCCAACTGCCACAACTGTTCGGCAGACGGCTACCTGATCTCGGTGGGGCCGGAACCCTCCGGAGGCGGGCGGTTGCCCAAAGCATCATCGCTGGTCCATCGTAATTGCGGCAGGTCCTCCTGCCTGACGAACGCGACATGGCCGTCCACGAAAAGTACGTTGCAGCCCTCGCCCTGATGGTTTTCGACCGTGAGGATCTTCGGACCGCCCGCCTGATTCCAGCCGGGAGAGGTCTCGTACAGCAGAACCATATCCGGCGGGGCGCTGGTCCCGAGTCCTTCCACGGATCTGTTCATCGCGTAGTTGGAAGGCCCGTCGTTGCTGCCTTTGCAGCGGAAAGCCGTCGGGCGGACACCGGTGCGTTCGCTGAGAAGGTCGCACCAGTTCGAAGGGGTGGGGAACTGGCCGTTATGGTCCCCGGCATAGGCATGCATGGCATTGCCAAGGCTCACGAGGTTCTGGCCACAGGTCACTCGGAGGGCGAGCAGATGGACCCTGGCCAGCGCCGGCATCAGAATGCCCATGGCCAGTGCGACCAGGGGCAGGACGACAATGGGCAGGGCGATACCGGCGACGGCCATGCCGATGCCTTTCAACCGTCCGTTCGAGTGGCTGATCTTCACGAGGGCGACGATACCGGCAACGACAGCCGGCAGCATGGTGAGCATACACGTGAATGGGCTCAGAATCCCCAGCACCAGCGCCGCGATGGCCCAGCCGGAGGTTTGCGGCCTCGTCATGGGGCCGGCAGGGGTCTGTGGAACGGCAACCGCCATAATCTGCCCACACGCGCTGCACAATCTCGCACTATCAGCGTTCAACGCTCCGCATTTTGGACAATACATGCTGAGTCTCCTTCAACCAACTGGATCGCACACCGCTTTTTGCATCCTTCGCCGGCCGCACCTTCAGTGACGGCATTATCCATGACGCAACGGCGTAAATCAAATGCAAAACGCAGTGGGTGTTTGACAAGACGACTCATTGCCGCTAATGTGACGGGCAGTCGTCCTGGAGCGCCGAGTGATGCCCCTATGGAACAACATAGCGGAACTGATGGACTACTACATCCCTTCGCTGCCCTCGGACTACTGGCTCGACATCCACCGGGGGTGTAACCTGAGATGTATCATGTGTCCCCAGTCCAAGGGGCTGCGACCCCGGCCAACGAGCATGACGCTTGAGATGTTCAGGGGCATTGTTGACGAGGTGTGCGAGACCCGGCCCCTGATCAGGCTGTACTTGTCCGGTGAGCCCCTGCTTCATGACGGTCTGCTGGAGATGATTGAATATGCCGGGGCGAGAGACTGCGAGACCGCGGTCCACACGAATGCGACCCTGCTCACTCAGGAGATGTCGGAAAAGCTGCTTTCGTCACGACTGACTTATCTGTCATTCTCGTTCGATGGATGTTCTGCGGAGGTGTATGAGCGGTTGCGCCCGCCTGCGAAATTCGCCGAGGTAGAATCGAATATCCGGCGGTACCTCGACCTGCGACGGCAGGGCGGGCGCGGCGGTCCCTATACGGCCATCGAGATCATCCGCATGCGCGAGACAGATGAGCTACTGCACGACTTTGTGAACCGGTGGGAGACCAGTGGGATCGATGACGTGCGGATTGCAGCGTACATGGCGTGGCACGGCTTGGTGGAGGACAGGCGGGTGGAAGGTGCGCCCGATGGGGCCGGATACAATCCCTGTGCCGCTCCGTTTGCTCACGGCTGCATTCTGTCCGATGGAACGGTCGTGCCTTGCTGCCTCGATGTCAATGGTGAAATGCCCCTGGGAAATGTCACCGACAAGAAGTTCCGGGACATATGGATGGACGATGGCTACCGGCGCCTGCGCCTCGCGATGTTGACGGGGACCGTGTCGCCCGGCTGCATCTGCGATAGCTGCAACAACATCTTCCGCGAGGCATAGCCGGAGGATTATGCTCGAATGCTGTCCCCTGTCGTGATAGTATACCGGCTCTCGGTACTCGATGGACGTGAAGGACGCTTGGAGCATACGAAGACATTCGTTCAGGCTGAAAGGAGGCAGAGAACATGAGATTTGTGCGGCTGATGCTTGTGGTCTTGCTGGCGGCCAGCTCTTGCCGGTCGGCGGGGGAGGGCGATCGGGTCATCATTCGCAGCGCCCCGCGGGTGCAGTTCCCGGGGGTCGTGCATGAGGGCGGTAATCCCCAAGAGCCGGGGGACATCGACTGCAGCAGTCCGGCCCACTGGGATGACGGAACGATGTACATGTTCTATTCGACCGGGCATCCGTTTCGTTCACAGGGCCTGGACCTGCTCCACTTGAGCCGGCCGTCGCAACGGACGACATTTGACAACGAAGCCACGTGGAAGATGGGGGCACGGTGGATCGAGGCGACGCACAAGGCGCAGGACGGCACGCTGTACATGTGGTATCACAACGAGCCGCCGCTGCCGGGCGGCAAGACGGCCCCGCGGATCGGGGAGATGGTTTCGATGGACAACGGCCTGCATTGGCGGGACCTGGGGATCATCGTCGAGGCCCCGGCGGGCTCGAACAACGAAGCCTCGGCCAACTATTATTTCGTCGGCGGCAACGGGGATTTCACAGTCATTGCAGACCGTAAGAACGAGTATCTCTACTGCTACACAAGCACCTACAATAAGGACATCACCGAGCAGGGCGTGGCGGTCGCGCGGATGCGGTATGAGGACCGCGATGCTCCGACAGGCAAGGTATTCAAGTGGTACAAGGGCGCGTGGACGGAGGCTGGCCTCGGCGGGCACGTGACGCCTATCTTCACTGTGCGGACCGACTGGCACGAGCCCGACGCCGATGCATTCTGGGGCCCATCGATTCACTGGAACACCCACCTCAAGACCTGGGTGATGCTCCTGAACCGGGCCAAGGACAAGGATTGGGTGCAGGAGGGCATCTATGTGAGCTTCAATCCGAGCCTTGGCGACCCCACCGGCTGGACCCCGCCTGCAAAGATCCTCGACGCCGCAGAGCTGGAGAAATCGAAATGGTACCCGCAGGTCGTCGGGCTCGATGCATCGAAACGCGAAACGGACAAACTAGCCGGCAAAACGGCAAGACTCTTCGTCGCAGGCGTATCGAAGTGGGAAATCACGTTCCTCCGCTCCGGTGAGCAGACGCTCGCCGCACCCTGATGTGCCTCTCGTGGAGTCTTGGGACTGGTGCTCGCAACACAAGGGTTTCGGATTGGGCCCGGTAGGATTTGAACCTACAACCAAGGGATTATGAGTCCCCTGCTCTACCGTTGAGCTACGAGCCCACTGGTTTTTCACGCCAAGTGATTCGCACGTGGACACCATAAATCTACATCTGGATGGGGATTATGACAAGTGTTTTCGGCGATCTGTGCATTGACCGGGGCGTCCGATTCGTCTATACATGAGCAGAAGGGTCATAGAAGATGAAAGCAATTCACCGTCAAAAGCCGGTCTTGTGCGTGGCTCTCGGCAGCACGCTCCTGTATCTGATCATGGGCTCGGCCTGCGCCGATTCGGGTAATCCGTCCGAGCAGGGGCGCGGGTCGGCAGGGCAGTGGAGCCGGGTTGAACTCGTGGATCACTATTCCTTTGCAGGCAGCCTGCTGGAGGATACAGACCTCAGCGGCATCGCGTGCATCTCCGACAAAAGCTGCCTTGTAGGTGCTGACGAGGGCCGGGCGGTCCAGATGGTCGAGCTGTCGCGCGCGGCGAAGATGCTCAAGGTTGTGAGGACGGTCCCGCTCCTGCAATCGGGTAAGGAGGTCGACATCGAGGCCATCGCCGCGGAGGGCGACTCATACTATATCATCGGCTCGCATGGCATCTCCAAAAAGGAGGGCGAACAGCAGTCAAACCGGTTCAGGATCTTCCGGCTGAAGGTGGATCGTGCGACGGGCAGGCCAGCGGGCGTGGATGCGGCAAGCTTGTCCGGTATCCTGCGTGCGGATGCGGTCCTGGGCGAGCACTTCCAGATGCCTCTCCAGCAGAGCGGGGTGAACATCGAGGGCCTGGCCGTGCGGAATGGCCGATTGTTCGTGGGGTTCCGAGGGCCGAATCTGGACGGCTTTGCGTTCGTCATGGAAATCGCAGCGGCGGACGTTTTCGATAGCAAGCCAAAGCCGCAGTACACGCTCCATCGACTTCGTCTTGGCAAGGGACTCGGCATCCGCGAGATCGTCGCTGCCAGGAGCGGTTTCCTGATCATTGCGGGCAATGCCGGCTCCGAGCCTTCGGAGAAGTACACGGACTCGGAGAACTACGAGGAAGATCGCGACTATTCACTGATCCTGTGGGACGGCAAAGGCTCCGAGGTCCACCGGATCGGCCCACTACCGAATCCGCCGGGCAAGGCGGAGGCCATGACGATCCTGGACGAATCCGCAAGCGAGGTCACGGTGCTGATCCTCTTCGACGGCCCCAAAGGAGGCCAGCCCTCGGTCTATCGCATCTCTTGATGCCTGCACGATTTGCTGGGCAGGGACGTGGTTCAGCCCACTCGGTGAGTGAAAATGCGCTTCCAGTCGAGCTCGACGCCCATTCCCGGTGTCTGCGGGATGGTCACTCGGCCCTGGTCGTCGCAGGTGGGTTCCGGCGTGGCCCTGCCGGGCAGGATGTAGGACTCCTGCGAGGGCGAGGGGAATCCGAAGTACTCGATCAGCGATGGCTCGGTGGCGGCGATGAGCTGCAGATGAGGATAACTGTCGGGGCCGACATTGGGCAATTCCAGCGGGATCCCGGCCGCTTCGCACGCTGAGGCCAGCTCGACGCAAGCTGTGAGGCCTCCGTGGAGAGCATCCATGCAGGCGATGTCACAGGCTTTGGCCGCGATCCAGAGAACACGGGCGGGATAGGAATCCGGATTGGCCGCCGGCGTGCAGATTGGCGTTCTCACCTGTGCCGCCAGCGACGCGTACCGGTCCCGCCATCCATCGTCCTCAGGCATCGGGGATTCGTACCATCTGTACGCAAGGTCATCGAGAAGCCGCCCGACGCGCAGCGCCTCGTCGAACGTGTACGTGCGTGAGCCGCCCGCCATGCAAGTGAAGTCGGGTCCCACAGCGTCCCGAACAGCCTTGTACACGGCCATGTCGCGGTCGGGGGATGCGACGTACGGCTGGACCTTGCAGGCAGGGATGCCTTTCTCCTTGCATGTCACTGCATACGCCGCATATGCCTCCGGGGCACCAAGATTGAACCCCGTGTTCGCGTACACCGGGACATTTTGCCTGCGTGTCCCAAGCAGTGCGTGAGCCGGTTTGCCCTCCAGTCGCCCGCGCAGGTCCCAGAGGGCGACATCCACGGCCGCCAGCGAGCCGAGCGGGATGCCCTGTTCATAGAGCTGGCGCCAGACTACCTTGTGCTCGGCGGTGCTTCGCCCAAGCAGGATGTTCCTGATGAGTTCGATGCCGGCATGGTCGGGCATCGTCGAGCCTGTGAAATCGGCCCAGCCCTGGACCCCGTTCGTACCCGTGATTCGGACGGCACACCGGCGCTCCGGCTGATTGTCCGGCTGCCGGCGGCCCGTCTCATATAGGACCCATTCAATGTTCGAGATGCGCGAGGAGTCTTCTACACCGATGACAAACAGTGAGCGTGCCGGGGCGCTGTCACCCACCAGAAGAAAAGCGCCCGCCGAACCCAGGGTTTTCAGGAACGATCTTCGATTCATCATCGTGAACATGCAACGGCCCCAACCGATCCCGTTCGCCCTCACGGCCGCAACTGCATGCTCCTCCCATTATCCGTTCTCTCCGCCCCCTCGAAGCGAAAGGGCGTTGTGACGGAGGACCCACCCTTTCCTTATATATTGTACAGGGGACATGCCACAAACGCAAGCTCTATTGTGACTATTCGGGGACATGGGCCGATAATGTGTGCCTGTGGGTCACAGTGGCCAAGTAGGAGTGCAACGGGCTCGCAGACAAGCCAAATCGCCAGCGGCGGATCCTGATCTGGTGCAGCCTCAGGCGGCCCCGGCGGGGGTGAGCGCCGAACAGCGAGTCCTCAAGTTATCGAGAATGTTCATGTAGTTGATGTACGAATCGTAGGGTGAATCGTACGGATTGAAGTACTTGTGCACGTCACCGTCGGCAAACCACTTCGTACACATGTAATAGAGATGGTCGGACGTCTGAAGCTTCCGCCAACGTTCCAGGATGCCCGGGTCACCGGACGCCTTGACTGTGGACTCGAGCCTGTACAGTTCTCGGATCGCGCTGTGCTGCATGGCGTTGCCCAGCCACGCGGAGAGATCCCGCTCGATGTCGGCCCAACTGACATAGTAGGGCACATCGACCGCATCGACAGCCTCATAGGCGGCAGCCGCCTCGCTCGGCGTCTTGAAGTCGTTGTCCGGGTGCTTGAGGACCTCGACGGGCAGGTGCCGGAGGAACTCGAAGATGCCGGTGTCCTCCCATTGATGTTCGCCGAAGGTCTCGTAGTCGATGAACAGGTTGACCACGTAGCCATTCCCATTGACCGCGTTGATCCACTGAGCGAACTTGTCCGCCCCCAGCGGCCATTCGCTCCAGCCCCGGTTGGAGAAGCGGAACGCGATGTCGTCGCTGAGCCTATAGTTCTTCAAGAGCAGCTTCAGCTTGGAGCAGTTGGGAGGCCTGTAGACGTAATTGGGACTTCGATAGCCGAGGATGTGATCGGCCCCTTCCGCCAGAATCGCATCGAATCCACCGATTCGCTCGACCGCCTGCGCGATGGAGTTGTTGTAGATCAGCTCGGTGTTTCGGAACACGCGGGGCGTTTGGCCGAATAGATCATACATCAGTTGCCGGTGGGCCTGGACCTGCTCGGCGAATTCACGGGGGGAATACAGGTAGCTGAGGCTGTGGTGATAGGTTTCGCACAGGAACTCGACGCATCCCGTGTCGGCAAGCGCGTGGAAACTGTCCAGCACCTTGGGGGCATACTCTTTCAACTGCTCCAGCAGGACGCCCGTCAGACTGTAACTGATCTTGAACTGGCCGTGGTGCTGGCGGATCAGATCGAGAAACAGCCTGTTCGCAGGCAGGTAGCATTTCTTCGCCACCTTTCTGCAGATTTCCGCGTTCTTGTGGGTGTCGAAGTAGTCGTTTCCCGAATCGAAGATCGTGTAGTGCCGGAGCCTGTACGGCTGATGCACCTGGAAATAGAAACAAACGGACGCCATCAGTACCTCCAGACCATGAAACGCTTACATCATGCTCATGGCCTTATGATAAATCTCGCCGACTCGTGCCGCGGAATCCTCCCAGCGGAATCGCAGCGCCTCTTTCCTGCCTTCGATGCGAAGCATCTCCTGCAGAGGCGGATATCGCAGGACGGCCACCATCTTGTTGGCCATTTCGTTGATATCCCAGAAATCGACCTTCAGGGCATTGCGGAATGTCTCCGCGATGCCGCTCGTTTTACTCATCAGCACGGGCACATTGTGCTGCAAGGCTTCCAGCGGAGCGATGCCGAACGGCTCGGAGACCGAGGGCATCACGTACAAGTCGGCCATCTGGTAGGCACGGTCGACGTCGGCGCCTCGCAGGAATCGGGTGAAGAAGACCTTGTGGCCGATGCCGAGGTTTGCCGCCAGTTCGATACTCCGGTAGAGCATGTCGCCGTCGCCGGCCATGACGAACTTGACGTTGCCCATCTTCTCCAGGACTCTCTTTGCTGCGAAGAGGAAGTACTCGGGACCTTTCTGCATGGTCACGCGGCCGAGGAACAGGACAGTCTTGTCCGGCCCCACCCGCGGGAGAGAGGCTTCCACATGACCATTGAAATCGATCCCGTTGTATACAACTTCGATCTTTTCCGGCGGTACGCCGTAGCGGTTGATGATGATGTTTCGGGTATAGTTGCTGACCGCGATGACTGCCGTGGCCGCATGCATGCCCTGACGCTCGATGTCGTAGACATACTGGTTCACATGCTCTCCGCTGCGGTCGAACTCGGTGGAGTGCACCTGCACGACCAGCGGCTTACCCGTCATGGTTGCCACCGCGATCCCGGCCGGGAACGTCATCCAGTCATGGGCATGGATGACATCAAACTCTTCGCTCTCGGCCACCTTCATCACCTGGACCGCGTAGCGATGGACCTCCGCGCATACATCGGGGCCGTAGATGGCCCGCTGCTCTTCGGACGCTTCCAGCGTTGCACTCGAGGCCTGCGTTTTCACCTGACGCCAGTGCGCGGCTCCATAGGATTCGCCTGGCGTGTAGGGAACCAGGGTCGATGGGATGGGTCTCAGGCGGACATGGCGCATTCCGGTCTGGTAGTACTCGGATCCCTCCACACCCGACGATGATTCCTGGCCCGCTGCAAACCGAATCGGCATGGCGCGGGGAAGGACAAAGGTCACCGGCATGCCCAGGCGATCCATTGCCTTGGTCAACCCATAGCAGGCTGTGCCGAGTCCTCCGCTAATGAACGGCGGGAACTCCCAGCCGAGCATGAGCGTCCTTGTCTTCATGAGTCGTTCCTCCCTGCCTAGCACTACCGGACCCAAAGCCATTTCGTATCATAGTATGCGCCTTGGTCGCCTACCGGGTTCATTTGCGACTGAAATGCTTCTTAATTGCTATCGTCGCAGGTACTGACAATCACAAGAGTACCACATATGCGGGATGGGTCAAGAGGATTGTTCAGACAATCTGCACATCTTTGGCGAATTTCCTGAGCCACTGTCCGTCACAACCTACCCTGCTACATGTGTACCACACAAACAGAGCCCGGCCTTCGGCCAGCCGGTCCGCTTCCGTCATGATTGCCCCGCACTCGGGGCAGCACTGTTCGCTATTCAACTGCCGGAGTTCACTCTCTGTTGCCCGCCGCTCCAGGGTGTTCATGTACTACTCCTTGTGTCACACGGGTCTGGACCCGCCACTGTGTGCCATGTGATGCCCCACCCGGTTTGTCGACCTGTTGCAAATCATATGAAGGTCAAGGTACATTAAACAGGCAAAGAGGAAAATAGGTAGAATGCTTAATCTTGTGGCAGGAAAAATCGCACGTCCCCTGTTAGAACCTTATGGCGAGAGGGGCAAAGTCCCCGGCTTCACATTACCGGCTGCCCGGGGATATCCATATTAACTATCGGCCGGAGGAGGGCGTGACGGTGCCACTTTACAAACGTGTGCTCACTACACGACGTAGACCGTGATTCGCGCAAACGGTTTCTCCTCGAGCTGTTTCCCAACGCTTTAGGTGCTTTCCTTACGGAGAAGTTTTGCATCCTGACGGCGCAGCCGCGTAAAGAGAATAACAGGAGGGAGTATAGGCTTGATTCATCAGACACATGTGATAATGGGAAGGAGAAACGATGAACGATCAGACTGTGAGGATTTTGGGCTCAGAGGCAGACGGCTTGCTCCGTCATGAGTGCCGGACCGTGTCGAAGGACAAGCTGCACCTGCCCCGGCCGACTTTCATCGATGATGTCATGTCGGCCTCGGACAGATCACCTGCCGTCTTGCGAAATCTCCAGACGACGTTCAATCACGGCAGGCTCGGGGGGACGGGGTATCTGTCCATACTCCCGGTAGATCAAGGAATCGAGCATTCCGCCGGAGCGTCCTTTGCGCCTGCCCCTGAGTACTTTGACCCGGAGAACATCGTCAAGCTCGCCGTCGAGGGCCAGTGCAATGCTGTCGCCTCCACCCTGGGCGTGCTGGGGGCTGTCAGCCGCAGGTACGCCCACAAGATCCCGTTCATTGTCAAGATCAACCACAACGAGCTGTTGAGCTATCCCAACACCTATGACCAGCGGCTCTTTGGCTCTGTGGACCAGGCGTTCGGGATGGGGGCCGTGGCCGCCGGCGCAACGATCTATTTCGGCTCCCCGGAGTCCAGGCGGCAGATCGAGGAAATCTCGGAGGCGTTCGAGCGTGCGCATGAGCTGGGCCTGTTCACCGTGCTATGGGCATACCTGCGGAATGAGCACTTTGAGAAAGATGGCGTGAGCTATGAGACCTCCGCGGATCTGACCGGGCAGGCGAACCACCTGGCGGTGACCATCGAGGCCGATATCGTCAAGCAGAAGCAGCCGACCAATAACGGCGGGTACAAGGCTATCGGTTTTGGGAAGACGCATCGTGATGTGTACGAGAAACTCACATCCGATCACCCCATCGACCTGACGCGCTACCAGGTGGTGAACTGCTACATGGGAAGGATTCCCCTGATCAACTCCGGCGGGCCCTCCGGCAAGGACGATTTGCAGCAGGCCGTCAAGACAGCCGTGATTAACAAGCGGGCGGGCGGCACGGGCCTGATCACGGGCCGTAAAGCCTTTCAACGGCCGATGGCGGAAGGTGTGCGGTTGCTCAACGCCGTCCAGGACGTGTACTTGGACAAGGAAATCACGGTGGCCTGAGTTTCAAGCCCCAGCCTGTCAAGGTGTTCTCCACGTTGTTGTGCATTCAAAACTTCACCTTGACAGGGGTGATTTCAAGTCCCTATGTTTCCTCAAGATCGATCTTGAGGTCCAGGAACTTCAGCATGTCCTTGAGAGTGATGACCCCGACCAGACGGTCTCCGTCGACCACCATGAGCCTGCTGCGGCCGGTCCTGTTCATCAGGGACAGTGCCCTCATGGCGTCAGTGTCGGGAGAGATCGTGGTGTCGATCGAACATGGAACGAGCACGTCCTGCACGTGCAGCGTATTCCATTGCTCCCTCGGTATGTTCTTCACCTCGTTGGAAGTGATGCAGCCGGTGAGGGTGCCTTCTGCTGAAACAGGGAACATCTTGTAATGGTACTTATAGAAGTAGTCATCCACCAACTCGCGAATGGAGGTTGAGGGCGGCACGGTGACAGGGTCCGGCTGCATGAAATGGGCAATGGTTTCGCCGCTGAGGGCATTGCGGACGAGGACCTGGCGGTAGGATGTCAGCGCAGCCCCCCGGATGAACATGCCGATCAGGAAGTACCAGATGCCTGTGATGAAGCCGCCGCTGATGAAGCTGAGCAGCCCGATGACGATGAGGAACATGCCAAATCCCGAGCCGATGGCCGAGGCGACTCGTGTGGCCCAACGGATGTTGCCTTTGGCGAACCAGAGAATAGATCGCAGCACCCGGCCGCCATCGAGAGGGAAGGCGGGCAGCATATTGAAAGCGGCAAGTACGAGGTTGAGCCAGCCGAGATACACGAGCACGCCGTTGATCGGCTCAGGCCAGCCGATGACTCCTCCAACTCTGAAGATAAGCAGGAAGATAATACCCAATATGACGCTCGACACGGGGCCGGCAATCGCCATCAGCAGCTCCGTCTTGGCATTTTCCGGCTCCTCTTCCATTTCCGCCACGCCGCCGAAAATGAAGAGCGTGATCCCCTTCATCGGCAGGCCAAAGCGCCTTGCGACAATGGAATGCCAGAATTCGTGGAAGACAATGGATAGGAACAAGCCGATCGCTCCGGCAGCCCCCATCCACCAGTATGTCGCTGTGGAATAGTTGCCGAACCACACGGGGAACAGCCCTCGCGCCAGGGACCATGTGACCAGTACGGCGAGGAACAGCCATGTGAAGTCAATGCTGACGTCGAAGCCGAGGATGGTGAACAGATGGATCTTTTTGCCGAACATGTGCGTTTCTCCTGAAATTCGCCGCAATACAGTACTTATAGGCCGGTGCGCCCCGTCCGGAACGTAGAGAAAGCCTCAGTTGGGAACGCGTAAATGCCTATATGTAGGCACGTGGGGATATGTGCGTTTTTTCCCGCTCGCAGCGATGCGGCAATCGTATTAGATGAGGATACGGATACCTTCGGGGGTCCGGCAGAATATGACAAGTGACTGATTGAGGGGTAACGCATGTTTGAGACACTGGATAGGTTGATGTTGGCGAGCCTGGGCGCTCTGTCCATGACGCGCGAACGGGCGGAGAAGATGTTCGACGACTATGTCAGCCGGGGGCAGGCGGAACGGGACACCCGCGGTGGCTTTGTCAAGGAGGTGATGGACAGTGCCGAAAAGACCCGGCTGGAGCTTGAGAGGCTGGTATCCGACCAGGTCCGCCAGACGATGAAGAGCCTCCAGGTGGCCACGCAGGAGGATATCCAGCGAATCGAGCGGGAGATGGCCACGAAGGCCGACACCCTGCGGATCGAATTGAAGCTGGATCAGCTTCTGGCGAAGGAGTAGCGATCCTTGTGCGCGGTGCAGGCTCCCTTCAGGGGCCGCTTGGATCGTCTGCGGCGCTATCGGCGTATCCTGGCGGTGTTCACGAAGTACGGTCTTGAGGAAATGGCCGATGCGATGCGGTCCAGGGTCTTCATTCGCCTGGGGCAGAGGGCGGGCTCCCTGCGTGCCAGGTTTGCCGTGGAAGGCCGAAGCCGCCCGGAACGGGTGCGACAGGCCTTGCAGGAGCTTGGACCCACGTTCATCAAGTTCGGGCAACTGCTCAGCACACGCCCCGATATCGTTTCCCCGGAGTATATCCGCGAACTGGAGCGTCTCCAGGACCAGGTGAACCCGGAGGACCCGCAGGAAATCCGTGCGGAAGTGGAAAAGCAGCTCGGAGGCAAGCTGGAGGACATCTTCAGCTATTTCGATCCCGAGCCGCTGGCCGCCGGCAGCATTGCCCAGGTCCATCTCGCCCGCACGAAGGAGGGACAGGAAGTGGCCGTCAAGGTCAGGCGGCCGGGCATCGTCGAGCTGATTCGGACGGACCGGCAGATCCTCGAAGAGCTTGCCGGCGTCATCAAATCGATGTTCTTCGAGCGTGAGACCATCGACCCGCGGGAGATGGTGCGGGAACTCGGCGAAGCCATGTCCCGGGAAACCGATCTGACGAATGAGCGGCGGAATCAACTACGCTTTCTCAAGTCGTTCGAGCATGACCCGAATATCCACATCCCCATAGTGTATGGGGACTATTGCAGCGACGGCGTGCTGACAACGGAGTACGTCCAGGGGGTCAAGCCGGGAGATCCCGAGGACCTCGCTGAGAAAGGATTCGATGTCAAGCTGATCGCCAAGCGGGCGACGGACTTCGTCTTCGAGCAGATTTTCGAGTTGGGCTTTTTTCACACGGACCCCCATCCGGGCAATTTCTTCGTGCTGCCGGGCAACGTGCTGGCCCCGATCGACTTCGGCCAGGTGGCGACCCTGTCCTCGCGTGACAAGTGGCTCTTCGATCAAATCGTGCTGGCCGTGGTGGACAACGAGCCCAGGCGGATTGTCGATGCCTTTGAGCGTGAGAACATGATGCAGGACCAGACCGACGTCGGCAAGCTCACCGTCGATGTTGAGCAGATTGTCGGGGCATACTGGAATCTGCCGCTGAAGGAGATTCCATTCCGGACGGTGGTCCTCAAGGTGTTCGACGTCTTTCGCACGCATTACGTCCGGCCGCCGTCCGGGTTTGTTCTGACACTCAAGAGCCTGATGACCATCGAGAGTTTCGCGCGGTCGATGGACCCGGACTTCAACATCATTGAGGCGCTGCGGCCATACGCCCGGCGCACCGCGCTTCGGACCCTGGAGCCCAAGCACGTATTTCACCAGTTGCGCAAAGCCCTTGAGGACGCCGGCGATCTTGCAGGAAGGGTCCCCAAGGACCTGAATACCATCCTTGCCAAGCTTCGACAGGGGAGATTCGAGCTTCGCGTTCATCACGAGCACCTGGAGGCTCTGACCAAGACCCTGGACAAGAGCTCCAACCGCATCAGTTTCGCATTGATCATCGCCGCACTGCTGGTGGCATCGAGCCTGCTGGTAGCGCAGGAGGGGACAGTCCTCGGCCTGTTTGACCTTCAATCGATGGGCATCTTCGGCTATATTATAGCCGCCATTATCGGCGCGTGGCTGCTGATATCCATCATCCGCAGCGGCAAGCTGTGACCATCATCGAGAACTGGTGAAAGGCGGCGACTATGCGAGTGACTGGTAGGATGGGCTTTAGCCCATGCGGTTGTTTGGCGATTGCGGCGGTTCTTCTGACGGTCTATGGCTCCTCAAAAGCCCAGGATAGTCAGCGGATGGGGCCCCTGGCGGTACATCCGCAGAACCTTCGCTATTTTCAGAATACGGCCACGAAAGAGGCCGTTTATCTTACCGGCTCGCATACTTGGGCGAACCTGGTGGATATCGGCCCGTCGGACCCGCCGCCGCAGTTCGACTTCGACAAGTACATCGATTGGATGGCGAAGCTCAACCACAACTTCATGCGGATGTGGACCTGGGAGCTTGTCTCGTGGGACACCAAGGCCAATGGGGAGGGCAAACACCATACGTCTGCCCCGCAGCCCTACGCTCGGACCGGGCCGGGAAATGCCCTCGATGGCAAGCCCCAATTCGACCTGCTGCAATACGATCCAGTGTACTTCGAGCGACTTGCCAAACGTGTGGCAGCCGCCCGCGAGCATGGTATCTATGTCTCCGTGATGCTCTTCGAAGGCTGGGGCCTGCAATTCTCGCCCGGCGCCTGGGAGGGGCATCCTTTCAATCCCAAGAACAACATCAACGGCATCGACGGGGACACCAATCACGACGGCAAGGGCGTCGAGGTTCATGAGTTGGGTAATCAGACTGTCACGGACATCCAGCAGTTGTACGTGCGCAAGGTCGTCGATACGATCAACGGCTTCGACAACGTCCTGTACGAAATCTCCAACGAGAACCACCCGCCCTCGACCCAATGGCAGTACCAGGTGATCCGATTCATCAAGGAATATGAGAAAACCAAGCCCAACCAGCATCCGGTTGGCATGACCTTCCAGTACCAGGGCGGGACGAACCAGGCCCTGTTCGACAGCCCGGCCGATTGGGTCTCGCCGAACCCGGACGGCGGCTACCGCGACGACCCGCCTGCGACCGATGGCCGCAAGGTCATTCTCAACGACACCGACCACCTCTGGGGCATCGGCGGTAGCCAGGGGTGGGTCTGGAAGGGTTTCACGCGCGGGTACAACGTGCTGTTCATGGACCCCTACGATGGCGAGGTCCTCGGCCAACCTCTTGACCCGAAGTGGGACCCCGTTCGTCGGAGCATGGGGTACACGCTGCAATACGCCCGCAAGATGGACTTGGCGCAGGCCCGTCCAACTCCGGAGGTCGCATCCACAAAGCACTGTCTCGCCAATCCCGGCAAGCAATACCTGGTGTACAGGCCCGCAGGCCAAACCGGTCCGGTCACCGTAAAGCTGGAGCGCGGGACTTACAGGCATGAATGGTTCGATCCGGGCAGCGGCAAACAAGCTTCTGTCGGCACGACGACTGCTGCGGACGGCGATACCCAATTCCCATGTCCGTTCGAAGGTGACGCGGCGTTATTCCTGGCACGGGTGGGGGAAAGCGGTTACTGACTCGCCGCACAGAGTTCTCCGGTGACCCGGAAGCGTTTTTGACACTACGGGCGAGGCGAAGTAAGATATAGACACCATCTACTTCTAACGCTCTTGAAAGGGCAGTGGTATGGATCGCACGCGAATCGCCGGACTGCTATGTGTTCTGACCCTCCTGATATCTGGACCCGCTCTCGCTCGCACCGTAACCGTAAAGGAAGTCATCGATGCGGCGGGCGCCAATCGCGGGATTTGTGTAGTGCTCGGCCAGCCCGGGTGCGATCTGGCTCTCGACTTGGCGAGACAGACTGAATTCCTGATCTACACGCAGCTTCCGGAGGCGAAGGATTTCGAATCGGCCTGCGGCAAGGCCGAAGAGGCAGGCTACTATGGAAGCCGGATCTTCCTCGCCAAAGGCGGGCAAAGACTGCACATGGCCGACAACATAGCCGACGTAGTCGTGGTGCTCGATGCCAAGGATTTCTCACAGGAGGAGACACTTCGAGTGCTTCGGCCCGACGGCAAGGCCATCCTCAGCGATCGAACCGTCGTCAAGCCGGTCCCTCAGGGCCTGGATGATTGGAGTCACCCATACCATGGGCCGGACAACAATCCGCAGTCGAACGACAAGGTTGTCGTCGCCCCCTATCTGACGCAGTTCTTCGCGGAGCCGCGGTACGCGCCGCTGCCCCAGGTGGCCGTGGCCTCCGCCGGTCGTGTGTTCAAGGCCTTCGGCCACGTCGCATTCAAAGTGCGCGAGGAGCCGTTCTTGAACAAGCTCGTCGCCTTCAACGGGTACAACGGCACGATCCTGTGGCAGCGGAACCTGGCTGAGGGCGTCATGATCCATCGAAATACGATGATTGCCACGCCCACAACGCTGTACGTCGGGGATGACAAATCATGCAAGCTGATCGATACAGCGACCGGCCTGCTGCAGGGTGAGATTGCCCCGCCGGCCGATGTGGCGGGCGGCACGTTCTGGAAGTGGATGGCCCTCGAAGGCAATGTCCTGTATGCGATGATGGGTGAGCAGGAGCAGCGTGACTCGACGAAGAAATGGAAATCCGACCGGCACGGGTGGCCCTGGGATCCGATTTCCGAGGGCTGGAACCAGCCGGAGAACCCCTGGGGCTTCGGTCGAAACGTCCTGGCGATTGACCTCAAGACAAGGAATGTGCTCTGGAGCCATCGCGAGCAGGAGCCCATCGACGGCCGGGCCATCTGCATGAAGAATGGACGGATCTACGTCTTTGCGTTCGGCAAGTACCTTGCATGCCTCGATGCGAAGACCGGCAATGATCTCTGGCGCATGACGCCGGGCAATGCCCCGAAGCTCTTTGCTTCGCTTGGCGAGTACCAGAATCGCCAGGACTGGCGGACGAACTGGCGCACCACCTGTTATCTCAAGTGCAGCGACAAAGCCTTGTATTTCGCCGGGCCGCCTATCGGCAAGCTTCTGGCGGTCTCCACACAGGACGGGAGGATCCTCTGGGAACATCCCTACGGCAACTTCCAGCTTGTCCTGCGGGATGACGGCCTGTACGGCATCAGCGGCCAAATCGATGAGGCCCCAAGCATGAAATTCGATCCGCTGACCGGCAAGGTGCTGGCGGAGATCACCAAACCCCGCCGGGCCTGCACCCGCCCGACAGGCGCCGCCGATGCGATTTTCTTCCGGGCCGAAGATGGCTCGGTGCGATTGGACATGGCGTCGCTGCGGCCGCAGTGGATCTCGCCGATGCGTCCCGCGTGCCAGGAAGGCGTGACCGTCACTAACGGGCTCCTGTACTGGTGGCCATCCGTATGCGATTGCCAGTTGACCCTGTATGGCGTCACGTGCCTGGGGCCCGCGGGGGATTTCGATTTCACGCCCGAGATCACGCAGGTCGACCGGTTGGAGAAGGCCGGCGGCTCAGCGGCGAACGTTGCCGGTTTGCCCATCTCGCCGGGCGACTGGCCCACCTTCCGGGCGAACAATGCCTGCAGTGCGGCCGTGCCTGCGGTGGTTGCTGTAAAACCGAAGCTGCTCTGGCAGTCCGCGCCTCTATCCTCGACAGTCCCCGGCCTGCCTCGCATGAGTCCGCCTGTCACTGCCGGCGGCCTCGTTTTCGTCGGCGGGACGGACGGGATCGTTCACGCCTTCGACGCCGCCACGGGCAAGACCCGCTGGAAGGCCCGCACCGGCGGCGCCATCCGCATGCCGCCGACGATCTGGGAAGGGCGGGCCTTTGTGGGCTCGGGCGACGGTTGGCTGTATTCCTTTGAGGCGGCGACCGGTCGGCAGCTTTGGCGGTTCCGTGCCGCTCCGGCCGAACGCGTGATTCCCGTCTACGGCACGCTTATGTCCACGTGGCCCGTCGCCGGCGGGGTCCTGGTGGATAACGGCGTTCTCTACACGGCCGCCGGGATCGCCAACTACGATGGCACGTACCTGTACGCCCTGGATGCGCGGACCGGTCAGGTGAAATGGCACAACGGCACCTCCGGCCACCTCGACACAGACGCCCGCACGGGCGTGAGCCTGCAGGGGCATCTGCTGCTGCACGGCGGAAAGCTCTACCTGGCGGGCGGCTCATCCATTTCGCCCGCTGCGTACGACGCGGCGACCGGGCGATGCCTGAACGACGGCAAGGACCTGGCCAATTGCCTCTCGCGAAGTCCCCGAGGTTGGGAGTTGTCCCTCCTGGCTGACCAAGTTGTCGCTTGTGGCAAGCCCTTCTATGGCCACCCGGCGTACGGCGTCTACGACAACTCGGTGTTCAACAGGGTGTTCATCGCTCCGATGGGCGATCAAACCGTGGCGTGGGCCGCCGATTTCAACGTGCACAAGGTCATGGGATTCAAGAACTTCGACTGGCAAGGGCTCGCTGCCAAGGTGGCCAAGTCAGAGAACCGCTTTGTGGTTGACTGGGACAAGATTGCTCCCTCGACCAAGCCTGCCTGGTCCGTGCAGTTTGAAAAGGCCCACGCGATGGCGGCTTGCAAGAATGTTGTTGTGTTGGCCACGGATACGGAACTGGTGGCCTTGAACCTGGCCGATGGGAGTGTGCAATGGAAACAGCCTTTGCCTCAGCCGCCGGTCGCGTGGGGACTCGCCGTCGATAATGCAGGCAGGGCGGTGGTGACTCTTGTGGACGGGAAAGTCGTTTGTTTTGGCCAGGGCCCGGGAGCAATTTAGCGCAATGAGACTGCATCTGCCTTTTGTGATTGTCTTGGGCTGCCTGGCGCTCCATGTGCAGCCTGCCTATGGTTGCCGATACAATGTCCGTGAGGTCGGCTTCATCGACGTGGGTGTGGAGGCGTACCGTCTTTTTGTGTACCTGCCGCAGGACGTTTCGCCGGATGAGACGACACGTCTGAAAGAGACGGTCGATGTCGCCCTGATTGACAGCAACATCCGATTTGAGCCGGTCGTGGTCGGCGCGGACGTGAACCATCCAGCCATGGAATTCGTTGTCACTCACGCGATCACGAGTTTTCCAGCCGCCGTCCTGGTTTCGCCGGATGGCCAGTCGCGGCCGCTGAACCTGGCGGTGGCCGGCGGTTCTCTCGGGCAGGCGGTTTCCTCCGCTCTGGACTACGTGCTGCATTCGCCGATACGCCAGGAGATTCTTGAGAAAGCGGCTGAGTGCTACGGTGTCGTGTTATTGATCGAAGGGCCGGAGCCGCAGAGCAACTCGAAGGCGCGTGAGGTTGTGTCAACAGCAATCGGCCGCATACGCGAGCAGTTGGATCTCCTGCCCAAGCCCATCGCCCGGCCGCCGGAGATTGTCACACTCGATCACCAATCGCTGGATCGCGAGCGGGTGTTGCTGTGGAGCCTCAGCCTCAAGCCGCAGGACATCAATGAGCCGTGTGCGGCGGTTCTCTACGGCCGGGGACGGTGGATCGGGCCATTGTTCAAGGGTGGCAGACTCACCGCCGACCCTTTGACCGAGATGCTTCTTGTCATCGGGTCCGACTGCGAGTGCGGCCTGGACCACCGGTTTCTGCAGGGCACGATGCTGCCCGTCCGCTGGGATGAAGGACTCCGGGAGAAAATGGTGAAAAGCCTCGGCTTCGATCCCGAGGACCCGATGGTGAAGATGGAGATGGTTTCCATCGTGCGCCGCGGCATGGGCGGATTCGACGGCATGGACATGCCGCTCGGCTATCGCGAGATACAAGTCGGCGGTGACGCCTCTGACGACGAGATTCCAGAAGAATCGCCCGCTTCTACTCCGAATTCCGCACTCCGCACTCCGCACTCGGAGTTCAACATTCTCGCCGTCTCCCTCGGCGGCATGGCCGCGCTCGTTGGTCTGGCATCTGTGGTGATTGTCTTGAGGGCCAGAAGAACATGAGAAGATTCACGCCGCTCGCGGGCCTTTGCCTGCTGATGGTGCTTGGGCGCTCGACGTATTGTCAGGACTGGCCCACCTACATGCACGACAATTTCAGGAGCGGCGTGACAGAGGCACAGCTCGAGTTGCCCCTGGAATGCGCGTGGACATTCAAGACGCTGTACCCGCCATCGCCGGCGTGGCCCGGCCCTGCCAAGCAGGATTTCTTCCACGACCATTTCGACCTGCGGCCCGTCGAGAACCTACGACTGGGTCTTCCATGTGATCGCGCAGGCAGACACCATTTACTTCGGCTCCTCTTCCCAGGACAAGATTTACGCGCTGGACGCCGGCAGCGGAAAGGTTCGCTGGACATTCGTCACCAATGGGCCCGTGCGATTTGCCCCGGTGTTCTCGGATGGGCGGATTTACGCAGGCTCGGACGACGGCTATGTGTACTGCCTGTCCGGCGATGACGGCTCGCTGATCTGGAAGCGCCGCGTGGCATCCGATGAGCGGCTGATCCCCGGAAACGGGCGCCTGATCTCGCTGTGGCCGATCCGGACCGGCTTGGTCGTTGAGGATGGGGTCGTCTACGGCACCGCCGGTCTGTTCCCCGAGCAGGGAACGTATCTGGCGGCGCTCGACGCCTGGACCGGCTCCGTGAAATACCGTCAGCGGCTGGAGATCCTGCCGCAGGGCTATATGCTCGCCTCCGCTCGGCGGCTGTACGTGCCGACCGGACGGACCAATCCTGCGATCTTCTCCCGCGAGCAGGGAACGATGGAGGGACAACTGCCGAGTGCGGGCGGCGCCTATGCGCTGCTGACCGAAGATGTTCTTGTGACCGGTCCGGGGCGTGGGCCCAAGATGCTCCAGGGCGACGACATAGAGACAAAGGACGGCATCGCCACGTTCAGCGGGCTTCGCATGGCCGTTCAAGGGGCCGTGGCGTATATGCAGTCCGAGCGGCAATTGTCGGCGTTCGATCGCGGGCGGTATCTGGAACTCTCGCGGCAGCGCACGAAACTGGACCGGACGCGAAGCGAGACGAAGAAGTCGCTCGAAAAGATGCCGGAAGGCCGGCCGGAGGCCGAGCAGGCCAAACGCCAGATCAAGGACTTGACTGCTCAAATCAGTCAACTCGATGCGCAGGTGAAGGCCTGCTATCTCTGGACTGTGGAGTGCATTTATCCATTCGCCATGGTCATGGCCGGCGAGACTCTGTTCCTGGGCGGCGATAACATGGTTGCGGCCGTCGATAGCGCGAAGGGCGATGTGGTCTGGACGGGCCGCGTTCAGGGACGGGCATATGGATTGTGCGTCGCCAATGGCGCGCTGTACGTCAGCACGGATGCGGGAAAGGTCCATTGTTTCCGCCACGGCACCGGCGACGGCGAGCCGAGAATGATTGCCGAGGCGGTCTCCACAGGTGGATATCCGCAGGATGGGCTCACAAAGAGATACGAAGCGGCGGCGGATTACATCCTTCAGCAAATCCCGCAGGCAAAGGGATACTGCCTGGTTCTCGACTGTGGCGAAGGCCGGCTGGCGTGCGAGTTGGCCCGGCGAAGCAAATTGAGGATTGTCGGTGTCGTGCCGGATGTTGATGCGGCGGACAAGGCTCGTAAGCTTCTCGATCGCGCCGGATTCGCCGGCCGGGTCACCGTTCATCCCTCTGCTGATGGCCGATTACCTTTCACGAGCTACTTCGCGAACGCCGTGGTCTCAGACGGAACGCTCCGCGGCGGGCAATATCCGGACAATCCTCGTGAGATCATGAGAGTCCTGCGGCCGCACGGCGGCGTGCTCCTCCTCGGTGCACCTGCGGACTCCGGGGAGCAGATGCAGCGGTGGGGCCAGGCCTTCTCTCCACAATGGAAGACTGTGGATCAGGACGGCGTCACATGGGGTCGTCTCGAAAGAGGCGGTCTTGACGGCTCAGGAGAGTGGACGCACCAGTACTCCGAGCCGGGTAACAGTGCCTGCAGCGGCGACAAGCTCGTCGAAGGCCCGCTCACGATCCAATGGTTCGGCGAGCCCGGCCCGCGCGACATGCTCGACCGGCACCATCGCACCATCGCGCCGTTATGCAAGGACGGACGGCTGTTTGTGCCGGGCGATTGCATGGTGTTCGGCGTCGATGCGTACAACGGGACAATCCTGTGGCGGACCGACGTGCCGGACTCACGCAGGCTTGGGACGTTCCTCGATTGCGGGAGTATGGCCGTCGATGATCGCATGCTGTACGTCGCCGCCGAAGACGGTTGTCATGCATTGGATGTGCGAACCGGTCGGCAGGAGCGGGTCTTCGCCACGCCGCAACTGGCCGGCGACGAAGCACGCAGGTGGGGGTACGTCGCTTATGATGGCTCCATGCTCTTTGGCTCCGGCTGCAAGAGGGAGGCCTCCTATCGGGAAACGAGCTACGCTGCCGATTATGCCTTGTGGTACCGCAACATGAAGCTGGTGACCAGCGACTATCTGTTCGCCAGAGACAAGGCTGCCGACACCCTCGCATGGACGTACCGAGATGGCGTCATCCTCAACACGACGATCACTGCAGCGGCGGGACGGATCTACTTTGTGGAGACGCACAGCCCGGCGGCGCTGGCGGACAAGGCCGGCCGCCTGCCCGTCAAGACCCTGTTTGCCGGCGGCGAGCAGTACCTGGTGGCCCTGGACCAGAAGACCGGCAAGCCCGTCTTCAAAAAGAAGATCGACGTCAGTCATTTCGAGGAGCCGGTGTACCTGACTTTTGGCGAGGGTGTATTGCTGCTGAGTGGCTCACGCCTCTTCAACGAGTCGGTGCGGTACTACTACGACGCCTATGACGCAACCACGGCGGAAGAACTCTGGCACACGGACCATAACAGCGAGTTGGCTATCGATGGCGGGCACGGCGAGTACAATCGGCAGCCTACCATCATTGGCAACACCGCTTATGCCTGGCCCTACGCGTACGACCTCCGCAGTGGAAAGCGGGTCGAGGCGTGGAAGTTCGAACGCCGGGGCCACGGCTGCGGGAACATTTCCGCCTCGGCCCAGTGCCTGTTCTGGTGGGGCGGCAATCCGTGGATGTATGACTTCGGACCGCAGGGTGGGCCGACACGCCTCAATACCGTCTCCAGGCCGGGATGCTGGATCAACATGATCCCTGCTGGCGGACTCCTGCTGATCCCGGAGGCCAGCTCGGGTTGTACCTGCGGCTTTTCGCTGCAAACCTCCCTTGCCTACATTCCCGAGAATAGTCTAAAATAGCGGCTGGCAGATTCGTTAACGGTGCGTGTTCGACGTTAGGTGGCAGATCGCATGTCTATTGCCCGAATGGTTTTCAAAGAGATTTGGCACCGCAAGGTCAATTTCCTGCTTGCGGTCCTCGCTGTGACCACGGCGGCGGCGTTCTTCGTGGCCTTTCGCACGGCGGCCGGCGCCTCCGAGCGGGAGACGGCCCGCGTCATGCTGTCGATGGGGTACAACCTGCATATTATCGCCAAACAGGCGAGCGCGGACGCCTTTCTCGTGACGGGAATTCCGGACAAGACGATGCCCGAAACATACCTGGATGCGCTGGCTGCTCAGCGCAGCATCTCCTACAATCACGTGCTGGCGACGCTCGACGGCAGGATGACCTGGCGGGGCATCGACATCATCCTGACCGGTCTGTCGCCCGAGGTGGGTCCCCCGAGCGAGAAGAAACCGCCGCTGACGTTCAAAGTCCAGCCAGGGACCGCGTACGTGGGCCATCGCATAGCGGGATCGCTCGGGATTCAGAAGGGCGATGTGATTGTCCTCAACGACAAGGAATTGAAGGTCGAGCGGTGCCTTGCCGAGTCCGGCGGCGTGGACGACATGCGAATCCAGTGCAGCCTGGCTGATGCTCAGATGATTCTCGGGTGGCCGGGACAGATCTCGCAAATCAAGGCGGTGGATTGCCTCTGCTTCGCGAAAGGCGACCCGGTCGAGATTCTGAGGAAGGAGCTGGGTTCCGCTCTGCCGGAGGCACAGGTGTTTCAGGCCACGTCCCTCGCGACGGCTCGCACCAAGCAACGGCAGATGATCCAGAATCTCTTTGCCGTGATGTTGCCGTTCGTCCTGGCGGCGTGCGGCGTGTGGATCGCCGTGCTGGCCGTCACGAATGTGCGGGACAGGCGGCAGGAGATTGGTCTGCTGCGTGCCCTGGGATACGACACCGGCAGTATCCTGCGTCTATTTCTTGGCAAGGCCGTGCTGGTGGGTTTGTTCGGCGCTGCTACAGGTTTCCTGCTGGGCACCGGTCTGGGGCTTCAGTTCGGGCCTCGCGTGTTCGAGGTTACGGCCCAGGTCATGCTGCGGCCGGAACTCTCTCTGCTCGCCTTCTCCTGTATCCTCGCGCCGTTGTTCGCCGTCATCGCCAGCCTTGTCCCCGCTGTGGTCGCCGCGACGTACGATCCCGCCGCAACGCTGAGGGAGGAATAAAGATGCCTAGTCCTTGAGAACCTCGGCAAAACGTACCGGACGCGAATTCACAGAGTAAAGGCCCTCGACGGTGTCAGCCTGCAGATCGACAAGGGCGAGTTTGTCGTCGTCTGCGGGCCCAGCGGCAGCGGCAAAACCACGCTGCTGATGATGATCGCCGCCATGCTCCACCCGAGCCGGGGCTCGGTCCGGTTCGACGACAAGGATATCTACAGGATGAGCGGCCCGGACCGCGCGCAATTCAGGGCCAACAACATCGGCTTTGTATTTCAGATGTTCCATCTGGTGCCGTACCTGAGCGTTCTGGAGAATGTTCTCGTGGCCGGCGGAGCCGTTGGAAAGACCGACAGGACGCGAGCGAAAGAGCTTCTGCAGCAGCTCGGGCTTCAGCACCGCATCCGGCACCGACCGGCCGAGCTCAGCGCAGGTGAAAGACAGCGGGCCGCCATCGCGCGGGCCCTGCTGAATCGGCCGAAGCTGATTCTCGCCGACGAGCCCACGGGCAATCTCGATCCGGAAAACGCCGGCGGCGTTCTCAAGCACCTGCATGAATTCCAGCAGGCCGGCGGCACGGTTATCATTGCGACACATGGCCCCGCTGCCGGCGAGTTCGCCACCCGGACCATCCACCTGCGCGACGGAGTGATCGAAAACCGCGCGTGATCGATCAGTTCGTGTACCGCACTGTGCCGGACTCGTCTACCTGGTAGCCCCACTTCCCGACGTAATCCGAGCCGGAGAGGAAATCGTCGTTGGTTTCCTTCAGCCTTCTTGAGAGGAGAGCCTCCAGATTCGCCTGCAAGGTGGCGTGTTCAGGCTTGTTGCATAGATTGTCCAGTTGGCAGGGGTCTTTGCCATTGTCGAACAGCAGCCAGGGCCCCTTGAGGTCGCGGACGTATGTGTGTCGGCGGGTCCGCACGCCGCGGTACTCCCGGCCGCCTCTCGCTCGCGTCCACTGTCCGAACGGCGCGGGGCAGCAGATCAATGCGGCATTGTCGGGCACGGGCGACTTGCCGGTCAGGACTGGGGCGAAATCAGTGCCTTGGACAGTCCCGGGAATAGTGATGCTGCTGAGACCCAGCAGCGTGGGCATGATATCCGGCGTGTTGATCGGGATGTCAATGGTCCTGCCTTGCCTGCCGAGCAGTGCGGGGTAACGTAACAGGAATGGCACAAGGATGGACTCATCCCATGGCTGCTGCTTGTTCTGGCCGCCATGAGAGTAGAGCATGTCCCCGTGATCCGAGGTAAAGACGAAGATCGTGTCCTCCTCGATTCGGGTGTCGCGCAGTGTCTGAAGGAGATCGCCAACGCAGTCGTCAAGAGCGGCGATATGGGCATAATAGCCGACGAGAGCTTGCCGGGCCTTCTCCTTGTCCGCCTCGGGCACATTCGAGCGCAACGTGATTGTCTCAGGCTTAAAGAGTTGCCTGTACCTCTCCGGGGCGGTCTCGTACGGCGAGTGAGGCGGGCCCCAGGACAGAAACAGGATGAACGGCGGTCCGCCCGCACGTTCGCGGATGTACCGCTGCGCATCGTGGGTCTGGGCGATGGCGTCATAGCCCTCCCATTTCAGCTTGACGTCCTCATCGCCATAGTAGAACGAGTTGTTATAGGCGTGGGTGCAGCCCAGAACCTTCCAGAACTCGAACCCCTGTCGCCGCTCGCGCGGGATGAACGCGCTTCGCTGGTTGCCGTCGAGGTGCCATTTGCCGATGTAGCCGGTCTTATAACCGGCCCGCTGATACACCTCCGCAATGGACACGGCATCGTCCTTCAGCCGTACGTCATTCAGGAATACGCCGTGAGTCAGAGGGTACTGTCCCGTCAGCAGGCTGGCACGATAGGGGCTGCACACTGGGCAGCACGACACGGCATTCTTGAAGTTGATGCTCTCGGCTGCAAGCCGATCCAGGTTGGGCGTTCGCACGTCCTTATTGCCGGCGTATCCGGTCGCCTCCGCCCGCCACTGGTCCGCAAAGACGAAGACCAGGTTGGGTCTTCGCTGCGGGGTTCCGGCCCGATTCTGCTGTGGGCCTAACAGAAGCGATGCCGCACCAAGCCCGGCTGCTTTCAACAATTCCCTTCTTCGCATACTCTCTCCAGTCAGACCCTCCACACGGGCGAGTGTGAAACCCGCCCCTACATCACGAGGATTATACCTGGCGGGGGGCAACGGCGATATCTCGGACCTGTATCGAGTCGGTTGACGGAGTGTCGCGTTCCCACTACACTGATTCGTGGAGCGTGGATCTGACTTTTGTGAGGTTCGTCACATGGAATTGTCGCGGTTGCTGGGAACGAGTTTCCGCTGTGCCTGTGGAAGGGTGCATGAGGTGCCGGTCAGGAAGCTTCTGTATGAGGCCGGTGCTGTCGGTGCTCTGCCTGAAATCCTCGGCCGGAACGGCAGAGCGGCCGTTGTCGCCGATGTGCGCACGTGGGATGTCTGCGCGGCAAGAGTACATGACGCGCTGAAGCAGGCAGGGTTTGGGGTCTCCAGAGTCATTGTCCCCGACAGGGCCAAAGGCGGGCCGATATGTGACGACACGACGGTTCAGTGGCTTCTCGGACAATTGCGTGGCATACAGCCTGAGATTGTGGTCGCCGTCGGCAGCGGCGTTGTCAATGACCTCAGCAAGTGGGCGTCGTTCGAGATGCGGATTCCTTACGTCGTTGTGGCGACAGCGGCATCGATGAATGGCTACTCGGCCGCCAACGTGGCGCCGACGATCGGGGGCGTGAAGATGCTCATCGAGGCCCGGCCGCCGGTGGCTGTGATTGCCGAGCCGGCCGTCATTGAGCAGGCGCCACACGAGATGACCACGGCAGGCTTCGGCGACACGATTGCCAAGTTCCAGAGCAACGCTGATTGGATCACGAATAAGCTCCTGCTTGGCGAGTACTATTGCGACTTCTGCGCGGGGATCGCCGCCAGTTTGGAGCCTCTGTACCTGGCCCGGCCGGAGGATATCGGGGATGGCAAGCGGGAGGCGGTGAAGGGCTTGTTCGAGGCCTTGTTCTGGACTGGCCTGGCCATGACGCTGGTAGGCACAAGCGCCCCGGCCAGCGGCGGTGAGCACCTGCTCAGCCATACGCTGGACATGTGGGCGGGAGCCTGTGGCGGCACTCATGACCTGCATGGCCGGCAGGTGGGAATCGGAACGTTGCTCTCCGCTGCTCTTTATGAGCGCGTTCTTGCTGTCGATAGCCCCTCGCCCAGAGATTTGCCGCCCCGGATCGATGAGGCGTTCTGGGGAGTGCCGGCTGTGGTGGCGGCGGTCGCGAAACAGTACGAGGCCAAGAGGCAACCCCTGGAAGTGATCCGGCAAAGGATCGCAAGCGGGCAGTCGTGGGACCAGCTACGGATGGAACTGGCGGCGACGGTGAAGAGTCCCAAGACGATCCGGGATTGGCTCAAGCGTGCCGGCGGTGCGGTTTCCGTACGCGACATTGGCTGCTCGCGCGAGCAGATCAAGGCCGCCATCCTGCACATGCACGAGATCCGCAAGCGGCCCACAATCGTAGACCTGGCCTGGCTCGTCGGCATCCTGCCCGATGCCGTCGACGATCTGATCGATCAGTGGCTGACCGGCGACGGCGGATGACGATACGCGTTCGCTATCCGTAGACGAAAGTTTTGTGCTCGAGAGACTCCTGGGCGGCGGTCTTGTCCGCGACGAACTGAAGAAGCTTGTATAGTCCCACCCGCCTGAAGATAGCCATGATACTGGGCGGAACGGAGCACAGGATCAGTTGCCGTCCCGTCGTGCTGAGCAGCCGGTTCAGGATAATCAGGCCACAGATCGTCACCGAGGACATGGTTTCGACCCGCGTGAAATCCACGACGACGTGGCGGTTTACCCTGGGGGTGGTCAATCGTGCGGCGGTTTCCAACTCACTACTCCGATCCGGCTCCTGGGGCAGAGTGATAAGAAGGACAGTTTCAGTGAGGTTGTGAAGAGCCATGAGACATCTCGATTCCAGTGAGCGGCATTATACCGCGCCGTGCAGGTTCGTCCGAACGCCATTACTTCGGATTGCCGCCCTCATGTAAAATATAACCCGGCTGATGCAAAATCCAAATTCGCCGCGAGCGAAATGCGCATCTTTTGGGACGCCTGTTGCCTGAACTTGCCCGATTGGCCGTTGCAGGTCATTGCGGCCGACGGTACACTGGCCGCTCCGGCGTCAAACGGTTAGGGTTGGACGCTTGCAGGGTCCGATATGCTTAAGTTCATTACTGACAAGCAAATATATGAAGAGGTCGTCTGTGCGATGATTCCCAGGGCCAAGCGGATGCTCTGGCTGGCTACCGCTGATCTTAAGGACCTCCACGTGCACAAGCACGGCAGAATGGTCCCTTTTCTGGAGGTTCTGTCGGACCTGGTTCGCGGCAACGTGGAAATCCGGCTGCTTCACGCCAAGGAGCCCGGACCGATCTTCCGCAGGGATTTCGACAAGTATCCGAGCCTCGCGAAAGGGCTGGAGCGGATGCTCTGCCCTCGGGTCCACATCAAGTGCGCCGTGGTGGATGGCGAATGTGCCTATGCCGGCAGCGCCAATCTGACGGGAGCAGGCATCGGGGCCAAGAGCGATCGCCGGCGCAATTTCGAATCAGGGATCGTAACGACCGATCCGGCTGTCATCGGCCTGATCATGGAGCAATTCGATGGAATCTGGAGGGGGTCACACTGCCGGGAATGCGACAGAAAGGAATTCTGTGATGAGCACGCAGGTATCTTGTCCACCCGGAGAGGAGAAAACGCGTAGTGAAGCTCAGGGCCGGGTCAAATGCTATGGCTACCTGGACATAGAGACAACGGGCCTCAGTCGTAGCTACTGCGATCTCACGGTAGTAGGGGTGGCGGTAATGCGCGGAGCACAACAGCAGTTCATGCAGCTTTATGGCGATCAGATCAACGCCGAGGCTGTGCTGGGCCTGCTGGAGGGTGTGGATGAGTTCTATACGTACAACGGCAGCCGGTTCGATCTGCCCTTCCTCCAGCAGAGGCTGGGCCTGGACATACGCCGCAAGTACGCACATACGGACCTGATGTACAAGTGCTGGCTCAAGAACCTCAAGGGCGGCCTGAAAGTCGTCGAGGCGCGCCTGGGCATAGAGCGGCGGCTCCAGGACATGAATGGACTCATGGCGGTTCGCCTGTGGTGGGAATATGTCAACAACAATGATATCCAGGCCCTGCGGACGCTGCTGGAGTACAATAAAGAGGACGTTGTCAACCTCCATGTTCTGCGGGAGAAACTTGGCGTGAAGTAGACGCCTACTGTGGTGCATCGCGTATGCTGAACCGGGTGCAACTCAATCGCGGAACGCACGGCCATATCCGCGTGCTGATCTATGGCGGTGGGGCGGTAGGTCTGGGCATCGCGAGCTGCCTGCTCCATGCGGGCAACGAGGTGGATATCCTCGCAAGGCCGCAGACGGTCGCCGCCCTGGAGAGGGAGGGGCTGACGCGGACGGGGATCTTCGGCGATGTCCATGCCAAGCCCGGGGCGTTTCGCTGCTACTGCTCGTTGCAGGAAGCGTGCAGCGGACCGTATGATTTCGTGCTGATTTGCACAAAATCGTTCGATTCGCCTTCCGTTGCAGAAGACCTTGGCCGACAGCGAGCGTGCACGAATAGCACCGCGAAACTTGTGTTGTTCCAGAACGGCTGGGGCAATGCCGAGGTCTTCGCCGCCCGGTTCGACAAAGACCGCATCTTCAACGCGCGAGTCATCACGGGGTTTCACAAGCATCAGCCCAACGAGGTGGAGATCACGGTTCACGCCGACAGCATCCACATCGGCAGCCTCTTCGGTGTGGACCCCGGCGCTGTGGAGAGTCTGTGTCATGCCATCAGCGCGGGCGGGATCCCCTGCGAGAAGACCGATGCGATCGAGAAGGACCTGTGGGCGAAGATGCTGTACAACTGCGCCCTGAATCCGCTCGGAGCAATCCTCGGCGTGCCTTATGGAGTTCTGGCCGAGCATGCGCCGACGCGACAATTGATGGACAAGATCGTCGAAGAGGTTTTCGCAGTCATGGCGGCCAGTGGTTACAGGACACACTGGCAGCAGGCCCAGGACTTCCTGAAGGTCTTCTACGAGCGATTGGTTCCCGACACCGCCGATCACAGGTCTTCCATGCTCCAGGACCTCACAGCGGGCAAGCGTACGGAGATCGACGCGTTGAACGGGGCCGTCATCCGGCTGGCGAACGAGCACGGACTCCAAACCCCGTACAACGGCGCCGTCTATCGCCTGATCCGGTTCCTTGAGAGCCGCCCCGGCACCGAGTGAGAAGGCCGACCGGGAATTGGCTTTGTTTTGCACAGCCGGCTCTTTGGCAGGACCGCCCGGCTTGCTGGTTCGATCTTTCCCAAATGCCCCACACGTCCCAAGTTTGGCTTTGTTCCGCATGGCGTGGCGGGCCTCCAGATTGCCCCATGCAAATTGGCTTTGTTTCACACCCCATGCCTCCCGGCCATTCGGTAGGGTGGGCTCTGCCCACCGCGGGTCCATCGGCGGGAATTGGCTTCGTTTCTGACCCGGTTCCAACGCATCACTTCTCTCGTAACCTCCTTTCAGGTCAATAGTTAGCGTCGCCACGACCGTCCATTGAATTGGCTTTGTTTGTCACAGTGGCTCTCACGTTCTTCAATCCGCATTCTGCAATCCGAAATCCGCAACCCCGGGGCTCCTGCCCCGAAATTGGCTTTGTTTGGCAGGGCCGGTCGTCGCTCCGGGCCGTCTCTGACCGCCTGTTCTCCACATATCACATGTCCCCCAAATTTGGCTTTGTTTCGCACAGTCGCCTCCTGTCGAACCGTCCCGCATGCAATACCAATTCTCCCCCAAATATCCCATCCATCCCAGGTTTGGCTTTGTTTTGCGCAACAAGCCGCGCTCGTAGTGACGCCGTAAGGCGTTCGTGGCGAGGGCCCTTGTCTTCCTCCTATGGAGATTGGCTTTGTTTCGCATCATCGACCAATCAAGCATAACCCCTTTCTCACATAGGATTTCGGCTGATTCCGGTCCATGTGAATTGGCTTTGTTTCGCACAGCGTACTCCTTGCCTTCAATTCGCATTCCGCAATCCGAAATCCGCAATCGCAGGGCCCTTGGCCCCGAATTGGCTTTGTTTCGCATGACCCGGCGCCCGCTGACGCTGATGTGTGCCTGACCGGTCCCCGGCAGACCTTCGGGGGTGTGGTCGGAATTCGGTGGCGGCGTGTAGCTGCCGTGTGCGGACCGGGCCTCTTTCGTCCCTTACGGGACTGGCTTCTATCCTTGACCTCGGTTTCCCAGCGATGAATCGCTGGGCTATTCTCTATCGCCCTCCGGGCTTGGACGGCACCCGGACGGATCGATCACCATCCCGCAGGTGTTGCAGCTACTCTCTATCGCCCTGCGGGCGTGGACTGCGCTCCAGTCCTCTTGCGTCGGTCCATCCGCCCCACAGGGGCGATCGACAATAGCCCACCGTTTCAACGGTGGGTACCGATAGCCAATCCTATCCCAGAGCCCCGCAGGGGCGAAAGAAGACTGGGGGCGCTCCTTTGTCCGGCGGAATCGGAATCCGCCACCGAATGCCGACCGCACCCGACCTTCGGAATCTTTGATTTTTGATGTTTGATTTTTGACTTGCCCATGGCTCATACGGGCGTGCCCACAGATCGGCGATACTTGGTCGTAGGACCATATACTAGAGACGCTCGCCGAGCCGGATTGTTCCAGGAATTTCTGTTGAATAGTGAAATACTTCAGACCTTTTTGCGGTCCTGACCCCGTCTGTTTGTAGTGACGCCGCAAGGCGTCTCCTGGATGATGCCCTTGCGGGCACACTACAAGCGCACCGGCCAAGCCTGTCTCCTGTCCTCCGCCAGAATCCATCTGCCACGTCGGGCAACCTGCCGGTGGATGAGTTTTGCGCGTTGGGGTCACCAGCATGATAGATCGCTCGCGCAGGCGCCAAGCAACGCCTGGAACAGGGCTCCAGCCCGAGCCATGCTGGAGGCCAAAAGCGGCAAACTCCCGTCGCGAAGCGACGGAACCGACAGGCCCGCCTCATGACTCTGGGCACAGGCAATCCGCCCGGCCTCGCCCGGACCAGGTCCTGCTCACCTGTCACGACTCGCTAATCTCTTGTCACGCCGGGACCTCCTGCCTTTCTATCCTGGGGCCTGTCCGGAGAGGGGGAGAAGTGGTCCGGGCGCTCGTAGGGTGGGTCCTTGACCCACGCGGTTATCTTCCTGGAATCCTCGCCCGCCCGCTTGACCCGCCCGGCCGGACAAGCTACAATAGCGGATGACAGTTGGAGCGAATCGCATGGTGGCAGTGCACGAGACGGACAGAATTAGGAACTTGCCCGGTATGCGTGGGGCAGCGCCCGGTCCATGCTGACGGGCGGGATGCGACGAAATAAGCCGTCCCCCAGAGTCCGTGAACCAAAAAAGTACCGTACCCGTTTAATTCCCCGGAACTTCCCGAGATAGTCACAGCCTGCTCCTGTCCTTTTCTGCTTGCAGGGCGTTCTCGATCTTTGATAGCTCTTGGTGTGAGTACTCTACCCTGTGGTCGATCTTACCGTTGTCCCCCTGCAACATGTGTCCGATGGTAACAGGCCCAACAGTCCACTCGGAATACCATGTGCCGACACCCATGGCTATCCCTGTGCCCCATCGCTCTGGATCTTCGCGATAGGAAGTGGACTGCCAGATTCTCTTGGACTCCACCGGTTCACCATACTTCTCTCTGAGTTTTGCCTCAATGACTTCAAACTCGGTACAATACCAATTCGCATTTGAATGCTGTGTCAGAAATGAATAGCGCCCTCGAACGAATGTGTCAGATGCGAAAAGGTAAATGCAGCCTACCTCCAGACCGCCAATGCTGTCGTGAAACCCCATTCCCTTCTCGTTCTCATACATTGGCTCACGTGCCTCGGCCTCTTTGATTCTTGCCCTACTGGCACCCCAGGGCACACCCCGGAAAAGGATGGTGTTCGGCTCAGCAACCGCCTTGGCTGCCCAAGTTCCATCGGTGTAGAGGATAACCCTCATCCCTGAAAATGTGATTGCCTCCTCTCGAACCGTCTTCTCTGTGTCAGCGACGGTGACCATCGTGAGCGACAAGACACACAGGCAAATGGCTACGCGAGTCATGCATTCTGCTCCTTCCCTCGTCATTTCGTATTTCCCAGCGGGCACGATGCAGAAGGGCACCCGCTACTTTGCGTAGAACGGCTCTATTTCAGGTGGTTGGTATGTAGCGTACTCAACTCCGTCCGCTACGGTCATAAGCCCTCTCAGGCTTTCGCGGGCACCCTCTACCTCGTGGAGTTTCGGCATATGAAGGTCGAATGGCATCTGTGGGGAGATGCCAATAACCTGAGTCAACATTGCCCGAATAAACGCGCTGTCATGGTCAGGACACACTATGGCCGACTCGCCAGCGGCTCGGGCGAAGTAGTAATTGAGGACATGAGCCTCACCCCTTTCCAATTGCATGGCTGTATGCGAAGGATTGCCGGGCGTTATGTCCTCATAAGGATTCCAGTCATCTGGCATAGAGCAGGCGACGAAGCAGCACCGAGGACTGAGCGGGTAGTAGAGGACTGACTTAGGCGATATTAGAAAACCGGTCACGTATACGGGATTATCTGTTCTGATGAAGAAGTCATCAGGGTGCGCAACCAAGATGGTCCAGTCTCTTCCAGCAACCTCGCGAAGGTCCAGGCACTCCTCGCAGCCGACACGATCATGCGATGGTTGCTCCCTTACACCTGTGAGTTGCTTTGCAGTCTCCTCGTAGCGCATGAACGTTGGCGTACGCACAAACTGGGAACGAAGGAACTGCGACCACTTAAGACGCGATTGTGCATCTAGTGACCGCCCGCGGAGCAGTGCGTCATAGATGAGCGATGCAGGGGTCTCCAACTCGTGGTGGAGCGCATATTCGACACGATCCGTGTACAGTCTGCGCAGGCGACCCCACTGCCTCCACCCGTTCGCGGTCTGACTCACTCTCCCCTTGTGATAGTCACGATAATAACAGACATAGTGTTTGTTCGCCGCCCAGTGCTCGTTCGCAAACGCAGGAGAGAAATGGTTGTTATTAACTCGAGGCCACCGCGAGTTGCACGCACACATTTCTGTTCTTCTCCCAACAGTTACTTGAATTGGGGACAACCGCCGAGTGTCGCCTTGCTCTGTCCTGTTTTACCCGACACTTGGACTGGCACAACCATCCAACTCATCTTGACCTCAGCGGGTGCGCCCAACGTAGCGGAACCGCCAACCACTTCGTCGCCGCTTCATCAAGTATCACGAAATGGGTCGAGGGAGGCAAGAGAAAACGCAGGGCAGCCCGGCGTGGAAATTCGAAATTCCAGGCCGGGGAGGAAGGAGGGGCGGATCTGGCGGATCTGGGGACACAATACTTAATTCTCCACGAAGTAAGTAATGTGTCCTCGGAATCCCTTTTGAGGCCGGGGCACGCGTGGTAGAATAGTGCATGCGGTACGGACGACCCAATGCAATACGCCAACGGAGTGCGGAGAAGAAACACGGTTTCGGAGGACAGAGAGATGAAAGCAATTTATTGGCAGGCCTTTATTCCGCTTATGGCCATTCTGGCTGTCGCCCCAATTGCTCAGGGCAAGCTGTCGCGCATTCGAGACCCTTGCTGGCACGTTCGAAGTCGGTGGCAGCGTGTATATCGACGACATTTGGGCAGCCGAATACCCGGAGTTGAATCTGCCATACTCCGACGGTTTTCACGTGGTCGATAGTCAACCGGTATCTGGCTCAGCTCAATACGTATTGCCCGGAACCGTGGTTCCCTTGGAGGGCGTCTTCTGTGAGGCGAGCTATGAGAGAATCGCCACCATTTATGAGCATGGAGTAATGGTGTTCAGCGACGAGGGTTCTGGGGGCGTGGCAATTAGCGATTATCTCTTTCGACCACGGCATTCCTCTGTCTATGAAGTGACCTTCAGCGGCTTCTTGACCCCAGTGGGAATGCACATACCGCACGATTGGTTCGAATTGTATCTGACCGATACAACTACCGGCGAGGCTCTCATCGATGTCCGTGGGCCGTTCCACGGGCCATGGGCCGAACTATTCAGTTACTCTTGGGATACAGAGCACGAAGAGACGTTCAAGTTCCGTTTCTTCGATTCACACACGTATCGCCTGAAGATGCTGATTCAACCCTTCTCTACTTTGTGGGACAATCCCAGCATAGGCGGTGAAATGAACGTATCAATGAAGCCAATTCCTGCTCCTGGCGCGGCCCTACTTGGTACTCTCGGTGTCAGTCTCGTTGCATGGCTGCGCAAGCGTCACAGCTTATAGAAGACATCTTACCAGCGAGACCTCAGTACAGGACCGCCGCCGGGATGGCAGTGCTGTCTCGTCTGTGAAGGGAAGAAAAGAAGGGGTCAAGAAGCTTTGGATTTAGGTGTCGCCAGGAGCTGGCACAGCTTTGGAGAGGATTCGGGGTCAACTCTCGGCGCTTGACGGTCGGCACGGACTGTCCGAGGTCGGGGTGGGAAGCCGGTCCATAATTGATGATGGATGATTGTTGATTGATGATTGGGAGGAAGAAAGAGGGTATCGCGCAAAGACGCAGAGAGCGCCAAGAAACGACGAAACGCAGGAGCCTTCTTGAACGGTTTCCTTGGCGTGCTTGGCGTCTTGGTGCGAGGTAATCACGGTTCCGGCTGGAAGCCGGGCTGGGCAGTCATGGTCTATGCGCTCGGGTCCGACGTTGGCTGTCAGAGGACAAGAGCTTCTTGCGAGTTTTCGGGCCGACCTTTTCGGGCACGACGGTCTCGGCACACAACGGAGCGAGCAGAGGGTCGCGGAGGACCTCCTCGTGGGTCCTTTGCCGCTTTTGTGCCCAGGTCAAGGCCGCATCTTCTTCATCGATCTGTGTTCGCCGCTGGCGCATCCATGCCACGGCGTCAAATCTCTTCTTCATTGAGCAGCATCTCCTTTGGAGAGCGGATTTCTATCGGCCGATAGCCCTTCTCCATGCTTACGGCATTGAACAACCGTATTCTACCAAGATTGACGATGTGTTTGAAGTTCCAACTCACCAGGACATCACACTCGCTCACCACGGCCAGAGCTACGTGCAGGCAATCCGCACGGCTTCCGGGCCCGACGATCCGGTGTTCCAGATAGGCTTCTGCCAAGGCGTAGGCTTCGTCGTTATCCGCCAGGAGGATCCGGTGCTCTTGCGGTACTTCCGGCGGTCGTCTACGGACCCGTTCGGGGGCACCCGCCAATTCGCGGAGCGTGTGTTCGGACAGAACCATCACATATCGGCCTTCGATGAAAAGCCGCCACAAGGTCAGACTGTCTTCGGCAAACTCGACATCGTCACAACCGCCGACGACAGAGGCATCGACATAGACCAGCATCTTCTTCATCTGCCTGCTCACAGTCCATACTGTACGCCACCTTGGAGCGGTCTGCAAGAGTCTGCCACTGTGTTTCGGATTTCCTGCTTTGTGCTTTCTTGCTGGTGTGTCCTGTGTACTGCGGCGTGGGATGGCGTATAATGGCGCCGGAAGTATGGTTGTGGAACAGGTTGATATACGCGGCGTGCGGGGCGGCTTGGCCCGGCGGCTGCGGGATCGGGGCCGATGGCAGGCAGAAGAATAGACGAACATACGCTGAGAGTGCTCGAATTCGAGGATGTGAAGAACCTTCTGGCGTCGTTTGCGGCCAGTGATTTGGGCCGGGACGCGGCAAGGGCGCTGTATCCGTCGGTCGATCTGCGATGGGCGAAGGCGCGCGTCGCGGAGACGGCCGAGTTGGGGGCGGTGCTGGAGCGTGGCGAACGGGTGCCGATGGCCGGCCTGCGCGATATCCGGCCGACGCTCAAGGAGTTCGGCAAGAAGCAAACGGTGCTTGAGCCTGCCCAGTTGCTTGAGATTTCCGACACGCTGGCGGCCAGCGGCAGGCTGAGGCTGTTCCTCACGAATCTGGAGCCATCGCAGAGCAGCCACCTGCACGCTATGGGCGAGAAACTCGGCGATTTTCAGGCCATCGTGGATGAGGTCAGCCGGTGCATCGGCGGCGATAAGCGCGTGCGCGACGACGCTTCGGATAAGCTCAAGGAGATCCGCCGCAAGATGGCGGAGTTGAGCGAAGCCATCCACCATCGGTTTTTGAGTATTGTCTCTTCGCCTTCGCTGCGTCGGGCGGTCGAGAACGACAATTTCCTGCTGCGTCACGGCCGGCCCGTCGTCGCGCTAAAAGCCAATTACCGCACCGCTTTGCGAGGCACGGTTCTGGATCGTTCGAACACCGGGGCCACCCTGTACGTCGAGCCGGACGAGCTGGTCGAGTTGAGCAACGAGATGGAGGACGCGGTCTTCGAGGAGAAGAAGGAGATCGGCCGCATCCTGTGGCTCCTCACGAAGATGGTCCTCGATCAGCAGGAGGCTATCCTTGACAGCGTAAAGACGCTCGCCCTGGTTGATTTGACCTATGCGAAGGCGAGATTCGGTATCGCCTACGGTATGCACCCGCCGGACCTCAATCCCGGTGCTTCGCTGCAGCTTCGCCAGGCCCGGCATCCTCTGCTGCTGCATGTGGCAAGCCGGCAAAAGGGGTGCGAGGTGCGCGAGCTGACCGATGAGATCGTGCCCATCGACGCCCGTCTGGGCGAGGACTTCGACCTGCTCCTGATCACCGGGCCCAACACCGGCGGCAAGACCGTGGTTCTCAAGACCATCGGCCTGCTGACCGTCATGGCCCAGAGCGGCATGCACATCCCGGCCCTCGCGGGATCGCAGGTCTCCGTCTTTCGGCAGGTCTATGCGGATATCGGCGACGAGCAGAGCATCGAGCAGAGCCTGAGCACGTTCTCCGCCCACATGCGACAAGTCGTCAAGATTCTGAACGAGACGAACGACGGCACGCTGGTCCTGCTCGACGAGCTTGGTGCGGGGACCGACCCAATCGAGGGGGCTGTATTGGCCACGGCTGTGCTGGACAAGCTGCTCGAAAAAGGCGCGAAGGTCGTGGTGACCACCCATCTGGGGCAACTCAAGTCCTACGCCTACAGCACGCCGCGGGCACAGAACGCCTCGGTGCAGTTCGATAGCGAAACCCTGGAGCCCACGTTTCGATTGATGATCGGTACGCCGGGCAGCAGCAATGCGCTGGTCATCGCCAAACGCCTGGGCATGCCCAACTCCGTCATCGTCGAGGCGAGCTCCTCGCTGGAAAAGGAATCCGACGGTACCTCTGATCTGATCAACCAGATTCAGGCGACCCGCGAAGATTCCGAGCGCAAACGCTCCGAGGCCCAGTCGATGCTCGACGAGGCCAAGGCAGTGCGCTCCGAGGCCGCCGAGAGACTGCAGCAAGTGGAAGAGGAAGGCCGGCGGCTTAAGGAGCAGGCAGACCAGGAGATCGACGATTCCATGCGGGCGGTTCGCCGCGTGATCGATGAGTTCGCCGCCGAGATGCAAAACGCCCCGAGCCTGTGGCAGCAGAAGGCCCAGGGGTTGGTCGAGAAGACAGCCGAACTTGCGGCCGGGACGCCCCTGGCGACGCGCCATGCAGCCTTCATCGAGACCCTGCACAGGGGCGACAGCGTCTACGTGATTCCCTTCCGGCGCGAAGGCATCGTGGAACGCGTGCGCAAGAAGCGGGGGACAATCGAGGTCTTCGTCGACAGCAAGCAGGTCGAGGTACCCTTCGCAGAAGTCTCAAAACCGCAGCAGGCGTAACGAACGTCACACCATCGCTTTGCTGAGTATTTCAAGGAGTTCGTCGTCGCGCAGCTCGATGGGATTGCCCTTCATGCTACTGGCCTTCTTTGCCTGGGCGACGACGGCAGGCAGGTCTTCCCTTCGCAAGCCGTACTCGCTCAATCCGGGCAGGCCGAACCCAGCGCATAACTCCTGAATCCAGGAGACAGCGTCGGACGCCTGGGCGGCGGGTTTGCCGGTCAGGATTCTCGCGGCCTCATCGAAGCGGGCCCGGGCCGGTGAGTCGAAGGATCGGGACTGCAAGGCCCATACGTTCGCCTCAATGACGTAGGGCAGAAGCTTGCCGCAGATAACGCCGTGGGGCGCATTTGTCATGCCTCCCAGTGGGCCTGCAAACCCGTGCACGGCGCCGAGGGCAGCGTTGGCCAGTGCAAGACCGCTGAAGAGACTGGCTATTGCCATATCCTCGCGCGCCTGGGCATCGTTCCCATCCCGGAACGCACGTTGCAGGGACCGGCCGATCCGTTGCAGGCCCTCGCGGCAGACGCCGTCTGTCATCGGATTGGCTTTGTTTGAAACGAATGGCTCGATGAGTTGAGTGAGGGCATCCAAGCCGGTGCTGGCGGTCAGCTTCGGCGGCATGGAATGGGTCAGCAGCGGATCGACCAGGGCCACCCGGGGCAGCAGAAGGGGGCTTCGCATGCTGACTTTTACCCGGTGCTCGGGGACAAGGAGGACCGCGTTGCGCGTGACCTCGGCCCCCGTTCCCGCCGTCGTCGGCACAGCGATGTACGGGACCGGCTCGCCCTGCAGAGGTTTACCCTTGCCGACGACCTCAAGATAATCGAGCAGTTCCCCCTCGTTTTTCAGCATGGCAGCAACGACCTTGCCTGTATCGATGACGCTGCCGCCGCCGATGGCGATCACGACCTGGCTCTGGGCCCATCGCGCCGACACGACAGCCGCCTGGGCCATCTCCGTCGTGGGTTCCCCGACGACATGGAAGACTTCGGGCACGACCGCCACGCAAGCAAGTTGATCGAGGATTCGACCGAAGCGGTGCGGATCGCTCCCCAGCATGAGGAACACCCGGTTGCCAAACGCGACGGCTATCTCGGCCAACTGGTCTGCGGCACCCGGGCCAAAGATGATCCTGTCGGCAGTAGAGAATTCGAATCTCATGGAGCGGACCACCTATTTCCCCGAGTAATCCCAGCCCTGCTCGCCCGGAAAAACGTTGGCGTACTTCATGCTGCTCCGCGGTTCGGCCATCATGCTCTCCACGGTGTCACGCCACTTCTTATAGTGGGCCGTCTCCTTGTGCTTGGCGGGGTCGTTCGGCGTGCGGTAGACCTCGACGAGGACGAACCGCGTGGGGTCGTCCTGTTGTTGAATGACATCGAACCTGGCAACCCCCGGCTCCTTCACACTCTGTTTTGCGTTCTCGGCGCTGGCGGCTCGGAACGCCTCCACCTGGTCCGTCTTGACGTGCACGTGCACATGAACGATCAGCATACCTGTCTCCTTACCGGAAATGAGTCTTCAGCAGTGTAGCACACGCTCAGCGTACACGCAACCGTACCTCTCGATTCGTCGGTGGACAGGACAAACGGACTGTTCCTCCTTTCCGTCAGTGGGTCGACAGGCTGTGTACATTCTGCTCCTGTTGACCCAAGTGAGAGGCGTTCGTCGTTGACAATGCATCGCACTTTCGTTATGTTCTTACATGCGGATGTTGGGCTTTTTGCGGTATGGCCGCGGGGAATCATGGTTGGTATCGGGAAAGGCAGAGCAGCGAGTGTGGCGATTCTGGCAGGGATAGATGAGGCGGGTTTCGGGCCATTGCTGGGACCGCTCCTTGTGTCATGTGACGCGTTTTCTGTCGAGCCGGCGCTGCTGGGGGCGGATCTGTGGCAGGTCTTCAAACGCAGTGTCGGGATGACCCGGAAGCGCCTTTCCGGCCGTCTGCTCATTGCCGACAGCAAGAAGGCCTACAACAGGGCCGAAGGGCTTGGACACCTGGAACGGACGTCGCTGGCTGTGCTTCAGGCGATGGGCAAGGAGACGCAAGATCTCGCGTCTCTACTGAGCGTCCTGTGCCCGGATTGCCTGCCGCGACTGGCGGAGTACGCTTGGTATGGGGGCTTACGGGATCGTCCTCTGGCGACTGGGCATGCGGATGCGAGGATCGCGGCAAAGGTTTTCGCCGACGACCTCCAATCTCATGGGGCCAGGCTGGTACACCTGCGAAGCTGCTGCCTCGATGTCATGCACTACAACAAGTTGATCGACACGGTGAAGAACAAATCGCAGGTCCTGTACATCACCACGACCCGGCTGATTCAGAATCTGCTGGATGAATTTCCGCGGGAGGATGTCCACGTGCTGATCGACCGGCAGGGCGGACGGGCGCATTACCGGGAGCATCTGCTTCGCAGCTTTCCCGGCATGGACCTGAAGATCGTGCATGAAGACGAGAATCGCAGCGTCTATGAGCTGCGAGGCGCCTCCCGTATGCTTCGCCTGACGTTCGAGGTCAAGGGGGATGATCGGTACCTGCCGGTGTCGCTGGCCTCCATGGTCAGCAAGTATGTCCGGGAGTTGCTGATGGAGTGCATGAACGACTACTTTGTCCATTTGGACGCGGGCCTGCGGCCGACGGCGGGGTACTGGCAGGACGGCCAGCGATTTCTCAAAGATTTGCAATCTCGCCTGCCGACTCTTAAGATAGACGACCGCCAGTTGGTCCGGTGCCGGTAATCTGATTTTGGTTTGTGATTTTTGATTGCTGATTTGAAGAGGCGGATCCGGGGTGTTTCCCAAATCAACAATCAAACATCAACAATCAGCAATCGTACGAGGATCTGTGATGCAGCAGCGTAGCGAACAATCGTGGTTCACGACAGTCTCGCTGGGTATCATCGCCGTCGTGGCGTTGGCGGCGGCACTGGTCTATACGCGGACGATCATGATTCCCTTCGTCGTGGCGGTGTTCATCGTCGCGCTGGTCGCGCCGATCCAGGACTTCCAAGTCAGGCGTCTGAGACTGCCTCGCTTCATCGCCACCATCGTGACGTTGCTCTTTGTCCTCTTCGTGATGGCTGTGGTGTCTGTCTTTGTCGTGCAGGCGATCCGGACGATTGCGTCCACGGCAGGCGAATACAGCACCAGCTTCGCCAAGATGGCGAACAAACTCCTCAAGCCGATCGAGTATGTGTACAAGCGGGAGGAGCCGAAGCCCGAGCCTCCGGCGTCATCCGATGATCCGAACTCGAAATCCGCCGTGACGCACGAGGAGCCCAAACCCGTCCCGAAGCAGCCGGCGGTGCTGGAATTGTATCCGTTTATCGAGGATAACGCCAAACCGGCGGAGTTGGAGGTGCAGCCTCGGCCCGTCGCCCCGGCAAAGGACTCGAATGAAGCCATCGACCCCAACGCCCCGCCGGGGACGACCGCAGAGCATTCGCTGATCGACACCAAACAGATTGCCAAGGATCTGGCGGACAGTGCGAAGCAGGTCGTCAGAGACATGGCGAACAAGATGTTCGCGATACTCACGAACGCAGTCCAGGTGATTTTCGGGCTGATTTCGGGCGTGCTGTTTGTCCTGATTTTCGTCGTGTTCCTCCTTGCCGGCCGCAACCCGTACGCAGAGCACTCGCAGGTCTACAAGGATGTCGTGCAGAAGATCGGGCGCTACGTCGGCATCCACTTCGTCATCTCGGCGGTAACCGGCGTGCTGGTCTGGGCCTCGCTCACGATCATCGGACTGCCCCTGGCAGGGGTGTTCGGCGTGGTGGCCTTCGTGCTGAACTGGATCCCCTCGATCGGCTCGATCATCGTGACCCTGCTGCCAATCCCCATCGCAATGGCGGAGTTCCACGACAGCCTCTGGTTGATCGTCCTGGTGGTCGCCGTTCCCGGAGCCATTCAGAACCTGCTGGGCAATATCATCGAGCCCAAGCTGATGGGCGAAGGGCTGGATCTGCATCCGGTCACGATTCTCCTGGCCCTGTCATTCTGGGGGCTGGTGTGGGGGATTGTCGGCATGTTCCTGGCGGCCCCGATCACGGCCGCGATTCGAATCGTGCTGATGCAGTTCGACATGCTCAAACCCATCGGCAACCTGCTGGCCGGCAATTTCGCGAAAGCCCCGGCTCCTGAACCGGAGACGGCCCGGCAGGCGGAGGCGGAGGCTACGCCTTCTTCAACTCCTCCTGAAGCAGTTGAACCTGGCGGCTCTCTTCCCGAATGATCTTATCGATGGTGTCCCTGCTGGCGGGGTCGCGGGCAAAGTCCTTCAGGCCCCGGTAGAAGATGACGACTTCGTTGGCGCGGCGGATGGCATCTTTGAGGACCTGGCGAAGGCTCTCCTTGCCGGTCAGCCGGTCGGCGACATCCTGGCTGGTCCCGAACCACGTCAGGCCCGCCATAACGGGCGGGTTGGAGTGGACGTAGTCGTCCGGGTCGAAGGTACCGAACTCCCCGGTCTTCTCCGAGAACCGCTTTCGCATGCGGGCCCAAATCTTCTCGTGCTTGGCTTTCCAGGTGGCCAGGCGGTAGTAAAGGTCACGAATCTGCGGGTCGGCGAATGTCTCGGCTGCCTGGAGGTAGAATTTGGCCCCCTTGTGCTCGATCTGCTCCGCAATTTGCAGGATTTCGAAGACGTTGAACTTCGTCTCCATGCCGTGCCTTTTCGAAACGGATACTGTTGTCTCCCTCAGGAGCCTTGCGCCGGCGCCTCGATTCTGCCGAAAGCCGATACCCGCCTGCGGCATGCAATATCGATATAAGACATTATAGCCGCTGCCGGTGTCGTGTCAACCGCGAACCTGCACGGGCGAATACCCAATTCGGTGACACTACGCTTGTCTGGCAACGCCCGATAATCAGGCTCCGGAGACTCTCCCCGCCCGGTGGGAAAAACGACTTTCATAAGGCAAAGACTCCTTGTGGTTGTTATATTGGTAGCCGGCCGCTCTTCATTGGCGGTCTGTGGCAACGCGAAGTGGAACTGAGAGACAACGAGAGTTCGAAAGGAGGAACGCAATGAGTCTGAGAGGCGTATCTCTGGTGATCGTGGTTCTGGCTGCCTGTGCAATCCCCGTCGCCGCGCAGGAGAAACTCGGTGACTTGGTGGCCCAGGGTGGTTACGACTGGCTGATGGGCCGGTGGGTCGCGACGACCGACCAGGGCGAGAAGGTGGAATTCCGGTACGACTGGGCGATGGACAAGTACATCGTTGTTGCCGACACCATCATGGGCAACTTCAAGTACCATGGTATCATCATGCTCTCGCCGAACAGTTACGAGCCGATGGGATTCGGCGCCGACAACAGGGGCGGCCTGTGGAAGGGGACCTGGTCCGAGGACCCCGCCGGGCTGGTCAACAGGATCGAGCATACGAGTCCCGACGGCCAGGTGCGCAAGGGCGACATCGTTCACAGCAGAGTGGACGCCGATACGATGGCCGTTGCGATCTACGCCGTCGATAGCAGCGGTACTCGCAGCAGCGAGCCCTGGACCAAGCAGACCTACAAGCGTCAGACGACGCCGGCGACGGCCGCCGCCTCTGCTGCCGAGCAGAGCGGTGGTTCATCGGACTACCAGACCCTGGGCGACCTCATCGCACAAGGCGGCTATGGATGGCTCATCGGCAAGTGGGTCGCGACTAAAGACGACCGAACGTACCAGCTCGAGCACACCCCCATCCTCGACAAGCACGCCGCACTTGTGAATGTGAAGATCGGCGAGTTCCAGTATTGCGGCATGATCACCTATGCGCCCGCGAGCCAGGAGATTGGCCAGATCGGCGTGGACAACAGGAGCCGCATCTGGAAAGGCACGTGGGAGCAGGGCGATGAGGGAGCGGTGTACAAGGTCGATGTCGCCAGGCCGGATGGCGCCACGCAGAAAATCCAGATCGTCTACATCAAAGGCGACAACGATACGCTGAAGACCAAAGAGTACGCCGTCGAGGATGGCAAGGCTACGCTGCGCGACGAGCTGACCTTCAAACGCCAGAAGCCGTGACAGAAAGTCACGGCAACCGGCCGGGAGTCTGTTGACGGAATCCGTTCGAGATCAGAACCGGATGCGCCCGCCGAACATGTAGATTGGGCCGCTCAAATCGATGCCGGAGTCTTCCTTGTCGAAATCGTACTGGAACTCGAACAGCAACTCCGCGTTATCGCTGACGGCCACGTTCAACCCTGCTACAACGAACGGGAAGAATCCGTGGGCGATGGTGTCCGTGCCTTCCTCTTCGTCGATGAGAGTGTGGAATGTGCCGGGGAAGTGCGGGTCCTCGAAGGTCTCCGCGTACTCGTACTGCCAGTAATCGAGGAACCAGAAGTAGCCGATGCCGGCCCCGACGTAGGGCCGGAGGCTCCTTTCATAGCCAAACGGGTACAAGCGGGCGGCCAGCCGGATGTCGAGCATGAAGAGGTCGTCGAGGTAAGACTCTTCGATCAGCACATCCTCATCGATGCTGACGTAGTCGTCGTCGATCGAACCCAGAGAGGAACCGCCGACGCTGAAGGCCACGTCGACGTAGTCGTCGGCGAACACCGGGCTGGCGATCTCCAACTCCAGTCTCGCCCGGGTCGTTTTGTCGAGATCGATGGGGTCTTCCACTGTCTGAGCGCCGATCTTCAAGGCGATCCCGGGGCCGGATTGGCCGGCACACGGCGTCGTCCAGGCGAACGAGGCGGCGAGCGTGCATATTGTGACCGTTATCAGGCTGCCTCGGATTGTGTCGCCACGGGAGGAATTGGTGATGTGGTTCCGGCGAGATGCGTGACACCCTCTGCGGATAGACCCTGTTCGTGCCATGCTTTTCATCTCCATCAAGAGACTGAAGGTTTCAGGCCTAATCGTCCGATCTTTCGGCTCCACCAATAAAAGGCACCCGCAGGCGTGTCGGTAACGCTCGAAAAGGGCCGAATCGCAAGGTCGGCTCCGACGATTACTGTGGCGGGGGCGAGGATTCGCTGGGGCGCAGGGTCACGTCGGCCCCGAGGGGGCGGACATCGAGACAGGCGACCAGGAAACGGATGCCGGATTTTGCGTCGCCTGTGAGACGTTCGGCTTCTGCGGCCAAAGGATTCGGGATGAGACCCACCCATTGCGTTGCCCATGGTGCGCCCCCCGGGATGAATGCTGTCGTGGCTGGGCCGGATGCGTGCGGCCGCCCCGCCGGCGTCGAGAGAGAGAACAGGACCGCCGCGGCGATGACGAGGCACGCCGCCGCAGCCAGCGCCATGCGGATTCGAAAACCATGATTTGGCGGCTGCATACGAGTGACGTGCGGGAGAATCCAGGGAGAGGGTCGTTCCGGGGCTTGCTGCCATCTGTCGGCTTCGGATCTCAGGCGTATGTCGATGGTACGGCAACTCTGAAGGAATTGCCTGCAACCCGCGCAGTGCGTGACATGCCGCCTTGCCCATCGATTGCCGGGACTGCCGGAATCGGCGGCACTGGAAATCATGAATCGGAAGAACCAGCAGAGCATCACATGTCTCCTGACATCATTATCCTCCGGGCCTGTGATCGTATCATTTGTCCACGTCCATGGCTTCGGACTGCCTATTCAGACACTTCGCCAAGCTCACGCGGGCGCGGTAGAGCAGCACTCTGACGCAGACCTGCGACTTGCCCATTGCCGTGGCGATCTCCTTCACGGACATGTCCTCCGCATACTTGAGCCACACTACCTGCCGCTGGTAATCCGGCAACTCGGCCACCTTCGCCCACAGGCCCTCCCGTTGCTCCTGCCTGTCGATTTCTTCGTCGGCGCAGGTCTGTAGACGAAGGCTAAGGGCACTGGATTGCGGCTCTCTTTTGCGTCGTCGGCTGACGGCCAACCGCCTCGCGATCGTGAACAGCCACGTCGAGAACTTCCATGAATCATCATACCGGCCGAGGTTCTGGTAGGCTTTGATGAACGTATCCTGAACCAAGTCTTCGACTTCATGGCGATCGCGGGTCTTTCGCCGCAGGAATACGTGCAGCCTGGCGCATACCGATGGACCAGCTCGGCGAACGAGGCCTGGCAGCCTTGTTGGGCCCGCCAGGCCAGTTCCTCCGAATCCAAGTCCCGCAGCATCATTCCTACGGGGTTGTGGTTTGCGTCTGCTGCTGTTGCTTCTTCTGCCATTGCTCTTTCAAAAATGCACCGATGGACTGTGCCGGGGCCTCAAAGCGCGCCTGAACGATCTTATCGTTACGCACAACGTTCACATTCTTGGCAAGCTCGCTGAGCTTCGGCTGTTCCTGGGCGGCCAACTGGGCCATGGCCACTACGCCTTGCGCCATCTTCAGGATGTTGTCCGCCACTTCCGGCGACTGGCCTTGCAGCCGCAACCCGATGAAGACCTTCTCCGCAGTCTCGCCGGCGGCCAGGGAAAGTGACTCCGCCTGCTTGAAGATGGCCGCCTTTGGGTCCTGGCCAACGATGTCGCCAACACCGATGGCGGCAATCTGCAGGAACGTGCCGCTTTCACCCTGGGGGATCTGATTGAGCAGTTCCGCCGAAGCGCCTGTCCCCGACCCCTTGAGTGTATCCACGGCCCCCTTCAGAGCGTCCAAGCCGATGCTGATCGCCACCTGCTGTCCCTTGTGGACGTATCCGTACATGAGCTGATCGGCTGACGGGCCCTTCTTCTTGTCTTCATTCAGCCAGCGATAGAGCGTGACGTCCTGATAAGAGATCTCCTGGTACTGCGGGTTCCATCGCACAATGCCCAGGAGCTTGTCCACATCGAACTTGCCGTTGAAGATAGCCACGGCGTTATTGCGATCCTGTCCCTTGCCGTATATTGTCACGCCTCGGATGTCCGTGAGCGGGTTGAAGGAGAATGCGTCTACGAATGGCTGCATCTTCTCCTCGACGCCTTGGGCTTTCAACTCGGCCAGGAGCAGCTTGCCGATAGCGGAATTGCGGAACGCGTCCAGATCGGCGTGGAGTGTCCAGTTGGCCGTGGGGCCGATCTCGCTTTTCTGCAATGGAACTGCCATCGCCGGGACGGCCGCCAGACACAGGCCCCCCAGAAGAACGCATGTCAATGCTCTCTTACCCATGATTCACTCCTTTTCACATTCTACAGGATAGCTGCTGTCCGCACCATAGTCCGGGGCGGACCATGCCGGTCGCCACAAGCGATTTCGCGGCATTTCTACCCCCTTCTACGCGCGACCTGCTGGAAAGGTTACAGAGCGGGGGCACGAAGTCTTCTCAAGGCTATACAGACATGATATCATCCAGCCGGCTCTTTCAGCCTGAGAAAAAGGAGACGACCATGGCACGTAAATTGGGACGGCGACAGGTGTTAGGAGCGGCGGCTGTCGGCACGCTGCTCAATTCCCATTTGGCGCACAGTCAAGCGCAGGGTGCAGATTCTGCGGCGGAGCGAGAGGTGCGGCTGGAGTTTCTCCGGCCGAAGGAGATCGACGAGGCTCGCAAGGCGTGTCCCACGATCTACCAGCCGCTCGGAACGATCGAATGGCACGGCGTGCACAACGTTGTCGGTGTCGATGCCGTCAAGGCTCATGCGCTCTGCGTTCAGGCCGCCAGGAAGGGCGGGGGGGTCGTTGTGCCGCCGCTGTACGGGGGCGTGGGCGGTTTGAGCGAGCCCCATACGTTTATCATGGACCCCGAGGACAACGTCTTCTCCAAGCTCCTCCGGCCGTGGCTGGAACAACTGTGCCGGGAGATGGCCCGTGACGGGTTCCGTGCGATCATCATCCTCACGGGCCATTACGGGGCCGCCCAGCAGATCGTTGTCCGCGGAACCGCCGTCCGCATGAGCCGGGCACTGGGCATTCCCGTCCTCGGCACGCCTGAATATATGCTGGCCCTGGACGAGGGTTATACCGGCGACCACGCCGCCTGGGGCGAAACCTCGCTCATGATGCACCTGTTCCCCGGCACCGTCGATCTCTCGCGACTGGGCGAGCCTCCGTATCAGGGCGTCGGCGGCCGCGACCCTAAGCAGTCGTCCGCCGAGGATGGACGCAGGATCACCGAGACTATCGTCTCGCGATTGGCGACACTGGCCCAGAAGATGCCGACATGGAACGAAGAGACCCTGGACCGCTTTGTTGATGCGGAGGCAACCCTAGTCGCGAGGCAGCTTTCCGCACCGCGAGGCAGGAACGCGATCTGGACCGCCTGGCGCAATAACGCCACCGCGATGCGCGACTATGGCAAGCTGCTTGCCGAGGAGCGTTTCGACGAGATCAAGGCCGCTGTCGGACGGCTGTAGGTAGGCGCGATCTGCTCATCGGACGTCGTACCGCAGGAATGACACGAAGGACGCGGCGAAGAAAAGGATATTGAACAGGAGCAGAGCCCCGATGTCCCAGGCCGCAAGGCCCAGAGACTGCCAGAATCGGTAGTCTCGCTCCTCGAACTTGGGCACGCCGGCGAAATCCACGGGCTTGCCGGAGATCGCCGTCCACTTTTCGACGGAGAATTCAGCATCGAAAAGAAAGTGCACGCTGTTCGGGTCATCCTCATCCTGATCCAGAATATACTGCCTGAGATCGTCCTGATACTGCCTGGCCTGTCGATACAGGCTCGCACATCGTTGGATTCCCGTGCCCGCGATTGCCTCAGCGGCGCGCTGGTAGAGCACGATGGGCGATAAGCAGACGGCGTTCCTGCCGGCCTGCGCCTGTGCCAGCATCTGGTTGTACAATTGATCCCACAGCCTGCTCATGGCGGCCGCCTTCTCATTGCAGTACCGGGCGGCGGCGGGCGGGTTGACCGAGGGATAGGTGCGGTCTTCCTGCCAGAGTTCGTGGGCGTTCTTGCCGTACTTGCTGGCCTCGGCGTCATGGTCGAACTGGAGCATCGTATTCAAGAGGCTGTCACGAAACTGGCTGCTCGGCGGAAGGCGGACGGTGGCTTGTGCGATGATGCTCCCGAAGCTTGGATCAGCACGACCAGGCCCGCCCAGAGCAGCAGTAGAACAACAATGCTGCTGACCGAATGAGCCACCCGGCTGGAAACGACCATGGCCAGGACGATCCAGAGAAACAGTCCCAGCATCAGAGACCTGGCAGGATACCCGGTGGAGCAGGATATGAGCAAGCCGCCATTGAAGACCGCGGAAATGAAAAGTAGCGACGCCACGTACATGATCCCCATACGGACCCAGTCCGACGCTGCGAGTTCCACGGCCGGGGAGAGGGACAGCATCAGGATGGCCACCAGAAACGCCATCGTCAGGGGCACCGCCAGGGTCATCATGCCCGCGAGGGTCTTGCCGAGCAGTATCTGGTGGCGGGCCACAGTGCCCGACGCGGTCAGCAGAAGGGTACCCGCCATGCGCTCACCGGATATGGCGTCGTATGCAATCAGCAGGGCCAGCAGGCTCAGCACCGTTCAGTACAGGAGTGACAGGTCCAGGCTTTGCAGGATCGCGAGGCACGGATTGGCGGCAACCGCGCCGCCGCCCAACTCCGGTATGGAGTATCTATCGATGCTGGCGGAGCTGCTCACCTGGCTTTCAATCCCTCTACTGAAGACCGAAAGCACCGCAGGTGGCCGGTAGACGCGATGATTGCTCATGACGTGATCGTAGACCTTGGACGCCATGAGCTCCGCCTCGTCAGCGGCCACGCTGTCGTGGTATTCCTTCCATTGCCGCTCGTAATCGCTCAGTAGAACGGGCATGAGCACCGCCGTCAGCGCCACAGTGACAATCGTGCCGACGAGGAACCTGAACATCATGAGGTTGAGCAGCAGATCCTTTCTCCCGATCTTCCAGATCATGGGCGGCGCCCCCTTGCTCTTCGTCAGTTGAGTTGTAGACCCGCTTCTCTCAGGGCGGCCAGTGCCCGCTTGTGATTCCCGTTATACCCGAGCCACGCATCCACGATCCGGCCTTGCCGGTCGATGATGCAACTCATCGGCGCAGCCGCTGTCTTATCTCCGTAGCCGTCGAGTACCACCCTTCTGGCGGTTGCGGAACAATCGTGGATCATCGGGAATGTCACCGGGTTCTCGCGCAGGAAGGCGCGTAAGATGCGTTCATCATCCGTATAGTTGAGACCGAGGACTGCCAGCCCGCTATCCTTATGCTTTTCGTACAATCCCTGGAGACGCCGCATCTCCTCGCGGCACTGGGGCGAGCCACACTGCCACAGATAGAGCCAGATGACCTTGCCGCGATAGTTCGACAGCTTGATCTTACCTCCGTCGGACGCACACAATTCGAAATCCGGCGCCTCTTGCCCGCTCTTGACAAGCATGTCCTCCGGCTTGGGCATACTCCAGGCGCGGTAATCCGCCGGCGGCGACCAGGCAAACGTGTCCGGCGGCAGGTCGCCGTTGACGTGGATGTCGGACCATTCTTCCACGGAGATTTTGTTGTCCGCGACTCGCACGATCTCCTTGATCCTCCGCGGCAGGTGATCGCGCCTGGAGATCCACAGGTGCCGAGTCCGCTGGGCACCCATGTAGCTGATCTCGATCACATCGCACTTCTCGCCCCCGACCCTGTTGGTGCCTCGACTGCAAATCCCGTCCATATACGGATCGAACGTGTCCGCGTGGCGGTGGAAAGTGCTTGGATCGAGCACGCATCCGAACCAGGCGATCCCGAGCCGGGCGACCTCGCCGGCAACGGAGTCGCTGCCTGACGAAGCTGCTTTTCGGATGTAGACGTTCGAGCTGGTCTTGTCAAAGCTTTCCTGATCGTCGCACCACAGGTATGGCCGGTCCCCCGACCAGAAGACCCAGAGGTCGTTGCCGTCGCCGATCAGGGTGCTGCGCTTGGAGCTGGGACCGTTCGTCAACTCGATGTGGAAGAAGCCGGGTTTCGCCAGCCAGACTGTATAGCTTGACTCACGGCTGTCCGAGCCGCTGCAGACACTTACATAGGAGAGATTGTCGGCGCCGTGTATCGCCTGGATCATCGCATCGTACACGCCGTGTGCGGCGGGCTCATCCTTCACGATCATCGCGGGCCGCCATCGCTCCGGCGAAGCGCCGACGACGTAGAGGGCCCAGGCCTCCAGCACAAGTGCCGCAGCGACGATGATCATCCATGTCCGGGTTCTCTTTGCCATGTGTTCAGTGACGACCTCTCAAGATTGTGGCTCTCAGTCACGCTCGCGCGAGAATTGCCGCCGGCTGAGCAGGGCGATTCCGACGGCGCTGTAGGCCAGCGTCAACATCAGGCTGTGCACCACGCAGGCGACACTCTTCGGGACGCTGTACTTCCCGACCGCAAGACTGTATTTCCCGTATTCTCCGTGCGCGAATGTGAACAGCAGATCGAAAGGCGGCCAGAAATACCTGACGAAGCCCATGAACACACCCTTGTTGGCTTGGGGACCCATGAAGCCCATCAGCATGGTCACGACGAAGTAGCCGGTGACGATAACGACCAGCAAGAGCAGGCAGTTGTACATCCGCCCGACCACGACCGATACGGATGTCGATAGCGCCGCACAGGTGTTGAACAGGAGCCAGGAGGCGACCAGCCACAGACCAAGACCGTCCACGGTCCCTCTTCTCATGATCGCGTGGAGAACAATTGCGATGCCGCCGGCCAGGGCCAGATGTGTGGCGCCCTGCAGCGACAATCCGAGCAGGCGGTAAATGTAGAGCTCGCCGCGCCAGAACGGCCGGGTAACCACGACGCAGATCCGGCCGGAGGCGATGTCGTCGCCGAAGATGCCGGCGCTCAGGGCCAGAGGCAACAGAAAGCCGCCCCAGATGAACACGAACTTGCCGTACTCCGGCGACTCCGGAAGGAACAGCCACCAGAAGACACCATAGATCGCCAGCCATGCGATGTGCACGATCCAGATATAGCCTCTTCGGTAGAATGTCTCCTTAATCAGCTCGTAGGCTCTCATCGGCTACGTCCTCTCATTGCACAGTCGCAGGAATACTTCCTCGATGTCTTCGCTTTGCAGCAGCACGCCGGTGATCCGTGCCCCGCCCCTGGCCAGATCGCAGACGATATCGGGGACCTCCTGGGGATCACTGAGGCCGATGACCAGTTCCGTGTCGGACGTGCTGAGCACCTTGGAGGCCGGCAGCAATCTCTCCGCGACCTGAGTACCACCGGAGACGAGCTCCACGCGCAACCTTCCGGCCTGGCTTGAGGCGATCTTGTCTGCGAAACTGATCACCTGTCCGCGGTGCATGAAAAGGTAGTCGCCGGTTAGTTTCTCCAACTCGCCCAGACGATGTGAACTGATAATGACAGTGGTGCCGGAATCGCGCAATTGCTTGAGCAGATCGCGCAAGTGGATGATGCCAATCGGGTCAAGGCCGTTGCTCGGCTCATCCAGAAGGAGCACCTGCGGGTGATTCATGACCGCGACGGCCAGGGCGAGGCGTTGCTTCATACCCTGGGAGAAGTCCGAGCAGGGCCGGTGGGCGAACTCCTGCATCTGCAGTTGCTCGACGGACTTATCCACCTGTGCGGAGATGTCGCCGCGAGACAATCCCAGCAGCGCCGCGTGGTAGCGAAGGGTGGCCTTGGCCGAATAGCCTCCGATGAATACGGAGTGTTCCGGCATGTACCCCAGGCCGCGATGTGCCTGTACTGAGCGGGCCGGATGCCCACAGACGGCGACATCACCCTCAGTAGGCAGGATGAGCCCCGCGATCAGGTTCAGCAGGGTGGATTTGCCCGCCCCATTTGGGCCGATCAGGCCGACAATCTGGCCTCTGTGCACCGACAGCGAGACATCTTTCAAAGCACAAACCTTCTTGGTGCTGTGAGGCAACAGCTTCTCATAGACCTTGGTTAAGCGTCGGCACTCGACGACCGCTGAGGACTTGTCCCCGCGGCGGTCGGTCTCCCTGTCTGTTTGTGCGAGCAATGTCCATCTCCTTCAACGATCCCTGCGATCATTGGCCGTTGGGCTCCGGGAATTGCCAAACGATGTCACGGTCTCCCCCCCGTTTGAGCGGTTCGGCAATACCGCCGTTGTCATTCCGGTCGTCGCCGACGCTATACACGAGGAAGCCCTCGCCCTGGGGGCGGTAGTGCAACGGTTGCCGTATGAACGGATCCGTCAGATCATTCAGACCAAGGGCATCGAGCGACGGGGGCCATGCGCCGTGCGTCTGCTTGTACTGCATCAGGGCCAGCCCGGCCCGCGTCAGGCGCACGGACGCCGTCATTCTGTAGTAGGCCCACTGTATGCCCCAGATGAATGGGACCATCCGGTCGGTCACGAAATTATGCCCCGTGAGGGTTCTCAATCTCCCTGTATTCCTGTGACTCTCTGGGAACATAGGCGCTTTGAAGAAGCTGCGTGGACTTACTCATGATCTGCAGGTACGCTGCATGATCGGCGTTGAACCTCGGCTTGAAGGTCAGGAATCGGAAGGTCAAGCGGTAGCCAAGTCCCGGGTTGACGTCTTCGCCGGTCCACGGATTCTTCCGCAGCGCCTCGAACAGCTCATCATCCGGCAGGCAAAATAGCCATTCGCCGAGCAGCAGCCGTTCTCTGTCCATGGCGCGGACAACGGGCTCGACATCGTCCAGACCCGCCAGAAGACCTTCGATTTCCCTGTAGTTCTCGCTACTGGGCGGCGCGGTGTTGCACAGTGTCTGAATGGTCCCGCATGAGTAGTTGATCATGCCGGTCCGGGAAAACTGGCTGCCGACGCTCGGCTCGTTGCGCGGCCCGTTTGCAAATCGCAGCAGGGTCGGGATCATACCCCAGGCCTTCTCGGATCGACCGGCTTCAGCCTCCAGATGCACCCTCGTGCCCACGACCCGGATGAGGTCTCGCAGGTCCTCCATGGCGGGCGATTCCAGGGACAGGCCGCGCGGGGCGTCGCGATCGAAAAACTGACATGCGGGCCGGCGCGTTCCCTCCTCGACGACCGAAATTGCCTGAGTCACCACCTCCCGCCCCATCAGCTGCTTCAACTCCTCGACTTCCTGCTTCTTCCTTGCGAGCTTATCCGGGTCGTCGGTCTTCCTGAAGGGTGCGCCGGCGAGTGTCCCAAGGTGCTTGAGCAGGTTCTTGTCCTGATCGGGTTGTGCCTTCAGCATCGCCGCGGCTTTCCTGTAAAGCACCGCAGCGTTCTGGTCGTCAGGAACCTTCTCTGGAGTCACATCGGCCACACGCATGGGCCGGCCGTCCTTCTCCAGGGCGGCGTACGCCTCGCGGAGCCTGGCCGTGGAGCGTGTCAGCGATACGGCGTACATCGTGCCCAGCGCGGCAACGATGATGCCGATGCCCACCAGAATCCGTCTTGACCTCTTGCGCATCCGTCTCTCCCCTTGCAGTCCGTGTCTTTCTCAGACGCCTGTCCCGACCGCCATTCTCGGGTGCAAGACTGTCCGTATCTTAGAGACGGTCCAGAGGCAGAAGCGTTAAACGCAGATCATGGATTTTGCTGCAAATTGTTGGGCCAAAGGCGTCGAGAGGGGCCTATTGCCAGGACCGGAGGCGTTCGGCTTGTCTCTGGAAGCTTTTCGCCATGGAGTGGGCGCGGGCCTCCAGCAGGAAGCTGCGGCCCTCAGGCGTTCGCGTGTAGACCAGTTGCGTCGGTCCGACGTACCTGGCCCACATCCTCCTGAAATGCTCGGCAAGCTCCTTGTTCCTGGCGAGAGGGGCAGGGACTGCGTGATAGTCTTTCCTCATGAGCCATCCGAGCGGCGACTTTCGGACGAGGACGTACCTGGGATTCTCGATGGGGCCGAGGACCTCCTGGAGGGCTTCGAGGAAGATGGACCGCTCCCGCGTCGTTGCACCCTTGAGCGAGCAGCTCACCAGGCCATATTCCTGCTGCCGGGCGACCACCTTCAACTGCCAGGAATTGGTCTCGATGACTTCCGCCTGGGCCAGCGATTTTACCAAGGCTTTGCCAATCTGTTTCATGCTCGACGCGACAGAGCCATGCCAGAGGAAGAGCCAGAGGGCTTTGAGGCACTTGGGCACCGCGGCCAGTGCAGCAACCGCGGAGATGATGGCCAGCATCAGCAGCGAGCCTTTCAGGGTCATGCTCTGTGAATTACGCCCGGCAGATTGCATCAGGAGAGCGAACACGGACACGCCCCAGAACCACGCCTGCCAGAGGACCGCCAAAATCGTGTTGCGGAAGACAAAATCGCGAGGCAACGCCAGTTGCGAAGCGGCGACCTGCTCGACCATGCCGCGAGTTTCGTCGGACCCGAGGGCCTGCTCCCAGTCGGTGATGAGTCTCGCCCGATCACGGGCTCTTTGCATCATCACGCCGTTGATGTGGTCCATTCGCGTCTTGCCGTAGGGCGGCCGGCCCAGGCCGAGGCGTTCCAGCCCGCTCTCGATCCGGCTGCCCGTGAAGGACACGCCGGCAAACGATTTGAACCGCCTCGCCAGCGTCTCCATATCCTCGTTGAATTCCTTGGCGTCTTCCTCCTGGCATACGAGGTGCCAGATATTCGCCGTCTTCGTCGGATTGCCCTCCTGCGTGCGGATGGCCCGGCCGCGCATCTGGTTGGACAGCATGTATGAGCCGACGAAGCTGGCCAGGATCAGCGAGTTCACCGAAGGCGCGTCCCAGCCCTCGCCCAGCAGGGACGTGGTACCGACGAGCACGGTGATGCCGCCCCGATTGAACAGACTGGTAATCAGGCTGACCATCCTGTGCTTGTCCGCTCCGGGGATCGTCACCTCACAGAACTGCGGATCGTGGGGCAGAGGCTTGAATCGGATATCGGCAGGGTTCAGTCCAAACTCCGGGGCACAGGCATGCAGGGCCTCGCAGGACCGGCTGGGGATGACCGTCAGTGTCCCGCTGAGGATGCCGAGGCGCACATTGGTCTGGCTGCGGCGAATCTGCTCGAAGATGGGCACGACGCCGAGATGCTTGACCGGCTTGAGATCCGCCTCGTCCGCCGGAAAGTCCGCCCGCCGGATGAAATCCGTGAGGACCACCATTCGCAGGTCTTGCCCCAGGCTTTCACTTTCCAACGCCACAATATCTTCGACGCTCTTGAGCTTGGAGGCGCTTCGGATCAGGAGTCTGGCGATTCTCGTGGTGCTGCGCAGGCTGATGTCACGCCGTTCCACCGCCCCAATGCGCTTGGCGTCGCGAAGGATGCGATGGAGCATGTCCTTGTGACCCTCGAACAACTTGGCATGTGTGTAGAGGCAACCCGCCAGCAGGATTTCCAGTTGCTCCCAATCCAGCCCGGGGCATTTCCTTGGCGAAAGGCCAATGACCCGCAGCAGCTTTCGCGGGGGATGGCCCCGGACATGGCCGAGGAATGAGGCGATGCTCGAAAAGAAAGGCGGGTCATCGAGGATCTGCTCGGCACAGGACCATGAGTCGCTCGCGCACGGGTGGCTCTCCAGAACATTGAGGAACTCCTGATCCGCGTACAGCCGTTGCACGAAGTCGTTCACGTCATTGCGAAACTCGCGAATCTCCTGCTGCTCGGCCCGCAGAGGGGCGGACATGTAGACGTAATCCTGGTGTGGGCAGAGGTTCTTCTGCTGGACCAGCTCAGGTACAGAGATTTCCGCATCGATCGTTCCGCACAGTCCGATGTATCGCTCCCACTCAAACGGCGAGACGTCGAAGGGGGCGGTGGCCGTCAGCGCAACGACTGCGGGTTTATCGAGATGCTCCTTGAGATCGGCGAGGCACTTCCACCACTCATTTCGCAGATGATGGGCCTCATCAAGCACAAGCGTGTGCACTCCCAGTTGCTTGAGCCGTTCCAGCAGTGCATCTTTCCCAACGACCCGCGAGCCGGTCTGCGCATTTTTCGCATCGTCAGTGTAGACGCTATGAAGTCCCTGGTAGGTCGAAGCAGTAATGAAGCGGGGATTCCGGATGTCTTTGGAGATCCAGTTCGGCGTGCGGTGCTCGTGGTTCATGAACAGATGGACGAAGCGATCCACCCATTGATCCTGAATGGCCACGGTAGGGGAGAGGATCAGTGCCGGGCGATTCAGTCGCCGCATCACCTCCAGGCCCAGGACAGTCTTGCCCGAGCCCGGAGCGGCGACGATGTGCAGGTGGCGGTCGTCCAGGTGCTGCTTGAGTTCATCGAGTACCCGCTGCTGGTAGCTGCGCCAGGGCTTTCGAAATTCCACGCCCGCGGGAAATGCGTTTATCTTCTGCTCAACCATGGGTGAACCGCCAGTAGCCATAGATCACCGCGGCCTGCAGCAGGACGATGACCATGAAGACAATCCTGAAGCCGCGCTTTCGAGTCTTGTGTCGAAACAGCCCCTGGGCGATTGCCGCTCCGGGGCTGCCCCCAAGCAAGGCCGCCACGTGCAGCGCCGCCTCCGGGATGCGAGTCCCGCCGGCGACCGCCTGACGCTTATCGTACCCATAGAGGGCCAGCGTGACCACGTTCATGCTGATCAGGCCCGCATACACCGGCGCCACGCCCAGCCGCCACAAGAGTAGCGCCAGGCCAACCGCCATACACAACACGAAACCGAGAGTATATTGTATGAGTCTACGCCTTTGCATCACAATCTGCTCGGGAACAATTCATATCCATGCGAACCTCCATCTATATCGGCTCCTTGCACGGTGTTCTTCGCTGATTACAGAGAGTGTACAGCTCGGCGCCCTATCTGTCGGGCTCATCTGCGGTGATGGTGAACGATATGGGGAACTCCAGCGTGCCGCTCCAAATGGCTTTGATCGCCGGGTCCCTGTAAGCAAGATCGGGGTCCGGCACGAGAACGAGCGTGGCTCTATACCGGCCGGGCGCCTCCACGACGAAATTCGAAGGGTCCACCATGAAGTTGCCGGAACTGCCGGTCCTCGCGGAGAATCCGGGCGGCCATATGCCATGCACCGGCGTCTCTCGCCCGTCAGGCAATCGCAGTGTGACCCTGAACGCGGCGGCCAGAGGGATATTCTTGTAGAGAATTTCCGCCGAGCCTCTCATCCATCGCCTGCCGGCGGGCGTCGAAAACTCGCCTATAGTCCAAATGTGCCTTGCAGAGAACGCAGCGTGCATGCCTTGGTCGATCTCCGGGGACGATATCAATTCGACCCTCTCGGCAGCATCGTCTCCCGCGGTGGTGAAGATGATCCAACGCAATATCCGATGTACACGTCCCATCGGGCATCAGGGTCCTGAAAGTCCTACAACGGCTCATAGAATCGCTCGGGGCGGTCGCCGAGGGTGTTGGTCAGTGTGCCGAGGCCCTCAATACTACATTCGATTCGGTCGCCGGCGTTGAGAAAGTTGCCTGTGGCGACGCCCACGCCGGCCGGTGTCCCGGTGCAGATAACGTCGCCGGGCTCGAGCGTCGTGATATGGCTTATGAATGACACGATGTCGGCTATGGGATAGATCATCTGCGACGTGTTCGCGTCCTGGCGGACCTCGTCATTGACCTTGAGGACCATCTTGAGGTTCTGCATGTTGGCGATCTCATCGCTGGTCACGAGGTAGGGCCCGAGGGGACAGAAGCCATCGGCCCACTTGCCGTTGAGCCAGTCATAGAACTCATCCCACGGCCGCTTCTGGCGGTTCTTCGAGAATGTCACACTGCGCGCGGAGACGTCGTTGGCAATCGTATAACCCGCAACGTAGAGCAATGCCCTGTCCGGATCGATGCACTTGGCCTTCCTGCCGATGATGACGGCAAGCTCAAGCTCATAGTCGATCTGCTCGCTGTACACGGGCCATGGGATGACGTCATCGGGGCCGATGACAACCGTTGACGGCATGAGGAAGGGGCGGGGTACAGTCGTTTGTCGGGCGGAGTCCGACAGGCCCAGGTTGAACCCGCGTTTCAGGGCGGCCTCCTTGATGTGCTCGCTGTAGTTGCCCGCGAGGGCGAGGACCTTGCCCGGCCGGGGGATTGGCGCCAGAAGCTTCACAGCGTCGGGAGACCTCGTTCGCCAGGGCGAGGCGGCCAGTTGTCGCACCTGGTTCATGCACGCCGAGCCTCGCTCCAGAATCTCCAGCACGCTGGCCGGCGGGTTGGGCTCCTTCCATGACTCGGGGATATCGACGATCCCGCGGTCCGTCAAGACACCGCAGGAGATGGTATTCTCGTATGAGTAGCTTAGCAATTTCACGCTCGTATCTCTCCTAAAGACAGCCGTCAGATTCTATGCAGATATTCTACTCCCTTGGAGCGTGGGCACAAGCCCGGTTTTCATGTGGATCGCTGCGTCTGATAATATCCGGGCCCCCAGATGTGCCCACACAGACAAAGCGGTGTGATACCTGCCTGCGCACATCCTTCCAAACGCTCGGTCCGCCCGTATATCCCCTTTACAGGGCAGTGTTTCGCTCAAGGGAAAATCACCGATGGTCCGATTTTATTTATGTGACGGCGAATCACGCCGGACGCGAAGTGCCGTACAGGGGCTCGAGTTGAAGGGATGCTGAAGGATGACGTTAAAGGGAATTCTGAGCGGGACCGCCAGTTGGTGGCGCGCCCACAGGTATGAGGATAACGACCATTGCGAGCCGGCGCTCGATGATGACGGCCTGCTGGCGATGGATTTCGAGCCGGATAGCGATCTCGAGGACGTGGGATCGACAGGACCGAGGAGCCGGCCGGTGGTGGTCAGCCCGATTACCTCCATTGAGCGGCGAGAGCCGGCCGAGAGGCTCCAGGAGGGCCTTGATCAGCTCGTGAGCCAGCTTGAGCGGATCAACGATCATCTGGGCGAGCAACTGGCGCAGCACGAGGAGCTCATGGGCCGCGTCAGGCAGCTCCCGCAATTGCTGGAGAGCCTTCCGTCGGCCGTGGAGAACCAGAAGAAACTGACGTCGCAGCTCCTGGAGCACCTGAGGGTCGCGGCGGCCAGGGACCGGCAGTTCGGCGCGATCATCGAGCAGATTCCCGTCGCCTCCGCCCGGCAGACGGATGCACTCATGGACATCAATCATCAGCTCGCGGTCGCCACCGATATCGATGTGCAGATGGCGGAGAGCTTCAACAGGTTCCGCATGACCCTGGATCGGCTCAACCAGAACACCGTGAGCAACACGGAAGGCATTCTGCAAATGAGCAGGACCTTCACCGCCAGCGACCGGTACCTCAAGTATGTCGTTGCGAGACTCAACAAGCGGTACGCCTGGACGCTGGCCTTGGCGCTGTCCGTCTGTGGAGCCGTAGTCGCCGCGCTCACTGGCGTGATTTTCTACCTCGCCCGCTGACGGGGGACACAAACCTCCGGAATAGATGCTGCGGAGGCGTTGCGCGCATCCGGCAAGTCCGTACGGTCTCACTGCGGTGATCTGCGACGGGGCACGACAATGCGATAGATGACAAAGGCGAGAGCCGCAAGGCCAAGGAAGGCAAGGAGCCACAACATTGTCGGGAGGGTATCGCCAGGGGTGAACAAGCCGGCGATCATGCGGGCCAGGACGACGTAGGCATTGCCCCAAGCCTCGGAGCGGAAGAACGCCACCGGCGCGTTGGGGGCGCCGATGAAGGGACGCAGGACCCAGGCCATTTGGATGCCGACGAACGCGTAGAGGAAGAACCACGCCCAGAGCAGTTGCCGATGGCGCGACGTTCGGCGGATGAGCGGGCCATAGTACCGGCGGACGACCACCTGTGCCGCGGCGCTGGCGACGCCGAACATCAGGGCATTGAAGAGCACCGCTTGCCGGTAGTTGGCGCACGACAGGTACCAGAAGGCCGTGATCGGAGCCAGGCCTGCGAGGACGACCGTGATACACGATTGCGTGGCGACCACGGTGCGCAGGACTTCACGGAAGTCATCGCGCAGGCCGGCCACCGTGTTAATGACAAAGAAACTGGGTAGACAAAGCAGAAAGGTGGCCAGCAGCAACAGGGGGACCTTTACGCCGGAGTAGAGCAACTGATGGAGTCGTTCAGGAGCGAGGCCGCTGTATGTGCCCATAACGGCCCCATAGAACAGGCCGCAGGCGATCAGCAGAATGAACAGCCAGAGGAGACGGCCCGACAGCGGGGCGTCGGAGGCGAACACACCACGGCCGCGCAGAAAGTCATCGATGGCTCGAAAGAAAGCTCGCATTATTGACCAAGCAGTTGAGCGAGCGTGCGGAGAACGTCGACAAAGAAGTTCGCCTCACGACCGCGGAACAGTTGGAAAGGCAGGTCCGGGCGACCGATGAAGGGGCGAAGAATCCAGCCCATCTGCGCCCGACCAACGCATAAATCACCACCCACACCAGGAAGGTCTTGCTCGCGGCAGTCTTCTCCCTCGCCAGGGGTTGAGGCGTGGATTGGACGGTCACGGCCCCTGCCGCCTTATCCAGATCGGGCATAGTAGCAGGGGGCGGGGACTGGGCCGCCTCAAGGCTGGAAAGCATGGCCAGCAGGACCTTGAGCCCGATGATGCCGGCGACCGTGAAGAAGAACACGTTCAGGAGCTTCATGAAAGGGTAGCTGGTCGTGCTGAGCGTGAAGAACGCGGTGATCGGGCCGAGGGACGCGAGCACGGCCAGGTTGATGACAATCGGGACGAGGATAAGCCGGAATGTGTCCTTCGGCCCCAGCCGCACGCCCAACAGCGCGCTGAAGACGTAGAGCGACGGGAAGGTCACCGCGAGCGTCAGGAAGAACAGGGCCGGCACCTTGACGGCCGACGTCACCAGTTGCGCGAAGGAGGGCGGTGTCCGCGTCGCGACAGCGTACAAGCCCATGCACACCCCGTAGATCATCCCCATCGCCACCGATACTACGACGAGCGGTTGGATGTGAATGTGAGCTGTGCCTTCCGCGAGCAGCCGCGGATCGGCCTTGCGGCCGCGCAGGGCCTCATCCAATTCTCTCAGCCAATGGATCATTTCCGCACACTCCTTTTCTTAGAGCCAGGCCAACCGATATCCCTTGCCACCTGTGTCATAGATCTCAGACACCCGGCGGGCATCATTCCGCTGCAAGTAGTGTAAGAACGGACTGTTTCTCTCGCAAGACAGATCCTCTCGAAATCTTGGTCAGAGTCCCTATTTCAACGGTACGTCCACTTGATCTGAAACTCGACTTCCTCGCTGCCCCCTTCGCGTTCATGTTCGACATTGAATTCGGCACGAACGGGCATGTAGATGCGTTCCCCGGCGATCTGGATCTCGAACTTCTTCCCCTTTTCCAGGGCATCCGCCAGTCGCCGCAACTTCGCCACAAACTGCGAGACTGCATACCCTTTTTCAATGTCCCGTTTCTGCTTGCGTCCCATGTCCTGTCCTCAGAGTCTCACCTGTGTCGCGGTTTCGTTCGAATGCGCATGAGCGCGCTCAGTAGATGCATGCGTCCAGGACAGAGAGTACCTCGTCCAGCACGGGCTGCGGCGCTTTGGCGATTCGTCTGGCGTTGCGAGCCCGAAAGTCAATGGATTTGACTTGCTCTGCCATCACGAAGCCTGAGACCCGCGGGCATCCGGCAACGGCGACATGGAACGGGAATCCGCGTTCCGTGGTTGTGACGGGGCAGACGATGGCAAGGCCCGTGTGCCTGTTGAAGAGATAATGGCTGATGACCATGGCCGGCCTGCGGCCTTTCTGTTCGTGGCCGGATTGCGGATCGAACGTCAGGGCAATCAGATCGCCTCGCTGAGGGATGTACTGAGCCATCTACCACACCTCTTTGCCGGCCGGTCGGCCCCAGTCAAACTCCTCAGTTCGATAATCCTTGGGGATTCGCTTGACAAGCTGCTGAAGGCTGTGTTTACCCCTCGGATGCTTCACGGGGGCCACTACGATCACGCCGTCGCGGACAGCCACGTCCACCTCATCCCCGACGGAAATCTGTGCGTCATCCAGTAGTTGCTTGCTCAAACGCAGCCCCTGGCTGTTTCCCCATTTCTGTACTTTCGTTACCATATATGATTCTCCAAATGGATATACGAAGTATAGCCCACAGATTCACTCGCGTCAACCCTGGCGCGGTTGCCCAGTGGAGAAGGCAAGGGAACTCTATGGATCGGATGCGCAACTCGGCGGACCGGGTTCGATTCGGCCGCCGTAGACTTCGATCAGACACCGGCGGAACACACGGTCGAGATCGTCCGTGGAGGTGCGTGTCGCCGGAGGCGTGGGCTTTTCCGAAAGACGGGCAAGCTCACGCTCCAGGAAATCGGAGATGATCGGGATCCGCGGCCCGCGGGCCAGCTCGTCGCCATCCTTCTTTCGTCGGACCATGTCCTGAACCGCTGTCTTCAATTCGCCATCATCAAGAATACGATCGATCAGTGCGTCGAACTTCATGGGTACTACGCCATAGTCCCTCTCGATCCACAGGCATGCGAGCACCGGCCGCAGGACGTACAGGTACTTCTTGAGCCAGACTACATCACCCTGCAGGTACTCGCGATTGTTGCCCTGGGCCATGTGCAGATAGTGATAGTGGCACGTAGCGGGCTGGTAGTACTGGGGCATCAACTCGCGAATCCACGCTGTGATGTCTTGCCGCTCCCGGTATACAATGGGCGACTGGAGCCACTCCAGCAGCGGCGGATTCGAACTGCGGAGCAACTGCAACGCCTTTCGGAGGTCCCAGCCGGAGATGTCCAATACTTCGTCCGCTGGCGGCTCGATCACGTCTCGTCCGAGCATGACGCGTAGATACCATTGTGTTGGCTGAACATAGATGAACCGAACGTCGAAATCGCTGTCCTGTGATTCGAATCCCCATGCCCGGCTGCCCGACTCGCACGCGTAGAGGATACAAACGTTCTGGTCTCGTTCGATTCGTCCCAACTCCACTCGGATTTGTTCCGTTGGCGTCATTTAACAGCATTCCCAAGGAACCAATGTCCTATGCACATGGGGTCGCAGCCTACAGCGGCAGGTCGCGGCGGCGCCAGATGAGGGCGCCGACGACGGCCGTGGATAGAAGAATCACTGTCAGCCAGACCATATTGCGGACGGGCCATTCGTACATCAGGTTGGAGTAATAGATGAAGTAGAACAATGTGGCCCGGTGGAGGAAGCGGATCGAAGGCAACCACTCGGAGACGAGGGACACGAAGTAGTTGAGCGTGAGGAAGGCGACCGCGGCGCCCAGGGCCGAATACAGCCGGGAGAATGTTGCCGCACAGAGCAGGGCGAACGCGCCGAAAGAGCTGGCGAGCAGTCCGCCGTTGATGGCGATGCGAAAGAATAAATCGAGAGGGATGGGCTGGTCGAAACGGTAGATGCGCACGGCGACGGCGGTCCCGAGGAACATTGTCAGGACGAGGGCGAACATGCCGGCGAGCGTCAGGACACACGCGCAGAGATAGACCTGCGTTTTCGTTACGGGTCGGCTGAGGATCAGCTCCATGGTCCCTTTCTGCACCTCGCCGGTGAGCAGGCCCGTAGGCACGCCGACGGCAAAGAGCATACAGAGAAACATGACGAATGGATGCTGGTAGCCGATGGTGAGCAGTGCGGCCGTGTTGCCGGCCTGCAGCATGTCGCCGCCGAGGGCGGTCTTGACAATCGACGGGAGCATGTCGAGGAATGCGAGGAAGGCCCGGACGTTTGCATTGTCGTGCACGATGGCGCTGACGGCAATCTGCATCAGAAAAATCAGCAAGGCGATCCCGAGCCAGACAGGCAGGATGCGCAGGAACCAGAATCGCAGCAGGGCAAACGGGAATGGCGGCCGGGATGTATGGCTCATGGGCGCGTCCCCTCACGAGTCTTCAGCGAGTTGCCTGCAGCGGTGCCTGGCGGCTGATAGTACTGAATGAAAGCCTCCTCCAGAGATGTCTGCGGCGTAGTGATGCGGTCGATGGGAAACTGTGCGACCCATTTCAGGATGGCATCGGATGTGCCCTGATAGGCAAGGTGGAGCATGTGGGCCTGTCGCTCGACAATGCGCACGCCCGGCAGCCGATCCAACGGCACCTCCGGAACCGGCGTGCCGTCCATGAACCAGACCTTCAGGCGGTATTCGCTCTCCCGGGTGATCTCGGAGATGGGCGCAACTTTCACGAGGCGACCCTCGCGCAGGATCGCCGCACGATTGCACATGGCGGATACCTCGCTCAGATCGTGCGATGACAAAAGCACGGCGGCGCCGGCCTCGGCGGCTTCGCGGATCAGGTCCAGCACGACCTGGCGTACGAGCGGGTCCAGGCCGGCGGTGGGCTCATCGAGCACCAGCACCTCCGGCCGGTGCTGAAAGGCATAGATGACCGCGACCTTTTGACGATTCCCCTTGGAAAGGTCGCCTACGGGACGATTCAGATTCAGGCCCAGTCGCTCCGCCAACTCCTCGCGCCGAGCCTGCAGATCGTCGCTGCCGCCGAGTGCGGCAAGGGTATGCAGCAGGTAGCGTGCGCTGGGCCATCGCCAGATGCGAAACTCGCCCGGCAGATAGCCAATCCGCGCATGCTGGGTGGCTCGACCCGGCGCGACTCGCGTTCCGAGCACGCAGACGTGGCCGCCGCTCGGCCGCAGCAGGCCCATGATGCATCGAATCGTCGTGGTCTTGCCCGATCCGTTGGGGCCGAGATATCCAAACACTTCCCCGCGTTCGATGGCGAAGGTCACGTCCTCGACGCCGCGGCTCCGGCCGTACCATTTCGTCAACGAATTGATTTCAAGTGGCTTCATCCCGCTCGTTGCTTACTCGCTCACCTCCGCTTGCGATGTCTGGGGCCCCATGAGCCGGTAGATAATCGCATCGTGCAGGTCCGGCTCGCCCCAGAAGTAGATGACTAACAGGAAGATTCCCAGAATCAACATGCCACCAGCGTAATCGACTTTCAGGTTCGTCTGTGTTTCCGCCATAACGGTCCCTCGTCAATATCATGCCAATCCGCAATTGCATACGGCAGCTTTCCATCGGATCATACCGCCAAAGGATGACACCGGCAATATGCATGGCCGACTATGATGGATTGCTCTCAGCCGGCGGCGGGCGGCGTCCCATTTGATAAATCTGGAGACCGAGAACGACGAGGGCAACATCGGCAGCGACGAGGCAAAGGACCTGTGTGAGCGACAGCAGGCCAAAATAGAGATACCCTTCCGTATCGCCACGCAGAAAGTCGGTGAGACTCCTGCCCAGTCCATAGATGGCGAGGAACCACAGCAGCTTTGTCCCGCGCCATCGCTCTGACCTGAGCATCGCGAAAACAAGCAGGATGATTAGCATGATGCCGATTTCGTAGAGTTGCGTCGGGTGGAGGGGCACGCCTGCCGGTGCGCCGCGAGCGGCCTCGGGAAACGTGATGGCCCAGGGCAATGAGCAGGGCTTGCCATAACAGTCGCCGTTAAGCAGACAGCCCAGCTTGGCGGCGATCCACGGGACAGGAATTGACAACCCGACAAGATCCAGCGCCGCCCGCCTGTCTTGAGCGAGCAACAGCACTGCCGGGACAGCCAGCGCCCAATACGCCAGCAGCCCGCCCCAGAGCCCTCCGTGCAGGTAGTGCTCCGCCTGGAACAGCGCCGTCACATCCAGCGGGCCATGGCGAAGATCGAAGAGCAGTTTCGCGCCGAGGACCATACCGACGAAGTAACACATGCTCGCGGTGATCCATACTCGCCGCTTGAGCCCGTACCTCCTCGCAACTCGCCAGCTCACCAGAAAGTGCAGGATAATCCCGGCAAAGTACATGATCCCGTACGTCGGCATCGGTCCAATCCATGGCCACATAGGTGTCTCTCCAGTCAACCGAGCAACTGGCGGGCCCGATCCAAAAGGGGCTTCGGATAGCCTTCCTGCTCCAGGATCCGCAGGGCTGTCTTCGTGCCGGCCGGACCCGGGCGCAGGCGGTAGTCGAACGCTATGCCGTGCTCGTGCAGATGCTCCTGGAAATGATAGTTCTCGGCGGAAGCCGTTGTTGCAGCCGCCTGGGCCAATGTCTCCTCGTGCGTTGCGATGAGGAACAGATGGCCGGAGGCCGCCAGGTGCTCGAACAAGGCGATGTCGGCGGCTGTCCTCTCCTGGGAGTTTGTGCCCCGGAAGGGCTCGTCGATCAATCCGAGGATGGGCGTGGAGTCTCCCGCATCCAGAACTATGCGGCGGAGCCGGCGGACCTCGGAAAGAAAATAGCTCTCGTGTCTAGCCAGATTGTCGCTGACCCTGACATCCGTCATCAGGCGCACGGGAGACCAGGCCATTTCCCGAGCGGGCACCGCCGCGCCGGCTTGGGCCAGCAGTGCGTTGACTCCTACCATGCGCAAGAACGTGCTCTTACCCGCAGCGTTCGGCCCCGTGATGACCCATGTCCTCTTGTCCGCGGTCAGGTGCACGTTGTTGGCCGTTGCATCCTGTTCCAGGATAAGCGGGTGCCGCCCATCCGCAATAGTGATGCCTGTGTCGGTCCCGGGGCATGGATAGCAGGCCACCGGCTGCTCCGCAGAAACACAAGCCAGACTGCACAATGCCTCCAGTTCGGCCATGGCCGAAAGACCCTGGAGGAGCGTATCCCGATTGGGCACCACGCGAGCCAGCACGGCTTCGGCGATGTGCAGGTCCAGGAAGACCGTCACATTGAGGATGCTGCGCACCGTGCCGTGCAGGCCTGCCCACTCCAGCCACGCACAGAGCGATGGGATTCGGCCGTGCGCGACAACATCATGGAAACGCTCCTTCAGCACGCTCAGGGCGGTCTCACTGGGCAACTCCTGCTGCGCATGCTCTGCGATTGCGAGAAAATGTCTCAGTGTGGGTGCCAGGTCGGTCCAAGGGGATACGGAGGCTCTCAGGTGGCTGAACATGCGTCCGCGGGCAAACAGAACCAGGCCGTTGAAGGCCAGAACGGCGACAAGCACCCGCACCCACTCAAAGTCACCTGCGACGATGCGGCTGACGGCGTGGATCACCAACAGGCCGCTGAATACAGACCATAGCCTGATGCCTGCAGATACAACTGATCGCGATGGGCTCTCGGTCTTGTGGAGCAGATGGACGAGCTTGTCCACGTGTCTCGATCCCGTACGCAGCAGCAGGAGGGAAGCCATCATGCGAAGCCGCTGCTCATGGTGTTCATCGAGCCAGCGGACGGCCTGTTGGCGCTGCTGGATGTGCTCACAAGATAGACACGGGCGGTCCAGCATGTCGCGCAGCCGGCGTGCCCCAAGCTCTGTCGAAGCCCGGTTCAGCAGTCCGAAAATGCCCACCGGCGGTCCATACAGATCGAGATCATCACGTTCCTGATCCGTGAGTGACCACTCAGGCCCGGATTCAAGGACCGCCGGCAAAGCTACGGATGTCCCGGCCGGGTCCTCGGGACGCTGCCAGGTGCGGACGGGATGGTCCCGCTGAGCGCTTGCATCGAGGGATTCCGTGATGATAGTCAGTGCACGCTCCGCGAACGCGCGTTTGTCCTGCCAGCCGGCATGTCGCAGCACCGCCGCAGCGAAGCCCGCAAGGCCGACGATGCCGGCGGCGATCGCAAGCGGCAGCTCATGCCGTAACAGAACCACGACGGCCGCGCCCGCCGCAAAGGCCAGCAACCGAATCCAGGACCATCGCGTCTCAAGGGCATGGTATCTGGCATGCTCCGGCTCAAGTTGCCGTCGACGGCCAGTCAGCCAGTCGCGGCAGAAAGAACCGGGAGGGGAGTCCCGGCCCACCTTTCCTCTGTCATTCTCCTGTGCCATGGGACTCGTATATACACGGCCTGGAATGCTTCTGTCAATCGAGGGCATGGCGGCGAGATTGGGGGACAATGAGGAAAAGGCCATATCGACCTGGGGTTTACCGCCATGTGGAAGGCTGGACGTGGATCATGTTGACAGCTTCTTTCCGCCTGCGGTTGACACGCGGTTTGCCGGTGGTGTATAGTACCTTGTCTAAGGCACAAATATGATGGACAGGGTGCCATGCTCATCCGGGCAGCGGGCAGACCCGCACGAGCAAAAGCAGGCGACCCGCAGGACCAAAGGAGTGAGTTCGTATGAATCCGGAGATCTTCAAGGCCTATGACATCAGGGGCGTTTACCCTGATGAGGTGAACGAAGAAGATGCGTGGAAGATTGGCTGTGCGGCGGGGCGGTATCTGCCCTCGCTGATCAAGGGCTACGAGCGGGGCAAGCCGCAGTCGCAGCAGGTGTGTGTCGGCCGGGACATGAGGACGCATAGCGAGCCGCTAGCGCAGGCCCTCACGGACGGGATCCGCTCCACGGGGACCGGCGTGATCGACATCGGGATGATCGACACGCCGCAGATGTACTTTGCCATCAATCATCTCGGGACATGCGGAGGCATCCAGGTCACCGCCTCCCACAATCCCGCCAAGTACAACGGCTTCAAGATCTCCGGCAAGGGAGCCCTTCCTATCGGTATCGATACGGGGCTGGTCGAGATCAAGCACCTGGCGACGGCCCTGCTCCATACCAAGGGCAGGCTCACCGGCTCCCTCAAGACGCACGATCTGACCGACGCATACAGGAAGCATGTACTGCAGTTCCTCCAGAGCGATTTGAAGAAGAAGAAGGTGGCGATCGATGCCTCCAACGGCATGGCGGGCAAGATGATCCCTCTGCTCTTCGGCGATGTCCCCATCGAGATCGTGGACATCAACTTCGAGCACACGGGCAAGTTCAAGCACGACCCCGACCCGCTGAAGGATAAAAGCCTGAATCAGGTCAGAGCGACGGTCAAAAAGGATGCTTGCGATTTCGGGGTCTGCTTCGATGGTGACGCCGACCGGATGATCATGGTCGATGAGAACGGGGACACGATCAGTTGCGATCTGCTGACGGCGTTCCTTGCGCCGTACTTCCTGCGGAAAAAGCCGAAGTCCGCCATCGTGTACGACGTGCGGAGCAGCCGCGTCGTGATGGAGGAAATCATCAAGTATGGCGGAACGCCTCGGCGCGAGCGCGTCGGGCATGCCTATATGAAGAAGGCAATGCGCGACACGCACGCGGTCTTCGGCGGAGAACTGTCCGGCCACTTCTATTATGAGGAGAACTTCTACGCCGATTCGGCCGTGATCACGCTGGTGCACACGCTGAACGTCATCAGCGAAAAGGATAAGCCGATGAGCGAGCAGATCCAGCCGCTGAGGCGATATCACAGCAGCGGCGAGATCAACTTCCGCGTGGAGGATAAGCAGGCGAAGATGGAGGAGCTGACCCGTCGTTACGGCGATGGACAGATCGATCATCTCGACGGCGTGACCGTCGGCTTCAAGGACTGGTGGTTCAACTGCCGGCCGAGTAATACCGAGCCGCTGCTGCGCCTGAACATCGAGGCCAAGACGAAGGAGTTGCTGGACGAGAAGTTGGCGGAGATCGAGGGCCAGCTTGGGACGCGCCAGTAGCTAAACAAGAGTATATGCACAGGAAATAGTGAAAGTAATGGAAACGTTCACGAAGATGTTTCTCACGAAGAATGGGCCTGTGGAAGGCATACAGACGAAATGGCCCGGGTTCAGCATCCTGGTGGTGACCGGGTCGAAGGGCTTCCTGGCATGTCCCGCGATCGATGTGGAGGCCTGCCAGCGGTACGGCGTGGCGGCCGCCCTCGTGGAGAGCACGCCGCAGAACCCCATCGGGACGCTGGACCGGTTCCCGAATCGCAAGGTCACGAAAGTGAATGAGAAGGCCAAAGCCCTCGGCATCCACGAAGGCATGGACGCCACCGAGGCATTTACGCTGATTGCCTGAGGCATCAGAGGCCCGCCACGGACCATGGAGGGGACGATACGTGCGGGCATGAGGTCACTGGACCTCCCGGACGGGCTTTGGCCTTTTCCTTTGAATATGATTGTTGATGCTCTGTGAGGAACTGCTGATGATGAACGATGCTCTTTCCCGCCGACGTTTCATGACGGTCTCGGCCGCCGGGCTCGGAGCCACTCTGGTGGCCCGAGGTCATGCGACTGCTGCAAATCCCCAACCCTCCGGCGAACGGGGAACGCACCCCTTCAAATACTCCCTGAATACAAGTACGATTCGCGGCCAGAAGCTGGGCCTGGAAAAGGAGATCGACGTGGCCGCCCAGGCGGGCTACCAGGCCATCGAGCTGTGGGTCAGCACGATCCAGGAGTATGTCAAGAGCGGCGGGAAACCGGCGGACGCACGGAAACGCATCGAGGATCGCGGCCTGACGTTGGAGAACGCGATTTCTTTCAGCCGCTGGATCGTCGATGACGATGCGGCGCGGGCTGAGGCCGTCGAGCAGGTCAAGCGGGAGATGGACTTGCTTGCCCAGATCGGCGGTAAGCGCATCGCTGCTCCGCCGGCCGGCGCGACGGACAAGCCGGGCCTGGACTTGCTGAAGGCGGCCGAGCGATACCGGGCGATTCTGGACCTCGGCGACAAGATGGGCATTGTGCCGATCCTGGAATTGTGGGGCGGCTCCAAGAACCTGCACCGGATCGGGCAGTGCATGTTCGTGGTGATCGAGAGTGGCCATTCGAAGGCGTGCATGCTTGGTGACGTGTACCACATCTACAAAGGCGGGTCCGACTTCGCGGGCCTGAAAATGATCAGTCCGCAGGCGATGCCTGTCATGCACATGAATGATTACCCCGCTGAGCCGCCGCGGGAGAAGATCGGCGACCGCGATCGCGTGATGCCCGGCGACGGGATCGCTCCGCTGACGCAGATTCTCCGCGGCCTGCGCGACAACGGCAGCCGGGCGGTCCTCTCGCTGGAGTTGTTCAGCCCGGCGTACTGGGAGAAGGACCCGCTGGAAGTGGCTAAGACCGGCCTGACCAAAATGAAGTCGGCGGTAGACAAAGCGCTTAGCCCGGCGTAGGGTGTCCGTCGGCCCTGTGAGGGTGGAGACCGTGGGTCCATATTTATGACGGGTGCAAGTGAAGGGAGGGAACATGGCAATCCATGTGTGCTTCACGGCCGCAGCGATCTTCCTCGGGGCCGCTATCGGTGGTGCCACGGATGTGTTGCCGCGGGACGGGACCTCGCTCATCGCCACTCATGAGGCGCTGGCCGGCGTGGAGAAGCTCAGCATCGCCCTGGCCACGCAGGAGACCCCGCAAGTGGAGAAGCTGGTCGATATTCCAAAGCTGCGGGCACAACTCGTCGCGAAACTCAAGGAGGCCGGCATCAAACCCATGGAAGGTGAAGCCGGGGCATGCCCGCGTCTGGTTGTGCAGATCGAGGGCGTGATGGTGCCGGACTGTGACAAGTGCATCTGCCGTGTGCAGACCTCAATGAACAGAGTTGTGACGTTTACCGCTCATCGGGACCTGCAGGTTGAGGCCGAGGTCTGGCGCCTGAGGCCAACAATGAAGGTGGTGGCCGGGAATGAAGCAGGCAAGATGATTACGGACGCTGTTTTCGCGCAGGTTGAGGCGTTCATCGACGCGTATGAGTCCGCCCCCATGCAGGCTCGCGTGACGGCGGCCGAGCCGAATACGCCGGGATCAGGGAGTCCCAACCCAGCGAAGTCAAGTCCGCAGAATCTCCAGGCCGTCTCGCAATTTCCCTTTGTGGCGTCCAAGAGCGCATCCGTCTTTCACCGGCCGGACTGCCGCTGGGCCCAGAACATCTCCGGGGACAACCGCCTCGGCTACAAAACCCGGGAGGAGGCTATCCAGGCGGGCAAGCGGCCGTGCAAGTCCTGCCAGCCATAGGCCCAATCGAGAAGGATGGAAAAGTGACGACCAGAGAGCGTGTTCTAACCGCGTTGAGGCATCAACAGCCCGATGCTGTCCCGTACGACGTCCGATTCACGCTGCCTGCGCATGCCAGGATGATGAGGTATTACAGCGACGGACACTTCGAGTCCAAGCTGGGTAACTGCTTCACGTGGTTGCGGCCGCACCCGCCCGAGGCTCGGTTCACCAAGGTGGCCCCCGACATCTACCAGGACGAGTTCGGCGTGCAGTGGGATCGGCATATCGACAAGGACATCGGTGTCGTCTGCAACCGCCTCGTGACGCCGGAGAATGTGACGACCTTCGAGTTCCCGGATCCCAACGATCCTTCGCGATATGGGTCGTTCGATGGCACCATCGCGTCCCGCCCGGATACGGCCGTCCTCGTCAGCCTGGGCTTCTCGCTCTTCGAGCGGGCCTGGACCCTGGCGGGCATGGAGAACGTCCTGATGGCCATGGCGACGGACAAGCCGTTCGTGCACACCCTGCTCGACCGCATCCTTGAATTTAACCTGGCGATCATCGAGAACGCCTGCTCGCACGGTGTGGATATCTTTCGGTTCGGGGATGATTGGGGCCACCAGCGGGGCGTGCTGATGGGGCCGCAGTTGTGGCGCGAGTTCATCAAGCCCCGGTTCCAGCAGATGTGCCGGCTCGTCAAATCCAAGGGCAAATTCACGATGCTCCACTGTTGCGGCAAGGTCGATGAGCTCTTCCCGGACTTTATCGAATGCGGCCTCGATATCTTCAATCCCTTCCAGCCCGAGGTGATGGACGTCTTTGAGATCAAGCGGCGGTATGGCAACGATCTGACGTTCTACGGCGGCATCAGCATCCAGCGGACCCTGCCGTTTGGAACCGTGCAGCAGGTCAAGAATGAGGTCCGAAAGCTGATCGACGTTGTCGGCGCCGGCGGCGGCTACATCGCCTCACCCTCCCACGATATTCCCCGTGATGCCAAACCCAGGAATATCGCCGCGATGATCGAGGTTCTGCAGAACCAATGATTGCCCTGCGGTGTAGAGTGGAGGGCTATATAAGGTTGCCTCAACGTAATGCTGAGGTTATCCTCCATATGTCACCCCCGCGCAGGCGAAGGTCCATGAACGCCGATATGGTTCTGGATTCCCGCCTTCGCGGGAATGACATGGCAGAGCGCTGCTCGAACGGACAAGTGGTTGCAGAGTGGACCTTGCCCGCTCCTGTCAAGGCGACAAACATGAGTGGCAGCGGCAAGCGGAGTCTTTGGAGCTTACTGATGGCGTTGACACAGATCCCACGAGCCATCGGCAAGCTGCGCTTGCCGCTGCCACCCATCATAAGTCTTGAACGTATGACGGCCTACACCCACCTTGACAGCGGTGGGTGAGCAGGCTTCATCCTGCACGCTCAGAATGGCCCACTCTTGTTCAGACTTCTGTGGACAATAACGGTGTGAAACAATGTCGATGATAAGCAAGACCGATATCAACGTCCTTCCTGGGAATGCGAAGCGGCTGCAGTTGATCACGTGCAAGGTGCTGCAGCGCGAGGCGTACTTCTGCGCCGCCCGGAGCCCGAATGTGGTGGATATCGTGCTGATGGAGCAGGGATTGCACAATGAGCCGGACCGGCTTCGGAGGGAAGTGCAAAAGGCGCTGGAGCGAACGCACGATATCCAGGGCCGACCCTATGATGCCTCGCTCCTCGGCTACGGCCTGTGCAGCAATGGCGTGGTCGGGCTCAGTGCCGCGATTCCCATCGTCATTCCCCGAGGGCACGACTGCATCACGGTCCTGCTCGGCTCCAAGGAACGTTACCAGGAATATTTCGAGTCGTATCGCGGCGCGTACTGGTACAGCCCCGGCTGGATCGAGTCGGGAAAGCAGCCCAGCAAAGAACGCTACGAGATGTTGCTCGAAGAGTACATACAGAAGTATGGCGAGGATAACGCCAGGTACCTGATGGAGGTTGAGCAGACCTGGATCAAGGAGTACAAGTGGGCGATCTTCGTGGACTGGGGCCTGATCGAGGCGGACGCATACAAGGACTTCACGAGGCAGTGTGCCGCGTTTCTGAACTGGAGCTATGAGGAGCTCAAAGGCGACTCCGGTCTGATGCAGCGGTTTGTGGACGGCCCGTGGAGCCAGGAGGAGTTTCTCATTGTTGAGCCCGGCCAACACATCGCCGAGGATGTCACCAGCAGGGGGATCATCAAGGCCGAATGATACCTATGTTGCTGCGAGAAGAAGTCTCCCTGCTGCTATTTGGGCTCTTGATCCTGGCGATTTCCGGCTCGGAGGTCATCCTGCTGATCAGTTACATCCTGGTCAGGATTCGCCGCGGATCGTGGAAGGGTATCCGGCTCACGAAGTTCGACATTGCCCTGCACACGCTGGCCGCCACGGGCATCCTCTGCCTGCTCTATGGGCACTTCGTAGAACCGTACTGGATCGATGTGAATGCAATGACGATTCGCACGGCCAAGCTCAGGACCGCCGGTTTTCGCATCGTCCAGATCTCCGATCTTCATTGCGACGAGACGCCCCGCAACGAGGAGCGAGCTGTCCGGATCATCAATCAGCTCAAGCCCGATGTGATTGTACTCACGGGCGACTGCCTCAATCGTGCCTCCGCGCTGCCTCGTCTGCAGGAGATGCTTCGCGCACTTGACGCGCCGCTCGGGAAGCTCGCCGTGAAAGGCAATTTTGAGATCGGTCATTGGCCTCACCTCGATCTCCTTGCGAATACCGGCTTTCGCTGGCTGGAGCAGGATACGGTCACGATGGAGAAAGGGGGCGAGGCGATCCGCATCTTTGGGCTGAGTCTCGATCGCCCCCAGGCGAGCCGGGACCTGCTTCAAGGGGCCGTCAGGGATCACTTCAGCATCTTTCTGTTCCATACGCCCGACTTGATCGAGGACATTCGCGGCCTGGGCGTCGATCTTTACCTGTGCGGCCACACGCACGGCGGGCAGGTGACCCTGCCTGGGTACGGGGCCTTGATCACGCTCTCGAAGTTCGGCAAGAAATATGAGTCCGGCCGGTATGAATCCGATGGTACAATACTCTACGTCAATCGTGGTCTCGGCCTGGAGCCCAAGCCTGCCCCGCAGGTGCGTTTCTTCGCCAGACCCGAAATCGCCGTCTTCGATATCGTGCCGGAGCAGCACGCACCGGTGTTGAGTCGCGCAAGTCCCGGGTGGCAGCGGCAAGCGCAGCTTGCCGATGGTTTGTGCATATCCGCCATCGGCAAAGCCCTCGGCCTTGCTGATGCCACCTGCCAATGTAGGAGGATAGACCCGTAGATGCAGCTTCTGATGATTCTATTCATAGCTGTTGGCCTGTCGATGGACGCCTTCGCCGTCTCCGTCGTGGCGGGCAGCGTATACCGCGAGCTGAAAGTCCGGCACGCCTTGCGCATGGCGTTGTTCTTCGGCGGCTTCCAGGCGGTCATGCCAATCGTCGGCTTCCTGGCCGGGCAGAGCCTCAGGGAATACATCTCCGCGTACGACCATTGGATCGCCTTCGGCCTGCTGCTGTTCGTCGGAGGCAAGATGATCTACGAGTCACTCCGGATCGAAGCGGCGGAGAAGAACCTTGACCCATCCAACCTCCTGGTCCTGTTGACTCTGTCCGTGGCGACGAGCATCGACGCGCTGGCCATCGGGATTACCCTCTCGATGCTGATAGCCGGCATCATCGCGGCCGCCGCCATCATCGGCCTGGTCACGTTCACCCTGTCCTATGTCGGTATTCTCATCGGCAAACGCTTCGGCCACTTCTTCGAGAGCAGGATCGAAATCGTCGGCGGTGTGATCCTCATCGCCATCGGCCTCAAGATCCTCATCCAGCACCTCACGGCATGAGCTTCTTCATGCATTGGCAGGATGTATCATAAAAAACAAACTCCTCTTGATGTCCATTCGGGAACAGCTATAATGTGCACCCGTGAAGAAGGGAATGTTTGCTTCCTATAAGGAGATGAGTTGGCATCGAGAGTGTATTTCATCCAGGCATCGGTGGGTGAGGGAGAGCAGGCGATCTCGGCCAAAGCGCGGGCACTGTTCAAAGCCGGGGGGTTCAATGCCTGCTTCAAGAAGAACGACTTTACCGCCGTCAAGGTCCACGTCGGCGAGGATATCAACACCACCTATATCAAGGCCCCGTGTCTTCAGGGGCTTGTCGATGAGCTGCTGACGCTCGAGACCAAGCCATTCATCACCGACACCAGCACCCTGTACACCGGCCGCAGGCACAATGCCATCGATCACACGATCCTTGCCGCCGAGCGGGGCTTCAGTGTGGAGGGGCTGGGCATACCGTTCATTGCCCCGGATGGACTGTTCGGGACCGCCGAGACTGCCGTGCGAATCGATGGGGAGTTGGACCAGGAAGTGTTTATCGCATCCGACATCGTTCGCTGCCAGTCGATCCTGTCGGTGGCCCACTTCACGGGCCATTGCGCCACCTGTGCCGGGGCGACCCTCAAAACGCTCGGCATGGGCTGCGCCAGTCGCAAGGGCAAGATGCGCCAGCACTCGGCCCTGAAACCCCATGTCAAGCAGGGCAAGTGCGCTCGGTGCGGCGAATGCCACAGCCACTGTCCCGCCGATGCGATCACCCTGGACGAGGTCCAGGCCCACATCGATCAGGACAAGTGCATCGGCTGTGCCGAGTGTGTGGCCGTGTGCCGGTTCGATGCCGTGGAGTACGACTGGAAACAGGAGAACGAGGTCCTGCAGAAAAGCGTGGCGGAGCATGCCCTGGGCGTCCTGAAAGGCAAGCAGGGGCGGGCCGCCTTCTTCAATTTCGTTATATCGATTACAAAAGATTGTGATTGCTTTGACAAAGCCAATATGCCTACAATAGTGCAGGATATCGGCATTCTCGCATCGACGGATCCGGTGGCTGTCGATAAGGCGGCCATCGATAGGGTGGAGGCCAATGGCGGCAAGAGGCTCGGCCGGTTGATCGGCAACGGGAAACTCGACTGGCGATCGCAGATCGAGCATGCGGTGAAGATCGGCCTGGGCTGTGCCGACTATGAGATCATAGACGTGAGTCAGGACCAGCAGAAAAAGTTGGGAAGATAGTGCAGAGGTGCGAATTCCTATGTCTCTCGGACAAATCATCAGAAACAGGCGTGAGGAGTTGAAACTGACCCTCGATGAAGTCAGCCGGCGGGTGAGCTTTTCCAAGCCATACTTGTCCACAATCGAGACGGGCAAGGTGAAGAATCCTCCGGGCGATGAGTTGTTGACCCGGCTCGAGCAGGTGCTCAAGTTCGAGACCGGCCTGCTGCTGCATATGGCCCATGTCGAGCGGATGCCCTCGGACATCCGGGCGCCTACGAGGCCAAAGAGGCCGAGAACCAGAAGCTGCGCCAGTATGTCAAGAAACACATGGGAAAAGGGAAGAAGAAGAACGACCTCAACGCGATCCTGGCGAAGACGAGCCTGAACGTGGAGGACGGCAAATCCGCCCTGGCCGCCGGGCGGCTCGTCCCGATCATCAATCGCGTGACGGCCGGTTATCCCACCGACTTCAACGATCTCGACTACCCGGTCGGAGTCGCCGAGGATTACGTGCGATGCCCCGACCTGCACGATCCGAACGCCTTTGCCGTGCGCGTGATCGGTGATTCGATGGAGCCGCGGTTCCACGAGGGGGACATCGTGGTGTTCTCGCCCGCGGCCGACGTCCGCAACGGCGACGACTGCTTCATCCGCTTCACCCAGCCGCACGAGACGACCTTCAAGCGGGTCTTCTTCGAGGCGGACAAAAAGATTCGCCTGCAGCCGCGGAACGACCAGTACTCACCGACGATCATAGACGGCAAGCGCATCGACGGCATCTACCGCGCCATCAGCCGCTACGAAAAGCTCTGATCGCTGTCGCAAGGAATGAACGCACATATAGTGCATGGCACGAGCGTCCTCGCCCGAAGATGTCGTCGTTGGGTACGCCCCCTGTCCAAAGTGTGCACAGACCGCATGAGTCCTGACTCTGCTTTCTGCTTCTCGCTGTGCGATCGCGGTTGGAGATAGCATGGACGAGCAGCGATGTGGTTATACAGGGAGGTTTCGTCATGAGCGTAGCTACGAAAACGGGTGATCAGGGGCGAACCGATCTGTACATTGGCCGACGGGTCTGGAAAGACCACCCTCGCGTCGAGGTCTTTGGCAGCCTGGATGAGCTTGGCGCGTTTCTCGGATTGGCCAGGAGTCTGCTCAAAGATAAGGAGGTGAGCGGGCTCATTGAGACGATTCAGCGCGAGCTGTTCATCATCGGGGCCGAGGTTGGCGTGACGCCTCGCAACATCCGCAAGCTGGCCTACGAGCAGGTTCCTTCCCGGCGGCGCAGTTCCCTTGCCCGAAAAAGAGAAAGCTGATGATCCTTCATAGTGCCTTTTGGCCCGCGACGGCGAGGACGAGGGCGTAGACTTTGTTTGCACCGGCGGCTTTGAGGGTTCGGGCGCATTCATTCAGTGTCGCGCCGGTGGTTTTGATGTCGTCGACGAGGCAGATGGTCTTGACCGCGAAGGGGTGGTCCTCCCGCACGGCAAATGCGCCGGCGACATTTCTGACGCGGGCGGGGGCTGTGGTGGCGACGGGCTGGGCCCGGGTGCGACGGATGCGGACCAGGTCGGTGCTGATTCGAGCCCGCGGGTGTTTGAGACGCTTGGCGATCAGGTGGGATTGGTTATAGCCTCGAAGCAACCGGCGGGTCCAGTGCAGTGGGACGGGGACGAGCAAATCGATGTCACTATAGAAGTTGCTGCCCTGCAAAGCGGCGTCGGCCAGCGGGGTGAGCACATAGGCAAGCTCCGTCCGGTCGTGCTTGAAGGCCAGGATCATCTGCTGCAGCGCCTCCGAGTAGACGCCCGCGCGGGCGATCCCGTCGAAATGGATTTCCTGTTCCCGGCAGGCGGCACAGGCGCCGGCCACCAGGCCATACTTGCTGGCGTCCCGGCCGCAACGCGGACAGTAATCGCCGGCGGTACACGTCAGCAGTTGACTCCAGCATCGAGCGCACAGGTCTTCATTTGCCTCCATGATCCTGCCGCCACAATTGGCGCACACGGCCGGCCACAGAAGGTGATTCAAACCCTGCCAGGCCAGAGTCGTCACACGCTTCGCTCGCCGGACCGCATTGTGGAGCTTAGATGCCTCCATGGCGGCTATTATACTCCGGCGGGACCGAACCGGTCAAAGGGCTTGCCGGATCCCGCTGCGGTTGCTGCAATGACGGCATCTCGGAAATCGGTGCGTTCCTGGGAATCAGATCAATATACATGAAGCGATTGTCACGCTTGATCGTCAATCCGGCAGTAAATGGAACGGCCCCACGGAAAATGGGTCCGTCATAGACGAAGGAGTGAAACTCGCCTCGCTCGCCGCATGGATCCACGCCGGCCGGCAGATCGGCCAGGAACGCGGGATCGTAGTCCCGGCCGGCAAACGCAGGATTCAATGCCTCCAGATCAACGCAAGTAATGACAGCCTTGAAGCCGGTCTCAATGAATATCCTCGCCAAGACCTCGGTGTTTCTCTGCCACAGCGGGAAAACCGCCTGCATGTTCACCCGGGACAGGCTCGTTTCTCTATATTGCCTGACGTCCTCCAGGAAGAGATCTCCGAAAACCACCGCCTCAATGCCCTGTTGGCGGCAGCAGGTCAAGTAGCCGCGCATTTTCGCGTCGTATCCTTCCTGGGATTCCTTCGCGGCAAGATAGATCTTGTCGATGGGCAATCCCAGTTCCGCCGCCTGTCGTTCAATGAGTGCGGTTCGCACGCCGTGCATACACACGCGGTCGTAATCCTGTGACACAGTCGTCAGAAGTCTCTCGATGGAGTACACGCCGGTGCGACGGATTTCATGAAGAGCCATCGCACTATCTTTTCCGCCGCTCCACGCCAGTATTGCCTTAGTCGCCATCATCCGGTCTCTTACAGCAGGTCCAGTCATGCGTTAGTTCGGCATCCAATGCCGCGTTTGTTCCGACGTCATTACGGGTCAAGCGCGTCGCCTCATGTCTATGGCTCGACGCTGCCCCACTCCACGTAGTCCGGGACATAGTGCGGTGCATTGGACGTGCCGGCCGAGCCTGTTCTCGCGAGCTTGTGCACATACTGGGCCTCCGAGATCAGGGTCCCGCAGTGTCCGTCTGCAAACGCCGCGGCGGCTCGGTCGAGGTGCCGAAAACACGTCGTCGGACTGCTGTTCTTTCGCCAGGTCTTCCCGTTGAACAGGTAGGGCGGGTCGAGCATGGCCGTGTTGCTGACGTTCAGGCGTTTGCCGGTGAGGTCCCAGCTCAGGAGCGTGTCGGCAAATGTGAGCACCTGGTCGGGCCCCTGGATCGAGCAGACCTTCTGCCAGGGCCGAAATCCGATTCCCGACCAGCCGCTATGCGAGGGGCTGAGGAAATACCCGTTATACCCGTACGTGCTGGTGATCCACTTGGGATCATCCGGCTCGCTGAAGGGTCTGCCCTGAAGGCCATAGGTCCCGTACGCCTGGGCAGGGCATTCATAGACGCCCTGTGCCCGAAGCTCGCCGGCCAGATACGGCCACATCAGTCCCGCCGTGTGATCCACACCATCCGAATTCAACCGGCCCCACCAGAAGGTCCGCGCATTGATGCAGGTGGGCAGGGCGTAGTCATCATGGTCATGCGCGTAGGTATGGAAAGCCAAGCCAAGCTGCCGGACACGGCTCATGCATGTCACGGATTTGGCCTGGCTTCGCGCCCTGCCCAGGCTCGGCACCAGCACGGACATCAGCAGGGCGACCACGCTGATGGAGACGAGCACCTCCACCAGCGAGAAGGCCGCCCTGCAATGAATTGTCGTGAATGGTTTCTTCGTCGGACTCATGGCTGATGGAACTTCATCAAGGCGTTGGGACCCACCGAGTAGACGCTGTCGTGCGTCACGACCGGGCTGTTGCCGCAGCCGTCGACCTGGCTGACCACGAACCCGGGATCGCCGGGGCGTCGAGTGACATCAAGGACATAGAGAGAGCCGTTGCCATTCGGACGCCACGAGAAGTCGTAGTACGGCTCGCTTTGCGCACCTACGTAGAGCATGCCTGATGCGTAAGTGGGTTGAGCGATCCAGCCTCCCACCGTGACGTCAGGCAGGTCCACCGATGTGTCCCACATCATCTCCGCCCTGTCCCCAAGATCACGAAACGCCTGGACTTTGGGCTTTGAGTCGTAGTCGCCCGCTGCGCCGCCGCTGACGAAAATCATCTCCCCGACTACTACAGGGATCGTATCGGTACGTTCGACCGCTGCCGTCCAGGCGATCCGCCCGTCGTTGCAGTCGATCTTGACGAGCGTGGAGTTGTTCTCCCCGGTGTCCCGGTCCCAGAGATACGTGGCGGCATAGAGGAATCCGTCTTGGGTCAGGGTCACGCCCCCACAGAACGGACCCACAATCCGATGGTTGGGGTCGGCCGCGATCCAGTCTTCACTGGGAGCCGTCCAGATCGGCTCGTCCGGCTCGGACGCTGCACTTGCGTCGAATGCATGAACGTGTCCGCCGGCTCGTTTGTCTGCTCGTTTCTCTGCGCTTGCGACATACACACATCCGTCCAGGTAGCTTGGTGAGTTTCCCAGCGTGTTGCCCAGGTGGTATCGCCACAGGATCTGGCCCGGCTCATACGGATTATTCGGCTCGTTGGCGTCCAGATTGATGCAGTAGAGATGCCCCTGGCCGTCCGCTGTTCCGTATCCGGCGTCCGTGAGAAACGCGCGTGCGTGGGGCAAATCCAGGGCCACACAAATGGATGCGTTGACTACAGGCCCGTCCAGTTCCGCGGGAGCATCCCAAATGGAACTGCCGTCGTTGGCGTCGAGGGCGAATACCCTGAATCTCGAGCCGATCAGCACGGCGTTGTGCTTCGTATCCACGCAGGGTGTCGACCAGGAGCCCCCGTCGGAAGCCTGGTCGACAAGGGTGGACCAGAGCAGCCGGCCTGAGTCCGCGTCCCACGCCGCCACCTTGCTGTTCGGTTCTTCATCGCACCTTGCATAGGCAAAGACTTTGCCGGCATATAACACGGGACCGGTGGCCCCCTCGAACTCGATCTGCCGATTCGGGTCCTGCGGATCCGTCGTGGCCTCCCAGGCCAGAGTATCGGCATTCAGAGTATTCGGCCCATCCACCGCAATGAACTGCCGGGAAGCATCTCCCCCCAGATGTGTCCACTCCTGTGGCTCCGCCGCCGCCAGACTTGCTGCAAAACCTGCCAGAACTGCAATCGCCCAGACGTGCCTTCTCATTTGATCGCTCCTTTCCGAGACTGTGCCCCTGACGCGGGAGCACGCCAATAAAAAAACCGTCGTTCTCGCGAGAGAAACGACGGCTATCATTGGCGATTGCCTGCAGATCGTGCTGTGAATAGGTCAGCTCGATCACACGTGCGTTCCAGGTCGCGAGAACACAATACAATGTGCGGCTAACCACAGGCAGGTTTTCTGACTCGCGTCCTACGTCGAGGCCCTTCCCATTCGCACGCGCGAACAGTGGATAACACCTCTCGGATTTCCGATAGCCATCGGAGCGAACGCTTACAGCGGCGCGACCGTCGCGGAATTTCACCGCGTTCCCATTTCAGTATCTCAAAGTCCCGAGACCTGCAGTCAGGTTATGCACTTCCCAAAGAGCTGACGCGATGCTACGGGGCAGGTGCGGGACTGTCAATCAGAAAATGACTGATGACATCTTTTTTTTGCGTCGAGGGGGTAAACACGTGTGCGTCGGCGCATCGCAAGTGTCTGGCGTTGAGCATGTCGCTCGCCGGGTGGCACCGCCAAACTCGTTTGACGGTGCTGATTCGACGGGACCCGCCGACTCTAAGCCCCACGGGCAAACGAGTTTGCCCGTGCCACCCAGGATTGGGCTCTTCCAGGCAGGACACGTGCGCTGACTTATCGGCGACGCGAGTCCGACCGCCGCGTGCGGCCATACGTATTGCCGATGGCGTTCGAAAGGCCCTGATCGCGGGGGATGCTGCGGGCCCCGGCGGGGCCGTACATGCCTGAGCCGGGACCGGTGCCGTAGCCGCCGGGAGCCATCATCAAGCCGCTGTACAATCCGTTATATCCCATGCCGCCGAAGCCCATCGGCAGGAAGAAATATCTTGCCGGCTCGGCCACCAGGTCGCTGACATCGTAGACGCGCGTCACCCTCTTTGATGGTCGCAGACTGCCGGTTGTCCCGATGGTAACGACGCCGTCTTTCACGGTGTAGCCGAGCGTTGCCGAGGCGGTGCTCGAGAGGGAAACCAGGAGCAGCTCAAGATATTGGCGGACGCGCAGTCCTGGAACGCCATCGATTCCGATAGGTGTCTCCCTGTAGACGCCGGCGTTTTCCTCAATCTCCTTCCAGAGCACGACGATATTCATCGGCGGCGCGGTGGAGTTCTTCAGGATATCCATGGCCTCACGGAACGACATCTCCGGCGTGAATGAGGCCGGTGTGCGTTTCGCGGGGGTTGCAGGCTTGCTCGGAGCCGGTTTCGTGGCCTTCGGCGTCTTCCCCTTTTCCGCCGAGCGTACAGTTGGATTCGCCGCATGTACCGTCGTCGAGAGGAGTATAATAGCCATAGCCACCGCTGTTGCGGCTTCCATCGCCGGGCATCGTCGTCTGCTCATCTCTGATCCTCCTGAATCGCTTTCGAGCAGAGATGGTTCTCACTCTTTTGAAATCGCTTTTCTTGGCGTACCGCAATCCATTGAAGCACAGCGCGTTAACGATGTCAAACGGAAACCCGACGCTTCTCTCACTTCTTGATCAGATCCGTGCCGGCGTACGGGTCTTTCTTCACCAGAGACTGGGCATTGGCGACGATATGCGGCGACGTTCTGCGCAGCTCGTCCAGCGTTCTCGTTGCCGCCGTGACCACGCGGGCGTTCTGCTCGGTCGCGATGATTTCCTCAAGCAGGGCGTAGGTCCTGGCGCTCGGGAAATTCCGTAGTGCGTAGATCGCCGCCGTTCTACCGCCGTCGGCGGAAACCTCCTTATTGCCCGCGGCGGCGTAGAGCAGGGCGTCCTGCGCCTGGGGCTCTTTGATCTGGCTGATCGTATTGACCAGGTAGCCGCTCTCGCCGGGGGGCGTGGCCTCGAGCTTACGCATCAGGTAGCTGATGGCCTGTGGATCGCCGGTCTTCCCAAGCGCCTCCACAGCCGCCCGCGCGAGCGCATCCTGCGGCGCCGAGGCGACGTCGCCTGCCAGCGATATGAGCGAATCTGTCGCCTTGGACGAGTGGATGTTGCCGATCAACTGGGCGATCCGCTCGGTGTCTCTCACATCCGTCGCCCCGTCGAACCTCGCGATCAACTCGTCAAGGATGGGCGTGTCGGCCATGCGGGCAAGGGCCTCGCCGGCCGCTCTCAGGACCGTTGAATCCGCCGTGGTCAGGACGTTGTCGAGCAGGATGGGCCAGCTCTCATGATTGTTGATGCCGGCGACTCGTTTGGCCAACTCCTCCTTGTACTGTCCCTCCTTGATTTGGGTCAGCGTATCGAGCAATGTCGATGTGGCCAGCGGCGACCCTATTCTGGCGAGCGCCTCGGCCGCCCACATGCCCGCCTCACCCTGCTCGCGGGCGATCACCTGCGTCAGTGGTGCGATCACCCGGTCGCCCAGCGCGACGAGCTCATCCAGACACTGCTTGATCCTGGCGTGATCTTTCTCCTGGATGGCCTCCTGCAGCATGAGGATGATCCGGCCGGTACTGTCCATCGCCTGCAGACCACCGCGGCGGCCGGTTCCGTCCTCAGTGACAGTCTCGCGTGTCTCCGCCTCCCGCCCCTGCGCCTCTTGAGCCAGTGGCGGACGTTCTGTCATCTGCGACAGCTCGCCTGCCCCCGAGTCGATTCTCCTTCGGGGCACCCGTCCCGTGCTGTCGTCAGTGACGGCCGTCAGGTCCGGCGATCTTGCGGCGGAGTCACGTGCTGCCAGTCCTGCAGACTCCGTATCCACGGGGCCGACCGGTCCTTGATGCTGAATCGAGCGGTTCACCACATACAGAACGACGAGCGTGGCCAGCAGCGCCGCGGGAAAGGCCAGAAGCGGCCACTCGAATTGCTTGCCACGGCCTTGCGGGCAGGCAGAGGCCGCAGGTGACGGTGTCGAACTCTTCTTGTTGCGATGAATGCTCTTCATATCGGTCTCACAGGTCTGGTCCCGGGTGACTTGCGGAGGAGGCAGGCCGCCCGGCTCGATTATTCGATTCTACACCATTAGACACACATACCGGCATTAAATTCCTCTTCCTATGTCGGATCGAGGGGGGCCGGAAATAAGCACGCGGAGCAGCTTGGCTCGCATTATCCGTGTCCTCGCCGGAAATACAGCGGTCGGCTGAACTTATGTGCAGGAGCGCAGATCGCAAGCCCCCGCCCCGTGGTCCGAAAAGACATAAGGCCACGAAGCAGTGATGATTAAGGGCGGGAATAGGCTCGATGGTCCTCAAACAACTCCTCGCAGAATCAAGACGGCCTAACAGCCGGAGAGCAAGGCCGCAGATTCAACACCCGCAGCATACTCTCAAATCCCATAATCCTACGCTGGTTGTTTGTTGGCAATGATCAGTATAGCACCGCCCCCGCCTCCCGTCAAGCCCGGATCGGACGATTGGCTTTGTTTCGCAAACAGCGCGCGCTCGTAGGGGCGGGTTTCAAACCCGCCCGTGAACCCTCAAACTTGAGATTCCCATCTCAATTGGCTTTGTTTCGCACAAGGGGTCCTTCGCTCCCGACATAGAGGCCCCGCAAATTGGCTTTGTTTCGCACGATTCCTTCCCCATCGGCACAAGGGGCCACCCAGAAAGATTGGCTTTGTTTGGCGCGGCGGATTCTCTGGTGCTCCGTAGGGTGTGCATCGCACACCATCTGTCCGACAAGACAAATTGGGTTTGTTTTGCATAATTGAGCACTCGCCGGCGGCGAGGAATGCCCCTTCGCGCTTGCCGGCGTCCCGCCGGTCGGGGACGATTCGTGCGTCCTGTCGCATGGCCGTATCCTCCAACTTACCTACTTTGGCAGTCACGGTTCAGTTATTCTACCATCACACATATGCAGCAAATGCTGTGCCAAGTGAAACATGCAAATACGGCGTTTCTTCCTGGCTGTAGACAAAGGCAGGTAACCCCTCGTGGCAGAGATGGGTTTACCGATCGTGGTAGTCGGCTGCGTTTACCGCTTTCCGGGCTGCCAGCAGGATAGGCGACATTTGCCTCAGATCCGCAAGGGCGGCACAGTTGTCCTCCGTAATCACGGTGCAGAATGAAGACACGGCTGCGGTTGCACTCCAGGGCTGATCGCTTACGACCCCGAATGCGATCTTCTCCCATCCAGCAACTTGCACAGGAGAGCGGGGCATTCCGTCGCGCAGGGGTTGTGGATGCGCGCTACCCCCTGAAACGTCTCTCGATCATCTATAGTCACACCTTCGTCGCCTGTGCCTTTCGCGAATAGTGTCATAATGATCGGGCGTTTGCGGCCATCTCCCCTACGCAGCATCCGCCCAATCCGCTGTATACGCTGCCGTGCTGCCTGTGTTGAGGCCGCAAGAATCGCACCGTCCACATCAGGAACGTCGATTCCTTCATCCAGGCAATGACAAACGAGCAATGCACCGGACTTCTGTTTCCTGAACTCTTGCAAGATTCTGTCACATTCTCCCCGATCCATTCCACTGTGATAGGTCCTGCACCACATTCCCGGAATGTTGGCCAGTCTTCCCTGCAGACACCTTGCCGCATGCACGGGGATAGTATCATTCACCAGATCAGCGGCGGCAATTCGTTCGAAAAACACCAGTGCTTTCCTTCCACTCTCGATGAATTGCATGATCGTATTCTCAGCCAAATCCATCTTATTGGCCGCCATGTAGTATATCGCAGCTCGTTTGAACAGAAGCAGGAAGAGTCTTTCAATCTCCGGCTCATTACCCGAGCCGAGCCTGCCCATGAGTTGCTGCAGTTTCCTGAACAGCCTATGATCGGGAATATTGCGCAGTTCATCCCTGTAGCCCTGAGAGACCTTTCGAAATTGATCGCTGATCTTCTCGGATAGCTCAAAGTACTCGTCTGCCTCGCGCAGTCAGATCCACACCCACGTTCACAAGATCAAAGGACGGGACAAGCCCGTCTCCATGGGCCTCCTGAAAAGTGTAGGTCTTGACGATTTGCCCCAGGCCATCGGTTCCATAGGGATCGATTGTAGCGGAGAGCCCCATTCGGTAGGTCCACTCGTGAGGTGGCTCGAGGATTTCCTTCCATTTCGGTGCATCAGTGTAGTGGTGGCATTCATCTGCGATCAGGAAGCTCCTATGCCGTCCGCTAGAACGTGGATCCCAGCAGTGCTCGAAGAGATCTCTTGCACGACTCAGGGCCGTCTGAATAGTCGCCACGTACGCCAGCGGTGGGACGGGGAAGGCATCCTCATATTTGCCGCCGATTCTCCCAATACGCTGGTCACGAAATCGCTCTTTGAGCTTCTCATACCATTGATCCATCAGCGCCAGAGTTGCGCAATGACCATTGTGTTGAGCCACGGGTCTTGACTGTATAGTTGCGCCAGAGCTTCGATTGCCACGTATGTCTTACCGGACCCTGTCACTGCTTCAATGATTCCTTTGCGGCCAGCTTGCTCCCAAAGTCTAATCGCTTCTGCCTGCCAGCTATAATAGTTGGGAGCACGACCCCCGTGGCGTGGATGACGTCTCAATCTCATGATGGTCTCCAATAAAGCCCCGCACTCATTTGATTTCCTCTCGCGTCGGATGTGAATATCCCATCGGCGAGTCGCCTTGCTTTTACGCATATCGTTCAGAACAGGCCATCGCTTCAGGAGAAATCACCTTGAACTGTCGGCATTCATTAGGGAGCCCCGTCTCGATGGCTCGCTACGGCTGTTTTGCCACGTGGATCGGTGGGCCCCTTGGAGGCTTCCTGCGGCGGGCCTGCCATGCTGACATGATGCGTCCGCAATGAGTTGCAAAAACGACACCGGGAGCGGGCGGGCGATGCGTCTAAGTGCTTGTTATGTCGGCAGTTGCGGCTGTTGGCCTTGTCTGGCACGCGGTTTGCTTATCCTTATCTGACAAGAGAATATGGAATACCCGATACCGTGATGAGATGTGACAGTTGAGAAAGGAGGTAATCGGCTATGGTAGTGGACAGATGGTTTCCGTTCTTCGATGTGGGCAAGACGCTGGAGGAGATGGACCGGATGTTCGGGCCGTTGGGCCAGCCGGTGGGTGTGCGGAGCGTCCCCCGCGGCACGTTTCCCGCCGTCAATGTCTACGAGCAGGGTGATAAGGTCGTCCTGATGGCGGAGATCCCCGGGGTCAAGCCGGAGCAGTTGGACCTGACTGTTCTGGGTGACTCCGTGACGCTCAAGGGTGAGCGCCGGGAAGAGGACCTGCCTGATGGCGAGCGGTTCTATCGGCGAGAAAGGCCGGTGGGAGCGTTCACGCGGACGGTGACGCTACCCGAGGCCATCAATCCCGACTCGGTGCAGGCCCAGTACAAGGACGGCGTGCTGAAGGTCCGCATGGAGAAGGCCGAGCAGGCGAAAGCCAAGAAGATCACGATCAAATCATAAATCAACGGTCCGCATGGACATTGGATCAGTAGGAGGTTCGAAATATGGCTGCGGAACAGAGACCTGTGAAAAAGGAACAAGCCGAGGTCGTCCGCCGGGAAGAGCAGGAGCGATATTTTCAGCCCGCCACTGATATTCTGGAGACGACCGAGGGAGTGACCCTGAAGTTCGACATGCCGGGCGTGGCCAGGGAAAACGTCGATATCACGGTCGATAAGGACACGCTCACGATCATCGGCAGGGCTGAGCCGGAAGAGGCGGGCAACCCCGTGTATCGTGAGACCTATGTCGGCGACTACCGCCGACAGTTCACGCTCAGCACGGACATGGACCCGAACAACATCGTGGCGACGATGAGCGACGGCGTGCTCACTGTAGCAGTCGGCAAGGCCGAACAGTCCAAGCCCAGGAAAGTCCAGATCGCAGCGGCAAGATAGACAAACCGATTCTCCATAGTCCGGGGCGGCGCCACAACATGGGCCGCCCTTTCCTTTGATAAGTGCAGGAGGGAGAAGGGCAATCGACGGGTGGCAGCGGCAAGCACAGCTTGCCGATGGCTCGTACATACTGCGGAACACCATCGGCAAGTTCCGCAGGCTCCGCTTGCCGCTGCCACCCATCAATTTTCAGTGCCTGGAGTCTTCACAGATACTCCGGCGGGGGTGTGGTCGGAATTCGGCGGCGGCGTGTAGCCGCCGTGTGCGGACAGCGCCTCTTTCGTCCCTTACGGGACTGGCTTTTGCCCTCGGCCCCGGTTCCCCAGCGATCAATCGCTGGGCTATTCTCTATCGCCCTGCGGGCTTGGACTTTGCTTCAGTCCTCTTGCGTCGGCCCGTCCGCCCCACGGGGGCGATCGACACTAGCCCACCGTTTCAACGGTGGGTACGATAGTCAATCCTATCTCAAAGCCCCGCAGGGGCGAAAGAAGACTGGGCTGCGCTCTTGTGTCGGGTGGAATCCGAATCCGCCACCGTATGCCGACCGCACCCTCCGACGGTGCGGGGGGCCGTTTGATATGGACGCTGCCTGGGCCGCCGGATACAATCAACTGCTCGTGCAGATGTTGGATTTTGGATGCCCTTGGAGGCTCGTGAAGATGGTGCGTTATCTGGCGTTATTAGTGGTGCTGGCGATCGTGCTGGGCGGCTTTGTTGTTATCAATGCCGAAGAGCATATGGCACCAGCTTGTGCGAAAGCGGACGCGGCACCTGTGACTCTTCCGTAGTTGTGAGAGAATGCGACCGCCTGTTGTCGGATGAATTGAGCGGGAAACATGCGAATTATCGCGGGCACAAAACGGGGGATGAAGCTCTTCAGCCCCGAGACGAAAGAAACGCGGCCGATTACCGACCGGGTCAAGCAGTCGCTTTTCGACGTTCTTGTGAACTATGACCTGCTCTCAGGGGCGCGCGTGGCCGATCTGTTCAGCGGTGTGGGCTCGCTGGGACTGGAGGCGCTGAGCCGGGGCGCCGCCTTCGTCACGTTCGTCGAGAAGAGCGGCGAGATCATCAAGGTTCTGGAGAAGAACATTGAGAAGGCCGGCTTTGGCGAGCGGTCGCGGGTCGTTCACGCCAGTGCGTTCCGCGTCGGGGCGTCAGTCGGCGCCGGCGAGCGATACGACTTGGTCTTCGTCGATCCGCCCTATGTGTCCACGCAGGAGGTCGGCGGCGGGTCCTCGCTGGCCGATCTATTTGACATCCTGCAGAACCAGGTGAATCCTCACGGCATCGTGGTTGTCAGGACCCATCGCAGCGTAGCCGTGCTGGAGGACTACGGGCTGTTCCACGCGGTGGACAGGCGGCAGTGGGGGACCATGGCGGTTGTGTTGTTGCAGGCGAAGGGCAATGAGCAACAGGCAAGCGGCGATTGAGGTCATCGAGCATCTGCAGCGGCATGACTTCCAGGCGTTGCTGGCGGGCGGCTGCGTGCGGGATATGCTGCTCGGCCGGCCGGCGAAGGACTACGATGTAGCGACCGACGCCCGGCCGGACGACGTGATGCGGCTGTTCCGCCGGACCTTGAAAGTTGGCGCGAAGTTCGGAGTCGTCATCGTGCTGACCCAGGGCCGGCAGGTGGAGGTGGCGACGTTCCGCTCCGAGGCCGGCTACGAGGACGGCCGACATCCCACCGAGGTCCGATTCACCAGCGCCGCCGAGGACGCCAGCCGGCGCGACTTCACGATCAACGGCATGTTCTTCGACCCGCTCAAGGAACAAGTCATCGACTACGTAGGCGGGCAGGCCGACCTTCAGAAAAGCATCATTCGGACCATCGGCGACCCGGACGAGCGATTCGGCGAGGACTACCTGCGGATGCTCCGCGCCGTGCGATTCTCCACGCGGTTGGGTTTCCCCATCGAGCCGCAGACGTATGCGGCCATCAGTCGCAACGCCCCGAAGATCGTCCGCATCAGTGGCGAGCGGATCGCCGCCGAGCTGGAGGGAATCCTGGTTCATCCGAACCGCGCCGTCGGCGCATCGATGCTCATAGAGACAGGACTGGCAGAGGCGATTTTCCCCGGCTTTGCCGGAGATCGCGCCACGCGAGGCGCCGCCGTGCTTGCCCAACTGCGAAAGAAGGTGGACTTCCCGCTGGCTCTGGCCGCGCTCTTCGCCGATTTCCCGACCGATCTTGTGTTGGAGAGAACCGAAGTCCTGAAGCTGAGCAGGAACCAGATCAAGCATATGAAGTTCCTGCTCGCCCGTCGCAGCCGACTGCTGGAGTGGGATATGTCCCTCGCCCGGCTGAAAAAGCTGCTGGCCGAGCCGCACTTCTCGGACCTCTACGCGCTGGAGCGTGCGATCCAGAAGGCCACGGTCGGCAATCAGGGCGTGGCCCCGCTGATCAACCTGCGAAGGAGGATCAGGGACCTCGGCGGCATCGAGGTCAAGCCCAAGCCGCTGCTGGACGGTCACGACCTCATGCATCTCGGCGCTGTCCCCGGCCCGCTACTGGGCCAACTGGTCGAGGAACTCTACGTGGCGCAACTGGAAGGAGAGGTCCGAACCCGGGAGCAAGCCCAGCAATGGGCCCAACACTGGCTCCAGCGGCATCGCCCAGTGGAACACTAGGGTACCTGGACTAAGAGACTATCTCGAAAGGGTGAACGTCATTGCGAGTCGCTCCGCCGCTTCGCGGCTGGTGTCGGGAAGAAACCGGATGGTTTGGGTGCCATGCTTACGCTCGCGTAAGCATGCCTTGCCCATCGAGTGGAGCATGTCTATGCAAGCGTAGACATGGCACCCGGCCAGTTAGTTTCTTAGGAGGAGCGCGGCGACGAAGCAATCTCAACCCTGGGGATGGGAGATTGCTTCGCTAGGCTCGCAATGACAAGCCAGAGTCGGCTTTGAGATAGTCTCTGAGGCGGCCCGGAAGTCTCGCGCACTGTTGAATCCGTTGACCCATTCCGGTATAATAAAGGTGTGGTCGGACCGCGTCTGCGAGTGTGCGGCGGCCGAGGATCTTTTCGTGAGCAGAAGGGGTGGTGACTGTGCATCGCAGAATGCTTTTCCTTGTAGCCTCGCTTTTCATGGCGGGCGTCGTGACCGCTCAGGATGAAGAGCCGCAGGCGCCTTGGAAGAACCAGATCAGCTTGCCGGACGAGCCGTTTCAAAGCTGGACCTCCCCGGCGTTCATCAAGTTCACCATCATTACGAAGGAAGGCTACGATCCGAACCTCGTCTACTTCCAGAATTCCGGACAGTATGAGTACCACTTCGATTTTGCGCTCGAGCATCTCACGCCGTTCATCGGTATGACGATTGAGGAATTCGATGGCGTCACTTTGCATGCGGCGGGTCAGCAGGCGGTGCTTGGGGCTGTGATTCTCCCGCCGTGGCATGATCCGCCGTTCAACGAGTACGGAATTCAACTGGTCAGGAACGATCCGTACACGCGGGAAGAGGTCGTGAGGCTGTTCAACGTGGTGAAGAGCTGCATCGCGGCCGACCCGAATGTCATGGCCTATTATTTCGCGACCTATGAGCAGTACCCCGTGGCCCAGCAGAACCGAGAGTGGTTTGAGAGCCAGGGCATGCGGATCGGCTCCACGGGTCAGTGGGCCGAAGGCAACGCAAGCTACTCACCGGGATGGGCCCTCGGCAGGCTCAAGTTCGTTCACGGCACCGAAATACAGGCAGCGTACACCGCGCGGGAGTTGTTGCCCGGCGACATTCTGCTGACCGATGGCGTGCCGGCGGAGATTCCCTCCGTGGCAGGGATCATCACACTGATGCCCTCGACACCCAATTCGCACGTGGCCATCCTCTCCCGTTCGCAGGGCGTACCGTTCGTGCATCTGGCCGTGGAATCCGATGCCGCTCGTGCACAGGCGCTCGCCGGCCGCAGCGTGTACCTGGCCGTCATGGAGAGTTTCGGCCAATCCTCCGAGGTCAAGCTGCTCGACGTGGAATTCCTCAGCGAATCGGAGAAGGCATCGCTGTTGTCGTTGAAGGACGCGGGCCCCATCGTTATACAGCCGATGAAACACCGCGGCGCCTTTTGGGGCGACACGAATGATCTGCAACCGGCGGATATCTGTTACTTCGGAGGCAAGGCGGCGAATTTCGGCGTGTTGCGCCGCGCGATTCCGAACGATTCACCACGGGCCATGGCCTTTTCTTTTGACTTGTGGAACGCCTTCCTGGATCAGCAGGTGAACGGTGCATCGCTACGAGAACCAGCTCGCCAGTCGCTTGTCAAAATACGCGACGTATCCGCCCTCGGATCTGGAGGGCCTCATCGACGAGCTTGCGGCCATTCGGGATATGTTCACGGACACTCAGGTGACCGCATTCGGACCCGAACTGGAGTCAGCCGTGGTGGATGCCCTCCGATCGTCTGGATTCGACGCGACGAAGCCGATCCGTTTTCGCAGCTCCACAAACGTGGAGGACAGCGAACAGTTCACGGGCGCGGGGCTTTACGACAGCTACAGCGGCTGCCTGGCCGACGATCTGGACAGCGACAGCACGGGGCCTTGTGCCTGCGATCCATCCGAGGCCAAGGAACGCGGTGTGTTCCGGGCGATCCGCAAGGTGTTCGCCAGCTTCTACAACGACAATGCCTTTCTGGAACGGCTCAAGCACGGCGTGGATGAGTCACAGGTCGGCATGGCCCTGCTTGTACACCATTCCTATCCAGACGAGATCGAACTGGCCAATGGCGTCGCGACTCTGGAACGCAGCCGGGGTTCGGACTGGACTGCGAATATCGTGAGTCAGAAGGGGGCGGTCTCGGTGACCAACCCTCCCATGGACGCCGTGCCGGAGGAGGTGACCATCACGACAGGGTTCAACGGCCCCAACCCGTGGCTCGTACGCCGTTCCAGCCTCGTGCCTCTGCGCGAGAATACCGTCATGGAGTGGGACGGCGAGTACATCGAGCTCTACAAGCTGCTCGTCGCGACCGGTGACCAGTACTGCAAGATGACTCAAAAGGAGGATCTCGTCCTCGACTTTGAGTTCAAGAAGTCCGCCCCCGAGGGCAAGCTTGAGATCAAGCAGATTCGGGAGATTCCAAAGGCTGGCGGCACTGGGTACTCGACGCCGTTCCTGCTCGGTGAGTCTCAGGCGTACTGCACATTGCAGGGCCGCGGCGGTAATGTCTTTGCCAACCACCGTCTCAAGTCACGATGGACCATCCGGCCGAGAACTCAATGGCTCACTGAAGAGAGCCTGAAGAATTGTATCTACGGCGAGGTGACAATCGAGTATGCCGCCGAGGGGGCAATCCGGCAGGTCACCGGCGAGTTGCCGTCGCTGTCCGACGCATCACATGTGTATGAGGCCCCCAAGGGAGACTGGGATCGGTACAGTCTGCTGGACCTCTGGCGTTTCCCCGACCTGTGCAATCGGCGAGCGTACCGGCTGCGAACCACGCCGCTGTTCCAGGCCATCGTGCCCGACCCGGTCGTGACCACGAGCGAGCTGCGGCTGGGGATGGAGGTCGATTACGGCAGCCCCGTGCTTGTCAATACGGACTCGAATATGACGACGACAGATGTGGTGCCACTGTACAGGCCGTGGGAGCCGGCCAGCCACGAGGTCCCGGAGGAATGCTCCTTCCAAGATCCCAATGTCGGGGTATCCATCACCACCCGCTTCTATGTCCACTGGGGCTGGGGGTGGAATGCGCCAGTCTCGGTCCAGTTCCAGCAGACGCGGATCGAAGGATTGACGAGCGAGCCTATCGTCCTGACCGGCTACTTCTCGCAGTCCGTCGGCGGCGGGTCGCACCTGTGCCCGAAGAACTTCCTTTTCGAGCCTGCCCTGGAGCCGGGACTCTCGCCGCAGAGTCTCGACGAGCTGAAGGCCCAGGACATCCGCCTGATCTACTACACGACCGGCGCCCGCGAATGTCGCCCGACCGAGTGGCAAGACACGCCGCCATCCATACGCCTCTACGGCTTCGACGAGCCCGTTGACGGCCCCCTCTGCCGCAGTCAATGATAGAGTGGTGGGGGCCACAGGATGCTCATTTCGGCCTACACGCCGCCTTGTGGCAGACCACACACTATGTTCAGGGTGGCAGCGGCAAGCTCCGCGGGCTGCGCTTGCCGCTGCCACCCGACATATGAAACGCTGGCTGCTTCCCCGTCCTGACGTTATCATGCACCTGCCGGCGCGTGGGGTGTTCCGCCGACAAAGGTATGTCTTGGGTGAACAAAGGAGATGCCTGTGATGCGAATGGTCCGTGTGGTCTCGCCTCTGGTGATTGTTGTGCTGTTCTCCCTTGGGGCTGCGGCACAGACGACTCCGCAGCCATCAGCGCCGCAAGTGGATCGCTTCCTCGTAGGCGCGTGCACGCATTTCAGCCAGGGCAAGGGCGTCCTCGCGCTCAATCTGGCGAGCCTTCAGCATGCGGGAATCAAGTCGATTCGCGACGAGGTGCCCTGGGGCGCGATCGAGCGTGAGAAGGGCAAGCTCGTCATGCCGGAGCGATTCGATACGTACGTTCGCCGAGCCGCCGATGCGGGCGTGGACGTTCTGCTCATATTGGATTATTCGAATCGCCATTATGATGACGGGGACCGGCCCCGCTCGCCGGAGGCCATCGAGGGGTTCTGCAGGTACGCCGAGTTCGTCGTTAAGCATTTTGGCGAGCACGTGCGTTTGTACGAGATCTGGAATGAGTGGGACATCGGCATCGGCCTGCCTCAACAGTACAACAGGGGCGGTTCGGCGGAGGACTACTTCAAATTGCTCAAGGCCGTCTATCCGAGGATCAAGGCCGCTGACCCAGGCGTGACAGTCATTGCGGGGGCATCCACCAGCGGCGCAGTCAGGAAGGGCTGGCTGGAGGACATCGTCAAGCTCGGGGCGCTCGATTCCTGTGACGCGATCTCCATCCACAGCTACAACTACAGCGACAAATTCCCGGAGCGCGGGCCTGAGGCCTGCTCGACGTGGATGACCGGCGTGCAGGAGATGCTCCGCAAATACCACGACGGCAAGGATGTGCCGTTCTACGTCACGGAGATGGGCTGGCCGACGCATGTCACCAAGCATGGCACGGACGCAGAGCTTGCGGCGTCATACCTGGCGAGGCTATACCTGCTGGCTCGGACGTCGCCATCCTTCAAAGGCCTGTGGTGGTACGACTTTCAGGACGACGGCTGGAACCCGCAGTACAACGAGGACAACTTCGGCCTTGTGCGTCCCGACCTGACGCCCAAGCCCGCGTATCACGTCCTGGCGCATATCTCGCCATTCATCCGGCAAGGGCAGTACGTGGATCGCGTGACCACGGCGGATAGCAACCTCTGGGTCCTGCGATTCAAGATGGACGGCGACGATGCCTGGGTCCTGTGGTCCGCGGACGATCAGGACCGCCAGGTGATCCTGCAGACGGAGACCCCGGCCAAACCGCTGATGATCCGCGAGGCGGGGCACGATGCCTGCCTGACGGAATGGGGCTATCGCGACTGGGCAGGCAGGGCCGGCGAGCCGGTCTCGAATCGCATCTCAATAGTCGTCGGGAATCGGCCCGTTCTTCTCGGTACCGACCTCGCGGGCGTCTCGGTCGCTGAGGTCATTCCCAGATTGCGCCAAGCCGCGGAGACAAAGTGACATTGTGCCGGATGCAGGTTGTTGGTGTGCGGTGCACACCCTACATGGCGCCGACACGCCGGACGATATCTGTAGGGTGTGCATCGCACACCTTCACCAGCTTCAGTTGTCAGCATGAGGACAGGATATGAAAGTACGAAGCGGTCTTATCTCGATCTTGTTCATGACGGCGGCTCTCCAGGGCGCGACAGCGCCTCAGGAGAAGCGGTTCAAGCTTGGCGAGTTGTACCCGCAGGAGAAGGTGGCGAAAGCGCTCGTCCCTCGCGAGCAGTGGCGTCCGTGGCCGAAATGGAGCGAGCGCAAAGCGTGGGAGAACTTGCCCGAGCCGGTGCGCAAGGACCTGATCGCTAATGGCGAGAAATATCTCCGCTATGCCTGGCCCGACCTGCCTGCCACGCTCTTTCTTGAATATGCACGAGAAGGCAACCGGAGCCGATACGAGCACGAGCATTTTGCGCGGCGCACCGCCCTGACCAATTTGATCGTGGCGGAGTGCGTCGAAGGCAAGGGCCGCTTCCTCGACGATATCGCCAACGGCGTCTGGGCGATTTGCGAGGAGTCGTTCTGGGGCGTGCCCGCCCACGTCGGGCGCAGAAGTCCGGGTCGGGCCTGCCCGATCCCGCGGAGCCTGTGGTCGATCTGTTCGCCGCAGAGACGGGGGAGAGTCTGGCATGGACCTGCTATCTGCTGGGTGAGCAACTGGACCGCGTTTCGCCGATGATCCGCAAACGCATCGGCCACGAGATTGACCGGCGGATTCTGACGCCATGCCTCGAACGCGACGACTTCGGCTGGATGGGCTTTTCCGGCGGCCGCGTCAATAACTGGAATCCATGGTGCAACTCGAATTGGCTCGCGTGCGCACTGCTGGTCGAGCCCGACGAGGATCGCCGTATCGCGGCGGTTGCCAAGATCGTGCGGAGCCTGGACCACTTCTTCGATGCCTACGACGATGACGGCGGCTGTGATGAGGGCCCCGGCTACTGGAGCCGGGCCGGCGGATCGCTGTTCGATTGCCTCGAACTGCTCCGCAGTGCCACGAACGGGGCCATCGACGTGTACGACCGGCCGCTGGTCAAGGAGATAGGCCGCTATATCTGTCGCGTGCACATTGCGGACGACTACTTTGTCAATTTCGCCGATGCGTCCGCGAAGGCAAGTCCTGCGGGCGAGCTCGTTCACCGCTACGGCAGGCGGATTGGCGATGAACGTCTGGCCGCGTTTGGCGCCTACTTCTTTGCCAAACAGCGGGGTGAGGGCTCGGGCTTCTCGGACGGGGGCGGATACACGGTGGGCCGGTACTTGCCCGAGATCTTCAACGCGGCCGAGGTCGGGGCGGCCCAGGCGAAACCCGCGTTGGTCCGCGATGTCTGGCTCGACGGTATCCAGGTGATGACCGCCCGGTGCAAGGAAGGGACTGTCGATGGTTTCTTCGTCGCCGCCAAGGGCGGACACAATGCCGAGAGCCACAACCACAACGATGTCGGCAGCTTCATTGTCTATCGCGACGGCCGGCCCATCTTCATCGATGTCGGCGTCGAGACCTACAGCCGCAAGACCTTCAGCTCCCGGCGATACGAGATCTGGACGATGCAATCCGCCTATCACAACCTGCCGACGATCAACGGCGTCATGCAAAGCCCCGGCCGAGAGTTTGCCGCCAGAGATGTCAGCTATGAGGCCGACGACGACCATGCCCAGCTTCGCCTCGACCTTGCCGGCACATATCCCAAACAGGCTAGCCTCAAGTCCTGGGTGCGCACGGTGCGCCTCAATCGCGGAAAAGACATTGCCATCACCGAGAATTACGCGCTCGAACAGCCGGCGGGCGAAATCACGCTGAGCCTGATCACGCCCTGCAAGGTCGAAGTGCAAAAGCAGGGCCGATTGCTTCTGGAGACGGCGGATACAAACGAACCTCGTGTGGCCGTACGAGTACTGTACGATGAGGCCAGGTTCAAGGCAGCCGTGGAAACGATCCAGGTTGAAGATGGCAGGCTCCGCGCCGCCTGGCCCGGGCAGATGACTCGGATCCTCCTGAAGGCCGAGAAGCCCGCGTTGCAGGACACCTGGACGCTGCAAATCGAACCGGCAAAAGCTGATTGATGAAATTCATGGCACAGCCGTTTACACTTTTGATTAAGCCCTCGGGTTCCGACTGCAACGTCGATTGTACCTATTGCTTCTACAAGTGTCGGGCGCCGCAGGTCGGCACGGGCCGACAGCGCATGACTGGCGAGGTGCTCGAAAAGCTTGTCAAGGACTACATGGGCCTGCGATTCCAATTGTCGGGCTTCGCTTGGCAGGGGGGCGAACCGACGCTGATGGGCCTGGATTTCTACAAGCGGGCGGCCGAGCTTCAGACCAAGTACGGCGTCACCGGCCAGGAGGTCGGCAATTCGCTACAGACCAACGCGATTCTCCTGAACGACGCTGACTGGTGCAAATTCCTGCACGAGCGCAAGTTCCTCGTCGGTATCAGCATCGACGGACCCAGGGAGCTGCACGATCATTACCGGCTCGATCTCGGCGGCCACGGCACGTGGGACCGCGTCATGCGGGCCATCGATCGCTGCAAAGAGCATAAGGTCGAGTTCAACACGCTTACGCTCGTCAACCATCTCACCGCCGACCATGCGGACGAGGTCTTCGACTTCCTGATCGAGCTGGGCGTCCGATACTTGCAGTTCATTCCGTGCGTGGAGGTAGACCCGCAGACCGGCGGGATCGCGGAGTTCTCCGTCTCGCCGAAGCAGTATGGCGATTTCATGTGCCGGGTTTTCGACCGATGGACGGCGTTCGGGCCGCAGAGGCTCAGCATCCGCGACTTCGACTCTATTCTCAGCTATTGCATCGGCGGCCATCACACGCTCTGCACGTTCGACAGGCAGTGCAGCCAGTACATCGTAATCGAGCACACGGGTGATGTGTTTCCGTGTGACTTCTTCGTCGATCCGGCGTGGCGCTTGGGCAATATCCTCGAAACGCCCATCGAGCAGCTCGCCGCCTGTGAGCAGAAGAGAGCCTTCGCCCGCAAGAAGCAGAGCATCACCAACAAGTGCCTCACCTGTCGGCACCTGGCCCTCTGTCGCGGCGGATGCATGAAAGATCGGGTGCCACATGTGGCCCAGCCGCCCTCGGCTGGGGAACCCATGGGACCACCCCCGGGGGCGGGGGTGCCACACAGCTATTTCTGCGAGAGCTATCGCCAATTCTTCGATTATGCCTTGCCGCGATTCATGCAGATCGCCGCACAAATCCGCACCGGCGCCCTTGTCAGACCCCGGCAATTGACCTAACATTGATGCACTATGTTTGATTGTTGATGGTTGATTGTTGATTTGACGAGATGATCCGCGCTGCTTGCCAAATCATAAATCAAAGATCAAAAATCATAAATCGTTGAAAGGAGCGCGAATATGGCGCAGGTGGATCGCAGGACATTTGTGGCGGGTTCTGTGGCGGCGTTGGCGGGACTGAGCGGAACAGACCGTGCGGCGGAGAAATCGCCGGGAGCCGGAGCGAGTGGCACGGGCGCGCGTCGCGGCAATCCCATCGCGGTCTCCACGTACTCCTTCTGGCGATTCAAGGAAGGACTCAAGATGCCCATCGAGACGTGCATCGATGAGGCCGCTCGCATGGGCTTCGATGGCGTGGATATCCTGCTCATGCAGATGGAGAACGAGGACAACGCCTACCTGCAAAAGCTCAAGCGTCATGCCCTGATCAACGGCCTGGACCTGTGCTGCATGTCCACGCACCAGAGCTTCGTCTCGCCGGACGCGGCCAAGCGACAGGAGAACATCGACAAGACGATCAAGCAGATCGAGACCGCCTACCGGCTCGGCATCCCGATCATCCGCATTAACACGGGCCGCTGGGGCACGACGAAGACGTTCGATGACCTCATGGCCAATCGCGGCATCGAGCCGGTCCTGCCGGGCTATACGGAAGAAGACGGCTTCAAGTGGGTCGTTGACAGCATCGGCAAGTGCCTGCCCAAGGCCGAAGAGTGCGGCGTGATCCTCGGCCTGGAGAATCACTGGGGCCTGGCGCGGACGCCGGAAGGCCTGCTGCGAATCGTCAACACCATTGACTCTCCCTGGCTGCGCGTCCTGCTCGACACAGGCAATTTCCTGGAGGACCCCTATCAAAAGCTCGAACAGTGCGCCCCACAGACGGTCCTTGTCCAAGCCAAGACCTACTACGGCGGCGGCCTCTGGTACAGTCTCGACCTCGACTACAACCGCATCGCCGCAATTATGAAGAAACACAACTTCCGTGGTTACGTCTCCCTCGAATTCGAAGGCAACGAGGACTACAAAACCGCCATCCCCAAGAGCCTCGCCGTCCTGCGCAAAGCCTTCAGTTGAGCGTAGTGCTCCGACGACGCGAATCCGGCTGCCACCCGGCACGGCGTCCTGAAATCTGCACAGACACTTCCCGACAGATTCTCCGCGAAAACGCTTGCACAGTCCCGGCCGGCGGTGGTAGAATACATTCAGACGAGAAACCGGATACCGAAGGCGGGCCGGGAACCGATCGTATTCCGAGCCGTCATCATATTCTCGTGTCACTTTCATACGCCGCCCACCTTCGCGATCCACCGGATAGCAGTGTGGTGGTCACGCGGGAATCACAGCAGCAACGCGCGCATGGCATTACTCATCGTGTATTGAAGGAGGCGGAACATGAGGCAACAAAGAGGGTTTCGGGCTCCAAAAGCATCTGTGAGCTATCAAGTCAAAGTCGCGGCGGGTTTCTGTTTCGTTCTCATCGGCATAGCGCGGGCGGCTACGTTCACAGTGGGCTTTGGTGCCGGATACGACTATCCCACGATCCAACGTGCGATTGATGCCGCCCATGAAGGCGACACCATCGTCGCGGCCCAAGGGATCTACGTGGAGACCATCAATTTTCAAGGCAAGAACGTTGTCCTGACGTCGGTGGACCCGAACAGCGATACCAAGCCGTTATTGCAGCCGCCACAGCGCCAGAGCCCTGTCGTGACCTTCTCGGGCCGCGAAGGGCCACAATGCGTTCTCCGGGGTCTGCTGATCTACAGCGGGTGGCAGGCAAACGGGATCAAAGGCAACGGCACGAAGGCCACTATCAGCGACTGTTTCATCGATACGAACGCAGGGGGTATCTCTGATTGTGACGGCCTGATCCAACGCTGTCGAATCACTGGCAATGGCGCGCTGCAGGGCGGCGGGCTGTACGACTGCGATGGCCACATTCTCAATTGCACAATCTTCGCCAACTACGCCGGCAGTTTCGGAGAGAAGAGCGGTTGGGGAGGCGGCCTGCACAGTTGCGACGGCATTATCGAGAAATGTACGATCAGCGGCAACCACGCCGCGGGTGACGGCGGCGGGCTGTGCAACTGCAACGGCACCATCATCGACTGCGATATCAGCAATAATGTCGCGGGCAACGAGATTCTCCCTGGCGATGGTGGCGGACTGTCCCACTGTAACGGCAAGGTATCGGATTGCAGGATCATTGGCAATACGGCAGCGGGCTATGGCGGCGGACTGTCCGACTGCAGTGGCCCTATCACCGGCTGCACGATCTCGGATAACGAGGCCACCGGCTGGCATGGGGGGGCGGCGGCCCGCTGTGGCCCAATCACCAAGTGCACGATCAGCGCGAATCGGGCCCGTGGTTATGGGGGCGGCTTGTTCACCTGCACGCCCGTCCGCGATTGTACGATCCGCGCCAATAGGACGGAGGTTTATCCCGGCGGAGGCTTGTCTCAGTGCGACTCGGTGGCCAACTGCGTGGTTACAGGCAACGTGTCAGGCGCGGGCGGGGGCGGCCTCGATCAATGCAAACAAGTTACCAACTGCATGATCACCGGCAACAGGGCAGGCGAGAATGGCGGAGGATTGAGCGAGTGCCGCGAGGTGTACAATTGCACGCTCGTCGGCAACTTTGCCGCTGGCAAGGGCGGCGCCGTCTATTGCAGAAGCTACTTCAACAGGATAATCAACTGCATTATCTGGGACAATTCCTCCGTCGGCGGGCGGATATACGCGGCTTATTCCTACCAGGGGCCGTCACAGACGCCGTATTGGTCATTCTTCATGGCCTACAACGATATCCAGGGTGGTCGTGACGCGGTCGTGACAGAGCCCGCCTGCCAGGTCCTGTGGGACTTGGGCAATCTGGACGAGGTCCCGCGTTTCATCAAATCAGGAGGCTGGTCGAGCCAGATGACCTGGGTCCCCGGCGAATACTACCTGTTGCCGAACTCGCCGTGTATCGATGTCGGCGATCCGAACCGGGACTATGGCGGTCAGACGGACATCGATGGCGAGCCGCGCGTGTCTGGGGATCAGGTGGATATCGGGGCCGACGAGTCCATGACCGGGCGGGCGCTCTTGGCGGACCTCATCATTTCCGGTCCCAATGACGTGGCTGCACGCTCTTCCGCGCAATTCCACGCCGCGGCCCACTACACGAATGAATTCACTCTCGACGTGACGCAGTCCGCCATCTGGTCCGTCGAGCCCAATGATCTGGCGGTCATCGATGAATTCGGCGTGCTGACCCTCCAGGCTTCCTACAAGCCGGCGGAAATCGTCGTACGCGCGCAATACACCGACGGCGCCATCACGGTCGAGGCAAAGAAGATCGTGAAGCGTTTGCCGCTGCCTCCGCCGGTTGTCTACTATGTGGACGGCACCAATGGGAAGGACGACAACGACGGCCAGGCGCGCACGTCGGCATTTGCCACGATTCGCAGGGGCATTGATGCGGCGGTGGATGGTGACACGATTCTCGTCTGTCCGGGTGTCTACACTGAGGAAGTGCGCTTCAAAGGCAAGGCCATCACGCTGGCCAGCGCAGGTGACGCGCCCATCCTGGAAAACCCGGGCGATTTCGCGGTCTCTTTCTACTATGGCGAGGGGGCCGACAGCGTCCTGAAGAACTTCGTGATCAGGAACAGTCTTACGGGGATCTTCCTTGCAGGCAGTTCGCCGACAATCAGCAACGTCACGGTGGTAGGTAATGAATTCGGGATTGAGGCGTATATCGGTGCCGCTCCTGACATTCGCAATTGTATCTTCTGGAATAATGAGACAGCCAATCTGGTTGGATGTGAGGCCTACTACAGTTGCCTGCAACAGAAGGACCCTGGGGCGACGAATATTAGCCGTGACCCGTTGTTCGCGGACCCCGATCATGGTGACTACCATTTGCGAAGCACCCGGGGCCGGTACTGGCCGGAATTGGGTCTATGGATGCTCGATGATGTGACCAGCTCGTGCATTGATGCGGGCGACCCGAGCAGCCCTGTTGGCGAGGAACCGTATCCTAATGGGGGCCGGATCGATATGGGCGCTCACGGTGGCACAAGCAAGGCAAGCTTGTCGCCCTCCGCGCGGAGGTGACCACATGTGCCTTTGAGGAAGGTACGTCTCTGCATTTGCGATACTCTCCCGGTCAGTAGTCCTTGAAGGCTTGCATCCATTCGGGCCAGTCGGTGGGTTTGACGCCGCCATTGCGGGTCCAGTGATTGATCGTCCTGTAGTTGCGGTGCCATTTGAGGGTCCAGAGTTCCTTGAGGCCGATGCGGCGGACCGAGCCGTCGAGGAAGGCGATGTTCACGTAACCATCGTGACGATTGACGCAGAAGCGGCGCATAGAGTCCCGGCAGCCGCAAGGGAAGGGATCGATCTGGCCCTCCTGGTCCGGCGGCCTGTCATCGTCCTTGGGCCAGGAACACCACCACAGGGCATCGCCAAAGGCCGGGATGTCGCCGGCTCCCTGGACGTTCTCGCTACCCCAGAAGCTGTCCTTGGCGTTGCGCAAGGAAGAGGCGGCGATCCCAATGACCCACGATCCGGCATTGTCACACACGGACAGCCAGTTGTTGATGCTGTAGCTGCCGTGATAGATGCGGTCGGCCCGCACGTTCTGCGAGGCGTACGGCCGGAAATTGCCCCAGGCCTTGAATGCCCCGCCGACGGTAGCCCTGTCTGCCTGGAACGTGCCCGCCGGATTCGCGGGTTTGGTTGCCATCGGGCAGCAGCGGATCTTTTCCGTGCCGGGGGCGTTGCGGCTGAACCAGTGCATCCAGAACTCCGGGGCGGCGATCTCGCAGAAGCCCTGGTTGTGCAGAGCCCCTTCGCTGCTGCCGGTGTATGCCTTGAAGATGATCGACCACTGCCGCAGATTCGCCCGGCAGGCCACCGCCCGGGCCTGCTTGCGCACCCGGTGCAGCGTCGGCAGCAGGATGCCCATCAACAGGGCGATAATGGCGATCACGACCAGCAGTTCAATGAGCGTGAAGGCCTGGCGATTGATGATTGTTGTCCGGGGACAGTGGCAGGTCGCAGAACAAACCGACTGCCTGCCTGAGAGACGTCGCGTTCGCGGTCCCGGAGCCATATCTTTCTCCTCGATACGAGTATCCTACCGGCGCGGTGGGATCAGAGCCAGTGAAAACCCGTGCAACACGGATTTTGTCCCTGGTTCACGAACGCCCCAGAACAGGGCGACACACGTCCCACAAGGCAGCTATGAACATGGAAGGTACGAGCGATAAAATGGGGGTCTTGGGTAAGGGGGTTTTTTGTTGACAGGAGGGCCGTTTAACTTTAGTATAGCTGTGTTGGAGCCGACTAGTTACACCGGCTTGTAGTTTGTAACCGCCCTGAAAGGGATGGACCGCTCGACTGCAGAATGCCGCGAGGTAAGGGTTCTTCTGAGCCGTTTCTGCTGCTTCCTGCAGCCGGGCTGGTCCCATAACCGGACGAGGGACATTTGGAGACCTGTCGATGCTGAACGGACGAACCGTCGCGGCGATTCTGGTTATCGGAACTTGCCTGGTTGGAGCTACTTGTGCACTAGGCCAGGCTCCCGGCAATGCGGCTGCACCGCAAGAGCCGAACGCGGCCGCGCCGCAACAGGTAACCCCGGCCGTGCCACCGCAAGCCAGTGTGCCTGCTCCACAACAGGCAAACGGCGCTGCGCTGCAAAGCCTGGAGGAAGACTGGAACGATTTTCTCCACTACACCATGATCGGCCGGCTTGACCTTGCCAAAGGTTATGCACAAGCCATCCTGCAAGGCAATCCCGACCCGGTGGCGTTGTTTGAGCGAGTGCAGCAGAATCCGCAAGGCTACGATTTCGCGATGAAAGTCGCCGAGACCTCCCGGGACGAGGAACTGGCCAAGGTGACGCAGCAACTCCTGGGCGTGATCGATCAGGGCCGGTTTGCCCGGCGGACGGATCCGAAGATCATGGTTGAGGAGGTCCGACGGCTTGGCAGCACGCCGCGAGGGAAGCTCATTGCCATTCAACGGCTGCGAGATGCCGGCGAGTACTGTGTGCCGTTTCTGCTGGATGCCATGGCCGAGACCATGCGGGACCCGGCCGCCAAGAACGAGCTGGCTGCAATGATCGAGGCGCTGCCCCAGATCGGCCAGCCTGCGATCCGGCCTCTGGCCGCCGCACTGCAGACGAACAACGAGCAACTGAATGCCGAGATCATTCGAGCCCTGGGCCAGATCGGCTATCCGCAGGCGCTGCCGTACCTGAAGTACGTGGCGGAGAATTCTCAGTCGGCTGAGTTGCGTGCTCTGGCCTCCGAGAGTCTCCGCAAGATCGATCCGCGGGCGATCAATACACCCGCGGCGGCCCTGTTCTTCCAACTGGCCGAGAAACACTACTACCACAATGAGTCGCTCAATCCGCCAGCGGATGTCCCTATCGCGAATATCTGGTTCTGGGACGTCAACGCGAACCGGCTGGCCCGGATCGAGGTGGCCCGCGAGTACTTCCACGAGCTGATGTGCATGCGTTGCTGCGAGTGGTCGCTCAAGGCCCAGGAACAGTTCGGCGTGGCCATCGGGCTATGGCTGGCGGCGTTCTTCAAGGCAGAATCGGCCGGTGTCCCGATGCCGGAGTACTTCGGCCAGGCGCACGCGAACGCCCTGGTGTATGCGACGACGGCGGGCCCGGAGTACCTGCACCAGGCTCTGGCCCGTGCGGTCAATGACAGGAATCCGGCCGTGGCGCTGGGCGCCGTCGAGGCTCTGGCGACCACCGCCGGCGAGAGATCGCTGATGTACACGCTTGGACCGTCACAGCCATTGCTGCAGGCGCTGGCATTTCCGGACAGGGCCGTGCGGTACAGTGCCGCGATTGCCATTGCGAACGCCGGCCCGCGACAGCCGTTCCCGGAGAGCGGCGTGGCGGTGCAGAACCTGGCTGAGGCGTTGACGCCGCGAGCCCAGGAGGTGGCGGGTTCGACTACAGAGCAGTGGACGGCGGAGATGGCGGACAGCTACGCCCTTCGGGCCGCCCAGGCGATGCTGAAGCTGGCGATCGGCCGCAATCCGGTGATCGATCTGTCCCTGGCACAGCCCGCGCTCGTTGGTGCTACGAAGGCGACGCGGCAGGAGATTCAGACCTTGGCCGGACAGGTCCTGGCCTACATCAACAACGCCAACGCTCAGCGGGCTATCGCGGAGATGGCGATGAATGCGGCCAATGACGTGAACGTGCGCGTCGCGGCGTTTGAATCGCTTGTCTGTTCCGCCAAGCTGAGCGGCAACCTGCTGGCCGATGCGACCGTCAACGGGATCTACGAGCTGATCAGCAAACCCGACACGGACCCGGCCCTTCGCGCCGCGGCGGCCGCCGCCTACGGTGCCTTGAATCTGCCCAGCCAGAAGGTCAAGAGCCTCATCCTCGACCAGTCCAAGAGCTGAGATCGAGGTCCGGCGAACCGGTTGGAGAAATGCCCTGCATGGGTCTGCGCAGAGCGTCCTGTCAGCCGCTACGGCTCGTCAAGGGCCCGGATTTCACCCACGTACTGAACGGCGACCGGATAACCCTCGACGGTGGCAGGGATCTGCTTTCTTATCCGCTCCGTGTTCGAGGCCGTAAGAATCAGGATGCAGGGCTTGTCCTTGCACTGCCCGATGCCCGTACCAACGACGCCGGGAATGGCCATCCACGCATCCATATGCTCTTGCTTGACCTGTTCAATCGTCTTGGGGTGCATCTGTCGGGCGTCCTCCCGCTCGGCGTTGCTTCCTGTGCAACCTCCCGCAGCCATTGCCGCCATCAGGACACCGACTACAAAGAAATGGACCCTGACGAGTCTGCGCTTGCATAAGGACGCCATTCCCATGGTCTTACCCTATTGGGCACGTCCAGCGGACCCATTCTGATGACTGGTCTTTGTGCATGTTGACCTTTACTCACCATCTATGGACATGCCGGGGAACGCGGCGAGCACATCATCGATGTCGTTTGCCCACGCGTACTTGCCGCTCGTGTTGCCCGCAAACAGCAGGCCGACCGGTTCTCTGTCAGCGGTCACGAGTAGTGAGCCTGAGTCCCCGGCCTTGATGAAAGCTCCTCGCGGAGAAGCCACCATGATCTGGCCCGTGAACGTTGCCACGCCTCCGGTATAACCCACCTTGACCTCCATTTCGACGCCGACGATCTGGCCTTTCGTCAGACCGCTTGTCCGGCCGTACTTCTGTACCGCTGCGCCAAGGACAGGATCCGTCGTTGTCGATCTTGGTGTTCCGTAGCCAGCACCGTCCGGTGTCGAATTGAGCAAGAGGTCGTCATCGCAGACGGCCACCGCTGCATCCACTGTGTTTGTGGCCGTGAAACTGATCGGAACATAGTCGTGGAGCGTTCCAATCACATCTGAAGGGTTGATCGCACAACCGACGTCATATCGGCCGGGCTGAACAATTTCGCTTCCGATGTCGGCTTCATTCTCCAACGCATAGACGTGGTTGTTGCTCAAGGCATAACCGCCCACGAGCTTGCAGCCGATCGTGCCCGCTGAGCACTCGCCAATGTTGCCGGTCGAGACACCGATGGGGATCGGGCGGAATTTGCCCGTCGGATCGACGCTCGGGGGGCTCGGGGGGCTCGGGGGTTTATTGGGGCCTTTCAGTGCCTGGATCTTGCCGGTGACAATCGGATGGACCGGGACGCCCTCAAGCTGCTCCGGCATGCGACCGACGCCGGTTTCCAGCAGGACAACCACCGCATGGTGTCCCTGGTCATTGAGCCCAACGCCGATGCCGACGACGTCCTCGTCGGCCATGAGTTTCTCGGCATGGCGGGCCTTGACCTCCTTGACTCGCTCGAAGGCGTTGTCGCTGTTGCCTTGGGCTGTGAGTACCCCCGATAACGCCAAAAGGCAGACTGCAATCATCACTGCTGCAAACGCTTGGAAGAATCGTCGCCGTGTCATATTCCACCTCTTTCTGTGACCTATGTTGTTACGGCCTGCGAATGACTGTGTGCAAGAAATCCGGCCGACGTGTGTCTTATCGGCACGGCTGCTTTGAAGGTAACAGTATACGTCATGCCGAGACTGTGCCCAGGCACGGCGCAGCACGCCATCAGCGTAAAAATATACCATACCTGTCGCTTTGATGCAAGAAGCTTCCCTATAAAATCTATCTTGTCTAATTCCTCATGCGCCATGGGGGAATGGGTAGTGCACTACACCTGACCATGCGGAATTCTCGCCGGAACGGGGGACAGATTCCTGATTTTGCTGTTGACCGCCTGATGATGCCCAATAGAATCGTCCCATAACGTATTGCCTTTCGCCGCCCGGCACTACCGGGACGGGCGCAAGACTCTTGGGGGCCTTTGTTACATCAAGGCAAGTCAAGGTAAGTGTTGTTCTTAATTGGGGGGTCCACGCATGGGACCAAAGCGCAGAAACTGTTTCCTATTGGCAGCGATACTCCTGGCCCTGGTGCAAGGGGCGACAGCCCTTGCTGCGTCGGAGTCGCCCGGCCGCAGAATGCTCGTAGGATTCCGGCCGGACAAGGGGCCCCAGACGCCTCAGTCACGGGCCGAGGCGGTCCGAGGGGTGGGGGGGACCGTCCATCGTAGCTTCGACCTCGTGCCCGCGGTCGCCGCGAGACTGTCGGAACGGGCCATCGAGCGACTTAAGGTGCGACAGGACGTCGAGTACGTCGAGGAGGATGTGGTTCTGTATGCGATCGGGCAGGTCACGCCGTGGGGCGTGAATCGCATCGATGCCGATCTTGCATGGCCTACCGGCAACACGGGCAGGGGGGTGAAGGTGGCGGTCCTGGACACGGGCATCAATTACGATCATCCGGACCTGCGGATGGCCGGCGGGGTCAACTACGCCGGTACAGCGAAGGACGGCAGTACGAGCCCGGCAGACTGGAATGACAACCACGGGCATGGCACGCACGTCGCGGGGATTATCGCCGCACGCAATAATACCGTCGGAGTCATCGGCGTTGCACCCGACGTAAGCCTGTGGGCGGTCAAAGTGCTCAGCGACACCGGCAGCGGCTACACCAGCGACATCATACAGGGGCTCAACTGGTGTACATCCCACGGCATACGCGTGGCGTCCATGAGCCTGGGCGGAAGCAGCACCACGAGTCTCAAGTACGCATGCGATCGTGCGTATGCCTTGGGTGTGCTGCTCGTTGCCGCCGCCGGCAACAATGGCGGAGCGGTGAGCTATCCTGCCGCATACTCGTCGGTGATCGCGGTTGCGGCGACGGACTCCTATAACAGGCGAGCGTCGTTCTCCAGTTACGGGTCTCAAGTCGAACTGGCGGCGCCGGGCGTGAGCGTATACTCAACCTATAAGAACGGGTGGTACGCGACCATGAGCGGCACTTCGATGGCCTGCCCGCACGTTAGCGGGGCCGCCGCCCTGGCCTGGGCCTCCGGGCTTACGACCAACAGGGCCGTTCGCAGCAGGCTGGTGACCACAGCCGAGGACCTGGGGACGAAGGGCTTTGATGTCTACTTCGGATACGGCTTGGTCGATGCCCAGCGTGCCGCGGCACGCATTGGGACGGCCAGTCTCGCAGTAGCCGACGCGGATAGCGAACCAGGGATCCAGATCACGGCCCCGCAGGATGGGGCCACCGTTTCGGGCACAGCCGAGATCACGGTCGCGGCAACTGACGAAGCGACAGGCCAAGTGGAGTTCTTCATCGACGGCACGAGCATCGGCATTGATGTGGACGGCAGCGACGGCTGGGCCGCAGCATGGGATACAAGCTCGTATGCGGACGGCCCCTGTGCGATCACCGCCACAGCGACGGATGCGGCCGGGCAGACGGCAAGCCACTCGGTCACTGTCACCGTGAACAACGCGGAAAAGGCGGAGGCTACGGCTGTATCCGTGCAGTCCATCACGTACAGCGCCGAGAGCGGCCCCGGCAATGGCGAGCTCCTGATCTGCGTGCAAGTCGTGAATAACCTGGAGAATCCTGTTGCGAATGCCTCTGTGCTGGTCGGCGTATTCGTCGATGGTCGGCTACGGTGGACCCTGTCCGGCGCGACGGCGCAGACGGGTCCGTCTCGATGAGAATCGCCAAAGCCCGGCCGGGCCTCTATGAAGCGACGGTTGCAGAGGTGACCGCCGAGGGCCTGACCTGGGACGGTGTGACCCCGCCGAACGAGTTCTCGAACAGCAGGTGATTTGCGAACAGCGCGACCTACGATCAGGTTTCTCGCAGCATAACATGAGCGTGGGTGGCAGCGTCAAGCGCAGCTTGGCGATGGGTGTATGGAACATGAGTAAGACCATCGCCAAGGCCTTCGGCCTTGACGCTGCCACCCAGCGATATGCGTTATTGCCGAGAGTTTCGCGGGTACTCGGTGATGATCTTAAGGTGTTGGCAGAGCAGCCTCGCCGGCGGTTTTGAGCGGACAATTCCAGAGGTAGATCGTGTGTACACGGTGGTCCGTGTGAGAGGCCACTTTCATGACCTTGTCCGGCGGAATGCCCGCCAGTCCAAAATCGTGGGAGACAATCCTCGCCCCGGCGCTGAGTTTCGCTAACTGCGGCACCAGTCTCGCATTCAACTGATGGCCCAGGTACAGGGTGACCACGGTGGCCTCGCTCAGATCGGCCTGAAGGATATCCATTTGCTCGATGCGGACCAGGCGGGCGACATGGTTGTCCTCGGCGTTCTTGCGGGCCTCCTGCACGCGGAGGTGGTCGAGATCGTACCCGACGGCCCTGCAGCCATATCGTTTGGCGGCCGTCACGACAATACGGCCGTCGCCGCAGCCCAAATCGCAGACCATGTCTCGTTTCCTGATATGTGCCACCTTAAGCATCGCATCGACAACGTCGGGCGGCGTCGCCACATACGCGACAAACAGAACCGCCGGCGGAGGGGTATTCGCCGGATCACCGGCGGTCCCTGTCGGCGGCACGGGCTCAGCAGTCTCCGCGTGCTCGCCATTGAGCAGAAAAAGCGAATGCGAGTCTTCCGTGCGACTATCGATGCAGCCGGCCACCGTTATGGCAAAGAGCGATAGCAGGGCGACCCCCGCTGTGATTCTCACCATCTTGCGAAACCCCAAAGCACGATATGTACTCATGCACCAGCCACGCGGGACCAGGCTACTGTTCCGCATGTTCATGTCGTATCCACACAGCGTCCATTCAACAGTCCCATTGTATCTTCTCACGCGAGTATCACAAGCCTGTCAGGACTGCCGAGGGTCTGAAGCCGATTGGCCGTTACTGATCCTGCGGGCGAAGCGGCTTGTGTTCTCTGACCGCCGTGACGACCTGCCGAATGGCCTCCACCACCGCGGCGGGCCGGTCAAGTTGAATTGCGTGGGTGCTGTGGGCGACCACGGTATGAATGCTGTCGGGGCACCGCGTCGCGAGATCCGCTTGCAACTCCTGCCACTGTGCTCTCCACTGTGCGAAGTCCTCCGCCGACATGCCCGGCGGATTCTGCCCCATTTCCCCGGCAGTGAGAACCACCAGGGGGACCTGCGGCAGGGCGGCCGACGCCTTCACCTGCGCAGCGCTCTTCTCCATCAGCATCGCCTCGCTACAGATCGTTCCCAGAAAGGCGGTGCGCGACTTCAATGCCCGGTCTACGGGCTGCAGGAGGTTCGGGAGCCTTGGGTTGGCACGTACGAAGAGACGGACAATTCCAAGCCGACACCAGGGCAGTCCGGCCTTCAGTCGCCTCACATCACGTGCATCCAGGCGTTTCATCGATTCCGGCATCCGGGTCCACTGGTTTTCGTGGGAGGCATCCACCAGCACCAGGCCGGCAACCTCCTGCGGATACTCGTGGGCAAAGAGGCGGACGTTATACCCGCCGAAGGAGTGTCCGACCAGGACATAGGGGCCGGGGATTCCTGCGCTGGCCAGCAACGCATGCAACTCATGGGCGATCTGCAGGCTGGTGCGCGGCGAGGGGTTTGGGTCGCTCCAACCCGTACCCGCACGATCGTAGGAGCACACGCGGGCGAACTTGGCGACCTCAGGCTGAACCAGACACCAGTTCAACGAGCAACCGCTCCACCCCGCGTCGAGAATCACGGTCGGCGATCCCTCACCGGCGGATTCAATGTGGAGGCGGTACCCGCCCACGTCGATCAGTCTCCCCGGCGGAGGGTACCGCCGCGCATCGCGGGCAGAAGCTGCCCACTGGTAAACGGCTCCGAGGATCGCCAGCAGCAGCACCAGTGCAACCGCTCCGACCGCGAGCCGGATCGTATGTCTCATCCTGTCTGCCTCCAAGTCCGAGGGGCAATAGTCAACCTGATCAGGGCGGCAGGTTACCAGCCCCTACCTGGCAGGTCAAGCCATCCGCCTCAATCGCGGCTCTTTTACCGTACATCCCTGCTGGAGGGGCCCATTTCTCGGCCGATGCGGTCTTGCACGCGGCTCTCATGGCGTTATGATGACGAGCTCAGGGTGGGCGTCCACCCGGAACTGTCGCATTGAATAGGAGGACCGCGAAATGGCCCTGGACAGGAAACAGGTTTCGACCTGCTTGCAGGAATGCAGGCACCACCTCACCACGGAACTGCTGCCGTTCTGGCTGAATCGGGCCAAAGACGACAAGTACGGCGGGTTCATCACGCATTTCGACAAGGACGGCAAGGATGCCGGCACGGACGAGAAGTCGATGCTGGGGCAGATGCGGTTCATCTTTTCGATGTCGGCGGCGCACCGGGCCGGCCACGGCGGCGGCAAATGCGCCGAGTTCGCCAGGCACGGCGTGGACTTCGTGCTCAAAAAGGCCTGGGATAAGCAGAATGGCGGATTCTACTGGATGCTCAATCGCAAGGCGAAGGTGACCATTGACAAGAAGATCCTTTACGGCCTGAGCTTTGCCATGTACGGGCTGACGGAATACACGATGGCCACCGGCGACCCGCGAGGCCAGGAGTATGCGGAGAAGACGTTCGATCTCATCAAGAAGTACGCCGCGGACACGATGTATGGCGGCTACTTCGAGATGTTCGAACGCAACTGGGACCTGTGCGGCCCCGGGGCCCGGGGCGGCGACCGAAAGACTCTCGATGTCCACATGCACCTGATGGAAGCGTTCACGAACATGCTGGAGTGCACCAGGCAGAGCATTCATCGCCAGACATTGCTTGAAGACATCGATATCCTGCTCAAGAGGATTGCACATCCGAAATACGGGACGGGAATTCCGCAGTTCACGCCGGGCTGGAAGGTCGCGCCGCAGATCAAGTTCGACATCGTCTGGGGCTGGGACCGGTTCGCCGACGGCGGCAAGAAGGCTCACGCCGATGACAACACTTCCGCCGGACATAACGTGGAGTTCGGCTGGCTGCTCGCCCACGCCACCGACGTGCTCGGTAATGTAGCCCAGCCGCCCTCGGCTGGGGTCACCCCCGAGGGCGGGGGTGCTACATATTGGGATCAGTACAGGAACGTGGTCAAGCAGGTAATGGACCACGGGCGCGACAACGGCATCGATTGGGAATACGGCGGTGTCTACGTCGAGGGACCGCACGCCGGCGGCGTCTACGATATGGAGAAGGAGTTCTGGCAGCAGGCGGAAGTGATGATCGGCATGCTGGAGGCCTGCCTGCGCTTCGGGCCCGAGGATTACTGGCCGGCGTACCTGAACGTGCACCGGTTCGTCTTCGACAAAATGATCAACCACCCGGTCGGCGAGTGGTGGCCGCTGATGACGCGCGAAGGCAAGCCGATCTGGACGCACATGAGCCATTCGTGGAAGGTCAATTACCACACGATCCGCTGCATGGTCGAATGCATCAAACGCCTGGAGAAGCTGTTGGGCTGAGCATGGAATACGAAGGCAGATACAAGGTGTTCGATGCGACGCGGGTCAAGACGTATCCGCTGAGCACGCGAAGCAACAAGGTCACATTTGATGACCTGGTGTTCCCGAAAGATGTCTGCGATCTGGCCGTGGAGTTGCCGGACCGCGTGCAGGAGGACATCAGGACACTCGCGCAGGCGATTGTAGCCACCCGGCGAAAGGGCAAACCGGTCATCCTGTTCACCGGCGCCCACCTGATCAAGAACGGGCTGGGGCCGCTGCTGGCCCATCTCGTGGATCGCGGCGCGGTGACACTCGTGGCGGGCAACGCCGCTACGAGCATCCACGATTTTGAACTGGCCCTGATTGGTGAGACAAGCGAGAACGTGCCCGCCGCTCTCGACAAGGGCCAGTTCGGCATGGCTTATGAGTTCGGCTATATCAATATGGCCCTGTCCGTGGGCAATCAGCAGAAGCTCGGCTTCGGCGAGGCACTCGGGCGGATGATCGTCGATGAGGCGTTTCAACGGCAGGTCCTCGCCCTCGTGGCGAAAGAAGATTCGATTGCCGAGTTTCACCATCCGGAAGTGAGCGTTCTGGCTGCCTGCTACCGGCGGGCGGTCCCGTTTACCGTGCACGTCGGCATCGGCACGGACGTCATCGATCAGCATCCGAGTTTCGACGGCCAGGCCAAAGGTGGCTGTTCCGGCAGGGATTTCCTCATCTACACGAATGAAGTGACGAAGCTGACCAAAGGCGGCGTCATCCTGAATATCGGCAGCGCAGTCACCGGGCCGGAAGTGCTGCTCAAGGCGGTTTCCATGGCTGCCAACGTGGGCTCGGTCCCGCAGGGCATCCTCACCGCCGACCTCGACCTGCGCGAGCACGAGCCGGGACAGATGAGCGACGAAGCGGCCCAGGGCTACTACTTCCGTGACCAGAAGAGCGTCGTGACACGAATCCCGCAGGCCTTCGGCGGCAGGGGGCTCTATATCCAGGGCGACCAGAAGAAGACTTTCCCGTTCCTCTACGGTACGATCATCGAGGCTTTAGAGCAGTAAGGACCGGCATGAATCAGCATCGCATCAGGGAGATTCTCGCGAGAATTGAAGATGTCACAGTGGCCGTCTATGGCGATTTCTGCCTTGACGCCTACTGGATACTGGACCCGCGGGGCTCGGAGGTCTCCGAGGAGACAGGCCTGCACGCGCGGGCCGTCGCCAGACACTACTATTCGCTGGGCGGGGCGTCGAATGTCGTGGCGAACCTGGCGGCGCTCAAGCCCCGAGCGATCCAGGTGATCGGCGTGGTCGGCAACGACCTCTTCGGCCGGGAGTTGCGGCGACAGTTCGACGAGCTCGGCATCGACACGACCTACCTCATCATCCAGCACGAGAACTTCGATACGGTGACATTCGGAAAGCCCTACCTGGAAGAGGTCGAGGAGCCTCGCCTCGACTTTGGCTTCTTCAACAGGCGTAGCCTCGCCACGGATCAGACGCTGCTCCAGGGCATCCGTCACGCACTGCAGACGGCCGATGCACTGATCGTCAATGAGCAGGTGCCGGGCAGCATCGCCAACGAGATTTTCATCGAGCAGGCGAATCGGTTGTTCGCGGAATTCCTCGATAAGACCGTGCTGCTCGATTCGCGTCACTATGGCGAGAAGTTCCAGCATATCTGCCGTAAGACGAACGATCGCGAGGCCGCTCGGCTCAATGGTGTGCAGATCGTACGCGACGAGCCGGTGCCGGCGGGAGATATGAGGAAATACGCTCAAGACCTGTACCGCCGGTTCAATCGGCCGGTGTTTTTGACTCGGGGCCCGCGTGGCATTCTCGCCGCCGATGGCGAGGGCATCCACGAGGTCCCTGGCATCCAACTGCTCAGGAAGCTCGACCCTGTCGGCGCAGGCGATACTGTGACCAGTGCGCTGGCTCTGTGCCTCGGCGCGGACGTGTCCCCGGCCGAGGCGGCCGAGTTCGCCAATTTCGCCGCCGCCGTCACGGTCCAGAAGCTTTTCCAGACCGGCACCGCCAACGGCGACGAGATCCTCGCCGTCGCGAGGGATCCGGACTTCATCTACCAGCCGGAGCTGGCGGCGGACCGCCGTAAGGCTCGCTACGTCCCGAACACCGAGATCGAGCTGTGCGAGGAGTCGATCCCATTCGGACATATCCGGCACGCGGTCTTCGACAACGACGGCACCGTCAGCGTGCTGCGGCAGGGCTGGGAGCAGATCATGGCCCCGGTGATGATCAAGGCCATCCTAGGAGATCATTACGCGACCGCCGATGAAGCCCTTTACCAGAAGGTGCAGCGCCGCGTCCTCGAGTACATCGACAAATCCACGGGCATCCAGACACTCGTACAGATGGAAGCCCTGGTGGAGATGGTCCGGGAGTTCGGCATTGTCCGGCCGGAGAAGGTCCTCGACCGGTTCGGGTACAAGGCGATATACAATGAGGCTCTGATGGAGATGGTCAGCGAGCGCATTGCTCGACTCCACCGCGGCCAGCTTGATACCGGCGACTACACGATCAAAGGTGCAGTAGCGTTCCTCAAAGCCCTTCGTGGGCGGGGCGTGACGGTGTACCTGGCCAGCGGCACCGATCACGCCGATGTCGTTGCCGAGTCTCAGGCCCTCGGCTACGCCGACCTGTTCAACGGCGGCATCTACGGTGCCGTTGGAGATATCACGAATTGCTCCAAGAAGATGGTGATCGACCGGATCATGAGCGAGAACAACCTTCGCGGCCCGGAGCTGGCCGTCTTCGGCGATGGGCCGGTGGAACTGCGCGAATCCCGCAAACGCGACGGTTTGGCCATCGGTATTGCCAGCGATGAGCTTCGGCGCCACGGCCTTAGCCTCGATAAGCGAGCCCGGCTTGTGAAAGCCGGCGCCCACGTCATCGTGCCCGATTTTTCCCAGGCAGCCGAGCTGCTCACGCTGCTCTTCGAGACCCGCTGACCCGGCATTGAGCGCAGAGGCATTGGTATCGTATCCGCCCAGTAACTTGGCGAGAAGATAGCCGTGCTGGGCCGGCAACGGTTGCTCCTTCGCTCGACCGAATGGCCCTCACAATAAGATCCGAATTCAGATTTTGGGCTTGCCTTTTCTGTCTCCACGTGGTAAGGTGGGCAAGATAGGGCGTCTGGTGAACACTTCGAGGCCCCGGCGTGGTGATACGCTAAACATGCCTGACGCCCGCTTTCAGTCCTGATGTGACCACTCCGTCAGCAGTAAGCCACGGGGGCCGGTTGGTTGGGTGCCCTGAAAAAGGGCGGATAAAGGAGGCAGGAACAGCCGAAACCGCACACGCGGAGCGCTTAGGCAGCGCCTGGAATGCATGACCCCAAGGATTCCACGGCCCTCTGTGCAGGCGGGTCGCCGGTTTTACCGGAACCCTGTCCGGTTTGCCGTTACAGGCCCGTGACTGCATGACGAGGGTGGATCAAGCAAATCACGGCGACAGCCGATAAGAGGTATGCGGGTCGATGCATGGGGCGCGTGTCTTGCGGCTCGATGTCGCGTAGGCGGCAACGGTCGGTGTGGGGTGAAGACGCCACTTGAGGCGTCGGATGACCCTGAAGGTTGGGTGGATATGGTATCACGGGTTGGGCCTGGGATAAGAGCGGTTGCGGGGCGCAACTCGCCGATTTTGAGATCCAGGCTGCCGCCGAGCTGGGCCGGTGTGCCGGCGCAATCCTTTCGAGCCGTACGGCGCGGCGATGCTACGCCTGTCCTGTTGCACAAATTCCGGCCGGCAGAGTCCCTGGTGGAACTGAGGCCCATGCTCGAATCCGCGGACTCACCGAACTTCACCCAGCCGTTCATCACGCGGTTCACGGATCTCTTTGTGGCGGCGGGCAGTGCGTACCTCGTCGAGCCGCTACCCGTGGGTATCAATCTGTCTGAGGCTTGGCGCCATGTCTTGCTGAGCCGGCCTCAGCAGGCGCAGGCTGTCACCGCGATCCTCACGCGTCACCTGCTGCCGCTCGTGCGACAGCTCACCGGCCAGGAACACTGCCTTGCAGCGTTGAACATCGACAATATCGTGCTGACTCCCACCGGCGGCTTCGGGGTTCTGGTCGCCGGCATCAAGTGCCAGGAGGGGTTGCTCTGGCTTCGAAAGGATCCTCGGGAGCCCTCGGCATGTGATCATCATGCGCTGGCGAAGGTCCTGCGCTCGCTGCTCGATATGGAGGATGAGCTGGCCCACCTGCGCGGCAGGCTCATGCTCCTGTCTCCATACATCCGTGAGGATATCCTGCATCTGGCGCACGCTGTCGAGCAATCCGGGCGTTGCGTGAGAATGTAGACGCTGCGTGGCATCAGATTCAGTGGGGACAGTAACAGGCGTTGTCAGCGAGTCCGCCTGAGCCAGCGGAAGCGGAAGGTGTCTCGAATACGCTCGGTGAAACGAATTCCCATGCGCTGCGTGCTCGCGGGGAAATCATGCTTGCGCAAGTCGCGGGATGTCGCCTTATACCTGCGTCCGATTCGCAGTCGCGAGAGCAGGCCTGCGGCGTAGCCGAGCCATGCGGCTTTTCCGCTTCGCCGCGGCAGCGAGAATCTCCTGAGTTTGAGCTTCGGCTTTCCCATTCGCTTGCGTCGTTATCGTTGAACCGCACGGGCTGTGGAAGCGAGCAGCTCCTCGCCTGTCCGGCTCACATTCTCGCTCGTGCCAAAGAGTTGATGCCTGTCGAGAATCTCGGGCTTGGCTTGGTAGTACCGCTCGACGGCCCCGGTGCCGCCCTCGGCCTCGCCCGCCGTGCGATACTCGCCCTCCAGCAGCCACGAGCTGACCTCGTCATCGTACTCTGCGGGGTAGATCAGCCCCACGACGTACTGATCCTCGGCGTACCTGGCGAGATGCACCTTGGCCCGGCAGGGTGGGGTGGTCCGCACGGCCAGGTTCACCAGCCGCTGGAAGTCGGCCTTTGCCGTCGCCTCATCGCGCGAGTAAAAGAACATCCCGGTCTCCAACTGGAACTTCCCGGCCGGAACGCCCTTGAGCTCCAGCCGCCCGTCGGGATACGCCCGGTGGATCTTATACACCTTCCCGTCCTTGTACCGCTCGCTCTCCAGGAGCTCGGCCACCTCCTCGGCGGTGAATCCCACGCCGGCATGGTCGCCGAAGTCGAACACGTACAGCCCCTGATATCGATCCGGTTTTTCCAATCTCGGTAGTTTCATACGGAATATTATACGCCGCCCGTGCCGCCCTTGCACAGATTTTTCTGCCTCGATCGGACTGGCGACGCCGGAGGGGAAATGCCGCGGTGGATTCTGGTGGAAGGTAGATGCTATGAAGCGATGAGGCAAAAAAGAAAGGGCTGCAAGTGGTAGCTTGCAGCCCGGAAAAGTCGTTGGTTTAGCTCGCGGGTTACAGGGCTCTTCGCCGACGGAGCCAGCCGACCAGGCCGGCGCCGAGGGAGCCGAGCAGGACCGCGCCGGGGGCGGGAATGGCTTCGTAGATGTTCACCGTTAGCGAGCCCGTGTTGTTCGGGGAGTAGATGTCATAGATGTCGAATGTGACCGTGCTGCCCGCACCAGTCTGGGCCAGCGTGTACACATGGTTCGGGTTGAACGGGCCCCACTCGACGAAGACGCCGTCGATGCGTAGTTCAATGAGTCCCTCGCCGTAGCTCTCGTAGCCCTCGACCAAATCCTGCCAGACGAAGCTGGTCGGGCCGGAGGAGTATTCGGCATCAGCGGTGATCGAGGCACCGGCGTCGAACGTTCCGAGGACCTCAAACAGGTAATTGTCGCCCAAACCCAGGGTGACGGCGGAAGTGACAGGGCCGCCAGTGGCCGGAACGGTCAAAGTATCGACAAGGACCCAGGTAGGTGCGGCTACGGCGGTCTGGCTCAATATCAGGGCAGCCGCCACGGCGATCAGGACTTGGACGCTTCTCATCTTCGTCTCCCAACCCAGCACCACAAGACCAGGCGATATCGCTCCAGGTTCGCCTGACCTGTCTGCGGTGCAAATTCAGCGGGGGGTAACCCTCCATTGAGCATCACCCGCACTCCACCATCGTGACGTAAGACCATCCCTGTCCTCGTACGTTCAACGATCTAATTTACCCTATATGTGCGTTTCGGTCAACACTTAAACTACCTATTTTCACACATAATCTGCAGATATACGCAAAATGGCGTTCTTAGCTTGAAAACGGGGTTATTTGAGAGCAAGACGGGGCTGCGTTTTCGGCATTGCCTCACAGAATTCACGTGAGTATGATGGCTGAGTCGTCCAAGGCAATGGCTTGGAGGTATACGCACAAATCCTGATGAGGGCAACTATGAGAAGATTCGTTGGACAGGCACGGTGGGCGGTGATCGTATTCTGCTTGTCGGCATGTGTAGCACAGGGTGGCAGGGAGGCGTCGCCATCCATATCGCCGCCTGGGATGAGCAAGGCGTCGCTTGTCGTGCATGCGGCTGAGACGTCAAAGTACCCGGTGCCGCGATACATCACGGGCAAATTCTGCGAGCACCTGTATTTCAACGTCACGAACGGCATGGAGGCCCAGATTCTCAAGAACCCGACGTTCAGCGATTACCCGTTCTCGACGGGCCAGATGTCGCCCGACGGTCTCGCGACGTTCCACTACGACCACGAGCAGATCGCCCGGGCGATTCGCGGCGATGCCGGCCGCTGGGGTTGGCCGCAGGGCGAGGCGGAGAATCTGGTCACCTCTCGAATGCAGGGCCTGGCATGCTGGTGGGCCAAACTCGGGCGAGTCGAGACCAGCCCGGACACCGGCTTGGCCGGCGGGCGAGCGCAACGTGTCGCTGCCCACGATCCGGGGCAAGGGATCATGCAGTGGACGTGGCTGCCTCTTCACCGGGTTCGCAAGTTCGAGGTCACGCTGTGGGTCCGCTCGCCGAACGTCGATTCGCTGACGGTGTCGCTTATGGGCCCTGACGGGCAGACGTGCGCCAAGGCGGCGATCTCCCCGGTGACGGCCGAATGGCGCAGATTCGATGGGAGTCTTGAAGTACCCGCGGGTCTGCCGGCCGACAAGGCGTACAGGCTCGCGGTAACGGCGGATCAAGCCGGCCAGTTCGTGATCGATACTATGCTGCTGTATCCTGCCGATCATGTCAATCACAGCGACCCCGATGTCATTCGGTTCCTGAAGGAGTCCCGGCTGCCGATTCTTCGCTGGCCCGGCGGCAATTTCGTCAGTACGTATCATTGGCGCGACGGCATCGGGCCCATCGAGCAACGGCCGACTCTGCCCAACTATGCCTGGGGACAGCAGGAGAACAACTTCTTCGGCACCGACGAGTTCATCGCGTTCTGCCGGGCCGTCGGGTGCGAGCCGATGATCTGCGTGAATGCCGGCAGCGGCACGCCTGAGGAGACCGCCCAGTGGATCGAGTACTGCAACGGTGGGCCGGAAACCTCCATGGGAAAGCTCCGCGCGGCCAATGGCCATCCGCAACCCTACAACATCAGGCACTGGGAAGTCGGCAACGAGCTTTGGGGATCGTGGCAATATCACTGGACGACCGCGGAAGGCTACGTGGATCGGTACAGGCGATTTGTGAAGGCCATGCTTGCGGCCGATCCGGGCATCAAGCTCTACGCTTGTGGCGCGCCGGTGATGTGGGGCAAGGCATGGAACGACACGCTGATCGCCGGGGCCGCCGATCTGATGCAGGCCACGACGGACCACCCGCTCATTGGCGGCGACGTCCCGCCGAGCACGGAGCCGCTCGATGTGTTCCGTGATTTCATGGCGGTGCCGGAGGTGCTGGAGCAGAAATGGGCGGCCCTTCGCAAGGACATGGAAGCCGGTGGGATCAAGGACCCGCGTCTGGCGGTTACGGAGCTCCAGATGTTCGCCCATATCGGGCAGGGCGGTTCGTCCGATGGGCCGAGGCGACTCACACATGACAAGCTCGTAAGTCCCCCTACACATGCGGAGGGGCTGTACGATCTCCTGGTCTACCACGCGGCGGTTCGCTTAGCCCCATTCGTCGAGATGGTGACCCACTCGGCCACGGTCAACCATGGTGGCGGACTGCGCAAGAGCCGTGAGCGCGTCTTTGCGAACCCATGCCACTATGCGCAATCCATGTTCGCTGCCTTTGCGGGAACGATGCCCGTCAAGATGGAGCTGACCTGCCCGTCCGGCAAAGCCCCTCTGGTCTTGCCCGAGCTACGGAACGTGACGAAGGATTGGAGCTACAAGATGCTCGACGCCCTGGCCGCCCGGACCTCCGATGGTGACCTGCTGCTATCCATTGTGCAGAAGGGGACCGAGCCGATTGAAATGGACATCGCGATGAAGGATTTCGAGCCTGCTGGGCAGGCACAGGTCCAGACCCTTGCCGCCGATGTGCCCTGGGCCCAGAACACGCTTGAAGCCCCCGGGGCGATCGCCCCCGCGACGAGCACCGTGCAATTGAGTGGCACCGGGCTATCGCTCAAGCTCCAGCCGTACAGCTACACGCTCGTGCGAATCCCCCATGGGGCACCCAGGTAGTTACTCCTTGCTGTCCTTCGAGGCCTCGGCGGCGATTTTCTTCTCCAGACTTGCCTTCCACTCGTCGCCGAGTTCCTGGAGGGTGTGTCCGGTGGCTGTCTTCCACAGGTCCTCGCTGTACTTGCCCTCGCGAGCGGCCGCGTTCAGCTTGTGGACAATGTCCTTGTCGTACGTCTCGGTGACCCAGTTGATGAAATTGCCACTGATGCGATAGTTGCCATCATACCGGGCCCGGGAAATGTTCCTGGCCGTTATGTCGGCGCCGTGCGTCTGGGGCTCGTACAGGAACCAGCGGATGTAGTCGCAAATGCCCTCGACGACCCATCCCGGCGTTCGTGTGGCGTTCGGATTGGTGCGCCTTGCCTGCCCATAGTTCTGCACCACGTGGGCGAGCTCGTGCACGACGGCGCCCTTGGCCTCGCCCTGCAGGTTTTGCCGGAACCAGCCAGCGGCACAGCGGACCCGTGTTCCGCCCGTTGCTGCCACGCCCTGCATGTTCGCGCTGAACGTGACGCTCACCCGCCTGGGGGCCTCATATCCTTCACTCGGCAGCATCTTGACGAGTTTCGGATACCACTGCCGCACTACCGGGGCTAGGTCCTTATGTGCCCACTCCGTCATGTCGGGTGTTTCTGTCGTCTCGATCGTGATCTCGTATCCACCTTCGGTCTCGACGGTTTCCTTTCGCACCTCACCGGCCGGCTGGATCGCAGGCGCAGCGGCAATCACGGGCGCATTGGGCTCGACCACATCGATCTCGCTGTAGAATGTGTTGCCGAACGGGTCGTTTGCTTCGGTGCGAGAGACATCGAACAGCAGATAACGGAACCTGCCGAGCAGGCCGGCCGAGTCTGAGATAGTGACGCCGTACTGCCCGCCGCTGTTCCCTTGCCTCGGCCTCGTATCGACCTGTGCGAGCCGCCTCCACCCGCACGTCTGCGGATCGGTCCCTTTCTTGGGCTGAGGATTGAAGCCGTTGGCGTCACCCTCAGCGGTATATAGCGTATACACCTGCGGCCCGCGCGTGTCCGGATGCCAGGAATACGTGTTGACCTGCTTGATGGTGGTGAGGCTCGCGAGGTCCACCAGGATCCGGCCGCCATCGGCGCCCATGCCGAAGAAGAAGTTATGGGCCGGCTGGTCGTCCTCGGTGGGGATTTTGCCGTCGTGGAGCTTGTCCACGTCGCCGCCGTTGCGGTCCCTCTGGCCATCGACGATGGTGAACGTGGCCTTGCCCGCCGCGTCACTCTGCGATGGCGCAGGGACGTCTGTGAATTTGAAATCGGGCGAGGCGTCCTGGTTGCGGTGATGGCCGACAATCGTCTTGATCTCGGCGTGCGAGATCGCTGCGAACATCAGAACGGCTGTAAGGCTTGCGGTCGGTATCGTTTGCGATTTCAAGGAGTCCTCCTTCGTTTAGTAGTGGATGAGTCTGCGTTATATGTGTATTGAATGTCGTCAAAGAAAGCGGTCACGCTGTTTCCGTCGATCCAGGGGGTGCAGATGCCGAAGCGGTCGAACGTGGCGCCGGCGGCTTTGGCGCCCGGTTCGAGGTCCAGCGTGCAGGTCTGGTCGTCGAGAGTGACGGTGATTTGGCCGCAGCCATCGGCCCCGGCAGGGTCGTACGTCAACGTCCAATCATGGACCACGCGGTCGGGATAAATGTGCGGGGCCTTGCCCGATCCGCCGCCCAGAGCACCGGCGATATCACCGTGCACCCGATACACGGGATAGAAGAAGAAGCCCTCGGACGATGGGCCCTCGATGTTGATGCCGAGGTAGTCCATTGGGATACCCTGATCCTGTCGTGGGTTGACGTACAGGCTCCAGGTGGAGTTGTAGAACCCGATGGAGGCCGTGCTGTCGGAAATGGCGCGATGCACGGTGACCTTGCCGCTCGCGTAGAGGGGCGTGTCGAGGGTAAGGGTCCCCAGGCGGGCGCCGTAGGCTCCCATGTGGGCCGGCTCGCGACAGTCACCGCGAAAGATCAGGCCGCCCAGTTCTCCGGCGGACTGGCCACCGGCCCAGTGGGTGGGGCTCCAGCCGAAGTCGAATCGCGGGCGAGTGTCCTTTGTTTCGTATGTGCGGCGGTTGTTGAAGGCCTCCCATCCCGGCTCCCCACGGAAATCGAACCGCTTTCCGTTGATTGTCACGTCATCGATCCACGCCTTGCCGGGGCTGTCCCAGGTCTTGGGGATCGGAAGAATGCCGAAGTGCGTGACCGTAGCGCCGTCAGCCCGGTGCTCCTTCGCGATTGCGCAGGTGGCGGTCTCGTTGTCGAGCGTGAAGGTCAACAGGCCGCTGCCCGCGGCTCCGTTGGGGTCATACGTGAGCTGCCATTGGTAGACGCGGCCGCAGGGATTCTCCTTCGCCTGGATGCGCTCGCCGGGGACGATCTCGCCGATGACACCCGCGCCGCAGCGCCAGCGGCTGGTGCCGTATTCGAAATGGCAGTGGAAGGTCTCGCCTCGGATGTTGATGCGGGCCACCAGAGCGTTGGGCGTTCGCCATTCATTGAGCGTGCCGGCGTTGAAGAAGCCCAGCAGGAAATGGCCGGGACCTTGAGCGACGAACATTTTGCCTGAGGCGCTCATCGGGTCATCGAGCGTGAGAGGCACGGGCAGCCGGTAGGCGTAGTAGGCGGCTTCACCCGCCGGATGGAGTGTGCCGCCGACCTCGCCCGGCCTGCCGCCTGCATGGCTGGTGGAACTGTAGCCGAAATCCTGCGTGACGATCCTTGGCTCGAAATGAGTGTTACGATTATTGACCCCCTCCCAGTCGGCCGGCTCACGATCAAAATTCTCCTCGCGGACGGCGGCTTGGGCAGCCCAGACCGGCAGTGCGGCCGCGATCAATGCCTGTAACAGCATCGCGCCACCGGCGTGCCTGATGCCGTTCCTTTGCATGTGTTCCTCCTACTGGGCTCCAGGGCAAAGACACCTATGAGGGAGCAGATCGTCGATAGCATAGAGTATACCGCGTGCCGCATGTCGGTCAATCGGCAAAAGACAGGCGTCTCACGATGCTTCAATGACTGGACTCGGAACTTTGACGGGGTTTGATGGCCCAACGGAATTTGGCGGAGGCGCTGCGGGGGTTGGTGCGAATCTCCTCGGGTTGTGGGACAATGACATCTCTGGATATTGACTCGTAGGTGCCGGTTCGGATGCCTTCACGGAACGACTGCTTGACGACGCGATCTTCGCCGCTATGGAAACTGATGATACCGATTCGTCCGCCCGGACGCAGGCAGTAGGGGGCGACGCGAAGGAGCTCTTTCAGCGAGCCCAGCTCATTATTGACCAGGATGCGCAGGGCCTGGAACGTGCGGGCGGCGGGGTGCAGAGTGCCGGATTCTGAGGCTTGCTGCTGGCGGCGCCAGGTTCTCGCATCGAGGCTTTTGGCATCGAAGACGATCTGGACAAGCTGCGAGGTCCGCGCGATCGGCTGCTCGGCCCGGCGGGCGACAATCATGCGGGCGATCCTGCGATGGTCAGGCTCATCCGCCAGCTCCCACAACGTATTTGCCAGTTCCTCCTCGGAAAGGCTGTTGAGCAGGTCGGCGCCGGTTTGCCTGATTCGATCGTCCATGCGCAGATCGAGCGGGCCTTCGTGTTTATAGCTCATGCCTCGCTCGGGATCGTCGATCTGCATGCTCGAAACGCCGAGGTCGGCGAAGATGACGTCGAAGCCGTCGAGTTTCTCCTTGTTCAGCACCTTGGCGATACCCGCGAAATTGCTGTGATGGAAACTCACGGGCACATTTTCCTTGCTCAGCCGTTGGCGGGTGCGCTCCAGCTCGGCGGCGTCGACATCGAGGGCGATCAACCGGCCCGCGGGTCCGACTCGCCTCATGAACTCCAGGGCGTGGCCGCCGTAACCAACCGTGCAGTCCACGACGACTTCGCCGGGCGCGGGTCCCAGCCATTCCATGACCTCCTCCACCAGGACAGGCACGTGGCTGCCGGCGGGCGTCGTGCCCTTTTCGTGGAGATGGGCCACGATTTCCGGGTAGGCCTCGAGGTTGTGCTCCTTGTATTTCTCCGCGTAGCTCTTCGGGTGCGTGCCGCTGTACCGAGGGCGCCGCCGTTTCACAGGCCCCCGATCACCGCCACTGGACTGGTTATCGGCGCTCATCCAAGCTCCACACAAGCCAGATTCCTTGCCTACTACTCTCTTGTCCATCTGCATACATCGCCGGCCGAATCGGTCCCCGTCGGCAAATCCTATTCTGACCGGGGAACCCGCAGAAAGCAAGATGGGAGCCCCGAATCTCCCACGACATGTATAATCAGTTTGCAGGTCCACATTTCGGGGTTATACTGTACATAGGTGGGGCGGCCCGGAACTGGGGATCAGGCCATGCAGATTCCTCCCGAGCATGAGGAGAATATCCGCCGGATTGTCGGCACACTACGATGTCCACGAGAGCATCCTTGTCACACCTGCAATTTCGAGACCCTCGGCCGTGTCAGACCCATCGGTAGCACCGGCGTCCTCGACTGTCTCGAAGAGAGGGGCCGCCATTGCACGTACGGGTTGCCCTTCGGTGACGGTATTCTGTGCCGGTGTCCCCTGCGGATGTACCTGGCCGATCATGGCCTGGCCTGACGTGGAGTTCCGCTTCAATCCACCAACTGTCGCTCGATATCCTCCAGGGATTTGCCCTTGGTCTCCGGGAGCCTGCGCAGAATGAAAAGGAAGCCGGCGACGCAGATGGCCGCGTAGAGCCAAAACGTGCCCGCGGAGCCGAGACTGGCGTTCAGGATCGGGAACGTGTAGGTGAGGATAAAGCAGGCGATCCAGAGGGACGTCACGGCCACGGACATGGCGGCGCCGCGGATGCGGTTGGGGAAGATCTCCGAGATCACCACCCACGTGACGGGTGCCAACGACATCGCGTAGCAGCCAATGGCGGCCAGGACGAGCAGGAGCATGGGTAGCCCCTTGACCCCATTGTAATAGCACAGGCCCATGGCGATGTAGATGATAGCCAATCCGGCTGAGCCCAGGAGCATCAGCGGCCGGCGCCCACCCTTGTCTACCACGCCCAAGGCCACGAACGTGAAAGCCAGGTTCACTGAGCCGGTCCATGCAATGTTTTTGAGCACATCGGAGATGTCGTAGCCGGCGGCCCGGAAGATCTCCTCCGCATAGTTGAAGATCACGTTAATGCCGCACCATTGCTGGAACACGGCCAGCACTACGCCGAGCAGCAACACCCGGCGCATCCTTGGCTCGAGCAGGCTCGCAAATCGCACCTGCTGAATCTCCTGACCAGCCAGCGTCGCCTGCACGTTCCGCACCTCGGCCTCGGCATACGCATCGCCGCCGATGCGCGCGAGCACGCCTCGAGCACGAGCACTGGCACCGTTTTTGACCAGCCATCGCGGGCTCTCGGGCACGAAGAACATACTGATGAAGAATAGCAGCGACGGGGCCGCCGTCAGGGCGAACATCCATCGCCAGCCCGCCTGACCGTACCACGAGGCCCGTATGAACTCATCGCTGGATCCGGCCGGAAGATCCTGAACGATCAGCCAGTTGACGAACTGTGCCGCCAGGATGCCGACCACGATGGTGAGCTGGTTGATCGCCACAAGCCGCCCCCTCGCCTCGGCGGGCGAAATCTCGGCGATGTACATCGGCGAGAGATTCGACGCCAGGCCGATGGCCACGCCACCCAGAATGCGCCATGTGACGAACACAGCGAAACTCGGCGCCAGCGCGTTGCCGAGGGACGTCACGATGAACAGGGCGGCCGAGAAGATGAGCAGACGCTTGCGTCCGAACCTGTCGCTCATCACGCCCGCGATCAGCGCACCCACCAGGCAGCCGATCAGCGCGCAACTGTTGGCCCAGCCCTTCTGTGCCGCACTGGTGAGGTTGAAGTATCGCTCGAAGAATGGCTTGGCCCCGCCGATAACGACCCAGTCGTATCCGAACAGCAAGCCGCCCATCGCCGCGGCCAAACAGATCAGCCAGATATAGGCCAGATTGTAGCGTGCGTGCACGCCGGCCTGCACCGGCACCGGAATCGCGTCCATAGGGCCATCCCCTGTCCATCAGGAACATCTTCGACCGTACCGAACGTCACTATGTCACAGGCTAAGAATATCCGCCACTCTCGCGTCTCGCAAGCGGCAACTGTTGCAGTCAGAGCGTGGGACACAGCTTATTAGGCATGGTCAGCGCAGCTCCTTCTTGAGTTGGTTGACCCATCGCTGGACACGGTCGCGGGTCTTGCCGGGCTCGTTATCCTCGTCGAGTGCCAGGCCGACGAGACGGCCATCGAGTTCGGCGGCGGAGGCCGTATAGTCGTAGTCGTCCCTGGGCCACGTCCCGACGATGCGGGCCCCCGTGGGCTTGACCTTGTCGTAGAGCAGCCCGATTCCGTCTACGAAGTGGTCGGGGTAGCGTTTCTGGTCACCCAGCCCGAAGAAGGCAATGGTCTTGCCCGCCAGAACCTCCTCCGTCAGTTGGTCTTCGAACGTGGCCCATTCATCCTGCAGGCCCCCCCAGTGCCAGGTCGAAGTGCCGAGGATCAGCACGTCATACTTGCTCAGGTCCTCCGGCGATGCTTTGCCCACGTCGATGATCTCCACGCTGTCCGGCTCGAACGCTTTCTGGATCAGCTCTGCGACCTTCAAGGTGCTGCCGGTCGTGCTGCCGTAGAACAGGCCAATCTTTGCCATCGTGTCTCCCTTCACCATCGTGTTTGGCTGTTGACATTCCGCGCGGTCCGCTCATGGCCACACGGGTCGGTACTCCCATGCGTACGGGATGTAGTCTCTGTAGTTCGAGGAATTGGTGCTGCTGTAGTTACGCGACTTACGAGATGCGGGATTCGCCAATTGGCGACGCCGGCGGGTGGCCGGTCAGTTCGAGGAACTGGCGTTCCAGGCTGCGGCCCTCGGCGAGCCTGCGTGGCGTGATGCCCATGTCCAGGATGGTCTTTAGAAGAGCAGCGATGACGGCATCCTGATCGACCTGCTCCGCGGACAGGTCGAGTTTCACGAGATACTCGGCCGACCGCGCATTGTGGTTCGCGTGGCCCGCCGGGGCAGAGGTCTGCTCCACGCTTCGCACGCCACGGATGGCGCTGAGACGCTGCAACTCCCCGTCCTGCAGCGGACGAGACAGGTCAAGCTCGCATTCGCGATTGGAGCGCGTGATCTCATCGACCGAGCCGGCCAGGACCATGCGGCCGTGGTCCAGAATCGCCACGTGATCGCACAATTCCTGGATCTCGGCCAGATTGTGGGAGCTTACCAGGATCGTCGCGCGTTCCTGCAACTGCTTGACCAGGTCGCGGACCTGTCGGGCATTGGCCGGATCGAGTCCCGCCGTTGGCTCGTCCAGAAGAATCACTTCCGGATGTCCCAGGAACGCCTGTGCGACGCCCAGCCGTTTGACCATGCCGTGGGACAGGCTGCTCACGCGTCTCCGGGCCACCGATTGCAGGCCCACCATGCCCAGCGTGTGCAGCACCTCCTCCTGTGCCTGCTGTCTCGTACGGCCGGCGAGCCGCCGGAAGAAGACGAGCTGATCGAGGATGGGTACGTTGCGCTGGAACTGCGCATCCTGCGGCAGGATGCTGAGACGGCCGCGCAGCCGGGAGATGTACCGCGTGTCGATGCCGAGGACTTCGACAGTGCCCGAGTTGGCCTTGAGGAAGTTGGCGGTGAGCGAGAAGAGGGTGGTCTTTCCCGCCCCGTTGGGCCCGAGCAGTCCGAAGATGGAATGGGCCGGCACCTCGAACGATACATCATTCAGGGCCTGCGTTCGGCCGAATCTCTTGGATAGTCCCTTGATGGATACCGCAGGTGTCATCGTCATACCTATAGGTCGCGCGTTTCGAAACGGAGGTATCCCAGCATCAGGAAGATCGCCGTGTACAGCAGGCACGCCAGGCCCGCGCCGAGCCAGTGACTTGGGTCCGGGTGCAGCAGATGGTTCTGCCATCCCCACGGCAGGGCGTACTTGATGAGCTTCATCGCCTCCCACTTGAGGCCGCCCAGGATCGCCAGAAGCAGGACGCCGCCGATGGTCAGCTTCGCCAGTATCAGCGAGAGGAAAGGCGAGTCCACAGACGCTGAGAGGATCGAACAGACGGCGATATAGGGCAGCATGAGAATCGCCAGGGCGACGAAGCCGTGCACCGCCCAAGCGGCCAGTTCCGCCGCGGGATAGAGCTTGACCCGCAGGCCCAGGTACAGCGTGATGGTGACGATGATCACCGCCATGACCGCCGTGGAGAATGCCGCCGTGCCGAGGAAACGCCCGAAGTAGATATTGCCTCGCTCGGTCCTCAGGAGGAGATAGCGCAGGCCGTGACTCTGAATGTCGCCCGTGACCTGGTTGAAGGCCAGGAAGGAAATCGCGAAGGGCATGCCGAATAAGAGGATCAGGAAGATGGCTGAAAGCAGGGCTGGCCGGTCTTCCAGGAGAAAGTCGGTCCAGGGATCAAGACGCGCAGGACCCGCACTCAGCGGAACCATCTGAGAGTCAGTGGCGGCTTCGCGTGAAACGTCGGACATGGACTTGAGTCCCAGGACGAACTGGGCGATCGGCTGGCCCACCGTGATGATGGTGTTGCGGATGGCTTCGGGGTCTGTGTGGCCTATTTGCCGTTTCTGCATGGTCATCAGTTGCTCGACGGGCATGATCACCGAATGGGCGACGGAAAGCCCAAAGATCAGCGCGATCATCAGGTATACGAGACCTGCGCCGCTGCGCACCGCATGGCGGCTCCAGTGAAGGCTGATGAGCCAGATATGGCGGGCGTTCAGCGTCTTGAGATTCATCGCTGGGCAACTCCACTTCCGGCCTGACGATACTCAGTTCGTCAGGTCGTCCTTAAACGTCGTGTTGATCAGAACAAGGGTCAGGATGGGATAGACCAGGCCGATGATCGTCCCGATGTTGAAGCCTCCCCCGAGCTCGGCGCTGAACATCAGTCCCGAGACGATGCTGCTTACGATCGTCAGGACTCCATAGACATTGCCCAGCATCCGACCCAGGACCTTCTTCTGCTGCAGATAGCCGATGCCGGACAGGAGCAGGAGCATGCCGGATAGCGCGGTGAGGACAAGGATGAGGACAAGCATCGGAGTCCCCATACTCTGCATCGCCTCGAGCTGGGCCTTTTGTGTCGCATCCATTTTGTCCGTGGGCACCATGTCCACGAGCGCGAAGAATGCCGCCAAGCCGACAATCGATAAGATACTGAATCCGAAGAAGATGAAGTTGATGACCGCCAGGGCGGTCAGACCACCGGGACGTTTTCCCTCAGCCATTCGTCTCTCCTTTCGCCGTACGTGAACATTGATCGCTTGCTCGCCGGTCACGACCGGGCCCGATCAATTATATAGACGCCCAAACCCCCAAGTCATTCACCATTTTGGTGGTTTTTCGGCAGGCCCGTGGCATGGGAATGCGTACCAGCCGCTCAAACGGTGAGGGAATTGTCCGCGTTCAGGGAGACCGCCGTGCCGAATTGTGCACCTTCCCTGTTGAGCATCTGCCATATCCATCGGGCATCCGTCGCGGAGGCGCGGCTGAGTTGGAAGTGTCTGACCTGCATCGGGACCAGCCGTACTTGCGCGGGCTCGTCCTCCGTGGGCGAGAGGGTGACGAAGTACATCCCCGCCAAGTCACCGCGATAGCGCTCATCACCTTCGATTCCCTCGTAGTCCGTCAGGAAGTCACCGCAGCCGTAGAGAATCGGCCGGCTGTGGTGGAGTTCCAGTGCCTTGATGTGGTGCGAGGAATGGCCGTGGATGAGATCGACTCCTTCGTCGATGAGGCGATGTGCGAACCTGATCTGGGCTTCTGGGATCTCGTAGCCCCAGTTGCTTCCCCAGTGGATGGATGCGACGATTATGTCGTCGGGTCTTCGGGCCTGCCGCATTCCGGCTGCCACGCGAGAGCCGGTTTCCTCCGACAAGTCCGCCAGCAGATTCACGCCGGGCCGGTCCTCTGTGGCTGCCCACTGCGGCGGGATGCCGCTGGTCACCGACCCGAACGAAAACACCAGGACACGCCCTTTGCCGGGCACGTCCAGCACGGCGGGTGCTTGGGCCTCGGCTGCATTGGCGCCGGCCCCCGCGTGCCGGATGCCTGCCTCGTCCAGCGTCGCAAGCGTCTCGGCCAGTCCTTCGTATCCCCAATCCAGCACGTGATTGTTGGCCAGAGCACAGCAGTCGATCCCGGCGGCCGTAAGACAGCCGATGTTCCGCGGGTTCATGCGATAGTGCACTTCCTTGTCCGGCCAATGGTCATTGCTCGTGGTGATGCTCGTCTCAAGATTGATGATTCGCCGATCCACCCCGGCCCGCGCGAGTTCCTCCAAGGCAACGCCCCAGATGTACTCAAGGGGGACGGGGCGGGGGATTCGGCCGTAGGCTGCCTCAGCCAAGTCCACGTAGTCCCGGGCGTCCTGGACGTAAAGCTCGAACAACTGCGGCTCGCCCGGATAGGGCAGGACCTGGTCGATGCCCCGGCCGGTCATGACATCCCCGCAAGAGAATAGGCAAATCCGCTGATCCACAATCCCGCCCTCGCACGGCCTAAGAAGACCGCCCTTGCTGACACCATATCCGGCCCGGGTCAGTGGCTTGCATCTCTACGATCCTGGTGTGGAGCAGTTCAAAGGGCCGATTGAGACCCGATACCCATTCCGCACCGGCGTATCTTACAGATATGAAACCCCATGTAGGCAGATTACGCAGGGTGGCCTGAGCAAAATCCTTCATCTGCCTTCCGCTGCGCCGGCGTAGTCAATTTTGATGAAACGCAGGAGTCAGAAGATTTTCTGGAATGCTTTTGTGCCGCGAAGAGGCGGCCTTCTCAAGGTGAACATATGAAAGAGCAACAGATTGCAGCGGTTTTGGAAAAGAGTGAAGTGAAGAGCTTCGAGCATCCGGATGAGGTTCGCGAATTCCCGAACGGGCGTCTGGAACTGGTGAAGATCGGCGGGGTCGTCGTCGGCCGTGCCACTCTCGAGCCCGGCTGGCGATGGTCGGAATCGGTTCAGCCGATTGCCAAGACAGACAGTTGTGAGGCTCCCCATTTCCAGTACCAGTTATCCGGCGTGATCCGCATCCACATGGACGATGGGACGGAATTTGACTGCCATCCCGGCGATGTCTCCCTGCTTGCCCCCGGTCACGATGCCTGGGTGGTAGGGGACGAGCCGGTCGTGGTCGTCGATTTCCAGGGCATGAGCGAATACGCACAGTCGGAGTAGCGTCCCTTTTTCCTTGACGGTTTCAGCGATCTCGGCCAGCATGGTTCATGCGACGACCCGTTGTTTTGTTCCGGTGTGACGAAGTCGCCCGCAGGTCGAGTAAGAAACTGATCAAGGAGACGGAGATGCGTCATCGCAGAACAGTCCTGGCGTTCGGCACGTTGTTCATGGTTACACTGGCGTGTTCGCAGGCGTTTGGGGCTTTGACATTCCTACGGACCCAGGGACAGGACATGGTCGATGAGAGCGGCAGGAAGGTCCTGCTTCGAGGCGTCGGCTTGGGCAACTGGATGCTGCCGGAAGGCTACATGTGGCGTTTCGCGGGCCAGGCGGATCGACCGCGAACGATCGAGAAGGTCGTCAGCGATCTGATCGGTCCGGAGAACGCGGCTCGCTTCTGGTCCGGATTCCGCAAGAACTGCATCACCGAGGCCGACATCGCACGGATCGCTGAACTCGGCTTCAACTCCGTGCGTCCCGCGCTGAACGCACGCCTGTTCCTGACCGAAGGGGACAACGCCACATACGTCGATGAGGGCTTTCAGTTGCTGGACAATCTCGTTAGCTGGTGCCGCAAGCACGACCTGTACGTGATCATCGACATGCACGGCGCACCCGGCGGCCAGACGGGCGCGAACATTGACGATAGCCCCAACGATCAACCCGGATTGTTCATGGATAAGAGGAACCAGGACCGGCTGGTCGATCTCTGGGCCAGGATCGCCGGCCGCTACAAGGATGAGCCGACCGTCGCCGCTTACGACCTGCTGAACGAGCCCCTGCCGCAGCGCACCGGCGCCGCGGAGAAGTACAAAGATCAGCTCGAACCCCTCTACAAGCGCATCACCGCCGCGATCCGCGAAGTCGATAAGCGACACATGATCACGCTGGAAGGCTGCGACTGGGCCAACGATTGGTCCGTATTCTCCACTCCCTTTGACAGCAACGTGTTCCACCAGTTCCACTTCTACTGCTGGGAGCGTCCGACGAAGCTCAACGACATCAGCCGATTCGTGGAGCATCGAAAGAAGCTCAATACGCCGGTCTGGGTCGGCGAGACCGGCGAGAAGGACAACGCCATCTATTGGGCGACCACGCAGTACTTCGAGGCCAACAATATCGGCTGGTCGTTCTGGCCCTGGAAGAAGATGGATACGACGAACACGCCGTACTCGATCAAGGCCCCGGAAGGATGGGACGCCATCCGAGCCTACACCCGTAGCGGGGACAAACCCTCCGCTGGAGTGGCGCAGAAGGCATTCGATCAGGTGGTTGAGAACATCAAGCTCCAGAACTGCGTGTATTTCCCCGACGTGGTGAACGCCATCTTTCGTCGGGTGCCGGGTAGAGTTGAAGCGGAGAACTACGGCCACGATGGACCCAACCAATCCTACTTCGTCAACGATATGGCGCAGAGGTCCAAGTACTACCGTGTGTCGGAGCCCGTGCTCGTCGAACAGATTGCGGGGGGCGGCCGCCGGAGTGCGGAGCAGGGGATCAGGCTGACCGAGCGTGAGTGGACCGCATACAAGATCCAGAGCCAGACGGCACGAGACTATACACCGGTGATGAAGGTCAGGGCTGACGGCGGCCCGGCCGTAATCGAGTTATCCGCCAATGGCCACACTCAGGACGTGACCATCAACGCGACAGAGTGGGGCGAGGTCCCGCTGAAAGCCATTCTCTTTTCACAAGGAGCGAACCAACTCAAGGTCCTCGTCAAGAGCGGCTCCGTGTCCCTCGACTGGATCGCCTTCAATTGATGATAGCCCAGTTCCGTCACGACTGGTCGCGTCTGAGCTCCTTGATCGCTCTGAGCTGACGCATAGTCTCTCTGTCGCGGGGCCGACGCATGACCTCCTTGGCTGCGATCAACGCGTCTACCGTCAGCACGCGCAATTGCATGCCCTCGACCTCGATGGTTTCGCTGACCTGCTTGACCTGTTCATAGCTGCCGATGCCCTCAATTGTACTGAGGCAATCCAAACGGCCGAGGTCCGTGTCGAGGTACAGGTTCTTGGACTCTGAGACGTTTGCATCGGTCGGTTCCAGTGGCGTCCGGCCTGGTGTCATTCGATGAACGGGATGCAGATCGGAGACAGCCTCTTGCAGGGCCAGGAGGTTCGCAGGCGAGAAATCACAGCAGATGTCCACGTCCTGTGTGACGTACGTGCAGCCGTGCACGACGCCCGCGTAACCACCGATGATCACAAAGTCCACGTGGGCTTGGACAAGACGCTGCAACAGGTTGAGAAAGCGGCTACTCACACGCGCTTTGCCTTTCGGAGCATTTCAACCGTGTCGAGGGCGATCTCATGGCGCTGGAGTCGCTCGGCCGGAGTCAGGGCCAGGTTGTCCCGAAGTGCCGAGATGTCAATGCCGTAATCGATCGCGTCTTGGACAGCGTCCGGCGGTTCTGGATGTGCCTTGCCAGCCCGTTTCTTTCGTTTGCCGGCCATGCCTATTTCACTCGCAACCGGGCGAAGCGGCGTTTGCCGACTTGGACGACCATGCCGTCACGCGGGAGGACTTCCGTGTTCGGATCGGCGGCTTTCTGGCCGTCGATGCTGACGCCGCCTTGCTGAACCATGCGCTTGGCTTCGCCGCCGGTCTCGACCAGTTTGCAGGTGGTCAGCAGGTTCTTGACGCTGATTGGAACCTCGGGCAGGGCGACTTCCGGCATGTCGTCGGGCAGCTGGCCCTGGGCGAAGACCTTCTCGAACTCGGCAGCGGCAGCTGTCGGCGGCCTGTGGCCCGTGGAATTGCGCGACGATGGTCTTACCCAGCAGGACTTTCGCTTCTTTCGGGTGCGTCTTGCCGGGATTCGTCAGCTCGGCGATCCGCTCCATCGGCAGGTCGGTCAGCAGCGTGAAGTAGTTCTCCATCATGCCGTCGGAGATGCTCATGATCTTGCCGAACATGTTGGAGGGCTCGTCGGTGACGCCGACGTAGTTGCCCTTGGACTTGCTCATCTTCTCCTCGCCGTCGAGGCCGACGAGGATGGGCATGGTGATGACGATCTGGGGCAGCTGATCGTTGAGCCGCTGGAGGTCCCGGCCGACGAGATTGTTGAAGGTCTGGTCGGTGCCGCCCAGCTCGACGTCGCTGCGGATCATGACGGAGTCGTAGCCCTGCATCAGCGGGTAGAGGAACTCGTGCACGCCGATGGGGTCGCCTTTCTTGTAGCGGATAGCTCGAACGTGTCGCGCTCGAGCATGCGGGCGACGGTCATCGTGCCGGCCAGCCGGATGATGTCGGCCAGACGCAGGTCCGCCAGCCATTCGCTGTTGTGGCGGACTTCGAGCTTGTCGGGCGAGGTGTCGAGGATCTTGCCGGCCTGCTCGAAGTAGGTCTTGGCGTTTCGCTCGATCTGCTCGGGCGAGAGCATGGGCCGGGTGGTGTTCTGGCCGGTCGGGTCGCCGATGCGGGCGGTGTAGTCGCCGATGATGAGCACGGCCTTGTGGCCGAGGTCCTGGAACTGCCGCATCTTGCGCAGGACGACCGTGTGGCCGAGGTGGATGTCCGGGCTGGTCGGGTCCAGGCCGAGCTTGACCCGCAGCTGCCGGCCCGCCCTGCGCGGCCTCGGTCAGCCGCTGGCCCAGCTCCTGCTCCGTGAAAACCTCCACGGTGCCACGCTTCAGTTGGCTCACTTGTTCCGGTGCTGTTGTGCTCATGGGCCCATCTCTCATAGGGGTTCTCTGAAAAGGTGGTATTATAGGCGAACACCGGTCCGCCTGGCAAGGGGCTGTACGGCCAACTCAGGGCAAACGCCAAGTCGCTTGACATACGGGCTCTGCCGCGGAGCGACTCTGTGTTTGCACCGGCGATGGCGGGGATATCCATTGAAAAAGGCTCGGCGTTCGTTATACTGCCGGCATGGACGTCCGTGGTGCAAGAGTTTCAGATGCGAAAACGATCAGTACGCTGATCAACTACTACGCGGAGCATGACAAGATGCTCTTCCGGTCGCTGGCCGAGATCTACGAGAACCTCCAGACGTTCTCGGTGGTCGAGGAAAACGGCGCGGTGATCGGCTGCTGCGCGATGGAGGTGATCTGGTCGGACCTGGCGGAGATCAAGTCCCTTGCGGTGGACCCGGGCCACCGAAATCGGGGCGTTGGGACGATCCTTGTCACGGCCGCGGTCGATCAGGCCCGCCATCTCGGCCTGCCACGGGTTTTCGCCCTTACCCTGGAGCCGGGCTTCTTCCAGAAGCTGGGGTTCACCATTGTCACTAAAGAGGCATTGCCGATGAAAGTCTGGAGCGACTGTGCCCGGTGTCCCAAGCAGCAGGAATGCGACGAAATCGCCATGGTCAAGTCCCTCACGTAGGACTCAGCCGATTTGCCTTCTCTGGAAGAGGGCGACAGCCAGCGCCAGGATGGCCCCGGTGTAACAGAGGGCGTATGAGCCGCTGATGAAGATGTAGCTCAGCGGCACCCGGCTGCCTTCGTAAATCGCATCGCTGATCCAGAAAACCTGCAGATTCGGCACGAGGAAACGCCCAATCCTGGCCCAAAGATGTGTCTCCGCAAACCTGCCGAAGGCGTAGTCGCTGATCAGGCCCAGGAGGAAGATGCCTACACAGGCGGAGAGGGTCACCATGGTATTGAATCGGGTGGAAACCGCCACGGCCAGGGCGGCAATGATCATCGCCGCCAGAAACAGCAGGATCGAGCCATAGATGTCGAGGGCGTGGAGGCCATTTTCCTTGGGGTTAAACTTCAGGTGCTCATCTATAAAGATGAAGAAGACCATGGCGGCGGTGGCGAGAATCGCCGCAATCACGATGGCCGTGGAGGTGAACTTCCAGTCGTACATGTAATTGAAGAAGGCGCTGAGCAACGCCGTCGCGACGACAATGATCCCGGCGGCGCCAAGGACGGTCCAGTCGTGCGTGTCCGAGGCTGTCTCCATGACCCCGTGCCGGATCGCCATCAGCAGGGCGACCGTGCAAATGTAGTGCGCCAGGGCCACGGCCACCATGACCCCGAGGAACTTGGCAATCAGGAATATCGGACGTTGCACGGGCTTGGTCAGCACCGTCATGATGGTTTTATTTTCCAATTCCACCGAAACCGCCCCGGATGCGGAAAAGATTGCCACGAACAAGCTCGTCAAGAAGAGCGTAGAGAGCCCAATTTCACGTAAGAGTTTGTTGTCATCGTCCATCGTGTACATGGCTAACGATGGGCTGATCAGGAAGAGTAGCAGGGCGATAGAAATGATGACCGCGTAGACGGGTTGTCGCAGTGTCTCGATCAACGTGTTCTTTGCAATTGTCACCAGGGTACGCATGATCTTGTATCCGAGACCTCGATTGCTCCAGTGGCGGTCGCTTTCAGGACAGCACTGACGCGTATTTTTTTCATGGTTGTCGCTACACGACGACGATGTCAGGTGTTATAGTGCTGGCCTATCTCTTTGTAAAGGGCTTCGGTCCATTAGTAAGTAGATACTGGGTGGCTCGAATTTTGTTCGCAATCGGGAGTTGAATCGGCAATGACAACAACCTCAAAGCGTCCCGAACAGGTGGCCTGGGCGTCTTTGGTCTTGAGCCTGGTTTTCTTTGGCGTGACCTTCTTTCTCGGCCAATGGAGCGGCTTTTTCGCCGTTTCCGCCGTCGCCTGGCAACTGCTTGCCGCGGCGCTGATCTGGCTCGTCCTGGCGATCCAGTTCCATCAGCGAAGCCTGGCCGAGCAGGAAAAGCTCGACATGGGCCAGCTTGCCAGGGAGAAAGAATCTTCCACGATTTTCGAGGCGAAGGGGGATCAGCTTGCGTTGCTGGCGGCCGCCCAGCGACGACTGGAAGTCATCGAGAAATGGTTCCTCCCTATCTTCGCGGGCGTGATCGCCGTTTATGAAATCGGCATCGGCCTCTTTATTCTCCAGACCATTCCGGCGTGGGCCGACGCCAAAACGCAGCAGCCGCTGGTGGCTGCAATCATCGCGACCTCCGTCGCTTTCGTCAGTTTCCTGCTGTCGCGGTATGCCACGGGCATGGCGGTGGAGCCGCGATGGAAGCCGCTGCGGGCCGGCGGCAGTTACCTGCTTGGCGTGGCGGTCATCTGTTTTGCCCTCGCGTTGACCCTCGCCGGCGTGCATTTCCAGTTCTTCACCCCCGTTAGCGTCGTCGGCTTTGTGATCCCCGTTCTGCTGATCGTCCTCGGTATTGAGACGGCTCTCAACATCGTCCTCGATATTTATCGCCCGCGGCTTAAAGGCCAGTACAGCAGGGCAGCATTCGACAGTCGGCTGCTCGGCATCCTCAATGAGCCCGGCGGGGTATTCCGTAGCGTCGCGGCCGCCATCGACTATCAATTCGGCTTCAAAGTCTCGCAAACCTGGTTCTATAAGCTCCTGGAGAAGGCCGTCGTGCCGCTGATTCTCTTCTCGGCGATGACGTTGTACCTGGCCAGCAGCATCCTCGTAGTGGCGCCGAACGAACAGGCCGTCATCGAACGGCTCGGCAATCCGCTCGCCGGCAGTGGCGAGCCTCGCATCGTAGGGCCCGGCATGTGGCTCAAGTTCCCCTGGCCCATTGACATCGCCTACAAGCACCCGACGAAGCAGGTCATGGAACTGTATATCGGCTACGTGCCCAAGACCGCCGAAAAGACCGGACTGGTCATACCCGAGAACCTCCCTGCTCTGGGGCCAGACACACTATAAGGAAGAATACAACCTGCTGGTGGCCAGCGAATATGCCGGTGAGCAGATGGAGGAAGGGGCCGTCCCGGTCAGTCTGGTCAAGGCCAATATCCCCGTCCAGTACAGGATCAAAGACCTCTACACCTACATTTATCGCCATAGTCAGCCGGACAGACTCCTGGAGGCTATCTGCTATCGCGAGTTGACCAAATTTGCCGCAAGCGCCAGTGTGGAGGCAGAGGACGCGGGAACGGCAGGAGCGAGAGTTGAAGTCAATCTCCTCGGCGCCGGCAGGACGCGGGCCAAGGAAGTGCTGGCAAAGAGAATCCAGGAGGCAGCCGATCAGCAGGGGCTGGGCATTGAGCTCATTTTCCTCGGTGTCCAGGGGATTCATCCCCCGCCGGAGGTCGCCCCGGATTACCAGGCTGTGGCGGCCGCCGTGCAGAAAAGACAAGCGCTGGTCCTGGAGGCACAGGCCGAACGGAACAGGACGCTCAGCACGCTGATCGGCTCGGTCGCAAGAGCCTACGAGGTGTCCAATCTCGCGGCGGAATATCAGAGGGCCCGTGAAGACGGCCGCACGGAAGACGCGGAAAAGCTCGGCACGCAGCTCGACACCGCTTTTGCAAACGCCAAGGGCGACATCTTCAGAATTCTGAGAGAGGCACAGAGTTACGCCTTTGCCAAAGCTGCGCTGGCTAAGGCGACGGCTGATCGCTTCACCGGCCAGCTCAAGGCCTACCGGGCCGCCCCGCGAATCTACATGCGACAGCAGCGACTGGCGGTCCTCAAAGAGGCCCTGCGAGGCATTCGAAAGTACATTGTCGTCAGCGACCCGAATAATTCCGAGGTCGTTATCGTGGATTTGCAGGATCAAGTCACACCCGACTTGTACAAACTTGGCGGTCTGCCGGAGAACAACGCACAATGAGAAGACTAGTGATTCCCATCCTTATTGCCGTAATCTTCCTGATCCTGGCCATCTATCTCGTGGCGTTTCAGGTCCGACAGAGCGAGCTGGCCTTCGTGACAAGATTTGGCCAGCCTGTGCGATCGATCACTACGCCGGGCCTCAAGCTCAAGCTGCCGACTCCTATCGAGCGGGTCCACAAGTTCGATTCACGGATGCGGCTGCTCGAAGCGGAGATCAGCGAAACGACCACGCGGGGAAGAGTCCCCATCATCATCAACAGCTACGCCGTCTGGCGGATCACCGACCCGCTTCAGTTCAACAACAGTGTCGGCTCCATCGAAAGCGGCGAGAGCAAGCTGCGAAGCCAGATCAACGACACCCAGAACCGTGTCATCGGCCAGTACACCTTCGCGGAGTTCATCAACAGCGATCCCAACAAGATTCGGTTCGACGAGATCCAGGCAAAAATGCTTGTCGATCTCGCCCCCCGCGTCGCCAAGGAGTACGGCATCGAGGTCAAGACCCTCGGCATCAAACAGCTCAAGATCAGCCAGGACAATACGAAAGAGGTGTTTGAGAGAATGAAGGCCGAGCGGAAGAGACGCACGGAGGCGACGATCGCCCTGGGCACCGCCGAAGCCACAAAGATCCGAACAGACGCCGACGCGATCAAGACGGGATTGCTCGCCGCCGCGGAGGGTCGGGCCAAGGCCATCCAGGGCCGGGGCGACGCCGAAACCGCGAAGTACCTCGAGAAGATGGAGGAAGACCCCGACTTGGCCATGTTCCTGCGGAATCTGGATGCGCTGCGCACGATGATGGGAGAGCGTTCCACGCTGGTCATTCCGACGGATTGTGAGCCGTTCAGCCTGCTGAAGAAGATGCCGTCGCTGAAGACAAATGAGCAGAAATAGTCGTGTTCCTTGTTGAAAAGGTGTTTGCAGAACCATGTCGCACGAACACAGACACGATCACGGGCACGAATATCATCATGGGCATGACCACGATGACAGGCACGAACACGATCACGGGCCTGAACACGAGCACGACCACACAGAGCCGACCGGCGAAGGGAAGCCCCGGCCCGAGGAGCTCGACGCCGCCGGCAGATCGCTCTCGGATGCGCTGCGAATCAGCTTTGCCATCCTGAAGGTGATCATGGTCGTACTGGTCGTCGGTTTCCTCGCCTCCGGGTTCCGGACCGTAGAGACCGGGGAGCAGGGCGTTGTCCTGCGTTTTGGCCAGATCCAAAGGACCAAGGGGCCCGGCTGGGTGTGGGTCTTTCCCTACCCGATCGATGAGCTCATCCGGATTCCCGTCGACAAGCGGATCAATCTGCCGGTCCGAACATTCTGGTATAAGGAGACCCGGGAAGACATCGAGGGCGCAGGCGTGATTCCGCGAAATCTCCGGGCGGAGAGTCTGGACCCGCTGCAGGAAGGCTACTGCCTGACCCGAAGCGAGGATCGCGAATCCGAGGCTATCCCGGCCGTCCAGCTTGGGCCGGCGGCGAACCGCACCCTGGCTCTTGCGCAGCAAAGCGATGGAAGCGACTATAGCATCGTCCACACAAAATGGCAGATCAACTACCAGATTCAGAGCATCGATCAGTTCTTCCGAAACGTCTACGTCTCGGAGGTCAAGCCGGGCCAGGTCTACTTTGATGTGATGACGCAGAGCATCACGCCGATGCTTCGCAGCGTGATCGAAGACGCCATCGTCCGCGCGATGGTGCACTACACAATCGATGAGGCCCTCCAGAGCATCGACACGATCCCCGGACGCGTCCAGCAGCTTGCTCAACAGAAATTGGACGACATCGGCAGCGGCATCGTCGTGAAATCGGTACTCCTGGAGAAGGCGGAATGGCCCAAACAGGTGGACCAGGCGTTTACAGAATCCATTGCCGCCAGTCAGAGGAGCCAGGGGGCCATCACCCAGGCCCGGACATACGCTGAGAACACGCTCAACGAGGTGGCCGGACTTGTGGCCAGGCAGTTGTACCAGACCCTTGTGGATGGCAACGATAGCGGCGAGCAGATCGACGCCCTCTGGTCGCAGGTCGCCGGCGGAGCCAGGGACAGAATCGCGCAGGCCGAGGCCTATCGCACAACGGTCGTCGAAACCGCCAAGGCCAATGCCGACTACCTCATGAGTCTGTTGCCGGAGTACCGAAAGCGACCCGAGCTCTTCGCTCAGGGGATTTACCTGGTGGCCATGGAAGAGGTGTTCGCCAACGCTGACGAGAAATTCATCATCGAACTGTCCGAGGCGGCCAAAGAGCGACAGGTCAGAATCAACCTCAACCGGGACCAGGTCAAGCCGAAAAAACAGGGACAGTCAACGACGAAATAATGGGCGATCCGCGTCGCATCGCGGGCCTGATGGGAGTATCGCAAGAGAACTGAACTATGGCTCACCAGCACCTGCACTTTCAAGAGGATTTCAGCGCCGAGCAGACCCGCGGCAAGCAGCTTCGCGTCAGCATCGCGATGCTGGCCACGCTGGCCGGCGGCGTGCTGCTGATCAACAGCGGCATCGGGCGGCTCTTCTATGAGCCCGGAAGCTTCAACGTCGAGATCTTCGCCCTGCTCGGGGCCGTGCTTCTCGGGGCGCCGATCATCATCCATGCGATCAAGAGCCTCGCGAGGGGTGAATCGCACATGGATGAGCTGGCGGCGCTGGGCATTGTGGCTGCGTTCGCCACGGAAGAGTATGTCGCCGCCGGACTCATCGGCTTTTTCATGCTGCTCAGCGAGCTTGTGGAGACGCGAACGGCGCTGGGCGCCCGAGCCTCCATCGAATCGCTGATCCGCCTGACCCCCATACGAGCCAACCTGCTCGAGCAGGACGGCAGCGAGAGGGAGGTCAAGGTCAGCGAGTTGAGGGCCGGGGATCGCATCCGCGTGCGTCCGGGTGACAACATTCCCGCCGACGGCGAGGTGGACGACGGCCTGAGCTCCGTCAACGAGGCGACGATCACAGGCGAGTCGTTGCCCGTCGACAAGGTGCCCGGCATGCAGGTCTTCGCCGGCACGAGCAATCTTACCGGTGCTCTCGACATTCGCGTGACCAAGGCGGGCGGGGACACGACGCTGGGCAAGGTCCAGTCCCTGATCATCCAGGCCGAGCAGACCAAGATCCCCATCATGCGGATCATCGACCGCTACATCTCGTGGTATGTCCCGACCATCCTGATGATTGCCGCCATCGTCTGGGTCTTTACGCGGAACATCAACCAGTCCATCACGATCCTCGTAATTTCCTGTCCCTGCGCATTGATTCTTGCGACGCCCACGGCCATGGTGGCGGCCATTTCCGCCACGGCCCGGCTTGGTGTCCTCGTCAAGAACGTGGCCGATCTCGAGATCGCCGGCAGGATGACCGCCATGGTGTTCGACAAGACCGGCACCGTCACAACCGGCCGGCTGTATGTCACCCGGCTCACGCCCGCCGAAGGGGTCGAGCCCGGGGAACTTCTGGCGGAGGCCGCCGCGGCGGAACAGATGAGTAAGCACCCGGCCGCGCGGGCCCTGCAGGAAGTGGCGAAAGAGGCCGACCTGACGCTTCCCGCCACAAAGGACTTCAAAGAGACGCCCGGTAAAGGCGTCACGGCCACTGTCAACTCGTCGCGAATCCTCGTCGGCCGCGAGAGCTTCCTGAAGGAGAACGGCATCGATGTCTGCAATATCACCGATCCGCGTCTCCACGAGGAGGAGGGTTTCAGTACCCTGTATGTGGCGAAGGACTCGCGGTGCATCGGCTGGATCGGCCTGCAGGATAAAACTCGTCCCGAGGCGCAGCAAGCCATCGCGGAGCTGGCGGAGATGGGCATCAAGAGAGTGACGATGCTGACCGGCGACCGCAGCGAGGTGGCCAATCGCGTCGCCGCCGAGCTGGGCTGCACCGATTACAAAGCCCATTGCCTGCCCCAGGATAAGCTGGCCATTGTCGAGCAGATCAAGCGGGACGGGCACACCGTCGTGGTTATCGGCGACGGCATCAACGATGCCCCGGCGCTGGCGGCGGGGGATCTGGGCATCGCCATGGGCGCCGCCGGCAGCGACGTTGCGATCAACTCCGCGTCGATTGCCCTGATGAACGACGATCTGCGCCGTATCCCGTTCCTTGTCCAGGTGTCTCGCAAGACGCGACGGGTGATCAACCAGAACCTGGCGTTCGGCGTGGCGTTCATTATCATCGGTATCTCGATGTCGAAGTTCGTGCCGCCGGCTGTGGCCGCGTTCCTGCACTTTGCCAGCTCGCTGGTCGTCGTGTTCAACAGTGCCCGCCTGGTCCGCTTCGGCGAAGACCTCGACCGCGAGCCGCAGGAGGCGTAAAGACGATGGAAAGCTATGCCGTCGAGACAATCGGGTTGACCAAGGTTTTTTCCGACTGGTGGGGCCGGACCAGGGTCTATGCCGTTGACGACCTCAACCTGCAGATTCGGCACAACGAGGTGTTCGGGCTGCTGGGTCCGAACGGCTCAGGCAAGACGACGACTATCAAGATGCTGCTGGGCCTGCTCCATCCGACGAAGGGTCACGCATTGCTGCTCGGCGGCCACGGGACCGATCCGAAGATCAACGCCCACATCGGCTTTCTTCCCGAGGAGTCGTACCTGTACCGGTTCCTCAACGCCCGCGAGACGCTGGATTTCTATGGCCGGCTGTTCGGGCTGGCCCGCGAGGTGCGTCAGATGCGGATCGAGGCCCTGCTGGACATGGTGGGCCTGAAGGCCGTGGCAAGCCGGCCTGTGGGCACGTACTCCAAGGGCATGGCGAGGCGAATCGGCCTGGCGCAGGCCCTGATCAACGACCCGGACCTGCTGATCCTCGATGAGCCGACCACCGGCCTCGATCCAATCGGGACACGGCAGATCAAGGACCTCATTCTGAAATTGGCGGAGCGAGGCAAGACCATCCTGCTGTGCAGCCATCTGCTGGCCGACGTGGAAGACGTGTGTCATCGCATCGCCATCCTCTACGGCGGCAAAGTCCAGGCGCAAGGCCGCGTCAAAGACCTGCTCCAGAAGACGGACAAGCGGCAAATCGTCACAGACGCCATCAGCGACGCCGCCGTCGAGCGGATAAAGACCGTCCTGAATGGCGAGGGCGTTCAATTTGAGATCTCCTCGCCCATGGAGCGGCTCGAAACGTTCTTCATCCATACGGTCGCGGAGGCGCAACAGCAAGCCAAGCCGACGAGCGGCGCCGTCAGCACGACCCAGATCGGCGAGTTTCTCACCGCCGGCGCCCAAAAAGGGAACATTCTCGACAAGCTGGTCGGGGCGCCCGAGCCCGAGCCCACGACGGCGACCCCACAAATGGAGAAAGTGGCCGAGACCGAAGTCCCCAAGCGAGAGCGGGACAAGGACGTGCTGCGGGAACTGACAAAATCAACGCCGGCCTCGACCGAGCAAACCGCGAAGACAGAGACGCCTCGAACGGAGCCTGTCGAGACGAAGGGCGGGGCCGATGCTCAGCGAGTGAAGAAGAAGGTGCTCGATGACCTGGTGGGCCGTCCGGCGCCTCAGGAACCGAAGGAACAGGGTGAACGGGAAGAGGGAGATTCCGGCCATGCGTAGAATCTGGGCCGTCGCGAGGAATACGATGCGCCAGGCCTTGCGCATGAAGGTCGCCGCCGTGTTTATCGTCCTGTTGCTGATTCTCCTGCCGATCCTGGGACTGACGGTCACGGGCGACGGCACGTTGAAGGGCCGGCTCCAGACGTTCGTGAGCTACGGCTTTTCCCTCACAAGCCTGCTCCTGTCCTTCCTGACGCTCATCGTTTCCATCTACACGATCACCAGCGACATCGAGCATCGCCAGATTTATACCGTCGTCACGAAACCGATCCGCCGCTCGCATCTGATTGTGGGCAAGCTCCTCGGCGTCGTCACGCTGGATGTCGCCCTGCTGACGTTGTTCACCGGCATCATCTACGGAGCGGCCATACTCATGCCGTGGTTTCTCAAGGCCTCGCCGCAGGAGTTGGAGGAGGTTGACAGGCAGTTTTACACGGCCAGGACAAGCCTCGTCCCGCCCGAGCTCGATGTCAGCAAGGAGGTGGATGCACACTACCAGAAACTGGTGAAGAACGACCAGTTGGACCAGGTCTACCCGAACTACACAAAGCCGGAGATCATCAAGCTGATGACGAACCAGAAGCGGCTGGAGAAGCGGGCGGCGGCCGTCGGGCAAAGGCTTCTGTGGGAGTTCAAGAACGTGCGGCCCCTGGACCCGAACCAGAGCCTGTTCATCCGATTCAAGTACGATGTCTCCGTGACCCCGCCCGACGAGCAGGCATACGGCGACTGGTACATCGGCGACCTGCGTCAGCTCGGCACCGGGCCGGATATGGCGACGCCGATCTTTCGCACTACCCGCAAGGATGCCGTCCGCAGCTTCCGGGAGATCGAGGTTCCCGGAGCGGCCGTCACCCCCGACGGGTATCTGGCGGTGGGCTTCGTCAATCCACCCTTGAACGAGACTGTGGTTATCTTCCCGCTCGAGGACGGGCTCGAGGTGCTCTACAAGGCCGATACTTTCACGGGCAACTTCATCCGTGCCGCGATTCTCATCCTGCTGCGGCTGATTTTCCTCGCCTGCCTGGGTGCCCTGGCGGGCAGCTTCCTGTCGTTCCCGGTGGCCATTCTGTTCTGCCTCGTGATCTTCCTGACAGGCACGGTCAGCGGTTTTGTCATGGAATCCTTCGGTGATCTCAGCAAGAACATCGGCGTCATCTACACGTACACAGTGAAAGGACTGGTTCAACTATTACCGCAATTTGACAAGAACAACCCCACCACGTTTCTGGTTCCGGCTCGACTGATCAGTTGGACGTATGTAGGTAAAGTGGCGTTGTTCATGGTCGGCTTACGGGCGTTCCTGTTGCTGCTTTTTGCCTTGATCATCTTCCGATTCCGTGAGCTGGCCAAGGTGGTTCTCTGACGATTGCCGGTGTGAACGATGCGTGGACGAGATTTTGCCATCCTGTTTGTCTGTGTAGTGATCGCCGGGGGCCTGCTGATCGCCGCCGGGATGCAGCTTGACCACATCAACAGGCAGCGGGAAACGATGGGCCTCACGATCAATATCGCCACGGAGAACATGCCTCCCGCGATGGCTTTTGCGACTGTGGCGATGGGAGCCTTCCGGGGTCTGGTCGTCGATATCCTCTGGATGCGGGCCGACAAACTCAAAGAGGAAGGGCAGTTCTTCGACGCCAGGCAGCTTGCCGAGTGGATCACGATGCTGCAGCCGCGGTTCGCCTCCGTCTGGGAGTTTCACGCCTGGAACATGGCCTATAACATCTCCGTGGCCATTCCCGCCTCCCAGCCCGAACAACGATGGCGCTGGGTGAAGAACGGTTTCGAGCTGCTGCGCGACCAGGGAATCCCGCTGAATCCCAAGGCGATCCCGCTTTATCGTGAGCTCGGGCGGATTCTGCAGCACAAGATCGGCGGCATCTCGGACGACGCCCACGAGTACTACAAGCTACAGATGGTCGAGGCGTTGGAGCCGCTGCTGCAATCGCAGGACAACGGGTTCGGCCGCGAGTCCAACGAGTTTTACGAGGCGATGATCCAGGCGCCGATGGCGTGGCCCCAGGTGGAGCGGGATCCAAACGTCGCACCCTTTATTGAGGCCTTGCGGGTTGCAGATGAGGCGTTCGCCAAGGCCGACAGCAAGGAATTTGTGGCGAACTACCTGTCTTTGCGTCAGAACCCGCAACGGTTCAAGCCCGAGGCCATCAAGATCATCGATGCGTTCCGAGGCAGCCCGGCCCTCAAGAGGTTCGACATCTTTGCCAAGGCCTACCAGCTCCGGCGTGAGTGGAAGCTCGACCCGGAGCTGATGCAGGAAGTGAACAAGATGTACGGCCCAATCGATTTCAGCGATCCGAACCAGCATTTCCCCATGGACTGGCGGAATGCCGATAGTCATGCAATCTACTGGGCGGTCAAAGCGCTGCAGGTTCTGGCCCAGAAGGAAGGCCGCAAGATTGAGATAAACGAGACGAACACGGACCGCATCGTCGTGCACAGTCTCCAGAACCTCTTTCGCAACGGCAAGATCACGGTCCTTCAGGGGCCGGCCGAGCCTGTCGGCGAGCCAGGGATGACCGCTGAACCGGTGCAACCTCAAACACGCAAGGACATTTTTCTGACGCCGGACCTGCGGATGTTCGACTCGTACGACAAGGCGGCCCGGACCATCATCAAAAAGCACGCGGACGCCGGCGCAAAGGAGTGGGGCCCATTGGAGTCTCTGCGAACCGGTCATCGCAATATGCTTAAGAACGCCGTCACGTCGTTCTATCAGGCGGGGATCAAAGGGTATGCGTTGAGGATCTACAACGAGTTGCGCCAACTGTACCCCAATATCGAGGAGTTCCAGGGATCGCTCGATGAGTATGTGGCGATCCGCTTTCGAGAAGAGTTGGACGGCTTTGCTATTCAGGATGCCCAGGAGATGATGATCGCGACCTTGATGGAGGCGTACTTCCGTCTTGCCATTCACGAGGATAGTGAAGCGGCGGCCAGAGAGAAGCTCGCTCAGCAAGCGTACGACTACTACATAGTGAAATACGAAGACCCGAAGTTCAGGATTGACCTGCCGCCGATGCCCGTGTTACGCTACATTGCCTTGGGTCAGTTCCTGAATAATGATATGTATCCCGCCTACATACGGGAGGGTTTGTTAGCCCGCATCAAGATCGAGCGGCCCGAGCTTTACAAGGAAATGGAGCAGACAGAAGAGGTGCTCCGGCTGCGAATGGAGCAGTCTCAGGAACCACAGGGATAGAATCGAGTTCGGGCATGGAAGAGGCAGTTCTGGAGAAGTTGACACCGTCGCAGAGGCGGGCTGTCTGTCATCGGGAAGGACCGCTGTTGGTTCTCGCGGGTCCGGGCAGCGGCAAGACACGCGTGATTACCCATCGCATCGCGGCCCTGATCGACTGGGGCGTCCGACCATCCAATATTTGCGCTATCACCTTCACCAACAAAGCGGCACAGGAAATGCAAGAGCGTCACATTCAACTCGCATACCACCTAGGTCCACTGGTCCACAGGGATCTCGAGGATGCTCGTGAACAAGCCGTAACGGCGAAGGGTCGCGCGAGTGCATACATCAGCACTTTCCACTCGCTTTGCGTGCGAATTCTCCGCATCTACGCCGACGCGGCCGGCGTCCATCCGAATTTCAGCATCTACGATGAATCCGACCAGACGAAGTGTGTCAAGAAGGCGATCAGCGACTGCGACCTTGACGTGACGAACTTCCCGCCCGGCCGAATCCTGGAAGCCATCTCGACCCTGAAGAACAAGCTCGTTGACGCCGATACCTTCCGGACCCAGGCCGAGGATTTCTTCTCGCAGACCCTTGTGCAGGTGTACGCCCGCTACCAGCAGATCCTTACGGATCGAAACGGGCTCGACTTCGATGACCTGCTGATGAAAGCGGCGCTGCTGCTGGAGAACAACTCGGCCGTCTGCCGGGAGTTGTCGGAACGGTTCAAGTTCCTGCTCATTGACGAGTACCAGGACACGAACCACGCTCAATACAGACTCACCAAGGCTCTCGTGTCCTCCCACAACAACATCTGTGCCGTGGGCGATCCGGATCAGTCGATCTACCGCTGGCGCGGAGCCGATACCCGCAACATCCTGGCCTTCGAGAAGGACTGGCCCAACGCCACAGTGGTCAAACTGGAGGAGAATTTCCGGAGCACCGCCGAGGTCTTGCGCATCGCCGACCGGCTCATCGCCCGCAACCGGAATCGCAAGGAAAAGGTCCTTGTGCCCGTCAAATCGCACAAGGGCGAGGTCCGGATCGACAACTATGAGGATGAGAACGCGGAGGCCGGCGCCGTCGCCCGGCAGGTCCAGAGACTTGTGGCCTCAGGCGTTTCAGGCACCGAGATCGCCGTGTTCTACCGCGTGAACGCAATGAGCCGTGCGATCGAAGAGGCCTTCATCCGCGAGAAGGTCCTTTACCAGGTGGTCCGCGGCGTCGAGTTCTACAATCGAAAGGAAATCCGCGATGTTCTTGCTTATCTCAAAGTGATCGTGAACCCGGCGGATGAGGTCGCCCTGCAGCGGATCATCAACACGCCGGCGCGGGGGATCGGAAAAGTCACCGTCGACCGAGCCAGTATGCACGCTGCCCGCAACCGGATGTCATTGTTCGATGCGATCAGGAACGTGGACCAGATCGCCGGCCTCTCCGGCGCCGTGAAAGCGAAGCTGGCCGCCTTCGTGCAGATGATCGATGGGCTCGCACAGAATACGGAGGGCAAGGTCGCGCCGTTGGTCGAGCGGGTGTTCAAGGTCTCGGGGCTGGAGAAGACGCTCAAGGGCGCGGGGCTCGAAGGCGAAGATGCCGTGGAGAACATCGAGCAGTTGATCAACACGGCCGCCGCCTACGACCAGCAGGCCCAGAGCCCCTCCCTGGTGGACTACCTGCAGCAGATCGCCCTCTTCAGCGACGCCGACGCTTACGATGCATCGGGCGAGCGGGTCGCCCTGATGACGCTCCACGCCGCCAAAGGACTCGAATTCGAGAACGTCTTCATCATTGGATTGGAGCACGGAATTCTCCCGCATGAGCGGTCCGGCGAAGACGGCGACGACGTCGAAGAGGAGCGAAGGCTCCTGTTCGTCGGCGTCACACGGGCCAAGACGAATCTCTATATCAGCTACGCCAGGTATCGGACGGTCCGGGGCCAGACGCTGCGAACGATTCCCTCGCAGTTCCTCTTCGAGCTTGGCCCCGGTCTGATGCATTCCTCTGTTGAGCAGGAAGACCGTCCCCAGGCGGAGCCGGCCTTCCCGAAAGCCAGGCCTGGCCCTTCCCCCTCCAACGGCACGAAGGCTCCCCAGTTTGTCCCCGGCCAACTCGTCCGGCACAAGACCTTTGGTCTCGGCCGGGTCAGAAAATTCGTGGACATGGGGGCCAACAGCGTCGTCGTCATTTCTTTCAATAGTGGACAGACCAAATCCCTGCTGCTACAATACGCCGACCTTGTACGAGTGTAGGTAACGGATTATCCAGGCTGCGTGAGATGCACAAGCCGCATCGCAAGAACGAGTGGTCGGGACAGGAGGACTGTTGGGTCGCCCATACATTTCTTGGAAAGGGAGAATGCTATGTCACGACATATCGATCGTAGGGAGTTTCTGCAGATTACCGCCGGGGGAATGGCCTATTTCGCCGGCTCAAGCCTGTTCGCCGCGAACGCCCGGGCTGCCGGTTCGCCGCTGATCAGCCCAGGTTGTCGCCGAAGCAAGGTCAAGGTAGCCCGGATCTACATGGGCACTAAAAGTGGCCTGTGGCCGAAGCCCAAGCTGAATTTCCAGGAAGAGAACCGCTTTCTACGGAAAGCAATTTGCCAAGCTCGGCAACAATCTTGCCGATGTCGATTTCGCCGTCGATGAGTTGGTCACTTCCATGGAGCAGGCACAACAGATCAAAGGCAGACTCCAAGGCGTGGACGGGATTCTCATTATTCACCTGAGCATGGGCATCGGCGGGATGCTGAATGAGATTCTTAGCGTCGGCAAACCGACGGCGGTCTTCGCCATACCGTACTCCGGGCATGAGTGGGCCTCCTTTGGCGATATCCAGAAACAACCGGCCGGCGCCAAGCTGGAGTGTTTCCTCACGAGCGATTATTCCCAGCTTGCCGTGGCGATCCGGCCCTTCCGCGCCATTCACCACCTGCGAGAAGCAAAGATCCTCAACGTAACCACGCGGTCGTTCACGGACTATGCCGATCAGATGAAAGCCAGATTCGGCACCGAGATGAAACAGATCAGCCTCGACACCGTGGTCAAGGCGTATGATGCCATCTCTGATGACGATGCCCGGGCGGAGACCGAGCGGTGGATCAAAGGCGCCGAGGCGGTGATTGAGCCTCCCCGCAATGACATATACAAATCCTGCCGGCTCGCCCTGGCTTTCGAGAACATGCTGGCCGAGGAGGATGCGACGGTCCTGACGGTCGACTGCTACGGCACGATGTGGGACAAGACGATCAAGCTGCCCGGGTATCCTTGCGTGGGCTTCTGCCGGCTCAACGACATGGGTCTGGGCGGAATTTGCGAGTCGGACATGCGATCCGCTATGACGCATATCATCCTGCAGGGCCTGACCGGCAAGCCTGGGTTCATCAGCGATCCAACGGTCGATGAATCCAACAACAGTATCATTCTGGCCCACTGCATGAGTTCGCGGAAGATGGACGGTCCGAACGGCCCGGTATCGCCCTACAAGCTGCGCACGGTCCACGAGCGGGAGGAAGGTGTTACGCCCCAAAGCGAGATGCGAAAGGGTGAGAAAGTGACGCAGGCGATCCTGATCGGAACGGACCTGGTGTTATACTTCACGGGCGAGATTATCGCCGCCCCGGTAGGCGTCGAATTCGACCGCGGCTGTCGGACCAAGATCACGGTAAAAGTAGACGGTGATGTCACGACGCTGTGGAAGAACTGGTCGAACGGGCTCCACCGCCAGACAGTCTACGGCGATGTCACCAAGGACCTCCAGCGATTCTGCCGATACGAGGGGATCAAGCTCGTCGACGAGGCAGCCCAACAGGCGTGACACCGTCGGTCAGTGTCAATTGTAGAGAGGGTAGGAATGGGTGCTAAATCGTGTAGCAGGCGGGACTTACTGAAGGTCGCCGGCACTGGAATCACATGTCTGGTTACGGTGCCTTACATCTGCAGCGCTGAGCAGCAGGGGGATATTCTCGGCCAGGCGGATGAGCGTATCACGCGGCATCGTAAAGGCACCGCTGTTTTGAGCCTCAGAGGACCTGACGGTCAGGCGTTTCCACCTGGCGTGCGGCTGGAGATCAGCCAGACTCGGCACCGGTTCCTCTTCGGCTGCAACATCTTCAAGCTGGGCCGCTGCCGGACCGAAGCGGATAATGCCGCGTACGAAAAGCAGTTTGCCGAGCTTCTGAACTACGCGACGCTGCCGTTCTATTGGTGGACGTATGAGGCTCGGAAGGGCCAGCCGATGGATGATCGCACGGATGAGATCGTACGCTGGTGCAAGGCTCATGATGTCACTACTAAGGGCCATCCGCTGGCCTGGAACTACGTCGATCCCCGGTGGCTGGCGGGCACGCCGGAAGACGTGATGCGGCTGCAATTTGAGCGAGTCGGCCGCTGTGTAGAGCGATTCAAGGGCGATATCGACATCTGGGATGTCGTCAATGAGGCCACCCATTATGACCGCGAGGAGTTGAAAAAGCGGGCCCCAAAGCTGACCGAGGCTATCGCCAAGATCGGGATCGGCGAGTACGTCCGCAGGGCCTTCGTGGTCGCACGCAAGGCGAGTCCGCAAGCCACGCTCCTCATCAACGACTACCGCACCGACCGCGACTATCAGGACAAAGTCATCAAGGAACTCGTCGATAAGGAGGGCAAGCCGCTCTACGACGTTATCGGCATCCAGTCGCACATGCACGGCGGTCCCTGGCGCACCGCACAGACGTGGGACGTGTGTGAACGCTTTGCTAAGTACGGCAAACCACTGCATTTCACGGAGACCACGGTCGTTTCGGGACCGAAGAAGGACTCCGCATGGGCGACAACGCCTGAAGGGGAGCAGCAACAGGCCAAGGCTGTGACCGAGTTCTACACTGTACTCTTCTCGCATCCGGCTGTTGAAGCCATTACGTGGTGGGATTTCAGCGACCAGAATGCCTGGCAGGCAGCGCCGGCCGGCTTGGTGCGTGACGACATGACGCCCAAACCGGCGTACGAGCAATTGCACGAGCTGATCAAAGGGAAATGGTGGACAAAGACTGACGTGGAAACAGGCGCTGATGGTCAGGCAACGCTCCTGGGCTTCTATGGGCAGTACCGGGTGGGCGCCACGCTGGGCGGTCGCCGACTCGCAGGGAAATTCTCTCTGGACAAGAGCATGGGCACGCCTCTGAGCGTACAGATGACCGAGAACGTGATGAGTTGATGGGGAGGGATTCAGGGATGAATTACGCAGTAGTCATGGCCGGAGGGACCGGGAAAAGGCTATGGCCGCTCAGCCGGAAAAAGCGCCCAAGCAGGTGCTCAAGCTGCTGGACGGGCAGACGCTCCTGAATCGATGTGTGGAGCGGCTCTTTCCCATTTTCGACGCCCGCAACATCATTGTCCTGACCAACATCGAGTATGTGGACATCGTTCGGGAAAACCTGCCTGGCCTTCCGCTAAACAACGTCATTGCCGAGCCGACAGTGCGGGATACCGCCGGGGCCATTGGCCTGGCCGCCACAATTCTCGCCAAGTACGACCCGGAGGCATCCATGGCCGTCGTGACGGCGGACCAATTGCTCGAACCGCCCGAGGTCCTGCAACAGGCCCTGATGGATGCGTTCGAGTTTCTGTCGCGCGATCCGGAAGCCCTGGTCACGTTCGGCATCAAGCCGACGTTTCCCAGCACGCAGTTGGGATACATCAAGTGTGCCGGTCCCCGGGCATGCCCGAAATGCAAGAACGTCGTGTACTCCGTGGAGGCCTTCAGGGAGAAACCCGACCTGCAAACCGCACAAAGGTACGTGGAAAGCGGCGAGTACTCCTGGAACTCCGGGATGTTCGTTTGGAAAGCCAGGACCATCCTGGCCAACCTGCAGAGGTTCCTCCCTGAATCTGCGGAGCTGCTTCGACGCATTGCGGATGCATGGGACACCCCTCAGCAGGAAAAAGCACTGCAGGAATGGTTCTTCAAGCTACCCAACATCAGCATTGATTTTGCCGTGATGGAGAAAGCCGATAAGGTCCACGCCATTCAGCTCAATTGCCAGTGGCTGGACATGGGCTCGTTCGCGGCGCTTGCCGATGTCATCAAGTCGGATGAAAACGGCAACGTCGTCGTCGCCGGGGCCAGCGAGGTGCTGGATTGCCGCAACAGCATTATCGTAACCGAGGACAAGGGCCATCTCATCGCGGCCATCGGGCTTCAGGACCTTGTGATCGCCCATACCCCGGATGCCACGCTCGTTTGCCACGTCAGCCAAACGGAGCAGCTTAAGATGCTGCTGGAACGTATTGAGCAGCATGGTCTCGCGAAATTTTTGTAGTATCCCCGACATGAGATTTCTTGCCATAGATTATGGGACGAGACGAACGGGTTTGGCCGTCTGCGATGCCGCGGAGACGATGGCTTTTCCCCTCAATGTGATCCACGGCCACAAGAATCTGGTCGAGCGGATTGAACAGATTGTTGCGTCCGAGCATATTGATGCCATCGTGCTCGGCCTGCCTTTGAACATGGATGGCTCTCGTGGCCCGCAGGCTCAACAGGTCCTGGCGTTCGCCGAGCGGCTCAAGCAGCGGATCGGGATTGCGATTCATCTCCAAGACGAGCGGCTGAGCAGTTTTGAGGCCGAGGAGAAGCTCCAGGCCACCGGCCTGAGTAAAGCGAAGCAGCGGGAACGGCTTGACGCCGTCGCTGCCGCCGAGATCCTTCAGGGGTTCCTGGAGGAGCGGAAGGGGGGCTCGAGTGGCCGGTCCTGAACTTGTCGTACCTGCAACTCGCCCGGATGGCCCCAGACACGTTTTTCGGCTCAAAAGGGCAAAAGTCCCGGGTTTTCGGCCCTTGGGGACCTGCCGGCTTTTTTTCGCCTCTCGCCGGGAAAAAGCTTGCCAAGAGGCCGCGGGCATGGTTTATTAGGGGATTCTTAATTTGAGAATTCGAGAAGCCTCGCTGTGAGGCCAAACAGGAAGGGTCTGCTGGACGTATGTTAACAAAAGAGAACAAAGGTAGCATAATTAAAGAGTTTGAATCGCACGAGGGAGATACAGGGTCGCCGGAGGTGCAGATCGCGCTGCTGACAAGGCGCATCAACGACCTGACGGAACACTTCAAGACGCATCGCAAGGATCATTCCTCCCGTCGAGGCTTGCTCAAGATGGTTGGCACACGATCCGCGTTGCTCAAGTACATCCGCAATAAGGACTTGAAGCAGTATCAGGCGGTCATTTCCCGTCTCGGACTGCGGAAGTAGCGGATCGGCCGGCGGTCGTGTCCCGCTGGAGATACATCCCAGGTACGGATTTCATTGGTGGACACCAGGCACGGAATGGTTTCCCGGTCGTGCGCATACACGTAAACCAGCGAGGTACTACATGAATAACGTTTACACGATTTCCAGAGAAATTGGCGGCCGAACACTTTCCATCGAAACGGGCAGGATGGCCCGGCAGGCGGACGGCGCCGTCGTCGTCAGGTACGGCGATACCATCGTTCTTGTCACCGCGGTCGTCGCTCCACCACGCCAGGAAAGCATTGATTTCTTTCCTTTGAGTGTCGAGTATCGGGAGAAGCACAGCGCCGCCGGCAAGTTCCCTGGCGGATTCATCAAGCGGGAGGGCAGACCCTCTACGAAAGAGACCCTCACGGCGAGAATGATTGACAGGCCGCTCCGCCCGCTGTTCCCGGACGGCTATTTCCAGGAGGTGCAGGTGATCGCCTCCGTGCTCAGCGCGGATCGCGAGAATGATCCCGATATCCCTGCCATGATCGGCGCCAGTGCGGCGCTGTCGATCAGCAAAATCCCATTCATCGGGCCCATCGGCGCCTGCCGCCTGGGCAGGGTCAACGGCGAGTTCCTCATCAATCCGACCCATACTCAGATGGAAACCAGCGACATCAACGTGCTTGTCGGCGGCCGAAAGGAAGCCATCAACATGCTCGAGGTCGGCGCCAAGGAACTGTCGGAGGATGTCGTCGCCGAGGCCATCGCCAAGGCCCATGAGGGCGTGCAGCAGATCATCGAGATGATCGAGGAGCTGCAGCAGAAGGTTGGCGTACCGAAAGAAGCCCCTGTCGTCGAGATCGACAAGGAACTCTATGGGAAGGTGAAGGCGGAGGTTGGCGGGCGACTGCGCGAGCTGAAGGGCATCGCCGGCAAACAGGAGCGAAATACAGCGGTTAACACATTCTTCGATGAGATTCGAGCCCGGTACGTTGAGGCCGCTGAGGCGGGGGCCGACGCACCCAAGGTCGATCCCGCGATGCTCAAGCGTATCCTGAGCGAGATTGAGAGCGAAGTAGTCCGGAAGATGATTCTGGACGAGGGCATCCGGCCTGATGGAAGGTCATACACGCAGGTACGCCCGATCGAATGCGAAGTGGGCTTGCTGCCCAGAACGCACGGCTCGGCCCTGTTTACCCGGGGCGAAACCCAGGCCTTGGTCACCGCGACCCTGGGCACGATCCGCGACGCCCAGATCATCGACGGCCTGCTGGATGAGTATGCCCAGAGCTTCACGTTGCACTACAACTTCCCGCCGTTCGCGGTGGGAGAGGTCAAGCCCGTCCGCGGGCCCGGCCGACGGGAGATCGGCCACGGGGCGCTGGCGGAGAAGGCCTTGGAGTGGATGCGACCCCCGGAAGGGGAGTTCGCGTATACGGTGCGTCTCGTCTCCGACATTACCGAATCGAATGGATCCAGCTCCATGGCGTCAGTCTGCGGAGGCTCGTTGGCCCTGATGGACGCCGGCGTTCCCATCGCAAGGACTGTGGCGGGCATTTCCATCGGGATGGTTAGCGATGACAGTGGCCGGCACGTGCTCCTCACGGATATCCTCGGCGAGGAGGACCACCTCGGCGATATGGATTTCAAGGTGGCCGGTACAACGGCCGGCATCACGGCAATCCAACTCGACATCAAGGCGGCGGGGCTTGCCCACAATGTTATGATGGAAGCCCTGGCCCAGGCAAAGACCGCGAGACTTGAGATCATCCAGAACATGGAACGCGTGATTAGTGCTCCGCGGGCCGAGTTGAGCCAGTATGCACCGAAGCTCGTTACCATCGAAATCGATCCGGAGTACATCGGCAAGGTTATTGGCCCCGGCGGCAAGATGATCAAGAGCCTGCAGGAGCAGACCGAGACGAACATCGAGATCGAAGAAGACGGTACGATCTACATCAGTTGCGTCGGTGGCGACGGGCACCTGCGAGCCAAAGAGATGATCGAGGCCATGACGCGGCCGCCGGAGATTGGCAAGCTCTACAAGGAGTCGAAGGTCGTCTCCGCCAAGGATTTCGGCGTCTTCGTCGAGTTTGTCCCGGGCGTCGAAGGCCTGTGCCATATCAGCGAGCTCAGCGAAGGGTACATCAAGCACGTCGATGAAGTCTGCAAAGTCGGCGATGTGATCCCCGTCAAGCTGCTCTCCGTTGATGAGCAGGGCCGGTACAAGCTGTCCCGCAAGGCGGCCCTGGCCGAGATGGGCATCAAGGAAGAGAGGAAGCCAAGGCCCGCTGGTGAAGGAAGGCCATCAGGTGAAGGAAGGTCGTCAGGAAGAAGGCCGCCGCGGCACTGATCCTGACGCATCGATAGATTGACTTACGCATGGAAAGCCGAAACTCAAGGCACTGCGGCTCGACAAACGGGACGCTGTTCCTTGAGATTTCGGCTCTATGTTTTTGGTATCGGGGGGATATAGCCGGATGGCAGACGCGTGAGTGATTTCATCACAGGACTGTGTGTTGCTTGCCTCGTAGTGGTGCCGGTCGCCGCGGTGTTGTTTCACAGGAAGGCCCGGCAGGTGCGCGACCTCAACGCCCGGAAGATGGATGTCGATGAGGAGCTTACCCGGCTCACCGGCGAGCTCGCCCACGAGATCAGGAACCCACTGTCCACCATCAAGATCAACCTCAAGCTGACGGAAGAGGCGTTGGCGGAAGTGGCCTCGGCGGAGTCAGGCAACGCGCTGTCGGACCCTCATCGGCAAAGGCTCGCCAACTCGCTGCGGAAGATCACGGTGATTCAGAAGGAGATGGATCGTCTCGAGCAGATCCTGGACGGCTTCCTCCGATACGTCCGCCGGCCGGACCTGCAGCTTGCGACCACGGATTTGAACGAGTTGGTCAGTGATATGATCGACTTCTATTCGCCCCAGGCACACAGTCACGCCTTGACGGTCCGGCACGGTTTCTGCGCCGAGCCGCTGGTGTGCAGGGTCGACCCAGGCGCGTTGAAACAAGTGCTATTGAATCTCTTCATCAATGCCCAGCAGGCAATGGACCATGGCGGCGAGCTGCTGATCCGCACGTTGCGCCGCCCCGGTTCCGCCGTCCTCCAGATCAGCGACACCGGCAAAGGCATTCCGCCGGACAGACTGCCCACGATCTTCCGGCCGTACTCCTCCTCCCGTTCGGGTGGCACGGGCCTGGGACTCGCTACAGCCAGGAAGATCATCGAAGCTCATCACGGGACAATCGCGGTCCACAGCGAACTGGGCAAAGGCACCTCTTTTACAGTCGAGCTGCCGCTGATCGATACTGACGCCGGCACAAGCGAATCGACCGAGAACTGAAGCGAAGCGTGCTCTTTCCAGGTTTTCGTGGCTGGCCTATCCCTGAATTCCCATCGGTATGGCAGCGGCTTTTTCGTTGGCTTCGCGGAGGACCTGTGCATTGTGACTGGCTTGCTGCTCCAGCAGGCATTGCTGTAAGAGCGACAGAGACTCTTCATGCCGTCCGAGCAGGCCGAGGGCCGTGGCCATGTTGGCTCGGTATTTCTTGTTGTCCGGCTGGAGGCCCGCCGCCTGCGTGAAACGTTGGAGTGCGTTCGCGTACTCTCTGCGGATCATCAGGCACATTCCCAGGTTGTTCAGCAACACGGGATCCTCCGGCCGGATCTGAAGCGCCGCGGTCAACACCAGAACCGCTTCGTTGGCTCGCCCCTGACGCATCAGCAACTCCGCCAGATGGTTGTATGCCGGCATGAACTGCGGATACTCCTGGATGCACCGTTTCAGGACGAACTCGCATTGCCGGTCCTTGCCCTGCGTCGCAAGGATGCCTGCCATCGTGAAAAGAGTCTTCTGCGTGGGAGGGCGATCCTGTCGCATCTCGAACTCAGGAGGCGGGTCTTTCATTTTGGACGTGTACCTTGCATCGTACCGCTGCTGTCCCTCGCAGCCGCCAAGCATCATCCCCGCCAAGTACACCAGAGCCGCCAGGAATCCGGATACCTCCCGACCAGTAGACCGCCAATCGATCATTCTGTGATTCTCCCGGTGCCCGACGTTCTCCTCGTCGTGTACCTCTTGTCGGTGGATTCAATGAGAATCATGACCACGCGCTCCGAAGGCAAGCCCGTCCCGCCTGGCATTCCATCGGAAATGCTCATCTGGTCGGCGCTGACGCCGGCCTGCTTGAGTTGCTGAACGGCCTGGGCCACTCTCGCGTCGTACAACTCCGCAGGGGTATCTCCCCGCCGGATGTTCAGCGAACCCGGGTGCTTCGCAAAGTGCCTGGCCAGCACGGCGAGATCTCGCTGTCCAAGCTTGTTGAGCGTCTCGCCGTCCTGAACGAAGTGGTACGGATACAGGGTGTGTTGCGCGACGATCGCATTCTCCAGCTCGATGTTGTTGAGCACGTTGACCAGCTCCATGTCAAGCTTCTTCCCCGCCTCCTGCTTGCTGACCCGCTCCTCGCATCCAACCAGGAGACTGCACACAACACACATTGTCACGACATCTGCGAACTTCATGAAATGTCCTCCTTGCACCCAACGTAATTACACTGGCCTGACCGGTCCTTAGCCCTGGAACAGCAGGGTACGCGCGATTTTGACGACGGCGGGTCCCACGGTTACCATGATCACCGCCGGAAAGATGAACAGCACCATCGGGATAATCAACTTCACCGCCATCCTCTCGGCTCCCTCCTCCGCCATCAATCTTCGTTCGTCCCGCATGGAGGCGGCGAATTCGCGAAGGGCTACCGCCACGCTCGTGCCGAACCGTTCGCTTTGCACCAGGATGGCGGCCAGAGAGGAGAGCTGATCGGCCCCCGTACGCATGGCCATGTTCCGCATGGCGTCGGTCCTGCTGGCGCCCAGATGAATCTCGAAGTTGCTCAGGTCCATCGCGGTGGCCAGGACCGGACTGACATGGTGCACCTCACCGGCCACCATGTTCCACGCCATGTCCAATCCGATTCCCGAGGAAACACAGATTTCCAGGAGATCCACCACGTCGGGCAGGTAATGGCGAATCTCCTCCCGGCGCTTCTTCTCCTTGGTCAGCACGATTAGATTGGGCACGAAGAATGGGGCGATGCCGCCGAGAGAGATCATCCACATTTTTTGAATCATGCTCTTGTCGGTGGGCATCACCAGGATCGCCGTGCCCACAAGTCCGCCGAGAAACAGCAGGATCTTGATTCCGGTGTACACGGCCGGGGCGTTGCGGCCCAGGTACCCGGCGCGGATCAACTGCTCCCACAGGTTCGTGCTGGCATGGCCGTGGGAGACGAAGTTGCCGACCTGCTCGAGCAGGCGCAGGAGCCGGGATTTCCTTACGGCCTCGCTCGCTGCGGCGTGGCCCGCCATCGCCAGTCTCCTGCGCACTACGCTTTTGTGCTGCTCGCGAAAAAAGAGGATGGCGCTGCCGATGAAGATCACCGAAACGAAGCAGAGCAGCGCGACAAGCATTTCCGGCCTGCCGCCGTATACGTCGATATACCTGACAATGTCTTTTAGCATCGTGTGCCGGGCCTCAAATCAATACCGTAACACCGAGAGCCTTCTCATCAACCAGACGCCAAACAAAACGCTTACGACCGTGGCCACCAGCATGTAGCGGCCGGTCCACTCTTTGTAGAAGATCTGCATGTATGTTGGGGCCACGATGTTCAGGATAATGAACAGCAGGAATGGCAAAGCAACGAGAATGCGCTTGCTCAACTGGGTCTGCGCCGTAAGCACACGGACCCGGCGGTGCAGCCGCATGCGGGATCGCATCACGGAGGCCAGGGTATCCATCAGTTCCGCGAGGTTGCCGCCACTGTTCATCTGGATCCCCACGGCCGTGGCGAACAACTTCAGGTCCACGTTGTCGCATGTGGCCGCCACTCGCTGGATGGAGTCCTGCAGATCCAGCCCAAGAGACTGCTCCTGGCAGACCTCGCCGAAGATGCTGCCGAGCGGGTCGCCCACTTCCTCCGCAATCAACTGAAAAGCGCCGATGAGCGGGTGGCCTGCGCGAAGAGCCCTTGCGGCAATCCCGAGGGAGTCGACAAATTGCCGCTCGAACAGGGAGACCCGCGTGGCAATCCGCCGTTCCGTCATTATCCAGAAGATCGAGATTACCACGGCCGCCCCGGCCAGGCCGACCCACGTACCCATGCCCGTCATGACCGCTGTTGCCACGGCCAGAGACGCCACAGCCAGCACGCCGAGAAAGACCATAGGCGCCGGGATCTTCCATCCGGCATCGGCCCTCAATTTCTCAAGCCGGGAAAACAGGGTCTTCTTCTCCGCCCGATCCGTCTCGCTCCGATCCTTGTACTCCTCGCGCCAGAGTTGCAGTGCCTGTGACCTCTGGGTATCCGCATCGCCGATGCCCAGCCGTTTCCGCACCTGCCTCTGCCGTCTCACATACTGGATAAACCACAGGGCTACGCAGATACTCCACGTAGAGAGAACCAGCACGAAAACCGATGTCATCAAGATCGTGTTGAACAGTTCCTGAGTATTCATAGGTCAATTCCCATGTCGCAACCAGTCCAAGCGGAATCCCTGGCGTTTCCGTGCCCTCGCCGGCGAATCGCTGCTCACCGGCGCCAGAGTCTGTGGGTCCGGACCTCCTCACCGGCATGCGTCGCCTCGCTCGTCCGCGTTGGCTCGCGTTTGGGCAGGACTCGATGCTGGAACATTTCGGGCGACATTTCCACGCCCTGGGCCTTGAATCTGGGTAAGAGCCGGGGCCGCACGCCGCACACCTCGAACTCCCCGTACGCATTACCGTTCTCATCCACTCCCTGCTGGTTGTAGTGGAAGAGGTCGTGGAGGCAGATCGTATCCCCCTCCATGCCGGTGATCTCCCCGATCTGCACGATCTTGCGTGCCCCGCCGGCCAGCCGGCCCACGTGGATCTGTACGTTCAGCGCGGAACTGATTTGTTCCCGGATCGCGCGCACAGGGTAATTGATGCCGGCCATGCTCACCATGTTCTCGAGCCTGCGCAGCGCGTCCCTCGGACTGTTGGCGTGCACCGTGGTCATGGAGCCCTCGTGGCCGGTGTTCATGGCCTGGAGCATGTCGAGCGTTTCGTCGCCGCGGACTTCGCCGATGATGATGCGGTCCGGCCGCATACGCAGGCTGTTCCGCAGCAGGTCGCGCTGAGTGATTTCGCCCTTGCCTTCGATGTTCGGCGGCCGCGTCTCCAGCCGCACCACGTGCTCCCGCTGAAGTTGCAGTTCCGCCGCGTCCTCGATCGAAACCACTCGCTCGCCCGCCGGAATCCACTTGGACAGGGCATTCAGCAGGGTGGTCTTGCCCGTCCCCGTGCCGCCTGAAATAAGGATGTTCATCTTGCACTGGACACAGGCCTCGATGAACAAGGCCATCTCGTCACGCAAAGCGTCCCCCTCGATCATCCGTTCCATATCCAGCGGATTCGTGCCGAAACGCCGGATGCTCAGGGCGGGCCCGTCCAGCGCCAGCGGCGGCACAATCGCATTGACGCGTGAGCCGTCGGGCAGGCGGGCGTCGAGCATCGGGGTACTCTCGTCCACTCGACGTCCTACGTTGTCCGCGATCCGCCGGATCACGCGTATAAGGTGATCGTCATCGAGGAACGTGGCATCCGTCGGCTCCAGCCTGCCGTTGCGCTCGATGTAGACCTTTTTCGGGCCGTTCACGAGAATATCGCTGATGCACGGATCCCGGAGGAACTCATCGAGCGGCCCGTAGCCGAACACCTCGTCCATGACCTCCCGGATCAGTTGCTGTTTCTCCGGCGCGGAGAGGGGAAACTTCTCCTCCGTGAGCAACACATTGACGCGCTCGGCGCACTGGGAATGCAGCTGATCGAGCGAGAGCCGCCGGGCTTCGCTCAGATCGAGCACCTGCAGCAGCTTGCGATGCACTTTCGCCTTGATGTGCAACGTCGTCGTATCCGTGTGACTGTGGCCGTTCGCCGCCGGGTCTTCCATTTGTTTCTTGAGCACGTTCGGGCCCTCTCTCATTACGTGTTTGCGTTTTACGTCCCCGTATGGATTCTCAAGGCCAGTTTGTGAAGGTCGCGCCGCAGTCCTGATCTTTGGGCGACGCCGGCCAGCGGCTGGCCCTGGTTCATGCTCTTGATCACTTTTCGCCAATCGCTCCGGACGCTGCACATGGACTTCATGCCGATCGCGTCCCTGCCTTCTCGGAGCCTCAGCAGGGGGCCTCGCCGGTTCACCCTGTTCGCCACGGGGAGGATTTTGTCCGGGGCCATTCCCTGGCTTCGCAGGAAGGCGATGGTCGATTTGGCGAACGAGATGTCCCTGACGTTCAGTTGAAAGACGAGGACGACCGTGTGGCTGATATTTGCCAGATCGGCCGCCATGCGCTGGGGCAGGCGGGGAGCGTCGATCACGATGTAGCGGTAGGGTTCGCGGCACGCCTCAACGGCTTTGCCAAGGTTCTCCCATTGCATGGGCAACGATGTATCCACGGAGGCAACGGCCGGACTGAGCAGGACATCGAAACCATCCATGAAGCCGATGGCGCCGGTCTGGATCAAGTGGCTGTCGATGGCGTCTCCGCGGCTGAGGACATGAGCAATCCCGTAGCTGCCGGAGAGACCAAGGTGGGCGGCCACCGATCCATAGTGCTGGTCCAGGTCGATGATGAGCACGGACTGCCCGCAGAGCAGCCGCAGCTCGTTGACGAGATTAATCGCCACCGTCGTTGCCCCGCAGCCGCCGCTGCAGGAGAAGACCGAGATCACGTCCCCGAGCCGGACCGGCGTCTGCGGCTCCCAGGACAACAGACGCTCCAGGATGTTGTCCAGCTCCACTGTGATGTTCTGCTTGCGCAGGAAATGCCGGGCGCCGGCCTGCATTGCCTGGAGAATCAGCCCTTCGCTGGAATCCGTGGACAGCACCATGAAGCGGATCTTCGGGTGGGCGGCGATCACCTTGCTCAGGTCGAACAGGGTCCGCTCAGGGTCGTGATCGATATCGACCATGGCCACGCCGACGTGGCCGTTGGCGCCCGGCCTGGCCAGTCGCACCATCAGCTCCGTGACGCTTCGGCAGGCGTCGGGGACTCTGTCTCCGCAGCGTGACGCCATCACCGACTGGATCGTCGCCAGGGTCGTCTTGTCCCTTGTCACCATCAACACATCGCCGGTGCTCATCGCCAGATTCCTCGTGTCACCTCATCCTCGTCTCGGCCGTCTGCTGTTCGTATGAATCCCAGGCGCCGGGACCTACGAGCTGATCTATCCCCATTTCCCGCAGCCACTCGACGGACGCTGGATCGAGCTTCGCCGGTTCGCTGCCTTCCAGGCGACCCTCCAGGTATAGTTCCCAATCGTTCGGCGGCGTGTAGGTCGCTCCGGGCAGCGGGGGGGCCTGGGCCGTCGACATCGGCTCCACGAGTGATGCCGTGATGAGAATGACCAGCTCTGTTTCCTGGTTCTTGTACCGCACCGAGCGGAAGAGCGGGCCGAGGACGGGCAGATCGCCGAGGCCGGGAATGCGTGAATTGGTCGTGGTGTCGCTGTACTGAATCAGCCCGGCCATGGCAAACGACTGGCCGCTCTGGAGCTCCAGCGTCGCCTCGCCCCGCCGTGTGATCAGCGCGGGGACCGAGAAGCCTTGGATGACCAGCGCCCCGACGTCGGTCAGCTCACTGACCTCCTGCACCGCATACAGGCGGATGCCACCGTCACCCAACACAATCGGCCGGAACCGCAGCCGGACACCGAACTCCTTGTACTGAATTGTGACGGCAGCGGACGCTGCGCCGCTGAGGCTTCCCTGCACGACGGGGATCGGAAACTCGCCGCCTGCCAGGAAATTCGCCTCTTCACCGCTCAGGGCAACCAGGGTCGGGTTCGCCAGAAGCCGCATGTACTGGTTCTCCGCCAACGCCTGCAGGAAGACCTCCAGGTCGGAGTTCGGGAAGCCCGCGAAGAGCGTGACAAGCGGGCTGGCGCCGATGCCTCCCTCGGGAGTCACGAACGCCAGGTCGTCACCGGCGAGTTGGTTGCCGGCGGCTCCGATGTTGATGCCCGGTACGATGGGACCTCCCGTGGAGGAGCCGACCCGCTGGCCGAAGAAGAAGTCACCATCCGTCTGGAATCCGTTGATGCCCAGCGTCTTCAGAGCGGCACGGCTGACTTCGGCAACCCGGACCTGCAATTGCACCTGCTGGATGCCCGCGACGCTCGTCATGTCCACGTACGTGGTCTTCTTCTGGTCGAGGTAGCGGTGGAGCTGCTCCGCCTGGTCCGCGCTTCGCAGCAGTCCCCGCACGATGAGGACCTCGCCCGAGTCACTGACCTGCAGTGAAGCTGTGGGAAACAGCGTCTGCAGGCCCTCGCGGTAGCTCTCCACGTCGATAGTGACTATCAGGCGGCGCTGCCAGGTCTGGCGCTCATCCTCACTCCAGAAGATCAGGTCCGTCGAGCCGACCTTGAGGCCCTGGACAAGAACCTGCTCAGGCGTGAGCACCTGGATGCCTGCGATCGTCGGGTCCGTCACGGCCACGCGTGACGTCCGCCACGGTGCCTTGATGGGTGTCGAGCGGCCGAGCACAACCGTGATCGTCTCCGCATTTGGATCCGTCGTCGCGTCGTTCGGATCAGTTTGTGCCACCACGGCGCCGACGGTCTCAAACAGCAGGACAACGGCAGCCAACCATGTCAAAAACAGACTGGACCTCGTTCTTCTCCCTGAAGCGGGCATAAGTCACCCCTCCATGAATAAAATCGTGTCGTGAAGGCGGCAGGCATGGGCGTCCACGATGCTCTACCCGCCCATACGGTCCTTCACTGGTTTCTCCCAATCTTCTCATCCTGTGGCGGGAATTCTTCCACCCCAACCTCTGCCCCGCGGATCACTTTGACAATCCAAGGCGGTTTCGGCGGGGCCGGCGCAACCATATTCGCATCGTCCGGCTCCACGTAGGCGAGAACCGTCTCGGCCGGCTCGCTGGGGACAGGCTCGTCCGGCACCAGGCCAAGGGCCCTGCGCAGACGCTCGTCCGTGACGAGCGGCCCCTGCGGATCGGACTGCTCCTGTTCTTCACGCGGACTACGGATCGTCAGGGTGATCGTGCCGCGTTCGCCGACCATCTGCAGGATTCCCGCCTGCTCATACGTGGCCAGCAGGTTGACCTTGACCATCCCGGTCGTGCCGGCGCCGGAAGGCGGGACTTTGATTTTCGCCCACTCCTGCACGTTCGACGCCGGATCTTCGGGCTCATCTCCCAGGCTCCAAACCTGTATCGCCGTGAACAGGGTCCCCGAGACGGACTTGGTCTCCGAGGAGCCACCGTCGCGCAGCGTAGCGAACACCTGGACGTGGCAACCTCCATGGAGCAAGCCGCCACTGACAGAGCGCGACGGCACGGTTACCGTGGCTACAGTCATGCCGGGCGGAAGCATGTACATCTTTTCCGTCAGGCTCCCGCGCCGCCAGGGAGGATTCGGTGAGGACCTGGCCCTTCATGAGGGGAACGAGCAAGTACCGCCCTATGGCCTGAGTCGGGTCAATCAGGCATCCGCGGGGCAAAGCGGGCATCGGGACCGGCTCTCGCCTGACGCTCTCGGCCGTCAGGCAGGTCGCAGCCGGCAGATCGCTCTGCACTACGAGAACCTGCGCCATTGCGGCCCCGGGCCGAATCTTCAAGCCCTTTACGACCAGGGCCGCCGAGCCTGCCGCCAATACACCCAAGACCGTCAGTATGACAACTGCCAATTTCATACGTACTCGCTTGCTAAAACTGAGTTTGCTGAGACTGCCTCCATCGCTATGTCGTGCCGCCTTCCCGCGCCATCGTAACGGTGGCTCTGAGCGTATCCGGCGCGGGAAACAGCAGTGGCGCGTTGACGATGAGCAGATTGGCTGTAGGCACAGAGATGGTCACCGTCACACCCATCCGGCCTTCCGGGTCCCCCGGAATCGCCACTCTCGTGACGTTCACGGTTGGACCGTCGTCATCCAAATGCACTGCCGCCAGCATCGAGTTGATGGTCAGGCGTGCATCGGCCTCCGCCGTGCCGTAGGGCAGCGTGGCGATCCTGGCGCCCTGACGCGCCGCGTTGGTGACCATCTGTGCGTGGAGGAACAGCCAGCCATATTCGATCGCCCCGAGCGTCAACATCAAGAGGACCGGGAAAATGATCGCTGCTTCCACCACCATTGTGCCTCGATATTTCTGATCTGCTATCTTGTTCATAAGTGCACCATGAAGGCGGCCAGACAGACGCCGAGAAAGATGGCGATCCCATAAGGAATCGTGACCTCCTCGCTCTGTCCACCTGCCTGCTCCTGTCGGTCTGCCGTCAGCAGACTCCACGTCTTGCGTCCACCTGCCAGGACTGCGGCAGATACATACAATGAGGTTGTTACATTACGTAGTATGACTCTCCGCTCGTCGTGGCAAAGCATCCTCAGCACGGCCACGACCCCCCCGACGATGCACACGCAGCAGAGGGCTATGATGCCTTCTCTCAGGCCGAGCCAGGCGCCGATGGCTCCCATCATCTTCGCATCCCCGGCGCCGCCCCGACCCAGCACAAAGAGAAGGAAGTAGGGGAGCATCAGCAGCGCCCATGCGGCTATAGCCTGGCCGAGTCCGGCAAACCCGCCGGAGAATGCCGCGTAGATCATGCCTCCCGCGGCGACGGGCAACGTGAGCCAGTTCGGGATGCGCCCGCTCCGCATGTCCATCGCGGCAGCGACGAGTGAGGCGCCAAGGACGGCGCCCCACTCGTACGTATGCGTGCCGAAATCCATCAACATGTTCATGCGATTCCCGGGAAAACAAGGTGATACGCTACGGAATCGACTGCATGCCCGTCTCCAGGCCCGTAAAGGCCCGTGTCACATGGCCGCCGATCAGGAGGACCAGACCAATCGCTGCGACCGCAATCAGGCCGACCATGATCGCCCACTCCACCGTCTCCGTTCCGCGTTCGTCTCTGAAGAATCTGAGTACCCTTTTCATTGTTCTCTCCTTTTCCTTGACAAAGATTGATCAATAGACCTCGAAGAGCTTTTCGCCCCCCACGATAAACGATTTGCGCAAAGAGTTCGCGAACATGTCATAGAGATTTGGAACCCCGCCCCAATTGCCAGATCACAATATGGTTCTCCTTAACCAACGCGTGATCTACGATTTCTCTCACACCCTCCGTGCTCGACCCCCATGATGTGGTGCTCACTCATTCATTGTCTGAGCCGGAGAAACCTACTGTTCGAATACAGGTGTTACCAGCACCAGAAACTCCTGTCAAGCAGCTTTTTTTGTTTTTTCGAAAAAATTTTGCACGGGCCGCATGGGTGCGGGAAATGCTGCCGCAGACTAAGTAAAACCCTTACTTGACATAGTATGGTGACATTCATAGTGTCGGAAGGCAGACGGTCGTGCGAGTATTCGCTGCGGCTTCGAGGCACGCGCCACAGCAGCACAATCGGGGGACAGATCGGGGACATATCGAGTCGGAACACAAGGAGGTGAGCCATGGAGCGATGCCATAGAAGCCTTATGCAGCGAGTCATGAAGCCAACGGGTCGGGATTCCGGTGCGCAATATTCCAGGGATGCGGTACGGTCACGCGCGAGGCGCCGGGGAGTTGCCCTGGTCTGGACCGCCATCTTCCTGCTGGCTCTCGTCGGGATCGTGGGCCTGAGCCTCGATTGGGGCAAGGCGATGTTCAACCTCCATCAACTGCAGAACGCGGCGGATGCCGCCGCCCTGGCGGGCGCGCAATTCGTCAAGTTCGATCTGGACGGGGCGCGCTGGCACGCGAGAGCCATCAGCGCTGAGAATTATGCCGACAACGTCTCCGTATTCCTGCGGGACAATCCCGGCAACGACCCGAATCTCGACGTGGTCGTCGGCTACTGGATAAGACAGACGCGAACGTTCACAGCCTTCGATCCCGCCAACCCCGGACCGACGAATGCGGTGAAGGTGGTGGATCGCCGCACGGAGGAACTCCCGGACGGCCCGCTGCCTCTGGTCTTCGGGTCTGTGTTTGGCAAGGATACCGTGCGGGCGTCGCGACGCGCCATCGCCTGGTCCGTCGGCTCGACGGGCGCGGGTCTGATCTGCCTGGTGCCCGATGAAACCGGACTGAAAATTCAGGGCGATGCGGTTATCAATGTCCAGGGCGGCGATGTGCAGATTGATTCCAGAAGCGAGCAAGCGGGGGTCTCCGTGGGCAGCACGTTCACGCTCAAGGCCGACGAGGTCAACGTCGTCGGCTGGGTCGATCCGTGCGACCGCTGGATGGACGCGGGCATCACTGGTGAGTTCTCCGTGAATACAGCCCCCGTCGTCCAACCGATCGGCGATCCGTTGAAAGACTTGCTCGCACCGGATGTGAGTGCAATGAGGCTGGATCCGAATGAGGTATCCGTCAATGGAGAGTCCATCACATTGCGCCCGGGGTACTATCCCAACGGGATTCGGATGACCAGCGGCAACATCCATCTCGAACCGGGGATCTATGCCGTCGGCGGGGGGACCCGCCTGAACCCTGAGCGCGGCCTGATCCTTAGCGGTGGGACAATCGAGGGCAATGGCATCATGTTTTACATCACCAAGTCGCTGTCGCCGTTGCTGATCGACGGCAGGGTCAACATCGGCGGCAACGCCTTGGTACGTCTCACGGCCCCCACGGAAGGTATCTATGAAGGCATGAGCTTCTTCCAGGACCGTGCCAACACCCGCGACGCCTTGGTCATCGGGACCGCCGATTCATTCCAGGTGGATGGCGTGCTGTACTTCCCCAAGTGCGGAGACAGTCCTCGCGGCGAGGGGCTGGAGATCGGGGGCACCGGCCTCGATCTCGGCGTGCAGTTGATCACGTGGAAACTCTACGTACGTGGGAATTCCGATGTAACGATCAACTACAACGGCGAGAACTTCATCCGGGGCTACCGATCCATCCTGGTTGAGTAGGGCAGCAACAGTGCTGAATTGGTTGGGGAAGAGAATATGGCCAAGAAATATACCCTTCTCAGGTTCTCAGAGGAGGCAGGTCTTTGAGATTCTGCGCGAGGTAGGGCTGGAGCCTGCCGAATTCTCATGGTCTGAGAGGGAGGAGGCGGGGGGCAGTATCGTCGTCTCGCGGCTGGATTATCGCGGCGGGCCATATTCCTTTCAGTTCTCGTGGTATGAGCTAAGCTCGTGGTGCATTCTCTGTCCCGGCCGCTACAGGTCGATGGAATACGAGCACCCGATGAACTGGAAGGAGCAGGAGGCATCATTGCGGGCCTGGGCCCAATGCCTCAAGCGGGAACTCGAATCGCCTGACCCGTGGATGGAAATGGCCAAGTACAAGATCGCCCTCAATGGCGAGCCGTCCGAAGCAGTGTTGAATGAGCCGATCTCGGCATATGAGGCGGACCATATCGGGGAGCGGCTGCTTCAGTTGGCGGAACAAATCGAGCAGGATTTGCGGCTCGGCGACAAGGAGGCGACGCTGGTCCGCGGCAGGCTCGGCTACCTGGCGGAAGCCGCCAGGAGGCAAAAGAGCAGGGACTGGCTCTACACGGCACTCGGTGTGTGCATCACCATCGCCATGGGGTTGGGGCTGGACAATGACGCCATGCGAGTGTTGTGGCAGCAAATTGGCAGCCAACTCGGCAGCGTCATCCGCATTCCGCCCGCCGGCAGGAACACACTCTTGAAATCGAAATAGCCCTGATCATGCCGCAGAACACCATCGGCAGGCTCCGCTGCCACCCATCCCCAATCCCCTGAAATCTTCACAGGCAGCCCTTTGAGTATCCCTGCAAATACGTCTTGATATGCCGGGCGGTCTTCTATACAATTCTGTCATCAGTTCCGGGGATGAGGAGGAGGCGCATCGGGTGTCTGGTACCCGGTATTGGCCGGCCGTCTGGCATCCGCAGCGACTCCTGCACTAGTGAGGCCCGGAATGAAATACCGCAATGTGATTGAGCAGTCATATGTCAGAATACAGACCGGTTGTGATGGTCGTGGATGATGAGCGGGACCATGCCGATGGCATCGTGGAGGCCCTCGGCAGGCTGGCGGTCAAGGCGCTGGCCGTCTACACGGGGGAAGACGCCGTCGAGGTACTCCAGAATCAGCAGGTGGACGTCGTCGTAACCGATTTGAAGCTGGAAGGGCGGGTGGACGGGCTGGACGTGCTGCGGCAGGCCCGCCAGAACGCCAATTCCACCGAGGTGATCCTGATCACCGCCTACGCAACGATTGAGAACTGTAAGGAGGCGATCCGGCAGGGGGCCTATGACTACCTTGTCAAGCCCCTCGATATCGATCAGCTCAGGACCCTGGTGGAGCAGGCGAGCCGAAAGGCGGTCGCCGCCCATGTCCAGCGGACGGGAGGGCACGAAGAGCACCACCCCTTCGTATTCGACGGCATCAAGGGCGCCAGCACCGCCATGCAGGGCATCTTCGAGATCGTCCGCAGGGTGGCCCCCACGAATATCTCCGTTTTGATCGAGGGGCCTTCCGGGACGGGCAAGGAACTGCTGGCCCGCGCGATTCACGGCAATTCCCTTCGCCGCAACAAGCCTTTCAAGCCGGTCAATTGTGCCGGCTTGACGGAGACGCTCCTGGAGAGCGAGCTGTTCGGGCACGTGAAGGGGGCCTTCACAGGGGCCAACACCGACCGCAAGGGCCTGTTCGAGATCGCGGACGAAGGAACGCTCTTTCTCGATGAGATCGGGGATATGCCGCTGACCATGCAGGCGAAGCTGCTCCGTGTGATTGAGGACGGCGTCGTCGTGCCGGTCGGCTCGAACAAGCCGACGGTCGTCGATGTCCGGATCATCAGCGCGACCAACCAAAACCTCCGAAAGCTGATCGAGCAGAACAAATTCCGCGAGGACCTTTACTTCCGCATCCGCGGCGTCGATGTCTCCCTGCCGCCTCTGCGGGAAAGGCCCGAGGACATCCCGCTCCTGGCCCGGCATTTCCTCGAAGAAGCTGTGGACGAGAACCGGCTCAAAAGTGGCGGGAATCACGGAGCCCGCGATGCGAATCCTCGCCGGCTACGAGTGGCCCGGGAATATCCGGCAACTCAAGAACACGATCCGCACGATGGTCGTCATGTGCGACCACGACAAGATCGACATCCCGGACCTGCCGCCGGAGATTGCCCCACGGCGGCAACTGACCGGTGCAAGCAGTCCGCCGGCCAGCCTCGCGGGCGTCTCGCTCAATGACCTCGAACGCAAGGCCATCATGGATACCCTCGCCCGGACCGAAGGCAATCGGGAAAAGGCCGCCAAAATCCTCGGGATCGGCGAACGGACCCTCTACCGCAAAATCCGGGAGTACAATCTGTAACAGCAGTGGCCCATCTCAAAGGTTAGAGGCTTTAACAGAATGAGCCTTGTTATGTCACCCCCGCGCAGGCGGGGGATCGTTCGAAAGGGACTGGATTCCCGCCTTCGCGGGAATGACATGTGGGCAGCCTTGTCATATCTTCATTGTGCCATTGATTCTTATGCTATTCGGCGTCGGGGCGCGTCTTCTGACGCCACGCGGGCATCTGCTCGGGCGTGATCTTGGCCCACAGACCAGCCTTGGCCGCCCGGGCGCTGGCCTCCAGTTGCTTGTATTTGTGATAATAGCTGTGCCGGAATCGCAGGTCCGCGTACACGTAACCGCCGAGCAGGAGTTCTTCGTTCAGGAATCGCCCGTCCGGCAATTCCACATAGGCGAGGAGCCGGTCGTATTTGTCCCGGGTGCCGGCCCGCTCATCGAGATAGATCGTCACGACCTTGTGAAGAGCCAGGTCGGTGGCAAACCGTGTGGCTTCCTCCGCGAAATACATCGGCCTCTTCCTTGCGTCGCCCATCTCCGGCGCGTCGATTCCCAGAAGCCTGACCTTCGTGATCCGGCCTCCGCCATCGGGGATGTCGAGGTGCAGCGTATCGCCGTCCACCACGCGAACGACGGCGAATGCATTGCGGTCGTACCGGGCGGAATCGGCAGCGATCGTCTCCTGGCGGGAGGAGGGGGACCGCGACCATTCCGATCCGATATAGCCCCGGTCGAGGCCAATGAGAAGAGCCGCCACGGTCATAAGGAAGCCGATCACGGCGGCTCGTTTTCGCCTGCTCAGTGCGTACGTCCTTTTTCGCCGGCGAGCCACGGGTCAGAAACTCCGTCAGACGGCCGCGCGCTGCCGGGCCGGCCTGTCCAACTGGAACGCCAGGCAGACGGCCTCGAGCGCCTTCTCGACCTGGCTGATATCCACGGCGCAACTGATGCGAATCTCGCTCGTGGTGATCGAATCGATGTTGACTTCCGCCTTGGCCAGCGCCCCGAACAGCTTCTCGGCCACGCCGTACTGCGACCGCATCCCCACCCCGATCACCGACACCAGGGCGATGTTATCGCGGACGAAGAGGCCCTCGCATCGCAGCTCCGCCCTCAGCTCTTCGGCCACCTGCTTGGCGGTCGCAAGATCGGTCTTGTTCACCATGAAGGACAAGTTGGCCTTCTCAGAGCTGATCTCCGTTTGCATGATATCGTGAACGACGACCTTGGCCGCCGCCAATCGAGCGAACACCGTCGCGGCGGTGCCCGGGACATTCGGGATGCCGGCCAAGCCGATTTTTGCCATATCTTTCTGTATCGTTGCACCGGACACTAATACGCCTTCCATCTGCGGCACCTCACGAGTTATGATGGTTCCCGGATTGTCACCTGTAATGTTTCTCACGCGAATCTTGACGTCGTATCGTTTGCCGAAGGCCACGGCCCGCGTGTGCATCACGCCGGACCCGAGGCTGGCCATCTCCAGCATCTCATCGTAGCTGATCTGATCCAGCACGACGGCCTTCTTGTAGAGTCCCGGGTCCGCCGTGTAGATGCCATCCACGTCTGTGAAGATCTCGCACTCCTCGGCTTTCAGGGCCGCCGCCAGCGCCACCGCACTGGTATCGGCGCCGCCCCGGCCAAGGGTCGTAACGTTTCCATACTGATCGATGCCCTGGAAGCCGGTGACGATCACGACTCGGCCCTTATCCAGCTCGTAGCGGATGAATTCCGAGTCGATGCTCATGATCTGCGCCTTGCTGTAGACGCCGTCCGTCATCATGCGGATCTGGCCGCCGGTGAAGCTGATCGCCTTGTATCCCATCGCTTCGAGCGCCATGGCGAACAGCGAGACGGTTTGCTGCTCGCCCGTGCTCAACAGTTGGTCCAGCTCCCGCTTGGGGGGATTCGGGTTCAGCTCCAGCGCGTCGCGCATGAGCTCTTCCGTCTGGTGGCCGCGGGCGGAGGCCACGACGACCACCTGGCAGCCGGCCTGCATCCGCTCGATCACCCGCTTGGCCGCACGCCGGATCTTCTCGGCATTCGCCACCGACGTGCCGCCGAATTTCTGAACAATGATTGCCATAGGTCAACCCACCACATTCTCTCTCGTTTATGAATGAACTCTTGCAGGTACCCCTGATCTGTATTCTGCGAAAACTCAGTTATGATTTCAACTCTTGAGGAAATATTCCATCAAGTCGCATCCATTCTCAATCCGGAATCCGGATTTGGCGGCGTTCGACTCGCCGAAACCCAAATGCAGATGACTGGTTACGCCAGGACCGGCTATCGCGAACGGCACCGGAGTGGCCGAGTGCGCGCCGCCTTGTACCGGCGTCGGATGGTCCGGCAGCACCAGGATACGCCAACTCTCGTATCGCTCGAGAGCCTGCAGCACCGGGCCAACAATGTGCTTGTCCACCTCCTCGATCGCTTTGGTCTTCATCGCGAGGTTGCCTTCGTGGGCGGCCTCGTCCGGCGCCTCGATGTGGATGAATACCAGATCGTACTCCTCCAGGGCCTTGATTGCCGCCTGCCCTTTGCCCGCGTAATTGGTATCGACGAATCCTGTCGCCCCGGGCACCTCGATCAGGTCGAACCCGACGAGTTTGGCCAACCCCCGGACCAGGTCTACGGCGGTAATCACCGCGCCCTTGAGAACCGAAACGCTTGCGAAAGCTGTCCAGGCGGGTCTGCTTGCCCTGACCCCATAGCCAGATCGAGCTGACCTGATTCTCCCCGAGGTCTTGCCTGACTCTATTGATCTCGTGGCCGGCGAACAGCTCCTGCGACTGATTGATCAACTGGATCAGCACATCGGCTCCCTTGCCCCGCGGGAGAATCTTCTCCACCGGCGTGCCGATGCAGTCGTGGGGCGGGTACGTGCGAACGTCGAACTCGATATCCCGGAACACCAGCAGATGCCTGTAGCTGACGCCCGTGTGCAGGGAGATGCGATCGTCATGAATCTGCTTACTTAGATCGGCGACCAGGCCTTTGGCCTCTTCCGTCGAGATATGCCCGGCGCTGTGGTCGGCCATCTTGCCGTCGGCGATCGTCACCATGTTGCATCGGAACACCCAGTCGTGCAGGCCGAGCGGAATTCCCTGGGCCGCCGCTTCGATCGGGGCCCGGCCGCTATAGTATCGCTGCGGATCGTACCCCAGCAGGCTCATCTGGGCGACGTCGCTGCCCGGCTCCATCCCCTGCGGCACCGTGCGCACCACGCCCTGACGGCCCTCGCTGCTGATGCGATCCATATTGGGAGTCTCGGCCGCCTCTAGCGGCGTCCTGCCTCCGAGCAGCTCCTGCGGATCATCCGCCGCGCCGTCGGGCACTATGATCACGTACTTCGTCATCGGTACTACGCGTCCTTGTCCTGCGGGATATCCACGATCCGAACACAGACCGGCTTGCCGCTGATTATGTCCAGCCGGGACAATTCCTTCAGGGCCGCCGTCATGTTCTTCTCCTGGGTCTTATGGGTGGTAATGACAACCGGGACTGTATTGTCCGGGCCGGTTCCTTCGTGCTGAAGGGCGCCGGAGATGCTGATCTGGTGATCGCCGAGAATCTTGCCGTACTGGGCCACCACACCCGGCTTGTCCCTGGCCATCACGCGGATATAGAACCGGCTTATGGATTCGTCGATTTTCTCGATCAGAGGCGCGGTTTCACTTCGCGGCTTCATCCTCAGGTGCTCAAACGTGGTCTTGGAATTGCCGAGCGCCACGTCGATGATATCGGCGACCACCGCACTGGCGGTCGGCATCATGCCCGCCCCCCGGCCATAGTAGAGCGTCTCACCGACCGCATTGCCGAATATGCTGATCGCGTTGAACGAGCCATCGACGCGCGCCAGCGGAGTATCGGCCCCGATGAAGGACGGATGGACCCGCAGCGCGATCCTGCCCTGGTCGTTCCTCTGGCCAATGGCCAGCAGCTTCAGGCAGTAGCCCATCTCCCGGCCGTAGCGGATGTCCTCCCGGGCAATCCGATCTATGCCTTCGACGAAGATATCTTCGAGAGCGATTTCGTATCCGAAGGCGATGGAGGCCAGAATCGCCAGCTTGTGGGCCGTGTCGCCGCCGGAGATGTCGAGCGTCGGATCCGCCTCAGCAAAACCATGCTTCTGGGCCTTGGCCAGCGCCTGGGCGAATTTCTCATCCTTCAAGCTCATGCTGGAGAGGATGTAGTTGCAGGTCCCATTGACGATCCCGAACATGGCGGTGATCCGGTTGGCCGCCATTCCCGTTCGGATCGCCGCGATGATGGGGATTCCGCCGGCACAACTGGCTTCGAAGGCGATGCACCGGCCGTTCTCGCGCAACGCGGTAGAGCTCCGGGCCGTGCGTCGCGAGCAAAGCCTTATTGGCCGTGACCACATCTTTGCCCGCGCGGAGCATCTTGAGCTGAACCTCCTTCGCGATGCCCGTTCCGCCCACCAGCTCGACACCTACACTGATGCTCTTATCACCGACAAGCCGCCCGAGATCGTTGGTGAGCACCCCGGCAGGCAGTTGCACCGGTCGCGGCCGCTCGGTATCGACGTCCACGACGCAGGCCAGCTCCAGGCGCACGCCCATTTTCGACGCGATGGCGTCGGCGTCCTCCAGGATCAGCTTCGCCACGCCGCTGCCGACCGTCCCAAACCCAACTACCCCTACTCGTACCCGCTTTTCTTCCACAAAACACCTGCCACTTCCCACTCCGGCAGCGGTGCTTCCGCTGCCTTAATAAATAGCCCTTTATAAAAAACAATTAACCCTGGCAGGTCAAGCGAAAACCCGCCGGGCTACGCAAGATTCAACGCCCCGGCACGGTCCGGGGCCGGTTCGCCCAAGTCGTTGCACATGGGTCATCCCAGTCTTATCGGCAGATTTCGGGCCCTCCAACATGTGCGGAGGCCGGTTCCTGCCAGTCCTTCGCAGCGAACGAGTCGACACGCTGTACTTGTGTCAATGGGTGGCATCGTCAAGGCTGGAGGCCTTGGCGATGGCGAATGGGCAAACCATCGGCAAGCTCGCGCTTGCCGCTGCCACCCGCCTCACAGGAGACTTGGTGGCGAGACGTCTTCCATACAGGCAATGGAGGGAGCCGCTATACAGGTCGGGCGAGGATTTTCGGACATGGGTGCGCAGTGGCCCTTGATGGGCGGATGCAGATAGGCTATTCTTACCCGGCATACGACAGCGTCTATGGTAGGACGCACGGTTGAGTGACTCAAGGATAGGAGAATTGGGATGAACACGAGAGGGGTAGCGATTCTGCTGGCGGTGGTAGCGTGCGCAGGGTGCAAGACGACGGCGCCGGGACCGGAGAAACAGACGTTCGCCGGCGACATGGCGTTTCTGCAAAAGCACACGGAGGTCGTGGTTCTCAAAGACAGTACCGGCAAGAGCCAGGTCGCCGTGCTGCCTCAGATGCAGGGACGAGTTATGACGAGCACGGCGGAAGGGCCCGGCGGCTACAGCTTCGGCTGGATCAACCGCGAGCTGGTGTCCTCCGACAAGACCGTCGAGCACATCAATGTCTTCGGCGGCGAGGACCGCTTCTGGATCGGGCCCGAGGGCGGCCAGTTCTCCGTCTTCTTCAAGAAGGGCGTCCCGTTCGATCTCGAGCATTGGTTCACGCCCGCCGCGGTCGATACCGAGTCGTGGGAGTTGGTGTCGAAAACCGCCCGCTCGGCGAACCTGCGAAAGACCATGCGCCTGCAGAACTACTCCGACACCGTGTTCGATGTCCGCGTCGATCGCGAGGTGCGCGTCCTCAACCGTGGTGAGGCCCTCGAAGCACTCGGTCTAAGTGCCGGCCCGAAGGTCAACGTCGTGGCGTACGAATCGAACAACAAGATGACAAACGCGGGGAAGGAGGCTTCGGCGCACCAGAGGGGCCTGCTGTCGATCTGGATCCTCGGGATGTTCACGCCGTCGCCCGAGACCACGATCGTCGTTCCGTTCAACATGGGACCGGAGGACAAGCTCGGACCCGCTGTCAATGACTCCTATTTCGGCAAAGTGCCCGCGAACCGCCTCGTCGTCAAGGACGGCATCCTGTTCTTCAGCGGCGATGGGCAGTACCGCAGCAAGATCGGCCTGTCGCCGATGCGGGCGAAGAACGTCCTCGGCAGCTACGACGCCGCCAACAAGGCCCTGACCATCGTCCAGTACAACAAGCCCAGGGACGTGCTTGACTACGTGAATTCGATGTGGCAGCTTCAGGATGCGCCATACCGCGGCGATACCGTCAACTCGTATAACGACGGCCCGCCCGCTCCCGGCGCCAAACCGATGGGTCCGTTCTATGAGCTGGAGACGTCCTCTCCGGCGGCCGCTCTCGCCCCGGGCCAGAGCATCCTCCATACGCATCGGACATTCCACTTCAAGGGCTCTGAGGACGATCTGGACGCTATCGCGCGAAAGGTGCTCGGCGTAAGCATCAAAGAAATTGAATCGGCGCTGCCCAGAGGGGTTTAAGAAAGCCGAAAGAACTGGTATGCTACGGCCTTTGGCCGTCAATGGGATTGACAGTAAGAACCTCTAAGGGCGCCGAGTAATGCATCAAGGTAGGACCGTTGCACGGACGTGGGTGGTAGTTGTTCTATTGGTTGTCTGGCTCTGCGACGCAAGTCTCGCGGCTCTGGCAGGGCGGATCGGGAAGATCGTGGAGCCGCAGGCAGGCGGCGATTACTCGATCCAGGTGGTCAAGGCGGACTCGGGCGCCACGATCTATAGCTACAACGCGACGAAGCCGCTGATCCCGGCCTCCAACATGAAGCTGATCACCACGGCCGCCGCTCTGAAGTATCTCGGCCCCAACTTCGAGTACGAAACGCGAGTGGCGTTGTACGACGATACGCTGGTCGTCATCGGCAGCGGCGATCCGCTCCTCGGAGACAAGGACACCGATGACAAGCATGGCCGCCAAGCCGGCTGGATCTTGGAAAAGATCGCGCAAGCCCTGCAGACGCGGGGCGTCAGAGAGGTCAATGACATCGTCGTTGATACAAGCGTCTTCGATAATCAGCGAGTCCACCCGAGTTGGCCGGCGAGGGACTACAACAAGTGGTACGCCTGTGAAATCAGTGGCCTGAACTACAACGACAATTGCATCGAGATGACCACGAGCAACGCAGGCGGCAACATCGCAATCGAGATCGACCCGCCGACACGGTTCGTCGAGACCATCAACCAGGTGGAGGCGATATCGCGCGGCGATGAGGCGGTGGGGTCGTATCGAACTCAGCAGCCGAACCGGATCATTGTCTTTGGCAAGTGCAGGACCAAACAGGGCCCGTTCAAGGTGGCCATCGAGCAGCCCGCCGGCTTTTTCGGCTTCCTGCTGACCGAGCATCTTCAACGCTCGGGCATCGTCGTGAGGGGCAAGGTGATGGAGAAGTCCCTCGACGCAAACGCCAGGCTCAAGCCGCTTGTCGAGTTCAGCACGCCCATCAGCGACGTGCTCTGGCGCGCCAACACGGACAGTCTGGGCCTGGCCGCGGAGGCGTTGATCAAGACCATCGACGCACAGAACAACGCGGACAAGAAGCTGGGCAGTTGGCCCGGCGGCCGGGAACTGGTCCACCGATACCTGACCGGTCTGGGCGTCCCTGAGGCCGAGATCAATCTCGACGACGGCAGCGGACTCAGCCGCGAGAACCGCTTGACCGTGAATGCTATCACCAAAGTCCTTCTCAACCTCTACAGGAGCGGCAACTGGGAGCTCTTCAAGGCCTCGCTGGCGGTAGGGGGCGAGCAGGGCACCATCGACAGATACTTCAGCGAGCCGAAATACCGCGGCAAGGTCCTCGGCAAGACCGGCTACATCAGTGGCGTGCGCGCCTTCTCCGGCATCTGTCACACCCAGAGCGGACCCTACCTCTTCGCCATCCTCAGCAACGGCTCGAAGGGCCTGAGCCGCGACGCCATCAACGACGTCGCCAAAGCCATCATCGACGAATACGGCAGCGAAACCAAAGCCAAGTGACCCGCTCGTGCTACGGGCGGATGTACACTTGCAGGCGGTCGGCGTATGTCTCTCTGTGCCAGTTCGGCGGGACGGATTGCCGCAGGGGGTCTTCGAGGAAGGAGAAATAGGAGGGCTCGATGCCTGCGATGACGGCGGCGGGGGGACGGGCGGCTATCAATTCGTTCAGGGTCTTGGGGCCGACGGTGTGAGTGATTTGCCGTTGCTCAGGTGACAGCCGGTCGGCGATGCGGTAGACGATGGAGCCGGCAGCGAACTCGGGGTAAATGTCGCAACCGCCTTCGAGGGCGTAAAGGGGGCCCAAGGTCAGGACGAGGCGGGGCTCCGGGATTCTTGCGGCGATTTCGTGTGAGGTCCTGTGCAACCGGATCGGCGCCCAACTCTCGGGAACGAGTACGGCAAGGCCGCGGTACAGAATGATCGGAGATGCAAGGACGGCGGCGATTACGCCGATGCCGACGAGCCAGGCGGCGAGCTTATAACGACCTCTGCCCTCCTGTTTCTCGGCCCCGCGCAAAAGACCGACCAGCGGGTAAGCAAGGGCGATGACAATGAAGGGCACAGGGATCGCCAGATACTGTTGCCACATCGTCGGCGGGACGTAGGCGATCACAAAGAACACGAGCGGAAGCAGGGCGGCGAACATTGCCTTCCGCTTTTCCTGTGCGTCCAGGTTCGACGGGTGCCGCAGCGTGGCCCAGAGCAGATAACCGATCAGGACCAGCAGGACAAGGTACCCGGCAGTGCCGAGGGACACGAATGTCAGCGTGAACTTGTCGAGGGTCCGTCCGATTTCGTGCAGCCATTGGCCGTACAGTGTGGGGATCCGTATGAGGTTCAGCCGAAAGGCGTTGGGCGCTTGTGCAACAATCCAGATGGGCCAGATCATCGCGACGAGAGCGGCTGCCGGAAATGGCAGGGCGGTCACGATGCGATTCTTGAGCGAGCCTCCTGCCATCCACAGGACCGCCGCCAGAAACAGTAGCTCCACCAAGACGGTCGTCGCTCGCATAAACGTGGCGATCGTCAGCAGGGCACCCATCAAGGCTATTCGCCAGAAATGCTGTCTGGCCTGGAAGTCGGTCGTCACGAACAGCCACAGGGATAGAACGACGCAGAGGATCACGATATCGTGGTTCCACGCGTAGCCGAGGGCGTAATCCACGAGCGGGTTGAAAAGGAACAGCGTTGCAGCCGCTGCGCCAAAGAGCAACCCTTGCAGGCGGCGTGTACGGAAGAGGGATCGATAGATCGCCACGATGCCGAGCACCGTGAGGATGTCACAGAGGACCGACAGCAGCCTGCCCACGAGCAGGTAATGCGTTGTGCCAAGGAACCGGTAAAGGATGGATAGGAGCAGGGGATGGTAGGGCAGTTGCGAGGGGTAGCAGAAATCCCGGTAGATCATCTGTCCCTTGGCGAGCAGCACGCCGGCCGTGCAATACATCTGCTCGTCGCGCCCGACCTCCTTGATCATACTATTAGAGAGTATGGTTATGCAGAATATCACCATTACGGCAACGACCAGCGGCCGGACAATGGGCTGCCAAGCCGGGGCCTTTGAGACGGGCCGACTTTCCACTTTCTTCGACTTACCATTCCGCGAGTTCACCTACCAACTCCTCAACCAGGTCCTTCATAGTGACAATCCCTACCGGCACTTCCTGCCTGGCCCGCGCCCGGGTTACCAGGACGATCTTCTGCTCCTCCCGCCGCATGACATCGATGGCATCGACGATGGGAGTATCGGCGTCCAACCGGCGAAGCGGCCGGACGAATCCCTCGATGTTCTCGAACTGCGTATCCGAGCCCAGCGCGTCGTAGATGTCGATAAAACCGACGATATTCGCCGGTGTTTTCCGCCAGACCAGCAGGCGAGTGAGGGCCTGCTGGCCCAGCTCGTTCAACAACGCCGTCCGGTCGCTGCGAATGTCCACGGACTGGACCCGATCCAGGGGGACCATGACAGCGCCGAGCCGAAGACCCGGGATGTTCACGATCCGGTCCATCAACTCCATCTGAACACGGCTGAGCAGTCCCTCCTCCTGCGTCTCCTGCAGCAGCGCCTCGACCTCGCGTCGCTGCCCGGCCGGCATTGTCGCTTCGTCCGGGATCGACGCGTGGATCAGCCGCGCAAACAACCTGGGCATCCACCGGAGCAGAGGCACGGCTCCGGACCACTTGAGGACCTGATAGTTCACGTACAGCAGGGGTGACACAAGCGAGGTCAGCGCATCGGCGCGATACAGAAAGATGTTCTTTGGAAGCAACTGCGAGAAGACGAACAGCAGCGGAGCCATCACGACCGTCGTATAGAACTCCGCCGGCTGTTCCGGCACGATGTCGAGGAAGAAGCCTGTGATCAGGCTGGTCGCACTGTACTCCACCAGGGTTGCGCCGATGAGCAGGGAGAGCAACAGGCCGGAGCTGTCCTCCATCACCTTTGCCAGCAGGACCGCGGACCACCGTCGTCTCTCGACGCCCAGCCGCAATCGCAACCGGCTGAGGCGGTAAATCCCCGTCTCGGCTCCTTCAAAGAAGCCGGCGAGGACCACCAGCAGGAGGGCTGCCAGGACTGTGAATAACCTGCTATCCATGGCTCGGAATTGGCTCCACGGTGAGAATCACGGTCTCGATCCTGTGCTTGCGCACGCGATCCACAGTGAATTTGAGGTTTCCCAGGTAGGCGACATCGCCTTTTCGGGGCACGCGTCCCAGCAATGTCGTCACCAGGCCGCCGATCGTGGACTGGCGGGTTTCCTCCAGGTCGATCCCGAGGACGTCCGCCCAGTCATGGATGGCCAGATCGCCCGCCAGTTGGTACTCGAAGGGACCCAACTGTTTGATCGGCTCGACGCCGGCGGCCACGTCCATCCGTCCGACGAGTTCCTCGGCGATATCCTCCAACTGCACAATGCCGGCGATGCCGCCGTATTCGTCCACGACCACCGACGTATCAGTCCGGGTCTTTCGGAAGAACTCCAGCAGCGACTCCACCGTCTTTTGCTCGGGCACGAAATGGACCGCCCGCTTAAGCTGATCCAGCGACACCGCAGGCTTGAGGAACAGGTTCTCGCAGATGAATGAGTCCGACGACGTTATCCACGTTCCGCACATAAACGGGAGCCTTCGTGAGATGGCGGGTCAGCATCAGCTTGCGAGCCGTATCGGGCGAATCCGCAACATTGCATGCGACCATATCGACCCGCGGTCGCATCATGTGTCGGACCTTGAGCGATCCAAGATCGACCACTTCGGCCAGGAGCCTGTTCTCATGGGGCGTGAGCAGACCGCGCCGGCGGCTGAGCTCGACCAGGGATCGGAACTCCTCCAGCGTCATGGCCCGGCCCTGGGGGCGTGCCGAAAGAACAGACGCAGCACAGGCTCCAGGACAAGGACCCGAAAGAACAGGGCGATCGGCCCGAACACCTGGACGACAAAAAAGACCGGCACTGCCGCGGCGATGGCCAGCGGCCGGGCGTTCAAGTAGACAAAGGACTTCGGGAGGATTTCGCCGAACAGCACGAGCAGAATGAACGTCGCGAACGCCAGGGCGGTCGCCGCACCCCAGCCCCACGCATGGCCCGCGTGCAGGACCAGGACACTCGCAATGGCGTAGTAGAGGACATTCACTGCCATGTTGCCCAGCAGGAGGCAGTTCAGGAGATGCCCCGGCTTGCGGAGAAGGCTGGCGACGAGCTTCTCGAGCCTGTGCGCCGAGGCGTTGAGCTGCTTGATCTCCCGGCGGGTCAGGCTGAAGAAAGCGGTTCTCGGACCCGGCGAAAAAAGCGGAGCAGGCGAGCAGGATAAGCATCACAAGGACGCGGCCGAGGTTCTCGTACACCTGCGCTGTCATCAACAACCCCGCCTAACTCTTAGGCAGTTCGACTGTGAAAGTGCTCCCTTTGCCAGGTTCCGATTCGACGCTGATGGTGCCGCCATGAGCGTCGACGATTCGTCGGCAAAATGCCAGCCCTACGCCCGAGCCGGAGCCGGCGGTGGGGCGGTCCGGCCCGGATTTCGTGGTGAAAAACGGCCGGAAGATGTTCTTGAGGTTCTCCGGAGTGATGCCGTCGCCAGTGTCGCGGACCGTGATATCCATCCAGTCGTCCCTATCCGATGCCTCGACCCGGAGGAAGCCTCCCCGGCCCAGCATGGCATCGCGGGCGTTCAGCACCAGGTTCATGAGCACCTGCTGCATCTGCACGGGGACACAGTGCAACCGGAGGTCTTCGGGGACGTGGGTTTCGACAGTGATGCCATCCTTTGTGAAGTCCCGGCACAGGCCGGTAAACACCTCCTCCACGAGGGTCTTGACGTTAACCTCTTCCCGCTGCTGTCTTTGGCCGTTGGCCATTCCGAGCAGGCTCTCCATGATCTTGGCCGCCCGCTGGCAGTTCCGCACGGTCCGGCCGAGGACTTTCTCAACGAGGGCCTTGTCATCGGGGTTCTGTGTGGCCAGGGCGGCGTAGGAGGACAATGGCGTGAGCAGGTTATTGATCTCGTGGGCGATCATGGCGGTGGCCGAGCCGAGGTTGGCCAGGGTCTGGAGCTGCAAGTTCTGCGACTTCAACGCCTCGTTTTCCTGCTCCTTCCGGGCCAAAACCTGGTGCAGGGACAGGCGTTTTTCAATGATGCTTGTCAACGGCCCACTCCTTTTATACAATCGAGCGTTGGGTATCCGTACCAAGAATATTATCTAACGGAAGTGATTATCGTACAAGTACCTATATCGACAGCCGATTGGTTTTTTCTGAAGTGCTCGCATGACGGAGCAAACGATTCTGGAAGAGCTTCTCGCCCTGCTGGAGGCGAACCGCGTGAAGATCCGCAGCGAGCCGCTCGGCGGCCGGGGGGGCGGATTGGCCATGATGAGAGGCGAGAACATCTTCTTCGTGGACACCGAGGCGCCCAGTGCCGAGGTTGCCACGCTCTGTGCGGAGGCAGTCGTGAAGGTGACGGACATTGAGACGATCTATCTGCGGCCAGAGGTCCGCCAGTTTATCGAGAGCCATATGCGATCTGTGTAACTGGAGTGTTTCGGAAACAGCGGAAAGATGGATGGGGATATGGGAGACAACCGCAACGACCAATCGCCGTTTGGACTGAATTGGCTGGGAGCATTGCTGATGAGCCGAGAGAAATATGATGCACGGCCGGAGAAGCCGCCGGTAATCCTTGTTGTGGACGACAACCTGCCGAACCTGGAACTGATTCAGGCCTACCTGGAGGACATCGAGTGCCAGATCGTGTCCGCCCACGACGGGGTGGAAGCGCTGAATATGGTGGCGAGGAAGAAGCCGGACTTGATCCTGCTCGACGTCATGATGCCCAAGATGAGTGGCTTTGAGGTCTGCCGAAGGCTCAAGAGCGACCCGCAGACCGGCGACATTCCCATCATCATGGTTACTGCCCTCAACGAGTTCGGGGACATAGAGCGAGGGATCGACTCGGGTACCGACGATTTCGTCAGCAAGCCGGTAAATCGGCTGGAGCTGCTCACGCGTGTGCGAACCATGCTCAAGCTCAAGCATCTCACCGACAAGCTCCAGCGAACCATCGCCTACCTGAGCGAGGTCGAGAAGAACGCCCAGTCCGCAGTCTCCTCGCCGCCGGCTGAGTCCCAGTAGGGCACCCGGGTGGGGGGAGAGGTCGCATAATGCATCGTCGAGCGGCGCGGTGCCGGCAGGGAACATTGTGTGCCTTGGACCATGGCATAATGTCCCTATAAGCGATCTGTCGCCGAATAACCACGCCTGCAGAGCCCGAATAGCCGCTACAGCACACACAGACGCCATCCTGTGTCCCCCCGCCGGACCGATTGTCGGACAGACTCCGCAGTCCAGCTTAACCGCTCCGCGAAATTGGACGATACGTTCACCAGCACGTTGGTTTCGCATTATCATGATTACCGGAGTGAGGGATGAGCGGTTTACTGGAAATCTTCGGCAGGGCGATCACGGTTGATGTATCGGATCTGATCTGGCACTGGCTCAACGAGCAGCGACAGGATCCCGAGGAGTCGGTGCGCAGCCGTCATCTGAACCAAATTATCGACCTTATGGGCGAGAGCAGGCTGGAAGAAGCGAACGAGCAGTTGCGGCTGTACCTGTTCGAGAATCCTGCCTGCAATTTCGGCCGCATGGCCGCTGCCGCCATGTGCCTTCGGGAGTGCCGTCTCAAGGAGGCCATGGAGGAGCTCCAGTCCGTGTACATGCGCCAGCCCCACAACACCATGGCGCTGTATGTCCTGGGTCACTGCCTCGAACGGCTCGGGCATCAGGCACAGGCTGTCGAGTTCTACCAGGACTGCCTCAAATTCAAGGACTACCTGCAACTGCCCGCCCAGCGGCTTGGCGCCATCTATTTCAAGGAAGGCCGCCTCGATGAGGCCATCGACCAGTACGAGCCGATGAAGCGGCATTATCCCGACGATATCTCGACGCTGGTGACCCTGGGACATCTCTATATCGCCGCTCACCGCTACACCAAGGCAGTCGAGACGTTCAATACGGCGATTCTGATCCATCCCGACAACTTCATGTCGCAGGATGAGTCCATCGACGCTCTGATCGAAAATGGCGAGTTTCAGGAAGCCCTGGATCAGTTGGATGTCCTGCTGACGGACCAGCCGGAACGGCCCGAGCTGATCGCCAAGCAGGCGGACATCCTGTCGATGCTAGGCAACACCAGCGACGCGATCACCCAGTACCAGCAGGCCCTGCGCCTCTGCCCGGATTTCCTCGAGGCGACGATCAAGCTGGGCACGAACTACCTGCGGATGCACGCCGAGCAGCTCGCCGCCCAGCAGTTCAACCGGGCCGTCGAAATCAACGACAAGATCGTCGAGGCCTACACGGGCCTGGCGGTGGCACAGAAACTGGCCGGCAAGGCTTCAGAGGCCATGCACACCCTTTCGCTGGCCTGCGCGATCCAGCCGAACAGCTCGTTCCTGTTCACCGAAACGGCCAAGCTCGTCCTCAAAGCGGCCCTGGAGGCGAACCTGCTCTCGGCGCCGGAGGATGGCCGGAGCATGGAACAGGTCGTCCTCGGCGCCCATGCGAGGCATCTTGAACAATCCCCGAACAATCCCGACCTGCATTACCGGCTGGGCATTCTGTGCATGAACGCCGGGCAATTGCAGCACGCCGTCGACTGCTTCAACGCCGCCTTGGAGATCAATCCGACCTTTGCCCGTGCCGCCACCAAGCTTGCCGTATGCCTCTTCGAGACCGGACACCAGGAAGAGGCCCTCGGCCTCATCATGCCTGCCGGCCAATACGATCCCCAGACCCTCGACCTGTACTATAAGACGGCCTTGCTCTATAGCAACCGCGTCAAGTTCGCGTCGTCCATCATTAACCTGCAGCGGCAGATCGAGCGCAATCTCGGCCCGGACACCGACCCAACCATGAACATCTCCATCATCCTGCAGAATCTCGGCCTGTCCGATACAGTCGGCGTGATGTGGGAGAACCTCTGCCAGACGGCTGGTCACGCGACCGCTCCAAACGTCTGAGGGCAGGCAAAAACCCATCCAAAGGCCGATTTGACGCTATTCTGCAAGGAATAGCCGAATGAAACATAACATATCTTATAGGACCTTCAAAATGGTGTGATTTCAGCGGTACGCCACCGGGCTTGCTCCTGAAATCCACCTCCCGTTGACAGTCTCCCACACTGGCTATTAGGATGGCAGACACATCGATAAAGCTCGCCATATGGTGCGCTAGTCCGCGGGAGAACCTGAGATGAGTCCAAGTACACAGAGATTTGCGGTACGGTGGTCGTGGCTGACCTGGGTCGTCACTCTGGCGGTGAGTAACGTCGTTGCAGTTATCGCAATTTTGATCTTGCGGGCGGCGAGAGACGCCGGACCGCCTGGCGGCGTGCTCCGTGTATTGGTGACTGCGGCGGCGTTCATGCCTCTCGTCATTTTCGGGGTTTTGGCGTTCTTCGCACCGCGGGCATTCGAGGTCAATTCAGACGCCGTTGTGGTCAAGCGGCTCGGTAAGGATGTGGTCGTTCCGCTGGAGAGCATCCGCGAGATTCGCCGGGTGGAATCCGGGGAGGCTCGTTTCATGTGGCGGCTTTGTGGGTGCGGCGGATTTCTCGGGTGGTTCGGCTTGTTCTACAGTCGCGCCCTGGGCGAGTTCTGGGCCTACGCGGGCAACCAGGAAGACTTGGTGCTTCTAACACAGACGGACGGCACGAAGATCGTGATCTCACCGTACCCCAGGGACGCTTTCCTTGAAGCCATTTGGGAAACCGAAGCCGGTCGTCGTCTGCGGCAGGACCGTCGGTAAGCGTTCCGGCTTTAACGCCTGGCTGCGTCCGGCCTCGTCAAGATGCAATACGACGAGATGAGGCCATCCCCAATGCCGGCGGGTCCGACACTGGCGCCCGTCGGTGTGCGTATTTGCGATCCATGTGCACGGTCCGATAATATGCGACTGGCAGGGGGCTTAGATTCGACGATTAACCCGGGTAACGGGCACCCCTACTCACCAGTTCCTCCCCCGCGGCAAACGCACACCACGAGGAAAGCAGGTCGGAGGCTGCCTCAGAATATGGTGGACTGCTCCGACGGGTCTCGCAGGCCGATGGGCTTGCCGAGAATTTCATAATGGAGGATGGCTTTCCTGAGAGCGTCGGGGTCGCTGGGGTCGATGACCGAGGCGGGATCATAGCCGGCCACGGCCTCACGTTGAACCTCGAGACCCTCCGTGCCTGCCTCGATGGGCTGTAGTGGACCGAGTGCCACACCTGCCAGGTCGCCGGTCACTGGTGCGAAGTCAGGCATAGTTACTTCGCGTCTCGGTTCAGCCGGCGTCATCGCGGCTTTGCGTCCCGCAGCGGAGTCCGGCGCTGACTCGGTCCGCTCATAGACCATGACTGACTCACCGCCCTTGCCGGAACGAACGGTGATTTTGCCGGGCGGACGCTCCTGCACCTGCTCTCGCTGGCGGGCCCTTTCCTCCAGCCGCTGCCGCATGCGCTCCGCGTCTTCACCGCTGCGTCCCTCCATGGCCCGTTGCAGTTCCTCCGCCTTTCGTGCCAGCCGCTGTTGCCACGACTCACGTTGCTGCCCAGCCGGACCGCCCACTTGAGTCTGCGATGACTTTCTCTTGCCGGCGGCCTTGATCAACGATGCAAACAGCCAGAGAACCGCCATGACAACGAGGATCAGGAAATTGACCATCTCGTCCGAGTCGATCTGGGCGACGATATGCAATTGTGCTAACAGAGAGTTCACGGGTCACTCATCTCCTTCTCGTCGCGTGTGGCGCACGCTTGTCATCCTGAGCCGCAGGCGAAGGATCTGGGCGGCAAATAGGACATTTCAACACGTACACAAGCCCGATCCTTCACGCCGCTGCGCTCCGTTCAGGATGACAAATCTGACACACGGACTCACATAGAGAACTACTCAGCCTGCGGGCGGTTACTCCGTCTTCTTCGGCTTTGCGATGGACTCTCGCATCTGGGTGTCGGCCCCGATATTCTTGAGCCGATAGTAATCCATGATGCCCAGATTGCCCGCGCGGAAGGCCTCGGAGATAGCCAGGGGCACCTTGGCCTCATTCTCGACGACCAGCGCCCGCATTTCCTGCTCGCGTGCGACGGCCATGGCTCGCCGTTTCTCCGCCTCGGCCTTAGCCCGCCGCATGTCGGCCTCCGCCTGCGCCACCTGAAGCTGGGCGCCGACGTTCTCACCGACGTCCACGTCGGCAATGTCGATCGAAAGAATCTCGAACGCCGTACCGGCATCCAGACCCTTGCCCAGCACGGACTTGGAAATCCTATCCGGGTTTTCCAGCACCTGCTTGTACGTGACCGAGCTGCCGATGGTCGTTACGATGCCCTCGCCGACGCGTGCGATAATCGTCTCCTCCGTAGCACCGCCAACCAGCCTCTGGATATTCGTCCGGACGGTCACGCGGGCCTTGGCCCGGAGCTGAATGCCGTCCTGAGCCACGGCGTCCACGGTTTCCTTGCCTTTTTTCGGGTCGGGACAGTCAATCACTTTTGGATTCACGCTGGTCTGGATGGCGTCGAGGATATCACGTCCGGCCAGGTCGATGGCGGTTGCTGTCTTCAACGGCAGGTTGATGTTGGCGCGGTCGGCCGCAATCAGCGCCCGCACCACGTTCGGCACGCGGCCCCCGGCCAAGTAGTGACTTTCCAGGTCCTGCGTCGTCAACTGCAGGCCGGCCTGCACCGCCGTGATCTTGCTCAGCACGATCGTCCTGCGGTCCACCTTGCGAAGCCACATGCCGACCAGCTCGGACAGCCTGACGTCGGCCCGAGAGAAATACGCCTGCAGCCACAATCGGGCAAACCCGATCACGACCAGCCCGACAACCAGCAAAACGATCAGGAAGAGGATTCCCAGCCCGACGATCAGCGGATTGCCTCCCTGCAGCAACACTCCTGTTAAACCTAACATTGTTCAGTCCTTTCACTAAGCCTCGTCTACAACCCGTACAGTCACCTGCATATCCTCGACGCGGATTACTTTGACTACTTTGTCCTTCTCTACATATCCGCCTTCGGCCACGCATTCAACTCTTCGTCCGTCGAAACTGCACATTCCGACGGGGCGCATCGTCGTCAGTACCCGGCCTGTCCGGCCAAGGAGCTCCTTCATCTCGGCCGTATCCAGGATGGCATCGCCACGCTCACGCACCGGTGGCGCCAGAAGCGCCCGCCGTCCAAACCGCGTCCTCGGGAAAACCTTGTACGCGACGGCTACGATGGAAGGCACCATGATCAACCCGGCGATGAGGCCGATCCATCCCGCCGCGGCGCTGTGGTGAAAGAAGATCCACACCCCGCCCACCAGACACGTCAGCGCACAGATGCTCAACAGCCCGGCGCTTGGGACAAACACCTCTGCAATGATCAGTCCCGCACAGGCTATATAGAGGAAAACAGCGAGTAGCAGCCACCAGTCCACAGACGCATCCTTTGCATAATCAAGCCAAATATCCCTACATCAACCACACTACCCCCCTATCTACTCTACGTTTCGTCGCCCGATTGGGCCTTTTTGACGACGACCCGGCTGCCATGAATTTCGATAATCTGGACCTCCGTCCCCCTGCCGAGGAAGTCCCCGGCGGCCACGACGTCCACGATGGCGTCGCCGAAGCGGGCCTTGCCTGCCGGCCGCAGGGTTGAGAGCACCTCGCCGATATCGCCAACCTGTACGCCCATGGAGGCGCTTTCCGGCGGGCTCGTCATGCTGATTCGTGCTCCGCTCCTGCCGGTAGCTGCTACGGCAGGCGAGAGAATCAGCCCGCTCAGGAACGGAATTTTGGGCAGGTATCGCGAGAGCAACCACGCTAGAACCACAAACCCCGCGAATCCGGCCGCCAGCCCGATTATGCCGGAGGATAGGCTCTGCCAATCCCCTACCGTGTCCGGCCAGGGAATCTCGTCCGGCGCGTTGCGGATCAGCATCCCGAACAAACCGATCACCACGCAAATGATGCCGAGGAACCCCGCCACTCCGAACCCCGGTAGCACGAAGATCTCCACCAGCAGCAGCCCAAGCCCGATGAATAGCAGAATGATCTCCACCCAGTTCGCCATCCCGACGAGGTACTTGCTGCCCAGGATCAGGGCAAAGCAGACGACCGCCACCAGCCCCGGAAGTCCGAACCCCGGCGTGCTGAACTCAATGTACGCTCCCAGCAGAGCCAGCATGAACAGGATGCCCATCACGATGGGCGAGTTGAGCCAACTGACCATCAGCTCCGACCAACTCGGCTCGAGCACCTTCGGCGCCTCGACGAAGACCACATTATCCCGTTTCTCGAGGAAGACCAGCGCTCCATTCAGGTCTTTCACAACTGCCCTGGCGACGCCGTATTCCAGGGCCCGCGTCGCGGTCAACGTCAACAGCTCGTCGCTGCCGTTGATCATCTCGGCCTTTTCCACCTCGTACTGGTTCGGGTCCTTGGGCAGGCCGTCCTTTTCGAAGAACTCGTACTGCCCTGTCTTCAGGTTCAGCACGCGGTAGACCTCGATCTGCATGCTGACCATGGCCTTGAGGAGCAGCGCGGGGTAGCCGTTGGCCTCCGCCGCCCGCTGGAACGCTGCCCGGACGAAACTCTCCGCCTTCTCCCGCTCGACGCCCTCCAGCTTGCCGCCCATCGTGATCGGCGCCGCATCGCCGATGGTCGTATTCTCCAGCATGATGACGTCCTGGCAGGAGACGCCGATCAGGGCCCCGGCGGAGATCGCCTCAGTGGTGACATACGCAATGGTATGACCGCGGGGAGCGACTTGCTGGATCAGGTATTTTGCGATCGAATCCGCGGCGTCGACCATCCCGCCATAGGTTTCGATCTGATATACGAGGTAATCCGCCCCCGCTCTCAGGGCGATCTCGCTGCGTCGTTTCATCGAGTAGAACAGGGCCTGATCAATCATGCCCTTGCATGGAATCACCACCGCCTTGGCGTCTCGCGCTGGACGGGTCGGGGCATCCGACGTATTCAGGCCGGCGGCTCTCACCCACCCCCAGGCGGCCAAGCCCAAAACGACGACAAAGATCACTCGCAATGCCTTCTTCATGGCCACGATTCTACTGCCCCGCCACATCCTTGGCAATAAAATGCCACTTCTTGTGCCGCCGGCGCCCTGGTATAATATTGTCATGATCGGCCTTGCGCAGGGCTAAACTTCTTCGTCCCCGACGCGTATAATAGGCCAACGCTCTTCGCACGTGCGTGATTCAACGAAGGTTTGATGGAGTCTATATGGCTGGGCATCTGCAGTATATCGCGTTCATCTCCATGCCGGGCACCGGTGAATGGATGGTGATCCTTTTCATTGGCCTGCTTATCTTCGGCAGACGCCTGCCCGAGGTCGCACGCAATCTCGGAAAGACCGTCAACGAGTTCAAGAGGGGCCTGCGCGACTTCCAGGAGAGCGCCGATGAGGTCGTCAGCGACGTCAATAAAATCAAGAGCGATGTCGTGAACGACGTTGCCGCGGAGGTCAAAGAGGCTTCCGGCGTGGACGGCACCTACGACGATTCGCATGGCTACCAATACAGCGAGGGCGAAACCGTCAGCGACGCCGGCAAGACCGAGAGCGAGACTGTAACCGAACCCACGGAAACCGCCGGCCCGAGCGACCAGAACTCCGGCGTTGAGAACATCGAGCCGATGAAATAGCCCGCGATTCTCCCGCTACTTCATTTTGCGGATGCGGACCTCGGTATCCTTCGTGTCTTTCAGCAGATTGACCAGCTCGTTCGGGTCCGTGTCACCATAGTGGTACGGGTAGAGGACTTTCGGCTTGAATGCCCTGGCCGCATCAGCCACCATCGCCGGCGTCATCGTGTAGGGCAGATTCATCGGCAGGAAGGCGATGTCGATCTTTTCAAGCTTCTTCATTTCCGGCGTGTTCTCCGTGTCCCCCGCCACATACACCCGCGTCTCGCCAAATGTCACGATATAGCCGTTGCCGACGCCCTTGGGGTGGAACGGCTGCCGGTCCGGCCGCTTCTGCACGATATTGTATGCCGGAATCGCCTCAACCTTGAGACCCTGGACCGTCTGCACGTCGCCATTCTTCATCACGATCCCGTCCGGCACCTTGTCCGCACACGCCTTGGTCACCACCACCTTCGTGTTCTCGCCGCGAACTGCGCTCACAGCCTTCGGGTCCAGATGGTCCTGATGCTCGTGCGTGATCAGCACGAGGTCGGCTTTCGGCAGCTTCGTGTAATCCGCCAGCCGCGTCCACGGGTCCACGTGCACCACCTTGCCGCCATAATCGAACATCAGTGTCGCATGCCCGATGAACGTGATCTTCAACTCCCCTGTCTTCGTCGCAATGGTGTCTATCTCGAACATCTTCTCCCCCTGTCCTCTTTCTGCCGCTCCTGCAGCAACGATCAACAGCGCCGCCACAATTCCGAATGCCGCTATCTTTTTCATCATAAACTCCTTTCGATGTCCCCCAGAATCGAATCCACGGATATTTCCTATATCCTAAGCCCGGAGCCGAGGATCGGCAATAGGTTTGCCGATTTTGACGCGCCTGTCGCACATTCACGCGGAGGATGTGCTGGCATCCGGGCAGTTCGCGTTGTAGCATAGCGACCATGATGCACAAGGGCCCAGTTTTTGAAAGGAACACTGTGGTGAAGGGACAAAGCCTGTCGTTGTGTCTTCTGCTTTTGGTCGTGGCGATTGCCGGATGCAATGCGGTCAACTCTTCGACAACGGAGGCTGCGCCGGAGGGCTATGTCCTCGCTTGGGCCGATGAGTTCAACAAGCCCGGCCCGCCGGATCCGACCAACTGGACCTTTGAGCGAGGCTTCGTGCGCAACGAGGAACTGCAATGGTACCAGCCGGAGAACGCGTCATGCAAGGACGGGATGCTGGTGATCGAGGCCCGGCGCGAGCGCCTGACGAATCCTTCCTATGACCCGAACAATCGTAGCTGGAGACGCAGCAGGCAATATGCCGAATACACATCGGCTTGTCTCATCACGAAGGGACTGCACAACTGGACCTATGGGCGTTTCGAGATGCGAGGGCGGATCGACACGCGGCCGGGGATGTGGCCCGCCTTTTGGACACTCGGCTCGGCTCGTTCCTGGCCCGGCTGCGGTGAAATCGACATCATGGAGTACTACCGTGGGATGCTGCTGGCCAACGCCTGCTGGGCCGGCCAAAGAAGAGGCGCAACGGTCTGGGACGATCTCAAGAAGCCAATCACCGAGTTCGCCGATCCAAATTGGTCGTCCAAGTTCCACACCTGGCGGATGGACTGGGACCAGAACCAGATCCAGCTCTACGTCGATGGCGAGCTTCTGAACAGCATCGATTTGACCAGGACCATCAATGGGACTGGGGACAAAGCCAACCCCTTCCACGAGCCGCACTACATCCTGCTCAATCTCGCCATCGGCGGCGCCAACGGCGGCGACCCGTCCCAAACCCCCTTCCCCGCCCGTTTCGAAATCGACTACGTCCGCGTTTATCAGAAGCTGTCCCAGTGACGGAGCCGGTCACGCCTCAACGCAGGATGGCTTTGCGGATGCTGAAGCAGTCGTTGCCGGAGAAGAGGAGGTGGCAGGTTCGGCCGTCTTCGCTCATCCATTTTGCCGGAAAGGTGCTCGTTTCGCCGGGGCCGGTGTCCCAGGTCTCGGTGTAGAATACGGTGCGCCAAGGGCTCCAAGGTTCAGGGGCCTCGTAGATCCCGAAGCCGCCCTGGTATCGCGGGCCACGCTCATCCGTGCTTTGCGGGAGGATTTGGCACCAGAGGTAACGCTTCAGGCCGGCATTGTAGGTGATGCCGGAGCGGTAACATCGGCCGGGGTTGACGAACACGGCGCCGCGATCCTGGATACTGCCGGTCCATAGAGGCCGGCCTTCGGTGTCGAGGCCCTTGAAGAACTCCCGGGCCCCCCGCTCGCGAATTCTGTCCTTCGGCACGCGGGCCAGAACCATTCGGTCGGCAGGCGTGTAGGCGCTGTCACTGTCGTGCGAGTAGATGTACACGTAGTTGTCCCTCGCACCATCGTAATTCCTGCCGAAATTCAGGAACGTCGGGGCGCCGAAGCTGGTCTCAAATCTCCAATCGCACCAGCTCCAGCTCGCGCCGTGGTCATCCGACCAGGCGAGTTGAGAATTACCGACATTCCGCACCAGCATATAGAGGATACCATTCACGCAGAGCATGCCGCTGGCTTTGGGCCCGGCCTTGTCGTCGCCAACCTCCTCGGCGGTCTTGCTGCGAATGTTGATACCCTCGAAGCTCTCCGGCCCGCCGACAATCCTGGCGAGGCCCAGGCTGAGCTTCTTATCTGACTTCGGCTCAAAGCCCCAGCCGTCACCGTAGGCGGTGTACTGGTTGTCGTCATCGGCCCAGGTGATCGGCCAGTTGTCGCTGCCCTCCGCTTTGCGAATGATCGTATCGACCAGGGTCCACTCAATGCCCTTGATGGCCTCACTTGGCGGGTACGGGGCGCCGGGCCATGTGTCACGGTCCTTCACCGATTGTGCGATGGGCGAGAGAAACGGCTCGATGGGCCCATAATGGGGATTTCGCTTCTCGCTCATCGACTTGCCTGCGCGCGAGGCGACGATATCCAAAGAAGGGATGACCACAATCAGACTGTCGTACAGGCCCCACGACCAATAGGCGTCGCGCGGGACGTTCTTCATTGTGCCGTCGGCGTTGTTCCACCAAAGCAGGCCGTAATGGTCGGAGGCATTGCCGTAATCCTCCGACTTGACCACGGGCAGGCCCCGCACGCCATATGGCACGGCGCGCACGGCATCGACGAACCAGGACGGGAGAATCTGCTTGTCTGCCCAGCGGCCCTGACGCAGGTACAGGTAGCCGATCCGGGCCATCGCATCGACATTGGCGCTGATGCCGGAGCCGAACTCCCGGCGAGGAATGCCGCTGATCTCTTTGGGCCGGTAGGAATTTGGCCGCCACTTGAGGTCCTCGCGGCCGATTCCAATCGGCGAGAAGACCCGCTCGAACATCAACTCCTGCAAGTCCCGGCCGTACGCCAGCGTGACGCACTCCGCCAGCCAGTTCGGGCCGCCGTCGCTGTACGACCACTTCGTGCCGGGCTCGAAGAGCAGCTCCGTGTAGCCGCCGGCCTTGTCGAAGCCGGCCGTCTGCGTCGCCAGGTGGAACAGCGTGATCTTCCCCAGCCGGCCCTTGTCCTTGTTCGCCGGTGGCAAGACACCGAACTCCAAATGGTATTTGGCCGCAGGCTCGTGGAGACCCGCGAATTTGCCGTCAGCCAGGGCCAGTCCGACAGCGGTGACACCAATCGCCTTCGTTGAGGATTTGAGATCGTAGGTCCGCGCCGGGTCGCCCCACTGCATCACAACCTTGCCATGGCGAACGACCATGCCGGAGCCTTCTCCGCCCAAGGCATAATCCCGTGCCTGCACGAGCATCACCGCATCCATGGCGACCTGTCCGGGCGTCGTCGTTTGCCACTGCTCGCCGGGATATGTGAGTGCCCTCTCGCCCTGCCCCGCCACGATCCCGCAGATTGCAGCGACAGCGAGAAGTCCGAGTTCTGCCCTGCCCCACATGCTTTTCTCCACCATGGTGCACCCCGAAAAAGCAAACATGCCGAAATTTCTTTCGGCATGTCGATCCTTGAATACGGAAATGCAGAAGGGCCGAGTCCGTGAGGACCGGTCCGGCAAGCCAGGCGGAACTACCCGGCCTACTTGCCGCCGCCAGCTTTGGCACCGGCTGCCTTGGCGCCGGTCGCCGCCGCGGGAGCGGCAGGAGCCGCCGGAGCGCCCGGAGCTGCTGCTCCAGGGGCTGCCTCGGCCGCCTCAGCTTTAGCCTTCTTGCCGGCCGCGCTCTTACGATGGGCTACTTTCGGCAGGTGCAGCGCGGAGGTCTCGTCCGTCCAGCGTTCCTCCTCTTTGAGAACGTCAATTCTCTCGGCCCGCGTCAGGACATTGCGGTGCCGCACCAATGCATCTTTGAGTCTAAGTGAACGGTCAATTGACATCGAATCTTCTCCTTATCGAACTTTCATGCCATAGGCATCGCTGAAATACTTCGGTGCAAACGATTCCGAGCCCGGCGGGGCCTTATACCCGCGGCCGAGCTCCTTTATTTTCTGCTTCGCCGCATAACCATCCGTACCCGGATTCTCGGGATTCTCATAGTAAGGGGCGACAAGCATGAAGCCGCCTCTGTTGCCCAGCACGCTCGTGTTGATGCCTTGCTGGGCAAGATAATTCCGCAACTTATCTACGGCGAGGATCTCCGTGTTGATACCATTCTGTCTGAAGTACTCCTTCACCGGCACCAGGTCCCTCTGCTCGGGGTACTGGGCCAACACAATCACATGGTCGCCTTCCTCGACAGGCGCCACAGTCGTCGCGCCACCGGTATCCGGGGCCGCTGTTTCCCTTACCGGTGCAGGCGCAGGAGTCTCCGCTCTGGCGGGACTCGGCTCCACCTTCGGAGCAGGCGCCTTGGCCTTGCCGGAGACGCTGCTATTGACTGCCGGCAGGCGGTACCGGTGCTGCATCTGCCCAAGCCGAAAGGCGCCGAGCATGAGCAGGACGCTAACCAGCAGGACCGTAACGCCAATCGTATAGGGCAGCGAGATTTCGACCCGCCCGTCATGGACCTGCACAGCCTTCGGTCGCAGCCGCGGCTGTACCGGGCGAGGCTGCAGCTCAGGACGCTCCACCGGACGGACCGGCTTGACTATCGGCTCAGGCAGCTTCTCGGCCACCGGCTTTTCCACCGGCGGCCTCAGCGGCTCCACTTGCAGCTTGACCGGCTCTACCTGCAGCTTCGGCTCTTCCATCACCGGGGGCTGGGCCTCCTGCCCGCCGTTGCCGGGATGCAATCGCTCTAAGATCCCACGCCGCCGATACTTAGCTTGCGTCTTGGCAATCGCTTCGTACAACGCCTTTTGTCCGGTATAGCGTTTCATAAACAGCAAGCTCCGTTCCAACCAGAGTCCTTGAACCAGCCCGGCGGCGAGCACTTCCGCCCCGGACGGCCCGTAACCGTATCCTTATACCGGATTCCCCCCGCCCTTGCAAGGCAAAATTCATGGTGCTTAGTGTTAAACGGTACAAGGCAATAGGGGCAACCAATGGGGGTGGCAGCGGCAAGCGGAGCCTGCGGAGCTTGCCGATGGTGGTTCGTAGCGTGCCAGAGCCATCGGCAAGCGTGCGTACGCGTATAGCACCGGCAGATTTGACTGCGGGTGGCACGGGCAAACTTGTTGCCCGTGGGCTTTCGAATGGTCAAGCCCGGTCAAATGAGCACCGTTAAACGAGTTTGGCGGTGCCACCCGGCCTGCGAGGAATCCTACGCGAGACATGTACTGCGCTTGCTGCTGCCACCCGGATTTCGAGCGTATGAAGCCCGCTCCGCCGCAGGGTACAGTCGCGCCCCGCTACGATTGCCCCGCGATTCTCTTCTGGATCGACGAGAACTACCCGGGGCTACGGGTCTTCGGAGAACAGCGATCTCCAGTCGCCGAGCTCGTATTCGAACGTGTAGGAGCCCGGCCCGGCGTAGTCGAACAGGTGCAGGAGGCTCTCCTCATAGGGTTGCCAGGGCGGCTCACGTACGGTGCGGCGAGTGGTCCACGCGTTCGGGCCGACCGGGATGGCGACGCCGTCGGATCGGGTCACCGCCACAAGCTTGAGCTTGCCCTCCGTCGGGTCCGGATAGCGAACGTAGAAAGGCCCGTCGGGCACGCCGACAACGGCCAATCTGATCTGGACATGGTCTCTGATTCTGGTCAGCTCATGGACCATGCGTACGAGCCCGGTCACCGGCTCCGGCCACACGGAACCATCGCTGAGGTAGACGGTGTCCGGAAGGCCATAGGTGTTGCGGCCCTCGTACGTAAGGAAGTCGCATGCACCGTCGTCGCCGAACCAGGTAGCCCGGACGGCGTGCTCCAACTCGTGGACGCTGACATTGCCCGCATCGAGCGGATACCTGCCGCCCAGCCCATCCATCTGGACGACCTCGACGTTCCAGCTCTCGAGCCTGCCCTCGAAAGACGACTGCATCACCCAGTGGATCACCTTCAGCTCATTGACTTCCATATCGCCAATTTTGATCTGGAGTGATGGACTCACGTCATTCGGTCCGATGCTTACGGCGACGACGTTGGGATCAGGCAGACGCTGGTTTGCGTGGTCGACGATCTTGGGCGGCGATGCAACGATCCAGACATCCTTCGCCGTGGCGTAGCCCTGATTGCGCACGATCAGACCCAGCGAGAAGGGTTTCGCCGGCTCCACCTCTTTCGTGAACGGGTCGTCGCCGTGAATCTGCCGCTCCAGGAAATATCTGGCCTCCACCTTCAGCGGCGGCAGATCGCTGTAATCGAGGACATAGGCGGCCGGCCCGCCGAAATCGAACAGATGCAGCAGGCTGCCTTCGTACGGCGGCTTGTCTTGTGCCGGAACGAATTGCCGAGTCGTCCACACATTCTCGCCGACGGGGATTGCGACGCCATCGGAGCGGGTCATGCCCTTCAAAGTCGAAATGGACAGAGACGTGTCAGGGAACTGGACGTAGAAATAGCCTGCGGGAGCGCCGGGGATCGTCAGGTAGACGTGGTTTCCCAGGACCGCGATCCTGGAGAGCGTGTGCGGGATCGCCGTGACGGGATGGACGGAGCCATCGCTCAGATGCAGGGCGTCCGGCAAATGGGTGCTCGGTGAGTTCGTCAGAAAGTCCGGGATTCCATCATCATTGGGGAGGACGGCCCGAACCACGTGCGACAATTCATGGATGGGCGTCTCACCCACCATAGCGAGCCGCTTGTCGCCAAGTGCATCGGCGTACATGAAGCCGGCCCTGTAATCGTCGAACCAGCCTCGCAGGGATGACTGCATGAGCCAATGAACCACCGTGTTGGCCTCGGGCCGGATGTCTCCCAGCCTGGCATTGAGCACTGGAGGAATCGCGTCACGTCCAACACGCGTGCCGACGATCTTGAAGTCGATTGGCCGCGCCTCGCCATCCTCGACAATCCTCGGCTGCGATGTGACGACCTGCACGTCGCTGGCAGCGCCGCAGCCGTGATTGGTCACCATCATGCCGAGCGAGAAAGGCTCGGCCGACTCGATGGCATCCGTGAGCGGGTCGTCGCCGGAAACATCACGTTCCAGGAAATACTTGACCGCCAGTTGCGGGTTCGGCAGCACGGTGATCGAGGCCGGGTACAGGACCGTGGTGAACGCCTCGCCATCGACCAGATAGGACAGCTCGCCGCTGACATCATAATGCTGCGGTTCCGCACACGCGGCGTTTATCGCGGGAGCAATGAGCCACTGGGCGGCCAGCGACCGGCCCGCCGGCAGAGCCCCGGCCCCGCTGATATCCTCGATCCCAGTCACCTGCGGCGCTTGGATGTCGAACAGGAACTCGCTGCGAGTACCGTCCTCATCGCGGATCGCCAAGGCGATTTTCATTTTCTCGAGAGGAATCGTGCTGCTGTTGTCCAGTTCGAGAGTGGCCGCAAACGGGTCGTCCGCGAGCATGGTATTCCGGTCGATCCGGATCCGGACACGCGCTTCACACGCAGGACATCGAAGGGCCTGGTCCACCAAACCATTATCCTCCGCGGCGGCAGCCGCCGGGCCGGTGCCAACGATACCGTCGCCACGAGGCGGCTCGTAGCGGACCCCGGCCTTGGCGAAGAACGGAGTCGTGTACGGGAGATCGTCGTCGCCGCATCGGAGGCTGTAGGACAATACGTGCGTGCCGACCTCGCACTGGTTGGGGTCGCCGCACGGTCCGGATGCGCCGGCGGACAGGCTGGTGTTGTGAATGCGCACCGGCACCTCGACGGACGCCTTAGTGGGCAGGTCGATCGTATCGACGAGAGGAATGAACTCGAATCCGGCAACGTCCTCGAAGGTCAGTTTGACGTCTTGCGCGTCAAGGAGACCATCGTTCCTGAAAGTGTATTTGACGTCGGTGTCTCCTGCCGTCAAGTCACACAGGTTAAGCAGCAGCGGTTCCACAGTCACTACAGGCACCGGGGCGTTTATCACAGAATCCGCTTCGACCTGGAAATCGTAACGACCCTCGGTCTGACCCGACAGGACCGTCCACTGGTAGGTGACCAGTCGCCGCGGGAGAAACGCCGTCAGTTGAGCCCGGCTCCCGGCGGCAATCCGCAGCATTGTTCGGGACGTCCCATGGCCGTCGGCATCCACCTCGACATTGTAGTGTGCATCCGGCAGATCGGAGAACTCCGCCACGCCGCTGTCGTTTGCATCGGACGAGCCAACGATTTGGCCGGTCTGCGCGTCAACGACTTTGACATGGGCCCCTGCCGGCTTCGGCTCGCCTGGAGCGTAGAATGTGAGTTCATCCACGGCCGTGACAGTGAGACTGCCGACGGCGGCGGATACACAGTCAAAGTGAAACGGCACTGTCACTTCGGCCTGGCCGTCGCCCACGACAAGACTGCCGTCGTAGAGGGCCAGGGACATTGCCGCCTCCGGCCTCAAGTGCAGCGTCACGGTGGCGCTTTCGTTCGGCTCCAGAGGCTCGATGTCCTCAGGCGTCACGAGCGACATCCACGCGGCGGTATCCGCTGGAAGGCAGACCGTCAGGGCATCGGTCGATGAGCCGCCGAGGTTCACCACCTCGAAGTCCACGAGGGTCTGATCGCCCCGCACCATGCCAGCCGTAATCTCACGCGGGTACGTCTGCAGGACGGCCGCAATCGGGACTATCTCCGCGTGCACGTGCAATGTCGCCACTGGCGTCTGTCCACGTGAAATGACTACATCGAACTGGGCATCCTGAACCGACGCGTCGATAGCCTTAACCGAGTACTTCAATGGTGCGGAGGCCTTCGGGCCGAGAGTGTTTGGGCAATTCGGCTCGATGACAAGATTGGTGGGCGCGTTCTCCACGCGTGCTGAGAGCCCGGAAAGCTCGACATCCCCGAGATTCCGAACCGTGACGCTTCTTTCAATGCGCTGCCCTGCCAGTACCCGGTGGTCCACTGCATTGGGCTCGATATCCGCTCCGAACAGCAAGAACTCATCTTCGGACGGCTCATCCGCAACGTTCGGACGATCCGCGGAAACGAAGTACCGCCCCGCCTCTGTCCCGAACGGCTGCCAAACGGTCTTGAAGTGGCCTGATGCGTCCGTCGCTACTGCCGGCAGCTTCCGTCGTATCCCCTGGGTGGTGACATGGACGACAACGTCCACGTCAGCGGCGGGTGTGTCATCCACCCAGATCGCCTGTCCGGCGAAGGTTACGGGAGTCCCTGCGGGAGCTGCCTCCAGGTCCGTTTGCACCGTGGCGGAATAACCCGTCTCCGGTGACATCACGACGACAGTGATTTTCGCTTCGGCTGTCGCGCCGGAGGCATCCGTGCCCGAGAGAGTAACCGTGTATTTCCCTTCGGAAAGTGACTTTTGAAGGATTTCGCCCGCGCCCCATCCTGCGTCAACATCGGGCTGGCCGTCGCTTTGCCTGCTGAAAGTCCATGTGTAAGTGAACGGCGGCAGGCCGTACGCGTGTGCAGCCTCAAATCGAATCATCTTACCTGCGACATGCTTGGCCTCTGTCGCGGGTGATGTGATGCTTACTGCGAAGGTTCCGTTGACAAGGATCGTTCCATCAGCACCTCGATGTTCATCCGTGCCGTTGCCGTCCCCACCTCCCGACACCGAGAGGGTTCCACTGAATGTGGAGCTTGCGAAGTAGAGGGCGATTCTTCCGCCTCCCCCACCGCCCGCTCCCGCAACTGCAGGATTCCGATTCCGGCCGCTGTTGCCGCCGTTGGCGACAATGGCACCCGCGCCGGAAAGTCTGCCTGCTTCGAGGTAAATGGAACCGCCCGCCCCCCCTCCACCGGAACAAGTGGCCCACTCCGTCGCTTTGTTATCCGCCCATCCGGCGTAGGTACCTCCATCCATCCCGCTGGCAGTGATTCGCCCATCCAGACGGAATTCTCCCTCGGCAATGATCCGAATAAAGCCTCCGCCGTAGGCTCCGGGGGCAGAAATGTTCTTGTAAACGCCGGTCCCTCCGCAACTGCCGGGCCACAATGGGGCAGCGATACTGTCATATGTCTCCCCACCGATGGTACCTGCATCTCCGGCTCCGCCTTTGCCGCCGTGCCCCCCTCCGGCCGCATTCTTGCCATTGCCGCCCACACCCTTGCCGTCTCCTATGATGGCGCCGATCCCATCGAAATCGATGGATGCGCCGGCCTCGATGGTCACATTGCCCAGGACTCGGAGAAACGCGCCGCTTTCCTCGGAGCAGGTTAGCATTCCCCCGTTCGTGATGGTAAGACTGCTGAAAACGTGTGCTCCGTTTATGATGACCGTGCAGCCACTTATGGTGATGTCGTCCCTGTCGTACCTGCCGTCGCCGGTCTTGATCGTCGTGTCCTTGGTCAACTCTGTCGCCCCGCACACCGCGGAACACGAACACAGTAAGGACAGAAGGAATGCCCGGGACATATCAAGGACCCACTTGCCTCTCATTTTTCTCCTCTCGTAGAGAGCGATGCATCACCGTTCATCGCCTGCAAGGCGAACCTGAAATACTCCCGGCGGGCGGCTCGCATACACCATCAAAGATAGCAGGACCTGTCGCGTTTGTCAATTGCGGGAACTACGTAATTTTGAGGCAGGGGACCGCTTTTCTGACCCGAGTGCGGCATAGAAGAGCCATGCGCGATACAGGTCGCGACATCAAGCGCGGGCGATGGCACGCCGCTCGCTTGATCACAAGGCCTGGAGCTGGATTTCGATCTTGATCCTGCCTTCGTCGAGGCGCTGGATGTCCAGTTCAAGAGTGTCGCCGACATCGTGGCTGTCGAGGATCTTGAAGAGGTCGCCCGTGCCTTTCACCTGCTTTCCGTCGATGCCGACGATGATGTCGCCGGGGACGATCTGGCCGTCTTCATCACGCGTCGTGGGGCGCAGTCCGGCCCTTTCGGCGGCGCTGCCTTCCATCACGGAAAGAACCAGGACGCCTTCCAGGCCGAGCCGCTTGGCGACTTGATCCTGCGCGATGCTGATCCCGAAGCCAGGCTTGGTGGCGGCGCCGGTGCGGATGATCTGCGGGACGACGCGGTTGATAGCGTCGATGGGGACGGCGAAGCCGATGCCGGCATAGGCCCCGGAAGGGCTCAGGATGGCGGCGTTGACGCCGATGACGCGACCGGCGCTGTCGAGCAGCGGGCCGCCGGAGTTGCCCGGGTTGATGGCCGCGTCGGTTTGAATGACGCCCTGGATCGGCCGTCTCGTGGCGGCCATGATCTCCCGGCCCAGGCCGCTGATGATGCCCGTCGTCAGCGTCTGGTCGAACCCGAATGGATTCCCGATGGCGTACACTTTCTGGCCCACTTCGAGCTTCTCCGATGTCCCGAGCGGAATCGGCGGCAGGAGACTCTGCGGCGCGTCGATTTTCAGAACGGCGATATCCTTGTCCGGCTCGGTCCCGACGAGCAACCCGGTCCGCACGGACCCGTCCGAGAGAGTGACACGTGCCCGCTGCGCGTTCATCATCACGTGGTAGTTCGTGACGATGTAGCCGTTATTATCCCAGATGAAGCCGGAGCCGGCGCCCTGGGGGATCTCCAGTGCCCGGAAGTTGAAGAAGTCCGTTTGCTGTACGAGGCTGGTGATGAACACGACCGACGGAGAGACGGTCTTGAATAGCGAGATTGTGCTTTGCTCGTCCGCCGCCAGCTCGCCGCGAGCCGTAATGGCGCGGGGCTCAGCCCGCTCGTTATACAGGTCGTGGAGCCAGTCCTTCGCTTCGGAGAAAAGGAGCAAGCCAACCAGAAGCAGCAGGATAATCACGAGCCAGTTGTGCGGCTGGCCTTGCCCCGGGTACATGCGTCTCTCTTTCAGTTCCATAGCCATTTTCTCGGTTCTCCACTCTTTGTTCGGGCCTCACGGGGTCCGGAATCATCGTGCGATTCTCTGGTCCTTCCATGGACCATGTGCACTGCGACCGAAGAGTTCATCGTTTGGGTGGCACGGGCAAACAAGTTGGATGCGTCCCATCCTCAAGATTTCACGTCTACCGCTGGGCTGTCCCAGGCATTGTCTCGTACAGGAGCATAAAGCCACCAATGGCACACCTCTACAGGCTTCTCCCTGATTTGAAGGCAGGTAATGACAACCCCCGGGGTCCCATGCAGGCGGCACGGAGTGATACACCACTTCAATAGTATGGTATCTCTCCATGGCGCCGAGGCGACCATCCCTCGCGTCAGCCAGTCCTATGCCCATCAAAGAGGAAAAAAAGAGAGAGCGCCGTCATTCAAGATGCGGGTAAACATGGCCTCTGGCTCGAAATTCGAGGACCCTACTAAAATAATAGGCATAGTGGGGAATTTTACTGATCTCCTGATGTCACTGTACCGTATAATAGTGTCAGCGAAGGGACTCGCATGTCGGGTGAATTCCCATGCATGGACTGGGGTATTTGGGGTAGGTGAATGACCATCAGGAATCTGAGCTAACGAAGTCCGGCTGGATGCATGGCTTCATGTAGTCCCTGGGGAGGGCGCTGTCGATGCTGTTCAACTCCTACACGTTTGTCGTGTTCTTTCTGGTTGTGCTGGCTGGCTATTACCTCACGCGGTCGTGGACAGCTCGAAAAGGCATCCTGCTGGCGGCCAGCTACGTGTTTTACGCCGCTTGGAATCCCCCATTCGTCATTCTTCTTTGGTTCTCCACGGTCGTGGATTGGCTTGCCGCCAAGGGCATACACGCCAGTTCCTCCCAGCGCAGGCGCCGACTGCTCATGGCGGTCAGTCTCGTGGCCAATCTGGGTCTCCTGGGATACTTCAAGTACGGCGGATTCCTCGTGGACAATTTCCTTCTGCTGATGCAGGCCCTCGGCCTGCATGTCTCGCTGGCCACGCCGAACATCATCCTGCCGGTCGGCATCTCCTTCTATACGTTCCAGACACTGTCGTACACGCTGGACGTGTACCGCCGTGACATCACACCGCCGGACTCGTTCCTGGATTACGCTCTCTATGTCACTTTCTTCCCTCAACTTGTAGCCGGCCCGATCATTCGCACAGCCGACTTCCTGCCCCAGTGCGCAGAGCCCAAGCCCTTCTCCGGCAGGGCCATGGGATGGGGGCTGTGCCTGATGCTCCTGGGACTCTTCGAGAAAGTGGCGGTTGCGGACGGCATCCTTGCGCCGATTGTCGAGGCTGTCTATGACACAACCGACCGCCCCGATCTCATCAGCGCCTGGTGCGGCACGTTCGCCTTTGCCGGCCAGATCTTTCTGGATTTCGCCGGTTATTCGCTGGTTGCCATCGGAACCGCGTTGTGCCTGGGTTTTGTCATCCAGGACAACTTTCGATTCCCCTATGCGGCCGTGGGCTTCTCCGACTTCTGGGGACGCTGGCATATGTCCCTATCGTCATGGCTTCGGGACTACCTGTACATCCCGCTGGGCGGCAGCCGGAAAGGCCCTTTCAGGACTCTCGCCAGCCTGATGATCACCATGCTGCTCGGCGGCCTCTGGCATGGCGCCTCCTGGACGTTCGTGATCTGGGGCGGCTTGCACGGACTCTACCTTGTGTTGGAACGAGGCATCAGGAAGATCGTCCCGTGGCATTTCGGGAGTGGATCCATCGCCCAGGCGCTGATTGCGTTGTTGACGTTTCTGCTTGTCTGCGTGGCGTGGGTGTTCTTCCGGGCCCATTCGTTCGGCCAGGCGTTCGATGTTACCGCCGCTCTGTTCGGGTTCGGCTCCCCTGAGGTTGTGCGTCTTTTGAAGCCCGAATCCGTCGTCCTGTCGGTCGCCGTGACACTCATTCTGCTGAGCGTGCATTGGTTCATGAGAGATGCCTCGATCGCGTCGATTGTCACCCGGGTCCCGTGGTGGGTCAGGTCGCTGGCATTGGCCGCCCTGGTGCTCGGGATCATCGGATTATCAGGAGAAGACCGTGCGTTCATCTACTTTCAGTTTTAGCGAATGTCGCGAAGGCCCCTGGCTCAGGACGTGGCTTGTGGCGGCGGGGCTTATTGTGACGCTCTTAGCGGGCTGGGAATGCACCCTGCGAGGCTTGGGATACCGCCCGACGGTGGTGGATGATAAGGCCCTCTGGGCCGCACAGCGAGAGCGCGTGTACAGCGATGGTAACGAGAAAACCGTGGTGCTCCTGGGCGACTGCCGCATGCAACTTGGCTCCGTGCCGCAGGTGCTGGCGGAGCAGTTCCCCGGACATCGGGTGGTCCAGTTAGCCGTCGAGCAAACCAGTCCGGTGGCGACGCTGCGGGACCTTGCGGCGGATGAGCGATTCGACGGAGTGGTCATCTGCGGATTGAACGCCCGACTGCTTTGCGAAGACCTGTGGGATACACAGCAGCCATACGTCGACTACTATCACAACAAGTATACGCTGAATGAGAAGCTGAACCGGCTCGTGTCGGTCATCTTCCAGCAGAGGCTGGCGATCATCCATCCGCAACTGCGGCTGGATGACATGCTCGTTCATCTGGTCAAGACGCGGCGTCTGCCATCGCCCTACTACATCGAGACCCGCGCGGATCGATCCCGCCTGGCGGACTACTCCGGCGTCGACATCGAGGCCCATCGGCAGTTCACCCTCGGCCGGGCCCAGTGGCTGTGTGCCCGGACGTTGCCCTCCTCCGTCAAGTGGGTGGAGGACGCTATGAAACTGGAGGAGTGGGTCCAGGCGATCCAGTGCCGCGGCGGCCACGTGATCTTCATCCAGTTCCCCACCACCGGCGACCATCTGCGCTACGACGAGTTCATGTTTCCCAAGGCCCAGTACTGGGATGCCTTCGCCGCAAAGACCTCGGCATTATGCCTCCACTTCCAGGATGTGCCGCAGTTGGCTGATTTCGCATGCCCGGACTGGTCGCACCTGGACCGCGCGGACGCCCCCCGCTTCACGCAGGAACTCGCCAGGGTGTTGGATGAGCGAGGGCTGTTCAAGGAGCCTTCGTGCACTACCGCCTGCGGGGGATCGGACGGCCCGCAGTGCTCCTGCTGCGACCACAGCAAGCCGCAGGGTACGCACGTGCGATGCACCTGCTGTTCTATCAGCGGCCCCTCCTGAGGCCGGGGCTATCGGGCCATTGGACGAGGCTGTTCAGATAGTCCTCGATATTCGTGTAGCCGTCGCCGTCCTTATCCGCCGGACCATCGGATGCATCGTTCGGGTTCAGACCGTGCCCCTGCTCCCAGGCGTCGGGCATGCCGTCGCCATCACTGTCGCGGGGCACCGGCGCCGTTTTCAGCTCCGGCCAGCCGCCCACTTCGGCCTGGCTGTTGATGATGCGTCCCTTGCCGGTCTTGACGTCCTGGACGATCCGCCGATCTATGGCGTCACGCGCGGGCAGGCTCGCGCCGCCGCGATCCAGCACGAGATGGTAAGCATCTCCTGCCGACTGCGTCACAACCGGCCCCACATCGAATGGCTGAGATTGCTTGTAGGCTGCAATCTGCTCCGCCGTCCAGTCAAACAGCACCACGCTCCACGGATCCTCGGGCAGAACATGGTTGTAGTAATTCGAGGCAAAATACCCCCGGTTATAAGGGGAACCCTCCCGGTAGGCTTTGCCGGTGATGCTGGAATTGGGGCCCGGCACGAGGTAGTTGCAGACGTAATTGAGCTTTGTGACGCTCTGCGCATCGGCGTTGTAGCCGGCGTATGAGCCGTCCCAGTTGTAGATGACGTTATTGCGAAAATCGAGCAGCAGGCCATTCGGGTCCTTGTCGTACGTATTGGGGTTGTCGTAGTTGCCCGGTCGCGGGTTGCGGCCGCGATTGTGGGCGTACAGATTGTGATGATAGCTGTAGCGCACGCCGTGAGAGCCGCGGATCAGCGATCCGAACCCGTGATTCTTCACGTTCAGAGCCTCCGTGATGAAGCACCACTGAACAGTCAGCTCGCTGAGCACGGGATCGCGCGTCGAGGACGAGAGCACTTCGTCGAGACTCCAACTCGCCGAGCAGTGGTCGAGGATAATATGATGTCCCGCGCCGATGCTGACGGCGTCGCCGCTGGTCCCCTCGTCGCCGAGCCGGCACCGCAGGAAGCGGATCACCACGTGGTCGGTCCCGACCACGAGCGTCGAATCACGCAGACAGATTCCGTCGCCCGGCGCCGTTTGCCCGGCGATGGTGATGAACGGGTTCTCGACGGCCATGGACTTCTTCAGCCGGATCGTGCCGGAGACGTCGAATACGACGATCCGCGGCCCTTCCGCGTCCACCGCCTCGCGCAGACTCCCCGGGCCGCCATCGGCCAGCGTGGTCACGTGGTACACCCTGCCCCCGCGCCCCCCCTTCGAATAAGCCCCGAACCCCTCCGCCCCCGGAAACGCCGGAACAGGCGCAGTGTCTTGGGACCGAATCCCGGCAAAAATGGGACCTGCGGGACTAATCGGACCTGTGAAATCCTGTGCCTTCAAGCCGGGACCGGCACACAGGGCACTCACAATCGCCAGACATGTGAGCATTCTCACGGCGTCTCCTTTCAGAATATCCACTATTCATGCCGCAAAGCGACAATTGGGTCAAGCCTTGCCGCTCTGGCGGCCGGATAGAGGCCGAAGACGATCCCGACGCCCATGCTGATCCCGAGCGACACGAGCAGGCTGACCGGCGTCACAATCGTCGGCATGCCCGCGAAATGTGTGATCAGCGTTGGGATGAGTAACCCGACGAACATCCCCACGAGTCCGCCGAGCGAAGACAAGACGACCGTCTCCATGAGGAATTGCCGGATGATCTGCCGCCGCTTGGCGCCGATAGCCCGGCGAATGCCGATCTCACGCGTGCGCTCCGTGACGGAGGCGAGCATGATGTTCATGATGCCGATGCCGCCGACGAGCAGACTGATTCCCGCGATGGAGCCGAGCACGATGCTGAACGTCCGCTTCGTCGCCTCCGCCTGGTGCAGCAGGGCCAGCGGGATGCTCATGCGATAGTCTGTGCGATCGTGAAATCGCCTGAGCATCTGCTCGATGGCCGTGGCGGTATTCTCGACGCAATCGGTGGACGCCGCCTCGACGATGATCTGATGTAGCTCCACCTTCTCGCGGATGCGTGAGCCGGCGGCGCGAATCATGGTCTGGTCGCCGAACCGGCCTCGCGCCACGGAGAGCGGGATGTAGGCATCGATTTCGCTGTCGGGCGTCTGAACCGATCCGCCCTGGGAGTTCTCGCTCTGCACGATGCCGATGACCTCGAAAAATGCGCCGCCCAGCCGCAGAGGCTGGCCGATGCTCTCCCGCGTGGCCAGGAGCCGCCGCGCACTGTGCTCCGTCAGGATGACGACACCCGCATGGGTCTCCACGTCGGTATCGTTCATGACCCGGCCGGCAATCAATGGCCGTCGCACCAGGCTGAACCACTCCGGCGTCGTGCCTACAAGCCGAAGGTCCATCACCCGGTCGTCGAGTTGGCCCTCCTTGCGGACCAGTTTCACCGGCACGGCCCGGCGCACGTCCGGCAGCGTCTGCTCGATTCGGTCGAAGTCCTCATAGGTCAGCCCGTAGACGCTCATCCGGACGGCCCGGTTCTTGGCCGATTCGTCTTCAACGGGTTTGACGGACTGCACGATGATGTTGCTGCTGCCGAGCCTGCGGATGCGTTCCAGGGCGTCGTGGCTGGCTCCCTCGCCCACCGCCAGCATGGCCACGACGCTTCCGACGCCGAAGACGACACCGAGCATCGTCAGGAACGACTGCAGCTTGTGCAGCAGCAGGTTGATGACACCCTGCTGGATTTCCCGCAGATACGTGGCACTCATGACGGGCTCTCCCCGCCCCGATTCGGCTCGGATACCGCATTCGGTTCACTGGCCTCGGGATCCGCTTCACTGGAGGCCAGGGGCGGCGCCAGGCTGATCACCTCCCCGGCTTCCAACCCGCTGAGCACGTGCACGAAACGATTATTGTCAAGGCCGATTTCCACGGGCTGCGGGACAAGCCGGCCATCCACAAGCACGTGCACGGTCGGCTGACGGTTGACGCGGGTTACCGCCTGGATCGGCACATACACGGCATCAGGATAGCGTTGCACCAGGATCTCCACGCGACAACTCATCCCGTTCCGAAGTGCCGGATCATTGGCATCCACCGCAATCACCGTATTGTAGACCTTCAGGTTCGGGTTCGAGAACCAGTCATCCGAGTCAGGCAGCGGCGCAATCTGCGATACCCGGCCCGGGAACACTTTGCCCGGGATTGCGTCGACCGTGATCCGGGCGGGCAGCCCGACACTCACTTTCCGCAGATTCACTTCAAGGATCTTCACGTCCGCATTGAAGGTTGAAGCCGTCGGCAGGTAAATGATCTCTCTGTTCTCATCCACGATCGCCCCGCGCTCGATCTGTGGCTCATCCTCATCCCAGTCCTCTACGCTCGAGGCATACAGGGCTATGCCATCGATGGGCGCGCAGATGATCGCCTTGGCGACTTCCTCTTCGTCCCCTGTGAGCTCGTTTCGCTCGTCCTCGTAGCGGGCCCGCTGGGCTTTGAGCTCAGCCTGTGCTTGCGCCATGGTGGCACTGTGTTTTCGCTTGGCGCGCTCCAGGGCCATCTCGGCCTGCTTGACGTCGCTCTGGAGCTGCTCCAACTGGCGGGCGTACGTATAATTGGTCAGGAGCTCCTTGTCCGTTTCGGCAAGGCTCAGGTCAAGCTCCGCTTTTTTCGCCGTCAGCTCGTCCCGCTGGAGCTCCGACCGCGAGAGATACTTCTCCTCGTAGAGGGTCTTTGACCACCCGAGGATATCGTTGGCACGGCTGAGCTCCTGCGCGGCCAGCGTGATCTTGGACTCCGCGGCTTTCAGCAGGCGCGGGTATTCGCCCGCGACGTACTTCTGCAGGTCCTGCTGCGCGAATTTCCAGGCCAACTCCGCCTGGTCGATGTCCGCCTGGCCCTGGTTCTCGACGACTTTCAGGTTTTCCTCCGCGTAGACAAGCTGCGCCTCAGCCGTCTGCACGCGAATCCGCCGCTCGACCAGGAACTGCTCCAGCTCCGTGACATCGAGCTCCACGAGCCGCTCCCCCTTCTTCACCTGCTTGCCTTCGTCCACGATGAACGTGATCTTGGCGTCGCGCTCCAGGTCGTTCCTGAGAATGATCTGCTCGCGGGGATGAATCGTTCCCGACTCAGTGACGTTGATGGTCAACGGCCCGCACTGCACGATGCTAGTCGGCCCGATATCAGATGATGTGGATGACCTGCCGCCTCTGCGCAGTACCGCCACGCACAGCAGGGCCAGGACAACAGCCGCCGCAATCAACGCCCAGCGAAGGGTACGATACTTGCTTGCCCCGTTGCCCGTGCCAGTGGATGCCCCCATCGTGCCTCCTTCGACGTGACTTCGTTGCTGTTCTCTCTTCACGGAAGTATCCCCTCCGCCCCCGGAAACGCAGCAGAAATAGGACCTATGGGACTCATAGGACTTATATGACGCTGCACCTGCAACCCGGGACCGGCATACAGAGTATCCAGAATCACTACACATTCAAACACTCTCACGGCATCTCCTTTCAGAACACCCACCATTGTCGCCGCCCCGCGAAGCCCGGTCAAGCCCCGCCCAGGCGTAAAGCAGCGAATACCCACCCAGATGGACGAGCGTGGATGTGCATGGACAACTGTGGACGCGGCGACCGCCCATAGGGCAGACCTTGCCCACCATTTCTCCTCCAGAGTGCAAGGGCAAGATGCCCTCGCCGCGAGTGGCCTATGCAAGTTCCGGCGGAGGCGCGGCTGTGGATGGGCTCCAGGCGCCGAGGGGGTTCGTGCTTCCGCACTCCGGGCAGGAGGTCGTTGCGAAACTGGCCTGGCAGTTCGGGCAGACGGCCCCGGTCTCGAACGTATCGAAGGTCTTGCCGCACCGGGGGCAGGCCCAGAAGGCGCCGGCCGGCGGTGCGTTCCGGCAGGTCGGGCACGTGAATCCCTCGCGCCGCGGCGCTCGCGCAACGCGCATCAGCCGCAGCGCGTATTGCAGCCCGCCCCAGCAGTTGAACAGAATGAACAGGGCGATCACGCCGAGCCACAGATTCCGCGTTGCGAGAGCCAGCACCACGAGGGCTGCGACCCCGAAGAAGCCGAGGACCGTCACGACGGTCAGACTCCAGGCACGCCCGAGCACGAACCATAGCAGCGAGCGCAGGATCTGCCCGCCGTCCAGGGGATACACCGGCATGAGGTTGAAAACCAGCAGGCCGGCGTTGACCATGGCGATCATGTCCACCAACCTGACCACATCCGGTACTACATTGGCGGCTCCGGAGAGGTGCAATAGCACGGCCAGCGCGATCAGCACGGGGGCCAAGGCCACGTTGACAAGCGGTCCGGCCGCGAGGCTCCAGAGGATGGCTCCCGGCCGCTCCGGCGGCTCCACAAACGCCACGCCGCCCAGCGGCCACAGTACGATGCGATTCGCCCGGCCGCCCACCTGCCGGCATGCCAGCGAGTGCCCGAACTCGTGAAGCAGGACGATGCCAAACAGCGCCACGTACTCCAGCACGTTCCACACCGGCGATGAATACCACCCCGCCCGCTGACTGATCTCGTAATACGCCACAAGGAACCACGACCAGTGCAGGAACACATCGATCCCCGCCAGCCGAAACAGCCGAACCGAACCTTGGCTTGTCGCCGTCATACAATCCTTTCAATTCCCAAAGGGAAAGCCCCCGCCCCCGCCACCGCCCCAGACGTCCGGCTCACCGGAGGAGTTCCGCCACCAGTATGGCGTCCAAAATCCCCTTGTCAACCCGCCGCACCCGCGCGGATGATGAGGGTGCATGACAGGATTGCGGCACAGCAAGTATGAGGTTGTGGGTGGCAGCGTCAAACGCAGCTTGGCGATGGCGTTCCTGGAATGCGGTGCAACGATCGTCAAGGCCTACAGCCTTGACGATGCCACCCGGCCCAATTGCCATTCTTTGTCGTACACCCGATGATGAAACCGCGGATGAACCCGGATGAACGCTGATAACGGGCCGGGACACGGCAACGGCGACTCGTAGGGGCGACTTTCAAAACCGCCCATGCACCTTTCGATTCTGAATTTGTTTCGGATTTCGGCCTTCGTGCTTCGGATTTCAACAAGACAGGGTGTGCACCGCACACCGATTCCGTCTGAACCGCTGAATATCATCCGCAGACACCGTCCTGAGCGAAGCCGAAGGATCAACGCCGATTTGCGCAGATTCCCAACTGACAACCGTCCCTCACTCCGCACTCCGAAATCCGCAATCAAGAAAGCACATTCATCGTCCCGGCCTGATTCCTCCCGACGGACCCGGGCTGGGCGGCGGGGTTCGGCGGGTGAGCCGGTCCAACAGGTACTCCCACAGGAGTGGCCGACCTTGTGCAACCTCCACCGTGACCCAGTCGCGCATGCCGCTGTCGACGCCAACGCCGTGCTCGCTCACCCACTCGAATTTGCCGCGGCGCACCATGACGATGATCCAGTAGAAGCCCGGCCGTGAGAACTCCCGGTACATGGTGCGATTCCACCATGTGGAGTCGACCTCCACACAGCCGATGTGTGACAATTCCTCGCTGATCCGGGGAATGGATGGGGCCGTGTCTTCATTCTTCATTATTGGCGGGATACAGGGATATCTTTCTCGCATCAGATCGCGGACTGCAGCGTGAGATTGATAGAGGACGTGGCCCACAGAACTGATGGAACCGCGAAATACGCAAACCACACGCGAGAGATGATTTCCGAACAGAGCTGCTCAACATGTCTCAACTCTCCCCGACTTCGCGCGGCCGCACTTTAGGCGAATCACTGGCCCGTCGAGGGTGATCTGGCTGACGGCCGGGCTTGCCTTCGCGTGGTTCGCGTATTTCGCGGTTAACAATCTTCCCTCTTTTCCCTTCTATCCTCACATTCCTTGTGGTTCACCGATGCATGGGCGGGTTTGAAACCCGCCCCTACGAGTTTCGCTTCTTACGTTCGGCTATCAGTTCTCCGTGTGCTCGGTGCTCTGCGTGGTTGAAAACCTGGATTCTCGCCTGTGCGGAAATGACATCGATGGGAGATTGCCGCGCTTCGCTCCTAAGAAACTAACTGGCCGGGTGCCATGTCTACGCTTGCGTAGACATGTTCCACTCGATGGGCAAGGCATGCTTACGCGAGCGTAAGCATGGCACCCAAACCCTCTGGTTTCTTCCCGACACCCGCCGCGCAGCGGCTGACCGACTCGCAATGACATACGGTGGGGAAAATTTTATGCGGCGGTTTTGGAGGTGGGTCCGAGAAAGATTGGGGTTGGGGTCGATGATTCGGGAGTGGCGATGTCGCGACGGGGGGCCGGCTTGACTTCGGGGTGCGGGCGGGGTAGAATGAGGACACTGAATGGGGTGGACAAAGGCATCTCCTGTGCGACAGGCACAAGGTTTCCCACGGATGGCTCAGGTTTTGGGGTTTCTGTCGGCATCGTTTGGGGGCCGGGCAGAGGGCTAGGGGGGTAATGAACAAGCAACGTACATACCTATTTGGCGGCTCACGCATCGGCGGGCCTCGGGCACGAGCTTCCAGCGGCATCCTACGCTGGGTCTGGAGTTTCCTGACGATAGCCGTGCCGGGAAAGACGCCGTGGACTGCGGGCCTGATCGGCTTCGTGACATTCTTCGGCCTTGCGGGCGTTTGTGCGGCGGCCGAGTCCGGCGGCACGGCGGCTAAGGCCGCTCCACAGGCGACCAAGCCTGCAACCAGTAGCCAGGCGGCTGCACCTTCAGCGGGTCTCCGCGACCCACAGGCTTACATGCAGGAGCTGGCGGCGAAACTCCATCCATCGACCGACAAAGATGTGCTCCTCAAGGGGACTGCTTCACAAGCGAACGGCTCTACTCAGCAAGGCCCGGCGACGGGGAAATCGCCGGCCGGCCGGGGCATGAGTCCATCATCGCCCGTCATCACGGCACAGGTGCTCCAGCCGGGACTCGACGGCAAGAAGGGCAAAGCGGCGGAGAAAGACACCCCTGCGCCCACGCGATTTATGTCTTTTTGGGATGATCCGTCGCTCAAGAGCGATCCAGGGGCGAACCTGATCATGGCATCGGAAACATCCGCGGCCGAAGAGAAATCTTCGTCGGCAGGACCGGTCGCCAATCAGCCGGCCCCGGCAACTCCGGCCGACCCGCGGGAGGAAATCCTCGGGCCGTTGGGCGTGACACTTGCTTCCATGAAGCCGGGGGTGACGCTGTCGTCGGACCCGAGCTTGATCCCGCCACCGGGATCCTCGGCGGCTAACTTCGCTGCGAAAGTGACGGCCGACGGTGCGACGCAGGCGAAAGTCGAGGACGAGAAAGAAGCCGAGAAAGCGGAAAAAGAACCCTGGTCCCTGGGAACGGACCTCGATAAGTATCGGGCTCACGCGGTCCGCGAGGGCTCGCGGGATTCCGGGCAGAATATCAAGAAGGCATTCGAGCGGGCGGGATTGACCCTGGAGGATGGGGCCAACGTGTTTTTGTTGGGGTATGCGTCGGACCGGGGACAGCCGTTCAGGGCCAACGATGGGAAGGGGCTGCTGGATGAGCCCGGCAAGGTGCCGCAGCGGGCGGGAGACGCGGTGGGCAATGCGGGCCTGGGGCTGTACTCTGTGGCGGACCTGATTCTGCTCAATGGGCTGCGCGACCCGATGACGGCCGCCTATGGGGACAACCATCCGGTGGTCCGGCCGCTCGTGTTCACCGGGCGGATGGTCGGCGGGGTCTGGAAGACCACGGAAGAGGTCGGCAATGCGGTCACGTGGGGGTACTTTGACAATTTCACCGGGACCATTGGGCTGTGCATTGAGGATATTCTGGAGTTGCTGAAAAACGCGGGCGAGGCGGTGACGAATATCGCCAGGGCGCCGGTCCAGTTGGTCGCCGGGAAGAACGAAGGGACGGAGCGGGCGATGGACTGGGTGCTGCTGGTGCCCCTGGAGTTCATCAGCAATGCGACGGAGATGAAGGGCTTCGCGAATATGCAGGATTATCAGGCGGCGTTCGAGGATAAGGGCGTCATCGGATCCGTGGTCGAGCTGGGTGGGTCCAGTTTCCTGGTCTATCGCGGCGCCGAAGAGCTCGCCGACAGGCTGGATAACAAACATCACCACCGGCGCTGCGCCACCGCAGAGCCCGACGATCCTGGAACTCCTGACGTGCCACCCGACCCGGGCACACCACCCCCGCCACCGCCACCGGATGTAGTCTTTCTCCTCGATGGCATGTGGCCGGTAGAGGGCGGATCGCCGGGTGCGATTCTCATCGACGGAGTTTGGACAACGATTAAAACCTGGCGGGAGTAATTCCAGACAACACATGTCAGCCAAAATCGGGGCGAGTGGATTCGAACCACCGACCTCTTGGTCCCGAACCAAGCGCTCTAGCCAAGCTGAGCTACGCCCCGGTCACCGAAAGGGTTAAGATAACATTATCGGCGAAGGAGTGCAAGTTATAACAGGTTCACCGGGTCAATATCAATAGCAATTTTTACAGCGGGTCGAATTGGCTTGTCGGACCGGAGGATGGTGAAGAGCTGTCGCATGCTGCCGGCGTCGGGGGTCTGGACGATGATCTGGATGCGGTGGAATCGCTCGATGCGACTGATTACGGCGGGCATCGGGCCGCGGATTTTCGCGTGCAGCCGCTGCTGCTGGACGATGGCATCGAGCCGCTGCCGCAGGGCGTTGGCCGCCGCCTCCAGCTTCTCGTACTTCTGATCCCGCAGCACAACGATCGCCAGCCGCCAGCTCGGCGGCAGGTCGCACGCCTGCGCGGTGCTTCATCTCCTCCCGCACGAACCCCTCGAAATCCTGCACCATCGCGAACTTGACCGCCGGCTGCTCCGGAAAGTACGTCTGCACGAACACGACGCCCCTTTTCTCGGACCGCCCCGCCCTGCCGGCCACCTGCGACGTCAGTTGAAACGTCCGCTCATTCGCCCGAAAGTCCGGCATATACAGGCACGTATCCGCGCTGACCACGCCGACCAGCGTCACGTTGGGAAAGTGCAGCCCCTTGGCCAGGATCTGCGTCCCCGCCAGGATATCGATCTTCCCCTGCCCAAACTCCCTGAGCAGCCGATAGTAATCCTGGCTCGCCATCGAATCGCTATCCACCCGCGCGACCCGCGCCTGCGGGAACCTGCGTCGCCAGCTCCTCCTCCAGCCGTTGCGACCCGACGCCGATCATGGTCATCCGCTTGCCGCACAGCGGGCAATCCCGCGGCACCAGCGTCTGGGCCATGCAATAATGGCACATCGCGTACCCCTGCTCCATATGCTTGCCCGTGACCGTAGTCATATGTCGCCGAGCGGCGTCGGCGTCTTGTGAAACGTCAGCGACGCATCGCAATTTCGGCACTGCAGCGTGTGCTTGCATGACGAGCAGAACACGAAATTGCTGTACCCGCGCCGGTTCAGCAGCAAAATCGCCTGTTCCTTTCTCGCCAGCATCTGCGGCAGCTGCTCCACCAGCGGCGCGCTCAGCAGATCCAGCGGATGCTCCTTCAGCGCTGCTGTCCCGCATATCCACCAGCCTCATCTCCGGCATGGGCAAGTCCATCACCCGCTTCGGCAGCCGCACCAGCGAAAAGCTCTCCCGCGTTTGGCAGTTGTGCAGCGTCTCCAGCGACGGCGTCGCACTTCCCAGCACGCAATGCGCCCCGGCAAGCTGGGCCCGTTTGATCGCCACATCCCGCCCATGATATCGCGGCGCCGTATCCTGCTTATAGCTCGGCTCGTGCTCCTCATCCACGACGACCAGCCCCAGCGTTCCGACCGGCGCAAAGATCGCCGATCTCGCCCCGATGACCACGTCCGATCTCCCCCGCCCTGATCTTCTGCCACTGCTGGTTTCGCTGACCCGGACGTCAAACCCGAATGCAGCACCGCGACTCGCTCAAACCGGGCACTGAATCGCTGCACCGTCTGTGCGGTCAGCGCAATCTCCGGCAGCAGCACGATCGCCGCCTTGCCCTTGCGCACGACCTGCTCGATCGCCCGGATATAGAGCTCGGTCTTGCCGCTGTCGGTCACGCCGTGCAGCAAGGTCACGCCGAATCGCCCGGTATCGATCTGCCGCGAGAGATGGTCCATCGCATTGCGCTGGTCCTCATTGAGCGTAACCTCCTCCGCCTCGCTGCTCATCCCCTCAGGCACGACCGGCAGATCCCGTGAGCACCTTCTTCTCCACGATCCGGATGACCTGCTCATCGGCCAGGTTCTTGATCGTCGCCACGCGGCAATCGGCCTCCGTCAGCAGTTCCTCCAGCCCGACCGCCGACTCCGGCGGAGACCGCCTGACGCTTCCGCAGTACCGCCACCAGCTTCCTTCTTCTTCGGCCCTTTGACCGCATCCAGGACTTCGTCCGACATGGCCAGGTAAACATACCGCCGCCTCTTCACCCCCGCCCCTCGCTTCACCGCCCCCGGCACCATCGCCGACAGCACCTGCCCCAGCGGGCAGACGTAGTAATCGCTGATCCACCCGGCCAGTTCCATCAACTGCGGCCCCAGCAAAGGCTCCTCATCCACCACGCGCCTGACGGACTTGAGCCCCCCGCCTTCGCCCTTGCCGCCAAAAGCCCTCTCCGCCGGCACATCCGACTCGACGCAAAAGCCCATCTCCAGCTTGTTGCTCTTGCCGAACGGCACCTCGACCCGCCGCCCCACCTCGATCGGCCAGAACTCGTCCGGCACAAGGTAATCGAACTCGGCGTCCGCCCCCGACGACTCCACCGCCACCCGGATCACATGCGAGCCGCAAGGCTCCTCAGCCTTCCGACGCGAGAAATCGTCCGACGTATCCACGAACAGACTTGACGTTACTTCTTTACCAGCCATAGCTTATAGCGTATTCCTAATACCTCCCGCCCGGGCGATAGAATACCGTTCCGCCCTGCCGCCAGTCAAGCAGAAGTTGCTCTTGACAGGCAATCGGATAGCAGCCAGGGAAATCGCCGGCTGTGCTACATGAACGAAGTGGACCTGGTGGACGAGGCAAAGCTGGCAGGGCGTCCACCGAGTCCACTCCGTCCACATCATCAACCTACCTGCTCGATAAACATATCCGCCGCATGGAAAAGGACTTCCTCAAAGACGGCCGCCTCCGCGAACGAATGACCCGGGCCCGCCTGGCAGGCGGACCCATCATTGGCTGCGCCATTTGGGTCCTTTTCGTCCCTTGTGTCCCTTGATTCACTCAGACAGAAACTCTCCTCTTCGAGAATTTGTCCCAATCTTGTCATTTTTCGATTGCCTACTCTCCGTCTGTCTGCCATCTTGCACCCACGGAAACACCATCGTGTTGTGAGGAATCGGGAATGTCCGGCACCCGTGAATTATCCAGGTTGGCAACCAGGTATGGTGCCCCTAATAAGGGTGGTCTGGTAAGCCGGCAGAGGCATTTGAAAGAGTTGGTGTCGACCAATGACTCCTCTCCGAATTGCAGAGTTCTTCATTCCACGATGCCCGTAAATAACAACGAGGCCAAATGCAGTGCGGAAGCCAACTTACGCGAGTGACGTATGTCTTATTCCGCAAGATCGCAGGAAAGGAGAGAGACTATGCTTTATTATGTCGAGGGGAGCGCCATCCTCACCGAAGAGGAAGTTCTGGAGGCAAGAACGTTGGAACGATTGTCCACGTTCTATCGTGACTTGGCGGCAGGGAAGAAACCGAAACGGCTGGCTTTCTCGACCGGGGAACTGACGGCGGACAATGCTGTTATGGGCCCCGGCCCCAAGGAGACAGCGGTCGAGTGGAAACCGATCGGCCTCGGCTTGCCGTTCACGGTGATGATCAGAGAAGTCTATACGGGCAAGTTTCCTCAGAAAGGGCTTTTCGGCGGCAAGAAAGGCTTCCTCATCACGTCCGCCATCAAGAGCATTGTCTTTCAGGGTGCGCAGCCGCGCGCGGTCAACTACTTAGCGGAAGACATGTCCCCCCGGACACATACGGAGCGTCCCTCCGCAACGTCGCCCGGGACGCCCGTGGTGTTCTACTCGCCGGCCGTAATCGAAAGATCGTTAACCCTGGACCTCACAATGATATTCGACACCTTCCCTCAGGAGGCGTTCAATCAGGTTGCTGAGGGATTCAACGCTGCGGGGGCTATACCGGTCTTCCAGGTGTACAGCACCTACATTCTGGCCGCCGGGCAGCTTGTCAAACTCTTTGGAAGAGCAGGCGAGGCCATCTTTGATGGCAAGCCGGCGTTCTCCTCTTCCGACCCGCTCGACGTCTACCTGCCGGGCTCTCCTCCGCTTCGTGCGGGCTTCCGCCTGATTACCAGCGGGAATGTGGATTCTATCGACAAGGATTTCCGCGCCAAGTACCAGATCAACGATCTGGGCAAGGTCGTGGATAGTTCCGGAAACCAATATGATGGCGACGTCCCCTACGTTGTGATCAGCGTTGACGGCACTCTGCAGGAAGAGTTGACGTCTTTCGTCCCAAGCGCTGCCGGCACGGCGATCATGTCACGTTTCTTCGGCATCAAGGACGGACAACAACAGCCTGTGAATATGGTGATCGACGCGATCAAGCTGTACAATGACCTGGAATACCGCCGCGAGGTAGATCGGTTGGACAGGCGACTGAAAGAACTGCCCGCAGGTGACCCGGACAGAGTGAACATCGAGAAAAGAAGAAATGCCATGGCCACCAATATCATCGAGGATCTCCTGAAACCCAAGGCAGAGGCATAGAGTCACTGCCAAGAGAATGAAAGCCGGCTTTTGAATCGACGGTGACGCAGCGAGTTCGTTTGGCCAGAGCCAGACGGACTCGCTGTCAAGCCATGGGACAGGTTACGCATTTCGGGAAGTCGCCGTGCAATGCTCACGACAGCTGCGTCTGCTACCAGAAACTCGAGGACAACATCGAATTCATAAAGACCAAAGGGATCTCCGCTTTCGTGAAGAGCCAGCAGTCGAAAGAGGAATTGATAGCCGCCATGCTGGACGAATTCAACGAAGGCCGATCATCTTGGATGACATCACTTTTGATAGGGGTGCCGCATTGTGGACAGACGATGGCGGTAATGGTACTCTCCGCGGCAGAACCGTGCTATCCGCTGTAAAGCGGCGGAGGGCATGGGGTCCCCAGACTTCCGGGCCCGGACTGTGCTAGACTCGCCTCAGCCTGATCCCGGCATAGCCCAGCCCGAGCATACCAAGCAAAGCGGCGCCGGGGAGCGGGACGGGTACAGGAGCCGCCGGGAAGCTGAAATGGACGGGCAATTCGCCCAGCGCCTGAGGTATGGGATAGAACTGTCCATCGTTCGGATTGTACACCACAGGCCATGCATCAACGTGGATCTCACCCAGCCCATGTGCCACGACATCATACGTCCCTCCGACGGGCACATCGGTCCCGGTGGGTCGTACCATCAGCATACAGGTAGCGATCTGCACGTCTGACATACCCGCATAATCGATAAAGTAATGGCTGGCGATGCTGGAAACATGTACGGCAATGACTGTCGAATCGTCGCCTGGCCCCACAGTCGCAGGATCTATCGAAACGCTGTAGTTCCCGTTAAGGACGCCAGTCTTCGATATACTCGCCGAGAAGACCGCCTCGAAATTCGTGGTAATAGTGCCCAATGTTGCGCCGGCCAATGAGGTTTCGTCGACCCGCTGACAAACGATCTGTGAGAGATCGCCAAAGACAGGCCCGGCGGCCCATACGATCACAGTCGAAATCAGAAAAGCTCTCCCCAGTCTCATTTCCCGCTCCTCCAACCAAATGCTATGTCCGAGCACACTGGCCATGGGCGCAACAAACGGCCCACAGTCACGCAATGTCTCTGTGAATGCGCTCCATCAGGTGAGTCAATCCACGCATGCCCGCCGGCACTCCGTATGCCGGGGTCGCCCGTCCTTGGGATACTGCTCCGCTTTGCTCCCTAAATAGCCTCAATTGCCCAAATTGTCAGGTGACGGGTAGCCGATGTCAAGGAGAAAAATAAATTTCTGTGCACTTTTCTCGGATTCGTGGGTGACCCTACGCCCTCCTATCAGGCCCCTGTCGCTCTGTTTTTGGTCCTTAACCAAGTTGGAGAAGGAATCAAGGCAGTCTGTCGGCGTATTAGAAGCTTAACGGATCGCAAATAATCACTGATCAATTCAAGGGCCCGTGCCCGCCTCGTTGGGACACTTATTCCTTTTTTTCTCTTGCTCGCTCCGCGTCCGGCCGCCATAATGCCCCCAGAGAGACACCCTTGATGAAGCTGCGACAATGCTTGAGGTCCAGCCGGCGTGGCCGGATGCGGTGAGGCTGTAATCAGCAGCATCTCCGCGAGATCTCGAGTCACGAGAGAAGACAAGACAGGGCAATGATGCGATGGGAGACTGTTGCGGTTTCCCTGGCAGCATGTATCAGCCCCATGCGGAGTGGTTTCTTATGAGCATGACCACGTTCGACGCTTTTCTCAGTTACAGCCGCAAGGACGGGAAGGAGGCTGCTGCGCTCAAGAAGGAACTTGAGCAGCGTGACCTGCGCATCTGGTTTGATGAGACTCAGATCGTGCCGGGAGATCGCTGGCAGTCGAAGATGGAGGAGGGCTTCAAGAACTCGAATGCCGTCCTTTATCTGTACGGGCCTTCGGGGACCGGGCCGTGGCAGGAGGTGGAGCGCTTCCTGGCGCTCACTCTGGAGGTCACGGAGAACAAGAGACTCATCCCCATTCTGCTCCCCTCCGGCAAGACTCCCGACGACTTGCCCATGCTCCTGCGGGGACTGGCGTGCGTGAGCTTCGAGAAAAGTGTCTCCGAGCGCGGCGTGCTGGACAGCCTTGTCCATGCGATTACTGGTCAACGGCCGGAATCTGCCAAACCGCCGCCACCAGAGCCGGTATCGCCGGAGCCGGTGCCGACGCGAGGCACGAAGGTTGACCCAGGGCTGCGTAGACAAGCAATCAGGAACCTTGCGGGGGCGCTCGCATCAGGTCCGGTCACCTTCTTCCTGGGTCCCAACGCGTCACCCGGGCGAGACGACTCCTACCCTCCGTGTGCCAGTGAGGTCACGGGCCGCCTCATGCGGGAATCTGAGTTGATCAAGGACTGCCCCAAGAATCCCCCGTGCTTTCCCCGAGACGTGGCCTGCGACTACTTCTGCGTCCAGCAATCCAAGCAACTCCTCGAGGACGAGGTGGCCGCGGTGATCCAGAAACACAGTCGTCAGATCCCGCTTGTATACGAGAAACTTGCAGGCCTTCTGGCGAAGACGCTCCAGACGAGGGGCACCACTCAGCGACACCACAAGCATCCCCAGCTCGTGGTGACCACGAACTTGGACGTTCTCATGGAACGGGCTTTGTTGCGACAGCGGATTCCCTTCACCCGGCTCGTCGTGAACTTGACCGAGCGCACGATGGAGATCAACCAGTATTGGGAGGAACAGACACAGAACGGACCGGAGAAAGGCAAAATCGTGCTCGCTACGGATCTCCGCCAAGACGCGGGTGACGAGAAGCTTGACGAGTTCATCCGCGACCATGGGCGATCTCTTTTCGACCCCAGCCACAGGGATGACGAGAGAGAAGGCGACAACTCGCCCGAGGGGCCGGAGGGCCAGCCGATCGTCAGCGAGTTGCCTCCACTCGATCCCGCGCCGGTCCTGATGAAGTACTGCGGTTCAGTGGACCTGCCGGGCACCTGTACCCTATCGAGCGAACAGGCAATGCAGATCGCTGCCGCGGGGGTGGACATGCCGTCAGGGATCGGGGCCATAATCAACAACACCCCTTGGCTCTTCCTCGGCTATGGACTTTTCGATCCGGAGTTGCGCCTCCTCTGCCATACCGTGCTGCGAGAGTCTCGGAACACCCCGGCCAGACAGCGCGACGCCCGCTATGCTGTCCTGCCCCACCCCGCCGACGATCCGTTCGACACGGCGCGCCAGATGGAAATCCCCATCTGGGAAAACGTCAAGGCACGCTGGACCGACTGGCGCAGCGGCACGCACTTTGTCGAGTCGCGTATCGACACCTTTCTCGACGACCTCGTGAAGGAACTCTCCAGGGTGAGCGGCCAATGACAACAACGACTGGAAACGACTCCAATCTCGGTCCCTACAAAGGGCCTGACAGCTACGAGATACGCGATGCCCTGCTTTTCCAGGGTCGTGAGCGGGAGGCTCGCGATCTGGTTTCGCTTGTCCTGTCCGCACGGCTGTCCTTGCTCCACGCCGCCTCGGGGGCCGGCAAGACATCGCTCCTGAACGCCCGCGTGCAGCCCGGTCTTGCCGCACTGGGCTGGCTTCCGATCCGCGTGCGTCCCGGCTTCAACCCGGTTGAAGCCATCAAGGTCGAGACGCTCAAGCGAGTCTTCGTCTGTCCAGTGCTCGAAGTCCAGGCCGTGGAGCGAGCCCGCCATGAGCTTGGTCTCGCGGACGATGTGTATCTGGGTGATCTGCTGTGCAGGTACCGCGAACTCCCTGTCTCCGACGACCGCAAGCGCACACTGCTCGAACCGCTTCCGAGCCCTGTTCAAGGCTTCGGCAAGATCTCGCCGTTCTGCTGTGCATGGCTCCAGGAAATCATCGACGACGCCACGTTCGCCGATTACATACAAGCCGTCCTCGCCGAGAGTAGCGGACTCGACGGCAGGATCGGCGGCGACACGACGCTGGACGCGTTTGTGAAGTTGCTCTCAAGCCCGGAAGCCGACCGGTGCTACCGCACTGTGCTTGCGAAAGTGAACGTCCCCGCGATTGGGCTGGCGCCCTTCTTCGACAATCTCTTCGCCGTACATGGGAGTCGGCCGCCGAAGCTCTCCCTGGTGCTGATCCTCGATCAGTTCGAGGAGTTGTTCACCCGCTTCACGGACCCCGGGCCGCCGCCGCCGGACGCGCCGGAAGAGCTGCTCAGGAGGCGTCGCGAGCAACCGGATTGGCGACTGCGGCTGCGCTTTTTCGAAGAGCTTGAACAGATCTACCGCAGCGGAGGATCATGTGAACGCAGCTCGAACAGCGTCCTGCCCATCCGGTATCTGATTTCGCTGCGCGATGACTACATCGCAAAACTCGATCCATTGCGGAGGTTCGTTCCCGAACTCGATCGGTCAGCGTATCACCTGGAGATGCTCGGCCGGCAAGAGGCAGCCCTGGCGATCCGCGAGCCGGCAGACCAATACGGCTACCGATACTCCAACGAGCTCTTTCAGCGGATCATTGAAGAGCTCACGCGGGAGGGACGTTACATCGAACCCGCCCACCTCCAGATGGTCTGTGACAAGCTCTGGCGGGAGAGCGGCCGCGAGCTCTCCCGGAGAGCATATACCGATGGCTCGAACGCCGGCGAGATGTCTGTGACCGTGTTGAACGATCTACAGGGGACGCAGGGTATCTTCGATTCCGTGCTGACCGACTTTCTGAACGCCAATCTCGCGAGCGACGCTCAGCGGAATGAGGCCATCGAGCTTCTGGAACCCCTCATCACATGCAGCTACACGCGAAACATCGTGGAGCGGGATAGTCTGGTCCACGCGCCCTTGAAGGACGCCGGGCTGCGCGCCGAGATTCTGGAGAAGCTCGAACGCGGGCGGATCGTCCGCGTGGAGACCCGCAACGACGGCTACTTCGTCGAAATCACCCACGAGTTCCTCATCCCTGCGATCATGAAGCGCACGCGTGCCTTGCGATCCAATGCACAGCACGCTCACCGGAGCACTGCCATCCTCAGCATGTCCCGCCTGAGGGACAGGAATCTGACCGGCAGAACCTCCAACCTGCTATCGGAGCGCGAGTACGAGGCCCTCGATGAGGTCAGGGAGGGCCTCAAGTGGCCGGACTGGGGCATCGAGGTCATGCTGCGCAGCGCGATGGGTGTCGGCGGAGGCCCCGAGGCCATCCTCTACTGGGCGAATCGTTTCGAAACCGAGTGCAGCGTGCCGCCGATCGACGACCTGCGCGAGCGCATGAAGAGTCTGGCCTCAGATGAGTGTTGGCTTAACCTCGAGGAGTTGGCGCTCCTGCTTGCCCATGACCGGAAAGCCCCGGACGCAACGCTGCCGAGGCGGGACTGGTCCGACAAGGAACTTGACCTGATCCTGCGCAGCATTCTTACGGGAGCCGATGAAACCCGCGAGGCAGACGTCATCCACTGGACATTGCGACATGGAGACACGCATGCGTGACACACTGGCCCTGATCGAGGAATTTCTAAGTTCATCGCAAGCTACGCACATCCGCTGTAACGCGAGCACCGCGCTTGGGCGCTCTCCTCTGACCCTGCTGCGGATCATCGCGACCGCAGCAAGGCCAGTATGGAACGGCTGGCCCTCATCGCGGTAAGCGATCCGTCCAGGGAGGTGCGCGACCATGCGGTCGACATCCTCCGCCGCGCCGCTGCCGGCAACCGTGCGCCGGAGGTGGTGCAGGCGGCCGTGGAGAAGCTGAACGAGACAACAAAGCCTGACGTGCGGCGCCGCGTCTACTCGCTGCTTGGCCAACTGCGAGCAGAGGGTATCACAGGGGCCCCAAGCGGTTCTCGGGGCTTCACTCCGGCGGCTGAGAATGATTGCCTCGATCAAGTGCCTCCCGGACGCGGAAGTGAAACAGAGCTTCCAGTGGCGCCCTATATGGCTGGCGGCTGCCGGCACGCTGCCGGGCGCCTTTGTTCTCGCTCTCCTGGCGTTCCTCTTCGCTGCTCCGCTGACGTCGGAGGTGGTGCCCGCGCTGCTCATTTTTTCGCCGCTCGTGGGTGCGGGTTCTCAGCCTTGTCGCTACGCAACAAGCCATCCCCATAGGACTGCACTACGACCGTCTTGCCGGCGGCCTGATGGCAATTGTCCGCGCCGTCATGTGGTCGGTCCTGCCTTCCTTTCTTCTGGCGGCATTCATGTTTTCTGAGGCCCCCTCTTCCGCTCGCGTGTTTCCTGTCTGTCTCGCCAGTGCCTTGACGCTACCCATCGTGCTGGCTTCGGTGAAACTCGGGTCACTTCTCGCTCACGGGATCACGGCAAGGCCGTGGATAGCCTTGGGTGTACATGCCGCATCGGGTACCGCAGTCGGACTCATCACTACCCTCGCTCTCGCCTGGCGATACCCTTCTCTCACAGACGAGACGGACTGGCCAGAAGTGATCTACTTGTGCTGGGCGATCCTGAGCCCCGCGATCGTGGGTCTGGCCGTGGCCTTCGCCGATATTGAGAGTCGGTCCGTACCACCACGGCGCGGCGCGGGCTGGGCGCGCACCTCGGTCGTCGTTTTGTCCGGCCTGGTCTGCGCGTACCTCCTCATCAAGCCCATCGGGCTCCGCCTCATGGAGCCCGTCCCGAGAGAGGACCTCTCCACAGTTCTAGCCGGGCGGCCAATGCGCCCCATCGAAACAAGATTCGACCGGATGCTCAGCACTGACTCCGTACAGATCCTGGTCAGCGACAAGGGCTTTCCGCTCCACCGTCTGGATGCGAATAGAGAGCCGACCGTGCGCTCGACGGGCCCCGAGAAAGGCAGGAACTTGGTGCCAGTGCACAGACTGTCCATGGGCAGGGTCTTCTGGCTACTGCAACCGGGTCGCTACCTGCTGCGCCTGACCAGCGCATCCGGCACAACGGATCTCACGGATCTGTTCCCGAGGCTATCCAATCCAACGGCATCCAGTGATTACATTAGAGCCATCTCGCTGACGCTGAATCCTCTTGGCGCCCAGGAGATAAGCCGAAATCCGGAGGTCTCACCCCGCGAGGCAGATCCCAATGGAACTACAGTCGTGGTATGGAAAACCAACCCCAAGAGGTTGCCTCTCGATGTCTCGTTCGAAGTCAGCCTCCCGCGGCAGGATATCTATGTCAGTCTATCGGATCCCGATCCCGAAGGCTACACCTCGCGCCTACTAAGGGTGACGCTGCTGGACAGCCAGAAACGCGACGTTGCCAACCGGACCGACCCGCCCTCGTTTGCACGCAGACTCTCGGAACCGGGCAAGTACAACCTCGTAACTGATTTCTCTGATTCCACCTACCGGTATGTGCCAGACTTCCCGACCGAACTGATCCTTATTCTTGGCGTCGACGAGGCAACTCTGCAACTGCTGGAGGCCGCGATAGAGGGACGGTCGGCACGATAGCAGAGCAGCGCGGCCCTGACGCCCTTTTCGATGATTCGCGCGGTTCGTGGTTTCGCTTTGGCCCTGATCATCTTGGATGACATCACTTCTGATATGGGCGCCGCATTGTTGACAGGCGGTGACGATAATGGTACTCTCTCCACCGGAATCGTGCCGTCCGTCGTAAGATCGCCGACGGCACGAGGCGCTCAAACTGGGGTCGGGGAGATGCATCATGATGAAGAGGAGCACGCTTGCCGGTGGGTTGGTCGTGTTGTTCATGTCTGGCGCCGTGTACGCCCTGGATCCGCTGGGGCCTCCCAAGGCCATTGTCGGCCGAAACAACTGGAGCCTGGGCGTCGACTACGCCTTCAGCGACACGGACTCGGAGTTGAGCAACGTCGTCTTCGACGGCGCGCCTGTGCGCGATCTCCCAAGCAAGGGGTTCAAAGCCAACAGGGCATATGCAACTCCGCGATATGGAGTGCTGGACAACCTTGACATATTTGGACGGATCGGGGCTATCGCTTTGGTGGAGTCCCCTATTTTGAGGCTTGAACCCTTCGTTGGGGATGTCGGATTAGCGTGGGGCTTCGGAGCGGCGATGACGCTCTATGATTCCGACCGGCTCGACTGGGGTGTCGTCGCACAATGGAGCCGGAGTCGAACCGAGGAAGACCAGTTTGGCATCACCGCGCATATTCACAGGGAGTTGGAGGTTGACTCGCTTCAGATCGCCACGGGCCCAACGTATCAGATCCGGGAGGACTTGGATCTCTACGGCGGAGGCTTCTATCATGCCCTCGATGGCGAATTCGAGGACCCATTGGCCCAGTTCGACATGGAGGAGGACAACTCCCTTGGCGGATTTGCGGGTCTGGACTGGGCGGTCAAGGAGGACGTTCACTGGTTTCTGGAGGCGCAGAGCACCGGCTCCGCTTCTGCCGCAGCGACCGGCCTCAAATGGCTCTTCCGATAAACCCGGCCCGCCCGGTCAGGACGATAGTCGGCCGACCTTCCGCTGGCGGCTCGTGTCGGGAGCAAAACGGGATGGTCTGGGTGCCATGCTTACGCTCGCGTGAGCATGCCTTGCTCATCGAGTGGAACATGTCTATGCAAGCGTAGACATGGCACCCGCTGCCCGGAATTCTGAGATCGTGGGGAAACTACAGGTCGTGGAATTGAGTACGATGCCCGCAGGCATCCAGCAGGCGGGGCTGTTCGACGGCGCTCGGTTTCAGTTTGTCGGATGCGGCGACGCGGTGCAGGACGTAGCGGTAGGCCCGGCGGGCGAGGAATTTCGGGATTCGGTACTCCGCGGCGATGCACTTGATGAGGACATCCTCGGTCTGGCCCTCGGAGAGCTTGCGGCGAAGATCGTCGAGGGAGCGGACCTGCCGGAGACCCCGGTACACGGATCGCAGCTTCAGGAGCGTGAGAATCGGCCCGACGACGGGCCAATAGCCGAGCGGCCATCCGATGATGAAGACGATGAGCAGGGCATACTGGTTCCGCGGGCCATGGAAGAGAAGGTAGTAGACGGCCAGCGGCACGGTCGTGACGAGGCCGATCACCCAAATAATCGCGGCAAGGATGCCGTAGCGGATCACAGATGTCCCCCTTCGAATTCCAGTCTCTCAACACTGCGCGCTTCGCGTCCCCGGCGAGCGTTTGACCGCGGCCGGAAGCCGGGCGTGCGGCTATTTTCTCTTGCCCTTGCCAGCCGGTTTGGCCTTGCCCGCGTCAGGCTTGGCCGCAGGCTTATTGGCACTGCTGCCTGTGGTGGCGCTGCCGGGCGCATTGCTGCCGGGCTTGACGGTGTTGCCGCCGGAGCTCGCGCTGGGCTTGTCGGTACTGGCATCCGCTTTGCCGGTCGGCTTGCCAGTGGAGGACGACGAGGACGGGGTCGTGGTCGGAGGCTACGGGCTCATCTACGATGACCACCTCCTTGACCTGCCAGGGGTCGCAGCGGCGCACGAGGACGTAGTCGATCTTCGAGCGGGGCGCGACAGTGTCGAGCCAGCCATTTTCGAGCAGGACACTCATGGGCTCGCTGCCGGGACGGGCGTTGAAATCGCCGGCGAGGATGACGGGATAGTCGTGCTGCGCGGTCAGCGAGACGTTGCCTCGCTGGGCTTGCGATGACTCCTCGGCCGCCGGGTCCGGGAACAGCTCGCTGATGCGCCGAGTCTGCTGGATGCGGGTCTCCTCGTTCTGGTGGCACAGGTGCGTGCCGACAAAGGCAAGGGGCGGAAGGCCGGCAGGCTTGATCAGAACCTCCAAAGCCGCTCGCGGCTCCTGGCCCACCTGATACGGCAGCGGATGGATGGCGGTCTTTTCTATCGGGAATCGGGAGAGGATCGCCTCGCCGTAGCGGCCGCCCTGGTACGGCATGGCCTGACCAAACACGTGACGCATTCTGCAGAGCTTGCCCAGAAGCACCGCCTGATCGGCGCCGGAGACTCGCTCTGTCCCGTGGTCCACTTCCTGCAGGGCGACAATGTCCGGGGACAGGTCGTTGATGACCTTCGCGAGCCGGCGGTAGTCGAATCTCTCGTCCGTTCCTTCGCCGTGGTGGATGTTGTAGGTCAGCACACGAAGCGTCTTCGGGGACTGCGGCGTGACCGATCCGGCTTGGCAACCCGCCAGCGCGATCAGCCATGCCCCGATCACCACCGACACGACAAATACCCTTCGCTGACATCTCGGACCCATCATTTCTCCTAAGAAACCAACTGATTGGGTGCCATGTCTACGCTTGCGCAGACATGTTCCACTCGATGGGTAAGGCATGCTTACGCGAGCGTAAGCATGGCACCCAAACCATCCCTTTTTGTCCCGACAACGACTGTGCAGCGGCTTGGTGATTCACAATGACGTAAGGGAGTCTCAACCCTGCCGATGGTACGTGCCGTCCGCGCGGCGGCGCTCGGATTTTTCGCTGATCACCGTGCCCTCGCGCATGTCGAGGCCGATTCGCTCGACCAGCGTCTTGATGTAGTCCAGGTGCGGGCAAGGCGGGGAGTGGTAGTTGTCCTTGCACACGCAGGACGACAACTGCACAACGACCTGCTCTTTCCTGATCCCCTCCTTCTTCGCGGCGGTCTTCAGGAACTTGGCGAGCTTGCGGTGCGTCGCCCTGCCGCAACATCCGCCGCACGTGATGCTGACGTACCGATAGGATTTATCCTTCGGATACTCGGCAAAGCCCCCGGTCCGCTCATGCAGGGCCTTTTCGCATAGATACCCCGGGCACCGCTGCTTGACAATCTCGCACTGCACTATGACGACGTATTCTTTCCCGGCCAGATCCACCATCTTCAGCACTCCAACAGCCTCCCCCACCCGCCATAGAGTACAAACCAGCCCAGCCACCGTCAAGTCGCAGCGCAGCTCACCGCCTGCCCGGGTGCGGCCGGCAGCCGGTGGCGGATTCGAGCCGCGTTGCCGATCTTTCCCGGCGATCAATACGAGCGGGCTATGTCATGGCCATGGTATGCGACCCGCGGCCGAGGCCGCAGCATGGTGTTGGCGCCCGCGGCAGGCTTGCGGCATTGGCTTTGTTTCGCAGGGTTCGCTCCGTTTGTAGTGACGCCGCCCGGCGTTCCTTTCGATGCCTCTGCGGTCACATGGCGAGCGGACGCGGCGGCCTCCATTGGCCTTGTTTGGCTGTCATTCCCTTGCAGCGGAACCTGCATCGTGGGCTCGGCAGACGCAGGATGAGCCGCACGTTGCCCATGCGATTCGGCCGTCGCCGCCAATTGGCTTTGTTTCGCATCGCCGTCCCCGTTGGTAGTGACGCCGCAAGGCGTTTCCGGGGGAGTATCGAGTTTCAAGTGTGACGTTTGAGGTGCAGGCTCGCCGCCGGGCGCTTCACACCTGGCACTGGGAGCCTCGTTCGATGCTCCTGCGGGCACACTACAAACGGACCCGGCCGCCTCCATTGGCTTTGTTTCGCACGATGGTTCGTCCTCCGACGCCGGGCCGGCCCCGCTTGACACTTCCTGCTCCGAGTGGCTTTGTTTCACAGTTTCGCAGGGTGGACTGTGCCCGCCTTCCGCCGTCACAGATTGGGTTTGTTTCACATCGCCGTCCCCGTTCGTCGTGACGCCGCAAGGCGTTTCCGGTGATGCTGTTGCGGGCACACTACAAGCGGACTCACCTGCCTCTATTGGCTTTGTTTTGCACGGCGAGTTTGTCGGATCGGCGGGTTCGCCCTCGCAGGTCGGGAGGTGCCCGCCCTCTTGCTCTCGCAGCCGCTGCAGCTTGTGCAGATCGTTCAGGGTCCTGGACAAGCTGGCCTCGATCCGCCGCTCGTGAAGCATCAGGCGGTCCAGCACCTTCGCCTGGAGGCAGTCCCGCACGACCACCCGGCCCACCAATAGACGCGGGTCGGTGTCCGGATCGCTCTGCATCTGCTCGATATCCTCCTCGGACACGAACTCGTCGAACTCCTCCAGGGACTCGGTGATCTCCCGCGTCAGCAGGTAGTCGAGGGCGACATTTTGCAGACGCTGGGCCCGCTGCAGCCGCCAGGAGAGGCTGACGATCCGCTCGGCAAACAGGGTTTCCATCTCCCCGAGCGGGGCCAGTTCCCCGAGCAGCCTGCGGCGCAGGAGCTCGAACTGCCGGGGGTCTTCCCCCGGGATGACATCCTGATGGGCCCCAAAGCCATGCTTGAGGGCGTTCTGGGCCACGATGGCCTTGCCCTGCTTGGTGCGGGGCCCGGTGGACTTTGAGGCATTGCGACGATTGGCGGCGACTCGTGCTTCACTGGTCATGGGAAGCCCTCCGAAGAATGTACGATTTAGGATTTATGATTTATGATTGGGCGTGGCCTCCAGGCCGATCTGGGCGCTCCGGCGCCCGGTGAGACTTGGTCGTCAGACCATATATAGAGACGCAGCCGCAGGGTCAAATGTTGCATGAATTTCTGTTACATACGCACAATACTTATAACTGGCGGTGGCAAAAGGACTTACGGCCTCGGATTTTGTTCGTGACGGGAGAGCGACAGGAAGAGTGCCGATCGGCCGGTCGACAGCGATGTATAAGTCCTTGTGGCGTAATGCCTTAGAGACTCTAACGGAATGAGCCCATTATGTCACCCCCGCGCAGGGCAAGCTTCGCGGGAATGACATATGGGCGCCATTGCCACGTCTTCATTCTCGTGGAGCCCCTGAGGCTGTAGGATGGGCTTTAGCCCATGCGGATGATGGCGACCGCTACCGCCCGGATCGGGGATTCGAGCCGCCCGCCGGAGAATTTGGCTCGCCCGCCTCCCGCCGCAGTCTGGGGTAGCCCTTGCCTTCGTCGATCTGCCAAATGTCCGCCTTGCCGTTGGTCGTCTCGTCCGTGAAGTCCCAGCCGGCGTCGAGGAACGTCTTGGCCGTCTGCATCTCGGCCGTAGTCTTGCCCGTCCCGCCCGCACTGCTCACCTGACCGCTGGTTTCGGCATCCCAGAGGCAGTCGCGAATGGTGCCCTGGGTCGTTCCCACAAAGCCTCCCACCAGTCCGCCGACCATCTGATTGCCCGAGACACTGCCGCCCTGCACGTAGCAGCCGGTAACGACCCCATCCTTGAGTTGGCCCACGAGCGAGCCGACGTTGTCTCCAGTGCTCGCTTGGACATCCGGCTCAATGAGGCCGAGATTCCTGATTTCTGCGTCTATCCCGTCGACATATCCAAAGAGCCCCACGTTGTCCTTGCTGGTGCAGTTGCAGGCCAAATGCGAAATCGTGTGTCCGTTGCCGTCAAAGCTGCCCGTGAAGGGCTTCTCCGAATCGCCTATCACGCGGATCTCTCCGCCCGCCTCACCAGCCATATCGATGTCGACCATGAGCCGGAAGTGGTTAGCCAGATCGCAAGGATCGACGCCGATGGCGTTCATGTGCTCGGCAGTCCATATCTGATAAGGATCGTCGGCCGTGCCGCTGCCACCGCCGTATTTAGCTTCGCCAGAGATGGCCATGAGCCAGGCTGCAAGCAGTGGCAGCACTGCCCACACGAGGATTCGCGAGTTCCGCTCCGTTTTCATTTCTCAGCCTCCATCTCGCCGACACCGCCAAAAGACAACGCTGGCCTCCGGGCGTGTATGATAACCGCGTGCGTTAAGAACGCACCCTACACTTCACCAGCATACAGTATACCTGATGGGGACTGTGCCGGTCAACTATTGGGGTCAGGGCTATCGCATCTAAATGCCAAGGACCTTAAGCAGGTAGTCTCGGTCCCAGCCGGCTCGGAGGCGTTTGGCGGCGATGCCGCCCTTGGCCGTCTTCTCCTGCTTGAGCAGCATCAGGGCGATTCGACGCAATCGCGAGAAGTTCTCGGCGGCGTTGGCCACTCGGACTCGACTGGCGTCCTCATGGAAACTCACGTCCAGCGACCAGTGCAACTGGACCTCCACGGACCAGTGATGGCGAATCAATGTCCCCAGACGCTGGGCACAGTGTCCCGGATGGGAGCTGATGAAGTAGTGTCGCTTTCGTTCGCACTGGCCGTTGACCTGACGCTCTCGCTCGATGGCCGTGAGGCTGCCCAGACCCGGCCAGTCGTGACGCCCTTGCAGCCATCCCACATCGCTGGTAGTCCACACCCGGCGGGTTTCCAGTCGTCCATGGCCTTTTTCCACGGTTTCCCAGAAGTCCTGCTCGCCGGCAAACCCGTGGGCGATGCCGTCCTCCATGTACATCCGGGCATCCTCGTACAGAGTCCCTTGGTTAGCCTTGAGGGCCAGCACATAGTCGCCGCCCTGATCGACGATCTGCTCGGCGATCTCCTTTTGACAACCCATGGCGTCAATCGTGATGGTTGCCTCCTCCACGTCGAGCAGCTTGAGCAACTCCGGGATCGCGGTGATCTCATTGCTCTTGGCATCGACCGCCCGTTGGCCGAAAGCCACGCAGTTCTCGTGGACCCAGGCACTGACCATGTGCAACGGGCCTTTGGCACGGACCCGATCAAAGCTGTTTCGCAGGGTCTTGCCGTCGATGGCGATGTGCTTGCCCCGGCTGCTGCCGGCCAGATCCGCCACAAACGCCTGCATGACCGCTTCAAACGCATCCGGGTCCAGGGCGGCAAAGACCCGACCAAAGGTATCATGCGATGGAATGCCATTGGGCAGGTCCAGAAACGTGCCAAACCATTCCTCGTTGACGTTGCCGAACATCTCTACGTCCGTCCAGTGCTCAGCCCCGCAGATCACGGCACAGACGCCAATGACCAGAATATCCTGTAATTCATGCCGTTTCGTCCGCTCCACGCGAGGATCAGGAACCGCGGCAAAATGATCCCAAATCGACTTGCTCATCAAGAACGTATTCCTCTCTAATCTGAGTGTCTTGCTTCTGAGAAGAATACGAAACCACACCTACAAAGGCTCAATTTAGATGCGATAGCCCTAATTGGGGTGACTTGTTTCGGATTTCGATATTCGTGTTTCGGATTTCCCGCGAGGCGGGGCTACATATCCGGGACGACTTCTACGGAGAGTTCGCCGGTGGGTTTGATTTTGAAGACGTAGATGAGACCTTCGCGGAGCTTGCGGTAGATGACGTTGCCGTAGATGGCCTTGATGTCGTGCTCTTTGAGTCTGTCGAGGTTGTTGGCGAGGTCCCAGATCTCGGTCCAGAAGAGCTGCTGGTGCTCGATGGGCAGGGTTTGGAGCAGGCCGGCGTATCGTTTGGGCTCGGCGCCGGGCTCCTCGATGGGGTAGCCGTCCTGCGGGGCCATGGTCTCGCCGTAGATGCGTCGCCACAGGTACAGGGCCCTGGCCCGGCCGTCCATCACCATCTTGTCACCGAATGTGACGATCAGGGCATCGAAGTGGATGACATCGCCCTCGACCGTGTACTCCTTTTGCAGGATCTTGACGGTTTTGTCTTCCCGCGAGGTTCTCGACGAACCGGATGGTCGTCAGCGTGCGTCCGTTCTCGCTTCGCTGCGAGATCACCTTGGCGTAGCCGATCTGGTCCTCCTCGGTCAGGTTTCCGATCGCCTGCTTGAGCTGCTTGTTCTCGTTGAGCAGCTCGTGGATCGTCACCGCCCCGTGGTAGAGCCCGCGGCCCATGTACGCGCCGCCGGCAATCAGTACGGCCACAACGCCGAGGGCGAAGAATCCCGTTTTTCTACGTAAGTACGCCATGCATTCCCATCTGCCTTCTTTAGCCGGTACTACGAGCCGCCGCCCCCGGAGGTTTTCATCGGCTCTGATGACTGAGTTTCTGCAAACTTTTGGCATTAGTGGTTGCATTATCGGCCGGGGGTCACTATATTCTACGACTCGAACATGGGTCGATTGAAGGGATGCAATCTATGGTCAGGCAATGGTCTGTCGTTGTACGAATCGGCGTGTTGGTCGGCATACTGGGGTTGTCGGGCTGCTACGAGCCTGAACCGAAGCCATCGATCACAGGGGAAGAATCGAGAGTCACATTGCCCCCGGCGCAGACACCGCCGGCACAGCATCAGCTTATGGGCAGGTCGGTCAACGGCCGGGCCATCATGGTCCAGGTCCTCGGCCGGGGCAGCGACACGGTATTCGTCATGGGCGCCATCCACGGCAACGAGCCGGCCAGCGCCACCCTGGTCGAGCGGTTGTCGGAGCACCTGCGGAGGAATCCCAGCCTGTTGGACGGCCGCCGCGTGGTCCTGCTGCCCGTCGCCAATCCCGACGGGTTGGCCGCCGGGACCCGGGAGAACGTGCACGGCATCGATCTGAACCGCAATTTCGAGGCCGGCAACCGCGTGGACAACGAGACGAACGGCCATTCGGCACTGACCGAGCCGGAGTCCAAGGCCCTGCAGAGGATCATCAAGGAGTACAAGCCGAGCCGTATCGTCAGTATCCACCAGCCTTTAACGTGCATCGACTACGACGGCCCGGCCGGCGCGCTGGCCTCCCGCATGGCCCAGTATTGCGATCTGCCGATCAAGAAGCTGGGCGCCAGGCCCGGGTCGCTCGGCTCCTTCACCGGCGAAGAGCTCAAGATCCCGACTATCACACTCGAACTGCCGGAGACTGCGGCAAACCTGGGCGCTGCGGCATTGTGGGAGCAGTACGGCAGGGCCGTCCTGGCCGTGATCACCTACCCTGAACACCCCCTGTAGATGGAAGTGGATCTGGCCATTCCGTAGGGTGTGCAATGCACACCTTTTCATCCGTAGAGGAAGGTGTGCGGTGCACACCCTACAACCATCTGCGCTCTGCCTGAGAGCCCGCCACAAACAAAGTCCGCGCGGGAAGCATATAAGTAGTAGGATGGTGGCAGGACTCCCGTTACAATCACCGTGAAAGAGCATGGGCGTATACAGGCTGAACAATCAGTACAAGCCGGCAGGCGACCAGCCGCAAGCTATCGAGCGGCTTGTTGATGGTCTGCGCGAGGGCAAGAGATTTCAGACGCTGATGGGCGTGACCGGCAGCGGCAAGACCTTCACAATGGCCAACGTGATCGCGCAGTTCGACAAGCCGGTCCTGCTGATTTCGCACAACAAGACCCTGGCCGCCCAGCTCTATGAGGAGTTCAAGGAGCTCTTCCCGGAAAACGCGGTCGAGTACTTCGTCAGCTACTACGATTATTACCAGCCCGAGGCCTACATCCCGCAGCGCGACATCTATATCGAGAAGGATGCCTCCCGCAACTCGGACCTGGATCGGCTGCGGCTCTCGGCGACGACGAGCCTGTCCACACGCCGGGATTGCGTCGTCGTCGCGTCCGTCTCGTGTATCTTCGGGCTCGGCTCCCCCGAGGACTATAAGGCGAGCGTCGTCGCGGTACGCACGGGCGAGGCCTACGATCGCAATACCATGCTCGGACGCCTGGCCGACATCCAGTACACCCGTAACGACATCGATTTTCAGCGAGGCACCTTCCGCGTCCGGGGGGACGTGGTCGAGCTGCACCCGTCGTATGAGTCCTACGCCATCCGAATCGAGTTCTTTGGCGATCAGGTCGAGCAGATCAACTACATCAATCCCGTATCCAACGAGATCCTCGCCGTCGAGCACCAGGTGTTCATCTACCCGGCCCAGCACTATGTCATGCCGGCCGAGAGGATCGGCTCGGCGGTCGAGGGCATCAAGGCCGAACTCGAAGGGCGGCTCCAGCAACTCCGCAGCGAGGGCAAGCTGCTCGAAGCCCAGCGGCTGCAGGCACGGACCATGTACGACCTCGAAATGATCCAGGAGGTCGGCTACTGCAGCGGGATCGAGAACTACTCCCGGCACCTGGCGGGCCTGCCGGCGGGATCGAGACCTTATACGCTCATCGATTACTTCCCGAAGGATTTCATCCTGCTGATCGATGAATCACACGTGACGCTGCCGCAGTTGCGGGCGATGTGGGCCGGAGACAGGAGCCGCAAGGAGGTCCTCGTGGAGCACGGATTCCGCCTGCCCAGCGCGCTCGACAACCGCCCCTTGCGATTCGAGGAATTCTGCGAGAGTTGGAACCAGGTAGTCTTCATCTCCGCGACCCCCGGGCCGTATGAGATGGCCAAGTGCGGCAACGAGGTCGTGGAGCAGGTCATCCGCCCCACCGGCCTGCTCGATCCCGAAATCTCCATCTTCCCGGCGGAGAACCAGGTTCAGCACCTGCTGGGCGAGATCGAAAAACGGGTCGAAGCGAACGAACGCACGCTTGTGACGACCCTGACCAAGCGGATGGCCGAGCATTTGGCGGACTATGTTGCCAAGCGGGGTATCCGCTGCCGGTACCTGCACAGCGAGATCGATACGCTCGAACGCATTGAGATCCTCCGCGACCTGCGCCAGGGCAATTTCGACGTGCTGGTCGGCGTGAACCTGCTGCGCGAGGGGCTCGACCTGCCCGAAGTCTCCTGCGTCGCCATCCTTGACGCCGATAAGGAGGGCTTCCTGCGCAGCCAGACCTCCCTGATCCAGACGATCGGCCGAACCGCCCGAAACGTCAACGCCATGGTCTTGCTGTACGCCGACAGGGTGACAGATTCCATGCAGAAAGCCATTGACGAAACGAACCGGCGGCGTAAAATTCAACAGGCGTACAATGAGCAGCACAACATCACGCCGGAGACGATACGGAAAGAAATCCGCAAGAGCCTCACTGAGCAGATCAGAGCGCAGCGTGTGGCCCGCGAGGCGGTTCGCCTCGGCGACTCCGAGTACGACAAGGTGGAGATGGCCTCGCAGATCGAACGGGAGATGTTCGAGGCCGCCGAAGCCCTGGATTTCGAGCGGGCTGCCTCCTTGCGCGACCAGTTGCGCGAGCTGAAAGAGCTGCCTGAATTGATCGTCAGCAGCCGGACGAAGAGAGATGTCGCCAGAAAAACCCGGCGCGGCGCGGGGCCAACTCCTGACCGCCGCCGGCGCGAATACACGTTTTTGGGAACCGTTTGAATGAAGAAGCTGGATATCAAGCAAGTAAGGTCGCTGATCCAGATGGCCATGGAGGAAGATCTTGGCCGCGGCGACGTTACAACGGACCTGTTGTTCCAGGATGGTGCACGGGCCAAGGCGATGGTCGTGACACGCGAGGAAATCGTCGTGGCAGGATTGCCCGTCGTGGAGGAAATCCTGCGGCAGTACGACGAGCGGCTGAAGATGACGGCCTACTACCGGGACGGCCAGTCGGCCCACGTGGGCGGCAAATTGGCAACTATCGAGGGGCCTCTGCGGTCCATGCTCAGCGTCGAGCGTGTGATGCTGAACTTTCTGCAACGGCTCAGCGGCATCGCGACAACCACGAGCCGATACGTTCGGGCGATCAAGGGGACGAAGGCCAGGATCTACGATACGCGGAAGACGCTGCCGGGCTGGCGGCAGCTCGAGAAGTACGCCGTGCGCTGTGGCGGCGGATACAACCATCGACTCGGCCTCTACGACGGTGTGCTGATCAAGGACAACCATCTGGCCGGATTGGGCAAGGACTTCCCCGGGAGACTGCGAGAGGTCGTCAAGGAGGCCCGGAAGCTCAAGGGAGTCAAGTTCGTTGCGGTCGAAGTGGACCACGTGGACGACCAGTTGAACCACGTTCTGAAGATTCCCGGCATCGACATCGTTCTGCTGGACAATATGGGCCAGTGGCAGCTCAAGCACGCCGTGGAGATGCGAGACAAGATGTGCGGCAAGCATGCCAAGCCCTTGTTGGAAGCCTCCGGCAATATCACGCTGAACAATGTCTCGGAGATTGCCCAGTGCGGCGTGGACCGGATCGCCGTCGGCGCCATCACGCATTCCGCCGCCGCCGTGGACATAGGGCTCGACAGATAACACAACCGGAGGAAAAGCACGAAGCACGAATTCCGAAATTCGAAACGAGCACGAATGCCCAAATGACCCAAATTCAAAACCCACCTCCCGGCGCCGCGTCTGGAGCATTGGGAATTCAGTCATTTGGGTTTGTTTCGGATTTCGATATTCGGATTTCGAATTTCGAATTCGAGATGCATACATGCCAGCAGATGACCGGCTCGATCCGGATCTGATACAAGCCAATCTCAGGACCAGGCTCGTCGGGAGAAAGGTGCTCGTCTATGATTCCACGGCGAGTACGAACGACGTCGCCACCGAGTACGCGAAGAATCTGGACCATGCCGGCCTTGTCGTCTTCGCGGAGGAGCAGACCGCCGGACGCGGACGCAGCGGGGCCAAATGGCACAGCGCCAGCGGCCAGAGCCTGCTGTTTTCCGTTCTCCTGATCGACTGCGGCGTCGGCAGCGAACTGCTCTCGCTCACTTGTGCCGTGGCGGTGGCCGAGGCCATCGGGCAGGTGGGGGCTTATCGTGCAGGAATCAAATGGCCCAATGACATCGTCCTCGCCGGCAGAAAGCTCGCCGGGATCCTCGTGGAAGCCAGAGCGGAAAATCAAAAATCAAACATCAAAAATCAAACTTGCACGGTCCACGTCATCGGCATCGGCATCAACTGCCATCAGACGCTGGAGGATTTCCCGCCCGAACTGCGCGAGACCGCCACGAGCCTTGACCTGGCCGCCGGCGCCCGATGCGACCGCGTGACCGTCGCCCGGCGGGTCCTCACCTCGCTGGACCACTGGCTCAGAGTCGCCGGCCGAAACGGAAAGCAGGCCACACAAACCTGGAGCCGCCTGAGCACGCAGCTCGGCCAGCGAGTCATCCTGTCCTGCAACCGCAAGCGCTTCACCGGCAACTGCATCGGCGTAGACCCGGAAAAAGGCCTGATCCTGCAGCTCGACCGCGGCGGCATCCGAATGTTCGACGCCGCCCACACCCACATCGTCAAATGACCACCACGTGGCGGGCCGGCAAGAAATAGTCCTCATTTTCCGGTAATATCAGGTCGCTTCAACAGAGCGTCCTCGTATGCCCGATTGAAGACATCGGAAGAACTCGGGCGAGCGGTGGCAGCACTCGTTGCCAGAAGGTGGCACAACACACACCTGTACAGGGCCGGTACCTGAAACCACAAGTTCCCCCAGTCCTTCCTGTGCACGAACTCATAGCGTTCCTTTGGAAGCGGATTGCCATGTGCATACTTGTTGCGGCTGTAGTAGAGTCGGGCATACACCTGCACAGGGAGGCTCACCTTCTTCCTGGTCTTCTGAGGCTTCTTCTCTCGTCCAATGTTCGCACACGTCTTGCGCCGAAGGCGATGACGCTGCCATAGGACCGCTGTAATCAATGAACTCACATGACTGTAGTGCACGTCCCCTATCCCAGGATAGGCCAATGCCTCGAAGGCCGAGAACCCACAGAGAGAGAGCGACCCCAAAATCCACCTGCGCCTGCAGATTGACTATGGGCGCACGTAAAGCATAATATGCCAACTCAATCGAGCGGAATATGCGATTCCTGAACTGAACGTCGGCCCTTCGCCGATACTTGACCTCAAGAAGATTCAGCAGCCATACCATGAGCCATTCATCAGAGACCATGCGGACATGCTGCGGATGAATGACTGACGGGGTCGTAGACCCCGCAAATCCATCCACCTCCATCCATCCAGACACCTCAAACGGGGTTCGCCCAATCAAGTCCGTTCCGTCCGAAGAGACACTAACCGGACAAAAGTCAAACAGGTCCGTGCAATAGACACCCATTGGGGTGTTCATCATGTACTGCTCTGTGCGCGAATACAGGACAGATGACACCGCGATCGCGTTTCTGAAGGAGCACAGACGACGGGCATCCACCTTCGGCAGCGACGCATCACGGATGACAATGGATGGCTGGACATGTGTCCCATCCGGTGCTCGGAATGCCGCCAAGTACTTGCCCATAACAGGATTCCCAGCTTGAAGCTGCCGGTAGCGTTCATCCTCGCTCCCTATCAAGGCAAGATCATCGATAGCAACAAAGCCTTTGATGTCCACGGAAGGAATTGTCATTACGTACTTGAACGTCGCCATTTATTCCTCAAGTCGCTCGGTACGTGGAATTCCAGAATTCCCGTTACGCCTCGCCTATTTCAGCACACATAGTCTGTAGTTCCTCCCTATTGTAGGTGAAAGCCGCCGGGGAAGACAAGAGGAAGTTCGTGGAGCACCGCCGGATTGCCGCATCGAGACTATTGTGCCAAAGAAACCCAATTTGCAGGAGCAGGCGTCACACCGTGTGGGTATACTGACACGTCACAGATACAGGAACCAATGGGAAAGGGGTTCATTATGAGCAGATCGGTATGGAGTCTCCTGACCAGCGTTGTTTGTCTGCCACTTGTGTTTGCAGCAGGCGCAGGGGCGAATGCCGCGCAGACAGGCGTCATAGGCAGTCCGGACTATCTCAAAGCGAGCGCCGAGGATGTGCAGGCGTGGCGGGAGTTGAAGTTTGGGCTGTTTGTGCATTGGGGGCCGGTGAGCCTTAAGGGGACGGAGATCGGGTGGTCGCGCGGGGGCGAGAGACGCGGGACCGGTGGCAAGGGCGAGATTCCTGTCGAGGTGTATGACAATCTGTATAAGCAGTTCAACCCGGTGCAGTTCAACGCGGACGAGTGGATGCAGATCGCCAAGGACGCGGGGATGCGGTATTTCGTGTTCACGTCGAAGCACCATGACGGCTTCTCCATGTTCGACAGTAAGCTGACGGACTACAAGGTCACGAACTCGCCGTTCAAGCGGGACGTGGTCAAGGAGCTGGCTGACGCGTGTCACAAGGCGGGCCTGCGGCTGGGTTACTACTACTCGCCCGTGGATTGGCACCACCCGGACTATCGCACCGTGAACCACCAGCGATACATCGAGTACCTGCACGGCCAGCTTCGCGAGATCTGCAGCAATTACGGCAGGATCGACATCGTCTGGTTCGACGGCCTCGGCGGCAGCGCGAAGGATTGGGACTCGGAGAACCTCTTTCGCGTGATCCGGCAGTTGCAGCCGCACGTCATTATCAATGACCGTGCCGGGCTGCCGGCGGACCACGACACGCCGGAGCAGACGATCGGCGGCTTCCAGCGAGAGCGGCCGTGGGAGACCTGCATGACGATCTGCCAACAGTGGGCCTGGAAGCCCAACGATCGGATGAAGTCACTCAAGGAGTGCATCCAGACGCTCGTGCGAGTCGTCGGCGGTGACGGCAATCTCCTGTTCAACGTCGGCCCGATGCCCGACGGGCGCATCGAGCCCAGGCAGGTGGAGCGGCTCCACGAGATGGGCCAATGGCTTGGCAAGTACGGCCAGAGCATCTACGGCACCCGCGGCGGGCCATTCAAGACCACCGCCGGGCTTGCCAGCACGTACAGGGACAACGTGATCTATGTGCACATCCTGGAATGGCCGAGTGACACGATCACCCTGCCGGCCCTGCCGAAGCGCGTGGCCGATGCCTCGCTCCTGACGGGTGGAACCGTGAGCGTGCAGCAGACGGACAAGGGAATCGAGATTCAAGTGCCCGCAGGCAGCCGCCAGGAGATCGACACGATTGTCGCGCTGAAGCTGGACGGGCCCGCCGGCGACATTCCGCCGGTTGCGATGTCGTCCGGATCCCTCGCCTCCGGCAAGAAGGCCACGGCGTCCAACGTGTTCCAAAACAGCCCCGCGCATGGGCCGGAGAAAGCCTTTGACGACGATCCGGGTACTCGATGGGCCACGGATTCCGGCGTCAAGCAGGCCTGGCTCGAAGTGGATCTGGGCAGGCCCGTGACCTTCAGCCGGGTGTCGATCAGCGAGGAGTACGGTCGCGTCCGCCGGTTCGAGCTCCAGTACAAGGACGGCGAAGCCTGGAAGACATTCCAGCAAGGCACGCGCATCGGCGACAACTACTCGCAGAGCTTCGAGCCCGTGACCGCCCAGCACGTCCGCCTGAACATCCTCGAGGCCACCGACGGCCCAACGATCCGGGAATTTCACCTGCCGCCGCCAAAGCCATAGACTGAGCACCCGGGACCCTTCAATATGCTTGCGCAGGCACGTTGGCGACCCACAGGTTCACAGTTGCCGTTCGGGCGGCGGCGGATATACTGACGGGCCGTGAATGAGTGTCGGACCGCAAATCGTGTGGGCGAACTGGACGAGGTTGGAGATATGGCAGAGAGATTCGATGTCGTCGTGATCGGGGCTGGGCCGGGTGGATTCAGAGCGGCAAGACGCTGCGCACAGCGAGGGGCTTCCACGGCGGTTGTGGAGAAGGAGTTCGTCGGCGGGACGTGTCTCAATTGGGGTTGCATCCCGTCCAAGACGTTACTCGCTTCCGCGCATCTGCTGCTGCGCGCCCGGCACGCGGCGGACATGGGCATCGACATCCCCTCCGCCACACCGAACTGGGCCAAGATCCAGCAGCGGCGTGAGGCCATCATCATGGGTATCCGCAAGGGCATGTCCGGCACGATGAAGGCAAACAAAATGACGCACATCGAAGGACGGGCCACGGTCACGGCGCCCGGCCGAATCAGGGTCCAATCGAACGGCCAAACCCGTGAGCTGGAGGCGGGCAAAATCATCCTCGCCACGGGGTCCGAGTCCATCGAGCTGCGGAGCATGCCCTTTGACGGTCAGACGATCATCAGCAGCAAGGAAGCCCTGTCCCTGCCGCAGATTCCGAAATCCATGCTTATCGTCGGCGGCGGCGTGATCGGCTGCGAGATGGCCTGTGCGTACGCCGCGTTCGGCACGAAGGTCACGATCGTCGAGGCCTTGGAGAGGTTGCTGCCGATGGAGGATTCCTGGATCAGCCGAATCCTCGAACGGGAGTTCAAGAGCCTCGGCATCGACGCCGTTACGGGCCGTAAGGTCATGTCAGTCGATAAGAGCATGTCCCCCACGAAGGTCAACCTGGATAATGGCCAGGTCATCCAAGCAGAGAAGGTCCTGGTCGCCGTCGGCCGGCGAGCCACGGTCGATAAGGAGACCATCGAGGCCCTGAAATTGGAGATGAACGGACCCCTGATCAAGGTCAACAAGAAGCTGGAGACCAATGTGCCCGGCGTGTACGCGCTGGGGGATGCCGTCGGCACGACGTATCTCGCGCACGGGGCGACCGCCGAGGCGGAAGTCGCCGCCGCCAACGCCACGGGTAACAACGAGGAAATGCAGGACTATTCGCTGATCCCCCGCGTCGTCTTCACATTCCCCGAGGTGGCGTCGGTCGGCAAGACGGAGGAGAAATGCCAGGCGGCGGGCATGGACATCGCCATCGGCAAGGGCTTCTATCGCGCCAATGGCCGGCCCATCGCGGAGAACGAAACGAACGGCCAATTCCACGCCGTCCGTGACAAGAGCATCAACGAGCTCGTCGGCATCAGCATGGTCGGCCATATGGCGACCGAATTCGCCGCCTTTGCCCGGACCTTGCTTGGCACCGTCGAGCCCATCCGTAAAATTACGTTCCCGCACCCGACGACCTCCGAAACCATCGAAGACGCCGTCCACGAAGCCTTAGGCGAGCTGCTCCTGGAAGAGTGCTGAAGCTGTGGTATAATCGGCGGCATGGATCAGACGGTGGACCAACGAGAAGCATGTGCTCTGCGGATTGTCGACTGCGGGCTGGCGGAGTATCGGCGGGTGCTGGAGCTGCAGGGGCAGTTGCAGGAACAGCGGCGCACCGGGCAGATTGGGGATACCGCGCTGATCGTGGAGCATCCGGCGGTGATTACCCTCGGGGCCCGGAAGACGGCGAATCGACTTCTGGTGAACGCTGAGGAGTTGGCCCGGCAGGGAATCGATGTTGTGGAGATTCGTCGCGGGGGCGGGGCTACGGCTCACAATCCTGGGCAGTTGGTGTTCTACCCGATTGTGCATCTGCAGGAGTTGCGGCTGGGGGTCAATGAGTATGTGCGGATGCTGGAGGCCATCGGGATGGAGTTGCTGGCCGGGCTGGGAGTGGAGAGCGCCAGACGCAAGGGATTCCCAGGCCTTTGGGTCGGGCAGCGGAAGATCGCATCCATTGGCGTGCGGGTCTCACGGTCTGTGACTTGCCACGGCATGGCCATCAACATTCGGAACGATCTGAGCATTTTCAACTTCGTGGTTCCATGCGGGCTGGACGGTGTCGTGATGACTTCCGCCCGGAAAGAGAACCGGCAAGGTGTATGACATGAGGCAGGTGAAGGAGCAGTTGACCGGCCTGCTGCATCGATACGTAGGCCGTGCGTCCTCGCACGACCCATCAGAAGCGGCGAACGGGGACGCTCGCCCTACGGGGACAAAGGAGTCATGAGTCCACAGAAACGAAAACTCCCGCCGTGGCTGAAGCGGCCTTGGCCGGCCGGGCACAGCTTTCAGCATACCAGCGAAACGCTGCAGTCGCTGCACCTGGAGACGATCTGCACAAATGCGAACTGCCCGAATCGCGGCGAGTGCTGGGGCCGGGGGACGGCGACTGTTCTGATCCTGGGCAACGTCTGCACGCGGAATTGCGGATTCTGCTCCGTGGCGACGGGCAGGCCCGAGCCGCCGGACCCGACGGAGCCGGCCCGATTAGCCCGGATGGCCGGGCAGATGAACATCAAGTACCTGGTCATTACCAGCGTCAGCCGTGACGATCTGCCGGATGGAGGGGCCGGCCATTTCCGCGACTGTATCAACGAAGTGAGGCGGCAGTGCCCGTCCATGCGATTCGAGATCCTCACGCCGGATTTCAGGAACTGCCAGGAACAGGCGCTGGATATCCTCAAGGACGCCCTGCCCTTCGTCTTCGCCCACAACGTCGAGACGGTCCCCTCGCTCTATCCAGTCGCCCGCGCAGGGGGCAACTACAGTCTCTCTCTTCGTCTGCTCCGACTGGCAAAGGGCCTTGACGGGACTCAGACGAAATCCTCGATCATGCTCGGTCTGGGCGAGAACCGACGAGCAGGTGGAGGGGGTCCTGCGCGACCTGCGCAATGCGGGCTGCGACCGCATCACGATCGGCCAGTACCTCAAGCCTGCCAGAGATTCACTCGATGTGGTCGAGTATATCCCACCGGAGAAATTCGCTTGGTGGAAGAGCCGGGCCATGGAGATCGGCTTCGCCTGGGTCCTGTCTGCGCCATTCGCACGCAGCTCGTATTTTGCGGAGCAGGAAAACGCCCGATAACGATTCTGCAGAGCGAGCACCCACCGCAATCCTCAACCCCTTGAGAGTCTTCACAGGCACATCGCAGTCCCTTGGACCGTATTGCCGAGGCTATTATCCATGATTTTCTCTGTCCCATAGCTTGTGCCATTTGGAGGCTGGCGGACTTTTCGTATGCTTTACTTGGACTATCGAAGTTCATGGGCTGTCATCAGTAACTCCACTGTTCCGCAGGGGGGAAAATGAAACGGGTCGAGTATCTCCCACATGAGGGCCGCCGGGGCTCTGCGCTGTTGCTTTCACTGGTCTTCATCGTCGTGTTCTCCGCTATGGCAATTGGCATGGCGAGCATGTCCGGCTCCAATGTTCAAGTGGCAAAGAACCAGCGAATGCTGGACAACACGCGAGGTTGTGCCGAGTCCGGGCTGGAGGTCCTTCGCTACTGGGTGAGCCGAGTGGAGTTGTCGGGCACGACGGCGCCGGGCCTGCGCTTCCAGCAGTTGGGCACCGCGCTGCAAAACACGCTATCTGCGGCGGGCGTCACCAATATCACGCCGGTCTGCGACGGCAATGCGATCACCATCTCCAGCGTGACGCTTGGGTCGAGCAGCAACCAGAGCTTCACCGCCATGTTCAGCAAGATCAGCGACGATAACGTCCGGCTGGATGTCACGGGCCATTACGGGCCGATCACCAGGACCATCCGCACGAACTATATCTTCGACACACGGGCCAACAACGTCTTCGACTTCGGCGTCGCCTCCAGAGGTCCAGTCTCCCTGTTCGGCAATATCGATCTCACCGGCTTCAACATCAACGTCGAGTCGAACGCCTACATCGAATGCGATCCGCTGAGAACCGGCACCTCGCTGGCGCTAACCATCATCGGAAACTCACAGATCGCCGGCTTTGTGGATATCGGCTATGCCGGGGCGTATGTCGACATGCAGGGCGGCCAGGCCAAAATCGGGAACATGACCCGTGATGAGGGGGCTGCCCAGCCTCCGTACACTGAGTACGGCAAAGGGGGCATTGAATTCCCGGAGATGAGGCCCGATGTGTTCTACAGCTACGCCACCAACGTCCTGAGTCCCACGGCGAACCTCTCCGCGAATGCGACGTATGACAATCTGCTCATTCCCCCGGGAAGAAACCCCACCTTCACAGGACACACCACCCTGCGGGGCATCATCTATGTCCAGACCCCGAACATCGTCACGTTCTCGGGTGGTGTGAACATCACCGGGATTATTGTGACCAATGGCAGCGAAACTGATAATTCCGGCGCGAACCGGATCTCGTTCACGAGCAGCATAATCAGCTATCCGGTCAGTCAGTTGCCGCTGGAGCCGCAATTCGCGGGACTCCATGGTGAAACCGGCACGTTCATGATGACACCCGGCTTCAGGGCCACCTTTACCGGCGCCTTCGACTCGCTGAGCGGTGTCATCGCCGCCAATGGCATCGAGTTCTCCGGCGGCGCCGGCGGAAACATCAATGGCTCGCTCATCAACTATGCCAGCAACACGATGGTACTTGGCGGCAACAGTGACCTGCGGTTCAACCGCTCGGGCATAGTGGAGCTGCCGGCCGGCTTCGTGCCTCGAATCATCCTGCGCTACGACCCGTCCGGGTACTCGGAAGTAACGCTTTGAAACTTTGACTGTCTGTTACGAGAAGTCCAAATCGACGAATTGGCATAATAGAAGAGTGTGACAATGTCTCATAGGCCTCAACAAAGGAACGGAATCATGCAGAGGGTATCCATGCGAACTCTGGCTCTATTAGTCGAGTTGCTGTTGGCGGTTGCCTCCCATCAGTACATGGCGATCACCAGGCCCAGCACAGGCGTCATGTGGCTGGCAGGCAACTGCGACACAAGCGAGTATTACCAAGGCGCCACACAGGCTCTGAACTGAGCCCCTAGGGCACGCCTTCCCATCATCATGCCGGCCGTAACGTCCCGCGCCCACGCGGCAGCGGGCGTTGTCTCACACTCAATCGCACCCACGGCCGGCATGCCCTAACTCCACTCCCCCTGAACCATACCGCACGGAATGTGAAAGCATGGGCGAACACAACCGGGCTCGACGCCCATGACGCCCGACACACACCGGCAGCCGCTTTCTGATTGCCCTTTGACAGACGGTCCTGGATATGGTCTAATCCCGCCGAACTCGAGTGTGGCTTCCAGCAACCTTGATCCAAGGTTTGTCGCAGACAGGAGAAGACTCAATGCCGAAACGTACAGACATCAAGAAAATCATGATCATCGGTTCCGGGCCGATCGTGATCGGTCAGGCCTGCGAATTCGACTACTCCGGGACGCAGGCGTGCAAGGCCCTGCGAGGTCTCGGCTACCACATCGTGCTGGCCAACTCCAACCCGGCCACGATCATGACCGACCCCGGAATGGCCGATGCGACCTACATCGAGCCGCTCACGGTCGAGGCCATGACGGAGGTCATCAAGGTTGAGCGTCCCGACGCCCTGCTGCCCAACCTCGGCGGGCAAAGCGGATTGAACCTGGCGTCGGAACTTGCTATGAGCGGCGCGCTCGACAAGTACGGCGTCAAGGTCATCGGCGTCCAGGTCGACGCGATCAAGCGGGGCGAGGACCGCCTGGCGTTCAAGCAGACCATGGAACGGCTCGGGATCGACATGCCTCGCAGCGAGGTGGCCTACAGCGTGGAGGAGGCGGAGAAGATCGCCGAGAAGCTGGGCTATCCGGTGGTTATCCGCCCCGCCTACACCATGGGCGGTACGGGAGGCGGAGCCGTGTTCAATGTCGAGGAGCTGCGCGTCATTGCCAGCCGGGGGCTTTCCGCCAGCCTGGTCAAGCAGATCCTCGTCGAGGAGTCCGTGCTCGGCTGGGAGGAGTTGGAGCTGGAGGTGGTCCGCGATGCCAAGGGGCAGAAGATCACCGTCTGCTTCATTGAGAACGTCGATCCCATGGGCGTTCACACAGGCGATTCCTACTGCACCGCCCCGATGCTCACAATCGACTCCAAGCTGCAGGAGCAACTGCAGAAATATTCCTACGACATCGTCGACGCCATCGAGGTCATCGGGGGCACAAATATCCAGTTCGCCCACGATCCTGCGACCGGACGGGTGGTCGTCATTGAGATCAACCCGCGGACCTCGCGCTCCTCAGCCCTGGCCTCCAAGGCGACCGGGTTCCCTATCGCGAGGGTCTCGTCCCTGCTGGCCGCCGGCATGACCCTGGATGAAATTCCCTATTGGCGCGACGGCACGCTGGAGAAGTATACCCCGTCGGGCGATTACGTCGTCGTCAAGTTCGCCCGCTGGGCCTTCGAGAAGTTCAAGGGCGTCGAGGACAAGCTCGGCACGCAGATGCGAGCCGTCGGCGAGGCGATGAGCATCGGCAAGAACTACAAGGAGGCGTTCCAGAAATCGATCCGGTCGCTGGAGATCGGACGCCACGGCCTTGGCTTTGCGAAGAACTTCAACAAGCTGCCCCTGGAGCAATTGCTGGGCCTGTTGACGTACGCCACGAGCGAGCGGCAGTTCGTCATGTACGAGGCTCTGCGAAAGGGCGCCGGCGTTCAGGCCCTGTATGACAAGACAAAGATCAAGCACTGGTTCATCGAGCAGATGGCCGAGCTGGTTGCCCTGGAGGAGAAAATCCTCAAGTATAAAGGCAAAGCCGTGCCGGAGAAGCTGCTGGTCCAGGCGAAGAAGGACGGATTTGCCGACAAGTACCTGGCCAAACTGCTCGGAGTGCCGGAGGAGGACATCCGCAAGCGCCGGATCGGCCTTGGCGTGACCGAGGCGTGGGACGCGGTCCCGGTCAGCGGCGTGGAGAATGCGGCTTACTACTACTCCACCTATAACGGCCCCGACAAGGTCGGCGTGAGCAAGAAACGCAAGATCATGGTCCTCGGCGGCGGGCCCAACCGCATCGGCCAGGGCATTGAATTCGATTACTGCTGCGTCCATGCGGCCTTCACCCTCCGCGATGAGGGCTACGAGTCCATCATGGTCAACTGCAACCCGGAAACGGTCTCCACGGACTACGATACCTCGGACAAGCTATACTTCGAGCCGCTGACCGTCGAGGACGTCCTGAGCATTTACGACAAGGAGAAGCCGGAAGGCGTCGTCGTGCAGTTCGGCGGCCAGACGCCTCTGAATCTCGCCAGCGAGCTGGCCCGGGCGGGCGTCAAGATCCTCGGGACATCGCCAGATGCGATCGACCTGGCCGAGGACCGCGACCGATTCCGGGCCGCGGCGCGCAAGATGGGGATTCCGCAGCCGGACTCCGGAATGGCGAGCAGCCCGGAGGAAGCGATCAAGATCGCAGCGGAAATCGGCTATCCGCTGATGGTCCGGCCGTCCTACGTCCTTGGCGGACGGGCGATGGAGGTCGTGCACGACGAGGAGATGCTCCGCCATTACGTGGCCGCCGCCGTGGAAGTCAGTCCGGAGCGGCCGATCCTGATCGACAAGTTTCTCGAAAATGCGATCGAGAACCGAAGCGGACGCGATCGCCGACGGGACGGACGCATTCGTGCCGGCCGTGATGGAGCACATCGAGCTGGCAGGCATCCACTCGGGCGACTCCGCCTGTGTCATCCCGCCGGTCAGCCTCCCCAAAAAGCACATCGACACGATCTGCGAATACACCCGTCGAATCGCGGTCGAGCTCAATGTCATCGGCCTGATGAACATCCAATACGCCATCTGCAAGGACACCGTCTATATCCTTGAAGCGAACCCGCGAGCCTCGCGGACGGTGCCATTGGTTTCGAAGGTCTGCAACATCCAGATGGCCCGCCTGGCGGTGCAGTGTATGCTTGGCAAGAAGCTCTCCGAGCTCGGTATCAAGCAGCGAAAGATCCCGCACTTCGGTGTCAAGGAGGCCGTCTTCCCGTTCAACATGTTTCCGGAAGTGGACCCGGTTCTCGGGCCGGAGATGCGTTCGACCGGCGAGGTCCTCGGCATGGCGAATTCCTTCGGCCTGGCTTTCTACAAGTCACAGCAGGCGGCCAAATCGGAACTGCCTCTGCAGGGCACCGTGCTGATCACGGTGACCGACCCGGACAAGAAGGATGTACTGAAGGCCGCCAAAGAGTTTGACAGACTCGGCTTTCGAATCAAGGCGACAGACGGCACATACAAGCATCTGATCGCCAACGGCGTCCGGGCGGAGCAGATTCTGAAGATGCATGAGGGCCGGCCGAACATCGTCGATGCAATCAAGAACGGTGAAATCCAGCTCGTCATCAACACGCCGGGAGGCAGGTTGAGCAAAAGCGACGATTCCTACATCCGTAAGGCGGCTATCAAGTACAAGATTCCATACATCACGACGAGCGCCGCCGCGGCCGCGGCCGTGAAAGGAATCGCCGAGACCCGCAGCAACGGGGCCGCCCCCGTCCGCTCGCTCCAGAGCTATCATGCGGGGATCAAATAACTGCTGACGCAACGGCAGTGGAAGTGCCCGGGATGGCGAAGAGCCAGACTGGGCACTTCCACCCTTGCCTTTCCGATTTACCGGTTCGCTGGGATGAACACCATCTCGCAGTCGAGCCATTTCTCATAATCTCCCGACAGATAGCCGGTGACTTTGTTTGACTTCGCATCGCGCAGGCGGTACTTCAGGCCGGGCACCCATCCAGATGACGCATGAGTTCTTCAACTTGCTGTGAAGCCAGGAGTCCCGAGAGTAGATCTGCGACAGCCGCACTGTATTGTTCGCACTGTGGATTCCTCGCTCATCCCTTTTCACGCCAAGCATCTCCCACAGTTGCCTGTGAGCCCGGCTCAGGCGGCCTGGACGGTCGCATGAGAGACCCCGAGTATCTCGGCGATGCTTGCCGTGCGGCGGCCATCTTCGTAAAAGAGCTGATCTGTCTGCGCGTCCAACGCAGACTCCTGATTTGCGACTTCCCCGACTAGGACGAATACCGATGCCCGCCCTGACAGCTTTTTTTCAAGTTGCGAGCAAAATGTAAGTTCCTGCGTATAGAGTATAGCTGAACATGCCCGTGGGGTGGCAATGCCCAGGTCCGGACAAATTATTGACGATTGAGACCGATTATTGGTTAGGGACAGACGTATTCAGGTGCACGGCGTGCTTGAATCGGGACTTGGGAAATTGACCGTGAGTGATCACCATCACCAGTAATCGGTAGGTGAGTCGATGGCGAGCTATTTGAAGAACGCAAGACTGCTTGATCAAAACAGACTGAATCAGATGGTTCGGGACCGCATGGCCCGGATGAGATCGCGTACCCGTGAGGCCGTGAAACGGCAGGATGACAACGGCGGCACTGACTTGAATCTGCCGGAGGTCATCGCAATTCTGCCGATCCGCAACACGGTGGCCTTTCCGGGTACGGTGACCCCGCTGGCCGTGGGCCGTGAGTCGAGTAAGGTGCTTCTGGCGGACGCCGAGCACGAGGAATCACTCGTCGGCCTGCTGACGCAGCGCAAGCCCAACACCGACAAACCTGGCTTTGACGATCTCTACTCCATCGGTACGACTGCCTCCCTCGTAAAAGTCACGAGGATGCCGCATGGCTCGATCAACGTCTTCGCCTACGGCATTGCTCGCTTCCGAATCGTGGAACGCATTGCCACCAAACCCTATCTGAAGGCAAGGATCGAGCTGCTCGACGTCAGAGTCAAGGTTACCAAGCAGCTCCAGGCTTTGATCGTTTCCGTGCGCCGTACGGCTGCCCGTGCGCTGGCGTTGAGCCCGAACATGCCGGAAGAGGCCGCCGTCATGCTTGAAAATATCGAGGACCCCTCTTCGCTCGCCGATTTTCTGGCGGCCAACCTCAGCATCAACGTGGAGCAGAGACAGGAACTGCTCGAAGAGCTCGATCCGGTGGAGCGGCTGGAGAAGGTCTCCGTGATTCTGGCGCACCAGCTCGAGGTCCTCGAATTGAGCCACAAGATTCAGAGCCGCGTCAAGGAATCCATCGAAAAGAGCCAGCGGGAGTATTTCCTGCAGGAACAACTCAAAGCCATTCAGACGGAGCTGGGCCAGGGGGACGGTCGGACGGAAGAGTTGAAGGACTTGCGACAGAAGATCCTCAAGGTCAGGATGCCCAAAAAGACGGAGGAGGAAGCCCTGCGAGAGTTGGAGCGTTTGGGCAAGATCCCTGCGAGTTCCCCTGAATACAGCGTCATACGAACGTACCTCGATTGGGTCTGCGAGCTGCCCTGGTCCGTGCAGACGGAGGATCAGCTCGACATTCAAAGGGCGGAGCGCATCCTGAATCGCGACCACTACGACCTGAAAAAGGTCAAGAGGCGGATTCTGGAACTGCTGGCCGTACGAAAGCTCAATCCACGCGGTAAGAGCCCTATCCTGTGTTTCATCGGGCCGCCCGGGGTCGGAAAGACCTCGCTCGGAAAATCCATTGCCCGCGCCATGGGGCGGGAGTTCGTGCGCATATCGCTCGGCGGCATCCGGGATGAGGCGGACATCCGCGGCCACCGGCGGACCTACATCGGATCGCTGCCCGGGCGCATCCTCCAGGAATTGCGCAAGTGCGGCAGCCGCAATCCCGTCTTTATGTTGGATGAGATGGACAAGATCGGCGCCGATTTCCGAGGCGATCCGGCCAGCGCCCTGCTGGAGGTGCTCGACCCGGAGCAGAACTATACTTTTTCCGATCATTATCTCGATCAGCCGTTCGACCTGTCGGACGTCATGTTCATCGGGACTGCCAACTACGCCGGCCGGATTCCGTCCGCCCTGCTCGACCGGATGGAGCTTATCGACCTGCCCGGCTACACGGATTCCGAAAAGCTCAAGATCGCCAAACGCTATCTCGTTCCGCGCCAGTTGAAGGAGAATGGGCTGAAGAAGACGCAACTGACGATCAAGGACGAGGCGATCTCGTGTATTATCCACGGCTACACGCGTGAAGCGGGCGTGCGAAATCTGGAACGTCGCATCGCGGCCGTCTGCCGTGCCGTTGCGGCGGATATTGCCAAAGGGACGAAGCGGAACCGGACGATCACCTGCAAGGACCTGCCGCCTATCCTCGGACCGGCCCATTACGAGTCGGAGGTCGCCCTGCGGACAGGCATCCCGGGCGTGGCCACGGCCCTGGCGTATACCTCCGTTGGCGGCGAGCTGCTGTTCATCGAATCTGCCGCCGTTCCCGGCCGCGGGCAATTGCAGCTCACCGGCCAGATCGGCAGCGTCATGAAGGAAAGTGCGCATGCCGCCTTTTCGATCATCCGGTCCAACGCCAAGCGGCTGGGAATCAGAGACGAGTTGCTCACCAAGTTCGACTTTCACATCCATGTGCCGGCGGGCGCTGTGCCGAAGGATGGACCCAGTGCGGGCGTCGCCATGTTCACCTCGCTCGTCAGCCTGTTGCTGCAGAGGCCGGCCCGGCCCGATGTGGCCATGACCGGCGAGATCACGCTACGAGGCCTTGTCCTGCCCATCGGCGGACTCAAGGAGAAGGTGATCGCCGCCAAGCACGCGGGCATCAAGACGGTCATCGTACCCGAGCGAAACAGGAAAGACATCGCCGAGTTGGGCAAGGAAGTCACAAAAGGCCTTCAATTTGCCTATGTCAACAACACTGCCGAGGTCCTTCAGATCGCCCTGGGCAGCGTTGATAAACGACCTGACGGCGAAGCTCTCAGCCGGCAATCAGTGAAGGAGGTTCGGCAGGAACAGGCACAGCCACGGGAACGCGATCAGCAGGATCGCCGCAGCGATCATGGCCAGCAGGAACGGCATGGACCCCCGGAAAATCGTCTCTAAGGGCACATCCCGCTCGATCCCGCTGACGACGTATACGCAGACACCCACGGGCGGCGTGATCGTACCCATTTGGGTGACCAGCACGATCATTACGCCGAACCAGATCGGGTCAAAACCAAGATTCGTGACGACCGGGTAGAAGATCGGGATCGTCAGCAGGACCAGTGCCAGTGCGTCGACAAAACATCCGGCGATGAGGTAGAACAGCACAATCAGCAGCATGATCGCCCACGGCGGCAGGGGCAAGCCTCCAAGCCAGGTCGCCAGCTCCATCGGCAGTTGGGTGATGGCCAGGAAACGGCCAAAGACCATCGCGCCGGCCACGATGATCAACACCATGACCGAGGTCCGCAGCGTCTCCATCAGCGACTGGATGAGTTTGGCAAACCCGAACTTGCGCCGCACCGCAGTGATAACGATCGTGCCGGCGGCGCCGATGGCAGCTCCTTCCGTCGGGGTGAAGATTCCGACGAACATCCCGCCCATGACGCCCGCAAACAGCAGCATCGTCTCCCATGTGCCGGTGAGCGAAAGGATTTTCGCTTTCCAGGAGGAGGACGGCGCCGGCGGTCCGAGTTCCGGCCGGCGAACGCACTGAACGTAGATCACGATGCAGAACAGCAACGCCGTCAGAATCCCCGGCACGACCCCCGCGATGAACAGCTTACCGATGGACTCCTCGGTCATGATCGCATAGACGATGAAGACGACGCTGGGCGGGATCATCATACCGATAGTCCCCCCCGCCGCCACCGCCCCACAGCCCAGTTCCATGCTGTACTTGTACCGTTTCATCTCGGGCAGCGCCACCAGAGCCATGGTGGCCGATGTCGCGGGCCCTGAGCCGCAGATGGCGCCAAACGCCGTGCACGCGCCGACGGTGGCCATGGCCAGCCCGCCCGGCAACGGACCGAGCCAATGGTACGCCGCATCGAACAAACGCCGGCTGATCCCGCCGTGAAAGGCGACCTGGCCCATTAGCACGAACAGCGGAATCACCGTCAGATTGTATGAGGCGAACGTCTTGTAGAGTTCCGCCGTGACCATGCTCACGGCCGCATCAGGTGTCACGACGACCGCAAAACCCACGGCCCCCACGATCGCCATGGCGAACGCCACCGGCATGCTGCTGCACAGCAACACGACCAGCGCGACGCAACCCACGATGCCAATCTGTTCCGGTGTCACGGCTTCATCAACTCCTTTTCAGGATGCATAAACAGGTACAGAAGCACCGGGATCATCATGGCCGTGCACACCGCCATCCAGTACGGCAGCCAGAACACCGGCCATTGCAGCGTCAGTGTCACCTGGCCGCTCGCCCTGAGTTCCCCCCCGTACTGGATGAACCGCCACGTCAGGAAGCCAAACATGAGGATAGAAGCCCCTCGTATGATCGCATCCAGGATGAAGCGGCCTCGGCGAGAGAGCTTCTGGAGGACAAACTCGATGGCGACGTGGCCCTTGTACGCTGTCGTGTACGGCAGGGCGCCGGCAATCATGATCGCGCTGAGCAGTTCGACGATGTCATAGGTCCCCTTCAGGGGGTACCCGATGCGCCTTCCGACCACGTCCACGCAGGTCACGAGGATCATGATCACAATCGCTATCGCCGCTACTGCGGCCAGGAGATTGACGATCCGGCGCAGGGCAGAGGTATATCGCCCGTAGAGCCGCCCAAGAGTGGTTGTCTGCATTGACGGTGTTCCTACTTACTGACCCGCGGGCTTCGAGGATTTGGCAATCAGGTCCTGCGCATCCTTCAGGAATTGCTCGCCCGGCAGCCCCCTCTCCCTGGCGGCGGCCACATAAGCGGCCAAGACCGGCTCGACAGCCGCCTTCCACCGCTGCTGCTCTTCGGCCGAGAGCGTGATAACCTCCCGCTGCAGACCCTTGACGAACTCACGCCCGTCGGCATCGGCCTTGTCCCACGCCGCGCCACTCTTGCTCACCCACTCCCGGCTGACCTCCGTGAACACCTTCTGGATATCCGGCGGCAGTTTCTCCCACTTCTGCTTGTTCATCACGACGAACATCGCCGTCGTGTACCCGACCGCCGTCGCGTCGGTGACGCAACTGATGACCTCCGCCTGCCTCCAGCCCTTGAGGGTCTCAATGGGACACAGGGTCGCATCGACGACACCCTTCTGCAGGGACTCATACGTATCCGGCTGCGGCATCGCCACCGGCGTGCCGCCCAGGGCCTCCACAATCTTCAAAGACAGGCCCGTGCCGCGGACTTTCATGCCCTTCACGTCCTCCAGGGTCTTCACGGGTTTCTTGGAGGCCAGCAGCCCCGGCCCGTGCGCATGCAGGTACAATACGTGCGTGTCCGCCATCTCCGCGGGCTTGTACTTCTCCACCAACTCCGTGGCCACCCGGGTCGCCACCATGCCGTTCGGATACCCAAGAGGCAAATCCAGGCCTTCCAGCAGAGGGAATCGCCCGCGTGTGTAGGCCAGGCAGCTCATGCCAAGATCCGAGATGCCGTTCACCACGCCCTCATAGCACTGATCGGAGCGAGTCAACGTCCCGCCCGGATAGGTCTTGATCTTGACTCGCCCGTTCGTCCGCTTCTCGACCTCCCGGGCCCAGGCGTCGGCCGTGACGCACTGAATGTGCGTCGGCGGAAAGAAAATGCTGTAGGATAGCTCAATCACCTTCGGCTGATCCGGCGGTGACTGCTTGCAGCCTGAAAACACCACAAGGAAAGCCATGACAACGAACGCGCACCCAGATACATTCCACCATCTCATATACAGTTCCATCAATCAGGTAGTCAAACTGGCCACGAACACCCACGGCAGGCCACCTGGGCATCATAATACCGGTGTTGCGCCGGAGATTCAAGCGCTGTCGCCCCGGACACCGGGATTTCCGGAAAAGACTCGGGGCGCCGTGCAAGGGTTTGCCCGGCGCCCCGAAGAGATACACGCTGACAGATGCGATGGCGTTATGGCTCTTGAGGAGCTTCCACCGCAGCGGCCGAATCGCCCCTCGTGTCCGTCCACCGCATGAAGATGGCATCTTCACCGTCGACGATCACGGCTGGATCGGTCTGATCGGAATCATCGGATGTTACTGCGGTAACTTCAGCAGTCGTGAACGCATCGGTCGATGTGGCCATGTACACGTCCTGGTTGTCCGCCCGATCATCCTGCCAGAGGACAGCGACGAGACCGTTCGGCTGCCGGCTGGCGGCGATGGCGGGATTCACCTGGTTGTCATTGGCATCGACGATCGCCTTCGGCGACGACCACGCCTTGCCATCGAGCGAAACCGACGTACACACGTCCCAGTTGCCACGCGTGCTCTCCTGCCAGACGACATAGAGAACGCCTGCACCATCCACGGCGATGGCGGGATTGCAGTGATCGCCTTCGCCGTCGGTCACCTGGAACGTATCCTCGGCCGTTTCTACGCCCTCAGAAGTGCGAGAGACGTAGATCTGCCGCTGTCCGGCATCGCCCGCCTGCCAGGCGGACCAGGTGTTGCCTGTGCCGTCGCGTACGATGGCGGGCCTGCGCTGATCGAGATTGCTCTGATCCAGGATGGCCTCATCGGACACGCTGTTTTGATCCTCGCCGGCCGGCTCCGGAGCAATGCTCTGCATGGGAGCGGGCACCGAGGCCGCGGTATCGAACAGGTACGTCTGCTCGGGCATCAGATTGCCGGCCAGATCGCGGGCATTGACCGCCACGACGACCTGCTCACCAGTGGATATTGTCGGCTGATAGAGGTACCTGTAGTCCGCCTTGGTCCCGGTTCGCACGCAGGTGCCATAGGCTGTGTTCGATGCCTCTACATCACCGCTGTAGACGATATGGCCGTCCACCTCGATGCTTACGGAGGCTGGATTGACGCCCTTGCCTGCATCGCGAACCCGCAGAAGCATCATCGTGTTGGCTGTCGTAGCGGGATCGGGCATGAGATCGCCATCGACAATCGCCGGCGGGATCTGCTCCTGACCATCGGTTACGCTTTCTTCAGCCTTCGGCGTACGGGCACGCTCTGCAGCTCTGGAAGTACCCCTGATCTGCAGGATATTGCCCTTAGCCTTTGGCGTCATGATAGCTTCAGGACTGTCATCGATAGTCGGCATCTCTACCAGCGTCTCGTCGGCTGCGATTGAGTAGGCTGCCGCCGTGCCGGAGGTCGAGCTATAACTCGCATAGATGCTGTAGATGTAATTGGCCACAGTCGAAGTGCCGAACGTGGTGGGCATGCCGCCCGACCAGAGGGCAGATGAACTGGCCCGGCCCGGAATCCCGCTGGCATAGCGAACTCCCGGATTGCTCTGGAAGATCCATGCCAGCCAGATCCTCTGACCAGCGGACACCGACACCGGGCTTTGCAGATTGACCTTCTGCCAGCCGGTCGTGCTGCTAACGGTCGTGGAACTGGTCACGCCAAGGCGCGAGCCCGGCCTGCCGGAGCTATCCGCATAGACCCCCAGGATCATCTGGCCGGAGCCGGCCTGATGGTAGATGCTCATGCTCTGCAGTTGTCCGGCCCCAGGTGCTGTGTACGGCATCGCCCGGCGGTTGGTATCCCTGGTGATGCTTGAGAGCACTGTCGTGGTACCTACCGTCCCACTTGTGGTGGAGGTGCCGCTGCCGGCAGATGCTGTGGTGTAAGTCGCATAGATGCTGTAGATGTAGTTGCCCAGGGTCGAGGTGCCGAACGCGGTGGGCATGCCGCCCGACCATCCGGCTGTCGAATCCGCCCGTCCGGGAGTCCCGGCCGTCGCGTGAATTACCACGGCGTTCTGGAACACCCATGCCAACCAGACCTTCTGACCTGCGGACACCGACACCGGGCTCTGTAATGTGACAGTCTGCCAACCTGCCGCACTGGAAACCGTCGTGGAGTTGGTCGCCCCGAGACGCGCGCCCGGCTTGCCGGAGCTGTCCGCATACACCGCCAGGAGCATCTGACCGGACCCGGCCTCATGGTAGATGGTGATGCTTCTCAGTTGCCCGGCTTCGGGCATGGTGTACGGCACCGCTCGACGAATTTGCAGCGACGTACTGCCGCTGAACACGGTCGTGTTGCCCACCTTCTTCGTCGTCGTGCCTCCCGTGGAGGTCGCGAAACTGGCGGTCACGGACTTGTTGGCGTTCATCACGAGCGTCGCCGGATTGGCTGTGCCCGTCAGAGCCCCCGACCAACCGGTGAACGTGTAGCCGCTGTTCGGCGTCGCCTGCAAGGACACCGACGTGCCCGAGGTGTAACTGCTCTGATTGGGCGTTCTGGTCACTGTGCCATTGGTGGCGCTGACGGTGAGCATGTACGTCGTGCCTCCCGTCGAAGCGGCGAAGTTGGCGGTGACGGACTTGTTCGAGTTCATCACGAGCGTGGCGGGATTCGTTGTGCCCGTCAGATCGCCCGACCAGCCGGTGAATACGTAGCCGCTGTTCGGCGTCGCCTGCAGGGACACGGACGTGCCCGATGCGTAGCTGGTCTGATTGGGCGACTTGGTCACCGTCCCGTTTGTGGCGCTGATAGTCAGCGCGTATCCCGTTGCGGCGCCGGAGCCATACTCGTAGGCGCCGAGATCCGGGCCGCTGCCCTGAGGAACCGCCGCGCCGTCAAAGTCGCGCGTCAGACCTACACTCGTGCCCGCATTGATACAGGGCGAACTGTTCCCGAGATGGAAGTCACGGCTGCCCACGTTCACAAAGTATGGATTGGAAATGACTTTGGCGGACGAGCCTGTCGTGTCCGTGGCCGCGCCCTGCTGGAAAGCGTTGTACGCAACGGTCGTGCGGCTCAATGCCTGGCGGCCGCTGGTGTAGTCCCGGATGGCCCAGTTCGACGTGCTGTTCTGCCAGATCAGGTTGTTCTTGATGTAGTTGGCGCCGCTATAGTTGTCGGTGGCGCCGCTCTTCCAGCGAATCGCCTCCCAATTGTTGAAGAACGTGTTGTTGTAGATGCTGATGTTCTTCGTCTGGGCGGTCACACTGGACGACCAGAACGAAATGCCGCCCGAGTTGCCCCAGAACAGGTTATCATAGATCTTGATGGCGTCGTTGCTGTATGTGTTGGTTTCGAGACCGAACTCGATACCTGCGTTATAGGTGCAGTCGTAGATTTTGTTGTAGCGAATCTGAATGTTCGTTGCACCTTCGATGTACTGGTTGATCAGGGCGTTGGCGTACAGGAGCGAGTTCTCGATGACGCCGTTGCGGGCCCCGCGTTTGAAGTTCACGCCTTCCATGTAGTTGGCGTAGACTTGGACGCCGCGGACGGTAAAGCCATCGATCCCTTCCATGGTCAGTCCTTCGTGGTAGGTGGCCACGCCGGGGGCGCCTTCCTTGAAACCGCCGTTGTTGTGGTGAACGGAGCAATTCTCGACGGTGATCTGCGTCGATGGAGTGCTGCCCGTCGATGCGACGATTCCACCGTCGAGGGAGTGGCCGACATCGGAGCCTCGTACCGTGATGTAGCGGCTGGTGGGCCGGATGTAGATGCCGTAGCTGGCGGACTGCGATACGTCGATGTCCTGAATTGTCACGTACTCACGACCGGCTATGTGGATGATGCCGAAGGTCCGTGTGGACGGCCGAATTGAGGCCTCGACGCCCTGACCGGAGTAGGCGCTGTCCGGATTGCTCGCGGAGTACACGTACAGGCGCCGGAGGACCAGTACCAATCACGCGCTGTCACCAGACTGCTCGTGCCGCTTTTCTTGGTGCCGCGAACCCCGTTGAAGAAGACTTGATTGGGCGCGGCGCCCAGGGAAGCACTCCATCGGTTGCTGCCTGCGCTACCCCAATTGGTCACGAGGGCCGAGCCCTTGAGCATGGGCTTATTGCCTGTGCCGTAGGTGCCGAAAACGATCGGGCTGCCGGACACGCCGCTCCTGGGCACGGTCAACTGTTCGCGCCAGGTCCGGCCCCGCTGGAGCAGGATGCGGTCGCCGGCGGCAAAGCCAGTGTAGGAATTGACCTTCGCCAGCGTTCGCCAGGGGGTAGTCGTGCTTCGACCGCTGTTGGCGTCATTGCCGGCTGAGGCATCGACGTAATAATCGGTGGCGAAGCATGCCGCCTGGGGCAATAGAACACACAAGACTGTTGAAACGAGATACTTGGTTTTTCCTTCGATCATTACCATACACTCACTAAACAAATTACAGAATGTGTTTAGACGATCTCCGGGACCGCCACGTACCACACTTGGCGTACTTGCCGACTTAACTGCTTGCGCTAGCGCAGAATGCTGCTGCTACGGAGGAGTCATTTGCGAACAAATGCGATAATGAGGGCTATTTTCAGGGCCAACCATCACGTACTCTGTCATCGTCACTCAGAATGAGCCAACCAATGATCCGGTGCCGGCTGCCGCGACAGCAGGGGCCGCGCAGTTCCGTTCGCCGACAAATCAGAGTCAAATCTCAGCTCGTATTTCGTTGCTAGATTCTGTTTACCTGTTAGTCCTTCAAACTTCTTCTGACCTTTTCTGCCACCCCATTTGACTTGTGACGGGCTGTAACTCTATGATTATCGGCCGCAAGTGTCAATGCGAATTAATAATTTTTTTCGGACCAAGAAGAAAAACGATCTCTGCGCAACCGGCCAACGAGAGGCGCAGGCGCGACACGACCGCCGGACAGGCAAATGAGAATCACGCCGTCCTGGTTCCATCACGACGTGATATTACTGAGGAGGACGCCTCTGAGCATCCCAAGGCGTCTCGGAGGACGTGGGACTCAGTAGTCCCTGAACTGATTCATCCAGTCCGGCCAGACGGGCAGTCCCCGCTTGTTCAGCTCTTCAGTCCATTGCCGGTGCCACCGGAGCTGCCACAATTCCTTGAGCCCGACTTTCCGGACCGCGAAATCAAGGAATAGGCAATTCACGAAGCCTTTGTGCCGATTCATACAGAACCGGCGCATATTGTTGCCCTCGCTGAGATTCCATTCGCCGTCGAACGTCGGCGGCTCGTCCCAGGCCTCGGGCCAGCCATCCAGGCGGTTCGCCCCCAGGAACAGCGGGACATACGCGGCGCCGGCGACGTTCTTGTTCTTCCAGTGCTTCTCCGCCCCCTGCCGCTCGTTGGTCTCGACCCAGCCGTTGATGCCATAGCTGCCGTGGTCCACCCAGGGGCCGCTGTTGAAGGACCACGCGGTGTTATTGGCGGATCCTCCGACCTCATCCGCACGTTTCGTGGCGGACGGGCAGTAGAACAGGTCTGTATCGTTGACATCGCTGAAGTACGGGCGCAAGGCCACCGTCCAGTGATGCCCTTTGTCCAAGCCCCTCTCGAACTGGCCGTTGTGCTCGTCCGTGTACATCGAGAAGATGAGCCCCCACTGCTTGAGATTGGACATGCATGCGACGGCCCGGGCCTGCTCCCGCACGCGCTGCAACGCCGGCATCAGGATCGACATGAGCAGCGCGATGATCGCGATCACCACGAGCAACTCGATGAGCGTGAACGCGGTACGATCAGTTGTTGACGATCCAGTATTCGGTGCCGGTCTTGGTAGGCGATTCATCTCCATACTCTCGGTTCATCGACTCCGTAGAGGTAGTGTGCATCTATTGAACTGTGTACGCGGCGCTCAACGGTCGGTGCGACATTCCAATCCGGCTACTGCGGCCAAAACTGCATGCTGAGCCACTGATCGGCCAACTCGGCAAAATCCCGCAGGTTCACGGACCGCGAGTTCACCGGCTCTTTCTCGTACAACTCGGCCGACGATCCGACCGGCACGTACAGCTTGCCGTCGCCTGGGGTGGTGTCCGCCAGGAGCCGGACTTCTGCCTCGGTAAGAGCCCGGTTGTAGATCCGCACGTCGTCAATGGAGCCGTTCCACAAGCGAGACGCTTTCTCTGAGTTGCCACTGATGTAAACAGGTGCGGTGTTTTTGGAGATGGCGCCGGTTGTCGCCATGGAGCCATTCAGCACACCATCGACATAGAGGCGTGCGGTCGCGCCGTCGTACGTCCCCGCCAGGTGATGCCACTGGCCGTCGTTCACAGTCGCCTGGCTAACGACTTCCAGCGACGGCGTCGGTCCATTGCACCGCCACTGGACATCATCGCCGGTACCATCCCTGGCGATGCGCCAGGAGCTGTCGCCCTTGGTCACGATGGCCTGGTAGTTCTTGTCAAACAGATCCACGCGTATCCACGCCGCCACGGTGATCTTGTCCGCGATGGTGTCGAACTTCACATTGTTGGTGCAATCGACATAGTCATCGATGCCGTCGAACGTCATAGCCTGGCCGACGGCCCCTGCCTCATAGACAGGCTTGCCCTGGGCGGTTCCGTTCAGGTTGTTGCCGGATGTATCGGATACGTTTCCATCGAGAGTATAGCAAGCCAGCAGGCCCGTTGTGGCGGAAGCCGCAGGTGCCGTGGGGAGCGAGGCATCGCCGACAAGCCAGTCGCTCGCCATGATCTGGACATCGAGATAATCGACCTTGCAGTCTCCGTTCAGGTCGCCGTCCGGCTGGCGCAGCGACGCGACACAACGGCTCGGATATAGCCGGATATCGTCGATGTACAGGAGGCCCGACCCGCCGTTCTCCACGCCGATCGTCAGCTTGCCGACACTCTTCATGTTCCCGCCGACGGAGGTCAGATCGATGTTCCACTGCACCCAACGAAGCGAGCTGATGTCGGCCGCCGCCCCATCATAGACGATCTTCGTGGCGTTGATCTTCACATAGAGCTGCCCGGGCGTGTTCTCTGCGGCGCCGCGGAAGTGCAGTGTCAGAGCTTTGATTCCGGCCTCGGTCCAATCCTGGGGAACAACGAAAGTGCGCTCGGCCTCGGAACGAGTCGCCCCGGAGGTGTTGTCATAGGCCAGAGGCATGGATTGCGCGCCGCCATGGACAATGACGGTTTCCATGATCGTGCCCGCCAGCGGATCGTACCCAACCAGCGCGCCCGAGCCGTTGCCTGGGTTTCCATTCGGGAAGAACGTATCGGCCGAGAAGCCGGCGCCATCAACCCACGTCTGGAACACCCTGTTCGGCGACTCGTTCGTGTAGCCTTCGAAATCATCTACGAGGAGGAACTCGGGTGTCGAGAAACTCCAGATCCGGCCCGTCCATTCGGCGGGTGTTTCCGCCGCGTTGACCTCATCGACCCGCCAGTAATACGTGCTGGCCAACTGCAGGGTCCCCGCGTCAAAGGAGGGTGTCGTCACAGTCGCCGTGGGAGCAGTCCCGTCGAGCACGGCCCCCTCATCGAGACTCAGATAGACATCGTGTTTGGCCGCCTCCCGCCCGGGACGCCACTTCAGGACTACTTCCGGACCCGCGTCCGAAGCGCCGGAAGCCGGCTGCGGTTCTCTTGCAGCCATGGGAACCTGGTAGAAGCGGACCTCGCTCAGGCCATACTGGTTCCCGCCGCCCCAACTGCTCCTGGCGATAATCCGCACGTACTTTGCGGGCACGCCGCCGAATGCAATGGTTGTGCTGTAAGTGTACCCGGCGGCGCCCGGCGCCTGGGCGAACTGCGTGCCGTCCGCCTGTGCCGTCCATGTCTGACCGTCGGTGGAGTACTCGACCACCACATCCTTCATGCCAAATCCAACGAGGCTCTCAATCGCCTGGTTGCAGTTCCAGACCCGCATCTCGTGCAGGCTATAGATTCTGTTGAATTCATACTGAATCCACGCCGGTTGCGGGCTCGTCGGGCCCACTATCCACATGTCCTTCAATTCGGTGGAGTGCCCGTCGTTCTGATCGAGTCCCGAGCCATCGATGGTTTTGCCGGGCGTCGTATCGCTGTTGATCGAGCCTGAGGCCGTGGCGAGAATTGTCGAGCCGGGGATCGGATAGGCAAATGGCTCCGTCGTGAAACGCCACACCGGGCCGGCGCTCCAGCCGGCGGCGCCGGCTTCGTCAACCCGCCAGTAATAGGTTGTGTCGTACTCGAGCGAGAACGGAAGGCTCTTCACGTCGAACTCGGGCAGGCTCACGGTGCCACGATCCGCGCCGGCCACACCATTCTTCACGTCGTCCATGGTCTTGCTGAAGTACACCTTGTGCCCGTTGATTGCCGGCGCCGTGTCGGCGGGCTTCCAACGAAGCACGGCAGCGAGGGGCACATCAACGGCCCCGTTGTCCGGCTGCGGCTCCGATGCCCGCCCCGGCGTCACCGCCACCTCGATCACAAAGCCGTTGAGGTAGGCTTCGTTGTTGTTGCCGTCGTTGTTGTCAACGAAAGTGATGGTCACACTGTTCGTCCCATCGGAGCGGAATGTGAAAGAGCTGTTGCAGACAAAGGCGGGCTTGGGACCCCATGACTGCTGTAGATGGTCCGCCGCAAGTCTCGTGCCATCGGCATCTTTCACCGTGATATTGAGCGTACCATCATCATTCTTGACGTCCTCCTTCGGGTCGTGATGCCAGCCCTTGAACACATAGACGCCGGGGGCCAGCCCTTTGATCACCATGTCGAACGCATTGCTTGACTTGAAGGCATCCTCCAGCAGGTCATGCAGCGGGATGGCGTCGTTCACCTGGGCCCGGTTGCGGCTGTCGATCTTGACGAAATCAATGGTGAAATCATCATCGAACTCCGCCTGCTTGAGGAATTGCTTGGACACGTTGGCGCCGCCCAGCCGGGTGCCGCCGGTGTTCCAGTCGATCCAGCCCGCTTCAACGTCCCCATTTTGGGACAAATCCACTTGGAATGGCCCCGCAGAAGCGACAGACACGGCCAGCAATACAAGGGAGAAGATGGTCAGCAGTTTATTCGACATGATGCTCCTCCTTCCACTCGAAAGACCCCAACTGTTCAAACAAGACGATCGCTCCGTGAATCGGCTGGACCGAAGATGATACAGGATCGGCGGCGATTTCCGGCACAACCGTGCTACCCACCTCGGCCTTCAACCAGGTCTCCATTGAAGGCCGGACACCAATACTTCACATAATATCACAATCGTGGCCGCCCCGCAACAGAAAGTTGACCCCGCGATGGCGGCACAGTACCATACGGACTTTCGAAGTGGCTATGGAGTGCAATCGATGACGAATGTGACGTTGATTACCGGAGACGGCATCGGGCCGGAAATCGCTCAGGCAGCCCGGCGGTGTATCGATGCTACGGGCGTGAAGATCCAGTGGGAAATCGCCGAGGCGGGCGAGGACGTGATGGCGCGGCTGGGCACCCCCCTGCCGGATGCCACCGTCGAGTCGATCAAGAAGAATGGCGTGGCTCTCAAGGCCCCGATTACCACGCCCGTCGGAACGGGCTTTCGCAGCATCAACGTGTACCTGCGGCAGAGCCTGGACCTGTACGCGTGCCTGCGGCCGTGCAAGAGCTATAAAGGCGTCCGCAGCAGGTACGAGGATATCGACCTGGTAATCGTGCGGGAGAACACGGAAGACCTGTACGCCGGCATCGAGTTCCAGAAGAGCCAGGCCGATGCGCTGGAGCTGATCGACTGGCTGAACAAGCACAGCAAGCGCAAGATCTCGCCGGACTCCGGCATCAGCATCAAGCCGATCTCTGTCGCTGCCACCGACCGCATCGTGCGCTTTGCGTTCGACTACGCTCGCAAGAACGGCCGGCGGAAAGTCACCAGCGTGCACAAGGCGAACATCATGAAGTTCTCCGACGGGCTCTGGCTGGAAGTGAGCCGGCAGGTGGCCAAGGACTACCCCGACATCGAGTTCGAGGACCGCATCGTGGACAATATGTGCATGCAACTCGTGCAGAAGCCCGAGTTGTACGACGTGCTTGTCCTGCCGAACCTGTACGGCGATATCCTGAGTGACCTTTGTGCGGGACTTGTCGGCGGGCTGGGCGTCGCCCCAGGCGCGAACATCGGTCTCAAGGGTGCGATCTTCGAGGCCACGCACGGCAGCGCCCCGAAATACAAGGGGCAGAATAAGGTGAACCCGACGGCGCTGATCCTCAGCGGCGTGCTGATGCTGCGGCACCTCGGCAGGACCGCCGAGGCGGACAGGCTGGAGAATGCGGTCGCCCAGGTGATCGCAGAGGGCAAACGCGTCACGTATGACCTGAAGCCGGACCGCGATGACCCGACCGCCGTCGGAACCAGCGAGATGGCCGACGCCATCATCGAGAGAGTCAAGTAACATCAAAGATCAAAATGCAAAAGTCAAAGGTGTGGACTCGCCTTCGGCGATGATCTTTTTTGATCTTTGATATGTGGTTTTGACTTTTGGTCCTCGATATTTGATCTTTTGCCGGGAGGCGGCTATGGCCAAGAGAGTGTTGGTTCCAATTGCAGATGGGACAGAAGAGATCGAGGCGGCGTGCATTATCGACACGCTACGTCGGGCCGGCGCGGAGGTCACGGTCGCATCGGTCGACGGACTTCAAATCACCGCCAGCCGGGGCATGAAGATCGTGGCCGACGCAAGGATCTCCGACTGCGTGAATCAGACCTACGACTGCATCGCTTTGCCGGGCGGCATGCCGGGGGCCGAGCACCTCAGAGATTCCACACCGTTGATAGAGTTGCTCAAGAAGCAGAAGCAGGCAGGCCGCTTGTACGGAGCGATCTGTGCGTCGCCGGCAGTCGTGCTGCAGCCGCACGGACTGCTGCCAAAGACGCGAGCAACCTGCTTCCCCGCCATGCGAGGCAAACTGGACCCAGCCTATGCCTCCGATGAGGCTGTGGTCGTCGACGGCCATTGTGTGACGAGTCAGGGCCCGGGTACGGCCATCGCCTTTGCACTGAAGCTGGTCGAACTGCTTTTCGGAGCCGGAAAGGCCCGGGAGGTCGCCGATGCCATGCTTGTGCAATCATGATTTATGATTTGCGATTTACGAATCGACGATCATAGAGCCAAGGTGGGAATCACCAGTTGAATCAAGAGACGTACCGCAATCTCGTGTCGGGGCACACATCGGGCCTGCGTGCTCTCGTTCTGCGCGTGCTGTTCATCCTCCTTTCCTGGCCGTATTTGCTGGTCGTTCGGTTGCGCAACGGCCTGTATTCAGCGGGCCTGCTCCGGGCGCACAAAGTCGCTACGCCGGTGATCAGCGTCGGTAACCTGACCGTCGGCGGCACGGGCAAGACGCCGCTCGTCGTGTGGCTGTGCCGAGCCATGCGGCAGCGACAACGGTGCTGTGCTATCCTGACTCGCGGGTACAAGACGCAAAAGGGAGAGTTGTCCGATGAGCCTGCCATGCTCGCCGCCCGATGCCCGGACGTGACCGTTATCGTCAATCCGGACCGTGTCGCCGGGGCAAAGCAAGCCATCGGCGAGCACAGTGCCCAGGTGCTGCTCCTCGACGACGGCTTCCAGCATCGACGGCTTGCCCGCGACATCGACATTGTGACGATCGATGCGACGGCGCCTTTCGGCTATGGTCGATTGTTGCCGGCAGGGTTGCTGCGAGAACCCATCGCCGGGCTGCAAAGAGCCAATGCTGTGGTGATCACCCGCTGCGATCAGGTCTCCGAGGAGAGCCTGGCGCAGATTGAAGGGCAGGTGCGCCGGATCAACCCGAACGTGGTCATCGCAAGGGCTGTGCATGCCCCCGTCAACGCCGCCACCTGCGGAGGTGCGGAGATCGGCCTGGAAGAGCTTCGGGGCAAGCGGGTATACGCCTTCTGCGGCCTGGGCAACCCCGAGGCATTCTTTGATACGATCCGCCACATAGGCTGTGTGCTGGCCGGATGCTGGAGCTTCGACGACCATCACGCGTACACGCGCGAATGCCTCAGCGAAATCCGCCGGCAGGCCGGCGAGCACAACGTCGATTACATCGTAACCACGCAAAAGGACTGGACCAAAATCGCCCGGCTGGCGCCGCGGGAGAATGACCCGCCGATGGCTTACCTGGCCGTTGAGATGGAGTTCATGACCGGCTCTGAGCAGTTGACCGCCTTGATTGATCGCGTTCTCGACGGTAGAATACCGCAGTTGCACAGGTCCGGGAAGTAGGAAGCATTGCGATCCGGTTGTCGTGTATGTATGAAAGACTGCTGAAAACGATAGGGAATCTTGGCTCGCCGAGGATTGTGGTCGTCGGCGACTTTGGGCTGGACGTGTACGTGTACGGCGACGCCGTGCGCATCAGTCCGGAGGCTCCCGTGCCGGTTCTCAAAGTGACGCAGACGGAGTACCGGTGCGGCGCAGCGGCGTCCGTGGCCGCCGACATCGCGGCTTTGGGGGCGACCGCCATCTGCATCGGCGTCATCGGGCAGGACGGCCATGGCGAGATTCTCCGGGAAAAGCTGGTCGCGTGCGGGGCCGACACATCCGGACTCTTCGAAGTGCCCGGCCGCCCCACTATCACAAAACAAAGGCTCATCGGGCTGGCCCAGCACAGGCACAAGCAACAATTGCTGCGAATCGACCAGGAGGCGATAGAGCCCCTGCCTTCCGCCGTCGGTGACCAGATTCTGCAACATTACGAGCAGTGCCTGGCACAGGCGGATGTGGTGTGCCTGCAGGACTGCAACCAGGGCCTGTTGGGCCCGGCGATGTGCACCCGAATGATCGAGCTGGCGCGGGACGCCGGCCGCAAGGTGGTCGTCGATCCGGCCCTCGGCCGCGAGTACTCGCAGTATCGCGGCGCCACGCTGCTGACCCCCAATCGCCAGGAGGCCGCGGCCGCTGTGGGATTCGCCATAGAGACCCCCTCCGATGCAGCACGGGCCGCCCGACGGCTCCTCGATGACTTGGCGCTTGACGCCGCCGTGATCACTCTGGACAAGGAGGGCGCATGGCTGGCGACAAAAGATGCGAATGAACTGGTGCCGGCCCGAGCGCGCAACGTCTATGACGTGACCGGCGCCGGCGATGTCATTCTGGCGACCCTGGCGGTGAGCCTGGCTGCTGATAGTGACTACCTGACCGCCCTGCATCTGGCCAACATGGCAGGTGGCATCGAAGTCGAGAAATTCGGGACAGCGACCGTGACCGTCTCGGAAATCGAGCATGAGATCGTCGCCCAGTACGGCGTCGGAAACACCAAGCTGCGGTCCCTCGACACCTTGCTGGAAGAGCTGAAATGGCGTCGCAGCCGGGGCCAGATGATCGTGTTCACCAATGGCTGCTTCGATGTGATCCACCGCGGGCACATCGATTACCTGCGGTTCTGCCGGGCCCAGGGCGACGTGGTCGTCGTCGGCCTCAACAGCGATAGTTCCGTCCGCGCCCTCAAGGGCCCGGAGCGGCCGATCAACAACCAGTACGACCGGGCTGCCGTCCTCTCGGGCCTGGAGACGGTTGACCTGATCACGATTTTCGACGATCCCAGCGTGCTGGGCCTCGTCAAGCAGGTCCGGCCGGATGTCCTGGTCAAGGGCGGCGACTGGGGCGGAAAGCAAGGCGTCGTCGGCTGGGAGTTCGTAGAATCCTACGGCGGCAAGGTGATGCTCGCCCCGCTCGTCGAAGGCAAAAGCTCGACCTCCACCATCGAGAAGATGAAGGCACTGAGGACCAAGACGTAATGGGCGGCATCGACCAGAGCAGGATCCGGGAGACACTGGATACCCATAAGAAGATGGTGGCGGAGTTTGAGCGTTCGGCCATCGATGTCCTGATCGCTGCATCGGAAGCAGTCGTGGAGACCTTCCGGAAGGGCGGCACGCTGTACCTCTGCGGCAATGGAGGCTCGGCCGCCGATGCCCAACACATTGCGGGCGAGATGGTAGGCCGATTCAGAACGGAGCGGCGGGCCCTGCCGGCGATGGCCTTTTCCACCGACACCTCGGTGCTGACCTGCGTGGCAAACGATTATTCCTACGATGACGTTTTTGCGCGCAGGCCGAGGCACATATCAAGCCGGGGGACGTCCTGTGGGGCCTGTCCACGAGCGGCGCCTCGCCCAACGTCCTCAAGGCCGCGGAGGTCGCAAAACGCAAAGGCGCCCGCGTCATCGCCTTCACTGGCAAAAAGGACAGTAAACTGCAGTCGCTGGCCGATATATGTCTGTGTGCAGACGCGCAGGTGACGGCGCGAAGCCAGGAAATCCACCAACTGGCGTACCACATCATCTGCGATCTCGTGGAACAGTGTTTCTGTGAATGACGGGTGCACGAGGCTATGTCAAATGCAGCAGTATTCTTCGATCGGGACGGGACGCTGATTCGCGATCCGGGCTACATCAGCCATCCCGACCAGGTGGAGCTGCTGGACGGCGCGGCCGAGGCCGTCAAGGAGATGCAGCTCCTGGGCTATAAGACGGTGGTCGTCTCCAACCAGCCTGGTGTCGCCAAGGGAATCCTCACCGAAGAGACGCTCGAACAGATTCACCAGCGGCTGCGGGAGCTGATCGCTCATCACGGTGCATCGCTCGACGCCATCTACTACTGCCCCTTTCACCCGGACGGGGCGGTGCCAAAGTATCGCAAAGACAGCGATTGGCGCAAACCCAAGCCCGGCATGCTGCTGGCGGCAGCCGGCGAGATCGATATCGATCTGACGAGGTCCTGGGTCGTCGGGGACAGTCTCCGCGATACGGAGGCCGGCCGAAGCGCCGGGTGCAGGACGATTCTCATCAGCTCGGGCCACACGAGCCCCGAGACTACGGATAAGAACAGGCCGGACCATGTTGCTGTGAATGTGAGGGAAGCTGTGAATATCATCAAGAGGTACCACCGGTCCGGGCAGGATGCCCGCATCGTGCCTGTCTTCACCGAAAGAAATAATGCGGCGCCCGTCGCGGACTCGCCCGAGGGTGACGTGCAGCAGCAGGACGAAGCGATGAATCAACTGCCTGCCACGGAGCCAGCCGTGGAGGAAGTGCTGGCGGGCATTCTGGAGCAGCTCAAGCGGATGCAAAAGGCCGACATATTCAACGAATTCTCGCTGATGAGGCTGCTGGCGGGCATCGTGCAAGTCTTCGTTCCGTTCTGCCTGCTCCTGGCCCTGTGGCTGCTGACGAGCTCAAACCAGGCGGGCACCAATGTCCTCGTGGCGCTGGGCTTTGGCGTCGTCCTGCAATTGATGGCTCTGACGTTCTACATCATGAATTGGCGCCGATGACACGTGCAGCTTGCCGAGTCCGCCGTGATGGCGGAGATTGCGGGTGATGGCACCGAAGCTTACAGAGATTGAGACACTGGCCATTCGCTGCCCGAACTGGGTGGGCGACATCGTCATGGCTACGCCCGTGTTCGATTGCCTGCGCACCAATCTGCCACACACGAGAATCATCGGCGTGCTCAAGCGAAGCGCTCGCGGGATCGTGAACGACGGCCCGTGGTTTGACGGGCTTGTCGACGGTAACGATAAATCGTGGGCTGATTTTCGCCGCATGCGGGAGCAACTTCGGACATGGTCACCGGACGCCGCTATCCTGCTGACCAACTCGATGCGGTCCGCGCTGACGATCCGACTGAGCGGTGTCCGCCGATTGTATGGCTACCGCCGCCAGTGGCGGGACGTGCTTCTGGCGGGCGGCCCGACGCCCATGCGTAATGGCCAGGGGGTTGTCCGACGCCCCATGATCGAGTATTATCTGGAGATCTGCCGCTGGCTCGGGCTTGATGTCCCGGAGCACCCGAGGCCCACGCTGTATATCGGGCAGGAGCTGCGCCGGCGGGCAGAGGCGATGCTGCAAAAGTACGGCATCGCAGAAACCGATTTCCTCGTGGGCATGAATCCCGGGGCGAGCTTCGGATCGTCCAAGTGCTGGCCCGCGGAGTACTTCGCCGAGTTGGCCGGCCTGTGCCGGAGAAACCTGAGGGCAAAGGTGATCCTGTTTGGTGGTCCGGGTGAGGAGGAGATCCTCCGGGCCATTCGGAACCGGGCGCAAGCCGATGTTATCGACATGCGGCCGGACGAGATCGATCTTGAGATGCTCAAGCCGATGGTAAAACGATGCAACCTGTTCATTACGAACGACACGGGCCCGCGCCATTACGCGGTCGCGTTCGACGTCCCGGCCGTCGTGATCATGGGACCGACGGACCCGCGGTACACGAACGCGAACCTGGAGCGCACCATCGTCGTGCGGAAGGAATTGGATTGCTCGCCCTGCCACAAGAAGGTCTGTCCCCGGGGACACGAGTGTATGAGAGAAATCCGGCCCGCCGAGGTCTTCACGGCGGCGGAGCGATTGTTGAATGCGTGCAGATGACATGGACCCTGCGATCTACAGAAAAAAGTGGCTGAAGCTTCGGGAAAGCCGGACGGATGCGGAAGAGCTGCATCCATTGGCCCGGCAGATCGCCTTCTCCTTTATCGACAAGTATTTTCAGAGCGGCATGTACATCGGCGGGTATATCGACCTGCTCTGCGAGATGGCCACAGTCTACTCGGCGGGCGATCTGGGCAACATCGCATCGAGCGCCCTGTTCGAGATCATCGTGGAGAAGCTCTGCGACGATTTCGAAGAGCTGCCCATCGAGGTGTACAGCCGGGTCATGTGCCAGGTGATTTCGCATTGCCGGAAGGTCCCCGCAGGGAAGAGCCTCGACCGCCAGTTGACCGACTTTGGCATCACTTCTTTCGACCAGTTGTACAGGCGCGCGATCGACACTCACGCGCGGCAGTACCGCTACGACAGCGGCAAGGCCCCGCGAAAGGTCATCCTGCTGTCCAGGGTGACCCTCGGGGCGGATGTCGCCATCCTGAGCGTAATGATTCAGCATCTGCGGCGGCTGTTTCCGAAAGCCGAAATCGTCATCGTCGGCAGCCGGAAACTCTGCGGCCTCTTCGGCGGCAACGCCGACCTGCGCATCCGGGAGCTGGCGTACGCCCGCCGTGGAGGGCTCTTCGAGCGATTCGGCAGTTGGCATGCGACCCTGGAGGCTTTGCAGGATGAAGCGGCTGACGGCGGCGAGAAGGACATCCTCGTGATTGATCCGGATTCGCGAATCTCGCAGCTTGGCGTCCTGCCGATGATGCATGTCGGTCGCTACTTGTTCCTCAATACGCGGCACCACATGCTGTCCTCCACCGGCCGGTGCATGGCCGAATGGACCAATGACTGGATGAACGCAGTATTCGGGACGGATCACTTTTGCTATCCGACGGTGTGGGTGCCGGATGCGTTCATGAGCGAGGCCGGGAGGAGGATCGATTCGCTGCGGGCGGCCGGCGCTCGCTGGATCATCGCCATGAACCTGGGCGTGGGCCAGAATCCGAGGAAACGCGTCGGCCTGGAATTTGAGAAGCGGCTGCTGCGCACGCTCGTCGCCGTGCCCGGCACCGTGGTCATTCTCGACACCGGCTTTGGCGCCGACGAGGTCGAGCGAGCCGCCCTGCTTGCCGCCGATGCCCGCGAGTGCGGATTTGCCGCCAGTGAAACGACGTTCGCTGCCATGGACTCCATCGCACTATCCCACGGGGTGATTACCGTAGGGTGCGGCATCGGCCAGATGGCGGCACTGATCGCGCACAGCGACGAGTACATTGGCTATGACTCGGCGTGTCAGCATATCGCCGCGGCCTCACGGACGCCGACACTGACGATATTCGCCGGCAGCAACAATGAGAATTTCGTCCGCCGCTGGAGCGCGTGCGGGGACACCGACTGCCGGATCGTACACGTGGACACGCTGGCCCACCCCGGGCATATCGCCGTGGATGAGGTCATTGCACGGATCATGCAGGAACGAGCCGGCAGAGATCGCAGACCGCCCACGCGCGTTCAGGAAGTGCACACGACTCGTCATCCCGACGAGCCTGCGCGGGAACCTACACAGAAATAGGTATCTGATCCGGACCACGATGAAGGTATTCTTCATATACCCGTCAACCGATTCCCAGGTGGGCTTCAACTACGGCGTCGCTCACATGGCCGCGATCCTGAAAAGGGCCGGGCACGATGTGGCGTTCTGGCAATTGTGTGAGGAGATCGAGCCGTTGCCGACGGAGTCGCAGTTCATCGAGCGGATCGCTCGGGAGAAGCCGGATATCCTCGCGTTCTCTGTCGTGACAAACCAGTGGACATACACCCAGACGCTGGCCAAGTGGGCCCGGCCGCGATTCAAGGTCCCTTTCGTTCTCGGCGGCGTCCACGCGCTGGCGAACGCGGAAGAGATTCTCGGGACCGGCCTGTTCGACTATGTCTTTCGCGGTGAATGCGAGGACGCGTTCCCACAGTTTGTAGATGCTCTGCAGCGAGGTCAGAGTGTTCAGGCCGTGCCGAATCTCGCCTGCGTGGAAGACGGCCGGATCAGGATCAATCCCGTCGGCCCCCTGCCCGAGCTGACCGAATTGCCGCTGAAGGACTACGAGAGTATGGATTTTCAGCGGCTGATCGATGCCAAGAACGGCTGGGTCGGCCTCATGGCCTCGCGAGGATGTCCCTTCTCCTGCACGTACTGCTTCAATCACGTCATGGTCGAGGCGTACAAGGAGGATCTGCACTGCGGGTTCAAAGATCTCCGCTACATCCGCCGGTTCAACGTCGGCCAGATGATCGGGGAAATCGAGTATCTGCTGAAGAATTACCGCAACATCCGCACGTTCATCTTCGACGACGACCTGTTCACGTTCGACAAGGCGTATGTCCGCGAGTTCTGCGAGGCCTATCGCAGGGTGACGACAATCCCGTTCGTCGTCAACGCGCACGTGGGTTTCTTCGACGATGAATGCGCGGGCCTCCTGGCGGCAGCGAATTGCCGGATTGTGAAGTTCGGTGTCGAGTCGGGCAGCCCGGAGGTCCGCCGGACGATCCTCAACCGCCACATGAGCAATGAGAGCATCGTCGAGGCGATTGCCGCCGTCGAGCGGCATGGGATGCACAGCTCCGTATTCGTGATCATCGGTTTTCCTCACGAGGGCCGGGAGGACGTATTCGACACGGTCCGCTTGCTCGGACAGGCCCGGCCCGGGCGATTCCGCTGGACGTACTTCTTCCCCTTCCCCGGCACGCGGGCGCACCAGATCAGTCTCGAAGGCGGATACATCAATACGGAGAAGATGGAGAGCCTTCACAATTTCACCGACGAGTCGTGCCTGGAATTCGGCGAGGAGCACAACTTCCTGCTGAAGAAGATCGGCCGGATCATGCCCTGGTTCGTCAATGCATACTCCGGCCTGCCAACGGCGGACTTCTACAGAGCCAGGGCGGAAGAGGTCCTGCAGATGGACGAGACGGAGTGGCAGCATGCGGCGGCCGGTCTGCGGGAGCGGGATGCGGAATACTCGCGGCGATTTTGCTCGCAGGGCCTGTCCCACTATGCGATCAAGTACAATCGGTTCATGGGCGTGATCTCCGACTACTTCCTGAACGAGGCGTGACAACGGTTCAGGACATGAGGCCTGGAATGGCATTGGCAACACCTTCGAAACCGAGCCCGACGATCCGATGCGACCTCGCAGGGGCATCGCCGTCCTTCCTCGTTTCCGAGCCCTTCCGGAAGCCGCTCGCCGCACTCGGGCTGACCTCCCTCGATGCGGTCTTCCGCTTCGACGGAGCCCGCGACCTGGCTAAGCCCAACATCGGGCGATTTCGCCGAAGGCTCCAATTCGAGGTTGTGCCCGTCGGCTCGGACAGTCCGGTGAAAGTGTACCTCAAGCGATACAGCCGGCCCCCGCTTCTCGGGCAAGTGCGCAACTGGCTTTCCCACCACCGGCGAAGGAGCTTTGCCCGAATGGAGCACGAGGCCGCCGACCGCCTGGCGGCCGCCGGAATCAACACGCCGCGCACCATCGCCTGTGGGGAGCAGTGGCAGACCCTCTTCGAACATAGAAGCTTCCTGATGACAGAAGAGGTCAGGGATTCCCGGTCGCTCGAATCACAACTGCCGCCATGCTTTCAAGGTCCGCTGACTATCGAGAAGCGACACGCTCGCCGCGATTTCATCCGCCGGCTCGCCTCGTTCATCAGGCGATTCCACGAGACAGGCTATCGCCACCGCGACCTTTACCTGTCACATATTTTCTGTTCGAGTGAGGGTGAATTCTGCCTGATCGACCTGGCGAGGGCGTCGCGGCCCTTCCTGCGGCAACGCTTCCGGATAAAGGATATTGCACAGCTTCACTACTCGTCGCCCGCGGAATCCGTCACGCGGGCCGACAGGCTGCGATTCTATCTCGTGTACACGGGCCGTCGCAGACTCCTGCCGCAAGATAAGGCGTTCATCCGCAAAGTCATCCGGAAGGCACACCGAATGGCACGTCACAACCGCAAACGAGGCAATCCCATCCCATTCCTTGGACATGCCACGGGCGAGAGACAATGATCAAGAAAGTTGCCATCATCATCGAACGTGCCGACGTCTCCCTGGGAGGAGCCGAGCGGTCCATGTTCGAGGTGGCAAACGCCCTTTCGTCGATGGGGTTACAGGTCGATCTTCTCGCGGCCAAGGGGCAGGCGACAGCCCCGAACGTTCACATCCTATGCTCCGACGTTCCGGAAGAGCGAGTGAGTCTGCTCGTTTTCGCCGAGGCATTGGGGCGACACATTCCCCCGGCCGGCTACGACATCGTTCACAGCGTTTTGCCTTTCGCCGGCGTGGATCTGTACCAACCGCGAGGCGGCACGTATGCCGAGTCGGCCTTGCGCAACGCGGCCAGCTACCCGAACCCTCTTGTCCGCCGCTGGAAGCGAATGACAGCCTTCGCCAACCGCCGACGGGCGAAGCTGCTGCGTGCCGAGTACCGATGCTGTCACGGCGCAAAGGGGCCGATGATCTCTGCCCTATCGAGCTACGTGGTCGAGCAGCTCCAGCAGCACTACGCCACAGACCCCGGGCGAATCGTCCGGATGCTCAATGGCGTCGATACCGACCGGCCCATCGACACAAGCATCATGAAGGACTTTCGTTCGCAGGTCCTCGCCCGATTGGGCATCCAGGGGGCACAGGAGCCGGTGCTGTTCCTGTTTGCGGCCAACAACTTCCGTCTCAAGGGCCTGTACCCGCTGATTCAGGCGATGCAGGTCGCCGGCAAGGCAGGGACGGAGCGTCCCGCTTGCCTGCTCGTGGCAGGGACGGGCAGAAGCGACAGATACCGCAGGCTCGCAAGACGCGTGGGCGTTGAAGATCGCATCCTGTTCCTGGGCTCGGTCCAGGACATTGGCAGTGTCCTGCCGGCAATCGACGTGGGAGTCCTGCCCACGTTCTACGATCCTTCCAGCCGGTTCATCCTGGAGGCTTTGGCTGCCGGCAAACCGGTCGTCACCACGCGGTTCAACGGCGCCACTGACCATTTTACCGATGGCCGGCACGGCAAGGTGATCGACTCACCCGACAATATCGCGGCCCTGGCGGGCGCCATCCGCCATTATACAGGCACGGCCAATATCGAGAGGGCCTCCCAGGCGATTGCGGACGACAACCTGAGGGCGAATATCTCCGTCCGTCGCGTCGCCCGGGACCTGCTTGGCCTGTATGAGTCCATCCTCACGCGCAAGGAACGTGCGTGATATCTGCCACCTGACCTGCAGGACCAACCTCAGGAATCGCTCACCTGTCCAGAGCGTCGTCGGTCGCCAGACTCCTGGCGAGAGGCGAGTTGAACAACCGACGCAGTCTTCGTTCTGATTTCTGCTGGGCACGCCGGTGGTTCAGCCGGCGCTGCTCGGGGTGCAGGGCGGCCGTCGCGTGGGCGAGATGCACCACGTATTGCATCATCTCCGCCGTCGGGATCACCTCGGCTCGGTATCCGTGCTCCTTGAGTTGATAGTACATCTGCTCGCCGGTGGTGTAGCCGGCCCAGCGATCGACACCATTGAACCGCAGGCCGGACTCCCGTATCGGGGCCGACCGATACATCGCACAATAGTCACGGGGGCAGAGCTCCCGCTTCAATTGCCGAACCTTTTGATCACCAAGGAAGATGCGCCGGAGCCAGAGCTTTGCCTTCTTTATATCCGTGATCCTCTTGGTGCACTTCAGGATAGGGTTTCGCAACTCCAGCTTCCAAGCCCCGGATGCCGCACACTGGGGATCGGCCTCCAAAGGGGCCATGAGCCGCTCCAGCCAGTTGGGGTGTTTGACAATGGTGTCGGTATGCATGGTCACGAAGTACTCTGTGCGGCTGGCGGCAAAGCCGATATCGAGCGCCGTGATGAACGCCAGCACCCAGTTCTCCGGCACATCGGTTCCCCGTTCGATCAGCCGAATCCAGGGCAGGCTCCTTAGATAACTCAGCGATTCATCCTTGGAACCGTTATCTACGACGATCACCTCATGGGGAACGTTCCGCGTATGCCTGCGTATTGCACGCAGACAGAGCATCGCCAGTTCCTTCACCTGCCACTGCGGGATACAGATCGTGACTCGTGGTTTCTGCTCCACGTCCATTGGCGTACTCCGTGTTCGTCCTTTCAAAAGTGACATTCTACGGCCCTTCATCGCTCCTTGCCAGCGATCAGTTTTTTCTTGCCGCAGGCAGCGCAGAGATTAGAATCTCGCATACCACACATGGCAATGATCAGCAATATCGTGTTCACAAAGAACCGGCCGTTGCAGTTGGACGGCTACCTGCGAAGTCTCTACAGGCATTTCCCGTCGGAGCTGATTCAGACGCATATCGTCTATAAGGCGGACCGATTCGAGAGCGAATACGATCGGCTTTTCCGCAAGTTCCCGGATTGTCTTGTGACGAGGGAGAGCGACTTTCACAGGGATATCATGGGCATCCTGGACCGCGTAGAATCCAGGTATGTCCTGTTCGGCGTCGATGACACGGTGTTCTTTCGTTCCGTGAGGTTCGAGGTGATCGAAGAGACGTTCTCCCGTCACCACGAAGACGTCTTCGGCTTCACGCTCCGGTTCAGTCCCGACTCTCTGGCAGGCGCTGGCGATGAGATTACCGAGCTTTCCGTGGCAGGCGAAACGATCTACCGGGTCAACTGGAAACGTGGCCGCACACCGCATACGCGGTACCCCTTCGAGCTCGGCTGCACCTTCTACAGGACTGAGCTGGTGAGGAAGATTCTGCGAGGCTCCATGAGTGACAGCCGCCTGGCGGCCAAGCTGTTCATGCCTTCCTCTCCGCTGATGCAGGTGTTGGGGCCGCTGGGCCTGAGGCGTTCGACCCTGAAGCGTTTCGGTTACTTCTTTAGCCCAAACACACTGGAATCGTGGCCGTGCCGCTGGTGCCGCGAGCATGAAGACCTGCTCCCGGATTTCACATATTTCCAAGGGATGTGTGCGGCGGCGATCCAGGTGAACATGGTCAATACCTCTACGGAGAACAAGCACTACGGCACGGAGGAACACACCGTGGAGGCCCTCAATGAGAAGTACAAGCAGGGATATGTCCTGGACATCGAATACGTTGCCGCGGAGAAGCCGGCTGAGCCGAGTTGCGGCCGCGAGTTCTTCAGACTGACAAGCGAGCCATGTCAGGGAGAACAGCGGTGATGCCAGCCATGCAAACGGCGAAAGAATCTGAGGTTCGCACCGGCAGAATGAGAAGACTTGTAGATACGATTCTGGGCCGGCGATATGAAATACTGGAAAGAATTGCCAAGGAATTCGACAGTGGGGATTTGTGCCCCGATATCGTGTATTTGGGAGACTCGACCGTACTGAGAATAGCAGATGAAGACCGAGACAGAAGATCGACCGCTGAAATGCTGGCGGCAGATCTCTCGGGAAAAGCACGGGTTTTGGAATTGTCTCATGGTGCATATCATATGGGGATCTATTACCATATGGTAAGCACGTTCAGAATCACTCGGAAACGGCCGCGCCTGGTGGTGATTCCTATCAACATGCGAAGTTTCTCGCCGCAGTGGTACTTGCGGCCAAGCTGGGAATTCAAGGCGGAGATCCGATTGCTCAATAAGTACTATTCGGGCAACGGTCTTCGGATTCGCTACAGAAAAGCAGAAACAAAAGGGGGATACGAGCAGATTCCTGTGGAGTACCCCATGACCGGTCTGCGGACTATTGGGGAATTTGAGAAGCTGAGACTGAGCAAACCTGATTCATCGACTCAGCAGGAAGAACGGCGAAGAGAGCTGTTTGTGTACTTCTTTTTGTGGCCTATTTCAGAAGGACATCCGCTTCTCGTGAAACTGAGGGAGACGGTGGAGCTGGCGCGAATGCTCCGTCTTAAGGTAGTGTTCTATATAACGCCGATCAACATGGGAGCGGCGTTAAGGAGTGTTGGGCGGGAATTTGAACACTACTTCTCACGGAACCTGCAAGTGGTGAAGGATGCCCTCACAGCGGAAAAGTGCCTTTTCGTAACGAACGGCTCTCCGGAGGGAAATGATCCCTGTGACAATTCGATCGCCTGCATGGATCTTTCACAATCGCTTGGAAGCGAGTGTTTCTTTCACACTGGGTCGATTGACGAGCACCTGAACGAAAAAGGCAGAAGGTTCGTCTCGAAGGGGATAGAGACCGTCGTTCTCAGGTTACTTGGAGGAGTTGACTCCGCCGGGCAGCGGGACTAGGATGCCAGTCTGGCCCAATTGGGAGGTCACGGCCCCATTCTTACGGTGATAGCAAGGGGGCTTTCCGCAGGAGCAGGTGCAAGGACAATAGAAGAACCGGGATTCATTCAATGGAAGAATCGTTAAAGCACTTTCTCGAGCGAACGACGCCGCTGGGGGCTCTTGCCAGAATCCACAGAGAAAGGCAGCTAAGAAAGAAACTGCGACAGTGGCAGCAGGATGGCGCCGTTGGGCCCATGCCCAATTTGGGCAAGCAGCAGGTCGTTCGGTCCTACGCAAAGCAGTTTTCGCCGCCAGTCTTCATCGAGACGGGGACCTACAAGGGCAAAATGGTGTATGCCTTGATGCCCTATGTGACGGAGATTTACTCGATCGAGCTCGATCCGACGCATTACGAGAACGCCCGAAAGAGATTTGCGGGGTACGCGAACATTCACCTTTTCCAGGGCCAAAGCGGGGAAATCCTTCCGGAGGTTCTGAAGGGGATTCGAAAGCCCTGCCTGTTCTGGCTCGACGCCCATTGGTCCGGCGGCTCGACCGCCCGAGGGGATCTGGAGACGCCGATCATGCGGGAAATTGCGTGTGTACTGAATCATCCATTGTCGGCGCAGCACGTGATCCTCATTGATGACGCCCGCTGCTTCACCGGTCAGAACGACTATCCGCCGTTGAAAACGGTCGAGCAGTGCATTCGTGCCGTCCATCCCGACTGGGTGTTCGAAGTCCGGGATGACATCATCAGGACCCATGCCCGTCAGTCGTCGGCGAATCAGGCGGGAGGCTAAAGACGTTGAGCACAGCGTGCGACGCCAATTGGGAGGTCATACACGCCGGACAGATCGACGAAGACGAACGTGATCTCTGTCGGCACAAGGTATTTCCCACGCTTCGGGATTGACGACGACTCCGTCGAGGCTATGATGACGGACGAGTCGCTGGTCACGTACATCTCCTGCGGGTATGATGGCACTGTTTTCCTTCGCGGCCGCGGCATAATGCCGTGGCAAGGGATTCGGTATAAGGAATCGCGGGTGCAGCAGTTGCCGCGATGGGCTCGGAAGATCGTGGGAGATCGGAATGTGTTCCGGCATCGGGCAGGAAGATGGTTCGGGAAGTTGCGCAACAAGAGAATCCTCTGAGCGCACGGCCGGGCGATGAACGTGATCTATTCTGACTCTGAGTGAGAACTACGGAATGGTAATTGTTGAGCCACGAATGTTAGCTGCACGTGACGATTGCCGACACCATGCTGGTGAGTCGAGGTAACGGACGGCATGCAATTCAATTCCCTCGTGTTCATTGTCTTTGCCGCTGCATTCTTCGCCATATGGCCGGCGGTTCGCACGCGTCGCAATTCGCGTTGGATTGCGATGGTTATCGCCTCTTTTGTGTTCTACGGCTGGTGGGACTGGCGGTTCCTGTTCCTCATCACGGCCAGCGGCCTGATCGACTTCTTTGCCAGTCTGGGAATTGAGCGATTCCCCCGGCACAAGCGGTTGATCCTGGTAGTCTCGATGCTCGGGAACGTAGGTTCCCTGGCCGTCTTCAAGTACCTGGATTTCGCGATCGGCACTCTCAACGGATCGATGCGGCTTCTGGGCGTGGATGTGCAGTTGCCGATGGCACACTTGATCCTGCCGGTCGGTATCAGCTTCTACACGTTCCAGTCGATGAGCTATACGATCGACGTCTACCGCGGCGAGTTGCGGGCAACGCGAAATGTCTTTCATTTCTTCGCTTACCTGTCCCTCTTCCCCCAGTTGGTGGCCGGACCGATCATTCGGGCCCGGGACCTGCTGCCTCAACTGGAATCAGCCGGACCAGTGATGGAGCTTCAGCGATGGGAGGGTCTCAAGCTCATCGTCTTCGGGTATTTCAAGAAGGTCGTCATCGCAGATACCCTGGCGACCGCGGTGAATGCCGCTTTCGCTGCGCCGAGCCCGGCGGATTCAGCGTGCTACTGGTGGATCATCATGGTCATGTTCGCTTTCCAGATCTTCTGTGATTTCAGCGGATACAGCGATATTGCCCGTGGACTGGCCAAGTGGATGGGCTACGAGTTTCCTGTCAACTTCAACGATCCGTACACGGCCTCCAGCTTCCGGGAGTTCTGGCAAAGGTGGCACATATCCCTGTCGACCTGGTTTCGCGATTATGTATATATCCCGCTGGGGGGATCACGCCGCGGCAAGAGGCGGGCTGTTGTGGCCTTGTGGCTGACCATGCTCATCTCCGGCCTCTGGCACGGAGCCGCCTGGACGTTCGTTCTCTGGGGCGCCCTGCACGCCTTCTATCTTTCGCTGGAACGTCTGACCGATTGGCCCCGCAAGTTGGCCAGATTGCCCGCGGGCCGACATCTTGCGCCTTTGGCGGTCTTCGCGCTGACGGTCGTCGCCTGGGTGTTGTTCCGCGCCCGGACATTCGATCAGGCCATCGCCGTCTTCGCCAGGATGTTCAACCCGGCCGGCTTCGATTACGCACTGGCGCACAAACTCATCGACAACAATGCCATAAACGTTCTGCTGATCATGATCGGTCACCAGGTGGCGGTGCATCTCGGCAGGACGACGGAGCTTCGATGGCCGGAACGATCCAGAGCCGGCGCTCTGCTCGAGCCCGTTGCCATCGCCGTGGTGATCGTAATCTGTGTGTTTATGCGAGCGCCGAGCAATACATTCATCTATTTCCAGTTTTGAGCCGAGCACGCATGATCGATATCGATGCCAAAGACTGTACAATCCGACGCGCCTGTGCCGGGCTCATGGGGGACCGTACCCTCAGAACTCTGAGCCTGGCCTTGATACTCATTGTGGCAATGGGCTCGCTGCGCCCCGACAAGCCGCGTGGAGTCTATCCGAAGCGGTACTGGGCCGAGAAGATATCCTGGCATCACTGCGCCGACATTGTCGTGGCGGGCGACTCTCGCGTCCTGGGAGGCGTCTCACCTGCGGAGATGCGCAACATGCTCACACACTGCCGTATCCTCAACTACGGGTTCGCCAGCAACCTCTACGTTCCTGAGTACCTTGAGGCCGTCGAACAGGTTCTGGACCCTGACAGCAGCGTCAAAGTCATTCTTCTTGGGATTACTCCTCGTTCCCTGACCGCGGACCCGGATGTAACATATCAGTTCTCCACGCTGAAAGGGACGTCCAGGAGGCAGTTGTATATGGATATGTGCCTGGCGCCGCTGTTGAGCTTTCTGGAGTACATGTCGTTTCGCGACGCTCTCCAGGGACTCATCCCCTCGTTGGATCAGACTCGGACCCGAAGGGAGCTCTTTGCCGATGGCTGGTTGTCATACAGTCGTCAACCGCCGGGGGAGAAGAAGGAGTTGAAAACCTACTACCGGATCTATCAGAAGAACCGGGTGTCGCCGGAAATGGTGGAGGTTCTGAACCGCTTCGTGTCTCGATGGACGCAGACAGGAATCCGTGTTTATGGGTTTGTGATGCCCACTTGCCGCGAGATGGTGGAACTGGAGGAGCATTACAGCGGATTCGATCATCGCCAGTTCGTGGACGGTTTTGAGGAAGCCGGGGGCATTTGGATCGATACGGATCCGGACGAATATGAGAGCTTTGATGGCTCGCATCTCCAGAGCCATGCGGCCCTGCGGTTCTCCCAGGATCTCGCACAGCGCCTGTACGCGCTCGAACGGGACAAGTTGAACGAATGATGGTGCCCTGATTCCTGTTGGGCAAGAGAGGGACAACGTGAGACACGCCAAGGATACCGGTCGGAAACTGCTCATGATGGTCGTGTCCGTCCTCATGACGCTTGTCGTACTCGAACTGGTGGCGCGCTTCTGGATAGGCTACCTGGCGGGAGACAAGCAGTTCCTGAAATACGCTTCGCTGAAAGAACTTCACAAGCGGCCCCACCTGAAGCCGCGGTATATGCCCCACAGGTACCTGGGTCACTCCCTCACATCCAACTACGTCAAGGGTGCGAATCGGCATAATTCCCTGGGCTACAGGTCGGACGAAATCGTCCTACCCAAGCCGGAGGGGGAATTCCGTATCGTCTGTATGGGCGGTTCGACGACATACACTACGGAGGTGGAAGATTACCGGTTGTCCTACCCGAGCCTCCTCGAGAAAGAACTGCGGGCGCTCGGCTACGCGAACGTGACGGTCATCAACGCCGGCGTAGGATCCTGGACGAGCTGGGAGTCCCTGATCAATTTCGAGCTGCGCGTCCTGGATTTGGACCCGGACATGGTCATCATTTATGATGGCGTCAACGACCTTCTGACGAGGTTCGTTTGGCCGCCCGAGGCTTACCGCGGCGACAATTCCGGGGCGGTTTCGCCTCCGGCCATGTCGATGCCGAGCATCCTGGAGTACAGCGCGCTGATGAGGTACGTCCTGGTGCGAGCGGGTCTCGTGCGAACCGCATTCCTCCATGGACAGGTATCTGGCGGCGCCCCCGCCGACATACTACGCCGCCGAATTCAACGCGCAGAAGGTCAACGGAACGTATCCGGACGGCATCTTCAAGAAGGTAAGCGCCGAGGAGATGCTGAAGGTCAACAAGCCCGTCTACTTCCGGCGGAACCTCGAGAATCTCGCCATCATCGCGAACCATAGAGAGATACAGACGGTTCTTGCGACGTTCGCGTTTTCGCCTCTGTTTGAGGACCGGCCCATCGTGGCCTCGCCGGAGTGTGTTGCCGCTCTGGAGGAGATGAACAGGACGCTGAAGTCCATTGCGGAGGAGTTCCATGTCCACCTGTTCGATTTCGCGAGCCTGTTTCCCACCGATAAACGCTACTACGTCGATGGCGTTCATGTGAACGTGGAGGGAGCGCGGCTGAAGGCCAGGCTGTTTGCCGAATATATCCACAACAGCCGGTTGATTCCCACACCCCAATAGTCTATCCTGCGATCATGTGTAGACCGAAACGGATTCTTGTCATCTATGACATGAACAACAATTCGATCAAGATGTTCTGCCAGATCCACAAGCTGATCAAAGGGCTGGTGCGTCTTGGGAACGACACGCTCGTCTTCAACTACGCCGGCGCCTTGCAGCAGTTGAGCATCCTCAAGAGCAAGTCGATTTCGGAGCTTCTCTACAAACACCGAGTGGATGAGATGCTGGCCGCCCAGGCGGCGGACTACGAGCCCGATATCGTACTTGTCACGTTTGCCCGCGTGCTGGATGCCGACAGCCTGCGGGCCGTGCGTCACGCCGTCCCGAACGCAGTATTTCTGGGATTCGACGACGATCCCTGGCCTAGGCTCCAGAGGAACCGGATCGAGACGGCTCGGGCACTCGATATCGTGGCGGCGACCAATGATGGGCCGTGGTTAGGCGACTATCGTGACGCCGGCGTGCCTCTGTGTGCCTTTCTGCCGAATGTTTGCGATCCGAGTGTCGAATATCGATACGATGTGTCCGACGAATGGAAAAGCGACATGCTGTGGATCGGCAAGCTGTCTCACAGCGCGGACGCCAGTGAGAACCTTCCGCGAAGAGTTGGTTCACAGGCTCACCCTGCGTGACAAGGTCTCGTTTCATGGATGCTGCGGGAAACCCACGATCGGCGGGATGCGATTTCTATACGCGGTAAGCGGTGCCCGCATCGGCGTCAGCATCAACGCGTACGAGCCATCCGTCCAATTCGCACATTCGGACCGGCTCATACGCTTCCTCGCGGGCGGTACGATGGTCTTGTGCAGGAGATTTGCCGGCGCCGACCTGCTGTTCAAGGAAGGTGAACACATCCGCTACTTCGACCAGATCGATGAGTTCTTTGAGCTGGCCGATTGGTACCTTGCTCACGAGCAGGAACGCAGGAAGATCGCCGGCGCCGGAATGGAAAGAGTTCACACCGAGTTCAACTGCCAGAGAATCGCGGGTTATCTGCTTGATTTGGTCGAGACGGGCAAGTACACTGCCCCTTGGAATGCGTGATAGCCGTGGATTATCGGGCGTTCCGCCGGTCCTTTGTGGAGGTTTATAGCCAGGTGGGAGACGTCAACCAGCGGATCTTCGTGGAGAGGCTCGCCTCGCGTCTACAGGGTCCTTTTCTCGAGGTCGGCTCCCGAAACTACGGAAATACACAGGACCTGCGGAGCCTGTTCGGACCGGATTGTGAGTACCTCGGCGTGGATCTGGAGGGCGGCCCGGGCGTCGACGTTGCGATAGACCTGGCGGAGGACTTTGCGAGCATCGACGAGGGACTCCGCGGACGGCGATTCGGAACGATCTTCTGCCTGAGCGTGCTGGAGCACTGTGATCGCCCCTTCGAGATGGCTGATAACCTGACTCGTCTGCTCAAGCCGGGGGGCTGGCTGTGTATCGCGGCCCCTTTCGCATGGCGGATCCACGACTATCCGAATGACCTCTGGCGGTTCACCCCCGACGGCATTCGGACACTCTTTCCGCTCATCGAGTTCCAGCCGGAGCAGTGCCTGTCTGCCACAACCCGGCCCGGCGAGTTTGCACCGATAGATGACGATCTCGGCAAGGTGTTCTTCAGCTTCAACCGGCACCGCAGAAACGGGCACCCGATGCGTGGCGTTTCGGCGGAATTCCTCCGGCTGCTATCAAGAGTCGGTCTGCTGCGATGGCTGGTGGGGCACCGGCACGTCTTCACGCCGACGACCATTCTCATGGCCGGGCAACGGCGAGGTCTTGCTGAAGTCGATTCCGGGTCCGAGGGCGGCGAAGCAGGATCCGGCCGGGACATCTCCTGAGGCTGTGACAGATGAATCTGCTGGTCATCACGAATAATCCGCAGAACGCGAGCTTCCGGCAGCGGATCGAACAATATCTGCCCGCATGGAAGAGAGAGGGCCTCGATTGCGAGATCGCGCGTCTGCCTCGGACGACTTTCGCTCGCTGGCCGCTGTTCGCGCATGCCGGAGAGTTCGACGGCGTTCTTCTGCACAAAAAGACGATGAGTCCCTGGGACGCCTTCTTCCTGCGTCGCTCCAGCCGATGGATTGCGTACGATTTCGATGATGCTGTTATGTACAAACCCGAGGCGCCGGCCCGGAACGACCGCCGCCGCTTTCTCGCATTTCGCCGCACCGTCCGGCTTGCAGATCTGGTGATCGCCGGCAACGCATATCTGGCCGAGCATGCCTGTGCACACAATCCCAATGTACAGATTATTCCGACCGGTCTGGACACGAAGGCTTACACGGGGCAGGCCCGGCCTGAACCGGATGGGATGATCCGACTTGTCTGGATCGGCGGCAAGGCGACCTTACCCTATCTCCGGCAGATCAGCCCCGCGCTGGAGCAGATAGGCGCTCGCTTTCCAAACGTCACGCTCAGGATTGTCTGCGACACCTTCTTCGAGCTGCGGCATCTGCCGGTGGAGCCGCGGCGGTGGTCCCTGCACGAGCAGATCGCGGACCTCGTCTCCAGCGATATCGGGCTGGCCCCCCTGCCGGACAATCGATATACGCGGGGCAAGTGCGGCTTCAAGATTCTCCAGTATGCCGCCGCGGGCCTGCCCAGCGTGGCGTCGCCTGTTGGCATCAACGCACAATACGTGCAACATGGAGTCACGGGCTTCCACGCGACAAACATCTCCGAGTGGATCGGCATGATGACTCACCTCATTCAAGACGAACAACTCAGAGCGAGAATGGGGCAGGCCGCCAGGGCAAGCGCAAACGACTTTGATTCAGGCAACGTGGGGGGCCGGCTTGCGGCCATCCTGAAGGAGCACATGACCGTCCGCGATGCATCCGCCGGACGTTGACGCTCGGGATCACGGGCTCATACGTCGAAGTGACAAATGGGCCGTGTCACATACCCCATGGAACCTCTACTCCTCATCGGAAGCGCCATCAGAGGGGGTATTCTTGAGTTTACGTTCGACCATTTCCTCGATGACGATGTCGGGGTGTTCCTGGTCCACCAATAACTCGAGGGATTGTGCCTCGGGAGGGATCGAGGTGAAGGCACTGCGGCAGAAGCACTCGCCCAGGTTTTCCCGCAGACTGCCTCGCACGGCAAACGAATCGTGGAACATCACGAGCCGATGCTTTCCGTTCGTGTTCTCCATGGCGACCAGGTCTTCCGGCACAACATTTCGGCTCGATGCGTATTGCGGGGGGATCGTCAACTGCATGTGCATGGCTGCGCGCGGCGTCCTCGGGACCCAGACCTCGGCGTCTCGCGCCAGCTCTTCGCCCAGGCCCAGCATCATGCTGAGGTCGGTTGCCTCCTTGCCGACGGCAAGATCAAAACGGTCGCTCGACAGAGGCTGGAAATCAGCGAACCACCCAGTCAGCCGCTTGCAGATCTCCTGGTAAGCAATGAATGCTCCGCGGTCCGTCCAGTGAGAATCCAAGGGGTGGTATATGAGTCCTGAGGTCTTGGCCTGCAACAGAGCGGGACGCAAGTCGATGAAATCCACGGTCGAATGATCGCGCAGATAGTCGAGCAGTTGATCCATCCGAGAACCTGCCCCGGCCTCTCTGAACGTGATCGGGCAGCATCTCCGGGTAAATGGTAGCCTTATTCGGCGCGATCACGAGCAGGTAACGAATCCCTCGCTCGCCGAGCCAGCGCTGCCGCTGCTCCAGCGCATCCTTCCAGGCGTCGAGTTCTGCCGTTGTCATCCGATTTTGACCGAGAAAGTCCGGGAGAATGCCGGATTTGGTCAGGAATAGCCAGCCGTCTTTTCCGAACAAGACCTTTCCGAATGAACTGCCCTTGCAGAGCTTATATCGGATCCAGTTGTGCCCCTGGATCAGGCCGTTGCGAAAGCCGAAGTGGTCCTGGTAGAAAGCCTCAAACTTCTCGGGAATCGTGTTTAGCGGGTCCCGGCCGAGTGTCGGGCATTCCGTCAACACCCGTTTCTCGCCCAGATCGTGCGTGAGGTCCCAGCCCATGACCCCGCCCACCAGCGGCAGGCAGAGCAGAGCAGAAAATGCCAGCGCCAGCAGTACATCGGCCCGGCTTCTTGTGAATGGCGGCTTCGTGCTCATCGCTGTCCTCAGAACCTGAAATAGATGAACGGGTTGTGAGTGCCGGCGGAGAGAAACATCGCGCAGAGCACGAAAAGCGTGCACACACAGAATAGACGACACGCAGAGACCGTCCACTCCGCTGTTCCGCGTGCGGCGCCCGTGAGCCGGGCCAGTCCCTGGCTCATAGAGCCGGCAAGGGCGGGCAGGAGCGGCATTGAAAACATGATTCCGGCGATCAGCGCGATCCTGACCTCTCGCGTCAAGTACCAGTCGAGTTCCCGCGTCGTGGCGGCATCGGCCGCGACCCCGAACATGGTCGCCAGGAATCCCGCCGCATGGGTCAGGCTGGGTGAGGCAAAAATCACCCATCCGCACAGGATCGTCAGCAGAGCATAGACGTGCCGGATCAGGGGATGACGACGGGCCATGAATCTCTGCAACCCCACCCTCTCCAGGACCAGGAAGAAGCCGTGGTACAGGCCCCAGACCACGAATGTCCAACTGGCGCCATGCCACAGGCCGCACAAGGTGAACACGACAGCCAGATTCGCGTATGTGCGCGCCGGCGATCTGCGGTTGCCGCCGAGCGGGATATAAAGGTAGTCTCGAAACCAGGTCGACAGGGAGATGTGCCAGCGCTGCCAGAACTCCCGCATGGACTGGGAGATGTATGGATAGTTGAAGTTCTCCGGGAAGGAGAAGCCCAGCATGTGACCCATCCCGATCGCCATATCGGAGTACCCGGAGAAATCGAAGTAGATTTGCACGGCGAAGCACACGGCGCCAAACCAGGCGATGCTTGGGCTGAGGTGGTCTGTCGGCAGGGCAAATATCTCCTCGGCGGCCACGGATATCGTATTCGCGATGAGCAATTTCTTGGCCAGGCCGATCACGAATCGATTGACGCCCGAAGCGAAGAGGCCGACGTTGATTGTGCGGGATTGCAGTTGCTCGGCGATGTCACGATAGCGGACGATCGGCCCTGCCACCAACTGCGGAAACATCGCAACGTAGCAGGCGAAATCGACGAGGTTGCGCGTCGCACGGACTTGGCCGCGGTAGACGTCGATGGTGTAGCTCATGGCCTGGAAGGTATAGAAACTGATCCCCAGGGGCAGCGTAATCCGAATGGCGTCGTGCCAGACAAGACCGGACAGACCCAGAGCGGTCATCAGGTTATTGAAGCTCTCTACTCCGAAGTTGAAGTACTTGAAGATCCCGAGAATCGTGAGGTTGGCACAGACGGAAGCGGCCAGGCCGGCCTTTTGACGCCAGTTGCGCGGCCCCTGGAGCGGCAGTTGCTGAACATCGCCGGATCGATAGGCGCCCGAGATGACCAGGCCGCCCGCGTAATTGATCAGTATCGACGCGAGGAAAATCCATATGAGGGATTTCTCGCCCCAGAAGTAGAAGACCAGGCTTGAGATCAGGAGAAACACATTGCTGGCCTGCCACCAGAGCCTGTTTCGAAGGCCGAACAGCGCTGGAGCCACAAGCAGAAAGTAACCCGCCATGACGATCGGCAGGAAAAACAGTACGAAGATCACCGAGCTAAAAACCATGCTTTACAGCCACCATGCTCCCCGGGCTCGATGTTCTCCAATCGCGCGACTGATTCTGCCGCTACAGCCTATACCGAGAGCCCGAATCCAATCTGCGGCGTCATTATACGCTGCAGGCATATGCTGTCAACAGCACTTCGATGAGCAGAACGCTGAGTCACGGACAGAAGGCAGAGGGAACGACGTTGATTCAACCACCGCGGACACTATAATGGGCGCGACGAGTCGGTATCGTGTGCCAGATGGGTGTACCTTTACGGAGTGTCGATGCGGCCTTTGATCAGAATCGACATCAAGAAGATCGTCGACGGCGGCGGGCGTGTTGTCGTCGAATTGGGCTCCGGCGCCAAAGGCGTCGAGAAGCGGATTACCATCGATAAGGTTGACCTGCCGGGGGTCGACATCGTTGCGGATCTGGAGAATGGTCTGCCGTATCTGCCTGATCGGTCCGTCGATGAGATTCATTGCCGCAGCGTTCTCGAACATATCGAGAATTTCGAAGGTTTGATGGGCGAGATCGTGCGGGTGCTGAAGGACGACGGTACAGCCCATGTCTTTGTGCCGCACTTTTCCAATCCGTATTCCTATTCCGATTACACCCACAAGCGGTTCTTCGGCCTGTACAGCTTCTACTACTTCGTGTCGCCGGAGAAGCAACTCCGCAGGAGAGTACCGGATTTTTACACCACCACTCGGATCGAGATTCTGTCGCAGCGGCTGGTCTTCCGATCGTCATTCCAGCTCCTCAAGCCGGCAAGAAAGCTGATGACCTGGCTTGTCAATCTGCACGCGTCCCTGCAGCAGCACTACGAAGAGAACTTGTGCTACCTGTTTCCATGTCACGGCATCGAGGTCGTCTTCCGGCCCGATCGGCGCGCCCTCGCGCCGGCGGCTCAGGCTGAGTGACTCGCAGCGATGATGTCCGCGACGTGGCGAAGCTCCTTCGGATCGAGCCACGGATGCATCGGCAAGGACAGAATTTCGGCGCAGGCCCGATCAGTCACCGGCAGCTCCACACCTGACGCTATCTGAGCATACGCCTCCTGACGGTGCACCGGAATTGGGTAGTGGATCTGGCTTTGCACCCCCTCTTGTGACAGGCGGCGCTGGAGTGCGTCCCGGTCTTTGGAACGGATGACGTAGAGATGGTACACGTGCTTGACATCAGGCAGCTCGACCGGCGTGGCGACGTCCGCGTTGCGCAGCATTTCGTTGTACAGCGTGGCCAATTGCCTCCGCCGCTCGTTCCATTCATCAAGGTAACGCAGCTTCACCCTCAGGACAGCGGCCTGGATCTCATCCAGTCTGCTGTTGACCCCGACCAGGACATGGTGGTATTTGCGCGGCTGGCCGTAGTTTCGCAGCAATCGCAGCCGGGCCGCGATCTCTTCATCATTGGTGGTCACCATCCCACCGTCACCGTAGGCGCCCAGGTTCTTCGTCGGATAGAAGCTGAAACAGCCCACGTGACCGATCCCGCCGACCTTCCTGCCCCGATACTGGGCCCCGTGCGCCTGGCAAGCATCTTCCACCACGGACAGGCGGTGCCGCTCTGCGATGGCCATGATCGGTTCCATGTCGGCCGGCTGTCCGAAAATATGCACCGGCATGATGGCCTTCGTCCGCTCGGTGATTCTCTCTTCGACCCTGGCCGGGTCCAGGCAGAACGTCTGAGGGTCGATATCGACGAAAACCGGTTTCGCGCGATTTCTTACGATGCCGTCGACTGTGGATATGAACGTGTGTGACGGCGTGATTACCTCATCGTTCTCGCCCACACCGACCGCTTTGAGCGCCAACAGGATGGCATCGGACCCGGAGTTCAGACCCACAGCGAACTTCGTCCCGACATAGTGCCCGAATTCCGCCTCAAAACCCTCCAGCTCGTCCCCCAGGATGAACCAGCCGCGATGCAGGACGCGTTCGATCGCCGCTCGAATCTCGCCGGCTATCGCCTCATGCTCCTTCTTCAGGCATACGAATTCGATCATGCCCGCCGCACCATGCCTTCTGCGTCCAGGATGTACGCCTGCCCGCATTTGCACCGTGCTGTCGACCCCTCGAAAACCAGGTCCGCCGCACACTGACAAACGTAGCCTTTCACCCTCGCGGGATTCCCGTAGACGAGAGCGTGATCGGGGACATCCCGCGTTACGACGCTGCCCGCGCCGATTATCGCCCACCGCCCGATGGTGACGCCGCATACCACCGTGGCATTGGCCCCGACACTGGCGCCCGTCCGGATACGGGTCTTCGTGTATTCACTGGGATATGCCTTGCTTCGTGGGCGGATGTCATTCGTGAATGTGGCATTGGGGCCGATGAAGACGTTGTCCTCCAGGATCAAGCCATCCCACAGGTACACGCCGCACTTGATCGTCACATGATCGCCGATGATCACGTCGCCCTCGACGAATGTATGATCGCACAGATTGCAGTCCTGACCGATACGAGCTCCCGGCAGGACGTGCGCGAATGCCCAGATCCGTGTCCCCGGACCGATGTGCGGCGTCTCGACAATCGCCTGTGGATGGATGTACGCCGTGCCGGTGCTCTTGATCTCAGCCATGGCCGTCTGCCTCGCGCGATTCGCTTGAACTCGTCGTAATCGCGTATATAGTCCTTCTCTTCATACAGTTGCGACGCGAGGACCAGGCACACGGAGCCTGAGGAGAAATTGTCGATCTCACGCCAGATCATCGTGGGGACGTAGAGACCGTAGTATGACCGGTTCAGATAAAAGGTCTGCCGGGTGGTCCCATCATCCGTGATGACGCTGAAGCTGCCACTGGCCGCCACGATGAATTGCTCCAGATGCCGGTGCGCGTGCCCGCCGCGTGCGGCCCCGCCCGGAACATCGTACAGATAGTACACGCGCTTGGGATCGAACGGGATATGCCGGCCACCCTCGATGAAGGTGAGGTTCCCCCGCTGATCGACAACCTTCGGAAGCTCGATGATCCTGCACACCGACATATCCATGGCGGCTCCTTCTATCAAACCATTCCAGACACAGGCATTATACGCATGCCCGACGCGCAGGCAAGATGCGAATCCCCGAGGTCTGAGGGTGCATCGGCCGTCGTCATGGACGTGTTCCGGACATGCAGCTACGATGATCGGCCCGTCTCCGCCGCGCACGAAGCCGCCAGACGCTCCATATCCTTGCGGTGCCCGATTTGAGACGTCCATCGCCACCTATGGACAGTGAGCGCATCCAAGTCCGTCAGGACGGGCCCGTCCGGACTAATGAGGATGTTCGAATGTTTCATGTCGCCGTGGGTGATGCGGCAGTCGCCCAGTCGTCTCAGCAGGTTCTCGACCTGTGCCATTCGTTCCCGCCGATCCTCCATGCTGACGGCGTCGTCATGGAGGAAATGGTCGAGCCTGCGGCCCGTGACGTATTCCGTCACGATATAAGAGCACCATACGAGGGGGCCTCTCCGCCGCTCAACATAGGCCAGTGGCTCCGGGGTACTGATGCCCAGGAAGCGCAGCCGGTGTCCATGGATCCAACTGCGCCGTGCACGTGACATCTTCACCGCGTGGCGCAGGGAATGGATCACTCCCTTGTGGTTATACCGTTTGATCACAATCTGCCTGCCGTTCCATACTGTACAGCAGACCTGGGACGTATTACCGGCCTTGAGAGCCTTGCCTTGCTCCATCAACTCGTCCAGCCGTCGCACGAACTCGAGTGGGTCGGCCCCATCGCAGAATGCCCGGTCCAACAAGGCCCGGCAGCCTCCCGCTTTGACCTGCAGATGCTTGCTGTTCTCCCGTTGATACTTGCGCAACACGCGCTCGATCGCACGCCTCTTGTCCCGTCGCATGAGGGTGTCCAGGACGGCTTCATCCGATGGATGCCGGGGCCAGCCGCGCACTTGAAGGTACTCCTGGAGGATGAGACAAGTGGGCAGACGGCGTTCGTCAGGCAGGCCCGACAGGAACTCCGCCAACTGTAACAGACCTCTCCTTCTGCCAATCGGCCGGGACTCAAACCGGATCTGCCCCGGATCGATGGCCACGATCCGGTCGCCCTGGACGAGGAAGTTGTTCAGATTCGGATCCTTCTGTAACACTCCTTTGCCATGACAGTGCGCCAGTTCCTGACACAGCCGTACCGCGTCCTCAAGGGCCACAGGATGATTACAAGCCGTTACCAGAGACTCTCGCAACGAGCGAGCGTCGGTAATCCTCTCGATCACGATCGCCCAATCACCTTTGTCTGTCCTGCCATGCAACAAACCCATGGGGGCGTCTATGCCTCGCTCGCGCAACTCCCTCAGGCCCCACCACTCCCGTCGCAGGTGCCGACGAGCATGAAACCGACTGGCGAATACCTTGACGATTACCGGCCTGTCGTTCCACACGGCGTCATAGACATAGCGTTTGCCGGGCACCATACGTAGTAGTGCAATACACGTTAGCTGCTCCGTGCCCGGCGGAGAATCCCGTTCTATCCGCAGATGGAAGGGGCAGTTGTCCAAAGCATTCCTCGTCAACGATCACTCCACATCACGGGCAAATGACACAGCCCAGCCCTCGCCACGATAGAAAGGAACAAATCGTTTCGTATCGTGCGGAGGGGCCGGCCTGCTATCGCTTCTGGGCAGCATGTGCCCTTTCGGGCTCCCGAATTCGTTCATGAATAGCATATCCACGATTAGAGTGCCTCAAGGCGGGATTGTCAACCTCGTCGCAAATATGACGCCCGTGCTGCTTTCCGGGCAGCCCGCCAGGTGAAGGCCGGCCTCTTGCCTGTAACACTGCCATGCAATAGAATCTGCATCGGCCTGTATGGGAATTCCGGCAGTGGGCCGGCCGGTGGATCAACGTGATTGGAGAATAGACGAGATGTGGAGAATCCTTGTGCCCGCCGTCGTTGCGGCATATCTGGTCGGCTCGATCCCATTCGGCGTCCTCATCGCCCGGGCGCACGGCAAGGACTTGCGCACGATCGGCTCGGGCAATATCGGGGCCACCAACGTGTCTCGCGCCCTCGGCAGGAAATGGGGCTACATCTGCTTCGGCCTCGACGTGTTCAAGGGCCTGCTCCCCATGGTTGCCTTCCGGGCCATCGCCCTGCCGCACATCGCTGCGACAATCCACGGCCCGGCGGTGATGGCTTCATGGCTACTCGTCGGCATCGCCGCCATCCTCGGCCACATCTTCCCGGTATACCTGGGCTTCAAGGGCGGCAAAGGCGTCGCCACCAGCTTCGGTGTCGGTCTGGGCCTGTGGCCCTATTTCACGATCTGCGCCCTGATCGCCTTAGCCGTCTGGGTCGCCGTTGTTCTGATCTGGCGATACGTTTCGCTTGCCTCCCTCTGTGCCGCTCTGGCATTCCCCCTGTCGCTGATCCTCGGCATCCTCGTCACTCCAACGTGGGACAACACGAACCTCTGGCCCCTCCTCATCGCCGCCATCCTGATCCCCCTGCTCGTCATCCTCCGCCACCGCCAGAACATCCACAGACTCCTGGCCGGCACGGAGACCAAAATCCGTGAAAAACACCGGCCCGCGTAACGCCGCCAGTCAAGTCAGTGTGCGACTAATTTTCGTGGGGGGGGGCCGAGCGTCCACCCTGTCATCCTGAGCGTCGGCGAAGGATCTGGGCTGAGCGTGGTAACAAGCGTTGGTCCCGTTCGTGGGCCAGATGCTTCGCTTCGCTCAGCACGACAGACAAAGGGCTGCTCGCCCACGAAACATAGTCGCACACTCAAGTCACGACCTCTAAGATTTAGCTTGACGCCGGGAGGGGTGTGCTCCTATACTGAGTGCAGGAGCCAGGGATCCAAGGCTAAGTCGTTAACGCGCAAGGTGTGCGCATTGGACGGACGGAGAATGTCTGTCCCAAGAGAACCGGGGGAAAAATGAAGGAGTACTGCGATGAAGCGTGTAAAGGTTCTGGTTATCCTGACAGCATCAGTCTTTATGGCAGGCTCTGCCTTTGCCAGCGAGCCCATCCTGGGGCCGAATGACCCGATTATCGCCGTCGATGCCGACGGGATCGTGTCGGCCAGCAGCTATCCGGCGGCCGAAGCGCCGGCCTATGTGCTGGACGGCAATCCCGCTACGAAGTACCTGAACCGTGGCGGCGGCGGCAGCGGGTTTATTGTCACCCCGGCCACTGCGATCATGGTGCAGAGTTTTACCCTGACCACGGCCAATGACTCAGCCACTCGCGACCCGGCCACATGGGAACTCTACGGCACGACCGATCCTATTAAGAGTCTCGACAACACCGCCGGGACGGCCGAGAGCTGGACCCTCATCGCCTCGGGCACCGTGGAGTTGCCCACAGAGCGACTGACCGTTGGCCCGGTTGTCTCCTTCGAGAGCTTTGCCGTTTACTCCTCGTTCAAAATGGTCTTCCCGAAGACAAAGGGCTCTGCCACGATGCAGGTCGCGGACGTGGCGTTCTATGCCCTGCCCGGCGCACAGGGCCCGAATGTGCTTTTGCCGACGAATCCCATTCTGGCGGTTCAACAGAGTTGGCAGAGCCGCTATCCGACTAATGAGATTCCGGCCAGATGCATTGACGGCAATGACGCGACCAAGTACCTGAACTTCGGCAAAGTGAACTCCGGCTTCATCGTGACGCCCTCGATCGGAGCATCCATGTTGGACAGCTTCCAGATCACCACCGCCAACGACTCCCCGGAGCGTGACCCGGTCGTTTGGATGGTCTACGGCACAAACGATCCGATCACGAGTGTCGACAACAGTGACGGCGTCGCGGAGAAATGGACGCTGATTTGCGGCGGCACGTTGGCCCTGCCGGACGAACGACTCGCGGCCGGCCCGGTGTATGTCATCGCCAACCAGGCAGAGCCATACACGTCATACAAGACGGTGTTCGAAACCGTGAAGGACGCGGCCAAAGCCAACTCGATGCAGATTGCCGAGATTCAGTTCTTCGGCATCCCGGTTCCGCCAGTGGAGCCCCCTGTGGAGCCCCCGGTACAGCCATAACCAACGAGCAATCCCGGCATCCGAGTTCAATTGGATTCTGGGGACCGCGTAGAATAGAACGGCGGTCCGTTAAGTCGGCAGGCATGTGCGGAATCTTCGTTTCCGACCCGGAAACGAGGATCGGTACGGCAGGCATGACTTTAACGGACCGCCGTTTGACATATCATACTCATTTCTCCCCGTATGAACTGCCTTCAGAGGGCAAGGAAACGCTTGCCTTTGGCTGCAGCGAAGGTACCATAGGTCACGGAGTCGGCGGCGTGGAGCAGCAGACCTTGTTGATCGACTGTGCACGGACTCGTCCGTGACAGGCTGACGCCAATGCCGCCAGGAATCTGCAGAAGTAGTTTTTAGGAGGCCCACGATGAACCACACGAGACGTCACCCGAGTACGGCACAGTGTCTGTTTGTGGCCACCCTGCTCCTTTTGGGCTGGGTAGCGCCGCTGCTGGCCCAGGACATCATCGGCAACTGGGACATGACGATGGACTTCAACGGAAACAAGTCCCTTGCCACGCTGATGATCACGAAGAACCCGGATGGCGCGCTCAGCGGCAAATGGGGCGCCTCCGACCTGTCCAATGTCAGACTGGAAGGTGACAAGCTCACCTTCACTCGCACCGTAAAGTTCGGGGACAATGAGTTCACATCGAACTACGCCGGCACGGTAAAGGACGGCAAGATCACCGGCCAGTGGTCGAGCGATCGCGGCGAATTCGAGAACCAACGGCGTCAAAGTAAAGCCGATGTCCCCCGCTGCGGGTGTCTGGGAGCTCAAGTACGCCATCGGAGATCGCGACGTCACCGCCAAGATGACGATTGCCCAGAAGCCGGACGGCACGCTGGACGTCAAGTACGCCAGCCAGATGGGCGAGAGCGTAGTCTCCAATGCCAAGTTCCAGGACGGCAAGCTCACCTTCGACCGCACGGCCAAGTTCAACGACCAGGAATTCAAGATGACCTTTGCGGGCGCGATCGCGGGTGATAAGCTAACCGGCGCGTTCAAGAGCGACATGGGCGAGGTGCCCGTCGCCGGCACCCGGCTCGGCGGTGCACTCATCGGCAAATGGATTCTGACCTCCGTCTCCGAGCGAGGCACTCGCAACCTGCTGATGACCGTCAACCCGGACCTGTCCGGCCGATACGAGTTCTTCTTCAGCGAGATCCCGATGAAGGACCTCAAGCTCGAAGGCAATCAGGTGACTTTCACCATCGAGTCCAGCTTCGGCGACCAGACCTTCAAGAGCGAGTTCAAGGGCAAGCTGGAAGACGGCATGCTCAAGGGCCAGATGACCTCGGAGCGGGGCACCAGCGAGATCACCGGCAAGAAGCTTCCGCCCGCGACGGCCTCCGCCTCAGTGGCGGGCACCTCCGGATCGTCAATCGTCGGCACGTGGGAGTTCACCCGGGAAGGCCAGGACGGCACGCGACGCACCAGCACGCTGAAGATCAAGCCGGATATGACCGGAACCTACACTATGCGCGACAACGAAGTGCCCGTGACGGACCTCAAAGTCAGCGGCGATGACGTGACCTTCAAAGTGGTCGTGAAGTTCAACGAGAACGAAGTCCCGATGGAGTTCAAGGGCAAGCTGGAAGGCAAGACCCTCAAAGGCGAGTTCACCACGTCGAGAGGCGCCCGAGAGGCCGTCGGCAAAAAGATCGACTGACCGGTACAATCACGGTCGCGATATTCAGCAGGATGGCAACCGCAGGGTGTGCACCGTACGCCATGCCCGGCCCGGACAAGAATCCGACGCTCGGGACAGGGCATGCACAGCACACCCTGCGGGCTGCTTTTGTGGCATCAACCCTGGAAGCCGATGATGCCCTTTTTCTTCGAGATAATCACCGCGCGCTGGCCGGGATCGTCCACAGGATCGGCGGGTGTTTTCTTCGGACGTACCTGTTTGACTTCCACGTCCGACTCGTCGGCAGCCGCACTATCAGCGGCGGCGGCTTCCGGTGCGGCTGAGCCGAGGTATTTTTCGCGCAACTTGTCCATCGACGCGCCGGGTTTGACCGCTTGCCGTACCGTATCCGGCGTCGGCTTCGACGACGAATCGACGATCTCCATGTCCGGCAGGCTTTCTTTCACGATGTCTTTTGTTGTTTTCTTTGTCATGGTCCACCTTTCTTACAGGTACCCTCATTTTACCACATCGGGCGGCCGATTTTCACAACCAAAATGCTCGTGCCGACGGATTACCACCCTAACCCCAGGCAAGTGTACTGCCGCAATATCTTGACCTCGACCGCCTGGCTGAATGCGTCGGTACGTCCGTGCGGCATACGCCGGGCAAATTCCTTCTTGGCTATGAACAGCGCCTCGGCTGGTGGCTTACCTTGGGTGAGGGCAGCCCAGAAGGCATCGTGCATGGGCTTGCCGAAGTAGTCATAGGGTGGTTGCACCGGCGAGTAGTGTGATCCGGTGCAGCCGACGAATGCCAAGGCACCCGCCTGCAGGTAGGCAATCGCCACGGACGTTTCGGGCCCGCGAGGCCGCAGGGGCGTCCCGGGGCTAGCCTTCGACGCCGGCGGCGTCATCGCCAGCGCTCCCCAGCAACAGCCGGTGAAGACGACCACCCCGGCCGCCGCGCGTGGGACGTTCTCGATGGCGAACGCTTCATAGGCCGCCCCGCCCTTCGTCTCCCCCCAGAAGCGAGTCGCGTCGCGAGCTGAGCCGTGCAGCATGAAGTAGACCGCACCGGCGGCCCCTTCCGCCAGGACGTCCTCCGGCGCGAATACCTCGGACACCTCCAACCGGCCGCCTCTGCCGGGAAGGCTCGGGAAGACCGTGGTGGCGAATGGCCGATGTACGTTGCGCACCCCGAACCTCGCACCGGAAGCAAACCGGCGAGCCTGAAGCGCGCCGAAGACGATATCGGACCGACGCCCATCAGGCACACGACTGACCGGCAAGTCGGGTATGAAGTCGCCATCCAGGTCCCCGTACAACTCATCGCTCCAGACGATGAAATCGTCCGCGTCCTGGCCATCGAAACCGGCGTCTTCCACCCTTTTGCGCAGTGTGGCATCCAACACGTCGAGCCGGTGTGCGGGAACCACATCGAACCCGCCAAGCAGCACGACGCCGGCATACTGGCCCTCTCGCAGCTTGGGCCGGACGATGTCCGCCGCATGCTCCGCGGTCTTCACCGCGGGGGGAAGGTCTACCACGCGAATCGACGGTGTTCTTTCCAACGCCCGGAACACCTGGGATGCCTCCAGACGCCCAATGTTGGTTTCCAGGGCCGCCCGCGAGGTGACAAACAACAGCTTCGGCAGAGGACGGTCGCCGCCCAACCGCAGTACGCGAGCTTTGGCCAAAACGTCGGACTCAGGCGGCAACTGGGACTCACCCGGCTCCACACGGATCGTCAACGTCACTCCGCCGGCTCCCTGCGGTATGCGAGTGATGACCTCGATTGCCTCGCCATCACCGGCCCGCGGGACTCTGATCTCGCCGCCAACGGGCGACAGTCTGCGCACCTCGGCAACCACCGCTTGCGACTCAGGCTCGTCATAGGACGGGCTGACGCTGAAGTCATTCAGCCGACCCTTGCTCTTATTCATCTTGACCGTGCCGCGCTTCTCGACGGTGATGATGCCGTTCCGGTCGGTCCGGGCAAAGGCCAACTGGTTCCTGCGGTCCTTCAGCAACTGGAGCACGCCTTCCTCCGGATGGGTGGGATCGTTGCGGCCCCCGCTGTGAGCGAACAGCTTCGTGGCGGACCAGTCACTGAGCAGAGCGTCATCCACGGCGTTGTAACTGCTATGGTGATTCAGCTTGATGAAGTCATAAGGGCCGGCATCCGCGATGCTCTGCCGCAAAGCATCCATCAGGGGGTCCAGGTCCGGCACTTCCGCCTTGGCGAGCTGCATATCACCGCCGAGCAACGCGGACCATCCACCGGCTTCGAGCTTCAAGACGATGCTCTGGCCGTTCTTCGCGGCGCCCACTCCCGGCTGATCAGCAGCAAACTCGCCGGCATCCGCCATCCGGCGGGCCAGCAGACGGTAGGCCTCAGCCATCGCGGCGCTATCGGCGTCCGCTCCTATATCGTGCTGCGTCAGCGCCGCAACGAGGGCATCTGTCCCGTCCGTAATCGCCCGGGCGCACAACAGGAGCTGATCGTTCGTCGGACCCAGGATTTTCAGACCAAAGTCGGCGAACTCCGTTTCGATTTCCTGCACGGCGGAAGCCGGCGGCCGGCCGTAACGCACGATCTTGGTCCCCTGGTCCGCGAGCTGCTCCAGCATCCCGATGTACTTCTCTTCGAGGGTGACGTCCTCCGCAAGGAACTCCTCCAATTCGTCCTGAGGAAGATCGGAATAATCTTCTTCCTGGAGAGCGGCGATCAGCGCCCGCTGGGACGCAAGCAAGTCCAGTGAATCGGTGGGCCCCCTCCCTTGCGCGTCCCTCCCCCAGCCAAGCTGCTCATCAGCCACCAGTGCGGCCTTCGCGGTCAAGTCCCCCGTGGCGACGAGCGCCGGCAGGCAACCGATGTGGTCGCTGTGGCAATGGGTGACGATCAGGAGATCGACTTCGAAGGGCGGTGCGTGGTCAAACAGCTTTCGGAGTTGTGAACGGATACTGGCGGTGTCCCCCGGATGACCACCATCGATCAGGATCGAGCGAGCCCCCCGGCGAACGAGCACGCAATCACCATATTTTACCTTTCCCATGTCCAACAGATCGATGCGCATAGTCCCGCCTTTCTCCTCTCCGCTCATGTCCCGTCGAACTCTCCGAAGCACGGGCGGGGATGCACTGCGTCCAAGGATCCCGTCCTATGCTCTCACGCTGAATAATGTCTACGCCTATTGCTACGTTCCACATGCCGGCAACGTCGCGACCTCGTTCGCTTACGGTCGAGAACTTAGCACGGAGCCGCCGGCTTGTCAATAGGGTCCAGAAAAAAAGAGAGACCGAGGCAGGAGTCCGGCTCAGGCGCCGGACATCGGGACAATGCAGAGGAATCGCAGGAGAGAATTGCCGGTGTTCTTGAAGCAGTGCTCGTCGTTGCCCGGGACGAAGATCACATCCTCTTTGGTCATCGGGTAGTCCTTGCCCTCGTGGACGAAGGTGCCGGCGCCTTCGAGGATGAAGACCTCGTGCTCGTGCGGGTGGTGGTGCAAAGGAGTCTGGCCGCCGGGCTGGACTTCGAACATCCGCATGGCGAAATTCGGCGCGGCGTCGTCCTTGGAGATCAGCACGCGAATCGAGACCGCTTTGGCCCCTTCGACATTCACGGGCTTTTTGGCGATATTTGCACTCTTCTGCACCTTCATCGGCAGTCCTTTCATCGGCAAGGTACTTCAACTGAGCTTCTTGCTGAGAATCTCGGCGGCGACTTTGGGATTGGCCTGGCCTTTGGTCTTTTGCATGACCTGGCCGAGCAGGAACCCGCGCGCTTTCTGGCTCTTCTTGCCGCCACTGGTGACATCGGCCACGGCGGCGGGATTGGCAGCCAGAATCTCATCGATGGTGGTCTCCAGCTCGCCGGCGTCGCTCTTCTGGACCAGGTTCAGCTCCTGTGCCAGGGCATCGGGCTTCTTGCCTGTCTCGACCATCGCGCCGAGGATTGTATTGGCGGCCGAGGCGCTGACGGCCCCGGCGTTCACCATCTTGGCCAACTCAGCCACGGCGCTCGGCCTCAGTCCCAGGCCGGGCAGATCGCGGCCGCGCTCGTTGGCGAGCTTCAGGCCGACCTGGGTGAGCAGGTTACACACGCGTTTCGGATCGCCGCCCTCGCGCACGGCCTGCTCGAAGAAATCAGCCGTCGAGCGGTCCCCCGTCAAGACGCCCGCATCGTACTCGCTCAGGCCGTACTCGCGAACATACCGAACCTGTCTCTGCAAGGGCAGCTCGCAAAGACGCGAGCGAATCTCATCGAGCCATTGCGGCGTCGTGGTCACGGGGACAAGGTCGGGATCGGGAAAATAGCGATAGTCGTGAGCTTCCTCTTTCTCCCGCTGCAGGACCGTGGCCTCATGCTCGTCATCCCAGCCGCGAGTGGACTTATTGCCCATCTGCATCGTGCGCCCGGTTTCGAGGAAGTCATCGAGCTGCCTGCGAACCTCGTAGGCGACGCTTCGCTCCAGGGCGCGAAAGCTGTTGAGGTTCTTGACCTCGGCAATCGGAGTCTTGAACTCCTGGCCCGCCCTTTCGATGACGAGGTTCACGTTCGGCTCGAAGCGCATGTGGCCCTTCTGCATGTCGGCCTCGGAGATGCCGAGGTATCGCACGATCCGCTGCAACTCGACGGCCAAAGCCCGCACCTGCTCAGGACTGTCCATATCGGGTTCTGTGACGATCTCCAGCAAAGGCGTGCCGGCACGGTTCAGGTCCACCTGTGAGTAGTTGCCCGCCGTATGCAGGTTCTTGCCCGCATCCTCCTCCAGGTGCACACGCCGAATGCGGATTCGTTTCGTGGCCCCGCCCTCCAGCGGGATTTCGATATACCCCGGTCCGCCCAGGGGGAGATCGTACTGGCTGATCTGGTAATTCTTCGGCAGGTCCGGGTAGTAGTAACTCTTGCGGTCCCACTTGGTGAACTCGGCGACCTTGCAGTTCAGTGCCATCGCCGCAAGCATCGCGTACTCCACGGCCTGCCCGTTCATCACCGGCAGCGCCCCCGGCATACCCAGGCACACCGGGCACACCCGGCTGTTGGCCTCCTCCCCAAAACTCAACGCGCAGCCGCAGAACATCTTCGTCCGCGTGCAAAGCTGCACGTGAATCTCCAGGCCGACAATCACGTTGTAGGACAGATCGCCCATATCGATTTACGATTTACGATTTTTGATTGATAATTTTCAACAATCAGAAATCAACAATCTCACTTCACACTCTCCACAGGTCTTCTCGTGTGCCAACTCGTTCGGGCTTCGTACATGCGGGCCATCCGCAGCAGCTTGGCCTCGCTGAAGGCCGGCGTCAGGATTTGCAGGCCAATCGGCAGGCCGGCCCCGTCGAACCCGCATGGAACGCTGATTCCGGGAATGCCCGCGAGGTTGACCGCAATCGTGTAAATGTCCGACAGGTACATCTTCAACGGGTCGTCCACCTTCTCGCCGATCTTGAACGCCGTCGTGGGTGCCACCGGCATCATTATGCAATCGCACCGCTCGAAGGCCCGGACGAAATCGCCCCGGATAAGGTTTCGCACCTTCAATGCCTTGAGGTAGTAGGCATCATAGTACCCGCTCGACAATGCGTAGGTCCCGAGCATGATGCGTCGCTTGACCTCCTTGCCGAAGGCTTCTTCCCGTGATTTGGTGTAGACTTCGATGTAGTTGGCCGGATTCTTCGTGCGATAGCCGTAATGGACGCCGTCATAGCGGGCCAGATTGCTCGAAGCCTCAGCGGTCGCAATGACATAATAAGCCGCGATGGCGTAATCCAGGTGCGGCATATCGACTTCGACGATCTCCGCGCCTGCATCGCGATAGCTGTTGATGGCCTTATTGATCGCGTCCTGGACCGCCGGCTCGGCCCCCGCGTTGAAGCCCGGAGCGACACCGATTCGGAGCCCCTCGACGGGCTCATCGAGCTTCTCCAGATAGTTGTCCACAGGCGCCAACTGCTCGTTCACGCTGGTACTGTCCGCCGGATCATGTCCCGCGATCACGTTCAGGAGCATGGCCGCATCGGCCACCGTGCGAGTCATCGGCCCGACCTGATCCAGGCTGGAGCCGTACGCGACCAGGCCGTAACGAGACACCCGCCCGTACGTGGGCTTGAGCCCGACGACACCGCAGAAACTGGCAGGTTGGCGGATCGAGCCGCCGGTGTCCGAGCCTAATGCGGCAAAGCACAGCCGGGCCGCCACCGCCGCCGCGGACCCACCGCTGCTGCCTCCAGGCACGCGCGACGTGTCCCACGGATTGACGGTCTTTCGCAGCCCCGAGTTCTCCGTGCTCGAACCCATGGCAAACTCGTCCATGTTGGTCTTGCCGAGGATAATCGCATCGGCGGCAACGAGCTTGCGGACCACCGTGGCATCATAGGGTGAGTGGAAGTTTTCGAGGATTCGAGAGCCGCAGGTCGTGGCGCCGAAGCTGGTGCACAGTACGTCTTTGATGGCGACAGGCACGCCGGCCAGCGGCCCGGCCGGTTCGCGTGCGGCAATCCGGCGATCTACATCCTTCGCAGCCTGCAGCGCCCTGTCACTGAATGTCGCCAGATATGCGCCGACAGTCGGGTCGATCCGGCGGATTCGATCCAGCACCGCCTGCGTCGCCTCCACGCTGCTGATCTGCCCGGCCGCAACCCGATCCCGCAACTCAATCGCTGTCAGCTCATCCACAGGCATGGTCCAGGCTACTTGCTCCCCGCGTTCTTGCGATGACTCAGGAACCACTCATAGAGCTTGGGGTTGTTGTACGTTTCGGTCCAGGAATCGTGTTGCGCCTCGGGATAGACGGTCAGTTGCGCATTGCCGCCGACACGCTTCAGGGCCTCCACCATATCCGTCGACTCCCGCAGCGGCACCACGGGGTCTTTTGCCCCATGAAAAACCCAGGCCGGCACGTTCTTGAGCCTGTCGGCCAGGAACCAGTCCCCGCCGCCGCAGATCGGTGCAATCGCGGCGAACCGCTCCGGATGCCGGCTAGCCAAGGCCCACGTGCCAAACCCGCCCATGCTCAGGCCCGTCAGGTACACCTGATTGGGGTCCACGGCATACCGGGACTGAATATCATCGAGCAACGCGACGAGCGGATCGAGCACCTCCGTCCACCATGCCTGAATCGGACACTGTGGCGACACGATAATGAACGGGAATTCTCTCCCCTGCTCGACGAGCTTCGGCGGACCGTGCTTCTTGACGACTTCGAGGTTATCGCCCCGCTCGCCCGCCCCGTGCAGGAACAGGATCAGCGGCCATTTCTGCTCCTTTTTCTCGCCGTAGCCCTTGGGCAGGTACAGCAGGTAGCGCAGACTCGCTGTCTTGGTTATTTCCTTCTCGAACATCTGCTCGCTTTGCCCCCCATTGCCGCTTGCTCGCTCAGCCGCCATGCTCCACCCCGACAGGAACCCGACCCCCAACACGGCAATCAACACCAGACATGCCGACCGAATGGCTTTCATATTCCGTATCTCCCCTACCCGATTTACGCAGAACTGTCTTCGAGAATTTTCGGCACCTTGAAAAAAGATTCGTCCCGCTGCGGCGCGTTGGCCAGGGTCTTCTCCGTTCCCAGCGATTGTTGCACCTCATCGGCTCGAAACACGTTGCTGATTGGCAGACAATGCGCCAAGGGCTCGACGTTGCCGGTGTCCAGCTCGTTCATCTTCTCGACGTACTGAAGGATCGCCCCGAGTTGGCCGGTGAACTCCTCGATCTCCGCCTCGGTCAGTTCCAGCCGGGCCAACTTGGCCACCTTGCGGACCTGTTCTGCATCGATCCTTTGATCCATACGACCGCCCGATGTAAAGAAAAAGCGAGGCGTAAGAGGCCGCCCCGCTGGGAAAAGCAATCCTCAGACCCCGTCCGCCGGCTTATTCAGAGGCGGGCTTATAGTTGCGTTTGAGCGGCTTCTGGATCAGCCCCATGTGAATGGCCTTGGCCGATACCCGGACCCGGACAACCTTGCCATCTACGATGGCGCGGACCTTCTGGATGTTCGGCTTGAACTGCCTCTTGCTGATGCCGGTGACCTTCTTACCGACGCCGCCGAGCCGTTTCGCCTTACCACGCCGGGAGATGCTCCTCCCGAAGACCGTCTTCCTACCCGTAAAATAGCACTCTCTCGACATAAACTGCTCCTGCACGTTTTCTGCAACGAATCGTCGTTTGTCGTACAACCACTGGACCGCGGCCCCCTGCGAGGCGCGGAACCGGTATTTTACCCGACCACTGGCGTTTTGCAACAATTACCTGCCCCTTCAAATGAAAAATCGTGCGTTTATCCCTGGTCGGAGCAGGACAAGGCGATGGCCCAAGGAGTCGGGACTTCTCCCACCGTTCACGAGATTCTCAGGGGTGAACCGCGTCAGGGCTGCCTGAAAGCACTCCTGCTGGTCACCGCCCCAGTGGCCCATAATCCTGCCGTGTCGGCCGCCATTTGCTCGGCGATCACCTCGTTGCCCCACTCGCTCAAGTGGCACCAGTCGATGAAGACAGGCTGCGGCACCTCAGCGAAGGTTCCGCAGAGGTTCTCGGAAGTCTCCTTCGTGTTCCACAGCATCCTCTTTCCGACATACCAGCTCACAGGCACGCCGGCAAAACGGCTGCAGGCCTTCGACGCTCTTTCGTTGCGCCTCCTCGTAGGCGGTCAGATGCCCCTTGTCGAAGACTGTGGGCTGCCAATAGAAGAGTGTCTTGAAACCATAGGCCTCTCCCAAGGCCCTTATGATCCGCCTGTTGCTTTCGTAGATGGTCAGGATCTCTCGAAGCAAATCCTCCTTGCCGGATAGGGGATTGTTCATAGTGCCCCAATAGGCGGCGGCGGTATCCTGCCGGCCGCCCACACCAAGCCGGCGAAGGAGACCCCTGGACAATCGTAGCACGGCGAGTCTCTCAACCGTTCTGCGCAGGAACACGGCTCGCAGGGATCGATAGCTGGTGGGTTGCGTCAGGTTGAATTCGTTCACCCGGTTATATTCATTATGAGGCAGCCCTGCGGCACGTTGCTGATAGGCCGAGTACATGTCGTTCACGCCGTCGTAGAAGATCACCAGATCCGGGATATTGCCTTTCCGCACCTCCCCGATCAGCGCAATGACTTCCTGCGTGCTCACGTATCCGGATTCCCCGAAGTTGGTCACCTCGGCCTCGATCCCCGTTTCCTCAAGTTTTCTGGCGAGGAAGGAGGGGATTGTGGCATCGTCCCTCACCCCTACCCCCCACACGGTTGAGCCGCCGAACACAAAGATGGACAGTCGATCAGCCCCCTGGTGGTCCTCATCGGCCCTCCACGTCCGCCGAATGCCATTGAGGTCGATATTGATGTACTGCCCCTGGTAGGGCTTTCGCCGCCAGTACACGTAGGACGACCACCTGGTTACGGAGGACTCCTCGAATTCGCTGTAGTACTGATGCACCCAGGAGGCGCCGGCATAGGCATCCGCCCGGGCACGCCAATCCTGTGAAACCGGAGAAGCAGAAGGTCGGGCCCACCCCCTTATGGCATAGGCGAGCGACAGGGTGGTTTCGAGTACAAGCAGGAGCAGGAACGTTACTCCCAGAATGAGCCAGGCCTCTTTGGCCCGGGTGAGCACTCCTCCCATTTTCCCCAGCTTGCCTTTCATACACGTCTCCTCAGTCCCGTCGGAGCACGGCGGATTCATAGGACAGTTTCACGTAGTCCGTCCAGCCTCTGCCGGATCGCCACAACTATACCCGGTGATCCGGCTCCGGGATTCTACGGATGACGAGTGAGCAGCGACTTGCAGTAAATGGCTGCACTTGCACGGCCATAACCTCACCAGTCTATGCTAGCACCTCATGAAAGTTGCATCCGGAAATCCCTGATAAGTGGCTTCGGCGGCACGTTCGCTGCCTTAGCGGACCTCAAGGAAGTTCCTACTGGCTTGCATTCTTGCGGTCGATCCGCTATTCTATCCGTGAAAGTCCGGCTCCTGGTCCATTGCGGGTAGATGCGGGTGAACTTACCACGGACGGTCCGAGCTGGCAGATAGACGAATAGTCGCATCAGGAAACGATATGGATATCCTGGGGATCTCGGCCTTCTATCATGATAGTGCGGCGGCCCTCGTGCGTGACGGTGAGATCGTCGCGGCCGCTCAGGAGGAGAGATTCACGCGAGTCAAGCACGACAGCCGCTTCCCCCTGCACGCAGTCAATTACTGCCTCCAGGCTGCGGGCCTTACCCCTGAGGAACTCGACCACGTCGTGTTCTATGAGAAGCCCCTGCTCAAGTTCGAGCGACTCCTGGAAACCTATCTGGCTTACGCCCCGCGGGGCTTCGGCCAGTTCCTGGCGGGTCTGCCTATCTGGCTGAAGCAGAAGCTGCACCTGCCCCGCGAGATGGACAAGGCCCTGGAGCACCGCTACAAGGGCCGGTATGTCTTCACGGAACACCACGAGGCGCATGCGGCCAGTGCATTCTTCCCATCGCCCTTTGAAGAGGCGGCCATCCTGACGATGGATGGCGTAGGCGAATGGGCCACTGCCAGTTTCGGCGTCGGCCGCGGAAACAAGATCGAACTGAGCCACGAGCTGGATTTCCCACATTCGCTCGGCTTGCTCTATTCCGCCTTCACGTACTTCACCGGGTTCAAGGTCAATTCGGGCGAGTATAAGCTGATGGGATTGGCCCCTTATGGCGAGCCCAGGTACTATGATTTGATCATGGAGAAGCTGATCGACCTCAAGCCCGACGGCTCGCTGCGGCTGAACATGGACTATTTCGGGTACTGCCACACCATGGTTATGACGAACCGCGAATTTGACGGGCTCTTTGGCGATCCGCCCCGCAAGCCGGAAAGTCCCCTGACGCAGCGGGAAATGGATATCGCCGCCTCCATTCAGGCGGTCACCGAGGAGGCCATGCTGCGGGCAACCCGGCACGTCCACGAGCAGACCGGCATGAAGAACCTCGCACTGGCCGGCGGCGTGGCCCTCAATTGCGTCGCCAATGGGCGAATCCTGCGAGAGACACCGTTCGAGAACCTTTGGATTCAGCCGGCGGCGGGTGACGCAGGAGGCGCGCTCGGCGCCGCTTTGTTCGTGTGGTATCAGCTCCTGGGCAACCAGCGGCAGGTCACCGGGGACGACAACCAGCGGGCGTCACTGCTTGGACCAGCCTATGCCGATGAGCACATCCGCCAATTCCTCGATACTCGCGGCGCCAAATACCACACTTGCCCGGACGAGTCGGCGCTGATCGCGAAGGTGGCCGACCTGATCGACGAGGGCAAAGTCATCGGCTGGTTCCAGGGACGGATGGAGTTTGGACCGCGGGCCCTCGGCAGCCGCAGCATCATTGGCGATGCGAGGAGCCAGGAAATGCAGTCGATCATGAATCTTAAGATCAAGTTCCGCGAGTCCTTCCGGCCCTTCGCGCCCTGCGTGCTGCGGGAGGATGTGGCCGAGTACTTCAAGATGCGCCCGCAGGAGGACAGCCCGTACATGCTGCTCGTGGCTCCGATCCGCGAGGACAAACGCGTGGATTCGCAGCCATCGTCAGTGAAGGGGCTCGACAAGCTCAAGGTCAAGCGGAGTGTGGTCCCGGCCGTCACGCACGTCGATTACTCCGCCCGAGTCCAGACGGTGGACCGCGAGCGCCACCCCCGGCTGCACGGGCTGATGACCGCGTTCAAGCGGAAGACCGGATGTCCCGTCATCATCAACACGAGCTTCAACATTCGAGGCGAGCCGATTGTCTGCTCACCGGAGGATGCCTATCGATGCTTCCTCACAACGAATATGGACGTGCTGGTGCTGGAGAACCAGATCCTGTATAAGCAGGAGCAGCCCCAGGCAAAGCAGCACGAAATCGACGAGTACAAGGCGCGGTTCCAACTGGATTGAGAAAGGGATAGAACGGTAATGCCGCTGATCGAGATAGACTGGAATCCCGGCAGGAGACAACTGCGAGTCTTCGGGCTCAGCGCCTTGGCAGCCTCCGTTGTCCTGGCGGCAGTGTTCGTGCTGCTCTGGGGACTGGCGATCATCTGGGCAATCGTAGCTCTGGCGGCCGGCGCAGCGATTCTGCTTTGCAGCCTCGCTTCGCCTCGTGCGGCACGGGTCGTTTATATCGCTCTGAGTGCCGTGGGGCTGCCCATTGGATTCGTCGTCAGCTTTGTTCTGCTGGCGGCATTCTACTTTCTTCTGCTGACCCCCATCGCATTCGTATTTCGCCTGATCGGCAGGGACTCGCTGCATCGCAAATTCGATCGCGCCGCCGATAGTTACTGGATTGCCCGCAAGCCGACGGCCAGTCTTGGCCGATACTTCCATCAGTCGTAATGTAGGACAATATGATGTCACCGAATCGTCAAAATAAAGAGTCGGCCCAGTTCGATGAGCTTGCTCAGGCGAAGCGGCCATCTTTGATTTCGGAGTTCTGGTACTTCCTCAAGACCAACAAGAAATGGTGGCTGCTGCCGATCATCATCGTCCTGCTGCTGCTGTGCCTGTTGGTCCTGCTGGGCGGTTCCGGCGCCGCCGTATTCATCTATCCGCTGTTCTGACGCCTCTCAGCGGGTCGCCTGGGGACCGAGGAGAGTCTCGGCCACCTTGCGGATTTGCGGTGAATTCGGGTCCAGTTGCAGGGCGGTGCGGATTTCCCGTGCTCCCTCCTCGCGTCGCCCCAGCTTGATTAGCACCAAGCCGACATTGGAGTGCAGGAGCGGGTGTTTCGGCGCCGCGGCCACACCCGCCTGGCAGACCTCGAGGGCCTCCTCCAACCGGCCCTTTTTGAACAGCATTTCGCCGAGGCCGAGATAGGCCGGCACACAATCGGGCGCGAAGCGGATCGCCTTTCGGTAGTGACTTGCCGCCATGTCTTCCTTGCCCTGTTTCTGGAGACACCACGCGAGGTTATTGTGAGTGTCGCCCGCCATCGGCTTCAAGTCGAGCACTTTCTCGTACTCCGCCACCGCACCGCGTAAGTCCCCTTTTGCGCGTAGCACCGAGCCCAGCGAGTTGTAGCCCGTGTACGAGTGCGGCAGCAGATTCAGGACTGTTCTGTATTCGCCGGCCGCCGGCTCGTACTGCTCCAGGTCCTCCGCCAGCAATTTCCCGTAATCCCAGTGCAATCGCCAGTCGTCCGGCGCCTGGGCAATCATTGCCCGATACTGCTCGGCGATAGCTCGAAGCACATCGGGCGACAGCCCCTTTTTCAGGGCGTCAAGCTTCTGTTGAAGGATGGCGACATGCTCCTTGTGGTGGAGTTGATTTGTAAATGGCGGCTTGGCCAGAAACTCATTCACAATCGTGTCCAGCGACTGGTGACGGCTCCAATCGGTGTACATCAAGCGCTGGGCACATCGCTCCAGTGTCGGCACCTCGCCCTGCCCGGCTCCTTTAAGCCGCTCAGCGACGACAGGCTCGATCTGATCAAGGACCGTTCGCGCCACAAGGTAGTTGCCCTCGAACGTCAGGTGCACATGCTCGTAGAAGAACTCCTCGCCGGGCAGCTCGTGCGGGCTGTTGTCGGCAAGTGACGTGGCGACGTCGGCAAGGTGAACGCCCTGCCCGCGCCGCTGATCCGCCACGGCTTTGATGGTCTCATTGATTCCCGAATCCGCGCGGAAGCGGAGCACGTCCAGGTCCCGCGCCCGGGTAAAGTGCCCGGCGGCCTTCTCATATTCGCCAAGCTGCCAGTGGCATTGCCCAAGCCGGAATTGCAGCTCGGCGTGCGAGTCGTCGATCCGAGCCGCTTCGAGGTAGGACTCGATCGCCTGGGCATGACTCGCCTGTGTCTCGTACTGCACCCCCTGCCGATAGAACTGCTCCCAGCGGGCCTGTTGCTCTGCCGTCAGACCCGGCTTGGGCAACGATGCGAATGGGGGACAATCCCGCAGATTTGTCCCCAGCGTACAAAGGATGGTCTGCGCCCCTGCACCGGCGGCGGCACGGCAGATATCTTCCAGGTTCCGGCGGAAATGCTTGTAGACCACGTTGAGCCGGGGATCATCCACCCGCACCTGCTGCCCGACGAACATTTCCATGCCCTGCCAGCGCGTGGGCCCTCCCTCCCGCCGCACCCGCGTCAAACCCGAGAGCAACTGGCCGATCCGGGTCTTGCGTGCCGCGATGCCCAGCCGGATCAGATGCAGATTGGATAGCACCGGCGTCAGCACGGTCCCCGGACCATATGGGCCTACCACCTCGTTGTTGCCCATGTAGATGACGAACAGGTCCGGCTCGTACCGGGCACAGTCTTTAGCGACTTCCACGACCACGTGGGAGTTGATCGCCGCCATGGCTGCCGTAATCACTTCAAAGCGGGTATCCGGGAATCGCTCCTGAAGCATGGCTTCGAGGATTCGCCCGAACCGAAACGCATGATTTGGGACCCCCTGAGCGGCGGACGAGCCCAGCACGAAGACGCGATATGTTCCGGCGGGTTTGCGGGTCGGGAAGACGAACGGCTCGAACTCGCGGGCCAGCATCGCGGGGAAGAATCGCCGGCTGAACGTCAGGTTGTCGCCGCGATGCGGCACGCCGTTCACCTTGCACGCCACCGTCACGCCCGGCTGATAGCCATAGCCGACGACACGCAGGGCCGTCTCCAGCAGGCACAGGAGAACCAGCGGTACGCCGGCAACCGCAATAAGGCGAAACAGCCACAACCGCCAGCCTGTGACGGGCTCTCGCCGGACCTGCTTGCCCTGCGGTTTTGTCCCCGGCGTTCGGTGAGGAGGTTGTTTGCGTCGTCTTGCTGACATGGATCGGACCCCTGACGCATCCGGCTGATGAGCCGGCATGGAAGTGGTGAGCGTACCGCCGCGTCCCTGCGGCCGTCACTTCGTCTTTATCGCATCCACCTCGATCTCGTAGAGGAGGTCGTCCCGGCAGATGTCATTCTCGACGACAACCGCCGGAAACAGCGGCAGCCCGGCGTCCTTCCGGTACGCCTCAAAGAGAGACGCATCCGGCGCCTTTTTGAAGTACACGAGGGAGCGTGTGACATCCGTCCAGTCCATACCTCTGGATCGCAAAATAGCCTGCACAACTTCCATCGTCTGTCGGACCTGGGCTCGGCAATCTCCAAGAAAGACGGTCTTGCCGGATCCGTCGATACTGGCCGTCCCGGAGACGTACAACCGCCGACAGTCGGGCAGATCGAGCTCGACTGCCCGGCTGAAGCTGCTGCCGTAATCCGCCGCCGATGATTGCAGAGGCGAAGGCACGGCGAAGGCCTTGACCGTCGGGTCCTTGGCCTCTACGGCGATCAAACCGCTGATCAGGCCGGCCTCAATCGAATTACGGCCGGCGACGCCCGTGCTGGCGGGCATCATGCCGCTAAAGACGCTTCGCTCCCGGAAAAACGCGTTACGGACTCCGTTGAACTCGCGGTACCAGGCAAGGATGTCATCGTTGTAGAACCACGTGCGCAGCACGTTGGAAAAGGCCATGCGCTGGCTCGCCAGGCCTGCTTCCATCTGCCGAAAGATCTCATCCGCCTGCTGGGGCCGAGGCACAGCGGTGTTGGTCGGCAGCAGGCCCACCAGCCGCAGATAGCGGCCGAATTGGTCTTCGATCAAGGTGCCGATCCGCCGGCCATTGAGATGCACGGGAACCGTCTTCGCGCCGGAAATCGCCCACAGGTGAACCCCGCAGAGGTTGTCCGTTCGACAGTTCTCCACCCATCCCACGGGCGCGTCACTGCCGCCGAGCGCGTTACTCAGCGACTCCAGACTCTTTCTGTCGCCGGCGGACATGCCTAGTGACTCAACGGAGATCACCTGGCCGCCAACCTGCCGAACAGCGTCACCCAGTCGCTGAAAGAGCGACTCGGGAGATTCATCACGCACAGGGGTCAGCGTGATGAAATGCTCTTGGACGGAATCCCGGCGCAACGTCGTGACGCTCAAGCCATTTGCGGCTCGTCTCTGAACACTCGTCAATGCTGCGGCTCCTGCCTACCGTTACCAAATTGCGAAACACATTTCTTCTGTATACCAGGAACGTGGGCCCAATGCAACTACTTGCTGCCTCCTGGGACGAAATTACGGGGCTTCTTGCGGACAGAGATAGAGGCTGCAAACAGCCCGAGGAAACGCCTCCAGCAGTGTCACGACCGACAATGAACGGGGCGACAACGGCCGTGTGGCATGGCACAGAGGGTGCCATGGGGCACTGCAAATCAGCTTATCGGACATCCGTCGGTTGCCAACCTGAGTCTCTGGGTGGCGCCGCCAAACTCGTCTGACGGTGCTCACTCGATTGGGCGTGACTATCCGAAAACCCCACGGGCAAACGAGTTTGCCCGTGCCACCCTCTATCACATCCGCCCGCGCCAGGCACTTCGGCCCTGACGCTGCCACCTCACCTGGTGGCGGCTCGCTTCAGGGCGGCCACTTCGGCCTTTGTCAGCGGCCTGAATTTGCCCACGCCCAGACTCCCTAGTTTCAGCGGGCCGATGCGGGTCCTTTTGAGCGATTGGACGGGCAAGCCGACCTTGGCGAGCATGCGGCGGACCTGGCGGTTCAGGCCCTGCTTGATCGTAATCTCGACGAACGATTCGTTCCGGCCGCTCTTGAGCACCTTCACATCGGCCTCCGTCGTCCTGCCTTCGGCCAGCCAGACGCCCTTTCGCAGCTTCTGGAGGGCCTCGCCTTCGATGCGTCCGGTGATCCTGGCCACATACGCCTTCGGCACCTTGTACTTGGGGTGCGTCAGGAGATTCGTCAACTCGGCATCATTGGTCAGGATGATCAGGCCGGTCGTATCGGCATCAAGCCGGCCGACGCAGAAGACCCGTTCCACGGGCGGGACCAGATCGGTAGCTTTCGGTCGGCGCTGCGGATCGTCGCTCGTGCAGATGACGCCTTTGGGCTTGTTCAGCAGGAAGTACACGGGCTCGCGCCGGCGAATCCGCTGGCCGCTGACAGTGATGCTATCTGTTTCAGGGTCCACGAACGCAGGCAGCTCATCGACAACCCGGCCGTTGACGCTGACCACACCCTCCAGGATCAACTCCTCGCATTCCCTGCGCGAGGCCACGCCCGCCGACGCCATCACTTTTTGCAGTCGCTCTTTTGCCATGCTTGACTATGCCGCTCTCGCGGCAACCTCCGTGCCCTCAACATCCGTTATCGCAAGAGTCCGTTGCCGTAAATGATCACAATGCACAAGACGACCCAGAGCACAAAGCCGATCTGGAACGCTCGATCCCGGAGAATCAGCTTCACCGGGTCAGAATACGCGCCCTTCTGCGTCAACGCGCTGAATCTGAAGATACAGTACAGTACCAGCGGCGTCGTGTACACTAGATCATTCGTGCCGAACAGCTCCCGGGTTCGAAAATCCATGGCATAGAGGAGAAAACAGGCCACCGCCAGGACGCTGCTGACGTCCAACATGTGGGCGAGCAACTCGGGCGTATATTCGCCGAGGGTTTTGCGGAACGCCTCGCTGTTAGCCTGAAGCTGAGCGATCTCGCCCCGGCGCTTGCTGAAGGCCATGAACAACGTCAGGGCAAACGTGCAGATCACCAGCCACGGCGAGATGAATACGTCGATCACCACCGCCCCCGCCACCGCCCGCAGGCAAAAGCCCGCCGCGATGACCGCACAGTCCAGGATCATGATGTGCTTCAGGCCCAGCGAGTAAAGCACCATCACGGCCATGTATGTGAGGATGATCGCCGCAAGTGCGGGAGAAAGGAACAGGCTGCCCGCCAGGGCGAGCACAGCGCAAACTGCCGCAACAATTGAGGCCGTCGACACGGTTACGCGGCCGGCGGCAATCGGCCTTGCACGACGCTCGGGATGGATGCTATCCGTCCTGCGGTCGATGATATCGTTGAAGATGTACATCGCCGAGGAAGCCAGTGAGAAGCAGATGAATGCTCCCGTGGCCTGGGCAAAGGCCCAGAGGGTCTCCTCGACAGGGCCAAACAGCCGCCTGCCGAAGATCAACGCGGCGAACACGAAAATGTTCTTGATCCAGTGGACCGGGCGAAGGATTCGCAATATATCCATCAGCAGTCTTTCCCGCGGCCAAACGACGGTGGCACGCACCTGTAATCATCGACAAATCGAGCCGATGCGTGTAGGATTATACAGGCGGCCGCGTGCTTTGTGTACGGCCGATGTGGAATCCTTGCTGGGGCAGTGCTGCGATGATAACAACCGTGGTTTTCGATCTCGACGACACGCTGTACGACGAGATTGACTTCTGCCGCAGCGGATTCCGGGCGGGGGCGGAGTTTATCGCGACATTATCGGACACGCACACGCCGAACGACATCCTTGCGACGATCTGGGACTGCTTCATCACGGGCGATCACGGCTCGACCTTCGACGCCGCTCTGAGACGCCTCGGCATCCCGTACGACCTGAACATCATCGGCAGGCTGGTCGAGATCTATCGCACGCACACACCGACGCTCACCCTGCCGGTCGGGAGCCGGGCCACGCTCGATGCCCTCAAGGGCAGATACACCCTGGGCCTCCTGACCGACGGCTACATGCCCACGCAACGGCTGAAGGTGCAGGCGTTGGGCATCGAGGATTACTTCGCGGCGATCGTGTACACGGAAGAGCTGGGCCGGGAGTTCTGGAAACCTTCGCCGCGAGGATTCGAAAGACTGATCGAGTTGCTTCACGCCCGCCCGGAGCAGATGGCCTACATAGCCGACAACGAGACAAAGGACTTCATCGCCCCGAACCAGCTCGGCATGTTCACCATCCAGCTCCTGCGTCCCCGCGGCTTGTACGGGCGGGTTTCAAACCCGCCCCTACCCCATCCCCACGCCACCCCGAAACTTCGGATCGACGGAATCGATAAGCTGGTCGATGTTCTGGCACAATCCTGAGCCGCCACTGTCATTGCCCGGCTTCGGGAACAACTGATGTGACTTCTTGTGGCGGCACAGGCCGGATGCCTGTACAATTACCTCCCGAGCCGCTGTGACTCGGCGGCAATGGGATATTGGGAGGCATGACTATGGATTGGACATCGAATGGTATGATCGCCTTGTACATCGCGCTCGCTGTGGTCCTGGCCGGCATCGGGGCGTGGTTCATTCTACGCAGGACTCTCCGCACGCGCATCGACAGCCAGAGCCTTCTGCGTGCGGACCCGGACCTCAATGACTGGCTCGTGATCTTCGGCTGGACACCAAAGATCCTCTACGTCCCCACGATGCTCGCCGCCATACTCGCCTCGGCCCTGATGTTCATGAAGGAGTCCGACTGGCAAATCTTCGCGGGCATCAATCCCAAGACCGTCGGCGGCCTCTGGTTCGCCGTCTTCTTCCTCAACTTCCTGATGGAGGAATATGACATCAACATCCGGATCATCCTGATCGCGCTGGCCACTTTCGGCTTCCTTTTCCTGTGGCTGCACCTGCTCGGCTGGGTGCTCCCGTTCCTCGGCCTCTTCAAGAACCTCGCCTTCTCCATCAGCGCTACCGGCTACCTGCTCATCACGATCATCGGGCTGCTCACGATTCTTGTCTCCTGGCTTCACGGGCTCTTTCACTACGTTGCGATCACCCCGAACTGCCTCGATGCCCACTGGGGCCCCACGGAGGCCGGCGAGCAGATCGGACGCGAGGACTACAACACGAAAGTGGATACGGGCGACTTCCTTGAACGGCTTCTCGGGTTTGGACGGATCATCATCACGTTCAAGGACAACACTCGCCCGCCGCTGACCCTGCTGGTCTGGCGCGTCGAGAAGAAGGCGGAGATGCTGGAGCGCGTCCGCGCGAAGTTCGTGATGGATCGGCCGCTGTCCTTCCAGGAGCCGCCACCACCGCCCATCCAGCCGATCGGTCCGGCTTCCGATGCCCCGGTGACGTAACTGATGATGAACATGTAAATCGGCGAGGGAAAGATACTATGGAACGACGGACATTCCTTCGAGCTCTCGGCGCCGGCACGGCTACGCTGGTTTCCGCCCCCTTCTATCGAGTTTCTCATGGCAGCGAGGGCCTCTCCGGCAGGCCGCCGCAGCAGGCGGGATTGCTCGCCGGCAGAAACCAGAACCGCTCGACGGTCGTCTCGCGCAGCGGTATGGTCTGCACGAGCCAGGCCCTGGCGAGCATGGCGGGCGTCGATGTCCTCCAGGCCGGCGGCAGCGCCGTCGATGCGGCTATTGCAGCCGATGCGATGCTCGGCCTTGTCGAGCCCATGTCCTGCGGGATCGGCGGCGACCTGTTCGCCATCGTGTGGAGCGAGAAGGACCGCAAGCTCTTCGGCCTCAATGCCAGCGGCCGCTCCCCCTATGAGTGGAATCTGCAACAGGCGCGCGACCTGGGCCTCAAGGAGATCCCGACCTATCACCCGCTCTCGTGGAGCATGCCGGGCTGCGTCAGCGGCTGGGCCGCCCTGCACGAGCGATTCGGAAAGCTGGGCTTTTCCAAACTCCTCGAGCCGGCAATCCAGCACGCACGAGAGGGCTTCCCTGTCTCGCCGATCATCGCGCATTCGTGGTCGTTCGGCTCGCTCGACACGCCGGGACTGCGCAGCACCTATCTGCCTGACGGCAAACCCGTCTACTACGGGGCGATCTTCCGTAACCCCGCTCTTGCGAGTGTGTACGAACAGCTCTCTCGCGAAGGACCCACGACGTTCTATCAGGGCGAGCCCGCGGACCGGATCGTGAAATTCTCGCAGGCCCAGGGCGGGCGATTCTCCGCTCGCGATTTCCGCGATCATAAGGCCGACTGGGTCGAGCCGGTCAGCACGAACTACCGGGGCTACGACGTCTGGGAGCTTCCGCCGAATGGCCAGGGCATCGCAGCCTTACAGATGCTCAACCTGCTCGAACACTTCGACATCGGCTCGCTGCAGCCGAATTCCGCCGAGCATCTGCACCTGTTCATCGAGGCCAAGAAGCTCGCCTTCGAGGATCGTGCCGTCTATTACGCGGACATGGATTTCGCCAAGGTGCCGCTGCAGCAGTTGATCTCGAAGGACTACGCCGCGGAGCGAGTCAAGCTGATTGACCCCAAGCGAGCCGCACAGCAGGTGCAGTGCGGCCGGCTCAAGGGTTCCTCCGACACGATCTACCTGACGGCCGCCGACAAGGACGGCAACATGGTCTCGCTGATCCAGAGCATCTATCATGGCTGGGGTTCCGGCTATGTCCCGGATGGCCTCGGTTTCTGCCTGCAGAATCGCGGCCAGCTCTTCGCGCTCGACCCGAGCCACCTCAATTGCCTCGAGCCGCACAAACGCCCCTTCCACACGATCATTCCCGCGTTCGTCACGAAAGCCGGCCGGCCCGTCTTCTCGTTCGGCGTCATGGGCGGCAGTTTCCAGCCCCAAGGACACGTGCAGGTCCTGATGAACCTCCTCGACTTCGGCATGTCCCCACAGCAGGCCGGCGAGCAGCCGCGAATCGAGCACGCCGAAAGCTCCGAGCCCACCGGCACAAAAATGATCGGCTGCGGCACCGTCGGTTTCGAGCGAGGCATCAGTGACGACGCGAAGTTGAAACTCGCCTACATGGGCCACAAGGTCCGCCCGAACTTAGGCGCCTTCGGCGGCTACCAGGGCATCTGGCGCCAGGATGACCCACTACGTTACTTCGGCGGCTCCGACCCCCGCAAAGACGGCTGCGCCGTCGGTTATTAGCCACATGTGGAATACGCAGGTTGGACCGCCTCATTTTTGGGAGTACATAGCAATGCACATTCGAAATCTCCTGGTCACAGCATCATTCGTTCTTCTCGGGACTTCTGTCGTTGCCGTTTCGGCCCAGGCGACTGTCGGCACGATCGAGGCAAAGCTGCAGGAAAACCAGATCGTCGTCACGGTAGGCGGGCAACTGTTCACCTGCTACAAGTTCGACCCATCCCAGAAGTATCCCTACTTCTGGCCGGTCAACGGCCCGGCCTCGGGCAAGTCCGTTACGACCGAGACATCGGAGCCCTACCCGCACCATCACTCGCTCTTCTTCGGCTGCGATCGGGTCAATGGCGGCAATTACTGGCAGGAGAGCAACGAACGCGGTCAGATCATCTCCCAGGGACCGAAGATCGTTGAATCCTCGGGCAGCAAGGTCGTCTTCACCGACGAAACTCGCTGGAAGCAACCCGGCAAAGACCCCATCATTCGCGACCGCCGGCAGGTCGTCATCACCGCTCCCAGCGCTGGCCTGCGCCTCATCGACTTCACGATCAGCATGGAACCGCTGGTGGACATCCGGATTCTCAAGACGAACCACTCGCTGTTCTCCGCTCGCGTTGTGCTCGAACTGGGCGTCGCCAAAGGCGGGACGCTGGTCAATGCGGAAGGCCAGACCGGGGAAAAGGGAACGTTTGGCGTCGCTTCGCCATGGTGCGACTACTACGGCACACGGGCCGGCGTCACCGAGGGCCTCGCCATCCTCCAGCATCCGGGCAATCGCTGGTATCCCGCCAAGTGGTTCACGCGTGACTATGGCTTCTTCTCCCCGACCCCGATGTACTGGCTCGAAGGCGATCAACTGGATCTCCCCAAGGGCCGGAAGCTGACCCTCAGTTACCGCGTCGTCGTCCACAGCGGCGACACGCAGAAAGCCGGCATCGCCGCCATCTTCGATGCCTACAAACGCGCAGAAGGACAGCCGCCGACTGCACCGAACGCCAAGTAGGGTGGAGCTTGCCCCACCGATTCCCTTTCGTTGTTGCCACAGACGTCACCGAGAACGTACAGAGAGAAAGACCAAGAGCAAGTCTTACCCGAGGCTCAGTATGTCATTCCCGCGAAGGCGGGAATCCATGCCTGTCTCATCCGCAGATTTCGCCGATTTGCGCCGATCCTGACAGGCAATCCACGCTTGACAACTGCGATCTGACGGCGGGCACCTGCAACGCTCGCTTTGGCCAATGATACTCTTTCCATTTTCTCAGCATGGCTCTACAATATGGCCGCAAATACATGATGAAGGGTCCTGGGAGATGGAGATGAACCCTCGGTTCAGTGGGTCGAAGTGGTGGCAGACGATGGGTAATCTGACGCTCGTATTCTTTTGAAGCGTCATATCGATGACCCCCAGTGTACCTCTTGATCAGAGAGGAACTGAATGAAGGCATCAGAAGCTTACAAGCGGCTATATCACTACACCGATTCGGGCGGGTTGCTGGGAATCCTACGGACAAACACTTTGTGGGCAACTCGCTACGATTGTCTCCGTGATTCCTCAGAAATAGTCTTCGCCAAAGACGAATTGATCCTCCGAATTCGTCGGCGTGTGCGTGAGGAATATGAAAAGCTGATTCGACAATCAGCAGACCTTGAGCAGAAAATCAACCAACAAGGAGGGTTGGACCAGATTAGTCAGCATGATGCGGACGTTTTTGTCAAGGCGCATTATAAGGCAACTGGAGACGAGATATACATCCTTTCATTCTGTGAACACCACAATGACTCCTATGTCAGCGACCACGGGCTGCTGAGCCAATGGCGAGCTTATGGAGTTGGGGGTGGTTTCGCCCTAGTATTCGATACCCACAGATTGGAGGAGATGTTGCACGCAGAGGCAGAGAGATTCGCACACGGGCCAATGCATCTCTCTGATGTTGTGTATAGCCACGATGAGGAGAAGTTGGAACGGGAGCTATCCGGAGATCTATCCGTTATCGCCAATAGCGTGGCAAATTTCTTCCGCGTTGTCACCAGTGAACGGGAGAAGGAAGAACGCGAGACATGTTTTCTCGACAGCTACGAGCCTTTCTTCAATTGTATCACACGTCTTAAGCATCGGGGCTTCTATGAGGAGAACGAGATTAGACTGACTGTTTTGCGAACTGTCCGGGATCAGGAATTGTCAAGGCGAGCCGGGAGGGAAGACGTCACGCTAGCGCCCGAAAAAAAGGTGAAGGTTCGTGATAGAAATGGCCAGCTTGTGCCTTATATTGAGCTTTTCGATTCAGCTAACATGAAGCTCCCGATTGAGAGAATCATCGTTGGACCTCACAAAGACAAAGAGGCTCGCGCAAGTGCGTTACGCCAAATGCTGAGCAATACCGGGATTGAAATAACGTGTTCTGATATCCCTTACATTTGAGGGGATTTGAGCGAGGCAACAGCGATTTCGCATTGCGTCATTGGATACTCGAATCTGTCCCGGCTTTCGACATTCATATTTCGGCCTTGGCCCTGCTCAGTTCCAGCAGGCGGGCGGCGATGGCTTCGGCGGCGTTGGGCTTGGCGACGAGCTTGCAGGCCTCGGACATTTCCTGACGCGTCAGATCGTCTTTCATCAGGGTCTGCAACTCCTCGGCGAGCCATTCGGTGCGGTCCTGCACGTTGGAGACGTCGTCCACGACGATGGCGGCGCCGACCTCGACGAGCTTGCCGGCGTTGCGGTACTGGTGCATGTCTTTGTGGTGCGGATAGGGCATGCAGATGCTCGGGACGCCGGCAGCCGCGTACTCGGCGACGCTGACCGCCCCGCTGCGGCCGACTACCAGGTCCGCCGCGGCCAACAGGTCCGGCATCCCCTCGTAGTAGGCCACCACTTTGTGGGCAATCCGGGCCTCCTTGTATCCATTCAGGACCGTCTCATAGTTGTCGAGCCCCGTCAGATGCACGATTTGCCAGGAGTCAGCGAACTGAGCCAACTGACCGAGCAGGCCGCAGACCGCCTCGTTGATACGGGCCGAGCCGCTGGAGGCGCCGGTGATGAGCAGGACCTTTTTGGCAGGGTCCAGGCCCAAGTCCTGGATCGCCGCCTCCGGGTGCGGATGCGCAAAGCCGCTGCGCAGGGGACAGCCGACCACGTTGATCCTCGCCCGGCTTCGCTGGAAGTACTTGCCGCTCTCCTCAAACTGCACGAAGATTTCATCCGCCCAGCGTGCGGCGAGCTTGTTGGCCCGCCCGGGTATAAGGTCAACGTTCAACAGTGTCACGGGAACGCCCAACTTTCGCCCCGCCAGGCACACCGGCGCCGCGACGAAGCCGCCGGCTCCGACCACGACCGCATGGGCGGGTTTCAAACCCGCCCCTACATCGGCGATCAGCTTTTTGGCCCGAGTGTAACTTCGCCGAAACGTCCACAGGAATCGCAGGAACTTCAAGGGGTGCGAGGCCAGCCCGACCGCCGGCAGCGGCGTGCGTGCGAACGGCGTCTTGCCCAGGATATGCTCATCGACCGCCCGCGTGCTGTGGAAGAAGTGAATGCCGGCATCCGGCTGCTGCTTGAGGATTTGCTCAGCGACGGCCAAGGCCGGGTAAATGTGCCCGCCTGTCCCGCCACCCGCGAAGAAAAACGACACCTTGCTCACACTTGCCCCTTGCCTAACTACCTCGGCCACACCCTTACTCAGCGACAGCCCCACTTCGAGCCTATCGCAGAAACCTCGTTCCTATCCTACTCGCTGCCGGGCCGATTTGTACACTGTTTTGTCCGCTCCGTGAGGGCCGTATCCCAAAGAGTGCAGGGCGATGAAGATGGGTTGCTTTTCACACGCTTTCTTACGGTATGATGGTACTTGCGGCCGCTGATCCTGCCTTGTGGCGCCACTGGCTGCCGAGCAGGGCCAGGTCCGGCCCGCCGACAGCGCCGTCGCGTGAGAGGTCGCCGGGGCTGCTCTCGCCGACGGTCGCCCAATCCGTAGCCAAGTGCGTCAAATCGAGCCAGTCCACGCGGTTATCATTGGTGATGTCGGCCAACAGCATCCATTGCGGCGGGGCTATGCCCGCCTCAACCGTGCCGCCATAGGCGCCCATGTCGATCCGGGGGTTCGCCGCCGTCAGGTTGTTCGGATCGCCCGGAATCGCGCTCGGCTCATCGCCCAAAGCCCGGCCGGGATTGCCTGCGTCGATGCACGGGCTGGTCTCGCTGTCCTGTATCCATCTCGCCAAGCTTTCATCCCATCGCCGGCCCTGGGTGCGGAGGTGATAATCCCCATTGGACATATCCACAAACCGGGGATCGGAGCCGATATTGCCGATGCCGCCGAGGGTGCCCGTGAGGCCTTCCACGCAGCAATAATCCATTGCGATTTCGCCGCCGTTCCTCGCGGCCTGTGCAAGCTCCGAGCCGAGCCCATTGGCTGTGTCTACATTCGCCCACAGGATGCAGTTCTCCATGCGGAGCACGCCGTCCCCACCGCTGAGGACTCCTCCATATTTCTGCCCGGCCTGGTTACCGCTGATCGTGCAGTTCATCACTCTCGCAACCGATTTCTCGATCAACATCGCGCCGCCGGTACGCTCAGCGCGGTTGCCGCTGAAGACGCAGTTCGACAACGTTACGTCGCTGTTCTCCGAGATGGACATGGCGCCGATGGTCTTCGCCGAGTTGCCTGAGAAGAGGCAGTGTGAAAACGTTGAGTGACTGCCGCGGCTGTCCACGGCACCGCCCTGCTCGCCGGAATTGCCGGTGAATACGCAGCGAATCACGCGGGCGCCGCTGCCGGTGAAATTCGCCATCGCCCCTCCGGTCAAGCTTGCGGAGTTTCCGATGAAGGTGCAATCTTCAACGGTAGGGCTGCTCTTCTGCCCATTGGCCATGCCGCCGCCACTGCCGACGACACGCTTTACGGAGCACGTGTTGTCCTCGAACGTGCAGCCGGCAACGGTTGGATGGCTGCCGTAGGAGTTGCACAGTCCGCCGCCATATTCGTCGGCGGAATTCTTGCGGAAGATACAATTGCGGATTGTCGGGCTGCTGGCGATGCACTGAATGCCCCCGCCGTAGTCCGCATTGCCGCCGTTGCTGATCGTGAAGCCCTCCAGGACGGCGTCTTTGCCCTCCCCGCCTTGGAACGCGAAGGCCCGGCCCTCGCCCCGGCAATCGATGATACACGATTGCGGGCCATTCTCGCTGCGCACAGTGATCGCTTTGCCACCAAAGTCGATCTCGATGTTGCCCTCGCCTGAGTACGTGCCATCGGCGACCCAGACCGTGTCGCCGTTCCAGGCGTCGTCAATGGCGGCCTGAATCGTCGGGTACACGCTCGGCACGCGGAACCCCGCGAAGTCGCCGCTGATCTCAAAGGAATAATATCGCCCCTCGTTGTCGGCTATTGCTTCGTTTCCTGCCCGGTCCGCCATCGCCACAAGAAAGTAGTACGCGGTCCCCGGCGTCGGCCCCAGGATCTTGATGGCGTGCCGGTCACTCAGTTCCGTATCCGTGGCGTTCAGGGAGAAGGGCCCGGCCAGTGTGTCGGCGTAGCGAATCTCGGCTCGTGTTGGCTCGCTCGTCACCAGCTCAACTCGCACAGTCCCGCCACGGATCTGGACCGTCTGTTCCGTGAGCGAGGGAGCCTCGTAATCCATGTGGGCGGATGCCTCGATCCATTGGTTCGGCCTTTGGGAGCCGTCATCCGCGTTCAGATACCGCGCGACAACGCGTTCGCCATTCTCCGCCTGTACGCGTCCATCCCCAGTCTGGAGCCTGCCGCGTTCACTCGCCACGGCGCCGCGGAACACGCCCCTGGCCTCCACAGTCTCAACGAGTGTCACCGTTTCTGTATCTCCCCCATCCGTAACGATCAGCACGGATTGTGTCCCGGAGCCGCCCAGATCCCCATCCGCCAGGAGTACGCCGATCTCGTCACCCTCTGCATATGCCGGCTGATCGAATCGCACGGCCCCCTGTGAGGGCACCGCCGCACGCATTGCCCGGCCCACGTTCAGCCGGCTGTCGGATGCGCAGATACCCGCCGCAATCGCGTCGCCCGTGGACAGCACGATCTGCTCCACTTCCTCGATCGTGAGGAGCGGATTGGCGGCCAGCAGCAACGCACACGCCCCGGAGACATGCGGGGTGGCCATCGACGTGCCCGACACCGTTATTGTGTATGTATCATTGCCCGCCGGCGAGGAGATATGCGAGGCGCGAAGGGAGAGGATATCACGTCCCGGCGCCGCAATATCCACCCAGTCACCATAATTCGACAGGAAGTGCCGCTTATCGTTCGATTCCGTTGCCGCCACCGCGATGACCTCGGGGTACGCCGCCGGGTAGAACGGTGTATCGGAACCCTCGTTGCCCGCGGCCGCGACAACGATCACGCCCTGCCGCCGGGCGTACGCGATAGCGTCCTGGATCACCTGCGATTCATCCTCGCCGCCCCAACTCAGCGAGATCACATCGGCCCCATTGGCGACAGCGTAGTAGATCGCGGGGGCCGCATCGGCCGAGGTGCCGTCACCCGCGGCGTCGAGAATCTTCAAGGCTATGACGCGGGCGTTCCAACACACACCTGCGATATCAAGCCCATTATTTCCGACCGCAGCGGCTATCCCGGCGACTTGCGTCCCGTGGCCATGGTCATCATTCGGGTCACTGTTGTTGTACGCGAAGTTGTACCCATGGACATCGTCGATATAGCCGTTATCGTCGTCGTCCACGCCGGGCACCCCATTCAGTTCCGCCTCGTTGCACCAGATGTTGGCCTGAAGGTCGCGGTGGGTATAGTCCACGCCTGTATCGATCACGGCGATGACCACGTCGTCGCTGCCCCGGCAGGTCTCCCAGGCCTCGGGGGCCGCGATTTTCTCCATGCCCCACTGCCTGCAGTATTCCGGGTCATTCGGTTCCCTGCAGATAGAGATGGCATGGCTCAGTTCGGCATACTCTACGTCCGGGTCCCGCCGCAGGGCCTCCAGAAGATCGGCAATCGTGTCACGAGTTCCGGCATCCACCCGAACACGGTAGATACCACTCAGATCAGGCACGTCTCCGCTATCGCGGTTACGCCCCTGACGCAGTACAAGACGTCCCTGCTGCCGCGTCCGGAGCATCCGGGACCTTGTCCGCTGTCGTTCGGAACGTGTCACTAACGCTCTGGTCTCTCGCACATGGCCGTGCTTGTGAAGCGTTTGTAGACTCTTGGGCAGAAGAGACGTGCCGTCGTCCCCCCGCTTTTCTGTTGCCTGCGGACGCAGCTTGATGATGATTTCACATTGTGGGGCGCGACTTGTGTCTGGACCGCGGGCGACCACCGGCACGACAATTGCCGACAAAACGAGCAGGACGGTCGTAGCAAGTCGTGATCTTATTGCAGCGCCCTTTCTCCGGCTGTTTCACGCCCCCATTCCCTCGCCCATCAGGTCACGGCACATCGAGCCGTCACCCAGCCAACAGTATACCCGAAAATGCCCGAAAACGCACGTGAAAAATGGGAAAAAGACGCCGTAGCGCCACGGCGATGCCTTTCCTAAGTCTCGCTCAGATAGTCACTTACCGATGGCTCGGTTGACGTGCTGCGCACAGCGATACTCAGGAGGACTCCGACCGCCGCAGATGATAGCAGCATGCTCGTGCCCCCGGCACTGACAAACGGCAGCGGGATGCCCTTGGTGGGCAGGACGACGGTCACGACGCCTATGTTCAGGGCGGCCTGAAGCCCGATGGTGAGCACGATGCCCGTCGCAAGCAGCCGGGCGAACCGATCCCGACAGCGAAGCACGACCAGTAAACCCAGGCAGATAAACAGAATAAAGAGCACGATCAGCCCAATCGTCCCGAGCAGCCCAAGCTCCTCGCCGACGATGGAGAAGATAAAATCAGTGGTGTCTTCGGGCAGGTGTCCGTACTTGCAGGTGCCCTGGCCGAGCCCCTTGCCGAGAACCCCGCCGGAGCCGATGGCAATGAGCGACTGGTTCGCCTGATACGCCACGGAGTCGCCGTATCGCTCCGGGTAGAGGAACGCGAGCACACGGTCAAGGCGTTGCGGAGAATTATACAGAACCGCTATAAACCCTGCTACACCAAAGGGTAACGGCATCAGCACGTGCCACCATCTCGCGCCGGCGATCACCAGCATCAGGAAGCTGATCAGCCCAATGAACACAGCGGTGCCGAGGTCCTCAATGATGATCAGCCCGCACACCATGCCGATCAGTGCACACAACGGCAGAAACCGCGTCCAGAACAGCCTTATGCCGCCGTCCAACTTGCCGCATGCCCCCGCCAGGAAGAGCACCATCGTCCATTTGGCCAGTTCCGATGGCTGAGAGCTGATGCTGACGGGTCCCAGAGGCACCCGAAGCCAGCGTCGGGCCCCATACATCTCCGTACCTACCGACGGAATCAAGACCAACGTAAGTAGCACCGCAGCCAGCACTAACAGCCAGAGCGCCGGCCATTTGTACCACTTCGTACGATAGCTCCAGAAGCGATAATCAGGCAGAGATGCCATAAACAGCGCCACGACGGCGATGGGGAAGAACATGATTTGGCGCAGGCCCGGGTACTCGTAGAACCGCCGCCATTCGAATTCATAGCTCAGGTTGGCGCCGGCCGAAAATACCATCACCGCCCCCGTCGCCATGAGGAACAGAATCACCATGGCGATCAAATCCGCCAGCCGGTTCCGACCTTCGCTCATAACTCCATCAACTGCAAGCATTTACCAGTGAATCCACCCCGCGCACAGTCCGAGAACATATTCTCCAATTTATTTCTTCGGCAGAACCGTGCGTTAATCTACAGAAAATCGCAGGAGATCGTGACGTACGATGCGCAACGGGCTTTTGGTGGAGCAGGCCGGGGTGTGTATCGGGATCGATCGGTTCGCGGATAGCAGACGCCCGGCTGGAATTGCTGAACCATGAGCGGCGGCTGCACAGTACCTGTATGGATGAGAGACACGGTGCAGGTTCATCAGCGGCTATTGAAAGGAGTCGGTGATGGCGACGATGGAGAATCTCAAGGATGCGTTTGCGAGCGAGAGCCAGACGCACTGCAAGTATCTGGCGTTTGCCCGGAAGGCGGACGAGGATGGCTATCCGGAGGTGGCGAAGCTGTTCCGGGCGGCGGCTGCAGGCGAGGCCGTACACGCCATCGTCGACCTGCGGGCTATCGGCGAGGTCAGATCCACAGCGGAGAACCTCCAGGAGGCGACCAGCGGTGAGAGCATCGAATCCAGGGACGTGTACCCACGCTACGAGGCGATGGCCATGCAGGAGGACAACGTGACGGCCGTCGAATCGTTTCAGAACGCCATGGCCGCCGAGCAGGTCCATCAGAGCCTGTGCCTGGCGGCCTTGCGGCACATCAAGGGGGGACAGGACCTGCCGCCACGCAGGATGTATGTGTGCGGCGAGTGCGGCGATCTGGCCGTCGACGAGCCCCCGCAGACATGCCCGGTGTGCAGCACCCCAGGCAACCACTTCGAAGAGGTACAGTGACTCCTGAGAGACTAACCGGCTGGGTGCCATGTCTACGCTTGCGTAGACATGTTCCACTCGATGGCAAGGCATGCTTACGCGAGCGTAAGCATGGCACCCGAACCATCCCATTTCTTCCCGATACCAGCGAGAACCGGCGCGGCGACCCGACATGACAAATGGAAGCGTCCCCGCAAAATTTGCCCGCACACCATAGGCACCGGGCGCCGGGTTTTGGCTTGACAGTGCAATTTTTGAGGCGGATAATCCGTCTTTACTGGCGCCGTTCGAAGATGGGTGAACTGCTGCGGCGGATATTGCGGGGGAGCGGCGATTCGGTCGATCGGCGGGTGTCAAAGTCACAGTAGGGACAGATGGATGGATACGCAGGAGATGCGTCGTTCTCGTTTTGGGCACATCGTTTACGGAAAGGCGGCGGTATGAGCCAGGGTCGCAGCACACGTCGGGAGTTTCTCAGGAGTTCAGTCGTTTTGGGTGCGGGGGTTCTGGCGGCCGGTCCGCTGAGCCGGGGCCTGGCGCTGGCCGGCAGTTCGGGCTCCAAGATGAAGTTCGGCCTCGTGACCTATCTGTGGGGCCAGGACTGGGACCTGCCGACGGTGATCGCGAACTGCAAGAAGACGGGTGTCCCGGGCGTGGAACTGCGGGTGGAGCACGCCCACAAGGTGGAATCGAACCTGACCGAGGCCCAGCGGCGAGAGGTCAAGGCCCGCTTCGCCGACAGCGGCATCACGCTGGTAGGCATGGGCACGAATTTCGCCTTCCATTACGCCGAGAGCGACAAACTGGCGAAGGACATCGCCGGAGCCAAGGAGTACATCAAGCTGTCCCACGATTGCGGCGGGCTCGGCGTCAAGGTCAAGCCGAACGACCTGCCCAAGGGCGTGCCCTATGAGAAGACCATCCGGCAGATCGGCGAATCGTTGAATGAGCTGGCCGAATTCGCGGCCGGGTACGGCCAGAAGCTGCGACTGGAGGTCCATGGCGGATGCTCGCTGCTGCCCACGATGAAGGCGATCATGGACGTGGCGACCCATCCCAATGCCGGAGTGTGCTGGAACTGCAACTCGCAAGACCTCGAAGGTCAGGGCCTGGAGTACAACTTCAACCTCGTGCGTTCGCGGTTCGGCGACACCGCCCACGTCCGCGAGTTGAACCTCGACGATTATCCGTACCAGCAGTTGATCAACCTGCTCGTCGCGACGAACTACGACGGCTGGGTCCTGCTGGAGGGCCGGACCAAGCCCGCCGACCGGGTGAAGGCCCTGGCGGAGCAGCGGGAGGTCTTCGAGCAGATGGTGGCCAAGGCCCAGTCGGCCCCCAAACCCAGCGCGAGCGGTGTCAAGATCACCGAGCACGATAAGAAGGTCACCGTGGAGATCGACGGCAAGCTGTTCACAGAATACTGCATGAAGGACGTCATCCGGCCATACTTCTACCCGGTGATCGGCCCGACGGGCATGCCGGTCATTCGGCACTGGCCCATCGCCGACGGCGGACCCGACGAGGAGCGCGACCATCCTCATCACAAGTCGCTCTGGTACACCCACGGCAACGTCAACGACGTCGATTTCTGGACCGACGGCAAAGGCAAGATCGTCCACGACAAGTTCGTCGAAATCAGCTCCGGGCCGAAGGTCGGCGTGATCAAATCGCAAAACAACTGGATCGCCCCGGACGGCAAGCTCATCTGCACCGACACGCGGATGCACCGGTTCTACAACCGGCCCGAGGGCACGATGATGGACTTCGAGGTGACGATCCACGCCTCCCAGGGCCAGGTGACCATGGGCGACACGAAGGAAGGCTCGATGGCGATCCGCCTGGCCCCGACAATGCAGACCACGCCGACGAAGGCCATGAAAGCCAGAGGCGAAGCGGCCAAGGGCCATATCATCAACAGCGAAGGCCTGACGGACAACGCTACGTGGGGCAAGCGGGCCACGTGGTGCGACTACTACGGGCCGGTCAACGACGAGGTCGTCGGCGTGGCGATCTTCGACCACCCGGAGAACCCGCGGCATCCGACGTGGTGGCACGTCCGCGACTACGGGCTGTTCGCCGTCAATCCGTTCGGCATCCACGATTTCGAGAAAAAGCCCGCCGGCGCAGGGGACTTCGTGATCCCGGCCGGCCAGAGTGCAACATTCAAGTACCGCTTCTACTTCCACAGAGGCGATGAGAAACAAGGCAAAGTGGCCGAACTGTATCGTGAATACGCTTCGGCGGCCGGCAGCAAATGACGTAATTGATAATGGATGATTGATGATGGATAATTGAAATAGGAGGTCGGACCTTCCTTCATCAATGATCAATCATCAATCATCAATGGAAAGGGTCAGACTATGAGCAACGTGACACGTCGTGACTTTCTCAGGACTTCGATGGCCGTGGGCGCCGGCCTGGCGATGGCGGCACCGGCCTCACGCGTGCTGGGGGCCAATGACGACATCCGCCTGGGCATCGTGGGCGTCGGAAGCCAGGGCGGCGGACACATGGGCATCTTCAGCAAGATCCCGGGCGTCCGCCTCGTGGCGATTAGCGACGCCGATCGCAATCAGCTTGACAGGAGGGCTGCCAATTTCGAGAAAGAGAACGGCGTCAAGCTCAAGACATACGTGGACTTCCGCAAGCTGCTGGAGGACAAGGAGATCGACGCGATCACGTCGGCCACGCCGAACCACTGGCACGCGCTGGTGACGGTCTGGGCCTGCCAGGCGGGCAAAGACGTGTACATCGAGAAACCCGCTTGCCATGAGATCTGGGAGGGCCGCAAGATGGTCGAGGCCGCCCGCAAGTACAACCGCATCGTCCAGATCGGCACGCAGAAACGCTCGTCCGAAGCCCACAAGGCGGCGTTCGAGTGGATTCGCGAAGGTCACATCGGCAAGATCAAGTGGGTTCGCGGGTTCTGCTACAAAGGCCGCGGCCCCGGCACTAATGGGATCGTCAAGGGCACGAATGGTCCCAAGCCTATACCGGCCAGCGTGGACTACAACCTCTGGTGCGGCCCGGCCGAAATGACACCGCTGCAGCGCGAGCAGTTGCATTACGTCTGGCACTGGGTCTGGAACACCGGCAACGGCGACATCGGCAACCAGGGTCCCCACGAGATGGACATCGCCCGCTGGGCGCTGGGCAATCCCGGACTGCCGACGAGAGCCTTCAGCATCGGCGGCCGGTTCGGCGTCAGCGAGGTCGGGGATGTGGGCGAGACGGCCAATACCCAGATCGCCTTCTTTGACTACAAGCCGGCTCCGCTGATCTTCGAAGTGCGCGGGCTGCCTACGAAGAAAGGCGAGCGCACGATGGACAACTACCGCCGGACCGGTGTCGATATCGGCGACTGCGTTCAGTGCGAAGGCGGGTACTTCCCCTCCGGCGACGGCGGCGGTTGGGTCTTCGATAACGACGGCAAGAAGATTCAGCAGTTCTCCGGCCGCGGCGGCGAAGGACACCATGAGAACTTCATCAAGGCCGTGCGCAGCCGCAAACGCAGCGACCAGAACGCCGACATCGAGGTCGGACATCTCTCGGCCGCCCTGTGCCACATGGCCAACACCTCCTACCGCCTGGGCAAGAAGGCGACCGTTGACGAGATCAAGGCCGCCATCGGCGACAATGCCGAGATGATGGACTCATTCAACAGGATGCTCGACCATCTGGCCGCCAACGAGGTGGACCTTACGAAAGAGCCCATCACGATGGGCCCGGTACTCACGATGGATCCCGAGAAGGAGCAGTACGTCGGCGAGAACAGCGAGATGGCCAACATGTTCCTGAAACGCAACTACCGCGAGCCGTTCGTGGTGCCGGAGCGTGTCTAAGAGAGTAGACAGTTGTCAGTTCCCAGTTGACAGTTGCGCACTGGGAACTGACAACTGAAAACTGGAAACTCAGAGATGAGATTTGCCCTCTGCAACGAGATGTTCGAGGCCCGGCCGATGGCCGAGATCGCCGCTGTCGCGAGCCGGCTCGGCTATCACGGCCTGGAGCTTGCCCCCTTCACGCTGGCTCCCTCCGCGACCGAGGTCACGAAGCGGCAGCGCAAGGAAACCCGCAAGGTCATCGCCGACCACGGGCTCGAAACGGTCGGCCTGCACTGGCTGTTCGCGAGGCCCGGGGGAGCAAAAGATCTTCCGCCCCTGCACATGACCACGCCGGACCAGGCCACATGGCAGCGGACGCGGGATTACCTGACCGCTCTGCTCGACCTGTGCAGCGATCTCGGCGGCAAGGTCCTCGTCCTCGGCTCGCCCAAGCAGCGAGATATCATCGAGGGCCAGACCAGAGAGGGCGCATGGCGCCGGGCGGTCGATCTGCTCAGCTCGGTGCTCGACCAGGCCGGTGAGCTGGGCCTGACGATCTGTTTCGAGCCGCTCTCGCCCGCCGAGACGAACTTCGTCAACACCGTCGAGGAAGGCATGAAAATGGTTCGCGAGATCGGCCATCCGAATTTCAAGATCCATCTCGATGTCAAGGCGATGAGCTCGGAATCCAGGCCCGTACCGGCGGTTATCCGCGCAGTGAAGGTCGGGGACATCGGTCATTTCCATGTGAACGATCCAAACCTCTACGGCCCCGGCATGGGCGAGGTCGATTACGCCCCCATCGCCCAGGCCGTCCGCGACATCGGCTACGACAAGTGGCTCTCCGTCGAGGTCTTCAAGTACGACCCCGACCCCGAAACCATCGCCAGAAAGAGCATCGACTACCTCCGCCACTTCTGGCCCTGACGGACATCGGTATCCCGCAAGCACGTTTCACGAGGCAGGCCCCCAAGCCTGCCTCTTCGTTTGTCCACCGAAGCGACAAGCAGGATCCGGGTGGCAGCGGCAAGCGCAGCTTGCCGACGGTTTGCCCATTCGCCATCGGCAAAGCTTTCGGCTTTGCCGATGCCACCCAGCGATATGAGATACTCAACCATAGTCGGTATCACCCCATGTCTGCCGTACCACAATCTTTCGTGCACCCGATCCTCCCCGGCTGCGTAGAATACTCGTTACGTTCGATGGAGAATATCGATAGAATAGCCGGCACGATTCAGGACCTTGTCTGTTATGCATTGGGCGAGTCGGTGAGTATGGACACGAAACGGAAACTCCTTAGAAATGCCGGTTCCATCATCAGCGTCTGTCTGTTCGTCGTGGCCGCCGTTGTCATTCATCACGAACTGAAGGCCTACCGCGTCCACGACATCGCCCGTCAGATCGGGCAGGTGCCTCGCGGCAACGTGCTGGCCGCCTTCGTACTCACCATCCTCAACTATCTGGTCCTGACCGGCAGCGACGCACTCGCGCTGCGGTACGTGCGTCATCCGCTCGCCTATCACAGGCTCGCCTTCGCCTCGTTCATCGGGTACGCCTTCAGCAACAATGTAACGATCGTCGGGGGAAGCGCCGCTCGATACCGAGTCTATTCGGCATTAGGTGTGTCTGCCAACGATCTCACGGAGCTGATCCTCTTTTGCAGCCTTACATTCTGGCTGGGTCTCTTCGCTGTCGGCGGTGCCGTGCTTGTGCTGGAGTGGCAATCGCTGCCCGTGCCGCAGGAATTGCACCTGCCCTTCCAATCCATCTGGATGATCGGGATTGTCTTTCTCCTGGTCGTGGGCGTCTATCTGGTCGGTGTCGCACTGCGCCGGCGTCCACTGAACATTCGCGGGTGGGAGTTGCCTGTGCCCTCGCTGGCGTTGGCCGTCGGTCAGGTTGGGATCTCGGCTCTCGACTGGCTGCTGGCGGCCGGAGTCCTGTTTGTTCTGCTCCCGGAGGGGCTGCACGTAACGTTCGCCAGGTTCCTCGGCATCTTCATGCTTGCCCAGTCGGCCGGGCTGCTCAGTTACGTCCCGGGAGGACTTGGCGTTTTCGAGACCGTCCTGCTGTTGTCCCTCGCCGACGACAGCGATGCGGCGGCTCTGACAGCGGCGTTGCTTCTGTATCGGTTCATCTATTACTTTCTGCCGTTGATGCTGGGCGTCATGTTGTTGACCATTCACGAGATTCTGCCCCAAATGCCCACCGTCAAGCGCGTCGGCATTCGCATTGGGAAATGGGGCTCGGCGGTCGTGCCGCAGGTATTCGCCTTCGCCGTGTTCGTGGCCGGAGCGATCCTTCTATTCTCCGGCGCCCTGCCGCCGGTCCGGGGACGGTTCGAGGTGCTTCGGGACCTGCTGCCTCTTCCGGCGATCGAGCTATCCCACTTCCTCGGCAGCCTCACGGGTGCGGCGCTGCTGATCCTGGCTCGCGGCCTGCAACGACGCCTGGACGGCGCGTACCACCTCACGATCCTCTTGCTCGCTGCCGGCATCGGCTTTTCCCTGCTCAAGGGACTGGACTACGAAGAGGCGATTATCCTCGGCGTCATGCTGGCGGCCCTCCTGCCCTGCCGGAGCCAGTTCTACCGCAAGGCCTCTCTCACCACACAATGGTTCAGCCCGGGATGGATGACGCTGATTCTCATCGTCCTGCTGTGCTCCGTATGGTTGGGCCTGTTCGCCTACAAACACGTGGACTACTCCCATGACCTGTGGTGGAAATTCACGTTCCGGGGCGATGCGCCGCGGTTCCTGCGAGCGACGGCGGGAGCAGTCGCCTTGATCCTTCTTTATGCCGGAGCGCGACTCCTCGTGCCGACACAGCCCAACCCGGAAGTGCTGGACCAAAGTACGCTGGCGAAAGTCCGTGAGATTGTCGATGCGTCGCCAAAGACCTATGCCTGCCTGGCCCTGCTGGGCGATAAGCAGTTCGTCTTCAGCGACAGGCAGGATGCGTTCATCATGTACGGCGTCGAGAATCGCACATGGGTCGCCATGGGCGATCCGATCGGACCTCAGGAGCAATGGGAGGACCTCGCCTGGAAGTTTCTCGAGATCTGCGACCGCTATGATGGCCAGCCCGTGTTCTACCAGGTCGATGCGCAGGCTCTCGATCTGTACACGAATCTGGGTATGACGTTCTTGAAGCTCGGGGAAGAGGCGCGGGTGTCCCTCGCATCCTTCTCACTGGAAGGCAACGCCAGAAAGGGATTGCGACACTCCCACAACAAGACCGCGAAGGACAATTACACCTTCCGGATACTGCCTGCAGACCAGGTCCCGGCCATCCTGGACTCGCTGACGCGTGTCTCGGATGCCTGGCTGCGGGAGAAGAATACGAGGGAGAAGGGATTCTCGCTGGGCTTCTTCGACCCTGCGTACATCTCGCGGTGCCCCGTCGCCGTCGTGGACAGCCCCGACGGGATCGCCGCGTTTGCCAATCTCTGGCAGGGCGCGGGGAAGGAGGAGCTGTCCGTTGACCTGATGCGCCACCTGCCGAGCTGCCCGGAAGGCATCATGGACTACCTGTTCATCGAGCTGATGCTATGGGGCAGAGGGCAGGGCTACGCGTGGTTCAATCTGGGCATGGCCCCCTTGTCGGGCCTGGAGAATCGGGCCCTGGCCCCCTTCTGGACCAAGGCCGGCGCCTTGCTCTTTCGCCACGGGGAGCACTTCTATAACTTCCAGGGCCTGCGGCAATATAAGGACAAATTCGGCCCGGAATGGCGTCCGAAGTACCTGGCCTGCCGCGGCGGCCTGGCCCTGCCCCGCATTCTGACGAACATCGCCACCCTGACCTCCGGCGGCCTCGGCGGAATCATCGCGAAATAGAACAACACCAGACACCGCGGATACGCTATCAGCGGGCCAGCGACTCTCCGTCGAGCCATTCTACGTCCGCTGCTTCCGGCCGTGAAAGCCACCGTGACGAACAAATCCGTGAAAGGCTTGTCAAATCGACCGCTGGTCTTATTCTCTCACCATATCGAAGGCCGTAGGGTACGCCATGCACACCATTTCTCCCACGCGTCCGAAACATCGGGAGTGCGGGGTTTGGCGGAAGCGGCTCTGGGAACATCGCATTCGGGATGAGAGCGACATGATCCATCGCGTCAATTACATCCACTACAACCCGGCAAAGCACTTGCTCGTAACATGCCCTCATGCATGGGCATATTCCAGCTTTCACCAGTGGGTGAAAGAGGGTTATTACAAACAGGATTGGCTGTGCGTTTGCGAGGGCCGGCGGCCCATCATGCCGGATTTCGGTCGGATCAGCATTGTAGGCGAGTAACAACCATCTGCTATGCGACGATTTCCTGGTTTCGGCGAGCTCTGACCCGCAACGGGCCGCCAATCTCAGAGTCGTGGTGTGCACGGCACACCCTACATGTGAAGCGTCACCTCCTTCTTACACGCAGCAGGCGAGGCGGGTCTTCAGGGACTTTTTGGCTCGGTGGAAGTGGATGCGGGCGCGCGCCGGGGTGGTGCGGGTGCGGGCGGCGATCTCGGCGTAGTCGAGGTCGTCGTAGCAGCGAAGCTGGAGGATGTCGCGGTGACAACTGTTGAGTTGTTCGACGGCGGCGGTGATCTGCTGCTGAGTCTCCTCGCGGAGTTGAGCGTCGAGGGGCGTGTCGTCGCAGGCAGAGTCCTCCCCCGCGGCGGCTTTGGCGTGGAGCAGTCTCGCTTCCAGGCAGGACCGCAGGCGCCGGTCGCGGTGGCCGTTCTGGATCTTGCTCCAGGCGATGCGGTAAATCCAGGGCCAGAACCGCCGGCTGTCGCGCAGCGTGCCGAGCCCGCAGATCATCGCCAGCAGCGTCTCCTGGACCACGTCCTCGGCCGCATTGTGGTCCAGCGTGGTCCGGAAGGCGAACGTGTACAGGCGATCCCAGACCACGCGGGCGAGGTGGCCCATCGCTGCCCCATCGCCCGACCGGGCCTCCGCAAGAAACGGGATGGATACGCTGCTAGCACTCATACTTGGTCCTCGCCTATACAAGGCAGTCCATTGGGTCGAGGTAACAGGAATATCAAGTGTCCGACACAATTATTGGACAAAGGGCGCTGACAGAGGTTCCCAAGTTTGATGTCTGATTTTTGATGTATGATTTTTGAAGCCCCCACATCTCACTTCAAACATCAAGCATCACACTTCGAACTTTCTTGAGATCGTCTCCTCCGGCCGGGGGGAAGGGTTGTCGCAGGTTTGCTCCTCCGGCCGGCCGATCACGCGCCAGGCAGGCGGCACCAACTCGGGCACGAGCCACGGGCTGCCGCAATGATGGCATTTCTCCCCATCCACCCATCGGTCGCGGCCGCAGTTCTGGCATGTGACGCGGGCGGTCTTCGGCCGGGTGATCTGGTACGTGACATATGCGGGCAAGGCGAACAGGACGGTCGCCGCCATCCATAGCCGTCTCGTTCGGGCCGGCACGCCCGCGCGACGGGCATCAGCGCCAACGAGCCGTGCGAGCGCGATACCCACGAACAGGCCGGGCACCAGGAACGGCAGCGCCGACACGAAACAAGGGATTACCGACGACGCGAGGTCCGTATTCTTCATCGCGGCGAACGAGTTCGGCAGGATGAAGAGCGACCGATGGCCGGCAGTCGCTTCGATGCCCGGCCCCGTGAAATAGGACAGCCACAGCAGCACCGGCGGATGCAGGCTTTCCAAAATGAACTTCGTTATAGAAAGGGCCGCCGCGCCCGGCAATCGCTCGTACAAGGCCGTGACCATCAGGAGAGTTGTATGTCGCTCCCTGCCGTCGCCCCGAGGAATCCCTGTGACGGTGCCGTCCTGCCCGCCCACGGCCAGACCATTGGCGTCGAACACGTCCAGCCGCATCGCGGTGCCGTCGCGTGACAGCGCCGCCACAGCGTAGCCGGCATATATCTCGCCCCTGCCGAAGAACACGGGATGGACCTCGAATGCAAACAGATCGTCCGGCGGCGGCCGCCGGCCGGAGGCGAACAGGGCCGCGACATCCGGCAGTCGGCCGACGGAGCCGGTGAACGCCAGCGTCGTGAGATCGAGCATTTGGATGCGTCCCGCCTCATCGAGGACGACGATCCGGTCCGGGTTCGTGCCGTAGGTGTAGTGCGGTACCTGAGTGTCAAGGCTGATGTAGAGGCATCCCGGCTGCTTGCGGGGCCAACCGAAATCAACCGGCGCAGGGCGCGAGCCGGTAACGGCGAGCCCTGGTGGACCGTCTTGCTGGGCCAGTGGATCGCGAAGAATCGCCGCAAGCTGCGGTCGTACACGATGGGACGGTCGAGGTCGCCCGCAATGAGCCGCATGACCGGATCGCGGAATCGGCCAAGCTGCTTGTCAGGCTTTTCCGATATCCCCTCGGGACCGGCATACAGGAGGACGGACTTGGGCACGGCGCTCCCGGTCGATTGAATTACCGGGATCACGGAGTCGAGCACCATCAGGCCGCGAGATCGGTCGAAATAGAATGGCGGGTCTTTATCGCCCTTGCTCCACACGTACACGGACGATTCAGGCGAGCCAAGCTCGTGGGCTCGCTGATACTGCTGGATGCCAAGCCCCTGCGCAGACACCTCTTCCGGCCTTATCTGGGCGACGAAACGCAAGGGAATACCGTTTGGGTCTCTACCGGTCTTGCGCAATGAGACGCGAGGCGTCGACCACGACTGTCCGGGCCTGCTCGGGAAGCAGCGAATACCGTGCGGATTCGCAGCCCCACCGGGCCCAGAACAGAACAAGCACGGTCACGAACAGCACGAGGAAACCCGTTGCTAGAACGTACAGAGTACTGTATCTTCGCGTTTTCATAGCCGACACCTACAAGGAAATGGACGTGAAGCGATACCACACGCGCAGCAGCGCCGCGGTGCAAAACAGCAGCAGGAGCACAATTGCCAGGGCCCCGAAGCCCTTGACGGTCACAAACAGCATGACAAGCACCATGCCGAAGAGGACGCTCAAGGCGGGGAATACCTTGTTCGCCGTCCAGCCCATCAGCAGGCCGACACAATAGCAGGCGAAACCTGTCAGGGCCACTGTTACGAACACCTCGGCGATTGTACGCCCGTACCATGTGGGAGGCAGCGATGTGAAGTGCAGGATCGCGACGGCTGTGATCAGCAGCGGCACGAGCATCATGAGAATGATCGCGGCCCCGGCCAGGACTCTCGCCGCCAGAATCCGACTGCGCGTGACCGCCGACGCCGCCAGCAGCGCGGAGACCCGGTTTGCCCGGTCCGTGTACATCTGCGACGCGCCGAGGAGGCAGAAGAGGACGAGCAACACGGGGACCATCAGGCCAATAATCACCGGGCTGATCTCCGCGATGTCCCAGACAGCGACCACGATTGTCAGAGCGATGGTGCCGACGGTGACGAGAACCCGCCAGCGCGATGTGCACGTAATGGTCCTGGATCTCACGAGCGATCAGAGTCAGCATCTTACACCTCGCTTTCCTGCAGGATGGGGGCCGACGCGGGACGGGTGCACTCGACGAAGATGTCCTCCAGCGTCATGGGCATCTCCGTGCAGCTTTCCGGCTTGAACGTTTCGAGAATCGCCTGCTTTTGCGGATTCCAGTTGGCGACGGTCAGGACCATCTCCCGGCCCTGGCTTTGTTGATGGATGATCTCCGTGATGTACAAGTCCTCGGGCGCCCGCTCGGGGAAGATGATGCGGAGCTTCTTGATGCGGTTCTTGAGCTCCTCCAGCGTGCAATCGATGACGATCTTGCCCGCGACGAGGACGCCGACGCGGTCGGCGATCCGCTCGACGTCGCCGAGGATGTGCGAGCTGAACAGGATCGTCCTGCCCTGACGCTGGATGACGTCAATGGCCAGCTCAAGAAACTGCCGGCGAGCGACGGTGTCGAGGCCGAGGGTCGGGTCGTCGAGGATCAGCAGCTCGGGGTCGATAGCCATCGCCAGGGCGAGATTGAGTTGTGCCCGCATGCCGGCAGACAGCTCGCGAACCTTGCGGTCCATCGGCAGCCGGAACGTCTCGACCAGGCGGCCGAAGAACTCCCCGTTCCACTGCAGCGACAGCCCCTTGCACAGGCCGATGAGCCGCAGGACCCTGTAGCTCTGGATCAGGTTGTGCCCCTCCGCGACGTAGCCGACGCGGCCGTGTGCGTTGGCGGACAGCCGCATGGACTCCTCGCCCAACACGAACGTGCGGCCCCGCGTCGGCGGCTCCAGGCCGAGCAGAATGCGGATCATCGTGGTCTTGCCCGAGCCGTTGCGGCCGAGCAAGCCGTAGATGCACCCCCGCGGCACCTGCAGGCTCACCCCGTCCAGCACGCACCGGCCATCGTAGTACTTGACCAAATCCTCAACGACAATCGGGTTGTCATTCATAGCCAATCCTCGTGCACATCTAACCGTGACATCATAGTGTACCTTCAATCGGCGACATACGTGAATTCCCGCTTGTTCAGCAGAAGAATTCCTGCCGCGCCATACAGGACAATCAACAAAAGGCTGTGAGCGACACTGGCGACACATCCCGGCAGGCTGCACTTGCCCCGGCCCATCCGCACCAGCAGTTCCACCGGCGGACCTGCGTACTGCAAGACTCCATGGTAGATCTTCGTGGCGGCGCTGTCTTCAAAAAACAGCAGGAGCATGTACAGCGGAAACACCGCCGCGATCGTGGCCAGGACCAGCACCATGGAATTCTGCTCGCGGCTGGCCACCACGGACACGGATGTGGACAATGCAGCCCAGGCGTTGAAGATCAGCCACGAGGCGAGCAGCCACACGGTGAAATGATCGATGCCTCCCCTGCCCGACAGCCGATGCAGGAACAGAATCAACGCCCCTGCTGCCAACAGGTGGACCGCCCCCTGCAATGATAATCCCAGAAAACGGTACAGGTAGAGCTCCCAAAGGTGGATCGGCTCGGTCACCACCATGCGTATCCGGCCGGACGCGATGTCGTCGCCGAAGATGCCGGCGCTAAGGACCAGGGGCAGAAGGCATCCGGTCCACGCGAATACGAAGCCTCCCCACTGCCACGCGTCCGGCGGCATAGGAATCAGAAAGATCGCCGCACAAGTCCCGAGCCAGCACAGGTGCATGAAGCGAAGGCTCGCCTTCCGCAGGAACGTCTCCGCAATGAGTGTGCGGGCTTTCATGACTGGCTCCTCCCATGGCACAGACGCATGAAGGTCTGTTCAATGTCCTGGGGTTCGAGAGCAACGCCCGTAATGTCCGCCCCCGCCCGTACGAGCGAGCCGACGACGCCGGGGACATCTTCAATGCCGTTAACAGCGACGATCAGCCGCGTCTCGGATTTCTCCAACGGCCTGTAAGGCGCCAACGCTTCCTCGCGAATAGCGGGACTGCCGGGCAGAAACTCGATCCGCAGCCGTGCCATTTGCCCGACAGGCATTTCGCCGCCAAACGTGAGGATCCGGCCCTGGTGCAGAAAAACGTACTCCGATGTCAGCTTCTCCAACTCACCCAGGCGATGGGAACTGATGATGATCGTTGCCCCGGATTCCCGGACTTCCGTGAGCACGCGCCGCAACTCGATGACGCCAATTGGATCGAGGCCGTTACTCGGCTCATCCAGAAGCAGCAATCTTGGACGGTCGAGCAACGCGACGGCCAACGCAAGGCGCTGTCTCATTCCCTGCGAAAACCCGCCCACGGCGCGGTCGGCATACTCCTCAAGCCGCAGCTCGATCAACAACCTCTCGGTCTCGTCAGCGATGCCCTTCCTGGACAGGCCATGCAGAGCGGCGTGATGCTTCAGGACCGCACGTGCGGAATAGCGTGGCAGGAATGCCGGCGACTCAGGGACGTAGCCCAGGCTGCGCCTGGCCTCCAGGGACCGTGCCGGATGCCCGCAGACGCGAATCGTGCCGCCGGTCGGAAAAATCAGACCCGCGATGAGGCTCAGGAACGTCGTCTTGCCGGCCCCGTTCGGTCCGATCAGGCCGATGATCGTCCCGCCGCCAACGCACAGCGAGACATTGTCCAGGGCGAGAACCGACGTCTTACGCCCGGCCCCCGCGCCTTTGTAGACCTTCGTGACCTCGCGGCATTCAATCACGGTGCCCTTCTCGCTCTCACCGCTGTTCATTTCCGCCCTCGCCGAACATCTGCCCGACCTACTCCTTCCCGGACATCAGGTTGAATTTCTCCAACGCCGTGCTGAACCAATCGGTAAGTGTCTGCTTGTCGATCTGCATGTGGAACGCTTCGACGGTGATCCGCTCCAGCTCATCGCAAATCAGCTTGCGTCGCACGGCCCGGCTCAGCGCGCTGTCGAGCCCGGCGACGAACGCCCCCGCCCCGGAGCGAGTGACGATGATCCCCTCCTGCTCGAGCTGGCGGTACGCCTTGGCGATCGTGTTGGGATTGATGGCAAGCTGTTGGGCAAGCTGTCGCACCGTGGGCAGCCGCTCCTCCCTGGCCAGCCGGCCCAAGGCAATATCCCGCTTCACCTGATCGATGATCTGCAGGTACACCGGCCTGTCCGACGCATTGTCGATCCGAAACTGCATAACGCTCCGCCCGAATCACTTGTACTACTGCAACTAATACAATCATAGAACTCCCGCCCCCACCCGTCAAGCAGGATTATCAAAATTCTTTCCGGATGTGCGCACGACCTGCGAATGACGCCCAACGTCCTTCACGTAGGGCGAGCGTCCCCGCTCACTACCGATTGCGATCGACAATTTCGTGTCTTCGGGTGGCAGCCGGGTGCCATGCTTACGCTCGCGTAAGCATGTTTTGAATACTGGACTTCACATGTCTGCACGGGCGTAGACATGGCACCCGGCCCGATGACAGCCCGTTGCATGGACCCTGTCATCCTGAGCGTAGCGAAGGATCCGGGCCGAGCATGAGAACGAGCGTTGGTTATGTTCGTTACCGGTATGCTTCACTTCGTTCAGCATGACAAACGAGCCTTGTCTTCCCCACGGGATGTAGTCGCACACGTGCCCGTGCCTGCGGATCGCCCGGCTTGACGTCTCCGGCCGGGCAGGATAGAGTACGCTCGTGTTCGCGGAAATCGATGCCCCGGCGAGCCCGGGACAATAGCTGCGAACACGACCATGAAAGGAGAGGCCCGGAATGGTGCGAACACGAAAGAGCTGGCGGGAGAAGCTGGAAAATCCGGTGGCGGGTCTGCCGAAAGTCTGTGAGGTACCGGACAAATGGGTCAAGACGATGGGCGGGCGCCAGATCCTTGTACCGACGCCCATGATGGTGGATGAGTACGTGCGGACCGTTCCGGAGCGAAAGCTCGTCACCGTCGGCCAGATTCGCCGACGCCTGGCCGAGCCATTCAAGGCCGACTCGACCTGTCCCCTGACCACGGGCATCTTCCTTCGCATCATCTCCGAGGCCGCTGAGGAGGACCGCCAGGCCGGCAGGAGCACCATCACCCCCTGGTGGCGGGTCATCAAAGATGACGGCGGCTTGAACCCCAAGGTTCCCGGCGGCATCGAGGGCCACGCAGAAAAGTTGAAACGGGAAGGCCACGAGGTCGTTGCAGTCAAAGGCAAGAAGCCGCCACGCGTGGCCGATTTCGAGAAGTCTCTGGTGTAGGTGCCGCCCGGGCAATGACGCTCGAAGCCAACGTCTCAGTTCGCCGGGCCGTCATCGGAGTTGATGGCTGCTGGCGCTGCCGGTGTCTCCGCCTTGATCTTCACGTCATCGACAAACCAGTCGTCATACGCCTGTGAGGCGTCCGCCGTGCCGACACTTCGGATCCGGAACCTGAAATCCGCGTGCAGTGCCTCCGCAGGCAGCACCAGCGTTCTCTTCACGAACACTGTCATATCCGGCCCCCGGCCCGGCTCCCGGCTTAACTCCACCCATGTCGAGCCGTTGGAATATTCGACAATCAGATCGTCATCTGCATCCGGCGACTCGCCGCCGCCGGTGCGCTGATAGTGGTACGTCAGCATCGCCCGGGAACAGGAGGACAAGTCCAGCGTGACGGATTCAACCGAGTCGCCGCCATGGGGATAGCCGTTCAAACGCAGCGAACAGGGGGCGGAAGGCTCTTCCATGCCGGCGCCATCCACCGTGGCGCCGTTCACCAGGGTCCAGTTGCCGGTATCGATGGTCGCCGATGGGAAGGTATCCTCAAAAATGACGGCGGCAGCGGATGGTCCATGAGGCCGCGCGACCCACGTGAGCGCATTGGCCATCAGAAGCGCGCCGTCGGTGGACACATCCCACAAATCGCTCCCCGCGTCGGATGACACAGGGTAGAATCCAAGGTCCACGCGCCGCGTGTCGCCGATCATCTTGGTGACGACCAACGGCCGCCCATCCCATGCCAGGTCATTAGGGTACGCTCCCGGAGACGGAAATGCATCCACGATGAAGAGATCCGCCGGGTTCAGCTTATAGATCATGCGAGCCACGTTGTCCGAGTGCCACAGGAACCGGCCGTCGAACGCCATACCCATCGGGAACTCTCCAATGGCGTCGAATACGGCCACGACGGCCCCTCCGCGTGTCATGCAATAGATCCTGTCCGGAGTTCCCGACGCGAAGTCCGTCGCGGTATCGCTGCACCACAGGTGAGTCCCATCGAACTCCAGCCCGGAAGGGCCGGGACCAGGTGAGGGAAAAGAGAGGAGCACCGCCCCATCCGCAGGATCCAGCTTGTAACTCCTGTCCCCGTCCGACTCGGCATACCAAAGCGCAGAGCCATCCCACGCCAGGCCGTTCGGATACGTGCCCGGCAGCGGAATGGACCGGACCACGGCGCCAGTGTTCGGATCGACCCGGTACGCTTTCATCGTTCCATGGTCCGAGACCCAGAGACAGGTCCCGTCCCACGTGAGTCCGGAGTTTCCCTCACATGGTGACGGCATGGCCGTCACGAGTTTGGCCGGTGAGGCTGTGGGCAACTGGGGGGAAGCAGCGGCAAGGACGTTCCTGCCTGCGCCTTGTGACGCGTCTGTGCCATTGCCCTTCATGTCCGCCCGTGCGGATGCGGCGCCTATGGCGAGAGCTACCATGGAGATCAATGCGAGCCTCTTGCCTTCCATGGCTTACCTCCTTGTCCATACTCCACTCGTGATTTCGACACGGTTATGGGATACTAGCAGCCGCCCAAACGCGCGTCTATCAGGGAAATGCCTAGGCTCCAGGCGAGCGCCCCCGGGTCGCTCGATTGATTCTTGGATGGCGGCGGGTCGCAGTGTATGATGAGAGGGGCCGGGAGTCGTGCCTGGAGCCGACGGGAAGGTCCCGGAGATTGCGACGACGGGAGATGGTTCATGAAATCGAAGACAGTCGTGATTGCAGGCGTGGCGGTCGTTGTACTGGTGCTGATCGGTGCGGCGGCGTTATTCGTGATGCCGAGCGGGCCCCGGCTGGAGGACGTCAAGCACCTGCTGGAGCCGCGGATCGTCACGCTGCCCAGTCAGCGAGTGCTTGTCGTCGAGGCCAAAGGCGATCCGACTGTCATGGGCAGCGAGGCTTTCGGCCTGCTGTTCAAGACCTATTACAGGCTCAAAGGTGTGCCGAAGGGTCCCAGGCAGCCGGCGCCGCGGGCCCGGTGGCCGTTGTCGCTCGATACGCGGAAAGAGCAATGGATCGGCCGGTACGCGATGCCCGTGCCCGATAGCGTCGGCTCGCTTCCGGAACAAGCGGCGAGCGCTTCAGGGCTGCGCCGACCTGGCGACGTGGGAGTACGGCCAGGTCGCGGAGATCCTGCACGTCGGCCCGTACAGCGAGGAGGAGCCGACGATTCGAAAGCTGCTGCAGTTCGTCAAGGACAGCGGATACGTGACGACGGGCGAGCATGAAGAGGAGTATCTCAAGGGGCCCGGAATGTTCGGGACGGGCGGGCCGGAGAAGTACCTGACCATCATTCGATACAGGCTCAAGAAGGCGGGCGGATGAACGTCCAACACCTTAAGAACAGGCCAAAGATCGAGGCGTTCCTGCGACACAGTCCCGAGTTGCACATCTACAGCCTCGGCGACCTGGACGACTTCTTCTGGCCCTATACGACGTGGTACGGTTGGGAGGAAGGCGGGGAGCTGAAGGAGATCGCGATGATCTACATGAGCCGGACGCTGCCCACGCTGGTCGGGATCTCGCAAGAGCCGGAGCTCATGCACAGGCTGCTCGGCGAGATCATCCCCCTGCTGCCCGAGTTGTTCTATGCACACCTGAGCCAGGGCGCAGAGCACGCCTTTTCCTGGACTCACGTGCTGGAGTCCCATGGCCTGCACTACAAGATGGCGCTTCGGGACACTGCGTGCGTTCGGGACATCGATTGCTCCGCGGTCGCTCAACTGACGGTGCGGGACTCGGTGGACCTGGTCCGGCTGTACCAGGAGAGCTATCCGGGCAACTGGTTCGATCTGCGGGCGCTGGAGACCGGGCAATACTTCGGCGTTCGGCAGGACGGCCGGCTGGTCAGCGTGGCGGGCGTGCACGTTTATTCCGAGCGGTACGCCGTGGCCGCCCTGGGCAATATCGTCACGCATCCGGCCTATCGCCGGCGGGGATACGCCAGGCAGGTGACCGCCCGTTTATGCCGGTCGGTCCTTCAGAAGGTCGAGCACGTCGGCCTCAACGTGAGGGCGAACAACGACGCGGCCATCGCATGCTATGCCGGCCTCGGCTTCGAAATCGTCGCCCCATACACCGAGTTCACCATCACCAAAAGAGCGTAATACCACAGCGCAACTTGATGCCAGAAGGTCGGTCTATCCCTGGAAATCCGAAGCACGAAACTCGAAGTCCAAAACACATCCCAAAACCTGAAGCTCTGAAGATCGAAACGCTGGCGCCAGGCCCGGCCCGGTTTCGAATTTGCGATTTTCGTCCTTCGTGCGTGTTTCGGGTTCTCGATATTCCGATTTCGAATTTCACGCCACGGCGCGACCGCCGGGTGCCATGTCTACGCTTGCGTAGGCATGTTCCATTCGATGGGCAAGACATGCTTACGCGAGCGTAAGCATGGCACCCAAACCAACCTGGTTTCTTCCCGACACCAGCCGCGCAGCGGCTCAGCGACATGACAACGGGAAGGTGCGCCGTGACGTTCCGTCAGGCACGTCATAAGTGGTTGCATCACTCAGGACTTTCTAGCGACGATGAGGGAATTCATGTACTCGTCGCGATGGGCCAGGCGGATGTTGGAGAAGCCGGCGGAGGTCAGGTCCTCCCGGAGCTCGTCGAAGGTGAACGTGCCGCCACCTTTCGTGGCGACAAGCATGTTGACGGCGAACAGCGCGCCGCCGACCGGCTGCGTGTGCGAGGCGTCCATGACGACGTCCCGGATGGCCAGGACGCCTCCGGCCGTCAGGGCGGCGTGAATCTTGGCGTACAGGTCGCGGTTCTCCTGCCGGGAGTTCTGGTGGACGATCGCGCTGAGCCATGTGAAATCGGCGCCGCCTGGCAGCGGGTCGGTATAGAAGTCACCCGGCACGAGTGTAACCCGGTCGATCAGGCCGGCACGGGTGAGCCGCTGTCGAGCCAGCGGGATGACCTGCGGCAGATCGAACAGGACGGCGGTGGCATCGGGCACGGCCCGGAGAAAGGCGATGGTCCATGTGCCCGAGGCGCCCCCGATGTCCAGCAGCCGCTGGAATGTCAGGGGGGACAGTCTTTCAATGAGTTGCGGTGCAACGGAGGCAGCGAAATTGTCCATCGCGCCGATGAAGGCCTCGCAATCGCCGGCCTCGCCCCGGATGCTGGGGGGCCGCTCCGCGGGCAGGCCCGTCTTGACCACGCGGGCAAGCTGGGCCCAGCGGCGAAGACAATTCGCCTGGTGGCGCACCGCGGACAGGACGTTGGTCGGCGAGGTCTCCGTGAGCATGTCCGCGACTTCCGGCGGAACACGGTACGTGTCGCCCTGCTTCGCCAGCAGTTCGAGGGCGGCCAGGGCGTCGAGGAGAATGGCGGTCGCACGCGGGTCCGAGCCAATCCGCCCCGCCAGGACGTCCGCCGAGGCAGGCTCACCGCTGAGCGAGGAAAAGACATCCAACTCAGCAGCAGCGGCGATGACGCACGCCGCCTGAAAGCCCCGTACTGTTTCGAGAAGCCTATCCACGTTCCATGACTTGGCCATTGCAGACACCTGAAATTCAACCCTTTGAAACCCGGCCGGTGGCCATTATAGCGGGTAGGCTACCGGCCGGAAGACCGAAATCCGCCCGGAAGGGCCATCCCGCCACATGGCGACCATTCCGGCACAAATCCATGAATCGGGCGGTTGCTTCCCATAATATCCGTCAGTTTTTCCGTGTCTTTGTGCTTGACGCGCGGGCCAGGGGTCGTTTTACTATGCCCGTTGGACACGCCGGTGGCATGGCAACGGGGAGGCGGAGATCAGGTACCTGCTTGCCGGACCGGCAGAACGACGGTTGCTGAGCTGTATAAGGAGTTTCGCAATGACAAGGATAGTTGTAACTGCAGCAATGATCGCACTCTTGACCGTAGTCGTCGGGTGCCAGAATCCCAACCAGGGAACCAGCCAGCGGCTGCCCAGTCGCGACACGCCGGGCGTTCAGACCACTACACCCATGCCGGTGGAAATGGCGGCCTCGGCCGACGAGATCGACCTTGTCGAGCAGATGACTGCACAGCGTCAGGCCTACCGCGGCAGCTTGGAGAAACTCGTCCAGTATTATGACGTATCGGGCAATAACACCAAGCTGACCTGGGCCCGTACGGAGCTTCAGGCCCTGGACCGGATTCCTCAATATCGGTACGTCCTCCCACCACAGGTGTTGACGCCGGATCTGAAGGCCACGGCGAAGATCCAGGCCGCCGACGACCTGTACGCCAAGGCGGTCGATACGGAGCGAAGAGCCGGCGCGCTGCCGGTGCTCAAGGATGAAGAGTTGCTGCGAGCAGCGCTCAATCAGTACAGCGAGTTGCTCAGCCAGTACCCCACCAGCGACAAGATCGATGATGTCGCATACAAGATGGCCGGCATCCACGAGTACTTCCGGGATTATACGATCGCCCTGCAGTTCTATCAGAGAGCCTACCAGTGGGACCCGGCGACGCCGTATCCCGCCCGCTTCAAGGCGGCGGCGATCCTCGACCACAGACTCCACCGCCGGGCCGAGGCGCTGCAACTGTACCAGGAGGCGATTGTCAAGGAGGCCCAGTTCACCGACCTCAAGGCAAACGCAGAACGGCGCATCCAGGATCTGTCCACTTCGGATAGAGGCGGCCAGTAGAGCGGATCAGTCCCTTCGAAGTTTGACGGGTCTGGCGTAATGTCAGACCCGTTTTTATTGGCGGGCGTCGCAGTTTCGCCGGCGCAACCACCTGATGATCGGGATCATGTGAGTGTCCGACAGCATGGAACAAAATGTGGCCGGATTCATCCGCCTGCACGGGCTTTTTGCAGGCGCGGATCGGATTCTGCTCGCTGTTTCCGGCGGGGCGGACTCGACCGCCCTGCTGCACGTCCTCCAGTCGCTTCGAGCTCACGGGCTCCTTTCCGCGGAACTCGTTTGCGCCCATGTGAATCACCGATTGCGCGGCTTGGCGAGCGACGAGGATGAGCGGTTCGTGGTCGAGCAGGCAGCCCGACTGGAACTGCCGATCGTCACGAGGGCCGTCGATGTGCGGGCCTATGCGAAGACACACCGGCTGTCGGTGGAGACAGCAGCCCGGCGATTGCGGCTGGAGGCCCTCCGCGAGATTGCAGCGACTTCCGGGTGCACGTGGGTGGCTACGGGCCATCAGAAAAATGACAACGCCGAGACGATCATCCAGCGTCTGCGCCGCGGGACCGGTTTTCGCGGCCTTGCAGGCATCTGGCCCGCCCGGCGATTCGGCGACGGCCCGTGGTTCGCCAGTCCCCTGCTCGATGTCACGCGAGAAGACATCGTCGCCTATCTCCGCCGGCGAAAGCTTGACTGGCGAGAAGATTGCACGAACGTCGATCCGACCTACACGCGGAACTACATCCGGCATAAGCTGCTGCCCGCCCTGCAACAGGAGTCTCGCGGCTCTTTGGTCGAGAACCTGTCTGACTTGGCGGCATCTGCGAGGCGGCTCTACGAGCGGGTACAGCGGGGCGCAGAGGAGGCAATGTCCCAACTGGCGCAGCCGGATGAAAGCGGCATCGCTCTTGCCGCATCGCGGCTGTCGTCGCTGCCCGAACTGGTCGCGGTTGAAATCATCCGGCAGGTACTGGTGCAGATCGGCTGCGGCGAGCAGAACCTGACCGCAGACCATTACCGAGGCATCATGCAACTGGCGAGAAATGCGGCAGAGAGAGAGTTGGCCCTGCCCGCCGGATTCGCCGCCCGGCGAGAGCGGGAAATCGTCATCCTGTCGAAACCGGCGGCGCGCCGCGTAGGGTGGGGCTTGCCCCACCGTCACCCTCTGTTATGCTCCTGATACCCGGGGAAACACAATTTGCCGGCTATCGGATCAAGGCCAGAGTTCTCGACGCGGGAGAACTCGACCTGGGGAAAATCACGGAAGACAAAAGCCCCTTCTGCGAGTATCTTGATCTTGACCGCGTGAGGCAGCCCGTGACCGTGCGCCCCCGCCGGACCGGGGACAAGTTCCGGCCGCTCGGCTTCGCCGGGGAGAAGAAGCTCGGCAAGTTTCTCACGACGGCCAAGGTGCCCCGCGAAATACGGGAGCACATCCTGGTCTTTGCCGATCAGGAGAAGATCATCTGGGTCTGCCCCGTACGAATCGCGGAGCCGGCAAGGGTCACAGAGCAGACCCAACGAATTCTCAAGCTGGAGGTCGTACATGATGACTCGCGTAACCACGCGCCGTAACTTCCTGAAGGCGGCGGGCGTTGGCGTACTGGGTGCACTCGCGCCGGGTTGCCGGTATGCGCCAACCCAGGGCCATTCCCAGGACCGCAAACGTTCGCCTAACATCATCTTCATCCTCGGCGATGATCTGGGCTGGGCGGAGCTGGGATGCTACGGCAACACGTTCAATGAGACGCCCAACCTCGACAGGCTCGCCGGCGAGGGCATGCGCTTCACGACCGCCTACTCCGCGGCCCCGGTCTGCTCGCCCTTCCGCGCGGCCCTGATGACGGGACAGTACCCCGTGCGAACGGGCATCACGGACTACCTGCGGCCGGACGACGCGAAGCATCTCGCGACGGACTACGAGACCTTGCCCGAGATGCTCAAGAAAGCCGGTTATGTCACCGGGATCGTCGGCAAATGGCATCTTACCGGATACGCCAATCACGGCGCGGAGGAGATCCCGCCCGGCCGGCACGGCTTCGACGAAGTGATCGTCTCGGAGAACCGGGGCATCGCCAACGGCAGTTATTTCTTCCCCTACCACTTCAACAGGGAGATCCAGCAGCGTCTGCCCGGCCGGGAATACCTCGTGGACCGCTGCAATCTCGAGGCCGTGGAGTTCATCGAGCGGCATAAGGATCAGCCGTTCTTCCTCTACCTGAGCCACTACGCCGTGCACACGAGGCTGGCAGGCAAGCCCAGGCTGGTCGCCAAGTACGAGGCCAAGCCGGATGCCGGAAAGGGAGCCCAGGCCCCTCGGAACAACCCGCACCTGGCGGCGCAGCTCGAGAGCATCGACCAGGGCGTGGGAATGATCCGGGACAAGCTGAAGGCGTTGGGCCTGTCCGAGAACACGATCCTTGTCTTCACCGGCGATAACGGCGGCGAGGGCCGTGTGACATCCAACGCGCCGTGGCGGGCCGGCAAATCCACGCTCTACGAAGGCGGCATCCGCGAGCCGCTTATCATCTATTGGCCCGGCGTGACCACGCCCGGCAGCCTCTGCCACACGCCTGTCTGCACGATGGACTTCTACCCCACGTTTGCCCAGGCCGTCCGACGCACGCCGGCACGGACACAAACCATCGATGGCCTTTCCCTTGTGTCGGTCCTGAGAGATTCCCGCGCTGTTCTCCGCAGGGATACGCTTTACTGGCACTATCCGCTGGAAAAATCCCACTTTCTCGGCGGGCGATCCGTCGGGGTCGTCCGAAAAGGAGACTGGAAACTCCTTGAATTCTTCGATACCGGCGAGCTCGAATTGTACAATCTGGCCGAAGACCCCGGCGAGCAACGCAATCTCGCTGCTCAGAAACCGGACAAGAGGCAGGAACTCGTGAACGCACTGCACACGTGGCAGCGGCAAGTGGGAGCGAAGTTTCCGCAGGGACAGCCAAAACGATCAGGCGAGGACAGGCCGCTGGAGGGAAACGGATGATCAGCAGACGACAACTGCTCGAACACGCCAAGGCGCAAGGGGCCACGGATATTCACATCTGCGCCAACGCCCCGATTCTGTTTCGTATCGCAGGCAAGCTCGTCCCCGTAACCAAGGAACAGATCACGGCACAGCAGAGCCGGGAGCTCGCGCTCGACCTGCTCACGGATGCCCAGAAGAAGCTCCTCGAGGAGCGGCTCGACTACGATCTGATGCTCGCGGAGGAGAGCGGGCGGTACCGGGTGAACGTCGGCTACTTCGACGGGCACGTTGGCGCGACCATCCGCATCCTGCCGACACATCCGCGAGCGATCAACGACCTGCTTCTGCCCGAGACCGTGCGGGACCTGGCGCATCGGAGGAAGGGACTCGTGCTGATCACAGGGGCGACCAGTCAGGGCAAAACGACCACGCTGGCCGCCATGATCGACGAGGTCAACGCCACCCAGGAGAAGCACGTCATCACGATCGAAGATCCCATCGAGTACGTGCACACCAACAAGACCGGCGTCGTCCGGCAGCGCGAGATCGGCAGGGACACGCAGAACTTTCACACGGGATTGCGGGCGGCCTTGCGCCAGGACCCGGACGTCATCGCCATCGGCGAGATGCGAGACTACGAGACGATCAAGATCGCCCTGACGGCGGCGGAGACGGGCGTGCTCGTCCTCTCCACGCTGCACGTCATCTCCATCGACAAGATCCTGGAAAGGCTGCTGAGCTACGCGCCGGCCGGCGACGAGGACCAGTTGCGATTCCTGCTGGCCGAGTCCCTCCAGGGCGTCATCCACCAGGAATTGGTGCCCACCATCGATGGCAAGCAGCGCGTGGCCTGCGAGATCCTCGTCATCACCACTGCCGCCAAGAACATCATCCGGCGCAAAGGCGGCTATTTCCTGCGAAGCGTCATCGAGACCGGCAAGAAGCACGGCATGCTGACGATGGAGGAATCCATCGGCGCCCTCCTGGAGCAGAAGATCATCACCGACGGCGTGGCAAAAGGCATCCTCGTCAACTACAAGTGAGCGTCAGAACTCGCAGACGCCGCTGATGCAGCCGCCGGCGTAGTCGGTGTCGGCCGATACGAAATCCGGCAGCTCATCATGCTGGAGCTCTTGCACTTCGCTCACGGACAGCACCTGGTCGGTTTTGGACCCGTAGCGGTAAATGGTGATGCCTTTGCACTTGAGGCGGTACGCCTCCAGATAAATCTCGCGGACGTCCTCCACCGTCGCGTCGGCGGGCAGGTTGATCGTCTTCGATACGGCGTTATCCGTGTACTTTTGAAAGGTGGCCTGAATCTCCAGGTGCTGCCGGGGGGAGACGTCGAACGCCGTAACAAAAAGCCGCTTCACATCATCCGGAATCCCTTTGATCTGCGCCAGCGACGGGTGCCTGGCCACCTCGGCCAGCAGCTCCCGGCTGTGGAACCCGCGGTCCTTCGCGACCTTCTCAAACAGCGGATTCGTCTCGAACAGCCGCGTCCCCGAAAGCACGTTGCGCACGAAACTGACGGCGAACAATGGCTCGATACCGCTGGAGCAGCCGGCGATGATGCTGATCGTGCCCGTGGGGGCGATCGTGTTCACGGTGGCGTTGCGCAGCCTGGCGATCGCCGCCGGCATAGACCGACTTCTCGAAATTCGGGAACTCCCCTCGTTGCTTCGCGAGCGACTCGGAGGCGGCAAGCGACTCCTTGTGAAGGAACCGCATAAGTTTGGTGGCAACTGAGACGGCGTCGGCGGAATTGTACGGTATCCCGAGCCGGATGAGCAAATCCGCAAAGCCCATGACACCGAGCCCGATCTTCCGGTTGCCCAGCGTCGCCGACTGTATGGTTTCGAGCGGATAGTTGTTGACATCGATCACATCATCGAGGAACCGCACGCCCAGGTAGATCGTCTCACGGAGCTTGTCCCAGTCCACCGCGGCCCCGCCGATCTCTCCATCGCCCCCGGCACCTTTCGTCATCTTGTCCAGATTGATCGAGGCCAGGATGCAGCTCTCGTACGGCAGCAAGGGGACCTCGCCACATGGATTGGTCGCCTCGATCCGGCCGACCTGGGGTGTCGGATTTTTCTTGTTGATCTCGTCAAGGAAAACCAGCCCGGGGTCGCCCGTTCTCCAGGCGGCGTTGACGATCAGGTCGAAGAGGGAACGCGCACCGAGCCGCCTGACGCTCTCGCCGGTGCGCGGGTTCACGAGATCGAATGGGCGATTGTCGGCAATGGCCCGCATGAATTTATCCGTCGCCCCAACAGAGAGGTTGAAGTTCCTGAACGCATCGGAGCCGACCTTGGCCTCGATGAACTCAAGGATGTCGGGGTGATCGCAGCGGAGGATGCCCATGTTGGCGCCCTGCGCTGGCCGCCCTGGACGATGACCTCGGTGGCCTTGTCGAAAATGCCCATGAAGGAGATGGGGCCGGAGGCGCGTCCCTTGGTGGACCCGACGATATCGCCCCTTGGCCGCAGGCGCGAGAAGCTGAATCCGGTGCCGCCGCCGGTCTGGTGGATGCGCGCCATATCGGCCAGAGTCTGAAAAATGCCCTCGACCGAGTCCTCGACGGGGAGCACGAAACACGCGGAGAGCTGGCCCAGACGCGTCCCGGCGTTCATGAGAGTCGGCGAATTCGGCATGAACTCGCGGTTGCGCATCATGCGGTAGAACTGGTCCTCGATGTCATCCACACTCTCATCCGACTCGTAATCGGCCTCAGCCCGGGCCACGTGGTGAGCCACCCTGCGGAACAACTCGCTGGGCGTCTCCACGATCCGCCGGTTCTCGTCCTTGAGCAGGTACCGCCTCTTGAGCACCTCCACCGTGTTGATGGGCAGCTTGAGATCGTCCTTGAGTCCGAGCGCCGACTTGGCGAAACGTTCCTGGGATTTCCGCTCGCGATAGAGGATATAGCTCTTGGCGATGTTGCTGTATCCCTCGCTCATCAAGGCCGCCTCGACAACATCCTGGATGTTCTCGATGCCGGGCGTCTTACCCCCGTATTCCTCCGCGAGTTTCTCCACAACAGCCTCGGTCACCCGCCGGGCGACGACCTGAACGCGGCTCTCGTCATGCAGGACTTCCAGCGCCGCCCGTCCGATGGCGCGTTCAATCTTGGAGGCATCGAAACCGACGATGGAGCCGTCCCGCTTTCTGACTTTCTCCGGCACTGTTTGCGTCGCCATGGTCTATTCCCCACTTCACCGCAGCCCGTACAATCATCCGTACCCGACAAATATACGAGATGCCCCCGCATGCCGGTTCCCAGGAAAATACGATGCCAGCCGCCTCTAACGAATCCTCCCGCCCGGCGCGGAAATCAGGCATCTACCGGCAGTACCGCAGCAGACACCCCGGCACCCGCGTGAAGCGATGACAAGGATTACTTCTTCCCGTTTCCGGAGTGCCTGCACACGTACACGAACGCCGGCGGCAAATTCCGCGGCACAAATCTCAGTTTCACTTCCGAGAAGTACCGCCGAATCTCTCGGCTAAGGACGGGGGTATACTGCAACTGGATGTATTTTCCGGACCTGCGCGATATGGCCAGAATCTGCTCCATGGCGTCCTTGCTGAACAACGTCAAGGGCAGACCCGAAACCACACAATCCGGATTTTCTATGTATCGCTCGCAGTTGCGTGCATCATCGTTGATGATCCGCAGTCGTGGATCCCCGATCTGCTCGAGGCAGCGACAGAAGTCCGGATTGATCTCAAAACAGGTCAGGCAACCATCCTCAGGCAGTTCCCTAAGGATTTCCCTGGTGACCGGCCCAGTGCCGGCCCCGAACTCGACCACTCGATGACTTCCCCTGATCTCCTCGGCCATCCGTCTGGCGAGCACCCTGCCGCTCTGCGTGAACGTCCCGCACTGCTTCGGGTGTCGGAGAAACTGCCTGGCGAAACGCAGACCCATCATATCACTGCCTCTATCCATAAAAGCGATCTCTCATGACTGCTACGATAAAAGATGTGGACGACCGGCGTCAAGAGTTTTGTGGATTGGTCCCGAAATGAGATTTGCCGGCAGATTTTCGTCAAGAAACTTGACCGAACGTACGATGTGAATTATAAGTGCGTGGGCGCGGGCTGCGCAGCTCGTATGGGGCGGCACGCGACGCAGAAGTCCTATAAGAACAAAAGGAGATGGACGTGAGCCGGTCAATGAAATTCGGTACGATGATACTCTTGGTTTCAACCGCTTTCATGGCGGGGTGTTTCCCTTCTAACCCCGAGGACATACAAGCGTTCGTCAAACCGTACGAAGTGAACGTCACGGCGGAGAACTACGTTCTGCAGCCGCCGGATGACATCGAAATCCATTGCACGCAGGTACCGGAGGTCCACCTGCAGCGCCAGCGGATACGTCCCGATGGCAAGGTCAGCTTCGAGGGGATTGGAGAGGTCGAGGCTGCCGGCAAGACCCCGGCGCAGGTCGCGACCATTCTGAAGGAAAAGATCGCCCAGTTGTATTCGGTGCCCGGCGACCACCCGGTCGACGTGCGCATCGCCGCCTATGGGAGCAAGGTGTTTTATGTGGTAGGACAGGTAATGCGTCCGGGGCCTCTGAACTACACCGGCCGTGACAGCGTGCTGACGGCACTGGCGGCCACGTATCCGAACCCCATGGCCTGGGAGGAGCGCGTGCAGGTGATCCGGCCGGCCGCCACCGAGGATGAGGTGCCCAGGATCTTCGAAGCGGACTTCAACAAAATGACCCAGCGTGGCGATACCAGCAAGGATGTACTGCTCCGGGAGGGGGACATCGTGTACGTTCCGCCGACTGTTCTGGCGGCCATCGGCATGGTTCTGGAGGAATTCATTACGCCAGTCGCCAGGGCCTTCTACGGCTGGTACCTGGTACAGAACCCGCCGATTTCCACCGATCGGGGCTATACTCCGACGGGCGGCAGTTACTGGGGCCGATAGGACCGGTGGCGTTCGTTTGAGCCGCCGCCCGGGGCCTCTGGGGGGCAAACACATGGCTGTAAGGCGTGCCTTGAAGTTGACGCACGTGGCCAGCACGATCTGGTTCATGGTGTGCGTTGGCTACATGCTCGTCCTGACCTTGCACGAGGTCGGCTTCAAATGGTGGCTCATCTTCTCCCTATCGGGCCATTCCGCCGTCGCCGTCGGCGTCCTGATCAGCGTATATTTGTTTGCGTTGGTCCGCGACATGGGCGGGAGCCAACAGATTCAGGTGGAGCACCCGTTCACCAGCACCCATTCCTACATGGGTTTCTACGTGGCGGCCCCCCTGCTGGGTGGCTTGGCGGGCATCTTCGGCATGATCGGCGCCAGCGATCTGAGCCGATATGCGGACGGTGTGGCGCGGGGGACCCTGGGGACGACATTTTTCGTCTGGGTCGTTCTCGACCCCGTGGCCGGTTCTCATTGAGATCCTGCTGCCCGTCAGCCGCAGACACAGGGCCGAGCGGGTCGCCCGGGCGGAGCTGGAACGCAAAGCCCGCCAGCAGAAACGCGAAAAACTGTTGGCGGATGCGGTAGCGAGAGAGGAACAGGAACGCGAACGATGGCGACAGGTCCTGCAGCCGCAGGCCCAGCGTCTTGCCGCCCTGTTGGCAGATAATGCCTTGAGCGAGCATGCCGAGCAGGAAGCGGTCGATATTGGCGCCCGCGCATGGCATCTCGGGGGACTCAGTTGCATGCGCCAACTGCGCGAGATGGCCATGGCGATCAGCGAACAAGAAGCCGGTCCCGCAAGGGCGACCGATTATATCGCCTACTGGTGGGACGGCATTGGAGACTGGCGGCGCCCCTCCCTCGATTAGACCGCCGGCAAAGCCCTGATAGGGCACAAAATCAGGGTCCCGGCGCATACCTCCCCTTTGCAAATAACAAGGGGAGAAGATCGCATCCCTGCGACCTTCTCCCATCGCTTAACCGTACGTACTGTCACGGCAATCCACAAACGATTCAACTTATCGGCACGACTCGTGCTCCCTCTTAAGCTTCCGCCGAATTCAGATACCAAGAGCGCAGGAGGGAGCCCGCTTCCTTGCGACCTCCTTCCGATCTACCCCTGAGATCAGATCCCGCGCAGTGCTACAAAGCTCGCCGGCGTCGCAGCCAGCCGACCATCGCGGTTCCCATGCCAGCAAGTAGAATGGCACCGGGGGCGGGGGTCGGTGTAATCCTTCCCCAGAGCATGGCGGTGTTCGCGCCGTCCTCCGGTGACTGGAACTGCGATTCCAGGGTTGAAGGGCTAGCCCCAAACCCAAGGAGTTCCAGGGAGTACTTGTCCCCGCCGAGCATAAATGTCTGATGCGGCATGGAATTCGGGAAGTAGATGAAGTCATCCGTTCCCAGTCCTGGCGTCTCGTTGATGTGGAACGTGAAGGTGGACGTCCCGCTGCCACTCGGACTGGAAAAGGTCATGGTGACCGCCAGATCCACCGCAGTGGCGTTTGACCCCGTCTGGATCTCATAGTTGAAGTGCGCTAACTCGCCGACCACAAAGGCGACGTCCTCTGTGACACTCAGCGGCCCAACCGAGCCACCGACAGCACCGGTGAAACCCAAGCCGCTCTGATTCGCCTGGTGATACGGCGTGCCCCAGCGGACCTGGTCCTGCAGCGTATTTCCATACGCTACTCCCACGCCGTCATTGTAGACAATGTCCACACCACCCACGGGATTGGACCATGCGCCATCGACAGCGCTGAGGGTCAGCGATCCCATGGCGGGACTGGCCGCCACGACCCACACAACAAACATCAGTGTCAACACTAGTAGCTTCTTCATCTTTTGTCTCCTTAAGCCTGCGGGTCCCTATTCGGAGTGAGCGTGAATTCGCCGCTGAACGGGTATGCAGGACACGTGCCAGCCGTGCGGGTGACCGTCAGGGTGGGCACAGCAAAGTCCGGGGCAGTCACAAGCAGCACCCAATAGGAAAACCGTTTCATCTGTTTCTCGTTGTTGATGCAGCAGATTTCGCAAATCCATTTGGAAAAGAGGGGCTTTTCGAGCCTCGGGGGACCGCGGGCCAGAGCAGATTGTGGAAATCCAGCTTCCTCTCGCAAAGCATTTCGTCGATCGCGATCAGTAGGGATGTCGCGACAAACCCCGTACTGAGACGCGGCAGGATGGGTCAATACATAGAGCTCGCCCGTCGAGGCGGCCAATTGCCTACTGCGGGTGCGCACAGGCAGCGCAGATACGATGCCTGTCAGCAGCCCACTACGCCATCCATGCGTAAGCGGGAACAGGGTTCCCCTGCCGAGCCACATCTCCCGTCTCCTTACGGTCGGATCCCCTCACTACCTTTTTGTTGTGCGGGCAAGCGCCCTGTGTCACGATCCGGGCGACTCCTCCAGCCAACATGGGATCGCCTGCATCGTACACTGCGTGTCCCCCGCGTCAAGGGAAATCCAAAAAATGCAGGGAATTGTGGTTGCGCAGGGACCCCAGGAAATCCTGCAGCATCCTTCCAGGGAAAATAAAACGGGGCAGACTCGGAAGTCTGCCCCGCGTGTGTATACGTGACTTCGTTAGACAGCCACCTGTACTACAGGCTCTCACGTCTCCTGAGCCAACCGATCAGACTGGTGCCAATGGCAGCCAGAACGATCGCACCCGGAGCCGGAACAACCGGTGCCGGTGGCGGCGGTGGCGGAGGCGGATCCTGCTCGTACCAGTCCCACCTGTAGGTGACACTGAGCTGCGACCAACCCACAATCACGCCCGAACCTGTCTCACCGGTATCGATGTTGATGTCCACATCCAACATTCCATCCTCAAGACTGGCCAGAATGGCCGACAGATTGAATGTCGTCGTGGTCCAGGTGTCGGGAAGTCCCACCGGCGGCTTGACCAGATTGCCTAACACAGTGCCGTCAGCAATGATCTGGTCTGTCTCATCCGCTTGCCAGGCGTACACGGTCAGTGTAGCCGACTCGAGGGTGCGCACACCGGAGGCATCCGGAGACGGATCGCCAAGATACGTCACCGAATGATCCCAATCCCAATCCTGGTAGAAATACCGGTAACTGGTAGAGTTGTGACTAGGGCTGGCGCCGGTCGCCAGGAAATAGTTGCCATCAGTACCGAAGTTGGCAGTATCTCCTACCGTGTCCGGCAGCGTCATGGGGCCGGCTTGCGCCACCCCCATGGCCAGTAACACACTGGTCACCAACGCTATTCTTCGCATAACTCCTCCATACTTCTCTTCCCCAGATCCGGCCATTCCGTCCACTGTTCGCGGCCTCGGCTGCACGGGAATCAACGTCTCCCGTCATCACCGAACTCCTTCGAACGCGCGTCGTTTCCGAAACGATCCGAATCCAAGTCCGAGACTCGATACACGGTCAAGCTTTCAAAGGCTCCGTCCCCCCCGCCGCAGAGACGACCGTATCTCTCAGAACGACGAAGGTGTTTCGACACTCCTTTTTTCAAGGCGTTGACATGTAATGAACTGTTCCACTCACTAACGCCCAGACTCCGTGGTGGACGATCACATGACACTTCCACTTTCTCGACGAAAGGGCCTTGCGCACTGGCCCTTGCCCAGAGAGCGCATGTGTTGGTGTCGCAGCGGCGCTACGGAGGCCCACGTGGCACCTGCGCAGCCACCGGCTGAGACACGGGAGGTAAGTGTGGGTTTGAATGCCAGGTCATACTCAGGAATAAACGCCGCAGTGCGTTTTGGAGGCTTTGATATACGCGAGACAGGTTGGGAAGGACCCCGCCGGCCGGCAGGCAGAGCAGGTCGAAGGCTGCAGTAGAGGCATCACTGCCCAGAGGACGAGGGCCGGCACCGCCTTCCGCAGAAACGGAAAGGGCCCGTCCATCACACCACATTCTCCCGCTGTTTTCCAGCACCGCTCCTCCTCCTAATCCAATGCCCGAACGCATATCATACCGATGACGATCCCGCGCTCGCGCACAATCAGGAATTCTTCCTTCTCCTGATACGCTTTCCCTCGAAATAAGTAGCGGTGGGAGCCCTCCTCCAGTGAGGCACCAACTATACAATGCATTCTATACTTGGTATCCGCCTGCCGTCAAGGACTTTCTCGGAAAATGGCAGAAATAGTCCACCCACCGTGGTCTTCAGAATGCATCGCGACCTAGCGCCGGGGATACTGCACGGCGTGTTGATACTTCATGTTGTTATACCATAACACTGGTACTATTTATGTGGTAGACATGGAGTGTGACGATACTGATTGGTCACAAGGGGAATGCGTAGGGTGCGGCAGGATGTGACAGAGGAGACTGGCCCCCGCCTCTACGGCCGATGGAAGGTGGGCGAGCAGATGGCGGGAGCGATGAAGTGTCCAAGAGGAACCGTTGAGCCTGGTCCGGCGCGGGCGAGGCCATCAGGCTGTACCGCTATTTCGCCTCGCCAAGGAACTTCAGAAGCATGTTGATCTTGTCTTTGACTTTGATTTTGCGGTAGATATTGCGGATATGGACCTGCACCGTGGCAGGTTGGATATGGAGGGACTCAGCGATGCGGCTGTTGCGCAGCCCCTGGCACGCGAGGTCAGCGATCTGCACCTCCCGTGGGGTCAACTCGTACCGGCTCCGGAGAAAGGACCATTGGCGCTCGCTGAGCACGGAGAGGGCGCGCCCCTGCCCCGGCCGGTCCGTGACCGGGCGGTCCGGTTCTCGGGCATCGAGCGACCGGTCCATCATCATTGGCCTTTCAGCAGTTGATCAAGGAGAAGCCTGGCCTCAGCCTGGTCCTCGGGCGGCAAGTGTCTTGCCGGATCCATCGCCTCCTTGAGGGCCTGCTGAGCCTGCGTGGTGCGCCTCATCTTGGCATACGCGCGGGCCAGATGGAAATACGCGCTGGCCAGTGGCCCGGCATTTCCCGGATACAGTTCGACGCACCGGGCCAAGTCCTCCGCCGCCTTTTCGGATTGCCCCAGCCGGTAGAGGATGACTCCTCGTGTCTCCAAGACGTCCACGTAGTGCGGCGCAATCTTCAGTCCCTTATCCGCCAGTTCCAGCGCTTCCTTGTACTGCCCGTTCTGCTCACAAAGGGCCCAGGCTAGATTGTTCAAGGCAACAATGTTGTTCGGGTCCAGTTCAAGAACCTTCTGGTTCAGCGCGACGGCTTCCGCTGTGCGTCCCATCTGCTGCACCAGCATGGCGAGGGAGGTCACGACGGGGATAGACTTCGGTGTGCGCTGCGCGGCCGCCGTCAGGAGGCTCTCGGCCATTTTGATCGCCTCCGGACTGCCCTGCGCTGAGAGCGAGCGGGCCACAGTCGAGACAACGAAGCCGTCCTCAGGATGCTTCGCGACCCAGTTCGCCACCTGCTCGGCTACTTCCGTCCAGCGTTCATCCGAGGCCAGCAGGGCCGCCAGCGTCGCCGGAGGGATCGGATTGTTGGGCTCGGCCTTCATACGCGCTTCGAGAATGGATCGGCCCTCGGTCCTGTTCCCGCTCCTGTACAGAGCCCTGGCCAGACGTCTCTCGATCTGGACGTCATTCGGATACTGTTCCAGCAGGGTCTGCAACGTGGGCGCCGCCAGTATCGGGGAGCGAGCTTCTTCCGCGTCGGCCTTGAGTAACAGCAGATCCCTGTCCCGCTCATTGTGGCTCAAGCCGCTCAAAGCCATATCCAAGGCTTTTCCGGGTTGCCCTTGTTCTAACTCCAATCTGCCCAGCAGATGCCACGCCTGCGATAGTTGCGGCCGAGATACCGTGATTTCCCGCAACAGCCGTTGTCCCTGAGTGATAGCCGGCCTCGTGCCCCTGCTCAGCAGGAACTGCGATTTCAGGAGCTTGAGCCCGGGATCGTTCGAATCGGCGGCACAGGCCTTATCGAGCGTCGCCTCGGCCTCCTGCATCAGCCTGGGACTGCCGGAAGCCAGGCACAGTGGAATCGCGTCATTCAGTACGGACGGGTTCCTCGCGGACAGGTCCAACGCCTTGCGAACGTCCTGGATGGCCTCGTCCCTGCGACCGATGGCTTGGTGGAATCTGGCCCGTGCCACCCGGGTGCCGGCGTTGTCCGGGGCTTTGGCGACGGCCTGCGCGAAATCCGCCGACGCCTTCTCGTATTCTTGCAGGCCGACATAGGTCCGCGCGCGCAGCAGATACGCAGCCGCGTGGTCGGTCTTCTGTACCATTTCATCGCACAGCCGCACGGCGGCCTGCGCGTTCCCACGAAGCATGTGCAACTGGACCGTGGCTTGAGCAATGGAAATAGACTGGGACACCTTGGCCTCAAGCCCCTTGAGAATGACCTCTGCGTCATCGAGCTGGCCCTGAGCCATGTAGATGGTTGCCAGAGCCAGTCTGGAGTCCACGTCGTTCGGCTCCTTCCGAACAAGCTGCTGCAGGGTACCCGAGGCGGAATCAAAATCGCCGCGGCGCGCCTGGTCCCGCCATCGCATCCTCTGGCCCTGCAATTCAAGCTTCTCGAGATCCGGATGGTAAAGCTGCCGCTCGCCGGCCTGTTTGAGAATTCGCTCCGCTTCCTCCTGCTCGCCGTTCTTTTGGAGGGCGGCGACCGTCTGCATGATGATGACGATGTTATTGGGTGCGCGCCTGAGCGCTTCCCGGTATGCCGACAAAGCCAACTGCTTCTGGTTGGCCCTGTCATGCGCCGCCGCGAGAAGCAACCGGCTCGCCTGGTCGTTTGGATTGGCCAGCAGGTTCTCCTGCAGGAGCGCGGCGGTTTGCGTGTAGTAACGGGCTCGGAAGACATTCGGATCCGCAACCATAGCAGGATTCACCCAGACTCTAGCCTGCTCGTACCGCCATTGCCAGCCGGCCTGCCCCTCCAATGACTTGATCCGGTCTACCAGCGTCTGAGCCTGCTGAGCGTTCGCGACGACAGCAGGACATGTTAGAAGCTGGCGTTTGACCTGAATATCGTTTGGGAATTGTACGGCCATATCCGTGAGCCACGGGTGCAGATCACTCTCCCTCGACCAGAACCGATACAGGGAAGCCAGAAGCAGTCCAAGGTCACGCCGGGCCTCAGGCGACTGCATCCGTGCGATCGCCTGCTTGATCACGGACTCGCATTGCTGCGGATCTTTCTGCCGGTTGAGCAGCAGGGCAAGAGTCTGCACGGGCTCGATCACTTGAGGGAACTGCTCCGTGGCCCCGCGCCAGAGCCGTGGCCTCCGCAACCTTGTCCTGGCCGGCCAAAACCTCAACTTCCATAAGGGTCGCCCGGAGGTCCGAAGGGTTCTTGCTGCGCATCTCCTCCAGGAGCTTGACGGCCTCAGCAGCTTTGCCCTGTCTGGTCATGGCCTGGGCCAGAAGGAACTTGACCTGGACAGATCCCCCCATCGCCTGATCGACCTGTGCCAATTGCTTCTCGATCTCCTGCCAGGCCTGCTCGCGATTTGGCGTCGATCCATCGGCTTCCGCCAGCAGGAATATCCGACTCTGCAGCTCCAGCAATATCGCTTCCGCGTGGCCGGGGATCAGTCGCTGCACTTCGCGCGCTTGCTCCAAAGCGCCGGCCCAGTTTCTTGCGCGAATCATCAGCCGGGCCAGGGTCAGCCGGCCCTCGACGCTCGTGCGATCCTCCGTGACCAGGGTTTGCAGTTGAACGTTCGCGGACTGGAGGTCACCCAGTTGGGCGTACGTGGACGCGAGCATGATGCGCACCGGCACCTTGGCGCCAAGCCCGCCCGCGTACCAGTATTCTTTCAATCCCTGCCCCACGACGTCCCGCCAACGAGCGACAGCCTCCCAGAGGTCGCCTCTGCTGGCAGCCACGAGGCCGTCAAGAAAGGTCAGCAGTTCCGGCTGCAAACCTTTCTGCCGCATCCGGGACACGCATTCCTGAGCCTTCTCCGGCTGATTGGCGGCAGCGAAGAGCTCGGTAGCCGTTGGCAGAAAATCCCAGGGGTATGCGGCCAGTTCCTTCAGTCCGTTTTCCGCTACGGTTGCCTTCTCCTGTGCCGAGCCGCCGGACATCACGGCGGCCGCCCAGCTCTGCCACAGCGATACTCTTCCGGGCATCTTGGCCTGTAGAACGGTGAGATGCTCTTTGGCCCTCTCAGACGCCTGTATCCTGAGCAGCTCTTGCACCAGGCGCAGATGGACGTCCACATCGTCAAGACTGCATTTCGCCGCCTGTTCGAAGTCCGCTATCGCCTGATCTCGGTGCCGGAGCCGGCTGTGGAACGCACCACGAGCGATATAGGCCATCGCGGACTGTGGATTTGCGGCCACCGCCTTGTCAAACCAGTCCGCCGCCGGCGTGTTCACATCTGTGGGACGCTCCTCCAAGGCCAGCAATCCCAGCATCTCATAAGCCGGGACAGCGTCAGGATGATCTTTGATCAAGTCGATAAGCACCTTGGCGGTCTCTGCATATTTCCGCTGCCCGTAGAGGGCACGCGCCAACATCCGCCGCAGTTCCGGATCATCCCTGCTTTGCAGGTATTTGGACGCGACGGCTGCCGCCTCGTCCGGACGCGAATAGGGCCTTTCGAGGAGGAGCTCGACAAGACACTTCGCCGCTTCCACATTGCCCACATCCACACGCAGGATGGATTGATAGGTCGCGACCGCACGCTCGACGTGCCCCTGAGTACGCGGTCTTCGCTTGCGCTGAGCATCGGCGTACTTCAGCATTGCCGGGAGATCGTCATTGCGGACTTCCACGTACCGGCCGAGCTGTTCCGCCGCTTCATCCCAATTCTCCTGGGCATACGCTTGCTCGCCGCGGGGCAGCGCACGCTCCGCACGAGTGCTTTTCTGCCAGCGGTGCAACGAGAAGACAGCCCCTGCAAAAACCGTAATCGCCACGACAAGAACGATCGCCAGCGTCCAGTTGAAGTACCGTCTTGCCATTCGTTTGTCCATCCTTTCTGATCAGAGCATAAGGCTCGGGATCGACTGCGGCATCCGGGTCGGCTTGCGCACAGCCGTGTTCGGCGCCCGTCGCGAAGATTTCTGTGTCGCCGCTAGAACTGGTTGATGAAATTGGCGGTCATTCTCTTGAACGTTCGCCAACAGATCCACAGATCCAGGCGCCATGAGAGATCACGGACGTACCGGGTATCGTAGTGGATCCACTCCTGAAAGTCCTTCATGGGCTCCCGCGTTCTGCAGATTTGCCACAGGCCGGTGATGCCGGGGCGGACAGAAAGCCGCGCGTCACGCCACCAGGGGCACAGTGTATTCTCAGACTCCGGCGAGGGACGCGGACCCACCACGCTCATGTCGCCTCTCAGCACATTGTAGAACTGCGGTATCTCATCGAGGTAGGTCTCCCGCAAAAATCGGCCCACCGTCGTGATGCGGGGATCATCCGCCATTTTGAACTGCGGACCATCCACCTCACTGATGAATCGCAGCTTGTCCTGCAGCTTGTCGGCCCCGACTCGCATGGTTCGGAATTTGACGCAACTGAAAGGTCGGCCATGGAGTCCCTGTCGTCTGTCCCGGAAGAGCATCGGTCCGGGCGAGCTGAGCTTGATGGCCAGGGCAATGAACGGGATGATCGGCGCAAAGAGAACAAGAACGACGACAGCCGCGATCACGTCCACCACGCGTTTGAGGCATCTGGCGTATGAGAATCGGGACCAACTGCGAAAGGCGGCGGTGTCCTGCGAGCGAGTGCCTGCGGAGCAGCGATACATCGTGCTGCCCGGAGAGCGTCCACCTGCGGGCGACCCGGATGGGGCGACCAGGGAATGCCTGACCACCTGGTCGCGGGCAACCTCGCCGTGACGTCCCACGATGGAGGCATCGACCACAGCGCCGGTCCGGACTGTGCTGTGATCGCAGAGAATGCTGGGCCCTATGATCACAGCGTCAGACTCCACGCATACCTGTTCGCCGAGCAACACCGGGCCGACAAATCGCGACTGCGGCGAGATGCCGCCGTTGCCGCCCGATGAAGCCACACCCTGCTCCCCCGCCACCGCCTGGTGCGCCGGGCAACAGGACGTGTCGGCCAGCGCGATTGCCGCGAGGGACAATAATCCTTCCTCCGTCCCCAGATCGACGGACGATCCGGCCACGGCGATCGATTTCACGTGCGACCCGCGCGCCGGAGCTTCTCAACGGCAGCCTGGAATTCCGCAGGCAATCCCCCGTCCAGGATCGTGCGGGCCGCCTCGCCTCTCACGTAGAGATGGTGAGGCCAATCCGCAGGCATGGGGATCGGCTCCATCGAATCGCAATACAACCGCCGATAGCCGACGAGCTGTCCCTGCTGTGTCAGGCGGACCCGCTCGCGGTAGGCGGAAAGGTCGGGGTCAGCCGTTACCGCAACAGCATCGGCGCCCGCGTCGGCAAGTCCCTGCTCGAGCCGCTGGCGGCTCATCCGTGACACGAAACGCCCGTTGGAGATCACCAGCCAGGAATTCCCGGCAATACTCCGGAGCATTTCGGGGTCAATAACGACGGTGTCCGTGTAGATGACTTTTTGTCCGAGATTCTCGGGGAACACCGTCTGCCACTCGTGAGGAACCGCCCAAATCGCGCGTTGTGCCGGAACGTTGTCTGCGCAGTGCGCGGGGCGGCCGAGAACATCGAGAACGATACGGCCCAGAGGGGCCGCGGACAAGGCGTACTCGAGGAAATCCGGCTCACGCCCCGGTCCGCCGGGTCTGCCCCGCCGCAGGACAACCAGCCTGACGATCGGGTCGGACTGCACGGCAAGCGTCACATCGCTGGCGGCCACGGCACTACGCTTCTTGATCACCCGCGTCGACATCCGGTTCTCATCCCTGCGTCCGTCTCTTCGCCGTGCGTGAGAAGCAACATCCTCTTGGCCCTGCGGCCCTTGTACTTCGGCTGCGACCCTGCGGGCCGGTAACTGTAGCCGGTGCGGTACAAGCTGTGATATACCGGCACGTTGCTCAGCACGGCTCCAAGCACGTGTGCACGGATCCGATCAAACCGCTCCCGGGCCTCTTTCAGCTCAGGACCCGTCGTCTGACCGGCGAAACTGACGAGTACTACCGCATCCATCAGCTTCGCCCACACCAGGGCATCTGGAAATGACAGCGCCGGCGGCGTATCCACGATCACATGATCGTACTGCCGACTCAGTTTCTCGATCTGTTCCGCTGCCATCGTCGAGGTCAGCAGCTCATAGGTATCGGCCAGATTCCTGGGGTTGGCCACGAGCACGTGCAAGCCGCTCGACGCCACCATATGAATCGCATCATTGGGATTGCCCCCCAGCAGAACATCCTGCAGCCCGGTGGAGCCGTTGAGGATGCCCAGCATGTAGCCGATATCGGGCTTGCGAAGATCGCCGTCGATCAGGAGCACCTTCTTGCCCGATTTGGCGAGACTCGTCGCCAGGTTCACGGCGAACGTGGTCTTGCCCTCCCGCATCCCGGCGCTGCTGACAGCCAGTTTCTTGGGCATGCCCCCGGCGGTCAGCAGAGACAGGTTCGTCCGAATCGTCTGGTAGTCGCTGGCCAGGTGTTCGGCGAACAGGGCCGCTTTGATCGTGCGGGAACTCGTCGTGGTGCCGATGACGGGCAGGTCAAGCTGCCGGGTGACATCATCGGGGGACTGCAGGGTCTTGTCCATCCGATCCCGCAGGATCGCCAGACCGAAACCACAGCCCAGCGCCAGGAAAACCACCACAGCCGAATACTTGGCCCGCTTGTCTTCGATGCTGGTGATTTCCGGCTGGCCGATCGGCTGAATCCGAGGCGCCCGCTGCATCTCCATCTGGATGTCGCTGATCCGGCGCAGGATCTGATCGTGAAGCTGCTGATTCGTGGCCAGCGAAAACTCTATGTCCTGCAGGTTCACGCTCGCTTTTCCGACCTCGCGCGTCGTCGTCTCCTGCGATTTCAAGGCCTCACGCAGATTGGTTTCATACAGCTGGATCTGGTCGCGCTCGGCTTTGAGCGCCGCCATTCTCATCTTGGTCGTTGACGCGGTACGATCGGCGACCTGCGTCTCGAATTCCTGCGTCAGTTCCTGTTCTTTCGCCTTGAGGCTCTCTTCAAAACTCGTCAGCAACTGCTGTTGGCGGGCAAGCTCAGGATTCTCAGCGCCAGCCTCTGCCTGGCGATGAGGATGTCCCGCCTGAGCTGCACGATATTCGTGGTCAGCTCCTTCACCATCGAATCGGCGGCGATGTACTCCTTGCGGGCGGCGATCAACTGCTCCGGAGGGGTGTTGGTGTCGCTGGCCTGCTCGATCGCAGCAATGGTCGCACCCAGACCGATTCGGCGGGATTCCAGCCGGGCCGCCTCCGTCCACAACGTCGTCTGACGCTGCATTTCCATCTGTTGCCGGCTGTCCAACTGCGTGGTCCCGTATGGCTGAGAAAGCGTGCTGATCTCGGTGTGCTGCTGGGCGATCTTCGTCGCCAGGGCTTTCTCCTGGTCGTCGAGTCTGCGAAGCGTCACGTCCGTCTGTCTGGCGGAATCGAGGCCATACTTGCTCTGATAATTGCTGATGAACGCGTCAATGATCCGTCTCGCCTCGCCATCGTTTCTGCTTCTTACGGTCACACTGATGATCTCCGTTCGGCGCAGCGGAGCGGCCGTAATCGTCCCTTTCGTGATGGCCCTCCTCAGAACGTCGACCGGCTCCCTCGTACGCGGAGCGATCCTGAACAGCCTCGCGATTCGGTCGACAGGATCATTTGCATCTTCCCGGAAGAACGACAGGTTCATCGGCTGGAGCTCGTCCGCCACTCCCTGCAGCACGGCTGAGCTCAGGATCTTGGCCGCCTGGGTGTTGAGGTAGCTGTCGTAATCAGAGATCTCGCCCCGATCCGGCTCTCCTGTGAGGATACGCGGCAGGACAGGGGCCACGTGGATGGCGCCCGTCACAACGTAACGAGGCTTGATCAGCAGCCAGATCGCCGGCAGCACCAACACGGCGATCAACACGGAGACAAGAGCCACGATGTACCAGCGGCGGCGCAGAGCATCCAGGACGCTCGGCGGCATCGGTTGCTCGGGCTGTACCGGCGAATCGTAGATCACAGGCTTCTGCTCGATCACCTGATCTAAATATTTTTCCAGATTGTTCATAGGACCATTCTCCCGTTTTAAGAGTCCACCGCGTGCTGCGTTCTTCGTCGCACAATCACCGCGGGTTTCACCTCCGCCTGAGGGCTGATCAACCGTCCGAGGAGCCAGAACTCACCGACAACGAGGGCCAGGGCCAGCGGCATCATGGCGTACCCCCCAAAGTCGTGGAACAGCTTCTCAACGTTGTCCCCTTCTATGATCGTGAAAGCCACGGCTGTTATGGCCAGCCGCAGCGTATTGCAGAACAGGGCGATGGGCAGACTGGAAAGCAGGATGATCAGCTTTTCCCACCAGGTCCGCTGGACAAGCAGAACCACCAGGGCACTGATCACCAGGAACGCCGTGACCATGCGCAGGCCATTGCACGCTTCGGCCACCGCAACATTCGTCTGTCCGATCCCGATGACATTTCCATCCCGCAAAACGTCATAGCCTGCCAACTCCAGGCAAAACACCGCTGAGTCCGTCGCCCAGCCCTGGAGAGGCAGACTGATCTGCGCCTGGACCCGATGCGGCCACGGCAGCATCAAACACAGGAACACCAGGACGGTGGCCACCCTTCGCAGGGCTCTCCATCCGAACAAAAGAAGAACTAATGCGATTACGGACACAATGATGGAGACCCTCTCTGCGGAGCCATACATCCAGAACAGGCCAAAGAGCCTCATGGCCTGGGAAAGCACGAAAATCCCCACGCCCCAGAAGAGCATGGGTCTGACCGGCAGTGAAACCAGGTCACGCCGGCGCGTCCACAGAACGTAGAGGGCCAGGAACGGGACCAACAACCCGGCGGAGTACTCGTCGCTCCTCTGCCACTCCTTGGCCAGATCCTGCAAAACAGGCCAGTACGACCATAGCAACGCAACGACCAGGCCGCCGCATCCCAAGATGCCGGCAAGCTGCTTTTGCGAAAGCGGTACCCGGGCAGGCGGCGCCCCCATGTTGCCACCGGGATGCCCACCGGCAATCTCGCGTTTGCCCATAGGCGCGGTCCTCCTGGCGACAGGTCTGAGAATCGCGGTCTTTTGTCCCGCCGAGACCGTCTGCTCCGCGACGATGCTTCCATCGGAAACCACAGCGTCGCGTGCTATGACAGACCCGCGAACCTCGCAGCCGGCGCCCACCTTGCAGCCATTCCACAGGACGCTTTCGACGATCACACTGTCCTCGCCGACGCGGGCTCCGCTGTCGAGGACGGCCGGCCCGACCACCACAGCTCCCCGGGCCAGATACGTGCCCTCGGAGACCGCTACAGGGCCGTAAATCCGCGCCCCGGGATCGATGCCCTCGCCGCCACTCACCGGCGCCAGCCGTTTACTCGAGCACTCGCAGAGAGTGTACCCGTCGGCGACAACTCGCTCACTTTCGAGATACAGGGATACCGCATGGAGGTACCCTGCCCGGTCGTGAAAGTTCCCTACGTCCTGGGGCAATACCACGGGCTTGATGACCCCTCCCGCCCGTAAGATGGCAGGAATCAGTCCTTCCTTGATATCACTATACCCGCTGGGAGCGACAAGTTTGAGCACATGCGGACGACAAAGATAAATCTCCGCCGAAGTCCCATAATGCGACTCGCCCGATGGGTCGGGGTTGAATGCTACCGTCAAATCCGCCTCGTTGCGGGTGTGAGCTTCAATCAGATCGCGGATCGCAGGTGGGCGGACCATACTGCCCGAGAATACCAAGATCAAGTCACCTGGATCCGACGCCACGGCATCTCGCAGGCACCCGGCCGTGCCGCTGCTCAGTTGCTCGATCACCAGTCTCACGGCGATCCGTCGATCCGTCTCAATGGCCCCGACGGAACTGGATACCGTGCTGTCACAACACAGGGCTATGTCCCTGACTCCCTCGTTGGCGAGATGGCGCAGCAGTCGCTCGACGGCAGGCTTGCCGGCAATCGGCCACAGTGCGACAGGCAGGCGAGCTGCGAGCGGACAGCGCCCGAAGTCCTGTCTGCCGACAAGGACTACGGTCCGGATGCGAGCCTCGTCAAATGCCGCTTTCTCAGTCATCCGCCTTCTCTATATCGTCACCTGTATTCATGTGGCCGCCGAACACCGCGGCTCCTGCTTTTACCGCCCGCTGTACGCCGCTGCCTGTGCATACTTATCCCAATGCGAATCGTCTGGGACAGCCTCCGAAACGGACATCTGCCCAGATCATGCTGTACGGCACATTCCATGTAGCGCACGCGGATGGTCCAACTAACGCGGTCGGCCTTCCCAAGTTCCTTATCGGCAGGGCCCGACAGCGGCTTTCGGCGATTCTGCAGGTGCAACCACCCCCCGGGGTACCGCAAACGTCCTGGATGCGGGCTCACATCTTTCGATGATCTCACCCTGCTTTCCCGTTTTTCTCCAAATAATCGCGTTGCCGCAGACAACAACATATATATGTACCCGAATCCGCCTCCTGATGCAAGCAGAATCCGAGGTCCCGTCAGCTCTATTTATCCGACGGCTTTTCCGCTTTCAGTATGTCGCCTCGTGGTTGGTTATTATCGGACTTGCACGAACCCGTGAATCCCCCTGCCGCAACGCTTTTCCAAGTCACCAACAGATCCCCTCGTACGTGCTCGTGTCACTTCGACGATCCATGATACGGGCCAAATCCACAATGGTCTTCCCGTCTTTGACTTGTCGCACGATCCCTTGGAAGGCCGGCGTCTTGTTGCCGACGACGATGACCCGGCCATGATCCAGGACCCTGCCGGGATCCTCCGTCAGCAACGGAGCGATGTGGGGGATGCGATTGAGGATGTAATCCCGATTCGTGCCCATCAGGTTCGCCAGACGTACGTCTTCATCGAAGATGAGTACATCATAACCTTTACCCAGCAGACGCTCGATGAGCTCGACCATGGGGCTCTCCCGGAGGTCATCTGTCCCCGGCTTGAAACTCAGCCCCAGGACGCCGATCTTGCGATGGCCGAAGCTGGTGATCAGGCGGAACGCCTCGCCGACCTGCCGCTCATTGCTCGCGAGAATCGAGTTCAGCACGGGCAGTTCCAGGTCAAGCGTTCGTGCTTTGTAGGTCAGGGCACGCACATCCTTCGGCAGACAGGAGCCGCCGAAGGCAAAACCCGGCTTGAGATAGCACGCGGACAGGTTCAACTTCGTATCCCGGCAGAAGATATCCATGACCTCATGGCTGTCCAGCCCCACGGCCTTGCACAGGTTGCCGATCTCGTTCGCAAAGCACACCTTCAAGGCATGCCAGACGTTGTCCACGTACTTGACCATCTCGGCTGTTTCCACGTTCGTGCGGACCATCGGCGCATCGAGTCGCTCGTACAGGTTGGCGACGAGGTCGCCGCTGCGGGTATCCATCTGGCCAATGACGACCTTCGGCGGATGATCGAAGTCCTGAACGGCGCTGCCCTCCCGCAAAAACTCGGGATTGTTGCAGAGAACCGAAGCCGGTTCCCGCTCGCTTGCCCGAGCACTCCTCCAGGATCGGCAGGATGATGCTCCGCATCGATCCCGGCAGTACCGTGCTGCGACAGACCACGACGTGAAAATCGCTCTTGTTCTGCAGGGCCCGGCCGATCTGCTCCGACACCCGGCGCACGTACTTCAAATCGAGATTGCCGTTGAGCTGGCTCGGCGTGCCCACGCAGATCATGGAGATCTCCGTCGCCGCCACGGCCTCGTCAGCGTCCGACGTGGCCCGCAAGGTCCCCTTCCGCACGGCCTGCTCCACGAGTTCGGGAGTACCTTTTTCCATAATGGGCGACCGGCTGGCATTGATGAGGTCCACCTTGGCCGCGTTCGTGTCCACGCCGATGACAGTATGGCCATCCCGCGCCAGGCAGCCGGCCGTCACCACCCCCACGTAACCCAATCCGAAAATGCTGATTCTGCTCATGGCAATCGTGACTCTATGCGTGGAGTCCCGTAAGACTCCGCTATCGCTTTCAGCCTTCGTTCAGGAAGACATCGATCCGGTGGGAAACCGCACTGGGATCGACCGTGCGGGGGCGAGGCACGAACGACTTCAACCCCGGGATCTTGTCCGCCAGCTCCGTCTCGTCACGGGCCAGCAGAATATGGCCAAGGGCCTCGAACTTGATCGCCAGAACCACCTGGTGGTCATTGACGACCTCGTTATACTTTTTGCGTCGAGGCATCGCCAGCAGCGGCTTGGTGTGCTCCAGGGCCATCGTGATCGTGCCCATGCCTGCGTGGCTGATGATCGCCGACGCCTGCTCGACATTCCGGTCAAATGCACTCTTGTCCAGGGAGGCCACCGCCTCGAAGTTGCGGGGCCGGTACTTGCTGTCTCCGATCTGTGCGACGACCTGCTCGTGAATCAGGCCCTGATCGAACAGGTCATCGACCGCTTTCACCAGACGGTCGAACGGAAATTGTGTCCCGACGGTCAAGAAAATCATATGATGGCACCCACATATTCGACGCCGTGGTACTTCTCCACGAGTTCCGGCCATTGGACGAGGAAGAGGTCCGCGAAAGGCCGGATCAGCCGCCCCGACAATGAGATTTGTTCCACGTTCGTAATACTATCCACCCAAACGATCCTGGCGCGGAGAAGCTTGGCGAGGAAACAGCAGATGCACGCCGGGGCCGCGCCGGTGCTGATAATCATGTCCGGCCTTTCCCGGAACATGATCCGAATGCAGCGTGCCAGAACGCTCAGGACTCGACCCGGATGCTCGCGGTTGCATTCCCCAACGACGTGCACCCTCCCAATCGAGGCCAGATTCGCCCGCACGGCTTCCGAGGTGGTGACGACGAACACATCATGCCCGTTCGTGCAGCCGACCACCTTGAGCAACTGGCTCAGGTGCCCTCCCGCGGAGGCAGCCAGGCAGATCTTCTTGGCACTTACCATATTCCCAACCGCCTCCGAACAGGCCGCAGCAGAGCCTGCGGCAAGAACAGGGGACGATGCCGACGCCAGTCTTTCAGGAAGGTTCTCCACATCTGCCTCCTGCCGGCGTCATCGAGCGATTTCAGCTCGCGACAGTATGCCTGCTCGTATAGTTCAGGCTCTTGCGGCATCTCGGCCACCAAGTCACATCGCCTCGCGATCTCCTGCCGCAGGGTGGCTTCATCGTCGCCGCCGGCGAGAGCCGGCCGGTAGTCCGGCCCGGTGCGAACAGGAATCGCTGCCCACTCCAGTACGCCTTCAGCCCCGATGGAGACGCTCAGGATTGCCGTCCACTTTGTCAGGTCGAACTCGTGGTCAAAGATAAAATCGCCCAGGCTATAAGCCACAAGCGAGCCCTTCTCCCTGTAGATGCCCTGGAATACATGGGCGTGGTGCCCTGCTACAAGTTTGGCGCCGGCCCGGATCAAGTCGCGTGCGGCACGCTGCTGCCACAGGTTCGGCCGGTCGATCAGCTCATCTCCCCAGTGTGCCGACACGATCACGACTTGTCCCTCGCGTGCTTCGGTCCTGACGGTTTCGAGGACTTGCTCGAATGTCGCGGGGCGAAACGCGTATCCCCCCGGATGAAAGCAGGCGCCCACGATGGAAAGCGGGACTTGATTGACCAGCATGCGAGTCGCCGTCACGCGAGCGTCGAATGAGCCCTCCGGTCCGGCCCCAACGACCTGGATGCCCGCCTGCTCCAGGTTCCGGGCCGTATCCCGGGCCGCTTCCACCCCATGCTCGAGGATGTGATTGTTCGCCAGGTGCGCAGCCGTTATACCCCACTGGGCAAGGTACTTCGCCGTCCGGGCACGACCCCGCATCTGGAGAGAGCGCAGCGAGCGTTCTTTTCGTCCCACGTCGGACAACACGCATTCCACGTTGCAGAGAACGGCGTCATGGGCACGGAACACGGCCATGATCTCATCCGGGAGAAAAGCCGGACCGTACCTGTCGATACTCGAGCCGGCGCCCCATCCAATCCTTGTGAATTGATCGCCGCACATCACGTCGCCAACGCAGGCAATCCGGACTGTTCTCACCCTGAGGCCCCCCGCTTCGCGTCAATCGTCCGCTCAAGCAGTTCGGAGAGACACTCCAGGTGATGTTTCCAGCTATGGCTCGCGGCGATCTCGATTCTCTTCGCTCTCCGCTGCGGCGTATCGCGGTGAAGCTCCCACTCGATTGCCCTGCAGAATTCCTCCTTGCTCCCGGCAATACTGATCACATCCGCATACTGCTTCGCCTCGTTGATCTCGACGGAGACAATCGGATTGCCGGACGCCATGTACTCAAGCATTTTCAGGGGATTGCAGTTGCGGATCCAGTCGCTCATTTTCCACTGGAGCATACAGACGTCGAAGCCCGCGCACAGCCGCGGGATTTTCTCATAGGGCAGTCTTCCGATCAGATGTACGTTCTTCAGGCTGCTCAGCTCCGAGTAATCACCTGCCGTGACCTGCCCCGCGAACACAAAAGAAACGCCGGGCAGATTCCGCGCGCAGTACGTCATCATCTCGATGTCGTTGTGCGCGGTCATCGTGCCGAAATAGCCCGCAATCGGCCTGGGGATGTGAGCCACTTCCGCCAGAGGCTCCCCGTGCTCGGCCGCCTCCCGAAACAATTCGAAATCCACGCCGTGGGGAAGGTAATGGACGTTGTCCCGCTGGCGCCGCTTGAATTCATACAGCTCCCGCGAGACACAGATCAGCAGGTCAGTGCCGCTGGAAACCCGCTGTTCGCGGGCCTTCTGCTTCTGAGCATTCGACGTGTAGGAATCCGTGGCAAACAGATCCGACACATGATAAACCGTCGCCTTCGGTTGAAACCAGGAGAGCGCGTCGACGGCCCGCACGTTCTCCAGCCACAGGATCGGGCGATCGAACTTCAACAGCCGGCATACCCCCTTGATCTGCGACCGCAGGCACACATCATTGAATCCATCGAGGACTCTGCGGCCCTGGATGGGAACGAACAGCGGGCTGAACACGTGCAGGTTCTCCATGGGTCTGCGAAGACCCCGCGTCAGGCTTTTCAGTTTTCTCGCAATCCGGACCGCCAGGCCCCTGCGCTGCCCTGCATTCGACGCCGCGCTCACAAGATCGGAGCTGAACGGATTGACATAGAGGACCCGGTTCGCACGAGCCAGCTTGGACATGATATGGGTGGTGCAACTGGGATTCATTGCCCACCAGTCGCTTGGCCCGAAACAGACAATATCGTGCCCCGTCAACATCGTGCCCGCTTGAATCAATGATGCTCCGCCATCACGAAGGACATGAACTTGCCCCGGCTCGTGCGATCCACTTGCTTCACGGCGCGAAGCTCTGCTCGCATTCCCGGCGGCACCTGCTCCGCCATCACGCCACGAAGCCGTTCCTCGTGCTTGCCGGCAAACCCGGCATCGGGCACATATTCCAAGGTCAACACATCGCCGGCGTCCTGAACGATCCGCCCGGCGACAATCGGCATATCGTACATGGTGTATAGAATGCGTGCGAGGATACACTCCATCGCGGATGCCCCCAACTGGAGTCCGGAGGGAGTGACAATCGTATTCCCATCGCGCCCGATGATTTTGTCAACAATCGTGAAGGCCCTGCCGCAACCGCACGTGCGGCCCGAAACCTTGACCAGATCGCGCAGGTTGTAGCGAATCAAGGGCATCGCCAGGTTCCAAAAGCCCGTGGACACCACCTGGCAGCAGTCCTCGTTGGGAGGAGCCGCCGGGATCAACTCCGTGAGCCCATACTCTGGAATGACGTGGTACGATCCCCGCTCACACGTGTGAATGTAGCAGACCCGTTCCGCGCTTCCGTAGAAGTCGAACACCGAGCACTCGAACGCCTCCGCGATCGTTTTCTTCTTAGTCTCATCCAGGGTTTCCGACGTGGTGAAAACGCAGTGCAGTCTCAAGGGCAGCTTTCGCTCCAGGCAGCCTTTGGCCAGAAGGTAGGCTGCCGAAGGGTAGGCAACCAAGGCTTTGATCCCGTGGGCCTTCATCAGTTCCACGTAGTGCGGCACCACTTCAGGCGTCAGGTGAAATGTCGAGAGGGTCAGCTCCCGCATCGCGGCATCGTAGTAGTGGAAATTCGTCGGCGCTTGTCCCGGCGGCTGGACCGTCCGCCCCTCCAGGTAGGCGCACCGATCCGATGTCCGCACGCCGGCCCAGTCAAATTGCCGCCGTACAAAGGCATGCTCCCGAGCGATGGACCACGGGTCCCGTTTGACGGGAACGGGCAACCCCGTGGTGCCCCCCGTGTGAGCCGTGGTGAGAAATGCACGCCGGTACCGGGTTGAGACGATCTCGTCACCCACCTTCTTGAGGTCGTCTTTCGACATGATGGGAAACCGCCGGATATCATCCAACTGCCGGATATCATCGGGGCGAATGCCGTGTTCGCCCATCACCCTCCTGTAGTACGGCACGGTCTCCCACGCGTGTCTGACCAGGCGCTGGAGCTGCTCCAACTGGAACGCCTCCAACTGATCCCCGGTATACCACTGGGTTTGTGATATCTGCCGATAGAGGCGTTTGAAGGCGCCTGAATGACGTTTGATCAGGCAGGTCTTCGCCCCCTTCAGCGTAGCTTTCAGGTCCACCATCCGCATGAAATCATCTCCGGCCAAAACACGGGCAGCCTGTGAAGCGGCACCTATCGCCTCTGAAACCGTCGGATTCGCTCGTCCACGATGACGCCGCGGCGAATGATAGTCGCAGGGTCGAGCGTTGCATCCGTGTCGCCCATGATGAGCTTATCGAGGAAACGCGCCACCTCCCTGCTGATCGACTGGGACACCGAGCGGAAGAAGAGCGTAGGGGTATGATCGACGGCATAGTGCAGAATGCCTTTGTGCCAGTAGACCGGCTCCGTGATTGTCGTGGCCCGGCTGCTCTCGATGCCCATGTGCGGATCGCAACTGATGTCCACGATCATCGAGCCCGGCTTCATCTTCTCGAGATCCTCATCGTACACGAGGTGGTCATCGCGGAATACGTCCCACAGGACACCGTTGACAATCACGTTGTACCGCCCGATCTCGCGGCGCAGCAGATGACTGGTCTTTCGGTCGTAGACGATGGTCTCACACCCATATCGCTCAAGGGCGCAGAGCGCCGCGGGCGACATTTCCCCGCCCGATGATGGCGATATCGCATTCGTAGGGCAAACGCCCCCACTGCAGCAAGGCGTGCGCGATGGCGGCCTCGCCGGAAATCTCATTATTGCGCCAGAAGGTGTGCCTCCCATCCGAGAACATGTCCTCCCAGGCAATGGCCGTCATGTGATTCGCGATCAGCTTGTCCGTCATCTCGCGTCCCTGCACGGCATGGATCCAGCCGAACAGCGTGGTGCCCTCGCGAAAGTAGGGATCACCAATCATCGGCTTGGGCGAACAGACGATGGGACAACTGCACACGACGTCCCGGGGCGCCACACGGGCCCCGGCCCGTCGGTAGGCTTCATCGCTGTAGCCGTGCTCCAGGCCATACCCCTGCTCAAAAACCAGCATATCCACGTGCTCCACTTGCGGAACATCCGTGGGCAGCATCGCGATACGCTTCTCATTCTCTTTTGCTGTTATCGGGAAACCAATCTCTTGCATAAATCTCCTACGAACCTGAACCAACCACCCTCAATCCTGTGCACGCATGCGCAGTCCTTTCCACCCGTGACAGACTCTGGAGACGCCTCGCGCGTATACGACAACACGGGACCATGCGCGGCGGCGGCCGCTCGGCGGCCACACCGTACGCGCAAGCCAGAACGGAATACGCAACAACAGAAACATGCCCATCAGTCCACAGCCGGCGACGTATGCGGGCCGCGAACGATGCTTGTGCAGAAACTGCAGAACCCCCGCTTTCAGTTGCAGGGTCATTTCATTGGCTGCCTGGGAGGAGCTGGCGCCGCCGAGATGGATGATCTCTCCCTGCGGAGCGAACAGGACCTTCCAGCCCGCTTGTCGAAATCGAAAGCACCAGTCCGTCTCCTCGCCATACATGAAGAAGCTCTCGTCCATCAGGCCCACCTGATCGATGGCCTCGCGGCGGGTCAGCATGAAACAGCCCGTGACCACCTCCACCTCGCGGACATCATCCCGTTTCCACCAGGTCATCTGCTCTCGCCCGAAGAAGCGGCTGCTCGGAAATAGCTTGTTCAGGCACGTGGCGAACAGGAACATGTTCAATACGGAAGGAACCATGAAACACGTCGGCTGCAGCGTCCGGTCGCGGTTCAGGACCCGGCAGCCAATGACGGCCGCGCGTGGATGCTGATCGGCGAAGGCTGCCATCTTGTCGATCGCGCCATCGAGCACGATCGTGTCGCTGTTGAGCAGCAGGACGTAGCGTCCGGCCGCTACCTTCATGCCCTGATTGTTCGCGGCGGCAAATCCCCTGTTCTCGGCGTTCTCAATGAGACGCACTCCGGGGAAATCGCGTTTCACCATCGCAGGTGTGCCGTCGGCGGACGCGTTGTCGATCACGAGGACTTCGAGGGAGACATTCCTGGTCTGGGCGTACACCGACTCCAGGCAATCCCGCAGGATGTCCCGCGTGTTCCAACTGACGATGATCACGGATACGTCTATGCCGGCCATTGCAGCGGTCAGTATGTGGAGCTCTGCGAAATGGAAGTTGGGCTCGTTTGCAGAACTCCACTCAGTAGGAAACGGAGGGTCGAGCTGCGGCAGCTTCACTGGATCCACTGACCCGCGCGACGCGGGCGCCGCTTTCGCCGGCTCACCCACGGCGTCAGGCAGGAGCCCGGCAAAGGCCAGCAGCATGAAGAACACGGTTGTGGGCGGGCCAAAAAGCGAGACGCTCATCATGGCAGCCCATAATCCAGACAGTGCACCTGACACACACCAGACGAGCCATCTGTCCGCGGTCAAGGGGCTCGCAAGGTAAGCCTTGCGAAGTCGCTTGGCCGCAACAATGTTGATGGCCAGGAAAGGCACCAGACCCATCAACCCGAACCGGTGAAGCTCCAGTATGTAGTGATTGACCGTATCGGTATACGAACGTCCGTCCAGCCTCGGGCCCCACCCGGGGTCCACATTGTAGCCAAAGCCGGTCAGCCAGTGGTTTGACATGCCGCCTTCGAACAGGGCCACATCGATCAAGCGGCTGCGATACCATGCCGTCCGCGAAGAGAAGGTGAAGTCACCCAGCACATCATAGAAGTGGCGATTGCTGATGATATCCACCGACGCACACATGAAGACGACAACGATTACCGCTGTCTTCCAGTGCTGACGCCAGGGGAAATAAGCGATGAATCCTATAGCCAGCACGGCTGCAAGAACCGGCCCGCTGGACACAGAGGAGAAGACCCCCAGTCCCATGAGCGCCAGGCCAAACCAGCACACGACCTTCTCCCGGGTATTCTGCAACACCCCTGCACATGCGGGCCCCAGCATGGCAAAGAACAGGCCATACATGATGGAGTGCGAGAACCCCACGCTTGCACGGTTGAGGCCGAACCTCTCCGGCGATGTGTAATAGACTGTCCCTGCCTCTGGGGTCTCATAAATGCGCAGGAAACCCAGCGGATTCCACCCTGTGAGGCACTCGCTGAGGCCGACGACGCCTAACGGCGCTGCAACCAGCACAATGCCTTTGAGCAACTGCAGGTATTGTTCCCGGGTTTGGATGGCCAGACGCACGGCAAAGTACGGCAAGACCATGTCGAACACGGCGCCGGCCCGATTCTCGAGCAAGGCCATCATGGAACTCGGACTAAAGACGCCGGCCAGCAGTTCGGCTGCAAAATAGGCTATGACCAATTTGTCCAGCAGGACGAATCGGAATGGGCGATCCGCCTTGGTTTGCAGAAGGAGTTTGGCAAGCAAGGCCAGGACGACAATTCGGCGCACGGTAAAGTCAATCGTCCCAACGGACACCATAAGATAGGACGGATACCATGCAATTGCCGCCACGTACAGGACGAGCCCATACACTGGCCGGACAAAGAATACCAGGATTGCCAAAACACACGCGACGGCTAGCGTGAGTGCTTCCATGAGATACCTCGTGCACTACAAATTATGAGACGCTCTTTTGCCACCCAAACAGGGACCGATAACCAGGCAAGGGCGGTTCTCCAGTCCAGCCCATCATCGGCATGGAGGCTGGCATGACTTGAGGGCAACGCAGGCGCAACCGGTCTGGCATTGTGCCTGATGTCCTTCTGACCGACATGCCCCACCACCGATACGGACTTACCCGTGAAGGCACAGCCAAGCGATGCAGCACATCCCGTTATCGCCCGCTCAGCAACAGCCGCTCCGCGAAACGTATCAGACGGTTTGCCCCCGGTGCCCTTTGCAGCACGCGACGCACGCCGGTGAATACGCTGCCGTGATCCTCGCTTGGCAACGGCCGCAGGCATGTCGTTTCCCTGGGCCACATCTTCGCATATCCCGGACTCTGGTACGCCGATCCGGCTATATACTGTCGAAAACCTGCCTCCCACCGCAACATCCGCGAGAAGCTGACCTGGGGATCCTGGCAGTACTCAATCCAATGCTTGGGGAAGTAGCACGTTCGCAGACCCCTTGCCAGAAGTCCGACCGCCGGGCGGTCTACACCCGTCGTGCGCCGAATCTCGGGCTGGTGCATCAGGCACAACTCCCGGATCGCACGAAACAGCAGGAAGGCAGTCGGCACGGGGAAACCGAACGACCATTCGTTGTCGATGACCACCCACCGATCTCCATCCACCAGGATATTCCGAGGGCTCAAGTCCAGCAGGCCGCGAGACAGGCAATCCACGGAGAGATCGTCATTCCCAGGTTTCTCACCCGCGATCGTGGAAAGAAACTCCGAAGGGCAGCCGCGGCTGAGCCTCAGTCCACAAACCTTGCGAACGTAGAGCCCAAGGAGGTCATCGGCCCTGGCACAATGACCGGAACCGAGTTCGCGCCCGATGCTCTGGGCCAACGAAGCCTGAGCGAGATACTCGTAAAGGATCCCTTCCTCTCGCAGGCTGCCGCACAACACGTGGAAGTGTCCCTGAAGGTACTCGGCGTTCTCACGCTCTCGGACCGTGATCAATTCCAGGAATGCCCGCGCCTCCTCCGTGGCGGCCACCTTGTACACGACGTTTCTGCCCTGCTCTTGCACCAGAATCGTCCGCGTGTGAAACCGGCGCAGGCGATGACAGGAATCGGCAAGAATGGTGCCACTGAGCAGATTTGGGCTCCCGTGAATGCCTTGCATCCGATCTCGATTGCCTGCGTCCGGGGACCTGCTACCGGCCTCCGCAGATCCGCCTCAATTTCGCTTTTGCGCCTCGGATCTTACGTCGCCAGCCCACGTAGTACTTCACATCCCACGGGTCATCCAAAATGTTGCTCACGACCTCGTTGTGCCATCTCTTGGCATCGTCCATGCTGCGTATGCCATGGCTGGCCACCGTGGCGCTCATCTTCAGCCATTCATCCAGCCTGCCCGCAAACATGAACCGCGGCGACCATGGATAGTCCATGTGTTCCGCGCAGAGCGGCGGGACATAGAACCCGTTGACATAGCCTTTGAGCGCCAACCGTCTGCCAAAGCTCGTGCCACCCATACCCTCAAAGCCCAGGTCACGCAGCGTCTTGAGCTTGACCAGCCCACATCCATCGGTCCAGGGATGCCGAAGAATCCGATGTCGCCCGAACGTCTGGATCTTGTGCTGAGCCCGCGCTTCATCGTAGAATTCCGGGCCCAGATGCCAGCAGGAGATCTGTCCGAGTTCGGGAACGTCCGCGTGAGCCTGAGCGATGACGCGGCTCCAGCCGGTCGGAAAGATGAAATCGTTGGCTACGAAACCCACCAAATCTGCCTTCGACTTCGTGAGAGTCTCGTTGACCGCTCCATTCACGTGGACATTCGCCCGCGATAGTACTTTTCTTGCGATCCGCGGATCTTCCACGGACGCGAGATACTCCTGGACACCATCGGTCGACGCATTATCCCAGATCGTCAGGGAGAACTCCTCCGTTGGGTCTGCCAGGATAGACTGCAGCGCCAATTTCGTGTATGCGAGACGGTTATAGCTCACAAAGAGCAAATCAATCTTCATTGGAGGAGATCACTCCCGGCACATTGTTGCATGGCTGCAAACGACATATGAGTACAAAGACGTAGTGCGATACAATATCGTGCGGGCATCGCACACGCAAGCAGTTTTCTGGTGCCCCTGGCGAATCCACCTATCACCAGCAAGATTCATTTCCTGGCCTCGCCGGCGACCTGCGTGCGCGGAAGCAAGCGTCTGACCTGCTCCCTCAGAGTTTGCCGTTCCTGCCCACTCATCACAAATACATATGTGGCTATGCCGTACACACCGATCAGCGCAAAAACCAGAACTAGCCAGGAGAGCCAGCCATTCACGTTTCCGGGAATCTGCAACAAGTACCCAAAGATACATGTGGCCACCAAAACCATGCATCGGCGCAAACACGTGCGGACATAGTAATCGATCAGGCCTATCTTCAGTACACGACACACGTACCACGTGCAGGCCAGGCCGCGGACCAATATTACGCCAATAGTATAACCCCAGGCGACACCGACCAAGCCCATCCTCCAGCCTAGCAGGATGCTCAACGCAATCCCCCCAACACCTTCTACACCCGCGAAAATCGCCTGGACACCCTGACGGCCAGTGCCGCCGAGAAACAGGTTGTTTGCATATAGAGTGCTTTCCACCCAACAGCCTACGCCCAAAACAATCAGCACAGAACTGGCAGTCTCAAACGCAAATCCCGCGGGCATCCACAAACGGATGAATGCCGGCCCTGCAAGCAGGACCTGCAGGATGATTCCAGAAGCGAGCATGCTGCTGTAACGCGTGGTCTTTTGAAAGAGTTGTGCGACCCCTGCGTGGTTGTTCTCCCCGTCGAGGAGTGCAAACCTGGGCCAGGACACTTGAAGCGGCGCCCACACGATCTGCCTGACCTTGGCGATAAGCAGGGCCGCCACAGCGTAGATTGCCACGGCCTCGAGGGATACCAGCTTGCCGATGACAAGCTTCTGGTTCTGCAACGACATGCTGTAGGCCATATTGCCGATCACGTTCAGAGCGCCGAATCTGAACAACTCACTGAGCCGCTGCCATTTGACCAGCCCTATCCCTATGTGAATCTCCGGACACTCCTTGCGGAATGCGAAAACACTAAGCAACAGGGTGACAACTGTACTGGCGACGACCACCCAGCCCATCTCGGCTAACCCGCGATCAAGGAGCAGACATGCCGTAAGGCCGCCCGCGTAAAGAATCGCATTGGCGACGGTGATAAGATTGGCGGTAACCCACTTCTCGCGAGCCCGCAGGGTGGCGTCGAATATCCGCATCGGGCATTCCATCGCCGCAGCCACGCCCAGGATTCGAACAAGGACCGAAAGCGACCGGCCCCCCTCGTAGAATCGCGCCACCGGTTCCGCGATCACTGTGGAGATCAGCAGAATCACTACGCCCACAACCATGAACATGGCCAAGCCTGTGCTGATGACTTGGCCCGTGGCCTCGTTTTCCCTGCGTCCGGCGTAGAACGGTACATAGCGCATAATGCCCGCCCCCACGCTCAGCCGCAATAACCCGTAGTAGCCCACCAGCGATATCACCAGGCTCCAGATCCCGTAATCGGTCTCGCCCAGTTGCGAGAACAGAAAAGGTGTCAGCAGCAGTCCGATAGCCGTGTTGACCACCAGCGGAAACCAGTTGCTCATCGCATTGACCGCCAATGAACGACGACGGTCAATACCTGATGCATTTGTTTTCAAGTGTTCTTACCTGCCTTCGTCAGATGTTAGTCTCAGGTTCAGCTTCGGTTTCCACGAAAAGCCTGGATACTTCTGGTGATATATCTCTGCTTCTCATCAGATAGCTCCGGGTAGATTGGCAAAGCGACACTCAGAAGCTCAGCAGTGAGCGCGTTGGGGAAAGCCGCCTCATCGAGCGCGTACTTTCGCTTGTAATATGCGACCCTGCTCATGGCCTGAGCACCGCCTACCGTGGCAATGCCCCTTTGAGCCAGATACTCTATGAAGTCGTTCCTCTGCCTGTGAGTACTCTTTATCGAACTCAATTGCTGTTTGTGGACGACATCGCGAGGATTGAAAAGACAGACATATGACTGGTAACCATGCCTGCGACCCGGCGGCTCCGTAGGGGTCATCAACCAGTCAAGCGAACTGAGGTCCTTGTCATACCGCTCGGCCAGCTGGCGTCTTCTCTCCAAAATGGTCGGGATTTTCTGGATCTGCACTACACCGAGACTCGCATGAATGTCGCTCATCTTGTAGTTGAAGCCCAGGACCTCATAGGACGGTAGGACATGAACACCGTTGTGATGTCTCTCCCAAGCAGAAACAGACGCCCCGTAGTTTCTGAGAATCTTCACCTTCTTTTCGATTTTCTCATCGTTGGTCACGACCATGCCACCCTCAGCTGTGGTGATCATCTTTCGCGGGTGGAAACTGAAAATGCCTGCATTTCCAAATCCGCCTATGTGCCTTCCCCTGTAATATGCTCCCAATCCCAATGCGCCGTCTTCGATAACCTTTAGGCGGTGTTTCCGGGCTATTCGCATAATCGGGTTCATATCGACGGAAAGACCGAAAAGGTGCACGGGGATGATGGCCTTCGTCCTGTCGCTGATGGCCTCTTCGACTTGACGCGGGTCCAGCGAAAAAGTGGCCAGATCGATGTCCACGAGGACCGGCTTGGCATGTATGTATTCAATGGGGTTCACCCCTGCGCAACACGTGAAAGCAGAAGTGATCACCTCGTCGCCGGGTCGAATTCCACACGCTATCATCGCCACGTGCAAGGCGGCTGTACCAGAGTTGACCGAACTGGCATATGAAGTGCCAACATATGCGCTAAACCGGGCTTCAAATTCCTGTGCCTTTGGGCCCTGCGATATCCACCCGCTCTTGATCGATTGGATGACGGACTCTATCTCGCGACAATCAAAAGCCGGCTTAGCTATGGGTATTCTCATTTAGATTTCCTCACGGACCTCGCGGGATTTCCCACGACTGTCTCGAACGGAGCTACGTCTTTCAGAACAACGGCGCCCGCACCAACAATCGCGTTCTCGCCGATCCTGACAAACTCAATAATAGTAGCTCCAATGCCGATGAAGGCCCCCTTCTTGATTTTGACACAACCAGCCATACAGGCACCTGGAGCAATGTGAACGAAGTCATCCACTACACAATCGTGCTCAACAATCGCGGACGTGTTGATGAGCGAGCCCTTTCCAATCCGCGCACCGCTGTTTACGACGGCATTCACGGCAACCATGCTTCCTTCGCCCAGGCTTGCATCACCGGACACATGGGCATCAGGGTGAACCAAGGTAAGCGGTTCATGACCCAGAGAGTTGAGTCTCTCCCACATGGCCTTGCGAGTTCTCGGGGTCGCGGTGCCGATCACAAATGCGCAGCCAGCAAAGTCGGGCTCCCTTAAGCGGTTGGTCCCTCCGAGAACAGGGCAGCCCGCTCGGCACGAGCCGTGGAGTTCAGCATCGTCATCCAGAATCCCTATTACGCGGTACCCATCAAGTTGACGCAGGAGGTCTATTGTCACCTTGCAGTGCCCGCCCGCACCTAATAAAAGAACGTTCTTCTCCATTCTCTTCACGTCCCTATATGGTTCGATGGTTCCTCCCGAATATTGTATATTTTGCCTATCAGTTGTTGCCGATCTTCCGTATTTCCTTGGCAGGCACACACGCGATGATAATGCCTCACGGGGTGCTCAGGTTGACGGCGTCGATGGCCACGGTTCAAGATGCCGCCAGCTTACCGATGACGACCACCTCGTTCTGCAGCGACACGGCGTAAGTTATGTTGCCAATGATGTTCAGTGTGGCGAACTTGAACAACGCGCTGAGTCGCTGTCATCTGACCAACCCAGTCCCCTGATGAACCTCGTGGCACTGCTTGCGAAATATGAAGATGCCAAGCAGCAAATTGATCACCGTGCTGATGACTTGGTCCGCCGCCTTGTTCTCCCTGCGTCCAGCGCATAATAGCATACAATGCATTATGCGCGGCTCCACAGCATCCTGCCGTGAACCGTTAAGCCATCCGTATTGAGACTAGTGGTTCATGACATTCGTACCTGTGGGTAAAGGCGTCCGAGCTTGATGCGGGCGTCCTTCGTCGTGAATTGCCAGTCTACCCCGCGTTGACGAGCGTTGCGGTCCCGAGCCCACGGAGTCACCTTGCGGACCAGAGCCGTAAGGCTCGGGGTACGGGTCCGAAGGCATTGGCGTGTCAGGACGCTCAATTCGCATTCGGCGATGTTGAGCCAACTGCCATGCTTGGGCGTGTAGTGGATTTCCAGTCGCTGGGCCAAGCGACGTGCCTTATCCGCAGGGAAAGCCTTGTACAGCGAAGCGACCGTATGGGTGTTGAGATTGTCACAAATCAAGATCACTTTCTCGGCTTGGACATAACGGCCCTCCAGCAACGCGGCCACTTCCTGCGCCCAGTCCACCGCCGTACGCCGGACACGAACGCTGACCTGTCGCCAGCCCTGCAAAGCTTCGGTAAATAGAAACACACAGGCCGTGCCCGCCCGCTCATACTCGTGATCCTACCGTCGCGGGTGCCCCGGCTCCGCCGCCAGGGGCCGGCGAGTTTCCTTCACCAGTTGCACGGGTTGTTCATCCATCTCGACCACCGGGTGTTTCGGATCATACGGGCGTTCGTACAGATCCAAAACATCCTCCATGCACGCGACGAACTCCGCATCGGCCTCGGGCGCAATTACCCAGCACTCCTGGAGGTCCGGCCGCAGTTGGTTCTTTTTTAGCGTGCGTCGCACCATCTGGTCACTGATCGAATCGACCACCTCCAGGGCAACCAGACGTTCGGCCAGCAGCTTGAGGGTCCAGTGGTCTCGCCCTTCGGGCGGGGAGCTACACGCCAAGGCAATCAGCCGGGCCTCTCCCTGGCCGTCGAGTTTCGCCGGGTGCGAGGGCTGGGCCTGCTTCTTGCGTTGTAGGGCAGCCGCCAAACCCTCCAGCATCAGCCGTCGCCGTACGTTCTCTACGCTACGCACGTGGCAGGAAAACGCCTCGGGAATCGGTCGGTCCGGCCACGCCGGTCCGTTCACATCAGCCGCCAGCAAGATATGGGCATGCTTGATCTTGTAGGCTGCGGCCTTGCCTTTCTTGACCATCGCTTCCAGTTCTACGCGTTCTTCGGCTGTGAGCCGAACAATGTACTTCTTCTGCAACAGTGTTCTCCGTCAAAGCTGTCCTTCCTCTAACGGAGAGTATACACGCACAGACCTCTAAAATCAACAGTCATGAACCACTAGAAGTAGTAAAGCGGCTCCGAATTGGGGATCCCGGTCTGTTTTTCGGACGGTCCTCTCTCCTTTATTGCCACTTGGCGCTGAGGCAAGGAACGGGAATATCTCGCTTGTTCAAGCTGCAGGACCCTGGACAGGAGATCCTGGCACACTGCCACCGGGTTCAGTCCAAATCGCTGGCGCAGGCTTTTGACCATATCTGTTGGAACAACGGGCCGGCCGTTCGCATCGGTCATACGTTCGATCGCGACAAATCCCTGGGGCGTGAGAACGAGAATCTCGCCCGACGCCCGACGCTCGACGACCTGGCCCGGGACACCCAAATACGGGTAAGGGCTCGCCTCGGCATGCGCCCTCCATATCACAACTTGCCTTCCCTCAAAGAAGGTGTACGCACCAGCAAATGGTGTGGACGAGGCGCGAATCAGACGACAGATCGCATCCGCAGGCAGTGACCAGTCGATCAGGCCGTCCTCGGGCCTTCGCGGATAACACCGAAGTGTCAAGGCTGGATCAGCGGGCTGCGGTTTCGGTATGATGTCGCCGGTTTCGAGACCTCCGAGCGCTTCACAAAACATCTGCGGGACCAAGCACTCGCAATCGCTGATGAGATCTCCCACGTATGTTGACTCCGTTATCGGCACCTGTCTGCGTACCAGGATTGCCCCTGAATCGAGGACACTCGGCTCCATCTTGTGAACGCACAGACCCATGTACGGCTCATTCTGAAGAATCGCATAGGCATAAGGGGCGTTGCCCCGATACCGGGGTAGATCACCCGCATGACAATTGAGCACGCCACGGGGAAACAGATCACACACTCGCTCTTTGATGACGGTCAACCAGTTGACGCTGACCGCGACCTCGGCGCCAGCGCGAGCAAGCTTAGCTACGATTTCATCCGAATTGACTGCTGCGGAATCGAAGAAATCCACCGCGAATTCAGCCGCCAGCCGAGCGAAATCAGCCTCCTTGATCTCAGACTCAGGCGAAGCTCGGCATGTTCCCACAATTCGCGGAATGTGACCCGCTGCCACTAAAGCCTTTATGCTGTCGTAGAGAATCCGCGTGCGACCGAAAGCTGCAAAACGCATGGAGTTACCCTTCCTTGAGAGACTCTCACTGTACAATTTGCGCGAACGGACAGCACCGGCAAACAGTCGCCTGCGCGTCCACAGGATCCGCTGTGGACTTTCGGATACGCGCGGCGACTTCCCCAACCTTGAGCCCTGCCGTGTGCAGATCTACAACCGGTCGCGGACCCAATGCAGCCAAGGTCCAGGCCATGCGGTGTGGCGGCACGGGGTCTCCTGGATAGACAAATATGCCGTTTGCCTGCAATCCCGGTACGTCAATTAGACCGGCAAACTGAACCACCTTGACCGCAGGTGCTGCGGCGGCAAGGTCGCCGGGGGTGAGATCACCCTGTGCCCCGATGATATAGTCCTCCCGTGTGTAATCGCATATGACAAGCGCGTCAGCCGTTCCCAAAGCGCTGGGAGGAAGGCTCTTCAGGCTTTGCGCGAGACACACATCTACACCCGCTCGTCTGAGATTCTCTTCGATTTCCACACCAAATTTATCGCCGCCGATGACGAAGATCCTGTTCCTATGGATTTCAATACCCGCCTCAAGAAGCAGTTTCAGGGCAAGCCAGCCACTGTACGCAAAGACATCCACCGTCGGATGGTACTCATCCGTGCCCAGCACGAGGATGCCTTTTCTTCTGCATGCATATAGATCAATATCGCCGGGCCGAAACTCCCATGCCTCACACATCAAAGGCACAACCGCGGTTGGTTTCATCGCTTCCACAGCCCCGGCGTCAATCGGGCGAATAAAACCCAGGTTTGTGACTATATCCGCCCGGGCAAACAGATCGGGTGTACGCTCCGTGTGTATTTCCACGGCAGCATCTACTCCAAACCTGGATGCAAGTTCTCGAGTCTGCGCGATCACGGCATCCACAGAGGCGTAACGCGATTCTCCTGTCACGGCGATCACGCGCTGTGCTCCTGCAAGTGCGGCAATGATCGGCGTGACAACGTACGCACCACTGGCCGCCTCCGTCAGTACGGTAAGCCCTGACAAATCCAGGCCGAACGCGGCAACAGTCTCCGGAATCAACTTCACTATGCGCGCATCATTCACCGGCCCCGTCCTCCATGAAGTCTTGGCATGATCCGGCACAGTAGATAAGCTCTGTTGTCGCAGGACACGAACGTTGCAAGTACTTTCGTTTGACCCCATATCGTAGATCCCTCCTCGATGTGGGACGGAGTGATCAGCCCAAGATGCCTTCGGCTGGTCGATTTCCGCGATCTTCCGCACTTCCTTTGCAGGCACGCCGGCGACGATAGTGGCTGGGGGGACGCTGCGGGTGACGAGGTCCCCGAGAACGCGGGAATCCAGTCCCCCAAGAGCCGAAAGAAACATCACCCCCTCGCCTCCTGTATCCACACTCACGCGCAAATGATGAACAATGAGGACACGGCCCCTGGCGCTGCGGCTGGGCAAGTCAGGACCGTGGATACGGTGTAGCGATACGAGCGAAAAGAAGGAACTTTTTCGCCGGGGAGAATATCATTGTACGTGACAGGAACCTTAAATGGGTGACCCCGAAGTCCCAGGAACAGTGTTGTCGGGGCTCCTCCACGGCATCCGCTTCACTGCGCGGCGTTCGCTTCCGGGCCAACGCGCTCCAGCCACGCTTCTTTCCAGAAACAAAAGCACATTCGCTTGCAGCCGGCGATGCGATCCTCCAAATCTGGCGCAGGCTGGCAATACACTTTGTCCAGGAGCACGGTGTTCTTCAGCTTCAGTATCCGGCGCGATCGTTCGTCGAAGAACCGATCGACACGCGTCAGCACAGTGTACGTGCCTCCGCAATACCGCTCCATGGTCGCGGCGGTGTAGTGCATACCCTCGTAACGGTTGTGGCTGTCCAACGTCGACCGTATCTCAGCCGGAAGCTTCACCCGAACTCGGTCTCCTGGTTGCAGCGCCGCCGGGAGCCCAGTTGAATCATGAATTTTGGACGCGGCCCTGGGCCGCGCGATACCTAGCACACGTCGGGCTTTCCGCACCGCCAATGTCGGATCATTCCACAGTCTGCGCGATGTGGCCCGCAAGTAGCGGCCCGTCTGGCACAAGCCCATCTGAAGCCTCTCCAAACGCGTGGTTCCCGCTACAGGCAGGACTCTCAGTTGACAGCGCATACAAGAAACCTCCTCCCGGACCAATGGAAACTGACAGGAATCTGACTCCTGAAGTTGGTCATGATTGTAGCACGTCACGCTCTGCCGTTAAACGGGAAACTGAAGGGCGTGTGAAATTCTCTTTCGGCGCGACGCCATTCCTCTGTCTGCAATGATTTATGAACGTTTGAAGAACGGAGACCGAGCATAGGCACGCCAATGATCGCCGGCGTTCGTGACGAGACTCGCGGCGTCTACGGCCCAAACCACCTCGGCAACGCTGCGACACACGTAGGTGGACAGGATCACCTCATCTCCCGCACGCGGCTGCCCTGCGGGATCATACCGCCAGCCGAGGCTTCAGTTCTCCCTTGTACGCCGGTTGCTGCCCGTCCCACAGCGCGTAGGGAAGGACGAAATGGTGGCTGTATGCATCGCGGATCTCCGCCAGAGGTCGCCGGGTGAGAACTTGCGGATCAGAGAGAACCTTCGTCAGGATCAGGTACTCACCCTCGACGGCTCCCCATCGTTTCTTGAACTCATACACGCCGCTCTCACGTGACGGGCTGGATTGCCAGTTGAGCCACTTGATTCCGAGATCCATGTAGTACTTCACTGCGGCATCGACGACGGGCACGTTCGCGTTCAGTTCCATCCCCGCCTCATTGTACGCACAGGAGAAGTAGTCCACAATGCCGCGTCCTCTGACAAAGAGCCCTCCCCCAAGCAACTCCGCCTGCTGATAGGCCAGAAAGAGTTCCGCTTTCCCCAAGGGCGCGAAACTCTTCCAAGATTCCATCAGAAATTGCCTGGGCAACGGCCGGACGCCGATCTCGGCATACCGGTCCTTGTAGATATCCAGCCAGGTCTCGACCTCCGCAACCGTCTCGGCCAGCCGCACTGTGACACCCAGCGAGACCGCTCGCTGGAGCCGATTCACGATCCGGTGCCGGGCCTTCGAATTCAGGCAATCGAGAGGATGCCGATCCAAGTCATTATACTGAAAGAAGTTACTGAAGCAGTATTCCGGCTCCAGGGTTAAGACATACAAGGCTGTGACGCGCTCGTGGAACGGCGGTATGGCCACCGACATTGTCACACAGCCCACGGACTTGGCGTGCTCCGCTATGGACCGCATCAATGCCGGGATGACCTCTCCCTCGCGGTCAGGGACACAGGAGCAACCCCCATAGCCCATGAAGGGGTTGGCATGAGCAATCGCCCCCAGAGGCCCCCGAAACACGGTATAATTGGCCGTGCCCAAGATCTTGCCGTCCTCGGAGGCCACGGCAACATAGAAATCCTCGCCCTTCAGCCGCGAGAAAACGTACGCCCAGCGAGGATCATGCTGTGCTGGAACATACTCAAGTTGGTCGAAAAATGCAAGTACAGCGTCAAAGGGCGCACTTTGCCCCGCGTAAACCGCCACGTCCATGATTCCATCCCTCACTCACGTCCATACACCCATCCACCGCGCCGCTGCATCCTAGCGGACCTCCTGCCATCAGCGGCATTTCGCGTCAGGTCACATCCAGCATCGCCTCGACTGCGAAGCTCCCAGTGACCTGTCGCGATGCTATTTGGGTAGCGAGTTTCCTATACACCATTCAGGCGGAAAAAGCAAGAGAATTCACCCCGTAAAAGCAAGTTTTTTCATAATTTTGCGTAGAGTATCGGCGCAGAAGCGTATTTGTTCGTCGGTCAAGTCCGAGTAGAGCGGCAAAGCCAGCCCTCGTGACGCCAGTCGTTCCGATACAGGCAACTGTCCCGGCTGATATCCGAACATGCGGCCATACACATCCTGCGAGTGAGCCGCGACGGAGCCCGGGCCCGCGCCGACGCCCTCGCCTGCCAGCGCCTCCACAACCGCCTGCTGGCTCATGGTCTCGTCCAGGACGACCATGAATGTCTGCCACGTGTGCTCAGGACTGGCGGCCGGCAGGCGAATCCCCGGGCAATCCTTCAGTTGGTCCAGGTACTGCCCAACGATCTGACGCCGACGGGCCAGAATGGCGGAAAACTTCCCCAGTTGCACCTGGCCGACCGCCGCCTGCAACTCGGTCATTCGATAGTTGAATCCGGCCTCCTGAAAGTCACGGCAGCCGCCGCGAAGGATCTGGCCGTGGTTGCGCCACATCCGGCAGGCCTCAGCCAAGGCATCGTCGTTCGTCACGATCGCCCCGCCCTCGCCTGTGGTGACAGCCTTTCTGGGATGAAAGCTGAAGATGCCCATGCAGCCGAATGTGCCGACGGGCACGTGGCTGTATGTGGCGCCCAGCGCACAGGCGGCATCCTCTATCGTCTGCAGATGGAATTCACGCGCAATGTCGAGGACGGCATTCAGGTCAGCCGCCAACCCGAACTCATGCACCGGCACAACCACACGTGGTTTGCCCCAGTTCTGCGACAGGCATTGCTGAATCTGCCGACGCAGGTCCACGGGGTCCATGTTGTACGTGTCGGGCAGAACGTCCACGAGCACGGGCCGTGCGCCGACAGCAATCGCCATGTTCGCCGCCGAAGGCCAGGCAAAGCTCGGGATGAACACTGCATCCCCCGGGCCCAGGCCCAGCGCCAGATAGCACACGTGCAGGGCTGCCGTGCCGGAAGAGACGGCGACACAATGCTTCGTGCCATGCATCGCGGCAATGGTCTTCTCGAAAGCCGCAACCTCCGGGCCCTGAACGACCCAGCCGCAGGCCAGGACTCGACGGATCGCTTCGACTTCACGATCGTCGAATGTCGGCTTTGCCAGTGGAAATCGAATCTCCATTACGCCGACGCTCCGTGGAAATACTCCGCCGTTTTGGCTATGCCCTCTTCCAGGTCCACCTTCGCCTCGAAGCCAAGCAACTCTCGAGCCTTCGCCACACTGGGGACTCGCAACTCGACATCCGCGTAGTCTTTTGCCGCGAAGAGAATCTTCGATGGCGAATTGAGAACGCGTACGATGGTTTGAGCCAGGCCGTAGATCGTCAACACCGCCCGGGCATTGCCGATGTTGAAGGATTCACCGACTGCCTTCGGGTGCGTCATGGCGAGCATAAGCCCATCGACGAAATCATCGATGTAACACCAGGCCCTGATCTGATTTCCCTCGCCATGAATCTGGATGTCCTTACCCGCCAGCGCGCGTTCCACGAAGATCTTGATGGCCCCTTCGCCCACCTGGCCCGGGCCGTAAATGTTGAATGGCCTGAGCGTCGCCGTCGGCATCCAGTATTCATCGTGGTACGCCTTGGTCAAATGCTCGCCGGCAAGCTTGCTGACGGCGTACGTCCAGCGTGCCTCCCCCACAGCCCCGATGTGTGTGGTGTGGTTCTCCTCCGCGCGAAACGCCGACTGCCCGAACACCTCGCTGGTGGAGAAATCCACAAATCGCTGCAGGTCGGGCAGCTCCCGCGCCGCCTCCAGGGCGTTGGCCGTCCCGATCATGTTTACCCGCATCGTTTCGGTGGGCCGTTTGATCACCGTGTCGATGCCGGCGATGGCCGCACAATGGATGACATAATGGGCCCCCGCCATGGCCGCCTTGAGGCTCGCGAAATCCAGCACATTCCCTTTGACAATCCGCAGATTGGGGTGGGAATGGTAGGGCTTGGAGCTCAAAGAGTCACGACGAAAGTCGTCATAGACGATGATAGTGTTGTCATCGATCAGCCGCTCGATCAACGTCGAGCCGATGAACCCTGCTCCACCTGTGATAAAGATGTTCTTATTCTTAACCAGTTTTGATGCCATCACATACCTCGCCATTGTAAGTTAGCGAATACTCTCACCCTGTGGCTCGCAGGCAATGTCATCCTGCCTGTCGCGAGAATTGCCGGTCGGGAACCATGGTCCTGCACTACAGATGCTTCTTGAGGAACGGATGGAAGTCGCCCCTGAGCCCGATGGCCTTGCTGCGGCGGATGTCGGAGACGGTCTGGATCGCTGCTTTGGCCTCGGTGAGACCGAATCCCCGCCCCGCAAGGATACCCTCGTAGCTCCTCGTGTGCAGGTCCGTGAACCCGCCGCTGAACTCGACCTCCTCACCGTCCACGGTGATGGAGCGAAATGTGCCGGTCTTCTCCTGCGGATACTTGGGCAGATCTCGCCCGTCGATCGACAGGAACCATCTGACCCTGGCGCGCTTCAACTCGAGGAATCCGGCCGCCTTGGCGGGCTCATCCAGGTGGACAATGTTGTACTGGACCTCGCCGAAGATCCACTGGAGCATGTCGAAGAAGTGGACCCCGATATTGGTCGCGACGCCGCCGGATTTCTCAACGCTGCCCTTCCAGGAGGCCATGTACCATCTTCCCCGCGGCGTGATGTAGGTCAAATCAATGTCATGCTTCTTGTCTGCGGGGGCGGCGTTGATCTTTTCCTGCAGCGCGGCAATCGCCGGATGCAGGCGCAACTGCAGAATCGTGTGCACCTGCCTGCCTGTCTCCTCCACGATCTGTTCGAGGGCATCCACGTTCCAGGGATTCAACGTGATAGGCTTCTCACAGATTGCATCGGCGTCGATGCGCAAAGCAAACCGGATGTGGGCATCATGCAGGTAATTTGGGGAACAGATCGACACGTAATCCACTTTCTCCCCGCTGCCGCGACGGCGCTTCTCCAGATGCCGATCGAAGCGCTCGAACTCCGTGAAGAAGTGCGCCTCCGGGAAATAGGAGTCGATGACGCCAACGGAGTCGTTCTTGTCCAATGCAGCGACCAACTCGTTGCCGGTGTCCTTAATGGCCTTCATATGCCGCGGAGCGATGAACCCGGCGGCACCAACCAATGCGAACTTTTTCACTGCTCCAGCCTCGACAGTTACCATTCCCTGTACCTTCTATCAACGGTTCTCATTCAGCGACCCCACCCGATCCGGCTAACGGAAGGCAGTACACGAGCACGGAGCAGGCATTTTGCACACCGCCGTCGGGCAGGCACACCGCCTCTTGGTCCTCGCTCTTGTGTCTCCGGGCAGACTCCGTCCCCGTCGGCTGCACTCGGCCAACTGCCATAACGTCATGTATGACAGGGCTTTACGGAGTTGTCCAACCTGTCATACACCACATCATGCGATGCCCGCGACTGTCCCCAGCTCTCGGCGTGTATCGTCGCCTTTTGCAGCTTTGGTAACGGTATTATCGTCCCATTCGGACAACATAGTTAAGCATTTCGGGCAATCAGTTTCCGGCCGGGAGGATTCTATCAGGGTCTGTCCCCCTCCAACCAGGCTCGGACGCGGCCGTGCGTGTTCCGCCTGGGGCTTCCCAGAAGACCCCGCAGAGAATTCCTGTCCCGGCAAGTGCTCGAACCTCTGTTCCAAGCACCCTCCATCGAGCAAAAGTGCGGGAAAGGCAAGGGATAGCACCGCCCGGACCCGGCCGTTGTCGACTGCCCGACACGTCCCACGACCATCCCAATCCGTACTATGCCCTCTAAGTGACTCCCTAGCAAGCATTTATGCGCGACCATAACCCTCACAGCCAAAACCGGTCTGGTCTCGCGATGGCTCCACGCCACTCCCAACGAACACATCCCATCGAACTGCCAATCGCCCAAATCCCCTACCAGGGGCATGATTCCCACCCCATCCATGTGGAATCGCGCTGACAGCGTCCCTTTATATGGGGACACCTGCCTGGTGTCAAGTCCCTCAAGTAAGGAAAAGGATAGGTTTGTGACCAAACCCGTGCACTTCCGATAACGAGCGGATACGGGACTTGACGTGCACCGGCCAGGTCGCGACGGCCGTAAGTCTTGGAACCCGGGGGGCATTTCGTAGACTTTTGTTGAAGACTAGCGCAAACTATGCTTTGGCATAGATCGAATGGTTCTGGGGGTAACAAAATGACACGGTTGGACGTATTATGCAGGATGGGACACGACCGATATTCACCGGCTTCTCGAATGCGCGGCGCTCTTGTGGCGGCACTACTGTGCCTGGCCATGATCGAATCATCCGCGGCTGCCGCGACGTACTTCGTGGATCCTGTATCCGGGAACGACGCCGGCGACGGACTGAGTCGTGAAAGTGCCTGGAAGACGATTCCACACGCAGAACAGAATGCCGCCAAGGCTTCCACCGTCTACCTGCTGAGCGGCAATTACGGGGCTGTCTCCATCGCCGGCGCCGGCAACGGCGGCCGGGCAAGCTGGACGGACGCCGTCATGCTGACCCCCTACCCGGGGGATTCGCCTGTCCTCAGCGGACTCCTGATTCAGGGAAACGTGCGCAGGTACCTGATCCTTGACAAGCTGTTGATCCAGTGCCTGGAAGGCAATGGCTCCGCCATCCCTGTCAACATCCAGTCGGGTGAATACATCAAAATCCAGAACTGCGAGATCCGGGGCGTGCTCGGAAGAGACGCAGAGGGCAGGTACAACAACGCGCTATCGACCTTCAACCTTGTCGAGATGGGTCATCCCTATACTTCCTCCGGCATCGGCAACATCTTCATCACCGGCTGCAACATTCACACCGGAGGCGCCAACGGCATGTCGATCAAGGGGCCCTACTCCGGTGACATCTGGATACAGTCAAACGAGATTCACAACTTCGGCGCGAGCGGAATCGGCCTCGCCGGCGCCACGAATGGCTACCGGTCCTACCTTCAGAACAACAGGATCTATATCCAGGAGTCCGTCTGGGTCTCGACCGCATCCGTCCCCGAATACTATCATGGGTCGGGCCTGAGCATACGCGTGGCAGACGTCACGGCCACGGGCAATATCATGCGCGCCTGCGGAGCGAGCACAACAATCACCTGCTACCGGGACATATTCGCCCAGGACGGCTATCGAAACATGGTGTTCGAGAACAACCTTATTTACGATCCTCTCAACAGTTCCAACGCCATCCGGCTCGAAGACATCGGCAGTAATTTCGTGTTCAATAACAACACGATCTTCGGTTCCCACTCGGGAGGCACCAAGGGCGTCTACTACTACAGGAACGTACTGTACATCACGCGCTTCGCCCCGGGATGTGACCGGGCCACCGTCCAGTTCTGCAACAATCTTCTCGCCGGCTACACAGCCGGGTTCGATGGAGTCGGTATCAAGTGTGTTGGCAACATCATCCATGCGTATGGCACCGCAGGTCCGGTCTGGCGCGATCAGAACTGGGTGAACGCGAACCTGCCGGGCAACCGCGTGCTCTGCTGGAGCACCATAACCGACAATGTGGAATTCCGCACGTCCGGCCGCATTTTCCAGGGCGGTCCACTTTTCGACCAGTACGCCACCACGTATCCGAACGGCGGTCCTCACCGGGTCGATCTGGGCGACTCGTACTCACTGGCGCAAGGCAGCCAGGCCATCGGATATGGCACGGCGGCGTACGCGCCGACGCGCGACATCAAAGGCTTTCTGCGCGATAGCTCGCCGGATGCCGGCTGCTACGAGTATAAGGCGGGCGGCGTCGGCAACAGTGGCCCGGTGTTCGCCGCGATCGGGAACAAAGAGGCCACGGCCGGCACACGTCTGACGTTCCAGGTGAGCGCCAGCGATCCCAATGGGGACACCCTGACCTACTCCGCCTCCAATCTCCCGCAGGGGGCGACGTTCTCTGGACAGACCTTCGAGTGGACCCCCGCGGCCGATCAGGTCGGCAACCATTCGGTGACGTTTACCGTCAGCGATGGGCAGTCCCAGGATTCCCAGACGATCACGATCGCCGTCGCCGCGGCTCCCATTCCGAACTCGGCGCCTCTGCTCGGGGCCGTCGGGGGCAAGTCCGTCAATGAGAACGAGCTGTTGAGCTTCACGGTCAGCGCGACCGATGCTGATGCACAGGACACGCTGAGCTATTCCGCCACCGGCCTGCCGAACGGCGCCGGGTTCTCCGGGCAGACCTTCAATTGGACGCCCGGCTACAGCCAGGCGGGCAGCTATCAGGTGACATTCATCGTCAGTGACGGCCGCGTCCAGGATTCCGAGACCGTCACGATCTCCGTGGCAAACGTCAACCGGGCGCCGGCACTGAATAGTGTCAGCGACCGATCCGTCGATGCCGGCAACGCGCTGGAGTTCAGCCTCTCGGCCGTCGACGTGGATGGGGACAATCTTACGTATTCGGCCACAGGTCTGCCGGAAGGCGCAAACCTGACTGGCCCGAGTTTCACCTGGACGCCCACATCCAGCCAGATCGGCTCGTACGACATCACCTTCACCGCCAGCGACGGCAGTCTTGGCGATGCCAAGATGGCCACCGTCGTGGTGGTAGCCACCCAGCCCGACACCGCCGCGCCGGTAGTAGCCCGGAGCACGCCGGAGGCCGACGCGATTCAGGTGCCCTTGAACAGCCTCGTGACGCTTGAGGTCACTGATGCGGGCACAGGCGTGAACGCCGCCACCGTCGTGATCCAGGTGAACGATCAGGTCGTCTACCAGGGCAACGAGGCAGTTTATGCAAGTTCGTACGGCCGTTGCAGCCGGTCCGGCTCCAAGAACGACTATCGATACATCTATCAGCCCAACCAGATGTTCGAGTTCGATCAGACGGTGGCGGTGAAGGTCAGTGCCGCCGATCTTCAGGGCAACGCCATGAACGAGTACTCCTACTCGTACCTGACGGAGATGAGGTCGTTCGGAACGAATAACCAGGTGAGCAAAGGCACAGGCTCGTCCGGCACGAGCAAGCCCGTGACCGTACGAGATACGGCCGGGAACCTGTGGGCAGCCTGGCATGCAGGTCCCCAGGGGGGCAGGGATATCTACGTGGCAAAGCTGGCCAGCGGCAGCGAGGTCTTCCAGACTCCCGTACGGCTGACCGCCGACAGCCAGGACCAGTGCAATCCGGACCTGGCCGCGGGGCCGGACGGCAAAGTGTATGTTGCCTGGCAGGACAACCGCCGCGGCAACTGGGATATCTTCGCGTCCGTCAACGCCGACCGTCAGAACTTCTCCAAGGAAACCCGCGTCTCGGATTCCAACGACAACGAGATCAACCCCGCCATCGCCGTGGATGGCCAATCGCCCAGCCGTGTCTACGTCGCTTGGCAGGACGGCCGCAACGGCAATCAGGACATCTACGTGGCCGGCTCGGCGAATGCATTCGTCGCCACCACCATATCGAGGGTGACGACAGATATGGCGGATCAGACAGAGCCCGACATCACAGTCGACGGACAGAATATCGCGTACGTCGTGTGGACGGACATGCGAAACGGTCAGGCCGACCTCTACGGGGCCGCCTCCAGTGCCGGTCCATGGACCAATGTGCCCATCGTCACTTCCGCCGGCGAGCAGACCGGTCCGGCAGTAGCCGCCGAGCCCGGCGGATCCTGCCTGCACCTGCTGTGGGTGGACAACGCCGGCGGCGATCAGGACATCTACTACGCATCGTTGTCCGGCCTGCCCGATAGTCCCGTGGCCGGTCGCAATATCGTGGACGACACATCCGGTGCAAATCAGACATCGCCGGCCATCGCTTGCGGCCCCAATGGCACGGCCTTCGCTTGCTGGCAGGATTCGCGCCATGAGGCGCAAATGCCGATGCGGATCTCTACTTCGCCGAGCTGAAATCCGGAACTGCCGGAACCAACGTTCTGGTGGGCGACAACAATACCAACAGCGGGCAGAGCGAGCCCGCCATCGGCGTGAACCTGTACGGCCATCCCTATGTGATCTGGTCGGACGATCGGGATCAGCAGACGCAAGTCTACTACGCCGCCGGGACGTTCATCGATCCCGAGCCGTTGGACTACAGACTTGTGGCGGCCTCCGCCGGAGCCACCGTCGGGACCGATCCCGCCGCCATCAGCAAGGTGGAGGACGTCTCCATCGTCGTGCCTCCCGGAGCCTGCCGCAGCGACCTCCGCGTGACGATATCGAGAGTCGTCAACCCTCAGGTCAAGTCCCTTGAGTGCCTGGGGAGCTATGACTTCGGGCCCAGCGGTATCGACTTCGATCTGCCGGTCACCGTCACGATTCCGTATCGTTTCTCCGGCGGCAAGCGTAATGCCCGGCCCTACTGGTATGACGCGCTCACGGGCGCTCTGAGCCAGCAGGGAATTACGGAGGTGGAGAGTGTCGTCATCTCATCGAATTTGAACGCCCTGCGGTTCAAGACGACGCACTTCACGGCGTTCTATCTCGTCGCCGGCGATTCCGAGTCGGGCACTGCATTCAGCGACGACGCAGGCATAGGCGGCTGCTCCATCTCGGCCACCGGCAAGGGCTCGCCAATGGAACTGCTGATTCCATACGCCGCCATCGCAACGATCATGATCATTTTGCGACGGCGAGACAGGCGCAGGCAGAAGCTCCTCGACAAGATTCAAGAGTAGGCGTTCAGCTCAGCACTGACACGCACACTGTGACAACCCGCCGGCCCGCGGCCAGCTCCCTCGGGCCGGCATTTTCTTTGCGCATCCCCCCTGTCACACGATTGCAGCATGTGAATCGGCTCTCAGATTCTCAACGTGCAGATCCGGATTTCCGGGTGGCACGGGCAAACTTGTTGGCCCGTGGGGTCTCGGAGGATCAGGCACAATCAAATCAGCACCGTCAAACGAGTTTGGCGGTGCCACCCGACTTATGAGGGGTCCCAGACTGAACACGTACTGATGGATGCGGGTCAGGTGCGCAGTTCGGCGGCGACGGCTTTGTTGAGGCTGGCGAGGATCGCGGCCTGATACTGGTCCACGGTCTCGTGGGTGAGCGTGCCGTCTTCGTCGCGGAAGCGCAGGGACAGGGTGAGGCTCTTCTTGCCTGCGGGGATTCCCTTGCCGCGATAGATATCGACGAACTGGACGTTCTCCAGCTCGGCTGGGGCAGCGTTCTGCACGGCCGCGGCGATGTCCGACCAGCGGGTTGTCTCCGCTACGACGATGGACAGGTCGCGGTCGATGGCTGGGAAGCGCGGGATCGGGCGGATTTTGATCGGCCCGGCTTTCAAGGCCATCAGCTCGTCGAAATCCAGCTCTGCGCCGCACGGGGTCACGTCTTTGAAGTCGAGCTTCTGGCGAACGGCCTCCGAGAAGATCCCCGCCTGCCCGATCTCCTTGCCGTCAACCAGGACGCGGGCCCCTACCTCCGCCCAGGGGAGCTCGGCGGGCACGAACTCGGCCCTGGCGTTGCGATTGAGGCTCTCGACGAGACCCTCGACGGCGCCGCGAAGGAGCCGGAAGTTGGCATCGACCACGAGTCCCAGGTTCGCCCTTTCCAGCGGCAGGGAATTCCTGTCGCCGGCGGGAACGAACGTGTCGGCGATCTCGTATACGCGGCACGGCAGGTTCTTCGCATTGACGTTCGTCTTGAGCACGTCGAGCAGCGAGCCCAGCAGCGTACGGCGCAGGATGCCGGCTTCTCGCCGAGCCGTCTGCCGCACGGCCAGATGCGACCCCGGCCCACCGGCCGTGAAGAGGTCCGCAACACCCTGATCCACAAAATCGACGTTGATCGTCTCGTAGAAGCCGCAGGCGTTGAGCAACGTGCCGACATACTCCGCCATCGCGTGGCGCGCGTCGGCGGGCACGGCCTCGATCTGAATCCTCCTTCGCGTGGGCACCTTGTCGTAGCCATACACGCGGATCACTTCCTCGATCAGGTCCACCTCGCGGTCAATATCGCTTCGCCAGCTTGGGATCGAGCAGATGACCGAGCCATCCTGTAGTCGCGGCTCAAAGCACAGGCCCGCGAAGATACTCAACACCTGCTGCGTCGGGACTTCGATCCCGAGCAGCCGGCTCACGCGGGAGAGCCTCATGGATACCTGCAGCGGCTGGGGCTTTCGCGGATAGGCGTCCACGAGCCCTTTGGCCACCCTGCCGCCGGCGAGTTGCACGATCAACTGCGTCGTACGCCTCGACGCCCAATCTATTTTCTCTATATCCACAATCCGCTCGAACCGGAAGGAAGCCTCCGACGGAAGGGCCAGCCGGCGGGAGGTCGTGCGGATGCAGACCGGATCAAAGTAAGCGTCCTCCAGCAGGATCGTCGTCGTGGCGTCGCTGACCTCGGTGGCCAGGCCGCCCATGATGCCGGCGACCGCGACCGGCCGTCGCGCATCGGCAATGACAAGCATCTGGGGGGCCAGCGCGCATTGCGTACCGTCGATGCTGACGATCTGCTCGCCCGGCGCGGCCTTGCGAACGATGATCTTGCGTCCTTCGATCGTGGCATAGTCGAATGCGTGCGGCGGCTGACCGGTCTCCATCATCGCATAATTCGTGGCATCGACGACGTTGTTGACGGCTCGCATGCCAACGGCCTCCAGCCGCTTCTGCATCCACGCAGGCGATGGTCCGATCTTGACGCCCTCGATGACCCGGGCGGTGTACCGGCCGCACAGGTCCGGCTCGCGAATCTCCACGTCCACGAACTCGGAGGCGGGCCTTTCCACTTCCGGGAAATCGATCTTGGGCAGACTCAGCGGCTTGCCCGTGGCGGCGGCCAATTCCCTCGCGATGCCGATATGACTGAGGCAATCACCGCGATTGCTCGTTACTTCCACGTCGATCACCGAATCGTCGGCCAGGTGCTCGATCCCCTCACAGGGCAGTCCGAGATTGCTCAGAATCTCCGCAATCTGCTCGGCCTGCAGACCGGTTTGCACGTAATCGTTCAACCAATTCAGAGAAATCTTCATGCCACAAATCCTTCCAGGTTCTGCGTTGCGGCCCCACAGTACCGCAGGCAGCAACGGATGTCAATCCGCGCAACCGCGGCCGCTCTCGTTCGGGCCGCGATAAAAAACTTAAAAGGTATCGAGCTTCGCCGCACTTGTCAACGTAAGCGGTCCTTTGTAAGCTGGCGGACGATCGAAAGACGGGCTCGGGCGTGCGGAACGCCGGGGCAGCGAAAAGATATGAAGCTTCCGCGGTGGCAGTTGGTTGGAAAGGCCCTCGACCTCACGGATGTGCAGCCTCCCTGCGTTGAGGACCATTGAATCAGGCTGCGTGATTTTGCAGGAGAATAGTGGTTATGATTCCGATAAGGACAAAGTACAAAGTCTGCGTTCTGCTGGTTGCCTGGGCTGTCGCGGGCGTTCTGATGATCCAAATCGCCCGGTCGGATGCCGGCAAGCCGGAGTTCTCCCGGACCACGATCGATATCGGGGTGGTGGTCAGCGACGTGGAGAAGGCCGCGAAATTCTATACGCAGGCCCTGGGCTTCACCGAGACGGGTAGCTTCGATGTGGCGGCCCAGATGGCATGCGATACCGGCCTGACCGACAGCAAGCCCTTCAAGGTCCGCACGTTCACCCTCAGCAAAGAGCCGACCGCCACGAACCTGAAGATCATGCAGATCGCCGGCGCGAAAGCGGTGGACAACCAGTACCTCAGCTCGAGCCTGGGCTTTCGATACCTGACGGTGTTCTTCGGCGACCTGGGCAAGACCGTCGAGCGGCTCAAGCAGAACGGGATCACGCCGGTCAAGCCGCCCTACCGTCTCGGCAGCGGAAACAACCACTTGGCTCTTGTCAAGGACCCCGACGGCAATATCATTGAGTTGATCGGGCCAATGTAGCAGCGTTTGTGCGAGGTCAGGTTCGGAGCAACCTCGATGCAGTCGGAAACGCGAACGAACGATTTCGAGCGGTTTGAGCAGCTCATCCAGAGCGGCACATACTGCATCTCCATCGTCACGCACGAGGAGCGCTATGCGCTGGAGATCGTTCGCAAGACCGCCGCCAGGCTCAAGCGCGACATGTGGATCTGGTCCGTTGCCGACGGCGTTCGCGACGGCGCGATCGACGGCGGGCCCTGCATCGTGGGCACGGACACGCCCGCGGCGGGGCTGACAAACCTCTCGCAGGCCAAGCCCGGCTCGCTCTGCGTCACGCTCGACCTGGCCGAGCATCTCAAGAGCGGAAAGGCCCTGCGCATCCTCCGCGACCTGGTCGACAATTTTCATAAGATCGGCATCGCGATCATCATGATCGACTGCAATGGCAATGTGCCCGATGTGATCAAGGCCTACGCGAGGTCGTTCGAGATTTCCTTCCCCGATGAGGAGGAGTTGCAGCAGATCATCCGGGCCACGCTGCAGCGGCTCCATCGCAAAAAGCCGGTCGAGATCGGCATCACGCAAAAAGGACTCGACACGATTGTCCGCAACCTGCGGGGGCTGACGCGCCGCCAGGCCGTGAGGATCATTACTGACGCCGTCAGCGCCGACCAGAGCTTCACCGACGACGACATCAACGTCATCATCGCCAACAAGCGGCGGATGATCCAGCAGGGCGGCTTGCTTGAATACATCCAGACGCCCCTTGACCTGAGCGAGATCGGCGGGATGGGCCGTCTCAAGAAATGGCTCACTGACCGGCGTGACGTCTTCAGCGCCGAGGCAAAGGCGTTCGGCATCGTGCCCCCCAAGGGCGTGCTCATGCTGGGCGTGCAGGGAGCGGGCAAGAGCCTGTGCGCCAAGGCGATCGCTACCGGCTGGCAGCAACCGCTGCTTCGCCTGGACCCAAGCACACTGTATGCGAGCTTCATCGGCGAATCCGAGCGGAACCTGCGCGAGGCCCTGCGCCAGACGGAGATGATGGCCCCGGTGATCCTCTGGATCGACGAGATCGAGAAGGCGTTTGCCTCCGCCGCCAGTCACAGTGCCGACGGCGGGCTTTCCCAGCGGATGTTTGGCACGCTACTGACCTGGCTGCAGGAGCACCAGGCGCCGGTATTCGTCGTGGCCACGGCCAACGACATCGAGGCCCTACCGCCGGAGCTGCTTCGCAAGGGACGATTCGACGAGATCTTTTTCGTGGACCTGCCCACGACGGAAGTCCGGAAGGAAATCTTCGTGATCCACTTGAAGAAGCGTGGCCGCGATCCGGCGGACTTCGATCTGGACGCCCTGGCCGATGTCTCGGAAGGCTTCAGCGGGTCGGAGATCGAGCAGGCCGTCATTGCCGCCCTGCACGAAGCCTACGCGGAGAAGGCCCGGCTCGATACGGAACGGATCGCCGCCGCCGTACAATGCTCGCCCCCGCTGTCCGCAACCATGGCGGAGAAAGTGATCGCGCTACGCGAGTGGGCCAAGGGCCGCTGCGTGCCCGCCGATTGATCCTGAGCGACACAACGTTCTGCGTCACCACTATCCGCCGAATTTGTCTTCTCAAGGCGCCCTGTCCTCGTATAATAGCCGCCAAACAGGCTCATGGAAAAGGACGTCTGACATGACCAGATGCTTGATGCCGCTCCTTGTTGTTGGCTTTCTGAGTGCAGTCACGATCGGTGGATGCGTGGAGCGCAGACTTACGATCAACACATCGCCCGAGGGTGCACGGGTCATCCTGAACGACCAGGAGATCGGCGCCTCGCCCGTGACAGTCCCCTTCAACTGGTACGGCGATTACTGGGTCCGCATCAGCAAGGACGGCTACGAGACGCTCGACACGCATCGCAAACTCAAGGCCCCCCTGCACGACTACTTCCCCTTCGATTTCTTCGCCCAAGTCCTCTACCCCGGCCGGATCGTCGATTCCTATGAGTGGAACTTCGAGCTGGCGTTCAAAGAGTACCCCACCCGCGACACGCTCATCGAGAATGCCCAGTCGCTGCAGAGTCAGCTCGAGCAGCGCAGCCTGACGGCCCCGTCGCGCTAGGCGAGGTTGTGCCGGTACCAGTCGATGGACTTTTCGAGGCCTTCGCGGAAGAGAACGACGGGCTTGTAGCCGATCAGGTTCTTCGCGGCGGTGATGTCGGCGAGGGAGTGCTTGACGTCGCCCGGTCGCGAGGGTTCGTAGATCGGCCGAACATTCTTGCCCAGAAGCTCGTTGATCGCGTGGATGATCGCATTGACTGTCACGGCCTCACCGCAGGCGATATTGACGACCTCTCCGTGCGTTTCTTTCGCGCGTGCCGCCAGGAGATTCGCTTCCACGATATTGTCGATATAGCTGAAATCCCGGCTTTGCTCGCCATCGCCGTAGATCGTGGGCGGGCGGTCCTGCAGGATGGCCGTCACGAACGCGGGGATCGCCGCGGCGTACTGGCTGGCGGGGTCCTGGTGAGGCCCGAACACGTTGAAGTAGCGAAGGGAGATCGTCTCCAGACCGAAGACGCCCGAGAATACCGAGCAATAATATTCACCCACGAGCTTTCCGACAGCATAAGGAGACAGCGGACTGGGCGCCATCGTCTCCACCTTGGGCAGAGTCGGCGTATCGCCGTAGGCGGAGGAGCTTGCGGCGTAAACGAACCGCTTCACGTGAGCGTCCCGCGCCGCCATGAGCAGTGTGAACGTGGCGTCCACACAATGCCGATGTGTGGAGGCGGGGTCGTCCACGCTTCGCGGCACGGAGGGCAGTGCTCCCTCGTGCAGGACGACGTCGATACCCTTCACGACTTCGCGGGCCACCTCCGGCTCGCCCATGTCGGCCTCGACGAAGTCGATCTTGTCCTTGATCGGCGCCAGGTTGCTCCGCTTGCCCGTCAGCAGGTTATCCACCACCCTGACAGAGCATCGCTCCTTGACGAGGCGTCGGCAGATGTTGGAGCCGATGAAACCGGCCCCTCCGGTTACCAGATACTTCTCCATCCAAGACCTCAGGATTTGTGATTTACGATTTACAGCTTGGCCACGCGGCGCACCAGGCGCAGCCGCGATGGTAAATCAAAAGTCATAAATAGTAAATCGTAAATCCGTCATGCGGGGTTGGCGGCCATCTGGGCTTTGAGGTAGCGGCGGTAGGCCTTGAACTGCTGGCGGAAGTACCCGCCCTTCATGGCCTCGGCCCCGAACAGCACGCACCCGACCACGTTGGCGCCGACATCCTGCAGCTCCGAGATCGTTCGCTCGGCCGCTCCGCGTCTGGTGACGGCAGCGTTGAACACCAGGATCGTCGCATTCACAAGCTTGGCCAGGATCTTCACATCGCTGACCAGCAGAACGGGCGGACTGTCGATGATGACACGGTCATAATCGCGGGCGACGTTTTCAATCAATTCCCTCATCCGCTGGCTCGCCAGCAGCTCCGCGGGATTGGCGGTGGGCGGCCCGGAACAGATCAGGTCCAGGCCCTCGACGCCGCCGGGCTGGATCGCTTCATGGTAATCAGATTCGCCTTTCAGGATGCTCGTCAGCCCGGGCCGATGCTTACAGGCATCGTCCTCCGAGGTTTCCAGCGGATACGCCAGGTGCAGGCTCGGCTGCCGCAGATTTCCGTCGATCAGCAGCACTTTCTCGAATTTGGCCACGAACGCCGAGGCGAGATTGCACGCCACGGATGTCCTGCCGTCGCCGGGGGAGCCGCTGGCGACAAGGAGTGTTTTCAGCGGCGTATCGCTCGACAGCTCGAGATTGGTCCGGCACTTGCGATAGGATTCGCCGAGCAGGGAGTAGGGCGCCGCATCGACCACGCGGCACAGATCCACGTCGTCCACGGCGCGGTCCTCATTCGCATCCGGGATCACGGCCAGAAGCGGGATATTCAGGAACCGCCGGACGTCGCTCGACGTCCGCACCAGGTCGTTGAGCATCTCAAGCAGAAACGCGAACGCCAGGCCCATGACCAGGCCGAGCATCGTGCCGCCCGGAACCCACAACAGGATATGGCGGGAGATCACCATGTCGAGCGGCTCGGGAGCCGGGCCGACCAGTTGCACCTTCGGAGTCTCCGGATCGTCGAGCATGATCCTGAGCTTTTCGACCTGCATCTTGATCTGGGTGAGCATTTCCACCCGCTCGTCGCGTTTCTTCATCGCCTGCTCATATTCCGAGCGTGCGTCGTCCAGGCCATTCTGCTTTTGCTGAGCGTCGTTCCGCAGCCGCTGAAGCTCGGCCAGCCGCTCCTCCAGGACGCGCAGCGTGTCGCGGGCGTTCATCAGATTGGCCCGCCGGGTCTGCTCGGCGATCTGTGTTCTGCGCTGGCTCCTCTCTGTCTCGATCTTGTCGATCAGCTCCTGCGTCTGGCGCACGATGCGATGGTTCTCGCCGAATTTCGTCAGTCGGCCGGATAATTGAGCCTGGTACAGGGCGATCTGCTGGGCCAGTGAAATCATCAGGGGGTCCTGCTCGATGGCGTGCTCGATCTGCACGGTGATGGGGCCCTCGGCCAGTTGCCTGAGGTTGCCGATGTCGGCCTGAAGCTGCTTGATCGCCAGGGTCATCTGGCTCTCCTGCAACTCCAGGTCGTTCAAGCGAAGCGTGATGGTATGCTGGAAGTAGCGGCCCGCGGGTTTCTCCAGGTCGGAGATGCCGGTCTTCGTGCGCACATCCTGCATGGCCCGCTCGCTGTCGGTGATTTCTCTCTCCACGGCGCCCTGCCGGGCCGTGAGTTCCACGAGCTTCCCGCTAACGCCCGACTTCTCACTCTCTCCATGTTGAGTGACAAACAGGCGGGCCATCTCGTTGACGATCAGGGCCGCTTCCGCCCGGTTGCCGCAGGTCATCGACACGACGATGTGCTCGGCCTCGCGCTGCGGATAGGCGTTCAGGTGCCTCTCCAGGCTCTTGGTGGCCTCATCCTTGTCCCCATGCATCGCCTGTCGAAACCACTTTGTCTCGCGGACCTTGTCGCTGATCCTGAGCAACTCCTGCAGATTGCTCTGCATCTTCATCAGGTTGGCCAGAGAGAGACGATGCCCATACTGGATGTCCTGCTGGACCTGGGAGGCCACGACTTCCATCGGGTCGGTCTCGCCGGGCGGCAGGACCTTGATCACCGTCTCCGCCTTGTACTGGGGCAGGTATCTTCGGACCAAGTGCCAGCCTCCCGTGCCGGCCGCGCCTCCCATGATGGTCATGAAGATCACAAGCCACACGTGGCGGCGCAGCATGCCCAGGACTTCCTTCGGCGTCAGCGCAGCGGCCGAAGCCTTCCGTGCCCCGGATGGTCTCGACCCTTTGCCGGCAGCCGTTGGATTTCGGCTTATCATGTCTTTCTCCGATCAGCGCCCGCGGATCATCCCGGCTCCGCGGATACGCAGTGTAACATACTCTTCACCACCCTGTGCTATTGCGCCAATCTCCCCATGGCGGAGTCGATCCGGTCCTTCATGATCTTGGGCATCGTGCCCGCCCCGACCTCCAGGGCCCGGCGATAGGCGGCCAGCGCCTTCTTGCCATCGCCCAGCGCCTCGTGAACCATGCCCAGATGCTCGTACACCTCGGGCGGGGCCGTCCCTTGCACCTCGTACTGCTGGATCGCCGCCGTCAGCGATTGCACCGCCTCGGCATTCCGGCCGTTCTTGTGCAAGACGAACGCATATGTATCCAGATAGTTGGCCTCGTTCGGCTTCTGCTCCAGCGCCTTTTTCGCATACTGCAGCGCATCGGCGAGCCTCAGGTTGCTCTGGGCCAACATGTACGCCAAATTATTCAATACGACACTGTTGTTGTTCTTCGGCGTTTTCTCCAGAAGACTTTCGTAGACACCGACAGCCTTTTCGAGATACGCATTATCGGAAGTCTTCTTGTGAGCGAGCACCAGGATCTGGGCCTTCTGTGCGATGTACTCGGTATGCTGCGGCGTATCCGGCGGGCACAACGCGATGCACTTGTCGATATAGTTGATAGCCTCGTTATAATCCTCCTTGATCTTGGCGAGGTTGAACATCGTGTAGTTGGCGGCTGCCGAACCCGGGTCTGTCCGAAGCCTCTCGTTGCAGTATTTTGAGACCTCGTCGCCGCCCATCAGGAGATAGACCCGCAGCAGCACCTCCACCGCCACCCGCTCGTTGGTCCACGCCTTGTCCACCGCCTTTCGGCAGTCGTCGCGGGCGGCCTCCACATCTCCGAACTTCTTCCTGGCCTCCGCCATTCGGCAGAGAGCGGCCGGGCCATAGGACGTGTCCACGTACTTTCCGCCCTCCTCAAGGGCCTTGTTCAGTTTCTCCGGATGCCACGCGCCCCCTGCTGCGGCGGACTCGCCGGCGCCGAGGATCAGCGCGAGCAGGTACCCATCCAATGCGGCTGTGAAATTCAGATCGCGAACCGCCTCGGCCGGAGCCTGATTCGACGCGTCCTGCTGTTTGAGCCTGTACGCCTTTTCGTACAGCTCTTCCGCCCGGGCATAGTCACGCTGGTTGATCGCAAAGGTTGCGGCGCGATTGAGCCAATCGACATTCTCCGGGTCCTTCGCCAACATATCGGCGTAGAGCTGCTTGACCGCATCGTTGCGGCCGAGATTCAGATAGATACGCTCCAGCAGTGCTCGTGCCTCACGCGGGGTCCCCGGCTTGTCGAGAATGCCCTTGAGCTCGGAGATGGCCTCCTCCTCCCTGCTCGCCCACAGGTACGCCTTGGCCAGCATCGTGGTCGTTACGGGATCGTCTTCCAGGGATCGACTCTTCTTCAGATCGGCCACCGCCTGGTCGTAGTCGCCTCTCAGGAAGCCGATCTCGCCCCGCAGCCGCCATGCCGCCGCGTTCTCCTGGCTGCCTTGCAGGTTTCGATTCACCAGCTCAAAGGCCCGATCCAGGTCTCCCTGCCGCTTCGCAACCAGCGCCTCCATCAGAAGGATCCGTGGCTCATCGGGATATCGCTCCTTGAGACTCTGCAGCTTGGGCTGCGCCTCCTGAACCAGCCCGATATCCAGATAGGCCCGGATCTGGCCGATCCGGTTGGCCGGGTTATCCTCCAGAGTCAGCAGCTCTTCCGAGTACTTCTTCACGGCGTCCGCATCCGCGGTTTCCTCGGCGACCAGAACCAAACCCTTCAACGCATCCACGCGATTGGCCGGCTCGGTGTACATCTGCTGCAGGAGCTTCACCGCCTCACTGAACCGTCCCGTACGGAGATAATGACGCCACAGGAGCTGGCTGTCCTTGGACTCCGCGAGCAACTGCATGGCCTTGTCGTTTTCGCCTCTGGCACGGTAGTACTCGGCATAACTATCGAGCATGAGCTGATTGCCCGGCTCCAGTTTTCTGGCTTGTTGGAACGCCGATTCCGCCACGCCGAAAAGTGCCTGCTTCCTGTTCTCGTCCGTCTCCTTCAGGGCGACCTGTGTCGCCAGCTTTCCGAGCAGGACCGCGTTGGGAACGCTTGGCGCGCTGGCCTGTATAGTCTGGTACAGCGCCAGGGCCTTCATCGGATCGTCCTTGCCGATCATCTCGGCGTACGCGGTCAGCACGCTGACGTCCCGCGGGTCGAGGTGAATGGCCCGCTCGACGGCCTGCTTCGCCTCAAGCTCCTGTTCCGACGACAGCCTCTCGCCGAGCTGCTTGTTTCGCACGTACAAGGCACCTGCCAGGGTCTTGGCCACCAGAGGGTCCATCGGGTTGAGGCCGGCGGCCTTCTTGAGGTCTTCGATGGAGGCAAGCTGATTGCCCAGTGCGGCCTGGACGTTGCCCCGCAGCAAGTAGCCATACGAGAAGATCGGCCGCTGCCGCAGGCATTCATCCAGATGGGACAGAGCCTCTTTGTTCTCGCCCTTGGCAAACGCCAGCCGGGCGGCGAAGAGATATCCGCCGCAATCGTCCAGATTGTCCTGCCTGGCGATCCTGGCCACTTCCTCCGCAAGGCCCCAGTCCTTCTGGCGCCGCGCCAGGTCGAACAGGTAGCTGGCCGCCTCATGCCGGGGACTCAATTGTCTGGCGCAGGTAAGCCGGCTCTTCTCCAGCGCCTTGTGCGGTAGTAGTGTTGAGTACCTCCTGCCACTGCGCCGCGGCCAGGTCCGGTTTCTCCTGCTGCTGGTAGACCAGGCCAAGCTCGATCGACCGCCGCAGCGGGTCTTTGATCCCACGGACTGCCTGCTCGCGGATCTCCCGCCGTCGCGGTTCCGGACAACTCGATGGGTCAGGCTCCGAGAGCAGCTCTGCATAGAGCAACATCTCCACGCTTTCCGGGGCGTGCTTGAGAAACGCCTCGACGATCGCTTTGGCCGTTGCGGTTTCCTTTTGTGCGATGAGCGATTCACATATCTGGACGACATCCTGGTCTTCCACGACTGCCGGAGCGATCTTGAGCAACTGAAGCATGAAATCCGCCTGCTGCCGCTCCAGGTTGCGCAGTTCCATCGTCAGTGCCTGCACGGATTGCACGCCGTTGCCGTTCTCATCTGCTTTAACAGGTGCGGGTGTGATCGGAGAATCCTCGGTCGTGCGCTCCTGGCGAATCGCGTTGCGAAGCTGCGCGGCCTTGGCCCGGGCCAGACTCATGCCGAGACGCAGCGAATTGGGGTCGCTCGAGTTCAGGTGGGAGATCGCCTCTTCCGCCTCGGGGATATGTCCCCTGGCGATCAAAGCCCCGATACGCAACACCCTGCTTCTTTCCGTCTGCCCGAACCTCTCATCGAAGATGCCGACAGCGTTCAACACCATATCGTACGATCTCGCCTGGAGCAGGGTCTCCGCGTAATCCAGAAGCACATTCGGCTTCATGTCGATGATGCCGGCCCCGAGCGCCGAGCCGAGGAATTCGATGACGGCCCCGATCTCGGTCGTCCCCTTGAAGATGTTGGCAAGCGTGTAGGACAGGAGCGGGTCCCTTTCCTGCGGCGTGCTGGAAGCCTTGATCTGCTCGTAGGCGGCGTAGAGACTCCGGATCGCCTTGCCGGTGTTGCCGCGGGCCAGATCGAGCATTCCCTGCCACATCACCACCTGCGGGTTCTGCCCGCTGCCGCGAATCTGCTCGATCTCGTGCACCGCCGTTTCGACCTTGGTGAGCATCTCCGCACGCTGCGGCGACGATCTGTCCAAGGTCAGCATGCGCTCCACGTACCATCCGGCCAGAGACGCGCACAGGGAGAAACGGCAGGCCTGCCGGGCATACTGGCGCGGTCCCGGGACGTCCTGCGCGTCCGGCAGCGTGAGCGCTCGCTCCGCAAGCTCGATCGCCCTGAGCAACGCCGCCTCGTCCCCCATAAGGGAGTACTTGCGGTAGTACAATCGTGAGGTGAATCTCGCATACAGGACGTTGTTCTTGTCCAGAGTGCCGGCCTTTTCCGCCGCATCGATCGCATGACCCAGCGCTTCCGCCGCCGCGGCGGAGCCCAGGTACGCTGAGTACACCGAGTAGAATTCCGCCGTTACGGCGGAGGCATTTGCATTTTCCGGGAACTTCTCGACGAGCCCCTGGTACTCCTGCTGCAGGGCCTGCATCTCGGTCCGTGTCGCAGCCGCCCTGCCGGTCCTTGCCACGGCGAACTTGCGCGTCACGAAGTTGATGCACGCCTGCGGGACGTTTCCGGTCGCCTTCATGCCTTCCGCCAGGATCTCATTGGCCTGCCTGGCCGCGGCCTCTTTCTGATCGAGACTGCCTCGCGACGCGACGTTCTCGCCCCGTTGCAGGATGACTCTCGCCAGATAGTAGTAAATATCAGGGCTATTGGGGTCCATTTCCCTGGCTTTCTGCAGGCTCCCTTCCGCTTGCTGGAGCAGCTCATCCGGCGACGTCACCGACCCCATGCTCGCCATCTCCAGCGCCGCCCGCCCCCGGATGAGGTGCAGGCAGGGTCCAAGGCGAGCGATGCCGCCGGCCCAGCGAGGCTCCTCCGCCTTCCCGAAGGACGGCTCCCACTGCATCACGGGGTCATTCATCGCCCCGGCGCTTTGAGCGATCTCCATCAGCTCCGTGGTCTGCTTGAGCACCTCCTCCCAGTACTCATTCATGCTCTGGCCGACGCTGCTGAGGCTGTCCGCCAGGATATAGGCGTACTTGAGCCGGCCGACCCGGGCCCGCAGGTTCTGCGGGTCCGCCGTGACGATCTGCTGCCAGCAGCCCAGAATGCTGCGCCAGTCCTGCGTCTGGTTGAATACGTCGGCCAGTTGGAAGTATAAACCGATCTTGTCCTGCGGCGAGCGCGTCAGGCCGATCGCACGGGAGTAGTTGCGCCGGGCCGATTCGTAGTCCCCGGCCGCCTTGGCCGCGTCGCCATCAGCGATGTACTGGGCGGGATTGCGGCTGAGCTTGAGGATGACCACGACCGCCCCCAGCGCCAACAGCAGGAATACCGTCGAGCCAATCAGTGCGACCTTTTTGTTGAGACGTCTCCTCGCCATTACACTTCCTTTCAGTCCGGCCAGTGTTCCTGCTCCAGAATGGGCAAGATCACACTCAGGAGCTTTTCGCTGGCCTCCGTGGCGGCTGCCTTTGCCGGGGCGACATACCCCTGGTTGAAAACCAGCTCGATCTTACAGAAATACGCATGTTTGCCGAAGATGTTTTTGTTCAGGGCCATGCGGGCGTCATCCCGGCTGCCCGCGTACTCCCCGTTCACGCGAAACAGGTACAGGACCGGAAATTGGCCCCCGCCTTGCAGGACGTCGCCGGCCGAAGCCCCGAAGAGGAGATACCGCCCCGGGACACTCCGGGCGTCACCCTCTGCGCCGAGTTGGAAGGTGACCCCGTTTGTCGCGATCCGTCGATAACCGCCGCCCGTGTAGCATTCCTCCGGCACGTGCGGCACGCGATCCGGAAGCTTGTAGTACGTGATGAACAGCAACACGTTTCGTGTGGGATTGTCGCCGGGCACACGGGGGTCTTCCAGGACCCACTGGATATAGTCCTCCGTCCCGAGAGACTTCAGTATGTCCTCATTCTCGATACTGAGCCTGGCCGCCACCCGGTACGGGGCCAGTTTCTTCTCGTCCATCGCGCTGAGCGGCTTCTTCAACGGCAGCGGCTCTTTCTTCATGTACAGGCCGAGCTGCTTCTTGGCTACCGACATCCCCGCCCCGGCCAATCCAAGCACCACCACACAGAGCAAGAACGCCGGTTGCAGGTAAGCCCTTTTGTTGTCCCCGGTCCGCTTCATCTCTCGCTCCGCCTCCTCACAATCACGTTGTCGCCGCCGGAGCCTTCGTCCTCCTCGATGAACAGGCTCGCCATGAACGTCGCGAGCAGGCCGTAGAAGGCAAAGGCGAGCGGCAGCATGGCCAGGCCGAGCATATCGTGATAAATCCCCTGCGTGTACTGGGGCTCGGCCAGGACGTAGATGAAACCCGTCACGGTCACGCGAATGACGTTGCAGAGGATCGCGATCGGCACCGTGCTCAGCAGCAGCACGATCCGCTGCCACATCGGCCGATAGTGCAGGTAGGCCATCGCCACTCCCAGAGCCAGAAAGGCCATCATCAGCCGCATACCGCTGCATGCCTCGGCCACGTCCAGCGGCGGCTCCAGCCGATGCCCCTTGTAAACGATATCGATGACAACGCCGCTGGCCGTCGCGTCCACCCCATGGAGCAGATTCAGCAACGCCGTGGCAACCGATGCGGCGATCTGCCGCATGGGCGTGGTCAGACCCACGTAGTAGCGCCGCGGCAAAGGCACCGCGAACAGGAGAAACACAATCGGCAACCACGTATATTGGACCAGACGCCATCCGCCCAGAAACAACACGACCGCCCCGACGGCGGCGATCATCGACACCGGCCGGAAATAGGCGTATCCGGACGGACTCACCACGTTGAATACGTAGAAGGCCAGTATCGCCAGCAGGAGGAGCAGGCCCAGGTAATTCGGCCGGGTCTGATTCGCGGGCAAGCGGCCGAGCCGGCGATTTCGGAACAGTTCGGCCAGCGGGTCCCGCACGTACTCCAAGCCGAGGATTTTCCGGCGGCGCTGGTGGATGAAATACAGGCTGAACAAAGGGATGAGGAAACCGTGCGACCAACTGGGGTCCGTCAGCCACAGATGAACCAGCTCCTGCAATTCGCTACGGAACAGGAAGCCCAACAGCGCCGCGAGAATCGCGATCTTCAAGTAACTGTGCAGCCCGAGCTCACCCCATCGGCGATCCTGCAGGGATGGGTCCGTGCCATACCCCCGGGTCGGTGACGAACCAAGCGTCTGAGCCATACCCCCCTGTTTTCGTCACAGCCAGTGAGGCAGGACGAAACCTTTCCCAAAGTCCGCGTCAGCAAAGTTCCGGTCGTACACGAAGCCGAAGCCGTAGGCTGCCCGGAAGGCGTTCCGCAGGACAGCCCGCCAGCGCGCAGTGGGATGAGTCCCGACGTTGATCAGGTCGTGTGGCTTGATGAAGAAGTCGGGCTGCTCTCCCGCGGCGATCTTGTCCAGGTCCACCATGACGATTTCTTCTTTTTCCTTTCCGATCCGTCGAATGACCTCGACGTTCTTGGGCCACGCCAGAGGTCCGAGGCCGCCGGCGGCGGCGATGGCCATCTTCAGGGTCATCGGCCGGCCGGTAATGTTGATCACCCCACTACGATTCACATTACCCATAATAAAGAATTCGCCAATGATGTCAACCGGCACGTACACCGTATCGCCCGGCTTGATCACGACATTGTATCGGGGGTCGCCGGCCAACAGCTTGTCGGCGGGAATCCGGAGCACCCGGCTCTGTGCGGCTTGCTCCCACTCGATCTCCGGCGGCAACTGCTCCCGATCAGGCGGCGGCGTCGCTGTGCGGGTCTCCAATCCAGTCGGCAGCATCGGTCCCCGGGTCTCCAGTCCGGTCGGCACCGCCGGCACGGTCTGGGGTTGCCCCTTTGGGATCTGGACCCACTGACCGTCGCGATATACCCATTCAGACTGTCCGCCCGTGCCTGTCCCGGTTTCTTGCGGCTTCGGGGAAACGTCTGCGATCGGCCGGGTCGGCACCGGCACCCACTGGCCATTGCGAAAGACCCAATCGTAGCTCTCCCCCGCTTTCAGTTCGGGCGGGGCCGCCTGCGCAGGGCTGTTGGGTTCATTGGCCAGCACGATCGGCGACTGTACCACGTCCTGCGGCCGCCGAGGTTTGTCTGCGGGCGGTTTCGGCGACCCGACGAGCTGGAAGCCGTAAGGCATCACGCTGGCCGTGACACTCTCGTCTTGCTTTTTGGCCGGCGCGGGAGTGGGAACGACTTTCGCGCTCGTCGGGAAACTGTCCTTCTTCGCAGACGGCGCGATCAAGTCGAGCATCTCCCTCTCCAGCTCGAATTTCTCCGCCGGCTCGCGGGGCTCAGGGATGTCGGCCTTGCGAGGCGGGACGACTGAAGGCTCAGGCCCTCGCGGCGTTGCAGTCACGCCCTCCAGTCTGCTCGGCCCGCTCGATTGCGGCTGAATCAATTCCAGTTCCGATCCAGGCACGGACCTGACCGTATTGCCGCCAGTGTTCATGACCGGCACAGATCTGGCTGTATTGCCTCCGGTGGCCGGAGCAGGCGCCAATCTGGTCGTATCACCTCCGGTGATCGGAGCAGGCGCAGATCTGGCCGTATCTTCGCGACTGGCGGCAGGTGCGGCTTGCGTGTCATCCTTTCGCGAGACGTACACGTAGCTGACGTTGAACTGCATGGGGCCGCCCGACGTCGCCAATGCATCGGTCAGCCGGAAATCGTAACGGGGAATGAGGTATCGTCCGGGCCGCGACACGCCGTTGCCCAGGATCGAGAAGGTCCGCTGCTGCGAGTCCAGCAGGATCACTGTCACCGTGGGCTCCTTCAGGATGTTCGGCGCCAGCGTCCGCTTGATCTCCTCCTCCAGTTGCGTCTCCGTCAACCCCGCCGCCTGTATGCGGCCAACCTCAGGGATGGATATCTGCCCGGTCTCGGAAACCATGAACTGGTTAACCAGCGCGACCCCTTCCTGGAACAGCTCGTAAATCGAGACTTGGACGAGGTCGCCCGGTCGTAGTGCATAGTCGCCCTTCTGCGCGACGACGTCTTTGGGCCGGGGGTCCTCCGCACTCTCCCAGGCCACCGGGGTTTCCTCCGCCACGCCCAGCGAATCCAGGATGACATTGACCGCAGGCGTAGGCCGGAAACGCCCGACCTGCGTGGGGTCAAGGACCTTGTTGGTGCATCCCCCAATACTCAGGCCGACCACAACGGCCAATACCAGATCACAGATGATGACTCGTAAGTAGCCCATTCCAGAGATTTATCGGCTCCACGCGCGCCCCGCTTAAGTTTTTGACCCCCCAGAACGCGAAGATCATAGATCACAAGTGGAATTGGCCGGCACGAGCATACCCAAGGGTGCATAGTAATCCGTGTAGGCACCCCCGTTTTCAGTACTGAAACCACCATATTCAGTCAGACAACAGACCTTCTGATACCGCCATTTGGACCTAAGAAACGCATATCCCGCCATCGCCAGTTTCACTGATCCCTTAACACCGCGACGTTTCGCTTGCCTTCGCGCCACCTGGCCCCTACAATAAGACTATGAATTTGCAGGCTGGCCAGGGAAGGATTTCTGGTTGATGCCCTGGGGGCCGGCAATCCGCGGGTGTCATGCCGCAGTGAGATGCCATTCATAATCGTGGCATCAGGTAGCGTTCTTGTTCTCTGCAAAAACGGGTCGCGAAGGTTAGCTGATGCGAATCACGGATATCATCTGGAAGGAAGCTATTGTTGAGAAGCTGAGCTACAAGCATGGCGTGTCGATTGCAGAGGCCGAGGAAGTCCTTCGTACCAAGCCGGTGGTGCGCAAGGTGATCAAAGGACGCGTACGCGGCGAGGATGTGTACGCCGCCATGGCGCAGATCGCCGGCGGAAGGTACTTGATCGTCTTCTTCATTGACAAGAAGCGAGGCATGGCGTTGCCCATCTCGGCGCGCGACATGGACCCCGCCGAAAGGAAATACTATGCGAAGCACAAAGAGACGGGTTGACCCGCTGCCGGACGAGTTCAAGTCACATGAGGAGGCAGCGGAATTCTGGGACACCCACAGCATCACCGACTATGAGGAATTCCTGGAGCCTGCTGATCTTAACGTGGACATCCAGAGACGACACTTTCAGATCGAGGTGGATGAAGAGAGTTTCCTGGCTCTACGTGAGACCGCCAAAAAAGAACAGAAACCCGTCAAACAACTCGCCAGTGAAATCCTCAAGCAGAGGCTCGGCACTGGCTGACGGCAGGAAAGACGCATCGGATGCCGTCGCGCCTCCCGCCCAACGCGTGCTTGCCCGAGGAGCTTTTGGAGACGGCCCCATGACAGACCCCATCCACGAAGAGATTCACAAGTATCGGGAGGAGCATGCTCGCAAGTTCAACTTCGATTTGGCTGCTATCTGCAAGGACCTGAAAGAGCGATCACGTAACCTCAAGGTGGTTCGCCTACCTCCGAACAAGCTAAGCCCCAAGAAGGGAAATAAGGTATGTCGCAACACGTCCCCCTTGCCTTTCTGCTGGCTTAGCTCTACAATATGACTATGGAATCGCAGGCTCGTGCGCTTTTTGAGACGGACAAGAAAAGGTCGAGGCTGACACCGTGTGGCCAAGAAACCGTGATTTTGCGCTACACTAACCGCGAGGCGTGTAAACGCACTTGTCACCAACGCAATATAGTCATGGGTACGGGGAGGACCGTTCTATGAAGACATCAGGGTTTTGGGGACATTTCGAAGAGCCCACAGCGGAGGCTAATTCTCATTCCAGAGCCATTTGTGGCACCCAAACCAGGCAGCGAGAAGAGCCTGACCAACGAAACACATTCGTTATTGCAGACACAAAGACCGTGACGAACACCCGGGAAGAAGCAGATCAAGATATCCATAATGGACACCATTGTGCGATACCGATCCGTGTTGCCTCCGGTGAAACGTTCACGAAACAGCGAGAGGAGCCTGATCAAGACGAAAGCAATCAAATCCATGTGGCAGTCCCTAGGCAATCTCTTTGCCGCACTCAGACGATGACGGAAGGACGAGAGGAACCAGACCAAGACCAAAGCAGCTACGGATACAGTCCAATCCCTGTGAACACAAAAACATGAACATGACCGCTGAGCACGTTCTTGTCCTCACAAATTCATCTGACGTCACGTCCGACTATCTATGCTCAAGATTCGAGCAGGCACGGGTCGAATTCTCTCGATTCGACACAGACAGAGACTGCCGTGAAGCTGCGTTTCTATACCAAGCGCGAAGCCCCAGGCTCAAATGGGCTACACACTCCCTCACCGCAGATCAAGTAACAGCCGTCGTACTCAGACGACCCAAACCTGCGGAGGTTCACAGGAATAGCGACGTGTACTCCGAGAGGCATACCGCCGGAGAATGGTCAGAGGCAATAGAGGGATTCCTCGCTCATATAGACGAAACACTCTGGGTCAATCACCCAGCAAGGAATAGCGCCGCAAGCCACAAGATTGAGCAACTCAGCCGCGCGGAGAGGTACGGCTTACACGTTCCGCGGACCCTCGTAACCACCAATATTCAGGAGGCCGAGAGATTTGTCCTCTCTGAGAAGAATGGTGTCATCGTCAAGCCACTGGCCAGCGGCTTCATCGAAAGGGAAAGGCATGAACAGGATACTGTCATTTACACGAGCCACTTCAAAGCAGAGAACATAGGCCTTCTGAAAGAGATTCAGTTCTGTCCTGTTCTATTCCAGGAAATGATTCTCAAAGCAATTGACGTTCGTGTGACGATGCTAGATGGGATCATCGTCGCAACGGGGATAAGAGCCATGGGACCAGATGGCAGGCAACGACTGGATGTCCGACGGAACAACATGTCTGACGTTGAGTACGTTCCGACCGAACCGCCGGCTGAAGTATCAGCCGCTGCTAGGTCGTTGGTGCGAAGCTATGGACTGCGCTTTGCTGCTCTTGATTTTGGCGTCGCGGAGTCCGGAGAGTGGTTCTTCTTTGAGATCAATCCTAATGGCCAGTGGGCATGGCTTGATCTTCATGGGAAGGCAGACATCGCATCGGTGTTTGTCAGACAATTGAAGGAGCCTCACCCTTGAGAATTGGCGACTTCCTATTGACGATCTGCAAGTCCTGCGAGAATGTTGGCGAAAAGGCATGCCGTGTAGCGACTTATGCCCTTCTATTCATCCTGAACCCAGGCCATAGATATAGGGAAGTCAAGGCGCAGCGAATGGACGTAGGCGTGATACGGGACACCGATGCTCCAAGGATCACACCTGTCAGTGCAGAAGCCGCTCGTGAGTATTTTCAGGAGGAACTCCGGAGAGGCCAAGTCGTCGATGAGAAGAATAAAGTCCTACTGACTGTCGCGGCTCTCTTGGTTGCAGCATGCGCAGCCATTGCATCCAACATTGAACCCAAATGGCCAATTCTCCTCCCACTAACCTTAACCGGGATTTCGGTCTTTCTTGTCCTAGTACACTTCGGTGTCCGATCTGTTCCTGTACCCAGCCATGAAATAACCGACCAAGAGAAACTGGCGGAGTCGTTCTCGGAATGCAGAAAGTCCCTCTCGCTGGCTACCTCCTATAGGGTAGGAGTCTATCGTGCTTCGCTGCGTGCCGCGACATTGGGCATTGTGTCGTTGCTACTTGTCTTTGCCTATTTTGCCTTCAGCAGAGCCGCATCTTCTGAGAACAAACTCATCAGGGCTGTGAAGAACGATTTGGAACTCGCAGATTGGCTACGGGGACCACAAGGCCCAGTCGGACCGCCAGGGCCCAAGGGTGAACGAGGGCCAGAGGGCCCACAAGGTCCTATTGGACCTCAGGGGCCACAGGGATCTACTGGACCTGAAGCCTCACAAAGATCCCTTGAGGATGGTGGCGAGGCGGGATGATAACGACAGCCGTTCATCATGGGCGTTTCGGCGTGAGGAAGGCGTAGGCCAGGATCGCCAGCAGGGTGATGGCGGAGATGTGCTGAAGCAGGCCGGGGCCCATGTGGTGATCGTGGCACGCCATGGCGACATCGACGCTGGAAATGAGGGAATCCAGCAGGAGGCCGGCTCCGAGGGCGCAGCCGGCGACCGTTAGAAGGTAGAGGATCGCGGTGCGTCTGCCCAGTTTGTTCCAGATGGTTGCCAGTCCGGCGGCGTTGGTCGCGGGGCCGGTCATGAGAAAGACGAACGCCGCTCCGGGGCTGAGCCCCTTCAGGATCAGAGCGGCCGCCACCGGCACCGAGGCCGAGGCGCATACGTAGAGGGGAATCCCAATCGCCATCATCACCAGCATCGCCGGCAGTCCATGTCCCAGTCGGCCGGCGAAGAAATCATCCGGCACGATGGTGGAGATCAATGCGGCAATCGCCAGCCCCACCAACAGGGGCTTGCCGATGTCGCGCGGCAAGGAGATGAAGCCGTACTTCATGGCGTTCAGTAAACGATGTTTCGGCTTCTTGCTGCAATGAGGGCAATCACCGGCGGGTTCCGGGGCTGGGGGGTCCGGCAGTTGTGTTTGCTCCTCGCGTCCAAAGACGTTCACAAGCCCGCCGCCGATTAGGCCGGTGATGAAAGCGACCAGAGGTCTGAAGACGGCAAACACCGGGCCGAGCAGGCTGTAAGTCACGAGGATACTGTCCACGCCGGTCTGCGGTGTGGAGAGCAGAAACGAGATCGTCGAGCCTTTGCTCGCTCCGTGCTTGTGCAGGGACATGGCAACGGGGATCACGCCGCACGAGCACAGCGGCAATGGCACGCCGAACAGGCTGGCCTTCAGCACGGGTAGCATCCCCTGCCCTCCCAGATGCCGCTCCACCATCCGCTGTGAGACGAGGACCGACAGCAGGCCGGCCACGAAGAATCCAAACAGCAGGTACGGCGACATCTCCGCCACCGTCGTCCAGAAATCCACAAGGAGTTGCCAAAGAATCTCAACCATGATCTACCATTCTATTCTCAGAAGGTGTTTTAAGAAGTCGATTCATCGTAGCATAGGCATCTTGCCCCTGCTGGGTGCCATGCTTACGCTTGCGTGAGCATGCCTTGCCCAGCGAGTCGAGCATGTCTACGCAAGCGTAGACATGGCACCCGGCCCTATGAAAAGCCGTCTTTTCCGCGGGCGAGACGCCCGTGCTACTTCTCACGGACCTTCTCGGTCGCATGAATCGTCTCCGTACGAAGCACACTGCCTCGCAGCGAGATCGTGACATCTTCAAAGCTCAGCGGTTTGCCGCTGCGTGCGATCGCAGTACGAGCCACGTGAGTCAGACCGGAGCAGCATGGGACCTCCATATGAACTACCGTCAGACTGCGCAGGTTGTTCGCCTGGAGAATCTGAGTCAGCTTCTGGATGTAGAACTGGACGTCGTCCAGCTTCGGGCAGCCGATAGCGATGCTTCGGCCCTTGAGAAGACGCCGGTGGAAGTCGCCCATCGCAAAGGGAACGCAATCGGCCACCAGCAATAGATCGGCATCGGCGAAATACGGCGCCATCGGCGGCACAAGTTTCAATTGCACCGGCCACTGGCTCAGGTGCGAAGGGATCTCGGCCGCATCGCTCTGCGCGGGCGGCTCGTTCCTTGTCAACTGCTGCATCGCCATCCCCGGGCACACGAACAGCGGCTCGGCCTGCGGCTTACTCTGGTGCCCGAGGTGAACCTTCACGGCTTCTTCATCGAACTCCGTCGCCTCGCGCTGCTCGATCGTGATGGCGCCCTCGGGACAGTGTCCGAGGCACGCCCCGAGGCCATCGCAATAGGAATCGCTGACGAGCCGGGCTTTGCCGTTGATGATCTTGATCGCGCCTTCGGCGCACGCCGTCGCGCACAACCCGCACCCGGTACACTTGCCCTCGTCGATTCTCACGATATTGCGAACAGCCATTCTATATCTCCTGTAAAGACGCAGCGTTGGTATGTAGGGTGGGTTCTCAACCCACGCGTCAGGATGCGCCTTGACCTGGGAACGCGTGGGTCAAGGACCCACCCTACGGATACTGGAACAAAATGCGAACGTTCTTTACGCACTCAGCGCGGCAGCCAGATCTTCTTTTACAGTAGCGATCGGCTTGATGTCGAACTTCTCAACGAGCACATCCAGCACTTCGGGCGTGACAAACGCCGGCAGGGTCGGTCCAAGCCGGATATCGGTGAGGCCCAGGTGCAGCAACGTCAGCAGGATCGCCACCGCTTTCTGCTCGAACCAGGACAGAACCAGCGACAGCGGCAGGTCGTTCACGCCGCAGCCGAACGCATTGGCCAGCGCCACGGCGATCTGAACGGCCGAGTACGCGTCGTTGCATTGGCCCAAATCGAGCAGTCGCGGAATGCCCTCGATCTGGCCGAATTCGAGCTTGTTGAAGCGGTATTTGCCGCACGCCAGGGTCAGAATGACGCAATCGTCCGGCACCTGCTCCGCGAACTGGGTGTAATAGTTTCGGCCGGGCTTGGCGCCGTCGCAGCCGCCGATCAGGAAAAAGTGCCTGATCTTGCCCTGCTTGACGAGGTCGATCACCTTGCCCGCCACGCTCATGACAGTGTTGCGGGCGAAACCGACCGTGATGTATTTCTCGGGCACATCGACCGGGAATCCCGGAGCGGCCAGCGCCGCCTCAATCACGGGCGTGAAGTTCCGGTCGGTGATGTGCGTGACGCCGGGCCAGCCGACCAGGCCGGAGGTGAAGATGCGGCCGTGATAATTCTCCTTGGGCTTCTGCAGGCAGTTGGTCGTCATCAGGATCGCGCCGGGGAACGCCTCGAATTCGTTCCGCTGAACCTGCCAGGCGCCGCCGTAGTTGCCCACGAGGTGCTTGTACTTCTTCAGGGCCGGGTAGGCATTGCAGGCCAGCATCTCGCCATGCGTGTACACATTGATGCCTTTGCCCTGCGTCTGCTTGAGGAGTTCCTCCAGGTCCTTGAGGTCGTGGCCCGAGACGACGATGCATTTGCCCTTGACCGGTGTGATGCGAACTTTCGTCGGCTCCGGATGACCATAGGTTCCGGTATTAGCGGCGTCCAGCAATTCCATGGCCTTGAGATTGATCTCGCCGACCTTGAGGGCCCGCTGCAGCAGATCCCCAGTATCCGTGGGCCCGCGTGTCAGATAATCGTGCATCTCGTGGAATGCGGCGTAGAGTTGCTCATCCTCCTTGCCGAGAATCCGGGCATGGTCCGCGTACGCCGCCGCGCCTTTGAGGCCGTACTCGATCAGCTCCTGCAGGCCGGTGGTCGTCTTGCCGAGCTTTTCCATGCGTCGGTCGATCCCGACCTCGCGACCTTTGTCGATCAGTGTCAGGAGATCGTCTCCGCCCTCCCACCAGGCGACGGGACATTCGAGCTTCTCGGGCACGCGTCCGGCCTGTCTGGCGGCTTCCTCGTAGAGGCACTGCGCCCGGTCTTTCATCCGTGCCGCCTCCTCCATGAGCGTCTTGAACCGCTCCGGGTCGAAATTGACGTTCGTCAGCGTGCTGAAGAGCGCCTGGATCGTGAATACATCGACATCGCGATCCCTCGCCCCCAACTGGTACGCCCGGTGGGCATACCGGGAAATGTCTTTGGCGGCGTACACCAGCAGGTCCTGGAGCGCCGCGACTTGCGGGTCCTTCCCGCAGACGCCATACTGCGTGCATCCTACCCCCCCTGCTGTTTGTTCGCATTGCATACATAGCATGTCCATTCAATCTCCTTTTCCCGTTGAACCGTTAACTATTACAAGGTCTTTCCAGCCGCCAGACGAATGCGGGATGGCCCGAGCCTCAACCGCGAATCATAATCAGAAGCATTTTGAATCGTTCATCCGCCTCCAGGGCGTGCGGCACATTCGCCGGCATGATGATGATCTCCCCGGCCGAGACGCCCTGCGGCTGTCCGCCGATGGTCACGGTGGCGTGCCCCTCGGTCACCAGGACAATCGCGTCGTACGGGCTCGTATGCTCGCTGAGCTTCTGGCCCCGGTCGAATGCGAACAGCGTGACCGTGCCGGCCTGCTTGTCGAGGATCGTCTTACTGACGATCGAATCCTCGGCGTAGCCGATGAACGTCTCCAGGCGCGCCGCCTTGCCGAGGCATGCCTCCAATACACTCTCATGATGCGTATGCACTGTCATTTTGCCCTCCTGTGCAACCACGGTTGCCGGGCCGGGGTTTCCCCGCCGTCCACGAGATCGGCGAGCCTCACACTCCCCAGATACTCCTCCATATGGCCCTGTAGTTCGGTGATTTTGGCGCGGACCGCACAATATCCCCCTCGCGGGCACGCGCAATCGCTGATCAGACACCGGTTCAGCCTGACCGGCCCCTGGATCGCCTCGACGACCTCCAGAAGGCTGATCTGCTGCGGAGCCCGCATCAGTTGGAACCCGCCTTTGGGCCCCATGCTGCTGCTGACGAGCTTGGTATCGTGCAGCCGCTGCATCAGCTTGCAGGCAAGCTGGTACGACACCTCCTGCTCCTGCGCGAGCACGCGGGTCGAGACCGAGCCGTCCTCATACCTGCCCGCCAGGCCAATCATCAGCCGCAAGGCATAATCCGTGTTTCGTCGCAAGATATCCATATTCACCTCTACCCTTTACCCGCCCGGCAGAGTTCACCTTGTGACTCATGCCGTATAAGACTAATATAGTCCTACTCGCCCGCCCGTTCAAGCAAAAAAGAAAATTTTTTTCGCACAGCCTCGCACGTGTTCCGCGTGGAGCCGCCGCTCGCCGGGTGGCACCGCCAAACTCGTTTGACGGTGCTGTTTCGATGGGCCCGGCCCATTCAAGACCCCACGGGCAAACAAGTCTGCCCGCGCCACCCTTTGCTGGATCTGCCCACGTTGAACAGGCCCCTCCTCTACCTTGCTCTGTGCCCCGAATCCGCGGTCATTTGCCGGCCGGGCGCCTCTACGGTAGAAGCTTGACCCCCTTGCCCGCAACGAAACCCTCGGCCACATCCCAGGCCTTCTGCCGGGTGGATACATCCGGATAATTCGGCGGCTCGCTGATCCCCTTCCTTGCCAATAGCCTCGCCGCCTGCACGCGGACTTGCTGGGCCAGATTGGCCGCTTCGCCGAGCAGCCGCATGGATTCCTGCGGCGAGTGGAACCCCATGCCATTGTTCGATGCGATGAAATCCCACCGGATCTGCGCCCGCCGAAGGAGCCCGCGGGCCTCCTCCAACTCCTCTGCCGAAGCGCCTGCCTGTACCGCGGCCGCGATATCGAAATGCGCCCGAACCAACGCTTCTTCCGTCGCCAGCCGCGCATTCTCGGTCTTCGTCTGAATCCCCTCGACGCGCGTGCGGATCTCGTCCTCCTCCCAGCGGTGGCAAACGGCGCAACTGTTGGCGATATTCAGCAAGGGGCTCTGCACGTGATGATCCATATACTTCACCCCCCCTTCCGTGCGGTACGGCATGTGGCAATCCGCACAGGAAACGTTCCGATAGGAGTGAATCCCCGTCAGGTACAACTCATAGTCCGGGTGCTGCATCTTGACGATCGGCGTGCCCGAGATCGCATGCACATAGTCAACATGCTTCACCTCGTCGTAATAGGCCAGTATCTCCTCCAGCGTCGTGCCCTTGCCCCACGGAAACACCAGGTAATTCTTCAGCCCCGCCTCCTTGTCCGTCCGGAAGTAGTATTCCACATGGCATTGGGCACACACCAGCGACCGCATCTCCTGGTGAGTCGCGTCATTGATGTTCCGGCCCATCGCCTCGAAGGCCTCTTTCAATGCCGGTCGGGTGATGCGGAGCTTCAGCGTCTGCGGATTGTGGCAATCCTGGCAGCCAATCGGGTGCGTAACCTCGCCGGCAAGATCGTAAAAGTTCGAGGCGTAGAACTCCTTGACGCCCATCTTATTCATCAGCCGGGGCACATCCGTACTCTTGCACGTCCAGCACGTCCCGGCGTTGAACGGCCGGATCAGCCGGGCCGTCTTGCTCACGTCCTGAACGGCGAAATAATGCCCGCGGGCCTGGAGGTAATCCTTACTGAACCCGTACCCTGCAAAGAGAATCACCTCATGCGGATCGATGTCGAGGTAATCGCGAGGATACGACCCGCCGTACTTCGTCTTTGTGTCCTCGATGCTGGTCCGCATGTACGACTCGTACTCCAGCGGGTAGTTCTGCCCCCAGACGGCGTTATTGGGCTCCCATTCCGCCAGCGGCCGGACCACCACCGGCGGCCTCTGCGTCTCCCACCGCCGCTCCATGATCGAGACCGCCAGCAGCCCCAGCAGCACAACGACTACCGCGACCACCCCGATCAGAAGCAAACCCATCCAAAGCGGCAGCGAAGCAGACCTCCGGGGGCTACCCCCTGGCCGTTCTCCCTGGCTCATGTCGCCCGTCATTGTCCAACTCCTTTCTCATTGCCGGTTAGGCAAGAGACCTGACATGCCATCCGTTCGCATAGAGGCCGTAGGGCCCTCTTCGTAGGTCGTGCGTCCTCGCAGGACCCTTTGGGCGAGTGGGGACGCTCGCCCTACGCAGGCACCTCACAACCGCCCATCTTGAAGAATGGGCATCCTACTTCTCCCCTTTCGCCCTATCCAACTGTCCCCTCTCATCCCTCTTCATCCAGTCCAGCCCCGCATCCGGCAGGCCCGGCCGTAGCGGCACCGGCGACGCCGAAAGGCTCCGAACCTTGCCGTGGATATTCTGGTGGCAATCCCAGCACCGACGTTCACGGGTCGGGGGTCGGGTGCCAGGTGCCGGTGAACCGCCCCCGGCTCCCTGATCCCTGATCCCCGACACCTGATCCCTAATCCTTGACACCTGATGGCTGTGACAATGAACGCAATTCGCCTGCACCACCCGCACCGCCCTGGCGGAAAGCTCCAATACCTGCGACTGCGTGCCCATCGTGAACACATAGGAATGCTTCATCCCATCCTGAGCTTTATAGGCATATTTCGCCACAAAACTGCTGTGCGGCACATGGCAATCGACGCAAACCGCGACCCGCCCGTGACTACCCCGCTGCCAGCTCGCATAAGCATCGGTCATCACATGGCAATTGATGCAAGTCTGCGGCTCGTCCGACAGATACGAGGTCGCATTGGCGATCCGAGCCAGCACCAGCGCCATGCCAATCGCCATGCCCACAAGCCCATAAATCCCGACCTGCACCACTCTCGGCAGCCCGGCCAGCGTGACAATCGATATGCCCCAATCGACAATTTTCATGCGGCGAATAGTACTGTCCCCCACCCCGTCCCGCAAGCCCGACGAATGAGGTTTTTCCCCATGGCGAACGCAGGGCCACCCGACCCGATGGCCGACAGCGTCCGTTGGTAGTGACGCCGTGAGGCGTTTCTTGACCGCCTGACAGACCCGGGTTGACCAACTCCGATCTCAACGATAGAATACAGTCAAATACGGTCGCGCGGCGTGCCGCGTGAGCGCACATCGCCGGTACACGAAATGAGGAATCGGAATCATGATTTCGATGGATACATGGCAAGGTCAGGAGACTGACAAAGCTCTGCTGGACAAGTGCCGCCAGGCCATCAGACGGGTCGTACCCGATGCCGACGTCATCTTGTACGGTTCGCGCGCCCGGGGAGATGCTCAGGAATACTCCGATTACGACATCCTCGTTCTCGTGGATGAGCCGGTAAGCGTCGCCCTGAAGGATCGGATTCTCTCCAGCATCTATCCGTTGGAGCTTGACACGGGGGCCATGCTGACGCTGGTCACATACAACCGGCGCCAGTGGGAGTCGTTCCCATATAGAGAAATGCCTTTCCATCAGAACGTCGAGCGGGACGGGGTGGCGTTGTGAATGACGCGACGGCTTTCGTGGACTACATCGACAGCCTGATCGCTCGAATCGAACCACCAACAACCGATGCCGGCCGCTAGCCTGCCACGTGGATTCTTCCCACTGGGGACATCCACCTTCCCTCTCCCCCGAAGCCGCAGAGAACACCCGCCGTGCAAGAATGTGGAATGTGTAGGTTTGACCCCCTACTCGTCCCCAGGGCAAGGACCAAGACACGCAGAAAAACGCCGAATCGGATGCTGTTTCTTCTTGCCGTGCTCGGTGTGGCGCGTTATCACCACGGGCGTGACTGAAGGAGAATCGGATGCCCATGACAGATCCAAATGACGTCTTTAGACAGTATCTTGAGGAGAGACCGTTACTGGACTTCTCTGTCTACACGAATACACAGATCGAGCGACTTAACAAGCTCGCATCTGAGATTAATGGTATGATGACACAGCGTAGAGATGCTCAAGTGTTTAGTGATATATATGGATCATTTTGGCTATGGGTACTTGGAGCATATGAAGTTGTCAGGACTATGGCTCAGGCAAGATCATCTTTTGTGCCAGAAGTGACTCAGCGACTTAAAGACTATAAACGTAAGATTGCCAACATCCGTATGCCGTTTGCCAAGCAAGAGTATCAAGGAAGAAATCGCCCCATTTTCAATGAAGCTTCTATGTCTGGAATGAATACGCAGACTGGAGATATGTTCTTCACAATCGAGGGCGTTCAGTTTTCAAGCATGTCATTAATGAAGGAATTTCGTGATCTAATGGTTAGCATAAAGGCCACGGATATACTTAAAAGACACGATGAATCGTATAATCAATAAACGTCGACGAATGCGAGTAACTAGGGTCGGTCCATAGTAACGCCAAATAACTGTTGGGAGAAAAACAGAAATGTGCGCGTGCAACTCGCGGCGACATCGAGTTAACAACAACCATTTCTCTCCTGCGTTTGCGAACGAGCAGTGGACGGCGGACAAACACTATGTCTGTTATTATCGTGACCATCACAAAGGGAGAGTGAGTCAGACCACGAACGGGCGGAGGCAGTGGGGTCGCCTGCGCAGGCTGTACACGGATCGTGTCGAATATGCGCTCAACCACGAGTTGGAGACCCCTGCATCGCTCATCTATGACGCACTGCTCCGCGGGCGGTCACTAGATGCACAATCGCGTCTTAAGTGGTCGCAGTTCCTTCGTTCTCAGTTTGTGCGTACGCCAACGTTCATGCGCTACGAGGAGACGGCAAAGCAACTCACAGGTGTAAGGGAGCAACCGTTGCATGATCGGGTCGGCTGCGAGGAGTGCCTGGACCTTCACGAAGTTGCTGGAAGAGACTGGACCATCTTGGTTGCGCACCCTGATGACTTCTTCATCAGAACAGACAATCCTGTATACGTGACCGGTTTTTTGATATCGCCTAAGTCAGTCCTCTACTACCCGCTCAGTCCTCGGTGTTGCTTCGCCGCCTGCTCTATGCCGGATGATTGGAATCCTGATGAGGATATAACGACTAGCAATCCTTCGCATACAGCCGTGGAATTGGAAAAGGGTGTGGCTCATGTCCTCAATTTCTACTTCGCCAGAGCCGCTGGCGAGTCGGCCATAGTGTGTCCTGACCATGACAGCGCGTTTATTCGGGCAATGTTGACTCAGGTTCTTGGCATCTACCCACAGATGCCGTTCGACCTTCATATGCCGAAACTCCACGAGGTAGAGGATGCTCGCGAAAGCCTGAGAGGGCTTATGACCGTAGCGGACGGGGTTGAGTACGCTACATACCGGCCGCCTGAAATAGAGCCGTTCTACGCAAAATAGCGGGTGTCCTTCTGGGAATTCCGGGCGCATTAACATGCGAGGGGGGGGAAGGGGCAGGAGGAAGGGGTCAGGCCTTGGATCGAGGTGTCCTGAGCCTTGGGCGTGACGGTTGACGTTGGCGTGGCGGCCGCATCGGAAAACGTTGTTGATTTGCGGGGGACGGGGGTACAATGGGTCATGGCTGAGTTGCGTTGTGAGGAAGGATTGGTTATGGGCCGGTGCAGAAGAGGATTTACGCTCATCGAGCTGCTGGTGGTTGTCGCGATCATTGCGATGCTGATGGCGATTCTGATGCCGGCGTTGAGCAGGGCCAAGAAGCAGGCGCAGGCCACCACGTGTCTGAGCGGCCTCAAGCAGATCGGCGTGGCGGCCGTGCTCTACGCCCAGGATAGTGACTGGTTCATCCCCCGCGGCTCGACGGGCAGCACGCCCATCTGGTTCATGCAGTACCTCCCGTACGTCGGCCAGAGGCACAATGAAGGCGACTACAAGAGCGTCAAGATCTATCGCTGCAAGAGCTTCCCCACGATCGGGACGGGCCTGTATGACATTCCGAACTCCAGACAGACGGTCTGTTACGTGATCAACGACTGGACCTTTTCCAGCAAGACCGACACCACAGGAACCGGCGTGGGAAAGCCCACGAAACTGTCCGTGTTCAAACGGCCGGCCCAGACGATCTATCTGGCCGACAACGAGGCCGGCTCCTGGCGTCCCATCATCGAGAGCGCCAACAGCCGGGAACTCATACGCTGCGACATCTTCATGCGCACGCATCTGCCGCTTTCGGACGACCACGACATCAATAACGGACAACGAGTAGCTCGGGAGCGGCATCGGAAAGGCTGCAATGTCTTGTTCCTCGACTGGCACTCCGAATATGTCGGCGCCGAAGACATGACCATGGACATGTGGCGCGACAAGTAGCCGTCCATATCCGCGTTCATCGCCGTTCTTCGGCGGTTTCATCGTCTCTGTGTCCTCGGTGACCTCTGTGGCAAGAAGATTTTCTCCCCCCCCCTTCTTTAATCCTTGCGGGACAAGGGTTTACAAAACACCGAACAGCGGCATTTTGTTGAGATTTCTGTTGACGCTCAGACATGGTGAATATACCATAGGTGGAGTGGTGTGTACCAGTGGTAGGGGCGAATCATCATTCGCCCGCGTGGATCGAAAGGGAAGAATCATGAGACAGCGGACAGAGCGAAAGAAGCAGAAGAACGGCAAGACCCGGGTGCGGCCGGCGAGAAAGAGGCTTCCCGGGGTTCCGCCGGCGGACAGTAAGATCTGGCCGGAGCAGTATCGGGGGAAGAATTGGAAACCCGCCTATGGACTGCTGTTTGCGGGCAAGTGCCAGTTGTGTGCGTACTCCTGTCCCCTGCCGAAGTCACGACAAATGCTCGACAAGTGGCACGGCGAGCCCCGGCTGCTGCTGTGCATGAACCATCCGGACAGTCCCGGCGAGTTGACGGAGGTCCTGCCGACCGAAACGTGCCGGAACTTCACGGCAAGGAAATGGCTGCCACCCCGGGCCGAACGGGCGAAGAAGCTCACCTCTCCCGAAGTCGATGACTCGGACCCGACCGTCCGCCGGATCCCGCTGAGCAACGGCTTGTTTGCCACTGTCGATGCCGCTGATTATGAGAAGGTCAGCAGGTACAAGTGGTATGTGAGCTACCGCGGATCGAATGTCTACGCGGTCTGCAACAAGGGCAAGCGGCGCGTATACATGCACCGCATGCTCATGCGGCCGCGCACGGGCTACATCGTGCACCATGTCGACGGCAATGGCCTGAACAATCGGCGCTGCAACCTCCACATCTGCACGCGGCGGGAGCACCAGGCCAGCCGGGGGCCTTGCGGTGGGACCTCCAGATTCGTCGGGGTGTTCCGGCACGACGGCAAGATGGGCAAATGGCAGGCGGGAATTCAATACCGTGGGAAACTGCACGACCTCGGGCTCTTTGATGACGAGGTCGAAGCAGCCAAGGCCCGGGACCGTAAGGCATACGAACTGCATGGCGAACGCGCCTACATCAACCGGCCGGAGGACCTCCGCCGGTGGTTGCGCCAACGACGCCGTGCGGTCGCTCCCCGTGCATCGATGAAGGACACGAAGGCCTCAGTGCGGCCTTCAGCCGCAACCCAAACCAACTCTCGCGCCAAAACGCCAAGGACCCAAAGAAGAAGGGCGTGAGAAACCTCCTTTATCTCGGCGCTGTCTGCGTCTTTGCGCGAGACATAGTCAAGGTTGGTGTGGAATGCACCCCCTACCGCTCCGACCATGCTAATCTCGTGGATACCGGGTGGCAGCGGCAAGTGGAGCCATTCATGGGCCTTCGGCGCACCCGAAGAGGATGAAAATGGCCCACGCCGCTCGTAGGGTGGGTCCTTGACCCACGCGGTTGACCACGGGAAACGTTCTTCACGCGTGGGTTGAGAACCCACCCTACATATTGACGCCACGCTCTTTTCAGAGGAGTCTTCGGAGCTTGCAGATGGCGTGTATGCGTAGACACGGGCCATCGGCAAGCCGGCGCTTGCCGCTGCCACCCATCCTAAGCGATATTCTCTACACACACTGTCTTAGAATGGTCAGGGTACTACTTTGCGCCACACCTGTTAGTCTCGGTCTGTGCGGTTTGCGGGTTTGGCGTTGAGAAGCTCGGGGAGGGTCGGCATCGCTTCGAGGACGTGACAGACGGTGTAGAGGTGCTGCGAGTACCAGTTCGGCCGGTTTGTGCCGGGCTTCCTCTCGTTGCGAAGCTGGAAGAACGTCCGGAAGAGGCCGGTGTCTGATTGCATGTAGGTCAGGGCGTTGATGCCGGAGAGGGCTTTCTTCTTCGCCTGCTCGTCGCCGGTGGCGTTGTAGAGGTCCGCCAGGGCCAGGCAGTACCGGGCCGTGTGGCCGGGCATCATGTGCTCAAAGCCGGCCTGCTCGGAGACGGCCGGCGCCGGGGCCGCGGGATGTCCCTCGGTATGAACCAATCGCTCCTCCATCCTGGCCAGAACGCGCCGGCCCATCCCGATGTATTCAGGGTGGGCTTTCGCATGGCGAAACAGGTAGTCGGCGGTGAAGGACATGGGCTCGGCGGAGAGATAATTCTCCGGCTTCGACACGATGTCTTCGTGATAGGTGCCCCAGAGATTCCTTTCGACGTTTCGCTCCAGCATCAGCTTCAAGGCGCGATCATGGACCTGCTGCCAGGATGGTTCGTTTTCGTAGCGGAGAAGGTCCTCGAAGAACTGCACGAAAAAGACCGGCGCGCCTCCGAATTGCTGGCGAACGGCGCCATCTTCAGGGACCACGCGGAAAGGCCAGCTTCCATCTTCGTTCTGGCGGCGGACCAGCGTCTGGGCGATGGCTTTCGCGCCGGCGAGGTACTTCGCCTCCTTTGTGGTCTCGTACAGGGCAATGTAGGCGCTTGCGAGGAACGCGCCCTTATCGGGTTCGATGCTGTCCTTGTCCTGCGAGCCGCCGGGTCTTCCATTCGAGAATACCGAGTAAGGCAAGTTGGGGTAAAATGCACTGGATGGTGTGGAATGGGTGAGATTCCAGTCGGCCAAGTCGCGTGCCCGGAGAAGCCATTCCCGCTCACCCGTGTAGGCGTGGTATCGCAGGAAGGTGAAGATGAAGTAGGCGTGCTGGCGTGCCGGGAAGGCAAGTTGCCGGTCCGAACGCGATCCATCCTCATTCACGTGCGCACGGGTGAAATACCCGGCCAGCTCGCCGTCGATCCTGCCGGGAACATAGCCGCCATCCGCCTTCTTCAGAAACTGCATGGCCTGCGCAATCGCCTCAGTGACAGGCCGGCGTGGCAGGACAACACCGTTTATGACCGGAACACGGTTCCCCGCTGTCCCCTCTGCCGCACGGAAGCCCCCCGTCCATGAGAACCGACGCGATGACAAAGAGCAACACAAGATTCGTTGCCGGCCAGGGTGAATGCCGGCCGGGGCCATGAGGTGTAAATCGCCCTTCGGCGTTTGGCTTCATGATCACAGTCCTTCCCAACAACATAGGATCGTTCAGACACACTTTGTGTCACAGAAACCGTCTCTCTCAGACTTGAGGAGTTCGCACCCATAGAATAGCAGGGACGAGCACCGCTGTCACGCGTCGTACAGTGGGGCGAGCGGGGACGCTCGCCCTACGCAGAGGTGTGCGGATCACCTGGGTATTCCGATCACTCTCCTACACCGACCATGCTAATTTGGTGAGTGCTGGGTGGCAGCGGCAAGCGCCGGCTTGCCGATGGCTCACTGGAAACGCAGCACCATCGGCAAGCTCCGAAGACTCCGCTTGCCGCTGCCACCCACCGCTTCAGTGTAGTCGGAGCACTCCCGCCGGCTGCGCGTGTGCGGGAGAAAGTGCGGATTTTCCTGCATTGACGATGGGGCAAATCGGGGTGAAATGCGAGGAGAGAGTGTTGTCAAGGGGCTTCACAATGAGACTACATTGCGAAAGGGGAGACCGATGAAGACTTGGGGGCATATCACTATCTGTGTCGTGTCGCTCGCTTGGGCGAGCGTGGCGACGGGGGCGACGCTTCACGTCGATGCCGGGGGCGGAGGCGATTACACGAGCATCCAGGCCGCTCTCGATGCGGCGGTCACGGGCCACGACAAGATCGAAGTGAACCCGGGAACATATTATGAAGCGATCGACTTCCACGGCAAGGCCGTCCGGCTCTACAGCAAGGGCGGACCCGCCGCGACGATCATTGACGGGACCGGGAACTATCACGTAGTACGTTGTACCAGCGGCGAGGGCCCCGACACCATCCTGGAGGGTTTCACCATCACCGGCGGCAATGCTGACGGCGTGCCACCGGAAGATGCCTGGGGCGGTGGAATGTACAACTCCGGGGCCAGTCCAACCGTGACGAACTGCGTGTTCACGGGCAACACCGCCGGCTGGGGCGGCGGGATGTTCAACACGGGGGCCAGTCCGAGTCTGACAAATTGCGCGTTCCACGACAATTCCGCTGACCGGGGCGGCGCGATGTATAACGAAGGCGGCAGCCCTGCCGTAAGCGGTTGCATGTTTCACGACAACTCGGCCACCCGAGGCGGCGGGATCTTCGACGAGATCGGCAGCAATGCGATCGTGACCCAATGCGCGTTCCACAACAACCGGGCCGACGAGGACGGGGGCGGGATCTGCAACGGATTCATCGGCCGCGCGACTGTGATCGACTGCACGTTCACCAACAACGGCGCCAGATATGGCAGCGGGATCGCCAGCATACAAGGCAGCGGAGATGCGACCGGTTGCACCTTCGTGGATAACACGGCGGACGAGGGCGGGGCAATGTACTATGGCGATAGTGCCGGAACCGTGAGTGACTGCACCTTCCAACACAACCTCGCCGGGGCTGGCGGCGCCATCGCAAACGGCGTTAGCGATGTGCTCGTGACCAACTGCATCTTCACCGCCAACGGCGCAGCGGGCCAAGGCGGCGGGATATCGAACGTATGGAGCGACCTGGCCGCGACGCATTGCACCTTCAGCGGCAACACCGCAGAGATTTCCGCCGGCGCGATCATGAGCATGGGGGTCGGGAGTACCACGACTGTGACCAACTGCATTCTCTGGTCCGATCTCGGCGGCGAACTTGATACCGGCTTTGCCACTCTCTTGGTCACCTACAGCGATATTCAAGGTGGCTGGGGCGGCGAGGGCAACATCGACGCCGATCCGCTTTTCACGGGGGCCGCCGGCGATTTTCATCTGGCGCCGGGCTCGCCGTGCATCGACACCGGGACGAACGACCCGGCCGGAGGACTGCCAGGCACGGACATCGAAGGCAATCCCCGGCCGGCGGATGGCAATGACGACGGCGTCGCCGTGGCGGACATGGGAGCATACGAATTGCCGGCGAAAGTGAAGAAGGCCAGGAAGCCGTAGCCGGCGTTCGGGTGCCCACCTTCTACGCTTCAGGCGTGAAGCAGCAGTAACCGATGCCGTCGCACTCATCCTTGAGTTTTTGCCAGACCCGGTCGTCGTCGATCACCTGCAAAGCGGCAGGATAGAGGATATTATTCTCTTTGTAGATGTGCTCGCGAAGCGTCGGGACGATGAAACTTGCCAGTTCGTTCAATCTCCGCTTGAAGTCTGCGAAATCATGCCGATCAACAGCCTCAACAAGTTTCTTGAGCTCGCGTTTTCGAGGTCTGAGCTGTCTGTGCTCCTCGCGCATCACCATCGGCGGGCCGTACATGCCCCGCTTCTCGAGCTCGGGGAATAATACGTCCTCTTCCCGCTGATGATGCCGCTCCGCCTCGACCAGGTGCTCGGCGATGTGCGCCAGTTGATGAAACTCCCGTGTTTGCCCGGGGTATTCGGACATCCCTTGGATCGTTTCGTTCACCTGTTGGAGCATGTCGAGAAAACCGAGGATGGCATCGTGCTCATGGACAAGCGTGGAGACCACGTGGCCCTTGGGCAATCTGGCACGCATCTGCTCGAGCTGCTCGCCGAGCACCTCCAGATGAAGAGGGCACAACCCGTGCAGGTCTTCGACGCTCAGGCCCGCATCGAGCAGGTTCTGCTCCGCAATAGCCAGTTCGTCCGGGCCCACCGTCGCCAGAAATTCCATGGCTTCGGCCTTCACCTGATCCGGGTCCTCGCCTGCATTAAGCCGCTTGAGAATGCCGGTAAGCTGCTCTGTCTTCTCCATGATCAAATCCTCCAATGGAGCAAAATCGAAATCTCCTGTGTTCCGTCGAACGGCCCTGCATCTCGGCAACGTGCAGGAGATGCCTAAGCTATATAGGATCAATATAGTCCTATTGGTTCGGCGAAAATGGAAAATTTCTTCGCATACCGAGATTCGTGTGCGACTGAACGTTGTTGCGGAACAGGCCCATTTGTCATGCTGAACGAAGTGAAGTATCTGGGCAACGACTGCAATCAACGCTTGTTCCTGCACTCGGCCCAGATCCTTCGCGGCGCTCAGGATGACAGTGTCCGTGCCAAGGATTGACGTCGATCATCGCACTATGGCAACTCGCAAAAGGTGATCGCACGCGGGATCGTCCATTGCGGGTGACCGAGGCCGTGGAGAAGGCGGCTAGCCCTCTTGCAGGTAAGACCGAGAGGCGACGGCGACCTCGCCATCGGCCGTGATATCGACCTGGCCCCGCAGCCGTTTTGCGGAAGTAAACGAATACTCCTGCGCCCCTCGCAGCAAAACACTGCTGCTATCCACCTCCAGGTGCAGCTCTTGTTCGGGGTTCCTGTGTCGCAGCACGTTGGCCATGACAAAGGCCTTTTCGAGGCCGTCGCCGGTGTAGTAGTTGGCCACCTCGTCCGGCTGGGCCAGGCGGTTGCCGTCGTAGATGGAGACATCCTTCATGCGGCTGAGCCACTCGTACACCCCCTCGATGGACATGGATTTGGTCGCTTCGAGGGAGACGGGGCTTCGCTCGATGGCCGCCTTGACGAAGGGACGCCAATCGCAGCTATCCATGTCCCGATAGGCGTAGAACGCCAGGTCGGCCGTCGCGTTGTGTCCGCGGATCCCGCGCAGGTACTCAATGATCTCCTCGCGAGTCTGATCCGGGGAAATCTGGATCACGCCGGCATCAAGGAATCGCTTGTTCGCTCCCGGCAGGTCGGGCTCGATGTGGACGAAGTCCGCCAGGTCATCGACGAGCTTGTCCGCCTCCGGGATCGTCGGTTCAAGGAACTTCTTCAGCGCCTCGCGGCCGCGAGGCTCCCGGACGTCAACCTTCTGTTGCCTGATGAACTCGTTCAGGCGGTCGCAGCGGACACGCCCGGGGATTTCATAATGCATGAAATCCTCGTCGGCCACCTCTTCCAGAAGCTTCTCGTGCGTAGCGTCGCCGATCTTGTAAGGGCTGCCATGCTCGTACTCGTAGAGGAACTCGGCCTGGAGGAATCGCGGCTGGCCGTGGCAGTCGCGGCAAATCTGGAAATACTTCTGGTATTGGTGCTCCGAGCGAAGAAAGCTGGCGAGGATCGTGAAGTCCAGCCCTGTCGTAAGGTAATCGGCCAGCCGGGCCCGGAAATGATCGTAAGCCTTCGGGGCAATCGTCGCCTCGTCATAGAGGCAGTGGACGTAGCCCGTGCAGTGCGTGACGGCCGTCACTCGTTCATTGCGCAGGGCCCGCTGCGCCTTCATGGAAATCGCCGTGCCGTTGAACCACATCGTCTTGGTGACGAGCCGGCGGTTGTTGGTCAGGATGCCGTCCTGCATGTCGATGAAGTTCTGCGAATGCAGCGGCGTCAGGAGCATGTAGATGTCCTCAAGGGGCACGCCGCAAACTACGAACGCTGCCGCCGCGTACAGGGCCGCGAGCGACACGCACTCCCCCGCCGCTTTCGTGTACCCTGGTCGGAATCGAAAGGCGTCCATCGCCTCCAGGGTCTCCGTCTTCCAGTAAGGGATCACGTCCGTCGTGTACTTATCGAGCCCGAAGTGCCGGCGGATATCCACGTCGAAGTAGTATTTGTCCCCCTCATAGCCGAACAGGGCGTTGCTCGCGGCGATTTCCTGCGGCGACAGGTACGGCGAAAACCGCTTCAACTCGACCTCCTTGGTGGTCAGCCCCCACGTTTCCAAGTCGAGGTTGAAATCGAACTCGTCCATGATGAACTGCCGAAGCCGCATCAGCTTGCGGTAGCTGCTCTTGCCCTCCAGCTTCTTGAGCCAGTCCAGCTCCCGCCATTTCCAGAGGATCGGGCTCATGATGTCTGCCAGGACCAGGCCGTACATCAACTCCGGAAAGACAAAGATCTCCATGTCCGACAACGTGTATGCCGACGAGTATTTCTCGATTTCTCTCGTATCCATATCTTCCATTTTCCCCTGCAAAACGCCCACCCTGCCCCTGCCGATGAACAAAGGTTACCACGGATGCCAAAATATCGCCACAGTTTCGTGAGATAAGGGTTCCCTTGGCCATACTTCTCTTGTACGATCACAACCGAACGTTGTTTGGGTGGTTGGGGGCCTCTGCCGTCCGCAGCCTCATTGGTTCGCCGAACTGCTTTGGGAGTGTATGGCATGAGACGAACGGAATTCTTTGAAGCCGCAGTCAGAGCCGGATTCTACGGCATCGACCGGGGCGGACTCTTCGGGAAGAAAGACAACGTCCGCAAGTACTGGGAAGATGTATTCATCAAGGCGGCTGTTCGCCCCTCTATCGAAAGTCTGCTCGCCACGAACGGCCGTCTGCGAATCGTGGACCTTGGCGCCGGCAGCGGGGAAGGCCTGGAACTGCTGGCGCATATCCCCCCGTCGGAGCCGGTGAAAACGCGAGAGCCCTTCGTACTGGACAAGCCTCAGATCGAAGTCTATTGCGGCGTGGACATCTCGCCCGCCATGGTCGAACAAGGTCGGGAGAATTACCGGGGCAGGAACTACGCTCGTTTTCTCGAAGCCGACCTTTCCGACGGCTTCCCCCTGCCAGGCGAGCCACCGTTCCACGTCTATTTCTCCTCCTACTGCTCGCTCTCTCATCTGACCGCGTCCGAGCTGGAGCATCTCTCGGCGCAGGTGTTCACCCATGCCGGTAAGGGGAGCATCATGGTTTATGATGTGTACGGGCGCTATTCGCCGGAATGGCCCATCTACTGGGATAAGAGCGCCGATCAAGAACTCCCGTACAATATGGCCTACCTCCAACCTCCGGAACAACAGGATCCCAAGACGGCCGACTGGTTCGACGTGACATTCTGGACCGGCGACGAGCTCGTGGACACGATTCAGCGGGCCAGCGCAACATCCGGACGAAATGTCAAGGTGCTTTTGCTCAAGGACCGATCGGTCCTCGTTGGCCGGCACATGGACACCTCCTTCTTCAAACCCACTCGATTCGGAGTCAGGCAACAGGTTAACGTCCTGTTCGACCGCGACTATCGGGGCGATACATCCGGCTTGAGACTCAATCTCGACTACCTGCCGACGAGGTCGGATTCCGATGAACGAGCCGCCGAACGCATCCGCACGTATCTCGCCTCGTGGTCGTCCGTCGTCGACATTCTGGACGCTCTCACCCAGCATGACAATCCGCGCGTCAAGCAGTTGATCGAATCGAGTAATGAGACGCTTGCGGAAGAACTGAAGATGCTCGCCTGGCTCTACAGAAACGCTGACCGGTTCCCCGTCGCGGATTTCTGGGCCAGCATCATGGGGCCGCAAGTCGCCTGCGTGCTGCGAAACCTGGAAATGGAGCTACCCCCGGGACTCGGCTGCGGCCACAGCCTCATGTGCGTCGTTGAAGTCCAGGGGTAGCCTGAATCACCTCTTGATGTCCTCACGTACGTCCCAGGAAGGGATCAGGCATGTCGACAGACATCGGACAAGGAACAGCAACTGCACTCCGGTCGATGCCGGCCGGTGCAATTTTCCAGGATGCCGATTCGGGAGAGCGAGAAATCGTACTTGACCGGATCAGCGGGCTCTATTTCGGCGAAGGCCTCGGTGATCTTCACGGCTGTCCGCAGCGAAGTGGTCTTGTCGTTGTGAAGGCCCAGGATGCGGCAGAGGCGCGCCATATGCACATCGACGGGAACGATCAGCTTGGCCTTGTCGATGCGCCGCCAGAGGCCCACGTCCACCTCGTCGTGCCGGACCATCCAGCGCAGGAACAGGTGCAGTCGCTTGCTGGCGCTGCCCCGGCTTGGACTGGCCAGAAGATAGCCGAGCCCGCCGGATACACGCCCGCCGTGCGCGTCGGCGTAGAGCCGGCACAGGCTGTCGCAGAACGTGCTCAGGGCCGGCAGCACAGTCGGATGCTCCTCGCGGTAGCCCTCCAGGAAGAATGATTCCAAGTCGCCGTGATCATCCAGGACTCGACGGAAGAGGTCGAGCAGGTCCCAGATATCACTACCCGCGGTGAATCGATGTTTGAACGTGCGAAGGCTTGCCCGACCGGCGCCGTTGAGACGCATGGTGAAGTCGTAGGGCGCCCGGTTCATGCGGTCGAAAAGCTGCGTCAGGCTGCGTTCAATCTGTCGCACGCGACCGTAGGCCAGCGCCGTAGCGAGAAACGCGGCGATCTCCATATCCGAGCGCTCGGAGAAACGATAGACGAATTGCAGCGGGTCGGGCGGCACGAACGCGCGGTGATTGTACCTCGCGTACAGCCGCTCCAGCAGATTCTTTGTTTCCACACTTTCGGCGATCATAACGAGCCATCGCTCACCCCCGCGATGTACCGGCCGTTGCTGCGGAACACTTCCACGCGACAGTCGAAGAGCCTGCTCAGCTTCTCCGAAGTCAGCATCTGCTCGGCCGGGCCTTGCCCCAACACGCCGCCGCCTTTGAGCAGGACCACCTGGTCCACACAGCAAGGCAGCTCATCGAGATGGTGAGTTACGATGACTACGGTCGGATGATTCCGCCGGTTCAGCAGCCGCTCCAGCACGCCGATGCACGCCGCGCGGGCTCCCATGTCCAGCCCCGCCGTCGGCTCATCGAGCAGCAGCAGACCCGCCTTACCCACCAGCGCCCGGGCCAGCAGCACCTTCATCTGTTCCCCCGTGGAAAGTTGAGCGAACGCACTGCCGTGATGTTCGCCAAGTCCAAACTGCTCAATCTCCTCATCCACGCGCCGCCACTGGGCCAATGAAACATCCCGATCAATCGGCAACCGGATCGTCCCGAACAGGCCGGTAGCAACAACCTCGCGAACGGACACACCCCGATCAAACGCCGGACTCCGCGAAGGCTCGATCAGCCCAATAGTTGAGCGAGTCTTCGCCAAATCCACTTTCCCGAACACCTGCCCGCCGATACTGACCGCCCCGTTGCTCGGCCACATATACCCGCCCAAAATAGCCAAGAGCGTCGATTTCCCCGATCCATTCGGTCCCAGTATAGCGCAGCAACTACCTGCCGCGACTTGCACAGAAATGTCCGTAAGAATAGCCCGCCCCCACCGGACGATGCCGACATTCTCAAGATGTATCGCATGTGCATTCATAAGCCGGCGATGATAACCACACCGAAGTCCAAATGCACGCCTGTACTCATGGACTCATCGCAGACCATGAGGGGCTCTGCCCCTTCACCCCGGCATTTTGCGCTTCTTGCCAATAGCATGACAGTCTCGTAGGGTGTGCACTGCACACCATCTTCTTCCCATCCTCACAGAGCGTGTAGGGTGGGGCTTGCCCCACCGCTTCCCGGGCCTTCGTTTGGAGTCCCGCCTTCAGGCAGCCCAGGACCGCGTAAACGCGGGACTCCCAACGCAGATGCCCTGCGCTGTTTCCCGCCCTCAGAGATGTGGCCATGCTTCTCCGCCAAGGACAGCGCAAGTTCCTGGCGATGGGACCGTTTCTTCACTTGCACTATATACGGCAGTGCCGTATATTCAGTACAATATGAAAATCATCAGAAACCGCATCGTTCACCAAGTGTCGCGATGAGTAAGACCAAGAAAGTCAACCTATATGCGGCAGTCAAGGAGGGACTCGATGAAATGGTCGCCATTGAGAAGGGCGAGAGAGAGCCCGTGCGCGTCCATCGCTTCTTCACAAGCAAGGACATAAGAGCCCTTCGCAAAAAGGCTGGTGTCTCACAACGCACCTTTGCGGCCATGCTCGGCGTCAGTAACAGGACCCTTCAGGATTGGGAACAGGGCCGGCGAATCCCGACCGTGCCCGCCATGAACCTGTTGCGCCTGTACGAAGCCATGCCCAAAGCGACCACAAGAGTCATAGCCGAAGAGCCGGCCCTTGCGCCTTAAATGAATGTGAAATGCGTAGGTGTGACCCCCTGTTCGGGTTGACCCCTTTCCCGTCCCTTCCCGAAAACGTCAGAGCCCCCTTGTCAGATCGCGGTAATCACGCGCTCTTTGCATGCGTTGTGTATCATCGAGCAGATACTGTATCTCATCGAACATCGTTTCCACCCATCGTCTGTATCTTGGCATCTCAGGGTGCCCGCACTTCATCTTCCGAAAATCAGCATTGCAGTTGACATCGAACGACTCTGACCAGAACTCCTTGCTCTTCTTCTTGTCATAGCTCAAGAGCCACGCAAAATCCCCCACACCTATCGACCCGCCCCTCGGACGTATAGTAACAGAGACTTCAACGAAAGGATTTGTGAACACGAGTTTGCGGTCATATGGCGAGACAACCACACGTCCTTCCGTCTTTGGTGGGACAGTCATCTTCTCAGGCCAATGCTGCTTCGGAAAGTCGACAAGCAATGATGAAAAACGCCCCTTGTCTCCTGACCCGATCAGAAAACGCTGCCACGCCAAGGAGCCAGAAGCTGGCTCAGGCTTTACCGGCGAGACAACGCTCATAACGGCATCGCCAAGTCGCTGAGATGTAATACGGACATCCCACCAGTCAGCATATGCCCAGAAGAAACGATCCATCAATTTCAGAAGCACCATGTCACAGTATAGTTCTCCCGCTTCCCGTATTCTTCTGTCCGAATCCCCCTCATGAAATCTCTCGTCATGTTCAATACAGTTCGCTATGTAGCTCCGTAGTGAGCCACTGAACTGCTCGCCGCCGTAGAGAGCATCACGCCTATCGTGCTCATCCAATGCCAGAAGATCAGACTGGTGAAAGTATACGGTGGAGTTGAAATTCAACTCGATCTTCTCGCTTCTCAGGCTATACAGCACTGTAAAGAAAACACCGATGATACCAAGAATGACCGGGAGCACGACTCTGGACTTCATTTCAGGGAGGCTCCAGAGGCTCCTGTTTTCATATGCGATGTACGTGCCAACCACAACCAGAATAGCTACAATCAGGATGGTCAGTGCCATATCGCCATGCCTCCAGAACAGGGGTCCCCACCGACGCATTTCACATTTTCTCCCAGGACTTCCAACCTCTGCGCAAGGAGTCCTCTTTCGTGTCTCAGAGTCGTTTTTTCTACATTCCAGTATCACCATCACTGTATAGCTGGGCCAAGAGATAGGCAAGGACAATGTTGATGAGGTATTGCGCGCGGCTTATGTCCCCCGGAGGTCGTGATTAGGAATGGTTCCCGCCGTTGTGGGAATGCCATACGGGCGTTTTTGGGTTCTCTATACCGAAGGTTCGTGGCTCGATCACGCGCCGGTTTCGAAGTTTCGGATCAGGTCCTGGAGTTTGTCGATGTCGACGTCTCTTTCGTAGAGGGGACGGTCGTCCTGCTGATAGATGCCGGTGTTGTCCTCAAAGGTCGTTTTGTGCGGATTCAGGTAAAAGACGCCGAGGGGGAGCGGGTCTTTCTGGAGGGCTTTTTCGAAGGCTTGCATCCGATTGGTTGGATCGTGGGATTCATCGAGATAATACGTGTGCTCTTTGAACCATTGATAGGTGTTGATCTTGTTGTATGTGACGCAGGGTTGGAAGATGTCGAGGAGGGCGTAGCCCTTGTGCGTGATGGCTTTTTTCATCAGGTCTTTGGTCTGCTCGCGGTCCTGGGCGTTGGCTCTTGCGACGAAGCCAGCGTCCAGGGCGATGGCGACGGCCAGTGGATTGAAGGGCTCTGAGGTCACACCGCCGGGCTGGACTTGCGTCTTGAAGCCGGTTGGGCTGGTGGGCGAGGCCTGGCCCTTGGTCAGCCCGTAGACCATGTTGTCGTGCACGATGTTCGTGATGTTGGGATTGCGGCGGATCGTGTGCATGAAGTGGTTGCCGCCCTCGCCATAGGTGTCGCCGTCGCCGCTTTCGACGATCACCGTCAGGTGCGGGTTGCAGGCTTTGATCGCAGTGGCGGGCGGCAGGGCCCGGCCGTGAAGGCCGTTGAAGACGTTTGTCTTCACATAGTGCGGCGTCTTGGCGGCTTGGCCGATGCCCGAGACCAGCACGACCTGTGTCGGGTCGAGGTCAAGCTCTGCCAGAGCCTCCTTCAGCGTCCGCAGGATTGGGAAATTCCCGCAGCCGGGGCACCATGCAATGTCGATCGGACCCATGTCAAACGCTTTGGCATCCATCAGTCGCTTTCCTCCAACCTGTCACCTTCCTTCGACAGTGAATCATTGAGATGCGCCACGACTTCTTCCACGCTGAAAGGCAACCCGTTGTATTTCAGGATTCCCTCATCGATGTCGATGCCGGCGTATAGCGAGATTATGTTCGCGAACTGGCCTGTGGCGTTGCCTTCCACGATGAAGGTCCGGTCGGCCGCGTTGAGATAATCCACCGTGCTCTCATGGAGCGGATAGACCTGCCGGTAGTACAGCATCGCCGTATCGTCCCGGCCCATCTGCTCCAGGGCCTCTCGCACCGGGTGGTACGTCGAGCCCCAGCAAATCACGAGGTTCCGATAGTCCTGCGGGCCGATCAGCTCGGGCGGGATCACCTCCTCGCCAAGGGCATCGCCCTTCGCCAGCCGCTTATCCACCATCTGCACGCGCAGGTCGAGGTCCTCCGTGATGTGCCCCCGCTCATCGTGCTCATCGCTATCGACGACGACCAGTCCCTCGCCAAATCCGGGGACACCCCGGGGCGATATGCCGTCCTCGGAAAACGCATAGCGGCGATAGTCCTTCGAAGTCTCGATGACGTGCTTCTCGATGGTGACTTTGCCCAGGTCCAGCCCGGGGATGTTGTAGTAGGAGTCGATGTAGTACTGGTCCGTGAGGACGAACACCGGGACCTGGTACTTGTCGGCGAGATTGAACGCCTTCTGCGTCAGGTAGAATCCGTCTTCGAGCGTCCCCGGCGTCAGGATGATTCGCGGGAACTCGCCATGTCCGGCGTTCAGGACGAACTGCAGATCGCCCTGCTCGGTCCGCGTGGGCAGTCCCGTCGCCGGCCCCGGCCGCTGGCCAAGGTGGATCACCACGGGGGTCTCAAGCATCCCGGACAGGCTCAGCCCCTCAACCATCAGGGCGAATCCGCCGCCCGATGTTGTCACCAGGGCCCGCGCGCCGCGTACCAGGCCCCGATCGCCATATTCATCGCGGCGATCTCGTCCTCCACCTGCTCCACGATCATCCCGAAGTCCCTGCCATGCTGAGCGAGAAAGGTCAGCACAGGGGTCGAAGGCGACATTGGATAGGAGCAGACATAATTGCACCCGCCGGCGATCGCGCCCATGCCGACAGCCTCGGAGCCATTGACAAGCAATTCCCCCTTGACCCGCGTGTCTACCTCCGCGCACAGCCTCAGCTCCTCCGGCAGATCGAGCCCGCAAGCGGCCTTGCATCCGGCCTCGGCTGCCCTGGCATTGTCCTCCACCACGTTCTCCGGCTTGCCGGCGAAGTAATGTCGCACGAAGCTCTTGAGGTGCTCGACATCGACGCCCAGGAGGCCCGAGACCGCGCCCATCGCGACGGTATTCGAATAGATCTTGTTCCCCACCTCCGTGGCGATGCGTGTGAAATCGATATCGAAGAACTTGCACTTTTGCGAGCTGCACGGCCCCCCGATCACGTCCTGCTCTCCGAGCACGACTGTCTGCGGCGAGATCCGCTTGGCGACATGCTCGACGGCTCCCTTGCTCAGCGCAATCAGGATGTCCATGCGTTCGACATACGCCGCGACCCGGTGATTTGCGACGCGGATCGTCGTGGAGTTCGCCCCGCCGCGAATCCGCGACATGTACTCCTTCGTCGCAAAGACGTGATGGCCGGCGAGTTTGAGAAGCCGGGTCAGCAGGAATTCGACGGTCTGCACGCCCTGCCCCGCTTCGCCGCATAGAACGATCGAGACATCCTTTTTCGGTCCGGTCCGCCCTGTTTTGCCCATATGACTGCCATTCTCCGAGAGGTTCAGGTTTGGCGCCATTATCACGCGGGATTAGCCGTTGTCAACGGCTGAGGCCCTTCCTGTAATGTCCCCGAGTATTTCTCCCAGGTCTTCTCTCGTAGTTACGGGCTTGCGACAGGCATAGTTCGCGCATACGTAAACTGCCGTTCGGCCGTGGATGGGCGCAAGGTCCGCTGCAAAGGGAACCTCGTGAACAAGCGGCATGCCCTCGTCACCGGCCCCGCGAAACAGGACCACCGCGTTTGGCAGGAAGTGCTGTTTGACCTCTCGAATCAACTCCTGTGATTCGGCGGGAGAATTGATCCCCGCGATCACGATCTCCTGTGTCGGTCCCAACTGGCAGTCCAGCGCCAGGAGCATGAACGTCAGGCTGCTGGGCGATCCGGCCATTTCCCCGGAGAACCTGCGAAGTATTCTCTGAGCCTCCTCGGTGAACCGGCTCTCCATGAACACCCTCCCCAATTTCAGCAGCGCCAGGGCAGCCGCTGAATTGCCGCTGGGGACAGCCCCATCGTAGCCGGGCTTGTCACGCGTAATCAACTGCTCCGCGTCGTGGCCTGTGAGGAAGAATCCCCCTTCGGCTTCATGCGCAAACAAGGAGATCATCTGGTCGGCCAATGCCCTGGCCTCGCGAAGCCATCCCACATCAAAAGAGGCTTCGTACAGATCGATCAGCCCGAGGATCAGAAACGCATAATCCTCAAGGAAGCCTTTATCCATCGCACGGCCGGCGCGGAAGAATCGCATCAGGCGGCCATCCTCGTACAGGGAATTGACGATGAACGCCGCGGCGCTGCGTGCCGCCTGGACGTACTCCAGCTCACCAAGCGCGGCGCCGCCATAGGCGAGAGAGGAAATCATCAACCCGTTCCATGCGGTGATGATCTTGTCATCCCTGTGGGGTCGTGGACGTCCGTTGCGGCGATCAAGAAGACGTTTCCTGGCTTCCGCCAGATCAGTCTTGATCTCCTCTGGGTTTCGGCCGAATTCCGCGCTCAGTTGCTCAATGGAGGCGGCGACGTGGAGAACGTTTTCACCTTCTTCGAAGTTGCCCTTGTCTGTCACCCCGTAGTACCGGCAGAAGACCTCGGCCTGCTCTGCCGGAAGGACACGCTCGATCTCCTCGCGCCGCCACACGTAGAAGGCTCCTTCCCTGCCTTCGCTGTCGGCGTCCTCTGCGGCGTAGAACCCGCCGTCAGGATCCCTCATGTCGCGCAACACGTATCGGAATATGTCCCGCGCGGCCCCGGCATACGCCGGGTCCTTCGTGACTTGATAAGTCTGGACATAGGTCCTGCTCAGCAACGCCTGGTCATAGAGCATCTTCTCAAAGTGGGGCACGAGCCACTGGGCATCGGTCGAGTAGCGATGGAAGCCGCCGCCGAGATGATCGTGAATCCCCCCTCGCGTCATGGCATCCAGCGTCTTCTCGACCATCTCCAGGGTCTCCTGGGAACCGGTCCGCCGCCAGTAATTCAAGAGCAGCGTGAGAGTGCTAGGCTGCGGGAATTTCGGGGCATGGCCAAATCCCCCATGCGTCTTATCGAAGTAGCCCGAGAGCACGCCGAATGCGTTATCGAGCACGCTCAGTGAGAGCGCATGTTCCGCGCCGGGCTCGGCGAGCCCGTGAAGCGCTCCCGTGAGTTCCTGTGCCGACTGCAGCAGTTGTTCCCGCTTGTCTCGCCACGCCTCCGCAACACTCTGCAACACCTGCGTGAAGCTGGGCCGGCCGAGCCCCGCTCGCGGGGGAAAATACGTGCCGCCATAGAAGGGCTCGCCATCGGGCGTCAGGAAAACCGACAGCGGCCAGCCGCCCGAGCCGGTGATCATCTGAACCGCTTTCATGTACGTCTCGTCCACATCCGGCCTCTGCTCGCGATCCACTTTGACGGAGACGAAGTCCCGGTTCAACAACTGCGCCGTGTCCTTATCCTCAAAGCTCTCCCGCTCCATCACGTGGCACCAGTGGCACGTGGAGTACCCGATGGACAGAAAGACCGGCTTATCCTCACGCTTCGCCCGCTCGAACGCCTCCGGGCCCCACGGATACCAGTCCACGGGGTTGTGCGCGTGCTGCAACAGGTAGGGACTGGTCTCACGGATCAGCCGATTCGTATGCGTGTGTGTAGTCTGTTCGTCCGCCTTCATCTTTCAGGAGTCTGCTCCAGCGACTGCACCAGGATCTTCATGTGTCGCTCTTCCTCACCAATCAGCGTCTTGATCACCTCCGCGTCGTGGTGACCTGGGATGAATTCCTTCAGACTGGTGAAATATGAAATCGTGTCCTTCTCCTTCTGAATCGCCATTCTCAGCACCTCAGCCTTCGTACAGACGCCTACCAGCTCGTCCAGCGAACCTTCGCGGCCCCCAAAGACCGTCGGCAAGGGTGGTTCCGCCGGCGACGGGGCGTCCGCGTCGAGTACGATACGCCCCAGCTCCCGGTTCTGTCCGGCTTGGCGAGCCTCATCGGGCCCTGACAGCCGTTGCCGCATCTCTGTAAACACCTGCACATGCTGCCTCTCCCACCGCGCAAGGCTGACGAACAGCCTACAGACCTTTGTGTCGTCACACAACCCTGCGGCCCGGCGGTAGAACTTCACCGCGTTCCGCTCCATCCGCTCTGCGACCTCCAGAACCTGGTCGACGCTCAATGCTTTGGCCATCTTGGAAATCCTTTGCTACGGTGATCTCAATCCTTTCCACCTCCAGCGTAGAACTGAATGAGCCAACTGGGCAAGAGGAAAATCCGCTAAGAAACTCAGGCGGATACGTAGCGTGAGACAGTCCCGGCGGATAGAATGCCCCCCTGTAGAGACGCGAAATCTCATCTCTATGGCAGCGGACCGCTACCTTGCGGAGTGGCAATGGATCACATTCAGCAGAAACTGGCCCTGATCGATGCGCAGCGTGCTGGACGCGGACTGTATCTTCCGCTCGTGAGCACAGCGCCGTTGTTTCTGCCTGCGATCGGCCTGATGACAGGAATCGTGCTGCAGGAGTTGCTTTCGCGTTCGTGGAACGGTTCTGATTCTCCGCTCCTGACTTGGACATGGGTCGTTCTGTTGGGATTGTCCGCCGCGGCCGTTTGGGCGGGATTCGTCCGTGGCGTGTCGGCCGCCCATTCTGAGTGGCTCGCCTGTGCCGCATCGATCTGCCTGCTGTGCCTCGGCGCTATCCGGCTGCTGGCTTTTGAACGGGCGGCGCCATACGATGTCCGCGACATGGTTGGGGAAGAGCCCAGGCTCGCCACGATTCGCGGCCGCATCTTGACTCAGCCGTACGAGCAATCCCAGAACTGGTGCTTTGCCCAACTCGCCAACACCGACCCTGCGACCGCATTCTACCTCGAAGCAGAGCAGATCAAGACGCCGACAGGCTGGCACCAGGTCGCCGGCAGGATTCGAGTGAGCGTGGATGAGCCGGCGCCGAACTTGAGAATCGGCGACGAGATCCAAGCCTGGTGCTGGCTCCATCGGTTTGAGGGCCCAACCAATCCCGGCCAGTTCGACCTGCCTGCCTATCTCAGGCGGCTGAACGTGTACGTGGGGGCATCGGTGCCATCGCGCGACGCCATTGAGTTGCAGGGTGAGGCAGGCACGGGCGTCCTGACCGCCCTGAGAAGGCGATTCACCGACGCGGCAGCACAAGGACTGCTGGAACATACGCCCTCCGATACGCAGGAAGAGGCCATGCTCGCGGCGCTGCTGTTGGGCGACAGGCGAGACATCGACCCCGAGACGTATGAGGCGTTCCGAAAGACCGGCCTGGCTCACATCATCAGTCTGTCCGGCATGAACCTCGCTGTCCTCATCGGCGTGATCTGGTGGTTCTGTAAGCTCGCAGGGCTCCCCAAACGTGCCCGGGCGGCTGTCTGTATCGTCGCCACCACAGCCTTTCTGCTCTCCGTGCCACCGATGGCGCCGATCTTTCGGGCCACGGTGATGGTATGGGTCTATTGCCTGGCCATCCTTTTTCGCCGGCGTGCGAGCAATCCGCTCAATTCCTTGTCTCTGGCCGCCATCATCCTGCTGCTGATTCGGCCGACGCAGTTGTTCGAGGCCGGATGGCAACTCTCGTTCAGCGCCGTGGCTGCTATTCTTGCGTTCACGCCGAGGATCGAGCATTTCATCCACGAGTGGACCGGCGGCTGGCTCCACAAGATGGACCGCCGGACCGGACCGCGGATGCCCCTCATGCAAGGCGTGGGAGGACACATCATCCGGTTGTTCTCGGCGGGCACGGCAGCGTGGCTTGGCAACGCGGGGATTCTCCTCTACCACTTCTACACGATCACACCGCTGGCAAGCCTCTGGACAGTTCTGGCCTCCCTGCCCGTGGCGGCCATCGTCACGCTGGGCTTTCTCAAGATCATCCTGTCCTTTGTCCTGCCCACCGCGAGCATGATTCTGGGGCTCATTCTTCCCGTGCTGGTGGATATCTTCATCTGGATTGTGAGGTTGTCGTCGCGGATCGATTTCTCCTCCACTCTGATTGGCCACGTGCCGCTCGTCCTGATCCTCCTGTACTACGCCCTTGTGTTCTTCGCGGCATTCGCTCATCTCCGTCGCCGCACCCTGAAGACAGGCCTCTGCGCGGTCATCGCGATCCTCCTGCTCTCTTGCCTGGTCCTGATGAAGTGGCATCGGACGCACCGCGATCACCTGAGCCTGACCTGCCTCGACGTGGGCCACGGCCAAGCCATCCTGGTCCAGTTGCCCGGCACGATGAACATTCTCTTCGACGCCGGCTCCATGTACACAAGCGATGTCGGGAGCCGGATCGTGCTGCCCTTCCTCGACTACATCGGAGTCAGCCGTCTCCATGCCATCGTGCTGAGCCACCACGACATCGATCACATCAACGGCGTGCCCGAAGTCGTCGATCGGCGGCGGGTCGACCGCGTCTACGCAAACGACGTATTCCTCGCTCAGTCGCAAGCTGCGGAGACGGCCAAGCTTCTGTTGCAGCATTTGGAGGCGAGAGGCACCCAGGTTGATCGCGTCCCCGAGATCGTCACGGCCGGTCCCGCCCGCATTCTTATGCTCTGGCCGGTTGACGATCCGAACGCTCAGCGCCAGATCAGTGATAACGATATGTCGCTCGTCAGCATGATCGAGCTCGCCGGCACAAGGGTCCTGCTGTGCTCAGACATCGAGAGGTTCGCACAGCGGCAGATCATCCGTCTTCGTCCAGGCTTGAAAGCCGGCGTCGTCGTCGCGCCTCACCATGGCTCGATGACAACGCTGGATCCCGGATTCCTTCCAAAACTTGAAGCGAGCGTCCTTCTGTGCAGTTGCGGGAAACGTGACTTCGAGCAGGGACGTGTGGTCGGACGAGAGGACGCGGACGTCTGCTCCACCGCTCGGGATGGGGCGGTATCCATTTGCATAAACGCCGACGGCGTGGTACAAAGACGACACGCAGCAAGAAAGAAGTGACATTGGTCGTCACTCGCGCACCTGTGGAGATGAAGATGGTCAACAGAACCGCCCTCGCAATGGCAATCCTTATCGCCGCTCTCGTCCTTGTGAACTTCGCGCCGGCCGCCGAGCAGTCCTCGTCACAGACCAGGATAGACGACTTGAGCTTTTATCAGCCTCCGATCACGATGACGGCGTATCCGCTCACGAATGCAGAAGGAGTCAGGAACGTCATTCTCTGCATCGGCGACGGCATGGGCCTCAGCCAGATTACCCTGGCAAGCATGAAGGCCGGCGGCTTGGCGGGCAGGCTCTGCATGGAGCGAATGCCGGTGACCGGGCTGGTTCGGACGTACTCAGCGAACTCGCGGGTGACGGATTCGGCGGCCGCCGGAACTGCGATGGCGGCCGGCGTCAAGACGAACAACGGCATGATCGGCTGCGCCCCCGGCGGGCAGGTGTACCAGACGATCCTCGAAGCGGCAGAGGCCAGGGGCATGGCGACCGGCCTCGTGGCAACATCCACGATCACCCATGCGACACCTGCCTCCTTCGCCTCACATGTGAACTCGCGGGCAACGGAGGCCGCTATCGCTGAGCAGTTGATCGCCAACAAAGTCAACGTCTTGTTCGGTGGAGGCAGGAAGTACTTCCTGCCCAAGTCGGACCCGAACAGCGCACGCAAGGACGACCGGGACCTGATCGCCGAGGCCCGGCAGGCGGGCTATACGTACGTCACGACGGACCGCGAGTTGCACTCCGCGCATTCCACTCACGTGCTCGGATTATTCCAGTTCGACTCCTTGACGACCGTCGCGCCCGAGCCGAATCTGGCCTCGCTCACGCGAAAGGCAATCGAGGTGCTCAGAAAGGCCAATGGCAAATCCGCCCCTGCGGAGCCGGGCTTTTTCCTGATGGTCGAGGGCAGCCAGATCGACTGGGCCTGCCACGACAACGATCCCAAGCGTGCGATCCGGCAGACGCTGCTCTTCGATCAGGCGGTCCAGGCCGCGGTGGACTTCGCGCTGCAGGACGGGCACACACTGGTCATCGTGACGGCAGACCACGAGAACCGGCGGGTCTCACGCTTCTGGAGGGCAGCAAGACGGGTTCCGATCCGGCCGTCCGCTGGTCAACGAAGGGGCATACGAGTTCGCCCGTGCCGATTAGCGCGCTGGGCCCCAGGGCCGCAATATTTGCCGGCATCCAGGACAACACGGATATCCCCAGGAAGATTGCCGGTTTGCTCGGCATCACGCCATTTCCGCGACCTGTCCAATGAGCACACATGAGACTATCCTGCGCGTGGATGCAACGTACGACCTTATGGTGAAGGTCGGCGACAGGGTGTGTCGGGGAGACAGGCTGTCGCAGAATCCTGAGGCGAGCGCGGTATCGACGGCGTCCGTGGCGGGTACCATCCGGAGTATCCAGTTCGATCCCGAGCGGCATGAGTTCGTGATCGTAATCGCGGCGGCGACGTAGCGGCCGGAAAAAAGGCTGGGTAAGCAAGGATCGCTGTACGTCCCTGCTTACCCACGCGCATCCAACTATTGTCTCGCGCGTTCGCGACGCGCACACATTGCCTGTTCGAGCTTGCGGTCCGCTACGATTTACGAATTGGAGGCCGTCGCCACGCTGCGCTGGCGCAGATAGACGACGATTTCGACGCGGCGGTTCTTGGCCTTGCCGTCGGCTGTGGAGTTCGACGCAACCGGCCGAGCTGAACCGCAGCCGGAGGCCTGGACCTGCTTGTCGGGAATGCCGTGATCGATCAGGTATCTTGTCACAGAAAGCGCACGCTGCGCCGACAGCTCCCAGTTGTCCTTCCAGGACGACTTCTTGATTGGCTCGGTGTCCGTGTGGCCCACCACGTCGACTTGCTTGCCCGAGTACTTGTCCTTGAGGACGCCCAGGATGTGATCCAGTTCCTTGCTCGTGGCGCTCTTGAGCGTAGCTTTGCCTGAATCAAACAGAATCGTGTTCGCCAGCGTCACCGTGATCGTTCCGGCGGCCGGGTCGAATTTGACATCATACTCTTCCCCAAAACCGCTGGCCTTGGCAGGCGACTGGTTCAGTTGCTCGATCTGCCGGCGCAGCTCGTCAATCGTCTGCTGGTCCTGAGAAATGCGATCCGCCATCGCCTGTTTCTCACCCTGCACGCTCTCGAACCGGCCCTTGAGGTTTTGGTGTTCGACATTGAGGTAGTCATACTTCTTCTTGTAGTCGGTACAACCCGACAACAGTGACACCAGAACAATGCCGACGAGGGGAACGATAACTCTTGTGTTGATGACTTGCATTTGGCACCTCCCTGTAACAAGCACATCCAACCCTGCCGCGTCACAGGTACAACATACGAGCAATGCGGCCCAGGATCCAATCGTGGAAGATCATAACAGTAAATACGGCTAATGACAAGAAGGGACCATAGGGAATCTGGCGAATTTTTTTGAAAATCATTTGAAAAAGTGCCCAGCCCAGGCCGAAGAACGGCGCGATAAAGAAGGCAATTACGACCATTAGCGGACCCACGACCGCCCCAGCGGCGCCCATCAGGTGCACGTCCCCCAGTCCCATGGCCTCCTTGCCGAATGCAAGGGTCCCGAGGACGCGGGTCGCCCAGACGACGCCGCAGCCGACAAAGTAACCGAACAGGCTACCGAGGAGAACCGGCCGCGACAGGGTATGCCATGAGGTCGCCCCACCACTGCCCGATTGGGCCGGGTTTTCGGACAATCGCTGAGGCGGCAACCGCACACAGGATGATCGGCAGCAGGAAGACGATCTCGCGGAGTGCTTCGAGGCGGTGATTGAAATCCGGCTCCTCGCAAGCGTCCGCGCCCACGGGTACACTGCCACTATCCTTCTCCACGGCAAGCTGGTCATGCACCTCAGGCTGCGCGGACTCGTAGCTCCTCTTGAGCAGGCCGGTCCTGAGCAACAGTCCGCTGATCCCAAGCCCTACCGCCCCGCCAAGGGCAAGGGCACCCGTCTTGGCAGAGGCCAGCGGCAACAGCTTGTACTCTACGAGCACCTGTGGGTGGATGATGTAGCCCCCGACGGCCGAGCCGATCAGGCCTGCCGCAGTGACCAACCAGCAGATCGAAAGCGGAATAATCCACAACTCCAAGTCAATACCTGACGCCGCGATAAAAGCGGAAAGCAGGATAAGATGGAGGGCATAGATAAGCCAGGCTCCGTAAAGATCATGCAGAACAGGCCGCAGGCTCATGTGAAAATAGATAATGTACAGGCTCAAGAACACCGAGCCCGTCAGCAGTTCTACAATGAAGTAGCGGGCGGAGATCGGCGACTTACAGTTCCGGCACCTGGCCCTCAGGACGATCCACGAGACCAGCGGGATGTTGTCGTAGAACCGGATCGGCTTGCCGCAGTGCGGACACGCCGAGCCCGGCGACACGAGCGACTTCTCGCGGGGCAGCCGATAGATCACGACGTTCAGAAAGCTGCCGATGCAGCACCCGAGCGCCAAAACAAATGCCGCCAGAATCCATTCCTGCGGAGTCATGTTACCTCCATGCATTGATTATGGATGATGGATGATTGATTATTGAAGAGAAGTCCGGCTTCCTCCGCCAATCATCCATCATCGATAATCCTTAATCAATCTTCTTTATGTGCCTCGCGATTAACCGCCCCGGCCACCTTCACCGGCAGCGCAAACAGCCGGATAAAGCCCTTGGCATCCGTCTGATCGTACTCGCTGCCCATCTTAAAGCTGGCCAGATTCGTCTGGTAGAGGCTGTGCGGACTGGTCATCCCCGCCGCCGTGCAGCGCCCCTTGAACAGCTTGAGCCGGACCTCGCCGGTGACGTTGCGCTGCGTGGCGTTTACGAACGCATCCAAAGCCTCGCGCAGCGGGCTGAACCACAGGCCGTAGTAGACCAGTTCCGCGTATTTCAACGCCACCTGCTGCTTGTAATGCATCGTTTCCCGATCTACGGTCAGGCTTTCGAGAGCGCTATGCGCGGTCATCAGAATCGTCCCGCCCGGCGTCTCATAGACACCGCGGGATTTCATGCCCACGAGGCGATTCTCGACAACATCAACCTGGCCGACGGCGTGCTTGCCGCCGATCTGGTTCAGCGTTTCAATGAGTCTGACGCCATTGATCGCCCGGCCGTCGAGCTTCACGGGCACGCCCTCATGGAAGCCGATCCTGACGTAGTCCGGCCGATTCGGCGTGCTCGACACGGGGTTGGAAATCACGAACAGCTTATCCTTAGGCTCATTCGCCGGGTCTTCCAGGTCCGCCCCCTCATGGCTGATGTGCCACAGGTTGCGGTCGCGGGAGTAAATTTTCTTCTTGCTCTGCTCGATGGGGATCTTGTGCTTCCTGGCGTAATCGATCGCGGCCTCGCGCGAGGTCAGCTTGAAGTTCGGGTCCTTCCAAGGGGCGATGATCTTCAGGGCCGGATCGAGCGCCATGTATGTTACCTCGAACCGAACCTGGTCGTTGCCCTTGCCCGTAGCGCCGTGCGCTACTCCCGTCGCCTTCTCCGCGTGGGCCACATCGACCTGATATTTGGCAATCAGCGGCCGGGCGATGCTCGTCCCCAGCAGGTAGCCATTCTCGTAGATAGCCCCGGCCTTGAGCATCGGCCAGAGGTACTCCTCGACGAACTCCCGCCGCAGGTCCTTCACCACACACTTGACCGCCCCGCTGGCCAGCGCCTTCTTCTTGATCCCTTCCAGCTCATCGCCCTGCCCCAGCTCGGCGGCGAACGCCACGACGTCGTATCCGTAGGTCTCCTTCAGCCACGGCAGAATCACACTCGTATCCAGCCCCCCGCTGTACGCCAGCACCACTTTCTCTTTCTTTGCCATAGTCACCCCTTCATGCACAGAGTTTTTGCGAAGCCAGGATTATACGGACCCGCAGGCTGCAATTCAAAGGAATCTCTGCCGCGATCATATCTGTTCTCCCGCCTTCTTTGCGACCCTCGTGCGGCAACGATCTCGCGCCGCCATCCGCGTGGTTCGGTTACGGAGCCTTCAGGAACTGATCGAGTTCTTCGTACTGGAGCCAGAGCTTCTGGTTGAGGGCACTCAGTACGCCGAGCTCGCCGCGGGAGCGGACCCGGCCGGCATAGGTCTGGAAGAGCTGCTCGATTGGAGCGGCTTGGAATTCAGACAGAGCGGCTTTCTTCTCGGCCGATAGTCGCGATGGGTCGATCTTCCCAGTCAGCCAGCGGTCCTTCAGTGTGTAGGCGGGCTCGAGCTTTTGGCCGACTTCGTCGAGCAGGAGCGTGAATTGCAGGTTTGCCGCCAGCCAGTCCAGATTGCCTCGATGGCGGGCGTCCTCTGCCTGTGCTCGGAGAGACTCGACGGTCGAGAGCAGGTCCATAAGACGGCTTCTGAGCCCTGCGTCGATCCGGCCCCAGCGGGGATTGTAAGGGAAGTACTCCGGAGATTCCGGGCCGGCAAACAAGCCCTCCCGGTCAATGCGTGCCAGGATCGGCGCCAGCGTGGTTCCGGCGCGCTGGCCGAACTGAGCCGTGCAGTCCTGCTGATAGATCGCCTCGACCGTCGCCGGGCTGTTGGGCTCACGCGCGAAGCGGGCGAAGGTATCCAGGTTCAGCCGGGTCTCCTCGGTGCGCCAGTGAATCGCGACGACCCCATCCAGCTTCTGTTCGCGTGCCAGCTTGACGTGCTCTCGCATCCGGGCCACTCGCGGCTGGAGATGCCAGAGCTGTTGGTCACCTTCCAGCCAGGGAATCGCCCAAACGGGGCGGTTTCTGGCAATCCGGGCTAGGAACGCCGGCTGTGGAGACAAGCCCTGATTCGGATTCAGGCACGTGAACACAATGTCCTTCGGCAGCACCTTGTCCAGGCCGAGCAGGATGTCCGGCAGTTGCGTCCCGCCGCCCCAGCCGCCGATAGCGACCTTGACGTTCGGCGACTTCTCGCGGATGTACGAATACGCCTGGCGAATATACGCAAGGGACCAGACGCCCGTGAATCCGGTACCTTCGTTGCCTGTCTCTTCGAAGAGAGGTGCTTCCTGGGCGTACAGCTTCCGGAACTCGGCGGACAGCTCAGGGCGCCCCACGTACATGGTGTGCTCGTGAAGCCACAGCCAGATCCAGTCGATGCCAGGGTAGGCCCGGAGGATGTCGTCGATGGTGGCCCGCAGGATTTCGATAGAGGCTGGGTGGGTGGGGTCGGGCAGCATCGCCCCGCGAATCCAGGAGTCCGGCGGGACGATCGACGCGAACTCGGGCGGGTGAATCCCGAATTCGAAGCCCATCGCCATCTGAATGCCGCGCTCGTGGGCCATCGCCAGCACCCGCCGCATCAATTCCTGGGCCCGCCGGTACCGATCCTCATTGTCCCGAGCCAGCACAGCGCATCTCGCGCCGAACGCCTCTGCTCCTTCCGGCATGGGGAATACCTTGCCCGTTCCGAAGGCAAAGTCCCGCACCCTGAGAGGCCGATACCCCCACCGGGCCGTCAATGACGTGTCAAATCCGGCGGCAGGCACAACGTCGCGGTACTCGATGCGAATCATCGGCTCGACATAGGGCGCGTATCGCTCCGCCCCGCCGGTATAGCAATGAAACCCAACGAAATTGAGCCCAAGCTCCTTGAGCCGGTCAAGGTACCGCTCATAATCTCCTTCATCCCAAGCCGTAGGCCCCGAGAGGAAATTATGCCACGGCAGCGTCCCGCGAAGTGCAAAACCCGCATCTTCCGCTGCCCTTACCTGCCCGCTCAGCGCAGGCACATCTATGACAATGGCAAAACACGCTACGAATAGTCTCGTCACAAATCTGGTGCCTTCCATGACATCCTCCAGACAATGAATCGAGAATCAACGATAGTCCGTTTGGCGGCTCTTCCTTGTGTGCCTGTCACGCCGTACCGCTGTAACATTGCCACTCGATTTTGCCGAGCTTCTTGAGGGCGTAGCCGATCTCACGAAGATAGTCGCCGTAGATGATCTGCGTGTGGAATCCCTCCATCTCGGCCATGAGCCGGCGCCAGTCGCCATCGATGGCGATCTCCATCTGCGACCGGCAAGCGGGGTAGGCGGGCGATTCGACGATGGTCCCGCGAAAGCCCTGCCACTTGGTGCATCGAAGGTTCGGAATCACGACGGTGACCGTCTGGCCTTTCGTGTACTCGACCCGGCAGGCGGCCCCGTAGTCGGATTCGAAGTGGGTCATGATCGTCGCCGGCTCGTAGTCCCTGCCGTTCATTTTCCGCGGGGCCGCACAGTGTGCGACGGTGAACAGGCCGTCGTGCGGGAAGTGCGAGTTGCAGACGAACGTCGGCCGGCCGGCAATCCACCGCATCAGGACTCCGGGGAACGTGTGCGACAGATCGGTATGACAATACGCCGTATAGCCTGCATCATTGGCCAGACTGAGCACCAGGCATGGCGGCGTGTCCAGCATCTCGATCACCTGCCCGCCCATGCATCGCGCAAAGCCGAAGTTCGAGGCCCCTGTCTCCGCCAGCAACTGCTCGCACACACCCAATGCCAGGCAGGAGTTGACGACGAACTTCCGCTGCGTTTGCAGCGTGACGTTGGGCGTCTTGAGCAACTCCTCCGCGCGCCGCTCGGCATTCTCTACGAGCTTCGGATCATTGCGGGCCTTGGTCAATCGCTCGGCGAACTGCTGCTCCGTGATGCTCTCAATCCGGTAGTCCCACACCTCCTTGGCATGGACGGGGCCGTTGGCCTGTGCCGGTTCGCTGTACGCGATCAAGCCGCCGATAGCCAGCATCTTCGTCCCCTTGGAATTAGCCAGTCCATAGAGGGCGCGCAGCCGCCAGAGCAGTTGGCCGTAGTCATCGACGACGATATCCTGCACGTCCGCGCTGGGCACAACGAATGTGTCGCCATTCTGCCGCAGGAAGCGCCAATGGGCAATTTCGTACCAAAGGTAGAACGGCCCGGACTTGTGCCGAATGAACATGATCATCGAGGCTTTGGAGGCGGCCACCGCATTGACGATTTCAGTCCCACCCGATGCCGCGTACAGGACGATCGCGTCCGCATCGGTCCCGGCGACCTTCTTGCCCTCCTCCTCGCTTCGTACGCTGACCAGCGGCAGCACCTCTATCGGGAACTCCGCTCCATCCACCAGCTTTGCCAATTCGTCCTTGATGCGGCCGATCTCGGCCGCGACATCGCTCTCAGTGCTCAGTCCGCCGTAGCCCCGCCAGCTCGTCTTCTCCTGCCGCTGTGCCAGGCTGTACATCAGCACCGGCTGCACGCGAACGGCCCGCCCCTTCGGCAAAGCCTGTCCCCCGGCTGCGGCTCCGCCTGATGCAGTCTTCCGCTTCGTCGATTCTCCGCCGCTAAGTCCCGCAACTGCCGCCACCGCTCCCAGCCCGCCTAAAAATCCCCGCCGGCTGATTCCTGCATCACTACTGCTCACACTCCCTGGATTCTCGCTACACATGGTGGTCTCTCCAATCTGAATAATCTGCCTGAAGTGCAAACGCGGGGATCCGACCCCGCCGTCGCAGAGCCAACAGGGCCGACATTCGTGCTGCTCCAGTCAATTCCTGTTATCGTTTAGAGCCTATTCGCTGCGGCCAGGCTGGACTTGAATTCATAGGAGCCGGGCTGCAATTCCAGCGTTAACTGACCAGGCTGAGCGGAAAGTGGCGTCAAGCCCTTAGCCTGTGTGAGCGGCTGGTTGCTTTCGGTGACGGTCTTTTCATCGGCCGTCGGCAGGTACAGCGTGGCCGTCGTGTTCGGGGGGACGGTGACATTCAGGGTCAGGAGCCCTTTGCCGTCGATGCTCCAGTTGCTTGTGATTCGGCCGTAGATGCAGTCATGGTGGGCTTTCACCCATTTGAGGGAGGGGTCGTCCACCACACCTGGCTTGATGACAAAACGCTTGAAGCCGGGGGTCTGCGGGTCGGTCTTGATGCCGGCCAGGCCCTCGATGAACCAGGTGCCGATGTACAGGTACGAGCTGTGGCAGAGGGAGTTGTCCATATCCCACGATTCGTACATCGCCGTGGCGCCGCTGCGGAGCATATCACCCCAGCCGGGATAGGTGTCCTTGTTCGCCATCGCAAAGAGCAGGTCCTGGCGGTCCAGAGCGAGCAGCGTCTTGTAGAGGAACGCGCCGCCCGTGATGCCGGCGTGGATGTGACCCTTGCGGCGGATCACGATTTCCTCTTCGAGCCGCTTCTCCACAGCCGGGCGGATGTCCTGCGGCGGAAGGTTCACGAGAAGCGCGATGGCGAGGTATGCCTGGAAGCCATTGACATAACTGCTCTCGGCCGGGATGAAGAACTCCTGATGCACGGCCTTGCGGACCTCGTCGGCGCGGGCACGGTACTTGTCGCCATCAGCCTTCTTGCCGATCAGGTCAGCAATCGTCGCGGCCGTCTGAAGGTTGAAGATCCAATAGCAGTTGTTATAGAACAGGGTCTCACGTGTATCCCCGTTGACACCTTTGGCGCCCGGCCAGAGCCAATCGCCGAGGAAGTCCCACTCACCGCCCCACCGTCGCAGGATGTTGTCCTTGGCTTTGGTTTCGAGGAAGGCCAGCCAGCGCTGGATCGTCGGGAAGTTGTCTTCGAGGATGCGGGTATCGCCGTAACGCTCGTAGATTTCCCAGGGCAGCGTGATGCAGTAGCCGCTCCAGCCGGGCCCGCCGCCGCCCCAGTACGTCGGGGCCGTGTAGGGCAGGTTGCCGCTTTCGATGGTGTCCTGGACCGCCGCTTTCTCCGCGGTGCCCCAGGCGGCACTGCCGCCCTGCACGTCGCGCCAATCCTGGCTCCACTTCGTATAGAACGCCCCGAGACCGTAGTTGTTCAGGCCGCACTCCGTGGTCGCGTGCGCGTCGCCGCCATAGCCCATCCGCTCGCGGTGCGGGCAATCGACGACGTAGCCGCCGAGGCTGAGATCCTCGAACGTCCACAGGGTTGTGTCATAGATCTTGTTCAGCAGTTCGTTCGAGCATTCGAAATCCGCTGCACGGGCGTAGTCGGTCCGCACGAGCCAGGCACGCATGTCCTCCACGGCGGGCTTATATTTGAGTCCCTCGACGGTGACCCATCGGCCAGTGAAATAGTTGAACCGGTTGCGAAACGTCCCTTTGCCCGAGGGTCCGACGATGTACTGGCTGCGCAGCCGGTGCGTCATATCCGCGCTCGGCCGCTCAGAGAACTTGAATTCGACCGTGTCGCCGGGCTGCCCGCGCAGGTTCGCTTCGAGCCAGCCGGTGACATTGACGCCGAGGTCCACGCGATAGGTGCCGGGCTTGACTTCCTCCACCGCCACAGGGCGAATCTCCTTGATCCGCCGATTCGGCTCGATCATCTCGGCGGACAGCGCAAGATTCGGCGAGTAGACGATGGCGGACTTCCACCCGGAGTCGTCGAACTCCGCGCCGGCCCAGTTGGGGATTTCTTTGTTGGCATCGTACCGCTCACCGCCGAAGTGCATAAAGTCCCACACGCCCAGCAGCGTATTCGGGCTGGCGTACGTGCGCCACGTGTCATCCGTCACAATCCGGACTGCCTCGGCGCCGGGCACCCTGATATCCGCCTGGGCCAGGACAATCGGCGTCTGCGGCCTGTCGTCCGTCTTATACGGCGGGAAGATCGACCAGGAGACGCCCAGCCACAACGCAATGACATTCCCGCCCTGCTTGAGCTGGTCGGTGATTTCATACGTGACGTAGCGGGCGCGCTTACGGTGGTTCGTCACCGCCGGGGCCAGCACATCGTCGCCGATGCGTTTGCCATTGACATACAACTCGTGGTAGCCGACGGAGGCCACATAGACCACCGCCTGCTCCGGCTTAGCCTTCAGATCAAACGTTTTGCGCAGCCAGGGGTCCGGCACTTTGTTGTCCGGCGGGGGAAAGCCCCTGCCCCGGCTGAAGACATCGCTCGTGCCGATCCACTTGCCCGACCAATCGGATTTCTCCAGCAATCCCATGGTCCACCGGCCCGACTTGCTCCAGGCCGATGTCCTGCCCCCCTCATCCTTGACTCGTACCTTCCAGTAGCACTCCATCCCCGAGCCGAGCGGCTTGCCGCCATAGACGACGTGGACCGACTGGCCCGACGAGGCCATGCCGGAATCCCAGAGATCGCCCTTGTCGCCGTCCAGTAGCGTCTTGGCGCTCGCCACGAGAACCTGATAGCCTGTCTGCCCCTGGCCACGCGATTGCGGGTCCACGGCAACCAGCTTCCAACTCAGTCGCGGCTGCCGCACGTCGATCCCCAGCGGATCGGCCAGGTACTCGCAGCGCACGTCGGCCACGGTCACAGAACATTGTCCGCTCGCCGCACTGGCACAGAGTGTGAGCAGAACGACAAAGCATACCATCCACTGCATAGGTCTGTTGATGCGAGATGCTCTCATGCTGGCCTCCTGAATCGGCTGATCCACGGTCCTCACGGGACCACAGCGCGCACGTCACGCTCGACCTGCGCGGACCCGGATTATAGCCGCGGTCCATGGCCGATGCTACGCAAAAACAGCCTTACGGCCGGCCGGGGTCCGGGCGGGACGTGAGTGGATCACCGGGGGCTTCGCATGTCGGGGTGACGGAGGGTCGCTTGATGCGGACAACGGCTCCGATGAGGACCACGCCGACCCAGACGCCGCTGGCCATGATCAGACCCGCCGCCACGACCACACCGATCATCACAGCCGTTTCCATTACTTGGACTCCATGAACAGAGCACTCAGGAAATGCCCAAGGAGGTACGCCGCCAGGGCTGCCGCCAAAGCCAGGAGAATCGGGGGAATCTGCACGGCATCGTGCCAGATGAATTGGAAAGACAGGGCAACCGCCGCACCGGTGACCATAGATAGAATGCCTGCCAGGGGACGCGGCTTCTTGAGCCAAAGCCCGAGGACTGCCGCAGGTAGGATCGCCGGCGCCCAGACGGTGTAGCAGATCAGCAGGCCCCGTATGATACTGGGGACGGCTACCGCGGCCGCGGCCGCCAAAGCGGCAATGCCCACGGTGGCTGCGCGGCCGCATATGAGCGAGGCCCGATCCGAAATCTTCACGAACGGCCTGATAACGTCCTCCGTGAACGCCACGGCCCCGGCGTTCAGGAGCGAGTCCAGGCTCGACATGATTACGGAGAGCAACGCCACCAGCAGTATCGCATAGCCTGCCGGCGGCGTGACTGTCTTGACCAGTGTCAAGAGCACATCGTCCTCGCCGGTCCCGGCAGGGATGATCGCGCGCGCGACGATGCCCAGCGAGATCATGATCGTGAACCATACCATGCTGAACAGCCCCGCCAGGACGAAACTGTTCCTCGACGCCCCGGTCGTCTGCGTTGCAAGGGCGCGGTTCGCGTAAGGCGGTATCAGGGTCTCGCCGAGAAGAAAGGCGGCTATCAGTCCGAGGATCTGCACCCAGGAGGTGGATCGAAAGCCCACTGCCGTCGCTGCTGTCAATTCGTAGCTCAGTGCAGCGGCGCCGTCGCGCAACGGCACAAACATGATGAACAGGAGGATCACCGGCATGAGGATGGTGAACAGGGTGAACTGCAGAGCGTCCGTCATCACGCTGGCCCGGAGCCCGCCGAAGCTCGTGTACAGTGTCGTTGCAATCGCAATCAGGACGATCGCGATCCACTTGGAAATCCCGAAGGCGTCCTGCACCACGACCCCGGCGGCATTCGCCATCACGGCGGCAAATCCCATGCAGAGGCCTACGGAGATCACGCCCGCCAGGATCTGGCACGTGCGATTGTACTTCTGGCCGATGGCGTCGCCGAGGGTGTGACAACCGCTGAGCGACCGCAGTCGCGGCGCAATGAACAGGCCGACGAGGATGTTCTGGAGGGAGTAGGCAAGGCCGACGAACAGGAACAGCAGGCCGCTCTGGAAACCCTTGCCCGCAAAGCCGATGGAGAAGCCGGGACCCACATACGCGGCGCAGAGACTGCCGAAGATCAGGGCAAGAGGCAGGGAACGCTTCGCGAGGGAGAATTCCGCATACTCGCGGGCAGCGCGGCGCGCACGGCGACAATCCCGAGAATGATGAGATACCCAGCAACGAGCGCCACCGATGCAACCACACGCACTATCCTATCGACAAATCAGACTGCCCCATCCGTGCACGCACTATTTCTCGTGCCCTTCCTGAAACGTTTCCTCCGCCAACTCGCTGATCACGGTATCCAGATCGGCTTCCGTGCGAATCCACCCGAACCGCGCATCGACGAGGAACGTGCGGTACCATTGAATGAGGTTCTTGGCGAAGTCCTCGTCCTTGCAGTAGAGTCCGAACGAGATCTCGCCCGCGTGGACGCCCGCCTTGCGGGGCATTTGGGGAAAGGCCAGCAGCACGGAGCTGCGAGACAGGAGAAACTCAAGGTCGGAAACCGTGCTGTTGTAAATCCGCAGCCGGCCCGATTCGATCGCCTCGGCATATCGGCGGAACAGGTGCCGGGCCGCGTTGGAGAACCCCGGCACACTGAGATTCATCGCACGATGTACCCGGACATCCGGATACTCCTCGAGGATCGTGTGGAGCTGGCTGAGGTAGTCGTCCATGGGCTGCCGCTCCCCTTCGAACAGCATGCAGGTCCACAGCTCGCCGTTGCCCGTGGCGTCGAGCTGGTCCTGGAGCATATGCTTGGCGACGTCGTAGGTTTCGCGGCGGTTGCCGAGTACCTTCAACTGCCGGTCCATCAGGGCGGTGGCCCAGGGCGGCATGTCACTCGGCAGCGACTCGGGCGGGCAGACGCCCAGCCGCGTCATCAGACGCAGGAACTGCTTGTGCTCTGACCCGTAGAACCGCCGACCGACCACACTGCCAACATTTCCATTACATTCGAGACCGTACCTCTTATGGTAGCCGAACGACAGGCGATGAATCTCGAAGCCCTGTTCGACAAGCATCTTCTCCAACTCCCCGATCAGATGGACCGCCTGCTTCTCCGGGGCCTTGTCGATGGACAGGTGCACGTTCGGGCATAGCACAACGGGCCGTTTGCCCAGGAGCTTCATCAGGGCGCCAAACTCGTTGACGGCGTCCTCCAACTCCTGCCGGGCGTCATATCGCTCGATGCAGACGAACATCACGAGCACGTCCTTGAAGGTGACCCGCGGCTGCGCCGGTGAGATGGTGGACGGGTCGATCCGCGTGCTCGGCTCTTTGTCTTCAAAGTAACAGGAAGAACACTGGTAACTATCCAGGATCATATCGTTACGTCGATTCTCTCCCTACTGCTGGTTTACCTGGCTTCGGCTGTGTTCCCGCGTTGACGCCTTCGCCTTCTTCGAGCGAGAGACAATCGCAGCATCAACGCGGGAGATAAAAAGGCCCACATCCGGCGTCACGACGTTGTCCCCAAACCCCGCGCCGTTCATCAGCCGCACCACCTCCGTGGCCTCCCAGAAGTCCGGAGATTCGCTGATGCGCTTGGCCTCCTCGCGAGTCAGCGACTTCAGGAAGGTGGGCAGCCCGCCGTCACGAAGCGAAGCGGCGTAATCCGCCAGTAGCTCCTGGATTTCTCTGTCTGCGTTCGACATCGGTAACTGCTCCTTTACGACCCGTGCAAACTGCACCAGGCAATCTTGCGAGAAGGCGATCAGCCTTCTTCGCAGTACTCCTGCAACATTCGCCGCAATTTCAAAACCGTCCGAAATTCCAGCATCTTCACCGCGCCGACCGTCGTTCCCAACTGGGTGGCGATCGCCCGGTTCGACATCCCGGCCATCCACAGCTCCATCGCCTTGCGCTCCCGGGCCTTGAGCTTGCCGAGCATCCGGTGCAGGATCTGCTTGAGCTCGGTCTGCGAGAGCAGGTCGCACAGGCCCAGTTCCGGCGCCACAAGGTTCTGCATATCGTTCGCGGACAGGTACGAGCTGCGATTCATCCGCCGGTACACCTCGCGGAGGCGCTTCCGCATGTAGTATAGATACACCGTTCGCAGAAGCTGCCTTTCGCTGTCGATGGCCCGCAGATGGTCCGGGTTTTCCCAGATATCCGCGTACACATCCTCCAGCACGTCCTCGCACTCGACCTCGTTACCGAGATAGCGATGCAGATGCCGTATGAAGATGCCAAAGGTCGATCTGACAAAAGGCTCCATCGCCCGACGTCGTGACTCGGCGTCGGTGGATGTGAGCTCCTTCAAAGCGTTTCGCAGCGCTTTATCCATACCGGTTACAGCATTCCCCGATTCTCACTGATTTTCGGCCTCTCCACCGGCAGGAAGACGGGATCAATCCCGCTGCCGTCTGCGGCGGAAGGTGCGAGGTCCGACCCCGCAAATCTCCATTCTATCGTAGAGATATGAGGAATTCAACCGGTAAACGCCCATGCCTAATGCCGACAAAAGCATCCTCAGAGACACTTCTGAGGATATGACCGACCCTCTGTCAGATACGAATCAACCAGATCACGTCGAAACCATCTCCTCACTTGACCCTCAGAATCCATATGCCGGCCAGAGCTCCTCTTCCGTCGGCAGATGGTCGTAGAACTCACCGCGCGTGCCGATGTAGCCAATCCCTTGTCTTCGCAGCCGCACCCGGCTGATCGAGCCGTTGCTATTGGTGATGTCCACCGTCACGTAATCCATTTCCTGCCGCATGTGGACGCGCTCCGTCGGCGTGTGGCTCTTGTCCTCTTCGTTGCCGATCATGTATCCGGCCGCTCCTCCGATCGCCGCGCCGAGAATTGTGGCTCCCGCAGTGCCGCCAATCACCTGGCCAAGCCCGGCTCCCGCCAGCACTCCTACCGCCGCCCCGGTTTGCGCGGCGGTTCGGCAACCTGCCGACATCAGCAAACCGGCCGCCATCCCTGCCAGGACGATAGTCCCGGCTCTGCCCGTCGCTACGCCGGACCTTTCTGTGTCCGAAAATGACTCGACGGCATCGGATGGCTTAGAGCTCATCATCGTCCTCTTTGTTGACCGGTGCTTGCTCGGTGGCCTGCGTCGTGGCGGCGCCTGCGCTCAGTTGCGTGGCCGAGTCCTTCTTCGAAACGTCCAGCAAATCCTTTGCTCCAGTATCCGGAACCTTTTGAGTATCCGGCGTGCTCTCAAGGGAGGATGCTTCAGGGGCGGTCGATGATGGAGTCGCTGTGGCGGGGTCTACCTGGGTCGCCGATGACTCCTGAGCCTTGGCGCCCGGCGCAGCTTGCGACTCGGAGCCGGCCTTATCCTTCGGCCCGGCTTCCTTCTCGAGTTTGTCCACAAGTCTGAGCAGCACAGCCACCGCCTCGGTGTTCTTCGCATCCTGGCCCGCCTTCTCCAGAGGCTCGCGGGCATAGCCTGTCTCTCCGGTGCCCAGCAGATGGTAACCGAGCAGGAGCTGCAGGTCGGCGTTGTCGCCGGACTCATCCTGCTTGTTCAGCAGCTCCTCAATCTGTTTGAACAGCACATCGTCATTGGCATACAGGCCACGAGGATAGAAGACGCCTTCCTTCTCCTTCTCGGGCGGAAGCTTCTTGAGGGCCTCTCTCAGCACCTCCGCGGCCTTGGAGTACTGCTTGTCGGCAAACAAGGCCTGGGCATATGCGAACGGAAGGATCATGTCTTCCGGCGACAGCTCCTTCGCCGTGGCGAACTTCTCGGCCGCTGTGGCGTAATCGCCAGACTCGAAGCTCTTGACGCCTTCCTCGAACCTTGTATCCGCCTGTGTCTGCGGCGCCGGCTCCGCCGCTCGCTGTGCCAGTTTCTCACGGACATCGGCATATCCGCTGTCGTCCGTGCTCTGATAGGTGGTCGCGGAACCATCGTCATTGTAATAGTTGTACGTGTAGTAGTTGTTCGTCTCTCCCGCGACCTCGGTGGCAACGGGGTAGTATCCGTACCACACGTAGGGATGATAGCCATACCAGTAGTACCGCATATACGGGTAGTCATAGGGCCAGTATCCACCCAGGCTGATGAACACGTACTTGCGATGGTAGTACGGGTACATATAGTCGAACGAGAAATGCGAACCGAAGTGGTAGCCGATCGTGAAGTAGTACGACGGCCAAATGACCCGGTGACACAGCCGATGATGCATGTCATAGTAACTATAGAGGTGATGGTAATGATGCGAGATCAGGTCCGGCCGGTCATAGTACGACGCGTGCAGGTAGGGCCGCCGGTAGCTGTAGTCGAAAGTTGTCGGCCGAAGCGTCCGCTCCGCCAGATTCGTGTCGAGGCTTCTCCTCGCAACCAGATGGTCGTTCAGCCGGGAGCCGAATTGCTGCCGCCGGGCCGTGGCATCCGCCTGCTGTCTCTGCGGATCCAGAGCCACTTTTCCGCGATCACCCCTCTGACTGATCACTTCGGCCCTGCGACTGGTTACTCGGTTCTGAAGCTCCGAATTCGTTTGTGCGCCGCGGACGGGTTGAGTCGTCGATAGCGTCGGCATCCGGGTCTGCGAGCCGGTGGATTCGGCCACCTGGCTCTTCTGCGTCTGCTGACCTGTCCGTCGCGCCTGCATCCGCGAAAGCACTGACTTCCTGTCGGTTGCGGTCCGCTCCGTGGGACTTGTCGTCGTTTTGGGCGAGACGCCCTGCTCTGTCCCTGCCTTCGGCGCGACGATTTGTCGCGACGACGGCGACGGTGCGGATGTGGATTTCTCCGCCGGGGCCTTCACCTCACCCGTGGTCGATCCATTCCTCGCACCGACGCGGCCCAGGAGCGACCGTCTGTCGGTCGCACTGCCCTCAGATGGAGTCTTTGTCGTCTGAAGCGTGCTCTGCCGCGGCTCCAGACTCTGTTTGGACGTCGTCTTCAGGTCTGCGATTCGTCGCGACTGCTGAGGCTGAGTGGGCGTGGACGCGGGCTTCTCTGCCACCGGGCTCTGCGATTGCTTCGTTACAGATCCGTTCCTGGTGCTAAGACGGCTCAACAGTGAGCGTCTGTCGCCGCCGGTGTTTGTGGGCGTGCTCTGAACAACAGGGCCCCGCGATGATGGTGGCGGTGTCACCGTCTTTGGCGCACTGGGCGTACTTGCCGAACCCGACATCGGTTGCCTCGGCTGCACGGTGCTCTGCTGCCGTGCTGCCATGCGATCCACTACAGAGCTGCGCGTCGTGCCGCTATTCATAGATGTATCCGGCGCGGAGGATCGCGGCGTCGCCAGGCTCCGCGTGCTGCCGCTCCGGCTGCCAATCGAGCTGGAAATACTCTGATCAGGCGACCTGGAGAGGCCTCCGGATGAGGACGACTCACTTCGTGGTGCGCTGAATACGCTTTCCGACCGTGGCTGGCTGGAGGGCGCCCATCTGGTGCTGAAATCCCGTGCCGACTCGCGGCTTGGCGCCGGCGCGGCAGCCGACGGCGCGGACCTGCTCGAAAACGGGCTCGAACGCATCGTGGCCGGCGGGCTGCTCGGCGTCACCGACGGTCGCGAAGGCGTGATCGAAGGTGGTGCACTCGGTGTAAACGACGGTCTCGAAGGGGCTATCGAACGCGGCGCACTAGGCGTAAACGATGGCCGCGAAGGAGCCATAGAACGTGGCGCACTGGGTGTAAACGATGGTCTGGAAGGCGCCGCTGCCGGCGGAGGGCTGAACGATGGTCTGGAGGGGGCCATTGCGGGCGATCTGCCGGAGCTGAACGGGGAGCCTTGGCTGCGAGATGATCCAAAACTTGGACTTGGGCTCGGACTGGGCCTCACAGCCTCGCGCCTTGCTCCCACACTCTGCAGCGCCGCGCTTCGCTCCGAAGCGGCCCGTGCCAGACGAGAGCCCGATGACCCGATCAACAGGGCCGCCATGAGCGCCACAGACGTTACGGCTGCTCTGCGGTTTTTTCTCTCACCTGCGACAAACATGGTTGTCTCCTTTCCTTCCTCCGACGGCACAAGATTCGGCCAGCCCGTTCTGCCGCCGGCGCCCCACACGTCTTATCGTGGGATTGCGATACAGGATAATACTTCAAAATACTATAGGCGGCCACTATAAATATACGTGGGAAAAGGGTTTACGGTTTGCAGAAACCTTGTCGAAAGCCCGCAAGCCACCCCTTTTCACAATCATTACAGCCATCTGCACGCCCCTGACTAACATATCGTCGTGTGCGCTATCTTTTCTACTCTAATAAGGCTCGGCGACTAAGCATGGTAACAGGAAAAACGAGGTTTCTTCGACTACCTGCAACTTCCTTTCGGACCATTGGCCACGCATCCAGAACTTGTGCAGGCGGCGGCCCCGACGGGACTTATCATGTATCTCGGCGTAGTCAGTCGGGCAGGGGCGAACGGTTCCGTGTGCCCGACGTACCTTTTTGATGGCGTTGGGATAAGATTTTGTCTTGACATGGGGGGAGGCCGCCGGTATTAAAGGTAGTTTTATACACAGCGTCAGACGAGCACGCTCTGCGAGTGATTAGCAGATGGACTGGAGTACCGAACAATGTTACCAATGAAAAAAATGAGCCGGAGTGCCGTCAAAATGCGACGGTCACACCATCGACTCAAACCGATCAACTACTCGGTCTGCCCGAAGTGCGATCAGGCAAAGTTGCCCCATGCGGCATGCGGCAACTGCGGGTATGTACATCCCGGGCTCACCCTGAAACTCGGCAAGGAGGAAACCACGTAGGCATGCGTATCGCTGTGGATGCCATGGGAGGGGACCACGCACCCGACGAAATCATTGTAGGAGCGTTGGAGGCGTTGTCCCGGCTCGATCAGGATGACAGGATCATTCTGGTTGGGCCACAGGAGCTGTTGGAGAAGAAACTGGCCGATCTGAAATACGACCGGGACCGTGTCAGCATTGCTGATGCGCCGGACGTAATCGCCATGGACGAGAAGCCCATTGACAGTCTGCGCCAAAAACCCCGAAGTTCGATTGGGATTCTGGCGAAACTGGCGAAACTGGATCAGGCAGATGCAGTCATCTCAGCGGGCAACACCGGGGCATGCGTGGCGGCATTCCAAATGCGAATGCGTACCCTGCCTGGTGTAAATCGCCCCGGCATCGCCGTCGTTTTCCCGACCACGAACGGCCCCGTGACTATTTGCGATGTGGGAGCAAATATTGCCTGTAAGCCAATCAACCTGTATCAGTACGGGCTGATGGCAAGCATCTACTCGCGGCATTTCCTCAAGGTCCAGAACCCGCGGGTCGGGCTGATGAGCATTGGAGAGGAAGAGGCCAAGGGCAATGAGATCGTCAAGCGTTCGCGGGAGCTGATGCGCGGCGACTCGCGATTGAATTTCATCGGGAACATCGAGGGAAGGGACATCTTCCGCGGAGTCTGCGACGTGGTGGTCTGTGAGGGGTTCGTCGGGAATGTCATCCTGAAGCTCACAGAGGGTGCGGTGGAGGGCTTGTTCCGAGCCATCAAGCAGGAGTTGAGCCCCTGGTTGGGGCTGATCTTCAAACGGACCATCATGCGGGTCTATCAGAAACACGACTATCATGAATACGGGGGGGCTCCCCTGCTGGGCATCAACGGCACGGCCCTGATCTGCCATGGGGCCAGCCGGGCGCGCACAATCAGAAACGCCGTGGTCACCGCCAAGACCTGCCACACGCAAGGAATCAATGAAAAGATCATGGAGTGTCTCTCGGAAGCTTGCGTAAGGACTTCGGATGCACAAGGAATTTGAGGATTGCCCCCTCGCGAACCGCGCCGTGATCACCGGGTGCGGTTCTTTTGTTCCATCGGCGATATTGTCCAATGAAGATCTTGCCCGCAGGGTGGATACTTCGGACGAATGGATCACTACCCGGACAGGGATCAAGTCCAGGCACATCACGACGGATGGCGAAACGACCGCCTACCTGGCTACCGAGGCGGCCAGGCGGGCCCTGGCCTACGCAGGGCTTAGCGGCGAAGATCTCGATCTGATTACCGTGGCGACGATCACCCCGGAAATGGTCTTTCCCTCCACGGCATGCTTCGTTCAGCAGGCGCTCGGGGCGAAGAACGCGTGGGTCTTCGATCTGGCGGCCGCCTGCAGCGGGTTTGTCTATTCCCTGCACCTGGTCCAGCAGCTCATTGAGAACGGGCGGCTCAACAATGCCCTGGTGATTGGGGCCGAGACGCTCACGAAAATCACCAACTGGAAGGACCGGACCAGTTGCATCCTGTTCGGCGACGGGGCCGGTGCGATCGTCCTGCAGCGCAAGGACAATGCCGGCCGAGGTATCATCTACAGTACGCTGGGCGCGGACGGAACTTATTGGGAGTCGCTGAGCTGCCGGGCCCACGGCTCGCGCCACCCGGTCAGTCGGCCGCTGAACGACCCAGACATGGCCTTCATGCAGATTAAAGGCAGAGAAGTATACCAGCAGGCGGTGCGGCGGATCGTGGAGGCTGTCACTGACTGCATGGCGCACTGCGGCTTGACCATCGACGATGTCGCCATGGTCATCTCGCACCAGATGAATGCCCGGATCATCGAGTCAGCCGCCAAGAGGTTGGAACTGCCCCCGGAGAAGGTGTTCGTCAATATTCAGAACTACGGCAATACGTCCGCCGCTTCCGTGCCCATCGCGTTCGATGAATGCATGCGGCAAGGCAAGCTCAAGAAGGGCGATATCGTGATCTTCGTGGCGTTCGGCGCCGGTGTCACCTGGGCGCAAACATCATCGAGATTTAGGCGCCGTCGCCGGACGACGGAGCGTCGCCCGCGGTGTGCGGGTGTGAACTGAAACAAATAAGGACACGAAAGATGGCGACCGCCTTTCTGTTTCCGGGACAGGGCTCCCAGGCCGTGGGCATGGGAGCCGACATCGCGACGGCGTTGCCCGCGGCAGCGGAGTTGTTCGGGCGGGCGAACGAGATCGTCGGGTTCGACCTGCGAAAGGTCTGTCTTGAGGGCCCGGCAGACCGGCTCAACAGCACAACCATGTCGCAGCCGGCCATCTTCGTGACCTCCGCCGCCCTGCTGGAGGTCCTGCGAGCCAGTTCGGCCGGACAGAACCTCCGCCCCGATGTCACAGCGGGACTGAGCCTGGGCGAATACACCGCCCTGTATGCCGCCGGAGCCATCAGCTTCGAAGATGGGCTCAGGCTGGTCAAAAGGCGTGGCGAGGCCATGCAGGCCGCCGCCGATGCCTCCGAAGGGATGATGGTGAGCATTCTGGGCCTCGATGAGGACAAGGTGCGGCAACTGTGCGATGAAGCCCGCGATGGGGAGTTGCTCGAGCCGGTCAATTTCAATTGTCCCGGACAAATCGTCATCAGCGGTGCGGTTGGCGCCTGCGAAAGAGCCGAACGTCTGGCGGAGAAGCATGGCGCGATCAAAGCGATCCGGCTGGAGGTTGCCGGGGCCTTTCATACGACCATGATGACGCCCGCGGCACAGGCCCTGCGGCAAGCCCTTGTGCAAACGCAGATCTCGCAGCCGCAGGCCGTCCGCACGGTCGCCAACATCACGGCCGACTACTATCACGGCCCGGACAGCGTCATCGACGGCCTGACGCGACAGCTCACAGGGGCGATCCAGTGGCAGAAATGCATGGAGCGCTTGCTGGCCGATGGGGTCGAGCAGTTTTATGAGATTGGTCCGGGCAGGGTCCTGACCGGGCTGATGAAACGTATTAACAGGAAGACGAAAGTCACGAACATCAGCGACTTGAGCTCGCTCAAGGCCGTAACTGGATGATCGCGCGTAATGGATTCTGGAGGTGACAGGATGGCGGAAAAACGACTTGCGGTGGTCACCGGCGCCGCACGGGGCATCGGCCGAGCCATTGTCTTCGAGCTGCTCAGGCAGGGCCGGCTCGTGGCGGGGCTCGATATCGTCGAGGACCCGCTCAAGGATTTGGAGCAGGCGGCCAAAGAGGCCGGCTTTGAGGTCGTGACACGGTGCGTCGATATCACAAAGACCGATAAACTCACCGAGGTGCTCGATTCCCTGGCAGAAAAGTATGGCGGCATCGGAATCCTCGTCAACAACGCGGGGATCACCCGTGACAAGCTGATGATCCAGATGGATGACGAGGACTTCGACAAGGTTATCAACGTGAACCTGCGTGCCGCGTTTGCAGCAACGCGGGTGGTTGCCCGGTCGATGATCCGCAATAAGTTCGGCAGAATTGTCAGTATCAGCTCGGTGGCAGGCGTGATGGGACAGGCCGGCTCCGCCAACTACGCCGCCAGCAAGGCCGGGCTGATCGGCATGACCAAATCCATCGCCCGCGAGATCGGCAAGAAAGGCGTCACGGCCAACTGCATCGCCCCCGGCTTTATCCAGACGGATATGACCGCCAAGCTGCCTGACATGGTCAAAAACGCCGCTATGGAGGTCATCCCGGTCAAGCGATTTGGCACGGTCGAGGATGTCGCCCGGGCCGTCGCGTTCCTGGCCAGCGACGAGGCCGGCTATATCACCGGGCAGGTCCTTTGTGTCGATGGCGGCATGGCCATGTAAAAAAATTCAGAAAATGGTTGTCGAAGCCGGCCCGGAGCCGGTATCATACCGCCCGATATCTGGAGGGTGGTTTTGAACACATAGATGAGGCAATTACAGCCAAGACCTTACAAGAGAATTCCGATTCTGTTAAGGAGGATACCAAGTGAGTATCGACGAAGTCGATGTCCAAGCGATTGAGAATAAGGTGATCGAGATCATCAGCGAGCAGATGGGCGTTGATAAATCCGAGATCACCCGCGATACGTCCTTTATCAACGATCTGAATGCCGACTCCCTGGACACCGTGGAGCTCGTCATGGAATTCGAGGACGAGTTCGATATGAGCATTCCCGATGAGGAGGCCGAGAAGATTCAAACCGTCGGCGCCGCCATCGAGTACATCGTGACCATCGCACAGACCAAGAAGAAGGAAAGCACGTAGCCCCAATGGACAGACGCCGAGTGGTTATAACGGGCTTGGGCTGCATTACCTCGCTGTCCGAATCTGCTGATGGTCTGTTTACTGCGCTGTGCGAAGGCACGAGCGGGGTCACGACGATCGAGTCTTTTGACGCCAGCGCATTCACCGTCCATTTCGGAGGCGAGATCAAGCACTTCGATGTGACCAAGTACATCGACAGGCGCGAAGCCAAGCGCATGGATCGCTTCAGTGAGTTTGCGGTTGCGGCGGCGATCCAGGCGGTTCAGGACAGCGGCCTGGATTTGGCCAAAGAGGACCCCTACCGCATCGGCGCGATTGTCGGAACGGGCATCGGCGGGATCAAGGAGATCGAGGAGCAGCATATCCGGCTGCTCGAGAAGGGGCCGAGCAAGGTCTCCCCCTTCTGTGTGCCGCGACTCATGTCAAACGCCGCCAGCGGCAACATCGCCATCCAATTCGGCCTGCGGGGCCCGAGTTTCTCCGTCTCCAGCGCCTGTGCTTCCGGAAACCACACGATGGGCGAAGCATTCTGGAACGTCGCCAGCGGGCGCAGCGACGTTATCGTCACCGGCGGCTCGGAAGCGGCGCTGACCCCCATCGGCTTGGGCTCGTTCTGTGCCGCCCGATCCCTGAGCACCCGCAATGACAATCCGGCGGCGGCCTCCCGGCCGTTCGATCGCGACCGCGACGGATTTGTTCTCGCCGAGGGCGCCGGCATCCTGATCCTCGAAGAATACGAGCGAGCCAAGAAGCGAGGGGCTCGAATCTATGGCGAGTTGCTGGGATATGCCGCGACCGACGACGGCTATCACATCACGGCCCCCCTGCCCAATGGCGAGGGGGCGGCGATGGCTATGAAGCTGGCCGTGGCCGACGCGAAGATCAACCCCGAGGACGTCGACTACATCAATGCCCACGGGACCAGCACCGAGCTGAATGACATCGCCGAAAGCATGGCCATCAGGACAGTCTTTGGGGAGCACGCCTACAAGATCCCCATCAGCTCGACCAAGAGCTGCCTGGGGCACATGCTTGGCGCCACGGCCGCGGTGGAGTTGATTGCAGCCCTCAAGACCATCAACAAGGGCATTATTCCCCCTACCATCAATCTCGACAACCCGGACGAACGGTGCGACCCCAAGATGGACTACGTGCCCTGGACGGCCCGGGAGGCAAAGGTGGATATCGCCCTGAGCAACTCTTTCGGCTTCGGCGGCCACAACGCCTGTATCGTGGTCGGCAAAGTCTGAAACGCAACCCGTGATCTCCCCAGTCAAGCCTCCTTGACGTGACGGTGGTCTGCCGCAAGATCGCCTCATGCCCCATAAACCTTATTGCAGGCCGACATCTCCACCCCATACCATCGAGTTCAGTGCATGACAGGACTTGCGGGGTATAGTCCTTCCCATACAATATATCCATAGCCGCGATGAAAAGGGGGATACGGGATGCTGTGGGTACTGCTACTGCTGGCCGGCGGGCTGGTGCTGTTGTGGAAAGGCGCCGATCTCCTGTCCGAAGGGGCTGTCGGGCTGGCGGAACGGATGGGGGTCAGCCAGCTTATCATCGGATTGACCATTGTGGCGATGGGCACTTCAGCGCCGGAATTAGCAGCGGGGATCATTGCCGCTCGGGACGGTCGGGGCGATATCGTCGTTGGGAACGTCTTTGGCGCCAACATTGCCGATCTTGCCATGATTGCAGGTTTGGGCGCGATGGTTGGGCACCTGCGGATCCAGGCCACGACGTTGAAACGGGAGATACCCGCGATGCTGGTGGTTGCCCTGCTCCTGCTGCCGGTCCTGCGGAATATGGCCATATCGAGGCTCGAAGGGGTATTCCTGGTCGCCGTGTTCGCGACACTGATGATCCTCACGATTCGCACGGCCCGCGGGTCTGCCGCGAGAGAGCTGGCCAGGGAATGGCAGGTAGTGGCGGAACCCCCTCGGACCGTCGGCAAGGACATTCTGTTCATGGTCCTCGGGTTCGTCGCTCTGGCGATCGGCGCGAACATGGCTGTACACAGCGCGGAGGCAATTGGCACGCGTGCCGGACTGAGCGACGCGGTGATTGGCGCGACCATTCTGGCCATCGGCACAACGCTGCCTGAACTCATGACATCCATAGTTGCAGCCGTGAAAGGCCGTCAGGATATTTCCGTGGGCAACCTTGTTGGCTCCGTGATTTTCAACTCACTACTGGTCGTCGGCGTTGCGGCACTTGCCCGGCCGTTGCTGATCAGCCAGCGACTCGCCGGCGGCACGGACTACTGGTTCATGATGGGCACCTGCGCCGCGTTTACAGTCGTCGCCCTGCTCGGAAGAGGGACCATTCGGCGTCTCAGTGGAGCCCTTCTCCTGACCCTCTATGGGCTCTACTTGCTCTACCTGTTGAGGTCCACGGGGGCTATCTGATGCTGTCAGGGGGCGAAAGTCACGGATTCAGAAACATCGCGTCGGCGAAGATGTCCGTGAAGTCCTTTTCATGGGCAATCTCAATGTACTGGATCTTGCGGGCGAGGCGGGCGGCCTTTTCCCGGCACTCATCGCAGAGCAGCAGCATCTGAGCTCCCGAGGCAGCAGCGTTACCGACGAAATGGATGCGGTCGAGAGGCACATTGGGCAGCAGGCCGATACGAACGGCGCTGGACGGCCGGATGTAGTTGCCGAACGCGCCGGCCAACAGGACGCTCCCAATATCCAGGTCCTGCAGGCCCAGCTTGTTGAGGAGAATTCGGCTGCCGGCCCGGATGGCGGCCTTGGCGAGTTGCACTTCCCGTATGTCCCGCTGCGTCAGAACGATTGCCGGCTGGGTGGTTTTTCGGTCGAATGCCAGGCAAAATGCAGCCTGACCATTGCTTTCGAGAATGCGGGAGTAGACGTGCCCCGGCAGATGCCCGAGCTGCTCGCGTGGGACGAAGCGGCCGGTCCCATCCACAATGCCGAGGTCGCACATTACGGCCACTGCGTCAATCAGGCCGCTGCCGCAGATCGAACGAGGGACGGAATTGCCAATAACGTCTAATGCGATATCATCCTCGTTGGCGACCACGGCCTCGATTGCCCCATTCGCCGCCCTGCTGCCATGCTGAATCCTGGCCCCCTCCAGCGCCGGCCCGGCGGCACAACTGGCGGCGTATAGCTTTCCTCCCATTCCCAGGACAAGCTCGCCGTTGGTGCCGATATCGATCACAAGGGTCGTTTCCGACGCCGATTCGACGTCCACGGCCAGCGCCACTGCCGTCGTATCCGACCCGACAAACCCCGCGATATTCTCGACACAGTGGACGTTGCCCGCAGGGTTCATGTCCAGGCGGAGTTGGGCAGCCGGCACATCGTGAGCATCGACGGACCAAGCCCGATACGGAGCCCGGCCAAGTTGTTCCACGGGAAATCCCAGGAAGATGTGGCTCATGGTCGTGTTGCCCACAACACAGGCCTCATAGAGGTTCGACGCTTCAGTATGGCTTTGGCGGCAGAGGCGTCGAATCAGGTCGTTGATGCAGTCCACGATGACCGCCTGCAGTTCGGCCAAATGGTCCTGCGACTGGGCGTAATTGATGCGGCTGACCACGTCGTCGCCGAAACGGGTCTGCGGGTTCAGTGTGGATTGTGTGGCCAGACAGCGGCCATCGACCATATCGACGAGTTTGGCGACCACTGTGGTGGTCCCGATATCCACGGCAACCCCCAAAATAGGTCCCTGTCCCGCGATATTGCGGTACTTGTTGACAGTTGTGGGCTCGATGTTGCCTGCGGTACCGATGCCGTGTTCGAGGATTTTATGCTCATAGAACCGGGACTCAGGCGGGACCATCACTCGCAAATCGCTGTTCACGGGGTATTGGCAGGCGAGCACCGTCCGCCCGGAAGGCTGCAATTTCACGGCGCACTTGCGGCAGGTGCCTTTGCCGCCACAGGGGGTCGTCAAAATGATACCCGCCCTGCTTGCAGCCTCGACTAGCGTGGCGCCCTGATGGATCAGGACCTCCTTGTCATCGGGCTCGAAGACTACACGGAAATGGTCCATTTACGTTCGCAGGCGTGCACCGCCGCGTCCGACCTGCCAGTGCGGGTGGACGTTCGCAGAGCCCCGAAGTGGGTATGGAATGGGTTAACTGATCTTATGCCGGATCTTCCAGCGGGTACGTCTCTTCTTGCTGCCGATCTTCCTTCTACGCCTTGGTTTAGCCATGCATTCCTCCAAACAAAACCTTAAAATATCTCTGTTACGGACCATGGGAAACGGTATAATAGTGTAGCACACGCCGGATGTCCGTGTAAAGGGAGAAAAACCGCAAATGTTTGAGGCAAGGCGGACCGAAGCAGAAGCGGATCGGCATGGATGCCCGGACGGCGTGGCTGTGGGAGAAACCGGGGCGGTCCTTGTGGATCGCCGCAGAATCGGGGTGGACTATGATCCAGTGTGACAAGTGCGAGTTGTGCGAAATCGGTCCGGACGGCCGCAAGATGTTCAAGTGCGATCCGTTCTCGACCGTCAAGGAAGCAGAGTGCATCGCCAAATGGCAGCTTATCCGGCTCGACATGCTCCTGGGCAGCTACCAGAGCATGCTCAAGTGGTATGGCAAGCTCGGCCCCCTGCAGGACAAGATCTTCAAGTATGTCCAGCGCGAAATCGGCGAAATGGAAGAGTCAGAGGGCTGGAAGCTCGACGAGCCGGAAGCGGAGACGGAGGAAGATCAGAATAATGAATGGCCGCTGTGAGAGGGGCCCGCTACAGTTGGGGTACGATTCGTGGAAATGGCCGTTTGAGGCCCGCGGTATTCCCGCGATGGGGGTGAGTGCCGCCGCGTTATGCCGGCTGCTTCTTTCCCGGATTCCTGCAATAAATTCATTGTGACTACCGTCTTTCGTCTGGTAAAAACACAGCAGATGGACAGCAGCGTCGAGTTAGCCCGAATCATCGCCGGCTGTAAATCGGGGGACGCTGATTGTTTTGCGCAGATCGTGGATTTGTACGCCGGCCGTTGCTACGGATACTTTTACAGACTGACGGGTGACCGGGACCTCAGCGACGAGTTGCTCAGCGAACTTTTCATCCGCCTGGTCCGGAAGATCGGGTCATATAAGGGTGGGGCGTTCGAGAGCTGGTTGTTCCGCATCGCCCTGAACATTTTTCATGACCACCTGCGTGGCAAGCAACGGCGAAAGAAGTTGCTGGACGCTCGGCGGACCGAGTTGGAGATCGAGCCGAACGAGGCTCCCAGGTCGGACGCCAGCGATGAACAGTTGGATAAGCTTCAGGTTCAACTCAACCGGCTGGACGCCGACACCCGGGAGTTGATCATGTTGCGGTACTATTCGCAATTGAGCTTCAAGAAGATCGCCGAGATGCGCCGCGAGCCGATCGGGACGGCGCTGTCCAAACTGCACCGAGGATTGAAGAAATTGCGGGAACTCATGGAGGGGTAGTTGGTGGATTCAATGGAAGACCAGACACGCGAAAACCTGAACGATTTGCTGCGGCAATTCCTTGATCCGGCCCAGGCGAAGGCCGATACAGAGGACATCCGGGCCGGCGAGCGGCTCCTGGATGCCTGCCCTGCCCCGACACCAGACCCTGAGACTCTCGCACGCATCAAAAGTGAGATCGTCACGGCCCTTGCCAGACGGCACAGGATCGCTATAGTCGTGCGCCGGTCTCTTGCGGTGGCGGCCGTGATCGCCTTTGCACTGATTGGATTGCTTCACCGCAGCCCGACCGCTGACAACAGTATGTTCCAGGCTTCCATCCTGCCCGCCGCCATCTGGGACAGCATCGATGTGGCCGCGGACGATCTGGACCTTGCCCGTTTCACCGCCGAGGTCCGCCAGATTGAGACGCAATTCCAGGCTTTGGAGGCCGGCGAGGACGAACCCGCCGGCAGCGGCACCGTGGAGGAACTCGAGAGGGAACTGATACAGATCGAAACCGAGATTAGGAAAGGATAGTAGTGATGCAGTCACGTCGGTTGGCCGCATTTTTCGGCGCTGTGGCATTGGTTGGGGGACTCGTGGGGATCGGCTCGGCGACGAACGAGCCCAGGCAGACACAGGGAGACATCTGGCAGGATGAGCCCGCGGAATCCCGGCAGACCTGGTGGCGCCGGGACCTGACCGATGAGACGGCGAACAAGATCCTGGAGGGGCTTCGCAAGCGCGACCCGGCCAAGGCAAAGGAACTGGAGAAGCTCAAGTCCAGGGACCCTGAGCGGTTCAAAGCCGAGCTGCGCGAAGCCGGCCAGCCGGAACTCGACCAGATGACCCGCGACTACTTTGAGACACGCCGGCAGAGGCGAAACGCCGAGTTCGTCGAGTGGCTCAAGGCCAACTACCCCAAACAGGAGCAGGAGCTGACGGCCCTGAAGGACAAGGACCCGAAGCTCTACGTCACCAACTTCGAACACCTGATGACTGAATATGGCGCCATCTTCGAGGCGTCACGATCCAACCCCGAACTTGGAGCTGTTCTCAAAGAGGATCACGAACTCAAGAGGAGAGTTGGTGAGTTGTGCCGGCGGCTGCGAAGCGAGAAATCCGATGCCAAGAAGCAGGAGCTCGGCGCCGAGTTGGAGGAGGTGGTCGCCCGGCGGTATGACCTGATCGTGCGGCGCAAGGAGATCGCCTACGAGCAATTCCTCAAACGGCTCGAAGAACTGCAAAAGCAAGTCATAGGGAGCAAAGACGAGATCGCCAAGTACAAGGATCAGAAGGTCAAGCAGGAAAACGTCCGCCAGCGACTCCAGACCCTCACCGACAACAAAGTCAAGTTCAAGTGGGACTGATCACATCAAATTGACCCACTCTCTTGCCAAGATTGCCCTGTGACGTTATTATGGGGCATGTTGGCTGCGTCAGCCTCGTTGTGGATGCTCTTCACAACGTACGCGCTGCCTGCGAATGGACAGGAGGCAAGGCTTGGAGTCGAACCGTTTCTGCTTGCTTGTTCAAGTAAAGCAACTCTCAGCACCGGAGCTACCCGGAATCTCATCGAGTTCTTCTGTTGGAGGTACAGCGATGAAGACACAACTCTTGGCAACTTCTCTCGTGGTTGTTCTGCTCTCAATGTTGTTGTGCGGCGCCGCGAGGGCCGATGCGCTGGCGGGATTCTCAGATATTACCGTGGCCGGCGATGCGATCGTCAGTCTTCGCCATGCAGGGACCGAGTATGTCGTAGCCAACGGCGATCTCACGCTGGGTACAACGACCCGGTGGTATATCCCTGTTGCCACAGGGGTGCCGACTCTGTGGGCTGAAGGGGCTCCGACTCCTGCGGCGACGACGACCCCTGGGGCGCCCCCCAAACCAGAGGATCCCGGCTCGGAGGGTGACAACTTCCTGTTCCGATTGAACGGAGCGAACAACATGTCGTCCCTCGACGCGATCAACTTTCAGGAAACGATTTTTCCACTTCTGACCAAGACGGTCTTTGTGTTCGAGCGGGGCGGCAACGACACAGGCACATTTCAGGCGATCCTTGAGGACGGTTCGCTTGGAGCGCCGGTGGCATTCAACGGCACGAGCGTCTACAAGGACACGGGCGCCGATGTCGGTGGTCAGCACGCCTTCGGCGTGGTTTTCACCACCGATGTATGGGTCAAAGGTGTGCGAATCACGGCGCCGGGACACGACTGCCTGAGCATTTCCGCCATACCGAAACGATTGGATCCGAGACAGAGCCGTGATCCGCAGCCGGAGGACGAGGCGACGGATGTACCGTCAGACGTGGTCCTGAGCTGGACGCCGGGAGAAGGTACGGCGGCAGCCAACGGGCACATTGTGTACTTGAGTGAGAACTTCGACGACGTCAACGACGGCATCAACGGTGTCACGCTGAGTGCCAACAGCTATGATCCTCGACGGCTTGATTTCGGAACGACTTACTACTGGCGGGTCGATGAGGTCGGTGTGTCGCCCGGATCCACTGTTTTCAAGGGCGACGTGTGGTCGTTCACGGTCGAGCCGTCTTCTTACCCGCTGAAGAACGTGAAGGCCACAGCCTCCGGCGGCTGGCCGGCATGGGGCCCGAGAACACCGTCAATGGGTCCGGCCTCAGCGTCAGCGATGGGCACTCGACGGATGGCAAGCAGATGTGGCTGAGCACCGATGTACAACCCAACTGGATCCAGTTCGAATTTGACGACATCTATAAGCTGGATGAACTGTGGGTCTGGAACTCCAATCAACTGGTGGAGAAGATTGTTGGATTCGGAGCGAAGGACGTTACGATTGAGTATTCCATCGACGCCAGTGCCTGGACCGAACTGGCTGGCGTGCCGCCCTTCGAGCAGGCCGACGGGGCGGACGATTACACCCCTGATACACCGATCGATCTTGGCGGCGCTATTGCCAAGTACGTCAGGCTGACCATCAACAGCACGTGGGGCGGCGTCGCGCAGTGTGGTCTGAGCGAGGTGCGGTTCTTCTACATCCCTGTTCGAGCGAGAGAGCCTGTGCCGGCGAACGATGCAACCGCCCAGGAGTTGAACCTTGCGCTGAATTGGCGACCGGGGCGTGAGGCGGTCTCGCACCAGGTCTATGTCGGCGGCGACCGGGACGCCGTAGCTAGTGGCACGGTCCCCGTGGAAAACGTGAGCCAGCACAGTCTGAACCTGACCGGCTTGACTTTCGGAACGGCCTATTACTGGAAGGTCAACGAGGTCAACAGCGTGGCCAGCCCAAGCGCGTGGGAAGGCGATGTGTGGGCGTTCACCACAAAGGAGTATCAGGTCGTCGACGACTTCGAGCTCTACACGAACGAATCGCCCAATCGGGTCTTTCAGACGTGGATCGACGGCTGGGGTTTCTCCGCAGACGAGTTCTATCCGCAGGGCAATCCGGGCAACGGCTCCACTGCTACGATCGGCTATGACCCGCTGGCCGGGGACATCATGGAGAAGACCATTGTCCATGGCGGTACGCAGTCGATGCCCTTCGACTACAACAATGCCCTCCAGCCGAATTATGCGGAGACCGAGCGGACCTGGGATACGCCACAGAACTGGGCTGTTGGCGGGGCGGACACCCTGCTGCTGTACGTTCGAGGACGGGCGCCCGCCTTTGCGGTGCAAGCATCCGGCAGCATCCTCATGGGCGCCGGCGGCGCAGACATCTGGAACAGCGCCGATGAGTTCCGCTTCGCCTGGAAGCGGCTCACCGGCAACGGGACAATCATAGCACGGGTGGACAGCATTGAGCGCAGCAGCGATTGGGTCAAGGCGGGCGTCATGATTCGCGAGAGTCTGGATGCGGGTTCGCAGTTTGCGGCGGTGTACATCACGCCGGACTATGGGTGCCGGTTCCAGGCCCGATCCATGACGAGCACGGCCGCCACAAGCGATAGCGCCGTGGTGACGCCCGAGCAGACCGCGATCAAGGCGCCGTACTGGGTGAAACTGGAGCGTACGGGCAATGACTTCAAGGCGTACTACTCCGCGAACGGAACGACCTGGACCCCGATGGTTTGGAATCCGCAGACGATCACGATGACCGGCGACGTGTACGTTGGCCTGGCGTTGACAAGCCACAGTGCCACCGCTCAGACAGCCGCCGAGTTCTCAGGCGTTGCTACATCCGGCGGTGTGGCGGCCGCCCAGTGGGAGGTGGCGACGATCGGTGTCGCGCAGCCGAACAACGATGCGGGGCAGTTGTACGTGAAGCTTCTGGACAGCGCCAACCACAGCAAGATAGTAAACCACCCGGACCCATTGGCCACAGTGGCAGTGAGCTGGCAGCCCTGGGCGATCCCACTGAGTGAGTTTACCGGCGTGGACCTGACCAAGGTGAAGAAGATGATCATCGGCGTGAGCGACGCGGACAAGCGTGCGGCCGGCAGGCTCTACATCGATGACATCGGGTTCGGCCGACCGCTGCCCGTACCGGCTCCGTGAGGCGGAGAAAGATCGCTATGCAGAGAATGAGTATGTGTCTGTGCTGGGCGGTGGGTCTATCGCTCTGTCTCAGCGGTTCCAGCCTGGCCGGGGGCTATGCGTTCACGGTTCGCGGGGACAAGACCTGTCTCAATGGGCGGGAGTTCCTTGTGAAGGGGCTGCGCTGCTCCAATGCCCTCGTCTCGGACGACACCACGAAGGAATTGATCGATCAGCTTGACACGTTTGCCGGGTATGGCGTCAACACGATCGGCGTGTACTTCATGGGATCGCGGTTTGGCGATGTGAAGGGGTACAAAGAGGACGGCAGCCTGGATCCGGTGTACGCCGGACGGACGGGGCGGATCATTGAGGCGGCGGACCGGCGAGGGATGGTCGTGCTCGTCGGATGCCTGTACTGGAGCACCTCCAAGGCGAAATGGGACAGTTGGACGCAGGCCGAGGCGGATAGAGCCGTAGCGAATACCGTGGCGTGGCTGAAGGAGAACCACTACCGGAATGTATTCGTTGACGTGGATAACGAGGGGATGGCCCGGCAGGCGAAGGGTTTCGATAACCGCCGGATGGTCCTGGCCGGCAAGGCCGTGGACCCGTGTTGCGTTATCGCCACGAACTTCCGGGGCGAGCCACCTGCCGAGGCGGACCTTGCGATTCATCATTCCAAGCGGGTGACCGGCAAGCCGTACATCGAGAGCGAGGCGACGCCCGGCAACGCCCCCGGCGGCTATTGGGGGACCTACAGCAAGAAGGACGGTTACTACAACTATATCAATATCGGCGTGTACACCGACGCGATGAAGGCCGAGCAAATCAGGCAGACCGTCGCCCATCTATCCAGGGGAGAGGGCTACATGCTCGCCTCAACGTGGCTGCAGTGTGTCGCACCCTATGGGCCGAACCAGCGCCCCGGCGGCGACGGCAGTCAGGACAACCCCGGAGTCAAGTGGTGGCTGGAATTCCTGCGGGACAAGTACGGGCCGTACACGCCGGAGCCTCTCCGGAAGGATTGAACGGGTCCTGTCCGCCCTATAGCTGCTGTCGTCGGATCTCTTCCTGCGTGGCCTTCTTGAGGATCCGCTTCTCGCGGGTGGTCAGGCTGTGCAGACCGAAACGATGGACCTTTGCGAGGATGCGATCCACTTCGAATCGCAGCTTCCGGCCCTCTTCCATTCGCTTTTCCCACGACTGGGCGTGCATCCTGAGTTTGAATCGCTCCAGCTTGGGCAGCAGGAGGATGTAGGCTGCTCCGGCCGCCATGCCGCCAAGGTGTGCGGCATCGCCCCCGGCGTTCGGGCCCCCGACAATGATGTTCATCACATACACAAGCGTCATCACGACTGCGAGCACGCGAATCGGCACCGGAATGATGAAGAGGAATACGATGAACTGTGGGAACAGGATGGCGCACGCCGCCAGTACGCCGAGGATGGCGCCGGAGGCCCCCAGCAAAGGTGCAGCACCCACTACCCCGATGGCCATGAGCAGCAGGAAGGACAGGCCCGCCACAACGCCGCAGCCGAGATAGAACAGCATGAACCGCCGGCTGCCCCAATGCTTCTCCAGGGTCGGCCCGAAGAAGAACAGGCCTATCATGTTCAGGGCGATGTGCAGCAGGTCGCCATGCAGGAACTGATAGGAGACGAGTCTCCACGGCTGGATGGCGGTAAGCCACGACCGCGGATCAACGGAGAACCAGCGAAGGAGGAACGATCCCACCTGCGGGACGAGCGCCCGAAGAAGGAAAACGGCCGTGTTGATGATCAAAAGCCATTTGACGACCGGCGTGATCCGCGGCAGATTGAAACGCATCTGCGACGAACCGAAATACTGACGCCGAGAATCAGCCTGTGTATAGTCCCTGTCGTGTAACCCCATATGTATCTTCTCAAAACCCCGAGTCAACGTGCAAAACTATGTCAGCTATATTATCATATCCTAGGCAAAAAGTTCAAGAGAAATTACCGCACTTCGAAGGAAGAAGTTGTATTTTCGGACGTTGCGGCGATTGTCCGCCTATGACACCGCCTCAGATGGCAGGCCAGGTTCTCATGCCCGGCTTCTGGTTCTCTGTGGCGGGACCGCCACGGCCCTCTTGATGGCCGGCAGCCTCTCCGGCTCTGCCTTGGCGAACCAGGCCATCATAACGATGCCCAGGACGACCAGGCCGAGGGACAGGAGTTGCGAGACCGTCAGCGAGGCAACCTCAAAAGGATTGTCGTCGCGAACGAACTCCATGAGAAACCGCCCGATGCCGTAGAGGATGAACATCAGGCTGAACGTCGTGCCGGGCCGGGCCAGGAATGGATACTCGCCGGATTCCTCGCCCCGCTGCGAACGCCGCAGGAACAGCAGCAGAATGAAACCGAGCAACACCGCCCCCACTGATGAGTACAACTGCGTTGGATGGATCGGCAGGCCTCGATACTCACCGTGCGTGACGAGGGTTCGCTGTTCCGGGGTAAGTTCGCTCATCGGCTTGAGGCCGGGAATGTACTGGCCCTGTGCGTCTCTGTAGCCGAAGTAGCTGTCGGGCAGATCGACGTAAGGCACGGACCGGTTGCGCTCGGGGTCCGCCTGGACCTGACTTCGATACGCAAACGAGCCATAAGGAAAGTGCACACCCCAGGCCAGATCGGTGGGCTTGCCATAGCAGCAGCCGTTGAGGAAACAGCCGATCCGGCCGAACACCAGAGCCGCCACCAGACCAATCGCCAGCGCGTCGAGATAGTGACGCATCGGCAGCCTGTGATAGTGGATATAGCGCCAGATCACCGCAATCGCCAGCAGCACGCCGCCGAGAAGCTCCAGGCCCCCGTTCCAGATCTCGAAGACCCCTAGCGGATTAGCCCTGAATTCGTCGATGTAGTGAATGACAAAGAACGTGCGGGCGCCAACAACCCCGGCGATCAGCGAGTACAGAGCCGCGTTGGTGATGTGCTGCGGGTTTGACGTGAAATGCCGGCTCAGATAACGAATAACGGTCACCCCCGCAATGAAACCGATGACCATCATCACGCCGTAGCTTCGAATCATCAGGTGGACGATAGGTACTTCGAACAACTCAGGGTGCATCAGACTATTGTTATCTCCACAGGAGGCGGACGATGCGACTACACCGCGCTCTCCAGACCGGGCAGAACCATGAGCGTCAACTTAACGCTGCTTGACAATCCTGTTCTTCTCATCCACGACAGCGACCTTCGGAGCCAGCTCGGCGGCTTCCCCGGGCGTGCAATAAGCAAACGCCATGATGATAATGATATCCCCGGGGCTGGCCAACTGCGCCGCCGCGCCGAGGATCACAACGTCGCCCGAATCCGCCTCGCCCCGGACCACGTAGGTTCTCGAAGCGCTTGCCATTGTTCAAATTCGCGATCAGCACGGACTCATAAGGCAGAATGCCCGCCGCCTGCATCAGGCTCCCATCGATCTCGATACTACCCGGGTAGTGGAGCTTCGTGTCCGTGACTCGTGCCCGGTGCAGCTTACTCTTTAATACCTTTAACAACATGGTTTCGTTCGTCCCCTGCCTTGCGTCAAAAAGCGTGATTGTAGCCTACTTTGCGGGCGTGTCCACCAGGATATTGTCAATCAGTCTGGCTGATTTCACACGTACCGCCACGGCTACGAGAACCCGGCCTCGAACCTGCCCAAGCTCTTCGAGCGTTTCTGCGTCGGAGACGCTGACGTACTCGATCTTCGTGGCCGGCATCTGCCGCAGGATGTCGCGCATCTGGCCGCGGATAGCATCCGCATCCCTCTCACCGGCCTCAATCAACGCCCTGCATCGCTCCAGGGACTGGTAGATACGCGTCGCGTCCTTCCTTTCCCCGGGCGAAAGATACTGATTCCTACTACTCATGGCCAGTCCATCTGGTTCGCGCACGGTCGGGCACACAACGATCTCCAACGGCATATTGAGGTCGGCCACCATCCGCCGGATCACCAAAGCCTGCTGGGCATCCTTTTGGCCGAAGAATGCCACGTCGGGGCAGACGATGTTGAAGAGCTTCGCACAGACCGTTGCTACGCCGCGAAAATGCCCGGGCCGGAACTCGCCGCACAACCGGTCCGTCAGCTTCTCGACATTGACCCAGGTGAGATTTTCACGAGGATACATTTCCCCCGCCTCCGGGGCAAAGACCGCGTCCACGCCATGTCTTTCACAGATGGCCCGGTCCTTCTCAAACGGCCGCGGGTACTTGTTGAGGTCCTCGCCCGGCCCGAACTGCGTCGGGTTTACAAAGATGCTGACGACCACATAATCGCACCGTTTGCCGGCCGCCTGAATCAAGGAAACATGGCCATCGTGCAGCGCCCCCATCGTCGGCACAAAACCCACCGTCTTTCCTCCTTTGTGGGCCTGCGCCACGCACGCTCTGATCTCAGCTATTGTCTTCACTACCTGCATTAACATCACACGCCTCTATACGTCGCTGCGATGGGGGCAGCGAAAGGCGCGGGTGCCATGCTTACGCTCGCGTAAGCATGCTTTGCCCATCGAATAGAGCATGTCTACGCAAGCGTAGACGTGGCACCCGGCATTTGGATCACCCACCTGCCGCTATGTACGCACGGACCTGGAGGGCGATGTGTTCAACCACCGCCTCACTGTAGCCGGTGAGACACGAGGCCGGGATACGAATCACCGGGCTCACCTTCCAGCCGGCGAAGAGCCTTCTGTAGTCCCCATCCAACGCTTGCAGGAATTCGAGTGAGATCCTCTGCTCGTACGGCCGGTTACGGCTGTGAATCCGCTCCAGGCACGCCTGCGGCGAATCCTGCAAATAGATCACCAGCACCGGCGTCGCCACCCGCACGGCGAACGGCTGGAAGATCGTTTCATAAAGCCTCAGTTGCTCCGGGTTGAGCAGACGCCTCGCGTAGATCAGCTCCTTGTCAAACACGTAATCCGTCACGAAAACTCTATGCCTCGGCAGACGATTCCGGTCGAGCTGCTCCGCCCGGTTCACCAGGAAATACAGTTGTGAATCCAGAGCAAGCTCGCATTTGCCCGCGTAGACTTGGGGCAGGAACGGGTTCGTTCCGTATGGTTCGTACAGGACCTGGCCCTGCAGGACCTCGGCCAGCTTCTTGGCAAGCGTGGTCTTGCCGACCCCGATAATGCCCGCAACACTGACAAGCTGAGGAGCTTCCGGATCGACCATGAAGTTGCCGCCGCCGAGCCGCCCTGCCAATTCGCTCACCGGCTCCTTCAGTAATGGATGCTCCAGCTTCGGATTCAACTGGCACAGCCCGTCGAGCACGAAGGATCGCAGATGCATCTCCGGGTGCGGTATGACCAGCCCGGAGGTTTTGAGCGTCTGTTGTCCGAACAGCAGCAGATCGAGATCGATCGGGCGGGATTGCCACTTGCCGTCCGGCTGGCGTCCGAGAGCAGCCTCCGTCGCCTTGAGTTTTTGCAGCAGTTTCTGCGGCTCCAGCGCCGTCCTGATCTCGGCCACACCGTTCAGATAGTTCGGTTGGTCCATCTGCCCCAGCGGAGTGGTCTCCTTGATGTCGCTGACCCGCGAGAACCTCAACGCCTCCGTTGCCATTGAGCAGATCGAGAGCCTGCCGAATCATCTGCTCCCGATCCCCCAGATTGCTGCCCAATCCGATGTATGCTGTTGTCGGTTCCGACATTAGCTTGGCACCTTGACTTCCATACTGTTCATCCATGACTCCTGCGAGGCGGCTATGGAGAGGCCGCGCCATCGGCCGCGTGCGATGGCCCGATGACGATCCGGGCCGCACGTGGCGGCAGAGAAAGTGCGATTCGCCCCTGCTGATCTGCTTTCACGGGTTCTATTGTCCCAGCGGCCGGGTCGCCCACAATCCATTTGGCCGCGTCCCGAGCGGTCATAGCGCCGTTGTAGTCCGCGCGGCCGACATTGACGACCACAACGATTTCTCTGCCGGCCCGTGTGAACCGGCCCACCACGATTCGGTCCGCCGCTGGACTCACGAGGCCGCTGGCGCAGGTGGTAGCCACAGACGCCAGATCCACTTTTGCCGAAGGCGTCGCACGAAACACACGACCGCCCCCAGCCTCGAACCGCTTGACCTGCTGCTCGGCAGGCGACGGCAGCTCGACACCGGCAGGAAGAACGATTGCCCGGAAACGCCCCTTCCCGATGTCGATTGCATCGCCTTGAACGCGGCCGGTCGCCAATGTCTCGTGGTCCGCGATGGCAAATGAAATCTGCCCCCTGGTCATGCGCTGCCCGAGACCCATGAACGAGTTGATGATATCGCGCAGCCGTTGTGATTGCGAGTCCACGGTCAACTTGGCTGCGACAGGCCTGTATTCGGACCAGATGTCCCAGATCGGATAGTACAGCAGCACGCACGGCGAAGGCTGTGCCTCTCGCAGCAGGGCATTGAGCCGGCCGACAAACGTACAGTACGATTGATACTCTTCGGGCGTCCGCCGCTCACGGCCGTAGTACAAGGTGAACTCGGTGACACCGAGCGCGGCTTGCCACGCGGCCGTGGCGCACATGTCGGGGACCGGCGCGGGCCCTGTCTTCGCCATAGTCTCGGCGAAATCGCTCACTTCCGTCATGACGAGCCGCCGGCCGTTCAGCAGGGCCGCCGAAGCGGGAAGCACAGCCGTCATCCAACCCGTGTGAATCACCGCCTCAGGGTCCGAGGACAACACGTCCAGGCCCGGGATATCCATCCGGCTGAGCATCTTGAGCGAGTTGCCCTCCAGCGCGGCGTGGTGCAGGAGTTCCTCCTCCCAGAGGATATGGCCCGACGACGCGACGGAGTGGGCCTTGGCCCAGCGCTCGATTTGGCCAAAGTAGCGTTCCGCCAGCAGGTCCGTAACCAGGGCCCAGTATTGCCGGCGGACTTGCCGGTCGGCATCCGTGTCCCCCTCGAAGAGGCTCTTCCGCTCGGCGACAAGGTCCTGCCCATAGCGCTGACGATACAGGTCGGGCAAGTCCGCGACCCAGGGCACGGAAGGCAAGGGCTGTACGTTCGGATCGAGCGGGTCGGCCACCCGGACCTGCTTACGGACGTCGTCGGGCAAAGGGCCGGTGTTCACGGCCATCAGCGAAGGCTCGTCGGTAAAGAACGCCTCGATTGTCCGGCCGAAGAAGGGCTCCAGGCGCTGGTGATAGGCATCGTGCGTCACCCTTATGAAGCTCGCGGCCGCCGCCTTGTCGATGAGATTAGGATAGCGCCGCGCCGCATAGAAATTGTTGGAAGCATGAGTGTGCTCGTAAGAGGCCCGGACGATAAATGGGTCCGCACGCGACGGATCATAGGCCAGGGCAAGTGCTTCGAAGCCGGGGTTTTCCTTGAGGACAAGGCCCCCCGCCGCTCCGCTGGGGTAGCCATCTTCATCGTATATCCAGACTCGCAGACCGACTTCCGCGCAAGCCTTGATTGCTTCGACCAATATCTGCCAGTTCGTGTCGCTGCGGAGATAACTATCGAACGCCACGTTGCATACGATACCGCCAAGTCCGACGTCCTTGAGGCGTTTCATCACTTCGGGAGTCGCTTGCTGCTCGCGCACGCCGTGAACAATTTGCAGGGGGCGAAACTCGACACCTGGACTGCGCCAAGCCTGGAGCCATTCGGCAGGCAGGTCCAACGCCGCCGGTTCCGCGCCCGCAGCATGGATAGCGGAGCAGGCCGCGACGACAAGAACAACAACAAACCTTCCGTAAGAACTCACGTCCACCCTCTGCATCGCGTGTGCGCTGTGTGGCGTATCCCTACAGCTTTGCGAGCCTTTTCATCGCCTCGTTGACATTGTCCGGCGTGGCGAATGCCGTCAGGCGTACGTATCCCTCGCCCGCCGGTCCGAATCCCGCGCCCGGGGTGCAGACCACGTTGGCCTTGTTCAACAGCAGATCGAAGAACTCCCATGAGCCGATGCCCTTGGGCGTCTGCACCCAGATGTAAGGGGCGTTCGTGCCGCCGTAAACCTCGTAGCCCAGCTTCGTAAGCTTCCGGCAGATCAGACTCGCGCTGCCCATATAGATGTCGATCGTTTGCTGAATCTGCTTCTTGCCCTGGGGCGTGTAGATTGCCGCCGCCCCCACCTGCGTGATATAGGAGACGCCGTTGAATTTCGTCGTGTGCCGGCGCCGCCAGATCGGATTGACCTCGACCGCCCTGCCGTTTTTCGTGTATGCTTTGAGCTGTTTCGGCACGACACTGTAGGCGCATCGCACGCCCGTAAACCCCGCCGTCTTCGAGCAGCTACGGAACTCGATGGCGACCTCCTTCGCCCCCTCGATCTCATAGATCGAATGCGGGATCGTCGGGTCCTTGATGTAGGCCTCGTAGGCCGCGTCGAAGAACAGGACGGCCTTGTGTGCGCGGGCATAATCCACCCATTTCGCCAGCGCCTCCTTCGTCGCGACGGCCCCTGTCGGATTATTCGGGAAGCACAGGTAGATCATGCCGACGGGCCTGTCCGGCGGCTCGGGCACAAAGCCGTTCTCCGCGGTTGCGGGCATATAGACGATCCCCGCGTACTGGCCCCCGTCCGCAGCCGGACCCGTCCGCCCCGCCATCACGTTCGTATCCACGTATACCGGGTAGACCGGGTCGGCCACCGCCACGACGTTGCCGATGCCGAAGATCTCCTGCATATTGCCCGTGTCGGACTTGGTCCCGTCGCTGACGAAGACCTCATCGAGCTCGATGTCCACGCCGCGGGCCTTGAAATCGTTGTCGATGATCGCCTGCCGCAGGAACTCGTATCCGACGCCCGTGTCATCGTATCCCCGGAACGTCTCCTGCCGGCCCATCTCATCGACCGCGAGGTGCATCGCCTCGATCACCGCCGGCGCGAGCGGCTGCGTGACGTCCCCGATGCCCATGCTGATGACCTTGGCCTGCGGATGCTGCTGCTTGAACGTCCGCACCCGCCGGCCGATCTCCGGGAACAAATACCCGGCCTTGAGCTTCAGAAAATTCTCATTGATCTCAATCATGATTCCAGAATCCTTGCTATCGCCGTCCGGCCAGCCGTGCGAGACATGCCGCCGCGTGATTTCAATTCGAATCAGGGTGAGCATTCTATGGCCCGTCCCCAGCCCCGTCAAGGCACAAACCGGGGCGATCCACGTCAGCAGGAGCCGTCCCCGTGTTTGCCTGCCGCAGAATCCGTCTTTTGCCCATGGATCGGCCCCCCGGCGGTCCTCTACCATCGTCACAGGGATGACGCGAAGCGATTCGCTGTCATCGAGTTTCGCATGTCAACGTCAAGGACGGCGGCTCACCTCCTGGGGGAGAAAGATGTCCTCAGCGGTGAAGTGAGCAGAAAGGAGTGTTCCCATGAGAACAGCGTATCATTGGATTGGCTGTGTTCTGTTGGCGGTGGTTCTAAGTGCATTGCCTATGGCGTCCGGCGCCCCGATTCTTCCCGACTTTGACGCGGCGACGTTCGCGGCGGACTCCTCCATCAGCGACAACCTGTACTTCCCGTTAATGCCGGGGACGGTCTACACCTATGTGGGACAGGAGGTCGGAAATGGCGTGACCGAGCTCAACCGCATTTTCGTGACGTTCGGCACGAAGGAGATTCTCGGTGTCCAGGCCCGCGTGGTCCGAGACACCGCGTGGGTCGATGGTGTGCTGGCGGAAGACACGGACGACTGGTTCGCCCGGGACACGGCGGGCAATGTCTGGTACATGGGCGAGGACACGACGACCTTTGAATACGACGATGAGGGCAACCTGATCGGGACCAGCAAGGAAGGGTCGTGGCAGGCCGGCGTGGACGAGGCGCTGCCCGGTTTTATCATGGAGGCCAACCCCATCGTGGGCGACAACTACTTTCAGGAGTCCGCCCCCAATAACGGCGCCCTGGATCAGGCCACGATCATCAGTCTCGATGAGACTATTTCCATCGACCTCGGCACCTTCACGGACGTTCTGCAGACCCTGGAGACGACGGAGCTCGACCCCGATGCCCGCGAGTTCAAATACTATGCCCCGGGCGTTGGACTGATCTTCGTCGAGGAGGGCCTGGACGAGAACTTCGCGAATCCCGGATTCCTGGTGGACCTCGTCTCTGTCGAGGTGATCCCAGCCCCGGCCGCCTTGTCCCTGGTCGTAGTCGGCCTCGGCGTCGCAGGGTGGTTCCGACGCCGGTTCAGATAGCCGCGCTGGAGCCTTCGTAGGGGCGGGTTTCAAACCCGCCCTCGTCTCATCGTATTTGCCACGCATCCGGCGCTTCAGGTGTGATCGCCGCCGGGTTGTCACGGTCGTGGGCCCAGCGCAAGGGATTCTCGATGATGTATTGCCGAATGTGATTCAAGGCCCGTTCATTACGGATGACGTGCTCGTAATAGTTGCGCTGCCAGAGCGGCGTGCCTTGCATCCCTCGGCACTTGTTGATCTGCCGAGCAGAAAATGTTTTGAATGCACGAATGACTTCGCCCAATCCGTGGCGTTTGGGGGTATCGGGTGGTGTTTGCGACACATGGGGAAGGGCGGGTTTGAAACCCGCCCCTACGAGGTCCTGACCCTCGGTCAATGTGATTACCATGTGGACGTGGTTGGGCATCACCGTGAACGCATCCAATTCCACGCGTGGGTAATGAATCGGCAAGTCCTGCCACGTCTCCTGGACGGCTTGGCCCAACGCATTCACCCGCATGCTTCCATCCGCGATCTCCCCGAACAGGCACGCGTGGCCCTGGGTGCAAACAGTCACGAAATACGCCCCCGTCTCCGCGTAATCATACCCCTCCAGTCGGATTGATCGCCGATGACCATGCTCTGAATCACGATCCGCCGTACATGCCCCCTATGGCTGCTCCTCGTTGTCACGCCTGTCGCTCGGTTGGCAATGAATCGTGCGCGCAGGTCGCATCCTGCACGACCGGCTATTCCTTCAGAGTGCCGCTGACCGGCGACACGATCCAATCATAAGTCGGGACGGTGGTCCCGTCTTTCAGAACAATGCCGTTCGCGTTCATGAGCATGCCGTGATCCGAGCCGGTCGGTCGTGTGCGTATCGCCTGCACGCCAAAGTCGGCAACCGGCTGGACCTCGCCCGGCTCCGAGCGGCCGTTGGCGTTCCTGTCGAACCAGACGCCGATGCCCTTCAGTTCGCGGCCGGATAGGGAGCCGTCACGGTTATCATCGAGCGTATCGAGTGCGAAGTAGCCGTTGGTGAACAGGAGCCACCACGTGGCCGTGCCGAACAACTGCCGGCCGGAGGTGATCTCTCCTTTGTTGAGCGGGTCCCAGACCAGCAGGCCCGTGGTCGGCTTGATCCAGGGCCATCGTGCATTTCGGCCGGTTCCGTCCAGGTCGAAAGTCACACAGGTGTCCGGCGCAAGCAATTTGAGCACGGACCCATGCTCATGGACGGAGAAGATGACGGGAGTAATCGGTCCCCTTACCGTCGGCAGGCTCTCCAGCTTCGCAAGGTCGGCTTTGATCTGAGCGACGGAATTGGTGTCGGCAATCGACGGTTCCTTGGCAGCCAGTCGCACATAAGCGCTGCCCGCCTCGTGGCTCACGATTCCCTGAAGATTAGCCCACACCGGTTGAGCCGTCAGCTTACGATCGTTCTCAATGGAGAATCGATAAGCGAGGTAATAGGTCATGCGAATCTTTGGTATGGTGACGCAGGCCAATTGTCGCGGATGCTCGGTGATGTTTGCATCGGCCGTATAGGACAAGTACTCATCGTACAGGCTAAGTAGGTAGCCAAAAGTTTTCACAGGAACGATTCTCTTCGCGTGTATGATGGGGTACATGCGAAGAACGAAGAGCGCCTCAGAACGTGGTTTCGATCGATATGATAAACATCGTCTTACGCGGGCCTTACAGGGGGTCGCTGACATTCGCACCTACCGGCGTATCGAAGCGATCCTGTTGGTGGCCCAGGGTCGGACGGTTCCGGAAGCAGCGCAGATCACCGGGACCCGGCCGTGGAGCGTCTATCGCTGGGTGCGGGCCTATCTGCACACCCATTGTCCAGACCGCCTGCAGGACGCACCGCGTTCCGGACGGCCTCCGGTCGCCACGCCGATCACGGACGCCCGTCTGGTACGCGAGTTCCGCCGGGACCCGATGCGTTTGGGCTATCGCGCCACGGGTTGGACGGTGTCCTTGCTGGCAGATCACCTCCAGCAAAGGTACGGGTGTGCAATCTCGCCTCGTACCCTGCGGCGGCGGATGCGGGACTTGGATCTGCGGTGGAAACGTCCCCGGTATGTCTATGCGACCAAGGACCCGAACCGAGCCCAGAAAAAGGGGGCCTGGTTCGCCGCCTGAAACGGATGCCGGCGCTGGCGGTGCTGTTGTTTTCGGATGCGACCATCCTCCGCTGGTTTCCGCCCTTGCGCTATGTGTGGGCGTTTCGCGGCGAACAGGCGCAGGTCAAGATCACGGGCCAAAACGACAAACGGGTTCTGTTCGGCACGATCAATCCACGAACCGGACACCGGGTGGTCCTGCGTCGGCCCCGCCAGCGGCAAGAGGACTTTCAAGCCTTCCTGCGGGAGTTGCGGCGACGGTATCCCGGACGCCCGATTTGGCTGTTGCTGGACAAGGCCTCTTTTCATCAGGCGATCAAAAGCCAACGACTGGCCACCCACTTGGAGGTGACCCTCTTGTGGTTGCCGAAGCAGTGCCCGGAACTGAACTCTCAGGATCATCTCTGGAAGGAGTTGAAACGGTTGATTGCGGCCAATCGCCAGTTCCAAACGATTGATGATGAGGCGGCCTACGCGGAACAGTGGCTCTTGGGACTAACTGCGACCCAGGGCCTCCGCAAAGCCGGTGTCTTGTCGGCGGATTTCTGGCTCAAGGCTTTTGTGTGAAGACTTTTGGCTACCTACTTAGCCAGACTCAGGTAATAAAGGCCATTCTCCGGGTCCAGATCCAAAGCTCTCTCGAAACTGTCCACCGCCGCGCCGGCATGGGCAAGGACCTTGTCGGTATCGAGGTACTCCGGCTTCCATCCCTCCCTCTGCAACTCCTGCCATTTGCGCCAAACCTCGTTATCGAATTCCAGCAACATCGACGAGGGCACATCCGCCCGCGTCGGATAACCCCACGCATCCAAGACAAGTCGGTGGGCCTCCTCGTCACGCAAAGTCGACAGCAGACTGTCAGCGCCCGGCCATTGCTCAACAGTCTGCCAGTCTGCCGCGACATTGTCAGGGGGAAAGGCGTCAGGCTTCCGGGTTGGGACAAACGGGACCCGATTCAGAAAGGTGAAGTAATGCATTCGGCCCAAGGTATAGTACCCTTGCGGATCGCTGGGGTGCTCCCTGATGAAGGCCTCTGTGTTGGCGATGAGCCGATCGAATGGGACGTACCAAGCGTATGGAAAAAGCGAGCCGCCCCGCCCCAGGCAAACCACCGGCAATAACGTGACAACAGCAGCAGGCAGAATTCGCCACTTCATGACCTCGACCTCCTTCTCATTGGACGCTCGTACCGCCGAGCCTGTGTTATCCAGCCTTTGATGTTCATTATACACAGTCATAGGGGCGGGGACAAGACCGTGCTGCCGATGCCTTTTTGCCTTGTGCTCTGCATGGCGTCAGGGTATATTCCCGAAGTACTGACGTCACATTCTCGAATCTATTGTAGGGGACGACACATGACGAATGAGCATTCCGAGGAACACCCAGTTCGAACGACCTGCTGTCCGTGCGGCTGCGGACAGGGACAGTCCACATCGGGGATCAGCCGCAGAGGCTTCCTGCAGGGTGTCAGCGGCGCGGGGCGCTGGGCATGGCCCTGACCGGCCTGACGTGGTCGAGCGTGGCGATGGCCGCCGGCTCGGGCGACCGGGCAGGCCCGCAGCGCCGGGCCCTCGTCGTCAGGCCTATCCTGGTCTACGAGATCCCGACGCGACGACCGCAGACGAGTTGGCGGTCCTGGGGCGGCATCGCGAGCCAGGAGCAGGCGGAGCAGGAACTGGGCCGCATTCAGGGCGAGTTGAGCAAGATGAAGGAGCGGGCGGACTTCCCGGTGGACTTCCTCAAGCCTGTGAGAATCCGTTCGGCGGAGGATGCGGCGAAGATTGAAGGCCTCGAGCAGGCCGATGTCGCTATCATCTATGCGGCCGGTGGACCGATGAACGCATTTGATGTGATCGGTAAGCGCGCCAAGAACACGATCATCTTCTGCCGCCACAAGTCCGGGCCGGTCTATCTCTGGTATGAGATTATCAGCCCCCGGTACCTGCGCCAGCACACCGACACGCTCAAGGTCAAAGGTGTCGATGACGGCGACGTGATCGTGGACAATCAGGATGAAATCCTCTGGCGGTTGCGGGCCCTGGCCGGTCTGCAGAACACGCTGGGCACCCGAATTCTCTGCATCGGCGGCCCCGCTGCATGGGCCCAGCCCGAAGGTGTCGTACCCAACCTCGTCCGTGAGATCTGGAAATTCGACATGCAGACGGTGTCCTACGACGACCTCGGCAAGCTCATCAAGGAGGCCCGGGCCGACAGTGCCGCTGTCACGCGGGCGAAAGAGCGCGCCGAAAAATACCTGAAGGGTCGAGGCGTCAAGTTGGAGACGAAGCCTGGATTCGTCGAGAACGCCTTCCTTCTGGAAGAGGTCTTTATCGGTCTGATGAAGAAGGCCGACTGCCGGGCGATCACGATCAACGGCTGCATGGGCACGATCATGCCGCTGGCGGAGACCTCGGCGTGCCTGACCCTCTCGCTCCTGAACGACGCCGGCTACATGGCATTTTGCGAGTCGGACTTCGTGGTGATCCCCTCGGGCGTCCTCATGGTGAACATCTCGGGCAAGCCCATGTTTCTGAATGACCCGACCTACCCGCACGACGGCGTCATTACGCTCGCTCATTGCACAGGCCCGCGCAAGATGAACGGCAAGGACCTCGAGCCGGTCCGTATCCTGACGCACTTCGAGTCGGACTATGGCGCCTCCCCGAAGGTCGAGATGCGCAAGGGCCAGGTCGTGACGAATATCGCGCCCGACTTCCTGATCAAGCGCTGGGTGGGCCTCAAGGGCGAGATCATCGACGCCCCCTTCATGGACATCTGCCGCAGCCAGATCGACATCCGCTTCACCTGCGACAGCCTGAAGCTGGCCGAGCGGATGCCCGGCTTCCACTGGATGACCTGCTACGGCGATTACATGAAGGAGATCGGCTATGCCTGCAAGAAGCTCGGAATTCAGTGGGAAGACCTGACGGCGTAGATCCGGCATGGAGCGCAAGCATAGGTCCTATCGGTCCTATGTGTCCTATAGGTCCAGACTTCATGTACGGCGATAAAAGCGCTATCCCGGAGCCGGACCGGCAGCACGTCCGGCTCTGGGCTTCTTATGCACCACACAACAACAGGAGAAGACGGAATGAGGGAATCGCACTGCACCATCGCATCGTTTGGACTGTTCCTGGCATGCGTATTGGCATCCTCGGCATGCGCCGCCGACCTGACACTCTACGTGTCGCCCGACGGCAAGGACACATGGTCCGGCGGGCTCGCGCGGCCGAATGCCGACGGCACTGATGGCCCCGTCCCCACGCTCGAACGCGCGCGGGACATCCTCCGGCAGAAGAGGTCCTCCACAGCCGGGGAAGCGCGTGTTGTCGTGGGCGATGGACGGTATTCATTGACACAGCCGTTCACCCTTGATGCCAGAGACAGCGGCGTCATCTACGAGGCGGCGCCGGGCGCCCGGCCGGTCTTTTCCGGAGGCAGGACAATCCCTGGGTTCGAGCAGGCCGAGAACGGCCTGTGGCGAGCGCGCGTCCCGGAGGCGGTGAACGGCAAGTGGCGATTTGAGCAGTTGTTCGTCAACGGCAAACGGGCCGTGCGGGCGCGAACGCCCAACAAGTTCTATCTCTACGTGGGCGAGAGCAAAGAGGTGCCGGTCGAGGGCAAGCCAGGCCAGTTCACGCGAACGACGAACATGCCGCCCGAGGCCCTGGCCCCACTGAAAGGACTCAGCGAAGCCGAGATTCACGACGTGGTCCTTGTGGCGTATCACAAATGGTGCATCACGCAGCGATACCTTAAGAGTGTGGATTTCGAGAAGAGCCAGGTCATCACCACGGGCGAGCAGTTGAAAAACTACTCCGGCTGGCCCGCCGGCACGCGATTCCACGTGGAGAACTTCAAAGCCGCAATCGATGAGCCCGGGGAATGGTTCCTCGCTCGTGACGGCATGCTATACTACAAGCCTCGCCCCGGCGAGGATATGGCCAGGGCCGAGGTCGTCGCACCCGTTGCGAAAAAACTGGTGATTCTCGGTGGCCGGCCCGAAGCCGGGAAATTGGTCGAGCGAGTGACGTTCAAGGGCCTGACATTCCATCACCAGGACTATACACTGCCCACTGCGGGCTATGAGCCCTACCAGGCGGCCTTTGCCACCGAGGCGGCGATCATGATTGACGGAGCCCATAACGTCACGATCCGGGACTGCGAAGTTGGCCATATCGGGGAATACGCTGTCTGGTTCCGCCAAGGCTGCCAGAATTGCGGCGTCGAACGCTCCTTCCTGCACGACCTCGGCGCCGGCGGCGTCCGGATCGGCGAGGGTCAGATCAGGCCGGATGAACCGTCCCGCACGCATCACATCACTGTGGACAACAACATCATTCGCGCCGGCGGCAGGATTCATGCGGAGGCCGTCGGCGTCTGGATCGGCCACAGCGGCGACAACGCCGTCACGCACAATGAGATTGCCGACTTGTTCTATACCGGCATCTCCGCCGGCTGGCGATGGGGCTACGCGGAAAGCCCCGCTAAACGCAATAACATCAGCTTCAACCGGGTGCATCATCTCGGCTGGGCCGTCCTCAGCGATATGGGTGGCATCTACACGCTCGGGCCATCGGAGGGAACAGTCGTCGGCAACAACGTCTTCCACGATATCTACGCCTACTCCTATGGCGGATGGGGTCTCTACACCGATGAGGGCAGCACGGGAATCGTTCTGGAAAACAACCTCGTCTACAACACCAAGACCGGCAGCTTCCACCAGCACTACGGCAAGGAGAACATCATCCGCAACAACATCCTGGTCAACAGCATGCTCCACCAGATCCAGGCGACTCGCATCGAGGAGCACCTGTCCTTCACGTTCGAGAAGAACATCGTGTACTGGGAGACGGGCCCTCTGCTCGCCGGTCCATGGACTAAGGTCCGCATCAATATGGACAACAATTGCTACTGGAATGCCGCCGGGCAGGAGGTGACATTCGCAGGCTTGTCGCTCGACCAGTGGCGCCAGCAGCAGAACCATGACCAGCACTCCATTATCGCCGACCCCGGTTTCGCCGATGTGAAGAACCTCGATTTCCACCTGAAGCCGGACTCCCCCGCCCTTAAGACCGGCTTCACGCCATTCGACTACGGCAAAGCGGGCGTGTACGGCGATCCGGCCTGGGTCAAGAAGGCAAACGAGGTAACGTATCCCGCACTGGAGTGGCCGCCGACTGTAGCCGGCGCTGATTAGGCCGACCTGTACCTTCGAAGGGGATTGTGCATGAAAGCGCCACGCCTGGTCCTTGCATCTCTGGTCGTTGTGCTGATGGGCACACTCGGATTGCCAACATGTGCGAGGGCAGCGACAATATATGTGTCCCCCGATGGCAGCGATACATGGTCCGGGCGGACCGCACAGCCGAATGCTGCTGGGACCGACGGCCCCGTAGCCACCCTCGAACGCGCCCGCGATATCCTTCGCAACGCCGGAAAGGACACTACGGACCAGTCGCACGTCATTATTGCCGATGGCCGATACCCGTTGACTAAGCCGTTTTTGCTCAGTGAAAGGGATGGCGGCGTCACTTATGAGGCAGCGCCGGGGGCCAAGCCGGTGTTCTCCGGGGGCAAGGTCATTCAGGGATTCGAACTTGGCGACGATGGCGTCTGGCGTGTGCGAATCCCGGAAGCGGCGGACGGCTCGTGGTACTTCGAGCAGTTATTCGTCAATGGACACCGGGCGACGCGGGCGCGCACGCCAAACAAGTTCTATCACTACATCGTGGACATCCACGAGGAGTCGCTCCAGGCAGGTTCCGGCGACAGGCCGGCCAGAGCCAGGCAGACCGTGACCTCACGGCCGGAGGATGTCAAGCCGCTGCTCGCATTGAGTGAGCAGGAACTGCATGACGTGCAGATGGTCGTTTACCACAACTGGGACAATACGACCCGCTTCATTGAAGGTGTCAGCCGGGAGAAATCCGCGATTCTCACAACCGGCGGAGGCATGAAGCCGTGGAACCCCTGGAGAAAGGGTGACCGATTCCACCTGGAGAATTTCCGGGCCGCGCTCGATGCGCCGGGCGAGTGGTTTCTGTCCCGCGACGGTTGGCTCTATTACATGCCTCGCGAGGGCGAAGACGTGCAAACCGCCGAGGTCGTCGCTCCTATCGTCGAGAAGTTCCTTGTTCTCGCGGGCGATGTCCAGAACGAGAAGTACCTGGAGAACGTCACGATCAAGGGCCTGACGTTTCTTCACGCCGAGTACCCCATGCCGCCGGGCGGGTTCGAGGCGAGTCAGGCCGCGGCTCCAATTGACGCGGTAGTCATGGCCGATGGCACGCGCAACGTGACGATCCAGGACTGCGAGTTCGGCCACTTCGGGCGGTACGGCGTGTGGTTTCGGAAGGGCTGCCAGAACTGCACCTTGCAGAAGTGCTACGTGCACGATTTCGGTGCCGGCGGCGTCCGTATCGGCGAGTCGAGCGTGCCCAAACAGCCGCGAGAGCAGACCAGCCACATCACCGTGGATAATAACATCATCCGTGCGGGCGGGCGGATCTTCCCCTGCGCCGTCGGCATCTGGATCGGGCACAGCGGCGACAACGCCGTGACGCACAACGAGATTGCCGATATGTACTACACCGGGATCTCGGCCGGCTGGGTCTGGGGCTACTCCGGCAGCATCGCCAAACGCAACAACATCAGCTTCAACCACGTGCATCATCTCGGCTGGGCGGTCCTCAGCGACATGGGCGGCATCTACACGCTCGGAGCCTCCGAAGGCACAGTCGTCGGCAACAACGTCCTCCACGATATCTACGCCTATTCCTACGGCGGATGGGGCATGTATACCGACGAGGGCAGCACCGGCATTGTCATGGAGAACAACCTGGTCTATAACACCAAGACCGGGAGCTTCCATCAGCACTACGGCAAGGAAAACACCATCCGCAATAACATCCTGGTCAACAGCATGCTCCACCAGATCCAGGCGACTCGTGTCGAGGAACATCTGTCCTTCACGTTCGAGAAGAACATCGTGTACTGGGAGACCGGCCCCCTGCTCTCCGGGCCATGGACCCAGGTCAACGTGAGCATGGATGACAACTGCTACTGGAACGCCGCCGGGCAGGAAGTGACGTTCGCGGGACTGTCGCGCGACGAGTGGCGTCAGCAGAAGGGACACGACCAGCATTCCATCATCGCGGACCCTGGCTTCGTCGACGTGAAGAACCTCGACTTCCGGTTGAAGCCCGACTCCCCCGCCCTCAAGATCGGCTTCACGCCCTTCGACTACACCAAAGCAGGTGTGTACGGCGATCCCATCTGGATCGAGAAGGCAAATGAAGTAACGTACCTCGCACTGGAGTGGCCTCCGGGCCCGCCGCCCGTGGCGATCAAGGACGATTTCGAGACAACACCTGTTGGTCAAAAGCCTCAGGACGCCTCCGCCAACATGGAGAACAAGGGCGATTCCATCGCTGTGACTGATGAGACGGCCGCAAGCGGCACGCACAGCCTGAAGATCGCGGACGCCCCCGGCCTGCAAAACGCATGGAATCCGCACTTGGTGTACTCCCCGAACCATAGCTGGGGAACGACCCGCTGCGCATTCGACCTGCGCATCGGGCCGGGAGTCTCCATCAGCCATGAATGGCGCGACTGGCGAGCCTCGCCCTACAGCGTCGGTCCCAGCCTCTCCATCAACGGCGATAATCTCCAGGTCGCCGGCAGGACTCTGCTCCGTCTGCCTCTGAACCAATGGGTCCACTTCGAGATCACCGCCGACCTCGGCAAGAACAACAGCGGCACATGGAGCCTGGCCGTCGCCCTCCCCGGCCAGCCCCCGAAAGCATTCGCGAACCTGAAAACCGCCGGCAACGCCTTCGAACAACTCACCTGGCTCGGCTTCAGCAGCAACGCCACAACCGCCACCGTCTTCTACCTCGACAACATCGAGATCGCAAATCAGTCCTGACGCGGAACGTTTACCGACCCTGTGGCACGAGCAACTCGGCGTTCGCGACCCACAGGGCAAAGTACGGCACCTTCGCATCCGTCCGCTGAATCATGACCAGGAAAGGCTTGTTGAAAACCATCCCGGGATGGCCGTTCTTGGTGGTAAACGCCTCGGATTTGAGGACCGCACCTGTCTCATCCAGCTTGAAACGTACCTGCTGAACGGTGATCAGACGACGCAACTCGCTGTAGCGGCGTACCACATCGAAATCGATGACCGGAATGACCAAATGAGTCATATCTCGCATGCGCTGCGGTGCACCAATCCGCATGCGCTGCTGTACATCCCGCACGGTCTCCGACAGAGTCGCGGATGGCTGGACCTTCGCCAGAATCAGACGATCCGTCTGAGACCGGGTCTTCAATTCGATAATGAAGTCGTTGGGACCTCCGTCGTAGCAGATGGCCACCTGGCTGGCGGCCTTGACTTCCTCTTCGTCCGAGCGGTGAAGTTGGTGTATGCCGAACACCTCAACCGCATGACCGGCAAAGGTCAGGCTCCACTCCGGCAGCCGCTTGAAGGACCATTCGAACGGGAGTTCCTTGAGCAGAAACGCGTAAGCAACCCAAGTGCCACGTCCGAGCGAGCGGCGTTTAGGGAGGAACTCCGGCTTGACGCCTTGTCCGAACTTCTCATTCATTGCAGCGGCGATCCGGTTGAGGATATCGTCCGACCCGCCGGTCGGGTATCCGGCCATGGCCACACAACTCGTCTCATCGAGGTCCGCCCGCGTCACAGCCTTGCGGTTCAAGGCCTCCACCATCTCCTGCGGACCCCGGGACTTGATCGGCCCGCCCAGGAGGTCGCACAACTCGTTCCACGCCACCTGGAACGTCGCACACCACAGGACGTTCTTATCGCCCCTGATCGCGCACTCCAGGTGAGGTGTCACGATGGTACCTTTCAACGACTCAGCATCGAGCCTTCGCAAAGGCGACCCGCCGGCGGGTGCATACGTTGCCGGCTTCGTGTTTCGAGGCGAACCACCTCGCCACATACGGAGCGTCCGCGGGAGGTAGATCGCCCACAAAACGGCGGTGGCCGCCAACAGGGCCACACCCAACGCGTACTTCGCTCGAATAGACATTCCAGCGATCTCCCACAATAGTCAGACCAAGTTTCGTCCCGGGCGCAACCGAATACTCCTACTTGTCCGCGAGCCAGGAGGGGCCGCAGGTGGTGTCCACTTTGATGGGGACGTCGAACTGGATGGCCGCGGACATGGCCTCGGAGATCCATTTGGCGTGGTCCCCGGCCTCGGCGGCGGGCAGCTCGAAGACCAGTTCATCGTGAACCTGCAGGATCATCTGTATCGGAAGGTGCTCCGCCTCGATCCGCCGGTGGATGGTGAGCATGGCAAGCTTGATCATGTCCGCGGCGGAGCCCTGGATGACGGTATTGACGGCGAGACGCTCTGCCTGGGCCCGGCGGCCGGGGTTCTTGCTCTTGATGTCCAGGATTTGGCGCTTACGGCCGAGGATCGTCTCCGCGTAACCTGTTCGGCGGGCCTTCGCGATGCACTCGTCGATGAACGCCCGGATCGAGCCGTAGCGGGCGAAGTATTGCTCGATAAACTGCTTCGCCTCCGCGGGGCTGATGTGGATCGTGCGGGCCAGGCCCTGGGCCCCTTGCCCGTAGATGATGCCGAAATTGACGGTCTTGCACCGCGAGCGCATCTCGCTGGTCACCTTGTCCAGCGCCACATTGTAGATTTGCGACGCCACGAAGCGGTGAATATCCTGATCCGCGGCAAATGCCGCCCGCATCGCTTCATCTTTCGAGAAATGGGCGAGTAGCCGCAGCTCGATCTGGCTGTAATCGGCGCTCAGGATGCAGTCGCCCTTCTTCGCCGGCACGAAGGCGGCCCGGATCTTGCGGCCGAGCTCCGTGCGGGCGGGGATGTTCTGCAGATTCGGATTGCTGGAGGACAGCCGGCCCGTCGCCGTGATCGTCTGATTGAACGAAGCGTGCAGCCGGTGCGTCCTTGGATCGATCAGCGAAGGAAGCTTGTCCACATACGTGTTCTTCAGTTTCGCCAGCGTGCGATATTCCAGGACCATCTCCGCGATCGGATGCTGGTCTGTAAGCTGTTCGAGAATCTCTGCGTCTGTGCTGCGGCCGCCCTTGCCGAACTGCCTCGACATAAGCTTGAGCCGGTCGAACAGCACTTCCGCGAGCTGCTTGGGCGAGTCGATGTTGAAGACTGTCCCCGCCTGTTCATAGATCCGCTCGGCGACATGATTCAGCGCCTCATCCAGTTCGCCGGACATTTGCCGCAGCATGCTGGTGTCGATGGAGACGCCGTTGTATTCCATCTCCGCCAGCACCTCGACCAGCGGCATCTCGACCTCGTGGAACAGCTTGCTGAGCTGCGGCTCGCGCTCCAACTTCTCCTTGAGACACAGGTAAAGCTGGTACGTAATATCGGCATCCTCCGCCGAGTATTCGCAGGCAGCAGCCAGATCGACCAGGTCGAACGTCAACTGGTTCTTCCCCTTGCCGATCAGGGCAACGATAGGCACACATTCGTATGCCAGAAAGTCCATCGCCAGGTTGTCCATCGAATGCGACATGCGCTCGGGATCGAGGCAATAGGAGGCCACCATCGTATCGAAATAGACGCCCCGGACGGGCATCTGGGCATTTCGCAGCACGATCAAGTCGTACTTCAGGTTCTGGCCTATCTTCTGGACGCGCTCATCGGCCAGGATCGGGGCTAATTCCCGGCGGACCGTCGCAACATCCAGATGCGACGAGCCCAGCGGGCCTTTGACGGGCACATAGAACGCCCGATGTGGCTGCCAGCACAGACTTACTCCGACCAGCTCCGCCCGTACCGCATTGACCGAGGTCGTCTCTGTATCGACGGAAATGAGCTTCTGCTTTCGCAGCTCCGCCATCATGGCCGCCAGCTTCTCGGCCGTATCGACCAGCGTGTACTGATGCGCCGTGGTCCCTGCGGAGGCCGGTTTCATGGAGTCGCGAGGGAGCAGCGGCGGCGGAAGTGGCGGCGCCTCGACTGCCGGCGCAGGATTGCCCGGGCTCTCTGCGGGGCTTTCCTGCGGATTGAGCTTGCTCAGAAGCCGATGGAATCCGAGCTCGCTGAAGACCGCCGTGAGTTTCTCCTTGTCCGGCTCCTTCACCGCAAACGCCTCGTAGTCCATCTCCAGCGGAACCTCGCAATCGAGTGTGACGAGGCCCCGACTGACGTATGCCTGTTCCCTGGAGCTACGAAGGTTCTCGCCCCGCTTGCCTTTGATCTCGTCGATATGGGTGTAAAGGTTATCGAGGTCGCCGTAGGTGCGGATCAGCTCCCGGGCGGTCTTCTCCCCGATCAGAGGCACGCCGGGCACGTTGTCCACGGCGTCGCCCTCCAGGGCCAGGCAATCAACGATCTGCCCCGGCGTGATCCCCATCTCCGCCTTCATCACTTGACTGTCGATCACCTTGCCCGTCTTGACATCGAACACCCGTATATGACCGTCGAGCAGTTGCAGAATGTCCTTATCCTTCGAGCAGATGAACACCTCGACTCCGTCGGCGGCGGCCTTCCTCGCCAGCGTCCCGATGATGTCGTCCGCCTCGAAGCCGTCCATCCGCAAGACCGGGATCCGCATCGCCTCCAGGACCTGCTCGATCCGCTTGACCTGCACGGGCATATCATCCGGCATCGGCGGCCGGTGGGCCTTGTACTCCGCAAAGACGGTGCTCCGGTGCGTCGGGGCGGCACTATCCAGGGCCACGACGAGCATGTCCGGCTTCTGCTTCTCCAGGAGCCCAACCATGGCCGTCGTGAAGATATACGTCGCCTTGGTCGGCTCGCCGCTCGGGCTGGTCAGCCGCTGCTTCATCGGAGCGTAGTAAGCCGCGTAGATGTGAGCGTGGCCATCGATGATATAGAGTGTCTTCGCCATCCATAGTATTCTACGAATCCGGGTTCGCCCCGTCAAGGCACCCGCCGTTCAGCAATCGCCCTGTTGACAACGCACGCCTGCCGTCGTATCATCACCGCCCGTAGTGCCGGAGCGTTCCGGCATTATAGAGTTTGGAGGTCCTTGTTTGGAGAAAAGTATGAGCATGTCTGTCAAGTCTTGTGGTATTGTCCTGGGGTTGGTTTCTGCGCTGCTTGTGCCCGCGGCAGCCAATGAAGCCGTATCCACGACCAATTTCATGGTCGATGGCTTCTACGGGAACATCGATGGCGAAACGGGCAAAGGCGTCGGTGGTCTGGCGGCGGTTCCCCTCGGCGACAGTTACGGCCTGCAGGTCGATGGCCTGTACGGCGAGGTCAACCCGGACGATATCAAGGGGGCCGGCCTGCATACCTTCTGGCGCAAGTCCACGCTGGGACTTGTCGGGCTGACCGCCAGTCTGGCGGAATGGGAGAATAGCGAGGCCATCCGGGTCGGGGCAGAGGGCGAGTACTACTGGGATCAGTTTACATTCGGCGGCTTCGGGGGGCATCAGAGTGGCGACGTCGACGACTCATGGTACGGCGGGCTCGTAGGCCGCTTCTATCCGCTCGAGGATCTGATGTTGTCGGCGGCAGCCACGACAACGGACGATTTCGAAGTATACATCTTCGGGGTCGAATACCAGACCCCCGTTCCCGGCCTGTGCGTTTTCGCGACCGTGGCAGCGGGCGAAGATGATTACGACCACACCCTTTTCGGCGTGCAGTACTACTTCGGCGGCTCTCAGAAGACGCTCATTCGGCGGCACCGCGAGGACAACGTCGCCGTCAATCTCTTTGGCAATCTGCTCGGGGCGGTGGCAGGCGTGAGCGAACCGCCGGTGCCGGAGCCAGAGCCGGACTGATCAAGTCTGTGAACGGCCAGACACGGCGCGTGAATTCGCTAAACTCGCGATTGACAGCAGCCGAGAATTCTGGTAGAAACGTGATGAGATGTACGTTCGTAGAAAGATTCACATGCGAACAGTGATGGGTAGACAATTCAGGGCGGTGATCGGGACCGAGCGGATCGCTATCGGTCTGATCATAATTATTGGCGGGAGAAGAAAGCTGCCCTGAGAATGCTTATATCGAGTTGACGTGAAGCCTTCCAGAGCAGCAGACTCCGGAAGGCTTTTTTATTGGAGCAGAGACGATGCAGACGCAGGCAGTGATCCGCAAGGCGACGCGGCGGGATCTGGATGCGATCGTCGCGCTGGCACAGGAGTTGATGGACTTCCACAAGGCCCTCGACCTGTAGTTGACATAGGCGTCGTGCAGACTTATGATGCGTCATTTACTCTTGGGAGCCTTTGAGGACGTTGATAATGTCGGATGACCAGAAGCATAATTATCGCGATACATTGAATCTGCCTCAGACGAGCTTTGCGATGAAGGCGAACCTGGTGCAGCGCGAGCCGCAGATGCGCAAGCGCTGGGCTGAGCAGAAGATTTACGCCCGGATTCGCGAGGCCCGCAAGGGCGCTCCGCTCTATATCCTGCACGACGGCCCGCCGTACGCCAACGGCGACATCCACATGGGCCACGTGATCAACAAGGTCCTCAAGGATTTCGTGGTCAAGTACCGGACGATGATGGGCTTCGACGCGCCGTACATCCCCGGCTGGGACTGCCACGGGCTGCCCATCGAGTCGAAGGTGATGACCGATCTCGGCGAGAAGGCCAAATCCATGCCCAAGCAGGAAATCCGCCGGGACTGCATGAAGTACGCGGGCAAGTACGTGAAGATCCAGAGCCGGCAGTTCCAGGACCTCGGCGTGTTCGGAGACTTCGACAACCCGTACCTGACGTTCAAGCCGAGCTACGAGGCGGGAATCCTCGAAGTCTTCGCCGAGATGGTCGGCAAGGGTCTCGTCTATAAGCAGCTCAAGCCGATCCACTGGTGCATCGGGTGCGAGACGGCCCTGGCGGAGGCGGAACTGGAGTACAAGGATGTTGCCTCGCCGAGCATCTTCGTCAATTTCCCCACCACGGATGAGACGACAAAGCGACTGGTCGAAATGGGCTTGGTGACAAGCGAGCAGGCGCAGCAGGCCCAGGTCTGTCTCATGATCTGGACGACGACGCCGTGGACGCTGGCGGCAAACCTGGCGGTCGCCGTGCACCCATTCCTCGATTACACGGCTATCAGCTACCAGAAAGACGGCCGCAAATTCGTGTCCGTCGTCGCCACCGAGCGTGTCAATGCCGTGGTGCGGGCCGGCGGGCTAAAGGAAGGTGAGTATCACGTCGCCGAAGCGAAGGTACGTGGCAGCGATTTGGAGGGCTTGCGATACAAGCACCCATTCGTCGACTGGAATCCGACCGACAAAGACGCCTATATGGTGGTCCTGGCCGACTACGTCACTATCGAGGACGGCACCGGCCTCGTGCACACGGCGCCCGGGCACGGCCTGGAAGACTACATGTCGGGCCAGAAATATGGCTTGGCGGTGTATTCGCCGGTCATGGACGACGGCCGGTACGACGATACGGTACCGCCATGGCTTCGCGGCCGGTGCGTGCTCGACGTGGAAAAAGACGTGAACAACTACCTGCGCGAGCACGGCTGGCTGTTCGCCCAGGGCGAGATCCAGCACAGCTATCCGCACTGCTGGCGAAGCCGGGACCCCGTGATCTTTCGCGCGACGGAGCAGTGGTTTGTCGGCGTGGACAAGCCCCTGCCCGATGTCGGCAAGACCCTTCGCCAGATGGCGATGGAGAGCGTCGAGCAAGTCCAGTGGATTCCCGCGTGGGGCCAGAAGCGAATCGCGGGCATGCTCGAATCGCGCCCGGACTGGTGCATCAGCCGCCAGCGAAGCTGGGGCCTGCCGATCCCGGTCTTTGTCATGCCGGATGGCCGGCCGCTGCTGACAAAGGAATCGGTCCTGGCCGTCGCCCGCCATACCGAGAAGCACGGCTCCGATAGCTGGTTCACGCACTCGCCTCGACAAATCCTTGGCGACGATTTCCCGCTGCCGGCGGGCTTCAACCTCGACGAACTCCAAAAGGAAGAGAACATCTTCGATGTGTGGTTCGAGTCCGGCTGCAGTTGGTACAGCGTCTGCCAGCGACGCGAGCACTGGCCCGTGCCGGTGGATATGTACCTTGAAGGCTCGGACCAGCACCGCGGCTGGTTCCAGCTCTCCCTGCTGCCTGCACTCGGGGCCATCGAGAAGCCTCCGTTTAGGAGCGTCCTGACTCACGGCTTCACCGTCGATGAGAAGGGAATGAAGCAATCGAAATCGCTCGGCAATTACGTGAATGCGCAAGATGAGATCACCAAGTACGGCTCTGATATCCTGCGACTGTGGGTTCTCGAGCGTAAACTACCAGGAGGATGTTCGCTGCACGGACGAGTTGATCGGCAGGACGCAGGACGCGTATCGCAAAATTCGCAACACGCTGCGATACCTCTTCGGCAACATCGACGACTTCGATCCGGGCAAAGACGCCGTGCCCTACGAGCAGATGCTCGAGATCGACCAGTGGGCCATGCAGCGGCTTCAAAAGCTTATCGCCGAGGTCACCGAGGCGTACGACAGCTTCACGTTCCATCGCGTCTTCTCGCTGGCGTACAACTTCTGCTCCGTCGAGATGAGCAGCATCTACATGGACGTGCTGAAGGACCGCATGTATTGCGACCCGGCGGGCAGCCCCTCCCGCCGCAGCGGCCAAACGGCCATGTATCATGTCCTCAGCACAGTTGTGCGAATGTTCGCGCCGGTCCTCGTGCACACGGCGGAAGAGGCCTGGGAGGCGATGAAGGTCAAGCCCGAGGCCTGCGACAGCGTTCACCTGGCCCACATGCCCAAGGTCGATCCTTCCATCGACTACGCCGGTCAGGAACCGAAGTGGGAAAAGTTGATGGGCTTGCGTGATGAAGTCCTGCGGGTCCTCGAAGGCCTGCGCCGCGACAAGATCATCGCGAGCAATCAGGAGGCCTCCATCACGATGCATTGCACGCCGGAAGACGCCGAGGCGTTGAAGCAGTTCGGCATCCCGCAATTCGCTGCCCTGTGCATCGTCAGCGAGGTCAAGCTCGAAGAAGGCGCTGTGCAAACGACCGTCACCGCCGGCAAGAGCCCCCATCCCAAGTGCCAGCGTTGCTGGAACTACTGGCCGAGCGTGGGTACGAGCGCCGAGCACCCCGACATCTGCGACCGCTGCGCCAGCGTGGTTCGCGGGCGGTAGGCCGGAGCCAAAGGACTGACTGCCATGACCAGATGCAGTTGCTACACCATGAAGAGCCGATCCACATGCTTTCTGGTCAGCCGGTAGTCGCTGAGCCTGGCGCAGCCTCTTGGGGCTGTGCTGACCATGCTCTTCGGGATAAGAAATACCTGGGAGCTGTTAAGGCAAACCTCCCCGTTGCTAGCACAGAGCTTTACGACCGCCAAGATGTGATATCGTTCAGGAAGATCCCTGGCACTGTACGAGTTCCCTGTCGTGGTCTTGACCTGGATTGCCTTGAACACTCCCTTGCGAACCGCGATGAGGTCATTACCCGAGTCTTTCAGTGGTGGGGCAGCCTGAACCCCGAATTGGAGCAGGCGAATCTGGACAAGTAATTCCCCAAGTGCACCTGTGTTCATTTTATCCGGAAGGTCATTCATCTTTGCTGTTCCCGACATCTGACATAGTAAGAAAGACGTTAGGATGCTCATCTTCAAATCTGACTGGTCTGCGATGACGGTTGCTTCGCGCGATCCAGAAGAGATTGCACAAATTCAATGGTCCCTTCATAATCTGGGGAATTGGCGCCGACTGTCAAGCCATCAATCAGTGTCTGCACATCGTCGAGAGAAGGCGACAGGACATAACCGAGGACCTTCTCTTCCACCATGTTCAGGGTGTGATCGATGATTTTCTGGCTGACTCCAAGACTCCTAAGGAGACTCACAACAGGCTCTCGATTGCCACCCACAAACATGCGTTTCTCGAATATAACGAAGTGGCCTTTTCTTAGCTCCCAGTCACCTGGCTCTATCCAGAATCTCCAGCCGCAGAAACCTGGAATGTTGCTGAGGAAAGAGCCCAATGTATCCAGACCATCATAATCGTCTCCTTCTGCAACTTGCACTTGTGCAGATGCATCCTGGCTGGCAAACAGCCCAAGGTGTACCATTTTCTCCGTGCCTTCATATGGGACCGCTTCATACCAAGGGTCGGCATGTATACCGCTCTCGCTCATACATCTGAAGAACTCCCTGCATTGCTCTAAGGTCAGTTCGTTTCTGATGTCCATCATCATGCCTCCCAACACAAACGCACTTCCGTAGGCAGTCTTCGCGCAATCACACTATATCGGACCGATTCCGTGGCGACTTGAGGATCGCCCGAGAGCTGTCAGAGAATTGGGCCGTAGAAAGGCTGCACCGCGAGGTCAATGAGGCGGCAGATTTGCAGATATTACCTGCGATCTCCGGTGTCCAAGTTCCTACCCGAGAGTTGCTCGACGACTCTGGTGTAGACCTCTTCGAGGGTGACGTGCTGGATGGCGTGCCGGGGGTTGGGGCTTTTGATGGCCAGGCCTCTGCTGGATATGTCACGGGCGACGATGCATTCCGGCCGGTGGTAAGGACCGACCCGCAGAGGGTTGGACCAACTGAACATCATGACCAACGGTCTGCCGAGCGCAGCGGCGATATGACCGGGGCCGGTGTCATTGCTCACCACGAGCCTGGCCACCCGAAGCACCTCCGTCAACTCGGGAAGTGACGTGCGGCCGGCGAGGTTGGCGATGGGGTGCTTTGCCAGAGCCTGGATTTGTTCGATCATCCCGCCCTCGGATTTGCTGCCCGTGGCAGCGACGGTCAAGCCATGATCCGACGCGAGCCTGTCGACCAGGGCGGCGAATCGCTCGGCGGGCCAGCATTTACTGACTTGAGCCGAGCCAGGAATAATCACCGCATAGCGGTCGAGGTTCACGCCGTGACGCGAGAGCAGATCGCGTGCGGCTGCGGCTGCGTCCGGTTTCTGGGGCAGCACGAATTCCACGCGCAGGTCGGCGCCGCCCATTGCTTCGATGAGCTTAAGGTAATAGTCAACCACATGGACCCATTCGAGCCGAGGTGGGATGGCCGTGGTGTAGAAATAGTGGGCCAGCTCCTTGCGCCAAATCGGGCCGAAACGCTGTTTGCAGCCGGAGAGCCAGGCCAGGGATGCGGATCGGAAAAGCCCCTGGAGGTCGAGCACGGCGTCAAAATGGCTGCGACGAAGCCTGGAAACCAGAGAGGTCAACTCCCGCAGGGCTGTCGGATGTCGCCACGCCCTACCTAGCGACTTGCGGTCGAATGGGATGATCTCATCGAGGTGCGGGTGTCCCTCAATCAGCGGGGCAAACTCCGGGCGAACCAGCCAGCTTATCCGCGCCTGTGGGAGACTTCTGCGCAGCGCCGACAGCGCCGGCAGGGCCATCACGACATCGCCCAGCGAACTGGGCTTGATCAACAAGATATTCTTGTATGATGCGGTCATAAGTTGTGAATTGTACGCGATGGCGGAGCCCAAGGCAATCGTTGCCGGAACTCGATACTTGCGGTCTCTAATTTCGGGCATAGAATGGTGTTTGGACATCTGTACATTCGCGCACGCTGATCTGAAGGAGTCAACGGGCATGGCGGAGCAAGGTAAATACGTCTACGATTGGCCACGGCCAATGGTTACGGCGGATGCGGCGGTCTTTGCATTTTTCGACGGCAAGCCCCGGCTGCTGCTAATCCAGCGGAAACGTGAACCCTTCCAAGATCGCTGGGCGTTGCCGGGCGGATTCGTCGAGATCGAGGAAGACCTGCCCGAGGCGGTAGCCCGCGAGCTTGCGGAGGAGACGGGGCTGACGGGTGTCCCCCTGGAGCAGCTTCGCACGTTTGGCAAGCCCGGCCGCGACCCGCGAGGACGCACGATCACAGTCGCCTACTTCGGCATCGCCGGAAAAAACCCGGAACAAGTCAAAGCCGCCGATGATGCCGCCAATGTCCAGTGGTTCGATATCGAGCACCTGCCCGCCCTGGCCTTCGACCACAATGAAATCGCCCGCTATGCCATCGAGAGACTGAAGCAGACGCCGGAGTACCGAAAGCATGTGCGCCGGTAAACAGCCTGGGCCTGTACGACTCGCAGCACAAATGCGCGTTAGGGCTTGGGCTCGTTCAACTGCTGATTGAAGTGCGCCAACTGGGCTTCGATGGAGCTGAGGGCCCAGTCGATGTAGTGGAGGTTGTGGGCCGGGCGGCGGTGACGCTCGTGCATAAGTCCCTGGCGGACGACATCGAGAAATCGGCTGATGGTCTGCCGGCCGATTTCCGTGGGCCGGGCCGCCCATTCCTTCAGTTCCTGGTAGTCGCGGGCCAGTCGCGGATCGGCCTGCATCTGCTCGGGCCGCAGGTAATCGCCCGGATTGAAACCCAACTGCAGCCCCTTGAGGCACAGGATCAGGGGCTCATAGTTCGTGCTCTTCTCCAGCCGAATGAACTTGTACTGCTGAATGTGTGTGGTGGCCTGGGCGGGTGGCCTGTCGCCGATGTCATCGCCGCCGAGATACCAGTTGCGCCGGCTGGTCCGGGCAAAGACCAACTCCTCATCGGTGGTGACCTGCGTGATCTCCCCCTGGCACAGGCGCGAGATCCAGATCCCATGCGGCCCGGGCGCTGGGCCTCCGCCGAGCGCCAGCAGGCATTTGACGAAGCCCAGAGGCAGCACCCGCTGTTCGTCGATCTGGTTTCTGCGCAACTGGAATGACAAGTGCAGGCTATGGGGACGGACCTGGAAGAACGCGACCAACTGATTGATCAATTGGCTCAGGAGCCACGGGTCGGCAGTGGCCGGCCGCGACAGCTCGCCCGCCACGCTGAGCCGGCCCGGAGCGATCTCGAAGAACCCGCGCCGGCGGGGACGGTCCGTGTACCCGCTGTGGTCGTCAATGTAGCCGCCCAATTTCCAGCACAGCACGTCCAGGTGAAAATCATAGAAGTACCGGAAGCCGTCATAGACCGGATCCACGGCCTTCGTCGCGCTTCGCAGAGGCTCGACGGCGCCGGCGCCGACGTTGCTCAGCTCCAGCTCGCAGCCCAGCGGAACCAGTCCGGGTTGCAGGTTGGATCGAATCCGGTTCAAATGATCCTCGATCACCCGGCGTTCGAAGATGCTCTTCGATGCCCGGACCGCGTATTTCACATAATCGATCAGATCGTGCTTTTCAAACGGCATGGCGTCGAGACCTTTCTGGATAATAGGCTCGACAATAGCGCGATTCGTGTTGATCATCTGCAGGGCCGCCAGCAGGCTGATCGTGCGGGCGAAGTACCGCTGACTGACCCGCATATGCTCCAGCTCGAACCGGTAGCGGCCCTGGATCTGCTCGTCGAACTGATTGAGCAGCACCTGCGCGACGACCATGGCCAGGTAGTTGCGAACGTAGGGCGGGGCCTCGGGCTCCTCGTACAGGTGCTTGATGCTGGGCCGGGGCCGATCCAGCTCGTGCTCGAGGCAGTAATCGCTGATGGCATCGCGACGATAATGGGTCATGACGAGATCTCGCTCGGTGGTCGCGAGCAGCTCGCGATCCGCCTGGCGCTCGATCTCGGCGTCGGGCGTGCGCTCGCCCGGACGGGTGCGCTTCTTCAGGAACCTGTTGATTCGCTTGCGAAGCCACAGCTCGTGAATGAGATTGACGTGGAAGCGATCGCCGAAGTGCTTTCGCATCGACTCCGCCGTGACCAGGTACGCTTGCGCTTCCACGAGCCCATGCGAGGTGTGGACTCGAACCGTGTCTCTGTCGTAGCGTTTGCCCTCGTAGCGATCGATCTCGGCCATGGCGGCCGACGAAACATCGTGGATGACGAGTCCCTCGATCCTCGACGCCGGGGCCTCTACAGCGTAGAAATAGACGTTGTCCGGACTGACCCTGCGGTAATGCGGCAGAAACGCCGGCTCGGCGAAGAGCGTCCTGCTGTCGAGCCGTGACGGCCTGCGGGTGAACGCGAAGCCGCTGACCGACTGAAAAATCCGACTGTCGCGAAGCGAGCCGTAGACGAACAGATTGACCCTCTGGTTCAGCATGGCTACTGCCCGGCCAGGATACGTTTTCGCAGTTTCAAGAGCTCGCGGAAGGCACGGACGATGACCCTGGGATTGGCGCCGGTCTGCCTCCCGGCCGTTCGCGGGTAGTGGTGCACACCCCTCTGCGTCACCTTGTAGCCCTTTCGCACGGCACGCGCCAGGATCTCCGTGGAGATCAGCGCCCCTGTGCTGTCCATCCGGATATCGTCGAAAATCGCCCGCCTGTAGAGCTTGAAAGCGCAATCCACGTCGCGGACCTTCAGTGAGAAGGCGAACCGGACCAGCGTTGTCCAGGCCCAGCCGTTGAACTTGCGGATCAGATTGTCCTGCCGATTCATCCGATAGCAACTGACGATGTCGTACTGGTTCATCAGGGGCAGCAAGGGCGGCATCTCGGCGAGGTCGAACTGGCCGTCGCCATCCGTGTAGAAGACAAACTCCTTGGCGGCCGCGCGGAACCCGGACTGCAGGGCCGCGCCGTACCCAAGGTTGTGAGGATGATGGATCGCCCGCACCCGGCCATGGCCGGCCGCGACTTCGTCCGCGATCTGCCCCGTGGCGTCGGAGCTGCCATCGTCCACAACGAGAATCTCGTAATCGGCCCTGAGCTTCTCCAAGACGTCGATCGCCTGCTCCACAACGCGGCGGACATTGCCCTGCTCGTTGTAACAAGGGAAGAAAACGGTGATCGAAATGGGATGCGCCGGATCGGCCGGCCCGTGCTTTTCAGCCATGCATCACCACCTCTTCTTTGTCGAAAGCCTGTCCCTCTCTCGCTCGTACATCTGGCACGTGTTCCTGTGCGCCTGGGCCGCGTGGGCATCACCCCGGGCCCTCGCCACCTGCTCCAGCCGCAACAGCACCAGCCGGCCTGCTTCCAGCCGAAGATTGTAGCCATTCTGCTGCGCGTAGGTCTTCTGATTCTTCGCAAAATCCTCCGCGTACTGCGTGCATACCTGATCGATGCGTGCCACGAGCTCCGGATATCGCCCCGCGATCAGGAGCATCTCAATCACGGCGGCCGGCGAAGGCGTCTCGTTGAACGCTTTGACAATCAGTTCGAGGCCCTTTTTCCGCTGCGCGGGGTCCGCCAGCAACAAGAGATTGTGCCCCAGGGCCATGTCGCCCGAGTACGGATCCGGATACGCGGTCTGCCCGGTGAATATGCCCTCGTAGAGTCTCCTGCCCTGCGGTGTCTCGATATCGACGAAGAGCTTCTGCTTGTCGTCGAGGTAGACGACGGGCCACTCCGTATTCTTATGTTCCAGGCCCCTGACGAATGGCTTGTCAAACTGATTAGCGGGCATCAGGACGACCCAGACATTCTCTGCGCGGAGCTGCTCGCTGATCCAGTTGCCGATCTCGATGTAATCCTTTGTGGTCAGTTCCTGGCCAGTGGTGACCGCCCGTCGGACGGTGGGCCCGCCGGACATGATCTGGGTCCACAGGTCGAACGCCTTTACGTTATACGCCGCCTGCGCTCGGCCATCCATGAACAACTGCAGCGGAGTGCGCCCGGTGTTGGGGTCGGGTTCTTCGCCCCAGGCGATGAAGCCGCCCTCGGTCCAGTAGTTGAACATCTTGCCGCGCAATTGATTCATGCAGATAAACTGGGAAGCGGCGAACGGTTTGGCATCCGACGCCGTCATCCGCATGAACACCGATGCCAGCGTGGGATCGGCCGGCCAGGGATCGACGTACACATATTTGAATTGGAGACCCCACCACAGGCCAATGAACGCGACGAGCCCCGTCCCGAGGAAGGTAAGGAATGCACGTGCCCAGTCAGCCATGCGTGGGACTTCGAGCCGTTTCGACGGATCGGACACGACGACCGCGGCGATACCTCGGATCATCTGATCGGCCAACCAGGCCAGGATGGGACAGGCGGCAAACGCGGCAATCGGGATGAACCGCCGTGACCGGATGGCCATGTAGATCGTCATCGCGGCGAGGACCAGCATAGCCAAGTCCACTTTCGGCCATGCATAGGGCTCCTCCTGGACCTTGACTCGCTTCCTGGCGGACTGATCCTTTCTGCGGGATATCCACACGAAAAGGACCACCCAGCCAACAAGGAGCAGCCAACCGAGGAGATACATCACCAGGAACGGTACCGCCGTGCCGACGGGGTTTTCCCAATCGAAGGCCCGGTGCCACTCGTGCACGTCCCGCCATCGCTCCGCATGTTTGCTGACGGAGATCTCGAACGTGTGGGTCAGGTTCGTCAGGTGGAACGGGTTGAAGATAACCATCGCCACAAAGGCGACGGCGCTGCGCCAATCGTGTGGAGGATCGCCCGCGGCGGCATCACGTGCACGATCTTCTCCCGCAGGGGAACGACAACCGCACCGAGGAGCATGGCAAACGTGAAGACGCCCAGGTAGGAAAGCCGTGCCAGCCCGAAATCGACCAGCAGAACATCTTTCTCGCGGCTATTGAGATTGATCGGCATCGGCGGGAAGAATCGCGTCAGAAACAGCAAGAACAGGATGCACGCCACGGCCGCGTGGAAACCAATGAGTCCGCCGTCGCTGATCTGCCTGCTTCGCGTCAGTGCAAGACTGCCTGCGACGGCCAGCAACAGCAGGTAAAAGGCCCAGTCGTGTGAGACGGCGACGGGCTTGAGGTACTCGTGGTGGAGGAATCGATTGGCCATGCCGAAGAGGGCCAGCCACATCAGGATGCTGTAAGCGGCGATCGTCCATCGCTTCGGCAGGTTCATGATCGCGTGCCAGACCACGAACGGCACGAGCATGAGAAACGCATAGATGTAACCGCCGTGGACGTTGGACCAGAAAACCACCAGGGGCACGAGGAGCCAGATATACAGCTTGTTCCTGTAGCTGGCCAGCGCGAGCACCAGCGTGAAGACAGCAACCAGTAGATTTGAGAATCCGGCCGGACGGACGTCGTAGAACGATCTGCCGATGAACAACGCGAAACACACGAAGACCACCGCCACCGACCGGTTCACGCCATAGATTCGCGTCGTGAAGTACAGGCATACGGCGGCCAGAATGTAGATGGCGAACTTCCACAGGACAAGGGCATCGAAATACGGCTGTTGCTCGGAGCCCAGCGTGGTCGTGAGCCAGTAGAACATGACGTGCGTCAGCCAGTTTTGGTTGACCCAGCCGGTCGGATGCCAATAGCGGACGGTATCCAAGCCCACCGTATTCGTGATTGCCTGCGCCCATTTCGGCCAGGTTTTCACTTCTTCGGCCGTCGGCCCGGCCTTGTGCGAGTTGGCGCTGAATGGCTCGACGGTATCGACGCCGTGGTTGACGAAATGCCGCCCGCAGGCCATCGCCACCCATGTATCACCGGCGGCGACCATATGCGTACAAGAGTGCAGCGCAAAAATCACCATCGCCGTCCAGCCGATAATCATCGGCCAGCCGGCGAATGCCCCCCGGCTCTCAGGTCCGAGAAGAAGTCCCTCAGCATTATCTGCCTGTTTCAGCTCGATGCGAAAACCTCAGGTTATCCAGCAACAAAGGATGCGACAAAAATACGCCTTTCCTCCTATATCGTCAAGAATATCCTTTTTGTTCAGCAGTACCCGCGATTGAAGGCAGATTGCCGCTACTGTTCCCTACTATGACGTTCAGGAAGCCCATCTGTATCGCTGGGTGCCAGCGGACCAACGGTTTCTTCCCGATACTGGCCGCGGAGCAGGCCGACGAATTGGAATGACGGAGATCAGGATTCAGGCTCCGTCGTTTCCGAGGGCAAATCGCCGCCCCCGCCTAACGCAGCGTAAAGCCTCACCTGATTGGCGAGTCTGGCCAGACGCAGGGAAACGAGCCCCTGCTGGGCTGCATACAGAGAGCGTTGCGCGTCGAGAACGCTCAGGTAGCTGTCAATCCCCCTATCGTAACGGATAGTAGACAGGCGGTAGGTTTCCGCAACCGCGTGGACCAGGGACTCCTGTGCCGATACCTGCTGGTCCACGGTCCCATGCACGGCCAAGGCGTCGGCCACTTCCCGGAAGGCATTTTGAATCGCGCCCTCGTATTGGGTCAGGGCAATTTCCCTCTGCACTTTCGTGACCTTAAGCGCGAGCCATGCGCGAGTATCGAAGATCGGCATCGCCGCCTGCGGCGCATAGCTCCAGGTGCCCGAGCCGGATTCGAAGAGTCCCGACAGTTCACTGCTTGCGGTGCCGACTGCGGCGGTCAGGGAAATGCGGGGGAACAACGTTGCACGGGCGGCGCCGATGTCGGCATAGGCGGCTCTGAGCAGACTCTCGGCCGCGAGAACATCGGGCCGGCGCAGGAGCACCTCGGACGATACGCCCGGAGAGATTTCTTCGGGAGAGGCAACGTCGTTCAACCCGGTTGGCAGTAACTCGCCCGGTGCCGAAGCGCCAAGCAGAAGGTTCAGTGCGTTCTCATCCTGCGCCACCAGTTGTACAAACCTGGCGACATCTCCGCGGGCGGTGTCCACCTGCGTCTGGGCGCGATAGAGATCCAGTTCGGGCGCCAGTCCGAGGTCATAGCTCCGCTTGACCAGATTGTAGGCGCCCTGCTGGTTCACCAGAGTGGTTTCGGCCAGGGACAGGCCCTCGTGATCGGCAGCAAGGACTAGATACGCATTGGCGACGGAAGAGACAAGCAGAATCTGCGCACTGCGTCGCCCCTCCTCCGTGGCCAGATACTCCTCCAGAGCTCGCCGTTCCAAGTTGCGGATGCGTCCGAAGAAGTCGAGTTCCCAGGAGAAGACGCCAAGATTGACACTGTATTGTTCCACGGTCGCGCGTTTTCCCGTGGCCGAGAGATCGGCGGGCACGCGCTGCCTGATCCCGCCGGCAGTGGCATCGACCGTGGGCAACAGCTCGGCTCGCTGGATGCCGTACAGTGCCCGGGCCCGCTCCACATTCAGGGCGGCCAGCCGCAGGTCACGATTATTCGTCAACGCCAGCTCGATGAGCCCCTGAAGCTTCTCGTCGGAGAAGAACTCCTGCCATGCCAGTTCCGGGGCTTGCGTAGCATCCGTCGCGGTCTGGGGCTCGCGGTAAGCCTCACCGCGTGGCCATTCGGCCGGCACCGGAGCCTCGGGCTGAGCGTACCTCGGAGCCAGATTACAGCCGGCCAGGAGGATGGCAATTCCAGGCACTAAGAGAGAGATGCTCTTGTTCATGTTATGGATTCCCAGATGGATTTGGCTCGGCGATCTCAGCCGCTTGTTGGCGGTTGCGCTTGCCAAGGGTCTTTTGGATCAACACATAGAACAGTGGTGCAAATAGGGTCACCAGGAACGTTGAGGTGATCACGCCGCCCAACACCGCAGTGCCGATGGCCTTTTGCGCGCCTGCGCCCGCCCCGTTGGCAAAGGCCAGCGGCAGAACGCCGAATCCGAAGGCCAGTGAGGTCATGACGATGGGACGCAGTCGCAGCTTTGCCCCTTCCAGAGTCGCCTCGATCAGACCCATTCCCTGCTCCACCCGCGCCTTGGCGAACTGGACGATCAGGATGGCGTTCTTGGTCGTCAAGCCCAGAGTCGTCAGCAGTCCGATCTGGAAGTAGACATCGTTGGGCAATCCGCGGAGAGTTGAGCCGATCACGCCGCCAATGGCTCCCAAAGGCAGGGCCAGAAGGATGGAGATCGGGATGGGCCAGCTCTCATAGAGAGCGGCCAGGCACAGGAAGATCACCAGGATGGAAAAGGCGTACAGCGGAGCTGCCTGAGCGCCGGCTTGCCGCTCCTGGTAGGATAGTCCTGTCCAGTCAAAGCCGACTCCCTGCGGCAGGTTCTTCACGAATCCTTCCATGGCCTGCATGGCTTCACCGGAACTTCGGCCCGGGGCCGACTCGCCCAGGACGTTGATCGAAGGAAATCCGTTGTACCGCTCCAGCTTGGGAGAGCCGGAACTCCAGTGACCGGAGGCAAAGGAAGAAAAAGGAGCCATCTTGCCCGCATTGTTGCGCACGTAGAGCTTTTCCAGATCGTTGGGCAGCATGCGATACGGTGCATCTGCCTGGACGTACACCCTCTTGACCCGTCCGCCCTGAATGAAGTCATTGACGTACGCGCTGCCGAAGGCCGCTGAGATAGTGTTGTGAATCGAGGTGATCGGCAGGCCCAGGGCCCCGGCCTTCTCCCAGTCCACGTCAATGCGATACTGCGGCACGTCTTCCAGACCGTTGGGACGGACCTTGGCCAGTACGCGGTCCTGCATCGCCATGCCGAGGAGCTGGTTACGGGCTGCCATGAGATCAGCGTGGCCCAAGCCCCCGCGGTCCAGCAGTTGAAAATCAAATCCCTTGGCGGTACCGAGTTCAAGGACAGCCGGCGGCGCGAAGGCAAACACCATGGCGTTACGGATCTGGGAGAACGCCCCCATAGCCCTTGCGGCGACCGCGCCGACCTTCAGGTCCGGCCGTTCGCGAAGCTTCCAGTCCTTGAGCTTGACAAACGACATGCCCGCGTTCTGTCCCCGTCCGGAGAAATTGAAGCCGGAGACGGTCATGCACGATGCCACCGCATCCTTCTCTCCCTCCAGAAAATGGTTCTTCACCTGCTCCATGATCTTCTCAGTCTGCTCCAGCGTCGAGTTCGGCGGAAGCAGAACCTGCACCATGAGGATTCCCTGGTCTTCATCCGGAAGGTAAGCGGTAGGCATCTGCCGGAAGAGGTAGACCATTGCCCCCACGATCAGAACAAAGGCCAGCACGTAGCGGATTCTGTGGGCGAGCGACCGGCCGACCAATTTCAGATACTGATCTCTGGACCAGAAGAACAGGCGATCAAACCATCGAAAGAATGGCCGCAGGAGCCAAAAGCCCCCCTCGGCGGGCTCATGTCCCTTGGGTACCGGCTTAAGAAGCGATGCGCACAGCACCGGCGTCAGGATCAACGCCACCAGCACCGAAAGGAGCATCGAGGCGATGATGGTCACGGAGAACTGGCGGTAGATGACGCCCGTGGACCCCTTGAAAAACGCCATCGGGCCGAAGACCGCCGACAGCACCAGCCCAATGCCGATCAGGGCGCTGGTGATCTGGTCCATGCTCTTACGCGTGGCCTCTTTGGGCGAGATGCCTTCCTCGCTCATGATCCGCTCGACGTTCTCCACCACGACGATGGCATCGTCCACCAGAAGGCCGATAGCCAGCACCATGGCGAACATGGTCAGCATATTGATGGAGAAGCCGAGAATCCCCAGCACCGCAAAGGTTCCCAGGATCACCACGGGCACCGCAATCGTCGGGATCAACGTGGCCCGCATGTTCCCCAGGAACAGATACATCACCAGGAACACCAGCAGGATCGCTTCCAGCAGAGTCTTGACGACCTCTTCGATGGCCACCTCGACAAAGGGCGTGGTGTCATAGGGATACACGATCCGCATGCCGGCGGGGAAGAACTCGCTCATCTCGTTCATCTTGGCCCGGATGGCATCGGCCGTATCCAGAGCATTGGCCCCGGCTGCCTGTCGGACCGCCAGGATGGCAGAGGGCTTGCCGTTATAGTAGGCCTGCATGTCATAGAACTCGGTGCCCAATTCCGCCCGTCCCACGTCTTTGACCCGCACGATGGAGCCATTCGGATTGCTGCGGAGCGGGATTGAGGCGAATTCCTCGGGCGTCTTGAGCAGGCTTTGGACGATGATGGCCGCGTTGAGACGCTGGCCCGGCGCCGCAGGCATTCCGCCGAACTGGCCCGCGGATACCTCCACGTTGTAGGCCCTCATGGCCAAGATGACGTCTGCGACCGTCATCTGGTACTCGGTCAGCTTGTCGGGGTTTAGCCAGATGCGCATGGCGTACTGGCTGCCGAAAACCTCCACCTCGCCTACCCCTGGCACTCGCGAAAGCACCTTCTCGATGTTGGATTGGGCATAGTCCCGCAAATCGTCGCCATTGAGGCTGGCGTCTTCCGAGATCAGGCCCACCATGAGCAGGTAGTTCCGGGTGGATTTGGACACCCTGATGCCTGATCGCTGCACCACCTCCGGCAGGCTGGCCATCGCGAGCTGGAGTTTGTTCTGCACCTGAGCCCACGCCAGGTCCGGATCGGTCCCCGGAGCAAAGGTCAACTCGACGCGTGCCGAGCCCGACGAATCGCTGTTCGCGGACAGGTACAGCATCTTGTCAAAGCCGGTCATCTTCTGCTCGATGATCTGCGTGACGCTGTTTTCCACCGTCTCGGCCGAGGCCCCTGGATAGAAAGCGGTGATGGCGATGGACGGCGGAGCGATAGGAGGATACTGCGATATGGGCAGCGTGAGGATTGCCAAGCCACCTGCAACCATCAGAATAATGGCGATGACCCAGGCGAAGACCGGACGCTCCAGAAAGAATCTCGATAACATGGTGAGCCTCCGTTACTTCGATGTGGGGGCCGGCTGGGCCGCTTTGCCTGGTTCCGTCCCCTGCTTTGTGCCGCTCTCAAAGGGGACTTCTTTGACGGCAGCACCAGGACGCACTTTCTGCATACCCTCTACGACCACCCGGTCGCCGGGCATCAGACCCGTCGAGACGAGCCACTGGTCGCCGATGGCTCGGTCAAGGCTGAGCATCCGTTGTTCAACCTTGCCCTCGCCACCTACGACCAGGGCCATCGGATTGCCTCTCGGATCGCGCGACACCGCTTGTTGGGGAATCAGGATGGCCTGTTCATTGACGCCTTCCTTCGCGACCCCACGGACGAACATGCCCGGCAGGAGGATGCCGTCCGGATTCGGGAACACCGCCCGGAGAATCACGGAACCCGTCATCGGATCCACAGAAATATCCCGGAACTGGAGCGTACCGTCCAAAGGATAAAGAGTACCGTCTTCCAGTTTGAGCTGCACCTTGTTCTGGTCGGTCCCGTCGCGGTTGAGGCTTTTCTCCTTCAGGCGCTGCTGTAAACGCAGCAACTCGGCCGTGGATTGAGGTACATCGACGTAGATGGGGTCCAATTGCTGAATCGTGGCCAAAGGCACGGGCTGATAGGCTGTCACGATGGCACCGTCCGTCACGGTGGATCTGCCAATGCGCCCGGAGATCGGCGAAACGACCCGTGCATAGGCAAGGTTGATGCTTGCCGTCTCTACCGTGGCGCGCCAGAACAGGACATCGGCCTCCGCCTGTTTCAGGGCGGCATTCGCATCGTCGAGGGCCTGCTGACTGACCGCTCTGTCGACCACGGCCTCCTTGAAGCGGTCGGCCTTCAACTGAATGGCGGGCAGAGTGGCCTCGGCCCGACCCAGGGCGGCCTTGGCATTGTTGAGTACCGCCTGGAAGGGGGCGGGATCGATCTGGTAGAGTTCCTGGCCGGCCTGAACATCGGAACCTTCCGTGAACAGACGTTTCTGTATGAGGCCGTTGACCTGAGGCCGGATCTCCGCAACGCGATACGCAGATGTGCGCCCCGGCAATTCCGTGGTCAGCACGACCTGTCGCGGCTGAACTGTCATGACAGCAACTTCGGGGACAGGGGGCGGGGGCGCAGCTTGCTGCCGGCGGTCGCAGCTACTCGGCAAGAGACCGCCAACCAGGAACGTCGAAACGAGCATCGCTCTAACCACCAACCTTGCACGGAATTCCATCAGGAACCTCCAAGAATCTCCACGAAGTCAACTGCCTTCAACAACTGAGGGGCTAATCATAGTCTCAGTCAAAAGCAGAATCACCAGAAATGCTATCGGGGGCATCGACAGGGTGTTATACGTCACGGCTGTCTCCCGACGATTTCGAAATCCCCCTGAAGAACACGGCCTCGACCTTATTGAGGTCCTCCCGTAAATCTATCCCCTGTGGATCGGCGAGGATCATCGATTCCAGCGTGGCCTGCAAGCATTTCGCCGCGATGAGCGGATCGATGTTGTTGAACAACCCCTTGCGAACACCCGCCGCAATCACGTCCGAGAGCCGGGAGATCACCTGCTCGTCGATCTCCTTCTTCTTGGCCTCGACTTTCGGTCCGGGCAGATACCGTCCGCGGCTCTCCAGCAGGTACAATTGGATAGCCACCGCCTGCTCCACGGCGATCCGCTCGTGAACCCGGATGAATCGAGCCAGCTTCTCTCCCTCGTCGCCGGGACCGTCCAGCGCGTCCAGAACCAAAGCGATGCTCTCCTCAGCACAGGACACCAGCACCTCGAAGAACAGGTCCTCCTTGCTCGGAAAGAAGTTGTACAGGGTCCCCGTGGCGAACTCCGCCGCTTTCGCGATTTCCTGCATGGAGACGTTGTAGAATCCCCGCTCCGCGAACAGGCGCAGCGCCGCCGAGAGAATCTCCTCACGGTGCCGCAAGCGCTCACGCTCTTTTCGCGGTGGTTTTGCCGCAGGCATCATACATAGGTCTCCACATCGCAACACACAGTAGCCGAACCTGTGTTCTTTCCTTTGACGATGGGTTCGGATTATGAATAGCAGTTCATCCGATTGCAAGACCTTTCTGCTCACATCCCACAAATTCTCCGCATGCCTGGTGCTACGGTTTGGCTACTTCGACGAAAAGTCTGTGTCACACAAGGCGACAGTTGCCTTGCCTCAAATTGCCGGGTAAGATTGGGGTGAACCGAAGGTACACATCGGCTGACCTGCTAGTTTTTGGGCATTATATGGTGCGTTCTTCGCTGACCGTCTGGGCACTACTGCTGCTTCTGCTCGGCATGAGCGGTTGCCAGAGTACGAGCACCCTGGTGGGAGCGGTGGCGTGCCAAGGGCTCAGCCGGCCTGCGAAATCCGGCTCGCCGGAAGAATGGACCTTCCGGGGCCTCGATGCCAGGATCGCGCCGCGAATCCGGCCGGGGTCCTATCCCACCGCGAGCCATGCCGTGCGATTCATAGGGCTCGAAGACTTGGGATCGCACCGGTACTGGCTCGATGGGGCAGAGGGCAACGGCATCCTATACACCTGTCATGCCGGGCACATTGACATTGCCCATGTGCGCAAAGCGGCCGATTGGACTGGCTTTCTCGCGGCCCTGACATTCGAGCACCTTCGCCGGCAGCAGACAACGTTCCTATTCAAGTCGAGAGAGCCTTCACGCTACTTCGTGGAACTGACGTACCCGCGAGACTGGGATTCTCGGCCCATCGCCGAGAAGGAGCGTGTGGCACGCGACGTCTCACGGCAACTCGGACAGTATCTCGCCTTCACGGCGATGACCTGGCATGAGATGCTCACCTGGTTTGACTTCAGGCCCAAGGCATACGAGTCGGACTTCCAGTCGGCCTTCTCCTGGGAGGACAGCTACTCGAACCTGCTCGGAACGTGTGTCGGGGTGGCGGCCCTGCAGGACCAGGAGCGCACGTTCAGTGACGCCGTGACGCTGGTTCTGCGAGAGCAGCTTGAATTGCTCGGCCCGCAGCCGGCGGCCGTATCCAGACAGGCCTCCGAGTCAGTTCGGGGCGATTGGTACTCTACGCGGTGGTTTAGCCAGGTGATCCGCAAAAGGAACTTCGACATCGGTCTGGATGATGGCCAGGTCACGCCCTGCCTCTTGCGTTCCGTGTCTGCCTGTGAAGACGCTGAGACTCGCCCCTTGACGGTTCCCACGCTCGATGGGCTGACGCAATATGGCTTCTCGGCACGCGTGACGATCGAGCCGCGAGTGTGGGAAGCGGGCAAGATTTTCAAGACCCTGTACGGCGACCGCAGGCCCGCGACAAGAAGGCTGGACCCGAGCGTCCACTTCGCCCTGCTCATCGATCGCATGAAACAAGCCAGTTCCTACTGACTCAGCCACTTCTCCATCCGGTCGAGACCTTTGGTAATCTGCTCCATGGAGCAGGCAAAGCTCAGACGGACATTCGCATCACAGCCGAAAGGCAAACCAGGCACGACGCCGACATTGGCCTGTTCCAGCAAAGCCTTGGCAAAGCTATCGCTGCCGGTGATCTTGAGCCCGCCTATGGTCCGGCCGTAGTGAGCCGACACGTCAGGGAAGCAGTAGAACGCACCCGTCGGCTCGGTGCATTCGACGTCCTTCATGGCCCGCAGGCGGTCGGTCATGTACCGGGCACGCTTTTCAAACTCGACCCGCATCTTCTCGATAGTACCCGCCGACTGGGGCCCCATCGCCGCGATAGCAGCGTACTGGGCGAACGTCACCGGATTCGACGTCATATGGTCCTGCAGCCGACTCATCGCCTTGATGACCTCCACAGGTCCTGCCGTGTAGCCGAGACGCCAGCCTGTCATCGAGTACGTCTTGCTCAAGCCATTCAGTGTCAGCGTTCGCTTATACGCATCCTCGCTCAACGCCGCGAAGCTGATGAACTTCGTGTCGCCATAGATGAGCTTCTCGTAGATCTCATCCGACATTACGCAGACATTCGTGCCTTCGAGGGCCTTGGCCAGTGCCCGCAGCTCATCGGGAGTATAGCTGAAGCCGCCGGGATTGTTCGGCGAGTTCAGCACGAGCATGGCCGTCTTGCCCGTGATCGCCTTCTTCAACTGCTCGGGCGTGATCTTGTAGCTGTTCTTCTTGTTCGTCTCCATGATCTTGACGGTGGCGCCGGCCAGTTTGGCCGCCTCGGGATACGTCACCCAGAAAGGCGCAGGCAGGAGCACCTCATCGCCCGGGTCGAGCACGGCTTGCATCGCCTCGTACACGGAGTGCTTGCCGCCGATGTTGACGACGATCTGCTCGGGGGCATACTTCAGGCCGTTCTCCGTCTCAAGCTTCTTCGCGATGGCCGCCTTCAACTCCGGGATGCCGGACGCAGGCGTGTACTTCGTCTTGCCCTCTTTCAGGGCCTTGATCGCAGCTTCCTTGATGTAGTCCGGCGTATCGAAATCCGGCTCGCCGGCCCCGAAACCCACGACATCCTTGCCCTGGGCCTTGAGTTCTTTGGCCCTGTTGGTTACGGCCAATGTCGCCGACGGTGGAACACTCTGTGCCCTGTGACTGACCTTCATTGTGCGCAGCCCTTTCCAATGCATAGCCCGTAGTCTGGAGTCTTCGGTCTGCCGTTGGCGGCCCGTGGGCGAGTTCCCGCAGGCTCCGGCCTTTTACCGTCAGACCAAATCTGCGGCATATGTATGCGAAACGGCTGCCCTCGTCAAGGGAAATCAACACATCAGGAAGAAGTGCGGAGTATAGAGTTCCCGGATTGAGTTCCGGGTCGCAGCAACCTCGGGGGAATCCTCGGCATTAAGACTACTGCCAGAGAACTACGACATAAACGCGATCCACGAACGTCGCTTTCTGGCCGTTGTTCTTGACCTGCACCTGAATGCTATTGATACGTTCCGGCGTGCTGGCCAGACCATTCAGATCCCATGCGACAGTCCCTTTGTTGCGCTGCCCGTCGTACACGGAAGGAGTGAGGGACACCCAGGAAGACGGACTGGCCGGCCAGCCTGTGCCCACCTTCCATTCCAGCTTGCCGGACCCGAATTGCGATTCCTCGAAGTGCCTGACGTACAGGACGACCGATGAGATCTTGGCGCCCTCCGGAATGGACACTTTCGAGAAATCGAACACCGTGAAAGCCCCTCCCGGGATCTGGCACGCCTCGTCGTCCGCAGCCTGGATCCGTTGCAGGTCGCCGGCGGAGAGCTTCTTCTGGCTGCTCTGATCGTAGCCGCCCGATACAGTCAGGATCGTCTTCTCAGGCGTACGGGGCCCCACTGTGACATCGAAGGACTGCCTGCCTGAGGCCGGTGTCGCGCTGTTATCCACGACTTCCACCACGACGTTGTGGGTTCCCATCTGGGCCTCGGTCGGAACCCACTGGATCGACCCGCTGGCGGGATCCAGAGACATCCCCTGCGGCTTTTCGATCAAGGCGTAGGTCAGTGCATCTCCCTCATCGGGATCCGTCGCATCGACATCGTAGGTGTACTGCCGGCCCGCTACCGCGGAAGTCACCGGCTCAGAGCCGATCAGAGGCGCATCATTGGCCCGGCCGACCTGAACGGTCAGCGTGGCGCTGACGGTTCCGCCTTTGCCGTCACGGACTTCATAGGTGAACGCATCGGTGCCGTTGAAATTCGCTTTGGGGACGTATCGCAGGTTGGGCGCGGCCCCTTCCAGAGTCCCATTTGCCGGACCCTTCGTGACAACGTACGTGAGCTTATCCTTGTCCGCATCGGTCGCCGCCAGCGTGATGGCCACCGGCGCATCTTCCTGCGTCGTCATGGTCCCTTCCCCGGCCACCGGCGGTCTGTTCAGGTGAACGACCTCCATCGCCACGGCGGCGGGGCTGGAGTCTATCGTGCCGTCATTCACTTTGAACGTGAGACTGTCCGGACCGACGAAACCACTTTGAGGCGTGTAGACGAGTTTCCCATCGCTGGCAAACTGAGGGCCGGGCGCGAGCGTGCCGTGCTTCGGCTGATTGACGATGCTGAACCTCAGCCGGTCGTCGTCAGCATCGCTGGCTTTCAACGTGATGGCCATCGACTTGCTGTCTTCCACCTGAACGGACTGGACGGTGGCGACAGGGACGTCGTTCTTGGCGGTGACCGTAATGGAAACCGTGGCCGGCTCGCTATCCACCCTGCCGTCATTGGCAATGAAGGTGAAGCTGTCGGGGCCACTGTAATTCGCTGCGGGACGATAGACCACCTCGGGCAGGGTCCCGCTCAATTGGCCATGCGACGGATCCTGCACGACGTGGTAAGTCAGATGGTCGCGGTTCCGATCTCTTGCCGCCAGGGTGGCCGTCAGCGGCGTGTCTTCCTGCGTGACCAGTCTGGCCGGGGTGGCGATCGGCGCTCCGTTTATCAAACCCAGGCCGGCGATCACGCCCACCGTTACCAGGACGAGAACAACCGCCACCGTCAAACCGAGAAGGATTCGTCTGCCCTTTCCCTGCCAGCGACCCACGGGTTCAGAAGATGGCACAAGGAATCCGGCACCGCGTGCTGCCATTGTGGCCACGCGCGGCTCAGGAGCCTTCGGTCCCTCCTGATCAGATCGCGGCTGTCCGACGGGGGTAGACGGCAAGGGAGATGCCGCATGTGAAGGAGCATTCGCCCATTGAGGCTCAACCGTCTTGCCTGTCGTTTGCTCAGCCGGTCGCTTAGCCCCGGCAAGAGATCGCTTGCGGGGTTTGGCCGGCACGCGGGCCTTTGGCAGCTTGTGACTGCGAGGTTTCGACGCCGCGGACCTTGATCGCTGCGCCGAGGCATCGCCAAGGGCCCTGCGCCTTGCGGCGGCAGGTCTCTCAGGAGCAGGAGCCTGTGAGTCTTCAAAAACATCAGGATGTACGACGTCAGGTGCAGCGGCAGCGGACAACTGGACAGACTCCGCCTGTCCCAAGCCCAGGGCATTCCGGGCCATCGCAGCCACTTCCAGGAGCGCCTCCTCCTCCATCGGCTCTCCCTCCTGGCCGATCAATTCTTCGGCCAGTTTCCGGTACTCGGCGGCGGCGACGCAGGAAGGCGCATACGTGAGAGCCGCCTGGCCTGCCGCCAGCGACTCCGCCAAGACAACCGTACGGTGAATGACTGTCTTGAGAACCAGGTCCCCGAACAGCTCATGCATCTGCCGCCGGGTCCGCTTGCTCAACGCGCCCTTGTCCTCTACATAGGTCATCACAAGCCGAAGATTTCCCGCGCAGTAGCGATGGAACCGCTGCCGGATGATCAGGACGGTCTCGAGCAGCCGCTGCGCGCACGTCAGTGCGTAGGAATCCGCCTGGATCGGAACGATCACATCCGTGCTGGCGACCAGCGCGTTGAGCGTCAGCACGCCCAGAGAAGGCGGACAATCGATTACACATACCTCGTAATTGTCGCGTACCGTCCTGAACGCCCGCGCTATACGCAGTTCCCTGCCGGGCTTGCCGAGCAAATTCATCTCTGCCGCCGCAAGCGAGACATTGCTTGGCACCAGGTCAAGCTGCTCTATATGCGTTTGCACAACGACGGCGGACAGGGGGATCTCGGTGCTCATCAGCGGATGATATACGGTTGCAGCGGCAGCGTCCGGCTCGCCATAGAGAGCCTGAGTCGCGCACGCCTGCGGATCAAGATCGACAAGCAGTGCCTTGTAGCCCATTTGAACCAGGGCCGCCGCGAGGTTGACGGCAGTCGTCGTCTTGCCACAGCCGCCCTTTTGGTTCGCTATTGCTATTGTTCTCATTTTTTGACCGAACCAGCACCAGCAACCGACACCTGCACAGGGCGCCGATCTCTGCTTTCGGACGTTTTCAGGCCTGCCTTAACTACTTTCCGTGACATCTGCGAGAACCGGCAGGAAACCACCTGAACGCAATAATAGTACGTCCGCTTTGTCCCATCATTGTCGATCTATCACATCGCCAGGCTTGGGGCGGGCTCTTCTGAGAGCCCATGCCGGTCAGGATGCCGGGAGTGTCTCCTCACGGATGTCCTGATCCTGGGGCTCCCTGCCCGCCGCGCATGAACCCAGCGCAAGTACCGTTTGGCAGTCCCTCCATACCTCAGGGAACCCGGCCTCCATCCGTGCCGCTTGAAGTCGTGCACACAAGATGATCGAATTCATCACCCTTGGCAGTCAATCCATGTCCACGCTTGCGAGAGTCTCAGCCGACCAGAGGGTTCGACCAATTGCTCACATTCGTCTCACGGATTCTCTCTGCTACGTCACGGAGCGCCCGGATGAGCGACGGCTCAACCCTGAGCCCCTCAGCCAATGCCAATTCCTGCTCCGTGTACGGCGTATGGTTCGTTCGGGGCACCATATCCTCCATGACATGCGCCTTTCGCATTATGGTCAGGCACGGGCGGCACCTCCTGTACCGAACGTGCTCAACCTTATACTCAATATATGCCTTACCATAGCAGATTTCCCCCCTGCTGTCAAGAGCATTTCGGGACATTTCCAGGTCTTTCACCGCTCCAGAGGCCAATTTCCGGCTTGACAGGCAGGCTTGCCGGCGTTTTTACTTCATTCCCGTTTGTCACGGGTGCCGCAGGCAGGGTGTGGATCGTGTGGGATCCGCCACTCCCGGCACCCGATGAGTGGGGGGCATCTGCACGATGGGCAACCCATGTGGCTATGACGTGGCCGTGGTCGGCGGCGGGATCGTCGGCCTGGCCGTCGCATACAGGATCGTCAATCGCCATCCTGGACTGCATCTGTGCGTCCTGGAGAAGGAAAGCTCGCTGGCCTCCCACCAGACGGGCCACAACTCGGGCGTCATCCATTCGGGGCTCTACTATAAACCGGGGTCGGCCAAGGCCAGGATGTGCACGCAGGGACGCCGGGAGCTGATCGAGTTTGCCCGCGACCATGGCGTGCCGTTCAGGATCTGCGGCAAGATCGTCGTGGCGACCGAGGAACGCGAGATGCCCCACATGCGCAGGATTCTCGACTACGCCCGGGCCAACGGCGTTGAGGCCATCGAGGAGATCGGCCCGGAGCGAATCCGGGAAACCGAGCCGGCCTGCCGGGGAATACGCGGGCTCCACGTGCCGGGTACCGGAATTATCGACTTCACACAGGTGGCCGGAGGCTCTCTCTCAGCTTATCGGACGGGCGGGCGGGGATAACCGGATTCTGCTGAATCACGAGGTCGTGGGCTTTCAACGTAACGGCTCGGGGGCCATCGCGGTGACCCGCCAGGGCGAGATCAGAGCGAGACTCGTGATCAACTGTGCCGGGCTCAACTGCGACCGTGTGGCTAGACTGGATGGCGTCCATCCCGGCATCCGGATCATCCCGTTTCGCGGTGACTACTACGACCTGGCCCCGCAGGCAGCCGAGAAGGTCCGGGCTCTGATCTACCCCGTGCCGGACCCGAGATTTCCGTTCCTCGGGATTCACTATACACGCAAGATCAGCGGCACCGTCGATTGCGGCCCCAACGCGGTCTTCGCGTTCAAGCGAGAGGGATATACGAAGACATCGTTCAGCCTGAGGGACACCGCGGCCTCATTAAGCTACCCGGGGACATGGGTCCTCTTCGCCAGGAATGCTCGCTACGGCCTGCATGAGTACGCGCGAGCGATCTCCAGGCGGCTTTTCCTGCGGACGCTGCGGCGATTCATCCCCACCATCGAGCCACAGGATATTCGCCCGGGCAAGATCGGCGTCCGTGCCCAGGCCGTCGGTCCCTGGGGCCAGACCCTCGACGACTTCAAGATCGAGATCAGCGACCACGCGATCCACGTCCTCAACGCACCCTCCCCCGCCGCCACCGCGTGCCTGGCCATCGGCGACCACGTCCGCGATCTGGCCGCCAAGCACCTGGGACTACCCTCCTGAGAACGCACCCCCGCCGAGGTGAGAAATGTGGGTGGCAGCGGCAAGCGGAGCCTTCGAAGCTTGCCGATGGTGTTGACGCATATTCCACGAGCCATCGGCAAGCTGCGCTTGCCGCTGCCACCCATCATGAGTTTTGAATCCGGAACAGCCGCGGAACTCGCTTACACACGCGTAAGCATGCCACCCTGTCTATGACGAGCCGCCCAGAAAGGCTGCCTCCCTGACCCGTGTCAACCCGCTCTGTGCTGCGACAGGATCTCACAAATCCGAGTAGCGGCATCGCCATTTCCGTACACGCCGCCGCCGGACACGGCTTGAGGCGCAGGCGCGTTCACCGCCGCCGCAATCGCGTCCTTATCCGATCCGACCAGGGTGTTCCAGCCGACCTCAACCGTCTCCACCCACTCCGTCTCCTCGCGCAGGGTCACGCAGGGCACGCCGAGGAAGTATGCCTCCTTCTGGACACCGCCGGAGTCGGTGAGGACTTTCAGCGCGTTCTTCTCAAGAACGACCATCTCCAGGTACGAGGCGGGGTCGATGATCCTCACGGCACGGCTGATCTGAAGACCGTACTGATGAATGTACTTGACCGTCCGCGGGTGCAGCGGGACGACGACCGGACAGACCTGCGTGGCGATTTCATCAAAGGCGGCGAATATGCCGGTCAGCCGTTCCCGATTATCCGTGTTCTCCGCTCTGTGCACGGTCGCCAGATAGAACGACTTCGGGGCGATCCCCAACCGCCGCAGCATGTTCTCGTCGAGCGATGTCACCTTCCGGGCATAGAAGAGCGTGCTGTCATACATCACATCGCCCACTTGATGGACACCCCTGTCGATTCCCTCATGAGCCAGATTCGTCACGGCCGTTGGCGTCGGACAGAACAGCAGATCGGAAACGTGATCGGTGAGAACGCGATTGATCTCCTCCGGCATCGCTCGGACGAAGGAGCGCAGGCCGGCCTCGACGTGGGCGACGGGGATGTGCAGCTTGGCCGCCGCCAACGCGCCGGCGAGCGTTGAGTTCGTGTCGCCGTACACGAGCGTCAGATCGGGCTTTTCGCTGAGCAAGACATGCTCGATAAGCCCGAGCATGCGGCCGGTTTGCTCGCCGTGCGAGCCGCTGCCAACGCCCAGGTTGTACGCCGGCTGAGGGATTTCCAGCTCCTCGAAAAAGACCGCCGACATGTTGTCATCGTAGTGCTGGCCGGTGTGGACCAGCTTCTCTTGGAGCGCTGGGCTCGGCCCGGTTTCGTTATGTGCGGCGATGGCTCGACTGACGGTCGCTGCCTTTATGAACTGCGGCCTCGCCCCGACAATCGACACGATCCGCACAGGCTTATCCGTGGGAACTCGCATTACGATGTCGCCTTCTTGAGATCACGATAGAGCACCTTGCCGACCGCCATCTCCGGCGGCAGCGGCGTTTCCTCATTCAGATCCAGACACCGCACTATCCCCGGCGAGACTTCCCGGTATCGAAAGCCGCTCTCCGGGCAGACCATCACGCCCTTCGCATCGGGCTTGGGCAACGGGATGCCATGCCGGCTGATCCAGCCGGTCCGCCGAGCCGGCACGCCCATCATCAGGGCGTAATCCGGCACGCTTTTGGTGACCACCGCCCCGGCCGACACGAAACAATATCGCCCAAGCTCCACGCCGCAGACGATCGTCGCGTTGGCCCCGATCGTCGCGCCCCGCCGGATCAGTGTCTTCTCATACAACTCGTGCCGCACGATCTGCGAGCGCGGGTTGGACACGTTCGTCAGCACACAACTGGGTCCGAGGAACACGTCGTCCTCAATGGTCGTGCCGGTGTAGAGCGAGACGTTGTTCTGGACCTTGACATTGTTGCCGATGACCACACCATCGGCGACAAGGACGTTCTGGCCGAAGATGCAGCGTTCGCCGATCACGGCCCCTTTCATGATGTGGCAGAAATGCCAGATCTTCGTCCCCCTGCCGATCCGGCAGCCATCGTCCACATACGCCGATTCATGGGCAAAGTACGCCTTTTCCATTCCCGACTACCTTCCAAAGGTCATCGAATTCGGTCCTATCCGTCGCAATGATCTTACTCTGCCCGGACATTCCACGCAACAGCCCCTTCCTACAGGCAGGTTTGTATCCGCTTGTGTGGAAGGGAGCGCCCCGATGGGCTTTCTGCGTGAAAGCCTGCTGGTGCGTCTGAACGACGCGGAGGGCCATGTGCTTCGCATTCCCGTGGTGGCTGAGGTCCGCGGCGAGTACAAGGCGTCACCGGCAGGACCGTCCTTTGGCCGGCCGGTCTACGGCGAACGCATCGTTCGCCCTGGTGTGCGTGGGGATAGGACACGGAGCGGACGAGCTTACCGCCTTCCAGAAGGAGCAGAACCTGCAGCTTCTCATGGTCCCCGATCCCGAGAAAATCATCTTCCACAGGTTCATCGAGCGCAGCGGCATTCCCCGCAACTACGTGATCGACCGCAAGGGCACGATCATTTATGCCTCCAGCGGCTACGAGGAGCAGGGGTTCAGCCGGCTCGTCAGGGTGATCGAGCAGGCGATCAGCAGGCCGATCGCAGCGCCCCAGTAGCAACCGCTGCGCAATCCTTCGAGCACGGGCTACCCGACAGCATCCTGGCTTACTTGACCGAGTCGTCTTCGGGCAGGCCTAGTTTCTTGTAGAGGCCGCGGCGGCCTTCCTTGTCACCGTCCATGATCGCGCGGGCGTACTCGGCGACTTCCCGGGCCTTCTCGCGAGGGACGACGACGACGCCGTCGCCGTCGGCCATGATCACGTCGCCGGGCCGGACGAGAACACCGCCGCATTCGATGGGACGGTTGACGGATTCGATCTCGTTGCGGCCGGGACGAATGCCGCGAGTCACGTGGCGCAGGTACAGCGGCATCTGCTCGGTCGCGATCTCGTCGGTGTCACGGCTTCCAACGTTGGTGACCACGCCAACGCAACCCTGCAACTTCCAGCCCATGATGTTGTTCGAGCCGATGGTGCCAACATCGGAGTCGGGAGCGTCGTCGATGACCAACGCGGTCCCCTTGCGAATCAGTGGCGTGAATGGCTCCGGCGTCACCTTGCCGTATGTCTCGCCGACCCATTTGTCGAACGGCGCGGTTTCCATGGCCGGAGCAGGAGGCTTGTTAGTCGGGACATAGCGGGCGGTGACAGCAATGCCGACAAAGCGGTGCTTGTAGTGCACGGTGTCCTTCCAGGAAGCTTGGATCTCCGGCGACATCAACATCACGTTCGTCAGACCCACCTTGTCCAGTCCATCGGAGACATCGGAGACCCGCAGACCCTCGAAGAGCTTGAGAGTCTTCAGGTCGTCCTCCTCCGTATAGACCTTCGTCTCGATGAAGTTCCTGCCGGTCCGCAGGTCATCCGCCGCCGGCCTGGTGCTTTGCTGAGCCACTACAGGGACCGAAACCAGGGCCATCCATATTACAGTGACGATGAGCAGACTCACCGCCACGGCCAGGGTCAACGCTCTTCCACTTCTGCGAGTCATCATTTCTTACCTCCACGCTCCATCGAAGGAACCATTCGTATTGCGGCCGGCCCGTCCAGCCCGCGTCACTACTATACCCCCATCCGCCGCCGCCGGAAAGCGGCAAGACAAGTTTTTGCACACCGGGTGGCAGCGTCAAGACCGAAGGTCTTGGCGATGGCTCTTTCGCAAAGCCAGAGGACCATCGCCAGACTGCGATTGAGGATGCCCCCCGCCCAGAGAAGAAGCCTGTTGGGATAGGCTCTCAGCTCATCTCGTCGCGGTTCGTGCGGCTTCCAGGGCGGCCAGGAGGGGTGGGAGTTGGATGGCGGTTTTGTAGGTCACGATGTTCTCGCCGAGGACGGCGCCTTCACGGAGGGAGCTTTCGGGCACGGCCAGCAGGATGCTGTGCCGGCGGAACTGGCGGAGGGTCTCCCGCTTGGCGGCGAGATATTCCGGCGTCCAGAAGCCGACAATCTCCAGGAGGACCTCCGTGCCGTCCTCGTGCCGGAAGGTGAAATCCGGGATGAAGGTCTTCTGGCGATCGTAGAGGATTTGCCCTTCGCGAATCAACTGCCAGCCGTCGCGCTGGGATCCGAACTTCTTCGCAAAGGACTCCTCCAAGGCCGAGTCGAACTCCTGCGCCGCAGGCAAGTGGCTCGTGAAACCATCCTTTGCCGTGACGATCAGTTTTGCATGGGTCTTCCACGGCGTCTGCAGGATGGCCTCCATGGTCCATCCTTTGCAGGCCAGCAGGGCCGGCAGGAACTTCGCGAAATCTACGCCGTACCGCCGGGTCTCGCGCAGGACCGAGGCCGGGCCGGTGAACGTGATCCGATACATGGACGGGCCCGCTCGCACGATCTCATGCAGCAGCCGGGCGAACTTGGCGTACCGGACGATGGTCTTGAGGTCCCCCCCTGCCGTGACCGTCACCCTCTCGGCCCGGTACAGCGCCGCCTGGAGCTGGGCCACATTGTAACGGGACAAAAAGGCACCCGGATTCGCATAGCCTGCGAATTCCTCCAACGTCTGGAAAGCCATCACGTCGGCATACAGGGCCTGCTCGATCTGCTCCCACGACGTGCCAAGCTCCTCCGCGATTCGCGTCTTCGACGCCTGCTCCTCATGCTCGAACAACCGGTCCGACTCGCGAACCAGGGGGTGAAAACGCGCGGCCCGGGAGAACACTTCGAGCCGCAGCTTCGCGGACTTGCCGGCGTGGTCGCTCTGATATGCGCTCGCATCGTCCAGGAGTTTGCAGAATGCCTGGATGCGGCGGATGGGACAGTCGGGCTCATTGGCGAACACAGCCTCGATGTCCCGGTGCAGCCAGCGGCGCTGCCGGCCGATGCCTTCGCGATAGATGGCGAGCATCCGCTCGGCATGGTCCATGTAATGCCGATGCACGTTCTGCGTCAGGCGGTCGGGGATGGCCCGGCCCGCCCTATACTCGATTATGGCGTGTTCGCTCGTAAGCATCGGTCCGTCGCCTCTTTCGTGATCGCTCGACCTCCTTCGTATCCTCGCAGACAACCTCGTAGAGCGTGGCCCGGATGCTGCCGGACCTTCGCAAGACCCGGCCGAGCCGCTGCGTGGCCTGGCGCGTCGAGCCCTGCCCGCCGATCACCACGGCTACCTTCGCCTCGGGCACGTCCACCCCTTCATCGAGCACGCGGTTGGCCACGAGCACCGTGATCTGCCCTTTCGCAAACGCGTCCAGCATAGCCAGCCGCTCGCGCTTACGCGTGTGAGACAGAATTGTCGGCACGAGGAATCGCTTGGAGACCTCGATGGCCATCGCGTTCGAGCCGGCGAAGATGAGGATTTGCTGACCGTTGTGGAGGCGGAAGATATCCTCCAACACCCGCAGCTTCTCGGCGGCGCGGTTCTCGATGGCCTGCTTGAGGTAGTACGCCTTTTGTGCATGGCGGGCGCGGGGGTCCTTGCCCGATTCCTTGCACAGGTCCCGCCAGGAGTAGCCTGGCACTTCCTTGCGCCGGGACGCGAGGAAGTGGCGGACCACGCGGCCGCACTCGTCATAGCTCGCCTGCTCCCGGTCCGTCAGCGCGACGGGGATTCGCACCACGTCGAAGTCGGCAAGCGTCGAGCCCTTTGCCTCCTTGAACGCCATGCGATAGACAACGGGGCCGATGAGCCAGTCGAGGTCCGCGTGCAGGTCGTCGCTGCGCTCGGGCGTGGCCGTCAGCCCCAGGCGCATCACAGCCGTGCTGAGAATCGCCGCCTCGCGACGGCACTTGCCCGGCAGGTGGTGCTCCTCGTCGAAGACCAGCAGACCGAAGCCCGCCCCCATCTTGTCCATGTGAATATAAGCGCTGTCGTACGTGGTCACCGTGACCGGCTTGATGTCGAAGAGGTTGTCGCCGACAATCCCTGCGTCGTAGCCGAACGCCGCCAGGATGCGGCGATGCCACTGGTACATCAAGTCTCGCACGGGCGCGACGACCAGGGTCGCCACCTTTATCTCGGCCATCATCGCAAGGGCCACTTCGGTCTTCCCGGTTCCCGTCGGCATGATGACCTGCCCGCGCCGGCCGCCGCGCAGCCAGGCCGCCAAAGCCTCCCGTTGTTCCGGCCGCAACGTCGGCAAGTCCGTTTTCGGCCAGCAGACGCGCTCCGGCTGCAACACACCGTCGTGAAACCGCGATGCGAAACACCGGCTCAGGATCGTGCGAACCGCCGCATAGTGGATTGCGTCGCATCGCCACGCCCCCACTCGCGGGTCCCACATCCAGATCGATGAGCCCGGCTCGGCCGGCAACTGCCCGCGATCGACACCCATCAATAGCAGCGTGCCCCGATTGAACGACAGCGATATTTGATTCGGTAGTTTGCCATCCATCATCGACGCGTATCATAGCAGCAAGCGATTGGGTCTGCTATACTATGCCGCGATGTCAAATCCTTGTGTGAAGGGGCAGAGAAATGGATATCAGTGAGCAGGTCCGGCAGAGGCTGCTGGCGTACCAAAGGAGTGAGATCACCGAGCATCACATCTACCGCAAGCTGGCGGGGACGATCAAATCGCCGGAGAATCGCCGGGTGCTGGAGCACATTGCCGAGGATGAGCTGCGGCATTACCAGCAATGGCGGGCATACACGCAACAGGACGTGGGGCCGGACCGGCGGAGTATCTGGAAGTATTACCTGATCAGCCGCGTCCTCGGATTCACCTTTGGCGCCAAGCTCATGGAGGGCGCCGAGAGCAACATCCAGGGCGGCTACGAACAACTACGGGACGTGATCCCCGAGGCCGAGGCCGTGATGAAGGAAGAGCAGGAGCACGAGAAGGCCCTGCTGCAAATGCTCGACGAGGAGAAACTCCGCTACACCGGCTCCATCGTGCTGGGGCTCAATGACGCGCTGGTGGAACTGACGGGCGCCTTGGCCGGTTTAACGCTGGCGTTGCAGAATGCCCGGCTGATCGCCCTGACCGGCTCGATCACCGGCATCGCCGCCGCCATGTCCATGGCCGCCTCCGAATACCTGTCCACCAAGTCCGAAGGGGGCGCCAAGAGCCCGCTCAAGGCCTCGGTCTATACCGGCGTCGCCTATATCCTCACCGTCCTGGTCCTCATCACACCCTACCTGGTCCTGGGCAATTACTACATCAGCCTCGCCTGCACGTTGGTGGCCGCCGTCCTGATCATCGCAGGATTCAACTACTACATCGCCGTGGCCAAAAGCGAGCCCTTCCGGGGCCGCTTCCTCGAAATGACCGGCCTGAGCCTCAGCGTCGCCGCTTTCAGCTTCCTCGTCGGCCTGCTCATGCGAGCTCTCCTCGGCGTGGACATCTGACGGCCGGCGTGGTATAATCACCGGCGTGAACCGTCCCTGCAGCACTGGTCCGGAGGGCGGGACAATTCTGTGCGTGAGGAATAACGAATGCTGTGAGGACTATTCAGCGACAGTTTTGCGGGAGAAAACCATGCCAGCGATTCACTGTAGCCGCCGAGGACTAATCTGCCTTCTTTGCTGTATCACCGCCCTATGGACAATAGAAGCAAGGGCCGCCCTGCCACCCGATCCGGACAATGCCGCTCTACTGTATTACCGCGCGTTTGCGCTTCGCCCCGAGCCGGATACAGCCACATTCCTGCTTCTGAAGAATGTTCTGCTCCGTGCGGAACCGAACCAGCAGGTCCGGGCACACATGAAGAAATGTCAAGATACGATCAGACTCGCCGACGCAGGGACACGTCTTTCACAATGCAATTGGGGAATCATGTACTCGCAGGGGGACAGCTTCTCGACGGACACGCTGGGCTCATTGAATCAGCTCGCCTTTCTTCTTGAGGTGGATGCGCACATTCTCGCCGCCGATGGAGATTGTCGGGGAGCCTTCGATAGGATCCTGAGCATACGGCGGCTCGCTGCCCAGATCGCTGACGGGGCACTCATGGAGTACTCTATGGCACGGCAGCTTCAGTATTGTCTCCGCTCTGTTGAGCACATCTTAGGCCTCATGCCGCCGGATATCGATACGCTCATTTGGCTTCAGGTGCAGCTCAGCACAGTGCAGGGGCCGCTGCTGCCGCCCGGAAGGACGCTCGAAACGACCCTCGAACAGACCCTTCACCCCGCGTACATCGCAAGGTGGAGGGAACAGCTTGCGGACTCCACGGACGTCAGGAACCGAGATTGGCTCCTGGGCGTGACCGAGCCGGCGGCGGTTGACCGCGCGAGGGTGCTGGGTGGCGAGTTCGTGACGGCCGGCCAGCGAGTAATTGGCAGTGACAAGCCATACGCCGAAAAGCACGCCGACCTTCAGGTGTTAGCGGACGACTTCAAGGCAAGCGACGATCCCGCCGCGCTCTTTTTATTGGGGCCCTGCTACCTCAGCCGGATTCATGTGTTCTACGACTTATACGTTCGGCATGTCGCCCATTTCAATGCCGTCAGGGCCGCCATCGAAGTGTACATCGAGATCGCAAAGAGCGGACAAGTGCCACAGACGCTCCCGGCGCATCTGCCCAAGGACCCGTTCAGCGGCAAGGATTTCGAATACCAGACTACGGACACCGGTTTCATCCTTCGCTGCCGGGCCAAAGAGATCGGCGAAGACAGAATCTGGGAGTATGAATTTGCAGTCTCAAAATGACTGACCGGGTCTGTTCAGGCCTCCGGCGGGTGACGCGAGGGATCGGTGATGGTCAGTTCCACGAGGACGCCGGGTTTTCCGAGCAGGCCGGGGAAATGGCGGAGGCCGGGGGTGATGTACAGGCGAGTGTTTTCAAATTGAAACCACCCCTCGTCCAGGAACCGGCCATACTTCGAGCCGATGGGGAAACTACCGATCCACGGAAGGGTGAGCTTGCCGGCGTGCGTGTGCCCCGCGAGGGCAAGCGGGACGTTCAGCCGGCTGAAAACTTTGATGTTGTCCGGCGTGTGAGAAAGGCCGACAGCAAAGGCCGCCTGCGGAGGTGAGGGCAGAACGCCGCGGTCCCACGGCCACTCCAGACCGACGATCTCGATGCCGAGTGCCGGCACAACATGCGCCGCATTGGAGAGCAGGACCATCGAGTTTTCTTTCGCAAGGCCGGCGATCAGCCCGGCACGGTTCCGCTCGAAATCGTGGTTGCCTCGGACGCAGAAGATGCCGTACTTCGGGTGCAGACCCGCAATGGCCCGTATCACGTCCGGCAACAGTGCTGCATTCTCGCCTAAATCCCCAAGCACGAAGACCATGTCATACTTCGCCTCCGGCAGAGCAGCCATGGCAGCACGCAGCTTCTTTAAGTTAAACTGCCAGGTGCAGTGCAGGTCGGAAAGCACGAGGCACCGAAGCGAGCCGGGACTTGCAGGCGGCAGTTTCTCCTCCACGGTCACACGGCGCAGGACGACCCCGCGCGCGAGGCGATCCTGTGCCATCCTCCCCGCCTTGGGATGGAGAGTCCGGATGCCGAAGCGGTACGGGAACAGGAAATGGAGGATGATCAGCAGATTGAGCAGCGACGACAGGAGAAGCCAGAACCCCGTCCCGTTGCCCGCCTGCGTCAGCGCCAGCAGGAACGGGATCGCCAGCACTGCACAGGTCAGCCACACAACGATGTTCCGCATGACGATCCGTGGCAGCGTGCGGACGTAAGTGCCGAGCACCCTGCTGGACAGCTCGGAATAGAGGCAACACTCGCCAAGGATCAGCACGACCAGCGACGTCACGAACGGCGCCGTCGTGATTCGCTCGTACCCGCCAATCCATGCCAATAGAGAATCCATGTCTATCCGCTACATTTCAGAATTCGTTGATTCAAAGAAAGGGGATACTATCAGAACAGATTGGGACATGCAAGCTATCGCAGTTGGCGAAGGATATCCCAGTAGGCGCTCGGGCGCCCCGTTGGATGGCCTCGACGAGCTCGGTGTTATCGTTGTAGTTGTGATCGGTCGCTTCGGCGCCGGGCTGCTCGGCCATCGGCTCGAAAAACCGCTTGTCGCCGGCCATGAGATCCTTGACGAGCCTGGCGGGCTCGGGGCCGAGAGCCGGCGAGATGTAGAACGTCGGCCGAAAGAGATCGACCTCGCCCGTGTATTTGCGGCGCAGGCCCGGATTGTCGATCAAAGACCCCTGCCGTTTCAAGGCATCCACCATGCCTGTGCCGGGATAGATGCGTATGCCGAGGGAGGCGCCGGCGCAGTCGGGACCGATCTGCTTGACGAAGTTGATCGTCTCGGCAACGGTCTGCGGGGTCTCGCCGGGGCCGCCGAGCAACAGGTCGATCATGACCTTCATGCCGTTCTCGCGGCACAGGCGGACTGCCGTCGCCAGGTCCTCGCTGCGGTGCGGCTGGCGGTACGTGCTCAGCATCACGCTGCTGGCGGAATCGCCCGTGAAGTTGATGCCGACGCAGCCCGCCTTTCGCATGGCGCCGGCAAGGTCCGCGTCGAACGGCGTCACCGCCAAGTATGCGTACCAGCGCACTTTCTCGCCGAGCGAGCGGCGGATCAGCTCGTCGCAGACCGCCATCGCATGGCTTCGCGGAATGTTGAATTCCGCGTCGCACGTATGCAGCACGTCGATGCCCCGGGCCAGGAGCGACTCGATCTCATCGGCGATCTCGATGGGTTTTCGCGACCGCGGCACGGGGCCCTTCGCCAGCGGGTCGGCACAGTACAGGCACTGACGATTGCAGCCGCGCTTCGTCTCGAATCCGCACTGCCCGCCGCGCTCGAAATAGGCGACGTTATCGACCATCTCCCGCCGTGCCGGCAAAGAAAGCTCCGCAGGCCACGCGGGAGCATTGCTGTGAATCCGTCCATCCCGGCGCCAGACCAGTCCTTCGACCCGGCTGAAATCGCGTCCGCCCTGCAACTCCCGGTACAGGGAAATCGTCGCCCATTCGCCGTCGCCGCGAATACCGAAATCCGCGCCGGCGTGCTCGACGATGCGCTCGGCGAACACGGAGAACCCGACGCCGCCGATGACAATCGGTGCGTCGCTGAGCGTCCGTATCCGTCGCACGAGGTCCGCCAGGTCCGGTACGAACCACTGCGCGCTCGGCCAGAAACAGTCGTCCACGTTGCGAAATGACAAGCCGATGAGGGCCGGCTCACGAGCGGACAAATGCTCGCGCAGAGCGGCCGCGGGGTCGTCGGCCAGCGCCAAATCCAGGATGCTTACCTCGATGCCCGCGAGGACCGCCGCCTCGGCTACGTATTCCAGCCCAATCGGCCCAATCGCCGGCACCATCCGATTCGTATTGATCAGCGTCAACATGAGGCGTATGGTATCGTCGCAGCAGCCCCAATTCAAGCACGGGGTCAGGGCCGCTCAAGACCCCGATTTCTGTTTATCCCAGGGGATGAATCGGGTACAATGGCTCATAATCGCCGATGATGCCAGGGGCGGGCACCAGCCCGCATGGAGAGTACGGGTATGGTTCTTTGGGAACCGCCAACATAGACGATTTCCGGGGAGTGGGTCGCCATGCGAACTCGAAAAGGCTTTACACTCATTGAGCTTCTCGTGGTCATCGCCATTATCGCCCTGCTGATGGGCATCCTGATGCCGGCCCTGATGCGAGCCAAAGAGCATGGCAAACGTACGGTCTGCGCCAACAACGTGCGGATCCTGGGGATGGCGAATACCATCTACGCCGATGAATGCGACGGCTGGTATGTCCCGGTCGTACACCGACTGACGAGTGAGACTCGGACGTGGCCAGGCAACCAGCTCTTCCGGAGACTGGTGGGATACAAGAACCGGCAAAGCGCGGCGGAGAGCGATTGGCACGCCCCGAAAGAATTCCTGTGTCCCAGCGATGTGATCTCCCTGAAGCAAATCAAAGACGAGCAGTATGACAATTGGCTCAGCTATGGCTACAACTTCACCGACTGGTACTATACCGACTGGTACGCCGCCAAATATGCGGGCCATAAGAACACCACGGTCCCCAACCCGGCCGAAGAGCTCGTATTCACAGAGAGTCACGACTGGTGGGCCTGGTGGAAGGGCGCCAATTACGTCGACGGGTGGGATGTTCTCGGCCAGGACACCATCATGCCGTACAAGCGGGTCGGCTGTGATGGACCGACACTCTATCGGCACGCCGAGGGAGTCAATCTCGCTTTCTACGATGGTCATATCCAGTACATGAAGAAAGAGAGGGTGTACAGCATGAAGGACTACCAGGACGGCAAGCCCGGCATGTGGTCCACCTTCCGCCATTGGCCGCCGACAGACGCCGAGCAGAAGCGCTTGCCAAGACCGTAACGACCACTGCCTTCCACGCTCAAGCACAGCATTTCGGATGAACGAAGCTCCTCGCAAGCCGTGATGTATAAGGAATTTCCTTACAGACCATCTGGCAAATCCTTTGTGTATTGATACTATGGTTGGATTGCATGAGAGGAACACCCATTTTAGCCTCGTCAGGGGGCAAGACGCGCGTGCAAATGATCGCCAGCAACGTATGCACAAGTGAGGTCGGACAATGGCCAGTAACGAGCGGAATGCAAAAAGAGTGAAGGCGGCAACCATCAACAACGACAATGAGTCTCACTTTTCGGAAGAACTCATTGAAGACAGGACCTTCCTGTTGGCGTCGATCGTGGAGTCGTCCGATGATGCCATCATCACGAAAACTTCCAAGGGGATCATCACGTCCTGGAACAGCGGCGCGGAGAAGATCTACGGGTTCGCCGCCAGGGAGGCCATCGGCAAGCCGATCTCCATTCTGACCCCTCGGGGCTATACCGATGAGGTGCCGGGAATCCTGGAACGCATTCAACAGGGAGAGAGCATCCGCCACTACGAGACTGTGCGCCGGAGGAAAGACGGCCAGATCATCAATGTGTCCGTGAGTATTTCGCCGGTGAAGGACAAGGACGGGCGGATCATCGGCGCCTCCACGATCGCACGGGATATCACGGCCGACGTTGAAGATCGGAAGCAGTCGGCCGCCAAGCTCGGCGCCGCCTCGGAGAGGCTGTTTCTTTTGGCTTCGATCGTGGAATACTCGGACGACGCCATCATCACCAAGACCTCCAAAGGCGTCATCACATCCTGGAACAGCGGCGCGGAGAGGATTTACGGCTATTCCGCGAAAGAGGTGCTCGAACAGCCGATTTCCATCCTGATTCCTCCAGGCCAGAGCGACGAGGTGCCTGCTCTTCTGGAACGGATCGAACGGGGCGAGAGAATCCGCCATTATGAGACCGTCCGAAGGCGCAAGGACGGTCGCCTCATTCACGTCTCACAGAGCATCTCGCCCATCAAGGATAAAGAGGGCCGGCTCATCGGCGCCTCCACGATCGCGCGGGATATCACGGCGGAAGTTGCAGCTCGAAAGGAGTCGGAAGAGAAGCTGGCGGCTGCCTCGCAATACGCCCGTAGCCTGATCGAATCGTCACTCGACCCGCTGGTGACAATCAGCGCCGATGGGAAGATCACCGACGTCAATGAGGCTACGATCAAGGTCACCGGCGTCTCGCGTGAGCAACTGATCGGCACGGACTTTTCCAACTATTTCACGGAGCCGGCCAAGGCCCGGGAGGGGTACCAGCAGGTCTTTGCCAAGGGCTTCGTCACCGACTATCCGCTGACGATTCGCCACCAGGACGGTCGGTTGACGGACGTGCTCTACAACGCCAGCGTTTACAAGGACACCAACGGCAACGTGCTGGGTGTCTTCGCCGCCGCACGGGACGTGACGGTCCAGAAACAGGCTTCTCAGTACGCCCGGAGCCTGATCGAGTCCTCGCTTGACCCCCTGGTGACAATCAGCCCCGACGGCAAGATCACCGACGTCAATGAGGCCACGATCCGGGTGACCGGCGTGCCCCGTGAGCAACTGATCGGCGCCGATTTTTCCAACTATTTCACGGAGCCGGAAAAGGCCCGCGAAGGCTACCAGCAGGTCTTTGCCAAGGGCTTCGTCACCGACTATCCGCTGACGATTCGCCACAAGGACGGCCGGCTCACGGACGTGCTGTACAACGCCAGCGTCTACAAGGACACTCTTGGCAACGTGCTCGGCGTCTTCGCCGCCGCCCGCGATGTGACGGCCAGAAAAAGGATCGAGGAGGAACTGGCCGAGCAGCGCCGAAGGGAATTGGACCGCCTGGCAGAGCTGGAGAAATTCCAGAAATTGACAGTAGGCCGGGAGCTCAAGATGGTGGAATTGAAAAAGGAGATCGAGGAACTCAGAAAGAGCAATGAGGACTTTCGAAAGAGGCTGGGCCAGGGCGCATGATCATGGCGGACGAAACACAGACAATCACCGAATCGGCAAACTTGCGAGAACGTCTTGCAGCTCTGGAAGAGACGCAGCGAGCGACTCTGAATATCCTGGAAGATTTCGATGACGAGAAGGCGAAGCTCCAGCGGCTCCAGCAGGCCACGATGAATCTCCTGGAGGATTTCGATGACGAGCGCCGGAATCTCCAGCGGGTGCAGAAGGCGACCCTGAATCTTCTCGAGGACATGAACGAGGAGCGGGCCAAATTGAGCGAGACGCAACGTGCCCTGATGAATATCCTGGAAGACGTGGAGGTGGAGCGGGCCCGGGCCGAGCAAGCCAGGGCGCTCCTGGAGGCCGTCAACCGGGAACTGGAGGCGTTCTCCTACTCGGTTTCGCACGACCTGCGGGCGCCGTTGCGTGCGATCAGTGGGTTCGCCCAGGCGGTGGTGGAGGACTACGCGCCGCGACTCGATGACGAAGGCAAGCGGTTTCTCGGGCTCATCCAGGACAATGCCCACAGGATGGGCCAGCTCATCGACGACCTGCTGACCTTCTCGCGGCTTGGCCGCCAACAGCTCGTGCAGACGCAGATCGACATGGAGATCCTGACGACCTCCGCGTTCGAGGAGCTGGCTGCCCAAGCCCCGGACCGCAAGATCAAGCTCGTGATTTGCCCCGCCCCGCCCGCTCTTGGGGACAAAGCGATGATCCGCCAGGTACTGATGAATCTGCTGTCCAACGCGATCAAGTTCACCAGGCTCCGACAAGAAGCGGTCATCGAGTTCGGCTATCTGCCGGAGCAAGATCAGGGTGCTTACTACGTGAAGGATAACGGGGTCGGGTTCGACATGCAGTATGTCGCCAAGCTCTTCGGCGTCTTTCAGAGGCTGCACTCCGTGACGGAATTCGAAGGCACGGGCGTGGGCCTGGCGATCGTCTTTCGGATCGTCACACGCCATGGGGGACGGGTATGGGCGGAGGGGGAAGTGGACAAGGGGGCGACCTTTTATTTTACCCTCCCGAAAGGAGACGTATCATGAACGATGAGAAAGTGGATATCGTCATTGTGGAGGACGATCCGAGCGATGCGGAACTCATCGCACGGGTCTTCCGCAAGCACAATATGATCAACAATATCGTCGTCTTGAAGGACGGCGCGGAGGCATTGGATTTCTTCTTCGGGAGAAAGGCCAACGATCACTGCAAGGTCGTCTTACTGGATTTGAAACTCCCCAAGGTCAACGGCATCGAAGTCCTGCAGCGGCTCAAATCGGACGAGCGAACGAAGGACATCCCGGTGGTGGTCCTGACCTCTTCTGCCGAAAACCAGGATATCAAAGACGCCTACAAATACGGCGTCAACAGCTATGTGACCAAGCCCATTCGATTCGAGGAGTTTGCCAACGCCGTGACGGAACTGAGGCTCTACTGGTTGCTGCTGAACAAACCTTGCGAAGGACAAGTCCCCGCCAACGCGAAGGAGGGCCTTTGACGATGGCGGACAGGCACATCCATAACGAAGAACTAGCGATGAGCAAGGTCGAGATTGTCATCGTGGAAGACAATCCGAACGACGCGGAACTGATTCTGCGCGTCTTTCGCAAGCACAACATGGCCAATCAGGTCATCCTTTTGAAAGACGGCGCCGAGGCTCTGGATTTCTTCTTTCCGCCGGAAGGCCCTGCGCCCGGTGTCGCCAACGGTGTCCTCAGGGTCATCCTGTTGGATTTGAAGCTGCCCAAAGTCGACGGAATCGAAATCCTGCGCCGGCTCAAGGCGAATGAGCGGACCCGGAGTATTCCCGTGGTCGTCTTGACCTCCTCCACGGAGCAGCGGGACCTCAAGGACGCGTACGACCTGGGCGTCAACAGCTATGTGGCCAAACCCATCAAGTTCGACGAATTTGCCAAAGCCGTAGCGGACCTGGGGTTGTACTGGCTGATGCTGAATAAGCTGCCGGCTCGGTAGGGTTATCGCTGCAACCTGTGAGTGTTCTCATGGATAAATCAATGCATATCTTGATCCTGGAAGACAATGCGGCAGACGCGGAGTTGATGAAGCGTGAGCTGCGCAAGGCCGGTCTTGATTTCACGGCTCAGTGGGCCCAGGACAAAGGAGCTTTCCTTGCGGCCCTGGAGACCTCAACTCCGGATCTCATCCTGGCGGACTATTCCTTGCCGGGATTCGACGGGTTGACCGCTCTGACGTTTGCGAGGCAACGATGGGAACATGTTCCGGTGATCATCGTTTCCGGGGCGATCGGCGAGGAGGTGGCCATTGAGAACCCTCAAGGCCGGAGCGACCGACTACGTCCTGAAACAGCGGCTGAGCCGGCTCGGCCCCGTGGTCCGCCGGGCCCTGCAGGAGGCCAACCAGGTAATAGAGCGAAAACAGGCCGAGGCGGCCCTGCGCGACCGGGAAAAAGAACTGCGTCTGATTATGAACGCGGGGCCGACCCTGATCGCTTACATCGATGCCGACTGCCGGTATCGCTGGGTCAACGAGAACCTACGAGTTGTGGTTCGGTCTTGCGGCCGAGGAGGTCCGGGGTCGGCACGTGCGCGACATCCTGGGCGAGCCGGCTTGGCAGGTCGTCAGGCCGTACGTGGAAAGAGCGTTGGCAGGAGAGTTGGTCACTTATGAGCAGCAGGTGCCTCTTCAGAAGGCCTGCACGCGCTGGCTGCATGCAACGTACACACCCGACGCCGACGACTCGGGGCGCATCCAGGGATTCGTCGTGCACAGCGTCGATGTTACCGAGCGCAGACAAGCCGAGGATGCGCTACGCGAGACGCACCAGCGATTGCAGTTGCAGGCCGAGGAATTGGCGGCCGCCAATGAAGGGCTGCGGGTAAGTCAACAGACCCTCCAGGAACTGACAAGGACGCTGGAGACGAAGGTGACCCAGCGGACGGCGGAGCTGGAGTATCGTGCCAGGCAGTTGCAGAAGCTGGCGCTGGAGCTATCCGAGGCGGAAGACCGCGAGCGCAGGCGTCTGGCGGAGATTCTGCACGACGACCTGCAACAAATCCTGGCGGCGGCGAAGTTCCATTTGAACTCAGTGAGGAACCGGGTCAAGTACGATCCATCGCTGCAGGCCACAGCCGCCCAGATCGACCACATGCTCAAGGACGCCATCGACAAATCGCGTGGCCTGTCCCACGAGCTGAGCCCGGCCGTGCTGCATCACGGCGATTTCAGTGAGACCCTCGAATGGCTGGCCGGCCAGATCCGAGCCAAGCATGGCTTGCTTGTCCACGTCGATGCGGCCGACAAGATCGACCTGCAATCCGATGCGCTCAAGACCTTTCTGTACAAGGCGGCCCAGGAACTGCTGTTCAACGTGGTCAAGCATGCCCGGGCCAGCGAGGCCAGAATCCGTGTACGCCGGTGGGGTCGATGCATTTGCCTGGTGATCTCCGATCGTGGCCGCGGCTTTGACCCGCAAAAGCTTGGGGAAACCGCCGGGTTCGGACTGTTCAGCATCCGCGAGCGCGTCGAATTGCTTGGCGGCCGGATGAAGATCAAGAGTGCCGAAGGCAAAGGAAGCACATTCCACATCGTCGTGCCCAATGGCGATCTCTCCAAGAAGAATATCACAGGAAAGCAGGAGCCGGATGGTCATGTGAAGGAATCCTGGCACACGCAACGGAAGGGCCAGCGCCGCTTGCGGGTGCTACTAGCGGACGATCACGAGATCGTGCGGGAGGGCCTGGTTTGCCTGTTAGGCGAAGAGCACACCATCGAGGTTGTTGGCAAGGCGGCCAACGGCCGCGAGGCGGTGGACCTGGCTGGCCGGCTGCAACCGGACGTGGTGATCATGGACGTGGCCATGCCCCTGATCGACGGTGCCGAGGCCACACGGCAAATCAAACAGCATCTGCCGAACACACGGATCATCGCGCTTTCCATGCTGGAGGACCCTGACACGGTCGAGAGAATGTACGCGGCCGGCGCGGAAGCCTATGTACTCAAGACGGTGCCCTCCGAAGAGCTTCTCGCCGCTATCCAAGGCCGCCAGACCATGGCAACCTGACACGAAGGCCTTCGACGGTCTCAATCACTTGTCGTGCCGGCGGCCTCTTCCTGCTCTCTGGCTTTGGCCTTTTTCTCGGCGAAAATGGAAAGAACGATGCCAAGCTCGTAGAGAGCATACAGAGGCACGAGCAGCGCGAGCATAGTGAACGGATCCGGCGACGGCGTGGCCACAGCAGACAGGAACGCCAGGCCGAGGACCACGTATTTGCGGTGGCGGCGAAGCGTGGCGATGGAAACCAGACCCGTGCGGACCAGGACGAAAACAGCGATCGGGGTCTGGAATGCGAGGCCGAAGACCAGCATCATAAGCGTGATGAAGGACACGTACTTCTGCAGAGTCCAGTTGCTCGCGACGCCGACCATGTCGCCAAAGCCCATGAAGAAGCCCAGCGTTACGCGGGCGATGTAGAAGAGAAAGAACAACGCGCCTGCGACGAACAGAGCGGTAGAGAAGGGAATGGCCGTGCGGACGTACTTTCGCTCGCTCTCGTACAGGCCGGCGGCCACAAACATCCAGATCTGGTAGAACACCCAGGGGGACGTGAGGATCAGGCCTGCGATCAGGGAAACCTTCATATACGCGATGAAGGCGTCCGCGGGTCCCAGGGCGACCAGCCAATACTGCCGGGGCAGCGCACGTTTCCCTGTCCCCTGCGTCTTCTCCACCCAGTCGCTTGCCGTCTTCTTCGACACACCCTCGATAAAGGCGACCCGCTTAGGATCTATTTCAGGCGCATTGGGGTCTGCGGCCAGGCGCTGCGTGAGGTTCGCGAAGAACAGATCGACGAATGCCTCCACCTCGGACTTCACTCGCGGTCTCTCCTTCTCCGCAAGCCACTTGTTCATCGTCCAGTAATAAGGATACTCGATGAACTTGAGGATCTGCGTGCCGAAGACCAGACTGGCAACAGTTCCGAGGAGCAGGCCGAGAACGGCCAGGATCAAGCGGCCGCGGAGTTCATCCAGATGGTCGCCCAGACTCATCGTACAATCGATGGGGTTACGGCTCTTTCTGTTCTCAGCCATTGTGGTGGACGAAATGAAATGAGGTTGGCCGGTGAAACGGTCAGTTCGTGTCGTTCACGCCGGAAGCCCGCTTGGCATCGTTCACGACGTCGGTCTTGATCTGCTTGACGTCGTCCACCACCTCATCGGTGGATTCCTTCGCCTCGTTGATGCCCTTCTTGAATTCCGTCAGGCTCCTGCCCACGCTGCGCGCGAGCTCCGGCAGCCGCTTGCCGAAGATCAACAGTGCGATCACGAGAATGACCAGCCATTCCGTATGTCCGGGCATGCTCAGAAACGCCAGTGCGTGCTGTGTCGATCCAACCATTGTGTTCTCCTTTGAGGCCGTCGCGTCTGAAACGCTAGTGTACTCAATCCTTGGGTTCTACCGGGATTCTTAACTGTGTCCCCCGCTGCGTAGCGCCTACACGACGCCCTGACAACGCCAAACGAACACGGCTTCAGTGTAGTCATCCCCGGGCCGTGCGTCAAATGAAAATACTACGACTGCCGATTCGCGCGGGTGCGGAATGGCCCGTTTGCGCCCGGTAAAAGGGCCTCCGATCACCCTGAGAAGCCACCAGCCGTGGTGATTTTGGCATGTTCTTCCACACACGCCATGTTCCGTAACTTAAGGTGCTACAATGACTTATGCCTGCCACACAGGATTTTTCTTGCATCGCCGGCCGCTTTTTGCGATAATACACGCGTCGTTAGAAGTAATAGAATCACTGGGGGGTAGAAACGAATATGGCAAGATTCTACTATAGTACGTGGGTGCCGTTCATATCGCCCAAGAGGAGAATCCTGATCCTGGCGATCGCCAGCTATCTGGCGCTGTGCTAAGCCTGCGGATGATCCAGCCCCTCACCCGAAATAGCTGCACGGCGCGACCCGCTCCATGCCTGAAGCATGCGTTTGCAGGCACATTCTTTCCTGCCCTGCGCACGCCCACGGCCGCACGAGGGTTCCCTCCAATCGTTGCTTTGGTATAATCCCCTTCTTTCCAGGATCGACCTGTAAGAGGTTCTCGTGCCGATTACTCCGTACCATTTCGGCCCCAGCGGCTTCATCGGCCTTCTCCTGAGGAGATGGCTCGATTTGCCCGTCTTCGTGCTCGCCAACGTGGTAGTCGACATTGAAGTCGCCGCCATCGTCTTATTCCGACTTGGCTATCCGGCCCACCGTTACGCCCATACACTGCTCGGCGGCGCTGTCGTCGGCATCCTCTGGGGCGTGCTCGCATGGTCGTTGCGGCCCCTGCTCGGCAGACTGATGCGCACGGTCCACCTGCCCTATCAGACCAGTCTTCCCAAAATGATCCTCTCCGGTGTCCTCGGCGTCTGGCTGCACGTTATCATCGACGCGACGTACCATCCTAACGTCAGACTCGCCTGGCCGATGGATGCCCCGGGCCTCTGGACGGTCACTTCGCGCTACCTGCCGAGAGATCGTGTCGAGGACATCTGCGTCCTTTTCTTCGTCGCCGGCGTCGTCCTCTACATGGTCCTAATGGCTATCCAGCGCCGCCGCAACGGGAGCGTGCAAACACAGACGGACCGGACCAAGCAGGCCTGAGGGCAGCAGCGGGCTGTCCTTTGTGAAGGGACTCCACGTACTCCACGCGATGCGTTCTCCCGGCGGCAAAGTCTGATCTCCGATAAGGCGGTTCGGCCACAGGTTGGCGACAGTGATCTCCAGCGTGTTTTCGCCGGGCTTTGCCGCGTCGGTGACTTCCACCTGGAACGGCTGCCTCCAGAGGATGCCCAGATCCTGACCGTTGAGCTTCACCCGGGCACAGACAGCCACTTGGCCGAGATCGAGCGTCAGCTTCGAATTCTTCGGATCGAGTGCTGGGTCAAGTGAAAACGTCGTGCGATAGGTAGCCTGGCCGCTGAAATACTTCACACGCGGATCCGCGTGCTCCGACCAGTCGGTGAGCTGCTCCATGACGATCTTCTCCGGAGCGCCCGACCGGGCTGGAACCGGATCTCCCAGGGCCCCTTTATCTCGGTCTCCACCGGCGCACTCACCACACCCTGCCCCGACTTCGCAGGCGCGGCGGTCTTCCCGCCGAACACCACGAACACCGAACCGGCCGGTTCCAATGACATGTGCATCACCGTGCGTCCGTTCTTCTCCCGGAATTTGCCTGCAGCGTGCATCGTGCCGGTCACGGGGTCCCAAATCTCGGGTCGTTTTCCCGCCACGCGGAACGTGCACTGTGCCTCCACCGGCTTATCCGCCGGATTGGCCACGAAGTAGATGTCCGTTTTGCCCTCTCGGCGGTGTATGTACCGCAGGGTCGCATCCGATTCAAAGTCCGGCGGGACGCCCAGTCGGGCGAGCACTTCGGCAACTGATTCATACGAGCCGTACAACTCCGGAAGCGGCTGCGAGTCGGCCTTGTCGATCATGCCCCACGGACGCATGCCCAACTCACCGAGTTCCATCGCCCGCTTACCGGCCTCGACACATTCCCATGTACGGTCGGTCACGATCTTGATCTCGCGGCCGTCACCAAGGCGGACAAACAGGGCGCCGATCAAGCCGGCCGGGTTAGGCGTGTCGCCACCGTTCCGAGCCAGCACACTCACCCGGTTCGTGCCCGGCTTCAGCAGCGGTTTCAGGTCAAACGCATATGTCTGCTTGAAGTTGTCTCCCTCGCCAACAGGCTTGTCATTCACTTGTACCTCGAAGGCGTTATCCGCCGTCATCACCAGCCAGGCGGATTCCACCGCAGTCCCCTCGTCCAGGTCAAACACGCGATGGAATAGCCGTGTGCCAACCGCGGCACTGGCGGATGGAGCGCCCTCCGGGTACCAGATCCAGCGAGCCTCGGCAGGAAGCGACGGCCGCTCGGACAGCTTGACAGCGCTCGATGTGGGCTGCTTCACCATCACCACTCGACCCCTGCCAACCTTGTGTTCTGCCGTATGTTTTCCGTCAGGAGAATCGGGACCCCACAACTCCGCCGCCAGACGCTGCACCTGCTGGTCGCATCTCGGGTAGTCGCTCAAGCCGGGAGATTTGAGCGGGCGCGGACCGATCACCGTGGCGCCGGCCTTGACCAGGTCCCGAATCTTGCGCAACAATGCAGGGGTCATGGTCTCCATGTCCGGCAGAACCAGCACGCGATAGATCGCCCCACTGGGCAGTACTAGTTGCCCCCGCTTGACGGTTGCTCCTGCCAACAACGTCTCAGGCGCGCAGCCATCGAAGTTGTAGCCCTTACGGTCGGGGACTGGCCCGGTTCCCGCCAGCGCGGAGGCAGGCGGCCGAAACACGTAGGGAGCGCCTTGCGGTGCGAGGTAACAGATGTCCGCCACGGGCCGGCCCCGCCGCAGCATGGCTTGGCAACGGGCAAGGTACGTGTGCCATGCCCCCACCATGGGCCACCAGGTCTGTGTGCGCTCGTAGTGGACGCCGTAAGGCCCCATCGTCATGCCGGGCCAGCGGTCCAGCCACGGCTGGTGGGCGTAGCGATGGAACACCAGCCGATTGATGCCCATGCAGAAGGCCCAATCCGCCTGCGGCTTCATCGCCCCCGGGTGCAGTCGCCAGGCCTCCTTGTCGTCGGACGTGAACGACTCTGCCGCCACCACCGGCCGGCCGAGGGTGTGCGCGATCGAAACCGCCTCGATGCAACTGAACGCGGTATTGAAGCCGTAGCCCTGTGCCCAGAACTCACACATGGGGACATCCGCGACGCCCCCGAGGCTCAAATCGGAACATGGGTTCATGTCGTAGGGCTCGATAGACAAGCCAAAGCCGTGGCGACGCCCTAAGGCCTTGAGATGCTGAGCATGATTCTCGACGACCAACTCCTGGGCCGTCTGGCGGATGTCCCACAGGAATCGTTCGGAGATTTCGAGGCTTTCCACAATCCGGCCGGTCATCGCAGGGAGATACGGGAGCGGATCGTACCCACGGCGACGCTGAAACTCTTCGCGGAACTTCGCAGTCCAGTTCTGAGCGCCCATCTCCCAACTGTCGATATGCAGCATTGTCCAGCCCGCCGTGCGATTGCTCGGACGCGGGCCGATTTCGCGCAGCAGCGTGCCGATGAACACATCGAAATGCGCGTCGAGTGCGGCCGGATCGAATTTGTCCGACTCAAAGCCCAGTGCCGGCTGAGGCGCCGGTCGCGTGTTGGCTCCCGTGCTTACGCGACCAAAACGCAGAATCGTCCAGCGGCCCTCGGGCACATCCCACGTGAGCCTGCCGTCGGGCTGCAGACGATCCGTCAAGACCACAATGCGATCACGGGCAATCGCCGCCCCGGCAGGCAGCGCAGGGTATTGTGCCGGAGCGGGCAAGTACGGTTTCACGCCGGGCTGCGACGAATAGGGCGCTCGCACATACAACGCTTTGTCGTCCAGATCGGTGATACGGTGCTCGCCCTCGGGGGATGGGAACGCGAGAACGGCGACATCGCGGTAGAAGCTCGCCCAAGACGCTTCCATTTCCTTTGGCACAGGGCCGAAGAATGGCGGCCGCGGTTGCGGCTGCGGAAGAATGGCATCGAAATGTTGTCCCCCTGTGACACTGGTTTCGCTGGCGACGATGTGCTGCATGGACTGCTCCGGCTTGACCCACGGGCCCCCGCTGCCCGTCCAGCCCGGACCGGCGTTCAGCGTGATTTGCAGGCCCAAACGCTCAGCCTCAGTCACCGCGTGTTTGAACAGGGCCCGCCACGGCTCGCTCATGAACTTGACCGGGCCCGGCGGAATGCCCACATCCACCTCCATCAGGATCACCCCGCCAATGCCGGCCTGTTGCATCGCTTCAAGGTCCGCCGTGATGCCCTCGCGGCTGATATTGCCGTCCATGAAAAACCAATATACCCAGGGACGCGCCGATACCGGCGGGTTGCGGAAGTTGTCCGCCGGCTCCCCCGCCCATCCGCGCAAGGAGATCGCCAGCAGCAGTACAAGAGCCCCCCTTTTCAACCACGTGCCTCCGAAACAAGAACGTTGTACGATGGTTGTCGCGAATCCATTCGCCCGGGTTGAGTTCAAACTACGACTCATCTCTGTCAAACCTCCCACACTCTCATCGTGTCACGGCAAACCCGCGTCGCCGGCTGCCATAAGCTCTATCAGAATCCCGTCCGCCTGTCACGGATGAATTCCTTTCTCCCCCGCGGGGGGGTGCGGTCGGCATTTGGTGGCGGATTCGGATTCCACCCGACACAAGAGCGCAGCCCAGTCTTCTTTCGCCCCTGCGGGGCTTTGAGATAGGATTGACTATCGTACCCACCGTTGAAACGGTGGGCTAGTGTCGATCGCCCCCGTGGGGCGGACGGGCCGACGCAAGAGGACTGGAGCGAAGTCCAAGCCCGCAGGGCGATAGAGAATAGCCTTCAGTTTGACAGGACCACGAAGCTCAGCCATGGCGCAGTCCAAGCCCGCAGGGCGATAGAGAATAGCCCAGCGATTTATCGCTGGGGAACCGGGGCCGAGGACAAAAGCCAGTCCCGTAAGGGACGAAAGAGGCGCAGTCCGCACACGGCGGCTGCACGCCGCCACCGAATTCCGACCACACCCACAGGGGCGATGCGGCCGCCATTCGGTGGCGGATTCGGGGCTCCGCGTAGGACGAGCGTCCTCGCTCGTCCTCTTTCGGCTGTGGCCTTGTACAGGATCCAGTCCGTTGCAAGGGCCCGGACTGGTCGTGCGGGGACGCACGACCTACGAAGAGGCTCGCCGATTGCCACCGTATTCCGACCACACCCCCCCGCGGGGCGTCGTTGGAATATGCCGGCGGTCCACAGAGAAATACCTGCAATTCCCCTATGAGCGGTGTCTGTGAAAATAGTAACCGCGTGGGTCAAGGACCCACCCTACGAGCCTCGATGGGGCCTGCCCACGGGCAAACGAGCCGTTTTGAGATAGTTTCCAGACAGGGACCGGGCAAGCCCACGCTGCGGATGTCCCCATGCAAAAAAGCGGGGCTGTAAGTCTCTTCGCCACAGGCACTTGCATGTATTGTCACTATATAACAGATATTTCTGTAACATTCTGCCCCCGGGAGCGTCTATTCTGTATGGTCTTATGCCCATTGTATGCCCGGCGCGGCCGCGTACAGCCAGACCTGCGGCCATGTTCAAATCAAAACTCAAACATCAAAAATCATAGATTCCGGAGGTTTCCCATGAGTAGCCAGGCACGAGTCGCCGCCAATCGTCGTAACGCCGCCAAATCCACCGGACCCCGCACCACAGAGGGCAAGGCCGTCGTGGCCCAGAACGCCGTCAAGCATGGCCTGTGGGCCCGCCAGGCCGTGCTCAGGAACGAAGATCCGCAGGAATTCGAGCTGCACCGCACCCGGATGCTCCAGAAACTGGCTCCGGATGGGCCGGAGGAAGAGGCGATGGCCGAACGCATCGTGGCCTTGTGGTGGCGGCTCAAACGGGCCGAACGCATGCAGGATGAGGCCCTCGATTATCTGATCGAGGCGGATCGCCGCGATGGCTGGGTCAAGTGCCGCCGGGAGGACGGCGATCCATCGGCCAGGGCCGAGTTGGCCTTCGGGCGGGTGGTCGCACGCGACTTCGCCGAGACAAGGACCCTCGACCGGCTATCGATGCACGAACGGCGGATCGAGAGCAGCCTGTACCGGACGATGAAGGAGCTTCGGCATGTCCGGCGGGAGCAAGAAGGGCAGGATGGGCACGGGGCATCGAGTGCGCACAATTTGAGGAATCACGACGGGTGGCAGCGGCAAGCGCAGCCTGCGGAGCTTGACGATGCCACCCGGGAGGGGACGCGCGATTGTGTGAAACAAAGCCAATCGGGGGCAGTTTCAAGTTTGAAGTGTGAAGTGCCAAGTGGGGCTGGTGCGGCGGCCGAGGATAGACCTTCGCGCGAAACAAAGCCAATGGAGGGGGGCATTTCAAGTTTGAGGTGTCAAGTGTCAAGCAGCGATCCTGCACTTCAAACTTCACACTTGAAACTTGACGCTTTCGGCCAAGCACCTTGCGGCGTCACTACGAACGCGGGCAGCGATGCGAAACAAAGCCAATGGCGCGGGCCTGCCGCCGGGGTCGTGCTGCGGACTCGGCCGCGGGTCGCATATCGTTACCATAACGTGGCTAGTTCGTGTTGACCGCCGGTAAAGACCATCAACAGGCTCGAATCCGCCACCGGCGGCCGGCCGCACCCCTGTGAGCGGTGGTATCCGTGTTCTCATTGACCGTGCCCCCTTGGTGCGATAGGATCGGCGACCATCTCCGTTGGACATCAGTGAATGCGATCAAGATGACTGGTATGAAGGTATTCTGTGAAGGGCGAACACCATGCGGGCGAAGGGGAAGATGCGTCGAATCCTGAACTCTGTAGCGGGTCTTTTCGCCATGCTCTGGCTCTCCGGCGCGGCTTCAAGTGCCCTCGCGGAGGCGCCGAAGGCGCCTAAAGCCTATGCCGACCTCTACATGCAACTCGAAGCCAAGCTGCGAAGGACGTCTGAGCGAATCGATCGGCAGTGGGACAAGAGCATAGCGCCCGTCGATTTCTCGGCTGAGATGCTGACGGCGAACTCCAATCGCGGCGTCCAGCTCCTGCAGCCTGTCGCGCTGTCCGGCGTGCGACTGGAGATGCAGCGGCTTGCGGAACTGGGAGTCAAGGCCGTGACGCTCAGCATCAACTTCCCGGTGCTGTACGAGCCTTTTCATCAATTCAACGGCACGGACTACCAGGCGTTCCTCGATTTCTACAAGCGCGTGGTCGAGGACGCCCGCACGCGCAAGCTGAAGGTGATCATCGAGATGGGGTCGGGCATCTTCCCCGGCGTTTATTCGCGCGGGTCCGGCCTTAACGCCAAAGGGTTCTACGCCAAGATCAAATCGAATGACGAGTACCGCGATCAGCGCACGGCTATGGCGCTCGCCATCGCCCAGGAGCTGCGCCCGGACTACCTGTCCCTCGGCGAGGAACCCGACACAGAAGCGAAGCTGACCGGGCTGCGCGTGAACGATCCGCGGACCTGCACGCAGATCGTGGCCTACGAGGTGAAGAAACTGCGTGAAGTGGGGATTGGGACGATGAAGATCGGCGCGGGCGTGGGCACGTGGCAGCGCCAGGCCGACGACTGGGTGAGGCGCGATGCGCGGGACACGGGGGTGGACTACATCGCGTTGCACGTCTATCCGGTCAATTCGCTGAGCCCGTCCGGTCGGTACGACCTCCTGTGGCAACTGTTCACGCTGACGGACATCGCCGCCGCGAGCGGCAAGCCGGTCGGCGTGGGCGAGTGCTGGCTCCACAAGACGCGGGACCGCGAGCTGCAACGGATCAACAGCGTCACCGATCCTACACTCTTCGAGCGTGACATCTACAGCTTTTGGGAACCGCTCGACGCCGAGTTTCTCCGCGTGATGGTGAAGGGCGCCCACTGGAAGCGATTCGCCTTCCTCTCGCCGTTCTGGACCCGGATGCTCTACGGCGGGTACGTGGATTACGACGAGGCCCAGCGGGTCACTCGCGGTCCGGAAGGTGCGGTCCGGCTGTTCGCCTTATCCAACCGCAAGGCCGCCGAAGGCTTGAAGGCCGGTACTTTCAGCCAAACCGGCCAAGTCTACCGCCGGATGATCCAAGGCGACTTCGACGAACGCCAATAGGGTTCCCGGCATACCCTATTCACTGCGCGACGAAACGAGCAACGCGTCCCGCAGGATTCCACATGGCGATCAGATATCGACGATGATCTTGAAGCCGCCGTAGCTCATGCGTTTCATGTCGAAAGGCATCGCCTTCGGGTCCATCATCTCGGCCAAGCGAGGGTCCTTCATCACCTTGGCGTTGACACGGTCACGATGCGCTCGCGATTTGTACACGATCCACGAGAAGACCACGGTCTCACCGGGCTTGAGCTTGACCAGGCGAGGAAACGGCAGGCCCATCTCCACGTCCAGGTCGTCGCCGATGCATTCGCGGTACTCCAGGGCGCCGTGCTCCCGCCAGACCTTGCCCGCCGTCCGCGCCTGTCGGCGATAGGCATCGAGCTTGCCCTCCGGAATGACTATGACGAATCCGTCGATGTAGCGACCCGTGCCCACATCGGTTTTGTTGCTCTTTGCCATGATGTTCTCTCCTTTCCCCCGGCTCAATTCTGAGACACCGGGGTGTCCGCGTACACTGACGTGGCCCTTCATGTTTTCCTGTTGCTGATCATAGCCATTCGCCTGCATGAGGATATAGGGAAAAGGATTGCCCGGCCTGCCATGCAAAGCCACTTTGCGACCATGATTAGGAATAGGGCCGGTTTGCATGGGCGGGTATAATCCCTCCAAAAGATTTTTGTCTTTCCGCGCTCATTTGGGGCGCGGGGGTACACATATATACGAAAGCTGACGCTGATATCAGCACACCGGTGAGAAGCAGCAAGGTTTGACACATGAGAATCGAGTCTCTGGAACAGAGTGATGCGGTTTTGGTCGAGGCGGCCCAGCAAGGCCGGCTGGACAGCTTCGGCGCTCTTTACCAACGGTATCACAACCCCATTGTGGCCCTGGCGTACGCCCAGTTGGGCGACAAGCACTCGGCGGAAGATGCGGCACAAGAGGCTTTCGCCATCGCCTGCCGGGACCTGCGGTCGCTGCGGGACCGGGACAAGTTCGGGGCCTGGCTCGGCGGCATCTGTCGCAATGTGACAAAGCAGATGCTGCGAATCAAGACCCGAACCGCCCCCCTGCCGTGTAGCCCAGCGGCCCCCGGCTGGGTATCCGACGGGATCACCCCCGAGGGCGGGGGTGCTACAGGGTTGGGCCACGTGGAGCGGGAAGAGCAGTGGGACGCCGTGCGAAAGGCCGTATGGAAGCTGCCGGAAGCCGAGCGGGAACTGGTCGTGATGAGATACTTCAACGGGTTCTCACAAGCCAAGATCTCCCAGGTGCTGGATATGACCCCGGCGGCAGTCAACGGCCGGCTCACACGGGCAAAGCGTAGAATCGCAGAGTTGCTGGAACGTGATGGTTTCGGGAGTGAATCATGGGACGCGTAAATGACGACAAATGGCTGGAAGAGGTATTGAACAAGGCCATCCACTCGGACGACACGCGACCCGACTTCGAGAAGTGGAAGGCGAGTCACCCCGAGGCCGTGGAGATGCTCACCTCGCGGACGCCGCAAATGCAGCGGCCGCATGTGATATGGAGAATGATCATGAACGCTACACTAGTGAAACTCGCGGCCGCCGCCGTGATTGTCATCGCAGCCATTGTCGGAATCGCCAAATTCACTCACAACCCCACGAACAATCCGGCCATTATCTCCGATGTCCTCGTGGACGCCAGTCAAAAGATCGTGGGGCCGGCGACACACACGTTCGCCGACGGATCCGGCGTCAAGCTGGCTGAGGGCGCAAGCATCCGCGTCTTCCCCCCGGAATCACGGGCCGTACGAGGCTTCGAGCACGTCGCCGGCCGAATTGAAGTCACCGTCGCCAAGGGCAAAAGCGAGTTCGTCGTCAACAGCCGCTATGGCGACGTGAAGGCCCTCGGCACGCAGTTCACGATGGACGTGATGGATGAGGTCGCCGCCAACACGAAAGAACGCGTGCGGTTGCTCGCCGTCAAGGTGACGGAAGGTTCCGTTGAAGTTCGCAGCCGCAAGGGGATCACGACTCTGACCGAGAATCAGGACATCATCGTGGTGGCCAATGCCGCCCCGTACGACTTCAACAAGGATGAGAAGCTGCCGAAGGAGCTCAGGGCCCGGATTCAGTCGATGATCGACGCCCTGAAGGCCAAAGACGGCGCCGCCTGGGTCGCCAACTACAACCTGCCCTATCTGTACAAACTCGCCAAGGGCCAGGTCGCCTATGATCCGAACCTCTTCGGCGGGACCGCCGAGGATGCCCAGAACTTCCAGAAAGGACTCGGCAATGTCGCCAGTGCTGAGGAACTGGGCAAGATCGTGGCGTCGAGCCTCAACAGTGACGGCGGCGACATTTACATCACCGCGATCACGATAAGCAAGGCCGGCGACCATGCCATTGCCAAGTGCGTCAGTAAGAACGGGAATCGCACGGTCGTCCACAGCCCCCAGTGGCACGACTTCGGCGGCGGCTGGTGGCAGATCGACGACTGATCGTCGCCGTGTACAATCGAGTCTCCGAGCCGGGCTTCTCTCAAGCCCGGCTTTTTTGTTGCGCCCGCTCCATGCGGGAATCGTTCCCGCCCTGGGAAAACAAAATGCAACTTTCTGAGGTCTCGTGCATTATGATAGGTGAAGACTGACTCCGGAGCAGTGCGATGGCTGACGACGCGGTAGAGTGCAGCTTGGAATCCAGGACTGAGATGCTCGACGAGGACCAGACGCTGGTCTCTGCGGCCCGTCAGGACACAGAGGCGGCGGGCCGGCTCTACGACAAGTATTACGGCGAGATCCTTGGCTATATCTACCATTGCACGCTCAATCGCACAGTGACTGAGGACCTCACGTCGAACGTCTTTCTGGCAGCCTTCCGGCACCTGGATCGCTACAGATGGCAGCAGATTTCCTTCCGGCCGTGGCTGTACCGGATCGCCACGAACGAGGTGCGGATGCACTACCGCAGGCACAAGCGAATCCGGTCCGTCAGTCTTCAGCCGGAGCATGAGGCCCTCGCCGCTCCCGCGCCGCCGGATGGCGAAGGGCCGGCGGCCGAGGAAGAGTTTCGCCTGGTGCACAAGGCGCTGCTGCAACTGCGACTGAAGTATCGCACGGCGATCATCCTGCGGTACTTCGAGGACAAGACAATCGCCGAAATCGCGACGATCACCGGCAATAGAGAAGGCACGATCCGATCCCATCTGCACCGCGGGCTGGCCCAGTTACAGGAGATCCTGGTGCGTTGGGGCGTTCTGCCGGACTGAAACAGGAACGAAACCATGGACAACAACATCGAGAGAATTGAGCGGTACCTGGAGGGCATTGTCCCGCCGGTGCATGAATCCGATCGGCATCGCCAACAGTTGCGCCGGCAGGTCCTCACGGGACTCGCAAGGAGAGTTCTTATGCCTGTGAATGCAAGAACATGGAAAGTGGCCGCGGTCATTGCTGCCCTGGTGTGCACCGCCGCCGCGGCAACAGCCGTGGTCGGTGTGAAGATTCGTCAATACTATTTCGAGGGACAGGACAAGGAGGGTACCTATTTCTTCCGCAGCGAGCCGGAGGCCATCCATGAGAAGACCTATGTGGACGCGAACGGTGTCACGGTGGGTGTGTCCGTGACATCAGGTGGCTCCGTCAGCATGAGGCCGGACAGTCCCGATGAAGCGAACGTCGAGCAGATGCAACGGGATCTGGCGGAAATCGAGATCCTGCGGCAGCAGGATGCCAGGGAACTGGTGGGCGTCCGTGACGTGAGCGTGAACGGCAACCCATGGAGGGTGTTCACGTTCAAGTACGTGCTTGCCGGCGGCCGGATTCATACGGTGAATGAAGCCGACCCCGATGCAGAAAAGCCCGCGCCGCCCGACCAGAAGGACTTCGAGGAGGCCGCGCGTCAGCGAGCCCAGGGCATCAGGGACATCGTCGGGGTGATCGACACGGAGGTCGATGGCCAGATGCATCGCACGCTGCAATGCCGGTACGTGCTCAGTGACGGCCGGGAGTTCGAGATGGGCGAGGCGGACTCCGCCCTGACGCCGCCGACGAAGACACTGAGCCCAGAGCAAATCGATGAGATCTGGCGTCTGAAAATACTGGGCCAGGCGGAGACCCTTGAGCCCGTCGAGACAGCCATGTACGGCAAGACCTTCGTCTTCGAAAGACACCTGTGCACGCTCGCCGATGGAACAGTCGCAACGCTCTCCGTCGGCAAACTCAAGGGCGCCGGCAAGAAGAACCTGACCGACGCGGATTGGAAGGAACTGCGTGCCCTCATCGACGCCAACGCCGGTGAATTCCTCGACACCTATGAGCAGGAGATCAGAGGCAAGGTCTTCGCCTTCGAGCGCAAGCGTTACACTCTGAGCGACGGCACCGAGGTCATCCGGGCCGACGGCACACCCAAAGACAGCCAATAAACCCATTCCCGAGCGACCAGCGAGAGCGGCCATAGCGGAGGTCGCTCTCGCTTTCTTGTTCTTGCCCCGCCCCTTTTCTCATCGCGAGCTCGCTCTTCCTCTCAAGAATCTGAAGAATTCCTGTGCCCCAGGCGGGTGTTCATTCGTGATAATAGGGAACAACGATCGTTGTGATGAGAGTAATGGCGTCCGCGAATGATCGAAGATGAGCTGCTCAAACTGAGATTCAAGGCCGGCAGCATAGACGCGCTGCAGCGGATCTATGAGAAGTACCGCGACTACCTGCTGACGCTGGCGATGGCGTTGTTGAATGACGCCGCCACGGCCGAGGACGTCGTGCACGATGTGTTCGTCTCCTTCGCGCAGTCCGGCTCACGGTTCCGTCTCTACGGCAGCCTGCGGGCCTACCTGGCCACCTGCGTGGTCAACCGGATCCGCGACCGGATGCGCAGCCGCAAGCGCCAAGGGCAGACGCTCGACGAACAGATGCCTCTGGAGTCGGACTTCGATCCGCCGGACCAGCGTGTCCTGTCCGACGAGCGGTCCCGGCTGGTCGCCCGGGCCCTGGCCCGACTGCCGGACGAGCAGCGGGAAGTCATCGCCCTGCACCTGAACGGGCAACTGAAGCTCCGGGAAATCGCGCGGCTTCAGGAGGTGCCGCTGACAACGGTGCGCGGCAGGTATCGACATGGAATCGAAAGACTGCGGTCAATCCTGAATGGGAGGCTCTGACATGAAACCGGCAGAGGAGATAGAGAGGATCATCAGAGGAATGTCCTTCCGGGCAGGCGATCGAATGGGGCAGCGACTCTGGGCTGATGCCGCGAAGGCACAGAATGAGTCCGAAAGCGCGAAACGGGTCCCAGACCCGAAGAATACAGGGAGATGGATTATGAAATATCCGATCACGAAATTGGCCGCCGCGGCAGCCATAATAACAGCAGCAGTGCTGGGCTTGAACATTGTGGGTGGGCCGGGCATGGCAACCGTTGCGCTGGCGGACGTAGCAAAGAAGATTGAACAAACAAAGAACTGTGTCTTCAAAAAGACTACAACCGTGTCCTCTGAAGATGGCGTCACTAACGCATTCGATTCACTGGTATATTATACCGAAAACGCCGTGAGGGATGATGTCTACGACAATGCGAAGATAATCAGTCAGGTGTATGTCAAATTCCCGGATGGGGTCGTCGTCGCGGTAGACCACAAAAGCAGAGTATTCAGGAAGATAAACCTCGCGGATGAGGATATTGAGAGACTGTCTCCGGTAAGCCCAAGGAATCTTGTCGATCTGATCCTGTCAAAAGGAGAGTACAAGAAGCTGGGCAGAAAGACGGTGGACGGAGTTCTTTCAGAAGGCTTCGAATTTGACGACACAAGAGCAATGCTCAGCATGGATAAAGACCAGATCGAGAATATCGTTACGCGTCTTTGGGTCGATGTGAGCACTGATCTGCCGATCCGTGCTGAGGTTGACTGCATTCTGACTGACAACGCAAAGGCTCGTGTGGTGATGTTCGATCCCCAGTGGAATGTTGAGCTGGAATCCGATTTCTTTGAGCCGAAGATACCGGCCGGCTACGTGGAACCTGAGCAGCGTGGTGTTATAGGGATCGATCTTGAGAATTGGCCGGCGCTCAAGGTTGTCCCCGGCATGGCCGCAGAAAAGGCGGGAGTCAAGAGTGGAGACGTTGTCCTAAGATTCAACGGCAACAGCATCTCGCATATTGAATCTTCAAGCGACGCCCTGAGTCTATTGTCCGGCAAGGTTGGGGAAAAGGTCGCGCTTACCGTAAAGCGAGGGGAACAAATCCTTACCTTTGAGATTGAAAGAGCACCTGCGCCAAAATGAGCGGACGGTTTCAGAAGATTGACGGGCCATGCGGAGGTAGAGATTATGCACCGCGCATCAAGTACTGTACCTATTCATGACCGCGTATCTGGGTATGGAAGCCATAACGGCGCACACGCAGGCCTGGCACCACGACAAGAGGAAGACCAGAACTGACGATGCCGGCGGTTCCGCGGTCGTGTCCACCGAACCTCCGTGAGGAAACGGCCCGCCTCAATGACGCCATCACCCAAGGCCAAGCCTCCACCGCCTGGCCTTTTCTTTTGCGCGGGGAAAATCCACCGGCTACTATATACTAAGGACACACGTCGGACGTGGTACATGTGAGAACGGCCGTTTTTTGAGCCTGTGAGTGAGTGGACATGCTGGAAGACGAACTGCTCAAGTGGAAATTCCGGCGGGGCAGCCAAGAGGCGCTGGCGAGGATCTATGAGAAGTACCTCGACTCAATGCTGACTCTTGCGGTGGGCCTGCTGCATGACGTGAGCGAGGCGCAGGACGTCGTGCACGATGTCTTCGTCTCCTTCGCGAAATCCGCAGGCAACTTTCAGATACGGGGCAGCCTCGGCGGCTACCTGGCCACCAGCGTCGTCAATCGCATACGGGACCAGAAGAGGCGATTGCGAAGGCAGAGCCGTAGAGATGCGATACCTTGCGTCTCCAACGACCCGCCGGAGCCTGACCAGACAGTCATCTTCACAGAGCAGGCGAGTCGCCTCAACGAGGCAGTTGCCCAACTGCCGGACGATCAGCGCGAGGTAGTGTTACTCCGACTCACGGCCGGCATGAAGTTCCGCGATATCGCAAAGCTGCAGCAAATCTCAATCAACACGGTCCAGGGCCGTTACCGGTACGGCTTGGATAAGCTTCGGTCCATGTTGAACGGCGAGGTGGACGAATGAAACCCAAAGACAAGGTGGAAGAGATAATCCAAAAGAGACTGCGTTTCACCGCCGGCTCGACACTGCGCCGCCGATTTCTGGCTGATGTTCTGCACGCACAAGAGGAATCCAGACAAACAGATCCGGCTCTTCACCGGGCCGGCATAGGGAGAATCATCATGAGAAGTCCATTTATGAAACCGTTCTCCGTCGCCGCCGTTATTGCGATGGCGGTCCTTTCAATCACCTTTTGGGACAAGTGGTCCCCTTCGGCATACGCCATAGCGCAGACCTATGAGGCGCTCCAGAATGTCCGCTTCCTGCACATCGTACAACGTGATGCAGCAAGGCAGATTACGGATGAACGATGGATCGAGATCGGCGACAATGGGTACCAGCTCCGCTACCGGCAGGACAATCCCGCCCCGGTGAATTTCGGCGCCATTGAGGACGGCGAATCCACGGCGGTCTATCGCCATGACAAGAAAGCGGTGATCATCTACGACCGCAAAGACCAGCAGTTCCAGTGGGTGGGTCCGCTGGGCGAAATGTTCGAGAATCTTCGCCAGGAAGGCAAGATCCTCCAGGATAACGCTGAGTACAAGGGCAGGCCGGCTCACAAAGTCTGGTGGCCTTTCCTGAGCGCCGAGTGCTACGTCGATCCCGAGACGAAGCTGCCCTTCGCCGTCGGAGACACGGAGCTTAGTTACGAGGAGCCTCCGGCGGGAACCTTCGAGATCGTCATTCCGGAAGGCTACGCCGTGCTCGACAAACGCCCCGGCGTTCCCACAGGGCCGACGCCGGCATGGCTCCTGGAGGACGAAAGCGAAGCAAAGAAGAAGGATGAATGCTTCAACCAGGGAGTCCGTGCCCTTGTCAGCGGGGACTATGCAAGAGCCGTGGAACAGCTCGAACAAGCCCTTGGCAGCGACAGTTGGGCCGCCTTTTGGCTCGGCAGCGCCTACTACGGACTCGGCAAGTATGATCTGGCTATCAAGAACTACAACAAGCTATACGAAGCATTTGGCGGCAATGGGACGGAGGCAGTGCCCTACTGCAGCTACGCCCGGGGCTTAGCCTACGCGAGAAGCGGTGACATGGAAGCGGCAGAGAAGGATTTCCATGCCTGTCTGCCCGCGATGATCAGAACACTGCAAACCCCCTCCGGCGGGGCCATGTTCGAGTATGCGGATAACCCTCTTATTCGATTCGGTCGGTATCAGCCCGGCGAACGTGAGATCGTCATCAAGATGATCAATCGCCTCCGGCTCATCACCGGACAGGATTTCGGCTATGATCCCAACGCCACGGACGCGGAGAACGAGCCGGCCGTTTCCGCCTGGGAGCAATGGTTCAAGAACGACGGGCAGATCCGGTTTACACCCGACGCCAAGCCCCTTCCCATCCTGGCCGAGTGGATCTGTAAGATGGGCTGGGGACGCAAACCGAACCAGGAAATCGCGTCGCGATACCGAAGGGAATGGCTGGAGCAGATCACATCCCCCACGGCCTGGCAGAAGACTGGATTTGCCCTCTATGATGCCAGGCGGTACGACGACGCGCTGGCGGCGTTCGAGAGGATGCAGGAGACGGCCGGCGATGATCCACATACCCAGACAATAGCGACCATCTGGCAGGGACACATGCTGGACCTCCTGGGAAGAAGGAACCAGGCGGTCGCCAAGTATCGAAGAATCGCAGACGCCGGACTGACGTCGGGCACAACGCACAGCAATTATGGCCTCTCCTACAGCTTCAGCTCCTACGCCCGGGAACGGATGGACACACCCTTCACACGCATCGAAAACGCGTATGAAGACTGAAATGTAGAATCCGATCAACGCATCGAGGGAAAGACCGGGGATGGCATGGCCGGGCCTGTTTGGGCTCGGCCCCTCTTATCCACCCTCGACCCACGAGGGGACGGTCCTGCCTTCTGCGCCATCTACACGCGATCCAGTGAAGACGCCGGCCCGTTAAGTTGGGACGCACAAGTCTTCTCGGGACAGGGCGGCACCTGGAAGAAGCTGTTCAGCATGGGCAGCACCGGCTTCGCGCGGAGAAAGCACCTTCCCACCTACCCTTAAAGGTGGGAAAATGGTACAATAGAACCATTGAGGCAGGGATCGTGCCTGGCTGGAGTATGTTTCTCTTTCGGTTGGAGGATATCCGTGAGGTGCTTACAGAGTCTCGTCACTCCGTGTGAAAGCCCATGTATCTGGTCACGTCCAAGGGTGATATGGTCAGTAGCTTCGCTCGCGTGCCTGTTCATACCGGCCGCATCCGCGTTGGCGGCGATCACCATAGACGGCGTCACGGACAAGAAGGTGTACGCGAATCTCGTCTCGTTTACGGTCCGCTCGGAGGCAGGGTACGACTATACGGCGGAGTTGAATGGGGAGTCGGTGGCTGTGGGCGTCCCCGTAGAGGTCAACGAGCCGCAATACTATGAACTGAATGTGGAAAGGCGGCAGAAGTCGTCCGGGGCGCAGGAGAGCCAACTGGTTCGATTCATCGTCCGGGCGACCGACCGGGGCAACAGCGAATGGGGGCTTCCCCCCTGGGTCCCCTATCCGGTGATAGACTCGGCCGCGGCGGAGTTCACTGGGGCCCGGCTTATAGTTGTCACACCTGCTAAATTCCCGGTAGGACTCGAAATTCCCGTCATCGCCCGCATGGAGGACGAGTCCGGGAAGCGAGTTGGTGTCAACGGCGTTGTCACGGCCGATGGCTTCGAGAGATACCCGCTACAACTGCTGCGCGGGGTTGGCTCCGTCTTTCTGCCGCCAGCGGTTGAACCAGGCGTCATCTCTTATGCCGCCCAGGTCCACTCGCTGCAAACGCCGAAGGATATTGTGATTGAGAGCGTCACGAACTGGCAGACGGTCTCGACAGATATTGTCGCTTCGACCGACTGGGGCAAGAACGCCCGCATTCGTGTCATGGGCGATGCCGATGGCGCACTGACGATCGCGCTGGGCGCCACGTTGACCATCGGCAGTGGCAGCGTGATCGTAGTCGATCCCGATGTCGAGATTACGGTGGATGGTCATATCGCAGTGAACGGGACCGTGCAGCAGCCCGTCGTCTTCACCAGCCGGGATCGAACCGAGCCCTGGGGTGGGTTCATCTTTGAGAAGAGCACATCGCGAGGCGAATTCACCGGTACGATCCTGACCGGCAGCGGCGCAGACCCAGATTGGTTCGATAACAACCCTGGGCACGGCCACAGCCATCGCAGCGAGCAACCCCTGGTCTTCGTATCCAATGGAGCCCGCGTAACGTTGACCGACTGCTATCTCACGGAGAACAGCGGGCAGGGAGGACACGGCGAGGGCGGCTACCTCACAATGACGCGGTGCCTGATCCAGAAATGCATCAGCGCCGGCCAGTATAATGGCGGAGCGGTGACCTTCAGTGACTGCGCACTGATCGAGTTCCCCTCGGCGACAGCCCCCTTTGAAGACAACGACAACGATGCCCTCTACCTCACAGGCGGGGCGCATTCATTGAAGGACTGCCTCGTCGGCTGGGCTCTGGATGACGGGATCGACGCCGGGTCGGGCTCAAACGGCTCAGTCACGGTCGATCACTGCTGGATCGAATCAACCTATCATGAGGCGCTGGCCTGGTCGGAGCAAGGGACTCGCTCCGCCAGCGACACGGTCACGATGAACTGCGGACAGGGAATCGAGTGCGGGTTCGGCTCGCCCAAAGTGGATACGGTGCATTGCCTCAGCACGGGCAACGTCATCGGGGCCCGCTTCGGCGACAACTATGACTGGAGCTACAACGGCTTTCTGAAAATCCGCGATTCGCTCTTGCTGTTCAACAAGCGCGACATCTGGGGCCGGGCGTGGGACAACTGGGAGGTGCATCAATCCCAGATGGATATCAAGGACTGCTACGTCACCACCGCTTACGCTGATTTTCCCGGCAACTGGCTTTGGGACCCTCAGGCTGATCCGAATCAGCTCGCTGAGCTGGTGCCGTTCCTGCCCTGCCCTGCCGATACAGTCGGCATCGGCTTTGCAGCGTGGGAGGATGCCGTCGATCTGACCTCGCTGTCCAAGGGCATTCCCGTCCGCCTGAGCACCTTCACGACTAAGCCGGTCTCGGTGGACTACTCGATTGATACAGCAAAGAAGCAGCTTGCCGGGGGCACGCTGCACTTTGTGCCAGGGGAGACTGTGAAGCAGATCGTCTTCGACATCCCGTCCGACCAGGACCTCTGCCAGATCCACGTGACGCTGGGCAATCCGGTCAATGCCGAGCTGACGGGATATCAACGATTGAGCCACAAAGGAATGTGCGGGACGGTTGTGCCATTGGTCCGTGAAGGCGATCAATGGCGATACTTCAAGGGCACGCAGGAGCCTCCGGCAACGTGGAATGCCCTGGCATTCGATGACAGCACGTGGCTCACCGGGCCCACGCCCATTGGGTACGAAACGAGCAGCGGCTATGAAAAGCGGATTGCCACGAATCTCGGCGACATGCGGAACAAGTACATCAGCGTGTACGCCCGCCGGACCTTCTCTGTGGACGATCCATCGCAACTGACCGCCCTGCTCCTCGCGGTGGATGTTGACGACGGCTACATCGCCTATATCAACGGCGTCCGGGTCAGTGCCCTGGCCGCGCCGGCTTCCCCCAAGTACGATCAGGCGGCCACTGCCAACCGGGAGGCTTGCTGCGGTACCGGCACGCCGACGGGCCCCTGCCCGCCCGCACAGATCGACCTGAGCAAGTACATCAAGGACCTGGTCCCTGGAGAGAACGTGCTGGCCGTCCAGGTCCACAACACATCCCTGTCCAGCTCGGACCTGATCTTCATCCCCGAGTTATCCGGCGTGTTCGCTCCGTAGGGGCGGGTTTCCAACCCGCCCGCACAGTGGTTGCCACGATTTTTCTGTAGACGGGGCCTCGCTGTTCGTCTTGATTGTGTAAGGGCAGGCTCCAAACCTGCCCGCTCAGGAGCTCCGATTGAACGATCCAGCAGACGAAAGCGTGGTCGGTGCCTGCCGGGGTGACGACAATGCGGCGTACGCGATACTCGTGCGAAGGCATTACCGGCACGTGTTTGCCTTGTGCCTCGGCATACTCGCGAATGTTCACGATGCCGAGGACGTGGCTCAGGAAACCATGTTGAAAGGGCTTCTGAGCCTTCGCCGACTGGCCAAGCCGGAACAGTTTGAGTCATGGATTCTGCGGATTGCAAGAAACCTGTGCATCGACCTGCTCCGGCGACGCAAGCGCACGAAGACATCGCCCGTCGAAGCTGAGACTATCCCGACGCAGAAGGCACAGGAGAACCACGATCTCGAAGGCGCCATTCGCCGGCTGCCTCGGGAGCTTCGTCTGCCTCTGACGCTGTTCTACTTCGAGCACAAAGACGCCGGGAGCATCGCGAGGAAGCTGGATATCTCGCCGTCCCTGGTCTACGAGAGAATCCGGACGGCCCGAAAGGAGCTGCATCGGCTGCTGACCGAAAGGGGTACCCATGAGTCATGATTGCCACGCATTCAGGGACCAGATCGCGGACTTCGTCACCGGCATCCTGCCGGAGCCGGACAGCCGCAGGTTGCAGGACCATTTGAGCACCTGCGCCCCCTGCCGTGACTATCTGCACGCCCTGAAGCAGGAAGATGCCTCGTTGACCGAGTACATCGCAGGGATCGACGGGGACATGGCACATCGTCAAGAGCGCGCGCTCCAAGTGATCGAGTGTTCCCGCACGAAGGAGAAGACAGACACCACCTCCGTGTGGACCGAGATCATGAGAAATCGATACAGCAGACTGGCGACGGCCGCAGTGATTCTCATATTGACCGGCATCTCCATCATTCTCCTGGACAGAATGACATCGTCGGCCTACGCCTTACATCAGACAGTTGAAGCCTTCAAAAGCATTCGGTTCCTGCACATCGTCGAGCGTGATGAGGCTGGTGGTATCGAGAATGAACGCTGGATTGAGGTCGGCCCGGATGGCCGGCAAGTCCGCTACCGGCAGGACAAGCCACCGCACATCCTCGTGATCGACGACGGTGAATCCATAGCCCGCTACCACAATCACGGGAATACCATGACCATTTATCATAGCCCCGAGATGCGGTACGAGTGGATCAGGCCTTTGGGACGTGCTTTCGAGAACCTGCTCCGGGCAGGGCTGATTCTTGAGGAAGATGCCGCCTATCATGACCGGGTTGTCCACAAGGTTTGGTGGCCGGCGATGCGCGGCGTGTGTTACGTGGACCCCGCAAGCAGGCTGCCTGTCGCCATTGAGGATATGGAGTTGAGCTATGAAGAGCCGCCGGCCGGGACTTTCGAGATCGTCGTTCCCCAAGGTTATACCATTGTCGATGATACTCAACAGAGCGATTTCTATGCTGCCGTGGAGCTGATTCAACCTGCGACGCCGCTCATGGAAATCGTCAACCGGGACGAGGTCGTCGGACTCCATCGCACGGGTCCGCGCAGCTATGCGGGGGACCTGGATATAGAGATCACATGCAATACCGACATCACGTGGGCTCTTTCCGTCACGAAAACAGGTTTGGTCCAAGGCGACTACTCGTGTTCGATCGACAAGTGGGACATGGCGCCGCCCGGCGGAATCGCAACAGTGGCTGTGGCACTCACGGAAGTGCAGGCGGAGAACGCCCCGAGAGGCACTCAGGTCGCCCTTGTGACACTGCGCGTCAAACCGAGGCCTGAGCCGATGAATGATGCCCGTGCTCTGAGGACGCTTGGACTTGCGCTTTATGACGCGAAACGCTACGAGGAAGCCTTGACCGCATTCGAGAGAATAGAGCAGCAAGACAACGCTGACCAGGAGGAACTGGCCATGGCAATCATCTGGCAGGGACACATGTTGGATCTCCTTGACAGGAGAGATGAAGCCATCGGGAGATACGGGAGAGTCGTTGGCATGGGCCTGGAAGGCGGCGTGCATCAGGGCCAATACGACCTCCGCTACGAGTTCACACCCTACGCCAAAGAGAGAATGATCACGCCCTTCACTCGCGTCGAAAGACTGGACAGTAAATGAGTCCCCACTGTACGTGGCACCGTCGTATTGTCCGCTGCTAAGCATTGTGAAACCATGGGAACGCAACTCGTCATGCCAGGCAAGGAAGAAAATCGGTCGCCCCTTATAGCCCGACCTGTTTCGCACGCAACATCAACAAATCTGCCTTTCCCGGTAGAGGAATCGACCGTCTTCATGCGTTATATTGGTGAATGTTGATGGTTCTGACGTCAGGTCACCAACGATGATGCTCGAAGATCGATATCTCGTCTGGCGGCTCAAGCAAGGCAGCCCGCGGGCCTTGTGCCGGATCTACAACCGGTACGAGAACCGACCTGCTCACGCTGGCCAGGAGCCTGCTCGGCCGAACAGACCAGGCGGAGGATGTTCTGCAGGACGTGTTCGTCCGGCTCATCGAGTCCATCGATACCTTCGAGCTCACGGGCAGCCTGAAAGGCTATCTCGTCACGTGCGTGGCAAATCGCGCACGGGACTACCTGCGGAAAGACCGTCGCCGCACAGGCGAGCCGATGGAAGCGGCGTACGCCGTCGCGTCGCAGCAGAGCGGGCCGCTCCAAGAGGTCATCGCCGATGAGCAGCAGCAACGGCTGACAGCGGCCCTGGCCGAGCTGCCCTACGAGCAGCGGGAAGCCGTCCTGCTCCACCTGCAGGCGGGCCTGAAGTTCCGCGAGATCGCCCGTGTGCAGGGCGTGGCCGCCAAGACGGCGTGGAGCCGGTACCGGTATGGATTGGACAGACTGCGGTCTTTATTGAATGGTCAGGCGGAAACATGATTCGTGCAAGAGATGTTCAGAAGCTGGTGAAAGACCTGCATCATCCAGCCAGTGTCCAGACGCATGACAGAATTGTCGGCCACCTGCTCGCTGTGCTGAGACGAACGAAACCACAAGCGGCTGGCCAACAGCCGGCTGTAAGGAGAACCTTCATGAGAAGTCCGATTATGAAACTCGCGGCAGCGGCCGGCCTCATTCTGGCCGTGATGCTGCCCGTCACTTTGCTTATAAAGTCAACCCCCACTGCCTCTGCCGCCGTGATCTTTCAACAGGCGGCCGAAGCCATGGAGAAGCTGAAATCTTTTCACATTCAGGTGGAGATGCGCACTCTCCCGCACGACAATTTCGCTTTGATCGTACTGGATCACGATTTCGTCCCCATCGATTTCTGGAAGCAATTCACCGATGATCCGCGGGGCAAATGGCGACTGGAAGAGCCGGGCCGGGTCGTCGTCATGGACGGCGGCATGTCCACGATGCTCATCAAACACCTCAACGAGGTCCACGAGGTCGCCGACCCGAATCCGGAGCGGTACTGGGACGAGTGCCTCGTTGAAGTAGACAAGGTCACGGAGCGGGAGGCCAGGAACGCATCGGAGCACCCGGCGGAGTTCTCCTTGTATCGCGAACAAGGGGAGGACGGCCGCGAAGAGATCATCATCTCTGTGGAGGTCCAGTCACGCGTGCCGGAGACGGACCACCTCCGAGACAGGTACATCAAGAATTCCGATCACCTGAAGGTTTACCGGTTTGATGCCCAGACGAAGCTGCTGGAGAACCTTGAGATCTACATGCATCACAAGGGCCAGGACATCCTGGTATTGCGACTGGTGCAGGCTGAGTATGATATCGAGCTCGATCCGGCCCTGTTCCGCCTTGATCTGCCCGAGGACGTCATTCGGACTGTGCCTCTGGCCGTCCTGCCGGACAACGCCAGGTACGAACAGATGACGCCGGAAGAGGCGGCGACGGCCTTCTTCACGGCCTGTGCTAAGGAGGACTGGGACGAACTGGTCAAGTTCCTGGGCCAGACCGGTGTCCCGCAACTGATGAAGGACTACCTCGGCGGGCTGGAGATCATCTCGATCGGAGAGGCGTTCCAATCCGCCAACTATCCGGGCTGGTTCGTGCCCTATGAGGTCAAGCTCAAGTCCGGCCAGATCAAGAAACACAATCTCGCCATTCGCAAGGACAACCCGGCCAATCGTTTCGAGTATGACGGCGGGATATAGTCGATACATCCACGAACAACCCAGGGGTCACAACGGGCCAGGCCACAAGGGCTTGGCCCTTTCCATGTGCCGGCTGAGCCCGGCCGCTGGTGAAATTCTGTTGCCAAAGCTCTGATTCTGCCTATAACATGCTTCGGCAGGGACTGTAGGGGCAGGTTTCAAACCTGCCCGTACCTTGGATGCGTGTAGAGCAAGGAGCTTCGGCATGAAGTCATGTGGATTGTCTCTGTTGTCCGCCGTTTGTCTGGTCGTCACGGGCGGTTGTGCGGTCCGGCATCTCGCGGGGTTTGATAGGCCCGCCATCTCCGGCGAGTTGAAACAGTGGCATACTGTCACGCTCACGTTTGCCGGTCCGCCGGCAAGCGAGATTGGCGAGCCGAATCCATTCCTGGATTGTCGGCTGACAATCACGTTCTCCCGAATTGAGGAAGACTCGGAATCCGATGTAGGGGCGAAACGTGTTTCGCCGGTACTCGTGCCGGGCTACTATGCGGCGGACGGTGACGCGGGTCAGACCGGCGCCTCGCTGGGCAACAAGTGGCAGGCGCATTTCCTGCCCCCTGAGCCGGGCCGATGGCGGTACGTCGCTTCGTTCCGGATGGGCAAGGATATCGCGATCGACCCCTGTGTCGCAGGAGAGCCGATTGCCTTCGACGGGGCCAGAGGGACATTCGAAATCGATCCGACCGACAAGATCGGCCGGGACTTCCGCGCCCAGGGACTGCTGCGGTACATCGGGCAGCGGTACCTGCAGTTCGCCCACACTCGCACGTACTTCATCAAGGCCGGCGCCGACAGTCCGGAGAACTTCCTGGCCTATGCCGATTTCGACGGGACCTACGACAGCGGCGCGCTGACCCGCGAGGGCGAGGCGGCAGGCGACGAGTTCATTCACCACTACCAGCCACACGTGCAGGACTGGCTCACCGGCGACCCCACCTGGAAGGACGGCAAGGGCAAGGGCATCATCGGCGCCCTGAACTATCTCGCCTCCAAAGGCATGAACAGCGTCTACTTCCTGACCTACAACGTGGACGGCGGGGACGGCAAAGACGTCTGGCCCTGGATCGATCCGAATGACAAGCTCCACTTCGACTGCAGCAAGCTGGCCCAGTGGGAAATCGTCTTCTCGCACATGGACAGACTCGGCCTGATGCTCCACGTCGTCACGCAGGAGACGGAGAACGACCAGGGCTTGGACAAGGGCGAGTTGGGCCGCCAGCGGAAGCTCTACTATCGCGAGTTGATCGCCCGCTTCGCGCACCATCCCGCACTCGTCTGGAACCTCGGCGAGGAGAATACCAACACCGACGAGCAGCGAAAGGCATTCGCCACGTACATCCGCGACCTGGACCCGTACGATCATCCAATCGTCTGTCATACGTTCCCCGGACAATATGATGCGGTGTACAATCCCCTCCTTGGATACGGGGATTTTGAGGGCCCCTCTCTGCAGACGAACGATACGCACAACCAGACGGTCAAGTGGATCGATCTATCCGCCAAGGCCGGGCGGGCGTGGTTCGTCTGCCTCGATGAGATCGGACCATCGCACACGGGGGCCAAGCCCGATAATGACGATTACTGGCACGACGAGGTGCGGAAACAGCATCTGTGGGGCAACCTGATGGCCGGCGGGGCCGGCGTCGAATGGTACTTCGGCTATCAGTTCCTCCACAATGACCTCAATTGCGAGAACTGGCGTAGCCGCGATCACCTCTGGGACCTGACACGATACGCCCTGGACTTCTTCCAGAATCATCTGCGGTTCGCCAGAATGCATCATCACGACGAGCTGACGTCCGCCCCGGATGACTATTGCCTTGCCAGCCCTGGGTATATGTATGCGATCTACCTGCCTTCCGGGGGAACGACCGACTTGGAGCTTGGCCCCCCGGCCGGGACGTTCCGCATCCGCTGGTTCAACCCCAGGCAAGGCGGCCCGATGGAATTGGGAACCCTGGTGTCGGCGACCGGGCCGGGAAAGATCAACATCGGCCAGCCGCCGAGGGATACGGACAAGGACTGGGTCGCCCTCATCGACCGGGGCCGGTGAAATACCTATTGCAAAACGTTTTGCCGTCCGTATAATACTCGCTCGTCAAGACTAGGGGTCTACACGAAACAGAACGAGTTTTGAACTCAAAAAGCAACTGGGAGACGATATCCATGGAGCAGATGACTGAAGTAGGGATTAATCTCTTCGGAGACCAATTGCCCTCGATGGAGGAATTGCGGACACTGTCTCATGCCGTGCATGCCAGTGAGGCGAGCCAGGCGAAATTCGCGCAGCAGGTCGAGGAGAACAAGAGCAAGACATCCGGGCACGTGGCCCTGGCGACCGGGATCGGTCTGTTCATGCTCGGCCGGTACCAGGAGGCGATAGAGAAATTGCGCAAGGGCCAGGACAGCAAGGAAAGGTACATGTACCTGGCGTTCACTCTGCGGCGCGTGAGACGATACGACGAGGCGATCGAGAGCCTCAAGAAAGCGAAAGACTCCGGGGCAGAGGCCCTGAATGTGAGCTTGGAGAAAGCCGCGACGTACCGGCAGGCGGGCAATCTGGAGGCGGCCACCAAGGAGATGCAGGCCTGCGCGAACTTCGAGAACGTCAGTGCCGAGTATCATTACCAGTTGGCCCGTCTGCAGGAGGCGCGAGGAGAATATGACAGGGCGCTGGGCAACTACCGGACGGCCCTTCAACTGGCCCCCGGGCACCAGCGGGCTCTGTTTCATTTGGCCTACCGTTATGACCTGTCCGGCCAGGAGGATGCGGCCATCGAAACCTACAAGCAAGTGGTAGCATCCTCCCCGGCGTACGTCAGTGCCCTGCTGAACCTGGCCGTGCTGTACGAAGACCGCGGCGACTTCCTCAAGGCAAGCAACTGCGTGGACAAGGTCCTGGAAGCCCACCCGAATCACCCGCGGGCCGTCCTCTTCAAAAAGGACATCGAAAGCTCCAAAACCATGTTCTATGACGAGGAGAAGGAAAAGAAGCGAACCCGCAAAAACCAGATCCTCGAAACTCCGATCTCCGATTTCGAGCTCTCGGTGCGCAGCCGCAACTGCCTGCGAAAAATGAACATCCGCACGCTCGGGGACTTGCTGAACATCACCGAGGCGGAGCTGCTCTCCTATAAGAACTTCGGCGAGACCTCGCTGAGGGAGATCAAGGCCATCCTGGAGCAGAAGGGCTTGCACCTCGGCATGGCCATCGAGGACAAGCAGTTCCAGGCGGAGAGCACTCCCGGCGTCGAGACCGTGGAGAACCAGGGGCTGTTGACCAAGACCGTCGATGATCTGCAGTTGTCCGTTCGCTCTCGCAAATGCCTGCAGAAACTCAATATTCGCACGCTTGCCGAGCTGACACGGACGACGGACGCCGAGCTTCTGGGTTGTAAGAACTTCGGGGTGACGAGCCTGAACGAGATCAAAAAGGTCCTGGCCAACGTCGGGCTGTCGCTTCGCAGCCTCGATTAACCTGCACCGTCTTCTTTGATGGCTCACTGGTTGCGCAACAAGCTGCTGGCTGGTCGGACGCCCGATGGAACGGTTCGAAGGCCGCGTCATTACTGGCTGTGGTCCTGTTCCATTGGTTTCGCGTGCATGGTTCTGCTCGCCGTGTTCTTTCACGGCTGTGAGCAGAGGGAGATTGTCCGACCGACGCCGCAGATGGACACCGAGTCCCAGTTCTGGATCCGTGTTCTCCTGGTGTCGAACACGACCGAGTGCAGCCTGGCGACGCCCTCCGCCGTCAACGTGTCTCAAGGCCGTCTGGGCCCCGCCCTCCAGGCGGGATCCTTACTGGAGCCGATTCGCAATCCAACGAAGGTCACCCTTTCCGGCGGCCGGCTTATGCTCGGCGACACGGTCCTGCCCGGCAACGAGGTGATTCTCAGCCCGCAGTCCCCTTACGTCTTCAACCTGAACGGCGACGATTATCGCGGCAAGCTCCTGCTCGTCGCCGGCTCGCAGGGACGGGGATTCGACGTGATCAACCTGATTCCGCTCGAGCCGTACCTGGCGGGCGTCGTGGGCGAGGAGATGCCGGACTACTGGGAGCCGGAAGCCTTGAAGGCGCAAGCCATCGCCGCAAGGACCTACTGCCTCTATACGAAGAACCGCTTCGGGGCCGGCCGCAACTGGGATGTCAGCCGCACACAGGCAAGTCAGGTGTACGGCGGCGTCCGGGCGGAATCCTCACAGGTCTGGAATGCGGTGAACAGCACCGCCGGCAGGGTCGTAGTGACCCCGGGACAATCATCGGGGCCCCGTTTCGGATCAGAGGGGCTCAGCCGGGCCATTTTTCCAGCGTATTTCAGCTCCGTCTGCGGCGGCCATACTACCGACAGCGAGCATGTCTTCGGCGAATCGTTTCCGACATTGAAAGGGGTCGCTTGTCCCTACTGCAAGGACGTGGCCAAGCTGGGGTTGTTCTACTGGCCGATGGCCCAGTTTGACCGCGGGACTGTGACGAAGCAGTTGACGCAGCGATACCCAAAGCTCGACGCGATTGGCGAGATCCAGGATATTGTCGTTACCGAGAAGCAGGATTATGGCGAGTTCTCCCGGTTGACAAGGATCAAGCTCGTGGGAGCAACAGGCAAGACGGACACGCTTCGGGCCGAGGACTTGCGATTGGCGATCGATTCGACGGGCCGCAAGATCAAGAGCACGGCCTGCCAGATCGTTTCCTGGGGCGATGGCTGGGCCTTTCTGTCGGGCAGAGGTTGGGGGCATGGCGTTGGCCTGTGCCAGTGTGGCGCCGAAGGCATGGCGAGGACAGGCCACAACGCGGAGGCGATGCTCCAGTACTATTATCCCGGCTGTGAGATTGTAAGCATCTATTGACAGAATCGAATGTCCCACTTGGAAATCCTCAGTACCGACCCGCATTGTGCCGCCCGGCGTGGGGTCCTGCACCTGGCTCACGGCGACGTCCAGACGCCGGCATTCATGCCGGTGGGGACCGCGGGGGCCGTCAAGGGGGTTGTCCCCAGTCTGCTCGCAGAGACTGCCACGGAAATCATTCTGGCGAATACCTACCACCTCATGCTCAGGCCGGGCGTCGACGCGGTGCAGCGCATCGGAGGCCTGCATCGGCTCATGGCCTGGAATCGCCCGATCCTGACCGACAGCGGCGGCTACCAGGTGTTCTCTCTGAGCGCCCTGACTCGGATTGACGATGAGGGTGTCGAATTCAGCAGTCATATCGACGGAGCCCGCGTACACCTGAACGCTGAGATCGCCACCGACATCCAGCACCGGCTCGGAGCCGACATCATTATGTGCTTCGACGAGTGCACTCCATTTCCAGCGGACCAAGGGCACATAGAGACGGCTGTAAGAAGAACCACTGAATGGGCGAGGCGATGCAAGCGCGAGTTCTCAGTTCTCGGTTCTCAGTTGTCAGCGGACAACCGGCAACTGCTTTTCGGCATCGTCCAGGGCGGGATCGATCCGGAGCTTCGACGCCGTTGTGCCGAGCAGATCGTGGAAATCGGCTTCGATGGATACGCCATCGGTGGCCTGAGCGTCGGGGAAGGTCACGATAACATGGTGCGCACGGTCGAGTTCACCGCCCCCCTGCTGCCGCATGAGCATCCGCGCTACCTGATGGGCGTGGGTATGCCGGTGGACATCCTGGCCGCCGTCCGGGCCGGCGTGGACATGTTCGATTGCGTCCTGCCCACCCGCAACGGCCGCAACGCCTTTGCGTTCACTGAACAAGGCCCCTTGCGACTGCGTAACTCTGTTCATGGCGACTCTACGGAGCCGGTGGAGCCGGGCTGCGACTGCTACGGTTGCCGGCATTTCACGCGGGGGGCAATCAGGCACTTTTTCAACAGCGGCGAGATGCTCGGCCCGATTCTGCTGTCGCTGCACAATCTGCGGTTCTATCAAAGACTCATGGCGAATATCCGCAAGCACATTGAGCAAGGCGATTTTGATGCCTGGGCGGCCGCCGAAATGGAGAGGTATGCATGGACCGATAATAAGTAGATAGCGTCAGGTCCACTCTTTTCAACGGCAAATCTCATTTGAATTTGACATTTCCACTCTCCTGATATAGGCTATTGGGTTTGTGGCATGGTCCTTGGAAAGGAACCCATCATGGATAACGTGTGGATATTGGCACAAACGGAGTCGGGGCAGGCCCCCTCACGAGTCGGTTCAGAGCCCGTGGAGACCGAGGGTGGAGCGACGACCACCGCGCCGGGTGAACCCCCGCGGCCGACGGACATCCCGCCCAAAAAGCAGGGATCGCCTTTGATGAGCCTGCTGCCGCTGATCTTGATCATGGTATTCATGTACCTGCTGTTGTTCCGCGGGCCCCGAAAGCAGCAGCAGCAACAACGCCAGATGGTCCAGACGCTGAAGAAAAACGACCGGGTCCGCACGATCGGAGGGATCATCGGGACCATCGTGGAGGTCCGGGACGATGAGGTCCACCTCAAAATCGATGAGGCAAACAATACGAAGATTTGGATCAGTGCTTCCGCCATTGGCAAGAATCTCTCCGAGGAGAAAAAGGATTAAGAGCGTTTCGTGGATGGTCGAAATAGTTCCGATCTGGAGGCTCACTGAGTAGGAATAGTTATGAATAAGAATCTGCTGCCGAAATCTGTTTTCATCATCATCCTGGTAGTTCTGGCGATCTACATGCTGTTTCCGCCGAGCAAGACGCTCAAGCCCGGAATCGACCTGGCCGGCGGGACGAGCCTGATCTATGCCATCGATACCGAAGGCCTCGGCGCCGACGGAAAAAGGGACTTGGCCGAGAAGATGATCCAGATCCTGCGAAGGCGTATCGACCCGGCGAACATCCAGAACCTTGTCTGGCGGCCCATGGGCGACACACGGTTCGAGATCCAGATGCCTCTGGCGAGCCAGGAGACGCAGGACCGGCGCAAGAGCTACGAGACGGCCCTGAACGATCTGCTCGCTCGCAACGTGAATGCCGCGACGATCATGCGCTCGCTTCAACTGGCCCCGGAGGAGCGGACCAAAGCCTTCCAGAAGATCATGCAGAACGATCCAAACCGGCTGAAGATCCTGGAGGAACTTGCGTCCGTTCACGACGAGCGACAGGCAACGCAGAAGAAGAGGGACGAGCTGTACGCGAAGGTGGCAGAGACCGAGAAGAAGATCTCGGAAGCCGGCCTGGCACTGGATCGAATCCAGGCGAACAGGAAGGACTGGGTCAAGCTCGATGATGAGAAGCTCAAGACGACGCTCAAAGATTTCCTGGGCTCCGAGGAGCACATCGGACTGCTCACGGACTACGTCAAGACAAACTCGGAGCTGACGAGCACCCTGAGCCGGCTCACCGATGAGTCGGGCCTCAACGACCGCTACGAAGCGGCGAAACGCGAATTGGATCGGCTCAACCTGACCCAGGAACAGATCAGCTACATGCTGGAGTTGCCCGAGAACGCGCCCCGCCGTGTGGAACGTATTGCAGAGTACAAGGCGGAGTTTCCGGACCGCGGAGCGCAGATCGATACGGTCGTGGCGGCTTTTGACAAGTACCGGGAGTACCAGGGCCGGCTCGATGACCCGAGCGACCTGAAGCGCATGCTCAAAGGCGCCGGCATTCTCGAATTCCGGATTCTGCCCACGCAGGACCGGACGGAGCTGAGCGGCACCGAGATCGAGCGATACTCGCAGGTCTTGACCGAGAAGGGCCCCAAATCCGCCTCCGACGCCAACTACAAGTGGTTCGAGATCGAGAACATGGAGGAGTGGCACAATCCTTACTCGATTATGGGCAAGTTCGGCGACAAGGTCTACGTTCTGGCCAGCAACAGGCCCGGCGAGAGGATGCTGCACGACGCGACCGGCCGCGATTGGAGGCTGGACAACTCCTACCCCACAAATGACGAGATGGGCAAGAGAGCCATCGGGTTCCATCTCGACGTCAAGGGCGGGAACCTGTTCTACGACATCACGAGGAAGAATGGCGCGCGGCCCCTGGCCATCCTGCTCGACGACATCGCCATCTCCGCCCCGCAGATCAACCCCGAACACCCCATCGGACAGAGCGGCATCATCATGGGCAGCTTCACGCAGACGCAAGTCAACGACATGGTGAACAAGCTGAATGCCGGCTCGCTGCCCGCCCGCTTGATCGAGCAGCCCATCTCGGAAAGGGTCATTGGACCGTCCATCGGCGCCGATAACCTCCAGAAAGGTATCCGCTCGGGCATGATCGGCCTGGTGCTCGTCATCAGCTTCATGATCGTGTACTACTTCGTCGGCGGCTCCATCGCCGACGTGGCCCTGCTGCTGAACATCCTGTTCACGCTAGCCATCATGGCCGGGATTCGATCCACGTTTACCTTGCCCGGTATCGCCGGCTTCATCCTGACGATCGGCATGAGCGTCGATGCCAACGTGCTGATCTTCGAAAGAATCCGCGAGGAGCAGGAGCGAGGCGCGGGCATCGCCACGGCCATCAAGAACGGCTATCAACGGGCGTTCAGCGCCATTTTCGACTCCAACCTGACGACCATCATGACGGCCGCGATCCTCTACTACGTCGCAGCAGAGGACGTCAAAGGCTTTGCCATCGTCCTGATGCTCGGTATCGCGGCGAGTATGTTCACCTCGATCTACGTGACGCGGGTGATCTTCGATATTCTGGTTTCCAAGCGGATCCTCAAGGACCACCTGTTCATGCTCCGGCTCATTCGCACGCCGAACATCGACTGGATGGGCCTGCGACCGGTGTTCTTTACCATCTCGGCCATCCTCGTCTTCGGCGGCGTGATCTTGTTCTTGGTCCGCGATGACTCGAAGTATGACATTGAGCTGACCGGCGGTACGAGCGTTCAGATCAATCTGAAGCCCGAGGTATCGCTCACTCGCCAGGACGTGGAAGACCGCATCGTGCAGATTGCGAAAGAGTCGGGGAATGCCGATCTGCAGGCGGTCAGCGTCTACAGCGTCGGCGAGTTGAAGAACCCCGACGTGAAGAACATCTACGACGAGTACGAGATTACCACGCCGGCTGCCAACACGCTTGAGACCACGGTCACATTCGGCGAGGGCAGCACGGAGACGGTCGATACCGTAAGAGCAACCATTCAGAAGGTACAGGCAAAGGAAGCGTATGATCTGGGCGAAATCAAGGTGACCGCCGGCGCGGACAGGTCGTTTGTCGTCACGGGCAACCGCATCAACCCGACGGGAGCCCAGACTTTACTCAAGAGCGCCTTCCCCAATGCCGAAGTCTCGGCATCCACGATCATTGAAGTCGTCTCCAGCGCCGTCCGCAACGCTTTCGAGGGACAGTTGGAGATCCAGCAAAACCTTCAACCCACGATCGCTTCGACCGACAAGATCACCAGTGCGATGGTCGAGAAGTATCCTGAGCTTGCGGACTACATCGGCGGCGTCAAGATGGACGTCAGCCTTGCCAGACCCGCCTCACGGGATGAAATCGATCAGCGACTGAGGCAGTTGCGGTTCCGGCCTGACACACAGGACCTGGCATCGTACCCCTACCAGCTCTTCGGCGCCGAGCTGAAGCTCGTCGAGTCTAACCAACCGGCCAACGCAGTCACCTTTGTCAGTATGCAGCCGGACGCCGGCTTGCGAGAGCTCACGCCGGACGAATGGACGCAATTCGTGGACAACGAAAAGACCCGGGTCCTGCAGGCGACGCAGCACGAAACCTCGCTTCCGCGTGTGACCCAGATTGATCCGTTCATCGGGGCCGAGGCACGGACGCGCGCCATCATCTCCATCGTGCTGGCGCTGGCCGCGATTGTAGCCTATATCTGGCTGCGATTCGGCACCTTGCGGTTCGGCCTGGCGGCTATTATCGCCTTGTTCCACGACGTCTCGGTGGCGCTGGGTGCGATTGCGATCTCGGCGTTCCTCGCCAAGACCGCCATCGGCCAGGCGCTGCTCATCGGCGACTTCCGGATCAACGGAACGGTCATCGCCGCGATCCTGACCCTGCTCGGCTATTCGCTGAACGATACCATCGTCGTGTTCGACCGAATTCGCGAGAACCGGCGCAAGGTGCAACTGACAGCGCAATCCATTACGAGCAGCATCAACCAGACACTGTCCCGAACCTTGATCACGGGTATTACGACGATGATGGTCGTGCTCGTGATGTACATCTTCGGCGGCCCCGGGCTGAGAGGCTTCAACTTCGTGATCTTCCTCGGCCTGGTCGTCGGTACGTATTCCTCCATCGCCATCGCCGCCCCGCTGCTGCTGGTCGGCCTGGGCCGGGCACGGGAAACGGAGAAGATGGCGGCCTGATACGGTTGCCTATGGGCAAGGACTACAAGATAGGATTGGCCTCAGGTTCGGTCGTGGCCGTCATCGCCCTGATCTGGGTGGCGACCCGGCCGAGCCTGAGTCCCGAAGCCAGGATACTTCGGTCGTCGCAAGCGGCGCCCTCCAGTTCCGGCGTGGGACTTGCGGATCGGCGACCAAGCCAGACCCGCAGCGATGTCACAACGCCGGAAACTCGTGGTTCGCTGGGAAGCGTCATAGACTCTCCGCAACAAGGCAAGAAGCAGCAAGCCGGGAACGATGAGTCTCCCGGCCCTGTGGCTCAGGTTCCAGCCCCCAATCCGCAATCCACCACGGGCCCGGACCTGACGGTCTACGAGAGAGCCGAAAAGATCAAGACCATTCGCTTCCACATCGTCCGCAGAGAGGACACGCTCTCGGCTATCTCGCGGCAATACTATGGCACCCCGAACAACTGGAAAAAGGTCCTTGAGGCCAACAAGCGAGTCATCAAGGATCCCAACAAGCTCCAGCCCGGAACGAAGCTGACCATCCCGGAGTAGCAAACCTCTTTAGTGTGGCAAGTCCCACCCTACTGGCCGCTGACCACCAGGCTGGCGGCGTCGACGTCGATAAGCCAGATGATCTTGTTCAGCGCCGGCCACAAAACGTGTATCGGATACTTCACTTCGTCCGGCTCGCTGGTCAGCACCTCCTTGAGGATCTGCGCCTTTTCCTCCCCAGACACCAGCACTGCTAGCCGCTTGGCCGCCAGCAGCACCGGATGCGTCAGGGTCACGCGATTGAGCGTATCGTCCAGTACATAGACGGCACAGACCAAGTCGCTGACATCGAACGTGGCATAGGAGCGCGGAAACAAGGATCCGGTATGGCCATCCACCCCCATGCCCAGGATGATCAGATCGAATTCCGGCATCTCCTTGTCGCGCAGGTCGAACACCTCGCGGATCGCCCGCTCGTACGTGAGTGCCGCTACGGTGATGTCCTCGTACTCCGTCGGTATCCGGTGGATGTTGCCGGGCGGAATACTGACCTTACCCAAAAAGGTATCGGCCGCCAGCTTATAGTTGCTGTGTGGCGAATCCGGCGGAACGTACCGCTCGTCCACCCAGAATATGTGGATCTTCTCCCACGCCAGGGCGCGAGCATCGGGCGAAGCCGCCAGCATCTCGAAGAAGCGTTTCGGCGTCTGGCCGCCCGAGATCGCCACATGGAATCGGTCGTGCGACCGAATCGCATCCAGGGCGGAGGAAACAAACAGTTGCACGGCCTTGCGGGCAAGGCCCTCCGGATCAGAGGCAATCTGCACGTTCGGCTTGTACTGGGTAGTCGTCTCCATGTGAATCGATCCCCGCGAGCAACACCTTTACCTCTCACGAGCACAGTATACCACCCGAAGCACGAGGCCCGAGGCTCACACTTCTAAGTAATATCCTGTATCTCCCACAGGAAGGCTTTGACCCCCTCCGAGCCGTGCGTCTGTCTCATCCGCCGGACGCTGTCCATGGCAACGCGGGCCTTGTCATCCTCGACGATCACCAGGGTCGCGTAGTTGATGCCGGGCCACACCTCCGTGTTCAGGTGAGGCTCACTGAGCTGCCCCCGACCCAGGACATCGGCGAATTTCGTGTAGCAGGCTATGCCCGCCGAGGTCAGAAGATCGTTAACTTCGGCATCGATGGCGGCGTTGTGTACGATCAGAACGGCTTTCACAAGCTCCCTTTACTTCAAATCGGAAACCTTCACACCTTCGAACAGACTGTAAAGCGTCGGCATCAGGACCAGGGTGATGAGCGTGCTGAGCGTCATGCCGCCGATGCTGGCGACGGCAAACGGACCCCAGATCTCTGAGCCGGCCCCGTGCGAGATGGTCAGCGGCGCCACGCCCAGCAGCGTGGTCAGCGTCGTGCTCACGATCGGCCGCAGGCGGCTGCGACCGCCCTCTATGATCGCCGCCACGGCGTCATAACCGCGATGGCGAAGAATTCCTATGTAGCTGATCAGGACGATTCCGTTGTTGACCACCAGGCCGATCAGCAAAATCAACGAGATGAACGTCACGATGCTCATGGGGATGCCCGTCAGCGCCAGCACCATGGTCACCCCGACAATGCCGAACGGGACGGACAGGAAGATGATGAACGGATCGCGGTAGGACTCGAACTGAGACGCCATGACCATGTACACCAGGACCATGCCCAGCACCATGGCGAGGATCAACAGCCGGAAGGCCTCCTCTCTCTGCTCCTCCGCCCCCGCGATTTTGTGGCCGAACCCGGGCGGCGCGGGGATCTTCCCGAGGGCCGCTCGAACGTCCGTTGCCACCGAGCCCAGATCACGCCCACGGACCTGGCTGGAGACCGTGATATAGCGGGCCTGGTCCTTGCGCTCGATTCGGCTGGGCCCGTACCCCTGCTCCATCTCGGCGAAGTTCGCCAGGCAGACCTGCCCGCCCAGCGGTGTATTCACATACACGTCCCGCAAGTCCTGAATTCTCTGCCTGTCCTCGGGCCGCAGCCGGATGCGGACATCGTACTCATCGCCGCCCTCGCGATACCGCGTGGCGGTGGTGCCGGCGAACATAGTCTCCACGGCTTTGCCGATGGTGCGGACATCGAGCCCGAGCCTGGCGGCCTTCTCCCGGTCCACGATTACCTTGATCTCGGGCTTCTCCTCCGTGCGGCTGATGCTGACATCCTCGATACCGGCGATGCGGGTGATCGCCCGCTGCACCTGTTCGGCATACTCCATCGCCTTGGCCATGTCATGGCCGTACAATTCGATTGACAGAGCCCCGGCGGTGCCGAAGATCATCTCCTCAAAGGGATCGCGGGCGTTGTAACGGACCACCGCGCCCGGCATCCCATCGATGACTGGCCGCACCCGCTCGATGATCTCCTTCGGCGACGCATCTCGCTTCTCCTTGTCCACCAGCTTGACAAAGACCATCCCCATGTAGGTTTCCATGTCCCCGATGAATTCCTGGGCGCCGGCCTCGTCCACCACGCCCCACCGCACGTACACATCCTGGCTCTCCGGCACATGGGCAGCCACGATCTTGCCTATCTGCTGACCTACGCGGCCGGTCCGCTCGTATCGTGTGCCCACGGGCAGCTCAAACTCCACCTCCAACTGGCTTTGATCCTCCTGGGGAAAGAACTCGCGTCCGACGAACATGGTCAATCCCAGGCACCAGAGGAAGATCAGCACGCAGGATACGAGCACGGTCTTGCGGTTGCGAAGCGACCAGGCCAGAAGCCTGCAGTAGCCATCTTCCATCCCGGTCAGGACCCTTTCGCCCCAGCGAGAGAAAAGGCCCAGGCCGGTGGTCCTGCCCGCCTCTTCGTTCTTGAGGAATTTCGAGCAGAGCATTGGCACGAGCATCAACGACGTCAACAGGGAGGCCACGAGCGACATCGTGACGATCATGGCAAACTGCCCGAAGATGATCTCCGTGATGCCGCCCACGAACATGACGGGCACGAAGATAGCTATCGTCGTCAACGTGGAGGCCACCACGGCCACACCCACCTCGTTCGTGCCGTGGATCGCACTTTCGCGAGCCCGCTGGCCTCTCTGATGACGACGGTGAATGTTGTCGACGACTACGATCGCGGCATCCACAACCTCCCCGACGGCAATGGCCAGGGCCGCCAGGCTCGTCGTGTTGATTGTGTAGCCCGCTATGTGCATCAGCAGAAAGGTGATAATCAGCGAGGTCGGCACGGATGTCGCCACGATCAGGCTCGCCCGCAAGCTGCCCACGAAGAACAGGATCACGAAGAAAACGCCGAGGATCGCCCAGAAGACGTTGTCGCGCAGGTTGCGCATGGAGGCCATGATGAAGTCGGAGTTGTCCATGACCACGCCCATCTTCACGTCGGGCGGCAGGTTCGCCCTGACTTCCTCCAGCTTGGCGCGAACAGCCCGGGAGACCTCGACGGTGTTGCCGCCGCTTTGTTTTTGCACGAAGACCGCCATCGCCCGCTGGCCGTTGAGCCGGACGTCATAGCCGCGCTCCTTGAAGGCATCCTTGATCTCCGCGATGTCCTTCAGCTTGACGGGGATCCCCCCCGGCGAGGCGACGATGACCTCGCCGACTTCCTCGGGAGTGGCAAACTCCTCGGGCGTGCGCACGAGGAAATCCTTGTACCCGGTGCGGATGTTGCCGCCCGGGACGCTGATGTTCTGCGAGGCCAGGATCGCCGTGAGCTGCCCGAACGAGAGATTCAGCGCCGCCAGCCGGTCCTGCTGAATTTCGACCCGGACCTGCCGCTCCAGCCCCCCATGCACGGCAGCCGCGGCCACCCCATCGACCCGCTTCAGTGGATCGGCGACCTGATCCTCCACGATCTTCTGCAGCCGGGGATAGCTGTCCCCGGCTGTGATGCCGATGATCATGACCGGGAACATGTCGATGTCGAACTTGAACACGATGGGCGTCTCCGCCTCCTCCGGCAGGCGCTCCTTGACCATGTCGAGCTTCTCCCGCACGTCGTTGGCAGCCTCGTCGATGTTCTCGCCCCAGTCGAACTTCAGGGTGACCGTGGACACCCCTTCCTTGGAGACCGACAGCACCTCATCGACGCGGGAGATCGTGCTGAGGATATCCTCAATGGGCTCAGTGATCAGCGTCTCCATTTCCTCCGGTCCCGCCCCTTCATAGAGCGTCACAACAGAAATGGCCGGAATCTCGATCTCGGGCAGCAGATCGATCCCCAGCAAGCTCATGGAGGTCAGCCCGAGCACCACCATGGCGATGAAGATCATCAACGTCGTGACGGGCTTGTTGACGGAGAATTGCGCCAGCTTCATCGGATGTCCTCTAACCGCACGACTTCGACAGCGGTGCCGTCGGCGAGGTGATGCATGCCGTTGACGACGAGACTCTCACCGGACTGGAGGCCGCTGACAATCTCACACTGCGGGCCGTCCGTCAGGCCGATTTCCACGATGCGTTTTTTCGCGCATCCGTTCTCCGCCACAAAGACGTACGGCGAGTCGATCTTGCCGCCGAGAATGACATCGCGCGCAATGACAACCGCCGTGTCCCTGCGATTGAGGACCAGCTTCACACGGGCGAACATCCCCGGCCGAAGCAGCAGGTCGCCGTTCCGCAGCCGGATTTCCAACCGGATGGTGTGGGTCTGCTCGTCAAGAGCCGGATAGATGCAGTAGACCTCCGTCTCGAACACGCGGTCCTTGAATGCATCCACAGCGATCTTTACCGCCATGCCTTGACAAATCTGCGGCGAGTACCGCTCCGGCACGGCGGCCAGCACTTTCACCGTCTTGATATCGGCAAGGCTGACAATCCGCTGCCCCTGAGCGACCAGGTTGCCCTCATCGATGTACCGGGTGGTGACGAAGCCGTCGATGGGACAGACGATCGTGGACTCGCGAAGATTGATCTTCGCCAATTCGAGATTCGCCATGGCGAGGTTCAGGCCCGCCGCCGCCAGTTCAGAGGCTGTCACTGCCTGATCTCTCGCCTGCTCCGTGGCCGAGCCCGCCTCAAATAGTCCGACAATTCGCTTGCTCTCGCGCTGTGCCTCTGCCAGTTGCACTTGCCTGGCCCTGACCTCGGCTTCCGCGACGGCCACCTGCGCCTGATGCATGTCATGGTCGATCACGGCCAACTCCTGCCCCTGCGAGACAGGCAGGCCGACATCGACACTCTGGCGGCTCCCATCAGGCATCACCACCGCCAGCGACTCGATCCGGCCGGCGACCTTCGAGGCGAGCTCCACACGCTTGTTTGCCATGATTACGCCCGTCAGCTCCAACGTCTGCTCGATTGGCGCCATGCTGACAGGTTCGACCTCGATGGGCACGGGCCGCTCCTCGGCAGGCGCTTCCACGGGCTTGCGCACGTAGCCCCACCAGAACGTGCCCAGCACAATGGCCACAGCCGCGGCCCAGTACAATCCTCGCCTAACCATTCTCATTCTGCTCGCTCCTGCTCCCCGTCTGCACCTTCGACCCATCCGCCGCCACGCCGCTTGCGATCGTGCCCATCGCCCGCTGCAGAGCGAGCTTGGCAGCGATGTGGGACCAGATCGCTTGATAATAATTCACGCTCGCAGTGGTCAACGCCGCCTGCGCGTCGATCATCTCCACTTGCGTGTTGATCCCCTGCTGGTAACCCACCTCGGCCAGACGCAGCCCCTCCTTCGCCCGCGTCAGGTTCAACTGCTGCGACTGCACGAACTCCACCGCGTTCTCCATACTCAGCAGCGCTTGGGTCAGCTCGTACAGTGCCGTCTCCTCCGTGTCCACCAGGTCGATCTGCGCCTGTCGCAGCCGGGCCTTCTCCTGGATGATCTGGCCCTCGCGCTGAAAGCCATTGAAGATCGGCCACGCCCCCTGCACGCCCGCCTGCCAGGCTTCGCCCCACGTGGTGTTGGTCTCCACGGAGTGCGGGTCCGGCCTGGCCCACGTGTTGCCGAAGAATCCGCTGATATTCGGCAGATAGCGGCTGCGCGCAATCTGGAGTTGCTCTCGTTGCTGGCGAATCTGGTATTCCTGCCTGTACAAATCCGGGCGATTCGTAAACGCCTCCCCCACCGCCTGTTCCATCGATACCTCGATGGGGGCGTACACAAGCGCGTCGGAGAGGACGAAATCGCTGTCCTGCGAAACGCCCATGATCTTGATAAGATTGGCCCGGGCAAGATCGATGGCGTTTTTACTGCGAATGAGATCGGCCTCGAAATTGGACAGCTCCACCTGTGCCCGCAGGACATCGAAGTCGGACGCCACGCCGCCGGCCCGCCGCTTCTCGACCTGGTCCAGATGGACTTTCGCCGAGCGAACGGCGTCCGTGCTGACATCCACCAAGTGCTGGTTGAGCACGAGGTCATAGTACGCCGTCTCAGCGGCGTAGACCACATCCTGCACGGCGGCCCGAACGACCTCGTCGGTGAGCAGGGAAAGAAGCCGGGCGGCACGCACCTGCGCCGAAATCGCCCCGCCCGCGTAGATCGGCTGGGTGACATTTAAGACCGCCGAGTAATTGTCCAGTGTGCCGAATTGAATAGCAGGCATGCCTGCAACAGCGAGGGAGCTGACCTCATCCTTACGCAGGTATTGGCCGGACACGCTGACGTTCGGCAGGTAGGCCGAGCTCGCGATCAGACGGGCCCCGCGTGCGATCTCCTTTTCCTCCATCGTCCGCTGGAGCATCTTATTGTGGACCAGCGTGAGCTTGAGGCAGTCCTCCACGCTCAGCTTGCCGCTGATGCGCGGCTGGGCGATGTCCTCCCGGGCCTTGCGAGTCTCCCACTGCCGGTACGCCGCCTCCCGCGAGAGGCCCACGTCCCTGCGAAATTCCTCCTGGCTCGTACATCCGCCGAGGAACACCGATCCGGCCGTGACGAACACGGCACGACAGAACACAGCTCGCAGCGTCTTCATATTCCTCCCTGCTTGTCTCTCATGGGCTTTCCGCCGCCCCCGCGAAAGTTCATTCCCCTGCTGCCACCTGGCCTTCCTCCGAAGCCTCGCCGCGATTCCAGTCTCCACCAAGCGCCAAGTGCAGATTGATCCGGGTGACCCAGATCTGCCATTTGAGGAGCACCAACTGCTCCTCTGCTATCCGTAGCTGCCGTTGGGATTCCAGGACGGTGAGAATGTTCTCGGCGCCCAATTCATATCGTTGCTGCGCCAACTGCTCGCCTGCCTGGGCCTCGCGAACCCGCAGCACGACATGTTCAAGTTCCTCCCGGAGCAACCGCTCGCTGATCAGGGCGTCCTCGACCTCGCGCATCGCCGTCAGGACGGTGCCGGCATATACCAACGCAAGCTCTTCGAAGCGGGCTTTGGCCGCCCTGACCTGGGCACGAAGCTGACCGCCCTGGAAAATCGGGGCCGACAAGCTCATGATCGTCGAGTAGACCTCTGATTGAGCGCTGGGCGCCCAGATATCGTTCCAAGTGGTGCCGCTGAAGCCATAGAGGCCGGTCAGCGCCAGGTCAGGATACAGTTGAGCGATACTGATGCCCACGCGCTCATTGGCAGCCACCAACTGGAACTCAGCCGTCCTGATGTCGGGCCGCCGATCCAGCAGTGCGGCGGGAACACTCACCGGCACGGCCTCCAGTTCCGGCAGATCGGGCAGGGTCGCAGCCAGTGATGGCGAGGCACCAGGCGCTTGTGCCAGAAGCACATCGAGCGCATTAGCCGCCGTGGCCAGCGATAGCCGCACGCTCGGCTCCTGTGCCCTGGCCGCTTCCAGATTGGTGCGGGCCAGTCGTACGTCCACCGGGCTGATGATACCCTGTTCATACCGACGCTCCGTAATCTCCAGAGTCCGTTCCCAACTCTTGACATTCGCCTGTGCTATCTCGAACCGCCGTTGCAGCGTGGCGATGTTCACTCGCGCTTGGATGACACTGGCGATCACGGAATTGGTCACTGCCTGTTGTGATGCGCCGGTCGCCAGCAGAGTCGCCCATGCAGCTCGCTCTGCGTGTCGGAGCTTGCCGAACAAATCCACGAGATACGTCACGGAGATGCTCTGCGACCAGGTCGTGACCACCGGGCTGAATTTCAGCCCCGAGAAATCAAAGGGCGAGTTCGGGTCGGGTGGGCCGAAAAGGCTGTCGCTGTCGTCCCCGCCGAAGTTGAAGAACCGCTTGCTTCGGTCGCCCGTCAGGCCGTAGGAGGCGGTGGGCCAAAGCTGTCCCCTCGCCTGGCCCAACACCGCCTGAGCCTGCAGGACACGAGCCGCCCCGGCTTTCAAGTCATAGTTCTGCTCCAATGCTCTTTTCACCAGATCGGCGGTGGTCGGATCACCGAAGCGCTCCCACCACTGGTCGGGCTGTCCCACCTCATTGGCGTCCAGCGTCTTCTGCGGCGCGTTCGCATAGCCATCGACCCGGTTCGCCATTGTCTCCGGCCTCTTGTACTTCGGACCCACCATGCACCCCGCCGTCAGCCAGAGAAAGACAAGCGCCGTCCACAGTCTCCAATTCCAACCACAATACATCATTATTCTCCCGATTCACTCTGGTACGCGCGGATTCCCGCGGCCGAGAACTTCACAATGTGCTCCACCATTTCCTCCAGGTCCAGCTTCGGCATTGCTGGATGGCTGCCCTCCTCGAACATGCCTTTGGACAGGACGGTCTGCATGAGCTGGCCTACAACGGACAGGATCACCAGACGCGCACGCCCCTCCTCCAGCCAGGGACAAATCTGTCGCAGTGCCTGTGCGAACGCGCCCATGACCGGCACGATCATCTCGTTGAGAAACATGTCGCGAGGAAGATGCGGATCGACCATCTCTCTGGCCATGAGATTCACGAATCGCTCGCTGCGGCCGCCATCGACCAGCGGCTCGATGAACGAATTCGCGTAGGACCGCAGAAGGTCCTCCAATTGGGGCCGCCCGCCCCTGGACATGACCTCGGCGATGCTGGCAAGCCGGACATCACGCAACTCGGCCAGACGACGACGCCAGACCTCTACGTACAGGTTGTCCTTGCCCCCGAAGTAATAGTTCACCGAGGCGATGTTGCAGTCGGCAATGGCGGCAATATCGCGGACGCTCGTGTCGTTGAATCCACGCTTGCAGAACAACTCCTCCGCCGCCTCTACCAGCCGGTCCTGCACCCCTCTCTCCGCAGGCCCTCCGTGCGCGTTATGTCCTGGCGTTGTCATACCCTATCTCTCCAAACAAACGTTTAATACGCCAGTTTAAAACGCCCGTTTGAAATGTCAAGGGATTTGGGGCGACTCAACGAACAAATGTACCCGGCCCGCAAAAAAGCATTCTCCCTGGAACCGCTGCCCGTGAATCCGCCTACCGTTCCGAATGACCGGCAGGCGGACACATCACCATAACTCCTGTCACCGGCTGAACATACGTGATTTGAGAATTTGCCGCAAATTGTGTTAAAAACCCCGTTGACATAACTGCCCTCCAGACGCTATATTACGGTTTTTGCAGAACTCGGGGCCGTAGCTCAATTGGCTAGAGCATCGGACTGTCGATCCGAAGGTTGAGGGTTCGAGCCCCTTCGGCCTCGTTAAGAAATGCAGTTTTGAGGGTAAGAACGCGGATTATCATTCCGGGTCTTCTCACCAATTCTCATCGTTTCTCACAAATTGCGCCAATATTCTCGACCCTCATTTTCCCTCGGTGCCTGTGGCTCGCAACTTGTTCCTTAGTTTCATCGTTGGCATCTTTGCCACCGCCTCTCTTTTCATGGCCAGCCAGTCGGGGTGGGTGTAGATTGCCCCCATCGCCGTCGACTTGTGCCCGAAGATCTGCATAATGATCTGACGGGGGACGCCGCGGCTCTCCAGCCACTCCATCAGCTCCGGCGTCGGCGGCTGCCCACTCATCCGCCTGGCCTGAAGCGCCTCGACATTGACCGCCCAGATCTCGGCCAGCCGCCTGTCGAGGCACTTCGGCAACGGGATCTTCTGCTCCCGGCGACCGCGGCGGTCCCTGAAAAAAAGATAGAAGTTCTTTGTGGCATACGAACGACCGCTGCCCCTGGTGTGGTGTTTGCCTACCCTCATAGCGGTACGACTCCTATGAGTAAGGACGGCCCACGGTGCAATGTTCAAGTGAGAGTATTGTGACGTGAACCCGCGGGCCGGTAATCGTCACCGCCGGCACTCCTACTCGAACATCGCGCCTTTAGCCTGCCAGCGGCGCTTCTCCATGTCAAGCCACTTCTGGCGATTGGGACACCGGGCTTCCACCCATCGCTCCACTTCGTCCACCCGCCACAGCCTGCGGCCCCCAAGCTTGATGGATTGTGGCCCAAGACGGCCGAGGGCGTCCCACCGATACACCGTGCTTTGCCCGATCCCGAGCCGGTGAGCCACCTTCGCCACATCAATGAGTCTGGCGAAAAGAAAGGTCGGACAAAGCTTGTCACAACTTAATACGTGATTATAATATGTTATAGTCGCACGTGGTTTCCAGTTAGGTGGATGTGCATATGGATGCAAATGCAAAGAGATTCTACGAGTTGAAAGCTGAGATCATCCAAGCGGCCGGCCACCCTATCCGGCTGGCCATCATTGAATTCCTGAGCCAGGGTGAGCAGTGTGTCTGCGATATTGTCGAGCATGTCGATGCGCAGCGATCCAATGTGTCCAGACACCTGTCCGTCATGCTGAAGGCCGGGGTGCTGGAGAGCCGCAAAGATGGCCTGAAGGTGATCTATAGGCTCCGTACCCCATGCATCGTCCAGTTCCTAGCATGCGTCGATCAGGCATTGCGGGAAAGGATGCAGCGCGAGGCAGCGCTCTTGAGGAAACTCTAGCCAAACTCCAATACGACTGAAGGAATTGTCTGTGACCAATATGTGAGTATTACATGGTATAATGGCATACTTGCGTGCCTTTGAGGAATCGTTCGATGAATGCATCTGCAAATCTCTTGAGGTCCCTGGCTGCGATCAGACGCATCCAGATCCTGGATGCATTGAGAGACGGCTCCAAGAACGTTGGTCAGTTAGTGGCGCGTGATCTTGGGTGTCAGGCCGCTGTATCAACGCATCTGCAAGTCCTGCGTAGCTGTGGATTGGTCAACCGTGAAAAGGATGGCCAACAAGCAGTCTACAGCATCTCTCCGGCTGTGAAACAACTGTGCGTCGAGTTGGATGCCGTCGCCAGGTGCGCCCTTGCGAGACAATTGAGCCAACAGTAGTGGAAGGCAAGCCACAATATGAATGGGACAGACAAGTGGAAGAACCTGGCAGGTGACGCAAGCAGTATCGCGGGAATAGTCAACGGGTAACACTGTGGCTGAGTTTTGCATAGGGACGTTTGCGAATCGTGCCGAGTTTGAGAAGGCCAGGACCGTCCTGGACAGTGTGTCCCTGCCCTATCAACTCATCTCGCCGGAGCCGGTCTTCCGGCATGTGGGCGTTCCTTCGCTCGTTCTGGAGGAAGATATCCACCGACATCAACGCGATTATGAGCTTTGGCGTAATGGTGACACCGGCCTTGGCCGTGGATGGCCAGGTGAAGACCGTCGGCAAGGTGCCCTCGCCGGATGAAATCAAGACGATGTTAGCAGGCCAGCAGGAGTAACGGTTCATGGATGTAGTGGATTTGTTGATGAGACTGCTTCAAGGAGGGCTCGGCAACCTGGCTGCCTATCTGGCCGCGCACGTTCTGCTGTGCCTGGTGCCCGCCTTCTTTATCGCAGGTGCCATGACGGCTCTGATTCCCAAGAACACGGTGACCCATTTCCTGGGCGCACCACCCCCAAGTACCAGTCCTACCCTGCGGCGGCACTGGCTGGGTCCGTACTGGCCGTCTGCTCGTGTACCATCGTCCCTATCTTTGCAGGGATCTACAAGAAGGGCGCCGGCATAGGACCAGCGATCACCTTTTTGTTCTTTGCACCGGCGGCGAATATCCTCGCCCTGGTGTACACCGGCGGGATCATTGGACCCGATCTGGCATTTGCGCGGCTGTTTCTGTCCCTGGCCTTCGGTATTGGCATCGGCATGATCATGGCCCTGATCTTCAGCCGGGAGGATGCTACCCATGACGAGACGACGGGCGCCATGTTCGCTGGAGAGGGCCACATGCACCGCGCGGCGATGTTTCTGCTGCTGGTGCTCGTGGTACTGCTATTGTCCGGCACTCTCAAGATTGGCCTGCTGACCGGCACCTATGGCCAAGTTACTGTGCCCATTCCCGGAACGGACCGCCTTGAGGCCGCTTTGCAGCGTCTGGTGCCCTTTGACGCCAGTAAGGGCGAGGAGGGGGTGACCGTCCAAGGAGCATTCCTGCTGGTCCTGCTGGTCCTGATTGGCATCACGGCATGGAAAGGTCTGGAAGACGTCTCGGAACGGTTCATCGGTTGGACTTGGGCGGCACTGGGGTTGGTCCTGCTGACACTGATCACGGCCTCCGTCGGGATGAAACCCCATGAGGGCGGACTGGACATCCAACTCACCGGCAAGTCGGTGGGCGTGGTACTGAGTCTTGCGGTCCTCTTTTACCTGGCTCGCTATCGGCTCCAGAGAGAGCAACTGCGGGAATGGCTTGCAGAGTCCTGGCGGTTCGTCAAGCAGATCTTCCCGCTGCTGGTCGTGGGCGTATTTGCCGTCGGTGTCATCCGGCAGATCATCCGGCCGGAGTGGATCGAGTCCCTCGCGGGACGCAATTCCCTGCTCGGGAATGTGGCTGGCGTGGTATTCGGCGTGTTCATGTACTTCCCCACACTGGTCGAGGTGCCCGTGGCCAACATGTTTTTGAGCCTGGGCATGCACCGAGGTCCGTTGCTCGCCTACTTGATGGCCGACCCCGAACTGAGCCTGCAGAGCATCCTTATCGTCTCAGCGATCATTGGGCGGCTCAAGACATGGACCTACGTCGGATGGGTCGCCGTGTTCAGCACGCTGGCGGGCCTGATCTACGGGGCCTGGGTAGATGGTGCGCATGTCGGGATGATCGTCTTATATCTGACGCTGTCACTGGGTGCTCTGGCGTCTGGATTGTATCTGATCGGCAAACGAGTTCGTCGCGAGATGATTCCATTGCCCAGTAAAGTCGAGAACTAGGAGTCCATGCCGTATGAAGACACTGCAAATCCTGGGCACGGGATGCCCGAAGTGCAAGAAGCTGGCAGAGAACGCACAAGCCGCCACCAAGGAGGCGGACATCGAGTGCCAGATTGTCAAGGTGACCGATATCAATGAGATCATGAAGTTCGGTGTGATGATTACTCCGGCGCTGGTGATTGATGGCCAGGTCAAGGTCGTCGGCAAGGTGCCCTCGCCGGATGAGATCAAGAAAATGCTGGCATAAGCAGTGCCGGACAAGAGGCAGAAAGGACAAGAGATGAGCAATCAGCAATCCTGTGGGTGCAGTGGTGGACCGAAACTGATCTTTGCGTGCAGCGGTGCCGCGGATGTAGGGGAAATTGCCGACAGGGCCGCAAGGAAGTTGACCCGCGACGGGGTGGGCCGTATGTTCTGTACAGTCGGACTTGGCGGGCGGATCAGCGGCATTCTCAAGACCACGGAAGCGGCTGATAGCGTTCTTGCCATTGACGGCTGTCCGCTGAACTGTGTCAAGTCCAGCCTGGAGCAGGCGGGGTTCACGGCCTTTAAGCATCTGCAACTGGCCGACCTGGGGCTGGAGAAATGCAAGAGCCCGGCGACGGACGAGAGCGTCAGCAAAGTGGCGGCACGGGCGGCAGAAATGATCGGCTCATAGAAAGGGTCGCGCATGACCATTCGATGCTTTCTCATGCTGGCAGCGTGCCTGTCCTGTCTGGGCTGTCGGGCAGTAGACCCCTCAAATCCCAAAGCTCCTGCCCCATCGTCAGCGGGAGATCCGCCAGTGACGCAGGCTCAGGTGCAATCTCCTGCCGGCCCTACCGTGGTGTACGCCTATTATTTCCACCGAACCTTTCGCTGCGTTTCGTGTCTTTCGATGGAGGAGATGGCCGCTCGCACGATTGAGGAGCACTTCGCTCGGCAGGTACGGAACGGGCAGGTGGTTTGGACAACCATAAACATCGAAGACCCGGCGACTGCGCCTCTCCGGCAGCAGCTCGATGTACGAAGCAACGGACTGGTGCTGGTCCGGATGGAAGACGGTGTATACAAGGGCTCGAAGCCACTGGATTCACTGTGGGGACTTCTGGACCGGCCGGAGGCTTTCTCAAAGTACGTGGTCGATGAGGTCAATGCGTTCCTGGTCGCGGGGAACAAGAGGTGAGACCATGATGCTTGCACAGTATTGCAGGTGTAGTCCGGCGAATATCGCGCTTCTGCTGACTACTGCGGTAGGAATGTGGTGCATCTTCGTGTGGGTCCCTTCGGTATTGAGATCAAAAGGAGATCGTATGACTAAGGCGTTGAAGATCGTGGTGGTCGCGGCTCTGATCCTATCCGTGGCAGCCATCGTGCAGATCAAGCAGCGGGGCAAGCAGACAGATGCCGTGCAGGGCCTAGCCACACCAGCCGTCGCCGCTGAACCAACGGCCTCGGGCCTGCCTCGCCTGGTGGACCTGGGTGCGGATAAATGTATCCCATGCAAGATGATGGCCCCAGTCCTCGAAGAACTGAGGGAGCAATACAAAGGCCGGCTGGACGTGGTCTTTCTGGATGTGTGGAAGAATCCCAACGTCAGCAAGCAGTACGGCATCCAGGTGATCCCGACACAGATCTTTTATGACGCCACGGGCAAAGAGCGGTTCCGGCATGAGGGTTTCTTCTCGAAGGACGACATCTTGGCCAAGTGGAGAGAGCTTGGTGTCGATCTATCGAGCGGCGCTGCGCAGACACCGGCGTTCGAGCAGCTCACACCTGCCAAGCCTGACGAACGCCCGAAGGAAAGCATCTGCTACATGTGTGACGGCGGCATGAATCCGAGGACTCTCGTGACCGTTCAGACGGATAAAGGTCCAGTCAGATTGTGCAGCCCCCACTGCTACTGGATCATGTATTCCTGCCTCACCGAGGACAAGACCGGTTTCGAGAAGAAAGTCACGGTCACTGACTGGGTCACAGGCAAGCCAATTCCGCTTTCCGAAGCCGCCTTTCTGTACGGTGAGGACGAAGCGACAGGCAAGCCGTGGATCAAGGCTTTTGCCGGCCGGGATGCCGCCGTCGCGGAGCGAGCCGCCAGTGGCGGCAGTGTCCTGGCCCTTGCCGCACTCCAGGAGAAGGAATTGTCGCATCGCTGCGGGTTCTGTGAGCGTGCGTGCTATCCGCAAGATGCCTCTGAAGTGATCGTTGAAGGCGGGGTGCATACCTGGGGTTGCTGCTCCCACTGCGCCTTGGGCGTGGCCGCTCGGACCGGCAAGAATATCGAGGTACGTGAAAAGGACCGCCTGACAAAGCAGGCGATTGTGGTCAAGACGCTCGATGGCAAAGTCGCCTCGCTGGAACCGGCCACAGCGGTCGCATGGTTCGGCCAACGAAGAAAGCCCGACGGCGCCTGGGCATCCGCCGGGTGCTTCCACCAGGGCTTCTTCACCGGCGTAGACAATCTCAAGAAGTGGGTCGAGCTGAACCCCTACGAGACGGGCCGGCTCATCAGTATCAGCCAGGCGCTGGCCGACAAGATGAAACTGTCGCCTGAGCAAATCCAGAAGGCATGCAAGATCGGCGAATGTGCACCAAAGTAACCGCATATGGATTCGTATATGAAGGGTACAACCATGATGACAAGAAGCGTTCTTCCAACAATCATCGTGCTGTTCGGAATATCCACCCTTCCTGTTTGGGCGAATGAATCGCCGGCGGCGCCAGTCGATGTCCAGGAGAAGCCGTCCCTGGTCCGGGATGTCTATCCGGGTCTGGCGTCAAACAGTCTGACTTACGCGACGCTGTCCGACCTGCCCTCTGGGGTGCTCCTGAAGGCCGAGGGTGTCACTGTCACAGACAAAGATGTCACTGACCAGATCGCGAAAGTGCCGCAGGAGATGCAGGCCCAACTCAAGAAAAACGCCTTTTTCATGCTGGAGAACCTGGCGACACGTCAGCTCCTGATCGCTCTGGCCAAGGCGAAGATACCTGAGCCAAACGCTACGGCCTCTTCTGACGAGAAGCAGATGATCCAGACGTACCTCAAGGGGCTGGTCGCCAACGTGCAGGCCAGTGACGCGGAAGTGACCAGGTTCTACGAGGAGAACAAGGACGCCTGCGGCGGCGCAACCCTGGACCAGGTGAAGGACCAGTTGAAACAGCTCGTCGTCCAGCAGAAACAACAGGACCTCGTGGATGAGCACGTCCGCACGCTGGGGCAGCGCATATCCATCGAGATTTCCGCATCCTGGACGAAGGAACAGGCGGTGCTGGCCAAAGACAATCCCGTGGACAAGGCCCGGTCCAGCGGCAAGCCCTCGCTGGTGGATTTCGGCTCCACCGGTTGCCGGCCGTGTGACATGCTTGCTCCAATCCTGGAGACGCTGCAGACGAAATACGCCGGCAAGGTGAACGTGCTATTCATTCACGTCGGCCAGGAGCAGATCCTGGCCGCCAGGTACGGCATCCAGACAATCCCGACGCAGTTCTTCTACGATAAGGACGGCAAGGAGACATTCCGTCACGTCGGGTTCTGGCCGCAGGCCGAGATTGAAAAGAAGCTGGCGGAAATGGGGGTCAAATAGGCCGTGGAAAAGCTGTTCACAACGTTGACGCACGCCGTCGAGGGCACGCCGGCAATTGCCCTGACGGCTGCCTTCGTATGGGGCATTCTCAGCATTCTGCTGAGTCCGTGTCACCTGTCCAGCATCCCGCTGATTGTCGGATTCATTGACAAACAGGGCCAGATGTCCACGAAGCGGACGTTCGCCATTTCCGCGCTCTTTGCGGGCGGGATCCTGATTACGATTGCGGCCGTGGGCGCTGTCACGGCCGCCGCCGGCCGGATGATGGGCGATGTCGGACGCTACGGCAATTACTTCGTTGCCGCTATCTTCTTTCTCGTGGGCCTGTACCTGCTGGACATCATCACTTTGCCCTGGTCAGGTCCGGGCCAGATCGGCATGAAGCGAAAGGGTATGCTGGCCGCGTTCGTCCTCGGCCTGGTCTTCGGTATTGCCATCGGCCCCTGCACATTCGCCTACATGGCCCCGATGCTCGCTGTCACGTTCCGCGTGGCCTCGACCGCCCTGGCCTACGGGATCGCCCTGCTCGTCGCCTACGGCGTTGGCCATTGCTCGGTCATTGTCGTCGCCGGCACCAGCACGGGATGGGTGCAACGCTATCTCAACTGGAATGAGAAATCCAAAGGGGCTGTCATTCTCAAGAGAATCTGCGGCGTCCTGGTCCTGCTCGCCGGCCTGTATCTGATCTACATCGCGCCTTAAAGGGCCTTTTGCGATAACCCAAGCAATCCAGACATCAGCAAAGGACGTTCGAGAATGAATCGAAGGGAATTCCTGACAACCACACTGGCAGCGGGCACAACGGGATCGTCGCCGTCGGTGCCGCCCGCAACGGCGGCCAGGAGCTGGCGATTCGATCCGTACAGGCAGCGCTGCTGTGCCAGGAGATGATCATCGTCGGCGACGGTCAGCCCACGGCCCATTTCGGAGCCACGCTGGTCAACGATGGCAAGGACAGTATCGCGGGCGACGAAGTCGGCGTTTCCACAGCCAAGAACCTCGGCCGGCACATTGCCGAAGTCGCTCTCAAGCCGGCGCGGACTGGCGGTTGACTGTGAATGAATTTTTGCCATTGACATAGGACTCCTGCTTCAGTATAATTCGTCAAATGGCGAAATATAAGGGATGCCTATGCGTGAAATTCTCGACGTAACCAAGGCTCTGGCGGATGGAAACCGGCTCCGCGTGCTGATGGCACTGGCGGGCGGCGAGTTGTGCGTCTGTCAGATCGTGGAGTTGCTGCACTTGGCCCCTTCGACAACATCCAAGCACATGTCTATCCTGCGACAGGCTCGGCTGGTGGAAAGCCGCAAGGACGGCCGCTGGATGTACTACCGGCTGCCGGATCGTGATGCCCCGAAGGCGGTCAAAGGCGCCGTGGCATGGGTGCGGCGCCATCTCGCCGAATCGCCCCGGATCGTGCAGGACCGGAAAGAGCTTAAGAGAATTCTCAGCATGGACCCGGAGGAAATATGCAAGGGACAGTGCAAAAGATGAAGGTGCTGTTCCTGTGCACGGGCAACTCCTGCCGGAGCCAGATGGCCGAGGGCTGGGCCCGGCAGCTCAAGGGCGACGTGATTGAGCCCTATTCGGCCGGCGTCGAGCCGCACGGCCTCGATCCCAAGGCCGTCCAGGTCATGGCTGAGGCCGGCGTGGACATTTCACGCCAGCATGCCAAGCACGTTGACGAGGTCATGGACGTTCCATTCGACTATGTCGTGACCGTCTGCGATGACGCACACGAGCGATGCCCGTTTTTTCCGGGCAACGCCAGGATTGTGCATGTCAGTTTCGAAGACCCGCCCCAATTGGTCAAAGCGGCAAAAAGTGATGAAGAGGCCTTGAACGCCTATCGACGCGTCAGAGACGAGATCAAGGCGTTCGTAGAAACCCTGCCGGAGGGGTTGTCGGAGTCGAAGCACTGAGCTGAGTGGAAAACAAGCACGAGGATTAGAAGTGGAATCATCCATAGGCACCGTCAGTACAATTTGGACTTGGGCGGATCGGCTGGGAGCCGTAGCAGTTCGCTGCAACATTGGCCGGATGCACTACAGCATTGCGCCGGGTCTGTATGCTGTGAACGAACCGGGGCCGGATGCTCCCGTGTTTGTTTCGGCAAACTACAAGCTCTCGTTTGGCCATCTCCGCCGTGCCCTCAACGGCATTTCCGGATGGATACTCGTGCTCGACACCAAGGGGATCAATGTCTGGTGCGCCGCTGGCAAGGGGACCTTTGGCACGGTCGAGCTGGTGCAGCGAATTGGGGCCGTGAACCTGGCCAAACGGGTCTCTCATCGAACTGTCATTGTCCCTCAGTTGGGTGCTCCTGGGGTGGCAGCGCACGAGGTGCACAGGCAGACCGGCTTTCGGGTGGTGTATGGTCCTGTTCGGGCTAAGGACATTCCGGGATTCCTGCGTGGTGGGATGAAAGCGGATGCCGACATGCGGAGGGTGCAGTTCCGGCTCGCTGACCGCCTCGCGGTCGCCCCCGTGGAATTGATCCTCTCAGCCAAGCATGCGTCGATCGTGGCGGCCGCTTTCGCAGTTTTGGCCGGGTGGCGCGGCGGCGGCTGGGCCTGGGAGACCTTCCAAACACAAGGAGCGGTCGCAGCCGCATCGGTCCTGGGAGGATATATCTTCGCCGGAATCGCTGTTCCCGGCTTGCTGCCCTGGCTCCCCGGGCGGGCTTTCAGCATCAAAGGGGCGTTTGGGGGCCTGCTGGCGTGGCTATTGCTCTGGGCACTGGGACCGTACACGCAGGCTATTGATCTGGCGGCCTGGCTGATCCTGCTGTGTACGATGGCGTCTTTCATGGGATTGAATTTCACCGGTGCCTCGACCTATACGTCGCTATCCGGCGTCAAGAAAGAGACGCGTATCGCCATCCCGATAATGGTCGTCGGCCTGTTGGCCGCTCTGGGTCTGTGGATACGGGCGTGTGGCATCCTTTGAGAGGTGGAACATGAGCATGTACTTGAAGAATGTGGTGACTCTTGGGCTTGACGCGGACAAATGCATCGGCTGCGGCATGTGCGCCCAGGTATGCCCGCACGCTGTCTTTGCCATCCATGAGGGCAAGGCCCGGATTGGAGATCGGGATGCCTGTATGGAGTGCGGGGCCTGCGCCAAGAATTGCCCGGTCGGAGCCATCTCCGTCCAAGCCGGCGTTGGCTGCGCCCAGGCCGTTCTTCATAGCTGGACCAAAAGCAAGGATGGCTGTTGCTGCGAGGGTGCTTCCTGCTGTGGACGGTCCGAGTCATAAACGAGTTAGTAAGGGAACAACACGCGTCGAAGGTGTGAAAGCGTGCCAGGAGCAGAAAATGGATGATAAGACCAGAGAATTGATCGCCATCGGAGCGTCCATCACAGCCCATTGCCAGCCCTGTCTGACCTATCACCTGGGTAAGGCTAGGGAGCTGGGGATAGACGAACAGGAGATCCGGGAGGCCGTCGCCGTTGGCCAGAAGGTTGAGAAAGGATCCATGTCCGCGATGCGGGATTTCACACAACAGTCCCTCGATTCGCTGGCGCAGGACCCTCAGAATAATTCCGCGCCTTGTACCGGCAAGACACAGCCGAATGGAAAGAGTTGTTGTTCGTGAAAACCAATATTGAGGAAGGAGTGACCAATGAATCTGCCGAACGAAGAACCGAAGCAGACTGGCAACATGGAACGACTGAGACAACAGGCCTCGGATTGTGCACCGGGCTGCGCCTGTCACGGCACTGGATCATCGGGACGATTGCGGTGGGTCCTGGGAGTGATCGTGCTGCTCGTCGCCGGCACGCTGGTGGCACGGGCCGTGATCAGAAGCCAAGGATCGTCAACAGAGCCGGCCTCGCCTGCTTTTGCGCCCCTTGCCCAGGCGACGGCGTCCGAGAACCCGTCTCCTGCAACCCCGCCCGCCACTACCGAGGCGACGGAAGCAGGCACGACCAGGAGCATCGCCTCGCTTTCCGAGTTGAACATGCTGGCGGTCGCGAACGATGCTGTCTTTGTATACATCCCTGGCAAAGGCGGGTCACCCAGTGATCCCCCCACAGCGGCGATGAAGAGCGCGGCGAGCCGAATCACGTCTCAGGGATACAAGATCGCCCTGTTCACTCTGCAAGCAGGCTCGCGTGACCACGAACAACTCGCGGCACAGATGTCCGTGCCGGGGGTTCTCGCGGCAGTCAAAGGACGCGGAATGAGCGCCGTCTCCGGCGAGATCACGGAAACCAAGCTCATCCAGGGTTTTGTCGGCGCCGCGAACGCGGGCGGCTGCGGACCGGCGGGCTGTGGTCCGGCGGGCTGTCCACCAACGGGAAGCAAGTAACATGCTCAAGGCAATTACGGACGCACTTCAAGCCGCCAGTATGGGGCCGGCAGCGTTGCCGCTGGCTTTTCTCCTGGGATTGGTCAGCGCGGTCGCCAGTGCCTGCTGCACTTTGCCGGCGATGGGCATGCTCGTAGCCTACTCGGGCACGCGGGAAAACACCAACCGGCGAATGGCATTCACGTCGGCGATCTGGTTCCTGATCGGAACCACAGTGGCGCTGATCGTACTGGGGCTTGTCGCCGGTTTCGTCGGCCAGACGGCACAGGCGTTTCTTGGACGATACTGGAAGATATTCGCGGGAGCCGTCGCAGTCCTTCTGGGGCTGGCGACTCTCAAGTTGCTTCCCATCCGTCTGCCGAAACGCATTCAGAAGAATGGTAACCCCTCCGCGTACGGCGCAAAATGGGCGCAGCGCTCGGAGGGTTGTTTCTTGGCGGCGGCGTGGCAGCGTGCTCGCTGCCCTGCAATCCGGGGATCTTCATTGTGCTCGGCGCCAGTGTGTTGCTGGGCCGGGTCATGTGGGGCATGGTGCTCATGGCGGCGTTTGCCGTCGGTTTCAGCCTGCCGCTCAGTGCCATTCTCTTCGGCGTCTCATTTGGCAAGGCATCCATCAAGATGCAGAAGGTTGACGCGGTGATCCGAACTGTCGCCGGTGTCCTGCTGGCTGGCGCGGGCCTGTATTTGTTGGCGTCATTTTGACAAAAAAGGAACATGGAAGATGACAAAACTGGTGGAAGTGTTCGATCCGCCCATGTGCTGCTCCAGTGGCGTGTGCGGCCCGAAGGTGGATAAGAGACTCGTACAGTTCAGCGCCGCACTGGAGTGGCTGCGCGGTCAGGGCGTTCAGGTGCAGCGATACAACCCGACCCAGCAATATGAAGCATTTGTCAATAACGCCACAGTCGTCAACACGATCAACACACACGGCACGGAATGCCTTCCCCTGATCCTGGTGGATGGACAGATCGTCAGCTATGGCGGCTATCCCAGCAAAGAGGACCTCGCCGTGATGGCCGGCGTTGAAAGTCAGAGGAAGGCGGAAGCGTGACAAGACAGACCAACCATTTTGAGGCGTTTGTACGCGCTGCCCCCCGCTTTCTGTTCTTCACCGGCAAAGGCGGCGTCGGCAAGACCACTCTATCCTGTGCCACGGCCGTGGCCCTGGCGGACAGTGGACGCCGCGTGCTGCTGATCAGCACGGACCCCGCGTCGAACCTGAACGAAGTACTGGGTGCAGAACTGTCCTCAAAACCCGTTCGGTTGGAATCGGTGCATGGGCTGTGGGCCTTGAACATAGACCCCCAGACAGCGGCCCGCGAGTACCGCGAACGCATGGTCGCTCCCTATCGCGGCGTGCTGCCGCCTGCGGCGGTCGCCGGGATTGAAGAGCAATTGTCCGGCGCCTGCACGACCGAGATCGCCGCGTTCAACGAGTTCTCTCGTTTCATTGGCCAGCCGCAGGCCACAGCGAACTATGACCACGTCGTATTCGACACGGCGCCAACCGGTCATACCCTTCGTCTGCTCCAACTGCCGGCGGCATGGAACCAGTACCTCGACACCAACACGAGTGGGACCTCCTGCCTGGGACCGCTTTCGGGTCTTCGCGAGCAGCATGCCCTCTACGCCAGGGCGCTGCAATGCCTGTCCGATTCGGCGAAAACTCAGGTGGCATTAGTCAGTCGCCCCGAGCGTTCCGCGCTGGCCGAAGCGGAGCGTACGCGATCCGAGCTGGGCGCGCTGGGTCTGAGTAACATTCGGCTCTTACTGAATGGACTATTCGATAACAGTGACAGCGACCCAGTTGCCCTGGCTATGGCCTCACGCCAGCGACAAGCCCTATCCGGTATGCCAGAGGGCCTGCGGCCACTCGCGCGCACGGAGGTTCCCCTGCTGCCATTCAATGTGACTGGACTTTCCGCCGTCCGGGCTGTGACCGATCCCGCGTGTTCGGCCGTCGCAGAGGCAAGGGGAAAAGAAACCCGGTCTTTCGCCGGTTGGCCATCGCTATCCGCACTGGTCCGTGAGATCGAGGCCGATGGTCACGGCGTCATCCTCGCGATGGGTAAAGGGGGCGTCGGCAAGACAACTATAGCATCGGCCATCGCGGTCGAACTGGCCTCTCGTGGTCATCGTGTGCATCTGACCACCACCGATCCCGCGGCCCACATCGAACATGCGCTTGGAGAATCCGTGGCGAATCTGGAGACCAGCAGGATCGATCCGAGAGTTGAGATCGCCGCCTACACCCAGGAAGTCATGGCGTCTACGAGCGCGGACCTCGATGAGGAGGGCCGCAGGCTGCTGGAGGAGGACCTGCGATCCCCCTGCACCGAGGAGATTGCGGTATTCAGGGCCTTTGCCGCCAAGGTGGACAAGGGCCGGGATGGTTTCGTCGTTCTGGATACCGCCCCGACCGGGCATACGCTTTTGCTTCTCGATGCCACGGAGGCTTACCACCGCGAGGTGTCACGCACGCAAAGTGATCTGCCCGAGGCGGTCCGGCATCTGCTGCCGCGTCTGCGAGATCCTGTCTTCAGCAAGGTGATCCTCGTGACCCTGCCGGAGGCGACGCCCGTTCATGAGGCTGCGCAACTGCAGGAAGATCTCCAGCGTGCAGGGATACGCCCCTTCGCCTGGATCATCAATCAGAGCCTCAGTCCACTTGCCCTGGCCCACCCCCTGCTCAAGGCCAGACGAGCCAATGAGCAGCGGTTCATTGAAGAGGTCCGGCAGCACACGGACCGCCTGGCGGTCGTGCCCTGGCTGTCCCGAGAGCCAACAGGGGTAGAGGGATTGCGGCGATTGACCAGTGACTTGCGTGAACTGGATCCTTCCAGACAGACAAGACAGGAGATGCCCCGTGCCAGGATATGACTTCGAATGTCAGGCTTGCCACAAATCATTTGAGATTCAGGTGACATTTGCCGAGTACTCGGCCCAGATGAGTGAACACAAGATCGCGTGCCCCACGTGCGGATCGAACAAGGTGGTGCGTGTGTTCAGCCCGCCGAGCATCCGCTCCAGTTCCTCTCCCCGGTCCGGCGGTTGTTGCCCGGGCGGCAGTTGCGGATGAATGAGCCGTCATGTGCACAGGGGACTCCTGGCGGAGCCAAAAACCGGGCATGGTGCTGCAAGAGCGATTGCAGGGAAAACTTATCCGCCGTATTGGGCGTATGTAAGATGACTACAGGTGTTTCCTTCCTCTGGACGTTCCGCGAAGTTTTTGTGACGGGAGTTTGTGTATGAGCGATGGAATCGCAAAGAGACTTTCATTTCTGGACCGCTTTCTGACGTTGTGGATTTTCCTGGCGATGGCCATTGGAGTGGCGCTGGGGTATTTTGCGCCGGGCGTTGGCAACTGGATCGGCTCGCTGCGGCCGGAAGGGACGCAGACCAGTATCCCCATCGCCATTGGGCTGATCCTGATGATGTATCCGCCTTTGGCCAAGGTCAAGTACGAGGAATTGGGCGACGTCTTTCGTAACTGGCGTGTGCTGGGCTTGAGTCTGGTGCAGAACTGGATCGTCGGCCCGATACTGATGTTTGCCCTGGCCGTGCTGTTCCTGCGCGGCCGGCCGGAGTTCATGATCGGCCTGATCATGATCGGCCTGGCCCGCTGTATCGCCATGGTCATCGTCTGGAACGATCTGGCCAAGGGAGACACAGAATACGCGGCCGGTCTGGTTGCCTTCAACTCCATCTTCCAGGTGCTCTTCTACAGCATTTATGCCTGGGTATTCATCACGGTGTTACCGCCGATGCTCGGTCTGTCGGGAGCGGTGGTTAGTATCACCGTCGGCCAGATCGCCCAGAGCGTCTTCATCTATCTGGGCATCCCGTTCCTCGCCGGAATGATCACTCGCTTCGTACTGGTCAAGGCCAAGGGCAAAGAGTGGTATCACGGCCGCTTCATTCCCAAGATCAGTCCGATCACGCTCATCGCGCTACTGTTCACCATTGTGGTCATGTTCTCCATGCAGGGCCAGAAGATCATCGACAAGCCGGGGGATGTGGTGCTGATCGCCATTCCTCTGCTGATCTACTTCGTGGTCATGTTCCTGGCAAGCTTCTGGATGAGCAAGAAGGCCGGGGCCAACTACGCCAAATCGGCCACGCTGTCCTTCACCGCCGCCAGCAACAATTTCGAGTTGGCCATCGCGGTCGCGGTGGGCGTGTTCGGTATCAACCATGGTGCGGCGTTTGCCGCCGTCATCGGTCCGCTGGTCGAAGTGCCTGCACTTATCGGACTGGTGAATGTGAGCCTGTGGCTCAAGGGCAAATGGTTCGCAACCGACCCGGCCGAGTTGGAGAAGGTCGGCGGCTGCACCACCGGCCGGCCCGCGACGGTAACATCTGCTGAGATTCCTGAATCATAGGTGCTTCTGGGCGCCTTTTAGCAAGGGGGGTATAGTCATGTTTGAGACCATCGTGGTAGCCACCGACTTGTCGGAAGCATCCGACATGGTGATCACCTGCCTGCGCGGGCTGCATGATCTTGGGACACGGAAGGTGGTGCTTGCCCATGCCCTTGGGGTTAGGTACGAGGAGGAGATCGCACGCTTGCTCTCCCAGATGGCCGAGCCCAAACTGACCAACCAACGGGCGGCTCTTGAGGCGCAAGGGTTTCAGGTCGCCGTAGAGGTGGGTCCTGGCACGGCAATGGTAGAGGTCAATCGGATTGCTGAGAAGCACCGGGCCTCCCTTATCGTGGTGGGGTCCCTGGGAGCGACCTGTACCCGTGAAGCTCTATTGGGCGGGACCGCTCTGGCGATCCTTCATCGGGCTCAGATCCCTGTCCTGGTCGTGCGGGTACGAGTGGCCGAGCCGGGTGCGAGCGAAAAATGCCGAGTGATCTGCGAAGACTTCACCAAGCATGTCCTTTTCCCGACGGACTTCTCTGACAATGCCGAGAAAGCCTTCGAGCAGGTCAGGCAACTGGCGGCGAATGGCGTGCGTCGGGTGACCCTCCTGCATGTCCAGGATAAGATCAAGATTGATCCGCATCTCAAGGAGCGGCTGGGAGAGTTCAACCGGATCGATCAGGAGCGTCTCGAGCGTCTGAAGGACGAATTGACGCGGCAAGGTGCGACAGATGTGGACATAAAGATCCCCTACGAATCGCCCACTCAGGAGATACTGAGATTGGCTTCCCAGGACAAGGATACGCTGATTGTGATGGGAGGCCAGGGGCGAGGCTTCATCCGGGAAGTGTTTCTGGGAAGCGTCAGTCACAATGTCGCTCGTTACGCTACGGCACCTGTCCTGATCGTCCCGCCCATAAGATGAAGCCACCTCGCTGGATATGATCGCACATTTGCGGCTGTGACCGGTCTGCTCGTGCCTGCGCGAGGTCAATAGGAGTTGGTTGTGCACGGCGAAATCTGCTATAATGGGAATGTATGGCAAGAGTGAACAGCAGATCATGCCGGTTCGCGGCTCGTGTTCCAACCCACGATTGGATACAGGTGGTTTCTCGATGCGGAGGTGATTATGGCCAAAGCAAATGTTGACCCCGCGGAGTTACGGCGTTTTGCCCGGGATCTGACTCGCTTCAACTCCGACTTGGAAACCTTGCTGGTGGGCCTGCAGGGCCGCCTGAAGGAACTGGAGAGAAGCTGGGCGGACCAGGAACAGAGACGGTTTGCCCAGGAGTTTGAACTGACCGTGAAGACCCTGCGCCGCTTTCTCGACGCGTCCACCCAGCATGTGACATTTCTGGCGAAGAAAGCTGGTCACATCGAAGACTATCTACAGCAGCGGTAGGAATCGAAGATGGGCCAGGAGGCAAGAGTAAGTTCCATCTCCGTGCTCAAGCAGCTCAGGGCGTCGTTGGGCACCTTCGCGAAGATTGCCTCCATAGCTATGGAGGAGGCGAGCGCGGGGATTCAGCACACGCGTCAATGGGTGCGGGAGGACCAGAACCGTTTTTGGAAAGCGCAGGTCCAGGCACGCACGGAGCAATTTACGCGTGCGAAGCGTGCCTTGAAGCAGCGTCAGGTGTTCGACAGGACTCTGGCGGGCACTCCCAGCTCGTGCGTGGACGAAAAGAAAGCCTTACAGGTGGCGGAGGCCCGGCTGCGGGAAGCCGAGTACAAGCTCAGTCGGGTCAAGGCCTGGAGCCAGCAGATCGAGAAGGAATGGTCGGACTACCGGGCGGCAACACAGAGACTTGTCAATGGGGTCGAGGTGGAGATTCCGAATGCCCGAGCCCGGCTGGACAAAATGATCGATTCGCTCGAGGCATACTTCGCTCTGCCGCCCCTGGAAATGCCCAGGAGCGGCACGGAGCAACCCGAGGTCGATCTCGTGCAACCCGGGGAGGCGCCGGCGCCAGTCCCGCCCGAGCACCCCGCCCCTGCGCCGCCGAGCGCCGCAGAGACGGTCGAGGCGCCGCCCGAGACAACGCCGACGTCACACGGTAATTCTATACCCTGACAAAGGGAGGTTACGTGAGTACCATCGAAAGCCGTGCCAAGTTTATCCAGGCTGCCAAGAAGCTGATGGCGGACTGGCAGCAGGCCCAGGAAGAGTGGCGGGATGACAACTGCCGACAGTTCGACAAGAAGTATATGGCGCCGCTGGAGTCGAGTATCCGCTCGGCAGCCTTGGCCATGGAACGCATGGAGACAATACTCGAGAGTGCACAACAGGATTGTGCCGACAGCACGGGACCTTAATCCATGAATACTCATTTGCAGGCCTATCTTCCGGGCCCGGAGCCGTTGCAGAACAACGACCACACAAGTCTCCAGCGTCAGGCGATGGGCGAAGTGCTTCGACTTTCGCCTGCCGTCTTGCGGCCCCTGGAATCCCAGATCGCATCCGACTATCAAGTGGCCGTGCAGCGGGCGCAGGAACGGCTCGCCGCGGACAAGAGCAAGATAGAAGCCGCGCTGCAGGCCGGGAGCCAGGAGATTCAACGCCAGTATGATGCCCGGCGCGAGGCGACCCGAGCTGACTACGAGGCACGGCTCAGCACCATCAAGGTGGACGCCCAACACGCGCACAACCGGGTCAACCAGAAAGCGACGGAGCTGAAGAGCAAGGCGGAGAAGGAATACCAGGATCAGGTGATGGTCGTGGAATATGTGGCCGAGGGGGCGACCACCAAGGTCCAGCAGGGACGCATGACGGCGCAAGCGGTGGTTCAAGCCGCCCGCCAATATCTCGACGCCCTTGGCATGCAGGCGGATGAACTCCTGCGGCTCTACCGGCAGTCCGTCCCTCCCCTTGGCGAGAGAGCCCAACCCGATACGGACGTGGGCCCGTCTCCCGCTGAGGTTTACCGCTCCCAGCAGGCCTTGGCCGAGCTACATCTGAAGACACTCAGGCGGCTATTTGCCGCTCAGCTTTTCGTCGGCATTTACCCGCTGTTGTTCATCGGTGGAGTTCTCGGCATCGCTGTGATGTTGCTGACGCTCCTGTACCTTCTGAAAGTCCCCGGCCTGCCCCCCCTTCTGGTGACAGGTCCGGTCACGGTTGGTTTGGTGATCGTTCTGGTCGGCTTGGGTGGGCGTGCCCTGTGGCGGCTGGCGAAGCGTCAGGTCCGGCGGGAGTTCACGGCATTCCAGGAAGCATTGACAGTGGCGCGCCGCGCTCTCGACCAACAGCAGGAACTGACATTGCAGGACATCGAAGGGCAGTCGCGGACCTCCCTGGAGCAAACGGAGGCGGAGTCGCGGAAGGCCCGCGAGGCCCTCGAAGCGACCAAGATACGGATTGCGAAGCAGCGCAGCACATCCCTGCAGGAGGTCGATCAGCGCGGGCGGGAAGCCTTGGATCGTCTTAAGCAACAAAGAGACAAGGCCTTGAACGAAGCGGAACGCGACTACCGGGAGCACCGGTTGGCGCTGGAGCAGCGACACCGCCAGGAATTGGCGCAGGTGCAGGCAAGATATGACCAGGACATGGCTGCATGTGAGCACGAGCATCGGACTTCCCGCCAGAGGTTGGAGGAGCGATTGGACAAAGGCCTCACCTGCGTTCGGGCCATGCTCCAGGATACGGCCGATCTCAGCACGAGGGGTGTCGCAGGCTGGGACCACTTGCTGGTTGAATCCTGGACACCCCCCCAGACTCCCCCGTCTGCGGTCCGGTTTGGAGCATTTGCATTGGACTTACGGTCGTTGACGGACGTCGTACGGGCTCGGCTCGGGCCGGGCCTGGAGCCGACCGGACCCGTGGTTCTTCCGGCCCTGCTGGAATTCCCCCGGCAGTGTTCCATGCTACTTCAGTCCCCGCGTGAAGGGCGAGAGCTGGCGCTCGAGACTCTGCGAGCAGTGATGATGCGGCTCTTCACATCTCTCCCACCGGGCCGGGTCCGCTTCACGATTCTCGACCCCATAGGCCTGGGCGAGAGCTTTGCCGGTTTCATGCACGCGGGGGACTACCAGGAGGCCCTGGTCGGCGGCCGCATCTGGACGGAGGCCCCCCAGATCCAGCAGCAACTGGAAGACCTCACGCAGCACATGGAGACCGTGATCCAGAAATACCTCCGCAACGAGTTCGAAACCATTGAGCAGTACAACGAGCAGGCGGGCGAGCTGGCGGAGCCGTATCGCTTCCTGGTGATCGCCGACTTCCCCACGAATTTCAATGAAGAAGCAGCCCGGCGTCTGAGCAGCATCGTTCACAGCGGTCCGCGGTGCGGCGTCCATACGCTCATCGCATACGACACGCGTCACGAGCTGCCGGCCGGCATCGATATACAGGACGTGAGCGCCAACAGCATTCACCTCCTGTATGAAAAGGGCTGCTATGTCTGGCAAGACCCGATCCTGCGGCAATTCCCGCTCACCCTGGACCAGCCCCCGGACGAGACCACGTTGACGAAAATCATGCACGTGATCGGCAAGGCCGGCGCCCGGGCGGCCCGGGTCGAGGTTCCCTTCGAGGCGGTCGCTCCGGCCCAACACCAGACTTGGTCGCTCGATAGCCGGGCGGAGATTTGCGTTCCGCTGGGCCGCACGGGCGCGACGCGCCTGCAATATCTGCGTCTGGGTCGTGGGGTGGCCCAGCACATGTTGATCGCCGGCAAGACCGGCTCCGGCAAGTCCACTCTCCTCCACGTCATGGTTACCAACCTCGCCCTGTGGTATGCGCCCGACCAGGTGGAGCTCTACCTGGTCGATTTCAAACAGGGAGTGGAATTCAAAACCTACGTCACCCATCATCTCCCCCACGCCCGCGCGATCGCCATCGAGAGTGACCGCGAATTCGGGCTGAGCATTCTGCGGCGCCTGGATGCCGAAATGGCCCATCGGGGCGAGCTGTTCCGCAGCTCCGGCGTGCAGGATATCAACGCCTATCGTCAATCCACGGGAAAGACCATGCCGCGCACCGTACTCATCGTGGACGAGTTCCAGGTTTTCTTCGCGGAAGACGACAAGCTGGCCCAGGACGCAGCCGTGCTCCTGGAACAGCTCGTTCGCCAGGGACGAGCTTTTGGCATCCACGTGGTCCTGGGATCGCAGACGCTGGGCGGCGTGTTCGGCCTGGCTCGCAGCACAATCGGACAAATGGCCATACGCGTCGCGTTGCAGTGCTCGGAGGCGGATTCCCAACTCATTCTCGACGACGAGAACGTCGCCGCCCGGCTGCTGTCAAGGCCAGGGGAGGCGATCTACAATGACGTTGGCGGCCGGGTCGCGGGGAACAGTCCCTTCCAGACGGCGTGGCTATCGGATGCCTGCCGGGATTCCTGCCTGAGCCGGGTCACCGAGCTCGCACGTACCCGGCAGCAGTCGCATGTGCCCATGGTCGTTTTCGAAGGCAGCGCGCCCGCCGACATCACAGAGAACCGCCTCCTGGCCGAATGCCTGGAACAAGCGGAGAGTTCTCAGTCAACCGTCAACCGTCAACTGTCAACTGTCAACTCGTCGGTGCGAATTTGGCTGGGAGCGCCGGTGACGATGAAAGACCCCACCGTGGTGACGCTGCGCCGGCAAGGCGGGGCGAACCTCTTGCTCGTCGGGCAGAGAGATGAGGTGGCCCTGAATCTGTTGTCCGCCGCTCTGGTCGCTTTGGCCGCACAGCTCCCCCGCCGGTCAGCCCAGTTCGTAATTCTGGACGGCAGTGCGGCTGACTCCCCGCACGCCGGCGTGCTGGCACGCGTGGCGTCGGCACTGCCACACAGTTGTCGGTTTGTCCCCTGGTCCGATGTTCAAACGGTGCTCGCGGAATTGGCCCGGGAAGCCCAAAGACGTGTGCAGGACAATCAGCATGATGCGCCGGCCCTCATCCTGATCGTCTATGGGTTGCAGCGCTATCGCGTCCTGCGCCGCAGCGAGGATGCTTTGGGGTTGTCTTTCGACAGTACGGCGGAGCCTCGGCCGGATGTGCAATTCTCGGAACTGCTGCGGGAAGGCCCCGGCGTCGGCATTCATGTCCTCGCGTGGGCCGATACGCTCAGCACGTTGGAGCGGACCGTGGACCGCCAGACCCTGCGCGAATTCGACTACCGTGTGCTCTTTCAGATGAGTGCGGCTGACTCAAGCAATCTGATCGACTCGCCCATAGCCAATCAACTGGGGCTGCACCGCGCCCTTCTCTATAGCGAGGAACAAGGCGGGCTGGAGAAATTCCGTCCCTACAATACCCTCAGAGATGACTGGTTGGCTTGTGTCCGCAGGAAACTGATGCCGGAGGCGGCTGCGGCGGACCACGAGGCGTAGGAATGCATGGCTGCGATTGCGATACCGAGGCGATGCGGTGCCACTCTTAGCGGGATCACATGCTATCCGGGTTGGGCGGCAACGATTGGAGCACCGCCCACATCAGGACGGCGGAGGCGGTGCCGTCCATAGTTGGCTCGTTGCTTGCGTAATCCTGAAAGTCGTCGTGATAAACCGCGCGAGGGTCCTGAAATTCGGCCAGCGGATCGGGTTCGGTAATGCTCACGCCTTTCAGGGACTTGAAGATGCGTTCGTAGACCGGGCCGTCTACCAGGCCGCCTCTCACGGCGCGTCCGGTCAGGCGCGTGGTCATCAGGTGCACGTTCCTCGGTGACACGGTGCCCACCGCCATGAATTGCGTAGTGCCCCACGGGTTTCGGCCGAGCAGCCAATCGCGATGCCGGGCGGCGAATTCGCGATAGCGGCCGTCGCCGGTCATCTGTTCGTAGAGCTGACATTGGGTCACCAAAGCCACCATCAGGTTGTTCGAGCACCAGATGAACGGGACGCCGACACCAAAGGGGTTCTTCTCGCCGGCGGCGCGGCAGCGTTCGATCCCCTCACGATACCAGCCTTCCAGCAACTTCTGGAATTCGGCATCAACGACGCCATGCAAGCGGAAATGGCCGGCATTGAAGAACGGGTAGAACTGGTAGTGGCCGGTCTGCTCACGGCCCATCCAGGATTCCGATCCGGCCAGGCGCGCGTAGCGTCTGGCGTCGTCGAGGTATCGCCGGTTGCCCGTAGCCCGAAAGAGCTCCGCCGCACCCCATTCCATGTCATCGGCCCAGGTGGTTTCGGCATAACGATAAGGCGCCCCGTACGAGTTGCCCTGCTGGACACCTTCTCTGTCCCGACCGAGTTGGTAGACCTCTTCCCCCGCCGTCAGACACCGTCGCGCGAACGCAGTCAGGTTCGGATCGTCCTTCCAGACTTGGAAGGCCAGGGCCATGGCGGCGGCGTAGCGTCCGGCGAGGTTGGCCAAGCCGGTGGATTCGCTCGGGTAGCGTCCGAGCCCCTGAGGCCGGCCATCGGCGCCATACACCACGCGGTGGCTGCCTTTGCCCCAACCGTAGTCCGCGCGCTCATCCTGCGGCAGCCGCCAGCCCCAGTGATCGCGGTCATCCGCCACCTGATGGTACAACTGGTCCGGCGCCGGATGCAGCTTCAGCATCCACTCCAGACCCCAGCGCGCTTCGTCGAGAAGATCGGGCAGGCCGTTGCCGCCGGCTTGGCCGAGGGCGTCGAACCGATCGTTGAAGAGCGACGGCTGGTGCTGCTCCGGAGTGCGATGGTGCATTTCCCACGCGAGCAACATCTGCGCTGTAGCGTTGCTCGAAGTGAGCAGGTATTTCAGAAGGTCGGCGGCATCGTGCCAGCCGCCCCGGGCATCGATGACTGTGCCGGCGGCAAGCGGTCCGTAGGCGGTGCGGCCGTCCAGTTGATGACACTGCGCATTGAGCCACGGGTTGAATCCGCAGCGCTGCTGGCGCATGAACTCCAACAGGAGATCCGGCAGCGGCTGGAAGACCGCGTCGTCCACGAAAATTGGCAGAGAGACGGCTCCGCCGAGGCGAAGGCGGAAGCGTCCAGGCTGGCGGAGCGCCGAAAAGTCGAGTTCCGCAACGTGGTTGAATCGGCTCCAGTTCATTCCCATTGCCGGGCGTGTGGCGCCCTGGAAGACCGACCGGCCGGAGTCCAATTCAATGACATCAAAACGCTCCGGAAGAGGCTCGCAGGCGATGGCGACAGCGAGTTTTGGGCTTTGCACAGGGTAGCCAACCTGGCTGGCGCGAAGATGACGCCCCAACAGGCGGTCGATGCGCTCGAACGCGTAACCGCGCTCCTTGAGCCGGCTTAGCAGTTCAGGCAGACGGAGGTGCATCTTATCCGCGCGCTCGGGGCCGCTGCCCAAGTGCATGAGCAGCAGAAAGCCATTGAGCCCCGCCGAGTCTTGCGACTCGCGTCGCAGGACGCTGTCCAGAATTGCATGGGAAGACACGAAATTAGCGTCTTTCTCGAGAGTGTAGTCCGCCGCCGAACGGGTGCCGGGCGAGAGATTGACCAGCGTCAAACCCATCGTATGGGTCCAGTCGCTGATGTCACGATTGTGATGCTCGTAGGCGGGCAGGAAGAACCGTGCCTGCATGCGCGTGACGCCGAAACGCTCCAACTCACGCAGGTTGTCGTTCAGATCCGCCTCAAACTCGGCGTGTGTCAGCAGAGTCCGGCGGTCGGGTGTCCACTCGCAGTAGAGCCGGTGCCGGTCGGAATGCGGACCCACGTAATGGCCCTCGGCCAGCATCCGCCGGATCAGCGGCGCGAACTCCGCGTTGCGCAGGAAGTCGCCGGTCAGGAAGAAAGACGCCTTTGCCCCATGCCGGGACAGTGCCTCCAAGATGGGACCGGCTCCCTCCGCGAACTCATGGCCGGTGAACACCAACGCCAACTGCCGGGTGGATCTCGATCCGCGCACAACCGCGCCGTCCTGGTAGGCAAATGAGTCCTCGGCCGTGAGATGAGCAGCCGTTTCCTCAGCCGCGACAGGCCGCAGCGATGAGGGAATACAGAACGCAAGCCATGCAACCAGTGTGAAGGAAAGACATCGAATACGATCCATAGTCATTCCCCGTCTTCTGCCGGCGATTGCTCCTGCCCTCAGGTCAGTTTTGACCACGCACAGACGGACGCATTCTCCTGTGTCACATGGATTCCGGCCACCCGAGAGCCACACGGGGGGCGATCGTCCCCAGTGAACCGAGGCAGCCCATTCGTGTGCGCAGACATCGTCAACCTGCCGGCCCGTGTATGGGACGGCGGCTATTCCGCGGTCAGCACAATGCTGTCGATGATGATAATGCCCAGCCCGCCGGTCGCGGGTGCGGCCCGGGTGCCGATGCCGAGGAACAGGTGCGTCACCTTGGTCAGGTCCACGCCCGCCAGTTGGGTGAACGGGACCGATTTCTGCAGCCAGTAGAACTTACGCAGGTCGGCCGCCGGAGCGACGGTTGCCACGGCTTCCCGACCCGCCGCATCCTTCACACCCAGATACAGGACATCGCCGGCCTCCACAGTGTTATTGACGTCGCCCTGGATCCAGAGAGTCACGCCGGTGCTGCCGCTGCGCGTGAAGTCCTGGGCCGGGCTGAAGGAGCGCATGATTTCCGATAAGAGAACACCGGCCACCTTGCCCTCGAAGTCGACGAACTGACCGGTGTTGTTGTATCCGAGCGGCAAGCCCTGGCCGGCATCAACCACCATGCTGCGCGTCATGAGCGGCTCCTGGGTGTAGCCGGCGGTGGAGCCGGTTCCATTGCCGCCGTAGCCATCCGACCAGACGTCCCAGACGTCCTGGCCTCCCTCATCGAAGTAGGTGTTGTAGGCGTCGAAATCGTCGATCGCCAGCGGATTCTCCTGGCGCTCGGGTTTCGTCCCCGCGGCTGCGACAGCGGCCACCTCATCCTTGCTCAAGGCCCGGCTGTAAAACCGCAGGTCATCCAGAGCCCCAACAAAACGGCGGTCTGCACTCAGCGTATCGGAGCCCAGCGTCATGTTCCCGCTGAACGTCACGGGGTCGTGGAGCCGGGCGAGCTCCCGCGAGATATTCACGCCGTCGAGATAGAACGTGACCTTCTCGGGCACCGCGACCATGGCCACAAAGGACCACTCATCGACGGGCACGATCAGGTCGCAAGCGTATTGCCAGCTCTCCGTGGCATCCAGCCAGTGATAGCCGAGCTGATTGTCGGGCATCAGGTTGATGCCAGCGGTTGAGGTACCGGCGCGCATGAAGACGATTCCCGTGCGACCATGGACCTTCGCCGGCTTGACCCACGCGGTCATCGTAATCGTACTGGTGGTGACATTCGCCGGCGGCGTGGTGATCAGATCGTCCGCCGTCAGCTCGATGGCTGAGCCGTCCACGCCCTCTGTCCAGTCGATCTGCCCCTGGATCGCGCCGTGCAGGCCGTGGCCGGACATATCCACGATCGACACGCTGCCGACCTGATCCATGGTCCACCAGCCCAGTAGCGAATCGTCCTGTACGGGAATCACGCCAACGGTGGAGAAACTCCAGACCGGGCCCTTGACGGTGCCGCCGACAGTGGATTCGTCCACGCGCCAGTAGTAGGTCTTGTCCGGCTCCAGACCTTGCGGTGCATGTGAGTTTTCCGCCTGAGGGACGCCGCCCGTCGCCTCGGCAACTGTGGCGGCGTCGGTGCCGACATACACGGTGTGCAGCAGGGCGCCCAACCCGGGTTTCCAAGTCAATACCTGGTCGGGTCGGGCATAATCGCCGCCCTCGGCGGGGACCGGATCATATGTCGTGGTCGGCGGCACGCTGAAGCTCCAGACCGGTCCGGCTGTGAGGTCGCCGCCGGCCGCGACCTCATCCACGCGCCAGTAGTATGTGGCGCCGGGGGTCAGGCCTTCGGGCATCAGTTGGCCGGCTGTACCCAGCAGCACAGGGGGCTGGGTGGCCACGGCCCCGAGCGCCGATTCCTCGGCGTTGGCTACCGCGTCGCGGTTCGGACTCACGTAGACCCGATGGGTGCCGGCTCCTTCACCGCTGTCCCACGCCAGGGCGACGTAGGTCTCGCTGAGCAGAGTTTCGGAGGCCGGTTGGGGGTTCGCGGCGGCCTTGTGCACCAGATACTCGTTGCGAAGATACTGTGTCAGGGTCGCTACCTCCTCTGCGGAGAGCACGCGGTTGTACACGATCAACACGGCCAGGTCGGCCGTGACGAGGTCACCGCTGTAGAAGGTCCCACCCGGACTGTGGCCACCGCCTACGGACACGATATTGCCGCTCTCCGGGAAGGTCACGGTGTTGTTGGGCTTGTTCTGCTTGAGGATCTGCTGTACGCCATCGACGTAGTAGACTAGAGCGGATTGCTTGGTCCCCTGAGCCGCCTGCCATACCCCGACGTGGAAGTTCGTGTCCATCGGATTCGGATTGCTGGCCAGGGACCATCCGTTGTTCAAACGAAATCCCGACCCCTCGCTCGTGCCCTGTTGGGTACAGACATCCAACGCGATCAGGGCGCCGCCCACGGCATCGTAGGCGCCGAAGTGCGCCAGACGCTCGTGGAGGATGCCGCTCTTGTCGCCGGTGGCGACCGCGACGGCCGTGACACCGGCCTGAACGTCCGGGATGGAGAATTGTGCCGAAGACAGCGCCTCGGCGCCGTTGAACCGGACCACCGGTTTGCCGTAGAGCGCCTCGGCCTTGTACTGCGGCGTCCCCGAGCCGACGTCGCGCACCGTCCCATCGACGGGATCGTCCTGCGCCGAGTCGATCCACAAGGCAACCGGGTCGCCGTCCTGCAGGCCGGTGATGGAATCCGCCCGCAGATGGACGATCAAACCATCAGTGACCGGCAGTTGCCCATACCCGCCGGATGCGAAACACAGACACAGCACTACCGCCAAAACACTCTTACCCATTTTTCATCCTCCTGGATCTTGTGGCCTGCTACACATGTACTCTCATCCACTCCACCGGCACGAACCAACACCCTGAACGGACGGGTGCCCCATCTTGTCCTCGAATCATAGTCGCCTGGTTTCTCGGGCCTACTTATGTGACAAGCGATGAACAACATCACTCCATGGTCCACAAGGCAACCGAGTCCTTGTCCCGGATGAAAATGCTCTTACCGGCGACAATGGGGTGAGCCCAGATTTCGGGGTCGCCTACTTTGTAGCGGGCCAGTTCCATATACTGCTTGTCACTGGGCAGATAGATGGCCAGCTCTCCGTTGACTGCCAACGCCATCAGGCAGGAACCAGCATCAACGATGGCGGCACTCGGGCCCCGGGCGGCCGTGTCGGCCCAGAGCAGCTTGCCTGTCTGGGCACTGAGGCACAAAAGCTTGGTAGCAGCATAACCGAACAGCAGGCCATCCCGCAGCACAGGGGTGGTGAACGTCGAACCCGCCTGCGTGTCGCTATTGGTCCATACCGATTCCGCCGCGAATTTACCTTCCTTCTTGACGACCTTGATGGCCAGTGTGCCCATGCCTTGTCCCGTGACGTACACCGTCTGCCCATCGATCACAGGAGTGGTCGTGTTGACCGGCCGGGCCTTGAACGGCACCTGCCACAGGAGAGTCTGGTCGGCTAAGCTGATCCCGATCACCTGCTTCTCGTTGATCGTCACAATCTGCTTGGTGCCCTCCACGATCATGATAACCGGCGACGAGGGGGCGGGGGCATCACCGGTGTACTTCCACTTCGCGTGCCCGCTGGCCAGGTCGAACGCGATCAGTGCCCCCTGGCCCTTGCCGCCGACGTACACGACGCACAGCCCATCGACGATGATCGGAGACATCGATGACTCAAATTGGTGGGCGATGTCCAGATAATCTGCGGCGGACTGCTTGCGCCAGAGGACCTTGCCTGTGGCGGCATCCACGCAGGAGAGAATCCCCCCGACGCCCAGCACGCAGACCTTGCCATCGGCCACAACCGGCGAACTGCGCGTGCCGGGGTGCCGCGAGCTGACACCGGTGACGACAAACTGCGAAGGATAGACCTCCTGCCAGAGTATCTTGCCGGTGACGGCATCGATGCAACTCATGACTTCGTTGTCCTCCTGACGGCCGAAGGTGTACAGCTTGTCGCCCACCAGGGCGGGCGAGGAATCGCCGACGCCCACCGCCACTTTCCACTTCCGCGTCAGTTCCTTCGGCCAACTCTGCGGCGGGACAAATCCACTCAACTTCCCGTCGCGGTCGGGCCCCCGCCATTGCGGCCAGTCCTGCGCGAAGACGTGACCTGCACCGGCCAGAATCACGATCCCGGCCACTATCGCTGCCAACCTGCCTGCGCTCATCATGATAGTAACCTCTCGTTCTCCCCCAAGAATTCCGATTGAATGCCCCATGCGGCAACGATGGGTCACTGCTTATCCAGACGCTGTACTATGCGTGTTTTCTGTTGGGCATGTTTCACCACTGATTCCATGAGGTCTTTGATATACCCTATGGCAAACAATGTCCCTATGTCGCTGTAATCAGGGCGTTCATTGCCGTCTCCTACCGCCGTTGGAACAGGATCGAGTCAGAGCGGTCATCGAAAGCCGACATCATAATAAGTTCTTACGGCTTCGTACATATCCATCTTGTCGTTACCGGAACTTGAATGCGCCGGGTCTGCTCGTCCAAACCCTCCAATGATTCGATGTGCCGCACGGACAACCTGCGGCATCACAGAAGCCACTTCCGATGACAGATACAGTCCGAGCCCCCTCTGCCGCGGCTGAACCCCAAGGATGTGCACTTCAGGACGCTGCTTTTCATCGAGGAATTCCAGAACCCCGAGCAACCCCAACCCGTGCAGGGAGTGTCTCTGGCCAGACTCTGCAAGATCTCCGCTACGGCAGTAGTACAGAGTTCCCGGCGGCTGGCCCGCGTCCATCGCGTCAATCACCAGAGCCTTGACACATCGCTCAAGGAAGGGAAGTGCGCGAGGAAGTCCGTCTCAGTGGCCAGGACCGTCGTCTCAGGAGGAGGTCCCCCCTGAAGGGCACGAGCTGCGTGGACACCGATCCCGTCATCGGATAGCAGACAATTTCCAATCCCAAGGATCAGATAGGGTTGCCAAGGATCCATATGCGACAGAGCTCAGAACACGATCACGCGCGCAGGATTGGACGGCCGGCAAACATGGACCGCACAAGCCAGACACGGGTCAAATGAATGAATGATGCGCAAGACCTCGATAGGCTGCCTGGAATCTGCCACCGGCGTCCCGACCAGGGCCTTCTCCATCGGCCCCGGCTTCTGTTGGTCATCTCTGGGCGAACCATTCCAGCAGGTCGGCGTGACCACCTGGTAGTGGGCGATCTTCCCGCCCCGAATCTTCAGCCAGTGTCCCAAGGCCCCGCGCGGGGCTTCGGTCAGTCCGGCCGCCTCTGCGTCGGCCGGGGCGGCCCACCCCGTGTAGACCGGTTCATCCACCTTGATCTCGTTAAGCCAGCCCGGCAGCGCTTCCACGATCTCCCGAGCCTCGACGGCCCGTGCCCGATGTCGATCATGAACGGAGATCCCCTTTCGATACGAGCCACTGATCATCATCCGGGCCAGTGGACCTGTTTCATAAGGTTGGCCTTCATACCGGGGAGCCTTGAGCCACGAATACGCCCCCTCTTTGGGATACACGGCCTGAGTTGCACCATTGGAGGGGTGGCGGTTCGTCGAGCCATCATCGTACCATGAACACCTGACCTGTTCTGTGACAGCATCGGGATTCATCGGCTGGATCTGCAAACCTCCGTCGGTCAGCCGCCCAGCGGTGAAGAACTGTCCTTTCCCGGCCGCATCCAACGCGAATCCCCCGAACGCCAGCAAGTTCCCGTATCCTCGGCCAAGCTGGTTATACTCAGGATACTGCGAAGCCACGAAATCCACGTCGGGCGCGTACACGCTCCGGATGAATTCAGCGACGATCCCGCAGTACTTGCGAAACTCGGCAATCTGGGCCGTCGTTGGCACATTCGTGAAACCCCCGGGGACGAACGCCGGCGAGTGCGGCTGGCGACCTGCAAACACGGCGGCCATCTCATTCGTCTGCCGGACAACCTTGAGCGCGGCCTTGTAGTGATCCACCAGTCGTGCCGAATCATCGGCGCTGATCCGGCGGTCCACATTCCACTGCGGCTCCCACGGCGGCATCTTGGGTCCCCCGACATAGTCCAGCAGCGACAGGTGATAGAAATGAAGGATATGGGACTGGATGAAATTCGCCCCCATCACCAGATTGCGTAATACGCGAGCATTCTCTGGGATTGTCCCTTGCCCCGCCTTTTCCAGTGCCATCGCTGCAGCTACTCCGTGAGGTACCGAACAGACTCCGCAGATCCGTTGCGTCAGGTGAGGCGCCTCCGACGGGTCCCGATCCACGAGCATCGTTTCGAAGCCGCGGAAAGAGGTCCCGGATACGCGTGCATCAACAACCTGCGGCTTCCCTTCGATGGAATCAATGGTCACATCGACCCGCAGATGACCTTCCAATCGTGTCACAGGATCAATCGTAACAACAGTCGGCATAACCCAAGCTCCCGTATCTGATCTTACTCTTGCGGCGTCATCCTCGACCGCGGCCCGGGCCACGCGGCCCACCCCGGCCACGCCGGCGCGATAAGCTGGCGCCGGGGAAGGTTGGCTCCGTGCAACCCAGACACGGCGAGCCCGCGGCGATACACCAGTTCACCCGGTTGTTCCATTGCGTCGTCGGACAGGGAGCCGATGCGTCCTCGCCTCGACAACCGAGCGCCTCCATACACTGCCCCCTCACGCCAAGACTTCTGGTCTCTCCCCGGTCATGGAACGGACACTGATCGCACATTCTTCCGCTGGGATAGATAGAGGCAGGCCGGCCCGAGTTGTCCAGAGGGACGGTCTTTCCCTGGAGCAACTGAACCAGTGTCTCGACGATCCAATTCGGATGTGGCGGACAGCCGGGGACATTGATGGTGTCTTTTCCAATCGCTTCCCGGACGCTCTTGACAGCCGTCGGATTGGCTCCCATTGCGGAAACCCCGCCATAGGCCGCGCAGGTCCCGACACAGACAACCCGCGTTGCTTTTTCTGAGAGGGTCCGCACCGCCTCCTGGAAAGGCACTTCCCTGCCTCCGTCCGACCATGGGATACAGGCATGGCCGCCAAAGGCCGTCGGCACACCTCCCTCGACGAGCAAAATGAAGTTCGTCGCCGCCTTGACGCCTGTTACGACCGATTCTCCCGCTCCGGCAGACAGAGTCGGGTGATAGACAAGATTCATGCTCTTGATCAGCACATCGGTGGCGTCGACCGGCTCCGATGACGAGATGTAGTTCAGGAATGAGATCGTGCATCCGCTGCAGCCACTGCCCTGAAGCCACAACACCGATGGAGTGTTGGGGTCGGCCAGTGCCGCCTCCAGTCCCACCAGGTCCTCCGGACCCAATCCCAGTGCTGTCGATGCCAGTGCACAGTGCTTTAGAAATGTTCGGCGAGAAATCTGCATTCGCAATCACCTCTCACTGATGGCTATACGTCCTGATCAGCCGCGCAATCCCCAAGCCGGGTGAGCTTCCCGATGGGCGAAACCGCCTGCATTACACAACTTGTGCATCTGCCTTGATAGTGGCTGAATGCCAGAAACGGTGACAAGAAATCCTCTTGTTTTACCGTCAGCCCTGATTGCTGACCGCGCAGACGGCCTCCACCCGAGGCTCCAGCGTGTCGGCCCTTGGCGTCTTCGCGCATCTTGGTCGAACTACGACCTCGTTCGCTCCCACTCAGAACTCGTAGCGCAAGCCGCCGATGACAGCCTGGGAATCATAATGGCTGCGGATCTCGCCGGTATAGTGGATGGCCAGGCTGAGGCGATCCTTGTTGATCAGGGTCAGGCCCGCGCCAAGGAGGACGCCGTCCCGGTCGATGTCCCGGCTGTCGATGGCAAATGCAGTCGTCGGTGCACCATCGAATCTGGCCACGATGGTGCGATCGTCGATGTCGAAATCGTGGTCCCAGGCGACCGTCAACTCGGGAATGACGAGCCAGGAGTCCTTGTGGAACGGGCGCGTCAGTCGCAGGCCAAGGTCGGAGATCAGGGCGTCGGTCTTGCGCTCGCCGACGACGAGGTTCGCGCCGCCCGCGCCGGTTCCACGGAACCCTTCCTCATCGAGATAGAGGCACCGCAGGGCGGCAAACGGCTGGAGGACCCAACGCCCCACATCGAGGTTGCAGCCGGTCTCGGCATAGGCCGAGTAGAGGTCGCCATCGTGGTCGCTTTGAGCCACGGTGGACAGGTCGCCGATATCGATTTGACGCACGTTGCCATAGCCTTGGCGTCCGTAGGATAGCGTCGTATCGACGTACCGCCGGCCGGTGAAGTAACTGCCGTACAGAGAGCCGAAGTAGCTGTCGACATCACCCTGGGACAGGTCGCCATCGGTACGGATATCGGCGCGGGATTCGCTATAGCTGACGCCCGCGAGCACGTTGTCCTCCAGGAGGTAATCGAGACCGAGCGCCGCGCCGGCGAGGTGGTAGTCGAACCCGGTGAAACCATCGTGGGATTCCGCGTTGGCCCAATGACCGAATCCCTCGGTCCACGTGCCGTAACGTGGCGTCCCCTCGCTCAGAGAGCCGCCGGCCTCCTGAACGTGCCGACGCAGGCTGTGCATCCGTTTGACCAGAGTCTGCGTGTATTGATAGCTCACGTCGAACGTGCTGGTGGTCAGGAGGTCGTAGGTGGCCGGACTCAGGCGGTCATAGGCGGCCGCCAGGCTCTCCACATCCGGCAAGGCCAGCAACTCCGCCGCAAACGGCGCGAAGCCCGCCGATCCGCCGGCCGCCTGGATGCGGTCGATGTATGCGCCGATGCTCCGCTGATTCGCATTCAGACCCATCGGCATCGTGTCGACGGTGGCACGGATTTGCACGTCCGTCTCATTGGGAAACAGAAGCTCGTAAGTCACCATGGCGGACTGCTCGGTCAGAAGCGTCAGACCGGAATCGGTGACGCCCTCCGCACTGGTCAAAATCGTAGCTTGGTGCAGGCCGGACGTGAAGTAGCCGGCATTGACCAACTCCACCTGGGCCGTGCCGGCAAGGTCGGAGCCTCCGCTGATATCCAGGCGGTCGGCCTGATCGGAGCCGGCATCCAGATCCACGGCGAGGATGCCTGAACTCGATTGGGCGAGGTGGCCCGTGAGATTCGTGGCCATGATGGTTCCCGACCCGCCCGGGGCAAGCGTGCCGTCATTGCTCAACGTGTTTGACGCGCCAAGATTGACCGCAGCGCCGGCATTCAGCAGGCCTGTCGCGTTGTTGTGCAACGCGTTGCCGCCCGTGCCGAGATCGACGCTGCCGCTGACGGTCCCGTCGTTGTCAATGATGTCATTGCCTGTGCCGGCGACGATGGCCGCGCCGCTCAGCGCGAAGATGCTGCCGGCGTTGGCCAGTGTGTTCTCGGCGCCGTCCATGAGGTACACGCCGGCGCCCGTGCCCGAGCCGCCCTGGACGGTGCCGCCGAGGATATTGACGGAAATGTCCCCGTTGGCATCGCCACCGACGCTCTGGGCCAGGATGCCGTGTGAGTTCAGGCCATAAGCCGTAATATCGCCGTCAACAGTGATATCGATCGGGGACCCGACATCCTGGCGGTCCGGGAGAACTTGATTCGCACCCCATCGAACATTGCTGTAGTCATCTTCCACGGGCAGCCCGTCCGTCGTGATAAATCCCTGGGCATCCATGGTCACGGTTCTTTGCGTCACCGCGTCGTTGAGTCCGCCGGCGCTCTGGGCGAAGATGCCGTGTGATGCGCCGCCATAAGTGGTGATATCGCCTGCGTGGCTGATCGTGATCCGGCCGGCGGAGCCATCGCCGCCGGTGCTGCCGGCAAAGCCCAGACCACCGGTCACCTGACCGCCGACACCGCCGCCGCCACCCACGCTCTGGGCGAAGATGCCGTAGGAGCCGGAGCCCTGGGTAACGATGTCCCCCGTGCCGGCGATGGTGACCGCCCCGCCGTCTCCGGCGCTGCCACCACCCTGACCGAAGGCGAGATTGATGCCGGATTCGCTGATGCCGCCGTCGACGTTGCCACCGATGCCGCCGCCCCCGCCGATACTCTGAGCGAAGATGCCGTGCGCGGCCGCACCGGTTGTCGCAACGGTGCCGACGATGTTGACATCTATGGCGCCGCCATCGCCGGCCGCACCACCGGCCCCACCGACACCGACCGTTCCGTCGTCTCCCACGGCGCCGAACCCGCCGATGCCGCCACCGGCGCCGATGCTCTGGGCCAGGATGCCGAACGAGCCATCACGCAACGTCGTGATATTACCCTCGTTGCGGATACTGATGTCGTTGCCGTCGCCGCTGCTGCCCGCCTTGCCTCCCACGACAATAGCCAGGTCGGCCTCAGACTCGATGGGCGCCAGATCAAGGAAGGGTGCTATGTCTTCCGGCACGCCAAGATCCGTCCAATCGAGACCGTGGGAGCCGTCGCCGCCCGTGCCGCCGCCGCCGCCGATACTCTGGGCGAAGATGCCCACGGCATCGGCGTTGCGGGTCACGATATTTCCGACGTTATCCACGGAGACACTGCCGGCGTCGCCGCCGGCGCCGGCATCGCCGCCGACACTGATGTTGATGGCCTTGCTGAACTCCAGGGAAGGCGGAGGATCAGACGGGCTCCAGTTGGCAGGGTCGATGCTCAGGGTCATCGCGCGGGCGTTGCCGCCGACCCCGCCACCGCCGCCCACGCTCTGCGCGAAGATCCCGTGAGAGCTGTCACCGGCCGTGTCAATGCCGCCCTGATTGAGGATGTGGACGTCGTTGCCGTCGTTGGCCGCCCCGCCCTTGCCGCCGATGGCCAAGGCAAAATCGATCTTGATCTCCGGCTGAGGCGTCTCGCCGCCCCCGCCGCCGCCCTCCGGGGCCTCGGGCACGGAGATGTTGGCTGTAGCGGCAACGCTTCTGCCGCCGTTGCCACCGCCGCCGCCAACGCTCTGGGCATAGATGCCGTACGAGAAATCCTCGTGGGTGACAATCGTGCCCCCGTTGGTCACATCGACGATACCGGCATGGCCGCCCGCGCCACCCTCACCGCCGATGCTGACGGCCAGATTCACGCTGCCCGTGATCGGGATTTCCGGCGGCATGGGGATCAGACTGCTGAAGTTGACCATGACGGCGCCCGCGGCGCCGCCGTTGCCGCCGCCACCGCCGATGCTCTGGGCCACGATCCCGTGCGAGAACTCGTCCCAGGTTTCAATGGTGCCGCTGTTGTTGACATCGACCGCGCCGCCACTGTTGCCGAGGCCTCCGGCACCGCCGAGGCCAAAGCTCAACCCGCCGAAGGCGGTCAGGGCCGCACTGAGGCTCAGACCCCCGTTGCCGCCGCCTCCGCCGACGCTCTGGGCCATGATCCCGTAGCTCTGCCAGCCATCCGTCGTGATGCTGGTGCCATTGTCGACGTCAACGCTCCCGCCGCGACCGCCCGCGCCGCCGTTGCCGCCGAAGCTGAAGCCCAGCGTCGTAGCGCCAAGCGCGGCGCCCGAAACGGCAGCGCCGCCGTTGCCGCCGCCCCCGCCGACGCTTTGCGCAAAGATGCCGTAGGCGCGGTCGCCGTACGTCTCGATTCCGCCAGACACGGGATCAAGCTCCGTCTGAACGTGGACAGCATCTGCTCTTCCACCCGTGCCGCCACTGCCGCCGAAACTGAGGTTGAGACTGGTGCCGCCACCGAAGCTGCCGGCAAAGCTGAACCCGCCGCTACCACCCCCGCCGCCGACACTCTGCGCCAGGATGGCATGTGCGTCGTTACCGTCCGTGATAATATGGCTGGCACTGTTGACGTTCACGATGCCGCCCGTGCTGCCTGTGCCGCCGCTGCCGCCGAAGGCGAGATTCGCCGAAATTGGCGCGAAAGCGCTGCCCGCGATGGCGTATCCGCCGGCGCCGCCGCCTCCGCCGACACTCTGCGCCAGGATGCCGTAGGCGCCGTCGCCGGAGGTGGAGAGGATCGCGTGCAGCGGGTCGAGCTCCATGCCCACGTTCACCGCGCCGGCGGCTCCCGCGCTGCCCCCTGCGCCACCCAGGGACAGATTGAGGCTGGCACCGCCTGCCCCCGCGGCGATGCTGAATCCTCCGGCCCCGCCGCCGCCCCCAATGCTTTGGGCGAGTACGGCATGAGCCTCCTGCCCGGAGGTCGTGATGGCCCCGTCGGCCTGGACTTGCACGGAGCTGCCATTGCCGCCGGCGCCGCCTGTGCCGCCGATCGCCACACTGACGCCTGCTCCCGCGTGGGCTGCAATCGCGAATCCTCCTGTTCCGCCGCCCCCGCCCACGCTCTGGGCGAGAATTCCATAGGAACGGTCTCCCTCGGTCGTGATCGTGGCGTCATTGAGATTGGCGATGTCCACCTCACTGCCATGGCCGCCTATGCCGGCGTCGCCGCCGATAACGACGCTCAGCGACCCGGACCCACTCACCGCCCCGCCACCATTGCCGCCACCCCCGCCCACACTCTGCGCGAAGATGCCGTGTGCGTCGTTCGCGTCGGTGGTGATTGTGCCCGCGTCATTCATCACCGTTACGCTGCCGGCGTTGCCGCCGCCGCCCCCGGAGCCACCGACGGTGATCCAGCCGCCGGACAGGCCACCGTTGCCACCGCCCCCACCGATGCTCTCCGCAAAGATGCCATGAGCATCAAGCCCGTGTGTGTGAATCGTGCCGGTGTTGATGACCGTGACGTCGTTGCCGTCGCTGGTGCCGCTGCCCTCGCCGCCGATGGCGACCATTCCGCTGGTGCCGCCGCCGTCGCCGCCGCCGCCGCCGACGCTCTGGGCGTAGAGGCCGAAGGCATCCGGGCCGAAGGTCTCGACGGAACCATTGTTGGTGACCACGACGTTGCCGCCGTGACCGCCGGCCGCACCGGTCCCGCCCAGGCTGGCAAACAACCCGAATTCGCCTCCGCCGCTGCCGCCCCCGCCCCCGATGCTCTGGCCGTAAACGCCATGAGAGTATGCTTCATGCGTGATCACCACGCCGCCGACTCCGTTCGTGACCGCCACATCCCCGCCACTGCCAGCGGAGCCGCCGTCGCCGCCGAAGGACCAGAACAGACCCCAACTCGTGCTGCCCGCGCCGCCGAAGCCGCCCACACTCTGGCCATAGAGGCCGAAGGAGTTGGACTCCCAGGTTTCGATTCTGCCGCCGCTGCTGAGGGTCACGTTGCCGCCATTCGTCGCCTGGCCGCCGCCGCCCGGGCTGCCGAAAAGCCAGCCGCCGCTGCCGCCCGCGCCGGCGTTTCCACCGAGGCTCTTAGCCCAGATGCCGTGCGCCTTTTCACCGCTGGTAGTGATGTCCCAATCGCCATCGACCAGGACCTCGCCGCCCCGGCCACCGGAGCCGCCGCTGCCACCCGGCATCGCGCCCGAGCCGCTGCCGCCCGCCCCGCCGTTGCCACCGACACTCAGCGCGAGGATGCCGGTGGAATAGTCGCCCGCGGTCGTGATCGTGGCATCGCCCTCCACGGTGACCAGACCACCGTCGCCTCCGGTTCCGCCCCTGGCGCCATGTCGGAAGGCCCCGCCATTGCCGCCCGGACCGCCGACCCCGCCCGCGCTGACGGCCACGATACCGCTGGACTCGTTGGCATCGGTAATAACGCTCCCGTAGGCCGTAACCGAAACGTGACCGCCGTCACTTCCTCCGCCGCCCCCGCTGGCGCTGTGACTGATACTGCCGCCTCCCCCGCCTGTCCCGGAGCCGCCCTGGCTTTGCGCGAGGATGCCGTGCGACTGGAGGCCCTTCGTCCTGATAGGCCCATTGCTTGTGACCGTGACACTATTGCCTGTACCGCCGACGCCGGCCTGGGCAATCAGCCCGTCCACGTAGCGCTGCAGGTCGGGAAAGACGGTCGGTACATAGGTGGGATCGTTCGGGTCTTCCTGCGGCTTGAGACTCACGCCATATTTATCGAAGTATGCCTCCGTGCTCCAGGACAGGCCGCCCTCCGTCCGGGTCACCGTAGTAATGAGGGTGCCCTCGATGTCGTTGGTGTCGCCCGAGCTGTTCCTTCCCAGAACGTTGTAGCGCACGGCCGCATAACGCACCTCGTTGACGTCGATGTCGTTAAAGTCACTGCCGGGGTCGAAAGCATAGGTTCCATTCGCATCGATCGTGAAAACGCCCGCGGTGCCCCCGAGATCGTTGCCGTCGGCGTCAATGATTCGGCCCGCCACGGGTGCACCCAGAACCGCGTTCGGCTCCGCGATGGATGTCACCTCAAACGTAAAGTCGCTCTCGGAGAAACCCTGGAGGTCCGTGATGACCGCGGCAGGATAGCCGGGAGTGGCGCTGCCGGCGCTGATTCCGTGGGCTGCCGTCCCGTCCGTGGTGATATTGCTGTCGCTGATGACCTCCACGAGTCCACCGCCCAACTCGGAACTGCCGGGGATGGGGATATGGAGGAAGGGGTCTTCAGGCACAGGGGCGAAGTAAGACGGACTGCCATAGGCATGGGCATAAATCCCGTCCGCACCGTCGCCGGTGGTGGAAATGACGACAGGCACCTCACCGTCTCCGCTGTGGACGATCACGTTCTCGCCGAAAGTGTTATCGAAGTGGATACCGTCGATGCCGGGGGTGGGAGTGATTGGGCCGATCAGGCTGTTGACCTCGAGCACGTGGACAGGGGGCGAGAAGAAATCGCCCGGGGTAATGACAATCGGGTCGCCGAAGAAAATGAAGCGACGATACCAGACCGTACTCTGAATGCCGTCGGACTGATCGCCCGTAAAGGTTGCCGAATCGCCGTCCAGGCCGGGCAGATCAGGTCCGGCAGTCGCTTGTGGAGCGACCGTGAAGAGGACCATCAGCACCACGGACGCCAAGGCTACCGGATCTCTCGTGGATCTCATTTTCTGCCCATCCTAAAAGAGTGGATAAGAAGCGGGTACACGGGGGTACTCTGCGGGCGTGCCATGACCCCACACGAGAACTGCTCGCGAGGTCGGTTCCATCCAGGTGAAACGGCGTGTCGATAAACGAGGTTCTCTCGATCCTGCACGAGACATCCACGGCACACATCCAACCGGTATCATTATATTCAGTGACAGGAGGACTGTCAACCATCACCGGCGAAAAGCCGGGGATTGCTGGAAGCCAGGGAGCCGCATCGTTCAACGGATCTGCAGAGGTGAGAGACTCGTCCTGCGATCAGAGTTCATGCAGTTCGCCTTCGTGGGACGAGAGACATGTGTATGTCCACTGGTCGCTCAGGAGAAGCAAACAGCAGCCGTGCCACGCAACGGCCCCAACACTCTTTCGATGAAGCACATTAGACTGCTTCGATCGTTGAAGGAGGCTTTGGAGCTATGTTGTAGGTTACGCTCACTACGCCGGGCACGTCGCGGATGATCTCCCGGGCGAGATTTTCCAGGATCTCGAATGATAGTCGTGTCGGTGTCGCGGTTCGGGCGTCAATGCTGTCCCAGCAGCGCACCTCGATCTGATAACCGAAGTCGCGTTTGCCGTCCCGCATTCCGGTGACACGATCCTCGTGCAAAATCGCCATGTACTGAAATGCCCCGGACCCTTTCAGCAGCCTTTCAACGACGGCGGTTGCCCGGCGAACAGTCGCAACACGTTCCCGCGTCACCTCGCCAATCACCCGAGCCGACAGTGCCGGCCCCGGAAATGGGATACGGTCAAACAGCTCGCTTGGAAGCCCCAGGGCCTTGCCCACCTTCCGGACACCGTCCTTGCGCAGTTGAATGAGCGGCTCAAGGATACGATAGCCAAAGGCCTCCTGCGGATCGATACCGAGCTGCGCAAAAACATTGTGCTGCCGCTTGATCCCCGCCACGGTTCTCATCAACGTCCGTCAGGATCGTGCCCTGCAGCAGACACTTGGCTCCACTTTCCCTGACGATGCGTCCAAAGACATTTCGATAAAAAGTCTGGGTGATCGCTTCACGCTTCTCTTCCGGGTCTGTGATTCCCTTGAGCGCCGCGAAGAACTCATCCCGAGCGTCGATCACTTCCACCGTCACGCCGAGCTTTCGAAACAGACTCACGACCTGATCGGACTCCCCCTCTCGCATCAGGCCGTTCTCGATGAAGACGGTCCTGAGCTGCTTACCCAGGGCCCGATGTCCAAGCATTGTGACCGTGGACGAATCGACACCTCCCGAAAGCGCGTTGATCGCCGTTCCCCTCCCGACGGCATCTTTGATCTCTGCGACCTTCTCGGCGATGAATTGTTCGGTGTCAAGCTTCTGCACGGTAATCTCTGTCATCATGAGGAAAACTCCCTTCCATCTTACGGCTTTAGTATAGCACTGCAATCAGCGTTACACGCACGACATCCATCCTCAACGACCGACTCGCCTCAGCCAACTCCGGCGGGGAATGCCCGATAAATTGCCCCGGCAACCCGCAACTGCTCAGATAGGCATTGGCAACCCGAACGAGCCTCAGGCAAATCGGCCCCATCTTACTGTCCGGGTCCCATGAACTCAAGGTCTATCGGAAGTAGGACACCGGGACGCCCGGCCCTCCGCCCTATCGCTCTCTCTCGGAGCGACGACAGACACCGTCCCCATGGCCGCCGGAATCGCTATGCAAGGAGGATTCGTACCCTTCATCGCGATCATGCCTCCTCGACAACTTTCAATCCCATCAGAGGGGCCAAGTCTCTCATGCGCCCGATATGGCTCCCGTAGAAGACCACCCGATGAAGCAGAGTCATCATGTCATCGCCCAGGACCCCGCCGCCCCAGTTGTGGACCATGTTCTTTGCGTTCGCCACCTCGGTGGTGATTTGTGTTCGACACCCACGATCATGGAAGTCTGTCAGTTCCACGATCTTACCAGTGGAAATCAGCATCGTGTCCAGATTGACCAACTTGGCACAGGTAATCTCCTGGCCCACGCGCATCTGGACCTCCAGGGAGACGCCCTGATTGCTGTCGCACTGGGTCCGGATCAGGAACGGGGCTCGCGTGCCGGTCGGGCCATCCAGTTTCGTCGTCGACGTGCAATGGGCGTGAATGACCGCGTTCCTGGAGGTGTCGAAGAGTGGGTCGCTGATAAAACCGGGCACGCCGAGGGCATAGGCGAAGAGCAGCATCGTCAGCGTCGAGTCCATGTCCCCTTCGCAGGCGCCAACCAGCCCCAGATCATTCAGCTTGCTGAACGTTAGACAGCCTTTCGCCGGCGCAGCCATGCAGTGGGAACTCGTGATCGCCTGGGCACGCTCCTGGATCATGATCTCTTTGATTGCCAGATACAAGCGGGCCGAGTTGATGATGTCCGCCCGTGAGGGCTCGACGATCTTCTTCGCCTGGCCGATCCAGTACTGCTCGGCCTCCGCCTCCGCCGCCTTCGGATCAACGGCCTTGTGAGCGGATAGAATTCGTTCCTGGCTGATTGAGACTATCTCGGGACCAAGACGCCGCTTGACCTGCTCGGCCGAACAGGCCGGCGATGTCCCCTTGGCGGCTCCCACAACGATGATCCGTGACTGGCGCATCCGCACGGGCACGCGAAGCAGCGCCGCCGCCCGCTCCAAGTCACCGTAATCACTCGATGTCGACAGGATAACCCTCTTGCCCGCCTTCTGCCAACCAGAGACATACATCCAGTCATGCCCGCTGAAAGGCTGGGAGAATATGGCCGAAGGTAGCCCCGCCTCCACCAGCTTGAGCAACGGCTCGCCGCTGCCGAAACTCAGATGCACCATGAGCACGGCGTCGGCATCCTTCAACTTGGCCGCAACATCCGCGGCAGCCGGCACGGTGTTGGGAATCAACTCTCCGCCCACGAACTTGACGTCGCCGAGTCGAGTCTCCACGCCGGCAAGGTAGTCCTTGAACTTCGTGACTTCCGCAGGAGCATCGAACGTCGGCGTAGGCCATGCACCTCCAGTGCCGACGTAGACAACGTGGATTTTCACCGGGGGCAGCTTCTGCCAACCCTCCTCCGCGGCGACGGCTAACGGCCGGGCGGCCAATCCTCCCGTCAACAGTACACCCCCGGCTGCCGCACCAAGGAACTCGCGTCTCGACATCTCTCCCATGGGTTGCATCTCCTTTGTCTTGCCAACTTGTGGATGGATACGTGCACGGTTCGCCTGATAGCGTAATCTGGTCCCCTCCGGATTTCCATGACATTTTTTGCGCCGTCTTCCTTGACACTACTTCCCCGTCACTCGTCCCGGGCGGCTGCTCATTGACGTTGAGAGCCGGGTCAAATCTCCGTCCATTGCCCTGGAATCGGCACCGGGTAGCGGCCCTGGCCATCGGCTTGAACCGGCGGTGGGCTGTCGTCGGTGAGACTGTCAATCGTCGGACAGAACCGAAAGTTGGAGGCCATCGCCTCGTCCCACGTGATGATCTTGCCGGAGTGGGCCGCCGCCCGACCCATGATATCTGTGAGATTTGACAAAGCAGCGCGTTTGGCTTCGTTGTGCGGACGGTTGTTGCGGATGGCATCGAGCAGCACGTCCCACTCCGCCTGCCAGGGCGTGGCAACTTCCTTCGGGGCACGCCAGCCGATGTTGTCGTTCGCACATCGCTGGTCTTTGTAGATGTGCACCGTGCCTTCATGGTTGCTGCCGGAGAACTGCGCTGCGCATTTCGTCCCATGAATGTAGGTGGCGAACTCCGTCTGGCAATTCGGCAGCCAACGGACGATATCGAACGCCTTGGTACCATCGGGGAACGTCCACTCCATGGTAAACGAGTCGAGGTTCTGGCCGCAGTCGGTGCTGTTCGCCACGCGACCGCCGATACCGTGCGCGGACACCGGCCACGCATCCTTGATCCAGCAGATCTCATCGATCTGATGAATATCCATCTCCGCGAATAGTCCGCCTGAGACCCACAGGAACTGCGTGAAGTTTCGAATTTGCCAATGCAGGTCCTTCACAGCGGCAGGCCGCGGGCCCAACGGCGAACACGGCTGCATCCGGTAGGCACGAATGAGCTGGATGTCGCCAAGCTGGCCATCGCGAATGCGTTTGATCAGTTCCTGGCGATTTCGTGAGTGGCGGCACTGCAAGCCGGCCGCGATCTTAAGGTTCTTTTTCTCGGCTGCCTCTCCCGCTTCGATCACCCGTCGCACGGCCGGCGGATCCGTCGCAAACGACTTCTCCATGAACACGTTGACACCCTTCTGGACGGCGTATTCCAGTTGCCTCGGCCGAAATCCCGCGTACCCGGTCAGCATTGCCACGTCACCGGGACGCAGACAGTCAATCGCCTCCCTCCAGGCATCGAAACCCACGAATCGCCGCTCCGGCGGGACATCCACCCGCGCACCATATTGTTCACTCAGAACCTTCTGGGCATTCACCAGCCGATCCTTGAAGAAGTCGGCCATCGCCACCAGTCTGACCGGGCCGTTCGGCGAGTCAAACGCATTCGCCGCCGCCCCGCAGCCACGCCCGCCACAGCCGATCAGGGCCAGCCGAATAGTATTGTCCTCCCCTGCATACACCGAAGGGATCCTTACTCCTGTCAATGCGGATGCTGCAACCATCTTCCCGCTCCACTTCAAGACGTCGCGACGTGAGGATTGCTGCTGCGTTGAGTTCGAGGTGTGAGAGTCTTGTTTCATAGCGAGTTCTCCGTAGTGCATAGCGCCCGGGTTGCCGGCCCTGACTTGCACACTATCATGATACTTTACTGGAGAGCCCGCAAGGGATTATTCTGGCTCGGGAAACTGCCTCGGATTGCCTTCATATGTGGCCACGGTCGCTCCTGGCTTTCACATGTCTTCACGCTCATCCAAGACGCTCGTCCCGGGAGCCTCTCCATCGCTAACCTGCGACGGAGACCTGGGCGCAAGCGCAGGTGAATCTCCAGCCTCAGCCATGGGCGGTCAATGCCATCACCTGCAATCATCTCCACTCCGGCCAATCATGGGGTGTCAGCGATTTTCCGTTCATACCGCATTTTACGGAATTGGGATGTTGACGTCTTCGCGCAACGAGGTGTGATTCTTTCTCTAAAGAGATCCTATTTTCAGGAATCTATTCATTGTCAGCCGCCTCGTATCTCGGGTCAATTTAGGGTCAAAGTACGATCCTATTCGTGTCTTTATAGATGTTCCCTATCACCCGGCTCGATGTGAAAATCGCGTTAGAGCGCGTGTAATCTATTGAGCAAGAAGGAATAAGAACGTGGGAAGCGAGTTATAGAAGCAATTGGCGGCGGCTGTAACTGCCCTGTTTTTGTTGGGCAATGCCTGTGCGTCGGCAGAGTCGGTTACAGCCAGCCGATCATCGAGACCATCGAAGATACGCACGTTCTCGACCAGTATGGTCGACGTATCCGCCGTAACCGGTGCGGCATCCGGCATTACTGCCGTAACCAGCACGCGACACCCGGCATCAACTGTCGAGGATTTCCTCTGCTCGCCCTTCATCCACCTCCATGATATACCGAAGGCCCGTAATCTCGGCCGCATCGGAGGTGAGCGCCGCGACGTCATCGCGGGACACGTGTTCCAGCGAGAATTTTCTGCAGCCGGCCATCAACTGGCGCAGGCCCTGGGCCAATCGTTCATAGTACGTGTACAGGCCAATGGCGCCTGTGGGAATCTTCTCGAAGTCACCGTTGCCGAATTCCTTTCGCAGTCCGCTTGCGGTGACGAAGATTTCCTCCCTCGTCGAGCCGAAGCGCTCCACATAGACGGGAAGCTGATGGGCATCGATCGCCCGGCCAATCGTCTTGCCCACCATGGCCGCCGCCACCGGACCGCGAGCCATCCCAATCATCTTGACGTAGGGAGCCCCCAGGGCTAATCCCTTGAAGATCAGGTCTTCGAACGTGAAGCCGCCTCCGACCGCGATCGCCGGCAGGTATCGGTTCTTGTCCGCCAGGCGCTTGGCGTACGTGTAGAGAAGCGAATGCAGGTGCACCGGCGGCACGCCCCACTCATTCATCATTCGCCACGGACTCATGCCCGTTCCGCCCGAGGCCCCGTCCACGGTGAGCAGGTCGAGCTTACACTTGGAGGCAAAGCTCAAGGCCCGCGCCAGGTCGGCAGGCCGGTACGCGCCTGTCTTCAGGAAGATGTACTTGGCCCCGGCATGGCGAAGCTCTTCGATTCTCCGAGCAAATGATTCTTCCGACACCATCCCGACGCGGGAGTGCCGCTCGAATTCCTTGAAATTGCCGTTCTGGAACGCCTCGATGACGGCGGGATTCGTCGGGTCCGGCAGAACAATGTATCCGCGCTCATGCAGGAGCTGCGCCTTCTTCAAATCCCTGATTTTCACCTCTCCGCCGATATCCTTGGCGCCCTGTCCCCATTTGATCTCGACGCACTCGACACCAAGCTCCTGTATCGCGTATTCATGCACACTGAGACGGGTATCCTCGACGTTGGCCTGGACGATGATCGCTCCGAAGCCATCGCGCTGGTGGTCGCGATATAGTTTCACGCGTCGCTTGAGATCGACAGTATCGAGCACCCGGCCGTTCTTAATGCTGGCTTGAGTATCCATGCCTGCGACGTTCTCACCGATCGTCAGGCCGGTCCCCGCCAGGGCCGACCCGATGGCCAATCCCTCCCAGTTGTTCTTGGCGATATCCGTGGATCCGATCCCGGAGATCAGCCACGGGTATCGGAACTTGATCCCCTTGTCGTGGCCGATTCTCACCTCGAGGTTCACGGCCGGAAAGATCGCCTTGTCGCTGTCCGCCTCGATCCCGTGAGCGCCGACGCACGTACCCATGATGTTCAGATGCGAGTAATCCACCGGGTAGACTTTCTCCGACGCCGTTGTGATGACGCCGAAGGGCTGCGGGTAGATCACCTCATGGCCGCGATAGGCGGATTTGCCGATCTCGCACATGCCGATGCAGCCGTCCACGCAGGTAACGCACATGCCCGAGCTCGGCGTCACCGAGCCTTCCGTTCTGTTCTTCGTAAGCGTGGCGGCAGAAGAGTTCACTCTCGAAAGGGACATCGCAGGGTACCTCCTTTGTTCCTTTATGGCTTCTTGATTTCACAGGCAACGCATGGATCCATGTAACACATCATGTCATCGAACGGGTCCTTCTCCAGGCACGGCGGACTGAGATTGGCGCACCCGCCACAGACTGCCTTTTGCGGCTCCGTATAGGTGCACCGCAGCGAACAGGCCGGACATACGTAGATGCACCCTCCACATTGCCGGCAGACTTCCGAGGGCACATCAAAAGGAGTTCCAATACTGCGGTTTTGTCCCCTCCCTCGGAAGCCGATGGCCTTGGCCATCATCTGCTCCCCGCACATGTGCACGCACCGGCCGCAAAGGATGCACTCTTCATATTCCTGTCGAAACCGCTGCTGCCTCACCTCGTACTTCGAGGCCAGGTCTTGGATGGTTTTAGACTGGGGGCAGGAGGCCAGCAGCAGCTCGATGATCATCTTGCGCGCCCGAACGACCCGCGAGGAGGCGGTACGCACCTTCAGTCCCGGCTCCGCCGGATAGGTGCAGGAAGACACGAGCTTCGCACCCGGGCCTTCGCCGATCTCCACGACGCAAAGCCGGCACGCCCCGTACGGCGTCAGCCCCTCCATGTGACAGAGCGTAGGGATGGGAAAGCCCAGGAACCTCGCGGCATCGAGAACGGTTGACCCCTTCTCGACGCTGACATCCAGTCCGTTTATGGTGAGCGTTATCATGCCTGGTTCTCTCCGATGGCGGCCTGCTGTGCACGAGCGGCCTGCTGAGTGAATGCGAGATCGCACCGCAGACACCGCCGGGCCTCCGCCCTGGCCTGCTCCTCAGACAGGGACCGTTCGACCTCATTGAAGTTCTTTCTTCGTCCCTTGACGGGCAGCGCCGGCGGGACCGCCCGGGCCGCGTTCTCCAGCTCCTCCTCGCCAACGACGGTGGGCTCAAGGAACACGGTCGGCAGTTTCACGCCGGCCGGGCCCACCAAAGGCTCGTCTTGCAGGTACCGGTCGATAACACGCACGGCCCTCTTGCCCGCGGCAATCGCGTCGACAACCGTATTCGGGCCGGTCGCCAGGTCTCCCCCGGCAAAAACACCCTCCATGTTCGTGGCGAGTGTCTTCGGATAAATTTTGACCCTCCCGGCCTTGTCCACCTCCAGACCCATGGCGGCCAGGCAGTCGCTTTGCGGACGTTCGCCGATGGCGACAATCAACGTGTCGAGCGGAAGCGTGAACTCGGTTCGCGGCACCGGGACAGGCTTGCGCCGGCCGCTCGCATCCAACTCGCCCAGACGGTTCCGGACACACTTGATGCCCACCAGACGTCCCTCCCGCGAGTAGATCCGCACGGGCGACACAAGCGTCTCCAGCGCCACGCCCTCCCGGAGGGCCGCCTCGATCTCCTCCTGGCGCACGTGAATCTTGACCGGAGACACCAGCGTCTCGATCGTCACTCCCTCCTCCAGGGCGGCTTCGACTTCCTCTTCATAGGCGGGCATCTCGTCCCGCGTGCGCCGGTACAGGAGTGTGACGCTCGTGACTTTCTTCTGCCGCAGCGCCACGCGGGCGGCATCGACCGCGGAATTCCCGCCGCCGACGATTCCTACGTGCCCATACGCCAACTCTTCGCCTCGGAGATTGAACGCCTTGAGGAACTGCATGGAGGGATAGACGCCCTCCAGATCCTCTCCTTCGAGGTCCAGCCGCCAGCTTTCGTGCGCTCCATCGCCAGGAAAACCGCCTGGAATCCCTCGGCGAAAAGCTCCTGGATGTTGGCATCCTTGCCGAAGACAACGCCGTGCCGCAGCCGGATGTTCTCGTTCATCAGAGTCTTGATTTCTGCGCGGACGATTCCTCTCGGCAGCCGGTAGGCGGGCAGTGAACAGGCGAGCATGCCGCCGGGCTCCTGCTCCGCCTCGAGTATGGTGACTTTGTACCCGAGAAGAGACAAGCCGTGTGCGGCCGTAAGTCCCGCCGGACCTGCGCCAACCACCGCCACCTTCTTCGCATGGCCATTCGTCCCGCATCGCACTTCGGGGTGGTATGCCGCCGGATCTACGTGGTCGGTCACGAACCGCTTCATCGCGCGCACCGCGATGGATTCGCCTCCGCCGACGCCCAGGCTGCAGCGATGCTCGCACTTGCGATCGCAGACCCTGGCGCTGACGGCCGGGAACGGGTTTGCCTCGCGGATGATCCGGTACGCCTGTTCGTATTGCCCCTTTTCGATCAGCGCGACATAGCGCCACGGCTCGGTATCCACGGGGCAGGCCGCCTGGCAGGGCGCTCCGACCAGGCTCTTGCAGACGAACGCATCGCACCGCTTGTCCTCGATGTGCCGGCGATACTCCTCTCGAAAATACTTGAGCGTGCTCAACACCGGGTTGGGAGCGGACTGGCCCAGGCCGCACATGGTCGTGTCTTTTACAACGCGGGCGAGTTCCTCGAGAAGATCCAAATGGGATAGTGTTCCTTTGCCGAGCGTGATATCTTCAAGGATCTCATGCATCCGCTGCGTGCCCTTGCGGCAGGTGAGGCACTTGCCGCAGGACTCGTCCTTGAGGAAGTTCATGAAGTATCGGGCGACGTCCACCATGCAGGTGTTTTCGTCCATGACGATCATGCCGCCGGAGCCCATGATCGAGCCAACCTTGGTCAAACTGTCGTAGCTGATGGGCAGATCGAACAGGGAGGCCGGGATACATCCACCCGAAGGCCCACCCGTCTGTACCGCCTTGACCCGGGTCTTTCCGATCGGCCCCCCGCCAATCTCATGAACCACTTCTTTGATCGGCGTGCCCAGGGGGACTTCCACGAGGCCGGTATTCCGGATCTTGCCGACCAGGGAGAAGATTTTCGTCCCGGTGTTGCCGTCGACGCCGATCGCGGCGAACGCGTCGGCACCGTGGCGAATGATGAAAGGCACGTTGGCTAACGTCTCGACGTTGTTGATGCAGGTTGGGGCGCCGAAGATGCCCTTGGCAATCGGGTACGGCGGGCGCTGCCGTGGCTCCCCCATCCGTCCTTCGATGGATTTGATCATGGCCGTCTCTTCACCACAGACGAAGGCCCCGGCGCCTCGCACGATGTCAATATCGAATCGAATTCCGGATCCAAGGATATTGTCGCCCAGCAGTCCCATGTCGCGGGCCTGCCGCAGCGCGATCTGCGAGTGCTTGATCGCCAGGGGATACTCGCTGCGGACGTAGATGACGCCGTGGGTGGCCCCGATGGCGACGGCGGCAATGGTCATGCCTTCGATGATGGCGTGCGGGTTGCCTTCCAGAAGACTGCGGTCCATGTAGGCGCCCGGGTCTCCTTCGTCCGCGTTGCACACGACGAATTTCTTACCAGCGACCATGGCCGCTCTCCTGGCCAACTCCCATTTCTTGCCTGTCGGGAAGCCTGCTCCGCCCCGGCCGCGCAGCCCCGATCGTTTGACCTCCTCGACAATCCACTCGGGATTCAAGCGGTCGAGCACCTTAAGGAGGGCTTCGTATCCGCCCTCCCTGATGTAGTCGAGGATGCGGATCGGATCGATTCGCTGATTGGTGCCGAGGATGATTCGTTTCTGTCCCTTGAAGAACGGGATCTCCTCCTGGCAACCGCACTTTCGGGTTGTGCCCGGCTCGCGATAGAGCAGTTCCTCGACCACCTCACCCTTGAGCACGGCATCGATGATCCGGGGGACGTGCTTCATCTCGAGCTTGGGATAGACGGCATGTCCCGGCTCCACGACGATGAACGGGTCCATCTCGCAGAACCCGAGGCAGCCCGTGATCCGCAGCGAGAGGCGATCACCAAGATTGCGTTCGATGATCTGCCTCTTGATAATGCGAATCAGGTCGTTGGAGCCGCTCGCTTGTCCGCCGGTGCCCGCGCAGATAATGAGGCATGGTTTCCCAACGCCCTGCCTGCCCGTAATCGTATGGCAGAAATCTCTGAAATCAGTGGTCGACTTCATCCTTCCCATTATGCTTTTTCCCCCTCTTTGGAAGCATCGTGCATTGTCGTCAGGAGGTCGAGCCTGTGTCCCGGACATCCACGTCTTGCACAAATATGCAGCGTGGCGTACTTCCCTGCTGTCATCATGGCCATCGTCGCACCACATTCGGGGCAATCCGACCCGCCGGAGAGTTCCCGTGCGCAATGCGGACATGAGATTACAGCCAATGCACCGCCGGGAACCTCGCCGTCACAATCCACATTGGCGCTCCCGTAGAAAGCGGACAGATGCAGGACGCCTGCTCTTCCCGCGAATGAGGTGGCGAGCTTGATGGAGGCATGACCATCTATCGCATGCCCGGCATCCATCAGGGTGCGACCGCACCGGGGGCAACTCGCGCTGATTGGAAATACCCGGTTGTCGACGCCCGCGCCGGATTGCGGGAAACCGTCCCGAGCCTGTTCCAGGATATGCTGGACCTTGGCGGTCGTGAAATGCCGGAAATAGTGATGGTCCACAACTACGGTCGGCCCCAAAGCGCAGGCACCGAGGCAGTTCACCGTCTCCAGGGAAAACTCCTTATCCTGTGTCGTTTCTCCCGGCCCAATGCCAAGTTGTCGGCTGAACTCCTCCGCGATCTTTGGAGCGCCTCGCACGTGGCACGCGGTGCCCAGGCACACCGATACGAGGTGTTTCCCGCGAGGTTTCAGACTGAAGGCTCTGTAAAACGTGGCGACCGCGTATATGTCGGTCAGAGAGTCGCCTGTCGCCGCTGCGATCCGGCGCAAGGCCTCCTGTGGCAGATACCCATACTTCGCCTGGACGTCGCTGAGAATGGACAGCATGCCTCCCAGCGAGCCGTGATGCTGTGCGACGATTTCCTCAACTACTTGGTCATCCATCGGAACCTCTTGTCGGTAGGGAATGTCGGCCCTCGCGGCGGCGACATCCTTTTAACGGTACTCCTCACAGTGCCATATCCCGCCGGGCGAATCCTGTAACGTGCAGAAGTCACGATTTCCGCAGTTGCAGCATAGTCCCATCGCCGTATCGAGGGCGGTTTCTTCATCCTCTATGACCGGGACTGCTTGGCTCTCCACTTCCGGCGACGTCGAGTCATCGAATTCTTCACAAAATAGAACGGGGAGTTTGATACCCTTGTGTCGAGTGCAGATGGAAGCGCTATTGCACGTCATGCACAGGCCCCAAGACTGTTCTCCCAATGCCATGGCTGCAACCTCCCTTTCTCTCTGTACTGACCGGAAGGATCACACCCGTGACGAACGATGATAGCGACATAGCCGCACAGAACATCGTTCAGAACGGCCCTCGCGACTACGCAGGGCTGCCTTCATCACGGACGAGTGTTCCAAGAGCAATGACTGTGCCATTTGCCGGCAAATCCGACGCTGCTCATGGGGACCCCTGTTGTAACTGCTTGATCCGCATGGCATTAGAGAATCTGACGTGGACGTGGGACGTGATGGGAAAGATCTGTCGGAGTGCGCCGGATGGGAGTGCGATGGCGGGGAGAATTGTACCGCCGGGGAGCATTTCCCCACCTCGCTTGCAGATCATCGGCCCCACTATCCGCCAGGCGATCCGCTGCCGAGATGCTCAATCCAGACCGTATTGGGCTATCTTCTTGCGCAGCGTCTTGCGGTCGATTCCAAGGATCTGGGCCGCTCGCGTCCTGTTGCCGCCGGCGTTTGCAAGGACATTGCGCATGTGATCCGCCTCCACCTCGGCCAGGGTCCTGTTCACACCGGTTGTGCGCAGGGCCGAAAATCGGGCGAAGGACGGCAAGTCCGGGACCTCGATGATCTGCTCATCGTTCATGACAACGATCCGCTGGATCGCGTTCTCCAACTCCCGCGCATTGCCCGGCCAGGCGTAGTTCTGCATCGCTTCCATGGCTTTTTCAGAGAACCGTGGAACTGCTTTGCCCAGCTCTCCCGCGAACTTCTCCGCAAAGTGACGCACCAACAGGGGAATGTCGCCACCTCTGGCCCGCAGAGGCGGAACCTCGATCGTGACAACGTTGATGCGATAGTACAACTCCTCCCGAAACACCCGGCTTTGAATGAGACTCTGCAGGTCCTTGTTCGTGGCGGCGATGATCCTCACGTCCACCTTTCTCGCACGCGAGTCGCCCACCATGCGAACCTCCTTGTCCTGAAGCACCCTCAGGAGCTTCACCTGCATGGCGATGCTCGTCTCGCCGATCTCGTCGAGGAAGATCGTCCCGCCGTCGGCGGTCTGGAAGAATCCCGCCCGCGACTCGTTGGCGCCGGTGAACGCCCCCTTTACGTACCCGAACAGCTCGCTCTCCAGCAGGCTCTCCGGGATGCCGCCGCAGTTGACAGGCACAAATGGAGCGGAGGCCCGGGCACTGCTGTAGTGAATCGCCCGCGCCACCAGCTCCTTGCCGCTGCCGCTTTCCCCCGTGATGAGAACAGTCGCCGAGGTCGAAGACGCCTTGCGTATCGCCGCGAAGACCTTTTGCATCGGCTGGGACTCGCCGATGAGAACCGTAGGCGAGCTCCGGCTTCTGAGCAGGGTTTGCCGCCGCCTCGCGCCTCTGCCTGAGCTTGCCCAACACCCGACGCACCGCCGCAAGGAGCTCGTCCTCGGTGAACGGCTTGGGCACGTACTCCTCGGCCCCGCTCTTCACGGCCTCCACTGCGCTCTCCACGGTCGCGTATCCGGTGATCATCATCACCGCGGTGTCTCTGTAGTTCTCTCGAATGTGCCGGATCAGGTCGATGCCGCTAATCTTGGGCATTTTAAGGTCGGTAATGACCAGATCAACTAACGTCCCATCGAGGAGATTCAGGGCGTCGACGGCATTGGGAGCCGTATAGGTCATGTATCCTTCGGCGGTCAGGCTCCTTTGGAGAACCTCCAGCGTACCAGGTGTGTCATCGACAACGAGAATCGCCTCTTTCCTGTCAGGTGAATTCATGATTCCGGCCCGTTCTCCCGATCAGGGGCTGGCTCGATGGGCAATCGAATGGTGAACGTCGTTCCTTTGCCCGACGTGCTCGCGACCTCAATCGCCCCGCCATGAGAGGTGACGATCCCGTGGACCACGGGCAGGCCCAGACCCGTCCCCTGGTTCACCTCCTTGGTGGTAAAGAAGGGTACGAACAGCCGGTCCAGAACCTCCTCGGTCATTCCCACTCCCGTGTCTTCGACGCTGCAAACGACGTGCCCATCCTCCACATGTGTCTTTACGACGAGTCTTCCCCCCTCCGGCATGGCTTGAACGGCGTTGACCACCAGATTGACCAGCACCTGCGTCAACTGACCGGCATCGGCGGCCAGCACGGGCATCTGGGGGCAGAGTACGCAGGACAACTCGATCCCTTCCTTCTCGAAATGGTGCCTGAACAGGTCGATGGCTCCCAAGACAACACTATTGATGTCCACGGGTCCCTTGAAGGTAGGCGTCTGCCGCGCGAACAACAGGAGCTTCTTGATGATCTCCCGGGCATGAAGCGAGGCGGTCACAATCTTCTGGACATCCTGCCTCGCGCCCTCCGGCATTCCCGGATCTCGTTTCAGCAACTGGGCAAAACCGAGAATGCTGCTGAGCGGCTCGTTCAGCTCGTGGGCGACGCCTGCCGCCAACTGCCCGATGGTGGCAAGGCGGTCTGCGTGCATGAGTTGCTTCTGCAGGCCGGCCCTTTCTTCCTCGGCCTCCTGATGTTCCACAATGACGGCGATCTGTCTGGCGATGGCATCCAGCAGACTCCGCTCGTCCTTCAAGAAAGGCCCCTCATCCAAGTGCGGCCTGTTCTCCGTGTAGATCACCTCGACCACGCCTCTGGGTTTGCCGCCCACGACCACTTCGGACGCCTGTCTCTGGCAACCCTCGCTGAAGCCGGGCGTCTCGTATCGCTTACCATCCAGAACGATACGAGCCGATGCGATCTCCGGGTATTGCCATGCCGGTGGTATCAACTCAGCAATATGCTGAAGCACGTCGTCAGGCGACCCAGTGGAACCCTCGATTATGCGACTGACGCGATAAAGGCAACTTAGTTCTTTCGCCCGTTCGCGAAGCGCCAGAGCCGTCTCTTCCCCGTGTTGTGCAACGGTCTGACCTTTACACGCTGCTCGTTTGCCCATCGGAGATCACCCCGTCTATGCAATTCTCGTACGGTTTCCTAACGACGTGTTCAGTCTGATCCTGTCCCTTTCAGATAATCCTATGGGCCATGCGGAGTCACTCTATCATAATGGACAGCATCCGAAATAGCAAGCCTCCGTCACCCTGACTCATCCCCAGTTTCGGGTGAGGATTTCTTGTCGGAGGTTCGACAGGAGCCATCATAAGGCAGCCAAAGGCCGATGTCGCACCGATTTATCAATGGAAAGAAGGGTGCATTGTCCTGCTCGATTGGTGACTCCCACATTCAGGCACGCCCACGTCACTTTCAGAGTCGCTCTGCACAACTCCGGACTATTCTTGATAGACTCTTTTGCCCGCAAGCTGCGGCTGGTAGAATCATCCTCTATCGGTCCTCGATTGTAAGGAGTGGGAACATGAAAGAGAGTCTGTCAGGGGCGGATAGAAAGGCTCGGGTCTCCCGCCGGGACTTCCTGGGAACAACGGCCGCAACAGTCTGTCTGGCCGGCGGTGGATCCGCGGGCAGCATGGCCGCAGAGCAGCGGACGATTCAGCCGGAACTGTCTTCTGCCGTCCAGATGCAGTTCCTGCGGCCGGGCCAGTTGGAGAAGGCCCTCCGCGAGTTCCCGGCGGTCTACGTGCCGTTCGGGCTGATCGAATGGCATGGCCGCCACCTGCCGCTGGGCAATGACGCCCTGAAGGCCCACGCGATCCTCGTCAAGACCGCCGAGCAGTTCGGCGGCGTCGTGTACCCGCCCGTATACTTCCATGACGGCTTCCCGCAGGAGTCGCTCGTGCCGGTCGTGACTGCCCTGTTTCAACGGATTAAGAAGACCGGCGCTCGAGTCATCCTCGGCGTTTCCGGCCACAATGTCCAAGGCCAGATCGACATGATCGACAAGGCCCTGGCCCCGGTCATCGCGGATCAGACCGTGGCCGGCATGGGGCTCTGGGAAATCACGCTCAGCCACGGCCCCGAGTCGGGCACAGACCACGCCGCCAAGTGGGAGACATCGAACATGATGTTCCTCTATCCCAGCCTCGTCGATCTGTCCACGCTGGGCGACGGCCCCCTGGCCCCCAATATGAAGCCGCCCGACGGCATCGGCGGCCAGGACCCTCGCAAATACGCCTCCGCTGAAGTCGGACGACGCAACATCGAGCTTGCCTCGCAGGCGATCGGCAGGAAGGCGAAGGAGCTTCTCGAATCCCTCCCGCCGGACCAGAGATCATTCAGCATACCTGCGATCAGTCCCGGGAATTGGTGGATGATTTGACGCCTGGTTAGACTTCTCCAACGTGGAACTGTGGTCATGAGAAAGATTCGTGTAGCGTCCGTCCAGTTTGAGTCCGCCGCCGGCGACAAGGGAGCGAACCTCGCCAAAATGGAGAGTTTCCTGCAACGTGCGGCGGCGCAGGGCGTTGAGCTTGTCACATTCCCCGAATGCTGCATCACAGGCTACTGGTTCCTGCGAAATCTGTCGCGCGAGCAGTTGAGTGCCCTGGCGGAGCTGGTCTTTGATGGGCCGTCATCACAGGCCCTCATGGACCTGGCGAGACGGTACCGCATGACCATCGGGGCGGGCCTCATCGAGACCGACGGCGAGCAAATGTATAACACCTATGTGGTCGCGATGCCCAATGGCGAGTTCCAGCGGCACCGGAAGATCCACGCCTTCGTCAACACGCACCTGTCGTGCGGATCGCAATTCACGGTGTTCGACACGCCCCTCGGCTGCCGCGCCGCTGTGCTGACCTGCTACGACAACAACATCGGCGAGAACGTCCGGATCGTTGCGCTGCAGGGAGCGGAGATCCTGCTGGCCCCACATCAGACCGGCGGCTGCAAAACGCCCAGCCCGGGCTGCATGGGCCTGGTGGACAGATCGCTGTGGGACAATCGCAAGGCGAACCCCGAGGCCATCGAGGCGGAGTTCAAAGGTCCCAAAGGACGGCAATGGCTCATGACCTGGCTCCCATCCCGGGCTCACGACAACGGCTTGTTCCTGATCTTCAGCAACGGCGTCGGCGTGGACGACAACGAGATTCGCACCGGCAACGCCATGATCCTGGACCCGTACGGCCGCGTACTCGTGGAAACCTGCAAGGCAGGCGACGATATGGTGATCGCCGATCTCGACCCGGCCCTGCGAGAGAACTGCACCGGCCTGAGGTGGATCAAGACCCGCCGCCCGGAACTCTACCACCCTCTGACGATCCCGACCGGCCAAGAGAGGGACACCCGAAGCGTCCGCTTCGGCCAGTAGCCTCCGAGGAGCAGTTGCGCTAGTGACGCATTCTAACGCTTGAACCCGGCTTGCACCTTCCAGCCCGGATTCTGCGTGCGGCCCTCACACTCGTAGGCGCCCGACATCATAGGGCGCCCTCCTGACCGCGTCGTTGAAATCCCGCTCGGGGATCGAGACCGCCATCGGCGTGGCCGATCAGGGCTGAATCCGACCTGGGCCAGAAGTCGCTTCTTTCAGGGTCAGTGAATGTCTCCACCACGGTCATGCCCTCACAGAAACGTACGCTGTCCATGCTCGTACCGAGCAGTCGGCCTTGGACGTAGTTTTCAGACACGATCGCGTCCATGATCTCCGAAGTATCGATCGCTGTAGCGCTGGGACAATAGACGGCATTGTTGGCGAAGATCATGTTGGTGGTCCCGGACCAGCGAATCAGGGCTCCTCTGGGACAAGTCACGACCGTGTTGTTCACGATGGTGACATTGCGCATCTCCCGCACGGCGGCGTGAGGAGCTGCCGTAATGCCGGTCGCCGAGCAGTTGAAGATGATATTGTTCCGTATGGTGGCATCGGAGACCACCTGGATCCCTTCGCCGGCATTCCAAATGCAGTTGCCCTCGACAATGTTGACACCCGGGCCTGCGCCGTAGACAAAGATGCCCGGATACTGCCGGCCGATGTTGGTATCATGAATCACGTTGTTCCGCACGGTATTCCCATGTGAGCCGGCCTTGATCTCGATACCATCATTGCCGCCGTTGCTCGTGCTGCGCAGATGATGGATATAGTTGCCCTCCACGAGCGTGTTGGTCGTGATGCACGAGCCATCATGACAACCAATGTACATGCCCTCTCCCTCGGTCGGTCGGGAGGTGCTCAAGCCGGTGTGATGAAGATGGTTTCTTCGAATGACGAAACTGTCACAGTTGCCGCTGTTCATGGTCAGAGCGTTGTTGCCGGTCCCGAAGACCTCGCAGTCCTCGAACGTGACGTGATGGCCGCGGATGAATCGAACCCCTGAACTGCCGCCCTGAAAGCGTATTCCACGGATGACAAGATGGGAGCAGTCGATGAACTCAATGTTGTTGTACCGGTCGATCTGGTCTGCCGGGCGAGTCAGCAAGGGTGCCTCTCCCGGTATCGCCCGGATGACGATTGGTGCATCGGCTGTTCCGCTCGCCGTGACGGCCCGACGGGCATTCTGCGAGTACGTTCCGCCGTGCAGGATCAGCACGTCGCCCGGCTTGAGGCCATTTGCCAGGGTCTCGAACTCCTCCTGGGCATCGGCAGTTGAAGGATAAACCTCGTACGTGGCCCCTTGACAGGTCGGTCCACTCAGCACACCCGCGTAGAGGCTTAATAGGGTCAACACACACCCAGTGACCAATGCGGCAGCCACGCTGCGCTGGGAGTTCTCGGGATTCCAATCAGATTGGGCCATCGCAGTCACCCCTAAGTCCGTTCTTCCTGAATCGACCTGACCGAGCACAGCAGGGCTATCGCATCTAAATTCGAGCTGGCCCTCTTGGCCCCGAAAACGCTGATCGGATGGTGGCCAACCTGACATTGCGGTCGTCAATCACCTGAACCAACCTGCGTTTCTGAACAAGGAATCGCGGCTGGCCAATTTAGATGCGATAGCCCTGCCGAGCACAGTGCCTCATCTTACCACATTCTCACGATCATGGTACAATGGCTGTTTGTTCTGGCTCGGCAATGCTCTGCCGGGCTGTGTGAGAAATCGTCACTTGTCGGAACTACGGGAGTGATGTCATGTACGACAATTTGCAGAATGGCGGATCACGTGCAGGTTCTGCTCCGAAGAAGATCCTTATCGCGTTCGTCGCCACGGCCCTGGTATCAGTCAGCCTTTGCCGGGCGTCCGAGGGTCCCATGCGCATCGTCAAGATGGACGACGGCTATCAGTTCCTTGAGGCCGACGCACCGGTCCTTTTCTACCGAACTGTCCCGAAGACAACCGAGGAAGGCACCTACTCCAGGGCCAATTACTGCCATCCCGTTTACGGGCTCGACGGCAAGGTTCTGACAGAGGATTTCCCCAAAGATCACCCGCACCATCGCGGCATATTCTGGGCCTGGCACCAGGTGTACGTGGGCAACACGCTCATGGGCGATATGTGGGCGTGTGAGGACTTCACATGGGACATCCACACTGTGCAGATCCTTCAGTCTCGGCAGAACGCTGCCGCCCTAAAGGCCGCTATGTACTGGAAATCCTCACGATGGAAAAATGGGTTGGAACCCTTCGCCAAGGAAACCGTCACGATCCGGGTCCACCAGGTCGTAGACGATACACGTCTGATCGATTTCGACATAGAAATCCTGGCACTCGAAGAAGGTCTTCGCATCGCCGGCTCCAATGATGTGAAGGGATACGGAGGCTTCTCCACACGCATCGTTCTGCCGGCGGAAATCCGGATGAGCGACCCCAACGGGCCGGTTACTCCGAAGAACGAAGCCGTCGCGGCCGGTGACTGGATGAACTTCTCCGGTACATTCGGCAATGCAGCGTCCAATTTCGCGATTCTGGTCCACCCCTCCAATCCCGGCCATCCTCGCCAATGGATCCTGCGAGCAGCCGGAAGCGCCCAGAACGTGGCATACCCGGGCCGCGAGCCGATCCCCATCTCCACCCTGAAGCCGCTCGTGCTCAGATACCGGCTCGTCCTCCACAAGAACGCCAACCTGAATCAGCTTGCCGCTGAGTACGGCGGGATGAAAACGGAAGACCTCCGCCAGTGAAGGCGAGGCGGCCGGCAAATCCCTTACTGAGCGATCTCGTCTATGGCGCCCGCACATCCGCCGTCGGCCGGCCGCCGGCGTCCTGTGAGGTCGTAGAGGAATGGCCCGTCGAACTCCCATGCGTAGAGTTCATCGATTGTCGTCTTCGAGTCGGCCAGCGTGCCGCGTGCGAGGCGCATAAAGTCGATCGCGCCGTTGAGGCTGTGACCCTGCGGCGTACCGCCCGCGTATAGGTCGGCGTCATTGGCCAGGGAGGCATCCGGCCCGAGGCCACGGCCCCCGGCGTCTTGCTTACCGTCGATGTAGATGGTGAACGTTCTCGCCTGGCGGTCAGCCTCCGCGATGATATGGTGCCACTGGCCATCATTGATGGGCCTGCGGCTGGCCAGGCTGACAGTGGCATCGCCCGATTTCGCCGTCAGGGTCACGCCGCCGGCGTTGTTGACGCCCAGGGCCCACCCGGCGCCGTCGATCTTCTGAATCAGCGTCGCATCTATCTGTCCCGGCGCCGTCTTGAAGTAGACCTCAATGAGGAAGTTCGAGGTGTAGACCTGCGGGTTACTCAGGTCCGCGCCGCTAACGGTACGGTTCCGGCTCTCGTTGCCTCGCCCTGTGGTCAGGGTGACGGTGCGGTCGATATCCTCCTGTGTCAGGACGGCATACTGGTCGCTCCCGTTGAAGCGCAGGGCGCCCGTGGTCCAATTCTCCAGCGGGCCATTCTGGTAGTCCTTCAGGGTGATGTTGACGCCCTGGAGCGGATATGTGGGGAGCCTGTAGTAGTTGTCCCGGCCAGTGTAGTAGGGAGACATGCACCAGTGCTCGTCCAGGATGCGCGTCGGATCGCCTGGGATGGGGTAAAAGTTCCACTCACCGACCGTCTCGTAGAGGCTCCACGGCACGAAGACTCTCGCGCCTTGGCCGCGGGCCGCCGAGTTGGCGGAGGGCCGGAAGTCGTGAGCGGCCGGATCGCGTAGAGGCGATTGTTCGGCCATGATGCCCACTGTCGCAGCCAGCGGCTGGTAGCTCTCCAGGGCTTCCCGGAACGCCTGGAGCGTCTCGTGCCACCGCCCCGAGGGCTCGAAGACGCCGAAGCTTTCCCCCACGTCGTAGAAGACGTTACGGGCATAGGCATCCGTGTCGATCGCGTACTGCTCCTGGCGAGGACCGGCGTGGGCCTCGTTGCCGGCGGCCTCGGTCTTCGCCGGGTCGGCGTCGCGGAAGACGCGCAGGCCCATGCTTTGCCAGATGTTGCCCAGGAACTTGATGCGGCCGGCCTGAGGTTCCTGCCGGCGCGAGCCACGCACGAAGTTGTAGATGGTGTTGTTGAAGAATGTGTTCTGATAACTGATGATCTCCTGGAAGGCCGACGTGTTGGCCAGTTTGCCAGACGGACCTTTGGACTTGCCCCAGGCGATATTATTGAAGTGGTAATTCTTGAACGCCCCGTCCAGGTAATAGGCGTGGCCGAAGCGGTCCTCTGTATCGGGGCTCAGCACATGGTCCCAGTTGCGGTAGCCGCCGGGGTTGCCCGAGATGTTGTCATAGACGTACGCCGGACCGCCCTGCCAGGTCTCGATGCCGCCGAAGTCGTCGTTGTTCAGCAGCGTATCGACGGCCCTATTGTGGTGGATGATAATGCGGGTGAAGGGACGATCCGTGGCCGCACCGCTCGGCTTGGCGCCGTGGACATCGATCCCCTGGGCGCAGACCCGATCGAAGATGTTCCCCGCCACCTCCGCCGTCTGGGCGAACTTGACCACCAGCGCCCCGCCCTGGCCGAAGAGGTCGGGACGGATGCCAATGTGGTCGAACCTGTTCCGCATCACGCGGACATCGTAGAGGCGACCGGTCGGCTGGTCCACGTCCCCGTAGGTCGTGCCGTCCGTGAGTTCCACGCCTCCGGCGTCCGCCTCGGAGAACACGTTGTCCTCGACCACAACGTGGTCGATGGCGTCCTGTGGGCCCATGGCTTTCAGGCGGACACCCCTGTGGACGTGCTCGAACGTGCAGTTCGTCACCTGGAGACCCACGCCGCTGCCCAGCAGGCGCACGCAGCCGGGTTCCACATCGATGCTCTCATGGGAGACCCAGTACGGTGCGGCAGTCAGGTTCCAATAGATGTTGGTGAAACGAAACGTCAACCCGCGGACGTGCACGTGACTCATGCCCCGGCTGTCAATCATGCGGATGCGTTTGGCCACCTCGACGCGGGCCGTATTTGGGTCCTGGTCGCCGGGCAGGCGGAGATAGAGCCGGCCGCCGGTGCCCTTTTTCTCGAACCAGAACTCGCCCGGGCTGTCCAGGTAATGGGGCTTATCTTCCAGATAGTAGCGGCAGCCGCGGATGATCTTGTAGGATGGTGCTCCGCCCCACTGGCAGGGGAAAGTCAGCGAGCCGCCGGCGCGGTCCACGGCCAAGACCTTGGCTTGGAACGGGCTGCCCATCACCCAGCCCTTGGTGGTCCAGACGATGGCGCCCTCGTAATAATCCTGCGGCCGGCTCTCGTTGATATGCTCCTTGTCGAACGCCAGGTGCCGCCGCTGGCCGTTGATGGTGGCGTAATTGTCAAACGGCTTGTCGGGGTTCTTCCACGTCCACCACTCGCTCTGAATGTCGTCCAGGTCGGTGATCGTCCAGTTCGGCGTGCGAGCCAGAGCGATGCGCCTCACGGCGCCGTCCCGGTCCACCATCCAGACATTGCGCGGCGTCCAGGAGAGGTCCACGTACCAGACCTTCTGTGGCTCCGGGATGACCGGGTTGTCGGCCCCCTTCTTCCAGCCCGTCACCGCCTCCGAGCCGCAGATGACGGCCGGCCCCGTGCCCCAGGACGGGTCCCGGGTCAGGAGGATGGGGGCCGCTTCGGCGCCTGACTCATTCGCCTCCATCTGGCCGCGATAGACGACACCTTGCTTGAAGACGTAGGTGTGCACGCCCTGACAGGCCTTCGCCTGGCCGGTGGCGTCGGGGTCCCAGGGGTGGTGCTTCCAGGGTGTCTGCTTCGAGAGGCCGTCGTTGGCGTCGTAGCCGGACTCGAAGTCGATGTAGCGGATTGACTCGCCCGCCTTGAATGCGAATGGCCGCGGTGCCCACTCCAGGTCGCCGGTCGGCAACGCCTTCGCCTGCGGCTCCTGCCAGGACCACCGGGCGGCTGCGTCACTTGCACCGGCGCTCGTGGACCCGACACCCGGCAGCACGGCGGCGCCAATAAAGGCCTGCATTGTGATGAGGCAGACAAGTGTTCGGTGTCTCATAAGACTATGACTCCCTGTATCAGAGCATCTTGATCGCACAGGACATATCGATACAGAGGAGAGTACACCGCCTGGGATGGGCTGTCAATCGCCCCATCTGAATGACTTGATGTGACTCTTGCGGGCGGTACAATGTGGCCATGAAGCACCAAGGAGTTACCTCAATGATAATGGTCTGTTGTTCTGTAACGCCTCGCATCGCACGCTTGTGTTTGGTTCTGGCGTTTGTCTCTGTCGTCGACGCCGGCACCCCTGCCTCTTTACGGCCGACAGTGGAAATCGAGGAGGACGTCTACAGCTACAAGCCCGCGGACAACGGGGCCGGGCCGATGTGGTGTCACGGGTCCACGTGCCTCGTGCACATCGGCGATGACCTCTTCGCCGGCGGTCTGGAGACGATACCAGGAGTCAAGCCGCTCAACAACTGCCGCTGGATGCTGTTTCTGCGAGGGCCGCAGGGTTGGCGGAAGGTCTGCTTCGATGCCTCCGGACGGACCCGAGAGCCTTCTCCGCTGGCCGGCTTCCCGGACGGCCGGTTGTTCCTCTCGGCCAATCCGACGTTGAATGCGGACCCGAACGCCTATTCCGGGCCGGCACGGCCTGAGCTGCTTCAATTTGACGTTCGTGACCCGAACAAGCCGGCGCGAACGTTGATCCCCGTCTGGTCCAATCAACCCAAGTTCACCGAACACTCATATCGGAGCTTCGCCGCCGATGGGCCCAATCGCGAGCTGATCCTGTTTCAAAACATCGGGTACACGCACGCCGAATGGACGTTCCTGGACCGCCAGGGTCAGTGGAGCACGCAGGGTCAGCTCAAATGGCCCTGGGGCGCAGACTACTCGAAGCCACAGCCAATCCGCGTATGCTATCCCAACGTGGCACTAAGGAATCGCGAGGTTCATTTCTGCGGCGTCAGCGACATCGTCGAGCCGAACGAACAATGGCGTGCGTTCAAGAGACAGCTCACCGGCCGGGAGTGGGACTATGACTTCCGCCGGTTGTTCTATACCTGGTCGCCTGATATCACCACCGGCCGATTTCAGCCCTGGGTGGAGATCGCCAGTCGCGAGAAGACCTGTGGGTGGATCAGCCCCGGCGACCTGTGGCTGGCCCCGGACGGCCGAGTGCACATCCTGTGGACCGAGCGAGCCCTTGACGAGCGTCTGCGCGAAAAGTTCTTCCCGAACGAGAGACAGAGCCACTCGCTGAACTACGCCGTGGTGCGCCAGGGCGAGGTGCTCTCGCGTCGCACACTGCTGATGGCGGAGGAAGGCAAGTCGAACGAGCGAGCCGGCCAGGGCAGATTTCACATCGGCTCCGACAACCGCCTATTCGTGTTCTTCTACGTGTCGGGCTCGGACGGCAACAGCCGACACATCTCCGAGAACCGCATGCTGGAAATCCGGAGTGACGGATCGGTCAGCGATTCGGTCCGCGTTCCCCTGGAGAAGCCATTTACCGACTTCATGACCGCCACGCCCCGGGCCGGTTCACCGCCATCCAGCATCCTGGAGCTGCTGGGCACACGCCAGGGCTCAGGAACGACGATCAGTTTCGCACGAATCAGGATCGAATGACAAGCAGCCGTCGCCCGTGCCAGGCATAGAAGGTTAAGGGGGTCAACGATGAACGCCCACGATTTGCCGGGAATGACACGCAGAGAATTCCTGAAGACAGCAGCTTGCATTTCCTCTGTGCTTCTGCCCTCCAATGAGGCGCCGGCTGCGGCATTGTCCGGGTCAAAGCCGAATATCCTTTATCTCATGACCGACCAGCATCGGGGTGACTGTCTCGGGTGCGCGGGCAATGCCATCATCAAGACACCCAGTCTGGATTCCACCGCCGCCGATGGTGTTCTATTTACGAATGCCTATTCATCCACGCCGAGTTGCACGCCGGCCCGCAGTGCGATCCTGACCGGGTTGTCGCCGTGGCATCACGGAATGCTCGGCTATGGCCGCGTGGCTGAGCAATATCCATTCGAGCTGCCTCAGGCGATGCGGGATGCCGGGTACTACCTGTTCGGCATCGGCAAGATGCACTGGTACCCGCAGAAGAAGCTTCGCGGCTATCACGGCCTGCTCGTGGATGAATCGGGACGCTCAGAAACGCCGGGCTTCGTGAGTGACTATCGCCTCTGGTTCCGGCAGCAGGCCCCCGATCTCAATCCGGATGCGACCGGCATCGGCTGGAACGACTATCGGGCCAAGTCGTACGCCCTGCCCGAGCGGCTCCATCCTACCACATGGACCGGCGATCGGGCAGTCGAGTTCATCGAGAAATATGATCGGCCGGAGCCGTTCCTGTTGAAGGTCTCGTTCGCCAGGCCGCACAGCCCCTACGATCCGCCGCAGCGATTCCTGGACATGTACAGCGCCGACGAAATGCCTGCCCCTTGGATCGGAGACTGGGCCGGCCGACACGCCTCGCATGAGGAGCCGCCCAATCCGAGCCTCTGGCACGGCGACCTGGGCATCCGCCAGGCGAAGGAATCCCGCCGGGCCTACTACGGATCGGTGACATTCATCGATGAGCAGATCGGGCGAATCCTGACGGCCCTCAAAAGGCGGGGCTTGTACGACAATACGCTGATCCTCTTTTTCGCCGACCACGGCGACATGCTCGGCGACCATCATCTGTGGCGCAAGACCTACGCCTACGAAAGCTCGGCCAAGATCCCCATGATCCTGCGATGGCCCAAGAGCATGGACATGGCCCGACAGCGAGGCGGGACGCTGCCCCAGCCCGTCGAATTGCGGGATGTCCTGCCAACCTTCCTCGACGCCGCCGGAGCGCCCGTCCCGAGCCATCTCGATGGAAGAAGTCTGCTGGAGCCGGTCCGCGGACAGACGCGCAACTGGCGTCCCTTCATCGACCTCGAGCACTCGATGTGCTACAGCAACGACCACTGGACGGCGCTGACCGACGGCAGGCAGAAGTACATCCACTATGCCTATGACGGGAGAGAGCAGCTCTTCGACTTGGGCAAAGACCCCGGAGAATGTCACGACCTGGCAGATGAACCAAGCCCGCAGGATACTCTGAAGCTCTGGCGGCAGCGCATGGTCACACACTTGTCCGAACGCGGCAATGAATTCGTGGAGAACGGGGCCCTCACGATACGCAGGAAACCGCTGCTCTATTCGCCCAACTACCCGGGAAAGAGGGAGTGACTCACCGCCACTGTTCTATTCAGACAAATATGTACCAAAGAGGCATGAGGAACTGGAATACGGCAGACAGCTTGGATCGACGTGACTTTCTTCCCGTGGCATGCGGCAGTGGTCATGCTGCTTTCGGCACAGATGGATGGACAATCGTTTCTGCCGTTGCTGTGCGGGGACTCGATTCCCTGGCGTGACCATAGCTCCCAGCCACTTTCAGTTGTTGCGACATCGCAGATGCTCGTGTACTCTATGACTCCAAGTGTTCGCATGAATGGAGCTGTGCGATTGTGCAAAAGACAATCAGATATCAGCCTTCCGGCCCATCCGGGATCCAGAAGGCTACGGAGTTGACCCAGATGACCCTACAGACCCCGAGCGCTCATGCCGAATCCAAAATGCTCCCGTCGTCCCTTCGGGCAGCACTCTGTCTTTCCATGTTCGTATGCAGCATCGCCAATGTGACTACCGCGGGTGATTGGCCCACCTATCGGCACGATGCGATGCACAGTGGAGTAAGCCCCGAAAGCCTGCACGGCGACCTGTCCCTTCAATGGACCTATGTTCCGATGCACCCGCCAAAGCCAGCGTGGCCTGCGCCTTCGGAGGAAATGCCGCGCATGCACACCGACAACGCCTTTCAGGTTGCCGTGGCTGATGGCCGCGTTTTCTTTGGCTCCTCTGTGACCAACGAGATTTCTGCGATCGACGCCGCCTCAGGTACCATATCCTGGAGCTTCTTCACGGAAGGTCCCGTCCGCTTTGCTCCAACCGCATACAACGGTCGCGTGTACGCAGGCTCGGATGATGGCTATGTCTATTGCCTCAAGGCCCGTGATGGATCCCTTGTTTGGAAATACCGACCGGGCCCGAGCGATGAAAAGGTCATCGGCAATGAGCGATTGATCTCCCTCTGGCCGGTTCGCACCAGCGTCCTGGTGGACCAGGGCACGCTCTACTGCAGTGCCGGCGTGTTTCCCTACGAAGGGATCTACATCTGTGCCCTCAACGCGGATGATGGGTCCGTCATCTGGAGAAACGATACCATCGGCGACCGTGCGCACGAACTCAGCTTCGGGGGCATATCGCCGCACGGCTACCTGTTGGCCTCCAAAGACACCCTCTACGTTCCTGCCGGCCGTGCCATGCCCGCCGCCTTCAGCCGGCGCACGGGGGAGTTCCTGTTCTGGGCCCCTCCCGGCGGTAAGCAAGGCGGCACGTGGTCCCTCTTGAATGACAACCAGCTCATCGCCGGCGTAGACCGCTCCGGAACCCCTCATAAGGTCGCGTATGACGCCGAGACAGGCGCGAGCCGGGGAGATGTCTTCGCCTGGTTTCCCGGGTTGGACATGGTGATCAAAGATAAAACGGCCTACGTTCTCACTCGCGCAGGCATCTACGCCATTGATCGTGACGCCCACGCCCAGGCCGCCCGAAAGGCCGCTCCCCCGGCAAGGCAACGGGAAGCGATGGCAAAGGAGCTTGCCCAACTCAGAGGAGACATCCAGAAGGCACAAGGGGAGGAACGAGCGAAGATCCGTACCAGGATTGATGAGATCGGCCGTCTCACGGCGGCGTCTCTGGCCGAGGATAAGCATCTACAGAATTCCTGCGTCACATGGCATCTACCCGCTCCGCAGTGCAATTCCCTCATCCTGGCCGGTGACATCCTTTTCATTGGCGGCTCGAAACAGGTACTCGGCGTCGAGGTACAGACGGGCCGGAAGGTATGGCAGGCAGGCGTCACTGGAAATGCTCTTGGTCTCGCTGCCGGCGATGGCCGCCTGATCGTCAGCACCGACGATGGCAGGATCTGTTGCTTTGCCGACGCCAAGAGTCCTTCGGCGCCGAAGGAGACAAGGATCGTGCGCGATCCCAATGTCTTTCAAGGTCATCCCCAGAGACAGTTTTACCGCGATGCAGCGCGCCGGATCGTTGACGAAAGCCGGATGACGAAAGGGTATTGTCTCGTTGTTGACTGCAACGTGGGGCAGCTCGCCTATGAATTGACGCAGATCACCGACCTCAAGATCGTGGGGCTCGAGAAAGACCCCCACAAACTCCGGATTGCCCGGGACAGGCTGCGATCGGCAGGCTTGCTGGGCTCGCGCGTGGTCGTTGAGCCCTGGGACATCGCGTCTCTGCCCCTCTACTTCGCCAATCTCATCGTCTCGGACGAGCTGTTGACCACGGGGGCCGTCACGGTGACACGAGAGCAGTTGGAGCGTATCGTGAGGCCGGCCGGCGGGACCGTTGTCGCGGGCATGCCGGGCAACGGTGGCAGTCTGCGATGGCGCACTTTCAAACGCCCCAAACTCGAACAGGCGGGGAGCTGGACCCACGAGTACGGCAATCCGCAGAACACGGCCTGCTCCTCCGACCAGTTGGCCAAGGGCCCGTTTGGAGTCCTGTGGTTCGGGGAGCCGGGGCCGCTGTCGATGGTGGAGCGGCACGCCAGGGCACAGAGTCCCGTATCCATGGACGGCCGCTTGTTCATCCAGGGAGAAGAGCTGATTCTGGCGGTCGATGCCTACAATGGGACCCCGCTATGGCAACGCCGAATCCCCGGCGCGGTGCGGCCTCGCGTGGATGTGGATGGAGGGAATCTGGCCTTGACCGAAGAAGCTCTCTACGTGGCGGCCTACGATCGATGCCTGCGCCTGGACCCGGCAACCGGCGCTACAGTTCGCATCTATGACCTGCCGGAGGCCGGCGGCAGCACCTACCGCTGGGGCTGCGTCTCGACCGATCGGAACATCCTGTTCGGCATCAGGGCCGAGCCCTTCAAGCAGCCTTACGGGGCCGACCTCAGAGCCAAGCATGCGGACCCGAACATTGACATACAACAGGCTTACACGAGGTCAAATGCGGAGTGGTTCCCCATGGCCAACTACCCGCTCTGGGAGAACTACAGCCCGGACAAAGGCTCAGTAACAAACAAGATGATGGCCGGTGACATGGTCTTCGCGCTCAATCCAGGTACCGGGGCGACCCTGTGGACTCATCAGGGCAAGCGAATTGGCAAACTAACGATGTCCATAGGCGATGGAAAGGTGTTCTTCGCGGAGAGCAGCGTCACGGATAGCCTGACAAACCAGGCCTTGGACGAGCGCCGCGGACTCATCCGCAAAGGTCTCTACGAAGAGACTCAGAGGATGAAGAAGGCCGGGGAATATGCACCGTCCGACGTCAGGCTTGTGGTGGCCCTCGACGCTGCCACCGGCAAGAAGCTCTGGGAAAGGCCCGTGGATTTCACCGGTTGCTGCGGGGATGCCATGGGCTCCGCCTATCAGAATGATGTGCTGCTATTCTTCGGCTGCGTCGGCAACCATGATGCCTACCGTTTCCAGGAAGACCAGCTCACGTACCGGCGTATTGTGGCCCTGTCGGCCTCCACGGGCGAGATCCTGTGGTCGCGTCCGATCAACTATCGCACGCGGCCTGTGGTCATCGGCGATAGAATCATCATCGAGCCCCGAGCGTGCGATCTGCGTACGGGCAGGATCCAGATGCGGCTTGACCCGATCACGGAAAAGCAGGTCCCCTGGGAGTTCCTGCGTCCGGGGCACACCTGTGCCATTACCAGCGCCTCGCCGAACGCCTTGTTCTATCGCTCTTCCTGCGTGGCCTTCTACGACCTTGTCCGTGACGCAGGAGTGGCCCTCTTCGGAGGTATCCGCCCCGGCTGCTGGATCAACATGATCCCGGCGAACGGCCTCGTACTCGTGCCGGAGGCCAGCGTGGGTTGCACCTGCTCATACCCCCTTCGTGGTTCTTTTGCGCTGGTGAACAAATCCGACAGGGTTCAGCCCTGGACCGTCTTCATCAACCACACGGAAATGAAGCAGAGAGAGCAGGTGTTGCCCAGCCCATACGACAAGCCCGTGAAACACCTTGCCGTGAATTTCGGCGCACCGGGGGACATGAAAGACGAGAATGGCACATTGTGGCTGGCCTACCCCAATCCCAGGACGGTGTACGGTCAGAACCACTTCGCCAACTACGGCATCAAGTTCAACCTGAACGAGGTGATCCTGAAGGATATGGGGTATTTCCGCCATGACTTCAGAGGCATCAAGATCGAAGGGACGAATGAACCCTGGCTCTTCACCTCCGGCTGTCTGGGACTGCTCCGCTGTGAAATACCAGTACGGGACAAGGACCCGAACCATGAGCCGGGCCTCTACACAGTCTGTCTCGGATTCCGGCCTGATGACCATGACAAACCGGGCCAGCGGGTGTGCGACATCAAGCTGCAAGGCCGTATCGTGTCCGCAGACTTCGACATCTCGCGAATCTCGGGTGGAACCGACAAGGCCATAGTCCAGGAGTTCCAGGACGTCGCGGTCGACGCGGACCTCCTCCTGGAATTCGTCCCCAAAACAACGACCCCGGACAAGACGCAGGCTCCCCTCATCAATTTCGTGGAGATCATCCAGCAGGATAAACCTCCGCTTGCCAAGCGCGATGGTTGATGGACCAGAGCCCTCGGCCAGGACTCCCTACGCCCTGCTGACACTCTCACCCATGGCCTACTCCTCCTGGCCGATCTGCGCGCAGCCTTTTGACGTTTGGCGCGCTTGCCTTCCTTGGCTTTTCCCGTTCGATTCCCTTCGACCTGGCGAGTTGCTCGGCCGGGAAAGTCGACGCCAAGATTCTGGGATTGTTGTTTCGGACCGCCGGGAACCCAGGACTGCAGATCGCCTGTCGTAGCTGTAATGCCCCACGAATCACCTGTCTCTCGCATAATTGAAGTCAGCCGGTCGTCAAATTCCTTGACCAGTGCCTTCTGAGATGGATCGTCCACGAGGTTTCTCTTCTCCCAGGGATCGTTCTTCAGATCGAAGAGGAACCAGGGTTTGTCTTTCGTGCGCGCATACATGTGCTGACGTGTGTGCAGAGCCCTCCAGCCCGGCCATGGGACATAAGCGTATGGCATTTGGAGATAAACATAGTCGCGTGGCGGCTTCGTGGTTTCGCCACGCAGCAAGGGCGAGAAATCGGCGCCGTCCACGCCGGCGGGCGCCTTGAGCCCGGCCAGACCGGCCAACGTCGGATAGACATCAGGCGAGCCGAACGGATCGGCGATCACTGTGCCCGGTTTGATCGCTCGTGGATGACGGATCAGGAACGGAACGCGCGCCGATTCCTCATAGGGCCAGCGCTTGGCTTTAACGCCCTGGCAGCCGATCATGTCCCCGTGGTCGGAGGAATAAACCACGATCGTATCATCGGCGACACCGGCCTGGTCCAGAGCCTGAAGGATACGTTTGAATTCATCATCAAGGCTTTCGATCATTCCATAATAGTCAGGTAGGCACTGTTTCGCGTTCTCAGCGGGCAATCCCTCGGGGACGTTGGGCGGAATCGCGACCTTGGAGAAATGCTCCGCGTACCCTTCCGGAGCCTTATAAGGACTATGGGGGAGAATCCAGGAAACAAAAAGCATCCACGGCTTTGGACCTTTGCTCTTTTCGGCGATGAACTTGAGAGCCACATCGGTCACGTTCGCGGACTGCCGGTCGGTGCGGTAGAAGCCGAACTCGGTCTTCGGGGCCGGGAAACCGTACGTCGGGTCCTTGGCATCCTTGGGCGGGGAGATGTGCCATTTGCCCGAATACCCGGTTTCGTAGCCGGCGTCGCGGAACGTCTCGGCAACGCATTTGACCGTGGGACGGAATGTGACACCGTTGCTCATCACGCCATTGAGATGGGCATATTGTCCCGACATCAGGCAGGCACGATAGGGACAACAGACGGGCGTGTTCGACATCGCGGCGTCCAGCCGGGCGCCCTGCCTGGCGAAGGCGTCGAGAACCGGCGTGCGGGCATTGGCGTCGCCGTAGCAGCCCATGGAATACGCCCGCTGCATGTCGGAGAAGACAAACAGGACATTAGGCCGGCGTGCGAGACTCCGGCCGCCCTCAGTGGCACCCAAAGCATGCACCGATTCGGTCATATCCAGGAAGGACGCGGCCAATCCCACCGCCCCCACACGCAGGAAGGCGCGGCGGTCCAATACTGCCGTTCCCCTGCCACAATCACCTTTGGTTATTGTCGTCGCGCCTTGCCGATCCATTGGGACCTCACTCAAACGCTCAGAATATGGAATAAAAAGATGTTCCATTAGTTACCACGAAACCGTGCAGGACACAAGTACTACCGCGCCGCCAGTGCTCCTGATTGAGCAAGTTGGCCTCCACTCAGGAATAACGTGGGTCAATAAGAATAATCCATTCGCTCACTATAGTTGATGTCACTGCTCTGCACGAGATATGATGGCGGCAGAGGTGCTATCATGGTGAAAACCAAATCAGTGTATGACTCGGCAGAGGAATCGGACGGCGAGAGAATTCTGGTAACGCGATATTGGCCGCGTGGCATTTCGAAAGCCCGCCTGGCCGCAGCAGAGTGGATACGAGAAGTCGCCCCAAGCAAAGAACTGCTGGAGGATTGGAAAGCGAGTCGGATCTCGTGGGACGAATATGCAGTCCGCTACCACAAAGAGATGCTGGCTCACGGATCAGCCATTGCAGCGCTCAAACGCAAAGCCGGGGCGAGCACGATTACTCTACTCTGCTTTGAGCGTGAGGGAGACCCTCACTGCCACCGTCATCTTCTGAAGAACTTGATCGACATCCAGGAGTAATCACAGAGGGTGCTGTGTCCTCACCCTGTGCCCTCTGCCGATGGAGATGCTTAGAAGTTTTCTCCCACCATCTCAAAGTATGCCTGCGGGTGCTTGCAGACCGGGCACATCGTCAGAGCCTTTTCTCCTTCATAGACAAACCCGCAGTTGCGACATCGCCATTTCACTCGCTGGGGTTTTGCGAAGACGCGGCCGGACTCAAAATTCTCCAGCAGCTTCTTATATCGCTCTTCATGCTCCTTCTCGATCTTCGCCAGGCCATCGAACAGACGAGCGATCTCCTCGAAACCCTCCTGTCGGGCAGCCTTTGCCATCTCGGGGTACATCCTGGTCCATTCGTAGTTCTCGCCTCCGGCCGCCTCTCGCAGGTTCGCCGCCGTGTCCCCGATGCCCTCCAGCAGCTTCAGGTGGAGCTTGGCGTGCTCCTTTTCCTGGTCGGCCGTCTCCAGGAAGATCGCCGCGATCTGCTCATAGCCCTCTTTCTTCGCCGCAGAGGCGAAATACGTGTACTTGTTGCGAGCCTGAGATTCCCCCGCAAACGCCTGCTTGAGATTCTGCTCCGTCTTGCTGCCCTTCAGTTCAGCCATGATCTTCTCCTGTTGGCCCATGCCAGATAGCGATCCCTGGGTTGCCCGGACACTTGCCGAATAGTACAGACTCCTGTGGTTCGTGTCACGCACGTACTTGCCATGGCCTGCTCGCAGACGTGACGCCGGACGATGCGGAGCCAATATGCCGTCAAGCCTAGGGTCTGTCTGGCACGTCACATAGTGTTTGCCGGTCTCCCTTCATGGCATTTTCACTTGATCTCCACCAGCTCGCCCTTACAATACGAGCATAGCCTCTGAAACGGTTGGACTCTGTGGTCAAGAGAGTAGATCAAGATCAATGATTCATTTCCTCTCACGTGTCAGATGGCATTTGTTGGAACCGACGCGTTTCAGCCACCTTTGTGGACGCAGGACGGAATGGTCGCACTCACCCGCCTTCCGCACCGTATCCGGAAGTCACGGTGACGGACGTGTCACACTATAAACACCGTTTTCAAGGAGAAAGAAAATGGGACTGCTGAAGGAATTCAGAGACTTCGCCGTCAAAGGCAACGCCATGGACATGGCCGTGGGCATTATTATCGGAGCTGCGTTCAACAAGATTGTCAGCTCCCTGGTGAACGATGTCATCATGCCCCCCATAGGCATGCTCCTGGGAGGTGTCGACTTCAAGAACCTGCAGTTGACTCTGAAGGAGGCCACCATGTCTGCCGCGGGCACGGAGATACCGGCTGTAGCCGTACGCTACGGCCTGTTCATCAATACCGTCATTGACTTTCTGATCGTGGCCTTCACGATCTTCCTGGTCATCAGAACGATCAACCGTCTTGCTCAGATGCGTCCGCCGTTTGTCCGCGCCGAGCCTACAGCAAAATAGATGAAAACACTGGGTGTACGTCCGGAGCGGGCCGCGTGATTCTCCGGACGCTCGTTGCACCCTGATCGGGAGGCAGGAACCTGTTTAGCTGTTCCCGGTTCTGTGTGGCCTTCGGGACATCCGAGTCCCGTTTGGAGGTATTGTCGTTGGACTGGTAGTTTCTTGTGGATGTGAATCTATAAAGGAATCACTCATGCGCACGAAGGTATTGTTCTCGGTACTGTGCTTTGTCGGCCTATGCTCGACCCTCTATGCGGATCAGGTGTTTCTGAAGAACGGGGACATTCTGACCGGTAAAATCGTCAGCATGACTGACGGAAAGATGGTCCTGGCTGTGGACCTCATCGGGGAGTTGACCATTGATGTGAGAAACATCGCAACATTCAAGAGCGATGCCCCCGTGGAGATTCACCTCAGCGACGGCACTGTGCTGCACCAGCCGGTGGCCACGGCCGAGCCGAATCAATTCTCCATTACGACGGGCAAGCCCCTCCAGCCTCAGACCTTCAGCTTGACCCAGGTGGTATCGATCAATCCACCACCCCGGCCGCTGCCCAAGTGGACCGGCAACATCACCGGCTCACTGACTTCCACCCACGGCAACACCAGCGCGGATACCATGGCCGGCAGCTTTAGCATGATGCGCCGTGGTGAGAAGGACCGCACCACCGCCAGCGCCGACTACGTCAAGAGCGACCGGGAGGACCCGGATACCGGAGAAGAAGAGACCACGGAGAACTGGTGGAAGACCAAAGCACAGTACGACTACTTCTTCTCAAAGAAGTTCTTCGGCTTTGTGAACGGCAGATATGAGAAGGATGCCATTGCCGAGTTGGACCGGCGGGTTGTGGTCGGCGGCGGTGCCGGTTATCAGTGGATCGAGGAACCGAAGACGAGCTTCTCCACCAGCTTCGGTCTGGCATCGCTCTATGAGAAGTTCGACAACCAGACCGACAGCAACAGCGAGCTCTCCCTGCAGGCTGGATATGTCTTCCAGAAGACCCTGTTGGAGAACCTCAGATTCATGCATGACTTGACCTATTACCCAAGCATCGAGCAGTTCTCCGACTACTTCCTGACTACCTCCGCGGAGCTGCGGGTCACGATGGTCAAGAACCTGTTCGCCAGCTTCCGGGTGATCTTCGATTACGACACCAGCCCAGCGCAAGGGCGAGGCAGCACGGATGTCAAGTACATGCTTGGTATCGGCCTCAACTTCTGAGCAAGCTCGAGGCAACGACAGTATTCAACCAGCCGGGCTCGGTTACTCCTCGGGCCCGGCTGATTCTTGCGCTTAGTCCTTCCATCTCATGTCCCTGGCGGGATGAATCGACGGCAGACCCCTTCTCAATGGGACACGCGATCAGATCCACTACGGGCGATATGGTGTTGCGTCTTCGTGCCGCCCTCTATCGGGCTTTGCTCTTGGTGAGCGTAAGCGTGATGTTGCCCCCGGCCGGATCGCTTGCCTCCGTAAAGCGAGGCGGGACGAACGTGATGCGTCCGGCTCCATTGGGAATTCCTTCGATCGCCAGCAACATCGCCAGAGTCTCGAGGCGCGCTTTGCCGATAACCATACATGCGTCGCGGGTGCGCCTTCTTGCGGCATATTCTGAACCCGGTCGCATGGTCTCCAGAAGGTCGTCCAAGGCCCGCTCGATCAGGCCGAGTTGCGTTTCGGCCTCCTGCAGACGTCTTGTTCTTCCGAGCACATTCTCATAAGAGCCCGCAGCGTAGGCCGTGCGAGCCTGACCTGCCAGCTCATCTCTCACTTGTTGAAGCCCTGCTTTGTCCTGCCGGAGCTTCATCAGCAACTCTCGCGCCTGCGCGGACGACAGATTGACAAGCCCGTTCGCTTTTTCGATGTCCCCCCCGCCGAGGTGATGTCGAACCATGACGGACAGATCCCGTTCGCGTCGCAGGCGTTCCCTGATCTTCGCCAGCTCTGCCGCCTGCTTCTCCGAAAGCGTGGTGACGCCGGCCGCATACTGCACGACGTGGATTTCGGCACCGCTCGGTTCCTCTTTCTCCCCGCCCAGAATATTGCCGATTGTTCCGACGACCCTGTAGGGCGAACCGGCCACAGCGCCGGCAATGAGGGCGGCTGCGGCTCCTACGGCCGCTTTGGTAACCTGCCCACCGGAAAGGCCTTCCTCGCCAACCTGGAATGACAGCGGCAGCCGGATGGAACCGCCCGCGTCACGGAGGATGAATAGCACCGTGTCGAGAGACACCGGCAAAGTAAGCAGTTTCGCCAGAAAGCCGTCTGGCGGCTCAGTCAGCGACAGATCTGTGAAAACCAGTCGGGCCCGGGTCGATAGCGGCTGATCCTTGTGGAATCGCACATCAACACTGGCATCAAAGATGCCGTCACGAAGCGCCATCCCTTTCTGCTTGGCTATCCCTTCGAAGTTGACCAGTTCCAGTCCGCTCAATCCCGCTTTCACCCAGCCGTCGGGACGCGGATAGAGGGTCAGCCGTCCGGTGGCGGACATCTCCTGAAAGAGCAGACGATTCTCCATAGTCGAAGGCTCCGAGGAGTCTGGGGCGGAGCTCTCGGCCGAGTCCCCGGCGGCGGACGCGGAGCCACGCTTTGTTCCCGGCAACGGCACCTCACCGGCGGTCGCAACAACGTTGAATCGCATCGGCTCCTTGGCCTGGGCCCCGGGCGTGGTGAACCCCCGAACTTCGACGTCCAGACCCTTCAACGGCATGTACATCGGGGGATCCACGGTTCGGTCGGCGAAACTGAAATCGACCCCATTCACGAGGAGTTGATCGATGCGCAGGTCGAGCTGTCTGCCTTGCCCTTGTGAATCCTCCACACTACGGGCCAGCGCATCATTCACATCCGTCGTGGCCGGCGCCGCAACAGCATTGGCATCGGCGCTCGCCGCCGCGGGCGACATCTTCAGGATCATGCCAAGCACGTGCAATCCATCGGCCTCTCTGGAGATCGCCCCCTGCGGCTTTACCAAGCCAATTTCCTTCACGTGAACGCTGCCGCTATTCGGGTCCACCCTCGGTATGGCCGCACGGAATTCCTCAAAACTTACCAGCACGGTATTTGCATCCGTGTCGCTGAACGCAACGGCTTTGACCAACAGATCCAGACCAAAAGGCCTGCTGAAGTCGAATTCCGCGACGTTGCGCCGCTCCGCGTGCAGCGTCAGTTGAGCGTTTCCGGAAAACTTGCCGGCCCGCAGGCTGTTGGCATCCACTGCCGTCCGGAGTTCCGGCAGGATGGAAGTCAGTCCGGCGCCGTGGATCTGCGCGATGTTCCATTCCGCGAGAATCTGCGGCTGGGCGACAAAGGGCGACAACTCCAGCTTCAACCGAAGGGATTCCGTCAAAGGCTGAATCTGACCGTGGATATCGATCTTGACGGGCGGATTGGTATCGGGCTCGTCCCCGAGGAGCTTGATGCCCTCGGCATTGCTGATCTGCAAGTCCGAGACGACGATGGGAGTCGCCGTCGCTCTGGCTTCGTCTTTCACGGTGAGCTTGCGGGCCTGCAGGGACAATCGTTCGAGGACTATAAGCGGCAAACGCTGTGCTTTTCGTGCGGCGTCGCCCAGGCGGCCCGCTTTCTCCTCCGGTGGGGTCGGCACTGTCGCGGTGTGTTTCTCCACAGACGCCGCGGCGACCGGTTGCTTGCCCGCCGCGGGAGGATTGCCGGTGGCCGTCGGCTCGGAAGCCCCCATGTCCAAGCCCAGGAGACTCATCGTGCCGGACGCCTTGTGCTCGACGGTGGCCTCAAGACCCTGGAGAGACACCTGCCGGATGGATATCAAGCGTGCGTTCGGGTCGAACCGATCGACGGCCAGCTCGGCCGAGTCGAAACGCAGAAGCGGCTCCTCTGCGGAACTCCCACGGTAGTCAACGTCGGCGATGTTGACGCGAACGCGCCGGCCACCGTCGGGATGGCGCATCAGGTCGGCGATAATTCTCGCGCGGAATTGTCCCTCCTTCAGGGCCGGTTCCCATCCTTTCGGCAGATAGGACAACAGCGGTCCCGCATCGATCCCCGCCGCCTGAACCTTCAGGTCAGTCCCCTGCTTTGACGGCGTCATCTGAACCTGCCCGGAGACAATCGCCTCCTGAATCATGCCCGGGGCCCTGACAATGACGGCCACTGTTGCCGGAGACGCCTCGACTCCCAACGCAAAATCAGTCAGGGTAAGGTCTGTCGCTATGGCCTGTGATACCGGGGGCACTACGGCATGATCGGACCACTGGATCCTCGCGTCTTTTACCTCCAAACGACCCACGCGCACGGGCAAGGCCTGCTCCGGCTTCTTCGGCTCCGGTTTCGTCGCCTCTGATGGTGTCTCTGATCCGATCTCTCGCCCAGGGACGGTGCGCAGACCCACGCAGGAAAGCACGCCGGACTCTTCCCGCGAAAGCAACAGTCGGGGCTGCTCAATCGTGATACGCTCCACCTGCAGACCCGTGTCGGTCAGGTTCAATTGCGCGACGTCTATCTGGTTGAATCCGGCCAGCTCTACATCGCCATCCTTGATGGCTACATCGCGGACCGTCGCCGAGCAACGAATCCCCTGGGCTCCCCAGGTGACCTGGCCGTTCATCTTGGCGCCGACGCTCCCCTTGGTCACCGTCAACTCAGTTCCCAGAGCCTGGAGATAGGGCGTCATCTCGGTCAGGGCCATGCCCTCGCCGTTGAGAGCAAGATCGAAGGACAGCCCGGCCGGCTGCAATGCCACGGTCCCGCTCAACTCCGCACGCTCGACAGTCCCGGGACTGCGGAGCCATGCCTTGAGGGAAGCGGGCGATGCAGAACCGTCCTCGCCGCCAAACACGAAGTTGGTCAACTCGAACCCAAAGTCCGGCACAGCAATGGTCTTGGCGGGCGTGACCATTCGGTCTACAAAGGTCAGTTCGTTATCGTGCCAGGACAAACGTCCGATTTCAATTCTGGCCGTCTGCCCACCGGCCGCGGGGGCCCCGGCGTTTTGGACCGTATCCGCACCCCCAGCCTTGGGTCGGTCCGGCTGAGTACTCGTGTCGGCCTGTCCCGGCTCAGGCTGGGATGGACTGCCGGCAAGCCGAAAGCCCAGAACGGTCAGGCAGCCCGTCTCATCCCGTCCAAGGGCAAGACGCTGTCCCGAGATCTCCACCTGGTCGATGTGCGTTGTTCCGGAATTGGGGTCGATCCTCACCCCCTGAACACCGATGGCCTTGAGGCCAAACAGCTCGCCGGTGTCCTGCAGGCTGATATTCGTGATCGACGCGGACGCCTCCAGTGGCCCGCCTTTCTGCTGCGCGAACGTGGCGTTCAGGTCGCATGCGAACTTCCCGCCTTTGTAGAGAGACTCGATGCCGAGCCTTTTCAAATGCGCCTGTAACGCATCCGGGCGGATTCCTGTTCCAGACAGCTTGAGCGCCGCGCTGCTCTCGGAGGAGGACAACACCACTGTCCCGCCGGCCTGGAGGCTTTCCACGATGCCCGGCGCGCCCAAACGGGCCGTTAGCGCCAGTCCGTTCGACTGCGACGGGGCGTTTGCCACGGCCACATCGTTGATGTCCAGCACCAGATTGACCGAAGGAGACACGGACTCATCGTGGAGTACAAAGCGCACGTCGCGCACCTCGACTCCGCCCAGGGACCACGCCCCCGGCGCCTTGCCCGTAGCATCGGCACCTTCCGCCACGTCCGGCTTGGCCGTCGAGCCCGATCGGGGGCGACCGACAAACTGGAAGCCGCCTGCCGAAAGTACCCCCGTGGCCCTCTTCCAGGCGTGAAACGCACCGCCGCGGACCTGTATCTTGCCTACGCGGATGGCGCCCGAGCTGGGCACATTGGCGTCCACTGAGGCGTGCGCCAGCGTGAAATGGTCCATGCCGTCGATGGTCAGGGCTGCATTGTTCGATTCGAGGTGAACCTCAAGTGCTGGTGATGAGGGTAGGGCTGCCACTTCGCCCGGCGTGAGCGGCTGCTCTCCCTGGGAGTCAACATCGTTCGCCTCCCCCATGCGATTTCCCTGAATCCGGACGGAGCCGGTACAGGCGAGCGCGAGATTCCGGCCGTCAGGCACAAGTCCCAAATCGGCCAGGTAGTCCTTCACCGCGCCGGGATGCAGGCCCTGAAGGGCGACCTTCATATCAGCCAGAAGATCGCTTCCATCGCTCGAACCTATCCCTTCGACCAGCAACTGATCCAGCACGGGGGGAGAGGACAGAATGACCTGGAATCGCGTCTTGCGCTTGTCCGATCGCAGGTCGGAGAGCCGTACGTTCAGATCCAGCCGGGTTTCAAAAGCCGGCGTAACACTCATGTCCTGAAAATGAACTTGCACATGCTGTAGTCGCATTGCATCGATCTGGAGCGGCGGCGTCAGATCGAGGGCACGTGGCGACGCGGGGGTCGAGACTGCCTGAGCATCGGCGGGCTCTGCCGTAGCGATTCGTTCGCGCAGGACGGCCAGCAAGGTCCGCAACTGCGGGAATGTACCATCTCGGGCCCGGGTCAGACTGACGTCCATTCCATCAATCTCGATGCGAGGTACGACGAGCCGGCGCGTCAACAGCGTCAATAGGGAAACCTCTGCCCGGCAATACTCGACATCGGTCAGCGGCGTGTTGGCATCGGTCGACACCAGTGCGAGATGCCAAAGCTCGGCGTCTCCGGTGAGCAGAGAGAGATTCAATCGTTCGTAGTGAGCTTCCAGGCCGTACGGCGCCATCGTCTTGTTCATAATCCATGGCAGAGAGAGCCACAGAGCGATGCGCAGAACCACGACCACAGCTGCTAGGACGGCGAAGACCCAGAAGAGACGCCGAAGCCAGCGAGGTCGGCGGCCCCCGGCCTTGCGCTCGATGGGGTGGTCCGGTGGGCTACCGGATGTTCCGCTCGGCTCAGAGCCAGCGGCGGCCGCAACGGTGTTCTCAACGGGCATTTTGTCCGGACTTGGTGAGGACGACTTGATTCTTCTCTTTCTATGCCTCAAGGGACGCACCTCTGGTTCTACTGTTGTTCCTGCAGGGCCCGGTTCAGAACGCTGCGCCTTTCTTTGAGCGAGGCCAGAGGATCGTAGCCTTCCGGCGCTCGGCCCTTCGCTGCCAGCCATTCAAAGGCACGAGTCCGGGCAGCCGGCGAAATGTCCTCCAGGTAGATGAAGTTCTCCTGGAGTAGCCGCTGCTCCAGATCCGCGATATTGGCCGCCTCCGAAACCATCTCTTTCAGAACAGGAGGATGACGGCCTACCTCCCCGGTGTAACGGATTGCAATGGCCTCCAGTTCCGGCCACGTCTGGTCGGCGGACATCAACTCCACGAGAAGCTGATACGCTGTCTTTTGCAGCCGCCATCCCAGTGCGTTTGGCTCGAACGGAGGACCCGACCCGCATTCATTTGCGATCGCATACGCCAAACGGTCGATGACGATGTCCGTGGTCGAGAGTGTTATGTCCTCGATCAAGGGCGCTGCGGCCTCTCGCGCGAGGTACAGCAGCGCCCGCCGCCCATGCGTGGGCGACTGGACAAGCCGAATCGCATCTTCGATGCCTCGTCTGCCGGCGTCGAACTGTGGTCCCCCCTGCTCGCCACTGCCTTCGGCGGCAGCCCGCAGGTAGTCCTGACACTCTTTCAGCAGCGCAGCATATGTGACAGCCTTGCCCGTCCCCTTCTGCGGAGACGGCGTCACCTCGATCAGAGCCACAATCGCTGCGATTCCCTCTATATCAAACGGCGACGGCAAGATGACTGCCAATCGGTCCTGTTCCTGCAAGTCCCACGGCTTCAACACGATAGTCTCGGTCGTCAGCATGCCGGGGGCCGCCGGCACAGACTGCTTTTGTCCCTTCCCGGAACTCGCGTCACTGTCTGCATCGGGCAGAACAGTTTCCTTCAGCTCTCCCGTGGCCACGAGCGAGATCTCCAGGGAGACACCCGTCGGGGGCAGTTCCTTCCCCTCCTGTCCGCGCCGCACTTGAATATCGAGCTTGCGGATAGCGCCGGCATCGACGACCGGCCTCTTCAAAATGCGGAAACTCGTGCCGACCCCATCTGGCAAAACGCCATGCAGCATCTCTCTGGACAGAGGCACGGCTGGACCACGAGTCGTAGCATGTTCCAGAATCTGTGTCTCGCTTTGGACGACTCCTACCCTGGCTTTTCTTAGCAGCCCGGCAACGGCGGTAACCGCCGAACTTGTAGGAAGGATCGTGATCATCCGGGTTTGTGACTCCACGGGATCCAAGGTGTTCTCGAACCACCGGTTCATCGGCGCGAACGTCACAGTAACGCCGAGAGAGTCTTCGAGACGAAGTGAATTGCTGTCCGCCGGTTTGTTGCCGGGCAACGGAGAGCCCCAAGAATAGCTCACATCATATTGCAGCATGGACACAGGTAGAGTGCCCGAACGACTCTTGCGGCCAAGGTGACAGCCCGCAGACAGGACTAAGACCCCACATGTCAAGCAGAGGGTAGTTCGACACCAGCCGGTCCGACCATCGCATCGGTGATTCAACTGTCGTTCCATATTCCTCTCGGATACACATCCCCAGGGTCGAGACATGGCGATCATCCGCCATCCTTCTTTCGCAGCTTACTACGTGCCGGTGCAGGATACAAGCAATACATGCCAGTCGAACTGATGAATTATCGGTGGATTCATGTCGCTGCATGACGAGAGCACTTGAAGACCGCCGGGCCGTCAACCAGGGTTGCCTCGCGCGCTCGCTTTCACCGTCGGCATGTCGGCCGGGAAGTGGCTCAGGAAGAACTCCTGCATGGGACCCTCATAAAGAGCCAGCCGCACTGCGCCCCAGGTTGCCTGGTCGCCCGTGGCGTACGTGATATAGGTCCTGCCTTCCCACTCGAACACGTCCACATCGGAGTTGTTGATCCCTTCGCCGGGGCCGGCCTCGAGGATGGGGTTGAACGGGCTGAGTTCCCAGGTGGCCAGATCTTTCGAGCGAGCCAGGAACGATACATACCCTTTGTGGCCCGGGATGGGCGCGTGCAGGTAGATGACGTAGTAATACGGCGAGAAATACCGGATCACCGGGCACGCACTGTATTCGTGGTTCACACCGGTGAAGATCAGGCCCGGCATTTTCTCCCACTGCGACAGATCCCGGGAGCGGGCGAATTTGAAACAGAACTGCACGGGCTGGTTCGACTCATAGGCCATCAGAAAGCCCTTCTCATCCCGGCAAACGGACGCATTGAAGAGGTGCTCGTCGCCTTCCTTCGCAATCGCCGGCTCGCGTTTCCATGTTTTGAGGTCGCGAGTCGAGAAGTGATACAGGCTCTGGAACCAGTCGCGGTCGGTCCCTTCGCTGGCAAAGACATGAAGTTCCGACCCATCCACGAAAGCATTGGCGAAGGAGTGGCCTTCACCGAAGCGGCACACTTCATTGCCCGTGTTGAGGTCGAGGATATAGAGATACATGCTCTCGGTGTAGCCGTCGGTGTTGTTCCTGGTGTCGTCGCGGCAGTTGAGCACGTGCAGCGGCCGGCCATTGAACACGACCGGCGTGTTCTCCATGGCCCTCGGCAGCGCGAAGGGCAGCTTCGTGAGTCTGGGCCGCGAGGGACTTGTCGATGAGGGCCAGACAAGCCGCGGCGGAGCGATCTGGGAGAACAGGTCCGCGGGCCAGAGCCCGAGCCGCTCGAAACCCGGCGGCACATCCTGCTTGAATTGCACGTATGCCTTGTTTCTACCCTTCGTCGTATAGGTGACGGCTTTCTGGGCCTCGCCCGGAGTGAAGACGCTGTAGCCGGCCAGAGTACAGTCCTCCAGATCGACGTGCAGCCGTCCGGTGGGCGCGTGTCCCTGTGTGCAGATGATGCCCGTCGATTTAGCGCCCATTTCCGGCTGCGTGAAGTTCAGCACGATCATGCGACAGTTGATGAATCTCGCCCGTGCACAATGGCTGGCGTAGGAAATGGCCACGGCATTGTCGCAATGAACCAGCGTGCAATCTTCGAACACCACGTGAGGCTGCTCGGGCATCGTTTTCTCCCATCCTCCCACCAGGACAGCCGCGGTATCGCCGACCCAGTCGAGGGCGAGGAAGTAGCACCGCCGAAACACGCTCGGCTCATTCTCCCGCACGATCGGGTAGGCTACCCCGCCGCCGAAGGCCCGGCCGGTCCCCACGCAATCCTCGACGACAACGGTAAATTGCTCGCCGCTTTTGTTGGTGAGGTCCCAGAAGAATCCGCCGTCTCCTCCGGCCGTATAGAGATAGCGCAGGTTCCATCGATCCCAAACAATGCTGGAAAAGGTTTCCTGGTTGTTGCCATGCGGCCAGTGCCTGTCCGACGCGCGAATCGGCCCCCACCAATCCCAACTCTTGAACCCCTTCTCGGGGTCCCCGGAGTCAATCACGCTCCAGCCCGTGGCGCCGGAGCCGAGCCTGCCACCGACGTCGCCGACCAGAGTATTGTACGCACCGGCCGCACCTTTATAGGCTGGGGCCAGATTGGCCTCAACATAGGTGTCCGGCCGGATGATGATCTGATGGCCGCCTTTCTCATCGGGCACGGCATCCAGCGCCTTTTGAATGGTGTGGAAAGCAGTCTTCCAACTCCGTCCGTCCGAGTCGTCGCCCAGCTTGGAGACGTAGAGCGTCACCCCGCGTCGAACGTCGCCCGGAGTTGGGGATGACTCTGCGCCCCGCGAGACCAACGTCGAGAAGTTCGTCGTGAGCAGCGTGAGCAGGAAGATGGTTTTCATAACGGGGATAGTGCAAACCACATGGACACGGCTCTTGAGCTTGGGAAACGCAGTCAGCGAGTACGAATTGGCAGATTCCATAGACTTGTCCGGTAGCAGGCTTCGCCTGCATTTCTCATAACAGGCACAAAGAGGTCGATCATGAGAACACAGCATAGTTGGGAAAGTCCCCCGTTTCAAGCGCCAATTCGGCGTGAGATGGTCTCGCGATTTTACGGCGGTACGAAGTCCTTCCCCTTGCACACGGTGGTCATCGCAGTGCCATAAGGGAACTGATTTCTTTTGAAGTATCCCTCGTGACGTGCCATAATCATTGGGCACGGTGGACATTGGACCTCTCGCCAGGTCCCAGTCAGGAAAGGAATACGGATATGCGCCTCATGCAAGGCTTTCTGCCACTTGCGGGTCTTCTTCTGATGGCCGGCTCGTCATGTCAGAGGACCCAGACACCTGTCTCTGAGGCAAGAACTGCCACTGGATCAGATCAGGTTATGCCAGAGGGTTTCGCGCCGCTGTTCAACGGCGTCAGTCTGGACGGCTGGATGGTGCACGACCCCGAGAACCGGGATTGGCGAGTCGTCGAGGGAGTCATCGACTGTGACCCCCACGAGGGATCAGGCGACAGGAACCTGTGGACCACAAAGAGCTACGGCGACTTCGAACTGCTGGTAGACTGGCGGATCAAGGAGAGTCCCTACATGAACCGGGCCGCCAGGATCATTCTTCCCGATGGGACGTACAAGAAAGATGATTCCGGCAAGGATGTGCTCATCGAGGTCCCGAACACGGACTCGGGAGTCTTTCTCCGTGGTCAGCACAAATCCCAGGTGAACATCTGGTGCTGGCCGGTCGGTTCCGGCGAGGTGTGGGGCTATCGTACCGATCCAGCCTTTTCACCTGACGTCCATGCAGGGGTCACGCCAAAGGTCAAAGCGGACCGGCCAATTGGCCAATGGAACACCTTCCATGTCATCGTGAAAGGGGATCATCTGACCGTTGTGCTCAACGGGCAACAGGTCATTGACAACGCTCAATTGCCCGGCATCCCGGCTCGGGGGCCAATGGCACTACAGCATCACGGAGACCGCAGGGATGGCGAATGGGGAGCATCCTTCCTCCAATTCCGCCGCATTTTCATCAAGGAGCTGAATCAGCCGCCGAATCGGTGAGACTTCCCACTTTCGGTGTCGTCAATGGCTTGCCATTGAGGTACTCCTGCCGGCGCAGTTGCTCGGAGACCAGGAAGCCATACTCCTCGATAGTTTTACGAGCGCGGTCCGAGACCACGAATTCCATGAAGGCTCGCGCCTGCTTCGGCTGGCGGCTGCATTTGAGCGAACAGATCGTTACTCGCACCGGCGCGAGCTTGTAGGTCTTCCCGGTTGCGCTGGTGACCGCGTCGATATAGGGCGCCGGCAGGTGCTCGGGGACGATCGGAATGCTATCCAGCTCCTTCGCCCTCAGGATGGCCACCGCCCCCCAAACCAACGCCGCGTCGGCGCTCTTCATCTGCACGAGGTTGGCCACGTAGGAACCACTTCGGTGGACGATGATGTTCTTCTTCTGCATCAACGCATTTAGGTCCATCCCGGCCTTGGTGAAGATGGTGGGCAGCATGCGCCCGAGCGTGGAGGCGTTGGGATCCGTCAACGCCAGTTGCACATCGGCGCGAGCCAGGTCCTGCAAGCCCCGGATGTTCTTCGGGTTGCCCTTGAGCACAATGATGACCGGGCTGATCTCCGCCAGCGTCCAGCCATCCACGGCCAGTCCGCGATGCATGATCACGTCGAGGAACGGATCGTGGCATACGTAGAGGTCGCCTTGGGCCTGGAGCTCGATGTGGGCCACCAGTTCCCCGGAATCGGCGGAGTTGATCTCGATCTTCTGCCCGGTTTCCTGTTCGTAAAGCTCCACCAGTTTTTCAAAGACCGGGCGCATCGTGCCGCCCACGTGGCAGAGCAGCGGGCCTGGAGATTCTTTCTTCGTACAGCCGGCCAATGCCACCAGCAGCAGGACTCCTATCAGCTTCTTCATCGCAGTCTCCTTGTCAATTCCAGTTCAACAGCCGTTGTACTGCCCCATGATCCGATCCCGTCGCCAAATCCTCCAGCGTGCCGGTGTCCAACAACCGGCCCTCAGACATGACCCCCACACGGTCGGATACGAGCGCCGCTTCGTCACGGCTGTGACAAACGTGCACCGTGGCCACACCAAACTCCTTCTGCACCCGCCGCAGTTCGCGGCAGGTATCGCGCCGGGTCGGTTCATCGAGCGCACAGACCGGCTCATCGAGCACCAGCAGCTCCGGCCGGCGCGCCAAGGCCCGCGCCAAGGCTACCTTCTGCCGTTCGCCCCCACTCAGGTAGGCGACGGAGCGGGCCAGCAGTCTCTCCAGGGCGAGATTGGCCACAATCCCTTCCACGGCAGAGCGTGCCGCCGCCCGCTTCGCGCCTGCGACGGTCAGCGGGAAGATGATGTTGTGTAGCACGTCCAGGTGCGGAAACAGACCGCCATCCTGCGGAACGTATCCGATATTCCGGAAGCGCGCCTCCAGTCCCGTGATGTCACGGTTGTGAAGCCGGACCTGCCCTCGCGAAATCTGCGTCAGTCCGCAAACAGCCTTGAGCAACAGGCTCTTGCCGGAGCCGGTCATGCCCATCAGCACGAAATATTCACCCTCGCCCACGGTGAGCGAAACATCTTGCACGGCAAACGAACCGGCACGCAGGGTCAGATCGGTGATTTCCAGCGCGTTCACGCAAGACTCCTGTTACGCAGCAGAAAATGAACCACCGTCAGTCCGGTGCCCGCCATCACCAGCATAATCAGGGCAATCGCCAGCGAGACCTCGATGTTGCCAACGCTGAGCTCCAGCCACATCATCGTGGGCATCACCTGCACGCGCGGCCCCGTGCCGACAAAGACCATCAGCGGGCCAAACACGCCGATCCCGCGTGCCCACACCAGGATGCAGCCCGCAATCACCCCGGGCCTGGCCAGGGGCAATGCGACCCGCCAGAAGGCCTGCCACTGCGAGCACCCCAGGGTGCAGGCCACGTGCTCCAAATCCTTCGGCGCGGCATCAAAAGCCGCCTTGACGGAGCGGATGCCGTAGGACATTGTCATCACATACTGGCACAATACGATCCCGATCCACGAGACCAGGGAAACCCCCACGCCGCTCAGCGCCTGCTTGATGCTGCCACCCAGACCAAAACCGAAGAAGGCGAGCAGAGACACGCCCACGACCACCGGGGGCAGGAAGATCGGCACATCGACGAGAGCGTTCACCAGCGCCCGCCCCGGAAAGCGGAAGCGGCTTAGCGCATAGCCCGCCGGAATTGCCGTGACGACCACCAGCCCCAGCGTCGCCAGCGACGTGATGATGCTCAGTTTCATCGCCCGCACTACCGTCCGGGCGGTGAAGAGCCTCCAAACATCCGACAGCGGAAGATCCTTGCTCGCCAGATAGAAGATGTCGGCTGTCACCAGCCCCACCACCACCAGCACACAGAACACCAGCATTCCGCCGCTCAGCAGGGAAAGGCCATTGATCCGCCGGCCCACGACGCGCAACTGCTCCTCTACCCGGGGTCCGTTCATCGGTAGGGTCGCTCCGTCCGGTATCCGTTTTCTCGCAGGAGGCGCTGGCCGGTGGGACTGGTCAGGAACTGCAGGAAGCGCTGCGCCTCCTTCGGGTGCGGGGCGCTCTTGAGCCGGGCGCACACCACGGTGGAGATCTTGTTCACCGCCTCGGGAATCTCGATGGTATCCACCGATTCCCGGATACCCTGCGCCACGGCGTCCCACACCACGGCCGCATCCACGTCCTTCATCTGAACCCAGAGACCCAGCTCATTCACCGTAAACGACTCCTTGGCGTTGAAGGTGGCGCTGTCGAGCCCTACGTTGGCAAAGATTTCCACGCAGAGCCGCCCGATCTGGCAGGCCTGGGGATTGCCCAACGCCACCTTCAGATCGGTGCGGGCAAAGTCCTGGAGGGACGACACGTTTTTGGGATTGCCCTTGGCCACGATGATCGTCGGGACGAAATAGGAAACCTGCATCCGCTCCGCGACGTTGTCCGTCACTTCCTCCAGACGATCGACATACCAGACATCGCCCGGCATAAAGAGATCGGCCTGCGGGTCGCCCTTCGCGCGGGAGATCAACACGCCGCTGCCCGCATAGTCCGCGTCCACCGCAATCCCGGTCTCGTCCTCAAATGCCGCGGCCAGCGCCTCCACCGCCTCTCGAAGCCCGGCAGCAGCATAGACCCGGATCCGGCCGGCCTGCTGCCGCTGCACGCACCCATAAAGCCCTGCCAGCAACAGGAGCAGCGCGACCCCTGCCCAACTCTTCATTCCGCTATTCTTCACCACGAACTGCCTTCTGATAACATCGTAAGGGCTCCATACCATCAGTTCAGGCCGTATCGTAGTTGGCAGCCATCGGATAAGTCAATAGCGACGCTCCGCTCTGCTCAGTGCATGGGAATACCCAGCGCAGCACTATTCGGCAACAATCTCAATCCCGCACAGGATCGTTTCGCTCTCTGCATCCGCTGGCGTCAACGAGACGGTCACGAAATCCGACGTCCGGATTCCCGGGAATGTCCTAACGATCCCGACATTCGGCGACCCGGCCTCTGCAACAATATCGAAGTCCTTCAGCACAGTCTGCCCGTTCAGGGCGACGTCGAACCGTCGTTGACCCGGCTTCTTGTCCTCGGGCTCCACGAAATGCAGGTGCACCGTGCAGGCTCTCTCCGCGTTGACCGCTTCCCGGGCAGGCTCCATTCCTTCGGGCCTCTTTGCCACATCCTCCGGCGGACCCGACACTCGGACGCGAACCGAGCGCAGGCCCTTCGCTCCCGAGGCTTCCACCCACTTGATGTTGCCCCCCTGTAGACACAGGGAATGGCGGCGGAACCAGGTGGGCTTCTCCGGATTCAGCGCGATGTCCAGTTCCGGAGAGCTTCCTCCGACGCTGGGGCACTCCAGCCACAGCGTCCCATTCTCCGCCCTGCGGTCTCCCGGCGCACCGAAGTTGATACCGAGGCGCTGAATGGGAGCGCTGCTCGGCTCGACCTTGCTGAAGGTCCACATCTCCACGTCCGGCACATGGACCATCGCCAGCGAGGTCTGGTTCTGGTAGCTACAGGTGCACGTGCTCGTATAGTCCGGCGCATTGAGAACGCCGTTGGCGACGACCAGGTTGGAGGTGCATCCGGATCGGAATCCGCCGAAATTGCCGGTCCCGCCGTCACTGGTGAGATCGTAGTACCCTGCCGCGGCCGAGCGGAAGGTCAGGAGGCTCTCGCTGGCAATCGCCGCCCCGCAACCGTGGTTTCGCGAATACTGCCAGGGGATCGTTTCACCCGTCAGAGGATGCGAGTACGTCCGCTGGCGGCCCGTCAGGAGATCGTAGGCGCTCTCCTGAGTGAAGATCGTGCCTCCCCGCAGCATGCAGGGTCCGGCATAATCCATTTTCTTATCCCAGAGGACCTCGCCGGTCCGGGCCCGAAAGGCAGCCATGCGGTCGCCGGGCTCCCAGAGCATGTCGCCCGATTTGCGATGAGCCTGCAGGAGAACGCCGAACTGATCGGAGAAACTCAGCCAAGTCCCAAAGGCACAGTCGCGGTTGTCCCAGACGACTCGGCCCGTGCGGAGGTCCATCGCCAGGAGCCGGCTCGTCTGACTCACGCCGGCGTCCTCCCGTGCATTTCTCTTCACGTGCGGGAGCACCGCATCGAGACAGAAGACCATGCCGCCCCCGGCCGCGATCCCATTATGAATGAACCCACTGTCGGCATCGACGCTCCACAGGACCTTCCCATCGTGGCGGTTCATCACGACGAGTGTCTTGCTGACGCTCCAATCGACGAATGGGGCCGACAAATCGGGCTTTATGCCGGGGGGTTTGAGAAGACCCGAATACCGAACGAAACTCGCGCCGGCGATGAGGTAGTCGTCGCAGACGCCGAGGTACGCCCAGTGTCGCCGCTCCTGGCCGTCCTGGCGAGGCAGTGAGAACACCTGCCGGGTCTGCCCCGTTTCCGGGTCCAGGACGTGACACTCATCTTCCTGAATGATATAGATCCCATCGGCAGTCACGACGAAGTTGGTTCCCCTGGCATTGGCCCCGGGAATGTGGTTCTGGCTGGAGCCGAGGTAGCGAAAGTCGTGCTTGTAGGAGGCGTCGTAGTAGACACCGAAGGTCGCCGCCTTGAGCGGTTTCTTCCACAGGACCCTGCCCGTGTAGACGTCGCGAGCACTGAGCGAATCGATCCCCTGGATGAACAGCCTTCCCCCGACAACCTGCTCGGGCGGACCATGGCCATGCCTGGGCAGGACGTCACCGAATCCCGACTCCTCTCCAAACCACAGCATACCCAACGGAGGCTTGAGCTGGTCCTTCGAGCAGACGGTGTTTGCGATATCGCCGTACTGGTGCGTCCAGTCGCCAGACCCCGGCACGGGGCCCGCTCGCTTGATGATGACAGCATCCTCGGTAGTGTCCACCCTGACCCCCGGAAGGGCCGCATTGGCAAGCCGGCTGCACAGCCCCAGTTGTTGCTCCCTGTTGGCCGCGATCCAGGCTACCCCGCTGTAGGGCCGAAGCAGCTCGCACATCTTCTCGACGCCGTGTGCAGTTCCATCGAGCCCGGCGGTTGTGAGACTCTCCACCACGACCAGCGAAGCGATGTACGGCGGCAGATCCGCGAAATCCACATTTGCGTGCAGGATGGAGACTCGCGATCCGTAGAGACCCGCGAGATCCAGCTTATCTCGCAGTGAGGCCACTTTCCCGGCATCCGGCTCAATGGCGATCACATGCATCCGCGACTGACGCAGGGTTTCCGTGAGCAGCCGGCCATTGCCGATCCCCAGCCACAGACAATATCCCTTCGCATCCACGCCCTGCTCGAGGATCTGCTTGACGCGCCTGCGATTGCCGCGAGAAGCCGGCTGCAAGTCATGGGCACTGTTCGGATGGCGTATGGAAGACCCTTCCCTGGTGCCGAAGCAGTACAACTCCCCTTCTTCCGTGGTGATAAAGAGCTTCCCGTCGCCGGCCAGCATACTCCACACATGCCCGCGCACCTTGTCTTGCCAGACCATCTTCGCGGGCTCATTACCGTCGGGAATCTCGATGGCGGCGATCATGCCCTCGCTATTGCAGCCGTACAATCGGTTCCCGGCTCTGACATGGATCTGCTCAAGGGCCGGCTCGGCATGCATCTTCCACAGCGGCTGTTCGACCCCCTGTCGCTTTGTGGTTCTCATCCCTGGGGTCGAGTGTCCGGGCCTCCGCCAGCGTATACGCCACGATATCGTTGGCATCGTCGACGCCCACGATGCCATCCTCGCCCAGGACGTGAGCCGAGATGCTCCCCAACGCCCGCCCATCGGAAAGTCGATACACCATCTTGTTGTTGACGTACCACTGCTTCCAGATCGATGCCCCGTATCCGCCGACGTGCTTGCCATAGGTGCGGTCGGACAAGGGATAGTACAGCAACTCACCGGTCGTGCAACTGAAACACGCGGGCGTGGTTCGGCTGGTCACCAGAAGCTTGTCACCGTCTGCGGCCAGATATCCCTGTGGGGCCACTCCGGCGAAGGCGGGGCTGCTGTGCTGTTGTTGAATGTAGATCGAGCCGGTGCCGCTGTTTTCCCAGATCACCCGGCCTGTCACGGCGTCGAGTGCATAGATGAACACGCCCATGAACGGCCAGATGCTCGCGGAGCAATGGATCCTGCCATTATGCAAGACGGGTCCGCCGCGTGCCGGCCACGCCGAGATGAGCCGGCCATTGCCCAGTATCCTGCGGCCGGACGGCGCAAGGCGAGATTTCCAGAGCTGCGTGCCATTCCTGGCGTCGAGACAGTAGAGACACCCGTCATCGCTCGCGAAGTACACGCGGCCCTGCCATGCGATCGGCGCAAAACGCACGGGCCCGTCACAGAAGGACTGCCAGTTCTGCCTGCCGGTCTCGGTGTCGTAGGCCACGAGCTTGTCACTGACCATCGACGGCACGAAGATCTGTTTGCCCATGACGACCGGCTCATAAGAGCGATCGAACTGGAGTTTGTATTGTTCCTGGCGCCATGCGGGGGCGGGTTTCGGCAGTTGCCGGACCCATTGAAGATGCAGTTCGGGCGGCAGCGAAATCGGCGAGGCCCCGCTGCGGCTCGCATCATACTTCCACATCGGCCAGTCGCCGGCGCCCTCCCCAGAATCACTCGCAGCCGATCCCCGCTCACCGACAAGCAGAAAGGCAAGAATCAGACAGATAACCGCGGCCGGCACGAAGATGAGAGCATACCCGGCAATCTTCGGATTCCTTTTGTAGTCGCCGGACTTCAAGGATGCGAGCATACGATCTCCAGAAAACGGACGGATGGTGCCTGCGGGCTCATATGATTTGCCTCCCCTGCAATCGCGGAGGTCGGATCGGACCGAAGTTGGATGTTCCGGTGTCTTCTACTCATTCGCACACGATGTTCCACAGCCTTTTGTCTGCGTAGAGTATCTGACCTCGACCCCAAATACAACGAAGAAAGGGGCCCGGAAATGAGGATCTCAGTCCGCAGGCATTGCACCGATTCGACACCGCACAGTTGAAGTCCTGATCCGACGTGCTATCATGCTTTCCGGTGAAATGCGTTCCAACGGCTGGTGATTTAAGGCGGTGGCACTCATGAAGACAACGCTCGTCGAAGCATTTTGCGATAAATGACATATAAGGATTCATGGTATGAGAACCAGGCAGTTTGCACGTGTCACCGTCTTCTTCCTCCTCTTGGCCCTGAACGCCGTCCGGGCCAACGACGCCGACGGGAAACTGAGTATGAATCTGCCCTCTGAGAAGCCGGAGGTCTTCGAACGTGTCGAGATCTCCGTCACCGACGTACCGGCCGCCGCCAATCCCTTCGACCCCGAAGCGATCGCGCTGGATCTTGAGGTGGTGCAACCGTCCGGGCAGCCGCTTCGCGTCCCCGGCTACTTTCAGCAAGCCTACGGCAGGAAACTCGAGGGCAGCCGTGAGGTCCTCACGCCGCAGGGTGAAGGGAGCTGGTGCATCCGCTGGCTGCCCCTGGAGCCCGGCCGGCATACACTGGTCGCAACAGTGACGCTCGCAGGCAAGCTCGCGGCGCGAGGGGAAGCCACGGTCGAGGTTGCCGATGGAAAACGCCATGGACTGGCACGCATCGAGCCGGACGGGAAGCGTTACTTCCGTTTGGACAACGGCACGCCGCTATTCCTGAACGGTCTGTGCGCCTGCTGGCACGGCCGCCGGGGCACGTACGACTACGACGACTGGCTCGCCGCATACGAGAAGGCCGGGATCAACTACATCCGGATCTGGATGTGGCATCAAGCGTTCGGCATCGAATGGGACAAGGGGGACAAGGTCCGCTATCGTCTCGACAATGCCTGGAGGCTCGACCATGTTCTCGCGGAGGCCGAGCGCCGAGGCGTCTTCGTCATGCTCTGCCTCGACTATCACGGCATCTTCGAGGTCAAGCCCGATTACTGGGGCGCGAACAACTTCTGGCCCCGCCACCCCTACAATGCCGCCAACGGCGGGCCCTGCCAGACGCAGAACGACTTCTTCACGAACGAAGAGGCGAAGAAGCTCTATGCCAAGCGGCTGCGCTACATCGTGGCGAGATGGTCCGCCTTCCCCAATCTCCTCGCCTGGGAATTCTTCAACGAGATCGACAACGAGTACACTTATCTGAAGCACGAGGATGTGGTCGCGTGGCACCGTGACATGGGCCGGCATCTGCGGTCGCTCGATCCCTGCCGGCACCTGATCTCCTCAAGCCTCACGGGCGGCAGCGAGCGTCCTGACCTCTTCGCCCTGCCGGAAATGGATTTCGCTCAGTATCACTCCTACAATGAAAAGCACCCGGCGCGAATGACGGCCGAGAAAGCCACGCGGTTCTTCGAGAAATACCGCAAGCCTTTCTTCGTCAGTGAGTACGGGACGGACTGGAAGGGATGGAAGCCCGACACCGATCCGCACTTCCGGGCGCTGCACCAGGCGATCTGGAGCGGCACCTTCACCGGCGCCGCCGGCACGGGTATGACCTGGTGGTGGGAGAGCATTCACACCGCCAATCTCTACCACCATTGGTCTGCACTGAGCAGCTTCCTGGAGGGCACCGGCATCGGTCGGGCGGACCTGCGGCCGGCACGATTTGAAACCGTCGAGGGGTCTGTGACGCCCTTTGGCGTCGCGGCCCCCGATGAGGCGCTCGTCTGGCTGCTCGACCGCGCCTATGACTGGCCCGACGGCGCCATGGAGGCCAACCCCTCGCCTGTAACCGGCGTGAAGGTGACACTTACAGGCATCAGCGACGGTACCTGGTCGGTCGAGTGGTGGGACACCCTTGCAGGCAAGCGTTTAGCCACGAGCGAGGCAACCGCCTCCGGCGGCGTCCTGCAGCTGGCGCCGCCTGCTTTCCAGGTCGATATCGCCGCTCGCATCAAGAAGCGATAATAGCATAGGGTGCAGATATCCAGAAACTCTCAGCCGTCCTTTTGAGGAAGACGGCTCCGCGGTTCGGTACGGAAAAGGCATTCTGCCAGCCGAGTTGCTGGTTTGACGCCTTTCGGCCGGACGCAGAGCGCAGACATCTCCATGCTCCCGAGGTTGACGTCGTGGGCACCCATCTGGTACACTATGGTCTGGCAATTCTCTGTTGAAGCATCGTCCTGTATGCCGGTGGGCAGGCGGCCGTCTTTCTGCCGAGGGTCGGGGGATGGAGGAACGGAAATGTCAGGGGCGAGCCATTCCCGCATCTTGCGGACAATTCCTGTCCTGATCGCAGCCTGCCTTTTCGCCTTCCCCGGGTACGCCAAATACAGCGGCGGCACAGGAGAGCCGAACGACCCGTACCAGATCGCCACGGCCGCCGATCTGATCGCCCTCAGCGAGGATCCCAACGATTACGATAGGCACTTCATCTTGACCGCCGACATCGACCTGTCGGCCTTTGACGGCAAGGACGGCCGGCCCGCGTTCCATATCATTGCTCCAGACATAGACTCGGACAAATACTACTACCAGGGCATCGCTTTCGCCGGTGCCTTTGATGGCGGCGGGCACAAGCTCTCGCATCTCACGATCACGGGCAGCAGTTACCTCGGCTTGTTCGGCGAATTGGCCTCCACGGCGGTGGTCCACGACCTATGGCTCGAGGACGTGAACGTGACCGGCTCGGGCGATTCCATTGCCGCGCTGGCGGCGGAGAGTCGAGGCGCGATCACCCGCTGCTACAGCACCGGCGTGGTCAACGCCACGGGCAAGGCCCAGGAGCGAGCCTACAACGTCGGTGGGCTCATCGCCTCGAACTTCGGCGATGTGACGTTCTGCCACAGCACCGCCGCGGTCACTGGCGGAACCTATGTCGGTGGATTCGTGGGCAGCAATTGGGGAACCATCACCCGATGTTACAGCACCGGTCCCATCCGTGGGGGCGGATCCGTGGGCGGGTTGGTTGGGGAGAACCTGAGCATTGTGGACCGCTGCTACGCCTGGGGAGCCATCATCGGGGAGTCCTATGTTGGCGGCCTGGTCGGGGAGAACTACCAGGGTTTTGTCACGGACTGCTTCAGCTCCGGGGAGGTCAGCGGCAACTGGTCCGTCGGCGGTCTGGTCGGACAGAACGGCGCTCTGACGGAGGCGGGCAAGCAGGCGACCGTGACGCGAGGCTACAGCGGTGGGCCAGTCAAGGGGCAGAGCTACGTCGGCGGATTGGTGGGGCAGAACTTCGCTGCCGTCACCGGCTCTTTCTGGGACAGCCAGACTTCGGGGCAGACCACCAGTGCCGCCGGCACCGGCGAGACCACCGCTGATATGCAGACCGCAAAAATGTTCCTCGATGCCGGGTGGGACCTCGTGGGCGAAACGATCAACGGAACGCAGAACATCTGGTGGATCAACGAAGGGAAGGAATATCCCCGGCTCAGTTGGCAAGGGATCGCAGGCATTGTCTTTATGGACATCCCGGCCGGGACGTTCCAGATGGGAGACCATGATGGTGTGGGAGCTGACAATGAGAGGCCCGTGCACATGGTCACGCTGGACGGCTTCCAGATGAGCAAGTATGAGACAACCAACGCCCAGTACGCGGAGTACCTCAATGCGGCGATGACCGGCGGTCTGATTCAAGTCGTCAACGGCGTGGTGTATGCGTCCTCGGACGTCAACCTGGCCGAGCCGTATTGCGACACCTGCACTTCCAGTCCATACAGCCAGATCGAGTACGGCCGGGGCCGGTTCGCGGTCCGCAGCAGAGACGGCAAGCCCATGTCCGACCATCCGATGGCCAGGCTGAGCTGGTACGGAGCCAAAGCGTTCTGTGACTACTACGGGTGCCGCCTGCCCACAGAGGCCGAGTGGGAATACGCGGCCCACGGGGGGTATCATAACCCCTACTACCGGTTTCCCTGGGGCAGCAATACGATCGACTGCACCAAGGCGAACTGCAAGACCGACAGCGTCTTCTGCAATCCCTTGAACCTGACGAGCTGGCCCTATACCTCTCCGGTAGGCTACTACGGTCCGCAGGGGGCGTATGGCCTGTGTGACATGACCGGCAACCTCTGGGAGTGGTGTCAGGATTGGTACGATGCCGGATACTACGGTGTCAGCCCTGCAAACAATCCGACCGGGCCCACGACAGGCACGTATCGCGTTCTGCGCGGCGGCGCCTGGGACGTCGACGGCAAGAGCTGCGATATCGTGGGGCGCTGCGTGGGCGACCCGCTCGTCCGCGGCCATGTCACCGGCTTTCGGGTATGCCGTTGAGTTGTATCGCAGACGTACTTCGCCTGACGGACACCTGAAAGGTGAGACTCATCCTGGGTGATCCGCGCATGAAGAAAGGGCTGCGAGTGAATGCCCACAGCCCTTGCAACGACAATCCTTCGCGACAGGGTTCAAATGCCCGGGATAGCTCCACGAGCCTGCGTTACGGAACGGTCGCGGGGGCCTTGCCTTGAAGCATGTTCGATATCTCCGACCGTTCGCCGGGGGTGAAGACGTTAGTTTCCTTGTCGATCTTCAGGGCCTCGTCGAGATACCGCTTCGCCGCTGCCGAGTCGTTGAGCTTGACGCAGATGCGGCCCAGTTGCAGCAGGGGCTTTGCCCGCTGGCGAGGATCAGCCGAGGGCAGGCCGACGAGTGTCTCGAAGTCGGTCCGGGCGTCAGCCAGCCGGTCCGGCACGTTCGACAGGATGGTGCCCCGTGTATCCAGAAGATTCCTGTCATTGGGCGCCAGGCGTAAACCTCGATCCGCCAGCTCCAGCGCCTCGGCGTACTGCTGATCGTGTTCCTGAAGAATCCAGGCAAGGTCGTTGATCGCTCGTATTTCATTCGGGTACCGCTCCAACAACTGGCGATAGACCTTCTGCGCCCTTTCCGCATCTCCCGTCTGGTACAGGCTGGAAGCCAGCCCGAGGTGTACATCCGGTGACGTGGGTGCAAGCGTGGCCGCGTGCTCGAACAATTTCACGGCCTGTTGTTGGAGGTCTTTCCTGCCGAGCGACAACAGTGTCGATGCGGCTTTTAGAAGCGTCGCCGGATCCTGCTGTCTGGCCGAGAGATACGCAGAACTGATGTTCGCAAGCTCGTCGAGACGCTTCTGAGACACCAGCCACAGGAACCGGGCGTGGACCACGGTCAGATTGCCCCGATCCAGCCGCTCCGCCTGCTCGATCCATTCTCTCGCTCGCTCGGCATCGCCGGCCAGCCGATGCATGTCGGCGAGCGTCACAAGGGCCCTGACACTGCCGCTGCCTTCCTTCGTTCGGCAATACGCATCCAGAGAGGCAATGGCCATCTGGGGCAATTCGAGGGCGGCCAGCACGTGCGAACGCTGGATGAGCAGCTCTTCGTTGGCCGGCTCGCGACCCAGCGCGGAGTCAACGAGCGTGCGCGCCTGCTCCAGCACGCTGCGGTCCCGGCCGATCAACGCACCATCTACGATCACGTTCACAGCTTCCATGTTGCGAGGGTCCTGCGCAAGGGCCTCACTCGCCAATTTCACCGCCATGGGAATGTACCCAAGGGCAAGCTCCGCTCTGGCCCTGGCCGACAGCAGCGCCGGGTTGTTCGGATTGGAGGCCAATGCCTGCACCGCGAAGTCGCAGGCCGCCTTGAGTTCTCCCTGTCGCATGGCGATGGCAATGAGCGCAAGGTGAGCATTGACCGCTGCCGGCTCCAGCCGCAGGGCACTCTCCAGTTTCTCTCGAATCGTCCCCAACGACTGCGGGGCCGGCTCTTTCAGTATCTGCGCCGCACGAACCGCGAGCAGTTCCGTATCCTGCGGCAGTCGTTCTTCCAGTGCCGTAAGGATTCCCAGCGCCCTTTCCCGGTCCTGGGCGGTGGCCCGCAGGAATAGCATTTGCATGAGCTTTCGCTTTAGCCGCAGGTCATCAGGATACGCCTTCAAGCCTTCCTCCATGGCCGTGACGGCCTGGTCCGGCCGCCCGGTACCGCCATAGAAATTGCCCAGCAACTCGTACCCGGCCGGACCGTAGCCGCGAAACGTGGGCAGCGTTTTGTAGTCTTTCTCCGCACGTGCGAGGTCGCCTTCCTCTGTGAAATGCGTCGCCCGCATCCAGTGGGCATCGAAGTCATTATGATCCTTCACGTAGTCATCCAGGACGCGCAAGGCTTCCTCTGCCTTGCCTTCCCCTCTCAGGATGGATGCTTTCACCGCCGCCAGCATCCGGGAGTTCGGGTCGATGGCCTCTGCGTTCTTCAGATATCCAAGGGCCTGGCCGGCGTCCTTTGTTTCCTGGTACACCAGTCGCGCCAACTGGATTCGTGACCCCGCATCCTTGTTGTTGTTGGAAGCCTGGAGCTTCAACTCGTCGATGGCTCGCGAGTAGTCCCTCGCACCCAGGGCCATTCGGACTTGCCAGGCGCTGGCCAGGCGAGGATTGATCTGCACCTGTTTGAGGACGCCTTCGGCATCCGCGAAGCGGCCTTGTCTTTCCAGAAGGGCCAGCAGCTTTTCGGCGATGTCCGCGGCGGAAGGATTCCCGAGCAACCCCTTGCGGCACGTATCCTCAACTTTTTTGAAGTCCCCCTGTCTCTCGTACATTCCCGCCAGGACCAGCACGGGCGCCGACCACGCCGGGTCCGCATCGATACACTGCTGAAGCAGGTTCGTGATGTCCTGCTGCTTGGCAGACCATGAAGCAGACGCCAGCCAAGACCTCGCCTGGTGAATGCGCCACCAGAGCCCGCTTTCCCCCTCCGCCTGGCGCAACTCACCGATCAATGCCGCAGTGGCCGCCGGGTCCGCCTGGATCTCGCGGATTCCCAGAAGCAGAGACCGGGCCTGGATTTCCTGCTTGTCCTGCGACGCCAGTTCCCTCAATAGACCGATCCCCGCCGCACGGTCCCCGTGAACGATCTCCAGCACGGCAAGCCGGATCGACACGGACCGCTTCTCCGGCCGTCCGGTGATCGTGTTCAGTCCCGACTTGAGGCAACCGCGGGCGGAATCATAATCCGCGTTGGCCACGTGGAGGTCCGACAGGACCATCCAGGGCACGGCGGACTCGGCGTGGCGTTTACAGGCCGCCTCGCAGACGCGGATCGCGTCCGCCAGACGTTTCGTCTGGCGATAGTAGCCCGCCAACTGGACCTCGGCCCGCAGCGGGTCCTTGCACTCATCGATGGCCAGCTTCAACTGGCTTTCTGCTTCCTCGGGCCGCTCGAGATGAGAGGCCACGATCGCCTGCAGCATGCGGATATCCACCTGATCCGGATTCGCTCGACGCAAATCCGCCAGTTCCGCTGATATCTTCTGGAGCCCTTCCACGCGCGCCGCATCGCGCTGTGCCGCCGCCAGATTGATCGCGGCCCCGATGCGAAGCAGTCTAAGGGATAGATCGGTCGAGCCCAGGGATTCCGCCGCGCCGGCGGTGTCAATCGCTTTCTGCCAGTCGCCGAGCTTGGCGTACTGCCTTGCCAGCTCGCGCGTCGCCTGCTGGTCCTGCGGGTTCAACCGCTGGTACTGGACGAGGGCTTTCACCGCCCGTCCCGCCTGGCCCGTCCGATCGTAGGCTTCCGCCAGCAGCCGCCACAATCCTGGGGCGGAGGCGTCGTTACCCATCACCGGTTCCAAGGCCTCGATGACGGCGTAGGGCCTGTTCTCGGCCCCCGCCACGAGTGCCTGCAGCCCGGCAACTCTCCGCGGCGACTCGGCGGAGCCTTGCTGGGCACGCACAAGATTCAGATACTCATCCAGAGACTGCCGTGCCTCAATGACCTTGCCGGCAGCCACGTACAGCGGGATCGCGGCCGGCAGGACCCGGGCCCTGTGGCCTTTATCCGTCAGCGATTTGAGCGTCTCATCCGCCAGGGAGGCAGCCTCGGCGGTCGCGCCCTTGCGCGTTGCCAGTTCCGAGGCGAGGAGGAACCTCGCCACGGTCCAGTCACTGAGATCGAAGAAGTGCTTCTTCAATTCCTCCTGCGGCAGCTTGTCCACCGCCTGCAGTTCGGCGGCCGCCCGGTCCAATTCGCCATGGGCGATCCATTCCGCACCGAGGACAATGCGGATGCGGGGGTCTTCCGTGCCCTTTGCATCGGCGGACTCAAGGTCCTTGCGGGCCAGTGCCCGCATCGCCGGCTGATCCTGCTCGCTCGTGGCGGGCATCTCCGCCAACCGGCGCTGGAACTGCGCCCGGCTGACCAGCGCGACGGCAGAGTCCGGCGAATAGTTCACCGCCCTATTGAGCCAGTCCAGGGGCGTGGGCAGCGAAGTGCCTTCAGTGCCGGCAGGCGTCTGCGCCGGTGGCGAAGCCTCGCTGCTGACGAGCTGACTCATCTGCACGCAGGCGCGGACGTATTCGACGTATTTCTCGGGACGGGTTTCGAGTCCCCCGATGAAGCTCACAAGGACCTGTCGGGCCTCCGCCGTCTTATTCAACCGGCTCAGCGCCTCCGCCAGCCACAGCGGGGCCTGGCGATCATTCGGATCGTGCTCCAATCGTTCCCGGGCGATGCCGGCCAATTCGTCGAAATTCCCCACGCCGCCGTAGAGCATGGCGAGCTTCTCATAGGCGACATCATCATGAGGGACCAGCTCCAGGATCCGGCGATACGCCGAGATCGCCCCGCTCACCGCGGCGGCATCCAGTGGCCGGACGGACAGGCTGGCCTCCGCATATTTCCGCAGGACCTCGACGTCGTCTGTATTTCGACTGAGGTACTTGCGGTAGTTCTTGGCCGCCGTGGGCCAGTCCTGGCCTGCCCAGGCGGTCTCCCCCGCCGCCAGAGACTTCTCCGAGAGCATCCCCCTGTGGGTCTGGCGGGCCACCACCAGCGACACCCCGGCAGCCGCCGTGACCAGGATCAGGATGATCACCAGCTTGACGTTGACCTTCCCACATCGCTTCCTGTACAACATTACGCTGTTCCTCCAAATACCCCATCTGCCATCTGTTGACGCGCAATGCCACGCGCCCCGGATCGCTGCGCATAACGACATGTGATTGCACCGATCAAGCATCAGTCGCCACCAAATCCAGGAGGTTCGAATCCGTTTTGCGAATAGTGTAAGATAGCAGACGGCAAACCGTCAACTCTATTATGAACGCATGGGGTGTGCGGGAATACTCGCTTCCGGATCGCTTCTTTCGCTCAATCCCCCTGCCGTGAGAATACAAGCATGCCGGTGAAGCCCAAGCCGAAGAACTTCACCGGCATGTTTTGCGTGATTATCATTCACGTGAGAACCGACCACGAGGCTCTCACGCAAACCTGCGAAGCTTCCAACCAGCCACCACGAAACCGAGGGCACCAAGCAGTACAGCAGCCGGGAGCGGAACGAACGAGAGACCGACAGGGCCGCCATTGCGCGCAGCAAGGCCGAGTTGTCCACTATGGACCAGTTGCTCCCGTTCCAAGTTGCCGTTTCCCAGCCGCTCGCCTCGTAGGCACCGCCCTTCCAGTCCCACGTTGTGAGTTCGAACGCAACCACGTCCGTAATGAGCCCCTCGAAATTGAGATGGAAGTCCAGTACGTCGATGTTCTCCGCGGTGGCAGCGACTGACCCCTCATCACTGCTCTCAATCGTCATGGAGGGGCTTAGATTCGTCAATCCCGGCACCTCCAGAAATCCAGCAGTCATTACGATCTTCAACCCGTCGAAATTCGCTGCTTCGCCACCCCCGATCTTTGTATCCGTGAGGCTGAATGCCTGATACCAGGAGTTTGATGTGGTCGCTTCCCCCACAGCCACGAGGTCAGCGACTACTGGGGCCGTTCCAATGACCAGCACAACCAGCACTGAGAGTCCTAGCTTCTTCATATTTCTCCTTCCATGCCCTATTTGCTGAGTGTTTCCTTCGTTCTACATCCAGAGTCTTAGCCGCTGATTACCTCCTCCACAACAGATGACGGCGGCCAATGCCTTTCGCAACGATCAGTCACTCGTCACCAGAGACAGTCACACGAACTTACGCAACTTCAGCCCTGCCGCCAGACCGGCCATAACCAGCATGAACGCCCCGGGCACGGGCACTCGCGGCACCCCGGGCTGAGTCACCACGGAAACGTTGAACGTGTCCGTGAGACTCGGCGGATCGGCCAAGCCGGTGTTCAGGCGAAGATCGAAGCCGATCTGCGCCAAATCCGCTGAAGCGAAATTCAACTCCAGCCATGCGGATTGACCAGCCGCGATCACCACCCAGTCAGACGTCAGCTCATTGGCGAACAGGCGAAGCTCCCACGCGCTCTGGTCGTCGTTTCCCGCGAACACGCGGAAGCCGTCGTAATCCCCGAAGCTGTCTTCCAAGCCGATTCTCATCCAACTCTGATCGCCGCTGAGAACCGCCTACAAAACCAACCATCCCCGGCATAATTGCTGGATATTCGACGGCCGGCAGCCAGGGATTCTGATAGACCCATGTGGTGCCATCGAAGACACCCATCAACAGCCCGGAACTACCGGGGGCCGGGATCTGGCGAAACTCCAGCGCCGTGGCAGAGTCGAGGGTAAACGGACCCGCCGACACCTGCCCGGCCAGTAAACAAACCATCACAAATGACAATAGTGAGGCGCGTTTCATTCCTCCTCCTTCTTTCCATCCCTCGGAAGATCGCGCCCATCCGTGACTCTCTCTTATGCGAATTTTCGCAACTTCAAACCTGCTACCCCGATCCCGAGCGCGCCCAGAAGCGCAGCCGCAGGAACCGGCACAGCATAGATCTTCACAGTCAGAAAGCCCGAGTTGTTGCCGGGGGCAATATCATAGATGTTGAACGAGAACCGGAGCACCAGTGCCCAGCCAGAGCAGGTTGTAGACATGATCTGGGTTGAAGGTGTCTCCCCAGTTGACAAATCCACTGTTGACCTGTAGATCCAGCAGGTTCTCGCCGTAGCTCATGTACCGCTCAACGCCGTTCAGCCAGGCATAGCTGGTCGGACCTGAGGCATACTCGGCATCGGCGTAAATACCATCGTTTGCGTAATACGTGCCGCTCGCCTCGAACCGATACAACTGGCCCACATCGAGAGCTATGGACGTGGCAGTCTCACCAGTGCCGAGAACGGTCAACGTGTCAAAAGGCACCAAATCCGCCCTCGCAGGCACAGCACCCAGGCACAAGGCCGCGATACAGACAACCAACAAGAATCTCTTCATGGACATCGTTTCTCTCCCCTTCCTTAGAAAATGGTAGAATGGCACATCCAGTGCTCGATCAGACCCGATTCTCATCTTCTCAACTGCTCACATACTCAACGTGCAGCCGGTGGCGTGAAGCTTCCCACCGATGCCGTACTCACACAAACTTCCGCAACTTCAAACCGGCCACACCCATACCGAGCATACCCAGCAGAACGGCGGCCGGAAGCGGCACAACTGCACCACCGGCAAGTTCCAGGACCGTGACGCCCCACATACTCATGTTAGCATACGATCCTCCCCAGGTCATGCTGTGCAGCCCCGAACTCCAGGTGTCACTAAGAATAACCGTGTTCGACCCATCATAGCCATAGCCAAACATGGAGTGACCCTCCACGTGGATCATCACCACCCGGCCTGCATCGATTTCAGCCTTGTAATCGTCGAAAGTGAATCCGCTCGAGGCTACATTGTTCGTCACTTGCGTGTAGATGTCCGCCACTTCGTACCCGGCGTACTCGACATACTCCTTCACGCCGTACATGCCATCGTTGCCCTGAAGGCCGAAGTATTCAAGAATACCAGGGGTAACCGAAGTGCCGCTGTCGTAGGCGTAGAACGTGGTGGCTCCATTCACATTGCCTATGCTGTCCTGACTGGTCCCCATGAAGTCGGCCAGACAGTTATAATTGTGAGTTGGAGTAAGGTCGTCGCCGGAGGCTCCGTAGCCGAAGCCGATACCACCACCGGTGTTATATGCATAAGGATGGCCGGGACCGGCACTGTAGAAATCATACTGGTGCCCGGTACTGGCAATCGCTTGATTGACGAGGGCACCCGAATTGCCAAAGGTGCTTGCCTCCGCGACGCCTCCCGGGACAAGGTTGGAATACCCAAGTCCCTCATAGCCGTTGCGGTCGTAGAACCCCATCATCATCCCGGCAGAGGTTGCCGAGCACCCATACCACCAGTTGTAGCCCGGATTAGGTTCGGGACCGGCCAGAGTGCCGCCCTGGACGTAATAGGACAGTTCTTCCATGTCCGCCCGCGCCGCTGCAGCGATCAGGCACAAAACCGCCAAACAGAGAACCCGCAACCAGTGTCTTTTCATCGCCATTCCATCCTTTCTCCCAATCTGATCTTCCATAAGCACCCATCCATCAGGCGATCAGGTGGCCGCTGCCGTCACAGCGCCATCGACCGACACCCCAAACACCCGGGGCCTTTCCAACTACTCCTTCTGCAGCGACCCGATCTGCCTCTCACACAAACTTCCGCAACTTCATACCCGCGACACCCAAACCGAGCATGCCCAGCAGCACCGCTGCAGGCAGGGGCACGACCGCGGAAATGCTGAACGCATCCGAAACGCTCGGCGCAGGGGTCAAACCGGTGTTCAGACGAACATCGAAGCCGATCATCGTCAGGTATCCCGAGCTCGTTAGGTCGAACTCCAGCCACCTGAATTCACCGGGCACCAGTGTCTGCCAGCCAGATTCCCCGGCACTCGTGACCAGCCGAACGTCCCATGCGCTGTTGTCGTCATTGCCCAGCCAGGCACCGAAGCTGTCAGTGGTCCCGGACCCGAAAGTCCCTGTCGCTCCAATTCGCATCCAGCTCGAATTGCCGCTGAGACTGCCCACAAAACCGACATCGCCCAGCATGCCCGCCGGGTATGCGACGGCCGGCAAATAGGGATTCTGGTACTCCCACCCGGTGCCATTGAAGACGCCATTCAATAGCCCCGAACTGCCGGTGGCAGTGATCTGAAGAAAATCCAGGGCCGTTGAATAGTCGAGGGTATACAGACCGGCAGAGGCCTGCCCGGCAAGCAGACAGACCACCACAACCGATAGTAGAATACGTTTCATTTCTATTTTTCCTCCGTTTCCATTGTCTCAGACCAACCTATCCGATCACGAAACCGTTACACGTACTTGCGCAACTTCAGGCCCGCCACGCCGAAACCCAACATCCCCAGCAGAACCGCTGCCGGCACAGGCACGACGTGAAAGCTATCCGGCCCGCTGCCCAACCCGAATCCGACGTTTCCCAAAGAATAGCCATCCAGAGAGAGGCCGGTAATACCGAACTCGAAGGTGGCCATATCCCGGACAAGGAGCAGATTGTTCAGGGAACTAGTGGCGGCATCGCCGTGGTAGATCGAGTAGTTGACCCCGTCCACAAGGTTACCGTTGAACTGATTGGCTGAATCCGTGATCAGATACGTGGTCGTCCCGGGAATGGGCGTATTGTTCCCAATAGTCCCGATACCGAAATTCAGGTACGGAAAGCTCCCGGGGTTTCCATCTATGAACGCCCATGACTCCGCCCGGCCCTGCACATTCCCTGGCTCACCGTACACCCGGATGTCAGTGAATGACTGCAGGACATCTGTAGCCGTCTTACGAGCGAGGTAGACACTCCCCGTAGCATCCTGATACGTCAACGTGGGACGAGTGCCGTCGCTGTTGACGATGTCGAAGTAGAAGCTGCTCAAGACATCATCCTTACTGTCGCTTGGCACCGGCGAGACGTTGTAAAGACTCACCGTCAGCGTGCTGCCGCTTATCGTAAGGTCGGCCTGGAATTTGACGTCGGTTCCTGATAGGGACGTACCTTCCCACTCATACAGGGCAGCCTGGGCCGACTGCGCAAGCAGCAAGCAAGCCAAGCACCCAACTAGCAATGTCACAGATCCTTTATTTGTACGCGTACTTCTCTTTGATACAGTCATTCTCTGCACCCAATCTCACCGGCCCGTGTCCTAAGCGTCTGGCTCGTTTCCCGACAATCGCATGCACACTCTCACGCAATCACCGATTCTCCGGCGGTCCAGACCTGAACCTCGGGTTGCCTTCTATTCAAACGATGGTCTTTCCTTTCAACATCACCTTGCATCCCTTCACTACCACACACCAACTGCACCCACCGGCAGATGCTTTTTCACCCGACAATCGCCTGCCTGCCGATCAAGCCCCTTACGAGGCTTTCACACAAACCTCCGCAACTTCAACCCCGCCGCCCCCAAGCCGAGCATACCCAACAGAACGGCCGCCGGAACAGGGACTATGGCCGCGTCGTGGCTGAACCAGTAGATGCCCGGCTGCAACGTCAGGGGAGTAGCCAGAGTGTACTTCAGAAAGAAAATGTCATCAGTCACGCTGCCCATGTCGGTGCCGAACACGCGGTCCACGCCGGTGTCGCCCCAGGTGAAGACGCCCGCGACGTTGTCGGATGAGAAGACGTCGCCGGTGAACGAACCCGTATTGACGGGCAGCAGATCTCCGGCCACATTGGACCAGATATTCATGCGGTATTGAATCATGGGATCGTCCCGGTTGAAACCGGAGTTCTCGTCAAAGTAGCCAATGATCTGATCGAAGGTGGTCGCCGTCTCAATTTTGAAGTAGCCGGCATAGATCCAGTCGAAGTTGTTGGACATCGAATAGCCGCGATAGAGTCCCGGCGTATCTCCACTTGCCAAACCCTGGGCGGTAGCGTTGTAGTAGTTCCCGTACGTCCCATCCTCGATACCATTGTTGTTGTAAACAATGCTGGCCCCACTCTTGAGGGTCAAAGCAAAACCGGCGTTTTGGGTGAACCAGTCATCCTTGTGCCATGTGTCTAAGGTGTAAGAGCCCCACCCCGGATCATCCGTTATATAGCGGAACGTCCCACCGGACGCATTGTCTCCGTTGGGGATATTCCCCGTTGGGAATTGGCCGCCAGTAATAATGTAGTAGTAGCCGTGGCTATCGATCTCGTAATCAGCATGCCCATTGAAGAGCTCCGCGCTCGCCAGAGGGCTGCACGCAGCCACAAGCAATATGGCCAGCAACCGTATCTTCACGTTCATCATCCTAAAACCTCCCGCTCGCTCCTCCACGCCCAATAGCACGTGTGAGCAAGACAGCATTTCTCAAATCACACATGCTTACGCAACTTCACACCGGCGACGCCGAGGCCGAGCATGCCTAGCAGAACAGCAGCGGGGACAGGAACTACGGCAAAGTCAGTGGTAGCGCTAATCGACAGTCCCGTTCCATTCTCTGTCCAGGTTTCGATATACTGCCAGTTGCCTATATCTTCGAGCCAGAATTGCCCGACCCCTGTGACCAGCATGACGAAGCCGCTCTCCTCGGAGAAATCGGTGTCTTCTGCAGCAAGAACACTGTAGGAGGAATTCGGACCGAGATACGTATATACGCCGGTATAGTGATACGTCATCGCAGGGTCAAGATTGACGCCGCTGCCGGAATAGACAAATACATCTGGGTCATACCAATGCGCCCCATCCCAAACCGTCGGATTGATGCTGAACTGAGTCATGCTAGGGGAGCCCACTTGGTACAACGGGTCCCCGGCAATGCTGTAATGTGGGATCGTGGGACCCAGCACCAAATTGCCGTCCACATCGTAGTAGTAACCACCAGCAGGCTGCTCCGGTGTCGGTCCTGTGATCATCACGACATCTCCCGTGGTATCACTCCAATCGGTTCCAAGGATGGGCGTGGTCTGCCAGCTTAGATCTGCGACGGCGGGCGCTGCCACAAAGGCACACAGTACTGCAACAAGAGTCACGCTTCTCATCGTCTTTAGCCTCCACTTGGCTTGTTCACATCATGAGTCTTGGATGGCTCGCACTCTTGCATCGCAGTGACAGTAGAGAAAACCTCTGCATCGTCACAGGGTGCGAGCACACGGAGAGCTACTCATGTGCCAAGTCGGGAGGTCCACGGGAGGCGAGAACGGCAGGCGTGAATTGCGATTGCCGCCAGAGGGCAACGATGGTCTCCTGGCGGTATGATGACGTGATGTCCCCTGCCCTGCACTCCGGCTGAACGAAGCAGACCGGCGCATGGCAGAGGCAATCGGGCGAAATGGCGTGGCTGTGACCGATCTGGACCGGCCCGCCGTCGTGGTACCACTGTGGGACATGACTGAACGACAATCTCTTGACCAGGGGAACGGACCGGCACATCCCCAGGCCCAGCAAGGCATACAGGCACAAGCCGAAGCTGTTCTGCCCATCCGACTGGATCTGCGCGGGGGGCAGTTCACCGGCCCGTCCCATTCCGCCATGCAGATGGGGCAGAGACTCGACAGGAAGCGAACCGAGACTCGCGATGCTCAGGCAATCCAGCGGATTCGAGAAGTCCATGCCCCGGGGAGCAGTTGCGACAGAGGCGCGCACCGCCTGCTGACACCCGGCATCCGGCGAAGACACCGGCCTCATGTCCGCGCGAACGGACGTACCGAGTGCAAGTACCCCGAGAATAATGTAGAGACTCTCACTCCGTTGGATCACCACAGACACTCCACCTTAAAATGCAGCCTCTAGTCCACCAGAAATCCCTCCCGGTGTCAAGGAAAATCCATGAAAAAACCAGGGATTCGGCCCGCCATGCACCTTTCCGCCGACATCGCTCGTAACTCCTTTATTCACAAGACCTTGCGAGTGACAGTTGGCACCCCCTCCGCCGCAGATCTGGACCGCAAAACAAGAGAATCCGAAACAAATCCGGACCCAATCCAGATGACGGACACGCCCTTTACTCGCTTGTCCGTCACTACCTGAATTCAGCGTGTGCGTGCGTTTGCGTCTATTCCAGCCTGCGAGCTTCGCGTCACACGGGTTCACAATCTCGCAGGACTCGTCTGATGCTTTGCACGTTCCCCCTTTCGTGCATGTTTCGAGTCTCGATAGGGGGATTTCGAATTCCCCATCATGCCAGGTCACGCACAATCGGGCACATCTGAAGAGGATTTCTTGCGGGCCCGGACGACGGATTCCGCCTGGGCACCCGGCTGTCCCTTGCAGGACTTGGAATCGGGCATGAAGATCCTATCCATCAGCGAAAGCTCGCCGAACAGCAGCATGACGGCGATGGGCATCATGACATACCCGGCGAAGTCGTGGAAGAACTTCTCGCCTACTTCACTACTGACATGCAGCATGAGGACCGCCGTCACGAAGATCCGCACGATATTGCAGACCACCGCCACCGGAATGCTCGACGCCAACAGGACAGCTTTCTGCCACCGCGGTCGCTTGACCATATACGCAATGAACGCCGCGACGATAATGAACGCCATCAGCATACGAAGTCCGCTGCAAGCCTCCGCCACCGCCATTGGCGTACTCTCCCCCAGCATGACAACATTCCCCTGCTGCCCGACCTCAATCCCCACCGCCTCTAAAAGCACGACAGACCCCGTCGTCGCCATCCTCTGCAGCGGTCCGGCAATCAGACGATGAGCGACCCCAGGAAGCGGCAACATGAGGAATAGAAACAGCAGAATCCAAAGGACACGTCGAAACACCTGACGTCCTGCCACCAGGAGAACCAGTCCTGCCGCCGTCAGAACAAGCGAATACCGCTCGGCCGCGGAACGCATGAAAAGGAACCCGTAAGTCCGGACCAGTTGCGCCAATACAACCAAGATGGTCCCCCCCCACCAGCACGGCATCAGCGAGCACTGCCGCAGCCCCTTCCATTCACGCCACATGAGAAACACGGCAACCAGCGGAACGAGTTGGCCTGCGGAGTAGTCGTCGCTTTTCTGCCACAAACTGAAAAGACCTGCTGCGACCGGCCAATACGACCATGCCGTGATTATCGCCAATACCAGCACGAGCGAGAGGAGCCTCGAGGTGCTACCTTGTGAACAAGCTGCACAGATCGCTTGCAGGGTACCTCGCTGGCGGGTGTGACGGTCGGTCATATTCGGCCTCATATCACTTCTTTTCAGGTGACTCGCGGAGTGCCCCTGAGCCCTGGTCCTGAATCATGTTGTCGAATAGACTGGCTATGGGTACGAAAGAATCGATGGCAAAGTCCCGGAGGATTTCTTCCGCTATATCCTCCCCGGCGGTCCCAACCGGGGTAATGATCTGTATCTCCGCCGCATAACGCACCGCCGAATGACGACGCCAGACTTTCCACTGCACCGCCGGAATATCGCTGTAGTGGTGCCCATCAACGATGAGGTAGAGTAGAGTCGCTATTCTCTCCATACCCAACCTGTTGCGGGCGAACTCAAAGAGGGTGCATGGCCGCATGGTCCCATCGGCTGCAGGCAGCTCTATCAACCGATGGCTGGCGAGGAGCCACCCGGCTCCTGAGTAGCAGTTCTCGGGGTTGTGGCGCAGCAGTTCACCAGCGTTGACGCCGCATGTGACATATAATGTGATCGCTTCCTGGCCGTTACGGCGGGAGTACCGACGGCTGACGTGAGAGTCGGAATCGGTCCGCTGCACTATGGCTTCATCCAGCGGAACGTCCTCGCCCACCCAACCGCCAATCGCCATCGGAAACCGGCCCAGCGCATCGGCGCAATTGGGGCCCCCGTCGCGGAATCAGCAAAATGTGCAGCCAGCGTGCGGTGCGCGAGAGCAAAAGCCAGCATCACCAGACTAGCTACAATCGCCGCAAGGATCACCGGCCGGAAGTCCGGCTTGTTGCTTTCTGTGGTTCGTTTCGCCTTCATTTACCTGACAATCTCGCGGCTGCCCATGAACACCTTCAAGCCCCTGGCGGAGATGGCCTCGGCCAGGACTCTCATGGCGAATCCCGGCAGCACAGACTGCCTCCGCCACCGCCAGGGCTCACAGACCAGCCGATAAAGGAACTCCGTCCCGGTGCGCTGACAGATTTCCGGGGCCCTCTTGACGCGATCACTGAGGATATCGAAGCTGCCTCCGACCCCCATGCAGAACGGCACGTCAATCTTGTCCCAATGCTCGGCAACCCATCTCTCCTGCCGGGGTGACCCCAGTGCGACAAAGAGCATGTGGGCGCCGGATGCGTTGATCTGCCTCACGATGTCATTGTCATTCTTGTGGTAGCCGTGAAGTCTTCCGGCAACCTGCAACCGCGGGTACCTTTCACGGAGTCTCTCATAGGCGGCATCGTTTGTCTCAGGGGTCGCCCCAAACAAGAAAACCCTCATATCCGCATCCTCAGCGGCATTGAGCAGTTCGAAGAACAGCTTCACGCCCGTGATTCTCGGTATTCGCCAGCCATTGAGGAACCTGACCGCCGCACAGGTGCCCACGCCGTCACAAATGTGCACGTTTCCTCTGCGCACGATCGATGCAAATGTCCTGTCACGCCGGCAGAAGCAGACCTTTTCAGGATTGATCGCGATGCAAAAGGTCTTCCTGCCCTCCTGGATCCGACCAAGGATCGTCTGGATGGCATGATCATAGGAACGAAAACACGTGATTGGAACACCAAGAACCGCCGTTTGTCTGGCCGTAGGCGCGGTCATAGAAGATCAACCTCCGTCTGTGCCACCATGCACGACCCGTTCATGCTTGTGCCAAGAAGATCCACGGTACCTCTCCAGTGACAGACTACTCTTTGGTGACGGCTATGCCTGAGATGAGCACTGTGCTGAGGAGATTATCGACACTTTGGAATACCTAAGTCTGACATTTTCAGAACGCCGTGGCACGCTCTATGGCATTCTGGAATTCCCGATATCCGATACTCATGTGCGACAGTACCCTTTCTATTGCCGTTTCGGAGACATCTCCCTCCGTCCTTAACCTGTCCAGGGCATCCTCACGGCTTATCTGGCCATCGCGTATAAGGCAGCTGAGATTGTCGTCCGTGTCGTTGAATCCCAATATCCTTCTGTATATATAGGACTTCAGCATGGCAATGCTACAGTCCCCCCTCCAACTCGCATTCCGCTCAGGGTTGGACTCCCACCCGAATTCCCTGGCGATCGTAGATACAATATCGCTCTCCATCCAATGCACGTGCAAATAGAAGGGTGCTAATCGCAGGATGCCATGTTTCCTGAACAACCGCTTGTTGGTCTTGCAGTAGTAGAATTCTCTCACCTGCGTACATAAGCAAGTGGGGTTCACAATCCAGCGCGGATTCCTCAGTAGTCGAAGTGCGTACCCCAACACAATTGAATGCGGTTTACCTCCCACGCGATACCTTTTCATCAAGCCCGTCTTGTAGGCACCGCCCTCAAATGGAGTACTGCCAACAACAACTACAGGGATCTTGTTCGACAGACAGGCGTCCAGAAGCCCTTTCCACATCCCAAGTCGACATCCCGTACATAGCAGTGTTACGGAAGCAGCCGAGGGTTTGCACATCCATGCCGAAAGGTATCGATGCAGGTACTTGCGGTACTCACCCTCCTGAACATAAGTCCCGGCGGACTGCTCATTAGATGATTTGCCCGAACCGCCCCGTCTGGATGCCCTGGCGGAGGACTCGCGCGGGATTGCCTGCCACCACGCAGCCCGACGGCACGTCTTTGGTCACGATCGCCCCCGCACCGACGACCACGTGATCGTCAATTGAAACCCCCGGCAGAACGATAGCTCCGGCCCCAATAAAACACCGCGCCCCGATCCGCGTGTCCGCTTTGAGTCCCCGAGGATTATCATGTGACAGGATGATCGCTCCTGAAGCCACATACGACTCGAAACCGATGTGGATACCGCGAGGATGCGTTCTGTCCAAGCGTGCCCCCCAGGAGATCCGCGCGGAAGCATCGATGTCCATGCCGTAGAATCGGGTGCAGGCGCAGTGCTTAAGACGGAGGAACAACCGTCGCACTCTATTTCGGGCAGCAACCACAAGCATATTCAGACGTTTCTCCCCCGAGGATCTTACGGTAGTATTGCTCATATTGGGACATCATGCGAGACAACGCGAACTTATCAGCCGCAATTCTCCGGCCGTGTTCGCCCATTTCTCGGGCCCTACCGGGATCGTCGAGCATGAAGATGATCCCGGCTGCCAGGGCTTCCGCATCAGCAGGAGGAACCAAGAGGCCGTTTACGCCGTGCTCAACTACCTCAGGGAGACCGCCTACGGACGAAGCAACAACCGCCTTACCCAGCATCAGCGACTCGATGCCCCCCCCCGGCAGGCCCTCCCAAAGTGAAGGCATGATAGTGAACTCGCTGATATCGATAAATGTGGAGACATCCTCATGCTCCCCGCAGAAGATGACATTCTTCTCCAGGCCCAGCCTGCAGACATGGTTCCACAGTGTGTCCCTGCTTTCTCCGTCACCCACAAACAAGACAACGAAGTCAGGCCGAACTTGTATTACGCTCCTCAGAGCTTGGATCAAGTAGACGTGACCCTTCTGTTCGGACAAGCGCCCCACGACCGTCCCCACAACGACCTGCTCATTAAGACCTAGACTTGACCGGAGCTTCGCCTGTTCGTGATGAGTTGAATGCTGAATATCAGTCCCATTGTATATCACAGTTGTGCGTCCAAGGGCTATACCGAAGAAAGTGCTCAAGTTCTTCCTCACACCCTCTGAGACTGCAACTATGTTCCTGCCGAAAAACGCCCGTGTGTACCTCTTATCATGAAACACGTTCCTGGCAGAGTATACGACTGTCGATCTCGCGAGAGGCTTTAATAGACAACTGAACATCGCTGTCAGACGATCGTTGCAGTGGATCAAATCAATGCCGTGCTCCCGAACACACCTGAGCAGTCCGGCGTAAGCTGCCGATGCGTGCAGCAACGTGTGGCGAAACGGGATTCTCACGTGTTTCACGTTTCTCTTTTCCAACTCTCTGACGACACGGCATGACGGCTCGTCATCAGATCCGAGCCAAACGCCACCAGAGAGTCCGGCGAAATGTACTGCCATCTGGAAGGTGCGTTTCTGAGCTCCACCGGCAAAAAGAGTGCTGTCCGACGAACACCTTGCCGGGACCAACTGAGAATATAGGTACAGAATACGGCAGTCAGAGAAGCTTGACACAGTCATGTACGATCACGCACAGTGTGGTAGTATTCTGCCAAAGCGAGAAGCATCCACGCTTGGAACTCAATATAGGGAATCGGGTTTCTCCAAAGCCATGTGATCTCGCTACAGTATATGCGCCCCTTCCTCATGTGCTCCTGGGTCCAGTTCAGAACCTTGGCCATGAAGGACAAATTCTCCGGGTCAATATGAGAGTGTTTTGAGAAGAGCACGACAGCCATGGCACAATCACGAAGGTCGACCCGCTGAAATAAGGACGAATTCGTCGGACGAAAGCCCGAAACGTAGCGGCGGGGTTTGATGGAATCCGTACTAGGCTCCTCAAAGAGATGAGAGCGGTAGAAAGCCATCCCCTTCTTGAGGGATGACCGTATCGTTTTGGATTCCGTGCACGTCGATATGTCCAGCAGGGCCTCCAAAATATACGCGGTGTGGAACCCATCGACATGATGGCTGTGGCGCCCTTCTCCGTTGAACCACCAACCGTCGGCGTTCTGCTTACTGCAGATGAAGTCGATTCCACCGGCTCCGAGCTCTCTCATCGTGGAATGCTCCAACATAACACCAGCTCTGACCAGGAACGCGCTAATCACGGCGCTCGCGTTGTAGACGCGAAAGGGTAGTGTCGGTTCGTAGTAGAAGTAGATACCGTCCTCTCCCTCATCGCGCGGGTGCTCCCTCACGAAGTACTCCGCTATCTCTGTAGCTGCTTCCAGGTACTCTTGCCTGTGCAACGCCGTCCACGCATCCAGGAACAAATGCCCAGCTCGAGCCGTGCACAGTGGCGACACTCCATCTTCGGCAGCCCGGTACAATCGGGTGTACACCTTCTTGTTCTGGCGAATGGCAAAATGCTTCAATGCAGGGGCCCGAAGTTCACCAAGCCGAGAGACATTGACACGAAAGGCATCCAAGAACCGGGCGTCTCCGTATTGCTGCCACAGCCGCAGGTAGGCTTTGGCGAGCAGGACTGTGGCCTTAGGATTGATGGCATGTGGGTGACAACCCAGCAACGACCGGAAGTCGAGCGGCGATAATCGAAACAGCTGACGCCACGCCACACCAAGAACGGGCCATCTCCCACACAAGGTGTCCACAGCCGAGCAACTCGGGAGCGAATTTACGGAGTAGTAAGTATAGTCTCGTGCTGCCAACCAATCATGAAGATCGGTTATATCACGCGGGACTTGATCTCGCGCCGTTTGCATCAGTTGAGGTAGCTTGAATTCGATGTACGACTCACGCCACAGAAGATGATCTGCTCGGCCGGCAGATCGCGACGCTGTTGGTCGGCCGGCTACAGCTTCTCCATATCGGCTCTCAGGAGTGCCATCAGGACGACGTCCCTGGCTTGTCCCTTAACGAACACGGCCTGCCGGGCATACCCTTCAAACGTGAAACCGAGGGATTGATTCAGGGCGATATTGACCTGGTTCACATCGAGCGTGCGCAGGTAGATGCGATTCAGTTGCAGATTCTCAAATCCATACGTAACGGCGATGCGTGTGGCCTTTCGCGCGTATCCTTTGCCCCTTTCGGAAGGGTCTCCTATCATCTTGACGAGCTCGGCCTGGCGGATCTGCCGGTCGATATTCGTAAGGCCCACCAATCCGATCACCTGCTGGTCGCTGTTCCTGCAGAGGCATAGAAACGCCTCCCGGCCGCCCTCATGATCCGCAATCCAGTCACTGCCGAGCAGGGATTCCAGGGTGTTGATGGACAGGTCCGCCGATACGGCCCGATCCGTTCGCCACCGGGCCAGCGTCTGCTTGTCGGCATCTGTGGGCCAGCGAACGTAGATGCGCTCATCCAGGTCGGCTCGGCCTTGAGTGGAAAGCACCTGGGCCTCAGACGACATCGGTACGAACTTGGACTCGGCCGAAAGCGCCTGCGCCGAGGGCTCGTCATTCTGCCCCCCCCGGTCGCCGTCCTGAAGCTTGAGGATCTCTTCAAGGAACTCATTGGCCAGATCCACGATCTCGCACCAGTGGCATCCCTTTGCTGCAAGCTGCCTGACCAGGCTGGCGGCGATGGTCTGGAAAAGGCGTTCCTGTATCAACCGCTTTGTCTCTGTATTTGCGACTCTTGTCACGAGAACACTCGTCTCCACTCACATTACTGGCGCGACTGACTGCCGAAGGAGCGCAGCCGGGCGTAACGTCTCTTGAGAAGCTCGGATGTTTCATATCGGCAGAGCATGTCAAACGTTCTGTACGCATACTCCCGTAAATGACGGGCCGCTCGCGCAGGATCGCGATGCGCTCCTCCCAGGGGCTCCGGAATGATGTCGTCAACGAAGGCCAGCCCGACGGCATCGGCGCTGGTCAGCCTCAGCGCGGACGCCGTCGTTGGTGCATCTTCACCATTGCCGCCAAGAATCGCGGCACAACCTTCCGGCGATATCACGGAGTAGTAGGCATACTGCATCATAGCCACCCGATCACCCACGCCGATGCCCATGGCTCCCCCGGAACCACCCTCGCCGATGCAAATGACAAGGATAGGGACCCGCAGCCGTGACATCTCGCGCAGACTGCACGCGATGGCGCTCGCCTGTCCGCGAGCCTCAGCCTCGATGCCCGGGTAAGCGCCGGGCGTATCCACCACAGACAATATGGGCACGCCGAACTTGTCGGCGATCTTCATCTTAGCGAGTGCCTTCCGATACCCTTCGGGGTATGCGCACCCGAAGTGGCAGCGCGCCTTCTCGGCAGGGGTTCGTCCCTTGTCATGACCGACAACCAAGATCCTCCTACCGGCGATGCGTCCGAATCCGGCGACAATGGCCGGGTCGTCGCCAAAGCACCGGTCTCCGTGCAACTCGACGAAATCCTTCACAAAAGCCTCCATGTAGTCGCGCAGCGCAGGACGCTGAGGATGGCGAGCGATCTGCACAACGTCCCACGCATCCAGATCCTCGCAGAACAACTGCAATAGCCGATCGTGGTTGGAGCGAAGACGCTTGATGCCCAGACAATCCCTCTCTCGTTCCTGCTCCAGAAGAGTTTCGAGTCTCTTTATCTTACTTTCGAGACGTCCCAAGGCGGCCCCCGTCGAGGGTCTTTGACCTGTGTGCATCCTGTTGTCCATATCAAATGGCAGCCAAGTACTCCTGATGCCAATTCCACCAACAGCCGATGGACCTGCAATCGGCCAGCAGAGACCGCAAAATCACATAATTCTGCTCGCGTGCAGCCCTACTGCCATGGATATGACACTTGCTCCTACACACCGGGATTCCTACTTCTCCAGGAGATCTCGGTAGATGCCCATCAGTCTGTCTGCCACGGACGAGGCGAGGAACCGGCGGCGGGCATACTCCCTGTTATATGCACCGATTGCCTGTGCCTCCCCCGGGTCGTCGAGCAGGCGTTCAAGGAACCCGGCAAGCACTATCGGAGATGGACTATCGGTGGCATAGCCCATTTTCCCGTGTTCAAAGAAGTCGGACATCGCCCCCACTGAAGTCGTCACGACAGGTAACCCCGCCGCCATGGCCTCCAACACGGTCAGAGGCATGCCTTCTGTATGAGACGGGAACAGGTAGCAATCTGAGGATTCGAAGGCCGCCCGCTTTGCATCGCCCTGAAGGTAACCGGTAAACGTCACATCCGGTACCTGATGGGCAGCGATATATGTTCGACAGCCATCGAGTTCGCTTCCGTCTCCGGCAACCGTCAAGACAGCCCGCGGATGCCTCGTCCTGACGATACGATACGCGTCAATGGCCTCGTAGACCCCTTTGGGCTTTTCAATTCTTGTCAAGAAGAGAATCCTGAACGGATCGCCGGGACGCCGCCGAATGCCGGTCGAAGGACGGCACTCCAGAAAGAACGAATCATCTACGGCTGTCGTTTCGACATAGATCGGCCCTCTGTAGCCCATCTCGGTCAGGCGGTCCCGGAAGGCGTTGGCCAGCACGATGAAGGCATCCGCTCGAAAGAAGACCTTCCGAAATAACCACAGATATCTCTCTCGAACGACCTTCTCGTAACCAGGATTCCAGCCGTGGTTGAATATGAGCACCTTCCTCCCGAGGGCCTTGGCGATGAGCAACAGGAGCCCATCCCGTAGCAGCGCTCTGCTGCCCAAAGAAGGGTTCAGATGGACGATGTCGGGTTCCCGCTCGCGCAGCACCCGATAGAACTGTATGAAGTCGCCCAAGGATCTGCAGATGCGTTCTCGAAAGGGTCCCGATGCCGCTCGCCGCCCAACAGTGAAGTAATCCGCCGAGGATTTCACGTGATCCTGCAGAATTCTGTAGAATGCTGCCACTCCACCACCTAAGCGAAGATCGGGTGTGCTGATAAGGACTCTCATATCGATCTAAAGACGCGACACTCCCTGGCAGCTACATCCGACTCTGGCAAGCAGCCGCTTGATCAGGCTCCAAAGCCCCGAAGCCTGCACGATTGCCTTGTGAATGCCGGCATCATCGGCGATCCCCAGATTGGGCAGTGTGAACAGGTCGGTGTCGGGCGTGACCCATCCCGGCGCTGTGGTCCTGCACGTCGTGTAGCCGGCATCGGCGATCCATTCTCGTGATCGCTCATCCGCACTGCCATCGGGCAGAGCGAAGTGCTCGACGGGCTCGCCCAGCAAAGTCGTAAGCCGCCTGCGCGATTCGACGCACTCCCACCGTCCGACTTCATCTGAGCACTGCTGCAGCAGCGGATGGAAAGTGGTATGCGAGCCGATCTGCGCACCTGCCTCGATCAAAGCGAGCAGGTGCCGTCTCGACAAAGCAGCCGCAGAACCATATTCCTTTTCATCCGTATGTCCATACTCTCTCCACAAGAGATTACGGCGCTCGGAATCGGAAAGGCATTTGACCTTCCGCATCACGGACCCACCATGAGGCAACAAGTCAAACCAAAATGCGCGGCATGTATCAACGACCCCCGCAACCGCGTAAATCACCGCAGGGACCTTGTACTGCTTCAAGACGTCCAATAATTCAATGTTGCCGATGTGCCCGTCATCCAGCGTTACCAGAAGAGGCTTAGGAGGCAAGAATGAGAAATCCCTCGTCCGCAACGCCCTCGCGATATCCCCGATACCGACAAACGAATACAGCCGGCTGAATGCCTTCATATGACAGGCAAACACCTCGCGTGCAGGGTTGTGGTAGTTGATAATCGTGACCCTGTGGCGGGCGTACACCTCGCGCAGGAACCAGGGAACACCTGTTGCCCGCAACCCAAGACAGAAGACATCGTGCCATGTGGCCATACCGCTATTCTGCCTGCCCTGCATTCTCTATCGCACCGATAATCTGTTCTGCCTCAGGCAGATTGGTCAATCGGCGGACCTTCATGTGCCAGACTCCGCCCGCCCAGCGCCATTGCTTCACCTCGGCAACCCGCTGAAACCCGTACTTCTCCCAGTTGCGAATCGCATAACGATTCTCGGGAATGATGAAGACCGTTGGCACCTTCCCTGCTTCCGTCTGAGCCAAGCGAGCAGCGTTCAGCTTCTGCCCCGTCTTCTGGCCGCGATAGGCCGGACAGACGAAGAGATTTTTGAAGATGACATAATTGTCCGGGATGGAAAGCCTTCCGGATGGCCCCCACCGATATTCCCCCTTTCTCTGGATCCAAGCATATCCAGCGATCTTCCCTTCGATTTCAGCGTACAACCCCTGAGAACCATCGCCAAGTAGTTCATGCAACAGACGACCCGTGTCCGGTTCTACTTGGCCGGACAGCAGCGCCGCGTCTATTCTCTCTTTATCAAGAGATTTCACTGATGAATCAGAGAAGGCGAATCCCCGGAAGTCCATTATGAGTAGCACCAACTGATGATCGCTTCTATACACGCAACGCAGAGCAGCAAGCCAAATTTGACGTACGCTCGCAAAGACACCGTATAACCGGACTCGTTCCTTTAGCCGAAGCATATTAGGCCCTATTCAGAAGTCTCTGCGCTGGAGTCTGACGATCGTTTGGCCGTGGCCTTTATTTTGCGGTACATCGCCTTGAATCTTTCTCTCCAATGCAGGTGGTATTGTACAAAGAGGTATGCCGGAAGCGAGTGGTTCCCCAAAAGAAAGATATCATTCCTTCTCACCTCATGATCAGGCGACCAACTCAGTTTGTAGTCATACACACCCGCCATGAAGTCCAAGTTTCGAAATCCTTTCTCGATCAGATCTCTGATCACATAGCCAATGCTGATCAAGCCAGGCGAGTACTTGGCCCAGCCCACGTCGTAATTCGTACTCCAATCATAAAATATCTTATTATGGATAAGCCCGATTCGGTAGGCAATGAGATCTTCGCCGGTCGTCAAAGCGTAGAGGGCCATTTGACCACGGTCGAATAAACCAGCATAGGCATGCTCGGCACACGTCATGTAGTCTGCACTTCTGCTGGGACGATCGTCTACCGCCCAACGCTTTCTCTGGACGCACTTTATGCGGCTGAACCAAGACATGAACTCTTTCTTGCCCGTCACCAGTTCGACACGAATATTATGATCTCCTTCCAGCAACCTCATCTTCTTGCGCGTCTGTCTTCGCCTGTTGTGACTCAGCTTGTCAAGATACTCTTCCCAGCCCGCAGCGCGGATGTCTGCGACAATGTTCTGGGAGAATGACTTCCGTGCCTCCCCCTTTGAACAGAGGAACCCATGCAGCGGAGAATGATCATTCACCGGACCTATGTATGCAGCCTGGAACGAGTCCCATTTCACGACATAGTCGTATATCGAGTCCATCACACGGGCTTGGCCCTCCTGGGGGATAATGAAGGAATAGAAGTCACCGAAATTGGCGGGAAACGAGCGCAGGACACGTATGCCAACGTGACGCTCAATGCAAAGGGGCGCGATGCCCATTGCTTTCCCGTTGTCATCGAGGGCCATCACGACATGCAGTCGGCGTTTCCCTCGCAGGTACTTCCACCAGGTTGCACACCAGTGGTAGGTACTTTGCGGAAAGACATCGGCTTCCCCCTCCAGTCTCTCCCATTCGGCCTTGAGGAATGGGTCGTCGATATCTTCTACAATACGAATCTTCATAGTTCAGCGTGTTCCTATGTGCTGCCAATCATATGCCGGACGATTGTAGCCAGGCCGGCCACCACTTCCCCTCGTTTGCTTCGCGTGAAGAACGCCGATGGCCAACAAGAGGAAGTAAACAAATGTCGTCAACTCGCCCGCGATCATAAATATGCCGTAAGCGAGGGACAGGAAAAGCACTACGAAGGTGAAGCAGACCATGCTCAGGTAATAGGACCTCCAGAAAGGATCTGACTCCCACCTGGCCAGACGCCGGAGAAAAATGAAAAGGTATGCATAGAAGCCCAGCCAGATCGCCGCGCCCAGGAATCCCACCTGCAGAAGGAGCCAGGAGAAACCCGTCTCCCCGTAGAGGATGCCAACTTCAGCAAAGCCCCCTCCGTAAGCAGTCCCATGGGTATCCGTTGCCTTGTCGCGACCTACGCCGGAAAAACGCGATTTCATAAAATGACCCGGTCCCAAACCCAGTATGGCAGCCACCGGGTCCTGTGCAACAGTCTCTATGGAACGCACAGTCGTTGAGTACCGCCCAGTCGTATAGTCACCTTGGGGTGTTGTGCGGGCATTTCCCAGCACAGCGTAGGAATAGAGGTGATCGGGGTCAAAAGAGCCACCGATCTCTCGTTCCGGCGTGAGCGTAGGACTGAGGCGCACACCTGCATAGAAAGCCACCGCACCGATCAAGCCCGCGAGGACATACAGATGGATGGGAATCCGCCACCGCCCGGTAACAAACCTGTTTGCATTCAGCACCGCAAAGAGGCATGTCAGCGGAACCACGATGAAAATGGCGCGCTTTCCACCCATCAGACCGAAGGCGGTGAATGCCACGATTCCCAAGAGAAACCACGCGGAGCGACGGTACGTGCAGAAGTAGGTCAGGAAGAATCCCACAGCGATCATCGGAATCGCCGTGGAGTTTCCCCCCCCATGTGTGGCGTATGTGCCGATGGTCGATTCACCGACACCGTAGCTGGGTAACTTGACTGCCGCCACCGGAATTTGGATCAAGAACAGGATTGCCAACACTCGCAAGTACCAGCGGAGTTCGCGCTCCGGCACGTTGAATTGGATCAACGCCCAGAACATCACATAGAAACGCAGCAGAATTCGCAGGAAGAGGATAACCTCAAAGATGGACGGATGAGCCCATGCGGCGGAGAGGGCCGTTGTTCCCACAAAACCGGCCACGAGCAGCAGACCCACAGGCTTGGTCCGCGGGGCCCCCCTCTTCGCCAGCGACGCGGCGAATAGCAGAGCGATCACCAGTTCCGGAACGAAATTGACTGCATCGGGGAGCAGACCATAGTCAATCAGACTTCCAGCGAAGAAGAAGATGAAGAGCATCGCCCCCAGGGCCAAACGCAAAACCTGGACTTGCGCGGTAGCCCGGCCAGGGATGCCCCCATGATGGCAGCGAAGGTGAGCCGGGCCGACGGTCGCGTATGCACCAAGAGGCGAATATGCTTGTGGCAGCACGCTATGACTCCAAGAGCTGTCCCAGAAAGGCGCTCAGCCGCTCCGCCTGTTGCGCCCACGTGTGCTGTGCCAGCACCTGCTGACGGGCGAGTCGGCCAAGTTCCAGGAATTGATTTCTGGCAGCATATGCCTGCCGGATCGCTCCGGCCAACGCTTCAGGCGAGGCGTCCCGGGCAAAGAAGGCGAATGGCTTTCCATTAAGTACATTGCGGTGGGCGGGAATATCCGTCACGATCACTGGCTTGCCACAAGCCATGTACTCAAAGAGCTTGATCGGCGAACTCGTGTTCCATGCGTCACAAGGTGGAAACGGCAAGATGCCTGCATGGTGGCGCTGGATCTGGGCAGGCACCTCCTGATGCGGGATCGTATCTATCAACGTCACCCGTTCCTTCAGACCCAGGCGGTCGATCCATTCAAGAACTGCCTGCTCGCGGAGAGAGCTGATCAGCGTGAGCCGCGCGTCGATATCCCGGACCCGATCCATAGCCTGGACCAGCCGGTCCAGGCCGCGGCTGACACACAAAATGCCGCCGTGATAGATTAGCCGAAATGGGCCACCGTTCGGGGCACTATCCCCGAGCTCAAAGGTTCTCGGGATTCACCCCGGAGGTCCAGATTGCGCTCTGATGGTCAGGCAAGCGATAATGTTCAGCGCAGTAGCGCCGCATTTCTTCGGTAATATAGGTCACAGCAGAGAAATGGCGGCTTGCGAAAAGCAAGCACTCCGCAAATTTGCCCCATGCAGAATCATCGGTGCGCGTTGTGGTCGGTAACGTACGCACGTCGAGCACCATCCTGCATTGGTGTCTAAGGCATGACTGATACACCGAACGGACCATTCCCAGATCATCCGTGCAATTAAGCAGTACAACCTTGGGCGAAAGCCTCACGATCTCTCTTCGGGCTGCGGTTTGCATCAGGAGATGCCGCGACACCTTTTGAACGATGCCCCGGCCAAATTGAGGAAAGCAAACGACAGGACGATCGCATACAACGATATTCAAGGGGCGGTTCTCGCCATCCGGTCAGGAAATGGACCTCCCAGGCCCGCGCCAGGTTCTCCATAGTGTCGACCCAAGTGGCCTTGTCCACAGACTTGTCAAACAGCTTGACGGCAATCCAGAGCAGACGCGGTTTAGGTGCGAACGGCATGCTCGATCTATCGTTGGCTTTCAGGTCTCTCGCCATTCCGCCTCTATGACACAATCAGATCCAGGAGTCTTTTCATGTTCTTCTTCAGCGAATGATTCTCCAGTGCATATTCCCGCGCCCGCCTGCCCATATCGTCACGCAGGCCGGGATTATCGACAAGGCGCCTGACATCACGGACCATCTGCTCAAACGAGCCGGAGCAGTAACCGATCTTCTGCGTGGCGAGTATGTCATCGGGGTCCAGGAGCATGCTGACGACGGGTACCTCACGCATCCACGATTGCACAAACGTGTTAGGCAGACCCTCATAGGTGCTGGTATTCACAAAGACGTGAGACTGCGCCAGGATACGATTGACTTCCTCGATCGGCTGCTCGCGCATGTAAGTGATATTCGGCAGTGCCCTGATCCCGGCGTCCAGTCCATCTTGGTATTTTCCCCTTGATGGCCGGCCGATCATGATGAATTGGACGTCCCTCTTCTCGGTAAACTCGCGTGCCAGGCGAATGAACATTTCGGGTTGCTTCAGCGGCTTGATATTGGCGACCCACACCACTTTGTATGTGCTGGTCTTGTCCAGGGGTCCCTCAGGTTCCGGCTGCTCCTTCAGGATAACTGTTGCCGTGCGCCCGTAGTACTTCCGGAGGAGATCCGCCTGAAACCTCGCATGAGCGACGACGTGCGTGGAATGATGAATGGCATAATCGATTGCTCGCCTTTCAATCACGTTAAACGGACGTTTCAGCAAGGAAGACAATGGCTGCGGTATGACATCCGCGGAGGACGCAACGTGCCAGATACTTGTGCACCCATGCTTCTTGGCATAGGCGGCTGTCATCGCCGCGAATGACCAGCCGCCCCGCACATAGACAACATCAGGTCGAATCTCCTTGAGCAACCGAGATACAGACCGAAAGTAGAAGCTCCACGTTGCGCCAAATCTCTTTCGCGTCCGGATCGGTTTGAGCCGGTGTAATTCCAGGTTCAGCTTATTTGCGCAAGGCTGGCCATTATCTATGAAGATGTAATGCACTTGCATACCCTCAGCTATGGCCCGTTCGGCTAGGAGGTAACACTGGTACTCTGAGCCTCCGATGCATTGCTCGTAAAAAGTAGGCATCACAATGGCAATACGCAGAGGTCTAGTATTCATGCTCCACTTGCTCACCCCTCGAGTCCAGCATCACGCAGGAAGGCTTTGAGACTCTCGTAGACAGGCTGATGAGATCGGCGGTAGCTCTCATAAGACGGTCCCAGTTGCCGCCGGACGGGCACGCCCTCCAACATCTCCCCTGCCTTCACGAACAAGGGGAATTCCTCCCAGAAATCCGCAGGAACGGGGTCCCTTCCCAGATTCTCGCGGATGCTCCTGGCGTAGGCTTTCGCTTCCTCGACGTATGCCTTCTTCCGTTTCTGGTAGTACTCCTCAATGCTGCAGACGATCTTGACTGGGTTGCCAGCAGCCACAGAATTGGAGGGAACGTCCTTATTCACAAGTGAACACGCCCCAATGATGCAGTTGTCCCCAATAGTCACGCCTTTGACAATCACCACCCAGGTACCAAGGAACACATTACTCCCGATCCGGACCTTACCCGACGAACAGAGGATCTCGTGGTAGAGATTTCTGAGGACGAACCAATCGTACCCATGCGTCAGAATCGTGCAGCCTCGCGTGAAACAAACGTTGTCTCCGATCTCAATAAGAGACGGGCGAGTCGTGTCGATGGAGATGTCCCGCAGGCCATGCCATTGCACTCCTTCACCAACCTTGCACCCCTTCTTCCTGAGCCACCGGGTGAATCTCTCGCCACTGGACTTCGCCCAGCGGTGCTCAATAGCACACCTCGTCTTTTTCACCAATCGGAGCATCACTACGTGTTCCTCCACCATGATCTCGCCGAGACTATGCCAACCCATTGAGCCGGGCTCAGTCGGAATTTGCACGCTGTAGCACAAGCATCATAGCGTCTTTGAAAGCCGAGATTCCTCCGAGAGTGACAACCGTAACCGGGACAGAGGCCAAGCTGAAAAGAAGCCGCAATCGCCGGGTTCTGGCTTTGCCACCGCCGTAGGTAGGATAGCGCTTTGCGAACAGAACACTGAGGTCGTGTTCCGCTGCGAATTGCCTCAGCCTCGGCATGGAGATCGACCACGCAAGAAAAGTCTTGAATGGACCGCGACCGTTCTTGCCCGCGTCCGGATTCCGCCCAACGTTGCGGTACCACCACACATGAAGCCAATGCGGAGAGAATTTCGTGGCCAGGCCGGAAGTACTGAGCACGTTGGGCAGAGCAAGAATCATGATACCGCCGGGAGCCAACCAGGTCGCAAAGTTCCTCAGCGCTTTCTCGGGCTCCTGCAGGTGCTCCAGCACATTCCAGCATACGATCATGTCGAAGCAATTCGGAGGAAAGACGTACGACTGAACGTCCCCCAAGTGCCTCTCGGCCAGCTTCTCATTCAGTTGCAGCTGTCGCTCCGAAACATCCAGCCCTATGATATGAACATTCTGGGGGAATCTGAATGCGGAATTAGAGCCGCACCCCGCTTCGAGGATGCGCACAGTCTCCAGGCGTGCGCAGTGCGCGGCCACAATGTCCTGTACGCCCGCACATGCTGGTTTTAGATTCGCCATAGTCCTGTCGTCACAACTCTATTCGGCGAACGAACGACAGATCTAACCTTGCACCCTTTTTTCTGAGCGACGAGGTGAGTCTCTTGCCATTGGACTTCGCCCAACGGTACTCAATAGCAGCCCTCATCCTCTTTGCTACCCGGAGCGTCATTACATACTCCTCCACCACTGCTCCTCTATAAGAGCGGCAACAGCACAAGCAACTCGATTTGCGAACCCCTCAATCGTAACGTCGCGTACGCACATAGGTACTGGCTTGAAATCAGCAAGCCCTTCCGGCTTGACACTATGGTCAAAAGGGTTCCGCCCTATCAACGTTGGCCTGGGGATGAACTGTGTCCGGCGCGATCACACACCCGGGTTTAGGACCACACGGATGGTAGCGCAATCCCTCAGCATTCATGTATTTTCCGAGGAGACGGCGATATTGGGAGGATGGAGAGACACACTTGGCCGCCATCTTCATCCACTTCCGCACTCCAATTCCCATCCAGACCCCCCTCAGAACTACAAACAATCGCTCCAACGCATTACCTTCGAGAAGACGAATCTCCAACTGTGTTGCGACTATTTCCTTCTCGACGTCCGTCATCAGTCTCCGCAGGAGGTTTGAATCTAACCTGACTTCCGCGTGTTCCGCACCCAGATCCGCGCGATAGTTGCTGAGGACGACCAGTTTCCTTCGCATACGTGTGGCGGCTCGTGCAAACAAGTATTGCCTGGTTGGCACCATGGGTTCTCCAGGCCGTCTACCCATTGCGTTGATGCAGCCACTGTGAAGACGACGCAATACCAACGGGTGAGAGATGGTCACGATGGTCCCAAGTAACCCGGAGCGAAAGGGAATCACTGCGTCCTCATGGACTGTCTCAGGCAACATGGGGCCGAACACGTCGAAGACTTTCCGATGCCAAGCGTGAGACGCACCCGGCAGGCTCTGTACCATAGCGCCTGGGACTCGACGAGCGAGGTCCAACAATCCGGATGTGATAGACTGGTGGTGAATGGCTCCCATGCGCCCCTCTTCATCCATTATTCTCTGGGCAGAATAAATGGACATTGCAGTGCCCTGGGAGGAATTGTACGCCTCGTAAATCCTGTCAGTTCGCTCCGGTAGAGATACATCATCTCCCGCGGCGGCAACGATCAGCTCACCACGAGCCAATTCCATGATTCGGTTGATGTGGCCACCGATACCGAGGTTCTTCGCATTTCGATTGAGGACGATAGTATGTGGTCCCCGGTAAGCGGCAGCCATTTCCTCTATGATCTTGTAGGTACGGTCTGAAGAGCAATCATCGGAAAGGATGATCTCCAGGGGACTATAGGTCTGCGAGAAAGCTCCTTCTACGGCTTCTCTGACATAGCGCTCCTGATTATAGGCTATCACAAAGAACGTAATGAGAGGACGCTCTTGCATGCTCGTCGCTGGTGTCATGATATGTGTTTCCGATATGCAAACTTCGTCAAAACCATGGCAGCGAAGTCGCCGAGGGATGCAGCGCCTGCCACCCGGGAGAGCCCGAGGAGTGAGTAAAACGAGATTGCTACTGTCAACGCGCCGCCGAATACCAGGGTGGGCCAGCCCGGATACATCCGGCAGAGCACGGAGGCAACAAAGACCGACGACAAGACCACGCCGCCCAAGCGCAGGTTGGAACCGTTCCAGGTGAATCCTGTGACACTGTGAACCACGATCAACGTGAGCAGAGCATAAGAGAAATACATCCCAAAGAAAGCCATGCCCGCCCCTGGAAGCCCCCAAAGAGACAGACCGATCCATAGAAACGCAACATGTGCCACGTTAGCCCACAACTCTGTGAGGAAGAACAGCAGCCCCTTGCCTTTTGCCAATATGATATAGCCCAGCGGCCAGGAGATCACGCGACCGAGCACGCCCAGCACCTGCCAACGCAGCACCTCCCCGGCCGGCACGAACCTGGCGGAGTAGAACACAGTGATGACCAAGGGGGCAAAAATCAAGGTGGCCAGTACGCCGGGCGCTGCCAGCAACAGCGAGACTTCCGTCTGCTCGTTCACGAGACGGTTGACTTCCACATGATCTTCAGCAACAGCCGTGAGGCGAGGATAGAAGTCAGCACCCATCGCGGCCAGAATGAATCCAACATAGACGCTTGAGAGATTGGCCGCAGATTGATAAAGGCCAGTCGCCTCCAACCCCATTTTCCGCACTATCAGGAGACGGATCACATAAGCCGCCCCCATAGTCATGAAGGAAGCCAGCATGAACGCGAGCCCGAGCCGGAGCATAAGGGAGGATTCCCTGACCGTCATCCTCCACGTGACCGCCAGCCGGTCAAAATGGATCCGCCTGGCGAACCACCATGAAAGCAGAATCACCGTGACTGAATTGAGTACCAGGAAAAGTGGAATCCCTCGTGCCCCCATGAAGAACACGACGGGGATGCTGATGATTGTACCCAACAGGACTCCCAGGACTCTTTGAGCAGCAAGATCCCGGATGTGTCGCATGCCCTGGATCAGTGCCGTCTGGCCCCCGGATACCGATGCAAAGAAGATCGTCAGTGAAAGAAATCCAAGAGCGCCAGCGTGCTCTGCATTGCCAAAGGTCATTTGGCTCAGAGCCCCCCTGAAGAAGAAAACAAGCAACATACCTGCTAGGCCAAGGAGCATGGCCGTGCGACGGAGTGAAATAATCGTCTGCGAAATGCGTTCAGGGTTATGCGAGCTATTGGCTTCCGCGATCTGGCGCACACCGCTCCGGGTGATGCCCATATCAGCAACCGCCCCCACCAGGTGCGTGACCGATAGATAGAGGCCAGCCAAGCCAACCCCGCTGGGGCCAAGAAGCACGGACAGAACCTTCGTTCGCACAATCCCGATCAGGATATTGGCGGCCGATGAGCTAGCCGTGATGGTCGTCGTTTTGAGAATCTGTCTGTATGAACTAGAAGCCATATCGAAAGGCAGCCTCATAGGCTGTGATTGCAGCTTTCCCTCAGCGTTTCCATGCGGCGGTCTTCCTCACCGCTTGGGCCCGGTTACCCACAGGAAGGGAGTGTTCATCAGGCTTTCCTGAGGCGCAGGAACTCTTCATAACTACGGATATAGTCCGCTGGATCGTACTCGTGAGAGGCGAGGACCATTGAGACCGCATCACGGGAGTACCTATATTGAATTCGCCACACGTCCGGCGGCAGATAGATCCCGATCCACGGGTGTTCGAACAGATATTCCTCGCGGTTGCTTCCATCATCCACCACCACCGCCATCGAACCCTTGACACATACCAGGAATTCCTGGCATTCCCTGTGAGCGTGTTCTCCCCTTACACGTGCGCTTGGCACATCATAAACCACAAAGACGCGCCGGGGTACGAACGGGAGATCCCGATACCACTCGGCCACGCACAGGTCCCCTCGCATATCCTCCACATGGTGAAGCCGAATCAGCTTGACGCCACGCACGAGCGAGTCTTCCTTGATCGTGGGACCATCAGGGCGGACCACCGGTTTTGCCACGGTATCAACATATCCGGTGATGCGGGCCGGGTTGCCGGTGACGATGGCGTTCGGCGGCACGTCCCGCGTCACCACGGCACCGGCCCCAACCATGGCCTTCCCGCTTATTCGCAGCCCGGGAAGGATGGTCGCATTGGCGCCAATGGAAGCTCCGCTATTGACACAGGTCTTCGCAAAGGACTCCGGATACTGTCTGCTTCGAGGGAACTTGTCGTTGGTAAACGCTACGTGTGGCCCCACGAACACGTCATCCTCCAGGGAGATACCATCCCACAACTGCACGCCGCATTTGACCGTACAGCGGTTGCCAATTCGAACGTCGTTCTCGATGAACGTATGGTCGCAAATATTGCAGTCATCGCCGACGATGGCGCCCGGCAGTATGTGCGCAAATGCCCACACACGAGTGCGCTCTCCGATAGTCGCCCCTTCCTCTACAAGGGCCTTCGGATGGATGAATGCCTTGGGGTGGATACCGCTCATGAGTAGTCTCTCACTCCTTCTGTCGTCTCTCGGCAATTCACGGCAACCACACGGCAACCGGCCTTCATGTGCGTGGATCTGCAGCTATCACTTGTCTGCTGCAACCAAATACTTCCTTCAGATAGTCAGCACGGTTTGCGGTTGGGAAGATGGTGCAAGGCGTTTATTCTCCTCCAATGCGTCGGTGTGTTGCGGACAGGCCTTACGATGCAGCAGACTCCCCAGTTCCTCTCGCTGTTCTGTCGCTCCGTCACCCCCCACCAGCCAAATGACGGTCGGGCGAGGGGCTGGCTTGTGTGGCATATTCGTCGATCAGGCGGCCGAAGAGAGTGACTCGTCGGCCGGCGGCTTCGAGGGAGCCGTTGACGCTGACGGCAATCTCAAATTCCTCGGAGGTGTGCGGATTACCGTTCTTGAACGGGATGGTCATCGTGACTAATCGGGACATGTCTACGGGCTCAGCACTCGGCGCCCGCCAGACCTCAGTGTCGATGTGACCGTCGTCGTACGTCGTCTTGAGACTGACCCAGACGAAATCCATGCGGGTGGCCGCCTCGCAGATGGCCTTCCACCATTGGCGGGTGTCGTGGACCTGCCGGAACTGCAACTGCAGGAGCTCGAAGGCCCTTCGCTCGTCCCGCTCCTGGCGGGCGCCTTCGTATTTTGCCTTGAGGCGAATCAATACCTCGTGCAGCCGGACGACGCCGACGGCACGGAACATGAGCAGAACCAGGAGCAGGACGCCACCGAATACGATCACCGCGCTGACACTGTCGCTGATGAGCATGTACAGGCCGATGCCGGCGGCGAGCAGGGTCGCGATGTAGATGATGATGACGGCTCGCCGCTGATTCAAGCCGAGCTCGAGCAGGCGGTGATGGAAATGGCTGCGGTCCGGGGCGAAGAGCGAGCGGCGCTCTAGGAACCGCCGGAGCATGGAGAACAGAGTGTCGAAGATCGGGATGCCCAGGGCCAGGGCCGGCAGCGCGAGGCCGACGAGGGCCGCCGACTTCGAGACGCACATCACACTGGCGGCGGCGATAGTGAAGCCGATGAACAGGCTGCCGCAGTCGCCCATGAAGACCTTGGCCGGGTTGAAGTTGAAGAACAGGAAGCCCGACAGGCCACCCAGAAGCGCCAGTGCGAAGAGCGCCATAATGACATCGTTGCTCGCGGCCAGACCGGTGTGGATCGTGCTTCCATAGATGGCGAAGACCGCGATCACACCACAGGCTATAGCGGCGACGCCGGCGGCCAGGCCGTCGAGCCCGTCGCTCATATTCACGGCGTTCGTCACTCCCACAATCCACAGCAACGTAAGGGGCCAGCTCAGCCAGCCGAGCGAAGTGGGCAATTCCCCACCGAGGCCAACGCTGCCGATCCGCACGCCCACTCCGCACAGGGCCGCAGCGGCGAGCAGTTCCACCATGAACTTGACGCTGGCTCGCAGCCTGCGGAGATCATCGACCAGTCCGACCAGGAAGATCGCGGTCGCGGCGCCGAGCAGCGTGATGACCTGGAGCCACACGGCTCGGAACTGCTGGCCGATGCCGTTATTCAAGAAGAGCAGCGAGACGATCAGGGCCATCGACGACAGATAGATCGCGATGCCGCCGATCCGCGGGACGGGTCGGGTATGAACGCTGCGGGCGTCCGGGTAGTCCACAGCACCAATCCGCCGGGCCAGCCAGATCACCAGAGGCGTGGCGAGCAGGGCCAGGTATGCCGAGCCGAAATAGACACAGATGTAGGTTGTCACGTTTCCCTTCGTCCGAGTGGCGATGGCGCTACTGTCTTTCCTCGGGAGCTGCGGCTCCCCCCCCGCCGGGCAGGTCGCCATGCGATGGCGATTTCTTGCGTGCTGCCTGGCCGCCCTCAGGACCATAATGACCTGCGTATTGGCTGTAGGCGCTGCTGTAACTGGTGTATCGGCTGTCTTTCGCAGAGACGTCGTTCACCACAACGCCTGCGACACGGGCCCCGACGGTGAGCAGCAGATCCCGGGCATGCTGGGTGATGCCTCGCGTCGAGTGGTCCGCCCTGAGGACAAGCAGCGTCACATCGCAGAGAGCGGCGAGGACCTGTGCATCCGCCGCGATGCCCACCGGGGGCGAGTCCACAAGGACGCGGTCATACTTTCGCGTGATCCCTTCCAGCAGACCGGCGAAGAGGGAGCTGCTGAGAAGCTCCGAGGGGTTCTCCACGGCGTGCTTGCTCGCCAGGACGTCAAGTCCCGGGACCACCGTGTGCCGGATGGCATCCTCTAGAGCGGCTGTTCCATCCAGTACCTCGGAGAGACCCTTGCTATGTCCATTCATTGCAAAGGCCCGGTGCTGCATGGGCCTACGGAGATCGGCGTCCAGGATGAGTGTCTTTTGCCCGGCCCGTGCCATGGCGATGCCGAGATTGGTCACAAGCGTGGTCTTTCCCTCCAGCGGCGCGGGAGAGGTGACCAGGACGGTCCGGGCCTCGTCGCGAGGGACGCCGAAGAACAGGGCTGTACGAATGACCCGGTACGCTTCCGCATCGCCTGAGTTGGGAGCTGCCAGCAGTTGACTGCGTGCGGTAAGACTGCGCCTGGGTATGGACGGCATGGCTCCGAGCACCGGGACGCCAAGCATCGCCGTGATCTCGTCCGCCGAGCGAACACGCTGGTCTCGCCAGTCCCGGACAAGCGCCAGGCCCGCCCCTGCCAACACCCCCAGCATCAATCCGAGCGGCAGAATCCGGAACGGCTTCGGCGAGGACGGTCTCAGCGCCGGCATCGCCTTCTCCAGCACGTGAATCTTCAGTCCCGCGAAGCTCGCATTGACATCCAGGGCATTGATCTGCTTCAGGAGGCTGTCGCACAGGCTCTCGATCGTTTCGCACTCGGCGAGGATGAAAATATACTCCGCATTCTGTCCGCTGAGACTCTGGATCTCAGCGAACTCTTTGTCGTATGCGGCCTTCAACTGCTTTTCCCGTTCGTGGGCATTCTCCGCGAACGCCTTGGCCACGGCAATCTGGTTCTGCACGAAGTCCTTGTCGATCTGGGCGATTTGCTCTTGAAGCTGGGTCTGCCGGTTCTGCAGAAACGTCTTCTGTTGCATAGACACGCCGACCGAGGTGAGCTGTTCAAGCTGTGACTTGGTAGCGAACAGTTCGTTCTCGAGACGAATACGTTCCTGGTCGTCCGCTGGAGTCCTCATGCCGACGCGGTGGCTGTAAACGTATTGCCGCAGCTTGTTCGGCTCGTTGGCGAACTGCTGGAGCCCTGCATAATAGGAGTCCTGTTCAATGGTACTGACATGGGCCGCGGCGAGGTCCTCCTTGAGCAAATCGAGGGTCCTGGAGCCGAAGCTACGTTCGCCGTTCTCGACCACTTTCGGGTTCCTTTGCTCGAACATCATCCGCTCTTGCCGTTTCGCGCAACTCCCCGTAGCGTTTCTCCAACTGGGCATTAAGGTTTCCCAGCAGATCGGCCGTACTGAGCTGCTTATTGGTCTCGTGCCAGCGTTCGTAGGCCCGCACCACGGCGTTGACAATCTGGGCTGCATCGTCAGGGTAGGCGGACTTGGCTGCCACGCTGATAATGTCGCTACCCCTGCCGACCGAGACAGATAGGGTGCGGATCACCTCTCCCACGGCAGAGTCCGTGTTCCTGAGCGTGGAGAGGGTGAGCACATTGGGATCCCTCAGGGCGGCGGTGACGATCTCCCGACTGGTGATCATGCTCGCCTGCGTCTGGAGGTAATTATTCGACGTGCTGCCCACCGGTTGAGGGACATCGGATCGTGATTGCTGACCGGGTTTCTCGACCAGGATCCGCGACGTGCTTTGATACTGTGGCGTGGCGATATACAGATAGAGGCCCGCAGCGGCCAGCGTCAACACGGTGCAGACCAGAATGAGCCACCATCCGCGCCAGAGGATCCGGAACAGGCTGTCATACCCGGCGACGCCCTCCATCATCGGCCCGGGATATCCCATATTGGCGTCCTGGCGGTTGTCGCCACTGCCGAATTCACGCATGTTGGTATTCACGGGTTTTCTCCACGCTGAACACTCCGGGCAGACTCCGTCCCCGTCGGTGTATGTCGAGGCGTCCTTAACGATTGCCATCCAGCGCCTGGGAGCCTGTCCATGTGCGCTGCAAAAACGTCACTGCCAATTACGTGCTATCGCGGGGAAACCGCAGAGCACGGCGTAAAGCCGGGGCATCGCAGTGCAGGTAGCCTCCCTGCAACCTTCTAATCACGAAGCTCCATGCAGCCTTCCAACCGGTGCCAAACGCTGCTCACAGTTCCCGAAAAACCGCGAGCATTATTCGGAACGAAGCCACCCCCTTGAGTCCCCCTGGTGCCCTTGCCAAGGCGGCCCAAGGCTGACGACATCCCTGGACGAGAACCGCTGAAGGCACTTGCACAATTGCATAGGATGGTAGAAATAAAACGCCCCCCTCCAAGCACAAACGGCGCACCCAAGGTCGGACCAAGCGGATGAGCCGTCGTTTCGCCAGGGCATCCTGCCAACCCACCGTTCTTCTCAATTCTCATCGCATGTGCGAGTCGTCGAGATCTCTACTCTACCATCCGTGGCAGTCCTGTTCGATTCTTCGTTCCTCCACCTACTCCGTCATTCTGCCCCCTGCCTATATGCGGGGTGTTCTTCCCAAGCTGTCTCAGGCTTCTCTGGGCAATCCGTGCGGATGACTGGTCGCGTTCCGTGCAACGCCGACAATGGGAGTCTCATTTCCCAAGCACATCCGGCCCGTGACTTGCTTTACAGATTGCCTGCTCCAAGCCTACCAACCATAACAGCCAAGCCCGTGCCCACGAAAAAGCACAAAAAGGCTCTCTCGGTACACGCGATCTTACTGAAATCCGTTCCGGTGTGTCTCTCGGTGCCTGCTCTCACGCGAACACCAAGCCGCGCATTAGTCCGTAACACCTTGTGTTCGCATATCTAAAGGAAAACCACCAGTTGAAGTATATTACCACTTTTGGCCGGCAGAGTCAATACGTAGAAATACGTATTTTCATCTCTTCGTGAGGCCCGATTCCCGTGCCCAGACCGGCCTGCCACCCCGTGGCGGCACGGCGATCTTCGGTGCCAGGCCACGTCGCTTGCGGAAAACACGTATTCTCCAGTCCCCAAGCCACTTTTTTGGGGCGATAGGCGTGGAAGTCACGTAATCGCGACATAGTCCCAGCCCACATAGATCCGCCGGCAAGTCTCCCTACCCATGCTGCACCATGAAAAACCCAGGCGTAAACGGGCGTCACTTATTCCTGTTCTCTGATAGATAGTTAGTAACAGGTTGCCTGTGGATTGTTGTGATATGCCCCTGCCACCGTGCGGCCATACAGATGTCATAATCGCTGCCTTCACCCGCTCTGGCAGGTCTTGCCGCCCCGCTCACTCGGGACCGCATCAAGGCATCGGGGACGCCGCTGCTCAAGAGACAGGTATTGCACAGAAATCCCCCACACGGCGTGTCCTATCCGGTGCAGGTTCCGTACCCCCCTATGACATTGGTACGTCCGAAATCCCGGCACCAACTCATGACACGGCGGTTCAGGCGGTGATCGCCTTCCGCATCGTCCAGAAATGGGGTTCTTGAAAGGCAAATGCCGACTGCAACGCGTGCGTTCGGCATAGAAATCGACTCTTCATGCGAAGAAATACGTAGTTCTACGTATAGGCACGGTGACACGTGGGACTACAATGGCTGACGCTTTGGTGCTTGGGTGAATTCACCTGAATAGAACCATTGCTTGGAGGCGCATGGAAGAAATGAGACCATCAGCGCAAGGAACGCGTACCATCACCAACTGTTTTGCAGACCTTTTCCGGAGGGCACTCAAATGAAGGCACCCGGAGCGAGCAAGCAAATGCTTGGAGAAGGAGGCAGAAACAAACAGAGGGCCGTGCTTAGCTGTCAACCACCTAATGAGGATTCCTGGAACGGTTATTAGCGATTCACACCAAGAAAAAGATAGAAGAGAATCTCTAAGGAGAACAAAGGATGAAGAAGATAACAGGACTTATGGTAGCAGTACTTGTAGTGTTCGCGAGTTCGGTTCAAGGCGAATTGGTCGCCTCCTGGCACCTCGATGGCAACGCCTCTGACAGCAGTGGCAGAGGGAATGATGGGACGGTTTATGGAGCATCTTACGAGGCCGGTTACCTTGGTTTGGCCCTGAGGTTCGACGGTCAGGACAACTACGTCGATTGCGGAAGCGATGCGAGCCTAAAGCCTACTGATAACATAACCATTGGACTGTGGGTAAAGCCTGGCCCGACCCAAAATACGTATGCAGATATATTAGGTGGTCATCAGGGCGACCAGGGGTATGTCATTCAGCAAGACGGTTCGAACACAAACAGGTACTACTTCGCATACAACCAGAACGGTACTTGGCAGGGTTGGCAAGGCGATAATATTACAACTCAGTTGACCGCAGAGGAATGGCAACATTTTGTTGTCCAGAAAGAGGGCTCTACCATAAGGCACTTTCTTAACGGCCCCCTAAGCGCCAGTGGCAATGTCTCAGGCACTATCTTCTACACGCTGGGGCAACCCTTCTATCTTGGAATCGGATACGAGCTTGGGAGCGGGCGCTATTTCACCGGTGTCATTGACGAAGTCACTATCCAGGGTGGGGGCAGCTATGGGCCGACTCCCACGCCGGAGGGATTTGGCACCGCGATTAGCCCTATAGATACCACCACGGGCAGCACGCCCATGACCCTGACCTTTGAGCAAGTTACGGTTTCTGGTGGCACTACTCTTACCACCTTCCCCAGCGGTCCGCCTGCCCCCGCAGGATACCTACTGGGCAATTCGCCCGTATTCTATGACGTTACGACAACTGCCACTTACATAGGGCAGGTTCAGGTGTGCATCAGTTACAACGGCATCGGTTTCGCAGGACCACCCGAATCGTTCCGCCTGATGCGGTATGAAAACGGCGAATGGGCTGAATGCACGACCACAGTCAACACCGGCAACCAAACAGTCTGCGGTGCGATCAGCTCGCTTATGCCGCTGGCCGTTATGCAGGCCGAGGAGCCTGTGTATTTCGCCGATGCCAATCTCAAACAGGCAGTGAAAGAGACCTTGGGCTTAGTCAGTGATCCTATGCCGAGCGACATGCTGGCACTGTACTCGCTCATAGCGCCATCACGCGGAATCACTGATCTCACAGGTTTAGAGTATGCGTTGAATCTGTACAGACTGAGGCTGCCCTCGAACCAGATCAGCGACATTTCCGCTCTATCGGGACTCACGAAGTTGGACGACCTGCGGCTCAATAACAACCCCATAAATGACATCTCCGCTCTGTCGAACATGACCTACCTGCGCACCCTCTATCTATACAACAACCAAATCAGCGACATCAGTCCGCTGTCAGATTCGAATGACCTTGTCGATCTGCGCCTACAGGCCAATCAGATCAACAGTATTGATGCTCTTGCGGACATGACGAATCTGCGATACCTCTATTTGAACGACAACCAAATCAGTGATATCAGCGTCTTGTCGGGCATGCCTTATCTCACTGTTCTCAAGTTGCAGTACAATCAGATCAGTGACATGAGTCCGGTGGTGAGTTTGACCGCGTTGACCAACCTCGATTTAGGTGTGAACCCGATTACCACTGTCCCCGATCTATCTGGCCTCCGTAGCCTTGCGGCACTTAGTCTGTATAGCTGCCAGGTCAATTCTCTCTCAGACGTTTCCGGGCTAGTCAGCCTTGAGTATCTGAACCTCTACAATAACCAGATCACCGACATCTCGGCGGTTTCCGGACTCAGCCGCGTCAAGACGCTTCACTTGGGCTGGAACCAGATCAGCGATATCTCTCCTTTGGCGGGGCTGACCTCGCTAGAGCTACTGGACATCCGCCGCAACCAATTCACGAGCATTCTGCCGCTGGCAGGGCTCACCAATCTCCGCTCCCTTTGGCTGACGGAAGGCCAGCTTACGGACATCAGTGTGGTGGCAAATTTCTCGCTGCTGAACGAGTTGCGTCTGGAAAGCAATCAGATCACTGACGTCTCCTCGCTATCCGGGCTGACGAATCTGACAAGCTTGCTGCTGACCGGGAACCAGATCACTGACGCCTCCTCGCTATCCGAGCTGACAAATCTGACAACCCTGGCCCTGGGCTGGAACCAGATCACCGACTTCTCGTGGCTGTCGAATCTCTCCGGCCTGACGCTGCTGAGCGTCGAAGGCAATCTCATCTCAGACATCAGCTTTCTGCAAAATCTGACAGCCCTCCAAGGGCTCTGGGCCGGCAACGATCAGGTCGTGGACGTAACTCCACTGGCATCGCTGACCCAACTGCGACAACTGTATTTGGAGAGCGCTCAAATCTCTGACATCTCCGCTCTGACAAGCCTTACCCATTTGTCGGAGCTTCGGCTGAGTGATAATCCCCTGAGCGCAGAGGCATACAACACGGACATTCCGATCATCCAAGCCAATAATCCAGGCTTGACTCTGACCGTCGACCCCAATCCGTACAACTACCCGGCAGAGGGCCACATCCTGTTTGAGTACTTCTGGGGCACCGACTCCACTGTGGGAAGTCTCCTGGCACTTCCTACATTTCCGGATGACCCCAATCAAAGCGACTTGCGGACGAGCTTCGAAGGCCCGAGCGACTGGCGGTATACTTACGGGACGCGTGTTCGCGGCTACCTGCATCCGCCACAAACCGGCAGCTACACGTTCTGGATTGCCAGCGATGACCAGAGCCAACTGTGGCTGAGCGCGGATGAAGATCCTGCCAACGCAGCGCAGATTGCCAGTGTGCCAGGCTGGACGCCGGCGCGCGACTTTGACAACGTTGGTGGTGGAGCCGGCGGGCCGGAGCAGAGGTCAAGTCCTGTCTATCTGGAGGCCGGCAGAAGATACTACATCGAGGCCCTGTGCGCACAAATGTGGGGCGGAGATAACCTGGCCGTTGCCTGGCAGGGTCCGGCTATCCCGACGCGGCAAGTGATCTCCGGGACGTTTTTGTCGGCCTGGACTGAGGACTCAGATGGCGTGTCAAGCGAGGTTGAGGATGGCGCCCCCAATGGCGGAGATGGAAATGCCGATGGCGTGCCGGACAGCCAGCAAAACGACGTGGCGTCTCTGCCCAATGCCGTGGACGGGCAATACGTGACTCTCGTGTCGTCCGAGGGAACAGCAGTTCAAAACACCACTGCCGTTGGCAATCCGTCGCCGGCCGATGCCCCATCGGGCGTGGAGTTCCCTGTGGGGTTCTTTGACTTTACCCTGTCAGGCATGGGAGTGGGCGGCAGTGCGACAGTGACGATCATCCTGCCGGTGGGCCAGACGATAGGAACCTACTACAAGTATGGCCCGACCCCGGATAATCCGGACAACCACTGGTACGAGTTCCTTTATGACGGCACAACTGGGGCGGAAATCTCGTCGAACCAGGTCGTCCTGCATCTTGTGGATGGCCTGAGAGGCGACGATGATCTGACCGCCAATGGACTTATCACAGAACCCGGCGGCCCGAGCGTGCGACTGAACCATGCACCAGAAGCTACAATAACCGGGCCGAGTTCAGGTCTTGTCGTGCCTGTTGGTACTACCGTAGCGCTCGCCGGCACGATTGTTGACCAGGAGGATCCTGGTGACAGCCACACAGCCAAGTGGACCATCATCGCTGAGCATTGGACCGGACCTCTGGCCATCGATGGCATCGTGGCTGAAGATCTGGTGACGGGGCAGGCCACATTTGCAGCGGCTGGCATCTACTCGATCTCGCTGACCGTGACGGATACCGCCGGGGCCAGCGGCATGACAGACACAGTCAACGATGACCTGCCTGCTTTCGTGGTCGTCTATGATCCCGAAGGCGGCTGCGTCACCGGCGGCGGATGGATGTGGTCTCCCGTGGGTCCGCATCCATATATGGCAATCGAGGGCAAAGCCAGCTTTGGCTTTGTCTCTAAGTACCAGAACGGTGCGACTGTGCCGACCGGCAACACGGAGTTCCAGTTCAAGGCGGGCGATCTGAACTTCCACAGTACCAGCTACGAGTGGCTCGTAGTCACCGGATCGAGTTACGCAAAATTCAAAGGCACTGGCTCAATCAACGGGGCTGGAAACTACAAGTTCCAGATCTGGGCCGGCGACAGCAGTCCTGACACTCTGCGGATCAAGATCTGGACAGAGGATAATGTTGGTGTTGAGATCGTTGAGTACGACAACGGCTTCGCTGGTTCAGGATATGAGAATGGTCAGCCCATTGGCGGCGGCTCCATCGTGATCCACACGGAGTAACCGCCGTAAGGGCTATGAGTGGTCTTTAACCCGGGGCTGTGCGATCACCGTGCAGCCCCGGTGCTTTGGGCAGACCTTCGCACGCCTCACAGCTATGCAGGGACGTGGCGTGGGGCGAGCTGCGGCGGTTGGCGTTGTTCTGGCTGAAGGTGCAGTTGCGGAGGACCGTGGGACACCCATCAGTTGCATTCAGTAATCCACTCTCACCATGCGGTCTACGGTGGGGATGAGCAGGACGATCCCACGTCCCTTGGCCCGCAGCAGCTTGCCCAGCCGGAAAATCACGCCGCGCTCGTATTCTCGCAGGATGCGGACCGTCTGCGGCAATACACTGAGGGCCAGGATCGCAATGGGGACCAGCCCACGCCAGCGACGATCCGCTAATACTTGCTTTTGGCTTTGTCGACGGCCTCTTGAGCGATAATCGTCGCTTTGTTCACAATCTTCCGGGCGGACTCCTTTGCCTGCCGGACGCGCTTTTCGGCGGCTAGCTTGACGTGACCTACGGCCTGATGCGCCCGGCCCTGGACACGCAGTTTGTTGTTGCCGGTCAGCACACCCGCCGCTTCCTGGATGCGACCCCTCACTACCTCTGTTGAGCCCTTCATGATGCCAACTCCTTTTCCTGCAAAAGTTCTGTTACCTCTATCTCTAAAGCCGGTCCATAAGGACCAGCACAAGCAGAATCAAGACAATGAGCCCAAGCCCGCCGCTTGGGTAGTACCCCCAGTTCCTGCTGTGGGGCCAAGTGGGTAATCCTACGATCATTAACTGCGCGCTTGTAGCCAATGACGCCGCCGCCGGCGCGAGCAAAGACAGCAGCAATCCGCTCATCAGCCACTGCATTCTGTGGAACAGCACCGCGTCACAGGGCGCGAGCGTATACATCGAGCGCTATCCGTGGAGCGGCCCGCAGCCAATGCGGAAGGCGGCACGGCTGGTGGACCCGGGAGCAGAGGCACACCGAAGTCACTGGAACCTCGCCGTATCGAGCAACTCAGGCAACATTCAAGACCCTGTGATAGATGTCATTGACGCTCGCTGCCGAGTCCTCCCATGCGTTCTCTCTGCCTGCGGCATCGATGGTGACTTTCCAATATCCAGCCGCCGACGTGCTTCGTTCCTTGCGGCACGGTGGTGCCGTCGAAGCCAAATAATCCCATGAAAGGCTGCCCCCTCGCAGAGGTACGATCTCGGCGTCAACACCTTGGAGGCGCTCGGTTTAGGTTGCGATCAGTTTTTGCACTCTATGCCCTTTTTTCATCTCCCCGGTCCGCCCCCGGAGCCCCTTAGGGCTTGTCGGGAGGGGTGGTCTTCTTGGACTCTTCTGTCTTGGTGACGGTGCCGTCCGGCGCCTGGGTAACGGTCTCCTCTTTCGACCTAACAGTGCCATCCCTGCTGACGCTGGTGCTCTTGGGTTCGGAAATCTTTCGGTCGCGACACCCAGCCGGCATGAATGTCAACGCCAAGGCGAACGCGACCACGCAAATCACCAACATATGCTTCTTCATCTGGTTGCTCCATTCTTTGTTGCTACATTCTTTGTTGTTCCATTCTCCATATTACTTCCTTCCCATTTCCCCCAGTTGTTACACCTCCCTTTCTGAGTGTGGGCTTCTGTTGCCCATAACGGCTTCTTACACAAGTCGTCGTCCCTGGATGATCCCCACGAGCACCACGACAACGGCCAGCACCAGCAGGAGGTGAATGAACCCGCCCATCGTATAACTGCTCACCAGCCCCAGCAGCCACAGAATCGTCAGTATTACAGCAATCGTCCACAGCATAAGATTCTCCTTTCAATTGGCCACGCGTCCACTGCCACCTGATGCGCCCCGCACCAGCCGGCAGCGATCAGCGAGCCTCCTTGCTCCTGCCCCCTCCATTGTCATCTGGTTCTCCAGCCTTCCATGTTTTCCCTACGATGTTCTGGGGTCTACGATAGAATCATAATACGCCATGCGGCGGCCCTGTCCTATGGGGTACAACCCTACAGTCAATGCTGGGAGGTGCTGCCCGAAGGCTCATCTATCCGACGAAACCGCGCCGCGATGCGTCTCAGAATGCCATAAGCTACTTCAGCTAGCGGCGAAGCAACAGCACCACAACAATGATGACGAGAATAAGGCCGACTGCGCCGCCGCCAATGTAGATACCACTGGCAAGAACCGGTGGGAATAAGAGATGCATGGCATGTCCTTTCGTTTTGGATGGCAATATGTTCACCATCTCCTTTCATACACTACGCGATGGGCTGGCCTTCAGCGATGGGGTGTAACCCTACCATGGATTAGGGGAAGCGCTCTCCGACAGTTCAAGCTCGCGGCATACCCTGATCAGGCGGACCAAATTCAACCAAGCTGGCACGCCTCAATCTGCGAAAGCCACTGGCGCGTGCGAGCCTCGCCACATTCTCCTGACTCATCCCCCTGGCGATTCGCCATTCCCCTAGTCGCCCGATCATGTTCCGATATCGAGGCGCACACATCCGGCGCGAATGCTGGAATTGGTCCTTGGTGAATGCAGTCCCCGCCCCACGATGCGAATTGTCAGCACCGGCAAATCGGCCTGCGCTGCCGGACAAGGTCTCATGCAGGAACCTTCGAACACCCACGCAGCAATCGCCGGTGGGGGTAACACCCCATATCATCTGCCGGCTCTCCAGCGCATCATGCTGGGAGAAATCATCGCCAAAGCGGCAACGTTATTTCGGTGGGCGTGACCATTGCCCGGGCTGGAACTGAACATTGCCCAGCCTGCCCCGATGGCGACGGGCGAGCCGACAGGTGTCCAACAGCATGAATTCCTGCGGGCAGGTTAATTGCAGGAATCGTGACAGGAAGTAAGAACAACATGCAGACTCTGCCATTGCGTTTTCAAAACTGGATGGCCGGCCATACGCGTTCGCGCCCAGGCGCGAGCGAGCTGCCATTGCGGGCCGAGTTGTTCAGTGTCGAACAATTGGCCCGCCATGCCAAAGCTCTCGCGGCCAATCACCAGGTAGTCACTCGGCAGGGTTCCAACCGTCTGCTGGCCCGGTTGGGCCAAAACGAGGACGTACTAAGAGCCTTCAATCGCGCGACCCTCGCCGTGGGCCAGAGCCGCGTGTCACTCCCGCCGCCGAATGGCTGCTCGACAACTTCTACCTGATCGAAGAGCAGATCCAAATGGCCAGGCGGCATCTGCCCCGTGGCTACAGCCGGGAGTTGCCTCGCCTCTTGAACGGCCCTTCCGCCGGACTTCCGCGCGTTTACGACATCGTGCTCGAATTGATCTCGCACGTGGATGCACAGATTGATGCGGGATCGCTCAGCGCCTTCATCGCCGCTTACCAAACGGTGGGTTCCTTGAAACTGGGCGAGTTGTGGGCCATTCCAATCATGTTGCGCCTGGGGTTGATTGAAAATCTCCAGCGCGTCACCACCCGGCTGACCATCGCCCGGGAGGATCGCGATCTTGCGGACTTGTGGGTGGATCGTTTGCAGGATATGGCGGAAAAGAATCCGTCCCACCTCGTTGTGGTGGTGGCGGACATGGCGAAATCCGATCTTCCCATCTCCAGTTCGTTCGTGGCGGAATTTTGTCAGCGTTTGTCGCGACAAAGTCCGGTGTTGCATCTCGCACGCAGCTGGCTCGAACAGCGGCTCGTGGAACAAGGGTTGTCCATCGAACAGCTTGTCCATCTGGAGAGTCAAAATCAGGCGGCCGACCAGGTTTCCGTCAGCCACAGTATTGCCAGTCTTCGTTTTTTGAGCGCCATGGACTGGAAGGAGTTCGTGGAGACCCTGAGTCTGGTCGAGGAGACTTTGCGTTCCGACCCTGCCGACGTTTACAGCGAGATGGATTTTCCGACCCGTGATCGTTATCGCCATTCGGTCGAAGCCATCTGCCCGGCACAGCCAACTTTCGGAAGTGGAAGTCGCGCAAAAGGCCGTCCAACTGGCCGCAGACGGCGCCCGGCAAAAAGGGCACGACGACCGGACCGCCCACGTGGGCTTCTATCTGATCGACAAAGGCCAGTCCATGCTGGAGCGCATGGCGGATGTGCGGTGGCCCTGGCGGACGATCATCGAGCGAAGCATCCACCGTTTTCCGCTGACGTTTTATGCGGGCGGTATTGGCGTGCTCACCTTACTCGCCACGTTCGGGTTTGTGCAGCAGGCCCGGACGCTCGAAGTGCAGGGATGGAAACTCATTGGTCTTCACCCTGGTGTTCCTCCTTTGTGCCAGCCAACTGGCCGTGGCGTTGATGAACTGGCTGTCCACGCTGCTGGTGAAACCCCGCCTGCTCCCGCGCCTGGATTATTCCTCCGGCATCGCTTCCGATTGCCGCACGATGGTGGTCGTTCCCACGATGCTCACGAGCTTGGAAGGCGTTGATCGCCTCATCGAGACATTGGAGATTCATCATCTCGCGAATCGGGATCAGCACCTTCACTTCGCCTTGCTGACGGATTTCCGCGACGCACCGGAGGAGGTTCTGCCTGGAGATCGAGTGTTGCTTCAGCGGGCGCGGGCCGGAGTCGAGATGCTAAACCGCAAATATTTGTCCGACCGACAAGATCTCTTCTTCTTGTTTCACCGCCCGCGCCGCTGGAACGCCGGAGAAGGCTTGTGGATGGGTTACGAACGCAAGCGTGGAAAGCTCACGGAGTTCAACGCCCTCCTCCGCGGCGGTTCTCGCGAGTGCTTTTCCGAGATCGTGGGGGAGACGGCCATCCTGCCGGCCATCAAGTATGTCATCACGCTCGACACCGACACCCAACTTCCGCGCGAGGCCGCCCGTCAGCTCGTCGGCACGATGGCCCATCCGTTGAACCGTCCGGAGTTCGATGCCGTGCGCGGGATTGTCGCCGAAGGCTACAGCATTCTGCAACCGCGCGTCGGCGTGAGTCTGCCGAGCGCCCGGCGATCCTGGTTCGTCCGGCTTTTTGCCGGCGACGCGGGCATCGATCCTTACACGCGGGAAGTGTCCGACGTGTATCAGGATGTTTTCCAGGAAGGCTCGTTCATCGGAAAAGGAATTTACGATGTGGATGCCTTCCAGCGAGCCATGAACGGACGCTTCCCGGAGAATACCGTTCTCAGCCACGATTTGTTGGAAGCGTGTCATGCCCGCTCCGCCCTCGTGAGCGACGTGGAATTCTACGAAGAGTATCCTTCCCGCTACAACGTGGACATTGACCGGCGTCACCGTTGGATTCGCGGCGATTGGCAGATCACGCAATGGCTCCTGCCGCGGGTTCCCGGTTCTGACGCCCGTCGCATTGCCAATCCGCTTTCCGTGCTGTCCCAGTGGAAGATTTTCGACAACCTGAGACGCAGTCTCGTCCCCGTTGCCCTGATGCTCCTCATGCTGGGTGCTTGGCTGCTCTCTCCTGAACTCGGCGGCCTTGGATCGCTGCTGGTCCTTTCGATCATCACGCTCCCCGGATTGTTGGCGGCGCTGGTCAATGTGTTTCGCAAGCCGGCCGATTTGCCGTGGGCGATGCATCTGCGGGGAGTGGCCGGGTCGTGCGGCCGGCAGCTCGGCCAGATCTTTCTCACCCTGGCATTTCTACCCTACGACGCCTTCATCAGCCTGGACGCAATCGGAAGGACGCTGCTGCGGCTGCTGGTGACGCACAAACGACTCCTCGAATGGCAAACGTCGAGTGATTCCGAACGGACAACGCGCGCAGACCTCGCCGGCTTTTATGCCACGATGTGGATCGCGCCGGTTGTCGCGCTGGCGACCGGACTTTTCCTGGCCACCATGCAGCCGGCCCAACTGTCTTTGGCCCTGCCGATCCTTGGCCTCTGGCTCGCCGCTCCGTGGATCGCCTGGTGGATCAGCCAGCCCATTGAATCGCCGGCGCCGGATTTGACGGCAGAGCAATTGACGTTTCTGAGACACACCGCCCGCAAGACCTGGCATTTCTTCGAGACCTTTGTCACCGCGCAGGAGAACTGGCTGCCGCCGGACAATTTTCAGGAAGTTCCCGCCCCGACGATTGCGTCGCGCACCTCGCCCACGAACATGGGCCTGGCGCTGCTCGCCAATCTGGCCGCCCGGGATTTCGGGTATCTTTCGGTGGGCGGCTTGATTCGACGCACGCAAGACACCCTCGCCACCATGCAACGACTCGAACGGCATCGCGGGCATTTCTACAACTGGTATGACACGCGAACGCTGCAGCCACTCCTTCCGCTCTATGTTTCGAGTGTGGACAGCGGCAACCTTGCGGGACATTTGCTGACGCTCGGCTCCGGACTGAGGGAACAGGCCGATGAAAGAATCTTCACGCCACAGATTTTTGCCGGTCTGCGCGACACGGTGAGGATTCTCAGAGAGTTGGCCCGCGAAAATGCTGCGCTGGCAAAGCTCGACGCAGAATTGGCGCAAGCACCTTCCAGTCTGCGCGCGGCGTTTGCCTTGTTGGAAAGGGCGACGGGCCAGGCGACCAGGATCGCCGCTTCGCTGGCGAACGAAGAGGAAGAACTCAAAGGGTGGGCCCAGACGCTGAAGCGGAATTGCGAGGAGCACTTGGAGGACATGCTTTTCCTCGCGTCATGGCTGGCTTTGCCAACCCCAAGTCGTAGCAGCCAGCGTGAGGAGGTTCCAACGCCTCCCTCCCTTGCTGCGAAAGAAGATAAGAGCCTCTTCACATCGGCGGCCGCAAGGCTTGAGGAGAAGCTCGCCCAACTCGACCAAGCGCCAACCTTGCGAGAGGTCTCGAAGTTCGACCAATCGCTCTGTCCGTTGATCGAAGCGGCATTGCAGGACCTCCCAACGGAACCTTCCCAATCCCGGCAGGAAGAACAAACATATCTCACTGAACTCTCACGCTGCCTGCGTGAAGCCAGCGACCATGCCCGTCAGCGCCTGCTCGCATTGGAAACCTTGGCCAGGCAAAGCGACGAACTGGCCGCGATGGATTTTACCTTTCTGTTCGACCCGGCGAGGGATCTGTTTTCCACCGGGTTCAACGTCACCGAACGCCGGTGTGACACCAGCTTCTATGATCTGCTGGCCTCGGAGGCGCGCTTGTGCAGCTACGTCGCCATCGCTCTGGGGCAAGTTCCGCAGGACCACTGGTTCTCGCTGGGCCGTCTGCTCGTCGCTTCGCGGGGCGAGCCGATCCTGGTTTCGTGGAGCGGCTCGATGTTCGAATATCTGATGCCGCTGCTGGTCATGCCCAACTATGAGAACACTCTGCTCGATCACACCTGCAAAGCGGCGGTGCAGCAACAAATCGAGTATGGGAAATTGCGCGGCGTGCCGTGGGGCATTTCCGAATCAGGCTACAACCGGACCGACGTTCACCTGAACTACCAATACCGCGCCTTCGGCGTGCCGGGCCTGGGTTTGAAACGAGGATTGGCCGAGGACCTGGTGATCGCTCCTTACGCCACCGCGCATGGCGCTGATGGTCGCGCCGGTCGGAAGCGTGTGAGAACCTGCAACGGCTGGCGGTCGAGGGACGCTTGGGCACCTACGGTTTCTACGAAGCGGTGGATTACACGCCGACGCGTCTGCCGCCGGACGAAACGAGCGCCACGATCCGATCCTTCATGGCGCATCATCAAGGGATGAGTTTGCTGGCTCTGGTCAATCTATTGCGGGACTACCCCATGCAACGGCGCTTCATGGCCTGTCCGTTGCTCAAGGCCGCGGACTTGCTGTTGCAGGAGCGTGTGCCTAAGACCGCCGCGAGCGTGTTCGCCGAAGATTCGACACCGGAGACATCGCGGACGCTTTCTGGCGAAAGCGTGATGCGTGTTTTCACGAATCCCACACCACCGGCACCGGAGGTTCATCTTCTGTCCAACGGTCGCTATCATGTCGTCATCAGCAGCGCCGGCGGCGGCTACAGCCGCTGGCGCGATCTGGCGGTCACCCGCTGGCGCGAAGATGCCACGCGCGATTGCTGGGGAACGTTTGTCTATCTGCGCGATCTGGCGACGGGAGAGTTTTGGTCCACCGCGTATCAACCCACCTTGCGTGCGACGAAAGGCTACGAGGCCATCTTCACGCAGGCGCGCGCGGAGTTTCGGCAACGTCATGTCGGCCTCGACATCCACACCGAGATCAGCGTGTCGCCGGAAGACGACGTGGAGTTGCGGCGCATCACGATCACCAATCGTACACCCGTGGCACGCGTCATTGAATTGACCAGTTACGCGGAAGTGGTGCTCGCGATTCCGGCTGCGGACGCGGCGCATCCCGCTTTCAGCAATCTCTTCGTGCAAACGGAATTCGCACGAACATCCTCCGCCATTCTCTGCACCCGCCGGGCCCGTTCCCAGGAAGAAAGGCCGCCGTGGCTGCTGCATCTGATGGTGGGTCAAGGTGGTGAACAGGGAGAAATCTCCTGCGAAACCGATCGTTCCAGATTTGTCGGACGCGGCGGAACCCTGGCCAACCCTGCCGCCATGCAAAGCATGTCGCCCTTGTCCAACACCGTCGGTTCCGTGCTCGATCCCATCATTTCGCTGCGGCGCACCGTCTCTTTGCCACCCCATGGAACAGCCATCATTGACCTGGTTTTGGGCGTGACCGAAAGCCGGGAAGCCGCGCTGGCGCATGTGGAAAAATATCAAAGCTCCCGCATGGCTGACCGCGCCTTCGATCTGGCGTGGACCCACAGCCAGGTGACGTTGCACCAGCTCAACGCCACGGAGGCGGAAGCTCAGCTCTATGGTCGGCTGGCCAGCGCGTTGATCTATGCCGACCCCGCTCGTCGGGCCAACCCCAGCGTGCTGCGCAACAACCGGCGCGGCCAAAGCGGCCTTTGGAGTTATGGCATTTCGGGCGACGCGCCGCTCGTCCTGCTCCGCATCAGCGACACGGCGAAGATCGAGATCGTTCGGCAACTGATCCGGGCACACTCGTACTGGCGCATGAAGGGGCTGACCGTCGAACTGGTTATTTTGAACGAAGACGTTTCGGTCTACCACCAGTCCTTGCACGACCAAATCACCAGTCTGATTGCCTCAGGGATTGAAGCGCAGATGCTGGACAAGCCAGGAGGCATCTTCGTCCGGCGCCTCGAACAGATTCCCAACGATGATCGCGTGCTGCTGCAATCCGCGGCACGAATCGTTCTGGACGATGAGAAGGGAACTCTGGCGGAACAACTGGAACATCGAAGTGTTTGGGAACCCTCGGTCCCAGCCCTGACTCCCACCCGCTCCGGGTCTGCCGATTTGCCGACGCCGCTCGCTGAACGCGAGTTGATTTTTCCGAATGGCTTTGGCGGCTTTACCCGTGACGGCCATGAGTATGTCATCACCCTCCAGCACGATCAGATGACGCCGGTGCCGTGGGTCAATGTGCTGGCCAATCCTTATTTCGGGACGGTTATTTCCGAGAGCGGCGCTGCTTACACCTGGGTTGAGAACTCCCATGAGTTTCGACTGACGCCCTGGAGCAACGATCCCGTCCAGGATACCACGGGCGAGGCTTTCTACATTCGCGATGAGCAGACCGGACAGTTTTGGTCGCCCACGCCGTTGCCCGCGCGCGGCACAACGCCCTATGTCATTCGCCATGGCTTTGGCTACACCGTGTTCGAGCATACCGAAAACGGCATCGCCTCCGAGTTGTGGGTCTATGTGGCGATGGATGCCCCGGTGAAATTCACGGTTTTGAAATTGCGCAACGTCTCGGGACGTCCACGTCGCTTGTCCGTCACCGGTTACTGGGAATGGGTGTTGGGCGACTTGAGGCATAAAAGCCTGCTGCACGTGCAAACCGAAGTGGACCTCAAGACCGGCGCGTTGCTGGCGCGCAATTACTACAATACCGAATTCCCCGATCGCATCGTGTTCCTTGACGTGAACGATGCAACACGTACTCTCACCGGAGATCGGAAAGAGTTCATTGGGCGAAACGGAAGCCTCTCGCAGCCGGCGGCACTGAAGCGCGCGCGCCTTTCCGGAAAAGTCGGTGCGGGGCTGGATCCGTGCGGCGCGATGCAAGTCGCCTTTCATTTGCAGGATGGGCAGGAACGGGAAACGAGTTTTCGCCTCGGGGTTGGTCGCAACGCAGATGAGGTGCAGAACCTGATCCAACGTTTTCGCCGTGCAGACGCCAGCCGCCTTGCGCTCGAAGGGGTCTGGTCCCATTGGAATCGAACCCTTGGCGCGGTGAACGTGGATACACCCGATCCCGCCGTGAATGTGATGGCGAACGGCTGGCTGTTGTATCAGACCTTGAGCTGCCGACTCTGGGGCCGGACGGGGTTCTATCAATCCGGCGGCGCCTACGGATTCCGTGACCAGTTACAGGACGTGATGGCGCTGGTGCATGCCGAACCGGCGCTGACCCGCGAGCATTTGCTCCGTGCCGCCGCGCGTCAATTCCGAGAAGGCGATGTGCAACATTGGTGGCATCCCCCGGCGGGACGCGGCGTGCGGACGCATTTTTCCGATGACTATCTGTGGTTGCCTTACGTGACCTGCCGTTACGTTTCGTGCGTCGCGGACACCGGCGTCCTCGACGAAAAGATTCCCTTCCTGGAAGCCCGACCGGTCAAGCCGGAGGAGGAAGCTTACTATGATTTGCCGAATCGCTCCGAGGAGTCGGCCACGCTTTACCAACATTGCGTGCGCGCCATCGAGCGCGGACTGAAATTCGGCGAACACGGTCTGCCGCTGATTGGTTGCGGCGACTGGAATGATGGCATGAATCGAGTGGGAAACCAGGGACGCGGTGAAAGCGTCTGGCTGGCTTTCTTTCTTTACGACGTGCTCACCCAGTTTGCCCAATTGGCGAGCGCACACCACGATCCCGCTTTTGCCGAACGCTGCCTCGCGCAAGCGCGGCAACTGCAACAGAACATCGAGCAACATGCCTGGGATGGCCAATGGTATCGCCGCGCCTACTTCGACAATGGAGAACCGCTCGGCTCCCAGACCAATCCGGAATGTCAGATCGATTCCCTGCCGCAAAGCTGGTCGGTGATTAGCGGCGCCGGCGATCCGCCCCGCTCGCGCCAGGCGATGCAATCCGTGGATCAGCATCTGGTCCGCCGCGACGCCGGACTGATTCAACTGTTTGATCCGCCCTTCGACAAATCTCCGCTCAATCCCGGCTACATCAAAGGTTACATTCCTGGCGTGCGCGAGAACGGCGGCCAATACACCCACGGCGCGATTTGGACCGCCATGGCCTTCGCTCTCATGGGAGAAGACGAACGCGCGTGGGAGTTGTTTGCGCTGCTCAATCCCATCCATCACGGCGGGACGCCCGAACAAATTTCCACCTACAAAGTTGAGCCCTATGTCATCGCCGCGGACGTGTATGCGGTAGCGCCGCACACGGGCCGGGGCGGATGGACCTGGTACACTGGATCTGCCGGCTGGATGTATCGGCTGCTCGTCGAAACGCTGCTGGGCGTGAACCTCGCGGGAGATCAACTGCGTCTGACCCCCCGTCTTCCGAAAAGCTGGACGACCTACAAAATCCACTACCGCTACCGGCAAACTGTTTATCACATCACCATCACCCGGCTCGTCGTTGATTCGGCCGACGCGAATCAACTCTTTCTCGACGGAGAAGAACTTGCCGTGAAAGCGGTCCCCTTAGTGGACGACCGCCGTGAGCATTCCGTCGAATTGAAAGTCTGGAGTCCGGTGAACGCCCCCGAAAACCGGAGCGTTCTTCCAACTGCGGTTTGAGTACGCTCACCCTCGTTTGTGCAAAACGCGGGTAAAGCATGTGACCATTCAAGCTGCCATCAGCCAAGGTCCTCTGCCACGAAATCCCAGCTAATCAGTCAGTGATAGTGGATTGGTGCCTCGCCAACAGAGGGTCGAGCATCCCTGATGGCGGAACTACAGCGGATGCTGCCCGGGTGGTGGAGTGCAAACTCGGGGTCCCTTATGGAAAATGAGTTGACCAGCTTGTCGCGGCGATAGGGAAGGGGCTGCACGCTTGCCGCACAGCCCCTGTTCTGTACAACTCTTGTTGCTTGTCAGGGCACGTGGCCTGGCTCCGTCATTTACTCCTGGAGCTCGAATTCAAGATTGTCGCTGATCAGGACGGTACTGTTCACCACGAGCTTGTCCCCATCCCAGACGATCTTGTTGATGTACACAGACCACGCGTAGACACCCGGGGCCCAGTCGCCAGGCGCTGCCGCATAGGCCCAGGTAGCCATTCCGAGATCATCCGTGTAGAGCAAACCCATGTACATGGAGGGCCCGGCGGTGCTCACGACGAGGGGCGTGATGCCGTTCTTATCGAAATACACCCTGTACGGCGTGTTGGGTAGCAGCCCTCGCACGTGGATGTCGACAGTCACGTATCTGGCGCCCGATTCCTGCCACAGCTCGAATGTGCCCTTGGCGCCCATGCTGTCGGCTTCTTCGCTGTGGTCGTTGTCGTACTTGCTGGCCGGGAAGATGTCCCGCGCTGGGTGCAGCAGACCCGTGTTCACGAGGACTTGCGGACGAGATTTACTCGCCTGTGGAGTGCCTCCGTAAAGGCCCGCGTTGGCACGACTGCCGTGGGCCTGCAGCTCCCGCAGCCAAACGGATTCAGGATGGCCTGCATCGATGCCTGGACTGTCCACTTCATCAAGCAGCCATGCCCCGACCCTGGTGTTCAGCCGGCCGTGGCTGCTGCGCAGGTGATAATCGCCCGGCACCCAGAGGTCGTCAGTGAGATCGTCGCGAGTGCCCTGGTCGTCCCAGCGTCCGGGATCCGCAAAGTGCGGGGACAGGTCAAGGATGCCGGCGCCCGGCCATCCTCCCTCGATGTCGCCGTAATATACCCTGGGCGCGACGCCCGATAGCACAGCCATTGCCGGTCCGTCATTGCCCCACACGATCGTGTTGAGCACCCGGACGTTGGGAGAGTCCACAAACCAGAACACCGCGCTGCCGGGGCCGGTCCTGTTGCCCGTGAGTGTGCAATTGATGAACTTGGTCTCACTGGCCATGCACGCCACGGTCGCCCCCAGATCCCCCAGACTCATGTTGCCGCACACAGCGCAATGGGAAATCAGTGCGCCGGAGCCATTGCAGCTCACCGTCGGCCTGTTAGGCTCCCTGTTCCCCAGGATTGTGAAGCCGCTCAACAGACAGTTGTGGCCCTCGCCGCTGGTCATTCGTACGACCGGGCCAAATCCCAGGGAGTCGATGATGGATGGGCCAAGGATATTGGGATCGACAAGCCACTGAGCGGTCACTGTGATCGCCTTGCCCGACAAGTCGATAATCTCGGTGTAGCGACCATCATGGACAAGCACCAGTGCTCCGTCGGTGGCGAAGTCGATACCTTCCTGAATGGAATCGAAGGGACGCTGCGGCGTTCCACACTCAAGAGGATCGCTGATGGAGATGTCATTCGGTCCCGGATCAGAGAGAGCATTGTCGTCCACGTGGATGATGTCCGACCAGACCGGCATGACGGTGCACGTGTCAACAATCAGCGTATCCACCACGATCCGGCCGCGAATGTTGAACGTGACGATCTCCACGCCCGGGGACAGTTCCCACGTATACGTGCTGTGATGCCATCCATCATCCAGTGTGAATTCCTGGACGAGATGCGGCGGGGCCAGCGGGGTCGGCTCCACATTCTCCAGCACCGGCTCGTAGGGCATCCCCTCCGTGAAGATCTCGCTGACGATCCCCTCCGCCGGATGCCAGGTCATCTGCACCGACACTCTCGTCCTCATGTATCCCGACACCCACACGTGGACCGACGGACAAAGCCCATCGGGAAGCAACAGGCCGGAGCGATCCGAACCCCACAGGACGTCGGTTGGCCACCACCGTTCATTCGCCACGGGCAGAGTGTCCTCCGCAAGCGACGTTCCAGGCAGAGGCGGCCGCCCGTCCGGTGAGACTCCGGTGATATCGTAAACATGTTTCAGGGCCGCATCGAGTTCATGAGCCGGCCCTCCGAGGACCCAGTACTGCGAGGTGCTGAACTCCGTGCATCGGCAGGATGCCGGGCCTCGATCGTCGGGCAGCACGGCAGTCTTCTTCAGAAACGCCGCTGTCAGTGTATCGTCGCCGTCCACAAAGACCGTCGTGTTCGGCAGGTTGATATCCTGGATCTTGGCCGCCGCAGTGCCTTGCCAGCACCAGAAGTAGTAATTCGGGTCCGTCACTACCGCGGACACAACTACGTCGCCCGGCGTCGGGTAGAAGAACTCCCCAATCCCTGGCATGACCACAGTGCCTCCTTCCGTGGACGAGAACCGTGAGCCTTGCCGGAGTCGTGAATTCCACGGGTGCACCCCTGGCAAAGCCCGAGGAATTCCTGGCAAACGCAAAGTAGCGATAGGTTGTTGCAGGTTTCAGGCCGGTGACAAGTGTTCTAAAGTGATCTCCGGTTCGCACGTTGCCCAGCGGCGCCGTTTTCAGCACGTCCGTGCTTGCGAGTTGCCAGTACTGGAAACTCGCCTCGCAAGGCCCTTCCCCTTCGTCGGCGAGCAAACCATGCAGCACAGCCGACACGGGCGTGATCTCCTCGGCGGCATATGTTATCACATCTATCCAATCTCCGACAGCCATGACAGTGACAGTCACTGTCGCCGTACCCGTGCCTCCGTGGCCATCGCTGACCGTATACGTGAAGCTGTCCGGACCGTTGAACCCGGGGGCCGGCGTATAAGTGATCGTGCCATCGATGTTAACCTCTACAGTGCCGTTTGCCGCCGCGGAAGTCCCGACGATCATCAACGCGTCTCCATCCACGTCTGTGTCGTTGATCAGGACGTCGACCGTGACCGGGGAATCCTCCTGGGTTGAAGCGGCATCGTCCAACGCCACCGGCGGATCGTTGACCGCACCGACCATCACAGTCACCGTCGCCGTGTCCATGCCTCCATGGCCATCGCTGACGGTGTACGTGAAGCTATCCGAGCCATGGAAGTTGGCATTCGGCACATAGCTCACATCGGAGCCATTGTTGACAACCGTGCCGTGGGTTCCCTGCGTGACTGAAGTGACCGTCAGGATATCCCCGTCTGGATCTGTATCGTTCGCCAAGACATCGACCGGGACCGGCGTATCTTCATTGGTTGAGGTAACATCATCCATCGCCGCCGGCGGATCACTGACCGAATTGACCGTCACGGTCACGGTCGCGGTGTCTGTGCCTCCATGGCCGTCGCTGATCGTGTATGTGAGACTGTCTGAGCCGTGGAAGTTGGCGTTGGGCGTGTAGCGCACATTAGAGCCGTTGTTGACGACTGTGCCATGACTCCCTTGCGTCACCGAAGCTACCGTTAAGGTATCCCCGTCAGAATCTGTGTCATTCGCCAGGACGCTGATTGTGATTGCGGTATCCTCATTGGTCGCGATGGCGTCATCCACTGCCACCGGCGGGTCATTGACTGAACCGATCGTCACGATCACGGTCGCGGTATCTGTGCCTCCATGGCCGTCGCTGATCGCGTATGTGAAACTGTCTGAGCCATGGAAGTTGGCGCTGGGCGTGTAGCGCACATTAGAGCCGTTGTTGACGACTGTGCCATGACTCCCTTGCGTCACCGAAGCTACCGTTAAGGTATCCCCGTCTGCGTCTGTGTCATTCGCCAGGACGCTGATTGTGACTGCGGTATCCTCATTGGTCGAGATGGCGTCATCCACTGCCACCGGCGGGTCATTGACTGAACCGATCGTCACGATCACGGTCGCGGTGTCTGTGCCTCCATGGCCGTCGCTGATCGTGTATGTGAAACTGTCTGAGCCATGGAAGTTGGCGCTGGGCGTGTAGCTGACATTGGAGCCGTTGTTGACGACCGCCCCGTGGCTCCCCTGCGTCACCGAAGCAACCGTCAGGGTATCCCCGTCCACATCGGTATCATTTGCCAGGACGTTCACCGGGACCGGTGTATCCTCATCGGTCGAGGTGGTGTCATCCACTGCCACCGGCGGGTCGTTGGCTGAACCAACCGTCACGGTCACGGTCGCGGTGTCTGTGCCTCCATGGCCGTCGCTGATCGTGTATGTGAAACTGTCTGAGCCATGGAAGTTGGCGCTGGGCGTATAGCTGACACTGGAGCCGTTGTTGACGACCGCCCCGTGGCTCCCCTGCGTCACCGAAGCAACCGTCAGGGTATCCCCGTCCACATCGGTATCATTTGCCAGGACGTTCACCGGGACCGGTGTATCCTCATCGGTCGAGGTGGTGTCATCCACCGCCTCTGGTGGGTCGTTGGCTGAACCAACCGTCACGGTCACTGTTGCGGTGTCTGTGCCTCCATGGCCGTCGCTGATCGTGTATGTGAAACTGTCTGAGCCATGGAAGTTGGCGCTGGGCGTGTAGCTGACATTGGAGCCGTTGTTGACGACCGCCCCGTGGCTCCCCTGCGTCACCGAAGCAACCGTCAGGGTATCCCCGTCCACATCGGTATCATTTGCCAGGACGTTCACCGGGACCGGTGTATCCTCATCGGTCGAGGTGGTGTCATCCACCGCCTCTGGTGGGTCGTTGGCTGAACCAACCGTCACGGTCACTGTTGCGGTGTCTGTGCCGCCATGGCCGTCGCTGATCGTGTATGTGAAACTGTCTGAGCCGTGGAAGTTGGCGCTGGGCGTATAGCTGACATTGGAGCCGTTGTTGACGACTGTGCCATGACTCCCTTGCGTCACCGAAGCTACCGTTAAGGTATCCCCGTCAGAATCGGTGTCATTCGCCAGGACGTTCACCGGGACCGGTGTATCCTCATCGGTCGAGGCGGCGTCATCCACTGCCACCGGCGGATCGTTGACCGAACCGACCGTCACGGTCACTGTCGCGGTGTCTGTGCCTCCATGGCCATCGTTGACTGTGTATGTGAAGCTGTCCGAGCCGTGGAAGTTGGCATTCGGCGTATAACGCACACTGGAGCCGTTGTTCACGACTGTGCCGCTGGTCCCCTGGGTGACTGAAGTCACTGTCAGGGTATCCCCGTCTACGTCTGTATCATTGGCCAGGACATCGATGGTGATCGGTGTATCCTCATTGGTCGAGGCGGCATCATCCACTGCCACCGGAGGATCGTTGACCGAGCCAACTGTCACGGTCACTGTCGCGGTATCTGTGCCTCCGCAGCCATCACTGATCGTGTATGTGAAACTGTCCGAGCCGTAGAAATTCGCAGCCGGGGTATACGTGATCGTGCCATCAGGGTTAACCACCGCCGTGCCGTGTGACGCGGCGGAAGCCCCGGTGACTGTCAACACGTCCTGGTTCAGGTCTGTATCGTTCGCCAGCACACTGATGATGATTGGAGTGTCCTCGGGCGTGCTCGCTGCGTCATCGTTCGCGACAGGCGGCAAGTTGGGGCGGGCTGCCACCCGCACGGTAGCCGTGTCGGAGGCGGTCAGGGCCTCGTAGTTGGCACCCGTTTGGCCGTTGTCGCCGGTAGCCGTCGCCGTGTTCACTATTGTGCCCGCGGTGCTCATGGTCACCGTAGCTGTACCGGTGGCGGTGCCGCTGGATGCCAGATCATCAGTCTGGCCATCGCTGTCCAGGTCCTGAAGACCCGTCAGGCTCACGGTGAAGTCGTCCGAGGTGTCTTCGGAAGTCCCGTTGTCGTCGCTCAAAGTGACATCATAGAGAACCGGCAGTACCGGCATTGCTGATCGTGTAGCAGTACTTGACGACGTCACCGGCGGTTACGTCAAGATCATCGCCGGCCCAAGAGCAACTGCCGCTCTCTGTTGTCACCTTCTTCACAATGTCAAGCAGAGGCTGCCCCGCGCCGACAATGTCCTGCACATTTTTGAACGGGATCGTCTGGGCGCCCGTACTGATCGTCGTAGCGCTGGGCAGGGCCGTTCCCGAAACCAGAACGGCCTGAAGGTTTCCCGTGGGCCGACTGTTCTGCTGACACTCGATTTGAACGTCGATGCGGAGGATTACGCTCTCCCCCACTTCCAAGTCATCGACGTCGATCACCGCCACCAACTCGCTGCCGGAGGCGAAGACGGGCCCCGTCAGCGTGGCCGATACCAGATGGGCTGAACTCCCCCCGTCGTCCTGGATGCCGGAATCCAAGCCGTAGGATCCAAGTCCGGGATTCACTCCGGTCCCATCGTCACCATTCTCGACGGATCCATAGTTGATGCCGACCCCGACGATGCCGCTGAGAGCGACACCTGGCTGGCCCGTCGTGGTCGCCGCGAACCGCAATTCCAGGCGGGCAGTCTGGACCAGTTCGGTCGTCGTGGTCTTCATGTCGATTCTGACCAGATAGGTCACGATCTGCCCGCACGCGAATTGTGTCCCCTGAAGCTGGTGCACAATGTCGTCGTAGCCGCCGATACTCCCGTCGTTGAAGGCCCCGCCGCCTGTGCCTCGGCTGTAGGTGAATGGCGCTGCGGCGGCGAAGTCAATCGAAGTGAAGTCGCCGGCGACACCTGATGCCGCTTCTGCGCCAAGAAACAGTATGGCCAGGAAAAGAAGAACCCTCCGCCAGCCCCACAGCGCATGAACAGACACAATCGAAAGACTCGCTGCCACGATCTTCATCACCCGTTCTCCACCAAGAGCCTGCGTATGCAGATAGACTCATCGCCGCTCATCCGTGGGCAGACATTGTCTTCCTCCCTCTGGCGCAATTATTTATTGTACTGCCCAACAGCAGGCTCGTCAAGCGAAAAACGGCCATTACCCATCCGCCAACATTCGGGGTCGAGTCGCCAAGAGCGAGTTCGACCGTACGTCAGTCGTACATGATCGTTGGCTCGCCTTCTTCGATTCGCGTGGAACGGCATTGGGGACAGCGAACCGGCGCGTCAAAGGTGTACTGCCCCTGGCATCCGCACTTGCCGGCAATGGTCTCGACTCCTCGGTGATATTCCTCTTCGGATAGCGGCTCAACCGACGCATGCTCTTGGATGTCCCGGTCCTGTTCTGCACTCGCAAGGCAGTAAGGACCCGAGAGTCCTTTCACATAGCGCACGTGAAGCTCGCCAAGTTCCTTGAAGCCTATGGCCTTCGTCTCGCCGCACTGGTCGCATCGGAGAAGGTGAAAGAAGAAACCTCCACCACAATCGACCGTGAAACTACTGCCGCAATCAAGGCACCTGGCCTGAACCTGATGTCCCATCGCAACCTCGACTCGCCTGATGACCAAAGAACTCCTCGTTTACGCCCGTGGGCACGCAACCGCGTCGAATTCAAGGGAAACAGACAGCCTCGAATCGGCTTTCGTTTGAACCTGCCGGCTATGCTATCCCCCGGGTGTCCGACGCACAAGGACCGCTCACAGAAAAGTGATCGCCGAATGGGGGTGGCGCCCGGCAACCGCTATATCTTATCTGCACCGTTGCTCTCCGGATGGCATCCTGATATCGTAATGATATACTGCAGGTAAGGGTCCTGTTTACGGAGTCACACGAATGCGTTGACACGTGACCGGGATGACAACAAGTCGATGTGATTTGTGACTGGAGCACGAGCATGGCCATTCTCGCAGAGACGTGTCCCCAATGCGGCGGATCTATCCCCTCCGGGCACGGCGACCACGTGACATGTCAGTATTGCGGCTCCTCGCTCGTCCGCTTGCAGCCCCCGCCGGCACCCCAGGCGGGCCCCGCTGCCACCGACACGCGCGACCCTCCCGAACGCGCCGCCGCCGGAGCCTGGGGTGTCCGCATGAAGCGCGCCGCCTGTACGGACGCCAAGAGCGGGCTCATTGCCTTTCAATTTCTCATCCCCGCGGACTGGGAGTTCACCAGCGATATCTGGTGGCGTGACAGTGCCACCATGCCCGCGATTCCATCCTTCCATGCCTGGAATCCGCGCGGACCCGAACAGATCGAGTGGCTGCCGACCATTCCCAATGTATGGCGAAAGAACATCCTGACGGAGGCTCTGAGCCAATGGGGGCCAAAGTCCCATTTCTTCAAAGAAGACGGCATCGAGCAGCGCGCGCCGATGACCGCGCCGGAAGTGCTCCGCAGCCTGGTCGTTCCGCGATATCGGGGGCAACTTGAAGGCCAGGCCGAAAGACCGACACGCTCCGCCGCAGGCTTGCTGTCCAGGCTTATCGGCGAAGAGAAGTTCCAGCAGCGCATGGAAGTGCTCCGACAGATTCCCGGCATCGAGTCTGTCAAGAACTGCTTCCAGAGCCTGCTGTCGCCCCGCTACAAGCCCTACGGTGTGGCCGTGCGCATCGTCGCCGAGGAGCCCTTGCCGAAGCTGGCCGAATCTTTGCGGGGAGGCGAAGAGGATGCATTCAATCCGCTGTCCTCGGACGGCGCCCGAATTCGCATCAGCTATACCCTGGATGGCAAGCCGATGGAGGAGGACATCTTCTGCGTCGTCTCCAAAGTCGTCACGCAGACAGGCTCCAGGCTCTCGGCGCAGGAGAACATTTTCTGGACGGCCGAGGCCCTTTACGCGTTTCGCGCCGCGGCGGGACATCTCGACGCCGTCGGTCAGGCGTGCATGGCGTCGGTCAAATCCTTCAAGATCAACCCGCAATGGGTCCAGGCCTGTCGCGCCGAGAGTCAGAGAATACTGAACGAGCGGGCGATGTTCGCGAAGATGATGGCCCAGATGGCGGCCAACCAGCGCCGGAGCCTGCAGCGGCTGGGCGATTTGTCCCGCTCGATCAGCGACGCCAGCGACAGCATCATGGACGGCTACTTCGAGCGATCGGCGGCGTATGATCGGATGGGCGAGAAATACAGTGAGGCCATCCGAGGTGTGGATTCGTATGTCGACCCGACCTCGGACTTCCGCCCCGAACTGCCCGGCGGCTATGATCACGCCTGGACCAACGGCCTGGGCGAATACATCGTCTCGAACGACCATCTGTTCGACCCGAACCTGAACTCGACGATGGACTGGCGACAGATGGAGAGGCAATTTTAAGAACGACGGCCTGTGCCGAGCGACAGGCCTGCCGGCAGCATTTGAGGCTGGCGGGACGCGCGTACTGCCCAGAGGTGGAGAGAACGAAGTTGTGAACGTCCTGTTCGGAGATAGCCATGGCACTATTTGACAAGCTGCGCGGCGAATTCATCGACATCATCGAGTGGACCGACTCCTCGAACGACACGATCGTCTATCGCTTCCCGCGGCATGACAACGAAATCAAGATGGACGCCCGGCTCACCGTGCGCGAGGCCCAGGTGGCGGTCTTCGTCAACAAAGGACGGATCGCCGATGTCTTCGAGCCCGGCATGTATACGCTGGCGACGGACAACCTGCCCATCCTCTCGACCCTCATGGGCTGGAAGCACGGATTTCACAGTCCGTTCAAAGCCGAGGTGTACTTCGTCAACATGCGGCGGTTCACCGACCTCAAGTGGGGCACGCAGCACCCCATCACCCTGCGCGACGCGGAATTCGGCCCGGTGCGCCTGCGAGCCTTCGGCACCTACGTCATCCGGGTCAGTGACCCCCGCATCCTGATCCGCGAGATCGTCGGGACGGACGGGCACTTCACGACGGGCGAGATCTCCGAGCAGCTCCGCAATCTGATCGTTTCACGGTTCGCCGACGCGATCGCGGAGAGCAAGATCCCCGTGCTCGACCTCGCGGCCAATTACGGGAGACTGGGCGAGTTTGTCACGAACAAGATCAAGCCGGACGTCGCCAATTACGGCCTGGAGCTAGCGACCCTGCTCGTCGAGAATATCTCGTTGCCGGCGGCGGTGGAAGAGGCTCTCGACAAGCGCACGAGCATGGGAGCCGTCGGCGACCTCCACAAGTACACACAGTTCCAGGCGGCCAACGCGATGGAAGAGGCGGCCCGGAATCCTAGCGGCATGGCCAGCGGCGGCATGGGTATGGGCATGGGTTTTGCGATCGCCAACCAGATGGGCCAGGTGCTGGCCGGTCAGAACCCGGCAGGCCAGCATGAGACACCACCACCGCTGCCCCAAGCGGACCAATTCTACGCGGCGATGGACGGCCGACAAACCGGACCGTTCGACCTGGGCACGCTTCAGCAGCACATCTCAAGCGGCCGGCTCACTGCGCAGACGCTCGTCTGGCGCTCAGGCATGATCGCTTGGGCCCCTGCCGGGCAGATTGAGGAACTCAAGAACCTCTTCGCCGGTCCGCCGCCGCTGCCGTAAACTCGTCCTCTTGTCCGGCAAATTTGCATAGGATGCACATGTTTTCCCGCCGTAAGCAGATGTGGCTCTCGCACTTGCGCGGTCAGCACTACACGGAGCCAGCGACGGCTTTTGCCGCTGCGTCGATGCCATAGGATTCCCATAGGCCTCTTTCATCATCGCTCGCGTGTTTCAATCTCCACCGGCAGAGCCTGTCGTTCACCGAACTGCCATTAGATCGTGTATAGACGTATTCCGGGATTTCTACCCCACCACCATAAATGGTTGCAGTGACGATATGCCTGATGGTATGTTTGTGGTCATCGTTAGGAGCTGTCACGAGACTGAAATTGGATGATCGGTACATATGTGGAGAGATGAATTATGAGAACAGATCATTTCCTGGCCATCAGTCTGTCCGTCATTGTGGCAGTGGCGTTGTGTGCCAACAGCGGGTGTAAGAAGAGGGATGCGACAGGCGATACGCCGCCTGTTGCTGCCGATGAAGCAAAACCGACTCCGCCGGTGGCTCCAGTGGCTCAACGGGAAGAAACGGTTCAGGCACCCGTCAATGTCAAGCCCGCGCCTGATCCAAATACCATTGCTGAAGGACACGCATTTCCCGCACTGAGATTTGCCAGCCTCGGCGGCGACGAGGTCGACTTGGCGAATCTCAAGGGCAAGGTCGTCTTGATCGACTTCTGGGCGACCTGGTGTGGCCCCTGCCGCAAGGTCATGCCGGACCTGGTCGAGAACCTACAAGCAGTATCATGATCAGGGATTTGAAATCATCGGGATCAGTCTGGATAAAGACCAGTCCCAGTTGGAGCAGTATATGCGGGACACGGGCATAACCTGGCCGCAGTACTATGATGGTCTGGGTTGGAGCAACAAGGTGGCCAAGCGTTTTCGTGTCCGGGCCATCCCCCACATCGTGCTCATCGACAAGAATGGCGCCGTGGACTTCAACACCGATTACGACCAGAACAAACCGCCCTTGCACGGCGCCGAGTTGAGAGATGTGGTGGCCAGATTGTGCCGGGCTTCAGCGTCTTGAGGTAATCAGCCATCCTGGCAGCATCACCAAGAGCATGCCTCCACCAAAGCCGGGCATAGCCGCGCCGGAGGCCATAGGAAGAACGGGCCGGCGGCTCCGCTGTCCGCCAACCTGTTCCCAAGAGTGCGCCAAGTGAAAGTACATGCCATGGTCTGATGGCCCGGTTGCAGATCCGCACGTCGTCGATCGGGCCAGATCAAAAGTTGCCGCTATGTGTCAATCCTCGCTGCGAGGGCAACGCGGGAAAGCCTCGCCAGCCATGGGAGAGACCCTGAACGATCCGGATTACCGCCACCGTGTGACGGTCCTGCCAGTCAATGACGGCAAAACGATGGGGATCATCGGGGTCCGAGAACTGGGTCATGATGTTCCACAACTCTTTGCCCACCGCGATAGCGCTCGTATCGACATCGCAGTCTCCCCGTGTCTGCGGCCAGCGGGGTGGAACGCTCGCAACGATCGCCGAAACCACAGTCCGCGAATCCAGCCCCAGTTGTGAGATCAAGTGCTCCAGCGGTTCTTCCTCCAGCCAGCGCTCCACGTGGTAGCGCCAGAAGGCCTCCAGAGGGTTGGTCAGGTCGAAACCGGAGGCGGAGAATCCCTCCATCAGACACCGCGCCCAGGCTTCCGGATCATCCACCATCTGCTTCAACGATTTCCCCGACCGCATCTCCTGATTCTTCCTGAATGCCTCCGCCAATTGACGACGCCATTGGGCGGTGAACATTTTCGGGAGCAAATCATCCAAGTTGGTTTCGTTCCAATCGAGATCGCTGGACGGTGAAGTCTCCGGGACAGCCAGCAGCCGGTCCACCCATGACTGGAGGCTTTCCACCTGTGTCGCCAGGTGGGGACTTTCGGGCGCCTCCTCTTCGAGATCTATCAGTTTCTGTGGCATCTTGGGAATGGCACAGGTCAGTTCCGCAGTCCCGCGCCGAGGCAGTTGCGCCAGCACAAGTCCGAGCAAAATCGCCCCCAGGCCCGCCAGCGACCCCGCTGCATTCGGCGTGCCGTTTGTCAGATTACTCCCGAGGCACAACGATAGCCATGCCACCGTCAAGGAGATAAGGCCGGCCATGTAGCGCCGCCTGTTCCAGGGCGGCGCAAGATCCGGAACTTCCCCTTCGCCGGGCACATTGCGGTGCCGAGACACCGTCGTGGTACTCAGATAGATCAGCACGCCGGCAATCAGGCCACCAACCACGAAGAGACCGCCATATAGCAGGGTCTTGCCACTGATCGCCCCCTTCCAGCCGGCCAGGATCGCCCATCCAAGACCGCCCGCCCCCAGGATCAGGAGGATCAAGGAAAACGCCACCTGGACGTCCGGCATGCACTTGTGATAGCTACAGGCTGACGGCTGCTGCGAGGTCTTGGCACCGTGCGGAATAAGAGTCCTCCGGCATTCCACCCACCGTACGGGCAGGACCGTCAGCAGGCTGGCCCAGATTGCGAGAATCCCACCGGCGGCCATCGCCGCCTCTTGCTGCCGCAAGCCCCCCAGAGCAATCATACCCAGACCGACCGCCGCGAGTCCGATGGCCAGGAAGTAATACCCGAGCGGGACCGGACGGCTGAGAACGACGGTAGGTGATTGCGCGATGAAAGGCTCCGTGGGCGATCGCCACTCGACCCCCGGCAGCCTCTGCCACTCCTTTATGGGGGTGTACGTGTCTTCCGCTTGCTGACGCAGGGCTCGCGCGGCCCGGAACCGTGCCTGCCAGCGCGCCCGCAGCCGGCCGAATGCCGTCAATCCATGGAGTCTCGGACGCAGTCCTTTCAGAAACCAGCGAAGGCTCAGCGCCGGCTGCGCGGAGCACACCTCCTTCAGCGTCCGTTCCACGGCGGCACCGGCCTTCTCGTGTGGATGGGGACTTGCCGTCGGGGCAGAGGACGCCTCCACCGGCGTTGCCTCGCCGGATGGTGACTCCTCGCTTTCGTAGGCACTCGCGATGTCCACCACGAGACGCTGGGCCAACCTGTCCAGGACCTCGCTTCGCTCCCGGCTGAGAGAGCCCTGGTCCAACTCCTGAACGGTGGCGTCCCGGGCCAGCGTGGCGGCCACCTCCTGGGCCACGATGGAAGAGTCCCAACGGAACCGCTTGCACATGGCCGAGCCACAGAAGTCGAGAAAAGGCTCGTTCAGGCTCATGCGCGTCTTCTCCCGGCGGCGCAGGGAATGCCGGTACGGGCTCATGCCGTGGTGCAGAATGAACTCAGCCCCGATACGATACATTTGCTCCGGGTCGCGAAGCCACGTTCCATTCGTGTCTTCTCCGTCCAGGATGTACAGACGCTGAAGCAGGTGCATGTTCTCCATATCGGTCAGGAGCGTCCTGAACGGTTCACACCAGGTTGGCTCCGGGGACGTACCGGTTCTCCGCGGTCCTGCCGGTCAGCGCCAGGCCGGTCATCTCAATCGACGGGCCCGCCTGCCGCAGCCGCTTGACGAGCTCAACAGTGAACGGCACGATGTCGGGGGTCGCCAGATCGATGACCACATAGGCGTGGATGTGAGTGCGGCCTCCCTCGCCCCCCTCGGGCCCTTCCCCCCTCACCTGCAACCGGCGAACCAGGGAACAGAGGTCCTTGAACGATGCCGGCTCGGACCCGTTTGCGACGACGCTCGCCTCGCTGCCGATCTCGGGCACCCTCATGTCGGAGAGCCAGAAGCAGCTCGACATGCGGATTCTGCCGGCGGGTCCTCCGGCGACGAGCAGGCCGAAGGGTCCCGCCACACGCACGCACAGGCCCTTGGCGGCGTGCGGCACCTCCGCCACGGTCCTCACCGCCCCCTGACCCGCGCCGATCAAGAGAATAGGTTGGTTCCGCGTATGCTCCATGGTGTCCTCACTTTACGAGTGCTCCTGTCACCATCAGGGTGCTGCCGGCTGATTGCGTTCCTTGCTCGGCGCCTCGGTCGCAGGATCATTCAGTCCCTGGGTAAAGACATCCCAGGTCTCTCTCAGCTCTTCGCGATCCTCGGGTGACAGCGCCTCGAGCACAGAGCTCGATGGGGCAAAAATGTCGCCGTCAATCATCTCCCGGCAAAGACGTGAACTGTCGTGGATGGCCTTCGCATCACTGGGAGTCTGTCGGCCCAGAACGGAGGACACTCGGTCTTCCGTTTGGGTGCAGATCCGCATCGCCTCGACGGCTTTGGAGACGTCCTGACACCGGCTCAGCCCCCGCAGGAGGCACAGGAAGAACGTGCGCATCCCCTTCTGAATCATCGCCAGTTGACGGGCCATTTCTTCGTAGTCAGGACCCGATCTTCGGTCCGCTTGGCGCAACTGGGCTTGCATGTCCTTCCACTGTTCCTTGGTCAATTGATAGGCGCCGTACCAGCGGTCATCCAGCCACATATTGGAATCCTCGAACCTCGTTCGTTCGTGGATGTACTTCCTGGCCGCCGCCTGATAGTCACCGTAGGTGGCCAAGGCCTCCAGGCAGAATCCATAATTGATCCGAAGCAGTTGGAACCACACGTCCGTCTTGCGCTCGAACTCCTCGGAGACGTGCGCCTCGCGGAAATCGGCGCCCAGACTGTGTCCCAGCAGATCGGGCACGCAGCAGCCCTTGGTATGCTGGGAGATCGTCACGGGCAACGGCTCGGCATATTTGTTCGCGCGATTCAGGTCAATCTTGGGGGCCGCCCGCTCATAGATCTTGTTTACCGGGATGAAGTAGTCGTGTTTGTCTGCCTGCATGTCCGGAGAAACCCTGCTGTAGAACTTGCCCTGCTTGTCGGTCCTGACGGCTTCCAGGAACTGTTGTCGGGAAGCCTCCAGCCGATGAATGGCTTCGAAGAGCTTCCTCTCGGTTCCGGTCACCCCTTCATCTCCTTCTTTGAGATCCTTCCAGGAGAAGACAACCTGCTTCAGAATCGGCCGGATCAGATCCTGGCGGAACTTGCTTCCCAGAGGCGTCTTGGGATCGGGGGTCGGATCCTCGGTGACGTTGAGGGCGGTGGAGAAGTGAGCTTGGCCGCCGCCGTTATTATCCTCCTTGCGCGTGCGACGGGACTCGCCGGAACTGTTCTGGTACGTTTCCCCATTCAGACCCGATGCCACTTTCCGGCTGAAACCGCTGTCTGAGGCCAGGATGGTGAGCGATTCCACCGTCTGCCTCCACAGGCGAAGCACGCTGAGGGTGCGACTGATGGAGGGCTCCAGTGTCTCGTACAGGCAGGCCAGGGCCAGCCGATTCCAGTGGCTGTCCACCAGGCTCTGCACAACCTTCGCGGCTTCCTCCGGCTTCAACGCCGTTGCGCTCGTGCGGTGTTTCTCTTTAGCACTCGCCTCCAGAGCCGGCTTGATCTTCTGCTGGATTTGTTCGCGAACGCCCTCATAGCTGGGCCGTTTCGCGGAGCCGCGGTTCTGCCGCCACAACTCCAAATCCTGAATACACTGGTCAAGGGCAGCAGGGACGCACCCCAACTCATCCTCGAGCACAAACCCGTCAATGGCTTCCACGATGGCCTGGAGCAGCTTCGTGTGATGCTCCTCAGGCTTGATGATCTCTTCACATTTCTTCCGCAGACTCGGTTCCACCTTCTCGTTGAAGAACGTTCTTGTTGCGTCCTCAATTTCCTGGACGATGATGGTGGGAGCATTGCGTGCGTACTCGAACGAGCAGGCACCGATGCCTTCGGCCTTGCCGGAGATACTCAGGAAAGGCTCGACCGTCCGGCGTATCTTCTCGGTGATTTGCCCACTTTGGGCGACATCGACGTCTCTCATTTCGTGCAGTCGCGCGCCTACCCAGGACAACACATCGCCGTGGTCCTGACCGGGCGTGCCCTGCCATAGCCCGTAACTGGCAAAACACTGGCGACGCCCGGTGGCGGGATCGTACAGTCCCAGCGCATCGGCCAGCTTGTTGTTGCTCTCCGACGCCACCAGCTTGCTGCTGGGTTCCAGCACCATCGCGCGAATCGCGCGGGCGATCATCTTGACCAGGTGCTTGCGGTTGCCAACGCCCAGGTCCCCTTGTCCGTTGAGCAGGTACAGGAAATTGAACGGGGCGGTTAACCGGTCGAAGGACCTCTTGCCGGAACTGCCGGGATAGTGGACAGGAATGTCTTCCCGGCGGGGATCCGAGAGGAACTCGATTTGTTCGAGAGTCGCCGCGGCCACCGCCTGCAGCTTCGGTCGCAGAACCGGATTGATGACAAACGCCTCCGGCAGCATCAAGTGGCCGATGATCTCGGCCGACCGACGGAACGACTCCCTCGACCACCAGCGTAAGTTGTACGCCATGTCGATCAGCATACCTGCCCCGGTGCCGCCGCACACGCTGGCCGCGACGTGAACCGCCGGCGCCGCGTCGCTGACAAGAGCGAACTGCCCCATCTCATCTTTCAGATCCTGCTGCGTGGCCGCTCGCAACGAGCCGAAACGCGCCGAGACCGCCGGATGAATGATGTTTTCACGCTGTTCGGTGAAAACCAGGCGACCCAGCCGGGGAATTCCCTGGCAACCGTAATCGGCGAACACAGCGTCCAGTCTGCCGCGCAGAGAGGTGAACCAATCCAGATGCGGATGCAATTCGGGGTATTGCGCACAGTCGCGCACCACGGCCCCGATGTCCAGATTCTGGAAGAGATTGTAGAAATCCGTCAGACTGGCTTCGGGCGGCCCTCCTTCTTCCAGCGCATCCGTATCCAGCTTGAGAAACCGAATGAACGGCGGTACACGCCCGTCAAACAGAGTGCGGATGAACTCCTCAACCCACTGGCACACCAGCACCCCCGTGCCCCCAAGCCCCACGATCAGGGTGGGACGCACCATGATAGAACCATCATTGATCTTCATACTTCCATCTCCTATTCAACTAACGCGCCTATGCTCGTCCTATACACATTTTCACTGGGACCGTAATCTTGTCCGGGTCCGGATCCACCCGATACGTCAGATTGAACTCCACCTCCTTGTCCTCTGTTTGAGTGTGCGACAGATCAATCACGCCGTGCCTGCTGGACCATAACGCACCGTGTCTCCTCCCCGGTCCCGTCCACAAACACACCAGGGCCATCTGGACATCCCTTGCGGCAGAATCAACCATTGGCCGCACGCTGATGCACAGCCGCCGCCTGGGGAGGAAGAGTCGCCTCAAGAGAACGATCAACCGGGTCATCCACCGCACTGCGGCCGGACTCCACCCGGGATGACGCGACGACAGGTACTCCGCATATACCTGCATCTCATCCGCGCATGACGTCTCATTCGCCAGGCTCACCTCTGCCGGGTTTGACTCTTGCGGCGTGACCATGGCATCCCCTCTCACGTAGATCCGCAGGCCCAGGCTGTCCGGTGTGGGCACCCAGCGCTTCGTGATCTGCGCCAACGCACCAACGGCCGCGACCACCAGTACCAACCCCCACACAAGAGGAATATCCAGGAAGGGCCTTTCCACGTTGATCGTGCCGGCGATCATGCACTCCTTGATCTCACGCAATGGGATCGGGATCTTCCGGCTGCCGGCAACAGGGGTATCGAAGGGTCTCTCCTCATAGGAGGCCCAGACGAGAATCTGGTACACATCATCGTGGCGCACTCGAGGCCAGCCCCAGATTCTCCTGCTGCTCGGCTCGCTCATGTCCGGCTCGTCGGCCTGCCCGTCCGGAGGATTCTGTACCAGCCGCACCTTCGCCGAATCCCCTTTCCTGCCGGCGTTCGCCAATGCGATGGTCTTCATCAGCAGTTCGGGCGAGGCATTCGGTTCCCCTTCGACCAAGCCGGTCGTCCTCACGATAGATACTTCCGTCTGCCTGGTCGACCACCAGCCCTGCAATTCCGCGGCCGGGCGAAACCGCGGCCGAACCCACAACCGGAAGGGCGGCTTCAACGTGGGATTTGCCTCCGTGAGCATACGCTCGTTGGCACCCTTCTTCCAGTGCAGATCGACCCCCTCAAGGTAAGGCTTTGCGATTTGGACGGGACTGAGGGACTTCCAGGTCACGGGGTCTATGTTCATGCAACGCAACCGGAATTTCATGGGCCCATCGACGATTCCGTCCAAAGAAGGCAGGAAATCGGGATGCTGGACCCGCAGACAACTGTCGCTTTCGTCCACCGATGCGACACCTTTCAGCCAGGTATCCTCCATCCCGGCGAACTGGAACTCGAATGTCAAATCCGCCGATCGAAACGGCAAAGCAGTCTGAACGGGAATCCGGTATGAGAACGGCCATTGCCGGGTCGTGGGCGTCAAGAATCCGTGGGGCGGGATGATTTCCTCCGGCACGATCCTGTTGCCGATGGTCACGAGCGTCGGGGTCGTGAGCGACAGGCGCGCACTGCCCGTCCCGGGCCCGGTCGTGGACACCTGGAGGAAGTAGTCTCCTTCCCGCTCCAGGGGCGACCTGTCCACGAGGATCTCGGCTTTCTCATTGCCGCTCGTGAATCCCACCTCCCTGGAGAACACGGTTTCCGTGTAGGCCTCCGTCAGATTCCTTCGCTTGAGAGCCACGCTGACGTTGAGCAGTGGGTCGCTGGACGAGCCGATCGCCCCGGAAGAATCCAGGAGGATGCGCAAGGGCGTGGCATAGGAATTACGGCTGGGGTCGGGCTGCTTGCCGCCGGAGATCAGCCTCTCTGAATCGAAAAGCACCCGTTCGTCGGGAGACACGATCTCCAGGACTTTGAGTGTGAACCGCGGCGCCCTTGCCGACAATCGGCATGTGGCCGTGAGTATGCTGCGCAGTGTTCCCGCTGAGCCCGATTCCTCGAAGTCCCCCGCGAGTTCCATCACGTGCGGGCCTGTTCGGTTTGGCGTGTACAGAGCATGGCCTTCGAGGACGTACGATCGCCCGGGACCTTCCTTCGCCGTGGTCCATTCCATTCTCGCGGAGATGTCATCCTGGGGGCCGCTGTCGTTCGTCGCCGCGAGACGGCAGGAATTCTTGAAGTCCGTGACCAGCCGGTTGTGATCGGGATTTCCCGGGGTATAGCCCGTGAAGCAGGCACGCAGTGGAATCTGCATCGTCTCCAGCGCATAGCACGACAGGTCTTCCCCGCCTCCGGAGCCGACTACCAGTTGGCTGAGTTCCAGGTGACGCTCTATGGCCTTGAACGCCCCCCCGGGCAGTCGGATGGTTGTGTACTCGTCCGCCCCTTTGGGTTTGCAGTCGATGATGATGTCAACGTCGTAGTTCTTGTCCTTCTGCAGTTCCTTTTGCAGCACGCGCGTAATCTGGGAGCTCGTGGCTGTCCCGGCGTCCGGAAGAAGGACTCGGACCGGTTTTCCGCCATCGCTGATCCCCTGCTCTCGCACTTCGATCACTACGCTGTTGACGTCCTGATCCGCAGTCCATGCGGCGCCGAAAACAACGGGTTCGTCCGCAACTAGCGTCTCTGCGACACCTTCCAGAGTCTGTTCATCCAGGTCCTGCACGACGCGGTACGTGAAGACGGGGTCGGTCACTTCATAGCTCTTCTTCTGGGCCTGGAGACCTGACAGGATAGTCCCAAAGTCGATCTCACAGCGGCGGCTCGGGGGAATCACGCCGCCCAGCTCCAGCTTGTATGTCCCGGTGACCTTGATGGCGTTGTCCTGTTTCTCTCTTGTCAGCCTGTCCAGGGTACACTGCACCGGCAGCACAACCGGCTCGTCTGCCGGTTCCCCCAGGAAGGTCATCGCAGCCCGAGGCAACTCCTGAGGAAAAAGGCTTACCGCCACATCCGCAGAATCCGGAAAAACCGGGAAGATCGACAAGTGCAGGATCTGCTGGTGGTGCTCCCCGACCCACAGGGCGGTCCGCTGATCCGAGAACTGACACGTCAGCTCCTGAGGCGTTTCATAGAGGAAGTCGAAACCATCGCCGGGCAGATGCAGCTCGCGGGCGACGTCGGCCACTTGGAGCCTGACCTGTGCCTGGCCTGCCAGACGTTTGTCGCCCTTGGGCAGCGCAAAGGTATCCGTGACGAGTCTGCCGGCTTCCAGCCGGAAAGGCCGCTGCGACGGCGTCACGTTGGTCACGTTCAACTGGGCATCCGTAATCTCGATCGTGGTGTTCCCCTGCCGGCGAAGTTCTGCATAGACCCCCTCGCCTCCCTGGGCAGTCGCGGCGTCTTGGGACAAGTCCTGGCCTCTCGGGAAGATCACGACGCCGGTCGAGGCCGTGTGAATCACCAGAGACAAAGGCGCCGGCTCCACAAGCAGATCCGTGGAGAAAGCACCCAGCGGGATTTCACGGTTCTGCGCGTGGTCGACACAGTTGCACGTGATGGTGTATGGTCCGGGAGCACTCAACTGAAACGGAATGCTGCGGTAGACCCGTTCCGAGGGATCCCACTCATCCGCGGCGATTGCAATGGGGCTGGCCGCTCGGCCGCGGGTCACGACGAAAGAAAGCGACAGATCTTCCCCCCGCAGAGGTGGAACGACCTCTGTCTGCTCGCCCAGCACTCTGGGGCGGTCAACAAGATGCGCCCCAATTCGCACTCGCTCATCCATCCAACAGGGTGACTTGGGTTCCATCTCAAGGCGCAAGAGAAAATCCGTGATCAGATAGATGCGGCCGTCGTACTTTCCAGCGGCTCCGCTCCCACCCGGACGCCATTTTCCACACCAGTATCCGTCCAGCCGACCCGACTCGAGTGGACGACGCAGGATCATGATGTTCCACTTGGCCAGGGGAACGACCCGCCGGTCGATGCCGGACGTCTCGTCCAAGCCATCTTTCACCGCCAGGGAGTAAGGCTTGCCTGCCGCTCCGCCAGCCGCAGGCTCAAGGGTAACCGATTCAAGCGATGGGCCGATGAATACCACCGTTCGATGGTGCTTGCTGACGTCAAACATGGCTGTGTTCGAGATCGGCGGGGAGCCTGGCACGGCCTGGAAGATATTCAGGAAGATGTCCAACAGGGAGGATGTGGCCGTGATGCGATAGGTTCGGCCGCGAGTCGTGTCCCCGATCTTGTCCATCAGCTTCTCGGCGGCCATATCCGCGTTCCTCAGTCTCCGCGGCTCCCGGCCGCTTCGGTAGGACCCTGCATTGACGATGATTGCGTAGACGCGGATGTCCTCGGAGGCCAAGCCGGCGGCTGCCTTCAGAACTGGACCCCCGGCCATCTGGCTCGCGGCATGATCCGGATCTCCATCGCTCAGGAGGATGACGATCCCATGACCCTTTGCACGGTATTTCTCCCGAGCCAGGCCGATGCGCCGGCGAGCCCACTGCAGGGCCACCTCGACGCGTGTCCCTCCGGAATCCGACTTGCGCGTGCTGATCTGTTCCCTCACGTTCTGCCAGTCCGCACCGACCTGCTGCCACGTGAGCAACGCATTGCCTGGTGCCGCCGCCTCAGAGGTGCCGCCGGGCAGTCCCTCGCTGATGCGGTCACTGAACTTGCACACCCCCACGAGATTCTCCGTGGGATTCTCCCCCAATAACGCGAGGAACGTAAATTGAGCATCGTCCCGAAGGGTCGTCCGCTTTCCGGTCGCCTTATCCTCGAATAACGGATCGCTCGCGTTCATGCTTTGCGAGACATCCGTGCAAAGCACGATGAAATATGGGTCGTCCGAGGCGTTGGCAGGTCCTTGCCCGGAGACAGCCGTGCGCCCCTGACCGTAGGCCTCGGCACCAGGCAGGATAGCCATGATCGTGACCAACAGAAATCCGACCAGGTAACCTCTCGCGTGTTTCTCTTGTATCCTCATCCGATGTTTCCCCCACTCTCTTGTTTCCTGTATCCCGCATTGCCTCAGTCTGGCCTGATTCCATCCGCAGGCGATCTCTCCCATCTGTGCCGGCCATGCCGATTACCGGGTAAGCGGGCCATCTTCATTTTCCTCACGAAGCGCCTCCACCGGTTTGCGGTAGTCCGCAATAACGTTCATGACATGCTTCACGCTACAGTCGATGTTACGATCTCCCTGCTGGATCTGATTGATCCATTGGTCGATTTGATCGAGGGTGCGCCGCTGCAGGTGCACCGGGTCTTGCTCCCGGAACAGGGTGAGATACAACCCAGAGATGGCTCGCCGGAACAACTGCACGTCTTCATCGTTTGCCAGCCCTTCATGGGCCAGAGCCTCGATGGCCTTCTCAAACGAATCCTGAGCCTCGCGAACTTTGCCGCCGTGCAGCAATTCTTCACCCTCGGCCACGACGGCCGCGCGGTCGCAGATCTGCCGCAGAATGTGCAGCTGGTTCCTTGGATCGAGGCTGCTTCTCTTGCCGGTGTTGTGAACTGGGCACGACTCCAGGCACGTGCCAATCACGGCCTGGATGTCCCGGAGAATCTCCGGCGACGCTTCCGCAATTGCCGGGGCAAAGCTCTTCTCGAGAGCCTGCCACAGCTCATCCAACTCGGCGCCCACGCCGTAATAGGACCTTATCAGCCGCCGCAACAGGACGCAGGCCTCTTGAATGAGAACCGGCCCGAGCCGCAGGACTCCACACCGCCTCCGGTCCCAGTGGCTCCGACTGAAGCAGCTTCTTCACGACGCCCAGGATTTCGTCCCTGGATTGCATGAGTTCCTGGGGCGGATTCTTCATCTTCCGAAGGGCGAGCAGACAGTACAGGGGCGCGCAGGCGGGCGATAACGACGGGTCGTGTCCAATCGCTCGGGCAAGCATCTCCTCCGCGCCATCGTCGTTGGTCCGGCCTTCCGTGACACCCTTAAGGACCTGTCGCAGGTGGTACTGGCCCTGATGCCTCTCCAGGCGGGATCGCCACACCTCCCAGTCCTCGACCATGCACATGGGATCGTTGACCTGACACTTGCGAAGAGCCTCGTAGGTTTCCTGACGGACAGGCTCTTGCCAGTTGTCCGGGCAGGTGTCATGGAGTCGCTTCCTCGGCTCGGCGACCCGCTGCTCGATGTCGGCTCGCCTCAACCCGGCCAGATGCTTCTCGATCTCCGCCGGTAAATCACTGAGCAATGGTCCGACGTCGCTCTCCGAGGCGTTCGTACCAGTGAATTGCTCCACGGCCTCCCTGACGCGGCGAAGAAGGGCCTCCGATTCAGACTCCGCCTGGCACAGGTCCGTGCAGCCACAGAATGCCTCGACTTGTTCCCTGAGGTCCATACAGGTTCGATAGCGATCGCGCTGCGCGTGGTCCTGGGCCTGACAGTGGACTTCATCCAGGCGTTGCGTGATCCCTTCCCGAAGCGATTGGGCGAACGAGTCGTCATCGGATTTTTCCAAGGCATCGGACAGGCACCTGAGTACGCGTTCGGCCGGCCTGTACTGCCCGGACATCTGGTACTCCTCGGCCTGCCTCATGGCAATCTGCGCGTGCCGCCTGATCCAGGGGACCGACCTTTCCCCGGAGGCCAGAGATGGGCGAATGTCGGAGGCATAGAGGAGGCCGGCCGCCTCTGCACACGCGTCAAGTGAATCCTGTTCGTGGCGTCGTTTCTCAGGGCTGCCCGCCGGATTTCGTGCTCCGGTGGCATTTTCCGCCGGCTCCATCGGCCACAACTGCAGTTCAGCCGCAATGGAATCCCGCTCGCACTTGCCCCCCGAAGGGTCCGCTATCCTCTGGGCCCCGTCCGCCAGATAGACGATGAGCCGGTTGAGCCGGGTGAATGTCGGGTCATTCAGAATCTTCAAACGCTTCAGCAACAGTTTGCGCTCCAGGGCTCGCCGACCCGGGTCGTCACTGCCGGTGAAATCAGCACCGTCCGGCTGCCTTTCTTCAGCGTCCCGGGCATCATCGATCGTGCCCTGCGTTCCTTCCAGGATTGGCCGGCCGGTCTTCTCGAACTCCACTTCAGATGGGTCCGGTCCGAGGCACCGCTGACGAGCTTTCCTGGGCAATCCAGCCATGAAATCGACCATGACCGCTTCCACCTGATCGTGCAGGGGATACCGGTGGAACGCTTGCTCCAATAAGGTCAGCAGACTGTAACACGCCGCCGGCAGCTTCATGAATCCGGCAATTCCTTCGGCGGCATCCTCCCCTGGAATCGCCGCAGCCGCGATGTCCCGGATGCCTTCTGCCTGGCCAAGACGGACGCGCAGGACCCCGCGGTTCGACCGTGCCAACAGGGCCAGGTGAGGCTCCTGGGACGTTTCCCTCAAATAGGCGCTGTAAGAGGCGATCGCGGCCTCATAGGACTGGGCCAGTTCCTCGAGCCACGCCGCAAGCCACTCCAGCCGGGACCGGATCAGGGCGTCAGACCAGTTCCAGCCACGCAGTGCCTCGACTCGTTCAAGCAGTGTAGTCAAATCAGTGGAGTCTGCACCGATGACATACATTCCTGGGAGCCGCAGGAGGAGTCGGTTCATCAACTCCTCCAGGTGACGAGGGTGCAACAACTCAATCAACGGACGTGGGGCCGCGGACTGCGCTGGATCACGAGCCAGGGTGGATTCGTCCACTCTGCCGCTCAAGATCAGCTCGACAAGCGATTCAACATCCGTCTGAATCCACTCTCCGCCTACTTGAACGCCTACCATGGCTGTACTCCCCTCGCTTCATGCACCAGGGGCTTTGACGCTCACCGCCCCTTCCATCCGAACCGTCGTGACCGATCTCTCCCTGAGATATGTCCTCAACTCGCTTCCTTTCGTTCACAGCGGTCTTCCCGAATGCTCACACCCCCCAAACGCAAGGACTTCCTCGCAAGCCGTGAGCCAACGCCGTGATTCTGCCCTGCCAGTGATCCTTCCCCACTGCGGGCAGTTCCAGCGTGACACCGACATTCACTCTCCAGCCCGTGACCCTGACCACAAGCATACTCAAGAAGTGAAGGTGGGTAATATATCAGGGTGATGTCCCTACAGGACCCACATGCCTGCGGGAACAAACGCCCGTTCTCGAGTAGGCCCCAACGGCTATCGGGCCCTGTTCAACAGCCTCTGCATTGAATTCAACCCCCCATAAGTCGGCCGGGCGCTGCCAACAGGCAGCACCGAAGACCAGTTATCATTGTGCCCCGAGGACTACGTTCGGGTCGACCTATCCGTTCGCAGATTCGTGGCGAGGCGGCCCTCAATTTGAGAGCCTCCTGCGAATCACCCGCCAGGCGGATCCACTCCTGTCCCGCCCCGCAAGCGACAATGGCCCGCCAAGGACTCCCCCGAGCCAACTGCCGGCGTACATCCCTGCCCCGGCCGCTATCAAGACGCAGACTCCCATGCCGAGGAACCGCCCCGGTCCGAGTTCAACGCTGAACCAGCGGCACACGGGTTTTCAGTCCGAACAGGGCTTTCGTAAGTCCTTGCGGCATAAGGCTTAAGGATTAACAGACAAAGACTTGAGACTATGCGTAGATCAGCCGACGGGCAACCGGAGAGCGATTGCCGGCACACGAGCGCCACATGATGGCCGTATTTCGCGCTGTCTCTCTCTTTGCATGGGGTTCATCTATGCCTTTTCTGATTTGTGCCTCCCCCCCGCCCCGACGTAGCCAACGATCACCGCCGCTCAGGGGAATTGCCCCGGGACTGCTCAGGCTGGCCTGTACCACTTCTCATTGGAGGGAACAACCAACAAGAACAGGCCGGCGGCTCCATTGTCCGCCGACCTGTTCCCAAGTGTGTGTCAGGTGGGAACACGTCCCATGGTTGCACCGCCCGGTTGTAGATGCGGATATCATCCATTAGGCCGGTCCAGTAGCTGGCGGGGGTGAGATTCTTTCCGGCGCCGATGAGCAGAGTGCCAGAGGAATCTGCCAGACTGCCCTGAGCGTCTTCGGCCGCGAGGCACGCCGGATGGTGGGGCAGTACGTGATGACCGAACACGATTGCCTGGCCCGACGGCAGACTCCGGAGCCAATCGGCATGGGCTCGTACGTGATGGATTCGCACAACGTGCAGCGGTACGTCACAAAAGAGGGTTCTCGTGCAGAATGAAGGGGATGTCTGTTCCTACGGGCCAACGTATCGCCCAGCCGTGGCGTAACATCCACAAAGGAACGTCGCACACAACAGATGCTTGCCTACCCCGCAGCCTTCCGGTACACTTGCCCCTGTTCTGACCGACGCAAATGAGCAATCTCAGCCGGTCCGGTGGACCCGTCATGGCAACAACCAAGAAGAATCTGATCGACCGCATCGCCGAAAGCACCGGCACGAGGCAATCGCTGGTCAAGAGGGTCGTCCAACAGTTCTTCGGCGACGTCATCCATGAAATGACTCAAGGCAATCGCATCGAACTCCGCGACTTCGGCGTATTTGCGACAAAGACAACGCCGGCCCGGGTGTCCCGGAACCCCCGCACTTTGAAGAAGGTCCAGGTGCCGGCAAAACTGGCCGACTGCAGAGGAGACCATCCTTGCAGCGTTGGACCACAGTGGGCAGGAGATCTGGAAACGGAAATTCCCGGGAATCCATTCGCAGTTCGGCCCGGGGACATCCCCGATCATCTTCGGGGATATTGTGGTCTTTACACACGAACAGGAAGGGAATGAGACATACCCCAGCACCTGGATTGCTCTTGATCGACGAACCGGACAGACACGCTGGAGCAGGCAGCGGCGAAACAGCGAAACCTCGTGCTCAACACCATGTGTCTACCGGATGGAAGGGGATAAGCCGCGACTGATCTCCATTGGCGAAAGAATGCGTTGACTCGGCCGGGCGTAAGAGCTATCATTCCGCAAAAGCTACAGTCTACAAGCCCCCGCATAGTCTCGCTTCCTCTCCCTCCGCACTGCGGGGGCTTCTTTCTTCTTCTGCCGCACCCTGTATTGCCGGACTGGGCCTCTCCGGGATGCGACGCGTGACTTCGGATCGCCCCTTCGACAGCAAGACTGGCCGTTGCCGTGATGGTATCGGATTCCTATAATGGCTCGCAACTGCTTCTGTGCTGTGCAGGCCATGTGAGCGATGCCGGCAGAAGGCCGCGTGAAAATGGAATTGACGATGAAGTGGACACAAGCTGCGGAATGGACACCGCCCGTCGAAAGACAGTGTCGCGTGGCGGCAGGCGTCCACTTCGTACTTCTCTACAGAGCCTCCATCCCATGATTTTGCTCCATCTGGAATCACTTTCCCGACAGACCACGAAGTCCGATCTGCTGGCTTTCCTTGTATCAATTGGACAACTGGAGCGTCGCCGTGTAGGACGAATCGATCTGCGGGCCGGTGAGGCCGTAGTCGAAGTCCCCGACGACTGGCAGTGCCGCCTGGTCAAAACCCTGGATGGCCAGATGCTTGGGGATCGCCGAGTTCGAGTCTGGGCGGAGAGCCCGCCAAGTTGCGAGGATGCCGGAGGGCATCATTTCGAACGGTTGACCCGCATGCTCGAATTGGAGAGCCGAGCGCAAGTGCAAGAGGCAACGGAGCGTAGTCGGCGCTTGTCCCCTGCTGACGCGGAACGGACTGGAACAAGCCTGGTAGACCTGATCGTCGCGGATGAAGATACCGGTCTTGGCGGTCGATATCTCCTGCAACTTATCAAACGCAAGCGTTCCCCGCTGCCGTGGACCCGCTTGGGCGTGGGCAGTCCCGTCGTGCTTTCACCCGACACAGGCAAGGGTGCAGCCGGACATCGGGGTGTGGTTTGCGAGCGTGCGGAAGGGTTCCTGCGAGTAGCACTCGGTAGCATGTCAGACGATCTGGCCGAACATGAGACATGGCGGCTGGACCTTTCCAGCGACGAGATAGCAGTGCAAAGACAACGAGCGGCTCTGCAGCGGGCACGACTGGCTCGAGCAGAACGTCTGGCGGAGCTGCGGGACATCCTGTTGGGCCAACGGATGCCGGAATTCGACCGCGAGCGAGAGGAACCAGTCCTCAATCCCGGACTCAACGACACGCAGCGTCAAGCCGTCCAGTTCGCCCTGGCGGCACGCGATGTAGCCCTGATTCATGGACCACCGGGCACCGGCAAGACGACCGCCGTCGTGGAACTGATTCGACGAGCGATCCGACGCGGCGAGAAGGTCCTGGCCTGCGCCCCGAGCAATCTGGCCGTAGACAACATCTTCGAGCGGCTGCTGGCCGCCGGCGAGCGGGCAGTGCGGCTGGGACACCCAGCGCGTGTGATGGCGGATCTTCGCGCTCACACGCTCGATCTGCTGGTGGAGAACCATCCGGATGTCCGACTGGCTCGCAAACTGGTCAAAGAAGCCATGGGGTTGTTCCGACAGGCAGGCCGCTATACCCGAGCCAAACCATTGCCCGGGCGCGCGCAGGAGACCCGACAAGAGGCCAGAAACCTGCTGGCCGACGCCCGCCGGCTGGAGGCTCAGGCCGTCGAGCATATCCTCGACACCGCGGATGTCCTGTGTGCGACCACAACTGCCCTGGATAGTGACCTTTTAGGCACGCGGCGGTTCGATCTGGGCGTCATCGACGAGGCGTGCCAGAGTACCGAACCGGGGTGCTGGGTCCCGCTGCAGTGGTGCAATCGGGTGGTACTGGCGGGCGACCATTGCCAGTTGTCCCCAACGGTCGTCAGCCCGGAGGCGGCGGCCGAGGGTTTGGGTGTGAGTCTGTTCGAGCGGCTGATAGCCCTCCACAGCCGGTCCATAGCCCGCCAACTGACCGTCCAGTATCGAATGCATCAAGCCATCATGAATTTCTCATCGCAGGAGTTCTACGAGGCGAAACTCCAAGCCGATGCATCGGTGCGCGAACACGTGCTGGCCGGCCTCTCGGGCGTCACCGCCACAGGTCTTACACAGTCGCCGGTCGAGTTCATCGATACCGCCGGAGCAAGCTTCGACGAGGAGGTTGAACCCGATGGCGAGAGCCGCCTGAATCCAAAGGAGGCAGCTCTTGTATGCCGGAAAGTCCAGGGACTGCTGGACTGCGGCGTGGCCCCAGGCGATATCGCTGTCATCGCTCCATACGCCGCCCAGGTGCGGCTCCTTCGCGAGCAGTTGTGCATACCGGGCTTGGAGATCGACAGCGTGGACGGCTTCCAGGGACGGGAGAAAGAAGCCGTGGTGATTTCGCTCGTGCGATCCAACCCGCAGGCCGAGATCGGTTTCCTGCAGGACGTGCGACGGATGAACGTGGCCATGACCCGCGCCCGCAGGATGCTGCTGGTGGTCGGCGACAGCGCGACGCTGTCGGCCCATCCGTTCTATCGACGGATGATCGAGTACTTCGATGCCCTGGGGGCCTATCGGACAGTGTGGGAAGAGGATAGCGAGATCTGACGCTGCAGGAACTTGCCGGAGCCCGTCTGGAGCAGGTGACACCGAAGGTCAAAGCGGACCGGGCGACTGGCCGGTGGAATACCTTCCACATAGTCACAAGGGGCGACCGCCTGACAGTTGCGCTCAACGGACAACGAGTCATCGACGACGCTCAGTTGCCTGGTATCCCGCATCGCGGTCCGATCGCGCTGCAGCATCATGGTGATCGCAAGGATGGGGAATGGGGAGCATCCTTCCTCCAGTTCCGTCGCATATTCATCAAGGCGTTGGATCAGCCGCATGGCCGGTGAGACACCAGTGGTGCCGCCCGGAAACGATTGACACATCCCGGCCTATTTCAGCTCGGTCAGGGATTGGTCAAACGGTAGCTGACGAAGGCGAGCCGACGGCTATCGGGCGACCAGGAAGGCACATTGAGGGTGCCCTGGCCGCCGAAGAGGTTGGCCAGGACTCGGCTCTCGCCTCCGTCTGTCGGCTTGAGCCGTAGCAGCACATCTTTGTTCGCCGGATGCCCCTGCACCTCTTTTTCGTACGACAGAAAGACGATCCAGCGGCCATCGGGCGAAGGATGCGGGAACCAGTTGTTGTATTCGTCGGAGGTGACCTGCTGCTGCTCGCTGCCGTCGGCCTTCATGCGCCAGATCTGCATCGTGCCCGTGCGGATGGAATTGAAGTAGATGTACCGGCCATCGGGCGAATAATCGGGGCCATCGTCCAAGCCCGGGGCGGTTGTCAGGCGCGTTTCTTCGCCGCCCTCGACCCCAATGGTGTAGACATCATACTCCCCGTCGCGCTCGGCGCAGTAGGCCAGCGTCTTGCCGTCCGGAGACCAACCGTGCCAGTAGGACGGGCCCAGACGCGTGACCCGGCGGGGCGTCCCCCCTGCGACCGGCACGAGGTAGATGAGCGACTTGCCGCCTTCCTGGGACTGGTCGCTGATCGCCAGTTGCGTGCCGTCGGGTGAGAGGCCATGGTCGTTGTTGATACCCGTGGCGAACCCGGTGTCGATCTGTTTCGGCTCGCCGGCTTCGACGGGCAGAGAGTAGACACGACCATCCCGATTGAACAGGAGGTGTTTCCCGTCCCGTGACCAGTTCGGTGCTTCGATGTGGCTGCGCGTGTGGTACACGACACGGCGGTCTCCGGAAGCGATCGGTACGATCTCCAACGTGCTCTCCAGCACAGGTTCTCCGGCCGTACGGGCCCCGCCACGAATGATCTCGACGTTCAAGAATGCAGCTTTCTCCGACACTTTGTTGTCGTGGGCGCAGACGCCCAGCCCGACGAAGAAGGGCTCCATGAAGCGGATCTTGAACGAACCGCCCGCCGCATGAAGGGGCTCGTTTTCACCAGCGATCGACATGGAGACAAAGTCGCCCTGCTTCTCGATGCGGATCCTGCGTGGCGCGGTGACATTGGACTGAATCTCGCGAGTGACACCGCCCGGCACTTGCCGATATTGAAGCGAGGTGAGGCCGTCACCATGAACGACCGCATCGGCATAAGCAGACTTGGGATCAAGGCTCTGACGAATGAGCAGACACGCCTTGCGATGGGCGTTGCCACCAGTGCCGATCCAGCGAATGTCCGCTGCCAAGGAGACATCGCCCGACATCCGCTTCCAGACGAAGTGCAGCGCGTCTTCGCCAAACCACATATTCTCTCCGCCGCCGGCAACGAGATAGCTCTGCGGCCCGGCGTCATAGGCGACCGAGCCCGGCACGCCCACGGCACCGATGTCACTATGACCCTCGAACAGGCCAAGCGGCGTCTCCTGGCACCAGACGGCTGTGCTTGGAAGGAGGCAACTCAGACTCAGAAGAACCACGAACTTTGGGGCACGATCACTCATGAACATACACTTTCACCTACAGGTCGGATCTCTACTGACAATGGTCTTGGCTCTGTTGCTGATACTATCAGAGGCAGAGGCACAGAACACAGGGTCTTTGCCCACGGGACATGGGCCCGAAGCGCCGCGTCATTGCGAACCGGGATGCCCATAACGGATGTCGTCGATGTAGACCAGACCGGCAGCGCCGGAGGCCGGCTTGCCCTTGTCCCCAATACCGATGGCTATCTTCGTGATACTATCGATCTTGACACCCGCCGAGCGCAGATCGCTTAGCGCAATGTTCCAGGCCGTCCACGCCCCTGTTGTCAGCGCGTAGGGATCGGGGTGAGACACGTTAGCCCGGTGACCGCTGCTGTCCTCGATTGTGACGTAGAATGTGTCCGGCAGGTTTCCTGTCGGCTGATCAACACCCAGGGATACCGACTTCCAGTCGCCGGTCACATTGCCGGTCGTGGCGATATTCGAGAACTCCGCCTGCGTAGCGACGCCGGCGACATGGCTGGTCACAGCCAGGCCAATGTACACATCGGCGCCGAGCGCAAGCGTCTGCGGATTCCACGGGCTGGCGATCCAGGTTGTCGGTGCTTCACTGGCGGCATAGTAGGCGTTGAATTGATCACCCTTGCGCTCCAGCTTGATCCAGACCGGCGCCCGAACGGCGATCTGCGCGGCCGTTGCTATCGTCGAGTCACTGGCCCCGGTGCCGGCAGGGGCTGCCCGCGTCTGAAAACGGAAACCATTGCCGGGAGCGTACACCGACAGGGCCCACCTCGCGCTTGCGTCGAGGCTCTGGCGAATCATCACGCCGGCCTTGGCCCAGGGGTCAGTCGCCCCGATGCGATCAACGCGGGCAACGATTGCGCCATCGCCGGAGAGCTGCTTGTAGACGAATCGGCCCTGGTCGGGCGTGCTGAAGATGTCCGTGCCCATGCCATTCATCAGGACGTGGGTGGGGGACAATTCCAGGAATCCGACGGGCACACCACAGAAGTGCAGGGTCAGGGTATCGGCCCCGTTGCTCGCCCAGTTCTGGATCGTCTTCCAGGTCCGTTGGGCCTCGGAATACTGGACCATGGTGTTGTCATAAGACAGGGGCATGGCCTGTTTGCCGCCGTGGACAATGGTCGTCTCCATGATGTCACCCTGCTGGGGATCGTAGCCGGCCGTCGAGCCGCTGCCATTGCCGCCATCGCCCTTGGGGAAGAACTCATCGGCAGAGAAGCCCATGCCGTCGATCCATGTCTGGAAGACCCGGTTCGGCGAGTCGTTGGTATAGCTCTCGAAGTCGTCGATCACCAGGTGATTCGTTGTCGTAAAGCTCCAGACGTCACCCGCCCACAAACCGGGGTTGGCGACGTCGTTGACCTCATCGACCCGCCAGTAGTATGTTGTGCCAAGGTCAAGATCCAAGGGGCTGAAGCTGTTCTCGTTCACCGCGGCAGTGGGCGCGACGCCACTCGTCACAGCCTGCTTATTGTCGCTTACATATACGTTGTGCTTCGCAGCTTCTCTTCCTGCTCTCCAGCCGAGCGTCACATCTACGGCAGCGTCGGTCGCCCCAATTGCCGGATCGGGCTTTCTTGCGGAAACAGGGATCGCCATGAAGCGGACCTCGCTCAGGCCGTACTGGCTGAACAAACCACCGCTCCAATTGCTGTTGGCACTTATCTTGACATACTTGGCAACTACGCTGCCGAGATTGATCATGCTATGGGCATAACCTCCAGTTCCTGGTGCTTTGGGAAATTCCATCGTGTCGCCCAGCGGTGTCCAGTTGACACCATCCATGGAATGTTCAATGGTGACGGCCCTGAGTCCGCAGATGGCATTCAAACCTTCCCCATTGTAGTTCCATACCAACATCTCGTGTAGCTTATAAGCTCGGTCGAATTCGTACTGAATCCAGACAGGCCCCTTGTCGCTCTGGCTGGAAAGCCACATATCTGAAAGTCCGGTTGAGTGCAGTTCATTCACCAGACCCGACTTGTTGACAGTATTCTCGGGGCCTTGGCCCGGCCCCTGGCTGGAAGCCGTCGCCGTAATGTTATCGATTGGGATCGCAAACGATTCGACCCTGAAGCTCCATATGTTGCCCTTGGACACTGTGGTGTTCGGCGGAGCGCCGATTGTATCGACTCTCCAGAAGCAGGTCTGACCGAATTCGAGACGGCCGGGGGTAAACATGTTGACTTCCACGCCTGGGCCGACGAGAAGCGGGCTTGTAGTATCGGCATTTTTGACATTGTCCGCGTTCGTTCCGAAGTACACGTTATGCCGGTCGGCAGATTCCCCCGGCATCCAGCCAAGAGTCACATCTCGCGGCACGTCTACTGCCCCGGTAGCCGGAGCTGGTCCGGACGCCAGTCCCGACGGCGGCCCCTGCATGACCTGCAGAATCTCCTGCCGCGTCAGAGCCCGATTGTATAGGCGGACATCGTCAATCATCCCCTTGAAGTTGTTATTGGAGTTGAGACGACCGCCAATGGTAAGCGATAGATTATTCTGCTGGAGTTTGCCTGAAGCAGCCACCCGGGCGACTTCCTCTCCATTCTTGTAAAGAATGAGGGCACTGCCGTCGTAGGTGAAACACAGGTGAGCCCATTGCCCCGGGAAATTCGTGAGTCTCGGCTTAGTATTGAACTGAGCCGAAGCACTGATGTTCGCATATATCGTCTGAGAGTTACCGTCGTATTGGAGGCAGTAGGGATAGTACCCTGACTTTTGCTTGATGAAGAATTTGGTGTCTTCCAGTTGCACGGCTTCGGGATTGGCCCACAGGGCCACCGAGACAGCATCTTCCAGATGGAAATCGGCATGGTCCGGGATTTCCACTTTACTCACACCGTCGAATTTGAGGGCTCCGGCATATTTGCCTTCCACCCATGCAGGATTGCCGGCGACGAATGATCCGTCATGCCCTCCGCCCGAAGAATCCGCTACCGTGCTACCTGCACCCTCATCCAGCGTCCACCAGCCGACAAGGCCGGGTTCACCAGCGTTAGCCCCGACCGTCAGGAGCAGGACAAAGAGAAGTGAAATAGGATGATTTATTTTACGGTTCATCATAACCCTCCTTCACAATCCAGAGTCATGTCACGCTGATATTCGCTATGTCATCTTTTGAGATGCTGATTGGTCGCTGGAAAGACGCTTCTTGAATTCGCATCACCCACTTCTTGATAGTTCCTCATGGACACAGTGTCGATGGACACATAAAAGGTGGCTGGTCAACCTTATACCTTGATCAGGCCCATCCATCTGTTCTTGTACCACATTCAGCACTCAGACACAACCGCATTCCTCATCGTCGGAGCGTCGAACCCTGATTCCGACTTGACCATTCCCCGAGGAACGATTACGGTGATCTAAGCCTCCTCTGAGGCCTGATCCGTGGGCTGCGCTGGGTGTGCCTGAAATCAGCTCGTGTGGCCTGCACAGCCCGGAACCATCCTTGAAGGGCGGGTGGCGGCTACGATCGAGGGCCGGCGGGTGCCGCTGCTATTGCGACGCGTCTTCCACTCGGACTCCACCGGCCCGGACCAACCATGAGGCAACAACAAGGGGAATATGAAAAGAATGAAGCCTTTTCTGCGTACAGGACGACCCGATTGTTGGTTCGCCGTTGTGTCGTGTTTGCTCGTTGGATGGATTACCGGCGCCGCAGCCGGTGTGAGCCGGACACAGCATTACCAACCCCCGGTGACACATCGTCTGGTTAAGACGATCAATCGCGACTGGACATTCAACTACTTCCCGGACCCGACAGCAGACGCCGCCGGCTGCCAGACGCCGACCTTCGACGACTCCAACTGGACCGCCGTTGCCGTGCCGCACACGTGGCAGACGTATGAGACCACCGGCAAGGTACACCCGTTCATCCACGACGCTTCCGAGAAGGATGATCCATACTGGTGGCGAGGCTGGGGTTGGTATCGCAAGCATTTCTCCATCGCCCAGGGACAAGCAGGCCGCAAGATCTTCGTCGAGTTTGATGCTGTGCAGAAATACTGCAAAGTCTGGATCAACGGCCAATTGGCCGGCGACCACAAGGGTGGCTACAGCGGCTTCTACTTCGATGTCACGGACCTGGTCCATTTCGGGCGGGACAATGTCCTGGCCGTAGCCGTCAACAACCGCCAGAATGACCCATTCCGTACCCCGCCGATGAGCGCAGGCAACTTCGACGTGTACGGGGGCATCTACCGCGATGTACGCATCGTGATCAAGGACCGGCTTCATATCCCGTTCCAGGGCTCCTACAGGCATCAGGGAGGCACGTTCGTGACGACACCAAGCGTCTCGCAGGAGGCGGCTGAGGTACGCATCCGAACGTGGGTCAGGAACGACAGCCCAACCGCTCAGGAGTGTGAGCTGCACACGATCATTGTGGACGCCGAAGGCACGGAGGTACAACGGCTGACCGCCACGAAGTCCATGCAGCCGGGCGAGTTGGCGGAGTTCGATCAGATGAATCGACCTATCGCCCATCCGCACCTCTGGTCGCCGGAGACACCGTACGTGTACAGGGTCGTTTCCGAGGTCTGCCAAGCCGGCGAGGCGGTAGACTGTTTCGAGAGCCCGCTGGGCATCCGTGAATTCAAGTGGGATCACAGCAGTAATCGCCTTATTTTGAACGACAGGAAGGTCATCATTCACGGCAGCAACCGCCACCAGGAATACCCCTGGCTCGGCGACGCGACCCCCAAGTGGCTTCACTTGCTCGACATGCGGGACTTCCGCTTCAATCTGAGCCACAACTTCATGCGCACGGCTCACTATCCGCAAGACCCGGCCATCTACGATTTCTGCGACCGTTATGGCATCATCGTGATTGAGGAGGTTCCCAACATCAAGCGGCAGAAGTTCTCCGACGACGTGCAGGAGCAGCAACTGCGCGAGATGATCCGGCGCGACCGCAACCACCCGTCAATCTTCTTCTGGAGCATGGGCAATGAAACCGACGATGCCGTGGATTCGAAGTATGCCCTCGAGGAAGACACGACCCGCCTGATCCATGCCCGCGACATCTCCAACGATTCGGCCGGGAAGCACGTCCAGACTACGTCGGACCAGTTGGCGCTGGAGTCGCTGCTGCGATGCACGATTCGAGGCTGGTACAACTCCGACGTGCGCGATCTGGAGCCGCAGGACCAGCAGCAAACCGGTACTGAGGAGTGGCAGCATGACCGGAATGCTGCCGAGATTGTCAAGCGTAACCAAGGCCGTACGCCCGACGATCGCGCCAATATCAGCACCTGGCTCTATGAGGACCACGGCGCCGACCGCGAGTACGCCAACGCCCCGCTCAAATATGTCAATCCCAAGGGCTTCGTGGATTGCTGGCGCACGCCAAAATACTTCTATTATCTGTGGCAAGCGTTTTATGCCGACAGGCCGATGGTGTTCATTCATCCCCATTTCTGGCGTTCGCAGTATCTCGGGCAGAAGAAGGAAATCGTGGTGAACTCGAATTGTGACATGGTAGAGCTCAAGGTCAACGGACGCAGCGTGGGCACGCTGAGGCCGCGTTTTGAGGAGGCCAACGTTGTTCGCTTCAAAGACGTCCCGATCGAACGGGGTGTGCTCACTGTTGAAGGAAAGAAGGACGGGCAAACATCGACGGCGACGGTCGCTATGACGGGGCCGCCCGCGCGTTTGACACTTACGGCCAACCCCGGTGCGTTCGAGGCGGGACTGGATTCCGTAGCGCTCGTCCGGGCCGATATCGTGGACAGCGAAGGCAACCATGTCTATGGCGCGACCAACGCCATCCGGTGGTCGGTCTCCGGTCCGGCCACGCTCGTCGGTCCTCCGGTCTATTCCACCGATATCGACAAGTATGAAGCGACGGAGGGCACGATGTATATTGACGCACCGGTCTTCAATATTATCCGCTCGGCCGGCAAACCAGGCGCGATCGAGGTGCGCGTCCTTTCCCCCGGCCTGGCTTCAGTGGAGGTCCGTATTACCGCCACCGCGGCGCCCACCGACACGTCCAGCGCCATCGTTGAGCCGGCGTTGCCGGAAGCCAACCGCCTGCCCGTCGTGAGGAGAGGCGGCCCCGTCAAGCACAGCCAAGCCGTTGTGCAGGAGATGACCGGTGTTTCGGAAGACCTCAGGCTGGGCACCGCGAACCTTGAAGGCTACACCCGCCAGATCGACAGGTTCCTGCGAGAAAAGAATCCCACGCTTGACTTTGCCGGCCCCGAGTACCAGGCGGTGGTTTCCACTCTCGCCGGGCTGCTGCAGAACAACCGCGGCCACCTCGTCCGTGACGACTTCAATTTTACCGTCGGCTTCTACAATGACTGCCGCCAGATCACTCGTGAGATTGCCACGCTGAGAGTACCTGCATCGTTCAAGCGGGTGCTGCGGGAGCACTACGCCCATGTGATTATCGAGCACGGCGAGGCCAGAGACTATGAGGTCGAGGCGCGGTGGCTTGCCTCGCTGCCCGCAGGAAAGCTGGTTGCGGCTGGCGTGGCCGGCGACCCCTTGCGCGAGCCGGACGTGCTCTATACCGATCAGTCTGACCTTGTGGCAATGGTGGCCGTTGCTGTACCGGGATTCGGGGACCTGGACACGGACCGTCAGGCGGCATTACTCGATGTCGTTTGTGCCCTCAACCCGTCTGTCGAGCGCAAGGTTATCCGCACCGGAGGCGAGAAGGTGGACGGAGTTCGGCAGAAGACAATCGAGACGATCCGCTATGAAATTGTGAGAGGTCGACCAATCCTCGTCCCCAGCATGGAATACCTGGAGGCGGCGGTTCGCACGGCCGAGAAGACCGCCAGAACCAAGAAGTAGTCCACGGAAGGGAAGTACCGACCTCGAAGAGCAGATATCTGAACTGCCAGGCGTCCCCATGAAGATTGGAGGGGTTGCGGAGGTATTCACAGCAGTTGATTGCCTGCCGGCTTGGGCATCAGGGCGTGAGCTCGACGCCACACCAGTAACGAGAAGTGTTCTCATCCCACGCCAGCCAATCGGCCCGGCCGTCGAAGAACAGGTTATTGCACCCTTTGTTCCGATGCCGGTCGCGGGCGACCCGCCGCGTCAGGTTGCTGCCCTTCGTCTCCTGGTCCGATGTGGCCATATGCGCGGTTGACCAGACGTCCAGATAGTTGAACTTGGTAAAGATATCCAACTCATATCGGTTCCGGACCACCGGCCGCCAGTTGCCTGCTTCGTTGTCTGCCAGGTAGATCCGTTCCGCCGGAGACTTGATCTTGCCAAGCTTGGTCGGCCCATCCGTCTGCTTTCCCTTGTCGCTGCTCGTAAGGCTCGGATTGTCCATGTCCCAGGCATTCACGACGTAGTCCACCGTCTGGTCTGCATTGCTATAGCCGTTGTCCCCGAATCCATCCCGCGGAAAAGATGGGCACTGGTAGACCTTGACTTTCCGGTAATCCTGGATCTTCGCGTAGTCATTGCCCAGGTATGGGATGAATACGAGAATCCACTTCGCCGTAGGTCTGAACCACACCCTCGGCCACGGCTCCGTCGCTTGTCCAGGACGGCCGTAGTCGCTCCTCTCACCTCTCCCTCATCGATCATCCTCGATCAATTCATCGAGGATGTCCATCGTGCGACGGCACAACTCCCGGCCCCGGTCGGCCCAGAGCCCTTCTCCCCAGTATCGATAGCAACTGGTCTGGCTCATGAGCAGATGGTAAAGGGCGTTGCGGTAGCGGGGGTCGGATGAGGAGATGCCGCGGCGCAGCACCTTCTCGTTGAACATCGCGCTGGCGGCCTCCATCGGCTCCAGGACATCCTTGTAGCCCCGGACCCAGGAGATGTTGTTCGTCCAACTGCCGCCCTCGACGTGGAATCGCGAGTCCTCGCGCGACAATTGCTCGATCACGGCGGCCAGGGCGTCCGGCCCCGCCCCCTGCTCAAAGCGTTCCCAGATCCGGTGTTGCATGACCGGCTGGATCGTTGGGAAATCCTCCTGGCGGATGCCGAGCGAGCCGAGATGCTCGATATATTCGCTGACGTTCACCGGCGGAGTCGGACTTCCGCTGCTTTCCTCCATCACCTGCAGATATTTGGGCGGGAATTCGTTCATCATGACGCCGCCGTTTTCGCCGTCGGAGATCTGGCAGACCAGCGAGGGCGCAGATTTGCCGCCCAAGTCAATGCGATTCAGCCCCTTGGCCTCATAGTACGGCTGCATCTGACCGATGAGCTTGGTGTCGCTGCCCTGGGTCTTGATGATCGCCGTGATGGCGAGCGTCTCGCCCCGCGAGCTGCGGGCGATGAGCCTGTGCGGCCGATGCGGGTACGTGAGGGGCCGTCCATCCTCAATGTGCTCGACTGTGTGCTCCTGCACGATCACCCAGCGATAGCCGCATTCCTTCAGTGTCCGGACGAACTCGTAGAAGACGTCGGGATGGTTTGGGAGCGCCATCTCGGCGGGCGAGAACCCCTGGACCATGCCCAGAGCCTCTACGCCAAAGAGAGCGGCAAAGAAATGCCGCCATGCCTGCACGTGAAGTCGATAGTCCTGCACGGGGGTCGAGGGCGCCACCGGATGACCCCACGCACTGCCAAGCCACTCGACACAATGGCGGTACCTCGGATCATTGGTAATCGTCCGCAGGCTGTCGAAGACATCCCGCAAACCCATGGCATGCAGGCCGTGGAGCAGCGTGCCGGAGTAGTCGAGCATGACGCGCGGCTGCCTGCCCTCCGCGACGAGCCGCGGGATGAACTCCCCCATTCGCTTATAACACCAGTGAAAGACCGCGGCATTGTGGTTGTCGCCCACGTTTGGATGATCCATCATGTACTTGAGATTGCTGATGATCTCGGCACGTTCAAGCTCCTGGTCAGGGTTGGGGATCAGAGGCTGGTGCATGTGCAGTGCGACGGCGTACGCGCTCTTGACACGTCCCCAATCAATCCCGCTCTGGTCGCACGGGCGTGCCACCCGCGACACGACCTCAGCGATCATTGCCTCCGAGCCACAGATGTTCGGCAGACCATCCACGTATTCAGGTAGGTTCATTGAGTTACATACTACCGTCTCTTGAGGTGGTTCGGGAAGCATTCAGTAGAGGGAATCACTCGCTATGCGCCTTTACCAACGCCTCTGTGATCGGTCGGAAAGACGCATCCCCCGCCAAAGACTCGTGCCAGAATGGCCCCAATGAGACTTCGTCCGTTTCTGCGCATGGTGCAGACCTCAGTGGGATTATTCATGGACCTCTTGTCTCGATCCGTCCGAGGATGATCCCGTCCATCGGTTCCAGGGTTACTCGTTGCACAGCCTCGCCGTCGTTGTATCGCTCCGCCGAGAAGACGTGCAGTGCATCGGCCACCAGTACCCCGCCGCCGCCATTCTTGAGCCGAACACAAGGTTTATCTTGCGGAGCCAGGCTCAGGTCCGCGGCGATGGTATGCCACTGATCTCCGGCCTGGCTCTGGTCCAGTGTTGCGCTGGTGACTACTTTTCCTGCGATCAGGACTTCATAAGCCGCCTGCTTCGTCCACTCGTTCGCGTCCGGCGCCGCCGCCCACCAGACCTGAATCGTGTATTGTCCCGGACCGCGTAAATCAAGGTCCCACGTTGCCTCCCCTGTGCTGCCCGTCAACTCGTGGCAACGATTGTTCCAGGCATGGTAATACGGCGGAATCGCATGCCATTCCTTGGTGCCCAGCTCGATCTCTTGCCACGGGCCCGTGGTCTGGAATCCCTCGTTCCCACCGTCATCCAGGATGTATTGGTACTTGGGCGCCTGCTCGCCCTTGAGATGCGTGTAGCCATCCCCAACATCCACCGTCTGGCGCCGCCGGGTGCCGTTGAGCAACACCAGGCCATGCTGAAAGTCCCGGCGGAAGACCTCCTCTCCCCGCTCTTTCAAGGAGACTTCATCGATCCAGACCTGTCCGGTTTCTCCACCGAACAGGAACTGGATTCGCGCGTCCTGCACCGTCCTTCTGGCTTCGAAGGTCAGGGTCACAGACTGCCACTGCGTCGTCAGCGGCACAGTCTGGCTCAAGCCATAGTTGTCCCAATTCGGCGAGCCCTTGGAGGAGATGACCAGGAGTTCCATCGGCCGGCTGGCCCTCGCCCAAAATGTTGAATTATAGCTCTTTCCCTGTTCCAACGAACGTCTGGATTGGGTGAACTCAATCCCGCCTTGGCGACCGGCCCCGGTGATCGTGATGCGAGCGGCCGCCTCACCGCTGTACTTGACGCGCGTGTCACGCTCGGCCTTCGCCGCACAGCCGTTCTTTGTATCGCACCAGAGGCTCCAAGTGCCCGCAAGCTCGTCTTCGAAGCCGCCGTTTTGCATCAACTCGTGATCAGCAGCCTGATTCATGGCAATTCGCTGCGCCGGCCCAAGGGGTGTTCCCAGCTTGTAGTCCAACTCGTCGTACCACCAGTCCTGGCCGTGGTCCGTATCGCCCAACTCATGGCTGAAATAACCGTCACTCATCAGGGTAAAAGCCAGTCCGAATCGCATGTAGGGATAGTAATCCCTGGCAAAGTCCCAAGTGGTGATCGGCGTGTGCTTCTGCGGGCTGTAATCATAGCCGTAGGCAATCTGGTCGGGCACCGCCGACTCCACCGACGTGATCGCCGGCTTTACGGTCACTGTGCACCACGCGCTGTAGTAATCCCAAAGCTCGTAGAATGCCTTCTTCCCCTCGATCACATCGGTGGTATAGAAGCCGATCCCCTGGCCATTGAAGATCTCCGCGATTTCCGGATAGGGATAACCTTGACTGTGCCCGCTGGTCAGCGCCCAAGGCATCAACTTGCGCCATTCCTGCAATTCGCGGAAGACGCCGTCGCGCCACGCCTTGTCGAAGGCATCCTTGTCATCCGGCTTGCCGTCTCCGTCGGCGTCCAGTTGCACGGGCCGGTCGTAGATATCGTGAGTCAACCAGCGTTGCGACATCATGAAGTTGTCAAAGAAGCACCCATCGTACATCAGCCCGCTCTCGATCATCTTCTGGTACGCGTAGCGGGCCTGATACTGGGCCACCTCCGGCCGGGTGAGGTTGAGCCGATAGGCCCCGGGCCAGACCTCGATCTTCCGGCCGGTGGTGTCCCGCAGGAAATACTCGTCCGGGACATCGTTATTTTCCACCGTGTTGATCGAGGTCAAGATGAAACAGTTGGGATTCAACCGGCGCAGCTCGCGGATTTGATCGGCGGTGAAGTGCGCGCCCAGCCAAAGGTCGATACGAGAGGCATACGCCATCCCCTTGAGGACAAAATGCCACGACCCCCAGAGATTGGCTACGCGTGGGAAGCCGGGCTTGGCCGCAGGCAGACAGCGGTACTGCAAATGCAGCACGGCATCAGGAGCCGCAGTGCAGCGGATGTACACGTCATTGACGATGGCAGGGTCGGGGTTGAGTCCGCGAAGGATCGTCTTGGGCGAAGTCGATGGCTGCTGATCGTCAAACGCAATCATCTGGTCCAGCGGCTGACTGCGTCCAAGGCTATACCGGCAGGAGGTGGGCACGGAGGCACGAAGGGTAAGCTCGACCGTGGTCGCGCCGGCATCCAGAAGCGTGCTCGGAGGTTGGGGATCGCTGAGGGGACCGGCCGTGAACATCTGCTGGAAGTCGAGCGGCACAAAGACGCGCCGATTCGGACTGGTCCGTGGTCGCTTGCCGGCCTTGTCGTCCTGAGCAGCGGAGATCGGCACTCTCATCAGGAGAAACACGACGGTGAATACAAGAATCGCCCTTTGATTCATACGAGTGACCTTCCCCATTATACTTGACCTTCATATGGCCGAATCGTAGTACAGGACCGCCTCGAAGTCATCGTCGAGCGTATCGCTCAAGAAGAGACTCTTCAGTTGAGGATTCGCTTCACAGGTTCTCAAGGTTGAGCCGGCCGGACCAGCCGGGCTGGCGTGATGCCGGAGTTCTGGCGGCGCCGTCAAGCAGTGCCCAGTGAGCCACGCGCACGGTCTGAGTCTTCAGTTCTCCCTCCACCACTTGCTTCACCCGATACTCACCCAAAACAAGCGCCTCACGATAGGGAGCGATCTCCGCCAGGGTCGGAACTTTCGACAGTTTGATCAGTTCCGCGTCGATGACGAGGCGCGCTACGGTCGGACGCGGGGCGGCAATGCGCTGGTACGCTTGGTGCTCGCGTTTCACTTGCTCCTCATTCAGCGCCCGGGAAAACACCGCGACGCCTTCGAGAGTTCCCGACCAGTTGCGTTCGCCGTTCCATTCATCGCCGAACAGCAAGTGGTGCGGCGTCCAGTTGCTGAAATCGCCTTGAACGGCGGAAGTGTCGAGCACCTTCGCGCCATCCACATAGCACAAGAGATGTCCGCCGGAATAGGTGACGGTGACATGATAGGTGCGATTGGCTTGCACAGAACAAAGTTCTGTTTCCGGGTTTGTCCCGTTCGGTCCGGTCTGCGTGGTGCGCAGGCGCAGGATCAATTTGTCGCGCGTCTGGCCCAGGGTGAAATTCCTACTCGAAGGGTCCGAGGAGAAGGTCACGATACGCGCGGGGCCCTCCTGGGTGACGTTGGCGGGCGTGAGGGTGGCCTCGATGCTCAATGCATTCGACGCGCGACAGGCGTCGAGCAGACGCGCATCGGCATCTGCCGCGGCACAGGAACCACCGTTGAGCAGCAGAGCAGAATTGTGGTCCAGGCGGGCCGCGTTGCGCCGTGTGACTTTGATGACGCCCGGTTTTCCGGTTGCCGGATCCACGGTGCTGACGGCGACGGCAGCCGTGCGCCAGGCAAAGAGCAGGCCATTGCGGTCGGTGGGCCATTCCGTTGGACGGACGACAATTTCTGTCGGGGGCATGGTATTTGGGTGCTGGGCCAGGTCGCGCACGCCGGTCAGTTCAAAGGCGGCGTCCTGCTTCAAGTCGGCTTTCAGTGTAAGGACAAGCCTCTGCTTGTCGATCCGCCGATCGGCGACCTCAATCCCATTCGGCGCACTAACGCGCAGCTCGGGAGTGCTGATCGGCTCATCGAACTCGACGACCACATCGCGGTCGCCTTGCAGATTCACGGACTGGACCTGCGGCGGCTTGGCCGGGCGGACCCGGACACGACCGCGCAGCGTTTGGCCTTCATGTGTTGTCTGCACGTCGTAGTCGCCTGGGGCGATGAAGGTATGCTCCGACCGGGGCGCCGGTCCGGAGTCGTCGCCGAAGTCCCAGGTCCACTGCCCGGAGGTCTTGTCGCCCTTGAGGTCCAGGGTGAAGGCGCTTCGCCGACGTGCGTTCCAAGCTCAAAGTCCGCCAGAAAGACATCAGGATAACGGTCGGTGGCCTTATGGAAGCTGTAGCGGACCGGATTTGCAGTCAGTTCCAGGGTCTCCGGATTGGCGGGAGCGACGAAGATGTCGTAGTCGGATGTGGCATGGTCGTGCTGGTCCGGTGATGCGCCGAACGTGAAAAGGCGCTGGCAGCGGGAGAACATGGGGAAGTAGAGATAGGCCCGGTCAGCAGGCAGGCGGCTATCATGTAGATTGATAATGGGGCTGACCTGGCGGGTGCCGAGCCGAATGCGATTGATCGGGCCACCGCCACCGCCCATCCAGAATCCCCAGACGCCATCGGTGGTGAAATACGGCATGCAACCGCCGAGAGCGGCTTGCTCGTTGATCGTGCCGCTGGCCGCATCATAGGGACTGAACGTGGGGCTGCCGGTGGTGGCGCAGGTCATGGTCCGGTTGGGCAGCCAAAGTCCGCTCGGCGGCAGCCGCTCTTCCTTGCCGGTTCGAAGGTTCAGCTTCGTCGGGCCCTTGCCCGCCGGGAGGTAGATCAGGTTGTCCTCGTCAAGCCAGACAGCCGCGCGGTCGCCGCCATAGGTGCGGGCGTTTACGGCGATCTGCTTCAGGCCGGAACCATCGACATTGATCACATACAGAGGGATGCCGTCCGGGGCATCCTCACGCCAACTGATCATGAGGGCGTGAGGAACGCTCACGTATACCAGGCGGGTGCCGTCGGGGCTGATATGCGGAGCTATGTGGTCGCGGTCCGTTTCGTCGGGCGTGACCTGGCGCAGGTCGGAGCCGTCAAGGCGGCGATGCCAGATGCGCCAGTTCCCGGTACGGTTGGATTCCCAGACCACGAAGCCACGGCCGAGTTTGGCCATTCGCTTCCACTCTTCCGCGGTGCCTGGAGGAAGCTTGTCCTCGGCGGTCCCGCCCAGCTCCACGCCGGCATAATACATACCCCTCAGCCCGGTGCCCTTGGTGCCCTCCGGCCAGATGTCGGGAAAGAGGTACTGAGTTGGGATCACTTGTTTCTCGACGCCGGGACCCGCCCAGAGGAGTCTGGCGACAGCCGCGCCGGTGTTCTCGTAATACTCGATGCGAATGAAGTGAGGCCTCCCGCCCCACAGCTCAATCTGACCCTGGTTTTCGGTTGTGCCGTGGTCAGTCCAGTTGTCAATCACCGGAGAATCGTCCACCCAGAGCCGTATGCCGTCGTCGGAAACCGTGTAGAACGTGTACTTCCCATCCTGCGGCAATCCGACTGACCCGGTCCAGCGGACGGAGAAGCCATCGGCGGGCACACCTTCACCGGGCGAACCGTCGCCCCAGTCAAAGTCGACCAAGCTGTCCGTTCGCGTAAGAGCGGGCACAGCCGCCTGCAGATCACACGGACAGAGGAGGGTGCACAAGGCTGACATAAAGATGATCGCGACGTGATACTTCATGAACACAGACTCCTCACTTTTCGCCGATTACGGGAACGAGCCGCCAGCCGCCCGAGGCCTCGGTGAACTCGCGGGCGCTGAAGCACCAGATGACAAGTTTCTTGCCGGCCAGGCTGTCCTGGCGGCGCATCAGGTTGATCCGTGCGGGGGTGGCGCCGGAACCGCGCACGCCGATGACATCTACGGGGAAGCCGAGCTCCAGCGCAAGCTGGTCGGCCAGACCTGCGCCGGTCCCGTGCATATCCTCGCCGGCGTGAAAGACGAGCGTGTGACTGTCGCCCAGGAGAAGGACAGGGCTGTCTCGCCAATCGGCAGGCGGAGCGCCGGATTCGTCGGTGACAAAACGTTGCCGGAGCGTTTCCGCAGGCACATTGCCTCCCACAATCGCGGCGAGGTCACCGGTGATCTTCTGTTCGCGCTGCTCGCTCTTGAACTTGCGGGCGGAGACGCCGGCGAGCCATGGTCGTGCGCGAATGTCTTTGGCCAGCAGCTCAGCGGCCACCTCGCAACCGCGACCGGACCAGTGCGAGTCGGTCATACAGTACAGGGGCACGGTTTCATCCGCGCGGGCGGCTTGAAAGGCAGGAGCAAGGTCGAGAACATTCACGCCATGCCGGACGCACAACTTGAGGAATTCATCGTCGGCGCCGGCTACGCCGGGATCCCCCGGCCTTGGAGCGTGTACGTCGAGCAGCTTGTCGGGATAAATGGCGGCCTTGGCCGGAACGGGCATGAGGATCAACTCGACACCGGCCTGTTTGAGCTGCGCCTGGAAGTCCAGAATGGCGGGCAGCGGGTCCGCAGCATCCTTACGCGCAGAACGGCTCACGGCGGTGGCCGTGTCGCCCCAGAAGGGCCCGACGCCGAGGTGGCGCAGCTCGGCGGTCAGGAAGAGCCAGCCCTCCTTGCCGGCGATGGTGGCACGCTGGCCGGCTTCGGCCTTGGCGGCGAGCGAGGCAAATTGCGCAGCAGCAGGCGACGTACTTCCGGAGGCTTCGGCTGCAAGGCAGCACGCGATAAGGTAGACACCGGCAATCGAGAGCGCGACTATCGTTTTCATTGGGTCACCTCCTCGGCCCAGAACGTGGGCAGAAGTAACAGATCCATGTCATCGAGTTCAGCGCGGTTGTAGGTTCCGTACTTGCCTTCAACCTCCGCCCAGGCGCGCAGGCGGCATTGTACCTCGCGGCCAGGCAGCAAGGAGGAAACGGGCAGCCATTTGTTGTCCTTCATTCCCATCGCGTAGACGAGCAACTCGTCGTGGCCGTCGCTTGGCGGCAGGCCGCGCACCTCGGTCAGGTGAATGGAGAGGACGCAATCCTTGTACGGCACGGAGCCAGGCTTGGGCAGGCGGCCAATGGCGCCGATTCGACCGCGAATGATGAGTTCACCGCCTGGTGCAGTAATCTGGGCAACCTGCAGTGCCCGCTGCGGAAGATCGAACAGCCTCCAGTCGCCAAAGGCCAGTTCTCGATTGGCGAACTCGTAGATCACCACGCGTTTGCCGGCCAGCCGATCGCGGCCGGCGGCCATTTCGCGCACCAGCTCCTGCTGGGTGGTATGGGCGCCGCCGGCGTTGATGACCAGGCGGTCCAGCGGGCGGCCCAGCGCGGCGCTGAGGTGCTCGGCAAAGCCGGCGCTATCGCCCCAGCCCATCTCCGCGAGGGAATAGATGTTGTTGAAGCTGTCGCCCATGACGAGGACATCGGCGTGCTCGTCCGGTTGCCACGGGCTACCGTCAGCCGCGACCACGCGTGTGATCGAAGCTGTTTCCGGCGGGAAGGATGACTGGTTGTTCGGCAGAGCGAGCATGACGGTGATATCGCCGCTGTTGCGAATCGTGGTGGGCAGGTATCGCGACGGCCTGGAGGCGATCGGCCGCAGCAGGTTCCTTTCGGTCAGCCACGCGGCCAGGCCGGCGGCGACGCGCTGCACGGCGGCAGGCGACCAGTGCGTGTCGGTCATCAGATAGGCCGGGGTCTCATGTTTCAGATCGGCGAGGATTGGCGCGGGTCGAAGACGAGGACGCCGGCGGCGGACAACTGGGACTTGAAAGCTTCGAACGAGGGATTCTGGACGACCTCGTCACCGGCCTGCGGCGGCGCGAGCCTCTCCGAATAGATGCTCTCCTTGCCGGGCACCGGCACGACGACCAGGACAATTCCACGCTCGGCCAACTGGTGATGGAACTGAAGGAGGGCTTTGAGCGGGTCAGGCTGGGGTGGCGGGAGCGACTTGTCGGCGTCACGCAGGCGGCGACGCTGCCACTGCTCGGTGAGGAAACCCGGGCCGGTGACACTGTCGACGCTGGCCCGGTAGAACAGCCAGCCCTCGCGTCCGAAGTACACCTGCTCGTCGCCGCCGTGCAGCAGGGCTTTGACCACCCAGCCCACCCAGGGTGTCAGGGTGCGTGAGACCAGTGAAGCGTCCTCCATGTTCTCTTCGAAGGCGCGGATCTGGTGGGCGGTAGGCACGAGTGCGAGAAGGTCCGCAGCGGAGTGAACTTGCTTCAGTCTGCTAATGGCTGTGGGCAAGGTGGAGAGGCTCTCTGTGGTTGGAGCAGACGCGATCCGATTCGCCAATGTCTGCACGCATGCCGGCAGCGCGGCGGTCACCAGGAAGATTGCCAGCAGCACGCGCGCCACGATCGGGTGAACCTCGGTGTGGCCGAGTTCGATCTTGGCGACCTCTTCACGCGTAAGCCTGGCATCACCCATCGTATCCTCAGAAAATGAAGTATATGAACGGATTATACGCCTGGGTCAGCATTACGGAAAGACCGGCCCATAGCAGGACCACACAGATGATCGCACGCTGCCAGGATAGCCGACGCGTCCAATCCCAACTCTGTGGTGCGAGCCAGACAACCACGGCCGCCAGTACAAAGCTGCCGAGGTAATACGGCGTGTAGAGCAGCCCGTCGATCAGCGCTGTTCCGGAATGCGCTGTACCAATCCCAAACAGGCGCCCGACGAACGCCAGCGCAGAGGGCAGATCATCCGACCGGAAGAAGACCCAGCCGAGGTTCACCAGCGCGAATGTCAGAGCCACGCGCACGGGTCGTGGGAGTCTCTCGTAGAGGCTTGTCTTGCCGCGCAGTCGCTCGACGATCAGCATCGCGCCGTGGATCGCGCCCCAGATGACGAACGTCCACGCCGCGCCGTGCCAGAGTCCACCGAGGAGCATCACCACCGCGAGATTCACGTAGGTGCGCGTCGTGCCCAAGCGGTTCCCGCCGAGTGAAATATAGAGGTAATCGCGCAGCCACGTCGAGAGTGAGATATGCCAGCGCCGCCAGAACTCGGTGATCGAGGCGGACTGATATGGGCTGTCGAAGTTCTTCGCGAACATGAAGCCCATCATCAGCCCCAGCCCGATGGCCATGTCGGAATACGCGCTGAAATCGAAGTAGATCTGGAACGCATAGGCCAGCAGGCCGTACCAGGAATCCAGCGTACCGGCCGGCGTGGCGGAGAACACGACATCCGCTATCTTGCCGCATCCGTTGGCGATGAGGATCTTCTTGGAGAGCCCGAGGGAGAACATGGCCACCCCGCGGGCGAACTTCTCGACCGTATGCGTGCGCGACTGGAGTTGATCGGCCACGTCACTGAATCGGATGATGGGGCCGGCGACCAACTGCGGGAACATGCTGACGAAACAGGCGAAGTCGATGAAGCTCCGCACCGCGCGGGCATCGCCGCGATAGACATCGATCGTGTAGCTCATGGACTGAAAGGTATAGAAGCTGATGCCGAGCGGGAGCGTCACGCGCAGGGCGGTGTCCCAGTGCCACGAGGAAAGACCGAGCGCTGTCATCAGGGAGTTGTAGTTGTCGAGGCCGAAGTTGAAGTACTTGAAGAATCCCAGGAGCGACAGGTTGCTCACCACCGACACCGCCAGGGCAAGCTTCTGGTTTCGCGTTCGCGGTCCCCCTGCTGGCAGGAGCGGAACCTCGCTTCGGCCCAACGCGCCGGCGATCCACAAGCCCACTGTATAATCTACTGCCGTCGTGCCGAGCATCAGGAGAACAAACCAGGGATTCGCCCAGCCGTAGAAGAGATAGCTGAAGAGCGTCAGGCCGAGGTGCCGCACCTTTGGGGGAGAGACATAGTAGACCAGCAGAACGACGGGCAGGAAATAGAAGATGAACAGGTGTGAACTGAAAACCATACTCTTCCTACTACGTGGATCCTTGCAACACGAATTCCGCTCCTCAAGAGACTGAGCAAGCTGGTCGTCAATTCCAACTGAGCAAGCCTACGCAGGCAGTGAGCAGTAATAGCACGACGCGCCAGGAGTGTCAAGGCGATTCAGCAGCTTCTTTCCGTCATGCTTGACCTTGTCCTCCCGCAACAACCAGTGATGAATGAGTCGTATGTCCTGTGTCTACTGTGGCGCATGTAGATCCAGTATACCTTGCCCGGCTGGACCAGCGCTCTGGCAAACACATCGGGCGGCAATGGGCTTGTGATGGTCTCTTTCGCCGGCTTCATGTTCAGGTGTGGGCGTGACCAACGGTTGACCTCATTCCGGAATGGTGTCGCCGGCCAGTTCATTCAGATAATTCTCGACGTTGGTGTACCCGTTTGGCCCAACGGCTGCTCCGTCACGGGCATCGTCGGGATCGAGGCCGTGCGCTTTCTCCCAATCATCGGGCATCCCGTCATGATCCGAGTCAGCAGGAGGTGAAGGTGCCCCACTTGCCAGATCAGGCCATGGCCCGGTGGTGGTAACACGGTAGGTGCCGGTCTTGTCGCGCACGCTCCTGATAATACGCTGATCAATGGCGTCGCGCGAAGGCTTGCATGCGCCCACGGAGGCCAGCACTTTGTCTAACAGGTCGGAAACGGGGTCCAAAGTAATCGAAGGTGTCGAAAACGGCTTGGCGGCGCCGTACTGCGCCTCGTCCACCAGATGTGTGCTGCCGTCGTGGTTAAGCTCGTAATAGTCCCACGTGTTGACGCCGTGTCCGATCCAGTCGTTCGCGCAGCCGGTCGGGCAGCGAGGCCCCCAGTTGCCGGCTAAGTACAACCTGGTTCCACCCTCCTTGGCGGGCGAGCCGTCGATGCGCACCGGGCCGCCGTTGCCCACGTTGAGATAGGGGTATCCGCTTTCCGGTCCGGCCAGCCAGAGGTTGTTGACCACGTTGCCAAAGGCCGAAGTGTTGAGGGCGAACTGCCCGAAGACCGAGGCGTTGTTCCCGTTCCAGTTGTAGATGATGTTGTTCCGAAAATCGAACACGTCCGCGTGCTGCATCAACGGGGTTCGCGAGCCCAGGTTCGCGTACAAATTGTGGTGTAGGGTGACGTTTTTCGGGGCGACGCTGCCGCCGATATGACTGCCCATGTCCGCCTCGGCAATGATGTTCCACTGGAATGTCGCTCGATCCAGATAGGAGCCGTACCAATCCAGTTGCGTGTCCGAACCCCAGGAGACAGAGCAATGATCGACTATGACATCGTGGACGCCGGGTTCAGCCGTTCCGTAGAACAGGATGTTGTTGCCGGCGTCGTGCTTCATGTTGCCGCCCATGCGAACGCGCAGGTGGCGCAGAATGATGTCATGGGCGCCGTTGACGCACCAAACGCCCCAATCGCCGTCGGGCTGTCCCGTCCCCTTGATTTGCACACCGCCCGGGGAGGTTTGCCCGGCGACGGTGAGATAGGGCGTGCTCACCCTGATCGCGTCTTTCAATGTGATCGTTCCACTCACTCGAAACACGCAAATGCGCGGTCCCGAAGCCTCCATCGCGCTGCGCAGGCTTCCCTCCCCCGCATCATTGAGATTGGTCACTTCGATGACTCTTCCGCCGCGGCCGCCCACGGCATTGGCGCCAAACCCCTCGGCGGTCGGGAAAGCCCTTACGGGCAGTGCCGCCGCCACGGCCCCTGCGAAGATCAAGGAGCAGAGCGCAGCGACAGGAACGAAAGGACCAACACACCTGAGCGATAGCAGGCGTTGCCAGGTGACCGCCAGTACTTCCCTTAGCGGAATGCGTAAGTATTGCCAACCGTTCATTCCCAGTTGCTGCGCTAAACACTTCTCGGTCATGGCTGAGATTGCGATCAAAAGCCGTCTGTTCTCCATAGGAGTTTTCTCCTCTCTTCACTCACTTATCCACCGGCTGCAGAAGAAGAACCCAGTCGCCCTTGGCCGGCGGCGAGAGGCGACTTGTGCCCTTGTTCTCGATGCGACCGGCAATCGTGGTGTATTCACCATGCACCGGATCGAACCAGCGGCCCTTCAGAGGTACGGGGAAGGCGGATACATCAATCTCGATGGCCTCATTGTTCGGCAAATAGGCCACTGCAAGATCCGCTGCGGCGGTCTTCGCCAACACCATGCGGCGAGTCACGTCATCGGGTTGGTTGCGGACCAATTCGTGTGCCGGCTCCAAACGCCACCATTCGATGGCGGCCAGAAAGTCGTGCAGGTACTGCATCTGGAAGGCGCTGTCCCACTGGAGCGCCTTTTTCCAATAGTCGTATTTCTCCGCATCGGTCACCCATTTCCACACGGCGCCGCTGCCCTGCGGGACCTTGGGCGGCATATCGCCGGCACCGTAGGTATAGCCACAGGCACCCGATAGCCAACTCCGCCACCCCAGGGAGCGAGCATCGATCGCCCGCCATCCATTCTCGCCGTGGGCATCATACATGGCCTCCAGGTTGATGACGGGCTTGTGTGGCTCGTGACGGTAGAGATACAAGACCCACTCGATCGCGTGATGAGCACACCAGTCAAGATGCCCCGCATTGTGTCCGGTCTGCACGGCGGCGATATCCAGGTAGGACTCGTCGTAGTACTTGTCCGAAATCGTCGGTGTGGGCTGGTTCCAGGGTGTGCCAGGGTGCTGGGTGATCAGATGGACTATCGTGGCCTCGCGAGCGGCGCGGCCCACTTCGTTGGCCAAAGGCATGAACTCGCTGTCGAAACTCGGCGAGAAGATGACGAAGTTGCCAAACAGCCGTGCGACGATGTTCCGGGCGAACAGGCAAGCCTTGTCCGTCTCGGGATAGCGTCGGACGGGTTCCATCAAGCCGACCAGCAGCACAACCAGACCCGCCTCGTTGGCGCGTTGAATCTTCTGTTCGAAGGACTGCCAGTAAGCGGGGTTCCACTGGGAGCATGCTTTATCAGTGAACGGCCTTTCACCTCGCCGGTCGGACGGGCCCGCCCACTCGGGCGCGGGCGCCACCTGGATGAGCGTGAAATGTTTGGCCGTGCGGTCGGTGATGTAGGCCGCCCATTCCTCGTCGGTGGCCCTCTGCGGGACCGCCCAGGCGGTGTCTCCCATCCACAGGAATGGGGCGCCATCGTCGTGAATCAGGTAGCGGCGGTTCTCGCTCACCTTCAGAAAGCCATGCCGATAGAGCAGGCCGTCGCCCCGATATGGGGAAACCTCCACCGTCCCACGCTGCCTGTGCAGCCCTGTATTGGCGGCGTCAGAGCACTCCGTCTCCCATCGCCATGTTCCAGGCGACGGGAATGCGCAACGGATCCGGAAGATATCCCCGCCGTCCCAGAAGCCGCAGGCTTGGAGCGTATGGCCCGCGGGTCCGGTGTAGATCACTCGCAGAGTCACTTCGGCGTAGGGGTTCGCGTAGTTGCGCGTGCTGGTCAAGGCGTGTTCCCACCGCTGCCAGGTCTGCACGCGCGGGACCGCAGTGCCCGCACCGGCATCATCAGCGGAACCGCTGCGGGAAGAGATGTCCACATAAGAAGCGGCGGCGCGGGCACCCCCAGCCAGAAACAGAAGCAATATGGTAAGCCAGCTTCTCATGTCGAGCACGGGCAAGTCAATTTCTCTGGTACACCCTGATCACGTCGCACTCATAATAGCTCGGGAACGGAGTCGTCGCGTCGCACTGTCCCGGCCAGCCCGCGTCGATCCCGAAATTGATCAGCAGGTACATCGGCTCGCTGACGATCACCCGGGCGTCGGTGAACCGCGACCTCTCTATGCCGTCGATGTACCACACGATCTTGTCCGGTTCCCACAGCAGCCCGTATGTGTGAAATTCCTTGCTATACGAAAAACTGTCCTCGGTCCAGTGCCTGCCGTGGGACTTGTGCCCCTGGTCGTCCCAGTGATAGGTCATGTAGATCTGCGGGTCGTCCTTGATCGTCTCGAAGATGTCGATCTCCGGGGGCCAGTGCTGCGGATACGGCAGCATCCAGAACGCCGGCCAGAATCCCTTGCCCGTCGGAATCCGGAACCGCCCTTCGAAATACCCGTATTTCTGCGAAAACTTGCCATAGCTCGTGATTACCGCCGAGGTGTACTTCTTGCCGTGCGAAGGTTTGTCCTCCACCTTCAGCCGCAGCAGGCCTTTTTCGACAAGGACATTGGCCGGATCGCAATAGGCGTTGTAGTTGTGCGTCTGACCCCATTCGTAGCTGGGGATCCACTTCGAGGAATCCAGTTTGTCACCGTCAAAGGTATCCTCGAAGACAAGCGTCCAGTTGCCCTCCACGGGCGGCACTGAAACAGGCTTCGTCGCCTTGGAAAACAACTCCTTCGGCAACTCGTCCCGATTGGCCACCGCTGGATCGCTGAGCATCTCTTTGACGTTCTGATTCGTCGCCAGGCTCCATTTCGCATTCCAGCACATGAAGTAGCAGGTCTTCGGAAAATACTTCTTCACGCCTTCAATGAATCGCCGATAGTCATAATCGCCCGGTGGATTGCTCGAACCATGCGGGCCATATTCCGAGAATCCGAAGGGCTTGTTCAGCGCGACGATCTCGTCATAACCCTGGATATGCTCGGGGTCGAGGAAGTCCGTATAGGCATCCAGCCCCAGCATGTCCACATACTCATCTCCCGCATAATAGGCGGCGGTCTTTTCGCCCTTGTTCGGCCCATAGACCCAGATCAGATTATCCAGCTTCTTGGTCGTTATGCTTCCCCGTCGAAAGTCGGCATAGTCGGCCCCCAGCAACGCAGGCCACTGGCCCGTCGATTCGTGTATCTGCTCCATGATCCTGAGGTTCGAACCGTTGCCGAAATTCGTGAACTGCCCGGAAACGATCCGGTTGTCGGTCTTGTCCGAGAGCGAATAGAAGTATTCCAGCACCGCCTTGACCTGCGGATTCGACTTGCGGTTGGCCGGTTCGACGGCCCATGCCGAAGATACGCACACCGCCGCAAAGATCCAACTCGTCACGACTCGTCTCATGGAGTCTCCCTTCATCCGAAACTCGGTTTCGACACAGATGATTCCAATCTTCACGGAGCCGGATAAGCAACATCCGGTATCGCACTGTCGCCCCGGCGCCACCAGATGTGGCTTCGTGAATACTCGTCTTCCCAAGTTACCAGGGCGCTCGAATGGAAGCCCGGCCAGTTGGAATGGCGGTCTCCCTGAATCTCCCAGGTCAGCCAGCAGTATGTCGCCGACCCCCCTTCCGGTTCTTCGGGGCCGTCCACCGGCCGGCGATCGGGGCCCCGCATGCAGACAAGGTCCGCCGCACCGTTGCGCAGGAGTTCGTCGCGCACTTCGAGAGCCGAGAGAGGGAGGCCCGAAATGAATACGACTGCAACGGCAAGAAGAGCTAGGATGTTCGTTGTGCCCATCCGGCCAAATTAGAGAACTCACCCAGAATTGTCAAGAGGTTACCAAAGCCAGTCCACCGCATGAGTATGAGCCATTCACCTGGTCGTCGCTGAAGCACGCCTCCAGGGTTCCCTTATTGCTCCCTGCCAGCCCGCCCGCGCCGGACTCTCCGTGCACGTTGCTGCGTGACCAGCACCGCAGCGTCCCGCTTTGACAGAGGCCGATCAGCCCGCCCACAGTGCCGGCCGCCTGAACTTCGGCGGCGGCGTAGCAGTCCGTGACCGAGCCGCCGCTGCGGCCGAGCAGTCCCCCGGTAGTTACCTCGCCGGAAACACGAGCCGTCGACGAGCAGCGGGACATCTGGCCCTGGAGGTTGCCGACCAATCCGCCCACCTGCCGCCACGGATCCGCGTGCAAGCAGGACTGGGTTTCTCTGCTCTGGAACCTGAGGCCATGCCGGACTTCCCGGGCCACGATATCCCAAAGCAGACCCACACAGAGCCATGAAGGTGAGCATCGTATGAAAGGCGTTGAAATCATGATATTATGGCGAGAATTATGATAATGACCTGCTGCCCGCCTTCGTTCCGCAATTTTCGATCATTCTAATGCCAAGCCGAGGACTTTGCAGGTGATTCTTCCAGCGAGATGTTGGCCATCGTCGGTACCCGGCAGGGTGTGCCCTTGCGAGTCCTGGCTCCGCATCGAGGGGCATTCATCGGGTTACCCTGTTTGCCCCCGCACGCCCGGTCTCTCGAAACAGTGACTGCCCCCCCCACCCCAACCGCTGGAGGGCCGGAGAAGCTGCCACCCGGCTCAGCGTCCAAAAACCTGCGAAGACACGTGGCCCGGGTGATGGCGGATTCTCCGTTGCCGACCGGCGGCCGCGGGCGTACAATCCGCATTGGTTCTAACCGATTCGGAGTCACTGGAGGTCGCACAATGAAACCGGGAGTAGTTCATCCAACGCGACGGAGCTTTCTCAAGGCCATCCTGGTGGCGAAGGTCGCGCCCATTTTCGTACCCGCTCGCCTGCTGGGGGCGGGCCAGGCGGCGCCATCGAACAAGATCACCCTCGGTGTCATCGGCGTCGGAGCCCAGGGCCAGTACGATATGCGGAACTTCCTGGGTTACAGCGACGTCCGTGTGACGGCCATCTGCGACGTGAACAAGCGGAACATCGACGCCGCACGTGGGCTCATCGCCAAGGCTTACGGCAGCCCTGACGGGAAGGTCTTTGCGGACTTCCGCGAGCTGAACGCGGACCGCTCCATCGACGCCGTGCTGATGGCCCTGCCGGTCCACTGGCACAGTATCGTCGCGCAAGACACCATTCTCCAAGGCAAGCACATTTACCACGAAAAACCGATGGGGATGTCATTCGAGGAGGCACGCCGGGTGCGTGCGGCTGTGCATAAGACGGGCGTGGTGTTTCAGTTCGGCACGCAGCAGCGGTCGGACCTGTACTTCCGCTGGGCATGCGAACTGGCTCTCAACGGCCGGTTAGGCAAGCTCAAGGAGATTCATGTGTCGGTCCCCGGCGGCAAGAAAGGTCCGCTGTTTCCCGAGCAGCCCGTGCCGGAATACGTGGACTGGGACCGCTGGGTCGGGCCGGCTCCGATGACGCCCTTTCATGAGGCCAAACTCCAGCGCGACAACCATGAGAACATCACGAACTTCTCGCTCGGCATGATCTCCTGCTGGGGCATTCACCACCTGGACATCGCCCAGTGGGGGAACGGCGCGGATGGAACCGGTCCGCGTTTCGTGGAAGGCGAAGGCGAGCTTCCGAAGGAAGGGGCATTCAATGCGATTCTGCGATGGAAGGTCCGCTTCGAGTACGCCGGGGCAGCGCCGGTGACCTTCGTCAATGACGGCACGGAGGGCTTCCAGCATGGCGTCCGCTTCATCGGCGAGTCCGGCTGGGCTCATGTCACACGCGGAGCCCTGAACCTCCACGATCCCAACGTCCTGCGGGATCCGCAGAACAAATGTGGCGCCATGCCGATCAAGCTGCGGGCCAGCCGCGACCACGCACGTGATTTCATCGATGCGATCCACAACCGCACTCGAGCGATCTGCGATATCGACACCGCCGTGCGGTCCGACACACTCTGCCAGATCGCCCTGATTGCCGTCAAGCGGGCCCGTCGGCTCGAGTGGGATCCGCAGGCCGAGCGATTTGTCGACAACGATGAGGCCGACGCTCTGCTGCGCAGCAGGGCTTTTCGCCGTGGCTGGAGGTTGAAAGAGGTGTGAGGGACAGTGTCTGTGAGAATAACCTGATAGTCGGGTGGCGGCGGCAAGCGGAGAGCAGCGGAGCCTGCCGATGGCGCTACGCATCTGAGGAGCCATCGGCAAGCTGGCGCTTGCCGCTGCCACCCGGCACCGTGCCAGACTCTGCACATAAACGAGGAGCGGGGAGCAGTGGTAATCGAGTTGCTGAGGCAAAACACCGGACTATGACAGTGAAACACCCATTTCACCGCTATTTGACTCTCTTGTTGTTACTCGTTCCAGCGTCATGGGTCCAGGCCCAGTGGCCCCAATTTCGGGGACCCTGGGGTAATGGCCTTGCCGCGTTGCCGGGCACGGAACCGCTTGGCCTGCCGATCCATTGGAGCGAGAAGGAAAACATCCGATGGAAGACACCCATCCCCTACCGGGGCTGGTCCACTCCTGTCGTGATGGATGGGCAGGTGTGGCTGACGACCGCGACTCCCGACGGTCACGACTTCTTCGCTATTTGCGTCAATGCTGACTCCGGCCGGATACGCTTCCAGGAGAAGCTGTTTCACGCCGACCATCCCGAGCCCCTTGGCAATCCACTCAACTGCTATGCGTCGCCTTCGCCGGTTGTCGAACCCGGCCGCGTGTACGTGCACTTCGGCAGCTATGGCACGGCAGCGCTGGATACAAAGACCTGCGAAGTGCTGTGGAGACGATCCGATCTGCCCTGTCGGCACTATCGCGGCCCGGGCTCTTCCCTCCTCTTGTTCGAGAACCTGCTCATCCTGACCATGGACGGCGTGGACGTCCAGTACCTCGTTGCGCTCGACAAGGAAACCGGCCGGACCGTCTGGAAGACCGAACGCACCGCACAGTGGGACGATCTGGACGCCGACGGCAAGCCAAAGGACGAAGGAGATCTCCGCAAGGCATACTCCACGCCGCTGATTGTGACTGTCGGCGGAGACACGCAGATGCTCAGCGTGGGGGCCAAGGCCCTCTATGGCTACGATCCCGCGAGCGGGCGCGAGCTCTGGAAGGTCTCCACGCCCGCTTTTTCCGGCGCCGCAAGCCCAGTCTATGGCCATGGGATCGCCTATATGATCACTGGATTCGGCAAGACGGAATTGCTCGCGATTCGCCTCGACGGTCGGGCAGATGTGACCGACGCAAACATCGCCTGGAGGACCGCACGCATGGTGCCGCAAACGCCATCGCCGCTGCTTGTGGACGACTTGTTCTTCATGATCAATGACGCCGGGGTCGTCACGTGCCTGGAAGCCGCCTCCGGCAATCAGGTCTGGAGGGAGCGTCTCAAAGGGGACTTCGCCGCTTCATTGCTCTATGCGGATGGACACGTCTATTGCTTTAGCCGAGAAGGTGTGACGACGGTCCTCAAGGCGGCACGGGACTATGAAGTCCTGGCGACGAACGTACTCGATTCCGGTTTCATGGCCTCCCCGGCCGTTTCAGGACGAACGCTTTTCTTGAGAACAAAGGAAGCCCTCTACAGGATCGAATCCAGCCAATAGCACCGCGGGATAGGCTCAAAGCCCCTTTATCTCCTTGCGAGCCTGTAACGCGGCGGTGTATGACTCATTGAGCATATGGGGAGGAGATCGGACCTCCTGGAGTAGCCGCCCACAGATACCGGCGACTGTCTGCGGGTGTGCTGTCCAGCTATGGGATGCGGTCTCGGTCCTTCACTTACTCAGATAACGGGCCGGGCACCGCGTCTCGCAACGCACAGATCCGCCATAGAATCCCGGTGCCCGGCGCTTGCGCTGGTCCAACTCCACACGGCGTCGCCGGCTATACTCCCGTCAGGCCATGAGGCAATGGGTGACCGCGTCTACTTCATGGCCAGCTCCGCCGTATGGCGCGGGCCCGATGACCCATCCGTGACCAGGCCGGCGTTCTTCCTGAGGATGTAGAGCGCGACAGGAGGTAAAAGCCGCGTCTTCATCGCCTCAGAAGGGGCCATCCAGCCGGCCCAGATGATCTTGCGGCCATCGAACCATGTCCGAGGCGGACTCTCGACGCACATTTCCCAGATGTCCATGGTGTCAAGCCGCGACTCGAACCGAAGCGTCTTGTGCCAAACCAGCCACAGCCCCCCGGCCGACAGATCAACACCCAGTCCATTGAGCAACTTCCGGCGTGCCGTCTTGTCCGACATCTCGCCCGGCTTGACGAAACCACCCGGCAACGAGAGAGCAGACCGGGAACTTGTACGAACCAGCAGTATCTTGTCCGTGTACCACAGGGCAACGCCAGTGCTGTATGTGGCAGGCCGACATACAAACCACCATGCCCGAGACATCAGGTATGCGAGCCGATACTTCAGACGCACCATCGAATCGAGTGAATACCGCATGTTTGTACCCGACAAAGCACCTCGAAATCGCGGTACGCCTGTCAGGCCGCACAGCAACATGCGGCCTGACAGGTGCAGGCACACACCGCCCGCTCTACGCTACGCTAAAGAGGCTGGATGCGTGTGGGTGCCGAAGCCGATGCAGCAAAAGGCAGATCATCCAACCGCAGAATCTTTCATGCCGTGTTGTTGTTTTCTTCGAGGCGTTCTCTGTGGGCCTGCTACTTCTATCTAGATTATGCTATTCCAGCGGCCACTCTCAAAGAACAATCATGTTCGATATTCGCACAGCACGATTCTCAATCATCCGGCTCCACGGTCCCGACCGGACTGAGATCGAAGAACAGGCCGGCGGCCCGTTGAGGGCCTCAGCAGACCCCAGAAGCAACGATCACCCCCGCAAGGGTCAACCGACCGAATTCAGGCCATAGGCGTCCCAGAAAATGGGCATTTGTCTCGTGGTGAATTTGGATTTTACATCAGGGGTGTTATATTTTACATGAGGGCGGCAATCCGAAGTAAGGCTGTTCGGATGGACCATCAGGGCGCGGTATAATGCCGCTCACTCGAATCAAGATGTCCCATGGCTCTTCACAATCTCTCTGAGAGCGTCCTTCTCATCACTCTGCCCCAGGAGCCCGACCGGAGCAGTGAGTTGGAGACTGCCGCACGACTGACCACCCCCAGGGTAAGCCGCCACGTCATCGTGGATTTCACACGGGTTGAAACCATGTTTTCGCTGACGGTCTGCGGCCTGATCATCCTGGACCGTCTGCTCAGCACGGCGGGACGGCAACTGATCCTGTGTTCCGTTTCGCCCGATATCATGGCTATCTTCAGGCGGGTGGGACTTCACAAGCTTTTTCTGTTCGTCGCGGACAAGGCCGCCGCCCAGGAGTCTCTCGATCACGAAACCTTCATCTACACATAGTGGATGTTTGCCGTCATTCGTCTGAGGCGTGATGAACTCGATGTTGGGAGAATCGGTGTCTCTTCCGAGGCTGCTTGACGGGGACACCAAAAACCGTTTCTCTCAATGACACTCACGTGTCGGGAGGATGAGATGAAGATGCTAAGCAAGCGGATGTGGGCGATGGTAGTCGCAGCCTTGCTGGCCACGTTTCCGATGTCGGCAGCCGCGGTCCCTACTCTCATGCACACCATCAACAGAGATCCGGATACCTACTCTGCTGAGCACGTCGGAACCTTCGGGACCAACGTCCCTGTCAACCATGATGCGGGTGTGCGCAGACAGACCGAGCCGGCCATCGGCGTGGATGCTGCGGGCAATCCGTACGTCGTCTGGGTGGACAATAGAAGTGGTAAAAACGAAATCTATTACGCCGGCGCGACCACAATTCGGCCTCCTTTGCCCACTACGGTTGTCCCGGGTGAAGGAGGCGCAGTCACCGTCCGGAGCGCGACGGTGGAGAACCTCCAGGTACAGATTCCGGCTGACGCTCTACCCGAGGGTATTGCGGCCACGGATATCTCCGTGGCTGAAGTCTCTAATCCGCGGGAACCACCGGCGGGCGGCTTTGGTATGGCCTATAGTCTCGGGCCGAGCGGGGTCGTGTTCAATTCGCCGGTGACGATCAGGATACCGCTGGCGGATGATGCTCCTGTCCGTAGTAGCTACCTCGTCTACCGTTACGATGCCGGTATCGGTTGCTGGACTCAGGAAGGGATTCATAACCCTGCCACGAAGGTTGCCGACGGCTCGTACCTGGAGGTCCAGGTCGACCACTTCACGGTTTTGATGGCAGGCGGTGGGACGGTGAATGGTGATGGCGCCGGCGGCGGTGGGTGCGCGTTGTCGCCGTGGACCAACACCGGGCCGATGGAAGTCGTCCTGCCGTTTGTTGCGTTCGTCCTGGTCCTGCTTACATGCAGCATCGTGAGCGGGTTACGGCGTCGCTCCGGCGGTACCCGGGACTGATTATTTCTTTTTCTTGTTTTCTGCCGAAACGCCGGCCGTCAGAACGAACTGCATTGCCTGGTCGATTCTCATATCGACGGGCGTGATCTTGGCTTTGGGAACCATGACGGTGAAACCGCCCATCTGGTAGCTCATGGGCAAATAGACCGCGACGGTTTGCTCATCACCAATTCCTTCAGGCAGGTCTCCAAAGCTCTCTCGCGTCACCAGGCCCATCAAGCGTATGTTCCCATCGGCGAGAGTGACCATGACGGTCTTGTCGAACTCTCTCTGTTTCGAGGCGTCGAAGAGCCCCACCATGTCGCGAATGGAGCCGTACAGAGACTTGATGCCCGGGATTCTCTGCAGCAGTGTCTCGCCCAGAGAGAACACCTTGCGAAACAACCATATCCTCAGGAGCACGCCGATGCCCAGGGTGATCAGGAATCCGGCCAACACGCCCGACCCGGGAACATAGAAGTCGTCGCCGATGACGAACCTCATGGCTTTGCCGAGGACGGATTCCGCGAACGCCGCCAGCCAATAGACGAGATAAACGGTCAGTGCGATGGGGAGGATCGCAATAAGCCCCTGTAGAAACAGTGTGCCGAGCTTCTTCACAGTTCGTTCTCCATATTGACCGCCTCTGCTGTGGCAATCACGTGGTACTCCGATAAGCGAACATCGTACCGGGCCCTCAATGGGTGCACAAGTGCCCTCACATGGTGAACCAACTCCATTTTCATAGCGGTCTCCTCGTCTTGCGGGTACACTACATTCGGCAGAGTCACAGGACGTATCTACTTCGATAGAGGGTGAACCTTCCTGTCCTCGGCCTCGGTAGACCCAACTGGGAAGACCCGGAACAAGTGACAACCTATTTTGGGAACACGCCATGCTTCTTCGAACTGTGACAGTCCTTTTCATCGTATGGGTCGTCTCATCGCCTGTCATTGCTGAGGAGATACCGCCGATCCCCGCGGCCACGTGGGAGGTCGCGGACGACCTGTCCTACTCTCAGCAGACGGCCCAATCACTCTGGGAGCCCATGGGCCAAACCAAGCCCGTCTCTATCGTAGACGTTCATGGCGGAAAAACATTGCGAATGCCGTGTGATTTCCAGGATAACAGAATCGATCGCGCTTCCTGGGATCGCCGTCTCAACCTGGATCTCGCCTGGCGTACGGGTTTGCAGTTTCTCTTTTACTGCCGCGATGCAACGCCCGTGTCCAGCTTCAGCGTCTACCTGCACAGCGGCGACGGGTGGTACCGGGGCAACTTCGATGCCTCGTCCACGACCACGTGGACACCCGTCCAGATTCACAAGAAGGATATGTCCGTCGAGGGCCATCCGGCAGGATGGGGGAAAGTTGATACCTTGCGCATCTCCGCATGGCGCGGCCAGGATGTAGATACGGAGTTCTATATTGCCGCGATTGGCCTGTTTGGCCAAGGCGGAAAGATCGTCATCGTGCACAACGACTCAGTAGCCGGCAGTGCCCCCGGGGAACTCGACTCTGTAAAGCAGTACACGGATGTCATGGCACAGTTCCTGGACCGCGTGGGCCTTTCCTATGTGGTTGTGAGCGACCTCGATGTCACCGCAGAGAAGCTCAAGGGCACAAAACTCGTCATCCTCCCTCATAACCCGAAAATGTCAGACGGAGCTATTGACGGGATCGCCAAGTTCCTCACAGAGGGCGGGAAGCTGATCGCCTGTTACCACCTCCCCAAGGCTCTTGAGCCGGTTGTGGGCATCCGCAACAGCGGGCACGTTCCCCAGAAGTACGCAGGTTATTTCTCCTCCATCCGGCCGGCCGAGAAATCTCTCGAGGGAATGCCGTCGGTCACCCAGCAGAGTTCATGGAACATAAACGAGATGTCACCCGTCGAAGGAAGAAGCTACATAGCGGCGTGGTGGCACGCGGGCGACGGGCAGTCAACCGGCAAGCCCGCCATCATCGCCAGCGACAACTGCATCTGCCTGACGCACGTCCTGATCCCGGACGATCGAGTCAATAAATTGCATCTACTCCTGGCTATGGTCGGTTATCTGGTCCCGGAACTATGGCGCGACGCAGCCAATGGAGCCATAGAACGTATCGGCAGGTTCGGTCCCTACGAGGGCTATGACGCCGCTTACCAAGGCATACAGGGACTTGTCTCTACGCCAGGTGAGGCCTCATCGGCTCTGCAGGCAGCGGACACATGGCGTAAATTGGGGTTGACCCTGTTCTCTGAGGGCCAGTTCTCCAAGGCCGTCGGTGCCGCCGAGGAAGCGCAGCGGTCCCTGATCAACGCATACTGTCTGGCCCAAACCCCTTCCCCTGGAGAACATCGGGCCTTCTGGTGCCATAGTGCCTTCGGAGTGGAAGGCCTGGATTGGGACCATGCCATCAAGGTCCTGGCGGACAATGGCTTCACCGCCGTCTTGCCGAATATGCTATGGGGCGGCGTGGCCTTCTATAAGAGCGACGTGCTGCCCGTGTCGGCCACGGTGAGCGAAAGAGGCGATCAAATCGAGCTTTGCGTGGCCGCGTGCAGGAAGTACGGCGTCCAATGCCACGTCTGGAAAGTCAACTACAATATGGGTTGGGCCACAGACAACGCGTTCGTCGCTCAGAAGAAGGCGGAGGGTCGGACCCAGGTGAACTACGATGGTTCGCCGAATGACCGGTGGCTATGCCCTTCGCACCCCGAAAACCAGAAGCTTGAGATTGAATCCATGCTGGAAGTCGCGAGGAAATACGATGTAGATGGTTTGCACTTTGACTATATACGTTACCCGGATAGCCAGGGCTGTTTCTGTCAGGGATGCCGGACAAGGTTTGAGACGGCGATTGGAGGGAAGGTCAGAAACTGGCCGGCAAACGTGCGCAACGACGACGATCTGGCCCCAAAGTGGCTGGACTTTCGCCGCCAACAGATCACGACCGTCGTGGCGGCTGTAGCCGAACGAGCAAGACAGATGCGACCGGGCATCAAGATCTCGGCGGCGGTCTTTCCGAACTGGCTGACGGACCGCGACTCCGTAGGGCAGGACTGGAAACTCTGGTGCCGGCAGGGGTATCTCGACTTTGTCTGTCCCATGGACTACACGGCCTCCGGCAGCCATTTTCAGCACATGATTGAGCAGCAACTCGCATGGGCCGGCAAGGTTCCCTGCTATCCCGGGATCGGCTTGAGCACCTGGAGCGATCCCACCGATATCTGCAGATTGATTGAACAGATCAACATCACCCGCCAACTGAAGACAGGCGGCTTCACTGTCTTCAACTATGGCCCCACCGAAGCGACCCAGGTCCTCCCCCTGCTGGGAGAAGGCATGACGCGAAGGAAATGATGCGGGCCTGTCGACGAGCATTCCTGAGCCCGCTTGCGTGAGGGTTTTCACGCACGGGCAGCACAATCTCCCTGTCATCTCCTAAGAAACTACCTCAAGACGGTGAATGTCATTGCGAGTCGGTGTGTGGTTTTGAGATCGTTTCTAAGTGATTTCCCCGACGGAGATTCCGGGAACTCCTGCAAGACACGCGTCCGACGGGCCGGTAGAACCGAATCAGGCAGAGGATTTCCGTCTATCGCCGTACCGAGCACTGCCTGTATCGGTTCGACCGGATACGGATTGACAGTCAGCATGTTCGGGGGATGGAGACTACGGTGATGGCGACCGTACATGCCGGTCCTGCGAAGACGCTGCCTGCCGATGAACTGCACCCATGAGGCAAATGGCTATGGCAAGCACAATGATCGACACAACGGCTCGCCCGGCTTTGGCCAGTGGCACATTCCGTATCGGCAGGAATCTGCCCGTGGTCCGGCTTGGTTACGGCGCCATGCAAATCACCGGCCCCGGCACCTGGGGCCCACCGCGCGACCCTGACGAGGCGATCCGGGTGTTACGCCGCGCTGTAGAGTTGGGCGTGACCTTGATCGATACCGCTGACTCCTACGGACCCTACGTCAGCGAGGAATTGATCCACGCGGCCCTCCATCCCTATCCCGAGAACCTGGTCATTGCCACCAAGGCCGGCCTGGTCCGCACCGGACCGGACTCGTGGCACCCGCTCGCCCGGCCCGAGTATCTGCGACAGGAGGCCGAGATGAGCCTGCGCCGGCTGGGACTGGAACGCATTGACCTGTTCCAACTACACAGCATCGATCCGCAGGTACCATTGGAGGACCAGATCGGCGCACTCGTGGAGTTGCAGCGCGAGGGGAAGATCCGCCACATCGGGCTGTCCAACGTCTCGGTAGCACAGATCCGGGCAGCTCGCCAGATCGCAACGGTGGTTACCGTGCAGAACCGTTACAACCTGGTCGACCGCGGTTCTGAAGCCGTGCTCGAGTTCTGCGAAAGGGAGGACCTCGGGTTCATTCCATGGTTCCCAATCGCCACCGGCAAGCTGGCCCGCCCAGGCGGACCACTGGACAGCATCGCCCGGCAGCTCGGAGCCACCGCCGCTCAGCTCGCGCTGGCATGGCTGCTTCGTCGATCACCGGTCATGCTGCCGATCCCCGGCACCGCTTCGGTAGCTCATCTGGAGGAGAATGTGGCTGCCGCCGGCTTGCAGCTTACCGACGCGCAGTTCGAGGCACTGGCCCAAGCGGCCTGATAGACGACGTGCTGCTGATTCGTCAACGCACCATTACTTCGAACGAGGAAAGAGAGATGAAGACACGGCAGTTGGGCAAAAACGGATTGGTTGTTTCCGCCATGGGCTTGGGCTGCATGGGCATGTCCGAGTTCTACGGTGAGAGTGACGAACGGGATTCTATCGCGACGATCCGCCGCGCCATGGAGCTGGGTATCAACTTCCTCGACACGGCCGATGCGTACGGGCCGTTCAGAAACGAGGTGCTCGTCGGGCGTGCCATCGAAGGTCATCGCGACGAGGTCATTTTGGCCACCAAGTTCGGCAATGTACGTGGCCCGGATGGCAGCTTCCGAGGCGTGAACGGCCGGCCCGAGTACGTAATGGCAGCCTGCGAGGCCTCCCTGCGCCGGCTCGGAGTGGACACCATCGATCTATATTACCAGCACCGCGTGGACCCGAACACGCCGATCGAAGATACGGTCGGCGCGATGACGAGGCTCGTTGAGCAGGGAAAGATCCGGCATATCGGCCTGTCGGAGGCGGCTACGGAGACGATCCGGCACGCGCATGAGGTCTACTCTGTCACGGCGCTTCAGACCGAATACTCTCTCTGGAGCCGCGACCCGGAAGATGGCATTCTCGATGTGTGCCGTGAGTTGGGAATCGGCTTTGTCGCGTACAGCCCGCTGGGACACGGTTTCCTCACCGGCCAGATCAAGAGCTTCGACGATTTGGCGCCGGATGATCTCCGCCGTAACAGCCCGCGCTTCCAGGGGGAGAACTTTGAAAAGAACCTGGATCTGGTCAAACGCGTCGAAGAAATGGCGGCAGAGAAAGGATGCACGCCGGCACAGCTTGCTCTGGCCTGGGTGCTGGCGCGGGGCGAAGATATCGTGCCGATTCCGGGCACGAAACGGCGCCACTACCTGGAGGAGAATGTGGGCACGCTCGACGTGGAGATCACACCGCAAGATCTCGAGCGCCTGGACGAGATTGCGCCGAAAGGTGCGGCCGCCGGTGCACGCTACTCGGAAGCAGGAATGGCTACCGTCAACCGGTGAGGACCGCTCATGGACGCCACACGCCAAGCCTATGACATCACGGGCTCGTCGCCGGCATCTGCCCTGATCCCTCCCTATGGCGTTCTGCCGGGGGTGGGGGCGGCGGTTTGCCAGTTGGTGGAGTCGCTGCCGCTGTGAGTTTCGTCCGCGTGCTGCCTTTGCAGGCAGTCGCCGGTGGCGTCTGTGCCGGATGGCCAAGGGGCGATGGGACTGTAGATCACTTCATCCAGGATTACCCAGCCGATGTCAACAGGATCGGTACCCACCTGCGGCTTGTCCAATGCCACTCGCTCGCCCTGGTTTGATAGATTGCCCTGCCAGGGGCCGAAGAGATTCACATTCGCTGTGAGTTGTCCGCCGTAGGCGGCGGCGAACTCTGTCACGCGAGCGGGCTCCGTCTGCGGGTCGAAGCCGACCACCACGATCCGGCCGCCGGCGGCAATCGAGGCACTCGCGGGGAAGTTGTAGTCCACCGCGCCATCCAGACGCCAAGGAATGGTCTGCGTGGTCAAGGCGACTGCTTGTGATGTTGGATTGTATAGCTCGATGTATTCTTCATTCGGATCAATGGGACTGTACATGATCTCATCAATGACCACCGACAGCAGCGGCGTTGTGTTGGCTTTGGCTTGTGAGGGCGTCATTCGGAACCAGTAGGCTCCGCCGTCGGGATAGCGGCCGAGCGAGATACCTGCTTCCTGAGCTTTGAACGAGACTGCATCCACGATCCGGTCCTGGGCTGTGCCGGGCAGATACGACAGCAACAGGTCCTCGCCGTTACTGCCCAGGCCAAAGCCCTGGAGATTGTCGAAGCGGACGTATCCCAGAGAAGGTACCGACACCGCCGGAAGCTTGTACTTCTTCGGTTCGGCCACATCATCACTGAGATACCAGTTCGCAAGACTTACACTGGCTGCCGTGGGGTTGTACAACTCCACCCAATCATCCTCTGTCGGTGTGGCGCCATTGGCGAGGAACTCATTGAGCACCACCGTCTGCACAACAGCCGGATCATCCTGGCCCGGCGAGCCGCCCATGTTCGTGCTCGCGCGCCAGTTGCCGGGATAGTTCAACGAGCCCTGTGGCTGGCCCAGCAGTGCTGTATCCAAGGGCACCAGGGAGTGCCCGCCTCCATCGGCCGCCAGAGGCCAGCCTCGGCCGTCGCCATACTCGAACTCGGCGACCGTGCCATTCCAGAAGTCCACGAGAGCGACCTTCTCGCCATTATTCGCCAGCTTGCCCTGATACTGGCCGGCGATGATCGAAGACAATGCCGAGCCATAGCGGGAGGTGAACGCCGCTTTGTTCCGGACCACCAGCACGAACTTGCCCGGGCCAAGACTCGTAACGGCACCGCCCTGGAAATCGAAAGTAACGCCGTTCGTAAGCGAGACGCTGCCCAGATCCAGCGTATCATCGCCTGTGTTCTTGAGCTCGATGTACTCGTATTCTTCGCTATCAAAGGCATCGCCGGCCAGAACAGCGGGATTGTACATCACTTCCGTCACTCGCAGGTCCTCTAAGATTCCTGCGGCAATGGGCTCACCGGCCACGAACTGCACCGGGGCCGACCAGTGGCTCCAGCGGCCGGAGGTATCTTTCATCCGGCAGCGGACCCGATACGTTCGCCCCTCGCGAACCACCGAGGCGGGAATCTTCGCATCCGCATTGAACGTCGTCAACTCCGCGCTCTCCCAGAGAGGCTCGATCTCATACCTGCCCGCCTCGCGCTGGTACACCTGCGTCATGCCCGGCTCAGTTGTGCCGTTGCCGCCATTGGACTTCTCTGCGGTCAGTCGCACATCAATGAAGCAGTCCGAGCTGCTGTTGAGAGAAATGTTGAGCAACTGCACGGCGACCACGTTCGTGCCCCGCACCAGCCATGTGGCGGGCGCGCCCAGGTCACGCCGGTCAAAGGCGGAATCCTCCCTGGTCGCGATCGCGACCGAGTTGTATGGCGCGTCGGCGGAAGGCACGTAGTCACTGTACGCAAGCTTGCCGTTAAGCCAGATGTTGACGCCGTCGTCATATTTGACCTCAAGGATCAGCTTGGCGAGGCCATTGAGGCTGGCGACATCAAAGGTATTGCGAAGGTAGACGGTGGTGTAATTGCCCCACATGTCCGTGAGCGGCGTCACGATGAATGTCTCGCCATAGCCGATGGCTGTATTGCCCGCCAGCCATTGGGAATCGTCGAAGTCGATCCGTCGCCATGCCCCGGACACTGCCGAAGGCTCGCTTCTGCCCTTGAAGTACTTCCACGTCGCTCCATCCGGCAGCAACGTAACGCTGGTGTCGGAGCCCGTGGGAACCTGCGACCCGGCGGCCACCTCCGCAATGCGCCATTTCACGGCGCCAAACGTGGCGGCCCCCTGCGGGTCGCTGAATGCGCTCGTCCTGAAAGACAAGGCATTGGCGGGGAAGCCCTGCGGCCCCGTGCTTGTGACAACGGGCGTATTCGGGATCGCGGCGTCGGCGGCCTTGCTATTCATGTGCGGCACGCGCTCTGCGATGTAATCCTTCATCACCTTGACCATGCCCTCGAAGCTTCGCTCGTAGCGGCGGTCCACCGCCTCCTGGTAGAACCGTCCCTGACCCGCCTTGTCGCTGCCGCAATTGGTGCGATAGCGACTGCATGCGGCGTCCGCCATGACCCAGTGGTAGTCCCACATGGCACGATCCGCGTCCACGATGGACAGCCCGCCGGCGGGGTCGTTGATGATCGCCGCGTAGTCGTCGATAAGTTGGCCGGTCTGCTCCACGTTGAAGAGCAGGTCCACCACCTCGCGAATCCGGTTCCGTTTCTCCAGGTCAAGCGCCGCGTTGTAGAAGATGCCCGCCCTGCTGAACGGATCGCTCGGGTCGTTGTTGCCATAGTAGGTGGTCCAGGTCAGGTCGAGGTCCCAGGGCAGTTGCCACCACTGGTCGGTCTGCGGGTGGTGGTAGAGGAACCAGTTCTTGCTGGTGATGTCGCCGTGATGGACGGCCTGGTAGATGGCAACGTAGGCATAATATGCATCGAGGTTGACGTTCTGGCTCCACCATTGGGCGGAGGGGTTGGACGAGTACATGCCTCGGAAGATCTCGAGGTCCGAATCATCGGCGGGCTGGGTCGGCCCCTGGTTGTTCTTGTCGAACCCGCCGGGATAGGCGTTATCCATCTTGAACAGGTTGCCGTCGGGCAGACCGTGCTCATCGAGGAATCGCCCGTCTATCTGCTCGATGGTCATGTACAGACCCCAGAAGTCGCCGTCATACTGGGTCCCCTTTGTCGTTAGCGGCACATGGGCGGCGTTGCGCTCGCCGTCCTCGTATGGCTCGTCGATGATCCGGAACTGCAGGTAGTTCGTCTTTGAGGCGGGGCAGCCGGCCAGGTTGAACATCCGGAACGAGAGGGCCTCGAACATGCCCTGCTCCCCGCGCTGCCCGAAGCTGCCCTGCTGGATGCAGGCGGAGAAGTCCAGCCGATTCCACTTCGTCGCGTACTTGTTCCCGTAGTCGTCCCGTGCCTGGAAGTAATGTCCCCTGTTGAAATCGAACTTGAACATGTCCTTCCCCATGGAGTAACGCCAGACACCGCCGCGCATGCGGTAGCGGATGTGGTCATACACTTCGCCATCGTAGACGAGCGTGCCCCACCAGCGAAACAGGTCGCTGCCGTCCTTGGAGAACCACGTGCAGTCCTCGACGTCGGCTTTCTTGCTGATGAGGTGATAGACGGGCAGACTGCGCATCACCTCGGCGGGGTACTCGATAACCGGGGTGACGCCAGGCTGCACGGCGCCGCGCCAGGCGGGCACGCCGTCATACACGAAGTAGGCGAAATTCGGCTGCGGGTCGTCGGGATATGGCACGAACGCGGCGGCGCCGGGATCATCCATTGCGAAGATCTTGTAGCGGATGAGCCGGCGGTGGATCTGCAGCGAGGCCGGAAGCTGGACGGTGAAGATGCCGTCCTGGAGGAGGGCGTCGCCGCCGAGCCCGTCGTCGTGCATCGCGACGGAGGTCCAGGTCGTGCCGTACTGAGGATCCAGACGAGCAATGTAGTTGCCCGGGTTCACCAACTGATACATCAACGTGACCGTCTTCACGCCATCCGGATCGGTCACCTTGGCGGTGATGGTCACGGCCTCCCCGGACCTCGGTTCCTTCGGCGAGTGCTTCACCTGCCGGACCTGGGGCGGGATGTTCGCGGCGGGAGCCCCCTTATTCACCGCCGCGGGCGTCGGCAATCCCGACCGCCAACTGCCCCCGAGATCATTATCGAACAAAGGATTGGTCAACTGCATGGAGCATCCCGCCCCCGGCTGATCCGCAGGCACCGGGTCGCCCACCGTGGGCCAGGGGAAGCCGAGCTGGTACTCGACCTCATCTACCACCTGCCCCTGGGCGTCACACAGGACGACGCGGTCGCCTTCGTTGTCCAGCTTGCCCTCGTACGGGCCAAAGACGAGACTGGCCGGGATAGGGAACCGGCCCGCGCTCCACTTGGCGTGGATATGGCTCGGGTCCTGGGCCACGATCACGTACTCTCCTGCCGCTATTTTGGCTCCGGCCGGGAACGTGTAGAGAATGCCCGACGTGAAGCGCCACCCGCTCAGGTCCAACTCGGAGGTCCCCGGGTTGTGCAGCTCAACGAACTCGACCAGCTCCGTTTTCACATCCGGATCGACGTGCAGCTCGTTGATGACCACCTGGGGGAAATTCGAAATTCGAATATCGAAATCCGAAGGGACGGCTGCAACCAGACCCGTCATCGCCGAGAGAAACAAAACGACCGACGCAGACTTCTTTGGTGCTAACACGTTTCGTCCTCTTCCATATAGTAGGGGCGGGTTTCAAACCCGCCCGGGCGCGGGCCGCTCCACGCATGCCCGGCCATGCGCCCCCGCCACCCGTATATTGTACCCGATTTCACATCCGCGAGTCAAGGCAGCGTCTGCCTTCCAAGTCCTGGCTTTTCCGCGGAAGCCACGGTTTTCCTGGGGTACGGCGGCTCCGGTTGTCGCACTGTATAATGGGATCATGGCGTGGTCCATATTCCCTGTAAGGCAGGACCGCCGTAGAATAGCAATCGGTTGACTGTTTGTGGAGAGCGGAAATGGCTGCAATGATTCATCTTGGTTTGCTGCTGCCGTTGGCGCTGGCCGGGGCAGGAAGTGGTCCGGGGGAGTTCATCACCATCGAGAGACTCTCGCCGCGCGTAATCCTGGCCTACTGGCCTGGGATTGACCGGCGATGCAATCTCACGGCCATCCAGTCCGAGAAAGGCCTGGTGATCATCGATACGGAGGCATCGCCGCGGGTCATGGCCCCCATCAAGGCGAAGATCGAGCAGGCATTTCACCGCACCGACTGGGCCTACGTCATCAATACGCACGCCCACGACAACCATTGCAGCGGCAACAGCCTCTTCAAGGGCGCGACGATCATTGGCCACGACAACCTTGCCGCCGACATGCAGTGGCTGATCGACCGGCAGGCCATGCCGGAACGGAAACGCCAGTCGATCGACCAGTTCACGACGATCATCCGCGACCTGCACGCCGCCCTGCCCCGATACGCCGCCAACCCCGGATACACGAGACTGATCCGCAGCGACCTCGTCTTCTACGGTCTGTTCGTGCAGGACCTGCAGGAGGGTTACGAGGTCGTCAAGCCGACGCTCACATTTCCCGATAAACACACGCTGGATTTGGGCGACCTGACCCTGGAGTTGACCTTCTTCGGCAAAGGCCACAGCAACTCCGACATCCTGATCTACGTTCCCCAGGAGCGGATCCTGGTCACCGGCGCCATCGCCTACCAGCAGTACCGCGTCCCTGAAATCGGCGAAGAGTCGCATCTTGAAGACGTCCACCGTTTCATCGCCGTCCTGGACGGTCTCCTCGCCGACAATGTGAAGATCGATCACGTGATCCCGGGACACAGCGTCCGGCTGACTCGCGCCGTCCTTCCACCGATCCGCGATTACTACCGGAGAATGCTCACGGAAGTCCAGGCCGCTCGCAAGCAGGGCCTGACCCTGGACGAGACGACCAGGCTTCTGACCCTCCGCGCCAAATTCCCCGCCTTCCGCGACCCGCCCTCCCGCACGTATGGCTACGACCACCAGGAGCGCAGCGTGAGGAACCTCTGGCGCATCCTGGACGAGGAGCAACCGCAGCCGAAAGCAGAGAAAGCACGGAATTGAGTGCGCCACAATGCTTCTTGACTCCGCGCCTCCAAATGGATAGGATGGAGTGAAGAATGAGGTGAAGCATGAAGGACTACAGAGTAAAAACGAAAATTGAAAGAGACGGCTCACTGACGATCAAAGGTCTGCCCTTTCAGGCGGGAGAGCAAGTCGAGGTCGTTGTCCGAAGCCAAAAGGCGGGTGCCGGAAACGGTGATCGCTATCCGCTGCGAGGAAAGCCGATTCGATATACCGATCCCTTTGGCAGTGTGGCTGAAAAGGACTGGGAAGTCCTGAGATGATCGTTCTCGATACCCACATCTGGCTCTGGTGGGCACACTGTCCGCTCATCACATCTGACAGCAGAATTCTAACCTACCCCCACGTGAAGACGGTGGCATAGGGACCAAGCCGGATGCCGTGAGGCGTTTTCGTGGCGAGGCCGTCCCGGTCTTGCGTCTCGCCGGCATCTTGCCGGTGCTCCCTTGGCCCATCTTGGCCGACGAACAGCCCGACCTCCGCGTTCTCCGCACGTCGAATAATGAATAATGGATTCCGCTGAAGAAGCCTCGCAAATGGCAAAACTACCCGCGTTTTCGGGCCCACAAATGAGGGTAAGGAGGCCAAAAACAGGGCTTTCTCAGCGGAATCAACAATGAAGACACGGCCCCCTGATTTGCTTGAGGAGAATGTCTCACGCACCCTGGCCCGTCGTCGGGCTATCACACTTGCCGGCGTAGTCTCAAACCGGCAGCCCCCAGCCCGAGCAACCCCAACAGGACGGCGCCCGGAAGAGGGACGACAGAGCCAAACTGGGCGTTGTCGATTCCGGTGTTCTGGGTTTGCCCGCCCACGGCCGTCCAGCGAATGGAATCGATGAAGCTGCTCGAAGTCACTCCGAAGAAACCGATCGTGGTGTAGTTGACATTACTTAGAGTCGTGGTGGTCCACCCGTCACTGTTGTGGATCTGGAGTGTGACGGGCCCCCAGCTATTGAGATACGTATCGAACCCCACCGCTGTGATGGACAGGCCAAGGGGGATGCTCACCACGAAGTCCTCGTTCCCGGTGGCCGTCATGACATTGGCGCCCGCCGGAACAAGGGGGACGCCGAAGTTGGTGTAGGCGTTGTCCGTGACCCAGATGTTGCCCGTGGCATACGGCGCATAGGTGATTCCCTGGTTGGTGAACGAAGCCAATGCCGAGTCCTTGGGAGTCGCCGAGCTGAAGTTTTCCATGAAACTGATGGTTGTGTTCGCGGCGAACGAAGCACCATCCGCATAGAACGTAAGGCCCGCGTGGGCCATGGCGGCAAACAGCAACAGTGCCGCAGAAGCGAAAACGCATCTTCTCATCACACTCATCCTCCACCCCCAGCGTTCAACTGATTGTCATACGGCTATCAGGAGAACTTGCACACTCTCCAACGGGCAGCGCCAAAAGGGCCGCGCTCTTATTAATTCTACGCGTCACAAGGGGGGAATGTCAAAGATTTTTTACGACGCGATTACACTTTTTTGGGTAATAACAGGCCCGGCCGCAAACGGCGGTTCCATAGCCGGTTGTTCGTGTCGGCAAACCGCATTCCTGCCTCAAAAACGCGGATTTGGACGTCACCCGCAAAGGTCCATCATCTGCCTACGCATGTTATCGAGCCTCCTGCTACGGTCAAGCAGAGCGTGTAGGGTGGGTTCTCAACCCACGCGTCAAGAGACACTTCGCTCGAGTAACCACGTGGGTCAAGGACCCACCCTACGAGCTCATCCTCTCACGCCAGTTTGTACGCGATCTGTTCGTCGAGGATGTCTTTGACGGTCAGGGCGATGACGCTCTTGCCGGTCTTCTTGAAGAATGCTCCGATCTCGTGCAATGCATCCGTGCTGTAGTCGAACGCGACAAAGAATTGCGGCCGAAAGCAGAGAAAGCACGGGACTGAGCAAGCCACCGGTTTTCACGGCAGGCACATGGAATCATCAAGACACAGACGCTTACGCCCAGGCGATCCAAGCAAAACAATTATTTGACTAAAGATGCGACCTCACAGTCCCCACGTTCTCCACACCTCGAATAATGAATAATGAAGACACGGCCCCATCATTTCGCCCATCCCCGTGTCGATGGCATGTAGGGTGGGTTCTCAACCCACGCGTAGAGGTCCATTATTCTCCAGCCCCGAGATCGTCAAATTCATCTCTTCTGCTGAGCAGGGTTTGCGGACCATAGTAGCCTTCCCGCAGGTACCGGTGGTAGGTTGACCAAGGCCAGTCGCCTGGGTCCGTGACCAAGGCGTGTTTGACCGGGTTGAAATGAATGTAGTTGACGTGCCTGCTGAGGTCGAGCTCGTCACGGATTCGGTGCTCCCAGAATCGACGTTGCCAGATGGCAGCCTCATTTCGGTGTACGTGGGATGGATTGCGAATGGCGTCACGACCTCCGGCGCGGAGGTACTCGCGTGTGAAGACGGCCTTGATGGCCGCCCAACGGCTGGAGAAATCGGCATCGTCGGGCGGCAGCTTCCAGATACAGTGCAGGTGTTCCGGAAGAAGATACCGAGCGACGATCTCAAATGGCTTGCGTTCCTGCACCGTCTGCCACGCATGACGTAGACAGGCTCTCGCCGCCTCCTCGGAGAAGATCCGATGCCTGTCGTAGGTCACGACGGTAAAGAAATAACAGCCGCCTGGAGAGTCGGCGCGCCGGTAGTGAGACATCTCGTGATCCTGCCGCAAAGTCACGCGTGGGTTGAGAACCCACCCTACGAAGAACGCATGGGTGAAGACTCATTCTGCACGCCTAATGACATCATCCGAAATGCTATCTATGTGAATGCAGGAACGCAAGCAATTCAGGTTGCGTGCCCCGCAGCCTTGTAGGGTGGGTTCTCAACCCACGCGTCAAGAGACACTTCGCTCGAGTAACCGCGTGGGTCAAGGACCCACCCTACGAAGAACGCATGGGTGAAGACTCATTCTGCACGCCTAATGACATCATCCGAAATGCTATCTATGTGAATGCAGGAACGCAAGCAATTCAGGTTGCGTGCCCCGCAGCCTTGTAGGGTGGGTTCTCAACCCACGCGTCAAGAGACACTTCGCTCGAGTAACCGCGTGGGTCAAGGACCCACCCTACGAGCTCATCCTCTCACGCCAGTTTGTACGCGATCTGTTCGTCAAGGATGTCTTTGACGGTCAGGGCGATGACGCTCTTGCCGGTCTTCTTGAAGAATGCTCCGATCTCGTGCAGAGCGTCCGTGCTATAGTCGAACGCGACAAAGAACCCCTTCGTGCGGTCCTCGCGCATCATCACCGCTTCGAAGGAGTCAATGTCGGGCCGGCCGACCTTGTCTTTCTGCTTGACCTGGATGGGGTACCAGACGTCCATGAAGTCGAGTTGGCCCTCGCTCTTCTTCGGCGTCGCTGAGACCGGGTAGATTCGCCCGTCGATGCCCATGTCTCCGACCTGGGCCTTGTTGGGAATGCCGCCCAGCGCGATGACGGCCCAGTTCTCAAATTCAAACGGCGGAATCTTGCGCAACTGCTCTTCGCTCCACGGCAGGTCACGAACCACAAAGCCCCGCCCAAGCCGCCAGAGCTTCTCATCCTCTTTCACGCCACAGATGTCCCGCAGCCGCTTAGCCATTACCCGGCAGGCGGTTGGCGAGATGTCAATACCGATCCATTGACGCCCCAGGTTCTCTGACGCCACCAATGCGGTGCCACAGCCACAGAACGCATCCAAGAGGACATCGTTGGGTCTGGAACTCGTGTTGATGATGCGCTCAAGCAATTGGAGAGGCTTCTGTGTCGGATACCCAAGCGACTCCTTAGCCTGTGAGTTTATGGGGTTGATATCATCCCAGACACTTCCAACCGGAAGGCCCTTGGATTCATCGAGATATCGCTTATATCGGGGAGTTCTGCCACCTGGTGGAATCGCGACTCGTCCCTCCTTAATGAATTGCTCCATCTTCTCCTGACTGTATCGCCAGTAGCCGTCAACTCCGAGAACTACGTAATGAGGATTGCCCTTGGAGGGCGCGGCACCACCGGGTGCGCGGAGGTCACCCCATTGAAAGCGTCGCCCATTTTCATCCGTCTGCGAGTAATGCGATTCGATGTAGGATGGGTCCAGCGGAGAGTATTGCTGGTTCCAGGTATAGTCGTCCGATTTGGTGTAAAGAAACAATGTGTCGTGAAGGCGACCGAAGTGTCGGCTTCCTTGCTTGGCGTCGTTGTGGGAGGTTTGTCGCTTCCAGACGACCTCGTTTATAAACGCGTTCTCTCCGAAGATCTGGTCGAGCATGACTTTGACGTAGTGGCTCGCGTGCCAGTCACAGTGGTAGTAGAAGGAGCCGGTCTTCTTGAGGACGCGGTGGAGCTCGACGCAGCGCGGACGCATGAAGTCGATGTAGGCGGCGGTGGAGGCGTGGCGGTCCTCGAAGGCGCGTTTCTCCTTCGTCTCGCCCCAGAAGACCTCGTAGTTGCGATTGGAGTTGAAGGGCGGGTCGATGTAGACCAGGTCCACGCATTCATCGGGCAGCTTGCTCAACTGGTCGAGATTGTCGCCGCAGTAGATGACTCGGGTATCGACCAGCGCCGAGGGCTTGCCGCCCGCCGGGACTTTTTCAGACTCTCGCGCATCTTTCTTTGTCATAGTGCACCAGTGTAAACCCGGGTGGGCGTTTTGCAAGCCCTATGCGGATTCCGGCGGCCCTCAGGCGCCATCAAATCATCTCGCGCAGAGACGCAGAGACGCGGAGAACGGCAGGATGGAATCACGTTTCTTTACTCTGCGTCCCTGCGCCTCTGCGCGATACATAATTCTCCCCGGACTACGCGTGGGTTGAGAACCCACCCTACGGGGAGTCGGTGTGCGATGCACACCCTACGTCCTCTCTGCGTCCCTGCGCGATCCATAATTCTTCCTGGGCTACGCGTGGGTTGAGAACCCACCCTACGGGGAGTCGGTGTGCGGTGCACACCCTACGCGGGTTCGGGCTTCCTTGGGACCGGCAATTGGGCGCCGGGAGCCCGGTCGGAGGGGTGTCTCACTTTCGGTCGAATTTCGCACGATTTGCGCGCCGGTTTAGTTGGGGAAATGGGTGCTGCGCGAGATTTTTTTTATTTCATTTGGGGCAAGGGGTTACGGGAATCCGGAGGAGGCGGGCGGATCACTTTTTTCGACCAAAGCGCACACTTTCGTCCCATTGTGGAGGGACGCATTTGTGCGCCGGCGTCCCTTCGAGCCCGGCCAGTTTGTAGTGTGCCCGTAAGGGCATTCGGTAGCGTGGGCATCTTGCCCGTGATCCTTGGTCATGGGCGCTCGCGCCCATGCTACTCAAACGCCTTACGGCGTCACTACGAACGGGCTTGGCATTGCCAACTGAGATGAAAACGGGTGAAGGTTGAGAAAGGCGAGAGGGAATGACGGTATGAGACCAAGAAGCAGAGTGCAGCAAGGCGCCGCGCAGAATCCGGACATCGCTGACCGGCAACCAACAACCAGGGACGAACAACCAGCAGCCGACCCGCCGGTGATGCCATGTTGCGGGAGTTGCGTTTATGCGGTGGCGTTGCAGGATGCCGAGCGACAACTGCTGGTGTGCACGGATCGGCCGGGGGTGCCGGGACAATTGTCGATTGTCCAGCCGTGCGAGGTGTGCCGGAGGTTCAGAAAGAGGCGAGAGAAGATCGTTCGGCTGGAGCCGCCTGAGCCGCCGAGTGACGATGTCCGCTATATCCCGCTGACGCGGGGCAGGTTCGCCATTATCGATGCGGCCGACTATGAGCGGGTCAGCCGGCACAAGTGGTGCGTGACAGGCTCCGGGCGACGGGTGTATGCGTGCCGCAGTGTCAACGGCAAGCAGGTCTCCATGCACCGGTTCCTCATGAATCCGCCGAAGGGGATGGTCGTGGACCACATCGACGGCGACCCCCTGAACAACCGCCGGAGCAATCTGCGCATTTGCACGGTGCAGCAGAATATCTGGAACAGCCAGCCCAAGGGCAAAAGCTCGCAGTACAAGGGCGTGTGCAGGGACAAGGACAAGAGGAAATGGGTGGTGCACGTTTGCCACAACGGGCACAACTGGTATATGGGCCGGTTCGAGCTGGAGATCGACGCCGCCCGGGCCTACGACCGCAAGGCCTTCGAGCTCTTCCGCGAGTACGCATGGCTGAACTTCCCGGAGGAATATGGAATGTTTCCGCTTCGATCGCGTCTATGTAGGGGAACAGATGCCCGTAGGGGCGGGTTTGAAACCCGCCTGTAGGAAACGCACAGGGTCGGCGATTGCAGATTTCAGATTTGAGATTTGAGATTTTAGATGTGAGATGTGAGACGTGAGACGTGAGATTTGAGATTTGAGATTTCAGTTTTGGAGTTTTCGAGGGGGAGGGTGACTGGCATACGCAGTGCCGGATCCAAAGGGTGGGCCGAAGGTCCGAGAAGGCGTGACGAATTGGGTTTCACCTTGACGGGAGGGTGTCAAATCGGGTAAAATGAGCGAAAAGCGGGTGCGGATGGGTCTGTCGGCCGCGTGGGACGGGCATGCATTGAGCAGCCCGCATACGGCGGGTTTCAAGCCCGCCTCTACTTCATATGGAAGAGGATGTAGCGTGGTGGCATCAAAGAGGTTTCCGTCGGTCGTCGTAACCATCGTGATATTCTGGCTTTGCGGATGTCCCCTGGGACGCGTGGGGGATTGTACGGCGAGGGCGGCAGACTTGGCTGGGCCCATGGTCGTCATCAACGAGCTGCACGTCAATCCGGACGTCAAGACCGAACTTGTGGAGTATGTCGAGTTGCATAACCCGGGGACGGCTAGTGTGGACCTGAGCGGATGGCGGCTGGATGGCGGGGTGTTCTACACGTTTGCGGCCGGGAAGGTACTGCCGGCGGGAGGCTACGTGATTGTGGCTGAGAATCCGACCCATATCCGCACCAAGTGGGGCGCGGGGCGGTTTCCCCTGTCATCGGGGCTCTTGTTCGGGCCGTACGGGGGCAAGCTGGGCAGCGATGGGGATCGGGTCGTGCTGTACGATGCGGCCGGGCAGGTCGTTGATGAGGTCGAGTACCAGCTCGGCTTCCCCTGGCCGACGGTGGGCGACCCGGTGCCCGAGACCAGCACGGGCACCGGATACTCGATGCAGTTGACGAATCCGCTGTTTGACAACAACCTCGGGGGCAGTTGGCGGTCCGCGCCGCCCACACCTGCGGCGGTCAATAGCCTGGTCTTTGCGGAGAACATTCCCCCGCAGATCCGGCAGGTGAGGCACTCGCCCAAGCAGCCGCAGGCCAACGAGGCTGTGACTGTCACGGCAAAAGTGACCGACCCGGATGGCGTCAAGACTGTCACGCTCATGTACCAGGTGGTGACGCCCGGCGCGTATATCAGCCGGCAGGACGCCCAGTACATCTCCAACTGGACCTCGATCAATATGCACGACGACGGGTTGGCCGGCGACATTGAGATGCTGGATGGAATCTACACGGTCCAAGTGCCCGCGTCGGCCCAGAAACACCGGAACCTGGTCCGCTACAGGATTTCCGCGGCCGACAGCACCGGCAAGAGCGTGACCGTGCCATACGCCGACGACCCCCAGCCAAACTTTGCCTACTTCGTCTATGACGGCGTCCACGGCTGGAAAGGGGCCGCCAGACCGGGTGACACGGGGCAACTCGGCCAGGTTGTGGAATACGGCCCGGAGGTGATGAACAGCCTGCCCATCTATCACCTCATCAGCAAGAAGTCGGACGTCGAGGCATGCATGTGGAAAGAGCAAATCCCGTACAACAGCCTGCAAGCGACCGTCTTCAAGTGGTACGGCACGCTCGTCTATGACGGCGAGGTCTACGACCACATCCGCTACCGCCTCCGCGGCGGCGTCTGGCGCTACGCCATGGGGAAGAACATGCTGAAGACGTCCCTGCAGAGGGGACATTATTTTCAGGCGAGGGATGATTACGGCAGGAAGTACGATACAAAATGGGACACGATCAATTTCTCGGCGTGCATCCAGCAGGGCGACTATCAGCACCGGGGCGAACAGGGGATGTTCGAGGCTGCGGGGTTCAAGCTGTTCAACCTGATGGGCTGCCCCGCCGCCACGACGAACTGGGTGCACTTCCGCATCATCGACGAGGCCGCCGAGACCGGAGCGACCCAGTACGACGGCGACTTCTGGGGCCTGTACATGACGATCGAGCAGATGGACGGCCGATTCCTGGACGAGCACAGCCTGCCCGACGGCAACCTGTACAAGATGGACAGCGGCGCTCCCGATGCCGGCCCCGGCGGCGGCTCGCTCAACAACCAGGGCCCCACCCAACCCAGCGACCACTCCGATCTCCTGGCGTTCGCCGGCGGCTACCGCAGCCGGCCGCAGGAGCCCTGGTGGCGGCAGAATGTCAGTCTCTCCCCTTACTACGGCTTCCGCTGCGTCGTCGAGGGCGTGCATCACGGCGACATGGAGAGCGGCAAAAACTGGTTCTTCTATCACGACCCCGTGACGAACCGCTGGACGATCATGCCCTGGGACCTCGACCTGACCTGGGCCAACAACATGTACGGCACCGGCGCGGATGAATTCACAAGGAGCAGCATCTTCTCCAACGCCAGTCTCCAGATCGAGTACCAGAACCGCCAGCGGGAGTTCATGGACCTGCTCTACAACAAGGACCAGGGGTATCAGGTCCTCGACGATCTCGCGAGCATCATCGATCCCCCGACCGGCGGCCCGACCTTCGTCGGCGCCGATCGCGCCATGTGGGACTATAACCCGATCATGAGGTCGAGCTACGTGGACCCGAGCAAGTCCGGACAGGGCCGCTTCTACCAGCGGGCCGCCACGAGGGACTTCCGCGGCATGGTGCAGATCATGAAGGATTATATCACGTCGAGCAATCGCGAGTTCAACACGTACTCCGAGGACGCGCAGGCTCCGCAGACGCCCGTGGTCACGGCTACGGGCCCGGCGGGCTTCCCGCTGAATACCCTGGCATTCCGTGTAAACCCCTTCGCCGACCCGCAGGGAGCCGGCACATTCGCGGCCATGAAGTGGCGCATCGGCGAGGTGGCGGCCGGCTCGCAGGTCACAGCGCCCCCGCAGGGTTCCGGCGTCCTGCTCCTGCCCGACGGCGCCGCGTGGAAATACTTCAAAGGTCTGAGCGAGCCGTCTGCCACGCAGGGCGCATGGCGCGGCCTCAATTTCGACGACTCGCAATGGTTGACGGGCAAAACGGCTATCGGCTTCGGCACCAACGAGAACTTCATCGCGACTACGCTCAGCGACATGCGAGGCAAATACAGCACAATCTACCTCAGAAATACCTTTGAGGTGGCCAGCCTCACCACCTTCGGCAACCTCATCCTTGAGGTCAGGCTCGACGACGGCGTCAACGTCTGGATCAATGGCAAGCTCGCTTACCAGGAGAACGTATCCTCGGCTGAAATACCTTACAACGGCCTTGCGACCGCCAACATCGAGGAATGGACTTTTGGCCGACACGACCTCGGCGCACCCGCCACGTGGCTGGTGCGGGGCACGAACGTGATCGCCGTGCAGTTGCTCAACGGGTCGCTCAGTGGCAGCTCGGATTGCTTCGTCGATATCCGGCTGAGTGGGGAGAAGACTCAAAACGGTGGCACGGAGCAGCCGCCTGTGACGCAGGTGTACCAGCGCGAGGCGGGCAGGTATGAGATTGAGCCTCTCTGGGAGAGCGCGGAGTTGACGACGTTCAACGCGGATGCGAAGATTCCTGCCTCGGTGGTTCGCGAGGGGCGAACGTATCGGGTCCGCTGCCGGATGAAAGATACCTCCGGCCGCTGGAGCCACTGGTCGGCCCCGGTGCAGTTCGTGGCCGGTGAGCCCATTGCCGCAGGGATCCTGGCGGACCTGCGAGTGACGGAACTGATGTACAATCCCGCCGTTCTGGCGAGTGATGCGTTCGACAGCGAGGAATACGAGTACATCGAACTCAAGAACACAGGCGATGATACGCTCGATCTGGGCAGCGTCTCGCTTACGAATGGCGTTACTTTCGATTTCCAGGGCAGTGCCGTTACGAGTCTTGGCCCGGGCAAGTTCGTGCTGGTAGTCCGGAACAAAGCGGCGTTCACCTCCCGTTATGGCTCGGCATTGTCTTCGATCATCGCCGGCCAGTACCAGGGCAAGCTGGCGAATAATGGCGAGAAGGTCGCTCTCGTGGACTTCTGGAATGGCACGGTCGCCGAGTTCGAGTATGGCGACGGCCGAGGCTGGCCCCTGGCGGCCGATGGAGGCGGGCACTCCCTGGTGCCGCTGGAGACAGCGTTACTGGGCCAGCCACAGGGCTCGTTGAACTATCCCGGCAACTGGCGCGCGAGCACGAATATGGGCGGCTCGCCGGGCCAGGATGATCCGGCACTCCCGCAGACAGTGGTGATCAATGAGTTTGTAGCCAACGGCGCCACACCGACAGCCGATGACTGGGTGGAGTTGTACAACCCCACGGCAGCCAGTGTAAGTCTTGCGAATTGGTATCTCAGCGATGATGTGGCCGAGCCCGGCAAGTACAAACTTCCGGCGGTGTCGGTACCTTCTCTGGGATACGTCCGATTCGACAATCTCCAGGGCTTTGGCCTGGGCAGTGATGGCGAGGACCTGCTGCTGTCGTATCTGCCGGGCACAGCCCAGGACCGGATCGCCGATGCAGTCTCGTTCAAAGCCCAGGAGGCAGGCATCTCGCTCGGCCGCTATCCGGATGGCGGAGCCTACTGGTTCCGAATGACGCCCTCACAAGCCAAAGCCAACACAACGCCGCTGCTGTCGGTGGTCATTGATGAGATCATGTACAGTCCCATTGATCCGAATGAAGAATACATCGAGCTATACAATCCAACATCACAAGCAGTCGCCTTGACCACGCAGACCATTCCTTGGCGTCTGGATGGCGCGGTGGACTACAACTTCCCCGCGAGTGCCTCGATTGCCGCCGGCGGCCGGATCGTGGTAGTCGGCTTCGACCCGCAGACGGAGCCCGCTCGCGTGACAGAGTTCGCCGCCGCCTACGGCGGACAACTCACAGCGAATGTGAATCTCTTCGGCCCCTGGCAGGGCAATCTGTCGAATGAGGGCGAGCGAGTGGCATTGGACAAGCCGCAGGTGGGTACCGATCCTGTTGACATCGGCTGGGTGGTCCTGGATGAAGTGATCTACAGTCCCGTCGCTCCCTGGCCCGCCGGCACAGACGCCACCGGCGACTGCCTCCAAAGGCAGCACGCGGACGAAACTCACAGCGGCAGCGACCCCGCCAACTGGCAAACCGCCGCCCCCACCCCCGGCAGAACGCCATAGGGAGGGATCAGGTTCTCAGGGATCAGTACGTCCTGAGGCCAAATTCGAAATCCGAATATCGAAACCCGAAACAAGCACGAAGGACCGAAATCCCAAATTCAAAACGGGGCGGGTGCCGGGTGCCATGCCTGCGCTCGCGCAGGCATGTTCTATATGCACAAATCAAATCGCGAAGAGTCCGAAGAGTACGAGGAACGCCAAGGACGATAGAAACAGGAAATTATGGTCTGTGCATGTCCTGTATAGCCAATGTGAAATGTGTAGGTGCGACCCCCGGCTCTGATGCCCCTTACTCCCAGCAATCAGTTGGCGCGTTCCAGGGGCCGCACGCTGACCTCCTTGAACCAAACCACATCGCCGGGATCGTGATTCTGGAGTCCGATGTAACCGTGCGTCGGGCGTTTCAATTCGCGGATCGGCTCCGTCCAGTTCTTGCGGGGCGGATTGTCCGGTGCAGTTGGATCGAATGAACTGAGCCGTTTGGCGTCCACGTCCACGGTGATGCGTTCACCGTCGAGGGTGATTATCATCGTGCGCCAGTCTGACAGCGGCTTCTCAGGAACCGGTGCGGCTTTGGCCAGAGAGTAGATCGCCCCGGTGCGATGCCATGCGTCGGTGTCATCGAGGATCTGCACTTCGTAGCCGTGATGGACCGGGTACCAGCCGCCGAGATGCTTCTCGGATGCTTCTTTCAGCTTCTCGATCATCTCCGGGGACAGCTTGCCCTTGGCATCGCGATGTACCTCGGGCGATTTCTCGCCGACCTTCGCGAGCACGCCATCGTCGATGCGCACGAAGACACCTGCATTAGACTTGAGCTTCTCACACCGATAGACGATGCGAATCTGGCAATCGCCGAACTTCCGGGGTCTGTAGAGCAGCAAGCCCATGCCGCGATCATCGCATTCGGTGCATAGCGCCCCGCCGTCAATGACAAATCCACCCCAACCTACCTGCGCCCACGCCGCGTCGATCTTGCCATCGGTGATGAGCGGCAGGACACGCCATTGGCTATCAGCCGGAACCACGCGATCGCCGGCACACACGAAGGTCGCCGGAATGCACAATAGCGCCAAGATGACGCAGGAGAATCGCGATTTCATCGACTCACAGAAGCTCTTATCCATACCGCACTCCACAATTACCAAGTAGACAATCATCTCAGAAGCCAGTATTCCATTGTAGGGGCATGGCTATGCACGGGCAAATGGGAAACGGGTAAAACGGCCTCGTTCAAAAGCGGGTCACACTCTCGATGGTGCTGTCTTGATCGGGGCGGACCATCCGACACCCACGGGCAAGCGAGTTGGCTTCGTCCCATTCCCTTGAGATGAGTCCGATGCAGACTCCCCAGCCGGATGGCATCGGCAAAGCCGAAGGCTTTGCCGATGGCGAATGGGCAAACCATCGGCAAGCTCGCGCTTGCCGCTGCCACCCAGAACTCGAAAACCTGGGACGAACCCAACGAGTTTGCTCGTGTCACCCATCCTATGCCCGGGGGTGTTACCAAAGAACGAACGAAACTGAACCAAGCCAATTTGCAGAAAGTCAGAGGAACGTCAACTGCTGTTTGGAGGAGAGCTTATGAGAGAGACTGTGGGTTATGCATGTGCAAAAATAACCCATTCCCAGAATTTGGGTTGGGGCCGGATAATATGAGTCGCGTGGTGTCTTGACGGGGCGGTGCGGGGGTGTATACTGTCGGCACGATTGGTCTGGCAGTTTCAAAGAGAGGTCATAATGCAGCTTATATCAAGGAAATCCCGGCTTAAAGGAACTGTAGCGATCCCCGCGTCGAAGTCGCATACGATTCGTGCGGTGGCGATTGCGTCGCTGGCAAGTGGGCAGAGTATCATCCGCGAGCCGCTGTGGTCGGGCGACACGGAGGCGGCGGTCCTGTGCTACGGCGCCTTCGGCGCCAGGATCGACCGGAGCAATCCCGCTGCCTGGAAGGTGAATGGCATCGGCGGGCGGGTCGTGCCGCCCCAGGAGACGATTGACGTGCTCAATTCGGGCACTACGCTCCGTGTGGCGATGGGATCAGCCGCCCTGGCTGAGCCGGGGCAGGTGACGAGCTTCACCGGCGACGAGCAGATCCAGAGCCGGCCGATCGCCCCGCTGATGCAGTCCCTGGAGGAACTCGGGGCCAAGTGCGTCAGCGTGAAGAACAACGGCAAGGCCCCGGTCAAGATCTGGGGCAGGCTCAAGGGTGGGCGGACCTCCATCGAGGCGTTCACGAGCCAGTACCTGTCCAGCCTCCTGCTGTGCACGCCGCTGGCGCTGGGCGACACCGATATCGACGTGACTCTGCTCAACGAGCCGGGCTATGTGCAGATGACCCTGGACTGGCTGGACAAGCAAGGGATCAAGTATGAGCACGATGGTCTGCGCCGGTTCCACATGCGAGGCGGCCAGAGCTACAAGTCGTACGATCTGCCCGTGCCCGCCGATTTCTCCAGCGCTACGTTCTTCCTCTGCGCCGCAGCGATGTTCGGGGATGGGGTCACGCTGAAAGGCCTTGATTTCTCCGACAGCCAGCCGGACAAGAAGGTGGTCGATTACCTCCGCGCCATGGGCGCCGACATCACGACTTCACCCGACAGCATCACGGTGAAAGCGTCGCATCTCAGGGGCGTGACCATCGACATGAACGAGACTCCCGACGCCCTGCCGGCGATGGCCGTCACGGCCGCATTTGCGGAGGGCACGACCAGGCTCGTCAATGTCCCTCAGGCCCGATCCAAGGAGACCGACCGGATCAAGTGCATGGCGGAAGAGCTGACGAAGATGGGCGGGAAAGTGGAGGAGTTGGCCGACGGCCTCGTCGTGCATCACAGCAAGCTCAAGGCCGCCCACCTGGACGGGCGGGCCGATCATCGGATCGTGATGGCACTATCGCTGGCGGCCATGGGATTGAAGGAGCCGTGCACGATCGAGAACCGCCGAGGCGATCAAGGTCACGTTCCCCGAGTTCGTGACGCTCATGCAATTCCTCGGCGCCGATATGGAACTTCGATGAAACCGACGATTCGCCGTTTAGATCGTAATTCGTAAATCATAAATCGTAAATTCAAGGGTACCTCAAATGCTTGGATGTCATCTTGGGCGTTTGTTTCAGGTTACGATAGCGGGCGGGTCGTATCAGGAGGGGCTCACGAGCGTTCTGCAGGGCGTGCCGCCGGGAATCCTGCTGACGGAGCAGGAGATTTACGGCGATCTGCTGCTGAGGAAGCCGGGGGCGGATGAGCTGTCGAGCCCTCGCAAGGAGCCCGATCTGCCGATCATCTACACAGGGATCAACGCGGCGGATACCATTGAGAACGCGGGGAACGTAAACCACACGAACGGCACGCCGCTGACGATCCTCATCCCCAACCTGGACCGCCATTTCATCCATATCAAGCAGTACCAGGACACGAACCGCACACCCCGGCCGGGCCACGCGTCCTATGCTAGCTTCGTGAAGTACGGCCCGGACGACGACGCCATCGGCGCGGGTTTTTTCAGCGGCCGATACACATCCACCATCGTGGCCGCCGGCTGCGTGGCCAAGAAGGTGCTGCGCAAGTGCGGTATCGAGGTCTTCGCCTACGCCAAGGAGATCGCCGGCGTGCGATGTCCCGACCTGCCGCACGACAAGGCCCTGCAGCGCACCGACGCCTACAAGACGATGCGGCACGATCTCGACCCATTCTACCAGGAGCTGTACGTCAAGGGGCGCCTGCACATGGGCATGCGATTCCTGGAGAAGACCGCGGTAATGGCCCAGGTGGAAAAGGAGATTGACCAAATCCGCGACAAGGCGCCAAGAGTGGCGCCGGAGCAGGTCCGCGAGAAATACAACGTCCATCCCGTGCTGAACTGCCCGGATATTGACGCGGCACAGGCGATGGTCGAGGCCTGCAACCGGATCTGTGCCACAGGCGATTCGGCCGGCGGGGTCGTCGAGGTCGTGGTGCTCGGAGTCCCGACGGGCTTGGGCGAACCCATGTTCTACAAGCTCGACGCCGAGCTGGGAAAGATGCTGGGCATCGGGGCCGTCAAGGGCGTCGAAGTCGGCGCGGGGTTCGCCGTCAAGGACATGACGGGCTACCAGAACAACGACCAGATGTACGCCAGGGACGGCAAGGTCGTGTTTCAGTCGAACAATGCCGGCGGGATCACAGGCGGCCTGGCAACCGGGCAGCCGATCATCGTCCGCCTGGCCGTCAAGCCCACGCCAACCATCGCCAGGCCTCAGCATACGGTCGACAAGTACACGCTGGAGAACAGGGACCTGGCCGCCATCACGCGGCGCGACCCGACGATCGTCGCCCGGGTCTGGCCCGTCGCCGAGAACTACACGGCGCTGGTGATCCTGGACCATTTGATGATGCACTACGGTTACCAGGCGATCAAAGACCGCATGGCGTAGAATCGCAACTCATGCCAAGCCATCGGCAAGCTGCGTATAGTACCTGTTTGGCCTGAAAAGACCCAATCTTGGGTGGCACGGGCAGACTCGTTGGATGCGTCCCAAGTTGTTGAGATTGGACTGTCGGCAATGAACGCCGCGAACGCAGGTTCTGACAGTCCCCCCGGGTGCGCTGCCCCCAGACCCCCGGCATTTTCCGCTTTGAGCCAGCAGCATGGAACGCAGAGCAAGCTTCTCCCACGGCCGGGGCTAAGCGATCCGGCTGTACGAAGACCCTGGATTCCTCAGCGCAATCGCCTCGGCGGAAGGCCTCTCGGCCCTACCATGCGATTGGCCCAACGCGCCAAATGCCGGGGTTTCAGGGGCAGAACCCCTGACATCGTCAGACGAGGCCACACCATCAATGGACCTGCGACCATGAAGGCGTTCCTCCTGCGAGAGTCCAGATCTCAAGAAAATGGGACGTTGCCAACAAGTCTGGCGGTGCCACCCGGCGAGCAGGAAGCCTCAGGCTATACACGTACTACGCTTGCTGCTGCCACCCGTCGCCGGCAGGCTGTCCCCTGCCCTGCGGCGTCCTTCACTCGCGCAAGAACTTGGCCCCGGACGGGTCCGGGGCCAAGTCACAATTCCCTATGTCAGGCTGCTGGCTGTGAGGCCTACGGGGCGATGACGCGAACGAAACCAGCACCCAGAGCCGGCTGAGTCGGCCGCTCCCGTTGCTGCTCCGGCAGGGACGGGACGGTCGTGTTGTTCGATGGGTCACGAGTCCTCACAGTCCACGTCCAACCACGGCCCTTGTTGGGCCCGATGTTTACCCGGTAGATCGGTTGATCGGTCCAGCCGCTGTTGTAGCGACTATCGGAGCACTCGAAGGAGTACTCCACGACGCCGCCGCTGTCATCCGTCGCCACCACGGCCGCCATTTCGACCAAGTACTGGCCGATATCGAAACCGAAGTACTCCTTCGGCAGGCCATTCGGGTCCCACTGCGCCGGGTTCGGCAGCGGGGCATTCGCATCTGCTCCGGCGCCCGTTGTGCCGCACACCCAGTCGGACCAGACGGTTTCATTCAGCGAGGCCGACATATCCCTGGCCTTGACGCGGTAGCAGTACTGCGTGGTCGCAGCCAGGTTCACATCCGTGTAGACCGTCGTTCTGATCCAGCCGCTGTCGTGACCGTCGGGCGTATCCACCTCATTGACGTCGAAGTAGTACTCCACGCCATTCGGATCGAAGGACGGTTCGTCGAGTGTTACGATAAGCGCCCTGGGGTCATTCGGATCCGGAGCGACGCTCTCGATCTCCGGAGCCGGCACCGGCGGTGTCCCGTCCTGCTTGCCCGCGTAGCGGATATCGGACCACTCCGTCTCATTCTTTCGAGGCGACGTATCCCTGGCCTTCACACGATATCCGTACGCCATGCCGGGTTTCAGGCCGGTATCGATGTAGCTTGGCTTGCTCTGCCAACCGCTACTGTGGCAGTCACCGTGGACGCACTCGAAGGAGTACTCGACGGGCCAGCCCCAGCCGTCCACAACTTCCTCGACGCTCATGGTCGTCCCGAGGCCGCCGATGGTCAATCGCGGTACGAGATCCCACTCAGGCGGGTTCGGCATGGGCGCCGTGGTGTCCTGCACCAGCCAGCAGTCCGCGAAGATGGCCAGGTCGATGGCGTTCACCCTGGAATCGAACGTGAAGTCGGCGCCCTCGCACCAGCCATTGGCGTCCTTGCAGCCTTCGTGGAGCCATTGCTGCGCGAACTTCACGAAGTCGTTGAACTGGATGGCGCCGTCGCGCTCGAGGTCGCAGACTCTGCACGGCTCGAGCAATCGATAGTGGAAACCGATATCGACAGTGCCAAGGTCCGGCGCGTTGTCCGTCCGCGTCGTGTATTGCGACATGCCGATGCTGCCGGCCAAGGTACTGCCCGCGTCCACACACGGGCTCTGGCCCACCTGTCCGACGCCGGCAAACATCTGTTCCAGATAGTAGTCGCCCAGCGGTCCGCTGACAAACAGCGGGTCCTCGTGGATGACGCCCGTGCCGTATGCGAACTGGCAGCCGTCGCTGACCCAGACGTCGTTCGGCCCGGCCCAGATATTGCTGTACGAAACGTTGAGCTTGCCGCAGCGTCGATCCAGGCTGAAGCCGCTGGCCAGCGCCAGCTCGCTGCCCGCCCGGGCAAGGTTCCGCCACAGGATCGAGTCGATGATGGTGCATTCGCTCTCGTAGCTGCAGAAGACGGCGCCGCCGAGAACCGGTGATGTTGGGCTCGTTGGCCACGCCCGGTGACACGTTGCCGACAAGCGTGCAGTTCTGTACGGTCGGCTTGGCATACCACACGGTCGTCAGACCGCCGCCGTCGCGGTAAGCGACGTTATTGACAATCAGGCAGTTGTCGATCGTCATGGCATTTTCGCCGCGCAGGTAGATGCCGCCGCCCGAACCGAGGGAGGAGTTGCTCGCGACGTTGCAGTCGAGAATCTGGGCGTCCGAGGACAGGCAGAAGATACCGCCGCCCGCCGGTGTAACCGTGTTGTCGGTCGCATCGTTGGGGTCGTCCGCGGCATCGTTATCCCGGATGTCGCTGTGCTCGATCCGGATGGAGCCGCCGACGCCGGCGAAACCGCCGCCCCGCAGCGCCCTATTGGATGTGACGTTGCAGTCCTCAACCGTGCTGGCCACGGCGTCAGCGATGTAGAGTCCGCCGCCGGTGTCCGCCAGGTTGTCCACGAAATTGCAGTCGAGGATCTGGACGAGCGCACTGCCTTCGGCGCAGACACCGCCGCCGTAACCGATATACGGGTCCAGGCGATGGTTCGGATCGGTGCCAGCGGTGGACACCGAGGTCATGTTGTCCTCGAACGTGCAGCCACGGAACCTCACCTGGGCATCCGCAGCGCAGTACACGCCGGCGCCAAAGCTGGGCAGCTCGAAGGGCACCAGGGGTTCCCAGGTCCTTCCGCCGGGCCCAATCGTACCGCCCTGTCCGCTCATGCCGCCGAAGACGCGGTTGCCGCGGATCTCGCAATGCTCGAAGACCACGTTGCTGTGGATATCGCAGAATGCGCCGCCGCCGTAACCCGAGTACCAGCGATAGTCGCCGATGTACGAGGTCTTGGAGATCGCCTCCTGGTAGGCATTCGGGTCCCTGATGATGAGATTCATCAGGGAAGACGTTACGGTTCCGCCCACGGTGATCCAGCCCTGGGACAGGTACGCCCAGTAGCTGGCATAGTCCCAGTCCCAGACCTCCCAGAGGTTCCCGGCCACAAGCTCCTGGGTGACGCCCGTGGAGCTGATGTTGTACGCGCCGGTGGTGCTCCAGTTGCCGCCGTAGTTGCCTGTGCCGCCGTTCGTGGCGTAGTTGCCGCCGGTGCCGCCGTTGCCGCCGCTGGCCCTGTTGTTCTCGATGCGGCAGTTGACAATCCGGGGGGCACTGTAGGGGGCGCAGTACAGGCCGGCGCCATGCGCCCAGCCGCCCCAGCCGCCGCGGCCGCCGTTGTTGTTATCGTCGGCATTGACGCCGTTGCCGCCGTCGCCGGCCTCGACGATATTGTTCCTGATGAGGCAGTTCTTGATCGTCGGGCGTGCATCGGCCATCACGAGGATGCCGGCGCCTTCCAGCGGCACACCGTCCTCGCCATTGGGATGACCCTGGTCGCGATCTCCATCGTCCCCGTCGCCGCCCCGTCCGCCGCAATTCTGGATGGTGAAGCCATTGAACACGGTGCCGGCATCGGCGTTGGACGTGAAGACCACACCAAGGTTGGTGTACCCATTTGTCGTCAGGTAGCCATCGATGATGGTGGACTCGACAGTGCACGGGTCGTGCGGCGCCCTCGACGTGACGATGATCGATTTATCGATGACCAGCGCCTGAGCATTGTAGCCGCCGAAGTACCGGCCCGGATCTACGATGACCGTATCGCCTTCACGAGCCGCATTCACCGCGTCCTGGATTGTCGAATACGCGCCCGGGCCCACGGCAAGCGTTCGGGCTATCTTCTTCTCGAAGGAGACGACCACGACCTTGTCGGTACTCATACTGACGATGTTCTGCCTGGCCGTGCTGGCATCGGCGTCCGTGCCCACCCACTGGAACAGGCGGTAGCCCGGATCGGCCATCGCATTGACATCGACGACTGTGCCGGGCGAGAGGAGATGCACTACCGTTTGGCCCGGCTCGACCGTGTAGATCCTCCTCGCATAGGCGTTGGGATCGTTCATGTCGATGACATCAGCGAAATCTGGATAGTAGGCGAACGTCGCCTTTCCATTGCCGACCACGCTCATCGTCAGCTTATAGCGGATGGCTTGACCGACATAGAACGGATAGTGATAGCCCATGTCTGCAAAGCCGGTATCCGGCAGGCTCCGGATGTTCGTCGTGATCTGATTCACATCATACGTATCTTCCAGGTTCTGGAGCACGAACTGCTCGCCGGCGTTGATGCACGGGCTCTGTTGGGGCTGGCCGCCCCCGGCCTGGCTGAGGTAGAACTGGCCCATCGGGCCGCCGACCCACAGCGGATCGCCGTTGATGTTGCTGTCGCCGTCGTCGCCATTCTCGATGTCCGAGAAGCTGGCGTCGCATCCGTAGAGGTCATCGCCCTGCCCGTTCAAATCGCCCCACCGCCCGTAGAGAGGATCCATGGACAGCGAGCCGTTCCGGCCGATGATACAATCGGTGATCGTCGGGCTCGCATCGCGGCAGGCAACACCACCCTTGGGCAGATTGTCGCCGGTGTCGCCGCCGGTCCCGCCATAGGATAGACCCCAGTTGTACGCGATCGTGCACAGGGTGATCGTGGCATCCGAATCGCGCAGGAAGATGGAGCCGCCGATGTCGCCCGACTGGTTCAGTGTGATCAGGCAGTTGATGATCGCGGCGGTCGCCCCGTTTTCGCCATAGAAACCGCCGCCGTAGCCGCCGGCGACGTTCCCGCTGATCCAGGTAGTCTTGATGATCGGCGAGCCGTTGGCGCACCAGATGCCGCCGCCGTTGCCGGAGGCGCGGCTGTTGAGAATCCTGCAGTTGTCAATCGTCGGCGAAGCCTCGTTGATGAGGATGGCGCCGCCGTTGTCCGCGCGGCCGTTGCGAATGGTCAGACCGCGGATGATATAGTTCGGGTCCTCGTTGCTGTCGAAGATGAAGCCGCGTCCGAGACCCATGACATCGATAATGCAGTCGTTTGGCCCATTCTCGCTGCGAATCGTCAGCCACCGGACCTCATTGACGTCGAGGCCGGCGCGCAGATTCAGGTTGTAGTTGCCCGCGCCGGTGTAGATGCCATCGGACAGCACGATCAGGTTGTTGGGCCCGGCCGCATCGATCGCCGACTGGATCGTCAGGAACGGATTGCGAGGATGCGGGGTTCCAAACTCGTTGTAGAGACTGATCACGTTCTGGCCGATCCGCCCAAACTCCACGGCGACCCGGACATCGTTGCCGTCGATCGTCACGGTGTTGTTCGGCTCGCGCGACAGGTCGTTATCGGTTCCGATCCACTGCCGCACACGGTAATTCGGGTCGGGGATCGCCTTCAGTTGGATCTTCGTCCCGTCGTAGAACTGATCGCTGGCCGGTTCGAGCGTTCCGTGCGGCCCATCGCCCTTGTCAATCACGATTCCCGTGTAGTTGAACAGTTGGGCCGGCCCAAACTCGACGATGACCTCGGTGTCCTTCTCGACGGTCACGTCGTTCTCCGACTTCGTGGAATTGTCATCATCTGTGTTCGTCCACTGGCGCACCTTATATCCTTTGTCCGGCGTGGCGATCAGATGTACGACTTGACTGCCGAAGCCCGGATAGACGGTGGCCGTCATCGGATCGACGGTGCCGTGAGTCAGACCCGTATTGGGATCAGGCTTGATTGTGACGGTCAGGCGGTACTGGACCAGGCCTTGTGCGTAATGATAGCCCATGTCCACGATGTCGGCATCGCCTACTCCGTCGGTCCGCGTCGTGCGATCGGCCAGACCGATGGCACTGGCCGTATCGCTGCCGGCATCCACCGCCGGGCTTTGCTCGAGCTGCCCGGAGGCCGTCTGGCTCAGGTAGTGGCCCGCGATGAACAGCGGGTCCAAGCCAATGTTGTGGGTCTCCGGATCCCAGGTACGGGTCACCGGATCCCAGCCGGGAATCTCGGACTGGCCTTCGATGTGGATCGAGGGAGCGATGCCGGAAATCAGGTTGATGCCGCTCATGATGGCGTCCACAACACCATTGGCGTCCGCCACCTGCAGCATCGGCGCGCCTGTGCCGGCAGCCAGGTTCCGGAAGAACGCACTCGTCACAGGATCGCCGGCGATCTGCACCGGGAGGATCCGTTTCTCCGGGGTCTGGGACGCCGCCTGCACAATCTGCAGCAACGTGTAGTTCGTCTGCGGCTCGGGATCATGCGGCGGGGCATCGCCCATCAACAGAATCAGGCGATCCACCTTGCCGGGGCGCCAACCGACGCCGTTGACATCCTCCAGGATACTGCCGTCGATGACTCGCATCAGGGCACTGTACACCGCCTCGGCGAAATTGAGGCCGCCGCCGACCTGAATCGCGTTGGCGGCCCCGGTCACGTCCCCGGGCACCTCGGTAAACGGCGTTCTGACGCGGAATACATAGTCCGTGGTCTCGCCGTTTGTGCCATCGTTGAAATCGCGGTAGTCCACGACGGCCACACGATAGTCCGGATGCGTCTGGGCAATCTGGGCCATGATGTCGTCGGCGGAAGCCCGGACGGCATTGATGTCGTCGAACATGCTGCCCGTGGAATCGATCAGGAACACGAGATCGAGCGGCCTGGAGACCTCGTTCGGGTCGCGATCCGGCTGAATGTCGCTGTATGTGACACCGAGCCTGGAAGGCCTGGCCCCGTAGGGATTGCCACTGGCCAGAGCGATCTGGGAGCCATAGTAGTTGCTGGTATTGCCCCAGAGAATGGAGTCGGTCATGACGGCGTTGGCGTCATAGGAGACGTAGAGACCGCCGCCGAGGGCAGACTCGAACGCGCCGGAGACGAAGTTGTCCACGATGGTGCAGTTGGAGATGGTCGGCTCATTGTACCAGTTGACGGACACGCCGCCGCCGTCGCGGCCCGCGTTGTTGCCGCGGATCAGACAGTTGAACAGGATGGGGGCGACATTGACGTCCTGGTCGGAGCCTCCGAAGTACAGACCGCCACCGGAGGCCGCCGCGGTATTGCCGAGGAACTGACTGTCCCGAATCGTCATCGGCGAAGCGATCCCGCAGAAGCCGCCGCCCCAGCTCATAAGGCCCGCCAGTCCGTTATTCGGGTCCAGGACGACGTTCGGGTCGATGTTGGACATCAAGGCGCGGTTCTTCGATACGACCGTCCCCTCGATAACGCCGGTGGACTCCACACTATACATGCCGCCGCCGTGATATGCGGTGTTCTGGGCGATGTTGCAGTCCGTGATCGTCGGGGAGGATCGCGACCACCACATACCGCCGCCGATGGCGGCGTTGCTGTCTTCAATGGTGCAGCGGATGAACTTCGGCGAGCACTCGTTCTCGAAGGCGATGGACCCGCCGTAGCTGATGTACACGCTGTCCGGAATGGTGACCATGTTGATGTCGGCGGAGTTGTCACGGAAATTGCAGCTTTCGAATACCGGATCGCTGCCGCCGCCGATGTACACGGCGCCGCCGAAGTTCCTGATGTTCAACCGCCGGTCCGGAAGCGGATCCGGGCTGCCGCCTATGCCACACAGTCCGGCATAGGAGTGGTTGTCGATGAAATTGCAGTCGACGAATCGCGGGGAGCTGTAGTATTCGATGTATACGGCTCCGCCGTGGCCGCTGTACTTCCAGAAATCGTCGAAGTAGCCAAAGACGCTGGAAGACGGACCACCGTAGTAGGATCGCAGGACGCCAGCGGCATCCCACGGGCCCCACTCCCAGCCGTCCCACCAGAGTCGAATCGTCTGCTCGATGGACTCCGACAGCATCCAGTTGCCGCCTCGTCCGCCGTTGGCGCCCTGGACACCGCCGCCGCCGTCGCCGCCGTTGCCGCCGTAGACGGCGCAGTTTCGGAACAGGCAGTTCTCAAAGGTCGGACTGCTGCGGAAACCGATGTACACAGCGCCGCCGTAAGCGTATCCGGCGTAGCCGCCGTCAAAGCCAACGGGGTGCACATCGTTCTGGCCGCCGTCGCCGTTGCCGCCGTTGCCGCCTCGTACGCTGCAGTCGACGAACTGGCAATTGCGGATCGTCGGCGAGGCGTCGTAAATCGTCATGGCTCCGCCCCACAGGGGTGAGCCGGGGTAGCCATCGTGATTGCCGCCGTCAATGTCGCTGCCGTCATCACCATCCGCCCCGACCCAGTGGACATCCCCGATGCTGAGACCGTCGATGACAGTCTCGGGGCCGACCCCGCGAATTTCGAAGATGTAGCGATGCAGCCGGGTCGCCGCGACAGTACAAGGATCGTCCGGGTTACTGCCGGTCAACGTGATATTCTTGTCGTGGATTCTGATGTAGTTCCAAGGATACTCACTCGTCGCGATGGCGGTATAGGTCCCCGTCGGAACGACGACCACGTCGCCGTCTTCGGCCGCGTCAATCCCGTGCTGAATCGAGATATAATCGCCGTTCGACCCGACAAAGATCGTCCTGGGCTGCTTGAACTCCACCGTGACGTGTCTGTCGGGACCGATGATGACGACACTGTCCGACTTGGTCGCTGTATCATCGGTGGTTCCGGACCACTGGCCGACGCGCCATCCTTTCTCCGGGGACGCCTTGACCGCCACAGCCGTGCCTGCATAGTAGGTGCCGCTCAGCGGGCTGATCGTGCCGTGGCCCCCGATCACCTCGGTCGTCAGGGTGTACTTGGGCAGGTCCGTATGATTCGGGAAGTGATAGCCCAAATCCACCAGGCCCAAATCGCCGACGCCGTCGGTACGCGTAGTCAGGCCTGCCAATGAGGAATCCGCCGCGAAAGTACTTCCGGCGTCCACGGCCGGGCTGTTGACGTCCTGGCCGGATCCCTCCTGACTCAGATAGAATTCGCCTAGCGGACCATCGACAAACAACGGATCTGCGTTGATGTTGGTGATATTCAGATCCGCGCCCGAAAGGGTTTCGATCTGCTGCCTCTCAGGGCTGACGTACCCGAAATCGCCATCCGGGTTCTCGTAGAACAGGCTGTGCGTGACGGAGGAGTTCGGGGGGCTGTCTTCGGCGATCGCATGTTTGGTGTTCTTGGTCAGGATGCAATCGCGAACCGTGACGTCCGAGTCCCAGTCGCAGTAGATGGCGCCGCCGAGCCTGTCGGCCATGTTCTCCGAGAACGTGCTGTTCGTGATGGTGGGCGTCGCAAAGAGCCCGGCCGCAATGGCGCCGCCGTTGCGCCGGGCGGAGTTGTTCATGAACAAGCAGTTCTTCACGCGATGGTCGACATACCCGCCGTAGAAGCTGATGGCTCCGCCGGTGCCTTTGAGGCCGCCGGCTTTGTTGTAACCGAAGCTGCAATTTTCAATGTTGGCGTTGGTTCCCACGACGACCATACCGCCGCCGACATCGACGCCCTTGCCCAGATACACAGTCCGCACGAAATCGCCACGATTCATGAGCCAGATATCGTAGATGAGACTGAGCCCGGCGTCGCCTAATATGCCAATATCGAGGACGTTCGTGCCCACGTCAGCCGGAGGCGCAATACCGCTCTCGCCCGTGGAACTGTTGTCGCTGATCGCGCCTCCTGTAAGTCTCACGGTTCCGGCGGTCAGGAACAATCCACCGCCGTTCTTGCCCTTGTTGCTCAGGAAATAGCAGTCCGTGAAGACCGCATTGAAGTCCTCGAAATGCACGCCGCCGCCCTGGCCATAGAAGCCGTCGGTGGCATCGTTGCCGCCGAAGATGCAGGACTTGAGGTTCAGGTCCAGGATGATCGGGGTGTTCGGATCGCCGCTGTCATAGAAGGCATCGATTCCACCGCCGCTCTCACCCGTACGGTTGCCCGAGAAGGAGCAGCCTGTAATAGTGGCGTTGCTCTTGAGGCGCATGGCTCCGCCGGAGCCGGTCGCGTCGTTGCTCTGGAAATCGCACTTATTGAGGTTCACCTCGGAGCAGAACGGACCGATGTACAACGCACCGCCCTCTTCCACAAAACTGTTGTCATAGTTGGGGATCGCTCTGGTGGTGGCTGCGTCGTCGGGAGCGGGCGCCTGGTTCCTGCTGAACAAGCACTCGTTGGCATCGAAGACACTCGATCCTTCCATGTGGACGGCGTCGCTCCTGTTGCGCGTCAGCGTGCAGCCCTGGAGGGATAGATCGCTGCCCTGCGTCGCGTAGATGGCGCCGCCGGGCGAGAACATGATGAGTTGATCTTCGAGGTTCATGGCCAGGCCGGTGATCAGCACGAATGTGAACGACACATAGGTGCTGTTCTCGTTAAAGGTGCAGTCGATGAACTTCAGGCTGGAGCCGTTCTGGTACACCGCACCGCCGGCGATCGTGCCGTATGTGGTCACGCTGCCGCTGGCGCCGGGACCGGCCGGGTTCGGATAAGGATCGGCCAATGCATTTCCAGGGCCATCCGCCCCGGGGGCGCCGACAATACCTGTCGTGGCCACGTTGTTGGCAAAGACGCAACGTTCGAACACAGCGTCACTGCCGGCTTCGCAGTACGCGGCGCCGCCATGGCCGTCGCCAATGGCGTTGCCGGCGTCGCCGCCCCAGCTCTCGCGCCCGTTGCCGTCGTTCGGATTGCTTCCGTTTCCACCGTCGCCGCCCATACCGCCCTGCGCCAGGCAGTTGCGGATGACGCAATCGACGAATCTCGGTTTGCTGGCGCTCAGACAGGCGATAGCTCCGCCGTAACTGTTCCCAGAGGCGTGACCGCCGTGGCCGCCCCAGTATCCATCGATATCTGAACCCTGGGGAATCATCGGGCCGTTCAAGCCGTTGCCGCCCTGGGCCGCGACGACCCTGCAGCTTTCAATCACGCATTTCGAGAAGGTCGGCGAGCTGCCATTCTCGCACAGGATGGCGCCGCCGTAACCCGTGCCGGTTTCATCTGTACCACTCGGCATTCGCATGGGACGCGGGATGCTCGTATCCTCGCCGCCGTACTCATCCGGAATGATGAAATGCATCCCCCAGCCGCCGCCCGTGATGCCGACGGTGCCGATCCAGTAGCCGTTGCGAATCGTCAGACCTTCAATGAGGCAGTCGGATGTCTCTCCACGATAGAAGTGGAATGCGCGCTTGCGGGTGAAGCGAGCGCCCTGGCAGTCGATGATCGTGTTGGCCACCGTATTCGGGTCATTCGGGTCCTTGGACATGATCCGGATATTCTTCTTCTGCAGATCGATGCCCGTCGGATCCGAGATATAGTGGACGCCTTCACTGATGATGATGTTCGTGTCGCCCGGGCTGGCGGCGGAAACCGCCTCTTCGATCGTGCGGAACGCCTCCGGCACGTGCAGGTTCCGGGTCTTGTTCAGCTCGAACTCCACAGTGACGAACTTGAAGCTGCTGTCCATCGTCACGGAGTTCGTGTTGACGTTCCAGGCGGGATCGTTGTTGGTGCCGATCCATTGCCTGACACGGTAGTTGGGGTCGGGAATCGCCAGGAGCGGGATCACCTGGAATTCGTGGTAGTTGCCGCCCATCGGCTCGACCGAGCCGTGACCGCCGATCACCTGGATCACCAGTTGATACCGGCCCTCGCCCACATAGTGGAAGCCCATATCGACGGTGTCGGCATCGCCGACCTTATCCGTGCGGGTAGTGTGCTGATCCATCCCGCGGCTGGCGGCCGATGCGCTACCGGTATCCACAGCCGGGCTGGTCTCGGCCTGGCCGGCCGCCACCTGGCTGAGGTAGTAGGACTCCGTAAAGAGCGGATCTGCCGAGATGTTGCCCTGGAGCCAATTCAACGTGCGGCCCGCCTGGACGGAGATGCCGCTGCGGCCGCCCTGGATGTCACTGTATTTCACGGTCAGCGACGCCGGCCACTGCAGATGGATCGGATCGCTGGAACTGCCGACCGCCGCCTGCCTGCCCACCCGCGCGTTGTTACCCCAAAGAATGCTGTCCATCAGCGTGGTCTCACTGCTGTACGAGCAGAGCAGACCGCCGCCCTCGCCGCGACTGGAGTTGTTCGGATCGCTTGCCGTGTTCTCGACAATCGTGCAATTCGCGATCGTGGGCGCGGCAAACCAGTACGAGGTGACACCGCCGCCGCCGATCAGGGCCGAGTTGCTCTTGATCAGGCAGTTCTTGAGCATCGGGTTGCACGGATCGCCGCTGAAGTAGACGCCGCCGCCGGTGCCCCGCACGGTGTTCTCGCCGATGATGCAGTTCTCGATCAGCGCCCCGGACGAGAAGGCAAATACGCCGCCGCCGGAACCCAGATCCAGATTCCTGGTCTGCGTCACCCGAGGGGGTACAAACCCAAAATTGGGATCCCACTGAGAGTTCGGATCGTTCGGATCGGGCCACAGGTAACTCGGGGCCCACGTGTTCGGGTCGAATGGAACCGGCGTGATACCGGGAAGGCTCACCGTCTCCGTCGGTCCGTTGGCCGCGTTGCCCCGGATGCTGCACTGGCGGATGGTGGGCGCACCGTTGCTCCAGTACATGCCGCCGCCGAACTGGGCCGTGTTGTTCTGAACCACGGTATTGAACACATCGACCGTGGCGCCTCGCCCGTACCAGTACAGGCCGCCGCCGAACGGCGCGTTGTTGTTCTCGAAGAAGCTGTTGCGCACGCACACCGTGCTGCCGTTGTACCAGTCGCCGATGACATCGTCGAGGATTCCACCGCCATAGAGACCGCCGCCGGCGCCGATCGTGCTGATCGCCCGGTTACTCACGAATGTAGTCTCGTTGATGTCGAGCCGGCAGTCGTGCCAGACATAGAGACCGCCGCCGTCGCCGACGTAGAGGGCATTGTTGGCATCGTATCCTGCGGTGTTGCCGAAATACGCGCCGCCGGTGATCTTGATGGTGCAGAAGGGGTCAAAAGCCTGACCGCCGCCGTGGGTTCCCGCCGAGTTGCCATTGATCGTGCAGGCAATGAGCTCGGTCTCGCAGCCCTGGGAATAGAACTCGCCGCCGCCGCTGTTGTCTGTGACCAGGTTGTTGCTGATCGTGCAGTTCGTCAGCTTGGCCTTGCAGTTCGGCATGTAGGCGATGGCGCCGCCGAAGTTCGTCGGAATGCTCCGAATCCCGGTTCCGGGGTCGCCCTGGCTGCCACCCGAGCCACCCTGGCCGCCGGCGCCCAGGCTACCGCCTGAACCGCTCGGGCCGCCGTCGCCGCCCGTGCCGCCGCTGCCGCCGGCCCCGCCGTCATTACCGCCTGCGCCGCCGCTGCCGCCGGCGCCGCCGGCATAAGAGGGCACAAGGTTCGCCCCGACGTCCTCAACGCGGGCGATACTTCCTGAGATCTCCGTATCGGATATCTCGATCTGGCAGTCGTCGCCGAAGAAGATGGCGCCGCCCCAGGACCTGGCTCCGTTCTTGCCCATGTGGCCGCCGTCACCACCGCGGCCGCCGGGACCGCCGACGCCCGCAGCACCCTCCTGACCATCCGCGCCATCCTCCGCATCTCCGGGACCTTCACCGCCGGTGCCACCCGCACCGCCAGCGCCGGCGTCACCACCGGCCCCGCCCGCGCCGCCGGGACCGCCGTAGTTACCTGTCCCTTGCTGGATCCGGCTGTCTCTCACTATGCAGAACTTGATCACAGGACGGCAATTCGGTCCGAAATACATCGTGCCGCCCAGGGCTTCGCCGCCGTCGCCACCGTCGCCGCCGCGACCGCCGTCGCCGCCTATTCCGCCTGGTCCACCGGGACCACCCGCGCCACCGGCGCCGCCGGCGCCGCCGGGCCCGTCATTGAAGCCCTCGCTGCCGGGTTGACCATCCTGACCCGCCTGACCGGTCCCGCCCGCCTGGCCTGCCTGACCATCCTGACCCTGACCGCCAAAACCACCGTCACCGCCGATAGCACGGTTATAGACAAACGTGCAATGCAGGATCAGCGGTGCACTATTCGCGTCGAAATAGAAGGCGCCGCCATAGCCATGACCGCCGCGACCACCCTTGGCAGCGGGCGCACCCGGCGCCCGGGAGCACCATCGGCGCCCGGCTGACCATCGAAGCCCGGTTGACCAGCTGTGCCGGGAATCGGCGCATTCGGGTCCACGGGCTGAGGCAGATTCGGATCGTTCGGGTCCGCGTCCGGTGGAGCATCCAGAGGATCGTTCGGATCCGGAGGATCCGCAGGATCCGGCTGGGGCTGAGGGGCTTGCGGAGGAACATTGGCATCCGCACCTGTCTGGCCCTGGGCCAGGCAGTTCTCGATCACGAGGTTTGCCAACGTCGGACTGCTTCCCCTGAAGCAGGCAATCGCGCCGCCAAATGCATCCCGACCATCGGCGCCATTGTTCCCGGTAGCGCTGTTCGGATCCCCACCGCTGACCAAGCCGTTACGAATGGTGAATCCCTGTATCACGGCCTCCGGGCCTTCGCCGTTCTGGAAGACGAATGCGCGGCCTAGCCCGCTGCAGTCAATGATTGTGTGGGCCACCGTGTACGGATCGGTCGGGTTCTCGCTGGTTAGAACGATCGACTTGCCGCCGAAATCGAGGTCATGAGTCTGGTACGTACCTCCCAAGACGATGATCTTGTCGCCGTGAGAGCGGGCGTGCTCAATGGCCTCGGCAATGGTCTTATACTGGCCGGGGACCGCCAGGCTCCTGCCTTGCATGAAGCTGACCGTGACCACTTTGTCGCCGGTCATCGTAACCGTGTTGTCGTTGGCCCAGGACTTGTCGTTGTCGGTCCCTTGCCACTTGTCGACGATGTACGTGCTCTCGGGCTGCGCCGTCAGATCCACCACCGTGCCTTCGCGGTAGAGTCCCGCCACGCGATGGTAGTCCGGCAGCAGCGACCCGTTCCTGCTCGACACCTTCGTCGTCAGGCGATACACCGGGATCTGCTCGAATTCGATCTTGATGTCCATCGGCCCCATCACCGTGATGAGGATGTTGGGGTCCCTGGTCGTGTCGTTGCCGATCCCGACCCAGCGTTTGATCCGGTAGCCGTCCTTCACGTGCGCGGTCAGCCGCACCACCTCGTACTGGCGGAAGGAGCCGCTGCTTGGCTCGACGGAGCCGCCGGCCTCATTCGCATCCACCGGTGCGTCGCTGGCATTGACCACCGTGACCGTCAGCGGGAAAGACTGCGCCGGACCCGCCCCATAATGGGCGCCCATGTCGATGGCTGCGGTATCCTTGACGCCGTCCGTTCTCGTGGTCATCTCGTGCAGCTTCTGGGCCACGGGCGCAGCGGTTTCCGGATCACCCATGTCAATGCACGGGCTGCTGATCAACTGCCCGGCCTCCATCTGGCTGAGGTAGTATGCGCCCAGAGGTCCTTTGGTAAATTGCGGATCGGCGAAGATGTTGCCGGTGCCGAGATCGTCGATGTCTTCGATGCAGGAGTATGTCGCTGTGGCGCCGACGAGATCATCGCCATTGCCCCAGATGATGCAGTTCGTAATGATTGGATTGGAGCCGTCGAAGGCCCAGATGCCGCCGTCGCGGGCCAGATTGTTCTTGTCCAGGACGATCGTGCAATTGGTGATCGTCGGCGAGGCGCGGACGAGGTCGAACTGACCGCTGCCATTGATCGCCGCGTTGTTGGTGACGAAACAATTGACGAACGTTGGCGAGGCATCGGTGCAACTGACGCCGCCGCCCACGTTCATGCTGGTATTATTCCGGATGATGCAATCGCTGATGCTCGCTTCGCTCTGTTCGAAGTTCAAGCCGCCGCCGACGGCGAATTCGCCGAAGGCCGTGTTGTTGCTGATGACGCAATTGGTGATTTCCGGCGAGCCGGCGAAGCAATCGATGCCCGCGCCGTAGTCGCTCGCCTGGTTGTAACTGATGATGCAGTGCGTGATGGTCGGAGAGGCGCCTTCGATGCGGATGCCGGCGCCGATGGCCGCTATGCCCCAACTGACAGTGAAGCCCTTGAGCACGCTGCCGCGTCCCTCGCCACTGGCGAATGTCACAACAGACCCTTCTGTGAACATGCCGAAGATGACGGTCGTGTCGGGATAAATGACCGGATCGGTCGGCGCCAGCGGGTTTCCGCTGCGCACGGTGATAGCCTTACCCTTGAAGTCGATGTGCTCGGGATAGATGGTGGTGCTGCCGGGCCTGCCCTCCGCAATGATCTCGTCTCCATCGACGGCCTCATCAATCGCCGTCTGGATCGAGAAGTAGAAATTGGAGGGATTCCGCGTGTTGATCACACGGGCAACTTGTCCCTGCGGCACGGCCTTGAGGGCCTTGGCCACGTTGAGACGTCCCTGCGACAGGCACAAGCCGGGCAGAACCGGGTCCACCGTCTGCATCAGCGCGTGCTTCACGCGATAGTGGGACAGGTTGGGGGACTGCGACCAGAGCAGCGCGCATGCTGCTGAGACGTGCGGCGCCGCTACGGATGTGCCTGAGAGGGTCCCATACTTGGTCGTCACACCATCCGCCTTCATGGCGGCCGTCTCTTCCGTCGGCGTCGTGCTCAAGACACCCTCGCCGGGCTCGCCAAGATCGACCGACCTCCGTCCATAGTTCGAGGTGGAAGCAAGCCGATCCTTGTTATTCGTGGCCAGGACCGAGATGATGTTGTACAACTCATAGCAGGCCGGATACACTGGAGAATTGTCGATGTTCCGCGAATCGTTGCCCGCGGCGGCCACGACCAGGACACCCTTCTTGCCGGCCTCCTCGATCGCGTTTCTCAGGCTCTCACTGTACTCCGTCGAGGCCCAGGAGGCGTTGATGATCTTCGCCCCCGAGGCGACCGCGTACTCGATGGCGGCGACCGCGGCATTAAGGTTGACACCGTTGGCGTCGCCGACCTTCAGCGGCATCAGGCTGACCTGCCAGCAGGTGCCGGCGATGCCCGTCGCGTTGTTCGCAGCGGCGCCGATAATGCCGGCCACGTAGGTGCCGTGGTATGCATCGTCCTTGAAGTCCACCGTATCGGTCAGGAAGTTGTAACCATTGCGATCATCGATACGACCGTTGCCGTCATCATCCACGTCCGGCTTGCCCGTTTGCTCCTTGGCGTTCACCCACAGGTTGGCCTTGAGGTCCGGATGCTCGGGGTCCATGCCGGTGTCGAGGATGGCGACGATAACGTTCCTCTTGCCGGTCTGGATGTCCCATGCCTCGGGCGCGTCGATATCCGCGTCCGCCAAACCGCCATCCTGGCCGGTGTTGTCCAAATTCCACTGAAGCTTGAAGTTCGGGTCGTTCGGCACACGCTGGAGCTGGTAGCGGTAGTTGGGCTCTGCGTACAGCACGTTTTCGCTGGCGGCAAATTGCAGCATTGCATCCGCGGCGGAGACGCCGGGCGGCAGTTTCACCAGGGTCAGTCCGGGCACGATCTCGTCGTACTGGCCCGCTACAGATGTCCCCTCCATGATCTCATTGGAGATCGTCTCGCGCACGGCGCGCGCAGTCCGAGGACCATACAGGTCCGAACGAGCAGACGTTAGATTATCCCCCGTGGCGAAGCGAACGAGCAATTCGCTCTGCCCATCCGAAGTGACGCCGCCATAGCCGATGGCGTCCCACAAGGAAAGCGACAAATCATCCGCTGTCAAGGCCGTCCGAGCGCAAAAAACCAGCACCGAGCATACCAGTAACCGCCAGGTGCCGGAACGCCCCTGAGTTCGCTGTTTCATATCTCCACTTCCGTTCAATTGTGCCTGCGTCTGTACAGCGTCTGTACTAAGGAACCCTCACATGCAGACTATCTCTATCTGCCAATGGAAGCCCATCCGCGTTAAAGTCCGCTCCCGGCCCCCGGACTCTCCTCCAATGCCGCGATCGCCTCTTGGTCCATCTCATCCTGCAGAATGATCGTCGGTTTGACCAGGATCAGCAGGACTTTCTGATCGCGGACCGTGCTGCGGTTGGAGAAGAGCAAATTCACAATGGGGATTTTGCTGAGTATCGGCACTCCCGACTCCTTATCCACTGCCACCGTGATCTTGTGGCCGCCCAGCAGCAAGGTTCCCCGGTCGGGAACGCTCACACGAGTCATCACGTTGGCGGTCTCCGTCTCGGGAACCTCCACCGGATACGTGAGGACCGTCGCGGCCGTGTTGGTGGTGGTGCCATTGGTCGTCGTTCCGCCGGCGTTTCCCGGAATAGGCGCCGAGACGATGTGCTGTTTGAAGCGAAGCAGGTCCGTCTGGGTCGTGATGATGTTCAGCAACACGTGTTTCCTGTCTTTGGTGATCGTCGGGGTGATCGTCAGGTTGCTGCCTACCGGCTGGTACCCGATACTCTGAGGCGTGTAGATGCCCTGCGTCGAGAGGCCGCCGCTCAACGTGCCCTGCGTGCCCTGCGTCACCGTCGGGGGTAAGGCATAGGAAATATAATCCTGGAGATAGAAGAACGCCGACTCCCCGCTCAACACCGTCACTTTCGGCGCCGAGAGCGACTCCGAGTCGGTCCGCGCCTGCGTAGCCCGAAGCAACAGGCTCGCCTGCAGATTGTCCAGAACCGAGCCGTAGCCGGCCTGCAGTCCCAGCGCCGGCGTGGAGCTGAGAACCCGGAATACTGCCCGACACATTCGTCTGCGTGGGCCGAACGTTCAGGAACGAATCCTGCTCCACTGTCACGACGCCCCAGTTGCCGCCGAAGTTGTACGAGAAGTCCAGATCCAGCCCGATGTCCTCCAGGAAGTTCTCCGTAACGGCGAGGAACCTCGCTTCGATGGAGACCTCGTTACCCAGGGACTTGCGAAGCTGATCGAGCATGTCCCGGATCTGCTGATGCACCTCGGGGGTCTGGTAGACCACCAGTTTCTTCGGCTGCTGATCCGGGTAGGGTGTGATCGTTCCCTCGCCGGTTTCACTGAGGTCAAACCAGGTATCCGGCTCGATTGTCTGCTCGATCAGATATCGGAGGCTCTGGGCCATGATACCGCTCATATAGCCGGTCATGCCCATGCCGCCGCCCATCATCCCGCCGCCCATGCCGCCGCCCATCATGCCGCCGCCCATGCCACCCATCATCCCGCCGCCCATGCCGCCCATGCCGCCGCCGTAGCCGCCCATGCCGCCACCCATGCCGCCACCCATGCCGCCCATGCCACCCATCATCCCGCCGCCCATGCCGCCCATGCCGCCGCCGTAGCCGCCCATGCCGCCACCCATCATCCCGCCGCCCATGCCGCCCATGCCGCCGCCCATGCCACCCATACCGCCGCCATAGCCGCCCATGCCGCCACCCATGCCACCCATCATCCCGCCGCCCATGCCTCCCATGCCACCCATCATCCCGCCGCCCATGCCGCCCATCATCCCGCCGCCCATCATCCCCATCATGCCCATCTGGCTTCCAATTTGAGCATAATTAGCGGGCTCGCCGACAAGATCGCTGATGTCGTAGACACGCGTTTCCATCTTCTTTGCAGGCAGCGAGTAGTTGGTGCCGACGGTGATCACGCCTCTGTTCACGATGTAGTCGAGCTGAATGTCCGCCTGTGGGTTGGACATCGCGTTGAGCAAGTTCTCCAGGGCAGTGCCCACCTTGACGCTCGGCAGGCCGTCCATACTGATCGGCGTGCTCGGCTCGATCAGGGCGTTCTCCGACAGATCGCGCCACAGGACAACGATGTTCAGCGGCGGCTCCACCGATTTCCTGACGATTTCAATAGCCTCGCTCAACGGCATCTCCGGCGTAAGCGCCGACAGATCGACAACCTTCTCGAGTTGGTCGTAAATGAGTATATTCGCCGGATCCAGTTGGATCGGCTCCTCGGGCTCGCGCGTCGGTTTCTCGATGATTTCACGCCATTCCTTGGGGTACGTCATTTCCTTGTGGTACGGAATCTTGGCCTCGTCAGCCTCGAGCAGGATGTTCGCCCGTTCCCTGGCGCCCAACCGGCGCATCTCGAGCTGCTTGCGCAGATAGATCGTATCTTCGGTCGCCTGCTTCATCCGCAGCGCCTCGTCGTGAAGAGGATCGATGGCGAGAATCATTTCAAGCTGACCGAGGGCCGCCTCATATCGCTGCTGCTGCTGATACGCCTTGGCGCGCTCCATCAGTTCATCGATTCTCTGCTTGCGATCGATCTCCGCCTGCTTGCGGAGGTCCTGCTGCGTCTGAGCTGCTTCCAGGCGTCTCTGCTCAACGAGTTGCTTGTCCCTGATCGCCTGTGCTTCGGCGATGCTCGCGTTGGCTTCCTCGCACTGCACGGTATACTGGCGATACAGTTCCTCGCCCAACTGGCCCTGATATTCATTCACGCGGCGCTGGGCATCGAAGACGACCTCCCGGGCCTTGTCAAACTCGCCCTGGGCGAGACTTCTCTGGCACTGATTGACGGCGTTAGTGACAACCGCCTGGGTATGGCTGCGAATGATGCTCCTTCGGCGATTGATTTCTCCAACGAAACCACCGGCGTCCGGCTCCGCCGGTACTGCTGCGGCCGGTTCACCTGCAGCCAGCGATGTCTGCGGCGCTGCGGGCGTCTGTGACATTGCGGATGTAGCCAGCAGCCGGTCAATAGCCTCGATGTAGTCCTCCGGGCGCTTGCCCTCGGCGGCTGTGAACTGTCCGCTGCGGGCCACTTCAACGAATCCCCGCCGAGCTCCCTCCAAATCACCGGCGGAATAGAGTTCCAGACTGCGGTTGTACAAGGCCTGAATGCGTCCGGCCTCGCCCTGTGCCGGACCGGCAGGCTCCGTGGCGGCGCGATACGGCATCGCCGTAGGTATCGGCGACGCAACGGGCAGCATCGAAGGCGCCGTTGGGGCCGTCACTCTCGTCTCCGGCTGCGGAGCGGCGATCGCTGTCTCTGCGTTGTCGATCTCCGCCAGGTACCCTCGGATTGTCGTAGCAACAGACGCCGGCAACCCCTCGCTCTTGAGCAGCTCGGTGAACCCCTGCCGGGCCTTCTTGAGATCGCGGGAATGGTAAGCGAGCATACTCTGGTAATACAACTCGCCGATCCGGTCCGTTTCCTGGGTCGTGACGCCACTCGGCGCAAGAGCGTTCTGAGTGTTCGCGCCGCTGTCCGGGGACGTGCCGGCCTGCGGGCTGACGCTGTCACTGGCCGTGCCGGTGATTCTCGACTGCCCCGACGTGCGCAGCAACTGCGCCACTTCGAGACGCTCATTCTCGCTCAGGAACGTGCTGCTCTGGATGCTCTCCAAACGAGCACGCCCGCGCGCGGTATCACCCTTGCGAAGCAAGTCCTGCCCGGCCTGCTTGGCTTCCAGTGCCTTCTTACGCTCCGCCGCTGCCCGGCTCGCTTTCTCCGCCAGAGACTGCAGCTTGCGCTGATCCAGAGGATCCAGACGATCCGCAAATTTCTGAGCTCCCTGGAACATCTTCTCCGCATCTGCATAGTTGCCGCGGTCGTACTGATATGTCCCCATTTGCATGTAACGTTGAGCGAAGTCACGCTCAGACGCATCATCATTGTTCTGCGATGGGCCCGCCTGGACAAAGGCTGTCGCGACAAGAAAGACCGATGCCAGGATGGTGGATGCGGACCCTCTCCGCAGAAACTTCGCGAATACTGTTGGCCTGTCCAAAACCTAACCTCCTGCCAATAAAATCATCACCCTTTTTACGGAAAGACCTTGCACAACCGTTACTTATTAAGTACCTCCAAGCGAAGGTCGTAGGCCCCAGTCATGCCTGTAATTTATTAAAATAGCGAATTTTTTGCAAGAGAAAAATTGCACCGCAGCTTGTTTGGCCGATAAAATCTAACATTTCCAGTACCAAACGCAAAGTCCCCCGATGCTTAGGGTGAAATTGGGGCCATGTAAAAGAGCGGATTATAGGCGCCCTGGGCAATAGGATGTGACAGAGACATATTGGAGCAGGCAATCATGGAAGAGCCGCTTATTCTGGCAGTGGAGACATCCAGCCGGGTCGGGTCCGTTGCCCTCGCCCAGGGACCGGCGTTGTTGGCACAGAGCACGTTCTCCGGACCCCTGCAACATAGTGCCGAAATCTTTCCTGCCATCAGTCAACTCCTGAACCGCTTTCATTTCGTGCCAGGCGACATTGCCCAAGTACATGTCGCTATCGGCCCCGGCAGTTTCACAGGCCTGCGCATCGCAGTCACGATGGCCAAGGCCGCGCATCTGGCCAACGCGACGGCCATCGTGACGGTGGACTCGCTGGACGTCATTGCCGCCAACATAGGGGACGTATCATCGGCCCCGGCGTTACAGGATTCCGGCGGCGTCCTGCTCGATCGTGTTGCGACGGTGCTGGACGCCAAGCGAGGGGAGTTCTATGCCGCCGTGTATCAGCGGGTCAGGCGAACGGACCAGACGGTCCCGGCGGGCGATGCAGGTTACCTGATCCCCGCGCCGCAGCAGCACGTTTGGCAAAAAATTGTGCCCGACTGCCTGATTACCGCCGAGGAGCTGGTTGAGAGATTCGGCGAGGATGGGCCACTTGGCGTGCTGGGCGATGGCCTGCTATACCACCGCGACCGGTTCATCTCCCATAATACCCGCATTTTTGACGAGCAGTACTGGAGCCCGCAGGCATCCAATGTGCATCACCTCGGCTATCAGAAGGCCCGGGCCGGCTTGTTTGCCGATCCGCTGACGCTGACCCCCTTCTACCTGCGAGGCCCCCTCGTAACACTCAAAAAATCGTGAATCCCCTACTAGATATTTGTTCACTTGCCGCCGTCGCTGTGGTATAGATGAGGCGTTGACGGGCATTCGCATGAGAACTGTCTTCTTATGACACCGACTGAAGAGAACCCGGTGTGAACGGGAATGCCCCCCTAGAAATCTCGGATCTTTGCAAGGGGAATGCGAGATGAACATCTATGTTGGGAACCTCTCCACTGACACCAGTGAGGATGAATTGCGACAGGCGTTCGAAGCCTTCGGCGAAGTCGCAAGCGTCCGAATCGTAAGGGACGGAGCCACCGGCGAGTCCAGAGGCTTTGGATTCGTCGAGATGCCCGCTGAGGAGCAGGCCAAGACCGCCATCCAGGAGATGAATGGCAAAGAACTCAAAGGCAGCGCACTGACGGTCGAACAGGGTCGCGCCCGACCGGCGGCCGGCGGCGGTGGTGGAAGACCTCCTCGCGGTCAAGGTCCTCGTCGCGGTCCCGGCGGCGGCGGCGGCAGGCCCGGTGGTCGTCCCGGTGGCGGCGGCGGACGCGGTGGTCCTTCTCGAGGCCCCAGCCGAGGACCGGACCGAGGCGGCAGACCTCGCTATTGATCGCTCGTACTGACGGGCAGCGGGTACCAACGCTCATTATTACGGTCATCAGGGCATGGAAGCCGGAGATTCGAGTTGGCATTTCTTGCCTGGGTAAATAGGAGTCACGCGAACCGAATGATCTCGTGATGCGGGGTCATTCGCCCGAGACAACAGGTGGCGCAAGGAGTCTGTCGACGTGGCGAGACAGAGCGCCGGGATACTGATGTACCGCAGGCGGGCCGGCCGGATGGAGGTGTTTCTCATCCATCCGGGCGGGCCATTCTGGTCCAGAAAGGACGATGGGGCGTGGTCTATCCCGAAGGGCGAGTTCACGTCCGAGGAGTTGCCGCTGGATGCTGCAAAGCGGGAATTCCAGGAAGAGACAGGCTTCACGGTCTCCGGTGATCTTATTGCCCTCGAGCCCATCAAGCAGGCCGGCGGGAAGATCGTGCACGCCTGGATGGTCGAGGGCGACTGCGACGCCGCCGCTGTCAAGAGCAACGCATTCTCCATGGAATGGCCCCTTCACTCCGGCCAGTGGAAGACCTTCCCGGAGGTGGACTGCGCGGGTTGGTTCACACTCGAGCAAGCCGAGATGAAGATACTGAAAAGCCAGCGTCCCCTGCTCGATCAGTTCCGCCGACTGATCAAGGAGCAGGAATGAGTCTCACGGGAAGAAGCCGTATCGCCATTGGTCTGACTGCCTGCACACTGGTTGGCATCCTGATTGCCGCTATTCTACTGCTCCTTCACGGAACGTGGAGGTCAGGAACTGCCGTGACCAACGTAATCGTGCAGATGCACAACGGCCGTCAGTCTGTAACCTGGACGCTCATCACTCACAATCTGGTCGGCATTCGGGTGACAGCATCCGACCCTTCTTACTCCGGCACATGGGCTGACCAGGATATGTGGTCGCGGGGCAGTCACTGGGATGAAATCACAGTGACTGAGGAACTCCTGTATCCACTCAAGCGTTCAGACACGACTGAAGGGCGTAAGGAGAAAGCCGATTAGCGTGTCACCACCCCGAGGACCCTGACCACCACCGTTCCGCGGTTTCGCGGCACAGGTCACTTCTTGACGGCTTTGACGGCGGCTTCGGCGTCGATCCGGCCGTAGCCGTAGTAATCATTTCGACCGGAGACGTAAGCCGTCTCTCCGATCTTCCGGCACGTCTGTCGCATGATCGTGCGGACCTCCTCGGCCGTCAGATTCGAGTTCTTCGACAGCATGAGGGCCGCTACGGCCGATGCCAGCGGCGTCGCGGAGGATGTGCCGCCAAATGTAAACGAGTAGTTGCCGGGCTCCTCCCCCGGCTCCCCCATGAGGTCGGTCGTCGTAATGCCTTTCTCGCCGCCATTGCTCGGCGCCACGAAGTCCAGCTTGGGGCCATACTGGCTATAGTAGGAACGGACGGCAGCGTCGGTGCAGGCGCCCACCGCGATCGCATACGGACTGTTGGCCGGGTAGGAGACCTCCAGGCTCTCCCTTCGAATTCCTGAGAATTTGCGAGCCAGGATCCAGTCCACAAAGAACCGCACCTCATCGCCTGAGCCGAGCCACATCAATGGCACGGACTGCGTCACTTCGGCATTGCCCTGAGAGCCGGACCAATCCGTGGGCTGGCTGCTGCCGGAAGTCTCCTCGCCGATGATGGCCCTCGTCTGGTCCGCCATCCAGAGCATACACAGGCCGCCATAGTCCGTGCCCGATGCGCTGATGGAGATGTCCACCGCAAGGTTATACGCCGGGTCGTACATGAACTCCTGCGTGAAGTCAAACCGCACGAGGTTCACCATCGTGGCGTAGTCCAGCTCGAAGGCCGTCCCGACGTTCAGAGGTACATTCTTCGCCTGAAGCACAGTGGTCCAGCCGGTGTTATCCCAAGTGGGTTGGTAATAGGCGTTGCGGCCGTTCGGGATTTGTTTCAGACGAATCGTCAGAGCGGCCAGCCGCTGCCGGGGCGGATCGACAAGGTAGAACTCGGCGAATCGCAAAGGCCGGGCAGGCATGGGCTCATATTCATCCCAGCCGAGTTCCTCGCGCAGGCAGATGAACTGCATCCGGCGATATTTCGCTCCCAGGGGGCTGAACGGCCACTCTGACTGGCCAAAACCCCAATCGACCAGGTCGTACTGTCCCACCTGACAAGAGTAGGATTCCTCCGACGAGGGCCACAGCCAGAACTCCATGTCACCTTCGGTCAACGTCTGGGTCGTTGCGAGGAAACTATGGCCGCGATCACGAATCGGCCCCGCGCGCACCGACCGCACGTCCTCCTTGTCCCTTCCAATCAGGGCGTGGTTACCATCGACCTCGTCCTGTACACTGATCCACGGAGCGTCGCCGCCGGTGCTCCAGCCGGCGGGAAGCGTCTGTCCTTTGAATCGCTCTATGCTGCCGTCGGGCCAGATGACCGCGTCCAGCCAGACGGTGTCCTGTCCCGCGGACCCGGTTGCACTCTTGATGTATTCCCACCGGAAATCGTACGTGCCCTTCTCGAGCTGGCTCACATCAACCGCGTACCAGCCCATGGCATCGTTTCCCGCGGCGCAGAGCACCGGACAGCCCTTCCCCCCGCGTCCCTTCCGGGCGGCGTAGGCCAGGGCCGAGTTGGTGATATTCGTCTCGGAGAAGCCCAGAGACATGGAAATCACATCGGCCCCGCGCCAGGTGCCCGTGCCGTTGGCGGTTCGCCCTGCGGCGTAGTAGATCGCCTCCGCCACGGCCGGATAGAGGATATCCGTTGCCATCAGCTCCACACCGGTCTTGAGCACTTTCAAAGGCATCAGCCGGCAGCCGAATGCGCCCCCGACCACTCCCTTGCCGTTATTGCCGCTCGCCAGGGCGACCCCGGCCACCTGCGTCCCATGGGTCTCATCTGCATCGGACGGGCTCGGATTGTTATCGTTGTCGTAGAAGTCCCAGCCGTTGCAGTCGTCCTGCCAGCCATTCAGATCGTTGTCCTTCGCGTCACCGCTGATTTCGCGGGTATTGCACGGCAGGGCATCCTTCAAATCCTCATGATCGGTTTCCACGCCGTCATCGATGATAGCGATAATGACCTGGTCGCTGCCCCTGACGATGTCCCAGGCCTGTGGCGCGTTGATGTCTTTGAGATGCCACTGATTGGGATCGAAAAGTGGGTCATTCGGCGTGAATGCCTGCCTGGCTACCTCCCCCGTGAACTCCGGTTCCACCCATTCGACGGCAGGGTCCGCCGCGAGCGTCGCACAGACGGCGAACAATTCCTCGGCCGTCGAGTGCACGGCGGAAAGGACATACTGGTCATCGGTGCCGCGGATTCGCCGCTCCAGCCGGGTCCCCAACCGCTGATTCATGGCCGCGACCTCGGGCTCGAAATAGCCTGTCGCCAGCTTCACGATGACGTTTCCCGTGGGGATCATCTCCAGCCCGCTGATGCCGTGGACATACACGGGGACCACATCACCGAGGTCGGCCTGTTCCTGAAGCCGCCGCAGCGATTCGGTCTGCTCCTCCAGCGACTGGAATTTCCTGGTCGTCAGAATCGTCGCTTTCGCCTTGCTGATCCGTCGCTCGATGCGGTAGGACCGATCGCCTGCCCGGATCACATCCGGGATCGCCGCCGCCGCGATCTCACGACTATCACCGTGCAGGACAGCCACCTTCTCGCGAGACCGAAACAGAGGAATCTCCCGCTGTCCAACGCGGAGTGACTCGCCCGCATAATACGCTCCCTCGGGCCTGCCCCCGGCGTGCCCGGCGGAGCTTGCAGCCACGGATACGTCCTGCGTCACCGCGCAGAAAACCAGCCCGATACACATTGCAGCAGAGAACAAGCCCAGACGACCGGGAACTGATGCTTTCATCGTATGTCCCCCCAATTCGATACGGACAAACCGCTCCTCAATCGCCACCTCGCTCAGTCTCGTCCTCCTCATGCAGAGATCACGAGAACAAAACGGACCCACTCAGCATCGTTCTTGGATACCTATTATATACAGCGGAAGATCGGGAATCAACCTGGATCTGTCCGCGCGGCGGCCCAGGGTGCGACTATGTTTCGTGGGCGAACAGCCCTCTGTCTGCCATGCTGAGCGAAGCGAAGCATCTGGCCCACGAACGGAACCAACGCTTGTTACCACGCTCAGCCCAGATCCTTCGCTGTCGCTCAGGATGACAGGGTGGACGCTTGGCCCCCCCACGAAAATTAGTCGCACCCGCGGCTCATCGCCCTGGGGCGGCTTGCTGGTTCGGATCGGCTGGACTGAAGGACGCGGCGGCTTTGACGTGGCCGTGCCGATCCGGCAGGAAGGTCAGGATAGTATCCACCAAATCCCGGGCGGCCAGTCTCGCCGATTGCTCGGATCCTGAGCTGATCTGGACCTGCGCGACGTAGCGAGCCAAGTCTCCGGAGATGTTGGGGGTCCGGTCAAAGACGCCGGAGAAATCCCGCTCCCGGAGAGTGATCTGCCCGTTCAGGACGTAGAAACTAAGTATGAACACCTGTCCGTATGCCGGGGCGGGTTTGTGGAACTGATGGCTCAGGCACTTGATCACCTGCCCGGAACAAGTGGTGACTTCCGTCGGGGTGGTATGATCACGGATCCACCCATGAGCGGGAAAACAGACATCCGGCCGATGCCCCAGTAGTCCGCTGGGATATGAGGAGCAGTAGACCACGTAGACGTCGGCCCAGGCCCCTTCCGCTATGTTCGTGTATCGACGACTGACGTAATCGTCGGCAAAATTGGCCCTCATGTACTCCTCGGTCGTCGACGGAAGAGCCACTTCCCGGCCGATCCATGGGTCAATCCGCATCGGAATAGTACTCAGGGGCATCGGCAGCACCACCGGATTATCACGGATTTTCTGCAATCCGGACGCTGCCACCCGATAAGCAACGCCTGCACCGATCAACAGCACAAAGGCCACCACGCCGGCTAGCCAAATCGACGCGCCGGACGTGTGCACACCCTTCACCGGCGCCTCCCATGCAGGCCCGCCTGCGGACCGGTCGGTATTGGAGTACGTCATAATGAGCATCCTCAATGTCAGCTCTGAGTCTTGGACTCTTGTCTTATGTGTACATCTATCGCTCTCATCGACCGTTTGTCAACTGGGCATTCGACGCAGGCGGCAGGTCCGCGACAGGCTCGAACCTCAGGATCGCTCCGGTTTGCGTCGTTTTCCTCCGCTTTGTAGGGTTTACGTAGGTTTGAATCGACGCATCCTCGTTTCCTGGGGGGTCAGGATAGGAGAACGAATGTCAACGATCAGTGGACCACAGGCAAGACTGCACGCGCCGGGCAGGTCCCATAAGCATAGCGGCTCCGAAAGCCTCGTTGAATGGGCATCCCATCTCGAGGCCGTGCAGCCGGCCTGCGCTTCGGGCGTGAGACATTCCGCGTCACTGGCCGTCGAGACGGGGGTGGTGGCCGTCGGCACCATGGCCGCCATTCGATTTCTGAACGTGCCGCCTGCTCTGGAGCTCAAATGGCTCCTGATCCCGTGCCTGCTGGTCATCGCCGCCCTGCTGCCGACGTGGCTCAGAGGGCGTCAGTTCCCTTCCATGGGCCTTGACCGCGAACACGCAGGGGCTTCGCTGACTTTGGTGTGCCTGACGTGCCTCTGTGCCATTCCGGCCGTCTTTCTCGGCCTCTGGCTGATGGTCCGAATGCAACTGCCAATCCCTCTAAGACCGGTGGTTGCGGGGCCCGATGGCTGGTTTACGTGGCTGATTTACCAGTTCTTGTACGTGGCCGTGGCGGAGGAGGTGTTCTTCCGAGGCTATCTCCAGGCGAATGTCATGAAATGGCTCGGGGATACGCGCCCGGCTGCGCGATACGCCGCAGTCGTCGTCTCCGCCGGCTGTTTCGCGTTGGCACATGTCGTCGTTCAAGGTCAGATAACCTCTCTGTGCACCTTTCTGCCGGGTCTCATCCTCGCCTGGTTATTCCTCCGGACACGTTCCCTGCTGGCGCCCATCCTGTTCCACGGGCTGGCTAACGTCTCCTATGGCATCATTGCCTTGATTGTAATGTAGACTTTCGATGGATGAGCCCGTGGTCGGGGCCCAATCCGGATGGCTGATACGGCCCGATAAGGTACGGCTGTTCATACTGCCATCCCCTCCGGGGGCACAGACATCCCGGCTTTGGCCTCTTCTAATTAAGTGGGGACTTCTCTGAGACGATACAGTCCACTGGACAAACTCAGAAATGAATGAGAACGATCATGAACGAGAAACATGCGTCAAGGCTCTTCTGGGCGATCAAGGCCCTGCTGGCCGGGATTCTGCTGTATGTCGCCGTGGCGGTGATCGTGACGCCATTGTACCTGGGCAGAGCGCTCAATCCGTTGCCTGCGGATGGCGATGAGCGCAATCTGGAGCCGACCTCCACAGAGCCACGGAGCCGGCCCCCCGCCGACCTCTCCGCCATTCTCCAAAACGATCTCTTCGCAGGGGCAAACTCCCCGGTGCTTCAGACGGACACCCGCTCACTGACTTCTCCCAACGTCGCCTCGGTGGAGGACGAGTTGGGCCTGAAGCTCATCGGAGCCATCGCGGGTGATTCCGACACCTCTCGCGCTGTCATCCAGAACAAGGCAACGGGCCTCGCACTGCCCTACAAGATCGGCGACATGGTGGCGGGCGGAGAGATCGAATCGATCGAGTGTGACCGGGTGGTGATACGCTATGCGGGCCGACGAAAAGTACTGCCTCTGCAGAGCGGGGCTATCAGCCCGGCGAAGGGACGTTCCAGTGAGAGCAAGCCGCAAAGCGCCGAATCCGGAGGAAAGCGCGCATCGGCCGAGCAGCAGCCGCCTCAGAATCGGCCCCGCCTGGGCTATGTGCAGGAGGTGTTTCACAAGGCGAAGATCGAGCCATACGTGCGAAACGGCCGGACCGAAGGGCTGAAAATCACCGGTTCTCGAGGAGACGCCTCTGACCGGACTATTCGGTTCTCAAGAACGGCGATGTCGTCCAGACGCTCAATGGGCAAGCTCTCACCAGCAAACAGAAGGCGTTTCAAGTCCTCCAGAAGGCAAAGATGCAATCGAAGTTACAAATCGAACTGCTTCGCGATGGGAAAGCCAAAGAGCTATCATTCGATCTGCAATGAATCGGAGAACACCTTGAATACTTCACGTCGTCATCCTGGAACGCTCGTGCAAGACACGAGCAAAGTGTTTTTGTGGAGCATCGCGCGGCCTGTGGGCCTGCTGATGCTTGCATCATGCCTCCTGGTCTGCACTAGCTGCGGCGTTCGACCCAAGCCGGTCGACGGCACCGAGGTCTCGCCCATTCAGTTGGGAACTCCTTCGGAGCAGCCGCCGGCCGAAGCCGGTGCGACAACCGTCGAGCCAGTCCCCGTCCAGCCTGCAAAGGAGTCGTCCCCTCCGCCCGGCATCACGCCTGTGGGCAGGAGCCAGCCGCGGGAGGAGCTGCTGCAGATGACCGCCATGGATCTGTCGCAGCGACAAGTGCAGCGGGTAGAGCCGGCCAAGCCGATGCAGGGGATTGTGCCGGTCAAGCCGGCCCAGCCTCCCCTGAAGCAGGATGCCGCACCGCCGGCAGTCGAGCTGGCGAAACCTCCGGAAACGCTGCCGCTGCAGGTGCAGACGTGTGACGTCGAGATGCCCCTGCTCAAGAAGCCCGGGATGGCGGATCAACTGGTCTCCGTCAATTTCGACAACGTGGACATCCGAACCGTCCTGAAGACCGTCGGCGAGATCACCGGGATCAACTTCATCCCGCATCAGAGCGTAACGGGCACGGTGACGGTCATGTCGCCCACGCCCATCCGCCTCGGCGATATCTACGCGTTCCTGCAGTCCATCCTGGATGTCTACGGGTACGCCGCCGTGGAGACGGACAACGCCGTCAAGATCATCCCGAAGGCGGACGCCGCCAAGAACTCCGTGCAGGTCCGTATCGGCGCCGACCCCGAGTACATTCCGAGGAATGACGCCATTGTCACGCAGATCATCCCGCTGAAGTACGCGGATGCGACGGAAGTGAGCCAGCTCATTCAGCCTGTCCTTGCCACCGGGGCCCAGATGGCCGTCTATACGAGGACGAATTCCATCATGGTCACGGACACCTCGGCGAACATCCATCACGTCGCCCAGGTCATTGGCCGGCTCGACGTCGTCGGTTCCAAAGAAAAGGCAGTCCTGCTGCCTCTGACGCACGCCTCGGCCAGAGTCGTCAGCGAGCAGATTACGCAGATTCTGGAAAGGACGAGAGGTGGAGCCGCACAGGCCGCACGTCCGCGTCCCGCCCCGACACCGGGCCAGGAGGCCAACATCCTTCCGGATGACCGCACCAACTCACTCGTCATCGTCGCGGGCGAGCAGGACATCGAGATGATCACGCAGCTTGCCAAGCAGCTTGACATCGAGCGGCCGAACGGAACGAACAATGTGCGCGTGGTCTATCTCAAGAACGCCGACGCCAATGAGGTGGCGCGGTCCCTTGAAGCGACTCTGGTGAGCATGAAGCTGACCACCGCCGAGGCTGCCACGCAACAGATTCAGATCACCGCGGATAAGAGCACGAACTCGCTCATCGTCCTGGCGCCGCCTCAGGATTTCGAGGTGATCTCCGAGATCATCGACAAGCTTGACACAGTTCGCGAGCAGGTGTTCGTCGAGACACAGTTCTTGGAAGTGACAGAGGAGGCGTTGCAGGAGATCGGTGTGGATTGGGCCACTCTCGATGAGGCGGTCGCCGACAGCATACGCGGCTTCGGATTGACGAACCTCGGGCCGCGGGCCGCCTTCATCAATGGCACTGCCGAGGGGCTCTCCGTCGGCGCATGGAAAGGGACGGCGGGCAACGTGCGCATCGGGGCCATTCTGCAGGCGCTGAAGAAGGAGTCCGGTGTCAACATCCTTTCGACCCCGCAGATCCTGACCTCCAACCACCGCAAGGCGATCATCATCGTCGGAGAGAACCGTCCGTTCGTCACCCAGTCGAGGATCACCGAGAACACGGACCCCGCCACGCCCACGGTCATCCAGGGCTTCGAATACAAGGACGTCGGTATCACCCTTGAAGTCACGCCGCACGTCAGCCAGGGCGGGTTGATTCGCCTGGAGGTCAACAGCGAGTTCACGAAGCTGATTGAGGACGTGGCTACGCAATCGCTGAACACGCCGGTGACCGCCAAGCGAACGGCCAAGACGGCCGTGACCATGAGCAGCGGCGCAACCGTTGTGATCGGCGGACTCATCCGCGACGACAAGATCCGCACTACCAAGAAGATCCCCCTGCTTGGCGATCTGCCCCTAATCGGGGTGGCATTCCAGTCCCAGAGGGACCGTACGCAGAAGACCAACCTGCTCATCTTCATCACCCCGCACGTCATGACGAGCCAGGAGGAATTGGAGCAGATCACCAATACCAAGCGGGAGATGATGCCGGAGTTCGAGGCAACCGAGTGAGGAATATTCAAGAGGTACCAACGATAGGCTATACCGTCGAGCGGCAGGCATCGCGTGGATTCGATTCCCGGTGCGTGCCCTCGCGTTTGTGAAGAGGGTGTAAGTGAGTCCCCAACTGGCTGAGCGAAAGAAGCTGCGAGAGCTGCAGAAGATCTCTGCGGAGCAGTTGAACCCGAACGTGGTGAAACGGCTGCCGTGGGAGTTTCTCAAGAAGCAGTGCGCCATCCCGATCCAGTTGGAAGGCGGCGAGATGGCTGTCGCTCTGGCGGACCCTCTGAACGTCGAAGCCTATGATGCCATCGTGGGCATCCTGGGCCGGCCGTGTCCCCGCGTCCTGTGCCCGGCCCCGGAGATCGAGCAGGCGATCAGCCGGTGCTACTACTACGCGATCAACACGGAGGAGAAATACTACAGCCCGGATGCGCCGGAATCCGCCACAGGCGGCGCAGAAACCAGCATCAGCACGGTCCAGACACATGCCGAGGACCTGCTCAGCATCGCCCAGAAGGCCCCGCCGGTTCAACTGGTCAACAAGATCCTGTTCCAGGCGATGCAAAGCCGCGCCAGCGATATTCACGTCGAGCCCTACGAAAACGAGGTGAAGATCCGGTTCCGCGTCGACGGCGTCCTGCACAACGTGCTGACGCTGCCGAAGAGCCAGGTGGGTCCGCTCTCCTCGCGCGTAAAGATCATGGCGAACCTGAACATTGCAGAGCAGCGTCTGCCGCAGGACGGCCAGAGCCGTGCGAAAATCGGCGAGGAACTCATGGACATCCGCGTCTCCGTGATTCCCACCGCCGGCGGCGAGCGCATCGTGCTCAGGCTGCTCGACAGGGGCCGGGGCAATCTCGGCCTGGAGGACGTAGGATTCGGACCTGAGCCCCTGCAGATTTTCCGGCGGCTCATCACGGTGCCGCACGGTATCCTCCTGATCACGGGCCCGACCGGCAGCGGCAAGACAACCACGTTATACGCGGCCCTTCACGAGCTCAACGACCAGGAACGAAACATCCTGACGGTGGAGGACCCGGTCGAATACCAGTTGCCCGGCATCGGGCAGATGCAGGTCCGGCCGAAGATCAACCTGACATTCGCCAATTGCCTGCGACACATCCTCCGCCAGGACCCGGATATTATCATGATCGGTGAGATTCGCGATCGCGAGACCGCGGAAATCGCCATCCAGGCCTCTCTTACGGGCCACCTGGTCCTGAGCACGCTGCACACGAACGATGCCGCGTCCGCCGTCACCCGGCTGATCGACATGAATATCGAGCCGTACCTGATCTCATCCACTATTGCCGGCGTCATGGCGCAGCGCCTGCTGCGGGTCATCTGTCCCGACTGCAAGAAGGCTTATCGCCTGCAGGAGGGCGCCGCCGTAACGGAGGAGCTGCGACGGCTGGGAGCTGAGAACCCTGAGTTGTATCGAGGCGAGGGTTGCGACAAGTGCCTGCAGACCGGATACCTCGGACGCACCGGCATTTTCGAGCTCATGCTCGTGGACGATGAGATCAAAGAGATGGTCACCCAGCAGCGCGGCTCGCACATCATCAAACAGGCGGCGATCCGAAAAGGCATGACGACGCTGCGGGAGGACGGTATGCGAAAGGTCCTGGCGGGGATTACCACGCTGGAGGAAGTCTACCGCGTCACGCAGGATGCTGTGCGGGCGAAGGATGAGGTGAAGCCGAATGCCTGCCGCTGAGCCACAGGTACTGATCGATCAGGAGCTGGAGCGAACGCTCATGCCGCCGCCGATCGAGCCCCCGGCGCAGCCTCGGGCACAGCGAGCCGAGAACGTCCGCGGAATCGGCACGAAGGCCTTGTGTCGTTTCGTGCGCCAGTTGTCCACACTTCTTCACGCCGGCATGCCGCTCGTGCCTGCCCTTTCGGCCCTCGTGGAGCAAATGCAGTGCCCCGCCAATCCCAGGGGCAGGCGATGGAGGACGGCTCCAGACCCGCTGGCACAAATCGTCGAGCGGGTTCGGGACAGCGTCAACGAAGGCCACAGCCTGGCGGAATCTCTGAGCCGGTATCCCGGCCTGTTCTCACCGCTGTTCGTCAACATGGTGTCGGCGGGAGAGAGAAGCGGCGCCATGGAAGAGGTGCTGTCGCGCCTGGCGGATATCCTGGAAAGACGAGTGCAGTTGCTCGGCAAGATCAAATCGGCCATTGCCTACCCGGCCATGATGGCTCTGGTCGCGGTGGGCGTCGTCGTCTTCCTGCTATCATACGTGGTGCCGAACATCACCCGGCTGTTCACCGAGATGAATCAGCAACTGCCCCTGCCGACGCGGCTGCTCATGGGAGCCAGCAGCGCCGTGCAGACCTATTTCGTCCTGGTGCTTGCCCTGCCCTGCCTTGCCGCCGCCGGTGTGTATGCAATCGGCAGGACCCGCGAGGGAAAACAGCGGATGGATCACATCAAGCTCGCCCTGCCGTTATTTGGGCCGCTGCTGCTGAAGCTGGAAGTGGCGCGATTGACGAGAACCCTGGGCACCTGCATGAAGAGCGGCATCCCGGTGACCACCGCCATGGACATTGCCCGGCGCGTCGTCCAGAACCAGGTCATCGCCGGCGCCGTCGCCAGGATCGAGGACCAGATTCAGAGGGGCGACACAATCGCCAATGCCCTGCGATCGACGGGCATGTTCCCGCCGGTCGTCTTTCATCTGCTCGCCACCGGCCAGATGACCGGCAGCATTGAAAATGCCATGACGGATATCGCTGAAATGTATGAAATCGAGGTCGAGAATTCCGTCAGAACGCTCACGACGCTTCTCGAACCTCTGATCCTGCTCGTGATGGGCGCCGTCGTCGGCTTCATCGTCCTGTCGGTCCTGCTGCCCATCTACCAGATCAACCAGGCCCTGTAACTATTGATTATTGATTATGGATCATTGATTATTGGATAGGACTACCAGCCATGAACAAATCATCAATCATCAATCATCAATCATCAATCGCGAAGGGTTTCACACTGATCGAGCTGATGATCGTGGTCGTGATCCTGGGTCTGCTGGCGACGATTGTCATGCCGAAGATTCTGAACCGGCCGGAGCAGGCCCGCCGCGTCAAGGCAAAGGTCGATATCCGCAATATCCAGTCGGCCTTGGCATACTTCAAAACGGATGTCGGACGCTTCCCGACCACCTCCGAAGGACTCGAGGCGCTCGTGAACAACCCGGGCCTGCGGGGCTACGACAACGACGGTTATCTCGAACGCGTCCCGCTGGACCCGTGGAGCCACAAGTACGTCTATATCAGCCCGGGAATCAAGAGCAAAGAGTACGATCTCAAGTCGTTTGGGAAAGACGGTGAGGAGGGCGGTGCAGGTGACGACAGCGACGTGGAAAGCTGGAATATCGAGAGCTGAGGATCGCCCCCGCGCATCCAGGGCGTTCACGTTGATCGAGGTGATTGCCGCATTGGCGATCGTCTCGATCGCGCTGTTGGGCCTGCTCCAGTTTCATTTGATGAACGTCAGAATTACGGACACGGCCAGAACGACGGCGTTGGCGGTCCTTGTGGCCCAGGAAAGGGCGGCCGAGGCAGCCAGTGGCGGATGGCCGGCAGTCGGCGCGAAATCGGGCACGACAGAAATGGATGGCTCGCAGTTCAACTGGCGGGCGGAGGTGACCAACTTCGATACGCTTGCGTCCTGCGGCATTGGGCACAACGCCTTGCGGCAACTGTCTGTCAGCGTTACGTGGCACGATGGTCCGGGCTCAAGAACCGTCCAAACGACAACCTATCTCGCGGATCATAGAATCCCATGAGCCGTAGGAACAATGCGGGTTTCACATTGCTGGAGATGCTCATCGCATTGACGATCATCGCGACGATTCTGGCCATGGTGTACGGCAGTTTCGCGGCGACGACACGCTCCATCGATGCCTCCGGGGCTAGCCTGGCGCGCGTCGAGCGAGCTTGCTTCGCTCTGCGTCTGATGAGCCGGCAGGTCCGCTGCGCCTACGCCCCACACTCGCACGAGACGAGGATGGCAGGTGATTCCGGGTCGATGTTTGAAGCCGCCGAGACTTCTCTGCGTGCACCGTCCATATTGTTTCGAGGCGGTTCTCGCGACCCGCGTGGCGAGGTCCTGTCGTTCGTCACCGGCAGCGGACTCGGTACAAGCCCGGATGCCCCCCGCGGGCTTTTCCGCGTAACCTATTGCTATGATCGGGCGGCCTCCACACTCGCCATCCGCAGGCAGGGGCAGGCGGACTCATCTGCAAGTCAGCCGAATTCGAGACATTCAGACTTGCTGTTGAGCAACGTCACGAACGTGGAGTTGGAATTTCATGACGGGCGGCAGTGGCAGCAGACGTGGGACGCCGTTCAGAAACACGAGCTGCCGCGGGCAGTCAAGGTGGAGATTACGGTCACTGATGAAGCGGGCCGCCCGCATTCGCTCGGGACCGCCATCCCCATAACCCAAGAGACGTATCCTGAATCCAGGAACACCAAACGAGCTGTGGCGGCCGGGCAACCATGAAATCGAATATGCCGGAAACTAATCGCAACGGATTCATCCTTATTGTGGTGCTCGGCGCCATTGTGGCGCTTTCGGCCCTGCTATTTGGCTTCCACCGCACCGTCCGGGCGAAGCTGGGCACGGTGCACAGTTTCTATCTGGCGGAACAGGCGGGCAACTGCGCGCGTGCCGGCCTGAACGTCGCGGTGGCCGCGGTCAGAGCCTCGCAGGACCTTTGTTACGACAGCCGGTTCTCGAAGCTGGTCACAGGCGAGACCTTGATCCCCATTGCCGGGGGGACCTGCTCCGTGACGGTCGTCGAGGAGAGCGGCTTGCTGAACATCAATTGCCTGAAACGTCCGACCGGCGAGCTTGACCGCACGCGGATCGACCAACTCCTGCGGCTGATCGACCTGTTGAACCACCAGGAGTCCGATGCACCACAGATCGAGTACGGGATCGTACCGGCCATCATTGACTGGACTGACCGCGATAACGACCTGACGCACCTGCCATTCGTACAGCGCGACAATCTCGGCGCAGAGGAGGATCATTACAGGACGGTGAATCCGCCCCGCCGGTGCAGGAACGGGCCCGTGGATGTCATTGACGAGTTGCTGCCGGTCAAGGGTATGACGCCGGATGCGCTGGCACGACTGCGGGACCTGCTGACAACCTTCGGCGATGGCAAGGTCAACATCAACGCGGCGCCGAAGCTGGTGCTGGAGTCCTTGAACGAGCAGATGAATCCGGCCGTGGTCCAGATGATCCTGAACCGACGCCGGCTCAAGCCATTTGCCAACATCGCGGAACTGAGAGAGATGCCCGGCATGACCGATAATCTCTACCGGGCGATAAAAGATACGATCACCACCGGGCAGGAGGAACGGTATTACCGCGTGCTTTCCGGAGGAACTGTCGAGGATCTGAGCATCACCGTCGAAGCCGTATTACGAAGAAATACAAAGGCCGGAAATGTCGATATTGTCCAGTATAGAGAACTTTAGAAACAGCCGGTCACGGCTGAGGCGCGTCATGATCAAGAGGTGTATTGGCATAGACGTCGGTCGCACTTACGTGCGTGCCGTGCAGATGGCTCGAACGCCGGAGGGGCTTGTCCTCGAGAAGGCGTTCGGCATGCAGACACGCCGCAGCACTGACTCCATGCCCAAAATCCTCCAGTCCCTTACGACGGAGCACGGCTTCGATCAGCACGCAGACGTGGCGGTCTCCATGCCCTCTCAGGCTGTATCCTTCGTGGAGATACAGACCGATGCGCCGGGACTGCAGGCGATGAAGGCGGGGCAGACGCTCGGCCTGCGAAACGACCTGCCCATTCCCGTCGAGGATGCTATTATCCACCTATGCTCCGTGCGAACGCTGCCGAAGGATGCGTACAGCGTCCTGGTGGCTGTCACATCGACCGAGTCGATCCGGGAGCAACTGCAATCGCTCAGCGAGGCGAACATCCGGCCCGTGACCGTCGATTCCTCCATCATGGCAATGCTTGCCGCCCTGGCGGTGAATCATCCTGAGGTGATGATTGGAACAGCACTGATCCTCTGCGTCGATGAATCGGTCCTTACCCTGGCGGTGATTCAGGAAGGGAGCATCCTGATCGTCAGGAACATCCCCGTCTATTGTGAAGAAGGCGCACAACTCTCCGCAGGGCAGACAGCCGAGATCGTCGAGCGCAAGGTCGGGATCACATGGCAGAGACTGTTCGGCGCCGACCCGGACGGCAGTCTGTATGTCGCCCTGGTTTCCGCGCCCAAGGCAGCCGAGCAACTCGTGCCGGCGCTGCGGGAGAAGATCGAATGCCGGATTCTCGTTGCAGACCCGTATGCCAAAGTCAAACGATCCGGCGACAAAGCGGACGCGGATTTCCCGCTGTGCACCGCGGAGGGGCTTGCCCTGCGGGCACTGGCCCCGGATTCAGAAGATCGCTGTGATTTTCTCGCCGCTTATGACAGGCGGATGCACCCCGGCTGCCGCATCAGGAAGGAGTTGATCGCGTGCGCCGCGATGGTAGTGGTGACGGCGGCCATCTGGTTCCTGGGACTCTTCGTTCGCCTTTCCGCTCTCGAGTCTGAATACGGCCAACTGAAGAACCGAATTCAAACCGTATTCTACCAGGCCCTGCCACAGGAGAAGAACATCGTGGATCCCCTAGCCCAGATCCAGCAGAAGCTTGACGCCTTCCGCAAGGAGTATGAGGTATTCTCCTCCTTCCGGCCCGGGCGGTTCTCCCCCCTGGAGATCATGTACGCGCTGACCATCCAGACTCCCAAGGAGGGAAACCTGAAGTTCCACGACCTGCTCATCACGACAGATTCCGTGCAGGCCATGGGGACCTGTGATTCGTTCGCCGTGGTCTCCGACTGGGAACGACGGCTGCAACAGGTTCCCGGGTTCGACGTTGTCGATATTCAGGACCAGAAAAAGGACGCCAGGACCGGGCAGGTCCAGTTCACCCTGTCCGTCGCGTCCTCGCGGATGGAGCAATAGATGATAGTTCTGACGAAACGAGAACGATTGCTTGCCCTCGGCCTGACGGCCGGCATCAGCGTATTATCCCTGTATGCCATGGTGATCCGGCCCACCTATCACCGGATCCGGACGCTCGAACGCATCATCCCCGAGAAGCAGAGGGAACTGCACGCGCTGGAGGCCAAGAGCGTCGAATACATCACAATATGTAAGGGCTTTGAAGACTTTCGGGCCAAGGCGGCCGCCCAGGACCCAAACTTCCAGCTCCTGCCCTACCTGGAAACGCTCCTTGGGAAGCACGGACTCGACAAGAACGTCGTGAACATGGCGCCGGACAGCCTCCAACTGCAGCCTGGCTACGCGGAAACCGTCGTGAAAATCGAGCTTGACGGCGTCTCCCTGAAACAACTCGTCGGCTTTCTCAAAGAGATCGAGACCTCCAAGGTCTGGCGCAGATCGGAAGCCTGCACATCCGCAAGAACCCCACCAGCGACGCCCTGCTCGATTCCACCGTCGAAATCCACGGCCCGCAACCTGCCCAGAGCCCCGTGGTCCTTGATTTCAAAAGGCGTCCCTGAGCCATCACCTGCATTGTATCCGCTCTATGGAACGACAACCCGGAATCCTGCTGTGGAATCGCACCTTTTCATCCCAGCGGGCGCCTTGTGCCGGTGCGTTTTCCGCCCACTCCGAGCCGAGAAAAATCTCCAAAATTTTTTGCACATAAAGTATTGCTTTTCGTACGGGTGCGCATACGATGGTTCCGGCGTTGGCAGGCTGGCTCGCGTGGAGTCCGCCTGTCGAGAGAACAGTTCAGAAACCTGTTTTAGAGGTGGTAATCGAATGTGTGATGCATGCGGATGCACCCCCTGTACTGAGTGCGGCGCTCCCGTAGAAGACGGCGTTTGCTCCGGCTGCGGCGAGAAGCCAGGCAACTGCACCTGCGAGCCGCTCGAAGAAGAGCTCGCTTTCGAAGAGGAGGACTACGAGGACGAGGACGAAGATCTCGAGGATGAAGACGAGGAGGAAGAAGAAGAAGAAGAAGAAGAGGACGAGGACGAGGAAGAGGAAGAAGAGGAGGACGAAAAGGATTGGTAGTGCGTAGTCTTACCAGCCTCTCCGGCTTTGCAGGAACCTGGCACGCCTCGACAACAGAAGTGTGCGTGGAGCGATTGCTTCGGACGGTCATCGCCGGATGACCTGCCTTGCTGTGCGAGGGGATCAGGATGGCCGTGATCCTCACGTCACAAGGGGATTATGCACACCATTACGGCCTGCATGGCGTCTGCCGGTAAAGGAAACGCAGAGGCGGTCGCACGAAGTGATTGGGTGATCGAATGTCAAGGGCCCCGTCGCAGAACGGGGCCCTTCTTATTGGCATTTTTCAACCAGCGGTCAGCAAGGCCGAACGTCCGTTGCCTCTTGACCTTTTCGACCCGGCGCCGGAGTGTATTCCACAGCCTGACCTTCCTGGAGCGACTTGAACCCGTCTCCAGAGATCTTCGAATGATGGACAAACAGATCCTCACCGCCGTCATCCGGAGTGATGAAGCCAAAACCCTTCTTTTCGTTGAACCACTTGACTGTTCCTCTTGCCACCTGTTCTTCTCCTTAGACCCACAGGGTCTATACAGCTCTTTCCCTCAGATCGTGACCAGGGGTATCCTTCGAGGGAGGTAAGTATACTCCTTGACATAGGCCCGCATTATACCCGCCGCCGGGGCTGGAGTCAAACAATAACTGTCACGGCCTGGTTTGGGCAACCCGCCCCGACACACGCCGCTCAGCGCAAGACATTGTGGCTACTCAGGTTACGGGGACAACAGGCGAGCGTACGACAGGCAGACAATTTCTTCACGCAACGATTGACGGGGACATTGTCACGGGGCCAGCGAGGTGCGGTACCCGGGTGAACCGGCAATCTCAAGAGTCTCGAGCAGGCCGACCCCCGCGCATACTCATCGTGCCCCTGCTGTACCTCATGATTCCCAGGAGAGATCGCGACGCCTGCTCCGCGTCAGCCTGGACAGGATCGTCTTATGCCTTGGTCTTGAAGCAGTCGCCCCGCCAGCAACATTGCGTCCACGGGCAACTGCCGTTGGACCGGCCGTAACAGGGCGTGCACCCTTCCGCCTTCTGGATAGCATGGACCAGCTCAGTCTTCTTCATCTTGCTGCCATCAATCCCGAGTGCTTTCGCCTTGATCTTGATGTCCGACATGGTCATCGGTTTCGGTGCTACGTTTATCATAGTCATCCTTGTTCTCCTTCTACTACAACTCCGATCAACGCCCGGGATCTTTTCCCGGGGCGTGTGTGATTCGCTGTGTTCACAAACGGCACTCGGCAAATCAGTTGTGCTTCGCGATCTCTTGCCATTGTGCCGGTATAACCCACAATATTTTTCGGCCAATTACGGCTCAATTCACCAGTCGCTTTCCGGAAAAAGCCCGTGTTTTGGCCGCTTTCGCCCGGCAACCGCATTTCTCCAATTCCTTGCGTTTTTTTCTCGGGCCTACAGCAGACTCTCGGTGCTCCCGCGAGGCTCTTTTTCTGTTGATGGGAAGACGGCCTTGTGGTAGTAGCATCGGCAAAGACTTTGTCGGAGATGGTTATGAAATCACAGGCCAATCGAGAAGCCGCAATTCCGCGGTACAGACTTCTATTGAGTATCTTTGCTGCCTTCTCCATGCTACGCAGTCTTGCCTGCGCTGCCTGGGGGCAGGACTTCGTGCCTTTCGTTATTCCCGCAAAAGTGAATCCGGAACAGGCAATCTGGGTCACAGACCATAGACCGATCAAGACGGACTCGGAGCGGCTGGCTGCGACTGAGCATTTCTACGACAGGGATGGGGCAGTGCGGATCTGGGGTGTGAACCTGTGCTTCGGAGCGAACTTCCCCACGCATGAAGACGCCCCGTATGTGGCCGAGCGATTGGCGGCGGCAGGCGTCAATTCCGTGCGATGTCACCACCTCGACACCTCCCGCTGGCCCAGCGGCATCTGGAACGCCGCCGATGGCAAAACGATCGAGCCGCAAGCTCTGGAGCGGCTCGACTATTTCATCAATGAGCTTGCGAAGCGTGGCATCCGGGTGAACCTGAATCTGCACGTCGGACGGGCTCACAGCAAGTACCTGGGTCTGCCTGCGACGAACACCGACTACGACAAGATCGTCGGCATCTTTACGCCGGCCCTGATCAACGCACAGAAGCAGTACGCCCGCGACCTGCTGACCCACGTCAATCCATATCGCGGGGTGCGATACGCCGACGACCCCGCCGTCGCTTTCGTCGAGATCACCAACGAGGACAGCTTCTTCATGTGGGGCGCCGATGAGACTTTGCGGACACTCCCCCCCTACTATGGCCAGATCCTCCGGGACAAGTTCAACGACTGGCTGAAGTCTCGCTACCGCTCCGACGAGGCAATGCGGGCCGCGTGGGCCGCTGGGACACAGCCGCTGGGGGCTGGACTGCTCCAGAATGGCACGTTCACGCAGTGGGATAACGGCCGGCCGAGGTACTGGAACCTGGAGCAACATGAGGGCTGCCAGGCCTCTCTTTCACAGCCGCGGACCCTGCGCAGCGACGCGGTACAGGTGAAGATCGGCAAGGCGGACAGTACCGAGTGGCATTTGCAGTTTAACCAGGGTGGTTTGACGGTAACGGAGGGGCAATACTACACGTTGTCCTTCGAGGCGTCGAGCGAGCAGCCGCGCAAGATTACGGCCTATGTGAGCCAGGCCCACGATCCATGGGGCAACCTGGGCCTGAGCCGGCAGGCGGACCTCGGCACCGACTGGAAGAAGTTCAGCTTCGGATTCGTGGCGACCGCCAGCGACATCAACACGAGGGTTAGCTTCTCGTTCGGCGGTGACGCAACGACGTTCAATCTCGCCCGTGTGGAACTTCGGCCCGGCGGACAGACCGTTCTGGCAGAGGGTGAGTCTCTCGCCCTGGGCAATGTTGGCCTATTCCAGGAAAGCGAAAGCCGGCCGCGTACTCTCGACCGCATGATCTTCCTCGCCGAGACGGAGAAAGCCTACTTCGACGGCATGCGGTCTTACATCAGGAACGATCTCGGCTGCCGCGCTCTCGTCACCGGCACGATCGTCTTCGGGCCGCTCGGCTTGTACGCCCAGAGCGACATGGACTACATTGACAGCCACGCCTACTGGCAGCATCCGAGTTTTCCCGGCCGGCCATGGGACTCGGCCAATTGGCTCATCGAGCAGAAGCCCATGACGGACTATCCGGATCAGGCGACGCTGTTCCGAATCGCCGCGGAAAGGCTGCTGGGCAAGCCCTTCACGCTCAGCGAATACAACCACCCTGCCCCGCTCGATGCACAGGCGGAATGCGTGCCGATGATCGCTTCATTCGCCGCCGCACAGGACTGGGACGGCGTCTGGCTCTTTGACTATTCAGGCTCAGCAAACGCCTGGAGCCGGCAAACCATGAGCGGCTTCTTTGACATCGACACCAACCCCGCCAAGTGGGGCTTCATGCGAGCCGGCGCCGCCATCTTCCGTGAACGGCGGGCACCACCACTGGCAACATCCCGAGGCGTGCGAATAACGCCCGGCGGCCTAACCGATGTGGCCACCCTTAGCTTGCAGTACGGCCAGGACCTCCTGCGAATTCTCAAGGCACGGGCAGGAAATGCCACCAACGACGATATGTTGCAGTGCATTCTCATACCGTCATATGCATACAAGCCCTCGATAACAGGGTCGTTTGCACATAATCAGACAACGCTTGACTGGTCTGTTGATGGGAATGGTCATGGCTTGTATCAGATGAAAGCCTCCTTGGTGGGAGTCTACATAGGACACGCCGGACGGTTTGACGAGGCAACCAAAGGCATTGTGCGAATTACAGGGCCGGAATTCCTGGCGATGACCATCACAGCTTTAGATCAGCGTCAGCAGATATCCATGAAGGACTGTGAGAGAATCCTTGTGACTGCCTGCGGGCGGTGTGAGAACGTCGGGATGCAGTTCTCGCCGGACCGGCGGACGGTCGGCCGCAACTGGGGAACAGCCCCGGCACAGATCGAGGCGGTTCGCGGCAGCATGGTCCTGCCGCAAGGTCAATGGACATGTCACGCGTTGGCTCCGGATGGCTCGCCGAAAGCGCTCGTGCCCATCACGTACGCAGACGGCCAGGGCACGTTGATGCTTTCCCCCGAATACGGAACGATGTGGTACCTGCTCGAACAGAATAGGAGATAGTCTGATGAGAGACGATCCTTGGAAGACCCTCGGCGTCATGATTCTGATTCTTGTCACAGGAGCATATGTGACCTCTGCCCAGAACGACGCTGCGTCACAGATCCTCTTCGACTTCGGGCCCGGTTTCAACATGAGCGCCGTTGAGACCAGCGATGCAAAGGCCACGATCACGGAGGCAGGGACACTGCGCATTGAAACGGGGCGGCAAGCGCAGTGGCCTGGGGTCACACTCAAGGCGCCGCAGGGCAAGTGGGACCTGTCGGCGTGCGAGTATATCTCGCTGGATGTCATGAATCGCGGCGGGAGCAAGGTGACCGTCCAGTGCCGTGTCGACAATCCGGGGGCCGACGGGACGAAGAATTGCGTGACGGACCAGGTTTCCGTGGACCCGGGGGCCTCGCAGACGCTGAGAGTTCGGGTCCTTCCCGTCCCCTGGAAGCTCGAGAAGCCCGTGGAACTCGTGGGTATGCGGGCGAACCCCGTCCATGCGGGCAAGATCGATACCGCCAATGTCACTCAACTGCTCGTCTTCGTGAGTCAATCGAAAGAGAACCACGTCTTTGAGATCGACAACGTGCGTGCGGGAGGCCGGGTGCAGGTCCTGGAGGCGGCGGCATTCCTGCCGTTCATCGATGAGTTCGGGCAGTACGTACACAAGGACTGGCCGGGCAAGACGCACTCCCTGGAGGAACTGGTCGCGCACGGGCGGACGGAGGAAACGGACCTGCGGGCCAACGCACGGCCGCAGAGCTGGGATAAGTACGGCGGCTGGACCGGTGGGCCAGACTCCGGGGCTCGGGATTTTTCCGGGTCGAGAAGTACCGGGACAAGTGGTGGCTCGTCGACCCGACGGGCCGGTTGTTCTGGTCGCACGGGATCGACTGCGTCCGCGGCGGCAACTCGACGCCGATCACCGGCCGCGAACAATATTTCCGCAGCCTGCCTGGCCAGGATTCGCCGTTCGCCAAGTTCTATGGCACAGCCAATTGGGCGCCTGTCGGCTACTACAAGGATCACTTGCCGTACAAGACCTACGACATCGGCCGGGCCAATCTCCTGCGCAAGTACGGCGAGGATTTCGACCAGGCGTTTGCGGATATCACGCACCGTCGGTTCGAGAGCTGGGGCGTCAACACGATCGCCAACTGGTCGGATGAGCAGGTCTACCTGATGCGCCGCACGCCCTACGTCGGGACGATCAGCTTCGAGGCGAAGAAACTCGAAGGGTCCGAGGGGTACTGGGGCAAGTTCTACGACGTCTTCGACCCGAGCTTTGAAGAAGAGCTGCGGGAGCGACTCGAACGTGAAAAAGGCCGGACGGCGGATGACCCCTGGTGCATCGGCTACTTTGTCCACAACGAGCTGTCGTGGGGTGACGACATTTCGCTGGCAGTAGCGGCGCTCGTTTCGCCGCCGGAGCAGCCCGCCAAGAAGGTGTTCATCGGCGACCTGAAGGCAAAGTACGATGCCATCGAGAAGCTCAACGCCGCGTGGGGGACCTCGCATGCCTCGTGGGAGACCCTGCAGCAGAGCCAGCAAGCCCCGGATAAGAACAAGGCCAGAGAGGACCTGGAAGCGTTCTACACGAAGACGGCCGAGACGTACTTCAGCACGATCCGCCGGGAGCTTAAGAAGGCCGCGCCCAGCAGCTCTACATGGGCTGCCGGTTCGCCTGGGTCAATGACCGGGCGGCGCGGGCAGCCATCAAGTTCTGCGATGTCGTGAGCTACAACCGCTACGATTACAGCGTCGAGAACCTCAAGCTGCCGGACAATGCGGATCTGCCCGTGATCATCGGGGAATTCCACTTCGGGGCGCTCGACCGCGGCATGTTCCACACGGGTCTTCGCAGCACGGAGAATCAGCAGGACCGGGCCGACAAATACACCGCCTATGTGCGCGGCGCCCTGCGGAATCGCGCCATCATCGGGACTCACTGGTTCCAGTACGTGGACCAGCCGACCACCGGCCGCGGCGACGGCGAGAACTACCAGATCGGCTTCCTCGACATCTGCGACAATCCGTATCCCGAGATCGTCCGGGCCGCCCGCGCCATCGGCCGCGACATGTACAATTACCGCGGCGAAAATTAAAGACAACAGGGCTGCAGGCGTCCTGCCCGCAGCCCTGTCAGGCTACCACAGTTTCTCCAACCACCTGCGACCCCCGCGATCACCGGGACGCAAGCCATCTAGAGTCCGTCTTATTCCGGGACGATGATGATCTCGTCCACCCCGATGATTGACAGGCCGCCGTAGGTCGCGCCGTTGATGGTTCCGTATCCACCCGACAACTGATCCAGAATCAGGTTTTCAGTCTCCACGTGCAGAACGAGATCGATCCACCCGTCGCTATTGACATCCTGGCCGCTGGCCATGTATCGGTTGCCCTTGCCTCGCACGGCCACTCCAGCGCCGCCCAAACTCACCGTCTCGGGGTCCACTGTCAAGGCATCAAAGCTGGCCGTTGAGAGGATCGCCACAGGCACCACACCGTTCGAGCCGAGATTGACGCTATTCGGATAACTCCCCGGCTTGATGTCGAGTGTGACCCACACGCCACTGACGGTGACAGTCACCAGCCCCGTGGCCGTGGCCTGACCGTCGCTCACAGTATATGTGAACGTATCGGTCCCGCTGAATCCCGAGTTCGGTGTGTACGTCACCACAGTCCCGTTCAGTGCCGCCGTGCCGTGACTGGCCGACCCAACCGTAACAGTCAATGGGTCACCGTCGGCATCATACGCACTCGCCAGCACATTGACTGTGACCGCCTGACCGACGTCCGTACCCACCGTGATGTCGCCGGCCACTGGAGCGGAGTTCGCGAGTTCGAACTGGAAATTGGGAGCTAGGAACGTGTTCGAGGTAGGAGGCTCCTCCACCGGTACCGGCATCCCTTGCCCCGTGCACCACAAGTCCAATCGGACCGGGGTGATCAAGGTACTAAACGAGTGTTCGGGGGCATATTGTATGTCGTTATCCCACCAATTGGTGTACAACCCTCGGGTCCAGTAGGCGGCAATCACGTAGGTCTGGCCCGCTGTAAGCCGGACGTTTTGCTCGCTGACATCAACGTACGTGTAGCCGTTCTCTCGCACAAGAAGCGGGTCCCTCCACCCTGCGCTGATATAGCCGATTACTGTGCCGGAGACCAGCGGCGTACCGCTGCTATTGTAGATCGTGATGGAATGATCATACATCAGCAAGGAAGTGCCTATCCGGAAGACATTCCCCAGCTTCGTGACGACGATGTCCTGTGTCGGCGTAAACGACCATCCGGTACTCTTCTCGTAGTAGCTTATGCTGGTCGTAACGGACGCCACGTCAAGGGCCGTCTCCGCAAACGCGGGGCCCGCAGATCCTGCGAGCACGACCAAAGAAATCACCACCAGCATTCCCACTTTTGTTCTCATAGTACTCTCTCCTGCCATCATCTGCCCCAGAATTGTTATTTACGGATTGGCTCGAAAACTCTTCGGAAGCCTCTCTAAGGTGGCCATTCCAATGCAGAGGTGCCTACGGGGGTCGCGGGCGCACATTTAGCAGCGGCTTGTCACACATACACCTTCTCCTGGACCTGCAAATCTCTGAGGGACGCGTCCGATGTGAACCCTCATCCTCATGGCGATTACCGGATTCCAGTATATGCTTCACAACTGATTTGTCAAAGATTATCGGTCTGAGGGGGAAGAATTCTTGAAGGAAAGTCCAGATTGGAGTGACTACGAATACAGATTGAAGATTATTTAGCGGACCTGTATTTCTTGACAAAGCCGGCGGGCCGGTAGCTTTCCTTGGCCTGGCGAAGTCCCGGATCGCCCAGGTCCTGCTCCCGGTTGATCAATTCGTATTTCTCGGGCAGGACAGAGACGAAGGCCTGGTTGACGTATTGGTAAATGCCTTTGAACTGCTTGTCATCGACGGCCTTTTCAAAATGGGTCACCCACATGCTGCCCTGGGCCAGTTCCTCGCCCAGTGAATACGCTGCCGGCTCATCGTTGACGTAGAAGATACCGCCGCAGAGCTGGAGTTCCTCCATTTTCTCAAGGGCCTCGCGGGCTGCTTCGTAGTCCCCTGCCTCCTCCTGCTGCTGCCTCCATGTGTCGAGGATTCTCAGTGCGTCACCGGCATATTCCGGGAGAAGCGGCTTGGCCGTGCAGGCATTACTGCGCAGGAAGGCATTCACGAGGTTCTTCTTCCTGTGAAACTTGCGGCCTGACAGGCTTGCCAGGTCCTCGCGGCGATACAGGTAATCGAAGTTGTCACGATCCTCCCAGACGCGGTAGCCCATCCCGGCAAGCTGCCGGGCCTGGGCCGGCGAGCAGCATTTCGAGACGCGGTACCGGTCAAAAAGCTCATCGAGCACCTGGCGCCCGGGCAAGCCAAACGGCAGAATGAAGAACAGCTCGGCATCTTCGCCAACAATCAGGAGAAGGTTCCCCTCAAGCTGCGCCAGCCGGTATTGGTGCACATGGCGGAACAAGTAGATGTTTGCGAAGGTAAGCTCCGACATTCCCTCCGGCAACTCGTGAAATCGAGGATGCAACACAGGACGCTGCTCCAATGTGACCTCGGACAAGTCAACGTACTCTGCTATTGCCATATTCCCGTCCTTCGCTGCATGACCCGATTCCATCGCAATTCCTCCATCACGGCGACTCCACATGGAATCTTCAACGTGTTTATACGCTCTGTTGACCGCTACGGTCGGGCAAACTATAATAAGTCCGTTCTTTTCAAGGAGTTGCAGATGGATTCTGACCAGACCAACAACCCGTCGGAGCCGTTCGGCTCACCGCAAGGGCCGGGAAGCCCGCCGGAGCCACCAGCCAGACCCCCGTACACCCCCCCGCCGTACGCACCGCCGCCTCCACGATCAGGAGTCAGCGGCTGGCGGATTCTCTGGGGCTTCTTCTTCGCCCTGTCCGTGCTGGCCAACGTCGGCCTTTTCCTCCTTTTGCTCGGTCTCGTAGCCGTATTCGCAACCCGGCAAACGAGACTGTATGAGGAGACCGTAGTTCGGGATGGACCGGCGGACGCCAAGATCGTGATGATCAACATCGAAGGGCTGATGTACGATGAGCAGGCCGAGAGCGTCTATCGGCAACTGCAGTCGGCCCGCAGTGACCGAAGCGTCAAAGGCCTGATCGTGCGGGTGAATTCCCCGGGCGGGACAATTTCCGCCAGCGACCAGGTATATCAGCAGATCCGCAAGTATCGCCGCGACAACGGAAAGCCGGTGATTGCCTTCATGCAGAGCACCGCGGCTTCCGGCGGCTACTATGCCTCCGTGGCATGTGACGAGATCATCGCCGAGCCGACCGCTATCACTGGTTCCATCGGCGTGCTCATGGGCCACTTCGTCTTCGGAGAGCTGCTCAAGGACAAGCTGGGGATTCTGCCGGTTTTCCTGACCATGGGCGAGAAGAAGGACTGGCCCAGCTCCTTCCGGCCCCCCACCGACCAGGAGTTGCAGTACGTCCGCGAACGTCTGCTGAAGCCCGCCTATGACCGTTTCGTCGAGGTCGTTCAGGAAGGGCGAGCGAAGGTGCTCTCGCCCGATCAGGCAAAGGCCCTGGCGGATGGAAGCATCTACGTGGCGCCGCAGGCGCTGGAGGTGGGACTCATCGACAAGGTCGGGTACCTGGATGACGCGATCGATCTGGTGAAATCGCGGGCGGGCATTCAACGAGCCAAGGTGGTGGAGTATCGCCGGCCGTTCACCTGGTCCAACCTGTTGGGCGTGCAGCAGCAGGGTAAGGCCGCGTTCAAACTGGATCGCACCACGTTGTATGAACTCAGCACGCCGGAGGTCCTGTATCTCTGGGGCGCAAAATAATTTACGATTTATGATTTACGGTTCTTCCTTCAGCCGGCGTCCAAATCGTAAATCGAAAATCGTAAATCCGGGAGGCATCGTATGACACGTGGATGTGGCCGCTCACCAGCAGCGACAGCCGGGATTCTCACTGCTATCGTCCTCGCATCGATCGTCGGCGGAGGATGTTCCTCCTCGAAGACACCGAAGATGCAACTGATTGGTGCGGACCCGAATGGCAAGGGCTTCATCGAGAGCAAGTCGAAACAGCCGTTTGTGCCCTTTGGCACGAACTACTACGACCCGAACACGGGCTGGCCGCCGAAAGTGTGGCAGCAGTTCGATGTTGAGCGAGTGACGTACGAGTTCAACATCATGAACAAGCTCGGCGTGAACTGTGCCCGCGTCTTCCTGGCGGCTGCCACCTTCCAGCCGGACATCGGCACGATAAATCCCGGAGCCCTCTCGAAGCTCGACACGCTGATCAAAATTGCGCAACGCGAGAGTGCGGCTCATCTTGACCGGACCCGACCATTGGGAAGGCTCCCCCGAGTACTGGAAGCCGGATCGGTATGCCGGTGAGGACGCGATGAAAGCGCTGGACAATTTCTGGCGCGTTGTGGGCCGTCGCTATCGTGGCGAGCCTGCGATCCTGGCCTGGGACCTTCTGAATGAGCCTGAGATGCCGTGGTCCGTCGACGCCTGGGCGCCGCGATGGAATGCGTGGCTAGAGGCGAAGTACACGAATCGGGAAGGTCTCAAAGCTGCATGGGGCAACGAGCTCGGCGACGAGCAACTGGGGGCGATCAAAGCCCCCGAGAACGAGGCAAAGCAGGGCAACCCGCGTCTTCTCGACTGGCAGTTGTTCCGGGAGCATTTGGCCGATGAGTGGGTGCGACGGCAGGCGGAGGTGCTCCGCAAGGCCGATCCAACGCACATGATCACCGTAGGCTATATCCAGTGGTCGTACCCCGTGGTCCGTCCCGGCGATCCGGGCCTGTACTCCGCGTTCAACCCCCACAGGCAAAAGCAGTGGCTCGACTTCATCTCCGTTCACTTCTACCCACTGATGGGCCAGCCGTTCGATTCCAAAGACAGTTGGCAGAAGAATCTGGCCTACCTGCAGACCATGCTGGCATACTGCCAGACGGACCGACCGCTTGTGCTCGGCGAGTATGGCTGGTACGGCGGCGGCGCTGCCCCGGGCCGGGCGTACCTCGATGAACATCAGCAAGCCCACTGGATCGTGGCTGAGATCGAGGCATCGCGGCGACTGGTGCAGGGCTGGCTGTCATGGCCCTTTGCCGATACGCCGGAAGCGACGGATATGAGCGCCTACGGCGGAATGGCCAAGACGAATATGGGGTACAAGGTCTGGGGCTGGTGGTTCCGGGCCTATGCAGCCGCGCTGTCTGCATTGCCCCAACCCACGCCTCCCTTGCCTTCATTCGATGCCGTGCCGTCCTTGACTACACCCGTGAACGATTTGCCTGCCATGTTCGAACAACATGCGGAACGGGTACAAGCGGCGCTGCGCCAGGCCGGACCGCTCCCGCAAATGCCCGCGCCGAAGCTCGGGGTAATTAAGCCGAACGAGTGACGTCAGGGCCGGCCTCAAGGCTGAAGATCACCAAAGAGGGTCAACGGGGAAACCTGTGTGATTCGTACGCGGGCAAAGTTGCCGGCCAGGGAAAGCGGACCATCGAAGATGACAATGAAGTCTGTCGAGGTACGCCCGACCAATTGCACCTTCGCGTGAGGAACAGGAGAAGGGTCCCGCGAATCGGGTGAGTCCGCACTCCGCACTCCGCATTCCGAATTCCGAATTTGTTTCTTGCTCGGCCCCTCGACCAGGACCGTTACCTCCTGATTCAGAAACGACCGGTTCAGTTCGCCGCTGATGCGCTCCTGAACGGCCAACAGCTCGACATTCCGCTGTTGCTTCACGTCGGGAGGGACAGTATCGGCCAGCCGCTTCTCCGCCGTCGTGCCGGGTCGGGGCGAGTATTTGAAAATGTAGCTGTTCTTGTATCGGGTCTTGCGCACGAGGTCGACGGTGGCATCGAAATCCTCCTGTGTCTCCCCGGGAAAACCCACGATGAAGTCCCCTGCCACGGCGATGTCGGGCACGACCGCCCGAGCCCGCTCGATCAGCTCGAGGTAGTGCGCGGCTGTATAATGACGATTCATGCGCGCAGGATGCGGTCGGACCCGCTTTGGGCGGGCATGTGCAGGTAATGGCAGATCTTCGCCGAGCCGGCCATCGCCTGCAGAATCTCCTCGTAGAACTCGTCGCTGGGGTAACTCGTGACGAACCGGACCCATTCGATCCCCTGCACCCGGGCCGTCATCTCCAGCAGGTCGGCAAGGCACCACATCTTTCCCCCGTCCTGGTGCTTGTATGAATTCACCGTCTGGCCGAGGAGCGTCACCTGCTTGACGCCGGTGTCGGCCAGTCTCTTCACCTGTTCCAGAATCGCCTCCGGCGGCCGGCACGCCTCCGGGCCTCGGACGTAAGGAACGATACAGTAAGTGCAGAAATTGTTGCAACCCCGCATCACGCGGACGAACGCCTGTCCCGGCATCTCCTCGATGCTGTGCGCCGACTCGAATCTCTCCAGGGCCGAAGCACCGTTAAGCCCCCCCTGCCGGATATTCTCCGTGACAGCCAGGCGTTTCTCAAGCCGGCCGAGCGCCTCGTGCAGCAAATCCGCGATCTGGGGAATCTGGGCGGGCCCGCACACGATGTTGACAGCCTCATGTTCGAGGAGCTTGTCGCCCAGGCGCTGCGCCATGCAGCCGATGACTCCGACAACCATCTCAGGCCGGTGCTCTTTCAAGTGCTTGAGATGGCCCAGGTGTGAGAAAACGCGCTCCTCCGCGTGCTGCCGCACGGAACAGGTGTTGATCAGAACGGCATCGGCCTCCTTGATGTCCTCCGTCAGGCAAAAGCCCGCCTCCTGCAGCGAGGACGCAATCAGGGCTGTATCCAGCTTGTTCATCTGGCAGCCGAAGCTCTTGATACAAATCGTGTGGCGTTTCGTCATTTACAATGTACTACTTATCCTTTACCATGCATTGTTCGAGCCCGAGGGGCCGGAGGTGAATCTCGCGTCTTGGCACGACCACCTCTGCAAGGTGATGCCAGATAGTAAACCGTAAATCGTAAATCGTCAATCCAGACGCATGGTAAAGAACCAGAAGCGAATCGAGCAGATTGCAGGAATCACCCTCATCGTGGCGATCGTCATCGGCTGTGGATTCGTGTTGCGGCCGTTCCTGTCCGCCATCCTGTGGGCGGCCATCTTGTGTCTTGCCACGTGGCCCCTGCACGAGCTGTTCCTCAAATGGCTGCGGGGAAGGCGGAATCTCGCCGCCGGGCTGATGACGGCCGTGCTGTCGCTGGTGCTCATCATACCGTTTGTCGTCGTGGGCTTCACCTTCACCGACAGCGTTCGTGCAGGACTGGAATGGCTCGATGTGCAAAAGACAGAGGGATTGATCCCGCCCCCGGCCTGGATCGAACGTATTCCCCTGGTCGGCGACAGGATCAGCGAGTCTTGGGCGGACTTGGCGGATGACCCTGGGCCAACCATCGGCTTGTGGAAACCGCGGCTCAAGGCGGCCGGGCTGTGGCTGCTGCGACACAGCCTCGACCTGCTACAAGGCGTCTTCCAGCTTATTATGAGCGTGCTGATCGCGTTCTTCCTCTATCGCGACGGCGAGGGGGTCGTCGTGCGCCTGCGCGAGGGGTTCCAGAAAATCAGCGGCGACTACAGCCAGCACCTGGTGGACGTGGTCAAAACAACGGTGCGGAGCGTCGTGTACGGCGTGATCGGCACGGGATTGGCGCAGGGCTTCGTGGCCGGCATCGGTTTCACCATCGCCGACGTGCCCTCCCCCATGCTCCTGGCGCTGTTCACCTTCTTCCTGAGCTTTGTTCCCGTCGGCCCGCCGATCGTTTGGATCGGTGCATCGATCTGGCTTTTCGCGCAGGGCTCAACCGGCTGGGGCATCTTCATGATCGTCTACGGCGTGCTGGCCATCAGCGGCGTGGACAACGTCGTGAAGCCATACATCATCAGCCGCGGCTCCAAACTGCCCTTTATCGTGATGTTTATCGGCGTGCTTGGCGGCGTGGCGACATTTGGCTTCATCGGTATCTTTCTCGGCCCGACGCTGCTTGCCGTAGGCTTCAGCCTGACCCAGGAGCTTGTCGGCCATCGCCGTCGCAACTCGATACTGAAGCCGTTGCACGAGCCCGCACCTGACGACACGGCGGTGGCAGACAGTGCCGGTGCAAATCGGCCCGCCGTTCCGCAGCCGCCTGCGGAATGAGTCTTCGATGGCTGCAAACCAAGGGTAGCCAGGCAAACGAACGCTACCCGCGACGGGTCCCGCTGGGTTTAAGTACACGCTCAGAGGCAAATACCTGGGAAAACGTGGCCCAGAGCACCTCCGGCTTGTCGGCACGGATGATCCTCTCGCGAATCTCCGGCTGCAGCATGGTTCGAACGATGAGCGCCAGGATCTGCACCTGAACATCGCTGCGTTGCGGGGTCAGGGCCAGAAAGATGAAATGCGTGGGCTTTCCGTCCGGCGAGTTCCAATCCTCGATTCCCGCTTCCGATCTGCCAAAGACAACGACCGGCCTGTCCAGCTTCTCAAGCCGCGCGTGCGGGATGGCAAGCCCCTCTTCCAGAGCCGTGCCCATTTCATTTTCCCGGTGTAGCACGGCCTCATAGATTTCGTCGGCATCGTACACCTGCTGCTGGATGGCCGCCAGGTCGGAAAGCTCTCGCAGAGCTCCATCTCTTGTGGCGGCTTTCAACTCCGCAATGATCGAATCCCTGTGGAAGAACTCCAGGATGCTTACTTCCTTACGCCTTGAGATGGAGTAGTTCAGCCACGGCCCCAGGAGGACGGAGGAGAGCACGGCGGCGAAAATGATCGCAACAAATACCGGTTGCGTAATAATCCCATACTGAAGGGCAAGCAACGCAAACACTATCTCCATAGTACCGCCCGGCGTGTGAGCAACCGCGACTGCGGCGCGGTCGCTCCTGGGGATCGCCGTGAACGACGTGCCCAACCACGCGCCGAGGTATCTGCTGCCGATGCCAATGATGCTCACAAAGATCGCAAGGAACGGGTCGAAATACGCCAGAAAGTCGATTCGCAGCCCGATCCCCACGAAAAAGATGGGAACGAACAGCGCATAAACCATCTGCGCGATCACCTGGCGTGTCCGCTCAGAGAGGGCCCTGGCCTGCCCGGCCATGACCCCGGCAATGAAGAACCCGAAGAGCGCGTGAATGCCGATCCGCTGAGTGATCGCGCCGCAAAGCACTCCGAGCAGAGAGATGAACGTCAATGCCGTGGCCGGCTCAGGCATCCCGCGCCGCTTGATCCCGGAAATCGCCTCACTCGTCAGTCTCTGTCCGATGGACAGGCAGATGACGGTGAAGCCGGCGATAGCACCCAAAACCATGAGGATTTTCCCCGCTCCGGCCCCCGCCTGCGTAACGAGGCCCAGCACCAGCGTGAAGAGCACCCATCCGATGATGTCGTTCACCGATAAGGCGGACAAGATAAGAAAACCAAGATCCGTCTTTGACAGGTTTACCTCGTGAAGGGCCCTGGCGGCGACGGGCATCGCGGTGGTCGTCATAACAGCAGCCATGAACAGTGCAAACAGGATTCTGCTCTGCGGCTCGATCAGATAGAAGACCGGCAAGAGCAGGAAGGTTGGAATCGCAATGCCCACAGGAACAATGGTATCGGTCACCGCGATCTTCAGGGCATCTCCCTTCTGCCGCCATGCACTGGAGAAATCGACCTCCAGACCCGTTTCCAGCAGCAAGAAGAGCACGCCCAGCCATCCGACGGTCTCGATCATGTTCTGCTGGACCGGGTCCGGGGGAAAGATGGCTCCATGCACAGATGGAAGGAACCGGCCGAGAATAGACGGGCCCAGCACAATCCCTACGAGAATCTCGGCGGTCAGCGCCGGCTGCTTCCACCGGCGGAACAACTCCCCCAAGCCACGCGCCAGGCCGAGCAGAATAAAAAGCTGCACCAGGAACAGAAAGATGTTCTGCTCATCGATGAAATGCCCCACGAGCTGCCGTGAATCCATAACCCGCACCCGCAGATGAATGGATCATCTCTGTGCCGGGCTCTCCGGGAGCCTGGACGCTCCCTGTACGCACATTTTGCAGCTCAGTTCTGCAGGCTCAATCCCCGAAGCAGGTGCCGACTGAGCGGGCAACCGCCACCAGGGGATTATCCGCAGGCACAATGCGCGGGCCTGTCGCCACATCCTTCAGCGGGACTTTCACTAAATCGCTGCCGCGTACGCCGACCATGTGCCCGCATTCGCCGTTGATGAGCAGATCCACAGCCTTGGCGCCGAGCGAGGTGGCCAGGACGCGGTCAAATGGCGTGGGGCAGCCTCCCCTCTGCAGATGGCCCATGACCACGACGCGGGTTTCAACCCTGCTGAGCTTTTCGATCTGTTCGCCGAGCACAAACCCGATGCCGCCGAGACGCACGGGATCGGTGCTCTCCTTGACGATTCGCTGGATGACGACGTCGCCGCCCCTGGGCTTGGCGCCTTCGGCGACGACAACGATGCTGAATCGCTTGCCCTTCCTGGCTCTATCTCTGACCTTGCTGACGATCACGTCGATATCGTAGGGGACTTCGGGGATGAGAATGATATCGCCGCCGGCGGCCACGCCCGCATGCAGGGCGATCCATCCGGCGGTGCGTCCCATCACCTCGACGATCATGACGCGATGGTGCGACTGGGCCGTCGTGTGGACCCTGTCGATGCCCTCCGTCGCCACCGCCACCGCCGAGTCAAAACCGAATGTGATGTCCGTCCCGCGCAAGTCGTTGTCGATTGTCTTAGGGACCCCGACAACGTCCACGCCGTCGGTCTGCAGCCGATGCGCGATGGACAATGTGCCGTCGCCTCCGATGCAGACAAGACACCTGGCCCCAATCTTCTTCAGATTGCGGATTGCCTTGCGCGAGACGTCCTTGAGTTCCAACTGGTCCCCCCTCCGCACCGCATACCGGTAGGGATTCGCGGTATTGGATGTGCCGAGGATTGTCCCGCCGAGCGTCAGGATGCCCGAGACATCGTTGTAATGCAGCGTGCGATATCGATTCTCGATGATGCCCTCATAACCATCCTCGATGCCGATGACCTCCATGCCGTAGTCCAGCATGGCTTTTTTCGCCACGGCCCGTATCACCGCGTTCAGGCCCGGACAGTCGCCGCCGCCGGTCAAAACTGCGATCCGTTCTTTCTTCTTCATGTTCGACCTCCAAGCAAGTCCTGTATTGTTGCAGGGAGTATATGCAACGATGCAGCGAAAGAAAAGAAGATACGCAGACATTGGGAGCATCCAATGGAATGGGCCTCTGCCATGTCACCCCCGCGCAGGCGGGGGTCCAGGAACGTTCGATAGGTGACCGGATTCCCGCCTGCGCGGGAATGACATACGATGGGCGGTACGTTACTTATCAAGTACTTACGGCCGGAGGTCTCGATTCAACCGGCGCTGGAGGTCCTTGAGGCGGTTGACCTCGTCGAAGCCGAGTCGGAGGATGGGAAACGCCGTCTTGTTGTGCATCAGCGGCTCATCCATGTTGACCCAGCGCCGGCAGGCCTCGCCGTCCGCCGTGCCGGGAATCGGAGAGAAATCAGCCAGCATGCCGCGAATGCCGAGGCTGTGCACGAATCGCATGGAGGCTTCAAGCTCCTGCAGGTCGCTATCGGGGTGTCCAAGAATTTGATAGGCCGTGACATTCGCCGGATCTGCGCCGGCGGCGAAGAGGTGCCTCACGGATTGGGTAAGCTCCTCCGAGAACACCTTGCCCCCGGTGCCCTGCTGCCACTGCCGCGAGGCGCTCTCGAAGCCAAGGTAGAATGTTCTGAAGCCGGCCCGCACCATGAGATCCGCCAATTCTGAGGTCACGAAGCGAGCATTGAGTGCGTTCGGCGTGTGAAAATTCACGCGGATGCCCCGCCGGATAACCTCCTGCAGGAAAGGGGCCAAGACCTTCTCCGCATCGCAGAGCAGCGCGTCATCATAGAAAGCGACATTCTTCGCTCCTCGCTCGACCAGAAGCTCTAATTCGGCCAGTGCTCGTCCCAATGGCCGCGGCTTGAAGCCCGCGTACACCTTCGGCACCGAGCAATAGCTGCACCGAAACGGACAGCCATCCGACAGCTTGATTGCCCCGACGCGGAGCAGATCGTACACCTCCCACAAAGCTGGCTGCTCTGGGTCGGGCGTCACCCCCAGTAATTGCCACAATGGCTCCAGGTCCGAGCCCACGACTACGAGATCAGCCCCCAGCCGTCGCGCGTGCTCCGTGCAGAGCGTCGCGTAGTTGCCGCCGAGAATGATCCGGGCCTCGGGGCAGACGTGCCGAATGTCCTCAATCACCTCCGCTACACCTGGATACCAGTATGTCATCATCGTCTGCACAAGCGCGAAGTCGAACGGGGCTTGCCTGCTGAGATACCCTTGGAAATTAGCACGAGGCCCACCGAATCTCCGGAAGTATCGAGGGATCTCCTTCAGAGGCGGCGGATTGGGTATCCGCTCGAAAGGAAACGTGCCCCGGCCCCACTGATCTGATTGCGGATTGGGCGGATCTTTCGATGCTATTCCGCAATCCGCATTCCGCAATCCGCAATCGCTCCACCAACGGTCCAGGTAATCGAGAAAGAGAAACTCCGCCTGTCCGCGCAGTTGCCCGGCGACAGTCAACAGCCCGTACGGCCTGAGCCAGAAATCGTAGGCGGCAAAGTCGTGAATCGGCGGATTCACCAGCAGGATTCTATGCTTCCTCGACAACCTTGAAGCCCATGAGATCGCTCAGATTCCTGATGCTCTGCATGTGGTCGCCGTAGAAGACGGCCCGGTGCAGCATCGCCATCACGCCGCCTTCCAGGACGCCGGCGCCCCAGTTGTGGAACATGCTGCGGGCATCCTTCACCTGGGTCACGAATTGCGTTCGGCAGCCCAGGTCGTTGTGCGTGACGTCAATGATCTTACCCGTGGAGATGAGCATCGAGTCCAGGTTGATTAACTTCGCGCACGTCACATCCTGCCCGACGCGATTCTCCACCTCCAGCGCGACGCCCTGGTCGCTGTCCGTCTGCGTGCGAATGTTGAAAGGCAGCCGCTTGCCCTTGGGGCCATCCATCTTCGTTGACGACGTGCAATGGAAGTGAATCAAGGCGTTTCTGGCGGTATCGAAGACGGGATCGGTGATGAAGCCCGGGACGTTAAACGCGTAGCCGAACATGAGCATCGTCAGGGTCGAGTCCATGTCACCCTCGCAGGCCCCGACCATGCCCAGATCGTTGAGCTTGCTGAACGCCAGGCATCCCTTGGCCGGCTTTCCCATGCAGCCGGAGCTGGTGACCGCCTGGGCCCCCTTCTCGATCATCATCTTCTTGATCGCCAGGTAGTATCTCGCGGAGCTGATGATCTCGTCTTTCGTGGGCTCGATGATCTTCCTGGCCTTGCTCAGCCAGTACTCTTCGGCTTCCTGCTGCGCCAGCTTGATGTCCACCGCCGCATGAGCCGCAACCGTCTCCTCGATACTGACCGGGATCATCTCGACCCCGAGTTTCGCCTTGACCTGCTCGGCCGAGCAGGCGGCCGTCGTGCCGAGAGGACCATTCACGACGAGAATCTTCGTGCGGCGAAGGTGCGGGCCCACACGCATCAGGCCGGCCACGCGATCGAGCTCGCTCCAGTCGCTCGACGGCAGCAGCAGCACCTTCTTGCCTTCCTTTCGCCATTTCGGGAAGTACATCCAGCCGTGGCCGCTGAACGGCTGTGAGAAGACTGCCGTGGGCAGGCCCGCGTTGACGATCTGGCTCATGGCTTGGGAAGGCGCATCGCCGCCGTGTCCGCAGAGATGGAACAGCAGCACGCCATCGGCCTCCTTCAGCTTGGGGATTATGGTGCTCGCCTCGACAGGCGGGACCAGCTCGCCGCCGATGAACTTGACGTCGCCGAGCTTCGCTTCAATGCCCGCCAGGTATTTCTCGAATTTGTCAATTTCCTCGGTCGGCCGGGACAGGTAGATGCCGCCCGTCCGGCCCACGTAGACTTTGTAGATCTTCACCGGCGGCATCTTCGGCGGCCATTCACCCGCCTGCCCCGCCATCGCTGTGGAGTTGCTCAGCACCGAACCCAGGAACATCGCGCCGCGCCCGCCGCTCCGGCCTCGAGGAACTCACGTCGATTCATCGCTGCGGTCATAGTGACAGTCTCCATAAAGGGTGTGGTTGGGACTCCAATCATCTCCGAGTTTTCGCCATGATATTGGTAGAATAAGAGCATTTCCATTCGGTTGTCAACGCCCAATTCAGTTGGGCGATGTCCTTTCCAGTCCCTCGGCCGGTATTGACCTGATAGGCCCACTTATGATAAAATGGGTAAGTGCTAGATTGTCGCCTTGCGTCCCCGCCGATGTGTAACATCAGTGGTGACAGGCAGTTACAGTACCGACAGGGAGATCACAGATGAGAGTATGCCACAGGCCCATCCTTTCCATCATCGCATTGGCCCTGTTCCGCGTTGCCTCGGTTCAAGGCGAGTGCCCGTTGGGGGACCTCACTGGTGATTGCCGAGTCGACGCCCGGGACGTGCAGATTCTCGCTCAGCAGCGGCTGACCCCGCCGGGCGGCGACGCCGATCTGAACGGCAACGACAGCATCAATGCGACAGGTTTTGGCCTGCTCGCCATGGACTGGCAGCATTCAGGCATCCCGCTTCGCATCAACGAGGTTCTGGCCTCGAACGCCGCCGCCACAAAAGACCCGCAGGGCGAATACGACGACTGGATCGAAATCCACAACGCCGGGCAGCAACCAATCGACTGCGCGGGCATGTACCTGACTGACGATGCAGCGAATTCCAGGAAGTGGCAGTTCCCCACGGGCAACCCCACGCTCACGACGATCCCCGCGGATGGCTTTCTCGTGATCTGGGCGGACGCCGACACGACAATCTCCGGCCTGCACGCCAACTTCAGCCTCAGTGCAGATGGCGATGAAGTCGCCCTGTACGACAAGGATGGCGTGACGTTAGTCGATTATATCGCTTTCGACGAGCAGCAGGCGGATGTCTCCTACGGCCGGCTGATCGATCCGCCGGACGAGTGGGAGCAGTTCGCCATGCCGACGCCGGGGATGCCAAATGTCGCCGTCTATCAGGGCATCGTCTCCGCACCCGTTTTCAGTCCCGAGCGGGGCCTTTACAACGACGAGGTCCTCGTGACCCTCCGCACCGCGACCGAGGGGGCAAGAATCTACTACACGACCGATGGGACGGAGCCATACTTGACGACCGGCCGCTTCCCAACGGGCAAGGTGTACCAGACTCCTCTGCGGCTGACCCAGACGATGTGCCTGCGGGCCAAGGCGATCAAAGACGGCTGGAAGTCCTCCACGGTCGCGACGCACACATATCTCTTCATACGCGATGTCGTCTCGCGGGCCCCAGACAACACCGCCCCCGGCTCCGGCTGGCCCACGGGCAATGTCAACGGACAGATCATCAACTACGGAATGGATCCGGAGGTCACGCACGACGCCAGATACAAGGACCTTATCGACGACGCGCTGCTGGCCATCCCGTCCATCTCCCTGGTAACGCCGCTGAGCAACTTCTTCCATGTGGATACCGGCTTCTACGTCCACCCAGGTGCCGAAGGCCGCGAGTGGGAAAGACCGGTATCCGTGGAGCTGCTAAACCCGGACGGCAGCGAAGGGTTCCAGATTGACGCCGGAATACGCCTCCGCGGCGGCTACAGCCGAAGCACCAGTAACCCCAAACACGCCCTGCGTCTGCTCTTCCGGTCGGAGTATGGTCAGGCCAAACTCAGGTTCCCCCTCTTCGGCGACGAAGGGGTGGACGAGTTCGAGAACGTCGATCTGCGCTGCAGCCAGAACTACTCCTGGAGCTTTGGGGGCGACAGTCAGGAATCGTTCGTTCGTGAGGTGTTCTCCCGTGACGTCCAGGGCGAGACGGGCCAGCCCTACACCCGGACCCGCTTCTACCATGTCTACATCAACGGGTACTATTGGGGCCTGTACCAGACTCAGGAACGGTCGGAAGCCTCCTATGCGGAGTCCTATTTCGGCGGCGACAAAGACGATTACGATGTCGTCAAGGTGGATCGCAGCGTCGGGCGGGCCATGCTCGCCACTGACGGCAACATGGATGCTTTTCGGCGTCTCTATGATGCATTTACGCAGGGGCTCGCCGACAACAGCAGGTACTACCGGCTGCAGGGAATGGACCCCGACGGGACTCCGAACCCCGCCTACGAGCGGTTGCTCGACGTGGACAACCTGATCGATTTCATGATCATCGAGTACTACACCGGCGACAGGGATGGGCCCGGCTCCCGTTTCGGCAATATCCCCAACAACACATACGGCATCTACAATCGGGCACACCCCGACGGCTGGAAATGGTTCCATCACGACAATGAGCACGCCCTGGGCACCAGCCAGAGCGAGACGAATATGGTCACGCCGTTCACCACGGCCGGTTCACAATGGCGATACTTCAACCCGCACTGGCAGCACGAGCGTCTGGCCAGCACCAACACGGACTACCGGATGCACTTCGCCGATCACGTGTACCGGCACTTCTTCAACGGCGGGCTCCTGACGCCGGACGTCTCTATCGCCCGCATCCAGAGGCGGGCCAAGGAAGTGGAGATGGCCGTCATTGCCGAGTCCGCCCGCTGGGGCGACTCCAAGAGATCCACGCCCCTTACGAAGCAGGACTGGCAGAATGAAATCAATCGCATCGTGAACAGCTATCTCCCCGGCCGGACAGGTGTTGTCCTGAATCAGTTCAAATCCACGGGCTGGTACCCGAATGTCAATCCGCCGACATTCGACCGACAAGGCGGCCACGTCCCGCCGGGCTCCTACCTGCAAATCTCCGGTTCGGCCGGGACGCTCTACTATTGTCTCGATGGCTCTGACCCGCGTCTGCCCGGCGGCAATGTGAACACCGATCAGGCGAAGTACTACACGGCGGCCATCAAACTGAACACAAGCACACACGTGAAGACCCGGCTGTTCAGCAACGGTACCTGGAGCGCGTTGAACGAGGCGGTCTTCGCCGTCGGGCCGGTGGCCCAGAACCTGCGGATCAGCGAGATCATGTATCATCCGGCCGAGACCGGCAATCCCGACGATCCCAATACCGAGTTCATCGAGCTGACCAATATCGGCAGCTCGACGGTCAATCTGAACCTCGTGTCGTTCTCCAATGGCGTCGATTTCACCTTCCCCAGCTATGACCTGGCCCCGGGCGCCTACTGCCTGGTGGTCAGAGATAAAGCAGCCTTCCAAGCCAAGTATGGTTCCAGTCTTCCGGTTGTGGGCCAATACGCGGGCAGTCTGAACAATGCGGGCGAGCGGATCGAGCTGCTCGATGCCGCGGGAACGATCATTCACAGCTTCCGCTTCGAAGACAACTGGTTCGATATCGCCGACGGGCTGGGTTTCTCGCTTACAGTGAAAGACCCCGGGACGGCGGACCCGAACGGCTACGATAATAAGGGCCTCTGGCGACCCAGCGCCAAGGCGGGTGGCTCGCCGGGTACTGACGACAGCGGCCAGGTGCCCGTACTCGGCTCAGTGGTCATCAACGAGCTTTTGGCCAACTCCGGGCAGGAGTCCGACTGGATCGAGCTGCGCAATACAACCAGCCAGGCCATCAACATCGGCGGCTGGTATCTCAGTGATGACGCCAATGATCTGACCAAGTACACAATCGGCGCTGGCACGAGCCTTCCGGCCAATGGGTACCTCGTGTTCTATGAGAACCTCCACTTTGGCAACAAATCCGATCCCGGCTGCAAGAAGACATTTGGCCTGCGTGCGAGCGGCGAGACGGTGTATTTGCATTCGGGTTCCGCAGGCGTGCTGACCGGCTATAGCGAGCAGGAGAAATTCGACGCTTCGGAAGCAGGCGTATCGCTGGGCCGCTATGAAAAGAGCACGGGCACATACAACTTTGTGGCCCTGAGCAAGGCCACGCCCGGTGCGGCTAACGCTGCTCCGAAGATTGGGCCGATTGTGATCAATGAGATCATGTACCATCCGACGACCCCTGCCGATGCGGAGTACGTGGAACTACTCAATATCAGCAATGAGCCCGTGACGCTGTACGATCCAGCGGAAGAGACCCCTTGGCAATTCAGCGATGATGCCGGGATTGAGTTCCTGTTCCCCACGAACTCACCCGTAACGCTCACTGCGGGCCAGTACCTGCTACTGGTCAAAGACATAGACCGATTCAGCTCCAAGTTCGCCCCCCCTGCCGGCGTGCAGATCCTCGCCTGGAGCTTCGGCAATCTGGCCGATGGCGGCGAGAAGCTCCAGCTCAGCAAGCCTGACGGCACGGACGCGAACGGCGCGCGTCAGTGGATACGCGTGGACCGCGTCGTCTACAGCGATGGCTCACACCCGCAGGATTTCGCGGGTAGTACTGACCCCTGGCCGGTTCAGGCAGATGGCCAAGGCTCGTCACTGAGCCGGACGGCAGCCACCGCGTACGGCAACGACCCGGACAACTGGTACGCCGCGACGCCATCGCCCGGTCGGCGCAACCCCTGATCGGCCGACCATCCATCGCGGAGGCGAGGCCTACTCCGTCGAGAGTTCGTAGTAGACGGCCTTGTAGTTGGCTTGCATGGTCAGGATGGTGGCATTTGATTCCACGGCCAGAGGGACCTCGCGAATTCGATTGCCGACGATATCGAGGGCCCAGGCTTTGAGCCGGCCCGCCAGATCGGATCGAATCTGCAGGCGGCCAGTGACAGCTTGGAGCAAAGCCGGACCTTTGCCGACCTCGCGAAGCCGCCAGTATGGCGTCCCGAGCGGCGACTGCTGCGACGTAGTCTCGTATTCCATTCCTGTGTTGCGCGGGGCCTGTTGCGGTCACGAGGAGGCGGCGGGCCGATTTGACGGGGGCATCTCCATCCATTGCAGTGACATAGACGGCGCCGAAGTGCGTCGGGCTGCGCAGTGTCGTCGCTGCCAACTCGTGCGGGCGAACATGCAGGAACCCGATCACGCCCTGTGTTCGCGGCGTGTCGATCGTGACGCAGCCGGCGGAAGCATCCCAGGTGAGCTCGCCGGTGATGGACCGCGCGACCAGTTTCTCGGGGTCCCAGTACTTGCGGATGTCCTTTACGACGGGCTCGCGCGATTGCGGAACGAAACGGTAGCCGACCTTGCCAACGAGCGCTGCGGCAATGGGCGCGGGCTTGCGATCCTCGTCGAGACCGAAGACGCTCTGGTGGTCGTAGAGCGACTCGGCCACAAGGTCCGCCTCGCGGATGTCCTGCCGGTGCCACATGGCGGCCACGGCCGGGAATTGCAGAATCTGCGGCGGATTGCTGAACATGTCGAACGAGCCCGGCCCGAGGCTGTCCCGCCAGTCGGGGCTGAAGTATCCGAATTCGAGCAGGCCGTCCCAGCCCTGGAGCAGCCCGTAGGCCGCCATGAGGCCGGTGCCTTCGAGCGAGTGCTCGTTCGGCAGGCACGTGTTCCACTCGCTGATCGTCATCGGCAGACCCAGCACCTGCTCCCACGCTTTCTCGATCACCAGGTTGCCCCGCCCGAGGTAGACCAGCGTGTTCTGCTCAGGCTTTACGGCCTTGATCATCGGCTGGTTGTGGAACAGGGCCGTGGCGATCCGCCACTTCAGATTACCCTCGCCCTGCGGGTGATCCCAGTACCCGTGCCGGTCGATGTAGTCGAGCCTCGACTGGCCGAGCATGTGGACACGGGTCGCGAACTCGTGGGCCTGCCAGTTCGTCGCACTGATCGGGACCTTCACGCCCGCATTGCGCATCGCGGCGACGCTATCGGCCCAGTACTTGTCCTCCATCTCCAGGTAAAACCGCATTTGGTCCTGGCCCCGGACTCTCTTTTCCGGGTTCGCCTGGAAATAGCGGCTGAAGAACTGCGTGCTGTTCAACAGGTTAATCCGCTGTCCCGATCCAAGCCCTTCCCCTTCAGCCAGCGACGACTTCCCATCGACAGCCCAAGCCTTTTGCAGAGCGCTATCGTCGCCATACTTCTTTCGCAGCCAGTCGGCGAATTTTTGGGCTAGCTCGTCGCGGAACGGCTGCGGAATCTCACCCCAGAACAAGGAGTCCTCATTGAGGACCTCGACCGCAGCCATCGTAGGATCATTGCAGTATCGCTTCTTCGTGTACGGGTTCATGTGCGTGAAGATATCGGCCATGCGGCGATGCATAATGCCCGCGATCTTCTCGTTGAAGAATTGAGCATGGGATGCCGGCCCCCCCTCAGGCAGCCCCGGGATCTCGTCGCCAGCCTTGAAGCGGTATATGAGTGGATAATGCACGTCGAGAATCATGTAGATGCCATTCTCGCCGAGCTTGGCAATCAGGTAGTCCAGCCGGTCGAAGCCCTGGGCACTATAATCGAACGACGTCTTGCCCGAGCGATCGTTGAGATTCTCCAGCCCGTGCATTCGCGTGATGTTGATGCCCTGGCGGCGCATCCGGCGGACGGCGTAATCAATCTGCTCCTTGGAGAAGCCGCCCACCTGGGCTCCCCAGAAACGCGTGGGCGTGCCGTCCTCAAAGACGAACCGGTCGCCCTTCACGGTTACAAAGCCGTGCTTGCCTGTCGGCGCCTCGACCCACCGGCTACAGTCCAGAATGGTCGGCCCGAAGTTGTCCTTCACCGGTTCCAGCGAGAACCAATTCGCATCGGCTGCCGCCCGTTCGCCCCCGAGCGCGGCGCCACAGAGTAAGAACGCCACGAAACATGAACAGACACAGAATCCACGAGTCATCGGAATCTCTCCTTATTGCTGGACCTTCACCTTACTGAGATGGTACCAATCATCCGGCCGGCAGCCTTCGATGGCCAGCTTGACCTTCGGCTCATCGGTCCGCTCGTCCAGGACGGCGATCATCAAGTCGTATTCGCCTTCGCTCAGGTCCTTTGGGACAGCAACGGCGCTATCGTAGAGGTTGTCGCCGGGGAGCCATGAGCGCAGGTCCGCGCCCGTGACAAGGATCGCGTTGCTCTGTCCGTTGTTCAGGCGAAGCGCCAGGCGGAATGGGCGATAGCACGGAGCCACGCCCTGGTTCTCCCACCATGAGGTGAACTTCAACTCACTGCCGGGTTTCACCGCCGAAGGATATGTAAACTTGCGAAGGGCGAAGCGATAACCCATCTTCTTAAGCCAGCGATCCACCTGCGGCTGCCACTCCTGCGGCACGGGCGAGGACTTGGCGTTGAACGAGGAGATGTGCCACTTCAGGGATTGGTCGATGATGTAGTCGATGTCCCAGCCCTGATCTTTCCAGTGCTGCATCACCCAGCACACCTCCAGCGTCACGGGCGCCTTCTTCCAGGCATCCTGCATGCCGAAGTTGATGATTGCCTGAGGGTAGTAGTCGCACATGTGGCACCAGGTCTTGCTGAACCCGCCCATGTCGCCGAGGCAATCCACGCGCCAACCGACATCCCGCCTGGACAAGCCGTAACGGTTTGTCTTCTCATCCGTCAGGAGCATGACCAGCGGCGTCTTCTTGAATGCATCCAGGTAACTGTCCACAAGGGCCTCACGTGTTCTCTGCGTCAATTTCTCCGAACCGGCCCCCTCGCCCCAGGCTCCAACAATCGACAGATCGACGCTCTCCAGCACAGGGTGCCCGTCGTACCGGGCCCCGAGGTCCTGCACCATGTCACCGAAGTGCTCGACGTAGCGGGGGTCTTCCGGATTCGTCCGCCATTTCTCAGGCAGCCCCTCCTCTTTGCCAACCATCTGTCGATACCAGTCGGGCACATCGTTGTCCGCCCCGGTCCCGTACGGAGCGATGCGGAGCAGCAGCGTTTGCCCTCGTGCGCCGGCGGTTTCGAGGGTCTTATCGATGAGGTCCCAGCGATACTCGTCTTTGGCCGGCTCGATGAACTTCCAGTACACGCGGAAGTAGGCCAGAGAGGTCATCGGATGGCTCTCATTCTCCAAGTTGCCGCCGAATTCCTGATGGACAATTGGGTAGCCCTCAGTCCATTTCCTGCCCTCGTTCAGCTTGTCACCGTTGAACCGCTGAAAGGTCATGAAACCTATGCCGGGATTGACTAAAACATCATCGATCACCTTCGGCCTGACGATCACCGTGTTCTGCGAGAAGGCCGGTAATGCACAGAATAACGCCAGAACAATCCAGACCCAGCATGCAGCACGCATTGCACTCTCCTATGGATGGATGTTTCCGGATACATGGGCACTGTTTTCCGCGATGCGGGGCGCAGCACCCAGCAGGTTATTCACGACCATGTTGTCTTTGCCGCCGGCAAGCACCAGAGGGCTTGATTTCGCATCGGGCCGATCCTCGCGAATGAGGCAGTCCGACACGCGGCTGTCCGTCACATCCTTGAGCAGCAGTCCCACGTTGTCGCAGTCCAGAATCGTGCAGCCCGTGATATTCATCCGCTTGCAGCTCTCGATCAAGAGTCCGGCCGGCTCGCGCCACACGTTCGTGATGTGCAGAGCCGAGAGCGTGCAATCCTCGCAGTTGCGCAGAACCAGGCTGTTTTTGGCGTCGAGACTGTCGCCGTAATTGTAGCGGGGGTTGCGGTCAAAGTTGTTGGGGCCGATGATGATATTCGAGCAATCCTCCAAAAGGAGGTTGTGCGTGTATCCCATCCAGAAGGTATTGCCGGTGAGGGTCACGCCGCGACAGTCCCTCAGGTGGACGTTCACCTTCACGTCGCTCAGGACGTTGCCGGTGATGGTGATATTGCCCTCGCGAACGAGCTTGAGCTTGCTGGTGGGATTGCTGCCGCCAAGGATCCGGATGTTCGCCGAGTCCGGGGAGGGGCTGTTGTGCTGAATCGTGCAGCCGGTGATAGCCACCTCGGCCGTCCCCTCGGCGCCCCCCGTGCAGTCGATCAGGACGTTCGCGGTCGGAGGCGTCTTGGGGCTCATGTTGCTTTCGATGTCACAACCTGTGATGTGGATGTTACGCACATTGCCGGCGCGCGACACGATGCCCCCGCCGCGATTGTAGCTGATGTGACAGCCCGTGATGTTCGACTGGTGCAGATTGGCGTTGTCATAGAAGATGCCGATCCCGCGATTCTCATAGAGATGACAATCCGAGATGATGATGTTGCGGTTGTTGCCCACCAGGTGGATGGCGTGCAGGACATTGCGGACGTGAACGCGTGTGAGGGTCAGCTCCATCGTCCCGACAGCCTCAACGCCTATCGCCTCGGGATGATCCCCCTCGATGGCCACGCCATCGACCAGGGGCATGCGCTGGCGTCCCCAGACATCCTTCGAGAACCCGGCAGGGTCGGCGGACTTGAAATGCGTGCCCACGAACTTGAGCACCGGCCCGGGCCCCGCCATGACGATCTGCGCCACCGCCCCGCCGTTAATGGAGGTGTACCCGACCTTGTCCAGCTCGATTACAATCGGCTTTGTGATGCGGTACACGCCCTTGGGCAGTTGCACCAGCCCCACCCCGGCATCGACCGCCTTCTGGATCGCCGCGGTATCGTCGGCTTTGCCATCCCCCATGGCGCCGAGGCCGCGAACGTCTGTAGGGGCGGGTTTCAAACCCGCCCTCACCGTCCCCGCGCCAACCACAAGGGTGAGAATCAGCACTGAGGTCACCAGAGCGATTCCTGACCGTCTCATGAAGTCACTCCTGTTCTGCAGTCTGCCCGTGTCAATAGGGCGGGTTTGAAACCCGCCCCTACCGTTCGCAACATACTACTGATTTGACGCGAGAGTGGGTATTATATAAGTTGCCAATGGTCAGGAGTCGGCCATCGGACGATGAACGATAACTGATATGGAGGTCGGCTATGTCTCGCAAACTCAGCACTTGTGTTGTCTGCCTCTTCACAGTCTTCTCTTTGCTTTGCCCCGTGGCGACCGCCCAGTCACGCCCCGGGAAGAAAATCATCGAGTACGGCTGGGACGTGCCCTATCCGGACTTCGTGCGTGACAACATCCGCGAGATGGAGAAGCGACCCTTTGAAGGGATCATTTTCCGAACGAAGGGATTCGACCACGCCTTCGACGTGCGGCCGTGGAACAAGGCGGACCTCCAGCCGCAACTGGACACGCTGGCCCAGATCAAATGGGGCAAGTTTACGGACAATATGCTCACCCTCTATGCGGCCAACAAGTGGAACATGGACTGGTTCAACGATGAGCACTGGAAGGTCATCACAGAGAACATGAAGCTGTTCTCGCTGGCCCTTAAGAGCGGCAACTGCGTGGGCGTGTGCTTCGATCCCGAGCCGTACGGCCAGGACCCATGGGCGTATCCCGGCTCCTACAAGGACAAAGCCTTCCCCGAGGTTGCCGAGCAGGTCCGCCGGCGGGGACAGCAGTTCATGGCCGCACTGCAGGAGCACAAGAGCGAATTGAAGGTCCTGAGCTTCTTTCTCATGGCCCTGTTCCGCGACATCGTCGATGAGCCTGACCCGAATGTCCGGGCCCAGAGGTTGCAGAAATACTCCTACGCCCTGCTGCCGGCGTTCGTCGTGGGCATGCTCGAAGGCGCCTCGCCCGGCACGATCCTCATCGACGGCAATGAATCCGCGTACTACCATGAGAACTCGCTCGAATTCTACAAGGATTACCACCTGATGCGTCAGCGGGGACAGGCCCTCGTGCCGGAGGCGCTCCGGAAGAAGTACAACACGAACGTGCAGGCCGGCATAGCCCTGTATATCGATCAGACGCTCGCCAGGCGCACCGATCGCAAGATCACAAGCAACTTCCTGAGCCCCGACCAGCAACTGAAGTTTTTCGAGCACAATGTGTACTACGCTCTGACTGCAACTGATGAGTACGTCTGGTGTTACAGCGAGCGCATGAACTGGTGGCTTCCGGCCGAGAAGGCGGGTCCCAACGGGGCTTTGCCTCCCGGCGTGGAGGAGGCCTTGGTCTCAGCCCGGCAGAAGTACGACGCGGGCAAACCCCTCGGCTACGACATCAGCGAGATGATCCAGGGCGCACGTGAAGCGAGGCGAAAAGCCGAAGCGGATTCCAGGAAGATGCCGTAACTCCTGTGACAGAAAAGGTTAGCGCTCTTCTTGCAGAGGCGGGCGGCCTCGTGTAAAGTAATGTGAAGCCCGGAGCAGTGGCCGAGTGGCTCAAGGCGGCGGTCTTGAAAACCGTTGTACCGAAAGGTACCGGGGGTTCGAATCCCTCCTGCTCCGTTTCATCAGCGGTAGTCGTGTCTACACATCTCACCACGATTTGCTATTTTCACAGAATCTTTCGCTTCGTGACAAAATACGTAGTTTTGCATATTGACACTGCGTCCGTCGATGGGACAATGGAGACTGTCGCTCGTGCAACATGATACTAAATTGGTTTCAATCGGAGTGAAACTGACATCAAGGCACGCAGCGACGGGGAGAACAGGGTGATGAACGACTGCCTTCGGGGAGTATTCCCTGTGTCTCCCTTTTTTATTTCCCGCCGTCAGACCATGCCCGATCTCGCCGATTTGTACGGAAGCGATTCATAGGAAAGATCGCCGGCGTCTCGCAGTACGAGGCGACAGCGATCTCTCTTCGTGGTATTCGCTTGCAGAGGTTACGATCCGCTAGTGATCGACCGTGACCTCAATCTGCTGAGTATCGGTGCTGAGATGAACGTCTTCGTCGGCGTCGATCTTGCAGCCGGCCAGGACTATGCCAACGAGAAAGAGGAGGCAAACGAGCAGCCATTTCATGCGTGTACCCTCCATGGGCACAGTGCAGTTCCCATTTCCGATGCGATGCAACATACATCGCTCAAATACCCAGTTCACGTGACGCAGGACGAGACGCGGACGCCTGCCTGCGCCTTGCGAAAGAGTACGCCTGCTCAGGGACTACCGGCACCCATCCTTTTCCCTATGTGAGGGAAGGCATTTGCCGAGACATGGGCGGCCGGTGGGATGTGGAATGAGGGGTTCCCCGCGAGTGAGTTACTCCTTGAGCAGCGGCTCGGAGTCCTCCTCCTGCTCGGGCGGCTCCTCGCGCGAGATCTTCTCGATGCGCTTCTCGGCCTTTTGCAGGATGCCCCGGCAGTGCTTGATCAGGGCCATGCCCTTCTCGTACTGATCGAGGCTGTCCTGCAGGGGAATCTCGCCCTGCTCGATCTTGCTCACGATGTCCTTGAGCTGGTGGATCGCCTGCTCGAAGGTCAGCTTGTTGATTTCGTCGCGGTATTTTCGTTCAGTCATGGGGTCTGCTTTCAATCATCGGATGCATCCGGGGTCTCGGTGTCGGCCTTGAGTTCCCTTTTCAGTTTGTCCGTAACCCGGCTTTCAATCAGATTATCATTGGCCAGCTCGGTCACCAGGAGATCGTCCGTCCGGACGTCCTCTGTGGTCCGCACGACCCGGCCCGTCTGCTTGTTCATCGTTATGCTGTAGCCGCGGTTGAGAACCGACTTGGGGTTCAGAGCGGCCAAGCGATTCTCTCCCGCGGTGATTTTCAGTTCCCTGTTGCTCAGGACTCGCGTGACCGCGGCGAGGCTGCGGCCCTTCAATTCGTTCAGCTCCACCATCATCCTGCCGAGCAGCCGGTGCGGCTCAATTCTCGCGACCTGCTCGTAATAGTCCTGCATCAGCTTCTGCGTCCGGATGAGCACCGTCCGCATGGCATCGCCGAGGTCCCACGTCAGATCGTCGAGATACTGCTCGCGATTGAGGACCGGCAACAAGGGAGTCCGGAACACAGCGCTGGCCAGAACAGTCCGCAGGTATTCGCAGGAGATGTCATGCCGGGCCCGCATACTGCCAGTCAGGCGTTTCTCCTGGTGAACCAGGTCACTGAGCACGTCGTCCACATTCGGCACGGCCACCACGCCCGCCTTCGTCGGCGTCGAGGCCCGGGCATCCGCCACCAGGTCGGCCACGGTCACATCAACCTCATGGCCTACGGCGCTGATGATTGGAATCCGTGAGGCATAAATGGCGCGGGCCAGAACTTCCTCATTGAAGGCCCACAGGTCCTCCAGCGATCCGCCGCCCCGGCCGACAATCAGCACGTCCAGCTTCAGTCTCTCATTGCGCCGGTTCACGTCGCCGATAGCGGCTGCAATGGCCTCGGCCGCCCCCGGCCCCTGCACGGGCACCGGGTATAGATACAGCCGCGTGCACGGCCAGCGGTTGTGAACGCTGTCGGCGATGTCGTGCACCGCCGCGCCGGATTCGCTGGTCAGGATGCCGATGCGCTGCGGATACTTCGGCAGCGGTTTCTTGTGCGCATCGGAGAAGAGCCCCTCCGCTTCGAGCTTCTTGACCATCTGCTCGAACGCCAATTGCAGGGCGCCCATGCCCGCCGGCATCATCTCCTCGACGATCAGCTTGTACCGGCCCTGCGGCACATACAGGTCGATGTTGCCGCTGACCACGACGGCCAGGCCGTTCGCAGGTTTGAATTTCACCCGGGCAAAGCTCGTCCGCCACATCGCACACGGCAACACCGATTCCTCGTCCTTGAGGCAGAAGTAGCGATGGCCGCTGCCGTGCTCTTTCCAGTCGGTGATCTCGCCTTTGACGGTGATCCACGCCGGCAGGTGGGTGTCCAGCACCTCCTTGACCAGCGAGTTGACCTGCGTAACCGTGTATATCTTCGTTCTTGTCTGTGCCTGTGTCTGCATGAGCGTTCTCAGTGAGCGGCCATCCAACGGAAACCACGTTGCCCAAAGCCATTATAAACGATGGCCCCCCTATTCACAACCACCCGTGGTTCAAGCTGTATGACTACTCACGCAGGTTCCGAGCGGTTCTTCTGCACTTGTTGTCATCCTGAACGGAGCGTAGCGGAGTGAAGGATCTGGCCCGTGCACTTGAGAAGCCTCTCGTTCGTTACCCAGATCCTTTGCCTTCGGCTCAGGATGACATAGTCCTGCCTCTGGAAGGTCCGCCCATCGATATCGATCATCTCCTACGGCTGACTCTGAGGACGTAAACCGCAAATTCGCCCCGGACTGGAACCTGGATCAGCCCATCGCGGCAGGCAACTTTGGCCACCGGAGTACCGAATATGGCCTTGGGATCGAGCAACTCAACCGTATCACCATCACGGAGCAAATCGTCGGTCTTTACGTCGACTGCATCTGCTTTACCCCAGTTATAGACAGCCAGATATAGCCGGTTCGGATCGTATTTGTTCGGCAGCAGGATGGATTTGTCGCCCATCGGACGCGCTACGTTCTCCGCGAGGGCGAGATTGTCCTGCTGGACGGCCTTGCGGTAACCATACTACGTGCACACATCGCGGTAATCTCCTTTTGAATCGAGAGCCTCCAAACCATGAAGCCTGACAGGTCATTCCCGCGAAGGCGGGAATCCATCCACCTATCGAACGGTCCTGGCCTCCCGCCTGCGCGGGGGTGACATAATGAGGTTTACTCTGTCAGAGGGTCACAAGTCAGGACCCTCGGTTTTCTCTTGCTCGTCCGGCGGGCACGGGGTTAGTATCGTTCCTGATCGCCGCCGGTGATCGGCCTCTTGACAGATTACCGCCGGGCGAGGCAAACATCCATATGGAAAACGAGCGACTGCAATGCTCAAAGGAGACGACATCATGTCACGCATCCGACACGAACTCCCATGCGTCACGACCATTCTGCTGGCGAGCTTATTCACAGCCGTGGGCGTCGCCCAGGAGGCGAACTACGATGAGGCGAAGGTGCCCAGGTACACGTTGCCTGACCCGCTGGTCTGTGCGGATGGGACGAAGGTCACGGACGCTCAGACGTGGCAGCAGAAGCGGCGGGCGGAGATTCTCAAGCTCTTTGAAGAGCACATGTTCGGCAAGGCCCCGGGCAAGCCGCAGGCGATGACGTTCGTCACCACGTCGGTCAGCAAGAACGCCCTCGACGGCCGAGCCACACGCAAGGAGGTCACGGTCTACTTCACCGGCCGTGAGCAGGACCCGAATATGAGCATCCTGATCTACCTGCCCAACAGCGGGCCCAAGCCGGTGCCGCTGTTTATCGGGCTGAACTTCGGCGGCAACCACGCGATCCACACCGACCCGGGCATCACGATCACCAAGAGTTGGATGCGCAGCGACGGCGACCACCGTGCGACGGCGGACTCCCGCGGCAAGGAAGCCAGTCGTTGGCCGGTGGAGCGCATCCTCGAACGCGGCTACGGCCTGGCGACGATCTACTACGGCGATATCGACCCCGACTTCGACGACGGCTTCAAGAATGGCGTTCACCCGCTGTACTACAAGGAAGGCCAGACCAAGCCTGCCCCGGATGAATGGGGCTCCATCGCCGCCTGGGCCTGGGGCTTGAGCCGGGCACTGGATTATCTTGAGACTGATCCGGACGTCGATTCCAAGCGCGTCGCCGTCATGGGCCATTCCCGACTCGGTAAGACTGCCCTATGGGCCGGGGCGGAGGACGAACGATTCGCCCTGGTGATCTCGAACGATTCCGGCTGCGGCGGTGCAGCCCTTTCCCGCCGGGCGTTCGGCGAGACCGTCGAGCGCATCAACAAGTCCTTCCCCCACTGGTTCTGCGACAACTTCAACAAGTACAACGGCAAAGAAGATGAGTTGCCCATCGACCAGCACGAACTGATCGCCCTGATGGCGCCGAGGCCTGTGTACGTGGCCAGCGCCGAGGAGGACCGCTGGGCCGACCCGCGAGGCGAGTTCCTCTCCGCCAGGGACGCCACGCCTGTCTACAAGCTCTTCGGCAAAGAGGGCCTGCCCGCCGAGGACATGCCCGCCGTCAGCAAGCCGGCGATAGGCACCATCGGCTACCACATCCGCCCCGGCAAGCACGACGTCACCAACTACGACTGGGATCGTTACATGGACTTCGCCGACATGCACTTGAAGGCCAAATGAGAACCTGAGCAGGAGCAGACTATGAGAGTTGGACTGTCTGTCAATCGGTTATGGCTACCCGCCATGCTGTCGCTGTTCGCCATCGGCGCCACTCGCGCGGCGTCGGAGTCGGCGTCGATAGCGGAGAAGTATGTGCCCAGGCTGGAGAAGATTCTCACGGAGAACATCGAGCCGTTCTGGCATGACAAGAGTCTGGACCGGCAGAACGGTGGGTATATCATCAGCTTCGACCAGCAAGGGAAGTTGAAGGAGCCGGTGACGAAGATGATCGTCACACAGGCCCGGCAGGTGTGGCTGTTCTCACGGCTGGCCAGAGCGGGCTATGAGCCGCAGAAGCATCTGGAGGCCGCAAAGCTCGGGTATCGGTTTCTGAGAGATAAGATGTGGGACTCGACAAACGGCGGGTTCTACTGGGAGGTGGACATCACCGGCGACAAGAAGCTCAAATCAAACAAGCACCTCTACGGCCAGTCCTTCGCACTCTACGCGATTTCCGAATATGCGCTCGCCAGCGGGGACAAGGAGGCCTTGGACTTCGCCATCCGCTTCTTCAACCTGCTGGAAGAGAAGTCTCACGACAAAGTCCACGGCGGCTATATCGAATCATTCAGTCCGGACTGGACTCCCCTGCCCGCAAGCGACAACTCCTACATGGGCGCGCCCTCGGACCTGAAACTGATGAATACGCACCTGCACCTGCTTGAAGCGATGACGACGTTCTATCGCGCCAGCAAGCTGCCGGCCGCCCGCGAGCGGCTGCTGGAGCTGATCAATATTGAGAGCAACACCGTCGTGCGAAAGAACCTCGGCGCGTGCACCGATAAGTACGACCGGGACTGGACGGCGAGGCTGGACAATAACTACGCCCGCGTCTCCTACGGCCACGATATCGAGAACATCTGGCTGCTGATGGACGCGTGCGACGCTGCGACCCTATCGAACTACCCCTTCATGGACCTGTACAAGACGCTCTTCGAGTACTCGCTGAAGTACGGCTACGATGCGGCCAACGGCGGCTTCTACTATACCGGCCCGTTCAACGCCCCCGCCGACGACCGCAGCAAATCCTGGTGGGTTCAGGCCGAGACAATCGTCAGCGCCCTGCACATGCACCAGTACACGAAAGACCCCAAGTACTTGTCGATCTTCGAGAAGACCTTTGAGCTGATCGAGACAAAAATGGTGGACTGGGACACCGGCGAATGGTTCGGCACCATCACGCCCGAGGGCCGACCGCAGGGCGACAAGGCCAACCCGTGGAAGGCCGGCTACCACAACGGCCGGGCCATGATCGAATGCATTGAAATCCTCAAGGCCTGGAAGAACTGACCTGCATGAAACAGCGTTGAAAGGAACCAAACGATGTCCGACTTGAAGAACCGTATCCTGGGGATTCTTCAGCAGCCGCAACTGGCCGGGTTGGCAACGATCACGCAGGACGGCAAGCCTTGGGTCCGCTATGTCATGACTGTCGCCTCCCCGGACATGACGATCCGCTGCGCAACGTTCGTCAATGCCCGCAAAGTAAAGCAGATCGCCAGGAATCCGGAGGTCCATCTGACCTGCGGAATCACCGATCCGCAAAAGATGGCCCCCTACCTGCAGATCCAGGGCCGGGCGACCCTCAATACGAGCCGGGAGGCGCGCCACGGCTTCTGGACCGATATGCTCGCGCCGATCTTCTCCGGCCCGGACGATCCCAACTACGGCATCCTTGAGATCGTGCCCTACTGCATCGAATACGTCACGGGCATCGAGCCGGAGGTGTGGAGGGCTGAATGACGTCGCGGGCATGATGCCCTTGCATGACATGACCGAAAGGAGAATCCAATGACCGAGGGAGCAATCGCCGGCGGCGTTGCAGCCGCTGCTATCGCCAATGCCATCCGGGCCTTCGGGGCCATCGTCACCGTGGAGTCGCGAGACTTCGAGGCGATCCTCATGAGGTCGGAGGCGCCGCTCATCGTGTCTGCCCAAGGCGGACTCTTCTCCACTCACTACCAGTATTTGATGGCCTACAAGGGTCTCTTTTTCTACACGAGGACCCAGACTCCCCTGCCGTTCGCACCCAATGTCGAGATCATAAACGCAAAGAAAATCCTGCTTCCCGGCTGACTGATCCGCTTGCGATAGAGACGAGTCCACAGAACCGGGGTGCCATGCTTACGCTTGCGTAAGCATGTCTGGAGCACAAGCAGAAGATGTCCATGCAAGCATGGACCTGGCACCCGGCTTTCGCTTGGGTGGCATCGGCACGCGCAGCTTGCCGATGGTTTGTCCGTTCGCCGCCGACGGAACCATGCCGTGCCGCTCAACTGATCCGCTTGCGATAGAGGCGGGTTTGCAGGGCGTTCTGCCAGGCGGTCCAGTTCGATTCGCTCAGCTCCCCCGTGATGGCCGACGTCACCTGGTCCATCTTGGCGTCGAGGTCGTCGAGGTAGTAGACCATGAAGGCCTCCGCCGTCGCGGGCAGTTTCGGCGAGCCGAACTCGAAGGACCCGTGGTGAGAGAGAATGATGTGACTGAGTGAGTCCACGACTTCCGGGTCGATCTTGACGCCCCGGGCCCGCAGCGCGTCCACCTTGCGCTGGATCATCAGGAAGCTCTTGGTGATGTGCCCGATGAGCTGGCCTGAGTCCGTGTAGGAGAAGGCCATGTCGTAGGCCAGTTCCTCCGTCTTGCCGATGTCGTGCAGGAAAACGCCGGCCAGAACCAGGTCCGCCTGCACCTGCGGGTACAGCGGCAGGATGCTCTTGGCGACGCGGAGCATGTTGTGCGTGTGCTCCAGGAGGCCGCCGATGCAGTCGTGGTGCAGCTTCATGCCGCCGGGGGCGTTGCAGAAGCTCGCCATCAGGGCCTCGTCGGCCAGGAACTCGCAGGTGATGGCGGCAAGCTGCGGGTGCCGGATGCTCCCGACGATGTCCTTGACCTCCTTGAACATCTGGCCGCAGTCCTTGGGCGTCCGCGCCAGGTAGTGTTCCACGTTGACCTTGCTCGGATCGACCGTTACAACGCTATTCACCACAACCTGCAGGTTGTTCTGATACAGCTCGCTCCGGCCCTGGACGTGCACAAACCCCGGCTTGGGCAAGCCCTTATAGACCGCCTCCGTCGCCTGCCACATCCGCGCATTCAACTGCCCCGTGCGGTCGCACAGGAACATGGCGATATACAGGTCCCCTCGCGTCGTGCTGCGAAGAATCGGCTCGCGAACCACGTACACCCCGTTAACGACCTCCCCCGGCCCGATCTCATTGACAAACTTATGTGCTGCTGGTGCCTGCGCCATCATCGACTCCATTTATGCCCACTATTTCCAACGCGGGCCTCATCATAGTTGCGCCTCCCCCTCGCTGGCAAGAAATGATTCCGGGAAAGGTCAAAGATTGGGTTGCACACACACGGATCACGTTTTTCGCGTTTCGGGTACCAGCGGGGAAGAGGGAGGCCTGGCATCATGCCGAGCCTTCCCCACTGCATACCACCGGCCTCGGCGCTCGGGTCGCTCGCCAGCGTTGCCACCTGCCTTCGCAGGGCAGGCTCTATCCTCCGGGCCGGCACAAGCAGTCTACCACGGTGCAGCACGCCCCACCAACCTCCCTACTGGTACCCACAAAGCGAAAAACGCACCTCGGCTTCCTATTGGGCGTCGCGACGCGGATGGGCCGAGGCCGGAGATGAAGTCCCCGTTCCGCGACGCGGCATCAGGCTCGAATTGACTATCCTCTTCTCCAAGACTCACATGCCGAACGCCCGCGTTCGCTTGCCGGGCCGGCAACAAGGAACGCGATGTCCAGGAGAATGATCGTAATGCCGGGCCGGTCAAGTGCAACGCCTCGTTCGACGGCCCTTCAGTGGCCTTCCGCATCCCAGTCGTGCTGGTACTTCACCCGGTCACCGATACCAGCCCAACCACAATAGATGTTGCTATCCTTCGGGTCGGAGTCGAGAATCTCGACTTGGCCGACGACTTGAAGCCGATCCTTCGCCTTACGAAAACCAATTGGCGGATACCAAGCGACATCCATTTCGTTGTCCCAACTGTGGTGAGTGAGAACGAGCCATTTCCGCTTGCGAAAAACCTCCATCGTCGGTCTGTCTCCTGAAAGATAGTCCAACATCGCGACGAGGTTCTTTCCACACTCCTCGATGGAATGGTCAGCCGCCAGGACAATTGCTGCCGCGTATTGTCCCTCTGCCAATTGGATACTCAGACAATCGCCCGGCCGAAACTTAGGTGCTCGAATTACGGTGTTCGGCGGTTTCTTTGGTCGCGGATTTGGGGCCCCGATCTTCCTGATGAATTTTTCAAGCGCCGCTCGCCGGCGTGCAAGCCCACGCCGGTCCTCTTCCCACGCAAGCATGCTCCGGCCAGAAGCAAAGTCATCCTTGACGCGCTCAAGGACAGAAGCTTCCAATCCGCCATACGTCCATTGCATATCTGCCAGCGCGAGCCAAAAAAGCGGCCCATCGTTCGAGTCCTTAATCGCCCCGCCGAATTGTAACTCTACGGCCTTTGTAGCGTCGGCGACGCTCTTGCCGGCTTTCAAGAGATCCTCAAAAACGCCGATAACGTCGCAAACGAAATCGTCCTGTCGAATGCCATACCCCCACGCGCCCATCGAAGACTCCACATTGGCTGTCGAACAATGATTATACAGTCCGTATAGAAGGGAAACGCAGACTGTCTCTTTCTGTATAAGAAGGTCCCGACTCTTCTCACAGTTCCTTTAAAATCTTTCATTCCAACGGATTACTGACTTCCTCTTCATCGACCGCTCCCGGTTTATACAGACTGTAAACTGTATAAACCGGCCTGCAACTGAGCACACTTTCACCCAAACGTGTACTTGGGGCGCCGCCGACATCCGATTCTCCTTCAGCTATGTGAAAGAGCGTAGCACGGCAGGTCCTGCGAAGTCAACCAAGAAGCTCTTGAGCCAACTCTTGCGTGATTGTCGCACCTGCCGCTTGCGTCGGGGGGCAGTTTCGGCTATAAGGATGGGCTCTTTCGGAGTCTAGGTGGCATAGAATAGATGGTGGAATTCGAGGCAGGACATGCGATATAGCCAGATGTTGATCCCGACGGTCAAAGAGGTGCCGGCGGAGGCGGAAATCACGAGTCACAAGCTGATGATCCGGGCGGGTCTGATCCGCAAGGTGGCCAGCGGCACGTACACGTATCTGCCGCTGGGCTGGCGGACGCTCAAGAAGATCATCGCCATCGTCCGCGAGGAGATGGACCGGGCCGGAGCGCAGGAGATCATCGTGCCCTGCCTGCAGCCGCTGGAGCTATGGCAGCAGACCGGGCGAAGCGAGGATTACGGCGAGACCATGTTCCGACTCGAAGATCGTCACGGCCGACTGAACGTGCTTGGCCCGACCGCCGAGGAGGTCTTCACGTTCCACGCGGCCGCGGAGCTCAATTCCTACAAGCAACTGCCGGTCAACCTGTATCAGATCACGCCGAAGTTCCGCGATGAGTTTCGCCCGCGGTTCGGCGTCCTGCGGTCGCGCGAGTTCATCATGAAGGACGCGTACAGCTTCGACGCGACGCCCGAGAGCCTGCACAAGTCGTACATGGCGATGTACAACGCTTATTGCCGCGTCTTCCAGCGTTGCGGCGTCGAGTACGTGATCGTCGAGGCCGAGTCCGGGGAGATGGGCGGCACCGGCTCGCACCAGTTCACGATCCCCTGCGAGAACGGCGAGGACACTATCGTGTACACCGCCGACGGCTCCTATGCGGCGAACTTGGAAAAGGCCGCGGTCGATCCGCTGCCCAAGGAGCCGGCCCGCGATGTTCCACCACCGCAGGATGTGCACACGCCAAACGTTGGCACTATTGAGGCCGTCTGTGGGTTCCTCAAGACCCAGCCCCGGGACATGATTAAGACGCTCATCTTCGACGCACGTGGCCAGACCGTGGCGGCTCTCGTTCGGGGCGATCACGAGCTAAACCCGGAGAAACTGACACAGGCGCTCGGCGGCGTACACGTCGAGCTGGCCGAGCCGGCGATCATCGAGCGTGTCACCGGCGCGAAGGTCGGCTTTGCGGGTCCTGTGGGATTGGCCGGCCGCGTATTCAAGATGATCGTCGATCACGCGGTCGCCGCGATGGCCGTCGGCGTCACCGGCGCCAACAAGACGGACTATCATACAAAGAATGTCGTTCCCGGTCGGGACTTCCCGCTGTCGGGCGACAATGTCGTCGTGGCCGACATCCGCATGGCTCAGCCGAGCGACAAGCATAACGGCGTTCCCGTGCTCTTCAAAAAGGGCATCGAGGTCGGGCAGGTCTTCAAGCTTGGCACGAAATACAGCCAAAAGCTCGGCGCCAACTTCAAAGACGAAAGCGGCGAGCTGCACCCCTGCCTCATGGGCTGCTACGGCATCGGCATCAACCGCATCATGGCCTCCGCCATCGAGCTGTACAACGACGGGAACGGGATCATCTGGCCGATTTCCATCGCCCCGTTCGAGGTGATCGTGACGCCGGTGAATCAGGACGACCCCGATGTCGTCAGGGTCGCGGAAGAGCTTCACCGCACGCTCACCGAGGCCGGCGTGGAGGTGCTGCTGGACGACCGCGACCTTCGCGGCGGCATCAAGTTCAAGGATGCCGACCTGATCGGCATCCCCGTCCGGGTCACGGTCGGCAAGAAGTCCGTGGTCGAGGGCAACGTCGAGGTCAAGCTGCGGGCGAAGCCCGAGAGCGAAAAGATCGCCATCGACAAAGCGGCGGAGAAGGTCATGGAACTGGTCCGGTCGCTCAAAGAGAAGGTGAATGCATAGAAACCATCGGCAAGCATTCGCTTGCCGCTGCCACCCGATAGTGTAAAGTGACATAGTCTTGTGATGTGGGTGCCATGCTTACGCTTGCGTAAGCATGTTTTGGTTACCGAGTTGGGCATGCATCCGTTGCGACGGGTGCGGAATGACACAGTACGTGTAGGGTGTGCACCGCACACCTTGGTTTTGTCTGGTCGATGGAGAGTGGTGTGCAATGCACACCCTACGAAGGAGAAGACCGATGAATAGCAGTCAATCGACACGAAGAAGCTTTATCCGCAATACGTCCCTGCTGGCGGCCGGGGCAGTCGTCACACGGCTGACCGGCAGTGCCGCCGCGGCGATTGATCTCGATAAGGTCGAGACTGTCGCCACCAAGGGGCGCATCAACCAGTCCGTGAGCCAGTGGTGCTATGGCAAATGGTCACTCGATGAGCTCTGCCAGGTCTCCAAGAAGCTGGGGCTCAAGGCCATCGATCTGCTTGGGCCGGCCCAATTCGAGACGGTCAAGAAGTACGGGCTGGTCGTCTCCATGGTCAACAGCCATTCGCTGACCGACGGTCTGGCCGACAAGAAGTTCCACGAGGCGTGCCTGGCCAAGCTGCGCGAGACAATCGACGCGACCTCGGCGGCGGGATTCCCGAACGTGATCTCGTTCTCCGGCAATCGCCGGGGCATTCCCGACGACGTCGGTATCGAGAACTCCGTCGAGGCTCTCAAGAAGATCGTCGGCTATGCGGAGCAGAAGAAGGTCACGATCGTGCTGGAGTACCTCAACAGCAAGGTCAACCACAAGGACTACATGTTCGACAAGACCGCCTGGGGGGCGGAGGTCTGCAAGCGCGTCGGCTCCGAGCGGGTGAAAATTCTGTACGATATCTACCACGCCCAGATCATGGAAGGCGACGTCATCCGCACGATCCAGACGTACAAAGACTACATCGGGCATTACCACACCGGCGGCAATCCCGGCCGCAACGAGATCGATGACACGCAGGAGCTCTACTACCCGGCCATTATGCGGGCCATCGCGGAGACCGGCTTCAAGGGCTACGTCGCCCACGAGTTCGTCCCGAAGCAGGACCCGCTGACCTCGCTGACCTACGCCGCCCGCATCTGCGACGTCTGAAAGGACACCGATCAGACAACATGTGGGAACTCAAGGAGCCCAGACCGGTCAAGCTGATCACAGGCATTCTCGCAGCCGACGAGCCATGCCTGGCGGCGGCAAGGAGCAGCCTGGAATCTGCCATCGGCCGGATCGACCTGGTCAGCGATATCTGGCCCTTCGAGCAAACGAGCTACTACGCGGACGAGATCGGCCCGCGGATTTTCAGGCAATTCGTCAGCTTCGCCCAGCTCATCGATCCGGGCGACCTGGCCGATATCAAGCACCGGACGAACACCATCGAGCAGGAGTTGGCCAGGTCTCTTGCCCTGCCCGTGCCCCGGCCGGTCAACCTCGATCCGGGAATTATCGAGCCCTCCAAGCTTGTCCTGGCGACAACCAAGAATTATTCTCACCGTATATACATCGGCAAGCAGATGTATGCCGAAGTAACTCTGGTGTACGACAAAGGCGTCTGGCGGCCCCTGCCGTACACATACCCGGACTACCGTAGTCCGCCGTATTTCGACTTTTTTACAAAGGTTCGAGGCCGGCTCCTCGAGCAATTGAGGGCCATGGCTCGGGAACAATGATGCTGATTCTACTGGCGGCAGGTTTACTCGTCGGCTCCATGGCCTGTTCGGCGGTCTTGACGGCCGTGGCCAAGAAGGTGGCCCTGCGTGTCGGCCTCGTCGCGCATCCAAAGGCGGACAGGTACCACCGCTCGGTGATCCCGCTGGGCGGCGGCATCGCCATTTTCTGCACGCTGGCCCTGTTCCTTGTTGGGGGGGCAGCAGCCATGCAGAGTCGTTGGGCCCACGGCCTGCACTTCTTCATAGGACCTTTTGGCGCCTGGCCAGCCAACTTCCTGCACCACACAAATGAGCTCCTTGCGATTCTGCTCTGCGCCACGATCCTGTTCTTCGTGGGTCTCTGGGATGATAAGCGAGCCCTGGGGCCATACATCAAGCTGGCCTTCCAGTTCGGTGTGGCTTTCCTGGCCGCGTGGCTCGGCGACGTTCGCGTGGAATTCTTCATTCAGAACACCATCGTCACGTCCATGCTCTCGGCCTTCTGGATCGTCCTGCTTGTCAACGCGTTCAACTTCCTCGATAACATGGATGGGGCGTCGGCCGGAATCGCGGCAATTGCCAGCGCTGCCCTGCTCACCGCCGCGGCGTTCAATGGGCAGATCTTTGTCGGTGGCCTGGCCATCGTCTTCATTGGGGCGTTGCTCGGATTTCTCGTCTTCAACTTCCCGCCGGCCTCGATCTTCATGGGCGATGCGGGCTCGCTCGTCGTCGGCTTCTTCGTCGCCCTGCTGACGCTTCGCACCGACTATTATCAGCAGGCGCAGAGCGGCTCCTGGTACCCCATCCTGCTGCCTCTGATCGCCGTCGCCGTGCCTCTCTATGATTTCACCAGCGTCACGCTGCTGCGAATCAGCCAGGGCAAGAGCCCCTTCGTCGGCGACACCCAGCATTTCTCACACCGTCTCCGGCGGCGAGGGCTGACGGACCGGCAGACCGCCCTGACCTTGTACCTCGCCACGCTGTGCACCGGCCTGGGAGCGACATTCCTGTACCAGGTGAACCTCGTCGGCGCGATCCTCATCGTGATCCAGACGTGCCTGATCCTGGCCATCATTGGAGTCTTCGAGACCACCGTTCGCAATGAGCCGAAAGACAGCTAAAGCCGCGATTGAGGACAGGCCGCTGAGAATCCTCGAAGCCGTTCTGCTGGGCCTGTGCCTGTGCATCCTGGCGCTCCGCGTGACGTACACGGAAGCACCGACCGTGCTGATGAGTGCCATGATGCCGGCCAATCTTACCGACACCTTGTACAGCCTGACCGTGTCCAGCGTGTTAGTCTTTGCATTCGTCTTCTGGCTCGCCGTGCGCGTATATCGCGGCAGGCTCACGTACAGCGTTACGGGCATGGAATTCGGGCTGGTCCTGTTTGTCCTGGCCGCAGCAATCGCCGCGGCCGGCGCTTCGGACAAGCGAGCAGCGATCAATCAGACCTTGACGCTCGTGGGCCCGCTCTTCGCCGCCCTGCTGCTGACGCAAATCTTGAGCACGGATCTGCGAATCCGGCTGGTACTGGCGGTCGTGGTCGGCCTGGGTGTCGTCTCCGCGTACCAGTGCGCCGAACAACTCTTCGTGAGTAACAAAGCCACAATTGAGCAATACGAACAGGACCCCAAGATGCTGCTCGATCCGCTTGGCATCGAGCCCGGCACGTTCCCGCAGTTTTTGTTCGAGCACCGGCTGTACTCCCGTGGCATTCGCGGCCACTTCACCACAAGCAACTCGGCCGCCTCGTTCTCCATCATGGCATCATTCGCCGCCCTTGTCCTGCTGCTCCGCCGGCGTGCGGACCACAAGGCTCACCCCGACAAGTCCTCTCCGTCGCTATTGCCTGCATTGGCCACACTTATGGTCATCGCGGGGTTGCTCCTGACAAAGAGCAAAGGGGGCATCCTGGCGTTTATCGCCGGTGCGGCCCTGTTCGTAGGACTGCTGGCCCTTCGAAGGCAGCTTGCCGCGCATAGGCGTCTCGTGCTCGCAGTCGCCGCCCCGCTGGTCATTCTGTTGGCCGGCGTAGCGGGCTATGTCATGGTCGGCTACGGCCTCCGGCACGACTCCCTGCCCGGCGGCAACTCCATGCTCGTGCGGTGGCAGTACTGGGCGGCCTCGGCACGCATGTACGCGGATCATCCCTGGACCGGAGTCGGACTCGGCAACTTCTCGAACCACTACCCGCACTACAAGCCGGCCCCGGCGCTGGAGTCCGTTTCCGACCCGCACAACGTCGCGCTGAGCCTGCTGACCCAATGCGGCCCGCTCGGGCTGCTCGGTTTCTTCGCGATGATCTTCGTGCCCCTGTGGCGGCTCGCCGGCTCCACCGCAGGCCCGCTTGCCGAGGATGCGCATCCGCCGTCGCCCTTCCGCAGGCCGGCCCTGCAGATGTTGTTTGCGGTATTGGGTTCGATGATTGTCTTGCGGCCGATGCTGATCCCAACCATGCCGGGCGGCGGAGTGGAAGTCCTGCTGTATGAGATCATCACTTTGTATGTCGCTCCGGCCGCGGCCTTCCTCATCGGGTACACGTTGATCACGGCTCCACTGGAACAGGAGCTTCCGCCGCCATCGGTCTTCAACCGGACAATTCTGCTCGCGGCCATGGCCAGTGCAGTTCTTGCCGTGCTGCTGCACAATCTGATCGATTTCGCCATCTTCGAGCCGGGCGTGTGGATGACTTTCTGGGTCGCGATGGCCTGCCTCGTCGCGGGCAACTCGCCGCAGCGAGCCGACGCCCCTGCGGCCAGGCAACTGCCACCCGCGTGGCGAGCCGGCATCATTGCCGGAGCTGTGCTTCTGGCGGGAGCGCACTACTTTTATGTGTGGCGGCCGGTCTGGAGCACGACGGTTAAGATGCAGAACGCTTTGCAGGCAGCCTCTGCCGGCCAGTTCGATCGGGCGCACAGCGACCTGGATGCCGCCTTCGCCGTCGATCCGCTCTCTTCCATCACGGCCAATCTCAATGGTCGGCTCTACCTCCAGCAGTACGAGACAGCCAGGCAAAAGCAGCCCGAGCTACTTGAGCAAGCCACCAGGTACCTGCGTAAGGCTATCGACGCAAATCCGGCGGACTACAGGAACTATGAGAAACTCGCGCTCGCGTACAGCCAGTGGCAGCGATGGCAGGACGCTCACGACTGGTATCTCAAGGCTGCGGAACTCTATCCCGGCTGCGAGCGGCTCTGGTTCAAACTGGGGCAGGCGGCCGACCAGCTCGGCAAATCCGACGCTGCACTCACTTATTATACAAAAGCCGTCGAAATCGAGGAGAGCTATCAGCAACAGTTCCGGCGGATGTACCCCGAGCGGCCAAAAGTGATCAGCCGCCTCGGCGACAAGGATCTGGCCATCGCCAGGAAGCGGATCGAGGAGCTGTCAAGCCAGGCGGAGAACAAGTGATGTGAACGCATGCTGGGCGCCATGGTTACGTTTGCGTAAGTATGCTACACCCATCAAAACAAACATGTCCACGCAAGCGTGGACATGGTACCTGTGGCAATTCATTCCCTGGGAGTAACGCAACGGCGAAGCGATCCTGCCATATCGAAGTGGATCGCAAAGCCACTGCAGGGTCCAGGCAGTTACACGGAGACCTTCGCCATCACCTCTTCGGGGATATCGAAGTTCGCGTAGGCGTTCTGCACATCGTCGTGGTCCTCGAAGGCCTCCATGAGCGAGATGACCTTCCTGGCCGTATTCTCATCCGCGATGCTGACCGTCGCCTGAGGGATCTTGGCGACTTCCGCCGTCTCGATCGGAATCCCCTTCTCTTCCAGGGCCTTCTTCAATCCCTCATATGCGGCGGGTTCACTGGTGATCTCGTAGAACTTGCCCGTGTTCAGCATGTCCTCGGCCCCCGCGCCAGGACGAGCTCCATCAGGTCATCCTCGCCAACTTTGTCCGTGGGAACCGTGATCATGCCCTTCTGCTTGAAGGTCCAGCTCACGCAGCCGGGAGTGCCGAGCGAGCCCCCGTGCTTTTCGAAGACCCGCTTGATCTCCGGGCCGGTGCGGTTGCGGTTATCCGTCAACACTTCCACAACGATGGCGACGCCGCTTGGCCCGTAGCCTTCGTACTGGATCGACTCGAAGTTGACCCCTTCGACACCGCCGGTGCCGCGCTTGATCGCCTTCTCGATGGTGTCCTTGGGCATGTTGGCCGCCTTGGCCTTGTCGATCGCGTAGCGCAGCGTCATGTTCATCCCCGGATCGCCGCCGCCGCTCTTGGCCGCGACAATGATCGCCCTCGCCAGCTTGCTCCACAGCTTGCCTCGCTTGGCATCAAGTGCGCCTTTCTTATGCTTGATGGTCGCCCAATGTGAATGACCTGACATTGTATCTCCTTAACTATCCGTGACGGGGTAACCCCAACCTATCATTTGTAACGCTGTATTATACCTTTCCTCCGGTCAATACATAGCGAATTTTCACCGAATCCGAGCGGCCGGGATTGCACGCAGGCCACCGGCCCGGCGAAATCGCCAATTGCTTTTCCCACAAGTATTTACGTTCGCTCCCCCCTTGCAGGATCGTTGAATCCCGGCAAAATTCGCACCCTGCCTCAGCCACGCGCATTACATGTAGTCGACCAGCCTGCTGATGCGGTCGTCGCAAAGCGTGAAGAAGGAGGCGCCGCGGAGTCTGAGTTCCTGGCCGGCCTTCCTGCCGTCCGGCAGGTCCTTCGCCAATCGGCACCAGTAGTCGATCTCCACAGCAACATGCCCCTCGTCGATCACCCAGGCGGTCGGCGTCTGCCGCCTCTGCTCGAACCATTCGACGCTCATCCTCGCAAGCCGGCCCAGCTCCTCCCTGCCGGCGGTCCGAATCACGCCCGTCGTATTCGGAGACCGATTCAAAGACCGCATCCTCTGTGAAGAGCCCCACCATGCCATCGACATCTTTGTCGTTGTAGCAGCGCAGGTACCGCTCGATGAGCTCTCGATTGGCAGGATCCATGCCCATCCCTCCAAGTTCAGCCGGATAAGGCCGGCCCCTTCCGACTCAATCCGCCTTCAACAGCCGGGTGGCCCAGGCGGCTTTGTCCACGCGCGGAGGCTTCCACACGGCCAGCTTATCCAGCAGCGCCTCCGGCGAATCATCGACCAGCAGCAGCGTTCGGTGAACAGTGTCGATGAACTGCTGCTCCACGGCATGATCGATAAACCGGATCAGGTGGTCGAAGTAACCTTTGACATTGAGCAGGCCACACGGCTTTGTGTGCAGACCGAGCTGCGCCCACGTCAGGGCCTCGAAGAACTCCTCCGCCGTGCCGAACCCGCCGGGCATCGCAACGAAGCCGTCCGCCAGGTCGGCCATCATGGCCTTGCGGGCGTGCATCGTCTCGACCACGCGCAATGACGTTGCCGTCTTCAGTCCAAGCCCTCTGTCCATCAAATCCTTCGGAATCACGCCGATGACCTCGCCGCCACGTTGCAGGACCGTCTCGGCCAGGACGCCCATCAACCCGATCCTTCCACCGCCGAAGACCAGGCCGAAGCTCCGTTCGACCAACGCACGCCCCAAAGCGCGGGCCGCCTCTGCATACTCGTCGCGCCCGCCTGCGCCACTGCCGCAATACACACATATCCGTCTCAGCATAATGTCTCTCATATGCGGGATCAGCTATCCATGTTCACCTGTGACCTGCACGAGGATAGTGCAAATCAGCTCGCTTTTCCACAACAAGTCCCCCCGCCGCTTCACGAACGGCAATGGCAAACAGGATTTGCATTCTTGCGGGTCTGACTCTTACAATAGCATCATGTGGCCAGAGGCCGGTGTTCAAGATGGCACTGGAGAACCAAGATGAATCCGGAAATTTACTCGACACCGTTTCACTCCATCAATGTCCGGCTCCTTTGGGCGGCAGGCTGCCTTCTCTTGATCACTGGGTGCACGACACACCCGGCGGCGAAGCCCACGCGTATTTACATCATGACCGATCTGGAGGGGGCGAGCGGCGTGTACCAGTTCGCGCAGACGCGCGAGCCGGGCCCGCTGAATGACAAGGCGAAGGAGTACCTGATGGGCGACATCGCGGCCGTGGTTCGTGGGCTGCGGGCGGGCGGCGCGACCGATATCGTGGTGCTGGACGGTCATGGGCCCGGAGCGTTTGTCCCAGCCCTGATGGAGCCGGGCGCCAAATACATCACGGGCAAACCCCGTTCCGGCTGGCTGACGGATCTCGACAGCTCGTTCGCCGGCGTGGTCCAGCTCGGCGCCCACGCGATGATGGGAACACCGGACGGAGTGCTCTGCCATACCCAATCCTCGCGCACGGAGAATCGCTACTGGTACAATGGCGTGGAATCCGGCGAGTTGGCTCAATGTGCGGCCGTCGCCGGGGGCTACGCCATTCCGACGATCCTGGTGACAGGCGATGAGGCGACCTGTCGCGAAGCCTGTAAATTCTTCGGGTCCGAGTGTGTCACGGTGGCCGTCAAACGGGGCATCTCGCGCGAGGCGGCCGAACTCTATCCGTTCGAGCAGACACGTCGGGCTCTCTACGAGGGCGCCAGGCGAGCCGTGTCTGCCATCCCACGCTGCCGGCCCTACAAACTCTCTCTTCCTATCCAGGCGAAAAAGGAGTATCTGGTCTTTGAGAATCCCTCCGGGTCAAGCCGCCGGGTCAGTAAGGAAGGCACCATCGACGACGTCCTGAAGCTGCTGGATTTCTAAAGCGCGGCGGCCCCGGAGGCCCCCTGGTCCGGGACAGCAATCAGAATCCGGCTGCCCATGCCCGGCGTGCTCCGGATCTTCATCCGGCCACCCAGCAGTCGGACGCGCTCGCGGATGCTGAGCAGTCCGACTCCGGCTGCCCCTTCGAGTCCTTGTGGGTCGAACCCCCGTCCCTGGTCGACTACCGACAGGTAGATGCTTTGTCCCATGCGTCGCACACGGACCCTGGCCTCGCGGACCCCCGCGTGCTTAACGACGTTGAACAGCAGCTCCTGAGCCACTTTGTACAGGAAGGCCTTCACCGGCTCTGAGGGTGAATCGACCTGGCCGTGAGCTTCCACGCGGACGATCAAGCCGTGTTTTTGCTCCATGTGACGGGCCAGCCACTCCAGGATCTCCGTCAGCTCGACCTGGTATATCGCCGGGCTGAGCTCGTGGGACAGACTGCGTGACCTCTCGATCGCGTCCCTGAGCAACTGTCTGACCTGCTGGATGATTCGCTGGGATTCTTCGGCACTGTATGTCCCACTGCACAGCAGATTCAGGTGGAACCTGGCCGCCGCCAGCATCTGCTGCACGTCCTCGTGGAGAATATCGGCAATGCGTTTGCGCTCGCGGTCTTCGGCCTGCGACAACTCCAACGTGAGTTGTCGCAGCCGGTCTACCGTACGGCGGAGGGCCTCCGTGCGCTGGGCGACCTGCAGCTCCAGTCGCTCATTCAAGCTGCGCAGCGCCTCCTCGGCCTGCTTGCGATCTGTGACATCCTGTATGTGCGTGACACAATAAAGCGCCCGGCCATTGGCATCGCGCACCGAGGCCGTGTTCATGTCGCCCCAGACGACGGCGCCGTCTTTTCGGATGTAGCGTTTCTCCATGCGGAAGGAGGATATCTCGCCGCAGGCCAGCCGCCGGGTCCCGACGAGGTTCGCGGCGACATCGTCGGGATGGGTGATCTCGGTGAAGGACCGCCCGACGAGTTCCGACTCGCTGAACCCGAGCATCCGGCAGAAGGAGGAATTGACCTTCAACAGCGTCGAGTCCAACGCGGTCAATGCCATGCCCACCGCGCCCTCCTCGAAGGCGGCGCGGAAACGCTCCTCGCTCTCGCGCAGCGCTTCCTCCGCCCGTTTGCGTTCGGTGATATCTCTGAAGCCCACGATTCTCGCATTGCGCCCCTGGAACCGGCAGGAAGCCCCAAAGGACTCCACTTTCACGATGCGTCCATCTCGGTGCCGGAACTCGATCTCGAAGTACCCGGTCGCCCCGGAACGGATGTATTGCCGGATGCGCTCTTGCGATTCGGGGACGAACATGTCAATGGGCCTGGAGCCCATCAGCTCCTCGCGGGTGTATCCCGTCATCTCGGCCAAGCGGTCATTCAGTTGAACGATCTGGAAGTCCTCATGCACGAGAATGCCGTCAAAACCGTGCTCCAGCAGAATCCGATACCGTTCCTCGCTCTCCAATAAGGCGGCCTGTGCCTGCTTCTGCTGCGTGATGTCCTGCACAGTGCCAACGAGCCGGACAGGTCTGTTGCCGTCGGCAAAGATCAACTCGCCTCGCCCGCTTAACACGCGGATGGAGCCGTCCGGAAAGATCACGCGAAACTCCATGGCCTCGGTATGCTCACCCGTCGCCATGGCTCTCATGGACTCACGCATCGCGTCGCGATCGTCAGGGTGCAGCAGGGCGATCATGGTGTCTGCGGAAGGCACGAACGCGTCCGGGGAGACTCCGAAGAGCCGATAGGTTTCACTGGTCCAGGTGACGGCATCGGTCGCCAGATCCACACTCCAGGTTCCGATGTGGCCGATCCGCTGCGACTCGGACAGGAGATGTTCTTTTTCCCGCAGCGCTTCCTCCGCCTGCTTGCGTTCGGTAATGTCCAAGGCCGTACCGATGTAGCCGCGCGATTCGCCTCCAGGTCCCAGCAGGGGCACAGCCGTGTCGATGACCCAGCGGTAGTCCCCCCGGCGGTTGCGGATACGATATTCGATGGAATAGCGATCCCCTCGCTCGATGGCAGACTGCATGGCTGTCACAACGCGGTCCCGGTCCTCCGGGTACACCTCGTCGGCCCAGTTCCAGCCGGCTTCCTCCTCAAGGGTCCTTCCTCGGAAGTCAAGCCACGCCTGGTTCAGAAAGGTGATTTCCCCCTTCTCGTTCGTGACCCCGATCATGATCGGGGCCTGGTCGGCCATGGCCCGAAACTTCTCTTCGCTCACTCGCAGCGACTCCTCCGCCCGCTTGCGTTCGGTGATGTCCCGGGCGAAGGCGCAGTCGTACTCGCGGCCGCCGAACTCCAGGTAATTCGCTCTGATTTCGACGGGATAGATCTTCCCGTCCCTAGCCTGATGGACCGTCTCAAAGACGATGCTCTTTTCCTTCTTGAGCCGGCGCCAGCTATCGGCCCACATGCTCTGCGTAAATGCCGGGTCGATATCATATACCGTCATCTTCAGCAGCTCATCGCGGGAATAGCCCAATGCCTGGCAGGCCGCTTCGTTCACGTAGAAGAACCCCGCATCTTTGGTCATCCAGAATGCGGCATCTGCCGTGTGATCCACGGCAAACTGGGTGAACTGCAGCGACTCCTCCGCCCGCTTGCGCTCGGTGATGTCGTGGACCATGCCAAAGGAGCGGATGATCCGGCCGGATGCATCGCGGATGTGTTCACACTTCTCATGAACGATGCGGATCTCGCCGGTGGACCTCCTGACGACACGGTGTTCGATCTCATAGGTGTCTCGTCCCTCGCGCAGCGAGCTGGAATAGGCGGCGTCCACCGCATCGCGATCATCCGGATGCACATAGGTCAGGAAGGCTTCATAGGAAGCGCCGAATTCCTGCGGCTGCAGACCGAAGATCCGATACACCTCATCGGACCAGGACAAATGATCGTTCGTCAGATCGAGCTCCCAGCTTCCGAGATGGGCGATCTCCTGCGCCCGCTTCAACCGTTGCTCGCTTTCTCGCAGCGCCTCCTCCGCCCCCTTGCGCTCGGTGATGTCCTGGGCCACGCCCTCTACAGCAATCACCCTGCCCTCCGCGTCAAGAACCGGCACTTCCTGTACCTCCAGCCACCGGCTCGATCCGTCCTTGTGCCAAATGTTGACCTCGTAGGGCGGCTGACGAATCCCTTGAAGGGTCAGTTCGGTATGCCGGCGTGCAGCCTGATTGGCAGGATGATCTGTGAAGTATTTGCCATAATGAGGCATGCCTTCATCCAGCGTATAACCGAGGACCTCAGTGACCGACTCACTCACGTATGTAAGCATTCCCTTCGTGTCGTGCACGTAGATGAAATGAGACCCCTTGAGGTTCTCGATCAACCGCCGGTACCGCTGCTCGCTCTCCCGCAGCGCCTCCTCCGCCCGCTTGCGCGAGGTCACGTCGCGGTCGATGCCCGTATACCCCAGGAAGGATCCGTCTTCTGCGAACATCGGCATGCCGCTGGTCTCGACGGCGACCAGAACGCCATCCTTCCGCACGAGCGTGTTCTCGAGCAGCTCCAGGGGCTTCCGCGCGAGATAGATGGGGCGGAAGGCGTTCCTGACCCGCTGTGCTTCGGCGGGCGGCATGAAGTCGAAGGGCGTTTTTCCCACGATCTCCTCGGGCGCGTACCCCAGCAGTTCCAGCGAGCGAGGGCTCGAGTAGGTGTATACACCGTTCGCATCGATCTCCCAGACCCAGTCGTTGATCTTCTCCACCAGCCCGCGGTATTTCTTGCGGCTCTCGGCCAGCGCCTCTTCCGCCCGCTTGCGCTCGGTGATGTCCTGGACCGTCCCATGCATCATGACAGGCCGCCCATCGCTGCTCCGCAGGACCTGCGCCTGTGCGTGAATCACCCTCTCTCGGCCGTCCGGCAGTGTGATTCGATAGTCCAGATCGTAGTCCCTGGTGCCGCTCAAGGCGTCGGCCAGAGCGTGATCGACGCGATGTCGGTCCTCCGGAACGATTCTTGAGAGGAAGTCCTCGCGATGCTGCTGAAGCGGCCCGCGAGCAATGCCGAAAATCCGGAACGTCTCCTCCGACCAACTGGCCGTGTCCTCGCCAACGCTCCACTGCCAGGAGCCGATGTGAGCCAGGCGCTGGGCGGCGACCAGCCCTGCCTCACTTTCCTGCAGCTCCCTCGTTCGTGCTTCGACCAACTCCTCCAAATGCTCCGCGTGCTGCCGGAGTTCCTCCTCCATCCGCTTACGCGCCGTGATATCGGAGAATATGCCGTGGGCATACCACTGTCCATCCTTCTCGTAGCTCGACACCGACCGGTCGTGCAGCCAGATCCAGGCCCCGTCCTTGCGCCGGATTCTGTATTCGACGTCATACTTCTTGTTCTTCGTGAACAGCTCGTGAAAGGCCTCTTCCATGCGCGGCCGGTCGTCGGGATGAACGTTTCCCAGCCAGGTATCGCTCGCGGCGTAAATCTCCTCGGCAGAGTACCCATAGACGTCCATTACGTTCGGGCTGATGAACAGCGTGCGTCCCTGCCGATCCGTCGTCCACGTGACGTCGGGGATGTTCTCCACCAGGGAACGGTATTTCCGCTCACTCTCGGCCAGCGACTCCTCCGCCCGCTTGCGCTCGGTGATATCCTTCAGGGCGACCAGCATATGTCGTCTGCCGTCGAGCAGCACCAGGTTGGGGCTCACATCGGCAAAAAGGATGCTCCCATCCTTTCGCTTGAATCGGATATCACAACGGACCGGCTTGCCCCCTTTGAGGAATTCCTCGATTTGCGCGTAGATAAAAGGAAGGTCCGCTTCGGGATGGATATCCGCGACGCTAAGCGTCATGAGCTCTTCCTCGGTATAGCCCAGCATCTGCGAGCAGGACTTGTTGCATATCGTGAGTCTCCGGGTTTCCAAATCGTGCAGAAAGATCCCGTCGCTGGTGTTGTCGAAGATCGTCTTGAATCTTTGTTCCGCCTCGCGCAGTGATTTCTCGGCTTCCGCGTTCACCGGCTCTTTGATCCGGCGGGCGAGCCGTGGCTGCGATTTGTTTGGGTGCAATCGCTCTGCATTCCGGCTTGGCCGGCGTATGTTCTCGCTCGTTCTGGACTTCCGGCTCCTGACCATAACACGATTCCCCGGGCACTTGGCGAAACGGAGGAATTCCTTTGCAAAGCTCAAAGCGATCGAAAGCAAATTCTCATAATGCGGGCATCTCTTGTACGTCTCTTGTACAAGAATACTGAGGAATTGTCGGGGTGTTCTTCAGGAAATCCCTTGCCTCCCCGCGGCTCATTTCGAGCGCACTTCACCTGTCTGACGCCGCGCGCCTCAACCATCATATGCCCGGATTCGCAGGTGCAAAAGACGCAGTAGCAACCGCGATTACTCGAACGGGCGGTCGAGGTCGAAATCGGGAAGGTAGCGGTGGCGGCTGTCGAGCTCCTGGATGAAGGCGTTTTCCAGGCCCAGCTCGACGGCGTAGTCGGTGATCTCGTCGTACTCGTGGACGGTCAAGGGCCGGTTGATCTCGGGATATTGGGCGGCACGGTACTGGGGGGAGTACTGCGACATGATACTGACATGGGTGGCCGGGGAGAGTTTGGCCAGGAGGGCCAGACACTGCCGGCTGTTGTCCACGGCGCCGGGCAGGACCAGATGGCGGACAAGCAGCCCGCGACGAGCGATGCCGTCCTCGTCCACCTCCAGGTGGCCCACCTGCTCCAGCATCTCACGGAGCACGCCGGGAATGATGTCGGCGTAATCGCCGGCGGTCGAGTAGCGCCGGGCCAGGTCATTGGACAGGTACTTGATATCCGGCAGATAGATATCGACAAGCCCGCGCACCTGCCGCAGCGAGTTCACGGAATCGTACCCGTTCGAATTGTACACGATGGGAATCGCCAGGCCCTTGTTCTTCGCCGCAACGATGGCGTCGGCCGCCTGACAGATCACGTGAGAAGGCGGAGACCAGGCTGATGTTGTGAGCCCCGGCCTCTTGGAGGCGCAGCATCTCGCCCGCAAGAGTTTCCGTCGTCAAGCTCTGCATCTGGCTCGCCCGGAAGTCCTGGCTGATTTGATGATTCTGGCAAAAGACACAGCGGAGATTGCACCCGGCGAAGAAGATGGTACCGGAGCCGCGCGTTCCCGAAATCGGCGGCTCCTCACCGAGGTGCAGCCCGGCATAAGAAATCAGCGCATCGCCGGCGACCCGGCAGAATCCGGTTCTCGCCTTCCAGCCGGTTCACGCCGCACCTGCGCGGGCAGCATTCGCAATGCAGCAGTTGATCTCTAAATCGTTGAATCATAGCCAGGGCCATCTTACCACAAAACCCGCAGTCTGTCGTTCTCAGGACCGGCGGGGTGAGAATCATCATTATCCGTTGAGTTTTTCGCCCGCACGCACGTCTATCCTACATAGACGTAAGCACGAGCATTTGTTCGCTCTTGAAAGGACGTGATGAACATGGGTCCCGGTCTTCCGCAACAATCGTCGTACGCCATCGGCTGGGGAACGCTGGCCCTGATCAACGCCGGGCTCGCCCAGGCCAAGAACCGCAGCGGCTTCAACTGGTTCCTCCTCTCGCTTCTGCTCGGCCCCATCGCCACCTTCCTCCTGGTCCTCACCGACCCCCTGCCCAGGCCCTGATCAAGCCGCTTTTGTACCGCCCAATTCGTATGGCTCCACGGGAGCGAAGTGGTGGCGAGCGAGGACCTGGCTTGTGTACCTCGAACAGAGGGAAAGAGCAAAAGGTCAATTTGAGTCCAGGACAACACGAAAACCGAGGCCAACGCTCCGGAAATCGGGTGAGAAGACGTGGCGATTGGCGGAGCGGCAGAACCGGGCGCCGACGATCCAACCACCGCCGCGACAGACACGAGATTGCCCGGAGGAGGCCCCGAACGGGTTGACAGTCTGCGCGTTTGCGTAGCCCGCAAACCAGTCCGAACACCATTCATAGACGTTGCCATGCATATCATACAGGCCAAACGAGTTCGGCTTCTTCTGACCGACCGCGTGGGTCGTACTGCCGCTGTTGCCCGAGTACCACGCATATTCGCCCAACTGCGCATCGTTCAGGTCATCGCCGTAGCAGAACCGAGTCTTTGAGCCGGCCCGGCAAGCGTACTCCCACTCCGCCTCCGTGGGTAGCCTGCCTCCAATCTTCCGGCAACACGCTGCGGCCTCCTCCCATGAGACAGTCTCGACGGGCAGATTCTGCCCGCTGAGCTTGCTCGGCTTGGTCCCCATGGCGGCCAGATATTGCTCTTGAGTCACCTCGTATTTGCCGATGTAGAATGCCTTGGCAATTTGAACCGTGCGCACTGGTCCTTCGTCGCTATCCCTTCCCTTTTCGGAATCAGGAGAACCCATGTCGAAGCTCCCGGCCGGCATCAAAACAAACTCCATGCTGACCCCCTTGCCCAGATCGATCGTTTTGCCGGTCAGGGCAGGTCCGGCACCTGTCGGCGGTGCGGGCCGGCCCGTATCCGCTGCGCCTGGCGCGACAACCGTTACGGCTGGAACTGGAGCACCGCCCCCGGAAACGTTGGCCGCAGACGCGGCGAGGATGACCCTCTTCGGTTCGTCAGTTGACGGTTGCGGCTGATTGTTTTGCTTCTGAACCGAGGTGACCTTCTGTATCTGTTCCTGCACCTGACTCCTGAGCTTCTCTACCATGGCCCGGGCATCTGCAAGTTCCGCAAGGGTTGAATCTCTATCCCGAGTGAGTTGAGTCAACTGGTCTTTCAGGGTTGTCACCTCTTTCGCGGCCGCCCGAAGCTTATCATGGGCCTGGGTGACGGCGGCCAGCTTGGTCTTGACGCTCTCAAGGGATGCCGAGAGATCGTTGACCTTTGTCTTCAAGCCGCCTCTTTCTTTTTGTGTCGCCTCCAATTCGGCCTTAACCTTTTCAAGTTGGATGTTGACCTCTGCAAGAGTCGTCCTCGCCGCTTCGGCATTGGCTGCGCCCTGCTCGTTCTCAGCATCCTTGCAGCCGCTGAGAACGAGCAGGCAAAACAATGCGAGCAAGGCCAAGCGATGCGTGGCGGGACTGGCCATCTCTCTATTCCTTTCTATTGTCGGAAATCAAGCGTCTAATGCTGATGATACGTCATAGGGCCCACAGACTTGGATACCTATCGGCTGTTTCAATTGTACTTGGACGAACAGGTGGCGGCAATGGGAGTCTCCACTTCCTTTCCGGTTGCCTTCTCAAGCCTGCATCGGGGGGAGGATCATACTTCGGTCTCGGGAGCTTTCCTGTCACGACGGTGACGGTGCGGAGGGGAATTCCGGGCGCTTTACGTTTCCTGGTCTTGAATTGAGGATGGCGTCCCAGCTATAGCAGGCGGTGCACAAATGGTTCGAAAAACGCACGATTCGCGCCACGGTTTAGAATGAAAAACGGCTGTTAAGTAGAAAAACTTTACTCCCGCCGGCACAAGGACTTACGTCAATTCGCCTGTCGCCGGCGCACAGAATTTTCGACCGATTCGCGCATCTCGGAGCATATATGGAGGGACGCGTTATTTCCCTCCGGCGGGCGGCGCATCGAGCCCGGCGCGGATCGGCCGGGAGCGGACCGATGCGTGGACGGCCCGCCAGCGTCAACCCGTGTTGGCAGGTACACGCATGAGCGACCGCATGTTTCGCGTCCAAGTCTTCCTCGAAACCCATTTCGCCCCCCTCCTGCTCCTGTGTCGTCGGCTGCTCGTCGGCTACCCCTACCGCAAGATCCCGCTGACGCAGGGCAAGTTCGCCCTCGTGGATCCGGAGGACTATGCCGCGCTCGCCCACCACAAGTGGTGTGCCGCCAGACAGGGCAACAGCTTCTACGCCGTGCGCAGCGAGGGCGGCCGCCAGCTCCGCATGCATCGCGTGATCATGAATGCCCCCGCTGATAGGGTCGTCGACCACATCGACCACCAGGGCCTCAACAACACCAAGCGCAACCTGCGCCCCTGCAACAAAGCCCAGAACGCGCACGATCAGCGCCCCCAGCAGGGCCGCTCATCCAAGTTCAAAGGAGTCTGCTGGAACAAGCGAGAGCAAAAGTGGTACTCGCGAATCCAGTACAACGGCCGCCCGCGCTCCCTCGGCCTGTTCGCCAACGAGCGTGACGCCGCCCGCGCCCTCCACGGCGAATATGCCTTCCTGAATCTCCCCCCCAAACCCTCCCTCCTGGCCGCTCTCAAACGAATCCTGACCCGCGGCCGATTCACGCCAACACGCACGGGTCCTCAACCACGCGTAACCAAGGTTGTGCCCAAGGATTCGTAGGGTGGGTTCTCAACCCACGCGTCTCCAATATCCCTATCAACCCGGTCAAGCTCGGCATGGTTGCGGCCCCGACGGACTGGCCCTGGTCAACCTGCCACCGGTACCTCAGTGACGCCTTTTGCGGCCGACAGAGCCTTCTCAACCAACGCTCCGAGTTCGAGGGTATTTCTGGAGGTGAATGAAGGACTTTAACGCGTGGGTTGAGAACCCACCCTACATGCTCTGCTCCAGCGGAACAAATGGTTCGATGGCGGGCGGGCAGGCGAATAGCAGGCCGGTGCTCTCTCAGCGGGCAGGATTATAGCCTTGGCGCATGAATTCGAGATCGTCGGTCCCATCGTTGACGGGCCACTGGATGGCTTTGGGATAGTCCACGTAGGTCATGGCCAGGGTGCTCTTCTGCCGCCACTGATGCTGGACGGCGTGACCGTCGGAGAAGCCCAGCACGCTGAGCGAGCCATGGCGCACGACGATCGGGTCCCACCAGCGGTCCCCCTGCTTCTCCAGGTTCCACGACCCCCAGTTCCAGCCGCCCACGTCGGTCTTCTCCTCGAGGAAGACATACTTCATGCCCGGATTCTTGATCTCCGTGAGCTTCTTATAGGAGGGATATCCCCAGTTCTGCATGAGCCAACTGGTCGCCCCGGTGCCGACGTCGCCGTTCATGCTGCCGGGAATGCCGTAACTGCGATGCGTCAACTCGCTGCGGTTTCTGCGGTCGCTGGGGCAGTGATAGAGATCGACCTCCCGCGCGTAGGGGAACAGGGCGCCGCGTTCGCAGCCGCGTTTCTGATCTTCCAGCCTGTCCGCGGCGATCGGCACCAGGGTCCCGTCCTCAGTCTGCGGCAGTTGCACCCAGTCATATTTTATGCTGGGCGAGCTGGTATGCCCGTCGTGGCCGCCAACGAGCTTGTGGTCGTTGTCCTGGGCGTACAGAATCCAGGCCAGCACGAGCTGGTGTTGATTCGAGAGGCACACGCTGCCCGCCGCCTGCCTCTTGATCCTCGAGAAGGCGGGGATCATAATACCCATCAACAGGGCGATGATGGCAATGACGACCAGCAGCTCGATGAGCGTGAAACCGCATCGTCTCTTCATAGCGGCGTCTCCCATAGTACCATCCTCACCGGTCCGGCCCGCGGCAACCGGCTCACCTTTCTCCCTCTCAGTCTACCAAACCCGCACAAATACACAAGAAAAGACTCCCCCAATCCACCGAATCTCTGACGGGAATACGGCCAATTCTGTCCGTGGTCCGCACCCGGCGTCCTCAGTTGTCGAGCCCTCTACGGTGAATACGCCTCCTCAACCTCCCCCCAAACCCTCCCTGTTGGCCACCATCAAACAAAGACTGACCCGCCGCCGATCCACCCCGACACACACGCATTCTCAACAGGGAGCGACTACGGCCGTGTCCAAGAATTCGTAGGGTGGGTTCTTAACCCACGCGTGATTTTGCAGAAGGATCGCGATATGTCCCATTATCGACGCGCCGATTCTCCAGGCGGCTGCTATTTCTTCACCGTCGTGACCTACGACAGGCGTCCGATCTTCGCCGAGGAGGCAGCCCGAGCCTGTTTGCGTCACGCGTGGCAGACGGTGAAGGAGCGCAAGCCCTTTGAGATCACCGCCCTGTGTCTCCTGCCGGAATACCTGCACTGCATCTGGAGACTGCCGCCCGACGATGCCGATTTCTCCAGCCGCTGGGCCGGCATCAAGGCGACCTTCACACGCGAGTACCTTCGCGCCGGCGGTCACGACGTCGCTCGCAAGCCATCCCACCTGCGCAGCAATGAGGCCGCCATCTGGCAACGACGATTCTGGGAACACAAGATCCGTGATGAGCTCGACCTCAGCAGGCATATCAACTATATCCATTTCAACCCGGTCAAACACGGCTTAGTCACAGACCCAACCGACTGGTCCTGGTCAACCTACCACCAATACCTGCGCGAAGGCTACTACGGCCGACAATCCCTCCTCAATCAACGCTCCGAGTTCGAAGATATTTCCGGAGGCGAATAGCGGACATTAACGCGTGGGTTGAGAACCCACCCTACATACTTGCGACCGACGGCGGACAGTTTGCGTCGCCGGTGGAACATTGTCACGCGATTTGCTCAGACCTGCAACACGACATCCACTTGAGGAATTGCAGATTCTACGGTGGCCGATCCCCTCCATTAATTCGTCCTTGAAATTGTAGACCAGCCTGTCCACTTCCCACGGCTCGCGCGCGGCATCTTCCGCAATCTGCCGGTAGAATTCTTCCTCCCCTGCATAGCTGTCGAAGTGGTATCCCAAGGCATTTGACAGGCTCTTAATGCGAGCGTCCACAGCAATCGACTGATGGAAATCGGAATCATACGCATCCATCCAGATATTACGTGCGTACTTGTCGCCAATGCCATAAAACTGCTTCATGAAGCGGATCTTCGCGTCTGTACCTTTCTGAGCCAGTGCTCTGCTTTTCGCTCCCTTCAACCCACCCATGTTCTGAAGGATCGTCACATTACGGTTCAGGAGTTCCGCCTTTCGCAGGGGCCGATTCACCTTGGCATCGCGCAATATGCGTTCAATGTGCGCTCTGCGTTTGCTCTCCGACATTCGCATCAATACAGGAAACGTCACGCGACGATAATTGCATCGGTTATCGATCAAACCGGCTCTTCCTCGTGAGTTGCCCCATGTGGAGAAGCTAAGGAGAAGGGCGTGCCAGATGAAGTCATCGAGGGCAAACCTTTCTTTGCCTTCGCGCTTCAAGGATGATAGTCTCCTGCGCATCTCGCGCGTGGGATTTCTGAGTAGAACTACCAACTTCTGGCGTCGTTGTTCTCGTCTCATTGATCTCCTCTTATCTATCGCTCGACATAGGTCGGCTTGGCCTTCGGCGTGATTTCGGGGATGCCTTTTGACTTCCATCCGGCATCGTTGTGCCACCGACTACGCGAATGGCAACCCAGGGTTCAGACGGTGCGCGGCCGAGGCACGTCTGCATATCGAATCCGGTCCATCACATGCCGGCTCAGGCACAGGCGAATGATGGCGGCCGTCAGATCGCTGGCCTTTTGTCGGCCACCATGAAGTGGGCAGCGGCCGGCCTGGTCTGTTCTGTGCCGTGGGAGAATCGAGCGACGAACCTCCTCCAATGTCCCCTCGTCCACAGGCAAGCCCGCACCCGACATCGTTACGAACTCGTAGTAAGGCAGAATCCTTGTTGCGACCACCCAGCCCTTCCTGGCAGTCCCGCCGGAACCTATATCGACGACCAGATACTCACACCCCTCCGCTAACAGGTCGGTGACGCGAATGCCAACGCCCGGCAGAACCTCTGTTACCTGGGCGAGCGTGTAGAACGACTCCAGCATGGCCTTAAGCACGGCGTATTCCTCTGAGCCGGGGTCCGGATTCGCATTCGCGACGTACTGCTCGACGGCGTTGCCCGCCTTCGGGCGAAAATCGTGGATGCAATAGTCCATCAAGACGCTCATCTCGTCCTCAGATTCGAAGACCAGCGTGCCCCGCTGCCAAAGGCCGAGTTTCTTGGCACACGTCTCAAACGCCCGTCTCGGCAGATACTTGGGCAGGACCTCGCCATTCAGTTTCCGCCCAATCTGCCGCAACCGCCGATACCGCTCCACCCGCCGAGCTTCGTCGCCGCTCTTGAACAGCCAATCCATCATCCGTGTCACTCCTGATCACAATTGCGAGACTCCTTCCCACACCGACCATCCGCTCGCAGTGTAGCACCGGCCATCAGCAGGGGCAAACCCTACTTGGTTGCCCCTTGGTTCTCCTCGCGATAACACAGAGGGCAACGCCGCGCAGCACGGAGAAACGGCAGAGGCCGGCTCCTATGCGGAACCGGCCCTTGTAAAGAACCCCTGGCAATCACCTACTCTGGCCGCAAATACTCTGCTGACAACCGCGTTCTCCAAGGACTCCAACTCGCCCGTGCGGACCGCGCAAACGTGACGGCATACTCAGCCATTGAGTTTGCCCTTGCGTTGCAGGCGTCTCTTTACCGAGGCCAGCGACTCGCGACGCTCATTCACTCGGCTTTGGGCGATCAGCGTGTCGTAGAAGTCCTCCCAGACATCCCCGAATTTCTTCAAATCGATGACGACCGCCTTCTCGGCGCCCTTATCAGCCACCACGAATTCGATACCACTCATAACAAACCACCTCTCTCCGGCCCCAGGTCGGACTGAGAGCCTTCAAAGGACTATTATGAAGCGGCCAGACATTCCGGGCAAGTAGTTTCCTGCAAGCCCCCGCGCAAAAGGAAAGCCCTGTCGAGGCTACCCGACAGGGCTTGTAAAAACTTCCTGGCCATCACCTACTCTCGCCGCAAAGCGACTACCCATTTCACCGCCATTCAGATGGCATATCCGGCGACTCACCGGCAGATTTGTGCTATCCCGGGGCATGGGTGCGGTGTGAAATGCCAGGTGAGCCGCGAATGCCTGCTCGGTCCCATCGATGAGCATACGCGGCCGGGACTGGGAAACGATGAAAGAGAAGATAGTCGAAGACTGGCTCTCACTCGCTCAGTACGATCTGGCAACCGCTTACATCGAATCCCGCTACACTGAGGACATTCAGGAGTTGGCCGCAATCCTGACCGAGGCAAAGGCCGGTGCGATTCTGAAATCTACGCGCGAGGTGTTTGCATGGATCAGGTCGAAGCTGTAATTCGCGAGAAGATTCTTCGATTCCACGAATCGGCCAGCCGGCAGTTCCCGATCCGCAAGGTGCTGCTCTACGGCTCGTACGCAAAGGGACGCGCCACGCCGCAGAGCGACATCGACGTCGCCGTCGTCGTGGAGGAGGCCGACCATACGAGGCGCATTGAGATCACCGCAGCGCTCTTCCACTGGGCAGCCCAAGTCGACCCGGCGATAGAACCCAAGTGCGTCTTTTGGGATGAGTACAAAAACCCAGACACAGCCAGCATTCTGTCCGAGATCATCGCCACGGCCATCGAGATCGTGTGAAGCGTCGCGTTTCACCGAGTAAATAAAAAAGGGCCGGGTCCTTTAGGGAACCGGCCCTCATAAAAATTCCTGGCAATCACCTACTCTCGCCCCGAAGGACTACCATCGGCCGCGACGGGCTTAGCTTCTGTGTTCGGAATGGGAACAGGCGTTTCCCCGTACGTAAGGTCACCAGGAAATTCGTATATCAGGCTTTCGCCTGACAATTTCCAATCTCAGATCTCAAAGAGCCCCCCCTGCCTGTGCAGGGAGGAATCTTTGAAGTGTAAGCGGATGCAATGAGCGTCATTGGCTACTTGACCCATGCAATCCATGATTGATATGGTCAAGTCTTCGGGCATTAGTACCGGTAAGCTGAAGCGATTTCTCGCCTTACACCTCCGGCCTATCGACCTGGTGGTCTTCCAGGGCCCTTCAGTGACCGAAGTCACATGGAATCCTCATCTCGGGGTGGGCTTCCCGCTTAGATGCTTTCAGCGGTTATCCTTTCCCGACTTAGCTACCCGGCCGTGCCCTTAGCAGGACAACCGGTACACCAGAGGTCGGTACTTCCTAATCCTCTCGTACTAAGGAAATGGCCCCTCAAGATTCCTGCGCCCACAGCAGATAGGGACCGACCTGGCTCACGCCGGTCTGAACCCAGCTCGCGTACCACTTTAATGGGCGAACAGCCCAACCCTTGGGACCGCCTTCAGCCCCAGGATGTGATGAGCCGACATCGATGTGCCAAACCTCCACGCCGCTGTGAACGCTCGGTGGAGATCAGCCTGTTATCCCCGGAGTACCTTTTATCTGTTGAGCGACGACCCTTCCACTCAGAATCGCCGGATCACTAGGTCCTGCTTTCGCATCTGCTCGGCGCATTGAGCCTCGCAGTTAAGCACACTTATACCCTTGCGCTCTAAACGTGATTGCCAACCACGCTGAGTGTGCCTTTGAACTCCTCCGTTACCTTTTAGGAGGAGACCGCCCCAGTCAAACTGCCCACCTAGCACTGTCCCACGCCCGGATTCACGGGACGTGGTTAGGTGACTAACATGGCCAGGGTGGTATTTCAACGTTGGCTCTGCCCGGACCAGAATCCGGGCTTCACAGCCTCCCACCTATCCTACGCAAGTCATGCCAGGCATCAATACCAGGCTACAGTAAAGGTTCACGGGGTCTTTCCGTCTTGCTGCGGGAATCTGGTATCTTCACCAGATCTACAATTTCACCGAGTCCGTCGTTGAGACAATGCTCCAGTCGTTACGCCGTTCATGCACGTCGGAACTTACCCGACAAGGAACTTCGCTACCTTAGGACCGTCATAGTTACGGCCGCTGTTTACCGGGGCTTCAGTTCTGAGCTTCACCCCCGAAGGAGTTAACCCTTCCCCTTAACCTTCCGGCACCGAGCAGGCGTCATTCTCTATACATCGTCTTTAAGACTTAGCAGAGAACTGTGTTTTTGATAAACAGTCGCCAGAGCCACTTTTCTGCGCCCTCAGCATGTGCTCGATAAAATCAAACACACCTGTAGGGACCCCTTCTCGCGAACTTACGGGGTCAATTTGTCTAGTTCCTTAACGACGGTTCTCTCGAGCGCCTGAGGATACTCTCCTCGCCTACCTGTGTCAGTTTGTGGTACGGACGTGCCGCCATCGACCTACGTCAGCTATTTCTCGGCATCTGCGTCAATCACTTCGGCATCATAATTGGCCTCGCCCTTGCGGGACCCACACTACTAATCGTGGGATGACATCAACAGATGCGTCACTGACTTCGTCCGACGACACGGTGCAGGAATATTAACCTGCTGTCCATCGTCTACGCCTTTCGGCCTGGACTAAGGGTCCGACTAACCCTGGGCGGATTTACCTTCCCCAGGAAACCTTAGGCTTTCGGCGACCAGGATTCTCACCTGGTTTATCGTTACTCATGCCGGCATAATCACTTGCTGACGCTCCACCGCTCGTTTCCGTACGGCTTCACTGCAGACAGCAACGCTCTCCTACCGCTTGCAAGAGGCCGCAGCCTCTCGCAAACCCGCAGCTTCGGTGTTCTGCTTATTCCCGGTCATTCGTCGGCGCCAAACTGCTCGACCAGTAAGCTATTACGCACTTTTTAAATGGTGGCTGCTTCTAAGCCAACATCCTGGCTGTCACAGCAATTCAACTTCCTTATGAACTTAGCAGAACTTTGGGACCTTAGCTGGCGATCAGGGTTGTTTCCCTTTCGACCACGGATGTTATCACTCGCAGTCTATCTCCCGAGATACGCTTTGCGGTATTCGGAGTTTGGTTGGGGTAGGTAGACTGGTGGTCCCCTATCCCCATTCAGTAGCTCTACCCCCGCAAAGTAATGACTCAAGGCTAACCCAAAAGTTATTTCGAAGAGAACGAGATATCTCCACGTTTGATTAGACTTTCACTCCTCCCCACAGCTCATCCCAGAGCTTTTCAACGCTAGTGAGTTCGGTCCTCCAGGGACTTTTACATCCCCTTCAACCTGGCCATGGGTAGATCACGTGGTTTCGGGTCTACCACCTGCGACTAAATCGCCCTTTTCAGACTCGCTTTCGCTACGGCTCCGCACCTGAAGTGCTTAACCTTGCCACAGACGGTAACTCGCCGGTTCATTATGCAAAAGGTACGCGGTCACCCGTTATCCGTCCGAAGACGGATCATCGGGCTACCACCGGTTGTAGGTGTATGGTTTCAGGTTCTTTTGACTCCCCTAATAGGGGTTCTTTTCATCGTTCACTCGCCCTACTTTCCACTATCGGTCGTCGAGGAGTACTTAGCCTTGGAGGGTGGTCCCCCCAGCTTCACACAGAGTTTCACGAGCTCCGTGCTACTCTGGAACGCCAACTCAGAGATTCGGTTTTCGCGTACAGGACTATCACCTTCTGTGGTCGAACTTTCCAGATCGTTCCACTAACCGTCCCTCTGATAATGTCGGCGCCCGCAACCCCAGGGAGCAAGCCCCCGGTTTGGGCTCTTCCGCTTTCGCTCGCCGCTACTGACGGAGTCTCGGTTGATTTCTTTTCCTGCAGGTACTAAGATGTTTCAGTTCCCTGCGTTCGCTCCATACGGCCTATGCATTCAGCCGCAGGTGATGCCATCTGGTTGCCCAGTGACAACGGGTTGCCCCATTCGGAAATCTCGGGATTAACGGTTGCTAGACACCTGCCCCGAGCTTATCGCAGTCAGCCACGTCCTTCATCGCCTCTCGACGCCTAGACATCCACCATACACCCTTAGTAACTTGACCATATCAATCAGAGATTGAATAGGTTTGAATCAGTTGTGCTCAAGTCGCCTAATGAGTGCTCATATCAAGTTCCCATATGGAATGGGAGTACTCGATGGGAATTATATTTCCCACGCATCCGCTATACACTTGTCAAAGATCACTTGCCACTTTTTTTCCGTGTGCTGGAAAGCCTTGTATTCTACGCCAAGTCTTTTCCATTGCAACCGGAAAATCTAAAAAAGCTCAAAAATTTTTCGTCAGTCGAGATGCCCGCGGCTGGTCGTGCTTGCCTCAGCGTCGCAGACACAGATCCACATCATCCCGTCCGACTCCTCCCTCGCCTTCGCGAAGGAGAATGGAGACGACCGGGGTCGAACCGGCAACCTCTAGCTTGCAAAGCTAGCGCTCTCCCAGTTGAGCTACGTCCCCCGGACCGCACCAAAGGTATCTGAGATCTCAAATTTGAAATCACAGATCTCCAAGTGGGCCCGGGTAGATTCGGACTACCGACCTCACGCTTATCAGGCGTGCGCTCTAACCAACTGAGCTACGAGCCCTTGATCCAACCTCAGCTTTGTACTGCAAAACCGGTCAGCCTCAATTGGTTCGAATCGTCGGTTTATATCTTTGTACTTTAGAAAGAGCAACAAAAAAACCGCTGCTTTTTTCTGCCAGCGGTTCGGGTACCTTCACACAGGTTTCCCAGGCAGTCAAAGCTTGAATTTGTTACAGGTTATCAGGACTCGTTTCAAAACTAACGATGCCTTTCAACTGGCGTTTACACTCACCATTGAGATCGGTATTCTACTACGCTATCGGCTCGTCGTCAACACTATTTTAGTTTTTTCTCTCTACGATGAGCCGCACATATCTTTACGCCCCTCCCGGCCCCGTGTTCGCCCATCCGCCGCTCTTTCAATTTCTTCCCCGCCCCTTGTCATCATTACTGCGGACAGTCGCAACTCCCGCCCTGAGAACTGACAACCGTCAACTGAGCTTCTCGCCGGTTCCCTGGCGGGGTGCACAGGCAAACGATCAATTCTTGACTCTCAAAGAGCTTCGGGGATGCAGTCTCTCTTTGACCTTCCTCATCACAGTATTCTACGCCCAGCCCTCCTCCCAGGTTCTCCCCCACCCCCATTTTCTCACCGATTTCCGCGAAACCCGTGCCCAAACCAGCTTGCCGCAGAGCACACAGAGAAAACGATGCAGACACGGATTCACGCGGATACACACAGATTCCGAACCGAGAACCGACAACTGCAAACCGCCAACCGCCGATGAAGGCTGTTGAACACGGATAGAGGGTCAAAATGCGGCTTCGGCGAGAGCCGGTAGGGTGGGCTCTGCCCTGTTTGTTCTACACATCTCGGCGCAGCGGCCCCGAAGGGGTGCGGTCGGCATTCGGTGGCGGATTCGGGGCTCCGCGTAGGACGAGCGTCCTCGCTCGTCCTCTTTCGGCTGTGGCCTTGTACAGTATCCAGTCCGTTGCAAGGGCCCGGACGGGTCGTGCGGGGACGCACGACCTACGAAGAGGCTCGCCGATTGCCACCGTATTCCGACCACACCCCAAAGATGTGTAGAACAACAAGGGCTCTGCCCACCAATGGTCCCGGCCGCAACGAAGAGCGTCTCTCGCCGGGGCCGCAGAGGCCCGAAGACTGAAGGAAAGAGGGTAAGAAACAAGGACGGCAAGAGCAGCCCGACAACCGGCAACCGCCAACTGACAACCGGCACCGACTCCGCAATCCGGCGTCCCGCCCCGGCTCCCTACTCCGCACTCCGAATTCCGCATTCCGCAATCGCCTTGCCCGCACGTGGGTCAAAGGGAAAATGCCCAGAGACTATCCCTGCCGCTGTCGCTTCTCGCCCGAGACGGCCTGCAGAAGGTGTCTGACACCATCGTGTTGCGCGAACCTCCCCGCTTGCGCAGCGGGGAGGTTCGTTGTCTCCTCGCTTATTTCGGGCCAACAACAGCGCAACGATACACTTCGTCCGTCACGACGAGAGTGATTTCAGGACAGGGTTCGGCGGCAGCGTCCAGGACCTCCTCGTCAGAGAAGAACTGGTGAGGCGTAAACCCGTCATTGAAGACGATGAGGACTTGAAGCCACAAGGGATTGAACCCGTCACCCTGGATGGCATCGATCACAGGAATGAAATCCTGTTCCTCGTCCAGATCGTTCGAAGCATAGATTACGTTGATGCTCTTGTTGTGCTCGATTAACGGGTCGGAGTTGGGCATCTCCTTCATGTTGACGGTGAACAGCTCAGCGTCGTAGTAAGCCGGCATCTGACCTGCTTTGCCGTTCTCGTTTCCTTGCGCAGCGCCACATTCGTCTGATCCAGACATGCGCTCCAGCAAATGCAGAGCAACACAAGAGCAATGAATGCACAAGCCGATTTCCTTCCGATGTCCATATTGCTTCTCCTCTGTTCAAGTGGGTACGTTGATCAAACGGCGGTCTCCCTATCGGCGTGTCCCGTTCCGCCAATAGCCGCCATCCCGTTTCAACACTACAGCAATACTAGGTCATCCGCAGCCTCTCACAATAGGGGAAGACCCTGATTCTTCCGTGGGAGAAACCCTACCCCGCTCTCGGAGGATGGAATGATGGAACGTTGGAGTGATAGGTTGACAGTAGCTCCGACTTCACACTTCGCACTTCAAACCTGACACTTCCCCCTGATCCGCACCCCGGCGTCCCCCCTCTGACTTTACACTTCAAACCTCAAACTTCCCTCACTCAGCACCCCGGCGTCCCGCCGTACATTGCGCACTCCGCATTCCGCACTCGCCTCACCCGCCGGATCGTTTTACGGCGTATCCTCGCCGTTTGAGCTCTTCCACGAGCAGATCGCGATGATCCCCTTGAATCTCGATGACCGATCCTTTCACAGTGCCCCCGGCCCCGCACCTCTGCTTAAGCTCCGTCGCCAGCTTCGCCAACCCCTCCCGATCCAACGCCAGCCCAGTGATCACCGTCACCCCCTTGCCCTTACGTCCCTTCGTCTCCCGCCCCACGCGAATGATCCCATCCCCCGCCACCGCCGGCGGAGATGCTTTGCGACAAACACACTCCGCCACTGGCCTAGCGCATTCAGGACACATGCGCCCGCCTGATGTAGAGTAAACAATCCGATCTTTCATCGTTGTATCCTACCGCACAGGCACCACTCTACGCCAGCAAACGACGATTCGAGCGCCCCCCTACTCCGCATTCCGAAATCCGCATTCCGCAATCAGGGCGTCCCGCCCCCACTCCCCTACCGGCCGTCCACACTCCGGACACATCCGTCCCCCCGCCGTCGAATAGACAATCCCATCTTTCATAGCCTTACATCCTACAGCACAAGCGTCTGAGTCGGGGAGAAAGAAGATCGTAAAGGAATCCGCAGATTTCGCCGATTTGCGCAGATTTCTCAACCGAGAACCGACAACTGCACTCCCCCGCCTCTTACTTCAAACTTCACACTTGCCACTTCCCCTCATTCCGCGTTCCGCAATCCGAAATCCGCAATCACAACGCCCCGCCCCTACTGCCGCTTGCGGGAGCCAAGGTCAATCAGCCAGCCGACCACGAATCCGCTCACGGCTCCCGACAGGATCAGCATGCCGGCGATGGCAAGCAGAACCATCATCTCAAAGTGCCCCGGCATGGACGGAGTCGCAACAAACATAATGACGAGCAGACTCGCCCCACTGAGCACTCCGAGCACCATCCCAACAGCAGCCAACCGCCACTTCATATATGCAACTCTCTTCCCTTCGCGGTCCCTTCGCGGAGAACCAACGGATGGCTCCCTCATCCCCACAGGAAATGGCCGCTGATGGTTATCGCCAAGCCTATGAGGCCCCAGCAGAGTAGGATGATGCCCAAAACAAGCAGGGAGTACAAGCAGGCCTTGATCGTGCGTGACACAGGTCTCCCAACGAGCCGCTTGTATCTCCTTGCCACGACCAACGATGTGCCGAGATAGCCGGCGCAGATAATCATTGAGCACATGCCCCCAAGAGTCGCCCCAAGGAAACTCTCTTGCGGGACCGCAGAGAGCGCTCGCTCGGATGCGTAGGCGACAACGCCGCTCGCTGCGAACATGATCGCCAGAGGCCACGCTACACGCCAAGCCAGAGTGACTTTCTTTGATGCCATCTCCAACGCTCCAGGAATCCCCAACCGCAATCGCGAACCAGACGAATCGGTGGGCAAAGCCCACCCTGCCGGCTCTCGCCGAAGCTATGCCGTGACCTCTTGTCTGCGTTCATCCACGTTCATCAACAACTTCAATCCCTCTGCCCCCACCGGTTCCGTCCCGGCCCGTGATGTCCATCAAACCAATAATTCGATAATTGAAGATGCGGCCCCGTCCCCCCCCCATTTATCCACGTCGCCGGGTCTCTCTGACCAACCTAATGATATCTGCGTTGTCCTGTAGCTTGACATCACCCTCGGTGCAGTACCGGTAGAAGAGGTCCAAGCGGTCGGTGTCCCGCAACACGGCCCTTCGTTTCAGAAGCCAGCGGATACCTGACACGCACGCAATCTGGATGAAATATATGTACTCCGCATCCACTTCTTCGACGATGCCCCTATGAACGATGCAGTTGCGATTTTGAGCAATCGCCGTCAGTGCGTCCTGGAGAGTCGTCTGGTGAACGTCTTTCAGGCCTGCACCGAACCAGGCCAGCCTCTTGACAACAACATCTGTCTTGCCGCCATACTTCTCCGACAGAGTCAGGTACTCCGCCATCTGCCACAAAGAGAGCAGACAGTATCTCGAATCGACATCATCAACAGAGCATGAATACAGCCGCAGGCAGTTGGCGATCAGGAGTTCAATTGACTTGTCCGGAGGTACCCTACTAAGCAGTCTTGCGACAGCTCTAACTTGCTTCAATTCCTTAGACGTTACCGTATGTGCCTTTTCGATCTTTTCGTCATGCAGCTTTGGGAAATAGTAGAAATCACATTCTCTTGTCTCAGACATGCCAATCACATATGAGGGGAAAGGAAGACAGAAGCGTGGCTTGAATGGTGAGCTAAACTGGAAGGATAAGCCGTTCGCCACCATCTCCAATAACCCCCTCAAAGCACAGAAAGGCAGTGCGATTTCACCCCATGACTCATGGAATCCGACAGTTGTTGTCTCACACATGAGCCAATGCTTAGGGAGGCTCTTCGGGTCACAGTTGGCATAGCATGAGGCCCGCTTGACGATATCTGCAAATCGCGAGCTTCCCATTCTGTCTTCTATGGTCTTCAGTGAGGTCACTTTGAAAGTGAGTCCGCATATTGTTATCCGGCGGAGAGGATCATTGGGCGGAAAGTCTATTTTCAACGGAATGCAGGAAGTCCAACGGAAGCAACTCTGGGTACGTCTCTTTGCCTCAAGATTGAGGTAGGCCTGCTCAAAGGTTTGGTGGTACGGCTTTGACAGGCCATGCTCAAGAACCTTCATGATCATGCTTTCAGAGAGCTTGTCCGGCTGTGCACACCCGGACAGGGCCAAGAAATCCAGAGCGGTATAGAGGTTGGCCGGCCAGGAAATGGCATCTACTATGCCCTTCCACATAGATGCCGAGTTGACACTGTTTCTCGCCTTCAGAAGCCTCTCGATTATGGCATCCGCTCGCCCCTCTGCGTCCTTCTTCCAGAGGTTACCCATCTGTCTACACCTTCTTTACTCGCACATCTCGATTATCAACACCATCTCGCCCATCAGGATTGACATTCGCTATCCCTGTACATAGGGATGCCATGCTCAGTTCCCAGGCGAAATAGGTAAGCATTTCTGGAACTCCTCACAGAAATCTCACTCTGCCTTGGGCTTAGGATCAGGCTTCACATCGCCAAATTCGTCAATTTCCGGGGCCACTTTACGAAGTTGCTCAACGAGTTTCACATCGTCTACCTTCCAGATAGTCCCATCCTTGAGACGCGCCAGTCGCACATAGGCAATGCCGGTGAACACCTCTTCTGCACCCAGACTGCGAGTTCCGTCTCCGTTTGACTCTCCCGGTTCAAGTGGTTTCCAATCGGCACTGTCTTTCCCTGTTACCGTCCAACGTGTCCCCAGTAAACGACGGTTAAAAGCGTCGTACTTCAGGATAACAATCTCGAAGGCAACAAGTGGTTGCTTTCCGATGTTCTTCCATTTCATATCCTGATTGAATCGGGTGCTTCCCCGATCATAGCGATTAGCGAAAGAGAAGGCGCTCAACTCGACATGAGGGCAGATGTTGACAATAAGGGCCTTCCTATCCGGGTAGTTTGCCCCGTCTTGTGCACTTGTACGGTCACCGGAAATAACGAATAGGAATACCAGGAATGTCAATGGGTTAATAACACGCATGCCAAATCTCCTTCCTACATACACACAGCTAAATGATTTCATTGTTCTTCACATGCTCAGAGAAAAGTTAACGGAGTCCAGGGGACGCCATACTCAATGCGTGGCCATACACACAACCTTGTGTGTCTTCATTTTCCACAATCACACGCACGTACTGACATGCCGCTAACCATATTTCACCACACTCTTTCCGACCGTTCAAATCCTATGTCCGCAATTGCTGTTTTGACTTCTCGGGCCTCACAGGATTCACCGCAAATCGCTGAGGGACATTATGGCGGGAGTTGGCCGGAGGGGCAAGGGGAAAAACCGGTTGTCGGTAGTCGGTAGTCAGTCGCCGGTTGAGACTCTGCGAAAATCTGGAGATTGCCGCGCTGCGCTCGCACTTGTCTGATCTGCGGATAAGAACAGATCGGAAGGCGGAGCCCACCCTACCGGCTCGCGCCAATGCCATGCCGTGACTCTTATCAGCGTTGATCTGCGTTCATCAGCGGTTCCATTCTCTCTGCGTCCCTGCGGCTCTGCGTGCAACATGAGATTGAACGCGTGGGTTGAGAACCCACCCTACAGCTTTCATCGACGTTCGTCGACGGTTGATAGTCAGTTGTCGGTTGTCAGTTCTCGGTTCGGAATCTACGTACATCGGTGTGAATCCGTGTCGGTGTCATTTCCTCTGCTCGCTCTCCGGTCACCCGTCGTGCGGGAGATCAAGATACGCGTGAAGCCAGATGAGGAATCCAGTGAATCCGAAGGGCAGGAAGGACAGAAACAAAAGTGCTATCCCTATAAAAGGCCTTTCCTTGCAGAAGATCACCACGATGGCAATCAGCGGCAGAAGGATCGTCCCCGCCCAGATCAGCAGCGAGCCGGGGCGGGAGTGCCAGAAGAGGACTGTTCCGTCTGAAACGTGTTTGGCCAGGTACGCAATGGTGTACATGCCATCGTTATGGAAAGGGGGAGCGTGATATCGCTCGAGTTTGTCAATGCCCACGTAGCCCATGCATACGGCGAGGACATTGAGGAAGAACAAAAACGCTATTACCGCCTTCGCACTCGTTCCCATAGGCCCCTCACGAACCAGGACAGCTCGACTCCATAGCACACACGACCGTTCATCCCCTCTTACGACCAGCACGCAGACGCCTTATCGAGTTCGGTTCGGATTCACCGCAATTCGCTGAGGGACATTATGGCGGGAGTTGGGCGGAGGGGCAAGGGGAAGAATCAGTAGCCGGTAGTCGGTTGTCCGTTATCAGTTGAAAACCTGAGAAGTCTGCGGATAAAGAAGCCTCTGGATTCCCGCCTTCGCGGGAATGACAGGGTCGGTATCGGCGTTCATCTGCGTTCATCCGCGGTTCCATGTTCTCTGCGTCCCTGCGGCTCCGCGAGCAACAGAAGACCGACTCAATTTGACGTGGAGGCTGCCGTTTTCTCGGGGCGGAGAGCAATGGTCTTCCAGACCTTGTCGGAATCACCGATGTGGATGTTCGCGCTGACGCCTGTGTCTGACACGTGGATGACGGCGTATCCGGGGAAATCGGCGCACTCGAAACCGCCAATGTGTGGTTTCTCTCGCTCAAGCAGGGTTCGCCGCTCTGCAACTGTGTCGGGCTGGAATTCCGGCTCGAGATCGACGAGTGACTCGCTGTAGCTTTCAACGCCTTCGAGGTGGTTGCGCACGGATACATTCGGCGAATCGATCACGCTGTTCACGCTGAACTGTACGAAGGCACCTCGCAACGTCTTTCGCGCGACAACACCATACTTGTGCAGGTGGGCGGTGAGCAGGATCACTTCGTTTGCACCCAGTATGTTCAGGAATCTGTCGCGCCTGTCCAGCTCTTTCTCTCTCCAGAACAGATGCCACGTCGATCTGGCGGTATACGGAACCGCCGGGGGATGCATGACAACAAACGCATAGCGATGTCTGTTGCGGCCGAGCGTCTCCTCCAGCCAATTGAGGTCGTTGTTATGATAGGCATCGAAGAACACGAACAGGTCCGGCCCTTTCGTAAAGAAGAAGGACGCGGAATCGATCTGCTTTCCACATTCCTTCGACAACCACGGCAACATCACGGCATCGAAGGCTTCTTTCGACCCGGGGCCGGTGATATCGTGATTGCCCTTGGCGAAAATGAACGGAGTCTGCGGGATATAGTCGCGAACGAACCGCCTGGCATCTTTGCACTGCGTCTCCTGAAGCTCACGGCTGCCACAGAGTCCCTCCGTCAGGTCTCCGCCCTGGAGGACCATTTGAATCCGGCCGTCACTGGCTTTGATCGAGGTCTGAATTCGCTTTAGGAGACCAGGAGCGTGTTCCTCGGTATACTTGGTGTACCCTTCTATCTGGCTGATATCCCCCGGCTGGTTGGCCTTCACCCACTCGAAATCATGATGCGATCGTTTATCGAGATGCAGGTCGCCGAGATAGACGAAAGAATAGGCAGGATCATGCCCGCCACCCTTAGCTTCGCCGGCCCCAAGGGGCGATACGGCAAGGTACATACAAAGTATCGCTGCGACCACCACGGTATTCTTGCTGAAGGATCTCATTGTGACTCGTGCCTTCCAAACTTATTGTGTATGTCTATTGATAAAGAGTCTCATGAAACGGCCGAGAGGATTGCCGGTCCCAGGAGCCACGGGGCGACGCGCCGCCAATCGATCCGGCGATTATGTATAAGGTTGTTGTGTCGTTCAGCGTCCATATTCGCTGACGGACATTGTGGCGGGACCTGGCCGGAGCGGCAAGGGAAAAGATCGCCGGAAAAGTCGCTTGTCGAGGGACAAGAGGAACTACTCCGCATTCCGCAATTCGAACTCCGCAATTACCCTCCGCCAGCCCGACGTATGATCTAAGCGATTTCTCGCACCGCCTCGATACTGTCGCGTACTAGGCTCCAAGAACTAAGTATAGTGAATAGGTGGGCAATGCCCACACATGGATCGGCAGATAGGAAAGGATGGGGTATGAAGGCGTTGCGAAGTACACCTTGGGTGCATGTTCTCGTAATTACGCTGGTCCTGGGGGTGGTCGCGACAACCGGCGGCGTGAGGCCGGCCGCGATGGAGCCGCTGGCGGCGATCCCCGGGGGGGTTACTGATGGCACGCCGGCGGTCGAGTCGTTCTTCGATATCTTCCTGGAAATCGAAGGCGTGGAGGGTGAGTCCACAGTTCTGGGTCACGGGGGGGCCATTGAAGTCCTCTCCTGGAGCTGGGGAGTCTCACAGATGTCCACCGGGGGCGGCGGTGGTGGCGGCGTGACGGCTGCCCGAGAGAAGACCGGCCATGTAACACTCATCAAGCGGATCGACAAGGCTACGCCGTTGCTGTTCAAACGCTGCGTCGATGGCACGCACATCCCTCGCGCCGTGGTTCATCTGACTCGCGAGGACGGCCAAACCTACCTGAAGTATGAGTTGAAGGAAGTGATGGTCAGTTCCATCATGCACGGGGGCGACCTGGATGGCGACGGATGCCCGGATGAAACGCTCGAGCTGACGCTGGGTGGGACCAAGCTCACCCACACACAGTTCGACGCCACAGGCAAGCCGGTCGGCCAAACTTCGGCCGAGTGGTGATGACGATTTGGAATCGTTCCTCACCGTGGCCGTCCCGATTGTGTCGGGACGGCACGCAGGACGTTGCGGTGAGCGCGCCCGCAACGTCCTTTTTCCCATTGGGCCCGGACGGTTGCGACGGGCAAGAGAAAAGCCGGCTGGAAAAGCCGCTTGTCGAGGGGCAAGAGGAATCGATGTGCGCTGTACACCCTGCCGGCTTGAAATCCAAAGCACGAAGCCCGAGAACCGAAAACGGATCGAGAATCCTAATTTGCGTGGGCGGGTTTGAAACCCGCCCCTACGAGTTGCCGAGGCCGTGTCGTGACTCTTACGGCGTTCATCCGCGTTCATCCTCCGGCATCGCTCAGAGCCTGCCCTGAGCTTGTCGAAGGGACGGCGTCTGCGGTTTCGTCCTCTATCGGCCGCATCTACCGGACAAATACTGGAAAATACGTGACTTGGGCCGGGGATTCGGTTACAAGCGACTTTGCAAGAGGCGGTTGCATGGATGCGGCAGCCCTGCACCAGGCTGTTCAGGAGTCGCAAATACCCGTAAAAGGAGACCGTTTTGGCGAAAAACCAGTACACGTTTGAGAAGCGCAGGCGAGAAATCGAGAAGAAACGCAAGAAGGAAGAGAAGCTTCAGCGCAAGGCCGACAAGCAGGAGCCCTCGCCCGAAGGGAATGCGGAGGCGCCCGTCGCCGAAGACCAGACTCAGCCGAGCCCGGAGGAGTAACGCACGGGCAACCACGGGATCGTTTTCTTGTCATCTCGCTCTATCGTAGATTGGGCCCGATCACGGCTGGATTGCCGGGATCGGCGACCCATTCGGCGCAGGAGCCGCCACGATATCTGGTCGCACACCGCCGGCTGGAACGTGCCGGAAAAGGATAGGGCTGCGAGTGGCGGTCGCAGCCCCGGAATCGCGTTCGTGTCGTGGTGATGCGTTATGAGATTCTGCGGCGGACCCAGCCGACGAGGCCCGCGCCGATGAAGCCCAGGACGGCGGCGCCGGGGGCCGGGATGCATCCTACGCTGGCAATGGAGTTCAGCGCCTCGACGGCATCGAGGTCGTAGCCTTCGAATTCGCCGCTGTCCTCGATTCCGACGAACCTGACGAAGTCGACGAAATTCAGGCCGGGGTAATCGGCGAGGTCGAAGCCGTCGCTGTTGGTGATTCGGCCCAGGAACGTGCACGGGCCGTCACACGAGCGGCCATAGACATCGACGGAGGCGCCGCAGTTGCCCGCCTCGTAGATCCACAGATCCAGGCCGGGACCATCGTAGACCCTGTTGTCCGTGAAGGCGAGGGTCAACTGCTCCGGCGTATCGACGGAGACGAAGGCGCCATCCCACGGGCCCAGGGCAGCGGACGGTGGGCCCCCCGTATCGGAGGAGCCTGCGGGCTGAATGAAGTCAACTACGGCATCCGCCCATGGCGTGCTCGCGCCGAAGCACACCGGGCCGCTCAAGCCAACCACCAGGACAAACGTGATTCTCAACAGTCTTGTGTTCATACTCTTTCCTCCTAAGAATGCACCGAGCTCCGAACCAGATTTCTCCCCGTGAGAAAGTCCGCTGATCCGCTATTCGGTTGTTGTCCGCTTCTCCGTGCCCGCCATGCGACGCCGTCGTGGATCGCATGCCCGCCAAGTCGAACTTCCATAGACTCCCCATTACGTAAAATCCTGATCGGCCTTCGCCTTTCTCCGACGGCAGATATCCTATGCCGAACAGATTTTGGAGCATTTGCCTTAGGACGAGTAGTACTGCGTTTCTGCCTGCAGGGCATTCAGGAAAAGGCGAGTTTGGGTATAGCGAAATGCCCGGTCTGTTGTAGGTGATTGGCGGGTGTGATCTGTTGTGGCAGGTAGAGGCTGCATTCACGGCATGAAATGCGGCCTAAAATGAGTGATGCCCCACCGATCTGTCGTTGATGCGAGTTGCATCAACCGATTCGGTGGGGCAACACCCTGTATCTTGAACAGGCCGCCATTGGAATCGGTGAGAGCGAAGCGTTGTGCCTTTTTCAGTGTTCTAAGCTCCCACGCGGTCCTGGTTATCCTTGCCGGCGATAAGCCGGGAAGAGGACATGGGTACGATTTACCTCTTCCTCCTCGACTTCGGCTCCTTGCGCTCGACCTCTATGTCCTCTTTGCGGACTTCGCCGCTAACCTCCTCTTCTTCCGTGCGAGCTTCCTTATGGGCCCGAATTTCCTCTTTCACGACCGGCCGCTTGCGGACCTCCACCTCCTCTTCCACGATGGGGATCCTCACTTCCTCTTCGCGGAACTCCGCTTCGCCGATATCGCGTCCATAGGGCTCTTCCACAGGCGTTCGCTCTATTACGACTTCCTCTTTCTGTATCGGAACCTTCATTTCCCTGGTCTCGGTGTGGACGACCTTGTGGAGTCGTACTTCGCCTTCGCGCTGCTGCTTCTCGGCCTCGAGCTCCTCCTCGCGGAGCGGGATCTTCGTTTCTTCTCGCTGGCCCGCTTCTCTCGTGGTTTCCCTGTTGGCGCGATCATAATCATCCCAGCCGGTATAGCCTTCGTCCCGCCATCCCTCCAGGTCGGCACGGCTTCGGCTGACGACCAGATGGTCCTCGCGGATATCTACGACGTCGTCATAGCGGATCGTGAAATCCCTGGGGAAGAACCAGCCCTTTTCGATCGTGATGCTATCGTCGTCGAGTCGTTCGACTTCGCCGAGCTTCTCGCCATCTACGCTAAACGCATCCATGCCCGTATGAAGGTCGGGATGCGTGTTGAGAAATTCATCTTTGTTCAACATGATAATGCTCCTTGCTTCTTGATGCCGAGCCTATGATCACTGCCATTCTCTTCAGTTTCATCCCTTGAGGGATCAACGTCTCATCTTTCCTGTCTACATGTTTCTACGACGCGGGCCCGGATGCAGACCGGGCCGGTCGGATAGCATCCGACTGAATCGGCCTTCCATGTTTACCTAGCGCAAGGCGAAGAGCCTGTGGGATGTGTAGAAACTGTGTTCGATATGAAGCACCCGTTGGGCAGGACGCACTATGAACGTGAGGAATAGCCGGCGTCCCTACGCGATCCACACATGGCCAATCCGGACTCCAAGTGGCATCGTCAAGCGAAGCTTGTTCGTAATCAATGACGCAGCCTGACGTCCATTTCGACGGCGTGTTCCATACAGTACGCGCGGATCCTTTCGATCATGACGCGGCCGTACTGCTCGCATTTCGTCTCGCCGACGCCTCTTACATCAAGGAAACGGTCGAGCGTCGAAGGCCGGCGGCGCGCCATGTCGCGCAGCGCCGCATCGCCGAAGACCACGTAGGCGGGCACGCCCCGCTCGCGTGCCAGCGTAGACCGCAACGTGCGCAGAGTCTCGAACAGACCCTTGTCCACGCCCTCCCAGGATTCGGCGCTCGCCTTCGCGGTGCGCTGCCGCTCAGGCTTGCGCGCGGGCTGCAGCAGCCGCGGCGTTACTTCGCCTTTGAGCACGCGATAGCCTTCCGGCGTAACGCACAGGACGTTGTACTCGCCGGTCTTTTCGACGAAGCCCTGCCCGGTGAGTTGCTCGATCCAGTCGTGCACGATCCGTTTGTCGTGCTCGCCGAGTAGCCCGTGGGTGCTCAGGGTATCGTGCCGGTTCTCGAGGATGCGCTGGTCTTGCGAGCCGGTCAGGACCAGGGCAGTATAGGCGCCGCCGAAACGCTGGCCCAGGCGCAGGATGCAGGAGAGGATTTTCTGGGCGGTAACCAGGGCGTCATCGATGGAGTCCACGTGCCCCAGGCAGATGTCGCAGCCGCCGCAATCGGGCTGCTTGTACGGCTGGCCGAAGTATCCGAGGATCGCCCGGCGGCGGCAGACTCCTTCCGTGCAGTAGCCGTACATCCGCGTGAGCTTGGCCAAAGCGATTTCCTTGGCTTGCGGCTCCATGTCGCCCAGCAGGGTCTTCCACACGGCGTAATCACCGCCGGAGTAGAACAGGCAGCATTCAGCCTCCAGCCCATCGCGCCCGGCCCGCCCGCTCTCCTGCTGGTAGTGCTCCAGCGACTTGGGCATGCCGGCGTGAATCACGTAGCGAACGTTCGACTTATCGATCCCCATGCCGAAGGCAATCGTGGCAACGATGGTGTCTACCTTTTCCGAGACGAAGTCATCCTGGCTCTTCTTTCGTGCTTCATCCGCCATGCCGGCGTGATAGGGCGCTGCGCGATAGCCGTGTGAGACGAGCGTGCTGCACATCTCCTCAACATCGCGGCGGCGGATGCAGTAGATGATGCCGGACTCACCCTTGTGTCGGTCCATAACCTCGCGGACCTGCTTGACGATCCGGTCGCGCGGCTGGACCTTGTAGATCAGGTTCGGCCGGTCGAAGGAGCCGACGAGCATAGCGGGCTCTTTCAGCCGCAATTGCTCGGCGATGTCGAGGCGGACCTGCTCGGTCGCCGTGGCGGTATAGGTGCCGATGGTCACTTCCGGGAAGATTTTACGCAAGGACCCCAATTGCCGATACTCCGGCCGAAAGTCATGCCCCCACATGCTGATGCAATGCGCCTCGTCGATCGCGATAAACGACAGTTTCAGCGAGCGCAGCATCGAGCTGAACCCCTCGGACATGAGCCGCTCGGGGGATATATATAGGAGCTTGAGCTGCCCCTTGTGGAGGCGCTCCATGGCGCTATCCCGCTCCTCCGGACTCAGGGAGCTGTCGATTCGTGCCGCTGCCACGCCGCACTCCGTCAGCGCATCCACCTGGTCCTTCATCAGGGAAATCAGCGGAGAGACCACAACAGCCAGGCCGGGCGCGATCAGGGCCGGGACCTGAAAACACAGCGACTTGCCGCCGCCGGTCGGCAGGACCACAATGACATCCCGCCCGCCGCAGAGATGCTCCATGGCCTCTTTCTGCAGTGGCCGGAACTCTTTGTAGCCCCAGTATTGCTCTAACGCCTTCTTGAGCCGCTCAACCAAATCCGTCGCCTCTAAAACCAAGGGGGGTCCAAACGCCACGGTATTATACACGACATCAATGCGCCAAGCCAGCCCACAGGCCCAGCGATCGTGGCTTTGTTTCGCACAACCGCCCATGCAGCCCCCTTCGGCCTCCCGCCTACCGCCTCCGGCCCGTTCCCCGCAAATTGGCTTTGTTTCGCACAATCGCTTATCCCCTCTCCGGCGGCCGCGTCAAGCGAAGCTTGGCGATGGTCGTCCCGAGACACCTCAGATTGGCTTTGTTTCGCACAACCGCCCGTGCAGTCCGCTCCGGCCTCCAGGCTGTTCCCCGCGAATTGGCTTTGTTTTGCACGACAGGCCCTTCGCCATCTGGCAGGTGGGCTCTGCCCGCCATCTGTCCGGCAGGGCCAATTGGCTTTGTTTGGCGAGGCAGAGCGAGCGGCCCCGCTGGTCCCAGGTTGCCGGACGGAGTCCCGGCCCCCGAATTGGCTTTGTTTCGCATCATCGCACAAGCGAACATAACCCCTTTCCCACAAAGAACTTTCCGCTGATCCCGCCCACCGACGTTGGCTTTGTTTCACAGAATCACTCACCACAGTCTGCGTGGCAGCGGCAAGCGCATGCTTGCCGATGCCACCCGTCTTAGGACTCCTCAAATTGGCTTTGTTTTGCAGATTCAGTCATCCGCTCCCCGCCTTCAATCCGCACTCCGCATTCCGCACTCCCAGGCTCCGGCCCGTAATTGGCTTTGTTTTGCACAACTTGGCCCCACCGGGGCGACTTGCACCTGACCGGTCATGGCAAGCCCTCCTGGAATTCACGATTTACGAATTGTGATTTACGATTTGAGCACGGCCGCTGGGCCTGCCTTTCCGGCGCGCCGGCGAATCGGCGAGACTTGGTCATCCGCCCATATAACAGGGACGCTCACGGCGTCGGATTGTTGCAGGGATTTCCGTCCAGAGATGAAAATGCTTACAAGCCTTTGTACCTCATGGACTTACGGCCCCGGATTTTTCGCGCATACCCCAAAGGTGGATGTAACCTCTTATGCCGCCACGATTTACGCCGGGTGGCATCGCCAAGCGGAGCCGTTCATGGACCTTTGGCGCACCCAAGAGGATGAAAATGGTGTCGGTCGGCCAGATTTACGTAAGTCTCGGCCGGTGCGAGACTTGGCCAACTTCGCATCGCTTTTCACCTACTGTATTCTCAGAGGAGTCCTCGGAGCTTGCCGATGGCGTTGCCCCGACACGGGCGCGCGCCCTTGGAACAGGTGCCCGCTTCGCCGGTGCCGGCGGTTATGCCATGAGCCGTACGCCACTTGCAGCCACTGCATCGCCGCCGAGAGGTTCGCGTCGCCCGTCTTGACCAGAAGGTCGTAGTGGTTGCCCATGAGCACATAGGCAAAGACACGCAACTCGAACCGCTGCGAGCACCGGCCCAGCCGGTCGAGAAAGCCCTCGTAGTCGTGCTCATCGCGAAAGATCACTCGCCGCTCATTGCCGCGATTGAGCACGTGATAGAACGTATCCTCCTGATCGATGCGTAACGGTCGTGCCATGAACAGCAGGGTGCAACATGTCACAACGTGCGGTCAAGCAAGTAAATCCTTATTCCTTATTCCGAACGTGAAAGGAGAAAAGGGGTCAGGCTTTGGATGTAGGTGCCGACCCTATTCTTCCGCGCCAATACCTATGTCCAAAGCCTGACCCCTTCTCCTCTGTGCAGCGCCTGTTCACGGATCGGATCATCCTCGATGTGCCGATCGTCACCATCGGGAAGGATTCGAGCGTCGTCATCGACATGGACGCGATGCTGATCGGCCAATGCGAGAAGTTCTTCGGCAGCCGTTTCAAGGGCTCCAACCCCAAGCTGGCGAAGATTCAGAAGGCCAAGGCGTTCCCGGAGAACGTCGAGCTGGCGTTCGAGATCCCCTCGGCCGGCGGCCGGCTTCAGACGGTGCATTACTCTATCAGCGTCATCCCGCCAAACACAGGCTACAAGCCGCGAAAGGCTGATTCACGCGTCGGGTACTTCACCACGACCTTCAGCGATTACGGGCAGTTCAAAGAGCCCGAGACCAAGGTGCGGTACGTCAACCGGTGGAACGTGGAGAAGGCCGACCCGTCGCTCCAGGTCAGCCCGCCGAAGAACCCGATCGTCTTTTACATCGAGAACACGACGCCCGTGCGGTACCGCCGCTGGGTCCGCCAAGGCATCCTCTACTGGAACCAGGCCTTCGAGAAGGTCGGCATCTCCAACGCTATCGAGGTCTACTACCAGGACAAGAAGTCGGGCGCCCACATGGAAAAGGACCCGGAGGACGTGCGATACAACTTCATCCGCTGGCTGAGCAACAACCAGGGCACGGCGATCGGCCCCAGCCGCGTCAATCCGGAGACCGGGCAGATTCTCGACGCCGACGTCGTTCTGACGGATGGCTGGATCCGGCATTACTGGACCACCTATCACAAGATTATGCCGCAGCTCGCGATGGAAGGCATGAGTCCCGAGACGATGGCGTGGCTGGCGGACCATCCCCGCTGGGACCCGCGCCTCCGCCTGGCCCCGCCCGCCCAGCGAGAATTCCTGCAGCAGCAGATTGCCCAGGAGCGAAGCATGCCCTACGGCGGCCATCCGATCACCAAGGTCCGGCCGGAGCTGATCGGCGACGACGAATACGATGGCCTGGCCGGCACGATGTGCCAACGCAACGGGCTGTGCACGCTCGAATGGGGCAAGGCCTTCGATGTGGCCATGTTCCGGATGGAATTGGCCTTCGCGGAAGCCGAGGAGAAGAACAAGGCCGAGGACGGAAAGAAGGAAGAGGATAAGGACAAGGAGCCCATGATCGACGGCATGCCCGAGTCCTTCATCGGTCCCCTGCTGGCCGAGCTGGCCTGTCACGAGATCGGACACACGCTCGGCCTGCGGCACAACTTCAAGGCTTCCAGCACGTACACCATGGCGGAGATCAACAGCAAGGGCATGAAGGCCGCGAAGCCACACGCCGGCTCCGTCATGGACTACCTGCCCGTCAACATGAACGTCGAGGACGGCGAGGTCCAGGGCGACTACTGCATGATCTGCGTCGGCCCCTACGATTACTGGGCCATCGAGTATGGATATGCACAGGACGAGAAGAAGCTCAAGGACATCCTCAGCCGGGTGGCCGAGCCGGAATTGCAGTACGCGACCGACGAGGACACGTTCGGGCCCGACCCGCTGGCTCGCCGGTACGACTTCAGCAAGGACCCGCTCGACTACGCCCGCAACCAGATGCGCATCGCCACGCGCAACCGCGGGAGAATCCTCAGCGACCTGGTGAAAGAGGGCGACAGTTGGTCCAAGGCCCGCCGCTACTACGAGCTGACCCTCGGCCTGCAGATGCGGGTGGTGGGCATGATGGCGAACTGGCTCGGCGGCGATTTCATCCATCGGGACAAGAAAGGCGACAAGAACGGCCGGGCGCCCATCGAGCCCGTTCCCGCCAGGCAGCAGCGGGATGCACTGGCGTTCGTGGTCGAGAACGCCTTCCAGGATCAGGCGTACGGCCTGACGCCGGAGCTGCTCAGCCACATGGCCGAGGAGAAATGGTGGGACGACTGGTCGTCGATCGTCGAGGATTCCACATGGCCCATACATGATCGGATCATGGGCTTCCAGGCCTACACGCTGACGATGTTGATGAATCCCGACACGTTGCGGCGAATTTATGACAACGAGTTCCTGATTCCCGCGCAGGCGGACGTCCTCAGCCTGCCGGAGTTGCTCGAAGCAATCAAGCAGGCCGCCTGGACCGAGCTGGATCAGCCGGCCGGCGCCAAGCATGACGCGCGGAACCCGATGATTTCCAGCCTGCGGCGCAACCTGCAGCGCGAGCACATGGAGCGGCTGATCGACCTGAGCCGATCGGACGCCATCGGCTCGGCCGTCTATAAGCCAATCGCCACGCTCGTCGTCGAGCAGCTTCGCCAGCTCAAGGGGAAGATCGATTCCGTGCTCGACACGCACAAGGAGTCGCTGGACCCGTACACCCAGGCGCACTTGAGAGACGCCAGCGTGCAGATCCAGAAGGCGCTGGACGCCCAGTACATCTATCAGGGGCTCTGATACGCGGAGGCTGCTGCAGATCTTCGCGGCGCAAGAGAGCACCAGGCTATGAAGACCACACGGGGCTGCGAGCGACCCTCGCAGCCCCGTTCTTTTGCCGTCGTGATGAACGGCCGGGTGCCATGTCTACGCTTGCGTAGACATGTTCCGTTCGACAGGCAAGGCATGCTTACGCGAGCGTGAGCATGGCACCCGGCGATTTTGTCATCCTGAGGCGAAGCCGAAGGATCCGGTCATCGAAAGAGAGGTTTCTCCCGCTCGCGGGCCAGATCCTTCGCTTCGCTCAGGATGACAGACGCGACGTGTGAATCAACTACAATCCGCGTCAGGCATTCAACATGGCCTGAGTCACTTTGATCACGTCGAGCATGGGGCCGACGTCGTGGACGCGGAGGATGGACACGCCGGCGGTGACGCACATGGCGACCGCGGCGGCCGTGCCGAAGACCCGGTCGGATGGTTTGTCCCGGCCTGTGATCCTGCCGATGAACGCCTTGCGGCTCGGGCCAACGAGGACCCGATAGCCGGTGGCGGCCAACTCGTCGAGGTGCTTCAAGAGCAGCAGGTTGTGCTGCAACGTCTTGCCAAAGCCGATGCCCGGGTCGATGATGATCCGCTCGCGGGCGATGCCGAAGCCCTCCGCCCTCTTCGCGCGTTCGACGAGAAAATCGCGAACCTCTTTCACCACATCCGTGTATGTCGGCTCGACCTGCATGGTGGCGGGCGAGCCCTGGATGTGCATCAGGACGACAGGGACCTGCTCTTTGGCGGCCAATTCCGCCACTCGCTCGTCGGCCAGCGCCGTGATGTCATTGATGATCGACGCTCCGGCCTGGAGCGCCGCACGCGCAACCTCAACGTCACGCGTATCGATGCTGATGGGGATGTCGACTCTCTCGGCGAGCGCTTCGATCACCGGGACAACGCGATGGATTTGCTCGGCCGAGGGGACCGGCTGTGAGCCGGGCCGGGTCGATTCCCCGCCGATGTCCAGGATGGCGGCGCCGTCATTGATCATTCTCAGGCCGTGCTCCACCGCCCTGCTGAAGTCGAAGAACTGCCCGCCATCACTGAACGAGTCCGGCGTGATGTTCAGGATGCCCATGAGCAGGCAGCCGCAGGAGAAGTCCAGTTGTCCCTTCGGCCATTGCAGTACGGCTTCTCCTGTCGATTTCATGTCACTCGCCTCCTTCCACGTTGAACTCGATGCCCCGCAGTTTTCGTACCAGGGCTTGCCGGGCCTGATCGAGCACGACCATCGTATTGTGGAACTCCCGGCGGACGGGGTAATTCTTCCGCAGCGAGTCGAAGAAACGCCCTCGCTTCTCCGGCGGCTGATCCACTATCCGCCGGAGATCCCGGTCATCCCGCCTCACACTGTACACCTGCTCCACCGCGCGGGCGAGCAACTCCTCATCGGCCAGACCTTCCGTGTGCAGTTCCAGTCGCGGGACCTCCGGGGGCGGCAGGAAATCCCGCGTATCGAATCGCGGCTGCAAGTGGAAGTATTCACAGAAGGCTCTGTAGATCATCGTCATGCCGGCGATTTTGCCATCGAGCGAATAGCCCGCGATGTGAGGCGTGCCGAGATCGACCGTTTCCAGCAACTCGGTGTCAATGTCCGGCTCGCCCTCCCAGACGTCGAGCACGACCGCCCGCAGTCGGCCGCTGCGGATCGCGGACTTCAGGGCCTCCGTGTCAACCACCGCCCCCCGTGATGCGTTCAGGAAGACCGCCCCGGGTTTGAGCGAAGAGAAGAATCCATCGCCGGCGAGGTGGAACGTCTTGTCGATGCCTTCGTGCGTTAAAGGCGTGTGAATCGTCAAACAGTCACAGCCATAGAGCGACTCGACGGGCACGTACTTTGGGTCGCCGGTCTTGCGTTGCAGCGGCGGGTCGTTGCGCAGCACGCGCATGCCCAGGGCCTCGCACTTGCGGGCCACCCGGCTCCCGACATTCCCCACGCCGATGACGCCAATCGACTTACCCTCCAGTTGAATTCCGTGCTTTCGCCCCACTTCCAGCAAGGCGCCGATGATGTACTCGGCCGCGGAGTTGGCATTCGAGCCCGGCGCCGAGGCGAAGCCGATGTTGTTCTTTTCGAGATATGGCAGGTCCACGTGATCGAAACCAATCGTGGCCGTCGCGACAAAACGTACGCGGCTGCCGGAAAGCAATGCCTCATCGACTCGCGTGATGCTGCGAACCAGCAGCGCATCCGCAGCGGCGATCACTCCCGGCGTGATGTCACGCCCGCCCAGGACCTCCACGTCCCCCACCGATGAAAAACACTCACGAACGAACGGAATATTGGCATCCGCCACGATCTTCATGCTACCTCACAACCCAACGCCCGCGATTTGCGTCCCGCACTGCGGGCATTTGAAATCCTGGATATGATTCGCCACGATCCGGTAACCCATCCGCTCGATGAGCATTCGGCCGCAACTATGGCAATAGGTGTTCTCGGCGTCCGTGCCGGGCACGTTGCCGAGGTACACGTAATGCAGGCCGGCGGCCTTGCCGATCCGCTCCGCCCGCTGCAGCGACTCCAGCGGCGTCGGGCCGGAATCCGTGTACTTGTACTGCGGATAGAACCGGCTGATGTGCCAGGGGACATCGGGTCCGGCCTCCGTGACCAGCCAGTCAGCGAGCTTCTTCAACTCCTCTTCTGAATCGTTCTGGCCGGGCAGCAGGAGGGTCGTGATCTCGATCCAGATCTTCGTTTGTTTCGCGATATACGCAATCGAGTCCAGCACCGGTTGAAGCCGGGCGCTGCACAGCTTCTTGTAGTAATCATCGGTGAACGCCTTGAGGTCCACGTTGATCGCGTCGAGCCAGTCAGCGGCGAAATCAATCGCCTCTCGCGTCATATAGCCGTTGCTGACGAAAACGTTGGCCAGTCCCCTCTCTTTGGCCGGCCGGGCGCAGTCGTTGCACAACTCCATGAAGATCGTCGGCTCGGTGTACGTGTAAGCGATGCTCCTGCATCCGGTTCGGACGGCCGCCGTGACGATCTGCTCCGGCGACGTCTTCTCGCCGTCGATCCGGCCGGTCTCGATGGCGGCCTGGCTGATCTGCCAGTTCTGGCAAAACTCACATCGGAAATTGCAGCCGATGGCGGCGATGGAGAAGCTTCGGCTGCCCGGCTGAAAGTGATAGAGCGGCTTCTTCTCGATGGGGTCGGGATTGGCCGCACAGATCTTGCCGTAGTTCAGCGAGTACAGCTTTTCGCCGATATTCTTACGCACATAGCAGTGCCCCAGCTTGCCCTCGCCGATCAGGCAACGGAAATTGCACAGGTGGCATCGCACCCGCCGGCCCTCGGCAGGCTCCCAAAGCACCGCTTCCTTAAATAGTTCTGTCGGTTCCATATGCCAGGGTTTACCATTCCACGGTACTATGCACAAGTGGGTGATTTCCTATGTCTCAGCGCGAACGCAAAACGGCCTAACATGGCGGGTGGCAGCGTCAAGCGCAGCTTGGCGATGGCGACTGTCACACGCGCAGGACCATCGCCAAGGCCTTCGGCCTTGACGCTGCCACCCGGCGAACGTCTTCAACACATCCATTGGTGGGACTCTGCAATCACCTGCACTTATGCGCCGAGAGACGCTGCCGGACGCCATTTCCCCATCACAGCCCGTAGCTGCGGGCGATGAGCTTGACGGGGTGCGTGGCGACAGCGGGCGCGATGTGCTCGATCTGCATCTTGCAGGCGGCGCACTCCGTGATGATGTCCTGCGTCGGCGAGGCCTTGATGGCACTGCGCAGACTCTCGGAGATCTGCGCGCATAGATCATAATTCTTCGCCTGCATGCCGAACGTGCCGGCCAGGCCACAGCAGCCCGCACGCAGGTCCGCAACATCTACCTTGAAGTGCTCCTGCAACAGCCGCAACGTGACCGTGTCGTCGCCCAGCGCACACTGATGACACGGCAGGTGGTAGCCAAATTTGCCCGTGATCGCCTGCTGCGGGGCCTTGAGTTTGCCCTGACCTCGCAGGTCCAGCAGATAGGTCATCAGCTCACGGGTGTTCTGCGCGACGAGCGTCGCGTCCTCGCCCGCGACATAATGGCGCAACTCCTCTTTCAGGCACAGGGCCGCACTGGGCTCGGAACAGACGATCTTGCAGCCGCCGCGCACAGCCGCCGCAAGATGTCTCACGTTATATGCGAGATCGCGCCGCGCGGTCTTGACATTGCCATAGACGATGGCCGGCAGCGGAGCGGGCCGCTGCTCGGGCAGGATAACCTCCACGCCGTTGTGCCGCAGAACATCAAGAACGGCAAAGCCAAGCTCGTGGTCGTTGTAGTTGGCATACGTATCGACGAAGTACGCCACCTTGTCCACCGGCTCTACGATTGGCTCGCACGCGGCCAGGTACTTGCGGCCGGCTCCCAGGAATGAGCCTCGCACAAATCTCGGCATACTTCGCCGCGCGTCAATGCCTGCGACTTTCTCCAGCAGCCATTTCGAGGCGGGTAATCGCATCAGGACGTTCGAAAGAGGCGCGAACAGGCTGCCCATTCTGCTGAGATAGCGATTACGACTCAGCACGAACTCAGGCCGGCGCGAGCCCTTGCGTTTGACATACTCGGCACGGGCCGCCGCCATCAGCGTCGAGACTGTGACCCCGGAGGGACACTCCCGCTCACACATCTTGCAGTTCACGCAGAGATCGAGAATCTTGCGGAACTCCGGCGACTCGAAGTCCTTCTCGTCAAGCTGCCCCGTCGCCCAGTAATGGAGCAGATTCGCCTTGGCCCGGGAGCTGCCCAGCTCATCGCCCATCGCACGGAACACCGGGCACATGCGCAGCCCCGGCTCCCTGCCCAGGCACAGCCCGCATCCGTAACATTGCTCGAACTCCAGTTCCAGCTCGTTCGGCTTGAAGAGCATCTCCGACCTGGCCCTCTCGGGTCGAACGAGGTGTGCCCGGCGAAGGTCCTTGAACATCACGTCAGGGTCTTCATTGAGGATTTTGCCCGGGTTCATCAACGCCGCCGGATCGAATATCGTCTTGATCTTCTTCAGGATCTCGTAATATTCGTCACCGTACTGCCGGCGGACAAATCCAGCGCGAATCAAGCCCACCGCGTGCTCCCCGCTGATGGTGCCTCCGAGGGACCATGCGAGCGAGTACACGTCCTCCGCAATCGCAAGCATCTTCTCGCGATCCCTGGGATCGCTCAGGTCGATGTACGGGCGTACATGCAGTTCCCCATCGCCGGCATGGCCGAAGAACGACATCGTGATGTCATACTTCTTCGCGATTGTCTGGAGCCCGGCCAGGTAATCCGCGAGCTGCCTGTGGTCCACGCTGACGTCTTCCATGAACTCCGCCGGATGCTTGCGGCTGCGTCCCCGGTACAGCAAGGGCCCTGCGTCCTTGCGGGACTTCCAGGCGCGGGCCTGGGCCTTTGGCTCCATCATGATCGTCCGGCCGGCAGCTCTCTTGCCGACGGCCAGATCGGTCGCTCCGATCTTCTCGCGGACCTCGGTCTGCGAGCCTCCCACATGCTCGACCAGAAGCACGGCAGCCACGCCGGCAGGAAGAATATCCCGGTACTGGGGAAGCTGATCGATGGCCATCCGGATCAGGGACTGATCCATCACCTCACACGCCGTCGGGTTGGTTCGAATGATCGTCGGAACGGCCCGGGCCATGCTGTCCAGCGAGTCGAACTCCAACTGGAGAAGCCCCTTCACGGCCGGCAGAGGCACGGTCCGCAGACTGATGCTGGTGAGGATCGCCAGCGTCCCCTCCGAGCCGGCCAGAAGACGCGCCAGATCGATCGTATTGTCATAGCAGATCCCGGCGATATTGTAGCCGCAGCGGTTGCGTTTCGTGGCGGGCAGCGCCTTGTCGATGACGGCTTTGTTGGCGGTCAGCAGCGACCAGCATTCCCGGGCTATCGAGCCGGCCCTGTCCCCGCGCGCCTGCCCCACGTCCACCGCGTTGTGGAACTCCGCCGTCCCACCGCCGGCCAGCACGGCATCGACGCTCTCCACGAAGGCGCCGATGTGCCCGTACTGGAGAGAATGGGAGCCAGTCGCGTTGTTCGCCACTACGCCGCCTACGGTCGCCCGGTTGGCGCTCGACGGATCGGGTCCGATCTTGCGGCCGAACTCCGCGAGCCGCTTGTTCAGATCATCCAGCACGACGCCCGGCTCGCAGGTCACAATCTCATCGGACATGCGGACAATCCGCTTCATATAGCGGGTCATGTCCAGGACGATCCCGCTGCACAGGGATTCGCCCGCCAGCCCGCTGCCCGCGCCCTGCGCCGCTACCGGCAGGCCCTCATTGGCCGCATACCGGACAATCGCCACAATCTCCCGCACGTCGCGAGGCGCCACGACGCATTGCGGCACGATCCGGTAGCTGCTGGCGTCCGTGCTGAACGCGACGCGATGGATGATATCCGCAAATACATCCCCACGGATAAGCTTCGTCAGATCGGCGGCGATTTGTGATGGCTCTTTCTGTCCCATGTCGTCTATTGCTCGAAATCCCTGGGTAGGAACTGTGATGTCGCCGCGGCCCCGGTCATTCGCAGCACGGCCAGATCGTCCTCGCTGACCTGACCATTGATGAACTGCTGCACCACCGGATGGGGGTGGTTACGGATATAGTCGGCGTCCCCGTCCGCAATGATTTTCCCGTTGTGCAGCATGATGATCCGGTCCGCCACTTTGTACGCACTTTTCATATCGTGGGTCACCACGACGGTGGTCACGCCCAGTTCCCGCTCCAGCTTGAGGATGAGCTCGTTGATGATATCCGAGCGAATCGGGTCCAGGCCCGTCGTCGGCTCATCGTACAGGATCACCTCGGGATTGAGGGCAATCGCGCGGGCCAGGGCCACCCGCTTTCGCTGGCCGCCCGAGAGACTGGCCGGATAGTAGTTCTGAAAACCGTCCAGCCCAACCATCGCCAGCTTCGCCTTTACGAGCTCATCGATCTCCCGCGAGCTCCTCATCCTGTGATGTTGCTGGATCGGGAACAGGATATTCTCCGCGACGGTCATGCTGTCGAAGAGCGCTCCTTCCTGAAAGAGGTACCCGAAGTGCGTGCGCACATCCTCCAGCTCATGCTCGCTCAGGTTGTCCACCCGCCGGCCCTTGAAGAGCACCTCGCCTTCGGACGGCCGGATCAGAACGATGAAATGCTTGATCAGCACGGTCTTGCCGCAACCGCTCGGGCCGATCACGACGGTCGTTTTGCCCTTCTCGATCGACAGCGATATGTTGTCGAGGACAAGCTTCTCGCCGAACCTCTTGGTCAGGTTGCGGGCCTCAAGGATCGCTTCCGACCGGCCGTTCCCGTGCCCCTGGTTGTTATCGCCCGTCATACCATCCAAAACCGGCTCTCCATGATTCACGTAACTATGCTCGTAAGCGGCCAGAAGATCTCGTAGATGTTCTTGGCAATCACCGCAATCGCAAAATCCAGGGCCAGGATCGAGATGAAGCTGGCGACAAACGCCTCTGTACAGGCCTGTCCGACCCCATGAGCGCCTTCCTTGCAGGTAAAGCCCTTGTAGCAGCTTATGGCGGCAATGGCCCCGCCGAAGAAGAATGCCTTGATGATCCCAATGGAAACATCCCACATCGCCACGGCCGAAGCGCTGTGGTTCCAGTACGCGCGGCTGTTGATCCCCAACTGGAGGAAGCTGACCAGCGCGCCGCCGACGACGCCCATGAGGTCCGCGAAGACGGTCAGCACCGGCGTAAGCAGCAGGCTGGCCAGGAGCCGGGGTGCGACAAGATAGCGAATCGGGTCTGTTCCCATGCTTCGGACGGCAGCGATCTGCTCGGTAACGTTCATCGTTCCGAGCTCCGCCGTCAGCGCCCCGCCGATGCGACCGGCCAGCATGACCGCCGCCAGCACGGGCCCCAGCTCTTTGACCACGGAGATATTGATCAGCACCCCCAAGTGCTCCTCCAGTCCCATGCCCGCAAGCTGATCGTACGCCTGGACCGCCAGCGTCATGCCTACGAATGCGCCGGTGATCATGACCACCGGAACGCTGCGCACCCCGATGAAGAACATCTGGTTCCAGATGAGTGGATAGGTGCGGCGATGAACGAAACTGCGTGCCGAGGTGGCCGTTGCCCGCCAGGCAAATCGCCCGAAACGACCGGCGTCGATTACTTCCTGGACGGTTCTTGATCCAAGCGATGTCAGCATACGGCAATCCGATTACGACAGGCAAGAAACACCGTGGCCGAATCCATTTTCAGCCATCGCATGGAGTTGTTTCTAACCCCTGTGTACGTTGTTGTCAAGGGATGGTAGTGCACACCGCGAAATAGGCGAGGCATGACATTTCGCAAGATCCGGGCCGATGGGAAGCGGGCAGGATGACCTTTAGCCCGTGCGGATGGTTTGGCAATCGCCAGGGTACAGGAGCTCCGGGTGGCACGGGCAGACTCGTTTGCCCGTGGGGTCTCGAATGGACTGGGCCAATCGAAACAGCACCGTCAAACGAGTTGGGCGGCGCCACCCGGCGTACTTGGGCGTTTCGTCAGGCAATGCAGCGACCTATGGCCGGCTGGCCTCCTGGCCCCGTGAGGGCATGAACACCCGCACCGTGTTCTTGCCGGACTGCTTCGCACTGTAGAGCGCCCGGTCCGACCGGCTGGTAATATCCTCCGGGCTTACATCCGGGCCGTATTGCCCCACGCCAACGCTGACCGACAACGGGATTTGCGTCCGTTGCCAAACCACCGGGGCGCCGGAAACGGCATCGACAAGCCGCTCCGCAACGACTACGGCATCTTCCAGGGCCGTGCTGGGCAGGATCACCGCGAATTCATCGCCTCCGTAGCGGGCCGCCAGATCGATCTGGCGGATGCAATCACGGATGTGCCGGCTTACTTCCTTGATGACCTTATCGCCGGCCCGGTGGCCGTACGTATCGTTGATTACCTTGAGGTTGTCGATATCCGCCATCATCAGCGAGATCGTCCCGCCGTATCGCCGGGACCGCCACAGCTCTTTCTCCAGCGCCTCATAGAAGGTCTTGTGATTGACCAGACCGGTCAGGCCGTCCATTGTCGCCTGACGCTGGATCCGCTCAAACAGCTTGATGTTCCCGATGGATGCCCCGATGAGCTGTCCGAATAGCTCGATCAGGGAGATATCCTCCCGGGTGAAGGCGCCCGCGTCCGCCTTATCCGCCAGGTTCAACACGCCGACAACCCGCTCCTGACAGACGAGCGGTACGATCGCGCAATTGGTGGTCTCGTAGTTCCCCGCAAAGGCTCGCTGCGACCGTCTGATCACCGGTTTCGTATGCGTGTCGATGTTGCCGGTCAGGATCAGCTCCTTGCTCTTGATCGCCATAACCATCGGCGACGGCGGGCTTTGGCTCAGTGAGACGATCCTGTTTATGGGAAACGGGTGGTTGTGGCCGACCAGATGCAGGATGCTGCCAGTCTCGTCCAGCATATACAACGAGGCGAACCGTGTGCCCACCATGGAGGGGATCTTCTTGACGCATGCGTCTGCGACGCGATGAATATCAAGGCAGTTGATCTGCCTCGCCAGCGGAGTCACTTGCTCCAACAGAGTGGCCTTGCCGGCACAGGCAACCACGCTTTCCGTGGATTTGCTGTCTTCGCTCATCATCCTATCTGCCATTTATCTGACTTGTGATCGTGTCCGTTGTCGTTGCCGCTTCTCTATCGTCCATTCTCTCGCGCCCATTTGGAAAAAATCCCGCACCCCCTTCATAGTCGTGGAGGTTGCGAAATCACGCAGTAGTTATAGGCCCTCTTCTGTCGGCTTGACTGCCGCACGAGTCGGTCCCGCCACCACATCGATCCCAACTCATCTTTTTTAAAAAATTCGCCCGAAAAAGTGTTGACAAGGTTGTGACATTCGCCTATTTTGCGTTTTACAAAACGTAAAAGACGTTTGGCTTCAGAAGACTTGCAGGTTTGGTGTGCCGTAGGTCGCAGCGTCGGATCGCAATGTGTCACGAGGCGGTTGCGGTTTCCGCTAAGCGTCACGGATGTGTCACGATGCGTTTGGGAAGTGGGAGGTTGCGTTTGTTTCACCGTATTCCCCGGCCCTGGTTGGACAGAGGATCATTGATGGAGGTCTCCGCAGTTGCCGTCACATGCCATCGAGGTCACCGTTCCTCCCGCTTTGCGGACAGGTTCCCGTCGGAATCTGAGGGGCGTGGTTTCAAAGGTTATTGGACCGTGCACGACGCAACCGCGTGAGCTATGCCCATGATGTGGAATCATGAGACTCATACGTTGAAGGTCCCGGCGAAACGCTATCGGATCGGAGAGCTTGTTCGCTACAGCCCCTTCTCCCGTCAGACGATCCACAACTATACCATCATGGGGCTCATTCGCGAGGCGGAGTGGACGCAGGGCGGCCACCGGCTTTACGACGAATCCGTGTTCGACCGGCTTTCGCGAATCATGGAGATGAAGAAGACGAAAAGCCTCACCGAGATCCGGCGGATCCTCACTGATGAGGAGAAAGCCTCTCAATCTTCGGTGGAGGATCGCAGGAATACCCTCGGCAGTCCCCTGACGTTGGAGGACTCGGGCCACACGGATGTGGACCGGACTGCACACGAAGAACGCAGATGCTGAGAACATAATTGAAGTGCGTGACGGAAGAACAGGCCCGCGGGAGCGATGACCTTGGATGGTTGCAGCTCGCCGGGTGATTCAAGGAAGACCGAAAGGATCAAGGATGGTGCATGCGGCTTCATCTCTACCGGGTGGTTTCCGTTCTCTTCAGTTCTTCACACCGGACACTATCGCGGTACAGGACCACCCGAGGTCCGCGCCCCCTCTTCGGGTCAGACACCTATCCTTACCTTTGATCCACGTGAATTCGTCGCATGACGAGACATCGTTCAGCCTGCGTTGCCGAACGATTGGTGCATAGGACTGTGAGGACTTGCTTGAGGGGACGCCTATGGACTTGCTATCGTTCATCCCAGACAACGTCACTGAGGTCCTGGTAAAGATTGTCCAGTTCACGGAGCTGCGCCGCGGCATCCTGAACGGGAATATACGGGGCATGGACACGCCGGGCTACATACCCCGGGATTTGCCCGTCGTCGAGTTTGCCGAGTTGCTCCACGTAGCCATCAGCGAGCACCTTCAATATCAGCGACTCCTGTTTCGGGACACGGCAAACATCACCTTTGGAGATGGCGGCACAATGCGCATCCATCCCGTCGCGGATGACCACGCCGCTGCCCTTCTCAAGGCAAACCCCGATGAATATCTGAACCTGCAGATCAACAGGCTTGTGGAGAATTACCTGAACGGCAAGGTGGCGCAGGAGCTGATACAGCGACACTCCGGAATGCCCTGCTGCCCGCCTAACGTGGATTCTGCCAATGTGGTGGCGACCGACGCGTCCCCGGAGGACCTGTCGTCACGCCAAGCGGCAACGGACTGAGCGGAGACATCGCAGGAAAGCTATGGGAGATCAGGCAGTCAACTTGCATCTGGCAGACGCTCGCAGCCCCCTGGCGAAGGTTTTCGCCGTGACCAGCGGCAAGGGCGGCGTAGGCAAGACGAATATCGCGGCCAACCTGGCCATCTGCCTGGCCGCTTTGAATAAGCGAGTACTCCTGCTGGATGCCGATTTCTCGCTGGCCAACCTCGATGTCGTGATGGACATCCGCCACAAGTACGACATCTCGCACGTGATCAGCGGGCACAAGCGCATGGAAGAGGTCATTCAGCCCGGTCCCAAGGGCGTGCAGGTCATCTGCGGCGCCTCCGGGCTCGACAAGCTCGCCGACCTCAGCGAGGGCGAGCAGCGCCACCTGTTGCACCATCTGTCCAAGCTGCAGCAGGAGACCGACATGATCGTGGTGGACACCGCCGCGGGGATCTCCCGATCCGTGGTGAATTTCTGTCTCGCCGCCGATCACGTGTTGGTGGTCACGACGCCGGAGGCCACGGCCTTGACCGACGCTTACGGCATGATCAAGGTGCTCGCCCGCAAGCGATACCAAGGACCGATAAGCATCGTGGTGAATATGGCTCGCGACATGGCGGAAGGCAAGCGCACGTACCAGCGCATCGCCGACGTCGCCCGCAAGTTCCTCGAGAGAGACCTCTATTTCGCCGCCGTGCTGCCGAAAGATGAGCGGTTGTGCACGGCGGTACGCTCGCGAAAACCCGTGGTTCTGGCGTACCCCAACGCCCAGATCAGCTCATCGCTGGCCAAGCTGGCGGGACGATTGAGTGATGTTCGTCGCGACGTGGAGGTCTCCGGCGGCTTCTTCCGAAAGGTCGTCAAGTGGTTGAACTAAAGTCCGGCACGATGAGGCCGATAAAGAGGTTGTGGGGTTCCGTACGGAATCACGCAGGCTGTCTGGAGGGTGATAACGGTACGCACGCGACAGTAAGGGCTGTAGTACTGCGCAAAAGGATGCATGTTGCAGATCGTAACGGAGACAACCCGTGAAGACAGAGCAGGCAGGCAAGATGGATGAGAAGCTGACGATCGAGCAAGTCTGGGAGGCATTCCACAAGACTCATGAGGATCGTTACCGGAATCTTCTGATGGAGAACTACCGGGACCTGGTGAAGTACGCGGCGGAGCGGCTGCACAGCAAACTGCCTGACAAGGTTGAGCTCGACGACCTGATCAGTGCCGGGATCTTCGGCCTGATGGACGCTATCGACGCGTATGATCCGTCCCGCGGCGTGAAATTCGAGACGTACTGCGCCCCGCGAATCAAGGGCTCGATCCTCGATGAGCTTCGCAGCATGGACTGGGTGCCCCGCCTGGTCCGGGCCCGGGCCCACCAGTTGGCCAAGGCCACGCACACGCTCGAGATGCACCTTGGCCGCAGACCCGACGAGCAGGAGTTGGCCGAGGAACTCAACATGGATGTCGAGGAGTTCGGCCGCCTGCAGCGGGACGCGAACGCCGCCTGCCTGGTGTCGCTCAGCACCAAGTGCGGTGACAACGAGGGAGAGAAAGACGTTTGCGAAATCGACGTCATCAAGGACCACCGGAGCGAAGACCCCCTGCTCGAAGCGCAGAAACGCGATCTCAAGAACCTCCTGACCAAGGGACTCACCCGCGCCGAGCGTCTCATTATCGTCCTATATTATTACGAAGAAATGACGATGAAAGAGATCGGGGCGACACTCGATCTGTCGGAGTCCCGCGTCTCCCAGATGCATTCGTCCATCGTCGCCCGCCTCAAGGCCCAGATGAACACCCGCAAAAAGGAGTTCGCGGTCGAATAGCGCATAAACCCCTGCTTTTGAGGAGGTGGTGGGAGGAATAAAAGCAGGGGCCAAATGAAAAAGCATCCTTATTATGCGCCCTTTCCAGGCCCGAGTCAAGCAAAAATGCCTCGTGGATGACGGCTGTGTGACTCTATCAAAGAAAAACCAAAGGGCCGGCGGCTCCGTTCTCCGCCAGCCCTTTCCCGTTTGCCATAGGGGTGATGCGTCCTACGGCTGGGCCGGTGGGTTCGCCTTTTCCCACTCGGTCGTGAAGACCTTCAAATCCTCGATGTCCACTACACCGTCGCCCCAGGCATACGGCCCGATGTCGTAGAGCGTGTTGTCCGTGCCCCAGTTGTCGATGTCGATCAGCAGCCTCAGGTCGTCCAGGTCCACATTGCCGTCAGCGTTGAAGTCCACGATGGGGAGGATCGGGGTCTTGATGAGGTACGGGAAGCCGTCTCGGATGAAGTACAAGGCGGAGCCATCGGGAGCAAGACGCGGCATGTACTCTCCAGTCGGTCCGTTGACAGTGGGACCCAGACTCACCACCGGCTCCCAAGAGGCGGAGCGGCTGGCCCGCTGCGTCATCCACAAGTCACCGCCGCCAGAGCCGCCTGGCCGGGGCTTGCCCGCGTCTTGGAAGATCAGCAATAATCCGTCTGGAGAGAGACACGGGCTGTCCTCCGTGAAGGAACTATTCACTGTCGCGCCGAGGTTGACCGGGTCACCCCAGGGATCATTCCTGGTCGCACGCTTGCTGACCCAAAGATCGAAACTGCCATATCCGCCCCGTTTGGCCCCGCACATCAGGTACAGTTCCAAGCCATCTGACGACACCGACGTGGCGTATTCGCCGCCCGAGGTGTTCACCGGGGCACCCAGATTGGTCGCCGGGCCCCAAGGGCTGTTTCGGGTCACCCGTTTGGTCACATAGATATCGCCGCTGCCGGAACCTCCGGGCCGGCTGGAGGAGAAGAAATAGAGCTCCAGACCGTCGGCCGTGATGGACGAGCCGGCATCCACCTGTGCACTGTTGACCGCCGGCCCGAGATTCTCCGGAGGACCCCAGGCTTCCTCTGGCGAGGCACGCTTGCAGACCCAGAGGTCGTAGTTGCCGGAACCTCCCGCCCGCGTGGAATTGATGAACATCTCCAGGCCGTCTGAGGAAAAGCACTCCACACTGGAATCGGCGATGGTGACGAACGGCATGACCGTATCCAGATGCGCCGGTTCGCCGAACGCGAAATCGGCGCGTGCGGCCGGCACCTCGGGACCTGCAAGGAAACACAGGCCCACCAAGGACGTTACGACCATCGGAACTTCAATCAGCTTCATCTCACACCTTCCCTTCTGCCCGCAGGCAATAAGTAGTACGTGAATTCCATCCGCCTTCACTGTGAAGACAACAAGTTCCCGATTGAATCGCCCCTCGTCGGCACACACCAAGAGCCCGCACCCGTTGGGTTCAATCCGCGACGGGAGCCACAGTTCACTGGATGACCACGCCCTCGATCTCCTCCCACGACGGCGCGTGCCAGAGGTGGAGGTCGCCTTGGTAGTTGCAGGCGGCCAGCCATTGGCCGTCCGGGGAAAAGGCCAGTTCGCTTATCATGCGTTGTCCAGACAACGTTATCAGCAGGCGACCCGTGGACAAATCCCAGAGTTTCACTGCATCCCGCCCGTTGTGACCGGTGGCGAGTCGGTGGCCGTCGGGAGAGAACGCCACCCCGTGGGCGGACTGCATGTGGGCTTGGAAAGAGGCGATCAAGTGGAACGAAGACACATCCCATATCGCCACCGCGCCGTCCAGTGCGGTGCTGGCGGCCTGTAAACCATCGGCAGAAAAAGCGATTCGCTGCACAGCCTGCCCGTGAGCATTGACCGGTGGCGCCAGGAGTTCTCCCGTCTCGGCGCTGAGCCAGCGCACCGTTCCCATCGTGTCGCCGAGCGTCAGGAGGCGACCATCCGGCGAAACGCGCTCAAGCCAGGAAGTCTCCACATCAAAAAGCGTTCGGACAGCTTGCCACGTGATCGTGTCCCACCATATCACCCTTGCCGTTCCCCGCAACTCGGCCAGTATGAGCAGCCCCGTACGCTCTGGCCGAAAGCCGAGCAGACCGATCACAGTATTGGGGTCGCCCAACTCCCCCAACAGGCGACGCTCCACGCAGGACCAGACGCGAATCTTTCCCTTACTTCCACTGATCAGCAGGGCCCCGTCGGGAGAATAACGGACCCCCTGAACGTCGTCACCCAACTCGGGGAGCCGCTCGATTTCCTCGCCGGTGGCCAAATCGAGGACACATACAGTCGTTATCTCGGCGCGATTCACCGTCTCCCTGCGTGGCACCGCCAGTACCTGGCCGGCCGGCGCGAAAGCGGGCCGTGCGCCGACGCCCAACGGGATCAGCCTGGGCTGTTCCTCTCGCGGGCGGGGCTGCGCGTTCCAGAAAGCGACGACGCCATCCCTGTCCGCGCTCGCCAGCGTCCGACCGTCCGGCGCCAGCGTCAGTCCCCAGATCTCATCGCGACTGCCGCGGAGAATGGCCAGACACCGGCGATGCTCGACGTCCCAGATCCGAATGGTCTGATCGCCGCTGGCGGAATACAGCCACCGGCCATCCGCGGAGAAGATCAATTGGGAAATCCAGGCGGTATGTCCCTCCAGCGTCCCCCGCTCGTTGCCGGTGACAGCATCCCAAAGCCGGATTGTCTCCCCGACGCTACCGCCGCCACTGGCGACGATGGAACGCTTGGGCGACCAGGCCACAGCGTTGATGGCCCCTAGGTGGGCGTTCGGGATGTTGACATCTGTTTTGCCACTGGCAAGGTCGAACACACGCAGTCTGTGATCGGCGTCCCCAACCACAATGGCCTTGCCGTCCGGCGAAAAGTCCAGCGCACGCACCCATGGGTTATTCGGAGGGCACCTTACGTCGCCGATGTGCAGGCGCGGGACAATGGGCCTTTGGTCGACCTCCCACACGGTAACTTCATTCGGGCTGCTCAGGCTGGCGAGCCGTCTTCCGTCCGGAGAGAACTTGAGAACTTTAACGGGACCCCCTTTCAGGGCCAGTTGCCCGACTGGGTCCCACGTTCCGGTCTGCCAGAGCTTGATCTGGTTTCCGGCGTCGGCGGCCAACAGATCGCCACGCGGGGAGAACGCCACCAGATGACCTCCCTCCGCTTGCAGGCGTTTGATTCGCCGGCGGCTGACCACGTCCCAGACCCCCACAAATTGTAGAGGGCGCGCGGCCACGGCCAGCAGCTTGCCATCATGAGAATAGGCAACCGCGCCGGCCGTGTTCGGGTCCTGATCGAGCTCCCCGAGGGCATCGCTGCGGCATTCCTGCCACAGGTAGCGCCACTCCCAGCCCCGCAGATCAACTTGGCCGGGAGCGGGTCGATGGGTCTCCAGCAGTCGGAGGGCTTGACCCAGGTCGTTGATCGCCAGCGCCTCCTGTGCCAGACGCATGTCGGAAGCGCAGGCGAGTTGACGCATGGCCAGTTCCCTGGCTTCGGCCTGCACACGCAGGCTGTTTTCTGCACGCTTCGCCTGCGTGGCACGAACGGCCAGCCAACTGCTCACGAGTGCGCCAAGCACCAGTACTGATGCCACGACGGTGACAGCGGCAAAGACTCCCTTGTTCCGGCGGACCAGCTTCTGGAAGCGATATGCTGTGCCGGGCGAGTGGGCCAGCACCGGCTCGTTGCTCAAGTGACGCTCCAGATCCTGCATCAGACTGTTGGCCGTCTCATAGCGACGCGTCCGGTCCTTCTCCATCGCCTTCATTACGATCCAGTCCAAGTCCCCTCGAACGGCTTTTCGCAACAAGTCGGGAGTGCAACTTCTGCGTTTGGCGAGGTCGGTCAGGGTGTCACCGAGAGTGCTCAGTCTCGTGGAGGGCTTGGCGGGTTCCTGCTCTCGAATGATGCGCTGCATCTCGATGTAGCCGGCCTTGCGCAGTTCTTCTTCGCTGAAGGGCGTGGTTCCAGTGAGCAGTTCATAGAGCAACACACCCAGGGAGTAGATATCTGAGCGGGTGTCGATGTCCAGATCGCTCAATTCCGCCTGCTCCGGGCTCATGTAGGTGGGGGTGCCGATGATGTGGGCGTAGCGGGTAAAGAGCGTCTTTTCCGTCAGCTTCTGGTTCGTGGCCTTGGCAATCCCGAAGTCGATCACCTTGGGAACGGGTCTGCCGTCATGGTGCGTGACCATGACATTGGAGGGCTTGATATCCCGGTGGATGATACCTTTCTGGTGGGCGTGCTGTACGGCTTGGCAGACTTGGAGGAACAAAGCCAATCGGGCCTTGGTGCTCAGGTTATTCTTATCGCAGTACTCGGTGATGGAGACCCCTGTGACCAGTTCCATGACAAAGTAGGGCCGGCCGGTCTCTGTGGCTCCGGCATCCAGGACCTTGGCGATACAGGGATGGTCCATCAAGGCCAAGGCCTGTCGCTCGGCCTCAAAGCGGGCGATGACCTGCCTGGTATCCATGCCCAGTTTGATGATCTTGAGGGCCACCTTGCGGCGGAGGGGCTCGGCCTGCTCGGCCATGTAGACCACCGCCATGCCGCCTTCACCAATCTTTTCCAGGAGCTTGTACCGCCCGACCACCGTGCCGGAACCTTCCGTGACCGGGGAAGTGTCCCGCACGACGGCCGGGTCCCACGGGGCGGATTCCAGGAAGCTGTCCTTGACTTCCCGTGCCTTTAGCAGCGTCCGGACACGAGCCAACAGGGCGGCATCGTCGCCGCAGGCCGCCTGGAGATAGGCCTCCCGCTGCTCGGGGACCTTGCCGATGGCTTCGTAGTAGATCGCCTCTTCGTTTGTCTTGTGCTCCGTGGACACGACGGCTCCTTTCGTTATTCAATGCGTAAAACCGGGGCCGAGCCCCTCACGGCAAATACGGGAATATTGAAAAATCTCGGCTTAGCGTGTGCCGGTTTCGTCGATCTGTCCGATTTCCACACGCAGCCAGGAGCGGGCGTAGTCCCAATACCGCTCGGCCGTCGCGTGGGAGATGTCCAGGGCTTTCGCCGCCTGCTCGATCGTCAGGCCGGCGAAATAGCGGAGCTTGACCAGTTCCGCCTTGGCTGGGTCCTGTCCAGCGAGCTTGGCGAGGGCCTCATCCAGTGCAAGCATGTCCTCCGCTCGCGAGGCGTCATCCACCGCCAGGGATTCATCGAGGTCCACCGGCCGGCGGTCGCCGCCACGCTTGAGGCTCTTTTTGCGTCGGGCATTGTCGATCAGGATACGGCGCATGGCTTCAGCGGCGGCTTTGAAGAAATGGCCCCGATTGGCCCAGTTCTGTGGCTCGGCCCCCACCAGCCGCAGGTACGCTTCATGGACCAGGGCGGTCGCCTGGAGGGTCTGGCCGGGAGATTCATGGGAAAGCCTCTGGGCGGCAAGGACCCGAAGCTCCTCATAAACCAGGGGCAGGAGTTGGTCTGTAGCTTTAGTGTCCCCCCGTTCGATGGCGCTCAGGATGCGTGTAACGTCGCTCATGACGACTCCCCAACATTGCGCGGGACAGGAGTCGAACCTGCAAGTCCTTACGGACACTACCACCTCAAAGTAGCGCGTCTGCCAGTTCCGCCACCCGCGCGGATCAGCTTTGGTATTATGATGCGGCCGCCCGGGGCTGTCAACGAGGATTTCAGCAAATGCGGTCGGGGCCACTTGCAGATCTCACAGAAATCCAGTATGCTTTGGCCCTGTAGAGATTTCATCAGCCAGAGACCATATTGGGAGATATGAACATGGAAAGGCATACAAGTCACCGGTTCGTTCTTGCCATGATTGTCGCGGGGGGCCTTCTGCCTGTCGCCGGCTGTTTCATCTGGAACAGCGATGTCAACTATGGCGAGAAGGGAGCCCCCCTGTCGGGCTCCACACTCAAGCAGGTCGAATGCGGCAAGACCACCAGGGATTGGCTCGTGGTCACCCTCGGAGAGCCCTCCGAACAGTCCACGACCGATGCAGGCGTCGAGCTTCTCAAGTACAAGTACAGCAAGACAGAGGAAAACAACCTCGTGATGCCGTTTGTTATCGCCAGTGACGAGAACAAACTCGAGCAGACCGTGTACTTTCAGGTGAAAGACGGCGTCGTGCAGAAATACTGGGTGGAAGAAGAGAAACGCTGAGGCCTTCTCAGACGCCCCGTCGTCGGCCCCAGAACTGGATGTGCAGTCGTTGGCCGAATCGCAGGCCGGTTTGCTTGCACAACTCGGCAACCATCGCTGATCTCGATTGCAGTTCCTCGGTCGTTTCGGCTTGGGGCATCAGCATGACCCGTTCAGTCTCCAGCGGTCCCAATTTCTTGAGCGTATCCTGAACGCCCTCGATATCCTCCGGCGATTCAATGACGAATTTGAGCTGGTAAGGGTACGCCCGCGTCAGTTGACGTATTGCTGCCAGATCGGACCCGACCACATGGCCGGACTCGGCAGGGCTGGACCGCATTGTCGCGCCGGGCAACTTGGGACTGATGCTGATGAGGTCGCAAGCCAGATCGGGGATGAATAGGACGCCGGCGGTCTCGATGGTGATGTGTTTGCCTGAGACTTTGAGACGATGAGTCAGATCGGCCAGACCCGGACGAACAGCCAGGTCGGGCCCCATCATGGGTTCGCCGCCGGTCAGCACGATGAATCGGCAGGGCCAGCGGCCGATTTGATCGACGATCTGAGCCGGCTCAAGGTCCTGCCCCGCCTGGAAATCCCACGCGTACTTCGTATCGCACCAGGGGCAATGGAGAGGACAGCCGGCCAGCCGCACGAATACGCTCGGCGTGCCGACAAGCATCCCCTCGCCCTGTAACGAATAGAAGATCTCACTTACACGCATGGGCAACTCTCAGTCATGAAACGCTCTGCTCCACGTACACAAGCGGGTCGTGCAGGCCGGCTTCGCTGAAACCGCGGAGTCTGAGCCGGCAGGAATCACACCGGCCGCAGCTTCGGCCCGAGGGGTCCGGATCGTAACAACTGTGCGTTAGCGAGTAATCGACGCCGAGCCTCGTGCCGGTCCGGATGATCTCGGCCTTGGTCTTTTCGATGATCGGCGTATGGATTCGGTACCGGCCCCTGCCCTCCACGACAGCCGCCGTCGCGAGGTTCGCCATCTTTTCAAAGGCGGAGATGAACTCCGCCCGGCAATCCGGATACCCGCTGTAATCCGTCGAATTGACCCCGATGAAGATATCGAACACGCCCAGGACTTCCGCCCAGGCGAGGGCATAGCTCAGGAAGATCGTGTTGCGGGCAGGCACATAAGTCGCCGGAATGGCCTCAGTGTCATCCAGGTCCGGGCGATCCTTCGGCACCTGGATCGCCACATCGGTCAGAGCCGAGCCACCGAATGCCGCCAGATCGATCTCCGCGATCCGATGCTCAACGACCCCGAGCGACCGGGCCACCCTTGCAGCGGCATCAACCTCCCGGCGGTGGCGCTGCCCATAGAGAAACGTAAGCGCATAGCAGGCGAAACCCTCGTTGCGGGCGATGGCAAGAGTGGTGGCGGAATCCAATCCGCCGCTCAACAATACAATAGCTGCTTTCGGGGCCATTTCGTGTTTCCTCTGCGACCTCACCATATCCTCCGGCCAACAATCACACGCAGTATAACAGGCAGGACGTGAGAGTGGAACTCCCCTATCGTGTCGGTACCGGCCGGTTCTCTCATAGCTCCCCGGCCCGTTTCTGGGTGGCACTGCCGCGCGCTCCTAAGAACTCAGGCCCAATCGGCACTGCTGCGCGTAGCGGGTAAGGCGAGAGGAACAATCGCCGGGGCGTTCGCGTAGGTGGGCTTGTGGCGGTGCTTCCTGCCGGGAAAACCCCAAAGACGGGCCATAGATTCGGTTCCGGCTTGTCTCTCGAAGGCGGGAAGGGTATATTGTGACAATAGGACAACAGGTGTTTTTCATGAGTGAACGCGACAACATTGAAGTATTCGACAATCCGCGTCCCGGGCGGGACTACCGGATCACGGTCCACTGCCCGGAGTTCACGAGCGTCTGCCCGCGCACGGGCCAGCCGGACTTTGGCGAGATCACGATCGAATACTGCCCCGACCGGACCTGCATCGAGCTCAAGAGCCTGAAATTCTACATGCAGAGCTATCGGAACAAAGGCATCTTTTACGAATCGCTGACAAATGATATACTGGATGACCTGAGCAGCGTGTGCCGGCCTCGCTGGATGAAGGTGACGGCCCGGTTCACACCCCGCGGCGGCATCACGACCGATGTCACCGCGGAGTACAAAGCGGATGGCTGAGCGTTCTTGTCTGAGGTGTCGAAATGCCGATCAAGCTGCACTGCGACCACTGTGGAAAAGAAATCAAGGCTCCGGACACTGCCGGCGGCAAATGGGGCAAGTGCCCCGCCTGCCGTAACAAGCTGTACGTTCCCCTTCCGGCGGCCGACGACGAGGAATTGAAGATCGCTCCCCTCGACGAGAGCGAGGTCCAGAAACAGCAGCAGTTGATGGCCGAGACCTTTCGACTGACCCGGGACATTCTCCAGGAGCAGAATACGCCTGAGCCTCCCGCAGCCCCGGGCACGCCGGCCCCGGAAATCTCGGAACAGCAACTGACGGAGTACATCGTCCGATATTTGCGACAGATGGTGGACGGTCGTCTCGACGAGGCCCAGCGCACTGCCGAGCGAATCGTGCCCCACCGGCGTAAGGCCACGGTGATCCTGGATCAGTTTGCCAAGAGTGACGCGCCCGACCCCGAGTTGGAGGACATCCCCAAGCAGGTGCTCTCCGGTTTTATCCGGAACCTGCGCACGCGAATCAGCTAGCACGCCCGACCGCCATTACCTGGGACTCCACCTGACATAATGACGCTCGCTATGTCACCCCCGCGCAGGCGGGGGTCCAGGAGAGTTCGGTACATAGTTGGATTCCCGCCTGCGCGGGAACGACATGCGAGCGGCCTTTGCCAGACTCCCACTGTGTTAGAAGGCCTGGTACCGATCCCGCCAGAAGGTCCGCAGAATCTGCGTCGTTGCATCTGAACTGACCCGTTATTCCCGGCCGTTCCGGAAATCCCCTGCGCACACCGACCTGAGTTGGCTCGCTTGGAAGTTGTTCGTAAGTTTTACATGGCGATTGGCCGACTTGGGTCAGTCCGGAATTGAAGTTGGGAGGCATTCTGATGGCCGATGAACACATCCTCGTGCACGTCACCCATGAAGCCGCAGGCAAAATCGGCGGCATCGGCGCGGTCCTTCAAGGCTTTTTCACCTGCCCCGCTTACCTCGAAAACATTGGGCGTTCCATCCTGGTCAGCCCATTGTTCACGACGGATGGCTCGATCTCGGACCGGCTCGGCGAGGGCGGCGAGGTCCTCTACTCCTCCATCGACGGCCTGATCAACCCGGGCTACAGCCCCGCCTTCCGCAAAATCCAGAGCCTCTACAACGTCGGCATCGTCTACGGACGGCGGCCGTTCGTCGACGACCAGACCGGCACACGCAGTTCCCAGGAAATCGTCCTGATCGACGTGCGCTACATGGACATGGCCATGCTCAACGAGTTCAAACGCCGGCTCTTCGAGGAGTTTGGCGTGCGCAGCGACCTCTACGAGCACCTGTGGGAGTACGAGCAGTACGTGCGCCTGGCGCCGCCGGCGATGGCGGTGCTCAAGGCGCTCGGCGCCGCCGAGGGACACACGACGATCATCTCCCACGAGTTCATGGGCATGCCGACCGTGCTGGCGGCCAAATTGGAGCCCTACTGCAACTTCCGCACCGTGTTCTACGCGCACGAAGTGGCCACGATGCGCCGGATCGTGGAGGAGCGGACAGGCCATGACACGATGTTTTACAACGTGATCCGCCAGGCCTACAAGGACAGACTGTACGTGGACGACGTCTTCGGCGACCAAAGCTCCTACTTCAAGCATTCGCTGGTCGAGGCCTCCAAGCACTGCGACCGCATCTACGCGGTGGGCGACCTGGTGGCGGATGAGATGCGTTTCCTCGCCCCGGACTTCGAGTCGCTGGACATCAACATTATCTACAACGGGGTCCCCGCGTACGAGATCAGCATCGACGAGAAGGGGCGGGCCCGTGAGAAGTTGCAGCGATACTGTGAAAATCTGCTGGGGTACAAGCCGGACCACATCTTCACGCACGTCACGCGGCTGGTACGCAGCAAGGGGCTGTGGCGAGACCTGCGCGTCCTGTCCGAGATGGACAAGATGCTCGCCGCACAGCACCAGACGGCCGTATACCTGCTGCTATCCACCGAGGTCTCCAGGCGGCGAACCTGTGATGTTCATAACATGGAAGCGACCTACGGGTGGCCCGTGGCGCACCGTGAAGGCTGGCCCGACCTGTCCGGCGGAGAAGCCGACTTCTACACCGCCATCCAGCATTTCAACGCCCGCAGCCACAACATCAAGGCTGTCTTCATCAACCAGTTCGGCTTTGACCCGAAGAGCTGCGGCCGGCGGATGCCTGGCGATATGGAGTTCATGGACATCCGCAAGGGCGCCGACGTGGAGTTCGGGCAGAGCATCTATGAGCCCTTCGGCATTGCCCAGTTTGAGCCGCTGACGTTCGGGGCGATTTGTGTCGCCAGCAACGTCTGTGGATGCGCGGGTTTCCTCCGGGACGTTACAGCGGGTCAGCCGGTGAGGAATGTTATCCTCGCCGACTACACCCGGCTCGGGGATCAGCCGTACGCCGATATCGAGGACCTCGTGCAGATCGAGAAGTCCGTCCGGGATCGGATCGAAGCGGTGGAGGCGGCACGGGTGGCGACCGAGATCATGGATCGCTTGCCGAAGAGCCATGCGCAGGCGGAGCAGATGATCCGGGAGGGTTATCGCCTGGCCCGCAGCATGAGCTGGGACGTGGTCGTCCGCAAGTACCTCCTCAACGACCTCTCGCGGGTCTATGAAAGGCCGGTCGAATACCGCGACTATCTGCGAGCATAACCGTCGCACACTGAACAAGGTGAGAGCGGTACGCGTTAGTGGCTGACCAGTTCCCCGAAGATGCCATAGCCCGAGCCGTCCTGGTTCTCGCTGTTCCAAGCCACGACGTACTTGTCGCCTGCCGAGGCCACGTCGGCATACCACTGGCGATCCTCCACGAAGGTATTGATCTGGAATTCACCACCGATCAGCTCGCCATTTTTGTTGCACCGCTGCCCGTACACGCCCGAGCAACTGCCGTCCTGGTTCAGGCTGTCCCACGTGATGAGATATTCTCCGTGCCTGTCGCCTGCAATCCGGGGGTGTCCCTGGTTGCAGTCTCTACGGGTATTCACCATGTAGGGTTCCGTCACCGCAGTGCCCTCTGAATCGAAATGCTGGGCCACAATGTCGTGAGGGAAAGGCCCCATCGCCCAGGTGACAACGAACTCGCCGGAGTCATCGACCGCCACGGACGGCCCATACCAGCGGCTGTTCAAGTCCCCTGTGAGCGGGACCGCCTTGCCGGCGGGCGTGCCGTTGGCTTCGTACCGGCGGAACATGATATACTCGCCGTATGGCCGATTGTAGGTATCGCCCATCCGGATCCAGGCGACGACAAACCGCCCGTCCTCGTCCATACCGATGTCCGGCCAGTCCGCATTCGTGTTGTCACTGATGAGGAAGTCCCCGCTCGACGGCGTACCGTCGGCCCCGAAGACCCTGCCCATCACATTGCTCTTGCCGCTGTAGCAGCCCCCGGACCAGTCCGTCCACGCAACGGCAAACCTGCCCGTGGAATCCATGGCGATGCACGGCATGGACTGGCCTGCTCGTGTGGTCGATTCATTGATCCGGAATTCATCCGTAATCGCCCGGCCCTGGAGATCGAAAATCCTGCCCAGAAGGTCGCAGTTGCCATTGCCCACGGCCGCCCAGATGACCACGAAATCGCCGCCGGGGCTGATGGCCACGGCCGGGGTCCAGTTGTCCACATCCACCTGGGAAACATTCACGTTGAATTCCTGGCCCATCGGGGCGCCGTCGGCACCGAAGCAACGAGCGTACACCCCGCCGCCTCTGCCATCGCCGGGATGGCTGCGCCAGGCCACGACGAAATCACCTTCCTCGTTTATCGCCACGGCCGGATGGGTCTGGCAGTGTGAGGTGTGATTATTCACCTGAAACTCGGCCCGGCCAGGCCCGACCGATATCAAGAGAAGCACGACTAATGCGCAGAACTTCTCCCTGAACATGGTTAAACTCCTACCCAGGTTCCTTCAAAATGGAATCTCGCCTTTCGTTACGCACGAGTTGTTCGCCAACCCGCTTGGCGCGTCTATTATTACGACGCACGGGTACCGCCTTTGTTACAGGAAAAATGCCAAAAAGGTGGAGAATTCATGGGGAATGGCTATGAAATGGCCCGTCCAGCAAGGGCAGAGCACTCGTGCCGACAAGCTCACGAATCCCGCTCATGGCTGGCGGGTTTCTACCGTCGCGGTATAATGGTGCCTTTGAATTGATGACCAGGGCCGGCCCGCGGCATGGGGAGACAGCCAAGCCGGGATGGTCTCTGGGACGATATGGCACGGGAGCATACATCATGCGAATACTTGTGGCGATAATGGCGATGGTTTCTGTCGGCTGGTCTGTTGGTGCCGCCAAATCCGAGCCCATCAAACTGCACCCGGAGAACCCGCATTATTTTCTCTGGCGGGACAAACCAACAATCCTGATCACTTCCACGGAGCACTACGGGGCCGTGCTGAACCGGGCCTTCGACTACAAACGGTATCTGGCGACCCTCCAGGCGGACGGCCTGAACCTGACGCGGACGTTCAGCGGCGCATACTGCGAGCCTGTCGGGGCGTTCACGATTGAGCGCAATACCCTGGCGCCCGCACAGAATAGTCTGCTCTGCCCCTGGGCACGCAGTGACACGCCAGGCTATGCCAACGGCGGCAACAAGTTCGACCTGACGAAATGGGACCCGCAGTACTTCCAGCGGCTGACCGACTTCGTGGCCGAGGCGGACAGACACGGAATCGTCGTCGAGATGGTCCTGTTCTGTCCTTTCTATGAGGACAGCATGTGGCAACTGAGCCCGATGAACGCGGCGAACAACGTCAATGGGATCGGCCAGCTCGTGCGAACGGATGTCTACACGCTCAAGGACAAGGCCCTGCTCGCCGTGCAAGATGCGATGGTGCAACGGGTCGTCGAGGCGTTGAAGGACTTCGACAATTTCTACTACGAAATCTGCAACGAGCCGTACTTTGGAGGCGTCACCGAGGAGTGGCAGGCTCATATCGCCGAGACAATTGTGAAGACCGAGTCGGGATTCGCGCACAAGCACCTGATCGCCCAGAACATCGCCAACGGCTCGCAGGAAATCAAGAACGCGAACCCGCACGTCTCCATCTTCAATTTCCACTACGCCAAGCCGCCGGTCGCCGTCATGCAGAACTACCCTCTGAACAGGGTGATCGGCGATGACGAGACGGGCTTTGCCGGCGACGACCGCGTCAAGCCGTATCGCACAGAAGGCTGGGATTTCATCATCGGCGGCGGCGCCGTCTATGACAATCTCGATTACTCCTTCACGGTCGGCCACGAGGATGGGACCGCGGACATCAACGCCCCGGGCGGTAGCGGGCCCGAGTTGCGAAAGCAACTGCAGATCCTCGCGAAGTTCATTCAAGGCTTCGATTTCCTGCGGATGCGCCCCGACAACTCCGTGATCAAGGACGACTTGCCCAAGGGCGTCACCGTGCGGGCGCTGGTTGAACCGGGACAGGCGTACGCCATCTACGTGAACGGAAGCGGTCTGACAGCTCTCCCCATCGCCGTGCCTGCCGGGCGGTACAAGGCCGAATGGTTGAACACAAAGACCGGGGACGTCGAGAAAACCGAGTCCTTCACGAGCGATCGCAGCACGCAGACACTGCAGATTCCAAACTACACGGACGATATCGCCCTTCGGATCGTCGCCGAGAAAAGAGAGCGAGCGGGTCTGATATTCAGCAGCGATTTCGAGGACGGCAGGTTGAAAGGCTGGCGACCCGCGGGCAACTCGCCCACTGTCACGCGCGATGTTGCCCGCCGGGGCCGATATGCCTTGAAGACCTCTCTGGACAGGCGCAAAGATGCCGTTTCGTATCGAACCGAGGTCACCGGGCCCGAGGCCGATATCGGCAAGGAGTACTGGTATGGTTTCAGTATCTTCCTGCCGGACGACTATGTGCCCGACAAGATCTGGGAAATCGTCGCACAGTGGAATTGCATCCCGGATTACGACGTAGGCGAGAAGTGGCGCAATCCCGTGCTGGCTCTGTTCACCACCGGCGGGCGATGGAGCTGGGTCACGCGCTGGGACGCCAAACGAAACACCTTCGCCAGCGGCAAGCGCGAGTACGGCGGTGAGCGAGAATACGACCTCGGCCCCTACCAGAGAAACTGCTGGACTGACTGGGTCGTGCACGTGAAATGGTCGTATCAATCGGACGGCATCCTGCAGGTGTGGAAGAACGGCGAGAAGCTGGTCGATCAGAACGGTCCGAACGCCTTCAACGACGCCCACGGCCCAATCTTCAAAATGGGCCTGTACAAAGGCTGGCACAAGCCCCCGACACAACCCGACACCGTCAGTCGCCGAGTCCTCTACCACGACGAATTCCGCATGGCCGGCGCCGGCGCCACCTACCAGGACGTCGCCCCAGGATCGTAGGAGCCTGCGAGCACGATCCCTCGCCTTTGAGCCGGCTGCATTGACAAAGGTGACGGTTCCTGATACCTTTGGGGTTAGAACCGGTTAGCGCTGAGACAACGATGACGCGGGCTGTTCGGGCAAGGCTCGCCATGGAGTGGAATCATTGACGATGCAGACAGAAGGCGACATTCTGGCGTTGTTGGAGGCGAAGGGAGCGCAGGTGGCGAAGGAAACACAGCGGGCCGTCATCCTCCAGCCCGGAGCGCTGGGCGATTGCATCCTGACGTTGCCGCTGGTCAAGATTCTGAAGGAGGGGTTGAATCTCGGCGGAGTCGATATTATCGGCCACACGGAGTACATCGGGATCTTCCCCGGCCGCACTTGTGCAGATGGTGTCCGCTCCATCGACTCGACGGAGCTGCACCGGATGTTCATCGAGCCGGCCAAGTTCGACCTGGCCGACTGGGATCCGCTGATCAACACGTTTGCCGCCTACTCCTGGATCGTGACGTTCCTGGGCGAGCCGGGCAGCGATTTCGAGCAGAACCTGATCTTCACCGCCAATTGCAGCCACAGCGCGGAAATCGTCACGCTGTCCATGAAACCATCTGAGGACGGTAAGGTTCACATCGCGGAATCCTACGTGCAGCAGTTGGCGGGGCAAAGCGGCCTGCCCCCCGAGCAGGCGAAAGTGCCCATGGACAAAGTCCTGATCCGCGTCACTGAGGCCGATCGCGATACCGGCGTCGAATTACTCGACCAGGTGGAGATCGATCTGTCCAAGAAACTGGTCGTCATCCATCCGGGCAGCGGAGGGCAACGCAAATGCTGGCACCTGGAGAACTTCATCGGCGTGGCGCAGGGTCTTCGCACGGCGGGGTTTGAGGTCCTGTTCCTGCTCGGCCCGGCGGAGATGGAGAGATTGCGCCCGGCCGAAGAGGCAAAGCTCTACGGCACCGCCCGATGCGTGGGCCACCTGTCGCTGGCCCAGGTTGTCGGGCTCCTCAGTTGCGCAGATGCCTTCATCGGCAACGACAGCGGAGTCAGCCATCTTGCCGCGGGAGTAGGCTTGAGGACCTATGCCCTGTTTGGCCCCACCGACCCGGCCCTGTACAGGCCCGTGGGCCCGGCGGTAACGGTATTCCAGGATGCGCAGGAGTCGTTTGCCGAGAAACCCTCGCCCGACCTCCAGAAGCAAGTCCTCGACACCGTAGCGGCCATCGCATGAGGCCGTTTGCATATGATCAGGGCGAATGCAAAGTCGTTGGATTGCAGTGCCCTGGATGTCATTGCGAGCGGAGCGAAGCAGTCTCCCATGCCGGGAGTTGAGATTGCTTCGTCGCTGCGCTCCTCGCAATGACATAAATGTGATTTGCCGAGCGACCTTGCGTTTACCCTGTGTGTATGAGCCGGGTGGGTTGACCCCATCACCGCTCCGGATAGAATTACCCCTTTGGCATTGTTGGACACTTGATGAACCGGGAAAGCACTGTCATGCAGGAACGAACGCTTGGCGAGTTAGCCGAGTATGTGGGCGGTCAGGTCCGCGGCGACCCAAAGATCGTGATCCGGGCGGCGGCCACGCTGGGATGCGCCCGCGAAGGGGAAATCAGCTTCCTCACGAACCGCAAATATGAGCGGCAGCTTCTGACCACCAAGGCCAGCGCGGTAATCATGGCCCGGGCCGTGGATGCGCCGGTCGCGCTGCTCATTGCCGAAGACCCCTACTACGCCTTCACGCAAGTCATGGTGCTCCTGCACGGCCACCGCAGGCACAAGGAGACGGGCATCAGTCCGCAGGCATTCATCTCCGACACCGCCGTGCTCGGCGAGGGCTGCCACGTGCACCAGTTCGCCACAATCTCCGACAACGTCCAGATCGGGCAGCGATGCATTATCTATCCGTGCGCCTGCATCGGCGAAGGCGTGACCATCGGCAACGACTGCATCATCTACCCGAGCGTGGCCATCTACGAGCGATGCAGGATCGGTCATCGCGTCATCATCAACGCCGGTTCTGCGATTGGCACGGATGGCTTCGGCTACGCCACGCATGAAGGCGTGCACTACAAGATCCCTCAGATTGGCGGCGTCGTGATCGAGGATGACGTGGAGATCGGGAGCTGCTGCGGCATCGAACGAGGGACGCTCGACGACACAGTCATCGGACAGGGCAGCAAGCTCGGCGATCTGGTGACAATAGGACACGGCACGAAGATCGGCCCCCACTGTCTGCTCGTCGCCCAGGTGGGCATTGCCGGCTCGGCCACGCTCGGCCATCACTGCGTCGTCGGCGGCCAGGCCGGCGTCGTCGGCCATATCACCATCGGCAATAATGTGACAATCGGCGGCCGGGCGGGAGTGATCAACAGCGTTCCTGACGGCCAGACGGTGCTGGGGGCTCCCGCCATCGAGGCCGACGAGGCCCGGCGGGCATATGCGATGCTCCCCTACCTGCCTCAGATGCGACAGGACATCCGCGAGCTTCAGAAGCGGCTGCGCAAGATTCCTGGCTTGACTGAGCCCGGCTCTGACGATTCGAAGGACAAGGCGCGGGGATGATGGGTCATGCGATGAGTGAATCGAACGCAGTAGGACTGATCGCCGGCGGCGGGCGGCTGCCCTCGATGGTGGCCGCGGGCGCCAGAAAGGCGGGATGCAGAGTAATCTGCGTCGGGCTGGCGGGTTATGTCGAGCCTGCCCTGGCGGGCGAGGTGGACGTATTCTATGAAGCCGCCGTGGCCCGTCCTGGAAGCTGGATACGCAAGCTCCGCAAGCACGGTGTGACCCGCGCGATCATGGTCGGACGCGTGACGAAATCGCACCTGTTTACACCGTGGCGAATTCTGCAATACCTGCCCGACTGGCGCGCCTTTCGGATCTACTACTGGCGTCTTCGCGGCAGGGACAAACTCACCGATACCCTTCTATCAGCCCTGGCGGACGAGTTGGCCAGCGGCGACATTACCCTGGAGAACTCTATTATGTACTGCCGGGAGCACCTTGCTGATGCGGGAGTGATGACCGCACGAAAGCCAACGTCGCGGGTGGAAGAGGATGTGGCGTTCGGATGGCCCCTGGCGAAGAAGCTGGGCGAGTTCGATATCGGGCAGGCGATCGCGGTGCGGGAGCGCGAGGTGATCGCGGTGGAGGCGATCGAGGGCACGGCGGAGATGATCAAGCGGGCCGGCCGATACTGCAAGGCGGGCGGCTGGACACTCATTAAGACCGCCAAGCCGCAACAGGACATGCGATTCGACGTGCCCTGCGTCGGGCCGGAAACCATCCGCGACCTGGCGGAAAACGGCGGCACATGCCTGGTCATCGAGGCACGCAAAACGATCATCATCGATAAGCCCAAGACCCTGGAACTTGCCGATGAGTTGGGAATATGCATCCTCGGACGCTGATCGAAAGTGTTTGACAGCACCTTTCGGAAACTGCTATAGTAGAGCGAATTATCGACGTTCGGGAGTGTAGCTCAGTAGGCAGAGCAACGCACTTTTAATGCGTAGGTCCTGGGTTCGAATCCCAGCACTCTCAGTCTGTAAGCTGTGCAATGGGCGAGACTTACGCGCAACCATCGCTATCTCATGAGACAGAAAGACTGGCCTTGAGCGGGCTACATGTGTATACTGTCCGGGCTGGTAGGCACCGATAGGGTGGTTTCGTCGCACAAGACAGGCATGAAGAAGGGGCCGATATGAAAGTCGCGAAGTTCGGTGGGACCTCTCTGGCCGACGCCAGGCAGATCCTGAAGGTTGTCAACATCGTCAAGTCGGACAGTGCCCGGCGGATCGTAGTCGTTTCCGCCCCGGGCAAGCGCAACCCGACCGATATCAAGGTCACGGACCTGCTCATCGCGCTGGCCAGAGCGGTGCTGGCCGGCAACCCCTTCGAGAATGAACTGGCGGCAGTGACGCAGCGATACGCGGAGATTCAGCAGGAGTTGGGTGTGGATGCGAGCATCGTCAAGGAGATCGAGGACGACCTTCGCTGTCGCATTCGCGGCCGGGGAGACCATGAGGCACAGTTCATCGACACGATAAAGGCTGCCGGCGAGGACAACTGCGCCAAGCTCGTTGCCCGCGTCTTCGTCCAGCAGGGTATCCCGGCTCGGTACGTGGACCCGCGCGACGCAGGCATGCTTCTCAGCGAGGATTTCGGGAACGCCCAAGTGCTGCCCGAGTCCTACTCGCGCCTGGCGACGCTGAAGGACGCGAAAGACCTGGTCATCTTCCCCGGGTTTTTCGGATATACCACGAAGGGCCAGGTGGTAACGTTCCCCCGCGGCGGGTCCGACATCACCGGGTCCATCCTGGCGGCGGCGGTTCGGGCGGAGGTGTATGAGAACTTCACGGATGTCGATTCCGTGTTCGCCATCGACCCTCGCATCATACCGGACGGCCGGCCCATCCCCGTGCTGACCTACCGTGAGATGCGCGAGTTGGCCTACGCCGGATTTGGCGTCTTCCACGACGAGGCCGTCGTGCCCGCGATCCAGGCCAAGGTCCCCATCTGCATCAAGAACACGAATCGGCCGGAGGCGCCCGGCACAATGATCGTGCCCGAGCGAAAATATCAACACGGCGAGGTGGTCGGCATCGCCAGCGCCAGCGGATTCAGCACGATCTACCTGAGCAAGTACATGATGAACCGCGAGGTGGGATTCGGCCGGCATCTGCTCCACATTCTCGAAGAGGAACAGCTCTCCTTCGAGCATGTCCCCTCCGGAATCGACAGTATGTCGGTCATTCTCCGCAGCGCGCCGTTGACCAAGCATAAGGAGCAGCACGTCCTGAGACGGATCAAAGAGGAACTGCAGCCGGACGACGTGACCATCGAGCATGGCCTGGCATTGATCATGGTCGTGGGAGAGGGTATGCGGTATGCGGTCGGCGTAGCCTCCACGGCCTGTGCCGCCCTGGCGGAAAAGGGCGTGAATATTGAGATGATCAACCAGGGCTCGTCCGAGATCAGCATCATGTTCGGCGTGAAAGAGACGGACCGCAAAGCCGCCGTCCAAGCCCTGGGCCGGGTCCTCATCCCTCATCAGGAACCTGCCAAATAACCTGACTCGGAGCAGACGGTCCAGCCCATTCTGAAACCTGATTGAGACGTATGCAATACTCCCCGCGGGTGGCACCGCCAAACGCGTTGGGTTCGTCCCAAGTTGTTGAGTCTTGGGTGGCAGCGTCAAGCGCAGCTTGGCGATGGTCTTGCCCATTCGCCATCGCCAAGGCCTTCGGCCTTGACGCTGCCACCCGACTGCGCAGCCTGTACAGGCTCGATCTCAAGGATTTGGGACGAACCCAACTCGTTTGACGGTGCTCATTCGACTGAGTCTGTCCAATCGAGACCCCACGGGCAAACGAGTCTGCTCGTGCCATCCATTCTATGCTCGGGAAGACTGCCACAGGACGGACGCGACTGAGCCATGCTCCGCATGACCGTTACTCCCTGCCGCGATGTTGCCTTTATCTATGGACAGGATAGAATAGGGTCCGGGCGCCGAGAGGCGAGCGGATGAGCTCGTCTGCAGGTGCGACCCGGCGATGATGAAGTCGTGAACCCGTGAAAGGAGCAATAGAAATGGCGTACGCAGAACGATTCAGCCGACAGACCCCGGTTAGGCCGGCACTGGCCCTGATGTCGTTAACGCTCATGGCCGCCATGGCCGGATGCGGGCCGAAGGCGTGGCGAGGCGGTCCCGGAACGGAACACCCGCAACTCGATGAACCTGCGATGAGCGTCACGCTCGACCGCCGGGACATCGAGTACCTCGTTTCCGAGAACATCAAGGCCTTTCAACAGTCGGCGATCTGGAGCGAGACGATCATTAAGGCGGATGCCCCGCCGTTCGTGGCGATCTGGCCGATTCAAAATGCGACGACACAGCACATCGAGGACCAGGCGAGCGCCATCCTGTCCTCCATCGAGACGCACCTGGTCAACTCCGGCCGGGTACGCATGGTGAGCCGCGAGCGGCAGGCGGAACTGGTCAGCGAGCTGCGGCTGCGCCAGAGCGACATCTACGACCCGGCGACCGCCGGCAAGCTCGGCCGCCAGTTGGGAGCACAGTACTTCGTCACGGGCAGAATCACCTCCGTGGATGAGCGATTCAAAGGCACGCACCGGCTACAGTACAGCCTCATCCTCCAGGTCATCGAGGTGGAGACCGGCCTGATCCGATTCCAGAACGAAGCGATCCGCAGCAAGGCGCTGAGCCGCTGATCCGGCAAACGCGGGGGTGCTGCGGCATGAATAGTCCGGCAGCGGCAAGATGTGGTAAATGCGCGTTCGTCCTCCTGGTCGTGCTGTGCGGCGGCTGCGCCACGTACAGCGATACCGTCAGCAAGACCCACCGGATGATCGAGAGAGGCGACTACGAGAACCGGCATCGGCGAGCTGAACGACATGCTCGGGGTCGACAGCTACGAGCAGGTGCCGGATAAGTGGACCGCGCACAGGCCGCTGGCCGCACTCGAACGCGCGGTCCTGCTGCAAGCCATCGAACAATACAAGTGCAGTGCGCGAGATCTCAGCGTCGCGGAGACGGAATTGGATTACCTGGACCTCAGCGCGGACACGCTGGGCAAGATCGGCGAGTACGTCTACAGCGGTAGCGCAGAGAAATACAAAGCCCCGCCCACCGAGCGACTGGCGATCAACGCATTCAACATGCTCAACTACCTGTCCCTGGGCAGCCTGGAAGGCGCCGCCGTCGAGGCCAGGCGATTCACGGTGACTCGCGATTATTTGCAGTCGGTGGATCAGACGACTCACGGGGCGTTCGGCTCCTACCTGGCGGGATTCGTGTTCGAGAAGCTCGGCGAGCCGGATCGGGCCCTGCGCTACTATGAAGAGGCGCTTGAAGCCGGAGATATCGAAGCGTGCCGCGAGCCCATCCTGCGGCTCTCCCAATTGTCCGATTACCGGGGGCAGAGGCTGAGGGAATATCTTGAGCGGATACAGCCGTCCAGCTCGGAGGAGGCCGAGGAGCAGACCGTGGACGAGGAGGCGACCGGCGATATCCTGATCGTGTTTGGTCTGGGCCGTGTCTCCTATAAGATTCCCAAGCGAGTCCCCATCGGCGCTGCTATCGGTTATGCGGGTGTGTCCGTGACCGGCAGCCCTGAGATTCTCGGCTATACCGCACTGAAGGTACTGGTCTATCCGGAATTGGTCCCGCGCGGCAATTCGATCACGAATGCCGCCGTGAATATCGGTGGCCAGGCCGTTCCCGTGGAGCTGCTGACGAACCTGGATGCGGAGGTCGTCAGGGAGTACGAAACGATCAAACCCAAGATCATCGCGGCGGCCGTGACGCGGATGCTCGCTCGCGCTGCGGCTGCGGAGGGCGCCCGCCAACTGCCTGAGAAATCAAACAAGCTCGCGCGATGGCTGGCCGCCCTCGGCACGGAGGCCGCCCTTCTGGCCCTGGACAAGCCGGACACACGGTCCTGGACGTTCCTGCCGGCCAGGGTATACCTCTGCCGCACCCGAGTCCCGCCGGGGCGACACGAGATTCACGTCACCCTCTCAGGCAAGGCCCAGGAAACGCGGGTGATCCCGGTGGATGTCTCCCCGGGCGAATTCAGTGTCATCGCCCTGACCGAGCCGCGATAAGGCGGGGACTCATTCGCATTGCGGGCCGTAGGACCTGGCGACAACCTGGCGGAGGGCTTCGAGCTTTGCTTCGGACTTGGCCAGCGCTAATGCAATAGAGAAGTGCAGGGGATCGTCCTCTTCGCGGGAGGCGACCAGGCACGGAAAGCCGAGACGCTTCATGTACAGCTCGCGTACGGCCGCACCGATCATGCGCGGTGCCACCATGATAGCACCCGTCCCAGCGGGCGGATCGATTGTCCTGTAGAACACATTGTAACCGCTGGCGAAACACAGCACGTCGCCGGCCTCAAGATGAGAACCTGATCTGGCTCTCATAGACCTGCGGCTGCACCTCATCGGGTATGAGCATCAGAATGACGTCCGCCTTCTCCGCGACATGGCTGATCGCATGGACTACAAAACCGTCCTTGATTGCGGTGTCTTTGTACCTATCGTCGCGGTTGCCGATCAACGGCTCGAAACCGCTATCCCGAATATTCAGAGCCTGCGCACGACCCTGATTTCCGTACCCGATGACGCCGATGGTTCGCCCGCTCAGCATAGACAGGTCAACATCATCGTCGTGATAAATCCTGGTCATAGGATTCTCAGAAACTCGATTTTATTCGAACACGAGCGTGCCGAACTTGTTGGACTCGTGAAAACTCGGTCCGACCCGGGCCCAGTCCCAACTCGAGCTCTTGCCCTTGCCGTCGTCGTAATCCACGCGGTAGAAATTGGCCCGCCAGCGAGTTCCCGGTTTCGGCGGGACATTCTGCAGGGGCTTGAGCAATTCGTACGGGACGAACACTTCCGCTTTCCAGCCTGTCACGCGGGCCCCCGACTGCTTCGGACCGCCGGCGACCGTCGTGGCCTTCTGCGTCTTTCGTTTACCCTCGTAGTGCCACGGCCGCCAACCGAGGAACTCGCCGCCGAAGTTCGGGATGAGAATGGGCAGCTCATAGCCCAGCGGCGAGATCTCGTACTCGAAGTAGACGGAGTATCGCTCGTCCGGCCAGAGGAAGAACTCGAACACGTCCTCGTTCCACAGGTCGAGGAAGTCCTCGCTCATCGTGGCGGTGATCGTGCGATCCTCGCCATCCATGAGCACATACAGCCCGGTCTGCGAGTAGAGCATCTTGACACGAGTCGAATAGGGCCGGCCGTCGGCGGTTCGAGGACGCAGCGGCTCCCACTCGGTCTTCGTCCAGGCAGGCGCATCCCCATTGCCATTTACAGTGAAATCCTCCGTCTGGCGGACGCGGAGCATCTTGGCAGCCGGGTCGCCCCGATCCGCCTGTTGCGTGTACACCCACGAACACCATCCGACCACAACGGCTAAAGCCGGCCACGCAAGCATGCGCATCTTCATGATGATCTCCCCTTATCGGAGCCCCTTAATGCCGCTCAGATTCTGTCATGCCTTCTGCGCTTTGACGAGCGCGTCCCTGTTCTCGTAGACCTTCGCGACGGCGTCGGCGATGTCGTCGATATCGCCCTTTTCGCCGAGGAGCATATTCTGCGTGAACCAGACCGCCTCTTCGCAAAGCTGCTCGTTGCCCGGGTACTTCAGCTCCTCGCGATACCGGTCGAGCCTCGCCTTCGGGAACGCTCGCTTGAAGCTCTTGGAACTGAGGGCCGCCTCGATCAGGCCGTCACGGTATTGAGGACCGTATCCGCCGGAGCATGGAATGCCTTCCCTGCTGAGGGCAGCGAGGAATTGGCTCCTGGGCAGATTGTTGAACTGCTCCTTCTTGTACCGGAACGGATAGAGGTGGTACACGGCCCGGGTCGCGCCCTTATACAATTTATGAGGCACGATGCCCGGAATGTCCTTGATCTTCGAGGTGAGGTAGTTGGCGTTCTCCACGCGCTTGACTGTATCCGCCTCCAGCCGCTGCACCTGGTTCAGCAGGATGGCGGCCTGGTACTCGGTCATTCGCCGATTCGTCCCCACGATGGGATAGCCGCTCCCCTTCACACTGCCGAACGGCCGGCCACAATTGTGATAAGACCAGACGCGGTCCATCATCTCTTCATCGTTGCCGACCACCGCGCCGCCCTCGCCGCAGGGCAGATGCTTCGACTCCTGGAAGCTGAAGCAGCCGAGATCGCCGAGCGTCCCGCACTTCTTGCCCCCCCACTCCGCCAGCCACGCCTGGCAGGCGTCCTCGATGACTTTCAGATTGCGTTTCTTGGCGATCGCGTTGATCCTGCCCATATCGGCGGGCAAGCCGAGGATGTGGACCGGCAGGATCGCCCGCGTGTTTTCGGTGATTTTCTCCTCGATCTTGTCCGGATTGATCAGGAAGGTCTCGGGGTCCGTGTCGGCAAAGACCGGCAAGGCGACGGAATTGAGGACCACGTTGTACGTGGCGATGAACGTATAGGGCGAGACGATCACTTCGTCACCGACCCCAACATCAAGAATGTGCAGCGCTGTGAGCAGAGCGTTCGTGCCATTCATCGTGCAGACGCATCGCTTGGCGCCCAGCAGTTCCGCGTACTTCGCCTCGAACTGCGAAACCGTGTTTCCGCTGCCGCGGAACCAGTGCCCGCTGCGCAGAACGCCAAGGACGGATTCTTCGGCCGATTTGTCCCAGACCGGCCAACTCGGAAATGCTTTAGCCCGGATGGGCTGGCCGCCGAGGATGGCGCACTTGCTCGCTTTCCGGCTTGCATTCGCGTAGGCGGGAATGGTCCCCCCGACCGCGGCAGCGATGGTGCCGGCCGATGCCGTGGCCAGGAATTGTCGTCGTGTGAAAGTGCTCCGGCTCATACTTGACCTCCTTTATTCACAGGTAATGTGATTTCGCCCTGAATCCGATTGTCAGCAAGGCATTATATCCCCCCGCCCGGCAACTCTCCAATCTTAGAAATGGCAAAAACCTGATTTCCACCCGCATGGGTGGAATGTCCCCCCTGATTCAACTACACTAAGATCATGATCGAGATGACGAGAAGAGCAAAGGAGTGCATTCCATGAAGGCGATGGTGCTTACGCGAGTCGGGCCGATCGAGAGCAGGCCACTGGAGTTGAAAGAGGTGCCCGCTCCCACGCCGCAGGCCGGCGAGATTCGCATCAGGATCGCTGTGTGCGGGGTTTGCCACACCGATTTGGACGAGGCGGAGGGCCGGCTGGAAGCGAGACTGCCGGTCATCCCCGGTCATCAGGTGGTCGGCCATGTCGAGAGCCTTGGGCCAGGCACATCGGCGTTCAAGCGGAACGACCGTGTTGGAGTCGCCTGGATCTACTCCGCCGACGGCGTTGGCGAATTCTGCCGCGATGGGACCGAGAACCTGTGTCCGCAGTTTCGCGGGACCGGCTGCGATGCGGACGGCGGCTATGCCGAATTCATGGTCGTGCCGGAAGCATCGGCCTACCCGATTCCTGAGCAATTCACAGATGTGGAGGCGGCGCCGCTGCTGTGCGCGGGAGTGATCGGCTACCGAGCTCTGCGGCTGACCAACCTGAGGGATGGCCAGGTGCTTGGGCTCTTCGGCTTCGGCGCTTCGGCCCATATCGTGATCCAACTCGTCAAGCACAAGTACCCGGATTCAAGGGTATTTGTCTTCACGCGTTCAGGCCAGAAGGAGCACCAGGAGATGGCGGCAAGACTGGGGGCTGATTGGGTCGGTGCAACGGGCGACGACCCGCCGGCAGGTTTGCACGCGGCGATTGACTTCACACCCGCGTGGACGCCGATCCTCGAAGCCCTGCGTGTCCTGCGGCCGGGCGGCCGGCTGGTGATCAATGCCATCCGTAAGGAAACCAGGGACAAAGACGCCCTGCTACAACTGGACTATGCCACACACCTGTGGCGAGAAAAGGAGATCAAGACCACGGCGAATGTCACACGGCAGGACGCCCGCGAGTTCCTGCCTTTAGCCGCGGAGATTCCCATTCGCCCGCAGGTCCAGGAGTTCCCGCTGGAACAGGCCAACGACGCCCTGCTCCTGGTCAAGCAAGGCAAAACCCAGGGCGCCGCCGTGCTGAGAATCTCGTAGAGTTCACGAAGACTCCAGGACTTGTTGCTCGTTGAATAGATAAAGAAAATGGCTCACAGCGGCGAGTCCCCAAGAAAAAGAGCTGCTTGCTCACGGCCATTTTCTTTAACTATTCAAAGCCCGATAGAGTGGGTGGCAGCGGCAAGCGCCAGCTTGCCGATGGCTCACTGTATTGCGAGGCACCATCGGCAAGCTCCGCTTGCCGATGCCACCCGTCACTTCATAGACTTGCGAGAATCCAGTCGGCCGCTTCGCCGATGCCGGAGACGACGATCTCGCCGGGCGACACGTCCGCAAGATGCTTTTCGCCGTGCCCAGTCCGGACATACACGCCTCGGGCACCGACGGACTGGGCGAATTCCACGTCGTGCGGATGATCTCCGACGGTGAAGGACCGCTGCAGGTCCACCCCGTGCTCGGCGGCGGCCTTTCGGAGGAAGTGCGGGTTGGGCTTGATGCAGAGGCAACCGTCTGCCCGCTCGTGGGGACACACATACACGGCCGTGATGGTTATACCGTGCTCGGCGAGGTATGAGAGGACCCTTGCATTCACCCGGTCCACGTGTTCCAAGGTGATTGTGCCGCGCGCTACCCCCGGCTGATTCGTGACGAGAAACAGCAGAAAATGCTTCTGAAGACATCTCAGAGCATCCACGGTATCCGGAAAGAATACCACATCCGTAGGCTCGGCCAGCACCCCGCGGTCCTCGATGATAGTGCCATCGCGGTCCAGAAACACGGCGGGACGAAGCCGGGCGGTCTGCGGCGTTGTGGTTCCTTTTCGCATGCGATTATTCTGCCGCCGAGATCGCTGAGTTTGCCGAAGCGGGTGCTGGAGCCCTGCCGGACATGAAACGCCAGATACCCCACGCCAGCACCATTGCCAGGACGAGATAGATCAGCGACGTCGCACTGATGCAGGTGCTCATGCCAAACCGCTGGGACGCGGCGGCGATTGTCACGGTGGCGGTCCCCGCCCCCAGCCAGCCGACGGAGTTGACGACGCCCACAGCCGTCGCGCGGCGCTCCGGCGGCACAACGTCATGCAGCGATGCCCAGATATTCGAATCGTAGAGTCCCTTGAACAGTCCAAAGCACGCCATGCCGAGGATGAGCATTGGCACGTGCAAGGTCTGGCCGACGATGAAGATGAACGGGACGCCGCAGAACAGGCCCAGCATCTGCGTCATCATGCGTCCGCCACGATAGCGCCGGGCCATGCGATCCGCCAGCACGCCGCCGCCCAGGACGCCCAGCACGGAGGCTACCTGGAGGTAGGCCGTGGCGCTGAAGCCGGCCATCGAAAGGCTCATGTCGAATTTATCCACGAGGAACTTCGGCAACCAGACCAGGAAGACCATCGCCACAAAGTTGGCCCCGACGAATACGCCCGTGAGCACCCACGCCATGGGGACGCGATACACGTCGCCGATTGTCTTGACGATCTCGCCAAGGCTCTCCCTTCGCCGGGACTCCGGCCGGCTCTGCTCCGGGGGCTCCTTCAGGCATAGGAACAGCAGCACGCCCAGGACCATCCCCGCGAGCCCCAGCAGCGTGAACGACGAGCGCCAGCCGTAAAGCTCGCCCATGGCGCCGCCGAGCGTGCCGCCTGCCACGGTGCCGATATAGACACTGGACTGGTGAATGCCCATCGCGCGGGAGCGAGTGTCCTTTCCGTGATAGGCGCTGATCAGCGCCATCGCCGCCGGGAAGTAGAACGCCTCGCCGAAGCCTTCGATAGCCCGCAAGGCGACGATGTGCCAGTATTTCGTAGCGAAGCTGAAGGCCAGCGTGGTCAGCGACCAGAAGAGAAACCCGGCGAGCACGACAGTTTTACGCCGGAACCGGTCGCCTACGAGTCCCGCAAACCAGCCCGCGCCGGCATAGACCCACATGAAGGAGGATGCCACGTAGCCCAACTGGACAGTCGTGAGTTGCAGGCCCGTGTCCTTCTGGAGCATTGGAAAGACCGAGTAGATGCTCTGCCGATCCGCGTAGTTGAAGAAGCAGACCAGCCACAACATGGCGACCACGGCCCATTTGTAAGCGCGATCGGACATCATCAGACCAGTCCCTGTCGGGTAATGCCGAGTTCTTCCAGATAACCACGCACGACTTCACGCTCGGGCTCGCGGAAGCGATGGAACGGCTCGGCGAGAAAGTCGCTGCAGATGCCGAGGCAGGAGAGGGCGCATTTGAGGCCCTTGAGGAAGCTCGATCCGTATCGGCCGACGCTGTAGATCGTCGCATCGATTCGCATGACGGTCCTGTGGAGCGACTCGACCCGCGCGAGGTCTTTCGCGCGGGCGGCCTCGTAGAGATCCACGTACAATCGCGGCAAAAGGTTGGCCCCACCGCAGACGCCGCCGTGGCCGCCGAGCAGCACCGTCTCGGCCAGAAGCTGCTCCGGTCCCATCAGCAGCGTGAAATCGGGACGGTCCTCCAGGATATGCTGGACCTGGCGAAAGTAGATCATGCTGGCGGAGCTGTCCTTGAGGCCGACAATGCCCGGCAGATCGGCGGCGGCCCTCACCGTCTTGGGCTCGAACGCCGGCTGCGGGCGGCCCGGATTGTTGTAGAGGAATAGCGGCAGCGGCAACTCGGGCACGAGGTGCTTGAGATATTCGAACAGCTCCGGCTGGCCGGTCGGGAAGTAGTACGGCGGAGCCAGCACCAACGCCGACGCGCCAACTTGTTCCGCCTTACGGGCGATTTCCACGGACTCGACGAAGGAGGTATCCGTGATGCCCACAAGGACCGGCACCCGGCCGCGGACCTGGGCACAGACGCGCTCGATCAGCTCGTGCCGGATGCGGTGACTGAGGCTGGGTGTCTCGCCGGTGGTGCCAAGAATGAAAAGCCCGTGAACGCCCCCCGCGATGATGTGCTCGATCAGCCGCTCCAGGCCGGGCACGTCGAGCACGTCACGATCCAGCAACGGCGTCACCATGGGCGGGATGATTCCGCATAACGGCTTGGCGAGTGTCTCTGCACCGCGATCCACTTGCATGCCTCCAACAGACGTTTCCATACTTGCATCTGAATCGATGTTGACATCATAGCAGAACCTGCCCGAAAATACAGTCGAGCAAGGAAAAAAGCTTTGTCGCTGATGGATACTGGAGAGATCGAGCCATGAAGTCACGTATGACACGCCGTTCGTTCGTGAAGAAAGCCTCCGCCGGGCTGGCTGGGATCAGCTTTCTCGCCGCGAGCACCAAGTCCCTCTATGCCGGCGCGGCCAACAAGGCCAATATGTTGGCCATCCACGGCGGCACACCCGTCCGCGTCAAACCCTTTTCCGAGAACCTGGCCCATCATCGATGGGCGGGAGGAGAAGGCGCTAGTCAAGGCGCTCAAGAGTCGCAACTGGTGCTGCCTGCGAGGCAACGCGGTCTATGACTTCGAGAAAATGTTCGCCGAAGCGATGAATGTACCCCACTGCGTCCTGACCAACGGCGGCACGACCGCCCTCAGCGCCTCGCTGCACGTGCTCGGCGTCGGCCCCGGCGATGAGGTCATCACGACCCCGCACACGTTCATCGCCACGATCAACACGATCACCAACGTCTATGCCCTGCCCGTGTTCGTGGATATCGATCCGGACACCGGCTCGATCAACGCCGACCTGATCGAGGCGGCCATCACGGAGCACACGAGAGCCATTCTTCCCGTCCATTTAGCGGGCTGGCCTGTGGACATCGGGAAGATCATGGCCATCTCGAAGAAGCACGACATCCCCGTGATCGAGGACGCCTGCCAGTCCGTGTATGCCGAGGTCAACGGCAGGAAGGTCGGGACATTCGGTAAGACCGGCTGCATCAGCTTCCAGGAATGGAAGTCGCTGGTCTGCGGCGAGGGCGGCGCGATCCTGGGCAGCGACGAGGAGGTCATGCGCCGCTGCGGCGCGTTCATCAACAACGGCCGGGACCCGAAGAAGCTGGAGAAAGGTTACCCCTTCCCCGGCTCGAACCACCGCATGACCGAGTTCCAGGCCGCAGTTCTCACGGAGCAGTTCAAGCGGTTCCGGGAGCAGGCGCCGCTTCGCCACGAGAACGGGCGCTACGTGGAAGACAGCCTGGCGCAAATCCCCGGCTTGACCCCTCGCAAACGCTACTCGGACAGCACGCGAGTCACCTACGTCCAGTTCGAGATGAACTACGACCGGCAGCAATTCAAGAACGTCTCGGCCGCCCGCTTCGCCGAGGCCTTGCGAGCCGAGAACATCCCCATGCGCGGCGGCCCGCGACGGTATAGCGAAGGCTGTCAGAAAGAGAAGATGCTGCTGGAGCATTTGAACTCATCAGGATTCCAGGTGGCGTTCGGCAAGGCCCGGCTCGACAAATATCGCGAGTCTGTGCATCTTCCCGTGATGGACGGCGAGAAGCCGCCCCAGCAGGAAATGCTCTCCATGGACAGCAAGATCCCGTTCCTCGGCTCGCGCAAAGAGATGAACGAGATCGTCGAAGCCGTGCAAAAAGTCGCCCGCAATATCGACAAGCTGGCCTGAGGACCATCCCACGAGTCGGGCGCCATGCTTACGCTCGCGTAAGTATGCTCTCCTATCAGCGTGAACTCGATCACAAGTCGTGCAGCATGCGGACGGACTCGCGGATGACGATGTCGGCGGCCTTGGGGGCGAAGTGACTGCTCGTGACTTCGTAGCCGTCCTGCACGTGGAGTTCCTTCGGGGCCAGATAACCGGCGGCGCCATTGCAGTGCGTGATGATGAACGTGTGCTCGCAGGGTGATCCCGCCTTGATGGCCATGCCGATCTCCGTCAGCACCTCGCCTCCGAGCCCGACGAAGGCCACGTCGCCAAGCCGGGCCACGGTGACGACGAAAGGCACTGTCCCGGGGTTCTTGTCGGCGGAGGCATCGTCGCCCGGCTTGGCGGGTAGTTGCAGGGCCGCAAAGTTCGTCGCGATCTTATCGGCGGGTCCGGTTTGTTTGATGCCGCGATACACGTGCACCACCTCTTCCCCGAGGAAAGTCCCCAGCAGCACCGGCTCCGGTATCCAGCCAGCCTCCGTGTTGAACCCGGGCAGGACCCGGTACCAGGGATCGATGTTGCCGGAGGCGCCAATGAACACCGGTGCAATCACGTCAGAGCCGACAATCTTCTCCACGAACTGCTCGGCCAATCCGGGCACATCGCCGCTGATCGTGTAGTTGTCGTATCCGAGTGCCGTCCCGTGCGTGGCATAGTCGAATGCGACGGCCAATGGTGCGCCGTCCGGCTTGGCGACCTTCATCACAAGGACCTCCTTGTCCGTCACGCCGTAGGGATTGCGGCCGAGAACGATCGAGCTTTCCCCCTTGTCGTTGACCCGCAGCTCCCGCCGGTTTGACCCGACCGGGCAATAGCCCACACCGAGGCCGATATTGGCCGGCTGCATCTTATCAATCGCCTGGCGAACCACGTCGATCAGTTTGCCCCGGAGCGTCTCCATGTACTCCACGTTGCTCGCGTTGCCATGCTCCCGATCCATCGTGGGGGTCGGGGCGGCATGCGTGTGAATGCCGCAGAGAAACAGCTCCGAAGGCTGCAGATTGAACTCTTTCAGAAGGGCACTGCGCAGGTACTCGTCCGTGCCGCCATAGAAGCCAATGATGTCCACCGAGACCAGCACAAGCCGTTTGCCCCCGGCCTCGAAGGCAAGAACGCGAGCCGACAACGGGTCGTGGACACCGGTGGACAGACCCTTGCGGCCGGCATAGCCGGACAATGTCACGGGCTTGTCGGGCGTGATGTCAACCTTCGCGACGCCCGCCTTCAGCCCCGCCTGGTCCTCAGCGAATGACGGGCCTGCGACGACCAGACACAGAATGACAAACAGGACGCAGGTAGCAGTAAGATGTGCCTTCATAGTGTGTTCTCCTAATTCATGAGCAAGCCACGCTGGAGATGTTACCCCACCGTCGCGCCGGTTTCAACACCTCTCCAATAAACGCAACAGGGCATGCCTGTGCAGCTTCTTCGGCACCGTGCCGGGTGGCAGCGGCAAGCGCCAGCTTGCCGATGGCTCCTCAGGTACGTGACACCATCGGCAAGCTGCGCTTGCCGCTGCCACCCGACAACCAGATTATCTTCACAGACCTGACTGGGGCAAAGTGCTGGGCATTGCCTTTGGGCCCGCAATGAGGTAGTGTGACGGAATATCATAAATGCATGAGCATTCATCACGTCACAGGGAACGAGTGATGTCGAAAGATGGGCATACACAAGTCATTCCGGCAGTTGTCCTGATGCTGTTGTGCGGTATCAGCCTTGCTCGCGCCGGCGGTGCAGACAAAGACGGCGCACTTGACACGATGGTCCGGACGGACTGGGCCGCTCAGGAGTTCAGGCACGACAGATCGCCACAGGACCCCGCCGCGATTGCAGATGCATATCGGCGGGCTCACGCGCTCCTTGGAGGCCTGCGGGGACAGGTTCCTTTGGAGAAGGAGGCTGCAGAGCTTGAGGCACTCGGGGCGAGGGCGTCGCAAGTGGATGACATGGACAAGGCCGCTCGCGAAGCTTTGTACCAGCAGATCCGGTCCGTGACTCGCAGCATCGCCCTGAGGAACCCGCTGATCGCGGGCAAGCCAATCACGTTCATGAAGCGGCGTCGATTCATCTGCCAGATGCTCCACGAGTACCTCGGCTACTTCTACGATTACGGCGACATCGCCGGCGGAGGGGTCTATGTCCTCAGGGAGCCGGGGCGATCTCTCGACGTGCAGGACCTGATCGCCGGCCGCTTGCCCAAAGGCAATTACACGACTCTTGCGTTGTCCTACGACGCCAAGACCGTGTATTTCGCCTTTGCCGAGCGGGCCGAGACCAAGCCGGACTACTACTCGCCGCAGCGGAGGTGTTTCCACCTTTATGCCGTCAACATCGATGGGACAAACCTGCGCCAGCTCACCACCGGCTGCAACGACGATTTCGACCCATGTCCCCTGCCGGATGGCGGCATCGCATTCATGTCCACCCGTCGCGGCGGTTTCGGCCGCTGCCACAATCCCTGGGAGCCGCTGCCCGCCTATACCCTGCACCGCATGGATGCCTCGGGCGAGAATGTGCGGATGCTCTCCTTCCACGAGACGAATGAATGGCATCCCGCTGTGCTCAACGACGGCCGGATCGTTTATACCCGATGGGATTACGTGGACCGCTCGGCGGCAAACTATCACGGCCTGTGGACCAGCAACACGGATGGCACGAACCCAAGCATCCTGTTCGGCAACTACACACAGCGAATCAACGCATGCTTTCAAGCCAAGGCTGTTCCCGGCTCGAACAAGGTCGCGTTCATCGCGGGCGCGCACCACGCCGATGTCGGCGGCTCGCTCGTGCTCGTGGACCCGGACAAGTACCGGCTCGATCCTGTCACCGGCGAGGACCGCTTTGAGTCGGTCGAAGAACTGACGCCGGAGGTGTGCTTCCCGGAGGGTGTCGGCTGGCCGAAGAGCTATTTCCACAGTCCGTGGCCGCTCTCGGAGGACTACTTCCTCATCGCGTTCAGTCACAAGCCGCTGCCCGGCATGGGCTCCAACGTCAAGGACGACAATTACACGGGTTTGTACTACTTTGACCGGTTCGGCAACCTGGAGTTGCTGTACCAGGACCCGGATTTCTCCTGCATGTACCCGGTTCCGCTGCAGCCCCGCCCGCGGCCCCCAGTGCTTGCGGGCACGCTCGATCCGGAACTTGGCGACGAAGGCGAGTTCATCCTGACGGACGTCCGCCAGAGCTTCTTCCCCCTGCCGGTTTCGCGCCCCATCCGGCAATTGCGGATCTTTCAGGTGCTTCCGAAGACGGCCACGCACGTTGCGAATCAGCCCCGGCTGGGCCACGCCAACGCCGAGAGCGCCCGCATGTTGCTCGGGACAGTCCCGGTCGAGACGGATGGCTCCGCGTACTTCCGCGCCCCGGCCGGCAGGCCGGTCTACTTCCAGGCCGTGGACGAGGCCGGACACGCCGTGCAGACGATGCGCAGCGTCACCTACCTGCAGCCGGGAGAGCGACGCAGTTGCCTCGGCTGCCACGAGCCTTTCGGGACCGCCTCGGCCCGCAACAACAGAATCCAGGCCCTGAGGCGACGACCTTCCCGAATCGAGCCCGGCCCGGAAGGCACGCGTCCCATGAGCTATCCACTGCTCGTGCAGCCCGTGCTCGACAGGCATTGCGTCAAGTGTCACGATGCCGGCAAGAGCCCGCCAACTCTCACCGGCGAACCGGCCAAGACCTTCACCCGATCGTACGAGAGCCTGCGGGAATATGTCCGCTGGTATGAATGGGGTGGCGAATCGATCCAGGAGATCGGGACCCGCCCCGGACACAGCGGCGCCGATGAGAGCCGGCTGCTGAACGTGCTCGAGGATGCTGCCCACACGGATCAAGTCAATCTGCCGCCGGAGGATTACCTGCGGCTGTGCATCTGGCTCGATGCGAATGTCCCCTTCTACGGCACCTATGACAACGAGGCCCAATTGGCCCAGAAGGCCGGACAGGCCGTGCCGCCTCCGTCGATCCAATAAGTGCCGCATATTGCATTCGCTCGCCAATTCGATATGATGCCCCGCAAGTGAATCAAGAACGTGTTTTGGAAAAGGAGCCGCGATGAACCTCAACTTTGCGCTTTATATGCCTGCACGGGTCCTCTTTGGATGCGGGAAGCTCAAAGAACTGGGCACGACCCCGTTCCTGCCCGGCAGGAAAGCCCTGATCGTGATCGGCGCCTCGGGCGCCATGAGAAAGCAAGGGTATCTCGACACGGTCATCAATCTTCTCAAGACCAACGGCACCGAGTCGGTGGTTTACGATAGGATCCAGCCGAACCCGGTAAGCGAGCATGTTGAGGAAGGCGCTCGGGTCGCACGGGACAACAAGTGCGACTTCGTGGTCGGCTTGGGCGGTGGCAGCACCATCGATTCCTCCAAGAGCATCGCCGTCATGGCGGTTAACCCCGGCAAGTACTGGGATTACCTCTTTGGCGGCAGCGGCGGCGGCAAGGCGCTGCCAAAGGGCGCACTGCCCATCGTCGCCATTCCCACCACCGCCGGCACGGGCACCGAGGCCGACCCCTGGACCGTGATCACCAAGACCGATACCAACGAGAAGATCGGCTGGGGCAACCGGTGGACGTTTCCGACGCTGTCCATCGTCGATCCCGAGCTGATGGTCAGCGTGCCGCCCGAGCAGACGGCCTACACCGGCATGGATGCGTTCTTTCACTCCGTCGAGTCCTATCTGGCCACAGTCAATCAGCCGACGAGCGACCACCTTGCCCTTGAGGCCATTCGCCTGATCACCAAGTATCTGCCCATTGCCGTCAAGGACGGCCGCAACCTGGAGGCTCGGACCAAGCTCGCCTGGGCCAGCACCGAAGCCGGCGTCTGCGAGTCCCTCTCCTGCTGCATCTCGCACCACTCGATGGAGCACGCGGTCAGCGCGTACTTTCCGAATGTCCCGCATGGGGCAGGTCTGACCATGCTCTCAGTCGCCTATTTCAGCTACCTGGCCGAGCGGAACCCCGCCCGCTTTCCCGACCTGGCACGAGCCATGGGCGAAAAGATCGACGGCCTGCCCAAAAAGGAACAGGCCATGGCCTTCATCAAGGCCCTCAAAAAGCTCATCAAGAAGATCGGCCTGCACCAGCAGAGACTCAGCGACTTCGGCATCCAGCGGGACGACCTGCGGAAACTCGCCGAGAACTCATTCTACGCCATGGGCAAGCTGTTCGACCTGACGCCGGTAAAGCTGACCGTTGACGACGCCACCGCCATCTACGAGCGGGCCTACACGTAGGGAGTCGCCCGGAGTCGCGCCCCGCCTGTGATGAGGGTGCGATCGGCAGTCGGTGGCGGATTCGAGCCGCGTTGCCGGTCCCTCCCGTCGATCAGTACGAGCGGGCGATGTCATGGCAGTGGTACGCGACCCGCGGCCGAGCCCGCAGCACCACCCCGGCGGCAGGCCTGCGCCGTTGGCTTTGTTTCGTGTTGCCGTCCCCGTTCGTAGTGACGCCGCAAGGCGTTTGGCGGCAAGTGTCAAGTGCAGGCTCACCGCTTGACACTTGACACTTCAAACTTGAGACTCCCCCCTGAATTGGCTTTGTTTCGCACGGTGTATCCTCGCGGGCTGAGCCGGTCCCACCTGGCACTTCTTGCGATGGGCTTTGTTTCGCAGAATCCGTTTCGCAGGGTGGGCTGTGTCCACCTTCCACCGCCACAGATTGGCTTTGTTTCGCACAGTCGCTTACGACAGTATGGGTGGCAGCGTCAAGCGCAGCTTGGCGATGGTCTTCCTGAGGCTCCTCGAATTGGCTTTGTTTCCCAGAATCGCTCGTGCCCTCCCGGGTGGCAGCGTCAAGCGAAGCTTGGCGATGGTCTTCCTGAGGCTCCTCGAATTGGCTTTGTTTCCCAGAATCGCTCGTGCCCTCCCGGGTGGCAGCGTCAAGCGAAGCTTGGCGATGGTCTTCCTGAGGCTCCTCGAATTGGCTTCGTTTCACAGAATCGTTCGTCCCCTGCTGGGTGGCAGCGTCAAGCGAAGCTTGGCGATGGTCTTCCCGAGGCTCCTCGAATTGGCTTTGTTTCACAGAATCGCTCGTCCCCTCCCGGGTGGCAGCGTCAAGCACAGCTTGGCGATGGTCTTCCCGAGGCTCCTCGAATTGGCTTTGTTTCGCAGAATCGCTCGTCCCCTGCTGGGTGGCAGCGGCAAGCGCATGCTTGCCGATGGCGTCAGGATGCAGCCCAACACCATCGGCAAGCTCCGCAGGCTGCGCTTGCCGCTGCCACCCGTCGTGATTCCTCAAATTGTGCGAACTCGATGCCCCGTGCCCGTCCTGCCCTTCTTGCTCCCGCCGGACCTGCCGCAGTTCCTTCATCGTCCTGTACAGGCTGCTCTCGATCCGACGTTCGTGCATCGCCAGCCGGTCGAGGGTCCTTGTCTCGGCGAAGTCCCGTGCGACCGCCCGCCCGAAGGCCAACTCGGCCCTGGCCGATGGATCGCGGTTCTCACGGCGGCACTTGACCCAGTCGTCGCCGCGATCCGCTTCGATGAGATAATCGAGGGCCTCATCCTGCATGCGTTCGGCCCGTTTGAGCCGCCACCACAAGGCCACGATGCGTTCCGCCATCGCCTCTTCCTCCGGCCCATCCGGGTCCAGCTTCCGGAGCATCCGGGTGCGGTGCAGCTCGAATTCCTGCGGATCTTCGTTTCTGAGCACGGCCTGGCGGGCCCACAGGCCATGCTTGACGGCGTTCTGGGCCGCGACGGCCTTGCCCTCCGACGTGCGGGGTCCGGTGGATTTGGCGGCGTTACGACGGTTGGCGGCGACTCGTGCCTGGCTACCCATGGGAAACCTCCGGAATCTATGATTTTTGATGTTTGATTTTTGATTTGAACATGGCCGCAGGCCTGTCGGGCGCGCCGGCGCCCGGTGAGACGTGGTCATCAGACCATATAATAGAGACGCCCCAGAGGGCGAAATGTTTCAGGAATTTCTGTTCTATGACAAACTATCTGCAAGTGCCTGTGGCCGCAGAACTTATGCCCTATTTTTTGCATGGTAAGCCGCAGCCCGTGGGATGGGCTTCAGCCCATGCAGATAGTCTGGGAGTTGCCGGAGAAGAACTGCGAGTCAGCGTCGCCAGATTTGGAGAACGAAGGCTACTTCTCGCATGGCAGGTCTTCCCATCGCAAGCGGGGGTAGTCCCTGCCCTCGCAGATGGCCCAAGTCTTATCAAAGTCCCAGTCCACAAAGCTCGCCTGTTGTTTCATCTGCACAGCCGTGAGGGCCAGGCCGAGACAGCTTCCCCTGCACTCCAACACTCGATGATCTCGCCGCTGTTGATTCCCACCAAAACGCCTACTCCTTCCCCACCAGAGATATGAGCCTTGGCATAACACCGAATAATGCGCCCCTGAGTCATCGCGACAAGGGCACTACGGCAATACCCTGATTGCTCCCCCACCTGAGCATCATCAACCCCCAGGTCCATCACTGCACCTTCTTCTCCGACTCCTCCAAATAGCGACAGATTCCACGACATGCCGCCCCGGATCGTCAGATTTCGAATTCTGTGGCCACGACCGTCGAAACAGCCCATGAACCATCCTTTGTCAACGTAGGGATCGTGGTAGGCGTCAGGTGCGATCACGGCTTTTGTGAAGATGCGGCCGCCGGGGAGGTTGGGGTCCAGGTCGATGTCGTTGAGCAAGATGAAGTGCTTATCAAGCAAATTGGGGTCCGCACCGATGGAGATAAGCTGCTCGATGGTGGCGATCTGGTAGGGATCAATCGGCGTGCCGGCGCCGCCTGCGAAATGATGCGGCCGGCCCTCCAAAGCGTCTCCGAATGCCGCGTACGGCCTGTGAGGGACCGCAAGGTCCGATATCCCTTGCGGCTGTGCTCATTTCCCAAGTCAGAGTTGACTATCATGCGGGGAATCTGTTAAAATAGGCGGAGTGAGGTCCGGCCTGTTTGGCCGGGATGGCCGAAAATACGCTTACGACTCAGCGACCTGCAGTCACAAGGCGGAAAGGCGGATACGTGATGATTATCCGGTTCCCTTCTTTTGTCGCGGTTATGGTTATCTCTTGCTTTGTCGCGACATTCCCTGCCTCCGGAGGCCAGGGGGCGGACAGTCCACTGCTCATCAACGAGCTGATGGCCGCGAATGCCACGACGATTCGGGACCCACAGAACCAGTACGATGATTGGATTGAGCTCCGTAATGCGGGCGCGCAGCCTGTCAATGTCGGCGGTATGTACCTGACGGATGATCCCGAGACGCCGACGATGTGGCAGGTCCCGACGGACCGTTCTACGGCGACAACCATCCCGGCCGGCGGTTACCTGCTGATCTGGGCGGACGGGGATAGCACAGGCCGCACGGGTCTGCACGCCAGTTTTCGGCTCAACGCGGGAGGAGATACGGTCGCCCTGATTGACGTCGATGGAAAGACCATCCTCGACATGGTGCAGTTTGACAAGCAGACGGCGGATATTTCCTATGGCCGGGACCCTGCCGCAACCGACCAGTGGCGGCTCCTGGGTTTCCCTACGCCGGGGACGCCGAACATCAACACGTACGTCGGCTTTATCGCCGATACGAAGTTCAGTCACGACCGGGGATTTTACGACCAGCCGTTTTCCGTGACCATCACCACGGCCACCGAAGGAGCCGATATCTACTACACTGTGGATGGGAGTTCACCCTACGACACTCTTCGCGCCCAGGCCACGGGCAAGCTGTACACGGGTCCGATCCCCATTACGACGACCACGTGCCTTCGCGCCATCGCAACCAAGGCCGCATGGAAGTCCTCCAATGTGGACACGCAGACGTACATCTTCCTGAAAGACGTGCAGAATCAGGCCACCAATCCCGCTACCGGCGCCCAGGTCACCCCGTCAGGGTATCCCACGTCCTGGGGCTCCGTGCCCGGCGACTACCAGGTGGACCCTGATGTAGTTGGCGAGAACGGCAAAGACAAGTTCGGGGGTCTATACGCCAATACATTCAAGGACGACCTCAAGGCTGCGCCAACCATCTCCGTCGTTATGGACAAAGAGAGCTGGTTCGGTCCCACAGGCATATACATCAATCAGTCCCAGGACGGTACCGAGCGCGCCTGCTCGCTGGAATGGATCGATCCCAACGGAGAGGAAGGATTCCAGGCCAACTGCGCAATCGCCATGCAGGGCGGCGTCAGCGGCGGCGGCACCAGCCTGGACCGATGGAAGGTGTTCAAGCTGTCCATGCGCCCGAGATTCAAGATCGCCACCGACGACGGCAAGCCTACCGGCGGTCCTTCACAACTCAACTATCGTATCTTTCCCGATTCGCCCATCGAGATTTTCGACACCGTCGTATTCGACGAAGTGCTCAGCAACGCCTGGAACCACGCCGGCCAGCACATGTACGGCACGTACCTGCAGGACCAGTTCGTCTCCGACCTGCACAACATGATGGGCGGCCAGTCCCCGCACGGCCTGTACGCCCACCTCTACATCAACGGCATGTATTGGGGAATGTACTACGTGCACGAGCGTCCCGACCACGCGTGGGCGGCACAGATGTTCGGCGGTGAAAAAGAAGAATACGACGTGCTGAAGCACTACACGAATATGACCGTCAACGACGGCATCGGCGGCAAGGCGATCGACAACTTCAGCGCCATGGTCCGTGCGGCGGACACTGTCGCGGCCGATCCCACCAACATGGCCAAGTATGATGCTTTGTGCCGGATGCTGGACATCGACAATTTCATCACAGACCTCCTGGCGCACTGGTTCGCGCTGAACTGGGACTGGCCCGAGAAGAACTGGTACGCGACGCACCGTTCGCCTGACGGTCAATGGCGATTCCATACGTGGGACGCCGAGCATTCCCTGGAGTGGTTCAACAACCAGAACGTCCTCGGCTTGAGCGTCTCCGGCATTCATGACAAGCTCAAGGGCAACGCGGACTATCGCATGCGCTTCGCGGACCACGTACACAGGAACTTCTTCAATGGCGGGCCGCTCTCGGTGCCCTTCGTCATGGATATGTACCGCGCGAGAATGGCCCAGATCGACCGGGCCATCGTCGGCGAGTCGGCTCGATGGGGCGACACGCGACAATCGACACCACATACACGCCAGGATTGGCTGACCAACCAGGACCGTCTCCTGTCGCAGTTCCTCCAGCCCCGTCCGGCCTACGTTCTGAACTGGCTCAAGGGCGCGGGGCTCTATCCCAACGTCGATGCGCCGGTGTTCAACATCGATGGCACGTACCAGCACGGTGGCCACGTCGCTGCGAATGGTGCCCTTTCCATGCAGGCGTCGGCAACGGTTTGGTACACGCTCGACGGCAGCGATCCTCGCGTGCCGGGGACGACGCCGCAGGGCGGCGGCAGCGGCTTGACGCTTGTGCCCGAGAATGCCGCCAAGCGGGTCTTCATTCCAGTCGGGCCCGTGGATGATGCATGGAAGACGAGCGTCAGTTTCTCCGACGCCTCGTGGATCAGCGGGACGGGCGGCATCGGCTACGAGCGAAGCATAGGCTATCAGTCCTATTTCAGCATCGATCTTCGCAGCACCATGTATGGAGTCAACGCAGGCTGCTACATTCGTGTCCCCTTCACGATCAGCGCACAGGATCTCGCCAGCCTTACCAGCCTGACGCTGAGGGTTCGATACGATGACGGCTTCATCGCCTACCTCAACGGCACCGAGGTCCAGCGGGACATGTTCAACGGCACACCCGCATGGAACTCAAGGGCCACCGGCAACCACGATGAAGAGGAAGCAGTGAGCCTGATGCCCTTCGGTCTCCACCGCCCATATCGATAAGCTGCACGCGGGCACGAACCTGCTCGCCATCCAAGGCCTGAACCAATCATCCACAAGTTCCGATTTTCTGATCTCTTTCGATCTGGTCGGCGAGAAGGCATCCACGAGCGGTCCTGCCACCCCGGTCGGCGTGTCCCCCACCGCGGTCAAGTACGTCAGCCCGATCACGCTCGCCGAAAGCGCTCACGTCAAATCCCGAGCCTTGACCGGCAGCACGTGGAGCGCGTTGAATGAGGCGGTCTTTGCGGTCGGGCCGGTGGCCCAGAACCTGCGGATCAGCGAGATCATGTTCCACCCGATGGATAGCGGCAATCCCACCGATCCCAATACCGAGTTCATCGAGCTGACCAATATCGGCAGTTCAACGATCAATCTGAGTCTCGTGTCGTTCTCCAACGGCGTCGATTTCACCTTCCCCAGCTATGACCTGGCCGCCGGAGGCTACTGTGTCGTGGTCAGAGATAAGACAGCCTTCCAGGCCAAGTACGGCTCCAGTCTGCCCGTGGCCGGCCAGTATGCGGGCAATCTGAACAATGCGGGCGAGCGGATCGAGCTGCTCGATGCCGCGGGAACGGTCATTCACAGCTTCCGCTTCGAAGACAACTGGTTCGATATCGCCGACGGGCTGGGCTTCTCGCTTACAGTGAAAGACCCCGGGACGGCGGACCCGAACGGCTATGACGATAAGAGCCTCTGGCGGCCCAGCGCCAAGGCGGGCGGCTCGCCCGGTACTGACGACAGCGGCCAGGTGCCTGCCCTTGGCTCGGTGGTCATCAACGAGCTTCTGGCCAACTCCGGGCAGGAGTCCGACTGGATCGAGCTGCACAATACAACCACTCAATCCATCAACATCGGCGGCTGGTATCTCAGTGATGACGCCAATGATCTGACCAAGTACACAATCGGCGCTGGCACGAGCCTTCCGGCCAATGGGTACCTCGTGTTCTATGAGAACCTCCACTTTGGCAACAAATCCGATCCCGGCTGCAGGAAGGAATTCGGCCTGCGTGCGAGCGGTGAGACGGTGTACCTGCACTCGGGCTCGGCAGGCGTGCTGACCGGCTACAGCGAGCAGGAGAAATTCGACGCCTCGGAAGCGGGCGTATCGCTGGGCCGCTATGAAAAGAGCACGGGCACATACAACTTTGTGGCCCTGAGCAACGCCACGCCGGGTGCGGCTAACGCTGCTCCGAAGATTGGGCCGATTGTGATCAATGAGATCATGTACCATCCGACGACCCCTGCCGATGCGGAGTACGTGGAACTGCTCAATATCAGCAATGAGCCCGTGACGCTGTACGATGCGGTGGAGAAAGCTCCCTGGCGGTTCAGCGACGACGCGGGGATTGAGTTTCTGTTTCCCACGGACCCGCCCATGACGCTCGTGGCGGGCGAATACCTGCTGTTAGTGAAGGATGTAAGCTTGTTCAGCGCCAAGTACACGCCGCCGGCAGGCGTAAAGATCTTCGCCTGGGGTGCCGGCAATCTGGCCAACGGCAGCGAGAAGATTCAGCTCAGTAAGCCCGGCGAGGCCGATGCCGACGGCGTGCATGACTGGATTCGCGTGGACCGGGTGGTCTACAGCGACGGCTCGCATCCGCAGGATTTCCCGGGCGGGACTGACCCGTGGCCGACGAAAGCGGACGGCCAGGGCTCGTCCCTGAGCCGGACCACGCCCGCATCCTACGGCAACGATGCCACAAACTGGCACGCCGCCACACCATCGCCTGGGAAAGCAAACAATTGAGATCAGAGGAATGACGAACCGGTCTTTGAGAACCGGCGTAGTGAATCGCAGGGGTGAGTTTCAAACCCGCCCGCCATAGCAAGTGAAGAGCCCGTATGATAAGAGTCGGACTGATATTCGCCGTAGTGAGCATGGGCCTCTGTGCCGGTGCGCACGCGGACTGTCCCGAGAGCGATCTGAACAGCGATTGCAGAGTCGATGCCAATGACCTGTGGGTCCTCGCCGAGGCATGGTTGGGCGACCCGAACACGCCGGCGGACCTGAACCGTGACAAGAAGGTCAACCAGGCCGACCTCGCCATCCTGGCCACCCAGTGGCGTCAGACGGGCTGCCCGATCGTGATCAACGAGGTGCTTGCCCACGCGCACGCGGATGCCCCCGATTGGATCGAGCTGCACAACACCAGCAGGATCCCTGTGGACATCAGCGGCTGGATGCTCAGCGATCGCGAGGACAATCTCAGCAGGTTTCAGATCGCCGCGGGCACCATCCTGGGGCCATTTGGCTACATCGTCTTCTACGAGAACACGCACTTCGGCAACCCGCTGAATCCGGATACGTGGAGCCCGTTTGCCTTGAGTGAGAACGGGGAAACGCTGTACCTGTACTCCGGCTACGATGAGGTGTACCCGGACTATCTCGCCGAGGCGCCGCTTGGACCGTCGGAGACCTTCTACTCCTTCGGCCGGTACCGCAAGAGTACGGGCGAGTACAGCTACGTGATCATGAATGAGCTGACCCCGGGCGACAGGAATGCCTACCCTCGCGTCGGTCCCGTGATCATCAATGAGATCATGTACCACCCCACCGGCGACGCCGATGCGGAATACGTCGAGCTGCTCAACATCGATGGCGGCCCCGTCACCCTCTTCGACTTCGTCTCGATGGAGCCCTGGCGGCTCACGGACGCGTCCGGCATCGAATTCCGGTTCCCCACCGACGCCCCTGTGACACTGGAAAAGGGCGAGTACCTCCTGCTGGTCAGGGATGCGGCGGCGGTCAGCAAGGGAGGGGCGAAGGCGGGCGTGAAAATGATGTCGTGGGGTTCCGGCAAGCTCGCCAACCAGGGCGAGGACCTCTACCTGCTCAAGCCGGGCGACGTCGATACGGCGGGCACGCGGTACTGGATCGAGGTCGATCGCGTCGACTACAGCGACGGAGGACACCCCTTGAACTTCGCAAAGAACAAGGACCCCTGGCCCGCCGCCGCCGACGGCCTCGGCCTGTCATTGAATCGCCTCTTCACCCGCAAGTACGGCAACGACCCCAACAACTGGCAAGCCACCATCCCCACCCCCGGCTCCGCCAACGACTGAGCCGGCTATACCCATCACATGGGCAGGTGTGACGCAGTGAGTAAGAGCACGCCGGCCGGACCGCCACCCGGCCGTGGAATTGCGTGACGCTGGACCTGCTTCATCGGTACTGCTATGATGGCGGGGAAAGCTTCGGTGTTTTCGATGGAGACTTCACCATGCGCTGGATCAATGGACCACGCGTCCGCCGGAAACGACACTGGCTCGTCCTCCTGATCGTTTCTCTCGTCGGTGTCTCAACCCCGTGTCCTTGTGGCGCCGGAGATGGGGAGCCGCGGAGCACGCTGGTGAACGTCGTCCAGGGGGCGGTCAACGGGGTGCGCATCGAGCGGAACGGCCACAGGCTCGTCATCTATGGGGACCCGCAACAGCGATGGAAGACGGCCGACGTGGTACTCTTCACGCATAGTCGTCGCGACGTTGTATGGGCGGGTCAGGCCCTCGTGAAGGATGGGGCTCAGTGCATAGTCCCGGCGGCCGAGGCGGAGCATTTTACGGGAGCGGAGAAGTTCTGGACCCAGTTCTGGGACAGGCGATTCCATGACTATGCGCAGCAAAGCACGAAGGTGCCGACGGTCTCGATGAAAGTCGATCGGACGGTGCGGGAAGGCGACGTGATCGAGTTTGAGGGCCTGGCGATCCGGGTGCTGGACACGCCGGGATATACACGGGGGGCTGTGTCCTACCTCGTGGAGGCGGACGGGATCAAGTACGCCTTTGTCGGCGACCTGATCTACGGCGACGGGCAGTTGCTGGACCTGTACAGCCTGCAGGACAGCGTCTCCGAGGCGAAGATCATGGGCTACCACGGATACGCGGGCAGAATGGGACAACTGATCGAGAGCCTGCGGAAGGTGGCCGCACAGAAGCCGAATATCCTGGTCCCGGCCAGAGGGCCTGTCATCGAGCAGCCGGAACCCGCGATAAAGCGGATGATCGAGAGGCTTCAGGCGGCGTACAGAAATTACCTTTCCATCAACGCGGGGCACTGGTATTTCAAAGAACGGTATGATGTTCTCGCCTCGCGGGTACTGGGAGACACCGCCAAAGTGGAGTGGATGCCTTATGCTGGAACCATCGAGAAGGCGCCGCCGGACTGGATAGTTTCCATCGATAATGCCCGGCTGCTGCTGTCACAGGACCGCAGCGGTTTCATGATCGACTGCGGCTCACAGGCCATCTTCGACCGGGTGCAGAAGCTCCAGGAGGCCGGGCGACTGACCTCTGTCGAGGGCCTTTTCATCACGCATTATCACGACGACCACACGGATTGGGTGAACGAATTCCTGGACAAGCATGGTTGCCCCGCCTACATCACGCCGATCATGGAGGACGTGCTGCGCCGGCCCGGAGCCCACCGGCTGCCCGCGATGACAGCCAAGCCGATTACGCGGCTGAAGGTCGTGCCCGACGGCTATCGCATGCGGTGGAAGGAATTCGCCCTGACGTTTTACGACTTCCCCGGGCAGACCCTCTACCACGATGCCCTGCTCGTGGAAAAAGACGGTGGCGAGAAGGTACTCTTCCTCGGCGATTCCTTCACGCCCTCCGGCATCGACGACTACTGCCTCCAGAACCGCAATTTCCTCCACGACGGGATGGGGTACTCCTACTGCCTGGGCCACCTGAAGAACAAGATCCCCCCGGAGGCCCTGCTGATCAATGAGCACGTCATGGAGCCCTTTCGCTTCGAGAGCGATCAGATCAGCCATATGGCAAAGACCCTGGGGCAACGACGGGCGGTCCTGGCCGACCTGTTCCCGTGGGATGACGCCAATTACGGCATCGATGAGCAGTGGGCCCGCATCTATCCCTATGGCCAGGAGGCGACGGCGGACAAGCAGGTGGAGGCCGCCGTCAGGCTGTTCAACCACTCCCCCAAGCGCACAACATTCACGGTGCACCTGAACGTCCCCGCGGGATTCGACAGCGAGCCCGAGACACAGACCGTGGCGGTGAATCCAAGACAGGAGGCGGAGGCCCGGTTCCAGATCAAAATCCCGAGTTCCCCTTCCGGCTCCATCCACGTCATCACAGCCGACGTTCAGTTCGGCCCATGGGACCTGCGGCAATGGAGTGAAGGCCTGATCAAGGTCACACATCCGGAGTAGATCGGTGCATCAGTGCGCACACACTCGGCACCGATGGAGGCGGATTTGCTGCCTCTGCTTCTATAGAACGCCGAGCGACGCAGGGACACAATAAGGGTTTCTCCCATGCACAACTCGGCTTTTGCCTAGGAGCAGGGCGCCAACCAACGGCTTAGTATTGACCATGTGTCACTCAAGTAAGTGACGTGGCCCTCGTCGACCTGAATGGGGCGACGGGGAACGGACCGGTCGTTTTGACGAGAGATAGATGTCCGCCGGGGAACTCAATGCTGAAGCCCTCCGCAAAGAGATGCGGCTGTTGGCAATGATTAGGCCTGTATTTGTGAAAGGGAGATGACCATGTTGAAAAGAATTGTCATCACAACGAGTATTCTCTGTCTGGTCCTGCCGGCCGCGGGATTCGCTCAGGGTTTTTCCCAAGGCGACAAAGTGGTCTCCCTCAACGGCAGCGGCACGAGCGACAATGAGCTCGATAACACTGCATTCTCCATCGAAGGCGCTTACAGCTACTTCTTCTCCGACAGGATCGAGGGAGCCATTCGGCAGGGTTTCACATTTGCTGACGTGCCCGGCTCCGATAACGACTGGGCCGCATCCACCCGCGTGGCTCTCGATTACAATTGGGACATGGGCAGCGTCTGGCCGCTTCTCGGCGCGAACTTCGGCTATGTCTACGGCGATGCGGTTGACGACACATTTGTGGCCGGTCCCGAGGCAGGCGTGAGGTACTTCGTCAATTCGACCACCTTCATCCTGGGCCTGGTCGAGTACCAGTTCTTCTTCGAAGAGTCCGACCACGCCGAGGATGCGTTCGATGACGGCCGTTTCGTCTTCACCGTCGGTATGGGTTTCCGCTGGTAGTCACGTAAGGAAGCTGCTGGAGCGGTTTGCGGTCTGAGACTGAAGACCGCTCGGCGCCAACAAGTTGAGTGATTCCGCGGTCTCGACCAGAGAAACAGCATCAGGAATGATGCATAGTGTCTGCACCGGGTAGATCCTGCACTGTTTGTGCTGGGATAGTGCTCGGTGCAGACGTTCTTTCTGCCCGGATCTCCTATTCATCGCCACACCTCGCCACACCCCGCCACACATGACCTCGTGCCAATTCCGAGCGGTCACGCCATATCCGTATTTCGGGGAGAGGCCGAGAAAGGCTCGCGATGCGCGGCGGACTCCACGCGGTCATACACAGGCAGTCTGTCGCCCCATAACCGGGCATTTTTGTTGCAGCCCCCTGCCCAGCAGCTATAATGCCGCTCCATGTGTGCCGTAGATGGTTAGAGGAGACATACAAGGAAAGGACGTGTTATGTCGTTAGGGGCCCTCGACATCCTCGTATTCGTCGCGTTCGTCGTCTCCGTGGTGAGCATCGGGTTGCTCAAGAGCCGCAAGGAGAAGACCGGCGAAGACTACTTCCTTGCCGGCCGCGGCCTGTCCTGGTGGCTGATCGGCTTCTCGCTCATCGCCGCCAACATCTCCACCGAGCAATTCGTCGGCATGAGCGGCCAAGCGGCAGACTGGCTCGGCATGGCCATTGCCAGCTACGAGTGGATGGCCGCCATCACACTGGTGATCGTCGCCTTCGTGTTCCTGCCTTCGTTCCTCAAGAGCGGCATTTACACCATCCCGGAGTTCCTCGAATACCGCTATAACAGCTTTGCCCGAACGATCATGGCGATCAGCACCATGATCATTCTCGTCGGCGTGCCCACCGCCTCCGTCATCTATTCCGGCGCCAAGGTCATCTGCGTGTACTTCCAGGGCCAGACCTTCCTCGGTTACGATCTTGGCAACATCGCCGTCGGATGCTGGATTATCGGCATCGCTTCAGCGATCTACGTGTTTGCGGGCGGCCTGAAGGCCTGCGCATGGGCCGACCTGATCCAGGGCTCGGCATTGATCGTCGGGGGAGGCATCGTCATGTATTACGCGATGCACGCCCTTGGGCAGGCAGACCCAGCCAGTCTGGCGGCCACCGCGGCGAACCCGCAACTCGCTGCCGATCAACTTACGAACACCGGGGCCTGGGGTCGCTTTGTCGCACTCAACAGCGCCCCCCTGCCTGCCGGCAAGCTGCACATGGTTCGCCCCCTCTCCGACCCCGCCATTCCTTGGTCGGCGCTCGTCATCGGTCTGTGGATCCCCAACTTCTTCTACTGGGGCCTGAATCAGTACATCACGCAGCGTACGCTCGGCTCCAAATCCCTCGCCCAGGGACAGCGAGGCGTCGTGTTCGCGGCGTTTCTCAAGCTCCTCATCCCGTTCGTCGTGGTCATCCCGGGCATCCTCGCGTTCAACCTGTTCAGCAAGGACCTGCAGGCCCAGGCTGAGCTGAAGAATAAGGAAACTCTGGTGGACTTCCAGCAGCAGAAGGACGGGGTCGTTTTTGAGTTCACACCGGCCTATGCAAAGCTCTACCCAGACGTCGCCACCGGCATGCTCACACACAACGCCACCATGGTAAAGGCGGTGTACACTCCTGGCGCAGCTCTCTCGCCGGATGCGATTGCCGCCAAAAACGCGGAATTCGTCACGGCAGCCAAGTCCAATGGCGTCGAAATCTCCCAGAAGCTCATCGGCCATGATTTCGATGCTGCATTCCCGACGTTGATCCGCAACCTGGTTTCCCAGCATCGCGGTATTCTCGGCTTCGTCCTGGCTGCCCTGTTCGGCGCGGTCGTCAGCTCCATTGCGGCCATGCTCAACGCAGCCTCCACCATCTTTGCGATGGACATCTTCCGCAAGGTGAAGAAGGATGCCTCGCAGACTGCCCTGGTCATGTGCGGGCGAGTCTGCATCGTGGTCTTCGTGCTCATCGCCATATTGATCGCACCGAGCCTTGGCAGCCCCCAGTTCGGCGGCATTTTCACGTTCATCCAGGAGTTCCAGGGCTTCATCTCGCCCGGCATTCTGGCCATCTTCCTGTTCGGCCTGCTCGTGCATCGCGCTCCGCGTGCAGCGGGGACAGTGGGTCTGCTGCTGAATCCAGTCCTTTACGGCACGCTCAAGTATGCAGCGCCGGGAATCGCGTTCCTCGACCGCATGGCAATCTGCTTCGGCATCGTGCTGGCCGTGCTGACAATCATGACACTCGTCAAGCCGTTGCCGGAGCCGGTGAATATGCCCACGAACCCGAAAATGGACCTCACACCCTCTCGCGGCGCCAAGCTGGCGGGAGTGGGAGTGGTGGTGCTGACCCTGGTGCTTTACGCGATCTTCTGGTAGTAGATTCAAGTTTTGCATGGGTTGAGATCAAAATGGCACTGACACGGGAAGATCAGGCGGCAGTAGAGAAGCTGCAGCAGCTTGCGAAGGAGAACAGGATTGACATCGCCGGCGGGAAGATGCGGCGGACTTCGTCGCGGTTCTGCCTGGGAGTCGAGCATGGCGACTATAACGGGACCGAGCTGTTCGGCGTCGGGACCGACCGGTTCATCTGGCTGGCGTACAAGCCCAACGGCAGGAACAAGGTCCGGCTCTTCAGCGGCAACTTCCCCAATGACGGCGTCATCGAGTACGCCATCGGCAACGTCCCGAAGCCTAAGTCGCGGGAGATAGCCGAGACGTGGGGGCGGTTCCCGTACGGGATCGATTACATCCTCAAGCGGGAGGGATTCAAGCTCAAGCAAGGTATCGATGGTGTACTGTTCGGGAACATCCCCGGCGGCGGCATGAGCCGGTCAGCGTCCCTGTGCGTCAACCTCATCCTGTCCCTGTTCGACGCGAACGGCATCGAAGTGAAGCAGAAGGTGCAGATCGTCGATCTGGCGCAGGCGGTCGAGAACGACTACATCGGCTCGCCCTGCGGCAAGCTCGATCAGACGATGGTCCTGTTCGCCAAAGAGGGGATGGGCACCTACTACAACCCGAAGGATCGCTCCATCGAGTACGTGCCCATGGGCAAAGGGGCGACGGACTTTCGCATCGTGGTGCTCGATACGGGGACGGACCGGCCGGGCCTGGAAAAATCGACGTACGCAGTCCGCAGGAGGGAATGCGAGGAGTTGGTGGCGATCCTGCAGAAAGCGGGCTTCGACATCAAGTGCCTGGCCGACATCAAGGACGAGATCACGTACAATAAGATCATGGATCGTTTCGGCCGGGAGCAGCCGCATCTGTGCGACCGGCTGAATTACATTTTCCACGCCCAGCAGCGATTCTATAAGATGATGGACGCCTGGCGGGCCGGCGACATCGAAACCGTCGGCACGATCTTCCGCCAGGACGGCTTGGGTTTGCGGGACGATTACCGAATCTCCGGGCCGGAGTTGGAGACCATGTGCGACATCGTCCGGACGGTCCCCGGCGTGCTCGGCGAACGCATGCTCGGGGGCGGTGACAAGGGCGCCTCCGGCGCACTGGTCCGGGCGGAGGCCGTCGAGACGGTCAGGAAAGCCGTGGACGCCGCCTACCCGCGAAGCCGCCCCGCGTTCGCGGACAAACACGCGACCCACGTCTGCAAGGTCGTGGACGGCGTGCGCGTCTATGAAGGACTGCTTTGATCATTGATTATTGATTATGGATGATTGATTATTGAAGAAAGCGTATGGGCATTCCCATGAAATCATCAATTATCAATCATCAATCATCAATAGGTAAGGGGGTTTTCACAGCGACCGTCCTTTCGAACCGGCGGATCGGCGAGTGCTTCTACACAATGGACCTTGAGTTCGCCGGCGCAGGGGCAAGAGCATTCGCGGGATTCCGTGCCGGGCAGTTTCTGCAGGTCGATGTCTCGACGCTTGCCCTGCCGCCGGAGGACAAGATCCCCCCGGAGTTGCGCGATATCTGCCGACGAAGCGTCCTGCTTCGCCGGCCCTTCAGCTTCGCCGATGTCACAGTCACGGGGGGCAAGACGACCACCGAGCTTCTCTACTGTGCACTCGGACCTGCGTCGCTGCGAATGACCACATTGACCCCCGGCGACCCGCTCAACATCGTGGGGCCGTTGGGCAACGGATTCCGAGTGCCGAAAGAGAAACGCACCGCCCTGCTCGTCGTCGGCGGCATGGGCGCCCCGCCGATACGATGTCTCGCGAAGTCCCTCAAAGTCGAGCGTCCCGACGTGGACATAGTCACGTTCGTCGGCGCCAAGAGCGCCGCAGCGATACCCTTCGAGGGTGACTTCGCCCAGGTCTCGCAGAAGGTGGACCTGCTCATCCCGGCATTCGCGAAGCTCGGCATCCCATCCGCTATAACAACCGACGACGGCTCGGCAGGCTATCAGGGCTTCGTCACGGATCGTCTCGCTCTGTGGCTGAACGAGCACGCCGCCCTGTCGCTTGAACAAATGATCATCTGCGCCTGCGGCCCGGAGCCAATGCTAGCCGCCGTCGCCCGGCTTGCGAGTGAACGGAATATCGACTGCCAGGTGAGTATGGAGCGGCGGATGGCCTGCGGCATCGGCGTCTGCCAAAGCTGCGCCGTGGAATGCCGCGTCGAAGGCTCGAACGAAACCGTTTACAAGCTCTGCTGCCAGGACGGCCCCGTCTTCGACGCCCGGACCGTCATTTTCGGCGAGAGCGGTCGTTAGGTCCCTTTGGTCCCTGAGGTCCTTTCGAAACCAAAGGACGAAAACGGCACAAAGGACCTGAGGGCCGGAGGCAGTTTACTATTTCAGGTTTTCTCTCAATGTGGTAGTTAATGAGGCGTGACGCCTGAGAAGATTGACATTTCGGTGGATTTTGCGGGGCTTCGGCTGGCGAATCCGGTGTTCACGGCATCGGGGACGTGCGGCTATGCCGATGAGCTGGGTGATTTCATGGATGTCAATGCTCTCGGCGGATTCATCACCAAGAGCATCACGCTCAAGCCCCGAAAAGGCAACCCAACGCCCCGGATCGTCGAGAACCGACGCAGGCATGCTCAACGCCATCGGCCTGGCCAACGTGGGACTGGATCGGTTCATCGAGGAGAAGCTGCCGATCATCGCAAAGATGTCGGTGCCGGTGTTCGTCAACGTTGCCGGCGAGTTGATTGACGACTACGTCGCGGTCACTGAGCGGCTGGCTCGGGAGGATGCAATCGCCGGCTTTGAGCTGAACATCAGTTGTCCCAACGTGGCCAAGGGCGGCATCAGCTTCGGCCGGGACCCCTACCAGGTGAGCGACATCACGTCGGCTGTCCGCAAGGCCGCAGGCGACAAAGTGCTCATTGTCAAGCTCTCGCCCAATGTGACGGATATCAGTACGATCGCCTGCGCGGCGGCCGAGGCCGGCGCGGACGCCCTGAGCCTCGTCAACACCTTCACGGCGATGGTCATCGACATCGAGACGCGCAGGCCCGCACTAGCCAACCGCACGGGCGGCCTGTCCGGTCCGGCCATCAAGCCCATCGCGGTCTATCTCGTGAACAGAGTCTATGGCGACGTGGCCAAGGCGGCGGGAATCCCGATCCTCGGGCTCGGCGGAATCCGCACCGCGGCCGACGCCATCGAGTTCATCATCGCCGGCGCATCGGCCGTGGCCGTCGGCACCGCGAGCTTCATCCAGCCCGACTGCGCCACGCGAATCGTGGACGGCATCAGAGACTATTGCGCCAGGCACAACGTCACAAGGTTATCCGACCTAGTCGGCTCGCTCTCCACCAAATCGTAAATCGTAAATGGTAAATCGTAGATGTGAAGGGGCAAGGCATGGAACGCCGTGATTTTCTAAAAGCCACCGGCTGTGGAGCGGCCGCCCTGCTGTCCGGCTGCGTGGCAGTCCCTGAGAAGAAAAAGAAGAAGCCCGTCGCCCGCACGGAGCGGCCGAACATCCTGTGGCTGATCTCCGAGGATACCTGCCCGGACATGGCCTGCTACGGCAACACGCTGGTCAAGACGCCGAACATCGACCGGCTCGCCGCCGAGGGCACCCGATTCACCAATGCCTTCGTCACCGCCCCGGTGTGCTCGGCCTCCAGATCCGCCATCATGACAGGCATGTACCAAACGACCATCGACGCACACAACCATCGCAGCCATCAAGACGACGGATACAGGCTTCCCCCGCCGGTAACAATCATCACCAGTATTCTCCGGCGTGCGGGGTACTTCACGTCGAACTGCGCCGGCCTGAGCTACAAGAAGCCGGGCAAGACCGACTGGAACTTCACGCCGAATGTCAAGGCCTTCGACGGCACGGACTGGTCGCAGCGCAGACGCGGACAGCCGTTCTTTGCCCAGATCAACTTCAGTATGACCCACCGGGATTTCCGGCGGGACAAGAGTAATCCTGTCGATCCCGCGAAAGTCGAGCTGCCGCCCTACTACCCGGATCATCCTGTCGCCCGGCGGGACTGGGCCGATTACCTTGAATCGATCCAGATCCTCGACAGCGAGATCGGTGTGGCGTTGCAGTGGCTGGAGAAGGAAGGGGCGGCGAACAATACGATCGTGATGTACTTCGGGGACAACGGCCGGCCCCACGTCCGGGACAAGCAATGGCTCTATGAAGGCGGCATCCGCATCCCTATGATCATTCGCTGGCCCGGACATCTTGAGCCTGGGACGGTCTTCGAGGACCTCATCAGCAGCGTCGATTTCGCCCCGACGTTCCTCTCCATGGTGGGGATCGAGCCGCCGAAGCATCTGCAGGGGCACGTCGTCCTCGGCCCTGAAAAGCAGACTCGCAAGTACATCATAGCCGCCCGGGACCGCTGTGACGGGACGGTCGATCGCATCCGCTGTGTGCGATCGCAGCAATACAAGTATATCCGCAACTATTATCCAGACCAGCCTTATACACAATTCAACGCCTACAAGAAGCTTCAGTACCCCGTGCTCACGGTGATGCAGGTCCTGCACACACAAGGCAAGCTCACGCCGGACCAGGCGAAGTTCATGGCAGCGAGCCGGCCCAAAGAAGAGTTGTATGACCTGCATACGGACCCCCACGAGCTGCACAACCTCGCCGGCGAGCCGAAACTCCGGAGGATCCTGCGAGAGCACAGCGCGAAACTCGATGAGTGGATCAAGGCGACCGCCGACAAGGGCGAGACTCCCGAAGACCCACAAGTGGTTGCGTACTGGCAGGATGACATGATGAAATCGTACAAGCAGCAGATGGAAGAGCGAGGTCTTTCGCCGGAGGTGTCGGACGAGGATTATCTCAAGTGGTGGGAGCAGAGGCTGCTGGGCTGAGCCATCGACAAACGAATACCGCCGGAGGTGACGATGAACCTGGGCACATTCACCAAGATAAGTGTTATCGTTCTATCTCTGCTCCTGCCGAGCCTGCCGGCCTGTGACGCAGAAGCAGCGACACCTGAACGCATGACATACGTGCAGGCGAAAGAGAGGATTCCTGACAGGTCGTTACCGGACTTCTGGATTGGCGATGTGAAGGACCTGCCGCAACGTTTCGAGCGCCTCGCGCGGGGAAAAATGACGGTTCCCGCCGTCACGCCGGGCGGCAGGCCAATCCATTTGGTCGCTTACGGCGACAGGGAGAATGTCGTCCATCACGCGAACTTCAACTCCGCCATCGGCGGCCAGGAGCCCGCCGCTTACATGAACAAAGCGGCACGGAAAAAGCCTGCGGTCTTTTTCATCGGCCCCGTGCACGGGCACGAGGTGGAAGGTCTCACGGGATTGGTCAACCTGATTCATATCATGGAGACGGGCAAGGACCTTCTCGGCAGAAGCCAGGAGAGGCTCCGGCAACTCGGCGATCAATGCCGGCTCCTGATCGTCCCGGCGGGCAACCCGGACGGGACCGCGCGCTTCGAGCCGCGGATGCTGCACGGGATGGAGTCCATCGACTTGCGCTTCTGGGGCCAGGGGACGTGGAAAGACGACACGATGTGCGACTGGCCCGCCTGCAAGCGCCGGCATCCGATGACCGGCGACAACGTCGGCTTCCTCGGCTGCTATTTCAACAACATCGGCATCAACCCGATGCACGATGAGTTCTTCTCGCCGATGGGCCCTGAGGCCCCCGCCGTGCTGAAAATCGCCCGGGAGGAAGGGCCCGATCTGATCGTATCGTTGCATAGCCACGAATCCAAGCCCGCCCTCCTGCGCCCCGCGTATCTTCCTGCCGAGGTTCAGCAGGACATTCAGTCGCTGGCTCGCGAGTGTTACACGCTCATGAGCAGACGCAACCTGCCTCATGACGAGCCCTTCAAGGTCAGTCTCGAGAGCGGCAAGAACCCGAGTTCATTCAATCTGACGAGCGCCCTGTACCACGTGAGCGGGGCCGGCTCATTCACCTTCGAATGTCCGCACGGCATCCGCGGCGCTTGCCAGGTTACACCCGAGCAGATTCTCGATATACAACTGACGCTCTATGAGGCAATGCTGCAACATGAGATCAACAAGAAGAGCTGACGACTCTCCGTCAACGATCGCACCGGGCTTTTTCATGACCGCTATCCTGCTTTCCGTATCGCTCGCATGCTCAGCCGGTGACGATGCGCCGAAGCTCGATGAGCGGCCCGCCCAGCCGGGGGAATGGGGCTACCGGCCTGATGACGGAGCGATATCACAGACGGACCCGCCGAGCTTCAGTTGGCGACCGCAGCAAGGCCTGACCTGGGAGATCGAGTGTGCCCGCGAACCGGACTTCGCCACGATTATCTACAGGGCTGCGGATATCAAGTTCAATGTGCATTGTCCGTCGAGAGCCTTTGAGCCGGGCAGTTATGTGTGGCGCTATCGGGGCAGGAACAAGGACGGCCAATATACTCCCTGGAGCCAGGTGCGGAGCTTTCGCATTGCCGATGACGCCGTGCAGATGCCTCTGCCCGCTCGTGACGAGCTGATCGCCCGGATCCCCAAGAGCCATCCACGTCTGTTCCTGCGGCCCGAGAATCTGGACCGGCTGCGGGAGCTGGCACGCGGCGAACTGAAGAGCCAGTACCAGGACCTTGTGAGAGAGTGTGACAGGATCCTGGCGAATCCACCGTCGACGAAGGAGCCGCCGAAGTATCCGCCGGGCATGGAGACCAAGAGCGAGCAGTGGCGTGAGATCTGGTGGGGCAATCGCGAATACACGATCAAGACCTTGAACAGTGCCGCCACGCTCGCCTTCACTCGTCTGCTCGGCGGCCAGGACAAGTACGGCCAGGAGGCCAAGCGCATTCTGCTCGAATGCGCCACGTGGGACCCGAAAGGCAGCACCGGCTATCGCTACAACGACGAAGCCGGAATGCCCTACAACTACCTCTTTTCACGAACCTACACGTTCGTCAACGACCTGCTGACGGAGGAGGAGAAGGACATCTGCCGCAAGGTGATGAAGATTCGCGGCGACGAGATGTACAACCACCTGTGCCCGCGGCATCTGTGGCAACCCTATGCGAGTCATTCCAATCGGGCCTGGCACAAGCTGGGCGAGATCGGCATCGCTTTTCTCGGCGAGGTCGAGGGGGCGGAGGACTGGGTCTGGTTCGCGACGAACGTCTTTTTCAACGTGTACCCGGTCTGGAGCGACGAGGATGGCGGCTGGCACGAGGGCTCCTCGTACTGGATGGGCTATCTATCGAAATTCACCTGGTGGGCCGATGTCATGCGTGAAGCGATGGGCATCGACGCGTATAAGAAGCCCTTCTTCTCGAAGGTCGGCTACTACGCGATGTACCTGATGCCGCCCGGCAAAGAGGACGGCGGGTTCGGCGACCTGGCCGCGGGAAAGACCGCGAAGTCTACCGTCCCACTGATGAGTGTCTTCGCTGCCCAAGCCCAGAATCCGCACTGGCAATGGTATGTGGAACAGCTCGGCGGCCCGGTCTCCACCGGCGGTTACATCGGTTTCATTCGCGGCCAGTTGTCGAAGGTCACAGCCAAAGCCCCTGACGATCTGCCCGCCTCACGCCTTTTCGAAGGCACCGGACAGGCGTACCTCAACAGCCAGATCAAAGACGCGACGCAAAGCGTGCAGGTGGTTCTCAAAGCGAGTCCCTTCGGGACGCAATCACACGGCTACGAGTCGAACAACTCCTTCCTGCTCTGGGCTTATGGCAAGCGTCTGCTGATCTACTCCGGCTATCGCGACATCTACGGCAGCGAGCATCACACGAACTGGATGTGGACCACGCGATCAACCAATTGCATCACCGTCAATGGCAAAGGCCAGAAGAAGCACACTGTCCAGGCTCAGGGCAAAATCACGGCCTTCCTCACAACGCCGCAGATCGACGCCGTTGTCGGCGATGCCGGCGAATCCTACGAGCCGCCCGTCGAGCAATTCAAGCGAGCCATCCTCTTCATCAAACCCGACCTGGTAATCATCTACGACCGCCTGAGAACAAGCGAACCGTCCACCTTCGAATACTGGCTCCACGCTGTCAACAAGTTCGACATCCGTGACCAGCAGAATATCGTCACGCAAAACGGCGATGTCGCCTGTGACATTGCCTTCCTCACGCCGCAAAACCTCACCTTCACCCAAACCAACGAATACGACCCCAACCCCCGCCCCCGCATCAAGCTCCGCGAGTGGCATTTGACAGCCAAGACCGGACAGCCGCAGCAACAAATGGAATTCGTCACAGTCTACTGGCCGCATAAGGCGCACAATGAGATTGAACGACAAGCGACTCTGCGGCCTGTCCCCGGCGGTTACGTGCTGAGCGTTACACCGATGGACAGAGGACGGCTTACGGCCCTGCTCCCGACCGATGAACGTGCCGTACTTGCATCACACGACATGGAGACCACAGGTGCTATCAAGGTCCGGCTTGAGCAACCGGAGCAGGCCTCGCAGATCGTCGAACTGCGGGAACCCAACCAGCGTTGACCCGGGCCAGCTCTCTACGCCTTCAGCAGTTCTCTCGTCTGATGATATTCCGCTTCGATCAGGTCCCTGGCGGGTTGTATCAGTGCCGTCCAGTTGCTCTCCACTCGCCGGCGCAACCATTCTCTGCCTTCTGTGAAACCAAACTGACGGACGCGGAACACGTAATAGAGCCAATAGACAGGCTTCGTGATCTGCGACATCGCGTCCGCGTTCGAAAGACACACTTCCTCCGGCAGCCCACTGCCCATCTGTACCGGGGAGGCATGGGACATGATACACCTGGCCACCCGGTCAATCCGCTCGGATGGGTAGCCATGCTCCTGCAGTATCCCCCGTGCAATCTCGGCGCCCGCCATCGGATGCCTGGGCACGGTGCTGAAATCTCGAACTGCCGCGAGGTCGTGCAGGTAGGCCGCCAGTTCTACAATCTCGGCGTCGGCCCCGAGGGTCTTCGCCAGCAAACCGCCGTATTCCCGCACGACCAGCAAGTGCCGATCGAAGAACGCCGCCCCAAACGCATTCCTGCTGCTCTTACACTCACTGAACACATACTCTCTTACCACTTCTGTGATCATCGTACTCCAACTCTCAACGACACCTGGCACCTCGCATGTGTCTCACGGCTCTGTACAGGAGAACACCAAGCAGCAGACCGATCAAGGCATTCCCAATGAAGGTGCACACGACAAGATCTATCTTCGCAGCGTCTGGATCTCCTTCGCCTACGGTGGAGATCATAGCACGAGGTGATGAATCAGGCAATAGGACCTCCGCCGGGAAATCCCGTCCCGCGGCCCCACGGGACTGATTATTGCAGTTGATGTTCTGGGACAGTTGGGGTATTTTGGCGGAGTTGACGGGCAGGACGCCCGCGGGCGAGGAACAGGTGTTTGAGGTGATAGAGGCAATGGTGGCCCGGATCACGGCAGATTCATCTTTGCATGCACACGGATCAGCGAACAGGAGATGACGCAATGGCGAACGACATGGAGCAGGTCTACCAGGAGCGGTTGAAGCGGTACATCACGGCGATGCGGAACGAGAAGCCGGACATGATCCCGATCCGGCCGTTTGTCGCCGAGTTCACGGCCAGGTACGCCGGCTATACGTGCCAGGATGTGGCCCACGATTATAACCGGGCCTTCGAAGCGGCCATCAAGACCGCTAAGGACTTCCAGTGGGACGCTGTCGTGCCGAACATGGTCTATGTCTGGACGGGTCTGGCCCAAGCAGCGGGGCTTCGCTACTACGGCATCCCGGGCATCGGCATCCCGCACACAGTCGGGTTCAACTACATCGAGCCGCCTGAGGACAAGGCGTTCATGCAGCCGGACGAATACGACGCCCTGATCGACGACCCCACGGGCTTCCTCTACAACACCTGGCTGCCCCGCGTCTCGACGGAAGTCAGCAAGATCGGCGAGGGCTCGACCTATCGCAATAATCTGGCGTTGGTCAAGAGCGCGATGGCCATGCTGCAATACTTCTATGCCTTTGGGCCTCAGGTCGGCCGGCTGCGATCTGAGTGCGGCACGGCGTCCGCCATCGCGGGCATCTTCAAGGCCCCCTTCGACATCCTTGCCGATAAGCTGCGAGGGTACGTGGGCCTGACGATGGACATGCATACGCAGCCGAAGAAGGTGCTCAAGGCCTGCGAGGCGCTCATGCCGCACCTCGTCAACGTGGGCCTGACCACGGCGGACCCCTGCAAGCAGGTACCCATCGGCTATTGGATGCATCGCGGCTGCGTGCCGTTCGTCAATCCCAAGCAGTTCGAGTCCCACTACTGGCCCACACTCAAGCCCTGCATCGAGGAGTTTTGGAAGAACGGCCACCAGACGCTCTTCTACGCCGAGGGTCGGTGGAAGTACCACTTCGACACGTTCCGCGAGCTGCCCGACCGCAGCATCGTCTTCCACTGTGACCAAGACGACATCTTCGAGGTCCATTGCAAGCTGCACGACAAGTTCGCCATCAGCGGCGGCATCCCGAACGTCATGCTGAGCTGGGGCAAGCCCGAGGAGGTGCGCGAGTTCGTTCTGCGAGTCATCAAGGAAGTGGCGAAAGACGGCGGCTACATCATGGACGCCGGGGCGATCATGCAGGACGACACCAACGTCGAGAACATGAAGGTGATGACGCAGGTCTGCCGCGAGCACGGGGTGTATGCGTCCGGCAGCTACAAGACACCCACGGATACGGCGCCTGCCGATCTGCCGTCGTCCGTCGAGTCCCGCAAGAAAGTCAAAGGCATGGCCGGCCGGAAGGCGCCAAAGGTGAAACCGGGCACGTGCTTCCCCTGGGAGCAGCGAGCGAAAGACCTGCCGCAAATCACCGGCGACAAGGACATGGTTCGCAACGTCTGGGAGAGCATCGACGCATTGGGCAACATGTACATCTGGCAGATGCTCTTGTCGTTCTAATACGTGGCAATATGGATTTGCCTATGAGCCTCCGACAGAGAGAGCCAAACTATGTCACCTCCGCGCAGGCGGGGGTCCAGGAACGCTCGGTGCGCGGGTGGATTCCCGCCTTCGCGGGAATGACATACGGGTAGCCTTGTCATGTTTCCTTCTACTGGAGGTTCGATGGAGATTGGCGAATGACGAGAAACGCAGGGATTGATCGGCGTCGCTTCCTCGGCTCGACAGCGACAGGACTGCTCGCGGCCGTCACGGGGGCCTTCCTCGGCACAAGCTGTCGAAGCACACAGAGCCGCAGTTCAGCGGCCGGGAGAAAAGTGATCGTGGGCGGCCATCCGTGGGTTTATGCGGCCACCCAGCCAAAGTACGACATCTATCCGATTCTCGACCAGATCTTCGCTGACATGAGCTATGCCGGTTTGGACGGGATCGAGCTGATGCACACGGCTCTGCGCCCGGACGACTCGGTCGAGCATATCCGCGAACTATCGCGCAAGTACGCGCTGCCGGTCATCGGCACCTCCTTCGGCGGCGACATGTGGGACCGCCGGCAGCACGAGGCGATCTTCGATGACGCCGATCTCGTGGTGAATCGCCTGGCTCGGCTGGGCGGGTGGACCTTCGGGGTTTCCGTGGGCAGGACGCCGCAGCCCAAGACCGAGGAACAGTTGGACGCGCAGGCAGAGCTGTTGCGTGGAATCATCGCGCTGTGCCGGAGTCGTGGTGTCGTGCTGAACCTGCACAACCACACATACGAAGTCGAAAACGGCATGCACGATCTGAAGGGGACGCTCTCGCGGATTCCGGAGGTCAAGCTGGGGCCCGATCTGAACTGGCTCGTGCGGGGCGGCGTGGCCCCCGTGACATTCATCCAGACCTTCGGTGACAAGATCGTGTTCCTGCACATCCGCGACCAGAACGCCGATGGAACATGGTCGGAGGCGGTGGGCGAGGGAGCCATGGACCACGTGGCCATCGGCAAGGCTCTGCGAGCAGCCAACTTCTCCGGAGACGCCGTCATTGAGTTGGCGCACGAGCGAGATTTCAGGCTCACTCGGCCGCTGCGCGAAAGCCTCAAGATGAGTCGGGCCTACGTCAGACAGACGCTCGGGTGTTAATCTCGTTACGGAGACAAAGGGGAGCCACACATGCATAGAACGAATTTGACGCGACGGGGTTTCCTCAAGCGCACGGCCGCTGCCGGCGCCGGCATCGCCCTGCCCTACCTGGTCCGCCCCTCGGCGCTGGGCAAGGCCGGGACCGTCGCCGCAAGCGAGCGCATCACAGTAGGCTTCATCGGCACCGGCGGCCACGGGATCGACATGAATCTCAGGAGCTTCCTCGCACAGCCGGACGCTCAGGCCGTCGCCGTGTGTGACGTTGATCCTGTGAATCTCAAGAAGGCCTGCGATATCGTCTGTCAAAAGTACGGGAACAAAGACTGCGCCACGTATAAGGATTTCCGCGAGGTTCTCGCCCGCGGTGATATCGACGCCGTGATGATTTCCACGCCCGACCACTGGCACGTGCCGATCTCCATCGCCGCCGCCAGGGCGGGCAAAGACGTTGAATGCGAGAAGCCCACGCTGACTATCAAGCAGGGCCGGCAGCTCGTCGAGACGATGAAACGCTACAACCGCGTCTTTCAGTGGTCCACAGAGGACCGCGCTGTCGATGTCTATCATCGCATGTGCGAGCTGGTCCGTAATGGTCGCATTGGCAAGGTCCACACGATCAAGGTGGAGCTACCCGGCGGCCCCGCCGAGCCGGGCAATCCTCAGCCGATGCCCGTGCCGGAGGGGTTCGACTATGACATGTGGCTCGGACCGGCTCCCTGGGCCCCGTATACGAAGGACCGATGTCACTGGAACTTCCGCTGGATTCTTGACTATTCCGGCGGCATGTTGACCGACTGGGGCGCGCATCTGCTGGACGGCGTCCAGTGGGGCAACAACACCGAGCACACCGGTCCCGTGGAGGTTGAAGGCAAGGGCGTATTCTGGAATGAAGGGCTGTACAATACGGCCAAGGAGTTCCACATCGAATACACGTACGCCAACGGCGTGAAGCTCTTCGTCGATTCCGGTACGCCGAGCCTGCGGTTCGAGGGCTCCGACGGCTGGATTGGCAATCGCGGCTGGCGGGCCCCCCTGCAGGCCCAACCCGCCTCCATTCTCGATTCCGTGATCGGGCCGAACGAGATTCACCTGTACACCTGCCCGCAGGGCGAGCAACGCAATTTCCTCGACTGCGTCAAATCGCGGCAGGAGTGCTACTTCCCGCCGGAGATCGGGCAACGATGCTTCACGATTGCGCACATCGGCAATATCGCCATGCTCCTCGGCAGGAAGCTCAAGTGGGACCCTGATAAAGAGCGATTCGTGAACGACGACGAAGCCAACCGTATGCTGGGCCGGGCCATGCGAAGCCCCTGGCATCTGCTGTGACCGAGAAGGACGTGTGAGGGTAAATGCAATGACAAGACATAGCCGGACAATCGCCGTGGTCGCCGTGCTGTCCATCTGCAGCGGCGCCATGAGCAAGGATTGCAGCGAGTGCCATAAGCTCCAGCTTACGGGCAAGGACTTCTCCACGTGGCGAGCGGATACCGCCCAGTGGCAAATCGTCGGCGGCGCTCACCTGAACTCAGCCGATGAGAAAGCCCTGTTGGCCGAGCCAGGCACGGACGCGATTCTCAATGGTCCAGCGGGTCGCACCGCGAATCTGTTCAGCAAGCAAGAGTTCGGCGATGTCCGCGCCCATGTCGAGTTCATGGTTTCGAAGGACTCGAATTCCGGCGTGTACTTGATGGGCCGCTACGAAGTGCAGATCTTTGACAGTTTCCAGAAGCAGCCGGAATACCCGGGCATCGAGTGTGGCGGGATCTACCAGCGATGGGATGAGAGCAGGAATCCCAAAGGCTTCGAGGGCCACTCGGTCCGTGTGAATGCCTCGAAGCCATCGGGCCAGTGGCAAACGTTTGACATCGTCTTCCGAGCGCCTCGCTTCGACAAGAACGGCCGCAAGATCGCCAACGCCCGCTTCGAGAAGGTTGTGCACAACGGCGTCCTCGTCCACAGCGACATTGAGCTGACCGGGCCGACGCGGGCCGGCGCATACGACGACGAGAAGCCTGCGGGACCACTGATGCTCCAGGGCGACCACGGCCCTGTCGCTTATCGCAACCTCTGGATGGCGCCGGCCGGGCCGAACCCGTTCTTCGCCATGGACACCGCCACCAAGGATGACAAGCACAGGACGGCGGCCGAACAGGCGCAGATGCTCAAAGAACTCGCCTATCCGGGCATCGGCATCGGGTACGCGGGGACCGATTCGCTCGCAGAAACGCTCAAAGAGCTCGACCAGCGGAACTTGCAGCTTTTCGCCGTCTATACCGGCATCAACGTCGATCCGGGAGCGCAGCCCTACGATCCTTCTCTGAAGGAGGCACTGAAGCTCCTCGACGGGCGAAATGTGATCCTGTGGCTGTTTGCACAGAGTCAGACGCAGAAACCTTCTGCGGTAGAGGGCGACGCGCGAGCTGTGGAGATCATCCGCGAGTTGGCGGATGCGGCCGCCGCACACAAGGTCCGCATCTCGCTGTATCATCACAACGCCTTCTGGCTCGAGACGATTCAGGATGCCATGCGGATCGCGGACAAGGTCGATCGCCCGAACGTGGGCGTTACGTTCAACCTGTGCCACTGGCTCAAAGTCAGTAAGGACAAGAACGTCAAGCCGGTCATCGAGCGAGCGATGCCACGTCTGTCTGTCGTGAACATCAACGGCGCCGATACTGAAGGCCAGGACTGGAAGACCTTGATTCAAACGCTCGACCGCGGTACCTTCAACGTGCGTGGATTCCTGGAAACGCTCCGGGACGCCGGATACACCGGCCCCATCGGCTTTCAGGGATACGGCATCGGCGGCGACGTGCACGAGAACCTCAAACGCACGATGGCGGCGTGGGAAAAGCACTCCGAGGTGCTTCGCGGCGACGTGAAGCCGTTCGGTGAGCCGAAGAAGACGCCCTGACGGAATGACCGTCCAATAGGTCCTATAGGTCCCATGAGTCCCATAGGACCGATAGGACTCATAGGACGAATAGGACAAAGATGGAAACTCTGAAACTGCTTCGCGACTATTTTCCGACGGCCGTATATACGGGCAAGTGCCTGGTGTTTATCAGCGAGGACTGGCGCGTCGAGCTGACGGAACACAAGGACAGTGATTTCAGCAAGGACTCGGACCAGGCGTCCGTCATCCGAGTGCGAATCTTCAAAAGGGCCATCAACGGCGAATTCACCGCGGGCTTCTACGAGGACTTTCAACTGCCCTCGCTCGGCGAGCTGGCCGAGCAGATCGAGAAATATGTGCAGGCGGCGATCGGCGCGAATCTCCAGGAGAATGCCGAGTGATCCCCCAGATGCTGTCGCCAGAGTGTTGCCTTTCCTTAAGCCGTCCTGTGCAGTACGGGAGCAACCTCTTCCATGGCTAAGCCGGCGATTCAGGAGAGCTCAGGTGGCGTGATCTTCACCGCCAAGGTTGTTCCCGGCAGCAGCAGGACGGTGGTCGCAGGGGTCCTGGAGGACATGGTTAAGGTCCGGGTCGCCGCGGCGCCCGAGAAAGGCAAAGCAAACCAGTGCCTCGTCGCGTTTTTGGCCGATCAGCTTAATGTCAAGAAAGGCGATATCGAGATCGTCTCGGGCCAGACCCGACCTGTCAAGCAGGTGCGCGTGGCGGGGATATCCGCCGCGGAGCTTTTGGAGAAACTCGGACTCAACGAGTAGCACCGGCTACTGAGGCTGCTCCGGCAGCGTTTTCAGGCGGAGATTGCGTATCGCCCCGGTTGTTGCGTAGGTGGCGATGCCCAGCGGCTGGCAAAGGTCAACCTCGATTCGGATGTCGAGCTTGTGGTCGGTGATGTCCACGTCCACGAGGTTCTCATCATCCAGCCAGGCTTGGATGCGGCTCGGCACGACCCGAAGACGGACCTTGTACCACTTCCCCTTCTCGAAGCTCATCATCCGGGTGGTCTCGTTTTCGGAGGCATCAAAGTGGTCGATGCTGGACAAGCCGCAGAGGCTGCCGCCCCACCCTCCCAGAATGAGCGTACACGGGTTCTCCGCCACAGGAAACGTCAGGCCGCAGAAGAAATCGTTGCCCTCGACCCGCATCGCCTCCAGGGAAATCTCGTAGTTCATGCGTACGACCGGCCCGCCCCACGTGATTCCGGTCATGTAATTGCCCATCCCCAGGTGGATAGCCCCATCCTTGACCCCAACATCGCCCTGACCGCCGAAATCCGTGATCTTCCACTGCCCCAGCGTCCGGCCGTCAAAAAGGCTGATCTCCTCCCCTGGCCTGACCAGCAGCGCCGGTTGCGGCTTGAGCTCTTGTGCCGCCTGCACCTGGGCAGCCGCAGGAGCCTGGGCCTGCCCAGTCAAGGCCTTGTTTTCCGCCGGCCGCTCCTGCCGTTCTTCCTGCCGGCAGCCACCGCCCAACGTGAGGCAAAGGACCGCTAAAACAAAAAAAACCCGCGTCCAGACAGCGTCATGGCTGCTTCCCGGGCGATATTCCCCGTACGTATTCAGGCATCCATCCTTCGAGCCGACAACTCTCATACGATCCTCCAGACAGTCGAAATTTTGTTTGAATAGGCTACGGCGTCTGGTAGAATTGCACAAGAGATAATTCACCGGATGGCCGATTTCTCCCGGGCCGTGAGGGTTCAGGAAGGGAGAACCCCGGACGATAGATGGCGTATAGTTGATAGCTCACAGAGGTTGCAGGTTTCAGGTTCGTATCCTGCCCATAGCAAAAAGGGGGTTTTTGCACCCAGGAAGCACCCGCATAGAGGGAAACATGAAAAGAACCTTGACCGCTGCTGCCATTCTTCTGAGTTTCTGTTCTCTACCGGCGTTTGGAGAGCTTGCAAATGCCGGCAAGGCAGGCATTTACGTCAAGTCGCTGGATCAGGTGCTCCGTCTGCAGGAGGATGATATAGACTTGGCAACGGCCGTCCTGATCGCCTCAGAGTACTGGAGCGACATCGTGGCCGGCCGACGTTATCTGGAACAACTGGACGCCATGGCGGTCGAGATTCAAGGGCGGCTGCAACGGCAACGGATACCGGCGGATTTCCGCGCCATCCCCGTTATCAATGACTACCTGTTCAATGAGCTGGGGTTCAAGACGATCTCCCATGCGAACGATCCGAACGATCTGTTCCTGCATTCGGTGATGGACAGGCGTCAGGGGTATTGTCTGAGCCTGTCGGTGCTCTACCTCGCCCTGGCAGAGAGATTGGGTCTGAACCTGTATGGCGTTGTGGTTCCCAGCCATTTTTTCGTCCGGTACGATGGCGGGCGAGTGCGATTCAACATTGAAACGACCAGCAATGGCGCCAGTCCGCCCGATGACCATTACATGGCCAAGTTCAACGTTCCGGAGAGCGCAAACGACACGATTTACATGAAGAATTTGACCAAGCGCCAGACGCTCGGCTGCTTTTTCAACAATCTGGGCAATGTCTATAGCGACATCGGGGATATCGATACGGCCCAGGTTGCCCTGGAGCGGGCCGTGGCAATCAACCCGACGCTCTCCGAATCCCGAGCGAACCTGGGGAACATCTACCTGCAAAAACACAAGGTAAATGAGGCCGTCCAGCAATACAAGAGTGCTTTGCAGCTCAATCCCAAGGACCCGAAGACCTACAACAATCTCGGCAATGCGTACGCGGAACAGGACCGACTGAACGATGCCGTCTATGCATACCGTCAGGGCCTGAAGCTGGACCCGAATTTCACCGATGCGTACAGGAATCTGGCCTTGGTGTGCACGCGGCAGGAGAGATACTCGGAAGCGATATCGCACCTGAACCAGGCGGCCGGTCTTGAGCCCAAAAACGCCCAGATCTACAATCAGATGGGCGACGTTTACTGCCGGATGCGCGGCTACGCCATGGCCGAGAGCCAGTTCCACAAGGCCCTGAGCCTCAAGTCGGACCTGGCCGAGGCCTATTGTGGTCTGGCAGTCTGCTATCGCGGGCGAAATCAGCCGGCCAATGAGATCGAGGCCTACAAAGCGGCCTTGGCGATCAAGCCCGATATGCTGGCGGCGCTGATCAATCTGGGCAATGCCTGCTTCAATCAAAAGGACTATAATTCGGCAATCCAGTATTACAACCGGGCGGTGACAATCAAGCCGGATGACGCGTGGATATACTTTAACCTGGGGTCAGCCTACTCCAATCTGGAGGATTTCCCGCAGGCGATAAAGGCCTATGTCCAGGCGGTGACGCTGGATCCCAAGATCGGCGATGCACATCACGGCCTAGCCTATAGCTATTATAAGATTCAGAAGTATGATCTCGCGTGGAAGCATATTAACGCGGCAAAGACACTCGGCGTCAAGATCACGGATGACCAGATGCAAGCGATCAAAAGCAGGCTCAAATGACCCGGCGCGCCCGGCAGAAATTCTGCAAGAATCCGGGAATAATCGCTTGACAAGTTCGCCAACAGCCCGTAGGATATCTCCTGGAATTTGGGAGTGGGCGGGCCAGACAGCGTAAGGGTGGGCAATCCGACGGAAAAGCCTCTGATCGGGATTATCGGCGGCATCGCTTCCGGCAAAAGCACCGTCGCAGCGGAATTCGAAAAGTTGGGCTGCGCGGTCATTGATGCCGACGTGATCGTCCACGAGTTGCTCAGAGAAGACCGGGTCCGCAACGAGGTCGTTCAGCTCTTTGGCCCAGGGGTTTTGAATGCCCGTGGTGAGCTGGATCGCAAACGGCTTGCTACCATCGTGTTCGCCGACACGAGGCATTTGTCCGCGCTGAACAAAGTGGTGCATCCGCGAGTGTTGCAGCGAACCGAGGAGTTGATTGCACAGTACAATAAAGATAGTCACACCAAAGCAATCGTACTGGACATGCCTTTGCTGGTCGAGGTCGGATGGGCGGATCGTTGCGACAGAGTGATCTTTGTGGAGTGTGACCGCAGACGAAGAGTCGAGAGGGCCGGAACCAAGGGTCTCATGGACGACAGAGAAATGGAAATTCGAGAAAATTCCCAAATTTCTCTGGACAAGAAGGCCGGGCTGGCCGATGATATTGTAGACAACAACTCTGACTTCTCGACATTGGTCAGGCAAATCAAAGAAATCTTCTCTGAGATAACGAAGTGAAGTCAGCGTGTGTGGTCTGACAGGAAGTTGCGCTTCTTGCAGCCGTCAATGTAGGCGGCGCACATGTACCGGCGTAATTCAACGCTCAAATCCCGCAGAACCACAGACAAGAGAAGATGGTTCACAGCAAGACAGACGTGTTGCCCGCATCTGTGGCGACAGGCACATACCTGCATAAACAGGGGCAAGGGTGACAGAGTAGTTTCCGTAAGTGGAAAAGGAGTAGTCATGGCGAAGGCCAAAACAACCAAGAAGAAGAGGAACCAAAAGAGGAAGGCCGGGGAAGAAGAAGTCCTTATCGTGGGGCAGATGGAAGAATCCGATCCCTCGGCAGTAACCACGGCGGCCGAGGCGGCTGAGGCCTCCGATCCTGTGGAGACGCAGACCCTGGAGCCTGTCGAAACCGTCAAGTCCGGAGGGAACGGCGATCTCGGGACAACCGTGGAGGTCGAAGAGGGCACGGACGAGGAGTCCACGCACGCCAAGTACGAGCGCATCAAGAAAGGCAGTCTGTACTTGACCGACCTGCAGAGACTCACCGTGGCCGAGCTTCACGAGATGGCCAAAAAGGAAGGCATCACCGAGTACAGCGCCCTGAAGAAGCAGGATCTGATCTTCCGGATTCTCAAGGAGCAGATCCGGCAGAACGGGTTGATGTATGGCGAGGGCGTCCTGGAGGTCCTGCCCGACGGCTACGGCTTCCTGCGCAACCCCACGTACAACTACCTGTCCTCCTCGGATGATATCTACGTATCCCCGTCACAGATTCGCCGCTTCGGCCTGCGGACCGGCAACATCGTTTCCGGACAAATCCGGCCGCCAAAGGACTCGGAGAAGTACTTCGCCCTGCTGCGCGTGGAGGCGATCAATTTCGAGAACCCGGACCTGCTGGCGGACAAGATCGTTTTCAGCGACTTGACCCCGCTGCATCCGGAGCAGCGTCTCATCCTGGAAACCACCAGCGATGAGCTGAACATGCGGATCATCGACCTGGTGACGCCCGTGGGCAAGGGTCAGCGAGGCCTGATCGTGGCCCCGCCGCGTACCGGTAAGACGATCCTTCTGCAGAAGATGGCCAATGCCATTTCGACGAACCATCCCGAGGTCAAGCTCATCGTCCTGCTGATCGACGAGCGACCTGAGGAAGTCACCGAAATGGAGCGCAAGACCGCCGACGCCGTCGAGGTCATCAGCTCCACATTCGATGAGCCCGCCGCTCGTCACTGCCAGGTGGCCGAGATCGTCATCGAGAAGGCCAAACGCATGGTCGAGTACGGCACGGATGTCGTGATCCTGCTCGACTCCATCACACGTCTGGCCCGTGCATACAACAGTGAGACGCCGCACTCCGGCCGCATCCTGACCGGCGGTGTGGACGCCGGCGCCATGCAGATGCCTAAGAAATTCTTCGGCGCCGCTCGAAAGGTCGAGGAAGGCGGCTCGCTGAGCATCTTCGCCACCGCCCTGATCGACACCGGCTCCAAGATGGACGAAGTCATTTTCGAAGAGTTCAAAGCCACCGGCAACATGGAGTTGCACCTGGACCGGCGGCTGGTGGACCGGCGAGTCTGGCCGGCTATCGAGATCACTCGAAGCGGAACGCGACGCGAGGAATTGCTGCTCGATCCAAAGGAGCTTGAGCTCGTCTATCGGCTCCGCAGAGTCCTGAGCGACCTGAACCCGGTGGAGGCGGTCGAGTTGCTCAAGAGCCGGCTGTCCAAGACCAAGAGCAACGCCGAGTTCCTTATGACGATGAACCTGGATTAACGGGCCGTGCCAACAGGCAGCAGGTCCATTGCCCGGCAGACGGACTCTTTACACGCCGACTGCGGATGAGTAACATACTTCCGGCAGACATTTGTCTGCCGGATTTTTTTTACTGACCTTTGATCTGGATGCATGATGGCCGAGCAGTTGTCCAAGGTTTATGACCCGAAAACAGTTGAGGAACAGGTAAACGAATTCTGGCTGTCGAACAGCTATTTCCACGCGGACCCGTCACGCGATGGTGAGCGAAAAGGCACGTTCACCATCGTCATTCCGCCCCCAAATGTGACGGCCGCCCTGCATCTGGGCCACGCCCTGAACAACACTTTGCAGGACATCCTCGTGCGAATGCGTCGGATGCAGCAGTATGAGACCCTCTGGATGCCCGGCACGGACCACGCCGGCATCGCGACGCAGACGGTCGTGGAGAAACGCATCCTGGCGGAGGAGGGCAAGAAGCGCACCGACTTTCCGCGGGAGGAATTCGTCCGGCGCGTCCAGGCGTGGAAGGACGAGTACGAGGCGACGATCCTCGGCCAGCTCAAAGCCATGGGCTGCTCGTGTGACTGGCAGCGCACCCGGTTTACCATGGACGAGGTCTGCGCCAGGGCCGTCCGGGCGGCGTTCTTCAAGCTCTTCAAAGACAGCCTCATCTATCGCGGCAAGCGCATCGTCAACTGGGACCCGGCCACACAAACCGTGCTTGCCGACGACGAAGTCGAGCACCAGACAATTCAGGGGTTCTTCTGGTACCTGAAGTACCCGCTTGTTGAGCCGATTGAGATTGACGGGCGACTCATCGAACACGTCACCGTAGCGACCACACGGCCGGAGACCATGCTTGGCGATACCGCCGTTGCTATGAACCCGACCGACCCGCGAGCCAAATACCTCGTGGGAAAACGGGTCTGCCTGCCTATTGTTGGCAGAGTTATTCCAATCATCGCCGACGAGCACGTGGTGCTGCCCAATCCCGAGAGCGAGGATGAGAAGGCCCGGTTCTCGACCGGCTTTTTGAAAGTGACCCCCGCCCACGATCCGGACGACTACGCCATCGGTGAGCGTCACTACGAAGAGATTGCGAAAGTCGTTGTCCCGAAAGATGAAGATTTCGCTGACGATCCTCGCCGGTGGGTCTTTGTCAACGTAATGGCACCCGACGGCTCCATCAGCGACAAACACGGCTGGAGGGACGCCACGGAGCCCGAGGCCCGGCAGTTGCTCGGTCTGGATCGATTTGAGGCGCGCGAGGCTATCGTCGAATGGTTCCGCCAGGAGAACCTCCTGGAAGACATTCGAGAGTACACTCACGAAGTCGGTCACAGTTACCGCAGCCACGTTCCAATCGAGCCGTATCTGTCCGACCAATGGTATATCGCCGTCAAGAAGCCCATCGAGCATCTGGCCCAGCAATTCGGCAGCGGCATGATCGAGGGGACGGATGTGCCGGTGAACTCCCTCGCCGGCCTGGCGCTCAAACCTCTGGTCGATGGCCGGCTGCGATTCATCCCTGAACGCTATGCCAAGACCTATCAAACGTGGCTGGAGAACCTGCGTGACTGGCCGATCAGCCGCCAACTCTGGTGGGGCCATCAGATTCCAGTCTGGTCGCTCTATACCCACGACGGGGAAGTACAGGATGATCCTCGTGATCAAGACGCAGCCGACAGAGCGGTGGCAGAGAAAGCACGCGCATTGCTTCTCCGAATCGCCAAAGCGGCAGGTTTGGGTGATGCAATCGAGGTTGTCCTTCACCGAATACCCTTCAACCATCTCCTCTTAGTCTGTTCGCGTGACGCCAGATCGGATGCCTTCCTCGGAGCTATATACGAATTCTGGCTGAACAACGAGCCTTGGCCGAAAGAGCTCAATGGACCCGCAGAAAATGATCTGCTGGAACTCTACGGGTGCTTAACCGGCGTCGATCAAGACGCCGATGTCCTCGATACTTGGTTTTCCTCGGCGTTGTGGCCGTTCAGTACGTTGGGGTGGCCGGAGGAGACGCCGGAGCTTAAGGCGTTCTATCCGGGGAATGTGCTGTGCACGGCCCGGGAGATCATCACGCTGTGGGTCTCGCGCATGGTGATGATGGGACAGTATTGTGTCGGCGACATTCCTTTCAGCGACGTGTATATCCACGCGATGATCCAGGACGGCGAAGGCCGCAAGATGTCCAAGAGCCTCGGCAACGGCATTGATCCACTCATCGCAATCAACAGCCACGGCGCCGACGCGATGCGATTTACGCTGGCGAGCATGACCACGGATACGCAGGATATTCGCATGCCGGTCGCGCCGATGACGCTGCCCGACGGGCGCAAAGTCAACACTTCGCCCAAGTTCGATGTCGGCCGCAATTTCTGCAACAAGCTGTGGAATGCGTCGCGATTTGCCATGATGAACATTGAGGGCCTCGATCCGGACGGCTTCGACGCGGCGAAGATGGACGTTACCGACCGATGGATTCTCTCGCGGCTTGCAGCTACGCAGCGCGAAGTCACCGAGGCCCTGGATGCGTTCAAATTCAGCGAACCTCTGAGTCAGTTGTACCGCTTTTTCTGGAACGACTTCTGCGACTGGTATCTCGAATGGGCCAAATCCCGGATGAGGGATGAGCAGAGCAAGAAGGTCGCTCAGAATGTTCTGGCCTTCGTGCTCGACAGCACTCTGCGCATGCTCCACCCCTTCATTCCCTTTATCACGGAAGGCATTTACCAGCGGCTGAACGAGTTGGCTCCGGTCCGAGGTCTGAAGGGACTTGCCCAGCTCGATGGTGCGGACGCCCTTGTCATTGCTCCCTGGCCGGGCGCCATGGAACACTTGAGGGACGAGGCGGCGGAAGTGCAGATCCAGATCGTCCAGGAGATAGTCCGGGCGATCCGCGATGTCAGAAGCCAGCACGGCATATCCCCGGGCGAGAAGCTCACGGCTTCGGCCAACGCGCCCCAGGTCACGGCCGATACGCTCAGTGCCAACAGTCACCTCGTGTGTCAACTGGCCGGCCTGAGCAGCTTCCAGGCGACCCAGGACGCGCCAAAGCCGAACAATGCCGCTGCCGCCATAGTAGGAGAGACACAGGTTTACCTGCACAACGTCATCGATCCTGCGGCGGAACGCGCCCGACTCGAAAAACAGAAGCAGGAGATCGAGCAGGCCAAGAAGGCCGTCGAGGGCAAACTGGGCAACGAGAACTTCGTGACGAGGGCCAAGCCCGAGGTAGTTGCCCAGGCCAGGGAGAAACTTGCACAGCTTCAGGAACAATTACAGGCCGTGGAGAGACATCTCGCCGAGCTTAACGGCTGAGAGACAAAAGGGGGATCAGAATGGAAGTGGAAGTCGAACTGTCGCGGATCATCATCAACGAGACCTCCGACCAACAGATCATCGTTTTGAAGGAACGCCACGGCACGCGAGGCTTCCCCATCGTGATCGGCATCGTGGAGATCTTCGCCATCGACCGTCGATTGAAAGGAATCAAGCCGCCCCGCCCGATGACTCATGACCTGCTGGCCAGCGTCATCGAGAGTCTCGGCGCGAAGGTCGAGCGCATCGTGATCGACGACCTCCGCAATCATACGTTCTATGCGAAGATTCATCTGAGCATCGACGGCCGGACAGTCACCGTGGACTCGCGGCCATCCGACGCCATCGCGCTATGCGCGGCTATCGAGGCACCTATTTACGTGGCTGACCACGTGTTTGAGAAGACGAATCAGTGATCAGGGTCGCCAGGATCAGCAGACCGACGGCGATACAGAGCAAGGCGTCGGCCACGTTGAACGTGTGCCAGTGTCTGCCCGGCCAGTACACCACATCGATGAAATCGCGGACCAGCCCATTGTTGAAAATCCGGTCCCACAGGTTACCGCTGACCCCCGCGGCAAAGAGGCCCAGCGCCACCTGAACGGTTCGCTGCTGCGCCCGGCCGAAAAGGAACACGCCGAGAATCACAAGCAGGGCAAGCACCGCCACCGCTACCAGGAAGAAATACCGGCCCGTGGCAAGCCCGAACGCGGCGCCATCATTCAGCGCCAGGCGAAACGACAGAAAACCATCGACGATGCCGGCGCTCTGCTCCGGCTCGTACTTCAGCCAGGCAAAGACCGCGTGTTTTGTCCACAGATCCAGCGCCAAGCCGACGAACAGTAAGGTCCAGAAGATCAAGTGCGCTTTCACATCGGGCAGCCATGCGACGCAGCGACTCCACGATCTGCTGATCGAGGCGGCCGGATCCATTCTTTCCTGTTTTTCTATTTCCATGTATTTAGTAGTTCAATCCTTGCAACAGGTTCTCTGATTTCAACTGGTCCCGGATCAATTGCTCCAGGACTTCGTGTTTCGGCTGGCTCGGTGCAATGCTCAGGGAGCGCCGCCAGTGTTTCAGCGCCTCAGCCTGCAGGCGGGCATCCGCTGTGCGGCGAGCCTTGATCATAAACGCAACGCCCAAGCCCCGATGGGCCTGCCAGTCGTCCTTGTTCAAGTCTATCGACTTCCGGTACATCTGTACAGCGTGATCGATGTCGTCGAGTTTGACGAGACAGTAGCCCAGATGTCGAAACGCAGTGCCATCTTCCGGCCGCATTTGCGTGACAGATATCAGCACGCCCCTGGCTTCGTCGTACTGCCCCGCCTTCATGTGGGCCACGGCCATCGCCAGCATCGCGTCCACATCCTCGCTATTTGATGACAACAGCCGCTTATAGACCCGGATCGCGTGCTCATAGTCCTTCTGCCCCTCATAGACGCGGGCCAGCAGCCGCAACACCTCCCCGGTCCTCTCCCCAGTCTGCTCCGCCTGCTCACAGTACACCAGCGATTTCACGTACTGCCCTGCTTTCAAGTAACACTCCCCGGCCCCGAGCATCGCCTCCAGATTCTTGGGGTCCAACTCGACGGCTCGGGCATATGCCCCGGCCGCCTCCGGGTAGTTACCCAGTCTCATGCAGGCTGCGGCGAGGTTCATGTGGCTCTCGAACGCCCAGGGGTCCAGCTCGGCGGCTTTACGAAACGCGGCCAAGGCTTTTTCACGGTTTCCCAGTTTCTCCTGCGCTTTGCCCAGTTCCGCATACGCCAGAGCGAAATCGGGATCCGCCGCGATCACGGCATTCAGTTTCTTGACCGCAAGCTCATCCTGGCCCAGTTCGCGAAGCATGACGGCATCGAGGTACATGTCCACCGCCGGCTGTCGCGGCGTGCACCCGAGACACAGACTCAATGCCGCCAGCGACAGGCTCAGCCAAACCGGGATTGTACTCTTCGTTGCCCCAGACACACGGCTTCCTTTCCAGCCCGAAAATGAGGCCCGGGCGCCATATGCATCCGGGCCGCACTCCTTGCCTGCCGCGAATTATACAGAATCTTCCCATGCTGCAAAAGGTCCCCAGATCAACATTACCATGTTGGGGTACAACGGGTGGCAGCAGCAAGCGCCAGTTTGCCGATGGTTTTGCCTTCCGTCATCGGTAAAGCCGTCAGCCGTGCCGCTGCCCCCATAACCTCATGCCGGCTCTGCCACTACTTGGTAATGCCCCCGTCGCTGTCGTCTCGACGGTTAAAGATTTGACAGGCCCGCCCGGCGGTCGGTATGATACAAGGCCCTTCTGGATAGGCCGTCCGGCAGGACGAAGCTATACGTCGTTTCCATTGTTTTGAAAGGCATATTCTACATGAGCAAAGAGACGGGCTTGTCGAAGAAAAGGCCGTGCGTTCTCATCATACGTGATGGTTGGGGCTATAATCCCGATCGCAACGAAGATCCGTACAACGCAATCAAACGGGCTCACACGCCGGTAGATGACATGCTGATGGCAGAGTACCCAAACTGCCTCGTCCACACCTACGGCGAGTACGTCGGGCTCCCCGACGGCACGATGGGCAACAGCGAGGTGGGCCACCAGAATATCGGGGCCGGACGAATCGTTCCCCAGGAATCGGTCCGCATCACCCATATGATCCGCGAAGGCTCGTTCTTCGAGAACAAGGAATTCCTGAATCTCGTCCGGTTCGTCAAAGAACGCAACGGCAGTATGCATATCATGGGTCTGTGCAGCGATATCGGGGTCCATTCACGTCTCGAACACCTGTACGGCCTGCTGGAACTGGCCAAGCGTAACGACCTGACAAAGGTCTTCATCCATGCCTTCACGGACGGGCGGGATTCTCCGCCGGATAGCGGGCTCGGATACGTTACCGACGTGGAAAAGAAGGCCGGCGAGATCGGCGTCGGCAGGATCGCCAGCGTGATGGGCCGGTTCTACGCGATGGACCGCGACAGCCGGTGGGATCGCGTCCAGAAAGCCTATGAATGCCTGCGGTTCGGCAAAGGTCTCGAAGCGCGCAGCGCAACCGAGGCCGTTCGCAGCAGTTACGACAAGGACGTGACGGACGAGTTCATCGAGCCGACCGCGATCGTCAATGCCGACAACGAGCCGCTGGCAACGATCTCCGACGGCGACGGCGTCGTATTCTTCAACTTCCGCGGCGACCGGCCCCGCGAGATCACACGGGCGTTTGTGGATCCGGACTTCAAGGAGTTTGCGCGGACGACCCGGGCGGACGTGTACTTCGTCTGCATGACCGAATACGATGCGACGATTCCCGCTCCCGTTGCATTCCCGAAGCCAACAAAGATGAAGAACATCCTCGGCGCGTATTGGGGCGCCCTGGGAATCAAGCAGTTCCGTTGTGCCGAGACGGAGAAATACGCTCACGTGACTTTCTTCTTCAATGACTACACGGAAAAGCCCTTCAAGGGCGAGGACCGGCAGATCGTCCCGTCGCCCAGAGTTCGCACGTACGATCTCAAGCCGGAGATGAGCGCATACGAAGTGGCGAGCGTCGTTCTCGACCGCCTGGACTCGGACAAGTACGACGCGATGGTGGTCAATTTTGCCAATCCCGACATGGTGGGCCACACGGGCGACTTGTCGGCAGCGATCAAGGCGGCCGAGACCGTCGATCAATGCGTCGGCAAGATCCTCGACAAGGTCAAAAGCATGGGCGGCGCGGCGATCGTCACCGCCGATCACGGCAACTTCGAGAAGATGATCGACGGCTCGCCGGAGAATCCGCACACGGCCCACACGGTCGGAGACGTGCCCCTGGTGATTTTCGATGACCGCTACAAAGGCGCAAAGCTGCGGGACGTCGGCACGCTGGCCGACATTGCGCCGACACTGCTGCAGATGATGGGGTTGCGCCAGCCGCCGGAGATGACCGGCCGCAGCCTCGTGCCGGGCTGACGCATGAACGCCCGCGATGAATCGGCGTAGGAAGTACTGTATGTCAGATGTATTTCCTGAATCTAGTCCGAAGCCCCCGCAAGCGGACCACCCTGTGGCGGGACTGAGAGCTCATGGGTAAGATCGTCCACCTCGATCAAAACATGGTCAACATGATTGCGGCCGGCGAGGTGATCGAGCGGCCCGCCAGCGTGGTCAAGGAATTGATGGAGAACAGCATCGACGCCGGGGCCACGCAGATCGTCGTGGCCGTGGAGGACGGCGGCCGCAAGCTCATCAGCATCACCGATAACGGCAGCGGCATGGACGCCGAGGATTTGGACGCCGCCTTCGAGCCCCATGCGACGAGCAAGATCAGAGAGGTCAACGACCTGCAAGGCATATCTACGCTTGGATTCCGCGGGGAGGCTCTGGCCAGCATCGGCTCCGTCGCCCAGGTCCGAGCCGTCAGCCGCACGAGGGAGTCCGACCAGGCCCATTGCATCGAGATCGATTGTGGAGAAAAGAGACCCATTAGCCCGTGCAGTGGCGATTTCGGCACAACGATCCAGGTTCGGGATCTCTTCTATAAGACGCCAGCACGGCGGAAGTTCCTGCGCACGGCCAACACCGAATTGGGCTACATCAGCGAGCAGTTCACGCGGATCGCTCTGGCAAGGACGGACATTGCCTTGGCGCTCACTCATAACAATCGAGAGCTGTACCGGCTTGCAGAGCATCAGACCGCGAGGCAGCGGATCGCCCAGCTTTTCCCGATGCTGTCTGCCGAGCCCTCCGACGATCTCATTGAAGCGCAGACGGACGAGAGGGGTATTCGCATCCGTGCATTGCTCGGTCGGCCGAGTGTCTCGCGGACCAGCGGCCAGTTCCAGTACACCTTTCTGAATGGCCGGTTCATTCGGGACAAATTCATCTCCCATGCGATCAAGGAAGCCTACCGGGGGCTGCTCGATCCCAATCGGTTCCCGGTGGTCTTCCTGTTCATCGAGATGCCGCCGTCCGAGTATGACGTCAACGTGCATCCGACGAAGATCGAGGTCCGGTTCTGCAACTCGAACCTGGTTCACTCTCAAGTCTTGGGGACACTGCGAGAGACACTTCTGGGCATGGATCTTCATGTGCCCGCGACGATACCGGCCGGCGCGCCGGCGGCGACGGATGACGCGACGGATCGACAAGTGAAACGGCAGGAAATCGCTGACGCCATGGCCGAGTTCTTCAAGAAGCACCGCCCTGCCGACGTGCAACGGCGGCTCGATTTCCGGGCGGATATGCCCTCTGCTGGTTCCGCTCGTCGGCCCAGGGAATTCTCTCCTGTCGTCCCATCGTCACCAGCCCCCGCTCCCATCCAGATGGAGCAGCCCAAGTATCTCCAGATCCACGACAGCTACATCGTCGAACAGACGGAGGATGGTTTTGTCATCATCGACCAGCATGCCCTGCACGAGCGAATGTTGTACGAGACGTTGCGCCAGCGGGTCCAGCGGGATCACCTCGAATCGCAACGGTTGCTCCTGCCCGAGAGCTTCCAGATCACAGATGGGCAGGCAGCCGTGATAGAGAGCAACGCCGAGCTGATCGCGAGGCTCGGGATCGAGCTCGTGCCGTTCGGCCCGAGAACATACGCGATCCAGGCTTTTCCCACGCTGCTCGGGGGCGTCTCACCGATCGAATTCGTCCAGGACCTGATGGATCTTCTTGTCGAGAAGAGCGGCGTGCTCCCGGCCGAGGACCTCTTGAACGAGGTGCTCAACATGACAGCCTGCAAGGCGGCCATCAAGGCGGGCCAGAAGCTCAACGATGCAGAGATCCGCCAACTGCTGGCCGACCGGCAGCGTTACGAATCGACCAGCCGGTGCCCTCATGGCCGGCCGACGACGATCAAATTCTCGATCAGCGAGCTGGAGAAGCAGTTCAAGAGGACCTGATGAAGAAGTGGTGGATTCTGCTGGTGGCCTTTGCAGCCTGGATCGGCTTGGGCTGCATTCTGCTTCGACCTCGTCACGTCGAGGCAGCACTCGATGGGCAACCCTCGCGCACACCCGCCCGGATTGTCTCCATGGCGCCCAATCTCACGGAGATTCTGTTTTCGTTAGGTCTGGAGGAGAGCATCGTCGGCGTTACACGGGACAGCGACTACCCCCCCGCCGCCACACAGAAGTCCACCGTAGGCACCTTCTGGCAACCCAACATTGAGGCCGTCATCGCTCTCAAGCCCGACCTGGTCGTGGCGCTGGATCTTGAGCAGCAGCGCAGCTTGGCGGGGCGACTTGCTCGCATGGGCTACAAGTGCCTGACGCTCGACATTTCGACAGTCGAGGATCTCTTTGTCGCCATATCCACCGTGGCCGCCGCCACCAACAAGGGCCCGCAGGCCGAACGGGTGCTCGGCGGCATGAAGGCCAAAGCGGCGGCAGTCAGGGACAAGACTGCCGGGAGGGATAGGGTGAGAGTTCTCTGGGTCGTGCAGCGGGAGCCGCTCCGTGTCGCCGGCCGAAACACGTTTGTCAACGAGCTGATCGAACTGGCGGGCGGCGAGAACGCCATCGGCCAGACCCTTCACGTGTACCCACCCATCGGCGGCGAGCAGATCATCGCCTCAGCGCCCCAGGTCATCATCGAGCCCACCATGGGCGGCGACGATGTGCAAGGGCAACACGTGCAGGCGGCTTCCTTCTGGAAACGATACACAACGGTCCCTGCTGTGGCTGACGGGCGAATCCATGTGATCAATGGGGACCTTGTCTCCCGGCTGAGCCCGAGGCTTGGAGATGGAATCGAGACGATAGCGAAATGTCTTCATCCGGAGGTCTTTGGAGAATAGACGGTGCAGCAGCTTCTCTCCCCGAGAACTCTGTTAATCAGGATTGCGGCCGCAGCGATTATGCTGGTCGTGGTGATGCTCCTATGCGCTCTGGCCGGCTCAGAGAGCATCTCTCTGAAGAACGCTTTGGCCGGCGGACACGAAGGCGGCTCAACCAACTCCGATTACGAAATCCTCATGCATATCCGAGTACCCCGCGTCATCCTTGCGGCCATCGTGGGGGCGGCATTGGCCGCTGCCGGCGTGACCTTGCAGGCGCTCCTGCGTAATCCCCTTGCTGACCCATACATTCTTGGCATCTCCAGCGGGGCCGGCCTGGGCGCCACGCTCGCCATCATTGGCGGCTTCAGTTGGACCCTGTGGGGACGCTCTCCCGTTGCCATCTTTGCCTTTGCCGGTGCCGTGGGAACCGTCTGGCTGGTCTGGGGCATCGGGCGCATCACGGGCCGGTTCCATGTAACCGGCTTGCTCCTGGCCGGTGTCGTCGTGAACGCCTTTTTCTCCGCGATCATCATGTTCCTGATCTCGGCGGCCAAGGGCCAGCAGCTCCACGCGACAATGTTCTGGCTGATGGGCACTATGGCCGAAGAGGACTTCTTTGTTCTCTGGATTGGAGCCGGGTGCGTAGCGGCGGGAGTCGTGTCGTTGTACTTCCTCGCCCCCCAGCTCAATGCAATCAGCTTCAACCCGGAAGATGCGAAGAGCATGGGCATACACGTAGAGAGAGTCCAGCTACTGGCGTTCACAGTATCGGCGTTCGTTACGGCTGTGGCGGTGAGTTTGAGCGGCCTGGTCGGCTTCGTCGGGCTGGTCGTGCCGCACGCAGTCCGGCTGGTGCTTGGCCCCGACCACCGTCAGTTGCTGCCGATCAGCAGTCTCTGCGGGGCGATGTTCCTGGTGATCGCCGACACGGTCGCCCGGGTCATTGTGGCGCCGGCCCAGTTGCCTGTGGGCGTGGTCACGGCAATGGTCGGTGGGCCATTCTTCCTGATTCTGCTCATTCGATACAACAGAAAGGTGTCATGGCTGCGATGACGGCATCCGTGCACGTGCAAGACGTCAGCTTCGCCTACCATCGGGCATACCCGGTGTTGAAGGACATCCGCTTCGCCGTGGCGGCGGGGAAGTTCCTGGCCATCGTCGGGCCGAACGGCGCGGGCAAGAGCACGCTGATCAACCTCATCGCCGGGTCGGTTACGCCGCAGTCAGGCAGAATATCCATAGACGGGATCAATATCAGGTCCTGCCGGCCCAGGGAACTGGCTCGCAAGATCGCCGTGGTACGGCAGGGGTCTGTTCCGGTCTTCGGTTTTTCTGTGGCCGAGGCCGTGCTGATGGCGAGAACCACGCATTACGGCCCGCTCGGCTTTGAAAGCGAGATCGACCGGCAGTGCGTGGCAGAAGCCCTGGAAATGACCGCCACCGCCGAGTTTGCCTCGCGTCCGCTGGCCAGCCTGAGCGGGGGCGAGCGGCAACGGGTCTTTATCGCACGCGCCCTGGCTCAGGACACCCCCATCCTTTTGATGGACGAGCCAACGACGTTTCTCGATCTCAAACACCAGGTTGGCATCTATGACCTGCTCAAAACTATCCAAATTAACAAATCCCGAACGATCATTGCGATTACGCAGGATGTTAATCTTGCGGCCCAATACTGCGACGAAGCAATTCTTCTTCGCCCCCTTTCCCGGCTGCCTGCTTCCACGAAAGGTAGTGGCGCCAATACAGATCATTGTCAGTACCGGATTGGCCCGGCGTCCGAGGTACTTACCGCGACCCATCTCAAGGAAATCTTCGGCGTGAGCGGATTCTCGGGCCTGATCGGCCAAGAGCACTTCTTTGTCCCCCTGGGCCGCATGGCCAAGGACGCAATCCGCGATGCTGACCAGGAACAGCCCGGCCAAGGATTGACATAAGTGCCTGCACGAAAAGGGTTTACATTAAGCCCACACATGCACTTGAGTCCGCCGCCTTTTCCGGACTAGCCGCGGAATTAGAATTACTCTGCAGGGCAAATAATACTACCCGCAAGTGACGATATATGGTAAACTATGGGTTTCTACAAAACGTAGATTCTAGTGTACGTATATGAAAGGCAAGCGTAGAAGTGGCACAGAATCGCAAAAAACCATCGAGAGAAAAGGCTCCGCCGAAGCAGTCCGGGGTGCGGCATCTGACCCCTGCCGAGATTGAGCATTTCAGGGCACTGCTGATTGAGAGGCGGAAAGAGATCCTGCATAATGTCGTGGAGATCGAGGGCGAGACCCTGAGAAAATCGAGGCTGGACGCCAGCGGGGATTTGTCAAGCATGCCCATCCACATGGCGGATCTCGGGACGGACAACTATCAGCAGGAGTTCTCCCTTGGCCTGATGGATAGCGAGCGAAAGCTCATCACGGAAATCGACGATGCCTTGCAGCGAATCGAGAATGGCACGTACGGCATCTGTGAGGGGACGGGCCAGCCCATAGCCAAGGCAAGGCTTGAGGCCCAGCCTTGGGCTCGATACTCCGTCGAACATGCACGAATCGTGGAGCAGCAACAGCAGCAGCAACAGCAACAGCAGCCGCAGCAACCTGGAGAGAGCTGAGAGGTCGGGCTCAGGTGGTGTAGCCCCGGCTCGTGATGCCCAGGCGGTGTGCGAGACAAGGAGCCGGGATAGCGGCAGGAGGCGATGATGCTGAACGACTGTAAGCCATGCACGATGATCAGGGACGAGTTCCGGGCGTTCGGATATTCATTCGATGTATTCCGGGAGAGCCCATGAAACCGTCAGATCGTACGCATGAAAATCACCCACAACAGGCCCGCCAGTTCCGCTGCCCCACCTGCAAACAGATCGTGAAATCCCCCGAACAGGATCCCTCAGCACAGATGAAGTTCTTCCCTTTCTGCTCGGAACGCTGCAAACTCATCGACTTGGGGGCCTGGTTCGATGCTGACTACAGAATTCCGAGCCGCCCCGATGAGGAATCCGAAGGCCCTTCACAAGACAACTCCTCCACCTCATAGGAACCGTTAGAAAGGCTCCCCCGCCGGACGAAATCCTCTGGACGACGCCCCACCCCAGGTAGTACCATGCAGGCACTACAGGCGATAATTCCAGACAAGGAATGAGCGGATCGCGATTTTGAAAGGGTGCAAGATGGCGAATGGAAAAGAGCGGACACTGCCACTCGACAGTTTTCTCTTCCCCCGGATCTTTCAAGCCTTTCGCATATCCATCCAGCCCACGAAACTGATCATCGCGTTGTGTGCCCTGGCCATCATCTGTTTGACCGGCTGGATTATGGACCTCGCCAGCCGGAGCGTCGTCGTCGTCAACCCGGCCGGCGCCACGGAACTCAACCTGTATGCCGCCAGAGTTCTGGACCCGGATGCGCGTAGCGTGCCATTCATGGACACAGGGAGAAGAACCGGCGTCTTTGCAACGCTCTGGACTTTCGGGGCCGAGCGCATGCATGCCGCCGTACGCTCGCTCTTCCAGCTTGACATCGATGACGTCATAATGAATATCGTAGCCTGTTTTGTTGCGCTGGTCTGGGCCTTCAGATATCATATCGTGTACAGTCTCATCTTCTTTGCAGTCGTGCTGGCGGTACTGTCGGTAGCGGGCGGCGCGATTTGCCGGATCGCGGCGTTACAGTTCGCCGGCGCAGAGAAGCCGGGCCTGCGCCAAGCCGTACGCTTCGGCTTGCGAAAATTCACCGCTTTCTTTTGTGCGCCGCTCACTCCCATGATCATCATCCTCGTCATCGGTGCAATCATCATCCTCCTGGGCGCGTGGGGCAATATCCCGTACGTGGGCGAGCTTACCGTGGGCCTGCTTCTGCCGCTGGCCTTTGCCGTCGCGATCATTATCACGATCATTGCCATCGGAATTGTCGGCGGATTCAGCCTCATGTTTCCGACGATCGCCTATGAGGATTCCGACTGCTTCGATTCCATCAGCCGCTCTTTCAGCTATGTCTATAACAAGCCCTGGCGGATGGGCCTCTACGCGGTTATTGCTTTTGTCTATGGGGCGATCTGCTACCTGTTCGTCCGGTTCTTCTCATTCCTCGTCCTGTGGACCACCCACGCGTTCCTGCAGCTCGGTTTTGCCTACCAGAACAAAAAGCTCCACGCCATCTGGCCCGAGCCCGTGTTCACCGACTTTTTCGGCGCGGGTGTTGCCGCCCCGCCCAACTGGTCGACGTCCATTAGTTCCGCTCTGATTTACTTCTGGGTGCTTGTCGTTATTGGATTGGTGGTATCATCCGTGATCAGTTTCTACTTCTCAGCAAGTACAATCATCTACGCCCTGATGCGAAATCGCGTGGACTTCATTCCTCTTGAGGAGGTCTATGTCTATTCGCCGCAGGAGTCTGCCGAAGCGCCTCCCGCTGAGGCAAAGACCGAAGAAGCCCCCTCTGGCGCCGAGCCGCAAGCTCCCGAGGAGCCCGACAAGAAACAGGAGACGTCCGAATAATTACCCGACCCGGCATATTGCGGCACACCAGCGAGATCGAGCTGACGGCTCTGAAGACTCAACCGGGTCCCGACATATGCCGATGATATGCGTGGCTGCTTGACGGCCGCTGAGCCTTTTCCATATTTGAGTGTTTTGTTGCATGATGGACGGTGAAGGAGTGCCGCCGGGGTATGCCTGAGTCAGACAAAGAAGTACAGCACCATGACAGTGAGCGGCCCGGGCTGCGTGATTCGGCAACACCTCCAAGTCCTCTGCTGACCCTCCGCAAGCCGCTGGTAATCCTCGCCCATATTGCCGCCTTCGCAGCCTCCCTGGCCTTCTCGTTCCTCGTGGCCAACAACATGCAATTCAAGCAGGAGTGGCTCGTTCAGCAGTATCCGTTCCTGCTGCTTTTCTTCCTGGCGATCAAGCTGCCGGTCTTTGGGTTCTTCAAGCAGTACCGAGGCTGGTGGCGATACGTCAGTATCTCCGACCTGCTCGGGATTCTCCGAGCCGCCCTCGTCAGCACGCTGATCATCGTGGCGATCTGGTTCGTCGTAATGCTGCGCATCCCGGCGCTTCGGCACGCATTGCCCACGGGCATTGCGGACGTCAGCCAGGGCGTCTTCATGGCCGACCTGTTCGGCACCATCCTCCTTCCCGCCGGCCTGCGGATGATCATTCGTCTCTACCACGAGGAGTTCCGCACCGTGGAGGGCCGCCGGCTCAAGCGGTTCCTGATCGTCGGGGCCGGCAATGCCGGCGAGGCGCTGCTCAGGGAAATTCACCGAATGCCCGTCATCGACTATGACGTCGTCGGCTTTATCGATGATGAGCCCCTCAAGCAGGGCATTAACATTCACGGCATACCGGTCCTCGGCACCGTGGACGAGCTGCCCACGATCTGCAAGGAACGCAACATCGAAGAGATCGCCATCGCCATGCCTTCCGCCAGCCGGCAGCAGCTTCGCCACGTGATTCAGGTCTGTGAGGGAACCAAGATCCGGTTCCGCACGGTCCCATCCATCACGGACATCGCCTCCGGCAAGCTCCGTGTCTCACAGATTCGCGACGTCGATATCAACGACCTGCTGGGACGCGAGGTCGTGCAGCTCGACCTGGACCTCATCGAGGCATTCGCCCGGGGCAAGACGATCCTGGTCACCGGGGCCGGCGGCTCCATCGGCTCAGAGATGTGCCGGCAGATATGCCAGTTCGGCCCCCAATCGCTGCTGCTCGTGGAACAGGCGGAGAACCCCCTGTTCTACGTGGAGCGCGACCTGCGAAGACAACTCCCGGATATCGCCTTGCGGCCGATCATCTGCGACATCACGGACCGTTCCCGTGTGGACGAGATATTCCACCGCCACCAGCCGCAGATCGTCATCCATGCCGCCGCACACAAGCACGTCCCTCTCATGGAGCTCAATCCCGGCGAAGCCATCAAGAACAACGTGCTCGGCACCCAGGTCGTGGCGGACGCCGCACACAACTTCGGCGCCACCCACTTCGTCATGATCAGCACCGACAAGGCGGTCAACCCCACCAGCATCATGGGCTCCTCCAAACGCATCGCCGAGATGTATATCCAGGACCTCAGCAGGACGAGCAAGACCCAGTTCATCACCGTTCGCTTCGGCAACGTGCTTGCCTCCGAGGGTTCGGTCGTGCCCATCTTCAAGAGGCAGATCGCCGAGGGCGGCCCCGTTACCGTCACCCACCCGGACATGAAGCGCTACTTCATGACGATCCCCGAGGCCAGCCAGCTCGTGCTCCAGGCCGCCACGATGGGCAAAGGCGGCGAGATCTTCGTGCTCGATATGGGCGATCCCGTGAAGATCGTGGACCTGGCCAAGGAACTGATCACCCTCAGCGGCTTTCGTCCCGGCGAGGACATCGAGATCGTCTTCACCGGCCCCCGCCCCGGCGAAAAACTCTTCGAGGAGCTGCGCATCGAGGGCGAAGGCATGCAGCGTACGCGTCATCCGAAGATCGGCATCTGGAAGAACATCCCGATGGATCGCGACAAGCTTCGCACGGGTATCGCCGAGCTACTCACCATCGCCTCCCAGGGCAACGTAGATACCGTGGCGAGCAAGATCAAAGGACTCGTCCCCGAGTACACACCCAACGCCGTCTGACCCGGATCGGCGCCCCTTTGCAGCATCGGCCATAGGTTGACCTGCGCATAAGAAAAGGGCCGGTTGCTGGCCGGCCCTTTGGTTCGCTGATCGTATTCAGTACGACTTGTGCTTACGGCATCCTACACATGTCCGTTGCCGTTTCCGTTGCCATCCGATTCGTACACCTGCTCCTCCATGTGCTCTCGCGGATGGGCGTTGTCATAGACTTCCTTGAGCTTGCGGGTCGTCAGGTGCGTGTAGACCTGCGTCGTCGAGAGCGACTGGTGCCCCAGCAGCTCCTGCACGCTTCGCAGATCGGCGCCGTTGTTGAGCATGTGGGTGGCGAAGCTGTGTCGCAGGGTATGCGGGCTGATCGCGGGATCGAGCCCCGCCATCTTCAGATACTTGTCCATCTTCCGGCGGACGCTCCGCGTGCTCAGACGTTGCCCATGCTTGTTCACAAACAGGACTCTCGAATCGAAGTTGCCGTTGCTCTGGGCTCGCTTATTTCGGAACTCCATGTAATGCTGGATCGCCTGCAGGGCGGAAGAGCTGATCGGCGTGATCCTTTCCTTCTTACCCTTGCCACGGATGTGGACCACTTCGCCGAGGAAGTCGATGTCGTCCATGTTCAGACCCACCAGCTCGCTGACGCGGATGCCGGTGCTGTAGAGCGTCTCAAGGATCGCTCTGTCCCGGGCGCCCAGCCAGCTCTCCACAGGCGGGGTCTCCAGAAGGCGTTTGACCTCCTCGTACTCGAGGAACCGCGGCAGCTTCTTTTCTTGTTTCGGGGTCCGCACCGCAGCGAGGGGGTTCGCCGCACAGCGACCCGTCTTCACGAGGAACTTGTAGAAGCTGCGCAGCGTCGCGAGCTTCCGAGCGATCGTAGCCTTCGAGTACGCCCTCTCGTTGAGGTGCGTCAGGTACGACCGGGCCTCGTTCACGTCCACCGCCAGCAGGAGCTGATCGACCTTGTGCTCCGTCTGGGTCGCGACGGCCGTTGCCGTGCCGCCCTGCTCATGGTCCAGCGGCAGTCCATCCACCGCCGTGCCATCGCCTTCGGATGCGTTCAGGAGGAACTCCCCGAACTGAGCCAGGTCGGCCCCGTAACACTTGGCCGTGTGCTCCGAGAACCTCTTCTCGTACTTCAGGTAATTCAGAAACAGTTCTACGATTGCGCTGCCTTCCATAGTCCACCTGCCCACTTCAACCATCGGCATACACTGCCATCTATTTCGTGCCTACGCCATCGCCTTGTGCCGGCGCCCTCACCCACCCGGAGGGACCCTCGCCGTTAAGGCGTCATCTTCAAATTGCCGTCGTTCCGCAACAACTCTTCGGCATTCCCGATGAGGGTCTGCGTCAGCTTGAAGCTCAGCACCGCCGCATCGAACCAGTCGAAGTCTGTGCGTTTGTCTTTGGCCTGTTCCACCAGCGCATCGAGCAGTTGATCCTCGTGACCTGGCTCATAGCGGAAGATGAATTTCTCCGCCCCCTTGTTGAGAACCAGTTGTCGTTTTGGCCTGTGCATGCTCGTCCCTTACCGCGTGGCGTCCGGCAGTCACCTGTTTTTATACGCCGCCGAAAATGCGGGACTGCTCAAACGTCACATCGCTTTTATCGGCCAATGGAGCGTCCGCCTTTACAAAAACTGGAGCCGAATAGTGCGTATTCCGCGCGCAGTGCCCCCCGGGTGACTGGGCTCCGTGCGTGTACAAGGATGTGTCTGGAGGGCGAATCAGGAAGGTTTGGAGTGGCCTCGGAAGTACACCGTGTCCCCCCGCGGCTCGGCGATGACCAGCCCCTGGCTGCGCAGATCTCTTAGCTGTCTCATCGCCTCCTCGGCGGTGATTCCCAGTCCTGTAGAGAGGTCCCGGACCGAGCACGGCCTGCGTTTCAGCATTGATAGCACGTCCGCCGTGACTTCCGCCGCCTGCCGGTCGCAGCTACCTGCCGGGACATCGGCGATCACCTCGCAGTCGCCACCCATCTCGCGGGCGATGGCGGCAAGTGTCTCATAAGAAGCCGGCTCGACGCTCTTCTCCGCCGGAGGCCGAACCGCTGTATTCAGTTGCACTTTGTCCGGGCGAATCTTCCCGACCAGCTCTTTCATTTCTGCAATCTGTTCGGGACTCGTGTTCACGCCGGGCACGATGAATACCTCCAGCCAGATCCGCCCGCTGAACTCATCCCGGAACGTAGACAGGCCGGAAACCAGCTTTTCAATGCTGATATCGCGGGCCGGACGCGTCACCGCCTCGAATGCCGCCTCGTCCCCCGCATCCAGCGAGGGGATGACAACGTCGGCTTTGGCGCACTCGGCACGGACATCCTCCCGGTAGAACAGGGTCCCGTTGGTCAGGACGGCGACGGGAATATCCGTCACTTTGTGAAGGCCATCGATCAGGTCGCCCAACCGGGAATTGAGCGTCGGTTCGCCCGAGCCCCCGATCGTGATGTAATCGGTTCGCACCCCCTCGGCCAGCCTGCTTTTCACCTCCGCAATGACGGCGTCAATATCCACGAAATCCCGACGAACCGTGCTCTTCTCCGTCGTCCTGCCTAACTGGCAAAAGATGCAGTCCAGCGTGCAGACCTTCATAGGGACAATATCGATTCCCAGACTCAGACCCAACCGCCGGGAAGGAACGGGGCCATAGATGTAGCGATGTCGTTTACTCTCTTTGTTGTTCATGCACAATCTCAGAAATCTTACGGCAAGTCCTCACGACACTCTCCAGCCAGTCCAGCGGCAGCATCGACGCGGCGTCGGACTTGGCCTTCTCAGGCTCCGGGTGCACTTCGAGGAACAGCCCGTTCGCTCCCGCCGCGACGGCCGCTCTCGCCAGCACGGGCGCCAACTCGCCGGCCCCCGCTGGCCGTGCCCAAGCCACCCGGCTGTTGCGTGCTGTGCGTGGCGTCGAACACCACGGGACAGCCGAACCGCTTCATCGCCTCGATACTCGTCATGTCGTTCACCAGGCGATTGTATCCGAAGAACGTCCCCCGCTCCGTCAGCACGACCTTGTCATTGCCGCACGCCCGCATCTTCTCGACGACGTTGCCCATCTCTTCCGGCGAGATGAACTGGCCCTTCTTGATGCTCACCGGCTTGCCGGTCTCGGCACAGGCACAGAGCAGATCCGTCTGCCGGCACAGGAATGCGGGCACCTGCAGGCAATCGACCGTCTTGGCAACGTCGGCTGCCTGGGCCGGCTCGTGCACGTCCGTCATGACAGGCAGGCCCGTCTCAGCCCGGACCTTTGCCAAAACCTTCATGCCCTTGACCAGTCCCGGACCCCGGAAGCTGGTGATGCTACTGCGGTTGGCTTTGTCGAAGCTGGCTTTGAAGATGATGCCGACGCCCGTGCGCCCGGCGATCTGCACCAGCCGCTCGGCGATCTGTAGACAGAGGTCCTCGCTCTCGATCACACACGGCCCCGCCATGAGGAACAACGGCGCATCCAACCCGATGTCAATGTTGCCAATCTTGAACGCCATCCTTATTGCCATCCCATCTGGAATCACAAATAGATTTCCCGCCGTCCTTGCCCCTGTCGTGACAACCCTCGCTCGATCAAGCAAGCGTAGCTGTCGGCGGTGTGCGGCACGTCGGACAATCCAATCATGGACTGCACCTGTCCAATCGTGCCGGAGTCCGGCCCTTCGATCTCCACGAATGCTCCTATCAGCGGCAACTCATCCAGGGCGACTTCACACCCACGCAGACTCCACAAGCGACGTCTCTTATTGAACGCCAGAGCCTTCTGGTAACCAAGCCCGCCGAGCAGCGATTCCGTCGTCGCCGCGTCCTTCACTTCAAGCTCGGCCTCCTGCCGCTTCTTGAAGTCATCCTTTTCCTTGGGGCCCTTGTAGGCAAGGATGAGCCGCTCTCGCAACGCCGTCTTCTCAATCCGCAGCCGCAGGCATTTATCCGCCCTCGTCAACTCGCGGTCGGCCGTGTCAAAGTACCAATCCGTCTGAACAACCTCGCGCAGGAAGGACGCTCCGCACTCTGCGAGCCTGCGCTCAACCTCGTGCAGCGAATCCACCTTCAGCTTGGCCTCGATCTCCACGTGCATAGATACCTATCGACGCTCAGGCGACGATGTTCACCAATCTTGACTTGATCACGATCACTTTCTTGGGCGTCTTGCCGGCCAGAGCGGCTATGACTTTCTCATTCGCAAGGGCCTTTTGGCGGATGTGCTCTTCGTCGGAATCGGCGGGCACGACAATGCGGTCCTTGACCTTGCCGTTGACCTGCACCGCCAACTCCACTTCCTTCTCCCGAGCCAAGTCCGCGTCGTACTGCGGCCAAGGCTCATGTGCGAGGCCTTGCGTGTGGCTCAGTCGCTGCCAAAGTTCCTCCGCAATGTGCGGAGCGAATGGCGCCAGGATCAGGATGAACGGCTCGACGACGGATCGAGGCCTGACCTCCAGCCGGGCCAGGTGATTGGCCAGGATCATCATCGCACTGATCGCCGTGTTGAACCCGAATGTCTCTACGTCCCCGCCGACCTTCCGGATCGTCTGGTGCAGCAGTCGCAACGTCTCTTCATCCGGCGTCGCCTCCTGGATCGCCTTGGCCAGTTCGCCCGTCTCTTCCTCCACGACCAGCCGCCACACTTTTTGCAGGAAGCGGTACACGCCCTGCACACCCTGCATGCTCCACGGCTTCATCGCCTCCAGCGGGCCCATGAACATCTCGTATAGCCGCATCGAATCGGCGCCGTAATCCGTGACCACCTGGTCCGGGTTCACCACGTTGCCGCGCGACTTGCTCATCTTCTGCCCGTCCTCGCCGAGGATCATGCCCTGGTTGATCAGCTTCTGAAAGGGCTCCTTCGTGCTGACGTAGCCTCGGTCATAGAGGAACTTGTGCCAGAAGCGGGAGTACAGAAGGTGCAGCACCGCGTGTTCCGCCCCGCCGATGTACAGGTCCACGGACATCCAGTACTTTTCCTTTTCCGGGTCCCAGGCTCGCTGTGAATTCCGCGGGTCGAGGTACCGCAGGTAGTACCAGCAACTGCCCGCCCACTGCGGCATTGTGTTCGTCTCGCGCTTGGCTTTCGTGCCGTCGGGCAATGTGACGTTGACCCATTCGGTCACCTTCGCCAGAGGCGACTCGCCCGTTCCCGGCGGCTTATAGTCCGCCACATCGGGCAACCTCAGCGGCAACTCGTCCTCGGACAAGCCGATGATCCGGCCGTCCTCTGTGTGCAGGATCGGGAACGGCTCGCCCCAGTAGCGCTGGCGGCTGAACAGCCAATCGCGAAGCTTGTAGTTCACTGCGCGATGGCCGAGGTCCCGCTCCGCGAGCCAGGCCGTAATCTTCTCTTTGAACTCCTGCGTGGGCAGGCCGCTGAACGGCCCGCTGTTGATTGCGGTGCCGTCGCCGGTGAAGCACAGTTCGCCGCGATCGACCCGCTCCGCATCCTGCGGGTCCGGCGGCTCCACCACCTGGATGATCGGCAGATCGAACTTCTTGGCGAATTCGAAATCGCGGTCATCGTGTGCGGGCACCGCCATAATCGCGCCTGTACCGTAGCTGATCAGCACATAGTCGCTGATCCAGATCGGGATGTTCTTCCCATTGACCGGGTTGATGGCGTAGGCGCCGGTGAATACGCCAGTCTTTTCCTTGGCCAGATCGGTGCGGTCAAGATCGCTCTTGCGAGCCGCCGCATCGCGATACTCCTTCACCGCGGCCCTGTGGCTGTCGGCCGTGATGACGTCCACGAGCGGGTGCTCCGGCGCCATGACCATGTAGGTAGCGCCGAAGAGTGTGTCCGGCCGGGTCGTGAAGACCCACATCTCATCGTCGTGGCCATCGACCCGGAAGCAGACCTCCGCCCCGACGCTCTTGCCGATCCAGTCCGCCTGTAGCTTCTTGATCGATTCCGGCCAGTCCACTTCCTTCAAGTCATCCAACAGCCGCTCCGCATATTTCGTAATGCGCAGCATCCACTGTCGCATGGGCTTGCGGATCACCGGGTGCCCGCCCCGCTCGCTCACCCCCCCTATCACCTCCTCGTTCGCCAGCACGGTCCCGAGAGCTGGGCACCAGTTCACCGCAACATCCGCCTGGTAGGCCAGGCGTTGCTCATCGATGAACCGCTGCTTCTCGTCCTCGCTCAATCCCTGCGGGATTGGCAACCGCTCAATAGGCTTGGCCTTCTGCTCGGCCTGATCATAGTAGGAGTTGAACAGCTTCAGGAAGATCCACTGTGTCCATCTGTAATACTCCGGGTCGGTCGTGGCGATCTCGCGGTCCCAGTCGTAACTGAAGCCGAGCGATTTCGTCTGGCGCCGCATATTGGCGATGTTCTTCGCCGTCGTCAGGGCAGGGTCCGTGCCCGTCTTGATCGCGTGCTGCTCAGCGGGCAGTCCGAACGCATCCCACCCGAAGGGATGCAGTACGTTGAAGCCCTTCATGCGCTTGTACCGGGCGACGATGTCGCTGGCCGTGTAGCCCTCCGGATGGCCCACGTGCAGACCCTGGCCGCTGGGGTACGGGAACATGTCGAGAACGTAGTACTTTGGCTTGGACGGTTCACAGTCCACCGCCTTGAACGTCTTGTTCTCCTGCCAGTGCTCCTGCCACTTCTTCTCGATCTCACCGAAGTTGTACGTGCCTTCCTTCGTGCTCATGTACGTCAGTAGCCTCATAAACAGTTTGCATCAGGACTGGGCATGCGGATGCATACTATAGTATTCTCCCGTGCCCGTGTAAATGTGCTAACGAGGGAGATAAATGTGATTTCGTGGCAGGAAACGACAATTCCGCGGGCGCAGACCGGCAGTCTGGCGTGTTCTGCCCGCGACGTACGCAGATCATGGCTTCGGACGGACTCGGTGATCAGTCCTGATAAGCGGCTTCTTTACCTGGTTTGAACGATGAAGGTCTCAATTCAGCCAAGCTGAGAACAAGCTTCCAAAGCCGTCCGTCAAACCGGCGACAGAGACATTCGCCATGATCGTGAACGGTATGTCGCTCAGGTCGTTGACGGACAGCCTCGTGCTGCTGGAGACCCGGATCAGGCACAGGTCGGACTCGACCAGAGGAACCACCCACCTGTACTGGCCGGTGTTGCCGATGTTCGGCGGGTACACGGGCGACCACATTCCACCCGCGTCGATCGAGAATTCCACGAGCACGTCTTCCGCAATACCCGTACTCGTCCATTTGATCGCCATGATGTCGCCTGCATCGACGGTGACGGCGGTGTTCGGCACCGTCAGAGTAATGGATGCCTCGGCGGGTGTGATGACCGGGCGCAACTTGCTGAAGCTCTGCGAGCCCCAGCGGTTCGGTGAGCCGAAGGTACTGAAATCATCGCCGTCGTCATAGTCAGTCGAGTTCGCCAGGACCGTGGCGCTCGGGTTATCCTCCAGACGGCAAACCTCGGTGCTGCTGATTCCAGTGGCGGGACTGACGCCCTCCCCTGCGGGTCCAAAGATGGTCGCACCACTCGCGTTTCGTATCTTCAACTGCCAGTTCGTGGCGCTGACGGGAAAGGATGACTTCTTGATGTACTTGCCGTCGCCGTTGTTGTTGGCCTGCACATTGATCCACCAGTCCCCGGCGGCAGGATTATAGCTGACGTCGCTGGGCACGTCCTCGGCCACCGTGATGATCGTGCCGGCCCGCAGATCACTCCATATCGCGTCCTGCGTCAGGGTAAGCGTCTCGTCGAGAACCCCGTCCTCGTATACGTCGAGCTGCCAGCCCTTCATATTCAGATGGTCCTTGATGACGACCAGCTCGAACCAATCGCCGCCGTTACCCATGACGCGACCAAAGTACGTGTCGAAGGCCCGGCCGCCCGCTTCGTCCATCGCGGCATCGCCGCCGCCAAGGAAGTCGTTGCTATCGACGGCGTTATACTCGTTCAAGATAATGTCCGCCGCCCAGACGCCCTGGGCCATGAATGATAGCACCGCAACCAACAATAATGTCCGTGTCGTGCTCATGATTCCACCCTTTCTCTCACTCAGAGGCAATAGAAAAACCCTTGACTCCGTTCAAGATAGCCCCCATCTCTGCACAGGCCATCGATCTCTACTATACCATGGGATCATTCCCGTGTCAATGATGGGTCCGCATTCGATGCGGTTCTTGCCACGGGCGTTGTGGAGGGTCCGATCTCCCACATGCCGTCCGGCCGGACCTGGAGCACTTCCGTATCACGATAGAAGTTCAGGGTCGCTGTGGCGTAATCAACGAGCGCATCGGCGGCCTCGTTGCAGGAATTGTACAAATGTTGCTCGGCATCGAGGACGCGCCGGCTGCTCACCCGCGAGTACTCCAGGAGCACGGATGTCTTTCGGATGCGCTCGCGAGCCAGCTCGAGCCCTTCCGACAAAACCTCATATCTCTCCGCCGCTTCCATCAGCTTGCGATGAGCCTCGCGGACTTCCAGGCGAACGGTATCTGCCGACAGATCATATTCGCGCTGCCGCTGGTTCAGCAGGACCAACGCCTTGCGATACACGCCCTGCTCGGGCACCCGGTCCAACGGCAAATCGAGGACCGGCCCCACCGCAATGTCTTTTTCGCCTCTGGCGTCAACATCGACGGTGCCCACAACCGTAAGCCCCGCGCCCAAGGCATCCTTGGCCACGTACACGGCACGTTGCGCATCGAGCACCATATCAGCGCTGTTGACCACGTCCAGGCGCCGACACAGGGCTGCTTCAATCGCCTCATCAAGGACGAAATCCGGGCGCGGCAGACCGTGGGCCTGAAGCGCATCAAGCACGCCCATGTCCAACCCGAACTCCGAGGTCGGCGGCACACCAAGGGTGATCTTGTACAAGTCCAGAGATCGCTCGTACTCCTTGTCCGCCAGAATGTAGGTATCGCGAGCGCGAAGGATTTCCTGACGGACCCGGTCCAATTCTTCCGCCGGCAACCTCCCGGCTCCGACGAGACGCTCCACCTGGTCACGCAGTTTCTCGAGCGACTTGCGGTAGTCCTCCGTGTTCCGCGCGACCTCATACAACTCCAGGACCTCATAGTACTGCGTGATCACCGAGACCACGAACGTCTTGCGGAATCGATTGAAAGTCCTGATCTGGTACAGCGTGTTGCGTTCGGCCTGCGTCAGGGGCTCCAGCACCACTTTCGGATCGCTGCCGCGAAGCAGCGGCACCGTGACCGCCGCCCCCAGGATAGAAGAAAGGCCGCTCTCACGGAAGCCGAGAAGCGCATCTACCCACCGGGCTCCGACGCGAGTGCTGACCAGGGCGCCATTGGCGAGCAGACGGTTGAAGCCGACGTTCCCCTCGACCGTCACGGTCTCATCCGTTCCATCGTTCGAGTAGATCGCGCTGCCGCCTCCGAACAATTGCCACTCGTATCCGTGGCGCACCAGACGCTGGTCGAGAGCCGTCGTATAGAGAAGCTCCTTCTGAAGCTGGTAGTCACGATTACGGGCAGTCGCGACGGCCACCGCCTCCTGCAGCGTCAGGACGCCCGATACAGGAATGCTTCGATCCGCCTGAAGGTCATGGGGTGACGGTTCGACGTCGCTGATTCTGTAGTTTGCCTTTGTGCCGAGCTCCGGGGCCCACTTCCTGTCGATGATATCGTAGACCCTCTTGTCGGCATCCTGCTTGTAGTTCTTCGGACCACAGCCTGCCAGGATGGTCAAGGCGCCGAGACATACCAGACACAGCCATCTACGGTAATGTGATGTGTCCATCATTCTCAGGTGCCTCGGCGTTCAACACGCAAGCAAAGATGCGGCGAAAGCTCGCCGCTACAAGCCTCGGATTCCCACGACCTCGCCGGGGACAAGCGACAATCGTGGCGGAATGTTGATCAGCACGGGTTGTCCCCACTGGGGAACATTCGGGTTACGCCACAGGCGTTGCGGCATCAGTTCCATCGTGGGGCTGATCGACGCAATCTGCGACTCTGCGATCTGCGCCGGTGTCCTGATCTTGACCAGTTCCACCGACATACCCTCTTTGAGCATGCTCAACTGCTGCTCACTCACGTACGCCACAATTTCGGTTGGCTCCTCCAGTGCGACCGCGAGAATCGGGTCCCCGGCCCGTACTACCTCGCCGACGCGCCGCATCACCTGTTCGCCCGGCCTTTGCTGTAGCGCATCGTTTTCCTGTACCGGAATGGGGATAATGCGACCTTTGATAGGTGATTTGAGCTCGACGGCTTTCCGGGATTTCAGCGCCGTGAGTTGTTCAAGGAGTCCCTTCATCAATTCTTCCTGCACCCCGATCTCTTTGCGGATCACCTCCAGCGCCTGATCCACTGAGGGCCCTGCGATCTCTTGTCCGGCAAACTGCTCCAGCCGCACCTCCGCTTCAGCCATGTCCGCTTTCGCCTGAGCCAGCAATCGCGAGTCCTCGTCGATCTTCTTGCTCAGGCTGGCGCACTGCACCTTGACCTTGTCCAGCTCATAGGGTGCAATCACGTCTTCCTCAAGAAGCTTCTCAAGGATCTTCCTCTCCGACATCAGATCGCCCAGAGTCAGTTCATCGGCGGCAATCGACCCCTGCAACTGCATGACTCGCACGCGATAATTGTCCGCATCCATGGCGATCCGGTTCAGGTCTCCTGACCGGCTGATTTCCAGGTTCCGCTTCTCCGCCTGCATCGTCTCCTGGGTTGGGATCAGTTGGGCGGCCAGATGCTCGATTTCGGCCATGACACCGGCCAACTCCCCTTTGAGCTCCGCTTCCAGCGTCTGCTCGTTATCGAGGATCGTGTCCACGACCGCCAAGGTCTGTCCGGCGATCACTGGCTCGTATAATGCGACCGAAATGTCCTTGATGCGGCCGGTGCTGCTCGCCGCCACCTGGCGCACCTCCCCCCTCGCGATGCCCACGATTTCAAATCGGTGAGCACGCTGACGAAGGAGCCCGACTACGCCACCGACAGCCACCAGCCAGACCATCACCGGCACTGCGTGACGCAGGTAGGAGCGTTTCTGCTCGTGACTACTTGGTGCGGCTTTTCTTCCCATCGTGCGGCCTAGGCTTCGAGGAGCCTCTCCTGCATCGTCAGATTGATGTTCTCGATCCCTTCGACCTTCTCTAACTCGGCGACAAACTCATTGTTCATGGCGACATTGCGTATCATGATCTGATAGGCGTATTCGGCCGGTCCGCCGAAACCGCTGTCCTGCACCGAGATCAGGCTGAAGCTCCCACAGAACCGATGCAGAATATTGGACACCGGATGGTTTGGACCCAGTGGGCCTCGCAGGCCGAAGCGAAGGAAACCATTGTGAGGCTCATGCGAGCCAAAATCGGTGAAATGCAGGTACACGGCGATCGAGCACAGAATCAGCGTCCCCAGGATCGACGTCAGGTATCGGTGCGAGCCGCAAGCCATGCCGATCACCAACGCGCAAAAGACGAAGGCGATGTCACGCGTGTCCTTGAGCACGTTCCGGAAGCGGACGATGGCTAACGCGCCCATCAGCCCGACGGCCGTGATGATGTTGTTCCCGATCACCGACATCACCATGGAGACGATTACCGTGATCAGGATCAGCGATTGCACATAAGAGCGGGAATAGGACAATCCCGTGTGCGTAAGGTAATAAACCCACGCAAGCACCTGCCCCAGCACAAATGCCAGCAGAAGCGAAAGAAGCACGGCCTGGGGAGTGAACATCCCGCTGCCCAGCGACGTGTCCTCCAGGACTTGCCACCATCTATCCATTCCACGGACTCCTCAGGGCCGGGGCACAGAAGCCAAACCGGCACGCCTGTTCGATAGATGTGGCGTACTTGGATACCGAATTCAACACCAAGCCGAAGTCCTCCACCAGGCGGCTGAGCCACAGGGGATACGTTCCCGTGAACTTGATCTCCAGGATTACGTTGTTCATTGTAACATCATTGCGCTGCCAGCCGGAACCCCCAAGTCGCACATACGGCTCGTGCGTGACCTTGTAACAGAGATCCCGGTCAAAGGTCACCCTCACCCGGTTCTGGGAAGGGCTCTCCCAGGCCTGCCTCTTATAGCGGACCAGAACCATCGGGCCGGCATGGATGCTTGCCACGTACAACTGAAACTGATTCAAGGCGGCCTCGTCGGTCGTATAGCCTTGCGGGGGCAACGACATGCCCCGGATCAAGACCGGCACATCACCGTCCATCACGCGCGCCCGGCTTTTCATGATCACGCGATTGATCCGCCGCTTGATCTCAAAGAAACGCGGGTACTCGGGCTCATCCGTGTAGCTGCGAATCCGCAGCTTGAACCGGTTTTTCACCCCCGTCATGGTCTCCCGGCACAGCCGCAGGTCCGGAGAGTCCAAATACAGGCTGACGATCGGGTAATACCCTCCCCGTTGCAGCTTGGAGTAGCGGTCCGGCTCGAGAAACGGCCTGATATACCTTTCAATGGCCGCGGTCTCGATCTCCGTAATGAGGTATTTCATCTCATATCGGCACGCGAGCATCCGGTCAACCGTCTTCTTCGGCTGCCGGTCAGGGCGCACCTTCGGACTGTCCTTCTGCCCCGGGGCATTGTCACAAGCCCGTCGTTCTGAGTCATTTGTCATCATACCGGCCTTCTCCGCCGCATTACCTGGCGAGGCCGGATTTCGTAATTCCAAATCCGTGACACTCCTTCATGGTCCGGCCTTGACCTCGCAAACGCAAGTGACGCCCTCCCAAGCAGTTACACGTCATCATTCCTTAACCTCGCACTGGAGATGGTCAATTCCAGCCCGAGCTTCTTATCTATTTTAACACACGGACCCACTCACAGTCAAGAGCCTGTCACCCAGTTTCCCTTGTCATCACGCAAAGCCTGACCACGTCCGATAAACCATGATTCCGATGCATCTACGGCTCCTCATGCCTGAGAGGGTCCGGCTCGTTAGCGGCCCCCGGAGAAGGAACCGCGGAATGCCAGTTGGCGGGGTCGTTGCCATACGCAGCGGAATCCGTCCGGTTCAGGGACATGCCCAAGCCGTTGGCATCCCCGGGCCACGGGTCAGTGCGCTCAGGGAAATCCCGCCCGTGCGCCCCGTCACTGTACACGACCCGATCCACACGAATCCAGTTACGCGTTCCATTTGCATCCACGTTGCCGGGCTTGCTGAGCTGGATCTTTGCCGGACCGTTGACCAGCTTGCCGGCGCCCCAGGCAAGAATCTGCACGCCCACAGGGGCCGTGTACTTCGAACTGAACAAGCCCGTGTCTTTCACCAGCAGCAGGTACTCGCCTGCTGCGAGCGTCACAGGTGGATTCTCAGGCAGCAGCAACTCAACGGATGGCTCCTCCGGATCATCCGTGAATCGCCAGGGAGCTTCTCTGACTGCGTCGTACAACGTCACAGGCTCATCGCTGATATTGAGCAGCTCCACGTACTCGGCGTCTACAGGATTCTCCGGATGGTACATGATCTCATTGATCACCACCGGCCCCACTCTCGGAGCAGCATTCTCCGCACCAGGCGTGGCCATGCTCATCGCCACGAAGTTGTATGTACCCATGCTCTTCTCGTAGCGACCCAGGGAGACTCCCGCCTCGGAGGCATCGAATTTCTCCTGCTCGCTGTAGCCGGTCAGGACGCCTGCGGAACCGGAATGCAGATAGACCGTTTCTCCATCGGCGCTCAGGGCAAAGGGCTCATGGCTGCCCGGATCGGCCTGGCTGTTGAAGTGGCGGTTCTCATAGAACACGATGTACTCACCGGCGGCGATACTTGCCCCGGCGGCCACCTCGTACTGGGTCAGATTGTTCGCGTCATCGCTGAGGAACCAGCCTCCGATATCAATGGGCTGATCGGTCGTATTGTGCAGCTCGATCCAATCGGGTCCGCTGTCCTGGGAGTTGGCCAGAAGCTCATTGATGACCACGGAGCCGAGCGGAGGCACCTGGCCGCTATCGTCAGTACCGGGCGAGCCGCCTGCCTTGGCGCTGGGCCGCCAGACAATCTTATCATCGTACGCATTGGGGTCGGCTGTCCTCGGGTCTCTTACGGTAAGCGAGAAACCCAGCCCGTCAGTGATATCGAACCAGTTGTCTTCGAGGCGGAAATCGTGAATGTCTGTGCCCACGGCATCGAGCAATTCGATCCGCTCTCCCGCGTTGTTCAGGTTGCCTACGTACTGGCCCACGACAGGCAGACTCGAGCCGTACCGGGCCTGGAAGGCTGTCGCGTTCCTGACCAGCAGGGAGTAGCGGCTGGGAGCCAATTCCAGGTCCGGGAAGGTGAAGTAGACGCCATTGGCGAGCTTCACCAGGTTCAGATTGATGCTCTCATCGCCGATGTTGATCAGCTCGATGAATTCGGTATTGGGATCATTCGGGTCGTCCGTCTCGACCGGGTGGTACATGATCTCGCTAATCCGCAGGTTCTCCGCGATCGGCCCGACGGAGAAGACCGCCTCGTTCAAAGCGCTCCAGGCGCCGCCGCTCAGTGCCCGGGCCTTGACCTGCACGCTCTTGTCCAGCGTCACGGGACCTGTGTACTTGATGGCGGTCGGCGAAATCCCACCGCTCGCGGCAGATGTCCCTTGCCCCCACTCCAGCGAGGCCTGGATGATGAAGTCCGAGCTTGTCGGCGAGGAATTCAAGCCATGAATGGCGAGGATGTTCTGCCCCTGCCGCAACAGGCTGATGTGCTCGTCGATCGGGAAGATCTCGGCGGCATCGCCCTCATGGTTGGCTTGAGCGGCGGAATTCCATGCCGGTGTCCCGGTGAACGAGGCCCTCTGCACTTCGACGCCGTTGAGGTAGGCGACAAAACCGTCGTCATATTGGACCCTGAGTGACAGCGACTTGTACGTGCTCGGGTCTGCGGCCACATCGAAGGGGATTCGTATGTAGCAGCCCGCCGCGATTCCATACATCTGCCGATTCAGATCGAGGCTGATCAGGGACTCATACCCGAGGCTGCGCTCGTAACCGACCCCGCCGGGGCCGCCCGCCACGGTCATCCAGGTCGCATCATTGAAATCCTCACCGCCCTTCCATGCCTCTTCGACTTCACCGGTCGGAACGAGGACGCGTTTGGTCGTGTTCTCGGCCACCAGGATCTGGCCTCCGGAGCTCCCCGCCTTCTCCGGCAGCCGCGGATCCGTGCCGTCCAGGGTGTAGTAGATGTCGTCTGACGCCTGCATTCTCAGCTCGAAGCCAACGGGGACATGCCCGCCGTGCTGATTGAAGCTCGGGGCCCATACGTCGGGATACCAACCATGGCTCCTCAACTGGTCCAGGACCACCGACGTCCGGTTCGGAAGGCCGAAGTCGCCATAGTCGTTGATGATGCGATTGACCTCGTTCTCCCAGTCCGCCTTCGTAAACGCGGTCGAGCGCTTCGCGTCGCCCCAGCGAGCGGACTCGGCGATGATGGCCATCTCGATTTGGCCGGCCCGGTCGAGCATGCGCTGCCTCGATCTTGCGTAGGCCAGAACCCCGTTGTTGAAGAAATGCTTGTGCACGCGATCGGCCAAGCGCATGCGGAACTCCGGATGTTCGAGCAGCCTTTGCTGCAACCACTGGGGCGTGAAGTACTCGAAGCGCGCAGATCCGGATGCGTGAAAGGCCCCGTCCGATCCAGGCCCCAGCCATAGCGGTCGATCAAGGTGTGCTCGGCGTCATGCCGGAACCACTTGAAACCATCCGGATTCGCATGATTGTAGACGCTGTAGTAGTTGTTCGGCCGGTTGTTGCCGAGAAAATTGGATATAGGCCCGTCAAAATCTCCCGCGTAGAAGGTGCACAGCATGTAGTCGATCAGGTTATCCGGGTCGAGCAGCTTGGGGTACTCGGGGTTGGGCGTCCCATCCGGATTCAGGCCCTGGATCCGATAATACGGCTCCTCGACATTGAAGCCGGCCACAGCAGCCTGCCAGAGCAGACGGCAGGCATCCAGGGCGCCGTCCGTCGCCTCGATGGTGTAGCTGGGGTTGCCGCCTACGGTCTTTACGACGTCGTAATCCTCCTTGCCTCCCCCGAAGTAGGATTCAGCGTACGAGGCTTCCGGCCGCTCTTCCGTCTGGAACAAACCCCAGTACTGGCCATTGAGATAGAGATGATAGTAGCGACTTCGGGTGTAGGATTGGCCCATGTCCCGCTGCGTGTCACGAGAGAAGACGTCGCGGAGGAATGTGTGCCTTTCAGACCCGTCATAGGCCCAGGAGTAGTTCTGGCTGGTCCGCAGATCGATGTTTTCGAATTCGTCCACTCCCTCTTTGCCGAAGAGTGGATACTTGAGCTTTGGCGTGCCGTACTCACTTCGAAAGAACAGGCGAAACGCGTGTTTGGGATTCGAGTCGCTGCGGCTGTATCCGCCGCGAACCCGCAGTCCGGCGTCAACCTGGAATCCCTCCGTCTCATCCGGATGAATCAACTCGACGGAAACCAGCCGCTCCCACTCCTGTCCGGTCCGCTTCGCATTCACGTAGATCCCTCGTTGCGAGTCGAAGAGATTGCTCACGTCCGTCGCGAGGGAAATCGTGGGGATGGAAAGCAGTGCATCACCCATCAGGTCCTTGTACCGGGGATCGTTCACGACATCCGGGTCCATGCCGTAGTCGATCGTCTGCCCGTTGACGCTGCCGGTGGGCCATCCGGGTCCGGGGGACCCTCCCGTCGGAGACTGCTTGATCACATCGGCAACGAAGATATAGGTGCGAGTCTCTATTGGCGAGGGTTGCCAGCCGGGCTTGACCGCGACCGCACGCAGGCAGGCGGTCTTGTTGATTCGCACCGGCTCACTGTACAAGGCAGCCATGCTACTCGGACGGGCGGCATCGGCGACATACGGCACGCTGCCGTCCGTCGTGTAGTAGATCATCGCCCCTTCCGTCTCGCAGGTGATGGCTACGAAGAACTCCCGATCATGGAAGCCGTGGTCGAAATTGAACTTCGGCTTCCGTGTAATCCCCTCGTAGATCCGGACGTTCGGGCCGCCGGGGGTGGGGAATGTCATCAGCCACCACGAGTCGTTCCCATCCGGGAATCGGCCGTAGGAGACGTTCGCCACCTGCTGGTCAAATGTGATAGTGTCGACCAGAGTGACGCCGTCCTTGTCGAACAGCGCCAGATCCTCGCCGCCGGCATTGAGCGAGAAGTCCGCATGCAGCCCCGGGTCCGCCACATCCCTGTCGGCCCAAATCACCAGGTAGCCATGGGGTGCAATGGTCGTCTGCGCAGCATCGCTGGTGGGAATGTGCCATTTCGCGGGTTGGAGCAGATCGTCCGTCAGGTACATCCCGCCGACATCGAACGGTGCGTCCCCCCGGTTATATAACTCAAGCCAGTCGTCCGGCTCGCCTTGCGGGTCTGAGTACTTGTCGCTCGAGTTTGACGCCAGGAACTCGTTGATGACGATGGGGATAGCCCCTGCCTCCAGATTCGCGTCCACAACCGTGTAATCGGCAAAGCCGCTACCGTCGCCAAGATCCCGAGAGGATGAAGCAGCTAGCGTGGAACCGCCGATACAGAGAATCAGCGCAAGCACGCGCACGCTGTCCGGCAACACATTCACCTTCGTCCTCCCGTGCAAATAGACAAGTCTACCCGGGCTTCACTCCGCGCAGAAGCTCCGGACAGAAGCCAAAACTGTATTGTAGCATAAATCCTGCCATCAGGTCAATCCTGGCTCCCGGCAAATGTCCCGCCCGCGAGCCAGCGAAAACCGGGACTTCCAGCGCCACAGGTGCGGCCGGCACCCATCCTTATAGACGCAATTCCAGCGTCTTAGTTTCAGAAAAACTCTGTGAGCCGGATATGCTTTCCCGCCGCAAATCGCGGTGGCGCGTCAGCACTCAAGGTCACTGGTCGGCGCTGCTCCGCTCCCCAAGAGTATGTGAATCGAAGGACAACCATGGGCGAACCGCCTCGATCGTGGCAGGACCTATGCCTGTAACCCTTCGCAGATCTTCGGCGCGTCTGAACGCGGGCCCCTGGCCGCCCCTCTCGCTGAATTGACTGCGGTAGGAGACAATCTGCCGAGCCCGCGCTGGGCCGATTCTCGGCAGTCTGGCCAGACTTTCGGGCAGCGCATCGTTCGGATTGATCGTGTCCTCGATCGCGAAGTGAACAGGGTGTGCGGATGTATCCGCCACGCTTACAGCAAAAGTGATGCCGGTTGCCACACAAAGGCATGCAAGACAGAGGAAACCAACCGATTCGATCAGGTCGCCGGACGGCTCGCTCCTGCCGGTGAAGACGCCGGACATCATCGGGCACCTCCCTGGGTCGCGTCCGTTCCTACCGCTTGAACATGGACACGTATACCCTCTTGAGCGTCTTGAATGCTTCTTTTGCCTCAAGCTGGTCAGTCAACAGGCCGCTGTACGCAATGGTGTCGTCCGGACCGTCTGCGAGGGTGCCGTAATTGACGGCTTCAACAAACGGTTTGCTCAAAGCAATCTTATAGAAGCGATTGAGCCATTGACTTTGCCGAGTGTCATCCCATTTCTGGTGCCACACGCCGGCCACCTGGCTCTCAAATGGGCCGCTGCCGTTCTTGCTGGGGATCTCGACGTCGGTGATGTACAGCGGCTTGGCCACCACGGCAAAGCAATCGAGAATGGACGATATCTGCATCATGTCCCGCAGATGCATGCCCACTTCATCTTTGCCGAAGCGCATCTGCAGTCCGAACGCATCGAAATTGGTCCCGCTCTGGACCACCATATCCATGTAGACAAACGGCGGAATACTGTTGGGCGTCGTGGCGTAATATTCGCCCCACGGATGGCTGACCTCAATGATTTTGACGGCCCGGCTGCCTGCCGCCTTCACACCCATACTGGCCGCACGCGTCATCTCGAGGATCTGCTCAAAATTGAAATTGAACTGGTTGTATGCGTTCAGGCCGCTGATCACGTACCATCGATGGACCACGTTGGCATAGCGGGCCACGACTTTGGAAACGAACTGATACGCCAGTTCCCGGATCTTCTCGAAGCCAACCCCGGCCTGCAGGAGCCATTGGGGCAGGTGGTCTTCCGTGAAGCGAAGCAACGGTCCAACGCCGATGACCACCTTCTTCCCGGCCAGCAGAGAAATGCACTGATCCACGGCGGAGAAATCCAGGTGTCCTTTTCGGGCTTCGATCTGCGCCCAGTTGACAGGCACGGTCACCGAGGAAAAGAACTCCGTGAGTTTATCGAAATACTGAGGCTTGGCAATCAGGCGGGGATCGACCCGACAACCGAGACAGCCGCGGCCGAACCCATGATTCTTACGCCGCTTGTCAAAGAGCAGTTTCCCGTGTCGGATGGCCAGTTTCTCAGAGTATACCATGGCCCTCTTCAGGGCCTCGTCAGCCAGCCGGGATGCCTTCGCGCCGTTGTCGATGTTCTGGATCGCCTCGATAAACAGGTCCTGGGCCCCCTTCGAAATGTCCTCCATCCCCTCGACGCTATCGAAAAAGGACCAGTCTTCCCGCCGGTTGGTGATTTGCATAAGCTTGGCGCGGGTGATCTCGACGTTGAGATTATAGGGGCGTTCCCGCTCGGGCAGGCAGGTGGTGGGCAGCAGGATGCGGCCGAAACCGCTGATCGGCCACAGCAGGGCCAGGCCCGCCGTTTCTACGTTTGGCCTGATGCACTCGACGATGCCGTTGGTGGCGCCGATTCTCGCCCGGCGGATGCTGATGCCGTCCGTGCCGAACAGGTAGGCGCCGCAGGGCCTGAACTTCTCAACAAGTTCGCCATCTCTGAAGACCTGAAACTTCACTCAGTACCTCGATCCAACAGGTTGATTGCGGCACCGCACCCGCAAAGTCATGCGAAGTGTGCTCGCGGCACTATCATAGCACAGAGCGGCTTTGACGCAACGCAAAAACCCGGTTGCGTGCCCGGGAGCAGCCCGGCGATCGGGTACAATCAGGTTTCTGCCGCATGGGGCCGGCCCGGAAAGGGCCTTTTCTTGTACCGGACCATGCGCAATCCGTTGCCTCGCTCATTGTACTCGACCACGTCCATATAGGCATTCATGAGCAGCAGGCCGCGGCCTTCCGGCCGATACAGGTTCTCGCCCGTCCGGGGATCGGGGATGCTGTGTGGATCGAACCCCCGGCCCTCATCCGTCATCCGGATCTCCACCTTCTCCTCATCGACCAGGTATTCCAGCACCACTTTCTTGGACGGGTCCATCTTGTTGCCGTGCTTGACAGCGTTGAGGAAGGCCTCTTCCAGAGCCAGATGCACGGCGAACAGATCGTCCTGCGTATAGCCCTTCTCCTCCAGGAGGGAGAGAAGTCGCTCGCATGGCTCCCTGAGGCCTGATGGCTTGCTTTCTATAACGATGGAAGACTGGATGGGCGTCTTAGACGCCATACCGTAATACCTGCCCTTCTACATCCTCCGGACCAGGCCTGTGCGCAACCCGGTTCGGCCCTCGCGACGGAGGTTTGGCGACGCTGTCCACGAGTTGCCGGCCCGGACTTCACTGCTGCTGGCGCTCGGGGAAACTGTGAATTGCACTGTCCACATCCTCATGGATCTCGAACACGCTCGTCAGCCGGGTGATCTTGAACACCTCATAGATGCCGGGGTGAATGTTGCATAGCCGCAACTCGCCCCCCTGCTCATAGATCCTTTTACTGATCCTGATCAACAGCCCGAGCACGGCAGAGGACAGGAACCTCACATGGCGGAAATCCAGCACCAGATGGATGCGGCTTGCCTGCTCGATCACGGCCTCGATCGACGTTCGCAGCGCTCGTACGTCCGTCTCCTCGAGGATTTTCTCGTCGGTAAAGGCTACTACCGTCGCGTCATCCACATACTGCACACTAATTCGCGGCTGACTTACAGCCATATTCATCTCCTAAGATTCAAAAAAGACCGCCAGATCCTATGCGGCTGCCCTGCCACTGTCAAGTCCTTTGGCCGGATATTGCCTCTTCTACCCGGACCTTCGCCCGAGATTCCGAAAAATCCCGCCGCGAAAGCAGCAAATTTCCTCCATTTTGAAAAAAACTCTTGCTATTCGAATAAACAATAGATACTAATACCTAATTGGATCACCGGAGATGGCAGTATCCGGCCGCCGGTGTTCGGGGTGTGTGTCACGTGAGAGCCGTAAGGTGCAACCGCACGCGGCGCCCATGACTACCATACGGATTGTAAGAATTCCTGGTTGTTTGGAAGGAGAATCAGATGAGAGTCAGCAGGTCAACCGGATATGCTCTCTTGGCGGTCGGCTACATTGCCAAGAATCAGGGTGACGGTGTCGTTCTGTCCCAGGACGTCTCCAAGCAGTATGACATTCCTCTTGAGTACCTGCTCAAGATTCTGCAACAGTTGGTCCGGGCTAATGTGCTTCGCAGCAAGCGGGGCCCACGCGGCGGTTTCTCCCTGGCCAAGATGCCAAACAAGATTACGATGCTCGAGATTATCGAGGCGGTGGACGGCCCGCTGACGGGCGAGTTGAGCCTCGCGAACGCCCGTGGCGACAAGTACGCCCAGAGGGCTGAGCAGACCTACAATAAGGCAATTGCCCAAGCCAAGAGCGTCTTCGAGAAGACGAAGCTGTCGAGCCTGCTGACCGGCAAGTAAGGCCCTGCGCCGCCTGTCACAGGTCATCCTGCCCTGCAGTACCGGATTTCGCGCGAGGTTCCTCGCGAGAGCTTGGGGTGCGCGCTATGCAGATCAGCGAATTTCAGAGGTTCATCGCCCGCAAATACAAGAAGCGGGACAAGGAACGAGGCGTGCCTCGCACGTTCCTGTGGTTCATTGAGGAAGTCGGGGAGCTTGCTACGGCCTTGGCTTCCAAGGACAAGGCCAACACCGAAGAAGAATTCGCGGACGTATTCGCCTGGCTGTGCACCCTTGCCAACATCACGGATGTCAATCTGGAGAAGGCCTGCGGCAAGTACACCAGCGGCAAGGTCAAGGGCTTCAAACCCAAGTAGGCCGGAGGGGACGCACAGGATCGGCCCGTCAGGGAAGCATGGCGGGTGAGGGTCTATCTACTTATTCCGATCTCATCGAGTCTGGATTTGAGAGGATCTGCCGCGGCATCGGCGCAAGCAGCCCGTGTGTGACTACATTTCATGAGGCGGGTACGGCTTCACTTGCGAGAAGAAATCATGCGAGGATGCACAACCTGCGGAAGGTGTCCAAGGCCCTTCTCGTGGGGCAAACGTCTCCGCGCGCCTGACGGAGTCATGCAGGCCCGGAAGACATGGCCGCACACATCACTCGGTGGTGGCTCGCGTGATGCCCAGCAGTTCGAGCGAGTCCCGTTCGATCACGTTGCGGATGCTGGCTCGAGGGACGGTCGGCAACTGCGTGTCGGCCAGAAGCATGTTGAACCCCAGGAGCGTCTCGATGCATTCTCCTGCGTTTGCCAGGGGGAAACCGCTGCCGAACAACAGTTTGTCCATGACGTCACGCTCATACGCCGCCACGACAATATTGTAGGTCTGCCAGACCTTGCCCGGCCGGATCGTCAGGTCGGCGAAAACTCGCTCGTGCTTGGACACCATCGACAGGGTCTGCTCGATAAACGGCACGCCCATATTGCCGATCACCATGTTCAGCTCAGGAAAGGCCCGCGCCACTTCGTCCAGCAGATACGGCTGTGCGTACTCCAGGATGGCGCCGGCCCTCAAGGTATGACTGCTGTTGTGAAAGAAGACCGGCAGGCCCATCTCCTGCACCGCGGCATAGAACCGCATCGCCCGGCTGTGTACAGGATGAAAGCCGCATAACGAACAGTAAATGACGAATCCTCTCAGGTTGAGCTTTTCCACCTGAGATCGAAGGCTCTTCTCGTCGATACGGTCCTGCGTCGGATCCACCACGGCAAAGCCCACCATCCTGGTTTTGTTCCGATCCATGTACTCGGACAGTTTCCTGTTCACTGTCTCACGGGAGTCATCCGGGCTGGCAAGGACAATACATGCATCGACGGTTCTCTACTGCCGTCAGATGCTCCGAGGTGTCCACCTCACTCAACGAACGGACATGCGTATGACAATCCACAATCATGGCCACATCCTACCTGTGCCGCGTGCCCCCCGCCGCCGCTATGCACAAGGTCGGTTATCTTAAATCCCGTGCCGCAGTACGTCAAGAGCAAATATCCGCCGTGCGGAATCCTGGACGATACTCCGCTTGACCCCGGCTCTCCCAGCCGGTACGATGACGCTTACCGGGGGAATCGCGTGCCCTGGTGAGAGATGACAACTGCAAGGGTCCATTCCTCCTGTTTTCGGCATGCTTCCGAAATGGAATTGAATATTCCGTGCGAACAAGCGTCTGTATGATGGAAAAGATGAGGCCGGCCCATTGCCGCAGTGGCATGCCGTAAGCCCCGTCCCGGATTTGCTGAGTTGCAGGTCCTGAAATATAGGCAGGCATTAGGAGGCATACATGGATTGCCCAACGTGCCACAATGCCATGATTACGCTGGAACTGGCCGACGTGGAGATCGACCACTGCACGAGTTGCGGGGGTATCTGGCTTGATACCGGTGAGCTCGAGATATTGCTGGGCGATCCGGCACGGGCCAAACACCTCCTTCGTTCCTTCCAGCAGAGTGGCTCGGCGACCGAGCTGCCTCGCAGGTGTCCCATCTGCGACAAGAAAATGGCAAAAGTCGCTGTTGGGCGGTCCGATCCCCTTCTAATGGTCGATAAATGCCCTCGCGATGACGGCCTCTGGTTTGACAGGGGTGAGCTTCAGGAGGTCCTGACCCGGGCCGACTTGGACGACGGTAACAGAATTCAGCAGCTCCTGGCCGATATATTTGGCAGAGATCGAGAGAAACACGGTGCAAAACCATAAGCAACACATTATTTCACTGGACACCCCGGCAGGGTATAATTCCTGCCTGGATGATGGATGAGTCCGGACGCGAATCGTTCGCGTGGAGAGTACATCGTGTAGCGCACTTTGTGTGGAACTGTTTGATGAAAGGATCGAATCATGGGATCGTGGACTTGGATTCTCCTGGGTGTTGCTGCTGTCCTTCTCGTTGTGGCCCTGGTAATGAAGAAGGGGAAATCCTCGTAACGTAGTATCCGTCCGTCCGACAGAAGGGAAAACACATGCCCGGAACACTGATAGCATTGGCCGTACTTGTCGGTATTGTCATCCTGCTGGCCCTCGCGGTAATCGGCATCTACAACTCGCTGATTCGCCTGCGCAATCAGGTCGACAATGCCTGGTCGCAAATCGACGTCCAGTTGAAACGCCGTCACGACCTGATCCCGAACCTCGTGGAGACGGCCAGGGGCTACATGAAGCACGAGCGGGAGACCTTCGAGGCCATCACCAAGGCACGAAGTGCGGCGATGGGCGCCAGGACCGTCTCCGAAGCCGGCCAAGCGGAAGGCATGCTCGCAGAAGCGCTCAGCAGGTTCATGCTCGTGGTCGAGAACTACCCCGACCTCAAAGCGAACCAGAACTTCCTCGCATTACAGGAAGAGCTGACGAGCACGGAGAACAAGATCGCGTTTGCCCGCCAGAACTATAACGATCAGGTCTTGTACTACAACAACAAGATTCAGATGTTCCCGTCCAATATTCTGGCCGGCATGTTCAACTTCACCAAACGTGACTTCTTCGAAGTGCAGACGCCGGGCGAGCGGGAAGTGCCAAAGGTCAGTTTCGCCTGATGAGCGACCGGCAGAAGGCGAAGCAGTACACGTAGCCACAGGGCATCTGTGGCCGGCGGCTCCTCCTGGCGCCGCATGGGACGGACAGAATCACAATAGGTTGATGGCGTGGCAGATCGCAGGCTGAGTGCGGTGGAGGAAGGAGACCTGCCCGGGGGAAATATTTTCGCTTGAACGAGACGACAACAATGTGGGAACTCATCCGCGCGAACAAGCGAAACTCTGTCGCGCTCATGATCCTGATGGCTCTTGTGCTGTTTCTGCTCGGCTCCGTCATCGGTTTGGCCGTCTTTGGCCCGGAAGGCGGGCTGATGGGCATGGGAATCGCGGCGGTCGTCTGGCTGGTGCTGGCTATGGTCAGCTTCTCCTCCGGCGATCAGATTCTTCTCGCCGCCAGTCGCGCGCAGCGCGTCACTCATGACGTTCACCCGCAACTATTTAATATCGTGGAGGAGATGAAGATCGCGGCGGGTCTGCCTGCCATGCCGAAGATCTACATCATCAACGATCCGGCGCCAAATGCCTTTGCGACCGGCCGCAGCCCCCAGTCCGCCTCCATCGCCGTCACGGCCGGCCTGCTGGCGAGGCTCAATCGTGACGAGCTGCAGGGCGTCGTCGCCCACGAAATGAGCCACATCCTGCACCGTGACATCCTGTACATCACACTCGCAGGCATTATGCTCGGCGGCATTACCCTGCTCTCCCAAGCCTTCCTGCGCGGCTCGTACTATGGCTCAATGGGCTCGCGACGACGCTATTCCAGCGACCGTGGTGGTGGGCAGGCACAGGCCATTCTCCTGCTCATTGCGGTCGCCGCCGCTATTCTGGCGCCGATCATGGCCTATCTGCTCTACTTTGCGCTGTCCCGCCGGCGCGAGTACCTGGCCGACGCCGGCGCTGCCCGGCTGACCCGCTACCCGGAAGGCCTGGCCAGTGCACTGGAGAAGATTGCCAGTGACCCATCGCCGCAATTGGCCTCAGCCAGTAAGGCGACGGCCCCGATGTACATCGCCAACCCCTTCAAGCGACGCGGGGGAATGGGCCTCTCCGACCTGACCAGCACTCACCCCCCGATCTCCGAGCGCATCCGCATCCTGCGCAGCATGTCCCAGGGGGCGTCCTATCGGGACTATGCGCGGGCGTATGTAACCGTCACCGGCACGAAGAACATCATCCCCGCTTCCGCCCTGTCCGGCGGAGAAGTCTCGCTCCGGCCCGGTGAGATTCAGCCGGCGGCGCAAGAGCCACCCGCCAAGCAGGCCCACCAGGTTGGCGACATCATGCGAAAGGTGAACGGCTTCTCGTTCCTCACATGCCCGTGCGGCCTGAAGCTCAAAGTCCCGCCGAACTTCAAGGCCGACAAGGTCAACTGCCCCCGCTGCGACCGGACCCTCCACCTCCGCCCCCAGCCCCAGATTTGACCTTGAGCGCGCAGGCAAAGCGTCGCGCTACGGCTCGGGTGCGACCGGAATGCGGTGGCAGCATGTGGCCGCCGTGTGCGGACCGTGCCCTCTTTCGTCCCTTGCGGGACTGGCTTTTGTCCTTGGCCCCGGTTCCCCAGCGATGAATCGCTGGGCTATTCTCTATCGCCCTCCGGGCTTGGACTGCGTCATGGCTGAGCTTCATGGTCCTGCCAAACTGAAGGCTATTCTCTATCGCGCTCCAGGCTTGGACTGCGCCGCAGTCCTCTTGCATCGGCCCATCCGCCCCACAGGGGCGATCGACAATAGCCCACCGTTTCAACGGTGGGTGCCGATAGCCGATCTATCCGAAAGCCCCATAGAGGCGAAAGAAGACTGGGCCGCGCTCTTGTGTCGGGTGGAATCCGAATCCGCCACCGTATGCCGACCGCACCCTTTCCCTGAAAGAAAGAAGATTTCTCTTGACGGCTTCATTGGCCTCGCGTACAATGCACAGCGGAAAATGCAAAGGCGGGCAAGCAGTTTTGTCATAACTTATATCGCCATCATATTTTGACTTCATTTCATACCGCCCACCTTCGCGAGTGAGTGTTTTCTGCGTCATGGGAATACCGTGCCTTCAGGGCATCGGCAGGCGGAGTGGCAATGTGCGCGGAGAATTCTCCAATTGCAGAGATCGTTCGATTCCACAGGCATGAAGCGAAGGTGTTCTGCGCCGACAGACGCGGGTGTGTGCCCGCGCCGGTACTCATACCTATCATCTTATTGGAAAGGAGCGGAAAATGGACAGGATCAGAAATCTTGGAGCTGTGGCAACCATCGGTTTGTTCCTGATGGCCCTATGCAGCACGGCCTCCGGCAAGATCATCTATGTGGATGACACGGCAGCCGGGGCCAACAACGGCACTTCCTGGGCGGATGCGTTCAGCTCCCTGCAGGATGCCCTTACGAAGGCTGGGCAGGGTGACGAGGTGCACGTCGCGCAGGGCACATACAAGCCCGCTGCGTCACCAGGGATGGGCGGCAACACAGGTGATAAGGGAGCGAGTTTCCGCCTGATCAGTGGCGTGAAATTGGCGGGCGGGTACGCCGGCGCTGGTGTGGCCGAGCCGGATGACCGCGACCTGCAATTGTATCCGACAGTTCTCACCGGCGATCTCAAGGACAACGATGCAGAGAACAGCGACCTCCCGAGCCTCCCGAATGACCCAACTCGATCCGACAACAGCACTTACGTCATTGTCAGCCAGAACAACGACTCAAGCACCCTACTGGACGGTTTTGTCATTACGGCCGGTGCACGGAGCGGCCTGAATTGCGCCGGCAGTAGTCTCGTTGTCGTGGATTGCGTCTTCCGGCAGAACTCCACCACGTTCGACGGTGGCGCGGTGCATCAGGAGACGAGTGGCGTGGCCACATTTACGCGCTGCACCTTCACGGAAAACTACGCCAAACAACACGGCGGAGCCGTCTACACCCAGGCCGGCGTCACCCTGACCGATTGTGCGTTCGTCGCCAATGAGGCCGGGATGGCGGGTGCCGCCGTCTACAACGCCGCGGGCAACACCGTCATGACCGGCTGCACATTCACGCGAAATGCCGCCACTGCGGACGGGGCCGTCGAACATATCGGCGGCTGGCTGACGGCCAGAAACTGCACGTTTACCGACAACTCGGGTAAGGACGGCGGCGCCATCCACCTGCTCAGTGGTCACGCGGAGTTTGCTGACTGCCTGTTTGAGAACAACTCGGCCTCTGCAAAGGGTGGCGCCCTCTTCTACGATGGCGGCAGTTCAGAAAACGTTCGCAACTGCCTCTTCATCGGCAACTCGGCCGAACGCGGCGGTGCGGTCTTTGGATTCGGCCGGTCTACCATCCGCAACTGTGTGTTTGAGGACAACTCTGCCAAGTCGGGAAGCGCCGCAAGCGCGGACTGTTACGCACCGAGCTTCGTCCATTGCGTCTTCTTTGCCAATCCTGCCGATGACGGCGCCTGTGTTGCCCAAAACGCCTGCAGCAGTCGATCCGTCACCTGGGTCACTATCACCAATTGCATCCTTTGGGACAGTGGCGGCGTCTCCGTGGCCCAGACAAGCAAGGCGACCGCCACTTCCAGGGTCACCTACAGTCTCATTCAAGGCGGCTCGCCCGGGGAAGGCAACATCGACGCCGACCCGCTGTTTGCGATTCCGGGCCGCTGGGACCCAAACGGCATCCGGGATAACACCAGTGATGACTTCTGGGTCAATGGGGACTATCACCTGCGGTCCCAGACCGGACGGTGGGATCCTCTCAGCAAGAGTTGGGTCGTTGACGACGTAACCAGCCCGTGTATTGACGGCGGCGATCCGGCCGGCCCAATTGGGCTTGAGCCCTTCCCGAACGGTGGCGTCATCAACATGGGCATCTACGGCGGGACAGCCGAAGCGAGTAAATCTTACTTCGGCCAACCTGTCTGCCAGACGATCATCCCCGGCGACATCAATGGTGACTGCCGGGTGGACATGGCCGACCTCGAAATCATGATGAGTCACTGGCTTGAGGACGCGAACCCATCCCAGAACCCTCCCCATCGCAGGTGAGCGGGTCCGCAGACAGTGCGCGATGCAGTCGTCGGCTTCTGCCTGGCTGCCTGGCGGCATGCGACGGCGATGACGTTGGGCGGGTCTGCCCCCCCTACTGAGGAACTGGGGGACTGGCCGAGTCTTGTGCAGGCTGTTGTGAGGCGACAGTGTCCGGCGGCGTTGGCGCAGACTCTTGTGACGTCGGAGGACCGGGTGGAGTCTGCGCGGGTGGCGCGGCAGGCTTAGCCGCCGAAATTCATCGTCAAACCGGCCAATAGCAGTGAAAGGCATGCAAGTCGTATTCGCATGGACATACGCCCCAGAGTTGCTGATCGGGCACTCAGGCCACTATCAGAGTATTCGAAATGCGCAGGACGTGACCAAACCCCACTGTCACGAAAAAAGTCCCGCCTTTCTGACGGGACTCCTTAGCTTGCGACCATCGGACCCGAATGTTGCGCGCTCAGCAGGCTCGAACTGCTGTTGCTTGTGGTCCTTTCCTCCCTTGGCCGACTGTGTACTCGACCTCCTGGCCTTCCAGAAGCGACTTGAACCCGTCGGACTCGATGTTCGAGAAGTGTACGAACAGGTCCTCGCCTCCGTCGTCCGGCGTGATGAAGCCGAACCCTTTCTTGGCATCAAACCACTTGACTTTGCCTCTACTCACTGTCCTACTCCTTCGTCCCTCGTTCTGCGAAACGGTGATTCGCTGATCTCGCCGGGGGCATTCCTCCTGAGGGATCAAGAAATACTCCCCGCAGAAATCAAAAAAATCCTACTTTAGCCCGTTGCCGCCTGTCAACAAAATTCTGGAAGAAATCCCCCATTTTTGAGGGGAGTTTCTGCCCTCGTCTTTCGCGATGTTTCAGCCAAAAACAGGGGATGTCACGCTGCCTCCCCCTCTGAATGTGGGGGCCATACAGGGTCCTGAAGTCCCGGCTTCGCCATGTGGTGACATTCGGGTGGCTTTTGACCGACTGTTATTGTGTAAGAACCCCTCGCACAAGTGCCTCAGGCAAGCGGTTTCCCGTCGTTGAGGGCCTCATACGCGGTGATGTACCTCGCGACCATATTATCCAGACTCCAATTGTGCCTGGCCTCCCTCATGATCCTTCTTGCCTGTTTTTCCCACTCCCTCGGATGCTCGTGAAAATACCTGTGGTTCTGAACGGTTGCCTTCAGACCCCACCACAGGCCGGCGGCATTATAGTCACGGAACAGGGTGCCATTGCCGCTGTCGATCGGGGCACCCCACGCCCGCAGGCTCAGTGGCTTGATCTTGTCACTGTACCCGCCGGTATCCCGGTTGGTGGCCGTCGCGCCGTAGAGGTTACCGACGACATCAATCTGGCCGAATGGCTCATAGAGCGACGCCCCGAACACGTCACTGGCTGCCGCATACCCGAGAATGCTGAGGTTCTGGTCGAAACGATGATAGGTGATCCGCCCCTGCGAAGCACACGCGATCCGGCCCATGATGTCCGCGTGTGTCCAGTCCCCGCCCACGGGGTCGCCCACGACCGCAATCTGCACGCCCGGATGCTCGTCAACAAACCGTTGGGCGATCTCCTCGATCAGCTCGATCCCCTTCTGCATAAGATCGAGCCGGGAGGGCCAATATAGAAGGATCGCCTCCGGATCGACGTTCAGGCCCATCCTCTTCTGGAACTTGACCAGATTGAGTCTCTTGGCCTCAACGATATCGTCGTCGGGGCCGAAACACCTCGCCAGTCCCGGCTTGTCCACCTCCGGATTCTCCTCCTGGTTCTCCGGGTACACGTCGGGCGAAATGCCATTGGGGATCACCAGCGCGGAACGATTCACATACTTGACCTTCGTCTCCTCGCGAACGCTCCAGGGGATGATCGGCCGGTCCAGGAAGTAGTCCCCCACCACCTCCTTCAGGAACCTCTCCCCCACGTAACTGATCCTCGTCGCGCTCTTGATCGCGGTAGCCTGGCAATCCACACACTGCTGCTGGGATTCGAAGGAGATGTACATCGCACCCCAGAGTTTCGCCAGGTTCACGCCGTAGAACATGTCCAGCGGCACGTGTCCCGTGTGCGTGTTGTGGACCGTGTGCAGGACCGGCACGCCTCGCATCTTGGCGTATGCCACAATGACCCCGCCCGCCATCCAGTCATTCGTGTGCAGGATAGCCCGGCCTTCATACTGGCTGCGGATCTCCTTGAGGTACGTATTGACCACCTGCTTCTGGAATTCCGCCGCGTTGGCCAGAGGCGAGCCGTCGTAGGCGCTGCGATAGCCCTCGAAGATGGCTGAGCTGACCAGGTGCACGTTCTCGGGATTGAGCTGATGCCGCTTCTGGATCCATTCGCTCTCGCTGAGACCCGCCTCCTCCCGAAACCGGGTGGCCAGGTTGATCGTGACCAGGTGCACCGGAATCGCCCGGATCGAGAGCCCTTTGCACAACGCGGAGATGACGTCCCCCAGTCCGCCGCTCTTGCCGGAGACGTATTTGGCGAATTGCCCCATTCCTTCCGAGGGTAGCCTGGCCGTCTCGGGCGTGATGATAATCACCGGCGTTCGTGTGCTCCGCGTGAGGATGTTAAAGCTCTTGACGTTGTGAGACAGCTCGTCGGCGGCGTGGGTCAGCGTGTAGGCCGCTGTGGCCACCGAATCATACGGATTGCGATCGTGCTCGGGCGAATTGCCATTGCGGCCCTCGCCGTTGAGATACAGCAAGTGATCGGCCGTGGTCAAATAACGGAACTTGTGCAGAAGGTCGCCCCCCGCCCGCCTCGCCTCCGGCTCCAGGTTCTCCAGGCTCCGGAAGAGCACCTGCTGCGCCCGTGAGCTCAGGAATGCAAGCGTCTCCGGAGCCCCGGACTGGTCCGGGCGCTCCGGCTCGGCGCAGTCCACCATGGGGCAGCTCGTGATCTGAAACCATTCCGCCACCTCGGTCGGGTTCGCCGGCACGATATCCATGTACTTGGGGAACTCCTCCGGCAAACCTCGCCAGAACTCCTCCACCTTGCGATACGGCAGCGTCCCCTGCTCCACGAGCGGGAAGTCGCAGACAAGCACAACAATCTCGCCGCCCACCTGATGAATGAGATCGGCGTACTCGCCGGCGGTCGGGAACACATCGCCGGTTGTCGCCGACAGCCTCCGGCTGAGAAAGGCATTGCGAGGCAGCACGGCCAGTTTGCGAGGTCGGCCCTTCCTGCCTCGCACCCGATAGACCGCGTTCACAGCCGCCGGCTTGCGATCCCGCACGTTCACGATCCGATCGCACAGCTCGCACAGAATCGCCGTGAAGCCCATGTCCGCCACGATGTTGGCAACCTCGTTATCGTACAACAGGCCCGTATTCGCGAACGCCGTCGGCTTCACCCCGAAGATGCTGCTCATCTTCTCCCGATGCAGCGCAACCTGCTCCTTGAACTCCGTTTTCTCAGGGTCAGGGAAGAAGGACACAAGTGAATGGTAATACGTTTCCTCCAGAAACTCGACCTGCCCCTGGTGGCTGGCGGAATGCTCCAGCTCCCGCAACGCATCGAGGACGGCCGGCTCGTAGAGGTCGGCCTGCTCCAGGAAGGTCCCCGAGATGCTGAAGCTGACCTTGAAGTTGGGGTGCTCCCTGACAAGCTCCGTGAACATCCGGGTCAGGGGTAAATAACATCGCTCCGCTCCCTGCTGAAAGATCTCGCTGTTCTTCTGATCCCAAAGGAAGGTTGCATCATCCGGGCTCAGTCGAAACGGCTGGTGCAAGCGCAGGCATACAGTCACCAGAGGCATCGTTGCCAACTCCTTAAGATGCTCAGCGTCACAACTGCGGATGAATACAGGTCAAAACTACACGGACTACTTTACCCCCGTGTATTCGATCTTGCAAGCCCGAACTGCGTCCGGCATTACCGATGCATGGGTAATCACCGGTCATCCTGCAAAGGCCGGCGGCGGATGCGCCCGGAAGCTGCGGATGCGAATGCGCCAGCGGGCTCTCTATCGGACCAAGCACGCGTCCCGCATGTGATTGCCAGTTCCCCCGCCGCTGAAATTGTGGCAGAAAATCTCTTGCAGATTCACGGCTTGGTTTCATTCGCCCTGGCGGAAGCATTCTTCTTTGCTCTGTGCAGCAATTTGTACGCCCAGTCCTCGAAGAACAGAGGATAAAGATTCATTTTCTCCGTCGCCAGACGCACCCCCATGCGAGTGAGCAGATGCTTGACTTCCTCTTTGTGATCCGGAAACTGGGCGGTGAGCTGCCTCTTGTACAGCCGCCGCAACATGCGACGCCTTTCATCCTTGACCTCTTCGTCCTTGCCCGCAGCCCGGAAGAAGCGGCGGATCTTGTCCAGCTTCATGTTCTCCGTCTTCTGCAGGTAGCGGACCAGCCGGCGGGGAACCTCATCGGGAATCACGAAATCCTCATCGATCCCCCTCGTTTCCAGCTCGTTGGGCTCGTACTGAAGGAACGGGTCGAAGAAGAACACGGCCGGATAGTAATCCACGCGGTGCGAACCCAGGTAAGAAACGAAAACGTCCATGCTATGGCCGTTTTGAAACAAGGTCACCGGCCCGTCGCCGATACAGATGCTGTAGCATAGCTTGTTGAAATCGCGCCGGTTGTAGCCGACGATGGCATTGAACGGCCGCCGAAGCCTTGGCAATGTCACCCGCCGCACGTCGAAGATGATCAGCCGCGAGGTGGTCGTATCCTTCGCCATCTTCTCGACCTGCTCCAGGGCGCCGCGGACGCTCGTCGCGTCGGGCCGGATCACGGCACAATGCTTGAACCGCTCATCCGCCCGGATTCTCTCGCGGACATCCGTGCCCAGGATTGGATCGACCGTCAGTATGTGAATCTGGTCCCGCCTGTTAGGGTGGGTCAATATGTCCAGCTTGTTGTCGGTAAGATGGTAAGTGTCTTCCACCGTCGCAAAATCCTTCGCCTTGAGATATCACCGGTGCACAGAACCATTACGTTGCGGCTGTGCCACGGTTCACGCGGCCCGCATTGAACAGGGCAAGGGTTGGAGTGACTTGATGATAGTCGGCCCGCTGTCAGCAAGGTAGCCCCATTCACCACCAGAAGCATGGGTTCTGATATATCTGCCATTTCCAGCGGTGCTGCATCTCCTCAAAACGTCGCCACTCGCCGTGGCCATCTACGAAGAAGATGTTTCCGCCCGTGGCCTTGGTGCCTTTCTTCAGATGGTTGGACCTGTCATAAATCTGCCATCGCGTCCAGCAGCCGCCGATGGCCCGACTGAAATCGGCCGTGTCCCGGTTGGGCCCATCGCTTACCGTCACGTCCGAAATCAGCTCCACCATGGCGGGCGGCTGTTTTGTGCTGATGAGAGAACGGACCCACTCCTTGGGCTGGCCGTCCGGGCTCATAGGCGGGTGATCCCAGTGCCCACCAGTTGGCGTCGTGATATCAATGAAGTAGTAGTAGCCCATGATCCGGTGAAAATCCTTGCGTTTCGCGATATCCGTGGGCTCAGGTGTGGCATAGGTTTCCGGCGTGCCGGCCGGGAGGTTCTCCCCGTAACGCCAGAAGATGATCCGATCCCGCTGGCTCCAGGAGGGGCAGTAGAAGATGTGCCGGTCGAACCCACCGCTCTGCATGAGGTAGTCTGCCGTCCAGTACGAGATATCGAAGAGCCAGCGATCCACCACCGTATTCATCGGGAGCTTGCCATCGTAATCATGGCCATACATGAACAGGCCCATGCCCATGTTCTTCTCGTTATGGGCACACGCGGTACGCCGGCCCTGCTCCCGCACCACGCTCAGCGCAGGCATGAGAATGCCCATTAACAGTGCGATGATCGCAATCACCACCAACAGCTCTATAAGCGTGAAGCCTCTCTGGTTGCGCATGGCAAACCTCACTCCCGGATTGTCAATGACAGACGGCCGCCGCAGGCAATCTCACGCCGGCAGCATGCCCTATAGCATACCATTCCGACGGGAATACCCCAAGTCTAATCAGCGAATTCGGCGGATTTCCTGCCGCGCCGTCGCCGCCTTTGCTTCTGCTTGCGAATCTTCTCCGCTTTCGCCGCCGCCGGGCTCTCGTGGCCCAGGCTCTTGAGCTCCAGCAACTCGCACATCCGCTTTCTCGCGTAGTACCGGTTCAGCCGCTGGGACCGTTCCTGTTGCATCTTCACCTCCAGTCCCGTCGGCCCATGCCGCAGGTAGACACAACTGGAGGTCTTGTTGACCCGCTGCCCGCCCGGCCCGGAGGACCGGACGAACTTCTCCTCCAGGTCCTGCTCGCGCAGCCCCACCGCCGCCATCCGCGCCTCCAGCTCCGCCTGCTTCTTCTGCGTGACTCCGAAGTCCATCCTCTTCTACGCCTTCATTCCAAACTATCACCGTCGCCAGCACAACCCCGCGTCATATCCTGCCTGTCGGGTTATTCAATTATACCCTCATCCGCCATGGACTGCATAGTCCTCCCTCGTGACCCGCGGACTCACAACCGGTGACTGCTCTCTGTCTTTGACCCTGATTCCTGCTGACTCTCCCCTTGCCCTTTTGTCCCCTTCGGCCCTACAATCAGGAATAATGGCCACGCCATTCCAGGGCTTGAAAAGGAGAGTGGAAATGAAGAGGCTCGACATGAGATGGGGTCTGGTGCTTGCTGTTTTGTGCATGGTAGCGATGGACTCGCAGGCAGAGACATCCGGCCAACGCAACATCATACAGATCGAGAATGAAAAGGCCGGGACGACGGATTGGCTCCTGACGAAGATCAAGAGGGGGTCGGTGGCGCCTCGGTACGCTCCGGAGGATGAGAACTACGACAAAGGGTGGCGTCGGCGAAAGGAACTGGAGGGGTATTGCTCCCACACGAGCATCAGGGCGGGAGAAACCCTCGACGTTTACGTCAGCACCGATCCTGCCGATCAATACAAAGCCGAGATCTACCGCATGGGTTACTACGGGGGCAGCGGTGGACGGCTGATGCGAACGATAGGCCCCTTGCAGGGGGCCGTTCAACCCACGCCCGAGGACGGCCCCCGCCGTCTGATAGAATGCAAGTGGAGCAAAGGTTTCAGCCTTGAAATCCCGAAGGACTGGGTGAGCGGCGTCTATCTCGGCAAGCTCAGCACGCTCAAGACGCAGGCCGAAAGCTATGTGATCTTCATCGTGCGGGATGACCGCAAAGCGGATTTGATGTTTCAGTGCTCCGATCTGACCTGGTTGAGCTACAACCGGTGGCCCAATTGGCGGTCGTTGTACGATTTCGGAACGGATCCCTGGGGCGCGTCGAATCGAAGGCCCGGCAACGACGTGGGCTTCGATCGGCCCTACGCCATCTACTGGAACGGTTTTCCCGCCGGGTTCGAGCCGCTGACAAACGGTTCGGGCGAATTCCTGATGATCGAGTTCCCCCTGGCGTTCTGGCTGGAGAAGGAGGGCTATGACGTCACGTACATCTCGAACGTCGACACACACGCGGATGGAAAAGGGCTGCTCCGAGGCAAGGGGTTCGTCTCGGTCGGCCATGACGAGTACTGGACGAAGCAGATGTTCGAGAACGTAACGAATGCGCGAGATGCAGGCGTGAGTCTCGCCTTCCTGTCCGGCAACAGCATTTCGGGAGAGGTTTCCCTTGGGCCGAGCACGGATGGCCGGCCCAATCGTCTGATCCGCAGGGTCGGCGGCTTCAGCGGCGAGCAGGCCCTGATGGGAGCAACGTCTTACGGCGTCGGTTTCGCGGATTGGACGTGCGGCGACCCAAACCACTGGGCGTTCGAGGGGACGGGAATGAAGAAAGGCGACCGCGTGGCCCAACTCATCGGCTGGGAGCACCACGGGCCCCCTCTGGCGCAGCACGAGGGTCTGGAAGTCCTGTCGAGCGGACCCGTCTACGGCTGGAACGGGGAATTGCGCAGCGCGACCTACGCGACGACCCTGTACCGGTGGAAGAAGGGCAACCTCGTCTTCAATGCAGGGACATGCTGGTGGAATATGGTGCTCTCGACGCCGCCCGGGTTCATGAATCCGCCCAAGAGATACTTCCTGCAGGCCGACCCCCGTATCCAGCGGATTACCCGGAACGTCCTCGACAAGATGATCTCCGCAAGCTTCGTGGAATGATCGAGGTCGGGACAGAGACGCCGAACCGCCGCGCTGATATGCCGCTGTCACAGGTCCCGAATTGCCAGATCAACTCCGCTGGTCCGGTGACGATGTCACCCGTGCCGCGTGAGTCCGGACGCATAGGAAAATCTTTTTTGGTCCGAAAAAAAATCCTCATGCATATTGACGCCATGGACCGATAATAGTAAAGTCTCGCTGCTACAATTCAGTTGGGGGTGGCAGAAGAAACCAGAAGCAGGTTGAAGGATCAACAGCCAAAGAGTCTTGTGAAGGAACAAAGCTGAGAGTGGGCCGCGATTCATCGGCGGGCGGTGCAACATGCCGCGACAGCCGGTTGTGAATCTGCGGTCGGCTTGATGCGCGTGACGAGGACAAAGCTGAATATGGTTGGCCCTGAGAATACCTCTCTTACCTGTACTTGTCCTGCATTGACTCCCCCGTAGGACAGGCGCAACAAAAACACAGCGCTTGCGCAAGCGACACAGCCGACTTTTGACACGATCGTTCAGAGCGTGGCGGTTTGGAGGCCGTCTGAACACAGTTTGTAGTTTGACTCTGTGGGTAGGTAACAATGGTTCCAAGAAACACAAAGTATGTCATTTCAGCAGTATTGTGCATTCTCGGTTCACAGGCGGTAAGTTCCGCAGCGGACTACTATGTCAATGCGGCCGGCGGCAATGACGGCAATAGCGGCCAGAGTTCCGCCGCGCCCTGGCGGACGGTCGCCAAGGTCAACGCCGTCAGCTTCGCCCCCGGCGACCGCATCTTCTTCGCCCGCGGCGGCATCTGGCGTGAGTCGCTGATGCCTCGCACCTCCGGCGTCGCCGGCAGTCCCATCACCTTCGGGGCCTACGGCTCCGGCGCCGCCCCGGTGCTCGCCGGGTCCAACGATCTGACCGGCTACACCTGGCGTAAGAGCGTCAGCGGCACCAACACGTACTACGGCTACGCCTCGGGGATCGAGCCGCCGGACGTGGTCTGGCTCAATGGCGCCCCTTGCACCCGGGGCACCGCCGGCAGCCTGGCGGACCATCAGTGGGATTGGAATAACCGCGATTCGCTGGGCTTTTCCACCGTCTACATCCGCGATGACTCCGGCATGCCCGGCGTCAGCGGCGTGCTCGTCGAATCCGCGGCCCGGGACTACACCGTCTTCGCCTCCGGCAAGAGCTATCTGACGTTCGAGAACCTGGAGGTTCGCCACACGGACGATTACGGCTTCAGCTACGGCGTGATGCACTTCAACTCCTGCAAGAACATCACCATCCGCAACTGCACGGTCCATGACGTCACCGCCAACGGGATCAAGTTCATCGGCGCCGGCAGCGCCAATCACGTCATCCAGGACAATGTGGTCTACAATGCCCTGCCGCCGTGGAGCTATCCGTGCCTGATCAGCATGTTCGACACGAATACGGCGACGATCTCCCGCAATACGATCTACAACGCGGTCGGGCAGTGGGCGGTCGGCATGATGGTCCTGAACAGTTGCAGCAACCTGACCATCGAGCAGAACAACATCTACAACTGCAACGGCGACCACGTATACCTGCGAGGCTACGCCTCCGGCAACACCGTGCGATACAACTACCTGCACGATGGGTCCGGCACCGGCGTGATGATCCGCGAAGGAGCCAGCAATAACAAGGTCTATGGCAACCAGATCGCGGAAACCGGTGCGGGCGTCTCCATCAACAACACCGGCGGCGCCACCAGCTATAACCTGGTCTACAACAACACCATTTGCAGCGAGGCCCGCAGCAACGGCGGTGGTATCGTCGTCGTCGGCGCCCACGCAGGCACCCAGATCCGCAACAACTGCGTCCGGACCAATGATGAGTATGCGCTCTTCTTCGATGCGGCGGCGGCCGGCGTGGTGACCTCGAACAACAACTGCGTGTACAACACCAGTTCATTCCGCCTGATCCACTGGGCCGGCGCCAATTATCTGATGAGCGGCTTTGCCACCTATCAGAGCGTCAGCGGCCAGGACCGCAACTCCATGGCCCGCGATCCGCTGTTCGCCAACCTGGGCGGCCGCGATTTCACCTTCCAGAGCAGTTCCCCCTGCATCGGTACGGCCGTGGACCTGGGCGATACCTACCGTTATGACTTGGCGCCGGCAGCACCTGGCCCAGTGGCGTGCGAACGCTCGATCAGCGCGCCTACGGCACCTGGGAGATCGGCGCCTACGTGTACGGCAGTGCGCCTGCCACTGGCTACACACTGACGACCAGTGCCACCAACGGCACGATCACGCGTACGCCCAACCAGAGCAGTTATACCTCGGGCACGACAGTCACCTTGCAGGCGACGCCGAACAGCGGCTACGTATTCACCGGCTGGTCGGGCGATCTGACCGGCACGACCAACCCGGCCACGCTCGTGATGAACTCGAACAAGTCCGTCACCGCCAATTTCACCCCTGTGCCCAGCACGACGTACACACTTACCGTCAGTGCCACCAATGGCACAGTGACCAGAACGCCAAGCAAGACCAGCTACGCCTCCGGCGAAACAGTCACCCTGCAAGCGACGCCGAACAGCGGCTACACGTTCACCGGCTGGTCGGGCGATCTGACAGGCACGACCAACCCGGCGACGCTCGTGATGAACTCGAACAAGTCCGTCACCGCCAACTTCGCGGCCTCCACGGGCGGCACTACGACGAAGAAGGTAGGTACTACGACCGTGTTCTCGAGTGTCACGAAGGAGGCGAACCGCCGAGCGACGCCGTACACAATGGCCGAGACGGGGCAATTGCAGAGCATCAGCATTTACCATCAGGGTGGCTCCGGGCGGATGCTCCTGGGCGTCTATGCCGATAGTTCGGGCAAGCCGGGCTCGCGCCTTGGGATAACCAGTACCACTACGGTCAGTAGCATCAGAGGCTGGCAGACAGTGGCCTTGCAGAGCCCCGTGGCGGTGTCCGCAGGTCAGAAGATCTGGCTGGCATGGGTCTTTGAGCGTATTCCGGGGATTCGCTACACCAAGGGGACTCCGGGCCGGGCAAGTTCACCGGACCTCTGGCCGGGCGGCATGCCTGCCACCTTCGGCACGTCGACTCTGGGTAACTACATCTATAGCATCTACGCGACCTATGCCACAACGTCTACCATCAGCAGTGATACTACCGCTCCCACGAGCGGGGCTGTAGGGACCACGACCGTGCTCTCAAGCATCACCAGGGATACCAACCGCCGGGCGATGGCGTACACGGCGCCTGGGGCCGGGCAACTGCAGAGCATCAGCATCTACCATCAGGCCGGCTCCGGCCAAATGATCCTGGGGGTCTATGCGGATAGCTCCGGCAGGCCGGGCTCTCGCCTTGGCGTGACCAGTTCCACGACCGTTAGCAGCACGACCGGCTGGCAGAAAGTCAATCTGCAAAGCCCGGTGGCGGTGTCCGCTGGTCAGAGGATCTGGCTGGCATGGATCTTCCAGAGCAATCCGGGGATTCGCTATGCCAGCGGGATTCCGGGCCGGGCCAGTTCCTCCGGCCTCTGGTCGGGCGGCATGCCCACCACGTTCGGCACTTCCACTGTGGCCAACTACATCTACAGCATCTATGCGAGTTATAGCTCGACCTCCGGCACGGCGGCAGCCTACTCAATCGCAGCCGACGAGATGCTGGTAGAGATGCCGACTATCGATGACAGTTCTGAAGCTATCATGACGCCAAAGGCTAAGGGCAATATCCCGCAGACCAGGGGTACTTCCAGGGCTGCAGAACGTGCCCGTACGCCCAAGGCGGAAGAAAGCGTAACCGATGGTCAGGAGCAGATCCCGCCGGCGATTGTCGATGGCGATCTCATGCCCGATCCCGCTACGACAGCCAACACGATGATGCTTCTACGGGTTCGCGATGCAGGCAAGGGCGTCAATCCTGCCTCCGTGAGTATCGAGGTGGACGGCCATATCGTCTACAGCGGTGATGTGGAGGCATCGAACACCAGCTATGGTGTCTGTGTGCGAACCGGGACCAAGGCGGACTACAGGTACCTCTATCAGCCGAAGGAATCCACCGGCGAGCAGGTCGTCGTGGCGGTCAATGCCCGCGATCTGGCCGGCAATGTGATGCCCGAGCAGACGTACCTGTTCGATACCGCGGCCTCTGTGCCCGCTCCCACGCAGAGCATTGCTCCGGAGCCGGCTGGCGAGGATCAAAACAGCGTGTCCGATGAGGCCATCCTGGATCAAAGCAATCTCGATCAGCGTAGGCCCGCCATCGTACGTGATGGTACCGGCAACACCTGGTCCGCCTGGCAGGCGGGCGATGTCGGACAGCGGCAGATCTACGTCTCTCGCGTATCCGAAGGTGTGGAAACGGCCGAGGATACGTTCCAGGTAACCCAAGGCGAAGGCGATCACTGCAATCCCGCCATCGCCGTGGATGGTGCAGGCGTTCTCTATGTCGTCTGGCAGGAGAGCACGCGTGGCAACTGGGACGTGTGTACGTCGGTTTCGCCCGACGGCAAGGCATGGTCGTCGCCGAAGGCGATCGTCGATGCCAATGACAACCAGGTGAATCCCGCCATCGCCGCCAGCCGGCAGCCGAACGGTCTGGTTGCTGTCCTCTGGCAGGATGATCGGGCGGACAACCAGGACGTGTACATGGCCACATCGACCGATGCGTTCACTACCGCTGAAGTCACTGCGGTGACTTCCGACGAGGCGGATCAGACCGATCCGGCCGTGATCGTCGACGGTGAAGATGCCATCTTCATGCGGTGGACGGACACGAGGACCAATTCGGCCGCTGAGGTGGAAGCTCCTCAAGAGCCGTAACCCCATCGCATCTGTCAGCTTGCATCTCTTCGGGGCGCCGGGCAAACCCTTGCACGGCGCCCTGAGTCTTTTCCGGGGCCGGACATTTCCGGGACGGCACTTGCACGGCCAGGGTCAAGTCGGCGCCACAGTATGCAGGCGGCCTGATTAGACTACATCCGGCTCTTCTTTTTGGCCCTCGTACTCCAAAGAGCCTGAGCGTTCTGACGCCGTGGTCAGCCATTTGCGAAGCTGGTCCATGTCTTTGGCCTCGATCTCTCCGACGTCGGCCAGCTCCTCCAGGTTGTGGATCCAGCCTCGCCGCTCGCGGAACTCGATGATTGCCTCGGCTTTGCTGTTGTCAACGCCCGGAATCTCCGCCAACTCCTCCCTCGATGCTTCATTGATGCTGTATTTCCTGTGCTCCGCCATGGTTGTCTCCTTTGTCATTGTGCGCTCGTATAGGCCCACCTGCAGGCATTACGCCACCGGCGACGCGAGGTTGGGTGGCGCAGGACTATGTCTGCTATGGTTTGGTGCGGCAATCAGGGCCGGCAGAAGGCTCAGGGAACTCATGAGGGACCGTTTCCAGTCGAGACTTGTTTCGATAAACCCCGTGAACAGATTGAAGGACAGATATACCCTCCCCTAGGCATATTCCTGATTGTCTGTCCTCCAGGGCCGGAGTAGAGGGATGGGGATGGACCGGACAAGTAAGGCGTATGATGATGAATATGCGAGGATATCATGATGCTTCAAGAAAGGACTTCCCGGCGGGACTTTCTCTGCCTCGGCGCGGCAGCAGCAGTCGCATGCGGCGGTTGTGCAGTTCTTGGCTCCCGCAAGGCGGACGTAACGGCCGAACCAAAACAAGGGGTTATCCGCCTGACCGGGGCTCAGTCAGCAGCCCTGCTCGCGTCCGAGGGCAGTACTCTTGTCAAACCCAAGGGGCTTCGCGACAAAATCCTGGTGATGCACCTCACTGACAACGCCCTGCTTGCCGTCAGTGCGATCTGTACGCACCGGGGCTGCACGGTCAACTATAACAAGGACATGGGTCGCATCGACTGTCCCTGTCACGGCTCGCAGTACTCGCCGGACGGCAGCGTCATCCGAGGCCCAGCCAAACGCCCGCTCAAGCAATACAAAGTCACGACAGAGGGCGGACAGGTCCTGATCATGGTTTGAGCCACTCGCCAATACATGGCTATCATTCCACAGCAGCGATTGTGCGTCTGATGCACCGAAAACCCCGATCATCATCCCACGGATATGGGGGATACTTGGGGTTGGGGTCGCACTCTTGCAGGCGGGGCTCGACTGTCTCTACCAGGAGGTTGCCGGTCATGCTGCCCAACCGGGTTCGATATGCGGGACAGCGGGTCCACGCCCCGCCCCGTAGGGCGAAACAGGTCTCGCCCACCTTGCAGTACTCCCATGCATTGCCCACCATGTCGTGCAAACCCCAGGGGTTTGGCAGCTTACGGCCGACGGGGCGCGTGCCTGTGCCGTCCGTATTGCAGCGGTGCCAGGCATATCGACCGTCAACGTCGTCCCCCCAGTAAAACGCCGTGGAGGTGCCGGCCCGACAGGCGTAGACCCATTCTGCTTCCGTCGGCAGATCCATCCCGGCCCACCCTGCATATTGCAGAGCATCGGCATAACTGAGGTATACAGCCGGATGGTTCGCCGCCTGCCTGAAACCCGGGCTTTTCCAGGTGAAGCGGTTCCCGGCTTTCTCGGCGTCCGTGACGTACCCCGTTTGGCGGACAAACCGGCGAAACTGTCCGACCGTCACTTCCGTCTGTCCCAGCCAGAACCCATTCTCAAACGTCATCTGCTGTGAAACCGTCTTCTCCGGATTGTTCGGGTCCTTTGGCACAGCAAGGATTTGGGCCAGGAGGCTCCCCGCAGGGACCCGGACGAACTTCATATCGTCCTTCGGATTGCGCCACACCCTTGCCTGTGAATGAGATTGCGTGGCACACGCCGGCAGGAGACTCAAGCTGCTCACGCACAAGACCATCAATGTTCTGCGAACCATGTCCACACCTCCGGTCAGATGGCCACGATCAGTGTGTCTTCGATGAGATTGACAGGGTAGGACTTGAGCGGTGTCTCGGCGGGCCCTTTCACGATCTGGCCGCTCAGGTCGAAGATGGAGTGGTTGAAGTTGTTGCATTGCAGGATGCCGCGATTGCGGTTGTAGCTGATGGTCTGCCCGCCATGCGTGCAGAGCCGCGATAACGCGAAGTATTCCCGCCGGTCGGCCCGCACGAGGATTAATTTAAGTGACTTCTCCTCGTTGGTGACGTAGACGGCGGTGCCCACTTCGCCCAGCGAATGCGCCTTCGTCAGGTCAATTACCAGGCGGTTCTGCTCGATGGTCAGACTCGCAGGTTCCAGGTCCGGCGTGTCACAGCAGGTCGATCGCGGTGAGACAGGGCCATTCGTTGCTCGGCATCCGCAAACACCGCCCGCCAGCAGTGCGGAAGCGCGAATCACATCTCTTCGGCTCATCTTCCGTTGCATGCCAGTTCACTCCAGGTAAAACGTGATCGGTCAGCCACGACTACAAATGCAGTTGCGCGGGGGACCCCCATGTTACAGGCACATGCGGCAAAAGTGTGCGACTAAATTTCGTGGGGGAGATTCTGTCGGCCGGTTGGGAAAGCTCGTCTTTTGGGCCTTTTTCACGCGGGGCACAAGGGTCGTGCGAGGATGCACGACCTACGAAGAGTGCCGACGGCTCTGGGCGTAGGGTGGGCGTCCTCGCCCGCCCTGCGAAGCCATCGGGGCCCACGAAATGTAGTCACGCACCGGCAAAAGCGGAGCGCGATTTATCATTGCATTTTGTGCCCTGTGGCGGTACATAGGAATGAACAGTTCAGGCTTCGTCACTTGAAAGGGATCAGCCCATGTTGAAAATCGGGATGATTGGAGCAGGTTTTGTCGCGAAGTTCCACGAGCGGGCCTTGCGGTCCGTGCGGAACGTGGAACTCGCGGGGATCTATGCGCTGAAGGGCGCCGAAGCCCTGGCCCAGGTCGCCCGGCAGGACCACCTTGGTGACACGAAGGCCTACAACTCCATTGCTGAGCTGACACGAGCCGTGGATGTCGTCTGCATTTTCGCCCCGAACTTCGCCCGCGTCGAGATGATGCGGGAGATCGCCCGGGCCGTCGAGGACGGCGCGGAGATCAAGGGCATCATCATTGAAAAGCCCCTGGCGCGCAACGTCAGTGAGGCGGACACGCTGGTGCGAATCGCCAAGGCGATGAATGTCCCTACGGCGTACTTCGAAAACCAGATCCACATGCCCGCCATCGTCCAGGCCCGTGCCCAACTGCTCCAGGTGGAAAAGGCGATGGGCGCCCCTCATCTGGCGCAGCGCCGAGGAGCACGGCGGTCCCCATGAGCCCTGGTTCTGGAACCCCACCACGCAGGGCGGCGGCGTCTGCTGCGACATGGGTTGTCACAGCATCGCCTGCGGCATGTACATGATCACCCCGGCCGATAAACCCGTGAATTACCTCAAGCCGCTACGCGTCAGCGCGACGATGGCACTGCTCAAATGGGGCAAGCCGCCGTGGATCGGCCAGCTCAAGCAGCGCGGGGTGGATTACTCCGCTACGCCTGCCGAGGATTATTCCAGCGTCACCCTTGAATTCGAGGACCCGGGCACCGGGCAGCGCAGCGTCGTCCAGGCGACGAACTCCTGGATGTACGACGCTCCCGGGCTTCGCCTGCTGATGGAGACCTTCGGGCCGGGGTATTCGTATACCGTCAACTCCCTGCAGTCGCCTGCGGGCATGTTCATCAGTGACGCCGCGGCGACCGCCGTGGCGGATAGCGAGCTAGCCCTGGAGAAATCCCAGGCGTCCCGTGGGGCGCTCATCCTGCAGCCCGACGAGATCGCTCTGTACGGCTACATCGCCGAATGGATCGATGCGCTCCAGGCGTTCGAGAAAGGCCGGGATGCCCTGCTCAACTTCGAATATGGCAAGCTGATTGCGACGTTGATCATGGCGGCGTACATGGCGCACGAGAAGCGAAAGGTCATCGATCTGACGGATGCGCGTATCCTCAGCGAGCTCGAGAACTACGTCCCTCTGATCCAGCAGGGCAAGGGCAAACAGGTGCTGTAGAGTCGCCGGCGGCGTGAGCATCAGTTCCCGTCTTCGCCTTTGGACGTGGACACATCCTCATGGATGAGGACTTTACGATCCGGATTATTGGCAGAAAACTGAGAGCACCCAGGCCCCGGAATCGTATGCATACCATGCGTCGTGTGAGTGAATTGGCAATCATCGTAAGGATTGAGCAGAACAATGTCCGGATCGAATGGGAGAAGATACAGGCTGCGAATTGTCGTGCCGGCGTTTCCGGGATTCAACATCTACTCCAGCATCGCCAGCATCACTACGGCCCTGGGTCCGGTATGCGTGGCCAGTGCCGTGAACGAGATGGAGGGCTGGGATGCGGAGGTGATCGATGAGAACAATCTGGGCCGATACGGCCCGCGAGGTCCTCACGGGGGGGCCGATCACGATATGCTTCAGGAACAACGGCCCGCCGATGTCGTCGGGTTCTACGGCGGTTTGACCAGCACGGTCCCTCACCTGTACGAACTGGCCCGGCAGTACAAGCGGCACGGCGTCATAACCATCGCCGGCGGGCAGCACTTCGCAGGCGACAATATCGCCGAGGCGCTGTCCTCGGGCATCGATTACGTGGTTCTGGGCGAAGGCGAGTGGACGATCCGCGAGCTTCTGGCTGCTGTGCAGGGTGGCCGCGATGTACGCGACATCCAAGGCATCGCCTACTTGCAGAATGGCCAGGTGGTCAACACCGGGCAGCGCGAGCCGCTTACAGAGTTCAGCCTGCTCCCCTATCCGGATTTTTCCCTGGTCCGCTATGCCCGAATCAAGATCTATCCGGTCGAGCGGGTGCGCGGCTGCTGCATGAACTGCGAGTTCTGTACGGTCAAGGGCAAGCCCCGGCCGGCACCGGTCGAACGGCTGCTCGGAAGCATCAGCGAGCTCGTGGAAACCCACAAGGCCAGGAGTTTCTTCATCGTCGATGACCTGTTCGGCCAGGACCGTGAGGAGACGCTGCGCTTTTGCCGGCTGCTCGCAGAGTATCAAGAGCGTATTGGCAGGCAATTAGTGACAACCGTGCAAATCCGGCTGGACAAAGCCAGAGACCCGGAACTGTTGGCCGCCATGCGTCAGGCGGGAATCCGGAACGTGGCCATCGGTTTTGAGTCGCCCATCGACGAGGAACTGAAGGCTATGAACAAGCATCTTGATTCCGGGCAGATGCTATCCCTTGTCCGGGTCTTTCGCCGAGCCGGGTTCACCGTGCACGGAATGTTCATCTTCGGTTACCCGATGCCGCCGGGGGTCGAGTTCACCATGCCCCTCGCGGAGCGGGTGCAACGATTCAAGAGCTTCATCCACCGGGCCAAGATCGACACCGCACAGGTCCTGCTCCCCGTCCCCCTGCCCGGCACGGCCCTGCGCCGCCGGCTCCAGGAGCAAAACAGGGTCTATCCGATCCAGGAGGTTGGCTGGGAATACTATGACGGCAATTTCCCGCTCTTCGAGCCCGATGACTCGATCGATCCGGAACAACTGCAACGAGCGGGCAAGAGGATCATGAGCCGCGTGTACCAGTTCCACTACCTGTTCCTCGTGGTGGCCAGCATCCTTTCCTTCCCGGCGCTGGCCCTGTCGCTTCACCGCCTCAATTTTGCCTGGCGACAGTGGAACCGGCGATGGCGTAGCCGCGTCATTCGTTTTGGCGGCTGGATCACCATCCGCAAGTGGACCTCCAATTTCCGGAGGAGCGATTTCCTCCAGCGTCTGCAAACCGCCAGGGAGCAGTTGCGCACCGGGCGCAGCCCTGTTCCCTGCCGCCAGCAGACCGACCGACCTTTGCAGCCTTCTGACCGCGTGTGAATGGTGTCTCCGGTCGAACGGATGGCAATGCCGCAGTTTCACAGATCCTGCGGCTGAAACTACCACGCTCGGCGCCTCTCACAAACCCACCTGCCGCGTGCCATGTCTACGCTTGTACGCGTTTGACGTGAAACCTCCCCTGCTCCGGGTGGCACCGCCAAATGCGGTGACGGCGCTGTCTCGATAGGCCCGGCCACTCCGAGAGCCCACAGACAAACGAGTTTGTCCGTGCCACCCAAGATCATGCCTTCATGGGCTAAGCACGTACCTATGCGTGCGTAGACATGTTCGATTCAATAGGCACAGCATGCTTACGTGAGCGTAAGCATGGCACCCATGGCCTTGAGACATGCTCGGAACGACGGTCTCTTTCTGAGACTATCCGGGAAGCGACATACCTGTCTCTTCCCGGATAGTTGCAGGGCTTACGAAATGGGATATCAGTACCGGTCGCCGCGTCCGCCGCGTCCGCCACCACCACCGCCGTATCCGCCGCCGCCGCCACCGCCTCGCTTCGGCGTCTTGGGCTTCGCTTCGTTGACCATGATGCTTCGGCCGCGAAGGTCCGTGCCGTTGAGGGCCGCGATGGCCGCGTCGGCATCTTTGCGCCGGCATCTCGACGAACCCGAATCCTCGCGATTCACCGCTGAACCGATCCTTCACGACGCTGGCGGATTGCACATCGCCGTAGGTGGCGAAAAGCTGCCGCAATTCCTCGTCCGTGACCTCGAATGACAGATTCCCTACGTAGATATTCATCTTCTACTCCTTTGCTTCATTGAGCGTGTGTCCCGGCCTCGGCAACGGTCTCCGATCAGCACGGGGCTGCACCTTCACTTCGATTTTATACTCTTCTTGTATCCTATAGAATCAGCGAAAAGAGGGGATCAAAGGCGGGAAATCAGTATCGGGTCAATCAACGTTGATTCCACTCTCACGACGCATCATCCAGTTTCTCCTGTAATATTTTGGCAGGATACCGCGCCACAGGAGCCGTTGCAAGCACCAAATTTCATCTATTTTCGAAAAGAATTGTAGTTATTTTGCTTATGGGGGACAGGGGAAGGTTCCAGACAGCAAATTGATTTGGACACCGGCTTCTGTTAACATTGTCCCATGCCGTAGAATGCTGAATGTTGATTACGGGCAACTGGAAGGGGTAAGGAGTATGCTTAGAAACCTGTGGGGTGTATCGATCCTGTTTACAGCTTTCCTTGTGTTTGGCGATGGAGCGGCTGCGTACGCTGAGGAGGTTGTCCGGTTGGGGGAACTGGATCTCTCGAAGATGTCGAGCGGGTGGGGCAAGCCGCTGGCGGACAAGACGGTTACAGACAAGACAATCTCCATCGGCGGGCAGGCGTTCGAGCACGGCGTAGGGACCCACGCCGAGTCACTATTCTATGTAAAGCTCGACGGCAAGACGGAGCGATTCCGTGCGCAAGTTGGCGTGGACGATGCGACCAACGGCAGAGGGACGGTGCGGTTCCAGGTGTACGGCGATGGCAAAAGGCTGTTTGACAGCCGGACGATGAAAGGCGGGCAGAAGGCCAAGACCATAGATGTGTCACTGACAGGCGTTCGGTATCTGATGCTGATTGTGACCTCAGGCAGCGACGGGACCGATTTCGACCACGCGGACTGGGCGCAGGCGGAGTTTGTCGTCGCCGGCGACAAGCCGCAGGCCCTCGATGTGCCGAAGCCGCCTGTAGAGGAGCGAATCGTCCTTACGCCCAAGCCCGGACCTCAGCCGAAGATCAACGGGCCGAAGGTGTATGGCGCCCGGCCGGGCCGGCCCTTCATCTATCGTATCCCCTGCACGGGCACACGGCCCATTCAGTTCGCGGCCGCCAACCTGCCGCAGGGTATGGAACTCGATGCCGCGACCGGTATCATCACCGGTCGCGTGCCGAAAGAACGAGGCGAAACGGTCGTGACCATAGAAGCGAGGAATGAGCACGGATCGGATCTGCGGACATTCAAGCTGTTGGTCGGCGACATGCTGGCCCTGACGCCGCCGATGGGCTGGAACAGTTGGTACATCCATTACACCCACGTGACTGAGGAGCATATGCGCAACGCCGCCGACGTGATGATCTCCTCCGGCATGGCGGACCACGGTTACCAGTACGTCAATATCGATGACTGCTGGATGAAGCAAAAGGGGGACGAGCCCTATCGCGATAGCCAGGGGGCCATCCTGCCCAATGCGAAATTCCCGAACATCACGGGCATGGTCGATTACATCCACAGCAAGGGCCTCAAGGCCGGACTTTACACCGGGCCCGGCCCGTGGACCTGTGCCGGCTACGTCGCCAGCTACGAGCACGAGCAGGCCGACGCCGAGAAGTTCGCGGAGTGGGGGTTCGATTTCCTCAAATACGACTGGTGCTCCTACAGCCAGGTCGCCGGCGGCAAGGACCTCGAACACCTGCAACGGCCCTACAAGAAGATGGGCGACATCCTGAAGGAGTTGCCGCGAGACATTGTGTACAACCTTTGCCAGTACGGCATGGGCGACGTGTGGACGTGGGGCGCCGAGGTTGACGGCCACTGCTGGCGGACTACAGGCGACCTGGGCCTGGAGCAGGGCGCCCTGCTGCCTGGGTTCTACAACATCGGCCTGAGCAACGCCCGGCACTACGAGTATGCCGGCCCCGGCCACTGGAACGACCCGGACTACATCCTGATCGGCTGGGTAGGCAACGCCCACAACGTGAATGAGCCGGGCCAACCGACGAAGCTGACGCCCAATGAGCAGTACAGCTACATGTCCATGTGGTGCCTGATGGCCTCCCCGCTGTTCTTCTCCGGCGATATGGCTAAGCTCGACGACTTCACAGTCAATGTCCTGTGCAACCCCGAGGTGATCGACGTCGATCAGGACCCGCTCGGCAAGCAGGCCAAGCCACTGGTGCAGAACGACGAAACCCTGATAATGGCCAAGCCCATGGAGGACGGCTCACTGGCCGTGGGCCTGTTCAACCTGGCGGAACTGCAGCGAGAAATCACTGTGGACTGGACACTGCTTGGCATCGATGGCCCGCGCCAAGCCCGCGACCTGTGGCGGCAAAAGGACCTCGGCCGATCTACGGACCGCTTCACCGCGAGCGTTCCCCGTCATGGAGTGGCCCTGATTCGACTGCGTCCGGAATAGCGGGCGGCTGGGAAAACCAGGCAAATGCCCTTGCACGAGCGGGTCGCTGCGGATAGAATACTGCTGATGCCGCGTCGAGATTCCGGTCGAGTTGTTCATTCGGCTGTCGGCCGGTGGAGCATACGGGTTCTTTGCGAGTCTGATCAGGCCCGTCTTGAGACCTGGAGGTACTGCTATGCGATCCAGAGGGTTCACACTCATCGAACTGCTCGTTGTCATTGCCATTATCGCCCTGCTGATGGCCATCCTGATGCCCGCCTTGAGCAAGGCCAAGAACCAGGCCCAGGAGATGGCCTGCAAAGGCAATCTCAAGAACTACTGCCTGGCCATAACCATGTACCTCGACGATAACGACGGCAGATTCCCCCTGCCGGAGAGCTGCTACTTCTCACAGCCAAGGCCCTATCCCATCGAATCCGGGATGAGTGAGGCCCTTCACCTGCGCTGGTGCAACGACGATGTCAACCTGAGTAAACACCCGGAATTTGCGGGCCCGTTCTTCCACTACCTGGCCAACGCCAAGGCCTTCATTTGTCCTACGTTCAAAACCCTGGCCGTCCGTAACTCCCAAGACCAGTTCTTCATGGCCGCCGGCGCAACGGTCAAGCATTACAGACCGTGGTACAACTACACGATGAATGCCTATCTTGGCAGCGACAACGCGGGCGTGCAAGTGACCGGTGTGAAAAAGATCTCCCAGGTGAAACAGCCCGCCAATACATTCTCCTTTGTGGAAGAGAGCTCGCTGGTTGACACCAGCTACAACGCCTCGGGTCTCAACGACACGTTCATGGTCCCGGGGGATGACAACATGGTCAAGGGCTGGCTCAGCAAAGTCGGGGGCAATCCCAATCTCATAAGACCCGGTCCCGAGGGCGTCGGACAGTTCTATGACGTGGTCAGCGGCTTCCACAACGCCTCCGCCGCCGACCTGTTCAGCGGCAAAGGCAACTGCGCGATCTTGGACGGCCACGTCGAAGCCTTCACGCGTGCGGAGACCTTCCCCCACGCCTACCCGCGATAGCGAGCGAAGGACGTGCCGTCAGTTGGCTGCGCCGGGCGAGGCGGTGGCGGCTTTCCAGTTGGCCGGGTCGTTGCCGTAGGTCGCCGGGTCAATCCGGTTCAGGGATGAGCCCTGGCCGTTCGCCCCGACGGGCCACAGGTCAACGCCACCGAGGAAATCGTCCGGATGCGCACCATCGCTGTAGGTGACACGATCCACGCGAATCCAATACCGCGTCCCATCCATATCCTGCCCCCCCGGCCTGCTGAGCTGGACCTTTTCGCTTCCATTGGCCAGATTGCCGTGGCCCCAGGCGAGGATCTTCATCCCCGCCGGGACCGTGTATTTCGTGCCGAACAGGTTCAGATCTTTCACCAGCAGCAGGTACTCGCCGGGGGCCAACGTCACGGCCGGCTTCGCGGGCAACAACAGCTCGATCCCTGGATTTTCCGGGTCATTGCTGAATCGCCAGGAGGCCTTCTCTCCTGCATCGTACAGCGTGACAGAGTCGGCACTGATATTGAGAAGTTCCACGTACTCCGCGTCGGCAGGTATGCCCGGATTGTACATGATCTCATTGATCACGACCGGCCCCACCAACGGATCGGCGTTGGCCCGACCCGGCGTGGGCGCCTCCAAGGCTACGAAATCGTAGCCGCCCGTGCTCTTATGGTGGCGGCCCAGTGAAACGCCGGGGTCGGAGGCCTCGAATTTCTGCTGTTCGCTGTAGCCGGTCAGGACTCCTTCGGAGCCCGAATGCAGGTACACGGTTTCCCCGTCACCACTGAGGCGCGAACGGATCTCTGCAGCCCGGATCATCGGGATTGCCGAAGTGCTCATTCTCACCGAATACCAGATAGCCGCCGGCGGGAATGCTCGTGCCGGCCGCGATCCGATATTTCATCAGATCGTCCGCATCGTCGCTGAGGAACCAACCGCCGATATCGATGGCCTGGCCGGTCGTATTGTACAGCTCGATCCAGTCCGGCCCGGCGCCCTGCGAGTTGGCCAGCAGCTCATTGATCACCACGGCTCCAAGCTCAGCCACCTGGCCTTCATCGCCGAAGCCCGGCGAGCCGCCCGCATGCACGCTGGGCCGCCACGAATCTGCCTCCCCGAGTGCGTTTGGGTCTGCCGTCGGCGGGTCCCTGAGCGTGAGGGAAAAACCCGGGCCGTCGGTGACATCGAACCAGTCGTCCTCGAAGCGGAAATCGTGAATAGCCGCGCCCGTGGCATCGAGCAGTTCGAGCCGCTCGCCCGCATTATTCAGACTGCCCGCGTATTCCCCTGCCACGGGCAATCCTGCCCCGTACTTCCCACCGAACGCAACCGTGTCCTTGACTACGAGGCAATAGCCGCCGGGAGCCAGAATGTAGCTGGGGAACGTGAAATCGACGCCATTGGCGAACTTCACCAGTTTCAGGTTGATCGTTTCGGCGCCGACATTGGTCAGCTCGATGTACTCGGTATTCGGATCGTCGGGACTGCCTGTGTCGAGCGGGTGGTACATGATCTCGCTGATCCGCAGGCTTTGGGCCACCGGGCCAACCGCATACACCGTCTCGTTCAACGCGCTCCACCGACCATCAAAGGTCCGGGCCTTGATATGCGTGCTCTCGGTCAGTTGCACAGGGTTGCCGAACTGGATTGCCGTCGGCGAGACGGCCCCCTGGCTGATCTCTCCCGCCACCAGCTCCACGGAGAGCAGGAAATCGGAGCTGTCAAGGGGCGTGTTGAGACCGTGGATGGCCAGCAGGTTCGTGCCCTCCCAGAGCAGACTCGCATAATCGGAGATGTCGAAGCTTGCCCACGCCATGGCGGCCTCATCCGCATTGCCACCGGAGGCGAGGGAGTTCCACTGGGGCTCGCCTGTGAAGTTCAGGCGGGCCACCTCCGCTCCGTTCAGGTAGGCCACGAAACCGTCGTCGCAGCGGACTTTCAATATCGTGTTGGAGAACCCCGTCTTGCTCACTGTGAACGGAATGCGGATGTAGCAGCCTCCATTGATCCTGTACATCTGGCTCTGCACGTCGATGCCGATGTAATCACGGTAGCCTGTGCCCGCCTCGTAGCCGACGCCGCCGGTCCCGGCCGTCCACGAGGAATCATCGAAGAGATTCGCGTACCAGACATTGCCTTCCCCGACTTGCAGCCCACCGGCACTGACGTCGCCGACGAGGCGGAACTGGTTGGCGTTGAACGAGGTGATGTTGCCTCGCGCCGCGAACAGCTCGAGCTCGGAGCCGCCGCCCCGCTCGTAGAAGACCAGCCGCAGGTCATGTGACCCTGCCTCGGTGACATTGAAAACGGTCAGCGTATCGCCCGGTCCCCGCGGATCTGGGTAGGAGCTCGTGTACGTCTTGCCCTTCCTGGTCAGCGTCATCGAGAAGCCGTCATCGCTGTTGACGCCAAAGGTCCATTCGCCTGTCGCCGGGATCATCACCTTGCCCGTCACGAGAACCACGAAGTCCTCGACATCGGCATCCAGGGTCGTGCCCGGGAAGGGTCGGTCGTTGTCGAAATTGCCTAGGCTGCCCGTGTTGAAGTAGTTGATAACCCTGGCCTGCTCCCTGGCCACGGCGGCCTGCTGCGTGGGATTGGCGATGACGCCTTCAGCCGCCGCAATGCTATCGACGGCCACGGTAGCCTTGTAGTACGTGACCTGGAAACCGGCCGGGATGTTGCTGAGCAGATTGCCGCCGTTGGCCACACTGGGGACCAGGACCCGCTTCGGCGCATTCTCCGCGAGCAACGTGACGATCTTGCCGTCCGTGGATTGCCACGCAGGCACGCGAGGATCGCTGCCGTCCGTGGTGTAGTACGCGCGTCCCCTGGCAACACTCATGGTGAGCAGACTGTTGGACGGGACCATCCCGCCCTGCCTCGGTGTACCGTTTATGCTGAATACCGGGACGGGCGTTGTGGGGTAAAGACCCGCATTCTTCAACTGGTTCTGCACGATCGCCGGACGCTGCGGCATGTACGTGCCCAGGATGTAATCCCGCATTTTACGCCAGTCGGCGAGTGTGTACGGTGTTGCACTGGACTGATCTCCCCACCGCGCCGACTCCGCGATGATCGACAGCTCGACCTGATCCGCCAGTTTCTTGTAGCGCGCGTACGAAGGCCCGAAGGTCGCGGGCCCGTCGTTGAAGAGATGCTTCTGCGTGTGATCGCCGAAGAGCAGACAGAACTCGGAATTCTGTCGCAGGGCGGCGTAGGGAATCGCGGCGCCATCCCTCACATTGGTCACGTTGGCGTTGAGGTCGGACCAGATGACAATCGCCCCCTCCGCATCCCAGTTGAAGAATTTGAAGCCCGTGGAATTCGGGGGCCGGCGGCAGGCGGCATAATAGTTGTGCCCCGGCCAGTCGCCCGTGCCGCCCCAGAAGTTGGAGAACATGTAGTCGATGTAATTATCGACGTCGAGCAGATCGTCATAGGCGGGGTTGCGGATCCCGTCCGGGTTGTTGCCCTGGATTCTCTGGTAGGAGGCAGGGTCGGACAATCCCGCCCGGGACCGGCTGAGCATGGCGTTCCACGTGGTCAGATTGCCGTCGCCCCTGGCCTCGCCGCGATTGACGGCATCCCACTCTTCCTCGTCCCCTCCGAAATAGGCGGCGCAGAAGGATTCGACCGGTCGCTCCGTCAAGTTGTACAGGCCCCAGTACAGCCCGTTGAGATACAGGTGCACGAACGTCCCATGGACAGCGACCTGGCCCAGCGACAATTGGGTCCGCCGCATGAACTCATCGATGATATATTGTGTGTTGGCCCGGCCCCAGTCATTCCAGCCATCGTTGGCCCCGGCTCGCAGAATGATCATGTCGAAGCTGGTGGTCGCGTCGTCCTCCTCGAACAGCTTGAAATCCAGCTTCGTCGGGCCATAGTCACGTTTGAACAACAAGCGGAACGACTTCTTGCGGGTCAGATTGTATCCACGGAACGCACCGCCGTAGATCCGCAGCCCCGCATCGACGTGAAAGCCCGTCGTGCCGTCGGGGTTGATCCACTCGACAGACACAGGGCGTTCCCACTGAGTGCCCTGGCCCCACGGATCCGCGTGAAGCCCCTGCGCCCGAACAGATTGTCCACGGTGCTCACGACAGACATCGTGGGCAGGGACAGCAGGGCCGGCTTGAGCTGATTCCGATACTGCGCGTTGTTCACAACATCCGGGTCCATCTCATAGTCGGCGTTGGTGGAGCCCCACAGTGCCGGGAAGCTGAGCGGATTTTTCGGCTGTTGCAGCACCTTGTCGAGGAAGATGAACGTGTGTGTCTGCACAGGACTTGACATCCAACCCGGCTTGAACGCAGCTACGCGCAAGCAGGTCGTCGTGCTTATGGTGATCGGGCCCGAGTACGTCAGGCCGCTGATTTCCGTTGGCTTTGTTCCATTCGTCGTGTACCGGATCGCGGCCCCGGGCGTATCACAGAAGATGCTCAGCGGGAACGACGCCGAGTAGAAGCCTCGCTCGCGGCTGAGCTCGGGCGTGGCCACAAGATCGACAGCCCCGGAGACATTGGCCTGGCCGGGCGTCGGCGTGACGAAGTACTGTGGAATCCTGATCTGTCCGGAGGCGCCCAGTTCCGGCGCAGCCAGGAAGACCGAATTGGCTTTGTCATCATTGAGCCCCTGGATCGCGAGCACATTGCGGCCATCGCGTAGCAGGCCCTTGTGCCGGGAGAGGTCGAGCACGGCCGGATCACCCATCAGCAGATCGGAACGATCACTGTCGGCTCTGGAGTCCCAGCGAGGCGTGTCCGTGAAATTCGCCCTTGCCACTTCCGTGCCGTTGAGCCAGGCCACGAAGCCATCCTCGTACCGCATTTGCAGCCGCAGCGAGTTGAAGAACGCCGTTTCTTCGGCGTCGAACTCCGCACGCACCCACACCGACGCGTTCACGCCGAGCATCCTGTCCCTCAACAGGTTGTTCGTCTGGCTCCCGAAGGTCACATTGTTGAACGCCGCGACGGTGGTCGTGCCCGTGGCGTGGGAGGTCACGCACATGCCCATGTAGGCATCCTGACCCATGGCAATCACCTCGGTGCCCTGCTGCACCCAGTTGATCCCGTTCGGGGAACAGTAGCCGCTGAAGACGTTGCCTCGCCGAGTGATCCGGACCCAATAGGGAGGTTTGAAGGCATTGCCCTGCGCCGCGGTGGTGGCGCCGCCCACGGCCGTGCGCCGCAGGAAGGCCGTGCCGCTTCGCGGGGAGACAACCTGGGTGGCATGCCGGGAGTTCGCAGCGAGCGTCTCGCGGATCATAACCCCGGCCTTGGCCCAAGCGTCTGTATCGATCACGGCCATGACGAGCGCCGTCAACTCACCGTCGCCCCGGACGGGCATATAAAGGTAATAGAACGAATCCGCGGAACCGCCGATGTCCGCACCGTCGCCAAAGACCATGAATGTCGTCGCAGTGGGCAAGTTGTGACCACCGGGGATGGCGACATTGCCGATATCCCGGCCCACCAACTGCGAGGTCTGCGAGAAACCCAGGCTGGCGGTCGCTGTGGGCCAGCCGTCGTCGTTGAAGCCCACGGCCGTCCAATCCCGTTCCGCATCCTCGGGAAGCGGGACATGGTAGGCCACTGTCGAGCCGGAGCTGATGAACTGCGCGGCCGACTGGCCCAGACCGTACGAGACATCCGTCAGTTGCTCAGGGTAGCCCGGATCGTACTCGTCCGCCACGGTGCGGCCGTCGCTCTTCACCAGGGCCAGGTAGCCCCCCGCGGCGGCCAGTTGGAAATTCGTGTGCAGCTCCCCTGCCGTCCGGTCTTTGCCGGAGGCAAATACGATCAGATAGCCATTCGGATTCAGTTTCGTCCCGCTGGGAAATTGCCACTTGGTCAGGTTGCCGCTGTTATCCGTCAGGTACCACCCGCTGAGATCGAAGATTCGGTCGGTCGGATTGTACAGCTCGATCCAGTCGGACGAGTCCCCGTCGGCATCAAGGAGTTCCCCTCCCACGAGCGGCAGGCGGCTGCCGTTGCTGGCCAGGAATTCGTTGATGACCGGGGTCTCGTCGTTGGTGCGCCAGTTCCGTCCCAGCCGCGAGAAATCGGCCAGAGTCACCTCGCCGTCGCCATCCAGGTCCGCCGGGCACCCCAGGGTCTCCGCATTCGGCATCCAGCCAGCTATCGGCGAGGATTCGCAGGTCGACAAAATCGACCTTGCGGTCGGTGTTGAGGTCCCCCACCGGGTAAACGGCCGCCCCCGCTGTAAGAGTCCCTAAGATGCTCAACAATACGACCAGGCGCCTGTCTCTCATGCGGAACATCTCCTCCGGTACACTTCGTTGCCACGACAGCGGCTACTGACTATATCGGTCGAATAGTGCTGTAAGTCCTGAGATCCATGCGTCCATTATATCATTTTGCACGCATCGCCGTCAAAACGTTATCGGCCCACGTGCCATACATTGCTCATCGACTGCATGTCATCTGCCGATAAAGAGGTAGAACCGTAAATGCAAGCAGTGAATCACGCAGGAGCATGGCATGCAGGCAAGACTCAGGTTCCTCGGGGCCGCTCAGAATGTCACGGGGTCACGGCATTTGCTGGAGATCGATGATACGAGGATCCTGGTCGATTGCGGCCTGTACCAGGAGCGGCAGTTCGCATCGCGCAACTGGGACCCGTTCGACGTGCCGCCGGCGAGCATCGACGCCGTGCTATTGACCCATGCACACCTGGACCACTCCGGCCTGCTGCCCAAGCTGGTGAGGGAAGGCTTCAAGGGACGCATCTATTGCACGCCGGCGACGGCGGAAATCGCACGCATCATCCTGCTCGACGCGGCGAATATTCAGGAAGAAGACGCGGCCTACAAACGCAAGAGGCACAAGAAGGAGGGACGCCAAGGTCCCTTTGGCGATGTGCCCCTGTACACTGTCGAGGATGCGCAGCGTTGCACGCCGCTGTTTGAAGGCGTGCCCTACGGGGAGCAAGTGGAAATCGCTCCGGGCGTGCAGGCGATGTTCTCCGATGCCGGTCACGTGCTCGGTTCCTCGTTCATTCATGTCGCTGCCCATCGCGATGGCGACACCAAACACGTGCTGTTCTCGGGCGACGTGGGCCGGGCGAATCGGCCCTTCCTGAACGATCCGGATGCCGCCGGAGACGGTGATTACGTGCTCGTCGAATCCACGTATGGGGACCGCGTGCACGGCGGGCCGGAGGATATCAAGGCCGCCATCGCCGAGGTCGTCAACGCGACCAGGGCCGCCGGGGGAAATATCATCGTGCCGAGCTTCGCCCTGGAACGATCCCAGGAACTGCTCTACTACATCGATGAGCTGCTAATTCGGGACGCCATCCCACAGATCATGGTCTTTCTCGATAGTCCGATGGCGGGCGCGATCACGAGAGTGTTCCAGCGACATCCGGAGTTGTTCGACAGCCAGATGCATCAATTCATCAAGAAGAATGGCTCGCCGCTCAGCTTCCCGGGACTCAAGATTACCGAGACCACGAAGGAATCGAAGGCAATCAATCACATCAAGGGCACGATCATCGTCATCGCCGGCTCCGGCATGTGCACCGCCGGCAGAGTCAAGCACCATCTGGTCAACAACATCTCCCGCCCGGAGAGCACCATCATGTTCGTCGGTTACCAGGCCACCGGCACGCTCGGCAGACGCATCGTTGACCGCGACCCCGAGGTCCGCATCCTCGGCCAGAATTATCCGGTCAAGGCCCGCATCGTCCAGATCCAGGGGTTTTCCGCTCACGCCGACAAGGAAGAGTTGCTGCAATGGTTGAAGTCGCTGAGTAAGCCGCCGCACAAACTCTTCATCGTGCATGGTGAAGTCACAAGCGCCATGCATTTCGGCCAGTTCATCCGCGAAAGAACCGGCTGGGAGGTCGCCGTACCCGCCTACCGGGAAGAGGCGATCCTGAACTGACCACGCCGCTCGGGCCAATCACTTCTGCATTCATGTGAATAGCCGCAGGCCAGGGCTATCGCATCTAAATTGGCCAGCCGCGATTCCTTGTTCAGAAACGCAGGTTGGTTCAGGTGATTGACGACCGCAATGTCAGGTTGGCCACCATCCGATCAGCGTTTTCGGGGCCAAGAGGGCCAGCTCGAATTTAGATGCGATAGCCCTGAGCCGCAGGCTTAGGCTCCTTGAATGTACCGCATATCGGTGGTAGCATGGACTATTGATTGTTCGAACCATGTTTTGGATATGCGGGACCGACAGGAACGGGACGAACACGGCCCGCCGGATGAAATGAGGTGAGCGTCTATGAGCGATAGGAAGACCGGGAACATCACTCGCAGGGATTTGCTGGGCGGGGCTGCGGCGGCAGCGGCTTTCACTGTGGTGCCGAGCCACGTACTTGGCGGCGCCGGCAATGCGGCGCCGAGCGAGAAGGTCAACGTGGCGATCATCGGCACGGGCGGCCAGGGCACCGTGAACATGAAACAGCTCTTCAACGAGCCCGACGTGCGCATCGCCGCCCTGTGCGACATTAACGAGGTCAGCGACTACAGCATGTTCTACTACGGCGGCACAGCCGGCCTCAACCCCGCCATGGAGCTGGTCCAGCAGAAGTACGGCCAGCCTTGCGCCACCTACCACGACTACAACGAGATGCTCGACAAGGAGGATATTGACGCCGTCCTTGTCGCCACGCCGGACCACTCGCACGCCGTGGTCTCGCTGGCTGTCCTCGCCAAGAAGAAGCACCTGTACTGCGAGAAGCCCCTGTGCCGCACGGTCTATGAAACCCGTATCGTCACCGAGGCAGCCCGCAAGGCCGGCGTCGCAACGCAGCTTGGCAACTTCGGACACTCCAGCGAGGATATCCGCCTTACCTGTGAATGGATCTGGGATGGCGCGATTGGCGACGTCCGCGAGGTCCATGCCTGGACGAACACGGGCGCTCGCCGCTGGAGCGATCTCACAGACCGGCCGAAGGACACGCCGCCGGTGCCCGCCGGTTTCGACTGGCAACGATGGCTCGACCCCGTTCCGCCCCGACCCTACCACCCCGATTACGCCCCGGTCCGCTGGCGCGCCTGGTGGCAGTTCGGCTCGGGCACGATCGGCGACTTCGCCTGCCATCACCTGGACCCGGCCTTCTGGGCCTTGAAGCTGGACCAGGTGGATCGCTTCCAGGTCGAGGCCAGCTCCTACGGCACGACCGAGGAGGTCTGCCCCGCCGCGTCGCTCATCTACTTCGACGTCCCCGCCCGCGCGGGCATGGCGCCGGTCCGCATCACGTGGTATGAAGGCGGAGTGATGCCGCCGCGACCGGCCGAGTTGGAGGAAGGCAGGAGCGTCGAGGACAACGGCATTCTCTTCATCGGCACCAAGGGCAGCATTCTCGGCGAGGGCTGGGGACGCTCACCGCGCATCATCCCGGAGGCGAAGATGCGAGCCTACAAGAGGCCACAGAAGACCCTGCCCCGCGTCGCCGGCCACCATCGCAACTGGCTCGACGCCTGCAAAGGCAAAGGCCGGCCGAGCACACATTTCGACTACTCCGGCCCGCTCACGGAATTCGTCCTGATGGGCAATGTCGGCCTCCGTGCCGGCAAGAAGCTCGACTTCGACTGGAAGAAGATGATAGTGACCAACGTCCCCGAGGCCAACAAGTTCATCAAGCCGGTCTACCGCGAAGGCCGGACGCTGTAGAGAGAAGCATTGGTCCTATTGGTCCTATGCGTCCTATAGGTCCTATGTGGACGTCGTGGACGTATAGGACCTATAGGATTGCAGGCGATCCTCTCAGTCTTCCGGCAGCGGCTTGCCTTTGGTTTCGGGCGCCCAAATCAGGGCGAACAGTCCCAACGCGAAGATGAACGACAGCATGGTCGCGGCCTTGCGGAATGGCTCGTTGACGTTGTGCTGCAGCAGTTGACCGTTCAGGAACATGAGCATCGGCGGGAACCCGGCGGCCAGATAGCGCACCGTGTTGTAGCAGAACCCCACGCCTGTGCCCCGTAGCCGTGTCGGGAAGATCTCCGGGAAGTAGATCGAATAGCCGCCGAACACCGACAGATGGGCAAAGCCCAACATGGGCAGCATCCAGTAGGCATCGGTGGCGGATTTCAGGCTATTGAAGACGAAGATGGTCACGACCAGGCAGAGAGTGAAGGCGCCACCAAAGGCCAGACGCCGCCCCACACACGTCGCCACAATGGTAAAGGTCATCATCCCCAGGAAGGACCCTACATCCTGCAGAGCCGTGCCGTAGCCGCGAACGACATCGATAACATTCTGCGGCTCTCCTTTGAGGGCAGTGGAGATCAGCTCCGGTGTGAAGAAGCCGATGCCCCACAGCCCCGCCATGCCGGCCAGTCCCAGACACACCCCGACGAAAAGGTTCCGCCGCCAGACCGGGTGGCGCAACAGGTCGGGGATCGAGCCGAAGCGTTTATCTTTATCCAAGCCTTGGGCGGCCCTGCGCTTGGCCTCCTTCCAACGCTCAGGCTCGCGCAGAACGAAAATCATGGGCACAACGAGCAGGGCCGGAAGAATTCCGACGAAGAACATGATCCGCCAGCCGGACATGCCATGCCAGAAGTCCGCCTGGCCCGGCCGAATCTGCGTGCTCAGCAGCGAGCCGACGATATTGCCGCAGGCCGACAGCGCCTGGAGCGAGCCCAAGGCAATCGCGCGAAACCGGCTGGGAACGCTCTCCGCCACGAGCGTGGTGGCTGCTCCAAACATGCCTCCGACGCCCAAGCCGACGAGAAAGCGGTAAATCAGGAACTCGTAACCGGAGTGGGCCATACCCGACAAGCCCGTGAACCCGGAATAGATCAGCAGCGTTACGACCATCGTTTTAACACGGCCCCATCGATCGCTCATCATTCCGAAGATGATGCCGCCGGTGGCCCAGGCGATCATCATCACCGCGGTGGCCCAGCCGCTCCAATCCTTCACCACGGCATCGGTGGCTCCGACGCCGAGCACCTCCCGCAGGGCCGGCTCACGGGACAGGATGAAGATCCGCTGGTCCATGCAATCGAACAGCCAACCGCACGAGGCGATGATCACGACCAGCCAGTGGTAGGCGTTGAGTTCCGTCCACCAGGGTCTTGCGGCGGCGATTTGGCCCATCGGAATGGATTCGGCGGATTCAGCCATCTGCTATTCTCCTTGTCTACATGCGGCCCCCGCCCTCGGGGGTAACGGTGTAAATTCCCCCGCCGGCAGCCGGGCTACCCACAATAAACGGATACGCCTGCGGGTCCACCCGGCCAATGACACGGACGCACGGGCCGGTTGCGGATGTCCCAAGGCACAACCGCGACACAGTGTATCCCCAAGCCACCCGAAAGGAAACTGATTTTTCCTCACGCCGGGGAGCAGTTTGACCGTGATGCGGCTTCCACCTGCAGTCCGAGACGGGGAAACACTCACATCAAGGAAGGAAAAACCCACCTTCTCTCTTCTGATTGCGGACCAGTGTGCCGCGTATCAAGGTTCGTGTTTAAGGAGTGCGTATGATTTGGACCTATGCGCTGGCCAGCGTCGTACTTGTCAGCCTCTTATCACTGACGGGTATCGTCTTTCTGATGATCGACAGGGCCAGACTGCAGAAGATGTTGCTCGTGCTCGTCAGTTTCGCCGTGGGCGGACTGGCGGGCGATGCCTTCATCCACCTGATCCCGGCAGCGTTCCGAGATCTGGGGCTCACGCTGTCTACGTCCCTCCTCATCATCCTGGGGGTGATCCTGTTCTTCGCTGTGGAGAAACTTATCCGCTGGCGTCATTGCCATCTGCCCTTTTCTGCGCAGCATGTCCACCCGGTGGCTGTCCTGAACCTGGCCGGTGACGCGGTGCACAACCTCATCGACGGCATCGTCATCGGGGCCAGCTACGCGGTCAGCATTCCCATCGGCGTGACCACAACCATTGCCGTCGTACTGCATGAGATCCCCCAGGAAATCGCCGACTTCGGCATTCTTGTCCATGCAGGTTTCACAGTCCGACGCGCGCTGCTGTTCAACCTTTTGTCTGCTCTGACGGCGATCGGCGGGACGGTCATGGCCTTGACCATTGGGCCGCGCGTCGAGTCGTTTTCCCTCATCATGCTCCCAATCACCGCGGGCGGGTTCATCTACATCGCCGGCTCCGACCTTATTCCCCAGATCCAGGAGGCGTGCGACGGCATACGCGTCACACTGGCCCATTTCTTCGCCATCCTGCTTGGCATCGGCCTGATGTCCCTGCTGACACTGCTCGACTGAATCGGGAGAGACCGCCCCGCATGAATGTCAATAAGTGGAGTTCTGCAAAATGGAAGTTGGACTTATTATTCAAGAAAATCCGCTTTGGGATTTCCTTGAATCGACAAGTGGTTCGTGCGTGTTGCACACCCCGCGAGGGTCTGTTTTGCCGCGTGTAGCAAGGCAATCTCCGGTCGCTTCCCAGGGCACACATCATGCACCCCTGGCGTCTGTTGTTGGAGAAGGAAAAATGAAAAGCGCATTTTTCCTTCCCCAAGTAAGCCCAACTTCCATTTTGCAGAACTCCACTCAATGATTGCCGGATACCGCACGTCGGCGGCGAATGTGGTATCATAGGCGTAGATGCACGCTGGCGTGTTTTGCAGGAGCCTGTATGAAGATTCGTCGAATCGTCCGAGTTGCTTTACTGGCGTTACTTGCAGTTGTGGTGGCCGCCGCCGTCGTGGTTGGAGGGCTCTGGTGGTACTTCCATCCATCGTTTGAGCGAGTGGATCGCGTCGTCTATACGCAACGGCACGGCGTGGACCTCACCTTTGACTGTCTGCGCCCTTCGCGACCTAACGGTCTGGGGATTGTCGTCATGGTCAGCGGCGGCTGGCGGTCCGGACCCGAGGGCTTTCGCTCCTGGATGACAGCGCCCCTGCTGCGTCGTGGATACACGATTCTTGCCGTGTCCCATATGTCTCAGCCCGAGGCGACCGTCATGGAGATCGTGGAGGACGTGAACCGGGCCGTGCGATTCATCCGGCACCACGCGAAGGACTACGGCATCGATCCCAACCGCCTCGGGGTCACCGGCGGCAGTGCAGGCGGGCACTTGAGCCTCATGCTCGCCACTCGCGGCGGACCCGGTGCGCCCGATGCCGCTGATCCGGTGGATCGAGAGAGCAGTGCCGTGCAGGCGGTGGCAGTCTTTTTCCCGGTCACGGACCTGCTGAATCTTGGACGCTCCACCGAAAACCCCGGCGACGGCGGCCCCCCGAAGAGTTTCGTCAAAGCCTTCGGGCCGCAGGCAACAGACCCGGCCGCGTGGAAGAAAATCGGCAGAGACCTGTCGCCAATCTACCATATCACCCCCGCCCTGCCACCCGTGCTGATCATTCACGGCGGCGCGGATACACTCACCCCGCTGGAGCAATCCGAATGGTTTGTGGCCCGTGCCGGCGAGGCTGGAGGCACGATAAAACTCGTGGTCCGTCCGGGCAAGAAGCACGGCTGGCCCACCATGCTCTGGGATATCCGCCAGTTCGCGAACTGGTTCGACCGGTATTTGCGCCCAGCACGTTAAGCCACAGGCCGTAAGCCATAGGGGCTTATCTTACAGAGACCATGCCTGTGGCCACCCAGCCGCCAGCGAAACGCTCACCGGTATTTGCGTCAAATCCCCACCCCGCGCATCGCCCCTGTCGGTGTAGCATTCGACTGTAGTATCGTTTTGCGTTTCTGACGCGGGTCAGACTAGCGCGGTGCCAGCCGCCGGATAGGAAAGGGAGATGCTGCCATGGGAAACCGTAGAATTGCGTTCGCGATGGTGCTGTCTTTCATTGTAGCGGCTTGTGGTGTTTCCACGGGATGGGCGGATGAAGTGACGTACTGGAACCAGGTGGCGCTGGAGATCATGCAACAGAGTGCAACGCACCCGCCGAAAGTCGGTCGGGACCTGGCGATCATGCACTCCGCGATGTACGACGCGCTGAATGCGATTGAGGGGACGCACTACCCTTTGTTCTACGAACCTTCTGTTACAGGGCCGGCATCACAGGAGTCTGCCGTTGCGGCGGCTGCGCATCAGGCACTCGTGAACCTGTACCCCGCGTATGCAGCGAGCCTGAACCAAATGCTCAACACCAGACTGGCCGCCATTCCGGATGGGGCCGCCAAGAGTAACGGCGTCGCGCTGGGGCAGAGCGTCGCCGACAACATGCTTGCCCTGCGAGCCTCGGACGGATCCAATCTCAGCGCTGATTATCCGGGAAGCACCACGCCCGGACAGTGGCGTCCTACCCCGCCGGGGTACAAGCCCGCCCTGGCACCACTGTGGGGCAACGTCACTCCATTCAGCATTTCCAGCGCGGATGACTTTCGTCCCGGCCCTCCCCCCGCACTCACCTCTCCGGAGTACGCCGCGGGCGTCGAGCAGACGAAAGAACTCGGGCGTTCCAACAGCACAACGCGAACGCCGGACCAGACCCAGATCGCCACGTTCTGGAGTGACTCTCCCGGCGCTACGGCCTCTCCTGTGGGCAAATGGAACCTGATCGCCCAGACACTGGCCGAACAACAGGGCAACTCCCTGGCTGAGAACGCGCGAATGTTCGCCCTGCTGGACGTCGCGCTGGCCGATGCAGGAATCGTCTGCTGGGACACGAAGTACACTTACGGTCTGTGGCGGCCGGAAGATGCCATCCGCCTGGCTGACACGGATGGAAACCCGGCGACCCAAGCTGATCCCTCCTGGACTCCCTACCTGGCCAGCCCCGCCTTTCCAGAGTACACCTCGGGGCATAGCACCTTCAGTGCCACCGCAGCGGAGATGCTAGGGCTCTTCTTCGGCACCGACGATATCCCATTCGAGACCATAGCGGGCTTTGATGTCCTGGCGGGAGTCACGCGATCTTACGACAGCCTGTCTGAAGCCGCCCTCGAGGCGGGGATGAGCCGCATCTATGCCGGCATTCATTTCAACTTCTCCAATGTCACCGGTCGAGAAGTGGGGCAGGCCATCGCCGACTACGTGTTTGCCGCCAACACACAGACAATCCCTGCTCCCGGAAGCCTGATCCTGGTACTCATCGGGGCGGCCTGCCTGATCAGAAGCCGACGCATACGCCGTACCGAACCGGAATCCATGAATACTCGGTGATATCCTTCAGGACATCGATCAGAGAAATCCATCCCGTAAATCTTCTCAACATCGCTTGCCTGCCGGAGGCTGCGGAGGTAGACTGACTACCGTGACGGAGGTCCATCGCCTGCGGGACATTTACAGAGCAACATGGTTGGAGAGACGTGAGCAAGAGGCAGAAACACGCCCAAGGCCCGTGAAAGAGGGGCAAAGGAGAGAGATCATGAGCAGCATGTCGCGAAGAGCGTTTCTGAGAACCAGTGTCGCAGCGGGGGCAGTGGCATCGCTGGGCGGTCCCGCCGGGCGTGTCGCAAGCAGCGCGCAGGACAAGCCCACCGGCCGGCCCAACATCGTCTTCATACTGTCGGATGACCATGGCCTGGACGGCGTTGGATGCTATGGCTCCGACCGTCACAAGGGACGGACCCCTAATCTGGACGCTCTGGCCGCCGACGGCATCCGGTTCGAGCGATGCTATTCGACGCCGCTGTGCGGGCCGACGCGCTGCGAGATCATGACCGGCCGCTATCCCTTCCATACGGGCGGTCTGACCAATCGCACGGCGGGAAAGCCTGTGCCACAGGACGAGTACCCGCTGGCCCGCATCCTCAAGGAGGCCGGCTACGACACCTGCCACGTCGGCAAATGGCGGCAGATGGGGTTGACACCGGGGGATTGGGGCTTTGGCGAGTACGTCACCGACCCCACCGCCGGCGGCTGGTACTGGCAGAAGAGCTACACGAAGAACGGACAACTTATCGAAACAGAGAACGAGATTTACTACCCCGACGTCACGCACGATTATGCGGTGGATTTCCTGCGCCGGCACGCACCCAGCGGCTCGGCAGCAGGCAAGCCGTTCTTCCTCTACTACGCCTCACATCTTGTCCACGGCCCGATCCTGCGCACCCCGGACAGCAAGCCGGGCGAAGAGGATCCCGTGACCCTCTACAATGACAACATCGCGTACCTCGATAAGCAGGTCGGCGCCCTGGTGTCGGAAGTGGACCGGCTGGGGCTCCGGGAAAACACGCTGATCGTCTTCTCCGGCGATAATGGCACAGCGCAGCGATCAGGTACTATCAACGGCCGGCAGATCAATGGCCAAAAGGGCACCATGCTGGAAGGCGGCGCCCGTGTGCCGCTGATTGCCAACTGGAAAGGCGTTGCGCCGGCAGGACGAGTGCTCAAGGATCTCGTGGACTTCAGCGATGTGTTGCCGACATTCGCGGAGGTGGCGGGGACGAAGCTGCCGCAGGGGCGCACGTATGACGGCCGTAGTTTCTCGCCCCAAATTCGCGGCGGCAAGGGCAACCCGCGCGAGTGGATTTTCGTGCAGCTCGGGCGAAGGTGGTACGTCCGTGACGACGGTTGGAAGCTCAATGAGGCCAGCGAGCTGTTTGACATGAAGGACTCGCCGTTTGTCGAGCAGCTCGTGCCCGCCGACTCCAAGGACGGAGCCGCCGTGGGGGCACGCAAGCGGCTTGCGGCAGTGCTGGACAGACTCAATCCCGCCGGCGGAAAGACGATCTCCGCGGAGGACGAAGCCGCCGAGAAGACCCGTGCCCAGAAACAGCGTCAGGGCGGCGCCAAGAAGCAGGGCCGGCGCAAGCTCAACCGGTGAGCGCCCGCCGGGGAGAAAGAATCCTGGTGGGCCCTGCTGCGGTCGCACGGTGCGTCATTCAATTTTGAGGGTAATGGCGTTGCCGAAGTGCCGCCCATCTTTGAGGTAACCGATGACCGTCAGTGGAGTCTCGCCATCGGTGGGTATCGCCTGCAGGAGCCTCGCCCTGTCAAACGAGGCAATGGTGATGACCTGGCCGGTCAGCCACAGGAACGTCGTACGCTTCGTGGCTTGCACGCCGAGGGGAGCCAGTATCACCGGCTTGGTCTCGTCCACATTCATGGGAAAGTAACCTCTGGGCAGCGTGAGGAACACCGTAACCGGATCGACACCCACATACCGCTTTATCACAGAGGGCGTGACCGAGACGTCTGCCTCCACATCCACCCGTTCGTCGCCTCCCGGCGTGTTCGGGTCATCCGGCGGCTTGGGCGTGTCTGTGCCCACGATCACCCCTTGATCAAGCGAGAAGTTGTCGACGAATGCCTTGCCGGCATCCACGACCGCGCCTTCGGTATACAGCCCCATGAAGACGTAGATCGGCTTACGACCCCAGCGTCCGCGTACAAGATCGGGCAGGATCTGCCATGCGTTTTCAGGGCCGTAGCCCGCCTCGCCCATGTAGATCGTATCACTGGCTGCATCGTAAGAGATGTGAAGGGTCACTTTGTTGCGGGACCGGCCATCGAACTCCCATCGCACTTCGTATCCGTCCTTCCATTCGCGCCAGAAGCTGCGAAAGAGACTGACACAGCCAATGCCGAAGGAAACGTACTGCTTTCGCGGCTCGACATTGCTGGGACTCACACCGAACGTGATCCAGCCGCCCTCCATCGTCACCGGGTCATAGTTCAGGTCCAACCGCATCGCGAAGTCATGGTTCGGGTCGATGGGCCACTTATCGGCGACGTACCCGGTCGACATGGGATTCTCGTTCGTCTTGGCTGTGAATTCCAGACGCTTGTTGATCTCTTTCACGGTGCAGTTCGTGCTGTCCGCGTACACCTTCCACAGTGTCCCCTTCTTGTTGTCGTCGAAGTTGTCCTGTTGGACGGCCTGTGTCGTCGTCGATTGCGCCCGCGCGACGCTCCGCAGAATTCCCAACTGTCCCATCACGATGCCGATGGCGACGGCTGCCACGATGTACCGGATTAGATTTCGCATCACATCCCCCTAGTTTCGATCAGTGATCTGGACTCTGCCTGTCGGCCGCCTCCGGCGGCGCAAGCGTTTACCGCGTCCTGGCTTCGCGAAATCCTTTTCGTGGCGGCTTTCGGGCGCACACGCAGCGTGCTGAGACGTACACGGCTAATCGGGCCCGACGCTACTATACGCGGAGGCTCCGATGGCCACTCAGCGGCAACCTTCTCTCGGCAGCCCTACTCCATTCAGCCGCTCCTCCAATCCAATTTCCTATTATACCCTCCCGCCGCAGCTTTGTCCAGCATTTTACTGAAGTTACAGCATTCCAGCAATCTCGAAAGCGGCAGGGACATTCATTCCTTCCCCCTGCAAAGGAGCACGATTCCCATGCCGTCCCGAGGCTCATCGCCTTTGGGGGACCTATAAAATACGGGCTACGTGCATATTATGGCCTGCGGTCTGAGGGTTGACCAGCCGAACGGGTCCGGCTCACCCGTCCTGCAGGAACTTCTTGATCATCGCGGCGCAGACGCGATCCAGGCCCTCCGCGGCGTCATCGCCTCCCCGGTTGGTCGCCACCAGCACGGCAAAGTTTTTTCGCGGGGCGACCCACACGACGCAGTAGTTCATGCGGTTGCTGCCGGCGTGCTGGAGGACCTTGCCGCCACCCCAGTCGCGATCGCAGAGTCCCCAGCCAAGGGCGTACTCGCCGCCGAAGGGAGGCTCCTTCAGTTGCCGGACCTGATCGGGCGGCAGCAGCCCCGGCTCTCCTCGCGTGGCCGCCAGAATACACTGGACATACTTCGCCCAGTCACAGATCGAGCAGTGGACCCGTCCTGCCGGCGTGATGAACGGCGGATTGTCACTCGTTGGACCCGGATTGACCGGGGTAATCCGGTCGCCCTGTTTGCGATGCTGCCAAGGCGCATCGACATGTCCCCTTGTGCCCATCGCCCCGAACCCTGCCGATTTCATACTCAAAGGTTCGAAGAGCAGACGCTGCAGGAGGACTTCATAGTCTTCGCCCGTGATGGTCTCCGCAATCACCCCGGCGATGGCGAAACCGGCGTTGGAGTACTCCTGCTTGTCCCCCGGCTGGTTGATCGGGGGCCGGCACAGGACGATCTCCGTCACCCGTCTCCGCTGCTCGCGTGGCGATTTCATGGCTGTGATCTTCTTGAGTTCCTCGTCCCCTACGGGGGCAAAGCCATCCGTCATCGGCGGCACCCCGGCGCGATGGGACAGCAGATGAACCAGTGTCACGCCGCGATAATCCGGATGCATCTTATCCTTCAAATCCGGGAAGTACTCCGCGAGCGTGGTCTCCCACTTCAATTTGCCCTGCTGGACGAGCAGACCGATCAGTGATCCCGTCATAGCCTTCGTGCATGAGCCCAGGTGGAAAGGATCGTTTGGCTCCACCTTGATATCGCCGCCGTATTTGCGCACGCCGACGACGCCGGCCGCATGGAGCTTGCCATCCACAATCACCGCCGCGGCCAGCGCCGGGAACGCATACTCCTCCCGCACACCCATCAGATCCGGCGCAAGATCGACTACCGGCGATGCCCACGTTGCCGGCAATCCGGGGCAGGCTATCGTGAGTAGAACCGCGGCCGCACAGAACGACCTGACGAATGACTGCATGCTCATGCGACGACTCCACCTCAAGCACAAGACAACTCCTTCCAGCATCACTCCAGCATTATCACCTCGGCTCTCGGGAAGGGCAATAGCATGCCTGTGCCGCCGCAGCAGCCGGCTCAAACCGGGATTATGCCCAAAAAGCCGGGGCCTGTGTCCTACGAACACAGGCCCCGTTCGATACCACGGAAGATGACCATCCATGAGAACCGTGCACCGGCTCCCAGCCTCAGAACGGCTTGGCCACCGGCGCGGTGTTACCCGCCAGCCACAAGATTTCCTCCGGGGACAATGCTCGGTTGTAGACCCGCACCTCGTCGAGCAAGCCATTGAACAGCTTGTACAGGCTGCCGTCCGGGTGGTACGTCATCGCTCCGATATAGGCATTGTGCTGCGACGTGCCGGAGAGATCGTACGTCGCCGGAATCGTGCTGGTGCCTTCCAGTTGCCCATCGACGTAAATCCGCAGGACCGTACCCGCTCTCTGGCCAACCACGAAATGCCACTGGTCATCATTGGTCACACTCGTGGAGTTCGTCACGTACTTGGTCACATCGTCATCGGTCACCAGCGTGGCCACTCCGGAGGTAGTTTCACTCATGATCAAGCCATAACGCTTGCCCCCGGTACTGTCTCCGCCCTTGCCCACGATGGTTCCCTTCTCGGCATCGGTGGTGCCCGTCATGGTGGTCTTGTACCAGGCCGTCACGGTCCAATCTCCGGTGCCGAAGTCCAGGGACGCAGGACTGCCCAGGTCCAGATAGCCGGCCTTCTGGACTTCGACCGCAGACCCGCCATCGGGTCGGCCGGAGGGGACGAATGTCGCCTGTTTGACCGTGCCATTCAACCCGTGGCCGGACGTGTCGTTGGCATTGCCTTCGCAGGCATACAGCGCCAGCAGATTCGTTTTGCCCGGATCTGTCGGCGTATAGTATTCGGGGGTCTTGGGATACAGCCGCATGTCGTCGATGTACACCTTGCCTGTGGCGCCGGAGCCTTCGACACCGATCGTTAGCTTGGTTACGTTGCTCAGACTTCCGCCGACGGTGGACAAATCGATGTTCCAGGGCAGCCACGCTGTTTTCGCGATGTCGCCCGTACCGCCGTTGTACGGCACCTTGGTGCTATTGATCTTCACGTACAGTTGTCCGCCATTGCCGGCCGCACCCCGGAAATAGAGCGAAAGGCTCTTGATCCCACCGGCGGTCCAGTTCTGAGGTGTATCGTAAGTCCGCGTGGTCTCGGAATAGGAAGGCGCGGCCGTGTTGTCATATTGCAGAGGCATGGACTGTTTGCCGCCATGGATAATGGTCTTCTCCATGATATCGCCGGCCAGGGGATCGTAACCGACCGTGGCGCCGGTGCTATTGCCCGGATTGCCTTTCGGGAAGAACTCGTCTTCCGAGAAGCCCCAGCCGTCGACCCAGGTCTGGAACACCCGCTTTGGCGAGTCGTTCGTGTAGCGCTCGAAATCGTCGATGACCTGATACTCCTTGACGGTGAAGGCCCATACGTCGCCTTCCCACGAGGCGGGGGTCGCCGCATCGTTGACCTCGTCCACCCTCCAGTAGTAGGTCTTTCCAAAATCGAGGGCGGTCAGATCGAAGCTGTGCGTATTGACGGTCTTCACGGGGGCCGAGCCACTGGCCACCGCGTCATTGCTGTCGCTCACATAAACCTTGTGCGAAGCCGCCTCACGCCCCGGCCGCCAGTTCAAAGTGAGATCCGGCTCCTGAGCCGTTGCATTGACGGCCGGCTGGGGCTCCCTTGCCTGAACGGGAACGTAGAGGAACCGGACTTCGCTCAAACCGCCGTAAGGCGACCCGCCCCACGTGCTGTTGATGGTCAGCTTGACGTACTTTACGAAAACGCCGCCGAAATCGACGACGGTATCGTGAACGTAGTCAGGCGAGCCAGGTGCACGTGTGAACACCGGTACGCCGGCCAGTGGAGTCCACGTATTGGCGTCGATTGAATACTCGACGACGACATCTTTGGCTCCAAAGCCGACAATACTCTCCAACTGCTGGTTGGAGTTCCAGACCCACATCTCATCCAGCTTGTAGACCTTGTCGAACTCGAATTGGATCCAGTTTGGCAACACGCCGGCGCTGATCCACATCTGCTTGCCGTCTATCGAGTGCTGATCGCTCGCATTCAGCCCGCCGCCATTGACAGTGTTTTCCGGCCCCATGTCGGCCTGCGAGCTGGCCGCTGTAGCAGTCACGCCCTTGATCGGATAGGCAAACGGCTCGGCGGTGAAGGACCATATCTCGCCTTTGAAGACCGAGGCATCGGGCGTCGTATTGACCTCGTCGACTCGCCAGTAGTACGTCTTGCCATATTCGAGAAGATCGGCAGGCTCGAACGTGTTCGCGTCCCGGCCCGCGCCGGCCAGCACATTCAACGGACTGGCAACAGTTGCGGCGTCAACATCGTCTTTGCTGGTCCCAAGGTACACGTCATGTTTCTGGCTGGGGAGTGCCGGTTTCCAGCTCAGGACAGGGTCGCGCGGGACATCCACAGCCCCGTCAGCCGGCCCCGGGTCCGAGGCGACAGGTTTTATTCCAAGCAGGTACCTGATGGCATTGAGGAACATCTTCTTGCCGGCGTCATTGTAGTTGTAGGTCCCGTCGGAGACACCCGAGGTGCCGCCGCCCGAGAACAACAGTCGCTTGCCACCGGCTTTCTCGACTGAACCGGCGTAGAACTCCACTCCCGGCGCCCACTCGACAATCCAGGGCTGGCTGTTGTCCGCCCGCTTGGCGATCAACGTGCCATTACCAACGTCCGTGGTCGCTACGAAGGTGCAATTGGTCGTGAGGACGGCGACCTGGTTGTTCGCACCGAGCGACACGCCATCGAAAATAGGATGGGTGGGGAGCATCGCCTCCATCGTGGGCTGGGCAATGGCTGTGCTGCCTATGTTGATCCATTTCCAGCGAATGTTTTGGGCGATTTGGCCAACCTGCAGCAGAATCGGGGTGGTAATGCCGTTCCACTGAGCAATCTCCGTGCCGTCGTCGTACTGTGCGCTGTCTGTATCGCGGCTGATGATGATGAGATCGGCCGCATTGAGGGCAGCGACTTTTGTCGCATCGAGTGTGCGGGCCTCCTTGTTACGGAAGGAAATATCGACCGTATACCCCTGTGCAATCAGCAGGTCGATCCACGCCTGGTCGGCCGGAACGCCAGCGGCCGGCGTCTTGTTGTCCGACACCCAGACGATCGTGGCCCCGTCAGCCAGTGAGCCAACGCCAAGGGCCAACGCCAATACCGAAAGAATCACTCTTCTGTACATCTTTGTTTCTCCTTCTCAGTTCTCTGTTGAGGGTCTGCGTCACGCGAACGCAGGCCCCGGTTGATGCTCGTGCCTCGATGGCCCGTGGCGCCATGAACCGGGTCCCGGCCTCAGAGCGGCTTGGCCACCGGCGTGGTCTGGCCCGCGAGCCACAGGATTTCTTCTTCGGACAGCGCTTTGTTGTAGACGCGCACGTCGTCAATCAGGCCATTGAACAGCTTGTACAGGCTGCCGTCAGCGTGGTTGGTGATCGCTCCGATATAGGCATTGTGTTGAGATGTGCCGGAGAGATTGTAGTCGGCAGCGGCAGTGCTGGTAGCTTCCAGTCGCCCGTCGATGAATATCCGCAGGACCGTGCCCTGCCTTTGACCGGCAACGAAATGCCACTGGTCATCATTGGTCACACTCGTGGAGTCCGTCACGATTTTGGTCACATCGTCATCGCAGACCAGAGTGACCACTCCCGAGGTGGTTTCACTCATGGTCAACGCATAGCGCTTTCCACCGGTACTGTCTCCACCCTTGCCATAGATGGTTCCCTTGTTCGCATCTCCGGTACCGGTCATGGCGGTCTTGAACCAGGCCGTCACGGTCCAGTCCCCGGTGCCGAAGTCGAGGGACGGAGGATTGCCGAGGTCCACATAGCCAACCTGACTGAGCTGAAGAGCGGACCCTCCATCGGGTCTGCCGGAGTTGACCAACTGCGACTGCCTGATGGTTCCGTTCAATCCGTGGCCGGACGTGTCGTTGACGTTGCCTTCAAAGGCATAGAGAGCCAGCAGATTCGTTTTGCCCGGATCTGTCGGTGTAATGTACTCCGCGGTCTTGGGATACAGCCGGATGTCGTCGATGTACACGATGCCTTTGGAACCGGAACCCTCGATGCCAATCGTCAACTTCGTCACGTTGCTCAGAGTGCCGCCGACGGTGGACAAATCGATGTTCCAGGGCAGCCACGCTGTTTTCGCGATGTCGCCCGTACCGCCGTTGTACGGCACCTTGGTGCTATTGATCTTCACGTACAATTGTCCGCCATTGCCGGCCGCACCCCGGATATAGAGTGAAAGGCTCTTGATCCCACCGGCGGTCCAGTTCTGAGGTGTATCGAAAGTCCGCGTGGTTTCGGAATAGGAAGGCGCGGCCGTGTTGTCATATTGCAGAGGCATGGACTGTCTGCCGCCGTGAACAATCGTCTTCTCCATGATGTCCCCGGCCAGGGGGTCATAACCAACCGTGGCGCCGGTGCTATTGCCCGGATTGCCTTTCGGGAAGAACTCGTCTTCCGAGAAGCCCCAGCCATCGACCCAGGTCTGGAAGACCCGCTTTGGCGAGTCGTTCGTGTACCTCTCAAAATCGTCGATGACCGCGTACGGTTTCGTGGTGAGCTGCCACACCGGTCCTTCCCACGAGCCGGGCGTCGCAGCCTCGTTGACCTCGACAACCTTCCAGTAGTAAGTCGTTGCGAAATTCAGCGATGCAACATCAAGACCGGGCTCAGTGACAGTGCCGGCGAGGGCCGTACCATCGACCACGGCCTGCTTGTCGCTGCTGAAATACACCTTGTGGGAGACGGCCCCTCGTCCCGGTAGCCAGCTCAGAGCGACCTCCAGCTCCTGATCGGTCGCGCCATCGGCCGGTTGCGGCCGTCTCGCATGGACGGGGATGTAGGAGAACCGGACCTCGCTCAAACCGCTGTAAGCCGACCCGCCCCACGTGCTGTTGATGGTCAGCTTGACGTACTTTGCGAACACGCCGCCGAAATCAACGACGGTATCGTGAACGTAGGCAGGCGAGCCGCTCGCGCGAGTGAACGCGGGTACGCCGGTCAGCGGAGTCCACGTGTTGCCATCGGCGGAATACTCGATGGCGACATCTTTGGCTCCGAAGCCGATGATGCCCTCCAAGGTTTGGTTGGAGTTCCAGACCCATAGCTCGTGCAGCTTGTAGCCCTTGTCGAACTCGAACTGGATCCAGTTGGGCAGCGCGCCCGCACTGAGCCACATCTGCTTGCCGTCTGTCGAGTGCGCGTCGCTCGGATCCAGGCCCGAGCCGTTGACGGTGTTCTCCGGCCCCATGCCGGTTTGCAGGCTGGAGGCCGTGGCGACGACATTCCCAATCGGCACGCCGACCGGCTCGGTCGTGAAACTCCAGACGTCGCCCTTGTAGATCGCCGAGCTTGGCGGAGCATTCACTTCATCGATCCGCCAGTAATAGGTCGTGCCCAACTGTAGAACACCGGCGGGATCGTACGTGTTTGCATCCTGGCTCTGGCTGACCAGCACGCCCAGCGGATTACTCCTGCCGGCGGCGCTGACATCTTCGAAAACGGTGCCAAGGTACACATCGTGCTTGCCGGCGAACTGGCCCGCCTTCCAGCTAAGGACCGTCCCACTGTAGACATCGATTGCCTCGTCAGCCGGATTGGGCCCTGAAGCGAGACCCGGCTTGACAGTCGAAACCGGCTGGTGCAGTCCGGCCTTGTAGCCGAAGAAGTCCACGTCCTGTGAACCGGCAATGTCCGTCCGGCCAAGACTCATCAGGAGGTAGGCGCTCCATGTGGTCGGAGCCTGGTTCTTGTTGCCCGCGGTCACATGGAAGATCCGCGGATTCGCCACGTCGCCGTCCATCCAGATGGTGACTTTGTGGGTACCGCCTCCGGAGGTGTCTTTGACGATCTGAATCCAGAACTCGTGCCACTGCGTGGGGTCGAATCCCGTCAGGGTGTTCTCGGTCCCCCCGGCGTCGTAGGAGTCCACAGTGCCACTGACCGCCGTGCCATTCTTCTTGTTCATCGTCAGGCCGTTTCCGGAGATGTCGCCCTCGTCGCCGTCCATAGCCAGCGAGAAACTGATGACGCCCATGCCGGATGTTCCCTGTTTGATGCCAAACGCCCCGTAACCATCGTCGTGGATGTTGTACCCGCTGGTGACCCACGTTTGGGGTCCGCCGCCGCCATTAGCACAGAGCGGATCCAGAGGAGGCGTCGTAGGAATGCGGCCACGGAAGCTCAGGGTAACGCCGTCGTCGAGAATTGTCGTCGGCGTGGGCGTTTCGCTGGTGATATTGTGCAGGAAGGTCAGTTTTCGGTTGCTCGGATCGGCCCACCCGCTGTCAACGGGGTCTCCCGGATCCTGAATCCGCAAGAAGCTCGTGGCATCCTCCGCGAAGACACCGGCGCCGCCGGGGCTGGGTTTGGTCGGCGATGCCCCCATCTGACCCGGGGCCGAGCCATCCCAAGCGTCCGATCCGCCCGTGCTGGCGTCATAGTGATGCCATTTTCCATCCAGGGCTGCGTCAAACTGCGTCGCGCACTGGTCACCCGTGTAGATGTATGCCCATCCACCGACCGGGTCTGCATAGGTGACGCCGGCTTGTGCTGTGCCTGTGATCAGGCCGACCGCCAGCACAAGAGACGCCCCCAAAATCAGTCTTCTACCCATGGCAATCCTCCTTCTGGATCCAACGAGAAAACCCTATGGTCACAGTCCACCAAAGCGGACTATCTCATGCATACTTGGTTTTCGACCGCAATCCCCATGCACATCCACGCGTGCCTCCGCGATACCTCTGGAAATGTACCCTGGATGAGACAGCTCATCCGCCGATGAACACGGCCGCAGGGTTCCACTGCAGGGAATCGCTCTCGCCCCGCTGCAGACCAGGTATGGGGGGACGCATGTTATGGGTCCTGATGTCATCTCCTTCTCCGTCCGGTGTGATCTCAACAGACGTGGTGTAAACGGTACACATCCTCCATGCGCGCGTCACAAACCCCGTTTATCGGGCCTGTTTCGCACATTCTGTGATCCCAGACCGATGAAAAATAGCTCTTTCGGCAATAAAAACCCACAGGTTCAGACGACACGTCAAGTATACCGCGCGGGAGCCATGAGGTCAACCACGGCTTGTGAAAAAAAGCTCTTATCGGACGAGACGGGAGGTGGTCGTTTTCGTGCCCGGAGGAGACAATGAGCCCCCTTTCGGACTCGTCGTCGAGGGCTATTTGCCGCCGCGGAGGGGGAACGTGGCAGTGAGCCGCCGGCCGTCGGGGCACATGCAGGTGGCCTCGAGGACGTAGGTTTCATTCAGACCCGCAGGGGCATCGAGCTTGAACTCGTACGCCCGCAGGAAGTCAAGCCAATACCTGTTGTTCGTGGCGGGATGGGTCAGATCGATGTCCGGCCAGATGGCGAGCCTCTGTCCCTTGGGCTCGGCGGAACGGGGAACATACTGATATAGCTCAAAGCGTAGAACGCCCGGGGCCTTGATCTGGCACCCAAAGGCATCCAGCAGGCCGACGTAGGCATTCAGAGTCACCGCCTGGCTGCTGCCGGTCGAGCTGGGCAGTTCCGTCAAGGGAAGGATGCAAATCCTGGCCGGGGCAAAACCGGTGGGCACGACCGGCGGCGGTGACTCGATGGGCTTTGCCTCGTCGCTACTCCCGGCCTGCTTCACCTCCGGCGCCGGCGGCTGCACGGCAGACGGGACATCCGCCTGTGACTGGCCGCAGCCGGAACACAAGAACGCAGACAGCAACAGCGCAGCTACCAAGCCCGGCCCATACATGCTTACGCAAGCGTAAGCATGACACCCGGCCTTCCGCAGCCCACATGCCGCCATCAAGTAATCCGCATTCCGCAATCTGCAATCCGCAATCATTTACAGGTCGCCATCGAGCACGTGCCCGAGCCGCTGCTTCTTCGTGCGCAGGTAGTCAATATTGTGTTCGCACGGCTTGGCCTGCAAGGAAATCTGCTCGACAACCTTGATGCCGTAGACCTCCAGCCGGCTGATTTTCTTCGGGTTATTGGTCAGGATGTTCACGTTTCGCAGGCCCAGGTCGCGGCAAATCTGCGCACCGATGCCATAGTCTCGCCGGTCCGGGGCAAAGCCCAGCTTGACGTTGGCGTCCACCGTGTCGAGGCCCTGCTCCTGAAGCTTGTATGCGCGGAGCTTGTTGGATAGCCCGATGCCCCTGCCCTCCTGGCGCAGGTAGATCAGGGCCCCCTTGCCCTGCTGCTCGATCATCTTCATGGCCGTGATAAGCTGATAACCGCACTCACATCGCTGCGAATGGAACAGGTCGCCCGTCATGCACTCGGAATGAACTCGTACAAGGATTGGCTCGGGATGCTCGATAGGCACGCCTGTGGCGTCGAGATCTCCCACGCCGCCCTTGCACAAGGCCAGATGCGGCTCCGGCGAGGTAACGCTCTCATAGGCAATCAGCTTGAACTCGCCGTAATCCGTGGGCAGATTGACGCACTCGATCCGCTTGATCTGGCGCTCCCGCTGGAGCCGATACTCCACGAGTTTCGAGATCGAAGTGATCTTCATGTCATGCTGCTTGCAGAAGGCCAGCAGTTCCGGCACGCGAGCCATGGAACCATCCTCGTTCATCACCTCGCAGATGACTGCCGCCGGCTTCAGGCCCGCCAGGCGAGCCAGGTCGATCCCCCCTTCCGTCTGGCCGGCTCGGATCAGAACCCCCCCATCCCGGGCCCGCAGAGGAAACACGTGGCCCGGGCGAGCCAGGTCCCTGGCCTTGGTGTTATCGGCGATAGCCACCCGAATCGTGTGCGAGCGGTCTGCAGCACAGATGCCCGTGCTGATCCCCTCGGCCGCATCGATACTGACTGTAAACGCCGTTCCGAAGCGGGCCGTGTTGTCGATGGTCTGTGGGTACAGCCCCAGCGCGTCGCATCGCTCCGAGGTCATCGGCAGGCAGATCAAACCCCGGCCGAATCGCGCCATGAAGTTGACGATCTCCGGCGTAACCTTCTCCGCCGCGCAGACCAGATCCCCTTCATTTTCACGGTCTTCCGCATCCACCAGGATGATCATCTTGCCCTGCCGGAGGTCTTCCAGCACCGCCGGGATGTCGCTGAACTGCTGTGTTGTATCTTCTTTTTGCATACTGCACCTATCGCTTTGCAGAGGGTCCTGCCGGACATCCGCCTGCCAACCACCACCTCATGATATATTGCGCGTCGCCCCCAAGCGTAACAGCGCTGCGACGGATCCACGCGGTCGGCCGCACGCTTGTTTCTGGTCCGGAACACAGAAGGCGAGGACCGGCCTACCCGAACGCGCAAATCCGCCCGCAGTCCCCTCTCTTATTTGCGGGCCTTGTCGGACCCAGCGGCACCGGAGTTCGCCGCGTGGGTTCGCTCAAACTGCTCAATATAGCGGCTGCCGTTGCGAATGTAAATAAGCGCGGCGAGAACCGCCGCCCCGGCGGCTGCCCACCACAGTATCTGCACGAACCAGCGGTACGGCGGAAAGACATGCGACAGCTCCGGCGCCACGAGAACCGCCGTCACCATCACAAGCTGCAGAGCGGTCGCCAGCTTGCCCGCGAACACCGGTACGACGTGAGTCTGGGATGTGATCAGGTATAAAATGATAAAACCAATTGTGATGAGTACATCCTTGCCGATGATCAGGACCACCACCGTTACCGGCAGGAGGAATCCCTCCACATAACCTCTCTCCGAGACAAGCAATAGCGAGGCCGATGTGATCAGGAGCTTGTCGGCCAAAGGATCGAGGAACGTGCCCAGCCTGGTGATTTGCTTTCGGTGCCGAGCCCAATAGCCATCCACCGCATCGCTGACCGCCATCAGCACGAAGAGCGCGATAGCGGCGTATCGCAGGAGGTTCTGGGAGGCTTGGTCAAGCTGCGGGTCATGCGTGCTGAGCATGCAATCCACGAAAGGCACGATCAGCAGGATGCGAACGAGCGTGATCCGCGTCGGCCAGCTCAGGCGGTAGGTGCTCCTGTGCCGGAACAGGTCCACCAGATAGTGCAGATCCTTCTTTTGTTCCCTGTCGTCCATATCCGATCCCCGGCCGCGACACATCGTCTCCGTCATTGCATCTGCCGCAGGCGGTGCTATACTAAGGGATGTCGCCGGCACTGGCAATGGGGATTCCCCGCATGCCGCAGCCGCGACATATATGTGACAGAGATGGCGGAGCGAACGCTCATGTCCTCGAAAACCCGATTGGCGCAGGCCTATTACGATCTGGCGGTGATGCTCGATGCAGGCATGCCGATCCTGCGGTCGCTCGATATCATGATTCAGGGCCGTACGGGCCAGCTCAAGCAGGTATTCTCGCGGATCCGGGAATCACTGTCGAAGGGGTCGAGCCTGGCCGAAGCGATGGGCAAGCACCGTAACGTCTTTCCCGACATGGACCGGATGCTCATCGAGGCCGCTGAGACCGCCGGCTCGCTGAACGACTCCTTCAAAATGCTCTCCCAATGGCACGAGTTCCTCCATCGCATCACCCGGCGTATTCGGATGGGACTGATCTATCCTCTGCTCATCTTGCACATCGGGGCGTTTGTCTACGGATTTCCCAACTTCATTCTGGGCAAAATGACGAATTGGGCCTACCTCAGCCAGGTGCTCCAGATCCTGCTGCTGTTCTACATTCCAGCGGCTATCGTGGTTTTGCTCATGCGCCTGCGGGATCGGGTTTCGGGAATCGCGATCCCCTTCGACTTTCTCGCCCTGAGGATCCCCATCCTCGGCACGGCGATCTACCATCTGTCCATCTGCCGCTACGCCAAGGCGTTCGGCATGCTCTACAAGGCCGGTGTACCCATCAGCGAGACGACGGAACGCGCGACCCGGGCGACGGGCAACGTCGTTGTAGCCCGGATGTTCCAGGGAGGATTCGCCAGTGTCCGCCAGGGTGGTATGGCCTGGGAAGGATTCTCCAAGCGGCTGCCACCCGAGTATCTGCAACTCTGGCAAATTGGAGAGGAGTCCGGGGAATTGGACAAGACCGTGGACAAGATCGCCGAGATTTCCGGCGATCGCGCCGATCTATGGTTCACCCAATTCGCCTTCTGGATGCCGTGGTTTGTCTATGTGTTCATTGCCGGGATCATGGTCGTAATGATCTTCAAGTTGTTCTCCCAGGTGTACGGCCCCATCCTCAATGAGCTGCCGGTCTAGTGATGACGACCGCGGCGCCGTCGGGCACGTTCCACAATGCGTCCAGCTTCCCTTCGATCCGCCCGACGATGTTGACGTCGGAGGCGGCGCGAATCTCATTGCCGTCGGAGGCCGGCGTCGGCCCGAAGAAGATGCACAAGGCCGTCCCCGGCGGCCAGTAGCCGATCTCCCCCGCTTCCAGGACATCGCGGGCACCGCTTTCCAGGCCCACCCTGACCGGGATAGAGAAATAGATCTCCCCGCCCCAGCGGTTCGCCTCGCCGGTGATGGGCAGCGCGTCCTCGATGGCTCGGGCCGTCGCCGTATCGTTCAGCACCGCGTGAAACTCGACGCCGCCCGCATCGATGCATACTCGCTCTTGCATTGCACAATCCTCCCATAGAGGGCGCCACTCGCCGCGACCAGGCCTGTGGCAAGCAGTGTGGACTCTCGTTAAGCCGTACAATTTGAATTCTTCCGTATTTTGTGTCGTTATGCACTTGATGTAAAGAAGGTCATTGATACAATTCACGCGACTTAGTGAGGATGATCGATGGCTGTTCTGAATGTCAATATAGATCACGTGGCAACGATCCGGCAGGCTCGGCGCACGGATGAGCCGGACCCGGCGTGGGCGGCCGTGCAGTGCGAGCTCGCCGGCGCCAACGGAATCACGGTGCACCTGCGTCAGGACCGCCGGCACATCAACGACCGGGATGTGCGAGTTCTCAAGGAGACCGTCGCCTGCAAGCTCAACCTGGAGATGTCCATGGCCGAGCCGATCGTCAAGATCGCGGAGCAGGTCCGGCCTGACCAGGTGACGCTCGTGCCGGAGAACCGGGCCGAGCTGACCACCGAGGGCGGCCTGGACTGCGCCCAGTACAAGCGAAGGCTCGTCGAGGTCGTCAAGCGGATGCACAGACGAGGCATCCTCGTCAGTGCGTTTATCACGCCGGACATGGAGCAGATCGCCGCCTCCGCCGAGACCGGCTGCGATGCCGTCGAGCTGCACACGGGCATGTATGCGAACGCAACCAGCGCCAGGGCCGTAAATAGGTGTTTGGCGAACCTGGAAGCCGGCCGGGATTACGCGATGGAACGCAAGCTCATCGTTCACGCCGGTCACGGCCTGACGTACCGAAATATCGCGGCCGTCGCCCGAATCCGCGGACTTTGCGAGTTCAACATCGGCCATAGCATCGTAGCCCGTGCCGTGCTCGTCGGAATCCGCCAGGCCACAGAGCAGATGATCGAATTGATCGAAAAGTATGGGGAATATCGGGATTGAAGATTTACCAAATCGTAAATCTCAAATCGTAAATCATAAATGAGGAGAAGCCGGATGTTCACAGGGGCCATGGTGGCACTGATCACGCCGTTTCACGATGGCGAGGTCGACTTCAAAACACTTGACGAGCTGGTCGAATTCCAACTGGAGAACAGCATCGATGCGATCGTGCCCGTAGGCACGACGGGCGAGTGCCCGACCCTCAGCCACGAGGAACACAAGCAGGTGGTCGAGCGGGTCGTCAAGAGCGTCGGCGGGGCTACGCCGGTGATTGCCGGGGCAGGCTCCAACAGCACCGCCGAAGCCATTGAGCTGGCCGCCTACGCAAAGAAGGTCGGTGCCGATGCCACGTTGCAGGTGTGCCCCTACTACAACAAGCCCACGCAGGAGGGGTTTTACCAGCACTTCAAGGCGGTTGCCGATGAGGTCGATCTGCCGATGGTGCTGTACAATATCCCCGGCCGATGCGGGGCCGGCCTGACGCCCGAGACGGTGGCCAGACTCGCCGAGCACGACAACATCGTCGGCATTAAGGAGGCGACAGGCAGCCTCGACCAGGCCAGCGAAATCGCGATGCGCTGCGACATCACGATCATCTCCGGCGATGACTCGCTCACTCTGCCTCTGGCCTCCGTTGGCGGCAAAGGCGTCATCAGCGTCGTGGCGAACATCGTTCCCGCCGACGTCAAGGCGATGACCGACCTGATCCTTGAAGGCGATCTGATCAAAGCCCGGCAATGGCACCGTAAGCTCTTTGTCCTGAGTAAGAACATGCTCACGCTGGCGACCAACCCGATCCCGATCAAGGCCGCCATGGCAATGCTGGAGATGTGCTCAGAAGAGTTGCGTCTGCCCATGACCCCCCTGGAAGACAGCAAAAAGACCGCCCTGCGCAAGACCCTCCACGAATACGGTCTGCTGAACTGATCATCGAGCCGGGCTTAACAGCCTACGGTGATGCGCGTTCCTGCTTCTCCTGTGGGAGTTGCTGTTTCCAGTTGTCGCCGTACTGCCATGCGTTGCGCGGCCGGAGTTCGTTTCGCCGGGTCCACGGCCGGTCCGGCTTCTGCTCATTCGGCCGACGACGTCCTTTGTGTCCGGTCGCACAAATCCGCGAACTGTTTCCGTGCCGCATCGAGACTACCGAGGCTGCAGTTGCCTGAGTTGCGCCATCGCCCGTCCTCGAGTTCAAACGAACGGTAGTCGAAGATGCTCTTCCACGCATGCGGCACCTTCGCGATGACACAGGCGTGAGTACCACGAAACACGCGGACTTCCAGAATCTTGCTGTTGAGCAGTTCATCCCGGAACGCCTTGGAGACCTCCCGCTTGCCCTGGTTGGTTGGCGTGCCTTCTGCAAAACGTCGGACGCTGAGACGACGCCAGGAATCCTGATCGCCGGTCGCATTGAGCCGATTGATCGCCGCATACATGGCCTCGGGAGTCGACGGGTTTTCCTCTACTGGGAAGTCAGCGACCGTCCGGTTGACCTCGTAGGAGGTCACAGCATCCCTGGACCCATTCTCCTCGCGAGGCATCAGCGAGATTCCATAGGCAACCGCCCCCACAACACAGCCCACAGCCACGACCCCAGTGATTGCCTTCATGTTTGGCCTCCTCCCGTCTAAAGGCCGTCGATGAGCCAGGAGTCGCCGGATCGGCGCAGGCTGGCGTCGAGGTTGTAGGTATCGCCGGCGTGGAAGGTTTGGCCGCCTGCCGTCACCGTCACGTCCTTCTTGAAAGTAACCTGCCACGTCACCCCCATGGCGTCCCCTTCCTCTGTGGTCTCGATGATGGGCATCTCCGCATCCGGGTCGAGCGATTGAAGCCACAACTTCATCTCATACTCGCTTCGCTGTTTGGGGTCGGCAGGATCGGCGTTCAGGATTTCCTGCATGTCCCCGAAATCCGTGCCGCCGGGCAAGAAGCAGGCCATGACGGACTCCGCATTCCCGGAGGCAATTGCTTTGGTGAAGCTGCGTACCGTCGCCTCGGGCGTGCTCAGGTCCAGACGGAAGCTGTCTTCTTTCTTGTCTGCCTCGTTCCCGCGTGGCGTCAGAGGTTGAGGATCCGCGGCCGGTGCAGCGGTCGTTGGCTGAGGCAACAGCATTTCGACGGAGTCCGACCTTCCTGTTGTCGATTGGTCCGGCGCAGGTGACTCGGCATCCCGCACCTTCGGCTGATCCGGTTGTGCCATTGTCCGGCCGGCGGTCTGCCGATTCTCCCGGCTGGTTGCTGGAGGCGAGGGCGGGGCTTGGGAAGGCCCGGAGGAGAAAGTCGTGTAAGTGATCAGCCCCGCGCCGGTCACAACGGCAGCGACGATAATGATGACCTTGGTCTTGGCCGCAGCAACCAAGCCATAACCGAGCGAGGATGACACCGATGCAGCCGTCGCGGCTTTCGTCCCCATCAGGGCCATTTTGCCAAGCTGTTGGAGCACCGCGGCGGGAGCACTCTGGGCCGTGCTCTGCACCAGAAGCGTGGACAGAGCCCCTGCAGCGACCAGGACTCCCTGTCTCTGCAACTGCGCCCGCAGCCTTGCCAGTCCCGATTCCATTGCCCGCGAGATCGTCGGGCGAGAGACGCCCCGCTGCCGCGCGATCTCCGCCATGGGGAGCCCCTCCAGGTAATGCCGCACGAGCAGGTCCCGGGTGTCGTCATCGAGGTGCGTCAGGGCTTCGTCCACACACGGGGACACCTCGCGCCAAGTCTGATCGTCGTTAGCCTTGTCATCCAGGTACACCCGTTCCCGCTGCCGGCGGGCGGAATCGCTGCGAATCAGATCCACGGCCTTGCCCGTGGCGACACGATGCAGCCAGCCGGCAAGGGAGCCGCGGACCTCCCCGGCCCGTTTCATCAACTGGAAAAACGTCTCCTGCGTCGCATCGGCAGCCCTGTCCGTATCCGCCAGGATCCGCAGGCACGTACTGTAGACCAGCCCGGCGTACTGGCGAACGATCTGCGCAAACGCCTCGGTATCCCCGGTGCCGACAAACCGCTGCAACAAGGCACTCTCATTCTCAACCATCATCGTTCTCCTGAACATAGGCTCCGTAATGGCATCACTACTGTATGTTAGTCGGAGCCGAGGCGCAAACCGTTCAAGAGAATCATTGCATCTGATGCGGATCGCTACGCCTGGCGGGCTGCCAAGGGTCCCACCCCGCCGGCTGTTCGGGCTGGGAGATATCGAGGGTCTGCACGTTGGGCAGTTTCTCCTTCAGGCGTGCGACGGCCTGCCGGCTGATCGAAACGCTCGACTGGATCTGAATCGAATCGAGCTTCTTGCACGAGGCCAGATAGGACAATCCCTGCTCGGTAATCTGGCTATGGTAGACCTCAAGGGCGCGAAGCTTGGGCATAGTGGATAGAGGTTTCAGGCCATTGCTGGTCAGATCGGATCCGCCCTTGATGGCCAAAACCTCCAGATGCGTCAAGGAGGCCAGGGCCGTCATGCCTGCGTCGCCGCTCGAAGCATCGCCGACCCCAAGCGCCGTGAGCTTAGGCATGGCCTTGAGGTACGTGATGCTGCGATCCGTGATCTGATCCAGCCAGGGGACGCACAGACGCTCCAGGGACCCGATCCGGGACAAATGGCGCAGCCCCTCCTCGGTAGCGTGTGGCGTCTCCAGCCACATCGCTTTGAGCGAAGGCGCCGCAGCCAGATTAGCCAGCCCCCGATCGGTGAACGGGCCGGACAGACGCAGATGACGCAGCTTCGGCAGCGTGGCAAGGACCTTAAGCCCGTCATCTGTCATCATCATGGTGCCCTCCAGATGCAGGACCTCCAGGTTGCGGAGCTTGGCGATGGAGGCCAATCCGGCGTCCGTCAGCAGATCGCCGACGATCTCCATCTCGCTGACCGTCTGCAAGGTGGCGATCCCCGCCATCTCGGCATCGGTCAGCCGATAGGGCGTGCAGATGTGCTCCAACCCGGGCAGCGACTGGAGCATCGACCAGCCCTTGCCGCTGAAGCGTGCCGTGACCGGGCAGAAATGCGTCAGTCCCGTCAGCCGGGCCACGTGTGGCAGGACTGCGTCATCCACCTGGGTCGGCTCGAGGAAGTCCAGGTCCTGCACATCGGCCGGACCCAGTGACTTGAGGCAATCGATGCACTGATATTGGGTCACGCCCCTGCCCCCCAGATGCAGAACTACGCATTTGCCGGCCGGAATACGCACCTCGCCCCGGGCCGGACCCAGATGCTGCGTCGGCACAAACACGTAGCCGGGGTGGAATTCCCTGGAGATCTCCGGGACTACGTAACTCGCATCGATCAGGGCAATCTCGCCGATGGCCTGAAATGACGGAAAGTGCAGCACCCGCTCAGCCAGGCCCGCGCCACCGCTGAAACCCCCGGCCGCCCCAGACTGCCCATCTGCCATTGCCGCCTGCGACAATGTCGCAAGCACGATCACCGATAGTTGGATTCGACGACTCATCTGAGGCTCCGTGCATTTTCCGACTTCATGGAGCGTGCCCGGCAGACACATCGTCTGCCCATCAGGTGTCTCCAGCGTCGGCGCCCACTTGGCGTGTGTGCGCCAACACTTATCCATGTTGACGCTGCCGAAGTCAAGACGTTACACAGTTTTTCGGGCAGACCCGTGCTCGCTATAGTACTCCGGCTACTCGAATCTGGTGAATGCCGGGTGGCAACGGCAAGCGGAGTCTTGCCCACTCGTCTGCTCTGCAACTGGAACGAGAGTTCCCGCAGGTTTGCCAGACCCGAGAGATCGAGGCCGGAGTTGTCTTGAATCACGTCGTCCAGGTTCAACGTCCGCAGGTTTGTCAGCTTGTTGAATGAGTTCACGCCGCTGATGGTCAGCCGGCAGTGGTTTATGCTCAGAATCTCCAGGGAGCGAAGGCCGGCCAACGTTCTGCCGCCGACGGACTGGAACGCAACCTGTGCAAACGGCTGCTGCCGAACGTGCGATGGAATTCGGTCACCGAGAAGCTCCCTTGCGTGTCACGTGTCTGACCACAGCCGCGGAATCAACCCGACCTCCCCCCTCACTGCTCGTTGGGATCCGTGTCGTTCGAATCGTTCGGGTCGCCGGGCAGGGTCGTGGTCCGCGTGGGACCAGCCGCCATAAAGTACATGCCGCCGCCCATCGATGGTCCGGGGTCTGCCGGTGGCTGGTCCTCCTGTGAGGTGGAAGCAACCGCCATGGCGACGCCGCCCATTCCGCCGAAACCACCAGCCGGAGGGGTGGCCGTATCCGCAGCAGGCGGAGCGTCCATTGTCTGCTGAGGCACGGGCTGCTGCGGCCGGCTCTCCTGCGGACCGGCGCGGCCGCCACCCATCAGTTCGGCCCATTTCCGGGCCGCATCGGAGGAACCGGCTGGTGGAACCGAGGTGGCCTGGGGCAACGAGAACCGGCGCTGAGACGATGGCGCGTGTCTGCGCTTTCGACGTAGCTGACCTCGTAACGACCGTACTCTGGGGGGAAGGGGACCGCGTGGCATGCTGGTAAGTTGCGACGGTACCTGCGCCGATCACCGCCACGGCGGCCACAGCCACGACCTTGGCCTTTACGCCAGCCAGCACGCCGCCGGCAACCGTCTGCATCGCCGAAGCACCCGCCGCTCCGACGGCCGCGTGCCCGCCCACCATGGCCATCTTGCCCAGTTCCGTCATCAACGCCGACGGGGCGGCTTGAACTGCGTTCTTGCCCAGCAACGTGCTTAAGATCCCGGCGGCGACGAGGACACCGCGTTTGCGAAGAATGGCACGCAGTTGGGTGACGCCGGCATCGACACGGCGGGAGACAGTCGCCTGGGAAACGCCGCGGCTCAGAGCGACCTGCCGGGTCGTCTGGCCCTGCAGGAAATGGGCAATGAGCATCTCCCGGGTTTCGCTGTCGAGTCTGTTCAGTTCCTCATCGACGTGGTGGGACAGGTCTTTCCAATCGGTCACCTCATGGGGCTTGCCGGCCATGTATTCGGCCTCCCGGCGCCGGCGTGAAGCGTCCCGGCGCATCTGATCGATGGCCTTGTGTGTCGCCACCCGATGCAGCCAGCCGGGGAGCGATCCGGTCACGTTGTGAGCGTCCTTCGTGAGTTGCAGGAAGGTCTCCTGGGCCACATCCGACGCCCTGTCCACATCCGCAAGGATCCTCAGGGCCGCGCCGTAAACGAGTCCCGCATGGCGCCGGATAATCTCCGCGAATGCTCCGGCATCCCCAGTTCTGGTGAAACGGTTCAGTAAGACTGTCTCTGTTTCCACCATGGTCGTCTCTCCTAACCAGCCCTTTCGATCACACCAACTGTGAATAAGGCGTTGGCAAACATCGAATTATTCATAAAAGTGCGTCAGATGGGCCTCGCGGCGCACGTGGATCCCGTCGGACCTGTCGCGTCCGCGGCTCAATCTTCACGCTTCATTGATCCTTGGGGAGCTCTTGTGCCTCTATGTAAGTCCTCAAGGTGGCCGAAACCATCTGGCTGACGGAATAGTAAGTCCTGACATGCTCCTGTGCCGTCATTGCCAGTTGGCGTGCAAAGTCATGGTGGTCAAGCAGTTGCGTCAAGGCCTGGCGAATGCTCTGCTCGTCGTTTCGCTCGAAGACTACAGCCGTCTGGTCAGGGACGATCAGGTCATCGACGCCGCCCCTGCAGGCCGCCACCGCCGTGCCCAGGCTCATGGCCTCCAGGAGAAACATGTTGAATGCCCGCAGCGGCTGTGGCTGCACGAAGATGTCTCCCGCTGCCAGGACGGACCGCCAAGGGTCCAGGACCGGGACGAGGGTGACGGCCTGGACGATGCCCAGCCGATCCAACAGCCGGCGCAGCCCGTGCTCTGCCGGCCCGCTGCCCATCAGAATCACCATGAACTCATAGCCGTCCGCCAGCAAACCTTTGACGACCCGGAAGAAACTCTCGAAATCCGAGGCCCGGCGAAGCGGCTGAGCCAGGACGATACTCGGCATCCGGGAGGGATCTGAAAAGCAGACACTATCCTCCTCAATGAAGGTTCCCACGTTGATCTGTCGGACTCGCCCGGCAAGCCGGGGATAAGCCTTTGTCATGCTGGCGGCGATGGTTTGGGTCGGCGCGATGATCGCCCTGCACCGCTGCGGTGATAGCCGGACTCCAGAGAACCGTTTCGCCAGGGAATTGACCGTCTGCACATAGGGCAGATCCAGCCGATGAGCCAACCGATTCACCAGCGATGCCTCGCCCTCGGAGAGACTATGCAGGATTGTGGGCCGGTACTTGGCCAGTTGAGCGGAGAGACGGTCGATACCGACGTATTTCATCAAAGGCAGATCAACCAGTGGATGCGAGAACACGGTCACCGGCATCGGCACAACTGATTCGAGATCGTATCCGGGTGGGCAGATCAATATGGTCCAGATCGATTCATCCACAAGGCCCACCAACAGGTGTCTAAGGAAGGTGGATTGCTCCGCCAGCGTGCTCTCCGACACGATCAGGGCAGGACGAATCGATGTCCGCACGGCCGCTATATCCGTGTCTTCCTGATTCGCCCGGTATTTCACAGAATTGCGGCTCACAGAGTGTATCCAAATGCAAAGGATAACTGGGCTTACACGCCGAAATCCAAGATCATTCTATCAAACTGAAAGCCAGTCAGCCATCCCAAAAGCCCCGAAGCCCAGGGCTTACGCATCTAAATTGGAATCGGGCTTCTTGCCCGCGAAAACGCCTATCGGACGCTCACAAGTTCGGTGGCCCGGCCGATCCGTGATCCGAGCTTTCCGCGTTTCCGCGCCAATAGTCAGCGTCGAACAATTTAGATGCGATAGCCCTGCCCCGAGGCCCTGCGCAAAGCGAGGCGTTAGGGAAATTGACAATATGTCCGTTCTCCCGTGGCGGCTACATTGGGTTCGAGCTTGTACTGGTTCTGAAGGGGTATTGGGGTGGGAAGGTTGATTGTAGTCGCCAATCGTCTGCCGGTCAGCATTGCCAAGCGCGGAGACGAATTCCATGTCCAGCCGAGTCCAGGCGGGTTGGCGGGCGGGCTCGCCTCGCTGCCGGGTTCGATCGAGCGGCTCTGGATGGGCTGGCCGGGCATCGACAGTGAACATCTCAAGCCCGAAGACCGGGAGTATATCCGCGGGGAGCTGGCCGGGCAGAACTGCATCCCCGTCTTTCTTTCGCAACGGCAGATCGACCAGTATTACCTGGGGTTCTGCAATGAGACGATATGGCCTCTGTTCCACTACTTCCCCGGGCGGACGGTCTTTGAGCCAGGGTTCTGGAAATCGTATAAGCAGGTCAACCGGATCTTCTGCGATGAGTTACTGAGGGTTGCCCGGCCGGAGGACTCCGTGTGGGTCCATGACTTCCAATTGATGCTTCTGCCCCGGATGCTGCGGGAGAAGACGCCGGAGCTGGCAGTGGGCTACTTCCTGCACATTCCATGGCCGTCGTTCGAGCTGTTTCGCCTGCTTCCCTGGCGCGAGGAGATTCTCGACGGCCTCCTGGGGGCCGACCTGGTTGGATTCCACAGCTACGACTACGTACGCCATTTCCTCAGCAGCATTACGCGAATCGCCGGGCTGGAACAGACTCTGGGAGAAGTAAAGGTGCAGAGCCGTGTCGTGAAGGTCGATGCCTTTCCAATGGGGATTGACTACGACAGATATGCCAATGCCGGCCACGGTCAACAGATCCTGATGGAGGTCGATGAAATTCGACGCATGGTCGGCAATCGGCGGATCATCCTGTCCATCGACAGGCTGGATTACACGAAAGGCATCGTCGAGCGGCTGGAGGCGTTCGACCAATTCCTTTCCACGTATCCCGAGTTTCGGGGCACCGTGGTGTTGGTTGTTGTGGCCGTCCCTTCCCGCACGGGCATCCCGGACTACCAGCAACTCCGGGATCGTCTGGAGCAGCTCGTTGGCCGTATCAATGGGGAATACGGCACCATTGGTTACATGCCCGTCTGGTACCTGTATCGCAACATGCCGTTTGAGAAGCTCGCGGCCCTCTATAGTGCGGCCGACGTGGCCATGGTCACGCCGCTGCGCGACGGGATGAACCTGATCGCCAAGGAATTTGTCGCCACGAAGGCCGACGGCCTGGGAGTGTTGATCCTCAGCGAGACGACCGGAGCGGCAAGCGAGTTAGGCGAAGCCCTGATCGTGAATCCTCACGACAAGGCGGCTATCGTGGATGCGATCAAGAGCGCGCTGGAAATGCCGCCGGCGGAGCAACAGGGACGAAACCGGACGATGCAGGAGAGACTGCAGCGCTACGATATTTCCCGCTGGGGCGAGGACTTTCTGTCGGCGCTGGCGGCAACCAGGGCCAGGCAGCAGGAAATGGCAGTGCACAAGTTGTCCGCGGATATTCAGGAAACGCTCGGTGCCGAATACGGCCGAAGTACCCGGCGGCTGCTTCTTTTGGACTATGACGGCACGCTCGTGGGCTTTCAGCCCCGGCCGGTCGAGGCAAAGCCGGACGATGAGATCATGGGACTCCTGGAGCATCTGATCGCCGATGAAGGCAACACGGTCGCCATCATCACAGGGAGGGACAAGAAGACAATCGACCAGTGGCTGGGGCAACTCCCCGTGATCATCGTGGCCGAGCATGGCGGCTGGATTCGCGAGAAAGACGGCGCTTGGCGCAGTCCGCAGCCACCGAATGAGGGCTGGAAGCGTTCGATCCGGCCCATCCTGGAGCTGTTCTCAGATCGGACCCCAGGGACATTCGTCGAGGAGAAGGACTTCTCCCTGGTCTGGCATTACCGCCGGGCCGAGCCGGCCCTGGCCCACGTACGGACGCAGGAGTTGCGCGATACTCTCGTGAACCTGACGGAGACGATGGATGTGGGGGTCTTTGAAGGCAACAAGATCCTCGAAATCCGGAGACTGGGAATCAGCAAGGGCCGGGCCGTGGAGCGTCTGATCGCCCAGAATGGGTGGGACTTCCTGCTGGCAGCCGGCGACGACTACACCGATGAGGAGATGTTCGCTGTTCTGCCCGCCGACGCCTACTCCATCAAAGTAGGTATAGGCGCCTCCCGGGCCCGCTTCAATGTGGACACTGTCGGCGACATGCGATCCGTGCTGAAGAGGCTGCTGGAATGTCACGCCATCAGCTCGCCTGCGTGATTTGTTTGCTCAGCTCGCTCAGGAGCACCCGCATCTTGGGGTCGGAGTCCTTCTCTTCCGCGATCTTGTTGCAGGCGTGCATGACGGTGGTGTGGTCCCGCCCGCCGAGGTGGCCGCCGATCTCTTCGAGGCTGTGCCGGGTCATCTGGCGGGCGAGGTACATGCAGATCTGCCGGGGCATGGTGACGCTCTGGCTGCGGCGTTTGCTCTGCAGGTCCGTGATGCGTACGTCGAAGTGCCGCGTCACCACGTCGATAATGTCGGTGATCGTGATCCGCCGCGTCGCCAGCCGGATCTGCCCCTCCAGCGCCCGCTGCGCCAATTCCAGGGTGACCGGCTCCTTCGCGGTGGTGGCCATGGCGTAGATCGTCGTCAGGGCGCCCTCCAGCTCCCGAATGTTCGCCTGGACCTGTCGCGCGATATACTCGGCGACTTCATCGTCGAGTGGCAAGTCGCGAAGATGAGCCTTGTTCTTGACGATAGCGATTCGCGTCTCATAGCTTGGCGGATCGATGCGCGCCACCAGGCCCCAGTTGAGCCGGCTCGTCAACCTCGCCTCCAGCGATGGAATCTCCGCCGGCGGGCTGTCGGCGCTCAGGATGATCTGCTTGCCGTTATTGTACAGGGCGTTGAAGGTGTGGAAGAACTCCTCCTGGCTCTGCTCCCGCTCGCGCAGGAACTGCACGTCGTCGATCACCAGGGCGTCGGCCGTTCGAAACTGGCTGTGGAAATTGCTGATCGTCCCCTGCTCGATCGCCCGGATGAACCGGTTAACGAACTCCTCGCAACTGAGCAACTGGATCGCCGCCCCGCTGACCCGGTGGCGGACTTCGTGACACACCGCGTGCAGCAGATGCGTCTTGCCCAGGCCGGCGCTGCCATACAGGAATAGCGGATTGTACGTCTGCCCCAGCGACTGGCTGACCGCGACGCAACTGGCGTGGGCAAGCCGATTACTCGGCCCGACAACGAAGTTCTCGAACGTGTAGTCCGGATGCAGCGAGAACCCGGACTCGATGTCACGAGGCGCCCCCCCCGGCCTCTCGCCGACGACGAACTCCACCGTGACGAGGTGTCCTGTGATCTGCTGGGCGGCGCGGGTGAACGTGGAGCGGCAGTTTTCGTCCAGGAAGTGAACGTTGGCCTCATCGGGACAGCCAATGCAGATCGAGCCGCCGTCGAAGTGCAGGACGGAGAGCTGGTCGAACCACTTGCGGGCGTTCGCCGGATCCATCGCCCGCGCGCGTTCGACGACATTGGCAAAGATAGTCTCCACTTCGTGAGCGGGCAACGCCATACTCCTTTTGGGATACGCAAGTCAATCGTCAGAGGAAGGAACCGTCCTTCTCTGCCGCCCCGGCCCATGCCGACAGGGCACGGACGACGCGCATATCTAACTACCAGCCCGGCCGTTGTCAACCTAATATCCGCCCTCTCCAGCGGCTGGGTGGCAGCGGCAAGCGCAGCCTGCGGAGCTTGCCGATGGCGAATGGGCAAACCATCGGGCTCTCACGCATCCGGTGATTGCGTAGGTGTTTTCAGCCGGCGTCCTTGCAATTCTGTGAAATGCCGGTACTATCAACGGCGGATTGAGAACAACGCTCAGCGCAGCCTGCACTCGCGTACTGAGTAATACATGATTTCTGCGTGGAAAGTGAGTATGGGAATATTCTCGAAGACGACGGAGTATTTGAAGGAGCGGCTGGGCAAGACCCGGACCGCCATCAGCAATTCGCTTTCATCGGTCCTGAGCATCGGCCGCAAGATCGATGATGAGCTGCTCGATGAGCTGGAGGAAACGTTGATCCGCGACGATATCGGCGTCGAGACTACGGAGAAACTGACCTCAGAGCTGCGCGAGGCCTATCACAGCCGCAAGATCGCCAAGGCCGAAGAAGTCATCCCGTTCCTCAAGGAGCACATGAAGACCTACTGGCCGCACAGCGACCGGCAGTTGCGGGTCGCCGAGACCGGGCCGACGGTGGTTCTCGTCGCCGGTGTCAACGGGACCGGCAAGACCACGAGCATCGCCAAGCTGGCCTACATCTTCAAGCGCAACGGCAAGGACGTGATCGTCGCTGCCTGTGACACGTTCCGGGCAGCCGCCGTCGAGCAGTTGACGATCTGGGCCGAGCGGATCGGCGTGCAGATCGTCAAGCATCAGGCCGGCAGCGACCCGGCCGCAGTGGCGTTCGACGCCTGCGACGCGGCCCTGGCCCGGGGCGCCGACATCCTGATCCTCGACACCGCCGGCCGGCTGCACACCAAGAAGGACCTGATGCAGCAGCTCACGAAGATCCGTGACGTGGTCGCCCGCAAGATTCCCGGCTCGCCCCACGAGGTGCTGCTCGTCCTCGATGCAACCACGGGACAGAACGCGATCTCTCAGGCCAAGCTGTTCACCGAAGCGATCAATGTCACCGGCATCTTCCTCGCCAAGCTCGACGGCACAGCCCGAGGCGGCATCGTCATCGCCATCAAGGACAAGCTCGACATCCCCGTCAAGTTCGTCGGCCTGGGCGAGAAGCCCGAGGACATCGCCGAGTTCGACCCGAACATGTTCGTCGAGGCCCTGTTCGAGGGGAATCGCTGAGCAGGACCGACGGCAGAGGGAGGTAATCGTATGAGAGCTGTCATCAACAGGGTCTCTGTGCTGTGCATGGCTGTCGCGTTGACGGCATGCTGGGGGACTCGCGCGATAGCGGCTGTCGAACACAAAGAGGGTGAACACTTCAAGCCGTTCATCTGGCCGTCGCAGCCGCCGGCGGATTGCCCGTTTGAGCCTTCCAAGGACATCGTGGGCATCGCATTCCTGGGCGTCCACAGCGACTATCACTTCGCCGATACGTGGTATCCGAGTTGGGCCTCCGACGGGAATCTCTATTCGCCGTACACCGATGGGAGCGTGCCGCGGGCAGATGGCCAGCGGGACAACTCCAATAGCGGGACAGGTCCGGACGCGGTGACGGGCCAAGCTGTCATGATCGGCGACGATCCGGTCAACCTGAAGGTGATCAGCCTCGGCCTGACGAAAGGCGATGCCTCCCCGTACCGGGGCCGCTACCCCTGCGGCAGCCTCGTGTACAACGGCATCTGGTATTACAGCACCTACTGCCTGGCCCCGGATGGCATGGTCCACTACGGCAAGGACGCCTTTAACTGGCCCTGGCTGGGGCCGGTCGTCGGCTTTCGCATCTCGAAGGACTTCGGCAAGACGTGGACCGACACGCCGCACACGCCCGAAAAGCCGCTCTTTGGCGAAACCGGCATGTGGGGCTATCCCGTGAAAATCGGCTCGCCCCACTTCGTCGATTTCGGCAGGAACATGGAGCACTCGCCGGATGGCAAGGCGTACCTCGTCGCCCACGGCGCCCCCGAGCCCGACCCCAAGCCCCGATTTGGCAACCTGAGTTGGATCAGCGGTGACCAAATCTACCTGCTTCGCGTCACGCCGAGCGTCGAGAACATCAATGACGCCTCCAAGTACGAGTTTTTCGCCGGCCACGATTCCGTCGGCAAGCCCGTCTGGACAAACGACTTCGCCAAAATCCAGCCGCTCATCGACTGGAACAACAACTGCGGCTGCGTCACGGCCACCTGGAACGCTCCGCTGAAGAAGTACCTCATGTGCATCACCGACGGCTGGCCCACCTGCGCCAGGATGAACTCCTACATCCTCGAATCGGATGCACTCACCGGCCCCTGGCGGCTCGTGACCTACATGAGAGACTTCGGCGAGCAGGGCTACTTCCTGAACATCCCGACCAAGTTCATCAGCCCCGACGGCCGAACCGCTTGGCTCTGCTACTCCGGGAACTTCGCCAAAGACTGGCGAGGCGCAGCAATGCAGGAAAAGCCCCCCGGCAGCCACTACGGCCTCGTCCTCCAACAGATCAAGCTCCTCGACGAGAGGGCCCATGTGGAATATGCAAAGCAGGCACGCTGTTACAGCAGGTTCGATGTTGTTGGGAGAATTCTCACGCCATGAAGTTTGAGCTTGATGGCCTACCAGATTACTCGGACGAAGCGCTTCTCGCCGAGCTTCGGCGGGTCGCGGCCCTTGTCGGCAAAGACAAACTGACGGTCGCTGAATTCTCGAAACGCTCCAAGATAAATGTTGGGACCCTTCGTCGTCGATTCGGCAGTTGGCCTGGTGCGCTTGACCGGGCCGGGCTCTCCTACCTCTGCAATGTAGTCACTCCAGCAAGGAAGTCACGTACCCTTGCTCGCAAGATGACAAATGAGCAGATCATCGAAGAAATTCGTCGCGTCGCGCAAGTCACCAGTCGCCCAAACGTGACCACCGATGATTTGCGCCAGTACGCCTCGATTGGGACAGGTGCGATTCGCAACCGGTTTGGCTCGCTCAAAGCAGCAATTCGCGCCGCTGGACTGTGTGAGACTGCCCACGGACGTAGATACACTGACGATGAATGCTTCGAGAACTTGCTGCGCGTTTGGACATACTATGGCCGTCCTCCCATGCACAGGGAGATGAAGCTACCTCCGTCGGAAGTCGGCCCCAAAGCATATATCCAGAGGTGGGGAACCTGGCGAAAGGCGTTGTATGCCTTTGTGGACCGGGCTAACCATGACACGGGAACCGATGTACAGACAGATGAGGAATCGACGGCGAGAGTGCATATCAAGACACAAGCATGTGAGCTCTCCAAGAAATCGCGGAAACCGGACTCCGAGGTACGCGAGATCAGACTTGGTTTGCGGTATCAGATCCTCAAACGGGATCGTTTCCGCTGCGTCCTCTGCGGTCGTAGCCCAGCCACCGTCTTAGGCTTGGAACTCCATGTGGATCACATCGTTCCCATTTCGCAGGGAGGCAAGTCCGTGCCAGAAAACTTGAGATCGACATGTAGTGAATGCAACATAGGAAAAGGACCGAAGAGAGAAGGAGGCTGACAGAAGTGTCGGTCAGATCCCGCGGCGGTGCAGCGCAAAACGCGTCCGAGAGTGGGCCGATTGCGCGAGTTGGTTGCCACCCGGTCCGGTTCGTGATAGAATGTGGTAATGTGCCTACAGTCAAAGGAGAATAGGTCTATGCCGACAATATCGATGTTCTACGGCATTATCATTCGGCTGTACTTCGCGCCGGGCGAACACAATCCGCCGCACTTTCACGCGTTCTACAACGAGTTCAAAGCATCGGTTGATATTCGCACGGGAGAGGTTATCGAAGGCTCCCTTCCGCCGCGACAACGCAAGCTGGTTCAAGCGTGGGCGGAACTGCATCAAGAAGAGTTAATGGCCAATTGGAGTCTGGTGATGAATGGTGACGAACCATTCAAAATCCAGCCCCTTCAATAGGAGGACCTCGGAATGTATCAAGCGGTTGTGAGCGTCCATCCAAACGAAGATTTCTCGCTTACCGTCGCCTTTGAAGACGGCGTACAAGGTGTTCTTGACATGAACCCTTATCTGAATCTCGGGGTGTTCAAGAAGATCAGAGACTTCGAGCAGTTCAAGCGGGTCCGTATTGCTTTTGACACGGTTGAATGGGAATGTGGCGTGGATCTTGATCCTGAATTCATCCGCGCCAAGTGCAAAGTGTTGGAGAAGACATAGGAGGCATGGACATCACAGAGTACGAGAGATTGCCTGAGGAGGCGGAAGAACTGGAAGCTATTCGAGCCTACGACATGGCCAAAGCGTCAGGGGAGGAAGCGATTCCATTCGAGCAAGCCGTCACCGAGATTGAGCAGAACCGAAAATGACGTATACGATCACTCAACGAGAGAGGATTTGCCATGCGCACGGGAGTCTTGATCAGGCGAGTGTTGGCAATGATGCTTTGTGTATGGGCTGCTGGAAGCGATGCAATAGCGGAGCAAGAGGCTCCGGAGCCGAAGGTGGTGCCGGGGCTGCAGATTGTTCCGCAGGCATATGACCAGGCGTCATTTCAGCGGGATGGGGTGGAGATTACGCGGTACCATTTCGGGGCGGGGCTGGAGCGGCCGTTTTTGTTTCCGCTGATTGGACCTTCAGGGCGGAGTCTCACGCGGATGGGGCACCCGCGCGATCCGGAGTCACACAGCCATCACAATTCGGTGTGGCTGTCGCACGTGGACGTGGGTGGCGTGGATTTCTGGAGCGATAAGCGGCTCGGGATTGTGCGGCATAAACGCGTCGTAAAGTATGAGGATGAGGGCGAGAAGTCCTACGTCGTCGCGGAGAATGAATGGGTCGATAAGGACGGGAAGGTTCTGCTGAACGAAGCTCGGCAGGTGAGCGTCATGCTGCTGGAGGGCAAGGAATGGCTGCTCATCATCGACTCGACCTTCGCAGCCAAGGACAAGGCCGTCACGCTTGGCAAGACGCCGTTTGGCTTCATCGGCGTGCGGATGGCCAAGACCATCGGCGTCAACGACGGCGGCGGGCGAATCCGCAACTCCGAAGGCGGCGTCAACGAGAAGGAAGTCTTCTGGAAGCAGGCCCGCTGGGTGGACTACTCCGGGGCCATCGAAAACGGCAAAATCGAAGGCATCACGCTCTTCGATCATCCCGGCAACCCGAATCACCCATCGAATTTCCACGTCCGAAACGACGGCTGGATGGGCGCCTCGTTGAACCTGGAAGGGCCGCGGGAAATCACGCCCGACAAGCCCCTGCACCTGCGCTACGGTCTCTACATTCACAGTGATATGGAATCCGCGGACGCCATCGAGGGAGTGTGGAAACGGTTCAGCAAAATGGAGGGCTAAGGAAATCCCTTAATGCGGGTTCTCTCACGATTCTCTCATCTTCACCTTGTTACCATTGGTCAGGAAAGTCGGCTTGACCACGATGGCGGGCCGCAGAACCGATGAACTCTTGCGTAAGGAGATTCAGAAATGAAGCGCAGATATATGACATTGGTGATCGTGCTGGCGGGTGCAGGCATAGCTCTTTGCATCGGGGCGGTGGCTACTCAGCAACTCGGAGAGGACGAGATAAGCGTTTCCATTGACCAGGTGCCCGCCGCTGTCAAGGCGGCCCTGCTCGCGGAGGCCCAGGGCGGCACGATCAACGAAATCGAGATGGAGACTGAGAACGGCCAAGCCGTCTACGAGGCAGACGTGGTCCTCGACGGCAAGGAAGTTGAGGTCAAAGTAGCGGCTGACGGGACCGTGCTCGGCAAGGAAGCCGACGACGAGGATGAGGACGATGATGCAGACGACGCGGACGAGGAAGAGGATGACGAGGGGGACGTCCAGGTGTCGCTGAATGATGTGCCCGAAGCGGTGAAGGCTACGATTCTGAACGAGGCTGCCGGCGCGGAGATCAAAGAAATCGAGAAGGAAACCGAGAATGGTCAGGTCCTCTATTCCGCTGAGGTGGTCGTCGGCGGTCAGGAAACTGATATCGAAGTCGCTCCCGATGGGACGCTCCTCGGCAAAGAGGTGGAAGACGAAGACGATTGATCAACTCACGTTGATCCACCGCATGGTAGAATACGCAGGGTGCGCCGTGTATGGCACACCCTGCGTTTCTTATGAAATGGACTTGTGAATAGGAGACCCATTATGAGGGGTAAGTCGGCTTGGATCCGTGTCATGTTCGTCGCTGTCGGATTGGCCTCAACGCTGATGGTCACAGGTTTGTTGTCTCAGGCCGCGACGCAGGAGAGGAAAGTCCCCGTCCAGCCGTCGGAACTGCCGGCACCGATCGAGAAAGCCATCCGCGACGCCTTCCCGAAGGGAGAGATCGCTGCAATTGAAAAAGAGGTCGAAGGAGAGAACCCGGGCCAGTATGACGTGGACATTCGTTCCGATGGAAAAGTGTACGAGGTGGAGATCTCCCCGGAAGGAAAGGTCATTGAGAGCAAGGAAAAAGGGTCCGACGAGGAGGCTTCAGCCTCGCCCGGAGATAAGAAATGGACGGATGCCTTCGGTCAGGAGAACTGTACGTTCTCTTCGGTCGGCAGCAACCGGTTCTTCATCCTGGTGCCCGGTCATCAACTCGTACTGCAAGGCCCTGGCGAGAAGGTGACCATCACCGTCACCAAAGAGACAAAGAGAATCGGCAGCGTGGAAACGAGGGTGATCGAGGAACGAGAGGAAGAGGACGGCAAACTGAAGGAGGTGTCGAGGAATTTCTTCGCCATCTGCAGAGAGCATGGCGATGTGTTCTATTTCGGCGAAGAAGTGGACGAGTACAAGGATGACAAGCTCGTCGGGCATTCCGGGGCCTGGCGAGCGGATGAGAAGGACTCGAAAGCGGGCATCATGATGCCCGGGACGGTCCTGCTCGGGGCTCGACATTACCAGGAGATCGCGCCGAACGCGATGGATCGCGCGGAGATCATGGCGGATGACGTGACGATGAAGACTCCGGCGGGCACATTCAAGGATTGCCTGAGAGTCGAAGAGACCTCCGGCATCGCTCCCGAGAAGGGCTACAAAACGTACGCTCCGGGTGTGGGGCTCATCCAGGACGAAGACCTGCTCTTGACCGGATATCGTGAGGGGAAATCGCCTCGGGACCAAAAGGCAAAACGAGGCCGCCGGGGCAAATGAGGATGAGAATGCTCACTATGTGACACGATTACGGTGTGCGATGCATTTGCTCCTCATAGAAGACTATCGACCATTGCGGCAGTCCCTGACGAAGGGTCTGCATGAGGCCGGCTTTGCCGTAGACGCCACAGGCGACGGCAAGGAGGGGCTCTGGTATGCCACGGGCAACGAGTACGACGTGATTATCCTCGACCTCATGCTGCCCGGGATGGACGGCCTGGAAATCCTCAAGAGGGTTCGCGATCAGGGCCGGAAGGCCTCTGTCCTGATCCTGACCGCTAGAGACACGGTCCAGGACCGCGTCACAGGTCTGGACCTTGGGGCCGATGATTACCTGGTCAAGCCATTCGCATTTGCGGAACTCCTGCGCGCATCCGAGCGTTGCTGCGCCGCAGTTATCAGGAGAAGAGTCCCTCTGTCGAGATCGCCGACTTACGGATCGACCTTACCACGCAAAGAGTCTGGCGCGGCTCGGAGGAAATCCAGCTCACGCCCCGAGAGTATGCTCTTCTCGAATATCTGGCCATGCGCGCCGGCCAAACCGTCTCCCGGACGGATATCTGGGAGCATGTCTACGAGTTCAATTCGTCCGCTTCGAGCAACGTGGTGGATGTGTACGTCGGCTATCTGCGGAAGAAACTCGGGGAACGGGATAAACCCGTGCTGATTCACACCGTGCGCGGCCGCGGCTATGTGCTGGGAGCCAAATCATGATGCACTCCCTGCGGACTCGACTGTTGGCCGGCATCGTCGGCGGGATGACGCTCCTGCTGACGGTCTTCAGCTTGCTTCTATATGCGATGATTGCCCGCGCGTTGGTCAACCAGTTTGACGCGTCGCTGGCGTCGATTGCCCAAATCCTGGCAGCGTCTGTCGAACACGATGAAGACCGGATCGAGATGGATCTCGCGGTGCAGCAGATGCCGGAGTTCCAGAACACCGGGCAGCCCACGTACTACGTACTCCGGCGACCTGACGGGACCATCATCGCTAAGTCCTCCCTGCTCGGAACACGCGATCTGCCCCGTTTCGAAGGCCTCGGAAAGACGCCGGCCTTCACCACGTTGAAGGACGAGGACGGCAAACCTCAGCGTGCGATGAGGCTGACTTTCGTGCCTAAGAGCACAGACAGCAACGAAGAAGCCGCCCTTCAGGGGGCCGGCGGAGAAGCACTCACCCTCGCCGTAGCGCGCGATGCCACCGATTTGCAGAGGCAACTGTGGTCTTTGCGCTGGCTCCTGGCGGCCGCCTCTGCTGTGGTGATCGCTCTGTCCGTGCTCACCGGCACACTGGTCGTTGGGCGGGGACTTCGCCCGTTGCATCTCATCGCAGCCGAGATTGCGGCCGTCAAGACGGACGACCTGACTACTCGCATCGGGGCCGAACATGTACCTGCAGAGGCAGTCCCGATCAAGGAACGCCTCAACGATTTGTTGTCCCGGCTGGAGGCGTCCTTCAACCGCGAGCGACAGTTCAACGCCGACGTTGCTCACGAACTCCGGACCCCATTGGCCGGGATTCGCTCCACGATAGAGGTGACGCTGGCACGCCCGCGAGATCCGGCGGAGTACCATGCCGCCCTTTCCGATTGCCTGGAAATCACGCAAGGCATGCAATCCGTGGTCAACAATCTGCTGATGCTCGCCCGGCTTGACGCCCGGCAAACCACATTCAAGACTGAGGAGGTCCGGCTCGCCGAACTGGTCGATGGCTGTTGGCGCCCCTTTGCCGATAGAGCGAGTGTGCGGGAGGTAGTCTTCGAGAACGGCATCCCCATCGACATGATCTGTCTATCGGATCGCGAGCACCTGTCCATGATTCTCTCGAATCTCCTGGACAACGCTGTCGAGTACACGGATGAGAGGGGACACATCTGGACCGCCGCCCGGCGAGTGGAGGACTCCATGGAAATCACCGTCTCCAACACCGGCTGCCAACTGACCGCAGAGCAGGTGCCTCGTGTATTCGACTTCTTCTGGCGAGGCGATTCGTCCCGTCAGGGCACAGGGACTCACTGCGGCCTGGGACTGGCCCTTGTCCAGAGGCTCGTCAAGGCATTGAGCGGCCACGTCATCGCCGAGCTCCAGCCAAGCGGCATCTTCACTATACAACTGACCTTCCCGATCAAGCCGTGAATCCGGTGACTTTTGCCTGTCGACAGCCAAAAGAAAGGCCTCGCCCATGCATTGGGTCTGCTGCATGGGCGAGGCCTGTGCAAAGCCATCTGTGGGATCTAGACTCTTGGATTGTTGCCGAGATATTCGGTCTGGGGCAGCTTGCCGACCAGCGGCAGAGCGTAATCCATGAATGCCTGGGTCAGGCCGTTGCCGTCGGCGTTGATGAACTCGGCGGGCATGGACTTGGTCTTCTCGGCCACGTTCTTCAACTCGGTGCGGAATAACCCGACGCCATACTTGCCATTGATGCCGGTGCGCTTCATGGCCACCGAGCCGCTGTCGTACCTCAGGGCGTACTTGACCGCCTGCCGCCCGCAGCGCCGGGCCTCGTTCACGTCCACTGTGGACTGGATCCCCGGGAAGCTTCGCTGCAGGTAGCCGAACGTATCCGCGCGGACGCGCTTGATCTTGAGCTTGCCCTTCACTTGCGATGCCAGGAAATCGGCGAGCGCGCCGGTGCCGGAAAGCTGGACGTTGCCGTGCGCATCCCTCTCCGCAGTCTCGGCGATCTTCTCCGCCCATACCTTGCCGTCGGCATCGCACATGCCCTCGCTGACGGCGATCACGCAGCGGTTGAGCCTCTTGTAGACCGCATCGACGTCGGCGAGGAACTTGTCCATGGAGACGCCCCGCTCGGGGACGTAGACCAGGTGGGGACCATCGTCGTTTCGGATCTTGCCCAGCGTCGACGCGGCGGTCAGGAAGCCCGCGTGACGGCCCATGATCACGTCGATTTTCACGCCCGGCAGAGCGCGGTTGTCGAGGTCGTCACCCATGACCGCCATGGCGACGAACTTCGCCCCGGTGCCGTAACCCGGACAATGATCCGTCACGAGCAGATCATTATCGATGGTCTTGGGGACATGGAACGCACGGATGTCGAAGCCGGCTTCATCGGCCACCGTGTTGAGGATGTGAGCCGTGTTGGCCGAGTCATTTCCACCAATGTAGAAGAAGTAACGGATGTTGCGTCTCTGGAAGACCTCCAGGATCTTGCAGCAATACTCCTTATCCGGCTTGTCCCTGCTGCTGCCGAGTGCCGAGGAGGGGGATGCCGCCACGGTCGCGAGTGTCTCGTCCGAGAGCTTGCCCAGATCGATGAACTGGTCCTTGACCATCCCCGCCACCGCGTGGACAGCCCCGTAGATATTCTGAATCTCAGGGTGCTTCTTCGCCTCTTCAATGACGCCGACCAACGAGGCGTTGATCACGCCGGTCGGTCCGCCCGACTGCCCTACGACCGCGTTTGCTGTTGGTGCCTTTGCCATTTCGAATATTCTCCAAAAAGAACGTAGATCGGCCGATGGGAAGCAATCAATCCATCAGCCCATAGCTCACATTCCCTTCGCACGCGAAGGCGTCATTATACAAACCATACCCCGATGCTCAACAGGGAATCGGAAAATTCATGCGCATGCCTTTCGCTGAAATGCGGATCGGTGTTTCCCTTGTGCAGCAAATCCGCTATCCTATGGGAAAGACTCTGTGTGACAGGAGAATGAGAATGGGCATGTGCAGAAGGCGTTTGTTCGAGGCAATCTTGGGCTTGCTCTGGGTCTCGCAGGCAGCGTGGGCAACTGATTCCGCTCCGCAAAGGCAGGCGGCACTGACCTTCTTCGGCTGGTCGGATCAGCATGTGCAGGTCGATGGCAATGGGGATCATCTGGTCCCCGCGATCGAGGCGATGAACACCCTGCCCGGCCGGGCATACCCGGAGGCTATCGGCGGCACTGTGGATAAGCCCGCCTTTGTGTTCGGCCTCGGGGACGTGACCGAGTGGCCCAGCCGTGCTGCGATCGATACCTATGAGCAACTCATCACAAAGCGGCTCAAGTTCCCCACATACGACATCGCCGGCAACCACGATATCGGCGGCCTGTCGCCGGTGGACACCGTTCTCAGTTGGATCACCAGGCGTCACGGGGCGTTGCGATACACGTTCGACAAGGGCGGCGTCCGCTTCATCGGCCTGTTCTCAGAATACGACGAGAAACTGAACAATCCCGCTCAGCCGATTTCGAAGCAGGCCCTTCAGTACCTTCGCGAGACACTCGCCAAAGTGCCTGAGGGTAAGCCGGTCGTTGTCGCTACACACCTGTGCTTCGACGCGATCACGAACCGTGACGAGCTGGTGGACGCCTTCGGCAAGGCGAACGTCATCCTGGTCCTCGGCGGGCATTACCACAAGGCGACCGTGCACAACTTCCGCGGCGTCAACTTCGTCCAACTGCCCTCCCCCGAGCCCAAATCCGCCGGCGAGTTCACCGTGATCCGCGTCACCTCCAACCGCCTCGTCGCCATCCCCTTCAATTACAGAGAGAACCGATGGGCCTCTGAGAAGCAGAAGATCCTCGACGTGCAAATCAAAGGGCCAGCCAATTCGCCTGTCGAAAAAGAGGAGTCTGCTGCACCGGTGAAATGATCTTTGTCACACTCATCCCCAGGCACGCGTGACTTCCTCGGCGATGATTTGGACGCCGGCGGCGACGACCTTGTCGTCTTGGGCGTAGTTGACGCGGATGCACTCGTGGACGTGGGGCCAGGGGTCGGAGAGGCCGGGGAAGAAATAGTGGCCGGGGACGATGAGGACGCCCCGCTGTTTCAATCGCTCGTAAAGCTGCTGGTTTGTGATCGGCAGGCCCGGAAACCACATCCAGACGAAGAACGCCCCCTCCGGCTGGTGGACATAGTAATCCACGTCCTTGAAGCATTTGTGAATCTGTTCCAGCACCTGCTGCGCTTTGGCCTGGTAGAACGGTCGGATGATCTCGCGGCCGATGCGGAGGATCTCGCCGGAACGGACCGAGTCGCTGATGAGAGCCGGGCCTACGCCGCCCGGAGCAAGGCTCATCACGGCGTTGACCCGCGCGACCATGTCCACGATCTCCTGGCGAGCGATGACGATCCCCGTGCGCACACTGGGCAGGCCCAGCTTGGACAGGCTCATGCAGAGGATCATGTTCTCGTTCCACAGGGGCTCGGCATCGGTGAACACGATGTTCGGGAAAGGCGTGCCGTAGGCGTTGTCCACGATCAGCGGAATGCCCTTAGCCATCGCCAGATCGCTGAGCCTCTGCAATTCAGAGTTGCCGAGCACGTTGCCTGTGGGATTTGTCGGCCGCGAAACGCACACCACCCCGACTTCATCCGGGATCGCCAGACTGTCGAAATCGATGTGGTACTTGAAGAGACGATCCTCCAGGTGCTCGATCCGCGGCTTGTTGGCGAGGAATAGATCAGGGGCCAGGCCCACGTCGCAATAGCCGATGTACTCAGGCATCAGGGGGAAAAGGACCTTCTTCGTTGTCCCGTCCTCGTACCGGCCCGCGAAGAGATTGAGGAGCATGAAGAAGGCGATCTGACTGCCGTTGGTCAGGGCGATGTTCTGCGGACCGATGTCCCATCCATATTGTCGTCGCAGAAGTGTGACGAGGGCTTCAATGAACTCGACGTTGCCGCCCGGCGGGTCATAACTACCGATGACCCGCTCGAACCGGTCGCCATCGGCCAGGATTTGCGTCATGCTCCGGCGAAAATACTGCTCCACCTGCGGGATATGCGCGGGATTGCCGCCGCCGAGCATGAGGACGTCACGCCCCGCCGAGGCCGCGACGCCGAGATCGTCCATCAGTTGGCCGATCCCCGATTGCACCGCCAGTTTCCGCCCGAACTTCGATACGTCCATCTTCTGAGCCCCATCCGAACACACCACTCAGGATCTGGGTGGCAGCGTCAAGCGCAGCTTGGCGATGGTTTGCCCATTCGCCATCGCCAAGGCCTTTGGCCTTGACACTGCCACCCGGTTCAATTGTCCGTTTCTCATCATGCGCCGAGGGATCACACCTGCACGGCTTGTCGAGGCACCATGAAATAGAGCCACTTCGCAAGGACATTGTCCCGCAGGATAGCGGCGGCGGCTTGGGCATATAGATTCACTTGGCCTCGATAGGTCTCCGCTCGTGCAGCGATGTCATTGCGGCCGACGCGGTCGGTTTTGAAATCAATGACGATCAGGCCCTGCGGCGTCTGCACAAGCACGTCGATCACACCCTGCACGACGATGAACTCGCCGGCCGCCCCGTCGGGTGTGCGATGAGCATACGTGAAGGGCCACTCGCGCAGGACACGGTTGGCCCTGTCAAGGACGACCGCACCCAGGTCGCACTGAAAGAAGGCCAGGATCATCTCGGCCTTGACGCTCTCGGCCACTTCCACCGTCATGGCATGCTCGTGGACAAGCCGGCTCTTCGTCCGCTCGATCACATCCAGCGTGATTGGCTGCTTCAGGTCGAGACCGGCGATGACTGAGTGGGCCGCCGTGCCGGTCGATAGCGGATCGTACGGCTGAGTCGCCACGAGTCCCGGCGCCGCCAGGGCAATCGGCAGACGTGCGAGAGCCTGTGAGGAATCGCGCAGCGCGAATGTATCATCAGGATGCGTCAGCTTCGTCACCGAACTCTTGGCCGGCGAAGTGACCGCCCGGGCAAACGGATACCGCCAGCCCAAATGCTCCTTGAGCTCTGCAAGCAGCCTCTTTGCTTCAGCCGAAGGTTTTGGTTTGTTCTGTGCCGGTTTCGTGCCATTGGTCTTTCGGGCCCGCAGGTTCAGAACGAGATCGGAGAACGCCTTCAACTCCTCCCGGCCGTAGAGCCTGAACTCGAACAACCCATCGTCGCGGGCGCTGTCGCTCAGGTCGGTGCCGAACGCCTGGTGCAGGATGCGCTGATCGGACAAGCCGTACAGAATCCATTCGAGGCCGTTCTTGCACGCCGTCAGCAGCCAGTCGGGAATTCTCTTCTCGCCCAGCAGCAGGCCGGTGGCGAGATACTTGCCGCAATCGGTCCGCTTCTGCGACGCCGTCAGAATCAGCCGGTCCTTGGCTCGCGTCGTGGCGACGTAAAGAATCCGCATCTCTTCCGCCAGGCCGGCCGCCTGCTTCTTCTCGCCAATCACCTGGTGCGCCAGCGACTGCAGCTTCGTGTTCGATCGCGCGTCGACGATCTGCAGGCCCACGGCGTCATCCGTATCGACGACCATGTCCGCGTAGAGGTCCCGCCGATTGAATTCCGTCTCGAGCTCCGCGAGAAAGACGACGGGGAATTCGAGTCCCTTGCTCTTGTGCACGCTCAGGATGCGCACGGCGTTGCCCGCGGCGCTGCCGGGTTGCGCCGGCGCCCAGTCCTGCCCCGCCGCCTGGAGCCGCTCGATGAACTCGACGAACCGGGTCAGTGACGCGATTCCCGTATTGCTGGCAAAGCCTTCGAACTGGACGGCACGGTCGTGGAGTTTGAGGAGATTGGCCTTGCGGGCCTGGCCGTTGGGCAGGGCCGAGACGAACGCAATAAAGGAGCTTTCGCGATAGATTCGCCAGAGCAGGCCCGCCAGGTCGCCACGGCGGGCGAGGCTGCGCCACTGTTCCAGCGTCTTGAACGCCGTGTTCAGCTTGCCTCGCAGCGTCTCATCCGGCCCGCGATCGCGGTACCGAATGGCACAGGAATAGAAGTTCGACACATCAGGCTGGTCTTGTCCATGCAGGCGTATCCGGGCCAAATCGCTGTCGCTAATGGCGAAAAATGAGCCGCGAAGGACCGCGGCCAGCTCGATGTCCCGCTGGGGATTGTCGAGGACCTTGAGCAGGCACAGGACGTCGTTAATCTCGGTGGCCTCGAAGTAGCCGGCGGTCGCGTCACAACTGACCGGGACGCCGTTCAACCGCAGAATCTCAACATAATCGTTCGCTTTCTTGGCCAGCGAGCGCATCAGGATAACGATGTCCCGATACTCGACGTTGCGCAGCGAGTCCGTCTCGCCGTCATGAATCTGGAACTCCGCCCGGCCCGTGTCCGCGCCGACAATCTGCCGGATGCGCTGTGCGATCATCGCCGCCTGGCGGTGCCGCGCATGCACAAGACCGATATCTTCACCGGTTTTCGTGTCCACTTCGTCTTCACTCGCCGCTTCTGTGCCGCCGGCCTTCTCATCGAGGATGTGCAGTTCCACGAGAGGCTTGCTCCGGGTGGCAGCGTCAAGCGCAGCTTGGCGATGGTCTCCTGCGAATGCGCCATCGCCAAGGCCTTCGGCCTTGACGCTGCCACCCGTCTCAGGAGCTTGCGGCCCCTCCTGCGGCGCGGGCGCAGGCGGGCGGCCTCATCGTAGTCGATATTCGCCACGGCGGCTGTCATAATCCGGCCGAATACCTTGTTCACGAAGTCCAGAATGCCTTTGGCGGAGCGGAAGTTGTAGTTCAGGTCCACGCGGAAGCCGCGGGCGATCTCCTTCGGATCGACGGAGGCCGGGGTCAGATGCTCGAGGAAAATGGTCGGCTCGGCCCCGCGCCAGGCGTAGATGCTCTGCTTGACGTCGCCGACGACAAAGACGTTGTCGCCTGAGCCCAGCGCGTCGAGGATCGCCTGCTGCACGGGGTTGATGTCCTGATACTCATCGACGAAGATGTACTTGTACCGCTTGCGCAGGGCCAGGGCCGTCTCGCTGGGCGCCAACTGTCCCGCAGCCGGGCTCTCGGTCAGCAACTGCAGAGCGAATCGTTCCAGATCGGCGAAATCGAGACCGCTCAACGCGCGTTTTCGCTCCGCGTACAGCCGTGTGAATTTCTGCACCAGCTCGATCAGGACCTGCGTCTGCATGCTCGTGGAGCGACCAACGAGGTCCAGGTAGTCGGGATTGACCAGGGCCAGTCCGCTCAGACCTTTCACGGTCTTGCTCGCCCCATCAACCAGCCCACCCACTACATTGCCGATCGTCTCGGACAGATCTTTCGGAGAGATCTTTCGCAGCGACTGGAGTGCCTGGATGTGCTCGATACAGCCCTGCCATTTACCCGCCTTGAGTTTCGCGAGGCATCCCTTCACGGGCTCAACCCAGGCCGCCTCCATCTTGTCGCCCCAGTCCCCATCGGGGAGTTCCTGCCGGTACAGCTTCTGTGCCCAGGCCAGCCGGCAGAGGACGGCATTCAGACGGGTCTCAATGAGTCTCTTCTGCTTGCGTCCGAGCTCGGCATCCGAGGCGTTCGCCGCGGCCGCTAGCGTCCGGGCCCGCTCGCACCATGCATCGGGGACCACGACCCCTTCGAGGAAATCAGCAAGCTGGATGACGCTGGAGAGAAAGCCGTTGTTCTCGCGCAGGTCCCGGCCGCGCAGAAGCTCGTGCAGGCCCGGCGAGAGATGATTCTGCTGCCACGCCCACTCGACTGTCTCCTCGAGCATCTCCGCCTTGAGCAACATGGCCTCGTCGCTGTCGATGACCCGGAACGACGGATCGAGGGACAGCTTATGGAAGTGCTCCGTGATCATCCGTTTGCAGAACGAGTGGATCGTACTGATGTCGGCGCCCTGGAGCAGGGTGAGCTGGCGGGCCAGCCGCGAGTCGCGCGTGCGGTGAAACGCCTCGCGAAGCTGCTTGGCGATGCGGGAGCGCATCTGCTCGGCCGCCGCATCCGTGAACGTCAGCACGAGCATGTTGAGCACGTCGGGACACACGGCGCCGTCCGAGATCAGGTTGATGCAGCGGCCCGACAAGACCGCCGTCTTACCCGTCCCAGCGGACGCGGTGACGAAGATATTGCCGCCGCGGCTCAGGATCGCCCGCGCCTGCTGGTCCGTCCACTTGATTGGCTTATCCTTGCTCATCCGTTCTCAAGCTTCGCAATCAAATCGTCCTTGCTGATCGGCGACAGGAAGTTGTAGTCATTGATCTGCCAGTCGAAGTGACAGACGGGCAGAAACTCACAGAACGTACAGCCTCGCTCGCTGCCGCGATGATACGGCTTGCACTCGATCCTGCCGGAGGCGATATCGGCCGCCAGGCGAATAACGTTCTTCCGCGACCACTCCAGCAGACTTGTGAAGTGCGCAGGCCGAAGGGCGTTGCTCCGCGAGTATTGTCCGTATGGGTCGCCGTCTTTCTTAACGTAGAAACCGTAGTAGTCGCTGTATCCGGCGGCGCCGGCATCGAGATGCCCGCAATAGGCGCCGTTGATGATGCCTCGGGCCTTGCGCTGAAACTTGCGGCTCCCCTCGTCGAACTCGTCCGGTTTAGCCCTTTGAGGGGGCGTCTCGATCGGCAGGTACAGCGCCCCGGCGATATCATCCGCGTATGCTGAGCCGGCGTGGTGGACGGCGAGCATGTATATGGCAAGCTGAACATCGAGGCCATGGTACAGGCTCGACCAATCGAAGCGGGCGCCGCTCTGCGTGCGCTTGTAATCGAGGATGAGCGCTGCCTTCCTGCCGTTGACCTCGGCGATGTCGAGCCGGTCGATTTTGCCGCTCAGGATGAGCCTGCGGCCGTCCGGCAGGGGCAACTCGAATCGGCTGAACTTGCTCGAGGCGTCCGCCGCGTGCCCGAAGGCCGCCTCAGACAGTCGGGGCCGGAAGGACCCTGCCCGGACCATCTGGGCGATGGCCAGCACGCAGTCGCGCAGGACCTCGCCGGCACTGTAAATGACGAACGCGTTGTGCGCGGACCGCTGTACGAAATTCGAGAGAAACGAGTCCTGCTCCATGAGTTTTGCGATCTGCTCGTCCAGGAGTAGCACGAGGCGGTCCTCCTTGACGGAGGCGAAGCTCTCCCGCTCGGCGGACAGCCGCCTCTGGAGCGAATCCAGCACGCTATGGTAAAACAGGCCCAGGTCCAGTGGATCGAGTTTGAATTCCCGCCGGGGCTTGAGGTCCAGCGTGTATCGCACGAAGTGCCTGTAGGGGCAGGTGGCAAAGGCGGCCAGCCGGGTCGCGGAACCCCGGATTTCACTGCCGAAAAGCTCTTTCGCCACGGCCGGCTCCAGGCTCGCATGATTCTCGTAACTCAGTGCGGCGGCGACCGGCCGAATGATCGACTCTTGATCGCCGGCCAACTGCATCGCGTCCAACAGCCCCTTGAGCCGGTCCTTGTCGCAGGCAGCGGCGAGGAATGCATCCCTGCCGAGCCGGGTACAGAGCAGCTCCGTCAACTCCGCCCCGTTGCGAACATCGTCAAGCTCCAGCAGGTTATCTCCAACGAACTCCTCGTGGAGGTCGTCGAACAGCAGCTTCAGATCATCAATGAAATGGGAATGGGCAATGGGGCCGCCCTTCTCATCGAGGCACGGAAAACTGATGCACAGAAACTCCGACGGCCTCGTGAATGCGATGTACGCGAGATATTGGCGGTCTGCGAGGAATTGGGCGGTGACAGGCGCGATATGAAACTCGGCGGTCTCGGCGGCGCAGCGGTCCTCGTCGGTCAGCACGCCGGTCGCGGGGATGGGGATGGGAAACTGCTTTTGCGTCGCGCCGAGCAGGAAAATCGCCTTGAGGCTCGGATGACGGCTTCGCTCGATGGAGCCGACGAGCACCTGGTCCAGGCTCGGCGGAATCAACGCCAGCGTCATCTGTGAGAAGGCCGAATGCAGAATCCCGAAGTAGTCCTGCGCGGTCATCTCCTCGTGGGTGAAGACCTCGGCAAGCTCGTCGAAGACATCGATGAGCGTGTCGAAGAACTGGCGATGCTCATCGGCCGTGCTCAAGTCGCCCTGCTCGCGGGCCTGCTCCACCCACTTGTTCAGCCGCTCACGAACGCGCAGACTGTCCAGCAGGTCAAAGATGCAACGAGTGAATGCTCCGGCCGTCAGGGTCTTCTGGGCATTGCCATTGAGGTGCAGAGCCGTGCGAAGCGTCAGCAGAGGCTCGATCACCTGATCGCGAATACGGTTGATCGCATCCTCGTCGAAGTCCGTATCATCGGCCGCCCGGAATCGCCACGGCTCGCTACTGAGCCAGTCCCGGCCGTCCACGCCGAACGCGAGGCAATAGTTCTCAAGCAGGTCGATTTGGGCCGGATCGATGGCCGCAAGGTCGCTCTTGAGGTACGCGAAGACATCCGCGTGGTCAAAGCCGCCCGTGACCGCCTCCAGGGCCGTGCAGATCAGCTCCACCACCGGGTGCTGGTTGAGGGGCTTGCGCTTGTCGATGAAGAACGGGATGCCGTAACTGTCGAAGTACGCCCGCACGTACTGCTCGTAATGGTTGAGGTCCGATGCGACGACGGCGATATCGCGGTAGCGGTACCCCTTGTCGCGGACGAGCGTGAGGATCTGCCTGGCGACGAACTGGATTTCCGAGCGCAAGTTGGGCGCGGAAATCAGCCGAATCCTGCCCCCCGCCTTCGATTGGGCCGCCCCCGGGCAGAAGATACTCCCCTCGACGTGCCCAAGCGGCGGGCAAGCATCGAACCGGCGGACCTTGCTCAGAATGATCGGCTGAGTCAGGTGGATCTTGCACTCCGCTGCCCAGCGGAGCAGATCGAAATACGTCCGCTCGACCGGCTCGAACAGACCCTCCGGCGGCGGGGCAAAATAGTGGCTCGTGATCGAGCCAACGCGGGCGGGATCGACGCAAAACGCCACGTAAGCATGATCGACCGCCTTGAGCAGCTCACCCAAAATCGCCAGCTCGGCCCCGGTGAAACTGGCGAAACCGTCGATCCAGAGCCTCGCGCCCTTGACGAAATCCATGTCCGCGATCGCCCTGCACGCGGCATTCACCTGGGCCTCCGGATCGATGAATTTGCCTTCCAGAAGCTGCGAGTACTCGTGGAAGATCATGGCAATATCGGCAAACTTCAGGGCCGTGAGTCGATTGCCCTCGCCCTCCTGCAACTGGCCCGCCAACTCATCCAGATCCTCCGGCACGAGCGCGTAATGGTGCAGCTCGGATACCATGCCCGCCATCTGCCGGGCAAAGCCGGGCAACAGGGCCGATGGGCCATAGATTCGCAGCTTGTCCTTGGTATCCCGCAGGACCTTGTGGATGAGCATCTCCCGGCCGATCCGCGAGATCGCGGGCCGGGCCGTATGCCTGCCCAACAGAAGCAGTTGCAGCCGGTCAAACGAGAGGATGTGCAGCCTGTGATAGCCCCCCACCCGGGGGTCGGACAGGATCGCACGCTCCGCCTGGTACGTCGCCTGTTCCGGCACGAGGAAGAGCAGCGGCTGTTCCGACGGTTCCTGCAGCGCATCAGCAATCGAACGAACACAAAAGCTCGTCTTGCCCGTCCCGCTCCGTCCCAGAACAAACTGAACCGCCATGCCAGCCTTCCGTGGCGCCCCTCAAACACAACGGGGCGTTTGGGGGCCCCGTGCACCTAACCAAAACGTCCGAGAACTTGTACCAGACCTCCGGCCGTCTTTCAACAGAAATGCGCAACAGTTTCTGCTGGGGGCGTACGACAAGATTGTGGCAGAGCGAGGATTAGGCTCTTGGGTGGCAGCGTCAAGCGGCAGCTTGGCGATGGCGTTCTTGGGATGCGCCACCACCATCGCCAAGGCCTGCGGCCTTGACGCTGCCACCCGGGTCGAGTGCCACTTCTTTGTCGTACACCCTCTGCTGGGTGCATGACAGTTGCAGGGCTGACGCGGGGCATTCCGGGTCAGGCGACGCTGATGACGGCGAGGCTGGGGGTGGCCGGCTTGGGGGCGAGGGTCGCGACCTCGGCGAGGCGCTGAGCGTAGGCGAGGTCGGCGTCGCCGATGGTGTCGAGCACTGCTTCGTCGGCCGCTTCATCGCGCAATCTTCGCAGGGCGGCGTCCACGAGCAGCAGCAAGGGATTGTAGAAGTACAACACCTGGACGCAATTCTGGACAAGGTGGACCCACAAATCGCATCGCTTGACGTGGGCGAGCTCGTGGAACAGCACGTCGCGCAGGTGACGAGAGCCGAGCGTGGGAGCAAGATTGCGAGGTACGACGATCACCGGGCGGAACAGGCCGCACACGACCGGCTCAGTCCCATCCTCGGAGACTTTCAGTTGGACTCTGCCCCGGATACCCATGCGCTTGCGGCAGTAGGCGAGAATGTCCTTCATCAGAAGATTGGCCGTCGGCGAGCCTTCGATCCGCCGGCAGGCGGTCAGGGCACGATGCACCAGGATGCCGCTGACGGCAAAGACGCCGGCCAGCCAGAGCACGAACACTGCCCCCTGCCACGTCAGACTCAGTGGTCGCTCCCCTACCCCAGCCGCTGTGGTCTGGGATTGTCCGGTGATGGGCCGGGATAGGGGAGCGTTGCTGTGGCTTGCCGGCGCAGGGAATACCGGGTCTGCATAGGCAGCCGTGCCGGCTTGCCAATGGGTAGAAGGAGGATTCAGTGAGAATAACGGTATCAACAGAAGATAAGCCAGGACCGACGCCACCAGCCAGTACCGCAGTGCCGCACGGACCCGCGTTCGCAGGAAGAACTCCACCGCCAACACAAAGGCGATCAACACCGTAGATGTCAGCAGCATCGGCAGGGCAAGTCCTACGAAGGCTTCACCCATCGTATTCACTTGTTCGATTATCCATTCCATATCGCGTCCTTTACAGATTAAGACGCCCGAAACGGAAATCTATTACACGGAAAATGCGAGAATTCCGGCCCGGGCCTTATCGACAGGATGAATCGATTGGACGCGGATCGGGTTTTGTGTTTCAATATGCAGCGGCACCGGCCAGTTGAAACGTCGACCGGTTGTGATCGGTAATGATGACATCGTACGGAGACAACTTGTGTTAGGCCTGCTACTGAGCCCAAGCGAAGTCGTGGTGCTCATGATCATCACGGCGGTCGTTGTGTACCTCGCCTCGCGCAAGAGTCGAACGAAGTAGTCTTCCGCAGAAAGCGGGCCGCTGCAAGCCTACTGGCTCCAATCCCGTCTTGCTCTCTCGCTCTTGATGCGACTGCGTTGTCTTTTCTCCTCGAGCCGCCGCTCACGAGCGGACGTAGGGATCCTGGTCTTCCTGCGAATAGGCAGTGGCTTCAGAGCCTCCTGCAGAAGTTGCTGTAATCGCTCCACCGCCGCCTGGCGGTTGGCCTCCTGCGAGCGATGTCTCTGTGAGACGACGTGGAGAATCCCGTGTCGATCCATTCGGGTCGAGAGCTTGCTCGCGATGCGTTGCTTCTGCTCCTCGGACAAGCTCGGCGATTGGCTCACGTCCAAGAGCACAGTGACTCGCGTGTTGAGCTTGTTGACGTTCTGCCCGCCGGGACCACCGCTCCGCGAGGTCTTGAATGTCAGCTCCTCTTCCGAGATGAACGTGTTTTCACCGATCTCAATCATGTCCGATCCGGGAACGCCTTTCGCCTCCATGATATCCCGTGTGCCGGCAAGCACAACCAAATATGCACGCCCGTTCACTGCGTTCTCGGGGCGGTGCGGCCGGCCGTCGACGCCGGATTCGGGCCGCGTTGAGGGCCTTTACCGGCGATCAATACGAGCGGGCCACGTCATGGTTGTGGTATGCGACCCGCGGCCGAGCCCGCAGCACCACCCCGGCGCCCGCGGCCGGCGTTGGACGTTGGCTTTGTTTCGCACGGCCGTCCCCGTTCGTAGTGACGCCGCAAGGCGTTTGGCGGGAAGTGTCAAGTGCAGGTCCACCGCTTGACACTTGACACTTCAAACTTGAAACTCCCCCCTGAATTGGCTTTGTTTCGCACGATGGTTTGTCCTCGGCCGCCGGCCCAGCCTCACGTGACACTTCACACTTCAAACTTGAGACTTCCCCCGATTGGCTTTGTTTCGCACGATCCGTTTCACAGGGTAGGCAGTGCCCACCTTCCACCGTCACAGATTGGCTTTGTTTCGTGCAGTCGCTTACGACAGTATGGGTGGCAGCGTCAAGCGAAGCTTGGCGATGGTCTTCCTGAGGCTCCTCGAATTGGCTTTGTTTCGCGTAATCAGTCTCGCAGGGTGGGCTGTGCCCACTTTCCACCGTCACAGATTGGCTTTGTTTCGCACAGTCGCTTACGACAGTATGGGTGGCAGCGTCAAGCGAAGCTTGGCGATGGTCTTTCTGAGGCGCCTCAAATTGGCTTTGTTTCGCAGAATCGCTCGTCCCCTCCCGGGTGGCATCGTCAAGCGCAGGCTTGCCGATGGCGTCAGGATGCAGCCCAACACCATCGGCAAGCTCCGCAGGCTGCGCTTGCCGCTGCCACCCGTCACTGCCTGACACTTGACACTTCACACTTGAAACTTCTTCCCCTGCTTTTCCCTCCCGCCGGACCTGTCGCAGTTCCTTCATCGTCCGGTACAGGCTGCTCTCGATCCGCCGCTCATGCATCGATAGCCGGTCGAGGGTCCTTGTCTCGGCGAAGTCGCGTGCGACCGCCCGCCCGAAGGCCAACTCGGCCCTGGCCGATGGATCGCGGTTCTCACGGCAGCACTTGACCCAGCCGTCGCCACGATCCGCCTCAAGGAGATAGTCGAGGGCCTCATCCTGCATGCGTTCGGCCCGTTTGAGCCGCCACCAGAGACCGACGATGCGTTCCGCCATCGCCTCTTCCTCCGGCCCATCCGGAGCCAGCTTCCGGAGCATCCGGCTGCGGTGCAGCTCGAATTCCTGCGAATCTTCGTTCCTGAGCACGGCCTGGCGGGCCCACAGGCCATGCTTGACGGCGTTCTGCGCCACGACGGCCTTGCCCTCTGTGGTGCGGGGTCCGGTGGATTTGGCGGCGTTACGACGGTTGGCGGCGACTCGTGCCTGGCTACCCATGGGAAACCTCCGGAATCTATGATTTTTGATGTTTGATTTTTGATTTGAACATGGCCGCAGGCCTGCCGGGTGCGCCGGCGCCCGGTGAGACGTGGTCATCAGACCATATACTAAAGACGCTCCAGAGGGCGAAATGTTTCAGGAATGTTGGTTATATAGTGACATTATACGCAAGCCCTTGTGGCCCAGAGACTTACATCGCCTTATTTTTTGTGCCCAGGACAGAAGGCGGGCATGCGCCACCCTGCGACGGCGGCGACGAGTGCTCCGAGCGCACCCCTTGGCGCAGCGAATGGCGGTTCTCGTGGCGGTCGAGGGCATCAAAAGAAATGCATTCAACGCGATCAGAGCATCGCTCAGGGATTCGTCCCGAGTTTGAGTCTCTTGCCGCGGCTGGAGGACAACAACCGGCCGAGGATTCAGTCTTCGTCCGGACGATAGGCGATGTCCGCGATCTCCGGCTGGGCCAGCGAGAGGTAATCCTCCATCCTCATGTGGATTGCCCGATCGTGGCTGCCCGCCTGGAAGACGATGTGGTCGTCGCAGGTCAGGGCCTGATCCATGATGGTGCGGACATCATACAGCTTGCCAAATGGCGGCTCCGCCCCCTCCTCGCAGTCCGGGAACAGCTTGCGAGTCTCCTCTTCGCTCGCCATCGTGATCTCCTGAGTGCCGAGATAGTCTCGGAGCTTGTCGAAGACCACTTTGTGAGGCGCCGCGAGCACGCACATGATGTAACCACGATCGGACTTGATGATCACGGGCTTTGCTACAAACTGGCCTCTCTCATGTTCCTCTGCCGCCACTATTTGGGCTGAATATGCCGGCTCATGCTCGCTGACCGAGTAATCGGCGCGAGACTGGTCCAGATAGTCAAAGATCTTCATGACTGTCTCCTTCAGGCCGAATCGGTATCCGTATTGCTGAGCCCACATTACCCGGCGACCCAGCCGTGGGGAATCAGGATACGCCTCAATAGGCACGGGGGAATTTCCCATCATCATTCCTGTCGAGAATTTGCACAGGCGACGATTTTTTGAGTCCGGCGACGAAATTTCCTTCGGCCCCACTTTGCAGGTTATCGGGGCTAAGTGGGGCAGACCATCGTACACAGGAGAACGCCCGCCACGTGAATCACTGTGGGCCGGGGCAGCTTGGGAAACGGGGGAAAATGGCTTCCCCGCGACAGCGATTTACCCACCCGATTGACGCGATTGCCCGTCGGCCGCGGGTCCCCAGAAAGGCTCAAGAGCCGTTGTCGCGCCTGCCGATTGGACATGTAGAACGATTAGAACGCAGCGTCAATGACATAAGGGGGTCCATTGACGAAGACAAGCGTAGCAACTCATTGACATCTATATAGCCGATGGAACTTTCGCCCCTGGGCAGCGACTGGCGGGTATTTCAAACATATACCTAACTGGCATTGGGAATATCCTCGCACAGGCTCCGCAGGGGCTTTTTCTTTGTTCCGATTGATTATGGAAGCAGTAGACATCCTCAAACAAGCAGCGGGGATGAGGCTGGAAGACGAGGACGGCGGAGTCGAGAACCGGCGACGGCTTCTCGTGGGGCCGCTACGGCCCGCGGACCGTCAACAAGCGTTTCGGCGAGAAACGCATCTTCGCCTATCAGATGCGCAAATCCTTCTGGCAGCGCCTGCTGGGAAAGTGACGCTCTCAGGCCTGATTCAAGATCGGGTAACAATCCTGGGCGGGTGGCAGCGTCAAGGTCGAAGGCCTTGGCGATTGGCGGATGGGCGAACCATCGCCAAGCTGCGCTTGACGCTGCCACCCGTTGCACGTTATAGGAGTGTTACCTCGGGATGCGGGAAATCGAACCAAGCCCACTCTCATGTCACGGACGGATTCTGCCTGAAAACGTCACGATGCTCTGGGAGGTCATCTCAAAGGCGGCTTTGCCTTCCTTGACAGGGACTTCCCCCACCACCGCCAGATTCTCTGAGGCAGAAGTGCGATGGGCCTCCAGCGAGACGAAGCCTTTGAGATTGCGGAAGGAAAGGTTCAGGGGCTGGTTCTGGTCGGTGGAATTCAGGGCGACGACGGTCAGCTCGCCGTTCTTCTCGTGGAGGAAGGCACCGACCTGGACAGCAGCGAAACCCGGCTCTGCGTCGATGCGCTGGGCACCGGGACGGATGAACTTCGTATAGTGCATCGCCGTGTAGGTTTTCGGCGTGTAACCGCTCATCTCCATGAGGGCGTGAACGGTTTTTCTGCCCTCGGTGATCTGCCAGGGCACGAAGGCCGAGCAGTTGCCGGCCACCAGCGCGTTGTGCAGAGCGTTGCCGACACCTTTTTGGATGGGGGCGGGCCAGTCGTGGTCGCCCGTGCCGCCCTCGGTGATCCAGAAGGGCTTGCCGGTGTCCTTGATCAGCTCCCAGAACTGGCGCGACGAATTGGCGGACATCTCCGCCTTGACCCCGTCCTCGTAGCCATGAGTGGCAAAGACGCCGAGGGCTTGCAGGGCCTTGGGATTGTCCCGCACGGCTTTCACATAGGAGCCCGTGCCGCCTTCGTAGAGATGGCTGGTCATGGTCTCGGGCCCGAAGATTTTTACGTGGCTGTAGCCCTCCGCATCGAGCGTCTCGCGGAGCATGACGACAATGGCGGCGAGGTCCTTGCCGTCCCAGACACAGCTTTCGAACGACTGGGAAAACTGCACCTCGTTGCCCGGGCTGACGGCGTAGAACGGCACGCCTTGTTTGTCGTGGATCTTCACGTACTCCACCATCCACTTGCAGAAGTGCCGAAAGTACTTCGGGTCAACGCGGTTGTTGTTCGTGCCGTAGCCGCCGGCGCGGATGGCGCTGGACTTTGTGTCCGTGATCGACTTGTTGACCTTCATCCAGGCGGGCGGGCTCCAGACCGTTCCGATGATCTTGGTATTCGGATCGATCTTACGGATGCCCCGGCCGAAGTCGATGAAGATCTGGGGCCGGCCGCCGTCGGCGCCCATGTTGAAATCCTCGCAGCGGATCTGAGTCCAGTCCTCCGTCGGCTTCTCGAACGTGGGACCCCACATGTTCACGCGCAGCATGCTACAACCGACGCCCTCGACGTAGATTCTCTGGAATTCCTCCGTGCGATAGAGGTCGCGGAATCGGCCGACCCATGCGATGAGGCACGTCCCGAAACCCTCCATCGTCTGATAGCGCTTGGCCCCATCGACCACAACATCCGTCGCCGAGGCGGGAGCCGCAAGGCCTGCAATACCTGCAATGACCAGAAATGCAGTCAGCTTCGTGGACTTGGAACGCATAATGCTCTCCTTTCAAACGGGCCGACACCCGGCCACGGTACATCCACTCGTGTTCAGTGACTCAACGCCGGCACAATCCTACCTGAAGGCTGAGCAGTCAAGCAAGACCGGCGAGGGTGAGAAGATAGGAAAACAATCGACGGATTCGTGCGTTCTTCCCGTTTTCCATTCATGCCCTTTGTGTCCGGCCACTCTGGGGGGCACTGATCTGGCTGCTGACAGGGCTTATCCACGCACCCAGATGGGCAGCGGCTGTCAAGTTGGCGTGCGGGGTGGGGGTGAGTGCCTGAATTGGCACCCTGGCGGCAGATACGGGGGTAACGCACAGAGCAGCGGTGAAATCTGGTATTTCGCTAAGTGATGCAAGAACAGGGATTTACAGATGACGGGGGCAAATTGGACCGGTAAGATGGGCCTCTGGTACATTTTTTGCAGGTTAACCTTGCCTATGCGATCATTCATTGAGAAAAATCGTTGATAACGCATGCACTTTAAGGAGGCACGCAATTATGGCAGCGAAAGAATTGGCGTTTCAAGCGGATGCCCGAGCCAAGCTGTTAACCGGGGTGGAGAAGCTGGCGGCGGCGGTCAAAGCGACGCTCGGCCCTCGCGGGCGCAATGCCGTCATCGACAAGAGCTGGGGCGGCCCGACTGTGACCAAGGACGGCGTTACCGTCGCCGATGAGATCGAACTGAAAGACAAGGCGGAGAACCTCGGGGCAAAGCTCGTAAAGCAGGCAGCCAGCAAGACTTCCAAGGTCGCCGGCGACGGGACAACCACCGCCACCGTGCTGACCGAGGCCCTGTTCAAGGAGGCCTACAAGAACCTGACGGCGGGCGCCGACGCGATGGCGCTGAAGCGAGGCATGGACGCGGCCGCCAAGGCAGTCACCGATAAGCTCGCCTCGCTGGCAAAGCCGGTGGACATCACCAAGACCAACGATATCGTCAACGTGGCGTCCATCTCCGCCAACAACGACCGCGAGATCGGCAAGATTATGGCCGATGCGTTCCAGCGGGTCGGGAAAGACGGCGTGATCACGGTCGAGGAGGGCAAAAGCTTCGAGACCACCGTCGAGTTCGTCGAGGGCATGCAATTCGACCGCGGGTATCTCTCGCCGCACTTCGTTACCGACCCGGACAAGATGGTCTGCGAGTTGGAAAGGCCCTTCATCCTCGTGCACGAGGAGAAAATCAGCAATATCGGCAAGCTGATCCCGCTGCTGGAGAAGACGGCCCAGGCGAAGCGGTCGCTGCTGATCATCGCCGAGGACGTCGAAAGCGAGGCGCTTGCGACGCTGGTTGTCAACAAGCTCAAGGGGATCCTGAAAGTCGCGGCCGTGAAGGCCCCCGGCTACGGCGACCGCCGAAAGGCCATGCTCCAGGACATCGCCATCCTGACCGGGGCCGAGCCCATCTTCAAGGACCTCGGAATCGAGCTCGACAAGGTCACGATTTCGCAACTCGGCCAAGCCCGCAAAATCACCATCGACAACGACAACACGACAATCGTCGAGGGCGCAGGCAGCCAGGAAGCGATCAACGGCCGCATCAAGCAGATCAAGGACGAGATCGAAACCATCACGAGCGACTACGATCGTGAGAAGCTCCAGGAACGCCTGGCCAAGCTGACCGGCGGCGTCGCCCAGATCAACGTCGGGGCCGCCAGCGAGGCGGAGATGAAAGAGAAGAAGGCACGAATCGAAGACGCTCTGCACGCGACCCGTGCGGCAATCGAGGAAGGCATCGTGCCGGGCGGCGGCGTGGCTTTGATTCGTTGCATGGATGTCGTCAAGTCGTTGAAGCTGCACGGCGACGAGAAGACCGGGGCCGAGATTCTGGTCAAGGCGCTGCGAACGCCCTGCTACTGGATTGCACAGAACGCCGGCGCAACGGCCAACCTCGTGGTCAATAAAGTGGCCGAGGGCACGGGCGGCTTCGGCTACAACGCGAACACGGACACCTACGAGGACCTCGTGGCGGCCGGCGTGATCGATCCGGCGAAAGTGACTCGCATCGCCCTGCAGAACGCTGTGAGCATTGCGGGGCTGCTGCTGACCACCGACTGCCTGGTCACCGAGAAGCCCAAGCCGAAGGAACAGATGCCCGGCGGCCCGCACGGTCACGGCATGGGCGGCGAAGACATGGACATGATGTGATGCGTATGCCCAAGCAGCATATCCATAGCCGGATGTCTCCATGGCTCGTGTGGGCGTTGCTGCTCTCGGTCGCAGTGGCGATACATGCGCAGGACGCCCCAAGCCCGGAGAAGCGGACCGAATGGTTCCGGCAGGACAAGTTCGGCCTGTTCATCCATTGGGGCATCTACTCGGTGCCCGCCGGCGAGTGGAAAGACGGCAAGAACCACGCTGAATGGATCATGCTCACGGGCAAGATTCCATCTGTGGAGTATGAGAAGTTCGCCACGCAGTTCAACCCGGTGAAGTTCAACGCTCAGGAGTGGGTCCAGCTCGCCAAAGACGCCGGCATGAAGTACGTCGTCATCACGAGCAAGCATCACGACGGCTTCTGCATGTATGACAGCAAGCTGACGGATTACGACATCATGCAGGCGACACCGTTCGGGCGCGATCCGATGAAGGAGCTGGCCTCCGCGTGCAACCTGGCGGGGCTGAAGTTCTGCTTCTACCACTCCGTTGTGGATTGGCATCACCCGGAATTTCCTGCGAAGTACTCCCAGCGCGGCTGGCACGGCGATCCAAACCCGAACGCCGATCTGGAGAAATACGTCGCCTATATGAAGGGACAGGTCCGCGAGCTGCTGAGCAACTACGGGCCTATCGGGATCATGTGGTTCGACGGCGGCGGCTCGTTCCGCGGCCAGCCGATGGCCGAGCTGGTCCATGCCCAGGAGATCATCGAGATGATCCGGGAGCTGCAGCCGATGTGCATCGTCAACGACCGCCTCGGGTTGCCCGCGGATTACGGCACGCCGGAGCAGCACATCCCGGGCCAGGCGCCGAAGAACCTCTTTGAAGTGTGCATGACCCTGAATGGCCACTGGGGCTACAACAAGTACGATAACGACTGGAAATCGCCTGAAACGATCATCCGCAACCTCGCCGACATCGTCGGCAAGGGCGGCAACTACCTGCTCAACGTCGGTCCGACCGCCGAAGGGACAATTCCTGAAGGCTCGGTCCGCACCCTCCGAGAGGTCGGCAAGTGGATGAGCGTCAATGGCGAGAGTATCTATGGGACGACCGCCAGTCCATTTGCGGAAACGCCCTGGGGCCGCTGCACGGCCAAGCCGGGCAAGCTGTACCTGCACGTGTTCAACTGGCCGACTGACGGCCGGCTGCTCGTGCCCGCCCTGCAAAACAAGGTGACCAAAGCGTATCTGCCGGCCGCTAAAGACCAGCCCTACCAGGTCACGCAGGGTGACGAGCAGGTCACGGTGGCCGTGCCCCAGAAAATGCCGGACCTGATCGATACGGTGGTCGTGCTGGAAATCGAAGGCGAGCCCGATGTGACGCCGGCGCAATAGGAGAGATCGAAACACCCTGTGGAGTGGATTATGAGAGAAAAGCACGGAAGACACTGGATTGTGATTGTAGTGACGGCGCTGGCTGCGCTGTTGGCGCTGCTGGCCCTGAGCTGCAGCCGGAGCGCGCAAGCCAAACCGGCACAGAAGAAGGAGCTGACGAAGGACGAGCGGATGGCCTGGTGGCGTGACGCCCGGTTCGGGATGTTCATCCACTGGGGCCTGTACGCCGTGCCCGCCGGAACCTACAACGGCAAACGCGTGGACGGCATCGGCGAGTGGATCATGAACAACGGCAAGATCCCCGTCAAGGAATATGAGAAGTACGCCGAGCAGTTCAACCCCATCGGGTTCAACGCGGACCAGTGGGTGCGCATGGCCAAGAACGCGGGCATGAAGTACATCGTGATCACGAGTAAGCATCACGACGGCTTCTGCCTGTGGGATTCGAAGGTCACGGATTACGACATCATGGACGCCACGCCGTTCAAGCGTGACATTCTCAAAGAGCTGTCCGCGGCCTGCAAGAAACACGGCGTAAAGCTCTGCTTCTATCACTCGATCATGGACTGGCACCATCCGGACGCCCAGGCTCCCTTCTATCCGAACTACAACGACACGAAACAGTCCAATCCGAACTTCGACCGCTATGTGGACACGTATCTCAAGCCGCAGATTGCCGAACTGCTGACCAATTACGGCCCGCTGGGCGTGATGTGGTTCGACGGCGAATGGATCAAGGACTGGACCGAACCGAAGGGCAAGGACATGTACGCCTACATCCATGGCATACGGCCTTCGATCATCATCAACAATCGCGTGGGCAAAGGCCGCAAGGGCATGGAAGGTCTGAGCAAGAGCGATGAGTACGCCGGCGACTTCGGCACGCCGGAACAGCAGATCCCCCCGACCGGGCTTCCCGGCGTGGATTGGGAAACCTGCATGACCATCAATGACACCTGGGGCTACAAATCATACGACGAGAACTGGAAATCGACCGAGGAGCTGATCCGCAACCTCGCCGATATCGCCAGCAAGGGCGGCAACTTCCTGCTCAACGTCGGCCCAACGCCCGAAGGCCTGTTCCCAAGGCCCATCGAGCGGCGGCTGGAAGAAATCGGCAACTGGATGGCCGTCAATAAGGAGAGCATCTACGGCACCACCGCCAGCCCGATCGGCAAGCCCGCGTGGGGCCGGTGCACCGCCAAGGGCAACAAGCTCTACCTGCACGTCTTCAACTGGCCCGCGGACGGCAAGCTCGAAGTGCCGCAGGCCGGCGCCCAGGTCACCAAGGCCTACCTGCTGGCCAACAAGAAACGTACCGGCCTGCCTGTGAGCAGCGGCCAGGACAAGCTGATCATCTCCGTGCCGAACACGGCACCGGATTCCATCGATAGCGTGATTGTGCTCGTAATGAACAACAGATAGGAGTTGTGTTCAACATTTGCTGGAGAAGGAGTACGAAAACATGGAACTGAGACCGTTGGATGACAGAGTAGTGATCAAGCCGTCAGAGGCTCAAGAGAAGACCGCCGGGGGCATCTTTCTGCCGGACACCGCCAAGGAGAAACCGCAGATCGGTAAGATCGTCTGGGTCGGGCCTGGCAAAGTCAACGAGGACGGCAAGCGAGTCCCCATGTCCGTCAAGAAGGACGATGAGGTCGTTTACGGCAAGTACATGGGCAACGAAATCGAGATGGACGGCCAGAAGTACGTCATCGTTCGCGAGGGCGACCTTCTCGGCGTCATTGAGAAGTAGCATTCACATTAATGGGATTGATCCGGATCAGCCGGATCGTCACCTGTGCCAGATGGGTGTGGATTGAAACGAGGGAATCGAAAATGGCAAAGCAATTGATGTTTGATGATGCGGCACGCACCGAGCTGCGCGACGGCCTCAAGCAATTGGCCGCCGCGGTCAAGGTGACGCTCGGGCCCACCGGCCGCAACGTCGTGTTGCACAAGAGTTGGGGCTCCCCCAAAGTAACCAAGGACGGCGTCTCCGTCAGCAAGGAGATCGAGCTGCCTGAGCCTTTCAAGAACATGGGCGCCAAGATGGTCAACGAGGTCGCCAGCAAGACCTCGGACATCGTGGGCGACGGGACCACCACGTCGATCGTCCTGGCTGAGGCCATCTACCTGGAGGGCATGAAGTATGTGGTGGCCGGGGTCAACCCCATGGCCATTCAACGGGGCATCGCCAAGGCCGCCGAGGTCGCCACCGAGTTCATCAAGAGCGTCAGCGTTCCGGTGAAGGGCCACACGACATCGCCAAGGTGGCGGCGGTCAGCGCCAATAACGATCCGACCGTCGGCAAGATCCTCGCCGATGCCATGGACGCCGTCGGCAAGGAAGGCGTCATCGAGGTCGAAGAAGGCAAGGGCCTGGAGACCGAGTTGACCGTCGTCGAGGGCATGCAGTTTGATCGCGGGTACATCTCGCCATACTTCGTGACGAATCCCGAGACGCTGGAGACCGTCTTCGAGGACGCCTATATCCTGCTGCACGAGAAGAAGATCTCGAACGTGCGGGAGTTCATTCCGCTGCTGGAGAAGATCGTGCACACGGGCCGGCCGCTGCTGGTCATGGCCGAGGACGTCGAGGGCGAAGCCCTGGCGGCGCTGGTCATCAACCGCCTGCAGGGCGTGCTGAAGGTCTGTGCCGTCAAGGCCCCGGGCTTCGGCGACCGACGCAAGGCCATGCTCCAGGACATCAGCATTCTCACCGGCGGCGAGGTCATCACCGAAGACCTCGGCATCAAGCTCGAGAACATCGAGCTGTCCCAGTTGGGCCAGGCCAAGAAGATCGTCGTCGATAAGGACAATACCACGATCATCGAAGGCGCCGGCAAGAAGAAGGACATTCAGTCCCGCTGCGACCAGATCCGCGCCCAGATCGAGAAGACGACCAGCGATTACGACCGCGAGAAGCTGCAGGAGCGTCTTGCGAAGCTGACCGGCGGCGTGGCGGTCATCAAGGCCGGCGCCCCCACGGAGACCGAGATGAAGGAGCGCAAGGACCTGCTGGACGACGCACTGCACGCCACCCGTGCCGCGGCGGCCGAAGGCATCGTCCCCGGCGGCGGCGTGATCTTCCTGCGGGCGATCAAGGAAGTCGAGAAGGCCCGGCCCAAGGCCAAGGGCGATGAGAAGATCGGTTTCGATATCATTCTGCACGCCTTGAAGGCCCCGACCACCCAGATTGGCGACAACTCCGGCCAGCAGGGCGAAGTCATCGTGGCCGAGTTGCTGGAAAAGTTGGAGAAAGACAAGAACATCGGGTATGATGCCAACGTGGGCGAGTATGTGGATATGTTCAAGGCCGGCATCGTCGATCCGGCCAAGGTGGCCCGCACGGCCCTGCAAATGGCCGCATCGGTGGCTGGTCTGATGCTTACGACGAATGTGCTCGTCACCGAACTGAAAGAAGACGATGAGAAGGAGCCGATACCGGGCTCTGTCAGATAGTGTAAGGCCTCGGCACGTGGCTCATTGCGTGGCACGGGTTTCCAGCCCGTGAAGACACGGCCAAGATGACCGTGCTGCATGTGATGAGCCACGTCGCCGAGATGAGCTTTTATGGCCAAACGCGATTACTACGAGGTCCTGGGCGTGGAGAAAAGCGCCTCGGCCGACGAGATCAAGCGCGCCTATCGCCGTATGGCGATCAAATACCATCCGGACAAGAATCCCGGCAACAAAGAGGCCGAGGCGAAAGTTCAAGGAGTGCGCCGAGGCGTACGAAGTACTGAGCGACCCGGATAAGCGCAAGCAGTACGATCAGTACGGCCATGAAGGGCTTCGCGGCACCGGCATGCACGACTTCTCGCGGATGAACGTCGAGGACATCTTCAGCATGTTCGGCTTCGACGATTTCTTCGGAAGCGTCTTTGGCGGCGGAGGCGGTCGTCGCGGCGGCCGCCGGGGCGGACCCGCGCGGGGGTACGACCTGGAAACGGGCGTCGAGCTGACGCTCAGCGAAGTAGCACACGGCACAGAAAAGACGATCGAATTCACCCGGCAGGACCGCTGTCCGGAATGTACTGGCAGCGGCGCAGCGCCGGGCAGCCAGCCGTCTCGCTGTCCACTCTGTGGCGGCAGCGGCCAGGTCGCCAAGGGCGGCGGGTTCTTTCAGATGGTTTCCACGTGCCCGCAGTGCCAGGGTACGGGGCGAGTGATTACGAACCCCTGCCCCAAGTGCAAGGGCAGCGGACGCGTGCCCAAGAAGCGCACGGTCACGATTCGCATCCCGCCCGGCGTGCACGAGGGCCAGGGCATTCGCGTCGCCGGCGAGGGCGAGCCGGGCCAGGACGGCGGACCGAACGGCGACCTGTATTGCTACGTAAGGATCAAGCCGCACGAGTTTCTCGAACGCGACGGCAATGATTTGATCGCCGTCGTCCCGATCAGTTGCACGCAGGCGGCGCTCGGAGCGACGATTGAAGTGCCGAGCCTTGACGGGACGAAGCAGCTCAGAGTCCCGCCGGGGACGCAGTACGGCAGCATTTTCCGAATCCGCGGACAGGGACTGCCGGATGTCCGCAACGGGCGGGTCGGCGATCAGTTGGTTCAGGTCACCGTCGAGATCCCGACCAACCTCAATGAACACCAGGAGGAGTTGCTCCGGGAGTTTGCCAAGACCGAGAACAAGAACGTCTCTCCGAAATCAACGAGTTTCTTCGAAAAACTGAAACGACATTTCGGTAATCAGTCATGACTGACGACGAGACAAAAATCGAAGGTCCCCAGCAGGAACAGGACGAAGCCAAGGCTCCCGATGAGGAGTTGAACAAGCTGCGGCAGGAACTGGAGAGTATCCAGAGGGAACGGGATGAGCTGTTCGGCCGATTGCAGCGGGTCAGCGCCGACTACGCGAATTTCCAGAAGCGGGTCCCGAAGCAGGTCAACGACTCCGTGGCCTATGAGAAGGAGAAGATCATCCGGTCGCTTCTGCCCATTCTGGACAACATGGAACATTTACTCAAGGCGCATTCGGCGGAAAGCACGAACGCCATGGTCCAGGGCGTGGAGATCATCTACGGCCACATGTTGGACATTCTCAAATCGCACGGCGTTGAGCAGATGCACGCACTGGGCGAGCCGTTTGACCCGATGCGTCATGAAGCCGTGATGGTCAGGGAAGAGCCCGGCAAGCCGGCCAATGTCGTCCTCGAGGAAATCCAGAAGGGCTACAGGACCAGCGACCGCATCGTGCGACCGACCCGCGTCGTGGTAAGCAAGGCGCCGGCCACGAAACCGTCCCAGCCGCAAAACCAGGAGCCGAAAGCGGAAACCTCCACGGAAGGGCAAGACGTGGAATAGCGTGCAGAGTGGGCTTGTGACCTGGCCATTTCGGCCGGTCTGAGCCGCTCCAGCCAACGCGACAGAAGCACGGAGTACAGACGATATGCCTACCTACGCTTATGCTTGTGAGCATTGTGGTCACAAGTTCGATGCGTTTCAGAGCATCACAGCCAAGCCGATGCGGAAATGTCCCGCGTGCGGCCGGAGTTCGCTCAAGCGGCTGATCGGCGCCGGAGGGGCAATCATCTTCAAAGGCTCCGGCTTCTATTGCACCGATTACCGCAGCGAAAGCTACAAGACGGCCACCAAGAACGAAACGGGCGGCGGCACGGCCAAGACTGCCGAGAAGAAGGAAGCCAAAACGGAGACTACCTCGGCGCCCGCCACGAAATCTGAAACGCCGGCAGAAAAGAAGAAATCCGCGTAGCAGGCTCGCCCTTCCGTACCCGGGTTATCAAGGCAGCATCTTCTGCGAACGTTGTCCTGATGGAGCGATCCAGTCGTATGTGGGCACGGTGCGGTGGTCCTTGAACTGGATGCCCGCGCTGTGCATCGGAGATTGTCCATCGCGGCCGGTCGGCCGAGTCGCTATCCCGGCAATGCCAAGGCTCTCCACGGAAACGACTTCGCCATCATCGGACTGCCCGTCCGAGTCGCGGTCGAACCACACGCGGAGGCCTTTCAACTCTCCGGCCGTCAGTGAACCATCGCGGTTATCATCCAGCATGTCCATCGCCCGGTAGCCGTTCGAGAAGAACAGCCACCATGTCACCGAGCCGAACAGTTCCCGGCCCGACGTAATCCGCCCATCCCTGTCGGCGTCCCAGGCAAGCAGACCGGTCGTCGGCTTGATCCAGGGCCGCTCCTCGATAACGCCATCACCGTCCAGATCGAACCTCGTCATCCTTTCCGGCATCAACAGATCGGCTAGTGACGCATGCGCTGCCGTGCTGAAGACGATCGGGGTGATCGGGCCCATCGGCAGATTGTCAAGAACAGCCAAGTTGGCCTTAATGGTGGCGATTTTCTCCTGCACCAACTGCGGAATGGAGCTCTCGGTCTCCCACAAACGGATGTAAGCATTACCCGCTTCGTAACTTACCAGGCCTCGCAGGCCCTCGACAGGACGGTACTCGCGGCCCAGGTCCTCCTTGATCGCCAACTCATACGCCAGGAGATAGGTCGCCTTCACCCCGTCCAGGAGGATGGTCCTCATCGCGGGTGGCACAGGGGCCGGCATCGTCTCCCGCAGGAACTCCAGATACTGCTCCCCCAGGCTTGCCTGCCCCAGGTAGTATAGAGCGTTGTTGGGATCGAGCGACATTGCCTTGTAGAAATTCCACTGAGCGGCGGCAGCATGGCCGATCAATTCCTCATTCGTCGGCCGCGGCGGCTGCCAATTCTCCCCCTGCAGCTTGGCCTCCACCGCCCAGACCCGATCCCAGAACTCCTGCTCCCGCTCCGCAGGCACGTCCGAGACGTCGCGGTATCCAAGCTCCTCCAACGCGATCCGCTTGGCCTCCTCCGTCCGCGCGAAATTCAGATAATCTTCGTGCCACCAGTAGGGTACCGTGGAAGGCGGCGTGCGATTGGCGAACGTCGCCACGAGGAAGCTCTTGTTGACGAACGTCAGATAGTGAATCCGGGCAAGGGTGTAATACCCAGTGGCATCCTCGGGATGCTCCTGGACATAGGCCGTTGCGTTGTTGATCAGCCGCTCCGCCGGTACGTAGCCTGGCCTGGCAAACATGCCGATCGCCACGCTCGCCCAGACAACCGCCAGAACCGTCGCAAGACCATATCGAGTCACCCTCATAGTCCTTCACACTCCTGATTCATCACCCGTTTGCGTCACCGATATGCAGAGACATGCCACCCCGCCAGGAGTCATCTCTACAATGATGACTGCATCATAACATCTCGCATAGAGCAAATCAAGGGGCCTCGTACCGCTGGTCGGGGTGACGTACGGTCAGCACGGCGCAGGGGGCTTTGCGCACCACTTTTTCGGCCACGCTGCCCAGCAGCATGGAGCCAAGAGCGGAGCGGCCGTGCGTGCCCAGCACGATCAGGTCGATGCCCTGCTCGCGCGCATAGCGGATGATCTCCGCGGAGGTTTTGCCCATGACAACAACCTTCTTGACTGAGTCGCGACGATCCGGCATGTGCTGTGTGACGAACTGCTCCATTTGCGCTTCGGCGGCCTCCTTGAGCTTGCCGTAATCCGGCTGGTACTCCGTCGTCAGCGGCAGCATGTAGCTGTCCTCCAGAATGAACCCTTCCGGCATGTCCACGACGTGCAGACAATGCAGCTCGGCGCCATAGCGCTGGGCGAGATCCACTGCCAGCGGAAGCGCTGCCAGGGATCGCTCCGAGAAATCCGTCGGATACAAGATCTTGTTTATCGCCGCCATAAATCATTCTCCCACTACACACAGGCACAGGACCACGCGTCGAAACATCGGACGATCTGTCCAAAGACGGACGCATACCCCTGAGAAGATAACATCCGCGTGGCAAGATTGCCATCTTTTGGTGTCTGCATCTCCAACAGAGCCGACGGACACGGTTTTGCCGCTCTTGATGGAGAAAATTGCCGCAAGGCCGGGATGACATCAGGGCAGCCACGATGTAGAATAGCGACCAGACTCTTACGAACGCGAAGATGGATAGACCAATGACACCACACTCAGAGCGGCAGTTTCAGGGATTCTCTCGCAAGACATTCACGTTCCTGCGGGATCTGGGGCGTAACAACGACAAGACGTGGTTCGAGGCCCATCGAGCTGCCTATGAGCAGCATGTACTGCAGCCGCTGCGGGACCTTGTGAGTGATCTGGCGGATTTCATGCTGGGCATCGATCTATCGTTCGAGGTCGAACCAGCGGTAGGCAAGGCGATATCGCGGATATACCGCGATACGCGTTTCTCCAAGGACAAATCGCCCTTCCGCGACCATATGTGGATCGCATTCAAGCGCCCCGGCCCAGACTGGGCCCATTACACCCCGACCTATTACCTGGAGATTACGCCAACATCGTATAGCTATGGCTTGGGTTTCTACGAGGCTGCCCCCGACCTGATGACCCGGTTCCGACGCCGGATCGATGAAGATCCCGAATCGTTCCTCAAGGCCGTCGGATGGTTTGAAAAACAGGATGTGTTCACCCTCAACGGCCAGAAGTACAAGCGCCCCATCGGCCAGGACAAGCCCGACCCGATCCGCACCTGGTACCAGTACAAGAGCTTCTATCTCTCCTGCGACCGTCCCATCGACGACATCATCCTGTCCCCCAGAGTCACCAGGCAGATCATGAAGCACTTCACTCTGGCCGCCCCCCTGTACCACTACATCCGCCGAATCGCCTCTCAAGTACTTAATGAACGATCCTGACAGAAAGGCACGGCGGACACGGGCAGCTACTTGACCAGCTTGGCGATTTCTCTGAATTGGGGGTGTTTGGCGGTTTTGAGCAGCTCGAACAGGGCCATTTCGGTGCTGCTGACGTGGGCGCCTTCGGCCGCGAGGCGTGCCAGGGCCGTCTGGCGGTTCCGCTCGGTTCTGGATGAGACGGCGTCGGCGATGATCGTCACCTCCAGGCCCCCTTCCATCAGGTCCATCGCCGTCTGGTAGATGCAGACGTGGGTTTCGATGCCGCAGAGCAGGACTTGCTCCCTGGCCAGCGAGTTGAGCTCCGCGTTGAACTTCTCCTCGCCGCAGCAACTGAAGCTCGCCTTGTTGACCGGCTCGGTCCCCGTCAAAAGCCCGGCGATCTCCGGGAGGGTCGGTCCAAGGGCCTCGGGCACCTGCTGGCACCACAGAGTGGGGATTTCGAGGATCTTCGCTGCTTGGATGAGGATTTGGATGTTCTTGAAGAGGGCGTCCTTGTCGGTCATGAGCTGGGCGAGCTTGCCCTGCACGTCAACGACGACCAGGCAGCAGTTGTGGATTTCGAGCATTCCCTTACTCCCCTGCGAAGAAAGTCAAAAAGCGCATCCGTGCGCAACCCCGATCATCGTGTGTGAAGGAGGACTATCGTCAGACTTATGTTAGGCTCGCCTTGCGGCGGAGTGAGGGTCGTTTCTGCCTGTGTCTTGGTGATCCAGACTTTGTCATCGATGGTCACCAGGTCCCGCACGCCGGTGGCATCATCACCCACCATTGCCAGGACGTCGCGGCCGGGCGTGCTCTGAGTCATGGCGTTGATGACAGCACAATTCCGTGCAGTCTTCATGGATGACGCGGTGTCTTGGCACGCGACGATGCTCGCCGCCTGCTCCGGCGTGACGGCATCGACGGTGACCGAAGCCGCAAACTGCCCCGGCTCCTCGATCTGGAGCATCACGCCGTCGAAGCTCTGCCAGATGCTCTGCAGGCTTGTGATCAGGCGATTCACCCCCTGCCGGCTGCTGACGAGCTTGTAGGTTCTGGCACCAGCCGCGTCGTCCGACGCCACCAGGGCCGACAGGCCGTTCTGCTCGACCGCTCGCTTGAGAACCGCGTCCGCCTGTGGGACAGTAGCCGTCCGAATCTCCAGCCGTCCGGATAAGCCGGAATCGGCAATCATGGCCGGGGCCGTGCCGGGCTGGACCAGTCTGCCGAGATCGGCCACCGGAGGCTGAACGCCTGCGTCGGGGACGGGAGCTACAATCTGGTACACCACGAAGCCGAGGACCCCGAGCAACGCGATCATGGCGGCGGCCGCCAGGAATCGGCGGGCCATCAGGTGAATCACCCCGGCTGTACTAACACCCGAGGTCGTCTGCTCCGCCAGCAGCGTTTTTCTCTCTACAGCCAACTTGATCTGCTCGAGCAGCTCGCCAGGGGCTTCCGCCCGCGGCAGAGCGCTGACCAGTGTTCTGCAATTCTGAAGCTGTCTCAGACGCCGGCCGACCTCCGGGTCCCGAGCCACCAAACGCTGCACCTCGGTTTGCTGCCGGGCAGGGAGCTCTCCATCAACGAAGCTGCAAAGCAGTTCATCAATGTTTGGATTCGCCTTCATTGACCATGGCCTCCAAAATCTCTCTTAGATTGCTCCTGGCGCGGCTGAGCCTGCTCCGAACGGTCCCGAGCTCGATATTGAGGACGTCGGCAATCTCCGTGTAATTCATGCCCTCAATATCGCGCAGGACGACAACGGCCCTTTGGGGCTCTTCGAGTTTCAACAGCGCGTCCATAGCCAGGTCGCAAAGCTCTCGGTTCTGCGCCACCATCGCCGGATCGACCGCACGGTCGTCACTCAGGACATCCCTGAGCAACTGGTCGGCCGTCCCATCAGACTCCATATTTTCGGCATCCAGCGACCGCGTCGCCGTGCGCGCGTGCCGCTGGCAGTAGTTCAAGGTCAGATTCACAGCGATCCTGAACAGCCAGGTGTAAAAGCTGCTCCGACCCTTGAACTTCTCTATGCTCTCAATGACTTTGACAAAGGTCTCCTGGGTTAGTTCCGCAGCATCGTCCGAGTTTCCGCACATTTTGAGCACGACGTTGAAAATGCGGTTTTGGTACTTGATGATCAGCCGCTCCATGGCCATGACGTCGCCGCCTTGCGACTGCCGGACCAGAACGGAATCATCAATATTTATACTTGCTGCTCTCAAGTACACCTTTTCCCTCGCGTACGAGCCTTTCCACAAACAGACCACCCTTGCGACCGCAAAACCGCCGGCGACGGGGGTGCAACATCATCGCAAATTCGCCCGCCCCGGTCAACCGAATTCGCCCGCAGACCGATAATCCGTGCGGGTTCCGTACACCCCGAAGCAATGCCGGACCCCATTCACAGGAGAACCATCGGCAACTTGCCCCCGCCGCCTGTACACTTGCCCGGGAAATCGTCATTCGCCCATGAACTGCATACCCACTCCGTCCATCACCTTTCATCGTATCGAGGTGGAAGAGATACCGTCACAAGAGAGAGTGAGGCCGCACGTGCAGCAAGGGAATTGCAGGAGATGCCATGAACTTGACTTGCCCGTTTGGGCTTGATTGCAGGGGTCAGAACTGCTTGAGGAAGCGCAGGTCGTTTTCGGTGAGCCAGCGGATGTCGGGGATCTCGTATTTTCGCATGGCGAGCCGCTCGATGCCGAACCCGAAGGCCCAGCCGGTGTATTTCTCGCTGTCGATGCCGACGGCATCGAAAACGTTGGGATCGACCATACCGCAGCCGCCCATTTCCACCCATCGCTGCTGGCCGCTCTTGTCGGTCAGGAGCAGATCGACCTCCGCGCTGGGCTCAGTGAAGGGGAAGAAACTCGGCCGGAACCGCCACTGCGTGTCGGCGCCGAAGAAGACGTGGATGAACTGCTCGATCGTCGTCTTCATATCGACCATCGTCACGCCTTCGTCCACGACGAGCGCTTCGAGCTGATGGAACATGTACATGTGCGTCGCATCGACCGTATCGGGGCGATAGACGCGTCCCGGCGCAACGACCCGGATCGGCGGCTTTTTGTTCTCCATCACGCGAATCTGGATCGTGGAGGTCTGGCTGCGAAGCAGGATGTTGTCTTCGATGTAGAAGTTGTCGAGGGGATCTCTCGCCGGGTGCTCGGGCGGAATGTTCAGCGCGATGAAATTGTGCCACTCATCCTCGACCTCCGGGCCATAGGCGACGCCGAAGCCCATCCGGCCGAAGATGTCCAGCAATTCGCTGATTGTCTGCGTGATGACGTGGGGCTTGCCAATCCCGATGGGAATCCCCGGCAGCGTGACATCGATGAACTCGCGTGTCCGCTTCTGGGATTCCTCCAGGGCCCGCTTTCGCTCCTCGAACGCCGCCGTGACCTCGTTGCGGGTCTTGTTGGCAAGTTGCCCGGCCCGCGGTTTCTCCTCGGCGGGCAGCCGGCCGATGTCACTGAGCATCTGCATGATCAGGCCCTTGCGGCCGAGGTACTTGATGCGGAAATCCTCGAGGGCCTTGAGGTCCTGGACCCTGGCCAGCTCGTCGAGAGCCTGTTTGCCGGCTTGTTCCAACTGTTCGAGCATGGTTTACGTCAGGGCTGCTTTGGCCATCCCCACAATGGCGTCGAAGCCGGTGGGATCGGCGATGGCGATCTCGCTGAGCATTTTGCGATTGAGCCCAATCTGGGCCTTCTTGAGGCCGTTGATGAACTCGCTGTAGCGCAGCCCTCTTTGCTTGCAGGCGATGTTGACGCGGAGAATCCAGAGGCCCCGGTACTCTCGCTTCATGACCTTGCGGCTCTTACGGGCGTTGACCTCCGCACGCGTGACGGCTTCCGTGGCCGTGCGCCACTGGTTGCGTCTGGCGCCGCGAAAACCTCTGGCTTCCTTCAGGACGCGTTTCTTGGCTCGGCGTACCGCCGCCCCTTTTTTTACTCTCGGCATATCAGCTTTCCTTTGAAATCATACCCGTTGCGCTTGCTGCGGCAGCTGATGGATGCCGAGAAGCAAGCATTCCCAATTCCTGCGGGCGTCCCGAAGAACTCACCCGGCCAGAAGCGCGGCTTTCATGGCCTTGGCCTTGCCCCCGCGCACTATGGCGGTCGAACGGATGTGGCGACGCCGCTTGGCGTTCTTGACGCTCATCAAATGGCTGGCGCCGGCACGCCGGTGCTTCAACTTGCCGCGACCGGTCACTTTCACCCGCTTGGCAAGCCCTTTATGCGTTTTCAGCTTGGGCATCGGTCCTCAACCTTCTCAATGTTCAGACGTAAACCGCTTGGCACGAACGAAACCCGGAGTATACGTTCCCCGACCCGTGCCGTCAAGAGGCACAGAGAAATTTCGCGAAAAAAAGACACAACGGATTTCCCGCCACCTTGGACAACCAACCCGCTCCGCACCGTGCAGCCTGCTACCGCAGAGACACAAGCGGCCGCCAATCCGCGACGCTACTTCGGAATCAGTGTCAGCGTCATGCGGCGTCCCGCCATTCTCGGGGACTGCTCCACCTTGGACACATCCTCCAGGCCCTTTGTGATCTGGCCAAGTACCTCGGTGCCCATCTCCTTATGAAGCATCTGGCGCCCCCGGAAAAAGAGGGTGAACTGGACCTTATGCCCTTTCTCCAGGAACTCACGAGCGTGATTGCTCTTGATCTCCAGATCGTGCTTGTCCGTCTCGGGTCGAAGCCGGATCTCCTTGAGCGTGGCTACATGGTGGGTCTTCTTGTGCGACTCGCGCACCCGCCGCTTCTGCTGGTACAGCCATTTGCCGTAATCCATGATGCGGCAGACCGGCGGCTCGCTCGTCGGCGCAACCTCGACAAGATCCAGACCAGCTTCCCGCGCTCTGCTGAGAGCGTCGTCTTTGCTCACGACACCGACTTGGTTGTTTCCTTCGTCAACCAGCCGAACTGTGTCGACTCTGATCCCCCCATTGATGCGTAGACCTCTTTTCTCGATTGTATACCACCTTGCCTTTCTAAAGAACCCTGTTTCTCATCGACTGTAGCAGCGATTGCCGCTCAGTCTATCACATATTCAGCCGTCTTTGTCACGTCAAAATGCCACATCGACGTCTTTCTCAGCAATTTTCCGCTTCGCCGCCGCAAGAAACTCGTCCACGGATACCGTCTTGTTCTGGTTCCCGCCGCGGAATCTAACATTGACCGTGTTAGATTCTGCCTCTTTCGGTCCGACGACCAGCATATAGGGCGCCTTCTCCGCGTGTGCCTTGGCGATTTTGGCCCCGATCTTCTCATCGGACAAATCGGCGGCACACCGCAGACCGGCCTCGTCCAACCGCCTCTGTACCGTTTCGGCGTAGGCATTGGTCTTATCGCTGATCGGCATGACCCTCGCCTGTTCCGGCGAGAGCCAGACGGGCATCGCGCCGGCATACTGCTCGATCAGGATGCCCATGAACCGCTCCAGAGAGCCAAGGACCGCCCGGTGGATCATCACGGGCGTCTTCTCGGTATTGTCCTCATCCGTGTAGAGCAGGCCGAACCGCTCGGGCATGGAGAAATCAAGCTGGATCGTGCCGACCTGCCAGGACCGCTTGAGGCAATCCTTGACGTGGAAGTCGATCTTGGGGCCGTAAAACGCCCCGTCACCCTCGTTGATCTTGTACTGGATCTGCTTGTGCGTCAGCGCCGTCTTCAGTGCGTTCGTGGCGGTCTCCCAGATTTCGTCCGAGCCGATGTGGTTTTCCGGCTTTGTCGATAGCTCGATAGAGAAATCGCTGAAGCCGAACGCCCGATAGGTCTCGAAGATCAGGTTGATTACCCCGATGATCTCCGACTCGATCTGCCGGGGCGTGCAGTAGATGTGGGCATCGTCCTGGGTGAACTGGCGAACCCGGAAGAGCCCGTGCAGAACGCCGCTGGCCTCGTGCCGATGCACCATGCCGAACTCGGCGATGCGCAACGGCAGCTCCCGGTAGGAGTGCTTGGAGGTCTTGAAGAGCAGGCAGCCGCCGGGGCAGTTCATCGGCTTGATGGCGTAACCGACGTCGTCGATCTCGGTAAAATACATGTTCTCCTTATAGTGGTCCCAGTGGCCGCTGCGATGCCAGAGCTCCTCGTTCAGGATGATCGGGGTCTTGATCTCCTTGTATCCATACTTACGGTTCACCTGTCGCAGGAAATCGATCATCTCGTTCCAGATGATCATTCCCCTGGGATGCATGAAGGCGAAGCCCGGCCCCATGTCGCTGAAGGTGAACAGATCGAGCTGCCGGCCCAGCACGCGGTGATCCCGCCGCTTGGCCTCCTCCAACCGCTGCACGTACTCGTCTAAATCTTTCTTCGTGGGCCAGGCGGTGCCGTAGACGCGCTGCAGCATCTTCTGGGTGGGGTCGCCATGCCAGTAGGCCCCCGCCACCGACATCACCTTGAAGGCTCCGACCTTGCCGGTGCTGGGCACGTGCGGGCCGCGGCAGAGGTCCTCGAAACCGTTCCCGTGCGAATAGAAGCTGATGGTGTCGCTGTGGGCGCGCTCGATATTGTCGAGCTTGTACTTGTCGCCCTTGAGTTTCTCGATGGCTTGTGCGCGTGACATCTCCGTTCGAGTGATGGGCTTGTCGGCGGCGACGATCTCGGCCATCCTGCTCTCGATGCGGGGGAAATCCTCCGGGCGGATCGGCTCATCCAGGTCGATATCGTAGTAGAACCCGTCTTCGACCGTCGGGCCGTACACGAGCCTGGTCTGCGGCCAGAGGCTGCAGATCGCCTCCGCCAGGACGTGGGCGAACTATGGCGCATCACCTCCAGGCCCTGCTTGTCCTTGGGCGTGAGGATCTGCACCTGCGGGCTATTCGTGATGAGGGTGGCCAAATCCGCCAATTCCCCATTGATCTTGACCGCCACGGCCGCTTTCGCCAGCCCAGGCCCGATCTGCTCCGCCACCTGTTTGGCGGTGCTGCCCTCGGCAACCTCTAATGTACTGCCGTCCGGAAGTTTTACTTGTGCCATACATGGTTCCAAATACCGTGCGTTGTTCCTGCAATTTTCCCGAATATAGCCGACGCGCGAACAAAGTCAAGTATCGTCCTGCCGGGCACGAGGGGCGAGCGATCCTGCGGCCGCGGCGGCCCATTCCACAGACATGGCAATGCCGACACTGCCCTTGGGGATTGCCATAAGCTCCTATGGGATATGCAGTTATGCAGCCATAATCCATACGTCGCAGGCAACGTCAGGGTTCCGGCGATTTCCTTGTTGTTATGGGACGACGGAATTGTTATAATATCTTTGAGTAATGTCCGCTGAAGGCAGTATGGAGAGAGGTCACATGGATATCAACCTGGTGCTTCTCAAGAAGAATGGGTCGCACAAGACCTTTCCTCTCACAAGCAACGTGATCGTCATCGGCCGCCGCCATGAGTGCGACCTGTACATCCCCCTGCCTACGGTGTCCCGCAAGCACTGTCAACTCAGCGTGAACGGCAAGGCTGTGGAGGTTCGCGATCTCGGCTCGACGGGCGGCACCTTCGTCAACGACCAGAAGATCGACGGACAGGCGTCCCTCAAAGCCGGCGACTCTATCCGCATCGGTCCGCTGACATTCGTCTGTCAGATCGACGGCAAACCGGAGAAGATCGCGCCGCCCAAAAAGCCTGTCCAGCAGGCGGCCAAGCCACAGAAAAAGGCCGCCAAGCCGGCGGGTGACAAACCGGCGGACGGCCTCGATGAGCTCGACGCCTCCGACAGCTTTCTTGGACTTGATGAGTCGGATTCGGGACTCGAGGACCTGAAAGACCTCTGATGTTCACGCGTTTCGCAGCCGGATTCGCCCGGGGGGCGGATGCGGTCGGAATACGGTGGCGGCGTGCAGCGCGGACCACGCCTCTTTCGTCCCTCACGGGACTAGCTTCTATCCTTGGCCCAGGTTCCCCAGCGATAAATCGCTGGGCTATTCTCTATCGCCCCGCGGGCTTGGACGGCGCCCCAGTCCTCTTGCGTCGGCCCATCCGCCCCACAGGGGCGATCGACAATAGCCCACCGTTTCAACGGTGGGTACCGGTAGCCCATCACATCCCAAAGCCCCGCAGGGGCGAAAGAAGACTGCGGTGCGCTCTTGGGTCGGGCGGAATCCGAACCCGCCACCGAATGCCGGCCGCACCCCAGGGGGCTGCAATTCTTTATTGATGCTTGCCAGAATCCGCCCGATGTGGTACTCTGTCCCTCAGTCGAGTTTTCGCTGAAAGTATGCGGTAAGAGAGGTCCTATGCAGATGCTGGGAGTCATTTCAGCCGTGGAACTCCTGCAGTTGACCGGCGGTGCGGAGGGGTATCCAATGCCGCTGCTCGTGTCCCTGCCCTTCAATCCGATTCGACTGCTGGTGCTGGTCGCCTGGTTCTATTTTTGCGTGTACCTCGTCCAGCGCGTCAATTTCAGTCCACTTGTGCCCAAGAACTACAGAATTTATGCCAATGTGGCGACCCTGTTCACTGGACCGGTGCTCCTGTTGATCCTGTTCGTGATCGATACGGCGAGGAAAACCAGGGAAAACAGAGAGAGTTTCTTCGAGGTTCTGGCGCGACAGACTCAGCAGGTCCTGACGACCCTTCGGTCCATCCGTTCCGAGCCGAAAGAGGATGATTCGGCCATCCACCTGCTCGACTCGTCCGGGCGGACACTGGATGACATCTATGGGCGCGGGGAAGCCAAACACGACGATGCCAAGTTCCTCAGTTTGACGGAGACGACCATTGCCGGCGCGCTCGACCGCCGGGCCAGCGACATCCTGATCGATCCGAAGAATGAGGCCGCATACACCATCCGCCTTCGAATTGACGGCGTGCTCAGGACCGTCAACGAGTTGGATGCCGTGGCCTGCCACGCCGTCATCAACAGTATCAAGGCCGTGGCCGGAATGGACATCTCGGAGCGCAGGAGGCCCCAGGATGGCGGCTTCATGGCCAGAAGAGGAGGCTCCACCGCCTCGTTCCGTGTGGCCAGCGCCGGCGCGCTCAATGGGGAGAAGCTCTCCATCCGCGTGCTGAACAAGGACGCCGGATCGCTCACGCTGGCCGATGTCGGGCTGTCGGAGAAACAGCATGGCATCATTCATAACGCCCTGAGGAAACCGTCGGGCATGATCCTGGTCTGCGGGCCCACCGGAAGCGGCAAGACCACGACGATGTATTCCATGCTCAACGAGATCGATCGCTACACCCGCAATGTGATCACCGTCGAAGACCCCATCGAAGCCGTGCTGCCCGAGGCCAGCCAGATCGAGATCAATCCCAAGGCGGACATCACCTTTGCCAAGGCGCTGCGCAGCATCCTGCGGCAGGACCCCGATGTGATCTGCGTCGGCGAGATCCGCGACGAGGAGACCGCCGAGATCGCTTTGCGAGCCGCCCAGACCGGCCATCTCGTGCTGGCGACCATTCATTGCGACAGCAATGCCACCGCGCTGATCCGGCTGCTGGACCTGCATGTCTCGCCGCTGCTGCTGTCGGCGGGCCTGAACCTTATCTTCTCGCAGCGGCTCGTGCGGCGCCTGTGTGACAAATGCAGGAGGCCGGCGAAGCTCAGCGACAGCCAGATTCAGGAATTCCACAGGAAGAAGATCGATTCGTCGAACGTGTTCGAGGCGACCGGTTGCAGGCACTGCGAGAAAACGGGGTTCTACGGGCGCACCGCCGTCTGCGATCTGATGATTGTCGATGATGCCTTGAAGGCGGAAATCGCCCAGAGTGAATCCCTCATTGCCAGGCTCAGGACCGAGGGCGGCCAGAAGGGGCTTGTCGGGCTTCGCAAGGAGGGACTGAAGAAGGTTGTCGCCGGCATTACAAGCCTGGCGGAATTGAAGAGGGTAGTGGGATAGAGATCATGGTATTCTGGATCGCCATTCTGGCAGGTATTCTGTTCGTATGGCTGGCCGTGCGCCTGGGTTTTTACGCCACGTGGGTCCTGCTCTTCAATGTTGTGATCTCAATGTACGTGGCGATCTTTCTGGCCCCGCTGATCGTGGACTTCGCTCCTGCGGTGGGCGGGGCGGCTTCCTACGGCGTGGCGTTGAGCATGATCGTCCTGGCCGGCGGATGCTTTGCCCTTCTCCAGGGCCTGTCGTACGTGTTCCTGACCGGGCAGTTCAACATCCCGTTCCCCCGGATTTTTGACATCGTGCTGTCCGGTGTGCTGGGGTTCACGGCCGGCTTTCTGATTCTGAGCTTCGCCGCGATTGTCCTCACCACCACGCCGCTGGCACAGCACAAGATCATCAGCAGCATCGGCTTCAACGAACAATCGCAGCAAGCGAACATCTCCTGCATGGCACGGTGCTGCGATCTGATTCACGCCGTCGCCGGATTCGAAGGCAGCAAGGAAACTACAGGCACAGCCATACACCGTCTCCTCGACGTCCAGCGGAACCTGGACTCATCGCGCCAGGAGCGCACGCCCGACGCAAATGAGCCGCCCGCAGCGCCGCGCAGGGAGCCGCGTCAAGAGTCCCCTGCTCGAAGGAAGATCGTGGACCCGACCGGCGACACCCTGTAATCACCTCCCAGGAACTCATTTGTATGGAACCGAGTGCTGTCAGGACATGGGGCACATGCCGCCGGCACAGCCGCCGCCGCAGGCCGGGAGAGCGGAACAGGAATCGCAACCGGGTGTGGAGGCCTTGCCTTGTCCGACGGCGAAGTTGGAGAAGAGTTTGCGGAGGTTGGAGCCGCCGCACTTCTCACAGGTGACTTTCTCCACGTTGAGGCTCTTGTGAAGGACCTCCATCACGTGTCCGCATTGATCGCACTTGTATTCGAATATCGGCATAATCAGTTTCCCTTGCAGTCAGTCCATCCCAGAGCCGGCCCATCCGGCGGATGCAAACCCTCGTAATACTTCGAACACCAGCGTTCGGTTCACCTTGCTGTTATAGGTCCTATATGACTAATGAGACCTATGCCGGGCACAGGCTCGTGCCCTGCCTGGCAAGCCCTGTGCATGCAGCATTCATTCCGAGCCTATCGGAAGATTATGCACGATCCGCACCAAAAATCCAACTCTTCTATCAGTGCCCGCCCACGAATTGAACCGCTTGTCTCAACCCGGCGGCGCAAGCACGGGTATGGTTGCAGAAGTGGCACCGGCCATGTGCCGATAGAAAGATAATGGTTGGGGTAGGTTCGCCCAGTAGGCAAGGTATCTGCAATGAACACGAGTTGGAAGCTGGTTTTATGGGGCACTGTCGTGCTGCTGCTGGCGCTGTCCGCATGGCTCGTCTATCTTCAGCACAGCGCCCGGGGACAGGTGAGCGTCATCACTCCTCCCGAGGCGGAGGCACTACGCATCGCGGTGATGGATCCCCTGTCATCCGCATTGTGCTCTGCTGAAACCGGGAGCTTCGCCCGGCACGATTACTCGGGGCTTGCCCACCACCTCGGACGCAAAATCAGGCGGCCGGTCCAAATCGACTATGGACGGAGCCTGGCGGACGCCCTTGGGCCGAAGCCTGAAGAGATCGATTTAATCATCGGCAAGGGATCGGTCGTGCAGTCACAGGCGATACAGGCAAATCTGCTCGTCCGCCCTGTCGTTCGACTCACCGACCGGGAGGGCAGCACCGATCTCTCAGGCCTTTTCATCGTGCGTAAGAACGATCCAGCCAAGACGATCAAAGACCTGATGGATTACAGGATTCTCTTCGGGCCCACCTGCGACGACGAGAGACATTCGGCCGCCCTGGCTGTGCTGGCGAAACAGGGCGTGATGCCCATGCCGCCTGTGCAGATGGTGCCAAGCTGCACGGCTGCCGCCCTGGCGGTCGCGGAAGGCGAGGCGGACGCGGCGGTCATTTCCAGTTACGCGGCCCCGCTGCTCGACGGCTGCGACAGCGTGGACAAAGAGGCCCTGCGAGTGATCGGCCGCACATCCCCCGAGCCGTTCATCACCGTTTTTGCCACGGCCCGAGTGACCCCCGCCGCGGAGCGAGAGATCGCCGATGCACTATTTTCCATCCAGGAGGATCCGCAACTGCTCGAAGCGATGAATTCGAGGGCCGGCTTTGTCGATCTGCAGGCAAAGCCTGTGATACGTGAGTATCGGCCTGCACAACCGCCGGCGCCGCCTTGGGCCGATTGGCGAGGTCAGGACCGCTCTGCGATCAGTCCGCACGTGCCGGACCGCCTGCCCTCGCGAGCGAGCTTCTTTTGGAAGCGAGGCTTGACGGGCGCGGGCCTCTCAGGCATTGCGGCCACGCATAAGCATGTGATCGTCGCCGACAAGAGCGAGCAGAACGACCGGGACATCTGGCGGTGCCTGGACGCCGGCACAGGCAAAGAGGTCTGGACCATCGCCTACGCGACGCCGACAAAAATGGAGTTCACGAATGCCCCACGTGCTGCGCCGGTCATCCACGGCGACCTCGTGTATCTCCTGGGCGCGTTTGGCGACCTGCACTGTGTCGACCTGAGCAACAGCCGAATCGTCTGGCGAAAGAACATTGTCAAGGACTTCGAGGCCTCGTTGACGCCCTGGGGCATGAGTTCCACGCCGCTGGTTGTCGATGGCAAGCTGATCGTCAATCCGGGGGCGAAGGATGCGTCGCTGGTCGCCCTGGACCTGTACACAGGTGAGGTCCTCTGGAAGACGCCGGGCGAGCGAGCTGCGTATGCCTCTCTGATCCTCGGCACGTTCGGCGGCGTTCGCCAGATCGTCGGCTACGACGCCGTCTCGCTGGGCGGCTGGGACCCGAACACCGGCCGGCGATTGTGGGAGTTGCCGCCCCCCAAGAAAGGCGACTACAATGTCCCCACCCCGGTCAACGTCAGCGGGCGAATCCTCCTGAGCACGGAGAATAACGGCACGCGGCTCCACGCTTTCGGCGGCGACGGACGCATCCTGCCCACCCCTGTCGCATGGAACTCCAACCTCAAGCCTGACACCTCCACGCCCGTCATAGTGAACGGGCTGGTATTCGGCTGTTCCAACGGCCTCTTCTGCCTCGACCTCAGCCAGGACTTGAAAACGCTCTACGCGGCGAACGACGACGCCGCATTCAAGAACCATGCCGCGTTCATCGCGGGCAACGACCGCGTGTTGGCGCTATCCGTCGAAGGCGAGCTGGTCCTGCTGCAGGCGTCACGAACCAGTTTCACGCCGGTCTCGCGTCTGCGGCTGTTCACAGACACGGACGTCTGGTCCCATCCCGCGCTGGTCGGCAACCGCCTCTACGTCCGCAGCATGAAAGAAGTCTGCTGCATACTGCTGAGCGATTGAGAGCCCATCCTGATAGGCTTGTTGCCTGATGGGGAGGTACTCGCCCTAATCCACTTTACTTCTTCCCCGACACGACCTTGAAGTTGACGGATAGCTCACCTACGAGGGCCTTGAAATCGCCGGGCTCTATGACGGGCTTGTTGTCTCGTCCGATGAAGGCGAGGTCCTCCGGTTGCAGCTCAAATCGCAAGGTCTCCACCTGTTTGGCCTGCAACGAGACTTTCTGGAACCGCTTGAGGGATTTGACGGGCGGGGTCACCGAAGCCACCAGGTCGGATACGTACAGTTCGACGGTTTCCTTGCCCGGCCGATCACCCGTGTTGACGACCTCCACGGTAACCGTCAGCGGCTCTTTCGCCGTAATCTCGCTCTTGCTCACCGCCAAGCCGCGATAGGCGAACGTCGTGTAGGACAGCCCGAACCCGAACGACCACTGCGGGTCATACTTGTTGCCGCCCTTTTCCTCGCTGGGCTTGTGGTCGTACCAGGTGAAGCCGGCGGCGTATTTCGGATAGGTGAACGGCAGTTTTCCGCTCGGGTTGGCGTCGCCGAAGAGGACGTCAGCCACGGCCTGCCCCCCTTCCATGCCGGGCAGATATGCCATCAGGATTGCCCGGGCGTCATCAACAATCGTGCGAATCACCCGCGGCCGGCCCTCCGCGAGGACCAACACGACGGGCTTGCCGGTCCCGGCCAAAGCCTTGACCAGCTTCAACTGCGGCTCGGTCATCGTCAGGTCTACAATATTGCCGGGCGTCTCGCAGTAGGCGGGCTCTCCGATGCAGGCGATAATGACATCAACGCCCCGAGCCGCAGCGACCGCGCCCGTGATATCCAACTCCTTATCGAAGGTCACGGCATCAACAAAGGTGACATTCTCCTTGCCTGCCTTCTTCTGGATCGCCTCCAGGATCGTGTCCTTCTCCTGTGGATACAGATCCTCCCTGTCGCCCTGCCAGGTGATGGTCCAGCCGCTGTTCAGGACGGAGAGCTTGTTCGCACACGGACCCGTGACCAGCACTTTCCTGTCCTTGGCCAGCGGCAGTGTCTTTCCGTCGTTCTTGAGCAGCGTCATCGCCTCCTGGGCGGCCTGCAGGTTCACCTGCCGGGAGGCATCCGTGGCGAATCGCGGGATCAGGTTCTTGTTGGGATAAGGCTTCTCGAAGAGCCCGAGCATATACTTGACGCGAAGAATCCGGCTGACCGCCTCATCGATCCGCTTCATCGGGACCTCGCCGTCGCGGACCAGCTCGATCAGCGTGTCATAGAAGCTGTAATCGTACGGCACCATGCTCATATCGACGCCTGCCATGACAGCCATCTTCACGGCCTCGCGCCGATCCTTTGCCACCATCTCACGGGTATAGAGGTTCTCGATGTCGGCCCAGTCGCTGACGATGAAGCCGTCGAAGCCCAACTCGCCGTGAAGCAGGTCCGTCAGGTAGAACTTGCTCGAATGGACGGGGATGCCGTTGATCTCGGAGGAATTGGCCATGCAGGTGACGGCGCCCGCCTTGACCGCGGCGGCGAACGGCTTGAGGAAATATTCTCGCAACTGGCGGTCCGGAATGTATGCCGGCGTGCGGTCGTTGCCCGACCAGGGGAGGCTGTAGCCGAGATAGTGCTTCATGCACACGGCCACCTTGACGGCAGCGGAGATATCCTCGCCCTGCTGACCCTGAATATAAGCGGCCCCCATGATCGAAGCGACGTAAGCGTCCTCGCCGAAGGTCTCGAAAACACGCGACCACATCGGCTGGCGCGCCAGGTCCAGGACAGGGGCGAAGTTCCAGGGAATGCCCGCCGCCCGCGTCTCCAGGGCTGAGATGACGCCGGCCTCGCGCATCAGCTCAGTGTTTCGCGTCGCCGCCATGGCGATATTCTGCGGGAAGATCGTCGCCCCGAGCACGTAATTGGCGCCGTGGATCGTGTCGATGCCGTAGATGATCGGGATGCCCAGCCGGGTCTCTTTCGTCGCCAGGTCCTGCATCTGCGTAATCATCTCCTGCCAGTTCTGCACGGTTCGTGCCTGGCCGCCGCAGTTGAGGATCGAGCCGAGATTGTGCCCGACGATCCCGTCACGCAGTTTCTTCGGGTCGAGAATCAGCGTGCCCTTCTTCTCTTCCTTGGAGAACTGCTCCAGCGTGATCTGCGTCATCTGCCCGACCTTTTCCTCGAGCGTCATCTTCGACACCAGCCGCTGGACCTTCCCGTCAATCTCCGACTGTTTCTTGTCGCGACTTTCCATACTCGAGCACCCCACGCCTGCAATCGCCAGAACTATCGAAAGAACCACCCGCTTCTTCATAGCACCATTCCCTTTCCATTCGCGATCAGTCATATCCAGGGCTCCCGCCCTGAATGTGCACGACATGGTAGCAGAGAATTGGAGAGTCGAAAACAGAAAACTCGCCCGAATGGGATACGCGGGTGCGGCCGACATTCGGTGGCGGGTTCCGATTCCACCGGACCCAAGAGCGCACCCCGGTCTTCTGTCGCCCCTGCGGGGCTTTGAGATAGGATTGGCTATCGGCACCCACCGTTGAAACGGTGGGCTATTGTCGATCGCCCCTGTGGGGCGGATGGGCTGACGCAGGAGGACTGGGGCGCAGTCGAAGCCCGCAGGGCGACAGAGAATAGCCCAGCGATTCATCGCTGGGGAACCGGGGCCAAGGATAAAAACCAGTCCCGTAAGGGACGAAAGAGGGGCGATCCGCACACGGCGGCTACACGCCGCCACCGTATTCCGACCGCACCCGGATATGCTGCAGTGAGAGGGTGCCTATCCCGCGGCGCGAATGGCGGCGAGGAGCTCTTCGGACGGACCACTCTTGGACAGGTATGCCGCGGCGCCGGCGTTGCGCATGCGTCGCGACACGTGCGAGTCCTCGAACATGGATAGCGCGATCACCCGCGTGTTCGGCAGGTGCTTTCTGATTTGCCGCGTGGCCTCATCGCCGGCCATTACCGGCATGGCGACGTCCATGACGACAACATCGGGCGCGAATTGATAGGCCAGATCGACGGCCTCGCGGCCGTTGCCGGCCTGGCCGACGACCTCGATGTCATGCTCTTCATCCAGCATGGCCGCCAGGCCTTCTCGCATGACCCTGTGGTCGTCGGCGAGCAGCACCCGCACCCGCTTGTCCCCCGAGCGTTTCGCGCGTTTCTTGCGTACTGCCGGAGCGGGCATGCTGATCTCGTCGAGTCCCTCATACTGCTCATCCTCCGCTTTACCGGCTCCGGGATCGGGCACGGAGATGACAAAGACGCTCCCCTTGCCGGGGGCGCTCCTGATCCTCATGCGGCCGCCGAGTAACTCGATGCGCTCACGCACACTCAGCAGCCCGAAGCCGGCGGTCTTTTCGAGTTCCTGCGGATCGAACCCGCGGCCCTTGTCGGACACGCACACCCACAGATGCCCGTGCGCGCGGCGCAGACGAAGCCACGCCTCCTTGACCTTCGCATGCTTGATCACGTTGAACAGCATCTCCTGGACTGTCTTGTAGAGGAAGGCCTTGAGCGGCTCGGACCCCACGTGGATCGCCTCCATGTAATCCAGATGGACCACCAGGCCGTGCTTGGCCTTCACCTGCTCCGCCACCCATTCGAAGATCTCGCACAGGTCGCTCTGTCCCAGTACCGGCGGGTTCAGCTCGTGCGACAGGCTGCGGGACTTGCCGATGGCCTCCACGAGCAACTGTTTCACCTCCGCGGTCATCTCCTGCACCGTCTGCTCATTCTTGAACCGGCCGCCCAGCAGACCAAGCTGGAACTTGGCCGCGGCCAGGATCTGCTGCAGGTCATCGTGCAGAAGCTCCGCCAGGCGCTTGCGCTCGCGGTCCTCCGCCTGCGACAGCTCCAGCGCCAAATGCTGGAGCTGGCGGGTCCGCTGCTCCAACTCCTGATATGCGCTCTGCTGCTCCGTGACGTCTTCGAGATTGAGCACGAGCAACTGCACCTCATTTGCGTCGTCCAGCAAGGGCGTCAACTGCCAGTTCCAGTAGGTCAGACGCCGCGGGCCCTTCGGATAAGCAAAGGGCTTGGCGTAAGCCCGGTACGGCTGCTTCGTCTGCACCACCTGCTCGAAGATCACCCGGTTCTCCTCATCCGGATACAAGTCGAAGTGATTCTTGTCGACGAAGTACTCCGGCGTCTTGGCATCCGCCCTGGCATACGCCTCGTTGACGCGAACGAAGTTGAAGTCGCGATCCATGAAGGCCAACGGTGTGATCGTGTGCTCGAAGAAGCCTTCGAGCATCTGCGTGCTCTTTTGCAGCTTACCCTCGGTCTGCACCCTTCGCGTGATTTCACCACGCAAATGGTTCACTGTACTCGTCAATTGCGAGGTGCGTGATCGCACCTGCTCGCTCAGGCGATCGTTCCATTGACGCAGCTCCTCCTCCATCTGCTTTCGCCCGGTGATGTCCCGCACGACGCCCGTCAGATATATGGGCCGACCCATCCCATCCTTCTCCACGGCCAGGCAATCCGCCAGCCAGCGGTATTCCTCATCTTTGCACCGGAACCGATACTCCAGGCCGCCCTGGCCTTGAGCCATGGCCTCCGCCAACTCCCTGCGCACTCGCTCCGCATCCTCCGGATGAACCCGGCCGAACACCTGATCGAGCGAAAGCTCGCTCATCTCCTGGGCCGAAAAGCCCAGGATCTTCTCGACCACGGGACTGATGTAATCGTAGCGGCCATTCCGCAGATCCCGTCGATACGCGACATCGAGCGAATTCTCGAGCACGGCCCGGAACCGCCGCTCGCTCCCGCGCAGAGCCTCCTCGAACCGCCTGCGATCCGTGATGTCCTGCACAGCGCCGACCATCCGAAGCGGGCGCCCCTGCTCGTCGAGTTCGATTTCCGCATGCTCCAGAACGATCCGCTCCGTACCGTCCGGGCGAATGATCCGATGTTCGATCTCGTAGGGTTGCTTCTCTGTTATTGCTCGCGCCACGGCATCCTCGACCCGCTGCCGGTCATCGGGATGCACGTGCTGGAAGAACAAGTCATTAGTCACCTCGACTGAGCCCGGCTCGTACCCGAAGATGCGATAGACTTCATCACACCATTGCAGAGGGTCCCTGTTGAGCTCGCTGGAGTTCTGGGTGAACTCGATACTCCAAGCGCCGAGATTCGCCATCTTGCCGGCTTGCATCAGAACTGTTCGATTGCGTTTGAGGGTTTCCTCTGTGCTTTTGCGCTCGGTGATGTCCGTGAGAAACAGGATCAGGCCTCTGTCGACCGGGTAGCATCGGCATTCATACCAGCGTTGCAGCGCGGCGCAGTACTCCTCAAACTTCACAGATGCCCTCTGCTCCGCGGCGAGAGTGAGTTCTCTGTAGGACCGCGATTGCTGCAATTCCGGCAAGGCCTCCCAGACTACTTTGCCAATAAATTCTCCAGGCACGGTCCCGAGAAGTGTAGCTGCCGTCTTGTTGACGTATGTACAGCGCCAGTCTCTGTCGATGACAACGAGCCCATCCTGAATGCTCTCAAGCACGGCGGTGAGATGAGGAAGGCTCCGCGCCGCCTGCACGTCGCGCACTTCATCCGCTATCTCGCTGCTCGGATTCTTTGCCATGTTATGCTTCTCTACAGAATCCACAATGCACGGACCGCCTCAACGGTGTAAATGGAACCGGTTGGAAACGCGCCCACTTGATGGTGTGAAGGTGCACGAGCCGTCCAATGCAAACCATCAAATCTCTACTCTGTTTAATATCACGCCTGCGCTGCATACGGATGGCGAGAAATCGGTGTTCAGATACAGGGGAGGAAAGCCGGTCATTCGCGGGATTGTTCGACCAAACCGTGATCTCGCCCGCTGTATTTATGCTTTCTCGCTTATCTCGTGTATTCCCACGGGAGGAGTCTCTCAGACCTGTAAAACCGATGGTACAGAGCCAACCGGCCGGCCGTGTTGCCGTAAAAATTTTCCGGTGAAATCCTCCTCGCCTCGAACCTCTGCGGGCAAACCCTCGTAATTTTATCAGACGTGAAAACTTAGAGTTATCTTTGGGTTAAAGTCCCGTTGAATAGCTGCCGATACGGACAATAGCCCAATAGAAGATTTTTCTCCCCTCCGGAAAACGTCGGGTAGCTTCGGGTTACCCGATGTTTTCTTTTTATAGGCAAATCACGGCCTCTGTCTCACATTTCCCTACACGGCGATGGGGAATCTCCCTACCTATGCCTCGCTTGCGCCGTGGCACTTTTTGTACTTCTTGCCGCTTCCGCATGGACATGGATCGTTGCGGCCGACCTTTGGCTTCTCCAGCTTGATCTGCTTGACCACCGTTTCGCCCTGAGGAGCCTGAGCCGCAGCCCGTTGCTGCTCCGCCATGGAGAATTGACCCACCTCGTCGTGCGACGTTCGGCTGACGTTCCAAACGCTCCGCGCTCGAGCGCCGGCCTCTGCCGTCAAGCGGACCCGGAAGATCACGTCGGTAACCCGATCCTCAATGGACTCGAGCATCTCGTTGAACAGGCGGAACCCCTCGCGTTTGTACTCCGTCTTGGGGTCCTTCTCGGCCAGCGACCTCGTCCAGATGCTGTCCTTCAGGTGGTCCATCGTGTACAGGTGGTCTTTCCACGTACTGTCATAGACCTGCAGCAGGACGTACCTTTCCAGGTCCGCAAGCTCGGAGCGGAGGAATCGCCGGCCCACCTCCGCCAAGTGCGTCTTGGCGTCCTCGCCATCGCCCAAGTCTTCCTCCCGCAGCGAGGCATCGAATCTCTCATTGGCCCACTTGACCAGCTCGGCTCGGTTCAGGCCGGCCGTCTTTTCCGTCAGTTCCTCGTCGAGCTTTCCATTGTTGAAGCTCTCGCTCAATTGCAGGAGTTGGTCGTACAGATCTCGCGGTTTGGTATTCTGAATGTGTTCGGCGGAGAAACCGGCGTTATACTTCCTGTTCGCCCACCCGGCCAGGGCCTCGAATCCATAGATGTTCGCGCCCTGAGGTCCGTAGACCATGCTCATCGCAAACTCCACCGGGTACTCAATCTCGCGCCGGCGATACTTCGCGACGGTCTCCCGCACGACCATTTCCCGGATCTGGTCGGCCTTGAGCCCTTTGAGCTGCTCCACATCCAGCCGAACGTCGAATTTGCCCTTGGCCCAGTCGACGAATCGCCGCACGCCGAGGTCGTCTTTGAGAAACTCAATGATCTGTGAGCAGTCTTTCCTGTCGATCTGCTCGGCCGCTGCCGCGGTCAGTTGCTCCTCGATCTCTTCCGGCTTCTGCTGCTTGATCTTGCCAGGGCTTAGATTCACCTGGAACGCACTCATGGCCCACTTGGACAGGCCCGAGGTATCCCATGTCGTCGGGTCGCCGTAATCCTCCAGGTACTCGCCGATGGAAAGGGAAATATTGCTTGCGGTGCCCTCTTTGGCACGGTCCTTGATCATCGCCTCGATCTCGTTCGGCTCGGCGCCCGCCAGGTCGGAAAGCTTGAGATCGACGTCGAAGTTCACCCGGGCCCACTCCACCAGGGACTTGAACCCGTATTCCTTGGCAAGCATCGTCTCCGCATGATTTTTGACCGTGGAGTCGATCATGTCGAGGATCGTCTGCTTGAGGTTGCGCCCGGCCAGAATCTCGCGCCGGCGGGAGTAGAAGATCTTGCGCTGGTAGTCCATCACCTCGTCGTATTCGAGCAGGCTCTTACGGATTTCGAAGTTGCGTTCCTCGACTTTCTTCTGAGCCTTGGCGATGCCCTTGCTGATCCTCATGTGGTAAATGGGCTGGCCTTCCTCCCACCCGATCCAGGAGAGGGCCTTGACGGTCCACTCCGGCGCGAAGACGCGCATCAGCTCGTCATCGAAGCACAGGAAGAACTGACTGGAGCCCGCGTCGCCCTGCCGTCCGGACCGGCCACGAAGCTGGTTGTCGATTCGGCGAGCCTCGTGCCGCTCCGTGCCGAGGATGTGCAGGCCGCCGATCTGGGCCACGCCGGGGCCGAGCTTGATATCGGTGCCGCGACCGGCCATGTTCGTGGCGATGGTCACATTGCCTCGCGGCTGGCCGTCGCGCCCCTGGTGCTGCTGGCCGGCCTTGGCCACGATCAATGCTTCCCTCGCGTGCTGCTTGGCGTTGAGCACCTCGTGCTCGAGCCCGTACTTCTTCGTCAGCGCCTCCGACAGGGCCTCGCTCTTTTCGATGCTGATCGTTCCGACGAGCACCGGTCTGCCGGCGGTGCTGATCTGGTTGATCTCCTCGACGATCGCGTTGAACTTTTCGCGCATCGTCTTGTAGATCACGTCCTCCTGGTCATTGCGGACGCACGGCCGGTTAGTCGGAATGATGACCACATCGAGCTTGTAGATCCGCATGAACTCCTCGCCCTCGGTGGCCGCCGTACCCGTCATACCGGCAATCTGATCGTAGAGCTTGAAGAAGTTCTGCAGGGTGATCGTGGCGAGGGTCTGGGTCTCCTCTTTGACGGTGACGCCTTCCTTGGCCTCGACCGCCTGGTGCAGCCCGTCCGACCACTGTCGCCCGTGCATGAGCCGGCCCGTGAACTCGTCGACGATGATCACCTTGCCATCCATTACGACGTAGTCCTTCTCCCTCTCGTAGACCACGTGGGCCCGAAGGCTCTGCTGGAGCAAATGGGGCCAGTCGATATTCGTGCCGGTATAGAACGAGCCCATGCCGGCCAAATCCTGTGCGGCCTTCTCCCCCTCATCCGTCATTCGGACCTGCTTGCGGTCGAACTCCACCTCGTAATACTGCGTCGCCTGCGACAGCTTCGCCTGCGCGCTGTCCCGCTCCTGTTCCAGCTTGGCAATCGCCTCCTGCACTTTTTCGATCCGGCCGGGGTCCTTATCCCTTTTCGCCTCGGCCAGTTCGCCCTGTGCGTTGGCGATTTTGCGCTCTGCGGAGTCCACCTGCGCTTTGATGTGGCCGTAGCCGCTCTGCAGGCCCAGCAACTGGCGGGAGATCTGGTCGGCCCGCTTGTATCGGGAAACATCATCGAACGCCGGGCCCGAGATGATCAAGGGTGTTCTCGCCTCGTCAATCAAGATCGAGTCCACCTCATCGACGATCCCGTATTCCAGCGGGCTCTGCACCATGTGCTCGAGCACCACCTTCATGTTGTCGCGCAGATAGTCGAAGCCGAACTCGTTGTTCGTGCCATAGGTGACGTCGCACTGGTACTGGCCGCGGCGTTCCGCGCCGGCCGTATCCATGTCCGCCTGGATCGCCCCTACTGTAAGCCCCAGGGCGCGATAGATCGGCCCCATCCACTCGGCGTCGCGCTTGGCCAGGTAGTCGTTGACCGTGATGATGTGGACCTTGCGTCCCGTCAGATGCACGAGATAGACCGCCAGCGTCGCCACCAGCGTCTTGCCCTCGCCGGTCGCCATTTCCGCGATTTTGCCGTCGTACAGGACGTTCCCGCCGATGATCTGCACATCAAAGTGCCGCATCTCGACACTTCGCCGGGCTGCTTCGCGGACCACGGCAAAGGCCTCGGGAAGGATGTCTTCCGGCCTCTTGCCGGCCGCCAAAGCGGCTTTGAGTTGCCCTGTCTTGGCCTTTAACGCCTCTTCATCGAGTTGCTTGAGCTCGTCCTCGAAGGCTCCGGCTTCCCGCGCCACCACCGAATACGCCTTGACCACACGCTCGTTGCGCGACCCGAAAATCTTCAAGAGCACCTTACTTACGTTTTCGAAGGCCATTCCCTGTGCTCCAAATCCGTGATACTTCTTTCTTCCACGTTGCTCGAAGGTTGACTTCCTGGAGACGCCCGCGATGACGCATCTCATCCGGCCGCCCTCCAATCCGGGGGCCAGTATGGCAGAATCGAGGAGGGATGTCAAGAAAGCCCCAGGCGTGCAGAGCAGTGGTTCCCAAGCGCGCCGCACAGTGGGCAGGGAATCCCAATCTCCGCCGGATGCATCGCGTGCGCTTACTCAATATACTATCCTGGCCGGTTCCCTTGTTCGATGGCTACTGGGATATACTGGACTTGCTCGCCTCGACGGTGCCGCCGTAGGCGCCCATGTTGATCGTGAGGCCGTTCGGGAATATCTCATGGCCGTACGCAACATCCGGATCGCCCGCGTCGATGCATGGGCTGGCTACCTCATCCCGCACCCATTTGCGTATCTTTGGGTCCCAGCGACCCGCCTGCGATTGCAGATGATAATCGCCCATGATCCAGACTGCATCGGGATCATCCGGCTTGACTGCTGTATTCGGATCATTGCGGCTCACCCACTGGTCCCCGGCGGCAAAGAGCGGGTCGGCGTCAAGATTGCCCATGCCCACCCAGCCGCCGGAGAGGGTGCTGTAGCGAATCACAGGCTCTTTGACCCCGTCGGACAGAATCTCCCTTGGCGTGTTGCCCCAGAGAATTGAATTGACGATCGTCACAGGACTGTTGTGCAGGGACAGGGCCGCGCCAAACGCCCCCGCCTGATTGTCGGCAATCGTGCAGTTTATGAATTGGGCATCGCTGTCCGCGCAGTAGATTGTCGAACCGCCCGAATCGCTCGCGCGATTGCCCGTCACCAGGCAGTTGGCAAGGGTTGGACTACTGGCGGTACATTGAATCGCTGCGGCGAGGCGGTTCTCTGCCGCCGGTAATCACCAGACCCCGCAATGTACAGTCAGGCCCCTCGCCATGAGTGAAACTGACGACGGGGCCCGTTCCATCGCCGTCAACCACCGGCCACGCCGCGGCCTTGGTATTCGCCGGATCGAATCCCGTCACCTGGATTCGCTTGCCGAGCAGATCGACGATCTCTCGATAAGTCCCTGCATGCACAAAGACGATTGAACCATCCTCGGCGGCATTGATTGCCTCCTGGATTCGATCAAAGGGATGATTGGAGGTGCCATCCTCCTGCAGATCACTGACCCGCGGGTCGTCCAAGCCGGGGTCGAATGGACCATCGTCATCGACGTGGATGATGCGTGCCTCCGCCACAGGGTCGTCCGGAGTCTCCTCCACAACGTTGGGGTCCTCCACGGGGGCGAAGTCTGCCCGGATTTCCAGGTCGTGCTCGATGGAGAGAAATATCGGGTTTTCCGACGCCGTATAGGTTCCGGAGAAGCCAACGAATACGAAGCCGGGATCGGCCTCGGCCCTCAGAAAGATAATCTCACCGTTATCGTACACGAATTCGCCTTCCCCCGGCTCTGTGATGGATCCGCCCTTCGTGGAGGAGAGCACCACCCGGCGCCGAGCGCAGGAATTGTACTCGATGGTGATGCCTGGGTTGTTCGCGATGATCTGCGGGATGTAAGTGGCACAGGCGTCCGGGTCCAGCGGATTGCCCCGCAGGTCCACGAACCCAAGGCTCGCCAGACTGCACAGGGGTGAGACATCACGGATTTCGTTGTACTGAAGGCTGATCCCCTGCAGATTTGTCAGGCCGGAGAGAGGGGAGATGTCGCTAATCTCATTCCATTCGAGATACAGGTGCTCGAGTTTCACCATGCCGGACAATGCGGAGATATCGCTGATGCGATTATCGCGGATAATCAGCATCTCCATGTTCGTGAGTCCGGCCAAGGGCGAGATATCGCTGATGACGAGATTCGCGTGAGCGTCAAGATACCTCAGGTTCGTCAGACTGGACAGGGGCGAAAGGTCGCTGATCCGGTTCCATCGAATCCACAACTCCTCCAGATTCGTGGCATACTCCAGGCCCGACAGGTTGGTTATTCCCTTCCTGTCCGCCAGCAGCGAAGTCAACCCCAGCATATCCTCCGGCGTTGGGTCCGATATCCATAGTTCCTCTTCCACCGCCGCCTTGAGATGGGGATCGGCAAACTGGACCGGGTCCGCAGCCCACACGGAGGCCAGCACGAACAATAGTGACGGCGCAAGCAAGGCTGTGCTCACATCTCCTCCCGAGCAGAGTTCCTATGGAATGTCAACTACGCATCTGCACTGCCGGCGACACATACCCGGAGAGATCAGTATAGCACTTTTCTCCTCGGATTTCGAGAGGAAAGACTCTGAAAGAGCTGCAAAGGAACGACCGGCCAGGAAGAAGATGCCCCGGAAGGAGCCCCGTAAACCCTTACAGAGAGGGTGATTAGAGGAATGGGCGGTACAAGATTTGAACTTGTGACCTCGTGCGTGTCGAGCACGCGCTCTAGCCAACTGAGCTAACCGCCCTTGCCTGATTTTCCGTCGTTAGTATGAGCGATGCGGACGGCAAAATCAAGAACTTTTGCGGAATTCCACAAAATATGGGCGTGCAGTATCCGCCGGAGCCGGCCAATGCCGGCAAAGGACTCCAGCGGCCGAGGGCAGAATCAGAAAGGCAGATTCCTTCGGACTACGGCAGCGGCCGCGAGGGTGCGATAGAAATCGCCGCTCCGGACAGTCAGAGAGATCTCTACGCTCTTGCAGTCCATCCCGTCGTCCGTAGGGGTCTTGGTGAACGTGGCAGCCGTGACGTTGTCGCACAGGACGTACTGACGGCTGTCGCTGTTGGTAATCAGGTAGAGCTTCCCGTCGGTGCCGTTGAACAGGTAGCTGATATCCTCGTCCGCGGCAGTGTAGAAATTGCACCGGTTGGCGGCGGCGCTGGGATCGATCGTGTGCCCTGTGCGGAGCTGGCTGGTCATTCGCGTCAGCGCCTGGCGGGCGTTGTTGATGGTCTCGTACATCTGCTCATTTTCGCCGTAGTTGATCACGGAGGCATGAAAAGCCGTCGCCAAAGCGGTAAGCAGTATGGCCGAGATGGCCAGGCCGATCAGGCATTCGACGATCGTGAACCCCTGGGGCAACCTCTGATGTTTGATTTTTGATCTTTGATTTCTCATGCGTGTACTCTGATTGAAAAACGTGGCTTCAAACATCAAACATCAAACTTCGCACTCGCAACTCCCACGTCAATATCGTGCTCGAATCCAGTTCGTCGAGCTGATCTGTTGGCCGTTCTGCAGAATAATCACCGTGATGCGGATGAATGCGCTCGAATGATCGGCAACCACCATGTCGAAATTGGTGGGACTGAGATTCTGAACGGTCATCTGCTGGGTATAACTGCCCAGATCCGTCAGGGCCACCCTGTTCGCACTGATGGGCGGCGAAAACGTCGCACTGTCGAAGTCATCGACATCGTCATAGGCGGTCAGACCCGTCTCCTCCGGGCCAAATGTCGCGGTCACTGTCTCCGGATCCACGACGGGCAGGAGCACCGTCAACTCCCGAACCTGTTCGATCAGGAACTCGGCGGTGGAGAGGTCCGCTCCGAAGCTGTTGGCCTGCGTAAAGGATTGGCTTGCCACGACCAGGGCCGTGACCGACAATCCAACCAGCACAACGGCAATCATAGCCTCAATCAGAGAAAACCCTTTGGGGCTTCGCACTGCAGCCATCATTATACCCCCCGAAAAATGTCCCCGAGCCTACTTGCCCGTGACGAGGTTCGACATCTTGAAGATTGGCAGAATAATGCTCATCGCGATGAACCCGACCAGACAGCCCATCAGGACGATCATAATCGGCTCGATCATCGACGTCACCGCCTTGATCACGGTCTTCAGCTCGCGGCCGTAGAAGGTCGATACTTCCCTCAGGACCTCGGCCATGTTACCCGATTCCTCGCCACTTCGAATCATCTGCACGACGCTGCTGGGCATGAGCGTGTAACGGCTGAGGCTCGCCGCGATCTTCTTGCCCTGCCGCACCTCCTCGTAGACCCCCAGCCACATGTCCTTGAACAAAGCGTTGCCTGAGATATGGGCCGTGATGGAGATCGTGTTGAGAATCGGCACGCCGGCCCTCGTCAGCACGCCCATCGTATGGAGACTCCGCGTGATGTAGAGACACCGGCACAACGTACTGATCAACGGCAGTATCAGCTTCGCTTTGTCCCACCACAGCCGCCCCACCGGCGTGTTGATGAAGTACCAGAACGCCCAGAAAGCCGCTCCGACCGCGGGAATGATGGCATACCACCAGTGCCGCATGAAAGCGCTCGTCGCCATCAGTATGATCGTCGGGGTCGGCAGCAGGTGCTCCTTACCCCTGAACAAGGCCGTGAATCGCGGAAGGACGAAACACAGCAGGAAGACAGTCACGCTCACGGCCATCACGGCAATGATGGCGGGATACACCATCGCGCCTTTGATCTGGGAGCGAGTCTCCGCCTCCTGGTCCAGGTACTCGGCGAGTTTCTGGAGCATGTCGCTGAGCGAGCCGGAGGCCTCCGCCGCCGCCACCATGTTGATGTACAGATTGGTGAAGATGCCGGGATGCTCCGCCAGCGCCTGGGAGAAGCTGTTGCCCTCCTCGATCCGGATCTTCAGATCGCGCAGCACGGCTTGGAATTTCCGATTGTCGCACTGCTCGGCGATCCCCTCGAGGGCGTCCTGCAAGCTGATACCCGCGCGGACCATAACGGCCAACTGGGTGGTGAAATGAAGGATATCCTTGCGGCTGGGACCGAATTCAACTCGGAACCCACGCACCTTGGCCATCACCGAGTCCGCGCCGGAGGCACCCTGGGACTGCTCGTATCGTCGGGGGCTCTCCACGGGACTCTCGGAGGCGCTGTTCTGGCGGATATCGGAAGTCGGTGCCGCTTCGTGGTCTTGTATCGTATGTGCTGCCATGTCGTCCTCTCTACTTTTCTGCCCCTACGACTACTCCCTGCCTGGCCTCGTCCGTCTTGCCGGAGACTGCGAGGATCTTTTCCATCTTGCCCGGATTACTGGAGCGAACAATGGCCTCTTCCCGATCGATGAAACCCTTGAAGTACATCTCCGCGATGCTGTTATCCATGCTCAGCATGCCCAGCCGGCGTGAGGTCTCGATGATATTCGGAATCTCGTAGATCCTGTTTTCGCGGATGCAGTTGCGGGTGGCGGAGGTGCACAGGAGAATTTCCGTGCAGGGCACCATGCCCGGCTGGTCGACGCGTTTGAACAGGGTCTGGGAGATGACCGCCTGCAGCGTGTTCGCCAGCATCGTGCGGATCTGGTTCTGCTGGCCGGGCGGATAGATGTCGATGATACGCTCGATGCTCTGCGGCGCGTTGATCGTGTGCAGTGTGCTGAAGACCAGGTGTCCTGTCTCGGCGGCGGTGATCGTGAAGCTCGTCGTCTCGAGGTCACGCATTTCGCCGACCATGATGATATCGGGGTCCTGCCGCAGGGCATGCCGAAGGCCGGACGCGAAGTTTGGACAATCGGAGCCGATTTCCCGCTGCTCGATCATGCACCGCTCGTTCTCGAGCAGGTACTCGACCGGGTCCTCCAGCGTGACGATGCGCTTGCTGCACCGGGAGTTGATCAGCCCGATCATGGCGGCCAGGGTCGTGCTCTTTCCCGAGCCGGTGTGGCCCGTCACGAGCACCATCCCTCGGGGCAGGTCGGTCAACTCCTTGATGATCGGAGGCAGGTGCAGATCGTCGATCTTGAACACCTGGTTCGGAATCACGCGGAACGAGATGGCCACCGTGTCCCGCTGAAAATGCGCATTGACGCGGAACCGGTGCCCCCCGTTGATCGAGGTAGAGAAATCCAGGTCTCGCGTTTCCTCGAATCTCTTCGTCTTTTCCGGCCCAACCATCGCCAGCACCATGGCCCGGGCATCCTGGTTGGTCACCGGCGGACATTCCGTCGCGATCAGCTCAGTATCCCTTCGCAGCACCGGCGGCATGCCCACATTGATGTGCACGTCGCTGGCCCGGTTCTCGATGGCCGTTTCCAAGATCGCCTTAATATCCAGCATAACGTAATCGTCCTATGTAACGCCCGAAACTTCGGGCGGATCAGCGCATGTTCTCAACAAACACTTCAACTTCGCTTTGCCCGTACACTTCGGTCACGCGAAGCACTTCTTCCAAGGTGGTCAGGCCCGCCTTGACTTTCTTGAGCCCGTCGTGGAACAGGGTATCATGCCCGCTCGTGCGGAAGGCCCGGCGCATGTTGTTCACCGACGAGTCCTGGTTGATCATGTCGCGGAACTTGTCGTCGATGACGAGCAGCTCGAAGATTCCCACGCGGCCGGAATAGCCGGTGCCCCGGCAGGCGTCACAACCTTTGCCATGCATCAGCTCCTCCGGTTTGATGCCGGCCCGCTGCACGTACTTGAGCATCTGCTCAGGGATCTGGTACACTTCCTTGCACTTGGGGCAGATCCTCCGCACGAGGCGCTGAGCCGCCGCGGCGTTCAGCGAGGCGGCGATCAGGTACGGATCGATGCCGATGTTCACCAATCGGGTGATGCTCGTAGCGGCGTCGTTCGTGTGCAGCGTGGATAGAACGAGGTGGCCCGTGAGGGCCGCCTGGACCGCGATTCTCGCCGTCTCATTGTCGCGGATTTCTCCGATCATGATGACGTCCGGGTCCTGGCGTAACAAGCTGCGCAGCGACGTTGCAAAGGTCAGCCCGGCCTTGTCATTGATCTGCACCTGATTGCAGAAGTCCAGCTCATATTCGACCGGGTCTTCCACCGTCGAGATGTTCAGCTTCTCGCCGTCCATCTCGGACAGGGCCGAGTACAGCGTGGTGCTCTTTCCGGATCCTGTCGGCCCGGTCACCAGGAGAATGCCGTGCGGCATGCCGACCTGTTCCTTAAAGGTCGCGCAGACGTCCGGCTCCATCCCGACGTACTCCAGGCCGCGCATGATGGATTTGCTGTCGAGCACGCGAATCACGGTCTTTTCGCCGCGATTCGTGGGCAGCGTGGAAATACGCAGGTCGATCGCCCGGCCCCCGACGATGGCGGCGACCTTGCCGTCCTGGGGCAGCCGCCGCTCGGAGATGTCCATGTTGGCCATGATCTTGACACGCGAGACGACCGCCGGGTGCATCTTGATCGGCGCCTGCATCGCTTCGAACAGCACGCCATCGACGCGGTAGCGGATTTTCGTCTGGGTCTCCTTGGGCTCGATGTGGATATCGCTGGCCCCTTCCCGAACGGCATTGCTGATGAGATAGTTGACGAATTTGATGATCGGCGACTGCCCGGCCATCTTCTCGAGGTCTCCCGAGTCCTCCTCCTGGTCCTGGACGACCTCCACCTCCGTCATGTCGCTGATGATGTCTTCCAGATTGCCGCTGGCGGTCTGATCCTGCTGGAAGGACTCGCAGATGGCCGTGATGTCTTCCGCCGGGCAGACGAGCACTCGTGTTTCCATCTGCACCTGGCGTTTCACATCCTCCAGCGCGAAGATGTTCGCCGGTTCGCTGGTGACGACGACCAGGGTGCCCTCCTCGATCGCGATCGGCACGATGCTGCTGCGCTGGATGAACTCCATGTCGAGCTTCTGGAACGCCGCCTTGTCCACGTCCTGTGGAGTGACGCGGCGAAACTCCAGGCCGCTAAGCCTGGCCTTGGCTTCGAGAACATCGGCCGTGTTCGCAAGATTCTCCTTGAGTACCCATGTCGCCGCATCCATGCCGGGTCGGCTCATCAGTTCCCGCCGCATGCGACCATACTGCTCGTCGCTGATCTTCTCCATCTCCAGCAGAATATCGGCCACATCGCGCACGTGCGACTGGCTCACCGGCTCCGGAGAATACAGATCACACAGGCCACGCACCGACTCGTCATCGGGGCAGCTCTCGGCCGCCCCCGGCAAATCGACCGGATTCGGCTGAGGAGGCACTTTCTCTTTTGGATGGGATAAGAAGCGTAACATCATTGTGAGAGCTTTAGCACAACGGTAAATTGTTCGGTCTCGGCGGAATTCCCGCCGGCCGGGTTCCCATCACCGCGCCAGGTCAGCTCCACGGAGTCGCTGCCAATGCGAGTGATGACAAAACCTTCAATCGTGTCGCCCTGTCGCAGAAGCATGTCATTGATCATGCAACTGCTGGCCGGCCCGGACTGCATCACGCTCAGAAGCGACAAAGAGCCGGCCCGCTGTCTCAAGCGTTGTTGCCTGATGAGGGCCGCTTCCGCCTCCGAATCGGCCTGCGGCGCGATCTCCGCCTTGATATCCTTGGCGAACGCTTCCACCTCGAACGGGTTTTTCGCCAGATCGTTCACGCGCACCTGGTAAACACCCGAGAATTCGTAGAACTTTTTGAGGATCTGATCAGCCTTGCTCATCATCTCCGTGCTGAAGCCGGTGAGTCGGCCGATGGCGACCTCCATCTGCGTTTGTTCCTCATCAGCCTGTTTGGCCAATGCGGCCTGCGGCTGGCTCTTGCGAATCATGAACCACAGGCAGACCAGTCCGACGGACACGAGGACGGCCACAAGAATCGTGCTCTTTCGCAGAGTCTTGCTGGTCGTGGCCACCGTCAGATATTCGAGAGAGCCGGAATCGTCGGACCCCTTGGGCAGGTGTTGCCCGCCGTTCTTGGTCTGGTTTCCCGATTCTCCGGCCCCTTGTTCACGCATGAAAGACAGCATAATGCAGCCCCGTCAATACCCTACCCTTTGGTTCGCGCGGGCATTCCTCACGGAATCTCCGCCACGATCAGACAGCCTTGTTCTGGAAGAAAATGCTCAGGATGAAGTTGGCCCCGACCTTCCCCTCCGCCGTGTTCTCTTTCTCCAGATTGAGCTGTCTCAGTTTCATGATGCGCGGGAGCTTCTCGATTTCCAGCAGGAACGAGTAGAAGGAATTGAAGTCGCCCACCCACTTCATTTCCAGCGGCTGCTCCACGTAGCCGTTGTTGTCCTTGGGCACAAGGGTGCGGATGGTCTGAGGCTTGAGCCCCTGCTTCTGTGCGACGACCGTCACCTGCTCAAGGACCTTGTGGATTTCGCTGGTTGGAGGCAGCTTGCTCTCGAAGAAGCGGATCGCCTCCTGGAGCTGAGTCAGTTGCTTGTTGAGGTCATCGGCCTTGGCCGTGGCCTCTTCGAATTCTTTCAGCTTCGCCCGTTTGCCATCCACGCGCTGCTTGGCCTCGGCCAGGTGCTGATTCGCGGGCTTGACCATGTACTGGTAGCCGGCCACTGCCACAGCCACCAACAGGATGAAGAACACTACTTTTCTAAGACCGCTGGTCATGATATCACTCCTGCATGCGGCCGGCCGTATCCTCGCCCGCCGCTGGGTCGTTCAAAGAATATCCGAACTAGAACTGATACACCGAATGCGCCGCCTTGGATTTGATCGCCTCGACGTCTTCCTTCGTCAGGTGCACCTCGGGACGCAGCATGGCCGTGAGCTTGAACTGACGGAAGAACGTGCTATCGACCTTCTTCTCCTTGGACTCCACCAGCGCCACGTTGGTCAGCAGGACCGAGCTGCCGAGCCGCTCGATGTACGCCGCCACCTGCAGATCGCTCGGCGACACACCTTCGATTTCCATGTGCGTCTCAAGCTGTTTCTCCGCCGAGACCCTCGCCTCCGGCTCCGGGCTCGCCTGTTGGTTCTGGGCCGTCTGGTACTTGTTTCTTGCCACGCTGGCCTGGGCGGTCTTGGTGAGCTCCTTCTGCACGAGGCCGACCTTGAGAAGAGACACGCCGGCCGGCAGACTGTTCGTCAGGGATGCGAGCACCACGCTTCGCGGCACGGGCTCCAGCAGCTCCGCCGTCGTCAACGCGGTCCTCATCATCTCCTTGCGCTTCGTCTGCAGCTCCTCGAATTTCTTGATCGACTCCTGCATGCGCACCATCTTCGCATTGACAAGCGCTTCCTCGGCCTTGCAGGCCCCCTGGCGGACTTTGATCATCACGAACGAGCCGCCCAGCACGGCCATGACCACCGAGAACATGACCAGGCACATCAGGTTGGCCCTGCGTGACTCATTGCCCTGCACATAATCATCCGGCACGAAGTTTATGTTTGACATTGCGGTTATTACCTCCGTTGAAGGGACTGAAATTCCATGGACAGTTTTTACGAAAGGCTCAGGCCAAACGCCAGGGCCCAGCCGACCGTGCCATTTCTCCGCTCCAGGCCGAAGCGATCCGGATCGTTCATCTGGATGGCTGCCATGCAGTCACCCATCTGCGCCTGAACTTCCAGTTGCTTGGCAATGGTTCGGTAGATATCCGCGTCCACGGACAATCCCGACAAGAAAATCAATCGCTCGATCTGTACGCCCTTGTAGAGCGACAGGAATTCACGTCTGCAGGCGGTCAGCTCCATCACGAGCCTGCCGGTCAGCTTCTCATCCTCCTTGAGCTGCTTGGTGCCCACCGGGATCGAGCACGCATACAGCGGATTCTTGTGCCGGCTGATCACGGCGTTCGTGCAGTCCGCCTGAATGTCCAGCAGCATGACGATCGACTCGAGATCGGTTTTGCGCCGCCCGAAGAAACGGGCATAGCAGGCGGCCAGCGCCACCGGCCAAACGCCGATCGACTTGAGCGTCATCCCCGCCCGCTCGTAGATCGCCAGATGCCTGTCGATCACCGCTCGCTCCGTCGCCAGCACCATGACGTTGTCCTGTTCCGCAGGAATGTACTTGATCATGGTGTTGTTCTCGATCGGCTCGAACGGCAGCTTCTGCTTGATCTTGGCGAAGATCGCCTCTTCGATCTTGCCGTCGAACTTCTTGGGCCAGCGCAGATGATCGATGAACACTTCGTTGGCCGGCAGGGCCGCCACGACCTCCTTGCCTTTGAAATGTCCCTCGTGCGCCGATTCCCGCATCACCTCAATAGCCCAGCGCTGCCAACGAGCCGTCCCCGGCAGAACATCCGCAGGACGGTTGACGTATTGCCCGGCGATCAGGACCGAGTCCTCCGAGCCGTTGGCAAGCTGCGCCAGCTTGAGGCAATCGTTGCCCAAATCCACTCCGATGAGGTACGAGTTTTTTTTCCCAAGTCCAAACATGTGACGTTCGCCTACCTTAGAAACGAGTTCACTTTCTTCCCTCTCTTCGTGGCGACAGGGGGAGTCCCTCGCGTTGCAGCGCGGCTCGTGAAACCCCCTTTTCCTTTCGATAACGCGGCCATGTTGACCTTCCGAGTAAACCGTCTGGAAGTAATATCTCGGCAATCAATACGATGCCGATTAAAATATATGAAACAGAAAGGAGAGAGGCCAAAAACGTGCGCGGGATTGGCGATTCTGCGGCATGCCGGACATCACGGAACGAGGGTGGCTCCGATAAACGGGGAGCGAACAGAGAGCTATGCGGCTTGAATTACAGTGAATCCATAGACGATAGGATCGATTCCCATCGCATTATTTGTCGTTTGTCACATCGACTCGCTTCATTGAACGCGCGGCGCGAACCGCATAAACCCTACAGGCGGCACAGACTCTGCAAGCCTATTCCGCCTTGGGCCGGCGGCTCATCAGGTCCTCGATCGCGGCCTTCACGGGCTTGCTTTCGAAGAGCACTTCGTACACGGCCTGTGTTATCGGCACTTCGATGCCGTACCGCTGGGCGAGCGCCACGACCGATTTGCACGTGGAGACTCCCTCGACCACCGATGCGGTCGCGTGCTGCGCCTGCTCGCATGTCTGTCCTCTTCCTATTCTCTCGCCGAAGGAGCGGTTGCGGCCGGTCGGCGAGATGCACGTTGTCACCAGGTCGCCCAGGCCGGTCAAGCCGGCAAACGTCTGCTCTCGTGCCCCCATCGCCACCCCGAGCCGCGTGATCTCCGCTAATCCGCGGGCCAGCAGCGCCGCTTTCGCGTTGTCGCCGGCGCCGACTCCATCGATAATGCCCGCAGCGATCGCGATGACATTTTTCATCGCGCCGGCCAACTCGACACCCACAACGTCCACATTCGTATATACACGAAGCCACGGGCAGGTGAACGTTTGCTGAATGCTCCGGGCCAGATCCTCATTCTCGGACGCCGCGCAGGCGGTCGCGGGCAGCTTCCTCGCCAGCTCGTCCGCGATAGTCGGGCCGCTCAAGACCGCCAGTCCCCTGCCATCGCCGAGCACGTCCGCAATGATCTGCGTCGGGCGCTGCAGGGTGCCGTTCTCGATGCCCTTGGCGACCGAGACGATGGGCACGTCGCTGGGGACATGGCCCTTGTTGAGACGTTTCCACACGCCGCGCATATACTGACACGGCACAGCCGAGACGATCAAGTCCGCCCCCGCCATCGCCCGATCATCCCGCGGCTCAAAGATCAGCGCGTCGGGCAGCCTGTAGCCGGGCAGAAATTTCGTGTTCTCCCGCTTGCGCTCGATCTGCGCCAACTGCCCCGCGTCAAAGCCCCACATGCGCGTGGCAATCCCTTTCTCGCACAATAGCATCGACAGAACGCTCGCCATCCCGCCGTCGCCGATGATCGTGACATTGTGATGTTCGCTGATCGCCATCCTGACCTCTGATCTTCCCGGTTCCGTCCGCAGATGCGCCACAGCGGCGCCCCTACTCGGCAGATTAGACCGGCAAACGTCAAGCATGTCAATTCGGCCTTCTGCCTAACGACCCTCCGTTAGGTTGATGCCGCGAGAAGCGTGGACACATTCCTCAAGATAATCTGCACGCGCCGCTAATCCGGGCCCGACGTGCAGCCGATATGATCTCCCAGAATTGAAGCTTCGCGATAGGGTGGTGATAACCAGAAAGCGAGCGGCCGACAAACCGCTCGCTTTTATTTTGCGCACTCAATACTCAGCGTTCGCGGTACTGCCAATCGAAGTTGCAGATGTCATCCGCCGTGCCGTAGAGACCGTCGCGGCCAGCACTGACCAGGATGTAAGACTCCGCCCGGTAAGGTAGAGATATCTCGCGGACACGGGTATTTTGTGTGTTGAGGTAGAATCGCTTTGGATCGGTTAGCGGATGCATCTGGCCCGGCTTGCCCGGCACGCCAAGCTTGATGAGGGTCTGGTTGTCCTTGTAGTCGTAGATGTTTTGGGAATTGTCCGGCTCGTTCGCGTCGTGCAAAGTCGCTGAGGTGTCGGCACGGTAGTAAAGGATGGGCATGCCTGTCTTCTTCCCACTTGGACGATCTCTTTCAAAGATATCGCATAGGACCAAGATATCCTCGCGAAATGAGCCCATGTTGCCCTTGCCGAAGACTTCCACCAGCCGGTGTGCGTTGGTGTTTTGGAGAGGCAGAAACAGCGCCAGCCTGGCCTTGAGAGTATCCGCTGTGTACAACGGTGCCAGGGTGTTCGGGTCCAGACCGTCGGCTCGATAGCTCGACATCGCATGGAAGCCCCTCTGATCCTGCCCTATCATCGCCTCTGCCAGCTTCATCGCCCCGCAATAGGGCGAGCCCGTTGTATCGTTCGCATCAGAGGGGGGATACCTGCCAAACGTACTGTCAAAAAGCTCAATCGCGCTTTCCACCGAGGCGAACATGGCACGCTGTTCTATGTCCATCGCGAAGTGAACAGCGCCCCTGTACGCGAGAAATCCGAGAGTAAGGAGGAGTGTGATCACAACAAGGAGCAACATTCGCCTCTTAGCTGCTCCTTTGCAGCGTGCGGAAGACGTGCTTGGGAGTGGGATCATTCGCGGTAGCTCCAAGCGAACGTTCGTCTCATGACCGTTTCACTCCAGATTCGCTATCCGCTCATCTGCTGCTGGCAATGTCGCACGTCGATACTGTGCCTCAGCCCTGGACGATTTCGAGCTTGTCGGGGTGGAGGCGCTCGAGCTCGGGCAGTTGCTTTTGGCCCATTCTGACGTCGATGAGGACGGAGCTGTCGAAGTATTGCTCGCTGAGGATCTGGCCGTGGGCGCGGAGGAAGCTCTGCACCTTGCCGTTGGCCTGGCTGCTGAGGACCCGCAGGACGACATCCGGGCCCCGGTAGTGCTGCGTGACCCTGCGGCAGAGCTCATCAAGGCCCATGCACGTCTTGGCTGAGACGGACACCGCCTCGGGGTGGAGCGTCTGCAGCAGCTCGAGCCGGCCGATCTCCTTGATGGCATCGACCTTATTGAACACCTCCAGGATGGGCTTGTCGCCGCAGCCGATGTCCGCCAAGACCTTGTTCACCGATTCCATCTGGTTCATGACCTCAGGATTGGACACATCGATCACGTGCAGCAGCAGGTCGGCGAGAACGGCTTCCTCCAGCGTCGCCTTAAATGAGGCCACAAGCTGGTGAGGCAGGTTTCGCACGAAGCCGACGGTATCGCTGAGGAGCACCTCGGCCCCCCTGGATGGCACCCACTTCCTCGTGCGTGTGTCCAGCGTGGCAAACAATCTGTCCTCGGCGAGGACGCCGGCGTCGGTGAGGGCGTTCAGGAGCGTGCTCTTGCCGGCGTTCGTGTAGCCGACGATACAGACCTGGAAGAAATCTTTGCGGCCCTTGATCTCGCGCAGCTTGCGCAGGTCGATTCCTTCCAGCTCATCGCGCAGCTCGTTGATCCGCTTGCTGACGATCCGGCGGTCGATTTCCAACTGCTGCTCGCCCGGACCACGCGTGCCAATGGCGCCGACCGCGCCGGGAGTGCCGGCACCGCCCGCCGCTCCGGCCACTGTGTCCAAGTGCGACCACATCCGCGTGAGGCGAGGGTAAGTATATTCCAATTGGGCCAGTTCGACCTGTAGCTTGGCCTGCTTGGTCTGTGCCCGGGTTGCGAAAATATCGAGGATCAACTCGCTGCGGTCTACCACCTTGGCCTGGATCACATCCTCCAACTCGCGAATCTGGGCCGGCGACAGGTTGTTGTCAAAGATGATAACATCCGCCTTATAGCGTCGGACCCGCTGACCAAGCTGAAGAACCTTGCCCTTACCGATGTAGGTGGCAGGGTTGATTTTGCGGATTTTCTGTTGAAACCGGTCCACGACAACCGCTCCGGCACTCTCGGCCAGGGCGGTCAATTCCGCCAAGTCATCCCAGCCATCCGCGTTCGGCAGATGTGCGGCCACCAGGATGGCCCGCTCTTTTCTGACTTCTAACGTCTGACGTATCTTCTCCAACTAAGAAGGCACCTCCAAAAGTGCTGGCATTCTATCGCATTCTCGGTCCTTCTTCAAGCGCCGCCCGCAGAGAACCCGTTAGGCCCTGTAAAAAAAGCGGCAAAACGATTTTTCGGCTTGAAAAGGGACGATAAGCATGTTAAAGTGCTGAGTTTGAGTCTTCCAACAATCTATATATACGTGTCGCCGTCACAAGTGTTTATCAGTTGAAACGGTTTTAAGGAGTGTACTGAGTGTTAAAAGTCAAGATGCGTTCAGGCGAGTCCGTGCAGCAGATGATCCGGCGTTTCAAGAAGCTGTGCGAGAAAGAGGGGCTGATCCGCGATATGAAGCGCACCGCCTACTACGAGAAGCCCTCGGAGCGGGAACGCCGGCGCATGCGAAAAGCCCAGCGTACCATCAGGCACTAAGCCGGGCCCATCCCCCAATTCCAAATACCCACCGGGTAAGCAGAATCTCCTCCAATTCCTGCTCGGTTCCTCTTTTCCCATCCCAGAGACCTATCCCTGGTCCGGCGGCAATCCAACTTCTGTGGGCAGGCTGTCGGTCTGCGGCACGGCTCACGGCCTGATGACGGATGATCGGGGCGGTGTTGCCATCCCCTCGCCGAAGTAGAAGCCCGGCTGCGTCGGCTGGTTGTAGGCGACGTTCTGCCAGGCCACGCTGAGCCGGTAGATCGGGTCGTGCATCAGCGAGCAGAGCCGGCGATCCGCGGGGATCGTCGTAGTGAAGATGCGAAGCTCCTTGCCATCCTTCGTCCTGGCAACCAACTCCTCACGCCAGTCGCCCAGAATATCCGCGCACAGGCACGGATTCGATTTGGACCCGTTGTTGCGGACGCAATCGTAGTCGCCACCGGAGAACAGCCGAGTCTGGGTTCCGGCGACATGATCCCACTTATCGATCGTGACGCCGTCGAGAATCTCCCGAAGCACGTCACCATCCCACCAGATGCCCATGTTGCAGGCCCGGGGCTTGGAGTCCGAGATCTTCTCACCCTTGCAGTTGTACAGGCCGTCGGAGCTGCTCGCCCAGCATTCATAGCCCGGGTGACGCGGGTCGATGTCCATCGCCAGTCCCCTGCCGGGGTCCTGCAGCTTCAGGCCCCAGATTACCTTGCCCGTGGCGGCATCGAGGAGGCTCGCTCCATACGGGTGAGGCGGATTCTCATGAATCGACCAGACCTCCAGACCGGGCCTGTCCGGATCAATGTCCGACAGGTGCATTGCGTCGCCGTGGCCCAGCCGGGTGGTATAGAGTCCCTTGCCGTCGTGATCGATCGCGCAGGCCCCATAGACAATTTCATCCTTGCCGTCCCCATCCACGTCGCCGACACTGAGGTTGTGGTTGCCCTGTCCCCGGTACTCCCTGTTGCCCGGCGTGCCATCGTCGCTGTCGAACGTCCAGACGTGCGCCAGTTTGCCATCGCGGAAATTCCATGCCGCCAGCACGGCCCGCGTATAATAGCCGCGGCACATAATCAGGCTTGGCCTCTCGCCATCCAGATAGGCGATGCACGCCAAGAAGCGATCCACTCTGTTGCCGTAATCGTCGCCCCAGTCCGCCACTCTGCCCCTGGGCGGGACGTAGTCGGTGGTGACAAGCTCACCGCCGGTTTGACCGTCGAATATCGTGAGGAACTCCGGCCCATCAAGAATGTAGCCTCGCGGGTTGCGGTAATCCGCGTCGGCATCGCCGATCACCTTGCCTTTACCATCGACCGTGCCATCGGCGGTCTTGCACGCCACCTCCGCCCTGCCATCGCCGTCGAGGTCGTACACCATGAATTGCGTATAGTGCGCCCCCTCGCGAATGTTGCGCCCAAGGCTGATTCGCCAGAGAAAGCCGCTGTCGGGATCGTATGCCTCCAGGACGGGCGGATCGGTCGTTCCGCTCGATGCATTGTCACGTCCCCTGCCCGCCTGGTGCAGGACGATCTCATATTCGCCATCGCCATCCAAGTCCCCCACGGAAGCATCGTTCGGCGCGTACCCATCAGGAGTCTGAAGGGGGATGGCGATATATGGCTGCGCCGGGGCATCTGCCGGGAGCGTGAAAGGCGCACTGGCCTCCCGCTCCTTGCCGTCCTCCAAGGGTCTGACGAAGTAGCCGTTTGACTTGCTCAGATCGACGCCAGTGTCAACATAGTTCGTGCTCTGGAAGATCGGCTGATCGTTGAGCTTGACGGCCTGCCCTCCGCCGGTCGTGCGATATACGTTGAAGGCAACGTCATTCGGATCGGTCCCCAGAAGCCGCCATCCGACATAGATCTTGCCCCCGCCCTGATGAATCGCGACCACCCCTCGCCCAAGACTCTCCATTTGCCGCGCGTCAGCCCCGGCCCCAAGAGCAAGGAACATCATCCCCATCGGAAATACTGGATTCACAGATGCATCTCCTATACAGGTGCATACGGCTCAGGGAAGACGTTGCAGGCCTTCCCATCGCACTTTCCACGTTCCATTATCCGGGAAGCCCGGAGCCGGCCGGTCGGGGCAGCCGTCCCAGCCGGCGGCCATCATAGCGACCGCCGTTAGCAGGCCACCGTTGCCCGGCAGGTATAGAGGCAGCCGGGCCGACTGGTAATTGTGCCCATTCGCCAGCCAGCGATTCTTGGGCGAATCCATGAACAGGGCATCCACTGCCTTCTCAGGCTCGCCGAGCCGGGCGGCCGTCATCGCCATCATCGGGTAATCCCAACCCCACGTGCTCGACCAATCCCACGATTGCAGGACACGCTCGTATGTCCGCTTCATCACGTTCGGGTCGATCAGCGGAGTTGGCGGGACAAACCCGTATGCAGCCAGCATCGACGGGTGATCGCGAGAGATCGTGTACGGCGGAGTCTCAATCCCCGTGTACACCCCGTCACGGACATTGGGGCGAGAAAGCCCCCGTATCACGTTGTCCCATTTGGGCTCGCGCTCCCGGCCCAGGCGCTGGCGCCATTTCTGCGCGGTCTCCAGGCCCCAGTGCCAATACGCTAATTCAAACGTCGGATTGAGGTTGCGTGCCTTGTCCGAGCCATAGCTCTCCTGGGCGGGGATCATCGCGGGTCCAAGCACATACCGGTGATTCCCCTCGTCCCATGTGGGGTACGATGCCATGAACTCAGCCATTTCGAAGACGATTTGCTGATAGCGATCTAATGTCTCTCGACTTGGATGAGCGCGGTAGCACAACTCGGCGTAGTAAATCGGATGCGGCTGTTGCCAGATCAGAAATACGCCGACATTGCTGGGGCTCTCCCGGCCATCCGGACCGACCATCTTCGGCCAGCGGGCACCCTCGTAGCCCTGCATCGAGGCGGTAGCTTTGGCCGCAGGAAGAATCGATTCATACCAAGGCAGGCTTCGCTCCAGAAGCTCCAGCCGATTCCACAGGGCAAGATGTACGCCGTGCCACCAGTGCATCTCCAGGTGAGACTTGCCGTACCAACTGTTGCAGGTCAGGCCCGTCTCCTGCGGCGGAGACGGTCCGGCGCACTGAACGGCCATGAGGTACTGCGAAAGCACGACCCTGCGCTCCAACTCGGCCGCACGCGGGTCGCTGCTGCCGGAAAAATCTATCGCAGCCCCGCGCGTCCAGAATCCCGACCAGTGATCTGCCGCCGCCTTGCGGACCTCGTCAAAACCAGGCAGCACACCTCTGAACTCGGCGGGCGAGAACGCGACGACAATCTCCAGGGACTCGCCATCTCGCCGGGTAATCTCGTACTCATGCTGTGATTTGACCTGGATTTCACCCCCGGCCGACCACGCCGCACGGACACAGTACCGATCCGCGTCAAGTACTCGCGTCAGATCAGCTTGGCGGCCCTCAATCCGATGCTGCGTTGTGTGGCGATCCGGGTGGTCCCAATCCGCGGCCTTGCCCCATTCTGTGCTGCCGTAAGGGAACTTGAGCGAAATTGCCAACTGCCCCTGCTCCAGCAGCGGCGACTCGAGATGCACCGCGATCAAATCCTGTTTCGGGTGACATACGGTCAGCACACGAACTGCTCGGTCCTGCACGTCGAACCGGCTCGTTAACAGGCCGGTCCAGAGATCAAGTGCCTGATGGGTGTTCGTCAGGTCCTGGATATCCGCCGCGGATCCATCGGATTTCGCGATACGTAAGCCGACCTGTCCGAGATGCAGGCGATGCGGGTTGGCTCGCAGCCAATTTGCCGCCGCTGAATAACCGCCCGAGGCCGCCCCGCCCGACGCATACGGCACCTTTCGTCCGGCCACAGAGTACTCGTTCATCGCATCCGCCAGCTTGTACCCTTGCGGGTTCGGCAGACTGTGCCAGCCCCATTGCGATTGCGTCGTCAGGGACATTCCCCGCTCGTGGAACTGCGGAAATGTCTGCAGCCCCGTGATGTCTGCCGTGAACGCAAATCCACCATTGCCCACAGTCAGCGGCGTCAGCGAATCAGGTTTATCAAGCGTCACGTTGTGCCGCGTCACCAGCGCATGCCGGTCAATCCGACGATTATTCGGATCCTCCAAAGCTGACGTCAATCCAACTGCCAGCAACATATGACCAGCGAACACAGTGACTGGAGCCCATCTCATGATAGGAGGTACATTCCACGCCATTTTCGTCCTGCCTATTGGTACAGAGCATCGTCCATCAAACCTTCATGCGGTAGCCCAGCCGGGTAATCAGCCCGGCGACACCGACCACGAAGAAAGCCATCATCAAACAACCAAGGATATTCACGAACACAGGCAGCTCGGAGCTCTTGTAGAACCAGAGCGGAACGCCTGTGATCCCCGCAACGAGATAAAGCATGGGATGGAGGATGTAAGCCAGCAAAGGATTGACGCCCGCCGGACGGACGACGACGCTCCACGCCCGATATCGGCGCACGTCCATCAGCCAGTAGAGCACCATCCACACCATGGCAGCCAGGAATGCGCACGTGAAGCACCACGCCGGCGTCGCACGGATCTTGTTGATGCCGAACAGCGGGTCAAAAAGCAACGCGGCCGCCGCGAGCCAAACCCCGAACCCAACCGTCCAGCGCAGATGCGCCCCGTGGGTCCGCAAGTCCGAGCCTGGCACGAGGATTGATCCGAGGCAACAGCCAGCCATGCTGATCGAGGCCAGCGAGCCGAGCGATTCCCCGATCGACACGCGCGATCTTACCCAGAGGAACACGCTCTCGACCTGGCGCATCGCCGGCGCCGCCCACCCCAGCCAGTCCCTGGAATCCACGCGGGAGAACAGCCCTTTCTGCTCGGCCACGTAGAGCAGCGCCAGCATCGCCGTGGCTCCGATCAGCCACTCGCGGCGACGGCCGAATGCCAGATAGATCAGCGAGGCCGTCAGGTACGCCCAACCGATCAGACCCAGGATGCCCCACCACGAGTGGCGAAGCCAAACCGTATCGCCCGGAACCAGCAGCGGCCCAAGCACTAAGGGTTGCCCCTTGTCCGTGCGGTACGCCAGGGCCAGAACGATCAAGGCCACAATGCCCGTCACCCGAGCCGCAAGCCATGTCTTTCGCCCCCGCGCGGGGTCGCGAGGCGGTGACATGAATGCCAGGATCATGGCAAGATAGGCGAGGAGTCCCCATGAGCCTCGGTACCAGGGGTTGTGGTTCTCCCCGTTGACCATCATCACGCCCATCACCAGCAAGGCAAACGTTCGCGCGAGCACTTTGAGCACAAGCCGAGCCTTCGTCTGGCCGCTCGCCGACGCTCGCTGCAAAGACAATGGGATCGACATCCCCGCAATGAACAGAAACGCCGGGAAGACAACGTCCGGCAATGTCATGGCGTCCGCGTCGACACTGACGTGTTTCAACCAGGATGGCGCCCGCCCAACGCCCGCTACGTCATTGACAAAGATCATCAGCAGGATCACCAGGCCGCGCAACGCATCGACCGATGCGACGCGTTCCTGCGAGGCGGCAACCGAAGATGGGTCCGCAATCATTGTCCCGTCGGTGTTGTCCATCGCATGCATCATACAAAGCTACCTTCCGGCATGACCCCGTCACTTTCCGGGACCAACGACTCGGATCGCTCCGGCTTCCAGCAATGGCTCCAGCATGTTGGCGGCGCCGCCGTGCTCCACGATTCGGCCGTCAATTACTTTCTCTATGTTGACCCCCGTGAATTCGAGGGCCTTGCCAGTCGCTTTCATACCCAGCCATGTGCCCCGATGGGTGCCGCACGCCGTGATTCGGGATACGACCCAGTCGCCCTCGGCAATCTGCTGCTCAATCCTCACGTGCAGGTCGGGATACACTTCGCGAACACCGAGCACGTGCCTCTTCGCCCCTTCGAGCCCTACGGGATACCTGACGTTATTGAAGACCTCCGTATAGTCTGCTGAGATGAACTCCGATAGTTTCCCCACATCGCCGGTGTTCACGACCTCCTCGACGTAACGACGGACGAGCAATTTGTTCTCTTCTGTGGACATGATCACACCACCTGTGCCTTGAAACCGCAGAGTTGACAGAAGTCTCTTACCTGATGCTTGTAGTCGCCGTAGAAGAAGATCTGGTGGAAGCCGGGGAAGTTGAGCACTTCCTGGCCGCCGTCGAACTTGACTTTCACCGAGACGACGCATCCGCCGCTGGGCGGGACCTCTTTGTTCTCGACGACTGTCCCGGCAGACACAAGGACAGTGGACCGGGCCTCCTCCCCCGTCGCTCCGTCGCGTCCGGGCAGCAGATCGATGCTCGTGACACGCCGGCCCTTGCGCCAGAGGGTACGGGGTACGGCGTCGCGGTTGCCGTGGTGGTGCTTGATGTCGAACGGCTCGGGAGCCTCGTCGTAACCGTTCAGCCGCGTCGGGCAGGAGCAGTGCGCACCGATGATGGTGTCGTCGGCCGTATCCGCCACAGGGTCCTGCTGGAAGCCCGGCCGATCGAACAGGTAATGGACCATCACCAGCGAGGCCACGGCCCCGTAGTCCGCCTCGCATGCCGCCGGGATACCGTCATCGTTCATCCGCGACCACGCGATGCACGGCAGGCTCACCTGAATATTGCCCAGCGCGCCGAGACAATCCATCGTGATCGCGTCACCGCCCTCGCGTTCGAGCAACTTGCCAGCAACATAGTAACTCTTGAGCCCGTTGATGACATCTTGGCGGGTCGCATCGACTCGCCGCCGAGCCCGTTTCATGTACTCATCCGCCATCGCCAGGATGTCCTCGCTGTCCGGCGTCCGTCGATATTCCTCAATAAATGTTGAGGCGGGGACATGCTTGAGCGTGATGCCCGTGTCGGCCAGCACGGAATCGTATCGTTTGTTCCCCTGGATCGCCACGCAGCAGGTCTTACGCATTTTCGCTTCCGCACAGAGCATCTTCATGCCGTATGCCGCCTGACTGAAATCGTCCGTCGAGTACACCACACATCCCGGCGCCCCCGCGAACTCAGCGGTGTTCGTCGTGAAGGACGATCCCAGCGGCGAATAGACAATCGACGGAATGCCGCTCTGGGCCACCTTTTGCGCCGTCGGCCAGGCATGCTCCTGCCGGTCCAGCATCACCAGCACGAGACCATCGACTTTCGCGGCCTGCGCCTCCGCCAGCCACGCCTGTCCCTCAGCGAGGCTGTAGATTGGCTCCTGTCGCAGTCTCAGTTCCGCTCCAAGTTGCGATGCGGTATCGGTGACCTTCGCCGTGTACATCCTGAGTGCCGCCTCACCGTCGTAGACCGCTCCGGGCCACCGGATGCCGTACTCCCCCTTCCGCCGCACGAATGCCGCCCGCAGCGTGGGCGTGTACTTCGCCGCCGGACCGCACTGCCGGATGGGGGCCACATTGGCCCGCCGACTCAATGACGAGCACCCCGCCACCACAGACGAGCCGGCAAGAAGCACCGCAGAGCCTTTGAGAAACCTGCGCCGACTCACACACCCTTCGCCGTGACAATGCACAGGACACCTTCCAGCAGTCATCGTGACCTCCCGTAACTAAGACAATGGAGAGCAGCACGGGCCCAGGCCCATCCTGCACGGCCTATAGCAATGTATGGTAAGACGTGCGACGGGGAATTCAAGGATTTCCCGAGAACAAGTATGGACACGATTCTCGTGCCGCGCTATCATTTTGCTATGAGAGCGCAATGTCCATTCTTGTGTGTCCTGATGGTTGCTGTGATGGGCGAAGCCGCCGAGGGGCCAACTGTGCCGGACGGCCTGCCTGTCTTTCGGCACCATTCCATTGTGCTCGACTACAAAGACCTCAAGTACAATCCCTGCAATGATGTCATTATCCCGAGTGTGGTCCGTACGCAGCCGCACTTTTCAAAGCCGTTGGGGCGCTGCTATCTGTACTACGCGCCTCACAACGCGCCGGGTGGCATCTGCCTGGCCTACGCTGACCGGCTGGAGGGACCGTGGAAGGAGTACGAGGCGAATCCGATCATCCGCCGGGACTGGCCGCCCCACCACAAGGTGTCTCACGTGTCAGGCCCAGAGGCGATCTGGATCGAGGAGGAGCACAAGCTGTTTCTCTACTATCACGGCGAGAACAACGTGACGCGCCTGGCCTCCAGCACCAACGGCATCGACTTCCAGTATGAAGGCGTGGCCGTCACGGCGGACATGTTCGACCGCGTCAGCGAGGCGTCCTACGCGAGGGTGTTTCGCTACACGATTCCCGGCCAGGACAACCGCTATATCATGCTGCTGATGGGCAACAATGAGGGCACGCGGAAGATCTACCTCGCAACGTCAGGCGACGGACGCAAGTGGCAACCTCGTCGCACACCGCTGCTGGTCCCGCCGCCCGGCGCCAGTCAGGTCGCCCAGGCCTGGTATTTCCCCTGGCGAGGCAAGCATTACGTCATCTACCACGCCCACCAGGCGGGGAACGAGACATATGCCTCCTTGCACGTCAGTGAAGTGGACGCCGCGTTCGAACACACGCAGCACCTCGGCGTGTTCTACGACCGCACGTCCGTCTCGCCCGACAACGTGGCGCAGATGAGCCCGTGCTTTGTCACCGAGGGCAGCCGGCTCTATCTCTTCACGAACATCGGCCCGCGCCTGAACCAGAAGATCGCCCTGGCCATCGCGGACATCCCAGCCAAGTAGATTTCAGGGCCCTCCTCTGTCAAGATGAGAGACACGGGTGGCAGCGGCAAGCGGAGTCTTCGGAGCTTGCCGATGGTGTTGATGCCTGTCCTACGAGCCATCGGCAAGCTGCGCTTGCCGCTGCCACCCATCACAGGGCCGAATGCAAAGCGACGTACATCCACCGTTGCAGGGACGACTTCAAGGATTTACGGGCCAGAAGACGGAGTCGCCGGTCTTCGTGTCCCACATCCGTGGATTTCCCTTGCGGTCCGTGCCTGGGGTGCCACCGTCATCCTTGAAATCCGATCCCACGCTGTAGAGCGTGAAATGATCCGTGGCGGGCCTGTAGACCAGCGGATCGCGGCTATAGGGATCGGCCGGCAGAGCGTCGATGTATCCGGCCTGTTTCAGTTCATCGAGCGAGGCCGGGTAAGCCCCCTTCTCCTGGCGGTACCGCTGGAGGGCCAGGACTGTCATTGTTGCTTCGTGGAAAGCCTTGCCACGAAATGCAATTTCCGCCGCCCGATCCAGTGCCGGGGCCAGGAGGTGAATCACGGCATATCGATATTCCGGCAGCGACCTCAGAGGATCATCCGTTCCTGGCGTTTGCCCGGTGTGCTTTTCGTAGGGGCTCAGCTTCGCAAGCCTTACCTGTTCATCGAAGAACCAGTTGGCCTTTGCGGTCGTCTTGCTGCGTCCTGCGTGGACCAGGCTCATGGCCGCAAAAAGCGGCACTACAATCGGTCCGGAATCGTCATTGCGTGCTTCCGTCCCTGCCATGAAGTCGTACAGCCTCATGGCTCCGGAGAAGGCCATGTGTCCGCCGCCGGGACCGCCCTCGGTGAAGACACGCTGGATCGTGTCCAGGATTCCCAGCCGTTCCGCCTCGAGATCGATCGGCGGATACCGCCCTGCATAAAGGGCGGCCATTTGCCGTTGCAGGTTCGCCAACTCTGCGGCAGGCAAATCGCGCGTGCGAACGATCCTGAGCATCTCCTCGTGCGCCCTTTGACTCATCGCCAGGCCCACAAGTTGTTCGATCAGGATTTCGCCCTGCTGCCAATGCCGTCCGGCTCGCGCCACCGCCAGACAATCCTCGACCGCCTGTTGAGAATCGCCTCGCTCCAAAGCCACCCGCGACCGCCAGATAGCACATCTGCCGAGGTCACGAAGCGAACTCAGGTGCGGCAGGAGGACACCCATGACCCACGGGTCCTTCATGTTAGGATCGGTGGCATACGGCCTGCAGCAGTACAACATGGCGGCTGCCGTCGTGAATTCCTGCAACGCGGCCTCGTTTTTCTCGACCCACTGCGAGATTGCCGCACGCGTCTCGTCGGACAAGGCACTGATGGACCGATACTCGTGTCCACGGGATCCCCTGAGAACGGCCTGTAGCTCTGGTTCGTCACCTGGCTCCACGAACGCGGCAATCGCCTTCTCATAGTGCGGCCAGGCGTTGTCCTGCTCGGCAATCTCCGGCCGGCTCATCTGGTTCAGCACGGCTACATAGTCCACGCTTGGACTCGGCGTGCCGCTGAGAGACCAGCCCGCGTAGACAACGAACAAGAGCAGCAACACGCCAGCGCCTTGGGCCGTGCGAACCATCGCCGTCGCCCACAGGGGTCGGCATCGCTTCTTCGCCCGCCGGCACAGGATCGCCAGCAGCTTGGCATCGCCGAACTCCGAGATCAGCCGCTGTACCCTCTGCTCGCGCTCCTGGGCACTCGTGCAGCCGCGCAAGTCATCCTCGAAGTGTGCCGTCAGCTCAGCCTGCACGTCCTCTGCGGCCTTTTTGCGGTATCGCATCCTCCGACCGATCTGCCGGATGAATTCCGCCGCACAAGCAGGCAGGTCCCCGCCACGGTTTTCACTGGGCTTGTTCTCCATGGTACACCTCCCCGGCTCTCACATCGCCGCTTTCAGAGCACCACCCAGGATAATGTCCAGGCCTTTGGTCAGTTCCTGGAGCTGGGCCTTCTGCCGGGCGAGGTCCTCCTCGCCTTTGCCGGTAATCGAGTAATAGCGTCTCTTGCGACCGGAGTCGGTCGTCTCCCACTTGCCCTTGACCAGCTTCTTGGCCTCCAGATTGTAGAGCAGCGGGTACAGCGTCCCCTTGCCCAGCGTCAGGATATCGCCGCTTCGCTGCTCGACGGCCTGGCTCAATTCGTACCCGTACATGGGCCCCCGCGACAGAATCTGCAGTACCGCCACGGGCGCCACGCCCTTGAGCAATTGACTTTCGAATCGCATGTCAACCTCCTGTTCTCCAGTATCGTGCATTGTTATGTTTCACATAGTATGTTATGCATACTATGTGATGTCAAACAAAAAAAGCCGGCCAGGGAAAAAATCTTCGCTCCCCAAAATCCCTGTCACATTTCCCCGCGGCCGGTTTCTATGATAGAAAGAGGTCGTACGGAAAGTACTGGAGATTCGGGATGTTCGGAAGGCTGAGAAGAAAGACGGCCGAGGCACAGGATGTCGCGTCGCTGCTAAAGGCGAGCCTCCAGGGCAGCACGCAGGCTTTCGAGGCGATCGTCGGGCGATACCAGTCGCTCGTCTGCACGATCACCTACAGCGGCACCGGCAGCGTGGAGAAGAGCGAGGAGCTCGCTCAGGAGACGTTCCTGCGGGCCTGGAAGAGCCTGGATCAGCTCCATGACCCGGCCAGGTTCCGCGCCTGGCTGTGCAGCATCGCCCGCAGCACGGTGCAGAACTGGTTTCGCAGCCGCAAGCTGGATGTAGTCGGCAAGGCGGCCCCGCTGGACACCGCCGTCGAGAAGGCCTCCGAGGAGGCTGGACCTGTGGAGGCCGCCATGATGAAAGAGCAGCAAGCCGTCGTCGCGCACGCCCTGAACCGCATCCCCGAATCGCTCCGCGAGCCGCTGATCCTGTTCTATCGCGAGCAGAAGTCCGTACGGGAGGTCGCCGGGCAACTGGGAGTCTCGGAGAACGCCGCCAGGCAGCGAATCTCGCGAGGCAGAAGCATGCTCCGCGACCAGGTGGCCGACATCGTGGAGACGACGATCTCTCGCACGAAGCCCGGCAAAGCCTTCACCACGGCCGTTATCGCCGCCGTTGCCGCCACAGCCGCAAAGACCACAACCACCGCCGTAGCCGCAACGGCAGTCGCCGCCGTCGTGACCAACTCCTCCGGCACGACGGCCGTCTTGTCAGGCGTGACAGCCAAGGTCATCGCACTGGCTGCCGGTGTCGTCATCGTCACTGGCGGCGTGGTCGCCTACAGGCACCTGACCAAACCAGACCAGTCGCCGGTTGCCAGTTCTCAGTTGTCAGTTGGCGGCTCCGCAGAAAGCGACCTACAGCCAGAGGCCGGCGAATCGCAGGCGGGTGCCGCGGTGCCATCATCCGTCGTCCCTGCTGCAGATCGAGATTCCGCACTCCGCATTCCGAATTCCGAACTCGTCGCCCCATATGCAGAGCGGGACAGGTCAAGCGCCATCGTGACTCCGGCGGAAACCCGCCCTTACGAGTTCTCGCCCAAAGGCGTCCTCAGCGGCCGAATCACGGATGTTGACACCGGCGAGCCCGTCCGTGATGCCATGGTTCAGATATCGATGAGTCGCATATTCTACGCTCGAACCGACGCCAACGGGTTCTATTCGTTCGACAGGGTCCACGAGGCCGGAAGCTTTCAGGTTCTCGGTCTTTTCGTTGGAGTACGTGGGCGTCGCACGGGATGCAAGGAATCCGGCCGTGTATCTCAGCAATGACAAGCAGGCCATCAAGCACTTCCAACTGCCCAAAGCGTGCATGGTGGATGTCTGGGTGACGGACCCGAACGGGGTCCCGCTGCCCAAAACAAACGTTATTGTCACGTCGCTGGTCGACGACCGCTCGCGCGAGATCGGCGATTCAGCCCGCCTGCGGCAGACCGATCCCAACGGCTACATCCTGCTCGGCGGCATCCCGGCGGCCCGAACAGATTACCTGATCACGGTCTGGCACACAGCGGAACGGAAGCCGGACGAGATGCGCGAGGAGTACGACTACGCCCCGGCCGGCATGGTCCTGCAATTGACAGATCCGAATGTGGTCAAGCAGGTGCGGATCACGTTGCAGGAAGGCCAGGACGTGCACGGATATGCCCAATATGCAGACGGCGTGCCGGCAAGCGACATCGAGATTTCCCCCAAACCCGCCTGGTGGCACTGCAACTACAGCGTTCTGCACGTTCCGGTCGATCCCAACGGCACGTTCACCCTCAAGCACATCACCCCCGGCATGTATAAGATCGGGATGTATGTCCCCAGGCCGGATAAGCGCGGCGGCACCCTGAGCACAATCGGGCAGGCCCAGCTTCCGCCGGACGACGGGCAGCCGCTCATCGTCCAAATCCCGGGCAAGTCTCCCCAATCGCTGGCCTCCATCAGCGGCAGGCTCATCTTCGTCGGCGAGAAGAAACCGGACTCCGTGGATATCACCACCCGCTCTCCGAGCGGCGACAGTACCTTCACCAATGTCATGCATAAGCCGAATGGCGAATTGGATGACACCTTCACACTGGATCGGTTGGAGCCCGGGATATACACGCTGCAATTCTCCGGCACGAACATGGAAGACAAGACGATCCGGAACGTCGTGGCGCCAAGCGAGGGACTTGAGGTCGAGTTAGTGTACGCGGCCAAGCCCCGCCTGACAGGTACGGTGATGGACGGCAAGACGGGCGAGCCAATCCGCAACTTCCGCGTCCGTATACGGAAAGTCCGGACGCTCCGTGACCCCAACTACACACAGCAGGACCGGTGGACACATGTCGAAAATGAGCGAGGCTCTTTCAGTATAGATACGGTCGGGCCGGGGGTATACCAGGTTCAGGCGGCCGCCGACGGATACGCCCCGCGGTGGAGCGACGAAATCAACACCGACCGGCCGGGACAAACAACGGTCGCGTTGTCACCCGGGGGGACTGTTACAGGCATGGTCGTCAATAACAGAGGCGAGCCGGTTGACGGGGCCAGGATCATCCCGCTATCTCTGGCCGGCGGAGCCATGCCTCAGACGAAGGATGACTTCGTGTACGAGGAGGGAGCGGCTACGACGGCCGCCGGCGCGTTCACGTTGTCGAATCTGCCCCCCGGCGTCGAAACGCTCAGGGTCACGCACCCGGACTACGTATTCGCAATCGCGGACAACATCCCCGTGGTCGAAGGCAAGACTGCCGATGGAGTGCGTGTCATTCTGACTTCCGGCGGCACAGTCGAGGGCTATGTGTATGATGATCAGGGCAAACCACAGGCGGCTCAGGCGATCTACTTCCGGAATGAGAGCGGCTACAGCGGAACGGCCGAGGAAGCCGCCGGACTACTTGGCTCGGCCGTAACCGACAGCAATGGGTTCTATCAGGTCTCTCACCTGCCCGAGAAGCTGTGTCACGTCATGAGGGGCGATGGCTGGTCCGGCACGGGCGTCGTGTACAGAGTAGTCGTACCCAGCAGCGGCGAAGTCGCCCGGCTGGACTTCGGCGGCACGGCTCTCGTCACTGGTGTCGCGGTCATCGATGGGACGCCGCTGGCCAAAACCCGGCTCCTGTTGGGGGCCACCGATTCGTACTATTCCGGCCCGTTCCGCTGCTTCGCCACGACCGATGAGCAGGGCGCCTTCGTGTTCCGCGGGGTGTCGCGGGGCACACACGCCGTCTACTACGCCCGGTCGGACAGACAGAACGATTGGCTCAAGGTCGCCACCTTCACGGTCGCTGATACGGACTTGGACCTCGGCGTAATTCCGCACGAAGCATCAAGCCTGATGGTGACCATCGATGTTCCTGAAGCGGATCCCGCCTGGCAGATTGAGGACGTGTTCATCTCGGACAGCGATCGGCCGACCGTTGGCAGATACCGCGACGCGGAGGCGCCGACCGTTGCAAGCGGGCCGTGGCTGTTTGACAACGTTGCGGCAGGCCTCTACACGCTGACAGTCGCTCGCCGGGATGGTGTCCGCTGGCGAACGAAAGTCGATCTCAAGCCCGGTCAAGGTCCCTGGCAAATCACTGTAACCGCTCCCCAAGGCAGTGCGAGAGTGTCCGGGCGTGTCCACGGCGATGCGAATTGGCTGGCCCTCTGGCGGGAAGGGAAAGACGTGTGGTCTCTGGTCCTCGCGAGAAACGGGCGCAGTTCTCCATTGCCGACCTGCCCGTGGGCAAGTACTTCATCGGCACCGACCCTGCCTTCCTCTTCGAAATGCCTGCCCTGATGGAGTTTACGCTCCGTGAGGGCGAGGACAAAGTAATCAATGTGGACACATCGGCGGAGCCAAAAAGCCAGATGGGTTTCCTGGTGGTGCTCGTCGTGGACGAGAAGGTCGCTCCACGCAACGATGTTCATGCCTGGCTCGAAGGGCCGCAAGGGGCCGTAGAGCCGCTCGAATGGTCGGTATCCGGCCACTGCTTCGCCGCTGCCCCCGGCACGTACACGCTTCATGTGGAAGCCGCCGGATACAAGCCGATCAGGACAAGCATAACCCTCAGACCCTTCGGACCGGCAGGCGGCAAAGCACAAACTCGCACGGTTCACCTGCAACCATGAAGCGTGCAAAGGCTGGCGGACGGCGGTAAAATGCGCATGTCGGAGGTCCGAACGGGACCATTGACAGATATTGTCCCAATATGCGCGGGGCCGCGGTGCAACGAGATGAGGAACTGATCGAGCGGATGAACGAGGGCGATGCGGACGCCTTCGAGGTCCTCTACTCCGGTATCTCTCTCACCCCATATAGCGTGCACACTAGGCCATCGATTTCTTTCTCGTGCGCCTCTACCTCACGCTCAAGTTGCTCTCGCTCGTGGTCGGAAAGATGTGCATCTGCCAGCCTCTTCTTTCCTTTGATGATTCCGACCACACGGTCATTTACCTGCTTGCCAAGGTGCTTTTCCTCTCGTGTCTTTGGGACCTTGATGGGCAATTGTCCCATGAACTGCGGAAATGGGCGAAACCAACCGCCACGTAGGGTCGTCGAGATGCTTTTCAGATAGTCACTGAGCAAACGGCTATTCAGGAGACATAGGAAATACAGCAGTAGGTCAGCGTGGGCACCCGAGGAGTTTCCAAAGAGGATCGATGTACTCCTGCCTGATAACTGCCTCAGGCGTACCCTGATCCTTAAGGGCTTTGTGATTCTCCCGAAAGGCTTGCACAAGCTTTCTGACCTGCGTCACATCCTACATCCGCGCGTGCTCCAAAGCGTTTTCCCAAAGTGCGGCTGTCCGCCCTCTCAGCTGGCTACGGATTATGGGTTGGCGATGGCAGGTCGTCAACCCTGGTTGCCCCTGCCGGGTCCATTAACCACGCCAGAGAGCCGCCGAGAGGCCCTATAACCCTATCGGTCAGATTCAGCAGACAACTTGACCTTGTCTGGAAGCCGTGGAAACAGACCTCCATTGATGGATGCCTTCTGCCCCAGCCGTAAAAATACAGGGCTGCAAGTCTCTGGGCTACAATGGTTTGCAGGTATTTTCACTACCCAACAGAAATCTCTGCAACATCCCGACTCCCGGGAGCGTCTTTAGCATATGGTCTGATGCCCATGTCTCACCCGGCGCCGGCGCCAGGCCAGGCGGCCTTGCTCAATCATAAATCGTCATTCATAAATGCCCGGAGGACTTCCAATGGCAAGTATGCGAAACAAAGCCAATTACGGGCCGGAGGCCCTTGGGATTGCGGAATGTGGTTTGCGGATTGCGGATTGAAGAGTACGAGAGTGTCATGGCGGGCCTCCAGCGGCAAGCGTGCGAAACAAAGCCAATTTCAAGGAAGCGGGCAGGAGGCAACGACCGGCATCGCGTGAAACAAAGCCAATTTACCCTGGCAGACAGATGGCGTGCACGGCATACCCCACGAGTGGCGGCGAACGCGCTGCGCCAAACAAAGCCAATTTTCGAGGCCAACCCCCTGCGCAGCAGGGACGCATCGTGCGAAACAAAGCCAATTTGCATGGACGGCAAGTGGATCGTAAGTACTGGTCTGGGAAAGAGTTATAAGGAAGAATGAGAACGATGCGTCTGCGAAAACAAAGCCAATTTACGGGGCTTGGTTCCTCGTATTGAGAGAAACGGTACAATGCCCGGGATCGTGTCGGTCGGAGTGCATGTGTCGAGGTCAATAAGATGAAGATACTGGCGGTGGTTGGGAGCCCACGGACGGGCGGGAATACGGATATTCTGCTGTCGAAGATCGGGGAGGGAGCACAGATGGCCGGGGCGGAGGTCGAGACCGTTCATCTGGGCGGGTTGCAGGTGCGCGAGTGCGATGGGTGTCACGCGTGCTGGAAAGGCCGGGTGTGCAGCAAGGATGACGACATGCGGCCGCTTTATCCCAAGATCGCCGGCAGTGACGCGATCGTGTTCGGGACCCCCGTGTATTGGTACGGGCCGACGGCACTGATGAAGGCGTTCATCGACCGGTTTGTGTACTTCAACTGTGAGGCGAACCGGCCGCAGGTGCGCGGCAAGAAGGCGGTCGTGGCCGTCGTGCTGGAGGAGGACCGCGAAGAGACGTGGAGACCGGTCGTGGAGTTCTTCGAGCGGAGCCTTGGTTACTTGGAGATGCAATTGACCGGGATGATCGTCGTGCCGGGCGTAGGGGCAAAAGGCGCGATCCGAAGAAAGCCGGAGCAGCTTGAAGAGGCGATGCGTCTTGGGCAACGGCTCGCCGCGAGTGCAGGCGGCCCGCCGCAGCCGTGAGCTTCGAGCGAGCCCACGGCACGACAAGACCAGCCTGTCACATCAGTTGTTGATGAGACGGAGAAGCTGGTCGGCGAGGCCGGCGTCCAGCGTCTGGAGAATCCGCTGCTGTTCGATCGCCAGGCCGCGGTCCCCAGCCCCGAGATACGCCCTGCCGAGATTGTAGTACGCCCGGGCATGGCTCTGATCGATAGTGGTCACGTCCTTGTAGCACTGGATCGCCTGCTCGTAGAGTCCGGCCTCCATGTAGGCATTGCCGGAGAGGACCTGGACCTCGTTGACCTGCGGATCGAGTTGCTTGGCTTTCTGAAAGGCCTGCATGGCCTCCTCGTAGCGGCCGGAACTGGAAAGGGCCAGGCCCAGCGACGTATGGGCCGCGGCGGATTCCGGCTTGATCTTCAGCGCACGCTCGTAGGAGTCGATTGCCTCCGGGTAGCGACCCAGCGCGGCATACGCCTTGCCCAATCCGAAATGCCCGTCGAAGCTGTTAGGGTCCAGTGCTACAGCCTTCTGATAGGAGACGACGGCCTCTTCGGCACGGTTCTCGTCGCTGTATGCATCGCCCAGCAGTATGTTGGCGCCCGAGTCTTCCGGCCGGATGGCGACGAGCTTTTCGCAGGCATCCACCGCCTCTTTGGCGTCGCCGGAGGTGTTGTAGTGCTTGCCCAGGTAGCTGTAAGCGCCGGCCCGGTCCGGAGAGATGGCGGCAATGTGGCGGAGAATCACCGCCCGGAGGCCATCCAGTTTGATGGGCCCGGACTTGATCTGCAGCAGGATGATGGCCAGTAACAGGGCCACAAGGAGCAATACGTATCGGATATAGGTTCGCCGGTTGGAAGCTGCGAGACGATGAGTCGCACGCAACTGGGGGCATTCGGCGGGCGGCAGGTCCGCACGGCTTCCTCGCCTGCTAAATGCACCGGCGAAACGATCCAGATCTTCGATGTGTAGCGGTTCGTGTCTCCCTGATTTTACCTGTGCCATACCGTACCGATCCCAATGCTGAGGCGCCCGAAGGCCCGCCTATGTGCCTCTCGACGCACACACGGAGTAACGTGAATACTTTACATCTACTGAAAGCATATGGAATAAGAACGGACCGTCAAAATAGCTTGGCCGTGAACAGGTGCGATAAAAACCGGGAGAACACGGGACCAGGAGCATCAAATAGGGGAAATACGCAGTTCAGGGCCACCCGGCATGGGATTCATGGGCCTCAAGCTGTCGCAGCGCTCAGGCATGAGGGAAAATCCTGTCAGATGAATGCGGGGAATGCGTGCGCCGAAGAGATCATCCGGTGCGTACAATCGGGAATAAGAGGACTACGTATGGAAAGGAGAACATCTCATGTCACTGACGAGACGCATGGGTCTTGTTGAAGCGGACCGGGTCGAGTCTGTCCTGAAGGATCTCGATCAGAGCACGATCAAGATCACGGGCATCAGCCTGTTCCACCTTCTGACCGTGGGGAGCATTGCCGCGTCGATTGCCCTGTTCGTGAGCGGAAGGAAGTGGGCGAGCATCTTTGTCGGCTTATGGCCGCCAACGTTCCAGGCGTTGAAGTCCGCCTCGGAACGTTGACGGCTCGCTGACAATGGCGATTGCCGTCGGCTTGCAGCAGGCGGCAATCGCTCTCCGGCGGGCAGACACGGCGCTATTTCAGTTTCGCACTCTTGCCGATCACTTTGATCAGATCGGTTCCTCGCAGAGTGGTATGGTTGGGCAACTTGCCCTTGACCGTGACAACGGCGACTCCCGGCTGCAGGAGGGCCTGCACGGCGGACCGGTCGAATTTCACCATGCGTTCCAGGATGCCGTCCCCGTCATGGTCCATTGTGTTGCTTTCATTGGCCTGCGGCGAGGCGTAGTCTTCCTGGCCCATGTGGGCGCTGACACCCTCAAGAGTCACCGTCTGGCCGTCGATGTCGTTGACGTCGTAGCCGGTGGGCAGCTCGATGTAGCACGTGACCCAGTTGCCGTTGCTGTTTAGATTGATGGCGTTGGGATCGACATCAACGACGGCGTCGATGACTACCTCGTCCGGCATCTTCACCAGCCGCACGTTGTCCCACTGCGCCCAGTTTGCGACGAGAAACTGACCGCTCACTCTGGCCCTGATGCAAAGCTCGATGCGATGCGGGTCCGGGCCGGGCACCCTCGAGATATCCACCTGCTGGTCCAGGTACGTGCCATCGACGCTTTGGGTCCAGAGGGGGACGTCATCCACAAGCAGCATCGCATCGAAATTATTGAACACCAGGTTTGTACTCGTGCCATAAGCGGCCAGACGGGCATCGAAGGCAATGGCGGCCATTCCCGTCAGGTTCACCATCTGGTAGATGCTTTGGTAACTCCCCGCGCCGAAGGTTCGACCGTAGCGGCTGAACAGACCCGCAGCGCGCGAGCCCTCCGTCTTCCACGCGTAAGTAACCTGGGACCCAAAAATCGTGTGGTCCGTGTTCTCCAGCCGCCAGTACTGGGGAACGCTGTCGGGCGATGGTGTGACGCTGTACGATTGCTCGAGGCCGCCGTTCAGAAAGTCGGCCGTCGAGACAGCCGGCCACAGCAGCAGTGCAAGGACTGCCAGATATCGGACGTGAACGTCAGGCCTGTCTCCCTCTGGGCCTCTGCAATTGCCTGTACATACACGGGTCATGAAAACACTCCTCCGGAGCTGACATGCTCCTACGAAGTCGGTACGGAACGAACACAATAAGACGACAGAACGTCAAAGGGATGGATGGCCGTTGCATCAGCACGCCATATGCAAGATCTTTCCGAGTGAAATCAATAGTGCGGTATGAGATTCGATGCTACTTCTATAACGCGTACCTATGCAAACTATACCCCAGGATCCGCCGCCTCCAAACGCCGGCGCAGAATTCTGCGGAAGACCTGCACAGGGCGGCCCCACGACGATCGCAGCTCCGCCCTGGCGTGTCCCGCCGTCCTATTATCGGCGGTTTGCCTTTCCGGAAGTCACGCAAGAACTATTGTCGCCATCGTGCGGCTCATCTGTAGTTGAGATCAATGATTGACGCGGCCAAGAAAGCCGCTACCCTGACAGGCTGAACTTTGTCTGTTTGGGGTGGTGGAACGCCACGATACGCACTTTTTGGGGGGGACGAAACATGAAGCATATCACACTCATCATCGGCTTGGGTCTGCTCGTCGCCAGCCCGGCCCTGGGGCTCACTTACCTGGGCACGCCGACAACCATCATGAAAGCGGGCCAATTCGCCATTGGCGCCAGCTACGCCGACAGCGAGCAGGATATCGAACTCCAGGGAAATATCCGGGTCGAGGATCTGGACGAAGAATCGTGGCTCGGGCGAGTGGCCGTGGGGATCGCCGATAAGCGGATGGAGATCTTCGGCCTGTTCGGAGCTGCCAACCTGGACGAGGATGGTCTTGAGACGGGTGACGAATTCCTCGTCGGCTTCGGCACGCGAATCACCACGAATCGGGGCGATGAGCTGGATTGGGGCGTCGTCGGGCAGTTCACGTGGTTCACGAACGAGGACACCGTCGACATTGTCGGGGTTCCGACACCGTATGAGTTGGATGTGCTCGATGTCCAGATCGGCTTCGGTCCCTGCTGGCGACCGGGGCCGTTCATCCTCTACGGCGGGCCGATGATCCAGTGGATTGATGGCGATGTCGAGTCGCCGCTTTTCGGCGAATTCGATGTCGATGGGGAGTCGTGGTTTGGCGGCTTTGTCGGCGGCGGAATCGAGCTTGCCAAACACCTGTGCATCACCGGTGAGGTCCAGGCAACTGCGGACGCCAACGCATGGGCCGCCTCGATCCAGTGGCGGTTCTGATTCGTTAACGGGCTTGGCATTTCCGCAGACAGCCGTCAGGAGGTCATCCGAGATCGGGAGTTGATGCGCATCAAGGCGCAGAGTGAGGCCCCGGCGGCGAATGCGCGGGAAGCCTCAGAATTGGTCGGGCCGAAGACCGGGTCTTGAGCCCGAGGACCGGAGAGGCCAGGATTCGAACCCGGGGTAGGGGTTACCCCCCCTGCGACGGTTCAGCAAACCGTAGGGACTGTGCACCTGACAGCTTGACACACCATCAGTTGGGGTTGCTCGCCATTGATGAGGGGCCGGATGTCTCCACCTGACCCAAATCGGATGCAGGCCGACCTGCATCAGTCCTCGGCCCGCCGAACAATGCGAAAGCCAAACCCCGGTGAAAGACTGCGCAGACAGGCTGAGGAAGGAGTAGCTGATACTCTTGTCTATAGTGGTCTTCGCGTGCAATGAAAGCTACACATCTCCTGGAGGCATTCTCAGCAACGAATCGGGCAAGCTGTTCCGTACCGACAAGCCTGTGCTGCCCATCTTCATAGGTCAGGCCGTAGGAGTATTCTCCCGTGTTGCCGGTGATGAAGGCATCCTCCCGCTTATAGTACCAGCACACGGAAGCGGCAAGTGCATTGTCTGCGACAAGGATGGAGTCCGCAGGGATTATCGTGGCGTTGGATAGGAGAAACGCTCCTGGCGTCTTTTTGACCTTCACCGCCACAGGAGAGACAAAAGGCCAACTGAACATGAAGAGCATGGGTCCGGCACAGTAGAGCAGAATCCGCCTGCGGATATCCATCGGGCCGGTGGCCGCCTGGCAGAGCGTTGTCCAGAGCAAAAGACCTGCCGCAGCGACAGCCCATTTCCAAGGGGCCATCGATTTGGACAGTTCCGGCACGGTGATCAAAGCCACGAGCATTCCGACAAGGGAGAGAACCTGCCACTGCAACGACCACTCGTGCACCGGTGACAAAACCTTTCACGTCGCCTCCTCTGAGGCATGTGAGCACGCCGGCGGCGATCAGGAAGGCCAGAGGAGGATAGCACGGGAGCACATAGGTGCCGAGTTTGCCGCTGCAGACGGAAAAGAAAAGGAAGGGAAACACCAGCCAGCAGACGGCCAATCGGACCATTGGGTCCTTCCTGCTTGTCTGTCGGAGGCCTTGAACGATCGGCCCAAGAAGGGGCGTCCAAGGCATGGCTCCAGCGAGCAGGATGGGAACGTAATACCAAAGGGGCTCAGGATGTTGGCGGCCGCGAGGTGAGAGGAATCGGTCGATGTGCTCAACCCAGAAGAAGTAGTGCCAGAAGTCGGGTTCTCGCCGGTAGATCAGAATACTCCAGGGAAGAGCCGTGAGAAGAGCGGCAACCAGGGGGACCCAGGCCATCCTCAAGCATCTCTTGAATTGGCCCTGCCAGATCATAAATGGAACGATGACCATCACCGGCAGTGCCAAGCCCAGGAATCCTTTGTTCAGGAAGGCCAGGCCGCAGGCTACGCCTGCCAGGATGAGTAAGGGCATCCTCTTGCGGGCCTCCTGCGCTCGACAGGCAAAGAACAGTGCGATGATCGCTGCCGTTACCCACAGCGACAGCATGCTGTCGAGCACGCAGAACGTCCCGACGGCCAGAACCTCGAAAGACAGCAAAAAGACAGTGGTCGCCAACAGGGGCGTTGCCCTATCATCTGAAAACTTGTGAGCCCAGACAAACAGCAGCACCGCCGTCAGCCCAACTGCCACTGCGGAGGGAAAACGAACAGCGAACTCATTTTCGCCCAACAACTGGATGGCCGTGGCGTTCAGCCAGTAACCCAGCGGGGGTTTCTCGAAATACTTCAGTCCGTTCAGACGCGGGACGATCCAATCGCCGGAGATTAGCATCTCCCTGGAGATTTCGGCGTACCTGGCTTCATCAGGGATCACAAGAGGCCGTACGCCCAGGGGCAGGAGGTACAGGAACAGGAATACCCCAACAAGCATCAACGATAGTATCAATCGCATTCCCATCTCGCCGGAAGATATGTGTAAGGGACTTGATAGTAGTCGAAGACTCCCCATGCACGATGGCCTGTGAGTCTCTCCAATAGATAGGTCATGTTCAGCCCGATGCCAACGTAGCCATAACGGTGTTGGCCATCGAAATCGTCATCGTCGCCGGAGACATAGCCCCGCGTGTAGTAACCCACCTGCACCTCCAGGGCCTTCAGGACCGGGCTGCCGGTCCTGAGCCAGCCATCCAACTTGAAGGCAAGCAGAAACTTCTGGCCGGAATAGTCGGTAAGGATGTCGAAACGCTCTCCACTGCGGGCGGCTGGAGAGGGGAACCACTCCCACCGAAAATCCACCCTTTCCCGGATAGCAGGAAACCGGTGGCGCAGATAGGCCATGCCTACGCCTACGGTGTTCATGACTTCATCCTGCCAACTGTACCCTTCGCTCACACTGAAACCATCTCCGATCTCGATCAGCGACATCGTCAGCCAACTGCTCGCCGCCCCGATCAGGATGGCGTCATTGTCCGAGTATCCCCAGTCTTTATAGATCCGGTTATAGGCGCTCGCCAGAGCGTAGCAGGTGAACACGTGCCCGAGTTTGTCGGCGCCCCCATAGGGGGTATCACTATCGAACCAGCCTTCATCGGACGTGTTGAATGAGTGACTGCCGTAGTCCCACCCGGCAAAGCCGATCGCCGCGATGGCGGCTACGGTCACTGCATTCAGTGCGACCACCTTTTTCTCTCGCGGCCAGTCCCCCACGGACCACCACGGAGGCTTCTGGGGAACGTTCACGTCGCTCTCGTCGTTCAGTCCAAGCACATAGCTGGGGCTGAGCGATGAGACGGCATATGCACCGTCAAGCGGGCTGTGTCCAGATGCTGATGCGCCGCACCTGAGCATCACGAGCCACACGGCCAGAGCAGAGATTGTTACGATGTCTTGCATCTTTGTCTTCATTGCACCCACTCAATTCGGTTCCGATCTGCCGCTTCCTGGATTCACGCCCCATCCCGCCTGCACATTTTGCGACTTGTCCAGTGTGAGCACCACAAAATCCTTGTGCCCGATCTTGCCACGGCCGAGGGATCTCATTTGCCCGGCGTCGCCTGCCGGCATCGAGCGGAACGTCTGTTCTTGCATCAGGACATAGAGAGGGCCCGGCAATTCCCGGAGTTCATCGAAGGAACTCGGAAACCGGGGCACAAGAGGCTTGGATAGATTCACCATGAACCTGATGTCTTCCGCGTCCGGACCGACCCGGAAAAACACGACCGTGCCGGGGTTCCTCTCATACAGGGCCTCCACCTGGCTTACAAAGGGCCTTGTTTGTTCCTGACTATAGCGGATGGGCTCGATGATTCCGATGTACAGGGTGACGAATGCCGCCACGGCAGTCGCGATCCCGGCCGGAACGCTTATGGGTTGATCCATCCACCTTCTGCGCAATCCGGTGCTAATCGCGATCAGGAGAACCAGCGTCGTGAGGGTGCTGAAATAATGAGCCTTCCAGGAAGGCTCGATGCGCCAGGCGAACAGGAAGATGGCCAGCACCACCACGGCCACACAGGCAGGAAGGAAAAGACAGAAACCCACAAACCATCGCTTGACCCTGAGGAGCATGCCCCCGGCAGAGACAGCCATGGGATAGGAGGCCATCAGGGCAACGGCAGGGACGATGGGCAACACATATCGTATCTTCTTGGCAGCCGGAATCGACATGGCGGTCAGCACGATCAGGATCCAGACGGCCAGACTGCCCAACAGGGCGTCGTCCTCGCCGGCGCGTCGGAGTATGTCCTTGAAACAGCAGGCCGCCACGGCAATCGCAAGAGGACAGGCCAACGCATACGCAGTGAAGCACCGGCTCCAATAGTACGTGACGGCTTCACCCTCGCCATACTGACGCCCGATCATCTGTGCATCAAGCACGGCTTTGGCAAATCCCTCTCCACCCTGCATCTTGGCAGCGGTCAGAAGCCCGCCCAGACAGAAGGCCAGCGTGACGCCGGCCAACACCGCCGCGATCGCCAACGGTTTCCAACGGCGATGCCAGAGATAATGACTCCACACGACAGCGGCAGGCAACATCAGGCCGATCGGCCCGCGAAAAGCGAAGCCGAAGATCCAGACCGGCGCCAGCAGCCAGAGACGCTTCGGCCGGCCCAGACAGTCGCCGGAGTAGACCAGGTAGAAGGACAACGCAACCGCCAGGCTGGTGTACTGGTCAAGAGCGATCCCGCGGGATGCAGAGAGGAACTCAACCGTGAATAACGCGAACAAGACAGCCACCAGGCCCCATTGCCGGGAGCGCATGGCCCCGATCCAATACGTGACGACCAGAATCGATGCCGAGACAACGGCCGTCGGCAAGACCCCCGCCAGTGGAGTGACTTGTCCGATCAGCCGCGAGACCAGGTAAATGAGCAAGGTCGATGTCGCCGGATAGTCCGGGTAGGGCCTGTGGTATGTCGTGGGGAAGAACGTCGGTCCGTCCCGGAGCATCTCCTGGGCGAACATGGCGAAACGCGACTGAAAGCCCTCAAACTCCGGTGTCAGACCGGACGTGAAAACAAGGATGGCGCCCAGGAAGATCAGCAACGAGTCTCCAACGCCACGTCGCGCTTGCCCGAACACGGCGGTCGACGTCGCCCCTTCCGAATGCAGAGGGTTCTCCGTCAGCATAGTCATAACGTCACCTGACAGGCCACCCACCCTTCGCGCCCGTGAATCTCTTTTGCGGCAATCCGGGCCACGACCGGTTGCGAGTCCTGGATCAGAGCGCCCAAGGGGACAAATCGATGCCCCTGCGACAGGGCTGCCCTGACGAACTCCTCGAACATTTGCAGGCAGACAATGCCCTCAACTTCGGCGTGGATGGTGAGTACGTTGAGCCTGTCGGGGCGAAGCAGTCCGAGCATATGCGCGTTGTAGTTGTCGTTCGACACGCCGTCTCGCCCGATCACTTCATCATACGTGGGCAACGTCACGGGGATTTGAGGCTGCGACAACTCTCGACCGCCGGCGACGGGCCCGAAGACGCTGTCTCCCCTGCAATCACTGTTGTAGTGGAATGGGAATCTGGCCTTCTCCTCCAGGACGAGGTCATTGCACTTCCAGCCGGGGACGGCCGAGCAGGTTGGCGGATGCCCCAGGAGCTGCGTGAGCAATTCGACGCCGCGATGCAGCGACTGGTAGATAGCGTCGGCGCCCATTCGATCAATGTGAGCCTGCCAGGCGTGATGGTCCCAAGCGTGGAGTCCCACTTCATGGCCGGCCTGCGCGGTGTCGCGGATGACATTGGCGAGCTTCTCTCCAATGATCGGTCCCGGCCAGAAGGTTCCACGGAGCAGGATCTCCCAGCCATAGAGACGGGAGGCCCGTGTCCGAAGCATCTTCCACAAAAATGCCGGGCGAAGCAGCCGCCACAGATGTCGGCCCATATTGTCCGGCCCGACGGAAAAGAAGAAAGAAGCTTTGATGGAATAGTCTGCCAGAACCTTGCACAGATTAGGCACGCCGTACTTTGTGCCGCGGAAGGTATCGACGTCGATGCGGAGACCGATCTGCATGAATCTACTCTCCATTCACGAGCTTTCGCGCGGCGACGACCATCGTGTCATGACCGATCGTGAACTTATGCAGTACGTCGAGGTCTGGGACATTCTGTATGCTCAGCTCGTGGGCGACCACGACGGATCGTTCCGGTGCGTTCAGGAAGGCGATGACCTCTTCGTCCTGGAACAGCTCGGGCACAGTCTCTCCCAGATACAGGACAGCCGCGCCGCTGACGCGCTCTTTCGGGTATACCAGGCCGATTCGCCTCCCTTCCGATTTGAGAGTCCGGCAATAAGCGAACAGAGGCTCGAACGAGTTTCTTGAGTTGAAGATCGGGTAGACCGCGGCATGGATGGTCAGATAGATGGCCAGCAGCGACAGGAATAGCGCCCGAGCGAAGCGTCCCATTTCGTTTTGAGCCAGGCGGCGATGGGCCGATATTGCCAGATAGACAGCGGGAATGCTGATCAGGGACCATAGGGTCCAGGGCTGTTTGTAGTAGATGAACATCCCCACAAAGACAAGCGGTGTGATGCAAGCCGTCCATACAAGTATACCGGCGGGAAGGGTAAACCAGTTGGTTGGAGGGTCTTCGCCTTCGATGATCGCACCCAAGACTTGTCCGATAAAGAGAGCTGCGGCCGGATATAAAGGCAGAAGATAGAGGCCGCGTTTCCCGGCGGATATGGAAAGCAGAACGAAAGGAACCGCGAACCACAGCAGCATGAAGACGGAGGGACTCTCGTTTCGGCGCTGGCGGAGTTGACGGACGTGAAACGCGATAGCCACAGGGAGAAAAAGTATCCAGGGGAAGAACTGCGGCGGCGATTTGACGAGGTAGTAGTAGAAAGGTTCTGCATGCTCGGGGTATCCACCTGTGAATCGTCCCAGGTTGTTGGCGATGATGGCGGAATAGGTGGTTTCCGCCCCGAGGCGTCCGCTCAGCAGATAAACCCACACAGCCACCGGGACAAGAGAGAGGAACGAGCCGAACACCAATACGAGCCATGTATGGAGGGAGAAGTCTCTTCTGACGATAAGCCAGACAGTCAGCGCCGAGAGCGGAATTGCCATGCCCACCATTCCCTTCGTCAGGAGGGCACAGGCCAGGGAGCCCGCGAAGCCGAGAGCCCAGAGATTTCGGCGTGGACCGGGTCGCACGGCCTGAAAGAAACACAGCATGGCCGCCGTCGTCCACAAGCACAACATCATGTCGACCAGACACTGGTGACCGAGGTTCCAGTACTCTGCGAAAGTCGCCAACACCAGAGCGGACAATCCGGCAGCCAAGGCGGACATGCCCATCTTTCGAGCCAGGACGAAAGTCAGAAGGACGCCTGCGATAGCCGCCAGGGCCGATGGCAGCCTGGCGGCATAGGCGCTCTCTCCCAGCAGAGTGAAGATCGGCCCGGCAATCCAGTAGTAAAATGGCGGCTGCTCAAGAAAGGGCTTGTCGTTCAATCGGGGGACGATAGGGTCCCCGGATCTGGACGTCTGCGCGGCTATTCCGGCAACGCGAGGCTCGTCGGGACCCCAGAGATCGCGCCGGCCCAAGCCCGCGAGAAAGAGGACTGAGGCGAAGACCGCCACTGCCAGGAGAGGCCTTCGCGTTGCGAGGTCGTCACTGTCTGCAGACAACACTTTCATTCAACGGCTCCCTATCCGGCTCCGCATGGAGAGTCACCGAACCCACGGCATCGCCGCGGCCTGAATGCCATGGCGCGCGAAACGAGAGGGACGCGGACAGCCGATCCGCGTTCCCCGCAAGGTGTCAACGTCAGTCCACAAGCCCGCTCTCATGGCACATTCAGTTGCGTGGGCTTTCGGCTGTGCGCAGACGGAAGCGAAACGATGAGCGTCGGCTTCGGTGATCTGCCCGCAGCGGGTATGTTCAGGACCTCCGCGCGGTCATCATCAATCGTGATCTCTCCGGTGCGCACGGCTTCCCGGAGAAAGAAGTCGAGCGTCTGCTCGACCGACTGCTCCAACCCCACAGTGGGGGTCCATCCAAGAAGCTTTTGGGCGTTCTTGATACTCGGTCGCCGATGCTCCACGTCCTGGTAGCCGGCGCCATAGTAGGAACCGCTTTCGATTTCGCGGAACCCTGCAAACGGTGGGAACTTGGGCCGCAACGGATGCTCATCGAACTTCCTCAGAAGCATCTCGGCCAAGTCCCGAATGCTGGCCTCGTTCTCCGGGTTGCCGATGTTGATGATGCGTCCATCACAGACGCCATCCTGGTTCCGGATGATTCTGAACAGGCACTCCACGCCTTCCGAGATATCCGTGAAGCAGCGTTTCTGGAGTCCACCGTCGACGAGCAGGATGGGCGCGCCTTCAACCAGGTTGAGAATCAACTGCGTGATGGCGCGAGAGCTGCCGATTCTCGCCGAAGTCAGACTGTCGAGCCTCGGTCCGATCCAGTTGAACGGGCGGAACAGGGTGAACTTGAATCCTTCTTTCTGCCCATAGGCCCAGATGACCCGATCCAGAAGCTGCTTGCAGCATGAATAGATCCATCGCTGCATCCGGATCGGCCCGAGGATGAGTCGCGAATTGTCCTCGTCGAACTCTCCATCATCGCACATTCCGTACACTTCAGATGTGGACGGAAAGATGATGCGTTTGTGGTACTTGACGCAATAGCGGACGATGCGGAGATTCTCTTCGAAGTCCAGTTCGAAGACGCCCAATGGGTTTCGCGTGTACTCTATGGGAGTCGCGATGGCCACCAGGGGCAGGACGATGTCGCACTTGCGGATGTGGTACTCGATCCATTCGCGATGGATGCGGATATCCCCCTCGTCAAAATGGAATCCGGGTCGGCCGAGGAGGTGCTCGACGTAGTTGGATCGGAGGTCCATGCCATGAACTTCATACTCTCCGCCGGCCAGCAGTCGTTCGCTCAGGGCACTGCCGATGAAGCCATTGGCGCCCAGGATCAGGACACTCTTCTTTCTCGCGGACCGGACGCGTGTGCTTGCATGGGGTCCGAATCTCATGCCTTGCACGAGGTTCAACTCCCTGGCAAGTTGCACGCCGGTCACGTACACCCCATCGGCGACTTGGCCGGAGTCAACGCGAACCGCTCCACCGCTACAGGCGATCACCAGCGGTTCGGTGGAGACAATGGTCCCGGGTGGCGACTTGCCGGGGTCGTAAGGTACGGCGGACACAGTCCAGAAGAGGCATTTCCTATCCCCCACGTAGCTGAACGCACCGGGGTACGGCCGCGTCACGGCCCTGACCAGGTTGCGGATTTGATGGGGCTCTTTTGTCCAATCGATTTCGCCGTCGGCCGGACGCCGCCCGCCGTAGTATGTAGCCCGGGCTGCATCTTGCGGCACACGGGGGGCTGTGCCATCCTTGATCTGGGGAAGAGTCTCGGCGAGCAACTCGCGAGATGCTCGGGCCAGCTTCTCGTGCAGGCTTCGGGCCGTGTCATCATCCGAGATAGCTACCTGTCTCTGAGATACGATGTCGCCGGCATCAGGTCTGGCCGTCATGTAGTGCAGGGTGACCCCCGTTTCGGTCTCCCCATGGATCAGGGCCCAGTTCGCCGGGCATCGTCCACGGTACTTCGGCAGCAGAGATCCATGCAGATTGAGACAGCCGGCCGGCGGGATGTCAAGAATCGCAGGCTTGACCATGTGCCGATAGTAAAACGAAAAGAGGATATCCGGGGCCATGTCCTGGATTCTGTGGACCCACAAGGGATGGTTGATATCCTCCGGGGCAAACACGGGAATGTTGTGGCTTGCTGCCAGTTCCGCTACCGAATGGAACCAGAGATTTTCCTGAGGGTCATCCGCATGCGTGAAGACGGCCGCAATCTCAATACCATTCCTCAGCAGTTCCTCGATGCCCATGCATCCGATATCGTGATAAGCTAGGACTACTGCTCTCATTTGAGAACCTCCAGTTGTGACTGAGCAGGCATGTTCCGTTCCCTGATTTCCTGCCGGCCAATAACCTGATGAACAAAATAGCGAGGCCTCGCCCGCACATCATGATAGATGCGACCAATGTATTCCCCGAGCAACCCCATCGCGACAAATTGGGCGCCGATGAGGACGAAAAGAACGGCAAAGAGGGTGAAGACGCCCTCGGCTGCCCATCCCGGCCCATGGACCACTCGCATGATTAGCAGGAAGACGCCAAATCCCATGCCCACGACCGATGTGATGCCGCCAAGGATACTGAGCAGACGCAGCGGGAAGGTCGTCATACTCGTCAACAGATCGAACTGGAGATTCACCAGTTTCCACAGGCTGTACTTCGAATCCCCACTGGATCGCTCGGCGTGGTGGACCTCGATTTCCGTTGCCTTTCGCGCGAAGCTGTTGGCCAAAACGGGAATGAACGTACTTCGCTCGGGACACTGCAGCATGGCGCTAATGACGTGGCGTCGATAGGCGCGGAGCATGCAGCCGTAATCATGCATTGTCACGCCGGTGGCCCGCCGGGCCGCATGGTTGACGATCCGCGAGGCGACACGTCGAAACAACGGGTCCTGCCGAGGCGTGCGGATCGTGCCGATCACATCGTACCCTTCCGCCATCTTCCGAACGAGCTTCGGAATCTCCTCGGGCGGGTTCTGCAAGTCGGCATCGAGGGTCACGACGATCTCGCCTCGGGATTCGCCAAAGCCGGCCATCACGGCGGCATGCTGGCCATAGTTGCGGTTCAATAAGACCCCCACGACCCTTCCGGCGTTCTGTTCCGCCGCCTCGGCGATGATCTTCGATGAGCTATCCGAGCTGCCGTCATCCACGAGAATAATCTCGAATGACCCCTCCGTGCCTTCACAGCTATCCAGACAACGTCGGATGAGCTCCGGCAGACACCTCTCTTCGTTAAATACGGGGATCACCAGGGACACAGCCGGTCTGGTCTGCGGCGATGGCGAGACTGTGCGATGAAGGTCAGGTTGACAGATGCCTTCCTCCAATGTGTCGTCGTTAACGGTACGAAGCGGCGTCGCGTCGTGAGCGGCCGGTTGGGAATGCACCAAAACGGTCTTCGCATGTCCTGAGCTATGCAGACCTCGTACTTCGTCGGACGTCTTGGCCATCGGTTAGCACCTTTCTTCAAGGATCGTCTTGCCTGCGGCAGAGGATGGCTGCTTGTGCAAGACGTCTTTGATTGTCTCGATAACGTCGTTGACGTCGCGTTCCATCATATCCGGGAAGAGGGGGAGCGAACAGATTCGGTCGGAGTTCCATTCCGTGTTCGGCAATGCGCCTCGGCGCATCCCCATGCACTCCCTGTAGTACTTTTGCAGGTGCACGGCCCGGAAATGCAGGCCGGTCCCGATGTTTCTCTGCTTCAGTCGCAGCATGAACTCATCACGGGTCAGGCCTGCTTTGTCGATGTCCAGCCGGACAATGAATAGATGCCAGGCATGCTTCATCGGGTACGGGGGATCGGACAGGGGGATGATCTCCTCGATCTCCGCTAACCGCTCGCGGTATTCCATGGCCAGTTCGGTTCGCCTGGCGTTGAGCTGATCCACGCGGGCCAACTGCCGCAATCCCAGGACGGCGGATATGTCCGTCATGTTGTACTTGTACCCGGGCTCCATGACCTCTGCCTGGGGCGAGCGTCCCTGCGTGTGGCGATCGTAGGCGTCCACTCCCAACCCATGAAATTTCAATCGCTTCACGCAGTCGAGGAGGGCCTCATCGTCCGAGCAGAACATACCCCCCTCGCCCGTCGTGATGTTCTTGATGGGGTGAAATGAGAAGATCGAGGTGCCGCTGTGGCCCACGTGCAGGCCGTGGTACTGCGTCCCCAGAGCGTGTGCCGCGTCCTCGATGAGGGGAATGTGCCTGGCGGCCGCCAATTGACGAATGGGTCCGATGTCGGCCGGGGCTCCTGCAAAATGGACGGGGATGATCGCCCGCGTTCTGTCCGTCAGGCACGCTTCAATGGACTGGCAGGAAACCATCAACGTGTCACGATTCACGTCGGCGAAGACTGGTGTGGCGCCGGCAAGAACAGTCAGATTCACGGTGGAAACCCACGTCATCGAAGGGGTGATTACCTCGTCGCCGGGACCGACCCCGAGAGCCTTGAGGGCCAGGTGCATACCTGCCGTCGCCGAGGACAATGCCACGGCCCCGGGACAGCCGACGTACTCCTGGAATCTCTGCTCGAACTCTGTGGTTCTTGGGCCGGTCGTGATCCAGCCGCATCGCAGCACCTCCGCCACGGCGGCGATATCCTCCTCCGTGATCGATGGCCGCGAGAATGGTAGAAAATCAGTTCGCACGACTCATACCCTCCGCAACCCCTGCCGCTTTCGAAGCATTCATGGGACACCCCCAGAACCAGGCTATCCATTTCTCCTTCTTGGAAGACTTGGATTCCCACGGGTATAGTTGCTCACGAAGGCTCTGCTGCCTCCACAGCTCGCTGACGATTTCTTCGGGAAGCCCGGCCACATACCTGTTCTGGGTAATGACCACGCCAGGAAGACTCGATTCCAGAAAATGGCGGAATTGGTCGGCGTCTTTGATGATCTGTATCGGCTCATCGGCATGGAGATAGAAAAGCAGGTTCGCGTTCGCCTTGGGGAACACAGCGATCCTCTCCGGCGGGAGCTCGGCTGACCTCGCCCGCAATTCACCGGCGAATGGGCGCTCCGTTCGATTCATGTCGAGGATGTTCTGTTGCCAGCAGAAGTAGCCTCCCAGCAACACAGCTGCGACTCCGATCCATGGCTGGATGACTCTGCGCTCGCTTGGGGAGAGCTTTGACCATTGTATGAATTTGTCAAGGCTCACACCCAGGAGAATTGCGGCCGCCCCAATGCCAAGACTGACCAAATAGAATCTCAGAGGGGCTTGGAAGTGCAATACTCTCCCGGCAATCGTCAAAATCAGGGGAATTGCCAGGTCGAATGCAACCGCCCCGATCAGCAGGGCTCTCTGGGCCGCCAGCCCCCATTGCCGAAGGTCATCCATTCCAGGCTCACGGATCCAGGCGACGAAGACAGCCATCAGTAGAGCACAAAGCGGCAGGATCGGCAGGATGTAATAGCCGCGTCGCGAGCCGGAGAGGCTGAAGAACAGGAACACCAGCACAATGGCCCAGATCAGCCATCGTGTATGACTGTCGAGCCCCTTCCTGTACTTGGCCATGCCAACCGCCGCCAGCACAAACAAGGGGGTCCAAGGCAGCAAGAGACGCGGCAGCTCATAAAGGTACAGGTAGATCGGACCTTTGTGGTCGAGGGGTTGGAAATAGCGAAGAATATTCTCCTGAAAGACCAGCGCCAGGCCGCTCGACTGATAATCGGCGGGCTGAGTCAGAGAGGCATACACAAACGGAGCCAGGTAGACAAGCGACGCAAGCCCGAAGGCCCCTATGTGCTTGATACTAAAGAGGATGCGCCAGCGTCTTTCCGTCAGCATATCCGGCAATACAATGAGAATGGGAACGACCACCGCCGCCAAACCTTTGGTTAAGGCGCCGATAAAGGCGATCAGGTAGAAAACGAGCATGGTGGGAAAACCTGGACGATCACGTCTTGACCAATACCAGACGACCGCCAGCATGATGGCCGCGAGATTCTCGGCATCGGCCGTGCCGGTCCGGGCCCAAAAGATGAAGGAATACGTTGTCAGGAGCAGCCAGCCGGCGATTCTTCCCGTCTGGGCCGACCACAACCGGGCCCCGACCTTCATCGTCGCCCAGACGGCCGCCACGCCGGCAACGGCGCTCGGAAGCCGTAAGACCAGTTCATTCAGCGTGCCGGTCATCGCAACGATGGCTGCACGGAGCCAGTACGTCAGCAGCGGTTTGTCAAAGTAGGGCTCTCCGCCAATCGTGGGATGAAAGAAATCGCCCGTCAGAAACATCTCACGTGTGACCTGGGCCCAGCGCCCCTCCGCCGTCCACAGACTGCAAGTACCCAATCCCCACAATAGCAGGAACGCTCCAGTCGACAGCAGTGCGATATCTGCCCACTGCACGTGCCCGCCAACTGTGGCATCCGACTCAATCTGCCGGACATTGTCCTTAACGCAACCGGAGTATATATCCATGTTTAGATTCCGCTCGAAGACCGGCCTCCGTAGTCTCCAAGCTGAACGCATTACATCGGGGGCAATGACTGATGCCTGACGAAGCATCGTCCCGACCAACCGGTAGACTCCGACAGTCCTAGCCCGGAGGGTACAGATCGAACCTTAATGGAAGATGAAGAAATCGGGGGCCATAGTAAGGAAATTACTGATTCCCCGGGAATAAGTCCGCCACTGTCGTATTGGGGGGCCTTTTTTGCTCGCGCCATGCTGCCTCCCGAACAGGACACGGGTGGGGCCTGCGATGGCGAGAGTCACGGTTGCACATCTCTGCCGGGCAGGTACAATGGGCAGGTCTTGGCACTGAGGTCAAGGAACATAGGTTAGAGAACGTGGCCTGGGGGCCCATGGAATTGGTGGCCGGACAATGAGAGTGTTGATTATCGAAGATGAGATCAGACTTGCGCAATATCGCCAAGGCGCTCAAGGAGACAGCGTCGTACGCAGTGGATATTTCCACCGATGGCGAGGATGGCTGGCATCAAGCTCTCTCAAATCCCTACGACCTGATCCTGCTCGATCTGATGCTGCCGAAGGTGGGTGGGTTGGAGATCCTCGCAGAATTGCGCCGCCAAGGCAATCGGGTCCCCGTGCTCATACTTACCGCGAGGGACACCACCCGGGACATTATCCGGGGTCTGAACTCAGGCGGTGATGACTACATCACGAAACCCTTCGACATGGGCGAGCTCCTGGCTCGCTGCAAGGCGATGGTGCGTCGAACCTATGATCGTCCCGACCCGGTTGTGCGTATCGGTGAGTTGTCGGTAGATACATCCAGCCGGCTGGTGACCCTTCGAGGCCGGCGCGTGACGCTATCCGCGATGGAGTATCGGCTCCTGGAGTATCTCGTGTGGCGGGCCGGTCAGATCGTCAGCAAGGCGGAGATCATCGAACACCTGTATGATTTCAATGCCGAAACCTTCTCAAATGTTGTCGAGGTGTACATATCCACCCTTCGCAGAAAACTGGATGTCGATCCCGAACGCTCCCTGATTCACACCGTCCGGGGTTTGGGATACGTCCTGGGAGAGGTATCCACGTGAAGCCTCTATCCATCCAGTTGCGGTTGTCTCTGATGGTGTTGATTCTCACTCTGGCCATCATTGCGGTCTTGTCTGTTGCGGCTTATGTTGAGTTTGAGGAGTCATTGCTGGGGAACACTGACGACACTCTGAGAGCCATGGCCGAAGGGATACAGGCCGAACTCGATGAACGGGACAGCAGAGAGCACCAGGAAGCCGAACTGCGGGCCATCACGGGGTACGGCACCTCCGAACGCTCCAGCCAGTATCGTATCTGGTTGGATGGAAGTGAAAGAGACATGTTTGCCAGCGAATCATCCAGTGATCCACTACCCCAAGCACTCCTTCGCCTGCCCCTCGGCGAACAACCTGACGTGAACGATTTCAGCCTGTTCAATATTACCGGCGATCCAGAATCGGGCACGGAATATACGCTCCGCGCCATATGGATGCGCCATGTCTTGCATGAGGAGGTTGCCAATATCCTTGTGGCACGCTCGTGTGGATATGTGTATCACGAGGTGGCTGAGTTCCTTGGGCTCCTGTTCATGGCGGGAGGTTCCGTCACATTGCTGACTGTGCTGCTGGTGCCGATCATCATCTCGCATGGGCTGCACGCAATCACAGACCTCGGAGCGAAGTTGGGACAAATCACGCACAGTAGTTTGAAGAATGACAGTGACATCATGCCGGACGTCCCTATTGAGCTGAAGCCATTCAAGGCGGCGTTGCAGGAGATGTTGTCGCGTCTGCATAAGACGATGCAGCAGCAGGAGCGGCTTACTGCAGATGTCGCGCACGAGCTGCGCACGCCTCTGGCGATCATCAAGAGCACGCTCCAGACGCTGCGAATACAAGCCCGACCGGCGATCGAATATGAGGAGGGCATCGACGATACGCTCAAAGACGTCGATCGCATGGAGCATCTCGTAAGCCAGCTTCTCTCTTTGGCACGACTGGACGCCGCCGACGCCGTCCACAATCCGGCGGAAATCCGCTTGGACACCCTGCTGAGATCGCTGACGGATGTATTCCACGACCGGGCCGGCCAGCAAGGAGGACGAGTGGTCTTCACGAACAGCGCCCCAGTCTCGATCCGGGGCGATGAAACCGAATTGTGGCAACTCTTCAGCAATCTGCTCGACAACGCCATTCGACATGGACCGCGGGGAGGACTCATTCGCGTGGACCTCCAGAACGAGCCGGACACATGGGCAATGGTCTGTGTCCATGACGAAGGCGGCGCCATTCCGGCCGAAAGCCTCCCTCACTTATTCGATCGTTTCTATCGGGTGGATTCCTCCCGGTCTCAGACCTCCGGCGGCAGCGGCCTGGGGTTGGCCATTGCCTGCGGAATCGTTCAGCGGCACCATGGAGATATCGCAATCACGTCAGACCCGAAAGCCGGGACCTCGGCCATCGTCCATCTGCCACGGCTATAAGCCCCGGAACCTGCATTCCCTCCTGTGCAACCACGCAATCCCCTCAGGTTGCCTTAAGGCGGCGGTGGTAAGCTGCATTCGAACCAGATCAATACGATCTCGTCTGCGGTGATGGGGTGGTTCGATGAAGTCGGGGCACGTATGAGAATAAGAGAGTGTCTACGGCGGGCGGGGCTGGCGTGCGATTTGGCGATTTCGCTGGGATGAGATGCCGGCAATCGACTCCCATAAGTGGGAGAGCAAAATGGAGATGCGACGGCGGCTTGCAGGCCCACACCATGAGTGTACTACGGAATAGGGTGCCGGCCAACGGAACGGCCGGTGCGAGTCAACTGATGAAAAGCCAGAGGAGCACGCTTCTGAGGTCAAAAGTGCAGACTTTGACTCAGAAAGCGGTGGAGACCGGAGAGGCCGGGATTCGAACCCGGGGTAGGGGTTAACCCCCTACGACGGTTTAGCAAACCGTTGCCTTAAGCCACTCGGCCACCTCTCCAAACCGTCTATCTACAATGACTTACGTCAAATCCTCGTCTTCCGCTCAGCAGGCTACTACAACTCTCACTGCAACCGCGATTATCAGTCGCGTTGGTTGTAGTTACTCGGTTGTAGCCCATGTCCAGAACCTGGTGTCTGGAGGCACCTGTCATGACAGAACCCAAAGAACAACATAAGCCCACACCGGCAAGGCGAAGCCGATACCCTCTAAGTCTACACCGAACCGGGCAGCGGTACAAGAAAATTCATGGCAAGTTCCATTACTGTGTGTGCGACTACATTTCGTGGGGGCAGGCTGGTATTTTTCGCTGACCCCCTGCAGAATGTAGTCGCACATGTTTTCGGTCACTCGGCCTTTACAGATTGTGGGGTGGCGGGTACATTCAACTGATGGCCCGATCTGCCATCCACTTCGGCTTGGAGAGCCTGCAGCAGCGGCGCAGGTTGGCCTTGTACCCGGGCGGCAGTGTTGCGTTGGTCTATCGCTGAAGGAAGCGACAATGACAGCGGATGTGGAGAAGGATTTGCTTGTCCTTGATCCGTGTGTGATATTTGCGCTGTTACGCACGACATGGGTTTCAGTCTGCGCAGCCTTACGGCTGATGGCGCAAAGGTTGCACGGGCACCGTGCCGTCGGCTCAGTATCGCTGAGACCCGCAAGGCGGCCACCGCCGGGCAACTTCTTCAGATGCCGGCCAGCGGCGGCGTGGCGATATTCTGCGACAATGTCCCCCTGCGCCTATTCCCGTGGCGATCGTCGACTGGGGAGAACATGGCTGGGTGTACCATGACTGAGAAAGCAACCCTGTTCATCAGCCATTCGACGCATGGACTTCCCAAGACCGACGCTTGTGTGCAGGTCCGGGACGCGCTGGCATCGACCTTCCGAGCAAAGAACTGGGACTTCTTCCTGGACATGAAGGCTATCGCTCCCGGGAACTCCTGGAGAGCGGACATCCTTCACAGCCTGGCCACGGCTCGCGCGGGGATCATCCTGTTCAATCAGAACGCCTGTGCTTCCACCTGGGTCACAGCGGAGGCTCTCATCCTGTGCTTCCGAAAATCGATCGATCCGGACTTTCCCGTCGTCCCTGTGCTCTTTCCAGGAGTCAGCCTGGACACCACCTGCATGAAGGCATACGAGCCGTTTCAACTCAATGAGATACAGGCGGATAGATATGACCCCGCTTCCGCTTTGTCCCCGGATGAGTTTGCGCAAGGGTTGGCGAAGAACGATCGTCTCAAAAGAGCCATGGAACGTCCGGGGAACGGCAGCGCCTGGGTGAAAGCCGTCACGGATTTGCTGAGCAGGTTGGATATTGATGTCTTGCGCCGCGCGGCCGAGCAACTGTCACTGGACTGCGGATCCCCCCTGCCCCCCGATGAGATGGCCCGCTGTCTGGCATGCTCCATCGCCAGCGTCATGCACGAGAGGCAGCCGCAGGATTGTGTACCAGCGTTTGGCGAGTTGATACCACCATTACTATCTGAAAAGGCGGCCTCATTGAGACGCTATTTGGAGGCCAAATGGGTCGAGAACGAAAGCGTCGAGATTCTCCTCCACGCTTCGCACACGCCGGAAGCCCGAGGTCTTCTGGCGTTGAACACCTCACACGTACAGGTCACAAATCGCTATATAGATCGGGTGAACTACGAGCTTCCGGCGGGACGCACCCCCTTGCAGCGGATTTCGGTGCCCGAACCGAAAGGCGATTTCGAGGAACACGGTCTGATTCATGAAGTCGAGTCTGCCATCCGGGCCGTCCTCGTGAAGGATCCTCTCTACGATTCGGAAGGCAACGAACTCCCGTTAGAAGGGGCGGTGCGAGAGCTGTTATCGTCGGCGAAGAGATTTGCGATCTGTATCTTGCCCCCCCAATACACCTCCAAAGACGTCCTGCTGGAGTTGCGCAGACGTTTTTCCCGCATCATCTTCATTGTGGAGGCGGGCGACAAGAGCGAGCACATGACGAACTGCTTCGCCGCCGGTGCCAGGCAGCTCAATCCGCTGCTGAAACCGGCGAAATTGAACGAGTTTGCAGTTCTTCGTCGAGATCTGGACGCTACGTTCGATCAATACAATATCCTCAATTCTGGTGCGCACGTATGAAAACGACCCCACAATACGAACCGTTCCTCCCCTGGGCCAACCTGCCGCGGTACGGAATTCAGGGTGTATCGCCGGATGACCGATCCGGAGACATTTACCTTGAAGACGAGAGACTTCGGCTTGTGACCGAAGTGGCGATCGTCGCCAGGAGGCCATTGCTGATTCGCGGCGAGCCCGGCTCCGGCAAGTCCTCGTATGCGCCGTTTGCGGCCCGAAACCTCAACTGGCGTTACTACGAGTACACTGTAACGGGCCGGACGGAGGCAAAGGATCTGCTCTGGCGATTTGACGCGCTTGCTCGCTTGCGCGACGCTCAAGCGCAAGTGAAGCGAGAGCAAATGAAGCCTGCGCGTTATGTGACGCCGGGGGTCCTGTGGTGGGCTTTCAATCGGCAGGACGCGATAGCATTCTCCGCAACCGTGCACTCGAGGCGAACCGCGACCGCGACCCAGAGCCGGATCACGGAGCCTTTCGCCGAGGTGAACCGCAACCGCAATCCCGCGGGGGTGGTGGTCCTGATCGACGAAATCGACAAAGCGGATCCAGACGTGCCGAACGATCTCCTGGAAGTCATGGGGATGAATCGCTTTCGAGTGGAAGAAGCGGATCACGAGGTGGAGAGCCAACTGGCTGCCTCGCCGGGAGATTTCGACCCGGCGAATCGGTATGGTAGACTGCTGATTGTCATTACCACCAACGAGGAGCGCGACTTGCCGGCGGCTTTCCTGCGCCGATGCATCGTCCACACCTTGGAGGAACCGAAAGACAAGGAGTCAAGGATGCAACGACTGGGCAGCATCGCCCGCCTGCACATGGCGTCCCTGATCGAGAACCAACCCCAGGGTGTGGATTTTGTCAAACAGATCGCCGGGAAATGCGAGGATTTGCGTGAAGAGGCCCGACACAAGCAGCGGCGCGGGCCGAGCATAGCCGAATTTCTGGATGCCGTCCGGGTCTGTCTGACCCTCGGCGTTCCGCCTACCGATGCACGGTGGCAAACGATTCAGCAAAATGTTCTGCTCAAGTAGATCACGATCCCTTTCAATAACGAGGACGTTTCCCCAACAGGAGAGGCCAGGATGAACATGTGGCAAGGACATCCGCGGAGCGAAGTGGGTCTTGCCGAGATGGTGCAAGCCTGCTATGTCCTCAATTTGTGCGAGGAAACCCATCTGCAGTGGCTGGCTCAGTCTCTGGGCCTGTTTTGGGCCAAAGTACCCGACCGCGAGGGCGATTCCACAGCCGCCGGAGCTGCGCCGAGCCCAGCGTCCTCTCCGCCCCCCGCCACCCCACCGAAACCCGAGCCACCCCGAAAGCTCCAATTGCTCGATCCGGTGGCTCAGAAGCCCATGGCCTTTGACGTGTTGCTCGCCGGGGATGCAGAGAGGGTCCGATCTGCGGCTCAACTCCGAGTTCCGGCCGCACCCACCAGCCGGGAATCCTCCTCGCACCAACCGTTGTTCGGGGATCGGTGGTTCCTCGGCATCATAAGTGCCATTCTCGCCACCCAAATGACCTCCCACGAAATCGACCTCCAGCTTCTGTGGCGGAGTATCATCCATGGTGAGGTCTTCAAGAAGCTTCCGCTGCGAAAGCATTCGAGTTTGATCAAGGGCGTGCATCTGCTCCTGGATCGCTCGGAATCGATGCAGCCGTTCTGGCGTGACCAGACCCAATTGGTGAGCCGACTGCGTCGCCTCCTCGGCAGACCCAAAGTTCAGACCACATGGTTCGAGTTTGATCCGCTCAGGCCCCGTGAGACACGTCTGATCTGGCCCGCGCGCATGCCGAATCGCTTTCGGGAGACAACCCCCGTTCTCCTCGTCACGGATTTTGGAATCGGAATGGACCCCCTGGCGGCTTACTACATGGAGTGGGAGCCTTGGCTTCCCGTTTTCCAGCTTGCCCGGAGTTGCCGCTGTCGAGTGCTTGCCCTGGTTGCGGCTCCGAGCAACCTGTGGCCCGCGGGCTTGGAACAGTTCGTCGATGGGGCTGTCGTTTGGGATCGTGAAACATCTCCACAGGTGGCCACACGCCTATGCCGAACGTAGAGACAATCGCTCACGATGAATCGGGTGCCATCGAGGAGGCACGCTCTGAAGTGGCGGCTTGCGAAAGGAGGCGGCCTGACGTCGTGGCGTTGGCGGAACTCGCCTCCCTGGCTCGGTTCATCGAACCGGAGTTGCTTCGCGCGATCCGACTGGAACTGGGCGAGCGAGCCGCCGGATCGACACGAATGACGGTGGCCAGCGAGTCGGCTGTCTGGTTCAGCCCATTTGTCGCAAGTCGGGGCGCGGACGGTATTACCTTCCTGCCGGAGTATTGCCACGTGCTTCGACCGCGACTGGCCGCCCATCGCCTCCTTCTGGAGGACACCAGGCGCGTCGTTGAGGAGTGCCACAAATCGGCCCCCGACGTGCTTCAGTGGGAAGAGAGAATCGTATATCTCGCATTAACCGGACGGTTGGACGAACTGGAGAATGAAATCGTACGGGGCATCAAAAGCATCTCTCAAGGAACCAGGCCGCCGCTGGTCAATTGGATCCTCGAAATGGGGCCCCGTCTGCCGCAAGAGGTGTCCAACAACGCACTGTTGAACAAGCTCCACAGCCTGGCCGCCGGTTTGTCGCTGCGACGAACTCCCACCGGCGCCGGCAGCAAGGGACTGATTCTCGATTTCTCCTCCTTGCCGACGCGCGAATTGGGGGTAGCGCTTCGAGAGAACAACTTCGTGATCGGGGACGTACCGCAAGCCACTGTCGGAATTCGAGTGCCCGACTGGGAGCCGGTGGAAATCGATATTCTGACACCCAAGGAATTGATTACCGGCCAACCCCTTGTTGTATCCCGCGACGGATTTGCGGAAGTCAGCGCCTCCAGGGGAGTCGTGCGGATTCAGACGGTGGCTGGCCACGTCTACGAACTCGATCCGGCCTCTTTCCGGCCCCTCCAGTCTCATACGATCTTCATCAGCTATAGTCACGAGGATGAAGCGTGGAAAGACAAGCTGCTGCCGCATCTCAAGGTGCTGGAACCGGCCGGCATGAACATCAGAATCCGGAGTGATATGGAAATTGACGGCGAGGCAAACCGGCATTCTCAAATCCAGGACGCCCTCGCCGAAGCCGACGTCGCCGTGCTGTTGATCTCGCCTGACTACCTGGCCTCTCGTTCCATAATGGATAAAGAGGTCCCCGTTTTGCTGGAGCGTCAGAAGAGGGACAACATCCTCTTGATTCCTCTGCTCGTTCGCCCATGCAGGTGGGAGACACACCAATGGTTGAGGGACCGACCGATGCTGCCCCGAGACGGCAGATCGATGGCGACCGATTATCCGGGAGAGAAGGCCGACACCGTTTTGAGCGAGATAGCTCGTTACATTCACGAGCATCTCACCCGTCTCGGAGACCCTTCGCAACGTGAGGCGATGCCGCGGGGCAGTGACGAGTGGCCCCAGTTATCACCGAACGATGTCTCCATTGCCAGGCTCCCTACTTCCAGCGAGCACTTCCTGGGTCGCGACGACGAACTGGCCTTCCTCGACGCAGCATGGGCAGGAGAACTCGGCTCGAAGTTCGTGTTGCACGATTCCCGCTTCACGTATCCCAAACCTCGGCCCACTGTTCTCACTATCGTCGCTTGGGGCGGCGTCGGCAAATCCGCCCTCATCAACGAGTGGCTTGCGCGCATGGCGCGCGATCACTGGCGTGGAGCGGAGCGGGTCTTTGCGTGGAGCTTCTACAGCCAGGGCACGCGGGACCGCGTCGCTTCCGGCGACTCGTTCATTGCCGAAGCGCTCAAGTGGTTCGGCGACCCGGACCCCGTCGCCGGGTCCCCATGGGACAGAGGCGAGCGGCTCGCCCGGCTCATCCGCCGGCAGCGCACGCTGCTTCTTCTGGACGGCTTGGAGACGCTTCAGCAGCCGCCGAACGCCCCGGAGCCGGGCCAGATCACCGACCCCGCGCTGGCCGCGCTCGTCCGCGAGTTGGCCATGGAGAACCCGGGCCTGTGCGTCATCACCACCCGTGAGCCAGTGACCGACCTCGCCGGCACACACCGGGCCACCACCGCCCAACTCGACCTCGCACACCTGTCCCCCGAAGCCGGCGCTATGCTCCTGCGTGAGTTGGGCGTGCAAGGCGCTGACAGCGAGTTACGGCAGCTCGTGCAGGAGGTGCGCGGCCATGCCCTGACTCTCAGCCTGACCGGCAGATATCTGGTAATGGCCTACGCCGGCGACATCCGTAAACGTGGGGAATTGAAGCTCCTCAAGGCCGACGCCGCAGTGCAAGGCGGCCACGCCTTCCACATCATGGAAACGTATGACAGGTGGTTCCTCCGCGAGGGCGAGCAGGGCCGGCCGCTGATCGCCATCCTGCATCTGCTTGGCCTCTTCGATGGACCGGCGGACTCAGGATGTCTCGCCGCATTGCGGAGGAAGCCACCCATCGCCGATCTCACGGAGCCGCTTATGGGTCTTACCGACGCCCAATGGAGACTCGCTATCTCGCAGTTGGCCTCCTGCGGTCTCGTGTCAGTCCAATCTGACGAATCCGCAATCGATTCTCATGCCTTGGTCCGCGAGTATTATGCCGAGCAGGTGCGAACGCGATTTCCTGCGGCATGGAGGGAAGGTCAGAACCGATGCTATGAACACTTCCAACAGATTGCACCCGAACGGCCCGACACGCTGGAAGAGATGATGCCGCTCTTTGCCGCCGTGACCCATGGCTGCCAGGCTGACCAGCATCAACGTGCGTTTGACGACGTGTACTACCGACGGATTTGCCGCGAGAGTGAGTTGTATCAACTCCGCAGGCTTGGCGTCTTCGGTGCTGATCTTGGGGCTATTTCCGGCTTCTTCCTCCGGCCTTGGGATGAGCCGGTCCCGACTTTGCGCGATTCCAGCCAAGCATGGTTGTTGAACGCGGCGAGTTTCGACCTGCGAGCTCTGGGCCGTCCGGCGGAGGCGATGCAGCCGGCGCGAACCAAACTGGACGCACACGCGGCCAAGGAGGACTGGGAGCAGGTCGCACGCGCTGCTGGCCACCTCAGTGAGTCGAGCCTGACACTGGGAGCACTGACGGAGGCCGCGCAGTATGCCAGGCAGAGTATGAACCTCGCTGATCGCAGCGAGAATATGTTGTGCCAAATCACCAGCCGCACGGCGCTGGCCGATGTCCTGCACCAAGCCGGCCAGTTGGAGGAAGCCGAAAAGCTGTTCCACGAGGCCGAAATCATGCAGACGAAGACGCAGCCGGAGTACCCGCTGCTCTGTTCATTGCAGGGCTACCGGTATTGCGACCTGTTGTTGACCCTGGGCGGTTGCGGGCCGTTGCTGTCGGATTCAGTCAGCCGATCTCAGAAAGCTCCTGTCGAATCGCCGACGCGTTCTGCCTTCACCCCGGGCTCTGCCTGCGAGCCCCAGTCCGCGATCCAAGCGTGCCACGCGGTGCAGCAACGCGCCACTCAAACGATCAGGATTGCCGAGCAGGGCCAATGGCCTCTCGACATTGCGCTCGATCATCTGAGTCTGGGTCGAGCCATCCTGCTGGAGCATGTCCTGGGGCCCGATGATCAACCGCTGGACCCTGCATCCAAACACCTGAATGCCGCCGTGGACGGCCTTCGGCGAGCCGGAAGACAGGATTGCCTGCCTCTCGGCCTGCTGGCACGAGCCGCGCTGTGGCGGGTCGGCGGCGACCCGGTCGGCGCGGCGCGTGATTTGGGCGAAGCGAAGGGACTGGCCGACCGGAGCGGTATGAAGCTCTTCCTGATCGACGGTCTGATCGAGCAAGCGTGTCAATTGATTCAGGAGCCGGGGAGCAGGACTCAGAAGTCGACGGGCGAGCGGCTGGAGTCGGCCCTGGAGTGTGTGGCAAGAGCTAGGACGCTCATCGAATCCACCGGCTATCACCGCCGTGACAGAGAGATCCGTTACCTCGAACAGAGCATAGAAAGACAATCGTAAGCAGAGCCTGGGCGTCGTTCACAGATGCTTATGCATCGGGCAGGTTCAATCGCAGCCCGCACCGGTCCATGCGGGAGCGCGTTCACTGTCCCAATGTCAACAATGTATAGACGCTGTAGCCCGTTCCGCCGGCAGTGGCACCATCCAGCGGGTGGCGTTGGAGGACTTTGGGCTGTTGGTTTAGCATCCGTCGTCCCGGCTGGAGCATCCGCCCCGCAGGTCAGACTCGACTCGACCGATCCGCCGGACTTCGCAGCGCGACCAACGGATGAGCTGCACGAGCTGCTCAAGCCGACCTTGGGGCTTGAGAATCAGTTCCGGCTATGTCATAATCATGATCGGGCCTTCGCTCCATTTGCGCGGTTCAATGAGGAGACCGTATCGTTGACACACATACCGCAAACGATCTTTGTTCGCGTGGGAACGCCCAAAGGCATGTATCCCGAGGACTTCGCATGGCTGTTGAAAGGATACCGAGATGGACACGAAAATCAGCGAGGACGCGGCGAACGTAGAAGCGTTGATTCGAAGGGCAGAGAAAGACATCGGCTCGGATGATCTTGAGGATTACCGCATCCGGCCGACGATCTTCCCTCAAACCACCCAGCGCCCGGCGCCGGAACTTGCCGACGTATTGCGCGACAGTCTGCTGACTGAGACGGCGATGCGCTATGAAACGAAAGACGCCAAGGCGCAGGCGGCTCAGAGGTCACTCAAGCGGTTGGCGAACTGTAGTACCTGGTCAGTTTTCGTCGTGACGGTAACGGGTGCCCTGCTTGCCAGCCTGAGTATTTTCTCTGCCGCCGACACGAGTTCACGTTGGAGGCCAGTGGTTATATTGCTGAGCTGTTGCGCCTTATTGGGCGGGGCGTTGGCAAGCTGGTGCCTTTGCCGCATCGACAAACAACATCTCCTTCGAGACTGGATGAGCGCGCGCGCTGGTGCGGAGTCAGAGAGGCTGGCCTACTTCGAACGGCTCGTTCAGCGCATCACGGAGAATCACGCGGAGGACCCGCGTGTGATGTTGCTCTGCCTGGAATTCTTTCGCCGCTATCAACTTGCCGTACAGCAGGTGTACTATAGGACGCGTACCCAGGATCATGGTAGCTCGCGAAGGAAAACGGTCGCCATCGGGGCTGTTGCGGTAGCCATCCTTTCCGTCGGTTCCGGCGGTTTCGGCATATGGGCATCCATCCGACCTGAGGTGCTTCCGCTGGCAGCACTTGGGGCTATCGGAAGCGCCTTAGCCATCGTGGCCACTCGTCGTGAGGAACTCAACCAGGACGAACGTAACGCTGAACGATTTGAACGCACCTCAGATGCGTTGAGCCATGTCAGGGAGCGCCACTCCGCCGTCCAGAATGCTGTTGCACGCGGCAACTCGCGGGTCCTCTCACAATATGTCGCTGCTGTTCATGAGCAGGTTTCACTTGAACATCGGCAGTGGCTTGCAGACGCTGAGACCATAGGCGTACAAATCAAGGAGTTGAACGCATCTCTCAAAGACCTTGGGGAGAAGTGAGGTTGTCGACCACCTCTTCTGTCCATGGCGTGCAGCGATGGTTCCGTCGCTTCGTCCTCCAGCTCCAGAAGGTGTTCCCCGGGCTCCAGCCGGATCATCCGGTTCGTGTCACCTGGAATCGTCTCGCTGATTCTGCCCCCCGCCTCACATGGGAATTGTATTACAGGCCGCGCCGCGTCCGTTCTCTTGCCACGCACTTTCTGGGTGCACGACAAAAAAGTGGCACTCGATCCGGGTGGCAGCGTCAAGGCCGAAGGCCTTGGCGATGGTTATGCTGCGTCCGAGGCAGGCCATCGCCAAGCTGCGCTTGACGCTGCCACCCAAGAGTCTCATCCTCGCTCTGCCACAATCTTGTCGTACACCCCACTTTCTCAGGCCCGGAATAAATGCTTGCTCTCTCACGAGAAGAGGTAATATAATCATGTCTTACTCGGTGCCCAAGAACTGTGGGGCCTCTGCAAGAGGACAGAACAGCAGTTATTTGGATTGAGGCGGGAAACAAAAATTTCGCAATTCGCCCACGTAGAAACAAGCGGCGTGTCTTGTCACTGAACAAGTACGGAGAGAACAAGGCCTTGAAAGGAGGTTCAGATGACGACATGTATTCCGAACTACGACGCGCTCTATGTTGTCTCTGACATTCATATGGGGGGCGGTAAGCCGCGCTTTCAGATCCTGAACCAGGGGTCCCGCCTCGGGAAGCTGATCCAAAGGCTGGCCGGAGAGCGCCCCGATGACGAGGTCGCACTCGTGTTGAATGGCGACGTCATCGACTCCCTCGCGGAAGATTCCATCGGGTATATTGCGATAGACAATGCCGACCAGATGATGCGTCATATCTATCGAGATCCAGCCTTCGAGCCGGTGTGGCGCGGCTTGGCCGAATTTGTGAAGCAGGATCATCGCCACTTGATCTTCGTCCTGGGCAATCACGACCTCGAAATGGCGCTCCCGCACGTCGAGTACTCGATACGCCAGCAGATCACACAAGGAGACACGCTGCGGCAGGGTCGCATCACGTTCGCTACGCGCGGTGGCGGCTATGCATGCAAGGTCGGCCACTCTCATGTGTTCTGCACGCATGGGAACGAAGTCGACGATTGGAACGTCGTCGATTATGGCGCCCTTGGCAGGCTCGCACGAAGCATCAATGTTGGACTGAGCCTCAAACAGTCCGAGTGGACTCCCAATGCCGGGACGCGGCTTGTCATCGATGTCATGAACGGCATCAAACAGGACTACGCCTTCGTCGATCTGCTGAAACCCGAGAACCGAGACCGTCGTCCCCATCTTACTCGCTCTCGAGCCGTTGACAATAAAGGATGTCCTTGCGTTTCTGCCCGGCATTATGGCCGGCAAGTTCTGGGGCGGGCTTAGAAGGCGGGGAATCCTCTCCGGCGACGTGGACAGCATGGAGGCGATCACAGATGCGAGGGCGGCGGGCGATGCCGTCCTCGATAGCTTGCTCGGCCCTCACTTCAAACAGGCCATCAAGCCCGGCGGCTCATGCATGCCACAAGACACCGGCACCTTACTCCTTGACGTCGAGACATCCCTTGCCTCGGGCCCTGACAACCCAGACAGTGACGGGACGGAGCAGGGAGAGACACTCGGAGTGATTCAGTGCGCCCAGTACGTTGCAGACCGCCTCAGGGGCGTCGATAAGGTAGAAGCGCTGCGTCGAGCCCTACAAGACTGGTTGTCGGAGGATGAGACATTCAAGCTCGACACTAAAGACAAGACCTACAAACGGGTGACTGACAAAGTCGGCTCCGCCGTGGATTTCGTCATCACTGGTCACACCCACCTGGAGCGGGCCATTGCCGACGAGTCCAAGCGGCGTTTCTATTACAACTGCGGGACATGGGCTCGCTTGCTCCGTCTCGGGCCCAAGACTCTGTCTGACCCCGAGACGTTCCAAACAATCTGGGATGTCATACGCGCCGGAGAGATGCAGAAACTCGATGAGACAACTGTCAAGGCTGACGACGGATCGGAGGTGCCTCTGATTCTACTCAAGTCGACTGTGGTGAGAATCTCTTCCGAGAATGGCAAGGTCGAGGGCAGACTTTTTCATGTGAGAGACACCGGCGCCGAGGATGTGGATCTGGACCCGGTGCCTGACTCAACGTTCGAGAGGAGGTAAGGGATGGCTGCGGTACACGAAATCACGCTTGAGTTGTTACGTGAGGGCCGGGCGCACAACCAACTGCTATCGGAGTTTACCCGATACCTTGCCATCTGTGGCGACGCATCCCCGGCGACGGTCAGCTTCGAGAACCGAGCACCGAGCGCTTCTCGATCGTCTCGATCACCTTCGATATCTGGACGTTCGCGAGGCGTCGCGTCAATCGGCGGTGCGCGAGCTCGGTGAGATCAGCGGTCGCTTTCTAAGCAGTATCCCGGAGCTCAACGCGGAGCTATCGAGCCGGGAAAGTGCCGACTCCGACATCGTCCACTTGAGATTGGTTCTGTTCGGTTCCGAGCTTGGATTGATACCATTCGAGTTAGCCACCCTCCCCGAGGGCTCCGTGGGCGAGGGCCTGCCGCTTCTTCTCCAGTCGGAAACGCCCGTCACCCTGACCCGCGAGGTACGCCGCTGCCGCCCAGTCCCCGTAAACTGGGACCGCAAGCCTCGGATTCTTTTTGTTTCTGCCGAGCCCGGGGACTCGAGGTGCCTGTCAGGGCGCACCTGGGGGCCTTGCGACGCGCCCTGGAGCCATGGATCACGTGGGAGAAGACGCCGGAAGAGCGTCTGCGGCACGTGAACGAGTCGCTGACCGTTCTGACGGGAGCCAGCCTCGAAGCTATCCGGGACGCCTGTCGTTCCAAGCCTTTCACCCACGTTCATATCCTTGCCCATGGGATCCCCACCGAGGAGGCGGGCGAGAAGCGCTACGGCCTGGCGTTGAGCTCCAAGCGAGACCCTTCTTCACTCGATCGGATCACCGGACGGCAGATCGCCGTCGCACTCCGAGAGGGGCGACTGGGCCCTTCCGTGGTGACGCTCATGACGTGCGACAGTGGCAATCAGGCTTCGGTGCTGATCCCGGGCGGGAGCATCGCCCACGAGCTGCATGCGTTCGGCATTCCGTGGGTCATTGCATCTCAGTTTCCTCTCACGAAGACAGGTTCCGTCACCGTCGTGCAGTCTCTCTACGAGGGTCTGCTCCGGGGTGACGATCCCAGGTTCGTGTTGCAGTCGGTGCGGCGGTCTCTTTACACACGAGCACACACCGACCACGATTGGGCCAGCCTCGTCGCCTATGCAACCTTGCCGCTCGATTTCGACCGGCAAGTTGCCGCACTACGCGATCGACAACTGCGAACGGCCCTGGATGTCGCCCTCGACAAGGCAACGAAGACTCCGAGCGGCGATGAGGCCCTGGCGAACAGCCTGCAGCAGCTCGAACATCGACTTCTCGGCCTGTCGGAAAGCGACGAACTGGGGGCTCGTGCTGAGCGCTCCGAGTGGCTCGGTAAGAAAGCGGCGATTTCGAAGCTGCGAGCCGACATCCTGTACAAGCGAAAGCTGCCGACGGAAGCACGGGAACTGCTGCGCTCCTCTCGATCCTTGTATGGAAGGGCTCGGGAAGCGGATTTGAACAACCATTGGGTCGCGACGCAGTTCCTCTCTTTGAGCGTCATTCTCGGCGAGAAGGTGGAGGACTTCTGGTGGGGCCTCGCTCGCTACAGTGCAGAGCAGACGTTGCAGCGGGCTTCGAGCCTCGACCGGGCCTGGGCGCATGGGACGCTGGCGGAACTCGAAATGCTCAGCATCGTGAACGCCACGGATGGTATCCAGGAAATCCAGAAGAGGGTCAAGGAGCACTGTCGCGCGATCGTGCAGCTCGTCGGGAAAGATTCTTTCGTAGTCTTTTCGACGCGGCGGCAATTCACGCGGTACATAGAGTGGTGGGATTGCGATCAGTGGCGTCCGATCGCGCAAACGGCGGTCGAAGTCTTGAATGCCTGACTCACCCAATTACGCAATGATTCTTTGACGTATTGTTTCTCTGATGGCCGTGACCGGGTGGACGCTCTTTCGGGCCACTTCCCCGCACAGACGGGAGAATAACCAGACATGGACGAGTCAATCTCCTTTCTCCGGGCCACCGGTCCAGTAGCGTGCGAAGACCGAGAAATCCCGCAGGTTCACGATGTCGTCGCCCGGCGGGCCCGAAAGGTCGGCCGCTGACGCCTCCGAGCGTTCCAGCCATCTCCCGCACAGGGTCCTGAGGTCCCGGAACCGCACGGCGGAGTCCCCGTCGAAGTCGGCCTTTACGGGGCAGGTCAGCTCGATGCCTTTGCCGGCGCCGAGATTACGCGAGTACTTCTTGTCGAGGGGATTGCTCCAGTGCTCGTGGACGCCGAGGCTCTCAAGCCGAACGCCATCACCATCAGGATCATAGAATGTGCCTGAGGGCGGCCCGTCTGCCTTGGCCGCCTCTGTCAGGTAGTCGTCGGCCCCGCTCATGCGCGGGTAGTTCGACCACTCAGTCCACAGAAAGTCACAGCAAACGGAATCGATCGCCACCGGGTCCTGCGAGACGAAAACGCTCGACGGCCAGTCACCGCCGAATGGAAGAATGCTCCATGTCACAGGATCGGACGACCAGTTCCGGCCGGCGAACAGGCCGTCCACAATGTACAGCAGTGTCTTGCCGCCGAGTTGGGGATGGCCCATGAGGTCCACGAGGGCCCGGTATTTCCCTGTGCCGGAGGTATTCCTCGGCAGGCTGGTGTGCATGTCATAGTAGTTGTACCTCGTGCCCCGGAGCGTCCGATCGGGATTGCGGATCAGGGCGCCGTAAAGGTTCTTGCCGCAGACGGTGATTCCGCCCTGATCGTGACTCTTGAGAATGGCGAAATTGATGAAGTAGTCCGCCTCGGCGAACGACTTGGGCAGGAAATCCTGCTTCGTGCCGGCCGCCGCCTTCGTGCTCCAATAGAACGGGACATCGGAGAATTCCACCGCCGTCCGGCCATGCCCGCTGATGTTGGAGAGGTACTGGACTTCGGGAAACTCCGGATGAACCCTGTCGTAGATGAAACCGGGCATGATGCGGCCCGGATCGCCGATGCTGATGTCCTTCTGCGCGGCGCCGACCACGTTCACCAGTTGCCGAAGCAGTGCGGCGATCATCTGCGGCGAGTTGTCGATCCGATTCCTGTTCTCGGAGCGTTTCTCGAACGTGGTTGTGCTCGCGTTGTAGCAAAGCGTGTTGTTGATCTTGATAGCGATCTTCTCGCCCGGTGCAAAGCCGACGTCGCCCTTGCCGCGGGTTTGATTGAAGTGTCGAAGGAGTCTGTCCCAAGCCTCCTTGTCGGTGCTTTCGCCTGCCAGGCCGCGGATCGCTCGTGACACCATGCTCTGCACGACGTTGGGGTCCGTGTGCACATCATCATACCAGGGCTCCAGCGAGCTGTATCCATCCCAGTCGGTGGCGTTCGGGTCGTGAATCCAGACAACCCGCCCCGGCTGCACGCCCCTGGCAACGCCCAGCGGCAGATTCGGCACAGGAGGGTTCGCAGCAGCAGGCTGCTCCACAGGATTCACAAGCAGCCATACGAAACCAACGCCAAGTCCCAGGCACATGACACCTGCAAGCAGTCTCGCACGAGTGAAATGTTGTCTCGCCCTGCGGAATGCGATGGCCGAGCCCGCCAGCCCCAGCAGCCACAGGACAAAGCTCGAAGCGAGCGGGAATGCCACCCTCTGGCATGGATACGCGGCCCGCGACGGTTTCGGGATCACCCGCAATAAGAACCATGCGACAGAGAACAGACCAATGATGGGAAAGAGACATCGGATGAAGAGCCAATGAAGCCATCGAAGCCGGCAATAACGCCCCGCTTGCTCCCGGATGCCGTGTGCGCACACATTCGCATCCACGTGCCCTTTGCGTGCATCTGTCCGATGAGACATAGTTGCGCCCTCCAATATGGGTCGAGTGCTGCGCACTCGCCCGCCGCCTCGCTGCATCTGCAGTGATTATCCGCCCAGAGGTTTGCTCGGCCGGCTGCACAGCCGCTGGATGTCCCGGGCGACAATCTCCGCCACCACGAGCTGCAATTCGCGCAAACCCTGTGGCGGCGACTCGATGACGTGGGTCACTACGGCCGGACGCTCCGGTCGTATCTCGGGCTCCGTCTGTGCCTGGCCCGGCGCCTTCCTGCGTCTGGCCGCCATCTGCCGGTGCTCAGCCAAGACGTTCTCTGCCAAGTCAAACGTCGGGACCTCCACGGCGGCAGCCGGCGGCTCCACAGGGCTCGTATCTCCGGTGTCTGCCCCTGCCTTCTGCGAACGGCGGCCCTTGCGTTCGCATCTTGGTGGCTGCACCTGCGATTGATCAAGCACCGGCTCCTTGGACGCATTCTCCGGCTGGTCCGCCTGTGCCGCATCCTGATTAAATGGGGGAATGACATCCGCCGCCCGGAGCACCCGTGGGCGTTTCGACCTCCTGTTGTCGTTTGTCTCTGCCACAGTCGCAGAACCTCCTCTGAAAGCATGCAACCGTATCGCGAGCGAGCCGTGCCGCCCCTCGCGTCACGGGATCATGACTCATGTCCTATAATCTTGCCGGAAATCGCTGGTCTTGTCGAGCTTTTTCTTCCAGGGCACGGACAGATTTCGCAGGTTCTACAACGGTTGATATCGGCCATCTGCCGCGAGATTCTGCAATCCCCGCAGATCGTTTCTTCGGGTCGGACTACTGGCGTGCGGGCAAAGCCACGCTCAATCGATCCGGCGGAGTTGGACGGCCTTGATGTCACAGGCCTGTTTGCCGGGGATATCCAGGGCCTTGAGGACCAGGCGGGTTTCGCCTGTGTCCAGGTCCACTGTGCCCAGGGTCAGCGGGGCCCACACCTTTTCGTAGACCTCGCCGCGGGGCACACGGTCGGGGCTGGGAATTGGGTCGGGATCGTGCGCCTTGTCAACCACCGCCTCCACCATCCGACCACCAACCTCGACGCGGAGCTTCGTGCCGAGGTTCTCCTGCGGACAGACGTACATAAGCGTGACCTCGAACCGGCCGCGCTTGACCACTTTCAGCGGCCACCACGCATAGGCGCCGGTATCCGTCCAATTCGTGATCCAGTCGTTGGCCCAGCCGTTGGCGCCCTTGTAGCTGATGCCCTGTTTCGGGGCCGGATCGAGAAACGCCTCATGTCCCGGCAGCACGACCACGGGCCAGTCCGGATAGCCGACGTGGGTGGGGATCGGATCGAAGCCCGCCTTGGCTACGTCCCGGACCATGGCCTCGAATGCGTCACTCAGTCGCGTCACAACTTGTGGATGTCTCTCCGCGACATTGGCCTTTTGGCCAGGATCATCGATCATGTCATACAATTCCCACCGCTTGGGGCTCTTGATCGCCCGCCACCGCTGCGTGCGGACAGAGCCGCGGATATCCTCGCTATTGCCGGCGGGGGAATGGAACGTAAACAGCATGCGGTCGGGCCAGTCCTTATCATCGCCCCTGAGCAGTGGCACGAGACTCAGTCCATCCTGCGGCAGCGTCTCGGGCATCGGCAATCCGCACAGTTCCATGATCGTGGGGAACAGGTCGATGTTGGCCGCAATCTGCTTGACTTCCGTGTTCGGCTTGATGCCTGCCGAGCTGCGGATGAACAGCGGCACTCGAACGCCACCCTCGTCGATGCTGCCCTTGCGGCCCTTCATGTCGCCGTCGTAGCGGTCGGAATTGGCTCCGTTGTCGGTGAGGAAGAGTACGATCGTGCGATCCCTCAGATCGAGAGCGTCGAGGCGCCGCAGCAGTCTGCCGACGTTGTCGTCGATGTTCTCGCACATGCCGTAGATGCAGGCAAGCTGATCGTCCAGGGCGCGGGCCTTGTACTTGTCGAAATACTTGTCCGGGACCTGAAGCGGAGCATGCGGGGCATTGTACGCTACATAGCAGAGGAACGGCCTATCTTTGTTCTTCTCGATGAACTCGATCCCCGCGTCGGTGAGCACGTCACTGATGTAGCCGCGGGTCTTGACGGGCTTGCCATTGCGCTCCAGAGTCGTGTCGAAGTAATTGTTCCAGTGGCCTGCGCAGAAGCCCAGAAACTCATCGAATCCCTGGCCATTGGGATTGTGCGGGTAGTGCGCTCCATTGTGCCACTTGCCGAAGCAGCCGGTGACATAGCCGGCCTTCTTCATCGCCTCGGCCAGGGTTACTTCCTCCTCGCGCATCGTCTCGTAGGTGCGTGTGACGCCATGCACACCGGTCCGCAGGTGATAGCGGCCCGTCAGCAGACCCGCCCGGGTCGGCGCAGACCGGGCTGACAAAGAACCGGTCGAACCTGGCGCCTTCGGAGGCCAGTCTGTCCAACACCGGGGTGTCGATCCTGTCGTTGCCGTGCGAGTGGAAGTCGCCCCAGCCCTGGTCGTCGGTTACGATCAGCAGGACGTTCGGCCGGGTGTTCTTCTCGGAGCGAGCCATTCCCAGACACCCCTGGAGGCTGCCGGCGACCGTCCCGCAGGCGACTGCGCCGGTGACTTGGAGGAACTGCCTTCTGCTTGGATGACTCATGAAATCCGCCTCACATATATGAAGTACGCGCCGCGCGACGTGCCATCGTCGGCAGTCAGCCATGTTTGCAGTTTCATTCTACCCGGTTCCAGCCGAACACGGAATGTCACCAGCCTGGCATCGTCAGCAACCGACAGGCTCAGGTCAAGGGAGCCAATTGTCAGTCGAGCCGTATTCGTCCGAATAGCCCGGCCGCCGGGGATCGGAGCGTTAATCGGCGCATCCACCTCTGTCGGCCAGCGACGCAGCGAGAATTCGTATTCGCCTGTCCGCGCCACTTCCACGGCCCAGAAGCCATTGGCTTCGGTCCCTTTGAGGATGTGCGTCTGGTCCCACGGGGGCAGATCACCGCCGTGCCAGTCGTGGCAAGTGAGCCGGCTGGGATTCTCTTTGTCGGAGCCGATGACGAGTTCGCAATACTCATCGAATCGCGGCGAGATGTCCCCCCACCACTTCTCATACACCTCGCGCAAAGCCTTCACCGCATCGGGGTGCTCACCACCAACATCATTCTTCTGACCTCGGTCGGCATGGATATCGTACAGTTCTCTGCCGTTGACGAGCCGCCAGCGGTCGGTCATGACGGCAGAGTGACGCCATTTCTCCGGATGCTCGATGCGCTGTGAGTCAGCAATGAGGGTGCGGTCCGGCCAACTGCTATCACGCCCTTGCAGCAGCAGCAAGAGACTCGTCCCGTCGAATTTCACGCCCTTTGGCATTGTCAGCCCGCATGCCGCGATCAGCGTCGGCAGTAGATCGATGTGGGCTGTAAGGCGAGCCACGTCCTTGCCGCCAGTGAGACCGCCCGCGGGCCAGTGGATAAAGCACGGGACTCGATGGCCGCCGTCGTACTCGCTGCCCTTGGCCCCGCGCATGGCGGCGTTGAACCCCCTGCCGGCCTGAAAGCCCGCGGCGGTGCCGTTGTCCGTCATAAAAATGAGGATCGTGTTCTCTTCGAGGCCGAGGGCTTTGAGCCTGCCGAGGAGCCGGCCCATGTTCTCGTCGATATTCGTGATCATGCCGTAGAAATTGGCGTTCGGGACATCCTTGCCCGCGTAGAGGCTGCTGTATCGCTCAGGGACATTGTACGGGGCGTGCGGCGCGTTCGTGGCCAGGTACGCGAAGAATGGCCGATCGCGATTGGCTTCGATGAATTGCGTCGCCGCGTCGAACCAGACGTCCGTACAGTAGCCGGCGTGCTTCTCCGGCGTGCCGTTATGCCAGTACGTGTCGTCGAAGTAGTCGTTGCCCCAATAGTCCGGCGTCTGACCGACCCCGCCGCCGCCGTGAACCAGGACTTCCTGGAAGCCGCGATCCTGCGGCCGGAATGGATAGTTGTCCCCCAGGTGCCATTTGCCGAAGATGCCCGTGCGGTAGCCGCCGGCCGCAAAGATGTCGGCCATGGTCACTTCATCCCTGCGAAGCAGCGAGCGGCCCATGACCGTGTGCCACACGCCGGTCCGGTTACAGTAGCGCCCCGTCATCAGGGACGCCCGCGTCGGTGAACATGTGGGGCTCGCGTGAAAATCGGTGAGGCGGATACTCTGCCGATACAGCGCGTCGATATTCGGCGTTCGGAGGACCAAGTTGCCGTGACAGACGAGATCACCGTAGCCTTGGTCATCCGTGAGAACCAGAACCACGTTTGGCGGCCTGGCCTCTCTCGTGGATGAGTCTGGCCGGACGCTGCCAATCAGGGCACCGCAAGCGGCCGCGCCGACAGTCCACAGGAATTGCCTTCTGCTTTCCACAGCGTCCCCTACCGACTAACACCGCGACCAGTACCAATCAGGGGGTGGTCGCCGGGCCGAGGATGTACTGCGTGTAACTGTTCAGATCGATTTGACGAATGAACGAGTTGACCTGGCCTGCCTCCACCGCCTTGACCGCCTCCACATCCCGCTCGATGGAGCGATACTCGCCCAGGTACATCCAGTGAAAGCCCAGATCGACCAGGCGGCCCATCGGCACTTCGTTCTTGATTACCAGCGCGCTGAGAACCTTGTTCTTCGCCTTGGCCAATTCCTCGTCAGCGATTCCTTTCTCGGTCAGGTCGCGGAAGATGCCGTTGACGATGTCCATCACCCTGCCGGCATTTTCCGTGCCGGAGCAGAGATAAGTGTAGAACAGGCCGGTCCCGTCCATCGGACCGAAGTGCATCGCCGCCTCCTCGACGAGGGCCTTGTCCACCAGCTCCCAGTAGAATCGCGAGCCATAGTCATCGCCGATAATGAGGCTCAGCATCGCTGCGGCGAACCGCCGCGGGTCCTGGGCGGAGACGCCCGTGTGGATCAAGCAGATGTGCTCGCGTTTCAGGTTCGCCTTGTCGGCCCGCGCCTTCTGCTTCGTGCCCGGGAAATCGGACAGCGGCCGCTCCACCGCCTGCGCCGGCCATCGGCCTGCCGTCGCCTCCAATGTCGCGACAAACCGGTCCCAATCAAAATTCCCCGTGCACGCGACGACCATGTTGTTCGGGGCGTAGCGATTCGAGAAGTACTCGCGCATCTGTGCCGCCGTCAGAGCATCGATCGTTTCCGCGGTCCCGAGGACACTGCGTCCACATGGGTGCGTTCCGAAATGCAGGCTGCGGCACCGGTCCACTACGTCGAACGTCGGCGCATCCTGGTACATCGCGATCTCTTCCTTGATGACGTTCTTCTCGATGTTGAAGTCTTCATCGCGCAGCGCCGGCCGCATCAGCTCCGCCCACAACTCCGTGACATCGATCAGGTACTCCGGCAGCACGGCGGCGTAGAAGACCGTCTGCTCTTCGCTGGTGAAAGCGTTGAACTGCGCGCCGCGGCTGTCGAATGCCTCGTTGACCTCAAGAGAGTTGAGCCGCTCCGTGCCCTTGAACAGCATGTGCTCCAGGAAGTGCGACACACCGTTGATCTGCAGGCTTTCGTCCCTCGCCCCGGCCCGGACGAAGAACCCGATGGCCGCGGATTTTGCCGCCGGATTGATCTCCCCGATCACGACAAGACCGTTGGGCAGTGTTTTCTGCTGAAACTGCATCGCTTTATCCAAAACGGAGCTCCCTGGGCCCGATGGTGACCACCGTAAAGTCCTTGAACGGATTGCTTCTGAGAAAGCCGAGCACAGACCCGACACTGCGGGCCTCAATCTTTTCCTTGACTTCGTCCAGCGTCCGCACCCTGCCAAGCATGTAGTAGTCGCTGCCGATGGAGCCGGACCGGCTGCTGGACGACTCGCTCTGCATGATCAGCGCAGATTTGAGGCCGATCTTGGCCCGCTCCAGCTCCGGCTCGCTGATCCCCTCCGCCAGCCGGTTGAACTCGCTCAGGATGACGTCGAGTGTTTCCTGGGCCTTGTCCGGCGTGGTTCCGGCATAGCACGAGATCCCCGCCGCCTCCTTGAGCGAGTGGTACCTGGCGCCGATGGCGTAACACAGGCCTCGCTTCTCGCGGACCTCCGTGAACAGGCGCGAGCTCATGCCACCCGACAATACGGAGACCGCCGCCCTGGTGTCATAGTACCCCTCGTCCACGAACCTGGCGGTAGGAGTCATCAGCCCGATATGCACCTGCGCACCGTCGTGGGGGATATGCGTGTACCTTGGCCCACGCGGCCCGACCACAATCGGGCTCAGCGGCTCGCCCTGCTGCGGCCCGAACACGCTCTCGACCTGCCGGCAGACGGCGTCAAAATCGTACTTGCCTGCCACGGAGAAGATCACCCGTGGAATGTTGAGGTAATTTTTGGCGAGTTCCCGGGTTCTTGCAGCGGTCAGCGTCTGCAGGTCGCCAAGCTCGCCCGCCGTGCTGCGACCCAGGGGGTCGGGATAAAACCGCTTACGCAGCTCCAGCATCACTTTCTGCCGGGGCTCATCGTCCAGCCCATGCAGTTCCTCGATCACGAGCTGTCTGGCCGGCTCGAACTGTTCGTCACTCAAGTGAGGATTGAGAATAATGTCGGAGTACAAGGCCAGCGCCTGTGCGAGGTTGCTCGACTCCAGGGCGGCCCCGATGTACATGTGCGAGCTGCCGACGGAACTTGATCGGTGCAGCCCCAGACCATCCAGGGCATCGCCGAGCTTACGGCTATCCCAGGGCCCCGCCCCGCGGAAGATCCAGTCGGAAATGATGTTCGCCGCCCCGCAACAGCCTGGTGGCATCCATGCCACCCCCGCCGGGAGCATGAAGTCGAACGCCACAGACTCCACCCCTGCCATCGGCTCGCCCAACAGCACCATGCCGTTCGCCAGCACGTACGTATCTATCCGCTGCTCCATGCTCACCCGCAAAAGTTGTCCCTATGTCCACCCTGCGAACCGCCACGGATCCACTAGAGGCACTGCATTCTAACAACACCCATGCCCCCCTACAATCAGGATTTCCCCAACGGGCCATGGTGGATCTGTCTCCCCTGATTATACAAGTACGGCGTATCCACACGGCAACGAGGGTGAGCATCCCAGCGCTTCCCGCTTTCGCGGGAATGATATGAGAAAGCCTCGGGCCTCGTTGTGTCAGCGGCTCTTATGCCGCGGCGGTTTCGCTGCTGTATTCGTCGAAGCGGACGGCGATCTTCTTGCTGACACCCTGCTGCTGCATCGTGATGCCGAACAGCACCTGGGCAATGCTCATCGTCCGCTTGGAGTGCGTGATCACGACGAACTGGCTGTCGATCCCGAAATTGCGCAGGAGCATGTCGAATCGCTCATTATTCGCCTCATCCAGTGCGGCGTCCACCTCGTCGAGGAAACAGAACGGCGAGGGCTTTGTGCGGAAGACCGCGAACAGCAGCGCCAGGGCGGTCATGGATTTCTCGCCGCCGCTGAGCAGTGAGATGCTCCGCGTCTCCTTGCCGGGCGGGCGGGCGATGACCTCGATGCCCGCTTCGAGCACGTCGTCAGACTGCTCAAGCACGATGTCGGCCTTGCCACCACCGAAGAGCTTGCGGAAAATCTGCTGGAAATTCACGCGGATCTGCTCGAACGTCTCGACGAATTTGTCCCGGCTCTGCTTGTTGAGCTTGGTGATGAGCTGCTGGAGCTGATTCTTGCTCTGCGTGAGGTCTTCCACCTGGGTGGCCAGGAAGTTGTGCCGTTCTTCCAGCGTCTCCTGCTCAGCGATGGCATCGAGGTTCACGTTGCCGAGCCGCTCGATCCTGCCCCGCAGATCCATGATCTCGGCCTTCACCTGCTCCCAGTCCACGTCGCCGGTCGTGCGGTTGGCGAACGCCTCCGCCAGATCGATCTGCAACTCGTCGCGCACCCGCGCGACCAGGTCCTGCTGGCGGACATCCAACTGGCCGAGCTCGACTCGCAACTCGCCGATCTTGTGCTCGACCTCGGCTTTCTGGGATCGCTTCGAACGGACAAGCTCATCGTTGTGCTTCTGTTCGGCGACGAGCTGCTCCAGCTCCTCCTGCAACGTCCGGCTGCCTTGCTGGGCGGTTTCCTTCTCGACGTACAACTCAGAGACGTGGGACTCGCACTGAAGGATGTCCCTCTGGGCCTCGACGAGTTGCCCGCCGCACACCTGCACGTCGTCCTCCGCGGCGGCCAGCGTCTGCAGGCTCGCCTGGATCTGGCCATGCAGCCGCTCGATGATCTGCCGCAAGCCCTTCTGTTGTTCGATGACCTGGCCCAACTGGACCTTCAAGTCGGTCAAGTCCTGCATCCGGCCCTGCTGCATCTCCTTGAGCCCATGGTAGCGAATCTCGATCTCCTCGATGCGCGCCTTGCGCTCGCGGTTCACGGTCTCCAGTTCGTTCAGGCGCTGCTTGGACTCATATTCCTTCTGCACAGACTGGGCGATTTCCGCCTCCAGCGAGCCGATCTCGCCGGCGATCAGCGGTTCCTCCTCTTTCAGCCGCTTGACGTCGCGCTCGTAGACTGCCAGCTTGGACGTTGCCTGCATCTTCTCCGTATTCGCCTCGTAGATCGCGGTGCGCAGGTCCTTGCACAGCTTTTCCAGGTGGGCCTTCGTCTGGGTGTTTCGCTGGATATGACTCTCCAGTTGCGCGATCTCGGCATTGATACCCGCGATCGTCTCCTCCAACTGATTCATGCGGCTTCGGCGGGAGATCAGGCCAGTCGCCTTGCCCAGCGGCCCGAGACGAACCAGGCCTTCCCGGCTGAGGCACTCGCCGTTGAGCGTGACGAATGTGTAACCCGCCCGTGTGTAGTCGCTCAGTTGCAGTGCCGCATCGAGCGAATCTACGACGATGGTCTTACCGAGCAGGCACCAAGCCAGCGGGGCGTACTTGCTCTTGAACCGGACGAACTCGACAAGCCGCCCCTTCACGAAGGGGTACGCCGAGAAATCCGCGTCATCGACGAACGGCTCCGGGCAATCCAGGCCGCGGAACTGCACGCGCCCCTCCAGGTTCGACAGGGTCTGCCCATCCTGCAGGAGCACAGCCACATCCCTGACCAGCAGCACGTCGGTCAATCCCTCCAGGGCCGCTTCCACCGCCCCGGCGTATGCGACATCCGTAACGATCTTTTCCGCGAGAATGCCGTCGATGTAGTCGCGCCGGCGGCTCTCGTCGTTCTGCGTTTTGACGATGCTCTTGACGGCGTTGCCGAGCCCTTCGTACCGGCGTTCCATGTCCGTCAGGACCGCCAGCTCGCTGCTCAGAGCGCTGCGGGCCTCCTTGCTGTGAGCCAGCCGCTTGCCGTCCTCAGCGATCAGGGTCTCCGCCTCCTCGATTTTCTGCCGCTTGGACTCCAGATTCTGTTCGAGCTCTTCGAGCACGCGGGCGATGTCCCCCATCCGCGCGTTGTATTGGGCCTTTTCCGTCAGGACCCGTTCGAGTTCCGCCTTGGCCAACTCAGCGCGGCTGGCCAGCCGATCCCGCTGATTCGACAGGCTCGTGCGATAGTTGGAGATGCTCTGAATTTCGTTGTGGAGTTGGGCCGTGCGACGGACGATATCGATGATCCCCGATTTCTCGTCCTCGAGTTCCGCCTCCAGAGAGACCAGTTGCGCATCGGCCTCACGGGTAATCTTCTGGACTTCCTCGATCGCCTCGGTCTTCTCAGCGACGACACGGTCGCAATCACCCAGTTCGTCGCGATGACGCCCCAGGTCCGCCTTGAGCGCATCACCCTGCCCTCGCAGCCGTTCAATCTCCTGCACTGCCGCCGCCCTTCGCTGCTCCAGCTCGGCGATGCGGGAGCGGAGGAAATCGATTCGCTGGATCTTCTGGTCGATCTTGCTCTGAATGGAGACGAGGGCATTTCCGGTCTCGCTGAGCTTATGCTCCTTATCGATGATCTCGTTTCCGAGCCGGCTGACGGCGGCTTCGGCCCCCGCTTCCTCCGCGGCGGCGGCCGAGAAGAGATCCTCCGCATGGCGAAGCGCCTCGCCCCGGGAATCGAGTTGTTCCTTGTTCCGCGAGTACTCGACGAGCGAGTAATTGACCTGAAGCTCCTTGAGCTTCTGTGTGTATTCGAGGTAGTTGCGGGCCTTGCCGGCCTGGAGTTTGACGCTGCGCAGCCGCTTGGCCACTTCCGCCAAGATGTCGGCCAGGCGAAGCAGATTCTGCTCGGTATGTTCGAGCTTACGCAGGGCCTCTTTCTTGTGGGCCTTGTACTTACTGATGCCGGCGGCCTCTTCGAACACAATCCGCCGATCCTCCTTCGAGGCACTGACGAGTTTCTCCACCTGGCCCTGCTCGATGATGGAGTAGGCCCTGGTGGCGACGCCGGTGTCCATGAACAGCTCGCGGATGTCTTTCAGGCGACAGACTTTGTTGTTGATTCGGTACTCGTTCTCGCCGCTGCGGTAGATGCGCCGGGAGATCTGGACTTGCTCGGTGTCGATAGGCAACCGGCCGCTGGCGCTGCCCTGCGGATTGGAAAGGATCAGTGTCACTTCCGCCGAGCCAAGCGGTTTGCGGCTGCCGCTGCCGCCGAAGATCACGTCGGCCATCTGGTCGCTGCGAAGGCTCTTTACCTTCTGCTCGCCCAGGACCCACTTGACCGCGTCCACCACGTTGCTCTTGCCGCACCCGTTAGGTCCGACAATCCCCGTGATGGCAGCATCAAAATTGAATTCCGTTCTATCCGCAAAGCTCTTGAAGCCGTCAAGTACGATTTTCTCCAGTCGCATCGTCTATCCAAAAACTCACAGGTTCAAAAAAGACACCGCTCCTTCGGGTGCGGCTTGGGAACACCACGTTACTATATTATCGGCCTACCGCCACTCATTTCTTGATTATTAGACCCGGTTTCGGGAGAGGACCGGCCCAGAACTCCGCGGTCACCATATCTTTGGCCGTCAACTGCTGCAGCAGGACAATCACGTCCGAATAGGACACGTCGAGGCCGGGGGGCCCTCCGTCCCTCGCCTTCGCCGATTCTGCTCCGAGAGTCCGGATGATCTCCGCCAAATCGAAGCCGGTATGCAGCGGCTCGATGGGCCCGGGTCGTGTGGAATGTCTGCGGATGAGCGAGACATACTCCTGACCGGGCTGCGAATTCACCATCACCATGCCGTCCGACGACTCCACAAACAGCTCCTTCCGACACCTCAGTGGTGGGCCGAACAGGACGATCCGGGGATCGCCGCTGCGTGCAACATAGATCGCCTGGCGATCGGTCTGGACCACGTGCTCGATATAGAAGCTGCGCCCGACACGTTCCTGCATGATGGCCGGGTCATTCATGTCCCGCAGGCGTTCATAGGCGCCGATCACAATCGCAGTGTCACGATCGCCCAGCAGCCGCTGGGCCAGCGCCGCCGCATCGTTTCGCGATGCGCCGAGCACCAGAGCATCGAGCGCCTCCAGACGGCGCTGCGACTTCGGGTCCAGGGCGATCTCCTGCAGCATCCCGAAACCACGGTCATCGTCGAGGTTCAGCATGCACCGGGCCGCTCGCAGACGGACCTCCTCGTCCGAGGCGTTGAGCAGGCCGGCCAGTTTGCTCAGACTCTCACGTCCCAACGCCTCCAGCGCGATCTCGCTTTCGTCCTTCCTGTCGGACACCGCTAACCGGTGGACCAGCGTATTGACCCGGGCGTCGATCAACTCGCGTGTCTGATCCAGGTACGTGGCACCGATCATCGAGATGAACCACAGCTTTCGCTGGCGGTATTTGGCGGGGATGCGGAACCCAATTATGTTCGGCGATAGGGCTTCGGCGGTGCCCGGGCCATAGCGCTCGTTCAGGCGGTTGCGAATCCCGCTGGTCAGCAGGTAATTGGTCTTGCGCAAAGACATGCCGCCCTGGTAGTCCCTGACCGCCCGGCCGCCGCCGAGGATGTACCCTTCCCTCAGGTCGGGCTTGCTCACGCCGATCATGTTAGTAAATACGGGGCCCTCGACAGTCGCCAGGGTCCTGGCCGCGGTGCCCACCTTGCCTGCCGGCATCAACTCGGCTTTGTACAGCCATCCGCCGTGGAGAGAGGTCGCCTCCGATCCGGCTAGGCAGAGAGACCCGCACGTCGAAAGGCTCTTTTTGGTGTGCAGCAGCGGGAAGAGCCGCTTCCAGCCGCACCACGGCTGTATCCTTGCTGTCTATTAGTTTATCGAAGTCATACCCGCCCGCAGGCAGTTGCATCCGGATGTATCGCTTGAGATACTCCCGGATCGCCGCGGGGCAATCCGCCGAGCCTGTGCCGGGCAGCCCTCCCACCAGGCCGAACCCCTCCACGGCCACGGGTTCGGACGCCGCCACCTTCGCTACAGAACTGATCCGTGTACCCAGCTTGCTCTCCGGCACCACCCCGATGGAGTCGGCGGCACTCTCCTCATGCCGGCAACCGGCAAGCAGGCACGCGAACAGCACGCCCACCAGATAGAACAGTTTCCCGTAATGATTGCTCATACCACCGGATATCGCCCAAATAGCCGCTTTCGAATGAGACAAACTTGGACGGATGGTACCGCATTATAGGACGTGCGTCAAGAGCGGTTGCAGGGCTGGAGGCCGCATGGACCGCCCGCCTCGCAGATTGGTCCCATTCGTCCTATAGGTCCAAATGGACAGAGTGGACCTATAGGACGAATAGGACCTATAAGTGCCGAAGCCTGCGCCCTACTCCCCCATGATCTGACAGATGACCGTGCGATTGCGGGATCGGGTGTCGAAGTCTACCAGAATAATCTGCTGCCACGTACCCAGGGTCAGCCGGCCATCGACAAACGGCACACTCAGCGATGGGCCAAGCAGCGAGGCACGCACATGGGAGCTATCGGCCGGCACCTGTTGCCGGTGCGACTTTCAGGCTGGTTTCATGTGCAGCCAATAGGCGGGGAAGGTCGTCAGGACCCAGATGCCGGCGGCAGCCAGTACAACCAGAATACCAATGATGCGGAGACCGCGAACGTCGGGCCACCGCAGTACTGCAACCGCTCCCGCGCCGCTCAGACCGGTAAGGATGAAGCCGAGCCCGGGCATGATGGGGCCCGGAGTTAAGGACAAGTGGATGATTCGGATGCCCAGCAGGATAGCTGCCAAGCCAGGCAAGAAGGCGTAATACCCCAGGGGCAGGAGCCTCCATCCGGCCGCCAGGGCCCAAGCCGCTCCAAGAAACAGCACGCCCAACAGGACCGACATCTCGCCATACGCCATGCTGAACGGCGCGGGGAGCGGCCACGTGAACGCCATCGCAAAGCCGGCGATTGTAGCCACCAGGCCGGAGATTCCGAATGCCGGCGCCCAGCTTCGGTTGTCGGGTCGATTCAGCCCCCACCAGAGAAAAGAGGCCAGTACAACCAGGGCGGCGGTCATGTTGATCAGGAGCAGCGTTACATAGTCGATCATCGGTCTGCCGCCATTCATATTACACCCCTTTCAGGTCCCCCTGCTCAGTCTCCTGTACGGCCGTGACGGCAAGCGGTCTATAGGGGAATTACTGCAGCCTCCATTGCCCCGGCCCGAACGCAATCGCCACTTATCAACTCATGCAGCATCGCCCTATGACAGATTAGGGGTATTGCCTATGTTGCAGCGTGTCCGAGTACACTACTATGCACTCTCAGTTCGGCATCAGACCCAGACTGAGCCACGGATGGCAACCGAACCGCAAAGGGGAGTTGGAGAGCAGAGATATGCATACGACTCACAAAGAGAACACTGCCGTCAGGCCTCAACGGAGGGGGCAAGACGTGTCGTGCCCGAGATGCTCCTCGGCCATGGTGGAGAACCGATCGCATCGTCGAGAACGGCTTTGCATATATCTGGTACGAGTGCAGTGAGGTGGATTGCACGGAGCAGTGGCTGGCGAAGCGGCCGGCGATGGCGGGATAGATCGCCGGCGTCGCTTCCCGGGCCGAAGTTCCAGCCGCATAAGGCTCGTCAGGGCGCATACGATAGAGTGCAGGAATGGAGTGAAACAGAGGCTACGCTACCCACGCGTGTTTCACGTGGCTGTCACAGCCGGGGTATCCATGGAGGGCGGGGAGGGATCCCGGCTGATGCGCGAGGAGGGTGATGAGAGACCCAGCCTTCCCACGATCTTCACCTCGCGGGGAAGGCTTGCGCCACTGCAGCACAATCAGGTTCCATCAAATTCCACACGGTTGGGCGGCGCTGCCAGACTCGTTGGATCGCACTCATTCGACGGAGCCTGATCATGTGAGACTCCACGGGCAAACGAGTTGGCCCGAGCAGTGAGCGAGCCTGCAATGAGGTAGCACTCTGGAAACTCCGTCCTCGGTTGCTGAACTTGTCGTTGCAGGGTGTGTCAGCCGAGCCTGGCGAGCAGATCGTCGACGCGGACCGTGGCGAAACCCGTCGCCGCGTCGCTGATGCCGTAAGGGATAACCAGGGTCTTGTTGTGAACGAGACCGCCGCAGGAGTACACGACGTTCGGTACGTAGCCCGTGCGTTCGTCCGGCGCCGGAGCGAGCAGAGGCTGATCGAGCCGGCCGATCACCTTCGTCGGGTCCTTGAGGTCCAGCAGCATGGCGCCGATGCAGTAGCGGCGCATGGGTCCAACGCCATGCGTCAACAGAAGCCAGCCTGCCTCCGTCTCGATCGGCGAGCCGCAATTGCCGACCTGCACGAACTCCCACGAGTACCTGGGCCCCTCGATGGGCACCGCCTCGTTCCAGAGAAGCACGTCGTCCGATTTGAGCAGATAAAGGTTCTCGCCGTCGATTCGCGCGCTCATCATATACCGGCCGTCGATCTTGCGGGGAAACAGCGCCAGCCCTTTGTTGCGAGCGAAGTAGCCTCGCAGGGCGCGAATCCTCGCCAGGCTGGGCCGGGCCAGTTCGAACATCTGCGGGCGTATCCGCGCACCGTCGTAGGCGGTGTAGGTGCCGTAGTATCGCACTGAGCCGTCGTCATCGGTGAATCGCACGAGGCGCATGTCCTCCATGCCGCGGGATTCCGCCTGGCAAATGGGAAACAGGACGAGTTGCGTGATGTCCCCGCCGGGAACCGTCTCGATGTCGTAGTCGCAGGAGGCGATCCATTCCGGGCTGTCGTACGCGTCTTCCTCGCCGGTCAAGCCTTCGAGCCTGTGCACCCTGTAGAGGTAGCGTCGCAACTGGTCCATGGTGAATGCATCGCCGCTCGGCCCGAGCACGGTCTCGGTAAACGTTTCGGGTACCCCCTTCTCCGTTACCCGGGGATGAGGTTTGACCTGGCTAAGCCGCAGTGGCTCCATCTTCCTGGCATGTTGATGGTACGGCCCGGCAGGCCTCATGCTGACATTGCCTGCTGCATCGATAATGCCCCGGCGGAAGATGATGGAGGAGATATGGCCTTCGCCGACGGTCCGCAGACTCATCGCAAACCGCAACGCCCCCGACGGCACGTCGGTCTGATCGATGTCCGGCGTCATGGACGGATTGAAGATGGCCGCCGAGGCAAAGGAGTACTCCAGTGTAAAATATGCCCCGATCAGCAGCTTCTTGTCATCGGACAGCCTGTCCGGCACATTGATGCGCCGTGCTACCTGCTCGAAGTGGCCCCGGAAGATGTCCAGCAGGCCGTCGTGGAGGGGGCCGAAATCGGTCATTGTCGACGCCAGCAGATGCGATGCCTGGGTGTCATCCAAGGCTAGAATGCGATCGACCAATCGCTTTGCACGCTCTGTACCGGCCCAGAATAGACGCGTGATTGTCAACTTGGGATCAGGGATCAGGCGAACAGGCAATCGCCTTACGACTAACGGTTCTTTGTCCATGGCGTCAGACCTCACAATTCGAGCTACGCCAACCCCACTTTCCATGTTCGCCCATAGGATTGAAATCCTTGCCATGCGCGTGTAGAATGTGCAAATGCCTCACAGGACTATGACCATTCAGGATGTGGCGAAACTGCTTGGCAGCGACGTGCACCGGGTCGAGCGGATGGCCAAGCGGGGAGAGATCCCTTGCCAGAAGATCGGCGGCCAGTTCCGCTTCAACCGCGCCGCAATCACCGAGTGGCTCCAGCAAAAGATGGGTGGCATGAGTCACGACCACCTGGCCGAGGTCGATGCGGGCATCACCACCCAGCGTCAGACACCGGAGGACGAGGCCATCATCACCCCCCTACTGCGGATTGAGGCAGTCAGCACGAACTTGGGCTCGCGGACGAAGAACAGTACCCTGCGCGAGCTGGTAGCCCTGGCGGAGAAGACCGGCCTGGTGCTCGACCTCCAGGCACTGCGGGAGGCGGTCATTCACCGCGAGGAGCTGTGCAGCACGGCCATCGAGCGAGGCGTCGCCATTCCGCACCCTCGCCGCCCGTTACCCGAAGCGATCGCCGAGCCAATCCTCGTCGTCGCCAGAACAAGCCAGGGCATCGCCTTCGGCGCCCCTGACGGCCGCATGACCACGCTGTTCTTTCTGACGGCCTCGCAGGATGACCGCCACCACCTGCACATCCTCGCCCGACTCTGCCGCATGCTCCGAGACGAGAAGTTCGTCGCCCGGTTGGAGGCGGCGGAAACGCCCGGCGAAATGATCGACCTGATGAAACAGCGAGAGCTCGAGGTCATCTCCGAGTAATCGCCACAGACGCGTGGAGGCTAACAGGCCGGACCAGCTTCAGAAAAGAAGATGAGTGGAGAGATATGCGTATCGGATACACGCTGGTTCCGGCTTTGGTCTATCTCGCGGCAATGGCGGCCTTCACGGTGGCGTTTCTCGTCGATTGGATTCGCAGCTTCGAGCAGATTCGCAGGTACTGGAGGCATGCTGTCACCGCCGGAGCGATCCTGGTCAGCCTCAACTTTCTAATGATCGCCGGCGCGCCCGGCGGTTGGAACTTCCTGCGAATCATCAGTTTCGTGTCGTTGCCTCTGCTGTTCGTGAGGACCGTCGGCTTCGCCATGCTGGGAATGCACTACTGCGCCAGGCTCGGGTATCCGGGTTTCCGCCTGCTGTCATCAGAACCCGCCACGGAAGAACCAGCGATAACCGACGCTCCGCTGCCGACTGTCGAGGGTACAGGTTCGCAAATGGACGCCATCGCAGCCGAGCAATGCCTGTCCCCCGCTGAAATTCCGCCAGAACCGATGCCGCCGATTGATGTCCCTGTCCTGCAAGCAGACGCTCCCATTCTGCAGGTGGATGTGCCCATGCCACAGGACGCAAGTCCCCTTCCGGAGGTGGATATTCCTGTGCTGCAGGCGGATGTTCCCGCCGGACAAGGCGTTGTGAGCAGCCCTTCTGTCGTATTGAACTTGCGGGATTACGCGTGGGACATCCTGCTGGTTGTGGCCGGCTCCGTGGTCTATTCCGCCCTGTTATTCCTCTTTACGAGGCCGCACATCACGGAGATGGTTCAGCGGGCCTTTGCCGTCAGAGAGAGTTCCGATGCCGGCAGGTACACTCCGCTCGCCATTCTGCTGGTCCTGGCCTTTGCATTCGGCGAGGAGATATTCTTCCGTCTCGGCATCCAGAATTTTCTCGCGCTGTATCTGAAATGGCAGGGAAACCGGTACTGGGCGGCCATCGCCGCGACCTCGCTTCTCTGGACGATTGGTCATGCGGGCGTGCTGGACCCCGACTGGGTGAAATTCGCCCAGATTTTTCCGGCGGGACTGATGCTTGGCTGGCTGTTCCGCAGGCACGGCGTGGAGGCCTGCATACTCGCCCACGGCCTCTTCAACATCGTCATGATCGGCCTGTCTTCCATCCTGCTGACGTGAACGCGCGAGGGATTTTACACATCTTTTACCGTTCTTCGCCTTGATTCACACGGACGCCCCTGCCACAATATCTGATGTCTCGAGTTTGCCGCGCGATTCGTTGAATCGCCCGCAACGACATCAGAATACCTGCTATCAAAGAAGGGAGAACACAATGAATCTGAAAAGGTGCTGCGAGATCGCCATCATGACCGTGCTTGCCTTGAATCTGGCCGTGACGGCGCAACCGTCTCTGACGATTTACAACCAGGACTTCGCCGTGGTGCGCCAGCCGCTGTCGCTCGACCTGCAGCGGGGAACCAACGAGCTGCGCGTGACGGATATCACGGCGCACATGGAAGCGGACTCCGTGATCCTGCGCGACCCGACAGGAAAACGGGCGCTCCAGATTCTCGAACAGAACTACCGGGCCGATCCTGTCTCCCAGGGCCTGCTGCTGTCGCTCTACGAAGGCAAGGAGATCCAGTTCCTCGTCAGAAGACAGGACAAGGACGAGATCATTCGCGGCCGGATCATCCGCAGCGGCTATCAGCCCCATCAGTCCGGCATGCAGCGCTACGGCCAGCAGTACGTCATGCAGCAGCAAGCCTTCGCATACGGGCCGGCCGGCCAGCCGATCATCGAGGTGGAAGGCACGCTGCGTTTCAACTTGCCGGGCGAGCCGCTGTTCCCCGCCCTGGCCGACGACACCATTCTCAAGCCGACGCTCCACTGGGTGCTCGAAACAGACAAGGCCGGCAAGCTTGACGCCGAGCTCAGCTACGTCACCGGCGGCATGAGCTGGGAGGCCGACTACAGCATGCTCGCCCAGACCCAGGGCGACGCCATCGACGTCATCGGCTGGGTCACGATGGACAACCAGAGCGGCAGGACCTTCGAGAATGCCCGCATCAAGCTCATGGCCGGCGACGTCAGCAAGATCCAGCCGGAAGAGCGCCGGGAGGCGTATGCCTACAATCAGTCGGAGTTGCGAGGCAGGGGTGGACCGCTTCCCGTGTCCGAGAAGGCCTTCGAGGAGTACCATCTCTACACGCTGGCCCGCTCGACGACACTCCACGACCGCGAGACCAAGCAGGTCGAGTTCCTGCGGGCCGACGGCGTCCAGGCCCAGCGGCTCTACGTCTATGACGGCGTGAAGATCGACATCAACCGCTATCGCGGCTATCCCTCGGAGAGCCTCCGCAATGAGCGCGACTACGGCACGCAGTCCAATCCCAAAGTCTGGGTGATGAAGGAATTCAAGAACTCCAAGGAGAATCACCTCGGGATTCCGCTGCCTCGCGGCCGCGTGCGATTCTATCGTCGGGATGACGACGGACAACTGGAATTCACCGGCGAGAACCTCATCGATCACACGCCTCGGGATGAGACTGTCCGCGTCTACACCGGTGACGCCTTCGACCTCGTCGGAGAGCGGCGCAGGACCGATTATCGCATCGACACGGAGCATGACTGGCTCGATGAATCCTTCGAGATCAAGTTGCGTAATCGCAAGGAGGAAGGTGCCGTGGAGATCCGCGTCGTCGAACATCTCTACCGCTGGATCAACTGGGAGATCATCCAGAAATCCGACCCGTTCGCCAAGACAGACAGCCAGACCATCGAGTTCCGCGTCCAGGTCCCCGCCGGCGAGGAGAAGGTCGTCACATACAAAGTCCATTACACGTGGTAAGCCCGCACACGGTCACTGCCTGAGGCGGGAGTCGCAGAACTGCAACAGGACCTTGCAGGTTGACACCCGAAGTGTATACTACCGGGCAGACGAAGGCACATGCGCGTGGATTCTCGAGATGAAGGAGTTATCACAATGTCTCAACAGCATCGTGTTCCCAAATGGATTCTCTGTCTTTCGGTCGTGATGGTCGGCGCCGGTCTATGCGGATGCAGCAGCTACACTGTCCCCGGTCGCGGCGCCAGCATCGACCTGATGTCGGCGAGCGGCTCGGCAACATCGAGCCTGACGCCCGGCAATGATCCTTCTGCCCAGAGTAGCGGCGGGGACATCGAGATCACGCGTAGAAGAGCTACGGCCTCTTTCCCTGCGCATATTGTCGTTGTACGAATCCAGGAGCCTGGGTACAAGTCCATGACGAACGAGGGCGTTGGTGGCGGCAGATACAGTGTGATTGCGGTGCGCGACATCGAGAACCGACGAGGACTTCGAGCGTTTGAACCGGTTGCCCTCCGTAGCGGAAATTGCGCCGCTGAGCCGTCTGCTTCTGCCGAGCGTATTCGAATCCGACAAGGAACTCCGCCAGGCGGCGGCACGAGTCCAGGCGGACATGCTGTTAGTGTATACAGTGGACACGTCATTCCTCGATACGGACAAGTCCTCCGTGCTTGGCGTGGTTACCCTTGGTTTCGGCCCCACAATAGACGTGCGCGTGGTCACAACAGTCTCGGCTCTCCTGCTTGACACACAGACTGGTTACGTGTACGGGACCATCGAGGAAACCGCACGAGAGCAGACAACGACAGCAGCACTGAGCACCAAGAACACATGTGATATGCTCAGACTGAAAACCGAGCGCCGGGCGTTTGAGAGCTTTCTTTCCGAGATGGAGACGGTCTGGCCGAGAATCGTCGAGAGCCAGAAGAAGTGACGGGCGACGCTGCCGTGGTCGGCCGGACGTGTGGGTGACAGATCCTTGCAGAAGATTCCGAATCTGCATAAGTGCCGGATAGGCAGTAGGAGATATCGCCCGATGCAAAAGATTTCAAGACGACAAGTACTCGGGTTTACGACGGCAGCGGTTGCGATGCCTCACATTATCCCCTCGACGATCATGGCAGGCAGCGGGACCACGCCGAGCACGCGAATCACGATGGGGGCGATCGGGCAGGGGAACCAGGGACTGCATAATCTCAAGAGCTTCCTCACGTTCGACGATGTGCGGGTGCTGGCCGTTTGCGACGTGGATCGCGGTCATCTGCAACGAGCGAAGGAGTTAGTGGACGCCGCGTATGGCAACAAGGATTGTGCTACGCATAGTGATTTTCGCGATGTCCTTGCGCAGGGACATCGATACAGTCCTGATCGCCACGCCGGACCATTGGCACGCAATCCTTTCTATCGAGGCAGCCAAAGCCGGCAAGGACATCTACTGCGAAAAGCCGATCTCGCTGACCGTCGCAGAGGGCCGGGCTGTCGCCGACACGATGAAACGATACGGCACGGTCTACCAGAGCGGCACGCAGCGCCGGAGCATCGCCTGTTTTCGCTTCGGCGTGGACATCGCCCGCAGCGGCATGCTCGGCAAGTTGCATACGTTGCACTGCTATTATCATAACGGTCCAACGTGTCCGCCGCAGCCTGTGCAGCCCATACCCGATGGATTCGACTATGATATGTGGCTCGGCCCCGCGCCGTTCGAGCCCTACACGGTCCGGCGATGTCACGGCAGCTTTCGGTGGATCTACGACTACTCCGGCGGGCAACTGACCGACCTTGGGCGCATTTCGCGGACCTGGCCCAGTGGGCGCACGGCATCGAGGACACGAGCCCGACACATTATGAGGGCTGGGCCGAGTTCCCCAAAGATGGGCTGTGGAACACGCCCGTGCGGTTCGAAGTCACCGCCACGTATGCCGACGGCGTGAAGATGATCATGCACGACGAGACGGAGCCCGGCCGCGGACCGCGAGGCAACAAGTACGTGGGCAGCGACGGCTGGGTCAGCGTTGACGATACCGGCAAGGTCACCGCCTCCGACCCCGCCATTCTGCGAAAGCTCAGCGCCGCCCAGCAGGGCTACGAGTACATGGAAGGCCACCACCGCGACTTCCTGACCGCTGTACGAACGCGGGGCCGTACCATCGCCTCGCCCGAGGTCGCTCACCGCTCGACCACGACCTGTCACATCGCCAACATCTGCCTGCGTCTGGGTCGAAAGCTCCAGTGGGACCCCGCCGCCGAGCGATTCGTCAACGACCCCGAAGCCGACCGTATGCTCGCCCGCGCCGCGCGAAGCCCCTGGCGACTGTAGCAGCCCTCGCGGGTACACTGGTACGTCGAGTCCCTACGACTCTCTCATCCCGTGGACCGCGCTCAGCACGGATGCCCCGCCGGGTGGCAGCGGCGAGCGGAGCCTGCGGAGCTTGCCGATGGTGCTGGGCTGCATCCAAGATGCCATCGGCAAACTGCGCTTGCCGCTGCCACCCAACTGCATGACGATTTTCAGAATCCAAGGGTGTGGAAAAGCATGGGGCTTGTGCGTCATAATGGGTGTCCGGACCGCTTAAGCGTACGAGTGGATAGATGGAAATACCGTCAGATAGAGTACTTGTCAGGAAGTTCAAAGGGGGCGACCCCGAGGCGCTGCTGGCCATTTATCAGCGATACAGGGACTACCTCCTGAGCGTCGCCATGGCGATGGTCTGCGACATGGGCCGGGCCGAGGACGCCGTGCATGATGTCTTCGTGTCCCTGGCCCAGAAGCGACAGGAATTCCGATTCCGCGGCAACCTCAAGGCCTGCCTGGCGGTTTCCGTGGTGAATCGGACGCGGGACCTGCTCCGGCGGCAGAGCGTTCGGGCCGCGGCGCCGCTCGATCCTGAGGCCCATATCGTCTCGGAATCGCCCGCCCCGGAACAGATCGCCATGCTCAACGAGCAGTGCCGCCGACTGGCCGTAGCACTGGGACAGCTTCCAGAGGCACAGCGGGAGGTGCTCGTCCTTCGCCACAAGTGCGGCCTGCCGTTGCGAGAGATCGCCAGAGTGCAGCAGACCGGCATAAGCACGGTCCACGCCCGCTATCGTTACGGTTTGAACACCCTACGGGCACTGATGAACGGAGAACTCGACGATGAAACCGGTCGATAAGATAGCCAGAGCCATCTCGCAATTCGAGGTGCAGGCGCTGCCCCGCCTCGACGAGCGTGTCCGCGAGCACGTATATGAGGCATTCGCCGATTCCACCGCGGCACCTGCAGCACAAGTGAGAACACGTCGATGGCGGCTCGTGGTGCGCAATCGAATCGCGCAGCTTGCCGCCGCGGCTGTGATCGTCGTGGGGATGCTGCTGGGTCTGCACCTGTGGAATCCCCTGAGAGCGGAAGTGTACGCCGTCGGGCAGACTGTGGAGGCGTTGCGCAAGATCGAGACCGTACATGCCTTCTGCACCGACTGGGAGGGCCACAAATTCGAGATGTGGATGCGGCCCGACCCCGCCACGGGCGCCAACGACTTCATCTGCCTGACTGAGGCGGAGCGGGACTACGTTGTGATTTCCACGCCGCGCGTGTCGTACTACTATTATCCGGGGCGCAACATGGTCCGCATCGTCCGGGGCCAGCTCATCACCAGCGACCTGGACCTGGCCAAGACGATTGAGTCGCTGACGAAGGAGGCCAACAACGAGGGGGACTCGGTCGAGATCGGCCGGAAGGTCACCGACCGCTACGGCAGTGTCATCACGATCCATCGGGCAGGTCCTTCCGCGGAGTATGAGGCGTGGATCGATCCTGAGACCAAACTGCTGCTGGGTCTGGAGTACACGCGGTCCGGCAACCCGGGAGAGATTACCAAGAGCATGGACGAGATCCGCTACAACGAGCCGGTCCCGGACCAGTGGCTTAACTTTCAGTGCCCCGACAATGCGGTGATCCGGCCGGAGAAATGGGGTGATCTCGATGACCCGAAGTACGGCATCGACGTGACGGGCCTGAGCGATGAAGAGGCCTGCCGGGAGATCCTGACGCAGTTGTTCGAGGCCATCAACGCCCCGAACCTGGATCAAATACGCAAGCTCGTTCCGGTCGCCAATCAATGGGACGATCAGGCTCTTATTGCAGGTTTCCAGGGGGTCACCGGGAGCGTGTGGGATGATCCCAAGCCCGGGGTGGCGGCGTACGAGATCGGAGCGCCTTACGAGGACAGGGCCTGCCCGCTGGGTCTGCTCGTGCCGTGTACGCTCACGGACCATAACGCGCAGCGATTCGTAATCGATTTGATCGTTCGATTCCGCCAGACAGAGGGGCAACGCACGTGCGTCGTCGTGTTCGCCTGGAGCGGCATCAAGCCTCGCCTGGGAGCGATGCACCAGCGGCGACCATGGAGAGCACCCGACTCCCCGTTCGAGGGGCCGATGGATGCCGTGCTGCCCACGTCGCAATCGGTCCTCCTGATCCTCCCGACCAATGAGGTGGATGAGATCGCCGAGCGGAAGATTCATGCCAGCGTGCGTGACATGCAGAAACTGATGACAGAGAAATTGCCCCAATGCGAAGTGAAGATCCTGACGGACGTTGAGGCCCTGCAGGCGGACCTGTCGGGCAGCTCCTTGAGGGTGTACGGCACTCTGCAAGGCAACCTCTGGCTGGCGAAGCATGTTGCCCTGCCGGTCGTGATCGAACCCAACAGCATCACGGCCGACCGCATCTATGAGGGCTCGGACCTGCGGTTCATCAGCGCCTGGCCCAACCCGCAGAACCCGAACAGAGGCATGATCATCTACACCGCCCAACGGGCTGAGGACGTCGCCTACATCAACAGCATCATGCACGGACCGACCGATTACCTCGTGGCCCAGGGCCGGAACATCGTTCACTCTGCAAACTACGTCAAGAAAAAGGGCCAATGGACACTCCAGTGACTGCAACTGGGCGTTGAATTGCGGATATTGGGGGAATCTAATCGATGGTTGAGGACATGGACATGAGGAAGAATGGCATCGCATGTATCACCCTGCTGGGCCTTTGTTTAGCGAGCTCGTGCCACCCACAACCGTCGAAAGTGTCCGACCCGCTGTTCCAAGGACCGATCAACGGCGCGGGGGCCACGTCACAGTCGACCGTGCTGATCATCCCGACAAACGAGACAGACAAGGCCGCCGAGCAGAAGATCCATGATTATGTTCGCGGTGTACAGAAGTTCATCGCGGGGAAATCTCCCGGCCGTGAGGTGAAGGTCTTGACGGACGCCGAAGCCTTGCAGATGGACCTCTCACAAAGCGAGGTGAGCGTGTACGGGACGCCGCGGGGAAACCTCTGGCTCGCGAAATACATCACCGCCCTTCCGGTCGTGATTGAACCCAATGGCATCACCGCCGAACGCCTGTACGAAGGCTCGAACCTGCGATTCATCAGCGCGTGGCCCCATCCCAAGAACGGCAAGCTGGGCATGGTCATCTATACCGCTCAGCGGGCCGAGGATGTGGTCGGCGTGAACAGCATCTTGCACGGGCCGACCGACTACCTCGTGGCCCAGGGCCAGACCATCGTGCGCGCCGCGAATTACGTCAATAAAGAAGGCCAATGGGCTTTCCCGTCTTTCCAACTGGGGTTGGCTCAGGCGACGGATGACCTGGACTTCCTGTTCAAGACTATCGAGCAGGTTCACCCGGACTGCCGGGCCAACATGTCGAAGGCCGACTACAAGGCACTCAAGGAACGTTCTCATGCGGCGTTGGGGCAGGCCAGCGATGACAAGGGCCGAGTCCCGATCCGCGTGTTGGCCCTGACCGCTGCCGAGGCCGCAGCAGCCATCGGCGACGGGCACACCGCCTGTCATCTTCCCCCGGACTTGGCCGATGCCGGCGATCCATCGCCCTGCATGCCCCCCTTCCGGCTTCGCTGGGATGCGGGGTACGTCGTGATCGATAAGACCGTCGGCGGGCTTGAACATCTTGCAGGCGCCCAGTTGCTCCAGATCAACGACCAGCCGTTCGAGCAGGCCATCGCGCCAATTCTGGCCCGGGTTTCCGGCGAACGGCAGGAATTCCGGATGATTTGTTTCCTTAATCAGCAGGAGGACTATTGGGCATTGGTGCGGCCCGTGCAAGGCGAGGGGATGACCACCACAATCCGCCGGGGCACGGACGAGCCGCAGACCATCAAAGTGCCCTTGATCTCCCAAGCGCGGTACAGGCAGGAGCTGCCCATGGTCCGCCACGTCTATCCCACGGGCTCTCACGAGTTTCATCACGACGGCCGGACCTGCTACTGGCGGTATGACAGCTTCCAGCTCTCCGATGCGGCAAAGAAAGAGATCGACGCCGTGTTCAAGGATATCCGCGAGCACAACGCTCGCAACCTCATCATCGACCTGCGCTTCAATGGCGGCGGCAACTCGCAAGTGGGCGAGTACATCCTGGACTATCTTACGAGCAAGCCCTACCGCTTCTTTTCTCGCGGCAGCGTGAAGGTTCTCAAAGCAACTCCCCCAAAGGGAGCAACTCGGCATTCTCAGCCCTATTGCGAGACTTTTCCAGGGGCACGTCGTCACCATGAAGATATCCCCGCGACAGCCTCGGGACATGGAATACAAATTCGACGGCTCCATCTACGCAATCATCGGACCGGGTACCTTCTCCACGGCTTCCGGGTTCGCCCACGTCCTCAAGGATTACCACATCGGCACGCTCGTGGGCGAAGAGACGGGCGGCCTGCGCCTGTGCTTCGGCAACTGCCCCACCTTCCACATGCCGCACAGCAATCTCCCCTTCAACGTCTCCACCGCGCGGTACTACGCTCCCATCCCTAAGCCCGACGACGCCACCCACGGCTCCCTTCCCGACATCCCCATCACCGACGACCAGCTCGTCCGCTTTACAGATGACAAGGACCCGCAAATCGCCTTTCTTCTCGACCTGATCGAAAAGCAATCGGCGGCAAAATAAGACTTGGTGCGTGCCGCAGCCTTGGCCCGCTATGGACTCTCAGGGCTCCGAACTCCGGGTGCCATGCACGCGCACGCGTGACTACGCCCTAACCACCCTGCCAGATATGTCTATGCAGACGCACGTCCGGTGGGCGCGCGACCTGTGCGTCATTTTGTCTCGGGCTTCTTGCCGGCGGGTTTCGGTTGGGCGTCCTGGGGCTTGTCGAGAACTTTGATGCGAGCGTTGCGGATCTGGACATGCTCGGCACCGGTGCTGAGCTCCTGGAAGCCGATGTGTCCCTTTCGCGGCCGGTCCTTGACTTTCGGGCAGGGCTGACCATTATGCCGCAGCACCAGCTGGTTCTGCTCGTCCAGGTTCAAGTCGTGGATCACCACGGCGTTCAGCGTGACATGCAGCTTGTTCCCGTTGAGCGTCACCACGTAGCTGTTCCACTCCGTCGGCTTGTACACCTGCTTGAGCGGCGCGATCGCCCGGTAGATACCGCCGGCCAACTCGGAGTCCTTGGCCTGCGGGTTATAGCGGTAGTCCGCCATCTGCAGCTCCATCCCGTCGAAGGCGGGATCGCCGAACAGCGGCGCCCGTAGCGCACAGCCGCTGTTGCCGGTCGGGCCAAGCTTGAAGTCGAACTTCAGGATGAAATCGCCATATTCCTGCTTGCTGAGCAGCCAGGTCCCTCGCGGCTCGCCGCCCTGGAGAATCCCGTCCTTTACGACCCACTTCACTGCCGGATCGGCCGGCTTGTTCACATCGTCCCACGCCCGCACCAGCCAGCCCTGGGGCGTGCCATCCTGTGGGAACAGCCGCACGAAACCTTCCTCCTTCTCCTTTACCTCGGCCGCCGACACAATCGCCCCCGCCACAAGCACCACCGCTGCTGCCACACACCACAATCGAACGTTCGTTCTCATCGTTCAACCTCCACAATCTCATTTTCCATGTACGAATCCATCAACAGCCAATCCCTGGCACAATGATGGGCAATATTCTACAGCCGAACAGATGTGCACGCAATTGCCGCTTGACAGCCATCGTAAGATGGGCTTCAGCCCATGCTGCTCTCCCAGAAGGCGAATCATTCGGGGTCGGATGCTGCCGCTGCTTGCATGGGAAGCTTGCCATGCTCCTTCAGGATCGCGTCGACTTCCCTGTCATAGTTTGGATCAATTCGGTACTCATCATCGTAGTACCACAGGCCTTCCAGCAGCTTGCGGTCACCGCCGCGGAACTCGGAGAAGCGTTTCTCATAGCCATCGGGATACGCAAATAGACCGAACGACCACCATTTCGTGTTCATCTCAACTCTCACCACCCCGTGGTCCGTAATCGTCACAAATCGCGGGCGAAGCGCGCGGATCGCTTGCGGGAACTGCGATACCTCCGAGTGCGGCCGGAAGCGCACACGATAATAGTTGGCCTCCAGTTTTCCGCTGGTAACCCGGGCGGAAAGCTCCCGGCATGCGTCGAGCAGAGCCTGGTGGTCGGCCTGGCCCAGCAGCTTCGGACGCAGGTCCCTCAGCTCGACACTCATCAACAGACCCAGTCCGACCTGATAGCCGGAGTAGACCAGCATGGCCACTACGGCAATAGTGACAACTATGACGATTGCTCTTCCGGTTCTGCTCATCTCGGTCCTCGATGGGATCGCGCCATTTCCGCCTATCAGCTTACCACTCGTGTGGAGCGAAGGCAATCCCTCTGTTCAGCGGGCGATCCATTGGGGCATGCCCGGTATGCGGCTATCCGCCCTCGCAGGACGAAAGCAGCAATTGGCACGCGTCGTTGCGGGTTTTCCCTTCGGGCCGGCGGACCGCACGAGCGTAATAACACGAGCGTAGTAAAGGATGAGGCGTTGAGGAAGCGGCCGCAGCCGCTTGGACGCCCAAGGTGATCCAGCGATCACCCGTACTGTAACGACAGCAAGGAAAGGATACTGCCATGGCACAGGCAAGAACTGGCGACCATGTGAAAGTCCGTCTCACGGGAAGGCTGGATGACGGCACCGTCTTCGCGACCGTCGGCGAGGCGGATCCGATCGAGTTCACCCTCGGCACCAGCGATGTGCTGCCGGCGCTCGAGGATGCATTGGAAGGCATGGAGCCCGGCGAGACGAAAACTGTATTTATCCCGTCCACGGATGCCTTCGGGCCCTGGCGGGAGGAGTTGGTCGAGGAGATTCCCCGCGAGAGTCTGCCGGTCGAGCTCGACGTCGAGGTCGGCCAGCAACTGCAGGTGAGCCAGCCGGGCATGGACCCGCTCATCGTCTCGGTGATCGATGCCTCCGACTACTCGGTCACGATCGACGCGAACCACCCCCTGGCCGGCGAAGACCTCGTCTTCGACCTGGAGTTGGTGGACGTCTCCTGATACCGTTTTCACACCACGCACGTTCAGGGAGGGCATGAATCCACGTGCCCTCCCTGACGCGAATACCGCCGCCCGTGTCGCAATCGATTTTGACCCTCCGCCAGAACTATGCGGGTGATTTCTTGCGATACGGCCTTGCGCCCACGAACACGAGATTCCGTGCCGTAGAAATGCAGGATTTTGCGTCTGAACTGCGAGAGCTTCTCGCACAGGCAACCGCCGATTGCGGTGGTGATGGATAAAGAAAAGGCCCCATGACAAGCACGGGGCCTTCTGTTGAACAAGCGGATCGTGCCTTAGCAGGGCACGACGTTGGTCGCGCACGGGCCTTTGCGGCCCTGGCCGACCGTGAATTCGACCTTCTGGCCCTCGTCCAGCGAAGCAAACCCGTTGGTCTTTATCTCCGAGTGGTGGACGAACAAATCCTCGCCGCCGCCGTCCGGGGAGATAAATCCAAATCCCTTGTCCGCGTTAAACCATTTCACCGTTCCTTTTGCCATTTCTTGTACTCCCTGGACCCGACGGGTCCACAAATAGATTCTCCCTCTGTCACTGTCAAAGGGGTATACTCCGAGGGAGGAAAGCGTACTCCTTACTATAGACTGCAAGGGAGTATACGCCCTCGCCGCCCCGCCGTCCAGGAAATTATAAAAAAATATTTCCGACCCCCCCGGTGAGGATAGAGGGTAAGAAGGCAGGAAAGGTGTGATTCTACAGCCAACGTTTGTCGCGACAATAGGGCGTTCTCGGGCGATGACTCCTTCAGCGTGCGCAAAGGGACACTTATGCTTGCCTCCGGCGACATTGGAAAGGGCCGAGAGCAAGACCCACAGCCCTTGCGTGTGGGAACCCACGCGGTCCGCACGGAGTACGCATCTCGCTAAGCCGGCAGGCTATTCGAGGAGGTAGGTCTGGTGTGGCCGCGGTTGCGGGGAAGGAACATGAACGACTCGGATGGCGCCTTGAGAAGGCGCGCAAATGGCACAGACCCGTCTCGTTCGCCCGGACTCCTCAAACGAGATCACCACACATCCGCTCAGCAGGACTGCCGCCGCCAGGATCACGAGAACCAATAGTGCCCTTTTCATGGCTTACCTCCTATACATCAGAGCCGTTTTTCAGCATTTGCTCTACATAGATAAGGCAGCGGACAGCCATCTGGTAACGGTGACAAAACTCGGGTAGACTGGGGGCCGCTCCATTGGAGCGTGTTGGAACAGGAAATGCACGGCATCCTGCGAACTTGTTGAGAAAGGAACTGGGATATGGCTTCCATGGGACGCGTTTTTGTGCTTGCGGTTTGTCTGATAGCGGTCACTGCATCCGCTCAGTCCGGGCCTACGCCCGTGCGGATGGACGTACGGGTCTGGGAGGAGCCGCTCGTATTGCCCTCCTATCGCGTGGACCCGCCCGACCCGAGCCCCATGTTCTATACGGGCGCCTCCTACCAGGGAGCCCAGAAGCGGATCTATCCGTATCCGTTGATCGACAGGATCACCGGGATTCGCGAGGAAGGGACGTGGAAGTCGCTGAACCTGGAGAACGAGTACATCCGGCTGTCGGTCCTGCCGGAGATCGGCGGCAGGCTGTTCTCAGCCGTGGACAAGACGAACGGCTACGACGTCTTTTACCATCAGCACGTCATCAAGCCCGCCCTGATCGGCATGCTGGGCGCGTGGATCTCCGGCGGCGTCGAGTGGTGCGTCTTCCACCATCACAGGAACACGACCCACATGCCGGTGGATTACACGCTGGCGGAGAACCCCGATGGCAGCAAGACGATCTGGTTCGGCGAAACGGAACGGCGGCATCGCATGCGCTGGATCATCGGCATCACGCTGTACCCGGACAAGTCGTACATCGAAGCGACCGTCAAGATGTTCAACCGCACCGCCTTGCCGAACTCGATTCTCTACTGGGCCAACGTGGCCGTGCACGTCAACGATGATTACCAGGTGATCTTCCCGCCGAGCGTCCAGGTGGCAACCTACCACTCCAAGAACGACTTCTCCTACTGGCCGATCGGGCAGGGCCGATATCGCGGTACAGACTACAAGGGCGTGGACCTGAGTTGGTGGAAGAACCACCCGAACGCCGTGTCGTTCTTCGCCTGGGACCGGCAGGAAGACTTCATGGGCGGCTACGATCACGGCCGCGAGGCCGGAGTTGCGAGTATCGGCGACCACCACGTCGTCACCGGCGCCAAGCTTTGGGAATGGGGACCGAACAACATCTGGGACACGAAGGTGCTGACCGACTCCGATGGCCCGTACGCGGAGTTGATGGTCGGGGCGTTCTCAGATAACCAGCCCGACTATAGCTGGATCAAGCCGTACGAGGTCAAGACCTTCAAGCAATACTGGTACCCGATCCGCGAGATCGGAGGAATGAAGAACGCCAATCTCGATGCGGCCGTGAATCTGGAACTCGATCCCAACGGCGTGGCCACATTCGGATTCAACACGACCTCGCCATTCAAAGGGGCGAGAGTTGTGCTGACCGCCGGTGACAAGACCATCGTCAAGCAGACGATCAACATCAGTCCTGACAAGCCGTACGTGAAGAGCGTCAAAGTCCCCGATGGCGCGGAGGAGACCGAACTGAAAGCGTCGCTCCTGACCTCAAGCGGCCGCACGCTCGTGTCGTACCAGCCGCAGAAAAGGCCGCAACCTGAGAAGTTGCCCGATACCGTCAAGGCCCCGCCGGCCCCGAAGGATATCGAAAAGATCGAGGACCTGTACCTCACGGGCCTGCGCCTTGAGCAGATCTGCAACCCCAGCGTGGATCCGTTCGACTACTACAACGAGGCGTTGAAGCGCGACCCGGACGACTCCCGCACGAACACGGTCGTCGGCGCCAGCTACAACAAGCGCGGCATGTACCAGCAGGCAGAGGAACATCTGCGCCGGGCGATCCGCAAGGTCTCGGCGGAATACACCCGACCCGTGAATACGGAGGCTTACTACCACCTCGGCCTGTCACTGAAGGGACAGGGCCGACTGGAGGAGGCGTACGACGCCTTCTACCGCTCGACATGGGACTACGCGTTCCACAGTGCCGGATACTTCCAGTTAGCAGCCCTCTCCAGTCGAAAGGGCGATTTCACCAAGGCCCTGGAACAGATTGACCAATCTCTCTCGACGAACACACTCAACACCAAGGCCGCCGGTTTCCGGGCGGCGATGCTGCGCAAGCTCGGCCGGCCCGCGGAGGCGACGGCTCCGATTCACAGCGTGCTCACCGCCGACCCGCTCGACTTCCTGGCGATGAATGAGACGTATCTGTCGCGATCGAAGTCCGCCGCCAAGCAGGTGCTGGCCCGGATGAAGGCCGTCATGCGTGACGATGTGCAATCCTACCTGGAGCTGGCCGCCGACTACATGGACTGGGGTCTCTGGGACGAGGCCATCGACATCCTGCAACGGCCCGTGAAGTCGAAGATGGGCTCCGCAAGCACCTACCCGATGGTGTACTACTATCTCGGATATCTGTACGAGCAGAAGGGCCAGACGGAAAAGGCCACAGAGCAATATCGGCTGGCCGTGAAGATGCCCGCTGACTACTGCTTCCCGTTCCGGTTCGAATCGGCGGATGTCCTCAAGGCCACAATCAAGGCTAATCCATCCGACGCACGGGCATACTATTACCTCGGGAACCTCCTCTACGACAATCAGCCGGAGAAGGCCATCGAGGCTTGGGAAAAGTCCGCGTCGCTCGACACGACGCTCGCCGTTGTCCACCGCAATCTTGGCTGGGGCTATTACCGGCACGACAGCAACACGGTAAAAGCCATCACCAGCTACGAGAAGGCAATCGCCTGCACCGACCGCGACGCCGGGTATTACCTTGAGTTGGATGATCTGTACGAGCGGGCGAATGCGTCGCCTGAGAAACGGCTGAGACTGCTGGAGGACAATCACGAGCTGATCGCCCAGCACAAGCCCCTGCTGATCCGGGAGATCGCCCTGCTCATACCCATGGGTAAGTACGACCGGGCCATCGACCTGCTGACAAACAACCAGTTCTACACCAGTGAAGGCGGCGGCCGTGAGCTTCACGATACATACGTCGATGCGCATCTGCTGCGCGGCCTGGCGTATATGAGCGAGAAGCAATACGAGAAGGCCCTCAAGCACTTCCAGCAGGCATCGGAGTACCCTGACAACCTGGCCATCGAGCGGCCGGAAAATGACAGGCGCGGCCCGCAAGTGGCCTACCTGACCGCCACCGCCTACACCGCACTGGGCCAGGCGGAACAGGCGAATAAACTCTATACGCAGGCGGCCGGCCAGGAGATTCGTTTCGGCGGGTCGGAGGCTCGCTTCTATCAGGCCATGGCGATGCAGGAGCTGGGCCAGAAGGAAAAGGCCGACGGCATACTCAAGGACTTGGTCGCCTCGGGCACGAAGAGGATCTCGGGCGAGGGCGACGTCGATTTCTTCGCCAAGTTCGGCGAGCAGCAGACCCGCCAGGGCCAGCGGGCAACCGCCCACTACGAGCTTGGCCTGGGGTTGCTGGGTCAGGGCCGCCTCGAAGAAGCCAGGAACCAATTCGAGCAGGCGCTCAATTTCAACGCCGGCCACACATGGGCTAAGTATCACATAGCTTCATTGAAAGGCAAATAGCTTGACCTGTCCGGCGCGATTTGGCGCCGGTGAGGATATTCCTCAGAGCAACTGAGCACACCGCGCATTGCGGGTGGGTCGATCCCCATTTACCCTCAGGGCAGCGTGTGGCGCAGCCGTCATGGAGGCGGCAATCGAGCGCAACTGAACCACGCGTCCTGAGGTGATGATGGAGTTGCTGCGAACCGAGAACCTGAGAGCGTTGGTTGAACACAAGCAATGGCCCAGTATTTCGATATACCTCCCAACACATCGCACCGGCAGGAAGGAGATACGGGAAGACCCGATCCGGCTCAAGAACGCCATCGCCGAGGCGAAAGAGCGACTCAGCGAAGCAGGCTATCCGAGGGACCAGGCATCTGACCTCCTGGAGCAGGCCAGTAATCTGGTCGTGAGTCAAAGCTTCTGGCTGTACCAGTCAGATGGCCTCGCCTTGTTCGCCTCGCGGGAACTGTTCCAATTCTACCGACTGCCGCTGCGATTCCAGGATGAGGTGGTCGTTTCAGATCATTTTTCGATCAGGCAGTTGGTGCCCATGTTCTCCGAGGATGGTCGATTCTACGTCCTGGCGCTAAGCCAGAAGCAGATTCGCTTCTTCGAGGCGACCCGACTCGGCATTCAGGAAATCGCGGTGCCCGAGATGTTGAAGAGCATCGGCGACCTCAGGCAATACGATCAGGCCGAGGAGCATATTCAGGGTCATACCATGGCCCTCACGCAGACTGCCAGGACGAATGTCGTCCTTCACGGCCAGGGCACCATCGCTGACAAGGCGACTTACAAAGACGACGTGACGAGGTACATACAGGCGGTGGCCAGGAAGCTGGAGAAGTACCTGAGTACGGAGACGGCTCCCCTTGTTCTGGCCGGGGTAGAGTATGAACAAGCGTTCTACAGGCAGGAGAACGCCTATCACAACCTTCTGAACGAGGGCATCCCTGGAAACCCGCAGGAGCTTGACCAAAACCAGATTCACGACGCGGCGTGGGAGATCGTCGAGCCATATTTCGCCCAGGCAAGGCAAACCATGCTCGGCCATTACGCCGACTTCTCGAATACGGATAAGACCTCGGACAAACTCGAGACGATTCTGCCGGCCGCTTATCATGGGCGGGTCCGCGCCCTGTTCATCGAGCCGAATGCCAAGGCCTGGGGCCAGTTCGATCCTGAGACACTGCTGACGACAGTCCACGACAGTCCTGGAGAAGGAGATGTGGACCTCATCGACCTCGCGACCGTGTACGTGCTGGAACATCAGGGCACGATCTACGCTCTAAGGAGAGAGGAGATGCCCACCGGGAGTCCCCACGCGGCCATCTTCCGGTATTAACGTGATGGGCTTGGCGCCGATGTACTTCGCAGGCGAGTGCATTCATACCGGTGGCCGCTCGCTCTACCATTTCCAGAAGCCCGCCTTGCCGAGCACGTCTTGCACGTGGGTATCCATCTCGCGTTGATCGGTGATGAAGCTGTTGAGGCCGGCCAGATTCATGAGACTATCCAGCCCGATGGACCGGTGTGCCAATTGATCCGCCCAGTTGTCAAGCTTGGGAATCTTGCCCTCCTCGGCACTCGTGGCGATCTCGCTGTTGCTCCATCGAACTAGAAAGTCGCTGCACCCATGTGCCTCGAAGAAACTGATGAGCCTGTCAGCATTGAGCAGATCGATATCCTCCCGGCCGAGGGCATCGATGCAGGCAACCAATTTGTCGTCCACATCCCAAAGGGTGTCAAGTCCGATGCGATGCGGATCGACATCGTCATTGAGGCCAAGGGCATAGTTCTGACCAAGCCGGCTCTCGATGGGCGGCAGCTCATCGGCCCTTCGCCGGAGCTCGCCCGCGATCTTGGGCGGCGACGTGATCACGTCAATCCCCGCCAGATTCACGTACTGCTCCCAGGACCGGAAACTCGCTCCAATCTGGTACGTCTGGATTCCGGCTTCTACTCTCAGGGAGCGAACCGCCTCCTGGGATGCCAGGGTGGCCTTCTCACCGACGTACTCACCGCTGCCCAGATCATTCTCGGCGATGAAGCCGTTCAGCCGCCCCAGAAAGACATTGACGAAGTTCGGCCAGGCGACCCGCGTGATGACGTAGTTCTGGCGTGCGGAGAAGCCGAGGGTGTGATTGATCGGGATACCCTCCTGCCGTGCCTGGCGGGTGGCAAGCAATCCCGCCGGGGTGAATGGGATCTTCACATAGAACCGCTCGGGACAGACCGCATAGTACCGCCGCGCGTACTCCACGGATCGCTCGACGTCATGAGCCAGATCGGTGTGCTCTTCCACGGAGACGTGGGCGTCGAATCGCTCGACCAGACGCAGCCCGTGGGTCGCGTTCAGGATGAAGGCCATCTCCAGCATAAATTCCCGCTCGGTAAGATCCGGGAAGTCGGAGAGAAGGTCGGCCGCCTCCGCGATCAGCCCATCATAGGTCCCCGTTTGCACTTCCTTGTTAAGGAGCGTGTTGTTCGTCGTCAGGGCGGTGAATTCCCGCGTCCATACGCGCCCCACATCTTCAAAATTGCCTGAATCCAGCCACAGTTGAGTGCCCAGATTCAGAAACTGTCCCCAGAACGGATCAGACTGGGACTCCACTTCCGGCTGCCCGTAGTGCGGGGAGAAATCCTTTCGCACGAAATCGTGCACCTGTTGGCTCAACTCCGAGCCCGCTTTGATTGTCGCTGTTGTCATAGCTGCCATTCCTCATCCTCGAAAGGACTGTCTATGCTCATTCTTCTTCCTGTCTCAATACCTTGGCATCCTGCTCCGGCCACGAGGCGTTGATCTGCATCCCGGAGCCGATCTCGAATCCCGATGGCATCGTCAGCCGGGGCCGGATTTGCAGGTACCAGTGCAGATAGGGAACGATGGAATTCTGCCGGGAGTAGCTGTGAATGACGTAGTTGTAGTCCGGGTCATTGAGCTGGTCATGAAGCCGCTGGAGCACCTCCTGCAGAGCGATGGCAAAATGCTCCTTCTCCTGCCTTGCGATGAGGCCGAAATCGGGACTGTGCCTCTTCGGCGTAATCCACACTTCGAACGGTACTTCGGCGGCGAAAGGAACAAACGACAGAAACGAGCTATTCTCATACACGAGCCTCGCCCTGTCGGACTCTTCGAAATCCACAATGTCACACAGAACGCATCGCCGGTTTTGCTGGAAGTAGTTCTCCGCGATATGCTCGCGGCGTGAGACGAACTCCGGCACGATGCTGGTCGCCAACACCTGCGAATGCGGATGGAGGATGGCAGCGCCCGCCTGCTCGCCATGGTTGCGGAAAATGATGACCGACTCGATGCTCTCATCCGTGTTGTACAGCTCGCTATGCCGTGTCACGTAGGTCTCCACGACCGCCTCAGCTTCCTCGTGCGTCATCAGGGGAAGGTCGCGGTTGTGAAACCGGCTCTCGATGATGACCTCCTGACGGCCGTAATTGGAGGTGACCAGGTAGATCCCGCGATTTACGCCCGCCACATCTGTCTCAGCGGTGAGGACGGGATACTTGTCCGGCACGACCCGCGTCTGCCACAAGCCGTTCTCTTTCGAGGGCATCTCAAAGATGATCGATGGGAGCATCCGCTCATTGCCCAGGCAGAACGGACACTGCGGGTCCCGCTCGGCCAGATGTGCCGCGGGGTGTTTCGTCCTTGCCCGGCGAGGTCCCCCGGCCCGTTCGGGCGCATAAATGACCCATCGATCTGTTACCAGGTTCTGTCGTATCTCGCCCATCATTGTGCTCTGTATATTCATGGGAGTTCCCGATCAAGACCCAGTTGATTTCAAGTCCAGTACTTTGGGCGTCCGTAGAAATCGTACATCTGCACTTCGTACTCCCGATTCACCGGAGCAGATGGATCATACGGCGGGCTGTCTTCGATCATCTGTTTGGGGACATCCACCCACACTTCCCGTCCTTCCCAGCTTATATTCCTGACCCACTCAGATGAGACAAGCACACTCCGTCCGGGGAGCCAGTGGCGTGTATCCACGACCAGGTAGCGGATGACCCAATCCTCATCGCTGATGATGAAATCTTCGACGTGGCCGATCTGACCGTCGGTCGCGTGGATCCGATATCCAATGACCTCTCTCGTGCTCCTCAGGTTTGAGGTTCCTCCGGTACCCTCCTCGGACGACTCCTGTTCCTCCTGCCCAGGCGGAACCGTGAACACGGCGGCGCCATAGCCGGTCCCCCAGTATGGGACCCAGTTATAGTATCTGTGCAGTTCAGCCTCTCGCTGTCGTGAGATGGGCTCGTTCTCATCAATGTCAGGCGAGTCTCTGACCTGTTGTTTGGTCAGTTCGACGGGAAAGGATTGAGTGTGCCAGTCCGGCCGGCCCAGGGCGGTTGCGGCGATCAGCACCTTGCGCCCGCGAAGCCATCCGCCCGTGTCCACGACCAGATACCGGATGGCCCAACTGAGATCGTCAAAGAGGAACGTGTGCACCTTGCCGATCTCGCCATCTTTGGCGCCGATGCTGAATCCCCTGAGACTAATGACGCTGCGAAGCACGCTGCTCTCCTTACATGCACGGCGGAACCTCCGCGGCACACCCTGCGATTCTTCTCATGTAACCATACCTACGGACCGCTTGTGCGAGGGTGCGTTTTGTCCTGATTCGAGAACTCGCCATTGCTGATGCAGACTCACGTTGCCTTATGCTTGTGCATTAGCCGCTCGTACGACGCAGATTAAGCAAATTCCTACTATGATTCCTCTAACGATGCCTATAATTAAGGACATGGTACAATCTGGGTTGGGGAAACAGGAGTCGTACTGGACTGGCGCAAGGAGAATCGGATGAAAGCGCATGTTACCGAAGATTGCATTGCCTGCGGTCGTTGTGTCGAGATCTGCCCGGAAGTATTCGAGATGGGTGAGGATATCGCCCATGTAAAAGTGGACACGGTACCCAAGGAATATGAGGATGCGACGCAGGAGGCAGCGGATGAATGTCCGACTTCTGCCATTGTCGTGGAACGATGACTTCTGCCGACTCTGACGGAGTGTATGCAACGCGGCCGGAACAACGCGTGAAGGGAGAAAAGAATATGGCGCAGCGCAAAGCGACGATCGTCTGGCGAGGGGGACTGAAGAGCGGCAATGGCACCATGGAACTGGGCAGCGGCCTTTTCAAGGCCCCGTATTCCTTCCAGTCCCGGTTCGAGTCGGGCCCCGGCACCAATCCGGAGGAGTTGATTGGCGCCGCACTGGCCGGATGCTTTTCCATGGCCCTGGCCGGCGATCTGGAACGGGCGGGCTATTCGCCTCAGGAAATCGACACCTCCGCCAGCGTCTCCATCGAGAAGACGCCGGACGGTTTTGCCATCACGACAGTTGAGCTGGACACAGAAGGCCGAGTGCCGGACATCGATGACGAGGAATTCCTCAGCCTGGCGGAAAACGCCAAGAACACTTGTCCCGTCTCACAAGTGCTCACGGGAGCGGAGATCAGCCTCAAGGCCAGGCTGGCACCGGCGTATTCCCCAGTGTGATGCAAAATGGGAAGCCTCAATAGTCACTGCTTCACTCGCAGCTCGGCGAACAGCGGACGATGATCGGAGGCCAGACGCGCCAGGTAATCGTCGCCAACGTCCACCCTCACCACCTCCACCTGTGAGTTCACGAAAATGTGATCGATGCGCGCAATCGGGTAATGGCCGAACCACGTCCGACGCGGGGACCGGTGCAGCACGTCCACCTGGACATCGCGAAGCTTCTGCGAGCATAACCTCCACACGCTCGACAGTGGTGATGCATTGAAATCGCCGCAAAGAACGACAGGGTCCGTGCCGTTCGAGCGTCCCAGCCAATCGTCCCCAAGCAGCGCACGGATCTGCCCCAGCCTCTCCCGTGCAATAAGTCCGAGATGGGTATTGACGAACTGGATGGCTCTGCCGTCCAGTTCGATGGCCACCCACAATGCCCCTCGCAGCTCGAGCCGGTGTCTGTCCGACAGCGTAGGAAGCACGCCCGTTTTCACAAGCCGCATCGGCAGACGGCTCAGGATACAGTCCCCGTAGCGCTCCTCTGCAACCTGGATCGTCGGGTAGAAGTGGTAATTCATCTTCAGGCACTGGCCAATCAGTTGCGCCTGGTCTGCCTGCCTCGTGCGAGGGCGGCCCACGTCCACCTCCTGAAGTGCAACGACATCCGGCCTGTAGCGAGCAATCACCCTTGCGATGCGATGGGGCGACAGCTTGCCGTCGATGCCCACGCAACTGTGCACGTTATACGTCATCACGCGCAGCAGGCCTCGCCCCGAGGCGATCTCCGGAGCAGACGGGAGCGGATACCGGTAGCGGCCCAAGTGCCGCAACGCCGCGTTGCGCAAATCAAGCGGTCGAAGGTACCGCTTTGTGCCGATGTCCAGCGGGGCATCGTCGGGCAACAGGGCGAAGGCGTGGGTCTCCTCCAGGCCCGGGCCGGCGTGAGAGCCGTTCTCAATCGGAAATGTGTAGGCAGGCCCATTTCGGCTCCACCCCCAGAGGACAAAATCCCCTGCGTTCGGGTGCCGGCAAAGCCTTATGAAGTCGTGGGTGATCTCCTCCAGGAACGGATGATGGGCAGCGAAGACCTGCTCAGCATCCTGCGGCAGGATGAATTGCTTCTCCTTTGTCCAGACGCGGACCTTATCCGCGCCTTCCGTGACGCTGACCATGGGCACCTTCGCCTGCTCCACGAGCGACCTGGCCAGCCGTTCCCGCTCCCCGCCATCCAATGACTGGTCTGTATAGACGTGTCCCACCGGCCCCATCGCCGCCACAATGGGCTCATTGCGGCCCGTCGGCGCCGGCCCAACGTCTCGCATGGGCATCTCCTGCCCAGCGCCACGCATATACGCGCGCATCCTCTTGGACTGGATTCCCCTGTTGTCGTGCTCGGTCACGAAGACCTTGGTGGTCGCACCGAAGACCTCCGAGATCGCCTCTTGCAGGGTCCGCCCGCGCTCGCGAGGATAGGAAAGCATCGCCTCGCTGCCGTGATCGGAGAAGACCCACACGTCGTAGTCCCGCACGGCAGAACGCTGGGCGGCCCTCCAAATACGGGCAATCGCATCGTCGATGCCTTTGAGCGTCCAGTGGGCAAACCGCGAGCCGGGCCCGCGTCGGTGACTCTGCTCGTCGTAGCCGACCAGGTCCAGGTAGATCACCGGCAGGCCGCGAGTCACATCGATTTTCGCGCCGATCGTCGCCAGCTCCCGCATGAGGATCGACACGCCTACCCGCGACGGGATGAACTTGATTTCCTTCCACAAGTCCTGCCCGGCAATGAAACCCCGCACCACGTCAAACAGCGCGAGCAGAAACTCGATGACAAGCAAGACACCCACGCGAATCCAACTGTATATGCTCAGCAGGACGATGAGGGCCATCCGAAGCGGGTAGTTCGACTTGAACAGGTAGTCCAGCCCCAGAGTGGATGCACAGAAATGCGTTTCCTCCGCTCCGCCCGTATAGATGGCGGCGTAGGCACTGCCCCCCGCAAGTAACGGTTGCCCCTGTGTTTGCAGCCGCTGGTCGAGTTCCTTGGCGGCTCGCGGCTCGAACATGCGGTACATGGCCCCATCGGCCCGATCGTAGAAACTGAACGCGGGGACAGCGCACTTGACGCCGTACAGAAGCTCCGCCGTCATGGCCGGCGTGCTGGAGGGTAGCCCGCTGTACAGGGAATGCACCTGATACCTGTGTTTGCGTCGAAGTTCCGTGAGGAAAGGCATGTTCCCCTTCCTCATCGCCCGCTCCAACTGATGGCGGGACAGCCCGTCGATCTGGATCAGGACAAGCCCCGGCTCGCACGCCTGCCCCCCGGCCTTCGTCAGGCGCAGCAGCCGGATCAACCATTCACTTCGGCTCAGCCACCGGCGAGAGCTCCTGATAAAGGTCTCAATGAAGTTCAGCATGCCTTCCACATTCCCGGGATACTGCCGCTACTTGAGGGCGCGGGTGACCGCTTCCGCCATGTTCTTGAGCAGTTCCCATTCAGCCTTGACTTCCTCCGACGCCTGGTGCCAGACACTCTCGTCCCTCGGTCCGGGGGGCTGCTGCTTGAGAACATGTCTGTAAACGTCCAGGAGTTTGCGGGCACATCGATCCATGGAGAATCGTTGAGCCGTCTCACTGGCAGCTTGCCTGAGTTTGTCGCGACGCCGCGGTGAGATCGACGCGAGTTGGGCTATGGCGGCAGTGAAATCGCTGACGTCGCGATGCTTGAGCAAGCGTCCATTGTACCCGTCTTTGATCACCTCTCGCACGCCCGGCGCATCCAGCGCCACCACGGGCCTGCATGCCGCCATCGCCTCGGTCAATACCATGCCCTGCGTCTCCGTGTACGAGGCGAAGACAAAGACGTCCATTGCATGATATGCGTCCACAAGGTTCTGCCCATCCAGGGAACCCGTGAGGTGCAGACGGCTGCTCAATTCGCCCTGATCGAATATCTCCCGGATCGCATCCTCGGAAGGGCCGGACCCTACCACGAGGAATTGCGCGTTCTTCCTGCGGGCGACATACTTGCGAATCGCTTCCGCAAGGAATGGCAGGTTCTTCTCGGGCGCCAGGCGCCTACATATCCCGCTACAAACGCCTCCTGGGGTATCCCCATGAACCGCCGAAAAGCGAGGCCATCTCCGTTGGCAAACCGCTGTACGTCCACCCCGGTGGGAACCACGCTGACGGGTGTTTCCACGCCCCGCCGGCGAAGGACCCTGGCGACGCTCTGGCTGGGCGCGATCACGTGATCGCAGAGATTGCAGTACCCGGTGACGAGGCTGACGACGAACTGCTGCATCCGGTTCGCCTCGGCCGGCACGTAATGAAGGTAATGCTCATACATCGTGTGATGCGTGAACACCAGCGGTCGGCTGAACCGGCTTGCGATGCGAACGGCGGTATTGCCCAGCAGATGTGGATGATGGGAGTGAACGATATCCGGCCGGAACTGCTCGAGACGCAGTGAAAGATAGCCGGGGATGGGCAGAGCCACCGAGAAATCGCTTCCGTTGAAGTGCTGAATCGCAGGAATGCGAATCACATCCTCCTCCGATTCGGGCGCTCCGGCAAAAACAGGCGCCACAATGACTACCCGGTGTCCGGCTTTGCGACATTCGTTGGCGAAGGCTGTCACCGACCGCGCCACGCCGCCCACGAACGGAGTAAACGTATTGGTTAGCATCAAGATGTTCATCTTTGGATTTACGATTTACGATTCTTGATTTATGATTCGCCACTGCGAGGGCGAAATCCCAAGTAATCACATAGTAGTATACGCAGGAGCCCAAACCCGGTTGTCAAATCGTAAATCGTCAATCGTAAGTCGTCGATCCGTTTAGGGATATTCCTGATTGAGCATGGGCCTGAGCCGGCGTACGTTCACAGGAAAGGAAAGGATATCGGATGAACGTGCCGGACAAGCACAGTCGCCGAACCCTGCTGTACCATCGGCTCGACGCGGTAAAGCACCAGGGCTTACAATATCATCATCACGAGATTCATGCCCTTTTTGATGAGCTGATTCACAAGCCGTGGGGAGCGTCCTGCTGGAATCCGCCCGTGGACATCTGGGAGAACGACAATACATTCACGATCGAAATGGATTTGCCGGGAGTGAAAGCCGAGCAGGTGCGGATATGGGCTCAGGACAGAACGGTTACCATCGAAGGACAACGAGAGCGAAGAGAAAAGACGAAGGAGACGTCCGCCCGCCTGCATGAACGGTGTGAAGGCAGATTCTCCCGTGTCTTTGAGTTCGGCTTCAACATCGACGAAGAAACCATCGAGAACCACTGGCAAGACGGGGTACTGATACTGATCGTTCCCAAGTCGAAGAATGCGTAAGGTTTATCATGGACGATACCCATAGGAATGAGTCACAAGGCACGGCAGTCATTGCGCCAAACCACCAGCTTCAGACAGCAGCCCCGGTCCAGGAGTTGCCCGCCGAAGAAGCGGATCTCACCATCGATCTGAACGCTCTGGATTTCGCCACGACGGCGGACCTGGAGCCACTGGACGAGATCATCGGGCAGAGCCGGGCCATGTCAGCCCTGGAAATCGGCTTGGGCATCAAAGAGAGAGGCTATAACATCTTTGTGGCCGGGTTGACGGGCAGCGGCAAGATGCAGACGATCAAGCGCAGTCTGCAGAAGCGATTGGACGGGTCGGCGACGCCCGGAGACTGGGTGTACGTGCACAACTTCACCGATCCCGACCAGCCCTGGGCCATCGGCCTTGCGCCCGGGAAGGGCCGGCAGCTCGAGAAGGACATGGATCGACTCGTTCAACACCTGAAGGAAGCACTGCCCAAGGCGTTCCGCCAGCAGGACTTCCGGGAGGAGAAGGAGCAGCTCAGCCGCAAGTACGAAGAACGGATCGAGGAGCACACAAGCCGGCTGGCGAAAATGGCAAAGGACCGCGGCTTTGAGATCGGGTTCAGCCCGGGCGGGCGAGTCTCATTTCTGCCTTTTATCGAGGGCAAGCCGGCCGAAACGCGGGAGCAACTCGAGACGCTCACGGAGACGGAGAGAAACCGGCTTGCAGAGGGAGAGAAGGAGCTTGCCCGCGAGGTCGGCAGGCTGATGCAAGAGCAGTACCAGATGATGCAGAACCTCAGCGAGGAAGTGCGGAGCGTCGAGCGGCAGTTCGCTGATTACGTGATCGCTCCCATGATCGAAGGCATCAAGCAATCCTACCAGGACTATGATCGTGTGCGGCAGTATCTTGACCACGTGCACAATCACATCCTTGACAATCTCTCCGACTTCCAGGAGGGCGGTGCGCCGCAGGCCGTCCCGCCGCAACTGCAGGCAATGCTCGGTCGCGAAACGGAACGCCCCCTGTTCGAATATAGAGTCAATGTCGTCGTGGATAATAGCGAGACCCAGGCTGCACCCATCATTGTGGAGGAAGTGCCCACCTACCGCAATCTCTTTGGGAGCATCGATCGTACCGTGGATCGCTGGGGCCGGCTCGCCACGGATTTCACCCAGATCAAGGCGGGCAGCCTGTTACAGGCGAACGGCGGCTACCTCGTGTTCAATATCGAAGATGCGCTGACCGAGCCGTTTGTCTACAAGGGTCTCAAGCGGGCTCTCAAAAGCGGACGCATCGAACTGGAAAGCTATAACTCCTGGATGCCTTTCAGCACAGGCGGGCTGCGCCCGGAGCCGATCCCGATCACCACCAAGGTTGTCGTCGCAGGCAATCCGCTCCTGTACTACCTGCTCCAGTTTTATGATGATGAGTTCTCGCTCCTGTTCAAGATCAAGGCCGATTTCGGCACGGAGATGCCTCGCGGCGACCGGGAGGAGATGCAGTACGCCCGATTCGTGGCGGCGGTCGCGAAAAAGGAGGACCTCAAGCCATTCACCCGGGAGGCCGTCGGCGAGATCATCCGTTTCGGCGCGAAACAGGTGGCGGACAGAACCAAGCTGCTGACTCGTCTCTCGGAAGCCGCCGATCTGATCCGGGAGGCCGGTTACTTCGCACGGATTCGCGACTCCAGGTACGTTGAGGCCTCGCACGTGGAGGAGGCGCTGGACAATCGCATCTTCCGGTCTGACCGCATTGCGGAGAAGATCCGGGAGATGATTGAAGACGGCACGCTGCTTGTGGACGTGCAGGGACGCAGAATCGGTCAGATCAACGGTCTGGCGGTCGTCGATCTGGGCGATTACGCGTTCGGCAGGCCCACCCGGGTGACGGCCTCCCTGGGGCTGGGCGCCGAAGGACTGATCAACATCGAGCGCGAGGCGAAACTCTCCGGCCGAACGCACGATAAGGCAGTGCTCATCATCGGCGGGTTCCTGCGCAACAAATACGGGCAGAAAAGGCCGCTCACACTGTCGGCGAGCATCGCGTTCGAGCAGACATACAGTGGCATCGAAGGCGATAGCGCCAGTGCGGCCGAGATTTACGTCCTCGTCTCCAATCTGGCCCAGGTGCCCATCCGTCAGGATGTCGCCGTCACCGGGTCAGTCAATCAGTGGGGAGACATCCAAGCGATCGGCGGCGTCAACGAGAAGATCGAGGGGTTTTTTGATGTGTGCCGCGTCATTGGACTGACAGGCCGACAGGGCGTATGCATCCCACAGAGCAACGTGAAGAACCTCATTCTCCGCAAGGACGTGCGGCAGGCCATTGCCGACGGCGAGTTTCACGTCTATCCGATCCGTACAGTGGATGAGGGTCTCGAACTCCTGACAGGCTTTAAGGCGGGCTCGCCGGAAGAAGAGGGCACGATCCACTGGCGTGTGGAACAGCGACTGGACCAGATGACGGAAACGCTGCGCGGCCTGGCGGCCACGCGAGAAATCAGGATGATACCGACAGCCCCAGAACAGCCGGAGCCCCCCGCTCCCCCGCGGCTGCCCGATGATCAGCCGTAGACGTGCATCTTGCCAGACCCGTATTTGATTCGGGATGACAATTGACCCGCAACGCCATGAGGGAATGCCGCTGTACGGCCTCAGCGACTCTCCAGGTACTCCTTGATTGCCTCGGCGTTGTTGAATCGCTCCTCTTTGGCGCCGAAGACCAGCGTCACTTCCCCGCTCTGCATCTTCTCTCGGAGCAACCGTATCTCCTCAGGATGCGAGTCCAACTCCTTGAAGTAGCGTTTCCTGAATTCCTTCCACTTTTCCGGATCGTGACCGAACCACTTGCGCAATTGAGTGCTGGGCGCGATGTTCTTGAGCCACATATCCATCTTCAACTGTTCTTTGGTCACGCCGCGGGGCCACACGCGATCCACAAGGACCCGAAAACCATCGTTCCTTGTGGGTCTGTCGTAGGCTCTCTTCAAGCGGATCGCCATTGTTCGGCCCTCGTACCTCGCCGATCAGACAGCTTGTCTGGCGGCTATGAGGGTCTCACGGCAAAAGGCCGGCAGATCCTCGGGTTGGCGGCTTGTAATCAGGTTGCCATCAACCACCACTTCCTGGTCGAGGTATTCAGCTCCAGCCGCCTTGGCGTCATCGCGGATTCCCTGCCAGCAGGTGGCTTTCCTGCCCCTCAGGACGTCGGCGGAGATCAGCGTCTGGATGCCGTGGCAGATGGCCGCGACCGTCTTGCCGCCGTCGAGCATGCTCCTGGCGATCTCCACGGCCTTCGGTTGCAGTCGCACGCGCTCCGGAGCTTTGCCGCCGGGCAGGACAAGCAGGTCATAGTCTTCGGCGTTTGCCTCGGAGATCTTCATGTCCGGCTCGAAGTCATACCCGTGCTTGCCTACGATTTTCTGACCATCCGGCGTGGCCACATCGATTTCCCAGCCTTCCTCTTGCAGGCGATAGTAGGGATAGAAGAACTCGATGTCTTCTACGTCACTGGCAACCAGAATGAGAGCTTTCATCGTGTCTGTCCCCCTCAATCCTGTGCAACCTTCAGAACGACATACTGACTGGCCTGGCCATCGGTTATAAGGAGCAGAGCCCGGCCTTTGGCGGAGGCCACGGTGACGGCATCCCTGAATTCCTGCACATTGTTGACCGGCCGGCGATTGACCTCCCGGATGAGGTATCCGGCCCGCAGGCCCTTTTCGGCCGCCTCGGAACCCTGCGTCACTCTTGTGATGATCACGCCAGTCTGGTCCTTGAGCTTGTACTGTCCCGCCAGTTCCGGCGTAAGATCCTGCACGGTCAAACCGAGACGCTGCGACTGCTCCTGGGAACGCTGTTGCGGCTCCTGCCGGCCGCGGAGGAGTTCCTCGGCCGATGGCCGCTTGCCCATGGTTACTGTAAGCGTTTTGCGCTCCCCGTCGCGCAGTACCGTCATTTCGACCTTCTCCCCCGCCTTATGGGCCGCCACGAGATTGCGAAATTGCGAGGCGGATTCGACAGTCGAGCCCCCGAACTCCAGGACAACGTCATCCCGCTCCATACCGGCATCAGCGGCGGGCCCTCCTTCGGAGATTTGCGTGATCACGACGCCTTTGGCATCTTTGACTTCCAGGGCTTCCGCGAGCTCCGGCGTCAGATCCTGCGGAAAGACGCCGAGATAGCCCCGCTCCACAGATCCCGTCTTCATAAGCTGATTGGCGACGTCCTTGGCCGTATTGATCGGAATGGCAAAACCAATGCCGATGTTGCCGCCGCCCGGCCCAAGGATCGCCGTATTGATCCCGACCACTTGTCCATCGAGATTGACCAAAGGCCCTCCCGAATTGCCCATGTTGATGGCCGCGTCGGTTTGAATGAAGTTCTCGTACGTGGCGATGTTGAGGCCGCTTCGGCCCTTGGCACTGACGATGCCCGCCGTGACCGTGTGGCTCAGACCCATGGGACTGCCGATGGCGACCACCCACTCCCCGACCTTTAGTGCCTCCGAGTCCCCCAGTACTACGGCTTTCAGATTGTTGGCATCAATCTTGATGACGGCCACATCGGACTCAGGATCCGTGCCGATGATCTTCGCCTCCAGGCTCCGGCCCTCGCCCAGATCTACCATAACCTGGTCGGCGCCGCCCACCACGTGATTGTTCGTGAGAATATAGCCGTCCTCTGAAATGATGAATCCCGAGGCCTGTGCCCTTTGGGTGAACTGACGCTCGGGCGTCCCTTCGCGGGGAGTTCGGCGGAAGAAGAAGTCAAAGAGGTCTTCGCGGGATGGGTCGAACGGTTCATCGGAGGGCGTCTGGTCAAGCCGCACGCTGGCCCGCGAGACTTTGCGCTTCGCCACGACCCCGACGACTCCGGGCGAGGCCTTCTCGGCCACCGAGGCGAACGCGTTGCCCATTTGCCGCAGCACGGCGACGCTCTCCCGATCCTCTCCCGACACCGGCGCGCACGCACTGACGAGCAGGCAAACCAGGGACAACATGGGAACCGTCCACGCCGGTCGCCCGTTCGAAAGCATCGCTTTCACATTCATCGGTCACATCCTTTCTACGATCGATGCCGCTTCGTCTCCACGGAGAACCCCTCATGACATTAGTGCGACAACCGGAGGAAAGAAATAAGGAGATTTCCTAATTCGTCTTAGATAAATATCGGCGGGTCCGGTGCGCCGCACACGGCAGTCAGGTGCGGGCTATAACATGGGTGCAAAATTCCGCAAGTTTTCGTAAGAATGTTGACAGTGACAGTTGACACAGCAAAGGCAAGGGGTTTAGGATTAGTGATAACAAAGGAGTGAAAGCCGCCCTCGCGGCATCAAGTGGAATGGAAACCGCAACAGAGGGGGACAGCAGAACATGGGTATTCGCGTAGTGCTTGCCGATGATCATGCGATTGTGCGTCACGGCCTGGGCAGGGCGCTTCAGCAGGAAGACGACATGGAAGTGGTCGGCCAGGCGGAGGACGGACATACAACTGTGGAGCTGGCAAGAGAGCTCACGCCGGATGTGGTGGTGATGGATATCAGCATGCCGGACCTCAACGGCATCGAAGCCACCCGGGAAATCCGACGCGAGACGCCCAGCGTCAAGGTCGTTGCTCTTTCGATGCACTCGGCGAAACGGTACGTCACTGAGATGTTCAAGGCCGGGGCCGTCGGCTATCTTCTCAAGGACTGTGATTTCGATGAGCTGGCCAGGGCCATCCGCACCGTCGCGGAGGGGAAAACCTACGTGAGCCCTTCCATCAGCAACGTGGTCGTGGAAGACCTGGTGCACGGGGAGGAGAGACTGGAGTCCAACGCGTTCTCCGTCCTGACCCAACGCGAGCGTGAGGTCCTGCAACTCCTGGCGGAAGGCAAGACTACGAAGCAGATCGCCCTGCGGCTTCACATCAGTCCCAAGACGGTCGAGGCCCATCGACTGCGCGTGATGAACAAGCTCGACATCGATAACGTCGCGCAACTGACGAAATACGCCATCCAGGAAGGCCTCACGTCGCCGGAGCCGTGACAGCATTCATGCGTCCAAAGTCTGCAATGTAAGCGTCAAAACCGGGCCGCGGGCTCCTTTGGGGTGCTCGGGGTGTCAACAACCTGCACCGTAGTCGCCTGCAGGCCCTTGTCGCCGACCTCCGCCGTGTACCGGACGCCCATGCCAATCTTCAGACGCTCAAAATGATTGTGCAGAACGCTGTTTCGGTGGAAATAGATCTCATCCTGCGTGTCAACCGTTCTGAGGAATCCGTATCCCTCCTTCGGAAACAGCTTGTGCACGATCGCCGTGGCCTGCTGTTCGGGATGGGCCTTCACTTCGCCCTGCTGCAGATCGACCAATTTCTGTAATCGCCGCACCGCCGTGTTGAAGACGTCCCTGAGAACAACCTCCAGCGGATCATGCATGTCTCCCTCGGTGGACTCCCGTCGCACGACCAGCTCATGTCCGGGAGGAATGGTCATATCGATTCGCACACGGTAGGGATTGCCGACACGTTGGTGCTCCTGCCGCTTTTCCACGGCGACGCGGCAACTCGTGATATAGCTGCAGACGCGTTCCAGCTTGGTCACTTTTGAGCGGATGAGGTTTTCGATTTCAGTGGTATTGACAATGCCCTTGAAGGCAATCTCCAATGGGACCTGCATGATGTTCTCCATCTCACGCGACCCGAAGCTTTCGGCCGCCTATTGCACGCAATCACTACTGTAACGTGGCCTGTTGGCCTGTGGATTAGGAAATCCGCCATGTTCATAGCAACGATTTGCTTATACGGCAATGCAACCAGGAATCCAGGTGTCTGAGCAATACGACAGGGTCTTTTACGAGTCTCCCCTATTCTCAGGCCGACAGGGAGACGGTAAGGTCGGCCATGCATGCTCCCGTTGAGCGGAGCTGCCATTGGAGAAAAGGACATGCTGCGGAGCGCCAAGAGCCTGCGCGATTACCATATCCGCGCGACGGATGGGAATATTGGCCGCGTAAACGATTTTCTGTTCGATGGCGAAGGATGGGTGATCCGGTACGCGGTTGTGGACACCAGCGAATGGCTGCCCGGCAGAAAGGTCCTGCTCATCCCGGATGTCCTCGGTCCGCCCAGCACGGAAGGCGAAATCCTGCCTGTGGCGCTGACCCGGGAGCAGGTGGAGAACAGTCCGGATATTGACACGGACAAGCCCGTATCCCGTCAGCATGAGGTGGATCTGTTTGAGCACTACGGCTGGTCTCCCTACTGGGGGGCCGGACGCGGCGGGCTGACGACACACGTGGCAAGAACGACCCAGACGGTAGAAGCGCCGCCCGGGGACCCCAATCTGAGGAGTATGCGGGAGGTCGCCGGTTATTCCATTCACGCCACCGATGGACATATCGGGCACGTGGAGGATTTCATCATTGATGACGAGGAATGGATCGTACGGTACATTGTGGTGGACACGAGGAACTGGCTTCCCGGCAGAAGAGTGCTCATCTCTCCCGAGTGGGTCAGCCGGATCGATTGGCGAAGCAATGCCGTATCGATCGGCCACTCTAGGGATGAGGTCAGGAAGAGCCCGCACTACGATCCGAATCAGCCCGTGAACCGCCAGTATGAGCTCCGCCTTTATGATTACTACGGCCGGCGCAAGTACTGGATGTGACGGACGAACCGGTGGGTGACCGTTCCCCAGGAGCAGAGGAATGCGGGTCAGTCGTTAGGAGATACACGATGACTACAGGCGTGAGCACGACCCGCGAGAGGCGGCGCAGGCCGTCTTCCGCGTGCTGGAGAGAAGGATGCCTGATGGCGAGATCGAGGATATCAAGAGAATCCTGCCGGAGCCAATCCGCGAGTTATGGCCATGAGAAGAGTGTGACAGAGAAGCAGGAGGTTGCCGCTGCAATCTGCTCCAAACGTCGTTCTTTTGTCGTACACCTTTGAATATTCCTCGCAAGGTCAAGTCTTGACGTGAGACGCAAAACACGGTAAGCAAGGCCGGTAGTCTTCCGGGTGCCTGCTGCTTTGCCGGCTGTCCGACAGGCTGTGCAGGAATGAGAACGGCTCTGGGCAACCCGGCGCAGCATGCACCTGTATGGACAGGGTTTGTTTTTGATACGTGAAAGGATTCAGGGATTTGCACATGACGGATCAGCGGTCAGCGAAGCCTCTACATAGAACGTCCATCGCCTATTTCTCCATGGAGATCGGTCTTCAGTCGGATATGCCCACCTACAGCGGCGGCTTGGGCATCCTGGCAGGCGATGTCGTCCGCACGGCCGCCGATATGGAGGTGCCCCTGGTGGCTGTCACGCTCCTGCCTCGCAAGGGTTACCTCGACCAGAAGCTCGATGCCTCCGGCAACCAGATCGAGAGCCCGGAATCCTGGAAGATCTCGGATCACCTCCGGCCGCTCGACGCTCGGGTCACGGTAGTCATCGAACAACGAGAGGTTACAATTCGGGCGTGGCGATATGACGCTGTCGGCATGACCGGTTTCAAGGTCCCCGTGCTCTTCCTGGACACCGACCTGCCCGTGAATGAGAAGAAGGACAGGGAGTTGAGCTATTATCTGTACGGCGGCGACAGTTACTATCGGCTCTGCCAGGAATACGTGCTGGGCGTGGGTGGCGTGCGAATGCTGCGGACCCTCGGGTACGAGCACATCGACCGTTTTCACATGAACGAGGGACACGCCGCCTTTCTGGTCCTGCAACTGTTCAACGAGGAGTTGGAGCGAACAGGCGGGAAGAAGATCAAACCCGAGCACATCGAAAGCGTGCGAAAGAAATGTGTGTTCACGACACATACGCCTGTGTCGGCCGGCCATGACAAGTTTCCTATGGCTCTCGTGCGAAAAGTCATCGGCCCGCACCGAATCTGGCACATTGAGAGCCAACTCTCCGGCAACAGCGACACACTGAACATGACCTACCTGGCGTTGAATTTCAGCCACTACATCAATGGCGTCTCCAAACAGCACGGGAAAGTATCGCAGGAGATGTTCAACTCCTATCGGATCGACGCCATCACCAACGGTGTTCACGCCGCCACGTGGACGGCCCCCCCGTTCCGCAAGCTGCTCGATCGCTACATCCCCGCCTGGCGAGAGGACAATTTCAGCATCCGGTACGCGCTGAGTATACCACCGGAGGAAATCTGGGAGGCACACGCCAGGTGTAAGACCAGGCTGATCGGGTATGTGGCAAAAGAGCAGAAGGTGAAGCTCAATCCCAAAGCCTTCACCATTGGCTTCGCGCGGCGAGCCACGGCTTACAAGCGAGCCGACCTTGTCCTCAGGGACGTAGACCAGCTCAGACGCATCACCTCTAATGCGGGAGCACTCCAGATCATCTTTGCGGGCAAAGCACATCCGAAGGATGACCCCGGCAAGAAGCTAATCAAGCACATATTCGAGGCAAAGAAAACACTTGGGTCGCAGGTACGCATCGTCTATCTGCCCAACTATGACATTGATGTCGCCAAGGTCCTCATTCCCGGCGTGGACCTGTGGCTCAACACGCCTCTGCCCCCTCACGAGGCCTCGGGAACGAGCGGCATGAAGGCTGCCCTGAATGGCGTACCCTCCCTGAGTATCCTCGACGGCTGGTGGATCGAGGGCTGTGTCGAGAACCTGACCGGCTGGGCCATCGGCAGCTTGAGAAAAAGGGGCAAGAAAGACACTTCCGAGCAAGATGCGGCGGCGATGTACGATAAGCTGGAGAACACGATCATCCCCATGTTCTACAACGACCGCGAGCAATACATTCGCATCATGCTCTTTGCCCTGGCGCTCAACGGCTCGTTCTTCAACACGCAACGAATGCTCCAGGAGTATCTGTTGAAGGCCTACATGCAGTAGCCCGTCCTCAAAGGTCGCGACATGAATGTCTTTTCTGCGGCACTGCTGCTGTTTCTGGTGATCGATCCGATCGGCAATATCCCGGCGTTTCTGTCCATCCTCACCAACGTGCCCGCGGAGAGGCGCAGAAAGGTCCTCACCCGAGAGCTTCTGATCGCACTGGCGACGCTCATCCTGTTTTTGTTTTTTGGCAAATACATCCTCACGGCCCTGCAGATTTCGCAAGCCTCGCTCGGGGCGGCGGGCGGCATCATTCTGTTCCTGATTGCCCTGCGGATGATTTTTCCGGGCCCGAAAGGGATCATGGTGGAGGAGGTGGATGGGGAGCCCTTCATTGTTCCACTGGCCATACCTTTGATTGCCGGTCCAGCCGCCATGGCCACCCTGATGCTGCTCATGGCCCGCGATCCTGTGGACTGGCCCCGGTGGCTGGGGGCTCTGCTGCTGGCGTGGAGCGCATCGAGCATCATCCTGCTGTTGGCCAATCAACTGGCGCGGCTGCTGGGCAAAAGGACCATCACGGCCATCGAGCGACTGATGGGACTCTTACTCACCGCCGTGGCCGTAGAGATGCTCATCAACGGCATTGAGCAGGCATATCGCACGATCGTGCAGAGCCCTTGATACGCATTGAACGATGAAACGATCTCTGTGGGCGGCTATAGATCGTAGTACTCTCTGCACTCTCGCTCGCGGCCTCGGACCACCCGCTCACCCGCCAGCCTGCCGCGCTCGGCCGTCACGACCGTGCTCTGGCGCTGTTCGCCGCCCCGCTCGTAATAGATCACGACCCAATCATGGGTCTTGCCGCTCCTGTGAGCCAGCGCGGTATTCGAGAACAGGACTGTGAAGCTCCAGCCTTCGCGTCTGGCTCTCATGATGGGCAGCCACGCCTCCCCTTCCGGGTTGAATCGCTTCGGGGCGATCTTCCTCAATTGGTCCTTCTCCGCCTTCGTGCGGTACTCCTCATCAAGGTCAAGCAGCAAGTCGACCGATGGCCGCTCTTCCTGCTCGCCTTTCGGGGTTTCTTCCCTGAAGGCCTCCTGCAACCTGCGACGGGAAGACTGGCTCAGCATGCCTGCCAGGGCCACGCGAACACCTTCCGCCCGGTCGGGACCGATCCCCTCCACCTGCTCCAAACGACCGTCGTGTGCCGCCAACTCAAGTTCCTCCAACGTGCTGATCCCCAGTTGTTCATGGATACGCCGCGCCAGCTCATCGCCTATCCCCGGCACCTCGGTGAAGAACATGCCGGGCCAGATCTCACTTTCGAGCTTCTCTTCCAAGCCGAAATGGCCCGTCGTCGCGATCTCCTTGATGGACCCCGCCAACTTCTCCCCGATGCCCGGCAAAGTCCGCAACGCCCTCTCCCCATTCTGCTGCATGAGCTCGATGACGGGCTGATCCAGGTCCCGAACGGTCTGGGCCGCACTGCGGTAGCTGCGGACCCGGAAAGCATTCTCATCCTCAAGCTCCAGCATGTCCGCCACGTGGTCCAGTCTCTCCGCTATCTCCTCATTACTGATCACATCTCGTCTCACGGCACACCCTCACATCAGGTATATACGGTGTCGACCACTTTCGCCTCGATGCCAATCGTGTCGATTTCCTGCATCTCCTCGACGGATAGCTCCCATCCGTCGAGGTCGATGTTCTCTTTGAGATGGTTGAGGGAGCCGGCCTTTGGAATGACGACGGCGCCCTTTTGGAGCAGCCATCGCAGGCTGACCTGGGCGGCCGACTTGCCATGTTGCCGGCCGATTCTCGTAAGGACGGGATCACGCAGGACAGCCCCCTTGGCCAGCGGGCAGTAGGCCGTCAATGCGATGTTGTGCTCGCGGCAGAACTCCGGGATCTCCCGCCGGGGCCGGTACGGATGGTATTCCACCTGGTTATTGCAGATGGGGACATCCGAGGCCGCGATGGCCTCCTGCAGGCGTCCCACGTCGAAATTGCTCACTCCGACGCTCCGGACCACCCGTTGCTGCACAAGGTACTGCATTCCTTCCATTGTGTATTCTATGGGGATCGCATCATTGGGCCAGTGGATCAGGTAGAGGTCGAGATAGCCGGTGCCCAGGTGGTCGAGGGACCGTCGGCAGGCGTCAATGAGGTCGTTCGTGCTGAGGTGCGCGCTGCTGACTTTGGAGGTGATGAACAGGGTGCTTCTGTCGAAGCTCCGAATCGCCTTGCCGATTTCCTCTTCATTGCCATACAGCTCGGCCGTATCGATCAGCCGGTAACCCAGTTGGACTGCCATGCTGACAATTCGCTCACACGTCGATCCGTTGAGCGTCCAGGTCCCAAGACCGAGAATAGGCATGGAGTAGCCGCTTTGCAGTCGGCAGGTCTGGCTCAGCACGCTTTCCATCGGTCGTCTGCTTTCTCAACTGTGGACGTTTCCAGTTACCCCTTCTCACATACAACTGCTCACATAACAACTGGACAATAAGGCAATTCCTCATACGCCTCTGCGCAACGGCCTATTTCTTCACGCTTGGCGATACGCTATAAGCGAAAGATAGACCCGTCCACGCGGGGATGGCATATATGACTAAAGAAGAGCGACAAAAGCGGATGCATCAGCTCGATGAGGGAATCCGCGTGTGCGTGAAATGCCCGCTGCACAAGAGCCGGACCATCGCCGTTCCGGGCGAAGGGCCTGTGCCCGCCGACGTATTGATTATCGGCGAGGCGCCCGGGGCCAAAGAGGATCGCCAGGGCCGGCCGTTTGTCGGGCCTTCCGGGATGCTCCTCGAACGGCTGCTGGAGGTGGCCGGACTGACCCGCAACGATGTCTATATCACCTCCTGCGTCAAATGCAGGCCCCCGGGCAATCGGACTCCGCGCACGCTCGAGCTGAATACCTGTCAGGAAAACTGGCTGGATCAGCAAATCCCTCTGGTGGATCCCAAGCTCATTGTCCTGCTCGGCAAGGTGGCGATTTCCCAGCTTCTTGGAGAGGAGGGAAGCCTGCGGGACCTTCACGGGCAAACCGTCGAACGTGACGGGCGGCTGTACCTGATGACGTATCACCCTGCAGCGGCATTCCGGGTTCCGGAAACTAAAGAGATCATGAAACAGGACATGGCCATCCTCAGGGAGCTCCTGGCTGGCGTGTCATGAAAGAAATAGCTCTTAGCGCCGTGCCACGGCGGCCTCTTGCCTCAGGTTCTCCATGATCCGCTCAAAGATCACCTCCGATTTGTTTTTGTCGCCGAAGATCCCCGCGCGGATGGTCAGGATCGTCCGCGATCCCGGCAGCGCCTCCACGTCGATCGTGATGTTCTCGCGCTGGGCGTCTATCGTGGCGACTTCTCCCGCGATCCCATCCTGGTCGTGCCACATTACCTTGAGATCAAGCTGATCGACGGCGTCGCTGGCCGCACCGAACACCTCGTCGATCGGGTAATCCAGCTTTGCTTTCAGGACATCCCACGTATATCTTGCCCGGACGTCCGGCCCGGTCTCCATTGACGATCTGCAGCTCTGGCACATCAGGCATACGCCCAGAATGAGTCCAACAAATGCGATTGTGACCGCTCTCATCCTTGCACCCTTTCAGAACGTATGACTGAATTCCTTTCGGCAGGATGACGTTCACTGGGCTCGCTGGATGTCGATGATCCTGACCAGCGTGCCCCACATACGCACTGAGACCTGCCCTTCAAGCGTCTCGATGCGGGCCTTGACACGCAGCCCATCCTGTTTGAACGCATCGGGCAGGTTCACCGGATCGAGCTTCTGCCCATCATCCGTGACGATACCGCAGAAGCCCCCTTCCAGATCCATGTACTTCACGGTGCCACTGATCGCTGCCGGCTGCTCCTCGGTGCCCGCAGGCGTGCCGGCCTGGTCGTCCCGTTGCCTGCTGCTGCACCCCCCTGCCACCATAAGCAGTGTCGTGCCCAGCATTGCCACGGCCATTCCCACGATCTGCGCCTTCTTCTTCATGAGATACATTGTCTCATTTATCCGCGCAGCACAGGACGGGGAAATTGCCTATTCCCGCCCGGCGAACTGCCTACGTCGTGGGGAAGATTCGAAATTCGAATACCGAAATCCGAAACAAGCACAAAATACCAAAATCCCAAATACGAAACGGGCCAAGCCGGCGACGGCGTTTAGGACTTGTGAATTTTGGATTTGTTTCGGACTTCAAGGCGCAGACCAGCCTTTCGGCAGCAGGTGGTGCTGTGGCAGTAAGCGTGACGTCCGCCACGGGTCCGGCTTACTCCTTCCCGTGCAGCACGAACGTGACCTTCATGTTCACACGGAACTCGGAGATCTTGCCGTTCTCCAGGCGCACCTCCTGCTCCTGGACCCAGGCGCCGCGGATATCGTCCAGCGTCTCACTGGCACGTTCAATCCCCTGGCGAACCGCGTCCTCGAAACTCTCCGGGGACGAAGCGCTGACTTCAATGACTTTGGCAACGGACATCTCTACACCTCGCTCTCCCGCAATATGCGGCAAAGAAGTTCATCAGTCATGCGGCAGGGATCATCGTGAAAATGAACGCCATAATCAGGGCAAATAGGATGTTGACTGCAAACACGCCGCAATCCCCCATTGCGTGAGCTGTATTGACCCGCCATTCTCTGCGGTCAGCTTGTGACACCTGTATTTCAGCCTACAGGGGGGGCTCGTTCCAGGGACTAAGGAGATTCCTTATTTCGGATAGGTAAACCACCTATTAGATTGAGTCAGCCTTGCACATGGGTCCGTTCGTGATAATATGTGGCACATCACGCAGGAGAGGCAGAACGGACCTCATGTGGTTTGGAGCTTTAGGCATGGCTGGAGAAAAGAAAGATGAACATTCAAGGGCCAAACCCAAACGGGAGAAGCCGCGGGACAGAGCTGGGGCCGTGGAAAAAGCGGAACTGAGCATGGGACAGCCAGGCGATGTACAAGCCGTAGAGCCGGAAGCTACGGCTGCCAAGCCCGAGCAGACGGAGACGCACGAGAGGACTCCCTGCCCGGTAGCGGGCGTGGGTGCCTCAGCCGGCGGACTAGAGGCATTACAGGGGCTCTTTGCGCACGTACCTGCCGATCTGAACGTGGCTTTCGTCGTGGTTCAGCACCGCGCGGCGGATCGCACGAGCGTGATGCGGTCCCTGCTCGAGAAGCATACTCAGCTTGCCGTCAAGGACATCGAGGACGGCATGAAGATTGAGCCGGGCACCGTGTACCTCAGTCCGGCGGATAAAGACGTATCGATCTTGAACGGGGTGCTGTTCCTCATCGAACCCCCGCCGCGCGTTGGTGTACACTTGCCCATCGACTCATTCTTCCGCTCCCTGGCCCAGGAGGAGGCGGGCCGGGCGATCGGCATCGTCCTCTCGGGCACCGGCTCCGACGGCACGCTCGGACTCAAGGAGATCAAGGCCGCCGGAGGTCTGCTCATGGCCCAGGACGAGACCCAGGCCAAGTACGACTCCATGCCCCGAAGCGCCATCGACACAGGCATGGTCGATTTCGTCCTGCCGGTCGAGAAGATGGGCGAGCAATTGGCCCAGTACCTCAAACATCCGCTCCTGGTGAGACCCAAGCCCGCGGACACGGAGAAGAACATAGAGAGCCAGTTCCAGAAGGTTTTCATGCTGATCCTCGCCGAGACCGGCCACGACTTCTCCCACTACAAGCGCAATACCATCCAGCGGAGGATCGCCCGGCGGCTGGCCGTCCACCAGATCGAGAACCTCGATCGTTACGTCCGGTTTCTCCAGGAGAACCCGGAGGAAGTCAAAATCCTGGCCAGGGAGATGCTGATCACCGTGACGAATTTCTTCCGGGACCGCGAGGCGTTCGAGAAGCTTCAGGGACAGGTAATCGCCCCCCTCGTGGCGCAAAAGGCGCCGGATTCCTCCTTTCGGATCTGGGTGGCCGGCTGCGCCACAGGCGAAGAGGCCTACAGCATAGCGATGATGCTATATGAGGAGATCACCCGGAGCGAAAAACGCTTCAGTGTTCAGATTTTCGCCACGGATATCGACGAGGAATCCATCGAGACGGCGCGCCATGGCCAGTATTCCAAGAGCATCGCCGGCGACATCTCCCCGGCACGTCTCAAGCGGTTCTTCACCGAGGAGAACAACCACTACAAAATCAAGAGCATGATCCGCGAGATGGTCGTCTTCACCAAGCATAACGTGACCAAGGACAGCCCGTTCTCCAGGCTCGACCTGCTCTGCTGCCGCAATGTCCTGATCTACATGGACGCGACCCTGCAGAAGAAGCTGATCCCCATGTTCCACTACACGCTGAATCCTGGCGGCTTCTTGTTCCTGGGCGAGAGCGAATCCGTCGGGTCGTATTCCGATCTGTTCACCCCGGTCGATGCCCGGCACAAGATCTTCCGGCGCAAACCCCTGCAGGCAGGCTATGAGCCCGACACGGAGGTCGGCTTTCATCCTCAGGCCGAGGCGGCGCCAAAAGACAAAGTGCGGGCGAAAGAGCAACGGCAGGAGATCGACGAGCTCTCCAAGGCCTACGACGACCTGAACAATCTGCTGGCGGCCACCGAGGTGGCCACGCTATTCCTGGACCGGGCCATGAAGATCCGGCGGTTCACGCCGGCGGCCCGCCAGATGTTCCACCTGATCGACCGCGATGCCGGCCGGCTCATCTACGATATGGGCAATCGTCAGTGGGACATCCCTGACTTGCGAAAGCTGCTCGAGCAGATCGTGCCCCAGAATACGAAGTTCGAGGGTTTCAAGGTCTCTCACAAGTTCCCGCAAATCGGGGAGAAGACCTTCCTGCTCGACGCCCGCCAGACCACCCTCAAGGGCGAAACTACCGGCCGAATCCTCTTACCCTTCGAGGACATTACCGGACAAGAGGAGGGCACATCGTAGGGCGAGCGTCCTCGCCCAAGAGGTCGTGCGAGGACGCACGACCTGCAAGAATCGTCACGGGACGTGTGAAATGGAGCAGTGGCGGCCGATGAGCGCCGGCCGAAAGACTGAAAACATGGCCAGGAAGAAGAACAACTCAACCAAGGCATCCAACGATCTGCGTGAGCGGGCGGAGCAAGCGCTGGACCTCGAAACCGTGTCGGTGCGCGGCATGGCAGAGAACGAGGTGGTGGCCTTGGTGCATGAGCTGCGCGTCCACCAGGTCGAGCTGGAGATGCAGAATGAGTCGCTGCGCCAGGCCCAGGTCGATCTGGAGCAGTCGCGGACGAAGTACGCGGAGTTGTTCGACTTTGCTCCGGTCGGATACATGGTTTTCAATCCGAACGGAATCCTGGTGGAGGCCAACCTGACGGCTACCGGTATGCTGCAAGTGGAGCGGACCCGATTGGTCGGCACGTCGCTCAACGTATTCCTCCAGCCGGCAAGCCTGGATACGTGGCGATTCCACTACCAGGCGGTGTTCAAGTCCGGCCAGGCGCAGGAGTGCGAGCTTGAACTCAAGCGCAAGGACAAGACTGAAATGGTGGTGCGGCTTCGCAGCGAGCCCGTGAAGAACGAGCAGGAGGAGGTTATCCAGTGCCGCACCACGATGACCAACGTCACCGCCCTGGCCAAGGCCGAACGCCGGCTGAAGGATTCCGAGCGGCGGTTCCGCACCTTGGCCGAGAACTCCCCCGATATCATCGCCCGCATCAACGAGGACCTGCGCATCCTCTACGCCAATCGGCCGGTTGAGAACGTCCTGGGTATTCCTCCCAGCGAATTCATCGGACAGACCATCGATGAGCTCGGCCTGCCGGATGAGCTGGTCAATACGTGGACCGGCGAAATCCGGGGGGTTTTCACGTCCGGCAAGGTCGGTCACATCGAGTTCAGCTATGGCGCCGCGCGGGGCGTCCGCCACTATAGCGCGATCCTCGTGCCGGAATTTGAGGAGGGACACGCCGTCGGCACCGTCCTGGTCAGCGTGCGCGATATTACTCAGCGAGTGGAAGCGGAAGAGAGGTACAGCACAATCATCCGCAACTCGCTGGAGGGTTTCTGCATCCTCGATCGGACGGGCCGATACATCGAGGTCAATGACAGTTGCTGCCGAATGCTCGGCCACAGCCGCGAGGAGTTGCTCACGATGTCGTTCGCCGATGTCCTGGCCCCTGAGCAGCGGCAGATAGTGACCGAGCACATGGCTAAGGTCCTCAAGGAAGGCTACGGCCGCTTCCACACGTGGTACCTGCGCCCGGATGGGCAGCGCGTGGACTGCGATATCAGCGTTCAGAAGCTCAACGGCGACCGCGCCCTTGTCATGGCCCGCGACGTAACGGAGCAGTACAAGGCGGAAGAGGAACGATTGGAGAGCCTGCGGCGGCTCGAACGCGTCGCAGCAGCCACCAATGACGGCATTTGGGACATAGACCTGGAGACCGGCAGGCTCTGGCACAACGAGGCCTACACAACCGCGTTCGGCTACGATCCGGACGAACCCATCTCGCCGACCTGGTGGCAGGAGCGCATCCACCCGGAAGACAGGGACCGGGTGCTATCCACTCTTGACAGCACCATCCAGGAGGGAAAAGACCGGTGGCAGGCCCGCTACCGCTTCCAACGCAAGGACGGGTCTTACGCCTGGGTCATGGCCCGTGGCTACGTGCTCCGCGATGAACAGGGCAAGGCGGTGCGCGTCACCGGCTCGATGATCGACCTGACGGAGAGACTGGAGCTGATCGATCAGTTGGAGAGCGAGCGGACCAAGCTCACGGCGATTCTCCAGACCGTGCAGAGCGGGATCATCGTCGTCGATACCAAGGGCCGGCTCATCTACGCCAACCCCGCCCTCCAGGAAATCCACCAGCGTCCCGTCGATATCGGCGAGGCTCTCGAACCGAGCAGGCAGTTCGGCCTGATGCACCTCGATGGCACGCCGTATGAGGCGAAGGAGCTGCCCGCCGTTCGCGCTATGACGACCGGGGAAATCATCAGCAAAGTGGAGATGCTCGCCGAGCGCCCGGACGGGCAGCGGCGACATATCCTGGCCAACGCCAGTCCCCTTCGCGATTCCCAGGGCAAGATCATCGGCGCCGTCGCCATCGTGCAAGACATCACGGAGCTCAAAGCCGCCGAGCAGGCGCTGCGCCAAGCTAAGGATGAGTTGGAGCAGAGAATCCGCCGGCGAACGACAGAGCTCGACGCGACCGTGGGCACGCTTCAGCAGGAAGTGGCCGAGAAGGTCGAAGCCCAGACCCAGTTGATGCGTCAGAACGACGTCCTGCAGAAGATCATCGGCAACATCCCCGTGATGCTGTACTTCTATGACTCGCAGGGCAACGTGGCGATGGTCAACCACGAGTTCGAGCGGGTGCTCGGCTATTCTCTCAAAGACATCCAGAAGTCCGACCTCATGGAGTTGTTCTACCCGGACCCCCAGCAGCGGGAGCAGGTCCGGCAATACATGTTGTCCGGCGAGCCCGGGTGGCGAGATTTCTTCGTGCAGCGCAAGCGCGGAGGCAAGGTCCTCAGTTCCTGGGCCAACATCCGCCTGGCCGACGACTCCTACGTCGGGATCGGCATCGATATCCGCGAGCGGCAGCGATTCGAGAAACGCCTGCGCGAGAGCCAGGAACGGTATCGCACACTGGTCGAGATGGCACCCGACGCCATCATCGTCGCGCGGGATGGCACCATCCTGTTCGCCAATCCCACGGCGGCGAGACTCTTTGGGGCGGACAAGGCCGACGACCTCATCGGACGACCCGCCCTGGACGTTATCCACCCGGACTATCGCCAAGAGACTCAGGAGCAGCACGCGGCTGTCCAGATACAGCGGGTGCCGCTGCAATCGGTGGAGAAGAGGATCGTACGTCTCGATGGCAGCTCGCTGGATGTGGAGGCGTCGGCGATGCCGATCACGTTCGAGGGCGGTCCGGCTATCCAGATCGTGATGCATGACATCACGGAGCGTAAGCGGGCCGAGGAGCGTTTGCGGCGCAGCGCCTGGCAACTGCAGCAGCAGGCGGAACTGCTCAATCTCGCTCATGACACGATCATGGTGCACGACATGGACGGCCGCATTACTTTCTGGAATCGCGGCGCCGAACACACGTACGGCTGGACCAGGGAAGAAGCCGTCGGCAAGGTCAGCCACGAGCTTCTCAAGAGCCGCTTCCCTCACAACCTTATGGAGATCACCGCCATGCTTCTGAATCAGGGCCGGTGGGACGGCGAGCTGACCCACACCACCCGCAGCGGTGAAACGATCATCGTCTCCAGTCGCTGGGCTCTGCAGCGCGATGAGAACGGCCAGCCCGCCGCCATTTTAGTGATCGACCGCGATATTACCGAGCAGAAGAACGCGGAGATGGCGACCAGCGAGGCGAGACGCTTTGCCGAGAGTGTCATCGACACCGTGCAGGAGGCATTGCTCGTGCTGGACTCGGGCCTGAAAGTGATCTCAGCCAATCACACGTTCTACGACACGTTCCAGGTTACGCCGGAGGAAACGCAGGGCCGTTACGTGTATGAGGTCGGTCAGGGCCAGTGGAACATTCCCGAGCTTCGCAAACTCCTGGAGGACATTCTGCCCCACAACACGAGCTTCGAGAGCTTTGAGGTCGAGCACGAGTTCGATCGCATTGGATACCGCACCATGGTGCTGAATGCCCGTAGAATCTACAGCGAAACACAGGAGACGGAAATGATTCTGCTGGCGATGCAAGATATCACGATCCGCAAGCAACAGGAGCGGGAGATCCACGAGCATCAGCGCCAGTTGGCCTCGCTGACCGAGGAGCTGCTGTTTGCGGAAGAGCGGGAACGGCACCGGCTGGCCGTCATGCTGCACGATTCCATCGGGCAATCCCTGGCCTTCTCCAGGCGGGAACTCGGTGTGCTGCAGAAGCGTGTTCCGGCCGAGATGACCGAGACCATTGAGAACATCAAGGAGCAGATCGATGTGGCAATCCATCAGACCCGCGATTTGACGTTCGAACTGAGCCCCACCACGCTGCACACGTTCGGCCTGGAGGCAGCGGTCGAGGAGCTTGGCGATCAATTCGCCCGGCATGAGGGATTCAAGTTCCGCTTCGAGGCGACCGCCGAGAAGCTGCCGCTGACCGAGCAAATCAAGACCCTTCTTTACCGGGCAGCAAGGGAATTGCTTATGAATATTGCGAAACACGCTGATGCGCACAGTGTGTCCGTGCAGATCAATAGAACGGATAATAGCATCAGAATTCGGGTCGCCGATGATGGGCGGGGATTCGACGTTTCTGCAATGAGAGACGTTACAGGAGAAAAACAAGGTTTCGGCATATTCAGTATTCGGGAACGGCTGACGAACGTCGGCGGCTCGTTCCATATTACTTCCGAGCCGGGCAAAGGAACGGAAATCATATTGATTGCACCGTTAGATGTCCCCAGGGATACGGGAAAGAGGAGTGGCACACCATGACTATACGGGTATTGCTTGCAGACGACCATGCTATTGTACGTCATGGTCTGAGTCGATCCATCCAACAGGAGGAAGACATGGAGGTGGTCGGCCAGGCCGGTACGGGGCTGACCGCCATGGAGATGGCCCGGGATTTGATGCCCAACGTTGTGCTCATGGACATCAGCATGCCCGACATGAACGGCATGGAGGCAACGCGCCTGATTCTCCGCGAATCTCCTCAACTGAAAGTGATCGCCCTGTCCATGCACTCGGCCAAGCGGTACGTACGCGAGATGTTCCGGGCCGGCGCCACGGGCTACCTGCTCAAGGACTGCGAGTTCGATGAGTTGATCGGCGCGATCCGCATGGTGGCGGAGGGGCAAACCTACGTGAGCCCGTCGATCAGCGAGGTGGTCGTAGAAGACTACGTGCGAGGCTCCCTCAAAGAGGAGGCCGACGCCTTTTCCGTCCTGACGCAGCGGGAGCGAGAGGTCCTGCAACTCATGGCGGAGGGCAACAGCACCAAGCAGATCGCCGCCAGGCTGTTCATCAGCCCCAAGACCGTGGAGGCCCATCGGCTGCGCATCATGCACAAGCTGGACATCGACAACGTAGCACAGCTTACGAAGTACGCGATTCAGGAGGGCCTGACGACACCTGAGCCGTGATTCCTGCCGAGTCCATGGGGGGGTTCGGCCGCCTGCCAACGGCAGGAGAGGCACGAACATGTCTGACGCATAGCGTTCTTCTTCTCTATCGCACGGGTAGCAAGGAAGCTGGGGCCGAGGCGATCGCCTTGCGCAACTCCTCGATCGCTATCCCTCTGTCCTTTTTGCCGAAGATAGCGCTTCCGACGACCAGAGTATCGGCCCCGCAGCCGACAACGATCGGCGCCGTTTCCGGCGATATGCCGCCGTCGACCTGAATGCGTGTGGCGGGTCCTACCAGTTCGCGCACCTGCCTGACCTTCTTCGCCGTTTCCGGGAGGAACTTCTGACCGCCGAATCCCGGGTGAACGGTCATCACCAGGACCAATTCACAGTACGGGGCCACGTCGATGATGCGCAGAACGTCGGTTTCCGGGTTCAAGGCAACGCCGGCAGTGACCCCGGCCTTATGCAGCTCGTCCACGAGGTCCAGCGGCCTGTCCTCCGTTTCAATGTGGAACGTGATATGATCCGCGCCGGCACGAACGAACGCTTCCACGTACTGTCGCGGATTGGAGATCATCAGTTGCACGTCGAAGGCCAGCGCACTGTACCGGCGCAAGGCAGCCACGACAGGAGGTCCGAAGCTGATGTTCGGGACGAAGTGGCCGTCCATGATGTCGAACTGGATCATCTTGACGCCCGCCGCTTCGACCTCGGCCACCTCCGCCGCCAATCGGCCGAAATCCGCCGCAAGCACCGACGGCACGATCTCGATTGTGCCCGTCCTTGGTAATCGCATGACACTGCCCCCTCAGGCTCCTTCCGAAGCTCGCTCGGGTCCCTGGGCCTGCTCAAGGCGAGCTGCGGCAAACGGCCAGTTGGCGATCTTCATGAAATTGTCCACCCACGCCGCCCGGTTGTTCTGATATTGCAGATAGTAGGCGTGCTCCCACACATCGCAGACCAGCAGAGGGATCGTGTTCCAGATCGTGAGATTCTGATGCTTGCCCGCCTGGAGGATCAGGAGTCTGTCGGCGATCGGCTCGTAGACAAGCACTCCCCAGCCACTGGCCTCGACGGCCTTGGTCGCAGCCGCAAACTGGCTCTGGGCATTCTGCACCGATCCGAAACTCCTCTCCAAGGCCCGCGCGAGATTCGACGGTACCTGCGGCTTGTCGGGGCTCATGGAATGCCAGAACAAGGTATGCAGCACGTGGCCGCTGCCATTGAACGCCAGTTTCTCGCTGAGGGCCTGGATGTGGGTATAGTCGTTGCCCTTGCGAGCCGCTTCGAGTTGTTCCATCGCGGCGTTGAGCCCTTTCACATACGTGTCATGGTGCTTGTCATGGTGGATTCGCAATGTCTTCTCATCATAAATGGGCTCCAGAGCGTTGTAATCATAGGGCAGCGGCGGCAGGCGGTACATGCCGTCCTTGTGCGCCTCTTCGAAAATCTCGGAGGACGAGCCCGACGGCATCTTGCGCCCCAGAACCGATTCTTCCACCGCTCCCATGCTCAAAAAGGCAAACGGACCGAACTCGAGCAGGTCTCTACGTGAACGGTTTGTCCTCATGATCTATTCCCTTTCGAATCCATGTTGCGAGGTTGTTGCAGCACTGAATCGAGCCTGAGGGTAAGGTCCGGCCGGGCACCTGACAATGAGCCAACTGCTGAGAAGCATGTAAGAGAATTCCCCGCCCCGCCGGCTCGGGCAGGACGCAGTCAACAAGACCTCATGGCTACGCAATTGGAGCCATAAGAGCCGGCCTATCAGGGCTTTCCAGAGACATAATGCGGAAACCCCTTAGCCCGGGGCCGTGCCTGCACACAAGGCCACTCCGTACAATCCTATAGGCAATCCAGTGCAAGTCATGGTTTCCGTTCGACGAGATGTGGGGGCCTTGGCTCCACAGGATGTGCCGGAAAACAGGAAGTGCTTTAATCACGAAAGGAAGTGTGTGTTATGAAAATCAGCGAGATCATGACAGTCAGGTTTGAAACGATTGATTCTACAAGTACATTGACGGATGCGGCCAGGCAAATGAAGGAGTTTAACGTGGGGTTTCTGCCCGTGAAGGAAGGGGCCGGCCTCATCGGAGTCGTCACAGATCGGGATATCGTCATCCGGGCGCTGGCTGAGAAACGAGAACCCGGGTTCCACGCAGGTGAAAGACATCATCAGTTCCGATATTGTTTACTGCTTCGAGGACGACAGTATCGAGGATGCCGTGAGGCTGATGGAGGCAAATCAGGTCAGACGTCTGATCGTTTGCCGGTCCGACCGAACACCAGTCGGCATCGTCTCTCTCGGGGATATCGCGGTCAAGGCGGGAGAGGAGTGCCTTTCCGGCGAGGCCCTGGAACAGATCAGCGAGCCGGCAGCACCTTCCAGGTAGGACGATCCCCAGATATACGCCGGCAGCAGCCCTGCTTTGTGGCCGCACGTGGGTTTCTGAATCACATGAAGATCATAGAGTATTACAGGGCGCCGAATGTTCGATCGCGAATGATCGAGTTTCTCGGCGGGCATAGTCTGGATGAGGCCACGTGCTATTACATCGGTCGGTGCTGGGACACGATAAGACCGGGGTTCAACATGAGAAAGCCAGGCGACTTGGACGTGTTCCTGGAAAACGAGTGGGATGTGGCACGCTCGCTGTGGGATAGAGACTGGCTCATGGTGGACCTCGATGTCGAGTACACGAACTTCGAGTTTCCGGCTGAACCGTTCCTCGACTACCAGCGCACCTTCGCTTTGCAGCAGCCGGTCCTCCACGCAATCCAGCGGGTGCTGAGCAGTGTGGGGATACAGCCCCTGCACAGCGTCAGCGGGCGAGGCCATCACTTCGTATGGAAAGTGCATCGCACGAGCGAGGCATTCCAACAGTTGGCCGGGATTGGCAGGCTCTCCCCCGCCCTGGAGCGACGGTATACTGCTCGGCATCCGCCGGCCGATGAGTCCGTCGGTCTTCAGCTTGGCAAGGCATTCTCGGGATTGGGTCTGGTGATGGAATATGTTGCCTACCACGTCCTGTCCGAGTCACAGCCGGCCTGTGCGATCCCTGTGTTTCCTGAAGCTGTGGACTTCGGACCCCAGGAGAGAGGCAGGGAGATGATCTCCCTGGACATCAGTGAATATGCCGACCCTTTGCACACCCGAGGCGTGCGCATTCCGTTCAGTGTCTACATCAAGCCGTGGCAGCACCCGGAGATGCTCACGCCGGAGATTCAGGGGAAGGTGCCACTCATGGTGATGGTGCCCAGCAATGGGTTGGACACGCATGAGGTTGCCGCGATTATGCGGGACTTGGGCAAGGCCGCGGAATGGGCGTCGCACACAAGCTGCCTTATCCCCGATTGCTCGCACGGAATGGAGGCATTGGCATCACTGTACCTGCGTTCCGATGCCCGCCGGTTTCACGACTGGTTCTATTCCGTGGAGCCGGAGCCGCCCGAGGAATGGCCGCTCACCTACGACCGGGCGTCGATGATGGACGTCCCGCCTTATATCAAGTACATCCTGGAGAATCCCAATGACTCGCTGCTCAAGCCGGGCCCTGTCCGACAGCTTGTGGCCTTTCTCCTGGAACAGGGCTGGCATCCCCGGCATATCGCCGGCTTGATTCGATCGAAATACGAGCGAGATCATGGCTGGTTTAACCAGTGGTATATCTATGACGCAGGGATGCGGGCGGACTTCCACGCCCGCGTGCTCGCAGGCATGATCAAGATGGGGTATGACCATCAGGCGGACATTCCAGCCGCCGTGCGCGTGTAAACGAGCCTGCTGTCATCCGCGTGCGTGCCCACTTGGCCGCTGACGCGAGGAGAAACAAACGATGAGCGATTGGCCTGTAGGAATCTCAACCGGATGCTTTTACTACATGAATTTCTTCGATTGTATCCAGCCCATCCTTCGTGGCGGATTCTCCATGATTGAGATCGCCTCCTCCAGAGGCCACCTCGACTATCACGATAAGCACTCTATGAGAAGAGCGGCGCATGTCCTGGAAAAGGAGGGCATTGAAGCCTATTCCTTCCATGCCCCGTTCCGCGAGGACATCGACGTCACCTCGCTCGACGAGGGCGCGCGTGCCCATGCGCTCAAGGAGATCTTCGCGGCGGCTGAGGCGGCGGCTATTCTCGGCGCCAGGCATTTCGTCTTTCATCCCGGCCCGGAGAAGAGCTATACGCCGGCGCCGGAAGAACGCCTCCTTCGCATGGACAACGCCGCGAGGATCATCAACGACGTCTGCGACCGCTGTCGCGAACTTGGTGTGGGCATCGCCCTGGAGAACATGCTGCCACATCTGTTCTTTGGCAATATGCGCGACATGTTGTGGATCATCGGCGCCATCGACAGCCCCATCGTCGGCACCTGTCTCGATACGGGACATGCCTTTCTTGCCGGTGACATCTCCAGAATCATGTACAAGCTGTCCGGTCATCTGCAATTCCTGCACGCCAACGACAACATGGGCCGGAGCGACGATCATCTGCCTCCGGGCAAAGGCAAGATCGATTGGAAACCACTGCTGCACGAGTTGAACGAAATTGACTTCGAGGGCGCTTTCATCCTCGAGTTGATGGGCAATGCCCAGAAGAACCCGGAGGAAGTCATGGCCGAAGCGAGGCAGTCCCGCCGTTACCTCAGAGATCTCTCACGGCGGCTGACCCAGGCCGCCCCGCCGACTGTCCGCGGCGCGGCGAGGAATGTTGCCGAGTGATCGCTTTGCGTCTCCATTGGCTCATCCCCACTCAGCTCGTTTTGGCGCGGGTCCTCCCTCTGATTGTGAGCAAACGGCGAACGGCAAAATAGGGAGGTTGCCAATTCCGCGCACCAGCCAAAACACTATCATTCGACATGCGTGCCATCGGAACGTGACTGAACAGGAACCTTGATATGGCTGCAGCCACCTGTGTGGACGAGAGGATGAACGCAGACAGGATCGACCGGCGATCTGTTCGCGGCACAGTCGAACGCCGGCGCTGCGGTCCGAGAAGGAGCGATCTCGATGTTTCCGGCGGAGAAACGATTTGCAGACCGTCGTGAGGCGGCGTTGCTGCTCAGTGAACATCTCGCAGAGTACGGGGCGCGCCACCCTGTCATTCTCGGCATTCCTCGCGGCGGCATGGTCATCGCCGACACAATCGCAGATGAGTTGCAGACGGATTTGGATGTCGTCTTGACGCGCAAGCTCGGCGCTCCCGGAAACCCGGAATTGGCTATTGGAGCGGTTTCTGAGCATGGTGAAGTCCTGATCGACCCGAGGATCGCCAGGGCCGTGGGCGCCGACGACGATTACATCGAGCGGGAGAAAGCGAGGCAGCTTGCGGAGATCGAGAAGCGCCGGGAGCGATACCGAAGCGTGCTGCCAAAGGTCCCTCTGCAGGGGCGAACAGCCATCATTGTCGATGATGGCATCGCCACCGGCGCTACCATGCGGGCATCCGCCCGGGCCGCACGTGCGGAAGGCGCGGCTGAGGTGGCCGTCGCCGCGCCGGTGGGAGCTCCGGACTCCGTAGAGATGCTTCGCGAGGAGGCCGACCAGGTCGTCTGCCTGCTGGTGCCCGAGTACCTGTACGCCATCGGACAGTTCTACCTTGACTTCCAACAGGTGAATGACGAAGAGGTGATCAGCATCCTCAAAGCACATAGTGAGAAACAAACCAGGACTATGGAGTCTCAGGTGTGAGGCGTCCAGTGAGCGGACTGCTCCTTTCGGACCGACAACCAGGATCGACGACATGAGCATGCGACTGTCACCGAATCACGAAGTAATGATAGAAAGCCCGGAAGTAGCGCTTCGAGCGGTACTGGCCATTCCGAAGAACGCCCGCTCGATTGTGCTGTTCGCACACGGCGCCGGCAGCGGTCGCCACAGTCTCCGCAACCAGTATATCGCCCAGAAGCTCCAGGACGCGGGATTCGCGACTCTGCTCATGGATTTGCTCACGGAGGACGAGGAGAGGATCGATGCCTACACAGCGCGTCTTCGCTTCGATATTCCCCTGCTGGCCGGACGCCTCGAATCCACGACCGGATGGCTGCTATCCCAGGAGCAAATGAAGGACCTCGATATCGGGTACTTTGGCGTCGATACCGGGGCGGCGGCGGCGCTCGTGGCGGCGATCCAGAGACCGGAAGCTATCCGTGCCATCGTCAGCCGGGGCGGGAGACCCGATCTCGCGTTCAATGTCCTGCCGGAGGTCAAGCCTCCTGTCCAGTTCCTCGTCGGCGCTAAGGACCAAATTGTCCTGGAGATCAACAAGGAAGCCGCCAAGAGACTGACGACGGAACACAACCTCGTCATTGTTCCCGGGGCCTCCCACTTCTTCGAAGAGCCCGGCAAACTCGATATGGTGGCCCGACGTACCGAACGATGGTTCGCCCGATATATGAGAACACCCGACCATCCCCTGGAAGCCAGCGACAAACACAATCACGTCGAATCCTGCTCGTTCCTCTGAGCATGACCGGATGGCGCAGGGTCGCCTTCGCCTGCCTGCGACACTCATTGCAGGAAGCGTGTTTTCCCATGAGCAAGTCCCACTTGGGGTTACAATCCGCCCGATGGGTCCAGGGGTCTTGTGCTGGAGCGGTGCTTTGGTTATGCTGACTCCAGAGTCACAGGAAGAATCTGACTGGCAAAGCAATCCCTCGCCCGGGCGAGGGCGCGTCTGGAGAGGTGTAACTTATGAGTCCGGCTTTCATCACGTTCGCGGCGATGCTGAGTTTCGCCGCCACCCAGGATCCCGCTGCGTCCAATCCCGAGGGATCGACCACGGCGCCGGTGTCGACGCCGATGCCGCGCGAGGCTCTGAACCTGAAGGAGATCCCGTTCAAGATCGTCTATGAGACGTACCGCAAGACCGACGGGAAGGAGAACTGGGAGCTCTGCATGATGAACGCGGACGGCTCCGAGGCCCAAAACATCACGAACACGCCGGGGATCGACGAGATGTACCCGCACGTCTCGCCCGACGGCACGAAGATCTGCTTTTCCGCCGACGAGATGGACGAGAAGGACAAGGTCCGCAACGTCTACTACATGAATCTCGATGGCAGTGACCGCGTCCGCGTGGCGACGAACGGGCGGGAGCCCTGCTGGTGCATCGACAGCAAGAGCATCGCGTACCTCAAGGGCGAGTACACCCGCTATACGACCCGCGAGTATGCCACGGCGGAACTGATGTATTACCACCTCGAAGGGGACTGGCACACCCCTCATCGCAACAAGGAATTGCAGCATCTGTACGCGATCTGCTGGTCGCCGGACAGTAAATGGTTCCTGGCCGCCATCCACGGCGGGATGGGCTACAGTGACACAATCATCGCCTTCGACGCCTATGGCACAAGGACCTTCGATCTGGCAAAATGGGGAGTCAAGGGGTGCAGGCCGGACCTCAACTCCGACGGCACCCGGATGGTCTGGGGCGAGACGGACTGGAATCTGCGCACCGGGGACATCGACCTGCGATCCGCCGAGCCCAAGGTCACCAACATCCGGGATATCCTCCGGGTCGCCCGGAGCTCCAAAGTCTATCACGTCGATATCTCCCCGGACAGCAGGTATATCACGTTCAGCTATGGCCCCTTCAGCGGCGGCCAGCAGGTCGGGGGGATGGCCGAGGGCTGGAATATCTGCGTGGGTGACCTGAACGGCAATTGGGTGCAGATCACCACGGACGGTAATCACAACAAGGAGCCCGACTGGGTCCCGCCAAGAGCGAGTGCGGTGCGCTGAGCAGAGGCCGGCACATTGTGCAGAGTCCATGCGATGATCCGCGTGCTCCAGTTGCGATGTTTCGGCCTTGACGCTGCAACCGGGCGCGGGGACAATGCAGGACAGATAAGAAGTCGTCTCGGTGTATGAGCCTGCGTCAGTGGGTAGATAAGGAGATGGAGCATGGCGAAGCGATTCCGCATTATGCGACAGCAATTACGTGTCGTTCTCTCTCTATCATTCCTCTTATGGGCCGCGGGAAGCAATGCCTTTGGGCAGGAAAGCCTCAAGCCAGGGACGGATATAGACACGAAGAGCATTCCATTCAAAATCGTCTATGAGTCTCTCCGGGAGGCCAACGGCACGAAGAACTGGGAGCTCATCATGATCGATGCCGATGGCTCCAACCCGGTCAATCTCACGAAGACCCCCAACGTCAGTGAGATTTACCCGCATGCCTCGCCCGATGGGACCAAGGTCTGTTTCGAGGGCGAGGAAGGCACGGGCAGGGAAAAAGTCCGAAGCGTCTATTGCATGAACATGGACGGGACCGACCGCGTAAAGGTCGCTCACAACGCCCGCCAGGCATGCTGGAGCCCGGACGGCCGGACCATCGCGTTCCTCAAGGCGGAATTCGATCGCTACACGATCCAGGACTACGCCACGAAGGGCGTCTACTTCTACGACCTCAAGAACGGTAAGACCACGGAGCACCCCAATTGTGCGAAGCTCTATCACCTGTACAACCTTTGCTGGTCGCCGGACGGCAAGTGGTTCGCCGCGACCGTGCACGGCGGCATGGGCTTCGATCATGCGGATCTCGCCTTCCCGGCCGACGGGAATGATATCTTCGATCTCACGCCGTTCCACGTCACCGGGTGTCGCCCGGATTTCAGCTTCGACGGCAAGATGATCTCGTGGGGAGCGACGGACTGGGACCTGTGCGTCGCCTCAATCGATTGCAGTTCCGGCAAGCCGCAGGTGACCAACGTGCGGACCATCGTCAAGTGTGACAAAGAACACGAAGTGTACCATAGCGATGTCTCGCCGGACGACCGCTACATCGCGTTCAGTTATGGGCCCGAAGCCAATGAGATGGGCGCCGGCGAGGCGCCGGGCTGGAATATCTGCATCGGCGACCTGACGGGTAAATGGGTGCAGGTCACCACCGACGGACATCACAACAAGGAGCCCGACTGGGTACCGATTGCCAAGCAATGACGCCGAGCCGATTGGAGAACTGACAGCCGATGAACATGAATACTCTCTTCTTGAGGACCGTGGGTTTCTGTCTGCTCGTGGCGATGGTCTTGCCGGGCTGCCGGCGGGACGAGCAGACAGTGCCGATGCCTGAAGTCGTGGTGACGAAGAGCGGCATCGAGATGGTTGTCATTCCCGGCGGGTCATTCGAGATGGGCAGCAAGAGCACATCGCCTGACGAAATGCCAGTGCACAAGGTGTCGATCAGTCCCTTCTGGATGGATCGTTACGAGGTGGTTCAGGAGGAATTCCGGAAGTACCAGCTTCCCGACCCGTCGCATTTCAAGGGGGCGAAGCAGCCGCTGGAGCAAATCAACTGGACCGACGCGGCCCTCTACTGTAACGATCGCTCGCGCGCCGAGGGTCTTGAGCCATGCTACGACGAGAAGACGTGGGAGTGCAACTTCGCCGCGAGCGGGTACCGATTGCCCACGGAGGCCGAATGGGAATACGCCTGCCGGGCGGGCAACAGCACACAGTACAGCTTTGGCAACGGCCCAGGGGCATTGAAGGACTATGCCTGGTACACGCAGAATTCCACCGGGACCACGCATCCGGTCGGGCAGAAGAAGCCGAATGCCTGGGGTTTGTACGACATGCACGGGAACGTCGCCGAGTGGTGCAATGACCGCTACTCAGAGACCTATTATCAGCAGAGCCCCGGCAGCGATCCCCGAGGCCCCACCGAAGGAAAGGAACGGGCCCTCCGTGGCGGAGCGTGGAATTCCAGCGCCGAGAGCTGCAGATCCGCGTATCGCGCCAGCGATCCTTCAATCGACGACACGTGTCTGGCCAATGACGCCATCGGGTTTCGTTGCGTGAGGAATGCACCCGCCGGGCAGCGCGAGGCAGATGGAGGTGGAGCCATGGAATCTCAGCCGAAATCACAGACGGGATTTGTGTACCACGACATCTACATGCAGCACAAGACCACGCCGGGCCATCCGGAGACGCCGCGACGACTTACGGCGATCGTGGAGAAGCTCAAGGTTAGCGGGCTGCATGCCCAGTTGAAGCACCTCACCCCGGAGGCGGCGCCGTTGAACTGGATTCAAACCATTCACGCGCCCGCCTACGTGGAGCGAGCCAGGAGCAGTTGTGCAGAGGGTGATGAGTACCTGGATTCGCCCGATGTCCCGATCTCCACGAAATCCTATGACGTGGCGGTGATGGCTGTTGGCGGCGTGCTTTGTGCCGTGGACGCGGTCATGCGAGGCGAGGTCCGCAATGCCTTTTGCGCGGTTCGCCCGCCGGGCCATCATGCGATGCGCGACATGGCGATGGGCTTTTGCATCTTCAACAATGTGGCTATCGGCACGAGATACGTCCAGCAGAAGTACGGCCTGTCCAAGGTGCTCATCGTGGACTGGGACGTCCATCACGGCAACGGCACGCAAGCCGCCTTCTATGAAGACCCGAGCGTGCTGTACTTCAGCGTGCACCAGTACCCCTTCTATCCCGGCACGGGCAACGAAGCCGAGAAGGGCCGGGGCAAGGGCCTGAACCACACAATCAACGTGCCGCTTTCCGCAGGGTCGGGCGACAGGGAGTTCATCGATGCGTTCGAGCAGCGGCTGCGTCCGGCGGCTATCTCCTTTTCCCCTGATTTCGTCTTTATCTCCGCGGGCTTCGATGCCCACGAGAACGATACGCTTGGCGGCATGAGGGTCACCACGGAGGGGTACGGCAAACTCAGCGGAATCGTCAAGGGGATCGCCGAGCAGTGCTGCAGGGGCCGCCTGGTTTCCGTGCTGGAAGGAGGCTATGGTCTGGATGGACTGGCCGCGTCAGTGGAGGCGCACGTCCGCGTTCTGATGGACTGAAACAGCCGAATGTTATTCCAGACTCTGCCATTCCTCGTATTCTTCGCCGTCGTCTATCCGATCTACCTGCTCGTCAAAGGGACACGCCTGCGACTCCCGTGGATGCTGGTGATTTCCTATGCCTTCTATGCATGGCTCGGCTGGGCCTATCTGATTCCGCTGGCCTACGTGACCATCGTGGACCACCTCGTGACCGGCCGAATGGTCAAGAGCCGCCGGCCGCGAGCATGGCTGGCCCTGAGTATCGCCAATGACCTGGGCGTGCTCGTCTTCTTTAAGTACGCCGGCTTCATCACGGACAATATCAACTTCCTGCTGCAATCGCTGAGAATCTCCTACGTCATTCCACCGGTGGATTTCCTATTGCCCGCAGGCCTGTCCTTCTATCTCCTGCAATCCATCGGCTACACAATCGATGTCTATCGCGGCCACACGCAGCGAGAGAACAACTTCCTGGCATATGCGACGTTCGTATCGTTCTTCCCGCGCCTGCTGGCGGGGCCGATTGAGCGCGCGAATCACCTTCTGCCGCAGTTGCATGGCAATTCTCACGTGACGTTGCGAGACTTCACGGATGGCTTATCGATTTTCGTCGTGGGGTACTTCAAAAAGGTCGCGCTGGCCGATTATCTGTCGCTATATGTCGCCACAGTGTACGGTGCGCCGGGACAATTCCAGGCCCCCGCCCTGCTTTTGGCGACGTTCCTGTTCGCCTGGCAGATTTACTTCGACTTCAGCGGTTACACGGACATGGCGCGGGGTATAGCGAGGATGATGGGCATCCGGCTGATGCGAAACTTCGACCACCCGTACCTGGCGATGAGTATGGGTGACTTCTGGAAGCGCTGGCACATCAGCTTGTCCTCCTGGTTTCGCGACTACGTCTATATCCCTCTCGGCGGCAATCGCAAGGGCAAATTCGCCACGTATAGAAACGTCTTCATCGCCATGGTGCTCTCGGGACTGTGGCACGGAGCGGCATGGACCTTTGTCCTGTGGGGTGTCATTCACGCTCTTGGCAACTTCGCGACGCGGGAGTTGGAACGAACGGATTTCTACGTGCACAAGTTGCCGAGAATCGTCAAGCAACTGTTCGTGTTCGCGCTAGTGACATTCGCGTGGATTTTCTTCCGGGCCCACAGCATCGGCGACGCATGGACGATCATCGGGAGGGTATTCGCCTCCGGTTCCGCAAATCCCGCTGTCCCTCTCTGGTCGCTGGCGTTGATCGCCGCGGTATGGTGCTATCAATGGCTCATCGAATCCCGCCTTCGCTGGCTCCTCGAACTCGCGGTCGTGCGCGTGTTGCTGGTGCTTTCTATGCTGGCCTATATGATCCTGACCGTGCCCGCGGAAGGACAGCCGTTTATCTACATGCAGTTCTGAGCGTGATACGAATGAAAGAGAAGACAAACCAATTGAGCCCACCAGACATGGACGAGATAGCAGCGTTCGACTGCTCACATTACGTGCGCCTGTCCGGGCGCCAGTGGCTCATTGTGACGGTCGCTCTGCTAGCGTTGATCGGGTTGGGGCCGCGCATATGGGAACGCATCGAGGGATTCAATCCCGGCGGCGACTATCGTGTCCCTTATGAACTGAGCAATGATTACTGGCTGTACAATCGTCACTGCAACCATATGTGTGAGCAGGGCAAGATTCTGGTCATCGGGGACTCAGTCGTCTGGGGGCATTACGTCGAGCCCGATCGGACGCTTTCGCACTACCTGAACGAGCTCTCAGGGGGCGACAAGTTCGCTAATCTCGGAGCGGATGGCACGCATCCGGCGGCCTTGCAGGGACTGCTCAGGTATTACGGCGCCGACATCCACGGGCGGACCGTCCTTCTGCACCTGAATCCGCTGTGGATGAGCTCCGCCAAGCACGATCTGCAAACGACAAAGGAGTTCCGCTTCAACCATGCGGAGCTGGTTCCGCAGTTCACTCCGAGGATCCCGTGCTACAAGGCTCCGCTATCCGCGAGGATTCGCATTGCCATGCGGCGGGAAATCCCATTCGCCAACTGGGTCTCGCACATGCGAGCCGCCTATTTTCAGAACTTGGACCTGGCGGCGTGGACACTCGAGCATCCGTATGATTGTCCCATAGCCGCGATGGGGCGGAAGCTTCCCGAGCCGCGAGCCCCGGAGAAGCCGCCGCAGGCATCGAAGGAACCGAGGACGCAGGATATGGCCTGGGTGGACCTTGAAGGCTCGCTGCAATGGCGATTCTTCAGGCAGGCGGTGCAATTGCTGCAGGAGCGAGGCAACAAGGTGTTTGTGCTTGTGGGGCCATTCAACGAGCATATGCTTACGGACCAGAACAAGATCATTTACGGCAGGCTCAAAGACGGCATCGAGGCCTGGATGCAGGGGAACCATGTCCCTTATCTCATCCCCTCCGCCCTGCCGCCCGAGTTTTATATTGACGCCAGCCATCCTCCCGCCGAGGGATATGCGCTTCTGGCCAAAACATTGATGGAAAGTCCCTCATTCAAAGCCCTGATGCTGAAGTAGATACGAGGCATGACTCCCATGACGACACAACTGTCGAATCTCTGGCCCACTATTTTCGCAGTTTGTCTGGCAATCCAGCCCGTCTTAGCCACGAGCGACGCGAGGCATCCGGTCCCCCGGGAGCATCCCCGACTGCTCGGCTCGCGCGATCACCTGCAGCAGTTGGCAAAGGACCGGGCCGAGGCGTACCGTCGCACGGCGGCAATCGCACGTGGACAAGGAGGCGACGATTATTCGAAGATGATCTCGATGTCTCTGGTCTGTGCCATCGAGCAGGACGCGGCACTCGGGAAAAGCGCGGTGGACATGGCGATGAAGTATGTCCGCGGTCCCATCAAGGTCGGGCACGTCCCATTCGCCCAGGACCTTGCAATCTGCGGGATCGTGTACGACCTGTGTCACGAGTACTGGACCCCGGAGCAGCGAGCGGAATTTCACCAGTATCTCAACAAGACGGTCGATGAAAACCGCCAGTCGGAGACGCACGTCTTCCACAACGGCTGGTACGGCTATAAGCACTGGGGCATCGGGGTGGCGTGCTATGCGAGCTACTATGAGAACGAACGCTCCCCCGCCATTCTCAAGGACCTGGAGGAGGACTGGCATGCACGGGCGGCCCCCGCCCTGAACCTCGCCGGCGCCGGCGGTGGCTGGGCGGAGGGCTACTACATCAACTACTGGCTCTATGAATGGCTGTTTTTCTGCGAGGTGGCCCGCACCTGCGAGGGCGTGGACTACTACGCGGATGCGATGCCCTTCTTTGCGAATCGCGCCGTCGCGTCGATGTTTGAAGCTTACCCGGGGATCAGCACGTACAACTCTCGCAGGCCCATTCCCATGGGCGATGGCGGCGGGCGGGTCTTCGGCGGAGACCGGGACAAGGTCCTGTCCGCCCGGCGGATTCTGGTGAACTACTTCCGCGACGATCCCAACCACCAGGCCGTCCACACCTTCAACGAGACAACGTCCCGGTCGAGCGTGGGGACGTATGCCTACAAGGATTTCCTGTGGCACGATCCCACGGTGCCGAAAGGCGATCTCAAGAACTTCAGGCTGTCGCACATCAGTGGGGGGCCCGGGTACGTGTACGCCCGCAGCTCATGGGAGGAGGACGCCACGCATTTCTTCTTCAAGTGCGGCGACCGCTTCACGGCCCACCAGCATCTCGACAACGGCCATTTCCTCATCTACAAGCACGAAGAACTGGCCGGCGATGGCGGCCACTACGATTCCTTCGGCTCCATCCACGATGTGAATTATCACCTCCGCAGCATCGCCCACAGCACCATCCTTGTGTACGATCCATGCGAGACCTGGCCACAGATACGCGCCGGACAGGTCTCCTGCAATGACGGGGGCCAATCACATTCCTGGCCGCATCACAATGGCGCGGTCCAGGACCCGGCGGAATGGGAAAAGGGACGGAAGCTCTATGATATTGCGGACATCGTAGCCTTCGAGGATCAAGGGGCCTACTTGTATGTGGCAGGCGACTGCACGCGCGCGTATCGGCCTGATAAGCTCGCGTGCTTTACGCGCCAGATCGTATTCATCCGACCCGGCACGTTCGTTGTCTTTGATCGTGTAGTCTCAAAAGACCGCGGATTCAAGAAGACATGGGTGCTGCAGGCTATGAAGCCTCCGATGCAGCAGGGTGAACACTGGGTAGTCACCAATGGAGAGGGGCGATTGTTCATCCAGACCCTGTTGCCCGCGAATCCGCAGGTCAGGCTTGTCAGTGGCTCGGAATTGTACAGTTGCGGCGGCAGAGCCTATCCGCCGGAACGAGACACGGGACCAGCCCCCGAATGCCGCATCGAGGTTTCCGCCTTCCGATGCGGCAACCGCCGACTACTTCTTGCACGTCCTGACGGCCGCAGACTCCGCTACGGCCCCAGTGACAGCGGCAATCGTGGAGATAGACGGCAACCACGTCACCATCGGTTCAGGTCCGACGAGAGTCACCTTCCAAACGGACGAACTCGCAGGTGAAATTCTGATCAACGGATCACGCCGCGCACTTACCGACAAAGTAAGCAGCGCACCCTGAGATGCTAAGGAAATGACGGCGGGCTCCCGAGCAGGCTGCTCTCCTGTCAGGGCTGATCTCTCATGAATGTCGAACGAATGCTACCGACTCGCGGATTCCCCTCGCACCGACGGCCCCTGCTTACTCGGGGACGACGTTGGTCGCGCACGGTCCCTTACGACCCTGGCCGATCTCGAACTCCACTTTCTGCCCTTCGCGCAGCGTTGTTCGGCCTTCGGCCTTGATCTCGGAGTGGTGCACGAACAGGTCCTCTCCCCCGTCATCCGGAGTAATGAACCCGTAGCCCTTCTGATCGTTGAACCATTTGACTGTACCGGTACTCACTGTTTGTGTCTCCTTAACTCACTCAATGAACTGTCTGTTGCTCTCACTGGCTATCTAACCAGAGCAGGCCGCACAGGTCAAGTAGAACGTCCTGCTATCGCAGTATTCTACAGGGCCACGTGGCGGGAATTCAACAGGAAATACTCAAGGAAAATCTCTCCCCGGGAAAGCCATGAATTCAGCCGGATTCAGGGCCGCCAACGATATACCCGCTGCCTGGTGCGGGAAAAGCCCTTATGGAGCCGCCGTTTGGGCGGAAGGCGGCGTTTGCGACGCAGTTTTTAGCTGCTCCCGCAGCTTTTTGACCTCCTCAGCCCGTTCCGCACCGGGCCCCCACGGGTCAAAAGAGAGGTCCGTCTTATTCAGGGTGCGAACGATCTTCCAGGCGGCAATTCGAACGCCAAGGTACTCATGCTCCAGGGCATCGAGCACCACCGGCAAGACACCGGGCCCCCCCTTAAGCAGGCTGTCGATGGCGTCCTGACGCACCTTAGGTTCTTTGTGGCCCAGGAGATCCGTCAACTGAGCGGGGCCCTGGGTCGTGGTCTGAGGCGCCTTCTGTCCCTCACCGTCTGGTCCCTCCACCGGCCGGCCGACCTGGGGAGCTTTCTTCGTACCGACAGTCGTATTCAGGTATGGCTGAATATCCGCCAGGAGTTGAAGGAACGCCTTGGTATCGCGATAACCCAGCCAGTCGCCGATAATCTCGTTCTGCGTGTTGAGGACGATGATCCTCGGCATCGAGACGACTCCGTACACCATCGCAACATCACGGTTCTTATCCACGTCGAGCTTCACGCAGACGAATTTCCTTAGCTCCGAAACGACCTTCGGCTCCACCAGTACCTCCCGTTCCAGTTTCTGGCACCACTGGCACCAGGAAGCCGTGAAGAACAACAGGACAGGTGATTTCTCCATCGCCGCCACCTTCGTGCTCACGTCGTAGGACTGCGACCATGCCACGCCGCTTTCCCGTTCGGCCGGAGGGGATTTCGCCTGCTCCTCGGCCGCCAGTTGCGCGGACATGATGAACAGGATGAATGCTGCGCAAACCTTAGTCTTTGCCATGAGTGATCTTCTCCCAGTAGCGGCCTGAGTCAAAATTCGGGCTGTTTTCCTTATCATGACAATCCAGGCACCGAGGCGCCTTCATCAGCACTTTCTTGCCGGCGGCACTCTGGCTGGCCATAAGCTTGTTGTGATGGTCACCGCGCCCGTGACAGGCCTCGCAGGAGACATTTTTCAGATGACCGGTCAATTCCTGGCTCACGTAGCCATCCGAGGCCATGTACCCCACCGTGTGGCATTTCAGACACCTCGGATTGTACTGATGCCCCTGCTGCTCCAGCGACTCGAACGCGTGCGCGTGCTTGGACGCCAGCCAGATCTGGTACCCCACCTTGTGACAATCCCGGCAGCTCTCGGGCCCGACGTACCGGTCGGCGGTCTTACTGCGTGCGGCCGAGATGGAGGAAAGGCCCTCTTCATCGTCCTTGACGGGCCGGAAATCCCGAGCCTTAAGCTGCTCTTTGTATTCCTCGACCAGCGCCGTGATCTGTGCATCCTTCTCCATGGATTCTTCCAGCACGGTCATGCTGCCGGCGTACTGCCATGGCTCGTTCTTTTGATAGCGGATATCCAGTCGTCCGACGTTCTTTCCCTTGTCCGTGTTGAACACGATGGCTGACCGGTTCGCCAGGACCGGGTCCGTGGTGGCCTGTCGAACCTTGCCGCCGACGATGACGTCGATCTCGAAAAACTGCGTCGCCAGGGCCTGCATCTGCGGCTCATCCGCGAATGCAAGCAGAACGATGAAATCCGCTTTCTGTTTGAGCTCGGGCAGGTACTTCGCAATCGCTTCCGTCGGCGCGACCAGACGAAGCCCGGCGCCAACCTGATCCGGCTCCACGCGATCGTCCACGACGCCGATGATGCCGCAACGGTATCCATTGGACAGCTCCACCACAACATACGGCTCGACCACCGGCGCTCCATCGGGATCGAGCACGTTGGCCGAGATGAGCCGTCCGTAGTCCCGCCGGATGCGCCGCAAGCCCTCCAGGCCAAGGGAAAGCTCCCGATGCCCAACGTTGACGGCATGGTAGCCCATGACCTCATAGCCCTTGAGGATGTACTCCATCTCCAGGAGCTCCCATTCACGGGGCCCGGCGACAACATCCCCGGCATCGACGAGCAGAAAGTCCCTGGGGATATTGTGAGCCAGGAACGCGCGGCGGCGGCTGATCCCCCCTGCCATGCCGCTTGCACAGCCGCACGGCTCCATGTGCCCCTGGGTGTCACACGTGTAAAAGATGGAAAACGTCTCCGGCGGCCGGGCCGCTGCAGAGCCCAACCCCGGCCTTGATCCGCGCATGACAAATGCCAGCAAAAGCAGCACGAGTATTACCAGACTCGCCACGGCGATGGCGGCACGGGATTTCTTCTTGCCTTCTACTCCCACTCAAACCGCTCCTAATGAGTCAGCGCATACGTGAAGATGTTCACATTGATCTCCTGACTGTTCTTGATCTCGTTGCCCCCGCAGCAGCAACACTGGCGGCCGCCATCCTTGCCGGCGTTGCCCGTGTCGTTCAGGCCCTCCGGCGAGTAGATCAGGACGATTTTGCCCTCGATTTCCAGTCCCTCAAGCTGCGTTGTCCCGCCCTTCTTCAGTTGGATGGCGTGGACATCGAACACCGTGTGAAAGATCGGATGGTCCATGCCGATCTTGACGAGCTTCTTGTCCGGGAAGATCCTGCGGACCTCCTGCCGGAAGGACTGGTCCCACGGCGCGGAGGAGCAACCCGCCGAGGCAAGCAGGAATCCCCCTCGCGTCAAATAGGATTTCAGGATCTGACGCTCCCTTTCCGTCAGGCCGAACGATCCTTCGCCCGTCATGATGGCGAACGGGAACCGGAATACCTCCTCATCAGCGAGCTTGACGGCCGTGAATCTCCGCTCGGGTTGGCAGTTGGTCTCGCGGCTTACTGTAGCCAGGAACTGGTCGCTGAAACATACCGAGCTCTTGGATACCGCGTAGACAAGGTTGGCGCATCTGAGTTTCTCCCCTTCATCGGAGGATTGATTCTGTGCCCCTGACACGCTGAGCAGGACCATCGGCAGGATCAGGTACATGGCTTTCTTGTTCATCGTTCAGTTCTCCCGCGTGTTAGCGCGGGCGGGATTGAAACCCGCCCCTACTTGTCCTCGGCCAGCCGCCGGAAGTAGGCCTCAATCAGTTGTCTGTATTCGGCCATCATGCGGCTGTCACCCGCGACATTGGACTCCTTGTCCTGTTTGGATTGAGGGGTCAGCTCCTCGATGTTCCCGGACAGATCATGCCGGGTCGGAGCATTGATTGCCTGCGCCTCTGCCTTCTCGACGCCTGGAATTGTCGTGGACTCCTTCAGCATGTCCCGGCCGAACGTGTCATTGCCGAACACGGACATACTGGACTGCCCGCCTCCATACCCGGAGGCGCCCCGCCCAAGCGCACCCATCAGTCCCATGCCCATGCCCTGGCCCTGGCCCATCCCCATGCCAAGCCCCTGGGCCAGTTGGTTCATCGTATTGCCTGGATTCAGCATCATCTGAATCTTCAGCCGGAACTCACAGTTCTTGCAGCCCTTGCCGCCGGTGTTCTCACAAAAGGAAATCATGGCGGCCATCTGTTTCAGGGCCTCGGCCACGTTTGGATAACCCTCCACTCCGCTGCCCCGATTGAGAAAGCCGGCCCCGGTCTGCATCAAGTCGACGATGCGCCGCTCTTCGATCTCGGCGGCGATTTTCTGAGCATCATCGGCGACCTTCGGATAGGCCTCTCTGATCTCCTCGCCATGCTCCCGGAACTGCTTCTTCAACGTGTCGAGCCCCTTCTGAACGGCCGTCTCCCGTTCACCAAGCTCCTTAAGGCGAACGCGGGTCTCAAGATCATCCGCTTCGACCTCGCTGAACGACTTCGTCTCGCGGGTCAGATGCTTCTGCTCCATGTACAGCATCTTGAAGGTTTCGACATCGGCCATCAGCTTCATCACCTGCTCGATCTCCCTGTTGGCCTGCTGGATCTTGTCCTTCATCTCCTTCGTCTGTGCCCCAAGCGCTTCGAGGGCCTTCTTCTGTTCCTCCATGGCGTTGGCAACATGCGGCGAGGGCTTTGCGCCGGCCTGAGAGCCGTCCTTCATCTCCTGGGCACTATTGGCCATGTGGCCCTCGGCTGTGGTCATACTTGTGCTGAAGTCCGCCAGGAATTGCTTATAGTCCTTCTCAATATCGAAGACCGGCGGATTCTTCGATTCCTCCGCCAGTTTCTCGGCCAGCGACTGCGCCTTCTTCGCCAGCTCATCCTGCCGCTTCTCCAAGTCCTGCAGCTTCTCCTGCGAAGCCTGGGACGGCGGCGCGTCGCCGGCTTTGGCGAGACTCTCCTGAAGAGCTTCCGTCTCGCGAGCCAGTTGCTCCTGGGCCGCGACAAGCTGGTCCATCTGGCTGATGATGTTGTCATATTTGAGCCGCAGGTCCTTCGCCGTCATCTCATTCCGCATCATCTCGGCGAACTCCTCCTCGGAGATGATCTGCAGCTTGTACGGCTCAGTGGATATCGTTTGGGGCGATGCGGGAAGCGAGTCGGTGGCCGTGGCGTAGAAATCGATTACGTCGCCCGGCCGGACGCCCAAGTCCGCCAGGTCCAGCGTCTCCATCACGTTGACGAATATCCCGCCGCCCCCCTGCTGCATCAGATGTTTGCGGGCGTCGTCCGAGTCATTGAAGCTGCGGTAAATACTGACATCGCTGATGCCGAGATCGTCCTGTGCCTCGATCAGGATGGGGATCTTGGCCGTGGGGATGGCCAGCGACTGGATGGCGGGACTGGTGATACTGATCATCGGCTTGTTGTCGGGGATGATCGTCGCCCTGCCTTTGAACGGCTCGGTGCTGGCGTTGCCTTCGACATCCTTGACGGTCAGGGAGAAGTCGCCCTGGTCGGTCAATGGAAAGACAACCTGTGCCGTGTTATCCGGCTGGCCCGTGCACGTGTACGACCGATTGCCGATGCTGATCGTTCCGCCGCTCAGCGGGCGATTGGATGCCACGTTCATCGTCACCTCGGTGCCCTTGTACGCCTTCAGTGTGCTGTCGCCCTCGCTCAACGTGGTGTTTCTCTCCTGAAGCCGCGAATACGACGGATAACGATAGTGCACGCGGACCGACTCGATCCGAGGCGTCTTGCACAGGGAGACTCGGTAATACTTGCTCCTTCCCCGCTCTACGCCCGCCCAGTAGATCAGGTCGGAACGGATGTCTTCGATAGTCTGGAAGTAGCTGCCGTCCTGGGATTTGAACATGGGGACCTTGTTGGCCTCGCCGCCTTCCGGATTCTTGACGAGGAGCGAGACGTCCTTGGGCGTCCGGCCACGAGCGGTCACCTTCACGGTGAGCGCCTTGCCGTAATCCACCACGGCCCCGGCGGGATCGACGATCAGTTTCGTCGCGCTGTAGGGCGGATGATCCGCGTACGGCGAGAGAAACCGCGGCAGCTCGGTGAACATCCAGCCGGAGAAGACAATCATGGAGACCACCCACACCGCCAGAACACCCGCGAGAATGTAATACTCCTGCCGCAGCGTCGGCGGCTTGAGGCTTTCCAGTGCCTCCAGATGATCGAAGGACTGGACGGCACGCTCGATGCCTTTGCGCATCAGCGCCGGCGATGCGCCGCCGATACCGCGATCGTCCAGCCGGTGCTCAAAGTCAATAGCGTTGGTCAGGTCGTTGCCGATCTCGGGATGCTCGCTCTCCACGAGGCGGGCCAGCATTTTGTCTTTGGCGACCGTCCGGTTCAGCCGCCACTGGGTCACCACCACTACGGCAAGGGTTGCCGCGATCGCCGCCAGGTTCAGGGTCATGCGTGCCCACGAGCCCAACTGCATGACCGCGTCCAGGTAGAAGCAAAGGGCGATCAGCGTCAACCCGACCCACAGGCCCCGCACGAGGGCCAGCCGCCACACCGCTCGCCTGCGAACGCCATTCAGCAGCGCCACGGCATCTCTCACCGACACTTGCGCCTCGATTGCTGGATTCATCATATATCCACCTCGGATTCTCGTGCCGATTCCTTCCGAGAATTTCGCATCTATGGGTGGCAGCGCCAAGCGCAGCTTGGCGATGGTTTGCCCAGGCAATGGCTTGTCCATTCGCCATCGCCAAGGCCTTCAGCCTTGACGCTGCCACCCGGATTGGCGTCCCGTACCACGCTATTTCAGCTTCACTTCTTACAGCAGTCCTGAGGCTCTCCTCAGGAACCACTCGATGCCAAGGACACAAATCAGCATACTGAATACCGGCAGGCGATCCCAGATGTCCTTCGGCTTGACGCGTTCCCTCGCCAGCGTCTCAAACGCCTGCATCTTGTCCGGCAAGGCGTCCAGTTCCGCCACCTCGAGCATTTCCCCGCCCGTGACCTCGGCAATCAGGTTCATCATCTCCCTGTCGGCTTGCACGCAGCGCTGCTCGACGGAATCATCATAGACCGTGAAGCGCACCATGTCCTTCTCGGGCTTGCCGATATTGCTGAAGAGGATCGCCTCGTACTCGCCTTCGGCCTCGGGAGCAAACTGCGCCACGTAGACAGCCTCGTTATCCTGCCGGGGCTCCGGGGTGAGCCGGACCTTGCGGCCGTCCGGCTGTGCCAACTCGATCCTCGGCTTATAGCGCGACCGCTCCACGAGCTTGGCGCTGACGGTCATCCGGATCATCTCCCCCGGCCGGTACGTGTTCTTGTCGATCTGGAACGAGACGTCCCGGCCGGGCAGAAATTCCGAGCCCGAGACCAGCCAGCGAATCATCTGGCTCCAGAACCGCCCGTAGACATCATCATACTGCTCCAGCCGCTCCGGGAGGAAGCTCCACTGCCACAGGCCGGAGGCCCCGATGCTCATGACCTTGCCTTTGCCGTACCGCTGGTAAACCACCGTCGCAATCTGCTCGCTGCGCCGGCCCTCTTCGACACGGGCCAGCACGACAGCCAGTGATTTCTCATCCGTGACCCTCGTGACGCTCGTCATCGCGGGAAGCTCGCGGATGATAACGTCGCTGGCCTTCCCGCGAGAGCCGTAATCGAATATCGGGTTTGCCTTGCCCTCCTCCGTCAGCTCGAAGTGCGCATCCGTAAGTGTCCCGTCGCCCCACCGGACCGGCTCAATCTTCGCCAGCTCCGGACTACTTCCCGCGTAGGGCTTGCCCCGAAAGAACACGACGCTGCCCCCGTCTTCGCCGATATACTCCTGGAGCAGTTTCAACTCGCTACTCGAGAAAACCTCATCGATATCCTTGCCCAGGAAGATGCAGTCGTACTTTCGCAGTTCCTCTCGCGTCCGCGGCATCTGGAGCCCCGGCATCACCGTTTTCTCCGTCGTTTTGTCCTCGGAGAGCTTCTCCACGACGGCAAACGTCTTATCCGGATTGATATAGAAGATCGAGGTGACTTCCACGTTCATATCCGCGCGGAGCGTGCGAAGCAGGAACTTGCTGTCCCAGTGCGGCCGGGCCTCTACCACCAGGACTCTCGTCTTGTCGTCGATCACACGGGCGATCACGCTTCGCTTGTTGTTCGCCGGGTCGCTCTCGCCTGCCAGCGGGTCCACCTCCACGCGGTACTGGAACGTCCCTCTTTGCTCCTCGCGGATGGGGAAGCTGGTCTCCGCGTGCCCATTCTCGAGCATCACCTGCTTCGACGTGACGAGCTTATCCTCGCGATACAGGTGGATGTTGGCTGTCCAATCGGCATACCCGGTCCCCATGAGCGAGACGTTCACGGACGCGGGCTGTCCCGCCAGCAGGAAATTTGAGTTCAGCCGGGCGAGGACGTGGATGTCCTTCACCTCCGAGGCCGTCCCGACAGGAACCGTCCACACCGGGACCTTCAGGGTCCGAAGGTAGCGGGCCGCACTGCGCATGCTGGACTGCGGGTCCAGTTCATTGCTCCTGCCGTCGCTGAGGAGCAGGATGCCGCGCGTCCTGTTGTTTGCGCCGCCTTTGACGGAATCGGTCAGCGCTGCACCGATATGCGTTTCCCGGCCTTCCACTTGCTTGCTGTCGGCCAGGAATCGCAACGCCGTTCTCCGAAGGCCCTTGTCGAAACTGAATAGTTGCACCTCGTAGTTCCTGCCCAGCTTTGTGAGCAGGGAATTCTTCTTGGCTTGCAGAGCGCCGACGGCGGCCTCGTATCGGCTTTGATTTTCCACGTCCTTCGTGTTCATGCTCTGCGAGGTGTCCACGAGCACGGACAAAGCGGGCTTGTCCCGCGACTCCTCCTGCGGGATCAGGGCCATCGGCCTCATCAGCAGGACGATCAGACCACAGAGCACCCCGACGCGCATCAGCACCAGAGCGATTCGCAGGAATCTGTGCATCCCACGGGCGGTACGCGCATAGACCAGCAGGACCACAAGGGCCGTCACCGCGCCGATGCCCAGGAGCAACGGGACCGAAAACAGCGGATCAAATATGATGTTCCAGCCCATGATATCCCATCATCGCGAGTACATAAGTCACCCGTTCACTGCCGGAGCAGCATCGTCAAAAGCTGCTCGACGCACAACAGACCGATCGCCGCCAGCAGGAAATAGTGCCACAGCGGCCGTCCCTCCAGCAGGGCCTCGATGCCCACCGTGTCGGCGCTGGCCAGGAACGCCGCACTGGGGCCCTTTTTGGCAAGCTCCTTCAACTGACCGGTGTCGAGCTTCTCCAGGTTGCTCTCCAGCGGGTCCACATTGACGGCAATGGACCCCGCGACCTTGCCGGAAGCGTGAACACGATAGAAGCCGCACGCATTTGTCTTGGGGAAAAAGACGGCCGTGCCGCCCTGCCCCTTATCCAGGTTGCCCTCAATGGCCTGCCCGGCGGGGTTCTTGAACTCAAGCGGATCGGTGTCGGCCACCGGCGGAATCGTCGTGTAGCAGGGCTCGCCGACAAGGAACGCATTGCGGCGGCCGGTGCTGGGCCTGAGGCCCTTGACGATCTCATGGATCAGCGGCACGAACAGCGTATGCCGGGCCAGATCGCTGTGGCTCAGGGAGCAACTAAAATTGCACAGCAGAAGCGTGCCGCCGCCTACAACCGTCTGGGCCATGGCGATGTTGCCGTCATCGTATTGCAGCAGGACCTGCCCTTTCTGCTTGATTCTCTCCGTGCTGAAGAACCTCTGAAACCTGAGCTCGCCCAGCTCGGGCGCTTCCCGGAACTTGCGGAGAATGTCATTATCGAAATTGCCCTGGGCAAGGCTTGCGTGTCCGCCGCGCTGAGACAGGTCGATCTGGCCCGTGAGCTTGAACGGAAGCGTCAGGTTGCCTTCCGACCAGGCGGCGAGATGATCAAGGTTCTGGCTGCCCGCAGACCCCACGTGGAAATAGACTGCGCTGCCGCCGCTCTTGAGGTACTCCAGCAAGGCCTCTCCGGAGCGCCTCGACAATTCATGAATATCGGACAGCACAACCACCTGCGCAGCAGCCAGTGCCGCCGGGTTCAACTCGCTGGACGGAATGACTGTCGCGACGGCTGCCGCCTGGCGGGCTTCCTCAAACGGGTTGATCGCATTGACCAGAAAGCGAGCGCCGCTTTGCTCGCGGGTCCGGTCGTCATCGGTGACCACCAGCACGCCGATCTTCTCTGCCAGCGAGAGGATGAAATATCGCTGATTATCGATTTCGAGGCCGTCTTCAGGAATGAACACCCGCCCCTCATATTGGCCGCTGTTGTGAATCCGCAGGTGAAAGCTGGTCGAGACGGTGGACTGTGGCTCAAGCTCCAGCTCCTGCTTGAAGCTTTCGCTATCCCGAAACCGCATCTCGACGGGCAAGCGGTGCGGCCGATCGCTGTAATTGGCGACTTTGCACACGATTTCGATGTTCTCCGAGACGGTCGGAGAACCCGGCCGTATGGCCACGTCGGTCACGGCACAATTCTCCGCCCGCTCGGGACCCACCGGCAGAAACACCAGTTCGACATCCGGTTCGATTTTGCCGAAATCCACGGACGACCAGTTCGTCCTCTGGAAGTCGGAAATGAAGCAGATGTGCTTGCTGCCCGCTGCGGCCTTGAGCTGGCTAACGGCCTCGGCAATCGCGGCGCCGATATTGGGACACTCCTGCCGGACCGTGGCGTTGCGAATGTCCCTCCGGAGCAGAAAGAGGTTGTCACTGGGCTCGTCGAACGAGCTGTCCGGGGTCGCCCCCATGAGGATCAGATTGAACTGGTCCACCTTGCCATAATGGTCGAGCAGCGTCGTCGCCGCGGCTTTCGCCTGCGTCAGAGGGCTGACGCCTGCATACCGGTATTCCATGCTTGCGGAGACATCCATCAGAATGATCGTGGTCCGCCCCGCCTTTGGGTCCTGGGACCGGCCGCTTCCCTGCATGAGGGTGGGCCGCAAGAACGCAAGCAAAATCAACAGCAGCAAAGCGGTTCTCACCAGCAGCAGCAGGATATGCCGTACATGATACAGTCGCGACTGGTGGGCTCGGGCGGCCAGCAGGAACCGCAGAGAGGGGAAGGTCATGTTCTTCGGCGTGCGGCGGGTGAGCAGGTGGATCAGCAGCGGCACGCCGAGCGCGAACACCCCGATGGCCAGTGCCGGATTGGCGAACAGGATATTTCCTAAGAGAATCCGCATCGTCGTCGCCGTCTCTCTATATATCCCTGTAAAGCCGCCGGATACGGGGTCTCCGTGCTCATCAGCTCGTAATCGATCCTTCGCGCCTCGGCCATGGACATGATCGTGTCGATATACTGCTGCAGCTCGCGGCTGTACGCCTGCCGGACGTCATCGGGGACAGACGTCAGCCTCTCACCGGATTCCAGGTCGACGAAATTCACGCTCGCCAGGTTCGGCAGCTCCAACTCGTGCTTGTGCAGAACGTGGAACAGCACGACCTCGAAGCCGCGGTGCAGATACATGTCCAGCACGCCGAACAAGGCCTCGGGATCGTCCAGGAGGTCGGAGATCACAACGAGGATCCCCCGCCGCTTCAGCAGCGAAGAGGCCTGCTGCAATACCTTCGACGTGCAGGTCTTGCGATGGACCTTCTGCACTTCCAGCGCATGGAGAATCTCGTTGAGATGGGTGAACGTGCTGCCCGCGGGCAAATGCTGCTCGATGTCGGAGCCGAACAGCGTCAGACTCACGCGGTCCCCCTGCTTGAGCAACAGATAGCTCAGCGCAGCGCTGAGAAAGCACGCGTAATCGTACTTCGAGACATCCTCCTTCCCGAAGAACTTCTCATGCGAGGACCCGCCGAACGCCATGGACGCGCTGCAATCGACCAGCAGGTAGCAGGTCATCACCGTCTCCTGCTCGCACAGCTTGATCACGTAGCGGTCGGTCCGCCCGTACACCTTCCAGTCGATCTTTCGGATATCGTCGCCAGGCATGTACTCGCGGTAGTCGGTGAACTCCTGCGAATGGCCCTTGATCAGTGACTTGTGCTTGCCCGTGTAGGCGCCATCAACGGCCCCGCGAGGAGAAAAGGACAAGTGCTTCAAGAACCCGAGGGTGCGTTCATCAAGGTACTTGTGTGATTCGCTTCGCAACGGAATGTCCACACCCTGTCGCATCCTACTCATATCTGTTTAGCCTGGAAAGGCCCCAATGCTGGGTGGCACGGGCAAACTCGTTGGGTTCGTCCCAAGTTCTTGAGTTTTGGGTGGCAGCGGCAAGCGCAGCTTGCCGATGGTTTGCCCATTCGCCATCGGCAAAGCCTTCGGCCTTGCCGCTGCCACTCGTCTGGGTAGCTTGTATCAGGCCCATCCGAAGGATTTGGGGCGTTACCAACGAGTTTTGGCGGTGCCACCCGGCGAACGGCCGGCTTCACGCTAAACACATACTCCTATTCAGGCTTAAGAACTTTCGTCACTTTCTCCAGAGCGTCCGCGATCCGGGGCCGCGGCGGACTATCCCCGGGTGCACCTCGCATGGCCGCAGCCGCCTTGGCTGCCCCTTTGCCCGTGTAATCCGATTCCTTCACGTGCTTCAGCAAGGCGCTGATGATGGCTTCCGTGGTGATTCCTTTTCCCGCCGCTTTGTAGTTCCGCAGAATCCGGTGCCGCAGGACGGGAATGGCCACGTCGCGGACCTCCTTACACGAAGGAGCCGGAAGACCTCGAAGGACCGCGAGACTCTTGGCCCCGAGGATCAGGTATTGCGAGGCTCGCAGGCCGGCGCCCCACTCCACGAATTCGCGCGCCACGGGCGGGCTGACAGGAGTGGGCCGGCTGGAGGCCGCCAGGTCCACGGCGTACGCCAGAACGTGCTTGGAAACCGGCACCCGGCGCACAAGATTCTGATAGAGCAGAACCTCGTCTCTCGTCATCACCGGATGAACCGCCGGAGCCTCGTGGGTCGTCGTCTCATCCACGATGTGCAGCTCGCTCTCCCTTGTCGGGTAGTCCACCACAATGTTGAACATGAAGCGGTCGAGCTGCGCCTCGGGCAGAGGGTAGGTGCCCTCATGCTCGATGGGGTTCTGCGTGGCGATCACCATGAACGGCTGGTCCAGGCGGTAGGTCGTGCCCGCGGCCGTGACCGTGTACTCCTGCATGGATTCGAGCAGGGCTGCCTGCGTCTTGGGCGGGGCACGGTTGATCTCGTCGGCCAAAATCAGGTTGGCAAACACGGGCCCTTTGATAAACTGCATCATCCGTTGGCCGGTCCGGTTGTCAGTCTGGAGAATCTCCGTCCCTGTGATATCCGACGGCATCATATCTGGCGTGAACTGAATCCGCTTGAAATCCCAGCCCAGGACGCCGGCAAGCGTCTTGGCAAGCAGGGTTTTTGCCAGCCCGGGAACCCCCAGCAATAAGGCATGGCCGCGGGAAAACAGTGAAATCAGCAGTTCCTCGACCACTTTCTCCTGGCCGATGACCACCTTATGAATCTCTTTCTGGAGGGCGTCATACCTGGCGGCGAACCCCTGTACAAGTTCCGCGTCCCCGGCGTGTGTCTCGCGAGTTTCCTGCGGCTCACTCATTGGCATACTCCCCTAAACCACCGCGCAGCTTGTTGCGAAAGGCCAATCTACGCCTCGAAATCCGAAGCACGAAACCCGAAATCCGAAACAAATCCAAAACTCGAAGGTCCCAAACGCTGTCGCCGGCTTGGCCACGTTCCGAATTTGGGATTTCGATCCTTCGTGCTTGTCTCGGATTTCGACACTCGGATTTCGAATTTGACCCTACGGCATAACCTTAGACGTACAAGAACTTTACGACCAACACCCGATTTCAACTTGCCCTGTGGTGCTAATCTACAATATAGCGGTTGCAGAAGGCCTCGCAACACGCCATTTCCCTATTCTCCGCCCGGAAACAGCCCCCTCAAGCCCCGGATTCATGCCCTATGGCCGTTCCTATACTTAAGGACGCACAGCCCCCACGTATGTTACAAAAGAAATCCCCCGGCCCGGCCTCCGCCCGCAACCAAATCATCTCGCGCAGAGACGCTGAGACGCAGAGAACTGCAGGAAAGAATCGCGTTTTCCCCTCTGCGTCCCTGCGTCTCTGCGCGATACACAATCCTCTTTGACGCCTGTACTTACGCGACTTCGTAGGGTGGGTCCTTGACCCACGCGGGCCTTTGAGCGAAGCATCCCTTGGCTCAGGGAGTCCGTCAACATCTCGCAGTCTCAGTTCGCCAGAATGATCGGCGTCAGCAAAGACACCCTCCAGAATTGGGAGCAAGGCCGCAGACGCCCGCGAGGCCCCGCCAAAGCCCTCCTGCGAGTCTTCGAAAAGGACCCCAAAGCCGTCATCCGCGCCCTCGACTGACAGCACTGCCACCAGCCTTAACGTATAGCGTAGGGGCTGACCGTCAGCCCCTCGGCATCGCGCCTTCTCCGATTTTTCTTCGAGAGCAGCGGTTCTTCTGCCGAAAAGTATAATGGCAATGGCTATGCCATGCAGGAGACTCGTACATGCAGAAGTGGTCAAGTCAGGAATTGACGAGCGTGAACCATTCAGCCGATTTCTTCTGCCCGCACTGTGAGGCCGGGAGTTTTGAGGTCCTCGGCGTCGAGCGGCACGTCGGCGAGCAGGACCAAACGCACTGCGCTCTGGTCATGCGATGCCTGGTCTGTCATGGCCGTTTCTGGCATCTGGCCGAGACCCAAAGTTCCTTCCTGCAAGCCCCCGCCCCAGCCGCAGTCCATTTACAGGTGAACCTGCCCGAACTGTCCCCCAACCAGGGGACAGCAGTTCCATCCCCCTCCAAAGCACGAACCTGCTCGGGCACAATCCCCCCAGCCAGTTTCCTCGGATAATAAGAGCCCTATCAGTCCAAAACCGAGATAAGTGAGGCGTCCCTGGGACTCAAATCTACTTCAGAGAAGAGGACCTGACATCCTCTCCCCCCGACCTCGGCCCATCTGCCAATAGTTGATAATTGAGACTCGACCCCACGTCCCGCGGCGGTCGCCTTAGGGCTATTCGTCCTTTTGCAGCCAATGAAGGCCACGATCATCACCAATCCGAGCGCTACGAGTGTGGTTCGCATCCTACCCTCAGCATTCTGTTAGACCTTTGAGCCTGCTGGATACGGCCTCTGCGAAGCCTAGGGTGCCATACCTAATCTTAGCACTCCTGAGATATGGTGCCATATAATTGTGAAATCCTGCAGAACATGCGTCCGTTCTTGGTGTTTGAGCCACGCGAGATTCCCACTGCATAAAGGTAGAGCGAGCGTGACACCCAACTCTCGGCGGGAGTGGCGGGGGAAATCAGGACTTCGTCAAGAAGATCATATAGCTTGTCAATGGCAACAGGAATAATCCCGGTAGACGAGATCTCCTCTGGCAGCACGATATAGCGGTATTCGGCCTCGTGGCGAAATACCGTTCTTTTGATGAAGAGGCCTGAGGCTGTCCCGAGTGAGATCATCGCTTGGTCGATCACCTTATCGCCGGGCACATATTGGACTTTTCCTCTGAACCCCTGTCCATTGCGCCGGCTCTTCTCGAGCAATCCTGTTATCTTGCCCAGAGATGTTCGTATTCTCACGCCGCCGTTCTTACAGTAGCTCTCCCACATGGCAGCAGATCCGTGCTGCCCAAGTTCTCTCATGGCCACGCTATGGTCTTCAGGCGTGTACAATCTGGCATCCTCCGTATGGAGGGTCCAGCAGCTTCCGTACAGGTCATCCTTGTTTCTACCAAAGAGATGTGGATCTTTCCGATGCTTGTTGAGGAACTCAAATGCAAGGCCCTCATAGGCGTCGGGCCAATCGCAGATTCGCGAAAGACCAAGTTGCCCGAACTCGCGTAGGTGGAGAAATGCATTCGTGGAGAGATATCTGTATAGCGGCGTATCATCAGGTAGATCATCTTCGCCAGGGGGCAGACACGGGCTTACTGAAATAGGCATCGTCTTCCTCACTTGATGACAAGCGAAACTGGGGTGGTTGCATATCTTCTCCTTGCTTCACCCCGAACGCGAGGACAGCCACCTAGTCCCGCCTTCTCTTGTCTTATTTAGGCTTCAACGTTCAGACGCTCACGGCCGTGCAATTCAACTTGGCCTCACCACATTCATCCGGCCGACAGCGGGGCGGAACGCTCATTTTTGCACCTGCACCAGAAGTAGGTCTCTGACGATTATTATCGGGAATGGAGGAGGAAGTGTCAAGAAAACGACAGTTTGGTGATCGTCCCAAGGATTGGGGGCCTTCGAGGGTGGCCCTTAGGGGAGTTCCAGAGGGGGTCAGGGGGTCAGGGCTGGTGGGGTCATCCATATAGGGTTCTTGTCAAGTACAAAAGTATTCTCCCTGAACCGAAATCTTTACGCCTATGCCGAGTCGGCGCTTCGGTTGGGGCAGGAAAAGGGGTCGTCCATATAGGGTTCTTGTCAAGTACAAAAATACTCTCCCTGAACCGAAATTTTTACGCCTCTGCCGAGTCGTCGCTTCGGTCGGGCTCTGTCGGCCTGTGTTTTGCTGCGCGACAATAATCTCACGAACCGCTCCGGGCGTCCGGCTCTGCTGTGCACCTGCGAGTTCTCTGTCGTTTCATTCGTCGAGTCCGCCTGTCCCCAGGCGGCTCTTTCGCGCAGTCATCCATCCGGATCTAGGCCGGACGCCACAGGCCCTGTGAGCCAAGGTCCGGCCCCATCCCGACCCCGTCGGGACCAGAACAACGTCAGTACCGTGCCCTGTTCACTCGATGCCCATCCCGCAGGACGGACGTGACAGACCCAATGACTCGCCTCATCCGAAGGGGGGAAAGGGGGGGAAAGGGGTCAGGCTTTGGATTTAGGTGTCTGAGTGAGGAAAGCCTTATCCGTCGCGATCCTCTTTTCTCCGTGTCCTCCGTGATCTCCGTGGTAGGCGCCGTTGAGGGTCAGCCCTTACGTTAGACTTCAGTGGGCGAGCGGGGTCAGCGACTTGAATTCCGGGGAGGCATTGGTTGCTTGTTTCGGTTTCCCATTGGGTATGGTGTCAGCAGAGAGCAGACGGCATTGATCTGCGCTGCTAACTCGCAACAACTGAAGAACATTTCCAGATGATTCCAGGCGGACACTGCAAGGCCTTGGAACAAAACGGATCATATCTCGCGCGGAGACGCAGGGACGCTGGGGTTTCACACATATTGCCTTCATGGTTTTTCTCTGCGTCTCCGCGTCTCTGCGCGAGGTAATATCCGTTCCGGCCGGAGGCGGGGCTGTGTTCATCGGCGGTTTCCCCCTTCGTGGTTCAGGGGGTTGGTGCGTGGTACGCACTCTGCGGAGTGAGGCGAGGTCCGGCGGAAAATCTTCATGTTTTCCGGATTTTCCTGCAACAGCAAACGGCGGCGTGCGTCTGATATATAGAGAACAACTCGTTGCGAGCCGTACGGGGCATTCACCATGGAGGCACAGAGATCGCGGAGATAAGCTTGAGACTACCGGTGAGATGGCCTTGGCGTTCATTCTCTGGGTCTCTATGGCGAGAATTCATAGGCTCGGCGGGACAGGATGGCCGGGGGACACGGGATTGCGGAATGCGGAGTGAAGGGCGGATACCTGCGATGGCAAACACGGACAGCCGTGCAAAACAAACCCAATTCCGAAAAGGTGTGAAGTGTCAAGGAGTCCTGCTGAACCTCAGACTGCGCACCTCACACCCGACACTTCCCGGCAGACGCCCTGCCGCGTCACTACGAGCGGGACCTGTTCTCCAAAACAAAGCCAATCTGGCGGCTCGCCAGGCGGGAGTCTGGGCCATATCGTGCGAAACAAACCCAATTCGGCAGTGGGCCGGCGTGTGAAACAAAGCCAATTCTGAGGGAGTTTCAAGTTTGAAGTGTGAAGTGGCAAGCGGGAGGGGCAGGGCACGAGCCGTCTGACTTCAAACTTCAAACGTCACACTTCAAACTCGCCCCGTGCGGAACAAAGCCAATTGGGCAAGAAGTTCGATGTTTGAGGTGTGAAGCAGGTGGGACCCGGTGTGCGAAACAAAGCCAATTTGTCAGGAACAGGCCCCAGGCCGGAGGCAGGTGCGAGCGTTATGCGAAACAAAGCCAATTGAGGCCGGGGGCGAGGGATTGCGGATTGCAGATTGCGGAGTGCGGATTGAAGGATGGCGGAACAAAGCCAATTTGGTGTGCGGGGCTTGCCCGCGAAACAAAGCCAATCCGGGGGGCTCGACAGGCGGGAGTCCGGGCATATCATGCAAAACAAACCCAATTCGGCGCGAGGCCGGCGTGCGAAACAAAGCCAATTGTCACAGACAAACAGAGCCCGAGCCTGGCCTTGGTCTGATCGGGGGATATGCGATATGGAGAAACAAAGCCAATTGCGGGTCGTTCGGCTTCTACGCGATCGCTACCGCCTGGGGGCTCTGAGGCTGTGAGAGAATTCGAATTACTGTGATGGTTCGACTGCATCTCTGCGACCTGATCGGTCCTTGTTCATTCTGTAGATCTCAGTCTATTCAGGTTCGTTCAGGGGTCGATCTGTCTTGTCCAAACCTCCATCAGTTCAGCAGCCGGCCCGATCGGGCCCTGGGGCGGTACTCTATGCCCCTTTTGGACTCTCAGCCCACCAATAATGCCTCACCAAAATGTATCATGTTGTACGCCAGCGCAGACCACAGCGCAACACAACGCACCTTGTGCAGCCCACGGACCAGCAATCGAGCCAACCCGCGATAGGTCCGCAGATCGGCGTTGACCGTCTCACTGGTCGCCGCCCGTTCCTTATAGATGCTCTTGCCTTCTTCACTGGCCATGCGCGTCCGCCAGGCGGCGATCTCAGGGCTGTCCGTCTTACGCACCTGACAGGGGTCCACACACCCTCGACCGCCCTGCGGCGGAGCGTAGATGCGTACACCCGCCTGCTCGGCCGCCTGGATCTGCTCCAACTTGACAAAGCCTCCATCCATCAAGTGCTCCTTCACCTGGCCGTCCGTACGCTCCTCGACGTGCTCACGCATCGGCGCACTCTCGGCCTTGTCCGTGCCCGCGTTGGTCACGTCCACGCCCAGGATCGCCCGCGATTGCGTGTCGCTGGCGAACTGCAGGTTATAGGCTGGACGAAAGCCGCCATCAGGCATTTTCATCACACGGGCTTCACTGTCGGTCGTCGAGGCACGCGGCGGGCTGGGTTTGTCCCGCTGATTGTTCCGCGCTTGGGCTTTGACCTTCTTGATCTCCTCCAAGGCCCCCAGCGCCTTTTCCACTCGCTCCAGCCGCTCTCGAGCCGCTCGTTCTTTCGCCGCCACCTGCCGCGCATGGCGATCCGTAAGGGCGGGCGACTCCCGCTGGGCCTTCAGAGCTTCCACCTGGCCCTTGGCCTGGTCGAGCAACTCGTTCAATCGCCGCTCCCGTCGAAAACTGCCTTTGCCGGCGCTGGCCCGCACACGCATCCCATCCTGGCTGATCCGATGCACGCTGACCAGCTTACGCTCCATCAGCATCGCCAGCACCTCGGTCATCAGACCGTCCAACGCCTCTTCATGACTGACGCGAAAATCACTCAACGTGTGATAGTTCACGCCAACCCCGCCGCACAGCCAGCGATACGCCGCATGATGCTCGCACAGCCGCTCCAACTCCCGCGCGCTGCCCACCCCCTGGGTCGCCGCATACAACCACAATGCCACCAGCAAGCGAACGTCCGTCGCCGACCGCCCGGCCTGTCCCTCACTGACCTTCAGTCCCTCGGTAAACTTCGACAGGTCCAGCCGCTCCACCACGGCCCAAAGCACCCGCACGTGATGGCCCGGCGGGATCGTCTCTTCCAGGGACAACGGAACCATCCGCGTTTGTGACCGGTCCGGCCGACGAAACCGCAACGGACCCGCAGGCACACAGTCTCTCGAATCTTGTTCCATCTCACTAACCTGAGATTCCATTCCCGGCAGAGTTCCTTGCTCTTTCATGCCCGTTATTCTACCATCCCCGTCAAGACCGATTTCTTCACAGCCTCTCTGCTCCGGCCCTCAAATACGCAAAAACCGCGTTCCGGCGGGTGGGAACGCGGTTTTCAATGCGCCTGGAGGGACTCGAACCCCCAACCCTCAGCTCCGTAGGCTGATGCTCTATCCAATTAAGCTACAGGCGCGAAGAACAACCTGAGTGTACTGCGCCGTTACACCTCTGTCAACTCTCAGGCAAAATCCTCGCAAAAGATGCTTACCGCCTTCGTACCATACCGGCACGAAGCACAAGTCCACTGGTAACTACGCTGCGTAAGTGCTGCTGCGGTAAGGCTTTCGCGATCCGTCCGAAAAAAATTTCAGGATTTCAGGGAAACGCCGTTATATCCCGTTGCCCTAGCGGCACTCTTATACGGACACCAATGAAAAAGCAATCAATACAACGAGGTCCGAAGGTGGTGAAAACGATGATTCGCAGCGAAACCCAGGCAAATAGCTTTTCTAACATAACCCAAGTGGCACCCAAGTTGAACCCTGAATCCCAACGTATGACCAAACCACTAGCGCTTCTCTCGTGATGGCAGCTCTCTATCACCTGCCTCCACCAAATCAGGCCCCGTTTCCCCCGAAACGGGGCTTGGTATTTTGAGGGGGTGCCCAGGGGATTCTTACGAGGTCCTCATACCGATTGCATCTGAGTATTCCACATCTCCGCGCAGCATCGGTAAGAGCCTGCCCTGAGCGCAGTCGAACAGGCCAGAGGTTTTGCCGATGGCGAATGGTCAAACCATCGGCAAGCTAGCGCGTGTCGCTGCCACCCGAAGCTTGATGGTACGCTGCGAGGAACTCGGGCGGAATCAGTATCACTTCTGCGGGAGTTCCACTCCGATGTTGACGGTCACCTGGGGCGGAATAGTGAAGCTGACCGGCAGGGCCTTATTCGGGCCGATCAGGTAATTCCGCACGGTGTATGACAGCTCCGTTTGGGATTCGACGTTTTTCACCTTGAGCTTGAGCAGTGCTTTTCCATTGGGTGGGATCAGCAGTTCCTTGGGCCCCGGACCACCGGTTCTGTCCAGTTTGAGGTCGATATCGCAGTTGTTCTCCAAGGCCAGCCGGACGGTGGTCTCGCCCTCATAGTCAATATTCCGAACCGCGACCGCCTTGTCCAAGATCGCCTGGAGGTATTCGCGTTTGCCGATGAGCTGGTCATTGTGCCAGACTGCCGTCCGGCCGTTCACCAGAGCATCCTTCACGGCCTCATGCGTCTTTTCTTTGGCGAAGACCAGCGTCATCGGCCGGTGACGCTCGGCAGTCGTCTTGTCCACGGGGCACGGGTCGTGGAGGTCGGTGTTGCCCATGAAGGTGAGATTCTTGTCGAGGGCCCACTCATGCACCTCCGGCTCATAATCCAGGCCGTTGACGACCTCGATGCCGCGCAGGTACTTCTTCTCATACAGCTCCGTGTGGATATCGAGCCACCCCTTCTTGTCCGGCTTCCAGTTCGGATGATTCCACCAGATGAATGCCCCCTGCTTGCTCGCCGCCTCCATGGCGTCCAACAAATCATTCGTATCCAGCGGCGCCACATCCTCCAGGAAAATGGCATTGAAGTGCCCGGGCGGCGTGTCCCGCGTGATCTCCGCGCCTCGGATGAGCAGGATATCGCGCTCCTTCGCCCGCGGCAGTGCGATCTCGTACGGCCGGTTGTGCTTCGTCGGGACGTCGTCCTTGTGCGGCTGATACTCGATATGGTCCGTGATCGAGATCGCATCGAGCCCCTCGCGCCACGCCTCATCGACGCGCACCGTCGGCCAGACCGCGCCGTCGGAGAACACCGTGTGCATGTGGAAATCACATTTCAGCGTCTTATACCCCATGATCCCCGGGATGCGGATCTCCTGCCGGACCTGCGCCGAGAGCATGGCCGCTTGAAGCAGAATGACGAGGACACCCATGACCGCCCATCGAAGTTGCACCGCTCGTTTCATCGACTACCCTTTCTTTGCTTGAATCACCAGTCACGGTAGGAAATCCGCCTGTGACGCAACTAACCGCAGGCAGTATAGCGGCTGGTCTGGAGTCTGGCAACGCTTTGTCGCCGAGGAGACGTTTCCCGCTCGTCACGAACCCCGGAATCGGCGGTCCAGCAGGCTCTTGAAGAACTCAACCCTGTTTGGGTCCCGGCATAGAGTAGAAACGGCAAAGCCGTCAGTGAGTTCACAACTACCGTAGGAAATCGGGCAAATACTCCGTCGGTGCCGTGTCTTCGGAGTGATTCTTTGACTTTTGCGTGGCACGCTCATTCCGCAGTGCGATGTATGATCCGCTCATGATGCGATCCTCTTTGCCCTCGCCCGCCAGCACCTGGATGGCGCCATGCTTGAGCAGATGCTTGACCTTGACGTTGATGGCGTGACATCGCATCTGGCACAGGCCACACCCGATGCATCGGTCCTTACGCACCACGGGGGCCAGATGCCCGCTGCCCTCGACCGGCTCACCTTGCTCGTCCAACTCGCCGCCGACGCGGATGAACTCAATGGCGTCGTAGCCGGCCATCCTGCATTCGTCGACGCACAGTTGGCACGATCCCTGTCCCGCGTACGGCAGGCACGTGTGCTGATCCACCTGGGCGAGCCCAATCCGTGCCGCACGCTTTTCGTCCAGGGTTAGAGCCCTGACTGCCCCGGTCGGACACACATGCCCACAGTTGTTGCAGCTCGGCTCGCATCCCGACCAGTCCGGCACCACCTTGGGCGTCCAGAGACCGTTGAAACCATGCTCAAACCCGGCCGGCTGCAGGACATTGTTGGGACAGACCTTGATGCACTGGCCACACCGCACGCACAACTGCAGGAAACGATCCTCGGGGACACTGCCCGGCGGACGAATCGGCGGATTGGCGTCCGGCCCACCTGAAGCACCGCCGGCTGCAAGTGACGCCCCCGCACCCGCCACAACCGCGCCGCCCAGCCCTGCAAGGACGCCGCGACGGGAAAAGACCGCCTCGGACGAGGCACCCGCTGCGGCCGGCAGGTCCTCCCCGTCCCTCCAGCGCAATGTGAACCTGATGGCTCCAGCCGGACAGGCACGCCGACAGCTTCGGCAGGACGTGCAATTCAGGAATTGCGTCGAAAAATCGTTGTTTACGGCCCCGAACGAACACGCCTGCAAGCACTTGCCGCACTTCACACAGGCGTCTGTCACCCTGCGCTCGGTCAACCGTAACGTGTTGACAACGGAGAACAGGGCTCCCGTGGGGCACAGGTGGCGGCACCAGAACCGACGCCCCAGAACTCCAACGCCAAGCATCAGCGCAAAGAGCAGAATCGAAATGACATGGCCGGGATTCACCGGTGGGACAAGATACCAGCCTTTCCACAATCCAGTCTGCACGGGAGCCAGGAGGAAGAGCATCGCCCGCGTCAATACCGGGATGGCGGCAACGAACCCTGACAGCAGCACGCCGAAGACCGCCGCCGCGAGCACGATTGCCAGCAGGTAATACCTGATGTTGGCCAACCAGCCTGCACGCTGATGTGCGGAGCGTCCGGCCCTGCGGCCAAGGAGCCAGTCAAACCCGTCGATGAGCGTTCCCAAGGGGCAGATGTACCCGCAAAACGCCCGCGGGAATATCACACACAGGAGAACGACGCCCAGCGCTGCCGCCCACGACCAGATGAACATCCGTGCGGCAACGGCCGCAGACAGGCTCACCAAAGGATCGAGCATGAGGAAGAACTCCGCATCCACAAGCTCGCGTCTGTGAAACGCATCGGCGTATTGGCTGGACCCATACGGCCAGCACACGTAGAAGAACAGAACTAGGAAGGCCAGCAGACAGATGCCTTGCACGAGACGCCGGGCGGACAGAGCCCGACGAATTCCCTCTAACGGTCCTGCTTCGGCTTTGGCAAGCTTGCATCGCATCCCGGCCCGCCCGTCAGTTATGGACTCTTCTTCCGCATGCCGCCGGCGAGGGCCTTGGCCGTAGCGTTGATGATGGCCTCGGAGGTCATCGTCGCACCGGTCACCGCATCCACCCCTTTGACGCCCTGCTTCTCGATGATTCGCTCTGGAGTCTCACGTCAGCGCCGAATAGAACTGCTTCTCCTCATGCTGCGTGACGCGGACGGATTGAATCCGCCTGCCTTTGACAACGACCTCAACGTGAAGCGGGCCGGCGTAGGCCAGGCTGTTCGCCGTATAAGTACCGTCCGCGACTTGCGTCACGTCGAGTGTATCGAACAGTTTGATGGCCTGGATGCTGGCCTGTGCCCGTTCCCGGTCCCTTCTAACATCGTCCTCGCGACCGGCGGCGCCCTCGGCCGTCAGGACCTTCTCATAATAAGCCAGCGCCTCCTTGTACCGGCCCGCCAGTCGGCACGTGTCACCGGCCGTCAGGTAGGCGATGGTCGCCATGCCGCCGGCCGCCTTTCGCTCCGCCAGCTTCAGCGCCTTATCGATCTCACCCATGTCCGCCCACAGCTTGATCAACGCCCCGTGGCGCGTATAGTCGATCCGGTATCGTCGCCAGCACTTCCTCCGCCATCTCCCGGCTGCCGAGCTTCCAGTAGCAGTGCGCAAGGCTGATCGGATCGACATAGACGGCATACCCGGCGCTCGTTCCGCCACCAGAACGCCGCCCTCGCCCAATCGCCCATCAGGTCGTGGAACATTCGACCGAGGGCTTCCATCGAGCGTCCAAGCTTCTCGCGATCATCCTTATGCCGGATCATCAAATGATGAACGAGCTTGACACCCTCTTTCCACCGGCCGGGATTCGGATTGATGACGTCCCAAATGTACTGGCCGACGTTCTTGCTCGCGTCCCACTCGCCATCTGCTCTTATCGGCCAATTCAGATCCAGGGTCGGCGGATAGGTCAGTTCGACCGAGTCCCACCAGTCGGGCGGCGTCGCGCCCATGCGCTGGATAAGAGCCTCCACCTCCGCACGAGTCCGCACGACTTGCTCATCAGCCGGCCGATTCTGCGCGTGGCAAATGGGTGGGTGCGACATCACGGATAACGCCAGGACCATGAGAAGCACAGCGCTGCGCAGGTGCTTCGCGATCATCATTCGCCACCTATGCAGATCAGATGAGAGAAGGTTCGCAGGTACATGCGGCCGTCGGCCACGGCGGGCGTCGCGTGGCTCTTCTCGCCGAGGGCATTCACCGCCAGCAACTCGTACTTGGGCCCGGCCCTGAGCACCACGACGTTCCCATCGTCGTAATCGCGTAGAGCTTGTCCCCCACACGGACGGGTGAGCCAAAGAACCTGCCGCCGGGCTTCTCGCTCCAGAGGACCTCGCCCGTGCCACTGCGAAGACAGGACACCGTGCCCTGGTCGTGGAAAGCGAACAGCAAGCCGTCGTGCACGACGGATATCGGGACATAGGGAACGATGCCACGGTCGAGTGCATAGACTTCTGTGGCGGCCGACGAGTCTGCATCCGGCGGTCGAACGGCGGCCAGCCGTATGCCTCGGCCTCCCTCACCGCAGGTGCCGATCACCAGTCCATCGACAAGGACCGGTGAGCTGACCACACGGGCCGGCAGCGCGGCCGGTGTCTTCCAAAGCACGGCCCCGGTCTGCGGATCAACCCCGGCGATGCCGTGGGAATTGCTAGTGAAAACCAGTTGCTCCCGCCCGCCCTTGTCACGATACACGCAGGGCGTCGAGTACGAGCCGTTGGCGTTCTCGGGATGCTCGTACCGCCATCGAACCTGGCCTGTCCTGCGATCGACGGCAAGCCAGACGCTCTTCACATCCCCGGCTTTGTCCTGCTCTCGGGTGACGATCACGAAGTCGCCGTAGACGATTGGGGAACTTCCGGCTCCGTGCCGGGCCTTCACTCCGGGCAACTTGATCGTCCATAGCTCGCGCCCACCGTGCGTCAGAGCAGTCAGTTTTGTCTCGGCAGGGCCCGACCACAGCACATAGACGTTCTCAGTATCAAGAGCAGGCGTCGCGCTGGCATAGCTGTTCAGAGCATTCATCGGATGTTTGTCGAGCTCGAACTCCTTTCGCCACTGCTCCCGCCCATCCACGGCGGATAAGCACTGGACTGTGCCCCGCATGGCCTTCTCGTCGCCGCTGGTGACGAAGAGCTTGTCATCCCACACCACGGGCGATGAATGCCCGCCGCCGGGAAGCTCCACCTTCCACTTATAGTCCTGCTCGGACCATTTCACCGGGATGGTGCTGGCGTCACTGACGCCCTGTCCGTTCGGACCTCGGAATCGCGGCCAGTTGTCCCCCTCCGCCGGGATTGTCACACTGAACAATAGTGTAAAGGCTAATACCGTAGGACCCCACCCCCACGCGGTTGCTCGTTTGCCCATCTGTCATCATCTCCTGCGTTGCATCAATGTTGTCATCTCAAGGGCAGGTGGTTGGATCATCACCCACACCACAATGTCACCATTCTGCCGCAACGCTCCCATTTTGCAAGTGCAATGTCCCGCCCATGTACTGTCCGGCGTACGACAAGAAGCTGGCGACCAACGCGAGTGGCACCCAAACCATCCCATTTCTTCCCGACACCAGCCGCGCAGCGACTCGACATGACAAACAGAAGTGCGTGCAGCGATCTCAGAATTTCCTCAGCAGGCCGATGACAACGCCCTGGATGCGGCAATCGTTCGCATAGATGGGTTCGTAATTCGCGTTGGCGGGCTGCAGCCGGATGTGGTCCTGCTCCCTGTAGAATCGCTTGAGCGTGGCCTCGCCGTCATTGACCAGCGGCCACGACGATCTGGCCGTTCTCGGCCAGTTCCGTCCGGCGGCAGATCACGTAATCCCCCGGCCGGATGTTCTCCTCGATCATGCTGTCCCCGGAAACCCTCAGCGCAAAGAGTCCGTCTCCCATCCCAAAACAGGACTCTAAAGAGATAGTATCCCTGTTTTCAATCGCCTCGACCGGCAGCCCCTGCGGCGATCCGCCCGGCGAGCGGAATGCCCCCAGATGTCTCCTCGCAGGCCGGCGGCTCCTCCACGCGGGACTGTCTAAGCAGTTTTCGCCCGCGGGACGTCAACCTCAAAGAGCGAGCCCTGCCCGGCGAGGTCGTAAGCAGCGACTTTCTTTGCAGCTCGCTTAGATGCTCGAACACGGTGCTTCGGCTCAGACTCAGTTGTGCCGCCAGCTCGGCTATCGTCGGGGAATAGCATCGGCTCCCGTGGAAAACGGCGATGTGTCGGAGCACCTGGAGTTGCTTCGGCGTCAAACCGTCTATGGTGTCTGTGTCTCTCGGACGCATCCTTCGTCTTCTCCTGGCATGATACAGCGGATTGGTCACGCAGCACCGTCGCGACAGGCGGCGCGCGTCGGGTCCCGGAAAGCACTCCCACGATCTCGGCGACAGACCACAACACACGCGTCAGTTGTCCTGCCGATGGATCTGTGGGCCCCGGCGGAGATCCCGGCCATATGGAGAGGTACTCGCCCCCGGGCCCAAACTTGCACGCAGGCTCGATCCGTCCGATTCTATGCGTATTCATCCTTGATACCCTACCTTTCGGTGGTTTTGGACTCCTGTCCTACTGGTCCCCTTTCTATCGGCGGCGCCCCCTCAAAAACCCAAACAAAACCCGAACAAATCTGCGTCAACCCGGGACCTTTTTGCGCAAACCCACCCCGCCCAATTGCCCCCCGCCCTTATATGGGACCAATGACGAAGAAAAGGTGTGCCGCTCCCCACGGTTTGACCCCACGAAACCCTGATGTTCAATGGTTCTCACGCAGAGACGCTGAGACGCAGGGAATCATTCTTCCAGGCCGTTCACCGCAGGAGTGATCCCGTCCTTCATCACGGCCTCACCGAAATTCAGATGACGAACGCAGGATGCTATGAATGCCGTCGGCCTGTGGAATTACTCATCACCTTCTTCATCCGATGATCGTTCTTGCCTCCAATCGCGGGCGCCGTGCACAACTCCTGTAATCCAAACCTCATCTCCCTCTACGCGATACATGATGCGATAGGCACCATAGATTACCTCTCGACAGTTGGGATTGTTGATTTCAGGAATGATCCGGCCTGATAAGGGAAACTCTTGCAGACGATCTGTTGCTTCGATCAACCTGTTGATAAACAGGGAAGCCATTCCCGCAGAGTCCGCGGCTATGTACTTGGCAATAGAATCAATGTCATCAAGAGCAGACGGCGCCCATATCACTTCAGCCATTTTTCGAGTCTCTTCTTGGCTCTTTCGTGAGTGATTCCCTTGCCCTCGCGTATTTCCTTTTCCCCGCGTGAGAACTTGACGTTTACATAGAGGGCATGGATGACGTCATCCATCGTGGCATCATCCGGCAATAAGTCGATCACTTGTTTTGCCGTTTCTTTCGTGAGCATAATCATTCTCCCAACAAAGGCCGGCTACAGTATATCCTATTCCGGCGTTGACTTCCAGCGACATTCGGCAGAAGTCACGTCGTTTCAGCCGGAGGTAACGAGTTCTGATCTGCGCCGCCGAGGAGGTGGGGGAGGTTTTCTTCGAGCTCCATCGGCTCGGTGAGGTCTTTGGCGAGTTCGGTGAGGAAGCGGCTGGGCTTCATCATGATCATGTTGCCGCCGCGATTGCGGTAGATTTGCGGGACGGCAAGGTAGAGCTCGTCGCGGGCTCGGGTGACGGCGACATGAAAGACGCGGCGTTCCTCTTCGAGGTCCTCGCCGCTATTCATGGCCATGTCGGTCGGGAATCGGCCGTCGGAGAGCCAGGGGATGAAGACGACCGGCCACTCCAGGCCCTTGGCCTGGTGGATCGTGCTGAGAATCACGAATTCCTGCTCGGTCGGCCCGGAGACACAGTTCTCGCCGGAGAATTCGCCCGCCAGGGCCGTGTCGGCCAGGAACGCTTCCACGTTCTTGTACTGGCCCGCGAAGTTCGCCAGCGCGCGGATGTCCTCCCGGCGCATCGCGGCGTTGTCGTAATGTGAGACCAGGTAATCATCGTAGGAGCGTTTCAGGACAAGGTCGATCACCTCGCCGGGCGAATCGAGCTCGGCCGACTCCTTGAGCATGCTCGCGAATTCCTGGAAGAACGGCTGGGCACTGGTGGGCAGGAGGCTGGTGGTCTCGCCGCCGAGGACCTCGTTGAACGGGTCGGCGGCGCTATTGATGTGCTGCCACACCCGGCGGCTGATCGCGTTACCCACGCGAGGCAGCATCTTGAGCAATCGCAGCCACGCCAACTCGTCACGCGGGTTTTGCAGGACGCGCAGGTAGCACAGGACGTCCTTCATGTGCGCCTGCTCGAAGAATCGCAGGCCGCCGCGGATGTGGAACGGGATGTTGCGGCGCTGGAACTCCAACTGGATCTCCAGCGAGTGCCAGTGGCTGCGATACAAGACGGCGATGTCGTTGAGATTTCGCCCCTGATCGAGCAAATGCAGCACGTACTCCGCGATGAATCGCGACTGCGTGAAGTGGTCCTGGCACGTCACAATCGCGGGCTTGAGCCCCGATGAGCGGATCGCCTTGAGGTTCTTCGGCAGCCTGCGAGTGTTCTGTGCGATGCTGACGTTGGCGAGCGTGAGAATCTCCGGCACGGAGCGGTAGTTCGTCTCCAGCTTGTACTCCCGCGCCTCCGGGTACCGCTGCTTGAACGTGATGATATTCTCGAAGTTCGCCCCGCGGAAGCTGTAGATCGATTGCGAATCATCGCCGACCACGGTGAGGTTGCGATGCTTCGAAGCAAGCAGATCGACGATGGCGCCCTGGATGGCGTTCGTGTCCTGGTATTCATCGACGAGGATATGCAGGAACTGGCCGGCGAGCATGTCGCGGATATCCGCGTAGTCGGTCATCAGCCGCAGCCAGGCGCTGAGCAGATCGTCGAAATCGAGAAGCTGCCGCTCCCGCTTCTTGGCTGTATACAGGATGAGCACCTTCTCGATGCCATCCAACTCCTGGATGAACATGGGGAACCGCTTGCTGATCACCGCCTCCAGCGGCTCAAGCGTGTTCTGAAGGAAGCTCGATATTGCCGCCAGCACGTTCTTCTGCGGGAAACGCCGCTGGCGGATATCGACGCCGGCCCCCTCGATGCAGGAGGCGAGCAGGTCCTTGGCATCCTCTCGGTCGAGGATCGTGAAGTCCGGCGAGATCCCCAACTGTTTGCCGTACATGCGCAGGATGCGGTTGGCGATATGGTGGAACGTTCCGCCCCAGATGTCGCGGGTCTTCTGCTTGACGAGGACCTCGACCCGGCTGAGCATCTCGCGAGCCGCCCGGTTGGTGAATGTAACGAGCATGATCCGGCCGGGGTCAACACCGTGGTGCGCCAGCCAGGCGAGTCGATATGTCAGAGCCCGTGTCTTGCCGCTGCCCGCCCCGGCCACGACCAGCATCGGTCCGCCCGGAGCGGTAACCACCGCCAGTTGCTCCGGGTTCAGATCGTTTCCGAAATCGATATCCCCCGCCGCCGTTCGCGACTGAAGGGTGAACTTTCTTGCCATGTTGCCGCGCTATTCCGCCATATCCATAATTGCCCCCAACCCAGTCCATCCACGTCGAAAGCCCAAGGATACCAGAACCGGCTGGGAATGCCAGCCCCTCCCGCATAATACGACAGGGGCTTATGCCAAGGCTCAAGTCCCGCCGTGATGCCTGTGAAAATAATCTGTGAGTCGGGTGGCAGCGGCAAGCAGAGAGCAACGGAGCTTGCCGATGCCACCCAACACAGTGCCCTGAAATCTGCACAGACACCTCGCCGTGCAATTCGGAAAAATTGGGTATCCCGTGGCCCACCGCTCGGCTATAATTGCAGATATGGCGAAGTATCCGATATTCCTCGAGCTTGGCGGCCGGCGCGTCGTGGTGGTTGGCGGCGGCAGCGTAGCTATGCGCAAGGCCAAGGTCTTGTTGGATGCCGGCGCGAGGCTGGTCGTTGTGGCAGAGGAAGCCGGCGATGCGCTTACCGCCCTTTGCACACAGCATGGAGCCGAGCTGATCCGGTCCCGATATTCAAAGCAGTACATCGCCGAGGCTGTTCTCGTCGTGGCAGCCACCAACGATGCGAAGGTGAATGAGCAAGTTTACCGCGACTGCCAGGCCCTGGAGATTCTGTGCAATGTCGTGGACGATCCGGAGCACTGCGATTTCTTCGTCCCGGCGGTGGTCAAGAGGGGCGATCTGCAGATCGCGATCGGGACGGAGGGTTACTGCCCCGCGTACGCCGGCCACCTGCGGCAAAAGCTCGAGACTATGTTCACCGAGGAGCACGGCCGATTCCTGGCTGAGCTCGAACGCGCACGAAGGGAAATCATCGACACCGTCTCCGCCTCCACCGACCGCAAGTCGCTGCTGGGCGAGCTCGTGGACGATGAATCGTTCGAGTACTTCCGAACGAAGGGCCCCATCGCCTGGCGGGAGCGAGCCGAAGCGATCATTCGCTCACGCGAGAAGAAAGCCTGAAAATCGTGCCGCGCCGCGAGGCCTGGCAGAAACTATCTCCTGCCCGATAGACCTTCCCGCGATTCCCCGCGTACAATAGGCAGGATTTCCGGCTCAGGCAACTCAGCCAAACGTGAGAAGCTTGCTCCCTGTACCGATGGTGTCAAGTGATGACAGAGAGAATTGAGTTACTGGCTCCCGCAAAGGATGGTCCGACCGCCCGTGCCGCGATTCTATGCGGAGCGGACGCCGTCTACATCGGTGCGGAACGATTCAGCGCCCGCGAGGCCGCCGGCAATGCTCTGTCCACGATACAGCAAGTCACGGACTTCGCGCACCAGTGCTACGCGAGGGTGTACGTGGCCTTGAACACGCTGCTTCACGACGACGAGCTGGCGCCGGCGGAAAAGATGATTCACCAACTCTATGACGCGGGCGTGGACGGCCTGATCATCCAGGACGTGGGACTGCTGGAGCTGGAATTGCCGCCTTTGCCGCTGATCGCCAGCACGCAGATGCATAACGCGACCGCCGAGAGGGTGAAATTCTGGGAAGACGTCGGCTTCTCTCGCGTGATCCTGGCCCGCGAGCTGACTCTCGAACAAATCCGGCACATCCGCCGCCAGACCCGCATCGAGCTGGAATGCTTCATTCACGGCGCACTGTGCGTGGGGGCCAGCGGGCAATGCTACATGAGTTACGCACTGGGCGGACGCAGCGGCAATCGCGGGCAATGCGCACAACCCTGCCGGCGATTGTACAGCCTCAAAGACCACCACGGCACAACCATCGTGAAGGACCGCCACCTCCTGTCTTTGAAAGACCTGAGCCTTGCAGACCATCTGGAGGAACTAATTGACGTCGGCGTCACATCATTCAAGATCGAAGGCCGACTCAAAGACCTGCCGTACGTCGCAAACGCAGTCGGCTTCTATCGTCAGAAGCTCGATCCGATCCTATCGAAGAAGGGTTTGCGGCGAAGCTCGTCCGGCTCCGTGCACTTGGACTTTCAGCCGAATCTCGAAAAGACCTTCAATCGCGGATTCACCGACTACGGCTTGACCGGACCAGCAGCTTCGGTCGCCTCAATCGATACACCCAAGTCGATCGGCGAATACATGGGGACTGTCACTCGCGTGGAGGAATCCTGCTTCACCCTCGACAGGGCTCACGATCTGCACAATGCCGACGGGATTTGCTTCTTCGACCGGCAGCAGAATCTCGACGGGACAGTTGTGAACCGCGTCGATGGCCAACGGGTCTGCCCGCAGAAGATGCAGGGTATTCGCAAGGGACAGAAGATCTACCGTAATTTCGATTATGTGTTCAGCCGCAAATTCGGTGGCCAGCCCTCGGAACGCAAGATCAGTCTTACCATGTCTCTGCAGGAGACGCCGTCAGGCCTCGTCCTGGCCGGAACTGATGAGGACGGAAATCAGGCAACGGTGGAAATTGCGGGCCAGAGGCAGCCGGCACAGAAGAAGGAAGCCGCTCGACAAACGATTCACACACAACTGACGAAGCTCGGCAACACGATCTTTGAATGCTCCGACCTGCAGCTTCAGACCAGCGAAGTGTACTTTCTGGCGGTTTCGCAGTTGAACGCCGCCAAACGGGAATTGGTGCAACGGATGTTGCAGGTGCGCGAGACGAACCGCCCTCGCCCCATTAGCGGCGTCCAAAGAAACGAGGTGCCCTTCCCGGAGAAGCACCTGAGCTACACAGGTAACGTGCTCAACGCGATGGCCAGGGCCTTCTACCTGCGACATGGCGTGGAGACGATCTCCCCCGCCGCCGAGTCGGGCCTGGATTTGACCGGGCAACTGGTCATGACAACGAAATACTGCCTGCGGAGGGAGTTGGGCTTGTGCTCGGGTCCCGGTTCCGGGAGTCCTGCCGAGCCAATGGTTCTGGAGGACGAAGACGGGCGGGAATACGAGCTGCACTTCCGTTGCGGCCGCTGTGGAATGGAGGTATTCTTCGGCAAGAAGGAGAAGACCCAATGAGTGACGCCATGGCGTTGACGACCGGGCTGCCGGGCCTGGACCAGGCATTGAAGGGCATCCTGCCGGGCGACAATATCGTTTGGCAGGTCGATGCCATCGAGGACTATATGGCGGTCGTGGCGCCGTACTGCCGGGCCGGCCTGCAGTCCGGGCGAAAGGTCATCTACTTCCGCTTCGCCAGCCATGCACCGGTGGTGCCTCACGACTGCATGGTCGAGGTTCACGAGCTGAATCCCGCCGAGGGCTTCGAGTCATTCATCGCGACGATCCATGCGGTGATCGAGAGCGCCGGCCGCGGCGCATGGTACATATTCGATTGCATGTCCGAGCTCGCCGCCGACTGGTACTCCGATCCCATGCTCGGCAATTTCTTCCTGCTGACCTGCCCATATCTCTACGACCTGGAGACCGTTGCCTACTTTGCGATCTTTCGCAATTATCACGGCTCCCGCGCGATCCGCCCGATCTCCGAGACGACGCAGTTGTTTCTGGAGCTCTACCACCACGCCGGAACCCTCTACGTTCATCCACTCAAGGTGCAGTTCCGCTACTCTTCCACGATGAACATGCTGCACGCCTGGGACGGTGACGAATTCCAGCCCGTCACTTCCAGTGCGCTGATCTCGTCCATTCTCACGTCCGTGAACTGGTCCGACCTGGACCCCGATGCACGGCCGGGCTACTGGGAACGGACCTTTCGCGAGGCCCAGCAGGTGCTCGACGCCGTCAAGGAGGGCGTCTGTCCACCCGACAAGGAGCGAGAGACCTTCGAGCATTTAAGCCGAATGGCCATCTCTCGCGATCCGGGGATGCTCAAGCTCGTGTCCCGCTATCTCACTCTCGACGACGTATTGAACGTCTGGCGACGAATGATCGGCTCCGGGCTTGTCGGAGGCAAAACGGTCGGCATGCTCGTCGCCCGCAGCATCCTCAAACGGCACTCGCCCCGCTTCGCGGACCTTCTCGAAGAGCACGACTCGTTCTATGTCGGCTCCGATGTATTCTACACTTATCTGGTTCGCAACGGCGTCTGGTGGTTGCGGCAGAAGCAGCGAAGTCCGCAAACGTTTCTCGAAGGAGCCGTCCAGGCCCGCCAGAGAATCCTCATGGGCCAGTTCCCCGACTATATCCTCAAGCAGTTCGAGCAGATGCTGGATTACTTCGGCCAGTCGCCGATCATCGTACGCTCCAGCTCGCTTCTGGAGGACAACTACGGCAATTCCTTTGCGGGCAAGTACGAGAGCGTATTCTGTCCCAACCAGGGTCCACGGGAGCGACGGCTGGAGGATTTCCTGTCGGCGGTGCGGACGATCTATGCAAGCACGATGAGCGAGAAGGCGCTTCGCTATCGCGAGCAGCGAGAACTCCTGAACCACGATGAGCAGATGGCGCTTCTGGTCATGCGGGTCTCCGGCGCGACGCACGGACGGTACTATTTTCCGCAGGCTGCCGGCGTGGGGTTCTCGTTCAATCCGTACGTCTGGAGTGAGACCATCGATCCGAAAGCAGGTGTGCTGCGGCTGGTGTTCGGCCTGGGCACCCGGGCCGTGGACCGCTCGGACGACGACTATACCCGGCTCGTCGCCCTCAACGCACCGCAGAGGCGGCCGGAGGCGAACTTCGAGCAGGTCTGCCAGTACGCCCAGAGACGAGTGGATTACCTGGACCTGCAAGCCAACCGCCTAATGTCCGGCCATTTCCTCGACGTCGTCAAGGATTGCGCCGATGTGCCGGTCGAAATGTTCGCCTCGACGGACGAATCCTCAGATGCGATGGTCGGCAGCACGAGCAAGATATGGGTGCCTACCTTCGACGGCCTGCTCTCCACGACGGAATTTGTCAAGGACATGCGGGAGATCCTCCGGGCTCTGCAGGAGGCCTACGAGTACCCTGTCGATGTGGAGTTTACCCTTAATTTCGTGGGCGACAACACCTACAGGATTCACGTCGTCCAATGCCGGCCGCTTTCGGTCAAAGGCATCGAGACGCCGCGGCCTTCCGTGAGGGAGGTCGCGAAGGACGATACGATCATCGAGGCCAGCGGCGCCGTGATCGGGCACAGCCGCCACATTCGTGTCAACCGGTTCATTTACATCGTCCCCTCCGCCTACAGCCGCCTCCCACTCCAGGACCGCCACGAGATCGCCCGGCTGATCGGGCAGATCAATCATGCCGCCGAGCCATTCGTGCCCGGGTGCATCATGCTCCTGGGCCCGGGCCGATGGGGCTCAAACGACCCGTTCCTCGGCATCCCCGTTGCCTTTGCAGACATCAGCCGGACCTCTGTCCTCTGCGAGATCGTCGCTATGCACGAACACCTGGTCCCGGATGTCTCCTTAGGCACGCATTTTCTCAATGAGCTGGTGGAGATGGACATGCTGTACCTCGCCTTGTTTCCGCAGCGGGGCAACAACTACCTGCGAACGGAGTGGTTTGAGAACTCGCCGAACCGGCTGGTTCAACTGGTGCCCAAGGCGGGCAAATGGGCGGACGTGGTGAAAGTCATCGAGCCATCCAGCATCGCCGGCGAGGGAAGCACCTTTCTGGTTGCCGATGCCTTCGAACAGAAGGTGCTCTGCTACTTTGAGCGGTAAGCCTGTCGCCGCCGGACCATGCGGGTGCGCACGGCGTAATTGCACCGGCGGCGGACACTACTTCAGGAGTCAACCTTCGATTTTGGAGATGGTTACGCGGAGGTACTTCTGGCGGTGGCCAATCCTTCGCTGGCTGTCCTTCCTGCGGCGGAAATGCGTGACGTACAGCTTCTTGCCCTTGATCAGGCCCTTCTCGGCCGTAGTCGCGAACTTGGCCACCACTTTGGCGCCTTCGATGTACGGCTTGCCGATCCGGACTTTCTCGCCGTCGCCAATGAACAGCACCTTGTTCAGCTCGATTTCCGTGGCCTCCGGCTGCACATCGGTCAGTTCGATATCCAGGCGGTCGCCTTCGGTCACTTTGTATTGTTTCCCACCTTGCTCAATTACGGCGTACATCCCAAGCTCCAAATATAGAAGGTTCATTCTGGAAGAAACCAGTATGTTACGGACGCCGCAGGTTTTTGTAAAGACTTTTCCGGCAGAATTTTGTACCTTATGGCAACTGTGCCCTGAATTCGTATGGATGCTTTTTCGGGAGTGCCCGCATGAAACTGGCGATGGTCAATGACAGATTTGTGCCCATCGAGAACCTGGATCCCAGCTACTATGACCGCGGCCTGTATTTTGGCGACGGCGTTTATGAGGTCCTGAGAAGCTATAATGGCAAGCTTTTCGCCCTGGACGAGCACATGGAGCGGTTCGCCGCAAGCATGGCCGCCATCCGCATTATTGGCGTGGATATCCACGACGTCCGTGACCGGGTGGAGCAAGCTTTCAAGGCCACCGGCCTGCCCAACGTCAAGATCTACTTCCATGTAACCCGGGGGTCCGCACCGAGGAATCACCTCTGGGATCCCCATCTCAAGCCGAATTTCCTCCTGATCGTGAGCGAGGTCAAGGACCATCCCGAGGAGAAAGCCCGGGGCATCGCCGTCTGCACGCACCCGGACCTGCGATGGAAACGATGCGATATCAAGAGCCTCAACCTCCTGCCCAACGTTCTGGCCCGCCAGGACGCTTTTGAGAAAGGCTGTGACGAGGCGATTCTGGTCAATGAGGCCGGATTCATCACCGAAGGCACAAGCTCGGCCTTCTTCGCCATCGTCAGAGGAGCCCTGCAGACCGCCCCGCTGTCCGCCAATATCCTGCCGTCGATCACGCGCAAATTCGTGGTCAAGGCGGCGACGAATGTCGGGATGCCGATTGAAGAATGCTGCCTTACGCCCAAGCAGGCCGCCGCCGCCGATGAGTTGTTCCTTGCCGTAACGACCAAAGACATCGTCCCGGTCGTCAAATTCGACGATGTGGTTATCGGCAAGGGCGCCCCCGGTCCCCTGACCAAGGCCCTCACGGCCGAGTTCCTGAAGTTCACACGCTGACCAGAAGCAGCCTATGCCCCGGGTGGCACCGCCAAACTCGTTTGACGGTGCTCACAAAGTCGGAGTTGGCAGCCCAAGACCCCACGGGCAAACGAGTTTGCCTGTGCCACCCAGATCGTGCCTCTCAACCCGAGCAGGTATCCGCATCAGAGGGCGCCGCGGAAGAACAGGACCAGCGCGAGCACGCAGACGAGCATGATCGCGCCCGGCACCATCCACACCTTGCGCCACTGGAACTGACCACCCATACGGAACCTGTCCATCACAACGCCGGCAAGCTGCGTGCCCAGGAACAGGCCAAGGCCGCTCTGGGCGGTAAAGATCAGCGCCTGCATGGACCCGCCGGTCCCTTCCGGAGCTACCGAGCCGGCGAACATCTGTCCGGCAATGATGAAGAAGACATACGCCAGGCCATGAAATGCCTGCGAAACTACAATGACGGCCGGCGGTCGTGGGATGATGTACAGCACGTACAGCACCAGCCATGAAGCAGCACCTATCGCCAGTGTCCACTTGTAGCCGAGCTCGCTCACAAACAAGCCGAGCAGCAGCAATGTGGCGGCGGCCTGCGTAGCCTGGGCAAGCGCCATGGCGGCCGGCACGTTCTTGGACGCAATCCCGTTGTCCTGCATGAACTGAGCCGTGCCCAGAAAATAGAACTGCATCATGCCCGCGGCCGCCATCGAGATCAGGAAGAACACAAGGAAACTCGGCGTCCGCAGCATGCCCATGGCTTCGGCAATCGGTGCCCCGCCAGTATTCGCCGGCGGCGTACTGGGCAGGAACATGACGCAGACTACTCCCGTGACAATGGACAAGACGGCTGCCAAGACAAGGCAGTCCCTGCCCTGCTCGCCCGTCTTGAAGATCCAGCGCCAGCCCGTCAGAAAGTACCCGGCCAGAGCCCAGGCAATCGGCGCCCACATGAAAATGTAAGCTGACTTGGCCGTATCGACATTATTCTGGGCCAAATGGTAGAACATCAGGGAGTTCACCAGCGGCAGCGTGGCCGCGTAGCAGAGCGAGTACAGGAAGATCACTGTAAACAGCGACTTGAAGTCCTTCCTCGATGCGGCAATGAACATTAAGAGGAAGCCTACCAGATGAGCCCCAGCGAGGATCCACTCCGTATTGACGTACTTATCGGCCAGTTGGCCGGCCATGAGAGGCATGAAGATGCACGCCAGGGGCAGTGCGGCGTAGATCCAGCCCGTCTGCTTGCCGCTGAACTTCAGCGGCCCCAGAAGCCTCGCGGCCAATACCGGATACCAGGCTCCCCAGACGGCAAACTCCAGGAACATCAACGCGCTGAGTTTCAGGTATAGAGTCGAGTCCATTCCGAAAGTCATGTGTCTCTCCTTAATTGCTCAGGGGATGTTCTATTTGCACGCCGCGGTAAGCCGCTGGATCGCTATTTTGATGTCGCCGACGCGATTGTCGCCGGCCTCCCGCTCGATGGCCATGGCGCCTTCGAATTCGACTTCCTGGAGCACGCCCAGGAATTGCGCGACGCCGACTTGGCCGTCGCCCCACGGGACCTCGCTGCCCCAGGTGCCCGGCTGCTTCGTCCGCACGGCGTCTTTCACGTGCAGATGCCGAATCCACGGTGACAACACCCGCACCGCCTCGATCGGGTCGCCCTTATCGTAGAGAATCATGTTGGCCGGGTCGAAATTGACCCCGACGGAATCGTGGTCCAGCTCCTCCAGGAAGCCCCGCAGCTCGGGGGCGGTTCCTGGCCCGTCTCCAGCAACAGCGTGATGCCGTTATCCTCCGCGATATCCGCCAGATCGCGAATCCGGGCGTACATTTTCTTCGCATACGCCTTGTTCTTCTCATCGATGAATCCGGCGTGCATGGACAGGTACTTCACGCCCAGATCCGCCGTCACCTCCGCGGCGCCGATGAACAGGTCGTGATTTCGCTCCCACGTGGCGTCCGGGACCACCCCGCCGGTGACCTTGATGCTCTCCAGCGTCGAGTAATCCTCCTGCGGAAAATCGATCATCGTGCTCGTGATCGTCCATCGCTGGGCGCGGATCGTATCGAGCTGCTTGCCGCTGCTGTCCTCCACCGCCCCGCGAATCCCCAGATGCACGTGCTGCAGGTTGAGGTCCTTCATCGTCTTGGCCACGCCCGGCACGTCCGTTCGAAGCGACCAACTGCACACGCCCACAGGCCAACCCTTGCATTTCATTATCTATCTCCCATCCCTTGGAAGTTTGAAGTGTGAAGGTTGATGTTTGAAGTAAGAAATCGTTCTCCCAAATCAACAATCAACGATCACACTTCGGACTTCAACCTTTACCGGATCATGACTCTCTGCTTGTTGTTTATGGACTTCTTCTCGGCCTCGACGATTCTCACGGAATTGCGAGACTGCTCCAGGGTGATGATCGGCTTGACGACCTCGCCCCGCAAAACCTTGACAAAGTACTCGATCTCTTGCAGGTATCCGTCGCCGTCGGAGACCGGCGGAGTAAACTCCTCGCCCTCGGCGGGACAGATGCGCAGCATCGGCTTCCGTGTCAGGTCGTACACGATGGTCGCCTTTTCGAGCACAAGATTGAAGCTCATCTCGAACCCGAACGCGGTGGTCATTCCCCAGCCGCCCTCGGCCAGTATGAGCTTATCCTCGCCATATTCGTACTCGGTGAGCATGTGGATCAACTGCCCGGCCGGCCCCTTGGCACCGTGACTGCACACCGACTTGGGCATGCCGAAGAGGTACTGCACGTAGTCTGTGTCGTGGATGTGCAGGTCGAGCGCGACGCCGCCGCTGCGTTTCTCATCGATGAACCAGTTATCGGCGCTCCAGCCCGGAGGGGCCCCGAGCCGCTGAAACATCGCAGCCACGACCTTGCCGTATTCGCCGCTGTCCACGATCTCCTTTGCCTTGGCATACTCCGGCCAAAACCTCACGCAATGTCCGATCTGGAGCACCTTTCCGCTGCGCCGGGCGGCCGCGATCATCCGGTCGCAATCCGCGACGGTCAGCGCCATGGGCTTCTCACACAGGACGTTCACCCCTCGTGACAGCGCCTTCTCCGAGCAGTCCGCGTGCAGGTACGTCGGCAGCGTCAGCGAGATCGCGTCGAGCCTGGCCTTGTCGAGCATCTGTTCGAGGTCACGATACACCTCGATCCCCGTAAAATCGATCTCGCTGTCGGCGCCCTTGATGTTCCCCACCGCCCGTTTCGTGTCTTCCTTGATGTTCGGATTCGCGTCGCAGATCGCCACGACCTGAGCATCCTTGATGGCCTTCCAGATGCGGTAGTGCATCCGCCCCATGAACCCGAAGCCCACTATTCCTATCTTCAGCATATCGATGGACCTCCCTAGTTCAATTTGTGATTTACGATCTATCATTTACCATTTACAATCAGAAATCGCAAATCAGAAATCGTAAATCCAAAGGGATCAGGTATGACACCGAAAGAACGCATCTATGCGACCCTCCGGGGTAAACGCTACGACCGCCCGGCTGTCACGCCCATATTTATGTCCTGGGCAGCCCATTTTATCGGGCGTACGTATCGAGACTATTACCTCGATGGCGACGTGCTCGTCGAAGCACAACTCGCGGTCGCGAAGGCTTTCAACTTGGATCAGGTCAGTGCGATCAGCGATCCCTGGCGGGAGGCATCGGCCTATGGTATGGAGTTCGATTATCCGGAGAACGGCGTCGGCAGGCCGAGAAGAGTCCTGATCCAGGGACCGCAGGACATCAGCCGCATCAGGCCCTTCGAGATCGAAAACGCGGATCGCCCCAGGCAGCGCGTGGAGAGCGTCCGAAAGATGGCCAAGGCGGTCGGCAAGACCCACAGCGTGCTCGGCTGGGCCGAGGGACCTCTGGCCGTGTACGCCGACCTGCGCGGCGTCGAGAGCATGTTCCTGGACCTGATCGACACGCCCGACATGTACCTTGGAGCCGCCGAAATCATCATCGAGAACCAGATTCGCTTCGCAAAGGCACAGATCGCCGCCGGTGCAGACATGATCGGCGTCGGTGATTCCGTCGCCAGCCTGATCAATCCAACGATGTACCAGGATTATGTCTTGCCTTTTGAGAAGAGGCTCTTCGACGCGATTCACGAGGCCGGCGGCGCCGTGAAGCTGCACGTGTGCGGGGACATCAACCGCAGCATCCACCTCATGGCCCGGACCGGCTGTGACATCATCGACATCGACTGGATGGTCCCCGTGGACGAATCGAGACGGCTGGTAGGTCCAAGCGTCACGCTTGCGGGAAATTTCGATCCCTCGGCGGTCCTGCTGCAGGGCAGCTCGCAGGATGTAGCCGATGCCGCCCGGCGATGCCTGGAAATGGGTGGTCGGAGATTCATTCTGCAGCCGGGCTGCGAAGTCCCGCCCGGCACGCCGGAGCAGAACCTCCGAGCCTTCTGCCCGTGCCAAGGATGCCTCATCCCTGAAGTTTTTGGACTGTGACCGGCATATCAGTTCCGGCGGGCCTTCGGCTGCTCGGTGTGCATGAGTTTGTGGGCCCGAATGAATTCGCCGATGCTCCAGGCTTGGGCGGGACATCCTCGCGGCTTGTGGGGCGGGTCTCCGTCGAAGATCTCGGAGATGCTGCCGAGGCAGGCATCCTGGGTCAGGTGCCGGGTCAGAGGCTCGAGCATTTGGGTGGCTTCCCGCCTGCTGTCGGGACTGAAGTCACGGACTCTCAAGTAGGCCTCGACGAACGGGCCGATAAGCCAGGCCCAGACGGTCCCCTGGTGATAGGCCTCGTCTCTCTGGTACGCCGATCCCGCACAACAGCCCTTGTAGCGTGCGTCCTGCCTGTTCAGCGTGCGAAGCCCGTACGGGGTAAGCAACTCCCGCTCCACGGCAGTCACCACGGCTCGTTGTTGCTGTCGGGTCAGAGGCGGGCCGTAGGGTAGTGACACGACGAAGATCTGGTTCGGGCGAAGGCTTGCATCGACAGAGCCTTCCGACATCACGGCATCATTCAAGTGCCCCCGCTGCTCGTTCCAGAACACCCGGGCAAAGCTGTCGCCGACTTTCGCTGTCATCTGCGCGTAACGGCTCGCATCCGGCAGGTGTTTTTGGCGGCAGAATTGGCTCATGCGGCACAGCGCATTGTGCCACAATGCGTTGACCTCCACCGCTTTGCCATAGCGAGGGGTGAACGTGACATCGCCGCACTTGGCGTCCATCCAGGTCAGTTGCGTGTTGGAGTCGCCGGCCAGGATCAACCCGTCGGTGTCCGCATGGATGCCGAATCGCGTGCCGTTGTGATACGAATCGATGATCCAGCGAATCACAGGCAACAGCTCCCGCGAGAACACAGGAAGGTCCCCTGTCGCCTCCAGGTACTCAAAGGCGCTGTGAATGAACCACAGGGATGCGTCCACGCTGTTGAAGTGTGCCGTATGACTGCGGTCGTCAAAGCGGTTCGGGATCATGCCCTGATCGGCGGCCGCAGCGAAAGTAGTCAGCACGGACTTAGCCTCCTCGTGCCGGCCGGTGGCCAGCAGCAGCCCCGGCAAGGCGATGAAGGCATCACGACCCCAATCGGCGAACCAGGGATACCCGGCGACAATCGAGATCCGCTCGCCGGCCCCATCCCCGCGTGTGATAATGAATTGATCCGCCGCAAGCGACAGGACACGGTCGATCCGGCTCCGGGCCTTGGCCGTGCGAATCAGGTCGCCCTGATGCTCGACCAACTCGCTCCCGACCAGACCGGCATCTATGGACGGTTCCCTGCCGGGTCGCAAATGCTCGCCAAAACGGGCCCGAAAGACGATGTGGCTCGTCGATGCGACCTGCCCCCGGAAGATACCCGGCGCCCACAGGTCCTCGGTACAGGCAAGTCCCCTCGTCCTGTTGTCGCGATAGCTGAAATTGTACCACCACTGCGCGTCCGGCTCGAATCGCATCGCCGGACAATCGAGGAGCAGTTCGCCCGCAGTCGGCGCATCGTAGCGTACCAACAAGCCTGAGCTGGAATCGTCACAAGTCAGCCGGGCATCGGATTTCTGAAGCATGTGGAAGTCTCGCAGGCCGACGAATGGACGTAGCAGGAATTCCACAGGCTCGCGAATGTTGCGGAAGGTGTATTCCACGACGACCGTGTCGCTCTCGCGGGCGAGGCGGACTGTCTTGAGGACCTCGATGGGATTGAGGTCGTACAGGAAGTGCACGGCGTCGTCGCGCCAGAATTCGCGCAGGAAGGCATAGCCGGCGGGAATCAGCTTATCGCCGAACTCGAACGTCGACAGTTGGAACACCTGGCTGCCGCAGACTACCGTTTCGAGGCAGTTCGAGAGCGCCATGGTCCTGTTGATCGGCGGCATAAGCGACCCGATCAGCAGGCCGTGATACCCGCTCGTGTTGCATCCCACAACGGTCGACGCGGCGTAGCTGCCTCGTTGGTTGGTCAGAAGCCATTCCCTGCTCAGCAACTCCTCAGGAGCCCTGCCCGGGACGGATATATGCACGATTTCTTCACTATTTGCTTTCTGTGTGATCAGCATGAAATACTTCCTCGGCCGTTACACGAATATCTGCAATGTATGGCCTCGCTACCCCCATGTGACATCAACGCCCGTCAGCCCGCCACCGGCACGCACTCGGGCGACCTTCTCGGCGGCAGGACACCGATCTCACTCTTCGCTTCCTGCCGAGCGCAGCGTTTCTGGAGTTGATCCAGGACGTTCATGAAATTGATGTAGGAGTCGTACGGCGAGTCGTATGGATTGAAGTACTTGTGCACGTCGCCATCGGCGAAGAACTTGGTGCACATGTAATAGAAATGATCCGAGGTCTGCAGCTTGCGCCAGTCGGAGAGGATACGAGGATCATTCACCTGCTTGATCCTGCGCTCCAGGCGGTATACTTCGTGCAGAGCGTTGGACTGCATGGGATTGCCCAGCCAGGCCGACAAGTCGCGCTCGGTATCCGCCCAACTGATCACGTGCGGAACATCCACGATGCCTGAAGCATCGTAGCGGGCAGCCACCTCGCTGGGCGTCTTGAAGTTGTTGTCCGGGTGCCTGAGAATTTCGTCGGGCAGGTGTCGCATGAAATCGAATATGCCCGTGTCCGCCCACTGGTGCTCGCCGAACGTCTCATAGTCCATGAACAGGTTCACGACGTTGCCGTTTCCATTGACGGCGCTGACCCAATGAGCAAACTTCTCCGCGGTCAGGGGCCACTCGACCCACTGCCGATTGGAGAATCGGAACGCAATGTCATCGCTGAGAGAATAGTTCTTCAGCAGGAGCTTCACGCGACGGCAGCCCTTCGGCCGGTACACGAAGTTGGAACTTCTCAAGCCGAGGATGTGGTCCGCCCCCTCCGTGATGACCGCGTCGAAGCACCCCATCGCCTCAATCAGCAGGGCAAGCTCGTTGTTGTAGATCAGCTCGGTGTTCCGGAACACCGTGGGGGTCTGGCCAAACAGGTTCTCGATGGCGGCGACGTGCTTCTTCACCTGCTCGACGAATTCCTGCCGGGAGTACAGAAAGCTCAGGCTGTGATAGTACGTTTCCGCGAGAAACTCCACGCACCCTGTATCGGAAAGCGCATGAAATGTGCTAAGGACCTCGGGAGCATACATCTCAAGTTGCTCCAGCAGGACCCCCGTCAGGCTGTAGGCGATCTTGAACCGGCCTTTGTGCTTTTGGATGAGTTTGAGGAGCATGCGATTGGCGGGCAGGTAGCACTTATTGGCCACCTTTTTGCAGATCGCGGCATTCTTGCTCTCGTCGAAATACCGCTCGTCCTCATCGAAAACCGTGTAATGCCGCAGCCGCATCGGCTGGTGAACCTGGAAGTAGAAGCAAACCGAAGGCATGTGAGTCCCCAATCCTTTGTCAATCTCTTGTCATTCCATTGTTGTCCCATCTCTCCTGGAAAATGGAAGTCAGGCTTATATTATTCAAGGAAATCAGCTTTGGGATTTCCTTGAATAATCAGCTCATCAGCACGCGTCATACACTTTCGCTTACCGCGTCGGAAGGAAGAATCAAAACCACGATTTTTCCTTCCTCAAGTAAGCCTGACTTCCATTTTCCAGGAGATCACCTCCCGGCCCACTCAGACCGGGACAAGCATCTCCCGATAGATTCTCAGGCAACTCCGGGCGGCGTCCTTCCATCGCAGCTTGCGCACCTCGAAGTTCCCGTGGTTGCGAAGCGTCATTTGCAGAGGCGGATACTTGAGTACTGCCACGATCTTGTTCGCCATCTCGTTGACATCCCAGAAGTCCACTTTCAGCACGTGCCGCAGGACCTCCGAGACGCCGCTCTGCTTACTGATGATCGCCGGCACGTCGTTATCCAGCGCTTCCAGCGGCGCAATGCCAAAGGGCTCCGACACCGACGGCATCACGTACAGATCCGCCAGCCGGTAGATCCGGCGAACGTCATCTCCTCGCAAAAAGCCGGTGAAGAGCACTTTCTGGCCGATCCCCAGTCCCGCCGCCATCTCCACGGCGCGGTACATCATGTCGCCCGAGCCGGCCATCACGAACTTGACGTTGTCCATCACCTCAAGGACTCTCTTTGCGGCCTGGAGGAAATACTCCGGCCCCTTCTGCATGGTGATGCGTCCCAGGAAAAGCACGAGCCTTTCGTCCCGCCGGATGCTCACGTTCGTCGTCGGCATGACGCGATTGCGATCCACGCCGTTGTAGACGACCTCCACTTTCTCCGCCGGAATGCCATACCGGCTGAGCACGATGCTTCGCGTGAGGTGGCTCACGGTCACGACTTTGTCCGCCCGCTCCATCCCCTCCCGCTCGATGTCGTAGATCGTCTGGTTGACGTGTTCACCGCTGCGGTCGAATTCGGTCGAGTGGACGTGCACAACCAGCGGCCTGCCGGTCATCTCCGCCACAGCGATCCCTGCCGGGTAAGTCATCCAGTCATGGGCATGAATGACGTCGAAGTCTTCATCTCTCGCCAATTCCGCCGCGACCGATGCGTACCTCTGAATCTCTCGATACAGGTCGCCACCGTAGTCCGGTCCGCCCCGCGACTCCCCCCGGCCAACGGCCTGGCTTTCGGTCTCGCGCCTCAGGCCCAGAGTTCGCTCGATTGTCTCCACGTACGCATCCGGCGTGACATAGGCCTGCAGGGGCGAGCGGATCGTCCGAAACCGCACATTTCGCCATGTGACGTTCTTCTTCACGCGGTGAATCTGACGCCGCCGTGTGGCTGGGGTCAACAATCTCACATGCGTCGCGTACTCGCTCTGGACCATCTTGGGAAGCACGAACGTCACCTTCACGCCAAGTTGGTCCATCGCACGGGTCAACCCATAGCACGCCGTACCGAGTCCGCCGCTGATGAAAGGCGGGAACTCCCAGCCTAGCATGAAGACGCGGATGTGCATCCCCTCGTCACTCGGTCCCATAAGTCCACACCCCTTACGCAGTCCTCAACGACTGTCCTGATGAATCTACAGCAATGACTCGCGGCCAAGACGCCACGATTGCGTACACCACAGCATCACCGCTACCCAAGCTATCGGCATCCATCCACCAACGCTTGATTTCCGCGTGGAAAAAATTTTACGCCTGTATCAGCGTTATCAGTTGTATTAATCGGGTCTTTGCCCTGCACAAGTTCACAAAATCCGGTGGAAAGCTCCGTTCTCAGGACCAACAGGCCGGCGGTTATGGGACCCTCAAGGGTCAGTAGTTTTCGCAAAGAATTCTTGAAACCCGATTTTGGGCATGAAAATGGCCCTTGCCTCGGTGCCCGTCACCGCATTATCGCCTACGTATAAATACGTACATTTTGCGACACACCCAGCCGCTGCGAGCCTGGCGCTCCCAGGGTGGGGCTTGCCCCACCACAATCTGCGTCATTGGAAGAATCAGCCGCAGACTGGCCCGAGCGTCCCCGCTCGCCTAAAGGAATCATCTGCGCCCACGAAGTTCAGTGACACACGATCGTATTGCGGCGACACGCGGTTTTGCCCTGCTTCCACAGGCATAATCACGTTGCGATAAAAAAAAGCCTCGAATCCTAAATCTCGGCACCCGTACCGCCGATAGGCAAGGTGGATTGAGCCTGGTGGTCCGGAGTAAAGGCCCGCCGCCGGTTTCAGGCCCCAGCGAACAGGGGCCGCGGTGGCTGAGCCGGATCGGATCATCAGCCGGTAATCGAAGGTGCCGCTGTATCACGGAGATCGAAAATGAAAAGGCGCATGGGCAAAAACGGCAAATCTGAGAGCAACTTGAAAGACGTGGTCGTCGTCGCGGTGGTCGACGAAATGGAGCAGGCCAGGGAGTATGAGACGCTGCTGCGGCTCAACGATATCCCTGCGATCGTGAGGGAGCAGATCGATCCCGCCGGCAACAAGACCGGAATCGCAATTCTGGTGCCCGAGGACTTCCTCGATGAGGCCCACGTCGTCATCGAATCGCAGGACGCATACGATGATTTCTATGATTTCGCGATGGACGAGGATGAGGATATGGATCTCGACGCCGACATGTTTGACGATGAGATCTGATCCAATGCAACGAACGAAGCAATCAGGCGTCCAGTGTTCGCGTCTTCTGCCTCGAGCAGGGTGGAGCCGCGGCGCTGAAGACAGGATGTGCCCACTATGTCAGAACCAAACGACATGCCTCCGAGTGAACGACGCAGTGGAGAGGACCGCCGCAAAATGGTAACCGACAGGCGTCAGCGTCCGGCGGATACGAGCGATCCGAATTTTGTGGAACGGCGCAGCGGGAAGGATCGCCGCCAGAACGTCGTAGACAGACGCCTGGGACTCGACCGTGGTCGCGGCCCGGGCCGACGACGCAGCGACGATCGCAAGGCTGCCGAGGAGGGCCATATGTCCGACGAGCAATTCGAATTCCTCATGGCCATTGAGGAGTACAAGAGAGCCAACTCCAAGCCTTTCCCGACGTGGACCGAGGTCCTCGAGGTGATGAAGGCCCTGGGCTACCGCAAGGTCGCAGCGCCCCAGCCTCTGGCGGAAGCGCGACGGCGCGAAATCCTGGATGCCAACAACCCCGCAGAGCCGGTGCCTGCAAGCACCGTCTGATCGGCCTCACCAGCGATTTGCCGCGGCGGAGATACCGGCTCGCTCGTGCAGATGAATTGCGCTCCTGGCACAGGCGGAGCGGCAGATACCGCAGCCGTAGCACCACCTCTGATCGATGCTGACTTTCCGATCTGAGGCGCTGTAGCCCATCGCGCCGAACCGGCACAGCCGCATGCATTGGCGACAGCCAACGCAGGCATCGAGTCGGTTTCGTCTACATCGCCGGGCGGGACCAGGTCAGGCAGGCGTCCACGAGCTCGTCAATGACGGCGGTGCCGGCGCACATGACTTTGTCGGCGCCGCCCCAGTAGAGCTTGAGGGTGCCGTCGTCTTCAGGGACGGCCCCGCAGGTGAAGACGACGTTGTGGACGTAGCCGACGACCTCCCAGGGGTCCTCCGGCTGGAGGATCCAGCGATCGCAGACGCCGAGGATTTCGGCCGGGTCGTCGAGCTTGTGCAGGGCGACACCGAGGCGATATACGGCGCCGTCCATCGTTGGAAAGACGCCGTGATAGATGCTCAGCCAGCCTTTGCCGGTCTTGATCGGGGGCGCGCCGGGGCCAATCTTCATCTCGTCCCAGTGGTACTTCACGGGCTTCATAACGACCTTTGAATCGCCCCAGTAACGCAGGTCCGGCGAGTAGGTGATCCAGATCGACCAGGGACTAATCTCCGAGTGGGGCCGGTCCAGACGAACGTATCTGCCGTCGATCTTCTCCGGAAAGATAACCGTGTTGCGATAGTCGGCCTGCGTGATCAGCGAGATTCGCTCGACGGATTGGAAATCGCGGGTCCTCGCCATTGCGATTCGCACGCCATGCCTTGAATAGGCACTGTACGTGATGTAAAACGCACCTTCAAGCAGGGTAACCCGCGGGTCCTCAACACCATACTCCTCATACTCCGCGAAAGGCGGTTCTCTGGCGGGTGTCAGGAACGGCTCCGGCCGCGGCTTAAAACGAAACCCGTCCTGGCTCTCCGCCAAGCCAATAATGGACCGGCCCGTATCCAGGTGTGAGCGAAACAGCATGATGTACCGCCTATTGTATTTCGTGACGCCTGCATTGTGGACGGTCGCCACCGGGTACGGGATGTCATCCTTGGTCAGGATCGGATTGCCTTCATACCGCGTGATGAATGGCTTTGTCATGGCAGCACCCCCAGTCTTGCACGGACTGACACGGACTTCCACGGACTATCACTGACGTGTCCGTGCCGGTCCGTGCGTGTCCGCGTCTGTCCGTGTCCGTCCGGCCTCACGGCGGAAGATTTCCTCATAGACTCTTTCGTACTGTGCGACCATGCAGTCGATAGAGAAGTTCTGCTCGACACGGTCGCGGCATTTGCGGCGGTCGATCTGCCCCACTCGATCCACGGCCGCAACGGCATCGTCCACGGTACCGACGAGATAGCCGGTCTCTCTATCCTTGATGACTTCGCGGCAGGAGCCGAGGTCCATGGCAATGACCGGCACGCCGGCGGCCATGGATTCGGCCATGACCAGCCCGAAGCGCTCCGGGATCGTGTTCAGATGAAGTGTAACGTAGGCCTGCCTGAATAGCTCATCTCGCTGGGTCGGGTCGGCGGGACCGATGTACTGGATAGAGGAGTCGTTCAGATAAGGCCGGATGAAGGTGTCGAAGTAGAGCTGGTCCTGGATGATCCCTGAGATGAGCAGGTCCCGGCCGCAGCGCTGGGCGACATCGATAGCCAGGTGTGTCCCTTTGTCCATGTGGATTCGCCCGAGAAAGACCAGCTTGTCGCCGGGCTGCTCGCGGAACGTCAGCTTCGACAGGTCGATCCCGTTGTACACCGTCGCGATGTAGGGCAGTTCCCGGTCCCGGTCGGCATCGCTGATGGAGACGTAATACGTGTCCTTGAAACTGCGGTACACGCGAAGGATGTCCGGGTGGGAGAAGCCGTGGATGGTCGTGAGCATCGGCGTCTTGATGAATGGCAGGTACGTCAGGGGCAGGTAATCGAAATTGTTGTGGATCAGGTCGAACTCCCCCGCCCGCTCCAGGGCCTTCGAGATGTGCAGGCACGTGGAGACCAAGCCGATTTGCGACTTGTCCTCCTCATAGCCACGATCGATGCACCCGACAAGCCGGGCTTTTGTGATGGAATCCTTCGTGGCAAAAAGGGTGACGTTCTTCCACCCGCGTGAGACAAGACCCTCCGCGATATTGCCGGCGACAGTCTCCCACGCTCCGTAAGCCCGTGGCGGCGTACGCCATGCCACCGGCGAGAGAATCGCGATTCGCTTCTCCCGGATATCCATGTCCCCCCCGGAAGCCTATAGGTCCTATTCGTCCTATAGGTCCATGTCGTCCTATGGACCTTGTGGACTTGGTGGACCTATAGGACCTATGTGCGGTCGCCCGAGCCTTTCACTTCCTTCTTGATTCTCTGGATGTGCCCGCGGCCGAGCGCCTTCACCTCGCAGCCGAGCTCGAAGTAGCGGCGGATCTTGTCGTCGGACAGGATGCCGAAGCAATCGATCACGGCCAGCGGCCCGCCGGCCCATTTGACAACATCATCGGGATTGAGCTTCAGGTACGGCTCGTGCGGCACGGCCAGAATCACGGCTTCGGCCCCGCGGATCGCCTGGGCCAGGTCTTTCTGCACCGTCGCGTGCACCAACCCCTCCTGGTTGCGGAAGAAACGAGACCAGGAGTGCCCCGGTGCCGGATAGCTATCCTGCTGCTCCAGCTCGTACCAGTGATCGACGTATGGATCATGAATGTGCATCTCGGCGCCCATCTCCGTGAGCTTGCGGACGACCATTTCGCTGCCGCTGTAGCGGGTGTCGCCGACGTCCTGGCGATAGCTGGCGCCGCAGATGAGGATCTGGGCGCCCGCGATGTACCGACCCATGTTACGCAGCGCGTCGCGGGTCAGTTCCGCCACATGGAGGCCTCGAGTGTCATTGATGTTGATGGCCGTCGGTGTGATCTTGAAGACATCATGGCCGTCCTCGAAGCCGAGGATATGCTTATAGGCCCAAAAGCCCAGGCCGCCGTCCTTCGGCAGGCAGTACCCGCCGACGCCGGGGCCCGGAAAGATCATGTTGCTGTGCGTCGGACGCATCTTGATCGCCTTGATCACCTTGATCAGATCGACGCCGTTGCGCTCCGCAAAGATGCTCCACTCGTTCAGGAACGCGAGGGTCGTCGCCCGGTAGGAGTTCTCGACGATTTTGGTGGTCTCGGATTCGATGGGCCGATCCATCACGGTCAGTGGGAATTTCTCCGTGTTGAGCACCTCCTTGAGGAATTTGACGACTCGGTCGCGGGCTTCGGGCGTGCAGCCGGAGCAGACACGCCAGAAGTCCCGAATGCTCGAAACGTACTCCCGGCCGGGCATGACCCGCTCGAAACTGTGGCTCAGCAGCGGGGCCGAGTTGATCCCGCGGGCGGCAAATGCCTTTTTCATGATTGGCCAGGCGACGAATTCCGTCGTGCCCGGCGCGACGGTTGTTTCGATCAGGACCAGGCAATCGGGCTTGATCTTCTCGCCGATGGTCCGCATGGTCGCCTCCAGGGCGGTCATCTCCGCCTCGCCCGTGCACATGTTGCCCAGATCGTGCTTCGTGTAGTCGCACTGCACGTCCACCACGACGCAATCGGCCAGTTTCAGGCAATCGGCGTTGTAGGTAGCCACGAGCGTCTTTTTCTCATTGACGCAGCGGGCGATCATGGGATCGACCTCGGGGTCTTCCGCCTTGACGGGCGACTCCCCACGATTGAGCATGGGGATCTTCCAGTAGCTTCGGGGGCTTGGCCGCTGGCAGCCGAGAACGAACTTGCTCGGCTTTCCGGTCTTCTTGTCAACCGTGTCGGCGATGATGGCGGCCATGACCGCGCCAACGAACCCAACGCCCATGACTACGACGATTTCCTTGCCGTCTTTCCTGGCGGCTTGCGTGAGGGCCTCGATGCGCTTGTATTCCTGCGCATAATCTTCCGGCTTGGGAAGTGGAAATTTCTCGCCTGCTGGATTCACTGAATATTCGCTCATGCTCTATCACCTCGTATTCGCCCAGTCTTATCGGATCCGACCGATCGCTTCCGGCTGATGCCTGGCTCTCGGCACGATAGACTACCAAGTGTACGCAGAAACACCACCTCAATCAAGGCCGTTCTCATCTTCGATGACCTATCAGATTCAATGAATCGGCCTCTGGCGCTTTGAACTTCAGGCCCAAAATGGTATAATCGGGGTGTCGATACGTTGGACCGCAATGATTTCCTGTCGCCTGGGACAGGGCTGGAGGAATGCATGCCGGATGCTTACCGGACAGCTTTCACGGTGTTCCTGACCGTGTGCGCTGCGGCTGTCTTGCCGGGCCTGGCATCGGCACAGCCGGGGCAGGCCATTTGGGAGTACCCGGCGAGGCTGCTGGACGCTCACGGTGCGGCCGGCAGTTGCTGGCGGGGCATGGACACAGCCGGCAACTGGCTGGATCCGAAATCGGAACTCGGGGCCCCGGTGGTGCCACACGACTGGCTGGTGGGCCCGCCGCCGTCCGAACTCTCGGCCGTGACGATCCCGGAAGACCATTGGGTGCACCTGACCTTCCCAGGCCGGATCGCCGACTCCGAGGGGGCGGATCTCCTCCTTTTGGAATCCGGCACGATGGGCGAGCAGGCCCTTGTATTCCTCACAGATGGGGCAGACCAGGAATATGTGATCGCCCTGGCGGAGGCCGAGTGGACCAATCGGCGGGACATTTCCCAAATCGGAATCGATCTTTCCGGTCGGCCGGTCCCGTTCGTGGCACGCGGTATCCGTATCGTGGGCATCGATCTGGGCGGTGGATCACCCGGATTCGATCTGGCGAGCGCCCAAGCCCAAGTCTCACGCGAGTGCGGGCCCAAGGCCTCCTGCCCGGATCCGCCAATCGGGGCCGCCGATATCGAGCCTGATGTCCGACTGAGCTGGATCCCGGCCTGTGCCGCAGGCGAGCAGCAAATCTACTTGAGCACCGTGGAATCGCAAGTCAGATCGGCAGCGGCCGAGGCCCTTCTCGCCGTCCAGCCGGCCGAGACAGATGGCCTCCAGCCCCACGTCGAGTTGGGCAAGACGTACTATTGGCGAGTGGACACCGCCGCGCCCGTAGATGCCAACCTCTTCTACCCCGGCGACGTGTGGTCGTTCACCGTGGCGGATCACCTGGTCATCGACGACTTTGGGACCTATCCCGATAGTGAATCCCTGCAGGACTCCTGGAAATGTCCGAGCTTGTCTGCGGTGTATCTCGGAGCCGCAGGTTCGCAGACATGCGACTTCTTCATAGGTTTTGACTACTTCTACGATGCGGCCAGTTGGCCTTTTGTGTTCCGTCTGCCGAATCCGCCGCAGGACTGGACGCGGGCGGGAGCGAAAGTCCTGCAGGTCCTTCTGCGAGGAGACCTGCCGGACCCCGCCAGCGGCGACCTGTTCATCAGCCTCGCCGACGGCACCCATGAACAGATCGTGTACTACGCTGGGTCGAGGAGCATTGGCGACAGCCCGGACTGGTATCCATGGCGAATTGCGCTGGATGATTTCAACCACGTCGATCTGTCGCATGTCCGAGGCATGATGATTGGCATTCATCCCAAGTCAGTCGAAGCAGGCCAGTCCTACAGCGGTGTCATCAGCATCACGGATATCAGCCTGTATCCCACCCTGTGTCTCCAGGATCAACGACCCGCAGCGGACCTCAATGGCGATTGTGTCGTGGACTACCGGGACGTGGAGCAGATGGCGGCCAACTGGCTGGGCACACGTGTCCGCTCGTACGCCGTGGCGGAGCCGAACGATCCGGTACTCTGGTACCCATTCGACGGCAACGCCAACGACAACGCGGACACAGCGCACGGCCAAGTCCAGGGCAGAGCCACCTACGCGCCGGGCGCCCATGGCCAGGCCATCCGTTTCTCCTACCAAGGCGACGCCGTGACTATCCCGGACGCCCCACGCGTCTTCGCTGGGATCAGGGAAGCGATTACGATTGCGTTCTGGCAATACGGCGAAGACTCCTCGCACCTGAATGACACGATCTGCTGCTCGAATTATGAGTACGGCAAGTCGAATCCGGCAATCTCCGTCCATCTCGGCTGCTGGCAAAATCCGGGGCAGTATCGCTGGGACTGCGGTTCTCCCTGGTCCATGGAGAACCGCCTCGCCGGTCGGCACCGCGACAAGAAGGAATGGACGGGCCGATGGAACCACTGGGTATTCACCAAGGACACCCGCCGCGGCGTCGACGGCCGGAGAGGCCGAATGGAGATCTACCTCAACGGCGAATTGTACGACAGCCGCATCGGCACCGACTCGCCGATCACGGACATCACATCATTTGAGATCGGCACCGGCTGGTACGGCCGCTATGACGGTCTGATCGACGATTTCCGCATCTACGACTATGCCCTCTCGCCCGCCGAGGCCGCCTGGCTGACCACCAACGGCACCGGAACCATCGAGGACCCAACCGCCTCCCCCGCCGATCTCAATACGTCCGACCGCGTCGATCTCCGCGACTTCGCCCTCCTGGCCACTCACTGGCTCGAAGACACCCTCTGGCCGTAGCCACTTTACCATCTGCTGCCAAATGTTTGATTTCTGCCACGCTCTCGGGCATAATCCCCGACAAGAAAGGCTTGATCGAGTATCTTAATAGTTGTGGCCGGACCAGGGCGAGCCCAGCCACGCCACAGGGAGAAATGCGGGAGCTATGTACAGCAACTCATTAACACCATCGAGATTGTTCGCCATTGTTCTAGAGCTGTTCTCGGCGGCTGCTATGGTGACGTGGCTCGGCTTTCTGCTGGACGTGGACGAGACAGCGTTTGACGTTGGCGGATGGATCATACTTGGGTCCGCGCTGGGCTTCTTCATCCTGTCGATCTTGTTCTTTTGGCGGATACGGTGGGTCCGTGTCCTCACGTCCATCCTGCTCCACGTACTTGCCCTCGTTGCTATCATGGCCCTCCCATTCATCGCTCTGGCGGATGACCTGACCTTCTCGGAGAAGATGTCGGCCACCGCCCTGATCCTCCTGGCCGTAGGGCAACTTACTGTCGGCATCCTCATTCTTCACAGCAACGCCATGAAGCACGATCTGACGGGTGCCCCATTGCCGCAGGCAGTCAAGCATAGGAAACACACGGGCGTTCTTTTCGCAACAGGCTGCGTGCTGCTGCTCCTCGCAGCGCCCGCCCGGTGGATTGTGCCGCTGCTCGTCGCCAAACCCACGATCTCCGTCGATTATCTCGCTCAGGCCAACGAGGCCATCAAACCCGCCGACTACGACCCGAATCGCAACGCCGCCCCGCACTATGAGAAGCTCTTTTCCCAATTCACCCCTCTGCCCGAGATCCTCCAACACAAATTCAAGGCATGGCCCACCGAGCTCATCCTCAACGAATACGAAGCGATGAAGGCCTGGGCGCCGCTCAACGAACCCGCCCTACCAACGCTTGCCGAAGCGGTGAAATGCCCCTACTTGTGGCACGAGATGAAGTCGGAGGATGGCTCTTTGGTAGGCATTCAGAAGCCAGACCTGGATCCTGTCCGCAGTTGTGTACAGGGTTCTCATTCTCTTGGCGAAGTACAAGGCGAGTCGTGGTGACGTGGATGGAGCACTTCAGTTGCTCGCCGATGTGCACATGATCGGTGTTCATCACACTGCGGGCGCAGCGCTGCTCAGTCAGCTCACCGGTGCCGCCATCTGCAAGATCGCATACGACGCCATCTTTGCCATCATGGACCGCTGCCAGGTCAACAAGAAGATGCTCCGGCAGACCTTCGACGTGTATGCTTCCCGCCTGCCCCAGACCCGTGTGCCACGCTTCACAGAGGTGGAGCATCTGCTCTTGCACGACCACATGCAGCGTGTGTTTACCGACGATGGCGATGGCAACGGCAGGTTGATACCGGCCCTCATGTACGAATGGAAGAAGAAGGGCCGTGAGAGTCCGTACGGCAGTCCCATTTCGTTCCTCGATGCCGTCCGCGTCGGCCTGACCCATCCAAGCCGAGAGGAAACGACACGACTGTCCGACGCCTATTACGCTGTCGTGAAGGGCCTGGTCGGGCAGAGCCCGTGGGATTTGCACGCACAGGACACCTGTTGTTATGAAATCATCGATGAACTTCTCTCAGAGAACTACTACCTTCACGATCTGGCCGTCCCCATCGCCGACTGTATTGACATCGGTTGGCAAGACAGAGCCCACGGCGAAGGAGTGGTGACCGTGCTGGCGATCCTCGCCTACAGGACACAGGAGGAACGCCTGCCGGGGTCGCTCGAGCAACTGGTGGCGGCGGGCTTGCTGCAAGAGGTACCGATGGACCCGTATAGCAGCGGGCCGCTTGTTTATCAATTGACCGGCGAAGACTTCACCCTGTACAGCGTGGGCGAGGACTTCGTCGATGACGAAGGCGTGCACTGTGAGTGGAACGATTGGGGCGGCGGAGATCATGTGTTCTGGCCGGTCCAGTACCCTGACGAGATCGAAGAAGGAGAGTAGCCATGAGACGATTACAGGCCAAGGAGTTGCGGATCAGTATGGCGGCATTGTTGGTGCTTCTGGTATCGGTGGGCGTGACCTCAGGACAGGCGGCGGATGATTCGACGCCGCCGGTGGTGGCTCACTTTCATCTTAGCGGCGCGTTGCGCGAGTCGCCTGTGGCCGATCCGTTCGGCCTGATGGCGGGAGAGTTGACGTCCCTCAAGGACCTCGTGCGGCGGATGGACCGGGCCGGGGCCGACAGCAAGGTGAAAGCCGTGATCCTGACCTTCGGCGGCATGCAATTCGGGCTCGGACAACTGGAGGAGGTCCGGGGAGCCATCGAACGCGTCAAGACCGCCGGCAAGAAAGTGTACGTATATGCCGAAGCCATGGACACCCGCACGTATGCCCTGCTCTGCGCGGGCAATCGCCTAAGCGTCGCGCCGCAGTCGTCCCTGTGGCTGACGGGCATCTACGGGCAATCGGTCCACGTGAAGGGCCTGCTGGACAAGATCGGGGTCCAGGCGGACTACCTGCACATGGGCGATTACAAGTCCGCCGCCGAGATGTTGACGCGAACAGAGCCCAGTGCTGCAGCGGAGGAGAACCTGAACTGGATCCTCGACGGTTTCTATGGCTCGCTCGTGGACATGATCGCCAAATCGCGGGGCAAGAAGCCGGAGGAGATTCGCGACCTGATCGATCATGGCCCGTACCTCGCCGACCAGGCCCTTCAGAAGGGACTGATCGACGCCGTGGAGCCGAGGGAGGAGTTCCTGACCTACGTCCGTGAGGAGTTGGGGGGACAGATGGCAGTGAGCAACCGCTACGGTCGAGAGGAACGGGCGGCGATCAATCTCACCAGCCCGCTTGCGATCTTCTCCCTCCTGTCCGAGATGTTCAAGACCTCGACGGCGTCGCAGAAAGATGCGGTGGCGTTGATCTACGTCGAGGGCCCCATTCTGCCCGGACACAGTCAACCCAGCCTGTTTGGAGCGTTCAACGCCGCCTTCAGCGGGGATATCCAGAAAGCCCTGGAGAAGGCGGCGGAAATCGACTCAGTCAAAGCCATCGTCATGCGTGTCGATTCGCCCGGCGGCTCGGCCGAGGCCAGCGAGGTCATACTGAACACCGCCCGGCGAGTAGGGACGAAGAAGCCGCTGATCGTATCCATGGGCGACGTTGCGGGCAGCGGCGGCTACTATGTGTCGTGCGGTGCGGATGCCATTTTTGCCGATGAATCCACGATCACCGCCTCCATCGGCGTCGTCGGCGGCAAGCTCGTGACGACCGACATGTGGGGCAAGCTCGGCGTGAACTGGGTCGGCTATAAGCGTGGCGCCAACGCGGACCTGCTCAGCAGTGCCCGGCCTTTCAGCGATTCGCAGCGGCAGGTGATCCACAATTACATGCAGCAGGTGTACGAGACGTTCAAGGGCCACGTGGTGAAAGGCCGGGGCGACAAGCTCCGCAAGCCCATCGACGAAATCGCCGGCGGCCGCGTCTTCACCGGCAAACAGGCCCTGGACCTGGGGCTGGTCGATCAGATCGGCGGACTGCAGCAGGCGATTGACTACGCTGCTGCAAAGGTATCGCTCAAGGACTACGAGATCCGCGTGCTCCCCGAGCCCAAGGATTTCTTCACGCTGCTCATGGACCAGTATTCCGGCGAGGGCGAGCAACCCACAGACGTCACCCTGTCGGGCGCAATAAATCCGTTCGCCAGCGACCCGACGCTCGCGCGCCTGCTGAGCCTGTTGCGAAAGACGGAGCCCCAGCACGCCGCGGCCCTGACCCAGGCCCTCCAGCGTATCGATCTCCTCCGCCGCGAAAACGTGATCCTGATGATGCCCTTTGACATGGTCCTACAATAGCATGAGGATTGAGAGGCGACTGCCCACAATTCACGTCAGGTTTCCCTTTGAAGCATACATCCACCTGATCTTGGATGTGTTGCCGCCAAGTGATTTGATTGGCATACGTGAAATACGAGTGGTCGAGATATTCTCCGACAACGACCCATCCGACAAGACGCTTGGCTGCTATTATCCTGGCAAGACCACACGGGATGGAGTCATCGAGGTTCATTTGCCAAACATACTCAAACATATCGCTCACGAGTGCACATTCTGGCTTCATCCTGAGATTGCAGCCTACAAGATCTCACCGACGTTGTGCCACGAGGTTGGCCATCATGCCCACCACGCGTGGCGGCACGGTGTCCAGAAGCCGCAAAGAGAGGTGTTTGCAAAGATATATGCCCGTGCCGGAGCGTTCGCATACCTCAAGTCACGTTCGTCCAAGATTCTTTCCTCGTACAGATGGGCAGGTTGGGACGTTTTGTCCTATGGCTTCAAGGGTATCCGCTATTGGGGCGAGGCGCGTTGCGAATTGGTCCAGTGGCTGGCCGACAACGAGAACGGCATCAAGTTCCCTTAGGTAGCAGCCTGGAACGCGCGCCATACACCGGAACAACATGGCAAGAAGTGGAAAGGTGAACGATGGAGCGATACGAGCAAATACGACCGGATCAAGAAGATTGAGGACGAAGTCTGGGTTTGGAGCTCGATGAACTAGAAACGAGATGCGTTCGCAGCGAGTCTTCGTGAGGGAATGGTCGCTATTCATCCGCTCGTCGTGGTTGGGATTGGCTATACGGCGGGGGTCCTGTTCTTCTTCGCGCGAGGACTGAAGCCGGGCGCACGCCGTGTGGCCTTTGTTCTGCTGGCTGCCGTCGTCCTGGGCAGTGCGATGGGGCTCGAGGCCAGAAGCTGGCCGGTCCGGTATGTGGTGGTCGGCATGGTGCTCATCATCTTCCTGCTGCACGGCCTAGCCGCCGTGCTGACCCACCGCTTCAAGCCCACCGGCTGGCTCGTCGTCCCGGCCACCCTCTTTACATTTGCATTCAACACCGCTTCGACGATACTGTTGTTCATCCCGATCAACGACCGGATTCCCTTCTACGTGAATGACGTTCCCGGATGGATGTATCTGTGGTAGAGAGGTGCAGGAGTGACTAACCGGTATGGCAGCGAAAACAAGGACGTCGGACACTACACGTGCCATCGGACCGCGGAAAGGATTGAGGTCGACGGACGACTGTCGGAGGCATGCTGGCAACGGGCCGCGAAATCACCGCGATTTGTGGATATGGTGACCGGGGTGCCGGGGTTTCTGGATACGCGTGTGGCGGCACTGTGGGATGATGAGAATCTCTACGTCGGCTTCTGGGTTGAGGAGCCTAATGTCCAGGCCCGGTTCACCGAGCGGGATTCCCCGGTGTACTTTGAGAACGACATCGAGGTCTTCATCGCGGGGCAGGACTGCTACTACGAGTTCCAGATCAACGCCCGCGGGACCATCTATGAAGTTCTTTACATCTGGCAGGAGGCGTATGAGAAGGGAGGCTTTGTGGATAAGGCCGAGTTCAACCTGCTCACACACCCTGTCGATGTCCTCGGCGGCTTCCAGGACGCAACGCGATACAAGAAGCACCCGCGCGGCCGGCGCTGGGCCTTCATGGACTGGGATTTACCCGGGCTCAAGGCGGCCGTCCGCGTGGATGGGACATTGAACGACGATTCGGACGTGGACCGGGGCTGGACGGTCGAACTGGCGTTTCCCTGGGCGGGGATGCGGACGCTGGCGCAGGGCCGTGCTGTGCCGCCGCGAGACGGGGACATCTGGCGGATGGATTTCTACCGTTTCGAGGCCCTGCCCTACAACGGCCGGGTGACAGACCCATCCATCGGCTGGTCCTTCAACAAGCACGGCGTGTACGACTCCCACATCCCCGAGTGCTTCCCCTATGTGCATTTCTCTCACAATGAGGTATAGGTTAGACGATGGTGGAATCAAGCATGGTGATAAGAACCGCCAAACCGGAGGACTTCGACAGCATTGTCCCTTTGCTGAAGCAACTGTGGCCTGCCAACCCGCTTGATCTGAAGGCTGCTCGCGAGATCTTCGACAGGGGTCTGCCAAACAGAGAGGATGCCGGCGGGTGGAGCTGGACTCGGGATTTCATCGCACTGCGGCCCACGGGTTCTATGAGAAGCGAGGCTTCGAGAAGCGGGCATTTCTGTTTTCCAAGGTGATTGAATGAAGTAGAATCGGCGGCGACGTGTGCTTGTCGGCACCCGATCAAGAAAGAATGAACAGTCGAAGGACCGGAGATCCGAGATGCGAAGACTTTCCGTCATGTTGGCAGCAGCAATGCTGGTCGTGGCCTCGTGTGCGGTGGATCAGGAGAAGAACGCCGCAGAGCCGCCAGCAAATCAGGAACAGAAGGTCGAGGCGGGCGCGCCGATCCTGGTCCCACCGGGGCCCCTTGATGATGCGTGGAGCCGATGGCTTGTCGGCCAGTGGGAGTGCTCGGCGGAATCGGATATCCCCGGCTTCAAGAAGTGGGTCAAAGGCAGAGGGCAGATGAATGCGGAGCTGGGCTTGGGCGGGCAATTCCTGCTGATGCGCATGGAAGGCAAAATGACGCACCTCTCGGAGGAGTATCTCCAGTACCTCCGGCAGACCCTGCACGCTCCCGAGGCGGACATCCAGAGACTGCAGAACATGGCGTTTGGCAGCCTGGAGCTTCGCTCGATCGACCCCCAGACCGGCCAAGTCACCGCCTATCTGTTCGATAGCTGGCGCTGCGTGGCCCAGGGAACAGGGATACGCAAAGGCAACACCGAAGTCATCGAATGGAAATGGTCGCTGGCCGGCGCAGGAACGTCCGTGCGAACCTCCGTGAGAGTGAATGACGACAGGATGGCCGTCACGGAGAGGTACACGCTGTCCGACGGCAGCATCATGGAGGACAGGGCCCTGATGGTGCGAACGCGATCCGTGCCCGCGAGCAGCGGCGAGCTGGCCCTTCTCATAGAGTGAGCACAGCTCGCCGGCGATTCCGCCCCTGCTCGCGAGAACTCCATAGCCGCGAAAAATATTTCTCCAAGCCGCGAAAATCTGCTTGACCCGCGTATACATAGTTGTACTATGTATAGCAGCCATAGGTAAGCTGATTCGGGAGGTAAATACAGTGACAATCTCAAAAGATTTGGTTGCGGCATCGGCTACACCGATGATCCTGTCCATCCTTGCCGAGAGCGATAGTTACGGGTACGCCATCATCAAACGGGTGCGAGAGCTCTCCGGGGGCGGAATGGCCTGGACCGACGGCATGCTTTATCCCGTCCTGCACCGACTGGAAAAACAGGGCTTGATCCAGTCCTATCTGGCCAAGAGTGAGTCAGGCCGGGCACGCAAGTACTATCGACTGAAGAAGAATGGCACGAAGGCCTTGGCCGAGCAAAGAAACCAGTGGTTGCTCGTGCACAATGCCCTGCAAAAGTTGTGGGAGAGCAAACCATGTTTGACGTAGAAAGGCAGATTGAGCAATGGCGGGCCGGCCTGGTCGGATCGGAGATGCTTGGCAATTCGACCGTCGATGAGTTGGAAAGCCACCTCCGAGAGGAAATGGGAGACTTGAAGGCATCGGGGCTGTCCGACGAGGAGGCGTTCTTCGTCTCGCGGCGTCGGCTCGGTGAGGTGGATGTTCTGGCGGCGGAGTTCGCCAAGGTCAATCCGGCCCGGCGTTTCGCCGGTAGATTCTTGTGGATGGCGATCGGCGTATTGGGCTACTTCCTCGTATTCCACCTGAGTGCGTGCGCCACCTACCCATCCGCGCTGCTCGGTTACGCCATCGGCCTGCGGAATCCCTATCTCGGTCTTCTCGTGTGTCTCACGTATGTGGCTGCCTTCGCGGGCATCGTCACACTCATGTGGCGATATCTCGCCGGCCGCTCATCCTCTGGGACGACCATGCGAGGAGCATCCAAAGCGGTATGGGTGGGCCTGTTCGCCGCGTGCGTCGCCGTAGCCCTCCATTGGATGGAAGTCTTCGGCAATCCCGTCATGGCCCGCATGATAACGCCCCAAGGCTTGCGTCAGGTGCTGATGGCACAAGCCTCGGTGTCCCTCTGTTGGGCCACATTGGCGCCGTTCCTCGTGGCTGGATTGATTGCCTTCCTCGCCCCGCGTGACCAGCGACGCGCCAAGATCTCGCAGGCATGACCGTCACAGCCTGGGACTTGACCCGCGGTGACGTCAGCGATCTGCCACGCGGTGACGGCGCTTGCGGTCCATCAGGACCGTGGTCTTGGCGTAGATCTCCGGGGGCAAGGCTTCTTCGAGCACACGGCGGACCTCCGGCATCGGCGTCCGCTGGGTCGTGTGCGTGATGATGATCTGCTCGTTTTGCATGCATGAGAGCAGGTGGGCCAGCTCGTTAATGTGCATATGGCGGCCCGCCTCGGCCCGCTGGGCGTGCTCGTCCTCATAGAATGTGCACTCCGCGATCAGGATTTTGCTGGTCGCCACGTAAGGCAATTGGCAGAAGTCCACGTACTGCGTATCGCCCAGGTAACTGACGATGGGCACCTCCAGAGGATAATCGATCTCCACGCCCTGTTGCTTGAGGGTCACGATTTGCGGGCCGGTGAGGCCGACGTACTCAGACTTGAGCTTCTTGCGTTTTTCGAGGACACAGTAGCCCACGGAGCCGGGGGTGTGCTTCGTCGGAAAGGCCCGGGCAAAGAGATTTGGCTTGATCTGATGCTCATCGCCCGGCCGCACGCCTACGAGGTTGGCAGGAATCTTATTGCCGTCGAGGTGCCCCCAGGCGGCGAGGATCTCCCGCATCGCGGAGATGAGGTTGACCGGGGCCACAATCGTGCCCGGCGACATCCCGCTGAAGATCCGCTGCGACAGATAGTAGGCGAACCCTGCCGAATGATCCATATGCCCGTGCGTCAGCAGAACGTGCTCGATGGAGATAAGCTGGTCCGGGGCCTTGCCGATATCGAAGCATACGTTGAGCTGGGGCACGCCCACGACCGTCTCCTCGCCCGCTATCGAGTAGCCGAGGATGTCGAGCTCGCCAATTTGAACTTGTGCCAGGTTGTGACTAGGCATTTGGATTTACCATTTATCATTTACGATTTATGATTTACGAATTACGATTTGTCTCCGGACGCGCTATCTGTTCTACCGTGCGTCATCGCCAATCATAAATTGTAAATCGTAAATCGTAAATCGCAAAATGCCCGACACACGAGAACATAGAGGTCCGCATCCCGCCGATGCGGAGTTGTTTGCGCCGCCGATGCATACCCGCCTGCGGGCGGCCGTGGCTGATTTCTCCATGCTGCTGACAAAGGGCTACGCGGAAAAAAGTGCGCTGGCGCTGGTCGGCGACCGATTCTCGCTGACGCAGCGGCAGCGATTGGCCGTGATGCGAAGCGCCTGCTCCGATCAGCAACTGCAGTCGCGTCTCGAACGCCGCATGCCCGTCGAGGCGCTGGCCGATCAGCCCATCGCCATCGACGGCTATAACCTGCTGATCACCATCGAAGCGGCCATGAGCGGCGGCCTAATCTTCAAAGGCCGCGACGGCTGCTTCCGCGACCTGGCCAGCATCCATGGTACCTACCGCAAAGTCGAAGAAACAGTCCCCGCCGTGCAACTCATCGGCGCCTTCCTGACCGAAATCCGCATTGCCCGGGCCCTCTGGCTTCTGGACAGTCCCGTCTCCAACAGCGGCCGCCTCAAGACCCTGATCGCGCAACTCGCCCGTGAGAACAACTGGCCCTGGGAGATCCGCCTGACAATCAGTCCCGACGCGGAATTGAGTTCCCCGTTGACAGTTCCCAGTTCTCAGTTCCCAGCCAACTGTCAACTGACGACTGACAACCGGCAACTGACCGCAATCGTCGTCAGCACCGACAGCGTCATCCTCGACGCCTGCCAGAAATGGGCCAACCTCGCCGCCGAGATCATCACCCGACGATTGCCGCCGACGACCATCATCGACCTCACTTGAATCTCTCATCCCCTTACCGAGATTTCAATCCGCAGATTTCGCAGATTTTCGCAGATTTTGAAAGATGAGCCGTTTGACTTCGAGACTTGCACGCCCGAAGTTCAACAGCAGACCACGCTCCAGGCGAGCGGCTTTCAGGTAGTTGATCATCTTGGCGTCTTCGACACTGGTCATGTTCTGCAGCGCCTTGAGTTCAACGATTACACTCTCATAGCATACGAAATCCGCTCGGTACGCACAGGACAACCGTCGACCTTTGAAACAGACCGGCAACTCCGGTTCTCGCTGGAAGGGAATTCCAAGATCCGCAAATTCTATCGCCAACGCCTCCTGATACACCGCTTCCAAGAACCCCGGGCCGAGTTCTCGATGCACCTCCATCGCCGCACCGATGATGGCATGTGTCTGTGGGTCTCTCGAATCTGCGTCCATCTGCGAAATCTGCGGATCCATTTCGTCCCTTCGAAACAGTGTTGACTCGATCCTGATTGTCCTCGCACACGAGGTTGTTCGTGATTCAGTCCTTTGGTTCCTCAAAGCTGAAGTGCACGCGGTATTTCATGAGCTTCAGATTCGGTATTGCTCTGGCAGCATACCGGATCGGCTCGGGGAAATCGCTCGCGATGAGGATCGCTCTGACCTTCTCTGTCTTCATAAACCATCCGATATAGCGTGCAATTTGGCCGATTGCCGAGTCCTTGGCTTCTCCCACCTTGACTTCGATGACGGTCGTGACGCCCCGCGCATCTCGGCCCTGAATATCGACTCGCCCAACATCTGTGGCCACTTGGCGGGCTATGTAGACCAATCCCGGTTCGATTTGACCAAGGTCTTGCACCAGGTGGTCTTCCATGTCTCGTTCGAGGCTAATGCTGGATTGCACCAACTCTTCCGGACCTTCCTCAGACTCGATCTCCTCGCCCGGTGCCCATTCATTCGGCCCGTGAATCTTCTCGTCGTACAGCACGAATGTTCCATCTGAGTTCTTGTACAGGAACCGCTCGGCTGATGGATGATGTATGTACGCTTTCGGATTGTTGATCTGGCAAGCGTACAGGTGAGCCTGAACCGAAGATACCTTCCACTGGCCGGGATATCTTTCCTCAACCGCACGTTTCACCATGTCGCTGGTCACTGGGCCTGCCGTTTCCTGCATATACTGTTTGATCGCCTCTGCCAACGTCATGGTCTGGGTCTCCTTTCATACACGAGCAACTGCCTTATGTCTTGTCATACCCGCTGTCAGCGCAAGGGCATTGCATGTTCATGGTCCGATCATCAGTTGAACCACAAGATCATCGCATCGTCCTCTGGATATGACCGAGAGAATAGCATAGTACGTCCACCACATCAACAGGGATGGCGAGAGAATCCGCACATCGAGTCTTTGTGGCCAGTTCTTGGCGTATAGAGGATGGCACCGGCAGATCGGGCGATGTTCTATTTCAGCGTGCGGAGTGTCCGAATGCTATTTGCTCTTCGATGAAGATTGCGTGGGCGGTATCTTGACGCCTTCGCGCCGGGCCTGATTCAGGCCGATGGCGATGGCCTGTTTGCGGCTCTTGACTTTCTTGCCGGAGCGCCCGCTCTTCAGAGTCCCCTTCTTCCGTTCGTGCATTGTCTTTTCGACTTTTTCAGATGCTTTCTTCCCATACCTGGCCATTGCTGCTCACCTTCTCAAAAAGGACGCTACACACTCCTTTTCCTTATCCGTGCCTGAGAATAATAGCACAATACCAGGGAAGACGGCTCATAAGCATTCTCCCGAAACAAACAGACCGTTTCGCGCAAGGGAGCACTATCTGGTGACCTCCAGGTTCCTGACGACACCTGCCAGACAACTCCTGCTATACATAGCGTCTCACGCGATGGCAGTACTGTGCGTACTCATCGCCGAACGCCGTCTGCAGATGCTGTTCCTCGGCCAGAACGATCTTGTGGTGAACGGTGACAACAAAGACGCCGATGAGAAGCAGGATTGGATTGAGCGTATAGAGTATGCAGGCAAGAATCGTCGCATCGACACCCAGGTACATCGGATTGCGGCTGAATCGGAACAGCCCATGCGTCTTCAAGCGTGTGCTCTCTTTGGCGGAACCGATTCTGAAAGAGTCCCCGAGTCCGAGCCGCCCGATGAGCAGCAGCGTGAAACCGGCCACCCACAGGACAAGCGAGACCCATTTCAACACGCGTGGGACGTCCACAAAGGCAAGACCAATGCCCCAACTGTGCAGAACCATCGCGGCCCATAGCACAAGGATCGCGTACTTGCTGCTGTAAAAAAGCCCTTTGCCGATGGGCGGTTTGCCGTCCATGTCAATGCTCCTGCGCCGAAACAGGGCCCCGCCACCGAAGAGGATAATCAGAAACAAAACCGGAAGTACTGTCACAACGATGGGCTCGACCATAAATAGCCTCCTTGTCCAATGTCTCTCCAGCGGCCGGCGGAGTTCTCAGATCCACAATGAGTCCGGCCCAGGCGATCCCCGCGTCAATCGACGAGGGTTTGAACCATTGCGAGATTCACCTTCTCCAGGGAATCACAGATTACGTCGGCGCCGGACAGTCTCTCGGCGGACACAGTATTCGTCACGGCGATGCACTTGGCCCCCGCGGCCTTGGCGGCCCGCACGCCGCTGGGGGCGTCTTCAAATACGACACAGCGAGCGGCCTCGATGCCAAGTCTGCGGATTGCGATCAGAAAGATCTGCGGGTCGGGCTTTTTCTTCGTGACCTCACTGCCGCTGACGTACGCCATCCGCTGATATGGCACTTTCACGGCCTCCAGAATCGCCTCCGACAACTCCCGCGTCGCCGAGGTCGCAATGGCCAGTCGAAAGCCGTCCTGTCCCAAAGCCGCATGGATCAAGTCCAGCACTCCGGGAAAAGCCGGCAGCCCTTCCTTGCGCACGGTTTCCGCCAGGTATCGCTCGCGGACCTGGGCGGCGGCACGGGCCTGCTCGTCGGTCAATTCCAGACCGTGGACCCTCGCCCCGGCCTTGACATAGGCCTCCGCCCCCCTGCCGTACCCCGCGGCGAAGTCCTCGTACTTGACGCCCTTGAGGCCGAACATCTCATCGAGAACCCGAATCGTAACCTTCGCATTGATCGGCTCGGTGTCGCCGATCAACCCGTCCACGTCGAAGATCAAACCGTACTCTGCATTCATATCATTCACCCTTAAGGCAATCGCAAAGATGAACGTGATAACATTCTGTCCGGCTTTCTGCAACCTTTTCGCTCTTCATGCGTCCGCTACGATAGCGGGACGGTGTGGCGTTCGGACTTGAATCCCGCCGGACCGGCGGAGACGCAGTACATTGCCTCTGTGCGTGTCCCCGCAGAAAGGAGTGTGGAGTATGAAATCGAACCTGTTCCGCAGATCGCTGTCTTGTGGGTGGTGGCGATTCTCACTGTCGCAGCGGGAGGTCGGGATGAAGTTCCGGGAGATTGCAGACTCCCGAAACGCGAAACGCCATGATCAAGTTCTACCAGCTCGAAGGCAAGACCCTCTGCTTCATCATCGGCTCTAAAGAGAAAGGCGTCGCCGACTGACGTCTGTCTGTGCATAGGGCATCACCCGATGCCGCATGCGCAGAAGCAGAGCTACCATAAGAATCGCCTGGACCAGACCCTCCGCGAAATCAACAAAGACCACCCAGAACATGCCGCCCCGCTGGTCCGGCGGCACCTGGGAGAACAGGACGATCAGCCCAACAGGAGCGAGAATCAGGCTTCCTACACCCGCGATCCAGATCAGCGGGAGGTAGCGCGGGATGTCCATGGAGGCGACAAGGAATATCAGCCCCACAAAGGCATACATGATCATCAGCATCCGCCATAGATAGGTCACGAGAATCCCTACCGGAGTCCCGGGTGCCCCTTTATTGATCCAGTAAGCCACCCACGATTGAGGCATCACCGCCGCAAAAAAAGCAAACAGCGTAGTGAGGCACATGAACCGTAGCAGCCATTTCAATCCTGTTTCCGCCGTCATAGGGCCGTCCTTCCACTCGGCACGCTATTTCTCCTCTCCCACCGTACACATCACGTCATGGCATTTCAGGCCAGTCAATCTGTATTCGGGTGTCAAGGCGCTATAGCTTATGAGGGCCGATCATAGGGCGTGGTTTCTCACGGTGATCGGCGATCAGGGAGGCTATGACCCCTACAGTCAGGATCAGGAACACCAACGCCAGCAAGTAGAAGTTGAAATGCTCTCCGATGGCTGCCTTGAGCCATTTGGCAATCAACATCTTGACTCCCACGACCATCAGCACCAGCGCGAGCGACACTTTGAGGTAGCGGAACTTGTCCACCATCCCGGCCAGGGCGAAATAGAGCGATCGCAAGCCGAGGATGGCAAAGACGTTGCTCGTGAACACCAGGAACGGGTCGGCCGTGATGGCGAAGATGGCGGGGATCGAGTCCACCGCGAAAATCAGGTCCGTCGATTCAATCACGGCAAGGGCCAGTGCCAAAGGCGTCAGCAGCAGCGCGCCGTGCCTGGCTCTATCCACCATCTCGTCCGGCTCAATGGCCATACCGGGTTGTTCGCTCTCGCGGGAGGCCCGTGTCCCGGCCCGCACGATGAAGTGCTCCCCGTGGAATCGGGCCGTGACCGGAAACCACCGCCGCACCAGACGCACAACAACGTTCTGGTTCGGGTCCTTGTGCTCCGTCTTCATGACCAGCATCTTGATCGCCGTGAGGATCAGGAAGACGCCAAAGATATACAGAACCCAGTGAAACTCCGCGATGAGTTTTGCGCCGATGGCGATCATCGCGCCTCGCATCACCAAAGCGCCCAGGATGCCCCAGAATAGCACCCGGTGCTGATAGATCGCCGGCACCGCGAAAAAGCCGAACATCATCGCGATCACGAAGATGTTGTCCACGCTCAGCGATTTTTCGACAATGTAACCGGTCAGATACTTCTGAGTTGCCGTCCAGCCGCTATTGACCAACCCGTCGGCGGCATCCACCCCGACCCCAAGTCCAAACCACTGGCCCTCATAGCCGAAGTACACGAACAGGGAAAAAGCCAGCCCCAGGGTAATCCACACCGCGGACCACGCGAGGGCCTCTTTCACCGAGACCACGTGGGCCTTGCGGTGAAAGACACCAAGGTCCAACGTCAGCATCAGCAGCACAAAGGCGATAAAGCCTGCATAAAGCCAGATCATTTCATTTTCCCTGTCAACCGTATCCCGGCGTCTATCATCGTTCCTGTGAATCTGCCGGACGCCCACATCCGGACTCTCTTACGTGTCGCAGACATCATAGTGCGGCACGCCGGCCAGTCAATGCCGATCCCGCATTTCTGTATCCTCGGCTCTTGATGGTAAATCGAGGGCGATAGACTAAAATGACGGGGCGCAGCGTTTCCACATTGACAGCCGGTTGTTGGTGTTTGGCGACTTTTGCTGATGCTTGAGGATAGGATACTGGTCACAATATCGGATTGGATGACCCGCCCGGCATGGGCGCTGGAGCAGACCATCGACGCATTGAAGAATGTCCGGGCTGTATACATTGCCGGGCGTTTGCACAATCCCTGGCGCGACGTTGAGGCGGACTTTGAGATCTGGGCCCGGCCGAAGAGTGGCAATTCAACCCGATCGGGTGATTGTCGCTACCGGGAAGGAGACTATCATCTCTGCGTGGCCTCGCAAGCCGAGAATGTCACATATGTCTACGAGCGATACCAGAACCCGAAACAGGACGTGGTCTATATTACAGACGGCCTCAATCGAGGCGCGCACACCTTCCCCAGCGGCGACGTGCTGGCGGAATTCAAAGCCATGGCGGAGGACTGGCGGGAGGAAATCCGCAAGGACCCTCAGACGGGCAAGTCGTACGTGGATATTACGTTCACAGGGCCGGAGGTCAATACGGCCAAGCATTGGCTGATCCAGGTCGACCTGGAGACCAAGTTGCCCATCCGCACCGCCGTCTGGTTCAACGAGGACCGCCAGGGCCCACCTCACTACGAGTTCACCAAGATAGAGTACGATCCTGACATCCCTGAAGGGTACTTCAACTTCACACCGCCGGCTGGCGCACAGATCATCGATTGTCGAGAGCTCGACAGGCTGGTCGCCCAGAACTCTAACGTCGGGACCTCTGTCGACCAACTCGGGTATGAGGAGGCCTGCAAGAAGGTCATCGCAGCCTACTGGAAAGCCGTGATTGCCAAGGACTGGAATGCCGTTCAGACGCTTCGGTCTCTCGCAACGGGTAAAAGCCTGGCCGATCTACAGGCAGTCTATGCTGCTTACGGATCCATCGAGCAGGCAAGCATCTCCAGGATGAACCATCTCAACGATCCGGGGACATTCGTTGAAGTGTTCTGCATCCTTAGGATGAAGGACGGCTCTACCCACCACTCGCTGCTCAACGTGGCCCTGCAGGACACGCCTGCCGGCAGGATTGGCGTCGTCGCCGGGTCCGCCGGCCCGGAGTTCTATGACGCCGAGTAGTTCACAGGTCATACGGTGCTATGCACCTGGCCGCCGATTTCACCCTCGGCGGCCTCTTTCATGCGCCGCCGACATGGCCGGTGTCACCAACGAGTCTGGCAAGAAATACTCGCGGGCTATAGACTAATCCTCGTCGGCTATTCGTGTAGTATGTGATTGACGGCCGTTCCCGGGAGGTCTGAAGAGTTGCGATGGAAGATACGTGGCTGATCCTGCGATTCAAGCGGGGCAGCGTGGATGCCCTCTGCCGCATCTACGAGAAGTACGTGCGCGCGATGCTCGCCGTTGCATTCGGGCTCTTGAACGACCACTGCGCCGCGGAGGACGTTGTGCACGACGTCTTTGTCGCGTTCGCTCAATCGGCCGAGCGGCTCTCGCCGGCAGGCAGCCTGCGGAGCTATCTGACGACCTGCACGGCGAACCTCGCCCGGGACCGGCACAGGGCGATGGTTCGGCAGGCACGATGCCTGGAACGTGCGCAGAGCACAGGAGACGATGTCCCATCGCCGCTCACAAAGATACTCCGGGATGAGGAATTGCGGCAGGTGAGCGATGCCCTGTCGCAGTTGCCCTATGAGCAGAGGGAGGCGGTGGTCCTGCACTTGAAGGCCGGCATAACCTTCGGGGCGATGGCCAAGGCACAGGGCCTCTCGATCAACACCGTCCAAAGCCGGTATCGCTACGGAATCGACAAGCTGCGATCCATGCTGAATGGAGAGGTTGAGTCATGAAACCTGCAGAGCACATAGAGAAGCTGATCCGAAGGCTGAACGTCGAGCCCAGCGCCGAAATGCGTGAGCGGACACTTGCGGATATGGTGACGGCACACGTCAGAGGAAGCCCAATCCGGATTTCGAGATTCCTTCCGTTCGGTGCGGTGGCCGCCGGCTTTGTGCTGCTGGGCCTGCTTGGGGCGGCCGTCCTTTATAAAGCCGCCACGCCGGCCTATGCCGTCGAGCAGACGGTCGCTGCGATCAAGAAAGTCCCGGTAGTCCACATCCTCGGCAGGGACTGGGACAATAAACGAATTGAAATGTGGGTCAGGGTGCATCCGGATACGGGCTTAATGGATTCCTGCCACGTCAAATACCTCGACGACGACAGGTCCATGGTCTCAACTCCGAAGAACACATACGACTACGATAGTAAGGCGAACACTGTCCGCATCAAGGATGGGCCCAGCGTCACGTCCATCTTCTGCCTCGGTGATTTCTTCCAGGGCATGGAGCGCCTGGCCAAAACGCTCGACGGCCAGATCACCTATTCGGAAGTCACCGACCCCGGCACCAAGCGCGGTATGCTTGAACTGAAGCTGAGTTCGCCGCAGACGGAGATCATCTGCTTGATCGATCCGAAGACCAAGCTGCCGATCAGCATTCACGCCACTCGGGGGGGACGGTACGGCTCCTACGATATCCTCAAGCATGCCACGGAAATCTATTACAGCGATACCCCGCCGGAGGGGATGTTCGACTTCACCATCCCGGACGGCGCCAACGTCTCCGTGGAGACGTCGGAAGACCCGCTCCAGAGCTTGCCGGTGAGCGTCCTGCGATACTGCGGCGAGTTCCACGTCAAGACGGTCCAGGAGTTGGCAAAGCCCCGGAATATTGGCGTGAACACGCGCATGTATTTCATCGACAGCGAGTTCAATCTCCACGATGGTGCGTTCGTGGGGATCTACAACGACTCGAACGAGGTCTGGAAGGGTGAGATTGGCGTCTTCAATGTCGATCCGCCGCAAATGGCGATGTTTGATGCGGCCACAGGAAAGAAGCAGCAGATCCGCCTGGTGCAGCACAGGCAGTCCCCGCCGGGTCGATTCAGGGTTTACTGGCAGTTCGAGGAGCCCTTGGCCCCTGGCCAGACGCGGTATGGCATCTTCTGGACAAGTGAACTGAAGAAGTTGCCAAGCGCGTCAAGCGATGGCGCTCGCTCGTTGACCATGCGCAATCGGCTCGGTTGCGAAGGAATCGAGAACTTCATGCTCATTGTGCCGAAAGGGATTGACGTCCACAACTGCTCCAGGCCATTCGAGTTGGATGGGGATGTGGACGACTACAGGGTGTATACCTGGCAGCGGCAGCTCCCCGCCGAGATGATCGTCAACCAGGTCGATGTCGCCCTGTCGCGTCCATCTGCGGACTACTCGAACGACTACATCCGCGACAACACCGGCAAGGTCCTCGTCGAGATCCCCGAGGTATTCGAGCTGGCCAATATTGCCATCGCCATTTCGGAAGTCGGGCTCAAGGACCCGTACAAGGTGAACAAACGTGGTGATTACTACCAGCGAGTGCTCAAGCATTTTCTGCCGTTCAAGGACCATCCCCTGATTGCCCAGCCTGCGCTGCATCACAACTATGGCTATATGTTCCGCGACAACAGCCTCTGTTATGCCTTCGAGGGGGATAAGATCATCACCACGGGACCCTATCGCAATATTCGCCGGCCCGATTTGTTCGGGCAGCAACTCGCACAGGCGCAGGATTTCGCCAACGTGAGCGGTTTCAGGCAGTTCTATCGGGACAATCTTCCCTTCTATCAGCAGCAGATCGAGCTCTACCGACAGAAGGCTCCGCTCCAGAAGATGTGGACGTGGCTGGAGGAACGGTTCCCCGCCAGGCACGATTGCTACAAGGTGGTATTCTCCCCCCTGCTCGGCGCCTCCCACGAGACGTGCTGCTTCGCGAGAAAGGGTTTCAGCGAAACCATCATGTTCGTCAGCGGTCCCGACGACTCCGCCGAGACCTCCAACAGAGGCGAGGACGGTCTTCTTTCCCGGAGCGTGTTCACTGAGATCGACCACAACTACGTCAACGCGATCACCGCGCAGTATATCGATCAGGTGAACAAGGCCCTTGCCGATCTGGACAAGTGGGGCCGGGACACCGGATACGGGTCGCCTGAGATGACGTTCAACGAGTACATGACCTGGGCGGTGTTCATCCTGTACGCCTATGACACCTATGAGACCCAGTACTTCGAGGCGATCAAGCAGCATGTGATTCGCCAGATGATCGAGGGGCGGGGATTCATCCGATTCGGGGAATTCACCGGAGAGTTGCTGCGGCTTTATCGCGGTCGTACTCCGGGCCAGTCCATCCCTGATCTGTACCCGGCCATTCTCGACTGGGCTCGAAACAACTGATGCCGATTTTACTCCACGGGAGCCGGCTGAGTGAGAGTCGAGATGCGAGCAAGGAGAAAGGAACTGAATATGCGGAGTTCTACGGCGAGAATGATTGTAGTTATCACCCTTGTTTGTTCCTGGGAATTCCATCTTTCAACTTGCCTGGCTGCGGAGCCTCAGGAGCATGTCACGACGAAGCGGCCTTATGTCCTCAACACTGACGTGGTCATCACGCTTGAAAAAGGCCGGACCGTACAACTGGACTTTGCAGCAAATCCTTACGGCCTGGAGAAGTATGTCCTCTCCTATTTCGAGGAAGCCGGTACGGAAATCATCGGGGGCGACGGCTACGTGGCTGATGGCCAACGCACCCGTGGCGGCAGTCGAATCGATCTGGACGGGGCGATTCGACAGATTGGGCACACGCCATGCCTGGCCATCGCCAGGTGGAACGTCCGCGAGGGGAAGGCTCACATCGACTTCTGCGTCAGTGACAACCTTGAACGAAACCATCGCGAGTACCGCCAGTATAGTGCCGGCAACAAGAATATGAGCATACAGTATAGAGAACCGACAGCTTATCCCTGCGATCGAGCTGTCGGAGGCGGAACGTCTGGCGGGCTTCATTCGTCTCTGGAGCGAAGCCAAGTTCAACTTCGTCTTCTGGGAGCGCGTCCCGGACGTTGACTGGGACGCGGTGCTTCTCGAGTATCTGCCCAAGGTTCAGGAAGCGAAGACCGACGTTGAATACTACCGGGTACTGAAGCGATGCATCGCCCTGCTGCGCGACGGTCACACCAGCGTCTGGGGCCCGTCGGGCGAGCCGGGGTGTCGGCCGCCCGTGGAGATTGCCGCCGTGCAAGGCAAGGCGGTCATCGTCCAGGTCTATCCGGCCGAACAGATCAAATCGCCGGAACTGAAAGCAGAACTGCTTGCCGCCCGTCTCACACGTGGCGACGAGATCACACACATTGACAGTCGACCCGTTGAAGAAATTCTGACCAATGACTTGTATCCCTATGTCGCTGCTTCTACCGTGCAACAGAAGGAGCTTCAAGTGTACCCGCAATTGGCCAGAGGCGAGCCTGCAACCAAGGCGACCATGCGCATTCGCGATTCAGAGGGGACCGAGCGAGAAGTCCGTCTGACAAGAGGATACTACAGCTTCCCGCACGAGGAGAAGCCGTTCCTGCGAGACTTGCCCGGCGAGATCGTCCTTATCAGCCTGAATTCCTTCGACTCCGATGGCACTATCCAACAGTTCGAGGGAGCGTTCGACAAGGTCCTGGCGGCCAAAGGATTGATTCTCGATCTGCGTGATAACGGCGGCGGCAATTCGGGCATCGGCTATGCGATACTGAAGAAGTTGATCGACAAGCCCGTGGCGGGATCGCGTTGGAAGACACGCCGGTACCTGCCGGCATTTCGAGCCTGGGGTCGCAAGGAAGAATGGCATGAGGGCGATCACGGCACGATCGAACCGTCCAAGGGCCCACGGTACCAGGGTCCCGTGGTCGTCCTGACGGGTCCGGCCACTGCAAGTGCTGCGGAGGATTTCGTAGTGGCGTTTCAGACCAGTGCTCGCGGCAAAGTCGTCGGACGCAGGACCCTGGGTTCCACGGGGCAACCCCTCACGATCAAGCTGCCCGGCGGAGGCGGGGCCCGCATCTGCACCAAGTGGGACACATATCCGGATGGACGCGAGTTCGTGGGCACCGGCTGCATTCCCGATGTGGAGGTGGCCCTCACAAGAGCGGACATCGCCGCCGGACGAGACGTCGTGCTTGAAAGAGCCCTGGCGGTGCTCCGCGAGCAGCCAACTCCATGAAGCAACCTGCATCGTTGCCGCGGATAGAATGACGTTGCAGTCCCCAACCTGCCGGATTATCCTACGGGGCAATGGATAGGCGGCTATCCAGGCAGTTCTCCAGTACTCCAAAGGCAAGGAGGAAAACATGAAGGGAGCCCTGGCGGTCTTTGCATTGGTTCTTGTGACCTCGACAGTCGGCGCCGCTCAGCGCGACAAGCTGCTTGAGATTCCTGAAGTGTCGCGAGATCAGGTGATCTGCTTTGCACTCTACACCGTGCACAACAACGTCATGAAGATGACGGCCCAGCTTTACCCGCTCAAGGAAGGCGAGGCGAGGACTGTGCGGCTTGAGACCCGCGCGGACGGCCAGTGGCGGCAGACCGCGGAATCGCTTGTGATCGAGAGGGGCTGGACGACGCACTTCCGCATCGAGGGCTGGGATTCGACCAAAGACATTGAGTACCGGCTTCGACACGGCAAGGCGGCGGAATATGCCGGCGTCATCCGCAGGGACCCTGTGGACAAGGACGTGATCATGGTCGCCGCGTTCACAGGCAATTCGATCTATCCCGGCCACGGCGGCGATATCCCCAAGAGCGACATCGTGGAGAATCTCACGAAGGGCAAGCCGGACCTGCTGTTCTTCTCCGGCGACCAGGTCTACGACCACAACCGCCACTACGCCTACTGGCTCAAATTCGGCCGCGATTTCGGCGAGATCATTCGCAATACGCCGACCGTCACGATCCCCGACGATCATGACGTCGGCCATCCCAACCTCTGGGGACAGGGCGGCAAAAAGTCGCTCCGCGCCAATGGCGACGATGGCGGATACTTCAAGCCCATCGAGTACGTGCAGGAGGTCGAGCGGGCGCAGACGAGCCATCTGCCCGACCCCTTCGATCCGACGCCCGTCCAGCGAGGCATCGGCGTGTACTACACGGCCCTGACGGTCGGCCGGATCAACTTCGCCATCATCGAGGACCGTAAGTTCAAGACCGGCCCGGCGAGCGTCCTGCCCGACGATCCATGGCGGCCGAAACGGCCCGATCACGTCTCCGTCCGGGACTACGACCCGCAGGCGCTCGACGTGCCCGAAGCCGAGTTGCTCGGCGAGCGGCAGATCAGGTTCCTGCGACAATGGGCGGCCGACTGGCACGACTGCGACATGAAGGCGGTGCTCTCGCAGACGATCTTCGCCGGCGGGGCGCACCTGCACGGCACACGGGACAATCGACTGTACGTCGATCTCGACTCGAACGGCTGGCCGCAAACCGGCCGCAACAACGCCCTCATCGAGATGCGCAAGGCCTTCGCCCCGCACATCGCCGGCGACCAGCACCTGGCCACGATCATCCATCATGGCGTCAACGACTGGAACGATTCATGCTACTCGTTCTGTGTACCGTCGATCGCGAACCTGTATCTGCGCTGGTGGGCGCCGCTGGAGCCCGGCAGAAATCGCGAGCCCGGGATGCCCGACTATCTCGGGGAGTTCAAGGACGGGCTGGGCAACAAGATCACCATGCTGGCCGTGGCCAACCCCAGCCCCGAGGAGAACCACGACAAGTTGACCACGCGGGCCGCCGGCTTCGGTATCGTGAAATTCAACAGAAAGACGCGAGAGATCACGATGGAATGCTGGCCGCGCAATGTGGATATTACGGCGCCGGATAGCCGGCCCTATCCCGGCTGGCCGAGAACGATCCATCAGCTTGACAACTACGGGCGAAAGGCCGTGGGATATCTGCCCACGATCAAGGTCGAGGGCATGAGCGATCCCGTCCTCCAAGTCATCGATGAGGAAACGGATGAGATCGTTTACACGTTGCGGGTCAGCGGCACGGAGTTCCGGCCGAAGGTCTTCAAGGCCGCGACGTACACGATCAAAGTGGGTGAGCCCGGCAAGGACCGGGTCAAGGTGCTCAAAGGCATCGAGTCTTCAGGCATGAATGACACGAGAACAGTGGAGGTGTCGATGTAGAGCGGCAGGTGCGGGAAGGCCTGACAAATAAGAATGGCCGCGGATCATTGCTGGCCCGCGGCCGACTCTCTCCTGCTTGATTTCTTACGGCAACTTCGGCGGATGGCCGCCCAAGTCCCCTGCAGCCCCTCGGCGAGGTGAACGTTGTCACCCTTGTTTCTCTGACTGCAGGTGCGCCTCTTCCACCTTTTCCTTGATCCTTTGTGCCGTCCGCATCGCCGCCTCCTTACCCAGGTCGACGCACTTGTGTATTCCGGAGTTCACACTCGCGACGATCTTGTCCGAGGTCAGCGCCGGACCGAACAGCCCTTTCCCTTGAGCCGTTCCTTCTGCCGCCGGCGGCGCCGGCGCCAGGCAGTAGATCGCCGTGGCGAAGCCCGCAAAATACACGATCAGCACAAATACGAACTTCGATCTCCAGCCCATGGAATTCCCCCTTCCTTCCCAGGACTATGAGGTTGCTGCCCCAACCCCGTGGTTCACGTTACCCCCTACTAAATATTTACGATAAAAACGGGGAAAAGGCAAGAAAGCAAGAAGGGAAGAAGTGAGGAAGGTAAGAAGGTCAGACAGCCTCGCCCAACTCCTGCCTTCATACATTCTTATCCTCTCAACTTCCTACCTTCCTGGCACCGCGTTGGGGCGCTAATTATCGGAGGCAGGTGTCGAGAATAGCTCGGAGCGTGCCGCAGACGAGGGCCACGTCCTGCTCCGTCAGATGGTTGTGAAACGGCAGTGCGATCGTCCGGCGACTCGCGGATTCCGTGATGGGGAAATCGCCCTCGCGATGGCTGTAGCGGTCGGCGATGAACGGCTGCAGGTGCACCGGCGGAAAGTAGTTGCTCACCTGGATCCCCTGCCGGCCCATCTCCCGCAGGATGGCGTCCCGCTGTCGCTGCTGGAACTGCTCGCGGAGGCGCACGACGAAGACGAACCAGCTCAGCTCGCAGCCGTCCGGCTCGGTCGGGACGATCAGCCGGTCTTCCTCGGCGAGCATCTCCTGGTACCACGTCGCCACCTGCCGGCGCTTCGCCTTGATCTCGTCGACGCGTGAAAGCTGCGCGATGCCGAGCGCACAATTGATGTCGCTGAGCCGGAAATTATAGCCGAGCCGCTCGTGGGCCAGCCAGCCTCCTCCCTTGCCGCGGCCCTGGTTGCGGAGCGACACGCATGCGTCCGCCAGGTTGTCGTCATCCGTGAGGATCATGCCGCCCTCGCCGGTCGTGATTTGCTTATTGGGATAGAACCCGAAGACGCTCAGCGAGCCGAATGTGCCCGCTTTCTTTCCGTTCAGGGCCGAGCCGAGGGCCTCGCAGCTATCCTCGACGACAGGCAGGCCGTGCCGCTCGGCGACTTCGCAGACCCGGTCGAAGCCGGCTGGATTTCCGAACACCTCGACGGGCAGAATGGCCTTCGTCCGGCCGGTGATCGCCGCCTCGATACGCTCCGGATCGATGTTCAAGCTCACGCGATCTATATCGACGAATACCGGCTTGGCGCCTGTCATCATGATGCACGTCGTGGAGGCGATGAACGTGAAAGGCGTGGTGATGACCTCGTCGCCCGGCCCGATCCCCGATGCCAGCAGACTCAGGAACAGCCCGCTCGTGCCGCTGTTGACCGCGACAGCCCGCCGGCGGCTGATATACTCGGCGAAGGCCCGCTCAAACTCCGGCACCATCGGCCCCAGCGACAGATCCGGGCCGCGTAGCACCTGCGCCACCCGCTCGATCTCCTTCTCCGTGATATCCGGACGAGACAGATAAATCCGCATTGCGGTCTCCCACAGCAAACCCAACTTCTGCAATCCACCGGCATTGTAAGTCCCCCACTCTTCTAAGCCAACACATTCTCCCGGTACATCAGCCCGAGAGTCTGTCGACGTTTTGGCGGATTCAGGCCGGGTGGCAGCGGCACGCACCGGCTTGCCGATGGATTCCAACTGCTGCGGGACACCATCGGCAAGCTCCGCGGGCTCCGCTTGCCGCTGCCACCCGGCCATAGGTCATTCCCGCGCAGGCGGGAATCCAGAAACGTGGTGCACGGGCAAACGCGGATGGGTAGGTTTATCGGACGCGGCGGTATCCTGGAGCTTGTCCCATACGGGCAGGGCCTGAATTCCTTCGGCCTGGCTAAATGCCCCCGCCCGTACAGCCGAAGAACAATACGGAATCAATTTACAGATACGGGAACAGATACATGGCAAAAGGCAGAAATGTACTGACAACCGGCGACGTGGCGAAAATCTGCAATGTCGCCCCGAGAACGGTCTCCAAGTGGTTCGATTCCGGCCAGCTCCGCGGGTATCGCATCCCAGGCAGCAAGGACCGCCGCATACCCGTCAATGAGTTGATCCGGTTCATGAAGGCCAATAATATGCCGACGGACATCCTGCCCGTGGGCAAGATCCGCGTCCTCGTCCTGGACGGCGAGAACGGCTCGAAATCCTCGGTGGTCGACGCCCTGACGGCCCGGGGCAGTTACGAGATTCAGGCCGTGTCCAACGGCTTCGACGCCGGCGCCGCCGTGCAAAGGTTCGCGCCCCACGTGATCCTGATCAACCTGCTCGTCCGAGACATCGACGCGCACGGCATCTGCAGGAGCATCCGCGGCAGCGAAGAGCACGGCACGATCAAGATCATTGCCCTGGCCAACTGCCTGAGCCCACAGGAGGCCGCCGCCCTGATGCAAAAAGGCTTCGACGGCTATGTCTCGAATCCAACCGACGTAATGGAAGTCGTCAAGAAGATCGAGGAAGCCACCGCGATCATCTACTGATTGCGGACAGAGATCAGATGGCAGCCAGACACAACCTGCCGACTGGGCGACCGTGAGGCCATTCCAGCCTCCACTCCCCGGTCGTCTCGCACGTGCAGCCTATCATGCCCCCTGCCGGTCAAAAGCAGGAACGGGCCGAACGATCAATAGTCCTTGTACTTTCGCAGCCACTGGGGCCAGTAATCGGGCTGAGCTCCACCGAGTCTGGTCCAGGCGCCCGATGTATCGTATTCGCGATGCCACCGCAGGGTCCACAATTCCTTAAGGCCGACGTGCCGGACCGACCAATCCGCAAAGGCAAGATTCGTCCAGCCGTTGTGCCGGTCGATACAGAACTGGTTCATCTCGCCGGCGGTCCCCTTGTCCCCCCAGCCGGAGTCCCACGGTGTCTGCATCGGCTCATCGGTGTGCTGAGGCCAAGCATCGTGCCAGGTGTTATCCCCGAGGACCGGGACCTGGTTGGGAGTCTTGAGGTTCTGTGCGGACTTCCAGAACCACTTAACGCTGCGGTTGCCGTTAGTGCGGTCCTGGAGTTGGTAGTCGATCCAATTGTTGGTGCCGTAGCTGCCGGTCCAGTTTATTTCGGGGCCCTCGCTCGAAGCCGGGTAACGATTGCCCATCGGGTCCGTGCGCCACGCCTTGAATGTACCGAAATCCGCAAGGCTCAAGACAACGCGGGTGGCCGTGGGACAGAACCGCATCTCGTCATCGACGTAATAGGGCCGCAGGGCATTCATCCACAAACCATACGTGGCTGGCCGGCCCGCATTTTGCGGGTGCTGGTTGTAGCCCTGGCCTTCGGGGAAGTATCCGCTGTTATCATCGGTGTACAACTTGTATTGCATCCCCCAGCTCCTGAGCCTGGACATGCAGGCGACGGACTGGGCCTGCTTCTTAACGCGGGACAGGGCGGGCATGAGGATCGACATCAGGAGTGCGATAATGGCGATGACCACCAGGAGTTCGATGAGGGTAAAACCCTTGCGTCGGATCATGGATCATTCCCTTTCCGGTGCTGCAGTTGTCGGCTGATACGATATAGGCGTCGGTATGACTTACTATATCACATGGCCGGCAGGCATGCAAGGTCCCGCCTGGCGTCATTTCTTGCGTTCCTGGAGCATGCGGGTCTGGAGACGGATGAGGGTCTGGGGCGTGACCGTGCGCGCGGATAGATCGCCGAGAATCACGCCGTACTTGCCATCCGGCGTCGGCCAGTACATCAGGATGGCATACTGATCGTTGAGATCCGCACGGTCGCCGCAAAAGACCACGTCCCGGCCCTGGGCGGCCAGCTCATCCCGGAATTTCGCCAACCCCGGCAGGACGTCCGCCCGATAGGCTTTTTCGCCGCCGAGAGCGTACTTCAGGAACAGCTTGCCATCCTGGTACATGTGCACGCCATCGGCGTCCCGTCCGCCGAAGAAGGCTCCGATCAGAAAGACGGCCGCCAGGATCGCGGCGGCGGCCGCTATACGGCTGACACGCAGGTCGACGATGATGTTGATCGTGTCCATGCGGTGCGCGTAAAGCCGATGAGGTATCCGGCTCTTGATCTCCTGGGCCAGACCGGGCCTTGCCTGCTCGATCAACCGCCCGGGCAGAACCTTCAGCATTTCTTCAAGTTCTCTCTTTTCCATAGTGGCCTTACCCGAATAGGAGAACCCTACAGATCGCCCATCTGTTTTCTCAGGGCTTCCAGCCCCCTGTTGAGACGGCTTTTCAGCGTCCCCTGCCGCACACCGGCAGCGTCTGCCGCCTCCGAGATCGTCAACTGCTCCATGTAGTGCAATACGATAGCCTGCCGCAGCTTGCGGGGCAGCCGGGCCACCGCGCTGCGCAGCCGCACCGATTCCTCATGCCCGCTGGCCCCATCCAGCCCATTGGGGCCGCCCAAAGGCATTTCCAGCCCCTCGGGACTGCTGGTATCCACGTCCTTGTGCCTTCGCCAGTACAGGCGCGAGACATTTCCAGCGATGCGAAAGAGCCAACCGTTCAATGCCTTGCCGTCCCGCAACTGGCCGATGTGATACCAAGCCCGCAAGAACGTCTCCTGCGTCAGGTCTTCACTGATCTGCCGGTCATGCCCGACGGCCCGCATGAACAGGTAAATCCGCTCGTAGTAACAATCTACGAGCTCTTCCGCCGCTGCATGATCGCCCCGTCTGAGCCTTCCGGCAAGCAATTCAAAGTCCATCCGGGGCGTTCCTCCTGTCAGTTCGACAGCGGCCGTTTCTCGGATAAGATGCGCGGTTCCTGCGTTCTGTTCTGCTGCCTGGGCGTTTTTTTGCATGTTCTCCACCCTGCTATGCCCTTTAGTATACCCGAATCGGGCCTCCGACTCAACAGAGAACACACCCAAGGCGTCAGCAAGAAGGCCGAGGCCCCTCGCCCAAATTGGCTTTGTTTCGCACAACGCACCGGCAGTTGCCTCCCGCCTACGGTCTCCAGTCTCTGGACTGCCCTCCCAATTGGCTTTGTTTCGCACGACAGCCCTTCCGGAATTTGGCTTTGTTTCGCAGACTCGGCCTCTATTCCGCATTCCGCATTCCGCATTCAGTATTCCGCACTCCCAAGGCCCCCGGCCTGGAATTGGCTCTGTTTCGCAGAATCGCTCCTGTCTTCTTCATTCCGCATTCCGCATTCCGCACTCCGCACTCCCAGGCCCCCGACCTGGAATTGGCTTTGTTTCGCAAAATCGCCAGCCAATCATAACCCTTTTCCCACAAAGAACTTAGCGATACACACCCGCCAAATTGGCTTTGTTTCGCAGAGTCGCTCCCGTTGTAGGGGCGGGTTTCAAACCCGCCCGTACCGCCGTAAGGCGTTCGTGGCGAGGGCGTCCCGCCCTTGTCTTCCGCCCCCAATTGGCTTTGTTTCGCAGACTCATTCACCTGCCACGCACCTTCACTCCGCATTCCGCACTCCCAGGGCCTCGACCCCAGATTGGCTTTGTTTTGCACACCCGCCTGTGTAATCCCCTGCGGCCTACCGCCTCCAGCCTGCCCGCTGCGAATTGGCTTTGTTTCGCAGACTCGTTCATCCGCTCCCGGCCTTTCAATCCGCATTCCGCAATCCGCATTCCGCAATCCCAGGGGCCCCCGGCCCATAATTGGCTTTGTTTCACACAACCTGGCACTCGCCGACGGTGATGCCCGCTTGACCGGTCACGGCAAGACCCTGGGACTCTTGATTTGCGATTTGCGATCTTTGACTTTTGATATTTGACTTGTCTATCCGACCATATACTAAAGACGCTCATCGAGCCGGATTGTTGCAGGAATGTCTGGTAAATAGTGAACCTACTTCCAACCTCTTGTGGCCCGGTGACTTACAGTGCTCTGTCTTTGTGCATCGAACCGGGAAAACTCGCCCGCCTTCTTCATGCCTCGAATAATGAATAATGAAGACACGGCCCCCGGCCCCCTTAGTACCGTAGGACGGAAGCTCATTCAGGTGCGGGCGTCCCTGCGGAATTGCCCTCAGGATGCGGAGCTTCGGCGCGAGGCTGAGACGTTGGAGATGATGTACAAGGAGTTGCTGGAAGAGGCTGGCCAAGTCGGAACTCCTCGACCTGTCGGACGAATCTCTGCATGTCGCGTCGGCTGGCCTTGAACGTGTCGCCTACCATCGTCGTGGCATAGGCTCGGCCTATCCTCGGTTCTTCCGGGATGAGGGGCGGTTGGGCCCGAAGGAGGACCGGGTTGAACCAGATCATCGCGCTGTGTTGTGGACCGACCTCTCGCTGCCACTCCAAGCCCTTGCGGACAGGTTCCTGTTGACAGAGGGTGACTGAGTGAAATTCTCTTCGTTGCAGAGACCAGACAGCCTTGCTTTCCCGTATGCGTTTGGGAGCAAACTTGGTGATTGCAGTGATCACTCGCCATCTCCATCCCGGCAGGAATCCGACGGTCGCTCCGACTACAGGCACATGCCCAACGTTGCAGACTTCTATGATGCCGCGCCATGTCGTGACGTGTTTCCCATCCTTCACTTCACCCATACAATGGAGACTGGGTCGAACGACGAGGTGCGGGCGGCTCTTGTCCCGCTGGTGAAGGTAGTTGAGGATGCCCAGCGCGAGGCCGGACAAGCCCGACACCGCACCGATTATCGCAGTGACTTCCGTAAGGATCATAAGCAGTACTTCATGATAAATGCGATCACCGTCTTCTGCAAGGCCAGAGACGGGCTAAGTCGAGGCTGCTTTGCGCATCTTGGCGAATACCCGCGTGTCGCGTCGGCTGGCCTTGAACTTGTCGCCCACAATACTCTGGACGCAAGCGCGGCCCAGTCGGCGACCTTCTGGCAACTCCTCCGGGCTAAAGTCAAATCGCCCAGTGGCGGCATGCTGGGGCTTGAGTTCTTCATCCCACCACTTGACGCCGTTGAACGGCGTGAGTATGAACTGAGGCACATTCTTCTCTTGCCTGCGCTTGCGTAGGAACTCAATGGTCCCACGCACCGTTACCGGCACTTGCCCCACGTTGCAGATACTTACGATAGCGACATTCTTCTCTTGCTGCGGTATATGGGAGCCCCGAAGGCAAGATATGTCATACAGCCGAACCACAAGACGCGGGCGGCTGGTGTCCCGCTGATGCACGTAGTTGAGGATGCCCAGCACGAGACCGGACACGCCTGACACCACGCCGACCATGATCCCGATGGCTTGGAGAGTACTCATACGCAGTATCGTATGATAAACAGACTGAATGTCTTCTGCAAGGCCAACCGGTTCAGATATTCGGTGTCAGCGTCTTTCTCTGGAAGACGCTGCCTTGCGGGACTTGGCGAACCTTCGCATTTCGCGTCGGCTGGCCTTGAAGTCCTCGCCAACGGCACTCGTGACGTAAGCTCGGCCCAGTTTGCGGCCTTCCGGTAGCTCGTCCGGACCAAAATTGAACAGTAGCATGGCCCTCTGTTGTGGCTTGAGTTCCCCAGGTAAGAGGATCTCGTTGGACATGGCCTCACAGAGCGGTTCCGGTGTGAATATGAGAGAATGTGCCTTCTGCCCGCGCTTAGGGAGGAACTTGATGACCGCACCCATCATCACGGGCACCTGCCCTACGTTGCAGATATCTACGTGCACAACGGTCTTCTTTTGCGGGTTGTTGGGAGCAACAACCCCGGACATGTCGAATAGCCGAACCACGATGCGTGGACGGGTGGTGTCTCGTTGGTGCAGGTAATTAAGGATACCCAGTACAAGGCCGGATACACCTGACACCGCACCGACTATCGCAGTGACTTCAGTAATGCTCATAAGCAGTGTTTCATCATAAATGCGATTATCCTGTCCTGCAAAGCCAGAGGCGGGCTAAGTCGAGGCTGCCTCCAACTGCTTGGCCACCCAGCGCATTTCGCGTCGGCTGACCTTGAATCTATCGCCGATGGCACTCTCGACGTAAACTCGGCGCACCTTGCGTCCTTCCAGGAGGTCGGCCAACCTAAAGTCAAATTCCAGCATCGCGGCGTGCTGCGGCTTGAGTTCCCCCGGCCATGCGGTGACGTCATTGTACGGCTTGGGTGATATCGTCATCGGGGATGTCTGGCCGGCCTTAGTAGGAAGGAACCCGATACCCTCGACCATCATCACTGGCACCTGCCCCACGTTGCAGACCTCCACGAGGCCGGGGTACCTCTCGTCCTTCGTGCTCTTGGAGGCAAAACAACTGGGCATGATGTAAAACCGAACCATGATGCGCGGCGCGTGCTGACCCGCCGCTCCCAGTAGTTCACGATGCCCAGCACGACGCCGGACACACCCGACACCACGCCGACGATAATCCCGATGGCTTGGAGAGTACTCATACGCGGTGTTGTATGATAATCTCGCTCGCTTCTTCGTGCAAGGCCGAAAGGAACGGACTTGGGGTCAACTCGTGACACTTGACAGACGGGGTCGCATTCGAGGAGGAGCGCCGGCAAGATGCCGGCGCGACGCAAGGCCGGGACGGCCTCGCCACGAAAACGCCTTACGGCGTCACTACAAACAGGAATATTAGGGCCAGCCACCGAGTTCTGCCTTCTCTTATGTCGTTTATGCCTCGGCCTTCGCGCCTTCATCAGACATCTTGGCCTCACCACACCGATCCGACCCACGGCGGGCCGGGGCTGTCATTCTTCACACGTTCGTCAGGAGTGCCTCTGGAGACTATCATGACAGACGCGGGCGAAGCCGGCAAGGGAAAAGAGACCTTGGGATTTATGATTCACGATTTATGATTGAATCTCTCCTGATACGCATCTGCATTTCCCCGGCAGTTCTCCGCGTCTTGGCGTCTCTGCGCGAGAAGTCTTCAGTCGTTAGTCGAATGAGGACCTGGATTCCCGCCTTCGCGGGAACGACATAGGAAGTGATCTCTGCGGCCCTGCGTCTCTGCGTGAGATTGTCTTTTCGCGTGGTTCGCGGTTGAAGAGGAATGAAACGCATGGGTTGAGAACCCACCCTACAGTCTACGAAATCAGCGTTCATCGGCGTTTATCTGCGGTTGCATCTTTCCTTGCGTCTCGGCGTCTCTGTGTGAGATGATCTGGATTCCTGCTTCTGCAGGAATGACATGGGCGGAATCGGTGTGCGAGGCACACCCTACGCGACGCCCATGATCTGCTTGAGGGTTTGGGCGTTGTTCAGGGCGTGGCCGCTGATGTCGTTGTTGAAGTAGGCGTAGATGGCTTGGACGTTGGGGGCCTGGGCCTTGAGCCAGTTGGCCCAGTCATGGAGCATGTGGTCGGGGTAGTTGCCCGCGTAGCGGCCGTTGGTGCCGTGGAAACGGACGTAGGCCATGCGGCCGGTGACGAGCCGGGGCGGGGCCTTGTCGCCCATATCGTGAACACATAGCGCGACGCCCCGCCGGTGCATGAGGTCGAACGTCTCCTGGTCGTACCAGCTATTGTGACGGAACTCGAAGACGGCGTTGTCCCGCCTCGGCAGGGACTCGATGAATTCGTCCAGCCGTGCCAGATTCTTGTGCAGATTGGGCGGCAGTTGGTACAGGATGGGCCCGAGCCGGTCCTTGAGCAGGTTCGCCAGGGCGAAGAATCGGCCGACCTCCTCGCCCGTGTTGTGCAGTTTTTTGATGTGCGTGATGTAGCGGCTGGCCTTGACCGCGAAGAGGAAGTTCAGCGGCACCTTGTCGTGCCAGTTCACCATCGTCTGCTCTCGCGGCATGTGGTAGAAAGTGTTGTTGATCTCCACCGTGTCGAAGTGCTGGGCATAGAATCCCAGCCAGTCTTCCTTACGCATCTTCTCCGGATAGAACCGGCCGATCCAATGGTTGTAGTGCCAGCCGGAGGTCCCGATCCGAATCTCACTGGATTTACGATTTACCATTTACGATTTATGATTTACGATTCGTTATACCGACGCGCCGGCCGCTCTGTTGTGCGCCGGCGCCAATCATAAATCGTAATTCTTAAATCGTAAATCGCCAATGGTTTTTGGGCCTCAGCAATTCGGCAAATGGCTCGTGGTGATCGGGGCCGCGATCGTCGTGATCGGCGTGCTTGTGATCCTGCTCGGAAAGATCGGGCTGTTCCGTCTGCCCGGCGATTTCACGTTTGGCGGCCGTAACTGGCGCATTTACTTCCCTTTGGCAAGCAGCATCATCCTTTCCCTTCTCCTGACATTGATCCTCTGGCTGATCCACTATTTCACCCGGCGCTGAACGGCCGTGACAAAAGGTGCATGGGCTGTCAGTGAAAACCACAGGGGGAAATAGGTATTCTCCTTATGGCAGCCGCCTGACAATCCGGCTTTGATGGTGCAGGCCAGAAGAATCGAAATCCGGAAAGCCGGGATGCCCATGATCACAAGCATGATGCTCTGGAACGAGCCGAACAACACGTTGCGTATCTGCCCGCAACTGAAGGATCCCGGACCGATCGTGCAGATGAAGGACGTCAACGCGAGAGAGGAGATCGAGCGGTTTCTCAATTCATTGCGACCCGTGGCGAAAATGAAGATTGATGAGCAGTCGGCGTCCGGGCCGTTGGTCTCTCCCGCCGGACACCCGTCCCCAAAGGCAACGACAACCCAGGTGTCGGGCAGCAGATTCAATGAACGGGCCGCAGGGGCGACTGGTCCACGGATACTCTATTCAAGACGGCCAAGGCCGGGCAATTCGAGACGATCTGCGAATCCATGATGTTGCACGTGGGACAGACATGAACCCGGATGCACGAAATATTCTGCTATGCCTGCGCTATGGAATTGGCGACCTGATCACGGAGCTTCCAGCTATTGCGCGGCTCCGCGAGGTCGTGCCGCGGGCGACCATCACCGCCCTTGGGGCCAAGCCCGCGACCGAAATCCTCGACGGTGACCGGCGGGTGGACAGGGTCGTCTCCATTCAGCAATGGGGCATCCAACACTTGGGCGATCCTGTTGACGAGCAAGTCCGACGGCAGTTCGACGACTGGCTCAGAGCCAATCAGTTCGACCTGATCCTGGATCCGTCCCACGCGGCGAACATCGTGCGGCGGGCGGTTTATGAGAGTGGCGTCCCAGTCGGGGACTCAGACCGCGCCTGCCTGGAAGCCGGACTGGCCCAAGGCATGGATGGGCTGTCCGCGGTCAAGAACGCCATGCGGCTCGGATGGGGCATGGAGGTGCCTGCGTCATACTATCCGACCGTGGACCTTCGTCCCGATGAAATCGCCTGGGTCCACGGGTACATGGAACAGGGGGCCGCGATGGACAATCTTGTGGCGATGTCCCCGGGCGCGTCGGGTGATCTGAAGCGATGGCCCGTGTCGCATTTCGGTCGGCTTTGCCGCCATCTTACCAGCGAGTTGCAGGCCCGGGTGTTGCTCTTCACAGGCCCGCAGGAAATAGAACTATTGAGCAGGCTGCAGGCCGAGACACATGATCTCGGTATCGACGTCGTGGTGAATCTACCCCTGCGGCGAGTTGCCGCCCTGCTGTCTTTGTGCCGCCTGTACGTGGGCAACGACTCCGGCCTGATGCATCTTGCGGCCGCCGTTCGGACTCCCGTAGTCGTCTTCTTTGGCCCGACGGTTCCGCACCTGTACCTGCCTCGCTGGGTCCGGTCGCGCGCGGTCGTCAGCCCTATTGAGTGTCCATACCGTCTCAGCCGCAGCTTCGGACACCCGCGCTGTATACTAGCCCACACGTGTCTGCTCGGCACGCCATGCATCGATGCGATCGACCCGCAGGAAGCCCTGACGGCGGTGCAGCAGGAGTACCTGGCAACCTGGAAGGGTCAGCATTGCGAGCTCAGTATCCGGTAGCCGCGGATGGCCATTTCCGTCCTCACTTTGCGCGAGTATAATGGGGCTCATGGCAAATGCAGCGCTCAGTGCGATCTTCAGCCAGATGGCCGACGTGATGGAGATTCTCGGCGAGGACCGGTTCCGCATCAACAGTTACCGCACGGTCGCGCGGGTCATCGAGGAGAGCGGGACAGATGTCGCGGTCCTGCTCGAAACCGGCGAGCTGGCGAACACCCCCGGCATCGGAAAATCGTCGCTGGCCAAGATCGAGGAGTTCGTCAAGACCGGCCAGATCCAGGCCCACCAGGAACTGCTGGCGAGAATCCCGCAGGCCCTGCTCGACCTGCTGACTATTCCGGGCGTCGGGCCCAAGACCGTCAAGACCCTCTACGAGCATCTGCACATCAGCGGCATCCCGGAATTGAAGAAGGCGATCGAGGACGGGACCATCGAAACGCTGCCGGGGTTCGGCGCCAAGAAAGCGGCCGCGATCCTGCGAGGCATCGAGTTTTTGCAGAAGGCCACCGGCCGAATCCGGCTCGATCAGGCGATGATCGCCGCACAGATTGCCACGGATTATCTTCGACCGCTGCCCGGCATCGACAAGATTGAGAACCGCCGGGTCCCTGCGGCGCTGGGCGGAGACCATTGGGGACGTCGATCTGCTTGTCACCACTGAGAAGGCGGGCTCCAAAGCGAAGCAAACGCCGGAGCAGATTATCGAGTCGTTCACCGGCGCCCCGTTCGTCGAGCGGGTCCTGGCAGCCGGCGGGACCAAGGGCTCCGTCATCATTCACACGGAGACGACGGCCGTGCAGGTCGATGTCCGCGTGGTGCCGCAGGAAAGCTTCGGCGCCGCTCTTCAGTATTTCACCGGCTCCAAGCCGCACAATGTCCGGCTTCGCGAGATCGCCATCAAGGCCGGGCTCAAGCTCAATGAGTACGGCCTGTTCAAAGACGATAAGATGGTCGCCGGGGCGGTCGAGCAGGAAATTTATAAGAAGCTCGGCCTCGACTTCATCGACCCGCTGCTGCGCGAGGACCGCGGCGAGGTCGATGCCGCAAAACGTCACGCACTGCCCAAGCTCATCCGCGTGGAAGACATCCGGGGCGACTTCCACGCGCACACCGTCGCCTCCGACGGCAGCAATACGATCGAGGAAATGGCCCGGGCGGCAAAAGAGCGAGGCTACGAATTCCTCTGCATCACCGATCACTCGAAGTCCTCCGCCATCGCCAACGGGCAGTCCCCGCAGCGGCTCGCGCAGCAGATCAAAGAAATTCACAAAATAAACGCCAGGCTCAAGGGCATCACGCTCCTGGCCGGTGCCGAGGTGGACATTCTGGCCGAGGGCAATCTCGACTTCGAGGATGAGTTGCTGGCCGACCTGGATTTCGTCGTCGCTTCGATCCATTCGGCCCTCGGCAGCGCCCGCGAGCGGGTCACGATGCGCACGCTCAAGGCGATGGACAATCCCTGCGTGACGTGCATCGGCCATCCGACCGGCCGGCTCATCGGCCAGCGCGAGGCCATGGATCTCGACATGCCCGCGGTGATCGAACACGCCGCTCAGACAAGCACGGCTCTCGAAGTCAACTCAGACCCTTCCCGTCTCGACCTCAAGGACGTCCACTGCAAGATGGCCATTGAAGCGGGCGTCAAACTGGCCATCGATACGGACGCCCACAGCACAGGCAGCCTGGGCCTGATGCCCTTCGGCGTCGCCACCGCCGCACGAGGCTGGGCCACCAGGAACGACGTGCTCAACACCTTCCCCCTCTCCAGACTCAGGACCCTTCTCAAGGCCAAACGCCGGTAGCACCATGTTTCCGCGGGCGCGGAATCTGCCATCCTGCAAGTGGCTTTGCTCGCGGAGAAGCAGTACCATAGAAGATCGGACACATAGAGAGTTTATCATCAATCACTGGAGGTTAACGATGAAGATCTGGAATCACTGCCAGCATGCCGCCATCTTCTGGCTGTTGCTGTGCGCGATTGTGCAAGGCAAAGAGACAACGGGTATGGTTCCCGTCACGGAGATGGGAGACGGCCAGTACAAGGGGCAGACAGGCGGGCTGTATGGCCATGGGCAGAACACGCCTTCCGAGTCACACCTCAAGGCCGCACAGGAGCAGACAAGCCTCATTCAGCCGCTCGATGCGAACGGAGTCCCGTCCGAGACCGGCAAGATCGTGCTGATATCGCTCGGCATGTCCAACACGACGCAGGAGTTCTCGACCTTCAAGAAGCTGGCCGACGCCGATCCGAACAAATCGCCGCACCTGGTGATCGTGGATTGCGCACAGGGCGGACAGGCCGCTCGTCAATGGGCCTATCCCGGCGGCAATCCAGACCGGCCTTCTCCCTGGCTCGTGATGGATCAGCGGCTGGAAAAGGCCCGCGTCGAACCCAATCAGGTACAGGTGGTGTGGATGAAACAGGCCGAGATCTCGCCGGCTCAATACGGGGCCTTTCCCGCCCACGCGCAGGTCCTGCGGGACAACATGCGACTGATCCTGAACATGCTCAAAATGCGATTCCCCAGCCTGCGTGTCGCCTACCTCTCCAGCCGAATCTACGCCGGCTACGCGGGATCGGGACTGAATCCGGAACCCTATGCGTATGAGTCGGTATTTTCCGTGCGATGGCTGATCGAGGCCCAGATGAACAACGATCCCAACCTGAACTGGGACGCGACCAGAGGCCCCGTGCAGACGCCGCTGTTATTATGGGGCCCCTACCTGTGGGCCGACGGCACCACGCCCCGCCAGGGCGACGGCTTAGTGTGGACACGCGACGACTTAGCCAACGACGGAACGCATCCGAGCCCCTCCGGCCGGGAAAAGGTCGCCCGGATGCTCCTGGACTTTCTCAAGACCGATGCCGACGCGCGACAATGGTTCCTGAAACCGGCCAACCGCTGACGGTGTCGAATTTGCATCACGCAAGCGATCGTATCGCGAAAACATTTTGCGCAACCTCTTGACGGCGGGCGGCGTAGAGCTTCTTATAGGGGGCTGCACCTCTCGGTAGAGTATTACGGCTGATGAAATCTGTTCTTTGAGGCCTGTGAAACCAACCAATGCTGAAGCAACTGTATATTACAGATGGAAAGATTACGGAGATCGGCGAGGGCGAAGCTCCGGTCTGGGTGTATACAGCGCCGGACGAGGCCGAGCGACGATTCCTCATCGAGCAACTGAAGATCGACGAGCACACGCTCAGTTCGGCCCTCGACCCCGATGAGCTGAGCCGGCTCGAGTTCGAGCCCGAGCACGTCGCCATGATCTTCAAGAGACCCAAGCACTATACCGCCCAGGACAACTTCCTCTTCAAGGTCGTCTCCACCGGCGTCTTTCTCTTCAAGGAGCGTCTGATCATCGTCCGGGCGGACGAAGCTCTGCTCTTCGAGGGCCGGCCGTTTCTCAAGATGCAGTCCGTCCAGGATGTGTTCCTCAAGCTCATCTACCGGGCGATCTCCCATTTTGTCGAGCACCTGAAAGCGATCAACATGATCTCCACGGAGCTCGAGCAGCAGATCAATACCTCCATGGAGAACAAGTACCTGCTCAACCTCTTCACCCTGGAAAAGAGCCTCGTGTACTACCTCAGCGCCATCAACTCGAACGGCGTGCTCATCGACAAGGTGAGAAACAACGCCGTCAAGTTGGGACTGACGCAGGAGAGCGTCGAGTTTCTCGACGATATTCTGATTGAGAACAACCAGTGCCGGGGCCAGATCGAGATCTACTCCCAGGTGCTTTCCAGCCTCATGGACGCCCGCGCCTCGATCATCAGCAACAACCTGAACGTGCGCATCAAAGCGCTGACGATCCTGACCATTGCCATCATGCTGCCCACGTTTATTGTCAGCGTCTTCTCCATGAACGTTCATATCCCCATAGAGGATTACGAGCACGCATTCTGGGTCATCGCCGCCCTAGCTGCCGCTTCCTCCGCCATCGTCGCAATCCTCTGGCGCAGTCTCCGATGGTAGATGGAGCACATCTGCCATGCTCCGAGAACCGACAAGAATCGTGTTGACCGGCCCGCCGGGTTGCGGCAAGACGACGGCGGTGATGAAGATTGTCGGCGCACTTCCCAAGGCAAAGGTCGCAGGTTTCTATACGGAGGAGATTCGTGAGGCGGGTCAGCGCAAGGGCTTCAGGTGGCGCCGGCTGGATGGCCAGTCCGGCACGCTGGCGCATGTGAACATCAAGAGCCGCTACCACGTGAGCAAGTACGGCGTGGACATCGAGAGCTTCGACAAAGAAGCCGTCCCTGCAATCGATCCGGAGATCGCCAGCGCCGACCTGTTCGCCGTCGATGAGATCGGCAAGATGGAGTGCTTCTCGGAGGAGTTCGTGCAAACCGTACGCCGGCTGTTCGCCTCGAACGCATGCGTCCTTGCCACGGTCGCTCTCAAGGGCGGCGGCTTGATCCAGGAGGTGAAGGACTATCCTACGGTCAAGCTGATGCACCTGACCGTCGCAAACCGCGACGAGATCACCCGGCAGGTCGTCGAAATACTTGCAGCGGCAATGAAATGAGCATGCCGGATTCACGGTCCTTCCCGTCCACAGCCTCATGCCTGCTCTGCCACGATCTTGTCGCACAGCCGCCAAATCCCAGCTTTCCCCTTGCGAATTCCTCAATTCCATGTTGAAATGGAGAGAACGAGAGATGACAGTAAGAACCGTGTGATGGGCGTCCATGGATGTCTGAGAACTGGGCCGAAGCGATAGCAGAGCGGATTGCGGGGACAAGTCCTCCTCCAAAGGGCAGATTCCTGCTGCTTGGCGCCGCGGATACGGGCAAAACGACCCTGTTGATCGCATTGGCGAACCGATTGGCACAGAGCCGGCCTGTAGCTCTCGTCGATGCCGATGTCGGCCAGTCGCACATCGGCCCGCCCACCACCGTCGGCTGGACCGTTGTCGATAGAAGATGTAGCCCAGCCGCCCTCGGCTGGGAGACGATCACCCCCGGGGGCGGGGGTGCTACAGGCGGCATCGCTTTCGTCGGGGATATCACGCCGGTCGGGCACCTGCTGCAATTGACCGCTGCGATGATGTTGTGCGTCGAGCAGGCGGCCCAGGCCGCCGATGTCGTGCTCATCGACACTCCCGGTCTTGTAACCGGCGGGGCTGCATGCACGCTCTGGTGGACGGTGCAGCGGCTGCTGCGGCCGCAATGGATTCTCGCAGTCCAGCGGGAAAACGAGCTCGGCGAGGTCCTGAAGGGTTTGCAGCCAGGCGTATCCGCCATCGAGCTGATCGCAGCACCCCCGCAGCTTCGTCGAAAGTCACCGGAGGCCCGGCAGGAACATCGCCGCAGGCTCTTCGAGGACTACTTCCAGAACGCCGCCGCTCACACGCTCGACTTCGAGGCCCTGGCGGTGCGCACGACGCGTGGGATGACACCCGAGAACACGATCGGCCGGCTCGTCGGTCTGGCGGATATCACGGGGCAGGACATCGCGATCGGCGTCATCGAGCACTGGCGGCGGGAGAAGGCGAAAGGTACGATACGGGCCCCGAGGCTGGATGTGCAGCGAGTGCGCTGCCTGACCATTGGCGACGTGAGAATCGCTGCCCCGTTTGGATGGAGTTGACCTGATGGAGACAACCCTGAAGCATCGCAACTTGATTGAGCTGTTCAACCAGTCATTGGCCGCAGTCACCCCCCTCGACAAGATGTGTATCGAGATCATCCGGCCGGATCGTCACGAGACCATGACGTTCCGGCAGTTGAAGGAGCGGGCGGAGGCCTTCGCGACGTGGCTGTTGCATGAATCCGGTCTGCGTCACGGGGACAAGATCGCCCTCGTCAGTAAGAACCGCACGGATTGGGATGTCGCCCTGTGGGGCACGATTCTCGCCGGGATGATCCCCGTCCTGATCGATCCGGAGCGCGGGCCGCAAGGGGTGATCTCCCATCTCCTGAGCACAGACGCCCGCGGCCTGGTCATGGCGAACGACTACGAACATGAGGACGCCCGGTACGAGTTGGGCCAGTTCGCCGAGGCCCACAATCTCCGCATGGTGACGATGACGGATGGTCCCCTCTGCACAGTCAGTGTCCCGGACGCCATCGGCCTGGCGGGCATCGAACGCCAGGTCAATCCGGAGGACACCGCCGTGATCCTGTGCACCTCCGGCACGACGGGTGACCCCCGCGAGGTGGAACTGACCCATGCGAATTTCGTCGCGAACATTCAGGGATCGGTGGCCAAGGTCGATATTACGCCGAGCGATGTCCTCGGCCACATCCTGCCGCCGCACCATTCCTTCGGTTTGACCGTGGGCAAGTTCCTCGCCCTGGCCGCCGGCGCTACGAACATCTACACGAACAAGTACCGAGAAGTGTCGGACCTGATCCGGGACAGACATATCACCATCTTCATCGCCATCCCGGCCCTGTACACCACCCTGGCCAAGAAGATCGAGGAGGGTCTGACCCGGCAGAAGAGGGAGAAGTGGACCATTGCCCTGCTCGACCGCTTCGCGCCGCGGTACCTCGGCCGCAAAGTCCGCGAGAAACAGGGCTGGACGCAAGTGCGATTCTTCCTTTCCGGGGCCGCGCCGATGCCCCGCTGGGTCCTGGAAGTCCTGTGGAAGCGGGGTTTCAAGATGTACGAAGGCTATGGCACGACGGAGAACTCGCCGGTGTATGGGTTCAACGACCGGCTGGAGACACTCGGCTCCGTAGGCAAGCCTATCGATACACTCGTGACCAAGATCGTGGATGACGACAACCGGACGTTGCCGCCGCGACAACGAGGCGAAATCTGCCTCGGCGGGCCGTGTATCATGAAAGGCTACTACAAGAACCCGAAGGCGAGCGAGGCCGCCCTCGACACCGACGAACAAGGCGTCCGCTGGCTCCATACCGGCGACCTCGGCTACCTCGACGAGGAGGGCAACCTCTACATCACCGGCCGCAAGAAATACCTGATCATTCTGCCCGGCGGCAAGAACGTGAATCCCGAGCGCGTGGAGGCGGCCCTGTCGGAGGCCCGCTTCGTCAAGGAGGTGCTCGTCGTCCCGACGCGACGGCTGGACAGCAATGGGATCATGGAGGAATCCGTCCGAGCCCTCGTACTGCCGTCGTGGGAGCTTCTGGAAAGCCACACCGGCCGCAAACAGCGGGAGCTGCTCGCCGACCCGCAATTCGTCAAAAACCTCCTCTGGGAAAGCATCCGGGACTGCCAGCAGAAGAACAAGCAGCTCTCCGGCTTCGAGAAGATCGCCGCTCACCACCTGGAGATCCACCCCGGCGAATTCGTCAAGACCTCCACCGGCAAGGTCAAACGCGAGCACTATATCAACCTCGAACACCTGGAGGCCAAGCACACCCCCATGGCCGAGTACACCGCCTCGCGAATAGCAAAGACCGGGACGTGACCGAAGCCATTTACTATTTACAATTTATGATTTGCGATTTACCATTTGGTCCATGACTGGTGCATCCAATCGTAAATCGTAAATGGTAAATCATAAATCCGAAGGGAGGACCGTCAAATGTCGCATACGCGCAAACCTACCGATGCATCCCGAAGCAGCAAGTCCCTGAGTCGCCGTGGCTTCATGGCCGGCGCGGGCGCCGCCGCGATGTCGTTCGCCGTGATCCGGCCGGGACTCGTTCGCGGGACCGCCGCCAACTCCAAAATCAATCTCGGCCTGGTCGGCTGCGGCGGACGCGGCACCTGGATCGCCAAACTCTTCCGGGACAACGGCGGATACAACGTCACCGCCGTCGCTGATTACTTCCAGGATCGCGCCGACAACGCCGGCAACGAGCTCGGTGTCCCGCAGGCCAACCGCTTCACCGGCCTCAACGGGTATCTGAAGGTGCTGGAAAAGGTAGATGCCGTGGCGCTGGAAACCGCCCCGTACTTCCGCCCCGAGCAGGCGGCCGCCGCGGTCAAGGCGGGCAAGCACGTCTATGCCGCCAAGCCCGTCGCCGTCGATGTCCCCGGCTGCCAGAGCATTGAGGACAGCGGCAAGAAGTCCACGGCCAACAAGCGCGTCTTCCTGATCGACTTCCAGACGCGGGCCGATCCCTTCTACATGGAGGCCCTGCGGCGCGTGCATGACGAGAAGGCCATCGGAGAGATTGCGTTCGGCGAGGCGATCTATCATGCGCCCTGCCCGTTCGGGCGGATGTACGACACCTGGCACAGTGATCCGGAGAATGGCGAGAATCGCCTGCGGGCCTGGGGCCTCGACAAGGTCCTCTCCGGCGACATCATCACCGAGCAGAACATCCACACGCTGGACGTGATGAACTGGATCATGGGCGTGCCGCCGCTATGGGCCGTGGGCACAGGCGGCCGCAAGATCCGGCCCGTCGGCACCTGCTACGATACCTTCAGCGCCCTGTTCCAGTATCCGAACAACGTCGGCATCACCTTCAGCTCACGCCAGATGGAAGGCCATGGCACGCAGCCCGAAGGCATCCGTAACCGCATGTTCGGAAGCGAGGGCATCCTTGAGACCGAGTACGGCGGACAGGTGATCATCCGCGGTAAGCATTTCTACCGCGGCGGCTCCTCCCCGGCCATCTACCAGGAAGGCGCTGTGGCTAATATCAAGACCTTCTACGAGAGCGTCACCGGCGGCAAGTTCGACAACCCGACCGTCGAAACCAGCGTGCGAAGCAACCTGATCACGATCCTCGGGCGCACCGCCGCCTACGGCAACCGCATGGTCACCTGGGACGAGATGCTCAAGAGCAAGGAGAAACTGGACGCGAACCTCAAGGGCGTCAAAGCGTGAAGGAATGTGTGAAGTCTGAAGTGGTAGGGTGTGCATCGCACACCATCTTCTACCCCATCGGCCGAGTGTTGGTGTGCGATGCACATCTTACCGACTCCGGGTGGCATCGTCAAGCAAAGCTTGGCGATGGTTTACTGTAGCGTGACTGCCTGAGGTTTTTGGGCACGCGCCCTGACAGACACGTATCAAGGAGAAGACACATGATTCGCAGAGAAATCAGCCGGCGGGAGCTGCTCACGCGGACCGGCGGGGCCATCGCAGGCCTGACACTCGCCGCCTCCGGCCTGTCGCGTGGGCAGGAAACTGAGCAGAAGAGAAGGCCGAGAGGATTCAGGATCGGAGTCTGCGACTGGACAATTGGCAAGCGGACCGACCCGGCGGCCTTCGCGGCAGCGAAGAAGATCGGCCTCGATGGTGTCCAGGTCGATTTCGGCGGTGGCGAGAAGGACCCGCCCCTCTTCAGCCCGGAATTGCAGAAGCGATACCTTGAAGAGATCAAGACCCAGGATATGCGGATCGCCTCTTTGGCAATGGGCGTGCTCAACGATGTCCCGTACAAGAGCGATGCCCGCGCCGAGAAATGGGTCGATCAGGCCATCGATGTCGCCCAGGCGATGCGGCAACGGATCATCCTGCTGGCTTTCTTCGGTAAAGGCGATATCAAGAATGATGCGCCAGGCACCGACGCCGTGGTGAGTCGCCTCAAGAATATCATATCGAAGGCGGAGAAAGCCCGCGTGACGCTCGGTATCGAGTCGTGGCTCAGTGCCGAGGAGCACATCGCGATTCTCGACCGTGTCAACTCGCCCGCCGTGCAGGTCTACTATGACGTCGCCAACTCACACAAGATGGGTTACGACATCTACAAGGAGATTCGCACGCTCGGCAAGCGCGTCTGTCAGGTCCACGCCAAGGACTACGACGACCTCTACGGCAAAGGCTCGATCGATTTCAAACGAGTCCGCGAGGCCTTGGATGAAGCCGGTTACCGTGGCTGGCTGGTGATGGAAGGCACGAAGATGCCGCTGGGCGTCGAGGAAAGCTGCAAGTACGACGCTGAGTACCTGAGAACGATCTTCCCACGTCAGGTATGATGCGTGTAGCGTTCGCATGTCATCCCGGGACGAAGGCGAAGCGTGTAGGGTGGGTTCTTAACCCACGCGTCCTTTGCGCTTCGATGGGTAACCGTGTGGGTCAAGGACCCACCCTACGAACTGCGTGCTGATTTGTGAGCCACGTAAACTGGAGATTGGAGAAAGGTAGGTTGACGATGAGAAGACAGAGGAAGGTTTTCGTAGCCCTGCTAGCCCTGCTCATGACGGCTGTGGCCGTCGCGACGCCGCTCGACGATTACATTGCCAAGCCCGATCCGAGCTACACTTACAGCGTCGTCCAGACCATCGACAATCCGCTGGGCAAGGTGTACATCATCGACATGAAGTCCCAGACGTGGCGCAGCGAGAAAGAAGTGAACCGCACGCTCTGGCAGCACTGGCTGACCATTATCGTGCCGAACGACGTCACCTCCAGCACCGCCCTGCTCTTCATCAACGGCGGCAGCAACAAGAATACCAAGCCGCCCAGCCCGGACATGATGCTCGCGCAGATCGCCGTGCAGAGCAAGACCGTCCTCGTGGATCTCAAGCAGGTGCCGAACGAGCCGCTGATTTTCGCGGACGATCCGGGCAACGAGCGCAGCGAGGACGCGATCATCGCCTACACCTTTGACAAGTTCCTCAAGACCCAGGACCCGACCTGGCCCCTCCTGCTGCCCATGGTCAAGAGCGCCGTTCGCGCCATGGACACCGTCCAGGACCATTTGACCAAAGTGACCGGCGGCAAGGTTCAGATCAAGGACTTCGTCGTCGCCGGCGGCTCGAAACGCGGCTGGACCACCTGGCTGACCGCCGCCGCCGACAAACGTGTCCGGGCCATCGCCCCCATCGTCATCGACGTGCTCAACATGGGCCCGCAGATGCAGCACCATTTCGCCGCCTACGGCTTCTACTCCCCGGCCATCGGCGATTATGAGCAGATGAAGGTCCTCGGCCAGCTCGACTCCCAAGTCGGCAGCCAAGTCCGCAAACTCATAGATCCCTACGAGTACCGCACTCGCTACACGATGCCCAAGTTCCTGATCAACTCGTCGGGCGACCAGTTCTTCCCGTGCGACTCGGCCCAGTTCTACTTCAAGGACCTTCCGGGCGAGAAATACCTGCTGTACTGCGCGAACACCGATCACGGCCTCAATGGCTCGGGCGCGGAGAAGGCCTTGCTGACATGGTACACCGCGGTCCTGGCCGGCAAGGAACGACCACAGTTCTCCTGGGATGTCGCCGGCGAGGGCCACATGGTCGTCACCGCCAAGACACGGCCGACGCAGGTCTTGCTGTGGACAGCGACCAACCCGAACGCGCATGACTTCCGGCTGGAGAAGATCGGCAAGGTATGGACGAGCTCGCCCCTGACTGGAAACGACAAGGGCATCTATGATGCCGCTGTGAAAGCCCCGGAGAAGGGCTGGACGGCATACTTCGTCGAGCTGCAGTTCGATTCGGGCACGCTGCTGCCCTACCGCTTCAGCACGGAAGTCCGCGTCGTTCCCGACACCCTGCCGTTCGCCGACAAGCTGAAAGCGACCGCGAAGTAAGAGACACTGGACAGGGCGATTATGGTGACAAGGTCTTGTCAACCGCGAGGCGGGCTTCAGATCGCCGCATTGAGTCTGTTGCTCGCGGGAATCATAAGCCCCGCATCAGCGATTTTCTCCCGGCAACAGATCGAAGCCGATTGGGCGGTTCAGGACAGCTTGCGCGTTGCGGAGTCCCCTGTCACACCGGAGCAGGACGCCGCAGGCGCGTGCGACGGCATCAAGGACGGCCAGTGGGGCTTTCATACACAGCACGAAGACCGCCCGTGGTGGCAGATCGATCTGGGCAGGTCATATGATCTGGACTGTCTGCGTTTGTACAACCGGACCGAGTTCGCGCAAAGGGCCGCCCGGCTGATCGTCCTGGTCTCAGGGGATGGCAAGGACTTTCGCCAGGTCTATCAGCATGATGGGACGGTATTCCTCGGCCACGCGAACGGAAGCCCTCTCAAGGTGCCGCTCCACGCGGTCGCCGCACGCTTTGTCCGCCTCCAGCTTCCCGGCACGGACTACTTCCATCTCGACGAGGTTGAGGTCTACCCGGCCGGGGGCGGGACGAACATCGCCCTGGGGAAATCCTGCACGCAAAGCTCGGTCAGTCAGTGGTCCCGCAAACACGGCCGGCCGGATTCCACAATCCCGTCTGCTGATCTGGTTGTGGAGCGAGGATTGAGATTGGCCGACCGTCTGCGAGAGATGGGCGGCGACGTCGAAGCGAAGGTTGCCTCTCTCAGGACCATTGCAGGCCGCGCGGACAAAGACCAGGAATCCTATCAGCGAGCGAGATGGCTCGTTCGCGAAATGGCCCTGGCGAATCCGCTTCTGGATTTTGACAGTATCCTTTTCGTCAAGCGGGCTCCGGGGATGCTGCCGCACATTTCCGACCAGTACTATGGCTGGTGGTCCCGGCCCGGCGGCGGCATTTACATCCTCGACAGCTTCAAGACCGCCTCGCCTCACCTGCGCTGTCTGACCGACGGATGGCCCGAGGGCAGCTTTCTCCGGCCCGATCTGTCCTGTGACGGCAAGCGAGTCCTCTTTGCCTATTGCCGCCACTATCCCGACGTTGCGAAGATGGAGAAAGTGGATAAGACCCGGCTGCCGGAGGGTGCATTCTACCACGTCTATGAGATGAATATCGATGGCACGGGTGTCCGGCAGCTCACGCACGGGCGATACGACGACTTCGACCCGCGATACCTGCCGGATGGCGATATCGTCTTTCTTTCCACGCGCAAGGGTGTATTCCCCCAGTGCACGAAGGCCAACACCGCCGCCACGCTGGAACGGACTCTGCCGGACAGCTATGTCCGTTGCGGCGGCGACAACGTGCGTCCCTGCGCCATCTTCACGCTGCACACCATGAACGCGAATGGCGGCGACATACGTCCGATCTCAGCCTTCGAGAGCTTCGAGTACACCCCTTCCGTGGCCGAGGATGGATGCATCCTTTACACGCGATGGGACTATATCGACCGCTTCAACGGGCACTTCTTCAGTCTGTGGTCAGTCAACCAGGACGGCACCAATCCGCAGCTCGTGTACGGCAACTACACCGTCAAGCCGCAGGCGGTCCTGGAGGCATGCTCCGTGCCCAATTCGACCAGGATTCTCTTCACCGCCGCTGCGCACCATTCCACCGTGGGCGGCTCGCTCGTGCTGCTGGACCGCACCCGCGGCAACGAGTACGAAGCGCCGCTGACGCGTCTGACACCCGAAGTCCCCTTCCCCGAGACGGAGGAATGGCACGACACATATTACGCCAACCCCTATCCGCTATCGGAGGACTTCTACCTGGTTGCCTGGAGCACGCGCAAGCTCCCGCCGCACGCGGGCAGCACGCCGATCACGGATGACAACAACCCGGCCAATGCCCTGGGCCTGTACCTGTGCGACCGGTTCGGCAATCTGGAGCTGCTGCATCGCGACGAGCGGATTTCCAGCATGTACCCGATCCCGATTCGCCCGCGCAAGACCGCCCACGCGCAGTACTGAGGTAGACTGGGACGGCGTCCAGGAGGGCTCTCTTGTTGTCCAGGACATTTATCAGGGCCTGACCGGCGTCACGCCGGGGACGGTCAAGCGCCTTCGCATCGTGGCGGTGCCTCCCAAGGTCCAGCCGCACATGAATCAGCCCTGCATCGGCGTCTCGGCCGAAGACCCAGGCAAGTACGTCCTCGGCACCGTGCCCGTCGCGTCGGATGGCTCGGCGTTCTTCCGCATCCCGTCCGGCATCCCCGTTTTCTTCCAGGCCCTCGATGACAAGGGTTTGGCCCTGCAGACCATGCGGTCCCTGACCTATGTTCTGCCCGGCCAGACGCTCTCCTGCATCGGCTGTCACGAGTCCCGCGATCAGGCCCCGCCCACCGGTCATGTGCCGCTGGCTATGCGAAATGGCCCATCGAGACTGACTCCCGGCCCCGAAGGCTCCTGGCCGCTTCGCTTCGACCGGCTCGTCCAGCCGGTCCTCGACAAGCAGTGCACCGGATGTCATAATCCCGATGCCGGCGACACCAAGGCCGCCCGGTTCGATCTGACCGGGAAGAACGCTTATCGCAACTTGATCACGTTCGCCGGGAAAGACCTGGAGAAACTCGCGTTCGAAAAGGACAAATCCGAAGTCGGGCACGGCCCCGCCAGGGACAGCAAACTGCTCGCCCTGCTCTCGGAGGACCCGGCGCATAGGCAAATCGTGCTCGACCGGGACAGCATGGAGCGGCTGGCCACCTGGATGGATACCTATGCCCACCAGCAGGGCCATTTCAGTCCCGAACAGGAGAACCAGCTCATCGCGATCAAAGAACACTACTTCCATTTGTTCGATATTGAGGTGAGGAATTGAAAGCATTACTCTACACGGCACCCTACACACTGGAGTACACGGATTGGCCCGAGCCGCAGGTTGGGGATGATGACATCCTGGTCCGCGTCAAGGCATGCGGCATCTGCGGGTCCGACGTAGCGGGCCATACCGGCAAGACCGGTCGGCGTTTGCCGCCTTTGATCATGGGCCATGAGGCCGCCGGGGTCGTCGAGCGAACGGGCAGACACGTCAAGGGCTTTGCGCCCGGCGACCGCATCTGCTTCGATTCCACCGTCTACTGCAATCAGTGCCCCGCGTGCAAGAAAGGCATGTACAACCGGTGCGTGAAGCGGCAGGTGCTCGGCGTCTCGGTTCCCGAGTTCAAGCGGCACGGAGCGTTTGCCGAGTTCGTGGCTGTCCCGCACTGGATCTGCGCCAAGCTGCCCGAGGGCATGTCCTTCGTGCAGGCCTGCCTGCTGGAGCCCGCCTCCATCGGCACGCACGCCGCCAATCGCCCGGCGATTTCGAAAGGCGATACGGTCGCCGTGATCGGCGCCGGGACCATCGGCCTGTTCATCCTGCAGGCCGCAAGGCTTCGCGGGGCAAAGGCCATCGCCTGCGACATCAACGATTTCCGGCTCGACCTCGCCAGGCAGGTCGGCGCTGATGCCTGCATCAACTCCGCGAAGATCAACTTGAAGGAAGAGATCCAAAAGCGAACCGGCGGCCGCGGCGCCGATGTCGCGTTCGAGGCCGTCGGCTTTGGCGAGACCTTCCGCCAGGCGATCTCGATCACCAGGACCGGCGGCACCGTGGTGGCCGTCGGCAACCTCCAGAAGGAGACTGAGTTCAATCTGCAGGAGCTGGTCTCGCGGGAGCTGACGTTCATCGGGTCCTACGCCAGCGCGGGCGAGTTCCGGACCTGCATCGATCTGATCGCCTCCGGCAGGATCAACGTGGGCCCGCTCATCAGCGAGGTCTTGCCGCTCAAAGACGGGCCCGCCGCCTTCAAGCGATTGCTCGAAGGTAAAGAGAATCTGCTGAAGATCGTGTTGGAACCGTAGCACGGGCATCTTACCCGTGTTCATGGGCACTCGCGCCCATGCCACTTGGAACTGATGGGTGGCATCGTCAAGGCCGAAGGCCTTGGCGATGGCTTACTTGAGTAACCATGAGACCATCGCCAAGCTGCGCTTGACGCTGCCACCCGATGACATTGGAGTGACCTTCGATTATCGGGAGTAATAACGATGGAAAACCTGTTCGACTTGTCGGGAAAAGTGGCGATTGTGACGGGAACCAGCCGGGGCCTAGGCCAATATTTCGGCCGGGCGTTGGCCCAGGCCGGGGCGGACCTGGTCATTACCAGCCGGGACGTGTCGCGTCTGAGACCGTTCAAGGAGGAGATCGAGGGTCTCGGCCGCAGGGCCCTGCCCGTCAAGCTCGACGTGCTCAACGAGGGTGACATCGCTAACCTCGTCCCCGCGGCCCTCGCCGAGTACGGCAAGATCGATATCCTCGTCAACAACGCCGGCCTGAACATCCGCCATCCGGCTGTCGAGTTCACGTGGAAGGAGTGGGACACCGTCCTGAACACGAACCTCAAGGGCGCATTCTTCGTCGCCCAGACGGTCGGCAAGGAGATGATGAAACGCAAGTACGGCCGGATCATCAATATCGGCTCGTGCACCTGTGTCTTCGGCATGGAGGGCATCAGCCCGTACTGCGCCAGTCGCGGCGGCATCCTGCAGATGAGCCGCAGCCTGGCCGCGGAGTGGGGTCGCCATGGCGTCACCGTCAACGTCCTCGCCCCCGGCTGGTTCAAAACCGCCCAGAACAAGATCCTCTACGAGAACAAGAAATGGGTCGAGTACATTGTCGACCGCATCCCCCTGGGCCGCCCCGGCCAGCCAAACGACCTCGACGGCACTGTGATCTTCTTAGCCTCCGACGCCTCCGCCTACATCACCGGCCAGATCATCCTGGTAGATGGCGGCTTCACCACCGGCGCCACCCGAGCCATCCCCTGATACCTTTGATTTCCCTGAGCGGATTGGAGCTTGAGCCTCATCGCGATGGATAAGCACCGTTTGAACATCTACTTGAGAATCATAGGAATTCCGGTGGCAGCTTTTGCCGCTGTTACTGTGCTCTGCTCTTGGCTTTTTCAATGCATCTATCTATATCCTGCTGTCCTTGCAAGTGAGACACTCAAGACGCTGACAGAAGCCATTTTTGGCATGACGATCTTGGGTTCATTTGCGGTGACACTGTGTGTGATTCTGCGCCGCCATCACCTGTTGCTCGGAAGATCTATTTCAACTCTGGTTAGGATCACGCTCGTACTCCTGATCGTTCTCTCCCTGTTGGGGCTCACCATGAATATCGCTGTTGCTTTGGCAACGCTGATGCGCATTGTCGGAACGTAGCGGGTGCCTCCGGGATGCACAGTGTTGTCCCGCTGGCGTCACAAGATCACCCGTTTCAATCCGGCCTATTTGGTGCCTTGGTAGGCGCGGACGTAATCGATGTACATGTCGGCCAGGCCGCTGTAGCGGGACAGGTCTACGGGCCAGCCGCCGCCGGTGGCTAAGTTCACCATGAAGAAGAGGGGCTGCTGTTTAGATAGCGGAAGGGTCGGGTGGCGGCCTACCTCGATGTTGTCGCAATAATAAATCGTGTCGGTTTCGGTGATCTTGCAGCCGTAGGTGTGAAACGCCTCAAACCAGGTCGAGGGGATGCCGAGCTTGTGCATGCGGACTGGGTTGTGGAGTCCCTCGTATGCCTTTTTCTCGATGGCCTTGCCTTCGTCGCCCTGATTCCAGCAGTGCGGGACGACCATGTAGCGGTCGCCGGCGTTGGGCGACTTGGGGCCTTCACCACCGTAGGCTTCGATGATATCCAATTCGTCGCAGGGCGTCTTGTCACGAAGGGGCTCATAGATCGCCATGTAGTTGGTCATGAGCCAGAACGCCGGCCAGGTGCCGATGGCGTTGGGGCCGAGAAAGCGGCACTCGAAATAGCACGGGGCCGAAGCGGTGATGCCGCTTCCGTCATTCTTGATGGAGCAGATCAGCCCGGAGCTGTGGGCCTTGTCGCTGGCCCGAATCCGCAGGTACGAGTCGATGTGGGCGAAGGGACTCTTGCGGGAATCGTTGCTCGTGAACGTGTGCACGCTGAAGTCCTGCCAGCCATTGGGCGGCTTGTGGTCGTAATAGGTGGCGTTCGGGTCGGTGCTGGAGATGGAGAGCGGTTCGTTGAAATCGTCGGCAAAGACCAGTCTCATGCCTGCGGCCTGACACGGGTCCTCGGGCAACCCCTCGTTCCAGGACACGCCGCCCTGGTTGTAAAGCTGCAGGTAGCAATTGTCCCTGGCGTCACGGCTTTGGCCGGTGATTGTCAGCGTGATAGGCCCATGGGGATACTCGTCGGCGGGAAAGACGATGGTCCCCTGCCCCTGATCGTCCATCACGACTTGGCCCACGGTGGAGTCTGTCCCGAAGCCTTCGCCCTGCTTCCAGCATCTGACGGTCACAGTCCTGAAGCCGGCGGCTGCTATGACGATGGGTGTGTCCCCTTGCACGGTGGAGCAATATGGGGGAGAGGTCACCTGCACCATCGCGGACGCCAATCCCCGCACGGGAGTCATCCCGCAGGTCACGAGCAGAAGCAACGCCATCAGCGATGTCCGGGCGTGCATGGCAGCCATCAGTCAGCCCTCCCTGTCAGTTGGGGTTCCTTGGTTGGGCCGAAACCTACGTTCGTCTCGACATTGCATTGGAGCTCCTGGTCGGAGAACCCCAGGCGGATCGTGGTGATGTACGGGGTTTCGTAGAAGCAGAGCTTGGCCGTGAAGGTGTCATTCGCAGTCCAGGCGCCGCTGGCCGCCACGGGCTGCTCGGTGATGATGTCGCCGGAGAGGACCGTGTCAAGGCTCCAGGCGATCCGCTCCTTCTGCCACGTGCCGCAGCCGCAGACGATTCGTCGCTCGGCACCGTTGAATCGGGCGACGAGAGTCACGGCATCGCCTTTCCCACCGCTTTCGAGCGTGATCGCTTCGAGCTTACGGTCATTGGCGGAGAATACGTACTTCTTGCCTGAGACCTTCACGGGAGACGTGGCGCCTTCCGGCGTGGGCAGTGACAGATACTTCAGGGTGTGTTCGAGTCTCTGCCTGGCCGCATCATCGGGAGGCAGAGGCGATGCCTTGATCGCCGGCAACAGCTCGTCCCAGACCAGGTTCAGGACGGCCTGCATGTCTTTCACGCCGCTGGTGATGGCAATTACCGCATCCTGCTCAGGCAGCACGATGCAATACTGGCCGAACGCCCCATCGCCGCGATAGATGCCGTGTCGGCAGCGCCAGAACTGGTAGCCATAGCCCTGGTCCCAGTCGCTCTGGGGGTTGCTGCCGTTGGAGGTCTGCCGGGCGGTGGCCGCCGCGACCCAGGCCTCGGGGACAAGCTGTCTGCCCTGCCATCTGCCCTTTTGGAGGTAAAGCTGGCCAAAGCGAGCGATGTCCTCGGTGCGGACGCTCAGGCCGTAACCGCCGGTGGTGATACCTTGCGGGCTGGCTTCCCAGGTCGGGTGCTCGATGCCCAGAGGCTCAAACAGTCGCGGCCGCAGGTAATCGAGGATGGTCTGCCCGGTGGCCTTCTGGACGATGGCAGAGAGCATATATGTCCCCGAGGTGTTGTAGAGGAAATGGGTCCCGGGCTTGAACGGGACGGGATGGGCAAGGAACGCCCTGGTCCAGGGCTGACCCGCGGGGCGGGGCGGTTCGGTCTGATGACCCGTGGACATTCGGAGCAGGTCGCTGACCCGCATCGCCTTGAGGTTGCCGCTCGGCTCGGCTGGGGCGTCCTCGGGGAAGAACTTGAGCACCTCGTCGTCCAGGCTGAGCTTGCCCTCCGCGATGGCCAGCCCTACCGCCGTGGATGTGAAACTCTTGCTCAGCGAATACAGGGAATGGGGAGACCCGGGGTTGTAGGGTGCCCACCAGCCCTCGGCGACCACGTAGCCGTGACGCAGGAGCATGAAACTATTCATGGACTCGATATGCTTATCGGCCGCCTCGACAAAGGACAGGACAGCCGAGGAAGAGACCCCCTGGGCCTCCGGGCTGCTGCGTGGCAAGCCTGCCCCAACGCAAATTGAGCTACTGGCGATCATCAGCGCGGTAATGCAAAGAGTCTTCATGCCTGCAACCTCACAAAATGAGTTCCATCGTCCGCCCGGGGGTCGTCACCCCCGGCTTTCGGTCGAACGAGACCATTGTAGAAGCAAGCCACTGGAAGGGCAAAAGGGAAACCTGGGCAAAGGGTCCGGGTGCGCTGCGTAAGATCGTGTGGAGCCAGGCCGGCTGATCACTGGCCGCTGTATGTGATTGGCTTCGCTTTCCAATCCACGAAATAGGTCAGGTCCACGCCCACACTCGGATCGAGCCCGCCATTGTCGGGCAGCTCGGACGTGGCACCGGACGCGCCGAAATTGCCGAGCGGATACGACGGTCGGTCGGTATCGCCCCAGAATCCATAGTCCTATGGTACGGGCAGAACGGCGGGAAAACAAACCGCAATCTCCACAGGCCACAGGAGACAAATACACGCGACACCCTGAAGGCAGACGGCGCCTCCGGTGGGTCAATCGACGAAATCGAACTGAGTACATCCCTCCGTGCTCGCCTTCGCAGCTTTCGTGCCCCCCATCTTCACGGGCCGTGGGGTGATCCAATTATGCAAAACAAAGTCAATCGTTTCGCAATTGGCGGAGCAATCACGTATAATCGCCGGCAGGTAGTCTGGTTAGTGGTCGGCGTTCAAGTTGCAGGGAAGTTATGACGGATGGCATTTCGCTGCCGGAGCGTGTTTCGCACGTGAAGGTGGATGGCAAAGACGTGTACCTGGTGGGTACGGCCCACCTGTCACAGGAAAGCGTGCAGGATGTCCGGACAACGGTCGAGCAGGTGCGGCCGCAGACGATCTGCGTGGAGTTGTGCAAGTCCAGGCACCAGGCAATCACCGAGGCGGACGCATGGAGCAAGATGGACATCTTCAAGGTGATCCGCCAGAGAAAGGCCATGTTCCTGCTGGCCCAGTTGATCATGAGCTCGTTCTACCGCCGGCTCGGTGAGAAGCTGGGCATCCAGCCGGGGGCGGAGATGATCGAAGGCATCCGCCTGGCCGAGGAAACCAAGGCTGAGCTCGTCCTGGCCGACCGCGATATCGAGATCACCCTCAAGCGAGTCTGGGGATATCTGGGCTTCTGGAGCAAACTCAAGCTCGCCATGCAGCTTACGGTGGGAATCTTCGTTCAGGACGAGATCGACGCGGACACGATCGAGGTCCTCAAGCAAAAAGACCAGCTTGAGGGCATCATGGCGGAGTTCGCCGGCAAATTCCCGGAGATCAAGAAACGCCTGATCGATGAGCGGGACACGTGCCTGGCGCAGAAGATTCGCAACGCGCCCGGCCAGACCGTGGTGGCCGTCGTTGGGGCGGGCCATGTGAACGGCATCATGAGCCAGATTCAGCAGGACCACGATCTTACAGAGCTGATGGAGTTGCCGCCCAAGTCGATCTGGCCGAAGATCGCGGGCTGGGGTGTGCCGCTGCTGATCGTGGCGATGCTCGCCTACAGTTTTCGAGAGGGAGCGGAGAGCGGCTTCAAGAATATTTACATCTGGATCCTCGTCACGGGCAGCCTGTCCGCCGCGGGCGCTGCACTGGCCCTGGCTCATCCCTTGACGATCATCTCGGCGTTTCTGGCGGCGCCGATCACAACGCTGCACCCGCTGCTGGCCGCCGGCTGGATCGCCGGACTTGTACAAGCGTTCATCAAGAAACCCCGCGTCGGCGATCTCGAAGACCTGCCGAATGCGATTGCGACGCTTAAAGGCTTCTGGACCAATCCCGTGATCCGCATCCTGCTGGTCGTCGCCTTGGCGAATATCGGCAGCGCCATCGGCATGTACGTCGCCGGCTTCTGGATCGGCGCCCGCTCCGTCTGACCGAAGCACGCGTGCAGTTACGGCTTGATGGCGCGGTTATAGATGCGAATATCGTCGATCAGGCCTGACCAAAATGTGGCGGAGCTCAGGTCGCTGCCAACTCCGATAAAGAGCCCGTTGGTTGAGGTCCTCAACTTGGCGAGCTTCCGTGTGTCGGCGGCTGCCTCCCGGCCGTCCACGTAAAGGTAGCGGCACGAGCCGTCCCAGACCAGGCGGACCTGGTGCCAGGCTCCGTCGGTGACGCACTCGGTTGAAACGAGCGGGCGTGTGAAGCGGCCGCCGTCGGTCAGAGTCGTCATCAGCATGCCTGTTGCGGTATCTGTGCCAAGCCAGATTTGGCTGGTGCCGGACTGTTCCGACTGGGAGACAATCGCCCCGCCGGGCTGCACGCTCTTGATCCAGGCGAAGACCGTAAATGGGCCATCGGCCGGATTGAGGACGTTGCCGACGGTCACGTGGTCGTCTATGCCGTCGAGCTCCAGCGCCCCGCCGATGCTGCCCCCCTGCGGCTGCCAGACGGGTGAGCCGTGCACCGTGCCCTCAAAATGCCTGAGCCTGTCAGCGGCAACCAGGCCCTCGATCTCGTCGAGGGGCCAGTGGGCCACGAGGCCCGGACACATCAGCCAGTACCTGCCCAGGCCCGCAAGGTCCGCCCAGGAGACGATGCCGTCGGCCTCGGCCGGTGCAATATCGAGAGCGGGCTCCTGTGCTCCCCACTGCTGCGCCAGCTTCGCGAAATCAATGAGATTCAGGACTCCATCCTGGTTGAAATCGGGCAGGAAGCGCACGCCCAGCAGGTACGGGGCGATGGTCTGGGCCATAATGCCGGCGCCTTCAGCATTCGGATGGATAGCGTCTGGAAACAATTTCCCATAGTCCGCCAAGGCCGCATACAAGTCGATCACAGGCACGCCCTTCGTCGCGCCAATCTCGTCGATCATCGGCAGGATCTCGTCATGGATCACTGCGGGGCGGATGGTGAAGCTCTCCCCGAAGGCGGGCACGGGCTTGCAGATCCAGACTTGCGGCCGGCTGGGCAAGTTCCGGAAGACGTCGATCATCGCGCAGTAATCCGAGATGAAACTCGCTTTGTATTGCCAGTTTTGCGGCTTGGAATCATTCGTGCCGAGCTTGATGATCACCACATCCGGGTTGCACGTCCGGGCGCTGACGTACGCGCTCTGGCGGATGTAAGGCAAGTCCCCCCTGCTCAGGAGCGTCGCTCCGCTGACGCCATAGTTGTCCACTCGCCACGTGGGTTCATACTCCTGCAGGATTCGCTGCAGTTGGGCGGGGTAACTGTCATTCAGCCGGTTGGCGATCCCGGCTCCGTACGTGATGCTGTCCCCCACGCACGCGACGAGCTTCGCCGCCGCCGTCAGGGCGCAAAGGTGGATCAGGGACATCGCCGCCAGAAGCATTTTCGTTCTCATTTCCTCACTCCTGTTCATGAAGAAGCCGTGATGAAAAGCGCACAGGCAAGCAGGACCGGCCCACTCCGGAGAATCCCGGTGCCTCATCCGGGCGATCGGTTCTGCCGCCGCTATTCTACCTTTCTTGCGGCGGGCATGGGAAGAGGGTTCTGATCGTTTGCGGGGACATGGGACGCCGAGTGACCCGTGGCGTCCGAGCTTGGGAAAGGCAGGATCTGGGCTCGCGAGACAGGCGGGTCGGCCGGTGCATCAGTATCTTCAACTTTGACTTTCACTTTCGGCTGTGTCTTCCAGCGGCGGTGCAGCCACCAGTACTGGGTTGGGTCCTCCCGCACGAAATCCTCGATGGCTTTCGTGTACTCGGCGGTGATCCATTCGAGGGGGTTTTCCTTGTCGGCCCACTCCTCTGGAAGAATCAGCCGGGTGCGCTTGAACTCAAAGAAGAACCGATTGTCGATCCTGCGGCAGTAACCGACCGCGATGGGCAGGTTGTACGTGATGGCCAGAAGGCCGATGCTCTTGTACGTACTGGCCTTTCGGCCGAAGAAATCGACGAAGATGCCCTTCCTGCCGGCGTCCTGATCCGCGATGAAACCGAGCGTGCTGCCCCTGCGTATGATCTCGGGCATGAGCGTCGCGGCGCCTTTTTTGTCGATCAGTTTCAGTCCCCGGCGTTGCCGAACGCCGTACAGGTAGCGGTTCAGGTACTTGTTGTCGAGCGGCCGGGCTACGCTGTAGCTGTCGAAACTGAAGAGCCCCATCAGGTAGCCGATGATCTCGAAATTGCCGTAATGGCCCGTGACCATGATCAGCCCCTTGCGCTCCTTCATCAGCCACTTGATATACTCCGCGTTCTTGAATCGCGAGTAACGCCGCCAGTTGTGCTTGTTGACCAGGCGGGGCGTGAACAGCACATCGATCGTCAGCATGACGATGCTCTCGAAGCTCCGCCGGCCCGTTTCCTGAATCCATTCCTCGCTCTTCTCGGGGAAGCTGGCGCGGAGGTTCTCCAAGGCCCTCTGGCGGCCCCGAGGATAGTATTTCCACAATAGCCGGCCCAGGAAACGGGCAGTTCTCAGGTTCGTCTCGATGTTGAAGAGGGACAGGAAGACTACGAGGACCCGGACGGCCACATAGAGCAGCCAATCGAGGAACGGATGATGCTTTTTCTTCTTCTTACGAACAGGATCGTCAGCCATAGTCCATGATTGTACGGGCATGACCGGGTTTGTCAAGATAGGGAAAGAGCCGGAGAAGCGTCACTCCCCCGGCTCTTGATAATCCGTCTCCATGCCGCAAGTCGCAGCGAGACTCCGGTTGAGGATTAGAACGATGGGCGAGGCGCCAGGCTCGCCTCGGCTGTGCCACCATAGACGCCTATGTTGATCCGCAGATTGGGGCCTGAGCGGTCCCACAGAGGACTTCCCTCTTCGCTCTTGGGTTCTTGGTCGAACGACAGGCTTGGATCGCCCATATCGATGCACGGACTGGTCACTTGATACGAGGTCCAGATCCCCTGGGTCACATCCCATGTCCAGCCCTTGCTCTTGAGATGATAGTCGCCGGGAATCCATTTGACCCCGGGGTCGCCCGGATTGGGAGCGGCGGTCCTGTTGGCAGGATTGGCCCAGTGGCCGGAGGCCACGAAAAGCGGATCGGCGTCGATGTTGCTGTCGCCGGGCCAGCCGCCCTGGATATCGCTGTACGTCAGAACAGAGGTCGCGTCAACCTTGAGATTCTGGCCGCCCGCATTGTTGAAGTAGATGATGGAGCTGTTGGCGTTCAACAACATGCCGTTGACGCCGTAGCCGAGATTCTCAGCGATGGTGCAGTTCTGCATCGTGGGCCTGCCGCCCCAGATGCCGTCCTTGCGATTGCCGGCGATCAGACAGTTCTGAAGCGTCGCCCGGTTGACGCGGGTGAATCTGCCGCCGCGCTGCTCCCACATCTCCACTCCTGTACCGTTGCCTGTGATCTCGCTGCGCATGATCGTGGGAGTCGCCTGGTCCCAGAGCTTGATGCCCGCGCAGGTGTTGTTGACGATCGCGCAATTGGAAATCATGGGCGAGGAGGCTCCGCAATAGACACCGAAGCTTCCGCCGGAGACGGTGAAGCCGGAGAGCACGGAATTGCTGTCCTCGCCATCCGCAAACGTCACAAGCTGGCCTGAGCCCTCGATAACGGTAGCGGCCCGCACTCGCCGGTCCTGGGGATTGGTCGATGTGACTGTCACGTCTTTTCCGCGGAAGATCAGCTTCTCGGGATATGTCCCTTCCTGCGCCACGATCGTGTCGCCGGCTGCCGCCGCATCGACGGCGTGCTGGATGTAGTCATAGGATGTCCCCGTGCCCAGGTTCTGAACGGGACCATCGGCCACCTCGTAGGCAAACTCCAGGGAAAGGCTCTGGATACGCTCCCACTGCGGCCAGGCAATCGTTGTGCCGTCAATCGTCGGCCCGGTGCCGTAGTACCACGAATAGTCCTCCCCCTCAAGCGGCGGCAGCACAAAGGGCACGATACCGTACTCTCGGGAAATGGAGCAGGCGTAGATCTCGCCGCCCGACTCGCTGCCAACGCTGAAGACGATCAGGGTTCCATCGATGTCCGGCTGCAACTGCCAGCCTGGCCCGGCGAAGACCTTGAACTCGCGAATCGCCTCAGGATTGGAGATGTCCGCGCCGTAGATATCGCCTATATCATCCCGTTCATCCGTCCACACAACCGTGCGGCCGGAGATCGCCGGGTCGTATTGTCGCTCCGGCGCGGTGCAGATTGGGAACGTCTTGATGTGATCCAGGTCAGAGATGTCCGCTCCAAGAATGTCGCCACTGCTCTCCCACACGACGATGTTGCCTGAGATGTCGAGCATATCCGTACGGGCGTTGTCGAAGTTACTATAGGGGTATGGGGGACAGCGTCCGGCCTGCTCGGCGATGGTGAAGTAAACCGGCTTGGCAGGATTCGTAACATCTGCCCCGCAGATGTCGTAGGGCGTCAGATCGTACCGGGTGTAGTCTCGCGTGTTTACGTTATGATGTTCCAGCCACACGACCTTGTTGCCGGAAATGTTCGGATAGCCGAACGATTCAGTCGCGGTGCCCATACGCAGGTACTGCGGCTGCCCGCCGGCCAGGTCGACCAGGAACACGCTGGTGCAGACGGGCTCCCAATCGGCGCTGGGGCCACCCGACCAGACGATCAGGTTGCCGTCTATCTTCGGCATGGTGTCGATTCCGCCGCCCTCGAATTCATCGAACTTGCCGGTCCTCGTGTCCTTGCAGTGGATCGCCCAGGAGCTGGCCTGCCAGTCCCCCGTCGCGTAGACGATCCTCGTCCCCGAGACGACAGGATAGAAGAAAGATCCCTGCTGGTAGTCCGTCATCATGACTGGCCTGGCGCTGAGTGTAAATGAGGAAGCCTGGAGCTTCACGGTGTCAGGCTCACTGGAGACGAACCCATCGCTGACCACGAGCTGAAATTCGTAAATGCCCGGTCTGTGGCATTCGAAATAGGGAGTCGCGGAATGAGCGTTCCGGAGCATCACATCAGGTCCGTCGATCTGGGTCCAGGTGTAGACAAGCTGATCCGGCGGATCGGCGTCACGCGATGCAGAGCCATCCAGGTCGATGCGCGCCGGAATGGCCAGCAACGAGTCCGGTCCCGCATTGGCGACAGGAGGCACGTTGCCAACGATGACGAGAACCTCATCCGGGTTACTGGTGTATTGGCCGTCGCCGACGATCAACTGGAACCTGTACCAGCCTTGGGCAGGCGGTGTAAACACCGATTGGGTAACTGTGGCATCACTGAGCTCTACGGCAGTCCCCTCTTTCTGCGTCCACTGGAAGGTCCTGGCGCCGTTCGGATCGGAGAAGTAACTGTTCCCGCCGTCCAGCGTGATCGGTTCGGGAGCCAGCACGTGCTGGTCTGCGCCGGCATCGGCTAACGGCTTGACGTACCCGATGTACTCATCCGCGCCGACGTCCACCCGCATGGCGAATACACGAGGGTCCCGGTCGATATCCTGAGCGCCCGAGGCAGGAATGGCCGTCGGGTCACCCGCGCTGATACAAGGCGAGCCGGGGCTGATCCGATAGTTGTTGTTCCATACATCCACGAAAAGCGGATCCTCGGAGATATTGCCAAACAGCCCCGTCCAATCGACGTTCTCACCAAAGGTCAGCTCGCGGGTGCGAGGGTCTTGCGACCCGTAGTTGCCCGGTGCATTGTTCCAGATGTTATTGAAGCGAATCAGGTCCGTGCGAGGTCTTGTGTCGTAGAACAGACCGCCTCCGGACTCCGCCCCGCAGATGACGTTGTTGGCGACAACCAGGTCATCGTAGTAGCCAAAGCCGGCGTAGACGTTGCCGCCATAGCCGTAGTCGGGGTCATTGCTGCAGTCGTTGGCAACAATCGTGTTGTTCACCAGGTAGCCCGCGCCAATATACACGCCGCCGCCATCACCTGCCGAGTTGTGATAGATGATGTTGTTGGCAACAGTGCCCCGGCCTACGTAGATACCCCCGCCGTAGTATGCCGAGTTGTTGTAGATCACATTGTGCGTGATCGTGGGATTCGAGCTCTCGCAGGCAATGGCGCCACCACGAGTCGTTTCGTAATACCACTGGTTTCCTCTCTGCTCATCGACGTACGGCCCATGGTTGTTCCTGATCACGTTGCGAGTGATCGTCGGCGAACCCCAGGCGCAGTAGATACCGGCGCCGTAGAAGTACTTATCATACTCGCCGGACCACTCGGCCAGCGTACCGACGCCTCCAGTGATGGTAAAACCGGTCAGGACGGCCTTCGAGCTCTCACCGTTCTCGAACGTGACCACGGTCCCATCCTCGTCCGCATTGATGATCGTGTAACCCACGATCTTGGGGTTGTTCGGATCCGTGCTGGTCAGGACAATATCCTTGCCGCTGAAGTTGATGGTCTCATAATACACGCCTGGCGAGACAATCACCGTGTCCCCGTCGTTGCAGTCGCTGATTGCCTGCTGGATTGATGGATACTCGGCGGGAACCAGCCGGATGGCTGCATGTGACGTCGCCCCCAGTAGAACCGCCACGACAAGACTCAAAAACCGCACCTTCCTCATGGCTTACCCTTTCCTCGCTGGTTCATCCAACCGCACGTGACGCCGGTCCGCACCAATCAATGCCGCTATTCAGGACCCGCACAAAGATAACCTGGGCAATTGTAACTTGTTTGTCCGCAGACTTCCAGGGGATATCGGCATTCTAACGTTCAGGACCAAGATCAGAAGGGGCGGCGAAGATGCTGTTGGCGATCGTGGGTTTGGTGTCGCCTGCGAGTTCCATACCGACGCCGAGATTCCATAGGGTATGGCGGTTGGAAACTGTGGGTGAAGAACCGGAGCAGTGGGTGCCCCTTCCCACGCCGGCGATGGGGGTGCCGACGCAGAAATGGTTCGCATCTTCGCCGCCAGCTATTTGGCTCAACGCTGCAGGTTCATCGGGAACGACTGCAGCCATAACTCGTTAATCCTCCACATTTTTCGGTCGGACCATCCCGCGCCGACCTGTCACAGCACTAGTCCCGTCATTCTCAAGACCCCTAAGGGTCATATTCTCGAATAGACAGTCGCAGCTCTCTGTCGCTTTTCCTCAAGGTGCTGATCTATCTGCAACGACGCCCACGATGCTGGCTTTCCATACTATAAGACGCTGGACAAGGTGGATTGTTACAGACTTTCGTGTATTTTTTCTGATGGGTCTGTCACCCGGCAAGCATGCGGAGGATGTTGGGCGTTTCTGAGTTGAAAGTGAGGAGGAAATCACGATAATTGCGGCGGTCGATTGCAGAGCCCGTGATGGGCGGCTGCAAGAAGCATGAACGACGGGGGCCGAGTTCGAAAGGATACAAGCATGCGAAGACAGGCGCGAGTGTTGCCAATCGTTCTACTCTGCTGTTCGCTTATTTCACCGTCCGGTTGCTCCAGGCCGGCGGCGAGACAGGCAAGCACGGGGGCGGATGACGCCGCCCGGCAGACCACGGACAAGTTCGTACGGGAACCGTCGCGGCAGATACCGATCCTCTATGATGTCGATGTCGTCGTGGTGGGCGGGACTTCGGGGGCCGTGGCGGCGGCAGTCGCGGCGGCCACGGACGGGGCAAAAGTCTTTCTCGCCGCGCCTCGGCCGTACCTTGGGGAGGATATCTGCGGGACATACCGCCTCTGGCTGGAGCCGGATGAGGAGCCGGCATCCCCGCTGGCCAGGGTGATGTTCGCCGAGCCCCAGGTCGCGACGCGGCTTCGTGAGAGTGTGCCGTTCACGTACGAGGCGGATGCAGAATCCGCCCCGCAGCACAAAGACTCTGCACCACCGTCGGCCCTTAAGGATGGCAAGTGGCACAGCGCCCCCTCGCAAAGTGTTCAGTACAACAGTGATGTGAATATTGTCGCGGACCTCGGCACCGAGCAGTCTGTCGATAGCGCCGCCGTCATGGCGTACCAGCGGAACGGCGAGTTCGAGGTCACAAGCGTCACGATATCGGTCAGCAGCGACAGGCAGCAGTGGCGACAGGCAACAGTCGTAGAAAATGCCAAGCTCGGGCAAGGCTCTTTCGAGGACACTGCGATTGCCCTTTCCGCCGCCGTCGGTCAGAAGGCCCGGTATCTCAAATTCGCTATCAGGAAGTCCCCCGCTGCCAAGCGTGTGCTCCTCGGGGAGATCCTCATTGGCAAGGCCGAGCGCGCAACTGCGCCGGCCCATCGAAACCCTCCGACGCCGATGCAGGTGAAGCGGGCTCTTGATGATGCGTTGCTCAACGCAGGGGTTCCGTTCCTCTACGGCTGCTACGTGACCGATATCCTGCACGACAATGCCGGCCGACCGGCGGGCATCGTTATCGCCAATCGCTCCGGCCGACAGGCGATCCGGGCCAAGGTCGTCATCGATGGTACGCCGCGAGCCGCGGTCGCCAGGCTCGCCGGCGCCCACTTCGATCCGTATCTGCCGGGGACACACATATTCAAGAGGACCGTCATCGGCGGGCAGACGCGCCGAGAGGAGCACATGCGGGCCCGCAAGCTGCCCGCCCCCGTGCACACGGCGGATGGACACGCCTACGAGGCGATCGAGTACACGCTTGCCATCCCCATGAGAGACGGCTCATTTGCCTCGTTCGCCAAGGCGGAGCAGATCGCCCGTGACCGGACCTGGGAGGCCGGGCAGGTGGACGCGTCGGAGACCCTGTTCCAGGTGCCGCCGGATGCGATGAGAGGCGAAGCGCAGCAGTGCTGCGAGTGGCCCGGGGCCGGCAAGATCGATCTCGACGTTTTCCGCCCCGCCGGTGTGAAGAGTCTCTACGTGCTCGGCGGATGCGCGGATGTGTCGCGTGAGGCAGCGAAGAGGCTGCTGCGGCCGCTGGAACTCATGGAAGTCGGAACTCGCGTCGGCTCCGCAGCGGCCGTCGAGGCCCGGCGTATTGAGTCATCCCACGGTGTCAAGGTTGCCGCACCGCGAGTCAGAGCCGCGGCAACAGGCGCCGTTTGCGAAGACCCGGCGTGGATGCGGGCGGCGGGACATGCTGTGCAGATAAAGACAGGAAGATGTGCCGTGCCCGTTCTTGATCAGTATGACGTGGTCGTGGTCGGCGGCGGCACCGGCGGCGCTCCGGCGGGAATCGCGGCGGCCCGCCAGGGGGCGAAGACGCTCGTCGTGGAATACCTGCACGGTCTGGGCGGCGTCGGCACTATGGGCCTGATCGGGAAGTACTACTACGGCCACCGGGAGGGATTCACGAAGGAACTCGATCAAGGTCTAATCCAGCTTGGCGGCGAGGGCACAGGCAAGAGCGAGCCGGGCCAGGCGTGGAACAGCCAGGTAAAAATGGAGTGGTATCGGCGGGAGCTGCGAAAGGCCGGCGCGGACATCTGGTACGGCACGCTCGGCTGCGGGGCCTTCGTGGATGGCAATCGGGTCAAGGGTGTAGTGGTCGCTACGCCTGATGGTCGCGGCGTTATCATGGCAAAGGCCGTGATCGACGCCACAGGCAGCGCGGATATCGCCGCTGCGGCGGGTGCCCAATGCAGCTACATCGGCGGCGAGCACGTCGCCGTCCAAGGCACGGGGCTGCCGCCCTGGGAGCCGGGCGCCCGATACACGAACACCGATTTCGATTTCATCGACGACATCGACGTCACGGACACATCCTATTCTTTCCTCGCCGCCAGGAAGAAATTCGGCAATGCATACGATCTCGGCCAGCTCGTCGATAGCCGGGAGCGAAGGCAGATCGTCGGCGATTTCTGCCTCTCTCCGATGGATGTGTACCTCGACCGGACGTTCCCCGATTCCGTCGTCCGGGCCAGCAGCAATTTCGACTCGCACGGCTTCACGATCCATCCGATCTTCATGCTGCGGCCGCCGGACCGAAAGACCATGCCCTGCTACGTCCCCTACCGCTGCCTGCTGCCCAAGGGCATCGAGGGCGTTCTCGTCACCGGGCTCGGCGTCAGCGCCGACCGTGACGTGATGCCGGTCATCCGGATGCAGCCCGACGTGCAGAATCAGGGTTACGCCGCGGGGGTGGCCGCAGCAACGGCTGTCCGCGAGGGCAAGACCCTGCGCGAGATCGACATCCGCGAGTTGCAGCGCCACCTCGTGCAGAAAGGTTGTCTGCCCGAGGAGGTCCTCACGCACAAGGATTCATTCCCCTTGCCGCAAGAGCAGGTCGCGGAGGCGGTCAAGTGCGTCGCCAACGATTTCAAGGACCTGGAGAAGGTCTTCGTCGCGCCCGAACAAGCTCTGCCTCTGCTCCAGGCGGCGTACCAGACCGCCGGCTCGGAGAAAGATAAGCTCACCTACGCTCACATCCTCGGCATCTTCGGCGATCCGACCGGTGCCGACACACTGGCCCAAGCCGTCGCCGCAAGGGACTGGGACGAAGGCTGGAAGTACACAGGCATGGGACAGTACGGCCCGAGCATGAGCGTGTTGGATAGCCAGATCATCGCGCTAGGCCGGACCCGGCAGGTCTCGGCGTTGCAGCCCATCCTCGCCAAGGTCAGACAGTTAGGCCCCGAGCACGCGCTGTCGCACCACCGGGCCGTGGCGGAGGCCCTGGAGACGCTCGGCGACCCGGCCGCCGCTGAGCCGCTGGCCGAGCTGCTGCAAAAGCCCGGCATGACCGGCCACGCCTTCACGGACGTCCAGACGGCAATGTATGACATCCCGCCCAGTCCGACGGACAACACCACCCGCGAATACTCGCTGCGAGAGCTCATGCTGGCCCGTGCCCTCTACCGCTGCGGCGACCGCGAGGGCCTCGGCCGCAAGATCCTCGAACAATACGCCCGGGACCTGCGAGGCCACTACGCCCGGCACGCTCTGGCGATTCTCCATGAGAAAGATTGATCCCTGTAGGGGTACCCCCCTGTTGTCGCCCTATTCCGAGTGAGCACAGGGGCCTTCTCCTGCAAGATAGGAGCGATACTCTGGTAGACAGAGCCCGAATTATCGTCTACTATGTCCCCATGATTGAAATAACATCAAATGGCATTTTAAGGAGGTACTGACGATGGCAGGACAATATCGGTTTTCGTTTGGGCCGTGGAATATTCATGAGGGGGCGGACCCGTTCGGGCCCACGGTGCGGCGAGGCGTCACGTTCGCCAAGAAGCTCAAAATGTACAAGAAACTCGGTTTCGACGGCGTGCAGTTCCATGATGACGACGCCGTGCCGGATATGAACAAGCTGAGCCCGAAGGACATTACCAAGGCGGCCAAGGACGTCTATAAGGCTCTCAAGGATGAAGGGCTGACCGCAGAGTTCGTCGCCCCAAGGCTGTGGGAGGACCCGCGAACCATCGACGGCGGCTACACGTCCAATGATCCTGAGGCCCGTCAGTATGCTAAGGACCGCAGCCGCCGAGCTATCGACATTGCTGTCGCGCTGAATACGAAGCTGATCGTACTGTGGCTGGCCCGCGAAGGAACGTACATCCGCGAGGCCAAGGACCCGAAGGTCGCGACGGATAGGCTGGTCGAGGCCATCGACGATATGCTCAGCTACAATCCGGACATCAAGATTGCCATCGAGCCCAAGCCCAATGAGCCGATGGACCAGGCCTACATCCCCACGACGGGACATGCGCTGGCCCTGGGCTACCTGACGAAGGACGAGAGCCGCGTCGGTGTGAACATCGAGACGGCGCACGTGATCCTGGCCGGGCTCGATCCCTCCGACGAAATGGGCTTTGTACTCGCCTACGACAAACTCTACACGGTCCACCTGAACGACCAGAACGGCCTGAAATTCGATGAGGACAAGAGCTTCGGGTCGGTGAACCTGCGACGCGCGTTCAACCAGGTCCGTGTCCTCGACAAGTACAACTTCGGCACGCGGGGTGAGTTCGTCGGCCTCGATGTCAAGGCGATGCGAAGCCAGAAGCAGGACGTGGCGACGAAGCACCTGACGAACAGCCGGACGATCTTCCTGCGGCTCGTCGAGCTCGTCCGCAGTCTCGATCAGGCCAGGGTCGATCAACTGATCGCCGACCGCGACTACGAGGAACTGGACATGCTTATCGTCAACCACCTGATGGGCAAGTGAATCGGACTTATCCTCTGAGGACGCCGCTACAACTTGAGTGGCCGGGATAACGGATGGTATGTCATTCCCGCGCAGGCGGGAATCCATAAGGTAACGGCTTTGTGGATCCCCGCCTTCGTGGGGATGACATAGTCAGGCAAGTGGTTCCGGCAGATATCTGAATATAGGATTATCACAGGCAATGACGACGAATGACAAAGTTGTCCTGAGCATCGGGGCGCATCCGGACGATGCGGAATTCATGTGCGCCGGCACGCTCGCGCTGCTGCGCGAGCGGGGCTGGGAGGTCCACATCGCCACGATGGCCCCGGGCGACTGCGGGACGGTGCAATACTCCCGCGAGGAGATCAGCCGGATTCGCAAGGGTGAGTCCGCAAAGGCCGCCGCGATGCTCGACGGGCATTATCACTGCCTCGAATGCGGCGACATCTTCATCATGTACGACCGCGGGACACTGCTCAAGACTATCGAGCTGGTACGCAAGGTCCGGCCGAAGATCGTGTTCACGCTGAGCCCTTCGGACTACATGGTCGATCACGATACAGCCAGTCGGTTGGCCCAGACGGCCTGCTTCTGCTGCGGCGTCGTCAACGTCGAGACGCCCGGGGTCGAGCCCTTTGAGCCGATCCCCTACCTCTACTACGCCGATCCGGTCGAGGGCAAGGACAAGTTCGGCACGCCGGTCAAACCGACGATGATCGTCAATATCAGTAGCGTGATTGATACCAAAGAGAAGATGCTCTGCTGTCACGAGAGCCAGCGGGATTGGCTGCTCAAGCATCATGGGATGGATGAGTACGTCAACATGATGAAGGCGTTCGGCGCCAAACGCGGCGCCGAGATCGGCCGCCAGTTCGGCGAAGGCTTCCGCCAGCATCTCGGCCACGCCTACCCGCAGGACAATATCCTCAAGAAGGAGTTGGCCGACCTCGTCCACACGGCATGAGAGCCTCTAACAAAATAAACCGGGTGCCATGCTTACGCTTGCGTAAGCATGCTTTGCATGGCGCATCGAACATGTCCGCGCAAGCGTGGACATGGCACCCAGAGCTTTGTCATCCTGAGCGAAGCGAAGGGTCCGGGCTCCGAATGAGAGGTTTCTCTAATTCGCGGGCCGGATGTTTCACTGCGTTCAGCATGACACAACGGTCGGTCAGGATGAGTCAAGGAGAAGTGTCATGGCGAGAAAGTTGAGTATTCTGGCGCCGGACTGGTGGGATTACACGACGCTCGATGACGAGATCCTCAACGACGCCGCCCGGTTGACCGTGGAGAATATGGCCGCGCTCAGCCGTGAAGGCTTCAAGGCCGTCTTCTATGACACGCTCGAAGATTTCTACCTGGCAGAGGCGCTGGAGTACATCACAGCGTGGAAGCAGGCGACGCCGGCGAGCCCGGCCGGCATTTGCGGCCCTATCGGCCCGACGGAGCAGCTTCCGCTCGTCGCCCGGCTGGTGAACGAGCTGGAGGTGGACCTGCGAAACGCGCACTTCTGGGGTATGGATGAGTGGTATATGCAGGGCCGGGAGGTACCCCAGACCCATGCGCTCTCCTTCGCCCGAGCGGATCGCGAGTTGTGCTTCAGCCGCATCCGGCAGGACCTCAAGATGCCCGAGAGCAATCTGCATTTTCCCAGGGCCGACACCTCCGCATACATCAAGAGCTGGGAAGGCGTCCGCTGCGTGGTCATGCAAGGCGGCCAGGGCGACATCAAGCACTGGGCGTTCAACGACCCCGTCCGGCGACAGGGCAGGTACAAGGACCTGCCGCCGACGCCGCAGGAGTTTCGCCGGCTCACGACTCGCGTGGTGGACCTGCACCCCGTGACGGTCATGCAAAACGCCCGCACGAGTGGCGGTGGAGTCGTGACGAGTGTGCCCACGCAGGCGATCAGCGTCGGGCCGGTGGAGACCTGGAAGGCGGAAAAGGTCTCGATCTGGCAGGCGGGCACGCACGACAATCCGTTCGGGATGCGACTGACGACACTGATGATCGGCAAGCGAATCGCCGACAGCGCTGTGCCCATGTCCCTGCTGGCCGACCACCCGAACGTGCAATTCAACTTTTACCGCCCCGCGATCGGCACGTGCGAGGCGGAGATGCATTGACGACGAATAACGCATGGAGATAGATCGATGGCTGTAGATGTGTTGGTGCTGAATACGGCAGTGGTTGATCTGCGCCGGCCGGACTTCGAGTTCGCCGACACGCTCGTCGGCAAAGGCGGCCTGGCTAAATGTAAGACCGCGGACATGCCGGGATACTCCCAGAAGCAGATCAGGCAATGGATCGAAGCGGGTTTCGCCACCGCCGGCGGACCCGGCAACACCGCCCCGCTCATCGCGAGGACCGGCCTGAAAGTCGCCGTCGCCGTCAATCTCGGCAAGGGCGACTACGGCGGCCTCGACGCCCAGGGCCGATACTGGCACGACGTCATGACCACCAACGGCATCGACATGTCAGCCACGTACGCCCACCCCACCCTGCCCACCGGCACGACGTTCATCCACAGCATACCCAGCGGGGAGCGAGGCGGGATCGCGTACTTTCCCAATGCCAACAACGACTTCGATTTCGGGAATTTCACGGACGCCGTGGAACGCCTTCAGCCGCGAATCGTGTACTATATGTACTCGGGCCTGTCGGACCGCGGCGATGCCAACGGCGGCCGGGACCTGGCCGAGTTCATCCGGTGGTGCCGCAGCAAAGGAGCCGTGACAATCGCGGACAGCCACACGCTGACGGGCAATCCGCATAAGCTCATTGCCGAGGGCAAGCCCGTCAAGGAATACCGTCTTCTGGAGCCGCTGCTGCCGGAACTGGATTTGTTCTTCACCTCCTTCGACGAAGCCAGGCTCATCGAGAACACGCTCAGCCGAAAGCCGGCCAAAGGCGACATCAGTGAGCACGCGTACAACGTACACTTCCTCGAACTTCTGACGCGGCGGTTCTGGCAGGATGACGAACGGACCAAGCTGTTCGGCGTCACAGTCAGCGATGGGGCATACGAAATGCATCTGTGTCCCGACGGCCGGACCGGCTGCCCGGCCAAGGTGACTTCCCGTTTCATGGCCGGCGAAGTCGTGGACCTTGTCGGCGCCGGTGACTCCTTCCGGGCGGGACTCATCACCTATATCGCGAGCAATCTGGACGCCTTCCGCAAAGGGAAGATCGATTTTGAGCAGGCCGTGCAGGCAGGCAACTTGTTCGCCTCGCTCTACATCAAGGCCCCGCTTGGCGACCGTTACGGCAATATCCGCCCCTACCCGAAGATGCTGCAGGTCCTCCGCGCCAAAGGAGGCTTCGAGAGTCTCGACACCCTGCGACGGGCACTGGATTAAGAAGATGGAGTGACAAAGAATGGCAACGAAAAAGCCGCAATTCGGCTGGCAGGACAAGATCGGCAACTCTGCTCAGGTCGGCGGGATCGAAACATCGGTACTCGATAATGGGCTGGGCCGGGGGACGCGAATCGCATGGATCAACACGGGTTCGGGCCTTCGCTACAGAGTCGTCATCGACCGGGCGCTCGACATCGTTGACACGTTCTACAATCAGCACAGCCTCGTGTGGCTCAGTCACGCGGGCGTGACGGCGCCGCGGCCGGACGCCAACCGAGGTCTCGAATGGCTCTGGTCCTTCGGCGGCGGGCTGCTCACGACCTGCGGCCTGACCCATGCCGGCGGCCCTGAGAGCGATAGCTTCGGCGAGCGAGGCTTGCACGGACGAATCAGTAATATGCCCGCGCAAATCGAGTCCATCGTTCAGCCGGACCCCGGCAGTGACAATCCGAAGATGAGCATCACCGCCCTTGTGAAAGAGTCGCGTGTCTTCGGCCCCAATCTCGAACTGCGGCGGACAATCTCAAGCACGCTCGGCGAGCCGGTGATCCGGATTCATGATGTGGTGACGAACGTCGGCAACTCGCCCATGCCGCACATGATGCTCTATCACTGCAACTATGGCTGGCCCCTCGTCGATGAGGGCACGAAGATCATCTACAAAGGCGAGTGCAAGTCGCGCGGCTCCGAGATGGACAATGCCATCTTCAATGACACGCACGATTTCCGCACGTGCCCGGGGCCTCTGGAGCAGCATCGGGGCACGGGCGAAGCGTGCGGCTTCATCGATGTCACGCCGGACAGCGGCGGCATGTGCACCATCGGCCTGTACAACAGGAAGCTCAATCTGGCCGTCGTCATGCGGTACAAGAAGAAGCAATTGCCCTCGCTGGCCAACTGGCAGCATTGGGGGCCGGGTGAGTACGTCACGGGGCTCGAGCCCGGGACCAACCCGCCCATCGGCCAGGGCAAGGCCCGTGAGCAGGGCCGGCTCATCCACCTCGATCCGGGCAGGAGCCGCACGTACGATCTGGAGATCCGCGTGCTCGCTGAAGACAAGGACATCAAGCAATACCTGTAGGCGCGGGTCGGCAACATGAGTGAGCACATTTTCGCGGGTTTCGGCTTCGGGCCCATCCAGGCGGGTTTATTCGCCAAGGAGGCTTTTCAGAGCGGCAACTTCCGGCGGATCGTCGTCGCGGAGATCGATCAGCGGCTCGTGGACGCCGTGCGATCCAACAATGGCACGTACTACGTCAACGTCGCCGGCAGCGACGGGATCGAGACGGTGCGAATCGACGGCGTTGAGCTATTCAACCCAATGAACCCCGGCGATTCGGCCGCCCTCCTTTCTGCGCTTGCCGAGGCGACGGAGATCACGACCTGCCTGCCCTCGGTCAACTTCTTCGATTCACACCCGACCAACGGTGTTGCAGCGTTGATCGCTGAAGGACTCCGCCGTCGCAAGTCGGACGCCATGATTGTCTACGCCGCTGAGAATCACAATCATGCGGCCGAAATCCTTGAACAGGCCGTCGTGCAAAGACTCGGCGCCGCCCTGTCGCCGCGAGTCCAGTTCCTGAACACCGTCATCGGCAAGATGAGCCAGGTCGTAAACGATCCCCGCGAGATCGCCGAACGAGAGCTCTCGCCAATTGCCCCGGGCTTCGAGCGTGCGTTCCTGGTCGAGGAATTCAACCGCATCCTTGTCACGCGCACGACCGTTCCGGAATTCGTCCCAGGCATCGAGGTCTTCATCGAGAAGGCTGACCTGCTCCCATTCGAGGAGGCCAAGCTCTACGGCCACAACGCGATTCACGCTCTGCTTGGCTTCGTCGGCCTGCTCAAGGGCTACGGGAAAATGACCGAGCTCAAAGACGATGCCCGTGTGATGCGTGTGGCCCGCGATGCGTTCATCGCGGAGTCCGGCGGGGCCTTGCTCCGCAAACACGCCTCGCTCGGCGACGACCTATTCACGGAGGCCGGCTATCGACATTACGCAGAGGACCTGCTGAAACGCATGACCAATCCGTATCTCGCAGACACCACCGCCCGTGCCGCTCGCGACGTCGTGCGCAAGCTCGGAGCCAACGACCGCATCTACGGCACGATGGCCCTGGCATTGGAGCATGGCATCGACCCAAAGAACATGGCCATCGGCGCGATGGCCGGCATCGCCCTGCTGCTAGCGAGCGCCGCCGATCACGGTCTGCCTCCCGCATTGCACTCGCTGAACTGGCGAACCCTGGATTCGAGCAGCCTCACACAGCTCCTGACGCATCTCTGGCAAAGCCCGGCGCCGCCCGCTCTGCATAAGCTCGCCGATTGTACCTGCAGCGCCGGCAAATCCCTCGCCGGCCTGCTCACGAGATAGCCGGCGGGCTTTGCGTGCAGATTTGTGCCGGGGTCTGGCGTATAATGCCGGCCAATGCAGATAGATGACAGACAACACAAACTGGCTTACGCGTATGCGGCCGTGGCGGTCCTGTTCTGGGCCACTGCCGCCTCGGCGTTCAAGCTCTCCCTGGAGCACGTCGGCGTGCAGCCGCTGTTGTTCATCGCCTCGATATCATCGACGCTTGTGTTCCTCCTCTATCTTGTCGCCACGGACAGACTGCGGCTGTTGCGAGCCTTCACACGAAGGGACTACCTCTGGTCGGCGGGGCTCGGGCTGCTCAACCCGTTCCTCTACTACGTGATTTTGTTCAAGGCTTACTCGCTGCTGCCGGCTCAGGAGGCTCAGCCGATCAACTTCGTCTGGCCGCTCACGCTCGTGCTGCTCTCGATCCCGCTGCTCGGCCAGCGCATCAAGCTCGTGAGCATCCTCGCCATTCTCGTCAGCTTCGCCGGTGTAGTCATCATCGCCACGCGGCCGGAAACACCAAGCGACATTCTCCGCTTTCGCTTCAGCAACGCTCGCGGCGTGTTCCTGGCCCTGAGCACCACGATCATCTGGTCGCTGTTCTGGATCTACAACGCGAAGGACCGACACGACGAGGCGGTCCGGCTCTTCGTGAACTTCGCTTTCGCCTCCGTCTACATCTTCGCTTTGATGCTTCTGACGGGTCAGGCGATGATCCCGGATTGGTCCGGGCTCCTCGGGGGCATCTACATCGGCCTGTTCGAGATGGGCATCACCTTCCTCGCCTGGCTCAAGGCGATGAGAAGCGCCAAGACGACGGCCCACGTGGTGAACCTGGTTTATCTCGTCCCGTTCCTGTCGCTGCTGCTGATCGCCCTTGTAGTCGGGGAAAGGATTCTCCCGTCCACCCTCGTCGGCCTGGTCCTCATCGTCACTGGCATCGTCGCACAGAAGATGGCAGGCTGAGCATGCCAAGGCGGGTGCCATGCTTACGCTCGCGTAAGCATGTTTCGCGTCGATGGATGAAGCATGTCTACGCAAGCGCAGACATGGCACCCAGATAGAGTACGGTGCTGGCGGCGCCGTGGACGAGCACTCTCTGTCCAGCCGAGAGCCCCCCGGCATCGAAAAGTGCCTGCCACGCCGTCATTGCCGCCAGTGGGATCCCGGCCGCATGGACCTGCACCAGCACTTCGCTCTTTCCCGCCTGCGGGCGAGGCGCATCCTCGTAAACCAGGACCTCCGGCCCGCCATACTCGTGAATGCCCACCGCCTTCATCGTGGCCATGTTTCACCTCTACACGGGAACATAGAGCAGGCGTGCTCAGGCCGAAATAGGCAGATGGCCCAATCCACGAAATCCAAAACCTCAAAGGGGCATCCGGTTGTGAGTGCCGGACGCCCCTTACAGATTCAAGCGAACAGATGACCTGTCAGACGGAATCGGGAACGACGAACGGCTTGCGATAGGGCCGCGTCAGCAGGGCATTCGCTTCCTGGTTATTCACGAACTTCTCCGCCTTCGGATCGAACTTCAGCATCGGCCCGAGTTGGTAGGTGCTCTTGGATATGTCGAGGCCAATCGCGCCTTTGACGGTCTCGCAGACCCTGTCCCACGATTTGGTGATTTCCTCGTGCTTGCCGAGCACATCTGGCTTAGCTGTGCCGGCGACCTGCTCGCCGAGGCGATAGGAGATGTTGCCCAACTGGCAACACGCCGACGACAGGTATCCATCGGCAATGTCGGCATTCAGGTCCTCAACCTTGCGACTGCGCATCGCCTGGATGAAATTATCGAAGTGGCCCTTGCCGGGACCCATTTTGATATCGACGTCCACCAGGGGTTCGGCCTTGTCGGAGCCTCTCGGATAGAATTTGCCGCCCCGGATGACCCCGGCCTCCAGATAGAACTCGTTCCCCACATTGGACGGGTACTTCTTGCCGTCCACGCCCACACGATCGACTAAGCCGATGACTTCGAACACCAGCAGCGGTCCGCCGAAGTCCATGATGGTCAACTGGCAGTTTGGCGTCTGAGCCTGGTCGGTGAAGGGCGGATGTCCCTCGGTCGAATTCACCCAGCGGCCGCCCATACTGATCACGCTCGTGGGCAGGGTCGCCCCTGGAATCGCCCAGCGGGCCTTGTCCATTTCGTGGACACCCTGGTTGCCGATCTCACCATTGCCAAAGTCCCAGAACCAGTGCCAGTTGTAGTGAACGAGGTTCTCATGGTACGGCTGCATGGGCGCCGGGCCGAGCCAGATATCATAGTCCAGGTTCTCCGGCGGCTCCTTGATCGGCTTGAAGCCGATGCTCCATCGCCCGGTCGCCGAACCCTTGGAGGCCGCGCCCTTGGAGACCAGCAGTTTGCCGTACTTGCCGCTGGCGATCGCGGCCACCTGCCTGGCCCAGCCATCGCTGGAGCGGCTCTGTGTCCCGTGTTGCACGATCCGCTTGTACTTGCGCGCCGCCTCCATGCACTTTCGCCCCTCAAAGGGATTATGGCTGCACGGCTTCTCCACGTAGACATCTTTGCCCGCCTGGCAGGCCCAGATCGTCGCCAGCGAATGCCAGTGGTTCGGCGTGGCGATGGAGATGGCGTCGATGTCCTTGTTCTCCAGCAGCTTGCGGATGTCGACGTACGTCTCGACTTTTCGGCCGTACTTCTTCTCGAACGCCTCCGCCTTGCTGCCGAGGACCTTCCGGTCCACATCGCAGAAGGCCACGACCTGCACGCCCTTCATGTCCCCGAACTCACTGATGTGCGAGCCGCCCCGACCGTTGATGCCCACGACCGCCACCCGAATGTCCTCATTCGCCCCTCGAACTCGTGACGCCGGGCCTGCCAATGTCACGCCGAGACCTGCGACCAGTGACCCCTTCACGAACTGTCTGCGCGTGATGTACCTCATTTGGTGCCTCCTTTGGAATGTGCCATCAATAGGACTTCTGTTGCGAATCATATGCCGGCAATCCTACCGCATGACGGCGTCCCATTCAACAGGTGAGTCGATTTTGACTGTTGTGACCTGCCACGGCTTGACACTCAGGATGCTCGGCGCGGTCCCTATGTCACGGCCTGCAAGATCGACCTGTGTCATGGCCGCTTTGCCGGCGGTATAGCCAAGCGACAGCTCGCCTGCCCTGCCCCGGTACTCGTACAGCCGCACGTACGTTTTGCCATTGCGGTGGTACAGGGCCGAGACAATCGCATCAGCCGATTCCACCTGCACAGGTCGGAAAGTTTGCCCGAGCGGCCCATCGGCGGAAACGGCAGCCGCACCTACGGCGGGGAAGTTGTACTCCACAGCCCGGCGATGCAATTCCCCTGCCGACCAGACGCCCGTGAAAGGATAGAGGGCGAATTCATATTCGAAGTCGCCGCTCAGCATCCTCGTGCCCCAGATGTAATAGGAGGCATATGCCAGCGGGATGGAGAACCCGCCGTCCCTCTCACGAACGGCGCCCATCGTGCCCCTGTTGAATACGGCGACTCCCTTGCCCGCTCCGGCTATAGCCGTCCAGTACAGTCCATTGATATACGGGTCGGTAGTCTCGCTGACCGCAAACGGCAGGTCACGAACGCCCACGGCATCGGCCGAGAAGGAGGGAAACATTTTGAAACGCAGCTTGTCCTCGTGAACGAAACCGGACGCGCCGTCGCGCACGTCCTCGGTGACTCGCCCGATTTTCTGTCCTGCGTACCGGAACCGCATCCAGCAATCGATGCGAGGGCTCTCACGATAGAACTTCATCTCGAGAGTATACGGGATGGTCCCGATCAGACCACTCTCGCGGGCAACCACCCAGGTTGCCCCACCCCGCGCCGCATCAAGGACCCACCGCCCCCTGGAGGTCACGTCCTGTCCGTCGATCTTGCCTGCGAACAGACAGCCCGGTGATTCGGGCCGCAGGAATTCCTGGCCGCTACGCTTGTCCTTTATCGACGACACGCCGCCGTCACGGTAAAAGCGAACATCCCAGAACGGAGTCGCCAGAGCCAGATTCTTGCTGTTAATGACCAGGTCGCCGGTTGCCGAGTCGGCTGCGCCTGGCGCAGCTCATAGGACACTACGCCCAGTCCTTCGAGATCGGCGAGGACTGCCAGCTTGATCTCCCGCAGGCTGCCGTCGGAGTGCAGGTCGGCGGACAGAACGGCAGAGGGCACGACTGTATCCGCGTGGACGACTTGCAGGCTTTTGGCGTAGCCTCGCGGAAGCGACACGGGCACCTCGACCCACGACTGCCGTCGCCAGGAGACAGGATTGAACAGGACCAGTTGCTGAGAGCCCCGGGAATTCATGCGCGAGGCGAGGTACCGCATCGACCGCGCGGCGGCATCCTGCGACGAGCGAATGGACTCGGACAGGAATTTGCGTGCGTCCGGGAGCAATCCGCAGATCTGGATATCGTGATGCTGGGCCACGAGCAGGTTCTTCCAGGCTCTGTCCAAATCGCCGGCGCACCCATCGCCTCCCGCGATGGCGGCCAGCGCCGCGAGCCGTTCGGCCGTCAAGACCCCGACTTCCGCGGCGCGCGACTGATTCCAGATCTCGTTGCCGCAGTAGCCCCAGGGCATTCGCACGACAAAGTCGTTGGCTGTGGTCCGCAATTCTTCGCGGGGAGCGGGAAACAGCGGGAAGAGCTCGTCCAGCAACACCCACTGATAGCCCGGCTTTCCCTCGTACTCCCTGACAAGCTCCTCACGTTTGAGTCCGGCGTCATCCGCCCGACTGGCCAATAGAGGCTGGATGCGGCCGAACTCCTTGCGAAAATCCGCAGGCGACTTCGGCGCCTCCCGGCTTGGATATCGCGTCAGGAACCAATTGTCGACCGTAGTTTTCCCGAATTGGGCCCCTTCGCCGTTATAGGTGGGCACCGTGGGGACGCGGGACCCATCGAGCCCTACCCACCAGCCGACGGGCACATCAAACGTCGGATTGTACCCGTACATCATGTAATGCGTTCGCATGATCGCGCCGGCAAAGCCGAATCCGCCGAGCAGTTGCGGAATCTGGGCGTGCATCGCGTGCTCGCTCATCAGGTAGACGTTCGGTGCAGAACCGAAGTATTTGCGGTCCGCCGCCAGGGCGTACTCGATCTGGCGAATGTTGGATTCCTCGTTGATGAAGACCGACAGGGGCTGCCCGTAGGTGCACGTGCCGATCCCGAAGCGGCCCTTGTATTTATCGAGGGAGCCCCGAATCTGTTCGATCACCGCCGGATCCTGCTCGGCCAGCCGATCGTAGGTGTAGGCCTCGTTGTCCAGACCGATCTTGAACGACGGATAGCGATCCAACCACTCGGCGGCGGTCCGCAGGTGTTCCACGAAATGGTCGCGCCCCCAGAGGACCAGTCCCCCGTGGTCGTACGTCAGCATGTACAGCGGCGACGGCTCCGGAGCGGCAAATGCCCGCAGTGAGCCACAGGCGAACAGGAGTGCCAAAAAGATCAGGACGCGCAGACGATAGCCCATAGTACCTCCCTCGGGCGCCGACTCTGCCTTTGTCACTCTAACCCGGCGGCGCGTTTGGCGGATTCGACAGTATTGTAGAGGAGCATGGTGATCGTCATGGGGCCGACGCCGCCGGGGACGGGAGTTATGAGAGAGGCTTTTTCCTTCACGGCGTCGAAATCGACGTCACCGACCAGACGAAAGCCCTGCTTCTTCGTCGCGTCCTCGATGCGGTTGACGCCCACGTCGATAACGACCACGCCCTCTCTGACCATGTCGGCCGTGATCGTGTTGGGCCGGCCGGCAGCGGCAATGACAATATCCGCCTGCCGCGTGAAATACGCGAGGTCCCGGGTTCGCGTGTGACAGACCGTGACGGTCGCATTGCCGGTTGGGCTCTTCTGAATGAGCATATTGGCCAAGGGCTTGCCAACGATGTTGCTGCGGCCCGCGATGACTACGTGTGCCCCGTCAATCTTCACGCCGCTTCGCACGAGCAACTGCACCACGCCGTGCGGCGTGCAGGGCAAAAACGCCTTCTCCCCCACGACCATCTTCCCCACGTTCATCGGGTGAAATCCATCGACATCCTTGTTGGGGTCGATGGCGAGGAGCACCTCGGATTCGTTGAGGTGCCGCGGAAGGGGCAGTTGCACGAGGATGCCGTTGATCTTCGGATCGCCGTTCATCCGCCGGACCAGGGCCATCAGTTCGTCCTGCGAAGTCCCAGCGGGCAGCCGGTTGTCATCGGAGAAGATGCCCATCTCTTCGCACGCCCGCTCCTTGGACGTCACGTATGATTTCGAGGCGGGGTCCTCGCCAACCAGGATCACGCCCAATCCCGGCACGATCCCCCGCTTCTTCAGCCCAGCCACTTCATCCTTCAACTCCGCCCGGATGTCCGCCGCGATTTGTTTGCCGTCGATAATTCGTGCTGTCATTTGTCCTCATCTACAATCTGCGACTGACGACTAATACGAGAACGACGATGCGCACAGCATCTTTGCAGATGGTAAATCGCAAACGGCAAACCGTCAATCAAAACAGCCCGTGGACCTTACCCGTGTTGACATCGACGTCGACGCGGCGGAAGGCGGGATCGGAGCCGGTGCCGGGCATCAGCTTGATCGACCCGGCGACCGGGACCACGAAGCCGGCCCCTTTGTACACGAGGATGTCGTTGATCGGCAACGTCCAGCCTCGCGGCCGGCCCTTCAACTCCGGGTCATGGGACAGGCTCTGCTGCGTCTTGGCCATGCAGGTTCCCAGGTGCGTGCCGAGGGACTCCGCCTCCAATGCCTTGGCTCTTTCCAGAGCGGCATCCGTGTAGGTCACGCCGTCAGCACCGTATATCTCCCGAGCGATCAGCTCGATCCGCTGTCTCAAGGGCATCTTCATGTCGTAGAGGAAATGGAAATCGTTTTTCTCGTTGCAGCTTTCGATCACGGCCTCGGCCAGCTCGATCGCACCCCGGCCGCCTTTGAGCCAGTGCTCGGAAAGCACGGCCCGGGCGCCGTTGGCCGTGGCGATTCGCCTGACAAGGTCGATCTCCGCCTGCGTGTCGGTTTTGAAACTGTTGACGCAGACGACCGGGCGCACGCCGCTCTTCCTGACGATCTCGATGTGCGCGATGAGGTTCTCACAGCCCTTCTCGACGAGGGCAAGGTTCTCGCTGGTGTATGCGGGATCGAGCGGCATGCCGGGTTTGACAGCCGGGCCGCCACCGTGCATTTTCAGCGCGCGAATTGTCGCGACGATCACGACGGCATCAGGCCGGAGGCCGGACATCCGGCACTTGAGGTTCCAGAACTTCTCATAGCCGATATCTGCGGCAAAACCGCTCTCGGTAACGTGGTAGTCGGCCAGTTTCGTGCCGATCCGGTCGGCGATGATCGAGCTTTGCCCGATGGCGATATTGGCGAAGGGTCCGGCGTGGATGAACATGGGCTGGCCCTCGATGGTCTGCACCAGGTTGGGATTGATGGCGTCGAGCATCCAGGCCGTCATGGCCCCATCCACCTCCAGGTCGCCCGTCGTGACCTCCCTGCCCCGCCGGTCGTAGGCCACGACCATCTTCGCGATCCGCTCGCGCAGGTCCTTCAGATCCCTGGCGACGGCCAGGATGGCCATGACCTCGCTGGCCACGGTCATCTGGAAGCCCGAACTCATCTCGAAGCCGTCCATCTTATCGCCGAGCCCGATCCGAATGTGCCGCAGGCTCTGGGCACAGAAGTCGATGGCCCAGCCGATCTGCACGCGATTCGGATCGATGTCCAGGCGCCGCAAATTGCTCTTCGCCAGGCGGGCGTCGTCGTAATTCCGCTCGTGCTGCAACCGCGCGGTCAGCGCCACCATCGCGAGGTTGTGGGCGCTGGTCACACAATCGATGTCACCCGTGAGCCGGATGGAGATGGGGGTAAGCGGGATGCACTGGGCAAGGCCGCCGCCCGCCGCGGAGCCCTTGATGTTGAACGTCGGGCCGCTGCTGGGTTGGCGGATCGCCCCGCAGACCCGCTTGCCGAGCTGGCCCAATCCCTCGATCAGGCCGATGGTCGTGGTCGTCTTGCCCTCGCCCAGGGGCGTCGGGGTAATCGCGGTCACGTCGATGTATTTGGCCGTGGGAGCGTCCTGCAGCCTCGCCAGGACCTTCCTGTAGTCCACCTTGGCAAGCTTGTTCCCGTATGGGATCAACTCGTCATCACCCAGGCCAATCTCGGCCGCCAGCCGCTGGATCGGCTTCATCCGCTCCTCGGCCGCCTCGGCTATTTCCCAGTCCTGCATTATTCGCGGGTCAAGTACCATTGAGAAACCGAACAGAAAAAACGCAGGCGGCCGGTCGTCGCGACGCAGCGATGCTCATGCCGCACAGCTTGTACATGGCGGGATTCATCACCCGCTGATCTTCAGGCTATTATGCTTCAAAATCGGCAAAATGGGTAATCCCTCAGCGCTGATTTTTGTAACTATTCTGCTATTTGGCCCGATTGTGGCCCGAAAAAGAGGTATCCACCCGGTCTGGGGACAGAGGATCTACGCCCGGCGTGAATCCGGGTAGTCCACCTTCTCTAAACGACACAAGGATCAGGAACGCGATGGATGGACGTCAGCGAGGCTGCTGTTCAAGCCTCTGCTTCCGCAATTCCTCCACCTCCTGGCGAAGCCGCTTGTTCTCCTGTCGCAGTTCCTCCACCATGCGAGGCATTTCATCGCCGCCTGCCTCGGGTCCCCCCTGCGGCTTGGGACTCCGGAGACGCTGCTCCAACTCGCGAGCCTCGCGGGCAAGGGCCTCGGCCTTCTTGATGTCGCCCCGCTTCTCGGCCCGCTCGGCCATCATACGCATGTGCTTGAGCTGGGATTCCATCTTGAAACGCTCGATCTTCTGCTTCCCGGCTTTGCTTTCGCGTTCGAGGTTCTCGGCCCTCTTCCATAGCTCGCTGGCTTCCTCGTAGCGCCCTTCACTCTTGGCTCGCGAGGATTTTTCGCGCAATTCCGCCGCCTCCCTGCGCATCGCCTCCAGGTTCGCCGCCATGTTTCGGACCTGGAGTTCGGTGCGCATCTTCATCTCAACAGCTTCAGCCTCCTCGCGCAGGCGTCGAGCCTCTTCCTCGCGTCCGGCCGCCTCCGCATCACGAGCCTGATCCTGCAACCGCTCGATCCGCTCCCGCAACTTGGGGAACTGCGGCTCTTCCATTCCCGGCTTCCGCTCTCGCGAGCGGATCTCATCCATCAGTCTCTCCCCGCGACGGCGCAGCTCCATCGCCTCCTCGCGCCGTCCCTCCCGCTCAGCACGTCCGATGGCCTCTTTGATCTCCATCAACTCGCGCTGCATCGGGTCCATCGGGCCCGGCCCCGCACCAAACATCGCCCCCGGCCCCATGCCGGGCATCGGCCCCTGCCGGGCCATCTGATCAAGCTCGTCCGCCTGGCGGCGCAACTGATCCGCAAGCTCCTGAGCCTGGCGAGCCCGCTCATGCAACTGCCGGGCGTACTCATGAATCGGAGGCATCGGGGGCTGGGGCTCCATCGGCCGCTCAGGACTGGGCTGAAAAACCGGCGGGCCGCCCCCGGGACGGTCCTGGGCTTGTGAAGCCAATACAAAAGCCAGGATGACGGCCAGGACTATGACAGCAAGATCGTTTTTCTTCCACATATGGTTAACCTTCCTTTCTTATGTCAGTCCCTGTGGGACATCAAAGGACGATTTGCTCCTTTTCCAAATCGAACCTGGCGACTTTGCCTTCTCGCAGGCCGAGCATGCCCATCTGCAGCGCGGTCTGGACGTAATAGGCCAGGTCCATCGGGCTTTCCGTCTCCTTCTTCCCGGACCGGCAGCAGGCCAGGAAGTTCTTCCAGTAGCCCGTGAAGTCCTCGCCGTGCTCAATGGCGAATCGCTGTGGTTTTTTGTTCGAGCCGTCGGCTGGAATAAAGACGATTTCATTGCCCTGAAGCGTCAGCGTGCCGTCCCAGCCGCGGATTGTCGGCACCCTGCCGGGAGCGCCGCGACCACCGGCGGCGCCCTGGTAGTCATTGCCCTGCGTCCCAAGCACCGCGACGGTGATCTTCTCCGGGTAGTCGATAAGGGTATTGAACGTGTCCGGAATCTCGCGTTCCTGGTAGCGGAACTTGCCGCCGGTGGCGACGACCATACTGGGCATCTTGACGCCCAGCATGTATAGCAGCGGCGTCAGGCCGTGCGGGAACAGGTCCGTGGAGGGTCCGCCTGCGTAGTCCTCGTACATCCGCCACCGGAAGAACCGGCTGACGTCGAACGGCCGCTTCGGAGTGTCGCCGAGGAAGGCCTCCCAATTCAGGTCCGGCCCGGGCTTGGCGTTCGGATCGTCGATGGGCATGCCGCGCTCGCCCCAGTCGCCGACACGGAAATAACCGCACTCCGCGTGAATCGGCTGGCCGATCAGTCCATCCTGCAGGAGCTTTCGCATCTGGCGCCATGCGCTATCCGACATCCCCTGCGTCCCGAGCTGAAACGCCCGGTCGGATTCGCGAACGGTGTGCGCGAGGCGCTTGGTCAGCTCGAACTGCCGCCAGTGCGTCACCGGTTTTTCGCAGTACACGTGCTTTCCGGCCTTGATCGCGTCGACGGCCTGGTATCCATGGACATGGTCCGGCGTGGCGATGCAGACGACATCCACGTTCGGGTCGGCCAGCAACTCATGGTAATCCATGTACGCCTTGCCGCCATAACCTTCGACCCGTTTCATCAGCCGGGGCCGGTACACGTCACACGCGGCGACGATCTCGACTGATTCCTTCGCCTGCGTCTTGAGCCAGTGCACCGCCTCGAAGTGCGCCCCGCTGCGTCCCCCGCAGCCGATGAATCCAACCCCAAGCCGCTCATTGACCCCAAGCACCCTACCCACAAACGGCCCCCGTGCCATTCCCATCATCGCCGCCCCAGCCACCGCGCCCGCGCCGTGCATGAATCCTCGCCGGGTCATGCTTCCATCCCTATTCCTTTTGCTTTCGCTCATCGTGTTTATCCTCACAGAAGTGCATGGGCAACGGACTTGCCCACGCCGCAAATCATCGTTTACTCCCGACTAACGGCTGGGTCGCGACCCACTGGCCGTAAAGTTCATCAATTTGGGCCATCTCTATGCGGCCATCCCAGAGGGCTACACCATAGTGCAAGACGAGGGGTTTGCCGGCTAACACCTCCAAGGGCTCTTCGTGAAGTCTCATTGTAGCCGACAGATATGCAAACGGCTTGGCCATCGTGAACCAGGTCGCCGGATAACGTGGGTTATCGAGATGGTCGAACATCGCCACGGTTACGAGCTTGCCGTCAGCCTTGGCCGTATATGCGCACCATCGAGAGCACAGCAGCCGCTCCTCGCCCCGGAAGATTACGCCGGGATCCCTGTCCGGGTTGCGGAACTCGCCATCAGCATCCATCGAGCGAATGAATCGCATGCCAAGCCCGTGATAGTGCGCGCCGCTGAGCAACACGGATTTCTTGCCCGCCGGGACTGCCAGTTCACATGTCCATGTCAGAACCGTGGCGGCAGGCTGACCAGCCCGGCCGGCAGTAACTATCCGACGCTCTGATAGCATACTCTCCCCGTCATCTTGCGAGAACCACCCGATGTCTTCCGCAAAGCAGGCCCAGCGGCAACACTGCGGACCATCCACGGCGACATCCCTGATCCGCTGGTGCCATTGCTTCCCGAGCGGTGACTGCCCCGCGGTCTCACCCCAGAAATCCACGCCGTTCACGTCGCAGGCAAACATCAGGCCGTGGTGATGCACGTGGTCCGGCGGGGAATCCAACAGCACGTTCACCCCGCCGGGCGTGAATAGCTGCTTGATATAGGGTTTGAACGAAACATCGCCAAAGCGATACTTCGAGAGGGATGCATTTCCCGTATGAATCGTCACGGAGTTCGCGTCCACAGTGACTTCCCATGGGGGTTGTACAGCAGCCACTCGTGACGCTGCCGGAGCAGTGGTGCAGAACACCGGAACAACGATCATTGCCACAAATTCCATACACCTGCTGTTCATCTCTCCGCTCCTTTCATACAAACTGCTTGAGGTGCTTGATGCTTCGCTCGGCCTCGTCGATGGTGCCGCATTCGACGCTCATGACGATGTCACGCGGGGCGCCCTTGCAGAGCTCGACGATCTTCGCCCAGTCCACGACGCCGTCGCCGCAGGCACAGCCGACGGCGGTGCCGGTGACCTTGCCGCGCTCGGCTTCGGACTGCTGGACGGAGATGTCCTTGGCGTGCAGGTGCACGAGCCTGCTGCGGACGTGGCGCAGCCACTTGACCGGGTCCTCGCCGGCGAGGTAGCTGTTGCCGGTATCGAAATTGACGCCGATCGCCTTGGAGCGGACGAGCCCCACGATCTTGTCCAGCCCGTTGGGCGTTTTGCTGTACTGCTGGTGCGGCTCGATGCCGATCAGGATGCCGCGAGGCTCGGCCACGGCAGCGGCCTCCTTGAGCGTGTAACGAATCAGCGTGAAGTCCTCGTCCTCGGTCGTCCACGCCTGCTTGGGCCCTTCATCCGTATTGACCACCGGCGCCCCGCACTCGGCGGCGAAGCGGATCGCCTGCTTGAGGTACTCCGTGCCGATCTCCGGCTTGCACAGCGGCGTATGGGCGGACAAGCCGGACAGCTTGATCCCCGCCTTCTCGCACGCTCGCTTGATCCGGTACGGATCATCAAGCATCGAGACGCTGTGGAAATAGCCCGCCTCACTGAGCAGCTCGCGGCCCCAGTGCACCATGGGCTCGACGTATTCATAGCCCAACTGAGCCGCCTTCTGGACGCCCCACTCAAAAGACTTGTCCGCGTGCCGCACGTACTCCATGTTCACCCCGATCCCTACTTTTCCCATCGCTGCACTCCTTCAAAATGAGTTGATAGTTGGCGGTTCCCGGTTGACAGTAGGGGGCGAGCTTTTGCCGACAATTGTGAACTGACAACGGAGAACTCTCATTGGAATATCGCCCGCAGGCGGTCCATCGTCACGAATAACAAAGACAACATCGCAATCACCCACATCGTGGGCTTCACGTCCCTGGTTTTGCCCGCCGCCAGCTTGATGAGCACGAACGAGATGAAGCCGAAGGCCAGGCCCCTGCTGATGCTGTAGCTCAAGGCGATCATCACCAGGATGATGAACGAGGGCATCGCTTCTTCCAGGTTGCTAAAGTCGATTCTCCGGATCTCCTTCATCATGAACAGGCCCACCATCACGAGCGCCGGGGCCGTCGCATACGACGGCACGATGCCGACGAGCGGCACGAACAGCAGGGCCAGGACGAAGCACAGGGCCGTGACAAGCGCCGTCAGGCCGGTCCGCCCCCCTTGCTGAATCCCCGCGCCCGATTCGATGTAGGCCGTCACGTTCGACGTGCCGAGGACCGCGCCCACCATGCTGGCGGCCGTGTCGATCGCCAGCAGGCGGCCCAGGTCTTTGATCCTGCCGCGCTCGTCCACCATACGCGCCTCGTGACAGCAGGCGACCAGCGTGCCGATGCCGTCGAACATGTCCATGAACAACAGCGTGAACACACTGCCGAACAGGCTCCAGTGGAACGCGCCCAGAATATCCAGTCGAAACGCCACCGGCCGGATATCGAAGTTGAAGGAGACCAGCGAGGCCGGCTTCTCGACGTATCCGAAGATCACCGCCAGTAGAGTGGAGAAGGCGATCCCGATAAGCAGCGCCCCCTTGATTCTTCGTATCTCCAGAAATGCCATCATCAGCAGGCCGGCCAGACCGATCGCCACCGTGGCGGTCAGCGGACCGGCAGAGACGAGCGTCGCCTCGTTCTTCACGATGACTCCCATGTTGACCAGGCCAATGAACGTGATGAACAGGCCGATACCCACAGCGATGGCCGACACGAGGCTCACGGGGATGGCCTCCACCAGCCGCCTGCGCAGGCCCAGCAGCGTCAGCGTGAAACCCAGCAGGCCGGAAAGGAACACGACCCCGAGGGCGGTCTCCCACGTGATCTGGTCCGCTTGGACGAGACTGTAGGCGAGAAACGCATTCAGTCCCATTCCCGGAGCCATGGCAATCGGAGCGTTGCCGATCAGGCCCATGACCGCCGTCATGATGGCGCTGGCAATGCACGTGACGACGACGAGGGCCTGCTTATCCATGCCCGCGGCGCTGAGGATGGCGGGATTGACGAAGATGATGTACGCCATCGTCAGAAAGGTCGTCACTCCCGCGACCACTTCCGTCCGGGTCGTGGTCTGTCTGCTATCGAGCCGGAAGTACTCTTTGACCATTGCGTCCCCTCACCTGAACTTCATGTGCTGGCCCGAATCACGGGCCCAGGCACTCGATCATCCCGGCGACCAGACTCGCCGAGTTCTTCGCTGCCAGAGAGTAGAAGATTTGCTTGTCCATCACCGCGCTCTCGTCGGCCTTGTCGCTCATGCTGCGGATCACCAGGCAGCCGACGCCCCGCTGGTAGCAGACCTGGGCAACGGCGGCCCCCTCCATCTCCACCGCATCGGCCCCGAGCTTCTCCTCAAGTTCCCTGCATTTATCCTTGGAAGCCACAAAGGCATCGCCGGTGACGATCGTCCCGGTGATCACCTTGGGAGGTCGCTTGCCGCTCTGGAGGGTGATGGGATCAAAGACCGCCTTGCGGGCGCCACAGTCAGCGGCAGCCAGGAGATTCGGGTCGGCCGGGAAGAAGACGGGGTTGTCCTCGCCGGTGAGGCGGCTCTTGATGCCCCCGTGCTCCATGCCCTCCGGCCACAGGGTCCCCATGTCGTGGTGGGCTGTCCGCCTGGCGATGACGATGTCGCCCGGCTCCAGGTTCGGGTCGATGGCACCTGCAATGCCCGTGAAGATGACTCGTGTCGGCCTGAAATGCTCGATCAGCAGCGTGGTCGTCATCGCGGCATTGACCTTGCCGACCCCGGTCCACGCGACGACGATGAGTCTGTCCCCGAATCGGCCCGACATGAACGTGATGCCCTCGATCTCCTGCACCCTGGCATCGGTGAGCATCTTCTCCAGCAGCACGACCTCCGGCCGGAACGCCCCCAGCACCGCCAGAGGACGGACCGCTTGAGTCGACTTGCGTGTGGTGGTGCAGGACGTAAGCAGAAGTGTGAGTGCGAGCCAGGCAGTCACGAGAATACATCGTTTCATCGTTTCTTCCACCCGAAAGGGGTCTCTTACGTCCCTGAGGTCGTTTCAGTCCTTTAGGTCCCCTGGAATCTCAAGGACGCCAAGGACCTCAAAGACCCAATGCGAGCGAGAGGAGTCGAACCTCCACGTCCTTTCGGACACCAGGTCCTAAGCCTGGCGCGTATGCCAATTCCGCCACGCTCGCAGCGAACCGCCGTCTCCCCCTGCCCCAAGGGCTCCCGCCCTCACGGCCTCATCATTATTACCCCCTGGCTGCCCTGCATCAACCGAAATCCACCATCCAGAGGTCGTCCACGCAACGCAGTTGTGACAGAACAAGCCCCATGCTGTGGGTGGCAGCGGCAAGCGCAGCCTGCGGAGCTTGCCGATGGCGGATGGGCAAACCATCGGTAAGCCGGCGCTTGCCGCTGCCATCCGAAGATACGGAATCCTCAGTCGCAATCGGTACCAGCGGCTCCTGCCCTGCTTGCCGATTGTCCTGCGGATTCGTATAATCCCTGGCGGTGGCTATCCGACTGAGGGGCAGACTGACCATCCTGATGGATGGGCGGCGGATGCCATGCAAGCAACAGAAGGAACAAGTGGAGAATACTGACACGTGAAGTTCGGCATGCTCGTAAATCCGAAGGCGGGAGGTACAAATGCCGCGCGCAAGGCCAGAACGCTGCAGGCGGTCAAGGATATCCTGGGCGACTGCGAGATCCGGGGCCTGGATACCCAGTCCAGGGAGGAATTCGTGCAGTGCGGGGCCGATCTGGCCCGGGAGGCCGAAATCCTGATCATCGCCGGCGGCGACGGCTCTTTTTCCGATGCCGTCAATGCCCTGGATGCCGCTACCACCTTTTCCTACCTGCCGCTTGGGTCCGGCTGCGCCCTGGGCTACGCCCTGGACCTGCCGCCGCAACTGACCCGGGCCGCCAAAAAGATCAAGGAGGGCCGATTGCGGCATCTCGACCTGATCCTGTGCGACGGCGAGCGAAAGGCCTTCATGAGCAGCGTCGGGATCGAGGGCGACATCATCAACCGCCGCGAGGTGCTCCGCGAGAGCGGCATCACCGGCCCGCAGGCCTACGCGTGGGCCACCTTCGGCTCGTTTTTCGCCGATCTCGAGCGCGGCGACATGTCCATCCTCGTCGATGGCCAGGAGTTGGTCGTGCCGGGCGCCGTCACGGCCATCGTGACGAAAATCCCCTACTACGGGTACAAGATGAAGATGGTTCCGCACGCTGTCTTCGATGATGGCTACCTGCACCTTCTCGCCATCAACTCGAGCTGGGGCGAGATCGTCCAGAACCTGGCCAACGCCTTTCTCAACGAGAACAAGATGGGCATCTACCGCAAGGCCGGCGAGATTCAGATCACCATGCAGCGGGAGCGCTACGCCCAAGTCGACGGCAACATCTATCGCAAGGGCACGTCCTTCCATTTCAAGGTCCTGCCGAAGGTCCTGAAAATGTGGTGCTGACCCCGCGCCCCGGGTGGCACCGCCTCGATTGGACCAGACCATCCGACGCTTCACCGGCAAACAAGCTTGCCCGTGCCACCCATCCTGTGGCCAGACGGCCATCATAGGATGAATGAACCAGCCCCTTCTCTTCGGTCAGGCGCGACAGCCCCTTGCAGCCGGATGTCGCGTCCGATAACCCTCCGGCCCTCCCTTGGCACAGCCGGGAGAGTGAATTATCCCCCCTGTCGCCCCAATTTTGGAGTTTTTTTCTTGACGGATGTTCAGCAACGCCCTAGCATGGCCGACGAAATAGGCAACTGTGGACGAACAAAGTTACTGGTCATCCGTACTCTGCGTCATAGCGAAGGCTAATGCGGAGACGGATGGTACGCTGGGATGGGCATTTTTGAGCTCGTCTCATACGGTGGCTAAGTTGCGAAGACACCTTCATCAAGCCGATCGGAACGCGTGAAGACCCCGATGGTCTCTGTGTTCTGCGGCCCGTGAGGGCGAGTTTGGCGTGAAACGCAATCGACTCGCAAACGTGAATCGCTTTCCAGCGAGGGAGCGGTGGCATTGAGCATAAGATCAGTGAATATCCGGGCAATAACAAGTCTGCACATCGGTAGATTACCGGATGAACAGGGCTTAGGGCTCCTGTCGGGCTGATTTTTGGTCATTTGGCGAGTGGATTCTGCTGTTCATGGCACTTCTTTGAGCTTTCCTGCCGGCCCATGCGTCTGGCGTCCCCAGTAGCCGTAATATCGCAACGCCGTGGTGTGGAAAGGTAGGAACATGGACGCCGTATTGATGCAGTTCACGACGCTTCAAGCCGGCATCGCCACGATCGTTAGCTTCATCCTTGGGGCCTGCCTTTGGGCCATTGTCCTCCAGATGTTCGCCAGAACACGGAACAAGACACGGGCAGAGGACCTCCAAAGGCAACTCGATGGAGCTAAACGAGAGGCGGAGAACATTATCAAATCCGCCCAGATCGAGGCCGCCGCTGAAGCCATTAAGAAGAAAGAAGAGTTCACCGCCGAGGCCAACCAGACTCGAACCGAGTTGCGGGAGGCCGAGAACAGGCTCTCAAAACGGGAGGATGCCCTGAATCGCCAGAGCGAATTCCTCCAGCAGCAGGAAAAGGGCCTGAAAGAGCAGGAACAGGAACTGGACCGACGACTTCGCAACACCGAGTTGAAGGACAAGCAGTTATCGGTCCTGGTCGCGCAGCAGAAGAACCAATTGCTCAAGATCACCGCTATGAGCATTGATGATGCCCGGGAGCTCCTGCTAAAACGCCTGGAAGACGAGTGCGAACACGAGATGTCCGCCCTGATCCAGCGCAAGGTCGAGGAGGCGGAAGAAACGGCGGAGGAAAAGAGCCGGCACGTGATCAGCACGGCTATCCAACGCTATGCCGCCGAGCAGACCTGCGAAGTGACCGTCTCGACCGTGGATATCCCCAACGACGACATGAAAGGCCGGATCATCGGCCGGGAAGGCCGCAACATCCGGGCCTTCGAGAAGGCCACCGGCGTCGACGTCATCGTGGACGATACCCCCGGCATGGTTGTGGTCAGCGGCTTCAACCCGGTCCGCCGGGAGGTCGCACGCCTGTCCATGGAAAGGCTCATCCAGGACGGCCGAATCCACCCCTCCCGGATCGAGGAACTGGTCGCCCAGACGAAGACCGACGTCAACCATAAGATCTTCCAACTCGGCAAGGACGCGGCGGTCGAAACCAACGTCCGCGGCCTGCCCAATAAGGTCATGAGCGTGCTTGGGGCCCTGGCCTACAGGACCAGCTACGGCCAGAGCGTCCTGCGCCATTGCGTCGAAGTCGCCTTCCTGGCTCAGGCCATGGCCGATGAGCTCGGTCTGGACGGCTCGATGGCCCGCAGGGCCGGCCTGCTCCACGATATCGGCAAGGCCATCGACCACGATGTCGAGGGAAGCCACCCGGATATCGGGGCCAACTACCTCAAGCGGTTCAACGAGTCACCGATCGTACTCAATGCGGTGGCCGGGCATCACGGCGATGTGCCGCCGGACAACCCGTATACGCCGCTGGTTGCCGCCGCGGACGCCATCAGTGCATCGCGGCCCGGCGCCAGACGCGAGACCCTGGAGCGGTATATCAAGCGGCTGGAGAAGCTCGAGGAAATCGCCACCAGTTTCAAGGGCGTCGAGAGCGCGTATGCCATTCAGGCCGGACGCGAGATCCGCGTCATCGTCAACGCCAACGAGGTCGATGATGAGGCGGCCATGAAGGTCGCCCGCGATATCGCTCTGAAGGTCGAGCAGGAAATGACCTATCCGGGCGAGATCCAGGTGACCCTGCTCCGCGAGGTCCGCTGCGTCGAGTACGCAAAGTAAGCTCAGCAATTGCGAGAAACCAGACGTGGGTCGAGCAGGTCCGACAGGTCCTGCTCGACCCATGATTGCCTTGAGATCGTTTCAATGAAGATCAACATCCTATGCATCGGTGATGTCGTCGGCCGGCCGGGCCGGAGGGTCCTGGCGGACAAGCTCAGGAACCTGGTGAACGAGCGGTCCATCGACTGCGTCATCGTCAACGCGGAGAACGCCGCCGGCGGGTCCGGGCTCACCCCGCAGATCTACCAGAAGCTGCTCAACTACGGCGTGAACCTGATCACGCTGGGCGACCACGCTTTCCGCAAGCGAGATATCATCGAGACCCTGGAGACAGCCACCAACATCGTTCGACCGGCCAACTTCTCCGAGAGCGCCGCCGGCAGAGGCACAGGCGTCTACCTGACCGGCAAGGGGACGACCGTTGGCGTCCTGGCCCTGATCGGCCGGCTCTTCATGAAGCCGGCGGACTGCCCCTACGCCGCCGCCGACAAGTGGATTCCCAGGCTCCAGCAGCAGGCGGACATCCTCGTCGTCGATTTCCACGCCGAGGCCACCAGCGAGAAGATCGCGATGGGATACCACCTCGACGGCCGGGCCAGCGTCTGCTTCGGCACCCATACCCACGTCGCCACCGCCGACGAGACGATCCTGCCCAAAGGCCTTGCCTACATCACCGACATCGGCATGACCGGCGCCCACGACTCCGTCCTCGGCCGAAAGACCCAGAGCGTCCTGAAGTCCTTCCGCACCCAGATGCCCGTACCCTTCGAGGTCGCCACCGGCGACGTCCGCATGAACGGCATCCTCGTCACCGTGGACAGCAACACCAAGCGCGCTGAGCACATCGAGCGTATCTGCGTCAAATCCGAAATCGAGGACGCCACCCACTACGACGCCGACGACGGCCGCCCCGAATACTTCAGCGCCTTCTAAGAACAACCTAGGCCGGACCCGGCAATTGGGTTTGTTTCACACAGCCTGGCCATTTCAAACGCTCAGTACGAGCCCGGCACGCCATGAGAATGCCACGCTACACGTCGCACGCACCGTGGCAGGGCCCCGGCCCCGGTCGCCGACCCTCGCAATTGGCTTTGTTTTGCAGAATCGGTCCCGCTCGTAGGGTGGGCTGTGCCCACCACTGTCTCAGCAGCCGATTGGCTTTGTTTTGCAGAACAAGGGTTGTTCATGGCCATGGGGTCGAGAGACGCAAGATGTTGCGTCTCTACAGAAGAATGCGTCGCCGACGCCCGGGCAAGCTGGAACTGGCGCAGCTCTCTGGTGGTCTTGTACAGGCAGTTCTCGATCCAGCGCTCGTACGTCAGCAGCCGCTCCAGGGAGCGCTCATAGGCAAAGTCCCTGGCGATCATGCGGCCGATCGCCAGCCGGGGATCGGCGCTCGGATCGCTCATCAGCTCCTGCTCGTCCTCAGGCGTCAGCTCATCGGGCAAGTCCTCCATGGATTCAGCCAGTTCCTTCGCCAGCAGGGCATCGAAGACCTCGTTCTGCAGCCGTTCGGCTCGTCTGAGCCGCCACGAGAGCCCGACGAACCGCTGGGCGAGCACGCATTCGGCATCCCCCAGCGGCGACAGATCATCGAGCAGCCCGGCGCGATACCGCTCAAATTCCTGCGGATCTTCGCCCAGGACGACATCCTGCCGGGCGCACAGGCCATGCTTGAGGGCATTCATGGCGACGACGGCCTTGCCCTGCCGGGTCCTCGGCCCGGTGCTCTTGGCGGCGTTACGACGATTGGCGGTGACTTGAGCTTCTGTTGCCATAGGCAATTCCTCCTAAATCTATGGTATTTGATTTGCGCTACATGTCATATTCCCACATTCACGGACTCGCTCATCCACTTGTCACCGGCTGCCGACCGCACTGGCGGCCGCCGTGCGTCGCTATGTCGCGACGATACCCGCAGTATAACTCCAGATGCTAGTTTGTCAACTACGAAACTCCCACGGCCTCCGTGTTGCCTGCAACCTCTTGTCCCCCAAGGACTAAGGAACTATCGAAACATCCTTTAATATCATCAGTTGTGCTTATTCTGTGACACGTAGTACTCTGACCACACTAAAGATGTGAGTATCGGGTGGCAGCGGCAAGCGGAGTCCTCGGAGCTTGCCGATGGTGTTCCGCATATAGCGAGCCATCGGCAAGCTGCGCTTGCCGCTGCCACCCATCGTAAGCAATGCACTTTGCCCACAACTTTAAGATGGTCGCAGTAGTAGGGTGTGCACCGCACACCGATTCCCCTCCCCCCACACCTATCGGGAGAGCCGGGCGTACATCAAGAATTGAGTACCCCTCTGTCAGAAACGCGGAAGGAAGAGTTGTCAGGACATACAGAGGTTCTTGTGATGCGGCCGATACTCTTAGAGGCTCTAACAGAATGAGCCTCACTATGCCACGTGGAGAGCAGCGCATCCAGAACAAGAACCACGAAACGGATTACAGAGCACGTTAAGTCTCAATGGTTGTGGCGATGATGTACATCCGGGAAATGCTCGTGGTTATGAATCAGCGGCGCATGCCGGTGCTGGTGATTGTGCTTCCTACCGGGGGGTCCCGACTCGTCGTGCTTGTGCTGATGGTGCGCATCGTGGATATGCTCATGCTCATGCTCCAGCGCTTCGTGCGTGTGTTCGTGAGGGTGCCGTTCGGTCAGATGCAGCCAGACGCCCAGCGCCATGAGAGCGCCGGCGATCAATAGCCGCGGGCTGACCGATTCACCCAGGAGCGGAATCGCCAGCAGCGCGCCGAAGAATGGTGCAACGGAGAAGTAGGCTCCGGTTCTGGCCGTCCCGAGATGACGCAAGCCCACTACGAACAGAGACAGACTGACTCCGTAGGCGAGCCAGCCGACCAGCATCGCTCCCAGGAGATTGGGTAGAGGGGGCCACTTCGCACCCAGCAGAAAAGCAAGCGTCATGTTCACGCCACCTGCCGTCAAGCCTTTGATCGCGGCAATCCAGGTTGCATCGGATAGGGACACCTTGCGGGTCAGGTTGTTATCGATGCCCCATGCCAGGCAGGCCCCCACAACGGCCAAAGCGGGCCAGGCGATGGAGAACCGGGCTTCTCCCGGCCAACTGAGCACAACCGCGCCGGCGACGATAGCGGCCATCCCCAGCGCGATACGCCGGTCGAAATTCTCGCGGAAGACGAACCACGCCAGCAGCGTAGTGAACACACCTTCGGCGTTGAGCAGTAGCGATGCGCCCGATGCTGCCATCCTGGCAAGCCCAAACATCAGCAGCACCGGACCAACCACCCCGCCGGCGAAAATCGCACCGGCCAGCCACGGCCATTCACCGGGCGCCAGCTTGCCCGCCGGCGTGTTGCGCACGCGGCGGTACAGACAGAGGCCAACTCCGGACCCGAGGTAGAGCAGGCCGGCCAACAGCCACGGGTCGAGACCCGACAGCAGCCACTTGGCGAGCGGCGTACCGCCACCGAACAGAAACGCCGCGCCCAAAGCAGCCAGTACGCCATGTTGGCGTAATCCGTGTTTCCAACTCATCGTGCACCTCACGAAACGGATTACAGGATACTCTAAGACTTATTATAAGCTGCTGCGTCTTGTCGTTCAGCCCTGCAATTCATGCATTTTGGGGACATCTTACTTTTTTCGGCTCGGAATTGAGTGCAGCGTCCCCCGGATATTTGCATTGCGTCTACCGCTTTGCACTCCTGCCGACGCGACAGGAGGGCAGCGGTCGTCGCTTCTTATCCTGCCGACAACGGGCGGCAGCGGCAAGCGTCAGCTTGCCGATAGAGCTTCTTCTACCTGCGGATCTCGTAGTAATAGGTTGCATAGCGGCCGTCGATGCGGAAAGAGTCGCCGGTCCGCTCGACTTGCCGGCCGGTCGGGACGCCATAGACGTCAACCACCTGCACGGAAGTCGCCGGGCTGCCTTTCAGCGTGATCGTCGCCTGGACGGGTTCGAGCAGCAGGGGCGGGCCGCCGGTCTCGACCAATTCTGTGCCGTCCTCGTTGTACACCGTGCCGAGTTGTTTGTCCCTCGCCAAGGCGGTGATCAGGATATGCCCGGACTCGATCAGCGGACGGTTATCCAGCGGTGTGAACAGCAGCGAGACGAAGGGCGTTGCAATCTCCTTGATCGTCACGCCGGGCAGGTCGTACGTGCCGCCGGCAGCGAAGCCGACCACGCCCTGAGTCCTGTCGCTATGGATGGCGACGGTCTTGTCTGCGAAGTCCCACGTGAGCTGGCCCGTGTTGCTTTGCACGATTTGCCTGCGGCCATTGATCCAGTCTGCCAGTGGGGCAAGGTACGAGGGCGGCTGGCCGTCTGCCACTTTGAGTGTCACTCGTCCGACAGCAAGCGCTTCGACGGGCGTATCGCCGTGCGCAAGCAGCTCGTTCTCATCGCCGCCCACGCGGCCGGAGGTCTGCTGCAGGGCGTCCGTGCCGGCGAAGATCGCGCTTGTGGACAGCCGCCGGGCGGAGACGATCTGGCCTTCCGCGAAATGGCCGTTGTAGATCGCGAACGCGAGGGCGGGGAACTGGCCGATATAGTGCGGCGTCTCCGTCACGTAGGAGTTCATGCCGGGCCAGCCGTTGCCCATGTAACTGCGCGAGCCCGCGAAGTGATACGATGCGTCCCAGCCCTGCAGGCCCAGTCCGTAGAACGCCACCAGCGGGGCGATTTCCGCCTTCCACTGGTTCGGCGGCATCTGCGTCCATTCGGTCATGAGGAAGGGCTTGTCCTCCACCTGCCACAGGCCGCTGGACAGGATGCCGCGACCGGGCTTGTCCAGATGCGTCTGGTTGTTCACCTTGCCCGTGGTGATGCCGTGTCCGCCCGCGCCGCCGCCGCAGTAGTTGTGCCGGTCGATGGCGCCCATGGCGTCATCGGTCCAGACGTTCGCGGCCGAGGCGGCCGGCCCGCCGGCGTACCAGGCCGTGCTCACCGTCACCGCCTTGTAGCCGATGTCGCGCAGCCGCTGCTGATAGGTTCTCATAGGTCTGCCGCTGCATCTCGGCCAGGAAGCGGATGAAGTCGCCCATTCGCGTCTTCTCGCTGCTCTTGTTGAATCGCGGGCCGTCCTTCTCCATCTCCCACGCGGCGTAGATGTACATGCTCGTCTCGTCCACCGAGTCGGGCCGGCTGCGCAGCGACCCATCGCCATTGTACGCGGCGCTGGTCCTGCGTCCTGCACCCCAGGCCTTGCTCAGCGCCTGGTCAGTCTGGTACTTGCCCTTGACCCACTGCTGCCACAGGAGCTTCAGTCTCGCGCCGTGCTTCGGATACGACTTGCCCGTGACGAAGCCGTCGCCCAGCGGGTTGTGGAAGAACACGCAGTCCTCGTTTCTCGCCTCCACAACCGCCAGGGCCGGATCGTCCTTGTACGCCAGCCCCGTGTACGGGTTGACATGGTTGAGCACCTCGCGGGCGTACTGCCATTGCGAGTCCTGGTATTCCTGGATGAACGTGGCCAGGCCGTAGGTGTCCTTGCCGGCCCCCTGGCTGGGCAGTTCGTTGTAGAGCCCCTGATCGATCCCCTGATCCGGCAGGACCACATGGTGGTAGAAAATGGACCACGTCATGTAGATGCCATTCTTCTTGAGGATGCTGAACCATCGGTCGAGCTTGTCGAGCCTGGCGGCATCGAAGTGCCGGCCACTCGCGTCGCGGGCCAGCGAGCCGAGCACGCTCTCCACCGGGTGTTGGCGGACCATGTTGATCCCGTGCTTGGCGTAGAACCTTGCCTGCCGCTCCTGCGCTTCGACCGTATCCGTCATGGAAGCGTCGATGCCCCAGAACTTGACGAATGTGCCGTCCTCGAAGGCGAAATCCTTGCCGCGGGAGGTGAGGACCCCGCGACTCCCCGCAGGTTTCTCGATCAAACGGCTCACATCGATGATCGAGTCGGCAGAGAACGGATCGGGTCCGGCCATCAGGACAAACCAGTCGCCCGGCCCCGACGCCGGGGCATTGGGATCAGGCGGAACCACCCCCGCCGGCGCCCACGGGAAGTTGACAAGCGCCATCGCGTCGATGCCGCCGTGGTTGTCGGCGTCGCCCGCCCGCCGCGACAAGCGCACCTCGATCTCGCACGAGCCTTGCACAAGATCGAGCGCGCCGCCGTAGCACCACGCGATGAAACGGATATCGATGCCGGGCTCGACCAGATCGATCATCTGGTCCTTCGCCTCGGAGACATCGAGGGTCTTCCACGCGGTCCATGTGCCGCCCTGCCGGTAGCGATAGCTGTAGTTCCCGCCGCCGTTGCTGTTGCTGAACGGATTGAGCCGAATCCACCACGAATAGGTCCCGCCCTCGGCGATCGTGAGCCGGTACGTCGCCGAGGCCTGCTCGGTGGAGCCCTTGCTCGTGTAGTGCGCGAGCCAGGCGCCGCCGGCGGCGCCGGGAGTGCCGGGCGAGAGCAGGTCCTTCCTGATACCCGTATTCTGATACCACCCGTGCCGATTGAACGAGGTGGCGGCACAGTTCTCGCCCTCGATCCAGATAGCCTCCCTGCCCCCCGCCGCCTGAGATGCTACGACCAGCAAGACCAGCCCTGTTACGCACGTTTTGAAATCTGCCATTTGACCTCTGATCCTCTTGAACTGCACGTCTCCTCCACCCCTGTGGACGGACCTGCCCATGAACCTTTCACGTGCCGCACACGCGATACGGCTGTTTCTACCGATGCTGCCAATATACCACATCCCAAGGATTTCAGGGACACTTTACCGGCAGTCGGCACTCACCCTTACACATTTGATTTCTGCGAAAAACCACTTGCCGAATCCCCGCCCCGGCGGTAGAATATGGAAAATCGCGGAACGAAGGCGGGCGGCATGTTGTTATTATAATTCTCGCCATCATCGATCATAATTCGAACGCCTTTCATACCACGCCCCCCTTCCGAAGGATGTTCCCGCGATTTGCGTCGTGGCACGCAAGGACGCAAGGATGTCGGCCCCCTGCTTGCAGGCGGGTCAACGCCGGTGGTCCGGCACGGTATCGTTCTCATTCATCGAAAGGCGACAATCATGGAGCGGAGCAAGCAGTCAGCAGTCATTTGTATCATCGTGGGCCTTTGCGCAGTCGCACCGGCCAAGATCATCTACGTGGATGACGACGCTGCGCCGGGTGGCGACGGGGCTTCCTGGCAGAGTGCCTGCAAGTACCTGCAGGATGCGTTAGCGGCGGCCAAGTCGGTAGAGCAACCGGTCGAGATCCGAGTGGCACAGGGTACCTACAAGCCGGACCAAGGCACGGGGCGGAAGCAAGGTGACACTTCCGCATATTTCGGGTTGTTCGATAGCCTGGCTCTTGAGGGTGGGTATGCCGGCGCAGGAATGCCCGATCCGGACGCCAGGGATGTGAATGACTACGCTACGGTCCTCAGCGGCGATCTAAGGGGAGATGACCTTCCCGAGCTCCCCACACAGCCCTGGGAGCAATCCTCCGCTGACCGGGTGGACAACGTCACCCGCGTCGTCCGAGTTACAGGCGAAGATGTTATGATCAACGGTTTTGTCATCACGGGCGGCGACTACAGCATCATCTCCAGGGGAGGCGGGATCGCCGGCGCGGGAATGTCCATCCTGGGGAACAACATCAAAATCGCCAACTGCACCTTCACGAACAACAGAACGACAACGAGTTGGGGCGGAGCCATCGCCACTGGAGCCATTGGCTCCGTGGAGATCGTCGACAGCACGTTCAAGGACAACTACGGAGCCAAGGGCGGCGCCCTGTGTACCAACGGGGGCGGCGTCGATCTGTACCGCTGCGTGTTCATCGGGAACCGCTCGTACATGTCCGGCGGGGCCATAACGACCTGGGGCGGTAAGGTGTTCGCAGCTTCCTGCACCTTCATCGGCAACACCAGCGGGTCGGGCAACTGGTGGTCTGAAGGCAACGGCGGGGCCGCCGCCGCGGAGGCAGAGGGCACGCTGGTATTTGAGGACTCGCTGTTCATGGACAACACCGCGATGGTGTCGGGCGGGGCAATTTGCGGCGACCTGAATTCCACGCTCACATTGAGGAATTCATTGCTCACTGGAAACATCGCGGCACTAGGGGGCGCCATCGCGGGCAGGAATCTCAAGCTGACGAATTGCACCATTGCGGGCAATCGCGCGGCTCAGAACCCGGAGATACGCGCCAGCGGCAACGGCTCATCGCAGTTGTTCAACTGCATTGTCTGGAAGAATGAGAAGGTCCCTCCACAGGATCAGACGGTGACCGATTGGCTGGGCGCCTGCTCCTACTGCTGTATCGATCCAAACGCGATTGCCTCGCGGGTGATCGGAAACATAGAGCGGGACCCCGCCTTTGCCATGCCCGGCTACTGGGACCCCAACAGCACGCCGGAGGATCCGAATGACGACTTCTGGGTGGCCGGTGATTACCACCTCAAGAGCCTGGCCGGACGCTGGGACCCGAACAGCCAAAGGTGGGTGATGGACGACGTCAGTAGTCCCTGCATCGATGCGGGCGATCCGAATAGCCCGGTCGGCGACGAGCCGGAGCCTAACGGCGGGCGGATCAACATGGGCGCCTACGGCGGCACGCCCGAAGCCAGCAAATCACGTTTGCCCAAGACATTCAATGAGAGGCTCCAGGACCTTCTGGCGACTGCCGAGGGCCAACCCAAAGGGCAACCGATGATTCGCAAACGCCAGAACTATATCAGCTTCATCCTGCCGCCCGCTGGGACACACTTCGGTGTCGATCCAGACTACCGCAGCCCCGCGGAGAAAGCGGCCAATTGGTTCCTGTACCAATGGCGCGATTTATTTGTCAACTCAAGCAATGCGGTCAGTTTCGAAGTGAGCCGCGTCGGCACCTTCGACGCGTTCTATCAGCAGAAATACGCGGGTCTCGAAGTCTATGGAGCCCAATTGCACATTGACGTCCGGCAGGATGGCCGTATTGAGTCGGTGACGAGCGGTATCCAAGTCGATACGTCGGTCCTGGACACAGGGAAGGTTTCGCTGACGCCTTCCCTGGATGGCGCGATGGCCCAGAGCAAGGCAATCGGCTTCTTCGCCGCACAATATGGATGGACGGTGACGGAGACATCGCCGCCGATTCTGATGATTTACGGGCCCCTCGTCCTCAGCGAAAAGGGCGAGATTCGCCTGGTATGGAAAATGGAAACCTATGGCGCGAGCCCACGTATGAATCAAGAAGTATTGGTGGATGCCCACAGCGGAGAGATCGTGCGCCACGTTTCGCTGATCGCGGTTCGATGATACTGCGCGATCTGTTTGGGTTCCACCGCGTGCGTTTGGTCCGGCGGATGTAGGCGATGCTCAGTCCGTGGGTCGGCGTTTGGGGCGGGCGGCGGGTTTGGCGGGTTTCTTGGCTTTCTTGCTCAGGGGGAAGCGGGTCTTTTCGCCGGTTTGCTCGTTGATAACGCTGAACGCGCCGGTGTCGTCACGCAGCATCTGATCGTTGGCGTTGAGCAGTTCGATCCCGTAGACGGTGCCGTCGGGGGCCAGATCGATCACGAGCTCATCGCTGAGCTTGATCGACTCGGCATCGGCCTTCTTCGCTTTGAACCGGATGTAGCCAACATTGTAGCGGGGATCATACGTGAATTTCATGCAACCCTGCCCTGCCCTTCCATCAGAAGTACCTGGTGACTACCGAGATGACCATCCAGCCATCATAGCGTCGGATCGCATACGCTTCAATCTGTTTCCAACTGTACTGTTTGCCTCTCCAGAACTCGCCGAACTGGACATTGCGGCGAAATCCAAACCGGCCAAACCGTGCACTGAATCGCTCACCGGTCTCCACCGTAAGGACGACCTCTTCCTGGCTCGTGCCGCGTTCCGCCAGGCGGTCGCGGGCATGGGGATGAAAGCGAACCCTCATCGTCGCGGTTTCCCATGCCGCACAGCGAAGGCGAACGTGGTGCCGGTGCCTGGAATCACGACATTAGTATACAATTGCCAAGGCCCCTTGACCAGCATTTTTTGGGGGCTGACGTGGTCCCTCAGATCAGGAAGGGGTTGGCCCGTTTCTCTCGGCCGATGGTCGATCTCATGCCGTGGCCGGGGTAGATGACCGTGTTGTCGGGCAGGGTCAGGAGCTTGCTCTTGATGCCGCGGATTAGTTGACCCATATCGCCGCCGGGGAAATCCGTCCGTCCTACGCCGTCGGCGAAGAGGGTGTCGCCGACGAAGATCAGGCCCTCCTGGCGGGCGTACAGGCAAATGCCCCCCGGGGTATGGCCGGGCGTATGGAGGACTTCCAGGCGGATGCCCGCCTCCTCAATGGTCTGGCCCTCTTCCAGGAGCACATCGGCCGGCTTGGTGGTGTAGGGCTTCTCCACGAAGCTTGAGAGGTTCGCCGCCGCATTCGCCAGCATCGGTGCATCGAGCTTGTGAATCCCCACCTTCGCTTGGGGGAATTGCTGCCGCAGCACGTCCAGGCCGACGATGTGATCGACGTGCCCGTGCGTCAGGATCACCGCGACAGGATTCAGCGAGTGCTCGACAAGGAAGTCGACGACCTGCTGAGCGTCGAAACCTGGGTCGATGACCAGGCAATCCCGGGCCGGCTCATCGACGCGAACGATGTAGCAGTTGGTCTCGAAGTCTCCCAGGATGAACCGGTCTATTTTCATTCGTCGCGCGTCCTTGCCTGACAATCGCCGGCGGGCGTGAACCCCGCCTTACTGTGGCGGCTTGTTCGGCTCCGGGGCGGGCGCGGGCTGTGCGGCCGGGATTTGCTCGGTCACTGCGGGCTGGGGCGCGGCTGCGGGCTGTTCCTGTGGCTTGGGCGGCTGCGGCTGGGCAGGCTGCGACTGCACCACGGGTTGCGCCTGGGGCGCCGCCGGCGGCTGATTCGGGTCCGCGGGCCTTGCTTCCGCTTCCTTCTTCACGTCCTCCAGAAGTCCCGAGCGGCTCATCATCAGGTACTTCGCCTTCCAGTCCGGGACCTCGTAGATCCAGCCCTTGTGACGCGCCGTGAATTTCAGGGCGTGCTCCTGGGCCTGCAGCTTGGCTTCCTTCTTCTTGAGCTCCTCGGGCGAATCCTTCTCGTTCGGGTTGATCGTCACCTTGGTCGGGTCGGTGTACTGGGCCTCGCAAATCAGGTACGTCTTGGTCCCCTTCTTGGCGAGTTGCAGCTTGTACTCGGTGGAGTTTTTCAGCCGGCAGACGTAGGTGGAATCGAAGGTCAATCCCGTGACATCGCTGGGCGTATTGACGTCGTCAAATCGCAGGCTGCTCAATGCGTTGAGGACGCTCTTGGCTTCGCTATCCTTGAGCTCCCTGTCGGCGGGCAGATCCGCCAGGACCGCACCGTCGCTTCCCTGCGGCCGCAGCGTGTAGGCGCCTTCCGGCGTGGTCACCGTCACCGTGTTGACATCCTCGCGTTTGACCGTCACAATCTCCTGGTTGACGTAATCGAGCGCCCGGTCCTTAAACCACGGCACGTTCTGCGCCACGAATACGGTGTCGCTCGACGCCAGCCGGACGTACGTGTCCTGCCCATTCTCCTGCGATTTCCCAATCACGACGCCCGCCAGAAGTGAGCCATCCTGCTTGAAGAACTTGACCACGTGCTTGGCCTTCGCCTCAGCCACCTCGAGATCTTCATGGTTCTTCGGATTGGTCGTATAGACCTCCGACGTTTTGATGTCGAGGGATTTCGTGACCAGGTCGCTGATCTGTTTCGCATCGGCGGGGTAGTTCACCTCGTTGACGACGACGAACTGGGTTCCCTGCCGCTGGATTTTGATGGCGTCCTTGCCCTGCCCCACCACGATACTGGCGATGGCGTTCTGGTCAAGCCCCTGGACGAGGTACGCCGGACCGGATTGTTCGGCATGTTTCCCACCCGGAATCCGCGACTGAACCGCCGCCCAGACAACCATCACTGCCGCTACGATGGCGATTATGCCGAGTTTCTGGTTGCTCATCCAAGCTACTCCTTCATTGATTATCGATGATTGATAATTGATGATTTGAGGCCGCGTCCCGGCATCCACACAAATAATCAATCATCAATTATCCTTTATCAATCTTATGCGTCGCTCGCGTGACTGATGTAATGTCTCCGGCGGACGCTGCGCCACGTGCCCAGCATCAGCGCGATCACCATCACCACGCCCGGCACGGACCCCACGTTGAACATCTCCAGCTTGTTGCCAAGCTGCTCGATCCGCTCGCGCCGCTTGGCCTGGACCGCCCGCAATTGCCGCTGGGCCGTGTGAATCTTCAACTCGAGATCCCGTTTCTGCTGGACGATCGTGTCGCCCACCACCGCTTGCTGCTCGTCCCCTTTGGCGGAGGAGACCAATTCCTGCAGCTTCTGGTTGAAGCCTTCGATTTGCATGTTGATCACCGCGACTTCATTGGCGGTCTCTTCCTCCGCCTCCTGCTCGACCTCGTCCACGACGGTGAAGGGCCGCTTGTAGTTGCCTCGCGAGCGGATGGAGATCAGGTCGCCCGAGCCGCCCAGGTCCTCGATTGCGTTGATCAGCAAGGCGCTGTTGTCGCCGGCCACGGCCTTGAGGCCGAACGGCGTGGAGGCGTAGGCCATCATATCGCTGATGAAGTCCACATCGGAGAACACGATGACGGCACAATCCGCGGTCGCCTCGGTCAGGCCGGTGACGTGCTTCTTGACCATCTTCGGCGCGTTGGGATCGCTGTCCTTGTCGGCCTCGTCCTTGTCTGCATCCTTCGCCGCGACCTCGACCTCGATGCCTTCCGGGAAGCTGCTCTTGAATCGGCCCGTGACGAGATAGCCCATTTTCACCGGCTCAGTCCCCTCGATGAACCTGCCCATGAGCTTGGCCGGATCGGGGAACATCAGATCGAAGGAATTGGCGACCGTCCACGCATTTCCCGTCGCGGTCGTCATCACCAGAGGCGTCCGCTGGATCGACGGCGTTTCCGCAGCCGGCGCTTCTTCCTGCGGCTTGTTCGCATCCGCACTCTTCGCCTGCTCGGGCTTCTTCGCGAGATCGATCTCCTTCAGGGCGCCGGCAAACAGCACGCGGACCTGGTTCAGGTCGGTCGTGATCACACTGTCCTTGTTGAAACACCCCGGGGTCAGACCGAGGTACCCAATGATCTTCTCAGCCCGCTGGTCCCGATTGACGGCAGCCTCCAGAGCGAGACTCTTATCGCCGGCGAACGTATTCTTCGGCATCTCCAGGCCCCAGGTGCGCAGCAGCCGCTCCAGGTTCGAGCTCTGATCCTGAACCGACATCTGCATGGGGTTTCGCTGCGGGCGGTCCATGATGCAGTGCGGGTCCACACAGACGATTGTCCGGCCGCCCTTGAGGATGTATTGATCGATCGCAAACTGCGTCTTCTCGGGCAGATCCTTCGGATGAATCACAAGCAGGAGATCGACGTCGTTGATGTCATTGACATCCGTGCCGACCGTGGTCACCTCGTATTCACTCCTGAGCTGCTGAATAATTGTCCACGGCGGCTCGGGCTGCTGGCCCTGCATCTGCATCATGCGGGCCATGTAGTCGCTCGTGTCCTGCCCCATCACCGCCAGCGAGCTCATCACACCGATCTTCTTCTTCTGCTTGGTGATCGACGTGTCGATCAGGTAGCTGACATCGTACTCCACGAAATTCTGGCGGTCCGGTGCGAAGAACGGGATCGTCTTCTCCACACCGAACTGCGTCGTGACGACCAGCCCGAAGAAGAAGTTCTCCTCCTCGGTGATCGGGAACCGTCTCAGCCCGTGCCGGATCGCCTGTTCCTCCTCATCGGAGAACGGGCGAGGGTCGATCACTTCCAGCTCGATCAGGCCGCGCGACGCCACGACGTACTCTTCGAGCAGGGTCCGGACGAATTCGTAGTAGTTGTTGAAGAAACGGATCTGGTCGGGGCCCTTCATCGCGGCCGTCTTGGCGTAGAACAGCTTGGCCTTGATCGGCTGATTCAGCCGGCCCAGAATGGCTTTGGTCCCATTGGAAAGGGTATAGATGCCCTGATCGGTGACGTCCACCCTCAGGCGTTTGCCCAGATTCTGGCTGATACTGATGCCGCTGAAGGCAATGATCAGAACAAGAACTGCACCCAGAAATGCTCGTATTGTCCGGCTCATCAGCTCGCCTTCCTTTCATCCAGAATGATCGTGCAAGCCGCAATCCAGCCCGCGATGAGAATCACGAAATAGGCAAGGTCCCTGAACTGCAGGATGCCCTTCTGCATCGACTCGAAATGATCCTGCACGCTCATGCCTTCGATGGCCGACAACAGCCCGACCGGCAGGAACGATGAGAGGTAATTCAGCGTTGACGGCATCCCTGCGAATACCAGGATTGCACAGGCGACGACCGACAGCGCGCCTGCAATCACCTGGCTCTTGGTGAGGCCGGAGAAGAAACAGCCTACCGCCAGGAAGCTGCCGGCCATGAGAAAGCCGCCAAGGTAGCCCGTGGTAATCAGTCCGGGATCGGGATCGCCGAGGTAGGCAACCGTGATCATCAGGGGAAATGTCAAGGCCAGGGCGATTCCGAGGAATACCCAGGCGGCGAAGAACTTGCCCAGCACGGCCTGCGTGATCGTCACAGGCAGCGTAAAGAGCAGCTCGATGGAGCCGACCTTGCGCTCTTCAGCCCACAATCGCATCGCGGTCGCCGGCGCCATGAGCATCAGCATGAGCGGCAGATTCATGAAGAACGACGCCAGATCCGCCTGCCGGACCTCGTAGAAGCCGTTCTTGAATGTTAAGTATCCCGCAAAGAACAGGAAGATGACCAGAAACACGTACGCAAGAGGGGTCGTGAAGTAGCTCTTCAACTCCCTCTTGAATACCGCACAGAAGCTGTTCATGTCGAAATCCCCAAAAGTATTGATTATTGATGATGGATTATTGATTATTCAGGCTCGTGCCTTGCCGTTGGCTGCAAATCATCAATTATCAATCATCCATTATCAATGCTACGCGCTTTTCTTCCTCGTGATCTTGCGGAAGACCTCTTCCAGGCTGAGGTGATGCTGCTCTTTCAGTTCCTTGGGGGTCGAGTCCACAAGCACCTTGCCGCGGGCGATGATGATCGTCCGCGAACAGATCGCTTCGACCTCGTCGAGGATGTGGGTCGAGACGATGATGCATTTGTCTTTGCCCATCTCGGTGATGAGGCGGCGGACCTCGTGCTTCTGGTTCGGGTCGAGGCCGTCCGTCGGCTCGTCAAGAATCAGGACCGGGGGGTCGTGGATCAGCGCCTGCGCCAACCCGACGCGGCGTTTGTACCCTTTGGAGAGCGTCTCGATGCTCTGGTGATACACGGAGTCGATGGAGCACACCGGCACGACGCGGTCGAGGGCCTTTCTGCGGTCCTTGCCCTTGATTTGCCGAACGTCGCAGATGAAGTTGAGGAACCCCCCCACCGACATTTCGGGGTAGGCCGGGGAATTCTCGGCCAGGTAGCCCAGCGAGCGGCGGACCCCGATGGGATCCGTCAGGATATCGTGGCCGCAGACACTCGCGGTACCGCTGTCCGGGCGGATGAAACAGGTCAGCATTCGCATCGCCGTGGTTTTGCCCGCCCCGTTCGGGCCCAGCAGGCCGAGCACCTGCCCCTTCTCCACGCTGAAGGAAATGCCGTCAACAGCAACTACCGGCCCGAACCGACGCCGAAGTTCTTTGACTTCAATCATATCCATCTCCAAACCAAAACCATTGATAATCGATTATTGATGATCGATTATTGGAAAAAGACTCCTCGCCTTCCTCTTCAATCATCAATCATCCATAATCCCTAATCAATCCTACGGATTCCCCTCTCTGGTAAACCCCATCAATCTACGGAAAACCGCTTGACAGTCAAGACCCCACCTCCGATTATTTTCACTTCGTACCAGGACTTTCGGGCTGGGCCAAGGGGACAGCCCATCCCACGTTGGGGAATACCTACGACACGCGGGTAGATTTTGTTCTTAAGGGCTTGTGTCATTCGGCCGAATCGGAGCGCCAGGGACAATGAGCAGAGTCGCCAAAGTACCGTTCATAGACTACGAAACCAGTATCCGCAAGGCCCTCGATCTGATCGGAGCGGCACAGGCGCTACCCCAGGATGGTCTGATAATCATCAAGCCCAACCTGACGAACTCCTCACCGCCACCGGTGACAACGAGCGTGGAGGCCGCCGAGGCCGTGTACAAGTACTGCCGGGACCATACGAAGGCCCAGATCGCCATCGGCGAAGGGGCCGGCGGCGGACGCACCTGTGACGTGTATGGCGCTCTTGGGTACACCGATATGGCCCGTCGTCACCACATCGAGCTGATCGACTTCAACAGCGCCGACACCATCGAGTTGAGAAACCCCGACGCTCTGCAACTCAAGACGTTCCACATGCCGAAGATCGCCCGGGACGCCTTCATCATCTCCGTGCCGGTGCTGAAGGACCACGACTTCAGCAAGACGACGATCTCGATGAAGAACATGTTCGGCCTGGCCCCCGGCAAGTACTACGCCGACGGCTGGAACAAATCGAAGCTGCACAGCCCCTCGGTTGACGACGCCATCGTAGACGTGTGCACGTACAAAAAGCCCGCCCTGTCCGTGGTGGACGCCTCAGTAGCCCTGCAGGGCGGTCACCTCTCCGGCCGCAAGAAACACATAGGCCTGATCCTCGCCGGCTTCGACCCTGTCGCCGTGGACACCGTCGGCAGCGAACTGCTCGGCCACGACCCCGGCTGGGTCCACTACCTGACCTTAGCCGACCCCCGCCTCGGCTCGATGCAAGACATCGAAGTCCTCACCGCCTGACCGCAATGTGAGGAACGCGGCTATACTCTCTTACGGCGGGTGGCAGCGTCAAGCGCAGCTTGGCGATGGCGTCTTTGGCGGTCACAGGCATGGTTTGCCGGAATCACGCAACACACCGGGTATGAACCTCTCTTGCAATCTTTGAACCAACCTCTCGTTCAGTGATTCTCAGATCGTAACTGGTTTGCAGGTTGAGCCAGAACTGAGGCGTTGTCCCAAAGTAGCGGGCCAATCGCAGGGCCGTATCGGATGTAATGGCACGTCGTTCATGCACGATCTCACTGATACGGGGGGCAGGCACCTTGAGCTCCATCGCCAGCGCATGAGCGCTCATCTCCAGCGGAGCGAGGAACTCCTCCCGCAAGACTTCCCCCGGATGGATTGGACGCATTTTATTTACCGGACACATTGCTTAGTCTCCTCAGTGGTAGTCGACGATCTCAACATCAAGAGCATTGCCATCCTCGAAGCGAAAGCACAGACGCCACTGGTCATTGACGCGGATGCTCCACTGACCTTTGCGGCTTCCACGCAAAGCCTCCAACCTATTGCCCGGTGGAACGCGAAGGTCTTGGAGTGCATAAGCATCATCCAGCATTTGCAGCTTACGTTCAGCAACAGCGGCAATCGCTCTGAATCGGCGAGGGCACTTGCCCTCAAACAACGCCTGCGTATATCGACAACGGAAGCTCTTTATCATACGAGGATGATATAACGCACGGCGTTAAACGTCAAGCGAATATCTTCAGCAGGGTCTACGGTGGTTGTTACTCGGCAGGGTCGACAGCGGTGACGGCAGGGGTTTGGGCGCGGGCGGCGACTCGTAGTTGGGAGGCGATGTGGATCACGATCTGGCCGACGGCGCCCAGGGTGACGAGTCCGACGGCGAACCAGTAAGGGGCGTAGGGGCCGATGTGTTGAGCCAGATGACCGCTGGGCCACGAGCCGGCGGTGACGCCGAGGCATATCACAATCTCGTGGATGACCATTCGCACGGAGCGTTTACGGCTGGCGGCGGCGCCGTAGAACAGGTGGGAGCTGTAGGCAAATCCAAAGGCTATGCCGAGAACCACGGCTGAGAGAAGCAGCACGCTCAGGGCCCGGCCGTAGATGACCATCAACAAGGCCAGCAGGACCATGCCCTGCGCCCCAAACAGCAGCCCCGCGCGGAAATGCCAGAACGCCCAGCGGCCCCCGGCGATCAATGCCAGGAAATTGCACAATGCCACCGTCGTCAGGTACACGCCGAATTGCGATTCGGTGTAACCGAGGCCTGTAAATAACAGGGCGAACTGCGACCGGGCAATAGCAAATGAGGCCCAGGCACAGAACAGGGCGATCCTCGACATCCAGCGAAAGTCCACGAGTTTGGCGTCGGGGATCAAGTCTTCCGATTGCGGATTGCGGATTTCGGATTGCGGAGTAGGGCAAGGGATCGATTCCGCATTCAGCATTCCGCATTCCGTATTCTGCGTTTTCCGTGCCAGGCCCAGCAACAGGAAGGAGGCTGCAAAGCACACGACGGCGGCGACCATTGGCCACAAGGGCCCCTGCTCGACCAGCCAGGCTCCGACGAGCGGGCCGACGACCCCGCCGCTGGACCACGAGCCGTTGTACCGTCCCAGCCGCCGGTTCAGCGCCAGGCCTTCGCAACTGCCTGAGACCCAGCTCATCAGGAACGGCCAGAACAGGGCCATCGCCGCCCCGCCCAGCCCGCCGGCCGCGATGACCAGCCAGATCCACACCCGCTGGCCGGCGCCATGGTCGGTCGTCGCCCCGAAGACTGCCATCGCCATCAGAAAAGCAGACAACATCGCTGCCACCACGGCCACCCGGGTGGCACGTTTGGCGTCCAGGTGTCCCAGCCGTGAGCCGGTCACGAGAAGAGCCGCCATGTAAGCGAGGATGTTCACCGTCGGAGCGTCGCCGACGTGGGCCTTGGTGCCGCCCATGGCGATGAGTACAAAGGGCATGGCCGACCACGCGGTGCTCAGACTCAAACCCGTTGTGAACGCCGCCCCATAAAGCGGCCACGCCCGCCCGGACGAACCGGCCGGCAGTGCCTTGCTTGCTTCAAACATCCTGACTGTGCTCCAAAGCTATTGATTGTACCACCGCCACAACAATGTGCCAGTAGTCAATCCGCCTGACGCGCCGGGGGGGTGTGGTCGGCCTTTGGTGGCGGATTCCGGTTCTCCGCGTAGGACGAGCGTCCCCGCTCGTCCATTGCAGGGATCTGCAATCGACAGGATGTGGTGCGAGGCCATGCGACAAAAGGGGCGAGCGGGGACGCTCACCCTACGAAGAGCGGCACCAATCGCCACCGTATTCCGACCGCACCCCGCCGGGGTGTACGACGAGATTGCGGCAGACCAAGTACAACTATGAGGTTATGGGTGGCAGCGTCAAGGCCGAAGGCCTTGGCGATGGTCTTAGGCACGCCAAAGACGCCATCGCCAAGCTGCGCTTGACGCTGCCACCCGCTTCAATTGCCACTTCTTTGTCGTGCACCCGGTGGAGTGGAAGAGAGTGGGGCCACCCTCCGCGGGTGGCCCATGGGTGCTGATGTCGGTCGGGTGAGAGAAGTGAGTTGTCTATAGTGTGCGTGCTCAGTTCCCCGTCTGGGCGGGGGCGCGCTCTGTCGTGCCTTGGCTCGCGTCGGGAGAAGGCTCGGCGGGCTTGAAGGTGTAGTTCTTCTTCCCGGCCTGCTCGCGGACGGCCTGCTTGATGGCAGAGCCCAGTGTCCGGGGACCCTGCTGTTTCGCCGTCGCCTCGGCGATGAACTTGTTCCTCTGCTCGTTGAGCTGCCGGACTTGGGCCTGCAGGTCGGCCCGTTCCTTCGCCTTGGCATTCACGTAATTGGCCCTCTGCTCGGCGTTCATGCCCTTCATGTCCTTGGGCAGTTCCTCGTCCTTGAGTTTGCTGACGTCCACCGACTTGGCCTGGACAGCGTCCACCAAGTCCCAGTTGGTGTTCACGTAGTTGTGCGACGACTTCGTCAGGGTCCGTTGGACGACGGCCTGAGGCGATGCCATGTTCGCATTTGTATCCTGTGCGGCCTGTCGCTCCTGGGCTGCCTGGCCCCGCTGGCCGAATGGCACGTACGTTGTGTTGAGCCTGACGCCAAGCTCGGCGATCTCCGTGTCCTGCGGCGCGGGGATGTGCACGATCTGGCGGTTCTGATCGATGTTGAGATAACGCCCGTCGGCAAGGACCGCGCCATTCTTCCAGTGGCCATCAAGGCCTTCCCGCTCGCTGCCGCAGTGAATCGTGTTGACAAGGATTCCCTTTGCCACTGCGGCCTTGCAGGTCATGCGGTAGTCTATCGGTCCCTGCGTGAACGGCTCGTTGCCTGCGATGAAGATCACCTTCAGGTCGTCCGGCGACTCGCTCCATCTGAGTTTCTCTGTCGCCTCCTTGATGACCCAGCCGCAGTACTCGTCGCCGCCATTGGTCTTGAGGGCGAACAATTCCTCGGAGATTTTGTCGAGGTCCGTCGTCAGCGGGGCAATCTGGCGAATCCACCCGGTCTCGGCGGCCAGACCCATGTTGCCGTATTCGTAGAGGGCGACCTGAATCTCCGGCTGGCGGCCCCCGCGCTGCGCGAAGATGAATTCGTTGACGATGGACCAAAGCTCCGCCCGCGCCTGATCGATCAGCCCCTCCATGCTCCCGCTCGTATCCAGCAGAATCGCGATCTGCACCAGCGGCTTGTTCGGCTCCGGCACCGCCGCTTCGGCCACACGTACGGTACACGGTAGAATCGCAGCCACAGTCAGAAGTTGGATGAACATTGCTTTTCTCATTGCTCGCGCTCCTTTCTCAGCGAGAACCTGTCCCAACAGGCCTGTTGCATGACCGGGTGGCAGCGTCAAGACCGAAGGTCTTGGTGATGGCCGTTTCGCAAGGCCAGAAGACCATCGCCAAGCTGCGCTTGACGCTGCCACCCGGAGCATAGCCTCGTGCTTGAGAGAGCATCAATGGAACGTCCATCATGGGACAGGCTCCAGGATTCGTTGTCAGTCTCCACTCGGGGATTTGATCAGGACCGGCTCGCCGTCCACCATCAGGAGGATATCGCCGCTCAGGGCGATGCTGCCCTGCCGATTGTCTTTCGCCAGCTTGCGGGCCAGCTCGAAGTATTCCTGCGATCCGAACTCGATGGTTCGCACGGGCGAGGCCTGCTGCTGCCGGGCGACCAGCTTGCTGTCCACCCACTGCCCGCCGCGGCGATAGTATGCGTTGTCATTGACCTGCTGCACCGCGCTGATGGAGACTTCGTTGAGGTCAGTATCAAGGAAGTTGTTCTTCATATTCAGTTGTTCCTGGCCCTTCTGCCGAACGCTGTTGAGGCCCTGGTTGACGGCTGCCGGGCCGGCGCGTGACCGCATTGCCCGTGCGGAGAAATTGTCCATCGCCTCTCGGTGCACTTCGCTGACGTCGTGCAGGTCGGTGCCCTCGCGGGCGAGGAAGGCCGTGTACTCCGTCAGGATGCCGAACTCGGTCGATAGCCGCACGATCTCATCGATCAGCTCTTTGGTCTTGGGATCGTTCACGGAGGCGGCCGGGTCGGCGCCCATCTGGCGAACCGCGTCGATCAGCTCGGCGATTTTGCGGCTGGCCCACAGCCGCGGCACAAAACCGTTCTTCGCACTCGTCTTGTCGAAGTCGAACGCGAATTGGAACGTACGCTGTTTCCCGAAGAAATTGCCTGTGATCTTGAAGGTTACCGGTTCCTCGCCGACGTACTGGCCCAGCAGAATAAGCCGGTCGCCTTCGAACAGATCAGGCAGTTTCTCAGGCAGGATGTCGCGGGTCCGTCCGATGGCGGCATCGCCGTCACGGTCCGTCACGCGAAGTTCGGGATCAGCCAGAACCGGGCCGCTCAACTGCTTGAAAACCCGGCCGACTTTGACCTCGACGTCCTCCTTTGGCAGCACGAACTCCACGCGTCCTCGTGACTCGGCGGCGATGCGCTCCAGGAGCGGCGCGTTGACATCGAAGCCGACGCCGAAGGTGAAGACCCGCCGCTTGTGCGGATTGGACTTGGCCACGAGATCGCGGATCACGGCCTCTGCCGTTTGACCTACGGTCGGCAGTCCGTCTGTGAGGAACAGGACGATTGGCAGCGTCCCTTCGGTGGGCTGCTGGCTCAGGACCGCCTGCAGTGCGCCGTAAATGTTCGTCCCGCCTGTGGCGGTAATCCCTTCAATGTATCGCTGTGCGGCCTTTTCTGTGGCGTCGCTCTTGATCACGGGCTTGGGCGAGAACCATTGAACGCTGTTGCTGTAGAGGATGATGTTGAAGGCCTCGCCCTCGCGCAGGCCGGCGATGGTCTGCAGGGCCGCTTCCTTGACCTGCTCGAGTTTCTCATTGCGCATACTGCCGGAGCGGTCGATGACGAGCGTCACCTCACGTTTGAGGGTCGCCGCAGTCGACTCGCCCGTCATGTCCGCGGGCAAGCCCGCCAGCAGGAGGAAGTAGCCGCCGCCGACCGTTTTATCGGGGTAGGCGAACATGGAGGCGGTGACACTGTCCTCCTGGAGCAGATAGGACAGCCGGAACGGCCCCGGCTCTTTCGTGGCCTCATCCGTGATCTTCACGGTCACTTCCCGTCCGCCGACTCGCTCCATCTCGAGCTTGTGGCTGGCGGAATAGACGGTCGAGACCGGCCGGGCCGCCTTGATTCTCGCCGTCACCTTCCACGGCACTGCGTATTGCAGCGATTCCGTGCGGGGCAGGATGTAATCGACGCGAGGGCCATCCACGTCGAGCAGGTGCTCGTAGGTGATGCGGACCGTCTGCTTGCCGTTCGCCTCGACGGGGAACACGCTCGACTGGATCAGGTTGTATCCCACGAACTCCACCAGCGCCGGATCGCGGATTCTGGACACGAGGCTCTCGTAGATCCGCTTGGCCTCCTCCCGCGGCAGGACCTGGGCGGTAATCTGGCCGCTCGGGCCATCGTAGGCAAAGCCGCGTACCACCGCCCCATCGGGCACGGGGAGAATCAACTCGGCTTCCTGCCGTTGATGAGTCCGGTTGGCCAGGTGGATCTCGATTGAGGTCGTCGCCGTCACTTCCACGATGTCGATCAGCACATCGACCTTCGTGATCTCGACGGCCCTCTCGTGTCGGGGGGCAAACGCCCACGCACGGCTTTGCGGAATGAGGACATTGGAGAAGGACGATTCGATCCCGACGTGGCGCACCTGTGCCAAGCCGCAGCGCGGCAACGCAAGTACGAAAACCATCATCACGGCGGTTGGGACTGCTCTGAACCTGTTCATCTTTGTGCCTCCTGTTCAGTTGTCGGTAGCCTGCAACGAGTCGAGAGCCGTCAACGGCTCCGGTGGCTCTATAGAATATAACGCACAAAGAAGGTCCGGTTTTGTAAATAGGACGTAAAAAGAGGGAGAGCGCGTGACGACGCGGATGTGTGTAAAAAGTACGTAAAAAAGGTAATCGGTAGCCGGTAGTCGGCTTGCGTGCTCTTCATCACCGACTACCGGCTACTGACTACCGATTACCAGTCACTTGCCGCTGGGCTTGGCTTCGTTCAGCACTCGCTGCCGGTTGTTCGACAGCTCCTGACGCAACTGCGGATCGTCCCGCGCCAGGTCGATCGCCATGTCCAGATGCTTGAGGGCGAGGTCGTACTGTTTCTGCCGGAAGTATAGATTGGCGATGAAGTCGCAGGTCCGCGCCTGCCTGTCGCGGGGCAGCAGCGGCAAGAGGCGTTCGAAGACTTTGATCGCACTTGCGAAATCCCCGCGGCTGGCATGCAATTCCGCAAGGTTCGTGTAGGCCGTGTCCAATCCGGGCCGCCATTGGATCGCCCGCTCGAAGGCTTTGGCAGCCTTCTCCAATTCGTTCACGTTCCTGTAGCAGACGCCGAGATTGTTCCACGCGGCCGCTTCGCCCGGGACGAGACGGATCAGTGCTTCATACTGCTCGGCCGCCTGCCCGTACTGGCGTAGCAGCAGGAATTTCCGGGCCAGGCGGTCCCTCAGCTCCTCGGAATCAGGGATCCTCGCGACCGCCTCCTCCAGGTCTTTGATTTCCTTGCGCATTTCGTCCAGGATGAAATCGACGTCGCGATCCTGTGGGTTGGCCTTCCGGGCCATCTCGAATTCTGCGTGCATGGTGTCGGGATCGCCCTGCAGGGCCCCGACGACGCCGCGCAGCGTACAGGCGGTTCCCTGGGAATACTGTTGCAGCACGAGTCGCGGGTCCTCCGGCTGGTCCGGCAGCCGTCCCGCGTTCCTCACGCAGGGCAGCACCGGCGAGTAGTATCGGCTGATGGCCTGGATTACGTCCAGCCAGCATCGTTCGCTATCGCGCTTGATCGCCGCCCCGAACTCCAGGTACGGCGTATCATCCCGGTGCAAAGGGCCCTCGCCTCCCAGGGCCTTGAGTCCCTCCTCACCGACCACGAACCAGTCGAGCAGGTCGTACACGCAATGCACGTTGATGATCTTCAGGTCGCCGGCGATGTCAGGCCGGGCCAGGAGTTGCCGGATGCGCTGAAAATCCAGCTTCGTCGGCTCCAGCGTTCCGAGCAGGACGCCGTGCTTGTTCAAGCAGTTGTTGACCATCCACAGCGAGCTGTGCGGCATGGCCGCCTGGAAACTTCGCACGATGATCTGAAAGTCTTCCAGCCGCAGGTCCAGAGGCACCCAGCAGGACAGGAGGCCACCAGGCTTGAGGCGGTCGCGACAGGCCATGAAATGATCGTACGTGTACAGGGCCGAGCTGCCCGTCGTTCCCGGGTACGTCGAATCGTTCATGATAACGTCGAACTTCTCATTCGTGAGCTTGATGAAGTTCTTGCCGTCCATGATGATCTTCCGCAGGCGAGGGTTGTCGTAGGAGCGACGGTTGATCTCATCGAAGAACGAGCCCGCTGTGAAGATATCGGGACAGATGTCCACGATGCTGTAGCGAGCGACGCCGAAGTCCAGGCCGATCCCGCATGTCTCACCGCTGCCATAGCCGATCTGCACGACATCCTGCGGCTTCTCGTGGACGAGCAGCGGCACGTACGCCTGCAGCTTCTGGGTGCTGCGCAGCATCAGGTCCATCCCGGCCACGTCGATGCCGTCCACCGCGATCAATCGATCTCCGTCGGGCAGGTCGTGTACGGTCACCGTGCCCGTGGTCCCGTCCTTGATGTACACGATCTTGCTGGGGTAGTGATACGTGTTCATCGTTCGCAGGAATACATCCTGTGGAATGAACAGAGCACTCGCCGTGATGACTGCGGCCGAGAACCGGCAACGCCGCCGTCGTCCACAAGATGCCTCGCCGGGCCGAAAGCAGAATCAGGAATATAGCCGCAAGGAAGAGAATGCCGACGATCACGAGAAGACTGTTGCGCATCCCCAGCCAGGGGATCATCAGGAATCCCGCGGTGAACGCGCCGAAGACACAGCCGACCGTGTTGGCCGCATAGACCTGTCCGACACCCCGGCCCACGACGTGCCAGACCGGGGCGCAGGCCTTCACGGCGATCGGGAAAGCCACGCCCATCAGCAGCGTCGGGAGGAACATGATGGCCATCGCGTCGAGGAAATGAGCGGCCATGTCCGTCCAGAAAGACAATTGCCCGCCGACCACGCGATCCACCACATAGATGTCGATGCGCCACAACTGCCCCAGGACCGGCACGGAGCCGGCCACGGCCAGCGCCAGCAGGAACTCCACGATTCCCAGCGCGAACATGGGGTTCTTCAGCCGCGACACCAGCAAGGTGCCGGCAATCAGACTCCCTACGGCGATGCCCAGGATAAAACACGTCAACATGCAGGCGAAGGCATACGCGGAGGTCGCCAGGACAAACACCAGCAGCCGTGTCCACAGCACTTCCAGCGCCAGGGCGCAGAAGCCTGCCAGGAACACGCTGAGCAGGACCGCGCGTCGGCGGCCGGTCGAATAGACGCAGGTGGGCTCATCCTTCGGGCTCATCTCCACGCGGGCAATCTCCTGGGCCAACTGCTCCCGCTTCGATGTGTTGCGGACCACTCGCCGGGCCCGCAGAGTGAAGGACAGGAACAAAGCGGCCGCACCGATCACCGCGTTCGCCGCCGCCGCCATGTAGATGGACGCGTTCACGCCCCAGAGGCGGATGAGGAAGTAGCCCGTGAGGAAGCTGCCGATGACAGCGCCGAAGGAATTGACGGCATAGAGCAAGCCGACGCTTCGCCCTGTGCTGGTCTCCGGCTCGCCATGAGCCGCGGGAATCGCCCACAACGAGCTGAGCATGGGCAGCGTGCCGCCCATGAAAGCCGTGGGCAGCAGGAGAATGACCACCGACGCTCCGAAGCGGACGAGATTCAAGAGGTAGGAGCCGGGTTGGTAGGTCTGATAGAACCACAGGTAGAATTGATCGGCGTGCTGGAGGATCGTCGGGAAGGCGAACGCGTAGGCAGCGATGGCCACCTCTAGCGCACCATAGAATTGCAGTGGCCGGCGGGATCGGTCGGCCAGTTTTCCGAGCAGCCAACTGCCAACGGCCAGTCCCAGCATGAACGCCGTCAGAACTGTGCTGGCGGCCAGCACGGTGTTGCCGAAAACCGTCCCGAACAGACGCATCCAGGTGATCTCGTAGATCAAACCCGTCGCGCCGGAAACCAGAAATAGTACAATCGCCAGCTTGCGAACAATAGCGACGGCAGGTTGTGCTTGCGTAATGGGTTTCACGACGACCTCGGCTTATAAAGCGTGATGTGTTTCGTAATTTGCCCGATCAGCCTTTCACCGCCGGCCGACCGAGCGATATGCAGCGTCTCCTCCAGGGTCTTGAGGGCTTCATCGGGCCGGCTTGGTGAAGCTGCGCCGGCAACAGCCACCACGCACAGTCCCCCCACGAGATTGTGAACCGATTTCCCCATGGGCCCCTTGAATTCACGGTCAATGTAACAGCCAACCTGGGAAGAAATTATACCCGCGCTGCGGCCACGGATCAAGCATTGGAAATCACAGAATGCGGGTGTGAGATTGGGTCTTAGGGCAGAAACGACGACAGATCCGTCGCATATTGGCGGAACTTCTCGGCGGGCAGGGTCATGGTCTGCCATTTGGGGCTGCGGCGCTTCATGTGCCGGCAATAATCGTCCAGCCGGATACAGAAGAACAGATACGTGTCACGCTCGTACCTGAACGCACCGTGGCCGTTGAAATCCACGTCCGCTTTTTCGATACGGTAGGTAAAAACCAGGACCGCCTCGTGATCTGCGCCGAGGGCTTGTCTCCAGGTTCGCAGGCTCTCAATGTCGTCGGCGGTGGCCCAGCAATCGAAGCCCTTGAGTCCCGCCAGTGTCGTGCCGTGGAATGTCCGCCCTTTGACCTCGACAATCACCTTCCTGTCGGGTTGGGGGTAGAGCAGGAAGTCGAAATTCTTGACGGATGCCGGGGGCAGCCCCGGCCGCTTGTGTTCCTCCGCACGAACGTACGGAATGCGACGGTCGATCAGCCAGTTCTCGAACGCTCGCTCGTAGTGGTTGGGAGAGAACTCTTTCATCGAATTCGCATCCCCGTTCTCTCAATTGCGGACTCAAGACTCAGGATGGGTGGCAGCGGCAAGCGGAGCTTGCCGATGGCTCGTGGGATATGCGTCAACACCATCGGCAAGCTCCGAAGACTCCGCTTGCCGCTGCCACCCACGGCTCTCACCTTGACAGCGCCGATCTCAGGCACTCAGGCCCGCCAGGAACTGCTCGGCATTCACAAGTTGCTGCTCCCCGGTCGCCATGTCTTTCACGACAAGTTGTCTCTTGTCGATATACTCCTGCCCGAAGATTATACACTTCTTCGCATTCTGCCCGGCCCCCTCCTTGAGTTGCTTGGAGAGATTGCCGAGTTTGTAGGTGATGTTGGCTGAGTGGCCTCTTGAGCGAATCTGCGCCGTCACGCGGTACATTTCCTTGGTGAAGACCGGATTCTGCTCAGCAAATGCCACGAAGTACTCAAGCTCTCGCTTGGGCACCTGCTTCTCCAGCAATCCTTTCTCCTGAAGCAGGATCTCCAGCACGGCGTCACCCATGCCCATCCCAGTGGCGGATATGGTGGGCCCGCCGAAATCCCGCAGCAGGTTGTCGTAGCGTCCTCCACCGCAAATCGCCCTCAGTTCCCCGGCGACATCGTGCACCTCAAAGACCATGCCTGTGTAGTACGCCAAGCCGCGCACGATGCTCGGGTCAAAGCAGCAATAGTCGCTGACCTCCATCCAGTCAAGAATGGCGAATATCTTCTTGAGGTCACGAACAGCATCAAGGACCTGCTCGTTCGCACCTGCCGTTTCCTCCACCCGCTCGATGGAGTCGAGGGACATGAAGTCCAGAATCCGGCGGGCCTGATTCGCGTCGGGCACCTGCTCGGCCAGTATCGCCTGGAACGTCTCCGGCGGCAGCTTCGGTTTCTTGTCGAGCACGGCATAGAGTGGATCGAGCTTGTCCGCCGGGATTCCGATGTTCGCAAGGACCGCCGCCAGGAGCTTGCGGCTGGAGATCTTGGCCCGGATGTCACTGGGGGTCAGACCGACCGTGCGCAGATAATCCAGGGTCGTGAAGATGACCTCGGCATCGGCCTGCCCGCTCCCATCGCCAATGATATCGAGGTTCCACTGGAAGAACTCGCGGAGCCGGCCCTTCTGCGGTTTCTCCGCGCGGCACAGGCGGGGCACGGAGAACCACTTGATCGGCCGGGGCAGAGCGTTGATCTGCTGATTGACCATGCGGGCCAGCGTCGGCGTGATCTCGGGCCGAATCGCCAGGTCCCGGCCGCCGCGGTCCTGCAGCGAGAACAACTGTTCCACGATCTCCTGCCCGCTCTTGATCTGGTACATGGACAGATACTCGAAGATCGGGCCGTCATATTCCTCAAAGCCGTTGCGAATCGAGAACCTTCTTCCAACCGTCAATGATCCAGTTGCGGCGGGCCATGTCCGGTGGATAGAAATCCCTTGTCCCCTTGACCGGCGGTATCTTCATGCCTTGCTCTTCCTGGCGTTCTTCACCATCTTGCGTTTCTCCGTGACATTGTTGTCGAACTTGATGCGGATGTACTCGTCCATCTCCCGGTCACTGGTGAAATGGAGCTCGTAATCGTACTCGCCCGGGACCGCGTCACAGTCCCCGTGCCTGTACTTGCGGCAGATTTTCGGCCGCCTGTCGTAAATCAGGCACTTGTGGTTCTTTTCCGACAGATGCCGGCACTTCCTGCTCACACTGAGATACCAATCCCCATCCTCGACAAAGATTGAGATATCCTCGTGGCTAAGATACCAACGAATATCATCGTAGTCTTCTCTCGTCTCAGGTGTCTCAATGGGAAGCGCAAAGTACCGGCAGCACAAGCCCGTACACTTCTCGCACTGCCCTTTCGCAGCCATCTGTAGATCCTCGTATCTGTCATCATAGGCATACTCTCTTCACGAAACCGTTACTATATGCCATGCCCCCTGTATCGTCAACAGAGGCAAGTGCTGCCTCCGGGGACGTGCGCGACTACGCTTCGTGGGGGAGCTGTCCGGATTTATCATGCTGAGTGAAGCGAAGCATCTGGCCCACGAATGAAACCAACGCTTGTTCCCTTGCACAGCGGAGATCCTTCGCTGGCGCTCAGGGCCTGCCCTGAGCATAGTCGAAGGGATGACAGGATGGATACACGGCCCCCCCCCACGAAGATTAGCCGCACACCCGGGGCGCCGCCTGTGAGGTTTTCCCAGTGCCGGGATGGGTGTTCAGCCGGCGTACGGAGAGAAGAACAAAAAAAATCGCAAAAATCGAAGCTCGACCTGTAACGTTTTCCTCTGTGCACAGACCTACAAGTGAAAGCTTCGCGGGCCTCTGCGAAGGCCATGCGAAGTGTGCTACGCGTGGTTTCCTCCACACGAAGGTGGGCTGCACAGAGAAAAAAGGACAAACGCCCATGCGGCCCCGCTGGTCCCTGGACCCGACCCGGCGGGGCCGCACCTTCCTTCGCTCGTCTTGATCCCCGACGGGAAGATCCGTGAAAAGCGATGCATTTTCTGGGTGGCAGCGTCAAGGCCGAAGGCCTTGGCGATGGCCGTATCGCATCCCAACAAGACCATCGCCAAGCTTCGCTTGACGCTGCCACCCGTCGTATTTCACGAGGCGGTAATCCCCCCGACATTCTGTTTGGTCTCTCACGCACACCAGGGACGGGTACGCTTGATATCGCCCGCGAGGACATTCTGCGCGATGATGGTGTCCTCGCGCACCTGGAAATCGAACATGCCCACGCAGAGGAAGTCCGCGCCGCCCTCGAAGGCGAATTTGAAGCCTTCCTGCGGTCGAACCGCTCCGGCGGCCAGAACCTTGAACGCGATCCACGGCTGCTTCAGGGTCGCCATGTATTCGATGGTTTCCTGGGGATTGCGGCAGTACATGTTGTCGTGGTACTGGTTGTGATCATTGCTGCCGGGCCCGACCACATCGAACACCTTGCGGTTCTCCTTGGGTGTGGCGGACCAGTAGTTGTCCGGGTGGAGCGTCTTGACCCAGAAATCCGGCTGGAAACCGGCGTTTACACAGGCCTTGATCGTCTCCAGATCGTGTGCACCGAGCCCGCCGGGGACATTGAGACTCTTGATATAGTCCAGCGCCTCGCCGAGAGCTGCCGTCTTGCCATCACGCACAGCCTGGTCGGCCAAGCCGCCCTGGAAGTACACGGCGTGGGCCCCGCTATCGACGGACCGCTTGATGCCCTCCTTGATGTCCTTGCCCGAGGCACAATCGGAGAACCACTGAATCTTGCCGCCCCGCTCGTTCCAGTAGCGGTTGATCACCTTGTCGGAGACGGGATTGGTCAGAACCGTATTGATTCCACGCTCCTCGGCTATTTCCAGCGTTTCCATCACCTTCTCATCGGTATGGTAGGCCTTCACGAGCGAGCTGACATACATCAGGTCCCGGCTGTGGGCCCAGCCGCCAATGAGGTTGCCGCCGCAGAAGATCCGGCTGACCGTCAGGTTCTTGATCTTGCCGCAGGGCATCTTGCTATCGGAGGTTTTGGCCTTCTCATCGCCCGGCTTGCCGCCTTCGGCCATTTTTGCCAGCAGGTTCTTCTCCTCAAAGCTGCTCAGCCCCAGGGCCACGCCTGCCGATGCCGCCACCGATCCCTTGATGAATCCGCGTCGATTGACTTCTCTCTCCGACATAACCCACTCCTTCTCAATAAGGCTCGTAAATCTACGACCGCCACGGGCGCGTTCTGCCGACCTCGCCGGACAGTATATTCTTCGCGATGACTACGTCCTCTCGGACCTGAAAATCGAACATGCCGACGCAGCAGAAGTCGGCACCGTTCTTAAACGCATGTTTGAAACCCTCGTTCGGCTGAATCGCCCCGGCAGCCAGGACCTTGTACGCAATCCAGGGCTTTTCCACCTTTGCCATGAACTCCGCCGTCTTCTCAGGCTCCTTGTCCCAGTAGTTATCCACGTTATAGTTGTCGATCACGTCCTTGTTCTGGTCCGGCCGGCGCTTGGACCAGTACTCGGTGCTGTGATGAGTCTTCATGTAGAAATCGGCAGGCAGCTTCTGCTCTTCGCAGAGCATGGGCGTGCCGAGATTATGCCCGCCGACGCCGGTGATGACCCCCTGGCTCTTGACGAAGTCGAGGAACTTGCCGATCTGATCGGCCTTTCCCGCCCGAGACCACTCGTCGCCGACATTGCCGATCAGAAACGCCCCGGCCGCCCCGCCATCGACGGCCTTCTTCACATCGGTCTCCAGATCGTCCGCCTGGGGAACGCACTGCGCCAGCCACTGGATCTTGCCCCCCCGCTCATCCCGGTATTTCTTGAGCACGGCGGTGGAATTGGTGCCCGTGATGATCGTGTTGATGCCGTTCTGCTCGCAGATTTCGAGGGTCTCAATGATCTTTTCATCGGTGAAGTAGTGCTTCAGCAGCGGCGAGACGTAGATCAAGTCCCGGCTGTGGGCCCAGCCGCCGATCAGATTACCGCCGCAGATGAGCCGGCTGATCGTCAAAGTGCCGATCTTGCCCGCCGGCAAACCCTGCACACCCGTCTCCATGGACACTTTGGGGGTGCTCGTCGTCGCCCCCAAAAGGGCCTGTTCCTCCAGACTCAGGGCCGACAGAGCCGCCGCAGAACCGACAAGGGAGGTTTTCAAGAATTCACGCCGATCCAGGTTGCCTGACATGTCGTGCTTCCACCTCAAAAGTACATTTCATGCGGGGCCTTACCCCGATAACGGCAGCTATCTTACCACGAATCAGGCAGGACTTCAATGGCTCCCCGCCCAGCCTGCCTGACAAAGAGCGTCACTTGAACTCGGGCGGGATGCCTGCCTGTTTGCAGATTTCGTTGGCCGTGATGCGGTCGAACTGTCTGTGGCGTTTGACCGGGACTACTTTGACGTCACTGGTGTAGATGGAGTGGTTACCGCCTTCCCTGAGCAAGCGGAAGCCGTTTGTCTCCAGATGACGGATCAGATCACGTCGCTTGACTGACACGCTCAACCTCGACCGGGAGTTGCTCGATAAGGGCATTTCCCGCGGGGATTTCCTTGCCCAGTTGCGCGTATGCCAGCACCATCTCGCGCAAGGCATCCCGAAGCATGGCCCGGCATTCCTCCAAGTCCTTGCCTTCCGTGACAACTTCGGGCCACTCGACCAACTGCCCCAGGTAGCCGGAGTCGATCTTGGTATATCTGGCAGTGTAGCTGATCATCGCGCTGCAATCTCCCGAAAACAGTAGTCGATTTCGAAGTAGTCTAATCGTTTTGCCGGCATCCGTCAAGTCCACGCAAAGGCCGAATTACCGCGCGCCCGGACCCTGTGCATGAACCGAGATTTCGGCCCAGTGGGCGGCTTCGAAACGCCAGCCGGTGGGCTCGTTGACCAGCTCCAGCTTGACGGTCTGGCCGGAATAGGGCAATAGATCGACAGTCACTTCGGTCCAGCCCAGAGTGCAGGTTCTCGGGGCCAATGGTCATTCGAAGAAGTTGCCGGCCATTGGCCTTGACGATCAGGTCCCAATCGCCGCGAGGATCGTGGCCTACCACCAGCTTCAGGGTGCTGACCTGGTTTGCCGGCAGATCGACGGTCCGGCTGATCACGCAGCCGACGGTCTCGCTCAATGGATGGGTCACCAGCACGTTCTTCTTGCCACGCACCTCGTCCTTCAGGCCGGGGTCCATCTCCTCGCCGCACTTGGTCACCTTCCAATCCGGCGCGAACTTCGCCATGGCCTTGGAAAGGTCCTTGCCGGCGTCGGCCGTAATCTGGGCCATCTCCTGTTCTGTGTACTTGCTGCCCATGGCAGGTCCTGGCTCCCAGCACTGCTCCAATGCACTCGGGCGGGGCCTCTGCCTGGGGATCACGAAGTACTCTCTGCCTTGCTTATCGGTCACAATCTTGCCGCCGCAGTTGACCACGGCCTGGCGCGCAGCTTCTCGCATACGCCAATCATCGTGGGGAAATCATACGGCGTGTGGCTGAATTTGCCCGTGGGGTCCAGGGCACTGGAGAACTTCTCGGGCAGGTTCCTGAACCCGATCGTTGTGAACAGGATGCCGCCGGCGTTGGACGGGTTGCAGTCGGAATCCAGGCCGCACCGCATCGAGATGACAATCGTCTTGTCCGGATCGCCCCGGCCATAGAGCAGACCCATGACGATGTACGCGCCGTTGATCTTGGCATCGATGTTGAACTCGTCCTCCGGGCCGGTGCACGAGAACCGGCGGTTCTGCGGGCTCAGTTGGTATTTCTCGTTGATCAGTTGCCAGGTCTTGGACCAGTCGCTGGGATACTCCTTGTACCACCGGACCACGTCCATGATGCACTCGTGGTACTGGCTCTGCGGCGGAATGCACCGCAGCCCCGCCTCGACGACCCTTACAATGTCCGTTTCGAAGAACGCCTCGGCGTACATGCCGGCGACGAACTGGCCGCCGTATAGGCCATCGCCATAGTTCATCAGGCGTCCGAAGATCTCGCCCAGCTCGATGCCGACATTGGGCAGGCCCGGTGAGATCAGGCCCGAGTAATCGGCCTCGATCTGGTAATCGATGTCGTCGGCGTGCTTGTTGAACTGCGGATGTCCCGAGTCCGGCGGCGCGATGCCGGCCCGCAGATTGTCCCGACCGGCCTTGTTGGCGTGCCAGAGCGGATAGCCGCTGTTGGCGAAGTCGATGCCGGCCTGCCGGATCGACACCCCGAACCCATGCTGCTCCAGAGTCCGCAGGAACGTCATCTCCACATAGATGTCATCCTGCTGGAACTGGTTGATGAGCTTCGGCTCCCATTCGGGCACCTTATCTTCAGGTATGATGACGCCCTTGTAGCGGAACTCCGTGGGTGCTCCCCAGCCCACGCCGGCCATCTGGCCGACCCACCCGGCCTTCATCTTGTCCACGTAATCCTCGACGCTGATGCGCCGCTCCCCCGGCTGCAGCATAGCCGGCCGGCTCTCCTCCCGGCCCGCACACCCGGACAATACGACAAGAATGGAAACGACAGCCACAGACAGGAATAGATGCCGGTTCATAAGAAACCTCCTTCAGCCCAGACCCCAACTCGTAGGAGCCACCCCCTACTACCCGCCCACATATATCCCCGCTGCCGCCCCCAGTAAAGCGAAAATGCCGCCCGGCTCATGTGACGACGCCATCCTGCCCTTGTCCCCCACCCGACCCCACATAATGAGCAGCACCCTCACCAGGGGCTAGCCGAAGTCCTTCAGCAGCGACTGGTGTGCGACTAATTTTCGTGGGGATCGTATGGCCTGTGGGCAGTTGGACAGCGTATGATGAGAATGGAATTATTCAGTCATTCAGTCATACAGCAAGGAAGTACTCATGCACGAGAAGCTCACTGCCTCACAGTTGAAAAAGGCGATGAGGGGAGAGGTCGATACCTTGATCGAGGACGTGGTCAAGGCCGTCAATCAGGCCCAGGCCGGACGCATCATTGCCGATAGCGAAGAACTCGTTCGCCAGGCCAGTGCGTTGTTTCGCCAGCGTCTCTATGAGAGAGCCCTTCAATTACGCCAGCAGCACAGTGAGGCGGCTTTTTCCCCCGATGCCCAGCGACGACGGCCCCAGGTACGAGAGTAAAGGCTGCCGTTCGATTGAGTATCTGACGGTCAATGGTCCTGTTCAGATCCGCCGCCGGGTCTATTGGAATCGCGGCAAGGGCTCCATCACCCCGGTGGATCAATGGCTGGGCATGAGCCACAGTCGCTACAGCGTGGGGGTTCGCCAGTTATGCTGCCGGGCGGCGGTCGGCAGTGACTTTCGCACCGCCGCCGAGAATCTGGCCTACGTCGGTCAATTGCACATCAGCCATGAGACGGTCCGCGGCCTTGTCGAGGGTGAGGGCCGGCAAGTCCTGACGCAGCAGCGTTCGGGGGCTCTGGGCCCCGACTGGGCGGCCGAGGACTGCCGGTCCGGACCGAACAAATCCACCTGCATCATCACCGGAGCCGATGGGGTTAAGGTGCCCTTGGTCACCCAGGTGGAGAAAGAGAAACGCCGCAAGCGACGGGCCCGTCGCCGTAAGGGCCAGCCCAAGCGTCGGCCGATGCATCCCGGCAGTGATCTGCCGTACAAGGAGTTCAAGATCGTGGCGTTCTACGATCCCTCGAAACAGCACCAATATGCCATCGGCACCAGCGGCAATGCCCAGACGCTGGGCCAGTTGATGCGTCAGCACGCCGGCCAACTCAAGCTGGATCAAGCCGCTCTGGCCTACTCGGTGAGCGACGGGGCCGAGTGGATTCGCAAGCAATACCACCTCCAATTGCCGATGCTCAAGGCCAACATCCTGGATTACTATCACCTGCGGGACAACGTGATCAAGGCCAGTCAAAGCGTCTATGGCCAAGGCAGTGTGCAAAGCCAGCATTGGCGTGAGCAGATCTGTGGCTGCTTCTTAGAGCAAGGCCCCGAGCAGGCCCTGGAGCAGATCCAAGCCCTGCGTAAGACGCTTCGAGCCGCCGACAAACGCAAAGCCCTGGAGCAGTTGATCAAGTTCATTGATGTCCGCCAGGAGATGACGCAGTATCCACAATTCAAAGCGGCCGGCTATGAGATCGGCTCGGGCCCGACAGAGGCCTTCTGCAAGACGTTGACGGTCCGGCTCAAAGGCCCAGGGATGCGCTGGGACAAACCCAATGCTGAGGCCATGATGGCCCTGGCGTCAGTGCGTTCCAGCCATCTATGGCATAACTACTGGGACATCCAACGCAAGATACCCGCCTGACCCCACGAAATGTAGTCGCACACAGCGACTGGAGCGACTGTCGCCAGTACTTTTTCTGTTGAATTCCGTGACATCATGCGTTACTCTTTCTACATCAGGTGAAGGAGAATCGAACGTTGAGACCGCACAAGAAAAGTGAACTGCGATGGTCGCACAAGATCACGAGGCCCCGCATTGACGATAATAATCTGTACGGCTTTGTGCTCAAGACATCGGCCAACCTTACGCTGATAGCACGCGACTACGATTTCTCCATCGATGGTTACAAAGTCATCCGGAACGACGATATCGCTGCCTTCAAGCCAACTCCCTCGACGCGATACTGTACCCGCCTGATGGAAAAAGAGGGTCTTACCCTCGACACCGAGATTGCTTCGCACATTGACATCACGGCCTGGTCCACCGTTCTCCTGGATCTGAAGAGGATGGATGAGTTCGTGATCGTTGAGAACGAAGAAGAAGGAGATTTCCTTATCGGGCCGATTCGCAGAGTGAACAAGAAATCGGTCAGCATCAATTATTTCGACTGCAGGGGAAGGTGGGCAGGACCACGCACGATTCGATATGAGGATATAACCTCTGTCACGTTTCGCTCTCGCTATATCAACATCCATCGCAAGTACATCAAGAAAGTATGACACGGACACAGCCTCGTTCTTCTCCGTGGAGGCTCGGACGGTGACCACGTCGTAGCCGGGACTGCTTTAGATGTAGTCGAGAGAGTCTTTCAGTGGTGACTGACGGAGGCCGCCGCAAGCAGGACTCAGGACTGCGAGTTTTGGGAACCCTCTTGACAAGGGAGGGACAAAACGGTATAATTCACAAAATAGAAGGTGCCTCAGGGGAGGAGGAGTCACACCAGATTGGGTGGGTTTACTGAGCGAAAGAACGGCCTGACTGTACGCGGCTATGGGTGCGCTGGCACTGTGCGCGAGCGTTGCCGTGCGCCGCAGCAGAGATCGTTCGAGCCTGTTGAGAAAGAAGAGAAATTGGGAGGAGTCATGAGAAGAATCGTGTTGCTGAGCATTGCGCTATTGGCCGCGGGCGTAGCAAACGCCGGGCCCATGACGTTACCAGACACGGTGAACAACACCGCCGACAACGTCATCGATCCGCCGACGACAAGCTGGTTCCTGCCGGCGGCAACACCTCCCGGGTACACGCCTCCGTGGTACCGGTATCTCAATCAGGATTGGGGCTGGGACCATGCCGTGACGTACCTGCCGGACCCTTCCCCGGATGCCTCCGGCGTATTCAGTTTCGTCTCGGGGTCATTGGAAGTGCACGCCTGGGGCGTGAGTGACGAGGATCCGACCCTGATCTACGCCGACGGCGTTCTTCTGGGTCCGCTGCAGCCGCAGCCGCCGGGCTGGGGCAACACCTGGACCACAACCCTGTTCAACCTGTCACCGGCGTTCCTGCAGGCTTATCTGGCCGACGGGGCCCTGAACGTGTGGATGGATATCGACACCCAGTGGAACGGGACGGGCGTCATCCTGGATTGGGGCGAACTCATCGTCAACTACCAGTGGGACTGGGTGGAGGGGCCGGATCAGCCGGTTGTCCCCGCTCCGGCCGGCATTGTGCTTGCCGGCATCGGTTCCGGCCTTCTGGGCTGGCTCAGGAGGCGACGGTGCCTCTGACGGCGGTCGCCGGAAGAAACCACGAACACATACAGCCGGGACAAACCCTCGCATTTGTCCCGGCTTCCTTTTTGCGCCAAATGAGCCTCGGTTGAACCGTATGCGACCAATCATCCTGGCGGCCCTGCCGTTTGTCCTGTCAAGCGGAGCGCAGTCGAGACATCTGGCATCGCAAACACCGCACCTCTCAATCTCAGCCAGACCCCGCGACTTCGCTCGGGGTGACAAAGGGTGTTGCGCCGGCAGAATGTGGTCACAGGCCCGATCTTGTGTCTTCTGAAAGTGCACATTGCAATACCCCGGCGAGCCGTTATAATCAGTGGCGATTCAGCATCAACTGGAATGATGCTTCAATAGTGCTTTGACGGGAAGAGCAATGCCTGGATGCCGGATGCGATACGTGGCCTTGGCCGTATGCGTGGCCCTCTCGTACTCTCACAGAGCCGCAGCGGAGACGTGGCGGCTCAAGAATGGGGAAAAATGGGAATCGACAACTGCCGGACCCGATGAGCAGTACCTCCACGCCATCGCCGAGATCAAAAAGCTCGTGCAGGAGGGCGAGGCCCGAGCCGCCAAGGACATCGTCAAGCAGCTCAAGGCGGAATTCCCGGACCGGGTCGGGCCCGACCTGAACCTCTTCGTCGATGGCGAGCTGCGGTATTGGAAGAATCGCTACGGCAAGGCGCTGGTCAAGTATGAGAAGCTCCTGAAGAACTATCCCGGCAGCGAGTTCGCGGACGCCGCCATGCAGCGGGAGTACGACATAGCCCAGGCTTACCTGGAGGGGCGCAAGAAGGTCGTTCTGGGCTTTATCCGGATTTCCGGCTATGCGGAGGGCGTCGAGATCATGGAGAAGACCAGCGATCGAGCCGGAATCGATGAGCCGGACAGCGTCGGCCTGAATGCGGCCATTGCCGTCGCGGAGCATTACGAGCGGACGGAGCAATACCTGGAGGGCTACCTCAAGTGGTCGGAAATCGCCTCCTATTGGGAAACCGGGCCCATCGGCAAGCGGGCCATATACCGCATGGCGGAAGACAACTTCCTGGCCTATAACCGCCACAATCCGGCGGAGAGGCATCGTTTCGACGCATCGAAACTCACGACGGCCAAGACATACTACGAGAGATTCCTGGCGTTGTATCCTACCGAGGCCGCCCAGAATGACGTGCCGGCGAAGATCAAGCAGATCGACGAAGACATGGCCTACAAGCAGTTCAAGATCGGCGAGTATTACCGGCGGGTCGGCAAGGACCGGGCGGCTTACCTCTACTTCGATATGGTCATCCAGAGCTGGCCCAAGACGGAGGCCGCAGAGATGGCCAGGCAGGCGATCACAGAAACGCCGAAAGGAGAAGAGGCCAGTGGCAAATGAGCCCTGTACAACGACGGGCCGGCGTGCGGTGATGCCTGGCTGTGTACTGGCTGTCCTGGCGGCAACAACTCTCGCCGGCTGTGGCGGATACTCGAACAAATCGCTGTTCCCGGGGGATATCAGCAGTGTTTACATCGAAATGTTCGACAACCGCACGTTTCGCCGGGGAATCGAATACACGCTCTCGGACGCTATAGCCAAACGAATCGAGTCGGATACACCCTACAAGGTTGTGTCCGACAGAGATCGCACAGATAGCGTGATAGACGGTCAACTGGTGGTAGTTACCGAGTCGATCCTGACACTGGAGCGGGAAACGGGCCAGGCCCTCGAAAAAGAGGTCATTCTGACCGCTACGGTCAACTGGAAGAATCTCAAGACCGGCAGGATGATGATGAACAACCAGTCGGTAACCGCCGCAGCCAGCTATTCCGAATTCCTTCGCCAAGACTTTACCTATGCTTCCAGTCTGGCGGCAAACAAGCTGGCCCAGAAAATCGTAGAGGTAATGCAGGATAATTGGTAAGATGTGGGAGACGCGTGTACCGGCCGCGCAGATCAGAGACTCACATCACAGGCCGGTTTTTAGAATACGAGCACATGAAAAACGACGAAAACAACGGCGGCGGCGAATACCGTCGCAACGACGACAAGCGATCGGGCAAGAAGCCCCCTCTGCCCAATTACCGCAGGGGACCTCTCAGTTGGCTGATCATCGCGGTCATTGTCTTTACCGCGATCATGATGCTCCAGCAGGGGCTCGTCGCGAACACCCTGCGATGGGACCAGTTCCTCGTACAGTTGGAGCAGGGCAACGTCGAGCGCATCGAGGTCGGCGATTCCGAGATCATCGGCAAGTTCAAAGAGAATGCCCCGATGGCCAAGGAGAAGGGGACGGTATCGTTCAAGGTCACCTACCGCCCCGAGGCCGGGGCGAAAGAGCAGTTGCAGAAAGCTCTGGAAAAGGTGGACGGTCAGAATCTGCAGATTGAGTGGAGCCAGCAGCGGTTCTGGCTCATCTGGCTGCTGAACTGGGTGCTGCCTCTGCTGCTTATGGTCGGCTTCGTTTACTTTTTCTTTCTCCGGAACCTGCGGGGCGGAGCGGGCGGCATGCTCATGTCGTTCGGCCGCAGCCGTCACCGCGTGCACGGCAAAGACCGCGTCAAGGTCACCTTCAAAGACGTTGCCGGAATCGATGAGGCCAAGGACGAGGTCGCCGAGATCATCGAATTCTTGAAGAATCCCCGGAAGTTCCAGCGGCTCGGCGGGCGAATCCCTCGGGGCGTCCTGCTGATCGGGCCGCCCGGCTGCGGAAAGACCCTGCTGGCCAAGGCCATCGCAGGCGAGGCCGACGTCCCGTTCTTCAGCATCTCCGGCAGCGACTTCGTCGAAATGTTCGTGGGCGTGGGCGCTTCGCGAGTCCGCGACCTGTTCAAGCAGGCCAAGGACAATTCGCCCTGCATCATCTTCCTCGACGAGGTCGACGCCATCGGCCGCAAGCGAGGCCCCAGCTTCGTCGGCGGCGGACACGACGAGCGGGAGCAGACCCTCAACGCCATCCTCGTGGAAATGGACGGCTTCGACACGAACGACCAGGTCATCGTGATCGCGGCGACAAACCGGGCGGATATCCTGGACAGCGCCCTTACACGACCGGGCAGATTCGACCGACAGGTGGTCGTTCCCCTGCCGGACATCAAGGGACGAATCGAGATCCTGCGGGTCCACGCCCGCAAGGTCAAGGTGGGCCCGGATGCCAATCTCGAACGGATGGCCCGGGGCACCCCGATGTTCAGCGGCGCCGATCTGGCGGCGATCATCAATGAAGCCGCCCTGGCGGCCACGATGGCCAATAAGGACTTCATCGAGATGGCCGATCTGGAGGAAGCCAGAGACAAGGTCCGCTGGGGACGCGCCAAGAAGAGCCGCGTGGTGGACCAGAAGGAGCGAGAAATCACGGCCTACCATGAGGCCGGCCACACGCTCGTCCAGTCGCTTTTGAAGGATGCCGATCCCCTGCACAAGGTCAGCATCATTCCCCGCGGCCCGATGGGTGGCGCCACGTTCGCCCTGCCCGAGAAGGACCGCACAATGTTCACGAGGCGATATTGCATCGCCCTGCTGCAGGTCTGTTTCGCCGGCCGGATCGCGGAGGAGTTGTTCTGCGACGATATCTCCAGCGGCGCCCAGTCCGACATCGAGCAGGCGACGAGGATCGCCAAGCAAATGGTCCAGATCTGGGGCATGAGCGACCAACTCGGCCCCATCAGCTACGGGCCGGATGCGGCGTCGCGGGAGCTGGCCTTCATGCAGCCCGAGCGGGAGTATTCCGAGAAGACGGCGGAAGCCATCGATCTCGAACTCAAGCAGATCATGGGAGATGCCTACCAGAACGCCAGGGACCTGATCGAGGCGAACAGGGATCGACTCGAGCGAATCGCTCGTGCCCTGCTCAAATACGAGACGCTGGATGCCGAAGATGTCAAACACATTCTCGACGGCGGCGAACTGGACAAGCCGACGGTTGGAGACCTGCTGGCCGCAGAACAGGCCAAGCATGAGAATCCAAAGACCGACGAAAAGAAGGAGCAGAAGCAGCCGGTCAACTGACAGCATCCTCCTGGTGTTTACCTGGGACGCGAAATGAGGATCAGGACCGCTCTTGTCGTATGCGCGATTGGCGCCGCCCTGCTTGGCGGGCTCGGCTCTGCTGTGGCCGAGGCGACCCAGGGAGCGGACGCCGTCGAGATTGTCCGGTATGAGAGCCAGTACTCTCGCGCACACGTCGAGCCGGCCCGCCTGGATGACAAGCCTGGCCTGGCCGTCGTCTTCGAGGGCACGAAGGACCTCCACTTCTACGCAAGTGACGAAACCGCGCCGGCCCCCGGCCTGAAGCTGAAAGTTGAGGCGACCTCGGACGCCCTCCGTTTTGAGCCGGCCGTCTTCCCAAAGTGGGAGGTCTTCAACGACGCTGCCATCGGCAAGATCCAGGTATACGTCGCCAACTTCACCGTCTTTGTCCCAATCCGCCAGGAGTCCATCAGCAGTGCCGGGCAGAAGGCCGCCGTCACAGTTCAAATCGCCGGCATCGCGTGCACCAGTCAGTTGTGCCTGCCCCCCTTTGAGAAGACCGTGACCGCGACCATCAACCTCTCTGACGTTGACTCCTGGAAGCCGATTGCGCTGGATGCCGCCGGGGAGGGCCCGGTGTCAAACGTCGGCTGGCAGTCCGCCTCGCCCCGCAGCACCGGCATATACTACCTGCTGGCGATCCTGGCGGGCCTGTCGATCAATATCATGCCCTGTGTGTTGCCGGTCCTGCCGCTGATCATGATGCGGCTGATCGGTCAGGCCGATCATTCGAGCGGCCGGCGCATCGCGTCGGGGCTGGCCTTCTGTGCGGGCGTCGTTTTCTTCTTCGCCGCATTTGCCTTCGTTTCGGCGATCATCAACGTGACCACGGGCGCTGTGCTCGATCTGAACAGCCTCTTTCGCTATCCGGCGGCGGTGATCGTCCTGTTCCTGGCGATCGTGTTCTTCGCCCTGGCGATGCTGGACATCGTTACGCTTTCGCTGCCGTCCTCGGTCGCCACCGGGGAAGGCGCCGCCTACCACATGGCGGGCTCGGCGGGCATGGGTTTCTTCGCCGCGATTCTGAGCACGCCCTGCAGCGGAGCCCTGCTCGGCTTCGTCCTCGTGTGGGCACAAACTCAGCCGCTGCTCGTCAGCAGCACAGCGATTTTCCTGATGGGCGTGGGCATGGCCCTGCCCTACGCCGTGGTCGTCCTCGTCCCCTCCCTGCTCAACCGCCTGCCTCGACCGGGCTACTGGATGGACATCTTCAAGAAATCGACGGGCTTTCTGCTGTTCTTCATCGCGGTCAAGCTCACGCTCGCGGCACTGCCCAAGGACAGGCTCCTGAACGTGCTCACCTACGGCGTCGTTTTCAGCTTCTGCGTCTGGATGTGGGGCAAGTGGGCAGGCTTCTCGACGCCGGCGCCGAGGACGTGGACAATCCGCGCGATCGCCCTGCTGATCGCCGTAGGAGCCGGATTCTGGCTGCTCCCGGCGCGGGGACAACCGGCCGGAGGTGGCCCCGACTGGCGGCCCTATGACGCGGGCCTTGTCCAGGAGGCAATCTCGAAGGGCCGGCCCGTCCTGCTGAAATTCACTGCCGACTGGTGCACCAACTGCAAGGTCGTTGAGAGAAGAGTCTATCACGACCCGCAGGTCATCAAGCTCCTCCGTCAGAAGAACGTGCTGCCCATCAAAGCCGATACGACGCTCATCGACTACCCGGCCACGAAAGACCTCAAGCAGGTCTATGGCGAGGCAGGTAACGTGCCGGTCACCGTCATCCTCCTGCCTGACGGCTCCCGGCAGAAACTGCGAGGAATCTTCGATAAGGAAGAGCTGGCCAGAATCCTCAACGCACTCCCGGAGGCCACACTCTAAATGGCAAAGATGTCCAAGACGAAGAAGACCGGCGCCTTCGACAAGGCGGCGGCCGCCGAGCGGGTGAAGAAAATTGTGCCGATCTTGAAGAAGACGTATCCGCAGGCCACCATAGCCCTGCACTTTCACGATCCGCTGGAGCTCTTGATCGCGACAATCCTGTCCGCCCAGTGCACGGATGTCCGCGTGAATATGGTCACGCCGGAGCTGTTCAGGAAGTATGAGTCCGCCGCCGATTGGGCCCGTGCGGACCTGAAGCAGATCGAGCAGGACATCAGAACCTGTGGCTTTTATCACAATAAAGCCGTGAATATCAAGGGAGCCACCAAGAAGATCGCCGAGGACTTCGCCGGCAAGGTCCCGAACACCATGGAGGAGTTGGTCACCCTGCCCGGCGTGGGCCGAAAGACCGCTAATGTCGTGCTGGGCAACGCCTTCGGCATCCCCGCCATCGCCTGCGACACCCACGTCATCCGCCTGTCCCGCAGGCTCCAACTGTCCGAAAATAGCGATCCGGTAAAGCTGGAGTTCGATCTGGCCGATATAGTCCTTAAAAAGGATTGGACGCTGTTCAGTCATCTGTTGATCTTTCACGGCCGGAACATCTGTGTCGCACGAAAGCCTAAGTGCCCCGTGTGCCCGATCGCACAGTACTGCCCCGCGGCAAACAACCCCGACCTGTGGTGACCGCCAATCCTCCGTAGCAGGTGAGCTTTTGGGGAAAGCAGGACGAGTCCGTACTCCCCAAAAGTCCGGTAGCAAGTAGGAGATTGAATCAAGTGGTTGACGGCATTGACAAACCCGTAAAGGACCTCTGGCGTATTTTCCGAGTCATGGCCGAGTTCACGGAGGGCTTCCAGGAACTCGCCTCGGTCGGCCCGGCGGTTTCCATCTTCGGCTCCGCGCGCGTCCCCAGCAAGCACAAGTACTACAAGCTCGCCGAGGTCACCGCCCGCAAGCTGGCCCAGGCGGGATTCGCCGTCATCACCGGCGGCGGCGACGGCATCATGGAGGCCGCCAACAAGGGAGCGATCGATGCCGGCGGACGCAGCATCGGCTTGAACATCGAGCTGCCCCAAGAGCAGGTCCCCAACGACTTCCAGAACCTGTCCCTCCATTTCAGGTATTTCTTCGTCCGCAAAGTTATGTTCCTGAAGTACGCGCACGGATTCATCGTCTTCCCCGGCGGGTATGGCACGATGGACGAGTTCTTCGAGTCCGCCGTCCTGATCCAGACGCTCAAGCAGGCCCAGTTCCCGGTGATCCTGATGGTCAGCGAGTACTGGGACGGTCTGATCCACTGGATGAAGGACAAGATGCTCAAAGAGCACGGCTTCATCTCCCCGGAAGACCTCTTCGTCTACACCGTCGCGGACGACCCGGACGAAGCCGTCAAGATCATCGTGGACTTCAAGCAGAAGCAAGGCGCCGGCGGACTGGCCATGCCCCCCGGCATGAAGAAAGGCCAGGAATACAACCACTCCGACTCGACCCAGGCCACCGCCTGACACCGTCTCGCTCAGTCACGCATGCGCGACTGATTTTCGCGAGCAGGCCCTCCCTTTGTCATGTCGAGTCGCTGCGCCGCTTCACGGCTGGTGTCGAGAAGAAACCTGGGACTTGGGTGCCATGCTTACGCTCGCGTAAGCATGCCTTGCCCATCGAGTCGAACATGTCTACGCAAGCATAGACATGGCACCCGGCCCGAACATCTCCTGCCGCCGGGTAGAATACTTGGTTTCCCGGAACATACAAGGTCGTGCGTCCTCGCACGACTTTCTGCCCCGAGCAGAACAGGCCGTGTGAACCGAGATCTCTCGTCCAACAAATCAAGTCCCCGTCATGAAACGTAGTCGCACCCCATCGGTCTTTTCAACAGAGTAACACTTGACAGGGGACATGCCGGACGGTCTACTATGCCCTTTCCATGAGGCTCTAATGTCATGTCACCCCCGCGCAGGCGGGGGTCCAGGATCGTTCGATAGGCAACTGGATTCCCGCCTTCGCGGGAATGACATGTGGGCAGCCTTGCCATATCTCATTCTATTAGAGACTCTCAGGGCGTTGGACTGATTTTGGGCCGAGTTCATCGGCACCAGGCGAGGTGTTCGGCATGGCCAAAGCAAAGTACATCCTGGCGCTCGACCAGGGCACCACCAGTTCCCGCGCGCTGGTCGTCGACCGGGAAGGCAACATCGGCTCGGTCGCGCAGAAGGAATTCCGGCAAATTTTCCCGAAGAACGGTTGGGTCGAGCACGATCCCAACGAGATCTGGTCGACTCAGGCCGGCGTCGCGGCCGAAGCCCTGGCCAAGATGAACATCGCCGGGCAGCAGATCGCCGCCATCGGGATCAGCAACCAGCGGGAAACGGCCATCGTCTGGGACCGCCGCACCGGCGAGCCCATCTACAACGCCATCGTCTGGCAGGACCGCCGCACCGCCGAGTTCTGCGACGATCTCAAGAAAGCTGGATTGGCCGATAAGATCCGCAAGAAGACCGGCCTCGTTCTCGATGCTTACTTCTCGGCGACCAAGGTTCGCTGGATCCTGGACAATGTACCCGGCGCCAGGCAGCGAGCGCTGGCGGGAGAGCTGGCCTTCGGCACCGTCGATGCCTGGCTGGTATGGAAGCTGACCCAGGGTCGTGTCCACGCGACCGACATTTCCAACGCCAGCCGGACACTGCTCTTCAACATCCACGATCAAAAATGGGACGAGGAACTGTGCAAGCTGTTTGAAGTCCCCGTATCGATGCTTCCCGAAGTCAAGAGCTGCAGCGAAGCGGTCGGCGTCACCGGGCCTGCATTTGCCGCCGCGGGGATTCCCATCGCCGGAATGGCGGGCGACCAGCAGGCGGCCATGTTCGGCCAGATGTGCACGGAACCGGGCATGATCAAGAACACCTACGGCACCGGCTGCTTCATCATGATGAACACCGGGCCCCAAGCCAAACACTCCGCCAACAACCTGCTCACCACCATCGCCTGGAAGCTGGGCGACAGAGTGACCTATGCCCTGGAGGGCAGCATCTTCATCGGCGGCGCCGTCGTGCAGTGGCTGCGGGACGGGCTGAAATGCATCACCTGCTCCCAGGATGTTGAATCGCTCGCCAACTCCGTCACCGACAACGGCGGCGTCTACATGGTCCCGGCATTTGCCGGACTTGGGGCCCCCTATTGGGACCAGTACGCCCGCGGCGCCATCTTCGGCATCACCCGCGGGACGACCGGTGCGCATATCGCCCGGGCCTGTCTCGAATCGATCGCCTTTCAGACGAAGGACGTTCTCGACGCCATGGCCGGCGACGCCGGCATCCCGATCACGGAGCTTCGCGTCGATGGCGGCGCGTCCGTCAACGACGGTTTGATGGAATTCCAGGCCGGCCTGACGCAGGTGAGAGTCATCCGGCCCCAGACGCTCGAAACCACCGCCATGGGGGCCGCGTTCTTCGCGGGCCTGGCCGTCGGCTACTGGAAGGACCTGCCCGAGATTCAACAAATCTGGAAGAAGGGCGCCCAGTTCGAATCCCATATGCCGGCCGAGAGACGGGCTGAGCTTTTGAAGAATTGGCACAAGGCCGTGGATCGGGTGCGAGATTGGGACCGGTAGCGCGAAGTCCGACGTGTGAAGTATGATTCCTGATTTCAGAATCAACCATCAACCATCAAACTTCTCACTTCCTAGGAGACCTGTGTATGAGTGAGTTTACGGCCGAATTCATTGGAACGATGATCCTGGTCCTCCTGGGCGATGGTGTGGTCGCCAACGTCTGCCTCAAGGGCACCAAGGGAGGCAACGGCGGCTGGATGGTGATCACCATGGGCTGGGGCATGGCCGTCTTCACAGCGGTCATGATCGCCGAGCCATTCAGCGGCGCCCATATCAATCCGGCGGTGACGATCGGCCTGGCGGCGGCAAAGACATTCCCCATGGCCAAGGTCCCCCTGTTCCTCGCGGCGCAGTTCCTCGGCGGCGCCGCGGGTGCGATGCTCGTCTGGCTGTTCTACAAGGCCCATTATGACATCAGCACCGACCAGGGCGCGATCCTCGGAACCTTCTCCACCGGCCCGGCGATTCGCCGCCCGATCCTCAACCTCCTCTGCGAAGTGATCGGCACCTTCGTCCTGCTCATGGCGGTGCTGCATGCGGCCAGCCCGAAGTTTGCCATGACGGACGGCGAGGTCAAAGTAGGCATGGGTTCGCTCGGCGCCATCCCGGTCGCCTTTGTGGTGATCGGCATTGGCCTGTCCCTTGGCGGAACGACCGGCTATGCCATCAACCCCGCCCGCGACCTCGGCCCGCGCCTCGTCCACTACCTCGTGCCCATCCCCAATAAAGGGGCAAGTGACTGGTCCTATAGCTGGGTCCCCATCGTCGGCCCCATCGTCGGCGCCCTCCTGGCCGTCCTCGTCTCATAGGAGGCGCAAACCGAGCGCGACCGGGTGAGAATAGTCTCCACGAGTTACCGCTGTCCGAAGGCACTCGAGAACTCGCAACAATCACGCCATCCCAAGGACAGCTCGCCATCTCCTTTGTGAGATGTCGGTGACGCATCTTCGATTACACCCATCTTTCGCACCAAGATAGGGAATTTCATCTACGCGAACGCGCGATTTTCCCAGTGCTCCGTCAGGGCTGCCGGCGATATAACGCGATTACTGCGGGATTGGCATGCATGAGGCGGCAAGAGAAGATAGCAGACGCGGAGCACCGCGCGACGCATTTGGGAGAATCGGGACGTGAGACACGCACGTATTTCAGAGGAAGAGAGGTACGACGTATGAAGATCAAGACACGTATTCGGAAACAGGCGGCTGTCATTGCACGTGGGGCGCATGGCGATGGGAGGTGCAGGATGGGGCGGCAAGTCCGCCAATTGCTCTTGGCTTCGGTGATTCTGTCCCTGTTCGGGACGGTCGTGGCGACCGGCAACCAGTTGACGCCGACGCAAGCCTTGGGCAAGTCCATCTTCTTCGATAGAATCTCCTCGCCTGACCGGATGGCTTGTGCCGAGTGCCACGCCCCTGGAACCGGCTTCACCGGGCCGATCCCGGGCATCAACAAGCAAGGGGCCGTCTATCGGGGCGCCGTGCCCCAGCGGTTCGGCAATCGCAAGCCCCCAAGCAGCGCCTATGCCACACTCAGCCCCGTCTTCCACTATGATGCGGCCAAGGGAGTTTTCGTTGGAGGCAATTTCTGGGACGGGCGCGCAACCGGTAACGTCCTTGGCAACCCTGCGGCCGATCAGGCGCTGGGTCCGTTCCTGAATCCGGTCGAGCAGAACAATCCAAGCATGAAGGCCGTGCTCGAACAGATTGCCGGGTCCAAGTACGCGGATCTTTGGAAGCAAGTCTGGGGTGAGCCGATCCAGTACGATACGCCCGAGCACATCGTGTTGAACTACGGCCGCGTCGGCCTGACCATCGCAGCTTACGAGGATTCACCCGAGGTCAATCAGTTCAGCTCGAAGTACGACTACTACCTGCACGGAAAGGCACAATTGACGAGGCAGGAGCGATGGGGTCTGGAACTGTTCAACGACAAAGGCCGCTGTGCGACCTGCCACCCAAGTGAGCCGGGACCGGGGGGAGAACCGCCTCTGTTCACCAACTTCACCTTCGACAACCTGGGAGCGCCCAAGAATCCCCAGAACCCATTCTACGATATGGACACGGTCCTCCTCCCCGATGGCTCACCGATCAACCCTGCCGGGGCCAACTGGGTCGATCTGGGACTGGGCGGCTTCCTGGAGACTGTGCCCGAATGGGCAGACATGGCGGCGGAGAACTACGGCAAACAGAAAGCCCCGACTCTGAGAAACGTGGACAAGCGTCCCGGCAACGGCTTCGTGAAAGCCTATCTGCACAATGGCGTTTTCAAGTCGCTTGAAACGGTAGTCCACTTCTACAACACGCGGGATATCGGCGACTGGCCACCGCCGGAGGTCCCGGAGAATGTCAACTTCAATGAACTCGGAGACCTCGGTCTGACGGCGGACGAAGAGGCGGCGATCGTCGCCTTCCTCGGGACGCTCTCGGACGGCTACTAAGCCATAGCGGGCACGGAGGTGACGAGAACCGGCCCTGAGCACGGACTCGAACCCGATCACCAGGTCCTCTGTCTTGTCCGAGCCAAGAAGGAGGGTCAGCCTTCCTGGATGACCTTCAATCGCATCAGGTGGGCCAGGTGACGAATACTCTGCGTATGGTCGCCGTAGTAGGCGACGCGGTGCAGGGAGGCGCAGTAATCCTTGACGCTGGCGCCGAGTGCGCCGCCGCCCCAGTTGGATAGCAGCCTGTCGGCATTGTCCACTTCGGCCACGAGCTACGTTCGGCAACCGCGTTCCTCGCCCTTTGGGACCCTGGGCACCTCGATGATCTTGCCGGTGAACAGCAATAGTGTGTCAAGATGGACCAATTTGGTGAAGGTGACCCTCTGCCCGATGCGATAATGGACCTCGGTCACGGCACCGCCGCGGACCTCGGCGTGCCTACGGAGCAGATAGGGCGCTTTCGGGCCTGCTGGCCCCTCCATCCTCAGCGGGGCCGAGCAGTGGGAGAGATGAAAGGCGTTCTTCGCGGTGTCCACGCCGCCGAGTGCAGTGTACACACATGAGTTGTCTCCCGATGCATCAATCTCTCACGGCGATTTGCCCGCGATCCTGCCACGGATCATAGGCATAATCTTCGGGAAAGCACAGAGGCTGTCTGATGAGAGAAAAAGTCCCAACAGTAACGGTGACAGCCACCCGTCGGTTCCTGGGTGGCTGTCACCGCTCAACCACGCTTGGTCCTTCTTGCACAGGAGAAGTTGAGAGCTATGGCCTCATCATGGCGCGGATCGGGTCAGGCGGATGTCGTCGACGAACAAGGAGCCGGTGCCGCCCGCACTGGGAGCATTGCGGCTGCCCGCGCCAATCCACATGTCCGTGATGCCGGCGGCGTTCACGCCCTGGGCGGTGAACTCGCTCAGCGGTATCGGCCACTCGATCCACTTGATCGAGGTCGCCGCCGCAGGGTCGGGGCATGTGACAACGACCTTTCGCCCCGTGCTATCCTGCAGCGCCACGTACAGCGATGCAGCACCGTTGGCCGCGAGGCCCTGCACGTACAGCACGAGCGTATCGGCCCCGTCGACCGTCCAATCCTGCGGCGCGGTCCAGGTCCGCTGGGCTTCTGAATAATAGGGTTTGAGCGTGTTGTCATAGGACATCGGCATGGCCTGTCGCCCGCCATGGACAACCGTCAGCTCGACCCACGGCGCGTCGTTCGTCCCGACAAGAGCCCCGGAGCCATTGCCGGCCTGTCCGGGCTCGGGCTGCGTGTACCCGCCGCCATCGATCCAGACCTGGAAGATGCGATGAAGATTCGCAAAGTCATCCGTGTAGCTCTCAAAATCGTCCACGACGATGAAATTGGCCGTAGTGAAGGTCCATACGGCCCCCTTCCACAGACCTTCCGGATCAGCGGCGTTGACCTCGTCGATTCGCCAGTAGTAGGTCTTGTTCCACTCGAGGTTTCCCGGATCGAAGCTGTTGGCGTCGAGCGTCTGTCGGCCGCGGTAGATATCCTTCGTCGTTGCATTCGCGTCAGCGACGGCGTTTGCATCCTCACCGAAATACACGTCATGCGAAGCGGCTCTGACGCCGGAAGACCAGCTAAGAATCGATGTCTGCTTTACATCTACAGCACCACTGCGCGGGCTGGGAGCGTTGGCAGTCCTTGAGTCTATAATCTCAATTACCTTGCCAACTCCGGCGCTTAGCAGCATTCTCGCCCCATCATCCGCCACGTCAAAACCCCAGTTCGGGCTGGTGTCTTCAGCTAATGCATCAAGTCCTGCCTTCGTGTATACAGTCTGTAGAGTTCCCAGCGTGGTTGCATCGGTCATGCGGTAAACGTAGACACCGTCATGTGTCGTATGGACATACAGGAATCCGTCCACTTCCTTGACCGTCCAGAGTCCCCAACTGCCGTCGCCGGTCACGTTGAGGGTTCCCAACCGCGTGGAGACACCGGTGGCAAGGTTGATTGCCCAGAATCCCGCGCTGTTTACGCCGGAGTCGCCAAAATAGGCGTAGCCGCTGTAAACATCTCCCACCCGAACGTTCCGGATGCGCGTTGTCGACGGCGTCGTCACATAGCCGTTGGCGTTCCACTTCGTGTTGGCGGTAACTTGAAACGGGTCGGCCTTGATGTCCGTCAGGTACAGGTTGTTCCGCAACCCACTCTTGTAGCTAGTATGAATGATCGTGTCATCATCCACCCAGTCATAAGAACTGGGCGTGACGGCCAGATTCGTCGTGAACACCCGAGTGGCAATGTTGAGATTGGGATCGATCCTTGAAAAGTAGTCACTGCTGGCGCCCCCGGCGAGTAGTACATAGTCCGCGGCCGGGAACGCGCAGGCCATACGAACCTCGGCGCCATCTTTGATATCCGCCAGGGCCTCATAGCTGGTCGAGCCGGCCGGGTAGCAGCCTACCGCACGCTGAGGAGCGTTGATCTGAGCAACGTAGTTCTTCCCGCCGAACGAACGCGGGTTGTACATAGAACTGCGGGCGGCAAGCTCCTTTCCAATATCAATGACCGTGCCGACCTTAAGTGACTCAGCGGGCAAAGGCACACCCAAAGCCTGCTGCATGATTCCGAACGTCAACAGCACAACAGAAAGCGTCAAAAGACATGATTGCTTGAACATAATAGTCCTCCTTCTCGGTTCAGAGCACGACGTGCGCCTGGTGGATGGGATCGAGGTCACAATAGCCGATCTCGACAGGCACAACCTTGATAACATCATCTATACCGAAATACATGCGTTCTTGTCAAGGGATATCCCTCCAGAATACCGGGGATTCCAGGGATGCCCGCCTGTTTCGCGCCGCCATCCGAAGGGACTCCGCACAAGTCGATGGGAACAGCCGTGAGAAATGCTCCCCCTATTCCGCCGGCTTCTTCGTACGATGTCACCGGCCATAGTCCTCCGGGGAATTGAGGCAGGCATACGGCCCATGGAGCACATACGCCTTGCGATCGCGACCCTTGGCGGCCGTCCTCTTTCTTATCACTTGTCACCTGTCACTTCTCCCTTGCGGGCCCCGCCCGCTTTCGCCATAATCCTGGCCAGGCCGCCGCTGACAGAGCGGCGATGGACGAGTTGAAGCCATTTATACACGCAGGCAGGCGGGCATGAAGATCGAGCGATTGACACCTTCCCACGCCGAGGCTTATCGGGCCCTCATGCTGGAGGCCTACACGGCTCATCCCGACGCATTCACCTCCACCGCGGCCGAACGTGAGAAACTGCCAATGGCCTGGTGGGAGGCACGCCTGAGTACAGAGCCTTCCCCCAAGCGCCTCGTCCTCGGCGCGTTCCAGGCCGGCGAGCTCGCAGGCGTCGTCGGCCTGTCCTTCGAGCAGCGAGAAAAGGTCCGCCACAAAGCCACCCTGTTCGGGATGTACGTCCGCCCTGCTTTTCGAGGCCAAGGCCTCGGCCGTCAACTCGTCCAATCCGCCCTGAAATACGCAAGCGAACGTCGCGACGTGAAGCTGTTGCAACTAACCGTGACAGAGGGCAACGCCCCCGGCGTAGCCCTTTACGAGAGCTGTGGCTTCATCCCCTTCGGCCTGGAGCCCCTGGCCGTCGCTACAGGCTCAAGCTACATCTCGAAACTGCACATGTGGCGCAGGGTCGATGCTGAGAAGCCAAGTTGAGCAGGAAACAGGGCACGTCCCTGGTGTCTCCGCCGGCCAACAACTGGTAACCAACTATCTTTTTTTCTTGCCTGCTCCGTACCCGTCCGCCATAATACTTAATAGAGAAGCACCTGTATGAAGCCGCGACGAATGAGTTGGAGCCCCTTACCGGGCGGACAGATGCGGTGAGGCCGAAATGAATGGAATAGCCGCAGAACTGAGAGGACCGAAGAACAGCGGATAGGAGAAGACGACAACAGGTGGCTATCCCGAATGGCATGAAGATAAGGTCATCCGGTGGCCTTCAAGAGAATCTGTTGCAGTTCATGTCTGGGTCTGTTTAGTCGGGTGTATTTCTTGGGTCTGCGTTTGACGGCCCGAGGTTCGATGCGGTGGGGACGGTCCGGCAGTTTGTCACGAGCGATCCATTCCAGCAGCAGCGAGTAGACAACACGGGCCCGGCGTGTTCTCGCGTGGAACCAGAGATAGGGAGCTATGGCGTTCACCCGTGCAACGGTGCCGGCAAAACTCAGCCGGTGCAGAAACTGTCCATGCTGCCGGGCGGCTTGCCACATCAAAGCTCGAATCAGATTGTACGCCACCAGATGCATGAGGATTTCCTTGCGGATGATATCCGCACTCTTGCCGCGAAGGATATGCATCTGCAAGGTCGTCTGAACGTCCCTCAACCGCAACTCGACGGTCCAGCGATCCCCGTACAAACGGGCGATCTCCTCCAACGGATAGGCCACAGCATCCACCAGCGTCGTGGCGACCATGATCGTCCGGCTTCGAAATCCGGGAATCTGGGGACAAAAGCGAATCACCCGAACAGTGATGTGCTCCGGCAGAGACATCCATTGCTTGCGAGACAGACCCCGCGGTCGAATCATGGGCCGATCCCACGTCATCAGCCGATCCTGACGACCCAGGCATTTGCCCTTGCGAAAGTCCATCGTACGGGAACGCGCCCCGTGCAGGCGAAACACCGCATCGCAGCCACGCCTGAGCAACTCGGCCACGACCACGTACGTACAGTAGAACCGATCCGCCAAGACAATGTCGCGTTCCTTTAGCCGTCCCCAGAGTTGGCCCACAAGCGTTAATTCCGAACTGCGATACGCCCCGATCGCAACGTCCAGGATGGCCCCCGTGGCCCAGCAGAACAGCACCACCATTCGGGCCACTGGAAACCCGCAGCCCTGCTTCTGGGCGTCGGGTTGGCCAAACTCGGTTTGCAGTTCCGGCGTATCCGGCATCGAACAACTGGAGCCATCAACGACTCGAACCCGCCGACCATGCCAGAGCAACTCCGGCAGGACCTTGTCCTCAAAGCAGCGGCCGACGTTCCGTAGAGCCGCTACGAAGACCGACAGCGGCACACGCTGGCGAGCTTGACAATAGGCGCTGGCGTCGGGGGAAATACGCCGTTCGGATGTATCGGCCTGCTCAGCCAGCATCAAAGCGACCGCCTCCCGGCACGCGGACCCAGGGTGCAGAACCTGAATCAGAAACGTCCAGAATGTCGTCATGGGATTCCAGATGCGATCTCGCCAGTGGTAATCCTCCGGCACCACGACGACACCCGTAGATAGCGCATCGCCTAACAGAGCAACACGGCCCCACAAATCGTTCTTGAGAAGGTCCCGCCAGTAGACTATCCTTGCCATTGATGGCCTCCTTTCTGCTTGAGTTGTCTTGTCTACTACCAACCCAAACAAGATACAGGAGGCCTTCTTGTCAACCCCTTGCTCCACAAAGACTTATCGCTTATCTTCATGCCATTCGTGGCTATCCCCGGTTCTCTCCGATTTCTCCTGCACAGAATTGCCGAGGGAGTACACCAAAAAGAGGGGTATAATGACAGAAGTACTTCCTGATAATCGTCTCAAACACATCCTTGGTCAATCTCCCCAACTTGTAAGTGGAGTGGACTCTGTCTTCACAAAATTCTCCGAATGGATTGGGAATTCAGGCTACGAACTCCCACTGTTTCCCGAATACACTGACCATGGAATTCGCCACATCCATAGCGTTCTGACTACTGCAACATCGTTAATCACAGAAGGTGCATGGCCCCTTCTCACGCCGGAGGACTCAGCAGTCCTGGCTCTTTCGATTCTACTCCATGATTGTGCCATGCACTTATCTAAAGATGGGTTCTTGATGCTCATCGGAGATAGCTGGAACCAGACAGTCATCCAAGGCTTCGGCGATTGCCCGTGGAGCCAAAGCTGGGAGAGGTTTTTTGCCGAGGCGCGTCGCTGGGACGGACAGCGTCTTCACCGCCTGCTTGGGGATATAATCAAGGAGGACGCTGGCGCGCAACATCGAGAAGACCTGTTTCAGTATGTGCAACGTCCGCACGAAATGGGTGATCCGGACAAATGGCCACCCAAGTACTGCAAGTTTCTGGGGGAGTTCGTGCGGCGAAATCACGGGCGACTCGCGCATGAAATCGCGTTGTGCGGTATACCAGGCACGCCCCGCACTGGCTCGCTCACTGACCATCTTGGTTCTGGCTTGGCCGACATAGCCGGGCTAGTGGCTCGAAGTCATGCGATGCCAATAAGAGAAACCTTCGACTACCTCCAATCTCGCTACAAGGGGCGCGTTTTGTGCCGAGATACTCATCCCATCTACCTAATGGTACTCTTGCGACTGGCGGATTTCATGGAAATCCAGAGTTCACGCGCTCCGAGTAGCGCGCTGCAGGTGCGCCGTCTGCGCAGCCCACTTTCCGTTGGTGAGTGGAACACGCATGCCTCTGTGCAAGAAGTTAAACCTGATGAGTTTGATCGGGAAGCGATCTATGTGGTTGCTGATCCCCAAGATGCACGCACCTTCCTTCGATTAAAGACATTGCTAAGCACGTTCCAAATGGAACTGGACGTTTCTTGGGCAGTTCTTGGAGAAGTATATAGCAAGCAAGATGATCTTGGACTTGATAGACTTGGGCTTACGCTTCGTAGAGTTCGATCTAATCTTGACGACAGCCAGTCTTTCACAGATGGAGTTCAGTATATCCCAGTCAACGCTAGATTCAGGGCCGCTGATGCGGATCTGTTGAAGCTCTTGGTTAAACCACTCTACAACAATCGCGAGGTCTTTGGAGTACGGGAACTTGTGCAGAACGCTGTGGACGCTGTTAGAGAGATGCGCCAGTATTTGCGTGAGGGGATGCAAGCGAATCATCGCCATACATGGCCTGTAATCTCACGCAGACAGACCAATGCAGACGTCTGTGTCGAAGTGGTCTGTTCGCCGCAGAGCCGTTCAGAAGGTGACTTAGCCGCACCAATGTGGCAATACTACCTCCAGGTAGTAGACCGCGGCATTGGAATGACGCCAGAAACGATCTGCGATTATTTCCTAACCTCTGGCGCGTCAATCCGCAACTCAGAGGCTTGGTTGATTAGGTTTTCCAATGAGAACAAGCGATCGAAGGTCCTTCGATCTGGTCGCTTCGGAATTGGGGTTCTAGCGGCATTTCTCCTTGGGGATCGCATTCATGTGCACACGCGCCATGTGGAAAGCTCAATGGGCATTGTCTTTGACGCCTCACTTGAGGATAGCCATATCGAATTGCGGAAATTGGCCAAGCCCCATCCCGGGACCACTATATGGATAAAGCTGGAACGTGATGTTTATCAGCGTCTTACTAGCGGAGAAGGACGGAATGCTTGGGACTGGTACTGCTCCTCAGATCCAGTGGTTCTCCGTTCAATAAGTGAGATGGACGCCCCTCTCAAGTCCTCGTATCACTTACCTGCTGCCGGAGCCAGACCGAGCGCCAATTGGCGAATTGCCAAGCATTCCCGTTTCTCAGAGGTACATTGGACGTACGGTGACAAGGCGCCAGGCGTCTGCTGTAACGGCATCTTGGTGATTAAGGAATGGGATGAAAAGCAATGCTTCTCCATCGTAAATGATCCATTTATTACCTTACGAGTCCCCAAGCTCAATTACTATGATCCTGATGGAAACTTACCCCTTAACATACTCCGGACCCAGTTGGATGAGAAAACTATCGAGGGCGACTCGGAAATTCTCGATGACGTGTTACGCGATCTTGCGGCATTCATGCTTGGCTGTGCGCCAGTTGTGCCATTTGCCACTTCATCACACATGCAACATTATTCGGAAGACCACCCTGCAGTCGTTGAGGCACCTTTGCGCCACATTTCGACCACAGGGTGCCCATGGGTTTGTCTCCAAGATGGAACCGTGTACGCCCATCCGTGGTTGCTCCATCGTGCGTCGGTGGATAGCCTGATAATAGCCTGCTGTCACACCAACCGTTCAACGAATGGCAAGAACCTGTTTCCCTACAACCTGAGTCATAAGGGGCTTGGTGGCTTGATCATCCGTGAAGACCGATTGAGGTTCTTCATGGATGTCCTGCATGGACGCTTCGACAGAGAAGAACCCTGGGCAGAGAACCATATCGCAGGTGCCATAATCGCAATTCAAGAGAAGCATATACCTCAGTTAAGTGCAGAACACACGCTCTTTATCAGAAGCAACGAACCGACCCTCAAAAGCAGTGGCTGGTGGATCTACACGCGCAAACTGATACCCGAGAGCGTGATGTTTGATCTGTCGGCGCAGTTGCAGCGCGATTTCAGCCCAGGGAAAGGTCAGAGCATCCCATTTTACTGTAGGCTATTTTTGCGTCCTGGGGCTAGTATGAAGACATCTGTGATTACCGAGTACTTGTCTGCCATCGGTTCTCGATAGGCCTATTCCGTACAACTTCGATGAGCGTGCGTGCATGTTCGCAAAGGCATTTCGTGAGTTGGGCGACTATATCCGGATCTGGCGTCGACATCGACGGGAATAGGGCGTCACACTTGCACATTTGACTCCTGGGCGAATGGACATGAAATTCCGGGGACATAATACTTTATTACAGTTAACACGTGTGGATGTGTGATTACTAGAGTACAGACTGGATTCCCGCCTGCGCGGGAATGACATCGACACTGTTGACAGTCAGGGTCGGCACCTGCCTCTTTGTGCAGTATAGGTCCGACTCAAGAGGAACGCGTGGGTTAAGAACCCACCCTACGGCTGCTGATGCCTCTCAAGAATCCGTGGGTATCCGTGAAATCCGCGTCCGAATGAGGGTCCGCATGGGCTGAAGCCCATCCTACGCCAACCCATCACTCCAGGGTCAAATGGAGGGGGACACCCTGGAATGGCGGTCTCGGAATTCGGCGGAATTTGCGGGATGTTGGACAAAGCGGGGTTGCGGCGGCTTTCCGGTGCCGGTATCCTGTTGGTCATGCAGCGTACGCGGTATGGGCAGGTATCTTTGGGACCTCATTAGGGTGGAGGTACACATCATGGCATCACTGAACCGTCGGAACTTCCTGAAGAGCACTCTGGCGGCGTCCGCCGTTGGCGCAGCGTCTTTCAACATCCTCAAGGCCGGGCCTTCGCCCAACAGCAAACTCAACATCGCCTGCATCGGGGTGGGTATGCAGGGTTCGGGCAATGCGGAGCATCTGGCCGGGACCGACAATGTGATCGCCTTGTGCGACGTGGATGAAGCGTGGCACAAGAAGCATATCGAAAAGCGTACGGCACTGCACGGGATCAAGCTCTGGACGGACTATCGGGTGATGTTCGACAAGATCGGCAAGGAGATCGACGCGGTCCTCATCGCGACGCCGGAGCATAATCACTACACGATCGCGACGTACTTCATCCGGCGGGGCAAGCACGTCTATTGCCAGAAGCCGCTCTGCCACACCGTCGACGAAGTGCGCATGCTGGTGGAGGAGGCCAGGAAGCAGCCCAAGGTGATCACGCAGATGGGGCACCAGGGCCATTCCACCCGCAGCTCGGCCATGCTCAGGGACTGGGGCCAGGCCGGCTCCGTCGGTCCCATCAAGGAGGTCGTCTGCTATTCCACCAAGAATTACTGGACCGACAAGCCGCTGGTCCAGGGCAGCGTCGTGCCGAAGACCCTGGACTGGGACCTGTACCTGAACCGGGCCGAGATGATCCCCTTCAGCACCAGCTACATGAATCGGGAATGGATCCGGTACACGCACTTCAGCGGCGCCGTGGGCGACATGGCGGCGCATATTTTCGATCCGGCCTATTACGCGCTGGACCTGCGGGTCCCCCTGAGCGTCCGGGCGGAGGTGAAGAAGCCCGCCTATCCGGGGTCGCTGCCCCGATCGGGCGTGATTACCTGGGAGTTCGCCGCACGGGGCAAGATGCCCGCGGTCACGATGAAATACTACCTGGGCGACGACATCGAGTTCCCGCGTCCCAAGCACCTGGAGCCCGAACGCCGGGGGATCGACAGCGGCTCGGTGATGGTGGGCGAGCACGCTTCCATCATGGCCGGCAGCCACAGCCAGGGCGGCCGGATCATTCCCGAGAGCGTCATGAAGGAGACGCCGAGGCCGCCGCAAGTGGCGTTTCGCTGCAAGGGCGGCAACCACTTCGACAACTGGACCCTGGCCATCAAGGGCCAAGACACCGCGATGTCCCAGTTCGAGTACGCCGGACCGCTGTCCGAAATCATCGTCCTCGGCGATATCGCGCTGCTCCATCCGGGCCGGACCCTGCAGTGGGACGCCAAGAACATGAAGATCACGAACGACGAGGAGGCCGACAAGAGTCTCTTCATGAGACGCCTGGCCCCACGCGATCATCTGAACTGGTGCTGAGTCATCTCGCGCGGAAACGCTGGGACGCAGAGACAATACAACTGCCGATGAAGGCCGATGAACGCTGATAAAGAGTCGGGGCACGGCTACTCGTAGGGGCGGGTTTCAAACCCGCCCATGCACCTTGGAATTCAACCGGGCACAGTGGGCTCCACCCACCGCTCCCTTTTGATCCGCAGATTGCCCGGCCCGGCCGGCAGTCGGAACCAAGATCGCCTCTCGCCAAGCACGCCAAGAGCGCGAAGAAGAACCGAAATGGATGCGATTCCCTTGGCGTTCTCTGCGTCTTCGCGCGATACATCGTCCCCTGTATGTCATTCCCGACTTGATCGGGAATCCAGGTCTCTAACTGACAACCGACAACTGAGAACTGTCAACTGTCCTTGTCCTCCGCAGACACCTTCCTGAGCAAGGTCGAGGGATTCCGCCGATTTTCGCAGATTTCTAACTGGGAACTGACAACGGCCAACCAACCACCGATCCCCAATCCGCATTCCCCAATCCGAAATCCGCAATCAAAGGCCCCGCCGTAGCCCCTTACGAGAGCTGCGGCTCCATCGCCTTCAGCGCGGAGCCGGCGAAGACTCTCAACCAGAAATGCCACGCCGCGCACGCGTCATTCGTCCCCCGGATGTTCGCTGCGTTAGTTTGTATTTTGAGGGCTGGCCCTACTCCTCTCGCTTGACGCGAATGTGGCGGATGGAGAACTCGGCCGTTGCTTCCTGTCTGTCAAGTGTCAAGAGTTGCCCCTGGTGCCCCTTACGTGAACGGGTACGGCACGATACACCTGAGCGCGGATAAGAACGTCATCGCAGGAATAGCGAGCTGGTCAACCGGCTCACGCGACAGCAGCGAAATCGGCGTGTTCACGCGTATCGCAACAGTCGAATAGTCACGGCACCACGGCCGCATGGCCGGCGCGGTCATGGGGCGGCGGCGGCGACCTTCTTCAGGTCGATCTTATCAACGGCCTGCTTCAGCGCATCCATCGTGACGCCATAGCCTTCAACCTCCACGACGAATCGATCGGCGACCAGAATCTCAAGGGAGCCCTCCTTGTTCTGGGTGTCGTATTTCTCCATGGCCTTGCAGCCGTTGATGGTGGTCGTCTTCTCATAGCCGGTGTCGGTCTCGCGGCTGTACTGGCCCGACGCCCAAACCATACCCAGGCGCATCGACCCGCTCATATTGCCGGCGTCCATAATCTTGATTCTCACATCAGCCCCGCTGGCGTCCGTCGCATCGTACTGCCCCTCGGCGGTACTCATGTCGATACCCATCGTCTGGGTACGTTCGGCGGAAGCGTTGGTCCGCTTCATGCCCGGCAACTCGGCGGGCAGCAGGGCTTTGAGCGTAGCCCCCGGCACGGCTTCGATGTTCTTGCCCTTGTTCATCTCGGTAAGGGCCTTACGGTTCTCTTCCGCCATTTTCGCATAGTCCGGCGTGCCCTGGTCCGTCGCGCCATTCGCTGCGGGAGCAGTTGTCTCCGCTGCTTCCCCAGGCTGAGCCGACTGTCCCTGATCCCCTTTCTTACCACAACCTGTCAGCACGACCGCCCCCAGGCACAGTGCCACGATCTCCCATCTTTTCAGCATCTGCATCAGTGTTCCCTTTCACATCGATAGACTATCCATCCTCGCTATTACTCGATCCTTGTAGACCACGTGCAGGAATATATGCGGAGGTGACGCAGGAATCAAGCGTCCCGTACAGGCTTGTTCCATTCACCCCCCACCGGGCAGGGATTTCGGCAGCAGAACCCGATGCGTTCAATACGTGGGAATATTAGGGGGTTCTCAATGTCCATGGGATTGCCTTTCTCTTTCGCGTCTGCCAGCGCCAGGGTATCCAGTGCGGCCGTCAGCCACAACAAAATCAACTCTCTCGCCAAGACGCGAAGAACCCAAGAAGAGAGAACAGTGATGCACTCCCCCTTTGCGATCTTGGCGCCTTTGCGAGAGACCGATGAGTATCGGTGGGGCAGGCCCCACCCTACGAATGCTACAAGTCTTTGGAACAAAAGGAATCATATTTCGCGCGAAGACGCAGGGACGCTGGGGTTTCAAATGTATCGCCTTCATGGTTTCTCTGGGCGTCTCGGCGTCTCTGCGCGAGGTGAGATTGGTTCCGGCCAACGGCCGGGCTGGGTCCATCCGCGTTCATCCGCGGTTGATAGTCGGTTGTCAGTTCCCGGTTGACGGTTCTCAGGGAACGCGTGGGTTGAGAACCCACCCTACGAACTGGATTCCTGCTTCCGCAGGAATGACAAGTCGGGAGTCTGCGTCAATCGGCGGAATCTGCGGATCGGTGGTCTTCGCTTGCGGCAACTGTCCGCGACGGGTGGAAGACGGGATTCGAACCCGCGACCCTTGGAACCACAATCCAATGCTCTATCCAAGCTGAGCTACATCCACCACGAATCAGCCAGGCGAGCCGGCTGAAAGAACAAGGTGCGCCGTCGTGAAGAACGGCGCACCATTGTATTTTACCGAATCGCCCGCGAATGTCAACAAGAGGTTTTTTACTTGCTGACCGCCGCCTGGGCCGCCGCGAGGCGTGCGATGGGCACGCGGAAGGGCGAACAACTGACGTAATCCATGCCGACCTTGTGGCAGAAGGCCACGCTGGCGGGCTCGCCGCCCTGCTCGCCGCAGATGCCGACTTCGAGCTTCTTATTGGTCTTGCGGCCGCGCTCGATGCTGATCTTGATCAGCTCGCCGACGCCGATCTGGTCGATGCTCTGGAACGGGTCGCCGGGCAGGATCTTCTTATTGACGTAGTCGGGCAGGAAGCCGCCGATATCGTCGCGGCTGAACCCGAAGGTCATCTGCGTCAGGTCGTTCGTGCCGAAGCTGAAGAACTCGGCCACCTCGGCGATCTGGTTGGATAGCAACGCCGCACGCGGAATCTCGATCATCGTGCCGACCATGTGCTTGATCCTCTTGATGCCGAACTTGGCCAGGGTTTCCTTGTAGACCTGGGTGATGATCTCCTGCTGCTGGCGGATTTCGTTGGCGTCGCAGACGACGGGGATCATGATCTCGGGATAGGGCTTTTTGCCGGCCTTGAGCAGCTCGGCGGCGGACTCGAAGATCGCCCTCGCCTGCATGGCGGTAACCTCGGGATAGGTAACGCCCAGACGCACGCCGCGATGACCCATCATCGGGTTGCTCTCGTGCAGCCCGTCCGCACGCTTGCTCAGCTCTTCCATGTTGATGCCGAGGGAGTTGGCCAGGGCTTGGCGCTTCTCCTCGCCTTCCGGTACAAACTCATGCAGAGGCGGGTCAAGCAGTCGCACGACCACCGGCAGGCCATCCATCACTTCCATCGTGCCCTTGATATCCCTCTTGACGTACGGGAACAGCTCATCCACTGCCTTCTTGCGCTCGTCCACGCTCTTGGACATGATCATCTTGCGAAGGACAAACAGCGGCTCATCCGAGCCGCGGCCATAGAACATATGTTCGGTCCGGAATAACCCAATTCCCTCGGCGCCGAACGCGCGGGCCTTGGCGGCGTCCACGGGGGTTTCGGCGTTCGTGCGGACGCCCAGGCGGCGGACCGCGTCGCAGACCTTCAGGAAGTCCATCAGGGTGACGTTCTCTTCGCCGGCGGCCATCATCGGCAGTTGCCCGGCGTACACGTTGCCCTTGGTGCCGTTCAGGGTGATCCAGTCGCCCTCGTGGAAGGTCTGGCCACCGATATGGAATTCCTTTCTGGGCAGGTCTACATGCAGGGCGCCGCAGCCGACGATGCAGCACTTGCCCCAGCCGCGGGCAACGAGCGCCGCGTGGCTGGTCATGCCGCCGCGTGCGGTCAGGATCGCCTGGGCGGCACGCATGCCTTCGACGTCCTCCGGGTTGGTTTCTTCGCGGACGAGGATGACCTTCTTGCCTTCCTTCGTCCAGTTGACAGCGTCGGCCGCGGTGAAGACCACCTGGCCCGTGGCGCCGCCGGGACCGGCGGGAAGACCCTTGGCCAGGACCTTCTGGTCCTTCTCGACATTCGGGTCGATGATGGGGTGCAGCAGCTCATCCAACTGGGCCGGCGTCACACGCATGACCGCCTCTTCCTTCTTGATGAGCCGCTCTTTGACCATATCGACAGCCATGCGGACCGCGGCCGGACCATTGCGCTTGCCCACGCGACACTGAAGCATCCACAGCCGGCCCTTCTCGATCGTGAACTCGATGTCCTGCATGTCCCTGTAATGCTTCTCGAGCTTCTTCTGGATGGCGTCCAATTGCTTATAGACCTCAGGCATCGCCTTTTCCAGCGATGTCAACTGCCTGTTGTGCTCGCTCTTGGTGGCCTCATTGAGCGGGTTGGGCGTGCGAGTGCCGGCGACGACGTCCTCGCCCTGGGCATTGACCAGCCATTCGCCGTAGAAGTGCGGGTCGCCGGTGGCGGGGTTGCGGGAGAAGGCCACGCCGGTGGCGGAATCCGTGCCCATATTGCCGAAGACCATCGACTGGACGTTGACCGCTGTGCCCCATTCATCGGGGATGCTCTCGATCCGCCGATAGCTGATGGCCCGCTTGCCGTTCCACGAGGCGAACACGGCCTCGATGCCGCCCCAGAGCTGCTGGTTGGCATCGTCGGGGAACTCCTTGCCCAGGACCTCCTTCACCCTGGCCTTGAACGTCTCGCAAAGCTGCTTGAGGTCCGCGGCCGTCATATCGGTATCCAGCGTGTAGCCCTTCTGCTTCTTCACGCCGTCCATGATGTGCTCAAGCTGCCGGCGGATACCCATATCCTCCTTCGGCTCGATCCCCGCCGCCTTCTCCATCACCACATCCGAGTACATCATGATCAACCGCCGATAGGCGTCATAGACGAACCGCTCGTTGCCGCCACTCTGCGTGATCATGGCCGGGATGGTCTTGCTGGTCAGGCCGACGTTCAAGACCGTCTCCATCATGCCCGGCATGGACTTGCGGGCGCCGGACCGCACCGAGATCAGCAGCGGCTGCTCGGGGCTCCCGAATTTCTTGCCCATCACCTTCTCAACCTTGGCCATCGCCTTGGCCACTTCCTCCTTCAGCCCGCCCGGATACTTGCGCTTATTCTTCATGAAGTGCACGCAGACCTCGGTCGTAATCGTGAAACCGGGAGGCACAGGCACGCCCAGCTTGGCCATCTCGGCCAGGTTGGCCCCTTTGCCGCCCAGCAGGTTCTTCATCCCCGCGTTGCCCTCGCCCTTGCCGCCCCCGAAGAAATACACCATTTTCTTAGCCATTCCAACCGTCTCCTTCATGCCTTTTTTCGTGTCCCCAACCGCCCTTTTTCGCTACGGATAGTGACGCGACGAAGCAACGGCATCGTCGGATTCACCCCGGTGGGCGTAGGTGTTTCAATCGCGAACAAAGGCGGTAACTATACCCTGTCCCCCACCCCTTGTCAATGCTCAAAAAGGGGTGATTTTGCCCCCCCGCCAGCCCCGGGCGATGGAACACTGGAATAGTAGAATCGTGGGTAGGCAGAGCCTGCCGTTGACGCTTTCCCAATCGTAAATCACAGATCGCAAATCGTACTTCGCACCGTCCCCCATCGCCCGATCCGCACCTCCAAGGGCTCGGCCCGAGATTTCTTTTGCACTTGACGTAGCTACATTTCGTATATACACTATACATATGACGTTCGTATGGGACGAAAAGAAGAACCGGGAGAACATCCGAAAGCACGGAATCGACTTATGAGACAGACCAGTATTACAAAGGAATCCCGCACTAATTGGCGCAAGCTCGCCACGACGGCAGACGACAAAGTCGATACGTCGGACATCCCCGAGCTGGACGAGGCCTTCTTCCGCGACGCGAAACTGCGCCTGCCGAAAGCCAAACGGCTGGTCTCGCTCCGCATCGACAGCGACGTCCTGGACTGGTTCAAACGTCAGGGAAAGGGCTACCAGACCCGAATGAACGCCGTCCTGCGAGCCTACGTCCGCGCGCACAGTCGATAGACCCTTGAGGATTGCCTCGCATGAAGGCGTCGTAGCTTGCTACTGCACGCGTACGCCTGGAATTCCCGAATTGCCTGAACGTTGGGCTTGGCAGTCACATATAAGAACTTGTATAATTTGCGCATGATGGCGAAGCCATTGAATTTCGTCGGGTCGAGCCGACAGGATATCGAGCTGGCTCGACACAGGTACAAACAAATAAGGAGCAGCCCATGAGCGAGAAGGTAACTGGCTCTTCCGGCAACATATTCGTCGATCTGGGCTTCTCGCCTGACGAGACTGCGGTTTTGCAGATGCGCGCCGATCTCATGGCCGACCTGCGGAAAGTCATCAAGGCCAGGAAGCTGACCCAGGCCAAGGCCGCCAAAATCCTCAAGGTCAGTCAGTCCCGCGTGTCCGATCTCATGACAGGCAAATGTGAAAAGTTCAGCCTGGAAATGCTCATCACGCTCGCCACGAGAGCCGGAATCCACGTCAGTCTCAAGACCGCCGCATAGGAATCACGACCGCAATAGTCATTTGACCGTTTCGAACAGAATAGGACCCGTACGTCCCTATTATCCGTCTCCGCTACACCGAATTGAGAAGCCCGCCCAATTTCAAGAATGTGAAATGTGTAGGTGTGACCCTCCTCCCTTCCCGGGAATGTGGCCTCCTTAGTGATGAAGATCATCGCTTACTGGTATGAAACGAGACACATGGCAGAAGCCTCGTCCATAGTCAAGCGATTGGTGATCCCACCCGGATGAGTACGTATGAAGGCTTGATATTTGATCAGTCAAGCCTTTGAACATAATAGATGCATAGACGAATTTGTCACAGGTGATGATTGTCCGCCGGTTAAACTCCGAAACCTCACGCTCGCCAATGATCTGATGCGATGGCATATCTCGCCAAGACGCGAGGAGCAGAAACCGCCTCGTGAGAGGGATAGCAACCTCTACCTCTTTGTCAAGCAATCCTACCCCGTATGGTCTCCTGGCTTCGTAGTTCGGGACATAGAGAGACACCGGTGAATCGCAAGTTACGAATTCAGCGCCGTCAGCAGCTTCGATAAGGGAATAGGACATCCCTGCAAGAATGCCTGGATCCTTTGATTTCACACCGGCGCTTACCATCTGAAACAGAAGCATCCAGTTCTTTATCTCAAAACTGAATATGTCGTCTCCGTGTTCCTTCATCAACTCGATGATTGCAGCAGGCGGTGGAGGGCATCTGCCACTACGAAGCATCATGCGACTTGTCGAGCGAAGAGTATTCTGAAGGAATTTCTCGATGGAACTCTTGAAAGAAGGCACTCTGCATCGCATAATGGAGATGAAGAACGCGAGGATCGCTTTGTTCTCCGGGGATATGCACTTGCACTTCAGAACCTCTGTTATTGTACGCGCCTGTTCGTCTTCGTTTTTTTGGAACACCTTCTCCAGGGAGTACCTGTCCTTGTTCTTTCGATCACTGTCAACTGTATGGTAGTCGGTCATGCACCCAGTGTCCGGGATGGGTGCTGATATCGACTTGGGATGCAAGGTCTTGCTGATCATCCAGATATGGGGGATTTTAGACGTCTGTGACTGTATCTTGAACCCTCTGAGGTAGAACTGAGGCAAGTAGTGATGTTTCTTGGGTGGGGTCATCTGAGGAGGAGACTCCTGCCGATCAGGCGTTAGCGATGACAGTTAATAGTTGTCATCGCGATCATCCCATTTGCTATGCTTCTCGTCAGGCAACTCCGTAACGCCAACGTCATCTTCTTGTAGCTCAAACATGACAACCCCTTCGATCGCCTTCCAGTCAGGACTGACAGAACACTTAGCTATGCCTGAGATCTCTGTCCAATCGTGCACAGTGCCCCGATACTCCTCCAATACCATATACCAACCCTCCGATGAGTCTACAGATGCGCTCGAATGGTCATCTGCTCTCACATCGGCAGAATAGCTGACGGTGGCGTCAAACGCTATTGTCGCTTCGTTTCCCCCTATATGGATGACCTCGACCTTGTCAATTCTGACATCCTCCACTTCAACGTCTTGGATGTCGGCCTCGGGGTCCTCTTCATGATAGAACCCGAACGATGGGAACGCCTCCCTGATGGCTTCTACGATTACAGTTGGGTCCCTCTCGATAGCCTTCTTGCCTTCTGCTACCCGTCGATCCGCTGAGAGCAACGCTTCAGTGAACGCTGGCAAGGAAGAAAAATAAAGCAACTCGCCATATGACCCACAGGCCCGCTCAAAATCCTTATCTTTCGATACCACGGCAACCGAGACGCCTTTTCTTTGCCCATAGGCCAACAAAGCTGCTAGCGCGAATGCATCTGGGAACTCCTTTCGTTTGCCTCCGCAACCGAACGGGGCACGCTGGGAGTCATACCAGTCCATGACCTCTTTTATGCTGATGCCATCGTAATTTAGATCCTTCACATCAAACTGTTTCAAGAAACAATTCCACTCGTCCATCGCTATGTTCTTCAAGTCCCTCGCTATCTTCTTCAACTCGTAGCCCAACAGGAGATCGCCTCCCTTGACTGGCCAAGCCTTCCACTTCTTCAGGAACGGAGCTTTTCGCTTAGCTTGTTCCAGCACCTTAACGACTTCTTCTGAACGGTCCTCAATGTGACGCTCGATTTCTCGCCGCGTTGGATCAGGGAGTAGCAGAGTCGCCTTTTGGGCCTGCGCCGCCTTAACGAAAGCGCTAATAGCTGTGGATGAGAAGTTGTAGCTCTGTTCATCCAGAATGCTTGTGTCTATGAAGACGTTGGTCGGTACTGACATGTCACCTCAAAGCCATATCCGAGGGAATAATCGGGACGCACCCCGATTCTCCTAATCCAGCTCTCTATACCCGATAGTCATCGCACACATTTCGGCCTCACCACATCTATCCGGCCCACGGAGGGCCACAACTCCCATTCGTCGCACGTTCGCCAGGAGTATTTCGCTGGGGACTATTATGCCGGATGCGGGCGGGAGAGGCAAGGGGTTTTGGATTCTTGATTTGCGATTTGTGATTTATGATTGGAGGGACTAGGCGGGGGCCTGCCGATTGCGGACTTCTGATTGCGGAATGCGGATTGAAGAGCGGGGTCGGGGATCGGGGGACAGGGATCAGGGTGGTTCTTGCCCTCCTGCATTCTTACCCTCTTACCTTCCGTCTTGTCCCCTCCGCGTCCTGGCGTCTCTGCGCGAGATGATCAGTCAGTTGTCAGTTCCCAGTTGTCGGTTGTCAGTTTGAAATCTGTGCAAATCTGTGAAATCTGCGGATGAAGGACAGAAAGATCGGTGTGCGGTGCACACCCTACAAAATCGGCGTTCATCGGCGCTTATCCGCGGTTGCATTTTCTCTGCGTCCTCTGTGCCCTCTGTGGCAGAAGATCTTTTTCGGAGTTTCCTTAATCATTGTGGGACAAGGGGTTAGGAGAACCGAATACAATGAGGTTTTGTTTATATTTCTGTTGACAGGCGCATATGGCGTAACTACCATAGACCGATAGCAGATGTGAAATCTGAGGCAGTACGAGACGTCGAATGGCACGGCGGTAGGGGAGAATCATCATTCGCCTGCATCAATGAAAGGGGAGAATCATGGCGAGAACTAAGGGAGACCAGGAGGCGAAGCAGCGGGGGTGGGTGGCGAGGACGCCGGGGCGTCACATGCCGCCGCCGGAGAGCGAGTTGTGGCCGAAGCACTGCCGGGGGAAGAACTGGACGTGGGAGGCGGCCAGATTCTATATCGGGCGGTGCCAGTTGTGCGCGTATGCCTCTCAGCCGTCGGAGGGCCGCCGGCGGCTGGACAAGCTGGCGAGTCTGCCCAGGTTCCTGGTGTGCACGAATCACCCGGACAGCCCCGGACAACTGCGGGACGTGCCGCCGACGAGTATGTGCCGGAACTTCAAGCAGAGACTGTGGATAGCGGAGCGTCCGAGGAAGGCCAAGCCGGATCAGGCAACGGCGGAGTCCGACGAGAGCATCCGCCGCATCCCGCTCGGACACGGCCGGTTCGTCATTGTCGATGCGGCCGATTACGAATGGCTCAGCAAGTACAAGTGGTGCGCGAGCAATAAACGCGGGACAATCTATGCGATCCGCCGGACGAAAGAGGGAAAGACCGTCTATATGCACCGCGAGATCATGAAGGCTCGCAAGGGCAGGATCGTCGATCACAAGGACCATAACACCCTGCACAACCGTCCGTGCAATCTGCGCGAGTGCACGAAGGCCCAGAACTATGCGAACATGGGGCCTCACGGCGGGTCATCGGGGTACGTGGGCGTGTACCCTCGCGGCGACAAATGGGAGGCGGGGATCACGTGGCGAGGAAAGCACTACTATCTCGGGCGATATGATAGTCGTATCGAGGCGGCCAAGGCCCGCGACCGCAAGGCGTATGCGCTCCACGGGCCGTACGCGTACCTCAATTTCCCCGAGGATTTTGCCCGCTGACGGGACAGGCAGGCAGACAGACGGTGTGCACTGCACACCCTACGAGACTGACGGGATGGTTCGGCCATAGTCGGACGGCGGGCATGGCCCACCCCGCGAGACCGCGAGCGTGTAAAAATGGGACAGTCATGCCCGGCGTTGAGCATGACTGTCCCTGCATATAGTGACTCTCCCCTTCCGGGAAGCAGCGCACGGTTTACGGATTGGCGAGTTTCACAATCTCCGATTTGGGCAGGGCGCCGCGATAGATGCGGACCTCGTCGATCTGGCCGTTGTAGAGGCGGTCGGTGTTCTGCGAGTTGCGGCCGATGTTGACGTTGTACGTGCTGCTCGCAATCACGCCTTTGCGCAGCGTGCCGTTGATGAGCTTGCCGTCCACGTACAGCTTCAACTGCGTGCCATCGTAAGTGCCCGCCACGTGGTGCCAGTTGCTGTTGAAGTCGGCCGTCAGTACGGGGCCGTTGACCGAATACCAGGTCCCGTCGTAGATGAAGAACTGGAGAACGTTGGTGCTGTTGTGCTTGATGGCGTAGCTGGTATCGCCCTTGCCGACGAAGTCGTTGTGCTGGGCGTTGCCCGCATCTCTCGGGTTGACCCAGACGGACAGGGTGACCGCGTCGGTGATGTTCAGGCTCGCGCCGTTGCCGCAATTGACGTAGTCGTCAACGCCGTCGAGGTACAACGCCGCGCCGATGCGTCCGGCAGCGTCGTACGTGGGACCGCCGGCGAGCGTGCCATGGTTGCCGTTGCCGGAGCTGTCCTGGACGTTGTTGTCCAGCTTCCAGTGCCCAACGAGCACGGGGGCCGCCGGAGTCGGGATGACCCGGGCGGGATACAGGCGGATGTCATCGATGAACAGCCGTCCGCCGGCGACTCCGGGACCAACGCCGATGGTCATCGAGGCGACCTTCGTCAGGTTGATGCCCGTGAACTTGTCGAGCGGCATGTTCCATTCCGTCCAGGCCTGGTCCGCAAGCGCCGTCACGTCCTCACCGGCGTCGCCGAAGGTCACCTTGGCGCTCTTATTGCTCGCATCGGTCAGCTTCACCCACAAGGGAGCGTTGCCGGCGTTATCCAGGCTGCCGTAGAAGTACAGAGTCAGCGTCTTGATGGCACAACTCGTCCAGTCCTGAGCTGCGGCGAACGTCCGCGTGGTCTCGGAAGTGCCCGAAGCGGCGGTGTTCTCATAGAAGAACGGCACGGATTTGCCGCCGCCATGGACGATCGCCGTCTCCATAACGTCGCCAAGCTGCGGGTCGTTGCCTACGGCGGAACCGGTGCCGTTGCCCGGGTTGCCCGGGGCCGGCTCGGTGAAGCCGAGGCCGTCGATCCAGGTCTGGAAGACGCGATTCGGGGAGTCATTCGTGTAGCGCTCGAAGTCGTCCACCACGGCATAATCCGCGGTCGCGAAGCTCCACACGTCGCCGTCCCAGGCGGCCGGAGTCTCGGCGGCATTGACCTCGACAACCTTCCAATAATAGGTTGTGGCCAGATCCAATGGCGTCTCATAGGAGGGCAACGATGTCGTAGACATGGGAGCAGTGCCGGCAGCCACGGCGCTGCTGTCGGTGCTCACGTACACTTCATGGGAGCCGGCCATCCGTCCCGCGCGCCAGCTCAGAGCCGCCTGCGGGAACGGGGATACTCCCGTGGCCGCGGAGGCCGGCACCGGCAGACGGGCAGCCGCCGGGATCGCGAGGAAGCGGACTTCGCTCAGGCCTTTCTGCGGCATTCCACTGCCCCAGTTGCTGTGGATCGTCAGTTTCACGAACTTCGCCATGATGGCGCCGAACGGGATCGTGGTGCCGGCCGTGTATGTGGATTCGCCGGCGGCCTGGGCCAGCTCGAAGTCTCCGAGAGCCGTCCACGCGGCGCCGTCCACGGAATAGTCGACCGTGACATTCTTGGCGCCAAAGCCGAAGACGGACTCCATCATGTCGTTGTAGTTCCAAACGAGCAGCTTGTCCAGGGTGTAGGCCTTGTCGAAGGCGTACTGGATCCAGGTGGGCTCCGTTCCGGCTCCGGAACTGAGCCACATATCCGCGGAGTTGTTCGAGTGCTGATCGCTGGGATTCAGGCCGGAGCCATCGACGGTCTTCTGCGGTCCCGTCGTCGCCTTGACCGAGTTGGAGGCCGTGGCCGTAATCTTACTGCTCAAGATCGCCATGGACACAGGCTCGACCGTGAAACGCCAGAGGAATCCTTTGGCGATGGTTCCGTCCGCATGCACTTCATCGACTCGCCAGTAGTACGTTGCCCCAAGTTCCAGGCGGGCCAGGCTCAGCGTGTTGGGGTCCTGGCCGGCGCCGACCAGCAGGGAGGAGCCTGCCGCGGCATCCTTTACAGCCGTGGCGTCGGTTCCAAAATAGACATCGTGCTTGACCGCGCCGTCTCCGGGCGTCCAACTGAGGGTCTGTCCGTCCCTCGCCACATCGGTGGCGTTGTTCGCGGGAACGGGCTTGGCTGCCTGGGTGCTGACCAGCAGGGCCTGGATTTCCTCGGCGGTCAGTGCGCGGTTGTAGATTCGCACGTCGTCGATCCGGCCCCGGTAATAACGACGGCCGCCGCTATCAGCGTCCCTTCCGATGTTGATGTTGGCGGTGTTCGTACCGATGGGGCCTGTACGAGCCGTCGTCGCCGACAGCACGCCGTTGAGGTAAATCTTGATGTTGGCGCCATCATACGTCCCTGTCAGATGGTACCAGGTGTTGTTGTTGCTGGCCGTCCGGCCGGTCAAGGTAGCCGAGGTCCACGTCCCCGAGTTGTGGATGAAGAACTCTACGTTACCGTCGGTGTTGGTCTCCTTCAGGGCGTAACTGGTGTCGCCTTTCGTGACGTAGCACTCGTGGGTAGTGCCCGCGGCCCTGGCGGGGTAGACCCATGCTGACACCGTGACCTGGCTGGTGAGGTCGAAATCGGCGTGGTTGCCGCAGTCGACGTAGTGGGTGCCGGTGCCGGCGGCGCCGCTGGCATTCAAGTTCAGGGCCCCGCCAAAGTAGCCCGTCGTCCACGCCGGGCCGTTCATCAGCGTTCCGTCATGGCCCTTGCCGGACAGATCGAACGCGGTCGTGCCCGCCCCTTCGTCCAGACTCCAGAAGCCGATCAGGCTCGGGTCTTCGTTGGGATTGAATCCATACGCTGCTCCCGTTCCCATCAGGACCGACAGCACAACCAGGAATAGAACTTGCCTTCTCATTGCCTCTGACCTCCAAAGTAGTTTGTTGTGCCCCCGTGACAATTCTTCGTACTCCATGCGAATCCGTGTACGTGCCCGCAGTGCACTGCGGAAATGGGGAAACGGAATGTGGGGACCATCGCTTATTGTCCGTCCTCTCTCGTCTTATGCATTTCGGCCTCACCACATCCATCCGACTCACGAAGAGCCGCAATGCTCATTTTTCGCAGCAGCACCGGGCGTGTATATCCGCGAACTATTATGCCGAATCCGGGCCAAAAAGGCAAGGAAAAAAGGCGATTCTGGTTATCAGGGGTGTGCGACTGCGTTTCGTGGGCGAACAGCCCTCTGTCTGTCATGCTGAGCGAAGCGAAGCATCTGGCCCCGGATGGAAACCGATGCTTGTTATCATGCTCGGCCCAGATCCTTCGCTGGCGCTCAGGATGACAGGATGGATCACGCCCCTCCCGTGAAAATTGGTCGCACACGTTATCAGGTCCGGGTTGCTTATAGATTGATGATTGAGGATTGGGGTTCTCTTCGGCGGTTCGCGTATTTCGTGGTTAAACAGTCTGCCCTTTCTGTCGCGGGCTTGACTCGGTGGGAGAGGGGCGGTACGGTGGGAGGAACTTGCACGAGAGTTCAATGGATAAGGAGTGACACGATGCATCGAGCACTGACCCGCCGGAGTTTTCTGCAGAACGCGGCCTGGACCGGCTCCGGGCTGATCATCCTCTCCAATAGTCGCCTGGTGCGCGGCACGCAGGCCAACAGCAAGCTGAATATCGCCGGGATCGGCATCGCCGGGCGAGGGGGCGAGGACATCAGGGGCGTCGCGAGCGAGAACCTCGTCGCGCTATGCGACGTGGACGAGAAGCACGCGGCCAAGACGTTCGAGCAATTCCCTGCGGCCAAGCGGTACAAGGACTTCCGCAAGATGCTCGACGAGGTACACAACCAGATTGATGCGGTCGTGGTCGGGACGCCGGACCATACTCACGCCCCGGCGGGCGTCATGGCCATGAAGCTCGGCAAGCATTGTTACTGTGAGAAGCCGCTCACGCGAAGCGTCTATGAGGCCAGGGTCATGGCCAATCTCGCGAAGGAAAAGAAGCTCGTGACGCAGATGGGCACGCAGATCCATGCGGGCGGCAACTACCGCCGCGTTGTCGAACTCGTGCAGACCGGGGCCATCGGCAAGATCGGTGAGGTCCACGTGTGGATGGCGGCAAACACGGCAAAGGGCAACGACGGATCACCGACCTTCGCCGGACCGCCGGTGCCGACGGATATGTCACAGCCGGACGCCCCCGCCGACCGCCCTGCTGTGCCGGCGACGCTCGATTGGGATCTGTGGCTCGGGCCTGCGTCCGAGCGGCCGTACCACCCGGCCTATGCCCCGTTCGGCTGGCGGTACTGGTGGAACTTCGCCAACGGCCAGTTGGGCGATTTCTTCTGCCATTACTGCGACCTGGTCTTCTGGGCGTTGAACCTGCGGCACCCGACGACCGTCGAGGCCATCGGGCCTGTGCACCCGGAGAGCGCCGCCAAATGGACCATCGCCCGGCAGCAGTACCCGGCCCGGGGCGAGCTGCCTCCCGTGGCGCTCACCTGGTACAACGGCGGCGGATACCCGCCCTTTGCGAAGGAGAGGAACATTCCCGCGTGGGGCAGCGCCGTGCTGTTCATCGGCGAAAAGGGCATGCTGATCGCCGACTACAACGGGCACGAGCTGCTGCCGAAGGAGAAATTTGCCGACTTCAAGCGTCCTGATCCGTTCATCCCGGAATCCATCGGCCACCATCAGGAGTGGATCGAGGCCTGCAAGACGGGCGGGCCGACGACGTGCAACTTCGATTACTCCGGCGCACTGACCGAGGCGGCGTTGCTGTGCAACGTGGCCCTGCGATCGGGAAAGAAGCTCACATGGGACGCGGCGAATCTCAAGGCCGTCGGCTGCCCCGAGGCCGACACGCTCCTCCGCCACGAGTACCGCAAAGGCTGGACGCTGTAACATTTGCGGAGAATCACGGAGCCCGGGTGCCGGGTGCCATGCTTACGCTCGCGTAAGCATGTCTTGCCCGTTCGACGAAACATGTCTACGCAAGCGTAGACATGGCACCCATTGCCAATCATCGATCAGGGATATCAGTAGCCATCGATCATGATGAGGGCTTTGTAGGCGGCCTGGCGGACGTCGCGGTTGCCGTCCTCCTCGTAGGCCTTCTTCAGGGCGGGCACAGCCTTCTTGCCGCTCTGCCTGGCCAGGGCCTCGACGGCGGTCTTCCGCACGGTCGCATCGCGGTCCGAGCGAAGAGCCTTCTCCAGGGCCTCACGGGTTTTGGCGTCGTCGGCGAACCCGACCAAATCCTGTGTGGCCTTGATGCGACTATCGACGTCGCCGATCCGCAGCCGTTCGGTCAGTTCGCTTCGCTTCTGCTGCTCGTCCAGTGAGAGCGTCGGGGCCTTGGGCGGCGCGGGTCGCGGGCGAGGCAGCGGAGGCTCGTGCACCACGTGTCTCTCGACCACTACCGGCGGGCCGATGAAGACCGGGTCGTAATCGTACACCCAGGCCGGCCCGTACGGGTGCCAATACCACGGGCCGCACCAGGGGTCATACCAGCCATAATAGGGTCCACACCCAATGGTCGTGCCGAAGCCCACGCTCACGTGGACACGCGCGTAGGTTGCACTCGGCACAGCGATCAAAACACACACGAACGCCGCCAACGCCAGTCTGTACTTCATTGCTCTCATGCCTGTTACATCCTTATCCGGCCATCCAATCCCCCGCCGCCCGGCCTCACCCTATAGTATACCCTTTGCCCGCAAGGCCTCCAAGCCCCTGGTCTATATACGTTATTGCGGCGATTATCGGCCCGCCGCCTGTCACAAAATCGTGGAAATCGAAACGATTTTGCTTGTAGCAACGCCCGACCTGCGGTAGATTCGTAGGTGACATAGAAGCGCCTTCGCGACAGCGGTGGGCCGGAGAAGACCGCCGGGTACTGTCGTAACTACCGGTAGCGAAAGCCTTTAGGCGGCGTAGCCAAGCGGTTAAGGCGACGGTTTGCAAAACCGTTATGCGTCGGTTCGAATCCGACCGCCGCCTCTCAAAAACACCATTTTTGAAGTAAAAACGCAGATCCCCCTATTTTCTTGTGGGTCCCCGCCTGTATTTGCGTGTGCGTCGTATAGCAAAATAGATGACAGGCGCGACGCGGACTCTGACGACAAGTCCGGAATCCTGCTTTTCACCGGTCCCCGTCCTTCACAGCTTGCTAGCGGTGTCATCAGATTCAACGAGTCCATCGAGTTCGGCAAACCTGTCGACCGCATCGCGCACCCTGTGCCAATCCGGGTGCAAGGAGATGTCCCCCATCGCTGGTTCACTGTGCCCTGCTTGCACTTTGCAGGAGTCCATGGAATCAGACTGGCGTCCGGTTTCAGTGTCCGCTGATCCCGCCGAGATGGATCGTGCGGCGATCAAGGTCTTCATTGCCGCTCCGGGCAGCAGCTATGGTCCTGGCTCACGGAACAGGATTCGCACAGGCCCCAGGAGACCGGACTCGATAAGGCGGCGGTCTTTGAATCTCTGGTAGCGTTGTGGCGGATACATGCGGGACACGCGTTCGGCCTGCGGCAGACTCACGTCGCGGACGAGACGGTTGTGCCAGGTATTCGTGACGCGCACTTCCAAGTCATTCCTGCCGGGACGCAGCAAGTCAGTGACATCCAGGCGGTACGGAGGCTGCCAGGCGATCCCGACGCGCTTCCCATTGAGCCAGACGTCGCAGATTTCGGCCACCCGCCCCAGGTCGAGTTCCGCCTTCGTCTCTGCAGGGGGCTTCTCCGCAACCGTGAAAGTCACACTGTAGGCGCCAATGCCGTTGAAATGCCGGATTTCCGTGTCTTCCATTTCCGTCCAGGATTTCAGATTCGTCAGGGTCACGTTCGCCGGCGTATGCCAGCCGGCGGGAAACTTCAGATCCCACGGGCCCTCGATGACCTGCTCGGCGTGCACCACACCGGCACCTTTCCCAGACCCAGGCGCCGGCTTGCCCATCTTGGCGATCCCATCACGAAGAACGACAAAGACTGATGCGAGAGGGTCCAGCTTGACCTTGACCGAGACTCCTTCCGGGGTCTCCTGATATGGGGCCGGCTCGATCCGACCGGACTGCGGCCACCAGAACTGCGGGCTGCGCCCTTTGACTCGGAACGTAACCGACGTCTCCACAGGACGCGACTCTGCAAAGAACTCATGCACGCGGGTCCCACTGTCCATCTCTTTGGCCTTGGCCGCGAGCAGTTGAGTCAGATTTCGGTGGTCGTCGAGTATGCCGCGGTTGACGACAAAGAAGATATCGGCATCCTGCATACGACGATGCACGAAACGAAGCGGCACGTTTTCAGACAGCCGCCATGCGGGCGGCTCTGCACTCTTCTCAAGCAGCGGGACCAGCTTGCTGAGATCATGCTCCGACAGCCTCGTAAGCTGCTGGCTTTCCCCGAGTTCCTTGACCATAGCCTCGTACTGCACGTCCGTATCCGGGTAACCCTTCAGGCTTGGAGGCCTCTTCGACAACTCCCCTGCCCAAACCACGGTGGCGCCCTGGCGGACAAGGTCGCGGATCTTCACGAGGGTTCTCGATGGGCATATCGGCGCGAGGCACAGCAACAGTCTTGGCGCGCCTCTCCAGGCCGGCCGTATAGAGCACATCCGGTGTGATGTACAGGATTTCGTATGTGGCGCCGGAGGGCAGCACGATCCGCCCGTCTTGAACACGCATGCTCTGAACAAGCTTATCGTTCACGTACCCGAAATTGAACTCACGGGGCTGGCTCGACAGGTTGTCATCGTCGGGACAGTACCACAACATGTCGTTCCGACCGAGGAAACTATTGTAGACAGCGACGCTCGCGACGGGCTTGCCGCATTGCAGCAGGTAACAGCACCGGGCCAGGTACTCGAACAGAGGCTGCGACATGGGCCACCACGTCTGGCGAAGCCCTATGCGACAAGACTGGGAATGCACCCAGCCGGGACTGCCCGCTTCCGGAGGCGTGTAATCCACACATGCCAGGCACAGGTAGTTCACGCCAAGTAGAAAACCCTCCTCGGCGCGCAGTCGCCACAGCGCCGGGGTGGGTGCAAAGAACCACGGCTTCTCCGTCCCGTATTCCGAACACACCAGGGGCTTGCCGTACGCGTATGCTGCAGAAGATGGGATCTTGACGTTGGAGCGGCCGTGAATCCAAAGCTCGCCCATGGGGATATCCGTGGCGCCCCAGACGTCGATAAGGTCCATCGGCAAGACATGGCTCGGACCTGCTGTTTTCCACGGCAGGGAGAGGCGGCGAGCCTGACACCAGTCCGTGGTGTAACGGAAGCAATTGTCCACGATCAGGTCGCTGATTGTCGTACGGAAGTCGTAGAAGAATCTTCGACCGCTGTCCCCCAGGTCATAGCCCGCCAGTTGAGGCAGGTAAGGAACCGGATCGTATCCACATTGCCGGATGAAGACGTCGCGCAGCGAAGGCGTCCACGTGGGAATGCCCATTTCCCAACTGACGTTGTCAAATCCATCGAACGCGGTGTTCTCAAAGTCGCCGAGCCTGGCGAGAAGACGTCCGCCGAATTCCCGGATGTGCAGGTCCGCCGCGGCCGTGCTCAAATGATCGTGGTGCAGGCCACCTCCCGTGCGGCTGGCCGACATCAGCTTCTTGCCCGATGGCTTGCTGAAGCAGGACAATAGCGTCCAGTCGCCCTCGGGAACGCTCCAGTTCAATTGACCATCTGCAAGGATTTCATTTGTGAGATTGAGTGTCTTGCGGTCTGCCTCGCGAACGGCAAGCACGAATGCCTCGCCGGCCGTCAACTGCTGAGATGTCGGAACACCCTCATCAGTGGGGATAGGCCCTTTATATTTCCCCGGCCCATGCACCGGGTCTGACTTGGCGAAGGCCAGAATCTTGGAGGACATTTCAGGGGGAATCCACGGCCCGCCTTCGTTCCAGCCGCTGCCGAACCGGGTCCGGCAGATCAGTCCGAGCCGGCCACACTCGGCCACGATATGCGCGAACATGTCCAGCCATTGCTCGCTCATGAACGGAATGTCTTTGATGTGGGCGGTGTGCTCATCGCGAGGCATCTCGAGTGTATCCTTGACCGTGACCCCGCCCATGCCCTTGGCTTTGAACTCCTCCAGCTCGCGGGTGATCTCGTCTCTGGTCAGTGGGCTGCCGGGAGGCTGCCACCAGCACTCGACGCGAGAGATGGCGGGCGGATCACGAAATCCTTCTTCAAGCGGCACCGGTTGGCCGGGCTTGTAGACGCCTAACGCTCGCGTGGGACCGCCGGTCGCCGCATGATCCGCGGTGCAGGTGGGCTCCTCCGCCGCCAAGGCCGAAGAGAACAGGAAGAGTGAGACAAGCCCGAACGCGCGGGCATTCAGCGAAATGGTCATGCCACATGTCCTTGATATGGAACTTCTGCAAGATGGAGTACCTACCCCCCGTGGTGACGGCGGGTGAGGTGGCATGGTGCGTCCCAACAGTTGGCAATCTCCATCTTGCAGAAGTTCAGCCTGATACTACGGATACAGCCGGATATCATCGATGTACACCGTGCCCGAGGCTCCGGCGCCATCGACGCCAATCCCCATCTTCGTGACAGCCTCCAGATTCACAGGCAGCGACGCCAGATCGATGCTCCAGGGCAGCCACTGCTTTTTCGTGATGTCCTCGGTCGGACCGCTATAAGCGGCCTTCGCGCCGTTGATCTTGACGTAGATCTGCCCGGTATTGTTTGGATCGCCCTGGAAGTACAATGTCAGCGTCTTGATGCCGGCCTGCGTCCAGTCTTGCGGACCGGCAAACGTGCACTCGGCCTCGGATTTCCCGGAACTCGTGTTGTCGTAGTAGATGGGCATGGACTGTCTGCCGCCGTGAACGATCTTCTTTTCCATGATGTCGCCCGCTGCGGGGTCGTAACCGACGAGCGAACCCGAGCCGTTGCCCGGGTTCCCATTCGCGAAGAACTCATCGGCCGAGAAGCCGGCGCCGTCAATCCACGCCTGGAAAACCCGATTCGGAGAGTCATTCGCGTAGGCCTCGAAGTCATCCACGACAAGGTACTCCTGAGTGGAGAGACTCCAGACGTCGCCTTTCCACGTCGATGGATCTTCAGCCGCATTGACCTCAACCACGCTCCAGTAATAGGTCTTGCCGAGATCGAGCTGAGCTTCATACTCAGGCTCGGGTACGGTCGCAGCCAGGGCCAGCGCATTCGGATCGACGCCGATATAGACATCGTGCGTTCCAGCCTCGCGTCCGGCCCGCCAGCTCAGGGTGGTGGTCGGTGCTATATTCGTGGCGCCGGCGGCCGGACTCGGCCTTCTCGCCGACGTAGGGACGGCAAAGAATCGCACTTCACTCAGGCCGTACTGAGCCAGCGTTCCGGCCACGTTCCAGTTGCTGTTGATCGTCAGCTTCACGTACCTGGCGGCTGCACCCGCAAAATCAATCGTAGTATTGTGGGCATAATTTGCCTGGCCGGAGGCTTGGGCGAATTCAAAATCGCCCAGCGTCACCCAGGCGCCGCCGTCTACAGAGTATTGGACCGTGACACTCCTGGCGCCGGCGCCGAGCGCCGCCTCCAACCGCTGGTTCGAGTTCCAGACCCACATCTCGTGCAGCTTGTAGGTCTTGTCGAACGCATACTGGATCCAGGCCGGCTGCGGCCCATCCTTGCTGCTGAGCCACATATCCTCCGCCAGCGTCGAATGCTGGTCACTTCCGCTCAGGCCGGAACCGTCGATGGTGTTCTCCGGTCCCACATCTGCGGCGTCCGAGCTGGAGGCCGTGACCGTGACCGCGGCAATCGGAAGCGAGTAAGGTTCCGCCGTGAAGCTCCAGACCTGTCCGGCATAGACCGTTCCATCCGTCGCGATTTCGTCGACGCGCCAGAAGTAGGTCTGGTCCAGGTCAAGAAGCCCGGCCGGATCATATGTGGTTTGGGCCTGGCCCTGGCCGACAAGCACACCCAGCGGACTACCCCTCTTGGCGGCGCTCACATCTTCAGCGACCGTGCCGAAGTACACGTCATGTGTCCCGGCAGACTCTCCCGACGCCCAACTCAAGACCGCATTCCGAGCGACATCGGTCGCCTGATTCGCAGGGCTGGGCCGGCTGGCGCTATCCGCCGCCATGATCTCCTGAACGTCCTCCTGTGTCAGTGCCTCGTTGTAGAAACGAAGGTCATCCAGCAGGCCGTCCTCCGGGTCCGGGCCGCCAAAGTATCTTGACGTGCCCAGGTAGGACCCCAGAATGATCTTGTCGACAAGATTGACCAGATTGCCTTTGTACTCAGGGTTGGTGCCCACCACCTGGCCGTCGATGTAGACGACGCCGCCCTGTGCGGCCGAGGACGTCAGCGTGTACAGGTGCCACTGCCCATCCACGACCCCGCCGCTGGGAATGTCATGGACCCACTGCGTGCCGGTCGCGCCTGTGACATTCGTCGGATTGTCAGGATCCATCAACCGGCTGTCCGTTCTCAACTGGGACGTCGCGGAACGCCACATGACACGTGTCGTGTTGTTCTTGTTGCCGATTCCCTGGTTGAACATGTAAGGAAAGGCGTTGTTGGTGGCGGTCTGGGCGATCGTTTTCGCCTTGAACCAGAAGGTCAGGCCGAACTCGCCCTGCTCGTTGGTGTACCCGAACGGGGCAATGGCAACGTAGTCATTGACTCCGTCGAAGTGCATGGCCTGGCCAAATCGGCCCGGGCTGTAGGTGGGGCCTCCGGATGGAGCGCCGTCGTTCCGACCGACGCTGTCATCGGCGTTGCCATCGAACTTGTAGTGTGCGACCAGATCGGCCGACGAGCTGCCAATCAGCACAGCCAACAACAGCAGAATCGACAGATGAATCGTTCGCGTGGACATCGTGCTCCTCCTCAGTTGCTTATCAGGATATGGTTTTGCGCCATCAGTAATCCTTGAAGCTCCTCATCCAGTCCGGCCACACCGGCGGGGCCGCATGGTCGTCGTAGCCGCGGTGCCATTCCAGCCGCCACAACTCCTTGAGCCCAACCTTCCTCGTGGAAAAATCCATAAAGGCGACATTGACGCCACCGTTATGCCGGTTGATACAGAATCGCTGCATTCTTTCTCCGCCACCCGGGGGATCTTCCCAAGGGGACGGCTCGTCGGTCTGATACGCGTGCAAAGCCGGCCACGTGCAATCGGCAATCATCGGGATCCTGTCGGCGTTCTTGACGTACGGGGTCCCCCACCTCAATTTACGATCCGCACCCCACGCGCCCGGTCCCTCCCCCGGCTCATATATGATCCAGGAACTGATCCCGTAGCTGCCCTCGTACCCCCCGAAGGAGTAGGACTTGTACGTGCTTCCAAACCAGCTCGATTTACCGCCCGGCTCGGTGCCGGTCGCTGTGGCCGCGCGTTGGGCGTCCATGCAGAGAAGGATTTCCTTATTCGTGTAGAAGGGCGCCAGGGTCTGGAAGAAGGCAGCGTTCATTTCGGGCTTGAAGAAATTGCCGGAATTGTCATCGGCGTACAACTTCAGAATCAGACCCCACTGACGCAGGTGAGCCTGGCAGGCGACGGCCCTCGCGCTCTTCCTCGCTCGTTGCAGGGTGGGCATGAGAATCCCCATCAATAAGGCCATGATGGAGATCACGACCAAAAGCTCGATCAGCGTGAAGCCTCGGCGATTGGACGACATAACGTACCTCCACTTCACCAGCCGTCGCGGGACGCACATCTGCAAGCGTCCGTCGGCAGCTTCATGACGGCCCGGAGAGCGACAGGGTGCACGCACTGCCCGCCAAGCCTCAAATATAAAGGGTATGAATGCCGCCCGCGGGCAACAACCCCATTTCACGCATATCCACCCCCACTTTGCGCACAATGTCTTCGCGGGCCCTCATGCCCCGACGCGGAGCAGGAGTCTGAAGAATGCCAGTACCGCAAGGGCGTGCACCTAATATTTTCCATATGTTTCCGCCACGCGCTGCATGGCAATGATGTTCTCATCGGGAGTATCGCGAGGCGTCTGGTCGGCGGTGGAAAGAACGAAGCCGCCGCCTTCCCCCGCATCGTCGATGGCCCGCTTGCAGGCCTCTTCCACGCATTCGACACTGCCGAAGAGCATCACATCGGTGGTATGCAGATTGCCCTTGAGAGCGAGCTTACGGCCGAACTGCTGTTTGAGCTCCCTCAAATCACAGTCGCCCATGGGGCGCACTTCCAGCGGCTCGATGCTGGACAGGTGCGTTTCCCGGGCCGCGATTTCCGCCAGTTTCCGCTCGGGTCCGCAACAGTGCACGTGGGTGATCACGCCTCTGGCGTGCGCCAGTGCAGTCACCTTCTTCAGCCAGTCGAGAGACAGCCTCCTGAAAATGGGTTCGGGATTGAAAATCATCAGGCCGCTGTTGTAGATCCCCATGATGTCCGGTCCCCACGACAGGATTTCCTCCGCCTGCCGCATCATCGCTTCGCCGAGGCGCTGCATCTCCCGAATGACGGTGTCCGGGTCATCGTGGTACTGATACGTGCTGCAAAGACGGTGGTCGATGCAGGGCAAGCGGACGACGGGGATGACCACGCCACGCTCCCCCACGTAGTCGCGAACATCTGCAAAATAGTCTTTGCCGACCTTCGTGTAGTTCGGCCTGACCACCTCCCGCAACGAGGTGATGTCCAGATTCAGTGTATCGGCCTCGACACGAGCATTGGGGGGATCGTGTTCGAATATGCGAGCGAAAGGAGACCACTCGATTCCGGCATTCGTTTCGGTGAATTCACGTGTGATGAGTTTGCTGTTGTCCCGATAGAGAACCGCGATTCTCTGCCGTTCGCTCATGGGAACCATGATCGGGATGAAGGCATCTGTGCCGTAGTATGTATGGGCGTCCATCCGCGCTTTCCAGATAGGCGGGTCCTGATAGACCATCACTTCCCACGTCGGCCGGCCTGTCAGACGCACGGGAACCATCTCCCAGAGGTCAGGACAGGCGGGGACATGATCCGCCTGTTGGTTACGCATGGTAACCAGGATTCGTTCTCTCGGCGTCACTCTGTTGCCTCTCGTACCACCGCGTTTTTTCACTCCGGGTTCCGGGATATCCCACAGAACAAATACGCGCGAGACTCGGATTCACCCTATGTGGATTGTAGCCCGCCTGCCCGCGGGCCCGAACACCACTTCGCGTCATTTTCACCCCCATTTTGCGCGGGGGACTTCTCTGTCGAGTACACCGCCCATATCCCCAAGCCCTGATCCTTGTTGCCATCATCCGCCGACGGCTGCGCAAAACGGGGGGAGATTAGCGTGAATTGGTGTTGGTCCCGCACCCGCAACGAGGTACAAGGAGAATAGCGGCTTGATTAGATCATCCATACAGGAATTGGAGACATTGGATCATGCGTCGGATTTCATCGCACAGTGCAAGTGCGAGCCATAAAGATCTGAGTTCGATCACGAGCACTCACTCTGCCGTGAAGAAGGCCTTCCGGGTGCTCAAGGTCACGTTTGGGATTACGGCCAACAACGAACAGTTGCTTCCCAAGCTCTTTTTCTCCGCCAGTTTCGAATCCCTGCTGACCGACTTTCACGAGATCGAGCCCATCGAGTACCGCGACAAAGGGCTGGACTTCTACATCACCATGACCGATGTGGCGGATCAGTCCATTGAAGTCAAGGTATCCGACGGGCAGATTCAACTGACCGGGTCGATTCTCCAGGCCACCGAGCAGGCCTCGGATCTGCGATATACCCTCTTCGGCAACGAAGGCCTCGTTTTCCGGTATATCCTCATGATGCTGGAGAAAAAGCACAGCATCTACAGCCTTCACGCCTGTTCGCTCTACAATGAGCAGGCGAACCATCTCTATATCGCCGCCGGCACCACCGGCAGCGGCAAAAGCTGCCTGCTGGCCAGAGGACTGGAACTGGGCCTGAAGCTGTTTTCCGCCGAGATGACGCACTTCTACCTCGATCACGGCCCCATCTTCTACAAAGGCGCCGTCGTCGACAACATCCGGATCGGCAACCTGAAGTACAGCTACCCGTTTCTCCTGGAGAAGTTGAAAGAGCAACTGCCCGAGACGGACGACGAGTGGGGCAGGAAAGTGGCCGTCGATCTGGGGGAGATGCAAACCGCGTCGGACACGATCCATTCTCCCAGGATCACCCTGATTCTGCCCCGCGTGGAGGAAGGACGGCATAAGAACTTCATCAGCCATCTGAAGGACAAACGAGTCACACAAAAGGCCCTCTTCGACAACATCAGCGAGAAGATCGCGTCGAACATCTTGCTGTATGACAACATCCCCACCGCGGGGCTGGACAATCCCGCCCTCATGCGAGGCAGATACCAGGCCGTCGATGGCTTGCTCAACTACGTCGATCGCGCAGTCAAAGTCGTTGCGGGCTCGGACAACTGCTGGGAAGGACTTGTGGGATAGCCAATCGCCGCAAGAGCGAAGAGCCCATCCTGCTTTGCTCGATTGAGGATCACAAAGGAGCCGCATCATGCGAAACAGACCAGCCTGTACCTTGTGGACAGGGATCATCACACTGGTGTTGGCATGGCCTGTGCAATGGGCCGTCGCCCAGGTCGAGCCATCCGCCACGCCGAGGGTGGATCCGATCAGCAGCACAGTCGTCGATCCCAAGGCTCTTCACCTGCCCAAGGCGATCTGGAATACGACAGTCAACGGCGTGGCCTTCCAGCAGGCCGCTCTTGCCACCCACAGGAACTGGCAGTACACTACCTGGTGGGACGGCGAACGCCGGCTTTGCGTGGCGAGGCGCAAGCTTCCCGACGGCCCCTGGCAGGCCATCCGCTTTACGGATTACCACATCAAAAGCGATGACACACATAATGTGACGGTGTTGGGCATCTGCGCCAACGACGGCACCATCCACCTGGCGTTCGATCACCACGGCCATCCGTTGCACTACCGCGTGTCGCAGCCCGGGGCCGCCACGCATCCTGATGACGTCTCATGGACGGCGGATCTATTTGGGCCGGTGAAGCAGGAACTCCAGCCAGGCAAACCCATCACTGCCGTGACCTATCCACGTTTCATCCCCACGCCGGACGGCAATCTGCAACTGATGTACCGCCGGGGCGGCAGCGGAAACGGCGACTGGTTGATAGCGGATTACGATTCCAGGACAGGATGGGCGGCACCAGGAATCGTCATCACCCGCTCCGGCACGTACGGAACGGGGGATTCCCGCTGTGCGTATCTCCACGGCATCGTCTACGACCGCCGGTCCCGACTGCATCTGAGCTGGGTGTGGCGTGAGACAGGCGGCCCGATGACCAACCATGATCTGAACTACGCCTACAGTGATGATCGGGGCAGAACCTGGATGGACGGCCAAGGCAACCGCGTGGGAGTACGTGGTGAGCAGGCGATTGGAATCGGCACGCCGGGCATCCGGTTCGAGCGCATCGATATGAATCGTGGATTGAGCAATTCCACCACGCAGATCGTGGATTCACAAGGCCGGGTACATATCGTGAATTTCCACCTGCCCGACGACGTGAACGTGCCACCGAACACCCCATGGGATCAAGTACGACGGCTCACTCGTTACATGCATTATTGGCGTGACGGTCACGGCGTGTGGCGCCGCAACGAAACCTCGTTCAACGGCGCCAGGCCGCAAGTATTCGCCGGCAGCAATGACGACTTGTACCTGGTTTTCACCGGCGATCGGTACAATCCTGAAGATCGCGATCTCGTCATTGCCGCGGCCAGTCACGCTAACCAGTGGCGTGATTGGAAAGAGATTTACCGGGTGCGCGGTCCATTCACGGGCCAACCATTGCTGGATCGTAGTCGCGGCGATGATGTCCTGGCAGTATATATCCAGGAGTACCCGCCTGATCCGCAGGCCTCCACCAGCCCATTGCGAGTTCTGGAGTTTCGAACCAGCGTAGCGCGGTAACTGGGCCAGGTGTTCTCCCAGGGACTACCCGGGCGACGCAGGCGGGGAGAGTCTCGGCCCAGGTCAACAGGATGGTACTGACCATCATCAGATAGCTGGTCGCCAGGCCCGCTGGTACGGTGGTCGCGGACCAGCCCAGGACCATCGCCGGGAAGAACCATCGCCCGCCGGTCTCCTTATGGTTCACAACCCAGAATCCCGACAGCGCCGACGCCGGATGGTGGGGAATGCCTTTATGCGAGTCGGGCGCCACTACAGAGAGGTCTGCGGTCTTGACGCTGCTGCCCATGTCCATTGCCGCTTTCTTGTCGTGCGTCTTGAAAACCTGCTCGCCTGTAGGGCGATTTACAGGCCCGGACGGCCGCGATACAATGGCCGCCAGCAAGACATGGCAAAAGGAAAGGGCTGTGATGATGCGATGCGATTGTGTGTTCCGGCGATGGTGGATCATTTCGTGCGTGCTGATCGTGTTGAGCGGCGGGCTTGTTCGTGCGGAGGGAGGGCAGCAGACGCCAGTTTCTGACTCGAACAGCGCAGGCGGATATCGGGCAGTGGAGATCTTTCCGCCGATCAGTGAGCATGTCCACGGGTCCACAATCGTCGAGTTGCCCAATGGCGACCTGCTGGCGGCGTGGTTCCAAGGTTCGGGCGAGCGGTGGGCGGATGACGTGAGGATCATGGGCTCGCGGCGGAAGGCCGGTGCAAGGGCTTGGAGCGAGCCGTTCCTCATGGCGGACGCGCCAGGGTTTCCGGACATCAATCCGATCCTTTTTATGGATGCCAAGGACCGGCTGTGGCTGATGTGGTACACGGTGATTGCGAACCAGTGGGAGACCTCGCTGCTGAAGTACCGGATCAGCGAGGACTACACACAGAGCGGGCCGCCGCGATGGGCGTGGCAGGATGTGTTGCACGTCAAGCCGGGCGATTCCGCCGAGCGAGGCATTCAGCCGGACGACCGTTTCGTCAAATCCATCGAGCGGCAGATCAAGGAGTACGAGACTTATCTCCAAAAGGAGATCTATGCCTCGCAGCCGACCCAGGCGACGGCGGCAGTCGGGATGTGGACGGCGTGGGGGGTGCAGTTGCTCGCGAAGGCTCGCGGCGAGGACATGCTCCGCAAGGGAACGCTGCGCAAAGCGTCCGGCGAGACGATCGACAAGAATCTTGGCTATCCCTATTTCCAGCGGATGGGCTGGCAGACGAAGAACAAGGCGGTGCTCCTGGACGGCGGACGATTGATCGTACCGCTGTACTCCGATGGGTTCAGCTTCTCGCTGATGGCGATCACGGACGACGGCGGCACAACGTGGCAATTCAGCGAGCCCCTGGTCGCCGCGGGCAACATTCAGCCGAGCATCGCGAAGAAAGCTGACGGGACACTGGTCGCCTACATGCGCGACAATGGTCCCCCGCCGCAGCGACTGCACGTCAGTTCCTCCAGCGACAAAGGGTTGACCTGGAACCCTGTGCGGGATTCGGAGCTGCCCAACCCCGGGTCCGGGGCCGACATCGTGACACTCCGCAACGGGCATTGGGTCTTGGCGTACAACGACACGGAACGAGGCCGCCACAGCCTGGCCGTGTCGCTCTCGATGGACGAGGGAAAAACATGGTCGCACACGCGGCACCTGGAGCACAGCCCCAAGGAAGAGGGCTCGCCTTCCGCCGCGTATCCGTCGATCACCCAGGGCGCGGACGGCAGCCTGCACGTCGTGTACAGCTACAGCCGCAATCAGGCCGGGCCGGCACAAAAGACGATCAAGCACGCATGTTTCACCGAGTCGTGGATCAAGGGCGAGTAGAAGCGGGTTCTGTAATCGGCGAACGAGAGAATCGCGTCTGACTGCCCGGCAGCGGCTTATCGTGCGATGTCGCCGTCAGGTGCGCGACGACATAGAAGAGAATCGGCACGAGACAAAGGCACGCCCACAACCGTTCCACGACTGTTCCGTTTGTCGGGATCGGAGATCACCATACTGTGGTTATTTGCGAGTGAGACTTATTTTCTGATCGCGCGAAGTCTTGATCACCAGGTCGGCTACATCAGCTTTGATGTCTTCGGCCCTGGCGCCGGTGACGTTGTACGCGCCGTCGCGGAAGGGGTTTTCCAGACGCAGAGTGCCGCCCTTCTCTGCGAGGATCTCCACGGACTGCGTCCGCCCGCCTGTGCGCGCCGCGGAGACGAGGAAGGCCCCTCGGCACGCAGGGTCTTGAAGGAGGCGTCCTTCCAGTCAGCGGGAATCGCCGGGAAGACACGGATCGTGCCGCTGTAGCTTTGCAGAAGCATCTCCTGCACAGCCGGCGGCCGCGGCGAAGTTGCCCTCCAGCGTGAAAGGCCGATAGCGGAAGTCGGAGTAGCCCTTGCCGGACTGGTCGCCGTTGCAGTGAAAGCCATTGCGCAGGCAGAAGGCTGTGGAAAAGATCTCCAACGCTTTCTCGGCCTTTTCGCCGTCGCGAGCCCGGGCAGCCAAGCTGACCAGCCACGAGAAGCTATAACCGCACCACGCCTTTGTGCCCTGCTCATCGAGATCGGCCAGCGACGCCTTGATGATCGCCTGGTCGCTTCGGACCGTTCTCCCAGCGGATCATACCCAGCGGATGAATCGCCATCAGATGGGAGAAGTGCCTGTGCGAAGACGGGAGCGGATAGTCCTTCGCCACGAGCAACTTGCTGCTTTGGGAATCGATGGCCAGCTCCGGCATCTCCGACAGGACCTGCCGCCAGTGCTCCGCCTCGCGTTGTCTCGCCGAGCTCCGTCGCCAGTTCGGCCGTCCTCTCGAACGCCCAGCGGATCAGGGCCAGATCGTAGTTGGTGATCGACGGGAACCACGCCTCCAGCCGGTCGTCGTTGATCTCGGGCGACGAACTGAGCGGCAGGGTCCGCTTGCCGTCGGGGCCCTTCTCCGTCACAGCTTCCAGAAAACGTCGAGACCTCCTTGAACCATGGATAAGCCCGCTCCTGCAGGAATTGCCGATCCATGCTGTAGCGCCACTGGAGATAGAAATGATGGGCCAGCCAGGCGGCGGTCGTCGCCGAGTGCGTGTACTGGTGCCAGCCGCCGATCTGGTTCTGCTTCAGGTCCGCCGTCATCGGCACGTTCAGGCCGGGCAGATCGAAGAAACGCTTCGTCCATTCCCGGGCCGTGTCCCTCGTCTGCCCAGAGCCACGCGCACATAACCCGACGCGCCTTCGAGCCGATTGCCGCTGTAGGCGGGCCAGTAGCTCAATTGCGTGTTCAGGTCGTGGTGGTAGTCGCCTTTCCACGGCGGGATTTTCATGTCGTCCGCCGTCCACGGGCCCTGCAGCGTAATCGGCGGCGTGTCCGGCCGGGCCGCCGAGCCGAACTTGTACGTCTCCAGATACCACTGCCGCTCGATAATCGGGTTCGGCACGGACACGCTCGCCCGGCTCCAATAGGCCTGCCACCACCGTACGTGAAACGCCAAGAGAGCATCAAAGCCCGATCTCGAGTGCCAGTCTGCGCAGTCGTCTCCGCGCCGCGTCCAGCGGCTCTCCCGACTCGTCTTTCGAGGTCGCGATGGACCAGACGCCCAGCCAGCCTTGCTCCGTCGGACACCACGCGAGAACAACGGCAAACTGGAGATCGCCCCAGCCCTTCTGCAGATACGCCGTCCAGTTATCGCCTCGCTGTTCTACAGGCGCCTCATACCGCAGGGTCGCCAGATCGCCGGCACTGATCTTGTTCGCGCCGGCCTCTTCCGTGACCTTTCCGGCAAACGGCGGCGCAAGTAATCGGACCTGCACGGGTCTGTCCGACTCAACCTCGATGAAACCCAGGCGCTGTGTCGCGTGGGCGAAGACGCGAACCTTAATACCCTTGGTGAACGTTGTTTCGCAGATCGCCTTGGCGATATCCAGTGACGCATTCTGGAACGTGCAGCCATCGGCAAACGTCAGCTCGATGCGGCCGGCAGGAATCTTAGTCGGACCTGGATTGCCGTAGGGCTTGTCGTACAACCGGTGCAGGTCGTCGATCCGGCCCTCCTGCACCCACTGCCGCATCGTCTTGTACGAGTACTCGTGCGAGTGGAACTCGGGCACCGGCCGCAGGTCCCACAGGTCCGTCCGATCCAGCGAGATCCGCAGCGGCTTGCCGTCGCCCCAGACCAGCGCCCCGAGCAGCCCGTTGCCCAGAGGCATCGCTTCGTCCCAGACCATCGCGGCTCGGTGTAGTGAAGCCCATGCTCCGCCGAGGCTGCCGCTCCGGCCGGACCAGAACAGGCCATCACGCACGAGCACAGAAAAAGGAATGGCCCAGATCGACCGTCTGTCGACTCGACAGTCAGCGTCACGCATTCATAACAAGGACAACACTCGTGCGGACTGTCGGGATGGAACGGCCCATGAGACAGACGTGCCATGGCGGCCTGATCGTCCTCCTTCCGGAAGACCGAGCCGCAGCCGGCGGCAAGTTCGCGCAGCTTCGCCATCTCGGCTTCGGTGATCGGGCGATACGATTTGGCCGCTTTGATGGCATTTGTCCAGGAGATCGAGGTACGAGACCGGAACGGTGGTGACGACGCCCGGCTGCGACAGGGCAGAAGCGCATCGCCAGATCGATCTCGTCGTCCTTCTCCAGCGGCCGATACCACCATTTGCGGGTTCGCTCCGCCCCTTGGGGCCACGCACCGGCGTAAATCGCCTTCATGGCGAGCACCGCCGTGCCTCGCTCCTGCGCCATCTCGATGACCGCCTTGCCGAATCCCCAGTTGAGGTAATCCACGTAGCTGATGGGAAACATGACCGAGTCGAACTGGAACCCTTCAGCATCTCCAAAGCCCCTTTCGTCGTGTGGGCGGAGAAGCCGATGTGCCGGATCTTGCCTTCCTCCTTGGCCTTGAGGAAGGTCTCCATCGCTCCGCCGGGTCCGAGGGCCTGCTGGACCTCTTTCGTCCAGCGGATGTGATGCATTTGATACAAATCGAAGTGGTCGGTCTTGAGCCGCGTGAGCGAACGCTCCAGCTCCTTGCGGGCGCCGTCCTTGTCCCGCATCTTCGTCTTGCAGGACAGAAAGATCTTGCTGCGGTCGAGGCCTTCCAGGGCGGGCCCCATCTTGATCTCCGCCTCGCCGTAGGCAGGGGCCACGTCGAAGTGGTTGATGCCCTGCTCGAAGGCCTTGTGAACGCCGGTGGTGCATTCTTCCTGGCTCAACTGGTTCAAGGCCAGACCCGGAAAGGCAACGATCGAGATCTTCGCCCCGGTCCGCCCCAGGACGCGTCGTGGCAGTTCCGTCTGCTTGTCCTCCGCTGACCCCGCGAACACCGGGAGCGAACCCGGCCCAAGAGCGCAACTGCCCGCCACGCCCCCTGCCACTTTCAGAAACGATCTTCTCTTCATGGTCGTTGTCCTCCACGACGTGATGTTTGGCAAGTGTAGTTCATGGGCCCCATTGTAAGCTCGGGGGACGTGTCGGGCAACGATTGTCTATTCCATTCTGCCGCAGGCGGAGGCGTCGAGGCAGATGGAGGACAGATGCTCCGTGACCTTGCCGCTGACCCAGACCGGGCCTCCGTAGGAGCAGATCGTCCTGTACAACGCGATCTGGTCGGGAAAGAAGCTTACCTCGATCAATCCTGTGGCATCCTCCAGCGTCACGAAGCCCATCACCCGATTGTTGTTCGTCCGGGCCCGCCGGGCGGTCGCCACGAATCCCGCCACGGTGATCCTTTTGCCACAGAACCCATGCAGCCTCGTCGCCGCCACATAGCGGCCGGGGCGGGTGGCAGCGTCAAGCGTAGCTTGGCGATGGCGTTGCTTGGATGCGGTCGTACCATCGCCAAGGCCTTCGGCCTTGACGCTGCCACCCGTCGCGTACCGACTGGGAAGCAGCACGGCCGGGTGCATGGTGAACGGAATCCCAGTAACGTCAAGTTCCGCGGCCAGTTTTGCCACCCGGTCGTAGTCCGGCAGGTCCTCAGCAGAGCTATCCCCGTAGATGTCGAACAACATTGGCTGAGCTCCCTGTGGCAAAGCGAATCGCAGGCTGCTGAGCATCGCCGGTCGGGTTGGACCCAGCCCATCACAGGCCCCCACATGGATCAGGTTCTGCAATTCAGGCCTGCGAAATCGCACGCGTCGTCGCAGGTCGTCGATATCGGCGAACTCTCGCACCTGCCGTTGCTCAATAATGGCTTTGGCAGTGCCGTCGCTCAAGCCCTTGACGATATTCAGTCCCGCGCGAATTGCTTTGCCCCGAAAGCTCCATTCAATGTCACTGTGGTTCACATGGGGCGGCAGGACCTTCACGCCGTGCCTCTTCGCGTCCCAGACATAGACCCGCAGCGGGTACATCCCCTGGTGGTTGTTGAAGAGAGAACAGTAGAACTCGGCCGGGTAGTGGGCCTTGAGGTACGCCGTCTCCCAGGCAATGTTCGCGTAGACGGTCGCGTGCGCTTTGCAGTACGAATAGGCGGCGAAACGCAGGACCTCGTCCCAGATGGTCTCCGCCGTCTGGCGATCGATGCCTGCCCGATCCGCCCGTACGCGAACGAAATCGACGTACTGGGCCTGCAGACGCGAGGGTGAGACCTTCTTGGAGACCTCGGATCGGAAGCGGTCCGCATCGGCCACGGTGTAGCCGGCGACCTCCACGGCGATCCGCATGACATCTTCCTGGTAGAGCATCACGCCGTACGTGTCGCCGAGGAGCGTCTCGATCTTCGGATGGAGGTACTTGAAGGGTTTTCCATTGACGTGCCTTTCGATGAACTCGCTCTTCATGCCGCCCGAGGCCGGCCCGGGGCGGATCAGCGACAGCGCAATCGCCAGGTCCTTCTTGCTCTTGACTTTCAACCCGCGAAGGAGCTGCCTCATGCCCGGCGATTCGCTTTGGAACACGCCGAGACTCTCACCGGCGCTGAGCATCTCCGCTGTCTTCTTATCACCGGGGTCGAAGCTCAAATCGCTGTCGCCATTATGCGTCGCGTGGATGATCTGAATCGCCTCGTTGACGGTGGATAGCGAGCGATTACCCAACAGATCGATCTTTACCAGACCGACCGCCTCTACGGCGTCCTTATCATACTGGGTGATAACGACGCCTTTGTTCGCCCGCTCCAGGGGCGCGATCTCCCATACAGGGTATGGCGTGACGACGATCCCACCGCAGTGGACGCCCAGGTGTCGCGGGATATCCACGAGCTTCTCCGCCAGCCGGTAGATCGGAGAGGTACTTTTGATCTTGCCCTCCCGAGCCAGTTGATTGATCTGGACGGGCTCCATGCCCAGGGCCCTGCCCACGTCGCGGATTGCGCTGCGAAGGCGATAGCGATTGATATTGCAGACCATGGCGACCCGCTCCGAGCCCCATCGCTCGTAGCAGAACCGGATGACCTCGTCGCGTCTTCGCCAGCAGAAATCGACGTCGATATCGGGGCAATCGGTCCGGCCTGGATTCATGAAACGCTCGAAATACAGGCGATTTTCGACGGGACAAACCCTCGTGAACCCCAGCACGTGCGAGATCAGCGAGCCAGCGGCGGAGCCCCGGACCTCCACGGGGATATTGTTCCGTCGGGCGAAGTTGACGATCTCATGGACCACGAGGAAGTAGTCGCTGAAGCCGTTCTTTTTCACCGTCGCCAGCTCATATTCCAGCCGCTTGATCACCGCGTGACTGGCCGGACTGTATTTCTTTGCGAGTCCCCGGTGACAAAGCCGGGCCAGCTCGATGTCGCTGGTTGTCCCCTTGGCCAGTTCGATCTTGGGCAGGATCGGCCTGCCGGTGAGCAACTGGAAACTGCATCGTTCCACGAGCCGGTCCGCGTTGGCCAGTGCTGCTGGACAGCGTTGAAACCTTCGCTCCAACTCCTTCGCCGTGACAAGTGTCCCGAACCCGCAGCCGTCCTCGGGTCCGCCGCCGGTGACACTCAACTGCCGGATTCGCGCCAGCAGCTTGGCGATCTCCATATCCTCGTTCTCCAGCCAGTTGACGCAGCTACACGCAACCGGCTCCAGTCCTTGGCTGACCGCCCACTCCGCCTTCTCCGCGTCGCTGCAGCCGGCGAACAGGTGGTCCCGAGGGACAAACTCCTTCAATTTCCCCAGCAGCTTCGGCTGCGAGCAGATGCAGATGACGCCACGGTTGTCAGCCCGCAGTTGCTCGACGAGATCGAACCGGCTGTCGAGGTTTCTGGCCGTGGTGATCCGGCAGAGATTCCCGTAGCCGACCCGGTCCTCGGCGAGCAGGATCGCCCTTTCACTGTCCGTCAGGATTTCGACACCAATGATCGGCCTGATGTCAGTCTTCTCGGCCGCCTTGCACAGGTCTACCACCCCCGACATGGAATTGACATCCGCCAGGGCCATGGCCCCATAGCCATACTCCGCCACCTTCTCCACCCACCGAAGCACCGACACAGCCCCCCTCAGGAGACTGTAGAAGCTCCGGCACGTCAGGGCAGCTATGCGCATACCTTCCCCGTCCGAACACCCGATCCGGTAAACAGTGCCTACGTATTCAAACCGAGCGACCTGCCGTGTCACTCCGGCGGGGTGCCATGTCTACGCTTGCGTAGACATGCTTCATCGGCCGAGCAATGCATGCTTACGCAAGCGTAAGCATGGCACCCGGCCACGGATGGGTGGCCGCGGCAAGGCCGAAGGGTTTGCCGATGGCTTGCCCGTATGTACTAACGACCATCGGCAAGCTGGCCGCTTGCCGCTGCCACCCGAAAAGTACGTTACTCCTTGCGCATCGTCTGACGCTCAGGATGACAAGATGATGGCCGCAGTGGCGCCGAATGCGCGGGGACTCTCCGGCATGGGAGCGCAATACTCCCGCAGGTTCACGGAACGGCCGGCTCAGATCACTCGTTTAATGCGATTTTTGCCAGGTTGGGATAAGTTTTCAAAAGCCCCTCAGGTATCGATTGTTTTTTGCCGGTGACCAGCGCCTTGAGTTCGAGGGCGTTGGCCAGCTCGGCTCCCCTGTAATGATTATTCGCGATCACGGTCAGCGACTCGAAGGCCTTGCCCAGGCTGTCGAGTCGCTCCTTGATTGTCGCAAGCTCCTGTGGATTGTAGAGGTAATTATAGACTTCATCCCGGCCGGCCTTGCTGAACCACTTCTCCGCGTTACGTCCGTGCATGCGGAAATAGCCCGTCCGGCCGACCGTGCAGTGCTGCAGATTGAAGGATTGTCGCGACACCGGGTAATCAAGATTGCACACGGTAACTCCGAGTCCCTGCAGAAAGTCCAAGGCGTCCTGGCGCTCCCAGGATTTGTGCCGCAGTTCCACGACCAGGTTGAAGGCGTCCTTGAACGGCTGAACGATCTTCGCCAGGTGCTGCCGGCTCGCGGCATTGTCGGCGAAGTCATAGCGGAACTGGATGAGCAAATGCTTGAGTTTCTCCACCTCCAGCATCGGCGCGAAGCCTTCATGGAATTGCTTCACCACCGCCGTATCGATTTTGCCCTCGTGCGTGAAGCTCTGGTGCAACTTGGCGGTGAAGAAGAACTCCGGCTTATCCGACGTTCTTTCGAGCCACGATTTCGTGTTCCGCTCGAACGGCGGCCGGTAGAACGTGCTGTTGATCTCGATGCAGTCCACGAATCCGCTGACGTACGCGAGCTGATCCATCTTGGGATCCGTGTACACGATCCCCTCCCAGTCCGGGTAGGACCACCCCGCGATCCCTATGTACGTAGGACAAACCATGTTCGCGCCCGGCGAATCAGGCTCCGCAACCCGCGGACAACTATCCAACGCTCGTTCTGATACAGCCGATGACTTTGCCGATGATCCGTACATCTTTGTCGAACTGCTTTATGTATCTCGTCCTGTACCCCGCCTTGCTATTGGCGGGCTTCAGGGCGATTCGATCCTTTTGGATGAACACCCTCTTGACCGTTGCCTCGTCGTCGAGCAGGACGACGCCGATCTGGCCGTCCTCGATGGCTGAGCGGGGCTTGACGACCACATAATCGCCGTCCATGATGCCCTCATCGACCATGCTGTCGCCGGCAACTTTCAGCAGGAACACCCCCTTGGACCGCCCGAACAGATTCCCCAGGTCCATATGGCGTTCGATGTTCTGCTCCGCCAGGATGGGCTCGCCCGCCGCTACCCTGCCGACAACGGGCACACCCTGCGTGGCCTCCACCTCATGGAGGTATTCCGGGGACAGGCGCAGCCCTCGATGGCCGCCGGCATCCACTACGTAGCCCTTCCTCCGGAGATATCGGACCAACTGATATGCGGCGTTCTGGGCCAGCCCGAAATGACTGGCGATCTCCCGCTGGCTCGGTGGACGGTCCTCTCCCAACCGAGCCGTGATGAACTCCAGAACCTGTTGCTGCTTCGGCGTCAATGGTTCCATATTTGCAAGCCTCAAAAGCGATTTCCAGCAATTCTATGGTTGTTTGACCAACGTGTCAACAAGAATCTGAATATTTTTTATCTACTCCCGGCCCCCTCTTTGCAAGCTAAATCTCACCCATTCGGCGAAAGGAACGCATAAAAGGGCCGTGGCAGAGCAAGTATGAGGTCCTGGGTGGCATCGGCAAGCGGCAGCTTGCCGATGGTCGTTCGAGCATATGAGCAAACCATCGGCAAGCCCTTCGGCCGTGCCGCTGCCACCCATCGTAAAGCCATGTAGGAAAACGCCTTACGGCGTCACTACAAGCGGACCTGTTGGCGTGCGTGTCGGCGGTGGGTATCATAGTGGGATGGACCACGGACGACGGGCAGACAGGAGGTTTGTATTATGGACGTGAAGATCGCGGGCCGGATACTGGAGCTGGTGGAGGGGGACATCACGGAGATGGCGACCGACGCCATTGTCAACGCGGCGAATGACCGGTTGATCCTGGGCGGCGGCGTGGCCGGGGCGATTCGCAGAAAGGGCGGGCCGCAGATCCAGGCGGAATGCGACAAGATCGGCGGCACGTTCGTCGGCGGGGCCGTCATCACCACCGGCGGCAGGCTTAAGGCAAAGCACGTGATTCACGCCGTCGGGCCACGGATGGGAGAAGGCAACGAAGATGAGAAGCTCAGGAACGCCACGCGGAACTCATTGAAAATCGCCGATGAGAATGGGCTCAAAAGCATCGCTTTTCCCGCAATCAGCACGGGGATCTTCGGCTTTCCCATCCAGCGATGCGCCGAGATCATGCTGGCCACGGCCATTGAGTATCTGCGGGGCCAAACGGGCCTTGAACGCGTTGTTTTCTGCCTCTACGGCCAGGACAGCTATGACGTCTTCGCCCGCCGGCTCGCGAGTGAAGCTACTTGAGCCCCCGCTTCTCCAGCAATGGCTCAACGGATGGCTCGCGGCCGCGGAAGTGTTTGAACATCTCCATGGCGTCCTCCGTGCCGCCCTTTTCCAGGATATTCGTCCGGAAGGATCGGGCCGTGGCCGGGTCGAAGATGCCCTTCTCTTTGAAGGCCTGGAACGCGTCGGCGTCGAGCACTTCGCTCCAGATGTAACTGTAGTAACCCGCGGAGTACCCACCCGCGAAGATGTGCTGGAAATACGGGCTGCGGTAGCGCGTCACGATCTCCGGCATCAGGCCGATCTTGCCGAGGGCGGCGTCCTCGAAGCTCGTCGCATCCAGCCCCTTCGCTTCGCCCAGGACATGCCATTCCATGTCGAGAAACGAGGCCGCCAGGTACTCCACCGTGGCAAACCCCTGGTTGAACCGCTCCGCCTCCTTGATTCGGGCGATCAGATCGTCGGAGATCGGCTCTCCGGTCTGCCAGTGCTTCGCGTAGCTCTTGAGCACCTGCGGCTCCAAAGCCCAGTGTTCCATGATCTGCGAGGGTAGCTCGACGAAATCGCGGGGCACCCGGCCCAGGGTCCTATAATGAATCTGCGAGAGCAGCGAGTGCAGACCGTGGCCAAACTCATGAAAGAGCGTTTCCGCCTCTTCCAGAGACAATAGTGCCGGAGCGCCGCCGACCGGACGGGTGAAGTTGCACACGTTGGTGACGATGGGCCGGATATCCCGTCCGTCCTTGACGTACTGGTCCCTGAAACCGCTACACCAGGCCCCGCCCCGCTTGCTGGCTCGCGGATGGAAATCAACCATGAACACGCCCAGATGCGAGCCGTCGGCGTCCTTCACTTCGAAGGTGCGCACCTCATTGTGATACTTCGGCAGATCGGTTCGCTCGACGAAGCTCAGTCCGTAGAGCTTGCCGGCCACGGCGAAGGCCCCCTGCCGCACGTTTTCCAACGAGAAATACGGCCGCAGCTCATTCTCATCAAGATTGTAGCGGGCCTTGCGCACCTTCTCGGCATAGTACCGCCAGTCGCACGCCTCAAGCTTGAAGTCGCGTCCTTCCTTCCGGATGACCTCCTGAAAATCGGCCGCCTCCTTTTTCGCCACGGCCAACGCGGGCGTCCAGAGCTGATTCAGCAGACGGTACACTTGGTCCGGCGTCTTCGCCATTCGCTCTTCCAGGGCGAAGTGCGCGTGGCTCGGATAGCCCAGGAGCCGGGCACGTTCCGCACGCAGTGCGGCGGTCCGGACCAGAATCGCCTTGTTGTCCTGCCCATTGCCCTGATCGCTGCGCTTCGTGTACGCTGTCAGAATCCGGCGGCGCAGCTCCCGGTTGTCAGCATAGGACAGAAACGGCCAGATGCTCGGCGCGTGCAGGGTGAAGACCCACTTGCCTTCCATGCCGGCGTTGCCCGCCGCTTCTGCCGCCGCAGCTATCACGTTCTCGGGTAGCCCGGCCAGGTCCTCGCGTTTGTCAATGACAAGCTGATACGCGTTGGTTTCCTTCAGGAGATTATCGCTGAACTGCAATCCGAGCAGGGAAAGCTCCTCGTTGATGACCCGTAGGCGCGTCTTTTGCTCCGCCGCGAGTCTGGCCCCGCCCCGGACGAAGTCTTTGTACGTCTCCTCAACAAGCCTTCGCTGTTGAGCGTTGAGTCCAAGCGTGTCGCGCTGCTCCCAGACCGCTTTGATGCGGGCGAAGAGCTGCTCGTTGAGCAGGATGTCGTCATCGAGCGCTGAGGTCAATGGGGCAATCTTCCGGGCGATCTCCTGGATCTGGTCGTTCGTCTCGGCCGATTTACGGTTGTAGAAGACGCCGCCGACGCGGTCGAGCAGCTCGCCGGAGGCGTCCAGCGTCTCAATCGTATTGACGAACGTGGCGGGTTGGGAGCTCTTGATGATCGCATCCACTTCCCGCCGCTTGAGGTCTATGGCCTTCTGGAAGGCGGGGAAGTAGTGCTCCTCTTTGATCCTGTCGAACGGCGGCACGCCAAAAGGCGTGGTCCACTCGCCCAGCAACGGATTCGTCTCATTCGCAGTGGACGCCGGGTTCGCTCCCGCCCGGTCTGAACCATGTGCCTGGTGTAAACTTACAGCAGAGAAACCAACCATGAGCGTTCCCAACAGTATTGCCGCATGAGACTTGGCCTTCACGTAACACCTCCTGCGTCCTGACGTGGACAACGGTACTCAGCGTGCGCATGGAAACGGCCGGAAGGACTGCCTCCCGGCCGATTATGTCTGATTCGATCCATCAGGCGGACTTGTGATCGAGGAAGCCTTCGAGCTTGCGGGCACGCACCGGGTGCTGCAGCTTGCGGATGGCCTTGGCCTCCACCTGCCGGACGCGCTCTCGCGTGACTTTGAAAATCCGGCCGACCTCTTCGAGCGTGTACGTGTACCCGTCGCCGATGCCGTAACGCAGCTTGATGATCTCGCGCTCGCGATAGGAGAGCGTCTTGAGCACCATGTCGATGCGCTCCTTGAGCATCTCCTGCGTGGCGGAGGCCACGGGCGAATCGACATCGTCGTCCTCGATGAAATCGCCGAAGTAGGAGTCCTCGCTGTCGCCGATGGGCCGGTCCAGGCTGATCGGATGCTTGGAGATATTGAGCACCCGTCGGGTCTCCTGCACGGTCATGCCGACCTCGGTGGCGATCTCGTCGATCGTCGGCTCGCGGCCGAGCTCCTGATGCAGGACCTTCGAGGCGCTGCGAATGCGGCTCATCGTCTCGATCATGTGGACCGGGATACGAATGGTCCGGGCGTGATCGGCGATGGCCCGTGTGATCGCCTGGCGAATCCACCAGGTGGCGTACGTGCTGAACTTGTAACCCCGGCGGTACTCATATTTATCTACAGCCCGCATCAGGCCTGTGTTGCCTTCCTGGATCAGGTCCAGGAAGCTCAGGCCGCGGTTGCGGTATTTCTTCGCGATGGAAACGACCAGACGCAGGTTCGCGCTGGAGAGCGTTCGCTTGGCCTCTTCGTATTGTGCAAAGACCCGCTCAATCGCCCGCAGCTTCTTTTCCAACAGGTCGGGCGTATCGAGAACCAGCTCTCTGAGGCCGACAAGCTCCTGCCGGGCCGCGTCGATATCGTCGGCGGTCATCATATCGTTGACCCCGGCGGCGATCATCTTCTCAAGCTGGGCCATCTTCTCGCAGATGCCATGCAGCTTGGTTTTCATCGGCTGGATGCGGCTCGTGCGAAGGCTCAGTTCCTCCAGCAGCGTGGCGACCTTGCGGCGGTTTCTTCGCAACCGCTTGACGTCGGTCCTGTTCTCCTCGGCCAGCTCGTTGCCGGCGACCTTCTTGAAAACCGTCTGGTTGATATCAAGCAGTTGCGAGACCGTCTTGAGGTTCTCGATCATCCGCTTGCGGATAACGCTCTTGGTAGTCAGTGGCGTGGTGCCCGTCTTGATCGTGCGGTCGAACGACATCGAGCCGTCATGGACCTGCGTCAACAGCTCCACCGCGTTGCGGGCGCAATAGTCGCACTGGAGCATCTTGCGCCGGAAGGCCATGCGGGCGATCTCGATCTTTCGCGCCAGGGCGATCTCGTCCTTCCTGGTCAGCAGCGGGATCTGCCCCATCTGCGTCAGGTACATCCGGATGGGATCATCGATGCGGCGGGAGGTCTCGCCCTCCATCAGGTCCTTCTCGACGATCTCTTCTTCCTCTTCGGCGGGTTCCTCCTCCACGGCAACCTCGCCTTCCTCTGCGGCCGCAGTGCCATCCTCTTCGAACTCTTCGTCCGCCTTGGCTGCCTCCCGGGCCTCCGCATCATTCTCATCGATCAGACTGATCCCCATCTCGTCGAGCGTGGCGAGGAGTCTTTCGAGGCGGCTGGAACTCACCGCGTCATCGGGCAACGCGCTGTTCATCTCCTCATACGTGAGAAATCCGCGTTTTTTGCCCTTGGCGACGAGCAACTTGATCAGTTGCTCCGCCTCCTGGGTCTTTGCACTATCGGCGGGGCCCTGACCGTCCGGCGGATGCTGGACTTGCGTCGGGCTTGCGACTTCAGTTGCGCTCTTGACTTCAGTCGGGTTCTTGACTTCCGTCTGATTCATATTCTTCGCCTTTTTCGATTTCCGTTCTTTCTTCGCCACAACAGGGACTCCACTAAAGCGAAATCACCGGGTCTCGAAGCCACCGCCTCCAAAGGCTCAAACCACAAGTGTGTCTGGTGAGGTCATGCAATTCGATTGTTTTTACGGTCTTTTTTCTGTAATTGTTCATTCTACAAGGGTTTACCGGACTTCGACGGTCAGGTCATGCCGATACTGTGGGGGTTCCGCCGCTCCGGCAGCCCCTCGCCAACGCCCGAAAAACCACTCCCGTTCTTCGTCCCGCCCGTTCGGATTGTCCCAGAACGGTCCTTATACCGCTTCAACGCATCGAGCGCATCGATCAGGCGGGAGCGGTAGTTGCCCTTATGCTCGCCAACTTCCTGCAACTCGATCATACAATCACCCAACTGCACTGACTCCGTACGGGCCAGAACAGCACGGAGTGCGAAATCTTCGTCGGATCGCAGAATTTCGAACAAAATTGCGGCGACCTCCCGCAGGATGGGAACGTCAAACAGATCCTCCGTGATCTCCTGCCCGATGTTGTGAAACAGCCCCGGCTCATTGAACAGGACCTCGAGGATTTCCCGCTGGGCGGCCGCATGCAAGCCCTGGCCCCAATCGACCGCCTCCGCCGCATTCTGCCGCTGCTTTGACTGCGAGAGTCTCTCTATCCTCTTGTTGACATCAGCGTTGACCTCTTTAGGGTCCAAGCCGATGATTTTAGCCACCTTATTCACGAGCAGCCCGCTTTCAAGCATGGGCAGATTGCCCGCCGCCAGGCCGGTCGCCACCGCCTGAAGGAACTCGTTCAGGGCCGCCTTCTTGTTGGCCAGCGAGCCATCCGTCTTGAAGGCGGTCTCCAACTGGTTCCACTTGTATTGCAGGACGTCCGTCGCCTGCGCGAGAACGCGATCGAAGCCTTCCTTGCCCGCGGTCAGCAGATATTCGCAGGGGTCTTTGCCCTCCGGAACAAACGCCAGCTTGATGTCCAGGTGTTGTGACAGGCACACTTCCAGGCCCCGATTAGCGGCCTCCATCCCGGCCGTGTCGCTGTCGAAGACCAGAATCACCTGCTCCGCATAGCGGCGGAGAATCCGGCCGTGACCGCTCGTCAGACTCGTCCCCAGCGTCGCAACCACGTTGGTGCAGCCGTACTGATGGGCCATGATCACGTCCGTATAGCCCTCGACGATGACGGCGGTCCCCGTCGCCACGATCTCGTGCCGGGCCTGTTCCAACCCATAGAGCGTGTTGCTCTTGTCGAACAGCGGCGTCGTCGGCGAATTGATGTACTTGGCGCCCGTGTTGTTGAGCGTTCTGCCGCCGAAAGCGATGACTCTGCCTGTCACATCAGTGATCGGGAACATCAGGCGGTTACAGAATTTATCCTGGCTTGTGCCCATCGCCAGGCCGCCCTGCTGCACAAGGTCCAGCGGGACCTTGTTCGCCGCGGCAGCCTTGACCAAGCCATCCACGGCGTTGGGCGCTGTGCCAAGCCGCCACTTGCTGATACTCTCCGGCGAGAGCCTCCGCTGGGCCAGATAATCCCGGGCCACTTTGCCCTTCTCCGGGTCATTGAGGCACTGCTGAAAGAATTTCATCGCCCAGGCGTTCAACTTTGCCAATCTGTTCGGATCGATCTGGGGCTGGCCGTCGGTCCGGGGCGCAGCGCGTCGGACCGGCTTGACTTGGATGCCCGCGCGCTCGGCCAGTCGCTCGACGGCCTGCGAGAATGTCAGGCCCTCGCGCATCTGGATGAACTTGAGCACGTCGCCGCCCGCCCCGCACGCAAAGCACTTGAAAATCTGCTTGGTCGCGCTGACGTTCATGCTCGGCTTGTGATCCTCATGAAATGGACACAAGCCGACCATCTCCCGTCCCTTCCTTTTGAGGCTGACGTGCTCACCTACAACGTCAATGATATCATTCGCCTGCTGCACCCGATTGATGACAGCATGGTCGTATAGCCCTGGCATAAATACCCGTGCAAATCCTTTCTAAGTGCTCCATTAGTGGAATCCTCCACCCCACCACGGCCTGGACATGGACATGAGACTTCGGCCCTGGCGATTAAGCAAGACGCTTAGCTACTAATATATAGGTGGCAATCGGCGAAAAGTCAAATCGGGGGCATGGAACCGCACTGCTTGTATTGAAAAAACGCATTTTGCGAATTTTGGACAGTTGGTGAACTGAGGCGCAGAGCCGATATTCTGGGGTCTCCACGATGCCGTCAGGGCCGTATATCAGACCGTCGCAGCAGGCGGAAAGTTGAAGAATGTCGCGGCGGTTTCTGTTGTCGCCCGGGCAAAGTCTTCCATTTCCATGCCCTTGAGTCCGGCGAGGAATCGGGCCGTATGGACCATCAGGGCCGGCTCATTGGGCTTTTGACTTCGCACGGGCTCCGGAGACATGTAGGGACAGTCCGTCTCAACCATCAGCCGATCCAGGGGGACGACCCTCGCCGCCTCGCGGGTCTTCTCGGCGTTCTTGAACGTCACGACGCCTGTGAATGAGACATAGTAGCCTCGCTCCAAGACCCGCTTCGCCTCCTCGGCCGAGCCGCTGAAACAGTGAAAGACGACACCTTTGAGCCCCCCGCCGCTATGGTCAAGTATCTCCATCGTCTCCTCGAACGCATTTCGCGAGTGAATAATCACCGGCAGACCCAACTCCTTCGCGATCTCAAGATGGGCAATGAATACCCGCCTCTGGTCCGGCTGCTTGGAGAAATTATAATGGAAATCCAGCCCCGTCTCGCCGACGGCGACAACCTTCTCGCTACGTCCCAACTGCTTCAATTCCTTCAAAGCCCCCGCGTCGGCGCTCTTGGCATCGTGTGGATGAATCCCGACTGTCGCGTACATACCCTCATACAGCCTCGCCAACTCGATCACCTTGCGGCTATCCTCCAGCGACGTGCCGACGGTAATCCACCCAGTCACCCCCGCCGCCCGGCTGCGTTCGATCACCCCCGCCACGTCTCCCACCAGCGGCTCAAATGTCAAATGGCAATGTGTATCAATCAACTCCATCAGCCTATCATCAGCGAATCAGACTTGTCTTTCAAGAACGACTTTCACATCCTTGATTCTGCTTCCACGCTGGATTCTCATGGTGATTTCCTTCCCGTGGCCGGAGCGCAGCAGGTCGCGGATCTCCCACATTTCGTACGTGCTTACATCCCGGCCATCCAGCTTGAGGATGGTGTCACCCGCTTTGATACCGGCTTTTGCCGCCGGTTGACCCTTGTAGATCGCCGATACGACCGTGCGACCGTCGGAGCGATCCAGACTCACGCCGCACATGCCTGCCTCATCGGGTTTGTCGAAGCTCTCGCCCTTCTTTAGATAGAGCCTGTCGTGCGGGAAATCGAACGTCACCACATGGCGAGAGAGAAAGCCCAGGCCAAGGAGATTGTCCCTGGCCTCACTGAAGATGAGAACCGCGATATTCAAATGGCCCGGCCGTCACGCGATCTGCGCGGATCAGCCCCGATTTGACGACGCCGCTGACCGCGAACATAGCTGTATCGACCGGTTTGAGACGGCCTTTCATGACTATGCGTCGGAAGCTATCCTTACCCAGGGCTCCGCTCATCTCGCAGCCTGTATCGATGACGAAATCCTGCTCCGGCTGACCATTCACGGCCAGCCTGATCTGCGGCATCATCATCGAGTTGTACATAATGGGAAACGCCTCTCCCCACTCCCGTGGGTCCCCCTGCTCACTGCCGAGAAAAGCGATTCGGCCCTCGTCGAAATCGATCTGAACGATATGCTTCTTCAGCACGTCCATGCCGAGTACCCCATGCACATCTCGTCCCATGGTTTCAGCGAAGCCCTTGAGGTCCGCACACATCACCTCGTTGCAGTCCGCGAGGCTGAACGGGCCCAGGAAGGCACGCGGCGCGGCAAACACCTGCATAGCGATCGGCTTCCCAGGTCCTGATACCTTTCTGCTCCTCCTGGGTTTTCCGAGCTGGGGCCGAAATGAGAGGTCGAACAGCGTGCCCGTGCAGCCGGTGTCGAGCGTGAAATCATAGGTGCGAGGCCCGAACCGAATCGGTACGCACAACGGCCACTGGCCCGGAGCGAATGTGAATGTGGTCGCGGAATCAGATTGCACCTGGTTTGGATCGGGCCCAGATGCGCCATGGACGCGGGGATTCAACGCAACGAATAGGACGAGGCATACGCCGAATCTGCCTGCCATGCAATCGCTCCTTGCAGCAAAGACCTGTTCAGCCGCACATTAGCCACTGCGAGCCAATGGTACAGGCAAGATAGCTCATTGGGAAGCAAAGGAGGCGGAATTCTCCGCCATGCGCTCGGATGCAGGTCGCTGATGCTCTGGCACTCGCCAAGCAGTCAAGGCACGAAGGCGTTGGGGTAATGCTGGATGTTTGGAGGGCCGGAGCGGCCGAGGACGAGGGTGATCACGTCGAAACGCAGGGGGCGGTCCTCGATCTTGTGGGCGGCGAGGAAATACCGTGCGGCCTGGCTTACGTGGGCCCGTTTGGCGGGCGTGATCGTCGCCTCCGGCGACACCAGGCCCCCCTCCGCCCGGGAGCGGACCTCGACGAAGACGATGCTGCCGTCGGTTTCGACCATGACCAGGTCCAGCTCGCCAACCCCACAGCGGTAGTTGCGGGTGAGGGTCTTGAGACCTTTGGCCTTGAGGAACCGCTCGCAGCGTTTCTCGCTCCACCGGCCCAGTCGGGCCCGGTCGCTCAGCAGCTTGCGTCGGTTCCACAGCATTTGAAACACTCCCTCCCGAAACCTCGATACGCCGGGTGGCACTGCCAGGCTCGCTTGACAGTGCTGATTCGTTCGGCACTGATCGCACGATACGCCACGGGCGAACGAGTTTGCCCGTGCCACCCCTCCTGATCCCGCTCACCCGCAACGTGCGTCAATGAAAAGGCCGCAACTCTCTGCGGCCTGAATTCTCCCTGTATTGTCGAGTTGCCGCCGGACGGCGGACTCTTACTTCGAAGCGGTGTGCTCGCTGTGCCGCTGCGACAACTTGACCGCCTTGCCGGCCCGCTCGCGCAGGAAGAACAGCTTGGCCCGGCGGACCTTGCCGCTTCGCGTCGGGCGGACATCAAGCACGTTGGGCGAATGAAGCGGGAACTTGCGCTCCACGCCCTCGTTGGCAACGATGCGCCGGACGGTAAAGCTCGCGTTCATACCGCGGCCCTGCCGGGCGATCACCGTGCCCGAGAAAATCTGCGTGCGGGTCTTTTCGCCTTCCTGAATCCGGCAGTGCACATCCACCGTATCGCCCACCTCGAAGTGCGGGATGTCCTTCTTCAGACTCTTGCTCTCAACTGCATCAAGTAACTGCGTTTTCACCGGTATATCTCCGAAGATCGTATTCCTGGTCTTGGGTCGTTCAGTAAAACCTGTATTTTATGCCCGCTCGCCCCCCAATGCAAGCCCCTTTTTCGCAATATTTTCACAACCCTTACAACCAATAGGCAGGTTTCGGAGTCTCTGGCTTCACCCAGACACGGAGAACATTCGACCAATGAATAAGGTGCTCAGCGTTGACCAGTTCACGAACTTATCTTGCGTCAACGCTGAGCACTCGACAAGATATGGCGTCCTTCGTACCAGTCGCGCCGAATCACTGCTTGGGCTCGATGCTCAGTTGTACGGGCACCGGCCCGTCATTTCCCTCAGTGCCGTAGGTCCCCGGCTCACCGGCCCACGAGGAGTCGCCCGCGGGCCACTCTGGACCGCCCGGCATTCCTCTACCTGCGCGGCCGGCGCGGGCAGTCAGAGCGAGCTCAGACGAAAGAGAAGTCCCATAGTAGAGCCATATATGGCCCCCTGAGCCGCCAGCACCACCGCCACCGCCACCGCCACCGCCCGAAATACCCCCGACGTTTCCATAAGCGTTCCCCCCAATCTCGCCGTCTGACCCGTCGGTTCCGTTCACGTCTATGACACCGCTACCGGTGATCGCCCCCGACACCATCAGGCAGAGAGCACCACCATGCAGGCCCTTCGCGCCGCCGTTTCCTCCGCGGCCTCCCCACGCGTGCTCAACGTGCAGATCGTAAGCTTCCCCGCGGCCACCTCCGCCACCGCCCCCGTAGGCGGCATTCGGATCCTTTCCCCGGCGGTTTGTAGTGCAGTAATCACTGGCACTACAGTCTCCGGGCGTTCCGGCCCTGCGACAACTGCCGCCAACACCACCATGTCCAACAAAGATAGTTGCGCCAGCGCCCCCCCCGCCTCCGCCGCTACCGTAGCCGCAGCTCACATCTTCTCCTCCGCGGCCCCCATAGAGGCCCCCGCTTCCGCCGAATCCGCCTGTGGCCTGCACGATCTTATAGCTCAGAAGCTGGTTTCCGCCCTGGAAGGGCACCCATACACTCCACGTACCACCGTCGTGCGAAAGGCCGTTGTAGTCAACCATACCGTCAATAGTGCAGTCTGTCCTGCAACCAAGCAGAGTGATGGCGCCCGCCTGTCCCTTTAGCTCCCCGAGCTCCTGCTCGTAGGTTCGTGCGATTTCATTGTATCGGCTCTTCGTATCTGCCGTGAAATGGGCGAATTCATCATGCCAACTGGCATTTCTTTCCCACTGTCGGCTTGGCTGAATGGTAAAGTCATTCCTGCGTTTGTCCCCATATCCAACGATACTAAAGTGGGTGTCTTGGGCGATGCGGATTCGATTGAAATCCATGATTGTGCCCGCCAAGAGAGTCCACGGCCCGGTCCCTTCCTCAAGGATGAGATCTCCGTCAACGCCACGCGGCCAGTTGTTGTCACCGACGATGTTCTTCAGGATTGGGCTTCTCTCCTTGGGATCCATCATGAGAGGGTCTTCCTCCAATCCCTTGGCGTAACGCAGTTCGGCATACCCTTTGGCCCGCAGTTCCTGCTTCCTATCCGCTGGGCGGATATAGTACGAGATCCCCATGTAGAGTGCCGCCTTATACGCATCCTCCAGACTCTTGATCTCGGAGGGACTCTTAATGGAAGGATCTGAGCCAGGTACGTACATCCGCGCATAAAGAAACTGGCGTCTCTCATAGTATTTCGCAAGTAATTCGTAGAAGTCGGCAAGAGCGCCAAGCTCGGCATCAGAGGTGCCGGACATTACGAGGTTGTCAGGCAGAGGAGCCATCTCAAGGCGTCCGACCTCATATCGTGCGATTTTCTGGCCGACGAAGTCGAGGTCTTTCGGGGCTGGCCAAGAATAGTCGAACGCGATTCGTGGTACCGGGATCCCAGGATCTGATGGATACCTCTTAAGGAAGGTCATGATTTGGGGGAGGATCCCAGGCACCAATGTCACGCCGTCCTGGTCTACCTTGCCATCAACGGCATCTCTCGCGGCATCCAGTTTCGCAACGTCAATATTTGTAAACTCATCGGGGTGCTCCGCGATGTTTCTGAGCCGTTGGCTGATAAGCCAGTACTTGTGCCACTGTATGAGCTGATCCTGCTGCACCTGCATCTGGTCCAGCAGTATCTGATTCTCGATCTGTGTACGTCCGACAAGCAATCCTTCATACCCCGACAGTTCGGCCTCCTGAGGATGTGCATTGTCTTTGACAGTCTTCGCGAATCGGTCGCAGGCGGTGATCAAGTTCGCGACATTCGGCTCACCAAGCGTAAGCAGCCCGCCCTCGGTCCTATAGTCCAGCTGCACCTTATGGGATTGTCTGAACCGTTCGAGGTGGGTCGTGAGGTCGGCACTTGCAGAATATGTAGCATATCTTCCACTTAGGCTGACACTCAGCTGTTCTCGCATCGTCTCACTCATGTCATCAATCGTGAGAATCGCGTACAACTCACCGCCTTCTCTGATCGCCGATATATAATGGGTGCCGGCGCGTTGCAGGAATTGATCCAATGGTAATCCGAGAATGACGTCGCACGGGTCGGGCGATCCCTTGAACCGCTGTATCGCGGTAGTCACCTTCACAGAGACATACAATGTCACGGAATTGGCGGATCTGCTATAATTCTTGGACCAATTCAGTTTTGTGCTGGCCGACCAAGCCACTTCGTTTGCAGAGACATCGACAGACAGGCCCATCGCCTTCGCGAGTTCCTCCCGCGTCTCAATCAGGTAAAGGCTGTACACTTCCTCTATGAATGGCACCCTCTCCACAGGGCCACCAACAGCCTTCTCCCTCGCCTGCCCATTAATAAGGTCCACACCCATCCCCAGTTGGATCTTGCCATACTGAGGGTCGTCAGGTCCGGCCAAGTCGATGCCTATATACGCGTCCGCGCAGGGGCTCAGGGCCAGCACCAATGATAGTAGGATGATCTTACGGTGTCTCATAGTTCTTCCTCCAACCTCCAATGAAATGTGAACCATCCACTCCGCATGAGATACACACGGTACTTCTCTCACGCACCATTTGCACACTATTACAATAGTAATTACACATCAAGAGGAAAATAGTGAGAATTTTACCCTCACTTCAGATCTTGTGCGTGCAGGCCGGCGAAGTGGAGAGGCTATCTTGCTTGCTGTGGCTTTGAATTGACCATGACCGTGTTAGAAAGGGATCTGTTGCGTCAATCAGGTCCTGGCGCGTGCTCCCGCTGCCATTGGGGGTTGGATTTCGGATTGTCAGACGTCTTGATCCTCCAGACGGTATGCACGTCCCAGTAGCTTCGAATGTCCCTGCCCATGCTCTCCGCACGGACCCGTCCCTGTTCATCCAGCCGGAGGTATCCATCTTTGAGGTTGTGCGATATCAGCCACACACCTTGCGGATGAGGGTAGGTACCCCAGCGTGCCGCTTCATTGGGCTCGAGTGCGTCGACCGCGAGGTTTCCCTGCTTGTCCGACGTCAGATACTTGCGCGCGGCAACGGAATAGAAGTACATGATATCCTTCGGCGTGTTAGAGACCTCATCGAAGCGAAATTCCCACAAGCCTGCCTCGCCCGGCTCGTTAGCGTCGCAGGTGACCCTGTCTCCGTCCACCACCAGATACTTACCCGTGTCCAAGTTGCGGATGCAGGCCCTCTGAATGTTCGCATGCCTGTCCTGATGCGTCGTAGGGAAGTTCTGTCGGGCGTAATCGTCCCAAGTCCCACCGGCTGCGAGCCCATTGCTCAGCCCCGCGATGGCCAGGAGTCCCACGATCATGATGGCCAAGGGGGACCGGCGGCGCGTCTCCTGGCGGAACTGAGAGATCATGGCGATTCTCTGTTTGATCCGGGCCCTGTCGCCCGAAAGGGCGGCCAGCATCCGATGAGGCCGGGATGTGAGCAACTGCTCGATCTGATGCACAACGGTCCGCCCATAGGCGGACGTCTCTTCGGGAGGAAGCACAGACAGAGCCAACTCGTCACAGACCATCTCCCGGTCGGCTCGCATCCGTTTGAAGCCCAGGGCGATCAGCGGATTGAACCAGTGCAGAACCTGCAACAGCGTAACGAGGTAGCTGATCAGGATGTCGTGACGTTTAAGGTGGGCGAGCTCATGCAGGAAGACGTAACGGAGTTCCTGGAGGCTCAGATCGGCCAGTGTCTGCCTGGGCAGCAACAGCCGGGGTCGGATGAATCCAAACAGGGCGGGGCTCTCGATCCGGTCGATCGCAACCACCTCGACAGCACGTCTTATGCCCATTTGCTTCTGACAGTCTTTCAGCAGACGGCGAATCCGTCGATTGATTACAGGAGGCTTGCGTCGAACGATACGCCAAAGATGGACGTAGCCTGCAATGATGTGGCCGGCCAACACGCACGCACCGGCCAGCCAGAGCCACAGGATGATGGTTCGAGCGTTCTCCCAGAGCCGTGCCCTCGCTGACAGACTTGCCGGGGCGCCGGCCTTTTGTGTGCCGTTGGCAGTCGGGTCGGCCTTGCCACGCCTTTCCGTGGCGAAGGCTCCGTTGGTCGCCGCAAGAGCCGACCCGACATTGCCGGACTGAGGAGTGGCGGCCCACCTGTATCCTTCCCACTGTGGCAGTGGCAGGAGGTTGTGCACGCTCACAGGGCTCGGAGGCGCCCAGAACATCGCCATGCGAACTAACACCACAAGCCACAGCCAGTAGCGCCCGCGAACGCCGAGCTGGCGGCCCAGGAATCTTTGAATCAGCAGGATCAGGCAGATTAACACGCTTGCCTGCCAGCTTGTCTGCAGGAGCCATTGAAAGAACGGCTGCGGATATGTGGTCACAGGGCCCACGACTAACCCTTGCCTTTTTGGTTGAGCATCCGCTTCAGTTCTTCAATGTCCTCCGGCGAGAGCTTGGCATCGTCGATGAAGGCGGCCAGCATCGGCGCGATGGTGCCTCCGTACACGCGATGGACGAATGAACGCCTTTCCTGCCGAATGCATTGTTCCCGACTGACGGCAGGGAAATAGCGGTACCTGCGGCCTTCTTGCTCGTGTTTCAAGGCCTTCTTTCGGAGCAGTCGGTTGAGGAGGGTCCGGATCGTGCGCGCACTCCAAGTGACTTTCCCCCGGAGCGCGTCTACCACTTCATCGGCCGTCAAGCCCGGCCTCGACCACAGCACCTGCATCACCAACCACTCCGCGTCCGAGATCCTGGGTAGTGTTCGCATACTGCTCTCTCGTGATTACATCCGTAATACCCACCAAACTATCATATCTGTAATCGCAGGTAAAGGGAAAATAAAGAAAATTTGACTTCGGCCATCAGAATTTTGGAGTTGAGACACCATTGCGGCGGCAAGTCCCTGTGTCGCAGGACTTTGTCACATGCACGGGGCACCGATAGACGGCTGTGTCCTCACAGAATGAAGTCACCTGCATAGAGCCGGGCGGGAGGCATTTTGCTTGCGTTGAGGGGCAGTTCCATCAACAATGCCGGTTCTGATGGACGTTGTCCGGCAAATTGATGGTCAATGGAGGCACGACACTATGATTCGACGACGGAACCTTTTCCTGTGGACCCTGGTGGTGTTGATCGTCCTTGCCCCGGCGGCGTACGGGCAGGGGTTGCCAAAGGCGTCGCCGAAGTCGGTTGGGCTGTCCCAGGAGCGGCTGGATCGGATTACCGCCGTGATGCAAAAGCACGTGGACGACGGCCGGCTCGCCGGCGCGGTGGCGATGGTCGCACGCGACGGCAAGGTGGCCTACCTGCACAGCGTGGGCATGCGGGACAGGGAGCAACAGGTCGAAATGAGCCCGGACACTATCTTCCGGATCGCCTCGATGAGCAAGCCCATCACCAGTGTCGCCGTGATGATGCTGTACGAGGAAGGACGCTTCCAGCTCAAGGACCCGATCTCGAAATTCATCCCGGAATTCAGGGCGCCGAAGGTGATCGTCACGGCGCAGGGTTCGCAGGAGCAGATCGTGCCGGCCAAACGCGAGATCACGATCCGCCACTTGCTGACGCATACCTCCGGATTGACGTACCAGTGGGACCCCCGCGTCGGCCAGAAATACAAGGACGCAGGCATCACGCACGGCCTGCTGCAGGATGAGGACCTGCTGGCCGACGATATGAAGAAGCTCGCCCAGATGCCGCTCGTGCATCAGCCAGGTGAGGCGTGGACTTACGGGCTCTCGGTGGACGTGCTCGGGCGGCTGGTGGAGGTCGCATCCGGTATGTCGTTCGACGAGTTCCTCCGCAAGCGAATCTTCGAGCCGCTGCGGATGAAGGATACCTGCTTCTTCCTTCCGCCGGACAAGGCAGGCAGACTGGCCGCTGTCTACAGCCCCGATCCGAATGGAACCCTGAAGCGACTGGGCAACGGCGTCATCGGCACCGGATCGTTTGTCTGCACGGTGACGTATCCCTGCGAGGGCCCGCAGCGATACTTCTCCGGCGGCGGCGGGCTGTGCTCGACGATCTCCGATTATGCCCGTTTCGCGCAGATGTTGCTCAACGGCGGCGAGCTGGACGGCGTCCGGCTGCTCAGCCCCACGACGGTGAGAATGATGGCTACGGATCAGGTCGGCGACTTGAGTCGTGACACCGGCTTCGGCCTGGGCTTCGGCGTCACCCGCAACCTGCGCGAGGCCGGCGAGCTGACCAGCGTCGGAGCGTACCGCTGGGGCGGGTTCTGGTACACGACGTTCTTCATCGACCCGGCCGAGAACATGCTCGGCATCTGCATGGCCCAGTTGCACGGATCCAGCAAGGCCACTCTCAACGACCAGTTCGAGGCACTCGCCCACCAGGCCATCGTCAAGTCACACTGACCGCACGTCATTTCCTTGCGAAGACGTTGATCCGGCGGAACGTCTCGAAACACGTCCCGTTGCCGCGGAGCTCCAGCTCGTCAATCAGCCTGGCGCCCCATGCCTTCTGGTGAGCGGATGCTTCCTCGTACTCCGTGCCTTCAAATTCGTGGGTCATCGTGTGACTTCCCGGCACTACCCCGTCGATCGGCGGGCGGATGCTCCTGCTGCGGCCTGTGCCATAGTCGCGGGATCAGGCCGATCAGCAGGATTGGGACGTTCCAAAGGATCATGAAGAGGCGGAATACACGGCCGGGGATCGATATGTCTCGGGACCACACCTGCCGCCACATCCGACCCCAGATACCCGCCTGCCACGGGATATTCACGAAGGGGAGGTACGGCGTGAGTTGGCCGGTGGCCTCGCCACAGTACGGGCAATAGTAGGCACGCGGATCCACCGGGCGCAGGCATCTCAGGCACAAGGGTGTCTCTTGCGTCTCCTCCAGCCGCTGTTCTCGCTCCGGGCTCCCGGCATTCATGGTCACGCTCCATGAGCAAACATGAAAAAACGCCGCTACGCTTAACATTCTACCATCTCAAGCGCCCTATGGGTAGCACGATGGTGTCATAGTCCCTGTGCAAACGTCGGTCCAATGATGCTGAACCCGTTTTGGAGGCCGCATGGGTCAACAGGCCCGCGATTCCGGCAAGATCATATTCCTCTGTCCAAGCTGCGGCGCCAGGCTGACTGTACGCGAGACGCTCGCGGGCAAACAGGGCCGATGTCTGAAGTGCAAACGAGTGGTGACCGTTCCGTCAGTACAGACCCAGGCTACGGCCCCGGAGGCTGCCGCCAACTCCAATGTGACAACGGGCAAATCATCGCTCTACGACCTTCGACTGCTGGATGTCCGCCCGAATACAAGCCCACCGACAGCAGCCGGAGAATCGGACGACGTGGGGCAAGCGTACCGGGAACTTCAAATGCTGCAGGGCGTCCCCCTGCCAGGGAAGCAAGACGAGGCGCCCGGCCGCAAGCTGCCGTGGATCATGGATATCTTCCTGTATCCCCTGAGCAGAGCCGGTTTGAGCGTCCTGTTGATCAGCGTCGGGGTCCCATTCCTCCTGCGGGTCATCGTGCGGTTCTTCTTCCTTCTCATGGCGTCGTTTGCACCGCTGTTCATCTTCTGGGTTCTGTTTATCGTGCTCCACTGGGCCTCACTAGCCATGTTCGTTCTGTATGTGAACTGGTACCTCTGCGAATGTATCCGGGACAGCGCCACCGGGGGCATACGAGCGGTCGATACGACGGCCACCACGCCTGGACTGGGCGAAATCCTCGGACAAGCGTTTAAGGTGGTTCTTAGCGCCGCCGTCTGCATGGCCCCGGCGTTGATCTACCTGAACCACAGCCGTAGCGCCGATAGCGTGTTCCAGGCACTGTATGGCGCTGGCGGCTTTCTCATTCCCATGGCCGTGCTCGCCGTGGTGATGTTCGACGCGCTGCATGGGTTGAACCCGTTCCTGCTGTTGGGCTCGATCCTCAGGATGCCCGTTCAGTACTGTGCCCTGGTGGCGTTCTGTTATGTCTCCTGCCTGCTTGTTCCGCTAGCCGGGTACTACTATCTGAAGCAATGGATACTTGGTTCCGCCCTGCTGTTCCTCACGTTTTACCAGTTGCTGATCCTTGCCCACCTGCTGGGCCGATTTTACTGGCGCAATGAGGCCAGGCTGAACTGGGACGCATAGTGAGCACTTCGCCGCTGAAATGAATAAAGGGCCCGGTGGCGTCCAGGGGACGTTACCAGGCCCTTTTCCGATTTACCCTATAACAGGCCAAATGCTATGGAACAAAGCCTAACCACAGATCCACCTGCGCGACGTTGACACTCTTGCTGCCGGGCGGCAGGGCCGTGAGAATCAGACCTTCGCCCTTAACCCACAGCGTGAAGGTCCCGCCCGGCGGATTGATTATGTCCGGAACCGCCCATCCCGTCCACGTTCCGCCGGCGGCTGAAGTCGCCGTGACATCCGCGTAGACTTTGCGCGTGTCACTCAGATCATTGATGCCCAGTCTGACGCTACCCGTATACGTGTCCGGGAACACGGGATCAGGGGTGAGCTCGACATAGAGGGTGCCGACAACGAATGTCAGAGTGACGCCCGGCAGAGGTCCCGGCTTCTTCGCCAATTGCTCATAGGCGCCCATGTCCACACGGCTGCCCTGGACGCGGGTCGTGCGATCCAGGTCAAAAGGAAGCGGTTCAGCGACATCGCCGTCGCCATCGAGATCGACGACGTCGGCAGGGACGTCAGTGTCGCTGCCCGCATCAATGCATGGCGAGGTGGCTTGGAGGTGGTAATCGCCGTCGATCCACTCACCCTCGATGCTGCGACCACCCGGAGCGACAAACAAGGGGGCGGCATCGATGTTCCCCGTGTCGGTCCATCCGCCCTGGACGTCGCTGTAGGTGACGCTGACCGCCGGGAGGTTGTTGCTCCAGATTTCTTTTCCGCCGTTGTAGAGAATGCTGTTGGCAACCTCGATCATCCCCGCGGCAGAATCCCAACTGAAGCTGGTGATGGCCTGACCATTCGGCGAGAGGTTGTCTGCAACCGTTGAGTTGAGGATCGTCAGATTCCCCGTGAGGTTGCTGATGGCCGCACCACCCATAACTTCCGCACGGTCGGCGGTGTTGCCCACAATACGGCAATTATGCAGGGCCACGGTGCCCTCCCAGTTGTACAAGCCGCCGCCGGAGATGAAGGCTCGGTTGCCGACTAACTGGGTGTTGACCAGCGTAAGCGCGGCATTCAGGTTCAGGATGGCGCCGCCGAAAGCCCCCGTGTTGCCCTGGAAGAAGCAGTTAACCACCTTCAGGGTGCCGCCGGGATTGTACAGGCCGCCGCCGATATCGTCGGGGAACCGCCCGTTGGCATTGCCGTCCACGATGATGAAGCCATCCAGGGTAGCCCCCGCGCTGCCCGTCGGGCCGATGACTACGTGATAGCTGTTCTCCTCGCGATTCAGGAGGCGCCACAGGTCATTGCCGTTAAGGTCGCCGCTCAGGGTAGTCCTGCGGGCCGCAACGTCCCGGGCATCCGGGTCGGGCTGCCCGTAGCCGGCATAGCCGCCTTTGACGGTGATACCGTCTTTCAGCTCGAAACTGGCCTCCCGGTCGCCGGCTGTGACGCCTGTACCGCGGTCGGGCTTGTACGTGCCTTCCGCCACGACGATGTCGTCACCACTGGCTGCGGCTGCAAGCGCGTCCTGCAGCGTCAAAAATGCCGTCGTCCAGGTCTTCCCGTCATGAAGCGGTCCCGGGGCATCGGCATCCACATGATGCACCGCCTTGCCTCCGACTGTGAAACGAACCTCAAAGGTAACCTCCCTGGAGAGGCTGATGAACATCCAGTCCCCCGCCTCCAGCGGACCGAAATCCCCCTGTAGGCCGGCCACGGGCCTGTAATCCTTCGTGCAGCCGACCGGTACCGGGCCCTGAAACCACAGCGTGACGACCTTAGACACGCTGTCCACGGATATCTGCGGCGAGCCGCCCAGGTCGCTTTCCCCCACGCATGAATTAGAGTACACCCTCGTCGGGCCGGAGAACCGGATGACAGCCGTCGTGGTTGGCAAGGCCGGCTGAATTTCCCACTTCGCGGGCGGAGTCGTGCCATCGATCCACGAGATACTGGCCGCGTCCACCGCGCTCCATGTCGCCAGCGACAGCAGAGCTACCATCATTGCGAGTTTGCGAGCATTCATCTTCCCATCCTTTCAAAAACCCCTGTTTGCGTTCTGTATGACCCTCCCGTGTGTCATCGGAGCAGTGGTTATGGAAATGACCGTGCGGAACTCTCACCCACAGTCACAATATCCTCCTCAATCATGGTCCCCTCCATGGCCTGTCGCGGCATCGATGGGTTCAGCCGCCCCTTCCCTGCTTGAGTTAATGTACCATATCCTACCGGTCCCGTCTACTATGCGTCAAATGAATTCTGCCTGTCCCCAGCGGCCAGGGGCACTCCCTGATACGCAGGGACGGGACCCGAGTTCGTCTTTGGAGCATGGCCCATGGGCGAACTGGGCCGAAACAGCCCCGTCGAACGAGCTTGGCGGCGCTACCCCGAGTCCAGAGACAACGGCTTGATGATCCGGGGATCGATAGACACACGTGGCGACGAGTCATCCATCTGTCGGGTGATAGCCGTTGCATTTCGCTGAGCAGTCGGGTACATAGTAGGCGAGCCTGTTCCGATGTGGGACGGGATGTGAGTGTCGAAAACGATCTGGCAAGAATCCCGGCCTGTCGTCGCCGGCAGGTCGGGAGACCAGGGGACTTCGGCGAAGAGACATGCGAAAGGGGCAGACAATGATTCAGAGATTTCCACGTCGGGCGGTTCTTATGGTTGCGACGGTGACGGCCGCAGCATTGGTATTGGGTATGGGGCTGCGGGCGGGCGGGGCCGAGAAACCCCAGGCCAAGCGATGCGTCGTCGTGTGGTCGGAGGGAACAGCGCCGAAGAACGTCTATCCCAATGACATCAATGGCGCCATCGCCGAGGGGCTGAAGGAGCTGAAAGACTGGGAGGTCGTCAAGGCCAACCTGTCCGATCCCAACCAGGGTCTGACCGATGAGTTGCTCAAACGCACTGACGTGCTGATCTGGTGGGGCCACCAGAAGCATGCCCAGGTCAAGGACCAGCTTGTGGACAAGATTGTCAAGCGGGTAAAGGAGGACGGCATGGGATTCATCTCGCTGCACTCCTCGCACTTCGCCAAGCCAAACAGGAAGCTCATGGGCACCCCCTGCTCCTGGAAGACCTACGTCGGCGACTCCACCACGCTGAAGGTCACGGTCAAAGACCCCACCCATCCGATCGCCCAGGGCGTCAAGGAATTCACGATCACGCATAATGAGCGCTACAGCGACCCGTACGCCGTGCCGACGCCGAAGGCCGTGGTGTTCGAGGGCGTCGCGACTTTGAAGGACGGCGGCACCGACCCCAGCCAGCAGGGCCTGACCTGGGACGTCGGCAAGGGCAAGATGTTCTACTTCCAGCCCGGCCATGAGACCAACCCGGTCTTCTTCGACCCGACCATCCGTAAGATCATGATCAACGCGGTGAAATGGGCCGCGCCGAAGTAGGACTTGCGACCGTCCGTGGGATGATGCATGCTCTCTGACGCTTGGATGGCTGATCCAATCATGGGTGGCATCGTCAAGGCCGAAGACCTTGGCGATGGCCTTCCTGAGTAGCTATGAAACCATCGCCAAGCTGCGCTTGACGCTGCCACCCGGAGTCTGGAGACCTGCGATTTGAATGGATTCAGTAGAGTGGAGAGACACGAGGGATAGAGCGTCGTCCGGGTAAAGGGCCGGAGAATCGATGAGGAACGAGCGATGGGAAACGGTCTGACAATCGTGGACGGCGGCATCGTCGCGATCTACCTGATCGTTACGATGGTCGTCGGCATCGGGATCCGCAAATACGTGGGCAAGGTCGAGGACTTCCTCGTCGCCCGGCGCGAGATGGACTTGTACCTGGGCATCGCGTCGCTGGCGGCGACGGAGTTCGGGATCGTGACGTGCATGTACGCGGCCCAGAATGGCTACGACAAAGGATTCGCCGGGGCCATCCCGGGCATCCTGACGTTCGCGGCAATGTTCGTTGTCGGTTATACGGGCTTTTGCATCAAGCCGCTGCGCGATTCCGGCGTGATGACAATCCCGGAGCTGTTTCAGAAAAAGTACGGCTCGGGGGTCCGCTGGGCAGCCGGTGTGGTCATCGTGCTCGGCGGCCTGCTGAACATGGGCGTGTTCCTCCGCACCGGCGGCGATTTCCTGGTGAACATCGCCGACCTGAATCCGAAGTACCTCGAAGTGATGATGACCGCGATCCTGATCGGCGTCGCGGTCTACACCATTCTGGGCGGCATGCTCTCGGTGCTTGTCACTGATTTCCTCCAGTTCATCGTCATGAGCGCAGGCTTGATCATTGTGACGTTCCTCATCCTGGGCAAAGTGGGCTGGGGCACGCTCGTGGATACGGTGGATGCCCACTACGGCGCCGGCGGATTCAACCCGTTCCTGAACCCGGACATCGGATGGTCCTACGTCGTGTTCAATGCCCTGCTGAACACGGCGGCGGTCCTGACGTGGCAGACCCAGATCGCCCGCGTCCTGGCGGCGAAGGACTCCGCGACCGGGCGCAAGGTCTATACAAGGACCTCGTTCTTCTTCGTGGCCCGGTTCCTGATCCCCGGTATCTGGGGCATCGCCGCACTCGCATTGCTCACGCCGGAGCAAGTGGGCGACAGTACGCTTCTGGCCATGCCAAAAATGCTCGGCATGTTCGTGCCCGCGGGGCTCATGGGCCTGCTCATCGCCGCCATGCTGGCCGCAGATATGAGCACCGATTCGTCCTACATGCTCACGTGGAGCAGCGTGATCTATAACGACATCATGGCGCCGTTCCGCAGGACGAAGTGGTCGGAGAAGAAGGGACTCCGGTGGAACCGGACCATCGTCGCCTGCATCGGCGTGTTCCTTCTGATCTACGGCCTGTGGTACAAGATCGAGGGCGATCTCTGGACGTACCTCGGCATCACCGGCACGATTTACCTGTCCAGCATGTCGGTTCTGCTGATCGCCTGCTGCTACTGGAAACGTGCGAATAACTGGGGCGCCTTCGCGGCCATCTTCTTCGGCGCGACTGTGCCTGCAAGCACGCTGATCCTGCAGAAGGCAGGCCCATGGACCGACTGGGTCAAAGCCAACGGCCCGTTATGCGGCATCGCCACGTATGCGATCGTGGCGCTGGCCATGATCGTCGGATCGCTCCTCAAGCCCCGCCCGCAACTCGCAGTGGAAGGAAATGAGCTATGGCAGCCATCGTCGACGGCGTGATCTCCATGTTGAAGGACCACTGGTTCTGGGGCGCGGTGACGCTGGTGTGCCTCACCTGGTACTCGACCGTCACGATCTATGTAGCTATCAAAGGCGCCCGCGACATCCAGAACATGCTCCGCCGATTCTCCGACTCCCAGGAGCAGAACCCGCATTGACATGGCTCACATGGTCAGCGGAAAGAGCGTGACAGTGCCCTCTGGGGACGCGGATTCATAGTCTGCGGTTCAGTTGTCGCCCGTGCCGGGGGAGCCGCCGGGGCGGGTGCTGGGCCGCCACATAATCTTGTCACCATAGCTGCTGGGGTCTGCTGTTCGCGGGTCCTTGATCGTGAGGGAGCAGCCTTCGCCGTCGGTCGTGTCGAACCATTTATCATCGTAAGTAAAATCGTGAATGACCGCTCCGACGGCGTCGAGCAGCTCGATTCGCTCGCCCGCGTTGTTCAAGCTGCCCGTGTATTGCCCCGCAACGGGCAGGCTCGCGCTGTATCTGGCCCGGAACGCCGCGGTGTCCTTGACCACGAGGCAATAGCCGCCCGGGGCCAGGGCGAAACTGGGGAAGGTGAAATCGATGCCGTTGGTGAACCTCACCAGATTCAGGTTGATGCTCTCGCTGCCGATGTTGATCAGCTCGATATATTCGGTGTTTGGGTCGGCGGGATTTCCTGTATTGGCCGGATGGAACATGATTTCGCTGATCCGCAGACTCTCGACCACCGGACCGACGGCGAAGACCGCCTCGCTCATTGCACTCCACAGGGTCCCCGTGTATGCACGTGTCTTGATCCGCACGCTGCGATCCAGCGTAATGGGTGCAGAGAACTTCAGCACATGAGGCGTGTTGACCGCCCCGCCGGGCAGACGGGGATCGGCGCCGTCGAGCGTGTAATAGACAATGCCGGCGGGAGGTCCCATGGTCAGTGAGTCCGTCCGTTTCATGTGTCCGCCGTGCTGCGGCAGCGTGTTCACACGAAACTCGGGGGCATCGACCGTTGGGTACAGATTGGCGCCCTTGAGCGAGTTGAAGATGCTCTGGCTCCGGCTCGGGAAGAAGGAGTTCAGCTTGGCGGTCGGGGTGCTGAGCCAGTCCAGTCGCGTGTAGGGCCGCGTCTGGCGGTTGTCGCCCCAGCGGGCAGATTCGCCGACGATGGCCCTGTCAATGGAATCTACCCTGGCCTTGAACAGGTCCGCCGCCGCCGGATAGGTCAATGGGCCGCCATTGAAGAGATGGCGGTGGATGATATCGGCAAACTGCATGCGGTACTCCCCGCTCCTGGCGAGCTTGCTGTGGAGATCCGCGGGGCTCCTGCCCACGTCGTTGCCGCCTTCCAGCGTGTGCTCGGCATCCCAGGAGTGGAACCGCCATTTGCCGTCGGGCGTGTTGCGGTGCGTGGCGTACCAGTTCTTCTGCGGCCAGTCGTGGTTACCGCAGAACCAGTTTGCCAGCAGGTAGGTCGCGAAGTCCTCCACGTCGAGCAACTTGCACAGGGCATCATACTTTGCCAGGTTTGTGGGATCGGAGCTGACGGCGTTGGCCGCGGCGAGCATCGCATTGAAATTCGCCGTCGCACTGCCGCCCGTGCCATTGTTGATGACACTTCCGCTGCTATGTTTGACGGCGTCGTACTCATCCTCGTTGCCGCCAAAGACCTCGGCCGCCCAGGCATGGTCCGGTCGCTCGTGTATGTAGTACAGGCCCCAATACAGGCTATTGATGTAGATGTGGGCGTAGGACCCATGTCCGGAATGGCCGCCCATCGCGTTGTGCAGATCAGAAACGTACTGGTCCTGCATGTATAGCGCTGTGTTGCGCTGATCCGCACCCGTGTGCAACCAGGAATGATTCAGCACCCCATCGAGAACGAGGGTATTGAGACGCTCGATGGGCGAGTCGTGGAATACCTTGTTCTCCAGCTTGGGCGGGCCCCCCGTCGCCTTACCGTCGTCCGTCTGCGTCTTGAATCGCGGGCGCATGGAGAGCTTGAAGGTCTTCCAACGCTGGAGGCTGCTTCCGCCGCCGGTGATGCCACCCTGCATGGCGATGGCACAATTCACCTGAAACGCCTCCTCGGCGGCAGGATCGATGAACTCCAGGGACGCCACGCGCTCGGTGCCGTCCTGGGACTTGTTGATGTAGATGCCCTTGGAGCCGAACCAGTCGTCCGTGTTCATCACGAGACAGATGGTCGGGACAGCCTTGAGATCATCTCGAATCGTCTGGGCATACAGCCCGCCGAAAATATCCTTGCCGTTCTGGCCGACCACATCGGGATCCATCTGGTAGTCGCCCGGCGTTCCGACCCAGAGCGCCGGATATCCCACGGGCGTCACCTGGGCGCCGGTGGTCGGGTCGGTCGCCTGGCGGATCACGCCATCGAGGAAGATGTACGTGTGCGTGTCCACGTTGGTGGATTTCCAGCCGGGCTTGAACGCCATCGCACGCAGCGAGGTCGTCGCGCTGATTCGGATCGGGGCCGTGTAGAGGCTGCCGTAGGACGCCGTCGGTGTGCTGCCGTCGGTCGTGTAGCGAATGGCTGCGCCCTCTGTGGCCGTCGTGATGGTGACGTCGAACGGCTCCGTGTAGAACCCGCGGTCGTGGCTGAACTTCGTGTCTTCCACCACGGCGAGGAACGCCCCGTTGTTCGATGCGCCGGGCGTGGGGGTCAGCGTCACGCACTCGGGCAAGCCGTCAGGCTCGCGGCCGAAAGACACATCGGCGATCTGGGCATCGAAGCTGATGCGGTCGATGACAGTCGAGCCGTTCGTGTCGAACAGGGTGATTTCGCCTCCGCCTGCATTGATCTCGAAATTTGCGTGCAGGCCGGAATCGGTCAGGTCGTTGTCCGCCCAGATGAGCAGGTACTTGCCCGGCTGAATTGTGGTCGTGAGCGGCTTGCCCGTCGGGATTCGCCACTTCCTCGGCTCACCGGGGTCGTCGGTCAGGTACATTCCGCCGACATCGACCGCCTCTTCGCCGCCATTGTAGAGCTCAATCCAATCCTCGTATTCGCCCTGCGGGTCCTTGCTGCTCAGATCGTTGCGGGCGAGGATCTCATTGATGACCAGGGTCGCGCCTTCGCCGATCCGCCAGTTTTGTGCCACGAGGGCGAAATCGCGGAAGTCGACGCCGTGGGTGATGTTCAGATCGGCCGGACTGTCGGCCGGGTCCAGCCACTGCTTGGTGAACAGCAGAAGGTCACGCCAGTTCACCTTGTTGTCCTCATCGAAATCGCCTGAGAGAGGTTGAACAACGGTGATCTTGACAGTCCCACTGGCCTCCTGGGACAACTCATCCCACACGCGAAGCACAAGCTCATACTCGCCGGGCTTGGGAAACACAGCGATGGGATCGCCGATATTATCATTCGGGTTGAATGTCACGGTTGCCGGGCCGCTGAGCTGCGACCACTTGTACTTCAGCACCCGCAGGCCGCAAGGGTCGTCATCAGTAACCGCGGGGTTGAGCTGAACCGTGTGCATCGGCCAGACGAGAGCATCGTAGTCCCCCGCATCCACGTCGGGCGGCCGGTTCCCCGGCCCACCTACCTGCTGGAGCATGAAGCCGCCAAACGGATACGCCCGGCCCTCTTCCGCCTCCGGCGCCGCTTCCGCGCGCACCTTGAATGTCCCCCGGATCGATGGGACAATCCCGTCCCAGCGCACGACGCAGCCTTTGGCGCTGTTGTCGCCGGCCAGGAACTTTGTCGTAGCCCCTTGTTTCGCCAGCACGCCGGGGCTGCTGTTGTTGATGAAACTCATGGCATCAAGAATCGTGAAGAGCGAGATGCGGGTCGGATAACTGGCCGCACGGTTGGCCGTGCCGACGAATGTGTAGGTGCTCGCGGGGTCCAGGTTGCTGAACTCGATCTCCACCCACCAGCCCATGGCGCCGTAGTAGATCAAGTCGGGGCCGAAATCGACAACGCCGTTGAAGATCTCGTAGGCGTCGGTCCCGGGCGCGAAGTTGCTGCCGGAGCCCCCGCCGCTGACCTGTAGTCCCGCCCCGCCCACTGTGAACGTGACGGTCGGCATGCCAACGTCGCTGCCTGTCCCAAAGTCCTTCAGCCGTCCGGTAAAATGCGACAGGTCGCGGGCATGGATCGTCCACTGCGTGGCGTTTGCGGCGGTCCCGTCCCCCGCCTGTTGCAGGCAATCGTTGTAGGCGATCCACCCCGCATCGGCCCGGAGTGGACAAAAGGACACTGCAAGCGCTGCAATCAGCAGCGCAGATCTAATCAACATCACAACATTCCCTTCCTCACGGTTGTCGATCAGAAGTTGTACCCCGATCGATTTGGCGTCGGCAGATCGTGAAACCCCGGTGTCCATCCGAGGGATTCCATGCCCTGTTCATCATTGTAACAAATCTCCGGCCTCAAAACAACCACGATCCGGGCCAGTGCATCAGCCAAAAGAGTAAAACCGCCTTCCGCCGGAGGAGTATATCGCTTTGATGCGATTGCTTGTCTTGCGGGAGTTCAGATGATCGTTGAAATGCATTGTCATACGTCGGAGCATTCGTCGTGCAGCCGTGTGTCGGCAGAGGACTTGGCACGGCGAGCTCACGAGATCGGCATTCAGACCATTGTCCTGACGGATCACCATTATCAATGGACTGACGAGGATCTGGCGGACCTGCGCAGGCGGGCGAGACTGCCTGATGTCTTTCAAGTCCTGGCGGGACAGGAGGTCGAGGTCCCCGGTTTTGGGCACATGCTCCTCTACGGCGCCGGGGCAACGATCGCCAAGCCGGGGATCCCCCTTCAGCAAATCCGGCAGGAGAATCCCGACGCGGCGATCATCTGGGCCCATCCCTACCGCGACGGGCGGATTCCATCCCTTGAAAGGCTGCTGGACCCGCACATCGACGGCATCGAGATCTTCAATTCGAACTACACAGCCAGGGAGGCGGCCCGCGCTCTGCAGGACTGGCACAAGTACAAATTCACGGCTCTCGCCGGCACGGACACCCACGGGTTGAGCTATGTCGGCGCCTACCCGACGCTCTTCGATCACCCATTCGATTCGATCGAGGCGATGGCGGCGGAGATCAAGGCGGGCAGGTGCCGGCCCTACTTCAAGGAAGTCCCTCTCAAAGGCGCGACGAAGACGCGGGTCACGGAGGTGACCATGGGCCGGGAGGAGGCGGAGATCGCCAAAAGGGTCATCGTGAAGAGCTTCGATACGGCAGAGGCGTGGAAGACCGCCGAGAGAGGCTGCGTAGTCGCAGAGGCGCTGCTCGCCCAGGGGTTCGATCGCGGCCCCTACCGCGTCGCCAGGCCGATTGACGAAGACGCGAGGAGTCTGTCGCTCATCGAGGAGTGCATCCCCGGCAAGACCCTGTTCGATGCGCTGGTTCATGCCGAGCCGGCGAGCGCCCCTCACTACCTGGAGATGGCAGCGCAGTGGCTGGCCAAGCTGCATAACGCCCGGCTCCAGATCACGCCCCAGGACGAGTTTCTGCAGACCGAGCCCGAACGTCTCGAGTTCTACCTGCACAGCCTGGTCGAAACGGGGAACAAGCATCTGAGCCGCGTGCGAGAGATCAAGGACCGGGTTCTGGAGAAGGAGGAGGAGTTGATCCGCTCGCGCCCGAGGCCCTCGTGCAGGGCCACGGCGATTTCCATCCTAAGAATATTTTTATCGCTCGTGATGGCCCGGCGGAGCAGGAATGCGTCACCGCCATCGATCTGTGCGCCTCGTACCAGGTGCCTCGCGCGTTCGACATCGGCACATTTCTGGCCCAGTGCGTCAGCATGTTCTTCAACGAGCGAGAGGTACAGAAGAACGCGCCGCCTGATATCTTCCTGCAAGCCTACCTTCACCACGTCGAGGACCTGGAGGAGGACTTCATGGTCCAGGTGAACTTGTTCAAGGCCCGGACGTGCCTGAGCATCCTGTACTACCTGGCCCACATCCACCTGGGCGAGAGCGATGTCTTCTGGCGGATTCTCCTCGAAGCGGAGAGAAGCCTCGCCTACGTCGCCGTCAAGCACTTGGCCGGCCATTGACGCAGCAGGCAATCTCTGAGCCGAGAGCACGCATTTTACCTATCGGTGAAGATGACGACCCACATGATACCGTACAGACATAGACGAACACTATCGATACAACAATTTCACAATCATAGTAGAGTCCTTGCGAGGTACATGAGGGAGGTAGCAACATGAGAATGTCAGCCACTATCACAGGTCTTGTACTGATCCTGGCAGTATGCACGGCCCGTGCGCAGGATAGGTGGACTCTGCCGGGAGTGCAAGGGGTCAGCGTCTATTCCTGCCCGACCCACCCGCAGATTATGGCCACATGGCCCGCCCGTTGCCCGTATTGTCAGAGGGCGCTGCTTCGCGTAGCAGCACCGGCGGGCGGCGCTGCCGGGGGGCGCGCGGAGGCGGAGCGGGCGCGGCGGCCGGCGCAACTCGCGGAGGCGGCGAGAGCGCCATGGGTGGCCAGACGGGTTCGAGGGCAGGCGCCGCCGGCAGTCAGATGGGCCCCAGGGCGGGCACCTTACAACCCCAGGCCCAACAACCGGCGCAGCGCGGCGAGGAGTTCAGTGAGCGAGGATTCCGCGGTCAGGAATTTGGAGAGCATTTCCCCAATGAAGAGGGCCGCGAGCAGTTCCGAGGCAACGAGGAGTCCCGCGAGCGGTTCCGAGGTCAGGAGTTTGGCGAAGGTCAGCCCAACGAGGAATTCCGAGAACGACAGTTCGCTGTCCCAAGAGAACAATTCCCCCAGAGATTCCGGGGCGAGGAGTTCGGAGAGAGGCTCCCTAATGAGGAGTTCAGGGAGCGGCAGTTTGGCTTTCCCAATGAGGAGTTCGGGGATCGATTCCGAGGAGAGCAGTTCCGTGAAGGATTTCCGAACGAGGGATTTGAGGAGCCCTTCGGTGGTCCCGAAGAGGTGTTCCCGCGGGATCGGTTCGGATTCAACGATGATTTCCGAAATCAGCCCTTCGATCGCGACTTCCGCAGAGATCAGTTCGGGTTCGAGGATGATTTCCGAACACGCCCATTCGACCGCGATTTCCGGCGAGATCAGTTCGGCGACCAGGGCTTCGGACAGGATCAGTTCGGAGATGAGTTTAGAGACCAGCAATTCGATGACGAGTTCGGGCGGGACCAGGACGACCGGACAGACGATATCTGGACCCGGCGATTCAGCAACGAAGGTTCCCGCAGAGACCCGTTCGGTCTCGAGGAGGACTCTGGGACGCCGGGATTTGACGACGACCGCGTCCAGCGCGCTTCGTTGTCTTTGGTCAGTGAACTCGACGCGGGCTCCGGCGATACAACCACAAGCGAGGACACCTGCCCCAGTGTGGTCGAATAGGCATGGCCATGAGTGATCTGTGTCCCCCGGTTCGTGCCGGCAATGCGAGAGCGGACGAGGCGCAAGAGGTCTTGCGCGCCACGCTCGACAATGGCCTGCGGATCGTCATCGTCCGCAACTCCCTGGCGCCGGCGGTAACCACCGTCGTCAACTACATGGCCGGCTCGAACGAGGCGCCCGAGGGCTTCCCGGGCACTGCGCACGCCCAGGAGCACATGATGTTCCGCGGCAGCCCCGGCTTGACCGCGGGACAACTGGCGGACATCGTCGCCACCATGGGCGGCATGTTCAACGCGGACACGCAGCAGACCGTGACACAGTACTTCTTCACCGTGCCGGCCGATGACCTCGACGTCGCCCTGCACATCGAGCTGATCCGGATGCGAGGCGTGCTGGACAGCGAGCGGCTCTGGCAGCAGGAGAAAGGTGCGATCGAGCAGGAGGTGGCCCGGGACCTGTCGAACCCGGAGTACGTCTTCTACACCAGGCTGCTCGCGGCCATGTTCAGGGGGACGCCCTACGCACACCCGCCGCTCGGCACCGCCGCGTCGTTCGACAGGACCACCGGGGCCATGCTCAAGACGTTCCACGAGAACCTGGTATGCCCCGAACAACGCGATCCTCGTTGTCGTCGGAGACGTGCAGCCACGGCAGGCGCTGGAGCACCTCACGTGCCTGTTCGGCCCACTGCCTGCGAGACAACTGCCGGAGCGGCCTAAGATCTCGCTGCAGCCTGTGAAACCTGCCACCTTCCGGCTCACGACGGACCAGCCCATCGGGATGATCGTTGTCTCGTTTCGCATGCCGGGCTATCGAAGCGAAGACTACGCCGCCAGCCGGGTCCTGTCGGACGTGCTGGGCAGTCCGCGAGGTGGTCTGTACGCTCTGGCGCCGCAGGGCAAAACCCTGTACGCCGGCTTTGATCTCAGCACATTGCCCGAGGCCGGCCTGGGGTATGCCGTGGCCGCCTTCTCACATGACGCGGACCCGCAGCCACTGATGGACGAGGTACGAAGAATCCTCGCGGAGAGCGTGACGAAAGGATTTCCAGCCGACCTCGTAGAAGCCGCCAAACGGCAGGAATTGACCCGGTCTGAACTGCAGAAGAACTCCGTGTTCGGGCTGGCCATGGCGTGGTCGCAGGCGGTGGTCGTCGAGGGCCGGCAGTCTCCAGGGGAGAACATCAGGGCGATACAAGCCGTCACCGTAGAGGACGTGGACCGAGTAGCGCGCCGTTGCCTGGACCCGAACCGCGCCGTTGCCGCCATTCTCACACCGGAGACATCAGGACCGCCGACGGCCCACAAGGCCCCCGGCAGTATGGAGAGCTTTGCCCCCAGGCACACCGAGACTGTCAAGCTGCCCGACTGGGCTGAGAAGGCGATGCGGCGGCTCTCGATTCCAAAATCGACCCTGAATCCCGTCGTCACGACCTTGCCCAACGGGCTCAAGCTCATTGTCCAGGCCGCGACGATCAGCGATACGGTAAGCCTCTATGGCCATGTTCGAAACGAGCCCGCCATGCAGACCCCACCGGGGAAAGAGGGAGTGCACCAGGTGCTGAACGGGATGTTCAGGTACGGCGCAACATCCCTCGACCGCGTGGCCTTTCAGCAGGCACTGGATGAGATCGGGGCCCGCGAATCGGCCGGGACGGATTTCTCGCTCGACGTGCTGGCCGGACAGTCCGACCGGGGCGTTCAACTCCTGGCTGACAACGTACTGTACCCCGCCCTGCCGCAGGAGGCGTTCCAAATCGTCCAACAACAGATCGCCGGCACCGTGGCCGGCCAGTTCCAGAGCCCCGGATACCTGGCCATGCAGGCCCTTGCCAGGGGCCTGTACCCAAGTGGCGACCCGTCGCTGCGCGAGGCGACGCCGGCAACCGTGAACGCATTGACCCTCAAGGATGTCCGGGAGTATCATCGCAAGGTCTTTCGGCCGGACCTGACGACTATTGTCGTCATCGGCCGGACCACACCGGAGGCGGCACGAAGGATTATCGAGAAGTACTTCGGCCTATGGCAGGCGGCCGGGTCGAAGCCAGACGTGTTCCTCCCGCCTGTGCCTGCGAACACGCCCTCCACTGTAGCGGTGCCCGACGCCAGCCGCGTGCAGGTCCAGGTCACGCTCGCACAGACGCTGCACCTGGAGCGATCACACCCGGACTATTATGCCCTGCAGCTTGGCAATCATGTGCTCGGCGGAGCGTTGTACGCCACACGGCTTTACCGGGATCTGCGAGAGGAAGCCGGGCTGGTCTATAACGTCTCCACGTCCCTGAACGTGGGCAGGACGCGAGGGACCTATACCGTGCAATACGCCTGCGATCCCTCCAACGTTGCCATGGCAAAAGAAATCGTCCAGCGCAACCTCTCGCAAATGCAGTGCGAGCCGATCAGTGACAGCGAGCTGCAAACCACCAGAGCCCTGCTGTTGCGCGAGATTCCGCTGTCCGAGTCGAGCATGGACAGCATCGCGGAAGGCTTCATTTCCCGGATCAACCTCGCCCTGCCGCTAGATGAGCCGATCCTCGCAGCCCAGAGATACCTGGACCTGACCGCACCGCAGGTCCAGGCAGCGTTCAGAAAATGGATTCGCCCGGATGCCTTCGTCCAGGTCAGCCGGGGCCCGGCCCTAAAGTAACTGAACACACCCCTCGATGCGGCTATGCCTGCGCGGGGACTTGTCCCACGCGGCGCAGCGCGGCGGTGAAATCCGGAGAGTTTATGTTCATCGTGTCGCCGGCCTTGCTGTAGTTGGCGTTGATGATATAACCCGGCTGACTTCCTGCCGCGGGTTTGTTGATGATGAGTGTGTTGCCGGAAATCCTGTATGTTTCGGTAGCGCGGACCACTTTTCCATCCGGCGTGACCGTAGTCGTGACCAATTGGCTGTTCGGCTCGAACGACAGGTACATGTCCTTGTAGGGAGGTGCATTCGGCACGTTCAATTGTTCCACATGCCAATTCGTCCCGGTCAACTCTGTCGCCTCAGCCGGATTGTGCTCGCGGGCCTTTTTCTTATCGAACTCGTTGCCGATGATGTAGCCGAGGCCCGCGCCCACGCCGGCCCCAATCACCGTACCAGCAGTATTGTGGCCAATCGCGTGGCCGACAACGCCGCCGAGCCCCGCGCCGGCCACTCCTCCAATGATCCCCCCGGTATGCTCCTTGGCGGTTGTCCCCACTTCCTGGCCCTGGCACCCGGCCAGCATGATGGCAACCCCCATGACCACCAGCACTATCTTCCTGCTCATGATTCCCCCTTTTTGCACGCATCAAGTTCCCATCAGACTCGGTGATCGCCCCATCCGGCCGTACCCGCTGGGGACCATACAAGACCACCCCTGTGTGCTCGCCATCCAGGATAGAGCACAATGCCCCAAACGCCTATCGGCATCGCTCTGCTCCCGCCGGAGGATTTTGCCTAATCCCGGCGAGCGCCAGATCCGAACTCAGCCACGACTGAAGACGCAGGCGCCAGGCTTGACAGGCCGTCGAAACTCATGCCACCTATTATCAAGCTCGATCATACCTTCTGGCGGAGTCTGCATGGAGGGTGGACCAACGACCAGACCATAGTTCTCCCCATGCGGTGCATACCAGCGAAACTCGATCGTGACGCCGCGGTCCACCTACGCCAAGTGCAACGACCCCAGCGGTTAGAACGACGGCAAGGATGCCTGACGCCTCCGGCTTCAACGACACTCTGTTGGTTTGTCCCGCTGATTGACTCATACGGCTCCTTCGCCTCATTGCCCGCTGTGCCTCGCACCACCTTCAACATCACTGCGCTTCAGCACGCTGCGGCACAGTATAACCTTGCGGGTCCGAAGGAGGCAACAAGGCAGCGTAGGTACATGCCGTGCGTTTTGCACGCTGGCGGTTGCGACGCCATGGAGGGTGTGATAGACTGTGATGGTCCCAGGAGCGGCCGGTGGTTGTGGGGCATGCGTGGAAGGCCGCGGATGACGTGGTGAGCACGGGGTTGAGGACGACGGATATGAGGATCGGATTTCACACGGACGCGTTCAACAGCGCGTATTTCAGCTTCGAGAAGTGCCTGCAGTGGGCGCAGAAGAACGGCGTGCATTACATCGAGTGCGGGCTGATCGACGGAGTGAGCTGGATTCACGGGCTGGGCTACCAGCCGCACGTCGCCCTCTACGAGGACCCGATCCTGCTGCGGCGCAAGATGGACTCCTACGATGTGCGGTTTTCGCAAGTCGATGCCGCGTATCCCCTTTCAGGCAAGGACGGCCCGATTCGCGGCGTGCCCTACGTGATGAAGTCGATCCAGTGGGCGCACGTGATCGGCTGTCCCTGCGTGGACACGACCGACGGGATGCACCAGCCGGAAGGATTGACCGACGCCGAAGCGATGGAGCTGATGAAACGAAGCTACGGGCAGATCATGGAGGTCGCCGAAGCCCACGGGATCATCGTGAACGTCGAGCCGCACGGCTACTTCACTACGAAACCCGACATGATGGCGCGGATGCTCGACTTTGTTGACAGCAAGTACCTCCGCATGAACATGGACACGGGCAATACATTCATCGCGGGCCAGGACCCGGTCGCGTTCCTCAAGCGATTCATCGACCGCGTCAGCCACGTGCACGTGAAAGACGTCTCGCAGTCGCTGGCGACCTCTGTCCGCGGCCAGCAGACCGGCATCGCCGTCAGCCAGTGCGCCATCGGCGACGGCGTCAACGCCGACAACATCCGCAAGTGTCTGGAGTTGCTCCGCGACCACGGCTACGAGGGAACCCTGAGCATGGAATGCGAAGGCCAGGCCGGCCCGATGATCGAAAAATCCCTCGCCTGGCTCCGCCAAACCCTCGCCGAGTTGAAGATTCCGGTCGAGAAATGACCGGCGGGCCATAAGATGAGTGTCCCCGAGAGCTGAATTGTGCGGGGGAGGTGCTTGAGACTACTATTGCAGGCAGATATACTGTGACGCACTGGGCCGTTCATCAAAAGATGTCGGATAGCAGGCTAATATAGGGGAGTATCTATGCGAAATGAACGTACACACGCCGGAAGTCCCGCTCTCGCTCGTCGTCAATTCCTGGCCGTGGGCGCCGGATCGGTTGCGGCTGCGATGAGTGGCACAGGTGCTGTCCAGGCCGCGGAGGCCGGCGCCTCGCGCGTTGTGACGCCGCCGCAGGGCAAGCGGATTCTGCTGTCCTGCAAGCTCGGCATGCTGCCGAAGGAGATCGAGGGGAAGAAACTGTCGGTCGTGGAGCGGCTGCAGCTGGCGAGCGAGGCCGGATTTGACGGCGTCGATTTCGACCAGGCGGGGGAATTCACGCCCGAGCAGGCGCGGGACGCCGTACGCGAGTCGGGGGTGTTCGTTCATAACGCGATCAACCATGCTCACTGGGACAAGCGGTTGACGAGTGAGAAACAGGAGGACCGCGATCAAGGTCGGGCCAACATCGAGCACTGCCTGCGCGTCTCGCATGCGGCCGGGGGCAGCGGCGTGCTGATCGTCCTGGGACGAGGCGACGATGGACCGGCGGAGGTGATCGAGGAACGGGCCCGGCAGGAGATCAAGAAGCTCCTTCCGATGGCGGGGCCGCTGGGCCAGATGATCCTGGTTGAGAACGTCTGGAATAAAATGATGTACGACCACGATGCCCCGCCGGAGCAGAGTGCGGAGAGATTCGTGAAATTCATCGACAGCTTGAATAGCCCGTGGGTCGGGATGTACTACGACATCGGGAACCACTGGAAGTACGGCCAGCCGGGCGACTGGATTCGGGCGTTCGGCCGCCGCTGCGTGAAATGCGACGTGAAGGGCTTCAGCCGGGCTCAGAACAAGTTCGTGGAGATCACCGGTGACGGTGATGACCTCCCGTGGGCCGATGTCCGCAAGGCCCTCGACGATATCGGCTTTGCCGGCTGGGTAACCGCCGAAGTCGGTGGCGGCGACGTCAAACGCCTCACCCAGGTCCGCCAACAGATGCAGAAGGCCTTCGGCGTCTAAATGGCCCCGATGGAATGCAGTAAGTGCCGGAAAGAGATATCTGACGCTGCAAAGAAGTGCCCTCATTGCGGCGCACGCACGAAGAGTCGCCAAGGCACGAGGCCAAAGAAGTGGTACGAGAGAACGTCCGTGACCCTGTGTGTGGCGGCGGGTCTTGTCGTCGTCGGCCTGGGATTCATCCACGTGGTCACCGGCGTCACATCCTCCTACGAATTGCCCTTCGACATCCTTCTGAAGGATTCGTTCGGATATCGTGAAACGCTCGTGGATGCCGGGAGAATCCAGGCGTTGCCATACGCCGCCGCACTGCATAAGTATCCGCTCGGGGTCAGAGTGCTCCAGAAAAGAGGCTATATGCCTGCCGGCCTCGAGTTTGAGGCCGAGATGGCGACCGAGCAGCGGCAAGACCTGCAGCGATGGCAAGTGCAGTTCGAGGAGGCACTCGGCCGGCCGGAGTCCCGCTGGCAAGATCAGTTGCGGCAAGCAGGGCAAGTTCCTCCGGGGGACGCAGAGGACGCCCAAGCCTGCAATCATCGGGGTGTTGCCCTCGCCAGGCAAGGCGAGTATCAGGCAGCCATCGCGGAGTTCACCAGGGCAATACGGAGAGACCCGACATATGCCGACGCTTTCTACAATCGGGCGATGGTCTGCCTTGCCATCGGCAATCTGGGCGCGGCGGCATCCGATTTTGGCAAAGTCGTCGAGATACGACCGGACTTCGTCGAAGGCTACATCAGACGGGCTCGTCTCCAGGCCGCGATGAACGAGCGCAGCCAGGCCATTTCGGACCTCACCAGGGCCATTGAGATCGACCCCCGTTGCGTCAAGGCGTACTTCCATCGCAGTCTGGCTCGCTACACGAACGGTGAGTACAACGAGGCATGGAACGATGTGCGCAAAATCCAGGACCTCGGCTCGCAGGTCCCTTCGGGATTCATCGAGGCGCTCCGTGCCGCTTCGGGCGGCAAAAAGCATGAAACACCCACATCAGCGCATCGGTGAGAGATGATTGCCACACACCACAACCTGATTTGAGCGTGCGACTGGCCGGGCGTCTGGATGACAGAATCTCTGCGGCGTGAACACTTTTCGAATCTATATTGCCGAATGGGAACAGGGTGCTCATTCCGGCGTCCAAGGGCCGAACGGCCGACTTTATGAGACCACACAACGGTCTGCGTGCTTGCGGGCTTGCAATTCGGATGAAAACAAGCTATAATTGTCGGATGGGCACACTTGAGGTGATCGTCGTTGTTTCGCTCGTATCGGTGCTGTACTTGTACCTGAGACAGTCCAACGAGCAATAGCCCGCCGGGGTCCGGCGGACTCACTCCATCCCCGCCTCAAATCTCACGCCACTTTCTCATCCATCAGGCGGGTGAATTCCTCGAAGAGGTATCTCGAGTCGTGCGGGCCCGGAGAGGCTTCGGGGTGATACTGGACAGAAAACGCCGCCAGTTTCTGACAGCGGAGGCCTTCGAGGGTGTTGTCGTTGAGATTCATGTGGGTGAGTTCCACGTCCTTGCCCGCAAACGAGTCGAGGTCCACGCAGAAGCCGTGGTTCTGGCTGGTGATCTCGATCCTGCCCGTGTCGAGGTTCTTGACGGGATGATTGGCGCCGCGATGGCCGAACTTGAGCTTGTACGTGCGTCCGCCCAGCGCCAGGCCGAGAATCTGATGGCCGAGGCAGATGCCGAAGATGGGCAGCTTGCCGAGCAGGGATTTGACCGTCTCGATCGCATAGGTCACCGCCGCAGGATCGCCCGGCCCATTGCTCAGGAACACGCCATCGGGCTTGCGGGCGAGGACCTCCGCCGCCGGGGTCTGGGCAGGCACGACGGTGACATCGCAGCCGTGCGAGACCAGCAGCCGAAGGATATTCTGCTTGATGCCGTAGTCGAACGCAACGACCTTGTACCTGGCCGGCGGCTGAATCCGCTCGCCGGTCAGGACGTTTACAGCACCCTCCTTCCACTCGTACGGCTTATCGACTGTCACGTCCGTGACGATATCCCTGCCGACGAGTCCGGGGTACTCCTGGAGCTTCTCCGCCAGTTTTTTGCGATCCGCCTCCGTAGAGGAGATGATGCCGCGCATCGCCCCCTGCGTGCGGATATGCCGGACGAGGCTGCGCGTGTCGATGTCCTCAATGCCGACGATTCCACTCTTCTTCAGGTACTCGTCGAGCGTGGCGCCGTTTCGCCAATTGCTCGGATAGGGGCAGTTCTCCTTGACCACGAAGCCGGCGGCGAAGAGCTTTCGGGACTCCCAGTCCCCCGTGTTCGTGCCGTAGTTGCCGATGAGCGGGTACGTCATCGTGATGATCTGCTCGTGGTACGAGGGGTCAGTGAGGATTTCCTGATATCCGCACATGCTCGTGTTGAACACGACCTCGCCGCACCGCTGGCCGCGGGCGCCGAACGCCCGGCCCTCGAAAAACGTGCCGTCTTCCAGTAGTAATGCTGCCTTCATGATTTATGATTTACCATTTACGATTTATGATTTGAAAAGGACAGTTCCCATTATGGCTCACGATCTACTATTTACACATTCCGATTTGTGAAGGACCGTTCCCTATGTCTCATTCAATCCGCCTCTTCCCCTTTCAATCGCAAATCATAAATTGTAGATCATCGATAGTAAAGCTGAATCGGCTTGACCGTGATCTTTCGCGATTTCAGCGTTTCGATGGCCTTGACGACCGCCGCGGCCCCGCGAATCGTCGTGACGTACGGGACCTGCCGGTCCACGGCGGTCCGCCGGATACAGAACGAATCCATGATCGACTGCTTGCCAACCGCCGTGTTAATGATCAGGTCGATCTGGCGGTTGATGATCGCGTCCACGATGTGCGGCCTGCCCTCGGTGATCTTCAGAGCAAATTCCGAGGGAATGTTGTTCTTGATGAACTCGATGCATGTGCCCTTCGTGGCAATGATCTTGAAGCCCAGCTCCCGCAGTCGCCGGGCCAGGGGCACCGCTTTTGCCTTGTCACGATCGTTGATGCTGAACAGTACGTTACCGCCGGTGGGCAGGCTGTTGCCCGAGGCGATTTGTGATTTGGCGTACGCCGTGCCGAAGTCATCCGAAATCCCCATCACCTCACCCGTCGAGAGCATCTCAGGACCCAGCAGCACATCCGTACCCGGGAACTTCAAGAATGGGAACACCGCTTCCTTGACGGCATAGTGGCTCGGGATGATCTCCTTTGTGAATCCCAGCTCGTCGAGCGTCATGCCCGCCATGACCTTGGCCGCCAGCTTCGCCAAGGGCACGCCGATGGCCTTGCTCACGAACGGGATCGTCCGCGATGCACGCGGGTTCACTTCAAGAATGTAGATCCGGTCGTCCTTGATGGCATACTGAATGTTCATGAGCCCTTTGACACCCAGCTCCATTGCCAGCAGCTTCGTCTGCCTCTCCACTTCCTCGATGATCTTCTTTTTGAGATTGACGGGCGGGATGGAGCAGGCGCTGTCGCCGGAATGGACGCCCGCTTCCTCGATGTGCTCCATGATACCGCCGATGACCACGCGATGCCCGTCGCAGATGGCATCGACGTCGAGCTCCGTGGCGTCGCCCAAGAACTTGTCGATCAGAATCGGGTGCTCGCCGGAGACATCGATGGCCTCTTCGACACAGGCCTTCAGGGCGGTCTCATCGTACACGACGCGCATCGCCCGGCCGCCGAGAACAAAGGATGGCCGGATCAGCAACGGGAAGCCAAGCCTGTGGGCGATCTGAAGTGTCTCTTCGTAGTTGGTCGCCGTGCCGCTTTCCGGCTGGAGCAGTTTGAGCCGCTCTACCAACTGGTTGAATCGCTTGCGGTCCTCCGCCAGATCGATGCTGTCGGGCGAGGTGCCGATGATTTTGACGCCCGCCTTCTCCAGCGGCACCGCCAGCTTCAGCGGGGTCTGGCCGCCGAACTGGACGATGACACCGTCCGGCTTTTCCTTCTCGACGATGGACATCACGTCTTCGAACGTCAGCGGCTCGAAGTACAGCCGATCGGAGGTGTCGTAGTCCGTGCTGACCGTTTCCGGGTTGCAGTTGATCATGATGGATTCGACGCCGATCTCGCGCAAGGCGAAGGCGGCGTGAACACAGCAGTAATCGAACTCGATGCCTTGGCCGATGCGGTTGGGTCCGCCGCCGAGAATGACGATCTTGCGGCGATTCGTCGGGTTCGCCTCGCACTGGCTCTCATAGGTCGAGTAGAAGTATGGCGTGGCGGCCTCGAACTCCGCCCCGCAGGTGTCCACCATCTTGTACACGGGATTGATGCCCTGCGATTGGCGATGCTTTCGCAATTGAATCTCGGGCACACCGGCGACGGAGGCGAGGTACTTATCGCTGAAGCCGTACTGTTTGGCCCGCGTCATCAGTTCCGCATCGGGCAGCTTGCCCTTCTGGGCGACCAGCTTCGATTCGAGCTCGATCACGTCCTTGATATTGTTCAGGAACCACGGATCGATCTTCGTCAGGGCGAAGATTTCCGCGACGGGCATCTGCCGCCGCAGGGCTTCGGCAACGTACCACAGCTTATCCCAGCCGTTCTTGTGCAGCTTCTCCCGCAACTGAACGGGCGAGATCGTCTTATCGACGCGCCGGTCGTCAAGAGCATATCTGTCGATCTCCAGCGAGCGGATCGCCTTGTGCATCGCCTCCTTGAACGTCCTGCCGATGGCCATCGCCTCGCCGACTGATTTCATCTGGATCGTCAGCTCGGCGGGCGTCTGCGGGAATTTCTCGAACGTGAATCGCGGCCACTTGACCACGCAGTAATCGATCGTCGGCTCGAAACACGCCGGCGTCTTTTTCGTGATGTCGTTGGGGATCTCGTCCAGCGTGTACCCGACCGCCAGCAGCGACGCGATCTTGGCGATGGGAAAGCCCGTGGCCTTGGAGGCCAGGGCCGAGCTTCGCGACACGCGGGGGTTCATCTCGATCACATAGAGCTTGCCCGTCTCGGGATGGACGGCGAACTGGATGTTCGAGCCGCCCGTCTCGACGCCGATGGCCCGGATGATCTTCAGGGCCGCATCCCGCATGATCTGGTACTCCTTGTCGGTCAGCGTCTGGGCCGGCGCGACGGTGATACTGTCGCCGGTGTGGATGCCCATCGGGTCGAGGTTCTCGATGGAGCAGACGATGACGACATTGTCCTTGCGGTCCCGCATCACCTCCAGCTCATATTCCTTCCATCCAATCACCGACTGCTCCACAAGGACTTCACTCTTAGGACTGAGGCTCAGGCCCCAGTGGATGTACTTGTGATATTCTTCGGCATTGTAGGCGATGTTGCCGCCGGTGCCGCCGAGCGTGTACGACGGGCGAATAATGGCGGGAAATCCCGTATGCTCGACAATCTGCTGGGCCTCCTCCCAGGAGTGGGCACAGCCGCTGCGGGGCACCTCCAGGCCGATATCGAGGATGGTCTTCTTGAAGAGGTCGCGTTCCTCGGCCTTTCGGATGGATCGCAGGTTCGCGCCAAGCATCCGGACCTTGTACTTCTTGAGCACGCCGCTCTGGGCCAGCGCCACGGCCGTATTCAAGCCGGTCTGGCCTCCGAGCGTAGGCAGGAGGCTATCTGGCCTCTCCCGCCGTATCACCTGCTCGACCACTTCCGGCGTGATCGGCTCAATATACGTCCGATCGGCCACTTCCGGGTCGGTCATGATCGTCGCCGGGTTGCTGTTGACAAGCACGACCTTGTAGCCCTCCTTGCGAAGGACCTTGCACGCCTGCGTTCCGGAATAGTCAAACTCGCACGCCTGACCGATGACGATCGGCCCGGAACCGATGATCAATATCTTATGGATATCCTTACGTTTCGGCATATTCTCCTGTTAGGCTCACCGCCTCGGTCAGAACGCACCTGCAGCCCGACCGCTCTGGATCACTTCGACGTACGGGGTGCGACGCACACCCTACCGGCTATCTACGACCTCCCGTTATTCTACGGAGCGTATGGGGAGGGGGTTTCGTGCGTCACTGGGGATTCTGACGCAGCCAGCAGTCCATCGCCGCTGCCGCCTCTCGCCCGCTATGGATAGCCCGGACGACCAGTGAGGCCCCGTTGACCGTATCTCCGGCTGCAAAAACCCACGGCTCACTGGTTTGATAACGGTCCACTATTACATTCCCTTTTGCGTCAAGTTGCAAGCCTAAATCCTGCACCAGGCCCTCATGCGTGACATGTAGGAAACCCAGGGCCAGCAGGACCAGGTCCGCTTTCAGGACGAACTCCGTTCCGGGCAACTCTTTGAGTTGCCAGTTGCCGTTGGCATTGACCCACTCCACTTCACAAGCGTGCAGCTCTTTCACATTACCGTTATCGCCGGCGAACGCCTTGGTCAGCACGGACCACCGCCGCTCGCAGCCCTCCTCGTGGGAAGACGACGTCCGCATGATCCGCGGCCACGTCGGCCAGGGGGTATCCACGGGGCGAGTCTCGGGCGGTTTCGGCAGGATTTCCAGTTGATAGATCTTCTTGGCCCGCTGCCGACGGGCGGTGCCGACACAGTCGCTGCCGGTATCGCCGCCGCCGAGCACGACCACGACTTTGTCGCGGGCGTTGACTCTCGGGATGCCATCCAGCGGCTCGGCGGCACAGAGCTTGTTCTGGGCGGCCAGGTAGTCCAGGGCAAAAAGAATGTTGCCCCGTTCCCGACCGGTAACGGAAACATCGCGAGCGGCGCGCGTGCCCATGGCTAAGCAGACGCAGTCGAACATCTTGCGCAGGTAGTGGGCGGAGATGTCCTTTCCAACGTTGACGCCGGTCTGGAACTCCACGCCCTCCGTCTTGAGCTGTTCCAGCCGCCGGTCGATGATGTGCTTGCCCAGCTTGAAATCGGGGATGCCATAGCGGAGCATGCCGCCGGCCTGCTCGTCCTTTTCGAAAATGACCACGTCGTGACCGGCTCTGGCCAACTGCTGTGCGGCGGCCAGTCCGGCGGGCCCGGAGCCGACGACCGCCACGCGTTTGCCCGTTCTTCGCGGCGAGGGCAGCGGCCTGATCCAGCCTTCCTGAAAGCCCCGCTCGACGATCTGGTATTCGATATGGCGAATCAGGACGGGCTGATCGCTGACCGACAGCGTGCAGGATGCCTCGCACGGAGCGGGACAAATCCGGCCGGTGATCTCGGGGAAATTGTTCGTCTCGTGCAGGATGCGGCAGGCCCGTTCCCACTGGCCCTTGTACACCGCTTCGTTCATGTCCGGGATGTTGTTGCCGAGCGGACAGCCCGCCCCGTGGCAGAACGGGATGCCACAGTCCATGCAGCGGGCGGCCTGCAGACGAATCGCATCCGGCGTCAGCGGCAGGTCGAGCTCGCTGAAGTCATGGATGCGCTCCTCGACCGGACGATGGCCGACCTCCTGGCGTCTGTGCTTGAGAAACCCTTTGATCTCACCCATGGAATACTTCCTCCGTCGCCGGGGTGGTCTCTGTGTCGCGATGCTCGACGGCCCGCATTCTTTCCAACGCCTTGCGATAATCAATTGGCATCACTTTGACGAATCGGCCGACCATGTCGGGCCAGGCCCTCAGGATATGCCGGGCCCGGTCGCTGCCGGTCCATTCCAGATGCCGTTCGATCAACTCGTACAGGATCGCCTTGTCACGCTCCTGCCAGACCGTCTCCAACTCGACCATGTCGAGGTTGCACAGCGTGTCGAACAGTTGCATCTCGTCAAGCACGTAGGCCGACCCGCCGCTCATGCCGGCCGCGAAGTTGCAGCCGGTCTGGCCGAGGACAACGACGGTCCCGCCGGTCATGTACTCGCAGCCGTGGTCGCCGACGCCCTCGACGACGGCGATCGCGCCGCTGTTGCGCACGGCGAACCGCTCGCCGGCCACGCCGTTGATGAAAACCTCGCCGCTCGTGGCGCCATAGAGCAACGTGTTGCCCGCGATGATGTTCTCATGGGCCATGAAGGGCGACTTCTCGGGCATTTGCACGATGATCCGCCCGCCGGAGAGGCCCTTGCCCAGGTAATCATTGCTGTCGCCGATCAGGCGAAGCGTCACGCCCGGGGCTAAGAACGCGCCAAAGCTCTGCCCCGCCGAGCCGTGCAGAACGACTTCCAGCGTGCCATCCGGCAGGCCCTTCGGACCGTACTTCTGCACGATGCGGTTGCTGAGAATCGCCCCGACAGTCCGATTGACGTTGCGAATTGGCATTTCAATCCGCATGGGTGTGGGTGCCATGTCCACGCTCGCGTGGACATGTTTGTCCTGGTCAGAGGGCTGGGTGGCATCGTCAATAACCGAGCCTGCCTGCTCCAGGATCTTCCAGTCCAAGTGGTCGGCGAGTCTGTCGGGTTGGGCTGCCGTGAGGCGTACCCCCCTGCCGTCGGAAATGTCGGGCTGATGGAAGATCGCGGAGAAATCGAGTCCCTTGGCCTTCCAGTGCGACAGAGCTTTCTGCATCCTCAGCCGGTCCGCCCTGCCGACCATCTCCTCGAATTTGCGGAAACCAAGCTCGGCCATGATCCGCCGGACCTCTTCGGCTATGAAGTGCATGAACCGCTGAAGATACTCGGGCTTGCCGGCGAATCGCTTTCGCAGCTCCGGGTCCTGGGTGGCGATGCCGAAAGCGCAGGCCCCCTCGTGACACTTGCGAAGCAGCGTGCAGCCAAGCGTTACAAGGGCCGCCGTGCCGAAGCCGAATCGCTCGGCCCCGAGCATCGCCCCAATGACCACATCCCGGCCGGTCCGCATCTGGCCGTCCACCTGCACGCGGATCCGGTCCCGCAGATTGTTCATCACGAGCACCTGCTGCGTCTCCGCAAGGCCAAGCTCCCATGGACAGCCTGCGTGCTTAATGGATGACAGCGGGCTGGCGCCGGTGCCGCCATCGTGGCCGCTGATGAGGACTTCGTCCGCATTGCCCTTGGCGACACCCGCCGCGATGGTCCCGACGCCGACCTCCGCCACAAGCTTGACCGAAACCCGCACGCCCGGATTGCTGCACTTGAGGTCGTAGATAAGCTGCGCGAGGTCCTCAATGGAGTAGATGTCGTGATGCGGCGGCGGCGAGATCAATGTCACGCCCGGCGTCGAGTACCGCAGTTCCGCGATTTCTGCCGAGACCTTGTGTCCGGGCAACTGGCCGCCCTCGCCCGGCTTGGCGCCCTGGGCGATCTTGATCTGCAGCTCTTTGGCATGGGCCAGGTAGTTGATCGTGACGCCGAAGCGGGCGCTGGCGACCTGCTTGATGGCACAGTTCTTCGAATCCCCATTGCTTTCGGGGCGATAACGACCGGGGTCTTCACCCCCTTCGCCCGTGTTGCTCGCACCGCCGAGCCGGTTCATCGCGATGGCCAGGCACTCATGGGCCTCCTTGCTGATGGAGCCGTGGCTCATCGCACCGGTACAGAAACGTTTCACGATCTCGCTGACGGGCTCGACCTCTTCCAACGGCACAGGCGGTCCCGGCACGAACTCGAACAACCCCCGCAATGTGCACAGCGTCTTGGACTGTTCATTGATAGCCTTTGCATAGGCCGCGTAAGAACCGGCGTCGTTGTTCTGCACAGCGTGCTGAAGCTTCGACACGGTCGTCGGATTCCACAGGTGCCGCTCGCCCGTGTGACGGAAATGGTACTCGCCTCCGAAATCCAGGTCCATCGTCCCGGCCGGACGCTGGTGGAAGGCCGATTGATGCCGCTCCAGGGTCTCTCGGGCAATCCCCTCCAGCCCCACGCCGCGAATCCGCGAGCTTGTGCCGCCGAAGTACTTGTCCACAACGTCGCGGTCCAGGCCAATCGCCTCGAAAAGCTGGGCCCCGCAGTAGCTGCGCAGGGTGGAAATGCCCATCTTGCTCATCGTCTTGAGGATGCCCTTCTTGACAGCGGCGATATAGTTGTCTGCGATCTGCACCGGCTCCATCTCCGCGCCCAGCTCGCCCTGGCGTTTGAGCTCATCGAGCGCCTCGAACGCCATGTACGGGTCGATCGCGTTGGCGCCGTAGCCGCACAGCAGGCAGAAGTGCATGACCTCGCGAGGCTCGCCACTCTCGACGATCAGCCCCGCCTCGTGGCGCAGGCCCTTGTTCAGCATGGCGTGATGGACCGCCGCCGTGGCCAGCAACGACGGGATCGGCGCCTTCGAATCAGAGACATCGCGATCGCTCAGAATGATGAACATGGCGCCTTCTCTGACCGCGTCCTCAACGGAGGCAATCAGCGTATCCAGGCCGCGGCGCAAAGCTTCTGCGGGACGAACCGGATCGGCGTCGAACAGGGCCGGTAGCGTGACAACGTGGAAATCCGCTCGCTGCACGGATCGCAGCCGCTCCAGGTCCTCGTTCGTCAGGATCGGGTGCGGCAGCTTGAGCTGGCGGCAGTGTTGAGGCGTCTCATCGAGCACGTTCAGCTTCCTGCCCGTGAAGGCCATCAGGTTCATGACGAGCCCCTCGCGCAACGGGTCAATCGCGGGGTTGGTCACCTGGGCGAAGAGCTGCTTGAAGTAGTTGAACAGCAGCTTCGACTTGTCGGAGAGGACCGCCAACGGCGTATCGTTGCCCATTGAGCCGACGGGCTCCTGGCCGTTCACCGCCATCGGTGTCAGAATCATCTTGAGCTCTTCGCGCGTGTAACCGAAGGCCCGCATCCGCTGGGCGATGGTCTGCGGGTCGCTCTTGACGAGCTTCGGGGCATCGAAGAGCCCGCGCAGCTCGATGCGGTTCTCGTCCAGCCAGCGGCGATACGGCTTCTGGCGAGTGATTTTGCTTTTGATCTCGTTATCGGAGATGATGCGGCCCTCGATGGTATCGACGAGAAACATGCGTCCCGGGCGAAGCCGGCCCTTGACGCGAATCTTCTCGGGCGGGAACTCGACGACACCCGCTTCGCTGCCGATGATCGCCAGCCCGTCGGTGGTCACCAAATAGCGGCAGGGTCGCAGGCCGTTGCGGTCCAGCGTGCCGCCGACGATGCGGCCGTCGGTAAAGAGCATCGCCGCAGGACCATCCCAAGGTTCCATGATCGAGGAGTGATACTCGTAGAACGCACGCTTGTCCGTGCTGATGTGATACTTGGCGCTGAACGCCTCGGGGATCATCATCATCATCGCATGCGGCATACTCCGCCCGGAGCGTACCAGCAATTCCAGTGCGTTGTCGAAGCTGGCCGAGTCGCTGCCGCCGGGCACGAGGATCGGATAAAGGTCCTTGATGTTCTCGCCGAACACGGGGCTGCTCATCTTCGGCTCTCGGGCCCGCATACTGTTGCGGTTGCCGCTGAGCGTGTTGATCTCGCCGTTGTGGGCGATGCACCGGAACGGCTGGGCCAGCCGCCAGTTCGGGAACGTGTTCGTGCTGTAACGCTGATGCACGATTGCCAGGGCTGATTTGACCCGCTCATCCGCCAGGTCCGGGTAGTACGCGAACAACTGCCAGGCCATGAACATGCCCTTGTAGCAGATGGTTCGGCACGAGAGGCTCGCAACGTAGAAGTCCTCGGCTTCCTGCCCAAGCTGCTCGCTGACAAGCCGCTCTCCCCGCTTGCGGGCCAGGTAAAGCCGCCGCTCAAGCTCATCATTGGTGTAGCCCGCCCCATCGACGAAGATTTGCCTGATGGATGGCTCGGCCGCCAGGGCGATTTTGCCGAGGCAATCGCTGCGCACGGGAACGTCACGCCAGCCAAGCGTTTTGACGCCATAGTAGCTAAGCGCCTCTTCAAGGACGCGGTCGCACTTGCCACGAAGGTCCGAGTCCTTCGAGCCGAAGACCACGCCGACACCATATTGGAAAGGCTCGGGCAGCGAGACGCCCCGCTCATCGCACTCGTTGACGAAGAACTCGTGCGGAATCTGAAACAGGATGCCCGCCCCGTCGCCGGTGGTCTCGTCGGCCCCGGCGGCCCCCCGGTGTGTCAAATTGATGAGAATCTGCTTGCCGTACTCGATGATGGAGTGGTCCCGCGTCCCGTTGATATTGACGACGGCCCCGATCCCGCAGGCATCGTGCTCGTACTGCGTTTCGTACAGACCTTGATTGTGCAATCGTAAAGTCATGATTTTCCTGAACTTACGAGCATGTGCAACCACTGCCACTCGTTCACAGCGTTACCCATACTATACGACATTACTCCCCTTCCGCTATGGCAGTTCCGTTAATATACATCATAAACGTGATTTATAACATTATCAGAAACCCTTATCGAACATCTAGGGCTATCGCATCTAAATTGAGCCTTTGCAGGCATGGTTTCGTATTCTTCTCAGAAGCAAGACACTTCAAGTAGAGAGGAATACGTTTTTGATGAAGAAATCGATTTGGGATCATTTTGCCGCGGTTCCTGATCCTCGCGTGGAGCGGACGAAACGGCATGAATTACAGGATATTCTGGTCATTGGCGTCTGTGCCGTGATCTGCGGGGCTGAGCACTGGACGGACGTAGAGATGTTCGGCAACGTCAACGAGGAATGGTTTGGCACGTTTCTGGACCTGCCCAATGGCATTCCATCGCATGATACCTTTGGTCGGGTCTTTGCCGCCCTGGACCCGGATGCGTTTGAAGCGGTCATGCAGGCGTTTGTGGCGGATCTGGCCGGCAGCAGCCGGGGCAAGCACATCGCCATCGACGGCAAGACCCTGCGAAACAGCTTTGATCGGGTCCGTGCCAAAGGCCCGTTGCACATGGTCAGTGCCTGGGTCCACGAGAACTGCGTGGCTTTCGGCCAACGGGCGGTCGATGCCAAGAGCAATGAGATCACCGCGATCCCGGAGTTGCTCAAGCTGCTCGACGTGGAGGAGGCAACCATCACGATTGACGCCATGGGTTGTCAAAAGGAGATCGCCGAGCAGATCGTCGATCAGGGCGGCGACTATGTGCTGGCCCTCAAGGCTAACCAAGGGACTCTGTACGAGGATGCCCGGATGTACATGGAGGACGGCATCGCCCACGGGTTTGCCGGCGAGCAGGACTTCTGGGAAACCGTGGAAAAAGGCCATGGACGACTGGAAACCCGGCGGGTGTGGACTACCAGCGATGTGGGATGGCTGCAAGGGCGTCACGACTGGCCGGGTCTGGGCAGCCTCACGGCCATCGAGCGAGAGCGTCAGGTCAACGGCCAGTGCGAACGAAAGCGACACTACTTCATCAGCTCCCATCCGGGACACTGTGCCCAGCGTCTGGGGACATTGATTCGCCATCACTGGTCCGTGGAGGTCCAGTTGCACTGGTCGCTGGACGTGAGTTTCCATGAGGACGCCAGTCGAGTCCGAGTGGCCAACGCCGCCGAGAACTTCTCGCGATTGCGTCGAATCGCCCTGATGCTGCTCAAGCAGGAGAAGACGGCCAAGGGCGGCATCGCCGCCAAACGCCTCCGAGCCGGCTGGGACCGAGACTACCTGCTTAAGGTCCTTGGCATTTAGATGCGATAGCCCTGATCGAACATCCCCTTCGCATATCGCGTCTTACAGGGCAAAACGAGGATTCCGGGCGACCTGCGAGAAATTGCCACAAATCCGTCACCGCTGCCTGTGGAGAGCCACTATTCTCGTGATGCGGGCACATTCTGTGCACACTGTGCCTGCGACAAATGGACCGCCGGGGCCAACGTCTGGCAGGAGGTGTAGATGATGAGAAGCACAAAGCGGGAAAGGGCGGCCTTGGTGGGCTGCGCAATCGTTTTGCTATTGAGCGTGCAGTTCACCGCGGCACCGGCCAACGGCGTTTCCCTGGTGATCAACGAGGTCATGGCCTCCAACGGGGCAACCAAAGCCGACCCGCAGGGCCAGTACGACGACTGGATCGAGGTCTACAATTATGGAGATACTCCCATCGACCTGGGCGGCATGCACCTGACCGACGATCCAAACGACCCGGAGAAGTGGCAGATTCCGACCGGTAATGCGACTCTGACCACCGTTGCCCCGAAAGGATATCTGCTGATCTGGGCAGACACGAATATCAAGGACCAGGGCTTGCACGCCGGCTTCAAGCTCGATGCCGGCGGCGAGGATCTTGCCCTGTTTGACACGGACGGCACAACCCTGATCGACAGCATGAGTTTCCCGGAGCAGGCCCGTGACATCTCCTACGGGCGCTACCCCGATGCCAACGACACGTGGCAGTTCTTCGGCGTTGCCACCCCCGGAGCAGCCAATCAGGCCGGCTTCCTGGGAGTGGTCGGGGAGGTCCAGTTCAGCCAGAAGCACGGCTTCTACAATGAGCCGGTCTCCGTCGCTCTAACCACTGAAACGCCGGATGCGGCGATTTACTACACTCTCAATGGGGATACGCCGGGCCAGATGGTGGGACGCAACCTGTCGGGGACACTCTACGCGGGTCCGCTCACCATCAGCAAGACCTCCTGTCTGCGAGCCGTGGCGATCAGGCAGGAATGGAAACCATCCGCCGTGACGACTCAGACCTACATCTTCGTAAGTGATGTAGTGAAGCAATCGCCCACCGGCGCCAAGCCCGGGGCGGACTGGCCCAATCCATCCACAGGCGGTGGCGGCGGCTGGCCGGGCGGAGGGGGCGGCGGTGGCGCCCAAGTCATCGACTATGGCATGGACCCGGACGTCGTGAACGATGCGCGGTATAAGGACCTCGTGGACGATGCCCTGCTGTCGATTCCGTCGATCTCGATTGTGACGCCTCTCGCGAATCTGTTCAATGCGAGCACGGGGATCTACGTGAACGCGACGCAGGACGGGTCGGAGTGGGAGCGGCCGTGCTCCGTTGAGCTGATCTATCCGGATGGGACCGAGGGCTTCCAAGTCGATGTGGGCCTGCGGATTCGGGGAGGCTACGGCCGCCAGGGCAGCAACGCCAAGCACGGTTTCCGCCTGTTCTTCCGGCCCGAGCTGCGCTATCCCCTGTTCGAGGATGAAGGGATCGACACCTTCGAGAAGGTGGACCTGCGAACCGAGCAGAACTACTCCTGGGCCTTCAAGGGCAGCCAGGGCGACGACAACGGCAGCAAGAACACCATGTTGCGGGAGGTCTTCTCCCGCGACCTGCAGGGCGCCACGGGCCAGCCCTATACGAGGAGTCGCTACTACCATCTTTACATCGACGGCCAGTATTGGGGCGTCTACCAGACGCAGGAACGTTCCGAGGCGCGGTACGCCGCATCGTATTTCGGGGGCGACGTCGAAGACTATGACGTGGCCAAAGTCGATTCAGGACCCGGAATGCCCTATACGATGTACACGACGGACGGCACCATGGACGCGTACAACCGGCTGTGGGATGCGGCCGCAAAAGGCTTCGCCACGGATGCGGCCTACTACCGCGTGCAGGGACTCAACCCTGATGGCACGCGCAATCCCGCCTACGAGCGGCTCGTCGACGTCGATAACCTTATCGACTACATGCTCTGCACGTTCTACGCCGGCGACATCGACGGGCCGGTTCCGAATTTCCTCCAGAACACCCGGCCAAACAATTTCTACGCCGTCTACAACCGCACGAATCCCGACGGCTGGAAGTTCTTCCGGCACGATTGCGAGCATACCCTCTTCAACGTCAATGAGAATCGCACGGGCCCCTACTCCTGCGGACAGCAGAGACAGTACTTCAATCCGCAGTGGCTGCACCAGCAACTGACGGCCAATGCCGAGTACAAGATGCGTTTCGCCGATCACGTGTATAAGCACTTTTTCAACGACGGCGTCATGACCCCGCAAGCCGCCGCTCACCTCCTGTCCGCCCGCAAGGATGCCATCGACTTGGCGATCATCGCGGAATCCGCCCGCTGGGGCGATGCCAAGGTTTCCAAGCCGCGAACGAAGGACGATGACTGGCTCCCCCAGGTCCGCTTGCTGCTCAATGATTATCTTCCCAAGCGGACGGACATCGTTCTCGGGCAGTTCAAAACCAAGAACTGGTACCCGGCCATCGACGCGCCGAGCTTCAATCAGCATGGCGGGGCCGTGAGCAATGGCTTCGCCCTGACGATGACTGCGCCCTTCGGTGACATCTATTACACGCTCGACGGCACGGACCCCCGCCTGCCGGGCGGTGCGATCAATACCGCGCACGCAACAAAATACACCGGGCCTGTCACCCTAACAGAGTCCACGCGTGTCAGGGCACGTGTGCTCTTCGGCATGTGGAGCGCGATTTACGACGCCGTCTTTGCCGTGGGCCCGGTGGCTGAGAGTCTTCGGATCAGTGAGATCATGTATCACCCGGCCAGTACAGGCAGTCCGGATGATCCAAATACCGAGTACATCGAGCTGACCAACATCGGCACCGAGACGATCAATCTCAACATGGTGCGCTTCACCAACGGAATCGACTTCACCTTCCCCGATATCGAGTTGGCCCCCGGCAGCTATTGCCTCGTGGTCAAAGACACCACCGCCTTCACAGCCAAGTATAGCTCGACCTTGCCTGTCGCGGGTCAGTACACAGGCAGTCTGGCTAACGACGGTGAGAGAATCGAGATGGTGGACGCCATCGGCGCAACGATTCACAACTTCCGGTACGAAGACGCTTGGTACGACCGCACCGACGGCGACGGCTACTCCCTAACCATCGTCAACCCAGCCAACCCCGACTTGGAGACCTGGTCCCAGCAGACCGCCTGGCACGCCAGCACGCACAAGAACGGCTCCCCTGGAACAGGCGATGCGACCCCGTAAACCGCCAGCAGCATCGAACTGCGGCGCAGTGAATCAGCCGGTGGCACAGTCTCTTTTCTTCGTCGTCTGCACAACCGAGACGTATCCGCAGGCGGCTGCCCCGGCGATCCAATAGAATACGATGGACGGGAGGTAAAACAGACCTATGCTCCCTTCGGCATCTCCACCAAAGTAGGCTACAGCGCCACGGGAATTCAAGCTGATCGTGACGACGAGACTCGCGCCGATGGCGACTGTGTACGCTGTGCCCAGGATGAGCAATCTACCCCAGTGCTTGCTGTTCGACCAGAGCCTCAGCCGCCATTCGCACAGATTCAAAAGGACGGCGACGCCCAGCACAAAGCCAAAGGGGATGAAATAGACCAGGTATGATGACAGGTAGCCCTGCAAAGGGTACGAGAAGACGTGCAGGAAGAAGGAGAGCAATATCCACCATATCATAATGACCAGGTGCTTAGCGGGTCCCCGCAGCATTCGGTTTCTCCTTAAACTGAACAACGAGCAAGTTCACATCGGCACTTGGCTCGAACCATCTGCCTTGGACATGGCACTGATCTTATCGCCGTCCATCAGGTGAATCAACACGGATAGTGCGCCGAAGACAGCACTGTTGGAGAATCTTCTTCTGTCTCGTTCAAGTCTTTCCGGTCTGAAGCCGCACGCACCCGCAACGAGCCGATGTGCGGACCCGCCGAATTTGAAAAATCGTGGCGCACGATTCACCCGTGAATCGGCTTGTCCTCGACGCCCAGGATGGCCATAATGTCATTAGCCGAGACAACAGTGGGCTCGGAGATTGGAGGATCTTATGGATCGGAGGACATCTATGTCGAATGCGATTACGAGACGGCAGTTGATGGGGGCGGGAGCAGCGGGGTTGTGCGCGCTGGCGGTTGGCGCGAAGCTGCAGGCGGCGGAGAGTAGGAGGCGGCCCAATGTCTTGATCATCACTACGGACCAGCAGCGCGTCGATGCGATGAGCGCGGTGGGCAACAAGTGGGTCAAGACACCCAACATGGATTCCCTCGCAGCCAACGGGGTGTATTTCACGAACTCGTACACCCCCTATCCGTTGTGTAGTCCGGCGAGGGCGGCCCTGCACGCCGGCCGGCCGCCGCATGAGATCGGCGTGGATCACAACAGCATGGCGGTCGATTCGAAAATCCCCCTCTCCGGCCAGGTCTTCCGCGAGGCCGGCTACGACACCGGCTACGCGGGCAAGTGGCATTGCCCGGAAGTGTATCCGACCGAAGGCATCGCCGGCTATGACAGCCTCAACACCACCACGCGGGTGGGCAAGCTGGCGCAGGTCGTGGACGAGGGGACGATGAATGCCGCCGTCGAGTTCATTCGGCGTAAGCGAGAGAAGCCGTTCATAGCCGTCGCGTCGTTCATCAACCCGCACGACATCTGCCTGCCCGCGGGCGGGGACAGCCCGATTCTCGATCAGGTATGGCAGCGGTATCAGCCGCCGGCCGGGACCGAGTTGCCGCCGCTGCCCGCGAACTTCGGGGACACCGAAGGTCTGCCGGAGGGATTCGCTCGCAAACCCCGGCACGATGGGTGGGACGAGAATCAGTGGCGAAAGTACATCTATGCGTATTATCGCATGGTGGAGGATGTGGACCGGCAGATCGGGCTCGTGCTGCAAGCGCTGCGTGAGAGTGGACAGGAGAACAACACGATCGTCGTATTCACCAGCGATCACGGCGAAGGTCTGGCCTCGCACCGCTGGACCGGTAAGATGATGTATTACCAGGAGGAGGCCGCGGTGCCGCTGATCGTGTCGTGGAAAGGCGTGACACCCGCCGGACGAATCGACCGCGAGCACCTGGTCTCGGCGCTGGACGTGCTGCCGACGATCTGCGATTACGCAGGCGTGAAAGGTCCGGCGATCATGCGAGGCAAGAGCCTCAAGCCCATCATCGAGAAGCCACAGCAGTCCGGGCATGAGTATGTCGTCTCGGAAATGGCCAACGGTCCCGCGCAGCTTCATGGTGCGGACGAAGCAGTACAAGTACATGGTCTTCCCCGTCGCGACCGGCCCGAAACAGGAGATGTTTTTCGATATGCAGGCCGACCCCGGCGAGATGAAGAACCTCGTCGCCCAGCCGGCACTCGCGAAGGAGATCGAGCGACATCGCAAGCTGCTCGCGGACTGGAACAAGCTCACCGAGGAATCCAGCCACCCGATTCAGCCCGCACCCAAAGCCCAGAGAACCAAGGCTCAGAAAGACAAGGCGAGGCAGAAGAAGAAGAGATGAGAAGGAGAATCTGATGAATCGCAGAACGTTCATGAAGACGATGCCGGCTCTGGCAATGCTGGCCGGCCCGGTCACAGCACGCGCCGCCGCGACGAGTGCCCCCGCCGGGACTGTCCAGGATTTGCAGCCGATCACCCTGCCCAAACACGAAACCGACGGCGGCAAATCCGTGCTGGCGGCCCTGCAGGAACGAAGGACAAACCGCAACATCAGCGATAAGCCCCTGCCGATGCAGACGCTGTCGAATCTGCTCTGGGCCGCCTTCGGGGTCAACCGCGAGCAAGGGTCATTCGGCAAGCCCGGGAGAACCGCCCCATCCGCCAGCAACTCGCAGGAGATGGATTTGTACGTCGCCCTGCCCGAGGGCGTCTATCTCTACGAGGCAGTCCCCCACCGCCTGACCCCAATCGTCCCCGGCGACTTCCGCGCGAGGTCCGGTCGGGGCGCTGCGGCCAAAGCCCCGGTGAACATCTTCTACGTCGTGGACCTGACCCGATACGACACAGGACCGAGCCAGCCCGACCGCAGGATTGGCGACCCCGAAATCCAGAAATCGTATTACTATGTCGCGGTCGGTCTGATCGCCCAGAACATCTACCTGTTCGCGGCATCGCAGGGCTTGGCCGCCTGGTTCCACAACTGCAACAAGGACGACACCGCCAAAGAGTTCAGACTCCGCCCCCAGCAGCGAGTCCTCTTCGCTCAAACCATAGGCTACCCGGCGTGACAAGTACTACAAGACTCGACTGTGCTCTAACTCGCGGCACTGGCTTCCTATTACCTTCCTTAGCCAGCCTGGCTACAATACCTTCTGGTGCGATGAACAGAACATTGGGACTCTATGTCAGACCATGACTTTCACAACCGGCTATTCCTCTCCAGCGTTCCGCTTGTTCGCTTGGACAAAGCACACAAGCCGGTGGGTTTTGCGTCAGGTTGTCTGGTCGATTATCATGGTCATCGGATTCTGCTTACGGTGTCTCACGCGACTGGAGATCAAGGTAACTGGGCCATTCAGCTTCGGTACATTCCCGGCAAGGGCGCTGCGTTGTACCAGCTGGGAGCAATGTACTTCCTTGAGACAGGCTCATTAGCAGATCTTCGAGTCAAGGAAGTCGATTTCTCCTATGTCGAGGTACCGAGTGAGCTTTGTGCGTACAGACAAGAGGTGGCGTCTCTTGCCACGATCAAATCGGAGATCCCAATAACAGTCCACAATATGAGCTTCGAAGAAGTGCCGCAGTGCGGCGTAAGCTACGGTTTCTGCGGCATCGTCTTTCCAACCTATGAAGAGCATTTTGGACAGTTTTGTGTCGGCGGAGAGCCTCGCGTCTACTCCGGCCTAACCTATCTGCGAACTGAGGATGACTACCACGTGTTCTCTCTACCATTTGAGCATCCGGGGCACAAGCACTTCGAAGGCTGCAGTGGTGCGCCAGTGGTAAGCGAGCATGGAGGGATTGTAGGCCTTGTGTGCGGAGGCGATGAGAAAACGAAGGAGGTTTGGGCGGTGTCCACCAACACATACAAAGTGGTAATCGACGTACTCATAGGTAATATAGCACAGGCGCCCACGTGATAGAGTGTTGAGGTGTCTTGTCTAAATAGGAGTTGGTATATGCCAGATGAGAATCCGATCACTCAAGGGCTGATGTTCCTCGGCGAAAGATTACTTTCGATATCTGATACGCTTGCCAAATCAAAGCGAGAGAAAAGGGACCGCATTGCGGACTACTGTGAGAGAATTGGCGACACCCTATCTCGTGCTTTCAAGGACTTGGACCGTGGCATTGTCCCTCACGGCTTGTGTGCTGAGATGGACCACTACATGAGAGACCTCAGGGCCGTCCTAGCGGATACCCTCTCGGCAAACGAGTACGATGATCTCCGAGGCGCGCTTCAGGTCGCCTATGAGGTCGAACATATTGATCGTGAGTTTCCTGGTCCCCAAAGGTCTGGATCTAAGTATGCGGAACTGGATATCGCGGCTGGCAAGTTCAGGGCAACGGCAGGAAAAATCCGCGCAACACGACGGACATAGGAAAAGAGGCAAGGCATGAGAGGTGGAATGTCTTCTTTCCCTCCTGGAGGCGACCGTCGATGAGGAAGAATGAAATACTCGAAGAGGTCTGGCGCAATCGGGACGAGTTCGCCAGAGAGCACAATTATGATCTTGATGCGATGGTGGCTGCGCTCCAAGAGATGGAGAAGCATCCACTCACGAAGGTAGTGAATCGCCGTCGGAGAAAGCCGGGCAAGGCCGCCAAGAAGCAGAAACGCTGATTCTCTTTGCGCCGACAAGGCTCGGGGTAGAGCCGGAATGCAGCGGCTTACAGGATTGTGCCCGTGAACTCCCTGACTAGTTTCAGGGTGTCGCCGCTGTCCGCCATTTCGAACATTCGGGGGCGGACGGCGGGGCCGTTGGGGGCGTGCAGGACCATCATCAACGTGCCGTCGAAGGTCGTGAAGAGCATGCCGTGGCCGCCGTCTTCCGAGAAGAGGGGTTCGGCCTGCTGGGTCCAGGGGCCGGCCAGTTTGCCTGAATCAGAGATGGCAATGCCCTCGGTGTAGCCGCCCTTCCCGTAGCCGGCCCAGATCATGTACAGCTTGCCGGTCTTGCCCTTGTGGAGGAACGGGGCGTCGGTGACGTAGTTGCCGTGGGCCTTGCCCATCAGGTTCCAGGGGGTCTCGCTGGCGCGGAACAGGACGGTCGGTTCGCTGACGGTCTCCGACAGGTCGTCCTTGAGGCGAACGTACTCGATCGAGCCGTTGGTGATCTGCACCCACTCGTGGCAGAAGACCATGCAGGGCACGCCGTCTTCGACCCAGAGCGTGCCGTCGAGTGTCATCATGTCCGGCGGCAGCGTCGAGCGGCTCACGAAGGGCTTGAACGGGCCCGTCGGCGAGTCGCCGGCCAGCACCTGCGAGCCGCGAGTCACACGAGGCAGCCAGTTGCGCCACTGCTCGGGGAACTGGTGGCGCGTGTCGAACGTCAGGAACAGATAGTACTTACCCTTGTAGGCGTGCAGCTCGGGCGCCCAGATGCCGACGACGGGGATGTCGCCCCATATGTCCGCCGGCGGATCGAAGATCGTCTGAGGCCCCTGCCAGGTCGCCAAGTCGGTGCTGGTGTATGCCCGCACGCTCCTGCGAGCCGAACCAATCATATAGTAAGTCTTCGAACTCTGGTCGGCCAGGATGCAGGGGTCGCGCATCCGGATGTCCGCCAGCTTGACAGGGCCTGTCGTCGGCGACGCCGCCGGCTGCGCTTGGGCCACGGTAGACAAGCCAAGCACCATCAGAACGTGAAGACTACATCTTCCGAATGCCGTGTCCATATCTTGTCCTCCCACGCGGACTGATCTTCAAACGCCTTGTTCGGCACTAATGCGCCATCATAGCCGCGTGCAGAGCCGCTTGGCAAGCAGGCTTCGTCACGACACAGGTGAGGCAAAGAACGAACGGATGCTGAGCATGTCCGCCGATGTACATAGGAGTGGGCAGACTGCGCTCAGATAAGAATGACAGACCAGAGACCGGGCACGAACGGAACATCGAAAAGCGGAGGCCGGAGACCGTGGAATTGGACGCGCACAGCATCCAATAAGTTGTCCACAGTCCCCGGCCTACACACTAATGGCTATTGATCGCCGGAGCTTACCGCATGAAGAGCATCTCGGCGTAGCTGGGCAGCGGCCAGAGGCGGGCATCGACAATGGTTTCGAGCTCGTCGGCGGTCGCTCTCAGGGCGGCCATGGCGGGGATCACCGCCTCATGGTAGCTCTCAGCCTGCTTCTGGGCGCCCTTGGTCTTGGCGGCTTTGGCCGTCGCCTGCTCCAGGGCTTCGACATGGCTTTGCATCGCCGTGATCAGGTCGCAGACCCGCGTGAGCAGGGCTTTCTGCGTTCCCGCGTTGACGCCGGCCTCGGAGACGGAGGTAACGGCCTTGCCCAGCCGGCGCGAGTACTCGCAGCAGGCGGGCAGGATCTGACGCTTCGCCATGCTCAGCATCGTCATGGCCTCCACGTGGATCTGCCGGCTGTAGACTTCGAGCAGGATTTCCGTGCGGGCTTCCAACTCCTGCTCGGTGAGCACGCCGTGCTTCGTGAACAGCGCCACGTTCTCCTTGGATGGGACGGTCTTGAGCGACTCGGGCGTCGAGCGAATGTTCCCCAATCCGCGACGCTCGGCCTCCGCCACCCATTCCGCACTGTAGTTATCGCCATTGAACACGATCCGGGCATGCTTGACCGCGACATCCTGCAGGATCTTCTGCGCGGCGGCTTGCACGTCACCGGCCTTCTCCAGCACATCGGCAATGTCGCTCAGGGCATCGGCTACGATCGTATTGAGGGTGAAGCTCGGCCCGGACACCGATTGCGACGAGCCTACCATGCGGAACTCGAACTTGTTGCCGGTAAACGCGAACGGCGACGTCCGGTTGCGGTCGGTGCTGTCCTTCGGCAATGGCGGCAGGGTCGAGACGCCGAGCTTGAGCTCCCCGCCCCGCTTGCTGCTCTTGGCGGTGCCCTTGACCAGTTGCTCGAAGATATCCGTCAGTTGCTCGCCGAGGAAGATCGACACGATCGCCGGCGGGGCCTCGTTGGCGCCGAGGCGGTGTTCGTTGCCCGCGTTGGCGACGCTCGCGCGAAGCAGCCCGGCGTATTTATCGACGGCAGTGACGACGGCACAGAGCATTACCAGAAAGACCATGTTGTCGTGCGGCGTATCGCCCGGGTCGAGCAGGTTGGCCCCGGTGTCGGTAGCCATACTCCAGTTGTTGTGCTTTCCCGAGCCGTTGACGCCCGCGAACGGCTTCTCGTGCAGCAGGCACACGAACCCGTGCCGGCGAGCGACCTTCTGCAACGTGTCCATCGTCAACTGGTTGTGGTCGGCGGCCATGTTGATCGTGGAGAACACCGGCGCCAGCTCGTATTGAGCGGGAGCAACCTCATTGTGTTGCGTCTTGGCGGTGACCCCGAGCTTCCACAGCTCGTTGTTGACCTCGTTCATGAAGTTCGCCACGCGCTCGTGCAGGGACCCGAAGTAGTGGTCCTCCAACTCCTGGCCACGAGGCGGCTTGGCGCCGAAGAGCGTCCGGCCCGCCAGAATCAGGTCCAGCCGCTTCGTGTAGAACGATTGGTCAATCAGGAAATACTCCTGCTCGGGCCCCATGGTCGCGGTCACCCGGCGCACTGTCGTATTGCCCATCGCTCTCAGGACGCGCACCGCCTGCCTGCTCAGGGCATCCATGGAACGCAGCAGCGGCGTCTTCTTATCCAGTGCTTCGCCCCGGTAGGAGCAGAAGGCGCTGGGGATGTACAGCGTGATATTCTTGCCGTCCTCTTTGACAAAGACCGGCGAGGTGCAGTCCCAGGCGGTATAGCCGCGGGCCTCGAAGGTCGCGCGGAGTCCGCCGGAGGGGAAGGAAGACGCGTCGGGCTCGCCCTGGGTCAGCTCCTTGCCGCTGAATTCCATGATGGTCCTGCCGTCGGGCGTCGGCGAGATGAACGCATCGTGCTTCTCCGCCGTCAGGCCGGTCATCGGCTGGAACCAATGGCAAAAGTGCGTGGCGCCCTTGCTGATCGCCCAGTCTTTCATAGCGTTGGCGATCACATCGGCCGTCACCCGATCGAGCGGCTGCTCGCCATCCAGTGTCCTCTTGAGAGACTTGAACACGTTTTTCGGCAGGCATTCCCGCATCGTCGCTTCGTTGAACACATTGCGACCGAATTCACCTGTCAAGCAGACTGACATCTCGTACTCCTCAATAACCCCTGGACACACTACTATCTCATCGAAGGAATGTTCGACCCGGCGCACCAAGCTCTCATGCTATGCCCACCCTGCGGCCGTGTCAACAGAACAGTCCGGCCGGACACAGTCGAACACCCGTTCCACGTCGTCTTCCCAAAACCTGCCCTCGTGCAAAAAGGAGCGAGGCTCGTGCCGCTCGGATATCCCCAGCAGAACGACCGGCAGCCTCAAGCCCCGCCCACAACCCAATGCCAAAGATCGCATCCGCCCGGAACCCCGGGCAGGAATATCAGCCGATTCTGCACCCTTACGTACAAACCGCGTGCCAGACACGACCTGCAACGCAGAATTGCCGTAACACACGTCTTTTGGCACTTACAGCACAGGGTTCACGCAAGGCAGGCTGTGCAACTCCATACATTTGTGTAGACTGGACAAGCAATAAGTACATTTTTGTAGTTTTCCATCTCGTTGGCGGGCTCGGCAGTGCGCGATATATTCAATGTGATGCGTGGCCCCGAGCGGATGGAAGGCAAGCGATTTCGGCGGTGCAGAACATTCATGGCGAGGAGAACAGAACATGGCGGCTGAAAAAGCGGGCCCCGCCGGGTTCGGCGGGGCCGGGCACGGAATTGATGGCTCGGTTGCGACAGAGAAGCACGCGACTACCCGATGGCTTCGCCGCCGCGTTCGCCGGTGCGGATGCGGATGCACTCGTGCAGGTCGAGGACGAAGATCTTGCCGTCGCCGATCTGGCCGGACTGGGCCCCTCCGCTGATCGCCTTGATCGTCTTCTCCACGAATGCCTCGTTGACGGCGATCTCCAGCTTGACCTTCCTGAGCAGACTGCCCTGCTCCTTATGGCTGCGATAAACTTCGGCGATACCTTTTTGCCGGCCCCGGCCCAGCACGTTCGAGACCGTCACCAGATGAATCTCCTCTTCCGTCAACTTCTTGAGCACTTCGTCCAGGCGATCGGGCTGAATGATGCCGATGATGTATTTCATGTGTCAGTACCCTTTCTCGTTTAGTCAATCACGGTGTATGCGGCTTCACGATGCAATGTCAGGTCCAGGCCCACGCGCTCCTCGTGCTCGCTGACCCGCAGGCCCATGAGGACATTGACGACCTTGAGCAATACGAAGCCAAGCACGAGCGAGTAGACCACCGTGATGAACACGACCTTGATCTGGATCCAGAACAGCATCGGGTTGCCATAGAGCAGGCCGTCTGCACCGGCCGGGTTGACGGCTTTCGTGGCGAACAGGCCCGTGGCGATCGCGCCCCAGATGCCCCCGATGCCGTGCACGCCAAAGGCGTCCAACGTGTCATCGTAGCCCAGCGCCCCCTTGATGTACGTCACGGCCACCCAGGGAATCACCCCGGCCCCAAGGCCGATGCAGATCGCGCCGACGGGGGTCACGAACCCTGAGGCCGGCGTGATGGACACCAATCCCGCGACCATGCCGGTGATCATGCCCAGGGTCGTCGGCCTCTTGTGCTTGAGCCAGTCGAGCAACGCCCAGGTCACGCCGGCCGCGGCTGCGGCGATGTGCGTTACGGTAAACGCGCTGCCGGCCAGGCCATTCGCTCCCAGGGCACTGCCCGCGTTGAACCCGAACCAGCCGAACCATAGCAAAGCAGCCCCGAGCACCGCAAATGGCAGGTTATGCGGCGGGGACATGCCGTCCGGATAGCCCTGCCGCCGACCCAACACCAGGGCGGCCGCCAGCGCCGTCATGCCGGCGTTGATGTGCACCACTGTGCCGCCGGCGAAATCGAGGGCACCCCACTGTCTCATGAAGCCCCCGACGCCCCAGACCCAGTGCGCCACGGGATCATATACTAGCGTCGCCCACAGCAGCATGAACACGCACAGGGCGGAGAACTTCATCCGCTCGGCGAATGCCCCGATGATCAGCGCCGGCGTGATTACGGCGAACATCATCTGGAACATCATGAAGACTTCGTGCGGGATTGTGGCCGCATAGTCGGCGTTCGGGGTCAGCCCAACCCCATTAAGGAAGATCCACTTCAAGCCGCCGATGAAACTGCTGCCCGGGCTGAACGACAGGCTGTACCCGAACACCACCCACTGCAGGCTGATCAGGCACAGGATCATGAGGCACTGCATGAGCACAGAGAGCATGTTCTTGCGCCGCACGAGCCCACCATAGAAGAACGCCAGCCCAGGCGTCATCAGCATGACCAGCGCGGCACTGACGAGCACCCAAGCCGTATCGCCTGTGTCCACCGCGGACTGAGCAGGCGCCGCCGCTCCAGCCCGGTCGCCGGCGAGCGTGCAATCCACTGCGCCCGCAAGCACGAATAGACCGATTGCCGCCAGAAGCATCTTCCCCGCCCCGCCCTCTGGCAGGACGGACCATCTTCGTGTAGCCATCATACTCGTGTCCCTTTTATCATAGGCTGACTATCTTCCATATTCCCCTTCCGCCCGACAACGCAGCGTCGGACAGGATCGTTAGCTATTACGCAAGCACACAGGAACAAACGGCGTGCCAGAGCCCCCGGCCAGCGACATGTTCCTTGCAACTCCTTGCGTCTTATCGACTTATAAACACGCTTCTGCTTCAACTGGCTCCCCGCTAGTCTACGTTTCCGTAGGTCCGACGGGGATATGGCACATTTTTGTAGTTATCCCCGCCGGGCCATACTCCGCCCTCCCGTGCCGGCAGGACGAGGATCACTGCGTCAGTCTTCCAGGGGATGATTTAGAAATCGATGTCCACTTGAACCGTGAACGTATCCGCAAAGTCGTTGTTGTTGAACATATCGTACGCAAAGATGGCGGATACATTGTCGCTGAATTTCCAGGAGAACCCGAAGTTCAGTGCGCCGTACGCGCTCTCGGTTCCCTGGTAGTCCACACACACCCAGAGCTTGTCGGTGATCTCCGTCATCACTCGTTCCCAGGCAAGCAGGACTCCATCGTTGTCTTCTTCGTCTCCATCTCTGAGCAGATCGGAATTGCCTGCGAAGTATCCGGCGGAGAACCGGCCGAGCGAGAAGTCATTGAGTTTCAGCGTCTTGGCCGCTTTGGCATAGACCACGTTGAAATTCGTCTTATCCTCTTCCGTCCCGACGTCATAGATGCCCACGGCAAACGCGGGCAGTATCTTGCCGAACGCGTCTTCCGGGATGCCGACCTTGGTGTTGAAGTAGATCGGGTAGTCGTCCACCCCTGTTCCCGATTTGTGGTCCACGCCCACCTCCGCGTTGAGGTTCTTGAAAGGCAGCACGCCCACGGTCAATCCGAAGTTGGTGATCGTCGAGGGCCGTACACCCTCAACAGTCTCCGTCGGCACGTAGAAATCGGACGTGAGGTGCCATAGCTTGAACGGCTGGACATCCGTCGAAGGAGACCAGATATGCGTCGTCGGGGTGGCATACGCACCCTCAAAAGCCACAGCCACAACTCCACAACAAACGCCCCACAGCCACTTACGTGACATCATGCATATCTCCCGTCAGTTCTACTATTGCTCCGGCCACAGTGGCCGCGAATTACGACTCAGGACGTGTCCATCCTCTCACACTCCTGCTTACCAGCCACTCGGACACCTTCGCGCAACGAATCGGCGTGTCGAGCCCAAACGGCAGAATAGGCATAGGCAAACCGCGTGCCAAGACGTCACACGAGGCGGAGGCGGCCCCTGTTGCGTGCACGGGGACTTAGAAGCAGGCAAAAAACAGGCATGAGTGAATGTGCCAAGTACAGAATTGTAGGCAGGTGCCGATGCGATTCCACTTTTGTATCTGTCGAATGCGTGGGCGGCCCATGCACCAAGGCAGCTATTCAAGTGGCTGTTCAATCGTCAGTAACAGGTTCCCAGTGGAGCCGGGGGTAGTCCTGGCCTTCGAGAATCCACCAGATATCCTCCGTGCCGTTGACCGTCTCATCCACGAAGTCCCATCCGGCCTCCAGGAACGTGGCCGCTGTCTGCATCTGCACCGTGGTCTTGCCCGTCCCGCCGGCGCCGGTGAGCCACCCGCCGGTCTGGATATCCCAGAAGGAAGCCCGAACCACCCCTGCTATGCGGTACCCCACGAGTCCACCGGTATCCGCCCAGCCGGAGATGCTTCCGGTCGCATAACACTTTTCGATATTGCCGCTGTTCGTCCCCACCAATCCGCCGACCTTAGAGGACCCTGCAGCAGCACCGATCGCATAGCTGTTGGTGAGAGCACCGTGATTTTCGCCAATGAGGGAGCCGACGCAGGTTGACCCCGTCACAGCACCAGTCGCATAGCAGTTCACAACAGAACCGACGGTGCCGCTGTGGCCCGTCAGGCCGCCGGTATACTCGTGGCCGCTGACTGCCCCCGTGGCGTAGCAGTCGATGATGTCTCCATCACTCCGTCCTACCAGGCCGCCCGTGTCAAAGTACCCTTCGACGACGACGGCTGCATGGCTGCGTCTGACGGTGCCCTCATCCGTTCCGATCAGGCCGCCCGAGCTATGGCCTGCGGTGACAGCACCAGTTGCCCGACAATCCAGGACACTTGCCCCGGCACCACAACCGCCAATCAAGCCACCGACTCCCCAGGCGCCCGTGACAACCCCGCTCGCACGGCAGTTCGTGATCACCCCGTTCTCAACACGGCCAACCAGCGAACCTACGATGAAACCTGAGGGCACCTCCAGACTGAGATCAACCAGGCTCAAGTCGCTGATCCGGGCATTCGGGCCATCCACGTAGCCGAAAAGGCCCACAGGACTCGGGTAGGCGATGAGAGTCTCTCGATACGAGCTGTAGTGGAAATTCCGAATCGTGTGCCCGGCGCCATCGAAAACCCCAGCAAAGGGCAGGCCGAACGCTCCGATCACGTTGAACGACGTCCCCCGGTAGGCGGAGAGATCCACATCCGCCATCAGTCGAAAGTGCTTGTCCCATGCAGCCGGGAACAGCCCGATTGTGTTGAGGTCCTCATCCGTGTAGATCAGGTACGGGTGCTGTTCGCTCCCCGCCCCGACCAGAGGTATGAGGCTGAGGCTCGTGATCGGCGTGCCCGACTTGTTCTCCCAGGCAAGTCTCGGATAGTCGCGGCCTTCGTCAATGGTCCAGGCGCCGCCCTCGCCCCAGCCGAGAAATGTCCCGGCCGTTTGCATCTGACTCGTCGTCCTGCCCGTTCCACTGGCACTGCTGAGCTGGCTGCCGGCCTCCATGTCCCAGAACGACCTGAACACCTGGCGAGGATTGAAGTCTTCTCCAACGAGCCCGCCGACATTGGCATCGCCGATGACATGAGCCGAGGCATAGGAGTTCAGGATCGCCCCCGTGCTCTCCCCCACGAGAACCGCCGACACCCGACTGGCCGGTGACACTGCCTTCGGCGTAACTGCTGACGATTGCGCCGCCATTGACCCCTGCCAGACCGCCGATGTCCGTGCCGCCGGTCACGCTGCCGGACGCATAGCAGCCCGTGAGTGTGCCGCCGTTGCTGCCGATGAGGCCGCCCACCGCCCCACCGCCGGCGACAGTGGTAGCGGCATAGCAGTCACGGACAGTACCGCTGATCATTCCCACCAACCCGCCGACAACCGAGCCGCCGGAGATATTGCCTCCAGCGACATAGCAGTTGGTGATCATAGCCGACCACGCGTCACCTGCGAGAGCGCCGATGGAGTAACCTGTTCCAGCGTCGATATTCGGGTCGATCAGGCCCAGATTTCGGATGGAGCCGAAACAGACATATCCAAAGACGCCGGCCCCGTTTGCGGCGATGCCCCGGTAGGTGAAATTGGCAATCGTGTGATGGTTCCCGTCGAACGTGCCCCAGAAGAAGGGTATGATGTTGAACTGATCGCCCGTGCAGGCGCCCAGATCGATGTCCGCCATGAGCTTGTAGTACTTGCCCATTTCACATGGATAGAGCGCGATTTGACTCAGTTCCTCAGCGGTATAGATCAGGTATGGATCTTCCTCAGTTCCATTGCCCGCCAGGAGATCGTCCAGCCTTGTGGGCTCCATCACTCGCCCCGGCCGGCCCTCCCACCCCAGTCTTGGATAATCCTTCCCTTCGTCGATTGTCCAACCCGCTTCTTCATAGCAAGCATTCCAAAAGAAGAAGGTGCCGGCCGTCTGCATTTCGGCAGTGGTCTTGCCTGCCCCGCCGGCAATCGCGGATTGCCCACTGGCCTGCGTATCCCAGAATGAGCCGGTGGCACCGTATGTCCCCGCACCCACAAGACCGCCGACACCCTCAGTGCCGGAGACGCTGCCTGCCGCATAGCAGTTCTCCATGCCTATGCCTGCCTGCAAATCCTCGTGCTCCCCGATAAGGCCGCCAACGTTCCTCTCCCCAGTCACGGCGACAATAGCATAGCACTCGCGCATGGACACATACTCGTCCTTGCCCACCAACCCACCGACGTTCTCCGTGCCCGTCGCCTGGCCCTCGGCACAGCTTGTCTTGATCGTGTTGAAATAACCGTAGCCGATGAGAACCAGCGACATTTCTGTCGCCGATGACGTTAGCCATAGCACGGCAGCCTTCCACAGAACCATCTCTATCCGCCCCGACCAATCCGCCGATATCATCAGTGCCCGCCACTTGCCCGGCGGCTTGGCATCTGCTGATTGTGCCGGCGAAATTGGAGCCCACAAGGCCGCCTACGGACCGCTTCCCCGAGACCTTGCCGTCGAAGGAGCAGCCGCTTATCGTCGGATATACACGGCCCTCTTCCAGGAATTGGGTGGCCGCGGGCCCATTTCTGCCGCCCAGGCCGCCGATGTTCTCCTGTCCACTGACAGAGCCGTTCATCACGCGGCAATTCGTGATGCTTCCGGATGCCAAGCAGCCCACCAGCGAGCCCACGTTGCAGCCCCCCGTCGAACCGACATTCGGGTCGATCAGGGTCAGGTCCCGGACCTTGCTACTATCTTCGGCAATCCACCCGAACAGCCCGACTCCGTTTTGGTCCGGACAGGCATATGAGAAGTTCGCGATTCGGTGCCCGTTGCCGTCGAACACACCCGTGAAGGGCGCTTCTTCGTTGCCGATGAGGTGGAAGTCCGTCCCTTGGAGCCCTCCGAGATCGACATCCGCCATGAGCTTGAAATGCTTGTCCCAATCCTCCTTGTGCAAACCGATCTCATTCATTTGCCCGGGAGTATGAATCAAGTAGGGATCGTTAGGCTCCCCGTTGCCGCCGCCGTATTCGGCAGGAGGAGTGACATACGTCTTGCTCGCCTCGGCAGTGCCGCCGTAGGCGCCCAGATTGATTCGCGCACCGTTGGGCTGCGGCTCATCACCCGCCGGACTCGATGGATCACCCGCATCAATGTACGAACTGGTTACATCATCCTGGACCCAGCTTCCGCCGGCCGGGTCCCATCGGCCCGCCTGGCTCTTGAAGTGATAGTCGCCCTCCACCCACCGGTCATCATTCCAATCCTCCGGCGTTCCATTCGGGTCCCAGTACCCCGGATTGGCGAACAGCGGGTCGGTGTCCTTCCAGCGTCCTTCCAAGCCCGGCAGACAGTCCGATGGCCCATAGCCCTGGATCATGCAGAAGCTGAGGTTAAAGGACATCTGTACCGCCTGGCCGAAGCCTATCCACGGCATCTGGCCGCATCCCCCCGGCTCGTTGCCCCATATGACACAGTTGCGCATCACGAAGTGATCATCAGGGAAACCATCCATCGAGATGGCGCTATGCCACGCGGCCGAGCGATTGCCGTGGATCGTGCAATTGACGAGCGCGAAACTGCCCCAAGCCGCTACCCCGCCGCCAAATGCGCCGGCACGATTTCCCGCGATGACACAGTTCATCACCATCGCATTCCCATTGCTAAGCAGGATCCCCCCACCGTCGTCTCCCCGGGAGCTCCGCGCCCACGTGGGAGAATGGCTGCTGGCTATGTTATTGCAGATGACACAAGCAGTGATGTTCGCATTGGACCCAAAGCACGCGATCCCACCGCCCCCGCTGGCGACGTTTCCAGACAGGATGCAGCCGACGATCTGCGGGCTTGCGCCATCGCAGTGGATTCCACCACCGCTATCCTGAGGGTGAACACTCCCGGTGATGAAGCCCCCTGTGATCGTGAAGCCCTGCACGATGGAATTGGCGTCTTCGGCGTCGTGGAAATAGAAACCTCGATGCGGCTGGTCCGCTGATCCCTGGCAGTTGATGATGCAGGCTTTGGGGCCGCTCTCGCTTCTAACGGTGATGGCCTTGCCCTTGAAGTCAATATCGCGATTGCCGTCGCCGGTATAGGTGCCAGCGGCAACAAGGACCATGTCCCCATCTGCGGCAGCGTCGATGGCAGCCTGGATCGTCGCGTAATCCGCGGGGCCGTCGTCGTCCACGCGGATGACCTTGCTCGACGCATGCGCAGAGCGATGCCGTCATGAGGATCCCAAGGAACATCCGCAAGATGCGTGGATTTCTCACCTCCACCATGTTTTCTCCTCTCCTGAATCCGGGCCACACTTTGGCCGCCCGATGCCTCCGTCGAACGGGTAACACCGCAAAGAGTACAGATATCGCCTGTCCTTGACTTCCAGCAGTCAGTATATCACATGCACGCCAGCCGGGTCAATCTCGCATAAGAGGCTCTAACAGAATGAGCCTTGCTTATGTCACCCCCGCGCAGGCGGGGGTCCAGAGCTTGCCCTCGCGAAGGCGGGGGATCGTTCGATAGGCGGCTGGATTCCCGCCTTCGCGGGAATGACATGTGGGCGACCTTGCCATATCTTCATTCTGTTAGAGACCCAAAGAGAATCCACACAGGCTCAGATGTATTTCGGCAGGATGCCGTATTTTTTGATTTTGTAGCCGAGGATTCGCTCGGTGAGGCCAAGTTCCTGGGCAGCTCGCCGCTGCTGGCCGCCGCACTTCTTCAGGGCGTCCACGATCAGCTCGCGTTCCTTGTTGACAATGATCTCCGTGAAGGACGGCTTGATGCTCGTGTCGTCCTTGCGGATCATCTGCAGCGAAGGCGGAAGATGCTCGGAGCGGATCACGTCGTCCTCGCACAGCAGGACCGCTCGCTCGATGCAGTTCTCCAGCTCGCGGATGTTGCCCGGCCAGTGGTAGCGCGTCAGCGCCTCGATCGCGGGCGTGGAGATCCGCGTGATCCGCTTGCCGTTCTCCGTGGAGTACTTCTCGAGGAAGTGATCGGCCAGGAGCATGATGTCGTCCTTGCGCTCCCGCAGCGGCGGCAGGAAGATCGGGAAGACGTTGATCCGGTAGTACAGGTCCTCGCGAAAGTCTCCTTCTGTGATCTGTTTTTCCAGGTTCTTATGGGTGGCGACGATGATGCGGATGTTCGTCTTGATCGTATCGATGCCGCCGACGCGCTCGAATTCCCGGAACTGGATGACGCGCAGAAGCTTGACCTGCAGGTTCGGCGGGAAATCGCCGATCTCGTCGAGGAAGATCGTGCCGCCGTGGGCCCGTTCGAAACGGCCGAGCTTTCGCTCGACGGCCCCGGTGAACGCCCCTTTCTCATGGCCGAACAGCTCGCTTTCGAGCAGCGTCTCGGGCATGGCGGTGCAGTTGACCTTTACGAAGGGCTTGTCCGCCCGCAGACTGTTGTAGTGGACGGCGTGGGCGACGAGGTCCTTGCCCGTGCCGCTCTCGCCGCGAACCAGCACGGTCGCGTTGCTGTCCGCCACCTGTTCCACGAGCCGGTACACCTCCTGCATCGCGTTGCTCGTGCCGACCATGTTGTGCACGGCGAATCGCGTCTTCAACTCGCGACGCAGCCGGAGGTTCTCATCTTGCAGGGATTTTCGCTCCGACTCCACGAGCTTGTTCAGCTTGATCGCCTGGGCGATCATCGTGGAGATGATATTGAGCAGATGCAGGCTGTCGTGGAAGTCATCGGCCCTGCCCGCCTGCCGGTCGATGCTCAGGGTCCCGACCGTCTTGCCCTCCAGCTTGATCGGCACGCAGAAGAACGCGGTCTTTTTGCCGTCATCGGCTCGGGACCGGGTTCTGTGGAGAAATCGCGGGTCCTTGGAGATATCGGGTACGACCATGCTCTCGCCGGTCTGGACGACCCGGCCGGTGATGCCCTCGCCGACCTTGTAGCTGCCCAGGCTCTTCGACCGCTCGCTCAGCCCGTGTGCGACCTTGATGTTGATCGTCTCGGTCTCCGGGTCCAGCAGCGTGATCGTTCCCCGTTGCCACTTGAGGTGCGTATCGAGCGATTTCAGGATGCTCTTGAGGGTCTCTTCCAGGTGCAGCGATTCCGCGAACGCCTTGGCGATATCACTCAACAACTGCACCTGTGTCGCAGACTTTGCCTTCATGTCCTGCCTTCTCCTTCGCTTGTGCTGTCAACAAAATTGTAACCTCAGCTTCAGAGCTTACAATTTTGTCTGCGTAAAGCCAAGGAGAATTTTCGATCGGCCCCGCTATGTTTCAGGCAATTCTTTCTCAATCACAGCGATAGTCATTTCGACGCCGTCGTTGTTTCGCAGAACGTGGGAAATGTCTTCTGCATTCTTCCTGTACCGTTCGTTCGACAGGCATTCCGAAATGGCTTGGGCCCACCCGTGAAGAATTCAAGAATTTGCGAGACTTTTTTGCGGGCAGCAGGTAGGATGGGGCTGACTTGCCGAGGCAATTACGACGGGATCAGGGCGTCTGTGCAAGATACGTAACGGAGTACGGCAAGATGGCGAAGAAGCCGAACCGGCCCCAACAAGAGGGGACGCATCCATCACGCCGGACGTGCGAGCCACTGCGTCCGCGACAGCAGGCCGCCAGTGTTGTTGCGCGCCAGCCAGACCCGGCGCCGCAATCGAGGCCCAGCAACTCGATCTGCTCCTTCAACTCTCCTGCGACGGCGTCGTGCTGCACGAACTGATTTCAGAAACGGCCCCAGGCAATTTCCTGCAGGCCAATCAAGCCATCTGCCGGCTGTTGGGCTACAGCCTGGAGGAGATGCACCGGCTTACCCCGCTGGATATCCTGGCGCCGGAAGACCTCGCCAAGGTGCCCGGTGACACGGCGGTCATGGAGCGCGACGGGATCCTCATCCACCAGAAGACACTGCTCGCCAAGGACGGCTGTCGCATCCCCGTCGAGATCAGCTCGCGGCTGTTTGAGCACGACGGCAGACGAATGGCTGTCTCCAATATCCGCGACATTACCGAGCGAAAGCGAGTGGAAGAGGCACTGCGACAATCAGAGGAAAAAGCCAAAGACCTCATTCGACATGCCCCGGCGGGCATTTACGAGATCACTTTTCGGGGTCCGAGATTCAAAAACGTCAACGACGTCCTGTGCCAGTATCTCGGATACACCCGGGAAGAACTCCTGCCAATGAACCCCTTCGACATCCTGGACGAGAGAGGCAAGACGGTCTTCCAGGAAAGGATTCAAAAGCGGCTGGCCGGAGAGAAAGTCGATGAGTCGGCAGAATACAAGGTCAGGGCAAAGGACGGACGCCAGTACGACGTCATTCTGAAGTCAACGCTGACCTACAAGGATGGAGAACCCGAGGGCGCGCTGATCATCGCTCACGACGTCACGGCGCACAAGCAGGCGGAGGAAGCCCTGCGCGAGAGCGAGCAGCGGCTGAGGCTGGCGATGGAGGGCGCGCAGATGGGCCGGTGGGAGTGGGACCTGCGGACCCATGAACACTACTGGTCCGAGCGGGTGTACGAGTTGCTGGGGTTGGAGCCGTATCGAAAAGCCTCGACAAGAACCTTGCTCGATCGCGTCCATCCGGCGGACAAAAAGGCCATTACGAAGCTCGCCGATCAGGTGATCGCCGGTGAGACAGACTTCCGCACGGAGTTTCGGATCCTCTGTGACATGAGGGAGCCCCGGGGAGAGGTTCGCTGGCTATCCTCTCAGGGCACGCTGGTTCGGAACAAGGACGGCCGACCCGAGCGCGTGCTGGGGATGCTTTATGACATCACACAACGAAAGCAGATGGAGGCGGAGCTGCGACAATTGAATGAGCGGCTGGAGAAGGAGGTGAAGGCGCAGACGGAGCAGTTGCGGGAGTCGGTCGGCCGGCTGCAGGATGAGGTGGCCCGGCGGGTGATGGCGGAGGCCGGGCTGCGAAAGCAGTCGCGAATGCTCGAAGGCTTCTTCCGGCACACGGTCGCCCCCCTGGCCTTTCTGGATCGCCGGCTGCGCTACGTGCGAGTCAACGAGGCTTACGCCAGAGCCAACGGCAAATCCCCCGAGTACTTCGCGGGCAAGGACTACTTCTCGCTCCACTCGGACCCTCAGATGCGGGCGGTCTTCGAGCAGGTGATGCATGCCCGGCAGCCCTATCTCGCCCACGCCCTGCCGCACGTCCATCGCGACGACCCAGAGCAGCGTCTGACCTTCTGGGATTGGCAGCTCACCCCCCTGCTCAGCGATACCGGCGACGTGCAATTCCTCGTGCTGAACCTCGAAGACGTCACGAAGGAGCAGACGGCCCTGCGGGAACTGGAGCACCGCGCCGGCCAGCTTCAGAAGCTCACGCTCCAGTTGTCACAGGCGGAAGACCACGAGCGCAAGCGTCTGGCGGACCTGCTCCACGACGACCTGCAACAGATACTGGCGGCGGCCAAGTTCCACATCGGCCTGCTGGACAGCCAGGCCACAGACGCCGGGGCGGTGCACGAGATCGCCGGAGAGATCAAGCAGATGCTCAAGGAGGCAATCGACAAATCCCGCAGCCTCTCGCATGAGCTGAGCCCGGTGTTCTACCAGGTCGATCTGGCGGATGTCTTCGAATGGCTGGCCGACCAGATGCAGAGCAGGCACGGCCTGACGGTTCACGTCGAGGTCCGCGGCCGGGCGGATTCCCCGTCGGAGGCGATGAAGGCGTTCCTCTACAAGGCCGCCCACGAGATGCTGTTCAACATCATCAAACACGCGGGGGTGAACAGGGCCACGTTGCGGCTTCGACGCATGCGCAAACACTTGTGGCTCACCATCTCCGACCAGGGACAAGGCTTCGACCCGAAAACGCTGGCAAAGACATCCGGGTTCGGCCTGCTGACCATCCGCGAGCGCGTCGAGCTGCTCGGCGGCCGCATGAGGATCAAGAGCACCAAGGGCAAGGGCAGCATCTTTCTTATCGCCGTTCCCGATCTCGCCAAAGCTGCGCTGGACGCGGTGATCGCGCCGGGCGCAAGACGCCCGCCGGGCGGCGGCCTGCGCGTGCTGCTCGTGGACGACCAGAAGATCGTGCGCGAGGGTCTGGCCGCCCTGTTGACCGCACAGGCCGACATCGATCTCATCGGCCAGGCGGCCAACGGCCTCGAGGCCATCGAGCTGGCGCGCCGGCTTACGCCCGATGTCGTCGTGATGGATGTTGCGATGCCCGTGATGGCCGGCGACGCGGCCACACGCCAAATCAAACAGGAACTTCCAAAGACGCGGATCATTGCCCTGTCCATGCTCCAGGACCCGCAGATCGCCAAGGAGATGTGTGACGCCGGGGCTGAGGCCTACCTGACCAAGACCGCATCCACCACCGAGTTGCTCGCCGCCATCCGAGGCGGAGAACTGCCGGAATACGACGTATTAGGACAGATAAGACCCATAGGACCTATGTGAGTGGTGGGCCGGATTTCACGCGATCCGCTGGCAGAGCCAGGCGGCGAGGAAACCACCGTAGGTGCCCAGGGCGTAGCCCATCAGGGCCATGAGGATGCCCACCGGGACCAGCCGCGGATTGTGATGGGCGGCGACAAGCGATGCGCCGGCGACCCCGCCGATATTGGCGACGCTGGCAATCGCCGTGGAGTGAATATCCACGCGAAACAGTCTCGCGCCCAGCACACACGCGGCCCCGTGCAGGGCCACCCAGAGGTAGGCAGCCAATAGGAACCATATCACCTGTTCCCGCAGGCCGGAGAGATTGGCCCGGGCCCCCATGTTCGCCACGAAGAGATAGATCAGCGCCATGGCCAGTTCCTGGCTGCCGGGGATTCGCTTTGCCGGCGTCGCCGAGAGCAGCAGACCGAACGTCGTCACAAGCAGAATCTTCCACGTGCCGGTGGTGAGGACCGGCGCAGCTTGCGGCAGAAGATGCGCGACATGCCCGGCGGCCAGTGTCGCACCGAAACCCAGGAACAGCAGGTACAGAAGATGCGCGACCGCCATGCGTTCCTCGGCGGCTTTCGCCCCTGCATCGGCTCGTTCGAGCATTTCGATCCGCTTCGGGTCCACGCGAGTGAACCGGTTGAACCACGGGGCCAGCCCTTTCGAGGCCAGAAGAATCGGCAGCCACACGATGTAGACCATGTTGTCCCCAAGCACAGCCAGGCCGAACTCCGTGCCCGAAGCCCCGATGCCCTGACTGACCGCGGCCATGTTCGCCGTGCCGCCGATCCAACTGCCGGCCAGCGAGCCGAACGCCTTCCAGGCCGTTGGGTCCAGCTTGTCCTTCACGACGCTGTAGGCCAGCGGCGCCCCGAGGATCACGCCCGCACTGCCGCAGAGCATCACGAGGACCCCTTTGCCCATGACCCGCACCGCCGAGACCACATCCACCTTGAGCAGAATGATCGTCAGCAAGAACGGCAGCATGGTCTCGCTCATCCAGTCGTACACCGGGCCCTCGTGCGCGAGCACGCCGGAGTTGGACAGGATCATCGGCACGAAGTAGATGAACAGCAGCGGCGGAAAGTACGCGAACACCCGCCATTTCGTCCACCGCTCGACAAAGAGGGCCCCCGCCGCCACGCCCGTCAGCACAGCCAGCACCGCCGGAGGATTGTCAATCATGCCCAGTGCCCAATACCGATTCCGTTCAGTTTCAACGCCCCATCAAAGAACCATTGCCGACAGTCTGCCCTGGACGCGAGGTAAAATCAACTACTTGACGTGGGAATAACGGGTTGGCTATTTCTTCGCAGCGTCCAGGTATCGGCCGTAGCACCTGATTGACAGTTTCTCGCCGCCCTTCACCTGCACGGTGAGGATGTCTGCAAATGCGTTGGTCGCAGCGTCGCGCACCGGCGGCGTGACCTCCACTCTGAGCCGGTAGCCGTTAGGAATCGCCCGCTTGCCGAGGGCCTTTGCAAGCCCTTTTTCCGACGAGGCGGTCTCGATCTCGAACTGCTCGTCGTAGTTGTTGGTGATCGTGATGTACTCCACTTCGGGCTGCAGGGGTGTGGGATTCACGAGCACAATGGAGCCGGGCATTATCCTGAACTGTGGCATCATCCTGAAAGGAATGGTGACCTTGTCCTGCTCCGGATGAGTCAGAGAGATCGTAATGGCCCCCGCTGACTGTTTCTTGAGCTTCTCCAAATCGACCTTGGGGTCGAGCACAAACTTAGTGGCCTTCGCTGATGGGTTCACATCGGCTGTGATGATTTGGCCGGTCGATTGGAACGACTTTATGGAGAACGGCTTCTTATCGAAACTGGTGATCGTGATCTTCGGGCAGCCGGCGTTCTCTTTGTTGGGCACAAGCTCGAATCTCTGCGGTTGATAGTCAACCTTGAGCACGACTTGAGCCCTGATGTTCAGCACCACGAGCGGTTTCGTTTGATCGTTGCTAAGAACGCGGAGTTGCCGGCTCATCAAGCCCGCACTGGCGCCCGTGTTATACTGAACCTTCAGCGTGCCGCTCTCGCCTGGCGCCAACTCCTTCTTATCCAACGTCACCACGGCGCCGCAACATTTCCTGACGTCGCTGATGTTGAGAACGTCGCTTCCGGTATTCTTGAATGCGAACTGCGCGGTGCAGTCGCTCTGCGAGGAGACCTCGCCGAAATCGTGAGCGGTCTTGTCAAAGGTGATTCTGGGCCCTCCTGTGGCGGTCTGAGCTTCCTGTGGCTCGGCCACCCCATCGGGTGTCCCGGCCTGCTGCGCATAGCCGGTTTGCGAGAGGACAAACACCGTGAGAACGATAAGGGCCCGCCGCACGCAATCGCATTTCATAGACATACCTCTAACAACCTGATAATAGCCAACCGACATGATCATACCATCGTTGGCCTCACCCACAAGGGCAATATCTTCCCGACCGTCTTTCTACACAAACAGGAAAGGGCTGGCGCCGAAACGCCAGCCCTCAAAGAACAACTTACACGCGTGACTCCACGCCTGGAACACAGCCGACAGCGATTACAGAAAAGCGTCGTCGCCGAGGGATACATCAGTGCCCCACGGATAGATCCGAACCTGGAGCAGCTTCAGGCCGTGGTTGTCATATTCCCAGTACTCGTTCGCGAGCATATCGTCGAAGATGGGAACGCGCACATACACGGTGTCGATGACGAAACCATCTGCATCCAGGATTTCGACCTGCAGAACGAGGGTCGTAAGCTCAGCCGTCACGTTTGCGAACTCGGTCTTGCCCTTGACACGGGTAGTGACTTCCGAGCCGACTTGCTCAAGGGAGCACTGGCCACCGAAATAGCCTGCACGGTTCAGGACGCGGACAGCAGCGGCATCGAGGAAGTCCGCGAGTTCACTCGTCAGGATCGTCGCGCAGGTGGTTATGTTGGCATAAGGCAAGTCTTTGGGGCTGCCCAGAGGCCGGACATAGATCGAATACGCGGACGTGGTATCGGCGCCGTCTTCATCACCGATCACGTAGGCATCGAGGTCCGGGTCCTCCATCTGGAACGTCGCGCCATCAGCATCGGTACCGTTCTTGTCCAGCACGGCAAACTCATCGCCCACGACCAGGCAGATCTTGGAGAAGCCGTTGAGGTCCACGAAGATGGTGTTGCCATAACCATGCTCCGCCTCGGCTTGGTTGAAATCCACTTTCTTGGGGTTCTGCACGCCGATGATGTTCAGGGTCTCATGCGCACCGACCAATTTCTGTCCGTCAGTGCCCTCGAGGGACCAAGCCGTCCCCACAATCATCGCCAGCACCGCTAGACTCACAATCACTCTCTTCATTTTTCATCTCCTCTTCAAATACCAGTTATTGTTCGTGTTAACATCACCATCCCTCGGCCTCACTCTGCGGCATCCCTCCTTCGATGCCATCATTGTTGCTACCATCTCTCCCTGAAAACCTTACTCTCCTCACCTCCTTTCTGGATTGTTCCGCCGCCTGCGCGAATTGTCGCGCCTGCGTCAGTGCAATCCAAAACGCACGTCTGGATCTGGCTTCCAACTATGAACAGACTGATCTATGTAAAGAACTCGGTGTGATGACGCGTGGTGGAAATGACCACCGCTCTCTCCATCCCCTACCCCTTCTCTTCTCTCACTCTCAACCCGTAGGTTCCCAAAACGCGATAAGATCGCCCTCAGGATCCCTTTGTGTAACCTTCCTCTCGCGAAACGCCCGTATTTTATAGGTCCTTCCACCCAAAAGTCAAGCCAAAAGAAAAAAAACACAGATCTTCAGTGAATTCTCGGACCTGAGCGACATTTCAGTGGGTTTCTGTCGCGACGTAATTCTTTTGATGAAAACCACTTACGAGCACGGCCACCTGTCACGCGGCAGCCTCGTGACGTGCCATCCAGCCAGGGACTTTGGCGAAGGTGATGACCACAGAAAGGACTGCCCCGGACAAGCCATGGCAGCGGGACATATGTCACGTCCGCCGGAGGTCACTGGAGGTCTATCAGGATTTGGGCGGCGGCGAGGTTGGGGTTGGTCCAGTGGATGGCCGCGAGGGCCTGTCGGGTCTGAGGCGTCAGGGGCATGCGCCAGCGGTCGGCGAAGACGGACGAGAGGTCTTTCCCGGCCGCACAGGAAGCACAGACCAGCCAATTCAGGGATTGACGCAGGGCCGCTTCCTCGGTCTTTGGCTCGACCTGTGGGCACGCAGCGAGCTGAGCGAAGAAGCGTTTGAGCCATCGCTCGCCCCCGCAATCGCGACGCAGCTTGAGCATCGCCGAGGCGTACATCACCGGCTGGTCGGAGCACCCGATCGGTTCGCCATTCTTGTCCTTGAGCCGAGGGGCCTTCTCGTCCAGGCCGGCGGCCGTGGTAAAGCCCTGGAGGAAGCTCATGTCGGATTCGGCGAACAGCTTCTCGGCGGCCTCAATGCCTCGCCGGGTCTCGATATCCGGATCGTCGCATTTCAGGACGTCCATGCATACGTATCGCATGAAGACGGCGTAGCCCGTGATGAATAGCGAGTGCCGGTCCTCGAAGGTGTAGAAGTTGCGGCCCATCTCATAGAAATAGTAGTGAGGCATGGCCTTGGGATTGGAGGCAAGCAGGCGGCAGTCCTCGTCATAGAAGCCGGCGTACTCGATGCCCGTCAGGCCGACGTACCCGCAGCCGAAGCCGCAGGTAAAGTCGGCGTTTGGCACAGCGATCATCGTGGGTTTGCCGTCGAGCTGCTTGAATAGCTCAGGCCGTCGGCCCGTCAGATCGGCATAGAGCCGCCACCCGGCGTCGAGCCGCGCCAGCAGCCGGCCCATGACCTCGCCATCCATGTTACTTCGCGTCGTGAGAAATACGACCTCCTTGCCCTGCCATGGAAATAGCTTCGTCGAGGTATTCGTCTGCTTCCAGTGATTGGGGTCAATGACGATCTCGTTGCACTCCACGGGCGTCCCAGGCCCAACGCCCGCCTGCGCCTCGGAATGCCAGCAGCACAGGGACACTCCGGGCAAACAGAAAAGCAGACACGTGACACTGGATCGAATCATTACTTTGCCCTACCCAATACCCAGGTGGCGTTGAGACGAAACCATACTGTAGGACGTGGGATCCCGGCGGTCAATGACAAACCGGGAGGCGTCTGTGTAGAGCAACGGGTGCGAGGAATCCGTATTGCGGCTGGAGCGGCGCGGTATTAAAATGGCCGGATACGTGGTTGGCAACGTGGATAGAATCAAACAGCAGTGAGGAGCCATGGTATGAGTCGCACGGGCATAGCGGATAACAGGCACATCAATCGCCGGCAGTTTTTGCAGGGGTCCGCCCTGGTGGCCGGTGCGGCCTTTGCGATTCCGACGATTGTCCCATCCTCGGTTTTTGGAGCGGCTGCGCCGTCCGAGCGGATCACCATCGGGTGCATCGGCGTGGGGAATATGGGCAGCAGCGACCTGAAGGCTTTCAAGGGCAATCCAAACTCCCAGGTCGTGGCGGTGTGTGAGGTAGATGCCGAGCGGCTTAAGGCCGCACGCGAGCTGGCGGGGATCGACGCCGGCTCCTGCTACAAGGATTTTCGCGAGCTTCTGGCGCGAAGCGACATCGATGCGGTGACGGTGGTCACGCCGGACCATTGGCACGTGCCCATCTGCATCGCCGCAGTCCACACGGGCAAGGACGTGTACTGCGAGAAGCCTCTGACCCTGGCGATCCTCGAAGGCCGGCAGTTGGTCAACGAGGTGAAACGGTACGGCCGCATCCTGCAGACGGGCTCGCAGCAGCGCTCCAGCGACAACTTCCGCAAGGCCTGCGAGCTAGTCCGAAACGGCTACATCGGCGAGGTAAAGACGGTGATCGTCGGACTGCCCAACAATAACCGCACGTGCGAGCCGACGTGGCAGCCGCAACCTGTGCCGGAAGGGTTCGATTACGATTTCTGGCTGGGACCTGCCGAGTGGGCCCCCTACCACAAACAGCGATGTCACTACGAGTTCCGCTTCCTCCTTGAGTACTCCGGTGGCCAGGTGACAAACTGGGGCGCGCATCACCTCGACATCGCCCAGTGGGGCCTGGGCATGGACAACACCGGGCCGGTCGAGATCGTCGGCCAGGGCGAGTTCCCGCAGAGCGGCCTGTTCACGACGGCCACGAAGGTCCACTTCGAGGCGACCTACGCCACCGGCACAAAGCTCATCTGCAGGACGGGCGGATCAAACACACGATTCGAGGGAACCAAGGGCTGGGTGGACGTCAAGCGAGGGGGCCTGAAGACTGAGCCGGAATCGCTGGCGACACAGGTGATCGGCCCGCAGGAGACCCACCTGTACGACAGCAAGAACCACCACCAGAACTTCCTGGACTGCATCAGGAACCGCCAGGAGCCCATCGCCAATGCGGAGGTCGGACATCGCAGCTCGACGCTATGTCACCTGGGGAACATTGCCATGCTGCTGAAGCGCCCGCTGAAATGGGATCCGGCCAAAGAGGAATTCATAGGCGACACGGTCGCCAACCGCATGCGCTGGCGGCCACGAAGGGCCCCGTGGAACCTGTAGTCCTGTGTCGAAGTCATCAATCGCCACGGTGACCGCGCGGTCAGCTCCATAGTACCGGCGCACCGCCTGAGGCCACTTATCACCCTGCGGCAACGCGCCTCGATTCTCCCGGCAGTATGTAGACACGGTGCCACATAGTTCCCTGACGATGCCCATGGATGCCGCCTGCCTGCGTGCCTCGCGTCCTGCGGACATGCCGTCCAGGAATCCGGCGATCATCGCCAGCAGCATGATCGCGAGAAAGAACCCGGAAATGCAGATACCTGCTATCGCCAGACCCCGGCCCGTCACGCGGCCGTGGCTTCTTTTGATGTCGTGGAGCCCGCAGATGCCCAGCAGGAAACCCAGAATCGCCGTGATCCCGCACGTGAACAGGCCGCAAAGCCCCAGGACGAGGCTGGCGATAGCCCATCCGGAGGTATGCGAGATCGGCGCCGGATGCGTGTGTTCCCCGGGGTAGCGTGCCGCATGCAGCATCTGGGTGAGCACGAGCATTCGCTCTCTGTTGAAGTCCCTGATGCAGCACAGGACAATCAGGCCGATGATGGTCAGCAGACCGACGAGACCCCAGAGAGGATTGCGCCCCTTGTATCTCGCGCAGTAAATCAGGCCGATAGTCAGGGGGACCATGCCCACCAGGCCGAGGAGGACGGCCAGCGAGCTGACCGCGGGAGCCGCCGTCGGGTCCTCACGAGCCGGGGAGACGAGGATCATGGTGTTCGAGATCGCCACCATGATGAATCCGGGCACCCCGAGAAGCAGACTCCAGCGGTTGCAGGAGCTCCGGAATTCCTGGAGGGCGAGGTACTCCCGCTCCAGTTGCGCAACGTCGGGCCCCTCGCCCGCGGCCATCGGGTGGACCTGCGCCGATCCATTCAGAGGCCGACGGCAATGCACACATGTGGCGGCATCGGTGAGAACCGCCCCGCCGCACCACGGACACGGTCTGACGCCCAAGTCTCCTCGCACACGTTGATCCGCATCAACGCGCGATACAGCGGCGGCAGGACGGCCCCGTGTATCCGCACCCAGGCCGGCACGGTCCCCGACGAGACGCTCCCCGTTGAGAGGCACGACCACATGATGATGACATTTCGGACATTTGCCCTTGCGGCCGGCCCAGCCTTCCGAGGCCTTGATTCGATATCCACACTTGTCGCATGTAAAACGGATCATCATTGTTGCCCCCTTCCATCCCAGTGAGCCACTACAACCTGACTTTTCAGGCATTGAATCCAGAGCCAAACGCGGCTCTGCTACCTGGGATTCGCCGGATTGGCGGGCATCCTGCGCGGGGCATGAGAGAATTTTGAAGGGGACCGTCCCGATTCCCCCCGCCTGACCTTCTCGCACAGCAGGCGTGTTCCCCGCAGGCTACCGGTGTGTCCGGCTCACCCGCGGTCACGCCGACGCGATCGAGGCCGATGGTCCTCGACTGCCCGAGCCGGATGTGTGTCCGGCCCTTTGGACCCAAGGCGGCCCGCGCGCTGCCCGCAAGCCGCAGACAGTCTCAACGGCGTCTGGGCGTGGTGGTGGGCGGCTCCGGCGGCTGTGTGTGCTGCTGCCAGAGAGTCATGAACATGTCATAATCCGTCGCATCGAAGACGCCGTCGCCGTTGATGTCGCCGGAGAATGGGACTTCGTTTCTCTCGGCGTAGATCGTGCCGCCGTGAGCACCGACGTTCAAGCGCCCGCCGTTGGGCTTGCTCTCCAGGGAGAAATCAGCCGCCGGGTCGCCCGCATCGGCGCATGGGCTCGTCACGTCATCCAGGACCCACACGTCGTGCTCAGGCCAGTACCGCCCTCGCACGCTTCGCACGTGGTAGTCGCCACCTTCCGGATCGACAAACAGCGGGTCGCTGCTGAGATTGTCGCCAGCCGAGAGGAAGGCATGATCCATAGGATTGAGCGGCGTGACCAACTGCACGCAACTGTACTTCACCTCGCATGAGGATACGTCGTTCTCCGTATTGGCCCAAATGATGCTATTGCTGATGCTGGGACGAAGGGCCCGCCAGGTATCAGAGAGGCCATAGGCGTCCACCCCATAAACATTGCCGGTGACGGTGACGTTGGTGATTGTCGGCGTACTATGTGCGCAGAAGACACCGATGTAGCTGTTGGCAATCACGAAGTTGCGAAGGACCGTGTCCGGCCCCTCGCCCATGTAGAAGGACACGCCAAATCCATCCGGCGCTTCGATGATGGCCGCATCGCCTATGCTCTGCAGGGTAATCGCCTTGCCCAGGAATCGGACTTCCTCGCGATACACGCCAGGGTAGACATTGACTATGTCTCCTTTCTGCGCCAGGTCGATGGCCTTCTGAATGGTCGCCAGCGCCGATCGCGGACTCAGACCGGCATTTGTGTCACTGCCATGCGTCCCATCGACATACAGGTCGCCCGGGGCGGTGACGTCGCGATAGAGCTGCCGGACTGCCGTCGAGGAGAGGGCCCGGTCGAAGATCATGAGCTCATCCATCATGCCTTCAAAGTGGTATCGCGGGGGGCCTGCCGTGTTCGTGTACCTGCCCACGTTGACCTTGTCATCATCGTAGCTACCCACAAAGTCGATGGGCGTCGAGGAGTAGGCCCGCCAGGCATCCAACTCACCGTCCACGTAGATCTCCTGCAACGTGCCCCTCCGCACCGCCGCAATGTGGTACCACCGGCCTTTGACGACAATCGTCTGCGAATACAGATCCTCGTCGCTCTGGACGATGGTGGTCATTTGGAACGAGATTTTACCTGTGCCACCCCGTCGTTGGATCTGGTATCCGAGCTCGTTCCCCGGATCACTGCTTGAGGCGTGATTGAGGTCCACGAGCACCTCGCTTTCCTCGACCGACGATCCCTTATCCCGCTCGAAGTAGACCCACAGGGAGACGGTGAAATCGTTAACGGGCAGCCAAACAGGATCGTTGTTGGGCAAAGCCACGTAATCGTCTATGCCATCGAACAGCAATCCGGCGCCGACTCGTCCCGGCACCCATCGCACCCCGTACACGGTGCCGGATCGGTCGCCTGCCGTGTCGAGAGCCTGGGTTCCTCCGTCCTCATCGAACGTCCAGATGTGGGTGGCGCCCGTGCCGGGATGCGCGGGTCCATGAATACACAGACACAACGACAGGATGAATGTAAGCCCATTCGCTCTGATGTCGAGTCCTCCTGCAATCAGGATCTGCTGCAAACTGTACGCATCGCTCGTCGGCCCGCCGTCGGCAGTCGCATGATTTCCGCTTCTTCTATTGTACCGGGTGACGGAGCCGATTCAAGTAAAAACAACGGATGTATATGCGGGAAATGTGGATGGCTCAGGCGGCGAGGTCGTTGCCGGGAGGGCTCGCTTTCTTCGCTTGCCCAGCCCAGGCAAGCCAGTAGACAAGTCCAATCGCCGCCATGAAGATCAGGGAGGAGAACAGGATCATGGACATCAGCAATGCTTCCGCCCGGCCGACGCCGTACCCTGCGAGCAGGCCCACGAGGGTCACCTCGCGCACCCCGAGGTTGGCTATGGAAATCGGTAGTTTGCTCAGAAGAAAGATGACGGCGCACAGCCACATCAGGACGCCGACGGATACGTCGATATGGGCCGCCCGCGCGGCAAAGAAGTAGATCAGGAGGCCGACACATAGGCTATTCACAGCATTTATGGCGGCAATGACCGCGTGGAATCGGAAGCCCGCCGTCTGAAAGGCGGCGATCTGCGTCAGCATGGTCTGTCCTTTGTTCCACAGGCCGCCCGGCAGCCATCGCAGCAGAGCCGCCAGCACTTTCGTAACCGTCGCACCGGTCCGCGGATCCAGCAGGAGCACGCTCACGGCTGTAATCGCGACGAGGAGGAGGCCGCTGACCACCGGCACAATCCAGGTTCGCTGCTCGCCCGGGACGCCGGTCTTCGCAGGGTTTGTCACGATCAGAGCCGCCAGCCCGATCACCGTCATCACGACGGACAGCGTCACCTGATTATACAGCATACTGCTCAGTACGTTGCTGCCTTTGCCGGTGAGCCGCTTGAGAATGTACCATTTCACGCCCGTGCTCAGGATGCCGGGCAGGACCAGGCTGTAAAGGGAGGTGATGGAACTGACGCCAAACAGCGTGTTCACACCGACCCGGCAATCCTGCTTACTGAGGATCAACTGCATGGCCAGGCACTGCAGCCAGAAGAAAGCCGCGGTAGACAGCCATACACCGACCAGGCAAGGCCAGTTTGCCGCGCTCACAGTCTGCCGGAATTGTGAGAAATCGACCTGCGAGAGGACCCACGCCAGTAGTATGCCCGTCACGGAGACTTTGGCCAGGAGCTTCAGGACCTGCTTGGTACGAATGGACATTGCCACGTCAGAGCCTACCGATTATGCCCCAGAATCAGGACCCGGCGCGACAGGGTGAGCTGCAACTTGTACAACCTGCTGCACACCGAGCAGTACGGAAACAACGCCTCCAGAGCGCCGAACGGCATGCGAGAGGCGAACGCCGACAGGATCACGGCCGCCGCACCGCCGAACGGGCCGCTCATGTAGTCGCTTCGGATGCCCTCGTACCCCGCATTCACCAGGAGCTGATCGAGGCGACGACGCGTCGTGACGTAGTTGTGCGAGAAGTCGCAATTGAAGAACTGCTGGCGCCAGCTCAGATAGTCCGGCGAGTGGATCAGGAACTTGCCGCCCGGATTCAGGACCCGCCTAATCTGACACGCCGTGTCGAGCGCCTGCTCCAGGCCGTTCATGTGCTCCATCACATTGACCATGGCGACGAGATCGAACTTGCGGTCCAGGGCCGGCAGCGGCGGGACCCTCGCACAAATGACGTGAGCTCCTTTCTGTCGCAGCGACTCGGCCAGTCCGACGTTGGGCTCCACCGCGTGGTATTCCATCTTTTGTGCGAGGCAAAGCTCGGCGAACTCCCCCCGCCCAGGACCGATCTCCAGGACGCTGCTCCCCGGCGACACATCCGCGAATGCCAGGATTCGCTGCGAGGCCCGCCGCATAAATCGCAGGCCCAGCCCCGTCGGCTGCTCGGCCTTTCGTAGATGGTCAAAGAAGGCCTCGGTTGCCTTTTGTTCATCCGTCATTGCTTTTTCCTCGCGATCAACACGCGCTCGTCGGCGCAACGTTCTTTGTATTCCTCGTAGACCCGCAGATCGTAGATCGCCTTGTAGAGAAGGTAGTCCTGTTTGCGGACGATCTCGAAGCCATGCGACAGCAGAACCTGCTCGATCTTGCCCCACTCGATGTGGTCGTCGGGCCAGACGTGGATGTCGCCCTCCCGCTTGTAGCGGGGATTCGCCAGTCGTCGAAGGATGTGCTTGTAGCCCTTGACGTCGAGCATCAAGGATACCATGCGTCGCCAATCCACTCGTGGCCGGGCTTTCGTCAAGAACTCCGCGTAGATGGCCGGCCTTTGATAATACGCTTCCGTCACCTCGTGATCGATGTAGATGACGCCGCCGGGTTTGATCACTCTGCACATCTCCTCGACGATGCGAAGGTAATCCGGGACATGATGCAGCACGGAGTAAGTAGCGACCAGATCAAAGCGAGTGTCCGGCACGTTGGACAGATCTGCCCCGTTGATTCTGAGTGTTTCCACCTTGCCTGTCCCGGAGAACTTCCGCTCGACGGCCTTGAGATAATCATCGGACACGTCGGCGGCGACGACGTGGAAACCCAACTCGCTCAGATGCCTGGTCAGGTTGCCCGATCCGCAGCCATGGTCGAAGGCCATCAAAGGCTTCGAGCCTGTCTGCACTGCATTCATTGCCTCCTGGAGTGCACTGTATAATCGCCGCTGCTCTATCGGGTTGAAGATCTCGTGGTGCGATGTCTCGTACACTGCGGCACCGGTCTTCTCAAGGTTCTCAATACCCATGGATTCGCCTTTATGCGTCACCGCTGCGCCCCTCCCGAGGACATCAATCGTTCATAGAGTTCCACAATCTGCCGCATGGGCCCGCTGCCGTCAAACGAGGAGGAATGCTCGAATCCACTGCGGAGAAGTCCCTCCCGCAGAGCGCCGTCCTGTCTGAGTTGTCGGATCGATTCGGCAATGGCTTCGGGAGCCAGCCGCGGAAGGACAATGCCTGTCTGTCCATTCCGGACCAATTCAGGCAGACCGCCGACGGGCGAGACAATCACCGGCACCCTCATCCGCATCATCTCCAGAGCGGCAATGCCGAATGCCTCCCTCCGACTGGGGACCACGCCCACGTCGAAGGCCCGCATGACGGCCGCCGTGTTCTCCTGCAGGCCCGCGAATATCACCACGCGGTCGAGCACGAGCGTGCGAGCCTGATTCTCCAGATGCTCGTGTTCCGGGCCGTCCCCGACCACAACGAAACGCCAGGAATCGTCTTCGTCCCTGAGGATTGCCGCCGCGTCAATGAGCAGGTCCGCCCCTTTCGCGCGATCCAGCCGGCCCACGAACCCGACGACGAACTTGTCTTCACCCAGGCCCAGAGAGGCCCGTGCGGCGGTCCTCTCATAGCGGTCAGGGGCAAACCGCTCCAAGTCGATGAAGTTGTCAACGACTGTCACCGGGACTGCGGACCTTCGCAGTACACGTTGCACAGCCGATTTCGCCGCTTCAGAGTTGGCGATGATCGCATCCGCTCGCGGTCCGAAAAGCCACAGCAACCGGCGATACACACAGCCTGTGCCACCCCGGAAGATCGCCCCGTGCTCGTGGATAACCACTCGGCCCTGGTAGAGGGATTTCGCCAGCAGGCTGCTGATGATGGCTTTCTGCAGGTGGGCATGAACAATGTCGATCTGGTAGCTCCTGCACAGACCCGCAATCGACCTAATGGCGGCAGGGTCGTACCTGCGGCATTGCAGGCTCATGACGGTGCCACGGATCGGAATCGACTTCGGATTCAAGCGAAGGGCGCACACAAAGCTCTCGAAGTGGTCCTCCGGCATTCGCTCGACGATGTTCTTCACCACGAAGGGGGCACCGCCGTACCCCAGATGATCGATCACGTGCAGTACGCGGATTTTCATCTGACCTCCGCATAGAGCCGCAAGTACGATTCAGCGACCTTGTTCCAACCGAAATCCTCGGCTCTCTTCCTCGCCGCCGATGACATCATCGCGAGGGTCGCTCGATTCCCCGCCAGCTTCTCAATCGCGGCGGCGATGGCGGCGGGCTGCGCAACATCGACGATGATGCCGTTATCCGCAATGAGCTCGTCGACGCCTTCGCAACGAGTCGTGACGATGGGCAGGCCGCTGGCCATCGCCTCAAGCATGGCGTTGCTCATCCCCTCCTGCATGCTCGCGCTGACAAGAACGTCGTTCTGCCGATAGATCGCCGGCATCTCACGGCCCTCACGCCGGCCCAGGAGCGTGACGATGCCCCGTAAGCCCTTTTGGTCCAGCAGTTGCCGCAGCTCCGATTCCATGGCTCCGCCGCCGACGACGGTCAAACGCACGTTGCTGCCTTGACGGCCCAGGAGCTCAACCGCCTCGATCAGCAGTCCAAGCCGCTTGGTCATGGACAGCCGGCCCACGGTCAAGAGCCTGAGCGTGCCGGAATCCCGCTTGACCTCGACCGGATGAAACCGCTGAAGATCGACGCCGTTAGGGATGACCTCAATCTGAGCCGAGGGCAGGAATTCCATCGCGCGCGCTTTCAGGCCTTCGCTGCATGCCACGAGGGCGGAAGCCTTTTGCCAGATCGGCTTGAAGACAAGGGGACCGAGGATCTTGTAGTCGAGCTTGAGTCTCGCGTTCGCTCCCGGCACATCGGACCCGCGCAGAGAAATGACATAAGGCAGCCGCTTCGCGGTCCGATAGCACAGCCAGCCCGTCGGAAAACCGAAGAAGGCATGGACCAGATTGTAGTCGTTCTTTCGGATCAGTCCGCGATAGACCGATCCGGCTTTGATGAGCCACGCGATGACCTCGCTCCTGCGCCACACGTGCAAGTCTTTCTTGCGAATTCCCACGCGGTGGATCGCGACGTTGTCGGACAACCGCTCCATCACAAGGCCCGGCTTCGGCGCCGAGGTCAGCACATCGACCTGCAGATCCCCCCTGCCGGCATACTGATGCAACAGTGCCAGGTGGGCCTGGCCGCCGCCGCCGCCGATGGGCGGGAACTCGTAATTGAGCATCAGTATGTTCATTTCTTTCTCGCGATCACGTAAAGGTTCGTCTGCAAGGCCAGCGGCAGCTTTCGAAAATCGATCCACTCGAACAGGAGCGCCAAGGGGCCGAACTTCCTGAGTTTTGCACGCATGTACTCGTTCATCGGGTTCATCTTCAGGAACCGGACCTCGAACCCATGCCCTGCCAGGCGGCGTCTCAACTGCCCCGGCGTGTGCAGGGACGGATGCGCCCGCCGCCATTTCAGGGACCGCAGCGCAAGGGTCTCAAAGGCCGCGTCGCAGTACTTGTTCGGCGTCTGGAACAGGTAATATCCGCCGGGCCTGAGGACGCGACACACTTCACTGACGTGCAGATCGACGCGGGCGATATGCTCGAACAGATCGAAGCTGAGCACGACGTCGAACGATGCGTCGTCGAACGCCAGCCCTTCCGCCGGCTGCACCTCCAACTGGATGCCGCCGTACTTGGCCCGGCCGTACTCGATGGCCACATGGGAGATGTCCGTGCCCCGGACATCGTAACCCTGCTTCGCAAGCTCGTGCACGACCGTGCCGATCCCGCAGCCGATCTCCAGGATCCGGTCGCCCGGCTTGAGCAGGGCCGTCTGCGCGACGAATTCGAGGTTCGTCTGGAGATTTCCCCGCTGTTCCTTGCCCCGCTCGAGCTCGCTCTGCCAGCCGGCGTCGTACAGCTCCTGCTGCTCCTTCAATTGTCGATCCGCAAAATCCGGCACTGCGGCACGCCTCCACCTGTCACTTGCGCTTGAACAGGATATACGGACCGAACTGGCTCGCGACCTGGTAGTTGTTCATCACAAACGAGCGCAACGGCTGCAGCACTTCGTATCGTTTGCCTTCGGCCGGCTCGATCTGATCGCTCAGTGCCTTGGCGTAGCTCTGATCGTACAATTTCACAACCTGCTCATTATTGGCGGGCAGGAAGCCCTTCTCGGTGCGGGGCCACAGAACGAGCGGCGGGCGATCCCATGGGAAGTGCTGGTTCTGTGTATCGACAATGAACTTCGGCGGCTCCTTGTTGAAGGCGGCCAGAAGCTCCTGAACTCTCGCCGCAAGGTCTTCGGGCGGGAGGGTGTGCATCGTTCCCTCGAAGGCCTTGGGGGCCGAGCTCATCCGCTGGGCCTGGACGTAGATGCCCGGAACCCAGCCCCAGACATAGATCTTGTCGGTCGGCTCGGAATGGTCGCGGATGTACTTGCCCACGGGTGTCCAGCTATAGCGACTCTCGTCTCTGACCTCACTCCACTTCTGCGAATACCCGCGCCGCGGCGCGGGCTCGGGATAGACGACACCGCTGTGCGGGCTCTTCCTGATTCCGAAGAAGATGTGCCACGACATGACGATCATCGCCAGCGACCCGAGCAGGCCCAGGACCATCCACCGGGTCTTGTCGCGGTCGCCGTGCAGCCTGTGAGCGTACACGCCGACCAGGTAACTCCCCAGCACGGCGCCGGAGGCGTTCAGGGGCAGGAAGTACTGCTCGTAAGTATGCGGGCTGATCCAGACGAAGGCCATGTCGAAGAACCACCACAGCCCGAACAACAGAACGAATCTGCCGGTGTCCTGTTCCACGGGCGCAGCGGCTTTCACGCGTCTGGCGCGCACCACGATCACGCTCCGCGCCGCGATGGCGCCGAGCGCCAGGGCGATGGGAAGGATCAGAAGCCCATAGTAGCGCAGGACCCGCAGGGTCACCTGTTTCCTCGCGGCCGAGTCCAGGGCCACCCAACTGTTGCTGACATAGCCGGGCAGTAATTTGAGAATCAGGCCTCGCTCGGCTTCCTTCTCCGGCTTGGTTTGCGCGGCCGGCTGCTGCGACTCGGTGACCTGCCCTTTATTCGTATCTACGCCAACCATCGACAGCGCCGGTTTGAGAACGAATGAATACGGCCAGTAATGGACCGCCGAACCCATTTGCATGTACCACCCGACGATTGGCGCAACGATGATAAACCCGCCGATGAAGGGCAGTACGACGTCCTTGGCGGCCTTCTTCCAGGCCCTGCGACGCAGAATCGCCTGAATGAGAGTGAAAATGACGACCGCCCCAATCGCCGACATCCCCGTCTGCTTGAACATGGGTCCCCAGACGAGCAGCATGCCGGTCAAGACGGCCAACCACCACTTGCCGGTCAGATGATACCAGACGAAGCAGCAGATCCCCATGATCATGAAAGCAATCATGAACTGCTCTTTGACGTTGCCATATTTTGCGATTAGCGGCGCGGACAGGAAGACGGACGCGACGGTGACGCTCAACACGGCCGCGAGGCTTCCATAGAGCCGTCGGATCGTGATGAACAGGAACGTGAATGCCGCTGCCTGGAAGAGACCCTGGAGGACCTTGGAACCTGTCTCATTAAAGCCCGACAGCGTCACACCGAGCATGTTCATCAGCAATGTGCCCGCCTGGGCGCTTGGCTTTTCGTCATATCCGATGCGAGCGCCGGAAAGGACGTGCTTGGCCGAGTACACGTAACAGCCACTGTCGTACGGATCGGGGCTCTTGAGCTCGAAGTACTTGCCCAGAATAAACGGAATGCCTGCCAGCACAGCCAACGCCAAGGCAACCCATAGAAACTGCGGAATGCGGATTGCGGTTCGCGGATTCGCCTCCCGACCCGAACCCGGGGTGCGAGATGAAACCTTCTTGTCGGTTGTCTTCCTATGCGGAGCTGCGCTCATTTACCGTCTCCATGGTTATCAGGCGAATCCAAGACCTCCTTGATAACATACGTTGGCCGGTTCTGCGATTCGTGGTAGGTGCGCACGAGCAACTCAGCGAGCAAGCCCATCAGGATGAATTGGACGGTAGTGATAATGAGCACGGCACTCAGGAGCAGCAGCGGATTGCCACTCATATCGGTGCCCTGTGCCAGCTTCTGATAAATTACCAGCCATGCACAGAGAATCGCCAGAAGCGTGGTGAACAGGCCGAGGCCACCGAAGACGTAAATCGGCTTCGTGGAGAACGATCCGAGGAACTTGACCGTCATCAGGTCCAGCAACACCTTGCCCATGCGTCCCAGGCCGTACTTGGCCTTCCCGGCCGTTCGGGGCCGATGGTTGACGACGCACTCGGCGATTCTCGCCCCGCTCCAACTGGCCAGGGCCGGGATGAACCGGTGCATCTCGCCATAGAGCCCGATCTGATCGAGGATTTCCCGCCGATAGGCCTTGAGCGTGCAGCCGGAGTCGTGCAGATGAACTTCCGTCACCCTGGAGATCAGCCAGTTGGCCATCTTTGAAGGCAGCCGGCGGGTCAGGACCAGATCGTGCCTCTTCTTCCGCCAGCCGCTGACGACGTCGTAGCCCTCGTCCAGCTTGGCGACGAGCATCGGGATATCCGCCGGATCATTCTGCAGATCGGCGTCCAGCGCGACGACCACATCGCCCCGCGCATGCCCAAAGCCCGCGCTGAGGGCGGCGGTCTGGCCAAAATTCTTGCGGAAGCGGATGACCCGCACCGTCGGGTCTGAGTCGTGCAGTCCCTTCAGAATGCCGAAGCTCGCGTCCGTACTGCCGTCGTCGATGAAGATGATCTCGTAGCTGTAGCGACCCTCCAACGCTTGCTTGATCTGCTGATAAAGGGGCCGGAGGTTCTCCTGTTCATCCAACAGTGGCACAACTACGGAAAGCTCTGGACGGCCGTCATCCTTCTTTGCTTTGGTCATATCCATTCTGTTCCGTTGAGCATTTCCTAATTCCGTATCGTACTGGTGAGGCCTCACATTTGCAACAGATGTAAAATCAGTCCTGACAAAGAATTATCGGCTATGCGCAGGCCTCAGGTCAGTTAAAATATCGCCGGCAAAACGTCTGTCATACCCAACACCTGTACATTGGTAGGAATCAGAAGATGTGGAGTGGGATTATGGGCGAGTGGCATGCGAGAGAGTGGCTGGTGGCCATCGCAGTAGCTGTATTGGCAGCGGGCAAGGCTTTCGGAGCTGACGAGAACACGACTGTGGTCCAGCCGCAGGATACCGGCGAGGCCCTGGTCAATCCCGGCATGGGATGGGTGCTCCATCATTATGACAATGTCGCATCCAATTACGGGAGCAAACTCGAACCGTCCGATACTGTCGATGATTTCCCGGGCGTGAGTGTGGTTTACCTGCGAATTGCCTGGTCGTACCTGGAACCGCAGGAGGGGCAGTTCAACTGGTCCGTCCTCGATACGCCCGCCCAGCGATGGCTCGACAAGGGCAAACAGATCGCGCTGCGCATCTCCTGTAGCGAGTCATTCATGCGGTACGCGACGCCGGAATGGGTTCAGAAGGCCGGGGCCAAAGGGTACAACTTCAACCCCCGCAAAGGCGTCGATCCGAATGGGCCCTATTGGGAGCCGGACTACGACGACACGGTATTTATCGAGAAGCTGGACCACTTCCTGGCCGCTCTGGCCGGCCGCTACGACGGCAATCCGGAGGTCGCCTTCATCGACGTCGGCTCCTTCGGCGTCTGGGGGGAAGGTCACACCTATGCCAGCACGCGAATGCCCTATTCCATCGGGACGATCAAGCGACACATCGATCTGCACACGAAGCACTTCAAAAAGACCCTGCTGGCGGCCAATGACGATTTCGCCCTGCACGACCGCGGACGGCAGCCGATCGAGTACGCCGCACAACAGGGGTTGGCTCTCCGCGACGATAGCATTCTCGTCCAGGCTGGTCAGAACGCATATCTCAGTGCCGACTTCGCCCCGCTGTTCTGGCAGAAGACCCCCGTCATCCTTGAAAGCGAGCACTACGGTCCCTCGCGCGACCGTGGCGCCTGGAAGGACGGCAGCCAGTACCTCGAAGCCATTGAGAAGTACCACGCCAGCTACGCATCGGTCCACTGGTGGCCGCATGAGTTCCTGGCCGCCAACGAGGACCTGGTCCGCAAAATCAACCAGCGGCTGGGCTATCGTCTGCAATTGGTCGAGGCCTCCTGGCCCAACGAGATCGCCGCCGATTCGACCTTCGCGTTCACGACCAAGTGGCGCAACGCCGGCGTAGCCCCCTGCCTGCCCGGTGGATACCCAGCCCTGACGATCAAAGATGCCAAGGGCGGAATCGCGACAGTCTTTGCCGATGAAGGCTTGAATATGCGAGAACCTCCCCGTCACCGAGCCCGGCAAAGCCACCCCGAAGGACCGCAAGGCCCAATTCGCCCTTCCCTTGGCCTCCGACGAGCGAGCCCGACTCCTCAAGCCCGGCGAATACGACGTTTACATCTCCGTCGGCACGCCCACCGGCACCCCCAGACTCGCCCTGCCCTTGCCCACTGACGACGGCCACCGTCGCTACCACCTCGGCAAGCTCAGGGTATCGCCCCCAACACAGAAATGACGCGCACCGCCGCACGGCCTCAGGCTGTCTGGTTGAAGGTGGCTGGGTCTTGCTGGTAGAAGCGTTTCAGCTCGTCGTAGAGTCTTGGGTAGACCTGCTGAAGCTCTTTGGGCTGCTCGAAGAAGCACTCGGTCGCCACGGCGAAGAATTCGGCGGGATCGACGGCGCCGTACTCGTCGAGCACCTCGGCGCGATTCTCGCGGATATCGCGGCGGAACTTCTCGAAGTCCTCGCCGAGAGCCCTTGCCCAGGCGAGGAAGCTCGAAGTGCTCTGCAAGACCGGCGTGCTGTCGCCTTTGCCGCCGGAGCTGTCGAGCTGGTGGGCGAACTCGTGCAGGACGACGTTCTGGCCGTCGTGGATGTCGGCGGCGCTGCGCCGCACGTCGTCCCAGGACAGGACGACGGAGCCGCGATGCCAGGATTCGCCAAGCCGGACGTCCCTGCCCTCCAGGACAGTCCCGCCGAGAAGATGGGGCGTGTTATCGACCACGTAGGCCCGGGGGTAGACAAGGATGTGCTTGAGGCCGGGATAGTATTCTGTTTGGCGGTGGAGCAGGAGCATGCAGGCCTGGGCGGCGATGGTAACGCGGATTTCATCCGTGATCCGCAGGCCGCCGCAGCCTTCGAACTCCTTTTCCGCCATGAAGATCAGGATGTGTCGCTTCAGCTCCTCGCGGTCAGACTCCGGCAGCCGTGCGAACAGGGGCACGTTTCTTTCCAGAACGGCCAGCCATTCCGCCGGGAATGGCCGGCTCGCGATCTTCTTTCGCCATCTTTCCCTGAAGATCATTTTCTATTTACTATTTCCGATTTACGATTTACGATTCAAACAGTAGCTCGGCCGCGAGGTAACCAGATAGGACCTATGGGACTCGTAGGACCTATGAAGGCCTCTGCTCCGGCCCAAAATTGTAAATCGTAAATTGTGAATCGTAAATCCAAATGCCTGATTCATTGCCCTTTTTGACGGCGGACATCCCCGGCGTCGGCGGGGTCATCAAGACCCGGCCGGAGGATTTCTTCGTCGAGGAGCTGCCGCTGTACGAGGCGAGCGGCTCCGGCACACACATATACGCACTGATCGAGAAGAAAGGTCTCGGCACGCGGGAGGCTCTGGACCGCATTGCGCGGGCCCTGAATGTCCCCCGCCGGGAGATCGGCCTGGCGGGATTGAAGGACGCCCACGCCGTAGCCCGCCAGTGGATCTCCATCGAGCACATCGAGCCGCAGCGGGTGGAGCAGGTGTCCATCCCGGACGTGCGAGTCCTGCAGACCAGTCGCCACACGAACAAGCTCAAGCCCGGCCACCTGCGGGGCAACCGCTTCGTCATCCGGCTGCGCAAACTCGCCTTGCCCCTGCCGCAGGCGGCCCAGGTCGCCCAAGAAGTCTTGTCCATCCTGAGCCGACGCGGGGTGCCGAATTATTTCGGCCCGCAGCGATTTGGCAACCACAAGGACAATCACCTGCTCGGCAAGGCCGTGGTCAAAAACGATGCGGCGGCGTTTGCCGACCTGTTTCTGGGCCATCCCAGGGACGACATAGATTCGCCTGCGGTGCTCGATGCTCGCCGCCTGTACGACGAGGGCCGGTATGAGGAGGCCGCCAAAGCCTGGCCAGGGTCGTTCTTCGATCAGCGACGCGCCCTGCGGGCGCTGGTCGGCGGCAAAGGCAACAAGAAGAAAGTCTTTTACACCGTCGATAAGCACCTCAAGGGCCTGTTCATCTCGGCCTACCAGTCGGACCTGTTCAATCGCGTGCTCGCCGCCCGCATGCCGCACATCGAAAAGATGCTCCTCGGCGATATGGCCTATAAGCACGTCAACGGGGCGTGCTTCCGCGTCGAGCAGCCGGAAGTGGAGCAGCCCCGCTGCGACAGCTTCGAGATCAGCCCCACCGGTCCCCTGCTCGGCGGGCGTCTCACCCGGCTCACGGGCCCCGCCGGCGAGATCGAGAACCCGATCCTCGACGGCGAGAATCTAAGCGATCTGGACATGCGACAGATGAAGCACTTCGGCGCCCGCGGCGGCCGGCGTCCCTTGCGATTCCAGCCCCGAAGCGCCGCCGTCGTGACCGGCGAGGACGACTTGGGGCCTTACCTGGAGCTGGCCTTCGAGCTCGACTCCGGCTGCTACGCCACCGCACTGCTGGCCGAACTCACCAAGGACCGCGCCACGGAAGCCGCCGAGCCGGAGGAAGGAAACGAGCACAATACATAAGACTTTGCCCGTGCGTTCGTGCTCCACAATCAACCAACCTGCAGATTATTCTACCCTTGCGGCATAGCGAAGCGCAATCCGATGGCAGGGATCTCAGCCCTGTCGCCGAAGCATTCATGGTGCGACACAATCCTGTCGATAAATGATGGATGCGCCCGGTTCTCGGGGCCCCGTACAACCGACAAAGACGCGTAAAGACTGTGGAGATAGCATAGATGATCAAAGCAAGCGCGATCATGAAGACGGATGTCATTACCGTGACGAAGGGTGAGGACATCCACGAGGCCATACGTGTCATGGTTCTGAACAACATCACCGGCCTGCCCGTCGTCAATGGTGACGGCACGATGGCAGGCATCCTCACGGAGAAAGACGTCCTGAAACTGCTTCACAGCGGCCAGGACAAGCCCGGCACGGTCGAGGAGTTCATGACGACGAGCGTGGTTTGTTTCGAGCAGGACGACAATCTCACGGACATCGTGGACTGCCTCATGCTGAACCGCTTCCGCCGGGTCCCCATCCTCAACAGGGGCAGGCTCGTCGGCATCATCAGCCGCAAGGATCTCATCCGGCACATCAGCAATCCCAAGCAGGGTGTCAAAAGCTCCCAGAAGAAGGACGTTGTGGAGATTGTATACTGACGGCCATCTGCTATAATCAGGGATAATGCCGGCCGGTCAGAAATGTGCCGCCCGGAGGAAGAACACCAGGACGACCCGAAGCTTCACGCAAAACACTCGGTCGCGGAAGGAGTGGAGGATATGTCGCGGCAAGCCGTTGTCTGGATCGTCGTCGCGTCCGTTCTTGTCGCCTTTTGGCCTGTCCCTGTAACAGGTGAATCCCTGCCCGCGCATACGGGCACCCGCCTCCTGCAAAGCGGCGGCCTGATGGTCGAGGTCGGTGACCCCGACTTGCCCGAATGCAAATGGAACAGAGGACTGCGGTTCTCGCCCGTGGCCAACGTGCTTCGCGTGCAACTCGACGGCCGGGAGTTCCTGTATTCGCCCGTTGGCGGCGGGGCTTTGAGCTATCTCGGCGGACTGCCGATGGAGTTCGATATCGGCCAGGAGGCGTTTCAGCCGGACCCACCGGGCTACAACGAAGGCGTGAACGGCGACCCATTTCTCAAAATCGGCGTCGGCATCCTGCGACGTGACACCAGCGCATACAATTTCTCCACCAATTACCCGGTAGTCGAGCTGGCCCGCTCGACCGTGACGTGGGAACGCGACCGGGCCCATTTTATCCAAACGCTGTCCGGAAGTGCGAAAGGCTACTCCTGCCGGCTCGAGGAGGACCTGATCGTCAAGAATGACCGGCTCATCATGAGCTACGTGCTGCGAAACACCGGGACGAAGCGGTTCACGACAGAGCAGTATATCCACAACTTCGTGTGCTTCAGCGGCCACACGGTCGGCCCGAACGTAAAGATTTCGTTCCCGTATGCCTTCACGGCCTCGCCCGACGTGACGCCCTGGTCGCCGCCGGGCAAAGTGAGGGCCCTCCTGCCCGCCGCTGCGCCGGATGTAGTGCGCATTGGGAATGCTGTCGTTTACATGAACAAGATCTCCAGCGTTCCGAAGATCTGGATCTATAAGCCGCAGGACTATGCGGGCCCAGACTTGTTCGCGGCCGAGCACACGGAGACCTTGCAGCGATTGATCATCGACGCGTCAATCCCCGCCGCGTACGTGGGAATATGGACCACGGATTACCAGGTATCGCCCGAACAGTTCCTCCAAATCACCCTGGCGCCCGGCGAGGAGGCCAGGTTCACACGGACGTACAGCTTCCGCACCGGCGACTCGGTCGCCGAGGACTGCACAGGTGATGGCACAGTGGATGGCAACGACCTGTCGCTCATGTCGTCCGCCTGGCTCAGCGGGCCCGCCGGCGCCCGATGGCAGCCATCGTGCGATCTCTCGCCGGCGAGTCCCGACAGAATCGACCTGTACGACCTGAGCGTCTTGGCAAGCCGCTGGCAACAGGAAGATGGATTGGCCTCGCCGACTGTCCATTGGCGGCTCGATGAGACAGCGGGAAGCACGGCTGTTGAGGAACAGGGACGGCGCAACGGCCTGCTGCACAACTTCCCTGATGATGGCTCGCAGTGGGTCGAGGCCGTGAATGGTGGCGGGCTGCGCTTCGATGGGATCGATGATCTCGTGGAAATCAGCAGCAATTCGGAAATCTATGGCACGCGTCCCCGCGCGGTGACCGCCTGGATCAAACTGACCGATAAGCCCATGGACAATCAGACGATCCTCGTCTGGGGCACGCCGGAGCCCGGCCGATACTGGCAGCTCGAAGTCGATGCGAATCGCAAATTCCGATTCTCTTGCGGCCCGGGCTCCGCCGTCGCATCCGGCAAGCTGATCGGCGACACTCAGTGGCATCATATCGCCGCTGTGCTCGACCCTATCGATCCCGGCAACCCGCACGTGAGCGACATACGGCTCTACGTGGACGCCCAGCCGCAGGCTGTCCTGGAACTGACTGAGCACCCGATCGATACAGCCAACATCGGCAACCTGAGGATAGGCGCCTCCTATGACCCCAGCGCCCCCCACTACTTCAACGGCATCCTCGACGACGTGCAACTCTTCGATGCTGCCCTGGGCCCTGCCGACATTCAAGCACTGTACAGACAGGCATCCTCCAAATGACCTCAATGAGGCCTTGACTGCGTGCCTGTTCGGGACGATATAGTAAGGAAGACTCGACCTACTGATGATTTGACTTCTCGGAGACGCCGCGATGGGGAACAGGCACAGGGGTTTCACGCTGATCGAGCTTCTGGTGGTGATCGCGATTATCGCGTTGCTGATGGGGATTCTCATGCCGGCCCTGAGCAAGGCGCGCAAGCAGGGCCGCGACGTGTACTGCCTGAGCAACCTCAAGCAACTTGGAATTGCACTGCAGATGTACGCGCAGGAGTACGACGATTTCATCCCGCGGGCCCTCGACAACAAGCAGGCAAAATGGGTTTTCGTCTTCATGCCCTTTCTCGGCGAGAAGTACCGGTCCCTTGCGGATTATCGCGAAGTCGATATCTACCAGTGCCCATCCTTTCCTCGCACCGGCATCGGATCGAACAACGCCCGCAACGCCGAGCAAACGGTGGATTACGTGGTCAATGCGTGGGACATGGACAAACCCGGCCTGACCACCGGCAACAAGGGTCAGCAGAAGGATGACCCGACCAAGCTCCACTCCGTCAGGCAGACATCGCAACGGATCTATCTGGCCGACAATGAGGCGGGCGACTGGCGTCCCGTCGTCCGCGACAAGGACGAGCTGAATCTCCTGTCGAACCTGAACCTGCTGGACGTCTGGTCGACGACACACCTGCCCGCGTCGGACCAGACCGTTCGAGGCAACAACCTGCACCGGCGAGTCGCCCAGGACCGCCATCGCAACCGCGGCTGCAACAACTTGTTCTTCGACGGCCATGCGGAATGGCTCAAAGCCGAGGACAACACCGCTTTCTACTGGTGCGGCGTCAATGTCCCCTGAGCGCGCACATCGTAGCACCAGAGGCTATCGTGGTAACGGAGATAGAGCCAGCCGTCAAGTAGGACGGGGTGGGCCCAGGCGTCGCGGACTCGCTCGGTGACAAGCTGAAACTGGCCGACAATCTCCAGGCCCGTCGCACCGGGCTTCAAGAGGGCGACAGTGCTGCGCTCGTCGAGGCAGTAAAGCCGGCCGTCGGCGTGGATGGCCGAGCCCGTGGTCAGGTCCTTGAACTCGTATTTCGTCCGGCCGCTCTGCCAATCGATCGCGAGCCACTATTTGCACTCGCGGTAGCCCGCGGCGAACAGTGTGCCATCCACAAGCACCGCCCCGCCTGTCACGGCGTCGACGGGCGATGTCCACACGTGCTCCGCAGAGATCGCCCCGCCATCCGGGCGAAGGCGGTACTGTCGGCCATGCTCGGCGTATGGCGTCATGAAGAACACGCGGCCGGAGTCAAACACCGGCGTCGAGACGTTCACGCCATGCGGATTTCGCAGTGGGACCGTCCAGAGCAGCTCGCCCGTATCGGCGTCCACGCCAAAGCCGTGAGCCGAGGAGCAGTTGGCGATCATGCGGCGCCCGCCGTATCGGAACAGGATCGGCGAGCTGTGAGACGTGTTGTCCTCATCAAGCGGCTTCGTGGTCCATAGCGTCTGGCCTGTCCGCTTGTCGAGCGCTGCCATCAGGGCTTTTGTACCGCCCGGCGTGACGATCACGCGGTCGCCGTCGATCAACAGGCATTCACTGACCGCCCAGGTAATGTTCCTGCCCCCGAACTGCTCCAGGACGTTGAGGGTCCAGAGTTCATTGCCCGTGGCGGCATCGAGGCAGGTCACGCGTCCATGCGCGTTCATGTGATACAGCCGGCCCTCCGAATACGCGCAGCATGCCCGCGCGCCGGGATAAGGCCCCTTCCACGCCTTGCCGTTCTTCGCCCGCCAGATCGGCTTGCCCCCGAGATCGAACGCGAACACAATCAGATCGTCGCCCACATCGCCGGTAATGAACAGTCGGCCTCCCGTAATGATCGGCGAGGACCAGCCGGCGCCAAGACCGTCGATCTTCCACAACAGCTTCGGACCACCCTCGGGCCAAGCCGGCAGGAGATTCTTCTCGTCGGACATGCCATCGCGCCGCGCCCGCGCCACTGCGGCCAACCCGACTCTGGCGAAGCCATCAATCCATCCACAGTCACAGGACCCGCCTCCACACCTGCCGCGACACATGACAGCGAAAGCACCGCGGCGATCACGCACCGTAAGAGGCGATTTGCTCTAATTTCGTCCGCATATACCGTCATTGTTATTTCCAAGCCAATCATGCCAAGCAGATTCCGGGACACATCATAGCGCAGGCCGCAGGCCTGTTCAATAGACTTGCTCGGTTCTTGCTGCACCGAAAATGCGATTGTCGGCTATTTCACGTAGAAGCTATAGGTGTGCCTGCAGGTGTCACACAGGAATGAAGTTCCGCCGAGAGGCTCGAAGTGGTATGGCGTGAACCGCTTGAGGGATTGAACCTGATCGAGAGGAACGGGGACAAGATCAGGCGTGTCGTTCCAGCCAAGCACGAAGATGCCTCGCGGATTGAGAATGACGTGGACCGCGGCGAATGCCGTTTCGATAGCGTCCCGGTCGTTCAGTCCCCAGCCGAACACGCCATTCATCAGCACGAAATCAAAGTAGTCCTCGGCAAAATGGTTTGTCAGATTCGCGGCGCTGTCGGTGATATGATCAGGGGCGCCAAAGCGGGCTCTCTGTGCATCCCAATCCAGTGTCCAAAGCTCCCGGCCCTCGAAGAACTCGTTATAGAAAGCTTCGTACGGCTCTCTACCAATATCGAGCACCGTCTCAGGCTCGAACCGCGATAAGATGAAAGGGATGATGATCTGCTCGAGCACGTTTCTGTCCTCATACGCCGACCTCTCGGCAGCCACATGCCTGGCGACCACGTTGCGGGCAAACCTGCGGTAGTATGCATCCCGAGCCGCCTGGATTGACCGGTTGTCTACGGAGCCTTCAGCAAATCGGGTTGCCATCTTCTCGCGAATTCTCGTTTTCGCAGTCTGTATCAACTCTCTCTGACTTCATCGAAGAGCGGCGTAGAGCCCTGGCGGACGCACTCGGCGGCATAGATGTACAGGGCGGCCGACCAGGTCTGCCAGTCCTGACCCTTCGGCTGACCGGTCTGGGCCTGGTGCCATTCATTGAATCCAAATGCCAGGTCCGGGTTCTTCGCTTGGCGGACCAGTTCGGTCAGGACCGCCAGTTTCTCTTCAGCCAGTCGCTTCTTCCCAGCCGCCACGATCGCCGCCACGTAGAAGCCGCAGATGAAGGGCCATACGCCGCCATTGCAGTAGCATCCCGGCGGATTGAACCGCTCGACGCGGCTCAGATAGTCCGGATCGCCATGACGCATGAAGGGAAACAGGCACGGGGGCAGATCGACCGCCAGCTCTCTGTGCTTCCGCAGATGCTCACATTCCTCCTCAATCCACGCCACCATGTTCTCGGCACGGCTGGGCGAAGCCAGGCCCGACAGGATCGCCAGGCTGTTGCCCATCAGATCAAAGCGCTCGCTGCCGTACTCCTTGAAGGCCCACAGGGCGAAGTAGGGTTTGTGGGGCAGGAGCAAGCCGCGATGCACGTGCCCATGGCTCTCCGCGCTGGTCACGGCGAAGCGATGCATGAGGTCGTACAACTCCGAAGCCTTCTTGCGCTCGCCGAACAGCTTTAGATAGGTATAGACCAGCGCATTGACGTACAGCCCGTAGCCAGGCACCCACTGCTCGTCGCGCCAGTCGGTGGTCGGTTGCTGATCTACCATGACGCGGTTCTCGGGACTGCGATAGGCCATCCACGTCAAGGCCTTCTGAGCCGCCTGCTCCAGGAAGCTCTTCTCGCCCGTAACGCGCCGGTACATCGCCACGGCCACCAGGAACAGAGGCGTCGTATCGCTTGCTCCCAGGTGCTCAGAACTATGCGCAAGCGAGGGTATGTGCCCCAGAGGCGTCTGATTGTCGGCCAGGCTCTTGAGCACCTGCCGCAGGGAGGTCATCAATTCCTTGTCTTTCGTCACCAGGGCAGCCAGGCTGGAAAGCAACAGATCGCGCGTGTAGGGCTCCGGATAGCCCCAGGCAGCCGTCCGCGGCAACCCGTGGTAGTTGCCGCACATGTTGTTATAGAGCACCTCCCGGGCGGCTTGCACGGCCTCGTCCACTGCCGGCCAGATGTCGGTCATCGTGCCCATAGGCTCTCAAACATAAGAATCATCTCTCATGTACCCATCAGAACTACCTCAAAAACACTCCTACGGAAGGCAACACAGCGTCAGGATCAGCAAATCTCGCATTTGCCCGCGCTACAATGCTTAGAACACCTGATCGAGCGAGAGCAGACCGAGCCCCGCCGGCATGCCAACCCTCCGAAAAGAACGATCCGAGGGACCGCCGGGGGTGTGGTCGGAATTTGGTGGCGGCGTGTAGCCGCCGTGTGCGGACAGCGCCTCTTTCGTCCCTTACGGGACTGGCTTCTGTCCTCGGCCCCGGTTCCCCAGCGATGAATCGCTGGGCTATTCTCTATCGCCCTGCGGGCTTGAACTGCGCCTGGACGGGTTGATCACTATCCCACAGGCGTTGCGGCTATTGGCTATCGCCCTGCGGGCTTGGACTTCGCTCCAGTCCTCTTGCGTCGGCCCGTCCGCCCCACGGGGGCGATCGACACTAGCCCACCGTTTCAACGGTGGGTACGATAGTCAATCCTATCTCCAAGCCCCGTAGGGGCGAAAGAAGACTGGGCTGCGCTCTTGTGTCGGCTGGAATCCGAATCCGCCACCGTATGCCGACCGCACCCACCGCCGGAATCCAAGGATTATCCTGTTGCACACCGCCTCAATATATGGTTAAATGTACATTTAATGGGGGTAACCACCGTATCATGGGTTTTAGGGCAGTATGGAATCATGAACAGGAAGGTTTGCCAGCAAAGGCGTCAGTACCGGGAAACCATCCCGGGCGCAGACAAGGCAACGTATCAGAAGAAGTATGACAAGGCGATGTCCGGACGTGATCCGAAGGCGGCGATCGCGGCCAAGTGCCTGGACTGCATGCACTGGCAACGGACGCGGATTCGCGAGTGCCCCATCGCATGTTGTCCGCTCTGGCCCTATCGTCCCTTCGTGGGCAACGCCGAGGCCGCGGCGGACGCCCTGACGAAGATGTAGCGGCTGATGCAGTCATAAAGGGGCACTGCTCCGGAGGCCGCACCCTTTTGGGGTTATGGTCGGAGCAGTGCCCCAGTCCATCCGTGGACCCTGATTCTCCCGGCCATCCGTGGTTCTCCGATGATACCGAGGATGACCCTCGATATAGAGACTGAATCCGTCATGGCCGCCAACACTCCGGCGGGTAGACTATGCTTAGATGACCACCTCCATCCGGCTGATTATGTGTTTGTCATGGCCGCCGGACAGGCAAACCAGCGAAAGATGCTTTTCATGCGACGACGGGAGAGAAATCCATCAGAGAGCCAGCTCGTGCGATCATCCGCGGCCGGCGTCAATGCGACTCGTGCACGACGAAACGAAACACCACCCTCACTCTGCAACAGACGCCCTCCTGCCTCGGTCTCTCCCGACAGCAGACCAAGAGCCCCGATACTTCTAAAGAAAAACCGCTGCCCATCCAGGAATGGCTTGCGGTCAGTGATCCTTGCCATCTACACTCCTCCTGAGCTCGAGAGCAAACCATCGGGCCCGTCCCATCCATCCGACGAGCCACCCTCCCGGCTTTCCTCACCGTGCCTTCTCATTGCCCGATGCAGCCGTGTGACCACTGCATCGACAACTGAGTGACATTATAGGTCCCGTTGTCGGTTTGTCAATCGGGGAGATTGCCTAATTCTGTGCATGTGGCCACGTGAAGGCATCACAAGGGCAGCGACGTCACGCCTCGGGAAACGAACAGGTGATGCTGCAGCAAATGCTATGTCGCGCTCTCATCGGCAGTTATGTTTTCAATACCGGAGCAGCCGTGTCGAAAGCCCCGCACACAGGCCGCCAGGGCCGGCAGGCAAAAATTTTTTCGCAAGGCGTCTACCAGATCGGAAATTCAATATCATCGATCCACGCCGCATCCGCGCCTTCGGCTGTAGTATAGTTTTTGCCATACGTCCAGGTGAACGTATGCGTTCCGGGCTGGACGGAGAAGGCAAACTGTTCCCAATCATGCTCTCCGCTCCATTCACACATCATCGATCCATCGATTAAGAACTGGAATCTGTCGAATCCTTCCTCCGTGGATACTTTGCGCCAAAACCTGATCGACCCGCCGTCTACTTTGATGCTGATCTCCAGCGTGGTCTTTTGGCTGTTTCCAAGAATGCCCGTCCTCGCGCTATACGCCCCCTGGTGCCGGACGTCGGGCGTGACAATCCAGCGCACATCGGTTGGATGCATCCAAGCGAAGGCACTGAAATCACTCGTCTCGAAACCCTCCACTGCCGTGGAGGGGCCCAGATATGGGAACGACATACCATTATCGCTGAAAAGCCGTATCATCTCCTTGGCGTAGGTGTATCTCTCGAACCAGGCGTTCCAGAAGCACTTCATGTTCTCAGGTTTGCTCTCATTCAGCACCGTCCAGATCTTCGTGAGCCCTGTATCGCTCAACGTATCCCGGTTGTCCACGCCATCACAGTTGTCATCGAAGATGTCCCATAGCGTACTGGCGTTCATGTTCTCATAGAATTCCCCGGGCCGCCTGTGGTAGCCTGTTTCCTTCTCCAGATCAAGCGTGAACCTCGTTCGCAGCTTCTCATCATAATCCTGGTATTTGACATCCCCTGAATAGCAGTACCAGGTATCGCCATATTGTGTGGCGATACTGAACAGCGTAGCCCAAGCCTCACGGAAGGCCAGGTTCCTCGCGTGCTCCTCAATCCGGTTGGCAGGGCTGTATCGAAGATCGATATTCCAGTAGTGCATGGGGTGGTCGCCGACAGCACCTTGGGCGAAATTGGCCAGTTGCGCCACGAAATGCCCGTACTCGTGCATGACCACGTCTCGGTCGCCCCGGTCTCCCTGGGCAATATGGATGCCGCTGTTCGGATCGTAGTACGTTCCGTTATCCGATGAGGGCCAATATGTGGTGATTTCGTTCGGCTCGATGCCAAAGAACGTCTTGGCCTTGTGAAAGCCCTCGATTACGGAGTCGTATACCATGAACTCCCCGCCCTGTGTGGTCATGCTGGCCGTAAGCGATGCCTCCTGCGGATGCGGATACAGCGGGCTCTTGAGCGAATAGACCTGGTGAAGGACATCATCCTGGACGGAGCAGATCCTGCTCGTAGTTCCAGCATAGACCCCCGGCACAGCCTGCGTGAAGGCCTTGACGTACACCTGCCGGCCGCTCTTTTCATCCATGAGGATGAGAATGCTGTAGTTCCCGTCTTGATCCGTGTACGTCTCTCCGACTACACGGTCATCCAGCGGGTCGTTGTCCCCATCCACATCATACACCCTGACCAGAGCGTACCTCACGGGGTGCACCCAATTCTCCAAATCCCGGTACGTGATCCGCCCACAGACATAGCCGGGTGGATGCATCATCGTTACGGCTGTGCCGTCCACCCCGCAATCGTTCTGCGGGTTCGGGTCGCTAGGGCAAGTGATTATGGCCCCTATGTAGCACTTGCCTTCCGGGGAATACAGGGGGAGTTGACAGGTGATGCCACAAGCACGCTGTTCACCCGGCGCCAGGGCAGCCAAACTCTCAGAACCTATGCACGGATCCCGCGTCGTGACGGTGGTATCCAACGATACATAATAGTGAACAACATAACCGTCAGAAATCCTGTCCCCAACATTCTGAACTACACTATGAACCAGAATCTGCCCGCCGGACATACAGGTACCATCCGCGGCATCTACTGATTGTACGGCCAGATCCGAGAACGGCCCTACCCACACCAAGGCACCATCATAGCCTGTGTCGTTGCCGGGATTGACATCACCGGAACAGGCAACCTTTGCACAGATGAAATACTTGCCTTCCGTCATGTCCAACGGGAATTGGCAGGTCGTTGAAACGGTCTCTTGCTGGGAACGATCCAAAGGATTCCCACCAGCAGTTCCCAAGCGATAACCGCTTGTCATGGTCGAAGGGCTTATGGCAGCGTAGTAATCAATGGAATAGCTTCCCGAATTCAGGTTCCCAACGTTCCTCACGATGCTGGTGATCGCCACGGAATCGCCGGGTCGGTAACAGTCACCTGAGGCATCCACTAATCGGACCGACAGGTTGGGGTGCGGTATGACCACTTCGAGCGGCCAGTACATGCTGTCCCAGTTGTCAGACGGATCATCATCATTAGAGCAAGTAACCGTCGCTTTGATCTCATAGAGGCCCGCGGGTATGTTCAGCGGCAGCCTGCACCTTACCCCAATCTGACGCCACTCCCCCGCATTCATCCCAGTTCGAGTCGTAGAACCCACATAGTATTCCTTCGGGTTGTACAATCGGTCTTCCACTGCGTAACAATCGACGGTGAAATCGTTTGATCCCTCATGCCCGTGGTTCTCCAAGTCAACACCGTAGAATATCTCGCCTCCAGGAAAGTACTCCTCATCAAGCGGCAGATTGAACAAGTCGACGCTGGTGACGGCCAGGTCTGCATGGCCCAAGGCAATTGGGGCCGGGAAGAGAATGACGCCAACGATCCAGAGAACACCACGTATCGAGCGAAATGGGGACTTCTCCATGCTTATATCCTTCCAGACCCAAGCTGCACCTGCTTGTCCTCGCTCACGCCGGCAGTCTCCTCACGAACCTCCGCCGGGCGTTCGTTCAGTTCCAGGATTCTGCGGGCGACATCAGGGTCGGTCGCTTTGAGCTCGGCGATCTTGCGGTCAAGGAAGCCGGGATCGGCGGCCTCCAGGCGGGCCAATTCGTCATCGACGGCTTGCTCGCCGGCGATATGGAGCCCGGGCCTGTAAGTCGCGAGGATGCGCCGCTCCAGTTCCCGTCGCAGCTCCAGCCGCTGGATGTGCTCGAATGACACAGTGGACGAGAGAATGCCGGTGTCTCTGACATCAAGGTACAGGGACTGCGAAATCGCGATCTTGTCGGCGTCCTCCCCCTGCGGCGTAAACTCGAAGGCGACGGTAAAGCAGTACCGGCCGACCGGCAGTGCGTCCACCGTGTATACGGCGCTCTCGGTTACGAAATCGGCCGGCGTCCCAGCCCAGAGCACCTCCGTATGGTTGGACTCAGCACCCACATTCGGCACCATCAGCGTGAGGACACCCGAGTCAACGGGCACCAGGGAGGACGCAGCCACTGTAATCGTGATGGCCTCCCCTGCGCTGTCCCCTTGCCCTAAACCGATCGACAGTTCCGCGGGAAGCTCGATCTTGCTGTATGGGTGATACGGTCGATTCTGATGCACGCTCGCTCCGCCGGTCGGCGATAACTGAGAGGGCGGCCCCTTGCGGACCATGCGATCCTGCCCACCCCCGAATCGAACCACAGCCGGCGTGAAAACACCTGCAACGGCTGCCCACAGGATAAGTACAGACACTCGATGCATCATGGCATGCCCTTCCACAGTGTCACTGCCACCATCTCTCGTCCGGGTAGACCTCCAACCCGTGGCGGCGAATATGCCAATTCACCGCCCATCCCGGCCCTCCAACGGCCGAACGCTCATCCTCGTTTTACACAGGGTCTTGAGAGCCTTACGCGCGTCACCGCGTGAATCAGTCGGTGCCAACCAGCCGCAAGGTCTCGATCCCTCTATCCTATCAAAGTCCGATATAAATGTCACGGGAAATCCCTATCAGCTCGGGGTGATTCGGTGGCTCGGCGCGGGCGATGGGACGCAGAAACCCGAGAGGAATCTGGCTCGACGCGCGGTGACATCCGTAGCGGACAAATGGCAACAACAATCAACCTGCGAACCGTTCGTCGCCGGAAGCAGCCCTGATAGCCTTCAATGCGCTGGTTTCTTTGTCTTTGATCTCCAGCATGATGTCGAAATCGAACGGTCTGCTATCACGAAGGAATGCTCTAAAGGCCCTGGTCTCGATGGATTGCGTATGTGATCCGACAGGCTTGCCAATGGCCTGGCTGCTATAATCGACCATCGGGATGCCGTCACGCTGGCTCCATGTGGCGCCAGCCCCTTCGAGGCACGTGTGCACGTCCTCGCCGTGGTTGAGAATGGAGTGGTGAAACACATCAAATAGCACGGGCACACCCGTCCGGCCGTGGATCTGCAGGCAGTCCCGCAGACGGTAGCTTCTCTCGTCGTTCTCAATGACCAGCCGGCGTTGAATTGCCGGGTCAAGCTGCCCGAAGCGTTCGACAAACCTCCGGATACTCTCCGCCTTGTCACCGTAAACGCCGCCCACGTGAATCTGTATCTTGGCCGTCGCGTCGAGGTCCATCGCATCGAGCACTTGAGCGTGGTAGAGCAATTCCCTGCGGCTGCGCTCGAAGATCGCCTCGTCCACCGAGTTGATCAGGGTGAACTGGTCCGGATGCATCGAGATCCGAATGCCGTGCTTTTTGATAAAGTCGCCGATCCGCAATAACTGCTCACGGAAATGACTCTGCCAATCGAACCGGCACACCGGGTGCGACGCAAACGGCACGAGGTCGGAACTCAGCCGAAAGAACAGCACCCGCCTCTCCACATTCCACTGCAGAATCGCCTCCAGACAGTCAAGGTTGTTCGCGACTGTCTCGATCAGCCGGAGCTCGGAGTACGACTTGAGCCGAAACGTCCGATTCGCCTTGCACCCGATTGTCAGGTTGATGCATGGGTATCCGATCTTCATATGCATAGCTACGCGGCATCGAAAAAGGAGTGCATTTCGGAGCGTGCGGGAGTATTCTGAACCGAATACAGGCCCGCGTGGGGCAGGTCATTCACTGGGAGGTTTCGGAGCATGAAGTCGATCATATCGAGCAGAATGCGATGGGTGCTTTCGGTTCTAGCGATCTCATTCATCGAAGTCTCTGCGGCAAAAGCCGAGGATTGGCCCTGTTTTCGCGGGCCGGGCAGGCAGGGAATCTCGCAGGAGAAGAACCTGCCAACGCAGTGGAGTGCTACGACGAATATCCGCTGGAAGACGCCTATTCCCGGTGAGGGCTGGTCGTCGCCCATCGTGTTCGGGGACCAGGTGTTCGTGACCACGGCTGTCGATAAGGGCACTTCGCTCCATCTGATCTGTTTGAGCCGCGCGACCGGGAAGATCGCCTGGGACAAGGAACTTACGCAACAGGAGCTCAAGTACAAGCAACAGCCCAATTCCTATGCCACGTCGACGCCTGTCACCGACGGCCGGATGGTGTATGTGGTGGTCTGTGACGGGCGGATCCTGGCGGCGGACATGGACGGGAAGGTCGCTTGGACAAACAGCGAGTTCGACTACTACAGCCAGCATGGATTGGCTGTCTCGCCCGTGCTGTACGAGGATCTCGTCATCGTTCCGTTCGACTGGAGCAGCCCGGGGCCCAACAAGAGCGTGGGTTGGCAGACTCCGTGGGACAAGGCGGTGATTCTGGCTGTGGACAAGAACACGGGAAACACGCGATGGAAGGGTAGCCGGAGCAGCTCTCAGATCGCCCATGTCACGCCGCAGATTGCCGGCGTGGACGGCCGCGATCAGCTCGTCAGCGGCGCCGGCGGTGTCGTGCAAGGGTTCAATCTCAAAACGGGCGAGCGGCTCTGGACCGTGTCCAGCCCGGGTGAAGGCGTCGTGCCCTCGGTCGTCGCCGGCGATGGCATGGCGTTCACGGCGTCGGGTTTCGGTGAGGAAACCATCCTCGCGGTCCGGCTTGGCGGCAGCGGCGACATCACCCAGACGCACGTCGTATGGCGGGTGAAGGACGACGTTCCCCACGTTCCATCGATGCTGTACGTCTCGCCTCGCTTGTACTCGATCACCGAGGCCGGGACCATCAATTGCCGCCAGGCGCCACCGGCGAGCTCCTTTGGCGCGAGCGGCTGCGCGGGCCGTTCTCCGCTTCGCCCGTCTGGGCCGACGGCAAGGTCTACTTCCTCTCCGAAAAGGGAACGACCACCGTGGTCGAGGAGGGCCCGCAGTTCAAGGTCGTGGCCACAAATGAGCTCAGTGAGAAATGCTGCGCCAGTCCCGCCATCTCCCAGGGCAATGTCTTCATCCGCACGGAAAAGACCCTCTACTGCATCGGACAGTAGGTGTCATTCGCGAGTGGACAGGTAAGGCTGAGTGGCGGGAGCGGCTTTCGGACTGGCCGTCGTGATGGGGAGTTGGACGGAGATCTTATCCGAGCTTCGCACCACCCGGCCCAGGCTCTCCTTCGTCACTTGCACAGGGCTGGTCACCAACTCGGGGACGCTGTAGGTCCACAGGCACGAATCGTAATGCGTCGGATCCTTCTGGGGCAACAGCAACGGCTTGCGGGCGGTGCCATTGGGATCGACGTAGCTGAGCCAGGTCCTTGTAAACACGCCGCTTCCCCGCTTGCTGCTGAAGGCAATCCACCGGCCGTTGCTGGACCAACTGTGCCAGCTCTCGCTCTCGTCACTGTTGATGTCCAGGCGGCGGTACTCAAAGCGGCCGGTCTGCTTCGCCGCCTCCAGGTCGATCATATACAGGTCACTGCTGCGCTGGTAAACGGGAAAGCACCCATACTCGCACATGCAAAACAGCAGCCATCGTCCATCCGGGCTGATCCGCGGCAGCAACACGGTGCGGCCGGCATCCTGCGCGGACACCACCGTCTCCAGCGCGCCCCACTCATCCCGATCCGGGTCATACGCGATCCGCATCAGATCGTATCTGACCTCTTTGTATTCCGGCGGAATCGCAGTGCGGTCAGTCCATGTCAGCGGAGCGCTGCAGAAGTACAGGAATCGCCCGTCCGGCGACCACGTCGGATACGTTTCAAGCCGGTCCTTGCGCAAGGTTCGGCGCCGTCTTGATCGTCTGCGAGCCCACCACGTAGTAGGCGATCAGCGAATCGAGGTCCATCACATCACGACTCTCATCACCGACGGAATGATGGAACAGAACGACCTTGTTCATGGAATACGTCAGAATCTTGCCGCTCGGATGCCAGGAGGAGTACCCGAACGTGGCCCCGACCTTCCGGGCCGTGCCGTCTTCGACGATGATCGCGGCGCTCGTGTACTTCTCGGTCCGAGTGCTGATCAGCATCCGGTCGGTGCGATTATTGCAGAACGTGTGACAGTTCACACAGCCTTCGTTGAAGTACCCGCCGGTCAAGACCGTGGACTCGTCAAAACCTCCCAAGTCCCGCTGATAGATGCCCATCTCGCGATGAACCGCGTGCACCGGATGAATCCTGCGATAGACCAGGTATTTGTCGATCTCCTCATTCGCAATCGTGCAGCGAACCGTGTCGAATCGTTGCCATTGGCGTCCCCCGTCCTTATTATCGGTTTGCACGAAAAGCTCGAAGACGAGTCTCTTTCCGCGATTGGCAGCCAGCAATTCGTGCCAAGGCTTCTCGGGGATCGTGATCACGCCGGTGCGGCTCAGGACCTTAATGATCCGGCCCTGGTCCGCGCGGATTCGCACGAAATAGCGGGAGCCTCCCTCTTCAACCACGAAGTTCAATGGTGCTATGTTCGGAGGGATGACAGTATCCGAGTAATCCGGGTGCACCTTCGCAGCACGACCCACTGCTGGCGCGCTATTTGGCAATACAACTTCAAGAAGATGGAACCCCCTCAGGCACAGACTACCCGTCAGCAAGGCGGCCGCCGCGAGAACGATGAACAGATGTCGATTGTGTTTGTCCATTATAGGTCAAAACGCGTAAATGTAGTAAAAGAGATAGCTGTTGCGATAACTGTCAGCCAACTCGGCCATTGCGGCCGCCTTGTCCCTCTTATATCTGTTGAAAATGCGACTGAAGTTCTCGAAACGCGAACGCACTTCGGGGCTGATGGGATAGTCGGCAGCCTTATTCCTGGGGTAAGCATAGATCGCCAGAGCCTCCTGATACAGCGGCGGGATCGCGGTGTACCCGAACTCGCCCAGCCGCCCGATGCTCTGGACGAACTTGTCCAACTGACGAGTCTGCATGTACCACGCCATGAGGTACTCGAAGGCCATGCGATTGTGATTGTCCTGGGCCGCCAGGGCGGCGAGCATCTCCTCCCTCGCATAGAACAGGGCTGTGTTGTCCTTCCTCAGGCACCGGGTGCGCAGGTCCTGAATCTCGCGATCGCCGGCCAGATTCGGGTCGGTCTCAAGACGCGACAGGTAGTCCCTGGCCCAACTGCCGTGGAACAGGGTCTTGCTCAGGGCCCCGAGATAGATGCGAGCCGTGTCCATGCTGCCCTTGACCATGTTCACCATCGCCAAACGCTGCAGAATCATGGGCTGCTCACCGAACGTCTCCATGCACTCGGTCAGGTGCTTGTCCGCGACGCTCGGGAGCCCCAGGTCGATCTGCGTATCGAACTTGTTCCAGTACGCCAGAACCCGGTCGTCGCCCGTGTGCAGCAAGGCGTCAGGGTGCTGGGGATACGAGAACATGTCCCGGGTGAGCCGGCCGGTGTGCCATAGGGCCCGATTCACGGCGTTCATCACGAAATAGTCGCTGGGGTGCCGCCGGGCGGCCTGGAGGACCTCGGGCCACATCTTCTGACAGGCGTACCAGTGGACTTCCAGCCGGACCTGCTCCCGTTCGTCGAGACTGCCAAAGGCAACCACACCAGCAGCGGCCAGCAGAAGCAACGAGCCGATTGTCCCCTTGACGACCGGAGCACCCATCCAGCGGCGAAGCAAGGGCAGCAGCGTTTTCGTCGGTTTCGCGTGGCGCACTCGTCCGTGTGCCTCCGGCGGCATTGCTTTTGCGTCCTTCTTCAATCCAGCCACAAGCCGCCACAAGCCGCCTACCAGCGCGCCGACGATTGGGACGAGGTAGAGAGCATACACGACCGCCACCATCTGCTCTCGCGTCCCCCGGCCGTGAATTTGGGGCGACAGCGGCAGCACATCCGTATAGGCATCGATCACGCTGACGCCGAAGAGCAGAACCCCTCCAACATACGGAGCGACAGCACCGAACGCGAGATAAGCCAAACCAATCCCATATCGACGCCGGTGCAGAAGCTCGTATATCGCACATAGTGCGGCGAATGGCAGGACCGCCGCCGCGCCAACCACGTACACGACTGCCGAGAGTACGACGAAGATGGCCAGACCTATCGAGTGCGGCGTGCGGAATGCGGAGTGCGGAGTACTGCTGGGATCCGATTCCGCATTCCGCATTCCGCATTCCGCATTTCCTGCACCGCCGGCAAGGCTCACATACAGGCACGCCGCGAATAACGCCGCCAGGGCTCCCATGATCGTGGGCAGGTGGTAGGTGTACCGGGCATAGGTGGCCAGCACGAGAAGTGCGGGGACAAACCGCAGCCAGCGGGCCCCCGGCACGCCGACGGCCCGGAGAAACCAACTCGTGCATGCGGAAAGCGCCCAGGCCTGAACTGTTATGACAATCGCCCCGGCCCAGGAATAATAGAACAACTGCGAGAGCAGAGCGGAGGCGTACCTGAGCAGCCCCCCGGGGCGCGACATGCTCTCCTGGAAGAACGCCCAGCCCCTATAGAAGATGGGGAAATTCGTGATCGTCCCGCAGCTATAGATGAGACACGGCTTCACTATGAGCCAGAGGTACAGGTAGCACAGGGCGAAGAAGAGAACCGTCCGCGTCGCGTCGCCCAGCCGGCTGCGCAGCCATCGGCTCACAAATGTAGGGGCGGGTTTGAAACCCGCCCGTACGGCGACGACGCTCGTCGACGGTTGCCGGAGCGAGTGTGGCATCGGTCGTTTCCAAAAAAGCACTGTTCGCCGGAGTCCAAGACCGGTATCGAGACGCACCGCGTGGAACCAAGGATCGACCCCCCAAAGCACATCCCACGCACTGCCGGCGGCGAATATGGCCCATCCCAGGGCATTTGTCAAGCTGAATCCCCGGACTCTGCACGGTGGTGTGCGACTACATTTCGTGGGGTCAGGCGGGTATCTTGCGTTGGATGTCCCAGTAGTTATGCCATAGATGGCTGGAACGCACTGACGCCAGGGCCATCATGGCCTCAGCATTGGGTTTGTCCCAGCGCATCCCTGGGCCTTTGAGCCGGACCGTCAACGTCTTGCAGAAGGCCTCTGTCGGGCCCGAGCCGATCTCATAGCCGGCCGCTTTGAATTGTGGATACTGCGTCATCTCCTGGCGGACATCAATGAACTTGATCAACTGCTCCAGGGCTTTGCGTTTGTCGGCGGCTCGAAGCGTCTTACGCAGGGCTTGGATCTGCTCCAGGGCCTGCTCGGGGCCTTGCTCTAAGAAGCAGCCACAGATCTGCTCACGCCAATGCTGGCTTTGCACACTGCCTTGGCCATAGACGCTTTGACTGGCCTTGATCACGTTGTCCCGCAGGTGATAGTAATCCAGGATGTTGGCCTTGAGCATCGGCAATTGGAGGTGGTATTGCTTGCGAATCCACTCGGCCCCGTCGCTCACCGAGTAGGCCAGAGCGGCTTGATCCAGCTTGAGTTGGCCGGCGTGCTGACGCATCAACTGGCCCAGCGTCTGGGCATTGCCGCTGGTGCCGATGGCATATTGGTGCTGTTTCGAGGGATCGTAGAACGCCACGATCTTGAACTCCTTGTACGGCAGATCACTGCCGGGATGCATCGGCCGACGCTTGGGCTGGCCCTTACGGCGACGGGCCCGTCGCTTGCGGCGTTTCTCTTTCTCCACCTGGGTGACCAAGGGCACCTTAACCCCATCGGCTCCGGTGATGATGCAGGTGGATTTGTTCGGTCCGGACCGGCAGTCCTCGGCCGCCCAGTCGGGGCCCAGAGCCCCCGAACGCTGCTGCGTCAGGACTTGCCGGCCCTCACCCTCGACAAGGCCGCGGACCGTCTCATGGCTGATGTGCAATTGACCGACGTAGGCCAGATTCTCGGCGGCGGTGCGAAAGTCACTGCCGACCGCCGCCCGGCAGCATAACTGGCGAACCCCCACGCTGTAGCGACTGTGGCTCATGCCCAGCCATTGATCCACCGGGGTGATGGAGCCCTTGCCGCGATTCCAATAGACCCGGCGGCGGATCTGAACAGGACCATTGACCGTCAGATACTCAATCGAACGGCAGCCTTTACTCTCATACCTGGGGCCGTCGTCGCTGGGCACCGGGGGAAAAAGCCGCCTCACTGTGCTGCTGGCGTAATTGAAGGGCTCTCTCATAGAGACGCTGGCGAAACAACGCACTGGCCTGGCGAACGAGTTCTTCGCTATCGGCAATGATGCGTCCGGCCTGGGCCTGATTGACGGCCTTGACCACGTCCTCGATCAAGGTATCGACCTCTCCCCTCATCGCCTTTTTCAACTGTGAGGCAGTGAGCTTCTCGTGCATGAGTACTTCCTTGCTGTATGACTGAATGACTGAATAATTCCATTCTCATCATACGCTGTCCAACTGCCCACAGGCCATACGATCCCCACGAAAATTAGTCGCACACGCACGGTGCGTCTTGGGCCTTAGCAGGCCATCAGCGCACGCGTGAGACGATCTTTGTGACACGGACGTCCTTGATCCAGAAGTCGCCGGAGGTTTCGTTCTGGCAGGCGAAATTCCAGCCCCATTTATTGACGAAATGGGCGTTGTCAAGGGTGTAGGTTTTCTGATGCCACCCCGGACCCGCCGGAATGGTCCACCACTGCCCGAAATTGACGTAACCGGCGGTGGATTCATAGGTGAGGTTCATGCCGGTGTTCACCGCGGGATCGACCCGGCGGGCCGTGATCGTGATTTGCAGCTTGTGGTCACCATAGCCGACATAGGCATCATCCACATCGAAGACCACGCTGCGAAATTCCGACTTTGTTCGCGCAGGCGTCCGGATCGCCCATTCTCCGTCAACTTGTCCGGGTATGACCCGGCCAAAGGCATTGAGTTGACACAAACCCTTTTCAACAGGCGTGACGTCGAAAACCACAGTGGCGGCGCCCGAGCCGCTGTAGGTCGACCAGGGAAATTCCTGGGAAAGGTGATCGGCGGCATCTGCCGGCAGGGCCGGAGATAGTCCGGTGATGAATTGGGGCGTCCCGGTGAGTGTGACCTCCTGGCCGGCAGGGATAGACCGACTGGATCCATTCAACTCCGTAAGGGTGACGTCAAAGGGAAGGCTCAGCCGATCGCTGCTCCTGGCCCAGATGACCAGCACCGGCTGCGCCGGGCCATTGAAGATGAAACCGTAGCTTTGGTCTGTCAGACTCAACCATCCCCCATATACAGGATGGCCTCCCAGCAAGCTAGTCATTGTATCCAGGGCATGGTACGACGGCCGCTTGCTCCAATCGCGGCGAAAGAGAACCAAAATTGCCGTCCGGGTAGTCAGGACCTTTCCCCTCGAACCAGAAAACCTTGTCGATCCCCTGGGCAAAACCCAAGGTATAGAGCTTCACCAGGGACTCTGCCTGCAATTGCTCGTCCGAGGCATCGCCCGGTCTCGCCGGATCGCCGCATTCCGTGATCCAGATTTCCTTGTCCATCGGCAGATGATGAGCCCTGAGCATCTCCAACACCATCTTGCGGATATTGAGGAACGCCATCACACGTCCGTCCTGCACCAGCGTGCTGAAGGACTCGTAAGGATGAATGCAGATAAAATCAAAACAGTCGCCCGCCCCGCCGGCAATTACCTCCTCAAAGAAGGCGATATCCACGCTGGCGCAACTGATCCCCACCCGGCAGTTCGGATCGGCCTGCTTGGCCGCATGATAGGCATGCTGCAGGAGCTGAACGTAATCGGCGGCTTTCCCGCCCTTGCCGAATGCACCGTTGAATTCGTTCCAGCATTCCCAATACTTCACTACCCCACGGTAACGTGACACCATGGTACGGACGTAGTCGGACCAGTCATTCATGTCCGTTATAGGAAACCGTCCATTGGTGGAGGCCCAGTTTGTCAGATACCACAGACCTCCGACCAACTCAATCTGGTTGTCCGTGGCGCTTTGCAGCAAGGCATCACACTCACGCCAATTCCATTGGGCTCGCCCCGGTTGGATTCGCCCCCATTCAGGCCAGGCCCGCATGAGGGTGACCCCGGCCTGTTTCAGCTCCGGATACAGGGCCGCATGCTCGCCCCGCGATTCCGCACTGGTGGCCATGCCGAAGGCCGTCCCCCCTCTACTCTCTTCGGCCGACACGCCCTGAGGCAGCGCAAGGAGAGACACGAGCAACCAACAGGTCATAGCGAGCACCTGGCGAATGAATGGTGGATCTGGCAGCATCATATATAGATATGGTACCAGCGAGAGCGTAAGGGTTCAAGAATCCAGCTCGGAGGCAGAAAATGCCGGTTGGGCGGGCCGAGATCGCGACGGGCGGGAAAGACCGGTAAGATGCTGTGAGGATAGTCTGTGAGTGAGCGGGGTTTTCTCTTGACTCCCGCAATGGCATAGGCGATAATATGGCTAAATTGGCTGTTTTGGGAGATGCCCTTATTATCCGAGGAGTTTGCTGATGCCGCCGACCAAAAGACGTCAAAGCAATGACATGCTTTACACCTTGATCGTTCTTATCGGTCTTTGCATTGTCGCGACGACCGTTGCGGTCATTTTCTACATCCGGGCGGAGGACGCCCGAACGACGGGCCTGGCGCTCCAGGATAAGATCAAGAACCTGGCCAGTGACGAGGAGATCCGCACGCTCGGGACCATCGTCGGGACGAAATTGCCCCGCGAGAGCCAGATCGGGACCATGGCCACGCACCTGGAACGAATGGTCCGGCTTGTCAAAGGCCCGGCCCAGCCCACCAGTGCGGAAGTCAAGGTTGCCGAGACGATCAGGACGATTCAGCCGCTGCTGGCCAAGGCCCAGGACTACATCAGGCTGCCTGTGACCGAGCCTAATACGGCGGATGCAAATGCTGTCGCGACTGCCGCCGATCCGAATGCGCCCAAGCCCCCTGCCCCCGATCCGAATGCTCCTGCGACCGCCGCAGCGGACCCCAACGCTCCGGCAGCCGTAGCGGCAGGTGCTGACGCCTCCACGGGCGCGGTCATCGATCCGAACCGAATCGCCCTCGCAGCGGTCATCAACGAGCTGCTCGTGGAATTGCAGCATACCCTCGATCAGAAGAAGGCCGTCGAACAGGTGTTGGCGGATACACAGAATCGATTCGACATGGCCGTGGCGGACATGCAGAAGACAAAGGAGGATCTCAACGCCAAGGTGGGCGAGTATCGCCAGCAGGTCGATCAGATCAATGCCGATTACAACGACTTGAAGCTGCTCGTGCAGCGGAACTCGGATGAGCAGATCAAGATCCTGCTGGACCGGGTGGAGAAGTCAGAAACCAGTGCCAAGCAACTCCAGGCGGACCTGCTCAAGAACCAGGCCGAGCTGAACGTAGCCCAGAACCGGCTGCAGGAAGCTCTGACCGCGGTCGGCAAGATCAAGCCGGTACCGGACCAGGAGGCGGCCGCCTTCAGACCCGATGGCAAGGTCATTCTGGTGGACGACTCCGCCGGCGTGATTCGCATCAATCTGGGGGCTGACGACCGGGTGTACCGCGGCCTGACGTTCTCCGTGTACGACAAAGCCGCCGGTATCCCGCGGGACGGCAAGCCCAAGGCGGAAGTGGAAGTCTTCGCCGTCGATCAGAAAGTTTGTGCCGCCAGGATCCTTTCGGGACAGGCGAAGAACCCGGTGAGCACCGGCGATCTCATCGCCAATTTGATCTGGGACAGCGACAGGGAAAACAGCTTCGTGATCGCCGGCGAATTTGACCTGGATAACGACGGCAAGCAGGACTATGACGCGCCCGGCAAGATCGAGGCCCTCATCCGCAAATGGGGCGGCAACGTCACCCAGGACGTGTCGGCCAGAACCGACTACATCATTCTCGGCACCGAGCCCCGAGTCCCGCCGGAGCCGACCCTCGAAACCCAGACAGCCGATCCGACGCTCGTGGATAAGTACAACGCCGCCCGCCAGAGACTCGAACGCTATGATCAGATTCGTCAGCAGGCACAGACACTCTGGGTTCCCATTTTCACCTACGAGAGGTTCCTCCACTTCACCGGCTACGCCAGCCAGGCCGGCAAACCGGGGGCCTTTTGAGAGCCTCTAAGAGCTCCGAATAGGATGAGTTTCCCTATGTCACCCCCGCGCAGGCGGGGGTCCATGAACGCGCGATGACCCTCTGGATTCCCGCCTGCGCGGGAATGACATGCGGGTGATAGGCACCTATGCTCTCGTTATGAAGGCTCAACGGAGACGGCGGATCAGAGCTCTTAAGCCTCCAAGTGCTCAGACCATTCCCGGAGGTTCGACACCAATGGAGGCGATGTACAGCTCGCCGATATAGTTGGCCGCGTTGGGGGAGGCAGTGAAACCCTTCTTGACGGCGACAAAGGTCACCGTATAAGCCGCTTTGATCGCGGTTCCGAGCACCTGGCCGGTATCGCAATCGAGGCCGGAGGGAATGTCCACAGCCAGCACGGGCCGGCCCAAAGCATTGATGGAATCGATGAGCGAGCGATAGGGCTCGCGTAACTCGCCCTGCAGGCCCGTGCCAAACAGGGCGTCCACAATCATGTCCGCATCGCCGGCCAGAAGACGAATCCGTGAGGCGAGGCCGCCGGCTGTCATGTCCAGTTGCTCGACGGGTTGGCCCAGTCGCTCCAGGATGTCGAGGTTGACTTCCGCATCGCCACGGATTTTCGTTCGCTCGCTGCAGAGGATGACCTTCACGTGGAAGCCCGCGTTGAGCAGGTGCCGGGCGATCACGTACCCATCGCCGCCGTTGTTGCCCGCGCCGCAGAAGAGGCAGATCCTGGGATGGTCCAGCCCGGCGAGCTTATCCTTGATAAGCTCCGCACAGCTTCGACCGGCGTTCTCCATAAGCACGACGCCGGGCACGCCGATCTGGCTGATTGCCCAGGCATCGACCGCGCGGACCTCGTCGCGGCTCATGACCCGATACTTCTTGTCCGGCGTGTATCTCTCCATGGAATTCTTATACAGGCTCGGCGGTCCGCCCGTCAAGGTCGCGTAATCTTCATACCAGGGCAAACACAAAATCGCGCAAGAGATGGGTGGCAGCGGCAAGCGGAGCCCGCGGAGCTTGCCGATGGTGTTTCCCAGTACTTGGCAGCCATCGGCGAGCGTGCACTTGCCGCTGCCACCCGGGCTTGCTACAATACCCGGCATGCGTGGCGCCGAATGCTATCGTGGGCGGCACTGTGAACGATGCGGGACTCCATGCCCGGCAACACTGATGGGATGATACTTCAGTCTTATGCGAATACTTCTGACGAACGATGATGGGATTTTTGCGCCGGGCCTTGCCGCCATCTACCGACGGCTGGTCGCGATCGGCGAGGTGATGGTGGTGGCGCCCGTGGACAGTTGGTCCGGGGCCAGCCACTGTATCACGTTTTTTGAGCCGCTGGCCTGCAACAAAGTGGATATCGAGGGCCTCTTTAGCGGCGGCTTCGGCGTCAAGGGCTCGCCGGCGGATTGCGTAAAACTCGCCTGCATGCAACTCCACGAGGGCCCGATCGACCTGGTCGTGGCAGGCGTCAACCACGGCGCCAACGTGGGCATCAACGTGTACTATTCCGGGACTGTGGCGGCGGCGATGGAGGCGGCGTTCCTGCGCATTCCCTCCGTGGCCATCAGCGTCGCCTCGGAGTCGCACATGGACTTCGACAAGGCCGCGGAATACGGATTTGAAGTACTCAAGAGGCTGCTTCCCCTGCACAGCGGCGATGTGATCAACATCAACATCCCCATGCTGTCACGAGGCGAGCCCCGGGGCATCCGCGTCGTGCCACAGGCGACCTCCGGATTCCACGAGTACTACATCCCTCAGGGCAACGGCGGGAGCGAAACGGTCTTTCAGCTCGCCGGCGGCGACCATCGCGATGAGAAGGCCCCCGCCGACACGACGGCCCTGGCGGAAGGGTACATCACCGTGACCCCCCTGCTGCCCGACATGACCGACCACCAGAAGACGGACGCCCTGCGGGCCCGACTCAACGAACAATTGTGAAAAGAAATGGAGCTCTGTAAGATGGATGTCGGGTTGTCGGTGTGCGATGCACACCTTCCCTTGCTCCAAGAAAAACTTTGAGGAACCCATGGCGGAACCAAGAGCAAGCCAGATTTGTATTGTCACCGTCACCGGCGCGGACCGGGTGGGTATCATCGCGCGGCTGTCCACCGCGATGGCCAAAGCCAACATCAACATCGTGGACGTGAACCAGAAAATCCTGGAGGATTGTTTCGTGATGACGATGGCGGTCGATATCGCCCAAGCGACTCTGGACATCGGCCAGATCAAAAAACAGTTTGATCGCATCGGAAAGGAGATGGCCCTCAAGATCACCATCCAGGACGAGAACATTTTCAAGGCTATGCACAGGGTCTGATTCATGCGGATTTCCGTGGAAGAAGTCTTCGAAACCGTCGGGATGACGCTGGATCATCACTTCGATATCCGCACCGTCACCCTGGGCATCAATCTGAAGGACTGCATCGACCGGGACCTGGAGTGGTTCACCAAGCAGGTCCAGGCCCGGATCGTCGAGAAGGGCCAGTTGCTCAATCACTGTGCCGACGCGCTCGAGCAGAAGTACGGCATTCCCATCACAAACCGTCGGATCGCCGTCACGCCGGTGTCACTGCTTCTGGAGCCGCTGCCCCACAAGACGATCACGGCCGTCAAGTTCGCCAAGGCACTCGACTGCGCCGCGAAAAAGGCGAGCATCGATTTCCTCGGCGGCTTCGGCGCCATGGTCCAGAAAGGCATGACGGCGGCCGAGGAGAACCTCATCGACGCGATTCCCGAGGCCCTCTCTGAGACGGAGCGAGTGTGCGGCTTCCTGAACCTCGCCTCCACGGCCGCGGGGATCAACATGAACGCCGTGGTCAAGATCGGCCACATCATCCAGGATCTCGCCCATCGGTCGCCCAACGGGATCGGCTGCGCCAAGCTGGCCGTCTTCGCCAATGTCCCCGAGGACAGTCCATTCATGGCCGGCGCTCACCACGGTATCGGCGAGCCTGACTTCTCCCTGAATATCGGCATCTCCGGCCCAGGCGTCGTTCGCAGCGTCGTGGCCCAGAACCCCGACTGCGACCTGACGCAGCTCTCCGAGGTCATCAAGCGGACCGTGTTCAAGATCACCCGGGCGGGCGAGCTGATCGGCCGGGAGCTGGCGGCGACCATGAAGGTCGACTTCGGCATCGTCGACATCTCCCTGGCCCCGACGACTTCCACCGGCGACTCCGTAGCCGAGATCATCGAGGCGATGGGCGTCGGCCGGATGGGAGCGCCGGGCACGACCGCCGCACTGGCCCTGCTGATTGATGCAGTCAAAAAGGGCGGCGCCATGGCCTCCGGAAACGTCGGCGGCCTGTCAGGCACCTTTATCCCCGTCAGCGAGGACGCAGGCATGATCCGGGCCGTCAGGTCCGGGGCCCTGAGCCTGGACAAGCTCGAAGCCCTTACCAGCGTCTGCTCGGTAGGGCTGGACATGTTCGCCGTGCCGGGCGATACCCCGCCCGAAACCATCTCCTCCATCATCGCCGACGAATTGTCCATCGGGGTGGTGAACAATAAGACCACGAGCGTCCGCATCGTCCCTGTCCCGGGGGCCAAACCCGGCAATATCGTGCATTTTGGCGGCCTTCTGGGCTCAGCCCCGGTGATGAAAGTGGCCAAGTTCTCCTCCGCCAGGTTCATCGAGCGGCGGGGCCGCGTGCCCAGTCCAATCCTCGCCCTGCGAAATTAGCAGGCGCCATGCTTACGCAAGCATATTCGGCACCGGATCAGGCATGTCTCCGCAAGTGCAGATATGGCGCCTGGCAAGGCAGCCACCCGGAAACACATCGGTGGAACCCCCGCCGGAATCGGCATTGCCCGCAATTGTCCCCCGCCAATTACTTAGTTTCACAAATTTCTTTTGACAGATTCTTATCGGATGATGTATATTCGTGGTGTGAGGTAAGGTGTCTCCTCCGGAACAACCTTCTCCAGCCTGAACGACCGGAAAGGGAGAATAGAGATGGCAAGGAGAGGACTGACGCTCATTGAGCTGCTGGTGGTGGTGGGTGCAATCTCCCTGCTGCTGGCATTGTCACTTCCCGCCCTGATGCGAGCTCGCAATCAGGCCCAGACGGCGGTCTGCGCAAAATCAGAAGACCCTTTCGCTGGCTTGGCTGCTCTACAAAGATGACAACGACGACCGCGTGGTTGGCGGCTATGTGGACACCGCAGGCAAGCGCCTTCACGCCTGGGTCCAGGGGCGCACAGGGGTCGGCACGGCCATCGACCGCCAGAAGGAAGGCATTCGCCAGGGGACTCTGTTCCGCTATGTCGGCAGCAAAGTTGAAGTCTTCCGCTGCCCGGCCGACCAGAAGAAAGCTGATCCCGGCCAGGTCGTCTATCGAAGCTATTCCATTGCCGACGGCGCCAACGGCGAGGGCCGGCAGGCCACCTATACGCCCGCTCAGAAATATTCTGAAATCTCCCAGCCCGCCATGAAATATGTATTCGTGGAGGAGGCCGATCCGAGAGGCAAGGGCTCATGGGTAATCAATCCCCTGGGTGAATCGTGGGTGGACCCTCTGGCAGTCTGGCACAGCGGAGATAGAAGCACGCTCGGCTTTGCCGACGGGCACGTGGATATCCACCACTGGGTGGACCCAAGCACGGTGGAGATGTCCGAGAACCAGGTGTTCTTCTGCCCCGTACCGCCGGACGAGGGCTCGGACCTGCGATTCATGATCGGCGGCTTTCCCCAGAAAGCCAAGGATGCGCAGAAGAACGGCCAGGTCGGTTGAGTTGACGCCTGAAGCATTTTTCGACATCCCATCATCTCGCAGGAGATCCGCGGCGACGATTGTTGGGGAACACTTATCATTATCCAGGCATCTTATCCATAATTCAGGCTGGATCCCACCCGGTGGATCGAGGCATGGGAAATAGCAGCCAATGCCAGTGTACGAATAGGGAAGGTGAAAGGACCGGAAATATGAAGTCCAGAGCTTTTACTCTGATCGAGTTGCTTGTCGTTATCGCGATCATCGCCCTGCTGATGGCCATCCTGATGCCGTCACTGCGCCTGGCGAAAGACCAGGCCCAGCGAGTCCACTGTATCAGCAATACGAAGACGCTGGCCCTCGCGTGGTTCATGTACAAGGACGAGAACGACGGCAAAATTGTAGGTGGCAGTTCGTTTCAGATTGATGACGAGGTGACCCGCAAGCCAATCCCCCCGTGGGTCCGTGGCGAGACGACAGGCACCTGGGAGCAGCAGAAAAAGGAGATCAGGGACGGCGCACTATTCACGTACACCGGCAAGTCTGAAGACATCTACCGATGCCCGGGCGACCGACGAAAGGAGAGTTCCTCAGGCACCCAGACTGCTTTCAGGACCTTTTCCATTGCCGGCGGGGCCAACGGCGAGAGATGGGGATCGTACGACCCGGTCAAGTTATATACGGATTTGAAGAATCCTGCGATCCGATACATCTTCGTGGAGGAGATGGATACCCGCGGCGCCAACCTCGGCTCATGGCAGATGCACCCGAGGAAAAACGGCCCGACGTGGGTAGATCCGGTCGCCATGTGGCACAACAAGAAGAGCACCCTGGGCTTTGCCGATGGCCACGCTGAAATGCGTGAATGGCGAGACCAGAGCTTCATCGATTGGAACCTCAGAGCCATGAATAGCCCGGCGTCATTCCAGTTCAGTATGACCCCTCCAAGCGATGAACGCGAGGACATTACGTACATGGCGAAAGGCTTCCCGTACCTGCGGCTCAAGTAGGCCCTTTCCTCTCACCCCTTCGAGCGTCTATAATGCCCGCGTGTGTAGTATGCAGACATTGGCGACTGTAATCTGCGCGAGGCAAAAGCATGTGGGATTTCTTCGATCAACCCTGGACGTTGTTAGCTGCGGCGGTAATCGTTCTGCTGGGCCTTTTGACGTTTCGCAGCGTCTGGCCTGAGAAACGCCGATGGTGGCAGTGGCTTCTGCCGGCAGGCGTCGCCATTCTGGGGCTGGGCCTCGATCTAGTTGTCGCGACAGACCTGGAGAAGATCAACCGCATCGGCCAGATCGCCATGAGGGCAGCGGAGGAGGAAGATTGCAGCGCCCTTGGCCGCCTCATCGCCAACGACTACGAGGATTCATTTCACAAGGACAAGCAGGCATTCCTGGGTCGCTGTCGGGCCCGGCTTGTCCCGCCAGCCGTCGAGCGGGTCCGAAAGATCGGCATGGCCGTCGATATCAAGTCACGCGACGCAACCGTGACACTCACCGCCAGCGTGAAGCTGGAGGCGGAGAGCTTCTGGGTCCGCAGCTACGGCAAGTCCGCCGCCCTGGTCAAGGCGCAGTTCTGGCTCCGCAAGCAGCCGGACGGAAGCTGGCTCGTCACCCGCATCGAGATCCTCGAAGTAGACAAGATCCCCACAGGCTGGGGCGTGGCAAGGGATTGCCCAGGCGACACCGAACTGTGCAGGCTTTTGACATAGGATGCGTTAAGTTGTCACCCTCGCGAAGGTGGCAGTCCGTGCGGCGGTTTCCTGGATTCCCGCCTGCGCGGGAATGACATCAGGGGGTCTTTGACCTCGTTGCACCACAGGCTCGGTCGCGTGCGCCAGGCAGGTCTATGAGGTCGCCGGGCCGGCGGTTAGTTGGGAAGCTACCGTGGCTGTGGCGGCACGGAGTTTCTCCTCATCGGCCAGGTAGTAATGTCCCTGGGCTTCGAGGTTGTTGTCCAACTCGTACACGAGTGGAATGCCCGTGGGGATGTTCAGCTCCGTGATCTCGGCGTCGCTTAGGCCGTCGAGGTATTTGACCAGCGCACGAATGCTGTTGCCGTGGGCGGAAATGAGGACCTTCCTGCCCTGCTTCAGGACAGGGACGATCGCCTCGTGCCAGTAGGGAAGGACCCGTTCCAGCGTCGTCTTGAGCGACTCGGTGGCAGGCAGCAGCTCCCGGGGCACTTCCGCGTACCGGGGATCGTGCCGGGGGTGTCGCGGATCATTGTCGGGCAGCGGATCAGGGGGAATATCGTAACTTCGCCGCCAGATCTGGACCTGCTCGAGTCCAAACTTTTCGGCCATGTCCCTCTTGTTCAAGCCCTGAAGCACGCCGTAATGCCTCTCGTTCAACCGCCAGGAGCGACAGACGGGAATCCACATCAGGTCCATATCATCGACGATGATCCACAGCGTGCGGATCGCCCGTTTCAGGACAGACGTGAACGCGATATCGAATACATAGCCTCCCCGGATCAGGGCGTCGGTCGCCTCGTGCGCTTCCCGCACCCCCTGCGGCGACAGGTCAACATCGGTCCAACCCGTGAAGCGGTTCTCCAGATTCCACGTGCTTTGCCCGTGCCTGACGAGCACCAGCTTGATCATAAGGTCACCCCCTTCTGCCGCACGTATCTTCGTCCAGAGACTCGGATCTACAGGTCCACCGGCTTGCAGAGGTTTTCCTTTTGGGCGGCGACACGGCCGCAGACTTTGCACATGTACTTGGCGTCGCGTACGAGTTTCTTGTACTCTTCGGGATTGCTGATCTGAAAACCGAGGTTATTCAGGTAGCACAGATGTACCTCATGTCCGGGATGGGGTATTTCTACTTTAGCCATGGTTCTCCTGCTTTCCAAAGCTCCTGCAAGCCCGTTCGGGACCGTCGGCTCCATTGTCTCTCAGGCCATCCACGGGCTCAGTTCTCTACTCTATGTACCGCCCTCGTACCCCCCCGGTTCATCCCCGTGCGCGATCTCCGGGGGCAGCCTGCCGCGGTCCGGGTGCGGCAATTTGGGCATAGAATCGCGGAACATTTTCTCGACGGGTGCGTTCCGTTCGGCTATATTCATGCGACAAGTAGTACATAGTACCCAGCACACTGACAACCGTACATGGAGAAGCAGAAGATGAATTATCGCAGAGTGATTCCCTGTCTGGATGTCAAACACGGCCGCCTGGTGAAGGGCGTGAACTTCATCAACCTGGCGGATGTCGGCGACCCCGCCGAGACCGCTGCCGCGTACAGCCAGGCCGGCGCAGACGAACTGGTCTTTCTGGACATCACGGCGACAGTGGAGGGACGCAAGACGCTTCTGGACGCCGTCAAGCGGACGGTGGAGCGAACCTCCGTACCCCTGACCGTCGGCGGAGGTATCAATAGCTGCAAGGCCATCGAGGAACTGCTGGGCCTCGGTGTGTCTAAGGTCTCAATAAATACGGCCGCCGTGCGCAGCCCAAGCCTGGTCAAGGAATCCGTCAAGACCTTCGGAACGGACAAGATCACGATCGCCATCGATACGGCCAAGAACCCCGACCTGCCTTCGGGTTTTGAGGTAATGATCAAAGGCGGAACGGCCGGTACGGGCATCGACGCCGTCGAGTGGGCCAAAAAGGTCGCGGGCCTTGGCGCCGGGGCCATCCTGCCCACAAGCATGGATACCGACGGCACCCAGGGCGGCTACGACATTCCCATGACGCGGGCCATTGCGGACGCGGTTCTCCCTGCCGGTAATCGCCTCCGGCGGCGCGGGGACCCTGGATCATCTATATGAGGCCGTAGTCGATGGGCACGCCGACGCCGTCCTCGTGGCCTCTATCGCCCATTTCGGCAAATATAGCATCAAGGAGATGAAGCAATACCTTGCCGAGCGGGACATCCCCGTCAGACTCTGAGCCGATACGGCGTTATCGCCCCTTGCGAGTTTCGCCATCCCGGGCAACCCTTAAGTAACCTGCTCTTTGCCTCCCCGGCAAAAGTTGGACCCCGGATTGGCCGATAGGGAGGAGGGTGACAGTCCATGATTGTTTTGATGGCGGTATGTGCGTGAGCGTATGTTCGGCTGGCTGACAAAAGACAAATTCCTCCTGAAGGCCAAACTCTTCACGATTCGCTGGTATCCCAGCAGCCGCAGTTGCCTCAAGCTCGCCGATAAGAAACGCCCCCCCCAGCAGATGCCGCCCCTCATGGTGCGCAAACCCGAGTGGCGCCGATAAAGAACCAGGGCCTGCGTCAAGCGAAGCAGGCCCCAGTCACATGATCCATTTCCAGCGACATCCATCGACCGCCGACTATTCCTTTGCCGGCGCCGATTTGGTCAGGTAAATGTCATCGAAGTAGAGCGGTCCTGTGCCACCTCGTACCGGCTTGACCCGGTCGCCGACACCTATGAACATCTTTCGTACGGCTGCAAGGTTCACGCCCGCGTTGGTGAAGTCGCTGAGCGGGACCTTCCACTCGACCCAGGTCTTGCCTGTCAGGACTTCCGGGTCGGGATGCGTGACGACACCCGTGTGGTTGGAGGCATCCCGCAGCGCGACGTACAGCCGGTCGGCCGCGTTCACTGTTGCTTCGTCGATTCGGGCCGTGCCCCACGAACTGGGAACGTGAGCGATCCCATGCCAGGCAACCTGTGAATCACGGTTTCCGCCGTCGTCATCGTCGTTGATCATCACGTCAATCCCGACCAACTGGCCCTGGCGCGGCGACCCGCCGATTACCACGGACCACGGCAGTTGGATTTCATGGCGGTACCCGGAAGCGGTCGTGACCACCGCGTATTTTACGCCCACCAGGCTATCCGGTGAACGATACCATTCGACAGGCGTCTCCACTACCGCGTGGTTCCAGCGGAAGCAGTACTGACAGTCCTTCGTGGTATCCTGAGCGGCGTCCTTGCTGTTGTCCCCATCGGTGAAGACCTCGATGCGATCGTCCAGCCATCCCTGGGCGGCATCCGAATCCTGCACCAAGGCCTCGTCGTTGACATCGACCAGCAGGTAGAGATACGCGGAATCGTACATGGCTCGAAAACTGCCGGAGGAATCCTGCGGGCCACTGGCCTGACCGTCTACCAATGTGCTGATATACTGCACCGATGCCTTGGCCCAGGCTTCATCCATGTTGCCGTCGAGCACCGGCGGCGTCGCTGCCTGCGGGATGTCAAACTCCCGTGACTGACCGTGGACGTAGAGGGTCAATGTATCCAGGCCGTTGAGCATCCAATCCTGTGACGTCGTCCAGGTCCGCTCCGCCTCCGAGTAGAATGGCAAGTTAATGTTGTTGTAGTCCAGCGGCATCGATTGCATGCCGCCATGTACGGTTTTGGTTTCGGCAATGGTAGTATACGGGGAGCCTGCCGCCCAGATGTCGTGCCCGACAGAGGCGCCGGTGTCATTGCCCGGATCGCCCGGAGCGGGCTCCGTGTAGCCCCAGCCGTCGACCCAGGTCTGGAAGATGCGGCCTGTCACTTCATCCGTATAGCTCTCGAAGTCATCTACGAGCAACATCGTCGAGAAACTCCACACGAGGCCCGGCACCACGGTATCGTCATAGAGGATCCCGTCCACGCGCCAGAAGTACGTTGTGGCCGGCAGCAGCTCGGCGGGAGCATAGTTGGGGTCTGTCACAATCCCCTTGTCCGCCTCCGCGGTCCCATCGACAACTGCGGCTTTATTGTCACTCAAGTACACATGGTGCTTGCCGGCGCCCTGGCCGGGAAGCCATTTCAGGTCCGGCGTAACGGAAACTGTGTTGCTCCCGTCCACAGGGTCAGGCAGGTACGCCGTCGTGGCCTGCACGGTAAAGACCCACACGTCGCCCTGGACCACCGTCACCAGATCATTCTCGATCTCATCGACTCGCCAGTAGTAGGTCATTCCAGGCACGAAACCACCCATGTGAATATAGGCTGTCGGCAGCCTCGCCAGCTTGGCAGCGACGACGTCCGCCGGGCCAAGCTCCGGGCTCGTACCGAGATACACCCTATGGAAGACCGCTGTGCTGCCTGCCTGCCATTGCAGAACGCCAATCGGTCCAGACGGCGCGTCTACCCGCCCGTCCACCGGATCGGGAGTATGGGCCTTCTTCTGGCCCCACGAGACGCCACACGCACTCAGCAGTATGGCCGCGATAATCAGATACCCTGCTCGTCTACGCATGTCTTTCCTCCTTCAAAATAGAACTATACCCCGCGGACGCCGGAACATGAACAACGGGAGCCTGCACTATATGGTGCAGGCCCCCTGCCGCATAATCGCTGTCGTCCCTGTGACCGGTTCACTGCCACGCATATCAGCTTCGTGACTACTCCGTTGCCGGCGCCGGCCTGGTCAGGTAGATGTCATCGATGTAGAGCGAGCCGGCGGCGCCCTTTACCGGTTTGGCACGGTCGCCGACACCAATGAACATCTTCCGGATAGCCTGCAGGTTCACGCCGGCATCGGTGAAGTCCTTGAGCGGGATCTTCCACTCCACGAATTTCGTGGACGTCAGGATCCCCGCGTCAGGACTCGTGATCACGCCCGTATGGTTGGCGGCATCCCGCAGGGCAATATACAGCGCATCGGCTCCGCCCGTGACCTCCGGGACCGCGACCGCTGCCGTGCCCCAACTGGCGGCGATTTGCCAGTCGTCGCCCGACAGCGAGTGCCACGAAACCTGCGCCTCACGAGTGTCCCCGCCGTCGTCGTCGTCATTGTAGAAGCAGTCGATCCCAATGAGCTTGCCGGTCGGCACTGCCGAGCCGATCAGCGTCTGCCAGGGCAACTGGATCTCGATGCGCCATCCGGTGGCGGTGTTGACCTGGGCCATTACGACATTCGTGATATCCATATTCGTCCCCTGGATATCGGTGGCCGTCCACCCGAGGGTGTACTGGCGGTTGTGACCCGACAGCGGGGACGGACCCTTGGTGTTCTCTCCGTCGATGTAGAACTCGACGCTGTCATCCAGGTAGGCGGAGCTGGAGTCATTCCGGAGGTTCTCGTCGTTGATGTCGACCAGAGCATAAAGGTTTTGAGCATCATACAGCACGCGGAACTGGCCGGATGCATCAGCCGGGTTGTTCACTATGCCGACGATGGCGCGATTGACGGGCAGCACCACCGCCTGCGCCCAGGCTTCATCAGGCTGGCCGTCGATCACTGGTGGCGTCGCCACTTTCGCCATGTCGAAGTCCCTCGCCCGTCCCTGAACGTAGAGGGTCAGCGTGTCAAGGCCGTTGAGCGTCCAATCCTGCGACGTCGTCCAGGTCCTCTCCGCCTCTGAGTAGAACGGCAAGTTGATGTTGTTGTAGTCCAGCGGCATCGATTGCATGCCGCCATGCACGGCTTTGGTTTCGGCAATGGTAGTATACGGGGAGCCTGCCGCCCAGATGTCGTGCCCGACAGAGGCGCCGGTGTCATTGCCCGGATCGCCCGGAGCGGGCTCCGTGTAGCCCCAGCCGTCGACCCAGGTCTGGAAGAGGCGCTGGCCGACTTCGTTGCTGTAGCTCTCGAAGTCATCTATGGGCAGGATGGTGGTGAAACTCCACACGAGGCCGGGTGCCACGGTATCGTCAAAGAGGATCCCATCCACGCGCCAGAAGTACGTTGTGGCCGGCAGCAGCTCGGCGGGAGCGTAGTTGGGGTCTGTCACAATCCCCTTGTCCGCCTCCGCGGTCCCATCGACAACTGCGGCTTTATTGTCGCTCAAGTACACATGGTGCTTGCCCGCGCCCTGACCCGGCACCCACTTGAGGTCCGGCGTAACGGAGACTGTGTTGCTCCCGTCCACTGGATCAGGCAGGTACGCCGTTGTGGCCTGCACGGTAAAGACCCACACGTCGCCCTGGACCACCGTCACCAGATCCTTCTCGATCTCATCGACTCGCCAGTAGTAGGTCATTCCAGGCACGAAACCACCCATGTGAATATAGGCCGTCGGCAGCTTCGCCAGCTTGGCGTTGACGACGTCCGCCGGGCCAAGCTCCGGGCTCGTACCGAGAGACACCCTATGGAAGACCGCTGTGCTGCCTGCCTGCCATTGCAGAACGCCAATCGGTCCGGACGGCACGTCTACCCGCCCATCCACCGGATCGGGAGTATGGGCCTTCTTCTGGCCCCACGAGACGCCACACGCACTCAGCAGTATGGCCGCGATAATCAGATACCCTGCTCGTCTACGCATGTCTTTCCTCCTTCAAAGCAAACGCCCACAGTCTTGGCCTGGCCACACACCAGGCGTCGTTCGCACACACTCATGGCGCCGGGCACAGAGATATCACGTGGGTACATCGCGACAGGACCGGCGTCGTACACTCGCACAAGGCACAGTTCGTAGATTGGTCCCCCCTGCTGTGTTCTCTCACCTCCTTCTCAGACACGCTGCTGATGGTGCGATTCGTACAGAAAACGGGAAGTAATACAGCAGAGGTGCACAAACCGCTCCACAGATCTTGTGTGACAACGTCCACATAGACCCACACTCCACGAACGCGGGGAGCATGATCCACAGGAGCCCGCACAGCAGATCCGCTGCTCCACATGGCGTCGGAAGAAGTGACACAGTCACTTCTTCGGTCACTGTACCACGCATCAAGCCCCTGTGCAAGCGAAATCCCGTCTTTATGGGGCGATAGAGCCACGACCCGGCAGATCGACTGTCACCCCCTGTCTTTATAGGACTACTGCGTCGTGCTCCTGTCTCTCAAGAGAAAACCGCCCTTTCTCAGTCACCAGAGGCTAAATACCCAATCCCTAGTGAAAACAAGATTCCCACTCGCCCATAGTTATCCATTTTGCCTCAAGATTTCCCCGCAGGCCTTCCGATACTACCCTCATGCAAGTTTCCCAAATTGACATTTGGAGCCTGAAGGAATGCAAGGTTCGCAGGCAATCGCACGAAGCCATCAACTCTGGTCAGTGAAGGAGACATCTATGGTCAAGGAACAAGCTATAGCCAAGTACCTGGAAGCCCTGTTGCGTGGAGACCGCAGGATGTGTCGCAGCGTCGTCGAGGAGACCCTCCAGAGCGGCATCCCCGCCAACTCGGTATACCTGCACCTGATCTGGCCGGTTATGGCAGAGATCGAGCGGCTGCTGCGAACGGATAAGATCACGACGATCCAGGAGCACCTGGCGACCCGCATCAATCGGACACTCGTGGATCAGTTGCAGAATAAGCTGCCCCGCCGCCCTGCCAAGCACAAGAAGGCGGCCGTCTGCTGCGCCCGCGAGGAGTTGCAGGAACTGGGGGCACAGATGATCGCCGACCTGTTCGAGAGCGACGGCTGGGAGGTCCGATTCCTCGGCGGCGGCCTGAGCAATGACGATATCTTCGGATACATCAATGAATACGCCCCGGACGTGCTGCTAGTCTACGGGACAACGCCCAAGCAGGCCCCCGACGTACGGCGGCTGATCGACCGAGTCCGCGGCGTCAATGCCTGGCCGGACATGCGCATCGTCGTCTCCGGCGGGCTCTTCAACCGGGCAGAGGGTCTCTGGGAAGAGATCGGCGCCGATGGGTTTGCCGCGACCGCCGCGGAGGTCCTGCAAGTGGCCGCCGATGATTCGCAGGTGGCCAACCCGGACCGCAGAACCGTGAACCGGCGCAAACGCAAGTATCAGGCCCTGCCGGTAGAAGAGGCCAGTGTAACGCTATAACAAACGTCCGTCGGCGGGTTGCCGCTCACTGCGGTGACCCGCTACGGCGGCTGGCACGCTATTCCTCCTGATCCTGTCCAAGCGTTGCCGATGGTCCGCTCCTCCCCAATCGCCGGGGCCCCCGGCCCGTGACGCTGCCACGCATCCGTGTAGTCTCCGGCGACCTGATCTCAAGAACGCGGGATGTTCTCCGTCAGTGCGACATCACTGTGAGTTCTTCTGGAGCTTGTATTCGACGCTATCCACGAGGGCGAGCCAGCTTGCCTCGATGACGTTCTCCGAGACGCCCACCGTCCCCCAGACCGCCTGCTTGTCGCGCGACTCGATCACGACGCGGACGCGGGCCGCTGTACCGGCATGTGCATTGACCACGCGGACCTTGTAGTCGATCAGGTGCATGTCCTGAATATGCGGGTAGAACCGCTCCAGCGACCTGCGCAGCGCCGCGTCCAGCGCGTTCACGGGGCCGTCCCCCTCGCCGACAACGTGCTCGATCCCGTCGCCGACCTTGAGCTTGACCGTCGCTTCGGTGACAATCTCCCCGGTCCTGCGTTTTTCGACATCCACGTGATACTTGATCAACTCGAACGAAGGCTTGAAGGTTCCCAGGGTCTTCTTGATGAGCAGATCGAAGCTGGCGTTGGCCGCCTCGAATTGATAGCCCTCGTTCTCCAGCTCCTGCACCCGCTCCAGGATCTTCCTGGCCAGCTTCTTGTCCTGCGTGAGCTTGGCCTTCTCGAGCTCGGCGAGGATATTCGATTTGCCGCTGAGCTCCGAGATCAGGAACCGCCGCTCGTTGCCGACGAGTTCAGGCTCGACATGCTCGTAGGTCCGTTTGTTCTTGCGCAAGGCATCCACGTGCAGTCCCGCCTTGTGGGCAAACGCGCTCTCGCCCACGTAGGGCAGATTCATCACAGGCAGGATGTTCCCGATCTCAAAGATAAATCGCGAGGTCTCGGTGAGCATCCGTATCTTCTCCGGCTTGAGGGTCTCCATGCCCATCTTGAAGGCGAGGCCCGGGATTACGGCACACAGATCGGCGTTGCCGCACCGCTCGCCCAGGCCGTTGATCGTGCCTTGCACGTGACGGACCCCGGCGCGCACCGCAGCCAGCGAGTTGGCGGTCGCACAATCCGCATCATTGTGGGTGTGAATCCCGATCGTGACGGAGCCGAAAGTCTCGCAGACGTTTCGAGTGATCTCATAGATTCGTTCGGGCAGCGAGCCGCCATTGGTGTCACAGAGGACCAGGGCATCCGCGCCGGCGTTCGCCGCGGCGGCGAGCACCTTCATGGCATACTCCGGGTTCTCCCGGTAACCGTCGAAGAAGTGCTCCGCGTCGAAGATCGCCTCCAGGCCCTTGCTCTTGAGATACGCGATGGAGTCCGCGCAAATCGTCAGATTCTCATCCAGCGAGCAACCGAGCACCAGTTTGACGTGCAGATCCCACGTCTTGCCCACAATCGTCGCCGCCGGCGTCTTGCAGGCGAGAATCGCATTGAGCGAGACATCGTCGGCAACGCAGCAATCGGCCCGCCGGGTGCTGCCAAACGCGGCGATTCTCGAGTTCGTCAGGCCCAGGCCGGCCACCTCCTTGAAGAATTGCATCTCCTTGGGGTTTGACGCCGCGTAGCCGCCTTCGATGTAATCCAAGCCCAGGCTGTCCAGCCACTGGGCAATGGCCAGCTTGTCCTTGAGAGAGAAGCTTACGCCTTCCGCCTGCATCCCATCGCGTAACGTCGTATCGTACAGTGCTACTTTTGTCATATCACATCCTGGCTCTATCTGGGACCATCCGACACAGGGACCTGTGCCGGCAGGAGTCCTCACAATGAGAAACGTGCCTGATTCTACACACTCGGCACCTTCTGTAAAGACCCAAGTCCGTCAACCACAGCATCGGGCCCGTCCGGCAAAGAAATCGTGCCGGAGAAGCAATAAAGGTCTTGGCAATATGGCGATGCGCGGGTATACTCCCCCGTTTGTATTGAGGTGCTTGCGGTCTGATATCGTTTTGGTCTCTTGTACCATGATGCTAACTCGTATATTGCAGCCCACGTGCATTAAGGTCCCCTTGACCGGCACGGATAAAGACTCGGTGATCACGGAGTTGGTGGATATTCTCGCCGAAAACGGCTTGCTTGGGAACAAGCAAGCCGCCCTGGATGCGGTGTTTGCGCGGGAGCGAACCCGCAGCACGGGAATCGGTGCAGGCATCGCCATTCCGCACGGCAAAAGCAGCGCCGTCAAGGAACTCGTCATGGCGTTGGGAATTGCTCAACAACCGGTGGACTTCGAGAGTATTGACAGAAAGCCGGTGTTCATCGTGATTCTGCTCGTTTCGCCGCTTGACCAGACAGGCCCGCACATCCAGGCCTTGGCGCGCATCAGCCGACTCATGCTCGACAGTGAGTTCAAGAACGCGTTGGAGAAGGCTCCTTCGGCCCAGGCGGCTTATCAGCTCCTGAGCGACCGCGAGAACGAGTAACGCCCTGATTCGGGCTTTGCCCGGCTATGCCTCAGCTTTTCTCCCAGAGCACCAGCCCGTGCTCGTAGGCGTTCACCTGGTCACGGTGGTTCGGCAGGACTCTCACGGCGACCCCGTGCTGGCCGGTCATCTGGCAGGCCATGCGACCGGAGAACCAGTGCCCGCCATCGTCCCCGGCCTTCTTCTCATGCACCATCCGAACGGTCGCACCGTCGTGGATATGCCCCCATGAGTCTGTGGGCCCGTGATACAGTTCCACGCAGACATCCTGAGGCTGCATTCGCCCGATCTTGATGAGCGCCCGGATGGTCAGCTCGGAGCCGACCTTCAACTGCGGCTGGCGAGGATTGAGCGACTCGCCGTCTTCGCCATTGTGGGCACGCATCACGACTTCGCAGACAGCGAACTCCGACCAGGCCTGCCGGATCTCCGACTTCCAGCGAGCCAGGGCTTTCACCCGGCTCATCGCATCGTCGGTCAGGTATCGGTACCGGGTCGCCGAAGGATTGTAGAACCGGCGGGTGTATTCGCCGAGCATCCGCTGCGTGTTGAATCGCGGCGCCACGGATTTGATCGAGGCGCGCATTTTCTGAATCCATGCGCGAGGCAGATTGCCCACGGACCGCGAGAAGAACATGGGCACAACCTCATTCTCCAGGACGCTGTACAGAGCCTGGGACTCGACCGCATCCTGATACGCGGGGTCATCGTAACATTCCCCGCCGCCGATGATCCAGCCGTTCTCCGGGGTGTAGCCCTCGCACCACCAGCCGTCGAGCGTGCTCAAGTTGATGACGCCGTTGGCCCCCGCCTTCATCCCGCTGGTTCCGCTGGCTTCCATGGGTCGCCGCGGGTTGTTCAGCCAGACATCGACGCCGCGCACGAGGACGCGGGCCACATCGATGTCGTAGTCTTCGAGGAAGATGATCCGCCGCCGCACGGCCTCCTGGGAAGCGAAATGGCTGATGTGACGGATGATCTCCTTGCCGCCGTCGTCCTTCGGGTGCGCCTTGCCGGCGAAGATGATCTGGACCGGGCATTCCGGGTTGTTGACCAGCGCGGCCAGACGCTCGGCCTCTCGCAGGAGCAGGTCGCCTCTCTTGTAGGCGACGAACCGCCGTGCAAAGCCGATCGTCAATGCCTCGGGGTCCAAGACCTCCTCGGCCTGTTTCAACTCCGTCAGGCACGTGCCGCGACGCTGCATCTGCGTCACCAGCCGCTTTCGGGCAAAGACAACCAACTGTTCCTTGCACCGCTGATGGGCGCTCCACAGCTCCTCATCGGGAATCTGCTCCACCTGCTCCCACACGGATTTGTCGAACGTCGTCTGGTTCCAGGCGGGTCCGAGGTATCGCTCATACAGAGAGGCCATCTCATCCGCCAGCCAAGTTCTGAGGTGAATCCCATTCGTGATGGAGGTGATTGGCACTTCCCGGGTGGGCAGGCCGGGCCAGAGCGAGCCCCACACCTCGCGCGACGTCTGCCCATGCAGCTTGCTGACGCCATTGATATAGCTGCTGAGCTTGATGGCCAGGACAGGCATCTTGAACGGTTCATTCTCGTCGTCCGGCAGAATCCTGCCCAGCGATAAGAACTGACGCCGGTTGATGCCCAGGTGCGGGAAGTAGCCGCCGAAGTACTTATCCATGAGCTCGACGCTGAACTCATCGAGGCCGGCCTTGACGAGTGTATGCGTCGTGAATACATTGCCGGCCCTGGTGGCCTCGACGGCCTCCTCGAAACTCATGTTCGTGGTGGCCCGCAACTGCCGGACGCGCTCCAGAGCCATGAAAGCCGCATGTCCCTCATTCATGTGGCAGACAGTCGGTGTGATGCCCATCGCCGCCAGGGCCTTCAAGCCCCCGATGCCCAGCAGAATCTCCTGGCGGATGCGCAGCTCGCGGTCGCCGCCGTACAGGCTGCTGGTCGTCATACGGTCGGCCGGCGAGTTGGCTTCGATATTCGTGTCGAGCAGGTACAGCTTCACCCTGCCCACGGAAACGCACCAGATCTGGGCCTGCACGCAGCGGCCCGGATACTCCACGCTGATGATCAAAGGTCGGCCGCTGCTCTTGCACACCAGATCGACGGGCATGTTGTGCGGGTCGTTGTCCGCGTAGGCCTCCTGCTGCCAGCCATCGACGTTGAGGTATTGGCGAAAGTAACCTTTCTGGTACATCAGGCCGATGCCGACGATGGGGATGCCGAGGTCCGATGCGCTCTTGAGATGATCGCCCGCGAGAATTCCCAGTCCGCCTGCATAGATCGGCAGGCTCTCGTGGAGCCCGAATTCCGCACTGAAATAGGCGATAACTGCCTCGCGATTATCGCTGCAAACCTTCTCGAACCAGGAGGGCGCCTCGATATATTCCTGCAGGGTGGCCGATGCCCGCTTCAACTCGTTCAGGAAGCTCTCGTTGGTCGAAAGCGCCTCCAGCCGCTCCTGCGGGACACTGCCCAGCAGCTTGACCGGGTTGTGTCCGCTTGCGACCCATAAACCCGGATCGATCCGCCGGAACAGCTCGGAAATCTGAGGATTCCAGGACCAAAGCAGATTATTGGCAAGGACATCCAGTTCCCTCAATGACTCGGGCAGCGCTGGCAACACGGTGAAGCTACGCACACTCGGCATGTATACTCCTTACAACGTAAAATCTCTGTGCGGCGACGCCTACTCCGGCGCGGCGAACCGCTGACAAGCCGCATAGAGCCAAACCAGGTCCTTGACCCTGTATCGGCAGTTCCTTCCACCTGCTTAAGCTCGAAAGGCATAGGCGCAGACCCGAGCCCCGGAAGTGAGGAAGGCGGGGAGGTAAGAGGATAAGAGGGGAGGAACTCGTATCCTGCCTTCTTGTGCTCTTCCCTTCTTGCCTTCTTGTCTCCGCACCGTGCCTCTTGATGGGCAGACAATGGGCCGTTTAACCGACTACAGATGAAGATCAGCCACCCCAACTGACAACTTGACCACCAACTACCGGTTATCAGTTGTCAGTTCCCGGTTCACAGTTGTTGAGAACCGAGAACTGCCAACTGTCAACTGACAACTATTTGTACACCCGGCCCAGGCATTCGACGACAGCCTTTTTCACAGCCAGGGGTTCAATCGTCCCCAGATGGCGGTAAGCGACCTCGCCACCGGGCTTGATCAACAATGTATAGGGGATCGCGCCGGGCCACTTCGGGTCCACGGCGTCGATGAGGGCATAGACATCGCCGTCATAGACGTGGTTCGTGAAAGACGCCTGGTTCTTCTTGAGGAACGAGAGCGCCCTGTCCTTCGCTTCGCTCCCTTCGACGTTGATGCTCACCATCTTGAACTCACGCCCGCGATACATGCGATTGATCTCGATGAACTCAGGAAACTCGGCGACGCAGGGTCCACAACGGGTAGACCAGATATTGACCAGGCACACGTCGTTTGAGTCGTTCTTGAGTATCTTCTTAACCCCTGCCAAATCTATCGTCTGGAGATTGACCGGCTCTTGAGCCCATTTTTCAAAAGACTGCTTCGCAGAGGCACGTTTATCTGACCATTTGATGGAGCAGCCGAAAGTCTTGGTTTTTTCCAGCGGCACAGGCCGCCCGGCCAGCAGGGCTTCGATGGCGTTACGGGCATCGGGCGAGGTGACCTTGTCCGGCTGCTTCTCATTGTTGTCCACTCTGCCGACGTAGCGCAGCTTTCGCTCGCTGTCGAAGATGAACACGTGGGGTGTGGTCATCGGGCCGTAGGCTTTCGCGGCCTCCTGCTTGTCGCCGTCATAGAGATACGGGAAGTTGAAGTCCTTGTCCTTGGCACGGATCTTCATATCGGCCAGCGAGTCGCCCAGGTCGGTATAGCCCAGCTCATCCAGCCGGACCGCCTGTGAATCGTTCGGCGAGATCGCCACAAGCGAGACTCCCTTATCCTTATAGTCCGCCGCCAAAGCCTTGATCCGCTCCTCATACGCCTGCGCGGTTGGGCAGTGATTGCACGTGAACACGATGGCAAGCACCTTCGCCTTTTTGTAGTCCGACAGCTTGTGCTTCTTCCCATCCACCCCGGGCAGCACAAAATCCGGCGCCGTCGCCCCAATCTCCAGCGTCTTGATCTCCTCCGCCGCGGCTGAAATCCCAGCGACAATCAGGCCAATAACGAGGGCAGAAACGATTGCTTTGCAGGTTAGTCCGTTCATCAGTTCTCTCCTATCAATCGTGGGGTGGGTTCAACCCACCATTCCCCCGTAGTCTACCCGATCCTCAGTCTTGATGCCAGCCAAGGGCCTCGATTCGTGCGAATTCCGTCTGGATGTCGTCGCCCTCGTAAAAGGAGAGCCAGCCGTGCAGGCGGCGCGTCTGCCCCGGCTCCAGGTCGGGAAACTTCGGGTCGGAGTGGAAACACGGGCACTGCTCGTTGCCCCAGGGCCGATTGCAACTCTCCCAGGCCGTGATGATCCAGCGTTTGCCGTCCTCGGACCGGCAGGCAACATAGGGATTCGTAAAGACCTTGTTCTCATTCGTCTGCGAGGCAAACCCCACCGCCATCTTCGTCATCACGCAAATCTGCACCCGCAGGTCCGTCAGTTTTTGATCGGTCCCATTCCTCAGCCACATCTCCATCCGCACTGCCTCTTTCGTCGGCACCGCTTTCACACCGAACGCGATCCCATTCGGCAGAACCCGCTCGATATCCAGGCTGCCATCAGCCCGCCGGTTCCATTCCAGTTTTGGCAGCTCAATCCCCTGCTTCGTCCAGATCGTGTCGATGTGCTTGTGCGCCAGGTACGTCAGCCCCAGGTTCGACCAGATCGCCTCCGGCACATCCACCACAACATAGCTGTTCGGGTCCCACGGCGTGAACACGCTGAACTTCGTCTCCCGTTGCGGGTCGATGGCCCCCTCCAGAAACCCAATCCGAGGATGCCTTCCCCCTGGATACGGCAGGATGAGCAGCGGCGCATCTTTTTCCCTTCGGGGCCGATTGGGCAGATAGATTTCGTTCGTCTTCTGGGCCGCATAGATCGCCTCGGGCTTGAGTCCCGTCGCCGCCTGCACGTCGCGGGTCCCGAACCGATGATACCAGATCATGTTCTGAAGCCAGTACTTCACATTATCCGGCGTTATCGGGCGGCGGGTGTTAGCCGGCATCAAATCCGCTATCCCCTCGTCGGCCTTACCTTCCCATCTCAGGCGAGGGATCTCCTCTGTCTTGATCGACCTGACGCTTCCATCCACGAACAGCACGTTGCAGCGCTGGTCCTGATGGTGCTTTGTCGTCAGAAGCTCCGCCCCGCCGGCCAGATTCCATCCGCCGGTACTCTCAAAGAGCAGAACAACATCCGGTGCACTCTGCGCGTCGGCACGCGGATTCATGGCATAATCGCATCGCCCCTTCCCTCCCGTCGGGCATTTGAAGGCCCTCTCTGAAGCATTTGGACTGACGAGCCCAACGAGCACATCACACCACTTGTCCGCAGCCGGATATGCTCCACCATGCTCCTCCGCATAGAGGCTCAACCCCACGCCCAGCGTCCTCAGATTCGCCAGACAGACGACACGACGAGCTCTGGTTCGCGGAGGCCTTGTGAGAGAAATGAGGTAAGCCAGAATCAAGATGCCGATAAGGACTCCCAAGACAATTCGCAGCGGCAAGAAGGTATGACCACGATCAGGTTTTTTGTTTGCCGGCTCGCTCATTCTGTCGTCCTCGCACGCATCGCTTATGTAGGGTGGGTTCTCAACCCACGCGTCAATACATGTATGCCAGCCAACCGCGTGGGTCAAGGACCCACCCTACGAATTCGGCAGATGGATCACTTATTCGCGGTCGCGAACGTCTTCTTCATGAAGCGAAGGAGGGTTTGGGGCTCGAAGTAGGGTTCGGGGAGGCGCAGGTGGATGGTCTTGGGATCGGGGATTCGGACGGAGCCCTTGGTGTTGGCGAAGAGGCGGTTGACGTTCTTGCCGGGGTCGTTTCTGAAGGAGAAGATGAGGTCGCCCGTGGGTCGGCCGCCCTCGTAGGGGATGTCGTTCGAGGACATCTGGACGATGATGCTGCGGATGCCCCATTTGGCGGCGGCGATGCGCAGCTCGGCGATCTCGATCAGGACTTTGACCTCGTCCGGGACCGGGCCGTAGACGTCGGCCAGGCCGGCCTGTATCTGCTCCAGGTCCGCCGGCGTCCGCGCCACGGCGATCTTGCGGTAGGCGTCCATGCGGTGACGCTCGAGGGGAATGTAGTTCTTCGGGATGAAGGCGGGAAAGCCGAGGTCGATCGTGGTCGTCGGCAGGGGCTCGACCTTCTCATTCTTCATCTCTCGCACGGCATCGGCCAGCATCTCGCAGTACATCTGGTAGCCGACCATCTGGATGTGGCCGGACTGCTCGGCGCCGAGGATGTTGCCCGCCCCGCGGATTTCCAGGTCGCGCAGCGCGATGCGAAAGCCCGCGCCGAGGTGCGAGTATTCCTCGATGGCTTTGAGCCGCTTGGCGGCGATGGGCGAGACCGGCCGGGTATTGGGCAGGAGCATGTAGGCGTACGCCCGGTGCTTGTACCGCCCCACTCTGCCGCGAAGCTGGTGCATCTCTGCCAGGCCGAAACGGTCGGCGTCGTTGATCAGGATCGTGTTGGCGTTCGGGATGTCCAGGCCCGACTCGATGATCGTCGTGCACACCAGCACGTCCGTGTGGCCGAGCACGAAGTTGATCATGGCGTCCTCGAGCTCGCGCTTGCTCATCTGGCCATGCGCGATATCGACTCTGGCATCGGGCGCGAGATTGCGAATCTCCAAAGCCTTTCTGTCGATGGACTGAACGCGGTTGTGCAGAAAGAAGACCTGGCCCTGGCGATTGAGCTCGCGATAGATGGCCTTGCGGATCAACTCGGGATTGTAAGCGGTGACGCTGGTGACAATACTGCGGCGGTCCAGCGGCGCGGTGGTCAGCGAGCTGATGTCACGCAATCCGAGCAATGCCATGTGCAGCGTGCGCGGGATGGGCGTGGCGGTCATCGTCAGGATGTCCACGTTCACCCGCATTCGCTTGAGGCGTTCCTTGTGCTCAACGCCGAATCGCTGCTCCTCGTCGATGATGAGCAGGCCCAGGTCCTTGAAGGCGACGTCGCCGCTGAGCAAGCGGTGCGTGCCGATGAGAATATCCACGTTGCCCTCGCGTGTGCGGGCGAGGATTTCCTTGGCCTGTCTGCCGGTCTTGAAGCGGTTGAGGACCTCGATGGTGATGGGGAAGTCGGCGAACCGCTCGGTGAAGGTGCGGCCGTGCTGAACGGACAGGACCGTCGTCGGGACGAGCACGGCAACCTGCTTGCCGCTCTCGACGGCCTTGAACGCCGCTCGCATCGCCAGCTCGGTCTTGCCATAGCCGACGTCGCCGCACAGGAGGCGGTCCATGGCGGTAGGTTCCCGCATGTCGGCCTTGATCTCACCGACCGCCGTGATCTGGTCCGGCGTCTCCTGGTACGGGAACGACTCCTCGAACTCCATCTGCCAGCTCGAGTCCTCGCCGTATGCGATGCCGCCGATCGCCTGGCGCTTCGCCTGAACCTCCAGCATCTCCGCCGCCAGGTCGCGGACGGACTCGGCGACTTTCTCCTTCTGCTTCTGCCATCGTTTCGAGCCGATTTTGCTGAGTGTCGGCCGCTTTGGGCTCGTGCCGATGTACTTCTGGATCAGCGCGATGTTCTGGACGGCTACGTGGATCTTGACACCATCGGCGTACTCGATGGTCAGGTATTCCACCTTGGCGCCCTTCTCCTCGATGGTCTCTGTGCCCTGGAATTTGCCGACGCCGTAGGAGGCGTGGACCACGTAATCGCCCGACTGCAGGTCGGCCAGCGTATCCACCGGGGCCGTCGTGTGCGTCGCCCGCTCACGGCGGCGAAGGGCATATTGCCCGAATAGTTCATGATGGCTGACGACGATCGCGTTGAGCGGCTCGACAAAGAAGCCCTGGTGCACGTAGCCGAGCGGCAGGTGAAAGTTGCGCGGCACCTCGCGGTCGATTTCCTTGATGATCTCGGTGACCCGCTGGACCTCGGCGGGGCTCTCGCAGTACAGGGAGACGCTGTTGCCTTCTTTCGCCCGCTGGATCAACTCTTCAAGGGCGGCCTTGTGTCCGGCCCAGAGGGAGGTGGCCTTGCGCTCGAACTGCTGAACGCTCTTGACGGCTAGCCGCAGGAATTCTTCCGGCTCGCCTGTGGCGAATCGGCAGACGTGCAACTGCGTGAACCGGGCCATGGAGTTGTAGATATCCGCCCACGGATAGAGCCGGCCGGCCTTTTCCACGCGGGCCAGGAACACGCTGGCGACCTCCTGGACCTCGTTCGGCTCCTCCAGGATGACGATGGTCTCCTGCGGCAGGATGTTCGTGAACAGCTCCCGCTGCTCCACGACCACCTGCGACGCGGCGGCCACGATGTTGATGCTCCGAATCTCGTGCGTGGAGCGCTGGGTATCGAGGTTGATCCGGCGGATGCTCTCGATGGTATCGCCGAAGAACTCGATCCGGATAGGCTGTGCCTCCTGCTCCGGCTGCTCCGCGTCGCGGGGGTTCAGCAGGACCTCGCCGCTGGTCAGAGGGGCATAGATATCGATAATCCCGCCCCGGCGGGCGAACTGGCCGGGCAGGTCCACCGCATCGACCCGCTCGAAGTTGTTTCCTACCAGCCACTCGACAACCGCATCGGGGTCGATGGTTGCGTTGTGCTTGAGACGCAGGGAGCTTTCCTCCAGCGCCGTCGGCTTGGGAATTGGCTGGCAGATCGCCTGAATGGGGGCCGCGATGACAAGGTCGCGGTGTCGCGAAGAGTCGGCCAGCCGCGACACGACCCGCAGCCTTTCCGCCCGAGTCTCGTCCGTCGCATCGGCCAGATCCTCCTCGCCCTCCCACGCGGGCAGAAGCTCGACGTGAGTAGCCCCGAACGTCTTGAGGTCATCGAACGCCCGGTCGGCGTCATCGATGTGTGCACAGAGGTACAAGACAGGCCTGTGAAGGGTCTTCGAGGCTTGAGCGGCCAGCAGGCGCGAAAAGATCCCCACGTCCCCTCGACTTTCACCGGCCCCTGCGGGGAGCGGCTCAGTCGGGAGAGCACCTGAGAAACCACCATGTCTCCTGCCAGATCCATAGTACGGTTCTGCCACGGGCAGTATAACAGACGGGGATACCGAGGGCGAGCAAGATCCCTCCGAGCGCCCACGGACCGTATCGCCTCCACGCCGGACCCGGTTCATTCACACCGGGCCGGGCATCCCTATTACTATCCGTTGGCAACAGGAATTGTTCGCTGCGGCGGAGCCGGCTCCGGCGAGGGGGTCAAAACTGGGCTGGGGCTTGCAGCGACAGGCCCCAGCCCAGAACATGAACGCCAGGCTGCTTCTCTATAATGCTCCGCCCACCATAAACGGCGATTAGAGAGCATCGGCTATGATGGGTGGCAGCGACAAGCGCCAGCTTGCCGATGGCTCGCGTCTATGGCTGTACGCCATCGGCAAGCTCCGAAGACTCCGCATGCCGCTGCCACCCGGTATCCACCAGACTAGCGTAGTCGGAGTATTAGAGTACTCGGCGTCGTCGCAGCAAGCCAATCAGTCCGACGCCCAGGGAGCCAAGTGCGATAGCGGCAGGCGCCGGGATGGGAGTAGCCAGGTTGACAAACGACGCGGGGCCGCCGGTGGCGAATGCCTCCGTCTGGAGACCGATGCGAAATTGCCCTGCCTGGATCTGCTGCAGGAGCTGCGCCGTGGTTGTGTCCGGGCTCAGATTCGCCCTCAACTGCAGCGCCTCGCCCGGATTGATGCCTTGGGCGGCCGATTCTGTGATCAACGAGAAATCGGACGACGTCACGAAGGCCGGCGTCAGGGATGTCCCGCCGGGAAACTCGACCGCCGTTGTAGGCCGGTCAAAGTCGACACCCGTGCTGGTGAACGTGGTGTCGTCCAGGCCTGCAAGCATGGGAGTGGTCAGGTCATCAAGGAAGACGCCCGTGACGGAGGAGGGGAGGGTTCCGGCGTTCTCGACAGTGAACAAGACCTGATCTGCCGGAAGCTCCGCGACATTCATGACAAGTTGATCCCGGCCGATCACCGCGTTCCCGATATCGCTGCCCGGGACATCGCTGAAAAGAAACGTCGTGCCGCTCGTGAATTCGGCATACGCCGCACCTCCGTACATGCCGAAAGCAAATACGGTAACCAGTGATACGCGCATAACCACGTCATGTAACCTCATTGCTGCACCTCCATGATTTGTGCTGTCGTTCCGACCAGCAAGTTCACGATCCATCACGAATCCCTGCACAAGTACATGAAAGACCTCGCACCGGCGTCGGGCAAAACGCCCGTGTCGGAACCGCGAAGTCCTGCTCTCCCCTGGTGAGGCCCGCCGCTCTCCCCTGCGGGAAGGCGAGGCCATGTGGCGGTTTGTTCTCCGGTCCATCCCTCCTTTCTTGTTGACTTGTACTCTGATAGCGGCGCCGGTTGACAGCCAACCCGACGGTCCGGTTATCCTGCAGACTCCCTGAGGTTTGCAGAGGATGATTGGAGGCAGGGCGCCGCGCGCGTTGTTCATCTGGATGCGCATCCCCGCCGTACTATCCCCCATGCAACTCGTGCTTAAGCTCAATCCTATCGGCGCAGCGCCACCGCCATTAGGTGTGGTCCCTGATTTGTTCAAGCAGGTTACGCAAATACGGTACATCCCGCCGTCAAGGCGCATCTGCCGCCCTACGCCTCGTTAGGTGATGCGCCCACGTGTATGCGAGCGAAGCAGAACGCTGAACCGGACGATAGACATTCCCCGGGGGCGGAAGGGCCCGGCCCGTATGTCTTCAGTAGATGGTGGAGATCGATGCCGCAGGCGGCTATTCCTGCTCCTTCAGCTTCTGCAGGCTGGCTTTGGCCGCCTTCACGACGTTGTCTGTCGTGATTCCGAATCCCTCGTAGCAGGTCTTCCAGGGGGCGGAGGCGCCGAAGCCGCAGAGGCCGACGAACTCGCCGTACTCGCCGAGCCATTTATGCCAGCCGAAATCGGTGGCCGCCTCGATGCCCACGCGAGCCTTGACCGTCGGCGGGATCACGGAACTGCGGTATTTTTCATCCTGTTTCTCGAACAGCGTCCAGCAGGGCATGCTGACCACCTGCGACGGAATTCCCGCGGCGTCAAGCTTGTTGGCCGCTTCCATGGCGATCGCAACCTCCGAGCCGCTGGCCAGCAGGATAACCTCGGGCTTGCCCCGGCTGGTGATGACATACGCACCCCGGCTGAGGTTGACGGCCGAGGCGTATTTGTGCTGATCGAGCACGGGAATGTTCTGGCGGCTCAACAGCAGCGCCACGGGCTGGTCGCGGTTCTCCAGGATGTACTTCCACGCCTGCGCCGTCTCGTTGGCGTCGGCCGGCCGGATCACGAGCAGGTGGGGAATCGACCGCAGTGCGGCGAAATGCTCTACCGGCTGATGGGTCGGGCCATCTTCGCCCAGCCCGATGCTGTCGTGAGTGAAGATGAAAATTGTCGGGTATTTCGAGAGCGATGCAACGCGAATCGCGCCGCGCATGTAGTCGGAGAAGACCAGGAACGTCCCGCCGTAAGCCCGCAGCAGGCGGGACACGGAGATGCCGTTCATGATCGCGCCCATGGCGTGCTCGCGGACGCCATAACGGATGTATCGGCCCTGCAGCGCGTTCTTCTGGAAATCGGCCGCGCCGGCAAAGCGGGTATTGTTGGATGGCGTCAGGTCGGCCGAGCCACCCAGAATCAGCGGCAGCTTGGGCATGAGAGCATCGAGCACCTTGCCGGAAGCCACGCGAGTGGCGACGGCCTGCCCCGCCTCGAACTTGGGAAGGACTTCGTCGAGGTCAATCGGCAGATTCTCCTCGGCGGCCGCCTTGAACTGCTTCGCCAGATCCGGGTGCTTCTTCGCGTACTTGGCGAAGAGCTTGTCCCACTCCTTCTCCGCCTCCTTGCCCCGCTCGACGGCCTCGCGCATGTGGGCGAGGACCTCCTCGGGGACATGGAAGTGCTTCTCGGGGTCCCAGCCAAACCGTTTCTTCATTTCCCGGATTTCCGGCTCGCCGAGCGGTGCTCCGTGAGCCTTGGCGGTGTCCTGCATGGTCGGCGCGCCGTAGGCGATGTGCGTGCGGAGTTGGATGATGGAGGGCCGGCCGATCTCGCTCTTGGCGTTGATCAGGGCCCGCTCGAACGTCTGCATATCGTTGCCGTCGCCTTCAACCTTCTGGACGTACCAGCCGTAGGCCTCGAAGCGTTTGGCCCGGTCCTCCGTGAAGGACAGTTCCGTCGGGCCGTCGATGCTGATGTGGTTGTCGTCGTAGATGACGACGAGGTTGTCCAGGCCCAGATGTCCGGCGAGCGAGCATGCCTCGGAGGACACGCCCTCTTGGAGGTCACCATCGCCGACAGTGACGTAGATCTTGTAGTCGAGGATGGGGAAGCCCTCGCGGTTGAAGTAGTTGGCGAGGTACTTCTGGGCGATGGCCATACCCACGCCGTTGGAGACGCCCTGGCCGAGCGGCCCGGTCGTGGCCTCGATGCCGAGATCAGGATGGTACTCGGGATGTCCCGGCGTCTTGCTCTGCCACTGCCGGAATTGCATGAGGTCTTCCAGCGTGAGGTTGTAGCCGGTCAGGTAGAGCAGCGAGTAGAGCAGCATGCTGCCGTGCCCGCCCGACAGGACAAAGCGGTCGCGATTGTGCCACTGAGGATTGGCCGGGCTGTATCGCAGATGTCGCGTCCAGAGGACATAGGCGGCCGGGGCCATCCCTATCGGCATGCCCGGATGCCCGGACTGCGCCTTCTCCACCGCGTCCACCGCGAGAAATCGAATCGTATTTACGCACAATTCATCAAGTTCCGACAACCCCGGATGACTCATCGGTCTTTCCTATTCACAGCCGTTATCATTCACCTGTCCGTCACGAAAACAAGTGTCACAGCATACCAGCCCCGCCCCCCGTTGGCAACCCCCCTTTGCCGGAGCGGCAAATCCTTGTGAACTTCTTGCGTTCGGGCGCATCTGTCTGTACGACAGGACGAAGATATGATGAAACCGGATGCGAAACTCGCCGAACACGTGCTCATCACCCGCTGCCAGCTTCGCGACAGGCAGGCCCTGGCGGAGCTGATCGAGCGGTATGAGCGGCCGGTCCGCTACTTCATACGCCGGCTGGTGGACAATGCGGACCTGGCGGATGAGTTGTTTCAGGACACATGGTTGACGGTCATTGCCAAGATCCACACGCTGGGCAATCCCGAGCGATTCACCGTGTGGCTCTATCGAATCGCCCGAAACCGGGTGTATCAGGAGTTTCGGCGAAGGAAGCAAGTTGTGGAGCTCGACGACTCGATGGAGGCCCCGGACAATCCCGAAGAGGAGATTCTGTCCTTCGAGGATGTCGCCAGGCTCCATCAGTGTCTGGGCGAGCTCAAGCCGTTCCAAAAGGAAGTCCTGGTGCTTCGATTCATCGAATCGATGTCCTACGAAGAAATTGCCGAAGTCCTGGACTGCAATGTCGGGACCGTTCGGTCTCGAATTCACCACGCAAAACAAGCCATCAGAGAGAAACTGGAGAAACCATGATGACCGCTGAAACGAATATCAGAGATGAACTGCTCAAGCAGAACGGCGAGGGTGCGCAGAAGATGCAGGAACTTCGGGACAAGATCCTGGCCCGAGACGAGGCGAGGGTCCTAAGGTTGAAGAAGCTGACAATTTTCACCTGGGCGCTGGTTGTCGCGGGTCTGGTGGGAGCTCTTGTCATCCGGCCCATGTTGCCAAATGGCGGACACCCTGACTCCCAAGCGGCGTCGTACATGTATCAATATTTCTCAGGGATCTTCATCGGGGTCATGTGGGGTCTGACCACGATCGCGGCGTTCTTCACGATCTCGCTCTACATCCGGTCGAGGTCTCTGACCATGCGTCAGATTCAAGCCCGGCTGACCGGGATTGAGGAGCAACTCAGGAGATTGTCGGAAAAGGAGTGAATCAACGAACCTGATGAAAACGTCGGCCGGTCCAGGTCATCCCTCGGCGAAGCATCCGTGCACTGCGTGCGATGACCTGGAACCTGCCGATCTTATCGCTTCTCCCGCTCCAGTGCCGAACACCCATCCACGGGCCCCCAACCACTGGCTCCCATCTTCATGCCTGTACGATAGACTGGACCGGGCCGGGGTACGTTCACCCAGAAACGAGAGACCTGCGAGTGAGAGTAAGGAGAGATATGATGCTGGGTTTGTCGAACGAAGTCCCCGGCGTACGGCCCAATCGTTTGTCAAAGAAATCCGGCAGTCTTACAAACCACCGGCAATCGTACTCACAAGCACGTAGTAATTACTCTTAGTGCCAAAGGCGTGTTCTGAGAATTCTGTGGTGAAATACGGAAATTGATTATGTGGACTCGATGATGTCCGGTCCGAGCGGGTGATGGGGTGGCTTGGTTTCGGGGCTCTGTGTGCCATCAGGCTCGGCGGCAAGCCCCGGCGACGCCTCTGCTTGCGGGCTCGCGTTCACGGCAGGAGGCTCATCCCGCAGACGCAGTTCTTCCAGGATTTCGCTTGCCAGAGCCCTGTAGTCGGCGGTCCCGCGGCTGCGAGGTGCATAGGTCAGGACCGGCTTCCCAGCCCCGGGAGCCTCGGCCACGCTGGTATTCCTGTGAATCACCGTGTTCAAAACAAGTTGGCCGAACGCTTCCCGCACCTGCTCCTGCACCCGCTGACCGAAGGCGCCTCGATCATCCACGAACGTGAACAGCAGGTGAATATGCTCCGCGGCATGTGATTGCAGACGCTCCCGGATGATCCGTATGCTCTCCAGCACCCGCTTGAGCCCTTCTACGTTGCAGGAGTGCACCTGGACCGGAATGATGATATCCATGCTGGCCATCAAGGCATTCAGCGTCAGCACGCCCAGCGACGGCGGGCAATCGATCACGCACAGGTCATACACGTCGCGAACACTGCGAAGGCATCGAGTGAGCAGCAGTTCCTTGCCGGGCGCATCCGCCAGTTGCACTTCGACATTGCCCAGCAGCATGTTGCACGGGGCCAGATCCAAGCGGGCTATCCCGGTCTGCACAATCGCATCACGCACAAAGCCATCGGGCTGTATGAGAACGTCGTAGATGGTCCTATCGAGGGAATCCGGATCATAGCCCAATCCAAGGGCCACATGGGCTTGCGGATCGAGGTCGATCAGAAGGACCCTTTTGCCCAGCTCCGCAAACGCGGCCGCGGTATTGACGGCCGTCGTGGTCTTGCCGCATCCGCCCTTCTGATTGATGATCGAAATCGTTCTCATGATATAATCCATTCCCCACAGCACAGACTGCATCCACGTGACCGTCTGCGCTGTGATCGGCATACTCTCTATTTCGACTCACCGAGAGAGTCAATTTACGTCAATGAGTGGAGTCCTGCAAAACTCCACAAATAGAAAGACCGGCCACTTGTGGGCCGGTCTCGGAAGTGAACACGTAAAATGCCGTGGGTGACAGCGATTTTACACGGAGGGTTTCTCTTTTTGACTGGGAGACGACACGGACGGCGAGGTCTTATCGGACTTCGGCTCCGCATCGCCTTTTCGGTTCAGAAGCTTCTCTTCAAGCAGCCTCATGCGTTGCTGGAGCTGCTCCATCTCCTCCCGCAGTCTCTCAATGGTGCGATCTTTCTCTTCGGACAGGCGTTGCACGTCGATCTGAGGCAGCTTGCGGATGAGGTCGTTGTACACCTGTGGCTGGGGCATCTCGGGCAGTTGGAACCTGCGGGTGAAGCGGAAATCCGTCTTCGCACTCTCCACAGCCTGCTTGGCCGGCCCTTGATACTCCTCGGGCAGCTTGTCCATCTGGCCCACTGTGGCGCTATGTTCCACGCCCCCAGCCTGCACTGTTACCTTCGTATCTTCCTCGCTCGGACTGCCCTCGATCGTGACCGTGCAGTCCTCGCCATCCACCGTAAACTTATAGGTGTATTTCGTCGTGAAGTACTGCCGTATGTCAAAATTGCCAAAGTCAGGGAGCTGGTCCAGGGAAATCTGGAATTGCTTGCCGTCCGGCCCGATCTTGAAGATTCTGCCCGGCCGGCTGACAAACCCAACCTCCGGCTCCTGCGGATATTTCCATTCCATCTTGCCCAGGGGCTCCAGTTGGAATTCCACGGTCTTTCGCTGACCCAGATGAATCAGTTCGAGCGACACCTTTGCCCCCACGCCCGCCTTCTGCATGGCCGCGATGAACTCGTTCGGGTCGGTCACCTTCTTGCCTTGAAATGCGACGAGAATATCATCGCGATCCAGCCCGATTCTCTCGGCCGTAGAGCCGGCACTGATGTTGACGACCCGCAATCCCTCCCCGGGCTCCAGTCTCAGGTGCTTCGTCAGCAGCTCCGGCAGAGGCGATTCGTCCAGAAGGACGCCGAGGAAGGGCTGCTTGTCCTGGGCATAAGATCCCGACGCCAGGATCAACGCAGCCGCACAACCCAGTAGAATCATCTGCTTACGCATTACCTGTCTCCATTTCACGGATTCCTACATTGGACGCGGTCTGCCGCGATAATCGGCGGTCTTCACCAGTCCCTCGCGGACCCCCTCAACCAGCCATTGCTCACCGCTGGGACTGGTGAAAACATACCAATCCACTTCCCCCGAGAACCGAACGCAGCCCCCCCTGCTTCACCGGCACGACGGCCGGCGCAGTTGCCACGCCCGCAAGATCCTTGGCGACCACGGCGGTCTCAGGTCCCTGCATCGGGGCTTTGGAATCCCCCCAGACAGCCACAAAATGAAGGGCCAGACCAAGAATCAATCCGGCGGCCAGACCAACCGCAAATCGCATGCGGCCGTCGATCCGGAGAATCCGCCGGTAAGTGGACCTTGTATGCTGCTGCCAGGCCCGCTCGAAAATCTGGTCTGCAGAGGCCCCCCCAGAAACCTCTGCAGCCACTGCCTGATAGCTCTGTTGACGAAGACTGCGCAACTGCTCCAGCAACTCCCTTGCCTGGCTGTTGGCATCGAGTTCTCGTTCCAGGATCTTCCGCTCGGCCGGCGAGATCTCGCCATCGACGAGCTTGCCGATCAGTATTTCCAGCCAATCATTGGTCTCATTCATCATTCAAGCACCTGCTATCGGTCTTGCCTATCACCTGATTCTGCACCATTCGTCTGGCCCGCACGAGGCGGATCTGCATGGTCGTCATCGGCACCTCCAGCACCTCGGCCATCTCGGCGTAGGTCAGCTCGCCCGTGTGCGCCAGCACGAATACTTCGCGATACTTCTCGGGCAAGGTCCTGACCGCATCGAGAATCCGGCCGCATAACTCGCTCTTCTCGACCTCGTCCAGAGGGTCCCGAACATATCCATCCAGCTTGAGCGAAATCATGCTTTGATCCACCTGCATATTCCTGGGCGTCCGTCGCCGGTAGTGCTTCAGGACCTCCCGGCGGGCCACCGCAGCCAGCCAGGCCCGAAACCGCTCCGGCTCACGCAGCGTGTGAATCCGCGTAATCACGCGAAGGCACACCTCCTGAAGCACGTCATCGAGGTCCTGTGCATCGGCCAGCACGCTGTATACCAGGCCCTTGAGCCAGCCCCAGTTGCGCTTCAGGAGCAACTGCAGGGCTTCTTTGTCGCCCCTTTGGGCCGCACAGGCCAGTGCCGATTCGTTTTGAGCCGTTACTTCCATCAATGGCCTCTTTACAGATATAGATGCCGGGGAGAAACCCTCTCATACATCTTTCCCGACATTTTTTTAACGGGGGACCATGACTGGTCGCACAATTGCATTATCGGCCGAAGAGCCCGGCCCGATTACCCGTGAATTGACGCCAGACCCGTAAACAGGGCCATGTCCCCGCTCGCGCAGGCACGCCTTAGCCGGGTGCCCGCCCAAATTGGCTTTGTTTCGCACGCCGGGTCGGCTACCATGTAGCCCAGCCGCCCTCGGCTGGGATCACCCCCGGGGGCGGGGGTGCTACTTGCCACTTCACACTTCAGACTTGAAAACCTCCTCCTCCAAATTGGCTTTGTTTCGCATCATCGCACAATCAACCACAACCCCTTTTCTGCAAATGACTTAGCATTAAGGCATCCGGTCAACATTGGCTTTGTTTCGCAAAGTCATCCACGCGATCTCCTCCGGCCTACGGCCTTCTCCCAGCAGATTGGCTTTGTTTCGCACACCCGCACTTGCCACCGAAGGTGTGTCGCAGCGCTCTTCTGCTCTTCACTCCGCACTCCGCAATCCCCAATCCGCAATCGCCGCCCACGGGCCCCGGAATTGGCTTTGTTTCGCACACCCGGACCTTCCACGCAGCCTGTCGTATTCGCCTTCCCCAAATGCCCCATCGCTCCCAAGTTTGGCTTTGTTTCGCACAAAACATCGTGGCGAGGCCACAGGGCCGAGCGACGAGGGAACACCTCCCCGGCCCCACCCTCCGTGGAGAACCTACGTCATCGCGGGCAAAAAGGTGAGATTTCCTTCCCTCCTCTTGTACGAGCATCTACCTTCAGTCACGAAACTCGCCTACTGGAAACGGCAATAGCTGGCCTGCACCTGATCGCATAAGTCTTTATTTGTCAACTATTAACCCTTGTGGCGCAAGGACTTACGAGCACCCTGTTTGGACCAAAAATCCGTGTGTCGCTGGTTCAGGTCCACGTGTATCGCTGATGCGCCCGCAAGAAAACTCGGCCAGATTGGTTTTTATTGTTGACTCCTACGACAACATGTCGTATATCAACGACAAGCTATCGTAGGTCAACGTGAATACTGAGGACCAGGCAAGTGAAATCACAACCACTGGCTAATGCGGAACTGGCTGTCATGGAGTTGCTGTGGCAGAACGATCACCTGACGGCCCGCGACATACGCGAGCGACTCTACCATGATGCGACCAAGGCCCAGCATGGAACCGTTCAGAGACTGCTGCAGCGTCTGGAAGACAAAGGCTATGTCAGGCGCGACCGCAGCCTGTTCGTCCATCTGTTCTCGGCTGCGGTCTCCCGCCAAGCCTATGCGGGACAACAACTGGAGTCCCTCGCAGACAAGCTCACCGCGGGATCCTTCGCACCGCTGATCACGCATCTTATCGAGCACAAGAAGATCTCCTGGCGCGAGATCGACAAGATCAAGGCCCTCCTGGATGGGAAGGAAGTCGAGGCGGACCCAAAATGATAGACCTCCTTCTCCAGATGGGCTTGAGCAATGCCTGTTTCGCGTTGGCCTTGGCGGTCGTGGCTGTGGTGGCAGGGAGAAGGGCCACGCGCCCGCATTTGGCTCACCTGCTCTGGTTGCTGGTCTTCGTCAAACTGGTGACGCCGCCGCTGGTGACGATTCCCGTGGGTCTATTCCCACAGCAGCCGGACCATGCAGCCGCGAATGCGGGTGCGTTCCGTCCCAACCAGCTGTCTGCGGTGGCGGAAACGGCTCTGGAGTCCGCCCTGCTGTCCAGCATCGCACCCATGTGGAATCGGGCCAAGTCATGCATAGCTACCCTCTGGTTGCTGGGGAGCGTGGTTGTGTTTGTCTGGTCGATGGCCAGAGTATGGCGCTTCGGGCGCCTGTTGGCCGCAGAATCTGACGTCGCGTCACAGGAATTGCAGGAGAAGGCAGACAGGATGGCCCGGCAGCTCGGGCTGGCCACCGCCCCGACGATCCGGACGACCGCGGCGTGTCTGTCACCCCTGGTCTGGTGGACGGGGGGACAGGTACGGATTGTCATTCCCAGGGCGTTGCTCGACGAAAGGAGAGTTCAGGACTGGCAGTGGATTGTGGCCCACGAGCTGGCGCATGTCCGGCGGCGCGACTATCTCGTCCGCTGGGTCGAGTGGCTGGCGTGCGTCTGTTTCTGGTGGAACCCCGTGGTGTGGTGGGCCCAGCGTAATCTGCGGGCCCTGGAGGAGATCTGTTGTGACGACCTGGTGCTCTCCACCTTGCACCCGAAACCGAAGTCCTATGCGGACTCCCTGTTAGCTGCCGTGGAGTTTCTTGCCCGACCGGCTGTGCGTGCCCCGGCGATGGCAAGTGAGATCAACAGCGGTGGAAGCCTTGAAAGAAGATTCAGAATGATCGTATCCGGCAAGTCCAGCCAAGCGAGCTCTCGTTGGTTGCGGATGTGTGTGCTGGCGTGCGCCGTGGCCGTGCTGCCCCTGGGCCTGGCCTCGGCGCAGAACTATGAGTCCGTCGGCAAGCGGCTCCAGAGATCCGTAAAGAGAGGCGAGATCACGCAACAGCAGGCTGACGCGATGATGGGCGTCCTAAAGAAGGAGACCGACAGGAAGGACCAGGACACGGACAAGGCGACGGCCCATCTGATGAAGCTGAAGAAGGATCTCGGTGCCGCGGTCGAGGCCGGCAAGATCAGTAAGGAAGACGCCGCCAAGAAGTACGAGGTCGCCGCGAAGGGCCTGAAGGAGAAGCCGGCTGCCCAGAGGGAGGACAGTACCGACCTGCAGGCCGCCTGGAAGAAGCTGCAGGACAAGGTTAAGGCGGGCGAGCTGACCAAAGAACAGGCCCTCGCCAAGATGTCGTCGCTCAAAGAGGCGGCGGCCAAGAAAGACCTCCAGAAGAAGCCGGCCGCCAAGGGGCAGGGCTATATTGACCTGGACGCCGCCTGGAAGAAGCTGCAGGCCAAGGTTCAGGCGGGCGAGTTGACTCAGGAGCAGGCCCAAGCTCAAATGGCCGCCCTCAAGAAGGAGAATGCCCGGAAGGACCAGGATGCGGACAAAACGATGACCGCTCCGATGAAGATGAAGAAGGACCTGGGCTCAGCAGTCGAGGCCGGCAAGATGGGCAGGGAAAACGCCCCCAAGAAGGACATCAAGAAGAAGCCGGCGACCCAGCCTGATTACGACGCCATCGGCAGAGATCTCAAGGCGGCCGTGCAGGCAGGCAAGCTGACGAAGGAGGAAGCCAAGGCGAAGTGGGAGGCGCTTAAGAAAGAGGCCGCCCCAGACAAAGGTGAGAATTAGGGCGGGGAAATGTCGGACGAGATGAGTTGTGGCAATCAGAAACGGAAAGGAGCAAAAGATGAAAATGGGAAAGACATCATTGATGGTCGTCGGCGTGGTTCTCCTGGTTCTGGGCAGCCTGGCGACGGCTGACGAGGGAAAGAGTGCCCCGGACAAGAGCGCCGGCTCTGACAAGACCGTAGTGAAGCCAGAGTCGAAGGAGTCGGGCGAGCCCGGCGGGTGGCTCCTGTCGCTGGCCTGGTGGCTGGATCTCACCAAGGAGCAAGTGGCGCTGATCCGGGCGATTGTGGAGGAGGCGCAACCGCAAGCCAAAGAAGCGGCCGCGGTGGTGGATGCGGCGCAGGCTGCCTTGCACGAGGCGGTCATGAACGGCGCCAGTGAGGAGGACATTCGCGTGGCCGCCGAGGCGCTGGGTCTTTTGATCGGCGACCAAGCGGTCCTCCGCGCAGACGCTGGCGGCGATCAAAGCAGTGCTGACGGAGGAGCAACTCGAGCGTTTCGATCAGATCAAGGCGAAGCTGCCGCAACTGGTGCAACAGATGCACAATGCGAAATCCCGCGACGCGGACGTGAAGTCTTCCAAGTCGTCGGACAAGACGGCCAAGGGGGACACCGGGGACAAAACTGCCACGGGTGAGAAGTCTTCCACCGGTAGCAAGACCGGTGCGGGTGATAAGACTGCAACTGGTGGCAAGACGTCCACGGGCGACAAGACTGCCGCTGGTGGCAAGACTTCCGCGGAGGATACGGCCCTAGTGCTGGTGACGATCTTCAAAGCCGCCGACACGAATAAAGACGGCGCGCTGACCATGGATGAACTGAATGCCTATCTGAAAAGCACGGAAGGCGATCAGTCGGCTCCGAAGAAATGAAGGGGGCAGAGGAGCGAACCATTTGGGAGAGTTGCCGCCTCCGAAAGGGGAATCCCACGCCGCCTGCAACGGAGAGTCAACACTTGACACAGGACAGGTGCGTCCTGATTCGTAGGGGAACAAGGTGACGAGATGAAAACGACGCTGGTAACGATGTTAAACCTGTCTCTCCTGGCTCTCATTGCTTCCGGTGGCTCGGTGGTGCGAGCGCAGGCGATGGCTTCTCCCGGCTGGGTTATGGCCGGGGCCAATCCGCAGCGGACCTCGTGGGTGCCTGACGCTGCCCCGGGGCTGCTGAAGCCGATCTGGGTCAAACCCGTTGAGCCGTATATCTCACAGAAGGTGCAGATCATCACGGCGTCGGGAAAACTGTTCCTTTCGACCGCGCGGGGACTGTACGCCTTCGATGCGGATACGGGCGCGGATCTGTGGGTGTATCCCACCGAACTCCCTCTGGGTCACTCCCCGACCTACGCCGACGGCCGGGTCTACGTGGCCGGACTGGATCGCAAGATCCATGCCATCGACGCCGACACCGGCCAGGGGCTGTGGACGTTTAATGCCGCGGGAGGATTCCACACGAGTCCGCTCGTGGTCGGGGGGCTCGTCTATGCCGGCAGCCGCGACGGGTGCATGTACGCCGTGGATGCGGGCACCGGAGAGCTTGTGTGGAAGCATCGAACCGAGGGACAAATCCTGCAGTCTGCCGCTTACCAGGACGGCGTCATCTTCTTCGGTTCTCAAGATGCGCGAGCCTATGCCCTGGATGCCCGGACGGGAACGCAGGTTTGGCGATCGGACAAGCTGCCCGGCATGGGCTGGCACTCCTGGTGGCCGGTGATCTACAAAGACGTCGTCCTGTTCACCCGGACCGAGGTCGAGAAAGGCCTGGTGGGATTCCAGAACGAATGGGTCTTCTCGAAGAACAAGACTGCGAAGAACCTGCCGGGAGTCCGGGGAACCGAGCCGGGCGACTGGACGGCCGGCGAGCCTACCGTCGATATTCGCACCAACGCCAACGGCGGCACAATCCCCGACTGGTTCGAACAGTATCCCTGGCGCCGGAGCCTGATCGTTCTGGATCGCAGGACCGGCGTGGAAGTGGCCTTCGATCTGGACAATGACGGGCTTACGGATGCGGCGCCGATGCTGTGGGGCTGGACGCATGGCGGGACGTGCTATCCCCCGCTGGTGAGCGGCCACGACGGCGTGATCTACTTTCGCAGTATGAGTCACGCCACGGGCGGCGGGATCCCGGGCGCGGTGATGGTCGGCTGGAAATACGGCACGCCGTTCCTGAGCCTGCCGGTTTCGAACATGTCGGGACAGAGCGGCTTCTGGCCCGGCGATGAGCCCGTGGGGATCTCCGCCGGCGGAAGCTATGTCTATTGGAACCTGTGCAACGACCGGTTTTTGGGCAGCGCGGATTTGTCGATCGCAAACACAGCGTTTCCGGAAACCGACGGCAGGCGGCAGTGGCGGCACATGAGCGGCGATGGGCTCAAGTCCACCACCCTGCCCGCCGGCTACAACAGCCAGGTCTCCCAGTATCTTTGGAGCGTGGGTCCCGCGACCATCAAGCCCATGTATTGGGCTCACGGCGATAACGTCGGACCTACAATCTACAATGGCAAAATGTACGTGCACCGCGGCAATGCGATCGTCGCTTTCGGTCCCAACGGGCTGGGCGGCGGCGCCCCGGTGTTACCGGTGGCGCGCATCCGTCCCGGAGGGATAGCGCCCGAACCCCTGTCCGAAACGGTCCTTCGAGAGCGGCTGGCGGCGGAGGTCAGGAAGATTCTGGACCAGGGACATTTGATGGCGGGCTTTGCCAAGATCGGGCTCATCGATTTTATGGCGGTGAACCGGTTGGGCGATTACCTGCTCCATTACTGGCACAATCCGGCGGATATGCTTCTCACGTTGTCACGGGCCTTGCCTTATCTGCCGCCGGAGATGCAGGACCCGGTGCGTCAGTATCTTCGGGATGAATACGCCGCCTTTGCTCCTTACAAGTACACGCACATCGGGTTCACCGAGGGAGCGCCGCGAGAGCCTTTCAATTATCCGCCCTCCACGCCGAGGATCTTCGAGCACGATTCCGGGCCTCTCACAGGCAGTTCTTTTCCCGGCTGGGGCAAACCGCCTCACAGTGTTTATGCGATGTGGAAATACGCACAGGCGGGTCTGGCCGAGCCCGCCACGGTCTTCGAGCAAGCCTCGGGCCTGATCGGTTCCACGCCATCCGATAGCTATCTCCAGGCGTTTCCGCACGTCCACAACGCCTACATTGCAGGCTACGTCGGCTACGTGGAACTGGCCAGGATGGCCGGCCGGCCCTATGCCACCCAACAGCAGGAGTTGGATCGGCTGCTCCAACTGCGAGTCCAGACGTTCCGATGGGATGTGCAGGCGAACACCGGCACTGCGCAGAGCGATCAATATTTCTATACCCTCATTACGGCCTGGAATTTCATGTATCTGGTCCCGGAATTGGCGGATTACCTGCGTCAGAACGCCCTTGTGAAGGTCCAGGACGCTATCGATCGCTACACTCACATGGCGCCCTATTGGATGGTCGGACATAACGAAGAAGTGCAGCACGAGAATGGCATCACCCCGCTCCACCAGACCCACGCACTGTTTCAGGCCAAGGCCCAGATTCTTCAAGCGTCCCGCGACGAATTAGCCAAGGTCCTGGACACGCCCGTGGTCCCCGCAGGTGATCTGTTTCATCTCCAGAATCTCATTGCCACTCTCGAAGCCTCGCCGGCGAGTTCAGACGGCGAGGAGGGTCTGCAGGCCAAAATAAAGTAATTCCTGTTGCTGCATGTGGGCGCGTAGGTGTCTTGACGATTCAACTCGCATGGGAATTCCGGCGATGCTTTACTTGTTTCGTCGGCGTCGTCCCGTTCTGCTATCGGCCGCATGGGCTGAAGTCCATCCTACGCGTCTGCGTTTGCGCCATTTGGACTTCGGTCGTTAGGGCTTGTTTCGGATTTCGAGTTTCGTGCTTCTGCGGCGTTGGGGGTCAGCCCTTAGGTTAGAGTTTAGCGGGGATTTGTGAAAGAAGGCGTCAATCCACAAATCTCTGTGTTCATCGGTTTACTTATTTCCGAGGACTGACCCCTTGATTCCCCCCTGCCTTGGGCCGCATGGGCTGAAGCCCATCCTACGCACTCACCTCTCTGGGTCGAGATGTGCCATGGGATCGGCTTGGCTGTTTGCCTTATTTGGGGCGTTTGAGCCAGTACGCGTAGTGATACGATCCTGAAAATCCCGGCGCATCGTCGTGGTGCACGACTTGGATGAGTTCCCAACTCTGGTGGCCAAGGTGATCGAGGAACGCTATTTGGAGGAAGTTCTTGCCAGTATCCGCTGGAAAGTCTCTCGGCAAACCCATTTGCTGGATGAATGCCGGTGCCGTGTCGCCCCACACGAGTTGCCCCTCGTGGTTCCACCGAAAGCCGTCAGAGCCGGTAGAAAAGACTCCATACTGCCATTGGGTAGCCGGACGGGGACTGGGATTCGCTCCGATCAAGAGTCCGAGCGAGAGCAGCATTCCGACGGTGCATGCGCCGATGAGCACTTTGCCTTTCATTGTTGACCCCTTCACAGGCTGTTCCTCATGTCTTTGGCTCCAACCTTCAATTGTATCTCCGATCCATCTATTATATATAAGGCGCAAAACGGCCGGTGGGCAACAGATTTGCCCTTGCATTTCATGAGGCGAAGGAGTCGGTGGCGGGGATCAGCCCTTAGGTTAGAATCTAGCGGGGATTTGCGGAGGAAGGGGCGTTTGGGGCCTGGCCGTGAGAACGCCTGACGGCGTCACTACGAACATCGCAAACCGGCGGCCTCGTTCATTGTTGCAGACACCGTCGCCCCCTGCCTTGGACCACATGGGCTGAAGCCCATCCTACGCGCTCTTATCCTTGGCGGTCTTGGCGTCTTTGCGCGAGACATAAGGGGTCAACAGGCCGTGGTTGCGGCTTCTTTCATTGGGGCTTCGGGTTTCCCGGGGTTAGTCGGCCGGGAGGAGGTAGATGTTGCGGAACTCGATGAGGCCGCCTTCGCTCTGTAGGCCGATCCAGCCGCTACTCGGCTTGGCTTTCGTGCCCTCGTTCTGCAGGATGCCGTTGACGAAGCAGCGAATCTTGCCTTTCTTGCAGTGAATCTCATAGACGTTCCACTGTCCGGCGGGTTTCTCGCCGATCGGCGATTTCTTCTCGATGGCGACAAACTGCTTACTGGGGTCCTGCCGGTCGATCCCGTTGACGGTCAGGCCCGCGCCGTTCATGAGGACGAAATCCCCGGCGTTGCCGGCTTTCAACTGGCACTCGATGCAGGTGGGCCAGAGCTGATCCGGCCCGCTCATATGCAGCAGCACGCCGCTATTGGCGGTCTGCTCGGGCCACCGCCACTCGACGTGCAGGCGGTAGTTCTTGTACCGGTTCTCGGTGCGCATGTAGCCATCGGGTTTTCCCGAGCAGCGAATGACATGATTCCGGATGCGCCATACGTCGTTGACGTCCACTGTCGGATCGGCAACGTAGCGATACCAGCCCGTGAAATCCGTGCCATTCCAGAGCATCACCTTTTCGTCAGGTGACGTGGTCCCAGTCGTGCTGCGACAGCCCGCCAGAGCCAATAAAGATGTGATCGCAACCAGCCACCCGATCCTGCTCACCGCTCGCACCATGATTCCAGCCTCCTTTAAGATCAAAGATCAAAATGCAAAGGTCAAAATTGCGGAGTCGCCTTCGGCGATGCTCTTTCATGTTTGATTCTTGACTTTTGGTTCTTGATCTTCTTACCGCATCGGCGGGGCCTGAGTCAACTTGAAAAACGCTACGGACATCGCTTGCATGCCTCCTGCCATTTCTTCTCCGCGTCGGGATCTCGTTTTCGGGCAGGGATGACCCGGCGGATGACCTTGGCCCATCTGCTGTTGGGCCGGGCCTGCGCCACGCCAGGAGCCTGTCTCGCAGGGGAGTTCTCTTTCGGACGCGCATGACCCGGCAGATCACCCTGGCCCCCCTGCTGTTGGGCCGAGCCTGGGCCCACGCCAAGAGCTTGTCCCGCAGCAGGATACGCAGGCCGAGCAGCTCCAGGCCAACCAGGGCCAGCCATGACCCGGGTGTCAACGGCGTCAGGAGCGCAAGAAGGCCCATGAGGATCAGGATGACCCCAACGGTGTACCTCAGAATCTTCTTTATCGAGATCATTTCATCGATCAAAGATCAAGACTGTGGAATCGCCTTCGGCTTTCATTTTTGACTTTTGATTTTTGATTCTTGATTTTCCTTGAGGATTGATTCGATTTCATCCATGGTGCGATTCATCGCGGCCATGGTCTTGCGGAACGGCTCCGGTGTCGTCATGTCCACTCCAGCCTTCTTCAGGATCTCGATCGGGTAGTCCGACCCGCCGGCAGAGACGAAATCGAGATACCGTTGAGCAGCGTCCGGCTTGCCGCTGAGGACCTCCTCCGCAAGAGCCGTTGCCGCGGTGAAGGACGTGGAGTACTGGTACACGTAGAAATTGTAATAGAAGTGCGGGATGTAGGCCCATTCGACGGCGTACAGGTCATCGATCCGGCAGATGCCCTTATCGTGCCCGTAGTACTGCCTGAGAATCCCGCCGTAGAGCTTCGGTGAACGTGTCGCCCGTCAGCGGCTCGCCCCGCTCGGCCTTCTCGTGGATTCGCAGCTCGAACTCGGCAAACTGCGTCTGCCGGAACACCGTGCCCCGGATTCCGTCGAGGTAGTTCATCAGCAGCGACAATCTCACGTCGTCGTCCTTGATCTCGTTGAGCATCTTGTGGATGAGGAGCGCCTCGTTGAAGGTCGAGGCAACCTCAGCCACGAACGTCGGATAGTCCGCCAGCGGGTACGGCTGGCGCCTTGTTCGCGTAGTAGCTGTGCAGCGCGTGACCCATCTCATGGGCCAGCGTGCTGACGTCGTCGTACTGGCCGTTGTAGTTCAGCAGAACGTACGGATGCACGTCGTACGCGCTGCCGTTGGAGTAGGCGCCGGAGCGCTTGCCCGGCGTCGGATACACGTCGATCCATCGCTGCTCGAAGGCCTTCTCCGCCGCCGAACGGTACTCGGGACCGAGCGGCTGGAGCGCGTCCAGATACAGCTTTTTGGCCTCCTCGAACGTGTACTTGAGGTCCAAACCCTTCACGACAGGGGCATAAATGTCCGAGTACTTCAGCGTGTCCACACCCAACATGCGCTTCCGGAGTTGGAGATAGCGATGGAACGTGTCCATATTGTCATGCACGTTCGAAATGAGCTTGTGATAGACCTCTGTTGGGATGTTGTTCCTGTCCAGGGCCCGGTGCAGACAGGACTCGTAGTTCTTCGTTCTGGCGTAGAAAACGTGCGTCTGCAGGTGGGAATAGAGTTGTACGCCGAAGGTCTGCCTGAACTTATTGATCGCGGACCAGAACGCCTGAAAGACGGCCTCACGATCCGCCCGGTTCGGCGAGGCGCGGTGCAGTGCGTACCCGGCTTTGTTGAGGACAGCCTTGGCGCCGTCGCTCAGAGTGATCTCGGGGTACGGCATCTCCGCGTTGCTGAAGACCGTGTAGACGGAGCCGGGGCCGTCCGCCATCTGCCCGGTCCGGGCGACGATCTTCTCCTCCTCCTGCGAGAGGGTATGAGCTTTGCTGCGGAGGATGTCGAACAGGTACAGACGATAAACCTGCAGGTCCGGCTCGGCGGCAAGGAACGCCTCCATCTTCGTCTTATCGAGCGTGACGAGCTCCGGCTCGATGAATGACGCCCGCGTGCTGTACTCCGTAACGAGCAGCTCGATCTCCTGCTTCATCGCCAGGTACGTCGCGTTGCGGGTATCCTCGTCGGATTTCATCGACGCATAGCTGTGCAGCCGGCCAATCTCCTTGGAGATATCGCTGTTAAGCCTCAGACAGCCGAGCAATTGCGCAGACCGACTGTGTCAGCGTTCCCCTGTACTGCAGGATCTGATCGAGCCGGCCCGCGAGATCGCTCTTGGCCTGTTTCCACGCCTGATCGGAGGCATATAAGTCCTCCAGACGCCACAGCTCATCGGCCGGAACTTCGGCGCGCTGACGCATCTGACCTTTACCATCCGTTGCGAACAAAGAGATTCCCATCACCATTGAAGCACCCAGCACCCATAATCGCGTCATTCCGTTTCCTCATCTGCCATTCGATACATCCATCGCAGTCGCCCCAACCCTACTACTATAGACATCCGGCCATCGTAAGGTTCGGCCGTTCACGGCGTCAAGGCATATGCCGGCCAATCTGTCATCGTGTGTGAACTGCTTTCGCGGCATGATCGCCCCACGACTCCAGCCACATAAGACGGCGCCGACAATATCGCTGCTTGTGATGGGTGGCAGCGACAAGCGGAGTCTTCGGAGCTTGCCGATGGCGTGCAGATGCAGACGCGAGCCATCGGCAAACCGGCGCTTGCCGCTGCCACCCATATCTACATGATCAGGGTAACCGGAGCACCAGGGTGTGTGTTCAGCCCATGGTTCACTGTCTGCCTCGCGGTTTGGCCGCGGCTTTCGTCCGCCAGTAACGCTTTCCCTGGAGGAAGGCGGCGGTGCCGTGGCGTTTGATCTTATTCAGGTTGCGGATGTTGGCGTCGCCGTGACCGGGCCTGAGGAAGGCGAGCTTCGTGCAGGTCTTGAACGTGTCGCACTGCCAGCAGCCGTCGAATCCCTTGTCCTGATTGCACATGCGGATCTCGCAAAGCGGCGGCCCGCCGTTGCCCCGACAGGCCTTCTTGCAGCGCATCTTCGGCAACGTCTCCAGCACGGCACAGCATTGCGGGAAACCTTTGAAGGCCTTGAAGAACGGGATCTTTGAAAGGGCCTTCGCCAGGTCCGCAAACCGTTCACGCTCGAGTTCCTTGCGCAAGTCCCGGGCCAGATTGGCGATCGTTCCCTTGTAGCCGGAGCAATCGCCGCAATACAGGCCGCAGTACGAAATCAGTTTCTCCCCATCGCTCATAACGCCCCTATCCTCGGCCGAATTCCCGCGCGCCGATTTCCGTTTCTTCGTTTTCACCGCCATCTCTCGACCTCCATGTACAGGTAGAGCACACGCAAATTGAATCCAGGAGCCACGATGATGCGTCCCGAACATACGTACATCATGGTAAACGCGTCGGGGATTGATTGCAAGCCCGCGAGTGCTGCTGTGGGGAACATCTCCCTTTGTCACGCTGAACGCATGCAAGATGATGCATACGCGGGCGCCACGCTCACCTATACCTTCGCTCCGGCGAACTGCCTGGTGTACGCGGCGTTCTCGGCAATCTGATCCTGATAGCGCGGATACATGCCGACGATCACACCGTCGGTGGACTTGAGATGTTCGAACGCGAACTTGAATGCCTCCTGCACCGACTGCTTGTCACTGCACCTGCGACCGGCGGCAAGGATCTTGTACCCCAGGCAGGGCTGGCTGATCTGCCGGGCTACCGCGGTCATCGTCGCCGGATCGGAGGCGAAGAACGAGTAACCGATCTGGAGCGTGGCGACGGGCGGCATCTTCGCCATCTCCTCCTCTGATCTCGTAAGGTGGTAGAAGCAGGTCATGAAGAAATCGACCTCCCAGCCCTCATCGGCGATCCGCTTGACGCAGTCCGGATTATGGGCCGAGAACCCCGGCCAGCACGCCCGCATCGTGCACACGCTTCACGAAGTCCTGGACTTGCCGGCTTTTGCCTTGCCCAAACAGCCGGTCGGTGACCCCGCCATGATGGACGATGGCGATGGGCTGAGTATCCCGGATCACCTGCTCAATCGCACCGCTCGGCGCCTCGCTGGAATGGAGGCAGATGAACTTCATCTTCGATCCCCGCTCTCGCAGGGTTCGAGTGACGCCGGTCATCAGCTCCGGATTGCTGAACTGGTGGGTATTGATGCCCGCGCGCTCGCAGTTCCCAAGGAGTTCGACGACCCGCTCGGGAGTGAAGTACTCCCGCATCTGCCGGTCCATGATGGGACCCAGGTAGGAATATCCGCTGATGGGATTTGAGCCCACGATCAGCCGGCTGACCTGATGCTCGCCTAATCGAATCATCGGCAGCGGCACCTCGGGGGAATCAGGGGCTGTCGGCGGAGTCTCCCGTGCCCGCGATATCCCGCCGCCGGCCAGGGCCGATCCGGCTACACCCAGCGAAAACTGTGAGAGGAACTCCCTGCGAGAGGTCGCTCTTGCGTCGTGCTCATCCGAGTGCATATCAGACTCCTCAGCCAGTCCCGGGACACCGTTTTCTCAAAGCACCCCGTGTCATTGTAGGCCCAGACTGGCCGGAGTCCAGAGAAAATGCCGAGGCCCACGCCTTGCACAGGCATGGGCCTCGGTTCTGAATATGCTTGCCGGTGGAGGTGCACCGTTTCGCACCTCCCCAGTCCCGGACACCGCCTCATCACGATAAAACAGCAATCAGGCGATCGCCCGGCATCGTTGACTTACGGCTTGACCACGCGGACGCTGTCAATGAGGACCATGCCCGCGCCATCCGCCTGCGGATTGTTCCGGTCGCCGACGCCGATGAACATCTTCGTGACGGCCGACACATCCACACCCTTGAACTCACTGAGCGGAATGACCCACTTCGTCCAATCGCCCTGGACTGCACCGTTCGGGTAGGTGGCGACCGCCACTTTGCCCGACTTGTCCTGGAGGGCCACGTAGAGGTCACCCGCGTCGTTGGCCGGGTTGGGCTGGACCGCGGTGCCCATGTCGAAAACAGTCCAGTCCCCTGTGACAGTCCCGGTGGTCGTCACATCGGAAATCTGGACGGTGGTGGTGAGGCCACCCCAGCCGGCAATGCCGGCGGCAGCGCTAGCGGCGTAGCCTGCGTTATTGCTGGTGATCGCCAAGCCGATGTAGACGCTGCTGCCCATGGCGATCGTCTGCGGGTTCGGCGAGGCCGTGGCGGCCTGCTTCGGCACCAGAGTCCAAGTCGTGCCGTCCGTGGAGTATGAACCGGTGAAGTCGTTGCCCTTGCGCTCCAGTTTGAGCCAGACGGGCAGCGGAACCGCGCCGATCGGGGTGTAGCCCGACACCGCGGCGACATTTGTGCCAGGTCGGTTCTCGAACGCGATGCGCCCATTGCCCAGAGTGATCGTGTGAGCGCGGGCGGATGTCGCATCCAGGGACTCGCGGATCTGGATACCGCACTTCGTCCAGTTCGCGGTGAATGTCAGGCTGTTGACCTTGAAGATCATGGAGCCATCGCCGTCCAGCTTCTTGTAGACATAGCGGAAGTAGTCGTTGTTGGTGCCGGAGATGTCTCCGCTGCAGGCGCTCGCGGTCAGGCTGCCGTCCGCGTTCTGCACGAACTTCTGCGGTCTGCCTCTGAACCACAGGCTCAGGTCCGTCATGCCGCCCGTCGTCAGGTCCTGGGGATCTGTCCAGGTCCGCACAGCCTCGGAGTAGTACTTCTTGTCGGCACTGGCGTTGTCGTAGTAGAGCGGCATCGACTGGAAGTTGCCATTGTCGAACACCATCGACTCGAGGTTGTCGTAGGTGAAGACGGTCTCCATGATCGCCTTCCCGTAGAACGGGTTGTTGTCCTTCGTCCAGACGTCATGGCCGACGCCGGCGCCCGTTCCGTTGCCCGGATTACCCTGCGGGAAGAAGTCATCCGCCGAGTATCCGTACCCGTCGATCCAGGACTGGAAGGCGCGGGTCGGTGAGTCATTCGTGTAACTCTCGAAGTTGTCGACGATGAGGTAATTCGGGACTGTGAACTGCCACACGTTGCCCTTGTGGATGGTTGTCCCGTCGGCCTCAACCTCATCGACGCGCCAGAAGTAGGAGCCGCCGCCGAACTCGACCAGGCCGGCCGTGGAGAAGGTTGTCCCGGCCTGCTGGCCCTTGTACTCAGGTGAGCTGACATCGGCGGCTTTCACAGCCGCTTTGTCCTTGCCGAAGTACACATTGTGCTTGGCTGCGGTCGTTCCGGGCGCCCAGCTCAGCTCCGCAGCGTCGAGGACATCTGCCATGGCGGCGCGTGCCGGCGCCGGATTGGAGGCGACCAGCGGATCGCCCTGCATGACCTGTGCGATCTCTTCGTCGGTGAGAGCCTTGTTGTAGACCCGCACATCGTCCATCCACCCAAGGAAGTGATACGAGGCGGCGTACGACTCCCGGCCGATCCTGAAGTTCCCGTTGGAAGCGCCGAGCACCTCGGCCGTCAACAGCTCCCTATCCAACTTACCGTTGACATACGTTCGGATGAACTGGCCCTTGCTGTAGACACCGACCACGTGGTACCAGACGCCCGGAGTGAGAACCGTCCCACCCGCCACGCTTCGGTTGAGGAACGACGCGTTGGCGGCGTTCTTGATCTCGAGTTCCGCCTTGTTGACGTTGATGCCGAACTTGAAGCCGCCGGTGGAGTTGTTCTGGTTGCTGGCGATCTTGGCATCGGCCGTGTAAATGCCGGTCCTGACCCAGGCGGCAATCGTGACGGAGCCGGAGTAATTGAACGTTGCATCCGTGCCGCAATCCACATGGTCATCGATGCCATCGAAGCGCAGCGCGTCGCCGGCAAGCCCCTCGTCCCACTGCACGCCGTTCATGAGCGTGCCGTGATGGCCAAAGCCGGAGGAGTCGATAGCCACGCCGGCGTGCTCATCGTCCAGCTTCCACCAGCCAATCATGTTGGGGTCTGCCTTCGCCATCTCCGGACGCACGGTGAAGCTCCAGACCTCGCCGGCCGTTGTCGCAACGCCGATCTCATCCACGCGCCAATAATAGGTCGTGCCGGCCTGCAGCCCGGTGGGCGTGTAGGTCGCCTCTGCCTGTGCGGCAGATTTCTTTGTCTCGGCCGCACCGGCAGCAACGGCGGCGCGGTCAGTCCCGAAGTACACATCGCGACTCAGTGCGGTCATCCCCGGCGTCCATTCCAGTACCACGTCAGGAGCGACATATCCAGCCCCATTGGCGGGCTTCGGCGACGATGACGCCTCCGATGCCGCGGTGAAACTCCACACGTTGCCGGTGCCGACCGTAGCGTCGGCGGACACTTCGTCGATTCGCCAGTAGTAGGTCGTGCCCGGTACGATCGCGCAGATGTATGCATTCTGTGCCAGCGGCTGCTGACCCTTATACTCAGGCGAGCTGGTCGTGGCGGCGCTGACGGCGGCTGCATCGGTTCCAAAGTACACCTGATGTGCCGCGGCAACACCAGGGGCGTCCCACTTCACTATCGGCATGGTCACCCCTGCGGCGCCATTCGCCGGGTTGGGATTGGTGGCTTTCGGACCCCCACCCACGTACTCCGCCACGGCGATGATCTCTGCCATGGGCGGAAGAACGGTCCCCGTCACGTCCATGTCCCAAATGCGCACAAATCCGCGGAACGTATCGCCGGCGACATAGTGCTTCACCCAAGCGGCGGCGGCGCCCACTTCATCCGTCGCCAGAATCTCCAGATCCGCAGCCGCGTCGGGCTTCGCCGGACGCGCCGACGCCCACACTGTCGTCAGACCCCACGCGGAGCCGGCAGCGGTGAACTTGACGTTCTTCTTGGCGTCGCGTTTTCCACCGGCCGTGTCCAATCCAATGACGGCGGGCCCACCGGCATCGGCCCACTGTCCGGCCGAGTAGTTCCCGAAGGAGACGTTATAGAACGGAATATCGCCATAGTGCACGATCTTCCCGCCCGCATCGAGATATCGTCGAAGCGTACAGTTGGCATCCCGCGTCTCCACCACGTTATCCGGGGCGCGATCCTTGCAGAGCACGACCACACTGTACTTCTTGTCGGCGATCCGGGCATCCATCCACGCCTTGAGCTGATCGGCGTTGAGGATCTGGTAACCCGCCTTCTCCAAGCCGTCTCGAATGACCACCGAGACGACCTCGTCGGCCCAGCCCGTCGTATAGCGTGCATCCCAGTAGGCGGCGCGGATCCACTCGACCTGCGCGGCCTGAGCTGCGACCGGGCTTAACACCCATGCCAGTAGAACCATACATAACAGTTTCTTACCCATAACAGAGCCCCTTTCAAAGAAATTGATGTTTCTAATACGTCACAATCTTGTCACGGCTTAATCACATGAATGTCATCGATGTAGACCAACCCGGTACCATCCGGCTGTGGAGTGCTCCGGCTGCCCACGCCGATATACATCTTCGCAACAGCCGACACATCCACTCCCGTGAACTGGCTCAGCGGGATCTTCCACTGTGTCCAGTCGATCACAGCGGTGCCGTCCGGCCAGGTCACCACGCCCACTTTACCGGACTTGTCCTGGATAGCCACATACAGGTCATCCGCATCGTTAGCGGGGTTGATCTGGGCAGCGGTGCCGACATCCGCGACCGTCCAGTCGCCTGTGACGGCCCCGGTGGTCGTGACGTTGGACATATTGGCGATGGCGGTCGAGACCGTGTTGTTGCTCGCCACGCACAGGCCGATGTACACGGTGCCGGTCATGGTGATCGTCTGCGGGTTCGGCCCCGTCCCGCCGCCGCCATTGGCGTTCGAAACCTGGGTCCAGTTGGTGCCATCCTTGGAGTAGAAGCCGGTGAACTGGTTGCCTTTACGCTCCACCTTGAGCCAGACGGGCAGCGGGACTGCGCCGACAGCGGTGTACACGGATACGGAGGCCGCGCCGGTCGTCGGACGATTCTCGAATGCCACGCGGCCGATCGGCGTCGTGATCATGTGGGCGCGGGTGGACGTCACGTCCAGCGTCTCACGAATCATGACGCCGGCCTTCGCCCACTGGTGCGTGGCGGTCAGATCACTGACCTTGACAATCATCGAGCCGTCACCGTCCAGCCGCTTGTAGACGAAGCGGAAGAAGTCGTTGCTGGTGCTGGAGATGTCTCCGCTTGTGGAGGTCACGACGTAGCTGCCGTCCGGTTTCTGCAGGAATTTCACCGGCCTGCCTTTGAACCACAGGCTCAGATCCGTAGCGCCGCCCGCCGTCAGGTCCTGCGGCGTGGTCCAGCTCCGCTCGGTCTCAGAATAATACTTCGTATCGGCACTATCGTTATAGTAGTACAGAGGCATGGACTGAGCGCCACCGTGGACGAAGTTCTTCTCCGCGATGGAGGTGAACGTCGTACCGTCCGCCCAGATGTCATGTCCGACGCCGGAGCCTGTGCCGTTGCCGGCGTAGCCCTTGGGGAAGAACTCATCGACCGAATAGCCGTAGCCGTCGAGCCACGTCTGGAACATGCGGTTCGGGGAATCATTCGCATAACTCTCGAACTCGTCCACGATAAGATACTCAGGCACGACGAACTTCCAGATATTGCCCTTGTGGATGGTCGCTCCGTCGGCCTCGACCTCATCGATGCGCCAGAAGTAGGAGCCGCCGCCCATCGCGACCAGTCCGGCGAGGGAATAGCTGGTTGCAGACTGCCGGCCCTTGTATTCGGGGGCGCTGGAATCAGCGGTTTTCACAGCCTCCCCGTCCGTGCCGAAGTACACGTCGTGCCTGGCCGCCCCTGTACCGGCAGACCAGCTCAGCTCGGCCGCATCGCGGATATCCACCGTGCTGCTGGTGACCGGTTGCGGATCGCGGGCCTGCAGCGGGTCACCCTGCATGACCTCTGCGATCTCCGTTTCGCTCAGCGCCCGGTTATAAATCCGCACATCGTCGATTAACCCAAGCCAGAAGTATGAATTGGCGTAAGACTCGCGGCCGATCATGAAGGCTCCATTGGAAACACCCACGACATCGGTTGTCGGGAGCTCCCGGTCCAGCGTGCCGTTGATGTACGTCCGGATGTGCTGACCCATGCTGTAGACACCGGCAACATGGTACCAAATCCCCTGCTGGATCGTCGTTCCGCCCGCGACGCTGCGGTTCAGGATCGCTGGTGTGTTAGCGGCTGGCCGGATCTCGAACTCCGCCTTGTTTTGATAGACACCCAGCTTGTAGCCGCCGGTGGAATTGTTCTGGTTGCTGGCAATCTTTCCGTCATTGCCGGTTGCCCCTGATTTGACCCACGCGGTAATCGTTACCGAGCCGGAGAAAGCGAAGGCCGCATCCTGGCCGCAATTCAAATAGTCATCGAAGCCATCGAAGCGAAGCGCGTCACCGGCATACCCCTCAACCCATTGCGGACCACCCACGAGCGTGCCATGGTGATCCCAGCCCGAGAAATCCACGGCCACACCGGCGTTCTCGTCCTCCATCTTCCACCAGCCAATCAGGCTGGGATCCGCCTTCGCAATCACCGGGCACACCGTAAAGCTCCAGATCTGGCCCGGCACTGTGACAGCGGCCACCTCGTCCACGCGCCAGTAATAGGTCACACCCTGCTGCAATCCGGCAGGCGTGTAGGACATCCCCGGTTGCGCGCTGGCTTTCCTGGTCTCCGCCGCCCCGGCCTCGACGGCGGCACGATCCGTCCCGAAGTACACATCGTGGCCCATCATTGCGGACGCTCCCGGCATCCACTCAAGCGTGGCGTCGGGCGAAACATAGCTGGCCCCGTCCGCGGGCTTCGGCGCCCACGCGGCCTGCGACGCCGACGTGAAGCTCCACACGCTGCCGGTGAGCACGGTGCCGTCGGCAAGCATTTCGTCGATTCGCCAGTAGTAGGTTGTTCCGGGCACGAGCGCAAAGACGTACGCATTCTGTACGATCGACTGCTGGCCCTTGAATTCAGGGGAGCTGCGGTTGGCGGCATTGACGGCGGCCTGGTCTGTTCCGAAGTACACGTGATGGGCTGTCGCATTCTTGACTGCATCCCACTGCACCGCCGGCATGCCCACGCCTGTGGCGCCGTTCGCCGGGCGAGGGTTAAATGCCTTGGGGCCCGAGTACTCCGCCACGCGTATGATCTCTTCCACCGTGGGCCGCACGGTCGTCGTCACGTTGAAGTCCCAAATCCGCACGAATCCGCGGAATGTGTCACCGGCCACGTAGTGCTTTACCCATGCCGCAGCGTTGCCCGCGTTGTCCGTCGCCAGAATCGTCCAATTGGTGGTCACCGTCGGAAGCGCCGGACGCACCGATTGCCACGTCTGAGTCAAACCCCATTCCGTTCCGGAGGCTGTCAGCTTGACCACCTGGTTGGTGTCCCGTGGGGCGCTCGCCGTGTTGAACCCCAGTATGTTCGGTGCTCCATAGTCGCCCCATGAGGTGTTCGTGCCATTCACGTGTCCCTGGTTGTAGAGCGGAATATCGGCATAGTACACGACTTTCCCACCCGCATCCAGGTACCGTCGAAGCGTACAACTGGCGCTCAACGTCTCGGTCACGGTATCGGGAATGACATCCCGGCAAAGGACGACCACACTGTACTTCCCGTCGGCAATCCGGGCGTCCATCCACGCCTTGAGCTGACCGGCGTCGAGGACCTCATAGCCGGCCGCCTGCAAACCATCCCGAATCGACGCCGTGATAATCTCATCCGCCCAGTTCGTCAAAACGCGCGCATCCCAGTAGGCTGCGCGGACCCACTCGACCTGCGCCGCCTCGGCCGTGACGGGGCTGAACACCCATGCAAAGAGAATCAGACACACCAGCTTCCTACACATGACCATGCCCTTTCAAGACAGGTGGCTCCTGTTTCTGCAATCCCGCGACTCGTGTCACGGCTTGATCACACAAATGTCATCGATGTACAACCGGCCGGCGCCGTCCGCTTGCGGGTTGTTGCGGTCGCCCACTCCGATGTACATCTTCTTCACGGCCTTCGTGTTCACGCCGGCAAACTGAGTGAGCGGAATCTGCCAGTCGATCCAGGTGGTCGTCAGCACCGCATTGAGGTCCGGATGACTCACGACAGCAGACTTGTTCGCGCTATCCTGGATGACCACATACAACGGAGACGGATCGTTGCCGGGAATAGCCCCGCCGATATCCGCCACCTGCCAGTCGCCCGCGACCGACCCTGTCGTGGCCACGTCGGAGAACTGGACGACACAGGATTGGCTCACGTTGTTGCTGGTGACGGCCAGCCCGATGTAGACATCGCCCATCATATTGACTGTTTGCGGGTTGGGCGATTCGCCGCCGCCGTTGTTGGTCTGTGCGATCCAGGTCTTGCCGTCATTCGAGTGATAACCGGTGATGGCGCCGCCTTTACGCTCCAGCTTCACCCACTGCGGAAATGCAAGCTCACATACGTTGCCGTGGGCGGAGAACGAGGTCCCACCGGCGGTGGGCCGGTTCTGGAAGGCAGGCCGGCCGTCCGGGGCCATCATCATCAGAGCGTGCGCCGCGTCCTGATTCAGGCTCTCGCGGATCATCACGCCTGCTTTGCCCCACAGCGCCGTGACGGTCATGCTGTTGACTTTCGCGACGATCGTGCCGTCGCCCGACAGCCGCTTGTAGACCAGCCGAAAGTTGTCTGCGGTGCCCCACACGTCGCCGCTGGCGGAGCTCATCGTATACTGCCCCAGTGCGGTTTCAACGAACCGGACCGCGTTGCCCCGCAATGACAGTTGGAGCGTGCCGGCGCCTCCGGCTGTCCAGTCCTGAGGCGTGGACCACGTTCGCACGGCCTCACCATAGTGCGGAACGTTGGCGTTGTTGTAGTCCATCGACACGGCCTGGCCGCTCTTGGCGATCACGGTCTCCATGACGCGCCTCACCATGGGATCGTAGCCGATCATGGCCGTCGTGCCGTTGCCCGGATCCCCGCCCGGGAAGTAATCGTCCGGCGAGAAGCCGAGCCCGTCGATCCATGTCTGGAATACCCGATGGGGTGAGGCGTTCGTGTAACTCTCGAAGTTGTCGATGATCAGGTAAGGCAACGCCGTGAACTTCCAAAGCTGCCCGGCGTGCACGGTTCCGTCGGCATCGATCTCATCAATCCGCCAGTAGTAATCGGCGCCGCTGAGATCGACAAGATCGGCCGAGGAGAAACTGGTCCCCGTCTGATTGCCCCTGAACGCGGCCGAGGCTCTATCGCCCGCGGCAACCGCGTCTCTGTCGGCGCCGAAGTACACATCATGCGAGACGGCCGAAGCACCCGCCACCCATTGGAGCGACGACACATCACGAATATCCACAATCGCGTCGGGTGACGGAGCGGGATTCGACGCCTGCAGCGGGTCCCCCTGCATGAGCGTCTGGATCTCCTGTTCCGTCAGCGTCTTGTTGTAGATGCGAACTTCGTCGATCGCGCCGCGATAGTACGAGGTGCCGTTCCAGGCCATGGCGCCCAGCGAGATGATCCTGGTCGTTGCATAGAGGTCTTTATTCGCATTGTTGTCGGCGTTCACCAGGTCCCCATCCAGGTAGACCTTGTGCCCGACGCCGGCCTCTTTTGTCGCGACCACCATGTGCCAGCTGTCGGACAGCCAGTCACTCTGTTTCGTTCCAACGGCGGAGAACTTCTTGGCGCTGTCGTAGTAATGCAGGGAAAGCTCACCCTCGGCGCCGACGGAATCCTGGATCCCGAAGATAAGGTCGCTGCGCGAGCCCATGCACAGCAGGTACTGGGACCCGCTGACGCCATGGATGGTGCGGGCGACCCTGAACCAGGCGCAATACGAATAATTGTCAGGGAGATACAGGGCTGCGGGCGTGCGGAAGTTGACATAGTCGTCGAGACCATCGAACCAGAGCGCCGCGCCGTCATAGCCGTCGATCCACTGCGCCCGAACGATGGCGCCGTGATTGCCATGGCCGGACCAATCCACAACTTTGCCGCCGGCAGCCTCGTCGAGCGTCCACAAGGCCAGGAGATTGGGATCGACTATAGGAATCTCGTGCAGCACGGTGAAGCTCCAGACATCCCCCTTGATCTGTCCGGTCACGGTAGACTCATCGACTCGCCAGTAGTACGTCGTGCCCGGTTTCATGGGGCCGGGATCGAATGTGGCATCGGGTGCCGTCAATCCGCCGGCCGTGGCGGCGCTGACCTCCTCCAGGCTCTCACCGAAGTACACCGTGTGGAGCAGGGCCTGCATGCCCTTCTGCCAGCTCAAGTCATCATCGGGGCCGATATACACGGCCTGATCCGCGGGCGCGGGACCCCAGGCCGAGGCCGGCCGCACCTGGAGACTCCAGACCGGGCCCTTCCACGGGCTCTCGGGGTTGGCGGTATTGATCTCGTCCACACGCCAGTAGTAAGTCTTGCCCGGAGTCAGGCCCTTGGGATACGGATTTCCGGGATACCCGACGATGAAATTCTTGCCGGGCGTGGAGCCCAGGAAGACGCTCGTGTCCGCGGGCGTGCCATTCGCCACGGCATCCTTATCCTCCCCGAAATACACGTTGTGTGAGACGGCCAGATCGCCGGCGCGCCACTCCAGGATAACCTGTGGGGCGTCTGCCATCGAGCCATCCTTCGGCTTGGGGCCGGCGGCATAGGGATACGCCACGTTCTCCATCGCCGCTTTGATCTCGGACTCGGTCAGGATGTGGTTGTACACCCGCACGTCGTCAATCCGACCGACGAAGAACTCGCTGGCGCCGCCCTGCCAGGTGCCAATCCGAAACGGCCCTGTCCCGGCGTTGAGCACGGAGCTGGTCATTCGGGTGATCTCATTTCCGTTGTAATAGAAGACCGCCCCTCCGCCCTGACTGGGTTGGAACGTGACGGCCACGTGCTGCCACGCTCCGGTCATCAGCGTCACCCCCGTCGACATATGATCGCGAACCGTCGGCGTCGTGAAACGCAGGTTGGTTGTATAGGTCTTGAACGCGTATGATCCGTCGCGGCAGACCATATCGTGACTGCCGCTGAGGGACTCCGGGCTGATCCAGCAGGCGATCGTGATCCCCTCGCCGAACTTCAGCGCGGCAGGATCGCCAAAAGACAGCCAGTCATCGCCGTCGAAGCGCAGGGAACTGCCGAACTTCCCGGGCAGCCATTCAGGGTCTCCCTCGAACGCCCCGGCGTTGCCCTTGCCGCTGGAATCACGGGCAACCGTGCCCGACCCCTCGTCGAAGGTCCACCAGCCAACGAGGTCCGCACGAGCCACAGAGGACAACGCCACTATACATGCCAATACAACAGCCAGTTTCCCATGCATCATCGTTCCCTTTCTCACGACTACGCTGGTTCTCAAACAGGGGCAGGCTGTAAACCCGCCCCTGGGATCATTGCCGATCAGGGCTAAGTGCCCGGCTTAAGCACGCGGATATCATCGATGAACAGCATTCCGGTGCCGCCCGGCGTGGCAGCGTTACGATCGCCCACCCCGATGGACATCTTCTTGATCGCTCCGAGGTTTATGCCCTTGAACTCGGTCAGCGGGATCTTCCACTGGGTCCACTGGGTGCTCAGGACGAGGTTCGTGTCGGGACTGGACACGACGGCGGTCTTCCCGGCGGCATCCTGCAGCGCGATGTGCATCGTTGCGGGGTCGTTGCCCGGATGGTCATAGCCGATCTCAGCGACCTGCCAGCCGCCGGTGGCTCCGGTGACCTGGACGTTGGAGAAGACGGCTGTCGTGACGGCGTTGCGATTGGTAGCCGTCACGGCCAGACCGATGTAGATGTCGCCCAGCATCGGAACGTCCTTCACCGAGGTCGTTCCATCCGCGGTCGTGATCTTGGTCCAGGTGACTCCATCGGCCGAATACTCCCCGGTGAAGGTATTGCCCTTGCGGGTCAGACGGATCCAGTACGGCAGAGGTGTGGAGCCCGCAGCGGTCGCGAATTGCGTAGTGTTCAGGCCGGCATCTGTGCGATACATGAACTCGACGAGGTTCGCCGGCGTGGCAATCATGTGCACCTGCGGGGCAGCCGGCGTCAGACCCGACCGGATGATCACGCCGGCCTTGGCCCACGCGGCGGTGTTCACGAGGCTCTCGACCCGAACCGTGAGCGAGCCGTCGCCGCTGAGACGCTTATACGCATAGCGGAACTCGTCCGTGACGTTGACGATATCCGCGCCACTGGCGCTCATGGTGATGTTGCCCGGCGAGGTCTCCATGAAGCTGACGGGGTAACCGCGCACCTGCAAGCTCAGATCGGTCACGTCGTTGACCTTCCAGTTCTGAGTCGAAATCCAGGTCCGGTCGGTTCTCGGAGCGGTACGGCTGGTGAATGTTGTTGTAATCGAATGGCATCGACTGCAGGCTGCCGCCTGGATTGACGATCGTGGTTTCCATGATCGTCGTGTACAGCGTGCCGGTAGCCCAGATGTCATGTCCGATCGTTGAGCCGGTCTGGTTGCCCGGGTTGTCGGTGGTGAAGAAGTCATCCGCCGAGAAGCCCCAGCCATCGATCCAGGTCTGGAACACGCGGTTCGGTGAGTCGTTGGTGTAGCTTTCGAAGTTATCGACGACGAGGAAGTTGGCGGTCGTGAAGCTCCAGACGGAGCCCTTCCACGGGCTGTCCGCCTCGGCGGGATTGATCTCATCCACACGCCAGTAGTAAGTCGTGTTCCATGCCAGCGCGCCGGGCGAGAACGTAGTTACGTCCTTTGCCTGGTTGCCCTGATAGATGGCGGCATCCGCCGGTGTAGCTGCCGCAACGGCCACTGCATCGGTGCCCAGGTACACATCATGCGAGGCCGCCTTCTCGCCGGCCGACCACGTCAGGGTTATGTCCTGAGGGACATTGACGTCCTTGCTCCTGGGGTAAATCGCTCTGGCCCGGACCGGCGGCTGCAGTGCTCCTGTCGGGATGATCTGGCGGGCCAAACTCGGCGTCTGCCAGGACAACTGAGCCACCGCGCCGCCTGTATACTCATAGTACTCCATCGACAACGGATAGATGCCCGGCTCGAGTTGTTGCGGCTTGCTGGCATGGTCCGTCGTACCCTGATCGATCCAGCTATCGACGATCAGGTCGTCGCCAATCCAGAGGCGTGCGCCGTCGTCGCTGGTGGTGATGAACGTGTACGCATCGGCCACCGCGATCTCCAAATCGGCCGTCCAGCGGACGGAGAAGTGGTCGATCCCGATAGCCGCATCCGGGGCAGCCTCGCCCCAGGTGAAGTCGATCGACGGATCCGTCCGCGTCAGGGCCACTACTCCGACGACATTCCTGCTGGTGTTGGCGAAGTACTCGCCCTTCGCCCCGCCGGCCCCTCCGGCGGTCGTAAAGCTCCAGACCTCGCCCGGAAATGTGTCCGTGCTGTATTCATCCACGGCCCAGTAGTAGGTGGTCTGCGGCGCCAGTGTGCCGAGCTCGAATCGCGTTTCGTACAGTATACCCTTCGAGACGCCGCCATCCCGTGCAGCCACCAGTGCCTTATCCGTGCCGAAGTACAACGTACGCTGGCTCGCGTTCATGCCCGGCTGCCAACTCAGATCGGCGTTCGGATCGATCCACTTGTCGCCGTTGCGAGGGCTGGGGGCAAAGGCCGCCAGGGGCGCCATCGTGAACGTCCACAGGTCACCCGCACGCACGGTGCCATTGGCCTCGACTTCATCCACACGCCAGTAATACGTCGTGCCTGCCAGCAGAGAGCCGAACGGAGGCATATAGAACGGCATCGCCGCGGACGCAGGCACAGTCGCGGCCTTCGGCGGATTCGGATCGGTCCCCAAATACACGTTATGCCTGGCGACAGAGGTGCCGGCCTGCCACGTCACCATGGGCAGCGTGACACCGGTGGCGCCGTCCGGCGGATCCGGGGCGTATGCCTTCGCCCGAAACGCCAATTGCTTGATCTCCGCGGCCGTGAGGATGCTGTTGTAGACGCGGACCTCGTCGATCAGACCGATGTGCGTCTCGCCGGCCCACTGGTTGGCGCCGATCAGGAACGGTCCCGTGGGGGCATTCATGGCAGAGCTGGTCAGCCGTTCGCTCTCAACCCCGTTGATGTAGAAGATCAGCCCGTTCGACGTGCCTGGCTTGAACGTGACGGCCACATGCTGCCACGTCCCGATCTTCAGCGGCGATTTGGTGCCGGTGTGATCGAGAATGCCCGGCGTCGTGAACCGCAGGTTCGTGTCGAGGGTCTTGAGCGAATACCCCCCACTGCAGCCAACAAGGCCCCGGTTGCCGCTGAGAACCGCTCGGATTGATCCAACAGGCGATGGTGATCGGGCCGTTGATCAACAGCTTGGAGGGACTGCCACAGTCCACCCAGTCGCTGCCGCCCAGTTGAAGCGCTCCGCCGATCATGCCCGCCGCCCACTGCGGACTGCCCTGAAAAGTTCCATCGAGGGCATTTCCACTGGAGTCGTGAGCGACAGTCCCCGCCCCTTCATCGAACGCCCACCAGCCGATCAACTCGGCGGAGGCGACGGGGACAAACCCCAATGAGCAGGTGATAACGAGAGCAATCAGTCTTCTGTCCATAGCCGTTCCCCTTCTCATAAAACAGACCCGACCTATTGAAGCTGCTTGCGTGAAAACGTCGCGGCGAGTGGCTCCGGTCCGGCTTGGACCAGAGCCACCTGCCGCTTGCCACCGTGGCGTACAAGACGCTCTCGCGCCCGTACAGCCACCTCATTCCAAAGACTTCGCCGCACTACCGGTTAAGGTTGCGCCGCCGGCTTGATCACCCGGATGTCATCGATGTACAGCTTGCCGGTGCCGCCGGGCGCAGTAGCCTTGCGGTCGCCCACGCCGATGATCACCTTCTTCACCGTCCTGGGGTTCGCGCCGGTAAACTGACTGAGCGGGATCTGCCACTCGGTCCACGTGGTCGTCAGGACCGCATTGGGGTCCGGATGATTCACGATAACGACCTTGTTTGCGCTATCCTGGATCGCCACGTACAGATTGGCGGCGGCGTTGGTCAGGTCCGGATCATCGCCGATCCACACCTGTTGCCACTCGCCGGTGACACCGCTCGTGGTGGCCGTATCGGAGAATTCCGCTGTCGTGGTTGCCGCCGCGTTGTGGCTGGTGACGCACAACCCAATGTAGACGTTGGACGCCATCGCAATAGTCTGGTCGGTGCCTGAGGCGGTCCAGGTCTTGCCGTCCGGAGAGGTCTCGGCCTTGAACGTATTGCCGGTGCGGGTCAGCCGGAGCCAGTACGGGGCTTTGGTTGTCCCGCCGGTCCAGGCTGCGCCCGAGGCCGCCTCACCGTCGGCCGCCGGACGGTACTCAAACGTGGTGCCATTGGCCGGGCTCACAGCCACGATAACGTACGTCGAGCCTGCATCCAGAGTCGCCCGGATCATAACGCCGGCCTTTGCATACCCATCGCTGTTCCCGATGCTCTCGACCTTGGCCGTGATCGAGCCATTGCCGCTGAGCCGCTTGTAGACGAAGCGGAAATCATCGGCGGTGCCATAGATATCGCCGCCGGAGGCGCTGACCGTGAAGGCGCTGTCGCCCTTATCGACGAACTTGACGGGTTGGCCGCGGAACCACAAGCTCAGCGTATCCACGCCATTGAGTGTCAGGTCCTGGCCAACCGTCCACGTCCGGTCGGTTTCAGAGTAGTACGGCGTGTCGATGTTATTGTACTCGAAGGGCATGGACTGTCTGCCGCCGTGGACAATCGTACGCTCGGCAAACGGCGCATCGGTGTATCCGACCGTCGAACCGGTGTTATTGCCTTTGCCGCCCGGCTCGGGTGTGGTGTAGCCCCAGCCGTCGATCCAGGTCTGGAAGATGGCCTGGAGCTCGGTATTGTTGTCGGTGTAGCTCTCGAAGTCATCCATAATGAGATAGTCGGCGACAGTAAACGCCCAGACACGACCCTTGTGAATGGCCGTTGCGCTAACCCCGACCTCGTCGATGCGCCAGAAGTACGTGCCTCCACCGAACACGACAAGTCCGTCTAGCGAGTAGCTCGCATCCGCCTGTCGGCCCTTGTACTCGGGGGAGCTTGTGTCGGCGTCAGTGACAACGCCGGCATCCCTCCCGAAGTAGACATCGTGCTGATCCGCCGCGTTGCCCGGCTGCCAGGCCAGAGCTACGGCTGCACGGACATCCACCGTGGAGCCGTCCGATGGCTGCGCACCCCACGCGAGTAACGGATCGCCACGCATCGCCTCCTTGATCTGTTCCTGCGTCAAGGCGGTGTTGTAGAGTCGCACGTCGTCAATCATGCCGAGGAAGAAGTTGGCCTCGTCGGTCTTGCCGATCGTCAAAGGAGCGGTGCCGCCGGTCGGAACCGTGGCGCCCTGGCCCCCTTCGCCGGCCGGCTCGCCGTTGATATAGAAGATATCCTTGCCATCGACGACGACAGCGACATGGGCCCACTCATTCAGAGGCACCTGGCCGGTGCTGACCGGACCGATGTACGCGCCGGCGGGTCCTGAACTGAAGTGCAAGACTCCGCTGGCCTCGGTGAACAGGTTGTACAGACGGGGAGCCCCTCCTTTGGCGAAAACGCCCTGCCACTGACTGCCGCCGGGACCGGTGTGCCTTTCGGCATTGATCCAGATCGACACGGTGGCTTTTCCCGAGGTCGGAATCAGGGTGTCGCTGTGGGGGACCTCCACGTAATCGCTGCTTCCGTTGAATTTCAGGGCGCCGCCATCATATCCGGTGACTCGCTGCGGGCCGCCCCGCAATGCCCCGTGGTTATTGTGGCCTGACCAATCCACAACCGCCGGCCCGGACACCTCGTCCAGCTTCCACCAGCCGACAAGGTTCGGATCGGCGACGGGGATCAGAGGCAGCGTCCTGAAGCTCCAAACGTAACCTGTCTCCCTGACGCCTGCGACGTCAATCCCATCGACCCGCCAGTAGTACGCAGTGTCGTTCGCGAGAGGACCGGGATCAAAGGTCAGCTCGTATAGCTCGCCTTTGGAGACGCCGGGAGCGCCGGCGGCAACGTCGTCGCGGCTCGTGCCGAAAAAGAGCTCATGGGAACTGGCCGTACTGCCGGGCGACCATGCGAGCTTGCTGTCAGGCATTATGAACCTGGCGCCATCCGCCGGACTCGGAGCGTATGACTTGACCGGAGCCGCTGTGAAGCTCCAGAGATCACCCTTGTATACGTTCTGAGCAACATCGATCCCGTCGACCCGCCAGTAATACTTTTGTCCCGAGAGCAGGCCCGCTTGATGGACATAGAATCTCATTGAGGCAGGCTGACGCGAGGCAACGAGGTCGGCGTCGGTCAAGTCCGGGGTCGTCCCAAAATAGACGTTCTCAAACACAGCGGCGTCCCCCGGCGTCCACGTCAGAAATGCGAGAATCACCCCGGTGGCGTCACTGACGGGACTGGGATTCTCCGCCTTGCCGAACACCGGAAGGGTTCCGCCCATGACACCCTTGATCTGGTCGGCCGTCAACGCACGATCATACAGTAGCACGTCGTCGATCATGCCGGAGAAGAAGTCCGATCCGCCGGTCTGGCCAATGGTCAATGCAGCACTCCCGGTGGCCGGAACCGTGGCTCCCTGGCCTGCCTCACCCGCCGGCTCTCCATTGATGTAGTAGATGTGCCTGCCATCGACGGCCACGGCGACATGGACCCACTCGTTCAGAGGCACCTTGCCGGTGCTGAGCGATCCAATCGTGGCGGTCCCGGGGCCTGTACTGAAGTGCAACACCTGGCTGGCCTCGGTATACAGGTTGAACAGGCGAGGATCCCAGCTTCCTTTGGCAAAGATGCCTTGCCACTGGCTGCCGCCGGGACCGGTGTGCCTCCGGGCGTTGATCCAGAGGGACACAGTCGCCTTGCCCTTGGTCGGAATCAGGCTGGCGCTGTGGGGAACCTCCACATAGTCATCGACGCCGTCAAAATCCAGGGCCTTTCCCAGCTTGCCGGTCACCCACGTGGGGGCGCCCACGAATCTTCCGTTGTTATTCTTGCCTGAACTGTCCTTGACCGTGGTCCCCGAGCCCTCGTCGAGTTTCCAGTGCCCGATGAGCCCCGCCCAGGCACTGCTGGCCAGGCACAGCACGAGTACAACGCTGATTGGAAGTGTGAGCCTTCTCCACATACCACGGTCTCCTTGGAACAAATTGTCCTGAGTCACCACGCACCAGCTACATGGCTCGCGCGTCTCCGTCACGGATCACTCCCCGTGATGAGTTGACGGCCTCCCTGCTGCTCAGCCACCACCTTTCTCCCCGAATCCGGGGCAGAACCAGACTACACCCACGGAAACAATCCCCTGCCGATCGCTTGTGCCCACGGACCGATAGCGGTCCTCCCGGGGTGTGAAGTTATGAAATGAAACGGTGACACTTGACCGCACGCGAACACACCTCCTGCTCGCAGCAGGGATCATGCATTCGAGAGTACTGTGTGCCTCACGTTGTCCGGCGGGACTCAACAGCAAGCCACGAAGAGCCACCTGACCGTCGTCCACCGGCGGCGTTCCAAGCCTTATCGGCTTCTTCTACCCTTGCATTCAATCCACGGCTCCCGCGCAGAACCTCACCGGGGGCATCCACGCTCACGAGTGATCGACCCACTCCATATCCTGCACTCCGGGCGCCAGAAAACACAGGTGCCTGCGAACCGATGGGGAAACACCCACAGGTCCCATAAGGACCGATCCTATCACCCCTGGCGGGCGAGGTCAAGCAGATTCTGCTCTTTTTAGAGCCGTCTGCGGGGTGACATGCAATCCTGCAGTTGCATAAGACCACGAGGCAGGCTATTTTCTCATGGTGTGACAAACGCGACAGGTTTTCGCGCTGTGCGGCAATGTTGCGAATCCAGGAGAAATGCAATGCTTGTACGTAATTGGCCAATGATCCTCATGCTCACGTTATCCGCAGCCCCGCATGCAGGAGCCAGACTTGTGCACGTGACCCAAAAGCCGCTCGCCGGCATACCCTCCGACAGCCAGGTGGGGACAATCGGCGAGGCCGTCGCGCAACTCCAGCCCGGCGACACCGTGTTGATCCACAGCGGCATCTATCGCGAGAGAGTCACCATCGACAAGAGTGGCGACCCGAATAAGCCCATCGCCATCCGGGCCGCCGAGGGGGAACATATCATCCTCACCGGCGCTGACCGCATCACGGACTGGTCCCCCGTGCAAGGCGACGACCGAGTGTACACGACGCCCTGGCCGCACAAGTTCGTCGCGTGGAATAAGAGCCAGGCCCATCCCGACGACGACTACCACCGGCTTATCGGACGCTGCGAGCAGGTCTTCATCGACGGCTACCCGCTCCACCAGGTCCTCGACCGAGACAAGCTCAGTCGCGGCACGTTCTTCGCTGACACGGATGCCCGGCTTCTCTATGTCCAGCCCACTGGCAACCAGGACATCACCGGCGACAAGGCCTTGGTGGAGGCCTCCACTCGCGAGTGGATCCTTACCGTCAAAGGCAGCTACGTCACCATCAAGGGCATCCGTTTTCGCTATGCCGCCAACCATGCTCAACAAGGCGCCGTCGAGTTCTCCGGCAGTCACGTCATCGTGGAGGACTGCATCTTCGAATACACCAACGCCAGCGGGGCCGAGTTCACGGGCCCGGACATCACAATCCGCAATTGCACCTTTCAGCACAACGGCCAACTAGGTTTCGGGGCCAACCACGCCCACCGGCTGCGGATGACAGGTTGCACCATTCGGGGCAACAGCACCAAGGGCTTCGATCGCGGCTGGGAGGCCGGCGGCAATAAGATCTGTATGACGCGCGGTGCCGTCCTGGAAGACAGCACCTTCATCGAGAACCGCGGCAACGGCATCTGGTTCGACATCGGCAACGAGGATTGCGAAGTCCGCAACTGCCTGATCGCCCACAATGAGAACGCCGGCATTTTCTATGAGATTTCCTATGGCCTGCACGCTCACGACAACGTCATCATCGGCAACGGATTCGCCTTCACTCCCGGGGCCTGGGGCGCCGCTGCCGGGATCAGCATCTCCAGCTCGCCCTTCTGCACCATCGAGCGAAACCTGATCCTCGGCAACAAGGAGGGCTTCAACTTCCGCGAACAGGCGCGCACCACCCCGCGCATCGACGGCAAATCCGAGCCCGTCTGGAACCATGATGGGATCGTTCGCAGTAATGTCCTCGCCTGGAACCGCGATGCCCAGGTCTGGGGCTGGTTCGACGTCCCCGACGAACGCCACTGGCCCAAGTCGATGCAGTCAGCTCCGCCGGCGGGCCTGTCACTCGAAGACCTGAAGCTGACGTTCAAGGGAAATCTGTACTGCCCCGGTCCCGGGCAGGACCTGTTCAACTGGGGCGTCACATGGAAGAAGAACAAGAGATACGAGGGTCTCGACGCCGTACAGCAAGAGTTATCCTTGGACGGGGGCAGCAAGGTCGCAGAATTACACTTGGAGGATTACTCCGCACTCGATCTGCGAGTCCCACCCGACAGCACAGCGGTCATCATGGGCTGCTACCCGCAGGGGACTGTGCCGGGCGTGCGACTCGGAATCCTTCCGTGACAGAAGGTGTGCATAGCACACCCTACCGCTAACGCCCGGAATGGTGAGCCATCGCAAGGCCTGCACAGTTCCGGCAGATAGGTCAATCGTGTCGCAGGGCGACGACGGGGTCGACTCGGGCGGCGCGGCGGGTGGGCAGGATGCCGGCGGCGAGGCTGACGAGGATGGAGAATGCGATGGCGCCAAGGCAGAGCCACCAGGGGAAGCTGAAGTACTCCATGTGTGGAGCGCCTGCCGGGACATTATCACGTTGACGATCGTGTTGATCACCACGCTGACGGCCCAGCCGAGGGTTAGGCCAAGCAGGCCGCCCAGCAGGCCAATCACGCCGGACTCGAACAAGAAGATCCGCTGCACGTCGCCGTCCGTGGCCCCTACTGCTTTCATGATGCCGATCTCGCGGTAACGCTCCAGGATGGACATGACCATCGTGTTGACGATGCCGAGCGAGGCGACCGTGACACCGATCATGCCGACAGCGATCAAGAACATGTCCATGATCAGAAAGCCGATCCGCATCTGGTCCAACTGGTCCATCAGGGCCCATGTCCTGAAGCCTCGGGACTCCAGTTCCTTCTTGACAAAGGCAACATCCTTCAGGGATTTGACCTTGACGGTGACCGAGGGGTAGTTCGCCACATCACCCGCGGGCCGGAAGAAATCCCAGATGCTTGTCAGGGACAGTTTTCGCATTCCGCCGGCCGCCTCGGGGGCAATATATACATCGCTCATGCCGCCGAAGGGCATCCGCTCGGCCACGCCCGCAATGGTGAAGCGGTAGCTCTCGCGAGCGATGGGCAGGGCTTGTCCGCCCGGCGAGAGGACCATCCGCAGCAGGTTGCTAAGGCTGAGATCCAGCGACAATGTGGCAATCTCAATTTGCCGGCCAATGACCTTTGGCAGATCGCTGACATTCAACCGCTGCAGTAACGCGTCGCTGATGATTAATCCGTTGGGCTCATTCGTGTCGTAGCATCGCCCCGCACGCAGCGACATCGGTCCCGAGCGGCAAATGTCCGCCGACAAGACCTGGACCAGCGTCAATTGTTCCTTGTCCCCCAGGCGAATCTGGGCCGGAAAACGCAACTCCGGAAACACAGTCTCCACCCCATCGATCTTCTCCACCTCCTCCAGGAATTCGCTGTCCAGGCGTGGCGCATTCGCGTCGGCAACTCCACCTTCTTCCGCCCGCCATCCCTCGTCGTCGGGATCCTGATGATGGCGCGGTTGACGAAGACCGCCGCGAGCGTACACGTTGATGTAGTTGAACAAGTCCAGCTTGTTGAACTGCTCGGTGACGTTCCTCTGGATGCCCTGGCCGAACGCGAACATGGAGACCAGCGCCCCGATCCCGATCACGACGCCGGACGTCGTAAGGAACGTGCGCAGCTTCTTCTTTCGCAGATTGCCGCACGCCTGCTCGATGTAATCCGCGACCCTCATGGTTTCGGCCTCAGCGTCTCTCGGTCGATCACAGCCCCGTCCTGCAGGCGAATCATCTCGTGGGCGAACTGGCGCAGCAAATCCTGCTCATGGGAGATCATCACGATGGTCAAGCCTCGGCTCCTGTTCAGATCGGCCAACGTCTCGACAATCTGGCGGGCCGTCCTGCTGTCGAGGTTGCCCGTGGGCTCATCCGCCAGAAGAATCTGCGGCTGGTTGACCAGGGCCCTGGCAATCGCCACCCGCTGCTGCTCCCCGCCCGATAGCTCCGTCGGCCGGTGGTCCCTGCGGGCTTCCAGGCCCACTGTATCCAGCAGTCCTGCGGCACGATGCAGCCGCTCCTTTTTGGCCACACCTGCAAACAGCAGCGGCAGGGCTACGTTCTCGATGGCGGTGTAGGCGTTCACCAGGTTGAACGACTGAAAGATCATGCCGACCGTGTTGCGGCGATATAGAGCGAGCTCCTTCTTGCTCAAGTCCGAGATCAGCCTGCTGGCGACGCAAATGCTCCCCGAGGACGGGGTGTCCAGGCCGCCCAGCAGGTTCATCAAGGTGGATTTGCCCGAGCCGGAGGCGCCGGCAATGCCGACGAGCTGCCCGCGAGCGATTGACAGAGTCACGCCGCGCAGGGCCGCCACTTCGACGGCCCCGGTGGTGTACGCCTTCGTCAAGTCCTTCGTCTCGATGAAACCGTCAGCGTCCATGCTGGAGAAGAAACTCCTGTAATCCCTTCAAGTCATCGGAATTGAGCAGATCGACGCTCGCTGAGAGCAACTCCCGCCACACCGCCTCCCTGCCGGCCGACTGCACGTCCGGCGTCGCCCAGAATCGAACGAGCCTGCCCTTGGCGTGAGCCCTCTGGACGATATCGCTCAGCTTCTGTCGCTCCTGTGGAGGCATCGGGCCATCCCCCCGCCATGTGAAATGCCTGCTCCATTGGTCGCTGATCAGGGGGATGAGATCGGCCGGAGCATCGGAATCCAGGTCGGTCAGACGGCCATCATAGCCTGCGTACCGAACGGGCTGCGACCGCATCAACTCCAGCGGCCGGTTCCCCGACACAACCACCAGGACCGCTCCATCCTTTCGTCCCTGCGAGCCAAAGATGGTCAGTATGCCCCGGTACTCCGCGAGGGTCTCGTGCAGCTTCTGATAGGTCGGCTCGGCGGCGGACTTGATATCAACGAACAAGAGAAACCGCGAACCGCCGCGATACACACGGCCCTCATTGGCCTTGACGCGCTGCCGCAGGGGGTCCAGATAGAGCGATTGCAGTGTCCGCTCGGGCTTGATCTTATCGGCATCGTGGGCCACGCAGAGCTTGTCGCCAACGAGAAACACGTCCGCTTCCACGCTGGTGAAGCCGTGCTCCAGAGCTGTGAGCAACGGCGGATCATGAAGATAGTCATTATGGGCATGGGCATGAAGCAGCGGGACGATGCCATCCTGCGGCGGACCGGACTGCATGAAGAGGAGCAACCCGGCAATATAGATTATCCTGACCATGCACGTACTCCCATCACCATGTTGCCGACAGGCCCGCCACTCTGGCGCCTCCGGCAACACGATACCCGCCCCGCTTCCCGGCGACAAGAGGCAATTCCGTGACAAAGCGCCGGCGAACTTCCGGCCCAAAAAGGATTTCTTGTGCAATATGCCGACATGGGTTGCACGTCTGTACCTGGGTCTATAGAATGGGCCGCAAGTTTCAAGTGCGACGTTGCTGCTTGAGACCTGAGACTCTGCACTTGGGACTCCAGACTCATTGGAGGTCTTCGATGAATCGGTTAACGCCCCTGCGTATCATCGTCATTGCGATCCTCACTTCCGCCGCGATCTCTCCGCTGTGCCACGCCGACCTCAGAGAGACGGTGATGGTCCCCATGCGGGACGGCATCAAGCTGGCGACGGACGTGTACGTCCCGGCAGGCGACGGCCCGTGGCCGGCCATCCTCGTCATGACGCCCTACAGCAGGAAGTCTGTCGCGTCGTTCGCCCCCGATGTCAACAAGCGGGGCTATGCGCTGGTTTCGCAGGATTTCCGGGGTCGGTTCGACTCCGAGGGCGTCGATTACCCGGTCTTCTCGCATAACGGCTGGGGCGAGCATCAGGATGGGTACGATACGGTCGAATGGATTGCCGGGCAGAAATGGTCCAATGGCAAAATTGGCGGGTTTGGCATCAGCGCCCCGGCCTGCGCCCTGAATATGACCGCGCCGAGCCGCCCACCTCACCTGACCTGCTCTTACGTTTCCGTCGCATTCTCCAGCATGTACGCGCAGAGCGCCTATCCGGGAGGGGCGTTCCTCAAGAGCCTGATCGAAGGCTGGCTCCGGGAGACCAGGCTCAATCCAAAGAATCTCGAATTGATCCGGGCCCACCCGAACTACGACGACTACTGGAAGCAGATGGACCCGGCGCGACTGGCCTCGCAGGTGAATGTGCCGACGATGTTCGTAGGCGGCTGGTATGACATTTTCAACGCCGGCAGTATCGACAGCTTTGTTACGGTAAACAAGCAGGGCGACGTGGGAGCACGCGGCAAGTGCCGGCTGGTCATGGAGGCGTATGGCCACGGGCGGAACGAGGACCTCGTGTTCCCCAACTCCGCACAACCCCCGGCCGCCGACGCGTGGAAGTGGTTCGACGTCTGGCTGAAGAACGACGGCAAGGGGCTCGAGGAGATTCCCGCCGTGCAGTACTTCGTCATGGGCGATCCGGCCGACCCCAACACGCCGGGCAACAAGTGGCGAACCGCCGCAGATTGGCCTGTTCCCGCGGAGCCGATCAAGGTCTACTTCTACCCGGATAACAAGCTGCGACTCGCGCCCCCGCAGGACATGTTTGGCTCGCTCGCCTGCAAGTACGATCCGAAGAACCCCGTCCCCACCGTCGGCGGCGCAAACCTGACGATCAGTAAGGGCCCTATGGACCAGCGTTCCGTTGAGGAACGACCGGACGTGCTGCTGTTCACCTCCCCCGCTCTCGATCGGTATGTCGAGATCACCGGGCCCGTCAAGGTCAAGCTGTGGGCCTCCTCGACCGCCCCGGACACCGATTTCACCGCCAAGCTCTGCGACGTCTATCCCGATGGCCGAAGCATGATCGTCCTCGACGGGATCCTCCGGGCCAGCCGCCGCACCTCTCTGGAGAAGGCGGAGCTCATCGAGCCCGGCAAGATCTACGAGTTTGAGATCGACCTGTGGTCCACGAGCCTGGTGATCAGTCCGGGTCATCGAGTCCGCGTCGCCATCTCGTCGAGCAACGCCCCGCGCTTCGAGCCGAACCCGAACACCGGCAAGCCCGCTGGCTCGGATGATAAGACCGAGGTGGCCACGAATACGATCTATATGAACGCGGATCATCCCTCGCATATCGTGCTGCCGGTGGCCGCACATTGAGGGATGAACGCAGGGATTCACGGCATTGGGTGTGACCTCAACAATGAGCGTTGAGAACAGCCGCATTGTGCTCTTCGGCGTGTGGTGTGTCATTGCTGTTCTGCTGCTGACCTCGAATCCGGTCGATGCAACGAGCAAGACCACCGTACCACTCATCCATGTGACGGACCTGTACCGGCCGCATATCGATCCCGACGATCATTGGGACCTGGCCTGTGTGTACGCGCTAGCCCGGCGGGGCGACGTCGATCTCAAGGCCATTGTCATTGATTATCCGCCCGCCGAGCCAAAGGGGCACAATCCCGATATCGTCGCCGTGGCGCAGATGAATCGGATCACAGGCCTGTCCGTTCCGGTAGCGGTTGGATCGCCGCATCCGATGAAGTCACGCACCGATACACAGCCGTATGCCGCCAAATCCGATCTCCAGGGTGTGCAGGTAATACTGAACGTGCTCCGCGCATCTGAGCAGCCGGCGTTGATCTTTGTCACGGGCTCCAGCCGGGATGTGGCCGTCGCGGGCAAGACGGACTCCGGTCTTTTCGCGAAGAAGTGCGCGGGGATTTACCTCAACGCCGGCACGGGCTTGCCCGACAAGAATTCATCCGGCAAACTCGAGTACAACGTCTTGCTCGATAAAGTGGCTTATGCGGCGATCTTCGATCTGCCCTGCCCCATCTACTGGCTGCCCTGCTTCGAGGGGACCGAGTCAGACGGCAGGCCTGTGGTTCGCGAGTACGCCTCCCACTACGCATTCCGTCAGGGCGAGATCCTCCCCAGTCTCTCCCAGCCGCTCAGGAACTATTTTGCTTGCATGTTCAGCCGCCGCACGACCTGCGACTGGCTCGACTACTTGTCCGGAACGCCTGACAACACTCTGCTCACCGAGCAAAGCAACAAGGACAGGCACATGTGGTGCACCGCCGGCCTCTTCCATCTGGCCGGCTACGGTATCTCCGCCGACGGGCAAATCCAGGGACGCGATGACGCAAGCGTCTGCACATTTGAGCCGGTGGTGGTCACGTGCGGCGAGGATGGCATACCGCGATGGCGCCAGGACCCCAACTCGAAAAGCCGGTTCATTCTTTACGTCCGCGACTTGGAACACTACCAGTCCGCCATGACCAAAGCCATGAACTCGCTGCTGGCGAGTAGGTGAAATCTGTCGCGGACCGGCCGGGACAAAAAGAAAGCGAGGCCCTCATCGAAGATCGCCTCATTCCGCTAATCGAAGGAGCCACGACGATGAGAGCCACGCTTTTGCTCGGAATCCCTGTGGGGACTTTACCGTCCGAGCACCTTAAGCCGGCCGCGTTGCCCGGCCTGACAATCCGCTATTACATGTAGCCTTGGGCTACCATGGCATCGGCGACTTTGACGAAGCCCGCCGCGTTAGCGCCGCGTACGTAATCCACGCAGCCGTTCTCTTTCTCCTTGCCGTACTTGACGCAGTTCTGATGGATGGAGGTCATGATCGTCTGCAACTGCTTGTCGACGTCGTCGCGAGAGCGCCGCATGCAGCCTCCGTTCTGGGTCATCTCCAGGCCGGACACCGCGACGCCGCCGGCGTTGGCCGCCTTGCCCGGGCCGTACAGGATTTTCGCCTCGTGGAACACATCCACGGCTTCCGGCCGACTGGGCATGTTCGCCCCTTCGCTGACGCAGTAGCAGCCATTGGCCACCAGCGTCCGGGCATCGTCCTCGCCGATTTCATTCTGCGTGGCGCTCGGAAACGCCAGGTCGCACGGCACGGACCAGGGACGTTTGCCCGGCAGGTACTGGGCACCCTTGAAGTGCTCGGCGTACTCGCGGATGCGGCCGCGACGGACGTTCTTCAACTCCAGCACCCAGGCGAGTCTCTCAGGGCTGATGCCAGCCGTATCGACGATCGTGCCATCCGAATCCGACATCGTGATCGGCTTGGCGCCCAGAGCATTGAGCTTCTCCACCGTGTACTGGGCCACGTTTCCGGAACCCGAGACCGTGGCGGTCTTGCCTTTGAGGCTCTCGCCTCGCGTGGACAACATTTCGTTGGCGAAGTAGACGCAGCCATAGCCGGTCGCTTCCGGGCGAAGGTTGGAGCCGCCCCAGCCCACAGCCTTGCCCGTTATGGCGCCGTTGAAGCGATGGGTCAGGCGACGATACTGGCCGAAGAGGAACCCGATTTCCCGGCCGCCCACACCGATGTCGCCGGCAGGCACATCGATGTCCGGACCGATGTGACGGAACAGCTCGGACATGAACGACTGGCAGAACCGCATGACCTCGCCATCGCTGCGACCCTTCGGATCGAAATCGGACCCGCCCTTGGCGCCGCCCATCGGCAGCGTCGTCAGGCTGTTCTTGAACACCTGCTCGAAGGCCAGGAACTTCAACAGTCCAAGGTTGACCGACGGATGGAACCGCAGCCCGCCCTTGTACGGGCCCAGCAGGCTGTTCATGCGAATACGATAGCCCCGGTTCACCTGGACCTGCCCGCTGTCATCCGTCCAGACCACGCGGAACATGATGACGTTCTCGGGCACCACGAGGCGCTCCAGGACCTTGGCCTCGCGATAGGCACGGTTGTTCAGCACGAGGGGCATGACCGACTTGGCCACCTCGCTGACGGCCTGATGGAATTCCACCTCGCCGGGCGATTGGGCGATGACTCGCTCCATAAAGGCTTCCACCTGATGGTCTCCGCCCGATTGTTCTTTGATTCGTGACTTCGCGACAGTCATAAATTCTCCTCTAACTTCCGTAGTATCATCTCATGTCTGATGGACTTCGTCCCGATGCAGCGAGCACCGTCGGACAGCGCCTCAGTGTTTCCCATCACAAATTCGCTGGATGGAATCCAGATAGTGCTTCAGCAGCCAGAACTTCTCCAGGAACTCGGGCCATCCGCACGCAGGGACGAACCCCTGCCTGGCCTCGGGGCCGATCATCCCACCGCCGGTGGTGATCTGCTTGAGCTCGCTCCACATTTCCGCCCAGACCTTGTTGGCATCCTGGGCGACCGATTCGGACACCTTCAACAGGTGCTCAAGCTGGTACAGCGGCGTGAATGGCAGCACCGTGGTTTGCTCGTCTGATAGTTCATCGCCGTGTATCCTTCTGTGCGGCTCTGCGGTCATGGCAATCTCCCGGTCATCACTGCGGACACCTGTAGCTCACCACCTGCGAGGTGGATGAGCACGTCTCAGCACAACAAGCAACATACGGGGCGCATTGTAGCAGAGCTGTGGTGCAACCGATCCCCAACATGACACACATGCATTCCACAGATTCTGTGTGATACTGCTCACACACATAATACACATGGATATGATAGCCGCTATGCAACCTCCGCCATGCCCCTCGTTGCCGCACGAATCGCAACTACTTACGTTATATGCACTTACGACCATCTCGTGTCATCCAGGAAAATGTTTGCCTTTTCCGTCGTGTGCTGCCATAATGGACTTGTTCACAGAGACGTTTCGCGGATATGTGTGTATTAGATGGGTAATCGTTATGGCCGATGCTCCTACACGTGCTCAACTCGCGAAGCAAGTCGATACGTTGCAGAAGCGACTCGCGGCGACGGAGGCGGAACATTCCGGCGTATGCTCGCCGTCCGAGCTCGAGATCGCCTTGCGGGAGCGGATCAAGGAACTCGATTGCCTATATACAATCTCCACATTTAGCGAAATGCATTTCCAGGCGCCGGACCGATTCCTGCAGAGCGTCGTGGATTGTCTGCCCAAGAGCTGGCAATTTCCGGAGCATGCCTGTGCGCGGATCAGTTATGCGGACAGACAGTACATCACCCGGAATTTCGCCGAGGGCAAATGGCGGATGGCCTCCGATATTGTCGCGGAGGGCCGCCCCATCGGCGAGGTGGAGGTCTTTTATCGGAAGGTCGTTCCGACGGTGGACACAGGGCCCTTCCTCAAAGAAGAGTATGCCCTCATCCGGGCCGTCGCCGAGCGCGTCGGCAGCGTCATGATGCACATGAAGGCTCTGTCGGACCTGCGCACTGCGCACCGCGCCATCCAGAGGGAGCACCAGGCGCTCCAGGAGGCCAACATCGCTCTGCGAGCGGTCCTGTCCAGGCTCGAGGAGGAGAAGCGTGGAATCAAGGCGTCCATCGCGGCCAACATTCAAAAGGTGATCATGCCGATCGTGTTTGAGCTGGAGCTTGAGGTCACCGGCCGCCAGCGATCCTATGCCACCCTGCTGCGCAGGAGCCTCCAGGAAATCACCTCTCCCTTCCTCACGCAGATCGCCCGGGACCACGTGCAATTGACGCCCGTCGAGATCGCCATCAGCACGATGATCCGCAACGGGCTCTCGACCAAGGAGATCGCGCAACTGCGCTGCATCTCGCCGGCCACAGTCCGACGCCACCGCGAGAACATCCGCCGCAAGATCGGGCTGAAGAACCGCAAGGCCAATCTGGCCACGTACCTGCAAGCCTCGATTGCAGCCGAGTCTGCTCCTGTCGCGGATACGAACGCGCAGCCCACGGACATGCCCGCCGAAGAGCCGTTTTCATTCCGCGGTTTGGACACGGACGATCTACCGGTGCCAACGACGAAGCCGCACACGTAGATTGTCCCCTCGCCACGCCCGCCGTGAGAAGGGTCATTTCTTCGCATAGGGCGCAAGCTCACGTCTCAGGATGCCCACCAGAACAGGATCGCCGCGCTCATAGATGTCGGGGATATCCAGACAGATGATCTTCGCAGAATCCTGGCCGTACTTCGTCTCCAGTTCCAGTGCCATGTAGTCCTCCATGACGAAGATAAGGTCGGCCTGATCCGCCATTGCCTTCGTCACCGGCCGGGCGCACAGCGGGGATATCCCGGCGGAGTTGACTTCCACATCAAGACCGTTCTCGGCAGCCATCTTGCGGAACACGTCTGCCGCCGTGGGGCTGCGGTTGATGTTGGCCGCGCAGACGAACAGGTAATGCCGATGTGTCTCGCTCATATTATCACCCCATCGGCAAGCTCGCGCTTGCCGCTGCCACCCGGCAGACACATTGACGGAAGTCGGAGGACTTATCCCGCGCGGCGGTCGTAGGCCCGATAGAGCAGGTCGAGCTCCGCCTGTTTGGCGTCGTAATCCTGCTGCAGCTCTGCGAACCGGTCGGGATTGCGGTACACCTCCGCGTCGCCGAAACGCTGCTTCATGCCCTCCAGCTCATGCTCGATCCGCAGGATCATATCCTCAAGCTGATCGATGGAGTATTTATTGAATCGTTTGAGTTCCTCCGGCGTCTTTCGCTCCTGGACAGCCGGTTGGCCATCCACTTTTCGATTCTTGTCCTCCGTCTTGCGCTGCGCCTCTTGCGCTTCCCTCTGCGCCTCGACGCGCTGGTGAATGATGGAGGCGTAGACGGAATAGGCGGGCGAGGCGTTGATGAACTCGGCTTTGCCAAGCTGTCGATTGCCCAGCTCGTCGGTGCCGATCACGAGCAGCTTGTCCACGATGCGATCCAGAAAATACCGGTCGTGGCTGACGGCGATAATTGTGCCGGTGTAATCATCCAGGGCGGTTTCGAGCATCTCGCGGCTGGCGATGTCCAGATGGTTGGTCGGTTCATCCATAACCAGCACATCGGGCTCGGACAGGACAAGCTTGCAGAGCATCAGCCGGCTGCGCTGCCCGCCGCTCAATTCGCCGCAGAGCTTGAACACGTCGTCGCCGCTGAACAGGAACGCACCGAGACGGTGGCGGACCTGTTCCGGCACAAGCTCCGGGTTGATGCTCCATACTTCGTCAAGAACGGTTCGGGCCGGGTCAAGCACATCGCCATGCTGGTCAAGGTATCCGATGCGAAGGCTCGGCCCCATGCGAATACTCCCGGCGGACGGCTCCATCTGGCCCAGGGCCATCTTCACAAGGGTCGTCTTGCCCGTACCGTTGGGGCCGGTGATGCCGAGCCGCTCGCCCCTGAGAACGTCAAACGTGAGGTTCTCAAACAGCGTCAAATCACCAAACGATTTGCCCATTGCCTCGCAGCGAATCACGAGGTCGCTGCCGCCGTCGGTCTCGGCGAACGAGAATCGGATCGTCCTCTGCTCGACGGGCTTGTCGAGGAAATCAGGATTCTCCTTGAGCAGGCGTTTGAGGCGGATTTTGCGGCCGCGGGCCGTGCCGCGCATGCCTTCCTGGTCCTTGTTTCGAGCGATGAAATCCCGCGTGCGCTCGATCATCTCCGCACGATGGGTGTACTCTCGCTGCTGCTGCAGACGGACGGTATCCCGGGTCTGAATGTAGTTGCTGTAGTTGCCGCTCCAGACGTGGGCCTGACGATTCTCCACCTCGATGATCTTGCAGGCGACACGGTCGAGCAGGTACCGATCGTGGCTGATGAGGACAGCGCCTCCCCGGTAGTTGCCCAGGAATCGCTCCAGCCACTCGGTAGCTTGCAAGTCCAGATGGTTCGTCGGCTCGTCCAGCAGCAGCAGGTCGGTTTCGAGCATCAGCACCTGGGCCAGCCCCAGCCGGGACAACTGCCCGCCGCTCAGGGCGCTGGTCTTAGCATGATGCAGCTCCGGCTCAAGACCGATAGCTGCAAGAGTCATCTGGATCCGAGTCTCGTACTCGTACCCGCCGGCAATCTCGAATTCGTGGCAAAGCCGGTCGTACTGCCTCATTTTCGCCTGCAGCTCGGCGCCGGCGAGGCTCTCCATCTCATGCGAGGCATCATGGATCGCCTGCTGCAAGCGGAGCAGATGCTCGACACCGGCGTGCATCTCCTCCAGGACGGTCCGCTCACCGCTGAACGTGGCCTCCTGCGGCAGGTACCCGATGCGCAGCCCCTTCTGCCGGATGACCCGGCCGATATCCGGGGTGATCTGGCCGGTGATCAGATTGAGAATGGTCGTCTTGCCCGAACCGTTGGCGCCGACCATGCCGACCTTCTCCCCCGCGTGGAGTTGAAGATCCAACCGGTCCAGCACGACCTCCGGGCCGAACGATTTATGAATGTCCTGCAATACGACGATGGCCAAGGACTACAGACCTTCCGTATAAGAATCTACACTGTATCGCACACACTGCGGCTATGGATCCGCACGTTGTTCGACGGCGACCAGACAATATATGCTTATGTTATCTACGCGGGCCGACGGATTCAAGTGCGCCCTTGAGGAGAGCAAGTTGACCGTTCCGAGCGGTGATGGTATCCTCGCCTTCAGCCAGGGTGGCTGCTCTCCTGTTCGGTCTTGAGCGGGGCCTGCGCCTGCGTACAGCCTCTATCAGGAGAAATGTCGCACATCGGGCATCGAAGAGACGAACAATGGACTACCGCAGAGCCCTGAGGGTCATCAGTCCCTCGATAGTCGATCCGGCCGGAAAACTCGCTTGCAATCGCTGTCCCGTAGTGGTTTACTTCAATAATTCGCTGAGTACGAGCGTCTTATGACGCGTAAGGATGGATCGGCAGGAGACATACCATAGACATCGCATTGGAGAGCTCAACATGGTGAGAAGACGAAGTCTGACACGACGAGAACTCCTCAAGAGTTCGGCAGTAGCGGCCGGGTCCCTGGTGTTATCGGGGGCGGCCGGACCTCTGGCTTTTGCACAGGGCAGCGACACGATCCGCGTGGGCGTGGTCGGCTGCGGCGGACGAGGGTCCGGCGCGGCTCATGACTGCATGAATTCCTCACAGGGCGTGAAGATCGTTGCCCTGGCGGACGCCTTCGGCGACCGCATGAAAGGCCTGAAGGACGAATTCAAGGTTGCCGATGACCGCTGCTTTGTCGGCCTTGACGCGTACAAGCAGTTGCTGGCCCTGGATGACATCAATCTGGTCATCCTGGCGACGCCTCCGGGCTTTCGGCCGGTCCACTTTGCCGAGGCGATCCGGCGGGGCAAGAACGTGTTCATGGAGAAGCCTGTCGCTGTCTGTCCCGCGGGCATCAAGATGGTGATCGAAGCATCCGAGCAAGCCGGGCAAAAGGGCCTGGCTGTCGTCGCCGGAACGCAGCGTCGTCACCAGCCTGAGTATGTCGAGACCATGAAGCGAATCCATGACGGCGCCATCGGTGACATCGTCTCGGCCCAGTGCTACTGGAACATGGGCGGGCTGTGGGTCAGCGAGCGTCAGCCGGGCCAGAGCGATGTCGATTGGCAGATCCGCAACTGGCTGTACTTCACGTGGCTGTCCGGCGACCACATCTGCGAGCAGCACGTGCACAATCTCGACGTGATCAACTGGGCCTTCAAAGATGAGCAGCCTGAAATGATCCACGGCCTGGGCGGTCGGCAGTTCCGCACGGACCCGAAATACGGCCACATTAACGACCATTTCGGCGTCGAGTTCATCTACCCCAACGACGTGCGGACGATCAGCATGTGCCGCCAGATCGAAGGGACCGACGGAAACGTCAGCGAGCGAGTCGTCGGTACGAAAGGCGTCACCAATTGTGCCGGCGTGATCGACGGCGAGAATTCCTGGCGATACAGAGGCCCGCGAGGCAACGCCTATGTCCTGGAGCATACGGACCTGATCAAGAGCATCCGCGACGGCAAGCCGCTCAACGAGGGCAAACGAATCGCCGAGAGCACGCTCTGTGCGATCATGGGCCGCGAGTCGGCCTATTGCCGCCAGCAGTTCAAGCGGTCGTGGTTCATGAACCGATGCACGCTGAACCTGTTGCCCCCCGAGGGCCTCAAGCTCAGCGATTCCAAACCCGTGCCAGCCTTTGCAGTCCCCGGCCAGTACCAACTGCCAGGGTGGGTGCAGGAGGAACGGGGCAGGAAGCGAGGCTGAGCCAGATCGCTGACGCGTGCAGGTTGACACGAACTAAGACACCGAACGAAGGAGATTTCAAATATGTCGTCACAGAACAAAGGTATATCCGGGACGAACGCAGGCATTGTCGCCGGCACAGTGGCGGCGGCCGTGCTGGGACAGAGGGCACACGCCCAAGGGTCCGACAAGATTAAAGTGGGAATGCTCGGCTGCGGCGGGCGGGGCAACGGCGCTATTCAGGATTGTTTGCAGGCGGATGCCGGCGTCGAGATCATCGCCCTGGCCGACCTGTTCGAGAATCAGGTCAAAGGGACTCGGGACCGCTTCGCCAAAAACGAGAAGTTCAAAGATCGCGTCAAGGTCAACGACGATCACATGTTCTGGGGCTTCGATTGCCACGAGAAACTGGCCCAGTGCGACGCCGACCTGCTGATGATGGCCACGGCGCCCGCGTTTCGCGGACGGCAGTTGATGGCCGCCATCAAGGCCGGCAAGCACGTCTTCACGGAAAAACCCATTGCCACGGACGTGGCCGGCTGCAAGGAAGTGATGGAGGCCTCCCGTCTGGCGAAGGAAAAAGGCCTGGCCATCGTAGCCGGCACGCAGCGACGGCACGAGTTCAGCCGGCTCGAGCTGATGAAGCGCATCCACGACGGAGCCATTGGCGAGCTGGTCGGCGGCCAGTGTTACTGGTTCGGCGGCGGCATCTGGTTCAAAGGCTGCCAGGAAGGGATGAGCGAACTGGAGTGGCAGTGCCACAACTGGTACCACTTCGCGTGGCTGTCCGGCGACCAGATCTGCGAGCAGCACATTCACAACATCGACGTGATGAACTGGTGTTTCAACGGCCCTCCGGCGAAGCTCACGGCAGTCGGCGGCCGCGGCTGGCGCACCTTCAACGAAGATCAGATCAAGAGCGCCAAGGAAGTCTGCCGCAAGCTCAATAACGGCTCCGACGCCAACTGGGAAAAGTACAACGGCGACATCTGGGACCATATTTATGCCGAGTTTGAGTACCCAAATGGCGCCCGCTGCCTGAGCTTCAGCGGACACAGCCCCGGCACCGGACGCAACGGCGAGAAGATCGTCGGCACCAAGGGTACCAGCGACTGTAACCACAACATCACGGGCCAGAACGCATGGACCTATGAGGGCAAAAACGTCAACGGGCAGGTGCAGGAGCATGCGGATCTGATCGCGAGCATCCGCAGCGGCAAGCCGCTCAACGAGGGCCAGCAGGTCGCCGAGAGCACCCTGACGGCCATCGGCGCACGCATCGCCGCCTATACCGGCCGCGTGATCACATGGGACTGGCTGATGAACACCTGCAAGCAGAACCTCGTGCCGAGGGACATCAAGCCCGGCGCAGGCCTGTTCTACCCCATCGCCACCGGCCGCGATGAGCCGGTGTAGTGCCGGCCCGTTCAACTCGTTCTCACTGCAGGGGCCGGGGATCGGATGCAACGTCAACCGATCCCCGGCCCCTGATTTCTGAGGCCTGCGAGACTATGACGATACTGTGCCTCTTTTGCCTGCTTATCTCGTCACCTGCGAATTCAAAGGATGCACCGGAGACGATCCGCGAGTTCTTCACGCCGCCGCAGTTCGCCGGAGATTTTGGGCACTACGGATCGCCACTGAAGTTCCAGGACGGCACACCTGTAAGGACGCGGGCGGACTGGCAACGGCGCAGGCAGGAAATCCTCGCCACGTGGCGCAATCTGACAGGTTTCTGGCCGCCGCTGATCGAGAAGCCTGGACTCCAGTACCTGGAACAGACGCACCGCGACAACTTCACTCAGCACAAAGTAACCGTCGAGATCGCTCCCGGCAAGCAGACAGTAGCCGGCTACTTGCTCGTCCCCGACGCTGGCCCCAAGGCCGCTCCTCCAATCCGCACTCCGCAATCCGAAATCCGAAATCTGTTTCCCGCCGTGCTCGTCGTCTTTTACGACGCGGAAACCGGCGTCGGACTAGGCAAGGAGGGGCGTGACTTTGGCTATCAGTTGGCCAAACGAGGCTTTGTCGTCCTGTCGATCGGGACGCCGGAATTCGCCAGTCTCAAGCCTCCGTACAAGCCGCTGTGCGAGATTGCCGAAGGCAAGCCTCCGCTTCAGCCGCTGTCAGCCCTCGCCTATGTCGCCGCCAATTGCCACACCGCGCTCGCGAACATGCCCAACGTTGATCCCAAGAGGATCGGCATCGTTGGCCATTCCTATGGCGGCAAGTGGGCGATGTTCGCCTCCTGCCTCTACGAGAAGTTCGCCTGTGCCGTCTGGTCGGACCCGGGGATCGTCTTCGACGAAACCCGGCCCAACGTCAATTACTGGGAGCCCTGGTATCTGGGTTGGGATGCAAGCCGCCAGCGTGAGCGAGGCATCCCGAGCGACACGAACCCTCGCACCGGCCCCTACAAGTCAATGATCGAGACCGGCCGCGACCTGCACGAGTTGCACGCCCTGATGGCCCCCCGCCCGTTCCTTGTCTCAGGCGGCGCCGAGGATCCGCCCAAGCGATGGCAAGCCCTCAACCACACCGTCGCCGTGAACAATCTTCTGGGCTACACAAATCGCGTCGCCATGACCAGCCGCGACACCCACGACCCGACGCCCCAATCCAATGAGCAGATCTACACCTTCTTCGAGCACTTCCTGCAATCGGACCAGTGACTACTGCGGCGCGTGGCAACTCTTGATGATGTAGCCGCCTGATTTTTCTTCTGGTTCCAGTTCGAGAATACCGCGTGCCTGCGCCTCCTCGAGCAACTGGCTGAACGATCGGACGCCGTAGTAGGATTCACTGAAGCCGGGTTTGCGGCGTTTCAGGGTCTGCTTGATCATGGAGCCCCAGATCTTTTCCCCCTCCCCGCGCTCTTCCACCAGCGCCTGATAGGTTTCGACGATCCAGTCGAAAGCCTCCTGCTTCTTGTCCTTGACGGGCTTGGCGGCTTTGGTGGTCGGGCCCCGGGCCGGCTTCGGAGCCGCCTCTCTGGCAGCCTCTTTCCTGCGAGTCGGCTGGCGGCGCACAAGGTCGTCGTAGTAGATGAATTCATCGCAGTTTGCGATCAACAGGTCCGACGTCGAATTCTTGACGCCCACGCCGATAACGATCTTGTTGTTCTCCCGCAGCTTGCTGACCAGTGGCGAAAAATCAGAGTCGCCGCTCAGGAGCACGAAGGTGTCCAGGTGCTCCTTCGTGTAGCAGAGGTCGAGTGCATCGACCACCATGCGAATATCGGCGGAGTTCTTGCCCGACATCCGCACGTGCGGGACCTCGATCAGCTCGAAGGACGCTTCGTGCATCGCCGGCTTGAATGCCTTGTAGCGGTCCCAGTCGCAGTATGCTTTCTTAACGACGATATTCCCCTTGAGCAGGAGCCGCTCGATCACCTTGCTAATGTCGAATTGGGCATAGTTGGCCTCTTCAACGCCCAACGCAATATTCTCGAAATCACAAAAAAGGGCCATGTTCCGCGTCTCAGCCTGATATGCCATGCCATCGTTCCTTCAGTAGTCCCTATTGTCGGATTATAGATAAGTCTATTCTCAAAGTATCATTCTTCTTGTTCTCGGCCGCCCATCTTAACACAACTACCGTCCAATGCAAAGGCACATCAACAAGAAGGACTGCCCCGCGGGATACGCAAAAGAAGAATGACGAGCAGCACACCCTGGGCGAAACCTTCCGCGAGGTCGACAAAGGCAAACCAGAAGAAGCCGATTCGATGGTCCGGCGGCACAGCAAGGAACAGGGCAATGAGCCCGGCAAGAGTGCCGATCAGACAGGCAACACCCAGAATCCAGATCAAGGGGCGGTAGCGTTGCACATCCGTCGAGAACACGATGCAGAATAGCCCTGTAAGCACGAACATGCCCATCAGCATCCGAAACAGATAGCTGATAAAGATCCCCACAGGCACCGCTCGGTCGGCCGTATGGATGAACCGAACGAGCCAGGGATGAGGCATCACGCCCGCAATGAGGCCGAACAGCGTTGTGAACGCGATGAACCGCAGTATCCATTTCACTCCGGATTCGGCTGTCATCCTGTCCTCTCCTGTATGACCTCCAGGTCCTGTTCTCTCAGGCGAACTTGGCGTCGGGCACTTCGCGGACGGCCGGGTCCACGTTGAAGTAATCTTCCGGGGCAAAGCCGAAGGCGTTGGCGATCAGGCTGCTGGGGAAGGTCTCGCATTTGTTGCGATAGTCGCGGACGTTGCCGTTGAAGAACCGCCTCGCGGCCTGGATGCGGTCCTCCGTATTCACCAGCTCGCGCTGGAGTTGCAGGAAGTTCTGGTCGGCCTTGAGCTGCGGATAGTTCTCCACAACCACAAACAGCCTCTGCAGGGCGGCCACCAACTGGTTCTCATCCACCGCCTGCTCGCTGGGTCGGCCCTGGCTGGCGATGCATTGCGTGCGCAACTGCGTGACGCGGTCGAGGACCTCCCTCTCATGGGCGGCGTAGCCCTTCACCGTGGCAACGAGGTTGGGGATCAGATCGTACCGGCGCTTCAGCTCCGTGTCGATGTTGCCCCACGCGTCGCGGATGTGGTTTCGCAGGGCCACCAGCGTGTTGTACGTCAGGACGACATAGAGTAGCGGCAGCAGGACAACAGCGGCGAGTAAGGCAAACACAATCAATGAACCATCCATAATCAACTCCGGGAGAACAGGTAATCCGGCAGGAGCGACCTGACGGCGATGAGGCGATTCAGGTTGGATTCGATCTGCTCGGGCGACAATCGGTTACCAAACGAAATGGCCATCGCGGGACCCTCGATCTCAATCGTCAGGTCGTCGTTGGCCAGCAGGTACTCCATCATGCGGGCGTTGCACACGTCATAGGCGAACTTCTTGTCTCGCGAGCGCACGCAGAACTTCCGCGAGAACTCGTGCGACTCGAAGTCGATATCGTCATAGCCGAGGCTCTGGGCAACCTTCGAGAAGAACCCCTCCCGGCCGACGGTCAGCTCCGGAAACGATATGGGCATCAGCAGGAGGAAGAACGAGAAGTAGTGATGGTGCGTCTGGCGATGGCCTTTCGAGTCGGTGGAATGCGTCTCGTAGTGATAATCGAACGCCATCACGTCATGGCTGTTGTACTTGCCCGAGAGGACGTTGAACGCATAGCGATTATCGCCCGCCCGCAGCTTATCGAGGAACTGATATCGCTTGGCCAGCCCATGATCTTTGTTCGGATCGAATCGCAGCCCGAGCCTGGCCGCCAGGGCCAGCATCGCCTCCTGACGCTTCTTGGCCACAAGATGCCCGAAGATCGCTCCGACGACGACCAGAGCGATCACACCAACAATGACCAGCACCTGCACTATGCTCATGCCTCCAAAGCCATCCAACGGCTCCAGCTTCTATCAGTACCGACATTCTGCGGGAACCGCGGCTCGCATGCAAGTCTGATTTGCCGGCACTTTCCGCGTCTGAGCATCAATAGCCGCAAGGATACGGGCTAGAGCTTGATTGTGACTATAGCGGCGGAGAGGGCCGGCAGGCTGAAACGCGTCGTGCCGCCGTCCACCTGCACCTGGCCCGGCTCAGCGCGGACCGAGTCGGGTTTGGCCAGAGTGTTGCGGGCGTTCAATGATCCCGGCGATACTATCTGCATAGTGACTGTCGTGGATTTGAACTTCTCGGGCAGATTCAGCGTCATTTCCGCGGCGGCTGCGCGGGGGTTGACGCATTTGACGTACAGGGTCCGACCGTCCTCGGATTTGGTTGCGACGACATTCAGTTTGTCGCTGCCGCCGGTGATCTCGATACGGCTTGGGGCGTAGTGGTTACGCCAGAGCTGCATCACGACGTAGTTCGGGGCGGGGAACCACGTGCTCTGGTCGAAGTTGATGAAGGCGTTGTCCCAGGCCGTCGCGGAGACGTGGCGCAGGAACAGGGCCGGGCCGCCGATCTCGAAGACATCGCCGCATCGCTCGAACCCGTTGAGCACGCCGCCCGCATACAGCCCGGTGCGCCAGTCGGTGCTCTGGGCGTTCCACTCGGAGCAGTAGATCTTCAGCTTGGGATTGGCCGACTGGGCGATGATCTCGGCGGTCTGGCGGATGAACCGCTCGTAGTTGCCCGGCCCGTCGGCGAAGCGGTCCGGGTTTTCATAGTGATGAATGCTCAGGTAGTCGATCACCTGCGCAGCCATTGATGATGCGACGATTCCAATCGAGGTTGAATCCGCCGCTGCCACAGGCGATCAGCTTGATCGACGGATCGGCCTTGCGCATCGCGGGGGCGAAGCGATTGACCGCCGCGATGTAGTTGTCCGGCCCCATGCTCCACGTCTCGTTGTCGATCTCCCAGTACTTAACGTTGTACGGCTTGGGATGGCCATTGGCGGCGCGGACCTTGCCCCACTTCGAGTCGGCAGGGCCATTGCAGTACTCGATCCAGTCGAGCACATCCTGCAGGAAGTCGTGAGTGCCGGCATCGAGATTCCACTCTGTGGTGCCGATATTGACCACGAGCAAAGGCTCCGCCCCGACCAGCCTGCACAAAGCGATGAATTCATCCGTGCCGAGGCTGTTGATGTCGAGATCGTCCCACAACTCACGGGGGGTGACACGGCGCTGGTGCTGCGGGCCGATGCCGTCCTTCCAGCGATATGGCGATGCGAAGCAGCCGCCGGGCCAGCGGATGATCGGCGGCTTGATGTCGGCCACAGCCTTCAGCAGGTCCGGCCGGAAGCCCCCCTTCGCCTTCCAAGACTGAGGCATCATGCTCACCTGATCGATCTCCACGTCTGCCTTGCCGGGTACTACCACTTGCAGGACCGCGTTGGCATCGGAGGCCTTCGGACGAAGCTTGAATTTGAATTCGCGCCAGCCGCTGCGCGGGCTGCTGAGCTTCTGCTCCGCAATGGTCTGCTTGCCACTGAGCAGGCGCACGACGAGCCTGTCACCCGAGCCGCGAGCCCAGAGCGAGCCCTCGTACGTCTCGCCCGCCCGGATGCAGAACTCATCCTGCATCAAACCCGTCTCGCCGGCATCGCCTACAATTCGGACGAAAGCGTTGCTATTGAACGCATTCTTGGATTCGATGCTCCCCTTGCCGGGGCCGAACATGTTCCAGTGCCGAGTCTCGAATACCTGCTGCGGAGCCGGCGGCAGACCCTCGAATAGGACCTTGTCGTCTAATGTGGCCACTTTGAGATTGCGGAACTTCGCCTGCGTGGACCACGTCCCCACGCCGACCCGCCCCGCCAGATGCGGCGACCGCGCATCGGTGTAGTCGAGGACTTGCTTGTCGTCCAGCCACACCTGCAGGTGGTTGCCTTCGCAGCGCACGCGTATGCGGTACCACTTTCCCGTGTCGATTCTGTCACGGACCTGCGGCCCAACCGGATTCCGCTGCCTGCCAAAGGCTTTCTCCAACTGATGATGCTGGTTGCCCCAGCCGCCGATGTTGTACCAATAGAATTGATTGGGACCGGCGATGCGGAAGAGAATGAGAAAGCCCTCCGCTCCACCGGTCTTCCGGGCTTCGAGCGTGTACTCATAATCGGTCCAGGACGCGTCGCCGAACATCAGCCGCTGGTCCGTGCCCATGCCGGCCTGAATGACCTGCCCATCTTCAATGCGCCAGAGGCCGGCGGAGTTCTCTTCGAAGCTGCGATTCCAGACCAGCTCGCCCCACAGGCCACCATTGGCCGAGTGGTAGATGTGCTCGAAGAAGTGCCCATACACCTTCTCATCGATACGGTTCAGCACGCGGTCGGGATTCAGAGTGTATGAGACTTTCAGCACTTCCTGATCTTGGGCGGCTGCAAGCGATGTCCACGACAAGGCAACTACCGTTGCACAGAGAAGCCCCACAAGCCCGATCCCCGCCTTTGTTCCTGAACGCATGTGTCAAACCCTTTCGTCGTGTGTCTGCATGATAAAGCGGACGTCAGTGACAATTAAGGGCACAACCTATCGCCGCGGGCTCAGGCGTACAACGCAATTTTGCGTTTTATATTCACCTCTTTGCGAATGAGGGCAGCTCGCCCGTCTGACTTTCGGCTTTTGCGGCGGATGGGCCGCTGGTAGAATCCGCATAATGGGCGAAGCAACGAAAAGGCGTCTGTCTCCGGCTCTGGTGCTCTTCTTCCTGGCGCCGGCAATCGGTGAGTTGCTCAGCAGTTCGGCGCCGCCGGCGGAATTCTTCAATCCGCCCGGCTTCATCGTCCTCTCTGTGCTCTACGGCGGCGGTGCGATTCTGGCACGGGAGCTTGCGTTTCGCTGGGGCAAGGGCTGGCCGAGCCTGCTGATCCTTGGAGCGGCCTATGGCATCGCGGAGGAAGGGCTGATGTGCAAGAGCTTCTTCGATCCGGGCTGGATGGACGTGGGAATCCTGGGCGAATACGGGCGATGGCTCGGCGTCAACTGGGTGTGGTCGGTCGAGCTGACGATCTATCACACCGCCTTCACCATCCTGATTCCAATCACACTGGTGACACTCCTGTTCCCGGATCGGCGGATGACCCCCTGGATCGGCCGGCGCGGGCTCGTTGCTCTCTGGATTCTGTGGCTTGCCAACGGCGTCCTGATCTTCCTTTTCATCAGCAAATACCGCCCGCCCGTGCTGCACTACGCGGTAGCAGCAGGCACGATCGCATGCCTGGGTGCCGCGGCGAAGTGGTTGCCGGCGACTGTCGCCCCGCCGGAGGCGTATGGAAAAGAGACGCCCGGTTGCGGCCGGCTCTTTGCCCTGGGCTTCGTCAGCACAGTGGTCTTCTTTGTGCTGGCCTGGATGCTGCCGCACAGCCGGCTTCATCCCCTGGTTGTGTTCGGACTCATGGCGGTGCTCGCTGCCGCAATGATATGGGCCATTTGGCGCATCTCAGCCAGACCCGGCTTCTCGGACAGGCACAAGCTGGCGCTGGTCTGGGCGCTCTGGGGTTCTTCATCTTCATCGTGGCCCCGGTGCGGGAATTGGCAAAGAACCCAGCCGACAATCCGGCCGGGATGCTCATCGTGGCACTGGCGTTCTTCCTGTTCCTTGCCTGGATGTGGCGCCGCACACGACCACATGCGGAGACCTGATTCATGCGTCCCTATCGCTTCGGCGGCTTGGCGGCACCGTCGATGAGCAGCGGCCCAGGCGCGGTCTTCCACACCCGGCACAGCGGCTTGTCTCCGCAAGTCCAGCCGTCTTTGTTCAGTTGTGCATCCGTCGAATACAGCCGGCCTCCGGAATCGCTACGACGATACTCATAGAGCGGCACGATGCACGCGTTTGCGGACGCTGGTTCGGCCGGGGGCAGCGCATAGAACAGCGGCTTCTCGGATGGGACGGGAGGCTCCGTCACCAAACTGCTGCTCTCGGCAGCTTTCGCGGCGTAAAGCGGGATCAGTCCATCGCGGGCCCTGTCCGGCTCGACCGCATAGAACGCGACGGATTCTATGGCGTCCCATTTCTCGCCCTTTGCCACGCCATCCCGCAACAGATACTCCGTGCTACCCTCCATCCGGTACACCGGGACAGGCAGGACGAGGCGAGGGTCGTCGAGAGTCAGTCGGTACATGATCTGGTTGTAGTCGTAACGCGGTGTGGCGGTTTCGGGGGAACCAGAGAATGATTCCGTGTACGTGCCCTCGAAGAAGATGATGCGGCCACCATCCTGATCGAAGTACGGATGATGCTTCGGATTGTAGAACGAATACTTGTCGTGCGTCATGATTTTGCGGGCGTAGGCCCAGGGACCGACGGGTGTATCGGCCTCGGCGTACCAGACCTCGCCCAGAAATGAGCTTTCGCCGCCGGACTGCACGAAGATCATAACCCATTTGCGTCGATAGGCGTTGAAGTAGGCGCTGCCGCCGTGAGGCGATACCGCTTTGCCTGAACCGATATCGTACAGCAATGTACCCTTCTTCTCCTGCCGGAGGGCCTCGCTGACACGGGCCCTCACGGAATTGTCACCGCGGGTCAACTCGGCAAAACGCACCCAGCGAGGCCGCTCGGTGCTCCCGGCCAAGCCCGGTTGCAGTGAGGTCAGGACTTCGTACCGATTGGGGTCGATCACTTCGCCCCACTTCGCCTCAACACGCATGCGGACCGCCGTCGGGAACGGCAGCGTGAAGTAGTAGTAATCGTGCCCCCCTGCCGCCACGCGCTCGGCATGCCCGAAGTCCCGGTACGGCAGGACGTTCGGGTCCGCCCGAACCACCGGTTCAAACGATTGTGTCGCATCATTGAAGACCACCAGGCCCAGCTCCAGTGTCGTTCCGAGATCCTTGAGCCTGGCGAACTTCGCGACCATCCTCTCGCGGCCCTGGTCGTCGTTGACGGTCAACAGGCCGTCGAGCCAGACCAGGCCCGGCTCTTTCAATCGCGCCAGCGGTCGGCTGAACCCGTTCTTGTCCACAAAGTACTCGATATTGACACCTGCCGCAGGGTCCAGGCCGCCGCGCCCGGGCAGGTCCGATACGGCGCCGGCCATGGCGAAGTGGCCGAGCGGATAGGAGGGCTTGCCCGTATCGCCCCATAGCCAGTACAGCCGCCCATGATAGATGGTGGTATCTACAGAATCCTGGCCCATGACTTGTCCGTTGAGAACCGGGTTTTGCAGGGGAACCGGCCGACCCGCCAAAATGCTGTCACGGTAGATGCCCTGCCCGGTCACCCGGTACAGCCGCTCAGCAACGTTCAGCCGGTCGATCTTGATGATCGCGGTTGTGCCCGGCGTTGTCTTCAGCCGGACTCCACGGTACCCAAAGCCGTCCTTCGGGGACTCATACCCGTGACTTCTCACGAAGAAGAAGACCTCCAGGTCCATCAGGCCAGGCTCATGGAATGCGACGATCCCGTTGCTATCTGTGAAGCAGCGGATGCTGTTGGTCGTGCGAAGCTCCACGAGAGGCACGCCCCGCCCGGTCTGCCGGTCCACCACCTGGATGGCGAAGTACTCGCGCGAGGAATCCGCAGCGGATGAAGACGACGACTCCAGAGCCGCCGCCTGGTGACTGAGAGTCGAAATGAGAAGAATCGCCAATATCGTGAATATCGGCCGATTGGGCTGCGATTCGCGTGCCACTATGCGTGTCATGCACATCCTCTGCCAAGCATCCACAGACCATTATTGCCGGCCCGAGCACCAAGAAAACCAGCCGGCCATTGGTCCGCATGGTACCCGGTTTATCCGCAGGATGCCAGAGCAATCGAAGCCCCTCTACAATGCGGCGCGATTCGCAGGCTGCCCTGCGATCAATAGCGCGATACCCTCTCACGCTCTTGTGACGTGCCATGCGCCTTGGCGGCGCCGGGGCCCCATTTGGCAAATTTGTTCGGGACGATTTCCCTGGCGCAGCACAGGCCGTACGCCTGCGTCAGCTCCGCGCCAAGGAAGATGATGATGGCGGAGTAGAAGATCCAGAGCAGCAGGATGGCCAGAGCGCCGGCGGCCCCATAGACCGATCCCGGCGCCGCGTGCGTGAAATACATGCTGATCGCGTAGCCGCCGAGCAGGAACAGGATCGCCGTGATCAACGCACCCGCCAGAGTGGTCTCCCAATTGATCCGAATGTCGGGCAGGACCTTGAACATGATCACGAAGATGGCCGTGTACACCACAAGGTTGGTCAGGAGATTGGCTGCAAACAACAATTGGCTGCGGCCGGACAACAGTACTGCGACAACCGAGCTGATCACAACCGAGCCGACGAGCACGATCCCCATCCCGATGACCATCAGCAATGACAGGAAACGCTTGTAGAGCCAATCGATCACATAGCCTTGCTTGGTGCGCACGTCGAAAATGAGATTCAAGGAATACTGCAGCCTCGCAAAGACGAGCGTCGCGCCTAGAATGGCGCCGCCAATTCCGATAACAGCGGAGACTGTCGCCTCCAACTGCCTGGCCTGGGCGTGCTCCAGGAGCATGTTGACGCCCTCGGCGGCCTCGGGGCCGACCAGCAATGTGACCTGCCCGGTGATCCCTTCCCGCATCGAGTCACTCATGAACCCCAGAGCGGTCGTCAGCAACACGAGCAAGGGGCTCACCGACAACATCGCGTAGAACGCCAGGGCCGCTGCGAGCGTGAACACATCGTCGTCGATGAAGCCCCAGAACGCGCGCTTCACAACTTTCCAGACCGTCCTCACGCGTATGGTCCTGCCTCATACGAGGCTTGATCGGCAAGTCACATGTACATCCCGTCACGTCGCCGTACAGTCGCGAAACCACCACTACGTGTACGTCGAGAGGATACCGCCGATAACCGCGGCAGTCGCCGAGGCAAGAGCCGACCCGAACGTCCACCATGCCGCGTTGCGAGCCGCCTTGCGAGTCTCTTCGGCCTCGCGAAGCGCACGATCCTTGGCGTCCTCGATCCGGTGCTGCACTTCCTCTTTCATACGCTCGTACTTGGCAATGGTCTCGTCGCGCGCCCGCTCCATCTGGGACACGATATGCTCGGCATCTTCCTCGGATACATCTCTCCGCGATGAGATAACCGCCTTGAGCGTATCGCGATCCATGGCTCGCAGCCGCCGGATCAGCGCGTCAGCGCCGGCCTTGGGGTCGTGGAAGAGCACATGTATGTCGTGCTTGATGCCCTCGTACCGCAGTTCCGGCCGGCCCATGGAGTTCAGGTAGTCGCTGATCTTTGCCTGGATGCCGCGCCGTCGCGCCTCGACTTCGCCGGCAACTTCGCCGGCAGCCTCCTCTGTCCTGCCGCGGATCCTGTCGATCACGCTCATGACCCGGTCGGTCGCCTTCCTGGCCTCGTCCTCGCTCATGTCCTGTCGCTGTGCGAGAATCGCCTCCAGGGTGGTCCGATCGAAGTGGGACAGCCGTTCCCGCATTGCACTGAGAACCTTCCCGCGGATGCGAGAACAGCGTCTCCAGGTCTCGCTTGATGCCTTCGGGCTCCAACTCATCTTTGTGCGTGCGCCGCAGGTAGTCCTCGATCTTCTCGCGGGCGGATCGCGCCTCCTCCTCGGATCTGCCGGCCACTCGCATGGCGGCGTCGCTGAACTTGGAGAACTTGTCTTTGTCCGATTTGTACTCTTCCCGGATTTTGGAGATGGCGCTTCGGACGTTCGTGGCCACTGTATGAGCCTTTTCTCGCGTCATGCCTGCCTTGGTTTCGAGCGTCGCCGTCAGCACGTCCACGTCGGCGAGATCCCCTTCACCGTGTTCGACGAGAGCCCGGACCTCCGTCTCGTCCAGCATATCCCGCAGGGCATCCTTGATTTCCTCGGCCGTGGCCGGTCGGAGTTGCCGCACATACCTATCCACCTGCTTGCGAATCCGATCCGTGTCCACGTCGCCGAACAGCTCATCCCGCACCGCCGCCGTGACCCGCTCGGCCGTGTCCACGATACGATCCTCCTCGGATTTGCCGAAGATGGAGCTGGTTGCCTTGTAGGCCGACCGCAGGCCTTCCGCGGCCGTGTGGGTCAGCGAGCCCACCAGCGACGTCAATGCGGTGACCTCGATGGCAGTCATGATGATGTAGAACAAGGCCCAGATCGACAGTCCCAGGATGAATCCTGTGAACGCACTGGGCGAGTGACTCAGCTCCACGGCCAGCCAGCTCGCGAAGAACAGGGAGACAGTCGCCGTGACGACAGCCCAGATCCCAAACATGTTGCTGGTCTTGCGGACGGTGCGCATGACCGCCCCCTCGCCTTCTTCACTTACTTTCGTCGGCTTGGCCTCTCGCTTTGCGTAGCGATCGAACGGCCCCACGGAACTGATCCCTGCCGCCACGGACAGGTGGGTCAGAATCAGCTCGAACGAGATGGCGAGAATCACGCCGACAACGATGGCCAGGATAAAATACCAGGGCGATGGGCCGACAACGGCTTCCGCCGTACGGACGATCGGATACCCCTCGTCGACCACCACCTCCTGCGCCAGGGCAGCGACTCCCGTCAGTAACACAAGACTGACTACGGCTAATCTAATTCTTCGGATAAGCATCTGTCTCTCCTTTCCAGCTACATTCCTCTCATCTTTGGCGCCTTCTCACACGGCGGAAAAATGAGCCTGTGGGCGTCGTCAACAGCAATCTCAGTATAGAATATGGGCCTTTTGCAAGGCCCGCCGCTAAGCGAATACCTTGATTCAAAGGAAGGATTTTGCTTCGGCTTGCCGCTGCCACCCGGAGATACGGGATTCCCACTCGTAATCCGTATCAGAGCTTGTTGAATCCGGGGACCACTCGCCAGCAGGGGTTCTTCAGATGTGTCTCGATTCTGCATGCACCGGCATCACGGGAAGACTTCCTGTCAGAGCGAATGTAAAGATCCAATAGCCCGTGAACCGCCCTCCGCGGCGACAGGATGTGCGATGTCCGGCTTATGCCTCTCGCTTGCGCATGAGGTATGCAGCGAAGATTTCCGCGGATGCGCAGGGCTCGCAACCCAAATAGCTGCGCACTTGCGACGGATCCACCCTGTACGTCTCAAGCAGGGGCTTGCCGCCCTCGTCGGCGTCGAGCACTAGCTGGGCAATGAATCCCTGGAAGCATTCACACGATCTGCATTCCGGTCGCGACGACGCCTGCTGCAACTGCGCAAGAAGGCCCGCCACCTCCTCTTTCGATAGTTTTTCCTGGCTGTCACCAGCCATGTGTCGACTCCCAACCGAGTTATCTCTCGCGATCCGCCCCTCCGAGCCTGAGAAATCGCAGAGGAAGTCCTCTGGTAGCACAACGATCCGCGTGTGCTCCTTCGATTCGGCCCCCGATCCTGGCGTTATCATCCCAGGCTGAAAGCAGCATGCGGCTCTCTCAGCTTTCGTCCTCCACCAGGCGCGTAGTAGTATACCGCTGCGCCGGGCTGATTGTCAAGAGAATTCCCCGGCCCCCCTGTCATGTGTCATGGATCATCTGTCACCGCTTGCTCATGGCATCCAGAATCTCGCGTCTGTTGTCCTCAAGGGCGAGTCCGTCCAATCGATCCAGGAGGGCGCTCTTGGCCTCGGGGCGGAAGCATCGGTTGCGCACGAGGGTCAAGAGCACATCCAGTTTCGCATCCTCCAGGGACAGGTGCTCGAATACCGCCTCGACCAGGTGCACCTGAGCCTCTGTGGACAAGTTACGCCGGCGGGCGATCCGCCCGTACGCCTCGCGGCGATTGTCATCGAGAGAGAGCTTCCCAACAGCATCGATCTCGCGAATCGTCACGTCCGCCGGCTCCACCACATCCGACCGCCAGGATTCCGCCTTCTCCGTGTCGATGACGATGCACCCACTCAGCCAGGTCATCGTGAGAACCAATCCTGCAATCAACAGCCGCTTTTTCATAGTTTCCCCTTCTAAAGAATGTTCTCTGCCGTGAATCCGCTTTGCCCGGGGATAGAACGTCATCCCGCGGGCACAACGGTACCATTTCGCCTTGCGGGTCGCAACCCCTCACTGGGGTGCGGCTCATTATCCATCCCTATAGATAAGGCGACAGAACTGTCCATGGTAACGCGGATACCGAGCGGAACAGAAATGCCGTGCAGACGTACGTCCGTGCAAGTACAATGGGTACCCGCAAACGCAACTTGAAAAGGGGCTGTATGAGAGACAATGAAATGAGGTGAGCCATGAAGACGAGACTGGGGGCATTGCTCTTCTGCGTGCTGCTTGTGTTCGGTTGTGAGATGAAGCAAGGGACTTCTGCGAAGCTTGGGGATCCGGCCCCGCCGTTGACGGGCCTGGAGTGGGTGAAGAACGGACCCGTCGAGATGAAGCCGGGCACCGTCTATGTCGTCGAGTTTTGGGCGACCTGGTGCCCGCCGTGCAAGGTGAGCATCCCGCACCTGACCGAGCTCCAGCACAAGTACAAAGACAAGAACGTGGTCATCGTCGGCATCTCGACGGAGAAGATGGATAAAGTGAAGCCTTTCGTGGAGCAGAGGGGAAGTGAGATGGAGTACGCCGTGGCGGTGGACTCCGAGCAAACCGTATCCGCGGGGTACATGGATGCATTCGGCCGTAATACAATCCCCTCGGCATTCGTCGTCGATGCCAACGGGAAAATCGTGTGGGTCGGCCATCCGATGGCTGATATGGATGCGGTCCTGGAGCGGACTCTGGCCGGGGCACCTCCTGCCCAGGGCGGCTGACATCGCATGTGGAGATAAGATGGAACCTAACTGGCTCAGGTGGGCAAAGCAGCTCGCCGCACTGGCCCAAAACGGGCTGACCTACTCCGACAACGAGTACGAGATCGACCGGTACAAGCAAATTCGACAAATCGCGGCGGAAATGATGTCCACCGGCTTCGATTGCGAAACCAAAGCGTTCATCGATCTGTTCTCCCAGGAACGCGGTTACGCCACGCCCAAGGTGGACGTACGGGGGGCGGTCTTCCGCGACGACAAGATCCTGCTGGTCCGGGAGAAGATCGACGACGGATGGACGCTTCCCGGCGGCTGGGCCGACCCGTCTCAGTCCCCATCAGAGGCCGCGGCCCGCGAGGTCTTCGAGGAGGCCGGCTTCCAAGTCCGCGTCACCAAGCTGGCGGCCGTGTACGACCGCAGCAAGCACCCGCACCAGCCGCCCATGCCCTTCCACCTCTACAAGCTGTTCTTCCTCTGCGAGATCACCGGCGGCACCGCCACAGAGAGCTACGAGAACCACCGGCGTCGATTTCTTCACAGAAGACAGCATCCCGCAGGACTTGTCCATCTCGCGCACCTTGCCTTTCCAGATCGCCCGCATGTTCGAGCACTACCGCAACCCCGCCCTGCCGACAGATTTCGACTGAGCACAAGTAGTCCCGGATGCGGGATCAGCAGCCAGTACCCCAATTCAGGTGAGCGAAGACTCACTACGTGGGCGATGGGGCAACTTGATATTCGATCCGAGTTGGCAGTTCGACCCGGCGCGAAGCATCCAAGATCTCCACCGATATGAGATTACCCAAAGCATCGAAGTCCAGAATCACACCGGGTTTCGCTTCATCGCTCTCAACAACGGGCGCGTCAGAGAAAACAACTGTCAGCGTATCTGTCTCGCGGTCATATGTCACTTTCATTGGTCAGCTCTCCAGTACTTCGCCACATTGCTCGTACGATACACCGTCACCACGACCGGAGGATCGCGGTCGATGTCCACGAAAACGCGCAACAAGTAGGTTTTGGGCCGGTCCCCGGACTCGCTCCGCGACTGGAGAACCTCGCGTCCTTCTCGGACTATCTCCCATTGCTCCGGTGCCGCCAGCACTCTTGCCACGTCTTCTTCGCCAACTTGGCGGCGGCGCATTTCGTCTATCGCGTGGTCGCTCAAGCGGTATCGGACGATTTGCTTCTTGCTTGCCATATGGTGTGCAATTGTACACTGATATCATCTGAGACTCCAAGCGGAATATCGGTGCAACAATCCGCATGCCGTCCCAACAGTGCGGCCTGCCCTATTGACAGACCCGCCTGTGTAGGTTCTCCTGCTGAACTTTGGACTCAAGGCTTGCCCTTGCGAAAGCGGGGGGTGGTGCGCCAGTTCGGTAATCTTGAATGATCCAGGCAGTCTTCACCGCAGTTCTGTGGGCCATGTCCGCCGTCAGCGCAGGGCGCAGCACGCGTATGCTCGGCGCGGGCACAGCCAATCTGAGCCGGCTGACGCTGGCCACGATCATGCTGGCCCTGTGGGCACACCTCTTCGGCCAGGGGTTCGGGGGCGCCGGCCTGCCCTGGTTGTTTCTTAGCGGCATCGTCGGCTTCGGCCTGGGCGACCTCGCGTTGTATGGAGCCTATTACCGCCTCGGCCCGCGATTGGGAGTAATGCTGTGCCTGTGTCTGGCCGCTCCGCTGGGGGCATTCATGGAGTGGATATGGCTGGGCACGCGATTGACTCTCTACCAGATGGCGTGGAGCGCCACGATCCTGACGGGTGTCTTCGCAGCCCTGGCGCCGGACAGCCGTGTCGCTATGGGCGCACGCACATGGGCCACCGGGATCATAATGGGCGCGCTCGCGGCCGTGGGACAAGGCAGTGGGGCAGTGCTCACGCGGAAAGCCTTTGACGTGGCCGGGCATGCGGGTCAGCATATCGACGGCGGCACAGCCGCGTACCAGCGAATCCTGGGCGGCCTGCTCCTCACGGCCATAGTCCTGTTCATCCATCGCTGGCGCAGGCAGCCGGACCCGCCGGATACGAATGCCGCTGCAGATCATCCCTGGAGACGTGCGTGGCCATGGGTCATCGCCAACGCCCTGTGCGGCCCGGCCCTTGGTGTCGCCTGCTATCAATGGGCCCTGGCCATCGCCCCCACCGGCGTCGTATTAGCCATTGTGGCCACAACCCCGCTGGCCGTGATCCCCTTCACCATGTTCCTCGACGGCGAACGCCCCACCGTACGCTCCCTCGCAGGCGGAGCCATCGCCGTCTTAGGCGCAGCCGCCCTGGCGTACAAGTAGAACATACCCGGCGCACGCTCAGAGCATGTACCCCTGGTCCAGCCAATAGTGCCAATCTGCGATAGCTTCCTTGGTATCCTTGTCCACCTTAGCCGCGGGTTTCAACTGCGCAAGGGGAACCGCAAGCCTTCGGTCTTCCCACGGTATCTCAACAAACATCTCGTGTTCGCATTCTTCTTCGGGAGCCATGCCCACGACTTCAGTTTTCTCGCCCGCGCGTAGCGGCGAAACCGCCCTCTCGGCGATACACTTCGCAGGAAATGGGAACTGCAATTTGTCCTCAAGATAGTAGTACCACCCCATCGCCTGCTCTTCCGGGCCATACGCGTCCACGATGATCTCGTCAGTGATGCGGTGCTCACGCTTGGCGTTCTTCTTGTTGGCTTCCGCCATACCACTTATCCTTATCCGATATTATCTTTTTACAGAGCTTCCTTCGTCAGATACGTTCGCCATGGACTCCATGCCACTTTGAATCAATCAGTGCTTCAACGGGTCGGCTGGGCCATCTCGTTGTTAGGTGCCTCCTGTTTCAAAATCATTTGCTATCGTGAATATGGATGAAACAGCGCCTTTTGCCGTGGCCTTTGAGATAGTGTGCCTCGGACAACTCTCCCCTTGCAGATGAACAATATTACGAAATTGCCGAACGGAGTCAGCGAGTCTATGGATTGCCCCCTTAAGAAGTCTGTTTCTCTCACAGGCTCGTATGTACGAGTCCAATGTGTCCCCCGCCTGAGCGACCTTTCTGTGTTCAAGGTAAAGCCGAAGCAGTTCCTCGATAACTCCCCCGGCCAAGACAACTGCCGGCTTGCTGAATCCAGCGTGTGCAAGTATGAATGCGTGCTCGACATCCCGGAATATCACCTTTCTCTTGAAGCCATCTTTCACGAAGTTGATTCTCTTTCCGAAAGTCATTTTCGAGACACCATATTCCTTCCTTATCTCCAGCCATGTGTCAACTATGTAGGTCATGTCCAGTGTCTCGTCTACTGGTCTTCCGTCTTGTCTTGCCGCGTCCATTTGACTGTCCCTCATTCGAGTCCTGAGTTCATCCAGATACTCCCTGCCAGCTAACGTAATCTCCGGGTCCAAGTATGCCACCCCCTCGCAGGATGAAGCGTCCGTTGCATCGAGGTAACCTGCATTCACCAGTTGCTTGATTATGGCGACTGGCAGATCAGAAGTCGCATCGATTCTATCTGGTAGTTTACCTTGGGCCGCCATCTCTAAGATCATCTTGTACTGTCTCATATTGCTATTGTCTCCATGAAGATCGGCAGGACAACGCCCGGTCGAGAGAGATTAACATTCTCGTTGAGATAATCCGCTTTCGCGAGCGAGAAGTCAACGTCTTGCATCCTGCTGCAAACTAGAAGAGCGACGTCTCGCGTGGTTCATGGTCTATCTGCCTGGGCATCTATTGTGACGATGCGCCTTCTCCAAGAGAAGTACCAGATGGCGCCGACCACGCTGCCGGTGATGAGGACGAGGAACCATGTGAGCTTGTGCGTGCGGCTCTCAAAGTCCCTGCCGTCCCGCATGAGCAGGTCAACTACCTGGATCAGCCAGAAGATAATGGCCACAAAGGCCACCAAGTAGAATATTGATGCGGCCATAGTCTGTGCTCCCTGCGTATATCGAACGCGATTATGGTTGGACTTCCACCGGTGAATTTCTCAGCCAGTTTGATGCCAGGAGCGAGAGGTCGGCGGCGTTGATTAGGCCGCTGTTGTCGAAATCGGCTCGGATGTCGTACTGCGGCTGCTCTTTCGATGCGAGCCAGCACGCTGACAGGACGGCACAGTCGCCGAGGTCAATCGTGTTGTCATGGCTGGCGTTGCCTTCCAGCAGCATGCCCAGGTCCACAGACGTGTGTGGCAGTGAGATAACAACGCCTCTTTTGACGTTCATCAGGGTGGACTCGCCATGGACGGTGATATCGTAGGTCCCTGGCGCGACACCTGTGACCTCGCAGACAGCCGTATCTGCTGTGGCGGACTTCGTCGCAGTCAATTTGAATTCTTGGGTCGCGGTGTCACTCAATACGTTGGCTCCAGGTGTGAAGAGCCGGACGGTCAGTGGAAGGCTCCTGTCTGCGTCGGGGCGGCTGTCGTCCTGCAGCGTCACAGAGATGGATACGACGGCTCCCGGTGCACCGATGCTGACAATCACCTGGGGTACGTAGGGCGCAGGGATATTCGTGGCGGACTGAATGGCCTGCCGCTCGGCGGCGCTGAGCTTGGGCTTAAAGTGACAGCCCAGACCGATCGCACTGGCCTGGAGGAGCATATTGCCGGCGATGAACCCGGGCTCCAATTGGGCGAACTCCTGGCCCGCGTTGGCCGAATCGAGACAGAGGATGACGTAGCACGGAGCATGGGGCAGACCGGCAATGGCGGATTGCAGACCGACCCGGGCATCCGCAGGCAATGGATCGACAGGCAACCGCCCGCGTCCATCGCCGGCGGTGACGAGACGCTCGATCCGATGGTCCTTCGTCGCCATGTCCGTGATGACCTTTCGGTTCAGATACCGATACACTCCGTCCTCTTTGACGATGTAGAGGCTGCGCGTCAGGTAGTAGTTGGCGTAGGCGGAGGGGACGGTCAGGCCCGCCCTGCCGTTCGACGTGGTATGAGCGGTGCAGCCGTAGCCGGCCCACAGGATTTGGGAGAGTTGGGGCAGCGTCAGGCTCGTCCGGGCGAAGCTGCTGGTGTAGGTCAGATGGGCCAGGACCTCTTCGAGACTGTCGTCGCCCGTCGAGCATGGATCGGGCAGCCAGCCGGGCTGGCCCTCGGGCACCGACGAATGTACAGCCGGCGAAGAGGTCAATCCCTTACCCGCCTGCACTCCGAAAAACACGCTTGTCCTTGGAAACCCGGCCCCTTTCGGGCAGGACGCCATCGGCGATTCCGTGCTGTTGGACAGAGACACGGACGCGAGCATTGCGGGCATGAACATAGTTCCTGCATCGAACGCAAGCTCGGCCTCATACCGGATCGCGAAAGCCCCCTCGCCGTTGACCTCGTTGGAATGCCACTTCAGCGAGTGGTCGTTGGGATCGTACAGGTACGTCCCGCCGGATGTGGCGACATAAATGTCCCTGTGGCTCCCTGCCACCGGCATCCTCCCGGCCGCCCACAGGACGTTGCTCAACTGCTGGACGCTGGCCGTGCCGCGAAGCGAGTGCTGTGAGTACCGGCTGTTCAGGCACAACTCCACCGAATTGCGTGTCACGGCGGGCTGCGGAAGAGGTCCCGCTTTGATCCCCTGGGCATGACAAACCACCGTTCCCACGGCCAGAACCACAACTGCCACCATTACCCGCTTCATTCTGAGCCCTCCGAAAATCGCCGACAACTCAACTCACTCCCACCATGTCCCCGTGCCGTCCCGGCGAGAACAGGACGGGAGCCATCTCAGCCAATGTGCGTCTATTCTAAGCCCGATGCTGGCAACAGGCAAACATCTTGTTGCCGTCCTCGCACCTTGTTGCGCTCACTCCGAGGAGGTCATGAGAATCTTCTCGTGCTCCTGCGCCACAGGTCGAGCGCTTTCTGAGGCGGGAGTTCGCCGGCGATGGCTTGATGGACGTACCGCTGATAGATCTGCAGCAGTTGGGGATAAGCGGGCAGGTGCCAGTAGTCCCTGGTCAGACTCATCGAAAGGGAAAACGACTTGTTGGCGGGGCTCGCGCCGAGAAACTTGGGGTCGCTAAGGATGGCTTTCAGCCCGCTCTTTCCACCACCCTGGACCCACTTCCATTGCTGCTCCGGGCTCATGAACCATTCAAGGAACTTCCACGCCTCGTCCTTGTTCCTGGAATACTGGCTGATCGACACGCCCTGGCCGCCAACCATGACGAAGCGGCGGAAGGCGCCGTCTTGCCCCTTCTGACCCGGCAAAGCGTCGAAGCTCAGCGTGTGCATTGTCCCGGCGGTCTGGGCGGTAAGCTCGTCGAAGTAGTAGTACCACTGGAAGCCCAGGGCGACACGGCCCTCTTGAAGGGCCTTGTTCACCTCGGGCACATACGCGTTCACAAAACCCTCGGGGGCATAGGCGAACAAGCTCTTGTAGAACTCCAGCGCCCTGGCCGCACTGGGGGAGTTGATGTAGCCTTGGGCCTTGGCTGTCTCGCGGTCCCACAACTCGGCGCCGAAGGACCACAGGATGTTGTTGAAAACCGACGTGCAGGCATCGTAGTCCTGGCTGCCGTAGAGCGAGATCCCGTAGAGATTTGCGCCGGGACGGGTGAAGAACTCCGCGATATCTCGCAACTGGTCATAGGTCTGGGGCACAGCCAGATCGTAACCGTATTTCTGCTTGAAGGCGGCCTTCTCTTTCGGATCCGCGAAAAGGTCCCGGCGATACACCAACCCCATACAATCCTGATTGATGGGCAACGCATAGATATTTCCCGAGCCCTCCGGGTACTCCGCATAGCGGCGCAGGGCCGCCGGGTCGAAGTCCACCGCCCGAACCTTTTCGCTGTTTTTCAGCCAGTCGTTGAGGAGCACGATGTGCCCCTGCGAGGCAAACTCCGACATGGACTGACTGTCGAAGATGCAAAGATCGAAGGCCGATCCTTTCCTGGCGAACTCATCCGCAATCCGCCGATAGTACTCCTCCGTCAGGGGCGGCAGAATGGCCTTGATCTCGACCCCGGCTTGCCGGGTGTACTCCTCGGATATCTTCAGCAGCAGGTCCGCGCGGTCTCCCGCATGCCAGATGAAGGTCAGCGTCGCCTTGCGCTGGGCCTGAGCCTGGACGGAACCGACTGTCGCAAACAAACCCAGCAGCGCACCAACAGTGAGCAGATGAGTCTTCATAACATCTCTCCCAAGTGCATATGAAAGTCTACTTCTGCGTTCCCAGCGTGATTTGACCCGACCATGGGGTCTCTGCGGGATGCCTCGACGATAGATCAGTCCATCGGACAGGACAATGAGGCTTTTGCTCAAAGGCAGCTCGTGGCCACAATCGGCGCATACGTCTGTGTATTGGCAGACCTATCGTGCCGCCAACATCCTGAGCATCGCTTCGAGGGCCGGCTGGTCGGGTCCGATGAACGGCTTCGCCGCCGGGACGACCGCCATGTGCGCCAGCAACGTGTCGTTCATGCCCTGGGCGGCGGGCAGATGGCTGCTCAGGATAACCTTCGGCGACATGTCGCGAACGAGATTCAGCGTATTCGCGAACTTCGCGGTGTCTATCGAGTGCAGCCAGGGAGAGTCCACCGTCGTCCATGTGACCATGCCCTGCCGCAGGTCGTCGGCTCCAATCTCGGCGGCGTTTTCCACAGGCTCGGACATGAGGGCGCCGAAGGAATCCGCGCTGAAGAATGCGCCGGATTTCGGATCGTAGAAGCCGGTGGTCTCAGGGGCATCGTAGGTAGGCGGCTTGACGGCGGTGAGTGTTCGGTCCCCCACGTCGATACTCTGGCCCGGATTCAACAGGTAAACCCGATCCAAGGGCAACGGCCGAAACAGACTCATCTTCCCCGTGGCAAGGAATGTCGTGATGACCCGCAGCTTCGGAGCCTCCTCCAAGAGCCGATGGAGACTCCCGATATGGTCCGGGTCAGCGTGGGTCAGCCACAACCATCGAAGGTCCTCAAGATCGATGGTGGACGACAGCGCCGCCATGTATTCATCACTCAGCAGCACGAGTCCCGTGTCCACCAGAACGGGTTCGGCTGCCCTGAGCACAAAGACGTTGATCGGCACGATCCCGAGGCTCGGTATAGGAAAATACGAAGGCAGGACGTCAATGTCGGGCACCGCCCGATACGGCTCGAACATCGTCGGTTTGTCCATTGGCTCACCTCCTGAGAAGCCGCTCTTCCGTTGTGGTCCGTACACAGATGTAGTTCACTCAGGCAACATACTCAGACACACGGGAGAAGTTCGGTCTTTCCGGTTGCATATGACGACACAGGGGCCAGGCAAGCCGTATCACGCAATGATGTATTGATTCCGTGACCTATTCAGCATCAGGTTTGCTTTTCGTGAGGAATCTGCTATTTTGTGCGCGGTATGAGCCACCAGGTACGTGGCGGAAAACTGATGGTGTGCATGGCACACTCTACGGTATTGGCACAGGAGACAACCATGACCAAGTCGCGAGTCGTCGTTATAGCAGTCACCACCATCCTGTCCGTGACCGTCCTGCGGGCAGCGGTGCCTGTGCGGGTGGTGCCTGTCCCGCCGACGGTGGGGACGAATGATTTCTATGTCAGCAATGCCAAGCCGCTGGCGCCGAGCCCGCTGGTCAAGCTGCCCATTGGGGCGATCAAACCCGAGGGGTGGCTGCGCCGGCAGCTTGAGCTGCAGGCGGATGGCTTCTCCGGCCATCTGACGGAGATCAGCAAGTTCGTCAACAAGGACGGCAACGCGTGGCTTGCGGCGGATGGCCAGGGCCACAGCCCGTGGGAGGAGATGCCCTATTGGCTCAAGGGCTTCGGCGACACCGGCTACGTCCTCGGCGACAAGCGCATCATAGACGAGGCGAAGGTCTGGATCGAGGGGATGCTCAACAGCCGCAATCCCGACGGCTGGTTCGGCCCCGCCACGAACAAAACCGGCTCGCGCGACACGAAGAACGTCCCCGACCTCTGGCCCAACATGGTCGCGCTCAATGCCCTGCAAACCTACTACGAGTACACCAGCGACCCACGGGTGCTCGAGCTCATGCAGGAGTACTTCAAATGGGAGCTGACCGTGCCGGACGAGAAATTCCTCGAGCCGTTCTGGCAGCAGCAGCGGGCCAGCGACAATCTCGCCAGCGTGTACTGGCTCTATAATCGCACCGGGCAGGAGTACCTGCTGCAACTGGCCGAGAAAATCCATCGCAACACCGCCAACTGGGCGGAGACTGTCGCGAGCTGGCACAACGTGAACATCGCCCAGTGCTTCCGCGCCCCGGCTGTTTACTTCCAGCAGGCCCGCGATCCTTATTTCCTCCAAGCGACGGAGCGAAACTACAACATGGCCTGGGGCACCTACGGCCAGGTCCCCGGCGGCATGTTCGGCGGCGATGAGAACTGCCGCAGGGGCTACTACGGTCCGAGACAGGGCATCGAGACCTGCGCCTCCATTGAGTTCATGCTCTCCTGCGAGATGCTGCTGGGAATCACGGGCGATCTGACGTGGGCCGACCGCTGCGAGGACGTCGCATTCAACACGTTCCCGCCGGCCCTGACCGCCGATCTCAAGGCCCTGCACTACCTGGTCAGCCCGAATGTATGCCAGCTTGACAGCAAGAACAAGGCTCCAGGCATCCAGAATGGCGGCGACATGCTCGGGTATAATCCGCACAGCTACCGCTGCTGCCAGCACAACGTCGCGCACGGCTGGCCGTACTTCGCCGAGCATCTGTGGATGGCCACGCCCGACAACGGCCTGGCCGCGGTCTTTTATGCCGCCTCGCAGGTCACCGCCAAGGTCGGCGATGGCCGGCAGGTGACCTGGAAACAGGAGACGCGATACCCGTTCGAGGATGCGATTCACATGACGCTCAGTGCAAGCGCGCCTGTGGAATTTCCGCTGTACCTCCGCGTCCCCGGCTGGTGCAATACCCCCACGCTGCGCGTCAACGGCAGGAAAGTGCCCGTGTACCCCGAGCCGCGAACGTTCATCGTCATCGACCGCAAATGGAAGGACGGCGACACCGTAGAGCTGACGCTGCCGATGGAGCTGAAGCTCCGCTACTGGATTCGCAACGGCAACACCATGTCCGTCGATCGCGGGCCGCTGACCTACTCGCTGAAGATCGGCGAGAAGTACGTTCGCTACGGCGGCACAGACGCCTGGCCCGCCCAGGAAGTGTATCCAACCACGGCCTGGAACTATGGCCTGGTGATCGATCCCGACAAGCCGCTCCGGGAGCAGCTCAGCGTGCGTGAGAGGAACTGGCCCAAAGACAATCAGCCCTTCGAGGCCCAGGCCGCCCCAATCGAGATCAAGGCAAAAGCCAGAAAGATCCCGAACTGGCAGGCGGATCATCTCGGCCTGATCGGCGAGGTACAGCCCAGCCCCGTCAAGTCCGACCAGCCTGTTGAAACCGTGACGCTGATCCCGATGGGCGCCGCCCGACTGCGAATCTCCGCCTTCCCCTGGATCGGCGAAGGCCCGAACGCCCGCGAGTGGCAAATCTCGCAGCAGAGCAAGGCCAAGTACCTGACAAGCGAGTCGTATTGCTGGGAGCTGGATAGCACCGCCGCCCTCAGCGATGGTGAGATTCCGGCGAACTCCAACGACAAGAGCGTCCTGCGTTTCACATGGTGGCAGCACAAAGGGACCACGGAGTGGGTCCAGTATGATTTCCCGCAAGCCCGTAACATCAGCCGGGCCCAGGTGTACTGGTTCGACGATGCCGCCGGCGGTGGCGGCTGCCGCGTCCCGCAATCCTGGAAGCTGCTATACAAGGATGGCGACAACTGGAAGGAGGTCCCGAACGCCTCCGCCTATGGCGGCGAGAAGGACAAATTCAATAAGGTGACGTTCAACGCGGTGAAGACGACCGCCCTGCGCCTTGAGGCCCAGCTTCAGCCGGAGTCCTCCGCCGGCATCCTCGAATGGCAGATCGACTGACAGTTCACGCTGAAGTGTTCAGTCCGGGATGCAAAAAGGCTGCAGGGAATGCCTGCAGCCCCGAAGGATGAGCTCGATATTTCTTATGCCGCGCGTCGGCGGAACCAGGCAACCAGCCCGGCGCCAATGCCACCGAGCAACAGTGCACCCGGAGCGGGAATCGTGGCGGCGATGTTGTCCAGCGACATGCCGCCCGGCCCGCCGGTGACCAGTGCTCCCGAGAAGATAACCGATGTCAGGTTCGCGAACGTTCCGGGCAGGACAAATGTCTGAAAGTCCGCGGCCCCGCCTGCACCGTCGACGATTCCGTCCAGCGCGAATTGGGCATTCACCGCGCCACCGCCGGAAAGGTTGCCGACCACGTTGATGTAGTTAGCGTTGGGGAAACCACCGGCAGCAGCAGCGGCGGCATCAATCCACGGTTCCGTGCCGTCGAAGCTGATCAGACTGAACGGCTGACCGCCCGCGGCCGCCATCGTGATCGGCAGGCCAAGAGGGCCGGCCTCCTCCGAGATATAGATGGTTCCATTGTCTGCCGCCCCGCCGAAAGCTGTACCGGCCGGCGAACCCATCGCGTGGAAGTGCCCGGACGTGAACGTGAATCCCTCAGTGGTCAACGTTGTAAGAGTGGGATTCCCGACGCCCGGAACCGCGTCAAACGTCACAACACTCGCCTGTACCGACCCCGCCGCAATAAGAGAAAGCACGGCAACTGCCACAACCATACTTCTCATATCTCACTCCTCCATCTCTCCATTGCCAGGGCCACACGCGCCGGCACAGGTCCATAGCCTCACCGCTTCAATAGGAATTGCCCGAGAAACGCAATTCGTCACGTCTCAAATGGATCGCACCTCCGGCGGGTCCTTCCGAAGCATTCTGTATCAGCAGCGTCATGCTGCGTTGCCTAGAGAATGCGTGCGTTTGAAATGGGCAGCGCCCATCCAACCGATCCTTCAAAGATAGCACTTCCCGCCCGAAAAGTCAATGGTAATTTGGGGAATCTGTGCATTATCAGACCAATACCCTGTCCCCGTGGCGGCATCTGCCCGCGCCGCATCACCCGTCACTCGCTGGAGGCAGGCCCCAAGGCCAATCAAAGCCGGAAACATCGGCGACATAAGGACTTGCGTGAGCTGCGGGGATGCCTCGGACCCTCTGCTCCCGGAGAAATCCGCGGCAAGGAAGCGGGAATACCCAAACGTCCAAGTCTGCTTATCGCGTGAGTTCTTCCGTCTCAGACGTGACGCCGGAGTTCTCTGCCGGCATTCTCGAATGGGGCATCGACTGACGCTCACTGAAGAGTTTGCCGAGGCGATAAGGGAAGTAGAGACCGCCGAGGAGGCTGAACACGAAGAGAACGACGGCCAGCGCTATTGCCAGCCGGCCGCGCACCACGGCCGCGTCACCCTCGACCACTTTCGTATCGCGGACGACCCGTGTCCCCGGTGGCGGCATCCGCCGGGACCGCACCGCCCGCCACCCATACCAGTAGAAGTACGCCGAAAATGGTATGAGGCCCAGGAACGCTACTGCGATGGCGACCTGCACGACTCGCAGTGTCGCCTCGGGCCCCTGCCGCTCCAGGTATCGCTGTCCCCACGGCAGCACCCACAGCATCAATGACATCCCCAGCAGCAGGCCGATGGCCAGAATCGTTACGGCCAGCCTGCGCGCCTTCTTATCCGCCTTCATGACCATATGCTTCATTCTTCGTATCCGCCGCCTCCGTCAAACGTCATCAATCGCGCAATGTCGAACCCTGCTGGGCATTATAGTGGAACTCCCGCTGAAGGATAGCCCCACCGCGGCGGGACGGCATATATTACTCACGTTCATATTCTCGGACGTGAAGCCGCGTGAGCGGTTGGACGATAGATAAGGAAGCCGCCGGATGAGACCGGGCCGAATCGCGAAGCGAGCGATCTGCCTGAGCAGACGACGAATGCAGATGCGCAGACAGACGCGAGAATGTTACGCCGGTGTGAGGAGGTGCTGATGAATACAAGCTCGATCAAAAGAAAGCTGCAGGTGTGCAGGCGCTGCGAGTTCCTCTGCAAAGGTTGCCCTCATGCCCTGCCCTGCGCGGTGCAAGGCCAGCGGGTCAAGCCTGTGGAATGTTACCTGTGCTGGCATAACCCGGGGACGGTCCTACCCACCAACTGTGGCCTGCGACGTCGGCCCGTTGCGCAGACCGGGACAACCGCGAAGAACCCGACCCGACCCCACTCAACTGCGTGTTGAACGGTACGAATAGCTTTGCCCTTCGTGTTCCGGATAGAACGAGGGCTGGATCGGCAGGAGTGTCTTCGAACCATTGAATTGCAGGTACTGGATCATGAAGAATGTCACATGGGCTTCGGTGTCGCTGGCGATCGTACTGGTTGGGATACTGATGCTCCACGGCATAAGGCAGATATCGAATCCGAAAGCAAGCCCCGCTGTTCACGCAAGCGGACACGTCAACGAGTCGAACGTGGACCTGCGGGAACATTCCGACGAGGTCTTCGCGATGGCGGACACCCGCGCGAGAGAACACAAGATCGACGAGGCCATATCCCTGTATCAGCGAGGGTTGCAGGTGGATCCCTGGCGACTGGAATATCAGTTGAAACTGGCCCGGCTCCTGAAACAGATCGGCCTGGAGGAGCAGGCCGTCGAGAAAGCGGAGACCGTGCGCCGGTACGCCGAGCAGGAAGAATTGATTGCTGCGGCGGAGGAGTTGACCCGGACCTCCGATGCGCAGCGGGATGCCTATAGGCCGCCCGTACCTTCTGAGGCGGTCCCGCGTCTGGAGATCGTCATTGTCCCCATCGACAAGGTGGATTTGAGATTGCTGTCGGAGTTGCGGGAATCTCTGGAATCGAAACTCGGGATCAAATTCACCCTTACGGACAAGCCGCTGAGCCTGGGAGGAATGGATCGAACCTATGCCGAGCACATCGTGACGAAACTGCTCGATGAGATGAAGGAGAAGATGCCGGAGGGAGAGTACAAGCGATTTCTCGAAGAACTCGGTTTTACAGAAGCCTCGCTCGAATCCTACTACCCTCGGGTCCAGTTTCTGGAACGGGCGCTCCGGGATTCCGGCTATTCCCAGGGACAGATCAGCGAATTCCGCAGAGCACTGGAGATGCTGTGGCGCACGGGCCAGTATGACGCCGAGAGGCTGCTGTCCTCGCTCAAGCAGGCACACCCGCTGCATCCGGCAGGTCCGGTGAAGGGCTACCTGGGCATCACTGAGGCCGATCTCTTCACGCGGGATTACAACTTCTTGTATGGTTGGGGCGGGCGCGGCCACGCGGTGATGTCATACCACCGTTACACAGCCGCCTTCAACGAGGAGCCACCCAACCGGCCCAAGCTGCTCGAACGAACCGTCAAGCAGGCGATCTCCAGCACGTTCTTCCTACTCGACATTCCGCGCTGCACGTCCCCGGCGTGTGCCCGTGCGTATCCGAACAGCCTCGCGGAGCACGATCAGAAGACCGGTGACCTCTGCAACGACTGCAAACGGGCGCTGGCCCTGGCCATCGCCAGGAACCGTTAGCCGCCATCGCCGGAACGAACCAACCCGATCACCTCTAATCGTGACATTTCATCGGATCGGCACGGGCCCGCGCCTGATGATCGCATGGATTGCATATCTGTTGCAGAGAAACGGGCGACCCAGATGCAGCACAGTAGCACACGAAGCCACCCTCATCGGTTCTCTAAGCCCCGGCGCCCCGCGACAAAAGAAAAGGTGGGGACAAGCCCCACCCTATATGCTCGCACAAATCGGCAATCTGAAATCCGAAATCCGCAATCGGAAGGCGGCTAGTCCGTCACTTTTCCCTTCGCGGCCCACTCGGTGCCTCGGATGATGATCTTCTGGACGCTGGGGGTCATCAGGGCTTTGCGGTCATGGCCGTAGGCGTTGTGGACGACGCGGCCCTGGCCGTAGCTCTTCACAAAGACCAACGGCTCAGTCTTCTTGCTCCAGTCGGAGTCGGCTTGGACGAGAACGTGGATTTCCTCGGTGCCTTGCAGCTTGGCGTACAGTTCATCGTTGGTCGTGAAGTCGGTCAGGCCCTTGGTGATCGGGTGCTCTTTGTCAACGATTTTCGACATGAAGTCGCTGCGAGGGCCATGGCCGGAGGTGCCCATCACCCACTTGCGGCCGCAGAGCTTGCCGAACTCCTCCCACTTCGGGAATGAGGCGGTGGCCAAGTGCTGGACGAAGAAGCCCTTGCCGCTCTTGACGTAGTTGAGCAGGTTCTCCTGAGCCTGGCCGGGCAGTTCCCCGAGCTTCTGGGCATAGATCGTGAACACGATCACGTCATAGTTCTTAAGGGCGGTCGCGGACTCGAGGATCAGCGGGTCCTCACTGACCTTGACGTCGAATTTGCCGGATCCGACGAGGATTTCGCGCGTGGTCTCGGATATTTCCCGCCAGGGGTGGGCGCCGACATCATCGCCGGTGATCAGGAGGACCTTGATCTGGGCCGGCTTCTCAGCCGGATTGGCCCCCATGCAAAACACCACCCCCAGAACCGCCAACAGAGCTACAACTCTCAGTGAATACCGCATGTCATTTCTCCTTCTCTGTTAAGAATCCTCGACCCGATCACTGCCGCGGACCAATCCATTCGGTTCGGCCCGCTCGTGCAGATTCTACCGACGGACGTGTGACAGGCAAATCCAAAAAGACCAGGCCGTGACATAAATGCGGTCCCGGCACGGGTGCACGACAAAAAAGTGGCACTCGATCCGGGTGGCAGCGTCAAGGCCGAAGGCCTTGGCGATGGTTATGCTGCGTCCGAGGCAGGCCATCGCCAAGCTGCGCTTGACGCTGCCACCCAAGAGTCTCATCCTCGCTCTGCCACAATCTTGTCGTACACCCCCCGGCACAGGAGCGGCGGAATCCACTTGACCGGTGGACCAATCGTTGATAGCCTCGGGCAGCATTTTAGATGGTCCTGCTGGAGCGAGCACATGGTGCAGGTTCCTGAGAATTCGAGAGACATTGAGAGGTGGCTCAAGCTGATCCGGGCGGATGAAGTCGGGCCGGTGACGTTTGCCCGGCTGTTGAAGTACTTCGGCTCGGTGGATGCAGCCCTGGGAGCCCCGGTCGGCAGGCTGATGAAGGTCGAAGGGGTCGGCTCGGTGACAGCCGAGCGGATCGCTGCCAGCCGGGACAAATTCGACGCCTGTGCGGAACTGGAGCTGGCGACAAAGGCCGGGGTCTGGCTCCTGCATATGGAGGACCCGCGTTACCCACCCGTGCTCAAGCAGATCTACGATCCGCCGCCGGTGCTGTACGTCAAGGGTACGTTGTGCCGGGAGGATAATCTCGCTGTCGCCATCGTGGGGTCGCGCCGGTGCAGCCTTTACGGGCAGGAGCAGGCATCACGTCTGGCGCATCTGCTTGCCGCCGCAGGCTTTACAATCATATCGGGCATGGCCCGTGGGATCGACACCGCTGCTCATACCGGTGCCCTGGCAGGCGAAGGCAGGACCATCGCCGTGCAGGGTTGCGGCCTATCTCGCGTGTTTCCGCCGGAAAATGCAAAGCTTTTCGAGTTGATAAGTGCTTCCGGCGCCTGCATTTGCGAGCTGCCGGTGCGGGCTGAGCCATTGGCCGAGCACTTCCCGCCCCGTAACCGGATCATTGCCGGGCTGAGTCTTGCTACTATTGTCGTTGAGGCCGGACTGCGATCCGGTGCCCTGATTACCGCCAAAACCGCCTTGGAGAGCAACCGCGAGGTGATGGCGGTACCAGGCAAGGTCGATTCTCCGCTGAGCCAGGGGCCTCATTACCTCATCAAGCAAGGGGCGAAGCTCATCGAATCGGTCGAGGACGTGATGGAGGCGCTCGGATACGTTGGTGAGCAGCTCAAGGAGCACACAGCCGCTGCCGCCAGGGAAGCCACCGGAAAGGTCGAGGCCCCTCTATTCGACACGGCGAAATTCAACCTCAAGGGCCACGAGAAGACGGTCCACGATTTCCTCGGCAGAGAGCCTCTGCACATTGACCAGATCATTACGGATGTGAACCTTCCGGCCGGCGTAGTCAACGCCAGCCTTGTATCTCTGCGGCTCAAAGGCATTATCAAGCAGTTGCCCGGTAACCTCTTTGTACGGCGTTAGTTACGATAGGCACTGATCCCAGCCATTGGCCGGCCTGCCCCCGGCTCCATCCACCACAGGCGGCATGTACGATCTATCTCCCGAACTCAGTCCCAATAACACCTGCAATAAAGCGGGCTTACCGGGCGTCGAATACTGTGAGTGCCATAACAGCACTTTGGACAACGACAGGCTGATGTGAAAGGCACAGGGAGGCTGGTTATCATTAGACGTACTAATGCAATAGCAAGAATACCTAATAGAAAGAGGACGGAACACGAGCAGCTCCATTTATCGGTCCTTACCATAAGTACTTATTCTACAACGACTTACGTACATCCCATATGGAGCATGGTTCATATTTCTCAGTTCCTGTCCAATAACAATGGTTGACTACGGGAACGCAATTTGCTAACATGGCGGATTCATGGCCAAGACAATAAGGACAACCGGTAAGAAGCGTACAGGAAGGAGCTCTTCCAAGGTCGCGTCGATAAAAGCCCAGAAGGCTTTTAGCAACTATAAAGAAGCGATCGCCTACCTGTTTGATAGGACCGACTACGAGAAGGAAGAGCGCGTCCGTTACAACGTAACGACCTTCAGCCTCGAGCGGATGGAGAAGCTGCTGTCGCTCGTCGGCGATCCCCACACCAAGATCAAAACGGTGCATATCGCCGGTACGAAGGGCAAAGGCTCGACAGCCACGATGCTGGCCAAGATGCTTGAGGCGAACGGGCTGACCGTAGGCCTGTACACCTCTCCGCATCTGGTCCACCTGCATGAGCGAATCGTGGTGAACTCGCAGATGATCAGCGAGGCGGAGATGCTGGAGCTGCTCAATCGTATCTACGGTCCTGTGGAGAAGTTGACCAAGACAGACCCACCCACATTTTTCGAGATCATGACGACGCTGGCCTTCCTGCACTTCGCGGACCGCAAGATCGATATCGGCGTGATCGAGACGGGCATGGGCGGCCGGCTGGACAGCACGAACGTCATTTTGCCGGAAGTCGTTGGCATTACAAGCCTTAGCATCGACCACAAATTGCAGCTCGGCGAAACGCTCGACCTGATCGCGATGGAGAAGGCCGGTGTGTTGAAGCGTGGCGTGCCTGCCATCACGGTGGAGCAGGAGCCGATGGCCATGAATGTGCTTCGGGCACAGGCTACGGCCATGAAGGCCCCGCTGAGCGTAACGGGCAGCGATATCGATTTCTCCTGTCGATTCGAGACGTCGCGCGAGCATGGGCCGCACACACGCATCTGCCTGACTACCCCCACAAGCCGATTCGAGCACCTTCGCGTGCCCCTGCATGGCCGGCATCAGGCCATCAATTGCGGGCTGGCCCTGGCCTTGCTGGACAAGCTCAAAGCCGCCGGCTACGAGATCGACAACGACAAGGCTGCCGCCGGACTCAACGATGTGCGGCTGGCCGGCCGGATGGAAATGATCTGCGAAGATCCTCGCATTATGATCGACGGCGCACACAATGCCGCCAGCATTCGCGCGCTCATCCATGCCATCGGCCAGAACATCCCCTACGATTCCATGGTCGTCATTTTCGGGTGCAACAGCGACAAGGACATCAAGGGCATGCTGGCGGAGCTTCAGTACGGGGCCGACAAGGTCATTTTCACACGAAGCAATTCGGTAAAGGCCACGTCGCCGCAGGATCTGGCAGATGCGTACACGGAGCTTTGCGGCAAGATGTGCCAGACCGCCAGTTGTCTCGGCGAAGCGCTGCAACTCGCCCGCAGCGCCATCGGCAGAGAAGACCTGATCTGCATCACGGGCAGTTTCTACCTGATTGGCCAGGCAAAGGTCCGCTTCCAACCCCGCATGGTTTCGGTCACCTCGTGATCGCACGCAACTGCGGCCGCATGTTCCGAAGAAATTGACAAGCCCAATCAGCCCCTGCGCCGTGCGTGTTTTATAGTTGACGATCCCCGCGTCGGACCTTTTAATCTCTTTCTCGTACGCCGTTTGTGACGGTGCGATGAACGAGCTTGCGAGAAGGAGCAGGCGATGGCGAAGAAGACCAACTATATCGCAGTGGACCTGGGCGCCGAGAGCGGGCGAGTCATGCTCGGTCGCATTACCGACGGGCGATTGACCCTCGAACAAATTCACCGCTTCAGTAACGGCCCGGTGGATGAACAAGGGTCCCTGCGGTGGGACTTCGACCGGCTGCTGTCGGAGATCAAGACCGGCATCGGCCAGGCGGTGAAGAAGGCCGACGGCCGGGCCCACGGCATCGGGGTAGACACCTGGGGCGTGGACTTCGGCCTGCTCGGGGCCGACGGGCAGCTCATCGAGAAGCCCTACCACTACCGCGACAGCCGAACCAACGGCATGATGGACAAGGCCTTCACGCTCATGCCGAAACGCCGGATCTATGAGAGCACCGGCATTCAATTCATGCAGCTCAACTCGCTCTACCAAGTCCTCGCGATGCGACTGGCGAATTCGCCCGCGTTGGCCAGGACCGAGCGGCTGTTGTTCATGGCGGACCTGTTCACGTATTTCCTCTGCGGCAAGGCTGTCGGTGAGTACACGCTGGCAAGCACCTCGCAGATGATGGATATGAAGACCGGCCTGTGGTCACAGGCGATTTTCGATGAGCTCTCGCTGCCCAGGAAGGTCATGCCGGAGATCGTCATGCCCGGGACAGTCGTCGGTGACCTGACGGACGCAGTGGCAAAGGAAATCGGCTGTCCGAAGATCCCCGTCATCGCGATCGGCTCGCACGATACGGCGTCGGCCGTGCTGGGCGTACCCGCCGCCGGCGAGAGGTGGGCATACCTGTCCTCGGGGACATGGAGCCTGATGGGCGTCGAGCTGCCCAATGCCGTTGTCAATGACAAATCGTTCAAATACGAGTTCACCAATGAAGGCGGCGTGGAGAATACGATTCGCCTTCTGAAAAACATCATGGGACTGTGGCTGGTGCAGGAATGCAAGCGTCAGTGGCAGCGGGAGGGCCAGGACCTTTCCTATGGCGAGCTGACGAAAATGGCTGTGGCGGCCAAGCCGTTCTTCGGACACGTCGAATGCGACCGCAGCGAGTTTCTGGCGCCGGGCGACATGCCGGGGCGAATCAACAAGTATCTCGCCGAGACCGCCCAGAAGCCCACGCAGGATAAGGGCCAGATGGTTCGCCTGATCCTCGAAAGCCTCGCCCTCAAGTACCGCTCGGTTCTCAACGCCATTGAGGACGTCACGGGGCAGACCGTGGATGTCCTGCACATCGTCGGCGGCGGGATCCAGAACGAGCTGCTGTGCCAGTTCACCGCCAACGCCATCGGCAAAAAGGTCGTCACCGGCCCCATTGAGGCCACGGCCATCGGCAACATCCTGATGCAGGCCAAGGCCGCCGGCCAGCTCAAGAGCATCGATGAGGCCCGCACGGTCATCCGAAACTCGTTCGAGCTGAAAGAGTACCAGCCGCAGGATACGGCCCTCTGGGACAAGCAGTACAAGAAGTCCTCAGGAAACAAGTGATGGATTCCCGCCTGTGCGGGAATGACAAATCATGTTGAGTTGGAGGACGCAAGTGGAGGGAAGGAGACAGGGATTTTGATTGAGAAACTCGAACAGCAGTTGGACAGCTTCGATCCTGCCGAACGCAAGGTTGCGCTGCTGGCCCTGCTTGAGAAGGTAAAGGCCGGGGAGCTCGCTCTTTGCGAGTCCTGCAACGCCGTGAACATTCATTGCCACACGTTCTTCTCGTACAACGCCTACGGTTACTCGCCGACGAAATTTGCCTGGTTGGCCCGCAGGGAGGGGCTGGCGGTGGCGGGTACGACGGATTTCGATGTGCTCGACGCGCTCGATGAATTTCGCGAGGCCTGCCGGCTGCTGGACCTCAAGGGCTGTTCGGGCATGGAGACGCGCGTTTATGTGCCCGAGTTTGCCACGCGGGTGATCAACTCGCCGGGCGAGCCGGGCATCTCCTACCACATGGGCGTCGGCTTCCCAAGCTCGAAGGTGCCGGAGTCGCAACAGTCTTTCCTGCGGGGCCTTAAGGAAACCGCCCAGCAGCGAAACCGCGAGTTGATGGCGCGGGTAAATCGATATCTCAGTCCCGTGGAGATCGATTACGAGCGCGACGTGCTCATCCTCACGCCCGCAGGCAACGCGACCGAGCGTCACATGTGCCTGGCGTACGCCCGCAAGGCCGTGGACATCTTCGGCGAAACCCACAAGCTCATCGAGTTCTGGTCGCAGAAACTGGGCACCGACGCGGTGATGCTTGGGCTGCCCGAGGGACGCGACCTGCTCAACACGATCCGCGCCAAGACGATGAAACGAGGCGGGGTCGGCTACGTCCAACCCGACAGGGGCTCATTTCCGCTCATGGCCGACACGAACCGTTTCATCCTTGCGGTGGGCGGAATGCCTGTGCATACGTGGCTCGACGGGTCCAGCGACGGCGAACAAGCCATTGAGGAGTTGCTCGACGTCGCCATGAGCACGGGGGCAGTGGCCATCAACGTGATCCCCGACCGCAACTACACGCCGGGCGCCCCGGATCAGAAAGTGAAGAACCTTTACCGCGTGATCGAGGTGGCTCAGCGCCGCCATCTCGTCGTGGTTGAGGGCACCGAGATGAACAGCCCGGGCCAGAAGTTCGTCGATGATTTCGACACCAAGGAGCTGGCCCCCCTGCTGCCGGTATTCCTGAAGGGCGCCCATATCGTCTATGCCCACTCGGTACTGCAACAACAGTGCGGCCTGGGATACACCAGCGCGTGGGCGGACAAGCACTTCGGCACCGCCGAGCGAAAGAACGCGTTCTTCGAGCAGGTCGGCGCGACCTTGAGGCCGCGACAAGAAGACAGCCTCGCAGGATTCAAGCATACCAGGACGCCCGGAGACGTGCTGAAGATGATACGGGCGTAATGCGCATGGCTGGCTCATCATAGGGCAAAGGATAGACAACGCACATGAAGGCGAACATACCCGACAAGCAATATGCAGTGCAATTGGTGGGGCCGGATCAGCTCACGTTGAACAAGGCGAAGGAGGTCTTTCGGCCCGGGCCGCACCAGATTCTGGCGAAGGTGGAAGTCGTCGGCCTGTGCTTCTCGGATTTGAAGCTGCTCAAGCAGTTCACCGGCCACGTCCGCAAGGGCCCCGTCGTGGAGGGTGTCGATCTCGACATTCTCAAGGACATCCCGAGCTACGTGCCGGATACAGCGCCGACAGTCCCGGGGCATGAGACGGTGGTTCGCATCGCCGCCGTCGGGCCGGGCGTGGAGAGGCACAAGCCCGGCGAGCGATACCTCGTGCAGACCGACTATCGCTGGCTCCGCACAGCCACCTCCAATGCCGCCTTCGGATACAACTTCGAGGGCGCCCTGCAGGAATATGTTCTGATGGATGAGCGGGTCATCACTGCCCCAGATGGCGAATCGATGCTCATCCCGGCGCGCGAGGACAAATCGGGCTCGGCAATTGCCCTGGCGGAGCCCTGGGCGTGCGTTGAGGATGCGTACGTCTCGAAGGAACGGACCACGCTCAAGGCGGGCGGCCGGATGCTGATCGTCGTGGATGCAGAGATTGGGAGCGGCCGGATGAGCAATCTCTTCCGCCGACACGGCACTCCCGGCAAGATCACATGGGTCTCCAAATTGACGCCGCCGGCGGACCTTGGGGTCCCGGTGACCCGCGCCAAGTATGTCGATGGGCTTGAGGACGCCGCCTATGACGACGTCATCTACTTCGGGGCGAACCCGCGTACGGCGGAAACGCTCTTCGCGAAGGTCGCCGCCAATGGCTTGCTGAACGTCGTCTTGGGCGGCGATCGCTTCGGCCGGCCGGTCGTGACCATGGTCGGCCGGGTTCACTACGGCGGGATTCGCATCATCGGCACGGCCGGGTCCGATCCCGCCGACTCCATGAAGTATATCCCGAAAACCGGCGAGATCCGCCGCGACGATCGTGTCAACGTCGTCGGCGCCGGCGGGCCCATGGGAATGATGCACGTCATTCGCAACATCTGTCAGGGCGTGGATGGCGTAAGCGTGTTCGCGGGGGACGTGGATGACAACCGGCTGGCCGCGCTGACGAAGATCGCCCAGCCGCTGGCCGAGAAAAATGATGTCGAGTACAACACGTACAATGCAAAGGATGGGCAGACCCCGGAGGACTGCACCTACACGGTACTGATGGCGCCTGTGCCTGAGCTGGTAGCGGCCGCTGTGCACAACTCCGCGCCCCGGGGCATCATCAACATCTTCGCGGGTATACCGGCGACCATCACCGGAGAAATCGATGTGGACGCCTATGTGGAGAAGCGGCTGTACTTCATCGGGACCAGCGGCTCGACCCTGGATGACATGAAACGCATGTTGGAGAAGGTCGAGACGGGCCGGCTGGACACCAACGTGAGCGTGGCCGCCATCTCCGGCCTGGATGGCGCTGTCGAAGGTATTCGGGCTGTGGAGAATCGTTCCATCGCCGGCAAGATCATGGTGTACCCGGCGTGCAAGGGCCTCGGCCTGACACGGTTGGAGGAACTCGCCACTAAGATGCCCGATGTGGCCGCGGCCTTGAAAGATGGCCTCTGGACCGCCGAAGCAGAGAAGAAATTACTCGAAGAGCATTCAACCAAGTAGGGTGGGTTCTCAACCCACGCGCCAGGGTGTGCACTGACCGAGCCAACGCGTGGGTCAAGGACCCACCCTACAAACCGACACAGGTTCGTGACAAGGTTCTGTGAAATGGAAAGGACACGAGGATGAAAGGCAAGGGGAGAATCACATCACATCAGTTGCACCATCGATACGGAACGTGCATATTCACGCTGCTGACCGTCTGTGCTTTGATTTGCCTGGCGGCCACGGACCTGTTCGCGCAGGGCCGGGCGTTCAACGGCTTGGATATGGACATGGGCAACCTGGCGCGACTGTCGAACGCCAAGACACGCTCGATCAGCCCGGAGAATTTCACCGGCGAGAAGGGCAAGGCCGGTATGGCCACCGAGGGCACCGGTAAGAACGCCGCCCGTGACCTGGGCCAGGGCTGGAAGGTTTCGCCCTCGGTGCGAATTCCGGCGAAATCCACGTTCACCATGGGCGAGATCAACGGCTCCGGCGCGATCCAGCAGATCTGGATGACGCCCGCCCCGCTCGACAAGACGCAGATCTACATCCTCCGCCTCTACTGGGACGGTGAGACCACGCCCTCCGTGGAAGTGCCGATGAGCCATTTCTTCGCCTGCGGCTGGGGCAAGTACGCCCAGATCAACTCGCTGGCCGTGTGCGTGAATCCGGGCAGCGCATTCAACTGCTACTGGCCGATGCCCTTCCGCAAAAGCGCCAAGATCACGATGGAGAACCTCGACGACAAGGACATGGTGCTCTACTACCAGATCAACTACACGCTGACGGAAGTGCCGGAGAGCATGGCCTACTTCCACGCCCAGTACCGCCGCGAATCGCCGCTCAAGACCAAGGGCCTCTTCACCATCCTCGACGGCGTCCAGGGCCAGGGTCACTACGTCGGCACCTACCTCGCGTGGGAGGTTCATAGCCCGGGCTGGTGGGGTGAAGGCGAAATCAAGTTCTTCATGGACGGCGACAAGGAGTTCCCGACGATTTGCGGCACGGGGACCGAGGACTACTTCTGCGGCTCGTACAACTTCGAGAACCGCGAGATCAAGAAATACCAGACCTTCTCGACGCCCTACACCGGCCTCGCCCAAGTCCTCCCGCCGGACAAAATCTATGAGGTCGGCCAGCGGTTCGGGCTGTATCGCTGGCACGTCACCGACCCGGTCCGGTTCGAGAAAGACCTGCGCGTGACGATCCAGGCGCTCGGCTGGCAGAAAGACGGGAAGTATCTTCAGGAGGAAGACGACATCGCGGCAGTCGCGTACTGGTACCAGGCAGAGCCGCACGCGGCGTTCCCCAAGCTGCCCGACCGAGAGGCGTTGAAGGTTGCGCCGCAACAACAATAGGATCCATCCGGGCATCGGGTGCCACGCTTACGCTTGCATAAGCATGGCACCCGGCCTGAGACAGATTGTCCGTGAAAGGAGCATCATGGCGAATACGAGACAAGTTGAGCAGGCGTACAGACTAGCACGTGAGCGATACGCGGACTACGGCGTCGACACGGAAAAGGCGATGCGCAGGCTTCGCAAGATTGCCATCTCCCTCCACTGCTGGCAGGGAGATGACGTCGGCGGGTTCGAGAACGCCGAGGGGCTCAGCGGCGGCGGGATCATGGCCACCGGCGCCTATCCCGGCAAGGCCCGAACTCCCGACGAGCTGCGGGCCGATATCGAAGAGGCCCTGAGTCTGATCCCGGGCAGGCATCGGCTGAACCTGCACGCGATGTACGCCGAGACCAGGCGCAAGATCGATCGTAATGAGATAGAGCCGAGGCATTTCAAAGGCTGGGTCCAATGGGCCAGGGCGAACAAACTCGGCATGGACTTCAACGGCTCGTATTTCTCGCACCCGAAAGCCGCTGACGGCTTCACGCTCTCCAGTGCGAAGGAGAGCATCCGCCGGTTCTGGGTCGAGCACGGCATCGCCTGCCGCAAGATCGGGGCGTATATGGGCAGAGAGCTTGGCACGCCCTGCGTGACGAACACCTGGATTCCCGACGGATACAAGGATATCCCCGTGGATCGCAAAGGCCCGCGCGAACGACTCAGAAAATCGCTCGACGAAATCCACGCCCAACCGATGAATCGCAAGTACCTGCTGGATGCCGTCGAGGGCAAGCTATTCGGCCTCGGCTCGGAAAGCTACGTCGTCGGCTCGCACGAGTTTTACTTAGGCTATGCCGTGGCGAATGGAACGTTGCTGTGCCTGGACATGGGCCATTTCCACCCGACGGAGACCGTGTCCGATAAGATCTCGGCCGTGATGACATTCGTGGACGAGATTCTGCTGCACGTTAGCCGCGGCGTGCGATGGGACAGCGACCACGTCGTGGTCCTTTCCGACGAATTGCAGGCCCTCGCGCAGGAGCTTGTCCGGGGCGACTACCTTGATCGAACGCATATCGGCCTGGATTTCTTCGACGCCAGCATCAATCGCATCGCCGCATGGGCCGTCGGCACCCGCTGCATGATCAAGGCCCTGCTGCTGGCGATGCTTGAGCCCACGGCTCAGCTTCAGCGGATGGAGGTCAAGGGCGATTTCACGTCGCGTCTGGCCACACTTGAGGAACTGAAGACACTGCCGTTCGGGGCCGTGTGGGATTACTATTGCCTTAAATCGAACGTGCCGATAGGTAACGCATGGCTTAACGAAGCCAAGGCGTACGAAGAGAACGTGCTGACGAAACGCAGTTAAAGGAAACGAAACGATCATGGTGGCAAATCCATTCCTTGGCGTATTCTTCCATTGGCTTGGCGGATTGGCATCGGGCAGTTTCTACGTGCCCTACCGAGGCGTGAAGAAGTGGGCGTGGGAGGTCTATTGGCTCGTCGGCGGCTTCTTCAGTTGGATCATCGCGCCATGGGTGCTGGCGTTGACCCAGACCAACGACCTCCTGGCCGTCCTTCGTGAAGCTCCGGGCAGCGCACTTTGGTGGGCGTACTTCTGGGGGGCGATGTGGGGCCTGGGTGGACTGACGTTCGGACTGACGATGCGCTACCTCGGAATGTCGCTCGGCATGGCGGTCGCGCTGAGCTATTGCTCGGCCTTCGGCACGCTGATGCCCCCGCTGTTCGATGGCACGCTTCTTCAGAAGTTCTCCACTCCGTCGGGTCATTGGATTCTGTTTGGGATCATCGTCTGCCTGCTCGGCATCGTCGTCACCGGGTGGGCGGGTATGTCCAAGGACCGCGAGATGTCTGAGGAGAAGAAGAGAGAGGTCATCAAGGAGTTCAACTTCTGGAAAGGAATCCTGGTGGCCACGTTCTCGGGCATTATGAGCGCCAGTTTCGCCTACGGGCTCAACGCGGCCCAGCCTATCGCCGAACTCTCCGCCCAGCACGGCACGACGATCCTCTGGACCGGCCTGCCGAAGCTCTGCGTGGTGCTGCTCGGCGGCTTCACCACCAACTTCATCTGGTGCGTGCTGCTGAACGTCAAGAACGGGACCGGCTACCAGTACTTCCGCCAGACGCCCCGCCGGGAATCACCGCCGCGTGGAGCCATGCTTGCGGCCGCAATCGACACACCGACCGGGCAGACTGTCACGGAGATACCGGTCACCGTGGTCAACGCTGTCGCGGCTGTACCGATGCTGAGCAATTACATCTTCTGCGCGCTGGCCGGCGTCACGTGGTATCTGCAGTTCTTCTTCTATACGATGGGCGAGACGCAGATGGGCGACTACAAGTTCTCCAGTTGGACGCTCCACATGGCCAGCATCATCATCTTCAGCTCGCTCTGGGGCATCGCCTTGAAAGAGTGGCAAGGCAGCAGCAGCGGCACCAAGAGCAAGCTGACGCTGGGGCTGCTCATGCTGATCCTCTCGACGATCATCGTCGGCTACGGCAATTACCTCGGCGCTCAAACGGCACAGTAAGTCGGGAGCGGTCACGCAAAGAACCTGAGACAAGGAAGAACAGAATGAGCCCGGAGCAGCAATCGCAGGAGACCCATAGCGGCAGTGAGTTTGAGCGAGAGCCGGTGCCGCAGAATCGACTGCTCGGCTTCCGAAGTTTCGTCGGCATGTACGCCGGCGAGCATACGGCCGGCACCGAGCTGATGATTGGCCCGCTGTTCGTAGCCGCGGGCGTCAGCGCGTTCGATGTCGTTGTCGGCCTGCTCGTGGGCAACCTGCTGGCGGTGCTGAGTTGGGTTTTTATGTGTGCCCCGATCGCCACGCGGGCGAGGCTCACGCTGTACTACCAATTGGAAAAGATCTGCGGGCGGCAGTCTTGTGACGCTCTACGACCTGGCCAACGGCGTGATGTTCTGCATCCTCGCCGGGGCGATGGTGACGGTCTCCGCCACGGCCTTGGGCGTCTGGTTCCACTTCGAGATGCCTGCGCTGGACGACCTCTATCCCAACAGCATCGGCTGGGTTATCGCCGTGCTCGTATCCGGTGCGATGATTGCTGTTGTGGCCGCGTACGGGTATCAGATCGTTGCCAAGGTCGGAGAAATCGCCGCACCGTGGATGGTGCTGGTGTTCATCGCGTTCGGACTCGTCGGCCTGCGGCAGTTCATCGATGCCACAGGAACTCAGATCACGAACCTGTCCGATGTATGGATGCTCGCAAAAACGCAAATCTGGCAAGGGCGGCGCACCGCACTGCCGGGTCAGAGTGAAGTTCACGTTCTGGCACGTGATGTTCTTCGCGTGGTTCTGCAATATGGCGATGCACATCGGAATGTCCGACCTGTCCGTGCTGCGTTTCGCAAAGAAATCGTGGTACGGCGTGGCCAGCGGGACCGGCATGTTCCTCGGGCACTACCTGGCATGGCTGGCGGCGTCCATCCTCTACGCGTTCCAAGTGCATCAGGACCCGAGCAATACGAAGGTCCTGCCCGGACCGCTCGCCTACCAGGCCGCCGGCCTGGCGGGACTCATCTGCGTGATCATCGCCGGCTGGACCACGGCCAACCCGACTATATATCGTGCCGGACTGGCCTTCCAGGCGGTCATCCCAAAGGCATCGCGATTCCGGGTGACACTGATCACGGGCGGCATCGCCACCGTGGCCGGGATGTTCCCGGCCATCACCATGAGGCTGCTGGACTTCGTGGCGCTTTATGGCTTGCTGCTGATGCCGATGGGTGCGGTGATCTTCGTGGACTTCTGGCTGATCCGTAAGTTCGGCCTGCAGAGCTACTACGCCGAGCGCTGCGGGGCCGCGTTCAACTGGGCCGCCGGCGCCGCCTGGCTCGTGACGCTGGCCATCGCCTTTATCCTGGTCAAGTACGCCGGCTTGCAGATTTTCTTCGTGTCGCTACCCGGCTGGTTCATCGCCGCAACACTCTATATCGGCTTGAGCGTGGTTTATCAACGAGTCGTCCGCCCGGTAATCGCCCAGCCCAAAGTCCGCCCCGGAATGGCACAGGCATAGGAGAGATCACATGCGTACTGCATTCATTGTCATCTCGGTGCTTTCTCTGGTCGTCCTGATGGTGCCGTCGATTCTCTTCCTGGCCGGACGCATGGAGCTCGACACAGTCAAATGGGTCATGCTCGCCGCGACAGTCGTATGGTTCGTCGCCGCCCCTCCCTGGCTCTGGAAGCAAACCGGCTAAGCCATCCAAAGCAGGTCTTGAGATCCCACTGGTTATGTGTTGGGTGCCATGCTTACGCTTGCTTGCGTAAGCATGCCCCTGTGCGGCTGCCCAAAGCATGTCCACGCAATCGCGGACATGGCACCCAATCCTGTGCCACGCGATATTCCAAAGCGCCCTGGCTTGTGCGCACCAGGTTCCTGCCCCCCTTCTCATGTGTCTGTGAAAGTAACCTGGGAGTCGGGTGGCATCGGCAAGCGGAGCTTGCCGATGGGTGCTACGCATCTGAGGAGCCATCGGCAAGCTGGCGCTTGCCGCTGCCACCCAGCACAGTGCCCTGAGATCTGCCCAGACACCTTCTCATTAGGAACCGCAAAACCCAGTGGACACCGGAGAACAGATGTGCTAATAATAGCGGTTTTTGGAATGGGCCACGAATCTACGAAATGAGGTGCTGTTGTGATGGATAAGGCGTTAGCGGATCTGATTCGGATTTCGAATGTTACGGGCAGGGACCCGGCGCTGGTGCTGGGCGGCGGCGGCAATACGTCGGTCAAGACCGGGGACGGCCGATACATGTATATCAAGGCCAGCGGCACGGCCCTGAAGGACATGTGCCGGGAGCGAGGCTGGCGGCGGCTGAAAATCGAGCCGGTCCTGGCCATCATCAAGGACAAATCGCTGCACAAGCTGGACGCCATCGCCCGGGAGAACACGGTCGTCAGCCGCCTGCTGGACGCGTGCGACGACGGCTGCGCCGGTGGTGCGCGACCATCCGTCGAATCGCACCTTCACGCCCTGCTCAAGCAGTACGTGATCCATCTGCACCCGCTGGTCGTCTCCGCGTACGTCAACGCGAGAAACGGCCAGGCTGAAGTGCAGAAGCTCTTTGCCCGCGAGAAGTTCCCGCCGCTGTGGGTGCCCTACGCGAACCCCGGCTACATGCTCGCGAGGAAGATCGCTGCACTGGTCGAGGATTATCAGCAGCAACACGGCCGCAAACCTCAAATCCTGTTCCTCGCAAAGCACGGCGTATTCGTCACGGCTGACAGCGCCAACGGCGCTCTTCGGCTGGTCCGCAAGGTAATTGCACTGTGCCAGAGCAAGGTAAAGCCAATCGCGGTGCGATCCATCAGGTCACCGGCAACGGAGGACATCACCTCGGCCAAACTGGCGGTCCGCAAGGCCATATTCGAGGCGACTGGACAATATCTTCCGGTGAGTCACTTCCCTGCCACGAACAGCGTTGCTACGTTCATGGCCCATAGCGAAGCCAGAGCCCTGCTTGCCGCGCCGGCCCTTCACCCGGAGGAAATGGTCTATGCAAACGGGCCGGCTCTGTGGTGTGAAGATTCGCGATGCGAGAACATCCGTCGCAAGCTGCAAGCCCGCCTCAGCAGGGCGCCCAAGGCCCCGTCCGCCTTCCTCATCAAGGGTCTGGGCCTCTTCGTGGCCGCCGACAAGTCCATCGCTTCGCTGGTGGCAGAGATGGAGGACGGCTCCGTCACCGTGCGCATGCACGCCCGGCGGTTCGGAGGCGTCGTCGGCCTGAGCAAACGGGAGCAGGAGTTCATCAACAACTGGGAATCCGAGGCCTTCCGCAGAAAGCTCGTCAGCGGCGAGGGCAAGGGCGACCTGAATAATCGCATCGCGGTGGTGACCGGCGCCGGCAGCGGGCTGGGCAGGAGCATCGCCGTCGGCGTGGCAAGGGCCGGAGCATTGGTTGCGCTGACGGACATCGACGAGAAGGCCGCACAGGAGACCGCCACACTCATCTCCCGTGAGAGGTCGAAGAATCAGGTCAAGGTCCTCCCGTGCAACGTCACGAGCGAAGCCAGTGTATGCCAAGCCTTCGAAGAGCTACTGTCCTACTGGGGCGGCCTCGATATCCTCGTCAATGCGGCGGGGATCGCGCCGGCATACGCACTGGTGGATATGCCTGTAGACAAGTGGCGCATGGCGATGGAGGTGAACCTCACGGGGTACCTCCTGATGGCCCGCGAGGCGGCGAGAATCATGATCGCGCAGGGCATGGGCGGAAGCGTCGTCAATCTCAGCTCCAAGTCCGGCCTGGACGCCAGCAAGAACAACACGGCCTATAATGCGACAAAAGCAGGCGAGCTTCATATGGCCCGTGGCTGGGCTCTGGAGCTTGGCGAGCACGGCATCCGCGTCAACAGCATCGCCCCCGGCAATGTATTCGAGGGTTCAAAGATCTGGAATCCAGAGTATATCAAGGTCTGTGCGAAGAAGTACGGGATCCGGCCCGAGGAAGTGATCCCCTACTACGTAAACAAGACGGCCTTGAGGCGGGAGATCAAGGGGCAGGACATCGCCGACGCCGTGGTGTTCCTGTGCTCCGACAAGGCCCGCACGATCACGGGACAGACTCTCGTCGCCGACTCAGGACAAGTGATGGTTCGGTGACCCAATGTCACGATCTCGATGCATTTGTGATAAAACTTTTTGAAAAACGGCTCAGTTTTCAGTTGACAATTTGAGAGGGATCGTTTATAAGGACGCACGATAAGTCACATGGTCCTCAGTAAGGAGGAGGCCACACCGGATGGTAGGCCACGGACCATGCAACTCATGGAGGAGTGCCTCTTGCAGGATGCAGAGGCCTGACGACAGGAGAGTGTGTAGTGAAAAGGCTTTCACCACAGCCCGTGGTGAGTGTTCGGCCGCTCGTGTTGGAGAAAATGGGCGTCCGTCACCAGGGACATGCAGGGATGCGGATAGGCAGCCTTGATGCTACTCCCCCGTACGATGGCTCCGCACCGACAACGATCCACACCCGGGCACACGCGAGTTGGAATTCAGCCCGGCCCTCCGCATGTTCTGTCCGCTCTCGCATCACCAAACGCAAGCAAGGTGGGTTCAAATCCACTTCTCCCAAACAATCGGCCCGCGGCGGCGGGGATCAGTGCTGTGCCGAGACATCGTGCACGCAGTCTGTCCTGCCGGCGATCGGGCCCGTGATCTGTCCCGGGCGAGGTCCGGCGGCCCACACGCCGCACGAGATATCGCGCGGAGTCCGGATATCCTATTCCAGTCCATACTTCTCTTCATCTCTCACTCTTAGTATTTGGGGCGCGGCCTCTCCTGCTCGACATGTTCTGACAAGGCCGCGCCCCCACCCATTTTCCCGACACGGGAAAGGGAGAACTCCGGCTCCGTCTTCTGTACGAACACCGTGGAGCCTGAAGAGAGCGGGGGATGCAGAGTGTGTCCAAATAGTTTCGCGGCATGGCTGTCAACCGTGGACGCGAGCCTGCGGCGTTGACCCGCAGGAGGCGACCACGTTTTCCCATAGCCCCGCACCGTGGCAATCCAGAGGACGCGTTGGGATGCTCAGTTGCAGAGCACGAATCCCAAAGTCGTGTCCTGACGGTCATGGCTTCAGCGACCTCTGGATTGCCTGATTTTACTGTGGGGCGGAGTCTTGCGGCCGGCTCAAGGAGGAGCCGGCCCCGCGAGGCCCGGGGATGGGCAGCCGCCAGCCGATGACCGGCTCAAGATCAACGTAAGAGCCGCGGCAGGTTGAGCTCGTGCCTGCCGTCATCTCCCGTCCAGCAGCAGCGTCCAATCCTGCCCATCCGGCGCTACGAAGAGTCCACCCTCCGAGACGGCAGCAGGCGACCATTCACCCTCGCGAGGATTGAACCATCTCGCTTTCACTCGCTCACTCGCAGGATCCGGCTTTATCCTCGCGCGCCTGCCGGCGGCAAAGTACAACACAGCCAGATCACTCTCTTGCGATCGCAAGCCGACCACAGAAGGGACGACCTCCTCTCCCCCCGGGGAGGACAGCGATGGTTCACCATTAGGCGAGGTCGTCGTGGTGCGAAGCCGGACTTCGTACGCCCCAGCCTTCTGGCTCAGCGTGACGTTCCGGCCGCTTGGGTCCTTCGAAACGGTGACGATCCGCGCCGGACCCGCCTGTGTCACATTGGCGGGTTTGATCCAGGCCTCGACGGTGATCGCATTCGACTGCTTCACGGTATCGATCAGTCTCGTCGGGGACTCGGCGGAAGCGATCAGCGTGGCCTTGGCGATCTGCAGTCCGCCTCCGTCCAACCACCTGACAGCCGATGCATCCTTGATCTTAAGGGTGGGTGATTGAGCTGCTCTTGATACGTCCTTGATTGCACCGCCCGTCCCCTCATGGAAATCATACACTGCCACAGGGTCAGTAGGCGTTGCTCCACGTCCCCCCTTGAACGACCGCAAGACCTCCGCCGCGTCCAAGGCACGAGCATAGATCGCCACACGATGCAACTCGCCCAGCCAAGGCCGATCCTCCGTCAGTTCATTGCACAAGGCCAGCCGGAAACCCTCGTCCCAGTTGGAGAAATCACCTGCGACTTCGGTGGCCGAAATGAGACCGCCATCCACATAGAGTGAAGCCTTACCCCCACGGTCTCGCGTGTATACCACATGCGACAGCTGCGTGTTGACAACGGTCTTCTGCGACGTCTCAAAGAACTCGTTATCGGGATCGAGCTGCCACCATGGGATCGACGTAAAGAAATCGACGATATGGCCATAGCCTTTGAGCATGATCATGGAATCGTCGCCACGACCATTGATCCAGCCGCCGCCGGTGTCCGGTCCCCAGCCCGTGCCCGTATCAGCGCGCTCGCCGGTGGTCTGGTAGCCGCCGGCCATGTACATGCCCCAAGCCAGCCGCCGACGATTGTCTGCGCTGCGGGCGGGCGCCTTGCGACCACCACCCCACGCTGCCGGGTAATGATCCTCGTACCCGTATTCCTCGTTGATCTGCGGGATGATCCGCCCTGTCTTTTGCTGCTGGATGCGATTGTTGAGCATGAACCTGTAACCGCCGGACTCGTCCCAACTCTGGTACATCGCGAAATCCGCCCACTCGGAGGTGCGGAATGAGAACTGGCCGTGGCCATGCACCGACATCACGTGATCGTACGGGTCCACCTGCTTGATCAGCGCGCCCATCTTGTTGGTCCACGCCTCATCACGGAACAGGTGGTACTCGTTGGTCACGTCCCACATCACGTTGGAAAAGGCGGCGAGGCGGGCCACCGCGTACCTGTAGTAGCGCCGCTCGTCTTCCTGTCCCATGCGGGCCTTGCCGAACGGGTCGACGCCCGGGCGCGCGCCATCGACGTAGAAGATGATGGAGATGGCCATGTCCTTGTCGCGGGCGTACTGCAGCATGCGTTCGATCTTCTGCCAGTGCGACAGGTTGAACCGGGTGACGTCAAAGCCAGGATTCTCCACGCTGTCCGGCCGCTCAGCAACCCAGGGATTCATCCGGAACGAAAACTTCTCGGTTGGAAAAACATTCTCGTACCAGGCACGCCCATCCTTGACTCGGCCGTTGATGGCCACTCGCAACCGGTTGACCTTGAGCACGGCCAGCCGGTCGATGTTGCCGCGGATCGTCTCATCGTCCCAGCCCAGCAACCAATAGGTCGTCGTGCCGTTCCAGAAGTAATGTTCGCCCGTCCCCTCCCAGAGGAAATGCCACGGATGATCCCTGTCCACGCGGATGAGTCCCCGCCGTCCGGCATTTTGGGCTGTGAATCGGCCTGTGTGTGCGGCCTCGTACGCCCCCTGTCGGTACGTGACCGAATAGCTGTAATCGCCCGGCTTGGTCGGCATGAATCGGATGCGGAAGAGGCTGCCATCCGTGCTGTCGCAGAAACCGTCGACAGACACCGCCTGGGCGCCCGGTACTCCGAACCGGCCTTCCACACTCACGTCTGTGAACGGGTTGGAGACATCCGGCTTGTCCACGCGGAGTGTGACCTCCACAAACTGGTAGGAGGATACGTCCGGGGCCGATTGGTCGAAGGTCACGCCAGCCGGTGCAGCAGATAGCGGCACAGAAGCACCCAGCAAGACCGACAGGACGATTCCCGGCAACCGTGATGAAGCGAATCTACACATAACGATATACCTCCACTTGCTCAGAGCAATGAGCATGCTTAGTACACCACATTCCGAGCGAGAACCAACACCCAGTCCGGCTCGCCGGCGGCGTTGCTGGCGATCGGGGTAAGATCACGCTTGCCTTCGTTGCGAAACGGAGAGCCTTCGACGGACTTGAATTGTCCGCTCGTCGGGTCGAACCATATGCCGGTGACAGGCCCGCGAAGGCGACCCATGTCCACTTGGATCGTCCCGCCGGTCGGTGCATACACAATCGCACCCGTGCCCTCGTCCGTGAGCGAGGCGGCCACAAAATTCGCCTGCTTCCACTGGCCATGGCCACCGATCACCAATTCGTGCTTCGTGTCCGGGATCAGCCGCCACCAGGCACACCCCTCCATCAATCGCCGGATGAGCGGGGCCTGTCGGACCGAGGCAACGTTCAAGACCTCCCGCCAGTTCGGCTCGAAGCGCCACAACCGCGTGCCAGCACAGTAGCCGCAGGCGCCGGAGAGAATCGCCCAGTACTCGTTGCGCCGGATGCGATATGGATTCCAGAGGTCTCCCTCTCTTAGCATCGGGCAATAGCTCGATGGCGTTGGGCTCGGCTTCGTAGCCGGTCTCGCCGAGGATGACGGGTCGGATGCGGTCGTTCCGCTGGTACTCCTTGCTCACCTGCAGGTATGAGGCGCCGTAGGTGTAGGCCATGTTCACATCCAGCCAAGGCTCCTTGTTGAAGAAGTCGGCACTGGAGAACTCGTGCTCCATGTGCGCGGTGTGCAGATGGTGTGGCGCCTCCTGTTTGATGGCAATCGCAAGCTCGTTCGCGCACTTGGCCAACCGCTCGTCAGCATTGCGGTCGCCGCAGTGCATCCACATCAGGTTCTTGAACCGCGCGTAGCGCCGGCCCAGGAAGTGGCCGTAGGTCCGGGCGCTCTCGGGTGTGACATGATGCATCCAGAGCCCGTTTCCCGCGCCGTACCAGAGGTCGGACATGATGACGAAGAAGCCTTGTCGGGTAACCTCCTCCATCACGGTGTCGGCGTATCGCCAGTAGGCTTCGACGGGCCTGGTGATGTCCTTCTCCGGCTCGAACGCCACGTTGCCGTAGGCGTCGCGCGAGGGCATGGCGCTGTCGTCGAGGATTTCCAGAAACAGCGTGTTGAACCCCTTGCTCTTGCGGTCGTCAAGAATGAGCCGCACGTCCTCCAGCTTGAGCTTCTGGAGAAACCACGGTGTGTCGCCCAGCAGAAAGAAGGGTTTGCCCCTGGAGTCCACCAGATAGCGACGGTTCTCGCTGGCCTTCAAAGGGAAAGTGATATCGCCGACGCCTGTTGTGGCATTGTTGTCATCCGCAAGCAGGAGGCTGTCGGGCAGCAACCCGGCAAGAGCCATGCGGCCAACCACCGCACTCTGGCGAGCGAGAAAACTGCGACGTGTGAAACGCGATTCCATGATGCAAATCTCCTTCGAGATCAATGTTGTGAATCTGTAGAGGAGCTCCCCTGCTTCTTCCAGGCCCGGACATATTCGATGCGGAACGTCGAGGGAAGGTCCTTGTCGTCAGGCATGCCGAACCAGTCCGGCATCGTCTCACTGTCGAAGATCAAGTACAGAGGCTGGTGCCAGTGCGTGTTTTGGACTCGCCGGACCAGCACACCATCAACGTAATACTGGATGTTGTCTTCGTCCCATTCCAAGCCGTAAACGTGGAAGTCATCGGCCAGACGCCACGGCGCCTGCCAATCGCCGCCGATGGACCAATGCCGCTTTTCAGCCGGGGTGCGGAAGACGTGCACGTTCATGTGGCACTTATTCTCGTGGCCCGGGGCCTTGCCGCCGATCTCGAACACGTCGATCTCCGTCGCCCAGCCCGGCGTCGTGTCCTGCTGGAACCAGAAGGAGCTCGAACCGCCTGAATTCATCGGACGCGGCCTTGACTTCAAAGTACCCGTAGCAGGTGCGGTCCAGGCTGTGCACAGCGGCCGAAGTGTAGTCGTGATAGCCCTGTTTTCTGAACTCCTCCGGTACCGGCTCCTTGCGCATCGTCAGGAGCAACTGGCCGTGCTCGACCGTGACATTCTCAGCCTTGAAGAGAGCGGGCTGCCTCCCCTTCCACCACTCCATGTTGCGTACCCATTTGTTCGTGTCCAGAGAGCTGTTCTCAAACTCGTCGCTCATGGGCTCATATTTCACCCACACGCCGACATCCGACTGGTGAGACAGCGGCAGAGAGTCCGTGACACGCTTGGGCGTCTCGCCAAGAGGTCCGACAAGCGTCCACTGGGCGGCGGCCTCCAGTACCTTTGCGGCCTCGGCAACTACCTTTCGCTCCTCGTCATCCAGTTGCTCGAACAATCGCCGGCCGCGCAGATCGAACGAGCGTCGTGGCTGTTGATCGGACGCACCCCGCTGTGTCCCGTTGTGGAAACACCAGCCGGCGGCCCCACCCGCCACCGCGCCTCGCAAATCGGTCAGGAAATCAGCGGCCGTCGGCTCCCATTGCTCGTAGCCGCGTCGGAACGGCTCTTGATAATGCACCGGCACGACGCGCTCGATCTCCTTCATCAGCTTCAGGCATTCATGCGTCTTCGCCTCTGTCTGGCCCGGGGATTCGGCCTCCCGGGGCCGATGCGGGCTGAGGAAATCGGCGCCAACGGTCAACAGGGATTCACGCACGTCCTCGACACTGAGATCGTGTCCGCCAAATGAGGCGGTCACAAGACGCTGTGGATCGAGCCGGCGCACGCGGTCCCTCAATTGCTTTAGCTCCTCGGCACCGACATAGCGTGCGTCATGTACGTCGCGCTCGTTGGCAAGGTCGAGATACCAGTTGCGATACGGCTTCAGGGCATCAACCAGAGTCTCCACGGCACGCAAATGCGCCTCGGAATTCGGCAACAGCTCACCTCGTGTGAGTGTGACATCGACGACGAGTCCCCGGCGATCGCACTGAGCCACAAGCCACTTGAGTCTGCCCAGGAATGGCTCTCGCGCACGGCCCTGTGCGTCCACGGCCGAGACGTTGTTCTCGAAGGAACTCCAGGTAGCCCAGATGCGAAGCCAATTGAACCGGCGCTTCTGGAAATCATCCAGATCGCTGCGGATGAACTCTTCAGACGCTCCCAATCCCGCATAGTAGCTGAAACCCAGTAGAAACACCGGCTTGCCGTTCACGGTGAACCGAGTCCCCTCTGTGCCCAGCATCGTCGCGTCTTGCCCCTTCGCCTGCAGCGATGCCACACAAAGGAGCAATGATATAACGAATCGTCGCATTCATAATCCTCCTCAGCGATTGATACTCAGCGTGCGCCGGGCGATGGATAACCTTTGGACGCGTCGTCGAGGACGAGGACCCAGTCGATCATTTCGCCTTTGTCGGGCGGCAGGAATTCCCGCTCGCCGGTGTTGGGGAACTCGCCTATGGCGGTAGCCTGGCCGCTGCGCGGGTTGTACCACCAGGCTTTGACCTTCGCACCTTTGATCACGTCCATGCGGACCTTGAAAGCCCGGCCGATGGGGGCATAAACCATCGCATACGTGCCGTCGGCGTCGCGCGTGGCGACAAAACGATATCGACCCGCCCCCGGCACGCTGGTCGGCACGCGGTCGGTCACGATGATCGAGTCGTCCGGCACGCGGGACAGGAAGGGACGCGACTCGATGAGCCGGCGACCGTACTGCATCTGGCCCGCGCCGGGCTGGTCAATGGCCTCAAACCACGGCATGAGCGGGTTGTTGATGGGATTGCGGTCCGGCTGCCACATCTGCCACACGGAGTGGTGGCCGTAAGTGTGACCGCAGGCCCCGCTGAACAGGTCCCAATAGAGCGGCCGGCGAACGTCCGAGGAAATCGAGTGCCCGAGCTTCTTGGGATCGAACGAGACCGGGTGGTCCTCGTAAATCGGCTCGCCGTCGAGAACGGGCTTGATCGGCGTACGGTCGTAGTCCACCCGCGTATTCTGGTAACCTTCTGTGAACTTCGCGTTGTGCCCATTCTGCCGCATGTTGAAGTCGAGCCAATCGTCCCCGTGAAAATCCTCTGCCGAACCGCGACCGCCGCGAGGATGGAACGTCTGCAGATGTACGCCGCCGTCGCCCTTGCGAAGCCCGCGGGCCATGGCGCGGATGACCTCCTTCTGCTCCTCATTTTCGATGTTGCGGTCCCCGCCCAGAATCCAGATCAACCCCTTGTCCCGGTAGCGCCGCCCGAGCCACTCGCCATACGTCTCGGCGTTCTGAACAGTGAACAACGGCTTGTCGTCCTTCACTTTGTCATGCCAGTACCGTCCCCACGTCGGGAGAAAGCCGATGTACAGGCCGAGGGAATTGGCCTTGTTCACGATATAGTCCACATGGTCCCAGTAGTCATTACTGGGGCCGTCCTGGACCGCCGGGCGGGCGGGATCGAGATCGGTCAGCGGCAGGTGCCCGTAAGGATTCGCATCCTTTTGTCCATCCACCTCCGCGATGGCCACGGCCTGGATCACCGTGAAGCCCTTGGCCGCCCGGTTCTCCAGGTACTTGTCCGCCTCCTCGCGGTTGAGCCGGTGGAATAATTCCCACGCCGTGTCGCCCAGGTAGAAGAACGGCGTCCCGTCCTCATGCACAAGAAACCGCTTGTTCTCGGAAACCTTGAGCGTAGCCGGCCCCGCCGTCGCAAGCGAAAGGGAAGCCAGGATAATCAGGACGGTACAGAGCGCGCCCAATATCGGGTGGGCCATGGACTCAGATGCAGACCTTTGCGGCATGTGATTCTTCTCCTTCTGTTTTTCTCACTCGTGTCTATTCTCCTGTCTTCAGGTACAGCGGTGAGCTGGAGGCGGTGACGATTCCGTTTCCGGATGGGCCGGCCCGGACCGCTCCGGATGGGCCCAACTCATTCATCTCCCTTATCCGATCTTGCCGTCGCGGTCAATGTCCTCGCCGCGCATCTCCTCAAGCTTGCGGACCAGGGCACGGAGGGTGTCCTGCGTTGACCGAAGCTGGTTTTCGAGAGTCTGGACCCGATCCTCCAGCGAGTCGGTATTTCGCTTCTGCCCATACAGCAGACCCGTCTGCACGATTTCCCACAGTGCACCCATATGTATCTCCAGTTTGTTGGTGTCATTCTGCGCATCAGCCGCAGAGTCCTTCGCCGCAGGCATACTATCCCGGCAGACAGGCGGGGACAAGGCTTCCCCTTCAAAAAACGGGGAAATGGACCAGGGACTTGTTTGGTGGAGGAAAACCTGCTATAGTATCGGTCTTTTAGCGCTCCCGGCGGGGCTGTTGGGCGTCCGTCAGGCGGGAGCGGGAAACGATTCATTTGAGGAGTCCATCGCATGAGTCACTGTGTCGAGGATACACGCAAGAAGGCTGTGCCGACGATCAAGGAGCTTGTCACCGCCGGCGTGATCGCGCTGAATGACGTAAAGGATTGGCTCAGAACCATTTACGAGATTCGCTACTTCGAGGAAAAGGTCTACGATCTGCTGGGGCAGAACGTCATCAAGGGGGCCTCCCACCTGTACGCGGGACAGGAGGCGGTGGCCACGGGGGCCATCGCGGCCATGGAGCGGGGCGACGTCATTGGCTCGACCCACCGCGGTCACGGCCATTGCGGGGCTGTCGGCAACAAGTACGCCGACACGGAGCAGGACCGGCAAAATCACTGGAACGCCATGATGGCCGAGCTGATGGGCAAAGAGACCGGCTACTGCAAGGGACGCGGCGGCTCCATGCACATCGCCGAGGTGGAAAGACAGAATAACCTCGGCTCGACCGGCATCGTCGGCGGCAACCAGCCCCCGGCCGTCGGGGCGGCTCTGGCGGAGAAGTTCAAAAAGAGCGGGAAGGTCGTCCTGTCATTCTTCGGGGACGGCTCATGCAATACGGGCACGTTCCATGAATCAATGAACATGGCCGCGACATTGAAGGTACCGCTCGTGGCCATCATCGAGAATAACCTCTACGGAATGAGCGTGCCATTCTCCGGAAGCCCGGTCGAGGGCACGCGCTGTGCGAGCAGCATCGAAGACATCGTGGTGCGTTCTGCGGCCTACAATGTGCCCGGCTTGATCGTCGATGGCCAGGATGTGATCGCGGTCTTTCTGGCGATCCGAAAGGCCATCGAGCGGGCCCGCAAGGAGAGCCTGATGACGATGGTCGAGTGCAAGACTTACCGCTGGTACGGCCACAGCCGCAGCGACCCGCGCGAGTACCGGACCAAGGCCGAGGAGAAGGCATGGCACGAGCGGGACCCCATCACCGTCCTGCGGAACAAGCTCGCGTCCGAGGGGTTCTGCACGGAGGCGGAGCTCGACCAGATCAAGGACAAGGGCTTCGCGACGATCGAGACGGCGACGCAGTTCGCCATAGACAGCCCATTGCCGAATCCCGCGGATGTCGCCAAGGACGTGTACGTGCACGGAGACCTATCCGGCCAGGCTGATCGAGGATGAGAAGAAGACGGCCGCGAAGGTCAGAGAGGTTACGGCGGCTTTCGAGAAGTTCGTAGCCACCTCCGGAGCCAAGACCAAGAAGGAAGCGGTCGAACAGGCACGGGCCCAGATCAAATCCCAATATGGCATGAACGTCCTGAATATGGCCCAGGCGGTCACCGCCGCTCAGGCGGAAGAGATGCGGCGCGATCAGCGGGTCTTCGTCTTCGGCGAGGACGTCGGACTGTACGGCGGCGCCTATCAGGCCACGCGCGGGCTCCTGGCCGAGTTCGGCAAAGAGCGGATCATCGATACGGCCATCTCGGAGGCGGCCATCGCCGGTGCGGCGGTCGGAGCAGCCCTTCGAGGCATGCGGCCGGTCGCCGAGATCATGTACGTCGATTTCGTCACCATCGCCATGGACCAGCTTGTCCACGTCGGCGCCTATAACCGCTATATGTTCGGGGGCAAAGCCAAGGTCCCGATGGTCCTTCGCACCGAAGGTGGCGTCGGCCGATGCATCGCGGCCCACCATTCGGAATCGCTCGAAGCCTGGCTGATGCACGCCGCCCGGCCTCTACGTCGTGATGCCCTCGACACCCTACGACGCCAAAGGCCTGCTCAGAGCGGCGATTCAGAGCGACAACCCCGTCGTATTCATCGAGCACAAGGCCACGTACGGCCAGACCGGCCCGGTGCCCGAGGGCGACTACATCATCCCGCTTGGCGTGGCGGACATCAAGCGGCCCGGCAATGACGCGACAATCGTCAGCTACTGCCGAATGGCTATGCGAGCCCTGGACGCAGCGAAGATCCTCGCAGATAAGCACGGCATCGACGCCGAGGTGATCGACATTCGGACACTCAAGCCGCTGGACATGAAGACGATTGCCGAGTCCGTCCGCAGGACCGGCAAGCTGATCACCGTCAGCGAAGGTTTCTGCTGGTGCGGCGCGGGCCGCGAGATCGCGGGGCAGTACATGGAGTACGATTTCGGCGACGGTACTCACGGCTTCGACTACCTCGACGGCCGGCCGATCAACCTGGCCGCCAGGGACGTTCCGCCGCCCATGAGCGAGCCTCTCGAGGAAGCCAGCATACCCAGCGTTCAGCAGATCGTCGAAGCGGTGAAGCAAGCCGTCGGCGGATAACCAACGGACACAAACTTACTCGCGAAGAAATGGGGAGTACATAGATGGCACGAGAAGTGAAACTGCCGCAACTGGGTCAGACGATGGAGGAAGGGACCGTCGTCAATTGCCTTGTGAAGGTCGGCGATGAGGTCAAGAAGGGCGACGTAATCTTCGAAATCGAGACGGACAAGGCCACGCTGGAGATGGAGTCTCCCGCACCCGGCTTTGTGAAGTTCATCGTGGCAGAGATCAACCAGACGTTGTCCGTTGGGGCGGTAATGATGATCCTCGGCGACAAGGACGAGCAGGTGCCGATGGAGTACGTAGAGCAGTTGACCGGCGGCAAAGGCTTGGCCGCCGGAGCCATCGTGACTCCTGCCGCCCAGATGCCGACCACGATTGCCCCGCTGGGCGCGATGCCTGAGCCGGGCAAACCGATGAGCAAGATCATGGCCTCACCGAGGGCGAAGAAGCTGGCGGACGATCTGGGCGTGGACCTGGCCACCGTCAAAGGGACCGGCCCGGCGGGCAAGATCACGGAACAGGATGTGCAGAACGCCGCGGCCGCAAAACCCGCTGCGAAGCCCGCGCCGGCGCCCCAGGCCGCACGCCCCGCCGCTGCCGCGACAACTCCCATGTCCCAGGCGACGCTCGGGAGCACGGTGAAGGTCAACCGCCTCCAGCGGATCACCGCCGAGCGGATGCTCAAGTCGAAGCAGGAAATCCCCTGCTTCTATCTGACCGTGAAGGTCGATATGACCGAGCTCGCGGCCCTGCGCACGAAGACGAACGAATCCGGCGACGTGAAGGTTGCCTATAACGATTTTATCATGAAGGCGGTCGCGGTCGGCTTGGAGAAGTACCCGATCATGACGGGCCAACTCGCCGGCGACGTGATCAAGTTGGTCGATACGATTCACGTCGGCCTGGCGATCTCCGTGTCGGACGGCCTTGTTGCGCCGCTCGTCAAAGACGTACACAAGAAGAACGTCCGGCAGATTGCCCGTGACAGCCAGGCCCTGATCGAGCGGGCCAAGAACGACAAGCTTGACCTGTCCGACCTGGAAGGCGGCTGCATCACGGTCAGCAACCTGGGCGCGTTCGGCATCGAATCGTTCATCCCGATCGTCGTGCCCGGTCAGTGCAGTATTCTCGGCATCGGGCGAATCACCGACACCTGTGTCCCTGACAACGGCAACATTCTCATCCGCAAGCTGATGAACATGACGCTGTCCGCAGACCACAAGGTCGCCAACGGCGCCTACGCCGCCCAGTTCCTCGATTTCGTCAAAAAGATGCTGGAAGACCCAAGGCAATTTACGATTTAAGATGTACGATTTACGATTGGGGCTCTCGCCGGAGCGACACCCAAATCATAAATCATAAATCGTAAATCATAGATCGAAAGGAGTGTCCCACATGGCCAAGAGAGGCGAAGCGACAAAGTTGCCGGCGATCCGCAAGGCCACACCGAAGGTCCCCGTGATCGGGGTGTTTGCCACGAGCGACCCGCGGATCGACGAGGACAGCCGCACACGCTGCCAGAATATCGCGCAGATGGTGGCCGAGACCATCAGCGGCGACGTGGTGCTGCCGGACAAGACGCCCGTCCCGGTCGTGTACTCGACCGTTCTCGTGGACGGCGAGGCCCAGGCTGACATCGTCGCCCAGCAATTCCGCAAGGCGGATGTGGATATCCTCGTTTGCGTGCCGGACACATGGGCCTTCCCGCAACTGACGGCGATCTCGCTGCTCCAGCAATTCCCGGCGGACACGCCGATCAACATCACCTGCGGCAACAGCGGCCCGAAGCCCGGGGTGGTCTATGCCCACGCCCTGAACGGCGCCCTGGCCCAGTACGGCCGCATGGCGGCGCTGAACGTAGGGACCTGGCCGGACGCGGGGCTCGACCCGGAGATGACCGACCAGACGGCCAAGAACCTGATCGACTGGTGCTACGCGGCCGTGACGGCCGTGACGCTGCGCGGCCGGCGAGTAGTGATCTTCGGCCACGATTCGATGGGCATGGAGACGGCGCTGGCACACGTGGTCCCTACGCGAAACGCCTTCGGCCTCGAAATCACGCGCCTGGACATGAAGCTGCTGGCCGATATGCTCGCCAAGAAGGCCTACAAGGATAAGGAACTGAAGGACCTGCGGGCCTGGATCGATCGATATGTGGGCAACCGCCTGGACATGCACAGCGAACAGGACAGCGAGCGATTCAACATGTCGCTGGCGATGTACCTGATCGTCCGCGATCTGCTGGCCGACCTGAACGCCGTCGGCGGCGGATTCATGAGCCAGCTCGAATGGGGCAGCGACCCGCGAGGCGTCCCCCTGCCGGTCGCCGATGTGATGGAGTCCTTCTTCAACAGCACTTTCGACCACACCGGCCCCAAGCCCCCCGTGCCCTACGCCACCGAAGCGGATGTCCAAGCCCTGTTGACCATGCTGTTCATGACCTACCTCAGCGGCGGCAACCCGCCACTGTTCATGGATTTCCGAAAAGTCTGGGAAGCATGGGAAATCAAGGCACTGGCGGAAAAGCTCGGGCTCAAGAAACTCGATACGAGCGCCGATTGGTACACGAAGGGGCTGGTGGACGGGGACAACTCCGGCAGCGCTGCGTTTGATTGGGCCGCAGCGCCCGGAGCAACGGTCAAGCAGATCATGGAGCGGGTCGCGATGCCGCTGGCCGATCCGGGCTACTTCCCCGGCGGGGGCAACTCGGTCACGTTCCTGACGCCGGCCGGCATCAAGGGCATTGCCGCTCGCATGGCCTATAGCAGCATCAGCGGCCTGTTCAGCATGATCTGGGACGAGGCGGAGACGACGGAGGTGCCGAACGAGCTCGCCAAGGCCATGTGCAACCTGACCACGCCGACTTGGCCGCACACGTTCGTCGTACCGAAGTATGCCAGCATGCTCGAATACAAGCAGTACCCGCCGGCCAACCATTTCCACATGACCTGGAATCTGCCGGTGGCCCGCCTGCAACACTGGATGGACCTGATGGGCGTGCTGAGTGTCACGCCCTGGGTCGCCCGACCTGCCTTCATCGAGGGCGAGGACCGGCCCCAGCCGCTCATCCATCTGATCAACGCCGGCGAGGAAGCCTACAAGCTGCTCGGCAAGCGCCGGTAGCACCGGCTGCTGACGTGGCCCCTGTGAAATGGTCGTAGTAAGGTCCGTCGGAATAGGCCGCAGTAGTTGCTGCGCACGCGTAAGAGAGACTGTACCGCCCAACTCGTGATGATAGAGCGCCCTATCTTATTGGGGCAGTAATTCCCGCAAGCTCGATTACGCAAATCCCCTATACCTTTGCATCCTCTTCCACTGTAGCCTACCAGTACTGCAGTTTCGTTGCCAGTTCTCAGCCGCCAACCGGCAACTGACAACCGGCAACTCTCTGTGAAGGAGATCTGGCTATGCCGGAGTTCGTGAATCCGTTTACGGGGGTGGTTCCTGGACGCAAGCTGACCGAATCCGAGTTGCTGCGTGCGTTGCGGCTGAACCTGTCGGCTGAGGAGGAAGCGATCCACCTCTACACGGCGCACGCGGATGCCACCGACAACGAGCTGGCGAAGAAGGTCCTCATCGATATCGCCAACGAGGAGCGCGTGCACGCGGGCGAGTTCCAGAGACTGATCAGCATCCTGGCGAAGGATGAGGATGCGTTCCTCGCGGAGGGCGCCGGGGAGGTGGATGAGATGGCGGCCGGAAGAGGGCCCCAGATCACCCAGGCCCCGGAGCCGTCCGGACAGCGAACCATCCCGACGATCGGCAACCTGAGGGGATCTGCGATTTGAGATCGATGATTTATGATTTTGGCTCCCGCACGCTCGGACCCAAATCATAAATCGTAAATGGTAAATTATACATGAGGGACGGCGATGTTCGAGCAATACTTGCAGCGAGGCGATGCACCGTTCGGCGAGAAGGTCTGGGAGCAGATCGATACCACCGTGGTCGAGGCTGCCAAGAGCCAGCTCAGCGGCAGACGGCTTCTGCGGACGTTAGGCCCCTACGGCACCGGGGTCAAGGCCCTGCCCTTCCGGGACTCACCCATCAGCGGCACAACCGTCCCGGGCGTCACTGTCGAGTCGAGCTGCATCATTCCCGTCGTGAGTCTCCATAGTGAGTTCACGCTGTCGGTGCGCGACGTTGCGGCCTTCGAGCAGGCGGGTACGCCTTTTGACCTCAACGCGGTGGCGGAAGCGGCGATTGCGGCCGCCCGTCAGGAAGAGCAAGTGATCTACAACGGCCTGCCGGCACTGAACACCGTCGGCCTGCTCAACACGCCGGGAACCCGCTCGGTCAAGCTGCGCCCGTGGAACGCGGTCGGTGATGCGGTGGAAGACATCATCGGCGCCGTCACGGAGCTCGATTCCGGCGGCTTTATGGGGCCCTATGCGCTGGCCCTGACCCCCAAGTCCTACAATCACCTCTTCCGAAGGTACGAGTACGGAGACATGACGGAGCTGGACCACCTCCGCCAGGTCGTCACCGGCAACATCGTGAAGGTCCCCGCCCTGCCCGGCGGAGGAGTGCTCGTCGATATCAGCGGACCATTCGTGGATATCGTCCTCGGCCAGGACCTGATGGCGAGCTTCGTCGGACCGGCCCCCGGGCGGTACCAGTTCGCCGTCATGGAGAGCCTCGCCCTGTGGGTCAGAGTCCCCGGCGCTATCTGCGTTCTGAAATAGGCCCTGCCGGATCGGCGGGACCGCGCCTGCATTGCGTACTCATTGGCTGTCGTAGAAGACGAGTTCCTCGCCCTGCTTGTAGTACTTCGGGCCGGTGCCAATCAGTTGGTTGTCGTCCAGGAACAGGTTCTGACAGTCGTTGTACAAAAGGATGTGATAGCTGCGGGCCTCGACGGTGTTATCGTGGACACGGCCGCCGGATGCGATATGCAAACTCATGCCGCGGTACGCGCTCATGATCGTGTTGCCGTAGATCTCTGTGTCCTCGCCGTTGACGCCCAGCGCGTATTGGCTGACGCTGCGGGACATGTCCAGATGGTTATTCGCGACCGCGACACCGCGCAACGCGGCAGATGCCCCTTTCTCAAGACGAATACCGGAATACCGCGTGGCAATACTGTTGCCGCTGACAAGAAGGCCATGACAGCCCCGAACGACCCGAACGCCATACCACCCTTCTATCGTATTGTTGAGTACATAGATCTCATTCGGCTCCTTGCCCGCCGCATCATTGCCCACAATGAGGACGCCCTCGCCGTCATTCGCGGCCGTTTTCAGGGTGTTGTCTACAATCCATACTCTGTCCGCGCCAAGCACGCCATCCCCGTTAATCAGCACTGTACACACGTACCCTGCATCTGCTATTTTCACGAAGTTGCCCTCGAAGCGGATATCGCTGGAGCGACTGATGCGGCAACCCATGTAGTTACACTCCTCCAGCGTATTATTCGTGATTCCGACATCACGATTGTTGTTGTAGAGGTCGATCGCGGCGCCCTGGTGATGACCACCGTGATCCGCCCCACAGTATCTGAGCAGATTGCCATCGATGGTGCTCTGGCTGACGGCTGAGAGGTAGATGCCAACGACACCATGGTCCATGTCCGCAGGGGCATCGTGATCGAACGCACAGCCCCGCACTGCAAGATGACTGCAACCGGCAGCACGGATATCCTTGACCGCCCACTCGGTGGGGTTGCCCTCCACTTTGCCGCTGAAGTAACAGTTCTCGATGGAAATGTAGCTCCCCCGATAGACGTCCACGCCGCACTCAAACAGATTGATGAACCGGCAGTCCCTGATTTGCAGGTTGCTGACCGGCGTCGCGTAGATGCCTCGTTTCGTGATGGGCACCCCGGGATTGCCCTGGTTGGCTCCATTCATGTCGAATGTGAGGTTCTCGATGGAGATATCGTTCTGCCCCGTGATGCTGAGAATGCTGCCGACAGCGCGGTCCCTGAGTTTCAGGGTGCTGCCGTCGTCGCCCTTTAGAATCGTCCCGCGGTCCGCTCGCAGACCATCGACGATATACGTGCCTCTCCGCAGTAACACGGTGCCGTCACCAATAGCATCAATCGCCGCCTGGATCGTGGCTGTATCATCCGTCGATCCATTGCCGGTGGCGCCCCACCACTTCGGATACACCGTGCCCGATTCCGTAAAGCGAATGGTTACGCCGGATCCGAAAACCTGCTGGCAGGCTTCCGCGCTCACATTGGCGGGACTATGGATCGTCAACGTCGTGGCGCCGGCGGCCGAGATCTTGCACCCAGACTTGAACTGATAGTACACCCCCGGCCCCGTCGTCCTATTGGCCGAGATGGTGCAGTTTGTGTCAATCCAGACAGTGTATGAGCCGGACAAGCCCTGCGCATCGAGCAAGGCATCCAGATCGTGCGACCATTTGGAGACTTTGCAGACCGCTGAGGGAGTTACGGCGGCCGTGCCCGCGCTGGGCCGCCAGGCTCGTGCCCGGTCGAGTGCGGCGTCGGCCGCATTGCCGAACGCCAATTTACTCTCCGTGCCAGAGCCCCACGAAGTACATTCATCACCCCTCACCGCTGGCTCTGATCGCTCGGCGGCTGGAGAGACGCCGTCACGTCCGAGGTCTTCCGCCATGTTGTTTGACATGCGACCGCCTGCAGAGAACAGTTCAGTCAGACCGCCAGGCGCTTTCCGGGCCACATCGGGATCCTCCGCACCAGCCAAGCCCCTGGGCACATCCACAGGCGCCGGTTCAGCATTGCGCGACGGGATTCTGTCAAGTCGCGACATAAGATACGGCGAGCGCCATCGGTACTTGGGTTGAGCCATCGTGGCTTGTCCGGCGCTGATCGTGAAATAAATGACTGCTACGACAGAAATGAGTCCTTTCATACTGTCCCCCCATGTCCTTACGTTGGCCGTGGGCGCCTTTCGGGCCCTATGTAGTTACTCCTCCAGCAATCCTGCATGAGCTATGTTGCCGGATGCACTCCGTCTGTCGGGCCTTGGCAGACCCATAGGATGATTGACCTCGTCCATCTGCCCCGTTGCGCAGTTCGTCGGGCCAGCGGACTGGATGGCCCCCCATTCGTCCCTGCCTCTCATTCCCCCAATTCGATTCGGCGATGGATCGACCTGAGTCCGTCTACCAGCTTGACGTCAGGTCACTCCACGCCGACGTGTACGCATCTTTAGCCAGGTCGTTCTCTCGGGTCAATAGGATTTCTGAGTAATGCAGCTATTTACTCGTCCACAAGATCGATGACACAACGAAAGCTGATTGTCGCACAGCGGTCCAGGCCGGGCCACATCAGCAGGAACTTTGCGGCGAAGTCACAAGGCTGCGGCCCACCGTCGGCGTACCAGTCGGAGCCATTGGCCTTGTACCAGGAACCGCCTTTGGGGATGCAGAAGCGAGTCCGGCCGTCGCTGCGCTCGCTCTCGGTCCACTCCCAGGTATTGCCGCACATGTCATAGCAGCCGAAGGGCGAGCGGCCCTGCGGGAAGGTGGTGACGGCCGTCGTCCCTCCCCTGCCGCCATCGTTGCAGCGACCCCGCTCCCACTCATTGCCCCAGGGATAGGTGCGCCCATCGGCACCCTGTGCGGCGTACTGCCATTCTTCCTCCGTGGGTAATCGCTTACCCGCCCACCGGGCATAGGCCCGCGCGTCCTCCAGATCGACGTACACCACCGGGTGATCCTCCAGGCCAGGCGGGACTTCACCGTGGTTCCAGTGCTTGAGGAAATTCTCTCTGTCCCGTGGCACATACCCGGTCTGCGCAAGAAACCGGGCGTATTGGGCATTCGTCACGGGCGTCAGGTCAATCGCATAGGGCCCCAGAGAGACATCCCGCTCGAAGCGGACAGACTTGTGCAGGTCACGGCTGGGTTGTGCTGTCTGTCCCGCGACGCTGTAGAACCCGCATTCGCGGTTCCTGTACTGCGTTCGCATCCGCAGATCCGTAGCTCCAATGGCCACCATGCCGGCAGGAATCTCATCCCTACCATATCTCCTCGTGGGCTCCCTGGTCTGCAGCCTCTCCTCAAGACCCGGGGAGGACGCATTCCAGTCGGCCTGGCGATCCATCGTCGCCTGGCGAGCAAGGAACGTCTGAAAATCCACGCCGAGAGCCTCCGCTGTCCCTGCAACGAAGGCCCCAATGCCGCGAGGCCGGATAGAGCCATCGAGTGACACTTCATTGTCATCAACGCGGCCGCACTCGCGCCCGGCTATGAGATCGAAGTAGTGCTGTCCCCGGACATGTGGTACCCTCAGCAGCGTGCCCTCCACGCGCAGGTTGGAGCGATTCACGAGCGTCCACAGGCGAACTCCGTCGGCCTGCCACAGACTTGTGTATGCGTTCGCGTGCTCCGTGGGTACCAAAGGCATCCAGCGCTCCCCGGAGAACAACGAGACGTACCGCCGCTGAATCGGCAGCATTGAGCGCAGGATGGAGCGGTCGCGCGGGCTCCAGCCGACCCGCGAGCCGAAGACGTTTTCCCATACGAGCATGCCGCTGCCGTTCATCCAGGCCATGTGCAGCTCGCCGGTGTGGTCATGGTTCCATCGCTGGATCTGGTGCATCATGTGCCGCCGCTCGAACCACTTGTTCCAGAGCACGCCGGGGGCCTCGCTGTCCGTGAACCACTGGGCCCAGGACATGTGATGATCCGCGATCCGCTCCACCGGCAGTGTCAGCTCCGACTCCAGGACCACCCCCGGCTTCACAGCGTCCAGCCTGTCGCGAAGCTCCTGCATCCCTTCATGGAGCGTGTCGAGGAATATGCCATCCGCGTCGATCGCCTTGACCATCTCCGCCAGCATCTCAACATCGGACTTGCCCTCCCGCCGCGTCCCCGTATCCCACGGATTGTAGTCGATGAAGACCTTGACGCCGCGCCCATGCATAGTGCGACTCAACTCGCGCAGCCCCTCCAACCCACCCGGCATGTCCCGATAGAAATCGAACTGATTGCGCTCGTCAAACCCGATCCGTGGATACGCGTGCCAGAGCACAATCGCATCATAGCCCCCGAATTCCTTCACCCCCTCCTCCAGAAATGAATCGATCGTGTAGCGCCCGCCCGCACGATCATAGAACTTCTGATCATACATCATGGCAAAGCAACAACAGTAGCAAGCCGGCACCCACCCAAAAGCCTCGTTCTGATAGGACCCGCCATCATACCCCAGTCGCTCCCGCAGCTTCTGCCGCTCCGCCCAGAGCCCCTCTCGCCAAGCCTCCCGCTTCCCCGCCTCCAACGGGGCCTCTGTCAACGGCTTGACGTCCACCACAGCAGTCGCCTGAGACGCAGCGTCCCCAGCTCGACCGGACTCACTGTCTGCCACAGCGAACGCCGCGATCCCCACGATAATTGCCGACAGAGGCAACTGCATCGTCTTCCCAAGCCCGGGCACCATCCTCATTCGTCCTGCTCCACGGTATCTTGTGCAATTGTCAACTCTGGAGACACCGACCCATTCTGCTACAGCACCGCATCTTCCATCACAGATAGGCCCAAAGCGGAAAAAGCCAGTGTCCGGGCGCAGGGTTCCCAGCCTGATTCTCGCCGGTCACCTCGGGCCGGCGCGTCGGACCTCTTCCAGGTTGGCCTTGGCCGGGGGAACATTGGCGATGAACGTGGCGATCTTCTCGCAAGGGTAGTCGTCGCACAGGGCACAGTTGGCCACCTTGCGGGCCAGGCCGCACTTACGGATCTCGCATTCGGCGCAGTGACCGATGTGCACGCCCTTGACCTTCAGGCAGCCTACGCAGTTGATATCTTCGGGCTTGAGGGCGACGTTGAACTGCTTGGACCACTCCGCGGCGGTCTTGACCCGCAGGGCCTGATCGTCGGTCTTGCGGGCGATGAACGCGGGGCACGCCGCACAGTCCAGCCCACACATGGCAAGTGTCTTTGTAGTTCGCTTGTTCTGCTCCATGCAACCTGCTCCCATCACGCCCCCGGCGGCGACGGAGACCGCGGTGGTTGCCAGAAGATCACGCCGCGACAGATTTGAGCGGTTCCGTTGCATCTTCATGCTCCTCAAAACGCACAGTAGCCTGTGAGTCAACGACGAGATTGTAGGGCCGGGCCAACGAAAAAGCAAATGGGAATGGGCCAGGGCAGAGGGTGGGCATAGTCCGCCTGGCGATTTGATAGTGGAAAAGCCCGGGTGGCATCAGCAAGCTGCCGCTTGTCCCTGCCACCCGGGTCTATGACACATGAGCAACTGGATATCACTCGACAGGTATCGCCCCAGCGACCTCTATGGCAGCAGATCGTACAGGAAGCTGTCGCCGATCACCGGGCTATCCTCAACACAGTTGGCCTTGGCGTAGTCGAATGCCTCCTCGATAGTCACCAGGGGAGGATTGGACAGTACACCAATGTCGGCGTAGTCGTGTACATTCGCTACGCCTGTCGACATACCCTCGGCAAGGTAATAACTGAACTCTCCCTGGCCCCCGCCCCAGTCGGGACCTTCGTAGGCATCAGCCCTCTCGCCCGCGGCCATGAGGAGCACCCGGCCCGGTGCCAGAAGATCGTTCATTCCACCCGCCATGCACATGTCGAAGATGAAGATGACCCGGCTGGTTGGGAAATTGCGGAAGGCGACTTCTAACTCGCCGTCCCAGATCGGTTCGTAATCAGCGAACGGATCGGTATTAGAGGGGAGCGGATTCACGACGATAGCCTCATCCACCTTCTCCCTGTCGCCGTCCATGGCGTCGCCGCTCATGCCATGGCCGCTGTAAAAGAAGACCACTTCATCGGCCGAGCTTGCCAGTGCCCGTATCCTGTCAATCGCGTCCAGGACACTCTCGCGGGTCGCATTCTTATCTATCAGCGTGGTGATGTCGTCGAAGCCGTAAATGCTGCTCAGAACCTCTGTCGTGACAACGGCATCGTCGTCGGCATAGTCGAGGTCATTCAGCGCCCCGGGATAGTCGGAAATACCGATGACGATGGCGTACCTGGTGCCGCCACATTGTGCTCCGAGGACTCCTGTTGCGGCTCCCGTCCTTCTCTGTCCGCTGCGGGCAGCGCGCGCCTGCGCCCCCTGCAACGTGATTTTCGGTACGAGGACAATGTCGGTCGCAGGTACAGGCTTGTGTGGATTGGGTTTGTCCGGCTTGGCGCCGAGAGTCCCGATACCGAGCAGTAGCAAAGTGGCCGATGTGACTGTGACTGCGAGGAAAAATCCCTTCGAGGTGCCCATCACGCTTCTCCCTTCCGGCCCGAGAGCCTCAATGCCTGCGGGCCAATAAACCATCCTTGTTGATGCGATGAAGCTGTCAGTAAGTATCGGTCGCGGGCGCCGAGTTTCTTTAGCAGCGCATAGAAGAGCGCATCCATGCGAGCGGCTGGGTCACAGACCATGGCGACCAACAGCATGCGGAAGTGCCACCCGGCGGGATGCCGGGATGCTCCCGGATCTGCGCGTAGAGCATCCGGCAGCGATCTTTGATGAACCGATCGAAGCCGTGCTCATCCAACAATCGATTGAGCCGCGAGCAAAAGGGAGGGCTGCGAGAAGTGACAATTTCGGCTGTGTTGATCCACAGGTCCTCTTGACCTTGGGATCGGCGTTTACTCACCCACATAGATATCCTCCATGACATCTTGGCCAGACAGTATCCATGCTGACAGGCCATGCCAACAGAAAAATGCCCGCGAAAGAAATTTTTCCACGAGTGGATAGCCCCATGTGGGCAGTCTTGCTCGTATGTAAGACCCGCGACGGTCCGGTGAACGCCTCGTGCACGTCCAAGCGTCACCAAAGACCCTTTTTATAGGCGGTTTGCGATCTTCTTTCAGGGCCATCGCAAAATTGGCACACTCCCTAGTTTTCCCATTTTCCCCTTGACAAGGACCCCCCAAAAATGCTATATTAACTCTTATCAATACTGAAGCACAAAGGAGAGTGACGGCTGGATGCCGAGCAATCGATGGTGCTTCAGGGGGGGGCCCCAATTTCCTACATGGAAGCCACTGAAAGTTCCCACTTCTGCCAAGGCAGAGTGGCATTAGAAGTAACTAAAAAACACACTTGGTTAGGAGGTATGTGATGAGAAGCTCTAGAAGTCTAGTCATGTTGGTCGCCGCGTTGGCTGTCCTTGCAGTGCCTGTTTGCAGTACTTTTGCAGGTTCCGGCAAACCCAGAGCCATCGTTGACGCAGGTCTCTTCGGTCTGCCGACGGATGTCTTCCCTGGCACAAAGTACGTAAACAGCCACACCGCTGAAGCCGAGCTCATGGGCGCCGAGGGCTCCTTCACAGTGGGCCAGCCAATGAGTATGGACTGGGTGGGCATCTGGGTCGCCGTTGGCGGGCTGATCCCCAACGCTACGTACAGAGCCTACCTCGATCAAACCGGCATCACTCCCGGCGACCTTAGCACAGCCGGCCCCTGCCAGTTGAAGGGCACCTTCACCACGGACGCATCGGGAAACGGCGTGTTCTACTATGAAGTACTGGATCTGACCCCGGGCACCTATGCGTGGTCCCTGTACATCAACAAGATCGCTTATGACAGGAACGGCAAGCTGGTGGTGAATCACACGGTCCTGATCAGCGAGAACCTGGACTTCACGATCGAGTAACAGAACTTGGACCATATGCCGTAATAAGTAACGGCAGTTGTATAAAACAAGGGGCTGCACAGCAAATGTGCAGCCCCTTCTTTTTGCCCACGGATGCCACGGATCCGTTTCGCTTCTTGGTATAGGCCTACGGGACCGGTACTGCGCCAAGTCATTTGCTGCGATCTCTGACGAGGTCTCCGAACGGGCTGATCGCGTCATATTTGTCCTGCGAAGTCGTATGCATGATGCCGACCGCCTGTGGCGTCCCGTTTATCGCATTGAGCCAGCCGCGAGGATTCTTCAGCGTGCCACCATCGTAGCAGGCACCGACCAGGGTCCTGAACCCGCGTTCATCACGCTTCTCCCTTCCGGCCCGAGGGCATCAATGCCCAAGGACCTATAAAAACCATCATTCTGCAGAAGCGATGAAGCTGTTGGGTAGTTCAGCGGCGGGTGGCCAATTTCTTTAACCAGCGAGGCGAAGATTTCTTCATGCATTAAACTCAAAGGCGACTTGGCGAATTCCCCACTCCCACGCGCGGGCACGTGGATAAGCCTTGCCGGAGACACCTTTCGCGGGCGATTCGAGGCACTTCCCCAAATGCCCCCACCACTGCATGTCCCCCAGTTTTCCCATTTTTCCCTTGACAAGGCCCCCTGTAGAATTGCTATACTGACGCTGAGGCACTGAGGCACGAAGGAGACTGGCGGCTTGATGCCGATCAATCGATGGTGCTTCAGGGGGGCCCATAGTTACCTGCATGGAAGCCACTGAAAGTACCCGCTCCTGCGAAGGCAGGGTGGCAATAGAAGTAATTGAAATACTCTTTGGTTAGGAGGTATGTGATGAGAAGCTATCGAACTCTAATCATGTTGGCTGTTGTATTGGCCGCACTGGCAGTGCCCGTCTGCATTACAGTCGCTGCGCCCAAGCCCAAGGCCGTTGTTGACGCAGGCGTCATCGCACCGGCCCTCACTGTCTTCCCGGACACGAAGTACAACAACGCCCACACACAGGAAGCCTACGACATGGGTGCCACGGGATCCTTCATCGTGGAGCAGGCGGCGAGCGCCAAATTCGTGGTTGTTCAGTTCTCGGTGGCTGGACTGTTGCCGAATGCTACGTACAGAGCCTACCTCGATGGAAACGGGATCACTGCCGGCAACGTTGCCACAGCCGGCCCCTGCACGTTGGTCAATACCTTCACGACGGATGCCGACGGCGTTGCCGATTGGTACTATGAAACAGGAGCCTTGTCCACGGGCACCTATCAGTGGGCTGTGTACATCAACAAGATCGCCTACTATCCTGACACCACCAAGTTGTCCGTGAATCACACGGTCCTGATCAGCGACAATCTCAACTTCACGGTCAACTAAGCGACAAGACCTGGTTCATACGCCGTGACAAGCAACGGCGGTTGCATAAAACAAGGGGCTGCACCCTCGCTGTGCAGCCCCTTCTCTTTTTCCTCTATGTCCGGCACGACAGCCAACTCTACGCCATTGTCCCGACCTGGCTCGCCATGAGCCTATGAGCCGCATTCCTTAACGTCCTGCTTATAGTCCATACCGACTACACATGAGTTCCTCTTATCGCACCATCAAGCTTTGGGTGGCATCGGCAATCGCCGGCCTGCCAATGGTTTGTCCCTTCGCCATCGGCAAAGCCTGGGGCCTTGCCGCCGCCACCCGGCGACACGAGATTCTCAATCGCAACCCGCCTTACGGCATCACTCAGGACGGGCGGGCGTCATTTCAGGCTTGACGCGGCGCCGCGAGTCAATAGAGTGGATAGCAAAGGGGCAGGCCGATGCGTCTGCCGGTTTTGACAGGGGCGAGGATGGCCCGTTCGCCAGATTGAGAAGGAGATGACCATGCCTATGAATCGCCGGACATTTCTCACAAGCTCGATTGCCACCGGGTTGGCCCTCAACTTCCCCGCCGTGGCAGGCGCGCAGCAGAATAAGACCTATCGCACGGCCCTCATCGGTTGCGGCTGGTGGGGCACGAATATCCTGCGGGAGGCGATGGCGTCGGGGCGATGCAAGCTGGCGGCGCTGGTGGATGTGGATCAGCGACAGATTGCCAGGTGCGCCGCGGAGGCGGGCAAATGGACGAGCGATCAGCCCAGGCAGTACGAGGACTATCGCGAGATGCTGGAGAAGGACAAGCCCGACATAGCCATCGTGGCCACGCCCGACCACTGGCACGCCCTGCCGATGATCGCGGCGGTCAAGGCCGGCGCCCACGTGTACGTGGAGAAGCCCATCAGCCACACGATCATGGAGGGCCGGGCTATGGTCAACGCGGCCCGAGCGGCCAACCGCGTCGTCCAGGTGGGGACGCACCGGCGGGTCTCGCCGCACAATGTCTCGGGCAGGGAGTTTCTACAGGAGGGAAAAGCGGGGAAGATCGGGATGGTTCGCTGCTTTGTGCTTTCCGGCGGAAACGGTCCGGAGGAGCCGAAGAAGATCGTCGAGCCTCCGAAGGAGCTGAACTGGGACCGGTGGTGCGGCCCGGCTCCGATGCGACCGTACAGCGGCGGCATTCACCCGCGAAGCTGGCGCAGCTATCTCGATTATGCCAACGGGACGTTAGGCGACTGGGGCGTCCACTGGCTCGACCAGGTCCGCTGGATCATGGAAAGGAAGTCGCCACACACGGTATTCTCCGCCGGTGGCCGGCCCATCAAAGGCAAGCCCGTCCTCACGCAGGAGCACCAGACGACCGATGCGCCCGACCATCAGGTCGCGACCTATGAATTCGACGACCTGACAGTGACGTGGGAGCATCGCCAGTTCTCCGGCAACCCCGCGGAGAAATCCGAAAGCGTCGGCTGCTTCTTCTATGGCACAAAGGGGACGTTCCACCTGGGCTGGCAGCGAGGATGGACGTTTTATCCGATCGGGCGGGGTGAGCAGGAGATTCACGAGGAGCCCAAGCTCAACCAGCCGGACGACCAGAACATCAAGGAACTTTGGGCCGACTTCCTCAACGCTATCGAGACCGGCAAACGCCCGATCAGCGACATCGAGGAAGTCCACTACTCCACGGTCATGAGCCTGCTTGGAATGCTGTCGATGAAGCTCGGCCGAAGCGTCAAATGGGACGGCGACCACGAGACATGCATCAACGACGCGCAAGCCAATCAACTGCTCCGGCGCGAGTATCGCAAGCCGTGGATCTATCCTGAGGTGTGACCCGGACTACCATCCTTTTCTGGCGACGAGCACGGGGATGGTGAGCACGAGGATATAGAGATTCAGGAGGAATGATCTCCTCTGAATATAGAGGCAGTCGTATTTGACTTTGTGGTCGGGCTTGAGGTCATAGACGCTTCTCACCTGGGCCAGGCCGGTCAGTCCCGGTTTCACGGACAACCGGACGCCTTGCAGGGCCTTGTGTCGCGCTACGAAGTAGGGCCTCTCCGGCCGGGGCCCAACGAGGCTCATTTCTCCCCGCAGGATGTTCCACAACTGCGGCAGCTCGTCGATACGCATCCTTCGAAGAACGCGGCCGACAGGCGTGACACGGTCATCATCCTTGGCCGCCCACACCGGCCCGATATGCTTCTCCGCATCGTTGACCATGGTGCGAAACTTGTAGAGCGTAAAGAGCCTTCCATTTTCGCCCACCCGTTCCTGCCTGTACAGAACCGGGCCGTGTGAAGTCAGCTTGACAAGCAGCGCAACGACAAGGATCACGGGGAAAGTGACGCTGAGGATCGCCAGCGCACCGGCGATGTCGAGCAAGCGAATCAGCACTTCCGCGGTATGGGGAAGCCGCTCCGTGCAAGCCCCGGTCGAATCCAGTGACGGCTGTGCCTCTTCCACCACATGCGAAGAGCTGGGGATCGGGCGAAGCTCAGCACATTTCTGCTTCCGCGATCTTCGTTGTTCAGCAGAGATTCCCCCTGCCATACCCCCCAGTTGCAGGACACCAACTTGTACACTCTGTTCCATAAGCTGCCTTATGTCTCCCTGCCGGCAGCCTGCGAAGCTCGGACTCACCATGAAATCCGACCCCCCGGTCACCGGCCTGGCTAGGATACGCAGCCCCTCGACCCGCGAGTACCAGATAACGAATTACAGGGGACCAGTGTCCCCATGTGACACGAATACTGTCCGATAACAGCGGAACTCGCATTCAGGAAATTCCTGTATGGAATCCCTGCCTGCTGCGGTGTTGTCCGCTCTCGTATTGAACTCCTGCTCGATTTCCATCTCGACAATGGATCATATGCCAATAAAGTTCGTATGTCATATATCGGCAACAGGGTCACGGTACTATAAACTGATTTTCAGCAACTACGAAAGACCTCCGGCCCTGTCACAAGAAAACTCTCCAGGGGACCGATAATCCTCCGCCACATCGAGGAGTGAGGTGAATTATGGGCTGGTGGGACAAACAGATGAGCCGGTTTGTGGCACCGGCGGATCAGGAAGTGCGTCTACTCGCACTCGTTGCCCGGTTGCGAGGGCCGGCCGACACAGTGGTACTCAAGGCCTGCCTGCCTGGCCCTGCCGGGGTCGTAGAGGTTTCGCCCGTCAAAGACGAGCGGCCGCTTCAATCGGCTTCGAATCGCGTCAAAATCCGGCGTCCTGAACTCCTGCCAATCGGTCAGCACGATCAGCGCGTCACTGCCATCCAGGGCCTCGTAGGAATTCGTGCAAAGCTGGATCTGCCCGTTGAGAGCCGTCAGAGCGGCCTGCCCCGCCTCCGGATCGTATGCCTTCACCCTCATGCCCCAGTCCAGGAATCTCCTGACGCAGTACAGCGCCGGTGATTCCCGGATGTCATCGGTATTGGCCTTGAACGCAAGCCCCCACACGGCGACCGTGACGCTACGCTCCTGTCCGGCGAAGTGTTCTCGCACTCGTTCCGCAAACCGCTCCCTCGCCGTCTGATTGACCCGCCACACGGCCTGGACGAGATCCATCGCGAGCCCGTGCGACTGGCCCGTGTGGATCAGCGAGGTAATGTCCTTGGGAAAGCAACTGCCGCCGAACCCCACGCCCGGGAACAGAAAGGCGGGCCCGATGCGAGGATCCGACCCCAGGCCCCGCCGGACGGACTCGACATCCGCCCCTGCTTCCTCACAGAGATATGCAATCTCGTTCATGAAGGAAATCCGCGTCGCCAGCATCGCATTGGCGGCATATTTGGTCATCTCGGCGGACATGGGGTCCATGCACAGAATCCTGTTGGATTTCCGCATGAACGGCGCGTAGAGCTCGGCCATGACCTCCCTGGCGTGGGGACTGGTCGTCCCGATGATGACCCTGTCCGGCCGCATGAAGTCTTCCACGGCTGCGCCCTCTTTCAGGAATTCCGGATTCGCCACGTAGTCGAATGGCACGCTCGTCCGGGAGCGCAGCGCCGTGATGATCCGCGTATGCGTGCCCACGGGCACCGTGCTCTTCGTCACGATGATCCGGTATTCTTCCAGCAGCCCGCCGATCTGGGCCACCACGGCGTCAATGTGCGACAGATTCGTCGAGCCATCCGCCGCAGCGGGCGTGCCGACAGCGAGAATGATGATCAAGGACCGGCGCACTGCCTCCTGCAAATCCGTGGTGAATCGCAGCCGCCCGGACCGCAGATTCCGCTGGACAAGCCTCTCCAGGTCCGGCTCATAGATCGGGACAGCCCCCTCGCACAGCCGTGCGATCCGCCCCTCGTCCTTGTCCACACAGACTACTTCATTTCCCGCCTCCGCCAGACAAGCCGCGGAAACCAACCCCACATAGCCCGCACCCACTGTGCAGATTCTCATCGGTTGCTCCCATCATATCGGCCGTGATGCATTCTGTTCATTTTCTATCAGATATGGGTATTTCGTCGTCCAACGGAGCTTGCTTGCGTGCCTGCCCCGGCGATGACTTGTGTGCATGGGCAGGCTTCCGCTCCGGGAGTCTCTCATCGATTCGGCCCTTCAAGGTGTCCTCTCGGCTAAATTGAGACGCCAATCGACGATACTGCCACTGGTTGTCTGTCCCCGTCGCCGGGCCGAGGCTGCGATTCGGGACCACGGAAGCAAAGACTCTCATAAGGGCCTCCACGGCCCGTTCCCTTGTGTACCCGTTCCGTACCACCTGGGGGTTCCTGTACGCCAGCAGCCGCAGGCGCTGGTAGTCCCGCATAAGTTGCTCCAGGGCTTGCTCCAGGTCCTGCTGATTGCCTGGCCGGTAACATAGGTTCGCCCCTGTCGATTCCAGGATCTCCCGGCCCTCTCCGGACACGCCGGCCAGAATCGGTCTGCCCGCTGCCATGCAGTCGAAGACTTTCGAAGGGATTGTCCTCTCGAACGTCTTGTCCGGGCGGAGATTCACGGACAAAGCGGCGGCGTGCGACATCTCCCGCGCCGCGTCCTGCCGGGAAACAGGGGGCATGAAGACGATGCTGTCGCTCGCCCCGAGGTCTCTTACGAGCTTCTTCAGGTCGTCCTCTACGGCCCCGGTCCCCAGGAGCTTCATGATCCATTTGCTGTGACCATTCCTGCCATGCACGTTCGTCCACGCGCGGATCAACAGGTCGAGTTGCTGGACCCTGCCGAGATTACCTGCATAGAGGAGTGTATGGTCGCTCGAGGGGCCGTGACGCCCGTCGGGTCCGTCCGCAATGTCCGATGCCTTCGCCCCGTTGTACACGATGGTCACAGAAGTCCTGGTCTTTGCACGGATGTATTCCTGCATCGGCCGAGCCACACACGTAATATGAGCGGCTTGATGATAGACGTACTGCTCCATCCTCTCGCCGATGCGGTAGGCCCTTCCCCCTGCCGATAGTTGCCCTGCCCCGACGGCGGATGCAGGCCAGATATCCCGGATATCGACCACCAGAGGGATTCGAAACAGCCGGGACAGCACCACGCCGCTAAGGCCCACAAACAATGGAGGAGAGCTGGCCCAGATCACGTCGGGTTTCCAGTGAACCAGCCGATGCTTCACTCCAAGCCAGGCGCTTCCCACCATGAAGGACACATAATGCCTGATGTAGTTGAGGAACCCTCCCCCATTCAAATGAGTGACCCTGGTCCGCAATACACGGGAGATCTGACAGTCGTATTCCGCCACGGAATCCCCGTCGGCCTGTGACCTGTGCGGCAAGGCTGTGATCACGTGGACCTCATGGCCATTGGCCTCCAGGAGCCGAGCGGTATCGAAGATTCGAAAGGCCGCCGCCGTGATGTCGGGAGGGAAGTATTGAGCAATAATCAGTATCTTCACGCCGTTCCTCAAAACTTCAAGGTGTGGTTTTGCTTCGTATCCTGTACCTGATTTCGACTTCACACCCTCGGCCGACCATGCATAAACAGGGACGAGTCCGGACCTCGTAGAACCGCTCGAAATAGGGCGTCTCCTCCACTCGAACGTCGCAGTTCGTCTCCACCGCAAAGTCCCCTCCCGGGTGCGACACATGCACAAGACGGCTGCTCACGTCGGCCACATGGCACGCGGGATGGAGGTGCAAACGAGAGATACACTGAACGGGCCGCCGCGCTGTGATCCTGTCATGCACGGTCAGGCCTTCGGCCGTACTCCACTGCATCTGCCTGGCGTGCGTCGGCTTGCCGGGCAACCTGCGGTAACCGTCATGCCATCCGCTCAGTGTGAAGCCCCTCTCGTCGCAACGCCACGTGACGTCACGCGGATAGCCGCGCCTGGCCACGCGAAAGGCGCCCCACAACTCACATTGGTCCTGACCATCGATCTCGACGGTGTTGTGGGCGGCCGTGGAACGACAGTATCGACGCACCGCAGAATCCTCGTAGTCGTGGACCCCGGAATCGGTGACGACCCGATGGCCGTTCAGGGACAACTCGAAGTTGAAGATGTCCGCATGTCCGTGGCCGGGAATGTAGTCGGGACCGATTCGGCCGAAGTCCGCAATGAGGTATGTGCCGTCGGAGCCCCGCCATCCATAGTAGCCGGAAGCCGGCAAGCTGAAGCCGCCGGAGGAAGCACTCTCGATCCCTGGGCCGGGCAGATGGCGAGCGCAGTACGTCAGCAAGCGCTCCGGATCATGGTACACGCCATGAGCGCTATCACTCAGCAGGGCGATCTTGCCGTCAGGGTGGCGCAATTCGTCAAGGGCTCGCGCCATTCGATGAGCCGGCTCCGCCAGGAGAGCCGTAAGCTCTTCAACCTCAGCCTCCATGAGTACCGCCAGCACATACAGGATACGGCAGTGGTACATGGGAGACAGCTCAAAGTGCACGCCATCCGGGAGGATCTGCTTGCGAATCTCCCTGGAGAGAATCCGCATTCCCCGGTTGAGCCATTTGCGGGCATGCTCTCCCCGGAAGCAGGCCCCCGCAAAGGCCAATGCAGCCGCGTTCTCAAGATAATGGTTGCCCAGCAGATGCGTTTCGACGTGCCTGCTGAGCCAGTCACATTGCGCGTACAGGCTCTCCCAAAGGGCGTCGCAGAAGCCGCGGTCGCTCTCTGTGTCGTCCTTGAAGCGTCCAAAGAAGAAGCCGCACCAGTTGATCAGCCTCAGGGATGTCGGATAGGGATCCCAACCCACGTCGCGGCCGGAACATCTGCACTTGCCAATCCAGTCCAGTACGACCCGCTTGCCCGCATTGAAATCCAGGACCCACAGCCAGTCAAAGTAATGGAGGTTGTAGAGCCACAGCTTTGGCTGGCTGTCCCCGTCCCAGCGTGGAGGGAAGCCGATCTCGCGTGACATGTTCAGGAATCGAAAGATACCTTTGCTGATCGCATTCTCTTGGATGCCCTCGGTCGCAGGAGGCAGTATGTCCTTCGCAAGAGTCCATTGACAGCCTGGAAAATCCGGCGCTCGGTCAGACTCCCTTGGCAGCCGTCGGTCTTTCGTGGCAACCGCATACCGTCGAGCTTGCCCGTATAATTGCTCCGCGCAGATAGCGGATTGTGCTCAGGAGACGAGTCAAACGGCCGCGCATCCCACCTCAACACAAGAGTGAGCAGGCTGCCCTTTCCTCTCCAGCCGAGATGCCCCTGCTGTTTCGCGAAGGCAGATTACTTTGTGCTCTCTTGCCGCCTCCACGGCTGCAATACTTGCCGACGTAACGTTCGCCAGCTCTTCATAGGGAATCAGCGGACCGCCGCCGCGGGCCACGCGGTCCACGAACGCCTGAATCTCCGTCATATGGCCCTTATCCTGGCGTCTGGTCTTGAATGTCCTGTCGCGCCCGAAGCCGTACGTCCGGGTCACACGGAAATTCTCCAGGCGAACGATCCGGCCGTCGCAGAAGACCTCAAGGCTCTCCTTGGGATACCTCTTGCACCCGTTGGCAAAGTAGTTGACGGTCCCGACCGAGCCATCTGCGAAGGTCAGGAGGATAGACATCTTGTCATCGCGTACGGCCGGGCCTTCACCTACCCGTGCCGCAGAGACCGTCTCGATGGGACTGCCCGCGAGCCAGGATAGCAGATCGATGAAATGACACCCCTCGCCGATAATGCGTCCTCCCCCCTCTTGCGGGTCCTGAGTCCAGTGAGTGGCAGGGATCTCGCCGGCATTCACCGTCATTGTCATGCAGATGGGACCGGCTCGACCTGCCAAGTGTTCTTTGATCCTTTGAGTGTGAGCGCTGAAACGGCGATTGAAACCCACCATGAGCTGCCGATCAGGATGCTGCCTAGCCATGTCCCCGATATCAACCAACTGCGCCATGCTGATCGCGAGCGGCTTCTCCACAAAGACATGCTTGCCCGCATCCAGGACCTCGCCCGCCAGGGAGGCATGACTGTTGTGGCCGGTCACTACAAAGACGGCGTTCACATCGCCATCATCGAGGATTTGCCTGTAGTCAGTGACGGCGTTCTCGAACCTGAATTTTCTGGCCGCGTGCACGAGCGAGGCGCCATTGTTCCGGCCCGCAATGTACTTGAGGCGCGCCCCTGTCCTGCTCAGACATGGCAAGAGCGTGCTGATCGCAAAATTGCCTGCGCCGATGACGCCCACGACGGCTTGGCCGCTCCCGGTCGAGCGACCCTGTGAAATCGCCACGCGAGCCGTGCGAACCACCTCGTGGGGATATTGAAGGACCACGCCCAGAGCCGAGGGGTCGCTCTCGATCGTCTCATAGGCCTTGATGGCCTCGTCGAGGGCATACCTGTGCGTCACCAGGGGCTCGACCCGAAGGGTGCCGCTCGACATCGCGCCCAGCACGGCTTCAAAATTGCGTCCTTCGGTCCAGCGCCAGGCCATACGGATAGTCCTGTCCCTTCTGCTCGTAGGCCTCATCGTAGCGTCCGGGTCCGTAGCTGCAGGAAACCTGGAACGTCAATTCTTTTTCGTAGAAGTCGCTTCGCCGCAGGTTCAGACCCACGACACCTACCAGGACAATACGCCCCCGCTTGCGACAGCTCTCGGCGGCCTGGTGAACGATCTCGTCCGTCTTGGTGCAGGCGGTGATGACGACGCCGTCCGCGCCGTGTTCCGCGGTCCAGGCCTTGGCCGCTTCCGTGGGACTGGCGCCGCCAGACAGGTCGACAACCTTCGCCCCGAACTGCTCCGCCAGTTTCAGCCGTTGCGGATTCAAGTCCACGCCCAGAACGTCACACCCACTGGCCCTCAGGAGCTGCACGGTAACCAGACCGATCAGGCCCATGCCAAAGACCATGACTTTCTCGCCGAGGCAGGGCTCAAGCAAACGGATGCCTTGCAGAGCGATGCTTGACAGCACCACAAAGGACGCCTCCTCATCCGTCACATTCTCCGGGACCTTGGCGACCAGGTTGCGCGGCACACAAACGATCTGGGCATGGTTGCCGTTGCTGATGACCCGGTCGCCCGGCTGCAGGTCCGTAATGCCCTCGCCCACATCGAGCACGACACCCGCGTTGCAGTAGCCCAGCGGCAGCGGCTGGTCGAGCTTTCGGAACACGGCTTCCAGTGTCGGCAGGACCCCGTCCGCTTTGATCTTGTCCAGCACCTGCTTGACCTTGTCCGGCTGCTGACGGGCCTTCTGGATCAGGTTCGCCTTGCTGAACTCCACGAGCATGCGCTCCGTCCCCGCGGAAATCACCGATGCTCGCGTCTGAATCAGCACCTGTCCCCGCCCCGCCTGCGGGCACGGGACTTCCGCGATTTCCATCTGACCGGTGTTGAGATGCTGCAAGATCTGTTTCATTCTGCGGCTGCCTGGATCTCTTGAGGATGATGGTTATTTCCAACACTGTGCAGGACGTCCACGAACATACCGGCTACGGTATGCCAATCCGGCATGGCGGCGATGCGCTGCCTGCCCTGCTCAACGCGGGCGGTGAGTTCGTCTCGGTCCTCGAACGCCTGCACCACCGTGCGCGCGATGTCGCCCGGGTCCTGCGGGTCAAAGAAGAACGCCACACTGCCGCACACCTCGCGTGCGAAGTCGCGGTCCGAGGTGAAGATCGGCTTGCCGAAGCGCATCGCCTCCACATAAGTCTGGCTGAACGATTCCAGCAGAGTGGGCAGGAGCAGTGCGTCCACGGACGCATAAAGCCGCGGCACATCCTGCATGTCCACAGGGCCTATGTTGCGCACATAGTCGGCCAGGCCCTCCCGTCGAATGCTCTGCATGAGCGCTTTGGCCCTGCTATTCTGGTTGTGCGCAAAGGTGAGGATGATCTGGAAAGGCGCGTTCGTGTCTTTGAATTGCCGAGCCACGGGCAGCAGGACCTCGATGTTCTTGTGGGAATAGTACCTCGCGAAGCAAAGCAAGCGGACTCGCGAGCCCCGCGGTCCCAGGGCAGGCAATGGCTGGACTACTTCGCTGGATTCCTGAAGGCTCACTGCGTTGGGAATGACATGCACGGCCTTGACCCCGTACAACTGACGCAATCGCGCCGCCACGGTTTCGGTCTGGGCCACCATGGCCGATGTGAAGGGCAGTTGACGCCGGAGAAAGACGCAGCGCAGCTTGCGCCGTATCCAGTCCTGCCATCCCATTCGCCGCCACAGATCGCGATCCGGGTAAACGGCGTACGACCAATGGAACAGGGTCACTTGGGGTACAGACACGGGCACGGCATAGTTGCCCATGTTGAACACCACATCGGGCCGTTCGTCGCGAACGACCCGCCGCCAGAACGCGCCGCTGGCGGTATGACGCAACAAACGGCTCTGCAACAAACGCGGCAACGCACGAATCGTAATATTGGAGGCCGCCAGAGCCTCATAGCCTCGTTGAGGCGGGGCGTAGACGATCAGGTTGTCCTGCCATCCTGCGGTTGCATACGCTTTTAGGAAACTCACGGCAACACTACGCGCACCGGCCGCAGTAAGAGCCACCGCATTGACCAGGATTTTCATTCTACGTGTTCCCGCCTGACCGGATCTGATGCCCGCAGTGGCAGCCTCTTGCCGGATAATGGCTCCGCTCCAGACAGGCTCTCGTGCGTTTGCCAGGGCACTGAGCTCAGGAAGTCGATCATGCCTTGCTTTTCTCTCGCCAGGACATCCATGTCGAGTTGCGTCGGTCGGCGCGTGACGTCCCCGCCACCCACTCTCTCGATAATGGAGGCTCGGCCGCTTCGTGAAATCAGCATCGCGGGCCGCCCGTATGACATCGTGACCAGGGCGGCGTGAATGCGGTCCGTCAGAGTGAGTTCCGTCTGACCGTAGAGATTGTAATACGTATAGGGCAGGTCGCCCGCAAAAGCGTTGGGACCGCGAAAGATGCGCCGGAGCATCAACGGGTTCAGGGCATGGTCGGTGCGCACGATCATCATCTCACCCGCCTGCTTCTGCCGAGTGCCATGCAGCCCCATGGGCCCTAGGGTGAACGCGTAGCCCTTGTCCAGAAGCTGCGACAATTTCAGTCGAATCTTCGGGAACTGAAGCAGCCACTCGTGGCCTCTGAAATCGAATCGGACTGACTTGCCCGGCGCCGAGTCCGCAGAGCCGGGCGCCGACAACGCACCGTTGTTCGAGACGTGAATGAATGGCTCCGGTGTCTTGTCGAAGTTCAGAACGATGTACGGCGGGAGGTCCGTCCGGATGGGCTCGAAAACATCGGGCACGAAGTAGGCGCAATCAATGCCGTCATACGAATGCTCTGAGACGTCGCGGAAGATCTCATAAGTCCTGTGATCGCGCGAGATGAATACGTGGGGAGGGTATTGTTTCAGCAGGTCCCTGCAAAGCTCGATCTCCTTCGGGCTGTAGTCGTAGTGCCCCGCGCCGATGAACAGGACTTTGGTGCCTGCCTGGTACAGGTGGCGGAACGACTCTCCCCAGATGCGAGGAAACTGCTCGGTGAGGCAACTGCCCGCCACGACGACGTAGTCGGGCCGGATATGATCGAGGTAGCGCAGGCTGTTGCGAGGCTCGTGACGATAGTTCCGTCCCGGCATCAGATTCAGGAATGCGGCCTGGTCGGTGAGCAGAACGGCCCGGCAGTTGGGGATGGCCCGCTCCAGGACATACTTGATCCCTTCGGCAAAAAAGGCATTGCCGATGTTAGTGGACCATCCGATAGGGATGGCGACAGTCACCGGCTTACGACCGGTCAACGGGGTAACCTTCATCAAGGGCGAGTTGACACGCCGAGCGTCGATTATCTCTGAACTCATGCGATTCCTTCTGAAGAATGGATCATAATCCGCGTCATCCTCCTGCGCCGTGATGCTGCACTGCGACGGTCTCTCTTGCGCGTTCGTCTTTCGGCCGGAAAGAGGAACACGACCCTGTAGACGATTCGACTGGCTCAGGGCACGTCCGCTCAAATACTCGGGCAGGTTCTGAGCCTGATCGACCCCCGCAAAGCACGGCGAGCATGGCGGGACTCCAACGATTGAGTATCCCAAACGCTGCAATAAGAAGCAGGGTGGCCACTATCGGCGGGACCACGTACACAAGCAGCGCAGGAACCTCCGATTGGGGGAGGTGTAACGCCCATACGCCCTTGCGCACCGTTTGAAGGATGATTCCATGCCCCACGTACGCAAAGAAGGCCACCGGTGCAAGCCGCACCAAAAGGCCGGAGTGCACGCGCCCGGCCGCTGCCCACCAAAAGCCGATACACAGCAGCGTACAGAGCTTCATCAGGACGTCGGATGATACGCCTTGTGACTCTCCAACGACCTTCACGGCTACCAGGATCGGATAGAGAATCAGGAACCACCGCTCACGTCGGCCGATGTCCGTCGGGAACTGGCTCAGGTACAGCCCGCCTGTGAAAAAGACGACCGCAAAGATCGAATGACGCATCCACAATGGCCAGGGCAGAAAGTACAGTACAAGTAGCGCAAAGACCACACAGACGCGACCCTTGCGGCAGACATGCCACAAGACAGGCGAGACAATTGAAACAATGATGAGGTACTTGAGAAACCACAGGGGACCATTTATGGGAGTTTCATTAAATCCGCAGAAGGCATTGAGCACGTCGAAGACTGCGAGGTGACTCACGTCGAGCGTGCCGCCGGTGAAATACTTGCTGGTCGCCGGAGTAAGTTGGCCGATAACCTGGACACCCAGGGCAACCGCGTTCCAGATCAAATACGGTACGATGAGGGTGTGCAACCGTGATCTCATCTTTCGACGGTACACTGACAGGGTCGGAGCTTGCTGCCTGTAGAACAAATATCCGCTGATCAGAAAGAGCAGTGGGACTGCGCCGGACGGCAATTCGTGGGACACGATCGCCTGGACCGTGTTTGTCACCGGAAAAGATCGAAGAGACGGATTCCAACTGTGAATGAGGATTACGAGGAAAATGAGGGGAAATCGTAATCGCGTGATTCGGTCCGAGGTAGTGTCTACACTTCCCATTTCGATTCCCATGAAGGCCGTCAATTCGCCACAACGGCATTCTCAGAGGCTCGTGTGCTGATCTGTTCCACAACGGAAGCGACGAGCCTGTCATATCTCAGCCATCGGTTCGCACGAGCCAGAACTTCGCGCGCCTCACATCTGTCTTCCACAGATTTCGATGCCATCGAGTCCGCAAAGTCTATCAACCGATGGGCTAATTCCTCGGGCTGCGCAGGATCGAAGAACGCCGCCTGCGAGGGATGGCGAATGAGGTGATCCATCGTGCCATTGTTGGCCAGACACACGGTCAGCCCCGTGCCAAGAGCCGCCTGGCATGAGATGCTGGCATTGGGCAGCACGCCGATATCGGCGGCATTGTACAGTTCATTCAATCTCACCTGTTCCGCGAAAGGCAGGCAATGAACACGGGCGGCCGCCGGGCTCTGCCGAATGGATTGTTCCAGCCTCGTCGACACAGCATCGTCGCCAAAGCCCACGAGGATCGCGTGCAACGTGGGCCGGGCTTGCAGGGCGGAACAAATCGCCCTCACCGTGTTACGGTTGCGTTCTTCCTTCCGTGCCACAGAGAATCGACATGAGAAGATGACCACCACGTCGGTTGGAGCGATGCCAAGTTTCTCCCGTGTCGATTGGGAAGTCGATGCGCACCATTGATAGACATGAGGAGAGAACCCGAGAGGCAGGTGCAGTATACGGCGATCGATCTCTTCTCGTTCCTTCGCAGAGAACAAGAGATGCAGAATCCCACGAGTCTCGGGGACTGTCACGAAGATGCAACTACTCCGGCGGCAAGCTTCACGCGTGATCCGGCCCCGTAGAATGCGCCAACTGATGGCATGTAGTCTCTGGCAAAGCCGAATCCCCCGCTTTCGCCAATCGAACTCGTGCATCCCTCGATTGAGACCGAAGAAGCTCACGATTGGCGCCTCATTGTACGATATCAGGTCTCGGCCAAAGAACTGCTCGACCTGAAACCAGAGAATCAACTGCGGTGCGTACTCGGCGACCATGGTCCGCAAACCGGACGAAAGGAGTACTCCGTGCGGCCACCGTCGCGCAGGCAGAGCACACAGTTCATAGGCCTGGGCACTGATCGACGTTGTGGGCGGACCGCCATTGGAACAGGTTGCCGAGAACACACGAACAGAATGCCCGGCGCGCGACAGTTCTTCCGCCCAGAAGTTCTCCTGATAGCCCCAGCCCGCACGAAAGGTTCCGGATATGATCGCAATTCGCATCTCATACGCTCCGGTATGTCGCGATGGCCTCTCTCATGAGTTCTTCCGACCGTCGCGCCACGGCGTCATAGGAGAAGTGCCTCAGGACTGCGGCCCTGCCGCGCCGGCCCAGGTTCTTTCGCAGCACATTATCTTGCACGAGCTGCTGAATCTTGGCTTGCAGGTCATCCACGTTGCCTGACTCGTAGCACATTCCCACGCCGTGCTCAGCTCGCCAACGGCTGGCCGGCAGGTCGGTCATGATGACGGGCAGTTCACACGCCGCTGCCTCCAGGCAGCTCAGCGACGTGCCGGCCGGATAGACGGCTATTTCCGCCATCGAGTACACTGCCGCCAGTTCCGTGACTGGAACAAGCGGGATAAAGTGCACCTGGCCGGGCACCCCAAGCGACTCGGCCGGGGCCCGCACGCGGGAAAGGTATTCTTCGTCGCCGCCTCCCACGAACACAAGATGCAGGTGCGCGTTATCCCTCAGAAGAGGAGCTACGGCCTCAGCCAGCAAATGCGGTGCCTTGCGAGGTGCCAGCTTGCCCGTCTGAAGAACGACTGTTGCCCGTTCCGGCAGCCCGAATCGATGGCGAGTGGTCGCCCGCGTCTCGCCGCCGGGTTGAAAAAGGTCTGTATCTACCGCCAAAGGAAGGCACTCAATGGCGCAGGGGTCGATGCCCTGCTCTCTCGCAAGGAAGTCGCAGCACTCGTCCGCCACGCCTAGGAACTTGTATGCTGTCCTGCCCAGCAATCGCGGGGAGAGAAACCGGAGGAGCCGGTAATAAATGGCCCCGTAAAGCCGCCGGTTACGGCTGGAAAAGACCATATGATTATCTATCAGCATCGGCAGTCCGAGACGCCGGGCAAGCCGTGCAGCCCGGAACACCGCCGGTGAGCCGGTCCCGTGCACGAACAGCACGTCCGGACCAATCCGCGAGATCGTCTCCTCCATCTTCAGCAACCATGGACGAGATTTCACCTCGAACGCAACCGGCAGGCGATGGATATGTACCCCCTCGATCACGGACACGCCCCGCGGGAGTATCCGTGGGCCCAGCAGCTTGCCCCAGGTTGCCTCATAGCTTCGGATGGGCGTATAACGGTCTGATGTGACAATATGCACGTCATGCCCGTGCCTTCGGTTCCACTTTGGAAGGAGGAATTCTTGATACCCCAACTGGGGCATCAGGTAGTCGACCACGTGAACGATGCGGAACTTGTCCTGCTCCGGCGTATCGGCCGTACTCACACGCCTGCTGGCAGGCGTCGTCAGCTTCGCTCCGCAATGCCCGTTCCTCATCGAGACGCTCCGCATGATTAGCCTAACACTGTTCCTGATAGGAGAGCCCCTCGTAAGATATTCGTGGGCACCTTGTTCCCGTCAGCATCGAAACACATGAATTGAACAGGACCACCTGAACGCCAAAGGCCAAACTGACATCAATCGCCAGACTGTAGAGGCCATGCCCCCGGGCATACATCAACAGTGAACTGTATCCCACGGCAAGGTAGATATAAGGCCACACATTGCCGGTCCGAAGCATCGAAAGGTAGAAGAAGAAAACACGGTTCAGAAGATAGAATATGAGCGTCACACAAAGCACTCCAAACACGTGGAAGTTCCAGAAGTACTCCGCATACACATTGATTCCGGTGGAACACCCCGTCCGTCGCCACGCCGGGTTCCAATGGGTCGTGTATATGTCCACCATACTCTTGGGTTTATTCGGCCAGATCGATCGCGGCACAGCAATAAAGATGACTTTGGCAAGCGTGCTGCCATAACACAGGAGTGACCGATCCTTCAGAACATAATGGATGGCGTTGTTTGAATGGAAGAACGTCGTCGGGCCCTCCGTCTGCTTGAGGGAGTAGGTCATCACGTTCTCAAGCCCCACGAACTTGTCTATGCTGGCGAATGTCTGCCAATAAGAGCCTTTGAAACCATCGATTCCCCTGGCGATTGTCATGGTCATCTGAAGGACGACGACCAAGGCGAGGACGGCAAGACACCCCAAGACCCGCCGGAGCGATAGACGAAGGCCTTCTTGAAGATGAGCCGCTTCGATAAAGGCAAGGGAAACCACGAGTACGAGAACCACCCTCCTATTCTCATAGTTGGCAGCGGCGAACAACAGCAGCAGGCCGACATACGCCAGGAATCGGTATCGCCACCTGGCCCTCGCCAGCGTAATCGAAATCACAAGGAACCCGAACATCCGCGGGATGGTAGAGAAGTTTCCGGATCCGCCGAATACGGAAAGTCCCACGCTCACGACGGAGAATACCGACAGGAGAATGCCACCGATGATCAGTTGAGGAATATAGGGCCGGAGAGAACTCCGTACCGGATGCGGGTCGCCCGCAGGTCGTCCTCTCTTCGCCAGGAAGAACGCGAAGACAGCACATATGTTGCACATCATGAAATAGAATGTTGCGAAGTTGTAGCGGTCCCACCGGCCGAAATCCACAAGATCCTTTGGGGAGAGCACATAGCCGTTCGCGAAGGCAAATCCGCCTATCACAAAGGAAAGACAGACGTAGCTGACGATCAGAAAGGACGGGGAGAAGAGAAATGCGGCGCGATCCCGTGCATTGAAGAAGACGGGCAGAAGAAGAAGATAGTGGGCAAGGTACACAATGTGTGTATGGGCCTTCAGGAAGTCCTGGGGGACCAGAAGCACGCTGTAGATCAGCGCCGCCTGTGCACCGAACACAGCGAGTGCCACTCTCATATCCCGCAAGGAGCCCGGCAGATTGCCCATCAAGCACCCGCCTGTGATTCACAACATTTGCCCCTGGCAAACGCAGATCGTATATATCGAGCGCTGCGTGCAAGGGTGCCAGGATCAACGGCCAAGATGCTCGCCACGTAGGTGGATATCCCCACCGATAACCCTATGACGAGCGTCTCTATCATGCCCATCTGTCGCGCGACCGTCGCTTTGACGATGCAGACCGCGAGAGCCATTACGACGGACGCCACGCATGCGGGCAGAAGCGTCCGGACGTACTGCCCGACCCGCACGTGAACCAGCCTGGAGGCCGCCAGCAGAAGCACCGGCAGAGACAGCAGCGACACAACGACCTGAGCCCAGGCGATGGCCACAATGCCGGCGTGCACCGTCAAAAGAACGGCGATCAGCGTGAGGATCACGGTCATCCATTCCAGGCAGAAATGCCATCTCGGCCGGCCATACGCGAGCACCAGGTACCGCTTCAGATAGCAGACCGTGCGGATCATGCCCACAAGGCTCAGGGCGCGCATCGCCGGCACCGCCGGCGTCCACTCGTCTCCGAAGACAACGGCAACGATTTCCGGCGCGAGCACCGCGATTGCCGTGAAGACGGGAAATGAGAACAGGGCGATCTGGCCGGTCGCCTTGAGAAAGACGGCCCGTCCCTGCTCCGGCTGCTGCTGCAGTCGGGCGAAGGCCGGCAATGACACCTTGGCCACCACCCCGCTGATCATATCCTGGACCATGCGAGCACAACGGTACGCCACACTGAACAATCCGACGGCCATCGGGCCCAGGAAGAGGCCGATGATCATATCCGCCGCATAGAGATGCGTGAACGAGGCGAGCTGACCGCCCACCACGTACTTGCCGAAGTCGAACATGTCCCGGAACTGCGCCCATCGGAAGCGCAGGTGAGGCCGCCAGTCACTTTGCCACCATATGACGATGGACTCACACGCGCGGGTAGTGATCTGGTAGAGCACGAGCGACCAGACGCCGCAGCCGTTCAACGCGGCCACCGTCCCGACCACTCCCCCTGCGGACACTCCGACCATGCTCGCAAGTGCGAGCGAACGAAACCGGAAATTGCGGAAATGCAGCGCCCGCTGCACGATGGTGAGCGCACCGATGATGAACAGCGGCGACAGGCCGCGCACGATCCCGGCCAGTCGCGGCTCATGGAAAACCCAGCCCACGACCGGCGCCCCTGCGACCGTGGCCAGGGCCAGCACCAGGCTCAGCGTCACATTCATCCAGAACGCCGCGTTCAGGTGATCCGGGTGAAGTTGTTCCCGCTGGATGACCGCATGTCCGAAGCCCTGGTCCTGGAAGACCATCAGGAAGCCAATGTAGACGCTGCTCAGGGCGACGAGGCCGAATGCCTGGGGGCCAAGCAGCCTCGCCAGGATGGCGAAGAACAGCAGCGTGAGCACCCGGTTGCCCCAGAGACATACGGCCGACCAGAAGGTCGCATGGAGGATCTTCTGCCGAGAGATCGGGGGCGAAGCTTTGGCTTGCGAGCCATCCGCGGCGAGGTCTTCCGATTTTATGGCGCTGTCAGTCGTGGTATCGATGCTCCGAAATGCACGCAACGGTTTTCCGGCGTCGCATCGGTTCATTTCGTCAGGACAAAATAGGCAGATGTGGGCCTGATCTTGTGGAAGAGCCGCGTTGCATGGTACCGCACGTTGCGCCGAAACAATCGGGAAAGGACGGCGTCCATACGGACCGCAACCGGGCAATTGAACGGGTGCATCCCGAGGCGAACGCAAATCTTCGGAATTGGGGGACAAACGCACAAGCGACGGCTGATGACGCGGAAACCGACGCCGGCTATTATGGCATCAAGAATGTGGACCGGAATCCCTCGCTCCCGTTTGGTCGCACGCCGCCTCGGTTTTGACCAGTCCCCCATGGAGATGATCGGCTCGCGGAGCAGCAGGCACCCACCCGGCGAAAGGCACCTGTACAACTCCTTCACCACGGTCGTCACGTTCGGGATGTGATGGAGAACGCCGAGGCACGTTGCCAGTTCGAACGATCCATCCTCGAAAGGCATGAGACCATCCACAGACGGCTTGACATAGTCGCACGGCACCCCCCCCACATCCGTCATCTGGAATGCGTCCGACGGATCGACAACGGTGATACGGCCGATCTGGCTCACGATCGGCAGGAACTCGTCGCCATACGCACTTCCCAGACCCAGGGCCGATCTGAATCTCCTGCCCCGGAGGAACCGGAAGCCGTGCAGCCGATTGAGCGCATGGTACTCGTAGGTGTAGGACGCCCGGCTTTTGTCCCCAAGCTTCGCATAGCCCTCTCGCTCGTCCTCGTACCACCCGCGAATCTCGGGGAGACTGAAGTCGTCGCCGTAGAGTCTCGTCCCTGCCAGGTATTCGTTCATGCCAGCGTGCTCTGTCTGATCCACTGAGAGGCGCCTTGGAAGGAAGCTATTGGAGCGGATGTTCCGGGCTAATGAGCAGGACAGATGCCGAGCGTCAAGGATGCGTCACCAGCTCTTCAGGGGCCGGCGTTTCCTCCACAGCGGCCTTTTTCTGCCCGTTGTGGCCGGGGGCGCCAGCTCGTCGGCATGCGGCGGCCTTTCGCCACCGGGTCGCACGCTGGAATTGCCGGGCCATGCCGGTCTGCCTGGTCTCCTCGCGGTATTCCAGGAAGAACGCCAGAAACACGGCCAACGTGAGAGAACCCGCGCCGGCCATCGTCACCATCTTTCTCCTATGCGGCGCGAATTTCCGCATCGGCGGGACGGCCTCATCGAGGACCTGGATGGTCGGCATACTCTTGGCCTCTTCGATCTTCGCCATCTCGTATTCCCGGATGAGAAGCTCATAGAGCGTCTCCTGCACCCTCGCCTCGTGAGTGGGGATCGTCTCAATCCGGCTGAATTTCTCCTCGATCTCTTTCAAGCGGTTTTCAAGGAACAACCGCTTGCCCGTCGCGTGGCCGGTGGACAGCCTCTTGTTCTGCCGATCCAGCGCTTCCACATAGGCGTTGGCGATCGCGGCGGCGCGGACCGGATCTTCATCGACGACGGAAATCTCCACGATGCCCTCCTCGCCGACCTTAATGCTGGAGTTCGCCCGGAGTCGATCCACCGCCCGCCATTTGCACTCGCGACATTCATACACCTGTATCAGGTTGAAGCGGTCCACGATGGTGTCAAGCACAACGCGGCTCTTCAGAATCCCCACGTAGAGATCCGCAATGTCGCCTGTGTTCATTGCCTTTCGAAACAGTGCGCCTTCGCCGCCGCTCAGGAGGCCGCCAACCACCATGCCCAGATCGCTGCTCTGCACGGATGCCGGCAAGACGACGGAGACCGTCGCGCGATAGGTCTCCCTCATGACCAGGCTCCAGGCGGCCGTGGCCATGACAATCGGCACACAAACCAGCAGCACCAGCCGCCAATGCCTCAGCACGATGCGAACGAAATCGAAGATGCTGGCTTCGTGAATGCCGGATGGTGTCTGTACGTCCATTATCACTCCGTTACGTGTTGACCACTCGCGTACTCGTGGCCGCTGCTGTCGATCCGACGCCGCTGTCAGATCGCAAACGCGATGCCCGCGGCGACGGCAATCTGGAAGATGATCTGGGTCAGGTCCTTCGTGGTCTTGAGCCAGAAGAAGCGGTCCATCTTCCGCGGCACAACGATGGTGTCGCCCGGCTCCATCTCCATGCCCATGAAGCCGCTGAAGAGCCAGGAATTCTGCTTGGAATCCCAGAGGACAAACTTGCCGCGATTGCCCTGCTCCATACTGACCACGGAGCCATCGGCCTTGATGACGCTCACCTGTTTCTTCTCGGCGTCCTTCGTCATCCCGCCGACTCTGTGAAGATAGTAGTTGACGGTCCGACCTTTCTCGTACTGCAGCGAAGTCTGGTTGAATACTTCGCCGATTACGTGCACCACGGCGGGCATGGCCGGAACGGTCAGAGTATCTCCGTTCTCAAGTTCAAAGTCGTACCTGGAACCCCTCAATTCCCCTGGTTCCGACAGTCTTACCACCACGCGGCCGGTCACCTTGGCTGTCCGCAGTTTTGTGAGCAACTCCCGATTCGTTGCCAGCGCCGCCTGCTGAGCTTTGACGTCTTCGGCGCCGAGAGCACCGCCCGTCGCCTCGCCTGCGCTGGTCAACATCGATTGCTCGATTTCCGTGATCAACTTGTTAAGCCGATCTGTCTGGACTTCCTTGGCGCTTTCCCGGGTGAAGACCGCTCCCTTCAGGTACGCCTTATCGGTATACCCTCCCGCCCGCTCGATGAGCGAGCTGAGGGGCTCACCCTTCGCGATCGGGTAAGTTCCGGGGAACCTCACCTGTCCCTCGATCATGGCGGCGCGGCCGAAATCCAACTCCGGAATGGGCCGAATGGTCAAGTGGTCATAGTCCTGCAGTGCGATGTTGTGCTGGGGATCCCCTGCCAGGGCCTTCTCCAGATTGATCGTGATCTTCTCGATGGTCATTCCGTCCTGGCTGACGTGGCTTCGCGTCAGCTCGGCCGCACGAAGATAGGCGGTCTTCTGCAGACCGCCTGCCGCATCGATCAGATTCTTGACCCGCATCCCCTCGACCAGCCTGTATTCATTGGGCTCGTACACCATCCCGTTGATCGTGACGCTGCGTTTGTCCTTCTCATCCCAGCGGAAGATTCGAATGCGGTCGAAGCACGACAATTCGACGTTCGCGGACGAGTCGCCGCTCAGGACTTTGCCCGGGTCGAAGGAAATGGTGATCGGGTGCAAGTCGGGCGGTATGGAGCGCTCGATCTCGGCGTAGTCCAGATTCACCTGGGGCAGGAAGGCGTCGTAGTTGAGCACGTCGGACAGTCTCATGCCGGATTTGAACTGGTACTTGCCCGGACGAACGACGTGGCCCTCAAGTTCGATGATGTCCTTCGGGATTTCAGCCACGGGGAACACCTTCACCACATCGCCATCCTGGACCGTCGTCTCCATTCCCTCTCGGCGATCAGCCGGCGCCGTCCCCTCAGACAGATCGAAATCCACGACGGTCCGCTTCTGGTGGTCCGCCACGCGCTCGACCTGGACCCGCTGGAGCCAGCCGGCAAAGGTGATCCCGCCCGCCAGGTCCAGCACCTCCTGCAGCTTCATGGGCTGGATCATCTCATAGATCGCGGGTCTCTTGACGTTGCCCGCCACGCCCACGACCGGGCCAATCAGCGGGATGAAGATGGTGTCCCCATCCTGCAGGCGCGCGTCCGTGCCCTTGTCGCCGCCCATGAGGAAATCATAGAGATCGATCTGCACGGGGTCGGCCCCGCCGCGCAGCAGGCGGATCGTTCTGAGACTTCCATTCTTGGAGGGCCCCCCCGCCGCAAACAGAGCGTTGATCGCCGTGGAGAGCGAGCTGATCGTGTACCCGCCGGGCGCAGACGCCTCGCCGACGATGAAGACGCGGATCGTGCGAAGCCGATCCATCGTGACCGACATCTTGAAGTCGGTGAATTTTCGAGACAGTTCGTGCTGCAGGTAGCCATGCAGCTCCCCGAACTTCATCCCCCATATTTTGATCGCTCCCACCTCCGGCAGGACAATCTGGCCTTCCCGATCCACTTGCAGTATGTACTGAGCGTCGACGCGACCCCACATGGTCACGATAAACGCGTCTTCCGGTCCGATGACGTAGTCCGGCCCGACGGGAACGTTAGTCACGGGGGCAAATGTGCTGACCGGCCTGCTGAACACGTCATACCCGAACTGCTGCAGGCTGGTGGATACCTCCATGGGCATCTTGCCGGAAAGCAGCAGTTCCGTCGTAGAAGGCTCAGGCTCCGTCACAGGGGGCTTCTCCTCCGCCTTCGAGGCTTCCTCCTCATCCGCAGCATTCGGGTCTTGAGTCTGTTGCTGCTCAGTCTGTTGCTGCTGAGCCTGTTGGCCCTGGACCTGCTGCATCTGGGCCTTCAGGATCGTCTGCGCCTGTCCCGGGGAGACTGTACCCGTGGGAGCCGCCGGCCCTGGCGCCGTTCCCTGGGGTGGTCTTTGAGGAACAGTCTGGTTTGGGGCAGGCGCAGTCTGTGCGCCTGTGGGGGCGGTCGCCGCAGCAAGGACCGACACCATCGCAATAACCAGGCAAAGAGACGCGCCGAGACGACGGTCAGGTGAGATTACGCCAGGCGGCCTGTCCAGCCGCCCAGGCGTGGAGAGTCCGATAGAGTCGCAATCCTTGCGACTGTCCTGAGTCCAACGGCCAAGGAGTACCATTCCACAATCCTTTGTGTCAGTCAAACCAGCCCGGCTACTGTATCGACTATGAGCCCGCGCACCGCCGCCATCAGGGTCACCCCATAGCCGCCCGAGCTGTGTCATTTACCCATTTTCCCCTCGTCCAATTGGCATCAGCCAACCCACCATTCTTATCGGACAGGCGGCTTGGAAATCTTCATACAGACCACGAACGTTGATCGGATTGCCGTGAGCCGGCGCACGTTGCCAAGTGTCCAGACTCCGTCCCCGTGGGCGGCGATATCGTCCCCACAACGTTAAGCCACTGACTCGAATGGATACCTGTTTATCGGACAGGTCGATGGGAAATCTTCACCGTTTGGACCGCTAATACGAGTGAATCTCGCATGTGCGTGAGAACCCGCCGGGGGAATAGTCCGAGAATTTTCTACATAGCAGCGAAATTTGCATCCATGAAAGAGACCTTGTTTGACGATGGTGGAGGAAAGAATGTAGTGGCCTTAGGCCATGGATGGCTGTGTAGTCTGTTCGCGAACCGGGGTATGCAAAGGATTGTCGCTTCTCTGCTCCTGCTGACGGTATTGGCGTCGCTGTGCCCTGCCTTGGTGTCGACCAACGTCCCGCTGGACCACTGGAGTTATGCTGCGGTGGACAAGCTGGCGGACTATGCATTGATCGACAGCGCCATGCTGAACACCAGACCGATCTCCCGCATCGAGATGGCGCGGCATATCGGCCAGGCCATGCACCGTCTGGAGAAGGAGAAGGATCCGCCCGCCGTGCTGCTCTCTATCCTCGACAGGCTGCAAAAGGAGTTCGAGGGTGAGTTGATTCTCATCGACGTTCTCGAAGGCTCGTCCGCCGGCACCTATGTCAAGCCCGTGGAAGACCCGTACGTGAAGTACCTGTACGCGAGGCGCCGGCCCGACATCGAGAATGTCCGGGGCGATGTGTTCCGTCGCGGATCGAACTACCGGACCGGCTTCGCCTCACGCGGGACGTTCCTCGACCTCTTCGCCTTCTACCTTCATCCCGAGTACATCGACTCGCCCGAGGAAGATGCCGACGTCGATTTGATTGAAGGCTACGGAAAAGCAATGGCCGGACCGATCGAATTCGAAATGGGAAGGGACTCACTGTGGTGGGGTCCCGGCCGCCACGGCTCGATCCTGATGAGCAACAACGCTGCCCCTCTCACAATGATCAAGGTCACCAACCCGCAGCCGATTCAGCTACCCTGGATCTTCCGGGCGTTCGGACCCTTCCGGATGCAGTGGTTCCTGGCGGAGCTGGAGGAGCACAGGGATTTCCCCGAGGCCAGGCTTTCCGGAATCCGATTGAATATCAAGCCGCACCCGTCGGTGGAGTTCGGGGCATCGCGAGTCTTTCAGTTCGGCGGCCAAGGCATGCCGCGAGTGGATGCGTTTGACTACGCCAGGATGTTCCTGGCAGGGACGGAGCAGGAGGAGAACAACCAGATTGCCGGGTTCGACACGTCGGTTCTCATTCCGCTGGGAGACAACCCGCTGCTGCGGTCGTTCAAGCTCTACGGCGACACCGCCGGGGAGGATGAAGCCGCCGGATGGCCCAGCAAATGGAGTTTCCTGCTCGGTCTGCAGCTCAACGATATCCTGCGGACGGGAAGAACGGATCTGCGATTCGAGTATGCCGACACCCATCAGTTCCTCTACGAGCACAGCGTCTACACTTCAGGGTATACGTATGAAGACCGGGTGATGGGCCACCATGTGGGCCCCGATGCGCGTGATATGTTCGTCCAGCTCTCGCACTATCTTATGGACGATCTCCTTGTGGACGTGGCCTTCGATTGGCAGACATTCGGCGTGTCAAGGGCCGTTCAATCGCGGATGAATATCCTGGAGTGCAACCTGACGTACTTTCCATCGTCAGACTGGCAGGTGAGGGCCGGCTACCGCTATGAGACTGGCGACAGGGACGAGGATAACCACATCTTCCAGATCCAACTGATCCGGGAGTTCTGACGGATTTACGATTTATGATGTGTGATTTGTGATTTCCGGGGGATGCTCCGTAGATAGCGGATCGTCTCGGAGGGTCAAAGGTCAATCATAAATCGTAAATCATCAATCGTAAATCTCTATCCGGTGATGGCCCTCCAGCTCTGATTCAGCTCCTCCAGGAGGGTGATGACCTCGCGGATCATCTGGGGATCGCGTTTGCCGTTGGCCTCGCTCAGCCGCCGGTTCATGAAGAGATAGAGTCTTCTCAGGTTGGAGGCGATCTCGTCGCCGGTTTCCATATCCAGAACGGCGTTCAATTCGTTGAGGATGTCCTGAGCACGATTGATGTACTGCCCTTTGGCCGCGTGGTTCCCCGCCTCCAACTCCCGCACCGCCAGCTTCAGGAATTTGATGGCGCCATCGTAGAGCATGACGATCAAGCGTCCCTTGCTCTGAGTGCCGATGGCCGTCTGCTGGTATGCCGCGATTCCCTTCATGATTGGATCCCCGTGATGACGGTGAATTCGAAATTGAAATGCGGAGTGTCATGAATGGGGAGATGACTGACGGATGTTGCCCCAGTCATCTCCCCCTAGGTACTCTCAGACATTCCTCGTGACGCGCGGATTATCTCAGCAGCGTCAACGCCATCTGCGGAATCGAGTTGGCTTGCGCCAGCATCGCGGTGCCCGCCTGGGAGAGCACCTGGTTCCGCGTCAGGGTCGCCATCTCTGTCGCCACATCGACGTCGGAGATACGCGACTCGGCAGCCATCAGGTTCTCCGCCTGGATGTTGAGCACTTGGCCGGTGCTTTCGAGACGGTTGATGCCGTAGCCGAACTTGGCCCGCGCGGTGTCCTTCGTGTTGATGGCGGCGTCCAAAGTCGTCAGGGCTGCCCGGGCGCTGCCCGCCGTCGTGATCGCCAGCGTGTCGATGCCCAGACCCGTTTTCGTCATGGCGCTGCCGGTGACGTCGATCCCGTCGGTCGCCCCGCCAAAGTGAATCGACACGGTGGCGGAGTTGTCGAGCATCTTGATGCCGTTGAAGTCGGTCGCGGTGGAGATACGCTGCACTTCATTGGCCATCTCGTTGAATTCGTTGTCCATGATGAGCCGCTGGGCCGACGAGTACGAGCCCGTCGAGGCCTGCTCCGCCAGTTGCTGCATACGCACGAGCAGGTTATCGATGACTTGCAGAGCACCTTCCATGGTCTGCAGCAGACTGACGCCGTCCTGGGCGTTCCGTGCACCCTGCTGCAACACGGCGATATCGGCTCGCATCAACTCGCGAACCGCCATGCCGGCCGCGTCATCACTGGCGCTGTTGATTCGCAGACCGGAGCTCAGCCGCTCGACCGACGTGGCCAGAGCATCATAGCTCTGCCCCAGGTACCGGGCTGCATTCGCCGCCATAAGGTTGTTCTTGATTGCCAACATGTTCGCAACTCCTTAAATAGAAACCCCAATTTGGCCCCTTGCTTAGGCGCTTTGTCTCCACTTTGCCTTCCGAACGCGTTCAACCATTCAAGCTGATTATCGAGTGAAACCCTGAGGACTTAAGGCGTCGCCCCAAATCGCTGCCGGCGGAAACCATGAGAACCTCTAATACGACTTGCCGCGAGGCTGATACCGCAAGGGCCCGCCACGCCCGAACGCGAAAAATTCTGGAAAACATCTCAAAAAATCTCCCCGGCCGCACGCTGCAACAAAGGGCACATCATACGGATTTGGAGAGACTCTCGCGCGGTACGAACTTTGTCATCCTGAGGCGAAGCTGGAGGATCTGACCATTGAATAGGAGGTTTCTCCCGCTCGCGGCCCGGATCCTTCGCTGTGCTCAGGATGACAAGCACGAGTCAATCACGGTCCGTGTCATGCCCGAGGTGCCGTCGGCTTCTCCACCGAGCGACACGATCTTTTCTCACGGCAGGCCCGCTGAAGTGCCGATAATCCCTGCATCTGCGACCGAGTGGCGGCAACCAGCCGGCCAGGGACCGCCTCGGAGGCTGTGACCAATGGACGAGAGCTCACCGGCGAACATGTATATGAAGAAACGAAGAGATCCTGGCGTGAACAGAACCCTGCTGGTTTTCAATTGCCACGAGCCGTGGATCCATCAGCTCGGTGCGCTGGGCTACGCGCTCGATATCATCGTCGGCCTCAAAGGCAAGTACAACCAGGGCTGGGACTATCGCATGCGTCCGCTGCCCGCACATGCTCGCCTGATCAGCCTGCCGGAGGCCCTCCAGTCGCCCACAGAGTACTACTGTATCATCACCCACAACACGACCGACCTGCTCGATGTGCGATTCCGTCCGGAACCACGCCTGCTTGTGCTGCACCACACGCTGGAGGGCCGGCTCCGGGAGGAGCATTCCAACATTGACCCGGAGAAGATGAAAGATATGCTCCATGGCTACATGGAGTTGGTTGGAGGCCATGTTGTCGCAACGTCCATGTTCAAGGGGGAATCCTGGGGATTCACGGACGACATCGTCCATTTCGGCATTGACGTGGATGGATACCTGCCGTACGACGGCCACGAGACGGCGGGCCTGCGGATCTGCAATTTCATCAGCAGCCGCCGACAGATTCTGCTCTGGGACCTGCATGAGCAGGCCTTCGCGGGCTTGCCCATCACGCTCGTCGGCCACAATCCGGACCTGCCCGGCGTGGAAGCGGCCCGGGACTGGGACCATCTCAAGAGGATTCTGCAGGCACATCGCTTCTACATCCACACCGCCGATCCGATGCTCGAAGCCGGGCACAACATGGCCACCGCCGAAGCCATGGCCGCCGGGCTGCCCGTGCTTGGAAACCGCCATCCGACCTCTCCCATCCGGCACGGGATCAGCGGCTTTCTCAGCGATGATCCCCGCAAACTGAGACAGTACGCTCAGATGCTCCTGGAGGATCGGGAGCTGGCCCGATTGATGGGACAGCGGGCTCGGAAGACCGTCGAGGAGCGATTCTCGCTGACTCGCTTCAAGCACGCCTTCCTGCGCTCCATCGAGATCGCCCGCCGCAAGTGGCACACGCGAAGAATTGACTCTTCGGCCCAGCCTCGCAATTTCGAATTGGAAAGGTGGACGCAGCCCATCTATGCCAGCATGTCGATGCGTCCCACAGGCACGCCGACGCCGGTTGGGGACTCCGAATCGGAAATCCGAAATTCGAAATTGGATCGCTGAGCCCGGTTGCTCTGTCGATCGGAGCCCTGCTGCTGGGGCCATGCGTCCTGATGCAGTTGCTGCCTGCCTGAGTCCCTCTCCGACTGATCGGAGACCGTCACGTCGAACTTGCGGATCTGGATGCCGGCTTCCTGGAGACTCCGCAGCACCTGGGGCAGGGCTTGCTCCACCTCCTGCCTGGTGTCACTGCGGCTGACCTCCAGGATTCCGTGGATTTGCTCGTTCTGCTCTTGAAATCGCACGAGCACGCTGCCAAGCTCCGGCGGACGCAAACGAATCACGACCTGTCGCTCCCCGCGATCAAGCGAGGCGTGCAGGGAATCGCGGATTTGTTCGCTGACGCTCTGAGCAGACCCCTTGGCGGCAGAACCTTCCAGGCCACCCGCCGTGGGGGACTGGTCCGACGCAAGCCGTGAGAAACTGACGGACTTCCCGGCCCCGGATACGGCCGGCTCCGCCTGTGCCATCAGACCATCGCCCAACGGGGACAAACGCACCTCTTTCCCCTCGGTCGGCGGAATCGTCCCACTCGCGGCTTGGCGAGCTTGTGCACTCTCACCGGAACCGGCCGGGCTCGAACGGTCACGCGAGTTCGTCCCTCCACGGGCCTGCTGCAGATTGTGTAATGTCTCTGGAAGTGGCTTCCCATTCTCCGCTTCCATTCTCCCCGGATGCGGCGGCACAAGCCGTTCCGTGCGGGACACATGGCTCTTCGCAGAGTCCGCCGGCTGTTGTGGATTCGGTCCCTCGTTCGGCTGGACGGAGTGTTCTTTCATGGAAGCAGAGGTCTTCTCAGGCCCACAGCTCTTTGGGACCTCCGGCATTCCGCGCACATTCGATTTCATCTGCGGCTCAGTAGCCTTCATCTCCACAGCAGATTCCTTCACGGCCGCGGAGCTGTTCTGTGGTACACGGCTTTGGGGAGGCTCTGCCGCCTGCTGCACATTCTGTTGGCCCGTTGCTTTTGTCTGCGCCTGTTTCATCTCGCCGGCATGCTCCTTCACAGCAGCGATGCTCTTCTCGGGCGCTAGCGCATTGCGACTGCCTCCCAGAGCCTGCTTTGAGGCTATCTCAACGGCCTTACCGGTCGCATCTGTAACCCGCCCGGTTGACGGCACAGCCTTGTCCGCGGAGCCCGATCCGCCTTTGCCGGATATCGCTGCAACATCCCCACTGACACCGGCCGGAACCGATTCCTTAAGCCCTTTTGTGAGTATCGAATGCGCGGTTTCGGCCAGGGGTCCGCCGGATTGAGATAGAGCTGACCGCTCCCCGTGTGGCGCAGGTCCCCTGGTCGTCGCGCCGTCGACGTTCATTGGCTTCTCAGCTTGTCCCCGCCCAAGCCGCGCGGATGCCGGGCGGACCTGCGCGTCGCATCCAGCCGCCTGCATCAACGCGTCCAAATCCTGCGTCTGCTCGGACGCGGGCGTAACCTTCTCGGCTCGTGCTCTCCGAAGGCTTGCCGCCGGTGCGGACCCGGAGGAAGGTGCTGATCTATCTACTGTCCGCTGACCGCCTTTGGCGTCGCCAACGACGGCGACATTATCGGCCGTTGCCTGGCGGGCATTGACGAGCGCAGATGTCTGCGAGAACGAACGCGCGGGTTTCTCCGCCGCCGGCCTATCCGGCTTCGACGGGCCCGCCGGGTCCGCACAGATCGCAGCAACTATACTCTTGGCAACCACTGGTGGAGACATACCTTTCACCTTCCATAGACAGCCTTAGATAGAAGCAACCGCCGTGCCAGTTTCGATGCACATCTGAGTCGTGCTTGTAAGCCCTGGCGAGTACGCGACTTACGAGATTCCAGAAAGATCGCGATCATCTGCGGCCGGCAGCCACCGGCAGAACGCTCGGAAGAATATTCCCGAGGCGGGAGGAGATATCTTCCGCCTGACCGCCTCCGTGGGACTCGGCAGGGCCGCGGATGTCTCCCCGGCCACGTGTCAAATTCCCCGACCGGCTGTATAGAATCCTGACACCGGCGGCCACCCTCCTGCCTTCTTCCATCCCTACCTTCTTCTCTTCATCGCCCCGCACCGCCGCATCTGGGGGCCGGAACAAGGCAGGGACGTGGGACGCCAACAAGGTAAGGGGCTCCTGGCATGGTTATTGCAGCGTCCCTCGGAACGTCAGAGAGAGTTTGTACAGATACAGAAGGGATAGACGGTGCCAGAGTCAGGCAACATCATGAATCTGCTCGAGGCAGGCATACGGGCCGAGGAGCTTCGCCAGCGGACCATTGCCAGCAACATCGCCAATATCGAGACCCCCGGCTACCGCCGTCTCGACGTCCGGTTCGAGCAGAGCCTGGCCAAGGCCCTGAACTCCCCGGGCGGGGTCGATGCGGATGCGCTCGAAGCGGAGGTCTATCAGCCGAACGATCCAGCGCTGAAGTCCAACGGCAACAACGTGACCATGGAGGCGGAGATCGGGGACCTGGTGAAGAATTCGCTTCGCTACGCGACGTACGTCAGGCTTCTGCGAAAGAAGTTCTCGCAGATCGAGGCAACCATCAGTGAGCGGACGTAACGGAGATACAATGGCCGTGACACGACGAGAACGCGAGACTATCACAGGAAAGGATTCGGTGGAATGAGCGTGAGCAAGGTATTCGGTCCCGTGGACATCTCTGTTTCCGGCATGCGTGCCCATGCCAAACACATGGAGGTGATCTCGTCGAACATCGCCAACTCGCGCACCGCCGATGCCGGACAGGGCCAGCCGTACAGGCGGCTGGAGGCGATCTTCAAGGCAGCCGACGAAGGTGTCAGCGGCGTCGCGGTCGATGATGTCGTCCCGGACAACAGCCCGCTGCAGCGGCTCTACGATCCGGGCAATCCCAGGGCGGACGCCTCCGGCTACGTGAGCATGCCCAACGTGCATCTGCCTGTCGAGATGATGAATCTGAACGTCGCCAGTCGTGCCTACCAGGCCAATGCCGCCATCCTCAGACGCTATCAGAAGATGGTGGAAACCACACTCGAGTTACTCCGGTAAGAGGAGTTCTGCAAAATGATTGAATTCGACCCGAATATCAGCTCGATGCTGCCCGGCACCCGCGGCGTGACGTCGCAGGCAAATCCTCCGGTGACCAAGGCGGACTTCTCCCAGGCCGTCAAAGCGCTGGGCGACTGCGTCTCGAAGGTAGACGACCTGCAGCAGACCTCGGATGCATCCGTGCAGGACCTGCTGACGGGCAAGAACAACGATATCACCGCGGTCGTCTCCGCCGTCGCCAAGGCGGACATGAGCTTCAAAGTCCTCGTGGGCGTGCGAAACAAGCTCATCGAGGCGTATAAGCAAACAATGAATATGCCGTTGTAGGAGTAGCGAAATTGCGGATTGATGATTGCGGATTGCGGATCAGCAGCTATGAGTCCAAACCGCCATCCGAAATCCCAAATCCGCAATCGAGAGAGGTTCGATGGATGTCCTGCAGAAGATACTCCTGATCTGGCGCAAGGTCAGCCTCATGCAGCGGGCCCTTCTGGTCGCGGTGGCGGTGGCCTCGGTGCTTGTGGGCTCGCTGCTGGTCCACTGGGCCCGCCGGCCGGACATGCGGATGCTCTACCAGGACCTCTCCCCGGCGGAAGCCTCCAAGATCACCGACAAGATCAGCGAGAAGCAAATCGCCTACGAGTTGCACGACAGCGGCACGACTATCCATGTCCCCGCGCAACACGTCTATCAGCTCCGCCTGGACCTGGCCAAGGACGGTCTGCCGGCAAATGAGCAAAGCGGCTACAAGCTCTTCGACGACGAGAAGATCGGCGTCAGTCCCTTCGTCCAGAACGTCAATCTGAAACGCGCCCTGGAGGACGAGTTGGCCAAGAGCATCCAGATGATCGACGGCGTCGCCCACACCAGGGTTCACATCGTCCACCCGGACCAGGCGGTGTTCGTTGGGGAGGCCGAGCAGACGACCGCCTCGGTGGTTCTGCGGCTCAAGCCGGGCTACCGGCTCAGCGCCACGAACATCGCCGCCATCACGCACATGGTTTCCGGCAGCGTCAAGGGCCTCAAGACGGAGAACGTCACGATCATCGACAGCGAGGGCAATCTACTGTCCGGCCAGGGCGACTCCACACTGCTGGCCGGGGCCGGCACCGTCCATGACTACAAGGAAAGAGTCGAGCAAAGCCTCGCCCGCAAAGCCGAGGACATGCTCACCACCGTCCTGGGGCCGGGCCGGGCCACTGTCCGCGTCAGCGTCGTGGTGGATATGAACAGCGTCAGCACGATCACGGAGACCTACGATCCGACGGCCAAGGTGCCCACGAAGGAGGAAGAAACCTCCACCAAAGAAACGCCCGGGTCGGGTCAACAAGCTGCCGGTGGGACGAAGACAGACACGACGACCGTGACCGAGTACCAGGTGGGCAAGACCGTCAAGCAGCAGGTGATCGTGCCCGGCGAGATCAAATCGTTGTCGGTCGCAGCCTTTGTCGATCTGTCCCCGGCCGATGCCAATGCGACGGGCTCTACCGGGCAGCCGGCCCAGATCATGCAAGTCACAGAGGTTGAGCAGATCATCCGGATGGCGCTGGGACTGAAGGAGTCGGACTCGCTGAAAGTCGTCAACGCGAAGTTCCGCCGGTCGAGCACACCGCCGGCAGAGGAGGAGTCTTCGAAATGGCCTCGTTATCTGGCTCTGGCGAGGCAGATGTCGCTCGGCATCATGGCCGTCTGCGCCCTGCTCGTGCTGCGGGTGTTCCGTCGTGCGCACCGCAAAGCGGCCGCCGAGGCACCCGTGCAACAACAACTGGCGGAAGGCGCGGGCCCGGCACGTCTCCCTTCCTCCGGCGAACCGGGCGGCGAGCCCATCATGCTCAGAAGGCAGATCACACATGCATTGAGAAGCAATCCCGATCAGGTGAAGGAAATGTTCCTCAGTTGGATTGACGAGAAGGAGTAAGTCACCTTGGCGCTCACAGGAAAACAAAGAGCCGCTCTTCTCCTGGCCAGCCTGGACCCGGCGACCGCCGCGGAGATGCTCAAGGGCGTGGATACAAAGGTCGTCCAGGAGTTGGCGGTCGAGCTGAGCTACCTCGACGCGGCCGGACAGCGAAACGCCCGGCAAACGGCCGATATCGCGCGCCAATTCTGTAAATCGCTCCAGGAGCAGTCCGGCTTTCACTTCAAAAGTTTCCTGCGCGAGATGCTCAAGAATACGGTCGGCGAAGACAAGGCCAAGCAAATCCAGCGGGACGTGCAGGACCTCATAGAGAAGCGCGATCCATTTCTCACGATCCGATCGGCCCCGCTGGAAACGCTGGTGGGCGTGCTCGAGACGGAGCACCCGCAGGCCGTGGCGGTAGTGCTGTCCGAGCTTCCCGCCAAGCGAGGTTCGGAGATTCTGGGCCGCCTTGGCGAGGGTATGCGGGTCAGCACCGTCAACCGAATGACCACCGTCGGCGGCATCACACCGGAGGCCAAGGCACGGATCGCGCAAATGGTCCGCCAGCGCATCGAGGCGATGAGCACGGGCAGCCAGGCCGGCGGGGCCATTCAGGTCCGCCCGGAGCAGTCGCTTCGAAAGGTCGCCGTCATCGTGCGCAACCTCGACAAGGAAATCCGCGACGGCGTGCTCGAGGCCATTATCCAAAAGGACAAGGAGGTCGGCGACAAAGTGGCCGGCCTCATGATCGTCTGGGAGGACATTCCCTCCGTGAACGATCGCTCGCTCCAGCAAGGCCTTCGCGGCATCGACGAGCGGCAGTTGGCCCTGGCCCTGCAGGGAGCGCCCGAGGAAATCAGCGGCAAGATCAAGAGCAATATCTCCGAGCGGGCGGCCGCCATGGTGGATGAAGAAACGTCACTGATGGCCTCACCGAAGAAAGAGGATGTCCGCCAGGCGAGAGAAAAGGTCGTCACCGCCCTGCGCGATCTGAATAAAAAGGGAGAGCTGACGTTCGTGGAAGAATAGAGCGATGCCCGAGACGCTGACGATCCATCTTGCTCATCCTGTCACTATGGCACGCCTGGCCGACGCCATCGAGGCGTCCTCACAGGTCCAGGCGGGGGTACGGGAAATCCGGAATTTGAAATCTGAAATTCCAGATGAGAACGGTCGCTCGCAGGAGTTGACGCAGTTGTGCGGCTTGGTAGAAAGCCTCGCGGAGCAACTCAGCCGGCTCCATGAGGAGGCGATCGCCGACCATCGAGGCGACATCGCCAGGCTCGCCGTCGAGATCGCCAGAAAGATTCTGACGCAGAGGGTCGCCAGTGGGGATTACGACGTTCAGGCCGTCATCGAGGAGGCCCTCAAGCGTGCGCCGACCCACCAGAACATCATCGTGCGAGTGAATCCGCAGGACCTGCCGGCGTGCCAGAAGCTCCAGCAGAAGGATGCGGAGAGTCCATTCGCGGCATTGGAGTTTGTCGGCGACCGGGGCATTGCCCGGGCCGACTGCCTCGTGGAAACCCCCAAGGGGATCGTCAGGTCGTTTGTCGAGCAGCACCTCGAACGCATCGGCGAGGCGCTCGGGAGGGCGGAGTAATCCATGGCCGGCGGAACGTGCCAGATCGATTTCGACAGGTACTACTCAGTCCTGCAGACGGTGAACCTGATGGACTGCCAGGGCTCCGTGGTCCGCGTCTCCGGCTCGACCGTGGAATCGGCGGGCCCGGTCATTGGACTGGGCGAGCTTTGCGGCATTCACATCCGCGACGGCCGCCGGGTGCTGGCCGAGGTCGTCGGATTTCGCAGCGACCACCTGATCCTCCTGCCGTTGGAACATATCGAGGGGATTTCACCCGGCGACACGGTCACCGCGCGATCGACCCCGCGACACATCCTGCTCAGCGACGCGGTCCTTGGGCGCGTGCTCAACGGCCTGGGCGAGCCCATCGACGGGAAAGGTCCCTTGCAGGGAACCGATGAAAGTCCGCTGGATGTCAGCAGTCCCGCCGCCCTGACTCGCGAGAAGATCACAAAGCCGCTGGCTCTGGGCATCCGCTCGATTGATGGCGTGCTAACCTGCGGCAGAGGCCAGCGAGTGGGGATCTTCGCCGGCAGCGGTGTGGGCAAGAGCGTGCTGCTGGGCGATATCGCCAACTCGAGCGACGCCGTGGTCAACGTGGTCGCCCTGATCGGCGAGCGCGGGCGTGAGGTCCGCGAGTTTCTGGAGGAGAACCTGGGTCCTGAGGGTCTGGCGCGCAGCGTGGTGGTGGTAGCCGCCTCCGATACGCCTCCCATCCAGCGGGTCAAGGCCGCCTTTGTCGCCGTCACCGTGGCCGAGTATTTCCGGGACAGGGCGAAGAACGTGCTGTTCATGATGGACTCGCTGACGCGTTTTGCACAGGCGCAGCGGGAGATCGGCCTGGCCGCCGGCGAGCCGCCCGCGACGAAAGGGTACTGTCCCAGTGTCTTTGCCCTGCTGCCCCGCCTGATCGAGCGGCTCGGCTGCTCCGACTCGGGCAGCATCACCGGGATTCTCACGGTCCTTGTGGAGAACGACGACCTCACGGACCCGGTCGCCGACAGCGCCCGCAGCCTGCTGGATGGGCACATCGTCCTGTCGCGCAAGCTGGCCGACCGGGGCCACTACCCGGCCGTGGACATCCTGCAGAGTGTCAGCCGCCTGATGCCTGCGGTGGTCAGCGCCGAGCACTGTGCCGCGGCCCGAAAGCTCAAGGAGATCTACGCCACGTACATCGACGCCGAGGACCTGATCAATATCGGCGCCTTCTCGCGAGGCAGCAACCGGCGAATCGACGGCGCTATCAGCCTGATCGACCACATCAACGAATTCCTCGTGCAGCCGGTGCGCCAGAGAACCTTGTTCGCAGAAACCGAAAAGCAGTTGATCGCGATTACCCGCGCGTGGGACAGACTGATCACCCTCAAGAACTGAGACCGACCGTAAATGAAACGTTTCGTGTGGCGTCTGCAGAAGGTGCTCGATGTCAGGGCAAAACAGGAAGAGATCAAGCGGATCGAGCTGGTTCGATTGACGGAGAGACTGGCAGAGAAACAGAGTGAGTTGCTCATGTGTCAACGGGTGCTGCAGGACATCATCAACGGAATATCGCGGGATTCATCCTCGCGACGGCTGACGGCGCAGGAGTTTTTTCTGAAACAGGCGGCGACCAGCGATGAGCGGATTCGCACGCTCAGGAGCGAGATGGCAGAGCTGGAGGCCCGGCAGAAGGAGAAAACCGCGGAGCTGCTGGCCGTGCGGCGGTCCAGGGAGGCCATGGAGCGCCTGCGGGAGGAAGCCCGTGAACAATTCATCCGTGAACAGGAGAAGCTGGAACAAAAGGAGCTCGACGAAAGGTCTACTGTGGCCTTCGCCCGCCGGGAAAGCATGAAGGGATGACGCCGGACCGCAGTGAACTCTCAGGGAGCTTTGTGGTGTGCAGTGCACACCCTACATGCCCATGCGACGCCGGACAATATGTAGGGTGTGCATCGCACACCTTTCTATGCTGTTTTAGACAGGAGTGCTTCACGTGAACATGAAAGCGATTGTCATTACGGCAGCCGCCGGGGTGGTCAGCTTCGGCGGGGCATTCGCCGTCGGTTGGTTCACCCGGCCCGCGCCCATAGAGACGGCAGCGGCTGAAGCTCAGCCGGACGGCGCCGCACAGGCTCACAAGACGGGGGAGCCGCAGGTGCAGGTCCTGACGCCCACCGCCGGATCGCCTGGGGACAACGCCGGCGCACGCGCCATGACGGAGCAACAGCTCAAGGAGCTGGTCTACGAGCTGCGGGAGAAGATGCAGGAGTACGATCAGAAGCTCAAGTCCCTGGAGAAGGACCGCGAGCGGCTGCAGATCGCCCACCAGGGCCTGAACAAGGACATTGAGACTCTGAACGATCTTCGCGTGGACATCGCCACCACGGCCGCCGGAGTGAAGACCGAGAGAGACATGCTCCTCAAGACACGGGTCGAAGTCGAGCAGACGGAAAAGGCAAATCTCACAGCGATTGCGGCCGCCTATGACAAGATGGACGCCACGCGGGCCAGCGAGATTCTCAAGAGCATGGCCGTGGGGCAGAGCCAGAGCGGCGCGGCCAAAAGGGTCAGCGCCGACGACGCCATCAAGATCCTTCATTTCATGCAGGACAGGACCAAGGCCAAGGTCCTGGCCGAGCTGGCGGCCACGGAGCCCGCCCTGGCCGCGACGCTTTGCCAGAGGCTCAAACAGGTAACGGAGACCAGGTGACGGCATGGATATCGCAACAGCGTTAGGTGTGATCTTAGGCTTCGTGGTCATTCTCGGAACGATCGCCTATGAGAGCCACGGGGGCATGGCCATCTTCTTCAACGTCCCGGCTCTCGCGATCGTCTTTGGCGGCACGACGTGCGCGACCATGATCCATTTCTCCATGGGGCAGTTCATCGGGGTCTTGTCCGTGGTCAAGAAAACACTCCTGAGCCGCATCCCCGCCCCGCAGGAGCTGATCCAGAGAATGGTCAACTACTCCGCGATCAACCGGCGGGACGGCGCCCTGGCCCTGGAGCAGGAGATCGGCAAAACGAGGGACCAGTTCCTGTCGAAGGGCCTGCAGATGCTCGTGGATGGGGCGGACGAGCACGCCATCCGTGACCTGCTCGGCATGGAAATCCAGTACATGGAGGAGCGGCACGCCATGGGCAAGAAGATCCTGGATTTCATGGGGGCCTCAGCGCCCTCGTTTGCCATGGTCGGCACGCTGATCGGTCTGATTTCGATGCTCAGCCGGATGGAGAGCCCCGACGAGATCGGCGCCGGCATGGCCGTCGCCCTCGTCTGCACCTTCTATGGCGCCCTGATCGCCAATCTGGTCTTCATCCCCATGGGCGGCAAGCTTGGGCAGTACTCCAAGGCGGAAAAGATCTCGATGGAAATGGTCCTGGAGGGCGTCTGCTCGATCGCCAAGGGTGACAATCCGACGGCCGTAAGTGAAAAGATGCAGGTGTTCATCTCCGCAAAACGCCGCGAGGCGGTGAAAGCCAAGGTCTGATCGATTTGAGAATTACGATTTACGATTTGAAGGGACTATTTCCAGGCCATGCCACCGGCCCGGGATCAGACGCGCGGTCCAAAATTGCAAATAGTAAACCGTAATTGGTGAGTTGGAATGGCACACGGGAAACAGAAACCAAAACAAGAAGAAGAATCCGGCGAGGGAGCGCCGCTGTGGATTATCTCCTTCGCCGACATGATGTCGCTGCTCATGGCGTTCTTCGTGATGCTCTCGACGTTCTCCTCGTTTGGGCCGGCCGAGGCGGAGAAGCTGCAGAAAGCCATGACGGCGGCGCTATCGCCGAATTTCCTCGGCGGCTGGAACCCGTTCTCGCCCAGGCCGGCCGTAGGACCCCAGGCCATCGCCGCCGGCCAGCAGGAAAAAGGCAGCGACAAGCCCACGCTCGAAGAGACGCAGGGAAAGGGCCTGCTCGCCGAGACGAAGGCCGAGGAGTTCAGGACACGCAAGGTGTTCCTGATCGAGTCGAGAAAAGTGTTCTGGGGCGCTGGGGCGACACTGTCCCGAGATGGGCGGGATTTTCTCGATACTCTGGCCGCCTTCGCCGCCAAGATGCCCGGCCGAATCGTCATCGCCGAGAGCGGCCCCGGGGATGACACGGAACTTGGATTCAACCGGGCGCTGCGGACGCTGACGTATCTCGCGTCCCGAGGCGTGGCAAAGGATCGTTGCTGCATCGCGGCCAAGGGCACGCTGCCGGATCAGGACTCCGGGTCGGAACGAACATTGGAAATCGCGATTCTCGATGAGAGCATCTACAAGTGAAAAAGCATAAGCCGGCACCTGCCCAGGAAGAAAAGGGGGAATGCGCACCGCTGTGGATCATCTCCTTCGCGGACATGATCTCGCTGCTGATGGCGTTCTTCGTCATGCTCCTGACCATGTCCACCGCCCGAAGCGGCAAGCTGTGCAACGAGGGCGAAGGGATCTTCGAGAAGACGCTCTATGGATTCCGCAGGACCATCGCGGGGTTCGGGATGCCGGGGTTGTTCGGCACCCCTGCCGAGGGACTGGAATTCGATAGCCCCAAGGTGTACTACCCGATCAGCGACGGGGACGACCAGGATGTCCAGAGAACCGTCGATGCCCGCGAGGAGAAGACCCGGCGGACCTTCCAGCAACTGCAGGCACGGGCCCGGACCTATGAAGCCCAGGTGCGCGGCCGGAATCCCAACTTCGTGGTCCTGCCGATTGCGTTCGATCGGGGACAGGCCGCTCTCAGTGAATCCGCCTCGCAATTCCTGAAGACGTTCACGAAGAACCTGACAGGCTTTTCCTCCGTCGAGGGACTCCAGATCTATGTGGTGGGGCTCGCCGCGGATGAGCTGGACGAAAAAGAACAGTGGCTGCTCTCCGCCCGGCGAGCCGAGGCGGTCGCCACGTTCTTGCGCGACGAGTTTTCCTCGGAAGCGAACTGTCGCGTCTTCTCGTGGGGAGCGGCGGCCGGAGGCGACTGGGTGAAACAGGACGGCCCGATGTCCCCGCAGTCCCAGATCGCCGTGGCCGTCCTCAAACCGAACAACTGAGTCTGTCTATTTCTTCGACATGATGACCATTCTTCAGTCGCCGGCCCCTCCGGGGCCCCGCCCGGCGCTCGTACAAGCATGTACCCCGCCCGTGGCACGCCGTTTGCACACCATGTCGCAACAACGGGCATCGAGAATGCCTATTGCTTGAGAATATGAGGCCGGCGTGAGTCACAGCAGAAAGAGAATGGCCGTCTTGTGTTTGACAGTGCTGATTGGCGGCGGATGGATCAGCATAGCCGCCCGATCCGCAGACCGGACGGCTGAGCCGGCGGCGCCCCAGCAGAGCGACTCGTTCCTCGCCGATCCCAATTTCACCAGCCAGGCGGATGTCCCCTTCGGCGGCGGAGGACTCTTTGCCAGGATGATGCTCTGCATCCTGCTGGTAGCCGGCCTGGGCGTCGGCATGCTGTATGTGTCGAAGAAGGTGCTGCCCAAAGTCACGAACACCGCCGGCAAGGAGATTCGCATTCGCGAGACAGCCCACCTTGGACCCCGCAAGGCACTGCACCTTGTCGAGATCGGTAACCACAAGCTGCTCATCGGCAGCACGAACGACAGCATCACGGCCTTGGCAGACGTGACCGACACGTGGCTGGACGTATCGAAACAGGAACCTGATGATACAGTGAGACTGTAAATGCACCGGCTGACGCAGACAATCACGATTCTGGTCTCCGTTCTGTCCCTGACAGCGCCGGTGGATGGACAGGCGAAACGGTCCCCCGCGCCGCCGGTCATGCCGCAGGTGACCACGGCCAGCACCAAGCCTGCTACCCCAGCCAACGTCCCGAGCATCGCCGAGCTGGTCTCGGTGATGGAAAAGGCCACGTCGCAAAAAGGCGACGGCAAGGAGTGGTCCACGCCGGTCAAGCTCGTCATCATCTTCGGGGGCCTGGCGATTCTGCCGACCCTGCTCGTCATGATGACCTCGTTCACGCGAATCGTCATCGTGCTTTCCTTCGTCCGGCGAGCCCTGACCACGCAGACCATCCCGCCGACAATCGCCATCATGGGTCTGGGCCTGTTTCTGACCTTCTATACGATGGCCCCCACGTACGCCAAGATGAACGTCGAGGCGATTCAGCCTTACCTGGCGGACAAGATCACGTTCGGAGCCGCCGCCCAGAAGGCCAGCGACTGCATGAAGGAGTTCATGCTTCGCCAAAGCCGCAAGGCCGACCTGGCTCTCTTCGTGCAGATGGCCAAGGCCCCCGCTCCGGCCACGCCGATGGATGTCCCCATGCATATCGTGGTCCCTGCGTTCATCATCAGCGAGTTTCGCACGGCCTTCGAGATCGGCTGCCTGCTGTTCATCCCCTTCCTGCTGATCGACATGGTCATCGCCAGCGTGCTGCTCAGCGCGGGCATGATGATGCTGCCGCCGGTCATGATCTCCCTGCCGTTCAAACTGATTCTGTTCATTCTGGTCGATGGCTGGGGCCTCCTGGCCAAGAGCCTGAGCCTGGGTTTTCGATAGGAGAGTTCGGAGTTGACAGTTCCCAGTTGTCAGTTGGCCGGGAACTGTGATCTGGGAACTGGGAACTGAGAACTGGGAACTGAGAACTGAGAACGTATGGATAGTAGTTTTGTATTGTACCTGGGACGGCATACGCTGGAGACGGCCCTGCTCTTGTCGGCGCCGATCCTGCTCACCTGCCTGGTCGTCGGTGTCGCCATCACCCTGGTGCAGGCGGTCACTTCCATCCGGGACATGACCCTGACCATCGTACCCAAGCTGCTGGCCGTCGGCGCCGTGACAATGCTGTTCGGCGGCTGGACGCTTCAGGTCATGCTGCGCTTCACCACGGAGATATTCGCTCACATGCAAAACATCGGACATTGATTATTGATTATGGATGATGGATGATTGAAAATGGAAGTCTCCCTTCCACGCTCAATCATCGATAATCAATCATCCTTCATCAATGAAGGGTTCCCATGCTTCTCGGCTTCGCGCTGATTCTGACCCGGATTTCCGCCTTCTTCGTGGTCCTGCCGGTCTTCGGGTGGAAGACGATCCCCGCCCAGATCAAGGTAGCCGCGACCGTGCTGCTGTCGCTGTTCTTCTATTTCATCACGCCCCTGCCGGCGGGCCTGGGAAAAGCCGCCCCGCTGACGATATTCCTGCTGCTGAGTAGCGAGGCCCTCTACGGCTTCGCCCTGGGCCTCATCATCGCCCTGCTGTTTTCCGTCGTGCGGCTCAGCGGGCTCATCATCGAGCAGCAAATGGGACTGACGATGTCCGAGATCCTCGACCCGCTGACGGAGAATGAGAGCAGCCCCTTCGGCAGCCTCGTGGAGATGGTCTTTGTCCTGCTGTTCCTGAGCGCCAACGGCCATCACCTGTTCCTGCTGGTGCTCGCCAGGAGCTATGACGCGTTCCCGTCCGGCACGATGCCAACGATCGCTCTGCTGACCGGCGGAGTGATCAACACGAGCACAGCCATGTTCGTGGCCAGTTTGAGGCTGGCGGCTCCGATGCTCGCGGCGTTCCTGGTGCTCATGGTGGCCCTGGCCCTGCTGGCCCGGCTGGTCCCCGAGATGAATATCCTGTTCGAGAGCATGTCGGTGCGAGTCGCGCTCGGACTGTTCCTGACTGCCGTGTTTCTGCCCTTCATCAATAGTTTCGTCACGGAAATGGCCGACTGGATGGTTAAACTGCTGCCGCTTTCATAAAAGAAGCACGAGTTTCGAGTGGGTGGCGTTGCATCGCAAATCGTAAATTGTAAATGGTAAATCGCAAATCCAGAAATGCCTGACAAACCAGCCGCCGAAAGGACTGAACAACCGACCTCGCGAAGGCTTCAAAAGGCGAGGGAAAGTGGCCAGGTGCCGCAAAGCCAGGAGCTGGCGACCGCCATCACGCTGATCGTCCTGCTGCTGACGCTGACACTGCTGGCCCCGGGCCTGTTTCGCTGGTGCCGTCTGAAGGTGGAAACCGGCCTGACGGCCCACAGCGGCGCGTTCACCGATCCGCAGACGTTCGTGCGGTTCCTCAACGGCGGCATCATCGACACAATCCTCGTTACTCTGCCCGTTCTTGCGGCACTGATGGCCGCCGGCATTCTCGGCAGTGTTGTCGTCAGCGGCTGGAGTTTCTCGCCCGGCGCGTTGCAGTTCAAGTGGAACGCGATCAATCCCGCCGCCGTGATCGGTAATGCGATGAACCCCCGCTCCCTGGCTCGGTTCCTGGTGTCCGTCGCGAAGCTCTGCTTCGTCAGCCTCATCGTCTGGCTCTATCTGCGCGACAAGCTGGAGACGATGGCCGTCCTGCGCTGGGCATGGTCCACACAGATCATGGCTGAGATCGCCCGAATCATCTTCGGCCTGTGCCTTCGCGTTGCCATCGCCGTACTCATCATCGGCCTGGCCGACGCGCTCTATCAGAAATGGCAGTACATCCAGGAACTGAAGATGACCCGGCAGGAGGTCAGACAGGAGCGAAAGGACATCGAAGGCTCGCCGGAAGTGAAGGCGAGAATCCGCCGAATCCAGGTGGAAATGTCGCTGAGGCGGCTGCGGCAGGAGGTCCCGAAGGCCAGTGTCATCCTCGTGAACCCGACGCACGTGGCCGTCGCGTTGCGCTACGAGCCCAAGACCATGGACGCCCCGATCCTGCTGGCCAAGGGCGCCGACCACATCGCCGAGCGGATCGTCAGCATCGGCCGTGCCTACGGCGTGCCCATCGTCCGACGCCCGGAGGTCGCACGAGCCATCTACGCCACCGTCAAGCCCGGCCGAACCATTCCCGAAGCCCTCTACGTCGCCGTCGCCGAGGTCCTCGCCATGCTCCTGCGCCTCCGACAGAGAAAACGCCTCGCCAAAAGCTGACGTCCCTACCCCAATTCCGAAATCCAAAATCCAGCCCGCAGCGTGTGCTCGACTCGCCATGTCCTCTACTCGGTATCGCCCGCAAGAGCCTTGCAGGCAATTTCCACGCTCCTCACGTTCTCACCGAGGACCCTCCTGCGTGCACAACCGATATGTCCCGTCCCTGGATGATCCTGTCAATCCAGGCGTATACAGCGCCCGGCTTTCTGAGTCAAGGTGGATGAGAATTCAGCCACGAGCGGGGTGCGGTCGCCATTCGGTGGCGGATTCCGATTCCACCGGACAAAAGAGCGCCCCCTCAGTCTTCTTTCGCCCCTGCGGGGCTTTGAGATAGGATTGGCTATCGGTACCCACCGTTGAAACGGTGGGCTATTGTCGATCGCCCCTGTGGGGCGGATGGGCCGATGCAAGAGCACTGGGGCGCAGTCCAGGCTCGAAGGGCGGTGGAGAATAGCCCTCAATTTGACAGGACCACAAAGCTCAGCCATGGCGCAGTACAAGCCCGCAGGGCGATAGAGAATAGCCCAGCGATTCATCGCTGGGGAACCGGGGCCAAGGATAAAAGCCAGTCCCGTAAGGGACGAAAGAGGGGCGGTCCGCACAAGGCAGCTACACGGCGCCACCGAATTCCGACCACACCCCACGAGCGGCGTCTGGGCAGGTTTTTGGGCACTGTGCCGGGTGGCCGGGTGCCATGCTTACGCTTGCGTAAGCATGCGTTGCCCATCGGCGAAGCATGTCCACGCGAGCGTGAACATGGCACCCGAAACCCAAGGTTTCGAGACAGTCAGAGTACTACGGCGCACAGAATAAGCAAAACTGATAATCCCTTAGCCATTGCGGGACATGGAGTTATATACAACACCTAGGGCGTGCGTGTTTTATAGTTGACAAACCACGGCTCTCAGTTATACTATGGCTAACGTCGCGACAGGCGACGCGCGGCGGCCGGCGTGCGGTCGGCCACCGGGGACAAGTGGATGAGTATGTCTGCGAGCAAGTGGATATGACGCTCAGCATGAATCGTAAATCGTAAATGGTAAATCGTAAATCTTTGGAGGATCACCCCATGGCCAACGCAGCACAAATCACCGCCAACCGCCGTAATGCCGCAAAATCCACCGGGCCTAAGACGACCCAGGGCAAGGCTATTGTCGCGCGGAACGCCATCAAGCACGGCCTGCTCGCGCGGCAGAACGTCATTCTGGGCGAAGATCCGCAGGAGTTCGAGCTCGGCCGCCGCAAGTGGCTCGCGGAGCTGGAACCGGTCGGGCACGCGGAAGCCACGCTCGCGGAACGCGTCGCCGGCCTCGCCTGGCGGCTCAAACGGGCCGAGCGACTCCAGAACGAGGTCTTCGATTCCCTGCTGGCCAAGGAGCTCGCCGATTCGATGGCGGACTTCGACGACGAGCTGTCGGCCGAGGAGCAGCAGGAGCTGATGAGCGATCCGAGTGCTGATCCCCGTCTGGCGGTCGGCCGGATGGTCGCCAGGGACTTCAACCGTGAAAGGGCCCTGGAGCGACTGATGATGTACGAGCGATGGATCGAGAACAGCCTGTACAGGACCATGAAAGAGCTGCGGCAGGTCCAGCGAGAGCGAAAGGCGGAAGCCGGGCACGGGCCATTGAGTCCTGCCAATCTGGAGAATCATGTGTGGCAGCAGCAAGCGGAGCCTGCGGAGCTGGCCGATGCCACCCGCGCTACCGTGACCGATTCTGCGAAACAAAGCCAATCCGGGGCGCCTCAGCAAGACCATCGCCAGGCTGCGCTTGGCGATGTCACTGATGCTGTCGCGATGAATTGTGCGAAACAAACCCAATTCCGGCCATCTCAGCCGGACCATTGCTTTGCGGAAGCGCAAGACCCTGCGTCTCTACAGGCTGACGATCCCGCCGGTGCTGCCGCGAGTGATTCCGCGAAGCAAAGCCAAATTCCGGGAAACGCGCCGTGTGAAACAAAGCCAATGCGGGTGTGAGGACTAACCCATCCCGAGGGCGGACATCTGGTTGCGGAGCAGGGCCAGCGTCTTTTCGAGGCGGGCGAACTTCGCCACGAGACGGGCTTCGCGGTCGGTCAGGCGCTGCTGTTCCATCTCGATCCTGTCCTGCAGGTGCTCGATCTGGTCTTCGGCCTGGCCCTGGTCCAACTGGAGCGTGCCGGTGGTGGCCCTGAGGACCCGATCCAGGACATTGGCCATGGCGCCGGCGAAGCCCTGCTTGACGCGGACCGTGGCGGTGAACGTGCCGTCCTGGCTCAGGTCCACGCTCAACTGCAGGCCGTTCTCCGGGTTGACCGGCTCGCTGTCGACATCGAACGTGCTGTCGCCCGTAACGATATTGCCGTTGATGGCGGCGTCGCGATAGGCGGCCTCAGTGGATAGCTTCATCCTGGCGCCCGTAATCACCCCACCGGCCACGGTCACCTCGACGTCGTAGGCGGCTGCCGTGGTGTAGTTGCTGGAGGCCCCGTAGAACTCGATCGTGTTGCTGTCGGAACTGCCTGTTTTGTCGGCCCCGATGATCGCCAGGGCGCCCTGGTAATCCTCCGCGATGGCCTCATCGAACGCGCTGCCGCTCAGGCTCATCATGCCGTCGCCGTCGAGATCGATGCCGATCTGGGCCGGGGTGAGGAAGGTGTCGGCGTCGATGACAAAGCCGCTGGTCTGCCGCACGAGAGGGGTGCGAAGGTCGTTGACGATGTTGCGCACGACGGAGTCGCCCATGAGCACGCCGGCGGTCTTGAGAGCGTCATTGTAGTCGCTTTTCTCCTTGATGAACGCCACCGCGGCATTGTAGGCGGTGACCATGGAGTCAAGCTTGCCCTTGACCGACGCGATGTCGCGGGTCAGGTTGACCTGGACTGTCCCCGTGTCGTGCAGGTGCAATGTCACGCCCCGGATGACGTCGTCGATCGTATTCGAGCTGCGGGTGATCCACTCGCCCACGCCGGATGGGTATCCATCCACCTTGATCTGGGAATCCTGGGCCGATTGGGTCTCCGTGAAGTCGGCGGCGGCAAAACCGGCCAAGCTGGCCACGGTGCTGCCGCCCTGCGTGAGCCGGCTGACGGCAGGAGTGTCGAATGTCGTGGCGCCGGAGCCGGCGTTGTACGCCAGGCCCAGCTCCATCAGGCTGGCGCCGCCGGTGTGGTCGGTCAGGCGGATCTGGCCGTTGACCAGGGTCGCCGTGGCCGTGCCCGCGAAGACGTCGTTGATCTCTTCTACGATGTGGCCGAGGGTCGTATGCTCGTTGATGGCCAGATTCTGACTGACGGCCGTCCCATCGTGGAGTCTGCCGCTGATCGTGATGTACTCATCTCCGGCGAGCGTTCCGCTGAACTGGTCGAGCGCCGTGATCCTGTCCGCCAACGCGGCGTTCTCGCTACCGACCGCCAGCGGCGCTTCCATCTGCCAGACCTCCGTGTTGCTGGCGTTGATCTGGACCTCATAATCCAAGCCGGCGTCGTTGCCGTTGAGCATGAGGTGGTAGGCGTCATTGTAGTAGAGCAGGTTGGCGGTGACGCCCGGGTTATTCGCATCATTGTTGATCAGTCCCACCAGGTCTTCGAGGGTCGTGTCGGCGGTCGTCGTGATGACCGTCTCCTGGCGGTTGTAGGAATAGATGAACGTGCCGGCGCCGACGTAGTCCTCCGCGTATTCCTTGCCCGCCGTGTGTGCCCAGCGTTCCCCGTTGGCGAGTTGATTCACGATGACGGTGTGATTGCCTTCAAAGGCGTTGTGGGAGGCCTCGGCCGTCACGATTTCGGTGTCGCTGGATGCGGTGGCATAGGCGCGGAGCGTGCCGGCGTCGGACAGGGCCGCCGTGGTGGTCTTGAGCGTTTCGAGCTTGGTCTCTATGGTGCTCAGAGCGTTCTTGCGCTCATTCCAGACGCTCTGGCGCTGCGCATACTGGGTGAGCGTGCGTTGCTCCATCGCCATGAGCTGGCTGATCAACTGGTTCGTATCGATTCCGGTTAAGAGCCCCGGAAGCCGCAAGTCGCCCATTTTCTATCTACCTCTTCAGCGGACACGGTGCACTGCTTACGCACATGCCCCTTTTCTGTGAGCACACGGTCCCATACATATTATCGTTCGAAACGCGGGCCTCTGAAGGCGGCATCAGGATTTCAGCGTCACGGTCGCACCTGCCGTCACCGGCCCGGTATCGATCATTTCCAGCTCGAAGCGGTCCCCGTGGTCCGCGCACCACTGCCGCACATCGGTCGTGATGCCCCGCTCGAAGTAATCCTGGAGGAATTCCCTGGCGGCTGCACTATCATGGTTCTCAACCTCGCGATGCAGGTGGGGCAGGCTCTGCTCCTTCATGTCCAGGGCATGAAGCGCCATGGCCCTGAGCAGGTCGAAATTCCTCATCCGCCGGGCCAAACCGCGATCCATTGCCTCAATGCCGTTGAGCATGCTCGCACAACTGATGTGATAAGCGTGGTTGAACAGCCACACGGCACTTTCCAGCAGTTGCTGGAGCAGGCGGCGGTCGAGCGGCTCGCTCTCCCAGATGGGGATATGGGCCTTGAATCTCAGCAGGAAATCGGAGCAGTTGCACTCTCTCAACTGCCGGCCGATATCGCCGCTTGGCTCGGCCTGTATCTTCTCGCGAATCTTCTGCAGTTTGCATTCGCAGTACTGGCGGTACCGCGCTCTCTTATTCCGAGGGTCAAATGTGGACACCTGGTGCGTCTGGCTCATCGCGTGCACGCGGATGAAGGTCAGGTACTCAGGAACGTTCTTCACTTTCCAGCGTGCCGTCCGCCGGATGTATTCGCCGAGCTTGGCCGACCAGAACGAATCCGATGCGAACGGATTCTCATCATAGGGCCCGATCTCGTCGAACAGTGATTTGCGAATCATGGCCGAGCCATGGCTCATTCCATGTCGCCAGGAGGTAAACCGCTCGATGATCTCCTCCTGCGCCGGAGGCAGGTCGTTGCACTCCGTGTACTCCAGCCCCCGCCAGTGATCCAGGAACGTCCGGTAGCAGGAACCGACCATGGCCAGGCGCGGGTCCTGCGAGATTTCGCGATGGAGGGTTTCGAGCTTGGCGGGACTCATGATGTCGTCGGCGTCCTGGATGACGATGAAATCGGATGCCGCCTGTGAAATCGCGAAGTTCCGCCGGACGTAGGGACCTCGATTGTCCTCGAAGTGGTAGGGTCTTATACGTGGATCGAGCCGGGCGTACCTGTCAATGATCTCCCGCGTTCCATCCGTGCTGCCGTCGTCGAGCAGGAGAAGCTCCCATTCCTGCAGACTCTGCCCTCGAACGCTCTCGATGCACTCGCTCAGGTGCGTCTCACAGTTGCGACAGGCCGTCACTATGGTGACCTTGGGCCCGGGAGACCCCGCTTGGACCGGACGGACTGCCTGCGTGTCGGTTCTCATCGAACTCACGCAGCGGACGGCGGCTCCCCGCGCAAGCGACGAGGAACGCATCCGATTCAGACGCTCCCGCACGTTCAGCATTTTTCGCTTCTGGTCCGGCGGGACCTTGACATGGGGATTACCCAGCAGGCGGCCGTAAACCCGATGGACGTCCTCATAGCGATTCTGCTGCGCGTAGCACTGGGCCAGGAGCGTGCAACTTGCGACGTAGCACTCGCCGAGATTCGTATAATCCATGAATTCCGACTGGCCGCGGTCCAGTCGCCCCAGAGCGAGCTGCCCTTCAAGGCAATCGAGCGTTGCCTCAAAGTGTCCCTGTGCCCGGTCGGGTTTGCCGAGGCGGACATACGACGCACCCACCGCATAATGCGCCTTCGGCGAGTCCGGCTTGCATGCCAGCGCCTTCTCACCCCACTCGACCGCAAGGGCGGGGAACAGCCTCTCGAAGAACAGGGCGTTGTCTTTGCCCTGCCTGTACTGCTCCTCTTCGGCCCGCCCCTGCGCCGCGTACAGGCTCTCGACGAATCGCAGGAAAGCGAGTTCGGTTTGCTCCTCCTTCGGTTCGCCCTGCCGCATCTGCTTGAGATGCTCGATGCAGAGCCGATTCTCCAGAGAGAATTCATCCACGGGGCATGCATGCTGGCGCTGGGGACCGGTATAACGGACTACGATTTCCGGGCAATAGAGAATTGGCCGTTGCGGTCCTTCCCCGTCTGTATAGATGCGATACGACAATTGGATCGCGCCGCGATGGAACGCCGTCGGCGGGAATCCGCCCAGACGCGTGAGCGTGTCCTTTCGGAAGGCACAGAACTCATCCGTATCACACGCAGCATAGACAGCCACCTCTCCCAGGTTGTAGCGACGGGGCTGGTCTTCACCGGGTCTGCCGAGGATTCGACCCCGCAGCCCGTTGATGTCGTACCTGCCGAACCGATCGAGAACGCCTTGCACGAAGCTGTTCTCAGGAATCGTGTGCTCGTCCAGGAAGGCGATGAATTGGCCCCTTGCATGAGCGGCGGCCGCATTTCTTTGCTCCCACCGGCTCGCCTCGGCCTCGCGAGCCATAAGCAGGACGCCAAAATCCAACCGTGCCACGAGCGAGTCAAGAACCTGCCTGCAGGCCGGGGGAACAAGCGCTATCACCTCAAACGCTTTCTCGGTTTGTTCGTTCAGCCGCCGGAAGAGCTCGTGACACTGTGCCACATTCTCACCGACCTCAACCACGATGGAAAGGTGGACGGTATGGCCATTTCTGCAGTCCATCAGCGGCTCCACCGGACACAAGCGGACAGCTTGCAGAGTATCCTTCTTCACTGTGCCGAAAGCCACATCACGGACAATCTCGTGGCGCTGGGCCCTCGTCCAGCATATGTCTTGTCGCTCCAGGTATCTTCTGCAGAAGTCGCGGGCCACCTGCGTTCCGTGTGTCTCGAATTCGCGCTGCAGGCACTGGCGGCTCTGCTCGGGTAGCGCCAGCGCAAAATACGCCAGCCCCCGGACCAGGTCATAGCACCGCACGCTGCGCGCAGCGTCTTCGACGAGTCGCTCCACGATGCCACACGTCTCGATGCACCGGACGAATTGTCCCTTGGTGAACTGAGAGAAGATCCGGGCAATGAATTCCTCGGCAATCCGGCTTGTCAACGGTTCGTTGGCCCACTGCTGAAAGAGATGGCCGTGCCTGGCGACAAAGTCATTGCAGATGGACTGGCGAAGTTCGGCGCGGATGTCCGTGTTCGGGTTGGCGTCGAGCCGTTCCCTCAACTTCCGGATCTGGCTGCGGCGGTAGTCTCTGAATTTCGCTCGCGGGCTGCGGGGATCGAACGAGGGCAGTTTCTCCGTCTGCGAGTTCAGATGCATCCGCCGCAACGTGAGAAACTCCGGGATGTTCCGGAATCGGACCGCATCTATCCGGCATGCGTACTCCACGGCCTTGAGCAGCCAGAAGGAGTCGGAGCCGAACGGGTTCTCATCGTAAGGGCCGATCTCTTCGAACAGCCTTTTGCGGATGATGGCGATGCCGTGCGGGCAGAAGTCGGACGTGCCGTACGTGCGGTACATGTCAAGGATTTGCTCGTGCGTGGTCGCGAGGGGCACATCCTCGGTATGCTCCGCGTCCGGGGAGCCGTCGAGAAACATTCGGTAGAACGAGCCCACGATCCCCAGCCGATCGTCCTCTGTGATCGCCTTGTGCAGCCGCTCGAGCTTGTTCGGAGCCATGATGTCGTCCGCATCGTGAATCACGATGAAATCAGCGGCGGCTCGCCCCATGGCGTAGTTGCGCCGGACGTACGGCCCTTTGTTGTCGTCGAAGCAGAAGGCTTTGATTCGCGGGTCGCGCTGCGCGTAATCCTCGATGATGCGCCGCGTCCCGTCCGTGCTGCCGTCATCGAGCAGGAAAAGCTCCCAGTCGGGCATCGTCTGAGCCAGAATGCTGTCGATACACTGCGGCAGAAACGCCTCCGCCTCGTAACACGCCGTGACGACAGTGACTTTCGGGCGCCCCAAAGACACAGGTCCCGTTGGAGTAGTCTGAGCCCCGGATGGGTCAAAGGGATTACCCTGCAGCCGGGTAGCTTGTGTCGGCACGCTGAACATTGGCGACAGGTGGTCCTGCGGGCGGTTGGCGGCGACGGAATAGAGGACCGCATCGATTTGCGGCAGAACCTGCTCCGTGGACCATCGCTCCTGCACGCAGGCGAGATACTCGCGCCGGTCGAAGTCCGCCGACAGGACGATATCGCGGCATTCCTGGGCCGTGTTGAAGATCCATTTCTCCGGGTAACAGCTCCCGGCGCCGGGGTAGTTGTGGATCACCGGCTTGAGCCCCTTGGCCATGCCTTCGAGGATGTTCACCGGATGGCCTTCCCGGATGCTCGTGGAGAGGATGAAATCCTTGTCGTCCAACCAGGAACTCACGTCGTCCACGCGGCCGTAATAGAAGACACGGTCCTGAATCCAAAGCTCTCTTTCGATGTGCCGGAGGTAGTGCTTCAGTTCGCCCTGGTGCAGCTCATCGCCGAACAGCTCGCCCGCAATGTGCAGCGTATAGCCGGGATCGGCGGCCAGGATCTCACGCAGGCACTGCATCAGGAAAGGCAGGTTCTTGGCCGGACGCAGAGAGCCGACGAACGCCAGGCTCTTGCCACGGGCCCGGTCGACAAAGTTGAACCTGGTCAGATCGACACAGTTCGGCACCACGTGTGTGCGGACTCTGGTCTCGATGTCCGGGACCTGGTCTTTCAGAACATCGCGAATATACGGACTGACGAAGATCAGATCGTCGACGTTTTCCCAGTGAATCTTCTGGGGGAACGAGCAGAATGCCTCGAAGCTGTGCAGGCGAAGAATGGTCCTGCATCGCCGCGGTTGTTTCGTCACCCGGACGGCGAAATCCGTGGCCCATTCGATCCAGCATACATCCGCGGTTTGCAGCGCCCGCGCGATGTCCTGCTTCTCATTGCAGTCCACGACCCACACATCATGGGACGCACGCAGGTGTGCCAGAATCTCGCCCATGAAGGACAGATTGTTCTTGTGAGGCAGGATGGCGATCTTCAGTCTCGTGGCCTGTACAGGTACAGCCGCGCCCGTGCAGATTTGTGACCCCGGCGTCTCCCGTCGCTGGGCTTCCTGTCGTGCATACTCTGCGTACTGGTCCTGCATCTCCTTCTTCGCGTTGGTGATCGCCCCCTCCCACCGTCTCAATGCGTACAGGTATTCACCGATGTTGCGCAGCTCGCCGATCTCGCTCAATCGCAGCCACAGGTCATAGTCCTGGGCAAATTGGAATCGCTCATCGTAGCCGCCGGCCTCGATCAGGGCGGACCGCCGCACCATGGCCGTGCCGTGGGCCATTCGGTTCCTGGCCACAAGCTCCGCCTTGATGTCCGCAGGCTCCGTCGGCAATCGCCACTGGCCGCAGACTTTCCCCTCTGCATCGATCCTGGCGCACCAGCAGCCCACGACAAGGCATGCAGGATTTCCTTCCAGGACCTTCGACTGCTTTTCGAATCGCTGCGGCAGCGAGACATCGTCGGCATCCATGCGTGCGATGTATTCCCCCCTGCACAGCTTCAGACCGACATTCAGCGATTTTGTCAGGCCCTGTCTCTGGGCGTTCCTGTAGATCGCCGTCCTCGAGTCCTTCCCGTCGAGCAGGATTTCGGGCGTCCTGTCGGAGCTTGCGTCGTCGACGATGATGAACTCGAAGTCCTGGCAGGTCTGGCGGTAGATGCTCTCCAACGCCTGAGGCAGAAATTTCTCGCCATTATGCACGGCCATCAGCACGCTGATTTTCGGCTTGTTGGTCCAGTCCTTGTTCTGCTCCGTGTCCGGTATGCACGCGTTCCACTGGTCCTCGTAGTAGCGTTTGACCCTTTCATTGTGCCCCTGCAAGTAGACGATGTCCCGGTCGTCGATGTATTCGTACAATCGTTCCTTGACGGCCGTGTGATACAGGTCACTGTAGGGAATGCCGGTAAATACGTTGCGCCAGACCCGCGTGGGCTTGATTTCTTCCAGCAACTCGTTTGTCTCATGCAGGTCTGCCTCCGTCTCCCCCGGCACGCCAATAACCGTACTGGCGATCGTCTTGATCCCCGACTCGCGGCACCACCGGAACGCATCGCGGATCTGGTCCGTGGTGATATCCTTATGCATCAGGTCCAGCATCCTCTGCGAGCCGCTCTCCACGCCGAAGTAGAATCCCTTCGCCCCCGCCCTCGCCATCAATTGCACCAGCTCCTCGCTGAGGTTGGACACCCGCGTCTCGCACACCCAGGAGATGCCCAGGTTTTTGCGCTGCAGCAGGCCGCAGAACTCCCTCAATCGCCCTTCGTTCAGGGTGAAATTGTCTTCCCGGAAGTAGATTCCCTTGGCCCCGTACTTGTGAACGAGATGCTCGATGTCCGAGACAATCCGCTCGGCACTGAAGGAGGTGTATTTCCTGCCCCAGACCGAGTTGACCGAACAGAAGGCGCAGCGGAACGGGCAGCCGCGACTCGTATTCATCGTGAAGACGGGGGCGTCACCGATCAGCTTCATGCTCCAGTCGTAGGGCAGATCGATGAAGCAGTCCCACGCCGGCATCGGGAGCGTATCCAGATCGTCGATCCGCGGGTAGCGGACGATGCGATCCGTGACCTTGCCCGCGACGATGTCCCGGATGGCGTACTCGCCCTCGCCCTGCACGATGAAGTCCACGAAGCCGGGAATCGTCTGCGGCGCCACGGCGGCATGAGGTCCGCCCACGACGATCTTGCCCCGCCATTTTCCCGTCTCCCTCAGCCGCTGCATGGCGTGGAGCATCCGAAGCGTGTCGCGAAAACAGATCGTGTTGGCGTAAATGCCCACAAAGTCGATGGCGTTCTTTTGGAGGTATCCGGTTTCGAGAAAGTCGCTGGGTTGCAGGTAGTTGTCGATGAAGGACACCTTGTGCCCGGCATCGCGCAGCACGGAGATCAGGAAGCCGATCCCTATGGGCGGCCGCTTCTCCCGCGTCGAAAACGGCGACTGCGCCGGCGCCGCCGAAGTGACCAGCAGGACTCGCCGGCCGCCGGAATGCCCTTCCCCATGGTTTGTACCGGACAAGATGACCCCGCTTTCTTTTGGATCCATCACAAGACTACCTCTTCTGGGCTGCGAGAATCCCGAATTGCCTGTCCACGAGCTGAGCTGACCCAAAGACTGTTTTCAGAAGCGCACCTATTTCCGCCTCGGAATACTCGCGGATGTGAGCATATGTCGAGGTCTGCACTCCCTTGCCTGTCAGCGGCGTGCTCAGAATCAGCATCCCGCCGGGTTCGAGCACCCGGTGGATCTCATGGAGCGTTTTGGCCAGTTGGACGGGCAGCAGATGTTCCGCCACCTCTGACAAAACGACATTCGTGAATGATCTGTCCGCGAATCGCAGGCAGGTCGAGTTGGAATAGATGAATTGGAGTGTCGGATGCTCCTTTGCCGCGATCTCCACCGCCTCCGTCGAGTAATCACAGCCGACCACATTTGGGCATTTGCGGGCAAGCAGGCCCGTGATCATGCCTTCTCCGCATCCCACGTCGAGAACGCGGTCCTCGCCGTCCACAAGTGACGCGATTCGCCGGCCGCGTTCACTGACATACTCGCTGATCTTTGCCGGCATGCCGTGGAGGGCCGCCCGTTCCCTCTGATGAAAATCCCAGGTGTCGCTATACCGTTTCCGGATCACTCTCGCGGGCGAGCCCGCCGCGATGCACGCCATGGGGACGGATTTCGTGACCGTGGAGTTGGCGCCGATGACGGCCCCTTTGCCTAGCGTGACATCGTCGCACAGGACAGCACCCGCCCCGAGCCAGTTGTCGCCCATTAGAAAGATTCCTCTTCCGACATTCGGCTGCTTGGTGATCGGGACATCGAAACTGTCGAAGGTGTGGTTCTGGGCGTACAGGCCGCAGTGAGGGGCGATGATCGTCCAGTCGCCGACGTAGATGCCGCCCTTGGCGTGAAAGACGGTGTAGTGATTGAGCACGCAGTGGTCGCCAATGACGATCTCGCCGCCTTCCGCTCGAAGGACGACGCCCTTGCGAATCACGCAGTTGGCGCCGATCCGGACGTGCTGCGGCGAATCGATCACAACATCCGGGTCGATGAATGTATTGGCGCCACAGGAGATAGAGACGCAATCCTTGTCGAGGCCTCTTACAGAGCACGTGACGGCCGGCGCGGTCGGCTCCGGCTTCTCGTCGATGGGCCCAAGCTGTTCCAGCAATGCCTGGAGTCGTCCGACCTTGCGATACAAGGAGTGTCTTACCAGCACGAACCTGCCCGTTTCCGAGATGCTCAGCTCGTTGCCGGAATCCTCAAGTTCCCGGATGGATTCGTCCATGGCGTCCATGCGGAAGTCGAAGATCTCCCGCACGAAGAGTAGATACGTGCCTCGTGCCGACGCGGCACAGAGATCCATCAGAGAGCCGGACGACGCCGTCCCAGGGAGATCGATGAGGCGGACATTGGACATGGATATCCGGGCTGGAAGTCTCTCAGCGTCTGCCACCGTGTTGCCGAGGACAATCTCATAACCGCCGGTTATGTCCTGTCCGCTCAGTCGTGCCACATAGGCCATCAACTCGGATCGCGGAGACGAGGCCGGCAGGATGATGGAACACCGCACGCAAGCCCGGCCCGCAGAACGAGCGTCCGCCACGACGGCGGATTTGCTTTCAGGATACGTGCTTTCCATAGGTCCTCAGCATCTGTCTGCCCCGCCGGACAGCCTGGAGAGAAGTGGACGTTTCCTCGCGCTGTGCGGTCAGCGTTAGACAGAGCTCCTGGTAGAGCTGCAGAAGACACTGGCGAGGGTCATTGCCGCCAAGCTCTGAGAGCGTGCCCGATGCCAGAATCGCACGTACGAGATGGCCGGTATGCTCACACAGGCCCTCCGCAGCGGCTAAACGGCCCTGATGCACCAGCTTTAGCTGCTCTTCCAGCAACTCGTGCAACTTATCAAGCATCGCCTTGGCATCTGCCGTGGCTGCCCCGTTCGGTTGTTCGCCTGTACATTCGTCGCTCATCGGACCTCCGCATTCATATGGTCAACTTCTTCCAGGAGATTGGCGGCATCGCGGTGGGTCGGCTCCAGGGCCAGGAGGTTCAGCAGCATGGCCTTCGATCGCTCCGGCCGGCCGTCTTTCAAAAGCAGCGCCGCCAGGGCGAACATCACCGACGTGTCGCCCGGATGCATCTGGAGATACACCTCCAGGTAGTAGATGATCTTCCCAAAGGACCCCATCTCACAAGAGACCTGGAACATGCCGAGCAAGGCCGTGATATTGTCCGTGTCGAGTTCCAGCGATTTCATGTAGAGATCGAAAGCCTGGGGGAAATCCCGCCGCTGCTGTGCGATCATCGCCAGGCCGGCGTAGGCCTTGGCGCACTTCGGGTCGAGCCGACAGGCCACGCGAAACGCGATCTCCGCGTCATCCAGCTTGTGCTTCTGCATTGCCGCCACGCCCAGTCCCACGTAAGGCCCCGGCTCATCGGGCCCGAGCGAAGCCGCCTTCTCATAGCAACGCTGGGCCTGGTTGTAATTGCCGGTGGAAGTATAACAGTCCCCCAGCTCGCGCAAGACCTCGTAGTGCTGTGTGTGCCTGTGCCGATCCATATCGTTCATTCGTGCTGTAGTCATGAATATCTAAGCCCCGAAGTTCTTAAAACGGCTCGACGATGTCGAACAGCAGTCTCTTTCCGGATGAGCCGGAATATATACGTGAGTCCCGAGCATCTGCTCGGCCTGGCAGAGCAGCCGGATCGCCGCGATGAAATCCTCTTTCCGGCGGCAGATGTTGGCTTCCAGCAGCAACGTGTCCACCGTCGGACGTTCCCGATTCACCTGGCCGCTCAGCCGGCCCGCCCTGAGATGGTCCCCCGCCTCGAAGTACGCCCGGGCGGCCATCGTCGTCATCCACAGTTGATTGCCGAAGCGCTGGCCCATGCGCTCGAACAGCCGAGCCGCCGCAGTCCATTCGCCGTCGGCCTCGGCCTGTTTGGCCTGGCGCAGCAACTCGTCGAACTGGAACGGGAGTTCCTCCTCGTTCGGCCGGCGCACCGGGATATTTGCGGCCGCGAGCGACGCCTCCACGGCCAAGTGCCTGTGGGCCCTTCGCGCCTGGTCCAGATCGGTCCGCCGCAGCACGGCCGCCCAGGATTGCGGGGTGGCGCCTTCCAGCAGGAAGCCCTCCTGGGCCGTGCTGTGCATCAGGGCGTAAAGGGACTTCTCCACCCACATCTCCTCGACGGCCATATTCCCCGGCAGGGTCGCCACGTAGTCGCCTTCGCACCTGGGCAGCGTTGCGTCGAGTCGGTCGGCCATGGAGCTGAGCGGATTCACCGGCACGAGCTCGACATTGGGCATCTGGACATTCAACCGGCCCATATCCGCAGCCGGCAAAGGAATCAAGAGCTTGTACGGATAGAATGTATATCGCCAGACGCGCAGCATCACGTTGACGGTCTGCTCGTCCAGCTTGTCCGCCAGGAGAATGATGGACAAGTCCTTCATCTTCGGCCAGGGTTTGGCCGGCCGGGTCGTGCGAATCTCCAGGATGTTCCGCAGGTACTCCTGCGGGTCCTTGCGCTGCCGGCAGGAGATACGGTCGGATTCCCCCGCCGGACTGTAGAACTCCCCGGTGACGATGGGGACATGATGGAAATCCGAGAAGAACGAAAGCCGGCGAGTGATGTCCCAGTCGATGAGGATGTTCAACTGCTCGTTGTACAAGCCGGTCCTGTCGAGCAGGTCCCGCCGGTGCATCAGGGAGACGTGCAGGACGTGGTTGAAGTGAAGCATCAGGAAGGGGTCAAAGTCCCGGCTGATCTCCACCTGCTTGCTCAGGACCCGCCGGTCCCCGCCGGGCATCACCTCGCAACAGGTCTTGTACAGGTCGCTGTACGCCGCCTGGCAGTCCGTCGGGCCTTCCAGGGCATCGACCAGCGTCCTGACATGATCCGGATAGTACACGTCATCGTCATCGAGATAGGCCACATACTTGCCTCGGGCCCGGGCCAGGGCCTCGTTCAGCGAGAACGGCTTGCCGCGATTCTCTTTACGGTCGATGAAAACTACGCGGGAATCGGGAAACGATCGAACGACGTCACCGACCTCTTCCCCGCCGTCGCGGACGATGAATATCTCCAGATCGCGGTAGGTCTGCCGCAGCACGCTGGCGAGCGCCTCTGCCAGGTACCGGCGCCGGTTGTACGTAGGCAGCAGAACAGTGACCAGCGGCCCGCGTTTGCCGCTCTCGGCGGACACTCGCCGGGAACGCACGGGGCGGTAGTCCCGCCATGCGTTGAAAGGATCGGGCATCACTGGTGGAAAGGTCATCTCTGGTTCACGCTGGTCTGTGGGCCGGACATGGTGAGCGATTGCAGGTCAATCTCCGTCTCGAGCTGCGTGAGAATCCCGTTGACCTTCTTGAGCTGTTCCTGCAGCGGATAACGTTCCTGCACGAACCGGCGGTAATTCTGGGGCTGGTAATCCTGGGACAGGACCTGCTCGCAGAACTGCTCGGCGATATTGAACAGGTATGCGGACGGGAACAGCTTCTCGGCCCCCGGAAAGTTGTGGATCACCGGCTTCAGGCCGCAGGCCATGCCGGCCAGCAGCGCCTCCACCTGGTGCTCGCCGATCCCGCCGGCGATGACGAAGTGCTTGTCGCTGAGCCAGGCATTCAGGTCCCCCGGGTACGGCTCGAAGAAGACGACCCCACCCAGGCCCAGGGTCTGAACCATGTACCGGACGTATTGTTCCAGCGAGGGGCTCTCGAAGACTCCCGAGAAAAACAGGTGATATTGAGGATCGATGTAGTGCAGCTTCTGCATGCATTGAAGCAGGAAGGCGGGGTTGGCCTCCATCGTGAGGCAGCCCATACATGCAAGAGCCTTGCCGTGCGTTCGCGTGCGGAAGAGATAACGGTCCAGGTTCACGCCGTTCGGCACGACCACCAGGCGCGTCCGATTGCGGATATCAGGCACGTGGGGCAACAGCGTCTCCTCCACGGCCGAGCTTCCGATCTCAACCAGGATGTCCACGTCCTCCCACCGGACCTGTTTGGCCCAACGGTCGCGGATGTCGCAGCGGCGCAGGCTGACAATCACCTTCTTCCGCTCGACCCGTCGGGACGCCTCCACGAGCATCTCGCCTCCCCCATCGAACCAGCAGATGTCGGCCCACTGCATCAGCTCGGCCAGCTTGCCGGAGTCTGTCCCGGCGTGGAACTCAGTCGTAAATCGCTGACGCACGAATTCGCACACATCGGCGAGGACCCCGTCCTCGGCACTGCCGCCGCGGAAGAACGCCACCTTCGGCCTCTTGCCGCGGACCACATCGAGGATCGGTTTGAGCACCTCCTGCTCCGGCCATAAGCGGTACGAGCGGAGAAGCACCTCCACGGCCTGGCCCTTCTTGCCCTGGTCGAGCAGCATGGTGGCTGTGCGGTTGAGGACTTCAATGTTCAGGATGCCCAACCGCTCCATATTCTCGAACAGTTCCGCCGCCTCGCCGGCCATCCCGCCGCCGAGATATGCCTCTACAAGATTCCAGATGATCTCGCCACTACCGCCGTTGAGATCGCGGGCCCGCATGAGGCAGGCAATCGCGTCGTCGGTCCGGCCCAGGCAGTGCAGGATGGCCCCCGCGTCGTTCAGGGCCTGCACGTCGTGCGGTGTGGTCCGCAGGTGCTCGCGGATGCAGTTGAGTCCCTCCTGGTACTTGCCCTTCTCGGCAAGCTGCAAACCTCTCTGGTAGTAGCTCAAGTCCGTCTGTGTTGCCATCGGCCGTACTCCTTCTGACAATCTATTCCCTGAGGGCGCCATTGCTTCAGATTCCTGCAAATTGCATGCCGTGAGGCGAAACCGCGATGGGAATCGATGGAAGTGGCGTCTGCTGTTCTCCCTGGATAGAAATCAGACACCCGTGTCTGCAAACCAGCCGAAAGGTGAGGCACGGGTACCACGCTTTCGCTCGCGTAAGCGTGCCGCTGGGCGTGATCATGTCCATGCTAGCGTGCACATGGCACCCAGTGAGGACCTGACTTTCATAGGGGTAGAGGCTTTACTGGATAAAGTCCAATAATGACGTGCTCATCAACCTGCCGGCCACGGAGAGCGACATCTGGTAGAGCACTTCCCGGCGGGAAAGGTCGATGGCAATCTGCGCGATGTCCGCCTCCTGCAGCCGTGTCGTCTCATCCGTCGTGTTGAACTGCATGCTTTCGAGGTTGTCCTTGAGTGTGTTCAGGAATGCGACCTTCGAGCCGGTGGACACCTCCATCTGCACCAGAAGGTTGCGGACCTCCTCGACGCCGGCAACCCCCTTATCGATGTAGTCCTGCAGTTCTGTGGTGGATACCCCTCGCTCGTTGAGAAGGATGTCTCTCAGGCTGATCAGGGTCCCGAACACATCGTACGTTCCCGGCACGCGGACCAACTCGACACCGGTGCTGTGTATTCCCGTCGTGTCCACATACAAGACGCGACCGGTGCGGGAATCTGTCACGGCCTGGCTGGTTTCTCCGCCGGCGGGCACCGTCACAAAGCTGGCCCCGTCGTCGATGGAGATGCGATAGTTCGTGCCATCGTGGTCCACGGTCAGCCAGACATCCCCCTGGACATTGGAGGTCCCCGTCCCGGCGGCGGCGCCCGTCTGGCCCAGAAAGATCGGCTCGCCGCGATCATCGTTGCGAAAAATGGCGTCGCCAACGTGATAGGCCTCGATGTCCAGGCCCGGCGCCACGTCGATGTTGCGGGACTCGTCACTGCCCTGGTAGGTCACCTGTGTAATCTTGCCCCCCTCGCGCACCACGCTGTATGGGGCGGAGCTTGTGTTGTTGCCTCCAAAGAGGTACTGATTCGCATGCTGGGTGTTGGCCAGCGAGACCAACTGTTCCAGCGTGTTGTTCAGCTTGTCGGCAATTCGCTTTTGCCCATCCAGGTCGTGGACGCCGCCGACGATCTGCGTCAGCAGCGTTCGGGTGCCCGCCAGCTCGGAGGCCATATCCGTGATGATCGTCGAGGAGATCTCCAGGTTGCCGATCAGTTCCGTGACGTTTTCCTTATAGCTGGCCAACGACCGATCCTGGGAGTTCAGCCCCAGAATGCGATACGCATCGGAGGGGCTGTCTGAGCCGCGGTTGACCCGATTGCCCGTGGCAGCCTGTTCCTGCAGCCGGGTGATCGCCCTGCCGTGCAGTTGCAGGGCGTACCGGACGTTTTCGGAGATGCTGGTTAGCGATCCGCTCATGATTAGACCATATTCATCAATGTCGTCATAGTTGTCTGAATACTACTGAGGTATTTTGCCACGGCCTGGAACATCTTCTCAAAGACCAGCAATTGGGCCGCCTCGTCGTTGATGTTGACGGAGCTGAGATCGTTGCGGCGTTGCTCGAGGTTCTGGAGCATAGCCTCAACATTGTCCTGGCGAGACTGCTTCAGCGACACTTGCTGGCCCAGGTTGGCGGCCATTCGATGGTAGTACTCGCCCGGGGTCATGCCGTTGAGGGCTTCCACGGTCCCGTCGCGGACGGCCGCCAGTCTCAGGGCGGCGATGTTGTCGGCCAGATCGCTTCCGAAAGCCGTGGCAATTCGGTCGGGCGCATCGATGATGTCGCTGGAGACCCTCATCTCCGAGGCACCGGAGCCTGAGAAGAATGTATTCAGGCCGGTCGCGGCCAGGAAGCCGGACGTGTCCGTCGTAGCGAAGGCTTCCACCTCGAAACTGTCGCCATCGTTCAGTTGCCCCATGCTCAGGGAGACCTTGATGCCGCTGCTCAACTCGATCACGTCGCCGGCGGGGTAGCCGGCTCCGACATTGAGCGTGGCCACGACCCCGCCGCTGGTGTCCGTCACGTCGATCTGAAGAGCACCGTTACCCACCGACCCGCTGCCTCTGACCTGAAAGGTGAACGTCTGATTCTCACTGCCGTTGTAGATCCCGGAGACACCGATGTCGGGCGGTGAGGCGGCAGTGAGATCAGCCGCTGTGGGCTGAGGCAGCACAGCCGGAAGGAAGTCAAAGGTGTACCCCACGTCGGCAATGACGTGCAGCCGGGAGGACGCGACGGATGCATTCAGCCCGGCGATGGCGTCGATCTTGGCGGCGACGGATTCCAGCGTGTCCGGCACAGGCCCCGACACGTTCACATCGATGGCATATCTCTCCGCACTGCCGGTAGCCACATCCGTCAGTCTCAGGTAGAAGGTCCCATCCGTGATGGGGGCATCCGTGGCGGACAGGTCCGTGCTGTTCATCGCCCACCCGGTCAACTGCTCGAATGATCCTTCCTGGCCCACCCCCTGGACGTGGTACCGATTCACTTCGTTCACGATCGTCCGAGCCAGCGTATCCAGATCGGTCTGAAAACCGGAGAGCAACTCGTTTTTCAGGGTCAGTAGTGCGCCCAGTCGTCCTCCCTGGATGTTGAGATTCGTGCCTTCACTGCCCGAGGCAAACACTCGCAGCGACTGGTCGGCCTGCAGGCTCTTCTCGAGGAACATCGTCACCGAGCCGACAACCGCCGGAAGGCCCGCGATGACGACATCGACGACGCCGAAATCTCTCTCCTGGGTTTCAATACCGGCCAGACCGGCCAGTTCCGTGATCATGCGGTCCCGGTAATCCCGCAGGTTGTTGGTCTGTTCTCCGCTGATCTCGATGTTCTGGATCTTGCCGTTCAGCTCGGCGATCTGTGAGATGAGCGCGTTGACGGAATCGACCGTATTGTTCGCCTCCAGCGCGATTTGGTCTTGCAGGTCGGTCATCAGACTGCCCAATCGCCGGAATTCATTGGTCAGGACCTCTGCCGAGCTGATCACCTCGTTCCGCCACACCCGCTCCTGGGGATGTGCCGCCAGACTCCGCAGCGCATCGAAAAAGGCGTCGACCATAGCATTCAGCCCGCCGGCGTCGGCAAACTCGCCCAGCGTCGTCTCGATGGAGCTGAGAACGGAAAGTTCTTGAGAGACCTGCCCATAGGCGGACTTCTGCCGCATGATCTCGCGTTCCATGAGAACCATCTATCATGCGGGTGACGCCTGCGACATCGACGCCGGCCCCTGTCTCCACGTAGCCGATCCGGCCGGTGGCCGAAGGGGATAGTTCCACCCGCTGGCGGTGGTAGCCTTCCGTCGCTGCGTTGGCAACATTGTTGCCGATGATGTCGAGCGCGGTCTGCGCCGCATTCAGGCCGCTCAATCCTATGGCATAGTTCTGCATCTTCCCGTCCTGACTCTATCGCAACTCTTAGAGCTGCAAGCTCATCAGTGTCGTATTCGTCTGGTGCCTTGCCTGGCCGGTGGGATTGTAGAGAACGCCCACCTGGCTGCCGGCCCCAAAGAACGTCCGTACAAGCGTTCGGTTGAATCGCGCAATCGGACACAAGAACCGCTGTCAGCATGTACTCGCCTTTGAGGTCCGCGATCAGGGAGCTGAGTTTCCTCTGTCGCGTTGCCACCGATGCCCGCTGCGGCTCCGGGAGCATCGATTGCAGCTTCGACAGTGTCAGCCGGTCCGCATCGCACTCGAGCGCCAGGGCCAGATCGGCGCGAAGCATCTGCCGCGTCTGTTCGTTGGCCGCATAGGTTTCGGTCCGGCCGCGAATCTCCGCGAGAAGCTGTTCCAGCGCCGCGTCGTCACGCTTGATGAGCAGGCCGCGAAGTGCGTCCAGTTGCACCAGAGTCGTCTCCAGATGCCGGATGTCCTCATCGAGCACGGCCAGCAGTCGTTCCACGTTCGTTTCCACCGCAAGTGATGTCATGATCACAGCTCTCTATCTATCTGTGCACCGGCCCCACGGGCCCCTTCCATATCTTCAAAGTGGCGATAGATCTCCTGCCACACGCCAAATCCCCCCTTGTCCGCCACGTCCTGCGCCAGGTAGAGCCAGAACAGCCCGTGAACCTGCTGCGAGGCCCCATCCTCCCCATCTTCATCGACGTTCCACTGGCCGATGGATTCCTTTACCTCGTCGAACAGCTTCGTCAGAAGAACCGACTCGAAGTCCCGGGCGATCCGCTTCTTCTCTTCCTCACCCTGCTGCACAGGGTCCGATTGCGTCTTGACGACTTCAGACCGCAGCTTGGAATCGCGGCTGTAATCCGCAATCTGCAATCCGAAATCCGCAATAGGGTCGATCCCGTCCATGAGTGTCCCTTACATGATGACCAGCTTGGCCTGCAGGGCCCCGGCTTTCTTCAAGGCGTTGAAGATGGCGATGAGGTCCCGCGGCGAGGCCCCGATCGCATTGAGCGTTTTCGCCAGCTCAGACACGGTCACCGACCGCGCCACGGGGATCAGGTACGCGTTCTGCTCCTCTGCCTCCAGGGCCGTCTCAGGAATGATCGCCGTCGTGCCGGAATCCGAGAACGGCGCCACCGGCTGGGAGACCGAAGCGATCTCCTGGACCTTCACGACCAGGCTGCCCTGGGAGATGGCCACGGCGGAGATGCCGACGCTCTCGCCCACGACAATCGTCCCCGTTCGCTCGTTGATGACCACCGTGGCGGGCATGTCCACGGTCACCTCTTTCAGCGTGATCTCGTCGAGGAAACCGACGATGCCCGCCTGGTTGACGTTGTCGGGGACACTGACCCGCACAGTGCCCGCGTCGAGAACGACACTGCTGTCGGGATGAGACTGATTGATCGCCTGGCTGATTCGTTGGGCGGTGGAGAAGTCGTTGTTGCGCAGGTGAAAAGTGATGAAGCGCCGCCCGGCCACTTCCTCGATGAATTCGGCAGGCTCGGCCTGCTCGACGATGGCGCCATCGGGGATGCGGCCGACCGTCTGGTGGTTCTTGGACAGCGACGCCTGGTTGCCGGAGGCGGCCCAGCCGCCCAGCGATACGCCGCCCTGGGCGACAGCATAGACCTGCCCGTCAAGCCCTTTCAACGGCGTCGGCAAAAGCATCCCTCCCTGGAGGCTCTTGGCGTCGCCGATCACGGACACATCCACGTCGATGCGTGCGCCTTCCCGGTCAAATGCACCCAGCTCGGCACTGACCATCACCACCGCGATGTTGCCGCCCGTCAGGTCGTTCGGTGTCAGGACCAGGCCCGAATCCCGGAGGATATTGGTGAGCATCTGCCGTGACAGCAGAGTCGTGTCGCCGGTGCCGGCCAGACCAGTCACCAGCCCGATGCCGTTGAGCGGGTTGCCGCGCACGCCCTGGATATCCACGATGTCTTTGATGCGCTCCCCGGGCGCGGCACGACAGAGGGCCAGCACAACCGCCAGCGCCGCGGCAACTCGAAGGCTCGGATGCCGAGCGTCAGATTCACGAAAACGATGAGATTTCATGATTACGGTTCTCCAGGAATAGAAGCATCACCCTACCAGGGCCAGAGGACATTCATGATCTGACCGAGCCACCCGGGCTTCGTGTAGGGAGCGGACACGCCCCCGTTCTTCGTGAGAATGCGGAAGTTGGCGACCTGCTCGCTGCGAATCGTGTTGTCGAAGGCAACGTCGCTCGGACGCACGATCCCGCTGACTTCAATTGTCTGCGTATCCCCGGCGATGCGCCGGTTCCGCGTCCCGGCGACCACGAGGTTGCCGTTCGGGAGCACGTCCATGACGACCACGCTGACACGGTCCTCGAAGCTGCGCTCGTCCTTGAAATCCGCCTTGCTCTTGAGCTCGTTGGAGGATTCGGCGTCCATCGTGAAGCCCGGGATGCTCGGCAGGATGTGATCGATGTTCAGCTCGCCGTTGAAGTCGCTGGACCGCGCGGTCTCCTTCTTCAAGTCGCGCTTGCCCTTGTTATCAACCTTGCTTTCCTCGATGATCTTGATCGTCAGAGTATCCCCGATGTTGCGGGCGACGTCATCGACGTACAGCCTCTTCATGCTCTTGTCCCGCTTGGCCCAGATCGAGCCCGCATGGACAAAGTCGCACGCAAACAGCACCAGCGTAAGCGCCAAGAAGGTGTTCGCTGACCTTTTCATTGGATGTCCTTCCATGTTGCAGAGCTCCACTGAATAACTCAGAGCACGGGCTCGACGGTCCCATCGTCGTTCACCTTGCACACAATGATGCGATGCGAATCCGTGTTGCGGACCTTGACGTATTGCCCGGCCCGCCCCTCCTGCATCGCCAGGCCGACGGCGGTCACCAGGAACCCGGGACGCTGAATGCGGATTACGACGGTTTCGTTGCGCCGGATAACCAGCGACGGCTCAGGAGCGTCGACCATGCCGTCGCGGATTTCGGTCCGCGCCGGCAGATCACGCAGGGCCACCAGGCCATGCGGGGACTTCCAGCCGGTCTCGGGCCGGTCAGAGACCGTCTCTTCGATCTTCACATTCTCCGGGGTAAGCGTCGCACCTTCCGAAATCTCCTGCAGGGTGACGGCCTTGTGGCACCGGTACCGCAGGCGAAGCGGGACGGTCCGCGACCCAACCTCTTTCCCATCCACAACTACCGCCACCTGGATCGTTACGAAGCCGCTGGCGCCGTTCTCGACAAATCGCGGCACAAGCTGCATATTCCGGGGCTCGTCGAGCAGGACCAGGTCCTTCGGCTTGGCCGCCGCCGTGCCGTCACAGAGTGATGTGCCGGGCGGGTTCTGCTGCAGGAACAACCTCGCGAAGGAGACGAACTCGTCCCCACTGATGACTTGCTGGCGTCGTCGCACCGTGACGGCGTCCGCGCCGGTCAGTACTACGCTGTCGGCCGGGATGCCCTGGGAGGCGAGGCGGCTAAGGATCGTCGCGCGGTCCAGTGTGATCTTCTGCCCCGGCACGGAGAACCGGCCGAGACGCACACTGCCCGCGGTCGTGGCCACAGGTCCGGCCCCCGTGATCGCAGTGACCTGTCCGAGGCTCAGGAATGAGCTTGGCACCGTCACCTCGCGCGGCAGGTGAATGCGCAGCAAGTTATCCGACGTGCTGTCCTCGCCGCCTGAGGCCGCCGCATTGCACAGCCCGGTGAGAGACAAGATGAAAGTAGCTCGGATGACCCATAACAAACGGTGATTCATGTGCCGCTCCTAACGGGTGATGCTGTTGGTTCTCACGAAGCATGTCGTCGCCGGCCTTGATGGCCCGCGAGTTGATCTCGTACGCTCTCTGCGCCGTGATCAGGTTCACCAGCTCGTTGACCATCTGGACGTTGGATTTTTCGAGGAAGCCGGACTGGATGGTCCCCAGCCCGTCCTGTCCCGGGTTGCCGGGCACGGGTTCGCCGCTGGCGTCGGTCGAGGCATACAGGTTGTCCCCCTGGTTGGTCAGGCCGGCGGGGTTCGTGAACCGCACGAGTTGAATCGTGCCGACGGTGGAGCGTGAGCCCGATGCGTCGGTGACATTGACGCCCCCATCGGGCCCAATATCCACCGAGGCGGCATCCGTCGGAATACTGATTCCCGGGTCCAGCGTGTACCCCGTCGTCGTGACGAGTTGCCCGTTCGCGTTCATCTCCAGGGCGCCGTTGCGCGTATAGCGGAGATCACCATTCGGCATGAGGACCTGAAGGAAGCCATTACCGCGGATGGCGATGTCGAGCTTGCGGCCGGTGTTGGTCAGCTCGCCCATGCTGAAGACCTTGAGCGTGGAGCCGACGCGCACACCGCTGCCAACCTCCAGCCCGGTCGGGGCATTGACCCCCGGGGCGACCTCCGTGCCGGACTCCTTGATCTTGTCGTACAGCAGGTCCTGGAAATCGATCTGGCTGCGCTTGAAGCCGGTCGTGTTCACGTTGGCCAGGTTGTTGGCGATGACATCCACCAGCGTCTGCTGGGCCATCATGCCTGTTGCCGCCGTGGAAAATGCTCTAAGCATACGCAACCCCTTTAATGTACGATTTACGATGTATGATTTACGATTTGGACTTGGGCCATCCGCAGCAAATCGTAAATCATAAATCGTAAATCATAAATTCTCTCAGCCCATGGCCACGTTGACCATGCTGCTGCTCGTGTCCTTCATCACACTCGCCAGTCTCATATTGGCCTCGTAGAGGCGCGAGACCGTGATCATGTTGACCAGCTCATCGACGATCCTGACGTTGGACGCCTCCTGGTAACCCTGCTTGACCACCGGGCTCAGCACCTCGACGGGCTGCACTTCCGGCGGGACTCGGAAACAGGTGTTGCCGGCGGGGACAAGCTGATCTTCGTAACCGGGAAACTCGACAACTCGGAACTGGCCGATCGCTGCACCGCGTGCGCTGATGCGGCCGTCGCCGGCGACATTGATGGCGGACGGATCGACGTCAGCAGGGAGCGAGATCGGTCCGGCGATGCCGGCCACTACCCGCCCCGACAGGTCAACGATCTGCCCGTTCGGATTCGTCTGGAACACGCCGTGCCGCGTGTACAGCGGCCCCTCCGGCGTCTCAATGACGAAGAACCCCTGGCCGTAAAGAGCGAAATCCAGCGTCCGGTCCGTTTGGACGAGGCTGCCCTGCGAGAAGTCGAGCGGCATCGCGGACTCCTCTTGTGCGCCTCCATCGCCCCCTGTACCCGTCTGTTCATCGAGGGCCCGGGTGAACGCGTTGCAGCGGCGCTTGTAGCCCGCGGTGCTCGCATTGGCCAGGTTATGTGCAACGATATCGAACTCCCTGGTCAGGGTGTCGAGACTCGTGCTCACCTGAGTTCCAATGTCTGTCATTCTACGCTCCCTGCATGACCCGCTCACCCGGCACAGCCGCTTGCGCCAAGTGCATCAGCTCATCAAGCTCCAGGCTCGTGAGGTCTGTCAAATCCACGGTGATCACCGTCTCCTCGCCAACCGCTTGCCTGTGTCTCACCCGCCCAACGTGTAAAATGATATGCCCACGACTTCCGGCGTCGTCCGTCGCTTCGCCCTCACGGGCCGATCCCAACGTGAACACAACCAGGACCCTCTCACCCACCTGCGCCGCCAATGGACTGTGGACCTTCAGGCCGGAGTCCGACACCTCTGTCACGACCCCGCGAACCAGCTCGAACCAATCCGTCGGGCCCACGTCGTTCAACCCCATGGCGGCCGCTTGCACAAATGGGAAACGGGCAACGGTCGCCATGGCATCGCTGGAGATGACCCGGTTACTCCTCGGTGTAGCCTGCTCGTGCTTGCCGTTCATCCGGTACGCAAGCCTTTCGCGAAGGGCGGCCACTTCCAGGCGGAGCCGCTCGGTCTCCTGGGCTGTCCGGCTGTGGGCGCACTCTTCCAGAAGCTTGGCCGCTCCCCGGTCGAAGGCATCGGGGGTAATGAAGATGTCGTGGCTTCGCTCGATGCCGCTCCTGGCGACAATTACCAGGAGCATCTGCCGATCCCTCGCTCCAAGGCCCCTTCTCGCCGCGCCGTCCGAGAATAAATCCCTCGCCTGCGCTATAGGCACATGGGGGCGTCTGTGGCTGACCCACCACAGCAGCAGGACCAGTGCCAGCAACAGCAGCGTGACAACTACAATCACCGAGTAGTCCTCCCCGGAACGGGGATGGATCTTCTGGGCGGCCGCCCATCTCTCGCGGGCCGTCAGGGCCAGCAAGGCCGTGTCACAACTGTCCCACATGGTGCTGCCGATGGTCATCGAATCCCCGTTAGCACTACTGCCGTCGCGGAATACCCGGCTACCGGATCAGACTGGTCAGCTCACGAAGAATATCCGTCGCCACCCGAATCGTTCGGGCATTGGCCTGGAAGCCGTTCTGGGCCTGAATCATGTTGACGAACTCCGTCGCCACGTCGGCGTTGGATTTCTCCAGGGCCCCGCCGTGGATGGAGCCGGCGCCGCTGCGCATGGCTTGGGTGGCCACGGCCCCGCCGGAGTTCGGCGACGGGGCATAGTACCCGCCGCCCACCCCCTGCAGACCGGCGGGGTTGTTGAACAGGCCCACCTGCAGAGCCGCGATGTCCTTCTTGATGCCGTTGGAGAAGGCCCCAATGAGCACGCCCTCGCCATCGACGGACACTCCGGAGAGGTTGCCGGCTTCATACCCGTCCTGCTCGCGCGCCACCGCCGTGGAGTTGCCGGCGAACTGCGTCAGCCCGTCGAACGAGCCTGCGCTCCCAAGGTTCATCGCAACGGTTTGTGCATGCGCCATATCATGCTCGAACGTAATGACGAACTCAGCGGCTTCCGTATCAGGAATACCGGCAAAGGCGCCCGTTTGGGCGTTGAACGCCAGACTGTCGATACGACGGTCCTCGGGGAGTATCTGGCCGACGTTGCCGGTGACAGAGGTCAGAACCATGTCCCACGTATTGACCGCATCGGTCCGCACGAGAGCTGCCGAGAGCACGTGCTTGCCGCCCTGAGAATCGTAAATTGCGATGTTGACGTTCTTGACTTCGTCTCCGCCGACCGTGGTGAGCTCGAAGTACGGCGACATGGTCAACGTGCCGTCACCACCATAGGAGAGGGCAATATCGGACTTGCTGTACCCGGTCTGGTCGTCCGTAATACGGATTCGCCCGCCGGCCAATGAAGCCGTCGCGCCGCTGAGCACGTTGGTATTCAGATGAGTGATCAAGTCCCCCAGCGTCGTGGTTGGGGCCACGGTGAAGGACAGGCCGGCGCTGAATGCGGACCCATCGGGGTTGTACCCGGAGATCGTGATCGTTCCGTCTTCCCCAACGCCCAGTTGGCCGCCCGCCGCGGACCCGCCGCTGAACTGGTCAAGCTGATCGATCTCCGTGGTGTCCACGGCCTCTCGGTCCCCGTCATACGTGTACCGCAGGTTGGAGGTCAGAACCTGGGCATTCGCCACACCGGTCGCGTCGGAGCTGAGGTTGCCGCTGATGGAGATCTCCGAAGTGGCCTTGGCGGGAAGGGCGACGTCGTAGGGCACGCGAATGCTGCTGTCACCAACCGCCTGGAATCCGTCCAACTCTCCGGTCAGACCGATGCGCTGGACTCGATAGCCGGCGGAGGGATCGACAAGGTAGCCTTCCGCATCGACTCCGAACGCCCCCGCGCGCGTATAGAGGTACTGCTCCCCGTCACCGACCACGAAGTAGCCCGCGCCTTCGAGGGCCATATCCAGGGGACTGCCCGTGTTTACAATACTGCCCTGCTCGGTATTGGGGGTGATGCCGGCCACGCCGACGCCGCTGCCCACCTGCTCAGGGTTCGTTCCGCCGACGCGCTCCGTCGGCTGCGAGCCCTGTTCCACCGTCTGGCTCAATAACTCCTCGAAGGTGATCCGGCTGGCCTTGAACGCGGTGGTATTGATATTCGCCAGGTTGTTCCCCGCGATGTCCAGCATCTTCTGATGAGCCTGCAACCCCGTGATTCCCGATGACAATGCATAGGTCATGTTTGCTGTCTCCCACTACTGAAATCGCCGACTTGCCCGTTACTCCCGAATCGATAGCACATCTGCCAGATCCACTTTCTGATCGTCCACGACCAGACTGATCTGACCATCCTTTCCCATGAGCACCTCGTCCACCTTCCCCGTGCGGGTCTCCACGCCGTCGTCCGTCGTGACTTTGAAGGAGACCTCTCGACCGATCAGCGAGCCGGCGTAGCCGCGCTGCACGGAGTCCAGTACCCGGCCGAAGGAGCTGTTCATATTCTCCAGTTGCTGAAGCTGTGAGAACTGCGCCAACTGGGCCGTCATATCCTTGTTGTCCAGCGGCTCCAGCGGATTCTGGTTCTGCAGTTGCGCCACCAGCAGCTTCATGTAATCCATCTGGATATCACTCGCAGATCCGGTCATGCCTGTCACATTCATATGTTCCGCCTCATATCATCCGTACCCGCACGCTAAACTATCTTGCATTCATCCACTTTCCAGTGAGCCCTGTTTGCACCATTCGTGCCCATTGAGCAAGCGGCGTGCCAGAAGCGGATACCGCGTGAATATTAGATATCGCGAGCCTCAAATGGTGGTTCACGAGTCTGATCGCACGTGTCACGACACCGGGCGACGCCGTTGGCGATTCCTCCGGGCAGGAGAAATCTTCCGAACGCGTGCGGAAGAATCTGCCGCCACGGTGGAGCCGGTCGTCCACCGGAGCCCGATCTTGCCGGGGAAGTCGGGCGACGCATGCGAGTCCCATAAGAAACGGAGTTGAATTCCTGCCCGTGCGCGAGGCGCGCGACATGCACCAGGCCGGCCCTGCGAGCCACTCTCTCGTGCAGGAAAACTCGCGTGATTTACGGCGGACCGACCGTCCAATAAAGATTAAAGTTGCGCGAAACCTCCGGCCGATGTGCGGGTATCCATACCGAAGCGATGGTTGGATGGTGATGGTTCATGGATGACAGGGTCGGGAGAATATGAGCATACTGCGAAGGATCGTGATCGTCGGCAGCAAGTCACAGGTGTGTGACATCGCACAAGAGATCGCACACGAGGTGTTCGCCGCGGACGACCTGACGGAGGCCGTGGAGATTGTCAATGCCGTGACACCGGATATGACAATCTTCGATGGTACATTCGCACCGGATCGCATCCGCGAGTTCCTTCGGACGACCGATAACGATCCGAGTCACCGACCAGTCAGCGTGGCCGCCGTTGCGGAGGAGACGCCGTTCTCCAACCAGGAGTACGCGCTTGCCGGCTTGTCGTATTGCCTGCGAGGTGAGGCGGAGCACCGGCGCCTCCAGGAGATCGCCCTGCAGGTCGCCTCGCCCGGACAGGACTGTCATCGGGGTTCCGGAGACGGCGTCCGTTTCATCAATGACATCGCCGCCGCCAGCGGGATGGTGGGTCAGAGCAAGGCGATCCACGGGACACTCGAACTGATCCGGCTCGTCGCGCAAAGCCAGTGCAATCCCGTTCTCATCACCGGCGAGACCGGCACAGGCAAGGAACTGGCCGCCAAGGCGATTCACATGATCCGGCATGCGGACAAGCCCTTCGTCGCCGTCAATTGCGCCGCGCTGACAGCCAGCCTGCTCGAAAGCGAGCTCTTCGGGCACATCAAGGGGGCGTTCACCGGCGCAGACCGCGACAAGGTAGGCCTGCTCGAGTACGCCGGCGAAGGAACGCTCTTCCTGGATGAGATCAGCGAGATGCCGCTCGACCTGCAGGCCAAACTCTTGCGCGTGCTGCAGGAAAGGACATTCCGCAAGGTCGGCGGCGTCAAAGACCTCCCCTGCCAGGCTACGGTCATCGCTTCGAGCAATCGCAACTTGAGAAAGGAAGTGGAGGAGAGGCGGTTTCGACAGGACCTGTATTACCGGCTGAATATCTGCCCCATTGAAGTGGCGCCGCTGAGGTTTCCCGAGCGGAGAGAGGACATCCGGCTCCTGGCGGAGTACTTCCTGCAGACGTCGACGATCTGCAGCCACAGGCAGAGGAAGGTCAGCGCCATCACGCCGCTCGCCCTCGAAGCCCTCCAACGGCATGACTGGCCCGGCAACGTGCGCGAGCTGCGCAATGTGATCGAGCGGGCCATCCTGCTCGAGAGTACGGACAAAATCGGCCTTCGCAGTATTGTCATCGAAACCGTGCAGGCTGAAGCGACGCCCGGCACGCCGGCCGGTAGCCGGACCAGGGACTTCTCCTTGGAGAAGGCCGAGCGTGAACTCATCGCACGCGCCCTGCATGAGACCGGATGGCAGAAGACTCAGGCCGCCTCGCTGCTCGGCATCACCCGCGCCACGCTCTACGCAAAAGTAAAACAGTACAACATCCAAAGACAGAGGCCCCAACAGGACGACAGCGAACTCACGCCTTGCCGGCCCCTGGAGCCGGAGCCCGTGGCCGTCGGATAACCACTGCAGGCGCCAGCCGTCGCCCTGTAGAGGCGAAAAATCTTCCGTCTCGACTCTCCCCCGTCCCATTCACATTTCTCCAGGTCTTGACCACCTTTGCACATCCTCTGCGGCATTCAGGCTACGCCCTGCCCACGAGCGATGCTTGTCAGAAAATCTGCCGGTCCGTATAGAATCCTGACATGGCCCACAACCTCGCATCGTCGCCGTCATCGGGAAAACGAGAATAATGAACGACCCCACACGCGGCAAACTGGACAACGATGCGAGTCCTATCGTCTTAAGCGGCGCTTCGGCGAATCTGGCACGGGTGTTGCTGTTATCAGGAAAGGTCTGCGGCCGCACTACGGGAATACCGTGCCCTATCGCGGGCCGCAGGACTCGGACCAGGATACGAGGTTGTGGCAATCAGAAAAGAGAGACCCAATCGGCAGAAGAAGACACAGGCACAGCCGCCGCTGGCGGAGGGACTGCCCGCCACAACACCCGACGCCGAGCCTCAGCATGACGACATTTTCGATCCACTGCTTAACTTCGTGTCCGACCCCGACGGGGGCATCGCCGCTGAGGAACCGTCTGTGGTCCCGTTGCCAAGCGGGTCGTCGTTCTCGCACAGGCCCCTGCTGAGTCTGCAGGGGATACTGCTGGTGGGAATCATTTGTCTCGTGGGGATCCTTATCCACACGGTGCTTGAGAAGATCAAAGCGCGGCCGGTTGTCCCGCCGGCGCCCGTGTCGGCCGCGCGTCCCACACCCCAGCCACGTTCTGGCGATGTCCCCACGCAAAACCTGCCGGCAGAGGAGAAAGAGCCCTCTGCCTATGAGAGTCCTGAGCCGACGGTGACCCAAGCCGAGCCACTGTCGCTCCAGGTGGCTCAGAAGTACTACATCGACGGGGACTACGACAACGCGTTCACAGCATACGACAAACTCTACCGGTTTTTGGCCGCCACGGAGCAAAATCAGCCGGTGAAGGATTTCCTGCTGTTGAGGATGGCCTTGTGCAGCAGAACCGGCGGCAACGTGCAACAGGCCGACGCGATGTTCAGGGCGGTGGCGTTGAGCCGACTGCCGATTCTCCGGGCCATTGCACGGTACTATCAAAGCGTCGCCCTGCTGGACCGCCAACGGTACATGGAGGCGGCGGCGCGAGCCTACCAGACGATCTCCCTGATCGAGGTTGTGGATTGTGATCCGAAGTGGTCCGCCGCAGTCCAGCGTCAATGCTGCTTTCTTGCCGCCGAGGCCCTGACTCGCAACCTCCTGTCCCTGCAAGGCGCCGGCGGTGACCAGGCCACGGAGCTGTGGGGCGGATATCCGCAGATCGATCCATTCGTCAATCTCGACGAGGCGCAACTGAAGACCTTCCTCAATTCCGGACGCGAGACGCTGGACCAGGCGTTGCTCGGCCCACAGATTCGCCCCGCACGGGGCGAGGGTGCTACGCCACGATGGTCCGTGACCTGCGACGGCGCCTCCCTGGAGGAGCTACTCGCGCGCTTCGTCGCCGGCGCACGGGTCAACGTCCGCTGGCTGGACGGCGGCCGGGTCCCGGATGGGGAAGCCGGAAGAAAACGGCCCGTCTACCTTCACCTCGCTCGGGCAACGGCTCAACAGGTCGTCACCACGGCAGCCGGGAGCGCCGGTTTGCTGGCCCGCGTGGACGAGGCGGGCAATGTGACCATCCTCGACCCGTCTTCCTATTCTTCAATGGCTGAGTATACGAAGTTGCTCGCAGAGGAATCCATATCGCTCTGGCAACGATTTCTGCTCGGGACCGAAGAAGATCAACGAGTTCCGAACGGGCATTTCGCGTTGGCCCTGGTCCACGCCGCCAGGGACAGGCCGGATGAGGCCGTCGCCGAGTACAAGCTGGTGGCGAGCCGCTACTCTCGGCACGCGTTGGCCCCGCAGGCGCTGCTGCGTTCCGGCCGGCTCAAGGTCAGACTGCGAGACTACATGGGCGCGCACCAGGATTTCAAGCAGCTCATCTCGCTCTATCCCGACGCTGAACCCTCAGAACAGGCCTGCCTGGATCTGGCCGATGTGACCACGAAAGCCGGGCTGTACGACGAAGCGGCCGGCTTGTACCGCAAGGTCTTCAATCTTGGCCTGTCCCCCGAATCGCAGGTCCAGGCGTCGCTGGGAGCAGGCCGGTGCTCCTATGAGGTGCAGGACTTTGAGGCTGCCGCAGAGTGGCTCAATCGGTTCATCTCCCTCGCCCGCGACCAGAAGCTCCCGGAGTTCCACAGCGCCTGCCTGCTGCTGGGCAAAGCATATCTGGCCCTGAACAACCCGCAGCAGGCCCAGGCGGCGCTGAACCTGGCGCTGCAGGGCGAGCTCTCCGGACAACAACTCGCGGAAACCTGCTCCACGCTGGCGAGGTGCTATACCGAGCAGGGGCTGTTCATCGAGGCACTCAATCTGCTCGAGGGCACGCAGGCGTGGCAATTGTCACAACAAGAGACGGTCGAGCTGCTGCTGCTTCGCGCGCGAGCGCTGCGTTCCATCGGCCTCGTGGAGAAGGCGATTGCCGCACTGATGGAGAAGAGCTCGCTCCTGCCAAGCCCTGAGTTGAAAGGGTCGGTGGCGATGGAGCTGGCGGAATGTCACGCCGCCAAAGGCGACCTTGCACAGGGGGTCAAGGTGCTGGGCGAGGCATTCGCCCTCGTCCAGCCGGGCGATCTGGCCCAGCGGATCGGCGGCAGGCTGGCCGAGCTTTGCCTGGAGGCGGACCAGCCCGAGCAGGCGATATCCGTCTGTTCTCAGCTTCTGAACTCCGCCTCTGGCGAACAGGCGGAACCCCTGTTGAGACTGCAGGCTGAAGCCTACCGGCGGCAGAGAGAGTATGGTCGAGCGGTCGCCGTCCTATTGAGTCGGCACAACAACGGGACCGCCGCGAAACCAGGGCAGGCCGGCGTCAAGACAGAGACACAGAAGCAGGAGTGAGAAGATGGTAACGCCAGGTGAGTGGAGTCAGATACGGATGTTGGCCTTGCTCGTGCTGTGGACAGCGGCTGGGGCGGCAGCCGGCGAGGCAACAAGCCCTCGTGCCGAGGCGGACGTTTCGCTCGATCCGGCCGCTATCTTCAGCCGGATCATGAGGAGCAATGCCGAGAAGGCCGCGCAAGCCGAGCGTTCACTGCCCGGCGATGTCACGCGCAAGCTCTGGCGCAACCGGGTGTCGGTGCCCGAGCAGAGCGACAACGCACAGGCTCAGATCGCCCTGGACGATCTGGTTCGCAAGATCAGGTCCATGAAGTTCCAGGCCAGGGAGCAGGAACCGCCCGCTGCGGCCGCGTTTGTGGTGCCGGAACCCGTCACAAGCCATCTCGAGGCCCCATCTGCTCAGAAGCCGGTATTGAAACAGGCAGCTCCTCTGGCCCCCACGGGGTCTGTCGCGCCCGAAAGGCCATTGCCTGCGGAAGCGGCGGAGGCCCTCAAGCGTGTGCTGGCCGACCCGAACCAGGTGAGTGATCCGCAGGAACTGGCGGAGTTGCTGTATCTGACCGGCAAGTTCGTCGAGGCAGCCGTTCTGTACCAGAAGGCTCTTGATCTTACGAGCGACAAGGAGCCTGCGGCACGTGTCGACCGGGCCTGGATGCTCCTGCAACTCGGCAATTGCCTGCGGGATACGGACCCGGCCAGAGCCAGGGACGCGTACGCGAAGGTGATTGCGGAACACGCGGACTGCCCCTGGGTGGAACTCGCCAAAGCACACAGCCAGTTCATCACCTGGTACGAGCAGGTTCAGCCCCGCCAGTGGGTCGCCGGGCAGGAATCGCCGCCCAAGCAGGTGGCCGCATCGCAGAAACCTACGCCTTGATTCGTGGAACGGGAGACATCGATTGTGAGCAGGACCTCCGTAGAGAACCGAGACAGAATTCAGCAGCGAGCGAACATCGCCACAGTGCTGATCGTTGATGACGAGCCCGAGACGATCCGCCTCATGCTCGAGATCCTCGCCCGCAAGGGTATCGGCGCCCAATTGGCCGGCGACCGCCGGGCGGCCATTGAAACGCTCGACAGGAATGGTTGCGATCTCGCCTTCCTCAGCACGCGGCTCGGCCGCGACTCAGGACAGCCGAACACCCTTGAGCTTATCCGTGAAATCCAGTCTCGCTCACCTGAAATCCCGATCATTGTGATGGCGCGCTCCAGCGAGGAAGGCGGCGCGGACCTGCTCCACTGCGGCACGCAGGCGGCCGTTCAAGCCGTTCGTGCCGGCTGCCGCGATTTCCTCCTCAAGCCGCTGGAGCGAGAGGCTGTGGAGCGGCTGCTTGAAGCGTTGTTGCCGAACCGTCCCGTGGCGACCGCCGATTCCGCCCAGGAGGCAAACCACTGTCTCTACCAGATCGTCGGCCGCAGTCCCGAGCTGATGCGGACCGTCGTGCTGGCCGAGCGGATCGCCCCTACCTCGGTGCCGGTCCTGGTCAGCGGTGAGAGCGGCACGGGCAAGGAGCTCATCGCCCTGCTGCTCCATCACAAGAGCCGGCGGGCGCTGGGCCCCTTCGTGCGGGTCAACTGCGCCGCCTTGAGCGACACGCTGCTCGAAAGCGAGCTGTTCGGACATGAGAAGGGTGCGTTCACCGGCGCCTACACGCAGCACAAGGGCCGCTTCGAGATGGCACATGGTGGAACGCTCCTGCTCGACGAGATCAGTGAGACGCCGTTGCACTTCCAGGCCAAGCTGCTGCGCATCCTGGAGCAGCAGGAATTCGAGCGGGTCGGCGGGAACGAGAACATCCGGGTGAATGTTCGCGTCATCAGCACGACGAACCGCGACCTTGTCCAGGAGGTCCAGGCGGGCCGGTTCCGTGCGGACTTGTACTACCGCCTCAGCACCGCCAGGATCGTCATGGCGCCTCTTCGCGAGCGTCGTGAGGACTTGCCCGAACTCGTGTGGCACTTCGTCAATCTGTATGCCCGCGAGGCCTCGCGATGCATTACTGAACTCGATCCGGCGACGATGGACATTTTTGCGAAGTACCCCTGGCCCGGCAACGTTCGGCAGTTGCGAAACGTGGTGCTGACCTCGCTGATCCTGGGCGTCGGCCCGACGTTGTCCCTGGCGGATGTCTCCTGGCTCTTCGATGAGTTGCAGCCCCTGACGCAGCACCCCACCCACTGCGGATTGCGGATTGCGGATTGCGGACTGACGAAGGGCGCCGAATCGAATCCACAATCCGATATCAGCCATCCGAAATCCGAGATGGCCGTCGGAGGCCGATTGCTGGCGGACCTGGAGCGGCAGGCGATTCTCGAAACCCTTCGCCAAACCTCGGGCAACCAGACGAAAGCCGCCAAGGTCTTAGGCATCAGCGACCGCACGTTGCGGGAGAAGATGCGGCGTTACCGCGGGCAGCAGTGTCTTCAGCCGGTGCCCTGACCACAGAACTTCAAGATCACGGAGAACAGGCATGGCCGACAAACCGAATGACGTAAAGGAGCAGAGCAGCCCTCCGCCGGTTCCACTGCCGGAGGCGGCGCCGGCCCGGAGCGTGCAGGGTAAGATCACGCCGTGGCTGATCACCGCATTGACGGTCCTCGTCTGTGCCGGGGCCGGCTTTGCCGTCGCCCGGATGTTCGGCGCCGGGGGCAAGGCTCAGACCGCTTCGGCGGCCACGGAGACGGGCCGTGAGGAAAAATCACACGGAAAATCCAAAACACAATCGGAGAACGGCGAGCCCTGGTTCTACGATATCGAGCCCATCGTCGCCAACCTGAACGAGCCCGGGGTCACCCGGTACGTCCGGGTCGCCCTGACCCTCGAGGTGGGCAACGGGATGGAGGCGACTGAAGGAAAGGAATTCCTGGACCAGAAGAAACCGCTTCTAAAGCACTGGCTGACCCTGTACTTATCCAACCAGACCCTGGAGGGCATCCGGGGAGAGAAGAACCTGCGGCAGGTGCAGACGCAGATAACGGACGCGTTGAACCAGGGCCTGTTCCCCAACGACAAGCCCCGAATTGTGGGCGTGCTGTTCAAGGAGCTGTCGATCCAATGAGTCGCCTGCCCGCCCATCTGAACAGCTCGAATTCGCGCCGGCTCCTGGCGGCCGTGGGGTCGGACCACGCCGCAGATGTAATACCGACAGAGGCCGCGAAGTATGACTGGCACAGCCCGCACTACTTCAATGAGGATCAGTACAATCGGCTCGCCGCCGTGATGAGCCAGGTGGCCGCCGCCATTGGAGCGGGATTCAGCCGCTTTTTCAACAAGGAGTTGGCCGTTGCCCCTGCGTCCATCGCACAGCACTTTGCCGGGCCCCTTCGCGACCTTGGGATCGCCGAGGGCCGGTACTACCTGATGATCACAGCGGGCAAGGACAAGGTCTGTGGCTTCCTGAGCCTCACCACCGAGACAGCCCTGCGATGGGTCAAGCGGTTGCTCGGTGACGCAGGATCGGACACGAACCCGAACCAGGCTCTTTCCGCCCTGGAGGAATCGCTCCTGACCGATCTGCTGTCGGCGGTAACGGAGACCTTCCTGTCGTCGCTGCGAGCCCACCAGGAACTGCGTGCCGGTGACCGTCTGATCAGGGATGAGCCGGCGGTGCGGTTCGAGCAGGCCCAGGAAATCTGTATGATTGTCTTTGCCGTTACGGATGGAGAGTCGAGCGGGAAAGATGATCTGCTCTTCCTGCTGCCCTGCAGCGTGCTCGCCCCGCTGGTAGGCAAGGCCCGCCAAGCTGCGCAGCAGACCTCTCCCGAGGAATTGTCACGCACGCTGACGGAGCACGTCCAGCAGATGCCGATCAGCATCACTGCAAGGCTGGCCTCTACGACGCTCAGCTTTGAAGAGCTTCTCGAACTCAGCAGAGATGACATCCTGCTGCTGGACAAGTCCCTCGACGAGCCCATCGAACTACTCGTGGAGGACAGGATCGTCTTTCGTGGGCGTCCCGCGCGGTCCAACGGGCGGCGCGTCGTGGTGATTACACAGTCGACGGGTGCTCCCGTGCAAAAGGCAGTGAAAACGGCCGCGAATTGAGCCGGAGAAAGGATACGCGATTATGCCCGAAGTGATACAGGCTCCGATCGACAATGAGACACAGCAGGCATGGAACACCGCATCGCCCGGCGGCGAGGCCGCGACCCGGGCTCACCCGGTCGAGTATCCGGAAGCGCCGCAGGATGCCCCGGCCGGTCCGGGCGGGCAGATCGATATCCTGCTCGACATGGACGTCCCCGTGACCGTCGTCCTTGGCGCCACGCGAGTTCCCGTCCGGCGACTTCTCCAGCTCGGGCCCGGCTCTGTCCTGAAGCTCGACAAGCCTGTTGAGGCTCCGGCGGAATTGTTTCTCAAGGATTCCAAGTTCGGCGAAGCCGAGGTAGTCGTGGTGGACAACCGCTTCGCGGTACGCATTACACAGATTGTCAAGGCCGGCACTGCAGGCAGTCCGGCATAGAATCAAGAGATCCGATGGGTCCTATGTTTACCACAGGAGATTATGGCTTCTAATCAGGCGATGACATCCAGCTTGCCGGCCGCGGACGATGGGCTGCTCACGACCCCGCTGGGCTCGTACAGCAACATCGTGCTGGTGATCGGACTGGTTGCCATCCTGGGCACGTTGATCATCCCCCTGCCGACACCCCTGCTGGACATGCTGTTGGCCTGCAGCATTTCCATGGCCATCGCGGTGCTCGTCATCACTTTATCTTCGCGCGAGTCGCTGGAGCTGTCCACCTTCCCGTCCATGCTGCTGTTCGCGACGCTCTTTCGGCTCTCGCTGAACGTGGCCTCGACGCGATTGATCCTGCTGCAGGGCGACGCCGGCAAGATCATCCAGACATTCGGCCAGTTCGTCGCCGGCGGCAGTCTCGTCGTCGGCATGGTCATCTTCCTGATCCTCGTGATCATTCAGTTCATCGTGATCACGAAAGGCGCCGAGCGAATCAGCGAAGTGGCAGCGAGATTCACCCTCGACGCCATGCCCGGCAAGCAGATGGCCATCGACGCGGACCTCAATGCCGGGATGATCACCGAGACGCAGGCCAATGAACGGCGATCCAAAATCGTCAAGGAAAGCGAGTTCTACGGCGCCATGGACGGTGCCAGCAAGTTCATCCGGGGCGACGCCAAGGCGGGTCTGGTCATCACAGCCGTCAATCTCGTCGGCGGCATCGCCATGGGCTACGCGCGAGGCATGACGATCACCAACGCCATCCAGACGTATTCCATCCTGTCCATCGGCGACGGCCTGGTCAGCCAGATCCCCTCCGTGATCATCTCCATCAGCTCCGGCTTCCTCGTGACGAAGATCTCCTCCAGTCACAGCGTCGGCCAGGACCTCGCCAAGCAGTTCCTGCGGACCTCGCAACCGTTGATGACGGCGGCGTGTATCATCGCGGCCATGGCCTTCGTCCCCGGCATGCCCAAGGTCCAGTTCCTCATGCTCGCCGCAGGCACGGCGTTATTCGCCAAGGCGACGGCCAAGACGGAGAAGGCCCAATCGAAGGCCGCCCCGGTATCCATGAAGAAGACAGAGAAGGAGCCCGTGGAGGACCTGCTCGATATCGACCGCATCTCCGTTCACGTGGGCGTTCGCCTGATCGGCATGGTCGATCCGCGAAAGACCAATACGATCTTTGACCGCATCGGAGCGTTGAGGCGTCAGTTCGCGCAACAATTCGGCATCGTCGTTCCGCTGGTCCGGCTGCGAGACGATCTGAACATCGAGCCGAACGGCTACGAGATCCGACTCAGCGAAATGCCCGTGGCAAAAGGATCGCTGGAGCCCGACATGTTCCTCGCCATGGACTCGGGCGTGGTTCAGCAGAAGGTCAGCGGGATCAAGACGACCGAGCCCGTGTACGGCCTGCCGGCGCTGTGGATTGCCGGCGATAAGAAGGAGGCGGCGGAGCTGAACGGCTATACCGTCATCGATCCGGAGTCCGTCTTCATCACGCACCTGTCGGAAACGCTCAAGAGACATGCTGATGAGTTGCTCACCCGCGAGGATGTTCAGCTTCTCATCGACCGGCTCCGCAAGAACCAGCCGTCGCTCGTCGGGGAGATGATCGGGGCGGAGAGCCCTGTCTCTGTCGGCCTGCTCCAGCGCGTCCTGAAAAACCTGCTCAGGAGCGGCATTGCGATTCGGGAACTGACCACTATCCTCGAAGCCCTCGCGGAGCACGCGCCGAAGACCAAGAACCCCATCATGCTGACAGAGATGGTCCGCAAGTCGCTCAGCCGCACGATCACGGAGCAGTACAAGGACGAGGCGAGTAAGGTCTCCGCCATCACGTTTGACCCGGCGTTTGAGCATCGGATGGTCGCCGCGCTTCGCCAGGAAAGTGGAGAGCTGATCCTGGGGGTCCCGGCCGAGACCGCCCTGGAGTTGAATCGGAAGGTGGCCGCCGCGTGGAGAGCCGCCATGGATCAGAGCAAAGACAAAGTTGTCCTGTTGTGTGACGCCCGGCTGCGGGCGCCGCTGGCCCAGATGCTGGCCCGCACGCTTCAGATGCTGCCCATCGTTGCGTACGACGAGATCATCCTGGGGACACAGCTCGTGCCGATCGAGACCATCTCCATCCAGCAGGACGAGCTGGAGACAACGAACGGACGCGAACAGCTCGTCATGGCATCAGCGGGAGTATGACGCAGTATGAGTATTCTGTCACAGACTAGACGGTGGACCATGATGGGTGGCAGCGGCAAGCGCGAGCTTGCCGATGGTTCGCCCATCCGCCATTGGCAAGGCCGTCGTCTTTGCCGCTGCCACCCAGACCGGGCGCCGTGCTTACGCTTGCGTAAGCATGCTCTCTCCACAAGACTCCAGGCGACACCCGCACAGACGTGGATGCGGCGGCCGGAACGGGGAGGAGAATAACTATGCTGCACGTGCGGTCCATTGCAGTGAGCAGCGCGGTTGTCTGCATGTTCGCTGTCGCGATCGTGGGATCGATCAGCGGCCTTTCGCCATGGGCATGTTGCGAGAGGGCGCTATTGGCGGGAGCGATCATCTATTTCGCCGCCGGTACTGCTGTGCGGGCGATAAATGCAATCCTGGTACAGGCGATCGTTGACAGCCAGGTCAACAAGGAACGGACCCGTGAAGGACAGACTTGATAATGTGTCCGAGGCGGCAGGCAAGGCCACGGTAGAGCACGAGGCCGGCCACAGCAGGCATTTGAAAGCCGTGGCGGCCCGCACGTACCGCGGGCACAAGAGCCGCTGCATCAGCGACGAGGAAATCCTCAAGCTGCTGCCGATGGTCCGCAAGATCGCACGTCGCGCGGTCAGCTACATCCGGCCGCCCCTGTCCCTGGACGACCTGGTCTCGGCCGGGACGATCGGACTGCTCAAAGCCGCACGCGACTTCGATCCGTCCCACCAGGCGGAGTTCAAGACCTACGCGTACATCCGGATCAAAGGGGCCGTGCTCGATGAGTTGCGAAGGGCCTCCCTGCTGCCATCCGGCGTGGGCAAGCAGGTTCGCCAGGTGCAGGAGCTCAGCCGCAGGATCGCCGAGGAGACCGGCAGCCTGCCCACCGACGAGGAGTTGGCCCGCAGGCTCAATGTCCCCGTCGAAGAAGTGTACGAGCTGTTCGAGAGCGCCAGGGCCCAGCACTTCGTGTCCATCGATGGGCTTACCGACGAGCAGCCGGCGCTGGGCGACGTCCTGGCGGCGGCAGATACCGCCGCCCCGGAAAGCCGGCTGGAACGCGCCGAGTTGCTCGATCAGTTGACCGAGGCCATGCAGGAACTCGATCAGCGAAGGCTGCAGGTCATCGTGTTGTATTATCATCAGCAGTTGACCATGAAGCAGATTGCCACCTTGCTTGACATCACCGAATCCCGCGTCAGTCAATTGCACGCGAGTGCACTTTTCACTCTCTCTGTGAAATTGGAGCAATGGAAAGATGGCGGATTCTGATTTCAACTTCATCCCACCGGTGGAACACCTTCACAACGTCCCTGGTCTGACCCCGGCCAAAGAGCGGGAGGAGCGCAAGCGCCGTCCGCGTTCCCCGGCCGGCAAGCGCGAGCCGGTCCAGCAGGACAAAGACAAGGAAAACCATCAGAAGTCAGGCGACGGCGAGTCTCATTCGATTGACTATTGCGCGTGAGACCGTAAGATACGACGTGAAGGTCCGGATACGAAAGGTCAAGGGCTATGGGGCACGTACTGAAGGCGAACCGGGTTCGGCTCGAAGAACCGTTGCGGCTGAGTATCGATGGCACGGGGACGGTGGGACACACCGGCTCACACCGGCCGGGCACGCCGTCGTGCGTCCGCATCGCCCAGAGCAACGCGGAGTTTGCCGTTCTGGAAGTCACGTGCGCATGCGGCAAGGTAATCCACGTGCGCTGTGACTATGCGGCCGCTTCCCAGGAGTCTGCACAACCGTGATCTATCGGCCGCGACAATATGTGCGATCGAAGAAACGATGGAGAAAGACGATGACCGTAATGGCAAGAAACCTGACGCTGGTTGTGACAGCCGTGCTGGTGCTGGCAGGGGCGGGCTGTACCTCGCCTCAAAGCGCCACCGGCGCGATCACCGCTGACAATCCGCAAACGTCCGTCGCAGGCGACACCGCCGCCAAGCGATTCCAGAACACGCCGCCGGGCAGCCGGACGGCCGTCGAATCAGCAATCGAGTTGTCCCAGAAGTACGCCAGCCTGTCCGATCAGACAGTGGTGCTGCGGGAAGAAAACCAGCGGCTGAAAACGGAGAATGCGAACCTCCAGCAGCAGGTAGCGAGTCTGGAGGCCCGGCTGAAACAGACCCAGAAGGAGTTGAGCGAGGCCAATGATCTGCTCATCGAAATGCTGACCGAACTCAATACCTGGAAGAACAATATTCTTGGCTTCCGGGGGGAGATGCGCGACGCCGCGAAGGCCCAGTTGGAGGCGCTGCTCAAAGTGCTGGAACTCCTCGGGGGCAAGGTAGAGGCCGACGCACTCGGGCAGACGCATGCGGGCACGCTCAACCCGGAGCCGAATGGCCCGTCGGTACCGCCGACAGGGGATGTGAACGATGCCCAGTGAGCTCCAGCTCGACCTGCGTAAGAGCCTGTGTACCCGGGTGGGCGTGCCACCGGCGGGACTGGGCTTGGCTGCCTGTCTGCTGCTGAGCCTGTTCTGTGGCTGCGAGTCCCCGTCCAGCGGCATGATGGCCAATTCCTACTACCTGAACGCGGCCGAGGACCTGCGGGAGCTCGGCCGGGTGACACTGGTGGAGTTGGACAACACGTCCGCTTATCCCGATATCTCCCACGATGTAACAAAGGCCCTGTTTCTGGAAGTGCAGAAGAAGCAGGTCTTCAGCGTAGCCACGGTCGGCCGGGATGACCCTGCCTGGCAGGCATTGCAGGAGAACCTGGATTCGCTGCAGGCCATGCAAACACTGCTGATGATCCGCGAGAAGTTCAAATCCAACGGCCTGCTGGTCGGCACGATCACCGAATACCGGCCGTACCCGCGGCTCGCCATTGGCCTGCGGCTGAGGTTGATCGACTTGGCGGACGGGCAATTGCTCTGGGGCGTCGAGCAGGTCTGGGACAGCACAGACAGAAACGTGCAGAAGCGGGTGGGGGCCTATTATCGCAGGGATCGCCGCTCTGATGCCAGCCCCCTGCCCGAGGAACTGGTCGCCGTCAGTTCCCTGGAGTTCGTCAGATTCGCCGCCTATGAGATCGCCCAGACCCTCGATGGCGAGAAAAAATAGCTCGGGCAGACGAGTTTTGCTAGGAAAATGCCCGTTTTCACTACTGGAACCTGTTTTCTTCGGCAGAAGGCTTAAGTACCTTGAGAATCGAGCGAAAATAATAGTGGATGACAGGCTTTGGTTTGAAGGAATGGGACAATGATCAATAATGTGACAAATCATGTGGGGCAGGCCTTGGGCAAGACATCTTTGCCACACGCCGATCCTGCGAATATGCGTCCCGCAAGCGGCTCCGATGCCACGATTCAGGTTGAATTCGCAGATATTCTCAACCGGGCCAAACAGGCCGCGGAGGCGGATAGTGACGCGGTGCAAAAGGCCCGCGAGCTGCTGCTTTCCGGCCGGCTCACCAGCCCCGAGAATGTCCGGGCGGCCGCGGAGAATATCCTAAACACCGGCATCTGAAAGAGTTATAGCAACTACGACCGAGGCGCGGGGCCCTGTCAAGGACGACAAGAGCCCCGTCTTTTTTTTTGCGCACGCGACGACGAATCAGCACAAAGGGCTGCTGGAAAAGCACTTACGATGCTTACATGTAGCAGTCGAGCAGTGTGCCGATGGGACGTGGGCCGGAGGCCGGCCTGGAACTGGAGGTGGCCTTCGCCAAAACGAGGGGCTCGTCGCAAACGAGGCGAACCCGGACATCGACGGGGATCACCTGCGACTCGCGCACCGCCCCGGCAAGCATCGGCCGGGCAGTGGACGTGAAGAAAGCCGTTAAGTCACGAGCAGCAATGAAGTTATAGCCAATCAGATCGAGCATTACTTCTACCCCCAAGTACGTTGCTATTGTAGCAGAATCGCCCCGGCAAGTCAAGCAAAATCTCACCCCGCAAGGTCCGGAAATGGCCCCTCGGGAAGCCCGCCCTCTCGGCGTCCGGAGCCCAGCCCTTACGGGACCTGTGGCCGTCGTTAGTGACCCCGTTCCCACCCGTGGCTAACATTTTCCTGGCGGTTTTGCCGATTTACTGAGGTAAAGAGTTCGCACATGACTTTTGACACGAGGGCCCGGATGCAAATCATCATTCAATGTCCGCACTGCGGCTATCGCTGGTGGATGGCGGCCGACGCGGCCGACCGCCGCCTGCGATGCCGGAAGTGTTCTACCCTATTCAAAGTCCCCGACCTGACCGAAGTCCCCGACGCCACGAAAGTCATAACTCGTGCCGCCGGCGACCTTTACGTAGATGACGCCGGTCACACCTACGGCTGACACTCGACTCATTCTGAACCGAATCTCCGCACGCTCGGGGTTGCCGGCGCAAACAAGTACAAAGGGGGATGGGATTCCATTCCCGTCCCCCGGTCAGACTTCTGTCGGCAACTCAGTTCTCGGTGATTTTCACATTGTCGACATAGGCGGTTGTTTCACCGTTTGCGTTGACCGTGATGTGCCAGGTTTCGTGCACCATGAGGTTCGGCGCGCTGCCCTGGCCGAGACAACGGTAGTTGTTGACAAATGTATACGTCTGCCCTTTCTTCGCGTTGAATGTGTCCTGCGTCACCCCCGTGCCCTGGTACGTGGCGCCCAGGTTCGGCCCCCAGACGACTTGCCCGCTCAAGCCTTGCGGTTGAAAATGGGTCTTGCCGTGGATGCCACCCGCATTGTCCTCCGTGTACGTCAGCGAAATGTGCATGAAGCCTTGACAGTAAACCTCATCTCCCGTGGACGCAATCCAGTACCACCAGTCTATGGGGACTTTGATGTTCGTGGTGCATTCGCCGGAGGCGAGGCCCCCAAACAACATTAGTGCCAATGTCGTCAGTGTTAGCTGTTTCATGCGGTTTCTCATCTTCAGATTCCTTTCGTTAGACTGTGCCCTCAGGCGCCACCTGAGCGCTACCCACAAAATCAACGCCAATCACTCGAGATGTAGTTCCGTCGCCCGATCCTCTGCACACCTCCTTTCTGAGCGTGGACAGACGACCGCAAGAAGTCTCCGAGAAATGAATTGCTTGCAGCGCTCCCTCAAACGTTCATTGACCGCCAGTCTCGCAGCCGGCAAAATCAGCAACGCCGGCCACCGAACACCTCTTCAAGAAACATACACCTCTGCAGGCATGCGACAATACGGGAAAATACGCATTTCGCGAAGATAGCAGCACAGGCATCGGCGGGGTCAATGGTCCTGGGCAGGTTCCGGGCATTTCTATGTTGTCTTTCGATAGCAGGCTGGTATGCTTATCACAAGTGTTTTGAGATACTCATGCGCTCCACCGAACAGCCGAGAGCGGATGGGCGTGGAATCGATGTGGCCGCAGTAGCGTCACGCTGCCGCGGGTGCAGCCCGCTGCGGGCCCTTCAGTGAACATTGAACAGGAGGTCATCATGGGAAGCAGAAATCGATCGAGGGTTGTTCTGGTGGGCTGTGTGATTCTGATCGCCACCGGCTGTGTTCTGGGACAGGACTGGCCGCAGTGGCGAGGGCCCAATCGCGATGGAAAGGTCACCGGGTTCACCGCGCCCCAGACCTGGCCGAAGGAACTGACGGCGAAGTGGAAGACAACTGTGGGCACGGGCTGCGCAACGCCGGCCCTGGTCGGCGACAAGCTCTACGTCTTCGCACGACAGGGCGAGGAAGAAGTCACGCTGTGCCTCAACGCGGCGGACGGTAAGGAGGTATGGAAGGATAAATACGCGGCCCAGGCCGTGACCGGCGCGGCCGCGCGGCACCCCGGGCCCCGAAGCTCGCCTGCCGTGGCGGAGGGAAAGGTCGTCACGCTGGGCGTGGGCGGAGTCGTCTCCTGCCTGGACGCCGGCACGGGTAAAGTCGTGTGGCGTAAGGACCCGTTCCCCAAGGTCGTGCCGCAGTTCTTCACCTCAACGTCGCCGATCATCGTCGATGGCAAAGCCATCGTGCACGTGGGCGGCAAGGACAACGGAGCCATTGTGGCGTTCGACCTGGCCGGCGGGGACGAGAAATGGAAGTGGGCGGCGGAAGGCCCGGCGTATGCCTCGCCGGCCCTTATGACGGTTGACGGCGTGAAGCAGATCGTGACGCTGTCCGAGAAGAGCATCGTGGGCATTGCGGTCGCCGACGGCAAGCTGCTATGGCAACAGCCGTTCGCGCCGCAGGGCCGGGCGTACAACGCCGCCACCCCGATTGTCGATGGGCAGACAGTGATCTACACGGGGTCCGGCCGGGGCGCCAAGGCCGTGAAGATCGAAAAACAGGGTGATGCTTTTGCCGCCAAGGAACTCTGGAGCAACGCAGAGTTGGCACCGCAGTTCAACACGCCGGTGCTCAAAGACGGCTTGCTCTTCGGCCTCACCGACAAGAACAGCCTCTACTGCATCGATGCCAAGACCGGCAAGACAGCCTGGACCGATTCAACAGCGAGAGGCAGCGGCGGGTTCGGGGAGATTGTGGACGCCGGCCCCTGCCTGATGATCCTGCCCAACAATTCCGAGCTGATCGTCTACAAGCCCAGCGGCACGGCCTATGAAGAGGTGGCCAAGATCAAGGTTGCCGAGACGCCGACCTACGCGTATCCGGTGCTCGCGGGCAACCGCCTCTTCATCAAGGATCAGGAAACCGTGGCGATGCTGACGATTCAGTAGTCCATCGTCGGCAATTCAATCGGATTTCACACAAAGCCGCGAAGGTACAAAGATGCCTGTAGAGATCGAGGCATTGAATGGGCCTTCGCGGCTTTGCCATTTAGTGCCGCATAATTAGCAAAAGCGGTCAAGCAGGCCTGTAGAACGAGCCGTACAATGACGCACATGACGATCAGGATGCACAGGCAGGTGAAGAAATGAAAAAGTCCACGGAACAACTGTACAAGGAGCGGATCCTGAAGGTCCTGGTCTTCATCCAAAGGAATCTGGACAGCGAGTTGTCGCTGGACGAGTTCGCTCGCGTGGCGCACTTTTCGCCCTACCACTTTCACCGGGTATTTCGCGGGATCGTAGGCGAGTCGCTGCAGGAGCACATCCGGCGCCTGCGGCTGGAGCGTGCGGCAATGCGGCTCAAGCACACGGACTGGACGGTGCTCGAAATCGCCCTGGAGGCGTGCGATGAAACCCACGAACCGTTCACTCGGGCGTTCCGAACGGTCTATGATTGTTCTCCGTCGCGGTTCCGGTTGGACAAGGGGCTCGCCTTGAAGGCGAATGCCGTCGGCGTACAGACCCTGGCCGGCGGCGAGTACGCCGTCGTGACGCACACCAGCCCCTACGACACTCTCGGCCAGACCTACGCCAAGCTGTTTGGCCAGTGGCTGCCGCACAGCGGCCGGGAGCTGCGCTCCGAGCCCAGCCTGGAATTCTACCTGAATGATCCGGAATCGACCGACCCAGAGGACCTGCTGACCGGCATCTGTGCTCCTCTTGAGCCTCTGACCTGAAAGGCACATGTTATGACAATGGACAACAAGATCGATCTATGGAAGCTGCACAAAGACGAGTATGCGACGCCCAAGAGCCCCGCACTGGTCACAGTGCGCGAGGGGATATATCTGGCCATCAGCGGCCGGGGCGAGCCGGGCGGACCCGAATTCACCGATAAAGTCGGCGCCCTGTACGCCGTCGCGTACACCGTCAAGATGACCCGCAAATTCGCCGGCCTGCAGGATTATGTGATCTGCAAGTTGGAGAGCCAGTGGTGGCTGGATGGGCCGGACCAGGACTTCGCCCGAGTGCCGCGAGACCAATGGAACTGGCGGCTTATGATCCGCACGCCCGAGATCGTCACACAGGCCGAGTTACGCCAAGCCGTGTCCGCGCTAACGGAAAAAGGCAAAGCCCCCAGCGCGAACCAGGTAAAACTCGAATCCTTTGCGGAGGGCCTGTGCGTCCAGATGCTGCACATCGGCCCGTACGATCGCGAGTGCGACACCATCGCCCGGATGCGAACATTGGCGGATGCGCAGGGCCTCGAATTCCATGGCCGCCACCACGAAATCTACTTGTCCGACCCGCGCCGCGTCGCCCCGGAGAAGCTCAAGACCATCCTGCGCATCCCCGTCCGAAAGAGCAAGTCGTAGGACATTGACGCGTTGGCCTTTGTCTGATCGGTCCGCTCACGGGGTACCAGCAACCGACCTGGATACGTTGAGGTCTGCCACCGGCGACCGAGTGACCGCAGCACCCGGGGACCTCAGCATTCGCAGCAGCAGAGGCCAGATGACGAGGACTGCCGCCGGCACAAGCAGAGCCAGGAGCCCAAAAACAACGATGGGAGCCGTCCACGGCGCCGTGACGAACCGCATACAGATCGCCCCGACCATGAACTGATAGAAGACGATGAACGCGGAGGCCGAGCCGATGTCCTGATGCACCTGTTCGAGGATCAGATTATTGCTGAGTGGCCGGCTCATGCCGCAAAAGAACGTGATGGTGCACATGCACCCCGCGAAGGCGGTGTAGTGCCAGCCGCCCCAGGCGAGGATGCCCGCCCCGCCGGCCGCACAGCCGATCAGGCAGATAGTCAGCAGCACTGCATCCGGCAGGAACTTCGTCACGCGTGTGCAGACGAATGCCCCGAGCATGCCCATCAGCGCGTTGAGGCCGAACAGGATACCGAAGGCATAATTCGAGAGCCCGTAAGTCCGAATGTAGACAATCGGGGCCAAGGCGATAAAGCCGTAGAACGGGCCGAGGATCAGGCCCATCGCGGTAACCGAGAGGAAGTAGCGGCGATTTCGGACCAATCGGATGTAGCGCCCCATCAGCGTCAGGAAGTGGCCGGAGACCCGCTCGACTGCCGTCTCTCGATAGAGCCGCCATGACACCAGCAGCACCGCGGCGCCCAAGAGGGCCTGGACAGCGAAAATCGCCCGCCATGTCGATACCTTCAGCAGCGTTGCGCCAATTGTGGGGGCGATCATCGGGGCCAATGCGAGAATGATGCCGATCCAGGCGAGGATGTGCTTTCGTCGCGGCCCCTCGTACCGGTCCCGGCAGATGGCCATGCACATCGAAGATGGGCCCGCGGCTCCCACGCCCTGCAGGACACGGAACGCGATCAACTGCACCACGTTCGCGGCCATCATGCAGGCGGCGCTCGCCCCCGCGAAAAGCATGAGCCCCGCCAGCAACACCGGCCGCCGGCCGTACTTGTCCGACAGCGGGCCGCAAATCAGCAGGAAGACGCTGAAGCCTGCGAACCAGAGCACCAGCGACAGCGCGACCCGGCCGGCCGCCACGCCCCACTCGGCTGCAATGATCGGCATCGCCGCCAGGTACATGTCTGTCGCCATCGGCGGCACCGCCGCAATCGCCGCCAGGAAGACAACGTACAGCAACCCTCTATCCGGTCTCATTTCAGTATGATTCAGTGAAGTTATCTTTCGCTAAAGAGCGGGTGATCTTATCACAACATGGATCAGCCGGCAAGCGGCTCATGGAGGTGACACGGAACCCGACCACATAATCAGGACATGCAGAAGCGCTCAGTTGTCAGTGCCTCGTGAATCTGTCGAAGACGCTGATGACAGGCAGGGTGTTGCCGTCGTCGTCGAAGAAGCCGCGGCTGCGGAGACCGCCCTGGACCGCGGGTTCCCACCAGAAGATGCCCTTGCCGCGATTGTCGGGTGTGCTCAGGACCAGCCGGTTCACTTCCTCCAGGAATTGCCTCTGTCCCTCCGGGCTCTCCGGGAACGGGGCCGGCTTATTTTTATACTCGGAGGGTCGCCAATTGTAGGCCACCTCGACGAGGATGATGTCCTTCTTGTACTCGTTGGCCATGAAGATCAGGTTTTCACGCAGGTCGAGCAGCGAGCCATGCCACCAGGGATAATAGGATTGGCCAATGACGTCGTAATCCACGCCATACGAGTGCCACTTATCGAAGAACGCCTTCGTCCGTTCCTTGTTGCCGCCCTGGTCGATGTGGATCATGATGAGGGGGCGAGCCACGTTGCGCCGGCCGGCCTCCACGCCCTTGATCCCGGCCTGCAGCAGCTCGGCGAAGTTGTCCCAGTTGCCGGGCAGCCTGCCGTCGGGCCAGAGCATGCCATTGATGACCTCATTGCCGATCTGGACCATGTCCGGCTGAATCCGGGCGTCGCAGAAGGCCCCAATTGTGTCGCGCGTGTATTCGAACACCGCCTGCACCAGCTCCGTGTGCGACTTGCCCTCCCAGGCCTTGGGGATTCCCTGCTTGCCCGGGTCGGCCCAAGTGTCGGAGTAATGGTAATTCAGCAGGAGCTTGAAGCCGAGCGCCTTGGCCTCTTTGGCAAGAGCGATCGTGTAGTCGAGATTGTTCGGCAACTGCGTCGGCGTGTGGAACAGACGCAGCCGAATCCAGTTGTAGCCGTGATCCTTGAAAATCTCGAGTCCCGGCTTGGCCTGCCCGTCCTCTCTGAATACCGTTCCGCGCTCCTCCGCCTGCTTGAGAAACGACAGGTCCGCCCCGATTGCATAATCGTCGGCACGCGCCCCCGACGCCAACCCCATCAGGAGCATCAGCCCTGATAGTGTGCGCCATCGAGTAATGAGGAAGCCAGCGGCATTCTTTGCGGGGACCAGTCTGCCTATCTCATCCGCTCTCATTGATTCCTCCATGACGACTGGTGACTTGCGATGCCCTGGGTTCGTCAGCGCATGATCCAGTTTTGGCCGTCGTAGACGGTTTCCACGGAGGGCCTCAAGGCGGGATCGCCGTGCAGCGAGTACCTCAGTTCGAGGGTCTTTCGCAGAAAGATCTGCATGGGTTGTCCGGCCTCATTCACGGCCACGGGGTGCGGTACGATGACCGTCTCGTTGCTCAGGCCACTCACAAATACCTTGAAGCTCGCGGCCTGTGGATCGAAGTCCCGCCAGGCGATGACGATTTCTTTGGCGTTGTCTTCGCCCTGGAGAATGCGGCTATCGACCTTTTCCAGCGGCTCAAGGAACTGGTAGATCCCGCCGTGCCGCTGCTGAATCTGCTGGAAGACAGCCGGCGGAACGCCCTGCCCGGCCGGAAGGACTTGGAACGTGTCCGTCATCAGGTCGCACTTCGGGTAGAACTCGACGTCCCGGCCCGTCCGGTTGGTCACCGTCACGATCATGTACCAGAAGCGGCTTTGCGGATTGCCGCCCCACGGCACCACGATCTGCTGTGGATGCTCGAATTTGACCTCCACCGTCCACTGCCCGGGCCGCTGGAGAATCGCCGGCTTCGGGGCCGCCATGCTCAGCCCCACCACAACCACCGTCAGGATTGTCCCATAATACAGCCGTTTTCTCATCGATCGTCCCCTCGCCTGTGTAGAGACGCAACATCGTGCGTCGCCAGGGTACCACGCCAAGTTCTACGTCTTCCCCATTTTACACAACTTCCCCCCAAAAGCCAAGAAGATTTTGTCCCCATCTCGGGCCTGAGAGTCTTCGGGCGACATAAGGATGCAGATGAATCGTTGCCTGATATTGATTTGCGCAGCCCGTTAGACTTCCGACAGCCTGTTCTGTCACAATCAGAAGTCCTTGAACTGGCTCATCCATTGCGGCCAGTCGGTGGGCATGACGCCCCCTGCCTTGGTCCACGGTCCGGCCGTGTTGTACTGGCGATGCCATTTCAGCATCCATAGCTCCTTGAGCCCCACTTTTCGCGTGGACCAGTCCATGAATAAGGAGTTGACCGCCCCATCGTGCCGGTCAATACACACCCGCTGCATCTCATTGGTGGACGCCGCCCCTGACGGCCCTCCACCGGTCGCCGGAGGAAGGTCCATGTGTCGCGGCCAGTAAGAGACCCACCACGAGTCGGCAAACACCGGGACCGTGTGGGCGGCCGGATCGCCCGATGCCCTCCAATATGCCTCTGCGGGCAAGCGTCCCCATGCCCCCGAACCCTCGCGAGTGTTGCATACCCAGCCGTTCAGGCCGTAGCTCCCGGCATAGCTAACACCCTGCGAGGTTACCTGCCAGGCCACAGATGCCCAATTGGGCGCTGCGAGATTCGATATTGGCCCCACAGCCTCCGGACACAGCAGAAGGCGACGATCCTTCCAGTAGGACTCCAGCGGCTGAATCCACCACAGGCCGGAGCCCATGCCCTCGCCCGAGATGAAATGATGGTCGTTGTCTCTCGCGAAGGCATCAAAGACCTTGCCCCAGGATCGCAGTTTGGACAGGCAGACGGCTTCTTTGGCTCTATGCCGGCCTGCCGGACCTGCGGCCCCGGACACCATGACCAGCAGGACCCCACTCAGGACCAGGACAGCGAGTTCCGCCTTGCCCATGCTCGTCCTATCTCCCACAGGTTCACCTCCCGTACATCTGACGCCAACCAGCGACGGCCTTGCCTCAGACCCAACGTTCGGTGACGCTCTCGCCGATTCGACAGGCAGATTGTGTACCTCCCTGTCAGTATCAGTATTCTTCTATCATCCGCAGTCCCGTTTGTCAACCGCGAAAGGCGGAAATCAGCCACCGGGATTGGCGTCTGGTGGTGTATCATCGAAACCGGGGGAGCCGCCGGAGGTTGTGCTCGGACGCCAGGAGGTCTTGTCATTGAGGGCGTTGGGGTCGCTCGCGGCGGGGTCTTTGACTGTAAGGGAGAAGCCGTCGCCGTCGGTGATCTTGTACCAGCCGTCGTCAAAGAGGAAGCTCTGAATGATCTGCCCCGCGGCGTCCTGGATCCCGATTTGCTCGCCGGCGTTCTTGAGATTCCCAACGTACGTGCCGGCGATGGGCAGGCCGGGACCGTATCTGGCCTCGAAGGCGTTGGCATCCTCGACCACAAGGACATACTCGGCCGGAGCCAACTCGACACTTGGGAAGGTGAACTCGACGCCGTCGGTGAACGTGACGAGATTGAGGTTGATCGTTTCAGCACCGATGTTGGTCAACTCGATGAACTCGGTGTTCGGGTCGAGCGGGTGATACATGATCTCACTGATTCGCAGGCTCTCGGCCACCGGTCCCACGGCAAACAGCGTCTCCGCCAAGCCACTCCACGGGCTATACGTGTTGTTGGACACCAGCACGCGGGCCTTGACCAAGCAACTCTCGGTGATCGGGAACGGGCCCGAATATTGATGAATGGCGCCGGCGTCGCCATTGTCGATGGTGGAAGTGCTCCGGCCGGCGACCAATTCGGCATTGAAGAGCAGATCGGAGCTCGTAGTTGACGAATTCATACCGTGGATGGCGAGCACGTTCTGACCTTTGCGCAAGAGCCCCACCTGTCCGGAGACATCGAAATCCTCGAAGATGACCGCCGCCCCGTCGTCATGATTGTTGCCGTTGGCAGAATTCCAGGCCGGCGTGCCGGTGAACAACGCCCGCTGGATCTCGACGCCGTTGAGGTAGGCGACGAACCCGTCATCATATCGCATCCGCAGGGCCATAAAGTTGAATGTGCTGGGGTCAGCCGCGACAGTGAACGGGATGCGGATGTAGCAGGTTGCGTTGCGCCTGTACATCTGAGTGCCCAAGTCGATACTGAAGAACTGCTCATAGCCACGATCTGTTTCAAAGCCAACGCCGCCTGTTCCGCTGATCCAGGCCGAGTCATCGAAGGCGGAACCGCCCCGCCAGGCGTCGCTGATCGGTGCGGTGGGCACGAAGGCGCGCTTGGGCGCGTTCTCGGCGACAAGTGTCGTGGCCTCCCGGGTGGTCGTGACGGCGCTGGAAGGCCGCGGGTCCGAGCCATCGAGCGTGTAGAACAGCGTACCGCTGGGACGTGAATTGACGAGGCTGACGAGACTGCCGGCTGCAACATGGCCGCCGTCCGGCACAATCCGGGGTGGAGCGACAAATTGATTATCGACCCACGTGCATCGCGTTTGCAGCCACTGCTTGAGGTGATCGACCTCGCCCTGAAAGCTGCCGAACCGCGGGCCCTGGCCGGGCCACTTCTGATAGTTGCGGACCTGAGCCTCGCGAATTTCGTTCGCCATGGCGTCAATCGTCGCATTGAGGCCGGCGGTGCTGAACGGGCCCTTGCGCAGCGCGTACCATCGATCAATGTACTTCTGCCAGAAGTTGGTGTCCTTGAAAAGGCGATCCCACCAGACGTAATTGAGAACATCGGTCCCACCCGACGACCAGCTCTGGGGATTGTCGTCACGGCCGTCGGTGGATTCGAGCGCGCGGTCGAAGTCCCAGATCGGTCCCATCCCGAGCTTGCCGCCGCGGGGTTTGTACATGTACGTGCTCAGGCGAAGGGCGTCCGCGTTCATCGCCAGCATGTTGAGCAGGTTGTGGTCGACGAAGGAGTCCACATCAATGTACTTGGCGTAGCCGGTCTGGGGATTGGCGAAGTCCGGGCCATAGAGGGCGTTCTCGAACGCGTCGAGATAGCCCCGAATCCATGCGGACTGTGCGGCCGTGATTTCGACCTGCTTCGGGTCCACGTAGCAGAACGTCCCGTCGCCGTACGTGGGGTTTCCCCGGGCAGTGCGAAAGCCGCTGTCCCCCGGGTCGGGCCGGTCGTTCTTCAGCATGTAGCCGCCGGTGATCTTCGGCTCGGTGCTGTCCCACGGCTCAAGCTTCTCCACGTTCACCCGTTCATCGCCCCGCTTGATCTTCTCCATGAAGATGTACAGGCCGACATAGTCGCTGGCAGACACCGTATCGTCATTGGTGTTGAGGTACATTTCGACGAACCGGGTGCGAACCGCGTACCGTCCGATCTGGTTGCTCAGGTCGTACATAAATGCGTTGCTGATCAGCACGCGATCGAAGGTGAACGGAGCGTACAGAATCCAGTCGGAGTCAGCGGGCATGCCCAGGATAGAGACATCCCTGTCCCGGTTATTCTCATCCCACAGCTCGAACGCATAGGACGGCTTGGCCACTCCGGCGGTGCTGGAACCCCGTCTCTTGAGTCCGCCTCGCCCGTAGAAATCAGGTGGATCGGTGATCTTCGCACGCCCCTGCTCGCCCGTATCGATGACGACGGATGAGACCCGGGCGGGGTTCGTGCCGATGCTCTGGCGGCTCGTGTCGACGACGACAATCGGCAGATTGGAGTTGAAGCTCAGGACATCATTGGCCAGGGCGATGTACGTCCGGCTGACCACGGCACTCGGGGCCTTGCCCGGCTCGTAGGCACGGGCGAGCACTTCCTTTGCGCCGACCACTGGAATGGGGGCCGTGTACTTGGGAGATGAAAGCGTGGGCGCCTGTCCATCCAGTGTCCAGTGAATCTCAGCAGCCGGGTTCGGCGAACTCAGTTCCAGGAGGAAGTAACCGAAGAATGTGCCGGCATCGCGTGAGAAGACAGGCTCCTGCGATATGCTCGGATATCCGGGAGCATTGGCCCGGCCCGGCGTTGGTGGAGCGAAGTACTGCTCCTGATTGCCATAGAGACCATACGAGAGATCGGCTCGCTGCGGAGGAAAACCCACGACATCCTCACCGCCCGCATAGGAGGCGTACTCGCACGCCACCTGCAGGTCGGGCGCAACCAGGGCAAGATACTCGCCGTCGCCATCCAGGTTGAAGTTCGCATGGTAGTAGCCCCGTGGGTCGCAATAGGGCCAGTTCTCCGGATGGTCGGCCTGCTCGATCCCAGAGGCAAAGACCACCAGGAATCCGCCCGCGGCAATCTGGACCGCAGGCAGCGCCCACTTTGTCAGATCGTCCGGATCATCCGTCAGATACCAACCGCCGAGATTCACGGCGCCGGCTCCCGCATTATGGATCTCGATCCAGTCCGAGTACACCGTTTTCCCTTCGACAGTTGTGGAGAAGCCATTCTCATTGACGGCCATGAATTCGCTGATCACCAGAGAACCATTCCCCAATTGCGTATCCGGCTCGCCGGGATTCTCCTCTGGAGGCAGCACCCCCGCGGCGCTGCCAAGGAGTTCCGCTTCCCCAATCTGCATACTGTTCGCGTGAGCAGCGTCGCAGACTTGCGTGAACACGAGCTGATAATGCGCGTACGCCCCTTTGTTGGGAAAAGCAATCGGAGTGGTATTCTTCGCAAAGCGGGGCCAGCTTGTTGTCCCGGCGAAATCCACGATGTCACCGCGAGCGATCAAGGTGTATGGACCGTCGATGCTCACGTTGGAGCCGGACAACTCAAAGGTGACGGGGTCCCGCTCGGGTGCGTCATTGGCCGTGGTAAGAGTCAGTCCGGTGACAATGGTAGAACCTATGGATGGGCTCACTTGGAATCCCGTCGGCTGGGTCTGGCCCTTGAAGTGCAGGAACTTCGTGTTGATGTCATCATCGATTGCCAGGTTGGGGGATTCGTTGGCGGGCCAGTCTCCATCGTTCGGGACGCCCTGTATGATGTCCGCCGGGGAAGTGATGTCTACCTGCGCCGCCGTTTGTCCTAACAACAAGATCGCTATCAACAAGAATGATCCGGCCACTCTTCATCCATCCTCTCTGAGGGTCACTGTCGGCAGAACCTGCCTCGTCGGCGGTCTGCATGCTCTGCATCAGGCATCGTACCCCGCCAGTCTCATTATAGCCATTGAGCCTTGTTCAGTCAATGTCACCAGGTATCATCTCTCTATGAATCAAATCTATAAATCCTCTGCATTTTGGGCTCGGCGGAGGTATTCTATACGTGCAGCCGGTGTATCGGTCCATTTTCGGGCAACTCGATGGAGGTTTGGCATGACTCAGACAAACGAGATGCGAAGCAGCAACATGACTCGTCGTGGGTTCATTTCGAGTGCGGGGGCGGCTATTTCTTTCGCTGTGGTTGCGCCGAGCGCGGTGCGAGGAACGGCGGCGAACAGCCGGGTCAAGGCCGGCCTCATCGGGCTCGGCGGTCGAGGCCGGATGATTGCCGGCATGGTACAGAAGCATGGCGGATACGAACTCGTCGCCGTGGCCGACTATTTCGAGCAGGTCGCGGATGCGGCCGGTGAGCAGCTCCAGGTGCCCAAGGCCGGCCGCTTCGCGGGCCTGTCCGCCTACAAGAAGCTCATCGCAAGCGGCGTCGAAGCGGTCTTCATGGAGACCCCGCCCTACTGCTTCCCGGAGCACGTGGAGGCGGCGGTCGAGGCGGGCCGGCACGTGTACATCGCCAAGCCACTGGGCTGCGATGTCCCCGGTTGCCTGAGGATTCGCGACGCCGCCCGGAAGGCGACTGCGGGCAAGCGGGTCTTCCTGTGCGACTTTCAGACCCGCACCGACCCGTTCTTCATCGAGGGCGTCAAACGCGTGCAGGAGGGCGCCATCGGCCGGATCGCGATGCTCAGCTCGGAGTATAACGACGAGAGCTTCGCGGATCCGCCGAAGACCGCGACCATCGAGAGCCGGCTGCAGGAACTGATCTGGGTCAACGATGATGCGCTCGGCGGCAGCTACATTGTCAACGCGGGCATCCACGCAATCGACGTAGCCCTGTGGATCGCGGGGCAAATGCCGGCCAGCGCCATGGGCGCCTCGCGGGTCGGCCGCAGCAACCCGCACGGCGATTCGCACGACGTTTTCTCCGTCACCTACGAATTCCCGAACGGAATGATCCTGAACCATCGCGGCGAGCACCTGAAGAACCGTAGCGAGTTTCGCAGCGACTGCTTCGCCCAGGGCGGTGAAGGCTGGCTGGAGACCGGCTACACCTCGCGCGTCCGCATCCTCGGCACCCGCACCGGCTGGCGCGGCGGCGATGTCGTCGAGCTCTATCCGCGCGGCGCCGAGCGCAACATCGACACGTTCCACAAGTGCGTCACGGCGGACGATTACAGCAACTCGACCATCGAGCCGAGCATCAACTCAACGCTGGCCACGATCTTAGGCCGCGAAGCCGCCCGCCGCCGGACAAAGCTCACCCTCGAAGAGGTTCTCAAAGAGAACCGCCGCCTCGAACCTGACCTGCACGGCCTGAAAGCATAGTTCTACTGGCCGGGGCTGAGTTCCTGGGTGAAGCGGAGGTCGACGAAGGCAGGGGTGTCGCTGTCGCGGGCGGTGAAGAGGTTGAATTCGGGCCAGTCGCCGTAGGCGTCGTTGTCGCAGACGGAGAACGTCAGCCGCACGGAGGAGTTCGCAGCGATGCGTACATCGGCCGTTCTCGCGCTCGTGGCGTTCAGCACCTTCGCCGGAATGGCCATCTCGATCCGGTAACCGCTCGAATGCAGCGTATATCCGGCGACGACCGTGGAGACATCGATATCTCGCCACTCCATAGTGCCGGTCTCGCGGGAGCCGAATTCGCCCAAGACATACGGCCGGCCCTGCGAGCCCACGGGCACGACACGGAACCGGTAATTGCGCTGATCTCCGGTAAGCCATCCATCACGCCGGCCGTCGATATCCACCTCAAGGTTGTCGTCGAAGGACCAGAAGGGATCCTCGTATGGTGTCAGCACGCGATTGTCGATGACATCGGCCGCGAGGTATAGCATGCCATCGGACCACGCGGTATAAGCGGATACCTGGAGGTCTGAATCCGCTGCCGGGAGGTCCGCCACCTGCACGTATTCGCCGGTCCTGATGAGGCCGTCGATCTGCGGCTGGCTCTTGGGGACCTGGTTGTTGCACCAGAACAAAGGATACGGATCGGCCCCGTCAGACAGACCATCCGCGTCGGTGTCGGGGTTCCGGGGGTCGGACTCGCGGTAGTACGCGGCGGTCAATTCCTTCAGATCCTCGATGCTGTCGCCGTCAGTGTCCTTCTCCGTCGGGGAAGAACCGAGGGATTCTTCTGTCGCGGGCAGGGCGCCGCTGTCCGGGACCCCGTCGCCATCCCCGTCCGGCGCGATCACCACCCGGGCCCATTGCGGGTCCAGGGCTATCCAGCTACGCGGATTCAAGACGTTGGACAGCAGGAAATTGAAATGCCTGCCGCTGTCGGCGGGATGGGTGAAGAGCTCAGGACGATCGGCATGACCCATGTCACTGCCGAGCGGGTTGCCGCTGGCGGTGAAAATCGAATCCAGCGAATGCAGGTACTCGTGAACGAAGACCCCGTCGCAATCGAGGCCCCATGCCAGAGGGATCGCGACGTAGGACGTGTTGCCGAGAAAGCCGATATCGACGCCATAAGTGCCGCCGCCGATGGCCGCGACGGCCCCATCGGAGTTCTCAAAGGCGTAGAGTACAACGACCACAGAGTACTGCCCGTTGGTGACGCCCGCGTTACGCAGGTCCTGCTCGACCGACCCGCCGCCGACGGGCCAGTACGTCAGCCAGTATTCGCCCTTGCCGGACAGGTCCCAGAGCTGCGAGGGCATCAGCACGCGGTCCATGACCATCCAGTCGGTTTTCACGAGGCACTTGCAGTTGGAGCTCCGCCACAAAAAGTGCGTTGCCTCGACCGTTTCGGTCTTCAGGGTCTCGATGTCCCTGGCGGACAGATTCACCCAGAGACGCCCGCCGGAGTAGTCCCGCTGGTAGCGGGGATACACGACCACGAGGGTGTCGATCTCGATGTACTCCATCGTGCCAGGCAGAGGCAACTGCTCATCGGCGGCTGCCCGCAGGACCCCGGCGCCTTGCGACATCCGTGTGGGCACCGTCGAATAGCAGGAGAAACACCCCTTCTCAAGCAGGCTATTCGTAAGCAAACCGCTGACACCCGACACGCCGGGGATCGCGACATTCATATCAGAGGGCCGGGCCTGTCCCGCGGCCCATGCGGCCCAGAGAAGCGTCAATGCAGCCGCTACGGGCGGAAAACCATTCCTCATCGAGCGCATCATCATACCTCCAAGGCAGGAAACACCCATATTATGTCTCTGGCAGCGGCATTCTGTCAATCCCGCCAGAGATAATTCACAACTCGAGCGGGCCGCTTAAGGAACAGGAAGAGCTTGTTGAGTATCCTAAGCACGGATAAGATTGTGCCGATGGAGAGAGGCGTCCTGGTGCATCGGATCATTGATGGTATGGAGGTTCTTCGATGGCGTTATCATGCACGCGTGACAGACTTAGAGGGCACCGGCAATATGATCTGTGCGACCGTTTCTATGTGTCGATGTTTCTCCTGCTGGGGTGGATTACCCCGGTGTTTGCAGGAGATTCGTACGATCTGGTGTTTTCCACTTATTTCGGTGGCGGCGACTGGGAACACGCCCGGGACGCATACGGTGATGCCAACGGCAACGTCTACGTCTGCGGAGGAGCCGCATCACGAGACTTTCCCACGACGGCGGGAGCCTGCGACCGGACATTCAACTTCGGGGACACCTCCGGAGAGGAGTGCGACGCGTTCATATGCAAATTCGGACCAGACAGCCGATTGATCTGGTCCACCTTCCTGGGCGGACCGGGCTACGACCGGGCCTACGGAATTGAAGTGGACGCCCAGGGCTATGTGTACGTGGCCGGGCGTGCAGGGAGGGACTTCCCCACTACGCCGGACGCTTTCCAGCCAACGTTCCAGGGTTACAACGGCGGAGGTTACGGCGGATACCAGAATGCATTCGTGGCCAAGCTTTCCCCGGACGGCTCGACGCTCCTCTGGGCCAGCTATGTCGGCGTGGCGCAACTCTGCCGAGACATCGCCATCGACGCACGTGGCGACATCTATCTGCCTCTTGGCAATCCGGATAAGGGAGCCTTGCCGCCCGGCGAGTGGTTTGCCAACGCATTTCAGAAGACACCTCAGGGCGGCATGGACTGCGGCGCGATCAAGGTCGCCGGCGATGGCTCCAGGGTCCTCTGGGCTACGTGGCTGGGCGGTTCCGGCCTTGATGAGGGCGCCGCCTCCATTCGCGTTGGGCCCGACGGCAAGGTCTTCATCGGCGGTTCGACGTTCTCCGAGGACTTCCCGACGACCGAAGGCGCCCACGACCGGACGTACAACGGGGAGGCGGACTTCTTCGTCGCCTGCCTGACGCCGAACGGCTCTTCGCTGGTCTATGGGACCTATCTCGGCGGCGACGGCAACGAGTGGATCAGCACGCACAACCTCGCTGTCGACGCACAGGGCAACGCGTATGTCGCTGTCCCGACCAGCTCAACGAATTACCCTGTGACGCGCGGGGCTTTTCAAAAAGGTCTTCGCGGCGGGAACACGGATTGGGCGATCAGCAAGCTCTCCCCCACGGGCGGCCTGCTGGCGAGCACTCTCGTCGGTGGCAATGGCGATGAGAACGCCGACGGCGTCTACGTCGATGCGGCGGGCAACGTCTTTGTCACGGGGGAGACTAAGTCCACGGATTTCCCCGTGACAGCCGGAGCATACCAGAAGCAGACTGGCGGCGGTTCGGATGCGGCGATCATTCTGCTTTCCGCCGATTTCAGCAGGCTACTCTATGCGACGTACCTCGGCGGCCCCGCGAATGACAACGGCCGCTCAGGCTTCCTGGGCGGCGACGGAAGCATGTACGTGGTGGGAGCATCCGATGGCGCAGGCTGGCCCGCGAAGAACGCCTTCCAGGCTGCATTCGGCGGCGGTGGCGGCGGCTACGGTAACGGAGACTGCATCCTGGCCAGGCTCGCGCCGCCGAGCACGATCGCGGTCGATCCGCGCACGACCTATCAGACGATCAAGGGCTGGGAGGCCGTCGCATTTGCACTGGACCCCGGCAACGCCGCGTACCCGAATTTCAAGGACACGCTGTTCAATCTGGTCGTCAACGACGTAGGGATCAACCGGGTCCGCCTGGAGATTCGCAGTGGCGTCGAAAACAGCAACGACAACTGGTCTGGCTACCAGGCCGGCACGATCGACTACCAGACGTGGCGCAGCCGCCGGTACGCGACGATCAACGACGACGCGGACCCGCAGACGATCAACCCGGCCGGGTTCCACTTCTCCGAGATGGACAATGCCATCGACCGCGTCGTGAACCCGCTGCGCCAAGCGATGGAGGCCAATGGCGATAGACTCTGCGTCAACGTGAACTATGTGGCTTTCACCGCCCAGATCACACAAGGTGTCTACATCCATAACGACCCGGCTGAGTATGCGGAGTTCGTCCTGGCGACGTACCTTCACCTGCAGGAGAAGTACGGTTGGGTGCCGGACCTGTGGGAGGTCATTCTCGAGCCGGACAACGTGTCCCAGTGGAACGGGAAACTGATCGGCCAGGCCATCGTGGCCGCCGCCGAGAGGCTGCGGGCGGCGGGATTCGAGCCGGCATTCGTCGCCCCCTCGAACACGAATATGACGAATGCGGTCCAGTATTTTGACCAGATGATCGCGGTGCCCGGCGTGCTGCCGGTCCTTCGCGAGCTCGCCTACCATCGTTACGGCGGGGTCTCGCTGGAGAGCCTGCACGCCATCGCCGCGAGGGGCAAGCAGTACGGCATCGGCACCTCCATGCTCGAATGGTGGAGCACCGGCAACGGGTATGCCACGCTACACGACGATCTCAAGATCGGCAACAATTCGGCCTGGCAACAGGGAGTACTCGCCGGAGCGATGAATTCGGATATGTCGATTTACCAGATCGATGATTCGAACGCCGCGCAACCCAGGGTCCTGTTGACCGACAAGACGAAGTTCCTGCGCCAGTACTACAAATTCGTCCGCCCCGGCGCGGTCCGCATCGAGGCGGCGTCCCAGCAGGCGACCTTCGATCCGCTCGCCTTCATCAACGCCGACGGCAGTTACGTCGTCGTGGTCAAGTGCAGCGCGGGCGGCGAGTTCTCCATTGGCGGCCTGGCCGCAGGGACGTACGGGATCAAGTACACCACCACCGCTGAATTCGATGTGGATTTGCCGGACCAAGTCATCCAGTCCGGGCAGGCCGTAGTCGCACAGATTCCGCAAGCCGGAGTCCTGACCGTGTACGGCACCCCCGCGTCGCTGGACGACCAGGCCCCATCGGCGCCGACAGAACTCATTGCCAGCGGAGTATCTGCCTCTCAGGTCACCCTAACGTGGACCGCATCGGCGGATAATACTGCGGTCGCGGGGTACAAGGTGTACCGCGACGACGCTCGGATCGGCTTTTCGTCCACGTCCTCCTTCGTGGATGCCCAGGTGGAGGCCGGCAAGAGTTACGTCTACGAGGTCTCCGCTTATGATACCGCCGGGAACGAATCGCTCCGGTCGACGGCGCTGGTGGTGGCCGTATCCACGCCAAACACCGAGAGCGACCTGCTGGGATACTGGAAATTCGATGAGAGCGCCGGCAACGTGGCGATAGACGCCTCGGACTACGCCCACTACGGGACCCTCTTCAAGGCCGTGCGGGTTCCGGGCAAGAGCGGAAGGGCCCTGGATTTCGGCGGGTTCGGCAACTACGTGCAGATTCAGTCAGACCCGATCCTTGACAACCTGGAGGCGGTGACGATGACTGCGTGGATTTACCCGCGCGTGGACGCCCACTGGCACGTGCTCGACAAGGGCGACGGCGACAAGCGGCTCTTTGCGGAGGGAACGCGCCTGAGCATCGATGGCAGGGTTCGCTACAGCGGCACGCACGCCTACTCCGCCAGTGCGTCCGGTACAGTCATGCTCAACACGTGGCAGCACGTGGCGCTGGTCTGGAGCCGCACGACGAACAGGACCCGCTTGTACCACAACGGCCTTGAGGTCCGTTATGACATCCAGGAAACCGGCTCCGGCGCTCCGCAGGAAGACGGGGACTTTCCCTTTACAATCGGGGCCCGGGGCGCGCTCGGCGACGTGACCTTCTTCGATGGCCTGATGGATGAGGTCCGCCTCTACAATCGATCCCTGAGCGTCCAGGAGATCGCGGACATCTGCGGCGTGGTGGTGGTCCCGCCGCGTCCGAAGCGGTAGCCGCACTATGGGGTCCAGTCGCGGCCTTTGATGCCGTGGATGGTGAGATTGGCGTCGGGCAGGCCGTCGCGTGCGGGACGGATTTCCTCCGCGTGGAGGAAGGCCACATGGCCGTCGGCGAACAGGAAGTTGCGCGCCCCTGCCAGTTCCACCAGCCCTGCTCCTGGTCGATGGACAGATGGTTGCTCGACCACTCGCCTATGAGGATTTTCTCGGCCGGGTACGCGACGTTGTCACGCCGCTGCGGGAAGGACGGCTTGATCCTGTTCTTGTCATACGTATCGGCCTTGTCGCTCATGGCGTCGATCTGATCGGGACTGTGGTAGAACGCCATGGAGTAGGCGTAGCTGGTGGACTCGTACATCGTCGGATTGGCACGGTCCTCGGGACACAGCAGGACGGAGGGGTTATTCACGTCAATCACCCCGCCCAGATAGGGTTTCACGAAGGCCCGCCAGCCCCGGCCCATCCACACCCAATAGAAGGGACTACTCGAAACAGGATCTTCGGCGCAGGGCCAGATGTTGTCGTTGCCGTCGAGGTACATGCTCATCCCGAGCCCGATCTGCTTGAGATTGTGCATACAGCCGGTCCGGTATGCCCGGACTCTCACCAGGCGAAGAGACGGGATCAGGATCGATAGCAGAACGGAGATGATCGCCAGGACCACGAGCAGCTCAATCAAAGTGAACGCTCGCCATGACGGCGGATTCAGATCTCTGCTGGACTGTACAGACATTCATCACTCCCTTGACCAAGACATAGTGGATGACGGGCATGTCTCCATCGAGGCGTAAACCATCGGCAAGCTGGCGCTTGCCGCTGCCACCCGTCACGATCACTCATCAAATATCGGGCGTCATCGTACCCATCGACGGGCGGGAGTTCAAGGCCGGAATTGCCGGCGCGAGAGCTTATTCGACCGTGACGCTCTTGGCGAGGTTGCGGGGCTTATCGACGTCGTGGCCGCGGAGCACGGCGGCGTGATAGGCCAGCAATTGCAGCGGAATCACCGTGAGCATCGGCTGGAGCAATTCCGGGGCGTCGGGAATCGTGATCAGATGATCCGCCCGTTCGCGGATGACCTCATCGCCCTCGGTGGCCACGACGATGACCCTGCCGCCGCGGGCCCGGACCTCCTCGATGTTGCCCATGATTTTGTCGTACTGCGGTCCGGCGGTTGCGATGAAAACAGCCGGCATACCGTCGGCGATCAGGGCGATTGGGCCATGCTTCATCTCCGCGGCAGGCAGACCCTCCGCGTGGATGTAACTGATCTCCTTGAGCTTCAGGGCCCCTTCCAGGGCGACCGGGTAATTGAATCCCCTGCCGAGGAACAGCCAATTCTCCTTTTCGATGTTGGCCGCGGCGATCTCGCGAATGTGGTCGGACTGATCGAGGATTTGGCTGATCTTCTCGGGTATCTGCGAGAGCTCGTCAATATATCGGGCCGCCTCGTCGCTGCTGATATGCCTTCTCCTGCCCAGCTCGATGGCCAGCATGCTCAGCACGGCCACCTGGCCGGTGAAGGCCTTGGTGCTCGCGACACCGATCTCGGGCCCTACGTGCAGGTAAATGCCCGCATCGGTCGCCCGAGCGATGGAGGAGCCGACAACGTTGACGACGCCCAGGACGGTCGCCCCGCGCTCCTTGGCCTGCTCGACGGCGGCCAGCGTGTCGGCGGTCTCGCCGGACTGGCTGATGGCGACCACGATCGTGCCGTCGCCGATGATCGGATTGCGGTAGCGGAACTCGCTGGCATACTCCGTCTCGGCCGGGATGCGCGCCAAGTGCTCCAGGAGGAACTCGCCCACGAGGCCCGCGTGGAACGCCGTGCCGCACGCCGTGAAGATGACGTGCTTGGTCTGCGTCAACTCGCGGAAGTACTGGGCGATGCCGCCCAGCTTGATCTTCCCGCACTGCTTATCGATCCGGCCGCCCATGCACGTGCTGAGCGATTCGGGCTGCTCGAAGATCTCCTTGAGCATGTGATGCTCGAACCCGCCCAGCTCGATCTGATCGAGCGAGAACTCGATCTCCTTGAGGTCCTTGGCGACGACGATATTGTCGATTGTCTTAGTATGGAACCCATCGGGTCCGAGCATGACCATTTCGTTGTCGGATAGATAAATGGCCCGTGTGGTATGCTTGACGATAGCGGCGGCATCGGAGGCGAGGACATACTCGTTGTCCCCCACGCCCAGGATCAGGGGACTGCCCCGCTTGGCTCCAATGAGCGTATCGGGGAAATCGCAGCAGAGGATGGCCAGGCCGAACGTCCCGTGGAGCTTCTGCAGGGCCTGCTGAACGGCCCACTCGAACCTGTGCTGCCCGTTCGTTTTGCCGCACCTGTCGTGGTTGGCATAGAGGTAGCCGATCAGGTTCGCGATCACCTCGGTGTCCGTCTCACTGACGAAGGCAACGCCTTCGCTGCGGAGCCAGGTCCTCAGGGTGCTGTAGTTCTCGATGATCCCGTTGTGGACGACGGCGATCGTGCCTGTGTAGTCGAGGTGAGGATGAGCGTTGATCGTATTGGGCTCGCCGTGGGTCGCCCACCGCGTATGGCCGATGCCCAACATATCGCAGGTCCGAGGTTCGTCGAGGATCTGCTCCAGGGCGTTGATGCGGCCGTGGGTCTTCTTGACGCAAAACAGCCCGTCGCTCAGCAGGGCCAGGCCCGCCGAATCATATCCTCTATATTCAAGGCGTTTCAGACCCTCGACGAGGATCGGCTGAGCCGCCTTTGTTCCCAAGTACGCCACGATGCCGCACATATGTACCCCCTGAAATTCCAGTTTTCAGTATAGAATCGACATCTGCGGCCCGCTCTCAATAGAAAATGAGGCTCCGCCAATGCTGCTGGGGCATAATTATTATAGGGCAACAGATCGGCTCACATCAAATCATTTCGGCTGAATCAGCGTATCAGATATTCTCATTTGACGACGTAACTGCTGTCGTAGTAAACTCTTAAGATGATCGTTGTAATTGACTACAGCGTGGGCAACGTCAAAAGCGTCTGCAACGCGTTTCGTCATATCGGTTGTGAGGTCGAACTGAGTCGGGACCCTGTGAAAATAGGGAAGGCTGCCGGACTGGTTCTTCCGGGCGTGGCAGCGTTCGGCTACGCCATGGAGGCCCTGGGCTCAGCCGCCGAGCCGGTCAGACAGGCCGCGCTTGCAGGTAAGCCCGTTCTGGGCATCTGCGTCGGCCACCAGATGCTTTTCGACCAGAGCTGCGAATACGGCCCGCACAAGGGACTGGGACTCGTCCATGGGGACGTTGTGCCTATCCCGCCCGGGCAGACGGTCCCGCACATGGGCTGGAACCTCGTTGAGTTGCCGGAAGATATGGATCTGTTTGCCGACCTGCGTCCGGCGAAGCATTTCTATTTCGCCCATTCCTATCATGCGCAGGTCAGCGATGGGCAAGTGAAGGTCGCCTATACGGACTACGGATCACCGCTGACAGCCTCCGTGCAGAAGGGAAACATCTACGGCGTGCAGTTCCACCCGGAGAAAAGCGGCAACCAGGGCTTGCAGGTGCTGAAGAATTTCTATGCAATTTGTGCGAAGCGATAACGGGTATAGGTCCCATAGGACCTATGGGACTGATAGGACGAATAGGACCTGCCGCCGCGGCTTGACGAGGTGTCTCGCGTGTTGACCAAGCGAATCATTCCGTGTCTCGATGTCAAAGACAATCGCGTCGTCAAGGGCGTCAACTTCCTGAACCTGCGCGACGCGGGCGACCCGGTCGAGCTGGGGGCCCGGTACAGCGATGAGGGAGCTGACGAACTGGTGTTCCTCGATATCACAGCCACGATTCGCTCTCGCAAGACTATCGTGGACCTCGTTCGGCGGGTGGCGGAGAATGTCTTCATCCCGTTCACCGTCGGCGGCGGCATCCAGACGGTCGGGCAGATCGACGAGCTGCTGCGAAGCGGCGCCGAGAAGGTCTCGGTCAATACGGCGGCGGTCAAGAATCCCAAGCTGATCGCCGAGGCCGCCAAGCGGTTCGGCAATCAATGCGTCGTCCTGGCCATTGATGCCCGCCGCTCCAAAACACGAGCGGGACACTGGCAGGTGTGCATCAAGGCCGGCTCGGAGCCGACGGACGTCGATGTCGTCGAATGGGCCGTGCGAGGCGAGGAGTTGGGGGCCGGCGAGATTCTTCTGACGAGCATGGACGCCGACGGCACTCTGGCCGGCTATGACAACGAGCTAAACAGGGCCGTCTCCGACGCCGTCAATATCCCCGTCATCGCCTCGGGCGGCGCCGGCAAACTCGAGCATCTCTACGACGCCGTCGTCAAGGGCGGCGCCGACGCCGTGCTCATGGCCTCCATCACCCACTTCGGCGATTGCACCATCACTCAGATGAAGGAATACCTCCGCGACCGCGGCCTGCCGATGAACCTGTAGGTCGGGCTGCCAGCTCCAATTTGACGGCATACCAACCTAAGGTTCGGCGATTACCTTCTTGATCCATTCGTCCTTCAGCAGACGCTCTTTGGTGAAGGATCATGGTGAATGCGAAGATCATCCCGCTTTGGGGCAGTCTTACGAGAGGAGTCATGCAGTAGCCAATGCCACATCAGGTCGGCCGGTGGAGGAAGCCGATGGTGGATTCCATGATTCGGGCCTGGAACGCTTCCTGCTTTGTCTCCTGGCTCAGACTCTGGAGGTCGTCAAGGTTGGCCCGGCAGAACCGGCAGCCGAGGACATTCAGGTGGAACTCCACGTACTTGTGCCAATCAGGTTCCAGTGTCCCGAGCATGTACGCACCGATCGTGTTTCGCTTCGGGCAACTGAATCGATGGTACTCCCACAAATCGGTCAGGAGACTCTCGAACTGCTCGGAGGAGTCGATGGGCTGGGAGCTCGACGCAGCAGCTCCGGCATCCGGGTTGTGGCCGACGGACTCACGGATCTGCTTGAGGGCCCGGTGTTTGATTAGCGCGACGGCCTTCTCGTCCATACCCATCGTCCGCGCCACGTCCTTGTTGGGGATCTGGCAGTATAACAGCATCTCGATCACCTGCAGGTCGCGGAATCTCAGGGATTTCTTCAGCGCATCGATCAGTTCCGAGAGCGCCTCGGCCAGCACGGTCCTTTGCCTATCGTACTGCTCGTCCGCCCGGGCGTACCAGCTCGCCGTCTGGGCCGGGCTTTCTACCACGTCCAGAAGGTCGGAAGGTGCGTCTTCAGCGTCGCTCTCGCAGGCGTCCTGGATCAGGCAGACGCGCCGAGCCCCGGCGCTGCGATAGCTGTCGATGATCTTACGCCGCAGAAGGGCGAAGAGATAGGTCTCGAGGTCACACTCGCCCCGATACCTGGCGATGCTCCGCAAAAACGCGACGAAGGCCTCCTGGACCACATCCTCCGCGTCGGCGCGCTGCGGGAGCTTGGCTCGCGCAAAGCGGAGCAGCCGGCCCTGGTAACGACTGACGAAATCCGACCAAATCTGCCCGTCGCCCTGCCGAATCCGGTCTAAGAAGTACTGTTCACCCTTGGTAACGGCCATCGCTCTGGATTTACGATTTACGATTTATGATTTTTGATTTTTGATTTGAAGGACGCCGCGAACTGTCTTCTTCAAATCAACCATCAACCATCAACAATCAGACTTCCGCCTCATCGGACCACCATGAGGACCGAGACCACGGCGACAATCGCCAGGACGATTCCTGCGATCCTCAACGACCATTCATAATACCCCATGGTGGCCATGTTGAGGAAGAAGTAAATCGCGCCGATCAGCACGGTCACACCGATGACGGAGAATCCCATGCGGGCCCAGGACTCCCTCATCTTGTGAGACTCGTGTGCCTTCTGACTGAACAGTTGGGCGAGCTTGGAGCCGGAGACGTCGATGAGCATCGCTTGCCGCCAGATCTTGCCCGCGGACCCTTCGAAGCTCTGGGCAAACTGGTCCACGACGAAGCCGCCCTTGAGCACATCCGTGGCCGTGATGGCCGGCTGGGGTAATCTGCCTCGTTTACCCAGCACTTCCGTCAGTCTTGCCCGCGCATCGTCCAAGGCCTGTTGATGCGCTTCTCCTTCGCTCGTGCACGTCCCGACGGAGCGAGTGACAATGAAGTGTTGATCCGGCCGGGTACTGGCAAATGTCGCGAAATCCTCCACCCACGGCTTCTCGACAACGCGCTTGCCGGAAGCCATGTGTCCGCCGGCGGTGGATACATTGACCTCAACTCTGGCGCTTGCCGCCTTGATCTCCGGAGACTTGGCCCAGGGCGCAGGCTGCATATCCGTGTCAACGATGCGAACGGTGATCCCCGTCTCATCCGGCTGGATATTTCTTGGCTCCGCCTCGATCGCGCACGTCGCCTCAGGCAGAGATCGCTGGATGGCACTCTTCAGCTCCACGATCAATGCCCGATCATTCTGTTCCTGAAACAGGGTAATCTTCGCGGGCGAATTGACATCCGGTGTCAACTTTCGGATCAACCTGTCCAGCCGCGAGCCCATCGCCCGGACGGCCGCTACCTCCGACGGGTACACCTCCGCCTCCAACTCGCTGTCGATCCCCTCCGCCCAGATGGGCGACGCCACCACAGGCGTTACCGGCCTGGGCGGGACCGGCGTAAGAGCAGGCTCGGGAGCGCTGGGAGGTTCCTGCACGTAGCTTTCGAATACTCGGTCGAATTCCTGCACGACGGCTTCACTGGTCGCAGAATCTCCAGTCCATTGCTGTCTGACCGTCGCGCCTGCGCTTTGCGGCGCCGGGTATTCCTCGCTCGTCGGTGCGTAGCTTACGTGACGCGTTCCGACAAAGAAGAGACCCAGCACACCCATGGCGACGAGCGCGACGATCAGCCCGGCTCCCGCTTTCGGCGCCTTGGCCAGCACGATGACCATCAGAACAAACAGGAACGTGACCGGCACGACAACCAGCGGGATGATGACTCCCTCGTCATGCCTGAACGCGCCCGTCGTCGCAAGCCACCATAGCACGAGGGGAGCCGGAAGAACCAGGCTACCCACCAACCAAGCGCCCAATCTCGGCGTCTTGACAACCAGAATGATCAGCAGGACAAAGAGGAACGTCAGTGGCACGATAATTATTGGTATCATCGACTCGGTAATCATAGAACAACTCCCTGCGGAGGCATCGGTGCAAAGATCGGCGTGCGTCTGCGCGGCGGCCACGACAGGAGCAGCACAGACACCAGAGTGAGCGCCGCTGCGAACACAACCTCCTCCTGGTTGAACGCGCCGAACAACTGCTCCAGGGCCGGGCCGACCTGGTTCTGCTGGATAAAGTCAACGACTTTCTGAACCTCTTCGGTGGACAAGGCGGAGCCGCGGAACAACTGGATGGCCCAGAAGAACCCGGCCAAGCCGAGAACGGACCGAATCAGGTGCATGGGCCCGGATCTTCGCCGGCCGATCATGATGAAGATCGCCGCGAAGAACAGCAGAAGGAGAATCAGCACGGTCCCGATCTGTTCGACGGCCGCGGGCCACTCGGCGCCGAGGGCCTGCTGCAACTGGACTACCGGGTCCGTATCCGGCCATGCCTGGGCCGCCACGGCAGGCAGATGGAGCCCGATAGCCAGGCCGATCAAAAGCGCCGCAAAGGCCAGGATATGACCGATAGCAGCGAACAATCCGCCGATGGGGTTCCACGGCTCGTACACTGACCCTGTGCTCGCGTAGGACGCCCAGGACGGCGGCTGATAGGCCACGGGTTGCGGCTGAGGCGCAGGCGTCGGCTCCACGGCTTTGGCCGGCTCAACTTGTGCTGCCGCCACAGGCGGCTGCGGCGTTGCCACGGCAGGCTGTGCACCGCCCTGGACGGCAGCCATGAGGGCCTCACTTTGGCCACCCCAATTGACCAGCGGCAGATCGTCTCTGTCCTTGAACTGCCCCACGGCGATCAAGATGATGTCGACCAGAGTGCCGATCCCAAACATTCCCCAGGTGAACAGCCAGAGGATGCCCGTCCCGATCTTCCCCACGTAGAACCGGTGCAAGCCGGCGACCGGCACAAAGGGGATGAATGAGACCAGAGCCAGGAGCAGGGCCGTGGTGCGCTTGCACGGAGAGACCGGACCGGACGCGGCTTCCGTCGGCCCAATGGGGCGAGGCAGTCTCGCCACGCTCACATCCGGGGCCCCGAACAAACGTGCCGGCAGAAATAGGATCACTATGAACACGATATTCGGAAAGATAATGAAGAACAACGCAACGGCCGCATCTTCATTCTGCAATCCCAGGGTGCCCATGAGGATGGATGCCGTTACGCTGGCCTGCACGCAAACCATGAGCAGTGCCGGGCGGATGAGATAGCGGTACCAGCCCGCAAAGGTCCTGCGGAACATCATGATGAAACAGAAGATCGACAGGATCAGACAGTCCACTCCGAATGCCACCGTGATTCCGAAATCGTCCCCATGCATCGACGTGCCCGCCAGGATCACTCCTATCAGGCCGGCGCTCAGACTGGCCAGCCAGCCGACCAACCACAGGGGACGCGTAAACGACGGCACATAGCGGATGGCCGTGCTGCTTTGGCCTGTTCCCGGCATGACAGCGGGCGGCTTTTCCTGCCCGGCCTCTGCTGTCACAGGTACATTCACAACAACCTGGCCGAACGGACTCAGGGTCTGAACCACCAGGTAGGCGCCGGCCAGCGTGCAGGCGGCTACGATCGGCTCCAGGCCGAATATCCCTCCCGCCACAAGACCCAACAGGCCAATGAAGAACGCGCGGCCCACCTCCACTCTGCGCGGACGCTGCGGGTTGGTCGCCGCGAACCAGTCCACTAGCAGCAACGGGAGAGCCAGGGCCAGCACTTTGCCTCCCCAGGCCTGCAGGAACCATCGCATGTCCGGGAACCACCTGAACCAGCGGAATCCGCCATGAGCCTCGAAGGGACTGGCGCCGAAGATTTGCCCGATCATGGTGCCCATCAGCGCTGCTACAAAACCCGCCAAGAAACAGGTGCCCGCCTTACCTATCCACTTGGTGTCCTGATCCAATCCGGGCCACCAGTGAAAACGCCCATGAAGGATGACACGTGCGGCCACGCCAACCATGACAAAGACGGCGATCATGATGCCGTACATCGCTTCGCCGCCGTGGCCTGCAAGGAAGCCGGCTCCCAAGGCTATCGCCAACATCACAATCAAGGCCAGCTTCCGCCTCTGGCGAGGGCTGACCGGATCCGCCACCTGGGGCTGTCCGGCCTGACGTGTACGCTCTTTGGCATTCTTGAGCTTCTCCTGCCATCTCTCGCCGATGATTTCGGCTTTCTTGGCGAACTGCTCCGCCTTCCTGGCGAATAGCTCAGCCTTTTTGCCGAGTTCCTTGCTGAAGTCCTTCTCGACTCCCGGCGTCTGTGCGGCAGCCTGAGCCCGAGCGCCACGGACTTTCTCGGCGACGTGCGCCGCCACGATGGACAGCTCCTCGGGCGCGAACTGGGACACACTGTTGCGAATCTGCTCGGCGCCGAAAACGTCCTCGACCATCTCCTGGACCGTCTGGTATCGCTCGGCCGGGTCCTTGGCCAACGCCCGGCGAATGACGCGGGCGAACGGCTCATCGATATTGCTCAGGTCCGGGGCGGCCGTCATGTGCTTCATCAGGATTTCCGCCGGGCTGGACCCGAGGAACGGAACCTGGCCCGTCAGCATCTCATAGAGCAGAATGCCGAGGGCGTAGATATCGACGCTGCGGTCGTACTTGCCCGCGCCGATTTCCGGGGCCATGTAATGCACGGTGCCCACCGTGATGGTATGACTGACATGATGGCTGGTGCTGATCGCCTTGGTCAGGCCATAGTCGCCGATCTTTACATAGCCGTTCTCATAGAAGATATTGCCCGGCTTGAGGTCGCGGTGCACGATGCCGCACTCATGCAGATACGACAGGCCCTTGCCGATCTCGCGCAGGAAGAAGGCCGCCTTCTGGGTCCCCAACCCGCCGTGCGATTCCTTGAGCAAATCGCTCAATGCCGGCCCCGAGACGTACTCCATGATGACGAACGGTCGGCCCTTGTCGTTGTACTTGACATCGAAGATCGTGACCAGGTGCGGGCTCTTGAGGTTCATGCACTGGCTGATGCCGCGCAGCTCGATCTGCTCGTAGGTTTGGACGGCCTTCAAGGCCACCTGGCGGCCGCTGTCGCTGATGGCATAGTAGACCTCGCCGAACCCGCCGCGTCCTGCCGCCCGTTGAATGGTGAAGCCTTCAAGCGGCCGATCTCCATATTTGTACTGGTACGTGTCCATTGTCATTTCGCCGGATTACTTCAACACGTCTATATTCACTCCCCGAGCCTTGCCACAACCATCGATAGCCTGCCGATCTTGACAGGCTTGTCCATGGCAAGACCCACGTTTGGGTCAAAACTGGCCCCATCGACAAGTATATCGTCCCTGGTCCGGCAAAGCAGCCGGCCATTTTGAGCAAATAGCGCCACAGGGTCCTTCACCTGCTCGGTCCGGATGTGATCGTTGGCGTATGGCCCGATCAGGATATCGCGATCCATGAGAATCAGTTGGCGGATGTCCGGCCGGCTCAGCCGGGCGCCGGAGACCGTCAGGACGGCGGTCGTGCTCGCCGGATTTGGAAGCTGGAATCGGATGCGACACCGTGGCGATAAGGCGATCCGGTCACCATCGCCAAGCAACTTCTCACTGACAGACTGGCCGTTCACGTCGATCGGCGTCTGCGACCGGATGAAGTAGTCGCCCTCGACCCGCTCCAGCACGACGACAGGCAGATTCGGATCGGCAATCAGCGCCAGCATTGGCCGGCTGGAAGAGCTGATCGGCCCAACCGTAAGGCGAGCGTCCCGGAAAACTACAAAGCTCCCGACGCCGTCGATCTGCAGGACGAATTTCGCGGGCATATCTCCTGCCTCCGAGTTTCCCAATTGCGGATTGCGGATTGCGGATTGCGGATTGGTAGCGCCCGCCGGTTCTACTCCGCACTCCGCATTCCGCATTCCGCATTTCGAATCACCGGTCGCCGCCAAACCAAGGGGCCCCGCATCCAGCTCGTCGTATGCCTCGGCGGCCCGCTTGGTGTCGGAGATCGCGGCATCCAGCCATCGTGCCGATGGGCAGACCGCTTTCACCTTGCGAAGAAGCGGCAGCGCCATGCCTGGCTTGCCCGCCATGACGTGCTGAGCCGCCTGGCGGCACCAGGCCAGCGCGTCACTGAGTTCCGCCACATCCGTCCCATCCTTGCCAAGCGGCTGTAACCGCAAGAGGAGTGAACGCGCCCGGTCAACGCGTCCTTGTTCGAGATCACTCCGGATGCGCTCGACGGCTCGGGTGCGAATCTGGCGAAGCAGCTCGCCCGCCCGGCCGTTGCGGCTCTGTGCGATCACCGTGCCACGGGCGATGTCGATCGCTTCTTCGACATCTCCTTTATTCAGGGCCTGCTCGGCCTTGCCGACAGCGTCCTCGGTCTTCAGCCGGGCCGCCGCCAGCTCCTGGCGAACCAGCTCCGCCCGACCATCGCCGGCGGGCGCCTCATCCAGAATCCGCCCGCCGACGGAGAGCCAGCCGTTCTCGATGTGCTGTTTTGCCTGCTCGACCCGCAATGCGTCATGCTGCCGGGCCTGCTGGTCCTGGACGATGGCGTTGCAGACAGCCGCACGGAGTTGGGCAATCTCGGGCAGGGTCCCCGCAAGCTTCTCCGCCTTGTTGCAGTCGGTCAATGCCGGCTGGAAGCGGCTGCCGGCCAGGTTCTCCTGCCCTCGCTGCACCAGCGCCCGGGCGAGCCGGCCGATGAGCTTCTGACCGTGACGGTGCCGTCGAATCTCGTCCGTCTGGGCGATCTCGAAAGCCTCATCGAGCCGGCCGTCTGCCAACGCACATTCCGCTTGTCTGATTCGCAGGATTAACACGGCAGCACTCCATTGATTATTGATGATTGATTATTGACGGTTAATCATCAATTATCAATCATCCATCATCAATCTTATAGCGACGATTCCTCGTGCTCGACCATCGTCACAGCGGCGGCTTCATTGCCGGCGGTCTTCTCGGTGCGGGCCTTGAAGTAATCATCCACTTGGGCGACAAGGTCCTCTTCGACGACGGTATCCACCGGGATCGACTCGACGAATCGGCTCTCGTGAGCCAGAACGCGCTCCGCGACATCCAGGCGTTTTTGAATCTGGGCGATGAGCTTCTCGGTCTGGGCCAGTTTGCTGTTGTCCACCTGGATCCTCGAGCCGGTGGAGGCAGCCTTGACAAGCCGGTACTGGCCGGCCAGGGCTTCGATCCGACTCTCAAGAATCCGCTTCTCGCTGGTGGTCTTCGCCAGCAACTGGCGGGCGGCGTCGAGGGACTTCTCACGCGACTCCAGGAGCCGAACCTTGCTGGCCATGACCACTTCGCTCTCCTTATACCGCTCGAACCTCGTGGCCAGGTCGTGTTTTACCTCATCATGCGAATAGGTCCGCCCGGCGAAGGAGTACTGCAGTCTCGGCTGCTCCAGCGTCACCCGCAAGGTCTTGATCTTCGACTGCTCACCTTCGAGACCTTCCCTGTTCTTGGCGATCTCGCCCTTCAAGGCGGCGACCTCGACCTCTTCCTCGGCGATCAGACGGATATTCGTCTGCATCTCGGGGATGATCTCCTCCAGGAGGTCCCTGGCCCGCCGAAGCTCGAACTCGATGGGGACCGTGTCCTTGACGGCCGTCCGGACGCCCTTGGCCGAGCTCTTGACGTAACTGACCGCGTCCCTGCCGAACAACAGACCGCCCAGCAATCCGAAGCCGGCGACACTGATGACCCCTAACTTCACCCATTTCATGATCATGGTACAGCTCCTTAATTCGCGGTGGAGACTCTTATCTCGCGTCTCTACCCAACCCCACTTATGGACTTATCACGGCCACACACGGGCCACATTAGGTTGGTCGGGCGCCACACCCCTTTATTGCGGCAGGAAATGAACATTTCTGGCAGCCAGGCAGAGCAACTCCCACCGGAGCACGAGGCCCCCGTGCTGTGTGCAAGTTCAATAAAGACAAGGTCTTAGGAGAAGCGATGGGTGGGCAATGGCGGGTGGCAGAGGCAAGCGTCGGCTTGCCGATGGTCGTTTCCGCATACAAGCAACCATCGGCAAGCCCTTCGGCCTTGCCGCTGCCACCCGGAGAATGCATCGCCCGCCACAGTCCTTCTAAGGGATTTGCTCAATTGGCGCAGTTTATTCGGCATCAGAGTGAAACATTCCGGCTTGTCGCGTCTTCAGTATATGTGAGAACACCGCGGTGAACCGGCTGGTTTGTAGTGTGCCCGTAAGGGCATCGAAAGAAACGCCTCACGGCGTCACTACAAATAGCGCAAGTTGAACTTGCCGGCGGGCAAAATCGGCCGGCGGCGTGACTCACAGGGCCCGAACTGCCTTACCTATGTGAAACCGGATATGAACCCATTTTCATGGAGGACCGAGCCATGAAACGGATCACCGTAAACGACAGATGGCAGATCAAGCAACTCCTGTACGGCAATAACGTTTTGGGCGTAAGAGACGACAACTGCCAAGCCTTTGGCGGCTTTCAACTCTGGTGGTACGACAAGCAGCACGGGACTTGCCATTGCTGCCAGTCCAGTTGGGTGGACTTGAGAAGACAGATCACCGAGTGCAGCCTGGACCAGGCCGCCGATGCCCTCTGGCGCCATCGCGATGAACTGTTCGTCCGCAGCAGGCAACTCTCCCAGGACCGAAGGCTCCTGCTCATGACCCAGTTATGCAACTGAGGTAGGAGGGCGGAGCAAGACTTACTGCGGCTTGCCGTGCCCTCTCACATCGGGTAACATTTCCCTTCCGTTCGAATCAAGGCCCGATACCGTGAACGAGGGAAATGTCTCATGAAAGTTGTCGCATTCAACGGCAGTGCACGAAAAGACGGGAACACAGCTATTCTCGTCCGGCGAGTCTTCTCTGAGCTCGAAAAGGAAGGCATTGAGAACCGAGATGGTCCAATTGGCGGGCCAGACCATCCGTGGCTGCTCTGCCTGCGGCGGCTGCTACAAGAACAAGAACCACCGATGCGCCGTCGAGGGGGACATCATCAACGAGTGCATCGAGAAGATGCTGACCGCCGACGGCATCATCCTCGCCTCCCCCACCTACTTCGCCGACCTGACATCGGAAACCAAGGCCCTGATCGACCGATCCGGCTACGTCGCCCGCGCCAACGACGACATGCTCAAGCGCAAGGTCGGCGCCGCCGTAGTGGCGGTCCGTCGTGCCGGCGCCATGCACACCTTCGACTCCATCAACCACTTCTTTCTGATCAGCCAGATGATCATCCCAGGCTCGAGTTACTGGAACATCGGCATCGGCCGTGCCAAAGGCGAAGTCGAGCACGACGAAGAGGGCCTGCGAACCATGCAAACCCTCGGCCAAAACATCGCCTGGCTGCTCAAGAAGCTGAACGCCTGACGACAATTCACAGAGGCAAGCTTGCGCCAATGGCATAAAGGAAACAAATACGACCGGTGCGGATTCCGATGCAGCCGCGCCCGTCTCGCCGATTCTCCACGGCCCCCTTCGTGGCCTACAGCAGACTCATGCAAGGGTTAAGAGCACAGCGAACGGCGGCGGTGAACCTCGCCGCGTTTCGCGGCGTAGTGTTCCACCGCCTTGTTAGCCCGTAATCCTGCTTGCAGTGTGAGAGTCCAGAATCCATTTCGGCACATCCGAACCGTAATGCCAAGAGAACGGGTCCTTGGTCTTTCCGCAGTAGTCACCGATGGCCACAACACCACGTAGCACAAGTCGAATGGGGTCGAGCGACTCCATTGCATCGCACCTCATGCTACTGAACGAGAATGATGACGCAGCAGGCGTGGGTCCCGTTTCGTCCTCAAGAATCACGATAGCGGCCTTGCCGTCGTTTACGCTGTGCGCTTGCCATGAACGAGACTCTGATCGCGCTGCGGGGTGCTGCAAGAGCGTATCCATGATGAGTTGCAGATCAGTATCGCCGTTCGTGGCATGCAGAAGCCCCTCCAGGCCGCGGAAGCGGACGCGCGGTTCTTGGTCAGTCAAGAGTGTGAGCCTCGTTTTCACGGTGATCCTGTTGTCAGCGCCCCATACTGCGGCGGCAGTCTCTCGCACGCGCCAATCTTGATGTCGCGCGAGTATCCCGAATCTATGCGCCGCGTCATTGAAGGAGGCGTGACGAAGTTCCATGCCGGCCAAATGGGGGTCATTCGTGAAAACGAGCCAGACAAAACGGGGTGCGCCCTCTGTCAGTCCGGCGAGCGACGTGGATGGGGTTATGAGGTAGCGGAGAAGGGCTTGGCCTCCCTTCAGGCGATTCGGACTCCCTGCATACTCATTAAGGCAGTTGAAAACGTCCGAGTGAGGTCGTTTTGACTGTGCCAAGAGCAGGGCAGCGATGGCTCCGACTTCCGGTACGGTGTGGGTCAGCCATTTCCTCAGGTATGCCCGAGCACTGGGTGCAATCTTGCGTCTGTTGAACGCTTCTGACAGTACCAGCGCACTCCCGATGGCGATTGCCGGATGGGTTGTGGCACTAAGCGCTTCTGTCGCAATCTTCAGATCAACATCCTTACCCTCTATCTTAGCCGACCACGCTGCGCGTTGCGCAGTCTCAAGGTCGGCTCGCAGTATTCCGCCGATGCAGTTGGTCAGGGCTCCGGCTGCCTGTCCAGACTCGCTCCGTATGGACTCAACGACCGCAAACATGCCAAGAGAGTCTGGGCGCGGAGATGGCAAGGCAGCGCCTTGGTCCTGCGGAATCTCCACCGGTTGCGGTGCGACGATGTCGCGGACAAGCTGGACCAGTTCACCCAAAGACGAACGGTATTGAAGATGCCAATGAAACTGCCTCAAACTGGCTGTGTCTACTCGCAGATCAGGGACGCTGCATGGTTCAAGCAGGACAGGCACCAGAGAAATGCTCGTCGGAGGTCGTTCGAGGGCGAGGTTGAGAGCCAATCGGTACTCACGTTGAACGTAGCCACGTTTCGTCACGGATCGGCTGGACAGAAAGAGCAAGATCACTCTGGCTTGAGCGATTCGCTCGCGAATTTCGTTGTCCCATTCCCGGCCGGGCTGAATGCCTTCTCGGTGCCACGCCCTTGGCGGGTCATCCATCCATGGGTTGAGATCCGCTTTGCGCAGAGCACGATACACGCCTACGACGCGCCGCCGATCCTCTTTGGCGTAGCTCAGGAAAATGAGTGGCTTCGTGTGTAGCATAGTGTTTCTTCTGGGCTAACGTCCCCGCGAACCCGCGGCGCGTTAGCCACGTATGGCCGCCGGTTGTTGGCCGCCGATAATCTCCGTCTATTCATTGAAGAAGTTCTCAGGCCACAAGAACTCGGGCAAATACTGCCTAATCAACACGGATGCCCAATCATACCCTCTCTTTTCCAGCTCCCTGACGAAATAGGGCCATGGTGGGATATTGCTCATATAGACGTCCGCAGAGGACGTGGACATACCCCCACCTTGGGACGTCGACAAACCTCCATACTGGGAAGTCGATAAGCCGCCGTATTGTGACGTAGACAAACCGCCATACTGAGATGTCGAAAGTCCGCCGTATTGAGACGTAGACAGTCCTCCGTACTGAGAAGTGGACATTCCTCCATACTGCGATGTGGATAGACCGCCATATTGAGACGTAGAGGCACCTCCATACTGGGAAGTGGACATACCACCGTACTGCGCCGTGGAGAGTCCTCCGCCTTGGCTGGTACTCAGGTTCCGAGGCCAGGTTCGCATGTTTGGTATGATTAGCCGACTCATGGTTTGTTCTCCTCTGTCCGGCCCTCTGCATCCTGATGGGAGGACATTGTTCCTCTGGCTAACAATAATTAGATGGCCCCGCATAAGATGCGGGAATCCTCGTTTCGGTCCGTATAAGACGCCACCGGATTTCCTATCGAAGGCGAGATAAAGCCTGCTCTGCCAATCAGTTGCCGTTGTCTCAAGCGCTTATCACCGTCTGTTGTGCAGGTCGTCTCTTGCGCTGCCACCATGCGATTCTCTCCAACTGTCGCTCGCGATTGTAGCCTGCCCTGTCGGATAGGTCAAGCGGGCAGGCGGCGATATCCGGTTCCGCCGTCCTGTTTACGCTTTCAGGAGAAAGAGGGGCATCGGGCGGGCCAGAGGCAAGGCCGGGCAGGGTGAGGAGGGCACGCGAACGATGCAAGTCTTCGGCCGGAATATGGCTTGGCATCACGCACTGCCCTTGGAGGCGAAGTACATCTTGTGCAGGAGGGGGCCGTGGCTGTGGATTGTCGGGCGCCTGCTCGGCGATGAAGGTGTCGATAGCCTTCGTGGCGCCGCGGAAGACTTCGTTCGCGTAGTCGTCAAATACACAGCAGCCGCCGGGGGAAAGGCGGGGCCAGATCGTTCTGGCCGCATAGAGCATGCTGTCGTGCAGGTCGCAGTCGATGAAGGCGAACGCGAACGGGCCGGGCAACGACTCAAGTGTCTCCTGGAACAGGCCCTCGACCAGGGTAATCTGTTCAGCCACGCCCAGGCGCTCGATCTTGCGCCGGACATACCGCAGATCGTTCTCCGTGAAGTCGCCGGCGCCTGGAGCGTCGCCCTGTTGACGCTCTCTGGCGAACTCCGCGGGATCAAAGCCGCGGAAGGTGTCGCATGCGTAGATTTGCTTGTTGCAGCCTCGTTCCCGCAGGTACCTGGCCATCAGGACAGTGGTGCCGCAGAGGAAACAGCCGCACTCAATGACGTCACCCGGGATACTGAGCGTCATCTCCAGTCGCCATAGCAGCGCCTCGACCTCCTCGTCGCACGTCAGGCTCTGCTCGTATCTCACCATGTCCGTGGCATACAGAGAAGGAAAACGCAGCAGCAGCTCTCGTTTGAAGCGTCGCCGCCACAGAGGTGGAAGACACCCGCCCAGACTTCGTACGATTCTCCCGTTCATTCTGCCAGTTTTCCTGCATCCGCCGGCAATGTCAAGCAAATCCTGGCGGGAGGACGTAACCGCTTCAATCCCGGCCCCGGGGCCTGTACAATAGTGACATGAACAAAAGACACGATCGTAATTCCATCCGGAGGCCGATGCTCGGCGTTGTTGCCCTCCTCGGCTTCGCATTCGTAATTGCCCCTTGTTCTCAGGCCGCCGCAGGAAACGGCCAGTCGCCGCCTCGGCGATTCTTGTCCCCTTCGGTCGAGGAGATCCTCAAGCTCTGGCGCGATCCGCCGCGGGTGTGCAGCCAGGCGCCGTTCTGGTTCTGGAACGGGCCGCTCGATCCGAACACGATGCGCGAGCAGGTTCGCATGATGGCGGACAAGGGCGTGCATGCCGCCCTGCCCCACCCACGATTCGGCATGGATCGGCGACTTTACCTGGAAGAACCCTTCTGGAAAGCGATGGACGCGACAATCGACGAGGCGCAGAAAGTCGGCTCCTCGATCTGGCTCTATGACGAGTATAACTGGCCCAGCGGCGGCGCGGGCGGCCGCGTCACCGACGGCCACCCCGAGTTCTACCCTCGCGGCCTCGATTACACGTTCGTGGACTGCGAGGGCCCGCGTGACTTTGCGATCAGCAAACCTGAGGCATCCGAGCCGGTGATGGAACGTTTCGAACGGATCGTGGCCGGCTTCATCGGCCCCGCAGGCGATGCCGTTCCGCGCGAGCCGTGGGGTGAGGTCCAACCGAATGGCGAATCTATCACGGGCCCAGTGCCTGCCGGGCGACATCGCATTCTCATCTTTTCCCGTTGCCTCGGCCGCAATCCCAGCCCGCTCGACGACGGCAGTAACTCCATGATCGATTACCTGCGCCCGGAGCCCACGCGACGATTCATCGAGCTGACCCACGAGCAGTACGCCAAGCGCTACGATCGGCTCTTCGGCAAGCAGATTCCCGCGATCTTCTATGATGAGCCGAGCACGATGGCTCCCGCGCCCTTCCCGTGGACGTTTGGGTTCGCGGACATCTTTCGTGAGCGGCGAGGATTCGACTTGATCGCAAAACTGCCCGCCTTGCTGGATGACTCCTTTCCCGACGCCGGCCCAGTCCGAGCCGCTTATTGGCAGACGGTTTCCGAGCGATTCAACGAGTGCTTCTTCGATCAGCTCGCCCAATGGTGCCGCGAGCACGGCTTGCCGCTGACCGGCCACTGCTACGAGGAGAACATCACCCACTACACCAATTCGCCGCACCTGATGGAGCAGCTTCGCCGAGTGGATTGGCCGGGCTTCGATGCCCTCGGCACGCGGGCCCGCCCCGCCGCCGTCAAGATCCCCGTCTCCGTGACACACATCGAAGACCGCGAGGAAGTGATTTGCGAAGCACTCGGCCTGGCGGGCGGTTGGAACTGCACGCTCGACATGCTCCGCGGCGGATACAATCAGCTCGCCTGCCTCGGCGCCACCACCTTCATCCCGCACGCCTTCTTCCAGACCGTGGAGAACCCGCGCGTCGAATGTCCCCCGAGCTTCTTCTACCAGAATCCCTACTGGAAGTACTACGACCGCCTGACCGCCCTGACGAGTCGGCTGTCACTGTTCAATCGCATCGGCCGCCACGTCGCCCCGGCGCTCGTGTACTATCCGATCGAGTCCCTGTGGATGGACTCTGCCGGCGGCAAGGGTCGGCGGAGTTTCCCCTGGCAGCACACCACGCTCGGCAACAAGGGGGCCGAAGCCACCATCAACGGCTTCAACGACCTCGTCGACGGACTCTTCAACAACCTCTGGGACGTGGATGTCGTCGATGGCAAAGCCCTGGACAGCGCCCGCATCATGCAAACCGAGACAGGCCCGCATATCGCCATCGGCCACGAGAACTACCGAGTGCTCCTCTTCCCACCCGTGCGAGCCGTCGCCCCCTCGGCGTTGCGCATCGCAGCGGACTTTGCCAAAGCCGGCGGTACCGTCATCTGGACCGGCCGATTACCCGAGACCACGTGGCCCACGATGCCAAATGCGGAATTCGGAATGCGGAGTGCGGAATGCTTCGAGGACTCTCATGGGACAGACCACGTAAGCCGCATTGGTGCCGGGACAGCGGCGTTCTTCGCGAAGCCCCAGGACGCGATCAAGGGCCTCCCGCAACTGGCAAAGCCGGACATTGTTATCGAGTCCGGTGACGGCAAGGGGCTGCTCGTCAGCCATCGGCGCACCGAATCCGCCGACCTCTATCTCTGTTTCAACGATTCGGATCAAGCGTTGAGTTGCACGCTGGTTCTGCCGCACGCTCACAAATCCACTGCATGGCTTCGGCTGGACTCCGAGACAGGACAAATGAATGAGCTGACCGCTCCGGCTCTTGACCTGCCGCCACATGCCTCTGCCGTGCTCCTGTGCACTTCGCACGTAGGGTGGGGCTTGCCCCACCGCGACACCACCGACGGGCCGAAGACCAGCGTGCAATTGGAGGGTCCATGGACGATTCAGGTCGTCGGCAACGCCCTTGATGAGACTTGGAATCCATCGCCGGGCGAGACGATTGTTGAGTTGCCCACCTTCCGGCACCGCGCTCGCGAGTTTCAGCGTCACCCTGGCTGGGAACAGCGGGACTACAATGACAGCGGCTGGGAACGGGTCTACGCCGTGCGTGACCAGGCACTCTTCGTGCACACCTCGCCCGCCCTGCTGCGAGGCATGCTCCCGCCCGGCGCCAGGGCCATCGAGTCGCCGTTGCCCGTCACGGGCGAATACGTCCTGTATGTGAACGGGACCGAGATGGAAAAGCGTCTCACCCCAACGTCTCAGAGCGGAAAGATCGACATCTCGAAGGCGACCAGAGGTATCGGCGACGTGATTGCCGTCGAGACAACCTCGCACAGCGGCCCGGCCGGCCTGACCGGCCCGCTGCGCGTTGTCTGCGGCCCCGTGCATGTAGATAAGCTCGAGCCATGGTCACAGTGGAACATCCCCTGGTACACTGGCCGAGTCCTCTATCGAACTCGCTTGAATATCGCCGAACAAGCCCACGGCGGCCGCGTCTTCCTCGACCTCGGCCAGGTCCAGCACTACGTGGAAGTCTGGCTCAACGGCAAGCTGGTCGGCTGCCTGCTCTGGCCACCCTACCGAATCGAACTGACAGATCATCTGAGCCAGGGCGCTAACGAGCTTGTCCTCGTAGTTGCCAACTCCGTCGCGAACCGTTTTGCCTGGGACCAATGGGGCACGCGCGGCACGGCAAAGCCTGAGCCGTCAGGCATTCTCGGACCTGTAACACTGCTCACCTCGCAGAAATGAGCCCGCGACAGGCCGTCCCAACAGCCCATGCCCGACACAACAGATAGAGACACAGGATTCTACGTCTCCACCGTATTTGCCTCACTCGCACGAATATGTTAAGATAGAGAAGCCATTCGGGGCGAACCGGGTTCGTCCGAAATCCACACAGGCATGATCGGAAATGGGTGTTGTCGGAGTTCGTGAGGCTGAGGATGCAGAAGGTCAAGGGAATTGGGGATTTCGGATTGCGGATTGCGGATTGTGGGTTCGAATCGACGCGCGCTGTCAATCCGCCATCCGCAATCCGCAATCCGCAATGGAGACTGCCTGTCGCGACACTGGCTTTGTGCGTTCTACTTCTTGCCCCTGGAATCTACGGTGCACCTGCGTCTGAGCCCAACATATTCGTGGTGATCAACGAGATTTTGGCCGACAACGGCACGTCCGGGCGTGATCCCCAAAATCAGTCTGACGATTGGATCGAGTTGTACAATGGCGGCGACAGCCCCATCGACCTCGGCGGGATGTATCTGACCGACGACCTCTCTATCCCGACAAAGTGGCAAATTCCCGTGAATGCGCCGGCCGCCACCACGATTGCGGCTCATGGCTACCTGCTGATCTGGGCGGACGGCGACACGGCCGATGCCGGCCTGCACGCCGGCTTTCGGCTCAGTGCCGATGGCGAGCAGATCGGCCTCTTCGCCGCCGACGGGACGACCCAGATCGACGGTTTCTCCTTCGATGAACAAAGCGTCGACATCTCCTATGGTCGGTACCCGGACGGGGACCCGAACCTGCAACTGCTGAGCCCGCCGACGCCGGGGATCGGCAACGTCATCATCTATCAGGGCATTGCAGAGGAACCACAGATCAGCCCCGCAAGTTGCCTGATCACGACTCCCGTCACCGTCACGATCACCACGCCGATCGACGGGGCGGAGATCTACTACACGACTGATGGCACCGAGCCGTTCAGCGTCGGCAGAGGCCGGCCCCTGGGCTCCATCTACGCGGGTCCCATCCGCATCGGCAGAACGGCGACCCTCAAAGCGATCGCATGGCGGCCGGGATGGAAGGAGAGCCAGACCCGCACGGAACGGTACGTCTTCATCGGCGCCGACCTCCGCAACTTCAGCTCGCCGCTGCCGATTGCCGTAGTGGACACCATGAGCAAGGGGGTCTCCAGGCCGCAGGTGCCGGCCTACGGCTACTTCTTCAACACCGATGAGACGGGTCGGGCCATTATCGCCGAGGAAATTGACTTCGCCGGCAGAGCGGCCATCAACATACGAGGCCAGAGTTCGGGAGGCTTCCCCAAGCGACAGTACCACTTCGAGACGTGGGACGAGCGCAACAAGGACAGGAGCGTCTCGATCCTCGGTCTTCCGGCCGAGTCGGACTGGGTCCTCCAGGGATCTTACTCGGATAAGTCCCTGATGCGCAACGTCCTGCCCTACCGGTGGAGCAACGACATCGGCCAATACGCCCCGCGCACGCGACTCATCGAGCTGTTCCTCAACACGAATGACGACACCATCGCCATGAGCGACTACGTGGGCGTGTATGTCCTCGTGGAGAAGATCAAGCTCGGCCCGGACCGCGTGGACGTCGGCGAGCCTCCCGCAGGCGGCGGATCGGCGATCACCGGTGGGTACATCATCAAGAAGGACAAGACCGAGGGCGGCGATGTGACATTTTCCACGAGCCGAGGCCAGACCCTGGTCTATGCCGACCCCAACGGCTTTGATCTGTCCCAGCAGGAAAAGGACTGGATCAAGAACTTCGTCAACGCATTTGAGGCAGCGCTGTACGGGTACAACTTCACGGACCCGGTGAACGGGTACGCGAAATTTATCGACGTAGACTCGTTCATCGATCATCACATCATCGTCGAGACGGCCAAGAACGTCGACGGTTTTCGTATCAGCACCTATATGTATATCGACCACGCCGGCAAACTGCACATGGGGCCCGTCTGGGACTACGACCTGTCCCTGGGCAATGCCGCCGGCTATTGGAACGACGGCTGGCTCCCGACCGGCTGGTATTTCAGCCATCTCGGCGACGGCGATTACCCCTACTGGCGGCGCCTGTTCCAGGATCCCGAGTTCAGGATGCGCTACGCCGACCGGTGGTTCGAATTGCGAAGGGACCCGTTCACCACCAACCGTATGATGCAGATGATCGAGGACTACGCCACCATTCTGGATGAGCCGCAGGCGCGGAACTTCCAGCGATGGGCCATCCTCGGCATCTATGTCTGGCCGAACTGGTTCATCGCCAAGACCTGGCGAGAGGAAATCGACTGGATGAAAGGCTGGCTGACCGACCACCTCAAGTGGATGGACAGCCAGATCGCCATCGAGTTCGCACCGGCTCCGCCCTCCTTCAGCGTTCAGGGAGGCCATGTGACCCCAGGGCTCGCGCTCGCCATGAGCAGTACTGCCGGGACGATCTACTACACCCTGGACGGCTCGGACCCGCGGTCATCCGGTCAGCCGACCGGCGCGACGAACACGCTCCGCCTGGCGCCGGAGAACGCATCCAAGCGGGTGCTCGTCCCAACCGGGCCGGTCGCCGACGCATGGCGAGGCGGTGCGGCATTTGACGATGCCGCGTGGACACTCGTTACAGGCGGGCCCGGCGGCGTCGGATACGAGAGAGCTGCGGGGTACGAGAATTACATCACGTACGATGTCGGACCCCAAATGTACAATATTGGGACCGGCTGTCTCGTGCGGATCGCCTTCCCGTTCCAGGGCAACACCACAGACGTAACCGCCATGACGCTGCGGGTCCGCTACGATGACGGGTTCATTGCTTACCTCAACGGCGCCGAGATCGCCAGGCGGAATTCCCCGGGCGTGCCGGCGTGGAACTCGGCCGCCACGGCAATAAACGACGATGCCGCCGCGGTCAGTTTCGAGAACATCCCGGTCCTCAACTTCGCTCAGGCACTCAGGAAAGGCGATAATATCCTGGCGATCCACGCCCTGAACGAGTCCGCCGGGAGCTCGGATTTCCTGATCTCCGTCGAGCTCACAGCCGACGTGCTGACTCAGCAGGACACATCAGGGACACAGAAGTATGCGTCGCCCGTGCCCATCACACAGACTTCTCATGTCAAGGCAAGGGCGCTGAACGGGAGCAAATGGAGCGTGTTGAACGAGGCGGTCTTCGCCGTCGGGCCGTTGGCTCAGAGCCTGCGGATCAGCGAGATCATGTATCACCCACTTGAAACCGGCAGTCCCGACGATCCCAATACCGAGTTCATCGAGTTGACCAACATCGGCGCCGGGAGCATCAATCTGAACCTGGTCAAATTCGTCAATGGCGTCGATTTCACCTTCCCCAGCTACGATCTGGCACCGGGCGGCTATTGCATCGTCGTCAGGAATACGGCCGCGTTCCAAGCCAGGTACGGCTCGGAACTGCCGGTTGTGGGCCAATACGCGGGCAGCCTGGACAATGCGGGCGAGCGGATCGAGCTGCTCGATCCTGTGGGCACGGTCATTCACGATTTCCGCTTCGAAGACAACTGGTTCGATATCACCGACGGGGTGGGCTTTTCTCTTACAGTGAACGACCCCCGGACAGCGGACCCGAATGCGTATGATGACAAGAGTCTCTGGCGACCCAGCGCCAAGGCCGGCGGCTCGCCAGGAGCCGACGACAGCGGCCAGGTGCCTCCACCAGGGGCGGTGGTCATCAATGAGCTTCTGGCCAACTCGCAAGGCAGCGGCCCCGACTGGATCGAGTTGCACAATACGACCGGGCAGCCGATCGATATCGGAGGCTGGTTCCTCAGCGATGACGCGAATAACCTGACCAGGTATGAGATTGCCGCCGGCGTGGGCATCCCTGCCGGTGGATACGTGGTGTTCTACGAGAACCGGCACTTCGCCAGTGATGCCGATCCCGGCAGCCATGAGTCCTTTGGCCTCAGTGCCGATGGCGAAACGCTTTATCTGCACTCCGGCTCGGCGGGCGTGCTGACCGGTTATAGCGAGCAGGAGGAATTCGACGCCTCCGAGGCGGGCGTGACTCTGGGCCGCTATGAAAAGAGCACGGGCGCATACAACTTTGTGGCCCTGAGTGAGCCTACCCCGGGCCAAGCCAACGCCGCTCCGCAGGTCGGGCCGGTGGTGATCAATGAGATCATGTACCATCCGGATACAACTGCCGATGCCGAGTATGTGGAGCTGCTCAACATCAGCAATGAGCCCGTGACGCTGTATGACGCAGAACAAGAGGCTCCCTGGCGATTCATCGCCGATGCGGGGATTGAGTTTCTGTTTCCCACGGACCCGCCCGTGACGCTCGCTGCGGGCGAATACCTGCTATTGGTCAAAGACACAAGCCTGTTCAGCTCGAAATACACGGCCCCTGCCGGCGTGCAGGTCCTGGCCTGGAGTTTGGGCAATCTGGCGGATAGCGGCGGGAAACTCCAGCTCAACAAGCCCTGCAGCATGGACGAAGATGGCACACGTCATTGGATCCGCGTGGACCGCGTCGTCTACAGCGATGGTTCACACCCGCAGGATTTCACGGGCAATGCCGACCCCTGGCCGGCCCAGGCGGATGGCCAAGGCTCATCGCTGATCCGGACGGCAGCCGCCGCATATGGCAACGATCCGGACAACTGGCACACAGCAACGCCATCGCCCGGTCAGGCAATCGCCCTCACACCGCGCGGCCCAGGGCCCAACCGCTGATCCACGATAACAGTTGACAGAACCCCCGCCCGACCCTACAAATGGAAGCTGATGTACCTGTCAAGCACCGGCGGGACCATCCCGGAAACCCGCCTATCCCTTTGGGATACAGGCACTTACATCCCAGAGTCCCTAACTCGCATTTTGCCCCATCCGTGGGTTTTACTTGGTCTACCCATGTGAATCGTTGCCTGATATGGTCACCACAGGATCTTGACCTGCTGTTTTGAAACGCCTGATAGAGACTCGAAACATACCGTGTGGCTCTCTTCATGCCACTGATACTCGCTCAGTTCTCGATCTCCACTCTTGATGGTTGTGGGACGCTTCGGCAGGCGTACGCGGGAGACAATCCGGACACCCTCCGGGGCGGAGAGCACGAACTCGACGCCGTGGTCCGTCTGCATCCAGGTTTCAAACCGTCCGGCCGAGGCCACGGGCTCTGCTTTGTCCTGTTCCAGCCGGTTCAAGTCGAGCAGCCAAGCCTGCTGCCCCGGTTGCAGGGTCACACCGTCAAGCACCGGCAGGTTGGCATCATAGATATCCACAAACAGGCCCTTAAGTTCAAGCGGTGTCTCCTTGACGGACTCCCGCAGACATGCGGCAATCACATAGGGACCACGACGCAGTTGGAGGAAATTGTGCTCCCGGTAGAGCAGGCCCGCGGCGTCGGCGGACCGCCTGACTACGGCACGATAAGTGTCCGCCGCCTCTGGGGAGCGTGAGTAATAGGCCGGATGTTTTCTCTCGACAAACACGTGGCCTTTGCCAAAGGTGTAACGTCCTTCCCCCGCCGTTCGATCCAACCCGAGCACATCGAACAAGTGCTGGGCGGGCGTCTCGTATTGGTTCTTGCCGGTATTCCACCAGCCCGTGATGGTATTGAAGGGATCGGTATCGGCCCCCACGTAGAGGAGCACGCCACCCTGGGCCACCCATTCAGCCAGGGCCTGATTGACCGCCGGTGTTTCCGGTTTGATGAATTCGTAGCTCAACACGAGCACCTTGTAGTCACGGAGATAGTTGGGAAAGCGGGCCACATTGTCGAGCTGGACCGGCTGGACCGGCACGCCATGCTTGAGCAGCGGAAGCGTCAGCCCGTAGAACGCAGAGAAGTATTGGACGTCCCTTCTCTCGGCCCTGGTCGGATCGCTGCCGTCTCTGGCCGCCAGTCGGTACGCCGGCTCGGCCCGCTGAAACATCCCCGAATCGGCCATGAACACGCCCACGCCATGGGTTGCGTCCTGCCATTCGATGTCCGCCTGGTTCATGTCGCGCAACTGATTGAACACCGTGCACAAGGTCGTGGCATAGGCCCCCGGGATCGGCTTGGCCTCGGGGGAGCCGGCGGGGTATTTGCCCAGGAATATACGCGACGGCCAGGGACAGATCTCGTAGTGCCAGATGTGGGGCTGGAGCAGCGAGGCGATCAGCGTCGCCTTGTAGTTGACGCGATAGTCGTCCCAATCGTGTCTGGGATTGTCCTCGATCGGATCGGCCAGGAACCACATGCGACGGTTGGTCCCGCGCACCAGCTCCTGCATCACACCGTACTCCAGAAAGGCGGTCTCAAAGGTACGTTCCGCGGCCTTGCCCTGGTAGATGTTCGCGGTTCTGGCTGTGCCCGTCCATATCTGCGCGATGCAGCCGTCCACCACGCTGGAATCGATCAATGACGATTGCGGAGACACAATCGACCACTGCGTGTAATTGATCAGGCTGTGAGTGGGCACATAGATGCGGAGTTCGCGATGGTGTTTCTGCAAGGCGTACTCCTTGCAGGCCTCCGCCACGCGCCGCAGGGCCCGGCCGTACAGATAGTATTTCAACCGGCTGGCCTTGTACTGAGCATCCGGCGAACTATCGGCCCGCACGTACGGCTCATGGTAGTAGAGTTGCCATTCCCTCGCAAAGGCCGGAGAAAATCCCGTATCGGCCCAGAACTCCGGCTCTTCCAGGTGGATGGCGAGCACTCCGGCGTCAATCATGGGTTTGAGCTTCTCCGTCATGTAATCGGCGAACTCGATCGACGGCACCACATAGGGAACGCGCGGGCCGTGGAGCTTTTCCTTGCCGTCGGCCTCCATTTGCGACAGAGACATGATGTCCCGGCCGTTGATGTCCTTGAAATCTTGATAGTCCCCCCAGGCAATCCCGGTCATCAGGTGGGACACATAACCCTTCTCGACCCAGGATTGGATCGCGGGGATGCGACTTTCGTGGATCCCATACACCATTACGAAATCGTTGCGGAGATCATAGGCCGGGGTATAGGGCCTGGGGTCTTGAAAACCGGTCAACTCCAGCCCCCGGTCCGTGACCAGGCGAATCTTCTCCTGTGCATGGACTGAAAGAGTCGACAGAGTTGTCATCAATCCAATCAGTAGTATTCTCTTCTTCATGGTACCCACTTTCGTTTATAGACACTCTTAACGTTGAGTTCAGTGATACGGGACCAGCCGTCAGAATACAATTGGAATCCCTCGTATAGTGCGGGTATTATCCGAGCGCAAGTATCTTCATCTCCTTGACTTGCGCCAAGATCTGACGAAAGCCCTTGTCTATCACTTCCGGGTCCATTAGCTTCTCGGGACTGTGAAGCGGAATCTGTGGCTTACCATGGCACACGCGTGGCGTCCTTCGTTGACAACGAACTCTGAAAGGCCATGGAGTACCTCAAGAAGCAGGTTCCGCTATCGCCTGTCGCAGAATTGAGGTCGTTGGGCTTGGAAATCCAGGGGCGGGATGTCATACTGGTACTCGAAAAGGCCGGCGTCGTAGCCGGTCATCGTCAAATGGGAAATGTCGAACTATGGTATCCTGATACTCGGTAGGATTTACACTTTGATGTATGGGAGATCGCACGGGTTCTGAAACAAGAATCGTCCTGCCGTTCGCGGAGATTACCGAATCGGATGCTGGCATGGTGGGGCCCAAAGCCTTCAATCTGGCGCAAATGAGCCACTTGGGTCTGCCTGTACCTGATGGTTTGTGCATAACAACATCCGGGTATAAGAACCATGTCGAAAGCATCCAGGGCTTCCACGAGATGGTTGCGGCGCTGGCGGATGCTTCGGCGCGACCGGCCGCGCTCCTGGCGAAGATCAGAAAGGCCATCGTGGACCAGCCTTTGTTGCCGCGTCCGTGGGACTCGATCAGGGAATGCTGCGACCGGCTGCGGATCATGCCGATGGCGGTCCGGTCCTCTGCCACGGCCGAAGACCTGGAGGATCGCTCCTTTGCCGGGCAATACGAAACCTATCTGCACGTCCAGGATGTGGAGCAGTGCCGCGACGCCATCAAGGGGTGTTGGGCCTCCCTGTGGTCGGAACGCGCCTACAGTTACCGGCAGTCAACCAAGCTGCGCAGCAACGACATATGGATGGCGGTCATCGTTCAACAAATGGTGTGCGCCGATGCCTCGGGGGTGATGTTTACGGCGGACCCGGTGGCACAGGACAGGAACCGGCTGGTGATCGAAGCGTGCTATGGCGTAGGAGATGCTCTGGTGGCGGGGCGTGTAACTCCGGATCGATTTGTCATAGACAAGTTCACCGGTGCCGTGGTGCGACAAAGCCTGTCCGAACAAATGCGAAGAGACAGAGTACGGGAGGCTAACCCGGCACAGGCAGACGGCGCAAGCACCATGCAGGATCCCTGCATTGACGAGGCCACGATTGGCAAGCTGTTCGACCTGGCCGCCACGATCGAAAAGTACTACCAGTGTCCTCAGGATATTGAGTGGGCCGTGTGCGCCTCGGAGGTGCGCATTCTCCAGAGCCGGGCCATCACGACTATGCGGAAGGCACCCTCCTGGGAAGATCGCCAAGTGTGGTCTTGCGTCAATACGCGAGAAGTCATGCCGGACGTGCTGACGCCCTCGACATGGTCGCTCATGTCCGATCTGCTGGAGTCCACGCTGAACATGGTGCTGGACATGATTGGCCTCGACCGCGGAAATAGTCCCGTAGTCGGCCTGGTGGCTGGCCGGTGCTATGGAAATCTCAACACGCTGCTGGGAATCGCCCGCAAACTGCCCATTGTGCGGAGGGCCAGGCTCAATACGATTTTTGGCGATACCGCTCCCGGAGAGGAAGCCCGGAGATGGATCGAACTGGCCACGCAGAACTGTGCCGAAGTGAGATCGCACTTCGGCAAAGCCCTGTTGAAGCTGCCCGGTAACTTCTTTCACGCAATTTTCTTTACGGAAAAGAAGGGGGAACGCGCGATCGCGGATATGCAGCGCGTGGTCCAGGACTTTGACGCGCTCGACCTGAAGCAATTGTCCGCCAGGGAGATCATCGACCATCTTACCCAATCGGTTGAATACCTCAGGCAATTCATCTCTCGCGCACGTCACGGCTCAATCTACAGCGGCGTCGCGATTGCGGCTTTTATGTTGCTGCGCAAAGTGTGCGCGCGGTGGCTCGGCGAAAGCGAAGGTTTCGCCAACGGTCTGCTGATTGGCGTGGGCGACATGACGGATGCCCGGTCGGGGCTCGATCTGTGGCAATTGGCCGAAGAGGCCTGCCGCCATCCTCCGGTCAAATCCGCTATTCTGTCTGGAGATACGTGGGAGCACGTCTCGGAGGCCATCCGGCCAGTCGTGGGGGGAGACCAGTTCCTCCATAGCTGGGCGGAGTACATGCGGAAACATGGACATCATGCACGGGGTGAATTCGAACTCTACAATGCGCGCTGGTGTGAGCGACCCGACTATATCCTGTCCATTGTCCGCAGCTTCATGTCGGCGTTGGAGCAGACCAATGTGGTGACGGCGTGGCGCGAACGAACGGAGAAGCGGCGCCAACTGGTGCAGGAGTGCCGCGAGAGGCTGAAGAACCCCCTCCGAAGAGCGGCTTTCAACCGCCTTGTGACGCGGGCGCAGCATTTTGTCACGGTGCGGGAGAACTCTAAGGATCACCTCATTCGCCTGTTCATGACTTGGCGCCGGCTGCTCCTGGCGCTGGGGGATCGGTTGCACGCCCAGGGCACGCTCCGAAGCACAGAGGACGTTTTCTTCCTGACCCTGGCGGAGATGCGGGCCGTCGCGACGGGCGCATCGGATGGGGATACGCAGGCCAAGATCGAACTGAGGAAATCCGAATATGAGAGCTTTCGCGACATCACTCCTCCGATTACGGTGCTGGGACGATTCCGGCCGCAGACGAGGCCGCCGGTCCGGGAGGACGCCACGGCAGAGCTCCTCAGCGGATTGGCGGTGTGCCCGGGAATCGTTCAGGGCAAAGCCAGGGTGATTCAGAGTGTGGAGGATGAAAGCAACGTGCTGCCCGGAGAGATTCTGGTGGCGCCGTTCACGGATCCGGGTTGGACGCCTTATCTGGTCTCCTCGTCGGGTATTGTGATCGATCAGGGTGGTCTATTGTCACACGGCAGTATCATCGCACGGGAATACGGGATTCCTACCGTTGTCAATGTCGGCCCGGCTACGCGCATCATCAAGACTGGTGACACCGTCGAAGTTAACGGCGATCAGGGTACGGTCAGAATCCTGAGCCGATGGCATAGCCAAAGACCTGCTTCCGAACTCAAATGATATACAATTGATGTCAGGAAGAATATAACTCCAAGAACTGAGGATCGCGTACCGACGTTCGATCAACTCGTGAATCCGCTTCCAGTGCGTGGCGGCAGCTTTCCCTTCCTTTACGAGTTTTTGGCGGTAATTCTGTACTCTATATGTCTTTCTTTCGGCGATTGTCTCATTCGGACCAATGAACTTGGCAAAATCCTTGAGTTGAAGCGTCTGGCCGTAGAAGTAGCGACGCTTGATTTCCCCCGTGGCCACGCGGCTATCCTGATGCTCAAGATACCGGTTGCAAAGGTTCCTCAGTGTAACACCCGCGCCGGTGATCGGCAATTCGGCCTTGCCCGTGTGCAAAGAGGATGCATGCTCGTAGTATGATCGGAGAGCTTCCTGCCTGTCCTTGCCGAAGTAGTACATCCGGCCTCGAATCTTCTTGCAATACTGGCCGGTCGGATGTAATGTGAGTGGGAACTTGTTTGAACGTTTTGAGGTGCCGTTTACAGGGCTGCGATTCTCTGACTGCTGTACCATGATTACTATCTCCGTCACCCAACCAGATACGATGTACTGAACGTGAAACCAGTATGGCGGTTGTAAAGCGGAAAATGCAGGATGCACGGAATTGCTATAATGCCTTGTAATACAACGATTTGCGCCCGTAGCTCAGTTGGATAGAGCAACGGATTTCTAATCCGTAGGCCGGGGGTTCGAATCCCTCCGGGCGCAATTCACATTCCCGGCAATACGGCAAGGGGGCCCTTCGCGGCCAGCCTCCCGCATCGGATCATGCCATGAGACTATGCACCTGCCGGATACTGTCGACGATATGATCGTTGATCCGCTGCGTGTACTTCGGGCCGATACGCACCTGGACGAACCGGTCGAAGATCCCCAGCGTCTGGCGGCAGCTATCCGGGCCGTACTGCATCGCCTTGCCCTCGGGACTGTGGAATGAGGGCCAATTGGGATGCCGGGCCCGCTTGTTGATGACGGATTCCTCGATAGGCAGCAGCACGGAGCCTGTCAACGTGGACACCGGGACTTTTCGCTTCCGCAATTCCGCAATGCATCGGTCGCGCGCGGCCTCGTCCCGCACCTCAAAGTAAACGCCGTAGCCGATGTCGCCCTGCGGGTCGGGGCGTTGACGCAGGCGAATGCCGGCGATTCCCTTGATCCCGTCATAGATGGCCTCGGCATTGCCGCGCAATTGGGCGACCATCGTGTCGAGCTTGGTCAGTTGAGCGCCGAGCACGGCGCCGGTGAACTCGTTCATCCGGAAATTCTCTCCCGCGAACATCCGCACCTGGCTCGTCCCGATGCGATTCAGAAAGACATCACGTATCGAGCCCATATCGTGAAAGCGGGCCGCACGCTCATAGATCAGCGGGTCGCTCGACACCGCCGCGCCGCCCTCGCCCGACGTGATCATCTTGTTGATCTGAAAGCTGTAGATGCCCACGTCGCCGATGGAGCCCAGCTTTTTGCCGTGGTACGAGCCCCCGACGCACTGGGCACAATCCTCAAGGACCGCCACTCTGTGCTTTCGCGCGATCTCCATGATCGGATCCATGTCGGAGGGCCCGCCGAGCAGGTGGACGGCGATCACGGCCTTCGTGCGAGGGGTGATCTTGCGTTCAAAGTCCGCGGGGTCGAGATTGAACGTGCGATCGATGTCGGCAAAGACCGGCAGCGCCCCCGCGTGCACCACGCAGGTGTAGTCCGACCACCAGGTGTAGGCGGGGACAATCACTTCATCGCCGGGCCCGATCCCCAGACCCGCCACCGCACAGTCGAGCGCCGCCGTACCGGATGTCACGGCCAGAGCGAAGCGTGCGCCCATATACTTAGTAAATGCCTCTTCGAAGCGAAGCACCTTCTCCGGCCGGCCTGGGCCCCAGTACCGGAACGGCGAGCGGGATTCTATGACCTCTTGGAGCGCCTCCTCCTCGTGCTTATCGAAGAATTGCGGCCCAACATATCCCGGATCTATGTTCGGCAAGTCCGCCGCCTTCCCGCCCTGTTCGGCCATGAGCGGCCTTGCACCCAGGCCTGCTCCGCAGACGCCCAGGCAACTCGCAGTCAGGAACTCCCGGCGGGAGAGACTCGACGCCCCCCTGTTCGTGGTGTTGTGCACGCTCATGTTCAGCCTCCTTGTCGATCCGTTGGCACCGCCGCCGTTGCCAAGCCGACCTTCAGCCCGGCTCGCGGGAGTGCTGCACCAGTATATCACCGAGCCCGTCAACAACGACATAGTTCTTATGAATGAACGTTGGATGTCGCCGGGGCCGGAGGATAAAATGTGCACGCCGCTTTGGCCTGGTGGATTGATTGTATTGAAGGGATCTGGTCAGGGGACGACTCATGTGGCTTGTCATTCTGCTTTTGTTGGCAATCGTCTTTATCATTCTGAGCACGACTCGCTTGAAATTGCACCCGTTCTTATCGCTGCTGCTGGCGGCGTTCGGCTATGGAATTTTCAGTGACAAGATGCCGCTGGAGGATGTGGCCAAAGCCATCAATTTCGGATTCGGCGACACGGTGGGCCGCATCGGCATCGTGATCCTGGCAGGCTCCATCATCGGGACCTTTCTGGAAAAATCCGGCGGCGCCCGCAAGCTGGCCGAGCGGGTCCTCGCCCTGGTCGGCTATAAGAATGTCCCTCTGGCCATGGGCGCCATCGGCTACATCGTCAGCATCCCGGTGTTCTGCGATTCGGGCTTCGTCATTCTGGCGCCGCTGGCCAAAGCCCTGTCGCGCAAGGCCAAGGTCTCTCTGGCTGCCAGCGCCATCGCGCTGAGCCTTGGCCTGTATGCTACCCATACGATGGTGCCGCCGACGCCCGGGCCCATCGGTGCTGCGGGCATTCTCAATGCGGACCTGGGCCTGGTGATCTTGTGGGGAATGCTGGTGGCGCTGGTTGCCCTGGCCGCCGGATGGTTGTTTGCTGTCCTGATCGCGGCCAGAACGCCCATTGACCTGGGGTCGGAGCCCAACGTGCCTGATGCTGCAGGATCGACCGCTGAAGGTCCTTCCGCGTTCAAATCACTCATTCCCATCCTGCTGCCCATCATCCTGATCGTGCTCAAGTCGGTCAGCGACCAACTGCCTCACCCGCTGGGTGGTCCGAGTATTGGACGAATCATCAGCTTCGTCGGGCAGCCGGTGGTTGCGCTGCTCCTGGGTGTCTTCTTTGCCTTCCTGCTCCCGAAAAGACTCACCCGCGAGATGCTTTCGACTACTGGCTGGGTGGGCGAGGGCATTGTCGCCGCCTCCATCATCATTGTGGTCACGGCCTGCGGCGGATCGTTTGGAGAGGTGCTGAAGAAGTCCGGCATCGCCGACGTCGTCACCCAGTACCTCGGCACAAGCACACATCTCAGCATCTTCCTTCCCTTCGCCATTGCCGCTGCACTCAAGACCGCTCAAGGCTCCTCCACGGTCGCCATGACCGCGACGGCGAGCATCATGCTGCCGCTTCTGGAGCCACTCGGGTCTGCAGCGGCGCCACGGCTCGCGCGCTGACCGTAGTCACCATCGGGGCCGGCTCCATGGTCGTCAGCCACGCGAATGACAGCTACTTCTGGGTCGTCACCGGCTTTTCGAACATGACTGTCAAGCAAGGCTATAAGCTTCAGACTGTGGGCACTCTCGTGCAAGGCTGTGTCTCTGTCGTCGCCCTGTGGGGCATCAGCCGCATCGTCCTGTGACGCTCGCTTAGAAACGCTGGCGCCCGTCGCCGTGGGTGCCATGTCCTCGCTCGCGCGGACATGCTCCATCCATAGCCATCACATGCTTACGCGAGCGTAAGCATGGCGCCCGGTCACCCATTGCCTTGCGTCTTTACGACTTCTGCCGCAGCTCGGCGTTTTGCGAGAGCAGCAGCCTCTGCACGGCGGCGACGTCAAGCTTTCGCGGCGGAACATTGCCTTTGGCTGCCAGGGCGGCTGCACAACCGGAGGCGTGTCCGACCGCCATGGCGGGAGCCATGGAGCGCGCGGACTGGAACGGCCCCTGCTCACAGGAGATGCACCGACCGGTCAGGACCAGCCCATCGACCTTCTGCGGGACCAGCGAGCGATAAGGAATGTCGAAGCCCTCGTGATTGAAGAAGAATCGCTGGCCGTGATAGCTGGGCATCGGATTCGAGCTGATGGCGATCACGTCGGGGAACCGCGTGCCGTTGATGGCGTCCTGCTCCGTGACCGCATACTCGCCCAGGATGCGCCGCGTCTCGCGAACGCCGATGCCGGTGGCTATCTGCGATAAGTACACGGACTCGTTGCCCGGCGATTTCTTCAGTTGGCGGATCTGGTCCCACAGCTTCAATCGCGTCTCCACCTCGGCCCGCGTGAGATTCTCTGCATCCAGCCCGTCGCCACTGAAGCCGGGTCCCCATTTGACCACGCGGTCGCCAAGCCGGATTCCGCCGGAAGACTCTTTGGCTCCTGGGGCCAATCCGCCCAGAATGTACATCAGGCTCATGCCCATGCGGTCGCCTTTGTCGGCAGGACTCATGAACGGCGCGCCCGCACGGGCGGCGATATCGCCATCGCCGGTGGCGTCGATCACGATATCAGCCGCAATCGCCTGTCGGCCCGACTTGGACTCCACGATGACTCCCGTGACGCGCGAGCCATCCTGCATCGGCGCAACGACCCAACTGTGAAGACGCAGTGTCACGCCTTCTTTGCGGAGCAGGTTGAGTGAGGCGATTTTGGCAGCCTCCGGGTCGAAGCCGATGCAATAAGGTAGATCGCCCGCCGTCACGTCGTGTTTGCTCTTGGGGTACGGATCGTCATCAGCGATGCCGTCGAGCCGGACAAGTTCGGCGATGTACTCGGCCGGGATACCCTTGACCGTCTGCAGCGCCTCGGGCGGCCGCTGATTGCGAAAGCCGTTGTAGCAGGTCATCAGCCCTGCCGTGCCATTACCGCCGAGGAATGGATACCGCTCGATCAGCAGGGTGCTCGCGCCGCTGCGTGCGGCGGCGGCCGCGGCAATCACACCGCTCGGCCCGCCTCCCGCTACGACCACTTGGTACCGCCCCACAATCGGCGTTTCCAGTTGCTCCTTGCACGATTTGGCTCCCGCCTGATCGCCTGCAGCAGAAGTCCCGCTAACGAAAGTTGCCCCCATGCCCAGAGCCGATCCCAGGAACTCGCGCCGGCCCAGCCCAGAATGACTTGTCGATTCAGACATGATCTTTCTCCCGGTGAAACAAAACCCTGTACAGAACTTCACGCTCGTGCTCCCCGAGCGTCCATCTATGGCAGATAGCATACTGGACAACCGCCGCTTTTCAAATATTCCTGCACGTACTTGAAGTACGTGGAGAAAAGACATACAAGAACAGAGTACTACCGGCAGTTCGAAGGAGAGATCGAATGATGAGCAACAAATGCCTGACAATCGCGTGGGTGGGCAGCGTCCTTCTGGCCGGCGCCGCGCACAGCGCCGCCGACGTATTGCCCGCGGGCGACACTCGGCCTGCCATCGAGTTCAAGCACTTTCCCGACCGCCTGCACGCATTTGTCTGGCGGAATTGGGAGATGGTGTCTTTGGAGCGAATGGCCGAAGTGCTCGGCACAACGCCTGAGAAGGTTCGCGAGATCGGGCATTCGATGGGCCTGCCGCCGCATGAGCAGCCCCCCGCCGAATACCAGCAGCGCGGCTACATCTCGATCATCCGGCGAAACTGGCATCTCCTGCCCTATGAGCAACTGCTGACACTGCTCGGCTGGGACGCCCAAAAGCTCGCCTTCACGCTCAAGGAAGACGATTTTCTCTGGATCAAGCTCGGCTCGCTCAAGCCCTCGTGTCCAGCGCTTCACTACGTCGAGCCCAACGAGGCCGTGACGAAGCGATGCGAGGAGATCAAGGCGATTGTCACCTCGCAGTTCGCGGATGAGTTCGCCAAACCCGCACGGCCGCGATTTGACTTCTTCGACGATACCGCTGCGACACCGGCGATGCCCCCCGCTGACTCGAAGAAGCAGGTAAGGTTCCTGTACTCCTACTGCGGCGTGTTCGGCGACCCGCTGCTCACGCCGGAACTCGACCCTTACCCCGATGAATTGCTTCAGCGGCTGTCCTCGCTCGGCGTCAACGGGGTCTGGCTGCACGTGGTGCTGCACCAGTTGGCCCCGGGCTCGATATTCCCCGAATTGGGCGTGGGCCATGAGCGACGAATCGCCAATCTCCGCACGCTGGTAGACCGGGCGGCCAAATACGGGATTGACGTCTATCTGTACATGAATGAGCCACGGGCCATGCCGGCGTCCTTCTTCGAGGGCCGGGAGGATATCAAGGGCGTTCAGGAAGGCAACTACTTCACGCTGTGCACCTCGGCTCCGCCGGTCAGGCGGTGGCTCATGGAGTCCCTCACCTATGTTTTCAAGCAGGTGCCCGGCTTAGGTGGCGTGTTCACAATCACCGCCTCCGAGAACCTGACGAACTGCTACAGTCACAGCCGCTCGCCCGGCTGTCCCCGCTGCTCGAAACGCTCGGCGCGGGAGGTGATCGCGGAGGTGAACAAGGCGATTGCCGATGGCGTGTGGGCGGGCAGCCCGCAGGCAAAGGTGATCGTCTGGGACTGGGGCTGGCCGGATGAGGCCGAGCAGATCATCAAGGCGTTGCCGAATAATGTCTACTTCATGAGCGTCAGCGAGTGGGACAAGCCCATCACCCGCGGCGGCGTGGCCACCACGGTCGGCGAGTACTCGCTGTCCGCCGTCGGGCCGGGCCCGCGGGCGACGAAGCACTGGGCCATCGCCCGAGAGCGCGGGCTCAAGACAATCGCCAAGGTCCAGGTCAACTGCTCGTGGGAGCTGTCGGCCGTGCCGTACCTGCCTGTGATGTACCTGGTGGCCCAACATTCCAGTAACCTGGCCCAGGCGGATATTGACGGCCTCATGCTGAGCTGGAGCGTGGGCGGGTACCCGTCGCCGAACCTGCAATTGGCGAGCGAGTTCCAGTCACAGCCGGCCCCCACCGTGGACGAGGCCGTCGCGAAGGTCGCCCGGCAGCGCTACGGCGAGGCGGCTGCCCCTGATGTCCTGGCGGCGTGGCGGAAGTTCAGCGACGCCTTCACGGAGTACCCGTTCCATGGAGGCTTCGTCTACAACGGTCCCGTGCAGTGCGGTCCGGCGAACCTCTTGTACCCCGAGCCGACCGGCTACAAGGCGACGATGGTCGGATTCCCCTACGATGACGTGGACGGCTGGCGGGCGGTATACCCGGCCGAGATCCTCGCGGAGCAATTCGAGAAGATCGCCGTGGGTTGGCGGGAGGGTCTCCGCAGCTTCCAGACCGCGGACTCCAAGGTGGAGACCGCCGCCCAGCGAGCCAACCTCCGCGAGGATATGGCTCTCGCTCAAGCCGCCTATGCACATTTCCGGGGCGTCACCAACCAGACTCGATTTGTCCTGGCGAGAAATGCGTTGCTTTCGGGACCGCTTAAAGACGCCGAGCGAGAGGCACAGATTGACATCATCCGAAAGATTGCCACGGGTGAGATGTATAATGCCAGGGCGCTATTCTCCCGGACACGCGCCGACCCCCGTATCGGGTTCGAAGCGTCCAACCACTATTACTATCTCCCGCTGGACCTGGTGGAGAAAGTGATCAACTGCCGGTACATAATCGACGCCTGGCTGCCCCGCATCTCGGCTGGACAAGGACAATGAAGGGAACGCACATGAGAGTCATCACGATAATCCTGGCTGCGGCAATGATGTCGTCAGGTCAGGCGCAGGACGGGAGCGTCATCAAGAAAGCCTTGAGGCTGGACCAAGGGGGCGAGAACCTGCTCAGGGCGAATGCATGGACCGGCTACCAGAAGGGGTTCGTGAAGGACGGCGACACGTTCTTCTGCGACAACGGCACGGATGCCCAGGCCCCGCGGGGAATCTCGCAGACAGTGACTTTGAATCAGACAAAACCGGAGCCGATCGTCGCCACGGCGTGGAGCAAAGCCGAAGGCGTCGGAGGCGGCCGCGATAATGATTACTCTCTGTATCTCGACCTCCTGTACACCGACGGCACGCCTCTCTGGGGCCAGGTGGACAGCTTCAACGTGGGCACACACGATTGGGAAAAAGCCCAGGTCATCGTGTTTCCGGAGAAGCCGGTAGCGCGGGTTTCGTTTTACATGCTGCTCCGCAGCCACGCGGGAAAAGCCTGGTTCCGCGATCCGCAACTGAAGACCATCAGCGCCTTCCTGTTCGACGGCGTCCCTGTCCAGCAGGTGAGCCCCGCACCGGAAGGACTCCAAGTCCGTGACGTTGCCACGGAGTCGGACTTTGTCGCCATCGAGCGAAGTGCCCTGGACCTGAAACTAGATTGCCGGACGCTGGAGACCGGCGGCGCGACCTTCTTCGATGTGACGCTGCAAGATACCTCCGGCAAAGACCGAGCTGTAACGCTGGTGTATGCGGTACCGCTGCCAGCGGCCGACTGGCGGTGGCTTCAAGATCTACGATACAGCACCGCCACGGTAGAGGGGCGGGAGTACATTAGCGCGACGCGGTTCCGTGCCGGCGCTAACGGTCGGCTGTCGCGATATCCTTTCGGGGCGGTGGCCAGTTCCAGCGAGGGCATGGCACTCGGGATCGATATGGCGCAGCCGGCTTTCTTCCGCGTAGGATACAATGCCGGGACGCGGGAGCTTTTCCTCGCATACGACATCGGCCTGACACCCGAGAAACCGTCGGCCACCCTGCGATTCTGTAAGTTCCTGTTCGATCCGAGATGGCAGTTCCGCGGCGCTCTGGCACGGTTCTACGAGTTGTTCCCCGAGCAATTCCGGACGCGCATCGCACGACAGGGCCTGTGGATGCCTTTCGCCAAAATCAGCGAGGTCAAGGGCTGGGAGGACTTCGACTTCCGGTTCAAGGAAGGCAACAATGAGAACCCGGTGGGACGACGAGCATGATATCATCACCTTCCGCTACACGGAGCCGATGACGTGGTGGATGTCCATGCCCACGGACATGCCCCGCACGCTGGAGGCCGCCGTCGCGGAGGCGAAGCGTCTGGCCGCCAGTCGTATCGATGCTCAGGCCCTGTTCACCAGCGGCTATCACGACGAGACGGGCCAGTTCGCCGCCCGCCTGCTTGACACGCCCTGGTGCAACGGCGCGGTCTGGAGCATGAACTCCATGCCCGAGATCGCCGGCCAGGTCACCGATTTCAAAAACAAGTGGAATCCGGAACTTCGTGGGAAGCTGTACGGGCCGGCAGCCAATGGGGCATTGGATGGCGAGTACATCGACTCCAGCGAGGGGTATGTCACGGATGAGCTGGATTTCCGGAGGGATCACTTCAGCGCTGCGAGGACGCCGCTGACATTCTCGCTCGACAGCCGCAAGCCGGCGATCTTCCGCGGCCTGATCGTGTTCGAGTACGTGCGCGCCATCGGCCGGGACATCCACTCGATGGACAAGTACATGATGGCCAATGGCACACCCTATGGCCTGTGCTGGCTGGCGCCACTGCTGGACGTGCTGGGCACCGAGACGGACTGGAACCCCGGCGGAAAATGGCAGCCGATGTCGGACAGTGATCTTCTCTATCGCCGTGCCCTGTGCAGGGGCAAACCCTACTGCTTTCTCATGAACACCGAATTCGAGCGGTTCTCGCATGAGGCGGTCGAGAAGTATATGAAGCGGTCCCTTGCCTACGGCATGTTCCCCGGCTTCTTCAGCGCCAATGCCTCAACGGGCCACTACTTTGCCCGGTCCGAGCTTTACGACCGTGACCGAGATCTCTTCAAGAAGTACGTGCCGCTGTGCAGACTGGTCGCCGAGGCCGGCTGGGAGCCCGTCACGGGAGCACGCTCGGATAAGGAGGCCGTCTACGTCGAGCGTTATGGCGACAGATACCTGACAATCTTCAATGACACCGACCGAGTGCAAGAGACACGCATATCGATTGACGCCGGCACGACCGGTCCGGTATCAGACCTCGTGGCAGGCCGGACCGTCCAGTTCCAGAATGGAAGGGCCACACTCTCGCTCGGCCCCGAGGATGTGGCCGTTCTCCAAATGCACTGAACTGTACTGATTTGGAGAAACCCTCGCGAGGCAGAGACCCTGCCGTGCGACTGCATTTCGTGGCATGCGATGTGCTCCGCCATGTAGGGCGAGCGTCCCCGCTCGCCCAGGTCGTGCGGGGACGCACAACCTACATAAGACGCCCGTGGCCTTCCGCGGGACCGGCCGGGTGGGCAGGAAACCTGCCCATCCTACTTTTTGAACACGCTTGTGGCGTAGATCAGCGGCTCGAAAGTCGGCAGGTCCTTCATCTTTACGGCTCCCCACGTCGTGTTCAGGTGTCCGAGCATCCGCGGGTTGTTGATCGTCCTGGAGTAGTCCACGAAAGCTTTGGTTACTTCCGGCTTCTTCCAGCTCGCCGGCCACACGCGGAACCCTTTCTCCACGAACATGGGCACCGATTCATACGCCTGGCGAGGCTCGTAGTGCCAGTCACAGATGATGATGTCCTTGCCAATCCGGTCAATGGCCGGTGCGGTGCCGTTCTCGCTGGCCTCCCATTTGCCATACTTGATCTTGCCGGCGTCGATCAGGCGGTCGCCCCACATCAACATCTCGATCTTCTTCTCCTCCACGAGATGTTTGTGGTAGTCGTTGACGGCCTTGGCGAAAAGCTCCGCCTTGTCCTTGCCCTTGCAGCGAGGGCATGCGTCCTCGCCGATCAGAAAGACCTCGTCCAGCCCGACGTGCAGGGCGTCCGCCTGGAACGCGTCGATCAGCTCGTCCATGAGGCTGAAGATGATGGGATTAACCTCGGGATGCAAGGGACACCAGCTTCGGCAGTAGATGCCTTCGTTATTCGGGTACAGCCCGGGCGTTTCATCGAACTGCGGGTACTTGGTCAGCAGAGGAGCCGTGCGTTTGCTCCAGGACTGGTGCCCCAGGCACTGGAACTGGGGGATGAGCCGGACCTGATGCGCCTTGCACTCCGCCGCCAGTTTTCTGATCTGCTCCTTATTGCTGCCATTGTCCGACCGCAGCTCCGGGTGCGACTGGTACTCGAAACCGTAGTTGATCTCCGCGACAATGGCATTGATGCCGAGGTCCGCCAGCCTGGCGACTACCTCGGTCAACTGGGCCGTGTTGTCCTTGCCGTTGAGCCCGACGTGAACGCCCAACCAGGGCTTAGACTCCCCCGCTGTGCAGATCGACGATACAGCGAGGACCGCTACCATCAGAATCGACGTTTTCATTGGATCACCTCCTGATGACTGGCGCCCACAAGGGCGCACACCTTTTCGAGATTCACATTATCTATTTCATCAAAGGCCCGAAGCCGGTCGGAATCTACGTCCAGCACGGCGATGAGGGCCCCGCTGGGCGCGATCACGGGCACGACGATTTCAGATCGCGTCGAGCCGGAGCAGGCAATGTAGCCGGGGAACTGACGGACATCAGGGACAAGCTGCGTCGTTCGCGTCCTCGCGGCCGCCCCGCATACGCCCCTGTCGAACGGGATCTGCAGACAGCCATGCGTGCCTTGATACGGCCCGATCTTGAGCAGGCCCGGTGACACAACCCGATAGAATCCCGTCCAGTCGAAGTAGTCGAAGCTCTGGTGAAGCTCGCACGCGACCGTCGCCATGACTGTAATTGGATCATCTTCGCCCGCGATCAGCTCGCTTATCCGCTGCAGCGTCCGATCGTACAATTCCTGCTTGCTGTCGGTGATCATCTCCGGCCCCGCCTCATCATTTTGACGACTGCTTGGCCTCGTGCTCCAGATCAGCGTACTTCTTCGCCAACTCGGCGACGGCATCATCGCTCTTGTCCACGTACAGCTCAAGCCAGCAACCCTCAACGCCTGCCTTGGCGACCCGTAACCCCGCCGCGAGACGGCCGCGGTGATCCCCGCCGGCAGAGTCGCCGGCAATCAAGGCCGCCATCAGCCGATCCGCCAGACTGCCTTTCGTAGTCTCGTACGCCTTCGCCATGGCAAGGATGACCTCCTGGCCGGCGAGCGTATTTCCCTGGCAGGCGTAGTATCGTCCCGAGGCGGCGCCCCACCATGTGCCGGAAGCGTCGGCGTTTGCCGGGTTGCGGTTGGCGGCCCGGCCGGACATGTCGATGATGGCCAGTTGGCGTTTGTCACGCTGGGGATCGTCGCGAAGCAACTCCGCCAGGACCTGCTCCGGCAACTCACCCTTGGCCAGAAGGTCCAGGGCGTGCTCGCCCCACGGGGGGTTGTGCCAGTGCTGCGTGCAGAACGCCCCGACGCCGGCACGGACATACGGAACGACCTTGCCCACAGCCGGGTACTTACTGGCCACAGCGGCGCCGCAAACGCCGGTGTTCGGATCGACCGCCACAATCGAGAACGTGCCGGATACCTCGGCGGGTTTGTCCGCGACGTTCTGGCCGATCTGCACGTTGCCCTGGGACTGATTGTCTATCCGCTGCGTGCCGGTGAAGATGTTCTCGGCAATTATGGCCCGGCTCACATCCTTTCCCAACTGGATTTGAGGCCGGTCCTGCCGGAACTCGCATCCGCGAATGAGAATCGTGCCGGACTGGGCCTGGATGGCTGGGCGATTGCCCTCCTTGCCGCCCCATTGAGTGAACGTGCAATCCGAGAATCCGACCGTTCCGGCACCGGCGATGCGGGCGATCTGGTTGCACGGGCCCCAATAGGCGCAGTTGACGAAGCGCACGCTGCCCTTGTTCGTCTGCGCGACATCGATCATCGTCGGGTCCGGCCCGTGGAAGGACACGAACTCGCCGTTGGTGATCAGCAGCCCGAACGGCGCGGAATCCTCCACGACCAGGGCCGTGTGGCAGTCATCAGCCCCAATGCCGAGGAAGTTGCCGTTGCATACGCCGCGATTGCTCTTCACGAACTTGTAGCCGATTTTGTAGCCGAAGCAGAATGTGTTGAACACGTACTGCCAGTCCGAGCGAGCGAAGATAAACGCCTCGCCGTTGTTCATTTGCCACTGGAACAGCTTGGGCCGATTGCTCCACCACGGATTGAAATGAACGTTTTCAATCCTCCCGATGTCGTAGATGTCATCCACGAGGATTCCCCGCCGCAGCGGCTGCCCCTGGACGTCGCGGATCAGGTGGCGCTCGTTATGCATGGCGTCGATGCCATTGTAGGGGTTGAGCATCTCGATGGCGAGCACGGCCGGATTCTTGCCCCGCATGGCGATGGCCCAGGGATACGGTTTGGGCTCCTCGTCTACATTCTGCTCCGGGTAGTACAGGACGACCCCTTTGAGCGTGCTGTCCGTGTTCAGGGTGACAAAAGCCGGCCCATCCTCCGTGCCCGCGCCTTCCGTCACCAGGAACGTCGTGCCATCGTCGGTGGGCTTGGGCAGTCCCCGGTCGCGGATGCCGTTGTGGGCGGGTACGGATTGCCAGACGCCGGCCAGCGTGACAGCGTTAGGCACGTTCAAATGGCCTGCGAAGAAATAGTTGCCGCGAGGGGCATAGACGACCCCGCCACCGGCTTTCCTGGCAGCATCCAGCGCCTTTTGAAATGCCGCGGTATCATCCGTCTTTCCATCCCCGGCAGCGCCGAACCGCCGCACATCGTACTGGTCCGAGACAGGCGTTTGTGCGGCATCCTCCGCACAGACTCGCGTTACCCACAACGACAGGCCGAGGACAACAACCGCAGCCCCACTCAGGACCCACATCCAAGATTTGTCACGCATTCGATTCACTCCTTACAGTCAAAACTCTTGGCGGCCTATGGTACCAGATCGACGATCCGTTTTCATCTATCTACCTCGTTTTCAGGCGGGTACAATCTCGACAGCCGCCCAGTGACGTTGCGGGTGTGCACAAACGAAAAAGGAGGTCACGACAATGGCTCACAGTCGCACGATCCTTTGTGTGTTGAGCATGGTCCTTTTGAGTTCAGCCACAACCATCGGGCAACCGAAGTTCGATTCCGCCCAGCCCGTCTGGCCGGCGGGCCGGGAGACGGAGATGAATCTCTTCGTGGGGTTCCGGGCCGTCTTTGAGTGCCCGAAGGAGCAGAATGCGGTCCTTCGCGTCGCGGCTTCGTCGCTCTACCGCGTCTACCTCAACGGTCGCTTTGTAGGTCACGGTCCCGCACGCGGGCCTCACGGCTTCTTCCGCGTCGATGAATGGCCCCTCCAGACAGGCGAGCGAAACACGCTGGCTATCGAGATCGTCGGCTACAACGTCAACAGCTACTACCTGCTGGACCAGCCTGCCTTCCTGCAGGCGGAGGTGGTGTCCAACGGGACGGTCCTGGTTTCCACAGCGGGCAAGGGTGTCAATTTCGATGCGACAATCCTGAAGCACCGCGTGCAGAAAGTGCAGCGATACAGCTTTCAGCGTCCCTTCATCGAATACTATCGGATGAGCGAGGGTGACGATCGCTGGTGGGATAAACCGTTGGAGGAGTCCGCCAAGGTATCCTGCTCCACGCTGCCGCCCCGACAGCTACTCGTCCGACGCGTTGCGTACCCTCACTTCGACCGACGCCGGCCCACCGGCCTTGGCTTCCCACGCCGACTCCAGCAGGACGTGGCCGTGGCCAAACCGTGGAAGGATCGGTCCCTCGTCAATATCGGCCCGCAGTTGAAAGGCTACCGAGAGAGCGAGCTCGAAGTCATCCCCTCCATTGAGCTGCAGAAGATTCGCTCCAGCCCCGCGAAGCTCGTGGGCGACGTACCTCCCAGGAACATCGTCCTTACCGAGAACGCATTTTGCATCGTCGATCTGGGAACGAATCTCACCGGGTTCATCGAGGCCAGCGTTCGGTGCACCAAGCCGACGAAGCTCTACCTTACGTTCGACGAGATCCTCACCGACGGCGATGTCGATTTCAAGCGGCTTGGGTGTGTCAACGCCGTCGGCTATGAGCTGCAGCCCGGCACGTATCACCTGGAGTCGTTCGAACCTTACACGCTGCGATATCTCGAGGTGAATGTGCTACAGGGCGATTGCGAAGTGATCGATCTCCATCTGCGGGAATACGCGAATGATGAGAACCGCAACGGCGACATTCCTCTGTAGCGACCCAGCACTGAACCGGATCTTCGAGGCTGCGAGGCAGACATTCCGGCAAAATGCCGTCGATATCTTCATGGATTGTCCCTCGCGCGAGCGGGCGGGCTGGCTGTGTGACAGTTTCTTCACCTCCCGCGTGGCGTTCGACCTCTGCGGCAACACGACCATTGAGAAGAACTTCTTCGAGAACTACCTCCTGCCGCCGAGCTTCGCCCACCTGCCGGAAGGGATGCTGCCCATGTGCTACCCGGCCGATCACAATGACGGCGTGTACATCCCGAACTGGGCCCTGTGGTTCGTGATCGAGCTGGAGGAGTACTTGGCCCGCAGCGGTGATCGCGAGATGGTCGCGGCCCTGAGGCCCCGGCTTGAAGCCCTCTACCGGTACTTCCAGAAGTACAAGAACGGGGACGGGCTGCTGGAGAAACTCGATAGCTGGGTCTTCATCGAGTGGTCGAAGGCGAATGATTTCGTGCGGGACGTAAGCTATCCGACAAATATGTTGTATGCGGCCGCGTTAGCCGCGGCGGGAAGAATGTACGGCGAATCAAGCCTGATCGACGAAGCGGAGCAGGTACGCGCAACGATCCGCAAACAGTCATTTGACGGCGAGTTCTTTGTCGATAACGCCGTGAGAAAAGACGGCAAGCTGCAGGTCACGCGCAACCGCTCCGAGGTCTGTCAGTATTTCGCCTTCTTCTTCGATGTCGCCACGCCACAAACGCACAAGGAACTCTGGGAGAAGCTGGTTCATCAATTTGGCCCGGACCGCAAGAAGACCAATGCGTTTCCCGAGGTCCATCCTGCCAACGCTTTCGTCGGCAATTACCTGAGACTGGAGCTGCTCAGCCGCTACGGCTATCCGACCCAGATCAAAAAGGAGCTTGCCGATTACTACCTCTACATGGCCGACCAGACCGGCACACTCTGGGAGAACATCGGGGCTTATGCGAGTTGCGATCACGGCTTTGCCTCCCATGTGGCCCACAGCTTCTATCGTGACATTCTCGGCGTGCGACAGGTAGATACGCAGAACAAAGTCGTCCACCTGAAGATCACCGACGTGGGCTTGGACTGGGCTGGAGGGGCGATCGTAACCCCCGACGGCCTCGTCGACGTTAAGTGGCAGAAGGAGAACGGCAAGATCACGCGCCAGGTGAATGTGCCGACAGGATACACGGTTCTCGACGACAGTCGTGCAATGAGATACACATCCCGCCCGGCCGAACAGGCCAAAGCATGGCAAAGTGATGTCCGGGCGAAGCTCTCGGCATTGCTCAAGATCGATGATCTTCGCCAGAACAAGAACAATGTCCCACTGACGCCGAAGAAACTCTCTTCCGTCAACAAGGACAGCTACACCGTGGAGGAAATCGAAATCAACTCGACGACCAACCGGCGCATTCGAATCATCGTCACATTGCCCACGAAACAGGATAAGCCCGTTCCTGCCGTCGTTTGCATCGGCGGGCACGGCAGCGACCTGTACAGCCCGTATGACGAGCAGACCGTCTCCAAAGACGCCGCGAAAGCTCAGGCAGAACGCATCTATCGGGGGTTCGGCACTGCTCTGGCGAACAAGGGTTATGTGACGATCTCCACGACGGTCAGCCAGCACGAGGTCTATGAGAAAGACCGACTGCTCATGGGCGAGCGGCTATGGGACCTCATGCGGTGCGTCGATTACCTGGAGTCGCTGGCGTGCGTCGATCGTTCACGAATCGGCTGTGCCGGGCTGTCCCTGGGCGGCGAAATGGCCATGTGGCTGGGCGCCATGGACGAGCGGATCGTCGCCACCGTCAGCGCGGGATTCCTCACGACCATGGACCACATGGAGCAGAACCACTGCATGTGCTGGAAATTCGACGGGCTGCGTGAGCTGGTGGATTACGCCGACGTCTATTCGCTGACCGCACCCCGGCCCCTGCAATGCCAAAACGGCCTGAAGGAGCCTGTCAGCCAGTTCTACGTCCCGCTGGCCCGCGAGGCGATGGAGGAGGTCGGAATGATCTACAAGGACATGGGAAAGCCCGAGAACGTCGTTCTCGATGTGCACGAGGAGGGGCACGTGATCAACCTGCCGGCACTAACGTCCTTCTTCTCGCAACACCTTGAGGCCGCGAAGAAGAAGATCGTCTTCCTGCCCGGGCGGCAAAGCCACGGCTGGAGCGGCCACGCCTACACCGCCGACTGCAAACTGCTCGCTCAGATCCTCAACGAGAATGTGCCGGCCGTCGAAGCTGTGGTGCTCGAGGGCGGCTGGCCCAGGGATCTCATAGGGGCGGGTTTCAAACCCGCCCGTACAGACGGTGTCGCTGCCATCGTGATCGCCTGCGACGGCAATGGCCTGCTCGGCCCCGAATCCAACTGGCAGGCCCTTGACGATCTCGCGAAAGAGGGCGTGGGAATCGCCTTTCTGCATTATGCCCTGGACCCCGGCAAAGAGTACGGCAAGTACCTGCTCGACTGGATCGGCGGTTACTACGAGCAGTTCTGGTCGATCAATCCTTCATGGCTTGCCGAGTTCGAGTCGCTGCCCCAGCACCCGATCACGCGAGGCGTCCAGCCGTTCAAGGTCGAGGATGAGTGGTACTATCACATGCGTTTCCGGGACAACATGAAGGGCGTGACGCCGATCCTGACGGCCGTACCGCCCGACGACACGCGCAAGGGCCCGGACGGTCCCCACAGCGGCAATCCCACGGTCCGCGCCCGCCTGGGCATGGGCGAGCACGTCGCCTGGGCGTACGAGCGCCCCGACAGCAGCCGGGGCTTCGGCTGCACCGGCGGCCACACCCACTGGGTGTACGCGAACAACAATTTCCGCAAGCTGATGCTCAACGCTATGTGCTGGATTGCCAAGGTCGAGGTCCCTTCTGAGGGCGTTCCCACCAGGACGCCCACCGTCGAGCAGATGGAGGCCGATCTCGAAGGCGACCGCCCGCAGGACTGGACCCCCGAGCGGACTCGGCAAATCATTGAGGAATTGAATCGGAAATAGATGCGGACCAGGATGTATAATGAAGGCATATCGCTGCAGAACATGCGGCGATAAAGTCGCGCGTCTCAGTTGGAGACTGTGAGCTATCCATGTGGAAGGCGCTGCACAACTTCATTCGCAACCAGAATGGGCCTGACGACTCGCTGATCGAGTTTGAAGACGGCCTGCTGCTCATCGTGGACGCCGAGCAGCTCACGAACAACCTGCGCAGCAAGCTGCGGCGGTCCATCGGGGCACAAGACGCTATCGTCTACCTGGCCGATATCGGCGAGACATCCAGGGGATTCATTCCGGTTGATTCTGCAGAGACGCAGAATCCTGCGTCTCCACAACCATGCACGCCGCTGCCGGATATCCCGGCAAACAGCAAAATGGCGGACTGGTTCCGGGCGAATCGCGAAATCCTGCCGCTCGATAACAACAATGCGGTAACGGAGTACCTTCGTGACGAGCTCGACCCGTTCGTCAGTCGCGGCATGGAGCTGGTCCTGCCGTTGATCTCCATGGAGCGGCTGATCGGCCTGGTCTTTTTGTCCCTCGGACAGGCGGCCCTGAGCAAGACACAACTGATGAACCTGCAGTTGCTGAGCAAGCAGGCGGGCCTGGCGTTCGAGAACGCCCTGCTCTTCAAGGAGCGGCTGCGGCAGAACGAGCGAATGTATCGTGCGGAGCAACTGGCTACGATGGGCCAATTCGCTGCGGGCATCGCGCACGAGTTGCGTAACCCATTGACCGCGATCCGCAGCACGATCCAGTTCCTCGCCAGCGAGTTCGCGGATGGGTCCGAGCAGCAGAAGCTCTCCGAGATCACGCTGGAGGAGGTGGATCGGGTGAACGGCATTGTGGGGAATCTCCTGTCGCTGGCACAGCCGGCGGAGAGCAAACCCGTGCCGCTCGATCCGGCCAGGGAGATCGAGAAGTGCGTCGCTTTCGTCGAAGCGAGGGCCCGAAGTCAGAACGTCGAGCTTCACGTGGCCTGCGAGGACCCCCTGCCCACAATAGCCATCGATCCGGTGGAGCTGCGGCAAGTGCTGCTGAACATCCTCGTGAACGGCCTGCAGGCGATGCCCGAGGGAGGAACGCTGCGGATCCGAGTGCATCGTTCCCCCGCCGGAGTCCGGGGCCCGGAGTCCGGAGGCGTCCACAGGGTCCCGGGTGATGGGATATGGATCGAGATTGCGGACCAGGGGCCGGGGATCCCCCGCGAGCTGCGGGACAAAGCTTTCGAGCCGTTCTTCACCACCAAGGCCGGAGGTACGGGCCTGGGACTGGCCATCTGCAGGAGCATCGTGCGACGCTACGACGGCGAGATATGGATTGAAGAGGCCGACGGGGGCGGAACCTGCGTGAAAGTCGCTCTCAGCGCGGAATGAGCTTTTCCCGAGGGACGTGCAGCATGAGAAAATCGAGAGTCCTCATTGTTGATGACGAAGCCAGCATCCGATCCATTCTCTCAGTACTGCTGACAAAGCACGGCTACGAGATCCAGGTCTGCCCATCGGGAGAATCGTGCCTGGAAATCTATCCGAGGTTCCTGCCGGAGGCGGTGCTGCTCGATTTGCGGATGCCCGGCATCGACGGGCTGAAGGTCATGGAGGAGCTGGCCGGGCAATTTGGCGCGGACTGCAAGACCATCATCATGACCGCGCATGGGGAGGTCCGCTCCGCCGTCGAGGCCATGAAACGAGGGGCGTTCGACTACCTGGAAAAGCCGTTCGACAACGACGAGCTGCTGGCGCTCATCGCACGGGCGGTGGAGATGGTGACCTTGTCGCGACGCGTCAGGCAACTGGAGAACCAGCTCGAGGAAACCTACGCATTCGACAACATCATCGGTACCTCGGACCGGATGAAGTCCACGTTCGCGCTGATGCGCCGATTCGCCGCCACGGACGGCACGGTCCTGGTGTGCGGCGAGAGCGGGACCGGCAAGGAGCTGATCGTGCGAGCCATTCACCAGGCGGGCCGGCGCAAATCCGGGCCGTTCATCGTGGTCAACTGCGGCGCCATCCCCTCCAGTCTGATCGAGAGTGAGTTCTTCGGCCACGAGGCGGGGTCATTCACAGGCGCCACGAAGCTGCGCAGGGGCAAGTTCGAGGAGGCCGACGGCGGCACACTGTTTCTCGATGAGGTCGGCGAGCTGACCCTCGACGCCCAGGTCAAGCTGTTGCGGGTGATCGAGGCAGGGACTTTCTGTCGGATTGGCGGCAACGAGCCGATCCAGGTGGACGTTCGTGTGATGGCCGCGACGAACCGCGACTTGGCGGCGGCAGTCAAGGAAGGAAGATTCCGGGAGGACCTCTTCTGGCGTCTGCAGGTCCTCAGTCTCACGGTCTGCCCGCTGCGTGAGCGTCGCGAGGACATTCCACTGCTTGTGGACCACTTCGTAGGCAAGTTCGCCGGCTCGTTCGCCGTACAGCCGCCCGGGGTCCCGTCACAGACGATGGGTCTGCTGACCCGCTACGAGTGGCCCGGGAATGTTCGCGAGCTTCAGAACTGCATCTACAGCGCAATGACGGTATCCGAGGGGTCGAGCATCGAGCCGAACGCTCTGCCGGAGCGGATCCACAAAGGCACGGCAGGAGCCGCCCCTGGGCAAGCCCCATCCGGAGACACCTGCCTGGCGCAAGTCGTCACTCATGCCACCGAGAAGGCGGAGAAAGAAGCCATTCAAGAGGCGATTGCCAAGACGGGCGGCAACCGGGAGAAGGCCGCCGAGTCTCTCGGCATCGGCCGCACGACCCTGTACCGCAAGCTCAAGCAGTATGGCATCGAGTAGTGCCAGGGTACCCGTGGGAGGTTCGCACCATCTAACACATGTAGCATCGGCGAGCTTCGCCTTCTTCCGCTTGTCGCTGCCACCCCCATCGCTCTTCATCTGGAAAGGCCAAGGCGAGGCTGCCAGAGGGCTGCCATTTTATTTGCGCAGAGACATGCGAAACCGCCGTTTCATTCGTGGTACATGTGTGCCGGTTGCGGCACAGAAGAGAACGGCCGGAACAGACACCTGCTTGACGGTACGCATCATAACTTCTTTCGAGAGATGGTTTTAGGAGATTTGTGGCACAGAGGTCCAGTCTGGCACTCGCTTTGCTCATCAGGGGCAACGAGATACAGTGATTCAGTTTTCGAGCGGCCAGTATGCTGACAATCGCAAAGTCGTCTGTTCGGTCTGAGAATGCGGCAAGCCTGGGACGTGGAGCCAGATCGGCGTTCCTGCATCTTTTGCTTATCTGGATCGTGCCGGCGTGCCAGCCGGCAGCGCTCGCGGCACCGGATAAACTCGGCCCCGCTCTTCGCCAGGTGGAGCGACGGCTCGACGAGGAAGCCGGGAGGGATGCCTTTGAGCCGAATTCCCTCGCGTTTCAGCGGGCCACGGGAGAAACGCCTGCCAGAGAGGTCGCCTCGAAAAAGCCCGCCGCCGAGTATGTGCTGACGCTGGACGACTGCCTTCGACTGGCGTTCACTCAGAACAACGAGATCAAGCAGACGCGCGAGCAGATCCTTGGCGTCGGCGGCAGCAAGATCATCGCCAATTCGCGATTCCTGCCCGCCATCGAGTTGATCAACCAGTACGAGCGTCTCAGCGACTTCGATGCGGACGCAAAGGCGGAAAGCTACTCGTTCGGCGCCAGGATCACACAGCGAATCCTCGAATACGGCAAGGACAACCCCATCGACGTCACGCTGCGGGCGGAGCAGCGTGACGCCTTATTCACCTATGAGACGCAGGTGGCGAGGGTGTTCTCACAGGTCCGCCGGAACTTCCTGCTGATCAAGCTGAAAGAGCAGCAGATCGCCACGCGCCAGGAGTTGCTGGAGCAGTTTGAGAAACAGTACGAGGTGAAACAACAGCGGTTGGAGGCGGGCAATCTCAGCGTCAAGATCGAGGTCCTGACAGCCCGGCTGAACGTCCTCAACGAGCGGACCCGCATCAACACGCTGAGCCGGGAGAGGTTCAACCGCATCATGGAATTGTTGCGGCTGGTCGGCCTGCCGGTCAGCGCAGACCGGATCGTGCTTATCGGCGAGTTGGATGACTTTGGCCTTGGTCCATTCGATGCGGAGCAGATGGTCCGGCTTGCTCTGGCTCAAAGCAGTGGCGTGGCGCTGGCCCAGGCGATTGTGGGCGAAGGAGAAAGGTCGCTCGACCAGATTCGCTACGAGTACTGGCCGGACTTGCGATTCACCAGCGGCTACCAGGACCGCAACGGCAGCGCCGGGGCAACGATCTCCAATCAGAATGATACCTGGGGCCTCGACGTGATCGGCCAGCCGCGACTGCCGAGTTCCAGGGATGAAAGGGGACGAGGCCTGGGCCTCTTTGGAGATGAGGTGACGCTGGGCAGCCCGGACCCGGGCTGGTTTGCCGGGCTGCAACTGCGAATCCCGCTGGCTGATGGCAACATTCGCAAGGGCGAGAAGATCGAGGCCAGGGCCTTTCTCAACGCCGTCCGGGCGGCTCTTGCCGACCAGAAAGACCTCGTCGAGCTAGGGGTCCGTCAAAGCTACAAATTCCTGGCCGAGCAGAATTTTCAGGTCGAAGTGGAACAGGAGAACGTCAAGATCGAGCGGGAGAGATTCCAGATCCAGGAGGAATTGAGGAACGCCGGCAAGATCACCGACGATCAGTTGGAGACGTTCCGCCGAACATTCTTCGCGGCTCAGGACGACCTGTTTCTCGCCCAGGAGGACCTGATCCAGCGACAGGAAGATCTGCGTCTGACGATACGCTATTTCAAGTGAGGTGTGAAGGGACATGAGCGAGCGCAGCAAAATGGGATCGGCCGCACTGGCCGTACTCGTGCAGATGTCACTGGCACTGGCGGCCGGCATACAGGGCAATGAACCCAACAATCCACCCTCGGCGGAGGAGGCGACAAAGACCCGTACACAATTGCTCAACGAGCTGAACCTCCGCACGGCGCAGGTCGATCTGGAGCACGCCAGGGAGGCCTACGAGCGCTATGAGGCCGAGCACAAGGAGGCGCAGGTCCTGTTCCAGAAAGGGATCATGTCCCGCAAGGAGTTGGACGAGGCCGTGTCCGCCTACGCGCGGGCGGCACAGCAACTGAAGCAGGCGGAGATTCTATTGGAGAAGACCCGGCTGAGCTTCCTGGCCAATGCCACGCACATCACGATCGTGGAAGCCAAGAAGTACTACGACAACGAGGGCAGGCGCAAGCTTGACCTGGTCCTGAAGAACACCTCCAATCTGCCCCAGGCCGAGTCAGCCCTCAGCCATCACGACCCCAACCTGCCGTCGCAGCCGACCTGGCAGAATCCCGAGCAGATCCGGGCCCTGCTCAACGTGGAGAACATCATCGTCTCGGTGGTCAAGGACACCGCCAGCATCAGCAAGCCGTATGAGGAAATCATCCCCGTCCTACCCTACGGCCAGCAGAAGAAGGTTGTTTTCGAGTTGCTCACCGACGTCGAGCAGGCGGGCGTCAAGCTCCAGTACCTGGACCAGACCGTCACGAACAGCATCTACCTGGAGAAGGAATCCCTGCAGGAGACTCCCACAGTCGTGGCCTCGCAGTTCTCGCTGGAGGGGGAGCTTGGCCAGGACGTACGTTATGACCTGGGACTGGAGATGCTGGTGACCTCGGACCGCAACTTTTCGCTGGCCGTGACGAACATGCCCCCGCAGATCAATTGCTATTTTGTGGATTCAAGCAGCGGGTCGCGCGTCACGAGCGTGCGATTCACGCAGGAGGTCAGCAAGCACAACCTGAGCCTGCGCGCCTCGATTCCTCGCAAGCTTGACGTCGCCATGATTGATAAGCGGGTCGATTTCCAGGTCTGGGTCACGACACCTGCTCAGATCGACCTGATCAATAAGCAGAAACGTCAGCACCCGGATACCGACTTGAGCAGCGAGGAGCTCGACCAGGTCGGCGCCGGCCGGATGGACCTGTCGCTCATTCCCAGGGGCGCCGGCCGACTCGAGATCCTCATCAACAACCTGTATTCTGAGATCAAGCCGCAGGAGCCCGTGATCATCCAGGCCGACCTGCACAACGACGGAACGTTGACCCTGTTCAACATCGTCCCCGAGATCTCGCCGCCCCTGCGATGGGAGGCCGAGGTCGAGCCCAAGATCATCGAGCGGATGCAGCCGAACGAGCGGCAGAGTCTTCGCATCCGCCTGCAGCCGGGGGCCGATGTCGGCGTGGGCGAGTATGAGGCCCAGATCGAGGCCCGCGGCCAGTCCGGCAGCGAGACCATCGAAGCTCTCGAAAAGCGAGTGAAAGTCCGGATTAACGCGGAAACGAATATCAAGGCCAACCTGCTGCTGGTGGGTGGCCTGGTGTCCCTGATCGTCGTTATCATGGTCTTCGGCGTGAAACTCAGTCGCCGATGAAAGCCGGAGAAGTGCGGTGTTTCGTACATTGGTTGCCAAGGAAATTCTTGAGACGGTGCTCGATCTTCGCTTAGCCGTCGCGTCTGTGCAATTCAGCAAATACGACGTTCGGTAACTGGGATTAGCGAATAGGCAATGAGAAACGGGAGAAACAAAGATGATTGAACTAAGGGAACTGACCAAGCGTTACGAGGATGGCATTTTGGCGCTGGACCACGTCAGCTACACGATCCAGCCGGGCGAGATCTTCTGCCTGCTCGGCGCCAACGGGGCCGGCAAGACCACCACCGTGAACATCCTGCTGGATTTCATCCAGCCCACGAGCGGCTCGGCCTTTCTCAATGGCCACGACTGCAACCGCTTCCCACTCGAGGCCAAGAAGTACGTTTCCTATGTTTCGGAGAACGTGCAGCTCTACGGCATGTTCACCGCACGGCAGAACCTGCGGTTCTTCGCGGAGCTCGGCGGCAAGAAGGGTCTGAAGAACCAGGAGCTGGACAACGTCATGCGCTCCGTGGGCCTGCCCGAGAAGGCGCTGACCATGCGGCTGAAGAACTACTCCAAGGGCATGCGCCAGAAGCTCGGCATCGCCATCGCCTTGATCAAGGACCCGCCCGCGATCATCATGGACGAGCCCACTAGCGGCCTCGACCCGAGAAGCGCCAATGAGTTTCTCGACCAGTTGCGAAAGCTCCGCGAGCGGGGCAAGGCTATCCTGATAACTACGCACGACATCTTCCGGGCCAAGCAGATTGCCGACCGTGTCGGCATCATGAAGCAGGGCCGCCTCGTCGCCGTGCGCAAGCGCGATGAGTTCAAGCACGCCGACCTGGAACAGATTTACCTGCGCGAGATGGAAGCGGCCGAAGCGGTCTGATCGCCGCCAATGGCCGGCTGTCAATGGAGGGACCAAATCATGATCTGGAAAATCGCAGCCAAGGAATTCCTGCTGAACCTGATGACGTTCAAGTTCGTCGTGGGGACGATCCTGTGCATTGTCCTGGTGACAATCTTCGTGCCGGTGCTGGCGGAGGACTACCGGCAGAGACTTCAGCAGTACGATCAACGGGTCGCAGACAACGAGGCCAAGTTGCGGGAGGTTAAAGCCTACCGGGTGCTCACGCCGACCGTGTATCGCCGGCCGCAGGTGCTTTCGGTCTTCAGCCAAGGCATGGAGAAGCGTCTGGGCGATTCGGCGAGGATCGACTTCGGCGTGATCCCCCAGATCGATGCCGGGCCGGCCGAGGTGAATCCATACCTGTCCATCTTCCCTGCGTTCGATGTCTTGCTGATCTTCAAGATCGTCATGAGCGCCTTGGCCCTGCTCGTGGCCTACGATGTCATTTCCCGTGAGAAGGAACAGGGCACGCTGAGTCTAATGCTGGCCCATCCTCTGCGCCGGGGACACGTGCTGCTCGGAAAGCTCGCCGCAGGGTCATTGACGTTGGCGGCTCCCACGACAGTCGCATTCATCGTCGGCCTGCTGTTGCTCTCGACCTCTCACTCGGCCGCGTTGGATGCGTCCGATTGGGTGAGAATCGCCGCGATGTACGTTGTCTCCCTGCTATTCGTGTTAAGCATGTACAACATCGGCCTGCTGTTTTCATGTCTGACCCGAAGCTCGGCACTGGCGCTGGTCTTGGGGCTGTTCTTCTGGGTACTCGCTGTCGCGGTGGTCCCGGATGGCAGCGTCTACCTCGCCCGGCGTCTCCAACCCGTTCAAGCCGTGGAGACAAGAGATGAGCAGGTTGCTGCGCTCACAAAACAGTTCAGCGAGGACTTGTACGCAAGACTGGATGGCCTGCCCGACGGTGGGATAGAGCACGATGCGGGGGGCCCATTTGAACCCTATGGGCCGCTGGGAGGCACGTTCGCTTACTATGCCACGATATGCACACCTGCAGGGTTAGACGCTTGGACGCGACGCGTTCAGGTCGAGGCGGCCGTGAAGATGGAGTATGCCGACAAGCTGCAAGACGTCGGCCGGCAATACGCCGACAGCCAACTCAGGCAGGCGGGTCTGGCCAAGTGCATCGGCATGATCTCGCCGACTTGCCTCTACGACAGTACTATGAGCGCGCTGGCGGGAACAGACGTGACGGCCTTTCAGTCGTGGGCGCAGACCGCCGGCGCATACCGCGAGGCCCTGATCACCTACATTCGCAATAAGACCGACAACCTGTGCTCCCCATCATATATCACTCAGTCCACTGAGGCGGAACGCATCGCATGGGAGAAAGCTCCCGATCCTGAGCGCGACACGTTGAGAGAAGCGGCTGATCGACACACCGTTCCCCTGAACCTCCAAGACCTCCCGGCGTTCAGATACTCTGCCGATGTCATCCAGAGCCTTCGCGGGGCCGGGATCGATCTGATTCTATTGATAGCTTTCAACGTGCTGTTCTTTGCGTTGTCCTTCGCGGCGTTCCAGAAGTATGACGTGAGATGAACCGAATGGCGACTTGATCGCTTCGGCGGAGAAACCATCATGTTCTACCGGATTGTACGGAAAGAAATCCTTGAGAACTTGCTGAGCCTGCGATTCACGCTTTCGCTGCTGCTGACGGTATCACTCTTCGCGGCCGCCGCCTTCGTGTTTGTCGATGACCACCGGGAGCAACTGGATAACTACTGGCGCAGAACGAATGCGAACGTCGCTGGCTTCCGGGAGCAGGCGGATCAACTGAACAAGGTCGCCTTCTATGAGCAGCACGTGTACAGCCGGCCGAAGCTGCTGGCGCTATGCGACGGAGGATTCGAGCAGTCGCTTCCCCGACACGTCAGCTTCACCGGGTTCCGCATCGACCTGCCCCGACTCGCGGGCCAGAGCAATTTCGCCCTGCCGCGCTTCGCCTGCCTGGACTGGTCCTTCATCATCTCGCTGATTTTCAGCTTCATCGCATTTGTCTTCACATACGATTCCGTCTGTGGCGAGCGGGAACGGGGCACGCTGCGTCTCATGCTGGCCGGGGCGGTGCCGAGGACCACGGTTCTTCTGGGCAAGTATGCCGGCCTGATGCTTACCCTGGGCATCCCCCTGCTGCTGGGGCTGCTGGTAAGTCTGATCATCGTGAGCGTATCGCAGATCGATGCATTTCACACCGGCACGTGGGCGAAAGTGCTGAGCATCGTCGCACTCTCTTTCATCTACCTGTCTATTTTCGTGTTCATAGGCCTGTTCATATCCGCCCGGGCGTCGCGGCCGGCGAATTGCATGGCCACTCTGTTGTTTCTGTGGGTGACTCTGGTGATCCTCGTTCCGAGCCTGGGGAGGATCGCTGCGGACAAGCTTGGCCGTGGTTCACCACCCGTGGATCTGTACAAGGCCAAGGCCGAGGCCGTGCGCCGGGTGGAGGATGACGTTGGGGCCGGCAAATTTGGCGAACGTGCCGGCGCACGCACCCCCAATCCCAAGGAATGCAACCCGTCGGCGAGGGCACGGTACTGCAACGCCGAGGCGGAAGCGGTCAACCAGGTCATCGAAAGCTACCACAATCAGATGCTGGCCCAGGCCTTCGCCGGCCGCAGGCTCACGCGAATCTCCCCGGCCGTGGTGTATCGCACCGCCTCGGAGGCCTTTGCCGGCACTGGAATGCGTCGCTGCATCAATCTGTTTCGTCAAGTCCGGCAATACCAGGTGCAGCTTCGCGAATACGTGATCGGCGAGGACCGGGGTGATCCAGACAGTCTTCACCTGCTCTTCGACGAGGCGCATTCCGTCGCGGAGTGGAATGCGATCTCCAAGAAGCCTGTGAGTTTCGAAGGCGTGCCAACGTTCCAGGAGCGGGACTTCACGCTGGGTGAATCCCTGAGACTGGCCGTGTGGGACCTCGGCGCGCTGGCCCTGTTCAATCTGGTCTTCTTTGCGGCCGCTTTTGCTTCTTTTCTCAGGTATGACGTTCGGTGACTCAAGGAATGAAGGGAGATACTGATGGCACGAGATGCTGCTAGATTGATTGCGGTCTCGGTTTTTTCCCTTGGCGTGCTCTTGTCCACGTGCGTCAGTGCGACATCAGCGGGAAACGATTCAAACCAAGCCGTGAGTCGGACGGCGTCCGCCGACAGCAACCGCCCCGCGGACGTGAACGAGGCTGTGCGTCCGGAGCAGAGAACCGAACAAGCTCGTCGCTTGGTGGAAGCTCGACGACAACACCAGCGACAGCGTCGGCGCCATCGCTGGGACCGCAATTGGGAATCTGACCTATGCCTCCGGTAAGTCCGGGCAGGCACTCAGTCTCGACGGCGCCGGTTGCGTGGACTGCGGGAAACAGGACTCGCTGGATTTCGGCGCGGGCGACTGGGCCATATCCGCCTGGATAAAGACGACGCAGGCGGGCATAGAAAGCACCAGCAAAGGAACCATCTTCGCCAATGGGGCGGACGAAGTCGGCGGGATACGGTACGCGCTGACTGTAAACGAAGTGGATTCGGGCAGGATTGCCCTGACCACGGATGATGACCGGATGAAGGTACAGGCAACCGGCCGAACCGCCGTGAATGATGGAGCCTGGCACCATATCGTCGGGACAAGAGAAGGCGGGACGTTGCGCATCTATGTGGATGGCACGTTGGATGGAACGAGCGACCTTCCCGGCAAGCACGATCTCGCCGGCGCCTCCGGGCAAAACGCATATATCGGGGCCATCAGGGACAACAGGGACGGAAGCCTGTACAAGTACTTCGTCGGCCAGATCGATGAGGTTTGCGTCTTTGCGTGTGCGTTGGGCGACAGCCAAGCCAAGGCTTTGTACTCGGGCGCAGATCCGATGACGATTGCCGGCAGCGTGGATGACCAGCCAGCCACAACTGTCGATGCCATTGCGGTGGCCCCGGCGCCTGCGAAGAAGACAGGCGGTAAGTGGTTTGGCCTGGCCGGGATCCTCGTGGCGGCCGGCCTGATTGCGTGGGCGTTTCGGTCCGTGATGAGACTGCCGATGAGTCGCAGGGACATCAGCGGACCGCTGCGGCACCTGGCCCGCGGAGTGCCGGGTATGACCTGGAAGATCGCCAGGAAGGAATTCTTGCTGAACCTGATGACATTCAAGTTCACGGTGGGGACTGTGGTCTGCATCGTTCTGATGGCCGTGTTCATGCCCGGACTCGTGAGCGACTACGAGGAACGGCTGCAAAACTACAATGGGAATGTCGCCGGCAACGAGGCGGAGTTCCAGAAGGTCAAGGTCTATAACAATCTCACGCCCACCGTATACCGGGCGCCCACTGTCCTCTCGGTGTTCAGCAAAGGAATCGTCGACCGTTTGGAGGCTTCGGAGCGGATCGACCTGGACGAGGTGTCTGGAACCGAGAACCGGTGTCGGGGAGGCGAACACGCTGCTCTCTGTCTTTCCGGCGATGGACGTGACGCTGATTCTCAAAATCGTCATCAGTGTCCTGGCCCTGCTCATGGCGTACGATGTCGTCTCCGGCGAGAGGGAGCAAGGAACGCTCCGGCTGATCCTGTCCAACACGACGCCCCGGCACCAGGTCCTGCTCGGCAAGCTCGTCGCGGGGTGGATGACCCTGGCGGTGCCGGTGACGGCGGCATTCATCGTGGGCCTGTTGATCCTGCTGATGTCGAACGCCGTCAGCCTCGGCGGGGCAGACTGGCTTCGCATCGCGCTGATGTATCTCATCTCCCTGATCTTTGTCGGATCGATGTTCAACCTCGGACTCCTGCTGTCCTCCGTCAGCAGAAACTCCGCCATTTCCCTGGTTTTTGTGCTTTTTCTCTGGCTGGTCTTCGCGGCAATCCTTCCAAACGCCAGCGCCAACCTCGCCGCCCAGATCAGGCCGATCGAGTCTCCCGAGCAGTTCGCGGCCAAGCTCAAGGCGATCACGGACCAGCGCGACCAGGAAATCCGGGAGCTGGCCAGAGATGTCGATAGCAGCGGGGATCAATCGGAGTCCGACGCGGTGGGCGCCTTCGGCAATGGTCTCGTCCTGCTCTGCAACAAGGGCTACATGGACTACCACAGGCAGATGTATCCAATCACAGAGCCCTGCAAGATCCAGTGCATCGACAAGCTGTTGGACGTGAAGGCACAGTACCTGAGCAGCCTGATGCGGCAGAAGCAGCTCGCGGACACCCTTTCCGGCATCACACCCATCCTCCTTTGCGAGCGCCTGATGTCGATGCTGGCGGGGACCGACTTCGGCAACTTCGGATCGTTTAAGAGTCGCGTGAGGGCGTACCGGCACGAAGTGGCGGACTACGTCCGCGACAAGACCGGGAATTTCTCCTCGGCGTGCTATTTCACACCCTACCCGGAAGGAGAGCACGAGAGATTGATGGAAGCGTACTTCAAGCCATATGAGGAGGCTCAGGACGAGAAGGCGAAAGCGAAGCTCTACGAAACCGCCAGGCAGAAGTACGAGCAGTTGGGGAAAGACGCGCCCACGCTTGCCCTGGAGGATTTTCCGAAGTTCACGTATCGGACCCAGCCCATCGCGGCGACACTGCAACAGGCGATTCCGGCCGCGGGGCTGTTGATCTTCGAAGGCGTCCTCTTCTTCGCATTGTCCTTTGTGGCGTTTCTCAGATATGACGTCAGATAACCTGCGGCCGTACCGGACAGAGTACTAAGCCTTTGGGAGAAAAACACATGATCGGCTTGATCGTACGCAAGGAAGTCATGGAGAACCTGCTCAGTCTGCGTTTTGCACTGTCACTGCTGCTCGTTGTCGCCACCTTTGCCGTCGGTGGATTTGCATTCGTCAGCAAGTACGAGCAGCAGGTGCAGGATTACTCGGTGGATAGTAACCGGAGCCTGACGAACCTGCGAGACCGAACGACCAGACTTTATCGAGTGGCGTTCCATCAGCAGGAGATCTACCGGGCGCCGAAGCCTCTGACGCTCTGCGTCGAAGGGTTTGAGAAATCGATCCCGAACTACTATCGGCTCAATGCATTCTCCAGAGACTGCCCCGAGATCAAGGGACGCACCAACGCATTGTTGTTCGGGTTCTGCGACGTGGACTGGGTGTTCATCGTTTCGCTATTCCTAAGCTTCGGCGCGCTGGTCTTCTCGCACGACAGTCTCTGCGGGGAGAAGGAGAAGGGGACTCTGGCCCTGCTGCTGGCGGGCTCTGTGTCTCGCTACAAAATCCTTCTCGGCAAGTACATTGCGGCCATGCTGACCCTCGGCATCCCCCTGCTCCTGGGCGTCCTGATGAGTCTGCTCATTGTGACTCATTCCAAAGCCGTGGCGATCCACGCGGGTGAATGGCTGAAGATCCTGACCATCATGCTCATGTCCTTTCTGTACCTTTCCGTCTTCGTGTTGCTGGGCATGTTTGTCTCGAGCCGGGCAAAACGCTCCGTGATCAGCATGGTGATCCTGCTGTTTGTCTGGGTTGGCCTGGTTATGGTCGTTCCGAGTTCCGGCCGGACGATTGCCCAGGCATTCCGCACCGTGCCGACCCAGGCGGAGCTACAGAAGGAGATCAACGATGCCATGGGTCGATTGTGGAACGATTGCGTGGCGGGCAAGTACGGGGAGAAAGCCGGCACGGCTACGCCCAATGTGAACGAGTGCGATCCCCCGGCGCGGGCACAGTGGAGAAACGACGCATCGGAGCAGAGGAACCGGATGATCGACGAGCACGTCAATCGGATGATCGCCCAGGTGACCATCGGCCGCCAGTTCACACGCGTCTCACCCGCGGAGATATACAGGCAGGCGTGCGAAATCATCGCCGGGACCGGCGTCCAACGCTTCTCGCAATTGTGCCGGCAGAGGGCCCGGTACCAGGACGAGCTTAGAGAGTACATTTGCAGCCGGGACAGTGAGGACCCTGCCAGTCTTCACCTGCCGTCCGACGACAACTACGCAGCCGGCGCATGGAAAACGATCTCTCATGCGAGGGTCGATTTTGACACGGTGCCGAAATTCCACGAGCGTGACCTGGCGCTGGGCGAATCGCTGAAACTGGCCGTCTGGGACATCGGACTGCTAGTCCTGTTCAATCTCGCCTTTTTCGCCGCGGCTTTCGTATCGTTCTCACACTACGATGTGCGGTGATAGGTCGGTGTGCCACCGTGGCTCACGCGCGTGACTGTGTGTGGCTGGCTCGGTACCAGTCGATCGTCTGTCTGAGTCCGTCGTCGAAGGACGTGCGGGCCTGGAAGCCGAAGTATGCCCTGGCTTTCGATGTGTCGAGGCAGCGTCGCGGCTGACCGTCGGGCTTGGACGGGTCCCATCGGATTTCGCCTGTAAAACCTGTTAGCGTCGAGATCTTCTCGACCAGGTCGCGGATGCGAATCTCGGACCCGGCGCCGATATTGACCGGCTCGGCGCCGTCGTAGCGTTCGGTCGCCAGCAGAATCCCCTCGGCGGCATCTCCGGCGTAAATGAATTCGCGTGACACCTCGCCGGTACCCCAGCATGTGATGTGATCGGCCCCGCTCTCGATCGCATCGGCGCACTTTTTGATCAGGGCCGGGATCACGTGGCTGGTGGCCGGATCGAAATTGTCGCCGGGGCCGTAGAGGTTCACGGGCAGCAGGAAGATCGAGTTGAAGCCGTACTGCTGCCGGTACGCCTGCGACTGAACCAGCAGCATCTTCTTCGCCAGTCCGTATGGGGCGTTGGTTTCTTCCGGATAGCCGTCCCACAGGTGCTCCTCCTTGAAGGGCACCGGTGTGAACTTCGGGTAGGCACAGACGGTCCCGATGGCCACGAATTTCTCGATGCCCCGCAGGCGGGCCTGCTCGATCAGTTGCACGCCCATCATGAGATTCTTGTAGAAGAACTCCCCAGGCCGCTCCCGGTTGGCCCCGATCCCCCCTACCACCGCCGCCAGGTGAATGACGACATCCGGCCGCATCCGCTCGCACATGCGTGCGATGTCGGCGGGGTTGACCAGGTCGTACTCCTCGATCCGCGGGACTTCAATCCGCCGACAACCTCGCTTCTGCAGACCCTCGATCACATACCGGCCCAGGAACCCGGCCCCCCCGGTGACCACCACACACTTATCCGCCAGATTCAGCATGCTTCTCACCTGTTGCGCCCTCGCGGCGGTCGTGATCCCGGATCACGCACGCATGCCGGGCATGTTCCATGTCCGCATCGGTCATCATCCGGGCCAATTCGCGGAAGCCCACCCGCGGCTGCCATTCCAGCACCCGCCGGGCCTTGCTCGCGTCACCCTGCAAAAGGTCCACTTCGCTCGGCCGGAAATATCGCGGATCGATCTCCACGTGCCTTTGCCAGTCCAGATCGAGATAGCCGAACACCTCACCGAGGAACTCCCGCACAGAGTGGCACTCGCCGGTGGCGACGACATAATCGTCGGGCTTTTCCTGCTGGAGCATCCGCCACATCGCCTCGACGTAGTCGCCGGCGAATCCCCAGTCGCGCTTGGCTTCCAAATTTCCAAGAAAGAGTTTCTGCTGTAAGCCGCACTTGATCCGGGTGGCCGCCCGGGTGATCTTTCGCGTCACGAACGTTTCCCCCCGCCGGGGCGACTCATGATTGAACAGGATGCCGTTACAGGCGAAAAGACCGTAGGCTTCGCGATGATTGACCGTTTGCCAGAAACTGTAGGCTTTCGCGCACGCGTATGGGCTGCGCGGGTAGAACGGCGTCCTCTCCGTCTGCGGTGTCTCGACCACCTTGCCGTACATTTCGCTGCTGGAGGCCTGATAGAAGCGGATGGGCAGGCCGCTGGAGCGGATGGCTTCGAGCAGGCGGAGCGTGCCCAGCGCCCCAGCATTGACGCTGTAAATCGGCTGATCGAAGCTGACGCGGACGTGGCTCTGTGCCGCCAGGTTATACACCTCATCCGGCTTGATCTCCGCAATCAGCGCCGCCAGGTTGCTGCCGTCGGTCATGTCGCCGTAGACAAGCCGCAGCCGCGGCTGCTCGTGTGGATCGAGGTACAAATGGTCGATCCGCCCGGTGTTGAACGAGGAGCTTCGACGGATCAGGCCCCACACCTCGTACCCCTTACCCAGCAGCAGCTCGGCCAGATATGAGCCGTCCTGGCCGGTAATGCCCGTGATGAATGCCTTCTTCATCCTGGTCCCATCCACGAACGCCTGTCAACCATTCCCCACGCCTGCCCACACCAGATGGCGATCCTATCGCGCCGACCCGCGAGGATCAAGATGAATCGATGTGGGGAGCCCATCTACGGCTGGCACCCGGCCAATGACTCTATCGACTATTCGTAAAGGATGGGATTCGTACGCCAGTCTTTGTCCTTGTCGTGAGCCCAGTTCAGGACGCGGGGGCGACGCTCGCGCAGGCGGACGGACTCGATGCCGAGATAATAGCCGCTGGAGGAGGCGTTTTTGCCGACGCATTCCAGCCGCAGGGTATACTTGCCGGGGTCGGGCCAGAAATCCAGCAAATGGTGCTCGCGCGTGGAGGTCTCACGACCGTAAAGGTCTATGACTCCGCCCAACTTCACGCCGTTGAGGGAAGCCTGGTACTGGCCGTAGTCGTAGGAGTGCGTCATTACGAGCAGGAGGCGCTTCGGCTCCTTCTTCTCGACCTCGAAGGGGATCTCCACCCATGCGTTCTCCTGCTGCTGCGGCTTATAGAACAGATGGCCGCTGGGATAGAGGTCCAGATTCTGCGCGACTGCCTCGCCCGGGCCGTGATATGGGTCGGCCGCGTAGTCACGAGCGCCGATGATCCGGTCCAGGTTCGGCAGCGTGCGCTCGCGGGCGTGCGGGGCGCGGGCCGTGAACGTGGGCTCGCCCGCCTGGTACCAGAACGCGACGCTCGAAAAATCGTCCTCGCGCTCGTTCCAACTGTGGGACTTATACTGCGGGTTCTCATCGGGTGACATCCAGCCCCAGTGCTCGAACGTCACCTTGATGCCCTTGTTGAAGACAAGCGGGTCGTTGACGTGCCAGCGATAGGCGGAGGTGTGCCCACCCACGATGCCCCACTGATCGAAGTACGGCACGCCGAAATAGGGCGTGCTGGTGGTCTTGAGTCCCCAGGCGGAGAGGAAGTAATCCTCCGTGCCGGTGCCCCATATAGAGGCCCTATCTTCGCCGTCGATGTAGATCTTCTCGTCGCCCTCGCCGAACCACGAGGGGCTGCGGGTCCGCACGCTCAGGACCGTGCCGACGTAGTGTCCCTTGCCCCGCGTCTCCAGGAGCACATAGTCCTTGCCCTTCTGAAGGGGGTACTCCTGCCGATACTGTGCATAAAAGTACGGCGTGTTCTTGGGGATGCGATCCTTTTTGATCCAGTCGATGTTATAGTAGAGCAGGCTGATCGGCTTTTCGCTTTCGTTGACGACCTCGATCCGGGCCGACTTGCGGAACGGCATGTGCCAGAAGCAGTTGTAGGAGTCGGCGTCCTCGACGATCACCGGCAGACTGACGATCTCGCTGCGTCTGCCGAAGCTGTTGGCGAAGAAGTCACCGACGGGGGCCTCCACGGCAGGCCGGGGATTGCCGTCCCAGTACATGCGAAGCAGCATCTCCTGGTGATTGGCCGAGCCGTTTTTCGCCCACGGGTGCGGCTCGGGACCGAGGAACGTCATCCAGATGTGCGTGATGACGCCGGGACCTTTGGCATCCAGGAGGATCTTCCTCCGGCCGGGAGCGACATTGCTGTTGTCGCTATTGCTGTTTGGGTCGGGCACGCCGTTCGGATCGCGCTTGCCGTCCGCCCCGATCTTGGCTGTCGAGGTCGCCCGCATGCTCCGGCCCTCGTGCGGCCGGGCCAAGTCCGCCAGGAAGTCGGCAAAGCAGACCCCGCAACTCAGAAGGCAGAACACCGAACCAATCATAAACGATGCGAATCGACTGCTAGTGTGACTCATACTCCCACTCCACAAAGGTACTTTCCAAGTATTGTCATCGCAGGAAGACCCTAGGCAAGCTGCGTTTGCCGCCGCCCCCGGCCGTGGACAAGAACATGCTTACGCAAGCGTAAGTATGGCACCCATTCCAGTCCTTCGTCAACTCAGTCGTCCGATTCTTCGCCATCGGGCAGGGCCTCGGTGCCGAGGTCGATCAGGCTCATGCCCTTGATCTCAGGCAGCGAGCGGCCGATGATACCCTGGAGATCGCCGTAAAGGCCGGAGGTGCTGAAGAGGACGCGGTCGAGCTGCTTTTCTCGCTTCTTCCAGCGGGCAATCAAGACACGCCTCTCGGCCTCAAGATCCTGCCGCATCGTTATGAAGGCTTCGACAATGCCAGAGACGCGGTTGTAGAACTCCTGGCCGATCAGGTAGTCGTACACCAGTTCCATCTTCCCGTGCTGTCCTTCGAGGGCCCGGCGGTTTTTCGCGACGGCGACAAGACCCTCGCGAAGCGCGATTGCCACAGGATGGATACAAGCCCAGCTCACGACCCAGACACCATCGACTTGGCCGAAGTGCCGCACGTGGTCAGGCAGTTGCTCGCTGACGATCACCGAACGCGAGGCGCCGACCGTCCGCAGATCGTCCCGCAGCTTGGGCAGCCACTGGGGGGACCAGTGTCTTGTCCGCTTGGACTCCCACAGAATCAGGCCGCAGTCTGTCCCACTCTCATCAAGCACGCGTTGAATGACATCCGCGCCGTGGACGCCCTTGGGCACCGGCTCAATGGAGTCGGTCGGGAACAACTCCTTAAGCAATTGCTCCAGTGCCACCTCCATCACCTCACCCTGGGCCTGTTGCGAACCTTGCTCCGCCTTGCGCTTCATCTCGTCGATCTGCCGAAGGAGCCCTTCGACTTTCTGCTCGTTCTCCAGAAGCTTGAGCCTATATTGCTCGTCCAGCTCCTTGAGGGCTACCTGGCGGACCTTCTCCAACTCCTGCCGCAATTTCCTCTCCACCTCCAGATCGGCGTTCCTGAGCTTCTCTTCCAGATCCCGCTTCTCCTTAAGGTAGGTAAGCTCCTTCTGGCTGGCCTGCTGGACCTTCGCCTGCAACTCGACCAGGGCCGCCGCACGGTCCTTCAACTCGACAGAAAGCTCTTCTTTGGCCTTGTCGCGGGTCTGCCGGATCAGTTCGGCGCGTTCCGCCTCCAGCTTCCCGCGCAGGTCCTGTTCAAGCTCAAGCCGCTGCTGGTCGAGTTGGGACCTGAGTTGATCGACCTCCCGCTCCTTCTTGCGGACTGCCAGTTCTTTCTCCTGGGCGTTTTTGAGCTGCTCCTTCATCTCACTGAGCTGCTCTTCCCGATCCTTGAGCTCGATGTGCATCTGCTCGCGGATCTTGTGTTCGAGCGACTTGCGCCCCTCGTTGAGCTTTGCCTGGACTTGTTGCTCGATGGCTTCGGCCTGACGACGAAGCTCCTCCTGCTGGGCCTTGAGCCGCTCCCGGGCCGCGTTCAACTCCGCCTCCAGCTCGTTTCGGATGCTCGCCCGCAGTTGAGCCGACATGACCTCGGTGATCTCAATCTGGATCTTGCAGTTCGGGCAAACGATATTGCTGCTCATGCCACGCCGCCTTCAATAGTTGTCAGTGGGGCAAGCCCCACCCTGCCTCTGCCGACAACCCAGTTTATGCGGACGCATCGGGGGCACTCCCTCCCCAACGATCGCCGCAAAGCCGGCGCTAAAGGTATGTGCCACACCCCCTCGTTGTCAAGGAAATCCCCAGTTTCCACAGAGATAGCGTGCGGCTGAATTGTGGCACAAGGAAATGAGCCATCAGGCCATGAAGCCACCGATGATGGCGCCGAGGAGCAATGGGCCGATGATGGCACCGGCCACGGCTATGAACGTCGCTACTCCGGTGATGGCTCCGATGACAGGAAGGCCGACGACCGCCCCAAAGACCACGACGAAGGCTGCAACCGCCACAGCAGGCAGAAACGCCGCGAGGATCGCCGCTCCTACACCCCCGGCCCGCCTGCCGCCGACGATCCCGGCGAGCAGCGGTCCAATGAAGGGCAGCCAGAACAGCAGAAGCGAAATCACGAACATCCAGATGGCGCCCGCCACCACACTGCCTCTATTGCGACCCACACCTCGATTCGCCATGGCGTTCCTCCCGTCTGGCACAGCAAGAACACTTCTGTCGCCCGATTGAGATCAGGCGGCTCGGCGGACGACCTGCAGTAACCGCACAGCATCGTACGCCTCTATCTCTACAGTCGCGATTGGGCAAGGGATACGTCAGGGTTTTCCTGTTTTCGCACCATCGGGAGTGAGGCATCAGGCGGCCGGGCACGGCTTCTCGCCCAGGCGTCGCAGACGGTTGATGGCCTTGACCATGAGGAAGACCGCCCAGGCGATAATGAGGAACTCGACCACCACCTGGATGAAGTTGCCGTATTTCAACTCTACTGTGGTGGCCGGGTCCGTCCCCTGCTTGAGCACAATGGCGAGCGCTTTGAAATCGACGCCTCCGATCAGGAGCCCCAGGGGAGGCATGAGCACATCGTTCACCAGGGAGTTGACGATCTTGGTGAACGCGGCTCCGATGACGATGCCCACCGCCAGGTCTATGACATTCCCTTTGACAGCAAACTCTCTGAATTCCCTCAGCATGCTCATTTCGCTATCCCCCTTAAATAGCATTCTGTCCGGGCTTCCTGCCTGCCGGAACCGCCGTGCGGACACCTTGTACCCTCGCGATGCCGCATGGACAATTCTAACAGGTTTTGGGGGAGCCGGGACAGATTTGCTTGCCACGCAAAAGGACCGCCAATAGACTGCTGTGAGCTTGGAGGGCAAGGCAGAAGGGCTCCGGACCTGGGGACCATTTGAAAAGGTAGAAGCGTTTTGTAGACTGCATGTGCCTTAGGGACAGTGCTCGAGGGCAGTGGCAATAGTACGATCAGGAGTTGCATGATGGCGCGGTGGTGGCATTTGGACGTTGAGCGTATGGCGAAGGAGCTTGAGACCGATCTCTCTTCGGGCTTGAGTTCCGGCGAGGCGGCCGGTCGCATCGAGAAGTACGGCCGCAACCAGTTGAAGGAGGCCCCGAAACGCGCGGCGTGGGGGATCTTTCTGGATCAGTTCAAAGACTTCGTGATCTGGGTCCTGATTGGCGCCGCGGTCGTATCGGGCTTTCTGCAGGAGGTCGTCGATGCGATTGCCATCATCGCCATCGTCATTCTCAATGCCGTCCTCGGCTTCATCCAGGAATACCGGGCCGAGCAATCACTGGCGGCTTTGAAGAAGCTGTCCTCTCCGACGAGTAAGACCATCCGTGACGGCAAGCACCAGATCCTCGGGTCCGAGGAACTCGTCCCCGGCGATTTGGTCGAGCTGGAGGCGGGCGATAGCGTGCCCGCCGATGGCCGCGTGGCATGGCTGACGTCCAACTTCAGCACACAGGAGGCCAGCCTGACGGGCGAATCGACGCCGGTGGTCAAGACGGCGGCAGCGCTGGATGAGCGGGACACACCTCTGGCGGACCGGGCCAACATGATCTATCTGGGCACATCGATCGCCTCCGGCCGGGCCAGGGCCGTGGTGACCGAGACCGGCATGCAGACCGAGCTCGGCAAGATTGCCGGGATGATCCAGGAGATCGAGGAGGAGACCACACCGCTCCAGAAGAGGCTCGAGCAATTCGGCAAATGGATCGTGTACTTGTGCTTCGTGCTTGTGGCGATGGTGTTCGCTCTGCAATGGTGGCGAGGGAGCGAGCTGATGCAATCGTTCCTGACGGCCGTAAGCCTGGCGGTCGCCGCCATACCGGAAGGACTGCCTGCGGTCGTGACCATTGCTTTGGCGCTGGGCGTGCAGCGGATGGTGAAGCGCCATGTGCTGATCCGCCGGCTGCGGTCGGTCGAGACCCTCGGCAGCGCCACGGTGATCTGCTCGGACAAAACCGGCACCCTGACCAAGAACGAGATGACGGTCCAGGCGATGTACGCCGGCGAGCATTTGTTCAAGGTGACGGGAATCGGCTATGCTCCCACGGGCGAGTTTCGCCTGGACGACAGGAAGATCGCGCCGCAGGACTATCCGGACCTGATGCAGGCCCTGCGCATCGGGGTGCTGTGCAACGGCGCGCAACTGAACGAGGACCGCGGCACGTACAAGATCGTGGGCGATCCGACGGAGGCCTCGCTTTTGACGGTCGCCGGCAAGGCCGGCCTGCGGAGGCAGCAGGAGGAACAGAAAGCTTCATTCGTCGATGAGCTGCCGTTCGACTCGGAGCGCAAGAAGATGACGGTTGTGCGCAAGACCGGCAGTCATCGCGTGGCTTTCATCAAGGGAGCGCCGGACGTGCTGCTGGGCGATTGCGTGAACATTCAGATCAATGGGGTCGTGCGGCCGTCGACCGCGGAGGACTGCAAACGTATCCTGGCCGTGAACAACAGCCTGACCGATCAGGCGATGCGAGTCCTCGGCGTGGCGTACCGGGACCTCGGCGCCGCCACGGCCAGACCCGAGATCGGCACAACCGAGAAGGAGTTGACGTTCGTCGGGCTGGTCGCGATGATCGATCCGCCGCGAGAAGAGGTCAAACAGGCGATCAAGGAGTGCATAAGCGCCGGCATCAAGACCGTTATGATCACGGGCGACCACAAAAATACCGCCACGGCCATTGCCAAACAATTGGGTTTCTTCGGGGCCGATTCCATCGCACTATCCGGCGAGGAGCTGGACCGCTGGAGCCAGGAGCAGCTCGAAAGACAGGTCGACAAGATCCCCGTCTATGCCCGCGTGTCGCCGGAACACAAGCTACGGGTCGTCCGGGCGTGGCGAGCCCGACGCGAGGTCGTGGCCATGACGGGCGATGGCGTGAACGACGCCCCGGCGGTGAAAGAGGCTGACATCGGCGTGGCGATGGGCATTACCGGCACGGATGTCACCAAGCAGGTCTCCGACATGGTCGTCACCGATGACAACTTCGCATCTATCGTGTCGGCAGTCGAGGAAGGCCGCGGTATCTACGACAATATCCAAAAATTCGTGCACTACCTGCTCTCGTGCAACGCCGGCGAGATTCTCGTCATGTTCATCAGCTCCCTGGTTGGCCTGCCTGTGCCGCTGCTGCCGATCCAGATCCTATGGATAAACCTGGTGACAGATGGCCTGCCGGCGCTGGCCTTGGGCGTGGACCCGGTGGCGAAGGACATCATGAAGAGGCGGCCGCGGAGTCCTGACGAGCCCGTGGTAACGCGAGGCAGGCTCGGGCTGATCCTGTGGCAGGGCTTCGTCATCTCCCTGTGCAGCCTGACCGCCTTCTGCTACATCTACTACGTGGAAGACCGATGGTCGGTGGGGCAGGTCTTCGCCGCCCTGGGCACCTTCGACATCGACCGGCTACGGGCGATCTTCACAGTGCCGACTGAAATGCGGGAGGAAATACTCGCTCACGCCCGGTCGATGGCATTCGTCGTGCTCGCGTTCTCCCAGGATTTCCATTCGTACAACTGCCGAAGCCAGACGACGTCACTCTTCAAGCTCGGCGTGTTCAGCAACAGAAAGCTGATCGGCGCCACGTCCGTCTCGATCATCCTGAACATGTCGGCCCTGTACCTGCCCTTCTTCCAGGGTGTGTTGAAGACAAAACCGCTGACCGCTCCAGAGCTTGCCATTGTGCTCTGCGCCGCATCAACGCCGTTCTGGACGATGGAACTGGTCAAACTGATCAGGCGTCTGACCGGTCGAAACGCCGAGCAGTACCCGCAGCCGGAACTCGCATCCTGATATCGGATAAAGCCAGTTGCGTGGGATGAGTCGCACCCGGACATTGAACTGACGGTTCCTTCACGCGTACTTGGGGGGGTACACGAAAGAGAGACCGGGGTTCAGCAGCAGGAGACAGCGTCTATGGACTCATCGCATAGGGAATCTCCTCCACAGTGGCATACACTATCCGTCGAGCAGGTACGCTCGCAACTGCACACCACATCGGCGGGCCTGAGCAGCGCGGAAGCCGCCCGCCGCCTGGCCGAGTACGGTCCCAACGAGTTGCAGGCAGGCCGGCGCACCCCGGCATGGGCCCTGCTCCTCGGGCAGTTCAAGAACGTGCTTATCATCATTCTGCTCATCGCCACGGCGCTTTCGGCTGTTCTCGGGCACAGCCTCGAAGCCGTCGCGATCATCATCATTGTGCTGTTCGCCGTGCTGCTCGGATTTTTCCAGGAGTACCGTGCCGAGCGCGCCATCGAGGCATTGCGCGAGATGGCCGCACCTACGGCGACCGTCCTGCGGGATGGACGCGAGGCAGAGGCGCCTGCCCGGGATCTGGTACGCGGAGACGTCATTCTCCTGGAAGCCGGTGACAAGGTCCCCGCCGATGTGCGACTGATCGAGGCGGTGAACCTGCAAATGGAGGAAGCAGCCCTGACGGGCGAATCGGTCCCGGTCGAAAAGCATACGGATGCATTGAGCGACCCCGGGCTGGCAGTGGGAGACCGCAGGAATATGGGCTACGCCGGCACAGCGGTCACCTATGGCCGCGGCAGGGCCGTGGTCGTCGCCACCGCCATGGATACCGAGTTTGGCAAGATCGCCAAAATGCTCGAGACGGTGGAAACCAGCCGCACCCCCCTGCAGGAGAACCTGGACAAGGTGGGCCGTGTCCTGGCTGTTGCCGCGCTCATCATCGTGGCGGTAATCATCGGCCTGGGATTATTCCGCGGTCAGCCGTTCATCGAAATGATCATCTTCGGCGTTGCTCTGGCGGTGGCCGTGGTCCCCGAGGCCCTGCCTGCTGTCGTGACAATCTCGCTGGCCATCGGCGTGCAGCGGATGGTCAAACGCAACGCCTTGATCCGCCATCTGCCTGCCGTGGAGACGCTGGGCAGCACCTCGGTCATCTGTTCCGACAAGACCGGCACGTTGACGAAAGACGAGATGACGGCCCGCGAGATCTTCGTGGCGGGACAAACGATTCAGGTCTCCGGCAGCGGCTACGAGCCGCAAGGGCAATTCCTGCGCGACGGCCAACCCATTGAACCACCCGCCCCGCTGACACGGCTGCTGCAGGCGGCGGTGCTGGCCTCCGATGTCCGGCTGGTTCAGACCGAAGGCCGCTGGCACATCCAGGGCGATCCGACGGAAGGGGCGCTGGTAGTGGCTGCGGCCAAAGCCGGGTTGGACAAGCCGGATGTAGACGCACGGTGGCCTCGCGTGAATGAGATCCCGTTCTCGTCGGAAGCCAAGCGTATGACTACGCTGCACGAGGGGCCGGAGGGCGTGGTCGCCTATGCCAAGGGCGCTCCCGAGGTCATCATCGGCTCCTGCACGCGACAGTTGACGGAACAGGGGGACCAGCCGCTGGATGAGGCCGGGTGGAAGGCGATCCTGGCCGCCGCTCACCAGATGGCTGACCGGGCGCTGCGCGTGCTGGCCGTCGCGGAGAAATCCGGCGCAACGATTGATGAAGCCGAGCGGGAAATGACCTTCCTCGGCCTGGTGGGGATGATCGACCCGCCGCGTCCGGAGGCAAAGGCCGGCATTCAAACCTGCGAGCAGGCGGGCATCAAGACCGTGATGATTACCGGCGACCACCCCACCACTGCCCAGGCCGTGGCACGCGAGCTGGGCTTGCTCAAGGCGGGACAGGTCATTACGGGCAACGAGCTGGAGGCGACGAGCCAGAGTGACTTCGAACGAAAGGTCGAGGACATCGAGGTCTATGCCCGCGTGTCGCCGGCGCACAAGCTGCGTGTGGTCACGGCCCTTCAGAAGAAAGGCCACGTCGTCGCGATGACCGGCGACGGAGTGAACGACGCGCCGGCCCTCAAGAAGGCGGATATCGGCATTGCGATGGGCATCACGGGCACCGACGTGACCAAAGAGGCGGCGGCCATGATGCTCACGGACGACAATTTCGCCTCGATCGTCGCGGCGGTGGAAGAGGGCCGCATCATCTACGGCAACATCAAGAAATACCTGATGTACCTGTTGTCGTCGAACCTCGGCGAGATTGGCCTGATGGGCGTTGCATCTCTTCTGGGTTGGCCGTTGCCTCTGACGGCCGTGCAGATCCTGTACGTCAACCTGGCCACCGACGGCCTGCCCGCCTTGGCCTTGGCCGTCGATCCGCCGGAGCCCGACCTGATGCGCCGTCCCCCGCGTCCCAAGGGCCAGGGCATCTTCACCCGTCCGGTCGTCGCGCTCATGAGCGTCGGAGGGATTTGGTCCGCCATCGTCAATCTGAGCCTTTTCGGTTGGGCGATCAGCACGCAGCGCATCGCCGAAGAAGCACAGACCATGGCCTTTGTCTCGCTCGTGCTGATCCAATTCTTAAAAGCCTACAACTTCCGTTCGGACCGTCTCTCGGTCCTGCACAAGCCTTTTGCCAATAAATGGCTGAACCTGGCGATCGCGGCGGAACTGATTCTGCTGGTGCCGATCATTTATCTGCCCGTGCTGCATGAGCCGTTCGGCACGTTCAGTCTGCCGCTGGTGGACTGGATCATAATCATCGCCCTATCACTGACGATCTCGCCGGTGCTGGAGCTGGCCAAGTGGATGGAGCGTCGCGGCTGGTTCGGAATCCTGCGGTAATGCGTTGACAGGCTCTGCGCCAACGGTACCATCTTGTGCGGCTTGCACAACAATGTGGACCGAAGGAATCATCCGATGAAGAAGCTATGGGTAAATGCTGTTCCGTACAATAAGCAAGTTGCCATCGCCGCCCTGGAAAGCGGAGCGGAGGCGGTCGTTCTTCCGGAGGGCCAGAGCGATACCGTCCGACAGTTCGGGAAGATCAAGACGGTCGAGCCCAAGGGCGACATCAAACCCGGCGTGGACGTTGAGTTCATCGACATCGCGGGCAAGGCCGATGAGGACCGCGCCTCCACCGTGCCGGGGAACAAGCTCGTTGTGCTGAAGATGCTCGACTGGACGATCATCCCTATCGAGAACCTGCTGGCCCGCCGGGGCAGGAACATCATGGTCCAGGTGGAGAACAGCGAGCAGGCTCGGCTGATGGTCGAGATCCTCGAGCAAGGCGTCGATGGCGTCGTGCTCAACACCACCGACATCAACGAGATCAAGAAGACCGCCGAGATCATCCAGGGTGTCAGTGAGAGGATCGAGCTCGTCGAAGCCACGATCAAGACCGCAAAACAGCTCGGCATGGGCGACCGCTCCTGCCTCGACACCTGCACCCAGATGGCCGTCGGCGAAGGGATGCTCGTAGGCAATACCGCATCGGGCTTCTTTCTCGTTCACTCGGAGTCGATTGACAACCCGTACGTCGCGTCGCGTCCCTTCCGCGTCAACGCCGGCGCTGTCCACGCCTACATTCTCACGCCCGGCGGCAAAACGAAGTACCTGGCCGACCTCAAGGCCGGCGACGAGGTCATGCTCGTGGACTATCAGGGCCGCACCCAGACCGCCTATCTCGGCCGCAACAAGATCGAGCGACGTCCCATGATGCTCATCGAGGCCGAAGCTGAAGGCCAGCCCATCACCCTGGTCCTGCAAAACGCCGAGACAATCCGTCTCATGGATGCGCAAGGCAAAGCCATCTCCATCACGAACCTGAAGCCCGGCGACAAGGTCCTGGCCCATGTGGAGAAATCCGGCCGGCACTTCGGCATGAAAGTCGAAGAAAGCCTGATCGAGCGATGAAGGTGCCCGGGTAGATGCGCTGGTGCCACAGATCAGCGGCGCAGTAATGCAATCCTATCTTGACTCCGATTCGGCCCTCGGTGCATCGTACAGGCTGCGTCGAATCGCTTCCCGCTGTTCGGCCGCTGCACCATAGTCCATGTGGTCGCCGGCGGTCACCGCTTCCGCCAGGGCAACGCCGACCTCGGCTTCACCGGCAGCGACGACGCTGGCGCCTGCACGACGTAGCGCGGGGGCGTCGCGAAGATGGGCGCAGCGTGCGAGGACACGCAGATCGGGATTGAGGAGGCGCGCTTGCCTGATGACCTCAGCGGCGTCCTCGATATCCGCACTCAGGATCAGGCTGCCGGCCGTCGCGATGCCGGCGTCTTCGAGAGTCTCGGGTCGCAGGACGTCGCCGTACACTGCCGCCAGACCCTTGGCGCGCAGGCGGCGCACCGTATCGAGGTTGAGATCGATCACCGTGATTGCAGCGCCACGGTCGGTGAGGAGCCGTTGCACGATCTTGCCAACCGGACCATAGCCTACCAGGATGCAGCGACTGGGATCTATCGCTGGACGCTCGCCTGCGCCGAACCCGAGTGAGCCTGACAGGCGTTGACGATAATCGGCGAGCCCAGCGATAAATGGAAGGATTCAACGCGATCGAGATGATGGAGGCGGCCACCAGGGCGTTCCAGCCGGTGTCGTTGATCAGCCCCAGGTTGCGAGCGACCGAGCCGAGGATGAAGCTGAACTCGCCTACCTGAGAGAAGGCCGCTCCGACCGGTATGGCCGTCGCCAAGGGTACTCCGAGAGCTCGCACAGTCAACAGGGCGGCAAGGGGCTTGCCGATGACCACCACCGCCAGCACCACCACGATCGGCAGTGGAGCCTGCACGAGACTTGAGGGGTTGAACAGCATGCCGACCGAGACGAAGAAGAGCACCGCGAACGCGTCGCGCATCGGCACCGCATCACCGGCTGCTCGGGCCGCAAACTCAGAGCGGCCGACGGCCAGTCCGGCCAGAAACGCCCCGAGCGCCATCGACACACCGAACAGCGTGGCGGAACCGACCGCAATCCCCAGAGCAAGGACCAGCACCGCCAGGGTGAACAGCTCGCGCGAGCGGGTCTTCTCGATCCGCTCCAGTGCCCAGGGGATCACCCACCGGCCAAGCAGCACCACGACGGCGACCAGGCCCACGACCTTGAGCGCTGCCAGTCCGAGCACGGCCCCGGCGCTCTGGTTTGTACCCCCGCCCGGAGCAAAGATGATCGGCAGCAGCAGCAGCATGGCCACGGTGAGGAGGTCCTCCACCACGGTCCAGCCGATGGCGATGTAACCGATCTGCGTGTGCAGATCGCGCCGTTCGGCCAGTACCAGGGCCATCACGACCGTGCTGGCAACCGAAATCGCCATTCCCAGGATGATGCCCGAAATCCAATTCCAGCCCAGCAGGCGCAACAGCAATGCCAACACGGTCGTGGACAGTGTGCTCTGAATCAGCGCGCCCGGCACGGCCACGCGCCAGACCGCAACCAGCTCGCGCAAGTGAAAGCGTAACCCGATCCCGAAGAGCAACAGAATGACGCCAATCTCGGCGAACTGCTCCGCGACCGCGCGGTTGGCGACGAAGCCCGGGGTGAAGGGACCTACCGCAATACCAGCCAGCAGGTAGCCAACGATGGGGGACAACTTCAGCCGGTGCGCGAGATAGCCGAAGACCAAGGCTCCAGCTAAGCCCCCGGCGAAGGTTATCAGCATGCTAAGCTCATCCATCGTCAACTCCCGCAGAGAGCCCGGTCACATCAACGACGTGGCTTCGTTGATGTGCCACCTGAATGATGCCTCCAGTACTCGATGTATGCCCGATGGCATTCAGGGCAGACCCAATCGATTACATCTCTCGTGTACGGGGTGTTGTCGGTTCTCCAAGTTGTACCTGTGGCCCCCATGGTTGGGGAAGTTCTCTCTGGCCACCTCACCATAATCCCGCACATAGACAAGTTCTCCGGCCACCGATATTCTCTCAGGATGCATTCTGGACGCATGGACAGAGCACATTGGCGCCGATCCCCAATGTCCCTGGGTCAGGTCCAAAGGACGACATCCCGTCACCGCCAATATTGAGTACGCCAGAAGCGGGTATGTGAATATAGTTTTCAAAACTGGTGCAAGCCGCCAGACCATGGGCTCTGTCTTCTCCATACACTGTACCTATGACTTGTCCTGGAAGAGCAGAGGCGTGAATTCCGCCAGGTAGCGGCGCCAGAGGGTGAAGCTGTGGGTGCCGGGGGTCTCGACCCAGGTGAGCTTGACGCTCTTGGATTTGAGCCATTCGACAAGTTCCCGGTTAAGCCCGATCAGCCCGTCCTGCTGGCCGCAGCCGATCCAGAGCAGGTGGAGCTTCGCGTTGATGCTTTCGTTTACGGCCGGGTACGCCTTATCGAAGTCCGCATTGAGGCCGCCTGAGCTGAACGCCCCGATCCAGGCGAACTGGTCCGGAGCGTTGAGACCGATGAAGAACGACTGGGCCCCACCCATGGACAGCCCGGCGATGGCACGGGAGTCAGCGTCGGTGTTGACACGATAGGCCTTCTCCACCTGTGGGATCACCTCTTTGAGCAGCACATCGCGGAACTTCGTGACGCTGTCCTGCCAGACTTGGGCATTGCGCAGGCCCGCCCAGCCGCCGGCAATGACTTCCTTATTGCCATAGCCCAGGGGCATCACGATCAACATGGGCTTGGCCTGGCCGCGAGCGATGAGATTGTCGAGAATGACATTGGCGCGGCCCACGGAGGTCCAGGCATCCTCGGCATCGCTGTAGCCGTGCAGGAGATAGAGCACGGGGTAAGTCTGTTTGGCCGCAGGGTCGTAGCCGGGCGGCGTGTACACCAGGAACGGGCGGTCGTCGCCCAGGACGGCGGACCGGTAGAGATGACGATGGACCACGCCATGCGGGACATCGTTATTCTCCCAAGCGAGCGTGGCCGGCCCCGGCACGTGCACCTGGCTATCGGTGTTCAGCAGATTGTACTTGAGCAGCGGATTAGCCGGATCGATGACCTTCAAACCATCGACGGTGAATGAGTACGCATAGATATCGGGTTGCATCGGCTCCGTGGTGATCGACCACAGGCCCCCCTCCCCTTTCTGCATCGGCCCGCCCTTCGTGCCCTCGCAGCGCAGCACGACCTCCTTGGCATTCGGCGCCCGGAGCCGGAACGTCACGCGACCATCCGAGTGCACCTCCGGCGACACGAACGGTTGAGCAGAGACAGCAGTAGCCACAGTCATCACCAAAACAACAGGCAGGCTCTTCATACATATTCTCCAAAAAGGCGGCATCACTCTGCCCAAACCCTATCGGCAATACAACTCTAAGTCAATCCCCTCGGGCAAAACCTGATGAGGCAGAATCGTCCTTCTTCTCTGCGATGATTCATACACTCGATGATAACCTGACGTACCATGTGAATCAGGAATGTTGGCCAATCGTCGGGACACGCCTCCCAGGGAAACGGAGAACTCCTCACTGGCTCAGTTTCAGGCCTACGACGCCGGTGAGGATGAGCAGGAAGGAGAGGATTCGCAGGAGACTTGCGGGGTCGGCGAAGAAGGCGAGGCCGATAAGGAAGGTGCCGGCGGCGCCGATGCCGGTCCAGACGGCATAGGCCGTGCCGATGGGGATGTCTCGCTGGGCCAGCCAGAGGAAAAAACCGCTCAGCGCCATCGACAATACCGCCAGGGCGATGAAATGCCACTTAAAGCGCGTCGTTTGGGACAGCTTGAACCCCAGCGGCCAGCCGATCTCAAACATACTGGCAATCAGAAGGTACAGCCATTCGAGTCTCATTCCAGGGCATCGAACATAACGGGTGGCAGCGCCAAGGCCGCAGCCCTTGGCAATGGCTCCACGGCATCACAAGAAGACCATCGCCAAGCTGCGCTTGACGCTGCCACCCGGATGAGGCTAAACACGTACATTTGTGCACAAATTCGTGGGGGGACCAGGCTGTTTACTCCTTTTCCTTTTCAATGATCTTGCCGGTGTCCGTGAGTTTCAGAGTGATCGCGGTCCCGCCCTTCTTGCCTTCGACCTCATAGTACGTCTTGCCCTTTTCGATCTCCCTGTTTGCCACGAGCCCCTCGCTGGAGCCGAAGTATCGCGCGGCGGCGGTTCGAACTGCGTCCGGCAACGAGGCGTACGGAACGCTCTCCTCCGTGGAGAGCACCGTGCCGTCGGCGGCGACGTCGTACTCGACGCTCTTACCCTGCGACTTGCCTTCCACATCGTAGATGGCCTTGTCGCCCTCGCCCTCTTTCTCGATCTTGGCAATCTCGCCTCCGGCCATCAGCTTATCTATGGCCGCTTTAGCCGGCGCGGGGACATCCGACAATGTCACCGCCTGGGCGGGCGCCTCCTTCGTCTGACACCAGGGGCACTTGCAGCCAGAAAGCCCCGCAACCAAAACGATCACCACAACAGCCTGAAGAATTCGGTACTGCATCGTAGAATCTCCTTTCCATGCGGCATCTCCTGAACATCCTGGTCACCCAAGCGCATGCCGCGGCGCCGACGATGCCTTATCCTGTGACACAAAACATCGAATCCTCCTCCGCTTACGCGGAAACAGTAGCATGGAACATTCGCCGAGTCAATAGGCCATTTCTGTCGACGCCCGGACGGGGTGCGGTCGGCATACGGTGGCGGATTCGGATTCCACCTGACACAAGAGCGCAGCCCAGTCTTCTTTCGCCCCTACGGGGCTTTGGGATGTGATTGGCTATCGTACCCACCGTTGAAACGGTGGGCTAGTGTCGATCGCCCCCGTGGGGCGGACGAGCCGACGCAAGAGGACTGAAGCGAAGTCCAAGCCCGCAGGGCGATAGAGAATAGCCCAGCGATTGATCGCTGGGGAACCGGGGCCGAGGACAAAAGCCAGTCCCGTAAGGGACGAAAGAGGCGCTGTCCGCACACGGCGGCTACACGCCGCCACCGAAATCAGACCACACCCCCCGGACGAGGCAGGTCTGCTCCCACCGGATGGTTCAGCGGTCGATCTCGATGTCCTGGAATGAGAGCGGGTCGTCCACCGGCTCCAAGTGCGTGAACACCGTGACGCCGGAGAGCACGCCACGAATGTCCTTCTCCACGTCCTCCACCAGATGATGGCCTTTATGGACGCTCCACCTCCCGGGAACCAGGACGTGAATGGATACAAACCGCCGGCCGGCCGCCTGGCGAGTCCGCAGCGCGTGGAACTCGACCCCCTGTTCCTTGTACTTGTCCAGAGCCTTCAGGACCTGCTCGTGTTCCTCCGGAGGCAGCGCTGTGTCCATGAGCCCCGCGACCGAGCGTCGCATGAGATGGTAGCCCGTTCGCACGATGTTGACAGCCACGACCATCGCTATGATCGGGTCCAGCGGTTGCCAGCCGGTCAGCACCACGGCCCCGACGCCGGCGATCACGGCCACCGAGGTCCACACATCCGTCATGAGGTGGTGGGCATCGGCCTCCAGCGTGATGGAGCTGTGCCTCTTTCCGACGTTCAGCAGGATGCGGGCAACGATGAAATTGACGGCCGAGGCAACCATCGAGATGGCCAACCCGGCGCCGGGCTGCTCGATGGCGCGAGGGACGAGGATGCGATGAATGGCGGCGGCGCCGATACTGATCGCCGCGACGAGGATCAGGGCTCCCTCGGCGCCGCTGGCGAAATACTCCGCCTTACTGTGCCCGTAGGGGTGCTCCTCATCCGCCGGACGCGCGGCGATAATCAGCATGGACAAAGCGATGATCGCGGCCACCAGATTGACCAGCGATTCCAGCGCGTCCGAGAGCAGGCCGACTGAGCCCGTCAGGAAATAGGCGAAGCTTTTGAGCGCGATCGTGATGACCGCGGCGGCAATGGACAGCCACGCATATCGTGTCAATGATGAGCGTTCCACGTTCCGATCCCATTGTCCTTGGCGCCCCAGTCATGCATCATGCCGTTCCACAGTGGGGCCTCCACGTGTCTGTGCAAAGCGCCGGCAGGTCACAGCGGGCCTTCCTCGAGGCTGTCGCCTCGGAGCAGCTTGTCAGCCGGACGCCGGCGTCTGATGATGCTCTTGACAACAGCAAATAACGATAGCATCACGGGCCAAGCGAATCAAGTGGACAAACGAGATTACCTTCGTTGCTTTGTGCGTTATGTGCGCAAACCCACCGCCCCCTGCGGCACAAAGGCCCCCCCTACCTGCGTGCGTGCTCCCGCGACGTTCGATGTTTGACGAACGTGCCGTTACTGTAATCCTCGAAAGCGGTGCGCAGCTCCTCCTCGGTGTTCATCACGATGGGGCCGTACCAGGCGACCGGCTCCCCAATCGGCCGGCCGGACCACAGCAGAAAGCGGACAGGCTCCTCTTCCGTCGAGACCATAACCTCGTCGCCCGGCTGGAACAAGACGAGCATCCCGTTGCCAACGAACGGCTCTCGCTGCATGTCAAAGTAATTCGCCCCCTGCATCTCATACGTGAACGGGTCTTTCTCCCTGCAGAAGTAGCCCTTGCCCTCGATCACGTAGGCGAAGGCCGTGTGAGCCGGGTCGGTCGGGTGAAAGTGCTCGGAACCCGGCGGGACCGTTACATCCAGATAGACCGGGTCGGTCACGATGTCGCGAACGGGTCCCTGCGCGTCGGCAACCCGGCCGCAAATGATCCGAATCCGGGTGCCGTCATCCAATGCCACCTCGGGGATGTCCGCGGCCTTCACGTCCCGGTAGCGAGGGTCCATCATCTTGTGGCTTGCGGGCAGATTGGCCCATATCTGGAAACCCAACATCGCCCCGGCGGCATTGCCCTTGGGCATTTCCTGATGAATGATCCCGCTGCCGGCGGTCATCCACTGCACGTCCCCACCCCGGATGACGCCCTTATTGCCCATGCTGTCGCCGTGCTCGACCGTTCCGTCCAGAACATAGGTGATTGTCTCAATGCCCCGATGCGGATGCCAGGGGAAACCCTTGATGTAATCGGCAGGCCTGTTCGAGCGGAAATCGTCGAGCAGGAGAAACGGATCGAACAACGGCACCTCGTCAAATCCGAACGCACGCCGCAGGTGCACACCTGCCCCTTCAATCGTAGGTGTGCTTCGCCATACCTTGTGAATCTTTCTTGTCTCGGCCATTGTCTCACCTCGGTAGTGGAGTTCTCTCGATTACGGCGTTAGATCAGGCATCATGCCCTCATTTCCTCCATTTTAGCCGCCGACGGCCACGGGCGGCACAAGGTTTTTCCTGCATACGGCAATGACTTGCCCGACGTTGCGCGTTACAATACCTGCCCGATATGGGTCACGATCCAGGATCAACTGATGGAGGTACAACGAATGTCGCACTCGCATGAAAGTCACGATCATCAGCAGATGCATCTGCACAACGAGCACCCATGCTGTATGCGGGGGAAGACGGTGGGGCAAGCCGCACCCTGGATGCAGCGGCTCAGGCACAGTTGGCTGTGCTGGCTGCTGCCGGTGGCAGGACTGCTGTCGCTCGCGTGGTTTCTGATTCGCGTGATTCCCAAGCCGTCACGGGCGCTGTACCCGTGCCAGCGCGTGGCCATGCCGCTGGCGTCGGGCTTTGTCGCCTGGTTGATCGGAGTGGCCGGCTCCATAGTCGCGTTTCGCAAGGCCAAGGGACTGCTGCGGCAATCGCGGCTGCCGCTGGCCATCGCATGCATCGCGGCGGGAGTTGTCTTTGGCGTAATCGCCGTCAGCAACATGCCGGAAAGCCGATTGACGGCCGCCCAACAACAGGGACATCTCGCCCTCGGCCAGGCCAAGGGGATTCATCCCGGCCGAGTTGTCTGGGTGCACGATCCCGAGGCCACCAACTGGGCGGGGCCGGGCGATGGACACCTTTGGCAGAACGAGCACACGAATCAGGCGGCGTGTGACGCGATGATCTCCAAGGCCCTTCGCTCGCTGACGGGCGAGGCGACGGATGCCAAAGCCTGGGATGTCCTGTTCCGATATCACAACAATGGCCGCGGCAAGGGCGACGTCGCTTACAAGCCGGGCGAGAAAATCACGATCAAAGTGAACTTCGTAGGCTTCATCCGCACCCTCGATTCCGTCAATCATGAGACGTACGCCCTGCAGAAGTGGCAGGACTATATGAATACCTCACCGCAGTTGATCGCCGCCCTGCTCAAGCAGCTCACACAGACCGCGGGCGTCAGGCAATCGGACATCGCCATCGGTGATAGCCTGTGCTATTTCGCCGAAGAATATTACGACATGCTGCACAAGCAGTTCCCTGATGTGACATACCTGGACTGCCAGGGCACCTCCGGCCGGACAAAGATGGACCTCTCGACCGTCCCCTTCTACTGGAGCAACCGACCCAAGGACGTTCAACAGGACTACGTGCCCAAGGCGTACACCGAGGCTGAGTACTTGATCAACCTCGCCAACCTCAAGGCTCACACGGGGGCAGGCGTGACCCTCTGCGCCAAGAATCACTTTGGCTCGTTCTTTCGAGCGCCGCCTGATAAGGGCTACTATGACATGCACAAGAGCAGCTTCAGCAAGGGGAGCAAGGAGTACAGGGATCTTGTGGACATGACCGGCCACTCCCACATCGGCGGCAAGACCGTGCTGTACCTGCTCGACGGGCTCTACGGCGGCATTCACTACGCGGAGCGAGTGCCGAGAAAGTTCCAGTCGGCGCCGTTCAATGGCGACTGGACATCCAGCCTGTTCGCCTCACAGGACCCGGTGGCCATTGACTCCGTCGGCCTCGATTTCCTGCAGGCGGAGCCGGCCGCCCAGAAGTATTCCTGCATGCCCGGCACAGAGGATTACCTGCACGAGGCGGCGCTCGCGAACGATCCACCCTCCGGCACGTACTACGATCCCGACCATGCCACGAATACCGTGCGGCTGGCCAGCCTCGGGGTCCATGAGCACTGGAACAATCCGAGCGACAAGCAGTACTCTCGCAACCTCGGAAAGAATGAAGGGATCGAACTCATGAAAGCGTCATCGGATGCAACCAAGCCGTCGTCTGTCGTCGCGCCGGGTGAGAAAGTCAGATTGCTCGCCGGCGGCTTCAAGTTCACCGAAGGCCCGGCCGCAGATGCGGAAGGCAACGTGTTCTTCACCGATCAGCCGAATGACCGGATCTGCAAGTGGTCCGTGGACGGCAAGCTGACGGACTTCATGAAACCCTGCGGCCGGTCGAATGGCATGTTCTTCGACAAGGAAGGCAATCTCTGGGCCTGCGCGGATATGAATAACGAGCTGTGGAAGATCGATCCACAGGGCAAGGTCACGGTCGTTGTCAAGGACTACAACGGAAAGAAGCTCAACGGCCCCAACGACCTCTGGATCGCTCCGAATGGAGCCATCTACTTCACCGATCCACTCTACAAGAGAGACTACTGGACCCGCGACCCTGCGATGCAGCAGGATGGCCAGCACGTCTATTACCTGAGTCCCGACCACAAAACCCTCACGCGCGTCGCCACCGACCTGACCCAGCCCAACGGCATCATCGGCACCCCCGACGGCAAGCTCCTGTACGTGGCCGACATCGGCGCCAGGAAGACGTATCGCTATACGATCAACACCGATGGAACACTCGCCGATAAGACGCTGTTCTGCTCGATGGGCTCCGACGGCATGACGATCGACAACGAGGGCAACGTCTATCTGACCGGCAAAGGCGTCACCGTCTTCAATCCTGAGGGCCAGCAAATCGACCAGATTCCGATCAACAAAGGCTGGACGGCCAACGTCACCTTCGGCGGCAAGGACCGCGACGAGCTCTTCATCACCGCCAGCGACGCCATCTTCGCAGCGAAGATGCGAGTCCGGGGCGTATATTGAGACAGTAACATGGGCATCTTGCCCATGAATCCTCGGGTGGCATCGTCAGGCGCAGCTTGGCGATGACCTCGTCTGAATGCGGTAGGAGTAAAGGGGCTGTCACATGACGACACGACGTATGTTCACCGCATTCATCGCGCTGCAGGCGGCCGTTGTATCTGCCGGTGCGCCTCTTGAGGTCAAGCTGCTCGATGTGAAGAAGATCTGGGACGCAGCGCCGCACAATGCTTTCACCGACCTCGTTCGCTGGAACGAGCAGTTCTACTGCGCCTTCCGCGAGGGCCGAGGCCACGTCTCCGCCGACGGCCGAATCCGCGTCCTGTCTTCGCAGGATGCCGGCTCGTGGACTTCGACGGGCCTGATCGAGCTCGCCGGCTACGACTTGCGGGATGCGCATCTGTCAGTGACGCCCGACAACCGGTTGATGCTCCTCGGCGGTGCCTCCCCGCGCGAGAAGGACGGCCAGAGCGCCCCTACCGGCTCATTCGTGGCGTTCTCCAGAGATGGCAAGGAGTGGACCAAGCCGCAGATTGTCTCCGAGCCGGGACGATGGCTGTGGTGCGTGACCTGGCACAAGGGCAAAGCCTACGGCGTCTCCTACTCCGCCGGGAAAGGCTCGCCCAGTCTTGAACTACTCACGAGCGATGACGGCGTAACCTATCACTCGCTGGTCCCCAAGCTCTACAGCGAGGGCCGGCCGGGCGAAGTGACGCTACGTTTCGACGCCTCGGACACCTGCTACGCCCTCGTCCGCCGGGACAAGCTCGGCGACCAGCCGTACAGCGCCATCCTCGGCGTTAGTCATGGCGACTACACACAATGGCAATGGCACGACCTCGGCCCCGAATTCAACGGCTTCGGCGGTCCGAACCTGATCCAACTCCCGAGCGGCCACTGGCTCGCCGCCGGCCGCATGCACCAGGACGGCGCCCACACCGCCCTGTGCTATCTCGACGTGACCAACCACACGATGACCAAGCTCCTGAAATTCCCCAGCGGCGGCGACACGAGTTACCCGGGCTTAGTCTGGCACAACGACCTGCTCTACATGAGCTACTACTCCACCCACGAAGGCAAAACCAGCATCTACCTGGCGAAAATCAAAATCATCAGGTAGGCTGGCCTCCTCACTGATTCAACGCATCAGAATCGAGAGGGCCGACGTTGAAGCTCAGCGACGGCTCTTCGCCTTTCGATGCGGTGATCTACCGGACGCTCTCTTGCCAGACAAACCCCTTTTCGCTTCGTTGAATGCCGCCTCTTCCAGTTGTATCCGCTCCCGAAGGATATGTGTTACCCATTCGTCAAGACCAGATGACCTGTGCAACCGAGCCAGAAAAGCTGCTCGCGCCGCAAGGTCTGAAGGAATGGCCAATGAAGACATCTTTGGTTTTTTCACATGGACGGCCTTTCCCCAAGCGGAACGGCTGTCTGCTTGAGCTGTCACAACCTTGTCAATTTCTTCTTCTGTCAAATGTTTCACTGGGTTTTTTGCCGTCATGTTGGCCATCCTGTAATGATTCGAACGACATTATGTGGTTTCAGTTGGAAAATGATCTTCAGCCGTCTGCCACCCGTGCTCATACCGATCAGTTGGTACCGATCTTTGAATCTCTTGTTCCGGCGGACTTCATACTCGGAGAAGAAGCACTCGACTGCTTCCTCGAAAGCAACGCCATGATCGGCAAGCTCGTCGCGCTCAAAATCATACTCGAAGTTGGACGGTTGGAAAGAATGCCAATTTACCAAGGTACTCCCTCATCTTCTCGAAGACAGACACGCGTTTCGCACCCTGCGCAGTGGCCGACTATGCTCGTTTCGATGTAGACCCTGGATTTCATATCTCCCAGCATATCGCAAGCGAGTCGACCTCGTCAAGCAGCGTCTTGCTCCCGCACTCGCCTCAGTATTGACGACGTTCTCTCGCTTGGAGCAGCCGGCCAACTACGCCAGCAGAATTCCGACCAACAAGAACGCGGTGGATAAGGTGCGCTTCACAATGCACCAGACTATCTCTTCCCTTTTCGGGAATTGCAGGAACGGCACATCAAGGCTGCGTTTGACAACGTTGATCTGCCTCCGAGCGCATACGGCTTGATGTGATCAATCGTGAAATTGGACCAGGACAGTGGTTTTCGGCACTCAGGGCAACGCTTCCGCTCGTCAGAGTGCCACAAGAGCCTGCGTTGTTCGATGGTGAACCCTCGCTGCCGGTCCTTCTTCTCATTTTCAAATAAGCTACCAAATACCCTCCTGACTATCTCGGACCGCCGTTGTCTTGTAGCAAGGCTGTCTGTGTCACCCTGAACAGTAAGAAGATAGTCGGCAAATAGTCGTTGGTCCGGACTTGCTCCCTCGGCTTTGCGCTGCTGTTGTCGGACAACGCCCACACCATTCGACAACCACACCAGCAGTCTCTGAGCCTGCCTGTTTCTCCTCATATCTGTTAAGATGCACCCCTGTCGGTCTATGTCCCAGAGGAACATGAAGAGGGAGTAGAAGTCGGCTGAGTTTGCAAAGCGTGTGGTCCGAATATCAGGAAATGTCTTTTTCATGAGGTTGAGTATTCGGATTGTCTCCTGAACGACCCTTCGAAGCGTACGGAGATCGGTTGCCTGCCCCCCAAGGATGCCGTCGAGTGCTTTCTTCTTGTTGATCAATCCTTTGGCTTGGATTGACGCCATGAGTTCGCAGACCAACTCGACATGCTTCATCCTGCTGATCTGCCCAGCCGAAAGAACCCGGTTCTCTAGGAAGAAGTGTCGCCGCCTCTCGGCAAGGCGTGCGGCCTGTTTCAGAAAATCACTGCGGAAAAACCGAGCGTGGCGTTTCTCAGCCCCGGTGAGCCGCTTTCCGGTCGAGTTGATGCGGACAAAAAGATCAATGATGTCCGCCAGATCTCCAGTGATCTCCACGGTCTGGAACTTGTAACCCATCAGTCGGTGCTCATGACCACGCTTCTGTATTCGCTTCCAGTCCCATTCCTCGACTGCGTCATCAGGTCCGAACCGTAGCTTGACCCCAAAACGCGATCCACGAAAGCGACCCGCTCCCTGGAACATAAGGACGGTTTCCAGCCGCTGCTTCCCGTCGATCACGTCATACCGTAGTCTCCCGTTCTCGTTCTGCCGGTAGAGAAACACTGACGGAATGGGGTAGTTCTGCAAGAGAGACTCAATCAGTCTCTTTCTGTCTGAGAGCGTCCATACAGAATCACGTTGGAATCCCGGCTCAAGGTTCAACTGGCTGTTGTTGAAGAGGAGCACGAACTCCTGGATCGTCTTGTCGCCATAATCGAAATCGAGCGAATGTGTGGGCATTTTGCCGCCTCGTTCTTTCTATCCTCTTACCACACGTTCAGAACGAGTTTCCCCTGGCCCGGGTTCTCGAACGGGCCGGGGGTTGGATTCTTCCTGGATCTCTTCTTGCCGAAGTAGTCGGTGTCGATCTTCAAGGGCGAGCTATCGGGCTGTTCGTAGGGCAGATCCGGGATCTTCGCTTTCCCAAGCAGTTCGGTCGTGACGAGCTGACGCGGCGGCTTGCTGAGCCACGCCTTGTCGAGTGTGATATGGAGGTAGACGCCGTCCTTCTCTTCGACCAGTTTGATCGCGGGGTCGAACTCCGGCAGCACAGTCGGGGCCTGCTCATGCTTGCAGGACGCGGCGCCCTTGAGAAAGACATTGCCGGCCATCTGCATCGGCCGCACTGCCTTGTCGTAGCCAGCCAAACCGGCCGACTGGATCAGGAGATTGTTGAAGTACCGGTCGTCGCCGCCCTCGATTTTCTGCAGGCCCGCTACCTCCGTGCTGTGGGCTTTGTGGAACGGGGTCTCGCGCGACAACTCGGGGTGAGGGTCGATGGGACCGGCAAACAAGTTGTGCACGTACGCTCCGCCTTCGGACATGTCCAATATCGCACGACCCGAAAGGAAGAGATTGTTGTCGACCATGAATGGGCCGTGATCGACCTCCACAAAAAGCCCGGTGCCGTTGTCGTGCAGAAGGTTGCGGGTCACGCGCGTGCCCTGCGCCATCCAGTCCAGCCAGATCGCCAGGCACGTGCGGTAGATGTGGTTGTGGCTGATCTCGGTGTCGATCGCGCCGTGAATTTTGATGCCGGCCATCTCGGCGCCCGAGAACAGTTGCCGGACGTGGATGTCGTGGATGACGTTGCCGGTGATCGTGCAGAACACCGCGCCCATGCTCCCAACGACGCCCGCCTGCTCGCAGTGCGAGATATGATTGTTCCGCACGATGTGGTGGCCGACATTCTCCTTCGACCAGCCGTTCTTCAGGGCACGATTGATCGTATCGACATAGCCCTCGGCTGTGTTCTGTGACTTGTTATCCCATTGATCGCCGTACTTGCCGAGCGTGACCCCGACGCACGTCGAATAGTGGATCTCGTTGTCCTCGATGATCCACCCCTTGCTCCAGTGGGTACCGATCAAGCCGATCTGCTCGGCCGTGGGCGGTGCCCAGGGCGTGGCCGCGTGCACCATCGTGAAGCCTCGCACGGTGATGAAATTGATGCCCGGCTTGTCCGGGTAGAACACCGCCCGGCGGGCATTGATTTCGACCTCGGTCTCGTTGGGATTGACGCCCTTAAACTGCGCCCAGATCGTAGTGTTCGTCTCGTCCACCTGGGCAAACCATAATTGGGCATCCGACGGACCCGACTGAGGCCCCTTGAACACCAGGCAGAGCGTCTTGACCCCGCTCATGGGCTTGATCTTGACGTTGAACGAAGACCACGTTTGCCAGCTCCCTGTGTTCGGGACCGAGCAAGAGCCTATGAGTTCTCCGTCCGGCGTATCCAGACGAATCTCGATGATCCCGCCGGTGCTTTCAGACGCAGCGCGAATCTCGATCTGCCCGGTGCGCTGGCCGAAATCGATCCGCTCATATCGAGCCCAATCGCCATGCTCAATCCAGCCGATACACTCCCCACCCTCCGAGCAAGGCGCCGTTTGAACGCCCTGCTGAGTCGCAAAGCCCGCCGCCGGAACCCGCCCGGCGTTCCCCGAACCCTTGCCGGGCCGCAGCCAGGCCACATTCAGCAGATATTGTCCATCCCCCGGGGCATACCCCGATGCTTCCCCAATGGGTTTCAGCACATCCTCCAGCTTGGCCGCTTCGGTGAGCCAGTGGCCGTTCAGATACACCGCCCCCGTGTGGTGATCCCGTCCCTTGGGACTGAACCAGTCGCCGCGAATCAAGTCGCTGTAGGGATTGAAGCCCCCGAAGAAGGTGTTGGGGATGGTGACTTTCCAAGTGTCGTTCTGCACCTTCTGCCAGCCCTTGATGACTTCGGAGCCCTTGATAGCGACCTTCTCACCACGGGCCGCCCGGTAGATGATGCGTTTCTGATCCGACTCGCCCCCGCGGGGCGGGGTGACTCGTTCGCGATACGTCCCGGCATGCACCGTGATCGTGTCGCCGGGCTGCGCCTTCTCAGCCGCCGCCGAGATCGTCTTCAACGGCTTGGACGCCGACCCAGCATTCGTATCGCGCCCGTCCACTGAAACATGGTACTCCCTGGCAGAAACCGACCGGGCCAGCAACGCCACCAACACGATCAGAGCTACATTCCTCATCTTCGTATTCCTTTCCTGCACTTGCCGAGCTTTTGGTTCTCCAGCACTCACGTCACGAGCATAGCCCGGCCAGTGACGCAGGTAAAGCGAGCAGATGGAAAAATCCATGTCCAGGGATGCCATGTCTACTTATCTATCGTCCTGGCGTGCGGCATCTCATCAGATGGCTGGGCGTTCCGCGCCTCCGGGCGGCGCAAGGTGAATGCAAACCCCGGGTCCGGGACATGTCGTGTGCGACTACATTTCGTGAGCGAACAGCCCTTGTTTGTCATGCTGAGCGAAGCGAAGCATCTGGCCCACGAATGGAACTGATGCTTGTTCCCATGCTCAGCTCAGATCCTTCGCTGCCGCTCAGGATGACAGGATGGATGCTCGCCTCCCCACCAGGATTAGCCGCACCCGACATGTCGCATCTGCACAGATTCTTGAGCATCGTGCCGGGTGGCAGCGGCAGGCTCCGCTTGCCGCTGCGCCTCGGCGAAAGGTCAATCGCAGCAGAGATCAGCGAAGCCCACGGGGCTTATGAATACGAATGGACGGCGAGTCCGTGCTGGCACCATCGTCATCGGTCGCCCGTGCGCGCAGGCCAGGACTGGCGGTCATGTAGTTAAGGGGAGAGCCCGTCCAGTCCAACGCCCAACCATCGCTGCCGTCTGTGTCCTCGCCGATCTTCTCACCGTCGGCAAAGAACTCCACTTTCAAGACATACCCGTCGCTGTCCGATGCCTGAGCTTCGATTCTGACCGTCTCGGGCAAGGGATTGAACGTGGTTCCATCTTCCGGAGTCGTGATAACAACGGTCGGGGGCTGGTTGCCCGTCTGTCCTGTCTCGCCCAGGCTCGCGTAGGCGGTTCCGCCGTAGGCCCCGAGGTTGATCCGCCCACCGTTGGGCTTTGGCTCCTTCGAGTAGTCGGCCTTCGGGTCGCCGGCGTTGATGCAGGGACTGGTGACCTTGTCCAGGACCCATACTTCATGCCTGGCCCAGTAGCGGCCTCGCTCGCTCTGCAGATGGTAATCCTTCGCGTTGGGATCGACGAACAGCGGGTCGCTGGTGAAGTTGCCCTGGCCCGAGGACCCTCGCTGGATGCAACTATAGCGAGCGTCGCATCCGACCAGGTCGTCACCGGCGTTGTACCAGAAGATGCAGTTCGAGATATTGGGGTCGGCCCCGGCATAGGCCTCCAGGCCGTACTTGTTCGCAACCACGGTCAGATTCCGGATCGTCGGCGAGCTTTGCACGAGGAAGACGCCGAGGAAGCTGTCTCGGATAATGAAGTTCTCCAGCACGCTGGCAGGCCCTTCGCCGGTGCAGAACGACACGGCGAACTCGGTCCCCACCGTCAGGACGGCGGCATGGCCGGCGCTGCGAACAGTGATGGCCTTGCCCAGGAAGTCAATCGGTTGGCGATAGACGCCCGGGTAGACCAGGATTGTGCTGCCATCGATGGCGGAGTCGATTCCCTTCTGGATGGTGGCAAACGCCGTCCCGGTAGTCAGGCCATCATTGTTGTCGCTGCCCTTCTTACTATCGACGTAGTAGACCGGGGTCAGCAGCATTTCGCGCGTCGTGAAGCTCCAAACCGGACCGCGCTTCTTGAAGGGCTTCCCGTGAGAGTCCACCGTTTCGTCGATGCGCCAGTAGTACGTCGTGCTCAGGCTCAGGGGCCCGGGATCGTATTCAGTGGCTCCCTGCTTGCCCTTGAAGGTCTCGCTTGCGCCTTGGTCGACCATAGCCTTGTCGACACCAAAATACACATCGTGTGCGACGGCCAACCTGCCGGGTGTCCACGTGAGTTTCACGACTGGGTCCACACCTATGGCGCCGTCGGCCGGTGCGGGGTTGCTCGCAGTGTACCCCTGCGTCGTAAAGCTCCAGACATCTCCGGTGTGAATCGTGGTCGTGCCGGCTTCGACTTCGTCGATCCGCCAGTAATAAGTGGTCCCCGGCGTCAAGCCAGCGCTGTAAAAGTACATCGATACGCCGAGAGGTTGCCGACCTTTGAAGTCCGCCGGCCCTGGCTGCGGTTTGGCGCCGACGTACACATCATGCCAGACCGCCGTGGCGCCCGGCGTCCATTCCAGCAGCGCCAGGGTCACCCCGGTTGCGCCCTCCGCGGGGCTGGGGTTGGTTGCTTTGAGTTCGGCCGCCGCACTCCTTGCTGCCGGGGACCATGCCGGCAGAATCAGGGCCGCGATGGCCACAACGATTGCGAACTTCCGTCTGCTCTCCATTGTTCCGCCCTTTCATATCTCTGTCGCCAGTGAGTAACGCAGACACTGTGCCTGCGCAAAGTTCGCCGTGGACGTGACTGGTGCCGGTTTTCCATGCAGTCTCTGCGGCCCACAGACGCGCGACATGCAACGTCGTGCCGCACCGGCGCACAAAGATGTACTCACTTCGAAGGCAGGAACGATATGACAGAAAGATGTTGTATAATGGCGAAGAGCATATGATGACGACTCTGCCCTGCCTTCGCGCTTTTACCAGACGTCATTCTACCCACGCCAACATCCGCCGTGCAAGAAAATTCCCCATCTTTTTTACCCAATTCGTGCGCCGGCTTGCTCAAGAATCTCTGAGGCGGCGGCGATATCAGGAAGGTGGACGCGGACCTCAATCTGCCCGCTGGCCTGCGTGCTCTGTTCGGATGCGTTAAATGCCAACGAGAGGTACGTGGGCCTGACCGCAAATATCATCTTCTTGAACAGTGCATCATCGTAGGCCACGTTGATGTTGATTTCACTGTAGCGTTTGGCTTTCACGACCATCTTCCGCTCTGACAGAACGAAGTACCCGATGAAGCTGATTCGTCTGTACCCACTTCGAACGCCCTGCGCCCTATAGTGCCGGAATATGGCCGTCTCCAGGACCCCTTCAGCCAGATACACGATTCGCCCCTCCGACTCGACCTGTGCTCGCACTGCTTCTGGCAGTCGCCCCAGCCCGAGGCCCGCCGCCAGTCTCTGCACCAATGTGCCCATCAGCTATCCTCCAAATGCGAACAAAAAGCTGAATCTCGACAGAATACTCAATTGCCGATACCTATGGTAGTCGCTCGTCGTTACCAATGATCGCCGCAGAGGCCGGATGAATCAAGAGGGCGGGCAGGAAGTCCAGCCTCTCTTGGGGCCCAAACACGAAATCACACGGCCAGGGCCAACTGGGGACTCTGAGAGCTTGGCGCCGGGTCAGTACGGGTATAGACTCCTTTGAGAACAAAGGGTGACACACCTAACGGCAAAGAGGTTCACATGAGAAAGGGATGGGTATGAAGGCGAAGACATGTTTCATTTCGGTGGTGGTGGTTCTGGTGCTCGGCGTCACGGGCATGGCAAGGGAAAGGCCTGCGAAGAAAGAGGGAGCCAGAGGCACGGGCCTGGTTGCGGCCGGGGCGGAGGTCAAGAAGCTTGCCGGGGATTTCAAATTCACCGAGGGTCCGGCGGCGGATGCGAAGGGCGATGTGTACTTCAGTGACATTCCGAACAACCGGATTCTCAAATGGTCCGTCGAGGAGGGCAAGCTCAGCACGTTCTTGGAGAATTCGGGCGGGGCCAACGGGCTGTACTTCGATAAGGACGGCAATCTCATTGCCTGCCAGGGCGGCGACCGGCGGCTGGTCTCCATCTCGCCCAAGGGCGAAGTCACTGTGCTCGCGGATAAGTATGAAGGCAAGAAGTTCAACAGTCTCAACGATCTCTGGATCGATCCCAAGGGCGGCATCTATTTCACCGATCCGCGCTATGGGGGCCGTGAGGGCATGGAACAGGATGGCGAGCACGTATATTACCTGACGCCGGACCGCAAGAGCGTCATTCGCGTGATCAATGACATGGTCCGCCCGAACGGCGTCATCGGCACACCCAACGGCAGGAGGCTCTTCGTCGCCGATCATGGCGCCGGGAAAACCTTCGTGTACAGCATCAACAAGGACGGCACCCTGACCGACAAGCAGCTTCTTGTCGAGCAGGGCTCCGATGGCGTGACCCTCGACAGCCGGGGCGACGTCTATCTGACCGGAAAGGCCGTCACCGTCCACAACCGCAAGGGACAGAAGATCCAGGAGATCGCCGTCCCCGAAGGGCCGGCCAACGTCACCTTCGGCGGCAAGGACAATCAGACCCTGTTCATCACGGCCCGGACGTCTCTCTACTCCATCCCGATGGAAGTCAAGGGCGCGCCAACACCGGTCCGAAAGGGCGAGCAACCCGCTCAAGAAGCCAAGAGGAACAAGACGACAAAGAAAGGCAAGCGGCAGAAATAGCCGGCGGCTACGTCAAAGTTTGCAGACGCGGGAAGAATTGTTCGAGGAAGCCGCCGACGCCGTGAAGGATCATGGCGACCGCTTTAGCCGCGAGGAAGATGTAGAGCAGCCGGGCAATCATCATCCCGGCGTACGGGCCGGTCAGACGCATCAACGTGTGGGCATTCCGCGCGATCAGGAATACGAAGAAGAACGTCACTACCGCCGTGATAACCATCAGGCCCTGGCCGATGGCCTGTGTCGTGATGATGGTCACCGTGAGCGCGCCGGGACCGACCATGATGGGAAACGCGATGGGGAACACGGCGACCATCATGCGATCTTTAGGGTGCTGGTACACGTCCCCGTGCGGCATGATGCCATGAAGGGCGATGATGAACAGGAGGATGCCGCCGGCAATCTGCAGATCGTCCACGGTCACGTTGAACAGATAGGCCAGACTCCAATCGCCGATCAGGGTGAAAACGATGACGACGCCGAGGGCCGTGAGGACGGCCAGGTTCATCACCCGCTTGCGTTCACGCTCCTGCAGGTCCCGTGTGAGATCGGCGTACACCGGGATATTTCCGATGGGATTGACCACCGCGAACAGGAGCAGGCCGTGGTGTATCACCAGACCGATCGGCCCCGCCCATTCCTCCACCCCGCCTCTCTGGAGCATTGCCATCGCCATGCGTCGTCAGCTTCCTTTCCGATGCCGTACACCGCGCCGCCCGAAGATGAAGACTGCGCCATCCTTGATCCCTTCGAGCAGCCGGAGCGGCCGTGCGACAGCCCACGACTCTACAAATGCAGGTCGCTCATCGCAACAGGGTCATACGGAGATTCGGCCGCATCGTGCAGAATTTTTCGCTCTCGTGGTCGCCATGGCGAGGGAGTGGTTATGTTCGTTTGCGGCGGCGATTGTTCGACCAGAGTCTGCGCAGGTCCTTCAGGAGGTCGGCATGGCCACTCGATTGCAGGTGCTCGGTGATGAGTTTGGCGTTGGGCTCACGATAATACTGGAGCAGGGCCGCCTGGAGGCGTTTTTCACGACGGCCGCCGGGGACGTGAATCCTGTGGCCGGCGGCATCCTGTCCGGCGACGTACATCGCCGTGGACAGCGTCAAGGGCACGGGAACGAAGTCCTGCACCTGGCGGGGTTGCCAGGATCGCGAGACGAGGTATTCCGTCAACTTGACAGAGTGGTCGAGGGTGCAGCCGGGATGAGCACTGATGAAGTATGGCACAAGGTAGAATTCCTTGCCGGCACGGCGGCAGGCCTCGTCAAAGCGGCTTTCGAACTCCTCGAACGATGCAAACGCGGGCTTACCCATCAGGCGCAGAACCTGGTCGCAGTAATGCTCGGGCGCGACCTTCAGATGCCCGCCCACGAAATGCCCTACGAGCAGATCGAGATACTCCCGGCTGTGCAGGGCCAGATCGTGCCGGATGCCCGAGGCCACATACACGTGCCGCTTGCCTCGCGAGCCGCCCTTCCAGTGGATGAATGCTTCCATCATTTCCATCAGCGGCCCGAGGTCGAGATTCAGGTTCTTGCAAGGCGACGGGAACACGCAGCTCTGTCGGGAGCACCCCTGCTCTTTCGTGCAGTTCGTGCCGTACATGTTGGCCGTCGGCCCGCCGAGGTCGCTGATAGTCCCTCGGAAGCGCGGGGTTGCACTCAATCGGTCCGCCTCGGCCAGAAGCGACTCGATGCTGCGTGAGGTGATCTCCTTGCCCTGGTGGAAATAGATCGAGCAGAAGGAGCAGCCGCCGTAACAGCCCCGATGCGTGGTGATCGAAAACTCCACCGGCTCCAGGGCGGCGATTCCGCCGGAACCCGTGTATTGCGGATGCCATTGGCGTGTGAACGGAAGGTCATACAAGGCATCCAGCTCGGCCGTGGTCAAAGGTCTTGCCGGCGGCATCACCACAATGGTCCCGGGGTCCTGGTCCTGCACGACAGGTCGGCCCCCCAAGATCAATTGCGGATTCGTTTCTCGCATCGTATTCAATCCGCAATCCGAAATCCGCAATCCGCAATCAGGAGACGCTATTCGTTGATACTGCTCCTGGGCCTCCATGACCATGGCTTTGTTCTCGGTCTGCTGCCCCAGCGAGGGCAAGCGCACTGCATCCGCCGGTACCGGCGTATCGCGCACCACCTTGTATGCTGTGCCCGCGACATTTGTCATCGCGATGATTGGCTCTCCCCCATCCAGCCGCCGGGCGATCTCGGCAGTCGCCAGCTCGCCCATGCCGAAGACGAGCATGTCCGCCTTGGCGTCCACCAGCACGGATCGCATCAGCTTGTCGGAGATATAGTCGTAATGGACGAGCCGGCGCAGGCTGGCCTCCAGTCCGCCGAGGATGATCGGCACTTGCGGGTACGCTTCGCGCGCCCGGGCCGCATACGCCAGCAGCGGCCGGGTCGGCCTCAGGTCGATCGCTCCACCCGGACTATAAACATCGGCCTGCCGCCGGTGGCCCATCGAGGCATAGTCGTTCAGGCGGGAGTCGATGCAGCCGGATGTGATCCCCCAGAACAGCCTCGGCGCGCCGAGCGAACGAAACGCATCCACGCTGCGCCAGTCGGGCTGAGGCAGGATTGCCACGCGATAACCCAGCTTCTCGAGCCAGCGGCCGATCATCGCCACGCCGAACGAGGGATGATCCACGTATGCATCACCCGTGACGAGGATAACGTCGGCCTGATCCCAGCCCAGGCGACGCATCTCATCCCGAGTCGTCGGTAAGAACTGCTTGATATTATCCAACTGTGCCATTCTGGAATTCTACTTTATCACAGGCATGGAAACCCACAAAGGGGAGACTTGAAGTGCACCTCAGAGGGCCCGCATCCACAGGGTCAGCAACTTTCGCCACTATCCTCGTCCATGTAACACACGTCGCTCTGATACTTCAGCCACACTCGCTTGAGTTCCTGAAGCTCATCGATATAGGCGAAAACATTGCCGCTGCCCTGGATGGCCCTGCCGTCATCGAGCAGCACGGGCGGCTGGGTCCCCTGCGGCAGGTGGTCGGCCTGGCCTTCTCGCGGCACGACCACTACCTCGTGGGCCATCGCCAGCTCACCCAGTGATTGCCGTATCCTCGAACATGTCCAGCAATGGTCTATGTAGAGTGTCATCGCACAACTCCGTACACACGTTGTAATTTACCTTATAACCGTCTCTATACTAAATACGCTTGGATTTGCGCAACGTTCTTATGCGACGGGATTGGAGGAAGGGCTCTGCTCCGCCGCATCATCGGCTTTCCGCTTTCGCCGCGATGGCAGAATCAGTGCGGCCAGAAGAAAGATCAAAGCGATCCACCTACTCAGAGCCACCGCCGTAACCGCGGCACAGCCGAGAAGAACCCACCACGCGAGCACCTGCAATTGCGGCGAAGGCACGTAACGTCGGGGGTCTTCGCGGCGCCAATGCCTCAGCTTGAGGATTGAGGTGACGACTTCGTAGATCCCCAGGGCGAGAAGTCCGAACACGCCCAGATACACGATCATGGGCAATCCCAACTTTGCACCGCCCTGAGCCTGTACTGCCGGCGTGCGTGTCAGGGCGAACAGCGTGGCCGCCTCGCCAAGGTACGGTGCATCGGAGACTTTCGACAGTATGCGCGGCACGAGCAGCGTGCCATCCGGCAGCGGCCAGCTTGCGACCAGCGCCTGTGCCGCCAGCTTGTACGCATGATCCGCGCGGCCCATCGCCCGGGCAGCCCCGACGCCAAACGCGCTGGCGGCAACCCCGTAGCCGCCAACCACCGGTCCGGCATCCACATCCCCCATGTTGAACCAGCCGACGTCGATGTCTTTGGGAAACTCGCGGAAACCGGCGAAGAACAGCCCTTCCTGCCAGAATTGCTCCGTGTACTTAGCATACCAGTCCTGTGCGGTTTGCGGCCAAAGCTGCGGCGCCCACGTCAGCATGAACGACAGGCCCACGCCCCGGGCGCTGTCCTCTGCACGGCCGTTCTTCGAATCGACCACGTACGCGGGCAACCCCGTGTGACTGTCCAGTCGGGTATCCTCGAAACCGCGGATGGCCCTGGCGACGAACTGCGAGTGGTCCATGCCGAGCACGGCGTCGGCTCGTTGGATCGCGGCAATCGCCGGGACGATATCTACGGGGTAGCACTGGCCGGGGTAATCATCGAGCAGCCCGTGCGGCGACTCATCGAGCTCATTGGCCAGCGACCCAACCTGCCATCGCAGAAGCTCCTCGTACCTCGTATCGCCGAGGAGCTTCTGATAGCTTGTCAATGCACTGATCAGCAGCATCCGGTAGAACAGGTTCTCATGCTCGAGGTAGTCGTCGCCCCAGTGCTGCTTGACCCAGCCGGCATGGTCCGGGTCCGCCACAAGCGCTGCAGCCGCCTCGATGGCCCCGCGCGCGTACTGGTTCGGAGGCGCCGGACAAAGCCCCGGATTCTTGTCCGCCGCCTCCTGCAAGGCCTCCGTCGCCCACAGGTAAAAGACCGAGCCGAACAACGGCCACTCCGTCCCCGCGATATCCGCGGTGTTCGACTGTGCTCCCCCCGACCGCACGCGGTCCCGCGCCCACGCCTCATACTTCGGTGACAGGGCCCGATGCCAGCGAAATGTGAGCCGAGGCACCTCCTCGCCGCGCAATCCCGGATCGCGTAAATCCCAAACCAACTCCCCTGCCGGAATGAGGAAGAAGTACAGGCTCAGTGCAACGGCGATAGCCGTATTGACATAGACACAAATCACGAGCGACTTCCGCATATCCAACCCGCACCTCTCAACCAATGCTCACCCATCACAATGCAGCAAAGCCGTGTACCACTTTACGGCCAGAAGGCGGCGACCGCAATGATGAGCCAGATTACCAGACCCAGCATGATCTTGCTCGTGATGCCGACGAACTGACCGATTCCCGCGCCGACGCCCCGGCGAAGGGAATGCTCAGCGAGCTCTCCACGCGAGACCTCGACGGCCCATACGGCCAGGCCCGCCCCGATGGACGCGCCGATCACGCTGCCCAGGAACGGGACCGGGATCACGAATGTGCCAACCAGGGCGCCGAAGATCGCCCCGAACACCGCCGAGATCGCCCCTCGCCAGCTTGCCCCGGACCTCCTGGCCCCAAGCATCCCGGCAAGGAATTCGATCAGCTCGCCAAGAAGCGCTATAGCCACAATCGCGATCAGCGTCCAGCCGGAGAACACCCGCTGGTCCCACTTCCACCAGGCAAACAGGCACGTCGAGATCACCATCAGCCAATTGCCCGGCAGGCCGAACAGCACCAGCATCAGCGATGCCGCATTGAGCACAACCAGGATGGATAACCATGCATAGAGCATGCCACGATTCTAAGCGGAGCCGGCCGCCCCGCAAATACGATTGTTTCGTTCGTGGGAGGTGGAGTTCTGCAAAATGGAAGTTGGGCTTATTATTCAAGGAAAGCTGCTTTGGGATTTCCTTGAATCGACAAGCATGTATCATGCGAGATAAGACGCGCCCGATTAGGGGATTTACCCACCGAGCGTCGGTCCTGTCGCCGGCGTAGGTACATCAGAGACAATTATCTACGAAGCAACCATGAATTAAAGGAGCATAATCATGAGGGTCGGATTGGCATTTCTGGCAGGTGTGATCGGCGGAGCGGTCATGCTCGCTCTTGTGGCCATCGCCCGTGCCGCAGGCATCACCGACTTGAACCTCGGTATCCTGTGGGGTTCGATGATCACGAACGATGCAACCGCCGGGACGTGGGTCCTGGGCGCCGTGATACACCTGGTCGTAAGCGGGCTGATCGCTTTCATTTATGCGGCCGTCTTTGAAGCCATCAGAGGATCCAACTGGTTTACCGGATTGATAGGCGGCGCGATTCACGCCGTGATCGGTGGACTCGCACTGACGGCGCTGCCGGCAATTCACCCGGCAATCCCGGACCTCCTTCGGGCGCCCGGTGCGTTTGCCATCAACTATGGGGCAGCGGCAGCGACGCTTTTTGTCGCGGGTCACTTGATCTACGGCATCATCGTTGGCGGCCTGTACACGCCCGTGCACACTCACAAGCTGCCTGCGGCTGCAACACGGGAAATTGAGGAGCCCGTGGGAGTAGGCCATGAGGAGCACATGCACGAGCCGCCGCGGCGACGGTAAGTTTGTGCCTTGAAAGCATTCTCGGTCGCAGCAAGAATGGCTATTCATATATTTGCCCGCCCGGCTTAAGACACTGGGTACTGATTCACGGAGCCGGGCGGGCATAATCACTGCAGTCGCCTGACGAGGCGGCACTTGGGGTCTTCACGTCAGTTCCGGGCGCTTTCTTGTTGCCCTCAACCGTTCAGAGGCCTTATTCTTCACTCGTGACGCTTTCCACAAATCATGGGATGCTTGGCGTCAAGCGTGGATTTGACTTGGGAGTCTCGAATTGATCGTGAGAATAAGGGAGCTTCTGGATCGATTCCGGGTCAATGTGGACCTGTTCATGCTGCTGATTCTGGCGGTCATTATCATCACAGGCTGGCTCGCCGCGGAGTTGGCCGATGAGGTCCTGGAAGGTACAACGCAGCAATATGACGAATGGGTGTTGCGTCACCTTCGGACGCCGGACGACATGACTAACCCTATCGGCCCGCAGTGGTTCAAGGACATGTGGCGGGATATCACCGCGTTGGGAAGCAGCACGATCCTGACGCTCGTCACCGCCGCCTGTGCCGGGTATCTGCTGATGCGAAGACAGCATCGCACCCTGGTGCTGCTGCTGGCCGCGACCGTCGGCGGCGTTGTCGTCAGTCTGGTACTCAAGACTCTGTTCGATCGGCCACGGCCTGAATTCGCCTCACCCGAGAGTTACGTCGTTACAGCCAGCTTTCCCAGCGGCCATTCCATGCTCTCGGCCATAGTGTATTTGACTCTTGGGGCACTGCTGGCCCGCACGACCAACCAGTACCGCCTCAAGATCTACTTTCTCACGATGGCCGTTCTCATCACTCTCCTCGTCGGGTTCAGTCGGGTGTATCTCGGCGTCCATTATCCCACCGATGTCCTTGCCGGCTGGAGCGTGGGGTTGCTCTGGGCCCTGCTCTGCTGGCTCGTCGCATACGTCCTCCAGAAGAGGGGCGCCATCGAACGTCCCAGGGAGACCGGCTGAATCGATGGCCACTTCCTGTCATCGCCGAATCATGGATGGGCGGTTGCCGGGAGGTTCGGCGGAACGCCCGCATCCAAACTACAGCCGAGTACGTCAAGATGAGCGCCAACAGAGGGATACCATAAACTTCCAGGAAGATCCACATCGCCTCCATATGGAGGAACCGGCCTGCCAGCGGCAGGATGAGAACCAGCAACAGCCCTGCAACCACTCGCGATGAACCTCTCACATGGAACATGTCCGGCTGCTGCCAGTGGACGGTTATGCGTAGAGCCCAGAAGCCACACAACACCCCGATCATCGCTCCGGCGAGCACGTCGGACGGGTAGTGAGCCAGGACCGCGATCCGGAGCAGACCGATCCCGCCGGCGGCCGTGAAAAGCAAAGGTGCCCAGCGCCGGCCCGGCGAGGCCGACAGAACCGTCGCCACGGCAAAAGCGACGGCCGTGTCGCCGGAAGGAAAAGACGCCCTTTGCCCCGAGACAATACGCCGATCCTCAGGCGACAGTCGCTCGAGTGCCGCGGTGTACAGGTGCGGCCGGGGTCTGTGCACCACAACCTTGAGAGAACATACGCACAGACCAACAAGAGCCAGGGAAACCACAATGACGATCGTCGCACGCCAGCGGTCGACCAGCCAACTCCAAAGCAACAGCAGCCAGATGACTACGTAAGCCTTCCCCAACTGTCGGAATCCATCCACCCAGGCGTGCTCATGCCAGACGTCGGGATGACTCTGGAACCACTCTCGCACCTCCTGGTCAAAGAACAGGAAACAGGAGATGATCGCCAGGATCCCGACCAGGACCAGGCAGGACCACACGAAAAGCAGGGTAAGCAGCTTCGCTCGCCGGGGAAGGTCACGCGACACCAGGCAGTCTGCACGACCGGACTGTTCGCTATCATTCATTCATGCCCCTTCCGCGCAGCATCGCCGCAACCTCCAGCGTCTTGCCCTTCGAGTAGTTCAAGCCCTGTTTGGAGGCAATCCTCACAAGACATAGTGGACCGTATCGCTGCTCGATCCCCGTCAACGCGGCTTCTGGAATGATGAGCACCCCTGGTTGTGATTGCCGGGCCCATGCTGCAACCGCCTCTTCGCTGCCAAGCGGTTCAATGCGCCGACCGACATAGAAGTTCAGCGTCGGCTCACGATAGCCAAATGTCACCACGGGGACATCCGCGACCGTTGTCCGTTTGACAGCTTCCGCAAGAGGTATGGAGATCTTGACCTGCTCCAGGGCCGGCATGATGCCGAGCATCACGGGAATCTGCACTACGACCATGCCAACAAGCAGAGTGATCGCACTGGCCCGCGGACGGTCTTGAAGTTGCTGACAGATCGCCAGCGCGGACATCGCCAGCAGGACCATGGCAGCGGCCCAGAACGACGCCACACTCCCTGGCAGGTGCAGCGCGAAAGGAGCGGCAAGCAGGCCGAGCACCGATCCACTCGCTACCGGTCCGAAGAACCACACTCCGCCTCGGAGCCAACGTCGGTCGACATCCGCCAACTGCTCCCGTGAGGCGGCTGCCAAGGTGCCGCCCACCGCCAGGGCCATCGCCGGCCATGTGAACAGGATGTAGTGAGGCAGTTTCGTCGCCACAAGAGTCATGATGACCACGACAGAAGCCACCCAGGCCAGGAATAGCTCCCGGAAATGAACGCCCCCCACTCGTCTGTTCAGGACGGCCGAGACCGATCCCGGCAGGTGCAACGTCCAGGGGAAGAACCCCGCGATAATTACCGGCAGGTAGTACGGCAGGTGAAGCAGGAAGTCCCCGCCGTGGTGCTCCAGCGGCCGCGCCGTCCGTGCCAGGACATGATGGCCCAGACCAAGACGCAGGAACTCTCCACTGGTGGCGTGATTGGCGGGAATGGCCCATGCAATGAACAACAATGCCCCCAGGACAGTGGCCTCCCCGAGTTGTCCAACGTGGGACCCGATCCGGACTTCGCTTCTCCGGATCAGCCAGAGCGTACTCACCATGACCGCGATGGACAGCAATGCCACCGGTCCTTTGGCCAAAAGCCCAAGCCCCAGGGCTAACCCCATCCCCATCACGTGGTACCACCGCAATCCGGATGCAAGGCCGGATGCAAACAGCACGATAACGGCGACCATGGTCGGCAGCAGAATGCCATCCGCCGTGGCCGCCGTGCCCTCGACCATAATCATCAGCGTCGACGGCAGAACAGCCATGGACCATAATCCCGCTTCAACGTCAAGAAACCGCCGGGCGATAAGGAACGTGAGCAGGCAAGTGACGACGATGCCCACCGTGCTGAAGAAGCGGCACGCCAACGAAGTTGGCCCAAGCAGGCGCATCGGAATGGACATCAGCCAGTATATCAGGATCGGCTTGTCCGGGCGGAGTTGGCCATTAAACGTCGGGTACAGATAGTTGCCCGACTCAATCATTTCGGCCGTGGCCCGCGAGAACCGCGGCTCATCCCGGTCCCACAGTGTGCTACACGTGTCGATGAACCAGTAGCCCCCAGCTACTACCGCGCAGATCGCGGCGACAAACAGCCAGGACGCACGAGACTCCTCAGTCTGCATTTGTACCCCCCTGATGTGCTCTGCGACCGTCCCCAGACTCGAGTGCCGCCTTAGCTCCCGAAGATGATTTTACAGGCGAATGAAGCGCACGGGCAACATGAAACTACAAGGTCCGCTCGGATCTTGCAGTGCTGAACTAATCCGGTACAATGGCATCGGAGAATCTGGGTACGGATACCTTGCTTCAGGACTCTTAGGATGGAACCTATGGGCCTTCAAAATCCGTCAAATCGCGGGATATATCTGTCTGTCGTGTCGCCGGCCCACAATGAGGCGGAGAACCTGCCGCGGCTGCTCGAAGAAATCGCGGCAGCCCTGGCAAGGTCTGAGTATGGGTGGGAGATCATCCTAGTTGACGACAGCAGCACCGATGATACGCCTCGCCTACTGCCGGAGCTGATGAAGAAGCATCCGCAATTACGTGTCCTGTCGCTGCGGAACCGCTCCGGCCAGACTGCCGCGCTGGATGCGGGCCTGCGCCGCGCGAGAGGCTCATTCATCGCCATGCTCGACGCTGACCTGCAGAACGACCCTGCCGATATCCCCCGTCTGCTGGATACGCTGCTTACGACGCAATGCGGCCTGATCAATGGCTGGCGAGCCAATCGCCGGGATCCGTGGGTCCGTCTGGTCTCGACGCGTGTCGCCAATCGCGTGCGAAACTGGCTCACCCACGAGCAAATCCACGATTCCGCCTGCGGCTTGAAGGTGTTCCGCCACGAGTGCATCGACCACCTCAAGCTGTTCAACGGCATGCATCGATTCCTCCCGACGCTTGTGAAGATGGAGGGTTACGAGGTCGTGGAAATCCCCGTGAATCACCGGCCCCGCACCGCTGGAAGGGCCAAGTATGGGGTCTTCAACCGTGTCTTCAAGGCGCTTCGTGATTGCCTTGTCGTCCGATGGATGCAGCACCGGATGTTGCGATACGAATGCCGGGAGTGGGAGTCCTGATATGTGGAACCGATTGTCTGCCAATCTCGATTGTTGGGTCATCCTCGGACTCGTTTTCCAAGGCGCGTTCACCGCTCGGTTCCTCGTCCAGTGGATTGCCTCGGAGCGTCAGGGCAGGAGCGTCATTCCGGTTTCATTCTGGTACTTGAGCCTGTTTGGCAGCGCCGGTCTGTTGCTCTATGCCGTCGTCCGCGCCGACCCCGTATTCATCCTGGGCCAATCGCTGGGCAGTGTAGTCTACGTTCGCAATCTTGTCCTGATCTACCGCGAACGCCACGCATCGGTCGTCAGTCCGACCGCCCCAATGCCCTGATCTCCCGTGCGGCAGCGAATCTCATTGGCTGCGCCGGCCGCAAGTAGCACGGCCGGGGTGCCCTTCCGCCTGTCACGTCCGACCCAATTGACCGTCTCAGGCGTAGTACCTCTGGAGGGTGCAAGTCAGGTTGTGAAGGCAGCAGATGCATGAAAGCGGGATTCGCAGGGATTTCGGTTCGATCGATGAGCATACGGATGCTGATTGCATTCTGGGCTGGCTCTGTATTTCTGGCGTGGGCCGGCCTGGTTGGCGGCTGGTTCGTTGCCAAGAGCAAGCTCTCGAGGATTGACCAGCGGATTGCTCTGGATATCCAGGCTCTGGATGTGGCGCACGAGTTGGAGTCGGACGTTCTCAAAGATCGATACAACGACCTCCTCTGGAAGGCCACCGGCCAAAGCATGTACAGACAGAAGCGGGAGGAATCCCTCCATGCGGCCGAGCAGATCGCGGCCGACCTTCGGCGCTATATTACCACGGACCAGGAACGCGAGGTATCCGCCCGGATCGAGAGAGAAATGAACACTCTTCGCAAGCAGTCGGAGTCTGGCGCGCTGCGCCGTCCCAGAGCGAGCCGCTGTTGGCGAATCTGCTTTCGGCCGCACGCGTCTTCGACGTCCAGAACGAGACGGACTTGCAGAAATCTCTCGACGCCGCCGACGATTTGGACAGAAACGTGACCGAATGGGCGCTCGCCCTTTCGCTGAGTACGGCTGGGCTGCTGTCCGCCGGATCGTTCAGCCTGGTCAATCGGGTCGTTCGCCCCACCCTCGCGCTGACTTCCAGTGCGCAATTTCGGCCAGGGAAATCCCTCGGCGAGAGCAGCGGTACTGCACGATGACGAATTGGGGGCGCTGGCCCGGACCTTCAACAACATGGCCGACGACATCGCCAACCGGGAGAAGGACCGGCTGCAATTTGTCGCGATGGTTGTCCACGATCTCAAGAATCCCGCGCTGGCGATCGACTTCGGCGCCCGCATGCTTCGCGAGTCCTTGGGCAGTGGGCAGGCGACAGAACCCCAGGAGATCGCGTCTATGCTGGACGACATAAGCGAGGAGGCGAAACGCCTGCGTACGATCATCCGCGATTTGACGGATGATATCCAGGTCGCCAGCGGCAGGTTCTCCGTCAACAAGGAAAGAGTGGATTTGTGCACGCTTGTCCGGCGCCTGATTCAATCTCAGGCCCAGGCCTTTGCCGGCCACCGGATCGTCGTTGAGAACGGCCAGCCATGCACCGTGCTCGGTGACGCTGACCGGCTCGAGCGGGTCGTGCAGAATCTGGTTTCCAACGCTGTCAAGTACAGCCCCCCAAATACGCAAGTCACAGTACGGATCGAGAAGAAGGAGCCGTTCGTCCTGCTGGCTGTGTCCGACCAGGGCCGCGGCATTTCTGCCGAAGACCAGAAGATCCTGTTTCAGCCGTTCGGCCGCGGCCGGTCAGCTGACCGGCTTGCCGAAGGCTCAGGCATGGGCCTGTACGTCGTCAAGCAGATCATCGAAGCCCACGGCGGGCAAATCGCCGTCCAAAGCGAGCCCGGCCGAGGCACCACCTTCCAGATCAAGCTCCCCCTGGCTGCAGAAGGAGACCGAGATGAACAGCCACATTGTGCTCGCCACCCTGCTCCTTGCCGTCACCCCGACTCTGCCGGTGATAGCTGAGCCCGAGCAAGACTGGAATGCTCTCATCAAGGACTTCCTCGTGGATCGACCACGGGAGACAGGATGGTGAAGTCATCGCCGCTGGGTCGGTCATCGGACGTACTGCACGATGAAGTCCAGGTATCCTGTTCGGCCGCCGCTCTTGTTGGACTTGACCACGGACTTCAGGATCTGCTTGAGGCAGAGTATGATCGTATCGACCGTTATAGACTCGGGTGCAGGCATCATCCGGCCCGCATTGTCCGCGGGCCTGTCGCTGCGGCCAAGACGCCACTCGCACGTGTCGTGCACGGCCCTGCAGAGGTCGGCTTCCATCTCCGATGGAGTGAACTCTCGCGGAGAACGTCCGAGCGTCTCGGCTTTGTAACCATCGATCACCGCCTCCAGCACCCGCATGACCTCGTAGTCCGTCATTTTCGGATGCCTGCGATGCGTGGCCACAATCGCGAACTCAATGTTCTGGAGGACATCCAGGTACTTTTCTTCCATACCCATAGCGCTGCTCCGTCACAATTCTATGCGACTATTCAGCCGTCCATGCGTACACGTCAGGATTGTACATAGTGGGGCCGATTCTGTCGAGACGGTCGCAGCACGCTCACGGAGTTGCGCCTGTCGGCGGCCGATCATAGGGGTCTGGGCCTGTGACGGTGGGGTTCTGGGGATAGTCGACCCACTCGGTGAAGGAGCCTTCGTAGAGTCTGACGTCAGGATAGCCGAGGTACCACTTGAGCAGGAGGAACTCGCACGTGGACTCCCGGCAGGTGCCGCAGGAGACGATGATGGTCTTATCCGATGTCACGCCGTGGTCTTTCAATATTTTGCGGATTTCGTTGTCGCATTTCAGCAGTGTTGGATTGTCGTCGGCCATCACGCTCCGCCACGGCAGGTTGACGGCCCCGGGAATGTGCCCTGCCCTGCGCCAGGGCCCTTTGCCCTCATAGTAGTTCGCGGGTCGGGCATCCAGCAGGATCACGTCGCCCCGATCCTTGATTCTCTTCACCTGTTCCATCTCGATGGCGTACTCCTGACGGACGGTGGGTCGAAACTTGCCCTCCGCTACTCTGGGGAGTTCCTGGGAGAGGCGTCGGCCCTCGCGCCGCCACTTGTCCAAGCCACCGTCGAGCACGTACACCCGGTTATGGCCAAACCTGGCCAGTGCGTACGCGAGCATGCTTTGGGCCAGGGCGCCGCTTGTCCCGGTATATGCTCCTTGTCCGCTGTACACGACAATGGGCGAATCGTTATCCAATCCGATGCGGCGAAACAGCAGCTTGGCGGCCTCCGCGGGGATGTACTGTACCGGCAGGCCTCCTTTCGGGGCCCTCAGCGTCGCCTCATTCAAATAGACCGCGCCCGGAATGTGCTCGATGAGGTAGTCGTGGATGTCGGGCTGGGTATCCAGGATGCTGAGGTTCGGGTCATTGAGATGGTCCTGGAGCCATTGCGTCGAGACCCATCTGACGTTTCCCCGACCGAACGGGTACTCCTTTGCCACGGGCGATCCGGCTCGACGCAAATCGCCGGAGTATGTCACGCCCGTCAGGACGAGAATCAGCGCGATCGACCAGACGGAATTTCCCCTCACGTGCCCCACCAGCCAACCTCCTTTCGCAGTCAGTTCGGAACCTTCAGCGGTAAACGCATCATTGTCTTTACCGCTCGGTCCTCGCCGGCGAAATAGGGAATCTGCCGAAAATGCCGCCGCGATTTTACTGCCCGGGCATGACGCGTTGCCGGCTACCGCAATCGCGAGAGGAATCGGCGGAGTCGAGGCTGATATTTGTCGGTGATATCGAACGAGAGGATGACGGCACGGGCCCGGCCGAGAATGGCCTGCCGGGGCACGAAGCCGAAGAACCGCGAATCCCGGCTCATGTCTCTATTGTCGCCGAGGACGAAGTAGTATCCGTCCGGGACCGTCACCGGTCCGAAATTCCGCATGGCCCGAATCCCCGGAATGCTGATCACAGGGTGGATGGTCCCACGCAGGTCCTCCATGGCCACGATGCACCCGCGCGATGTCATCGGGCAACTGTCCGGCGTAGTCGGCGACCGCCTTGTCGTAGGTGAGCGGCCGGCCGTTCAGCAGCAGCACGTTATTGCGCAGCTCCACGGTATCGCCGGGGGCGGCGATGAGTCTCTTTACCAGGCGTGTGCCGTCATCGGGGGAAAGACAGACTACCACGTCGCCCCGCTGCGGCTCGGACCACCGGGCCAGGCGGTGCAGCGTCAGCGGGAACCGAAGGTCGTACGCCACCTTGTCCACATAGATCAGGTCGCCCTCCAGGATCGTCGGATTCATCGAGCCGGTCGGCACCCAGTTCCAGTCCGCCAGGCTCGATTTCACGGGCACTACCACGAAAAGGATGACGAAGATGGTCACCCGCCACTGCCGCCAGAGCCTCTGCCCAAACCTGCACAGCCTCCGCGCCGGCTGGTCTTTTACGGACAGCCACATTTGGGCAAGACCTTTCATTTCCCGCTCCTTTCCACTGACCCGACGCTTTATAGGACGTGCCGGCCGAACACGGCACCCACCACACCTGTAGACGCATCCGGCGACACACCATTTCAGGCAAAATCAGCGGGGCTTAGCCTGGTGAAGTCCGGGTGGCATTTCCTGCTTGTAGTGACGCCGTCAGGCGTTTTTCAATGCCCTTACGGGCACACTACAAACGAGCTGCGCTGCGCCGCCATCCGGCACAGGATGATTCACAAGACTATATTCTACAATGGTTTACGTTCCGAAGAGTCTCTGGCGGAAGATGAAGAAGACAGCTCCGAGGATGCACAAGCCGGCCCAAAGGTAGTCCAGCCGGATCTTCTCCTTCATGTACAGCACCGAGAATGGCACGAAGATCATCAGCGTGATCACTTCCTGGAGGATTTTCAACTGGCCCGTGTTGAGCACGTGGTGCCCAATGCGATTGGCGGGGACCTGAAGCATATACTCGAAGAAAGCGATGCCCCAGCTTACTACCGCGGCCAGAATCCACGGCCGATTTGAGAGGTTCTTCAGATGCCCGTACCAGGCAAAGGTCATGAACACGTTGCTGCAACACAGAAGGAACGCCGTTGTCAAAACTCGCATAGCCGGGCCAATCCTCAATCCAACCTGTCCGTACTGTCGGTACGTCGTTTCGCCGCCAATCGGCACGCATATTATACACCAGCCCGCAACGGCGTGGGGTTCCACTGTACAGGATTCTTTGGATGTGCCGATATAGTTGCTATGGATATAGGTAGGATGGCAGAAGACTCGTACGAATCAATGATACGGAGCAACGACACATGATACGCAAGGCGCTTCTGGTCCTCATGTTGGCAGGCATGTTGTTCGCCGCACTGGGCTGCAATACGGTGAAGGGCTTTGGCGAGGATCTCTCCCGTCTGGGTCATGCCTTGAGTGAGGCCGCCGACTGATCGGATCAACCGGGTAGGGGCTGACGTCAATCGCTCTTCTCCGACCGCTCGATGTCGCCCGTCATCGGGACAAACATCACCGGCATGAGCTCCTCTCGATGCAACTCGCCCCGCTCATTCTTCGTCAGAAGGATCAAGTACTGAAAGCCGGGTTCCCCCGCGACCGGCAGGATCATGCGTCCGCCGTTCTTCAACTGCTCAACCAGAGGTGGTGGGATGTGCCCCGCGGCGGCCGTGCCGATGATCGCATCGAAGGGCCCCTGTTCCGGCCAACCATGGTAGCCGTCGCCCGCCTTGACATGGATGTTCGTATAGCCCAGGTCCCTGAGCAGCTTCGCCGCCGACTTCGCCAGCGACTCGACGATCTCGATCGTATAGACCTCCCTTGCGATCTCGGCCGCCACAGCCGCCTGATACCCTGACCCGGTCCCGATCTCCAGCACCACGGAGTCCCGGCTGAGTTTCAACGCTTCCGTCATGAACGCGACGACATAGGGCTGACTGATCGTCTGGCCGCGCCCGATGGGCAATGGATGGTCGGCATAGGCATAGGGCCGGTGTTCCGCCGGCACAAATGCATGCCGCGGCACCGTCCGCATCGCCAGCAGAACATTCGGGTCGCTGATCTGCCGGGCCGCGATCTGCCATCTCACCATCTCCGCTCGCTGCTGCACCATCTCCTGGAACGCTGGATGCTTGCGCTTTGCAGGCGCCTCAGATTCCGGGGCTCGGGTGTTCTGAGCCGTCCGGCTGCTGGAAGCGGTGTCGCTCCCTGACCTGCCTGCCGGACAACCGTTCACAGTCACTGCGATGATCGTTAAGAAGAGCAGCCGCAGCAGGAGCATCGCAAAGCTGCGCCGATACCGCCCGCCGCACATCAAGTTTGCGATTCCACGAGCCATCTTCCACAACCCTCGATTTGTCCCCATTCATCCAGTCAGGTGACTCGCCTGTCTTGATCCGCTCATGCTACAGATGATCCCCCGTATTTGCACGCGCAAAGCATGCATGACCTCCAACGTGCCACCGAAAGCTCATGCCACACAACTCTCCGAGGCGAGCGAGACCGCAGAAGCAAAGACGGTTTATGGGGGTTTTCCACCGCCAAGATTGGTGGAATGCTCATCGACTCATCCGAGTTGCTGAAATCACAATAGATATCGCTGGGCAACAGGCGGGAAGTGAGTCCCGCACGTGCCGGAGAAACGTGGGAAGCGGAGAGAAAAGCAGCTACTTGAGATCCTGATATAAGGAGATATCAACATGGGAGCAGCGAAGCATGTTTGCATCGGATGTGCGGCTGCACTGGCGATGCTGATTCCATTGTCATCCGCCCTGGCGGCGCCGACATTTCAAACGTACATCGAGGGCGCCACGCCAGGGAGTGCAGGCGGGGACGAGAACACGTGGTTCACGAATAATGGCACGTTCAACCTGGTTGTGGCCGGCGCCTTCACCCCGAACATAGCCAGTCTGCCTTTCGGCACCCTGGTGGTCTCCGTCCCACAGGGCCAAACCGGCACAATCAGCATCGGCGGGGCGACACTGCTGATGACGACGAGGAGCACTCCGTTTGGCGACATTCCCAATGGGAACGCCAATGCCGACGCACTGACGAACGTCGGCGGCAACGATGCCTATGCGAACAAGAACCCCGTGCTCAATCTCAACAATCATTTCCCCTACCAGAACGCCGTGGCGGACTTCCTCTACTATGATGTCGGCGATTTCAGCAACGTCGGGCCAATCCACGACTTCGACGCCGGCGCCGGCACGATCACCATCGAGGGTACGGGGCAGGAGAAGGTGTTCCCCGTCTCGGTCACCGGTTTCGACTGGGTCCACTTCGATCTGGGCGGCTATGTGGATAGGGTGCAGGGCAACGACTCCTGGGACTTCAGTTCCAATGGTCACGACGCCGCGTTCATCAGCGGTTCGCTCCCGGCGGTCATCCCTGCTCCGGGCAGCCTGCTGCTTGCAGCGCTCGGCATCGGCCTGATCGGCTGGATTCGCATGCGAAAGGCGCTGTAGAAGCGTCAGAGGGTCTTCAGCAGACCGATCCATCGCGTCCAGGCAGCTTCAGCGTGTAGTCCGCGACGGCCTGCAAATCCTGCGTCACCTGTTCGGCCGGCAGCTTATAGATCGCGTTCCTCGCCGCATCCTGATCGGGAAAATCGCTGGTCTTGCCGCCATTCGGGCCCATTCCCGAGAGCAGGTCCGGCGCGACAGCGATAAATCCGGCCTCGGCTACGCGATCCGCCACGCTTCGCTCCCAGTCCGTGAGCCCACGATTCTCATGGATGATCAGCACGACCGGCGCCTTCTCTTTCACCTCCGGGAACACGACAAAGGAATGAACCGTCCGGTCGCCATATTTGACCGCCGCCCACTCTTGATGCCTGGGCGATTCGCTCAACCGCTTGCTGCCCGTATCCTCTGCGAACAGGCCGCCGGCAAACAACACCCCCGCCGTAAGGATCACCCAACACCGCCCCATATTGCACCTCCCTTCAGTAAGAATGGATTTATTCAACCGGGTACGCATCCCTCGCCAATGCGTTCATGAGCCAAATGAGCAGAAGTCCTGCAGGAGAATCACGTAGGATGGGCTTCAGCCCATGCGGTGTCTTTACGTACACGCATCACTCATACACGCACATGTCATTGAGCCGGCTCTGCACGCCATTCCAGTACTGATCGGAATACCCGACAGTCTTGAGGTATCGATGATAACTCGACCACGGCCAATCCTCCGCGTGTTCGACAAGGCCATGCTTGACTGGGTTGTAGTGGATGTAGTCAACGTGCCGCTGCAGGTCCGTCTCGTCGCGGATCTGGTGTTCCCAAAACCTGCGCTGCCAAATACCACGTTCGCGCTTGCGATCTCGTGAGGCACTCTGGCCGGATTCGACGCCACCGCTATCGAGAAAACGCCGAGTGAAGCCTGCCTTGATTCTCGCCCAGCGCAGCGAGAAATCGCAGTCACCCTCTGGCAGCCTCCAGATGCAGTGTAAGTGATCCGGCAGCAGGCACACGGCAATCAGCTCGAAGGTGCTCTTTTCTCTCGTTTCCTTCCACGCAGCCCGGAGGCATTGACGTGCCAAAGGCTCCGTCAAAAAGGGGCGGCGATTGTATGTGACGATTGTGAAGAAGTAATAGCCGCCCTCGAAATGAGCCCGGCGGTAGTCTGTCATGATTGTCTTCCTCTACTGCATCCGCATTTGGCAGCATGGGCTGAAGCCCATCCGACGCGAGCGGATTATACTCCTCGGGAAGATCCCAGAGAAGATGATATCTTTGCTTGCCAAACCCTGTCCGCATGGGCTGAAGCCCATCCTACGTTTGCCGTCGAGGCGTGGTCGCAGTCAGGTAGGATGGGCTTCAGCCCATGCGGCATCTTCATGAGCGGGGGTTCGGCGACGTGCGATAGCGGGACAAACAGCGAAGTTTTTGCAAAAAAAGGGGTTGCAGGGGGTTTGGCGGGCGTATATACTCTGATGGTTGGCTCGCGCGGGCGTAGCTCAGGGGTAGAGCGTCACGTTGCCAACGTGAATGTCGTGAGTTCAAATCTCATCGCCCGCTGTTAGGAGTTTTTCCTAAGGATGGGGACCTGCAAACGCACGTCTGCGTTGAGGACCCCTTATAGTATCGGCGAGTTACCGGCTAGGTGGTAGTTTGGCACTGGTCGTCGATACGTGGAAGCCTCGCGGCTTCGGCGGCGAGGTCGGAAACGTTCACCTGGCTACGGGGATGATTCCCCCGATGCCTTTTTTTGTTTTGGCAGAGAAACAGGATTCAAAGCTATTTGGGAGCGCCGAGATGGCGGAAGAAAAACAAGAAACGACACCCGAGACGAACGAGGAAACACAGCAGGCCGAGGAGCCCAGGACCTCGAAGAACACCGTAACGATCGAGGATGCCGGCCCCTGCAAGAAGAAGATTGTCGTCGAGGTTCCGGAGGAAACGATCAAGGATATGGCGGACGAGCAGTACCGGGACCTTCGCCGCGAAGCCATCTTGCCGGGCTTCCGGAAAGGCCGGGCCCCTCGCCGGCTCTTGGAGAAGCGATTCGGCAAGGAGACCAGCGAGCAGGTTAAGCTCAAGATTCTCGCCGAGGCCAGCGAGGCGGCCATCAAAGACAAGAAGCTGGACGTGCTCACCGATCCGGATGTCGATTACGAGAACGTCAAGGTGCCTGAATCGGGCCCGATGAGGTTCGAGTTTGAGGTCGAGGTCCGGCCGGAGTTTGAGCTGCCGGCGCTCGAAGGCATCCCGGTCACACGGCCCAAGCTGGAGGTGACCGATGCGCAGGTTGATCGGGAGATCGAGCAGCTTCGGCGCTGGTCCGGCCTGTGGGTGCCGAAGGAAGATGGCACCGTCGAACAGGGCAACGAGGTCGTCGCGGACGTCCGGCTGAACGTGCATCTGACGGATGAAGAAAAGGCCAAGCAGACCGAGGCGGCGGAAAAAGGCGAGGAGGCCCCTCCGATTGGCATCCCCGAGTCGGAGACCAAGCTGGACAATACCGAGATTCACGTCCGGCCGAACGGCTTCGTCGGGGCCGTGCCCGTCGCGAAACTCGATGAGCTGCTGATTGGAGCCAAGGCCGGCGACAAGAAGACCGCCACCATCGAAGTGCCCAAGACGTACTTCCGCGAGGAGTACCAGGGCAGGACGGTGGACATCGAGATCGACGTCAAAGAGGTCAAGTATCTCAAGCCCGCCGAGATGGACGAGCAGTTCCTGCAACGATATCGCGTGGAGAACGAGCAGGAGCTTCGCGACCGCATCCGCGACAACCTGCAGGCCCAGCTCGAATCGCAGATCCGGAGCGATATGAGCGAGCAGGTTTATCAGCATCTGCTCGGCAATACGAATTTCGACCTGCCCGTGGATATCGTCGCCCGCCAGGCGGGCACGATCCTGCAAAGGCAATATATCAATCTGCTCTCCCGCGGCCTATCGCGGGAACAGGTGGACGAGCAGATGGAACAGCTCCGTGCCGGCAGCGAGGAGCAGGCCAGGCAGCAGCTCAAGACCTTCTTCATCATGGATAAGGTCGCCGAGAAGTTCGATATCGATGTGACCGACGAAGAAATCAACGGCCACATCGCCCAGGTCGCCATCCAGCGAGGCCAGCGCCCGGAGAAACTGAAGGAGCAGATGGAACGCGACGGCTCACTCGCCCAGTTCCGCCTCGACATCCGACAGAGCAAATGTATCGGCAAACTGCTGGAGTCGGCGAACATTACCGAGCAACAGGACGAAGAAAAGGCAGCCAAGCCCAAAAAAGGAAAAAAGAAAGCGGCTGAGGAAAAGGCCGAAGAGTGATATCAGTAAAGGATAGCCACATGTCCGAGCGATACGCAATGAGAGAGATTCAACGAAACCACGACGTTTACGACCAGTACACGCAATACCAGCGTTACCGCCAGATGAGCCTGGACGACATGCTGCTGGAGAACCGCATCGTCTTCCTGATCGGCGAGATCAATTACGCCCGCGCGGCGGAAGTGATCATGAAGATGCTGTACCTGGACAACCTCAAGCGAGGCCGGGAGATCAGCCTCTACATCAACTCACCCGGCGGCACGGTGGATGACACGATGGCGATCTACGACACGATGCAATTCGTGGGCTCGCCCATCGCCACCTACTGCATCGGCCGGGCCCAGTCCGGCGGGGCCGTGATCCTGGCCGCGGGTACGAAGGGCAAACGCTTCGCCCTGCCCCACGCCAAGATCATGCTCCATCAGCCCTGGGGCGGCGTCACCGGCCAGGCCTCCGACATCCAGATTCAGGCGGAAGAAATCCTGCGGGCCAAGCAGACGATCAATCGGATCCTGGCCAAGCACACCGGCCAGCCTCTCGAAAAGATCGCCGAGGAGACCGAGCGGGACCGCTACATGGGCGCCGAGGAGGCAAAGCAGTACGGCCTGATCGACGAAGTGCTCCACGAAGAAGAGAAGAAGACCGAAGAGACGAAGGAAAACAAGTAATAGATTTATGATTTACGATGGGTGCCTCTGCCGATCCCATGACGCGGACGCCAAGTCAAACTGTAAATCGTAAATTGTAAATCGTAAATCACGAATGGGAACATGCCGATGCTCATGCAAGAGACTTTTGTACCGATTGTCATTGAAAAGACCGGGCGAGGAGAGCGGGCGTACGACATCTATTCCAGGCTCCTGAAGGATCGAATCATCTTCCTCGGGGGAGGTGTCACCGACGCCAGCGCCAATATCCTCATCGCCCAGATGCTGTTCCTGAGCAATGAGGACAGCAAGAGCGACATTCACTTCTACATCAACTCGCCGGGCGGCTCGATCACCGCCGGCCTGGCCGTCTACGATACGATGCAGTTCCTTCGCTGCGACGTGGCGACCTACTGCATCGGCCAGGCGGCCAGCATGGGAGCCGTGCTGATGGCCGGGGGCAAGAGCGGCAAGCGATTCCTCCTGGCCAACAGCAGGATCCTTCTGCATCAGCCCCACATCATGGGCGTGCTCGAAGGCCCGGCGACTGACCTGGACATCGAGGCCCGGGAAATCCTGCGGCTGCGCACCCGGATCTATCACATCCTCGCCAACCACACGGGCCAGCCGCCGGCCAAGATCGAGAAGGACTCGGACCGCAACCTGTGGCTCAGCGCCGAGGAATCGATCAAGTACGGGCTGGCCGACCGGATCCTCCAGAAGGCCCCCGAGATCATCAAGAACGAGCAGGGGCAGCAGTAGCCGCGAGTGGGGAAACTCATGAGGCGCAAATCGAACAGATCATACAGGTCCTGTGGATTCCATGGGACCTGTATGTTTTTGACGCTCGCCGCGGTGCTTCTGGCCGGCTGCGGGATCGGCAGCGAGAGAAAGCACCCGGCAGAGTTGACGGCCGAGGCTTTACAGCGGGAGAAGGCCGAGGTCGCCCGCAATCTCGAACAGTGCCAGGTCGAGAACGAGCAGTTGCAGCAGCAGGTCAAGGCGATGACCGCCCTGCCGAGGGACAGCCGCGAGAATCCCTACAAGCTCACCCGCGTTCGGATCTCCGGGCTCACGGGCTTCTACGACAAAGACGAGGACGGCAGGCGGGAAAAGCTGCTCGTCTATCTTCAGCCTATCGACGAGAACGGCGACATCGTCAAGGCCGCCGGGACCGTGCACGTGCAACTATGGAACCTGGAGGACCCGAACAGCCAGGCGCTCATCGGCCAATGGCAGGTCCAGCCGGCGGAGCTGCACAAGCTCTGGATCAGCGCGCTGGTGTCCGAATACCGCATTCCCTTTGGCGTGTCTCCGACACCGGCGCTCCTGGCCCGGCCGCTCACGGTGAAAGTCACATTCACCGACTATCTCACCGGCGACATCTTCCGCGACCAGCACGTCATCCAGCCGCGACCCCGGTAGAGACGCGACATCTCCCGATTTTTACGGCTGCGCCCCGTTCGGGTCGGTCGGCCAGTGGAACACATCTTGCTCTACGCTGGCAGGATAGAACGGAACATCGCTTTTCCTCCCGTTTTGAACTGAGACTCCGTTACCGTTCGCACTTTGCGCGAATCTTCGGGCGACGAGCCCGTTTGCATCCTGCTGTATAGACGCTCCCCAGTCTGAAACGTTACACCCCTGCGGACCGGCCGAGGACGGCGGCAAATCGGCCGCAGGCGTCGCCTTCACGCCGGTGGCTGGGGAATAGATCGTTGCGACAGAGCGTGCAAATGCCCGCCACATGAATGGAGCCGGGCTCAAGACCGGCCCGCGTCAAGGCATCCGTGTTTGCATGCCATAGATCGAAGCGGAACTTCCCATGGGACCCGCGACGGAAAAACTCTGCCGCGTGAGGACCGATCCCCTGAATGGCCGTTGCGTGGACTTCGTCACCGACCTCGTAGCACTCCGGCCCGGCGGATGGGCAGATGCACGCCACCAGGTCGCTCGGATCGCAACCCATCTCGACCATCTGGCGCACAACCTTCGGCGTGATCCCTGCCACGGTCGCCCGCCAGGAGGCATGGGTGAATCCTACGGCCCGCCCGCGCCTGTCGGCGATCAGCACGATGGGGCAGTCGCCGCTCTTGCCCATCAGCGCCAGCCCCTTCGCCGTCGTCACCAGTCCATCCGCATGCCCGGCACACCCGCCCCGCTCACAAACCAGAACCTCGCCCCCGTGCACCTGTTCCAGGAAGGCCACGTCTTCGAAGCCGAGCACGCGTGCGATCTCCCGCCCCGCCGCAGCCGGATCGTGCCGGACCCGTTGCACATCCGGCCCCTGCCGCGTCGTCACAAGATGAGCGACACCGATGGCCTCCAATGCGGCAAACCGACCCACCAGCCACCCGTTCGACAGCCCCTCCAGCCGAAAGCCCCCATTCGAATCCATTCGCGCCTCAACGATCCCAGTCCAGATACCACTTATCAGCCATGAGAACCTGCCTTGCACATCATACGCAAGAAAGCACCTCCCGCCAACACTGGATATGTTCATGTCACTGTGCTCTTATTGCATCTGTGCGAGATTGCGGCTTGCCAAGCGGAGGGTGGTGTATAGAATATGGCGATGCGCGAATGGATGAACCAGGTGCTCTGTGGAGACTGTGTCGATATCCTGCGAGCGGCGAAAGAGCCGTTCGCGGATCTGGTCTTCGCCGATCCGCCGTTCAACATCGGGTACAAGTACGACAAGTATCACGACGAGAAGGCCAGCGACAAGTACCTTGCCTGGACGCGGGACTGGATCGGGGCGTGCGTCCGCGTGCTCCAGCCGCATGGATCGTTCTACATCGCTATCGGCGATGAGTACGCAGCCAATATCAAGTTGATCGCCGACGACTGCGGGCTCGTGATGCGCAACTGGATCATCTGGCATTACACCTTCGGCCAGCAATTGAAACGCAAGTTCGCCCGCTCGCACACGCATATCTTCTATTTCGTAAAGGACGCGAAGAACTTCGTGTTCAATGATGGGATGGTGCGCGTCATTTCGGACAGGCAGAAGAAATATAGCGACAGGCGGGCCAACCCGGCGGGCAAGATGCCGGACGACGTGTGGAATGAATATCCCCGCGTCTGCGGCACGTTCCGCGAGCGGACGGGCTTCCCCTGCCAGATGCCCGAGAGCCTGCTGGCGAGGATTATCCGCGCCAGCTCGAATGAGGGCGACTGGGTGCTCGACCCGTTCTGCGGCTCCGGCACCACCGCCGTTGTCGCTCACAAGCTCAATCGCAGATTCACGACCGTCGATCTCTCCGAGGAATACGTCGAGGCGGCACGGAAACGAGTCGCGGAATCGGAAGGCCTCAGTGATGTAGGTCGTGCGTCCTCGCACGACATTTCCGGCGAGCGGAGACGCTGCAAAGAAGGGTTGCCGGACTGGCCGGAGCATGCGGATGCCGAGCTGCGATGGCTCTACAGTGAGAACAAAGTCCCGTTGCGTCAGCTCTGCGCGAATCGCATGCTGCTGTCGCTGCTCACGAAGAAACTCAACGCGCGACTGCAGAAGACGCGGCATTACACTCCGGAGGAGGTCGATGAGCGGCTGGGCCTGCTCGATAAAAGCGGCAAACTCAGTCCTCTCGATAAAATAAGCGGACCACAACTGGGAGCATTGACGATTGAAGAATAGGACGTTCTTCCTTTCGGTATTGGCGCTGGCGCTCAGCGCCGGGATGCTGACGGTCATCCAGTCGCCGACGGACTGGTCGTTTCTGGCGTGGATGGCGTATGTGCCGTTCGCGCTGGCGTGCACGCCCCGGATTCCCGGCCGGCGGCTGGCGTTTGTGGCGTTCGGCGTCGGTTTCCTGTATTGGCTGGGCAACATCTATTGGATCACGCCGATCACGCTGATCGGCTGGACGGGGATGGGCTTTTACCTGGCGTTGTTCTGGCCGCTGCTGGCGATTCCCGTACGTTTCTGCCGGACGAAAGGCATCCCGATGTTTCTGGCGCTGCCGATCCTGGTGGTCGGCGTGGAGCGGCTGCACGGTTTTCCGATGGGTGGGTTCTTCTGGCGGTTCCTCGGCCACAGTCAGTATGCGAATCTCGCGGTGATCCAGGTCGCCGACCTCGTCGGTGCGGCGGGCGTGTCCTTTGTCATCGCGATGGTCAACGGCCTGCTGGCAGATCTCGCCATATTCTGGAGGTCCGGCAGACTGCGGAACCACGATAGCAGCAAGCACCACATCCCGTACGGGCTCGTGCTGGGGCCTGTGGCGACTGTCGTCGTGGTCGCCGCGGCGGTCGGTTACGGGCAATGGCGGCTGCAGCAGACGGGGGAATACCTCAAGGAAGGGCCCCGGGTGGCCGCCCTGCAGTCCAACGTGCCGCAGTCGGTCAAGCGGACCTTCAGCAAGAGCGGGCAGCTTTTCGACGACCTGATGGTCCATAGCAAGGCCGCCGCCGGAACGGGGGTCGAGTTGATCGTCTGGCCCGAGACTATGGTGCAAGGCCTGCTGGACCCGAGGCTCTGGCCGGCGCTCACGGGAAGCCACGACGATGACAAAGCCTTCCATCAGGCCTTGTGCGATCACGCCCGGAACAACGCCTACCTGCTCGTCGGAGCCCTGGGCGGACAAGTAATGCGAAACCCCGCCGGCGAACTGTACCTCGGCGGCTACAACTCGGCCTATCTCTATCGCCCGGATGGGACGCGGGACCCGCAGCGATACGACAAGATTCACCTCGTCCTTTTCGGCGAGTATATCCCCTTCCGGCGAAGCATCCCCTGGGTCTTCGAGCAACTGGGCAAGTTTCTGCCCGAAGGCTATAACCCCGATTACTCGCTCGAACACGGGAAGAACTACACGATCTTCGAAATGACGGATTCCGCCACGGCTGACCAAGAGCAGCATGGGCTAAAGCCCATCCTACCTGACGCTGCCGCCGCAACCAATCCGCAATCCGCAATCCGCAATCCGCAATCGGATCAGGCCCCGCCCTACCGCTTCGCGGTGATTATCTGCTACGAAGACACCGTCCCCTACGTCGCGAGGACATTCGCCCTCGACGACCAGGGCCGCAAGCGAATCGACTGGCTGGTCAACATCAGCAACGACGGCTGGTTCGTACGGTTCATGAGGAATCCGGAGCGGGTGGTCCCCAGCACGGAGTTGCCCCAGCATGCGGCGATTTGTGCCTTCCGGGCCGTGGAGAACAGGCTGCCCATCCTCCGCAGCGTCAACACGGGGATCAGTTGCCTGATCGAGTCCACCGGCAGGATCCGGAACGGCTACCTTGCGGCCAGCGATGGATTCCCCGCCAAGGCCATGGACAGGACCGGTCTGACTGGATGGTTCTCGGACAAAATGCCGATAGATACACGGGTGACCTTCTACAGCCGGCACGGCGAATGGTTCGCCAATGGCTGTTCGGCGGTCCTGATCGCGATTGTCGTCGGGCCGTGGGCCCCCCGGCTCATCCGCCGGAGATCCTTGAAGGCCGCCCGCTGATATTGGCAACATGGTGGGGCAAGCCGCAATGGACTGTCATCTTGAGCGAAACAAGGCCCGGTGCCATGCTTACGCTTGCGTAAGCATGCTTTTCTTTCGAGGTGAAGCATGTCTACGCAGGGTGTAGACATGGCACCCGAACCCACGCGTAGCTCTGAATATCGCTATGGGATGACGGCAAGGGAATGTCAGAGAGGTACTGCGATGGCTCGGATCGGTTGGTTCTTGGGAATGACGGCTCTTGGTATGGCGATGCTCCCTATGCTCGGGTGCGAGCAGCCAAAGGAGTCGCCGTGGTCGTTGTCGCCCCCCCCATCCGCTAGCGGAGATGTGCCGTCGCAGGCCGAGCAGATCCTACTCGATGGGCTGGCGGACCCCAATCCCCAAATCCGGGCCAATGCCGTCGAGGTCGTGGTCACCACGCGACAGGTTCGCTTCATGCCGCGGGTACAGAAACTGATGCGTGACGAGACGGTCCCCGTCAAGTTCCTCGCCATCATGGCCGCAGGCGATCTCGAATACACGATGGGTAAGAACGACGTCGCCCAGTTCGTGAACGACCCGAATCCGAACATCAGGATGGCCGCTGCCTACGCCATGATGAAGCTCGGCGACACGCAATTCTTCAGGGTCTTTCGCGACCAGGTGACCAGCGAGGACCAGACGGTGCGGGCCAATGCGGCCATGCTGCTGGGCAAAAGCGGCCAGAAGGACGCTGTTCGCTTTCTTTATTGGGCCTTGCAGCGCCCCGACTCCAGCGACAAAGTGGTTCTGCAGGCCCTCGAGTCCATTGCCATGCACCACGATGAGCGCATCTACCCGAAACTCTGGTCGCGACTGATCAGCGCGTATGCCGACGACCGGCTCCTGGGCATCCGGGCGATGGGCGCCCTCGGCACGGAACAAGCCAAAAACGCGATCATCACAATGCTCGACGATAACGTCGCCGAGGTTCGCCTGGCGGCCGCCGAGCAGCTCGGCAAGATGGGAGAGCCCATCGGCGAGGCGAAAGTCGCCGAAGTATTCGAGAAAAACCTGCTTTCCGAGATGGATGCCGAGAGCCAGTTCCGGATCAAGGTGCTCAGCGCCCTGGCCATTGGCGAGATCGGCTCCGAGTCCCTCAACAAGCATCTGCCCCCACTGCTCCAGGACCCCTCAAAGCCCGTGCGATTAGCCGCCGCCAAGGCCGTCCTGCGGCAGATGGCCAAGTAGAGGGACAGTAGCAAGGCCGGAGGCATGGTTTGTAGTGTGCCCGTAAGGGCATATAAAAAAAACGCCTTACGGCGTCACTACGAACGCGGTTGACGATGCCAAGCCGATATGCCCGACTCCAACGGACTGATCTTAAGAGCGTGGGACGTCCTCATCAAGTTTGACCGGGCCCCCCTTCTGTGTCTATCCACATTCGCCTACCATCCTCTGTTTTGCTTGGCATATTTGGGCTGTTTAGGAAAAATAACTTGACCTTTGCAGAGCAGAAGCGTAAAATTATGCTATGCAAAGGTAGTATCGGGATTTGGGCAGGATTAGTGAGCGTTATTACCCTGGGAGGCCCACTGAACAGTCCTTTTTCGACTGCGCCCAACGTCCGATAGAATAACGTGTTATGGAACTGCCAGAGCGTTCCGTTTGGAGAAAGGAGCCTGTCTTGAGCACGCTTACGAAGGTTCTGATTGTTCTTCTGACCGTCTTCTCCCTGTTCCTCTGCGGCATCGTTGTCACCTACGTGGCCAATGCGGAAAACCAGCGAAAACGTGCGGACGGTCTGCAGCAGCAACTGCAATCAGCCAAGCAGAGACAGCAGCAGGCAATGGCCAATGAAGAGCAGCAGAAGAAGGCAGCCGAGGCTTTAGAGGCCGACTTGGGCACGCAGCTCGCCGAACTGAAGACGCTCCGGACCCAGCTTGAAGGCGAGATCGACAAGCTCAAGAGGGAGAATGGCCAGTTGGTGCAGAAAGTGGCCGACCTGGCAAACGTCGTGGAAACCGCGAACACCACCGCCAAGCAGCAAACCGATCTGTTCCAGACCTCTCAGCAGGAGGTGCAGACGCTTCGGGCCGATCAGACCAACCGCAACAAAGAGCTGCAGGAGACGACCCAGGCCCTGATGGAGCGGATGGCGGCGCTGATGGATATGGAGAAGAGAAACCGGCAGCTTATCGAGGAGAAGCAGGCTCTTGAGATCCAGCTCGGCCAGTCGCTGCAGCCGTACGGCAGGGCTCCCGTTCGACCTCAGACGGTCACTCAGCCGCAACTGACCGCCCAGCCCGTCCAGCGGGCTTCGTCACAGCAGCCGACCCCGGTGCCCCAGACGCGGCCCATCAATCTGAACGGCCGCGTCACACAGATCGATATGAAGAACAAAGTGGCCGCGATCTCGATCGGCTCGGCCGCCGGCGTCCGTGAGGACATGAAGTTCCACGTCACCCGCGGCGACCGGTGGATTTGCGAGATTCTGATCTTCGACGTCGATGCCGAAAGAGCGGTTGGAACCCTTGATCTGGTGCAGGTCGAGCCCCAAGCAGGGGACCTGGTTGCCACGAACCTGTAGAAGGAATGCAGCGAGAGCTGCCCGTCATAGCCTCACAGGAGGTCGTTAAGATATGAGTCCGATGCCTCAACCACGCGGTGGGAAAGTCGCCCCTCCAAGCAATCTGTACACGGTGATCCTGGCCTTGGCATTCGGGGTCGTTCTGGCCACGACCGCGTATGTCGTGTACGCGTGCAAAATCCAGTATGGAACGTTTTTTGGCATGCCGTAGCGGTTTTTCGCTTGACGTAGCCGCCTAAGGATATTCAGAATATCCAATGGCAATGTAAGAAAGGATTCGATCGTGCTGTTGGACTGGGTTCTTGGCTTTTTCAGCATGGATATGGGTATCGATCTCGGTACCTGTACGACGCTGGTGTGTGTGCGAGACAAAGGCATCGTTCTAAACGAGCCGTCGGTGGTCGCCGTGCGCAAAGGGACAAATATCGTCCTGAACAACGGCGAGGCCGTCGGGCTCGTGGCCCGCGAGATGCTTGGCAAAACCCCCGGCTCGATCAGCGCCATTCGTCCCATGAAAGACGGCGTGATCAGCGACTTCGAAGTGACCGAGGCGATGCTGAGCTACTTCATCCACAAGGTGCACGGCCGGGGCAAGCTGGTCCGGCCCCGCGTCGTCATCGCCGTGCCCAGCGGCATCACCGCCGTCGAGCGCCGGGCCGTCATCGACAGCGCCGAGCGGGCGGGCGCCCGCAAGGTCTATCTCGTCGATGAGCCCATGGCCGCCGGCATCGGAGCCGGGTTGCCCATCATGGAGCCGACCGCCTCCATGATCGTCGATACCGGCGGCGGCACCACGGAAGTGGCCATCATGTCGTTGGGCGACATTGCCACTGCCGACTCCATTCGCGTCGGCGGCGACGATATGGACGAGGCCATCATCAACCACCTGAAGAAGACATACAACCTGCTCGTCGGAGAGGCGCGGGCCGAGAAGGTCAAGATCCAGATCGGCTCGGCGGCCCCACTGGAGGAAGAGCTGACGATGGAGGTCGCCGGCCGGGATACGATCTCCGGCCTGCCCCGCAAGATCACCATTACCAGCGAGGAAATCCGCGAGGCCCTGAAAGACCCGGTAGCGGCCATCATCGACGCCGTCACCGGCACGCTGGAGAGGGCCGAGCCCGAACTGGCGGCGGATTTGATCGATAACGGAATCCACATCTGCGGCGGCGGATCGCTGCTTCGCGGAATGGATAGCGTGCTCGCCAATGCCACCGGCCTGCAGGTGTACCGCGTCGAAGACCCGCTCAGTTGCGTGGCCCGCGGCACGAGCGTTTATCTGGAAAACCTCGCAATCTGGAAGGACACGATGGACCACAGCGATCGGGGGTACGATTAACAATCTCGCGGCTTTCGAGCGAGGTCCGGTGTTCTCGTCATACCTGTTGAGTGGAAGGCCATGACGCAAAAGTGGACCAGAGTATCCAGGCGGATGCTATTCACGTGGTGCCTGCTGGGCGGGCTGATCTGCCTGTTTGCGCCCCCGAGCCTGACGAACAAGCTCCAGTTGGCCTACACGTACGCGTTCCGTTGGCCGCTGCAGGCCGGGCACAGCCTCTCGCTGGCCGCGGGGACCATCTCGCCGCTGCGCGACCCCAACAACAGTCCCGGCACTGAGGTGGCGACGACAGAGCATCAGCGGCTGAAGAACCACATCGCCAATCTTGAGGCCCAGTTGAAGGAAGCCCGCCAGGAAGTCGACCAGCTCGGGCGCATCCGCGCCGTGCCGCAATGGGACCGAATGACCTTTCTGCGGGCCGACATCACCCTCCCCAGCCAGACACGGGATGTCCTGTTCATCAATCGCGGCCAGAAGGATGGGGTGGCCATCGGTCAGTATGTGATGGGCGATCTGAGCATCATCGGAGTCGTCTCCAGTGTCTCGCCGCAGCAGGCCAAGGTCAAGCTGATCACCGATCTGACCTCGAAGATGGCAGTGACGATAGGCGAGTCGGACCTGGCCAGAGTCATGGAAGGCGGGCCTGGGAACATAGCCAAGATCCCGCTGGTCCCCGCGTCCAACACAGTCTCCAAAGGGACCAAGGTGTATGCCAGGAAGACGCCGGGCCTGCTGGATGTTCCCATTATCGCCGCCCGGGTGACCCAGTGCAGGACCGACCCGGAGAACCCTTCATTGCTGGATATCACCGTTGAGCCCGCCTGCGACATCGCCGGCCTGAATAGTGTGGCGGTGATCGTGTCCGCGCCACGGCCGTGACCCATGCAGATGCAGGCAGGCGTGTGCAGGCAGAAGATTGAGGTGGCCCGGCTTGTTCTATCGCGGGCTCTTTCAGACAGCCCGCCTGCTGTTCACAGGAGTTGCTGAATGCGTTGGTTGCGGTTTGCAGTGCTCGTCCTCGTCGCCACGATCCTGCAGACCAGTCTCGTCGGCACGATCTCCATCTGGGGTGTCAAGCCGGACCTGCTCGTGATGCTCCTGGTCTTTTTCGCCATCAGTATCGACCCGCGAGAGGCTATCGTCGCGTCATTCGCCATCGGGTTCGCAGCCGATCTGAGCAACCCGGTCAGGGACCTGATGGGACCGCAGATCATCAGTTTCGGGGTCTTCGGCACCCTGCTGTCCGACGTGCACAGTGTCATCTCGATCCAGAGACTGACGCATCAGGCCATCACGATCTTCGTCATCGGGGCCCTGACGGCCCTGCTCAGCTACCTGCTGACGTTCTTCCGGGCCGAGTCTGCCGCCACCCATTTTGTGACACAGCTTCTATGGCAGCCGCTGTATTCCGCCCTGCTCGGGCCGTTCTTGTTCTTCCCGATCGCCTGGTGGATGCGTATAGACAGGAAAAGCCGCAAGCGCAGAAGGCCGGGACTAAGATGACGCCAGGATCCGTCTTGAGAATCATGTACGCCCGGGTGGCAGCGGCAAGAGGAGTCTTCGGAGCTTGCCGATGGCGTGCGGACGTTGACACGAGCCACCGGCAAGCTGGCGCCTGCCGCTGCCACCCATCATAAGCGATATTCTCTAAGCACCGTTTTAAGGTGGCCGGAGCAGTAGGGTGTGCATCGCACACCTTCCCATGTTCAGAGGCAGTGGTCCGTGAGGGCCGAGTCGATTCAGGATGTACGACAAGCGAGTCAAAATATTCATTGCGATCAGCCTTGCGATGCTGCTGATGTGCGTGCTGCGGCTGGCACAGATGCAGTTGCTCGCCGATTCCCAGCTTCAGGACGAGATCACCAGGCTCAAGCTGCAGAGAGGCTCCTCCAGGCAGCTCAAGACCGTTCGGGGCAGGATTCTCGACAGGAAGGGCGACGTCCTGGCCGCCGATGCCCCGCGATTCCAGGTCTGCATCAGCTATCAGCTCAGCTCGTTTCTCGATGACCGCGTGGTCGAGGCCCGCAGGCTCAAAGCCAGCGAGAAAGAAGCCAATCCTTCCCTGGTTGACTTCTACAACGAGATCGAGGCGCAACGCAACCAACTCAACGAGGTCATCATCCCGGGCTGTGTCAAGCTCGGCCTGAGTGAGCAGGAAGTCCGGAGCGAGATCAAGGTCATCAACGACTACATGTGGAATCAGCGTGCTTTCCAGGCCTGGCGGGGCGGCACCCCCGACCCGAACCTGCTCGCGAAATACCCTGACATCCGCAGCGTCCCGCTATCGAAAGCGATGGAAGACTTCGAGGAACGCTTTCCCGATCCCAATGAGCGGCTGCGGCGAGTGGCCAACGTGGACGACCTCCGCGAGATGGACAAGCCCATGCCCCTGCTGGAGCTGAAGACGGACGACGATATCTTCGCCGCCCAGCTCGAGTTCAAGGACATCAATGACATCAAGATTCTGCCCCTGGGGTATCGGCAGTACCCGCACGGCTCGGTCGCGTCCCAGACCGTCGGCTGGGTGGGTGTGGCTACGCAGGAGCAAGACAAAGAGTTGTTCGAGGACGACCGGCTCGCCAGCTACCTCGAAGGCGAGCTCTGCGGGCGGGAGGACGGGGTCGAGTACGTCTGCGAGAGCATCCTGCGAGGCCACCGGGGAGAGCTGGTCTATGATATCGACCGCGAGCTGGTCCGGCAGAACGAGCCGGATTACGGCGACGACGTTGTCCTGACGCTCGACGTCGCCCTTCAACAGAAGATCGAAGAAGACCTGTCGAGCCCGCAAATCAACCCGCTCTACCACGCCGCGGGGATGGCCGCCGTCGTGATCGAGGTGGGCTCGGGGGACATCCTGGCTCTCGCGTCTTTGCCGACGTACGATCTGAATAGCGCCCGATACAAATACGGCGACATCTTGAAGGACCCCGGCAAGCCGGCGATTCACCGGGCCATCAACAAGGAGTATCCCCCCGGCTCGTCCGTCAAGCCGATCATCCTGGTCGCCGCGATGGAGGCGGGCCTGGTCACGGCCGAAGAGGTCATCGACTGTCCATCGCACGAGGCCCCCACCGGCTGGCCCAACTGCTTGATCTGGCGATCCAGTCGCGTCGGCCACAGCAGTCAGTGGACCAACAACGCCCGCAATGCCCTCAAAGGAAGCTGCAACATCTACTTCTCGCGACTGGCGTATCGGTTCGATCCGCTCGTGCTGCAGCGCTGGCTCTTTCTCTTCGGGTACGGGCGACCGCTGCCATTGGCCTGCCCGGTCCCGCCGCCGGCCGACCAGGAGGTGCGACAACTGCGTCAATCGCCGGGGCAGATCAGCACGACGCGCCCGACGGCCAGGCAGATCCAATCGTTCGATGACATCCCCCCGATGCGCAGGAGCGACAAGGCGCACTTCGGCATCGGACAGGGCAACCTGTGGGCGACGCCGCTTCAGGTGACCAATGCCTTTGCCACGATCGCGCGGGGCGGCCTGCACATGCCACCGCGATTGTTCAAGCAGCCCTCGCCCAGCGCCGGCGGCCCCAACCTGTCGGCCGACCTGAACATTTCCGCGCACACGCTCGAGGTCGTCCGTGACGGCATGAGCGCCGTGGCCAACGAGCGAGGCGGCACCGCGTATGAGGCCTTCGCCCCCGCGAGGCTCTCCCGTTACGGCGTACACGTGTACGGCAAGACCGGCTCCACCGGGCGCCCCGACACCGCATGGTTCGCCGGCTTCGTCGAGGACACGCGCGGACGCAAGCTCGCCCTGGCCATCGTCGTCGAGGGCGGCCAGAGCGGCTCCCACGACGCCGCCCCCCTGGCCTGCCACATCATCAAGCTGTGCATCGACGCCGGCTACATCGGCAACGTCGCCCCCGCAACGAGAGCCCCTGCGCAGTGACTGTCGACCGCATCACCCCACATCTGCCTTCTCGCCAGATCGCCTGGTTTGGGTGGCAGCGGCAAGCGCAGCTTGCCGATGGCTCACAGGATACGCGTCAATACCATCGGCAAGCTCCGAAGACTCCGCTTGCCGCTGCCACCCGTTGCCCCGAAATCCGAGTTTGACCCACGACCCGCTCGGACTTGTAGGATGGGCTTTAGCCCATGCGGAAGGCTCAAAAATTGCCGGAACGCAGGAACCTCCTGTTCGCCGGGTGGCACCGCCAAACTCGTTTGACGGTGCTCCTTCGACCGAGTCTGATCCATCCAGGTCCCACGGGCAAACGAGTTTGCCCGTGCCACCCAGGATTGGACCTTTCCACGCTAGACAGGTACCGGGGCAAGTCCCACCCTACACGCTGATGCTGATTGGCGTGTTGAGGCGGGACAGGGTGTCCTGCAGGACTTCGAAGAATTTCTGATTGTCGGGCCAGAGGATTCGGTCGTCCTGCGGCATGGGCCCGTCGATCCGATCCAGGAAGCGGGCAAGCGCGGCCTCTGTCAGCCAGGGCGACGATACGCCCAGCCCGAGTCGCTCTGCATAGTGCGCGTTGATGATCTGTTCATACTGCCCGGCCAGGGGCAGCAGCAACATGCGTTTTCGCAGGTAGAGACATTCGCTCATCAGGGAAAAGCCCGCCGAGGCGATCACGCCCCGAGCGCCGGCCACGTCGCGCAGAAACCCGTCGGTCGATCGCTTCTTGAAGATGCAGTTCCGTGCCTCCACGTCCTTGTTGAACCCGTACACGAGGAACTTCTGGCCGGGGAATTTGAACAGCGTGTCGCGCAGCCGGTCCTCGTGCGTGCCCGTCGTGGAGTACAGGACGATGTGGCCTCCGTCGGAGGGTGTCAGGGCGGTGACAGCGTCGCGTATGACCGGCGGGACGAGCACGGCCCGCTCGTGCCTGAGCGGGGCCTTGAAGAAATTGATCATGACATACGCCTGGGCCCCAACGCAGTGCAGCCGTGTCACGAACATCGAGGTGGTGCGCGGGACGATGTTGCGGAGCCGGTGCTCCAGCTTGCACATGGTCAGCATGTGCTCGTTGTCGAGGCTGATGAACGGGACCTTGTTGTACCAGGCCCACCAGCCGCTGAAGGGCTCGAAGTCCGTCACGACGAGGTCCGGCTGGAACGGCCGGTACACCTGGTCAAAGAGCTTCTTGTTCATCCGCGTGCCCGTGGTGAGCTGAGCCAGATTCTTGCGGATGGTCGCCAGCGGCTGGACGTACCCCTTGCTGTACTCATACGTCAGCCCGAAGATCTCCTTGACCTTCTCCCCATAGTACTGGCGCAAATACAGCAACCCCCGGTGCGAGCTGGCGAACAGCACGTCATGCCCGGCATCGAGGAATCGCTGTGCGATCAGGTGCACCCGGCTGGCGTGCCCAAACCCCTCGCCACACGCCGCATAGATGATTCTGGCCATCGGTTACCTGGCTCCAACACTCTCAAACGCAACCCAAAGGCCGCTTAGTGTACCACATTTCCCCCCGCCCGTCAGTACCATCGAGGAAAGTACGAAGCACGAATCTCGAAATCCGAAACAAATTCAAATGACTGAAATTCCAATGGCGAAAACGCTCTCGCCTGGACTCGTGTTGGCCTTGGCTACTCGTTTGTAGTGTGCTCGTAGGAGCCTGCCCTGAGCCTGCCGAAGGGGCATAAAGAAACGCCTCACGGCATCACTACGAGCACCCTCGCCGGCTCCGCCTCCTGATCGCGGAGCCTGCCCCCTGTATGTCATTCCCGCGAAGGCGGGAATCCATCTTGTCCGGCTTAGTCTTCGCACAGGTCCTTCCACTCAGGGTTATGCTCCTCAATGAGCCGGATCTTCCACGACCGGTTCCACTTCTTCAGACGTTTCTCCGCCGTCAGGGCATCGCCGATTCTGCAGAAGGTTTCAAAGTAGACCAGCCTGTGCACACCATATCGCTTGGTAAAGCCGGGCGCCATGCCGCACTTGTGTTGGTGGAGACGGTGTTGCAGATCACTCGTCACACCGATGTACAATGTCCCGTTCTTCCTGCTGGCCAGGATGTACACGTAGTAACACTTCACTTCCATGGTTCCTGGATTCCCGCCTTCGCGGGAATGACATACTGGGCGTCTGACCCACGTCAGTAGTCCGTGAAACGCCGAATCCATTCGGCCCAGCCGCACAGGCTGTGCCCACCTGCTCCCTATCTGCGCGGCTCCCCAGGCGGTTGCCTCGAAGACGATTTTGGTCTCTCATCTCGAAGCCAGTTCCGCCCCAGCATCGCCAAGTCCTCAGCGTCAACCCGGCAGTCGCCATTGATGTCGCCGGGAATCTGCGTTTCACATACCGGCCCACCGAAATAGGATTTGCTCGCCTCCGCCGTGCCGCCGTAGGCACCCATGTTGATTCTGCCTCCGTTGGGGAAAGTTTCCTGTCCTACTGGACTATTCGGATCGCCGGCATCAATGCATGGACTCGTCAGCTCATCCTTGACCCAGTTGCTGCCGACCGGGTCCCATCGGCCGGCTTGAGATTTCAGGTGATAGTCGCCGTCAACCCAGTAGTCATCGCTAAGACTATCGGGGGTGCCGTTTGAATCCCAGTAGCCTGGGTTGGCAAGACAGGGATCGCCAGAGATGTTGCTTTCTCCCCACACCAATATGCAGTGTGGATCGAGTGCGATGTTCGATCGCCCACGCTCTAACAGACAGTAAGAGACTGTGACAGTAGATGGGTGAGAGCCGTCTGGATACTCTCCCGCAAACACGGCAGATCCTTGCGGAGACAGATTGGCTGAAAGGACACTGTTCACGACGCTGGTGGAGTCCTCGTAATATGTGGCGATTGCCCCTCCCATGAGCGAGGCTCGATTGTTCGCAAATGTACAATTGCTGATCGTCGTCTCACTTCGTGAGGTATATAGACATCCCCCTTGTTCCTCGGCACCATTTCCTGAGAACAACGTCCGCTCTATGAGCAACTTGCCTATTCTATTATGTATCCCTCCTCCTCGTCTTCCCGCGTGGTTGTCGCTGAAACTGCAACGTGATACATCTACTTTGCCTCCCTCAATGTTCATTGCCGCTCCATAAGCAGCGGCATTCCCTCGGAACTTCGAATCATCGATGCTCAAATCGCTATACCGCACAACCAGGGCCCCCTGATCGTTCTTTATGAATGCACTGCGACTTATGCTCGTCATAGTTCCGGCGATGAGCACAGCAGGTTCTCGTGCGTACATCGACATGTTATCTACAAACTCACAGTCTGTAGCCTCGAAAGTACAGTCTGCAAGATGTAGCGCAGAAAGAGTATACCACGAGGAGTTCCTTTCAAAGGTGCACCCGCTCATTGTGACTTCTGGGATCTGGACAAACGACGCTCCTCCTATTCCTCGGAAGCTGAAATTGTCCAGGAACAGGCAGTCCTTCATAATCACCTGCTCGGACGCATGAATGTAAACGCCCCCTGCCCTGGCGAACGCCGAGTTCGATATGAAACGGCAGGCCGTGAGGACCAGCGGCCCCTCTTGATGGAAGAGGCCACCACTGCAGTCTTCGTCTCTAATGATGAGGACAGGGTCACGGCCTGCCCACAAATACGGCGGAAGATAAGCGTTTCCGGCGGTTACTGTCAGGCCGTCGAGTACGACGCACTGGCCAGCACTACTCGACGTCACCACGTGCAGACTATCTTCGCGTCGGGTCGATTCGATCAGCAGGCACCATCGATCCGGACGATCCCATCTGCCTTCGTTCGGCGCGGGGACAAAATCGCAGGGGTCTTCGCTCAGGACATCATCGCCCGCCAGATCGCCGCTGAGGATCGTCTCGTAGGCTTGGACATCGCGCCTATTTGGGTCAGGCGCCCGGATTCCGGCATAGCTGCCTTTGACAGCCACACCACTGAATACGTGGAAGGTCGCGTTGCGGTTCTCGGGAGCCCTCAGGCCGTGCCTCGCTACGATCCGGCCTGTACACCCCTTGAGCCACCCGGACCTCCACGGGCTTATCCGCCGCATTTGCGTCCGCCAGAGCGTCCTGCAGGTATTTGTAGGCATTCTGCCAGGACGAGCCATCGCCAAGGCCATTAGCGTCGTCGTCTACGTAGATGATCTTGCCCCAGCTATCACAGGCAAGTGCCGCAAGTATGGCTGCGCTCAGCAGAAGCGTCTTGGTTGTCCTGATCCTGTCGCCGGGCATTGATTCTCACCTCCCGCTGGCGCCTCCGGGATGTGGTCACGAGGATGCCGATGGCTCCGCCGGGTTCGCTCTCACGACTGTCCTTCTCTCATGGCCGCCTTTTTCGCCGGGGGTCACACCAGATAGCGTATAGTGTACAGGGTAAAGCCGGCGGGGTCAAGCGAATCGTCGGCACGAGTCCCACCCTGTGGGACCTGTCTGTAGTGCGCCCGTGAGGGCATATTCGCTCCTGGAATAGAAGAGAACGCCTTACGGCGTCACTACGAACGACGCCCCCAGGCAGGGTTCCCATCGCTCCTGGACCGAGGACGGTCAGAGCCCATAGGCCCCCGGCTGTGCGAAAAGAAACAATCGCACTGTAAGTCCCTGTGCCGCAGGCACTTCCAGGTATTATCACTATCTAACAGAAATTCCAGCAACATTTCGACTCCCGGAGCGTCTATAGTATATGGTCTGATGACCACGTCTCACCGGGCGCCGGTGCGCCCAGCCAAGCCTGATGGCTACGCTCAAATCAACAACCACCGGCTGAGCCGGTGGTATGAGGAAGGCCCCTAAAAGGGGCCGTATAACTGACTTTCTGATAACGCAGCTACTGACGGACCGATCCGCCCTCTGACAGAAGTCCTTATGGATGACTCTACTACGACAATTCGGTACAATAGCCGCATGGTACTTGCGCTCCCACGTCACGTGGGCCCGACTCTGCCAATCTTTCATGATAGTCCTCCTTTAGCCTCCGGGCCTTTCTCTGGGAGGACTATCGTAAACAAGACGCACGAAATGGCAGAGCCTTTTCAATTCTCACCGGCAGAGCCGGTGGTTTACGCACTGAATTATTGATCTTTGAATAGTTAAAGTAAAAGTGACACGATGTCACAGTCTAAGCCCAGCATGCTTGAAGAACGAACGCAAGAGAGACTGGTGAGTTTTTGTCTGCTCCAGCGAATGTCGCACCGCCTGCGTGAGGTCAGTGAGATTCTCCGGGCAGAAGTTGGCCAAGTCCATGTACTTCGTCCGCGTCCAGACCTGTTCATCAGGATTGAGTTGCGGGGCGTAGGACGGCAGCCATTCGATTTGTACTCGACGAGGGAACCGACGCCGGAGTTGCTCCACGGCGGACAGATGAACGGGCCAACGATCCAGGACCAGGATGATCCCGTGGGGAAAATGTTCAAGAAGTTCCGCCACGAGGGTTTCAATGTCGGGAGTACGGATGTTGTGCTCTTGGAGCGCGAAGTACAGGTCCAGATGCCGACGCTGCGGCGAGACCGTGACCACCGACATTCCGGAGAGGCGGTCGTGACGCTCCCAACGGTACAGGAGCGGCGTATCCCCATGGGGACCCCAGGTCCGGCGGACCACCGGCTGGAGCATAAAGCCGGTTTCATCGAGAAAAACGATGTTTCGACCGCTATGCCGAGCTTTTTTTTATACGCGGCCAGTCTTGTTGACGCCAACGGGCAATGGCCTCTTCGTCGCGTTCGCGCGCCCGGCCTTCGGGTTTCTGGCAACTCCAGCCGATGCCACGCAGCACGTGCCAGACCCCGGAAGGGTCGTAGCGGACGCCGAAACGCCTCTCGATCACTTCGGCGATCCGCTTCAGCGTCCACAGGTCGGTCATATATCCGTGGGCGAGAGGACCTTTTAACAGCAACCGTTCCAGCTTCTGGCGTTGCCGGACCGTCAACTTGGGCCGGCGGCCGGGATGCGGCTTGGCCTTCAAGCCGTCCCGTCCCGCCTGCTGAGAAATCTTCTTCCACCGGGATACAGCCGCCGGCGAGACGCCGAGTCTCCGGGCCACTTCGCTGGGACCGTGACCGGCTTCGAGCAACGCGAAGGCCTGAAGCCGGTGACATTCGAGCTCTTCGGGTTTTCCTGGGGTTCTCATGCATGAAGATATCGATCCGTCACGGCGATTTACTTTAACTATTCAAAGATCAATAGGGATCAGACATCACACATCTCAGGAGGTCTTCCCCCGACCACGCAGGCACAAATTGCCGCCGGCGGGTACCAGGGTATGCAAAACAAAGCCAATTGCGGGGCCGGGAGCCTGGGATTGCGGATTGAAGAGCGGGAGGGCCCGTGTCAAACAAAGCCAATTTCCCGGCCGGACGAGCGGTGGGCAGTGCCCTGGTTGTTCTACACATGTGTCAAGATAGTCCCGCAGGGACGGGTGATGATAGCCCACCGTTTCAACGGTGGGTACGAATGCCCGAACCCCCCAAGCCCCACAGGGGCGAAAGAAAGCCGCCACGACCTTTGGCGCATTCTCTCGTCCCTGACGGGACTGCTCTTGTTTGCGGCCCTGGTTCCCCAGCGATCAATCGCTGGGCTATGGACTTTCGCCCTGCGGGCTTGGTCCGGCCCACCTGGGATAACCAGAATCATTCCGTCAGGCCAAGATGTGTAGAACAACGAGGGCAGTGCCCACCCTACAAAATGGCTGCCAGGCAACTTGTGCGAAACAAAGCCAATGGCGGGCCGGGGGCCGGCGATTGCGGATTGGGGATTGCAGATTGCGGATTGAACAGCAGGAGCAAACGTATCAAACAAACCCATTTTCGGGGAGCAGGTGGGGGCAGGACGCCACAGGAGCAGTTGTGCGAAACAAAGCCAATCCTCAGGGACATGGGCAAGGCATGCCTGCGCAAGCGCAGGCATGGCACCCAGTTCACGGAGAGCCGGTCGTGCGAAACAAAGCCAATTGGCTGGGAGCTGGATGAGCGATAACTACCGTTCAGAAAAGGGATTAGGAGAAAACGCATGGATTATGCCCGTGCGAAAACAAAGCCAATTTCCGGAAGAAGACAAGGCCAAGATGGCCTCGCCACGTGGGAGAGCCATTTATGCGAAACAAAGCCAATTGTCCCAGCGGGCCATAGAAGCGGATGAGTGGCCCATGCGTGCGGTGGGCTGTCGTGCGAAACAAAGCCGAAGTTAGAGAACATAGGGCATATGGATAAGATTGAACCCGTGTGACGGGAGGTCACCAGGAGAGGTCGTCGTTGGGGTCGTAGGAGGCGGGGGTGGCGCTTGTGCGGGCGGGGTGCGGGGTCGGGCGGGTGCCTTCGAGGTAATGCATGGTCTTGTGCAGGATGGCGGCGGCGACGGGGGCGGCGACGGTGCCGCCGGTGTAGCCCTTCTTCAGGGCGACGTTGGGTTTGCGGATCGAGACCAGGACGATGACTCGCGGGTCCTCGGCGGGGGCGCCGGCGATGAAGGAGGCCATATACGCCTTTTCTTCATAGCCTCGGCCGCCGGGGATGGCCAGTTGGGCGGTGCCGCTTTTGCCGAAGACCTGCCATTCTTTGAGTTTCGCCTTGGTGCCGGTCCCTTCCTCGACGACGGCGACCATGGCCTGGGTGACCATCCACTTGGCCACCTCCGGCTTGATCACGTAGCCAAGCTGCGGCTCGCGAGGTCGCATGTCGACCATGTTACCGTCCGGCTGTACGATGGTTCTGATGATGTACGGCCGGCACAACCGGCCTCCATTGGCCAGCATGCAGAAGGCCCGGATCATCTGCATGGCCGTGACGGAGAATTCCTGGCCGAACGGAATGCGCGTAGGGCTGTAGCTGGTCCAGTCGCTGGTCGGGCGGAGCAGTCCCTCGGCCTCGCCGGGCAGTCCCACGCCCACCTGGCGGCCGAAACCAAAGAGCGTCATGCCCTCGTACAGCCGTGTCGGACCGAGACGCTGGCCGATCTTCGCCATGCCGATGTTGCTGGACTTGGCGATGATCTCTTTCACCGTCAGGTCGCCGAAGCCCTGCTTGTACTCGTTGATGGTTCCGAAGCCTCTGCCGTGGTAGTGGCCGTTTTCGCAGAAGATGGTCTCATACCGGCCGAGTACGGTGGTATCGAGCGCGATGGCGGCGACGACGGGCTTGATGATACTGCCCGGCTCGTACTGGTCCGTGAGCACGCGGTTGTAGAAACGGGCAGGGTCGGTTCGGCGTGCATCGGCGGGATCGAAATCCGGCAGCGAGACCATGGCGAGGATCTCCCCGGTCTTCACGTCGACCACGACCGACACGGCTCCCTCCGCCTCATACGCCTTGTACTGGCTCATCAGCTCCTCGCGGGCGAACTGCTGGATCGTCGCGTCGAGGGTCAGGAGGATGCCCGCGCCGTTGATGGGTAGCAGATTGTCCTTCTCGCCCTGCAGGCAGAAGGCGATCGGGCGGCGGTAGACATCGACGAAGAAGGTGTTCGTCGCTCCCTGTCCCTGCAACTCCCGGTCGTATCCGAACTCGACGCCGGCCAGTCCGCGGTTATCGACACTGGTGAAGCCGACGACATGCGAGGCGAGCGGGCCGGTCGGGTAGTACCTCTGCCAACTGTACTGGATGCCGATGCCCTGGATCGGGCGGACGGCCTCGCACTCGCTGGCCGAGGCCCCGACTTTGATCGGCACGTAGCCCTGGTTGTGGCTCTCCATGATGGTCTTGCAGATCTCGTGGGCGGGCATGTCGAGGGTCGCCGCGAGGCGGTTCGAGGTGTCCCTGGGCTCCCGGATGGCCCGCGGCTCGGCAAAGACCGTGCGGAACTGGTTGCTGGCGGCCAGCACCCTGCCGCGGGAATCGAGGATCGCGCCGCGCTGCGGCTCCAGGGGCACGTAGGCAAGCTGCTGGTCCATGCACTTGCCGGCATAGTAGTCGCCCCGGCTGTACTGCAGATAGAAGCACCGCCAGCCCAGGACGAAGAACGCGAGCACGAGCAGGGACATGAGCACGACGATGGCGGTCAGCTCGCGCCTGCCGGCGCTCTGGCCCGCGACAGCCGGTCCCCCTATGCTCTTGATGAGACTTCTAAGACCCATGAGTGTCACTGCTTACCACGATGGTGGGAGATCGAGGCCGGGTTGATCAGGCTCTCGACGCGAAGCTGCTTCTGCCACAGGTCCTGCTGGAGCCGGCGCTGCTCGACCTTGTACCGTTGCAGCGTGTAGAAAACGCGGTGATTGGAGTCTCGCAGAAACACGCTGACGATCAGTGTGGCTGCGAAAAAGAAGATCACCAGGACAAGGCCAAGCCGTGAGCTCATGAGCCGCTACCGTGAACGATTACTTTGAGGGCAGCCGCAGACGCATTCCGGGGCTGACCTTGATGTCCCCCTTGAGGACATCCGCGTTGAGCTTCGTGATCTCTTCGTGCCTGATCCCGCTGCCAAGCTGCGTGGCGGCGATTCTCCAGAGGTTGTCGCCATCCTGAACCACGTACCAGCGCTCGGCGGTTGCAGGCTTGGCGGGCTCCGTCTTCGGCGCCACCGGTTTGGGGGCTTCCGTCTTTGACGCCACCGGCTTGGCAGGCTCGGTACTTTCCGGGACGGGGACACGCCTCTTGCCGATAGCCTCCACCTTCTCGAAAAGCGTCTTCGGCAGGACGGTGTCGGGCTTGGCCGGAGGCGGGATCACCAATTCCTGCCCAACGTGGATATCGTCGGGGGACTTGAGGATGTTGCGATTGGCCTCGAAGATGCGCTGATTGTTGATGATCCGGTTGCCCTCATCGAGCCCGTAGGCTTTCTTCGCGACGGTGCTCAGGTTGTCGCCATCGACGACGACGTAGGTCTTTCCGGCCTTTGCCGGAGCAGACGCGGCCGGCTTTGCGGTCTGTGTCGCCGCCGGCGGCTCCAGCTTGGGCTGCGCTTTCGCCACTTCGACGCTCGGGGCCGGCTCGGTCGTCCTCTCCTGAGCAGCGCCCGATTCGGAAGCCTTGACGACGATCTTGACGATGTCCTCCAGCCCTCTCGTGAGCTTTTCTATGCCGTCGGCGCTCGGCAGAATGGAGCGGGCGCCCTCCGTGGCGCTGTCCGCCGCCATAGTCTGTTCGGGGTTCGGTGTCGTCGGCTCGGCGCTCCGCGTCGCGGCCGCCGGGCCACTCTGCTCATCGCTTTGGTTGGCCAGCAACTGCGACCAACTGATCGTCTCACGGGCTTTCTGTTCCCTGTCGGCAAGGCCAAGGTCCTCATCCTGTACGGACATCATGTTCGTGGCCATGTCGCCCTTGGTCGACTGAGGCCGCAGGTTCGGAAGGCCGTTGATGATGAAAGCAATCACAAAGATGAAGATCAGTCCCAGCAGCAACCCGATTTTTGCGTCCGACGTCATGGTCTCAACTCCATTCCTACCGTTCGACTCGTTCCTGCCTGTCAGCCTGAGCATTCCTGCCCGTCAGTTCTTCTGTGCAATTCTCAGTTTCGCGCTTCTGGCCCTGTGGTTGGCGGCGATCTCTTCCTCGCTGGGTACGATCGGCTTCTTCGTCAGGATCCGATAGATGCCCTGCGCCTGGTTCTCCTTGAAGTCGCGTTTCACCATGCCATCCTCGAGACTGTGATAGCTGATGATCGCCACATAGCCGTCCTTCGCCAGCAACGCCGGCGCCGCATCAAGCAACTGCTCCAGGTTCTCCAACTCGCGGTTGACGGCAATCCGCAGGGCTTGGAACGTTCTGGTCGCCGGATGGATTCTCGACCTGTGTTTCCTGCCCGGCGTCCCCAAAGCAGCGGCGACGACCTGGGCCAACTGCCCGGTCGTCGTGATCGGCTCGCGCTCCCGGCGTCGCACGATGTACCGCGCGATCCGCCGTGACGCTCTGTCCTGACCATACTTGTAAATCAAATCTGCCAACGATTCTTCGTCGAATTCATTGATTATATCGGCCGCGCTAGTCTCCAAGCTTTCGTCAATTCTCATGTCCAGAGGCATATCCGTGCGAAAACTCAGCCCGATTTCACTGTCCGTGAGCTGGGCCGAGCAAAGCCCTAAATCAGCGAGGATGAAATCCGCCTCCGGGATGCCCAACTCTCGGATGCACTCCGCGATCTGCGAGAAATTGGATTTGATGAGAATGACCTTGCATGGAAGGCCTGCCAACCGTTGCCGGGCCCGCTCCAGCGACTTGCTGTCGACATCCAGGCCGACCAGCGTCCCCGCCGGACCCAGGCGTTTGCCGAACAGAAAGCTGTGACCTCCGTGTCCTATGGTCGCATCGACCATCACCCCATCCTGAGGTAAACAGCTTATCTGTTCGGTTAAAGGTTCCGAAAGGACCGGAACGTGTTCTGTATTTGACTGTGTCACCTATTCATCTGCAAACCATGCCCCTCGCGCCCCTTCCGGGAACGGAGGGGCTGCATCATCGGTTCAACCTACCGCCACCTCCGCGTGCTGCCGGAGTTGCTCGACATGGGGCGAGAACGTGACGCCGGCGAACAGAGGACTATGCCTCAGCCGCTCCAGGCGGTCGCTCAACACCGCCATCGAGGCGTACGTCTTGTCATCCACGGGTCTTTTGCCGGTGAGACTGGCACCCACAACCTGACAATGGCGATCCATCCGGATCATGGTACCTCCAACTCTGTCTCTGTCGATAATTCCCTGGCCTGTTGCTGCATGACTACTTGCCGCGCCTGGGTCATCTGCTTCTGGTACTGCTTCATGTGGTCCGCGACATACTGCTCCCAGTCCTGCGTGTTCCACAGCTCGATGTGATCCCTGACGCCGACGAGCGTGACATCTTCCTTGAGTCCGGCCCGTTTTCGCAACTTCTCGTTGAGCAGCAGCCGGCCCTGGTTGTCCAGCTCGATCTTGCTGGCCAGTGCGAAGCTGATCCGCTCGAACACCACCGCCTCATCCGGGGCCGTGCCCACCGGAGCCACCGACAGGGCAAGCTGCTCGAAATACTTCTCCGGGTACAGGCACAAAATCCCATTCGCCCCGAGGACAAGGTAGAAGTTGCCGCCATGCTGATCGACGTCCACCTGGTTGCGGAGCTTGTTCGAGACAAGCACCCGCCCCTTGTCGTCGATCACGTGCTGGTACTCTCCTGTTAACAACAGCATGGCAAATGTCCCACTCTGTTTATCTTTCTTGGGAAATTCTACCATTCCCTCCCACTGAGTCAACACTTTGCTGCACATTTTCACAAATTTTTCCCACTATTTTCTTATGGGACCCGCCTTCGTGACAGCGTAAATGCAGTCGAATGAGGTATTTACGGACTCTTACGGACTATCCTGACTGGCATTGAGCCTATCGCTTATTGTCTCGTGCTTCCGGCCTCCGTATCGTCTGTGGCGGCGGTTCAATGCTGGCCCATGCGAGAAAGCCCGACAGTGTTCTTGGAACGGGCCCGGTTGACGAGACAGAACAGAATGGAGGTGTGCCATGACGACGGCCGTGAGAAGTGCCGAGGACATCAGAAACGACGTGAGAGAACAGTTAGCCTGGGACACCCGGGTGGATTCCTCGAACATCGAGGTGGACGTCGTCGACAGCACCGTGATCCTGGCGGGCACCGTGCCAACCTACCCCGACCGCAACCAGGCGCAGACCGACGCTCTCCAGGTCCCCGGAGTGACCGCCGTGGACAATCGTCTTGTCGTGAGCTTCCCATCCGCCTACGTAATCCCGGCCGACTCGGAGATCTCCTTCAACGTGACCAGCGCCCTGTCGTGGAGCCCCAGCGTCGATGCGACCCGGATCCACGTGGCCGTAGACCAGGGCATTGTGACACTCTCGGGCACTGTGGACTCCTACTGGCAGAAGCACCGGGCGGAAGAAATCGCCGCCAACACCTCGGGGGTTACCGACGTGCGAGACGAGCTGACCGTCTCCCCCACCGCTCCCGCCGCCGTCGATGAAGACATCCGACGGGAGATCGTCGCCGCGCTGGAAAGGAACACAAGCATCGACACCAGCGGAGTGAGCGTCGAAGTCAACAACGGTCTTGTGACGCTGACCGGAGCCGTCCCCGATTACGCCGCCTTCCGCACCGTCGAGGACGCCGCACGCTACACCACCGGCGTGCTCGAGGTCAACAACACCCTCACCATCGAATCCCAGGCTTCATAGGGTGGCAGTTGGAATCGCCAACGGCACGCGTGTGCCCCACATAACCGGTTCTGTCCCTGCACAGGCACTCACTCTGACGACATACGGTTCTGTCCCAATACGTCTTACGGATCATACTGACCACTCACGGCATTTTCGTGTCACGTCATTGACTTCGGGGTGGCAGCGTCAAGCGCAGCTTGGCGATGGGCTTGCTGGGACGCGGTACAGCCATCGCCAAGGCCTTCGGCCTTGACGCTGCCACCCGGAGATGTGAAGCTCTCGGTAATAACAGACGTCAGAACATCCAGAAATCGATATCCTTGAGCACCGCCCGTCGCTGGACCTCCGTGACGTCCATGTCACTGATCAAAGCCGCGGCGGAGACATCGCGCGTCAGGACTGTCGAACGCTGACCAGTTGGAAGGGTGGAATCGGATTCAAGGATTTCCCTGATCGCCGGCCAGAGTAACACGCCGTTCTGGTAGACCGCCGCCACGAGAGGCAGATCCTCGTTCCATAGAGAGACGGCCTCTGGCGACAACCAGCCGTACGTGATCGACAACAACACGCTTTTCACTCGTTGCTGGTAGATCGCGTTGAGCAGCTCGACGTAGGTGTGTTCCCGCCCCGCCGGGATGGTGACCGTAATGGTCGTGCTCAAGTCCTGCTCCGCACCTTGGTCGTTCAGAAGACTCTCTTGAGTCGGGTCATACAGGCGTGAAATCCTGAAACTGCCTTTGACCTCAAAGGACAGCGTGACACTCTCGCTGGTGGCGATCACATCGAATATCGCGATCTTGTGCATACCTGCGCTCGTATTATCGCTATGCGAACTCACGACCTCAGTCTCTCCGGCGCGGTATCTGGTCAACTCGCCGCTGCCGGAGAAGCGGAACACAAGATCCATTTGATCTGCATAACGGTGTTCCCTTAAGTAGGCTTCAGCAGCTTCTCTTGTCTCGGGATCAGCGGCGGGTCCCCAGTGCTCTCTGTCAAGATCTGCTGATAGAGCATACGTTTCCCTGTCGCCCGGGCCAGGACCGGCCTTGCTCATCATCCCGTGCGGCGGATAGGTACGTCTGGCATTGCTCAGATAGGGATCAAGCTGACCCGCGAAGATCTCCAGTCGCCACTCCTCTGCTTTCTGTTGCATCGCGGCCAAGGTATCGCGGATCGTTTGTCTCTCGGCGTCGGAATATTCTGCTGTGTCGTTGGCGTCAAACAATGCCCCGTTCACGGTTCGCCACGACAGGGCAATCAGAGACAATGACCTCTGCTGTGTCTCCAAGGCGTTGCGTATCGCTGCACAACGCTCGGACACATCCTGCGGCAGTGTCCCTTCCTGGAAGTCCTTGAAGAATTTCCAGCCGGGATCATTCCAGTCGACGCCCACAGGAAGTGCGGCAGTCCGCCCCACGACCTGATCGACATAGAAGTTCATGATGGCCTGGTCCAGAGTCACAGACGCTGCGGCGGCAGCAATGCGGTACGCGTTTGTTGGCTGAGCCACTAGGGCGGCCCCACTGTTGCCGGAAGTGGTGAGCGTGCCGAGGCAGATGGCGATGCCGGCGGCGGTCTTCAGGGCGCCGGGGACGTGCCAGACTTCCTTGAAGCATTGGGTGCCGGATTTGCGTTGGAGCCAGCAGCCGCCCCGGCAGGCGGGCGAGTAGTCACAATGGCCGCGCTTGCCCTCCGGCCGCCATGACCGCAGGTCCTGGAAACCTTCCGCCCATATCTGCGCCAGGGGCCGTTCGTGGATATTGCCGGCGCTGCATGAGCGATCCAGCGTGGTGCAAGGCACGACCGCGCCATCCGGCAGGACGACGCACTGGGCCCGGCCCGCCCCACAACTCAGTGGCATATCACGCACCAGCGGTTCGAGGTAGCCTAAGTAGCCGATCTCGTCGGCCATCTGGACATTGAAGTACCGCCTCTTGCGCACGACGAACTTGATGAGCCTTTTGAGTTGCATCTTCGAGAGGAACAGGTCCTTCCTTTCGGCCGCCCTGCCCTCCGGCACGAGCAGGTGAATCCCCCACTGGTCAGCGCCACCGGCCGCGACCAGATGAAATGTCTCATTGAGGCAATCGTAATTGCGGCTGGTCACCGTTGTGCCCGCGCAGACCCGGACGCCGAGCGACTTGAAGAATCGGATGGCCTCGGTCGCGTCCTCGTATGCCCCGGCTTTGCCCCTGAATCCATCGTGCACATCCTTCGGCCCATCCAGGCTCACGGCGACAAAGCCCGGTTTGTTGCGCGCGATGGCCTCGCGCAGGCGCGCGTTCGGCATAGCGGCCGTGTTCAACGACCAGTTCACTCCCCTGCCGCCCAGGTACTCGATCACCTCCACCAAATCCTCCCTCACCAGTGGCTCTCCCCCCGTAATCAGAAACTCCCGCACTCTCATCCGGGCGACCTCGTCGACCAGCCCTCTGACCTTTTCGACCGGCATGTCGGCAAAGCCTCCCTCCTGACTGACCGCCAGGCAATGCTGGCACGACAGCCCGCACCGGAGCGTCGCCATCCACTGCACTAAGCCCGGCACCTCCAGATACCCATGCTCTGCGAAGAACTCGCTGCTGTGATTGATCCTGTGACACCCGACTTGACTGTGCGTACCCATACGAACTCTCCCTTCTTCTCAAGAGCCGCCGACAGAATGAAGACGCGCCGAGGCTGCCCACATGTCATTCCCGCGAAGGCGGGAATCCACTCACGTATCGAACGTTTCTGGACCCCCGCCCCCGATCGGGTCGAGGGCAAGCTCTGCGCGGGGGTGACATGATCAGCCTCATTCTGTCAGAGGCTCTGAATAGAATAATGACTTCAACGCGTCGATCAGCCCGCCTGATCCACGCATACAAAGAGCGATTGCACAGATTCGATGCACAAAGACTGGTTGTGAAATGAAGCCGGTCCGGCGAACTCCTTACCAATCCGCAAGCAGTTCAACCCGAGGCCAAAGGCGGGACTCTATGATGTCGGAAGATACTATTATGATGACTGACAGAGATATGATAGCCACGTTTCGCCCGCCTTCATACCTCAACGTATCCACGTACGATTATCGCAAACCGCGGCTCATTCTGCAAGCTTCTTCCGGGCAGATCGGGTGCGGCCGACATTCGGTGGCGGGTTCCGATTCCACCAGACCCAAGAGCGCGCCCCGGTCTTCTGTCGCCCCTGCGGGGCTTTGGGATAGGATTGGCTATTGGCACCCACCGTTGAAACGGTGGGCTATTGTCGATCGCCCCTGTGGGGCGGATGGGCTGACGCAGGAGGACTGGGGCGCAGTCGAAGCCCGCAGGGCGACAGAGAATAGCCCAGCGATTCATCGCTGGGGAACCGGGGCCAAGGATAAAAACCAGTCCCGTAAGGGACGAAAGAGGGGCGATCCGCACACGGCGGCTACACGCCGCCACCATATTCCGACCACATCCGGCAGATCAGCCGGAATTCCATCGGAAAGTGAAACGGCCTGACAATGGATCAGGGACCCATCGGTAAGCTCCGCCGCTCTCCGCTTGCCGCTACCACCCGATTACCCGACTGTTCTCAAGGACATATATGAGGCTTCCATGTCGGTGGCCTCTCGGCCGGATTGCCGCGATTTCCTGCGTGAAGGGGGTCACCAAAAGGGAACGAAACGGTAACATGACTGTAACATACGCATGGCAGATTGCTATGGCGTGAGATATGCTGTTCCTGTCGATCTTTCTCTGAAGTAGAGGGAAGGCATTATGAAACGGGAATTTGTGGACACAATCGGTCTGGTGACGCTGCTGCTTTGCTCGTTCGCGTGTTTGGCTCGAGCCGGCGAGACATCCGGGGGCTGGCCGGAGAAGTTCGGGGAGCGAAAGTTGTACCGCTACGACTGCGGCTTCGTCTATGCCAGAGACAAATCCGCCGCCAGGCAGGTGCAAAAGACGATCGTGGACGTGGCGAAAGACGTGAAGCGTGATGGCGCGACCAGCCCGATAGCCGGACTGGTGCTGGTAGTGGACACGAAGGAGAAATTCCCCTTCGACATCGACGGACTGCTCCAGGCCATGAGCAAAGCTCAAGCCCAGGAGCCGAACGGGCAATCCAAGGACGTGGCAAGATCCCTCGCCGAGGGCAAAGAGGAGGTCGCAAAGCTCGGGCTGAGTATGGAGACGGTGCTGTCCATCATGCCCATTCCGATCAAACCCATCGCACTGCGGGAAATCGCCCGGGAGTTTCCGGAGGATGTGGATCGGCAAATCGCATGGTGCGTCGTCGTGCCGACAAGCAGGTGCACCAAGGCCGGCTTCAAGAAGATCATCGACGCGGGTATAAAGAAAGAAAAGCCCGGACTGGCGGAGCGGGCGGCGATGGCGGCGATGATGCCCATCATCGAGCGCAAGGTGGCCTCGCAGATGAAAAAGGCACAGCAGGCCCTCTTGTATGAACTCCTCCTGGAGGCCCGGAAAGACCTGTCCGCCGAGCAGAAGGCCCAGAAGGTCGAGGCCTACAAACAGGAGCTGGGCCTGGATGACGATTTCAAAATAGGGCCGGGTGGGAGCGACGAGGATGCGGCGACCCCAGAGCCGGCCGAAGACGAATGATGGCCAACCGCAAGCTCGTGTGGCGTGAAAGCCCTTACCTCTTGAAGGCATGCCTTGCCGGGCCGTATAATCCAAACCCATGAGGGGCCCGCCGCATGCTTGTGCAAGCGTGCGCGTGGCACCCGGCGTTGTCTTTTCCCTGTAGGCGTATGCGCGATTTCAGCAAAGCGAAACGAGTGGTCATCAAGATCGGGACGAATACGCTGGCCAAAGACGGCGGGATCGACGCCGGGTATATCGGCGGCGTGGCCGCACAGGTCAAGGCCCTGCTCGACAGCGGGCCGCAGGTGGTCATCATCACCAGTGGGGCCATCGGCATGGGGGCCGGACAGCTCGGCCTCACGGAGAAGCCCAAGGAGATGAAAATGCGGCAGGCCTGTGCCGCGATCGGCCAGCCGATGCTGATGCAGGAGTATCGCAAGGCCTTCCTGCAGCACAGCGTGCAGGTCGCCCAGGTCCTGCTGACAGCCGAGGTCCTCACCAATCGCAGGACCTACCTGAACCTGCGCAACGCGATCGAGACATTGCTCCATCTGGGCGTGGTGCCCGTGCTCAACGAGAACGACAGCGTGAGCACGGCCGAGATCGGCACGGCCTTCGGCGACAATGACCGGCTCAGCGCCCTGGTCGCCAGCAAGATCGACGCCGACCTGCTCATCATGCTCACGGATATCGACGCCCTGTACGACAAGAACCCGCAGGAGCACCCCGACGCCAAACCCATCCCCGCGGTCTTCGAGATCACCGAGGAGATCGTCCGCACCGCCGGCGGCAAGGGCTCCGCACACTCCACCGGCGGCATGAAGACGAAGATCGAGGCCGCCCGGATCGCCGCGAACGCCGGCTGCCGGATCGTCCTGGCCAACGGCCGCGAAAAGGACGTCATCGCCCGCATCATGGCCGGTGAGCCGCTCGGCACGATCTTCATGCCCAGGCGAAAGCTCAGCAATCGTGCTCGCTGGATCCTCAACAGCCAGCCCGCCGGCACGATCCACATCGACGACGGCGCCTTGAAGGCCTTGCGAAATCACAAGAGCCTCCTGCCCTCCGGCGTTACCAGCGTCGAGGGCTCCTTCGAGCCCGGCGAAGTCGTCCTGCTCAACACAACCGCCAAGGCCGTCACCAGCCTCAGCAGCGTCCAACTCAAGACTCTCGCCGGCAAGCACAGCACCGAGATCAAGAAACTCCTCGGCCCCAAGCACCGCGACGTCGTCGCCATCCCGGAGGATATCGTCTTTCTGGACTATTGAGGAAGCGAGCCATGCCCACAGAAACCCCTTCGTCTCGTTCATGGTTTCACCACTACAAGGTTGAGGTGGCCTTTCTGTGCTTCTTCGTGGCCGCGGCAGTCGGAGGCGCCTTCTACGTTGATCACGTTGAGTATCTGGGCGGTACGAAGAACGTTGGTTATCAGGGTTTCATAGCTGCCATGCAGACCTTTGGCGTGCTTAGCCTAATCGGCCTCGCGTTCATGATTTGGACACTTGTCCGATTTCTCCGATCACCCGGCGGCGGCAAACGCACGCCGGCTCACCTTGCCTTTCTCACAGTCTCTGCCCTCATCCTCGTCGCACACTTCATGGTCACAGGACCGTTGGCGGCCACTTTTCTCCGCGGCTTCGAGCAATGGGTCCTGCGCGAGGTGGACACCGATGCGATACAACAGTGGTTGGCCACCGATGGCCGCAACTACGCCGGCAGGCAATACAATGGGAACCTCCCTGAGGACTTGCCCGACTTTCTCGTTCGCTTCAAACCCAGGTACGTCCGGTTCAGCGACCTGGCTTCCGAGAGCGGGCTCCATATTGAGTTTGGATGTGGAGGCGGAGTGTCCCTTTGGGGCTTCGTTGTCGGGCTGCCTGACATGCCGACGCCGAAGGAAGGCGCGATCGACGTGAGCAGATCCACAGTGGAGTTCAGACGTCCAATCAAGCCCGGTGTGTACGTTTTCGACAGAGGATGACCTCCCAGTCGCAGGAAATGCGTGTACGCGAGTGCCTGTTCAGCGTGTGTAGATGTGAGTAAAGGTGGCATGTACAGGTGACATATGATGGCCTTGCCTTTCGCCGTGTTCTGCATCATGATTGTCGCGGGCAGGAGAGAGCTCGGCTGGAAGGGTTTCGCTGTCTTCATTGCGATCTGGGCGACCCTTTTGGGCGTGGTCTTGGCACTGAAGATCGACCGGCACTTTTTTATCGCAGCGCAGGCGATCCTCGACGCGGTTCTGATCTCGACCATATATCTCAGCTTCACTCGATTGAGGTAGGCAATGATCGACAAACGGCTACTTGGCGCCTGGAAATCGGACTTGCGCAAGACATCGCAGGAAGCCCGTGACCGCTGTCGTATTCCAGCCGCGAAGCGGAAGAAGTTCAAGCTCCTGTTCGGCAAGCTTCGCGTCCGATTCACGCGAACGAGAGCGTATATGGAGTTCCAGGGCCGGAAGTGGGTGGAACCCTACCGGGTCGTCGCGAAGGACGCGAGCAGTGTCGCCATTCTCGCTCCCGGGCTGTGGGATGAGGATGAACTGGAGATCTACCACATTCACTTCGAAGGAAGGTACTACTGGATCTGGCCCGCCGTAGCCAACTTCCCAGAGTACTTCCGAAGGATCGAGTGACACTCTCTGCTGACTCTTGCCGAGAATGCAACGTTCGATGTCGGCCCGCGTGGAACGGCTTTACTTCCAGACTTGCTCGGATTCCGACTCGTAGTGTTCGAAGGCGGTTTTCAGGCCGGTGATGACCTCGGCGGCGGTCTCGAATAAGGCCTGGCCTTTCGGGTCCTCGATCCTCCGGATGTCCTTTCGCAATTCCTTGGACATCTTGTCCAGTTTCATCTCCATGGCCCGCGGATAGTTCTTTGTCGTCCTCGTTCTCCTTGCCATGGCATCATCCTTTCGATCTCAGGTTGTCTCGTTGTCTTTCGATTATTCATGGATAGGGCAAGGGCAAGGACTACGCTTTTTCCTGATTTTCGCCTGCGGGCCTGTCATGCGGTTCTCGTTTTCACCGGGTGGCAGCGGCAAATGCAGCTTGCCGCTGCCACCCCGGATGTTTGCGTTCGGCCGCGAAAATGCATCCGTAATAGGTGTCAGGCGGTGTCTTTTTCGAGGGCGGCGATGTTCTTCATGGCTTGGGCAAAGCTCTCGCCGCAGACGTCGGGCGCGGGTTTCCAGCCCGAGCAGAACGCGGGTCTGGCCGGCTTGCCGTAAAGGGTGCACAGATTCCCGTCGGTCAGGTTCACGCAGCGCATGCCGGCAGGCTTGCCGTTTGGCATGTTCGGCATCGCCGTCGTGATCGACGGTGCAATGCAGCACGCTCCGCATTTCTGACAATCCATGACTACCCCCGAACGGGCCCCGCACAATCCATCTTCATGGGATACAACACCCAGGACTTCCCATCTTTCACCTGCCAATGCCATTTTATGGCCGCATCCGCCATGGGAAGCAACAGGAAAAACCAGCATACATGGTTTGGCATCTCGCGGCGGGAAAAAAAGCGGGCTGTGAGCAGATTCACAGCCCGATGAATGCACACGTTGCCCGAACCGGCTATAAGGTCTTGCGTCGGCGCAGCCAGCCGACGAGGCCGGCGCCAATGCCCGCCAGCAAGATCGCCTGAGGTGCTGGAACCGGGATCTGGTTTGGCCATTCCAAGTAGTCCGGCCGGTCCTTGTTGTTGCTGATGTGAGACGCGGATGTCGAGAAGGCAATTCCCAGAGGGTCGCCGCTGCTCCAGCCTGTTATGCTGGTGAAGGTCGCCAGGGGCACGGCGATGTCCACAAAATAGTCATCATCCAGCGGCCCCGGTCCGCCGAAGCGTGACCCCGTGTACGGCGGGTCCAGGACGCCCGAGGCGCTGGAACGCCGCGAATACACATCCGGATCAAACCCGATGCTGTGAGGCGACCCGGCGAGCGTCACCTCCCAGCCTGTGGCAGGTCCGCCTGACAGGGCCTGGACCAGCTCCACCTGGTTGTCGCCCGACAAGTCGAGCTGTAGGGCCCAATCCACGTCGGAATCAGCATCCGTATTGAGCAGGGCCGTCCAGACAAACTGGCCGCCCCGACTGGGGTCCCCGTCGACCCGCATCCGGAACATCAGATCCTGCGCGGTGGAGTACGAGAAACCTGTGGCGAACGGGCCGTTACCATCCGGATCCATGCCGCCCACAAGGTCCATCGCCGCCGGTGGAGGCGTGTCGAAGTTGTCCACGCCGCTGCCGGCAAGGGCGTCCTGGTATACCCCTCCGCCGACCGGGACGGGGTTCCACTGGGTAGCTGACGCGGGCCATGACGGGGCCGCCCCCGCAGGCACGCACGGTATGAGTATCAGAGTCCACCAAATCGCTCGTCGCATCACCGTCCTCCTTTTCTCCTCCCTGCAAAAACAGGCGTCCTCCGGACGTCCCCTTCTACAACTGTCATGCATCGCCGACGCGAGCCCCATGCCGTGGGAACGTTGTCACACTGTCGGCGGATGATTCACCCTGCCCAGGTTGTCCAGTGACATTTATGGTCCTCGTGGGTGGGAGTTCGGAGAAAATAGGAATTTTTCAGCGGGGAGAGACCTTCGACGGGGCCCTTCATCGTGACAGGCTGCCGCAGCCTTTGGAGACGGAACGCTGCTTGCGCGGGACGACGTGGATGACGATGGTGCCGATGCTGCTCTTGGGTTGGCCGTGCGCGGGCTGATCCGTGACCTGCACGACAATGGCGGCGGTCATCATCTGACGGGGAGTCCAGAGCAGCGTATAGGAAGAGGTTTTGGGCCTATTGATGATCTGCACGCCCTCGGGCGCGGCGAGGATTTCGACGGTGGCGGGATCGCCCTCCGGGTCACACCACGTCCTCGTCTGCATGAATTGCTGCCCGACTTCAAGACGGACACAATCCAGAAGCCTGCCTACGACCACGTTGGGATCCACGGGGAAGGGACAATCGCGAATATCCGGAGTATTCGGCTCGGGACATGGGCCGACACTGCCGATCAGCAGCGGCACGACAACAGCCGCACTTGCCAGCCAACGCATCATGCTCTTCTCCACCCCTGAACAATGGCGATGTACGGTTGTCCGGAATCTCTATCTCAGCTTACCCACTCCGCGCCGAATGTCAAGGCGAGCGGCCGCGTTGGAATTTGGCACTGCGACGTTCAGTGACACCTTCCGACCGCCGGTTTTTGCCCCCTGGGCCTCGTTTTCGTGTCCCGAGGGAGCCCTGGAGGAGCGGCCAATAATAATTCATCTTTTTTTTCATGGGGCTTGACAAAGGATCGAAGGCACCAGATACTAGCGAACACAAGAGTATTTGGGGCTACGTGTGCTCTGGGACCTACCATTGGCCGGCAAGAATCGAACGAGTGGCCGGTCAGTATTGGAGTAGGTGAATTGGCATGGGTGGTCCCCCGGGATTCAGTGCTGAATCTCGCAGAGAGGCGCCGAGCCGGCGCCAGGATGTATGGATGTTTGTTACAGGCATAAGGAGGCCTACTATGGCTCAACCAAGGAACGCAAGGAATACAGTTCCGACCAGCAGTATCAACAGTGGCTCCGGCGGCGCAACTGCGGTTGCGACCCGCCCCGCCGCCACCAAGTCCGCCCCGTCGACGCGAGGCCCGCTGCCTACGCACGATCAGATCTCGAAGCGTGCACATGAGATCTGGATCAAGCGTGGCTGCAAGCCCGGTCAAGATGAGCAGAACTGGCTCGAGGCCGAGAAGCAGTTGAGGGCCGAGATGGCGGGCAGGTAGCCGCATACCCTCGAAGGACACTTTCGAGAGCCGACGGGGCAATCCTCGTCGGCTCTGGGATTCCATGACACAGCCGTCATGGCTGCATATGGGGGTGTTGTGACCTGCCAAGCCACAGTCCACGTGTCGTTCCTGGGATCGTGATGCCTCTTGTGCTCGCGAACCGGACACGTTGAGACAATCCTCGGCAACAGAGCATTTCGCAGAAGGCATGAGTGTGCGTGACATTCGCGAGGCCACAGCTCGACTGAGCTCGTCGTTCGAACCGGACTCCGGTGAACTCGGTCGAGTTGAGGCCCGCGAGATCTTCAGCATGTCCCATGTCGCCGCAGCCGGCCGATGAGAACCTGTGCCGATGGCGGCGAGGAAAATGGCGACGGGGATGGGAGCCTCGTTGTCCGGCCCGATGCGGGCGACAGGGTGCAAGGCCTCGGCCGCATCGAGATCGTAGCCCGGATGCTCGCCATCGTCATCCAGCCCCACGAACTTCAGATAATTCACGTAGCCCAGCGTCGGGTAATCGGCCAGGTCGAATTCGACCGTGCGACTGATAGTCCCCAAGTGGACATACGTCACGTTGTCCTCTCCGGCAAAGACATCGACGGTGGCCGGACAATTGTACAACTCGCGGATCGCCAGGTCCGCCCCGGGGCCGTCGCCCGCGCTGTTGTCGGTGAACGCGAGGACGAGGGTTTCGGGAACATCGATGGAGACGAATGTGTAGTTCTGCGGCCCGAGGGCATCGCCGGCGGGCCCGCCCATATCTGACGAGCCGATAGGCTGATCGAAGGAAACGACGGCATCCAGCCACGGCGTCCCCGCGGCCAGGCACAGCGAGCCGTTCAGCGCAACTGCCAGTGCGATGGATATCCTCACGATTCCCGCATTCGTATTCATTCTCATTCCTCCCATGCTGTCTATGCAAACGGTGGAACCAGATTCCTCCCCGTGAAAGGCTCCCCTGGCTCGCCGCTCTGTTCGCCCGGCCATGAGCAGACTCCTGGGCAGGTTGTGAGGAATGGGCTGTTTGCCCACCCGCCCAAGATGTGCGCAGACTGTTCACCCCTGGCAGAATGGCACGGCTGATCCGGCCCGCCCGACGGACCGAACCAGGCAGGATGGAGAGATCTTGCCGTCTGTCTTCGCTGCTTACAACTTTCCCACCGTCGGCGCAACAGGTCAACTGGGGCAAACGCGTATTTCCGCGTAAAGAAAATGCCTCCGCCTCAATCACTCCCCTGCCACCCGACGCAGGGGAATGATTAGGTTCTTTGCCTGCCGCAAGGCCGGTCATCCACGATCGGTCGAGCGGAGGCCCGCGAAATGTTCATCGCGTTCTGTATCGCCGCAGCCAGCCGATGAGAACCCGTCCCGATGGCAGTGAGGAGAATCGCACCGTAGATGGGAATGCCGTCGTCCGGCCCGATGTGGACGGCGGGGTGCTCGCCATAATCGTCCAGACCCATGGACTTCGGGTAATTCACATAGCCCGAGGCTGGGCAATCCGCCAGATCAAATTCGACGGTCCGGCTGATTGTCCCCAGGTGGGTATACGTCACGTTGTTCTCGATGGCGTAGACATGGCCAATCACAGGACAGTTGGACAACTCGTAGATCGCCAGATCCGCCCCGGGGCTCTCGCCGGCGGCGGTATCAGCGAAGGTCAGGACGAGGGCTTCGGGGGCATCGATGGAGGCAAACGTGTAGTCTGGCAGTCCCAGGGCATCGCCGGCTGGACCACAGGGATCTGACGAGCCGCGGAGATGATCGAAGGAAGTGACGGCATCCGGCCATAGCGTCCTCGCGGCCAGGCACGGCGGCGCGCTCAGCACAACTCCCAATGCAATCGACATCCTCACGATCCCTGCATCCATGTTTATTTCTCTAATGCAGGCGATGTCGAACGCCGGAACCGGGGTTCTTCCCGTGGAGGGCTCCTCCGGTTCGCCGCCCCGTTCGTCCGGCTGCAAGCCCAGTCCCAGGCATATTGCCCAGGGACAAGCTATTCGCCTTCCGTCCCGAGATGCGTACACATCCTTCATCGAAGGCAGAACTGCACGGCCCATCCATCCGGCCCGACGCGACCGGCCGGGCAAGGCGGAAGGACCTTGCTGTCTGCCTTCTCCATAAAGTATACAAATCTCGCACGATCCTCACACAGGACCAGATGGCGAAACGCGTACGTGTGCGACTGAATTTCGTGGGGCAGATTCCGCTGACCGGGTGAGAAACCGTGCGTTTCGACGCGTATCCACCCAGGGCCAAGAGGGTCGTGCGGGGACGCACGACCTACGAAGAGCGCCGACGGCTCCGAGCGTAGGGTGGGCGTCCTCGCCCGCCCTGCGAAGCCATCGGGGCCCACGAAACTTAGTCGCACACACGCGTACTTCCTCGCAAAGGAAATGCCCCAGCCCCGGCACCGATACAGAGGAGTGACCAGTACTTCGACCCTCCCAATTTGGTGGGCGGTTTTCGGCCGTTTGGTCGGGCGCCATGCTTACGCTTGCATGAGCATGCCTTGCCCGGTCGGTGGAGCATGTCCATGCAAGCGTGGACATGGCGCCCGCTACCCACATTTTGAGACAGTCGGGGTGCCAGCCCCTTCGCCCGCCACGGGCCGGTTCTCCGCCGCCGATGAGTTGCACTTGCTAGCCTTGAATCTCTTGTGGGCCGGGTGGCCCCGCCAAGACCTGTTGTGTTCGTCCCAAGTTCTTGAGTTTTGGGTGGCAGCGGCAAGCGGCAGCTTGCCGATGGTTTGCCCATTCGCTATCGGCAAAGCCTTCGGCCTTGCCGCTGCCACACGAGAGATTGCCGCGTGCCGGAAGCACATTGTGGATAGAATGAGGCCTTTTCGCGGAGACGGAGACCGGATAGGCTCTACCGCCATGATCGAGATTCGATCCATGACCGTAGCTGATCTGCCGCTCGGGCTGAAGTTGACCCGGCAGGCGGGGTGGAACCAGATCGAGTCGGACTGGCGCCGATTCATGGACATGCAACCGCAGGGGTGTTTCATCGCCGAGCTGGATGGCGTGCCCGTGGCGACTACCGTCACGTGCATCTTCGGCCCCGTCGCCTGGATCGCCATGGTCCTGGTGGAGGTGACCGCCCGCCGCAAAGGCGTCGCCACGTCCCTGCTGAAACACGCCCTCGACTTCCTGGACAGCCATGGCGTGAGGACCGTCCGCCTGGACGCCACCGCCGCCGGCCGACCCGTATACGAGAAGCTGGGATTCACCGCAGAGTACGCGCTGACCCGATACGAGGGAACCGCCCCGGCGGCAGAGGCACAGCCGGATATTGCGACGGCAGACGCGAGCCTATTCACCGGGATCGTCGCTCTCGATTGCCGGATGACGGGCACTCGCCGCGAGAAAATGCTCCTGCGGCTGTTCGAGGAATCGCCCGATGCGGTTCGAGTCCTGTGCCGGGCCGGCCGGGTGGAAGGGTTCGTCACCACCCGCCGCGGCGCCAACGCGTCTCACATCGGCCCGTGCATCGCGGCAGGCGACGCCGGCGCACCGCTGCTGAAGGACGCCCTGGCCCGCTGTGCCGGCGGGTCCGTGTTCATTGATGTTCCGCGAGACAACACCGGCGCCCTGGAAGTGGTGGAAACAAGCGGCCTGAAAGCTCAACGCCACTTCACACGGATGTCCCGGGGCGACCGGATCATTGATTGCCCGCAAGCCATCTGGGCCGGCTCCGGCCCGGAAAAAGGATGATTCGATGCCGGCCGCCGTCCCTGGGGCCGGCGTCACTTGGCGGTGAAGATGTGCGGACTGGCCTTGTCGTTGTCCGGACTGTATTCGGGGCCATATCGCGTGGCCGCCTGTCGGCGCAAGTGGTCCATGATTGGCGGGAAATGAAGTGTTGGATTGATCCGCTTGTCCTGATGGACGATCCGCAGGATTCTGTCCTTCTCCCACTCGTGCGGCTCGATCTCCAGTGTGATTGTGAAGCCGTACTGTTGCAGAAGGTCGAGATCGGGGACCGGAAAGGAGACCGGATGCACGTCGGGGCACTGGGCCATCTCCGGCACGAGCGTCGGTGTGACAAACCCGTCGTCCAGTCCGATATCGAAATTCCGTTTCTTCATATCGACAAATAGCGAGAAGTTGCCCGTGAACCATTTGCCCTTGACGGCGTCGCTCGCCTGCCGGGCCACGCCGACAGGCTGGATGCCGAGCTTGTCCATCTCCTCGTCCAGTACGATCTCCACGGCCTCGTTGTACGTGTGCTGCGTATCGCGCAGGGCACGCACCGCGAGGATCGTGCCGAGCACATTCGAGTAGGAATCCTCCCACGAAAATGCGGAATCATACTCCACCGGCAAGACGATGCACTTGAAGCCGTACCAGGTGAGGATCTCGTGCCAGGTGACGGTTGCATAGGTCAGATACGGGCCCGTGGCAAACGCAATCTCGCGGGCGATGGCGCTCCGCGTCTTCTTCGGCAGGCTGGCCCAGCCGTTGGGATAGGAGATGCGCACAAAGTTGTGTGAGCGGTCCACGGCGAGCTTGTATGTGAACTGAGAATCGCCCGCCATCAAATGCCTGTATGTCTCGGTGATCAGATAGGCTGTCCAGTCGGCGGCGATGCGTACATGAATGACATCCACGTGCCCCGCCGAGCAAGTATAGACGATGCCGTTCTTCTCGAATGGGGACCAGTGATACGCATGCGTGCCCAACTCGCGGCCGAGATATGGGGTGCCGATGATCGCGCACGGATACGTGCCGTAGCGAATCCTCGGCGGCGAGGAAAAGCCCTGGTAAATCGCCTGATCCGCCGAGCCCGATGTCGCCGCGTCGCGCAGCAAGCCGCAGCCGGATAGCGCCAATGTCGCCAGCAGCGCCGCCGAACACGTGCGCCCTGCAGATATTTCTCACTCTCATACCCCTGCCTCTGATCGGGCACGCATAGAGATGAAACGTCCATTCCTCGTTTGCCCTGCCAGTTTCCGTCCGATTGATTACCCAAAGAAAAGCGATCCGGCCTCCGTGCCGCTCATCATGAATTTCAGTGTATCACAAAGGCCCGAAAATGTCAACGCCACGGAGCGTCCGGCAGGTCCCCCGGGTGCGGCCGGCATTCGGTGGCGAATTCAGATCTCCGCGTAGGACGAGCGTCCCCGCTCGTCCATTGTAGGGATTTGCCATCGACAGGGTGTGGTGCGGGGCCAGACGACAGGAGGGGCGAGCGGGGACGCTCACCCTACGAAGAGTGGCGCCAATCGCCACCGTATTCCGGCCGCACCCGGTCCCCCTACGTTGCGTGGCCATGCAGGCTCTCTCTGTCCTCCAAAGCCCAATTGAGGGGATGACAGAGGCCGTGCAAAGGACCATCGCCGGTCCTGGTGTCATGGCAGATCGATTATCGGACGCAGTCGCGGTGAGGCTCTCGTTGTTCTACACATCTTCTGGTTTGTCGTTGGCACCGGGGCCAAAGGTACTCAGTGCCCGCACCAGATTGCGCATCCATTACATACCCGACTCGTAGGATGGGCTTTAGCCCATGCGGTTCTTGTGCTCCGGCAATTCCCAGACTGTCTGCATGGGCCATAGCCCATCTGTGTGCTGTTCCAAGATGTGTAGAGCAACCAGGGCGAGGCTCGCCGCCGCCACCTTCAACTCACAAGGAAGCGACCTGCCAGCAGGTAGGCGAGCGCAGAGATGATGGCGGCCGCGGGAATGGTCAGAATCCAGGCCCAGATGATGTTGTAGGCGACGCCCCAGCGGACGGCGCTAAGCCGTCGCAGCGACCCGACGCCCATGATCGCTCCGGTGATCGTATGCGTCGTGCTGACGGGAATGCCGAAGCCGGAAGAGATCGCCAGCGTCATGGCCGCACCGGATTCGGCGGAAAAGCCATCCACCGGTTTCAGTTTCGCTACTTTCTGGCCCATCGTCTTGACGATTCGCCAGCCGCCGAACATGGTGCCTAACGCGATGGACGCATGGCAGAGGAGCACGACATATAGCGGGACGTGAAATTCGCCGGTCAGCAGGCCGGCGCTGAAAAGGAGACTGGCGATGATGCCCATCGTTTTCTGGGCATCGTTGCCGCCATGGCCCAGACTGTACAGTGCGGCCGAAACAAGCTGCCCCTTGCGGAACAGATGATCCACCTTGCCGGGCGTGGAATTGCGGCACACCCAGTAGACGGCGGTGCCCAGCACGATCCCCAGGACGAATCCGAGGATGGGCGAGACGAAGATGAAGATCACCGTCTTGGTGATTCCGGACCAGACCAGAGCACTCGACCCGACCTTGACCAGGCCCGCACCGATCATCCCCCCGATGAGAGCGTGAGAGGAACTGGTCGGCAGGCCCAGATACCAGGTGATGATATCCCACGAGCAGGCGCCCATCAAAGTGGCGAAGATGACGCCCTTATCCACAATCGCGATATCGATAATGCCTTTGCCAATCGTGTTGGCAACGTGCAGGCCAAAGAACAGGAAGGCAATGAAGTTGAAGAACGCCGCCCAGATGACAGCCCAACGAGGCGTGAGAACCCGCGTCGAGACGATCGTGGCGATGGAATTGGCGGAATCGTGAAAGCCGTTGAGGAAATCGAAAAACAGGGCCAGGGCGATCAGCAAGAGGACAATCGTCATACGTAAGCCTGCTTTACCTCTATGAAACCAGCTATTGATCTCATTGTGACACCGTCGTATACCTAACGGATCATCAGACGCAGATGATCGGCGGCGCGCTCGGCGTTCTCGGCCACTTCGTGCAACGCAGCACAGTACTTGTCCAGAAACATGACAGTCACCGGGTCAAGCTGTTTCTCAAGGTTGTAGACGTGCCGGGCGAACTCCACCTCACGTCGCCTGGCCTGGCCGCTGTTGTCGGTGATTCTCCGGATCGCGTCGAGCGAGTTCTGTGCTTCGGTATCTGTGCAGCCGCTCTTTGCTTCAGAGAAGAGCTCCTCTGCCAGATTCGTCGTCCGCCTGCTGACGTTGACGACCTCGGTGACGAGTGCCCGGAAATCATCTCGCAATTCGACGGGGACCACGGTCTTGCGTAGCACCAGCAACTCGGCGAAGGCCTGCGATGAGCCGGCCACCTTGTCCTGGCAGGCCACGTATTGCCTGAATGCGTCCCCCCCTGCCGAGTGAAAATGCATGTCCTTGATCTGGCCGTACAGCGAGAGCCTGCTTTGGTCCGCTTCATCCCTGATTCTGCACATTTGCTCATGCAGGGTCCGTATCTTTTCGTAGTCCTCGGCGAGCAGCGCATCGGCCAGCGATTGGATCAATTCCACACTCTGATGGACTCGGCCGGAGTATTGGCGCAACTCCTGGACAAACAGAACCGGCTCGGAGATCATGTCGAACGCATCCATCGCAGGCTCCTGCAAACAATGACCTTGCAGCACGCAGAGACGAAACCTGCCTTAATGTTTAACCCGGAAATGTTAGGATTGTGTTAGCGAAGTGTTAGAATTGAGTTAATCCCGTACCAGGCTCTGCCTGGGCGAGAGGTCGCCGAGGAAAAACGGAACCGCAGACGCCGTCCTGAGCGGAGCCGAAGGATGGACGCGGATATTGAAACCGCGAAATCTTGCCCTCGCGAAGTGCCTGTCCTCGACCTGATCACAGGCGGGGGACACGAACCATGCGAAAACTCTGCAAGCATGTCATTCCCGCCGAGGCGGGAATCCAGGTCTCTTTGCCACGAAGGACGCGAAGATAATGGAACCGCTGATGAACGCAGATTCACAACCGGCAACTGCCTCTTCATTCCGCATTCCGCACTCCGAAATCCGCATTCCGCATTCTGGCTGCCAACTGTCAACCGAGCCCTGCCCCCTGCCTCATGGAGGATAGAGAATGAAAGGTGTCAGGTACGAATGGCGGCGCTTTCAGAAGATGGACAAGCTCAGAACCCCTTGTCTTTGAGCCAAGACCGCACATTTGCAGCGCTCAAAGCACCTTAAGGAACCGTCATTTGTGGATGCCCATAGTATTCTAGTATCTAGACACGGCCTCTTCCCTCTCTCTTGCGGGTCTTTCCGGGCGAAGTGTCCCTATCAGGAGAGTTGAGGACGGCGAACGGGCCGTGCAGTCTCCTCGCCGCGGCGTCGTACGCGAGCGCAGCCTCGAGCTCGGTGTCAAACTCGCCCAGGTAGGCCTGTTTGCCTCGCGCCTGAATCCCGGCGAACCACTTGTCCGAGCCTTTCCTCTGATAAACGCCTTTGTACCGTGACACGCCGTTGCGGTACCGTGTTTTGTTGAAGCTGTTCTCCTGCTTCGTGCAGTTGCGCAGGTTGCATGGTCGATTGTCCAGCCCTTCGTGGTTGATATGATCGCAGACCTTCCCCTCCGGCGTGCCCTTGACCTCCCGGTGCATCCACACCTTGCAGCACGTCCCCCTCTCCCAGACCGTCCGCACCGCGTAGCACGTATGTGACCGCACCTGGCAATGCCAGCGATACTGCGACAGCCACGGATAATCCGCCGGATCGACCTTGGCGAACCGATGATGCGTCAGCGGGATCTTGCAGTAGTCGCCCAGCTCGTCGCGATAGATCGGCAGATCGCCCCGGGCCCAGCGAATGTCCCCGGCCCCCGGGCAGTCCGCACAGCGAAAGCACGCGCACACATCCCTCTTCCCGACCGCCGGCCAGCAGGCCTTGTGCGTCTTGCGGCTCACCAACGGCGGACTCTTCACGCACCGCAGCCGGCCCGCCACACGCCGGCTGAAGCAGCAATTCCCGCATTGTCTCGCAGTACGCGCTTGGCGCATCGAGCGTCCTCGCGGAGGGCACGAAAATGCGTCCCTCCACTATGGGACGAAAGTGCGCAATTTGGTCGAAAAAAACGCATCCCCGCCCGCCCACGAAACGCATAACCCCTTACTGCCAAAGGAATAAAATAATTTGCTGTAGCAGGCGCTTTTCCTTCTAAACCGGCGCGAATCGTGCGAAAATCGACCGAAAGTGAGTCAGACCAACAGGGGTTTCTCGCCACTTTGGGCGTGAGAAGCCCGCAAATCCGAAATCCGAATGTCGAAATCCGAAACAAGCACATAAAGCACAAATGCCCCAGATTCAAAACAGGACCAAGCAAGCAACGCGTAGGGGCGGGTTTGAAACCCGCCCGTAGACCTCCCAAGCCAGTCCTCTTATGCATGGCATTCCCGCGAAGGGCCTGCCCTCGACCCTCGATCAGGTCGAGGGCAGGCTCTGATCGGGGGCGGGAATCCAGGTTTCTTAACCACAAAGTCCACGAAGAGCCCAGCGCGGCCTCCGGCCGCAACCAAATTCCCCTCGCGCAGAGACGCGGAGGCGCAGAGAAAGGCCGAGCCGCAACACGTTCTGTACTCTGCGTCTCTGCGTGAGACATAATTCATGTGGTTTCAGTAGCTTACGTGTCACCCTGTCGAAAAATCTGCGCAAGAAAACAAGATCCCAACAAGTAGTAGTACGAAGAAGACCCCCTGAAGAAGGCGCCTCTTGATAGCGGTATTTTCTTGATTTTCCCTTCCGGCGGGTCTACAATGCTCGGTAGCACGCCATGGATGGGGAACCACAGCACGGACCGCAGCGAGCGCTGTTGATAGTCTGAGTTGATACACGACTCAGGAGCGAGTGTTGGAGGTTGACGGTTTGCGGAACCGGGTTCTTCTGCAGGATGCCTCACCGGCTCGGATGCCCCTGGTTGTTACTCGAAGCGTCGAATGCGTCCCACTCTCCGTGGAGAGCGTTCGCATAGCCAATATCGACCGGCTGCGGATCGTGGCGGCACTGGGAATCGTCTGGTTTCACACGCCGGCGGCGAACTGGCGGGCGATAGGCTACAGCGGACTGCCTATCTTCCTGCTGCTCTTTGCCTCTCTCGTGACGAACCGAAGCCATCTGGACACCTCCCGGCGATTCCTGAAGCGGCGATGGAGTCGGCTGATCGTGCCCTGGCTGTTCTGGTCTGCCGTCTATGCCCTCTGCTCGCTCAGCAAAGCTCTCGGCTCGCACGATATATCCGATGTATGGGCCGCGCTGTCCATCAAAACGATCTTCGTTGGCGCTCACATTCATCTGTGGTATCTGCCCTATGCGTTTGTGTGGGGGCTGATCCTCCATGCAGTCAGTGCCTGGACGCTCCGCATGTCCCATGCGGTTGTCGCGGCCGGGGCGGCAGTCTTCGGCCTTCTCACGCTGTCCGGGTACGTGCTGGTGATATCGGGCGGCGCCCTCCCCGCCCCGTTGTCTCAATGGGCGTTTGCCGCCCCTGCAATCCCCTTGGGGTTTGCCATCGGCCGGTGCCAGATGATCCGCGACGAACGTACCCGGCGACTGTTGCTGCTGCTGATCGCCCTGGCCGGCGGTCTGGTGTGTTTGGCGATTCGCTCCGCGGGCTTCATCTCGCCCGCCATACCCTACGGACTTGCCACGATTCTTGTCTGTCTGGCGTACGTGTTTCCGGGCCGAACGGACAGTATCGTATCCTGGGCGGCCCCACTGACGTTTGGGATCTACGTTCTGCATCCGCTGGTCGATTATGGTGCCAGGCACTTCCTTGCTGCCCGGATGTACCCGGGCCCGTTCATCGTTTCTGTATTCTGCCTGTCTGCGTTGGTGACTTGCGTTCTTCTGCGTACGCCGTTGAGGAGGTTCTTCTGATGGAGGAGAACTTGACAAGATCGCCCCTTGGGGCGAGACTGCTGGCGATCATCCTGGCAGCCGCCGTGTTCGTGGGAACCATCATACTGCTGCAACTGTGGCGGGACTTGTGAATATGCAGGAATCGACTTTGATCCTTCTCGTGTGCGCCATCCTCGGCGGCTCCGCGATTACCTGTACGGGCGTCTGGTGCGCCTCTGATCGGTACACCTGCGTTTCCGTGGGCAACAGCCGAGCTTATGAGATCGAGAGGTGATCTGGGGACACAATACTTAATTCCCACCCGAGATAAGTAATGTGTCCCCGGAATTCCCTTCACGGTTTATCGAAAGCGCTGCCGTCGAGCTTATCGTGTAGTTGCATATCGTAGCGCTCTTCTTCTTGGACTGCCAGGTCATTGCCATATCGTGTCATCCATATTAGCTTGGCCGCGTACTTGATACCGCCCGTCTCCTTATATTCGCTGAAAACCCTCTCCTCAGGCGGGGAGCCTTTGATTCTAGTGCCCATCTTCACTAGCAAGCCGCTTTCGTTGTCAAAGAACAATTCAAATTCAACATCGCGAAGATCTCTGTGGGTCACTTTGATGCCCAGCGCCTCCCGGCTATCAATCCGGCTTTCTCCCAGCGGCGACAAGGTAAGGGCTTTGTCGGTGAGGTCAAGCCGCAGCGCTATCCAGTGTCCGTAATTCTCTTGGCGGAGACCCGTGAGCTCGTCATCACGAAAAGTTATCAAACTCATTTCACGGTTCCGAAACCATCCCTTGTCCCCATTTAGTACGAGAGTTGTCGTGAATCGTTGGCCGTTCTCGTCATAGTCCTTCGCCTTGCGATATTGCTTCGGACCTTGCATTGCCCACTCACTGGTGAAATGACGAGTAGTACCCTTGAACCGGTATGTGCCCTTGCTCTTCCACGTCACCGCCTTGAACTCGGTCAGCTTGGCTTCACCGCCCATGGCCTGGATGGCTTTGTCAATAATCGCCCGCGCTTCGGCTTGCTCATCGGCCCGACTGGGGACGACGCCACCAAGCAGCAGGACTGACTCGACGCCTTCAGCGGCATTGATACTATCGGAAATCGGTCGCCTCCAAACGCCGCCGCCGTGAGTCCCGGCAAAGAGATTCGTGCCGCTCACCGCAAGGGTGTACACCGTGGTGTTCGTCAAGCCGGTATTGACTGCAGTCCAGCTTGTGCCGTTGTTGGTCGAGCCAAAAACGCCGCCTTCAGTCCCTGCAAAGAGATTCGTGCCGCTCGCCGCAAGGGCGGAAACATTTGTGTTCGTCAAGCCGGTACTGACCTCTGTCCAGCTTGTGCCGTTGTTGGTCGAGAGAAAGAGGCCGCTGTCGTAAGTCCCTGCAAAAAGACTCGTGCCGCTCACCGCAAGGGCGGAAATATTTGTGTTCGTCAAGCCGGTATTGACCTCGGTCCAGCTTGTGCCGTTGTTGATCGAGAGAAAGAGGCCGCTGTCGTAAGTCCCTGCAAAAAGACTCGTGCCGCTCACCGCAAGGGCGGATACATTTCTGTTCGTCAAGCCGGTCGCAGTCCAGCTTGTCCCGTTATTGGTCGAGAGAAAAACGCCGCCGCCGTAGGTCCCTGCAAAGAGATTTTCCGATGAGTCGTGACTCACCGCAAAGGCGCGGACTTGAAGGTTCGTCAAGCCGTTAGTGACCACAGTCCAGTTTGTGCCATTGTTGGTCGAGAGAAAAACGCCGCCGCCGGCAGTCCCGGCGAAGAGATTCGCGCCGCTCACCGCAAGGGCGAAGACCCAACTGTGCGTGCCGTGCTCCGAAAGGTGAGGGACAGAAGTGTCCGGTAAGCCTGTTTTGACGGCAGTCCAGCTTGTGCCATTGTTGGTCGAGAGAAAGACTCCACCGCCGTAAATCCCTGCAAAGAGATTCGTGCCGATCACCGCAAGGGCACGGACGGAAGTGGCCGTCAGGCCGTTATTGACCTCAGTCCAGCTTGTGCCGTTGTTGGTAGAGCGAAAAACGCCGCCGCCGTAAGTCCCTGCAAAGAGATTTGAGCCGCCTGCCCTGTTGGAGCTCACCGCAAGGGCGTGAACTTGAAGGTGCGTCAAGCCGTCATTGACCGGGGTCCAGCTTGTGCCATCGTTCGTCGAGCGAAAAAGGCCGCCACTACAGGTCCCAGCAAAGAGATTCGTGTCGCCTGCCCCGTTGGAGTTCACGGCAAGCGAGTTAAGGTGAAGATGAGTCAAACCGTTATTGACCGCAGTCCAACTCGTGCCGTTGTTGGTGGAGCTAAAGACGCCACCGCCCCAAGTCCCTGCAAGGAGATTCCCGCCGCTCACCGCAAGGGCACGGACAAAAGTGTTCGTCAAGCCCTTATTGACCTCAGTCCAGCTTGTGCCGTTGTTGGTAGAGAGAAAGACACCACCATTTCCCGTCCCTGCAAAGAGATTCCTGCCGCTCACCGCAAGGGCGAAAACATTGGTGTTCGTCAAGCCGTTATTGACCGCCGTCCAGTTTGTGCCGTTGTTGGTGGAGAGAAAAACGCCGCCTTCTGTCCCGGCAAAGAGATTCGTGGCGCTCACCGCAAGGGCGAAAACATTGGTGTTCGTCAAGCCGTTATTGACCGCCGTCCAGCTTGTGCCCTTGTTGGTCGAAAGAAAGACGCCGTCTTCGAGAGTCCCTGCAAAGAGATTCGTGCCGCTAACCGCAACGGCGCAAACCCAGGCTCTCGTCAAGCCGGTCGCAGTCCAGCTTGTGCCATTATTCGTTGAGAGAAACACACCACCACCACCAGTCCCGGCAAAGAGATTCGTGCCACTCACGGCAAGACTATTTATCATACCACCGTAGGGGCCGTTTGTTTGAACCCATTGAGCGGGAGCAACGCCTGCGGGCATCAGTGAAAGAAAGAACAGGACCAGAATAGTTCGTACTTTATGCATAGGAATACCGCGGACAGTCACCTGTTATCTCCTTCTCTTGTCGCATTTTTCCCTCGGCTCTCGGACTTCCGCGGCCAGCCCACTCATTTTGGCCTCACCACATCGATCCGGCCCGCGGCGGGCCGCAACTCTCATTTGTCGTAGCAGCATCAGGGGTGTGTCTCTGGGGACCATTATGCGAAGCGCCTGCGCAGCAGGCAAGGAAAAAAGACAGTTCCCGGTGGTCGGATGCGGCCGCCATTCGGTGGCGGATTCGGGGCTCCGCGTAGGACGAGCGTCCTCGCTCGTCCTCTTTCGGCTGTGGCCTTGTACAGGATCCAGCCCGTTGCAAGGGCCCGGACTGGTCGTGCGGGGACGCACGACCCCCGATCAGGTCGGGGGCAGGCTCTACGAAGAGGCTCGCCGACTGCCACCGTATTCCGACCACACCCGGCGGTCAGTTGACAGTTGCCGGCCAGAATGCGGAGCCGCGCGGGACGCGCAATGCGGAATTGGGAGTGCGGAGAACTAGGACAGTCACCTATTAAGGACAGCCATCATCGGTGAGTGTCATCCATAGTGGCCGATCAGTGATTTGCCTCTCAGGCCTCCGCGTCGGCAAACTCGTCTGAATCCACGTAGATCTCGGCCTTTCGGCCGAAGACCGACAGGACTTTGCCCGTCATAAAGCCGGCCGCCAGAGCGATCACGACCGTTGTGACAATGCCCTTGATCTGCGTTGTCTTGTCGAGCCCGTTGACCACGAACATCGCCGCCACGCCGCCCACCAGACCCGGCCAGCCGTGCAGGTTCAGAACGCCGCACGTATCGATGCTCTTGAGCTTGTTCTGAAGCTTGCCCTGAACGACTGCGAACCCGAACGTCGAGACTATCCCGGCAAGTACGCCGATGACAAATGCCGTCGGGTGATTCGCGTGGTCGCACGTCGAGCCGATGGCCACACCGCCCGCCAGCGAGGCATTGGCGATATCCGCGACATTGATCTTGCCGTGGCGAAGGACGACGGATGCCAAATAGGTCGCGAGTGTAGCTCCGCACAGCGCCAGCACGACGTTGACGGCCGTGAAGGGGATCAACTCCGGAGCCACGAGCGCCGCACAGAAGCTCGGCCAGAATACCCATAGCACCATGCTCCCGAGCATCGAGAAACGGTCGCTGGTCACGTCGCACTCGATCTTCTCGGAGAACTCGCGTGCAGTCGTCATCGTCAGGATGACGCCCAATCCGAAGAGGGCTCCGAAGGCGTGGATGACAATCGAGCCGCCGGTATCCGCGAAGCCACCGGCGACCAGCCCGAGCCCGCCCTTGAGCACGACCCACTCATTCAGCATGTAGCAGACGATGAAGAGGAAGCCCAGCACCATGTACTGCCCCATTTTCAGTCTTCCGAGCACCGCGCCGGCGCATATCAGCAGGCTTGCCGCCCCGAACTCGGCCAGAATGAGTCTGTCGATCTCTACTGCCTCCGACTTGCCGAATATCCCCAGGCTGTTGACAAGGAAATAGACCGGGATCGCCACGCTCACGAGCAGGTACGTTGCCGTCACGGCCGAGCGCCCATACTTCTTCACGAACACCATCAGGAAACCGAAGCCCACCAGGAGCATGGCCATGATATGGATGCTGCGGTTGTACTTTTGCACGTCCAGCAACGAAGAGAGCTGTCCTGTGGTTGCCGGTTCAGCCGCCCGGATGCTTGCCGTGCCCTGTGCTGTGTCCACAGCCCAAAGCGTTCGCGTACACATGAGCATGACCGCGATACCAAGGATCGCGCACACCCCGACCGTTCCCTTTTTCATTACTGTCCCGTTCCATACCAAACGTTTCTATTCGTACACGGAAAGCGACACTGCTGTCCGCGTCCCATTCTGTCCAAGCCGTTGAACGGTCCCCGCCAGCCTGAAGAGGAACCGCTCCTGATCGGCATCCTTTGCAGAACCGGCCTCCCAAGCCGTGCCACGAATCGTCACGTGACAAACGGACCCTTCGCACTCCATGCGTACAGGTCTTGCTATGAATCAGACACTAAGCCAAACCCAGGCGGCGGTCAAGAGATGACTGCTACATTGAGGGATTAACGGGATGGGGGGCAAGTGTTTTGATTGCGGAGTGCGGATCGGTAGTCGGTAGCCAGTTGCCTTCCGATTGATTATTGATGATTGTCGATTGATGATTATTGCGAAGCGCGTGTCCCCCTTCGTGTTCCTCGTGGTGAAGAAACCTGGATTCCTGCTCCTCGATCAGAGCCTGCCCTCGACTTGATCGAGGGTCGAGGACAAGCTTCGCGGGAATGACATGCCTGGCGCAAGAGGAATCGGTGTGCGGTGCACACCCTACAAAATCCGTGTGAATCCGCGAAATCCGTGTCGGAGATATGCGGCGAAGGATGGTTCGGCCGTACGGGGCTGAGCATTTGGAGGCGGGGAATCGTAGGGGGAATCTTATCGAGAAAGAGCCGGAGGCTGATACAATGATGGAGATGTCCGTCGGCGGGCTTGGGCTTGGCTGTGAGACGGCAAGAGAAGGTGTGCGGTGCACACCCTACACGAAGAACAAGGGCAGGATGCCCTCGCCACGGTGCTCACCAGAGGACCGTGGTCAGCGTTATGAGGATTGGCCGGGGCGTTGGTGTGGCGTAGCTTATGGAAAAACACCTTTGGTGGCAAAAGGGCGTGATCTACCAGATCTATCCGATGTCGTTCGCGGATAGCAACGGGGATGGGCGCGGGGACCTGGCGGGGATCGCGGGCAAACTGGATTACCTCGAGTGGCTCGGCGTTAGCGCCATTTGGCTGTCCCCGGTCTTTCCATCGCCCATGGCGGACTGGGGGTACGATGTCAGCGATTACACGGGGGTGCACCCGTGGTTCGGCACGATGACGGATTTCGACCGGCTGCTGCGGGCCTGCCACGATCGCGGCATGAAGCTGATCCTGGACTACGTGCCCAACCATAGCTCGGACCAGCATCCGTGGTTTGTCGAATCCCGGTCGTCGCGGGACAATCCCAAGCGGGACTGGTACATCTGGCGTGACAAAAGCGAGGGGGGTGGGCCGCCGAATAACTGGCTCAGCTCCTTCGGCGGCGGGGCCTGGGAATGGGATAAATCGACCGGGCAGTACTACCTGCACAGCTTTTTGAAGGAGCAGCCGGACCTTAACTGGCGGAATCCCGAGGTCCGGCAGGCCATGCTCGATGTCCTGCGGTTCTGGCTCGATAAGGGCGTCGATGGGTTCCGCATCGATGCGCTGTGGCACGTGATGAAGGACGAGCAATTCCGGGATAACCCGCTGAACCCGCATTACGATCCCACGGAGGACCTGCCCTACCACCAGCTCATTCCCGTGTATTCGGGCAATCAGGCGGAGGTGCACGATGTCGTGGCCATGATCCGCCAGGTGGCGGACCAGTACGACGAGCGGCTGCTGATTGGGGAGATCTATCTGCCCTTTGGGGAGCTGGTGGAATACTACGGGCCGGAGTTCGATACCGGGCTGCACCTTCCGTACAATTTTCACCTGATCCTGGCGCCGTGGAACGCGTTGCACGTGTTCGCGGGGGTCAATATGTACGAGGCGTCGCTGCCGCCGTTCGGCTGGCCGACGTGGGTGCTGGGCAACCATGATAAGCCGCGGGTGGCCAGCCGGATCGGGCCGGCTCAGGCGAAGATCGCGGCGATGCTGCTGCTGACCCTGCGCGGGACGCCCACGGTGTACTATGGCGATGAGATCGGGATGCGCGATGTGAAGGTGCCGCCGGAGCAGGCACAGGACCCGGTGGAGAAGGCGTTTCCGGGGCGGGGGTTCGGCCGTGATCCGGCACGCACGCCGATGCAGTGGAATGCCAAGCGATATGCGGGATTCTCCACGACCCGGCCGTGGCTGCCTGTCGCCGGCGATTACGAGCAGGCGAACGTGGAGAAGCAGAAGCAGGAGGATGGCTCCATGCTCTTGTTCTACCGCCAGCTTCTGAAGTTCCGGCAGGAGGAGCCGGCGATGCAGATCGGGCGATACAGGCCGGCGGGGGAACACGCCAATATGCTCGCCTTCTTCCGGGAGCACGAGGGGACGCGGTTTCTCGTGGCCGTGAACCTTGCCGCTTCCAGCGGCGGGCTCGTGATCCCGCGACACATGAATGTGGCCGGCCAGGTGGTCCTGAGCACAAACAGCCGGCGGATCGGCGAGAAGATCGATCACCGCATCCGCCTCGGTCCCGACGAAGGCATCATCGCCAGGATGAACCCGCCCGCCGGGTAACATGCCCCTGCCCATCTTTCACCGGGTGTGGTGAATGGCGGTCCGTTAAGTGGGCCGCCATCTTGGGAATCCTCGTTTCTGACGTGAAAACGGGGATCAGCACAACAGGGGTCGCCTTAGCGGACCGCCATTCCTGGGTGTGGTCGCAATACCGTGGCAATCCATGCGGTTTCCGCAAGGCGGGAATCCCGCTCGCCGGATGCGGTCATCCACGTCCACCGAGATCCGGTCGCACCCGCCTCGTAGTACATCTGTTTTCGCAGTTGACTTCGCAGGGCAATTCGTCCATAATCGCCCCAGGCCGAAGTGGCGGAACTGGCAGACGCGCAGGATTCAAAATCCTGTCGGGCTTACACCCGGTGAGGGTTCGATTCCCTCCTTCGGCACTTTCCTTCTGTGGCCGCAGCGAGGGCAATCCATTGCGATGCGGCAGGAGGTCAGAGAATGAGCCGGACAACCGCCTTATTATCGGTCATACTTGCGACATAAGCCGCCGTGAGGGGTCAACCGGTTTCCTTCCGCGATCCCGGTCTCAAAGCCGCCGTCGAGGCCCGGTTGCACATCACGAATCCCCAGCCGGCCGACATGCTCAAGCTGATGTACCTGGTCGCCCCGGAGGAGGGGATCTCGGACCTGACGGGCTTGGAGCACGCTGTGAATCTGGCCACGCTGAACCTCAGCACCAACTCCATCAGCGACCTATCCCCCCTGAAGGGGCTGGCCAACCTGACCCGGGCATATCTCAGCGAAAACGCCACCACCGACCCCTCCGCCCTGGCCGGATGCACGAAGCTGCAATACCTCGACCTCGGCTCTAACCAGATTGCCGACGCTGCCACGTGCGTAGCGTAGAGAACGTACGGCGACGGCTGGTGCTGGAGGGTTTGGCGGCTGCCCTACAACGCAAGAAGCAGGCCCAGCCCTCGCACCCGGCGAAACTCGACGGCCAGGGAGAGGCCCGGCTGATTGCCTTGGCGTGTAGCTCCCCGCCCGAAGGGCGAGAACCACTGGACCCTCAAGCTGTTGGCCGAACGTCTGGTTGCCCTGGAGGTGGTCGATTCGATCAGCGACCAGACGGTGCGACGCACGCTAAAAAAAATGAACTACGGCCGGACCTCCAGGACTGTTGGGTAATTGCGCCCGAGGCCGATGCGGAGTTCGTCGCGTGCATGGAGGATGTTTTGGATCTGTACGAACGCCCGTATGATCCGAAACACCCGGTGGTCGAGATGGATGAACAACCCGTGCAACTGGTGAAGGAAACTCGCCGGCCCCTGGCGGCGGAGCCGGGGCACCCGCGACGGTAGGATCACGAGTATGAGCGGGCGGGCACGGCCTGTGTGTTTCTGTGGACCGAAGCTCTGCAGGGCTGGCGGCAGGTCAGCGTTCGTGTCCGGCGTACGGCGGTGGACTGGGCGCAGGAAGTGGCCGCATTGCTGGAGGGCCGCTATGCCCAAGCCGAGAAAGTGATCCTGATTTGTGACAATCTCAACACCCATATGATCGCTTCGTTGTACAAGGCCTTCCCTCCCGAAAAGGCACGTCGCTTGGCCCAGCGACTGGAAATCCACTACACGCCCAAGCATGGCAGTTGGCTCAACATCGCCGAATGCGAATTGAGCGTCCTGACACGCCAATGCCTTCGGACCCGTACCCCGAGCCTTACGGCTCTGGTCCGCAAGGTGACTCCGTGGGCTCGGGACCGCAACGCTCGTCAACGTGGGGTAGACTGGCAATTCACGACAAACGACGCCCGTATCAAGCTCAGACGCCTTTACCCACAGGTGCAAATGTCATGAACCACTAGTGTCGATCGCCCCCGTGGGGCGGACGGGCCGACGCAAGAGGACTGGAGCGAAGTCCAAGCCCGCAGGGCGATAGAGAATAGCCCAGCGATTTATCGCTGGGGAACCGGGGCCGAGGACAAAAGCCAGTCCCCTAAGGGACGAAAGAGGCGCTGTCCGCACACGGCGGCTACACGCCACCACCGAATTCCGACCACACCCCGCGCTGGCACAGGCCTCTATTGGGTCTGGGTGATAGGCTTGTTGTCCGATTGCCACCCAAGGAAGTGGCTTCTTTTGTGCTTGACAGGGGTTTCTGATGAGCACGATTTGACTGAAATGAAGGTGTGTGGTGACATTCTGGTGACATGAGCCCGACGAGATTTCATCGAATATCCCTGCCGTTGTGGGGACCGAGTCATGCGTTTGTAGGGCGCGATTTCGAGCTTCCCAGGAAGTCACGGCACTACAGTCTCGGTTACCCCGCTCTCGGCAGCGGAGTCGGGTGTGCGAGGTGAGGCTGTAACCGGCAGAGACCAGATATCCTCGCGGCCGTACCCGCCGGTGCGGGGCTCGGTCCATGTGTGGTCGCAGAAGTACAGTTCAGCACCGTCTGAGGACAGGCTCGTGATGAAGGGCATCTTGGAGCCCGTGAGTACGGGGCCGAGATCAATGGGTTGTGACCAGGGGTTCGTCCTCGACTCTCGAACCGCCACATACAACGATTCACCGACATCGGGCCGCTGAAGGAATAGAAGCAGTTCGTCAGCCGAGAGACATCTACGACCCTCCAACGCCGGGCTATTGACGGGCGGGGGCAGTGGCTCGGGGCAACCCGTCCATTCCCCGTGGGGCACGGGTCTGTCAACAAACCAGATATCCATCTCTCCCGGACCGCCCGGGCGCGTGGAAATCCAGTACAGGGTCAGTCCGTCAAACGATACCAAGGGAGCCCAATCATGGCCCGTTTCCGGATTGATGGGCACGGGAAGCTTGATCGGCGTCTGCCATGAGTCACGCACCGAACTGCGCGTGGCCACATAGATATCGCCATGGTCGGTCGTGCCGCGGGAGAAGTAGAGTTCCAAGCCATCCGCCGAGATGCTGGGGAAACCTTCGAACTCGGGCGAGCACACCGGTGGACCGAGATTGGCAGGCTCGTACCACGAGCTGCTCGGGGAGTCTCTGGCCGCTATCCAGAGGTCGTGGCCGCCCTGTCCGCCGGGCCGGTCCGAGGCGAAATACAGGACCAGACCATCCGCGGAGATCGAGGGCGTCACATCGCTGTGAGGGCCGTTGACCATGGGGCCGGCGTTCACAGGCTTGCCGAAGAGCTCCTGAGGGTTCAGCCTCAGACTATGGCGCAGCAGATCGAGTTTCTCCTGGTTCGCCAGCGACAATCGCCTGCGTAGAAAGTAGTAGCGGGCCACGGAGGGGACAAGTCTTTCGGCCTCCTGACGATGTGCCTCAGCCTTCTGCCGGTACTGCTGCACCTGGGCTGAGTCGGTCCCCCTGATCTCGCCATAGGTCTTGGCCAGCAGGAAATGGGCGTGTCCAGCGATTTCATCAGCAGGGCCCACCAATTCTTCCAGTTGCGCAATGGCGGGTCTCAAATCCTGCAACTCCATCAGACATCGGGCGTGGAGCAATCTTGCCGCACGGCCAACATGATGGCTATCCAGAACCGGCTCCAGCTTCGCTTGTGCCAAGTTGAACTGGCGGTTGTCGAAAAGCCCGCGGGCCTCAGAGAACACCCGATTGTGATCAAGTGACTCGGCGCGCCGTTGAGCTTCTTTGGCCCATTGATACATGCCCGCCCCGATCAGGATGCCTGCAAGAGTGACCACGACGGCGACAATCACAAGGGCTGCGAGACGGTGCCGGCGCAGGAGTTTGCCCGCCTGATACAGGATCGCCGGCGGCGCCGCGCTGACCGGCAGGTGGGCCAGATACCTGCGAATGTCCTCGGCGAAGGCGTCGACGGTCGGGTAGCGCCGGGCCCTGTCCTTCTCGATCGCCTTGAGCGTGATCCAGTCCAGATCGCCTGTGAGCTCTCGTCTGAGGCCCCGCAGGTCGGTTCGCCGGCACTGGGCCGTGAGCGATGACTCCTCGGCTGCACTATCTTCCAGCCTGGCACTGGGCGGCCTGGCATCCTCTTCGGTAAGAACCTTGCGGAGGGTTTCGATCCCGCCACCACGAAGCAACTGGGTCTCGTGGGGCAAAGAGCCGACGAGGAGTCGGTACAGAACCACTCCGAGCGAATACACGTCGCTGCGGATGTCGATGTCCTGACTTCCGAAGTTCGCCTGCTCCGGACTGATGTACTCCGGCGTGCCGACAATCTGCCCGGGCTCGCTGGTGAGCGTCTGTTCCATGAGCGATCGGGTCAAGGCACGCGCCACCCCGAAATCAATCACCTTCGGCACAGTCTCATTGCCCTGTGCGACGGCAAGAAGATTGGAGGGTTTCAAATCGCGATGGATAATCCCTCTCTGATGGGCGTGCTGCACAGCCTCGCATACGCGTAGAAACAACGTCAAACGTTCTTCGATGGTGAGCCTGTGCTCGTCGCAGTACTCCGTGATGGGAACTCCCGCAACATACTCCATGACGAAGTACGGTCGGCCCGACGCGGTCAGGCCCCCATCGTAGACGCGGGCCACATGCGGATGATCCATCATCGCCAGGGCTTGCTGCTCGGCCTCGAAGCGGGCGATGACCCGCCGGGAATCCATACCCGGCTTGATCACTTTCAGGGCCACCCGTCGTTGGACCGGTTCATGCTGCTGAGCCAGGTAGACCACGCCCATGCCGCCTTCACCGAGCACGCTGAGGATTTCATAGCGGCCGATTCTGGCCCCCGGCTTCTCCAGAAGAATATCGAGAGGATCGATACCCCCCGAACCTTCCTGGGGCGCGCGGGTCTCCAATCCGACGGACAACAGCCGCCGTAAACGGTCCGGATCCGATCCGAAGGTTGACGCGCTACCCATGGCGGGACCCTTCCAGCAGAATGATCACGTCATTCCATGTGTGTACGTTGATGCTCCACATGGAAATCTCTTGTCTGATGGTATATCCAGAGAATCACGATGAATGCTGCGCGCCTTCTCCCAGGAACTTCATCAACTCCTCCATTTCATCGCCGATCTGGTCATCCGTGAGCACGGTCCGACGAACGTGCTCTTTCAACGCTGCCTGAAAACGACGCTTGACCGTAACCGCCATGTTGGAGGCCTTCTTCTCGTCCTCAATCCCGTACCGTCCCTGCAATTCCGTCAGAGAGGCCGGGCGTGTGTTGCCCAAGATCGGCTCCACAACTCTCTCCTGGAAGACCTTCCAGTGAGTTTCCAATCCATCCCGCAGGCAGGAGGCTTCCACCTCCCGAAGGACTTCGTCCAGCAGACTGGCCAGCCAGGCATAGGTGTACGATTCCTCCGGATCAAGCGGGCCCGCGCTCTCGGGAATGGCGGCCGGATCGATCGTGTCGATCGGGACAAGCCCGCCCGGAGGAATCCGCTTCTGCGCCGACTGTCTTTCGTTCTCGTTGATCACGTACTGATTCAGCGCGTGCAGGAGAAAGGAGCGAAACTTGCCTTTGGCCTGGTCGGCTCGCTGCACGAGATTCTTGTTCAGTACGATCTCGTGAAAGAAACCTTGTGTCAGGTCCTTGGCCTGCTCATTGTGGTAGCCCTTGCGACGGAGGTAACAGTACACCGGCTTCCAGTACTTCTCCAGCAGTGTTCCGATCAACGCACGATCCCGATCCTCCCTCTGGCGGATGCCCTGGATGAGTGACCACTGCGTCGTGAGGAACGCCTCCGTTGTGCCGCCCATGTCTGTCCGCTCAAACGATTGCATTGGTCTGCCTTCATAGCACCGGATGGCTCGGTGGTTCGACGACTCCTGGAGCGGATTCTAAACCTGATTCGATGTATCTGCAAGCCATTCTCAGGAGTTACGAAGATGCCGTTTTCGGTCGAGCCATATGTTGCCTCCAAGATTCCTGGCGGGATTTTGCCGGAATGTGCGCAGCAAAGCGAATTTCTTCTGGATTAACAAGCGGAAGTGTGGTGAAAGCCCGGACCGATCGAAAATGAGGAGAAAGGAGAAACAACCATGAGAACACAGAAGAGGGTATTCGCGGCGTCGGGAGTGGTCCTTATCCTGGCAGGCGTGTGTGCCATGCCCCGGGCGGCGGCAGGACAGGGGATCTGGGCGAAGAAGGCCGACCTGCCGACTCCTCGCTATATGATGTCCGCCTGTACGGTCGACGAAAGAATCTATGTGGTCGGGGGATTCTCTCCTGCCGGCTCCAGCCTGGGCATCATGGAAGTATATGATCCTGTCACAGATACGTGGGAACGCAGATCGAGTATGCCGACCCCACGGCCGTGCCTGGCTGCCTGTGCGGTGAATGGCTCCATCTATGCCATTGCCGGCGGTGCGTCGCCTTTCCTGGCCACCGTTGAAGTCTACGATCCGGCTACCGACACATGGCAAGTCAAAGCAAGCAGCCCCACCGCACGAAATGGTTGTGCAGCCTGTGCCGTGGATGGGATCATCTACGTGATCGGTGGATTGGTCAGTCCCACGACCCCCACTGCGGTGGTAGAAGCCTATGATCCCGCCACGAACCAATGGATGAGCAGGTCGAGCATGCCCAAGGCAGCGGGCGTGTTGTCGGCTTGTGTCGTCGATGGAATCATCTATACATTCGGCGGCGGATGGGGTGGCGCATCGGCTCTGCCGGACGTGTTCGCCTACGACCCCGGGACCGACACGTGGTCACGACGGGCCAACATGCCCACCGCGAGATTTGGCTTGGCGGTTGGCGTGCTGGACGGGCGGATCTACGCGATGGGAGGCATGGCGTACGGCGGCGGTCCGGGCTTGGCGACCGTGCAGGTCTACGACCCCCGAATGGATACCTGGACCCAGGAGCCGGATATGCCCACGCCACGGAAGGGCTTGGCAGGTGAGGTGGCCGGCAGCTCAATCTATCTGTTCGGCGGAATCCAGACCCCCGCCTCCGTGGAGGCCTATGAACTCATACATCTTCCTCCCGATCTCAATGCCGACGGCAAGGTGGACACCGCGGACCTCCTGCGTCTGATCGAAGCATGGGGAAAGGACGATCCGTGGGCCGACATCGCGCCGGAAGGCGGCGATGGCGTGGTGGACAAACTGGATCTGGAGTTCCTGATGGAGTACTGGGGTCAACAGGTGAACGATCCCACGCTGTTGGCGCATTGGGCCCTGGATGAAGAGAGCGGGGCAAATGCTGTCGATTCGGTTCACGGGCATCTCGCTTCGGTGCTCGGCGGTGCGCTATGGCGGCCCGACGCCGGCAAAGTCGGCGGAGCCCTCCAGGGTGATGGCATCGATGATTTTGTCCTCACAGGTTTCACACTGAATCCCGCGGACGGCCCCTTCAGTGCCATCGTCTGGATCCAGGGGCGTGCGCCGGGCCGGGTCATCCTCTCGCAGAAGGGCGGGGCCAACTGGCTCCTGGTGGCTCCGGACGGGAAATTGATGACCGAGTTGAAGGGACCGGGTCGCAACGGCAAGTCACTGACATCTCCTGCTGTCGTCACCGACGATGCCTGGCACCGCGTGGCTTTCGTTTGGGATGGCTCAAACCGGATCCTGTATGTTGATGGCGTAGAGGTGGCGAGAGATACACAGGCGAATCTCGCGGCGTCTGCCGGCGGTCTGTACCTCGGCGTCGGCAGCACGCTCGCCCCCGGTTCCTATTGGTCCGGCCTGATCGACGATGTGAGGATCTACGATCGGGCCGTGGCTCCATAGATTCTAGTACACGCTGGATGGTCTGCTCTCCGGCCCGTTGCCCGCGGTTTCGACCTCCTCCCACGATGGCGCACGCCAGAGGTGGAGCTGGCCTTCCGAGTTGCAGGCAGCCAGCCACTGGCCATCCGGAGAGAAGGCGACGAAGAAGAACATGGAACCTTCTCCAGGGAGTGCTACCAGCTCGCGGCAGGTAGACATATCCCAGAGCTTGACCGCCTCACGGCCGTTGCTTCCTGTGGCCAGGCGCCGGCCGTCGGCGGAGAAGGCCACCCCATGGGCGCCCAACGTGTGACCTTTGAAAGGAGGGATCAGCGGTTGTAGCGAAGAGGTGTCCCAAATGGCCAGCGTGCCATCCTCTGAGACACTGGCGGCCCGCGTGCTGTCACGGGAGAAGGCGACACCAGACACGAGGTGGTGGTGGGCTTCGGTCCTCGTGGCGAGGAGTTGTCCGGTTCTCGGCGTCCAACCAATACACAGAGCCTGTCCCGGTGCCGGTGGCCAGGAGCCGACCATCCGGGGAGACCTTGGCAGCCATCACGCGAGATTCCCGCTTCAGCACAAAAGTTCGGGCCGGTTGCCATGTATGAGTGTCCCACAAGACTCTCCTCCCCTGGGGGTCCACAGAGAGGAGCCACCTGCCGTCGGCGCGGAAGCCCATGGGGTAGATCGGACCATTGGGGTCGCCCAACTCCCGCACCAGGCGGCGCTCAGCACAGGACCACACGCGGACCTTCCCACCCGTGTCCCCGCTGACCAACAAGGTTCCGTCCGGCGAATAAACGACAATCCGGACGTCCGTACCCAACGCGGGGAGCTGCTCAATCTCTTTTGCCGCTGCCGGATCGAACAACCGGACGGTCCCGCCAATCGGCAGCGCCAGTACCCGGCTGTCCGGAGCGAAGGCGGGGAAGGCCGATGCGCCCAATGCAATCAGTCTGGGCTGTTGTTCTTCGCGCCGGGGGCGGGCATCCCAGAAGGAGATGCCCCCGTCCTTGCACGCGCTGGCCAGCGTCGTGCCATCCGGCGAAAGCGCCAGTCCATAAACCTCATCCTGGCTGCCCCGAAGGGTGGCCAGACATTTTCCCTGCTCCACGTCCCAGATGCGGATGGTCTGGTCGGCGCTGGCCGAATACAGCCGCAGACCGTCGTTCGAGAAGGCGAGTTGGCAAATCCAGGAAGTGTGCCCCTCGAGGGGACTCAGCAGTCTCCCCGAGGCAGCATCCGAAAGTCGGATGGTGCCGCTTGTGTAGCCGCTGCCACTGGCAATGACCGAACCGTTCGGCGACCAAGCCACGGCGCTGATGGGTTCTGGATGCGCCTCCGGGATGTCGAAAATCCTATCCCCCATGGCGAGGTCCACTGCCTGCAGGCGACGTGCGCCATCACCAATGGCCAGGACCTTCCCGTCAGGCGAAAAATCCAGTCTGCCTGCGTGCATGCCCAAGTTCTGAATCGCTAAGCCGGGAATCCGGCGAACGACGGTCCCTTGGTCCACCGCCCACACGATGGCTTCGCCTGGACGGCTCAGGCTGGCCAGACGGGTCCCATCACGCGAGAAGCCGAGGGCATGCACGAGACCGTCAAGGGCAAGCTGACGGACGAGATCCCAGGTGTCGGTCCGCCAGAGTCGGACCTGGCTGCCGACGCCTGCCGCCAGCAGATTGCCTTGGGGCGAGAAGGCCACTACATGGCCCTCGTTCAGCACCAGGCTCACCATTCGCCGCCGACCTGGCACATCCCAGATATCGACAAATTCCCGGGTCATTCCAGCCACGGCGAGCGTCTTGCCGTCGGGAGAATAGGCCAGCGAGTGGGCCGAGGGTGGGTAGCGGCAGAGCTCGCCGAGCGCATCGCTGCGGCACTCCCGCCACAGGTAGCGCCACTCCCAGCCCCGCAGATCGGCCTGGCCCGGGCGCGGTCGATGGGCCTCCAGCAGCCGCCGGGCGCGACCCAGGTCATTCATCGCCAGCGCCTGCTGCGCGAGGCTCATGTCGGAAGCATAGGCAAGTTGGCGCGCGGTCATTTCGTTGGCCTGCGCCTGCTCGCGCTGGTGACTCTCCGCTCGTTTCGCCTGAGTCGCCCGAACCGCCTGCCAACTGCTCACTAACGCTCCAAGCACTAGCACCGCTGCCACAACTGCGGCGGCGGCAAAGACTCCCCTGTTCCGGTGGACCAGCTTCTGGAAGCGATAGAGCGTGCCGGGCCGCCCGGCGGATACGGGCTCATTGTTCAGGTGCCGCTCAATATCCTCCGCCAAGGCATGCGCCGTCTGATATCGCCGCATCCGGTCCTTGTCCAAGGCCTTGAGTGTGATCCAATCCAAGTCACCCTGGAGTCTGCGCCGCAGGGCTCGAGGATCCGTTTGTCGCCGTCGAGCGGACTCGGTCGATTCCTCCACCGAAGTTATGGCCAGTTGCGTGCTCGGGGTTTTCGGATCATCCTCACAGATGACCTTACGGATGTGGTCAATGCTGCCTTCGCGAAATGCCTTAGGATCAAAGGGCAACACACCTGTGAGCAATTCATAGAGCACAATACCGAGAGAGTAGACATCTGTACGGGTATCAACGTCCTGATTACTCAGGTCCGCCTGCTCGGGACTCATGTACTCGGGTGTCCCGATCAGTTGCCCCTGCTCGGTATACAAGGTCCGTTCGGTCAAGGGCTGGCTGATGGCGCGGGCGACCCCGAAGTCGATGACCTTGGGGATCATCTCCTCGTCCTGGATCACGACGAGGATATTGGACGGTTTGAGGTCGCGATGGATGATTCCCTTCTGGTGGGCGTGCTGGATCGCCTCGCAGACGTACAGGAACAGCCGCAGCCGTTCCTCGATCGTCAGCTTGTACTTATCGCAGTGTTCGGTGATGGGGATGCCTCGGACGTGCTCCATCACGAAATACGGTCTTCCGCTGGGGGCCAGTCCGGCATCGTAGACGCGGGCAATGTGCGGGTGCTCCATCAGGGCCAGCGCCTGCTGCTCGGCCTCGAAGCGGGCGAGCACGCGTTTTGAGTCCATACCGGGCTTGATGACCTTCAGCGCGACCTGTCGTTTCACCGGCCGCTCCTGTTCAGCCAGATACACTATCCCCATGCCGCCCTCGCCGAGGATGCTGAGCAGTCTATACCGCCCGATGCGTGCGCCGGGCTGCTCCAGAAACGTGCAGGCAGAGAGCGTGGGCTGAGCCTCGTGGTCTGCCTCAGGATGCTGCCACGCCTCGAACACGAGCCGGTCGAGCCCATCAGGTGCGGCGCCGAAGATCGTATCGTCATCTCTCATCTGCATCACTCATATCCGTAAGAGAGGGCTACGGCCTGCTCTCCTTCTTCAGGAATCGGAACATTTCGCCCAATTCTTCTTCCGCCGCCTCGCCGGACAGGACGGTCTGTCGCACGTGTTTGACCAGGATGGCCTGGAATTGCCTTTTGACGGTGCCCAGCATATTGGAAGCCTTGGTCTCATCCTCTACGTTGTAGTGCTCGCACAGCTGCGTCAATGAAGGGGCATCGAGTCCCTCCAAGCTCGGGCGTACCAGGCGGTCTCGAAAGAGCTGCCAATGCGTCTCCATGTTGTGTCCGACGTACCACTGCTTCAACTCAGAAAGGGCTCGATCCAGCAGGTCCGCCTTCCAGGCATAGTCGAAGCATTGCTCCGCCTCAAGCTCGCTCACCTCCTGCGGCAGCACGGGCGGTCGGCTGGCGTCCAGCGGGACCTGCTTGGCCTCCGGGATGCGCTTCTGCGCGGTTTCCTTGCGCTGCTCGTCCACCAGATACTGATTCAGGGCGTGGAGCAGGAATGTGCGAAAACGACCCTTCGATTGATCCGCGCGTTCGACGAGGGACCGGTTGAGCACAATCTCATGGAAGAAACCCTGGGTCAGGTCCTTGGCGGGCTCATTGCCATAGCCCTTGCGCCGAAGATAGCAGTAGACCGGCTTCCAGTATCGTTCCAGGAGTAGCCCAATCAAGGCCCGGTCCTTGTCTTCGTGCTCCTGGATGTCCCCAATGAGGGACCAATGGGTTGTGAGGAACGTCTCCCTTGCTCCCCCCATGTCTGTGCGATCACGGTACGCCATTTCTCCACGACCTCCAGGTCGACCTGCCAGTCGCCGAGCACCAGCCGGCTCACATGTATCATACCGTCCGAGTGACTGCATCGGCAAGGAGGCATCGGGGGCCGAATGCATATTGCGCCTGAATTCCTGGAATTTCTCAGGAATTCATGCAGGATTCCCAATTCCTTACGGAACTACAGACATCCTCATGGGCGTGTCGGGCCACAGCGAGGACGTGTCATGTGCCGGATTTCCGTATCGACAACTCTTTCGAAAGGACAATAAAATGAGACGGCTTGAGTCGAACAGGAGCGTTATCAAGGTCTACTCCCGGGCCGTCAAGTCGATGAGCAACTGACGAAACGTTGGCTTTCCCCACTGCGGAGGACGAGAATGGCTCGCGACCCCTGCTCATTTATGGCCGGCCTTCGGGCCCAAAGGAAGGTGTGAGATGAAGCTTTTTGAGATTCCGATGGTGGTAACATCCCTGATGGGCCTGGGTTTCCTCATGGGTTTGGAAGCGTCCCCGGCGCGGGCCGATTTCACCTTTGGCACGCCCACAAACCTGGGGCCAACGGTCAACAGTTCGGCTGACGATCAGAACGCGGCCATCTCGCCCGACGGACTGGAGCTCTATTATTCCTCGATGCGGCCCGGTGGGCCCGGGAACTGCGACCTTTGGGTGACGACCCGGGCAACGAAAGAGGATGACTGGCGAACCCCGGTGAATCTCGGGTCAACCGTCAACAGTTCGTCCTGGGAATACTCCCCGGATCTATCGGCCGACGGACTGAAGCTCTACTTCGTCTCCAGTCGGCCGGGTGGGTGTGGTGGTGACGACGAATGGGTGACGACTCGGGCCACGGTTTCCAGCCCCTGGGGTACTCCGGCTAATCTTGGCCCGACGGTCAACAGTTCGGGCTACGACGGCTGCCCCAGCATCTCGCACGATGGCCTCATGCTCACCTTCAACTCAGATCGGCCCGGAGGGTATGGTGGCTGGGATGTGTGGGTAGCGACGCGGGCAACAACAAATGACGCATGGGGCACCCCCGTGAATGCTGGGCCAGTGGTCAACAGTTCCGCGAGAGAACACTGCACGGACATCTGGTCCGACGGCTTGCTGCTCTTCTTCGTCTCCGAGCGATCAGGCGGTTTCGGCCGCACTGACCTGTGGATGACGAGACGACCCACGACAAGCGATCCGTGGGGACCCCCAGTGCATTTCGAGTCGCCGGTGAACCATTCGGGTCTCGATCATGGGCCAATCGCCTCAAGCGATGGCTCTACCTTCTACTTCAGCTCCGACCGGCCCGGCGGCTCCGGTGGCATTGACCTGTGGCAGATGTCCATCACCCCGGTCGTTGACTTCAACGGCGACGGGAAGGTGGACATCAAAGACCTGCTGAGATTGATCGAATCCTGGCGGAAGTACGACCCTTCTGTGGACATTGGCCCAACGCCGCTGGGGGATGGCGTCGTGGATGAGAAGGACCTGGAGGTCCTGATGGATAGTTGGGGCAAGCAGGTGCAAGATGGCACGCTCGTGGCCCACTGGAAGTTGGATGAGGCCGAGGGCATGACCGCCTCCGACAGTGCCGGCGGCCACAATGGCACTGTGGTGGGCATCGCCGCGTGGCAGCCTGCCGGTGGGACAGTGGGCGGGGCACTGGAGTTCAACGGGACGACATTCGTGGCGGCTGACTTTGTCCTGAATCCCGGGAAGGCTCCATTCAGTGTTCTGGCCTGGGTCAAGGGCGGCGGGCCTGGGCAGACCCTCGTCTCCCAAACGGGCGGGGTCAACTGGCTGACGGCCAATGCCCAAGGCGCCCTGACGACCGAACTATCCAAGGGGGGCCGGTCGGGTGTGGGACTTTCGTCGCCGGTGGTCATCACCGATGGGGACTGGCATCGCATCGCTTTCACGTGGGACGGGGTGAACCGCCGGCTCTATGTGGACGGTATCTTGGCCGCGGAAGATGTGCACGACAAACTCGCAGATTCTTACGGCAAGCTAACCCTCGGTTCTGCCAAGAACATGGCCCCCGGGACCTTCTGGAAGGGCCTGATCGACGATGTGCGGATCTACAATCGGGCCGTCAAGTCGATGAGCAACTGACGAAACGTTGGCTTTCCCCACTGCGGGGGACGAGAATGGCTCGCGACCCCTGCTCATTTATGGCCGGCCTTCGGGCGGCAAGGAAGGTGTGAGATGAAGCTTCTTGAGATTCCGGTGGTGGTAACGTCCCTGATGGGCCTGGGTTTCCTCATGGGTCTGGAGGCGTCCCCAGCGCGGGCCGATTTCACCTTCGGCGAGCCGGTGAATGCCCTATCTACGTTTCCTTCCTTCGGCATAACGCACGAGAGTATCGCCTGTTTCTCCGCGGATGGCCTGGAAGCGTATCTCCAATCGAACCGTGCCGGGGGCCGGGGCGGCTTCGATCTCTGGGTTTACAAACGAGCCTCGGTCGAGGACGATTGGGGTCCGCCCGAGAATCTCGGGCCGAATATCAACAGCGCCAATTATGAGGGCTGGTCCTCCCTCACGGCCGACGGTCTGGAGCTCTATTTTGTCCGGCGGGACGAAGGGTATGGCAACGAAGATCTTTACGTGATCACGCGTACGACCCGAGACAGCCCTTGGGGCCCACCGACCGATCTGGGCCCGAACGTGAACGGCTCCTCTAAGGATAGTGAGTCTGCGGTGTCATCTGACGGCTTGGAGCTCTACTTCGCCTCCAACCGCCCGGGCGGATATGGCGCCTCGGATCTCTATGTCAGCAAGCGCGCGACGAGGAACGATCCCTGGAGCCCGGCGGTGAATCTCGGCTCGGCGGTGAATAGTCCCTCGGACGAAGGTTCCCCGTATCTTTCTCCGGACGGATTATTGCTCGTCTTCTACGATTACCTTACGCCCCGCCCCGGTGGCTACGGCAGCAACGATTTGTGGATGACGAGGCGGGCCAGCCGTTCTGCTCCTTGGGAGCCGGTGGTGAATCTGGGACCCACGATCAACGGACCGACCCCGGAGTTAAAGCCGTGCTTTACTCCCGATGGCTCCGCCTTGTACTTCAGCCGGGGTGTCGCATCGCTCCTGAAGGCGCCGATCCTCCCCATCGTGGACTTCAACCACGACGGAATCGTGAATATCGACGACTTGGTCATTCTAATCGAGAATTGGGGCCAGACCAGCTTACAGTGCGACATTGGGCCAATGCCTTGGGGCGACGGCAAGGTCGATGCGCAAGATCTGGAGGTCCTGATGAGCCACTGGGGCGAGGAACCAGGATTGATCGCCAAGTGGAAGCTCGATGAAGTATCCGGAACTACAGCCGCCGATAGCACGGGCACGAACGATGGCACGCTGATAAGCGGGCCGCTCTGGCAGCCGGACGGCGGGATCGAAGGCGGAGCGATACTCCTCGACGGTGTGGATGATTACATAAGGACGCCCTTTGTACTCGATCCTGCCAGCGGGCCCTTCAGTGTTCGCGCGTGGATCAAGAACGGCTTGCCCGGACAGGTTTTCCTGTCTCAGGCCGGTGGTGTCAACTGGCTCATGCTCACACCCAGCGGCGCCTTGGCGACAGATCTGAAGCAGCCCGGCCGCCAGGGCAAACCGCTCCTATCCACTGCGATGATCAAGGACGATGTGTGGCATCAGATAGGCTTTGTGTGGGATGGCAGCAATCGCATTCTCTACGTCGACGGGGTTGAAGTTGCCCGGGATCAACAGGCAAACCTGGCCGGCTCAGCCGGTGGCCTTCACATTGGGGCGGGGGCAACTCTCGCGCCGGGCAATTTCTGGTCCGGCCTGATCGACGAGGTGCGGATCTACAACCGGGCCGTACAACCGTAAAGCAAATCCTTCACCTGGCATAGACAGGGGCAGGGCCGACGGATAACGAAACCGCCGGCCCTGTCTGTTCATGGGCTCCGACGCTGTCGTACCAACCCTGGTGAAAACGGGCCCGGGAGCTCGAAATCTTCATCTGTCTCCGAGAGAATACTCCCATTAACGATTCGAAACGATGGGGAGTCGGCATGAGTGATGTGACACGGATCTTGAATGCCATCGAACGGGGGGACGCGAAAGCTACGGACGAACTCTTGCCCTTAGTCTATGAAGAACTCCGGCTGTTGGCCGCTCAGAAGCTATCCCATGAGGCTCCCGGTCAGACATTACAGGCCACCGCTTTGGTGCACGAGGCCTACGTCCGGCTCGTCGGGGATGGACCTGGAGGCTGGGACAACCGGGGCCATTTCTTTGCGGCGGCGGCGGAAGCGATGCGGCGCATCCTCGTGGAGAACGCACGGGGGGTTATGGGGTCAACTCTTGACGGGCTGTTGCCGGAAGCAGCCGTGAGGGAGCGGTCATGGGTAGCAGGGGCCGGAAGGCACAGGGGTCGCTCCGCGGCGATGAATCGACTGTAGAGGCTTCAGGAAGGTCCGGAGAAGTCCTGCCGGCGTGTCCAGAATGGTCCCGAGCGTGTGTGGGGCCGGGGCGCTGTGGCCTGGAGCCTGCGAGCAGGCCCCACGAGTGCGCCGACCCGTATGGCGCAGAAGGGTTCGCAAGTTCTGCACCGTCGCAATCAGCAGATCCTGAATCCGCTGACGCCAGAGCCGACGCCACCGGGCCCGCTTGAACCCATGGTGCGTCGCCGCATCCCCGAAGCTGCCCTCCATCCGCCATTTACGACGCCGGCGGTCGCGTGTGGCCGCCCGGCTGTGCGATTGCGCCCGGGCGGCGTCGATCGCGTCCTGGTCATAGTGCCGCTTGATCGTCCGGGCGGTCCCCTTGGCGCGGGTGCATTGCTGGCGCATCGAGCACTCCTGGCAGACCGCGGCGGCACAGGCGTATTCATAGGCCTGACGCTGCTTCTTGTGCTTGCGACGTGTGAGCGTCTGGCCTGCCGGACAGCGGTAGGTGTCGCTCGTGGAATCGTAGAGAAACTGCTCGATGCCGAAGATGCCCTGCATACAGGGTTTGTTCGCCTGCGACAACGTCAGGTCCGCCATGTGGCTGTTGATCCCACGCTGCCGACAAGCCCGGAAGTTCTCCACCGTGCCGTACTGCATGTCGGCCACCACCGTCTCTGTCGTGCAGCCGGTGTTCTGCTCGTGCTGATCCGCCAGGTCCATCAACTTGGCGTTCTCTTCCACATCCCCGGCCGTGGTGGCCACCGCCGTGATGACGCCACACAGATCATCCACCACCCGATGATTCTTGTACCGCGCCCGGGGGCCATGGGGCCCTTTGCGAACGATGGCGGCATCCGGATCGCTCGTGCTGACCATGGAGCGGTTCTTGGGCTTATAGTACTTCTTGGTCCCGCTCGGGGGCGACTGGGTGGCAGGCACAGGAGCAGGCGTCTGGCCGCAGGGGCCCTCCCCTTCGTTGGAGGCCGCCGTGGCAGTCGCGGCAGCTGGCGAGGCAATCGCCTTCGGGACCGATGCACAGGCTTCACTCGTGGCCATAGAGCCGTCGGCGGCGGGCTTAGGCGGGGAAGGTTCAGGTTCCTGCAGTTTCGTCATCTCGCCTCGAAGCGCCTGTCGCAGACGCTCGATCCAGAGTTCCGGGCCCTTGCAGACGGAGTTGTTGGAGGCGTTGGCGTCCACCAGGCTGCCATCCATGTGTATCTTGCGTCCGTTGACCAGACCGGCCTGGACACACTGAGCGACTCCCCTGGCGAAAGCCGTCTCGAACACCTCGCTGCCCCAGCGGCGGCGGGCCTTGCTCAGCACGCTATGGTCGGGCACCTCGCTATCGAGGTCATAGCCCAGGAACCACAGCCAGTCCAAACGGTACGGCAGGGTCCGCATCAACTCCCGCTCCGAGGCCACATCGTAGAGGAACAACAGCAGCATCAGCTTGAGGATCACCGGCGGCGGCACCGAGACGTTTCCCTTGACGCCGTAGCGCCTCTGGACCAAGCCGTAGGTGAACTCGAAATCCACCATCGCCCGGATCTTGCGAAGCAGATGGTCCTGTGGAATCCGCTGCTCCAGAGAGAAATCGTAGTAGAAGAGTTTGCCCGACGGCTGTGACTGTCTGCCCATCATAAGGAGTCCCTTCCTTACCACCAATTCATCAGGACTCCTAAAGTATACTCACATACTCCTGAAAAGCAAGCCTATTCCGGCAACAGCCCGTTGACGCTTGACAGGCAGGTCAAGCGTCAAGGCCCATCGAGTCCCTGAACCCACGTTGTGCGCATGCTATGGTGCACGTCTGCGGCGTTTGCCGTTCAGGCCCGATTGTTGGTGTCATCGCCGTTTGCATGGTTTTCCCTTCTTCCGGCGATGCGGGCTCGGTAAGATTGGCGCGGCGGTGTGATTATGACGACGTGTGTGAGAAGATTGTCTGTGTCGGCGGTCGTGCTGGCCGCCGGTGTGCTGGTGTGTGGAGGGGCACTGTGGTGGCATTGGCGGAGAATGCCGGCGTTTCACTTCCTGCGTGGTCAGCAGCCCGTGTCTCACCAGCGGTACGCACACGGCCGCCTGGATACGTATTGCCTTGCGGGCGAATTCGAGAGTATTTGTGCCGAGATCAGCCGGGAACTGTCACGCGCCGGCTGTACCGATGTCAGTCCTCCGTTGGTCAGCAACTTTTATCGGGAATTCTCCCGGCCGGGGTTCAATCGAATCATCGTGCGCGTGCACCGCGGCATGTGCCAGGGAGTAAGTGAATCGATCATTACAATGGCCGGCGAGGGCAGTGTCGTGGTGGAGATCGGACGCAGTCGGCCCACCCTGTGGGAGTACGTGCTGGACCGGCTGCCCGACCGAACGACGCCGCCCAGCCCGGCGACGGAAATCAAGTCGCAACGATGAACGGTGGTCGGTAGGCGGCAGTCGGTTGTCGGTGGGGATTCACGCCGGGTACGTGTTTGGCGTCGAGCCTCCCAATCGCCGGGTGCCAGCGCCAAACTCGTTGGGTTCACCCCACATTGTCGGGATTTGGGTGGCAGCGGCAAGAGGAGTCTTCGGGGCTTGCCGCTGCCACCCGGCACTGTGCCTGAAACTCGCCCAGACACCTCCAAATGTTACGGGTTTTCCCTTGCTTTTCGATTGCGCCTGTGCGAGAATAATTGTCTGCAGGGCGGGATAAGCAGGAGGCCTTCTGCGGATTCTCGTCGGAGATGAACTCACCGAGTGTGTCACGGGCAAATGGTCAGGAGCGGAGTATGAGAAACGCGGCAATTATCGTCGTTCTGTGGATCAGTGGTCTGGCGGCAGCGGAGGAGGCGGTTTCCGACCTCAACGGCAAGGTGGGCTATGCCGGCGGAAGCATGGAGGGCGACTGGGGCAACAATGTGTCGGCCAGCGGCAGTCTCCCGGTGACCTCGAACGTCGGCTTTCAGGCCGACTGGTTGTACACGGACGTTTCCGACCGCGAATTCCTGGGGTCGGCGGCCCATCTGTTCTGGCGTGACCCGCAGAAGGGCCTGCTGGGACTGGTGGGCGGCGGTGTCGATGAGGAGGACATCGATTCGCTCCGGGGCGGCGTCGAAGGGGAGTACTACCTTGAGCACTTCACCCTGACAGCCACCGCCGGGGTCGCGAGCCTTGAATATGACGACGGGCCGTTCCCCTTCATCGACGATGACGTGACGGATTTCTTCGGCGGCGCGGGCATCCGGTACTATCCCCTGGACAACCTGATGCTGTCCGTCTCCTACCTGCATGTCTTTGACAACGAGCTCGTGCTGGGCATGGCGGAATATCAGACCCCCATCCACGGTCTGAGCGTGTTCGCCCAGATCGCCGACGGCGAGCACGGCTACGACCACGCCCTGTTTGGCGTCCAATTTTACATCGGCCGGGCCAAGAGCCTCATCCAGCGCCATCGCTCGGACGATCCGCAGAACCTCGTCCCGGACATCCTCTATGGCATAGGCGTCTACGGCGCTGAGTTCAACGGACGAGCCAGGGAATACGCCGAAACACACCCGGGCGCACAGGGCAGCAGCGGCAACTACGGAGTGCACTTCTCGACCGGTAGCAATGTCTCCGAAGAGCCGCCGGAGGACTGGGAGGAACCGTGACGACAGTCACCTGTGATTGCCAGCCCCGAATAGCGGTTCCCTTCTGCGTGGTTCGCGTATTTCGCGGTTTCCATATCTGCGTTGCTAACTCGCAACAACTGAAAAAGATTTCCAGATCTTCATGCGGCGGCTTTGTTAAGTTGTTCTGTGGTGGCCTTTTGCGTTAGCGAGATGGTAGCGATGATTTTGGCTCCGTTCGCGGTCAGGCGATACTTGCGAGTCTTGGGCAGACGGCGGATGATCTTGTGCTCTCGCAATAGCCGCAGCAGATACGTCACCTTCGCCGAGACCTCCTTGGCAGGACGGTTTGGATAGAGACGGCCGGCAATATCCCGATTGCGGAAATCCCCGACCAGTCCACAGGTCGCCACCGCCGCCAGCAGTTGCTGGTCCGCCTCGGACCAGGGTCGCAGCGCCCGGATCGATTTGCCCCTGCGGATGTGACGCCGGCAGATGGGCGAGACCACTTCTTCCACTCGCTCACTGGTGTCGAGCTTGGCCAGGGCTTCGAGGTAGCGGTCATTGACTTGTTGCGAGACTTGACTGCGGGCGTATAAGTCCACGATGCCCTTGCTCATGGGCAGCATCCTCTTGGAACCCTGGGGATCGCGTTCGGACCGGCGGTAGACACGAAAGGCCCGAGCGTTGTTGATCGTGCACTCCGTACGCAGGATCGAGCCGGCCTTGTCATAGACCTTGACGGAGTTGGCGTGTGCCTGGTGCTTGACCCGAATTCCTTCGGGACGATCCCGGTAACTGCTGATCACCTCCTCCTGGCAGTTGGGATACAGACGCTTGCCGAGGAACCGCAGCACATCCTTGCTGCCAAAGGCGATCATGGAGCCACGCACCAGTTGGGGATAGATACGGCCCAACGCCTTGGGATCATCAAAGGCGATATCCGTCGCCCATTCGGTTCTCATGACTGGTCCAGTAGTAGTGCAAAGGAAAACCGGCAAACATCGTCTCGTGGGCCGGATTGAGGAATCGTGCGATGCGGCCGAACTGCCGGCACCAATCGGTGCGGTGCAGTTGGTCCATCAATGCCTGAGCCCGTGGAAAATCAGCCATCCAGGGAAAGCAGTTGTCACACCGCCGGTACGCCAGATGCTCTTGATCCATCCTCTTGGCCAGCCATTCGCGGCCGTTCATCCACATCTGAATGGCAAAGGGAAACCACGTTTGGATGCGGGCGCCCATGAACCCGAAGTAGGCATCGTACCAGTAATGGTACAGGTGCATGCACTTGCCTTGAAACAGCTCCAAATCCAGCGTCTTGGCCTGGCGATTCTTATGAAGCTTGTAGGTCATGCATGGCTCAATCGTACGCAGAATGCAAATCAGTCCCTCCCGGATGCCATCGCGGGCAGCGATGTCCAAAGCGACTTGTTCCTTATTGGTTCGGCTGGAGTGCAGGTACACATTGGGTCGGCCGGCCTGTTCGGCCTTGGCCACAGAGGCCTGGATCAGTTGCGCCGTCTTGTCCAGGGCGTACTGCTTGAAGTCCTTCATGAGAATGCTGCGATACGCCAGGTAGGAACACATCCCCGCCAGGTTGGCCACCAGGCGAAGGGTCCCACGAAAAACGATGCGGTCCCAGCCGCTCAAAACCCCTATAATGTGCTTCTTGTGCTTCTCCATGAACGATTGCATGGCATCCTCCTTGAAAAAACAGGTTGTCAGGTACAGCAACCAGCATAGCAGGGATGGATGCCTTTTTCATTCCAGAGGCTTGTGATCATCCTTTTCCTTTTTGCCCTCGATAGGCTTGGGGCAAAAAGGAAAAGGGTGACCATCGTGGACAACAAGCGGGGCCAGCAGCGTCCACGGAGTGTGAGCAAGAAAAATGACAGGCGAGTCACGAGGGCGGATTCAACATCGCCGAGGATCGCGACTCTCGCTGGCGGCCCAGACTCGTGACCGAGACCACGCCTGGCATGTTCTTGCCACACGCAGTAGCTGCGGTCGAACGAGAACGCACATGCGATACGCCTTTGGTTGCGGCCGAAGGCCGCGCCAAGTTCATCGGCGTTGATCTGCGGTTCCATTCTTCCTCTGCGGTGGACAATGAGAGTCCGCATGGGCTAAAGCCCATCCCACTGAACTGGATTCCCGCCTCCGCGGGAATGACAGGAGGGAATCGGTGGGGCGAGCCCCACCCTGCGAATGCTTTCCATCGAGCCATCCGACCTCGCACTTCACCCCTGTCACTTGTCCCGTACCGCGTTTCCCTTGCCTGCTGCGCGGGTGCCCGGCATGATGATCGCGAGAGGCACATGTCTGGTGATGCTACGACGAATGAGAGTCACGGCCCTTCGTGGGCCGGATAGATGTGGTGAGACCGAAATGTGTGGGATGGCCATGAAGGTGCGAGGGGCAGGATAAAGGAGATGAGAGAAGCCGTAAATAGGTGACCGTCCCCGTTTTCCAGTCCCCGTTTTCCAGAGCGACACTACAAGATGATTCCCACCAACGCCGAAGCCCTCCGCCGAGGCGCCGCCTTCGCCCTCTGTCACGTGTAGCCCGCGACCCGTTCCGGATGCAGACGGACATACTCGTGCACTTTGCGGAGCTCCCGGCGCGGTATCAGTGCACACATCCGCGGCAAGTCAAGATGGGATTCGGCGAGTCTCTGGTGATGATGCCGGTCCTTCGTACATCTCCACGCGGGCTTACCACCCCATTCGCCATACTCGACAGGGGATCCACACCGCGCACAGATAATCACGCCACCTTGGGGGCCGGGCTGATCAATCTCACGCGTATAGCAGTAATCACGAACGCACCGCCAGAAGTATGGTTCGTCTTCGCCCTCACAAGCAACGATCTCACTTTGACAAATGGGGCATACTGGAGAACCATTTGCATACTCCTGCAGAAGCTCGTGCAACCGCAGAGTCTTCTCATATTCCTCAACCACTCTCCTGCTGATCCAGCGTTCCATGTGCTCCTCGGTATTGCCGTAGCTCAGTGGGCTGAAGGAACCTCCCCAGACTATCGTATCATCGATAAAAATGAGTTTTTCGTGCATCTTCTGTTTATGGATCACGACGACGCCCCACTGTTCGAGTGTTTTCTCAAGCAATTGGTAGTGCGCGACTTCCCTCTTGCCCCGGTCGGAGGAAGGCTTCGTTATGACATAGACCCGTGCGCCACGTTCCACAGCCGCCTTAAGCTGGGGCTCGAATAGTGATAGCCTGTTCTGCCTGAGAACAGGCGAATATATTACAATTCTTTGCCGTGCGAGGGCCACATCCTCACGAAGGTAACCATCGAACTCCTCTTCTGCAAATACGATTCTCGCCTCGTGTGGGGTGATCTCTCCTCCAGAGACTCGGCGTTGCGCCCGTGCAGCTTTCGCAGCAAGGCCGCTCTTGACCACATCAAGTGCCGAGACACTCTTGCAGCGTTCCTCGAGAAACGGTATCAGCCTGCCTCCAACAAACGCCCTCCTGCCCTTCTTCCGAATATAGGAGAAGTCACCTGCGATCAGCAGCCGACACCGTGCCCTGGTAATAGCTACATTCAGAAGCCGCTTCATGTCGCGATCGTGATCGGCCATGAACATGGCCGCCTCTTGTGGTTCATCGTCGACAAGGTCAACGATAACGACGTCGGCTTCGCAAGCTTGAAGGCTGTGCGCAGTACCGGCTCTCACCTCTGCGCTGAGTTTCTGTTCCTCAATCATTATTTGAAGCAGCCTCGTATGCTCGCTGTATGGTGACACAATCAGAATACGTGGTTCATTCCCCACGTCAGCCTGCTCTCGATGATCTCGCAATAGCTGTTCAGCAATGTCGAGACACGCGGCCGCGGAAAGGAAGTTCAGTCGGCTTGATCCATGATTCTGTGGAACACCCGTCGCCCATGCATTCAGACTGCCGGTGTCAACCAATAGTACGTGGCAATCGTACCGCCACGCAGGGTTGTACCATTCAGGGTCCCTGCCCTCTTGCACCTTGTCCGCATCCGCAAGCTCACCCTCGTAGATGAGAGTATTCACAACGGCACTTATATCCGGGTGCATTCGATACTGTTGTCTGAGATGGACGACGGAAGGACGGCCGCTGCAAATCCCGGCGGCCTCAAATATGTCGGTCCCCAACCATTTTCGGGCGAGCTCCTGCGTAGAGATCGCAACGGGCGGCAACTGCTCTGGATCCCCTGCGACCACGATGCTCGATGTAGCTGCACTCGCGGCTACCCAGAGGGCCGGGATCGGGGCCATTGAGGCCTCATCAATGATGATGGTGTCAAATGTCCGACCTTGAATCGCGTCTCGAAGGTATGCTCGTGTCAAGGTAGTTGCCACCACTCGTGCCGCTTCAATCACGAGCTGATCGACTCGCTTCAGGTCTTCTTCAATAGTGACCAGCTCCGTTTCGATTGTCTCGATCTGCGCGTTAACGGCGCCGCGATCGGAGACAAGTGCCTCCAGTCCTTCGTCTTGGGTCATCTCGACCGCACGCCTATAAGCCGACTCCATTCGTGCCAGCATTCCTTCGATGGAGTCTGCACCGTCTTGTGCAAGGCCAGGCTGATCCAGTTCACTCATGCGGGTCCGCAGGGAATCCTGCAGTCTCGCCGTGTTGCTCTGCAAATCGCGGCTCAGTTCCTCGATTTTTGCGGCGGTCTCCCGGACATGTGTGTCGTAAGCATGTACCCTTTGCAGGAGCTCTGCCGGTTCACACCAATAGGATAGCCGGAAATGCCGGACTTCTTCTGTCAGCACTCCCCGCTCCTCTTTGAATGCACGCAACTTCGCTTTGGCTTTATCGAGGGCGAGTCGCTGTTCTTCAACAGCATCCCCGACCGTTCGAATCCTCTCTGTTTGCTCTTTCGGATTGGGCAATCCTTGCCACCTCCTCACGAGCCAATTGACCGCGCATGTTTCTACGAGCAGCGTCCTTGCTCGACAGAATTCGGCATCCATCTGTTCCACAGCCGCCGTACCCTGAGCTATCTCATGCTCCGCAGCGTGAATCACCTCGGCGACTTGCGCGAGTTTTGACGTGTCCCTCTCACTCTGCTCGATATCCGCTCTGGCTTTCTCGTAGTACTGCGCCTGTGATTCAAGGCCCCGCAGTACGCCCCGCAGCTCCTCGATCTCGGTTTCGCGGCCGCGAAGATCATCCAATTCCCTCCGCGCCTGTTCCATGTCGGTTACAGCAAGGCATACCCACTCATGGAGTTCGATCTTCTTGCAGAGGGCCTTCACTTTCTCTATGCACTGCTCCTGTACATGGTGCAGGCCCGTCCGTCGATCCGCAAGCGCATGGGAACGTCTTTCGGCATGAGTACTCAGCAGCAGGTCCGGGTGCCGCTCTTTCAACCGGATGTCCCTGGGATCGCCGACTCTGATCACAAGGCCCTGCCGACGCGGCTCATCATCAAGATACGCATTCATTTCCAGCAGCGCCCGGTCAACCGCCGCATTTGTGTGAGAGACGATCAGTACCGAGCGATCGGAGCGCAGCAACGCGGTTGCGATAGCGCCAATCGTCTTGCTCTTGCCTGTGCCGGGAGGCCCCTGAATGAACGTCGCGTGGAATCCCAAGCTCGCTGCAAGAGCCCTGTTTTGTTCCGGGTTCAGGCCATAGGGCTTCTCATCGACCCATGCGGGAGAACCATGCACATCCGCGTCAAGCAGCCTGTCACCAACAACGTTCGGCAAGTCAGCCTTCGTCTCAATACGCTCAATGAGCTTTCGCATGAGGAGCGTCAAGTCGCTGTGCAGGCGAGCGCAAGGAACGGTGAGCCCAAGGTCCTCCGGCACACTCAGCGTGATCGCCATGCCGTCGACCGCCACCACGGAGACCTCAAGAGGCTCTCGATCCGGCAGTAAGAGGTCACCCGGAGCATCGCCGGGAAGGTTCAGTGCGTTCTCTAATTCGAAGACATAGTGAACACTTCCAGCAACCAGCCCGATGCGTCTCCCATGGACAAGGCCCACAGCAAAACTCTCTGCGTAGCGTCTGGCAGCCTCTATCTCCTGTCGCAATGCGGATCGGAATTCGGCCAGTCTCCCGGTGAGAGCTACCTCCGCATTCGGGCATGATTCGGCCACGGCCGGCGAGATTCCCTTTTCTCTCGGTTCAGGCAGCAAACGAAACGGACACATCCTATCCTCCACCATGCATGGCACCTTGGCACGAGATGACAGCAGGGCCCTTTCACCTGCCGATTCCGCCCCCGACGTGGGCCCCCTTGTTGCATGCCTATTCCCACGCAGGTCAGTTGTCTGCGGTCACCGCGGCCCGTGGCGGATCAGTACGTGATCGTCCCAATGCCCGAAAAGCTCTCCGTGATTGTCAGCAAAGGCCACACGAGATTCGTGGCGGTCCTCAGTATCGATGGGATTACGCTACGTCGCGTCTCAGGCGCCAGCCGGCGACACCCAGACCAAGCGCACCGAGCAGGACTGCACCGGGCAGCGGTACAGCAGCGACCTCAAATCGCATATTCGGTCCATCGAAGAAGTCCGGTGCAGTCGGGCCATATGTATCTGTCGGCCACGTGGGGGCCGAGGCCGTGCCTGTCGCGGTCCAAACCGACTGGACGAACTCTACGACATCGCCGTTGAACACAGGTCCAGGACCGCCGACATTACTGTTGTGCTCCTGATTGGCGGCGTCCCAGCCATACCCGACGAGGGTGTATTGTCCGACCGCCAGGTCGAGCGGGCTGATCGACTTAAACCAGTAATTGCTCGCGGCATCGAACGCGCCCGGGTTGGCAGCCGTGAAGGTCTGGGAGGCGATCACGTTTTGCTCCGCGTCGAACAGCACGGTCGTGAGGAGCGCATTTGCACCCAGGATGCCATTGGCCTCACTGTCGTAGATGCCAAGTTCCAAGACGGTGACGGTCGGGGCGGTGACGTCGAATGTCCACCCCACGCCGCCCCAGGTTTGGTTCCCCACGGTAGTCCGGGCCGTATGCATGGCCACAAGATCGGCGTTTACCGAACCCGCGGCCAGGAGCACGGTCACTACCGCGGCGAACACTGCTGATGCCCACTTAGCTGTTCTCTTCATCCCATTCCTCCATTTTGTCCCCCATACCCTCAATGTGCCCAACGGGCCTGCATTTATGGACACGCTTCATCCAATAGCAGACCGCGGCCCGCTCTGTATTCTGCGCCGCCGCCAGTCAACCTCTGCTTCGTCCGTGAGAATAGAGAACTCCCTGAGTTGCGAAGGAGACGCCTCCTTACAGTCTCTCATCACTCTCTACGTTTGATTTTACCAGAAGCACCTTTCGCGTGTCAATAGACAGGGCTACATGTTCTTTCGGAGCGTGCAGGAATTTCGGGGACAGCATGGAATGGCGGTCCCTTAAGGCGATCCTTGCCAGGCTGATCCGCGTTTTCAGGGCAGAAACACCGATTTCGGACAGGCCCATCCGCTTGACGGACCGCCATTCGGGACAGCAGGCTAATCAGTAAGATGTTCCTGAAATCAGCCATCCGGCGAACGTGTGTACTCAAGTACGCCGGAGCACTGTTCGATATATACAGATCCGGGAACGTCGTTTTCTGGCGGAGCCAAGCTGAGATAGAAGACCACTGAAGGAAGGTACTATCATGCCCGACATGCAGAGTACGGAGCCGGAACGAAAACCGCGACACGGGAAGTGGTTCATTGTGGCGGGTCTGATGGCGGCTCTCACAGTATTACTCATACGGCCAATGATACACTGCCCCAGCAAGTCCGCTGCTCAGGTCGTGAATCCAGTTCCCTCGCCACACGTCACATCGCTTCCGTGGGTCACAGTGCCTGCGCAGATCCCAGCGTCTCCACAGGTCACAGCGCTTCCGCCGGCGGATACAGACGAATCTGAGAATACCGTCTCCAGTCAAGTTGTGGAATCCGAAGAAGCCGCACGGCTTCAGGCCCTGGATGCCGAACTGGCGGAACTCGATACCTACGTTGCCGAAGAACGCCAGAGGATTGAGACGTGGTATGCGAGTGCTCTGGCACAGTTGAAAGCCTGGGCGGAAAATCGATGCAAGAAGCTTGACGGCGAAGAGAAGGCGCCATGGGCGTGGTGCCTGCGACAGATACAGAATACCGAGGCGCATACGGAAGGCCGCATGATGACAAAGAGTTACAGCCAGGGAAGCGGGCGTTTCTCTCCAAATGGTTACGTCGTGGGAAGCGGCTATTCCAGGACAGAAGGACGCATCACACAAGTCAGGCGCAGTCAAACAGCGGGTGATCCCGCGGCAGACTACCGCAGGTTCCTGATCGGGATTGAGAACTCACGTGCCGCCGTGGAGCGAGAGTTGAACCGGCTGAGAGAAGTGCGAGACAGGCAGTTTGCCCAGCTTGAGGCGTTCGCCAATCCCAAGAAAGCAGCGATAGCAACCAGGAGACTGAATCTAAACCGGGAGACTGCGAGACGAATACAAGGCGGTCCCGGCCTGCTGGACGGAATCTTTGCCTCCGGCAGTGGGTATGGCGCCATGATTGATGGCGAGGTTGTCCATGAAGGCAGTTCAATAAATGGATATCGGGTCCGCAGCATCACCCGTGATAATGTCCAGTGTGAAAAGGATGGACAGGTGTTCACCCTGAGTATGCCGTGATGAAGTGCGGCTGATTCCGCAATTCAACGCACCACGCCGCGTCCCCCCCTCTCGTACGGGCGAATCGTCATTCGCCCCTACCATTATCAATCCAAGGGGCGCGGGACCGAGTCTCAATTATCAACTATTGCGTCGCATTGATTGGCGAAAGGGGACGGGCACTGTCCTTCTTCGTGCTCTCGGTGGTCAAGAGCGGTTGCCTTTGGACTGATGATTGGCACGACAGCCGGGGTTGTCTCAGGCTGGAGGCTTTAGGCCGTAGCATGATAACCATGCAACCATTGAACTGGAATTGCGATGGAATCGTAAGTAATCGAGAGTCCGGTCGTGGGCGATGAAGCGCTGGTGTTCCCCATCTGAATGCGGAGGAATCCATAGGTTCCCGTGCAGGCGATCTTGCGAAACAAAGCCAACTCATCCGGCCGGCGGAGGGTAGGCATGGCGGGCTGGGCGAAACAAAGCCAATTTCCGGACATAAGCCGGGCGAATGGCGGCTGCAATGAGGCGTGGAGAAGGTCTGAAAAAACCTTGCTCCATCCTGTCGCATGGGCTACAATCAGGCGGGTAGGAGGTATATAAGGGGTTCTGAACGAGAGAACAGGGATGACGAAACAGACGAACAATCGAAAATCCAAAGCAATTTGCAGTTTCTGCGGCCGTTCGGGCAGTCAGGCGGATACCCTCATCGAGGGGCCGGACAATGTATTCATCTGCCCTGAATGCGTGGAGCTGTGCCATAATATCATCAAGCAGAACCGCCGGCAGTCGAGCGGACAGCGTGCGGGCCTGAGGGAATTGCCCAAACCGCGTGAGGTAAAGGAGTACCTCGACCAGTATGTGATCGGCCAGGAGAACGCCAAGCGGTACCTGTCCGTAGCGGTGCACAACCACTACAAGCGGCTGCTCCACGGCGATATCGGCGATAGCGACGTCGAGCTGGACAAGTCGAACGTCATGCTGATCGGCCCGACGGGCAGCGGCAAGACGCTGCTGGCCCGGACGCTGGCCCGCAAGCTCGATGTGCCCTTTGCCATCTGCGACGCTACGACGGTCACAGAAGCCGGCTACGTCGGCGAGGACGTGGAGAATTTCCTTCTGCGGCTACTGCAAAACGCCGATTATGACCTCGACGCCGCTCAGCGGGGCATCGTCTATATCGACGAAATCGACAAGATCGGCAAGACCTACCAGAACATCTCGATCACCCGCGACGTCTCCGGCGAGGGCGTGCAGCAGGCCCTGCTTAAGATGCTCGAAGGCACGATCGCGAACATCCCGCCCCAGGGCGGCCGCAAGCACCCCGAGCAATCCTACATCCAGATGGATACGACCGACATCCTGTTCATCTGCGGCGGCACGTTCGTCGGGCTGGACAACATCATCAAGAAGCGCCTCGGCCGCAAGATGATCGGCTTCGGCTCGGAACTGGCGACCAAGGCGGATGCCCACGAGGAATTCACCGATGTGCTGGAGCAGGTCATCCCCGAGGATATCATCGAGTTCGGCATGATTCCCGAAATCGTCGGCCGCCTGCCCGTGGTGGCCACGCTTGGAGCCCTGGATGAAGAAGCTCTGGTCGACATTCTGACGAAACCCAAGAACGCACTGGTTCGGCAGTATCAGCGATTCTTCGAGATGGAGGACGCCGAGCTGGAGTTCACGCCGGAGGCCTTGCGTGCCCTGGCGCGAAAGGCCCTCAAGCATGACACGGGGGCAAGGGCGCTGCGGTCGATCACCGAGGACCTCATGGTCGATCTGATGTATCAACTGCCCGAAGAGGCGAAACCGGCAAGATACGTGATCACGAGTGATATCGTGGAAGGCAGGGTCGATCTCACGGCCGCCAGGCAGCAAGTCCGCAAGGAATCCGCCTGAGATGATTGATGAAGGATAATTGATGAAGGATGATTGAAAGAGGAGGTCCGGACTCCTCCAGATCATCAATCATCGATAATCAACAATCAATCAAAGACCTCGACTTGTGAGTAGACCGGGGTCAGCAGATTGAACATGAGGACGGCGTCGCCATTGTACATGCGGATGCAGCCGCGAGAGCCGGCGGTGCCGATCTGCTCGGGCTCCTTCGTGCCGTGGATGGCGAATCCCGTTCTGTCCTTGGCCGCGCCTTCAAGACCGTCCAGCGCGATCCATCGTGAGCCCAGCGGGTAGTCCGGATCTCTTGCGGTGTAGAGTCTTCCGCTGTCCGGATCAGTCCACGGTGGCTGGATCAACTTACCAGCCTCCTGAACACGCCAGACACCGGTCGGCGTCTCAAAACCGGGCTTGCCCAAACCCACCTTGAAGCTGCGGACGTACGTATCCCCGAGATACAGATCCAGCGTGAATGTGGAGCGATAGACTTTGGCATGGAACGGCCCCTTGACGATCTTGAGGGCCCGGCCGGCCTGAAGGCTCTCAGGCTTGGGGATGTTGTTGATCTGCATCAGGATCTCGTAGGGGATCTTGTTCCGACGCCCGATCACCTGCAGCAGGTCGCCCCGCTTGACCATGTACGTCTCGCACAGAGTATCCCCGGCAAAAACGGCGGGGCCGAAAAGCCAATTCTCCGCCAGCTTCGCCATCTCGTCCTTGACGGTCTGCCTTTGCTCCGGGCTCATGGACAGTTTCAGGGCATCGTTCAGATTGTTGCGGACCTCGATAATGCGGCCGGGCTGCGACTGCTGCAGGGCGACCGCCTTGGCAACAATGTCCGCCACGGCTGGGTTCGGCTCGTTGGTCACCGCAGGTACATTCGCCATACCGCCCGCCGGTGAGAATCCAAACTGAGGCTGCGATGGCGCCGGTGTGGTCGGCTGAGGCTGCGTCTCATGGGCTGCACCGGGTGCCGGCTCGGCCGGGTTACTGACGGCGTTCGCCTCCGGGACCGTTTCGCCGGCCACCGCCTCCTGCGGCGCCCCGGAATGCCCGCGGAACAGAACGAACACGACAGCCCCGAACACAAGCAGGGCGACCACGAGATACAGACTGCTGGTCCGGAATTGGCCGGCGATCCATTTGAAAGACAAGCGAGCCATCCTAAGCTCCTTTCTGCTCGTCGCAGTAAATGATTTCCTCATCAGTCACAAGAAAGTGAACGGGCTCATCGCTTTCGGTCACAGGGATCGTATCGAGCACCTGCTCGGCGAAGGCCAGGCCGCAGCGCGCAGCCTTCACTTCCTTGTTGGCAAAAAATCGGTCGTAATATGAGCCTCCTCGGCCTAATCGATTCCCCCGCCGGTCGAACCCGAGGCCCGGGGCAACCACCAGGTCGATCTCGCCGAAAGGAATCGGCGCTCCTGCCGTGGGATTTCGCAGACCCCAGGAACTGGTGGAGAAGCCCGTCTCTAGCGATGTGATCTGGACAGGAATCATGTGCCGCTGTTGCCATGAGATCTTCGGCACCGCCACTGTCTTGCCAAGCTGCCAGGCATGTAGAATGGCGTCCGAGGTGTCCAACTCGTGCGGCAGGGACAGGAACAACATCACAATAGAGGCGTGTTGAAATTCCTCGGTGGAGATCAAGTTCTGGCACGCCTTCTTGCTCTTTGCTTTTTGCTCGGCGGCCGGGATGGACAGCAGGCGGTTGCGTAACTGACGCCGTAGCTCAACCTTCTCCATTAGCTCATCCTTGATCTTCACGGGAACTTCCCTTCCCGAATGTTTTCCCACTTTCTATCAGCCTTTGCAGGTTTTGTAAATACTGCCGAATGTTTTTCTCATATCCGGCGTCCTTTGGGTCATAATACTGCTTCGGCGGCCCCGGCAGATACTCCTGAGGCACAAAACCACCTGCATAGTCATGCGGGTATTTGTAATCCACCCCGAACCCGGCCTTTTTCGCAGCCGGGTAATGCGAGTCCTTCAAATGTTGCGGCACCGCCCGGATCGGCTGCGTCTTGACGTCTGCCGATGCCTGCCAGACCGCGCTGGCACTGGCGTTGGACTTCGGGGCGCAGGCCACATAAATGGCCGCCTGGGCCAGCGCGAGCTGCGCCTCGGGCAGGCCCACGAACTCGGTGATCTGCACGGCCGCCGCCGCCAGCACCGTCGCCATCGGGTCGGCATTGCCGACGTCTTCCGTGGCACAGATGGCGATCCGCCTGGCAATGAAGCGAGTGTCCTCGCCCCCTGCCAGCATGCGGGCAAGCCAGTACACGGTGGCATCCGGGTCCGAGCCTCGCATGCTCTTCTGCAAGGCGCTGGCCAAGTCGTAATGCGTATCGCCCGTTCCGTCGTAAAGGACAGCCTTTTGTTGTATCGACTCTCTTGCGGTTTCCAGATGAAATTTTAGCGGTCCTGCCTCCGCCCGGGCTGCCTGTGAGAGCACGCCGATCTCCAGAGCGGTCAGGGCCTTACGGGCATCCCCTTCCGACATGTCCGCCAGGAACTCCAGGGCCGCCGGATCGGCCTGGACGTTCAGGTTCCCCAGGCCCCGCTCGCGGTCTTCTACCGCCTTCTTGAGCAATTCCAGGACCTCGTCGCGGCTCAATGGCTCAAATCGGAAGACCGTGCTGCGGGAGATCAGCGGGCCCGTGATGGCGAAATATGGGTTCTCGCTGGTGGCGCCGATGAGGATCAGAACGCCGGACTCGACATCGTTGAGCAGGACGTCCTGCTGGGCGCGGTTGAAACGGTGGATCTCGTCCACGAAAAGCACCGTCCTGGCCCTATGCGAGGCCAGTCGGTCCCGGGCCTCGGCAATGACCTCGCGGATGTCCTTGACGGTCGCGGCCGGGGCGCTGAGGTAGTGGAACTTCGCCTGGGTATGATGGGCGATCACCATCGCCAGTGAAGTCTTGCCGGCCCCGGGCGGGCCATGGAAGATCAGGCTGCTGAGCCGGTCGGCCGCAAGCATGCGGGTGAGCAGCTTGCCGGGACCGAGGAAGTGCTTCTGCCCGACGAACTCCTCCAGCGTTCTCGGCCGCATCCTCGCCGCCAGGGCGCCGCCGACTGAACATTGGCGCTCTCACGAGCCTCGAACAACCCTTTATCACTACTACGATCTTGCATGGCGGCCATTATACGGGCGAGACGGTCGATTGCAATTCGCTTGCATGCGCCAGGCGATCCCGGGCAGACAGTCACACAAAACCTGCTGTGGATCCCAGAAGCCCCATTGAGGCACCCATCATGGCGCCACGATGGTGACATAACTTCTTGTGCAGGGATGAATTATGCCTTTTGCAGGTCATTGTCCCCTGCCCGAGTGACAATGTGGGTAAGATCACAACAGCGGACGTAGTCTGCCTGTTTTAACCTGAAGGCCTCCCTCGTGACGCAAATAAAGAGGCAAGTGAAGGCTTTTTCTCTTGATTTTGTCCCTCTACCTGATATAGTAGCGCGAACATTTTTGGACTTTGTGTGGTGGACATTTGAACCGGGAATTCAAGTGCCAGGTTGCAGGCTTGTCGTGTGCCATTATGTCTTTGTCGTATGTATAGATCGGCTATGGGAAGGCCAGGGTAAGACACTTTTTTGAAAGGGGAGTAGTATGATGCGTTGTTTGATGTGGGCAGCAGTAGTGAGTCTGGTTTTTGCAGGGGCGGCGAGCGCTTCGGTCAAGCAGGGTGACACGGAACTCGAATTCATGGGCGGTTTCATCACTGAGGATGCGTCCGGCGATACCGGCGTGGAGACGGATTCCTGGTTCGCATCCGGCGGGCTCGGTTACTTCCTGAATGACAACCTGCAGGTTTCGGCCGCCGCGTTCGGCTTATGGACAGAGACCGACTTTGTTGAGCCGGGGGAACGAGAGGAGTGGGACATCGATGTCGTCGGCGTAGGCGGCAAAGCCAGATGGCATTTCATGCCGGCCAACCAGTTGGTGCCCTATGTGGGCGCTCAGTTGTTCTACGTCGATGCGGATGTTGAGAACAAGGTAGACGGCGTGAAGGAGTTCAGCTTGAATCCTGATGGCGTGCTGTGGGGCCCGATCGCAGGTCTGAGGTTTGAGTTGAATGACAACAACGATTTCTTCGCAGAGTACCAGTATCACATCTGGGATGGCGACGTTGGCTCGCTCCTGGACGACGGGCATGCTATCTTCATCGGCATCGTCCACCAGTTCAAGTAGGATCCGGCGGTGAGGAATTGAATCGGACGGACGCAATGAGGTCCGCATAACAACACCCGGGTATGTGCTGCGAGTCCTGCGGGACTCGCAGCTTTTTTTATTTGTGGCGTTCTGCAAGATTCTGCCTGTTTCCTCCCGCCGGGTCTGCCGGACTCATCGTTGACGTGACAGCCAGCCCTTCCATCACCGCTCATAGCGGACGTCGCGGCGATCCCAAGGAGCACCCTGGACATTATCGGACAATGCTCAGACCGGCTCGTACCGTGACGCCTCCACCCCACCCTAAAAAGGTTAAGAATGTCACCGATAACCGCCGATAACAGCAGAAGATAGGCCGGGGGACACCGGTTACGCGCCCTCAGGTTTGTGGGTATATAGCGGAATCCGCCCGGCCGGGGAATCTCAGTGAATGGCATTAGTGAAAGGGAAGTCGTATGACAAGTCGATTGGCTTGGGTCTCGATGGCCATTTTGGGTCTTGCCGGCGCCGCCGGTGCATCCGTGCAGAAGGGCGATACAGAGCTGGAGTTTCTCGGCGGCTGGCTCAGTCAGAGCGGCAGCAGCGAAGGGTCTGATTTCGATGCGTGGTTCGCGTCGGGCGCGTTCAACTACTTCGTCAGCGACAATCTGTCGTTGGGTGTTGGCGCCTTTGGCAGTCAGATGAACATGTCCGGCGGGACCAGCACCCTTGAAGTGGATGTGGGCGGAGGTTTCAGTATCGACGCGCAGTTCAGGGACATCGAGCAGGATATCACTGTCTATGGCGTGGGAGCGAATATCAAGCTGCATTTCGCGCCGACCAATCAATGGGTGCCGTATATTGGCGGCCAAATCAAGTGGGTTAGCGCGGAAGTGGATACCACCGGCAAGTATGCCGCCGAGAACCGGTCCGGACACCGGGGAGTTCGGTCCCGAACAGGACTTCAGCGAGAACACGGATGTCGACGGCATCCTGTACGGGCCTCTCGCCGGTGTGAGGGTCGAGTTGAATGAGTATAATGATCTTTTCGTGGAGGCCCAGTACCATCTCTGGGGCGGTGACGTCGGAGACATTCTCGATAACGGTTTCGGCGTCTTCGTCGGTATCGTCCACCAGTTCCAGTAGGACACGGCTCTGGCGAGTGGAACTCCGCCGGGCGATCTGAATCTCTGAGAGACATCGAGCTGCGGGTCCTTGGTTGGCCCGCAGCTCTTTTCATTTACGCCCCGCCGGAGCCTGTCGCGCCCCACAAAAATTTCGTCGTCACTTCCATGCTTGACTGTCGGCGGGAAACCGCGTACAGTTCTGTCAAGGCGGGATGGCAGGATGGACATCCCGGCCCTCGTGCTGCGCAGGATGCGGCAGATAGGAGCACATTGCTGTTTAGGAAAGGAGTGGGAAAATGACACATCAAAAGGCACTTCTGGTTGTCGGTCTTGTGAGCATGGCGGTCTTGGCGTCCACGGCCCTGGGCGGTGCGCCGATGGGGCCGCCAATGGCGCTGCTGGGCGAGGGCAATGTGGGCTTTGGAGGGGAGTACGGGCATGAGAGCATGGATCTGCGCGCCAATGGGACTCTCTCGGCGGTATACGGAGGCGTGCCCTTCGACTTCGTCGAGACCATAGAGATCGAGGATCTGTCGATGAACATGTTCTTCGTGACCCTGGGCTATGGTGTGTGCGACAACTGGGACATCTTCCTGCGCGGGCGCCGCGGATGCCCAGGACGATATGACGGGTCGAGGGAATATCCCCGTGAACCCCAATGACCCTGACTCGCTTGTCGATCAGCTTGGCGTCCCACAAGAGTACTCTCTGGACAGCCTCAACAGCGATTTCGGATTCGCGTTCGGCGTGGGCACGCGAGGCACCTTCTGCCGCTCGGGACCATGGGCGTTCGGCGGGCTGGTGCAGGCAACCTACTTCATGCCCGGCGACAGCGACATTGAATACACCGATCCGCTCTGGGGAGAGGGCGTGGTGCAGGTCGGGGATGCCGAACTTCGCTTTTGGGAGGCACAGGTCTCGCTGGCGGCCAGCTACCAGGTAGACACGCTGCGGCTGTGGGCCGGACCGTTTCTCCAGTTTGTCATGGGCGATCTCGACCGCGACGGCGAGGTTCTCTTCGATGGCGAGAATCTGGGTGACACGTTCGACGCATCCAGCGACCTGCAGCAGGAATCCGAGATCGGCGGGCACTTCGGCGGCGATTGGAGCATAAACCAGCAGGTGGATCTGTGGGTGGAAGGCCAGGTCACCGGCGATTCCTGGTTTGTGGGCGTCGGCCTGCTGCTCAAGCCGCAAGAGTCTTTCGGGATGTAAGTCCCAGAATCGGCATTGCTTGAAGGGATCTCACGGGAGGTTGTATCACAGCGATACAGCCTCCCTTCTCTCGATGGACGTCACGTGGCCCGGTCCGCCATGAGCCGGGCGGTCTCCGCCAGCGCGTCCCTGGCTTGGCCCGCCGGCAGGGCCTTGAGGGCTTCGATCGCCTTGGCAGCGTACTGTTGGGTCCGCACGCGTGCATATCGCACACTGCCATTTCTCGCAAGCATGCCGGCCAACTCGCTCCTGGACTCGGCCGGGTTCTTCAACAAGTTCTGGATCGCCTCTTTTTCGGATGCACACGCCGTATCAAGCAGGTGGATGACAGCCAGGGTCGGTTTGCCATGATCGAAGTCGCTCTGCAATGGCTTGCCCATGCGGCCCTCTTCCCCCGTGATATCGAGTACATCATCCATGATCTGGAAGGCGGTGCCGGCATGCAATCCATACAAGGACGCCGCTTCCACCTGCTCCTGTGAGGCCTGCGTCAGCATGGCGCCCAGCCGGCAGCACCCGCTGAAAAAGGAGGCGCTCTTGTCCGCGATGATGTCGAGGTACTCGGCCTCGCGGAGCTGCCAATTCCGCCTCTGCATGACCTGCCTGAGTTCCCCCTCGCACACCCGCATGGCCGTTTGCGCCAGGACTTTGGCCACGGGGGCCTGCAACTCGGCCGTCATCCTGAAGACCCGGCTCAGGACGAAGTCGCCGAGCAGGACCGCCGATTCGTTGCCCCAGAGGCGATTAACGGTTGGGATACCCCGCCGGCTCTGGCCCTCATCGATAACATCATCATGAAGGAGCGTGGCATCGTGGACCATCTGCATCATGGCCGCAACGCGCACATGCTCGTCGGTGACTTGCCCGAGACATTCGCCCACGAGCAGCACCAGGCCCGGCCGGATCATCTTGCCGTGGCGGGAGACGAGATACTCATACACGGGGACCAGTTCATCGGCAGTCGTTGCCGTCATCAGGGATTGACAGATGCACTCCCGGACGCGCTTCAACTGCGAATCGATCGCCTGAAACGGGCGGATCTCAAGCCACGGGGCATTCTCAGGAGCGTTGGTGTTCACTGGCAACTGCATGGGCCATGGTAAGCAGACGACAACCGCCGGCGCAGCACGCGGTCTGCTACTTCTCCTTTCGACGAGCGTAGCTGTAGAATCTGTCCCTGAGCAGACGTGTGATCGCACCGGGCTTGCCGTCGCCGATGACTCGGCCGTCGATCTCTACGATCCCGATGACCTCTGCGGCCGTCCCCGTCAGGAAGAACTCGTCGCAGACGTACAGGTCGTACCGGGTCAGGTTCTTCTCGACGACCTCCAGGCGCTCCTGCCGGGCCAGGCGGATGACTACCGCCCGGGTAATCCCCTCCAAGCTGCCCGCCTCCACCGGGGGCACGTAGACGATCTTATTGCGGACGATGAAGACGTTGTCGCCCGTAGCCTCGGCGACATAGCCCTCATGGTTATACATGATGGCCTCGGGCGCACCAACGTCCAGGGCCTCCATCTTGGCCAGAATGTTGTTGAGGTAATTGAGGCTCTTGATCTGCGGGGGCAGGGCCAGGGGGTGGTTGCGCACGGTCGTGGCGCTGATCACCTTCATGCCCTTCTCGTAGAGTTCCTCCGGGTAGAGCTGGATCTTATCGGCGATGATGATCAGGCCGGCGGTCTTGCAGGTGAACGGATTGAGGCCCAGGCAACCGACGCCGCGGGTGACCAGGAGCCGGATGTACCCATCGTGAATCCGGTTTGCTTCCACCGTGGTCTCGATCGCGCGGGTCAAATCCTCCTTGCTCATCGGGACCTGCAGACGGATCGCCCGCGCCGAGTCGAAGAGCCGCCGGACGTGCGCTTCCATCTCGAACACCCTCTTGTCGTACACCCGGATCCCCTCGAACACGCCGTCGCCGTAGAGCAAGCCGTGGTCAAAAACGGATACCTTGGCATCCGCCTCGTCAACCAGTTTGTCATTGAGCCAAATCTTCAGTGCCATATTTACGCCCTTATCCTGCCGTCCTCCAACACGATGACGCGCTGAGCCCTGTCGGCGATTCGCTCATCGTGCGTCACCATAACGATGGTCTGCCCAGCGCGGTTCAGATCCTCGAAAACCTTTAGAATACCATTTCCTGTCACGGAGTCAAGGTTTCCTGTCGGCTCATCGGCCAGGAGGAGCCTGGGCCGGTTCATCAGGGCCCTGCCGATGGCGACCCTTTGGCGTTCGCCGCCGGACAACTGATAGGGCTTGTGCCGGACCCGTTCCTTCAAGCCCAACTGCTCGAGCAGCTCCGTCGCCCGCTTCGTGGCGGCCCGCCGCGTCAGCAGCCAGCCGACCACGCTACGCGAAACCATCGCCGGCAGAACGATATTTTCCAGCACATTCAATTCGTCCAACAGGTGATAAAACTGAAAGACAAAACCGACCATCTCGTTGCGGTAGCGGTTGAGCTCTCGGGCCCTTATCCGATTCAGGTCCCGGCCGCTGAACTGAACGACCCCTTTATCGGGCCTGTCCAGCCCGCCGAGGATGTGCAACAGGGTGCTCTTGCCGCTGCCGGAGGCCCCGATGATGGCCACGAACTCGCCCTCCCGGACGGTCACATCGACCCCCCGCAGGACCTCCACTCTCGTCGCTCCCATCCGATAGGACTTGCGGACCCCCGAGGCACTCAAAATTGTATGCGCTTTATCCATAAGGCCATCCATACCCACCTTGACAGAGGTGGGGCATCCATCTCTACACGGGACCGGTGTGCAGTGTCTCCACGGGCCGCAGCCGGGCGGCGCTATAGGCGGGGAACAAAGCCCCGATCAAACAGGACGCGATCGCGCAGCCGACGATGGTCGCGAGCACCGGGAACTCCACGTGGTTGGGAATGTCCCCGATCGCGTAGATGCTGCGATCCCATAACTGAAAGCCGAACCTCTCAAAGAGCTGGCCTTCGACCCAGTTGATCTTCGAAAGGAACAGCCACGCGGTCAGGGCCCCGATCCCCGAGCCCAGGCATCCGATCACAAAGGCAAAGCCGGCGAAAAGGGCCAGGATGCTGACGTTCGAGCTGCCGACGCTCTTCAGCACGCCGACGTCCTTTCGCTTGTGGCTGACGATCATATAGAAGACGACGAATACGATGAAGACCGTCGTGACGCCGACCAGGATGAACATCAGGCCCAGGAGCACCTGCTCTTTTTCCATCGGGGCGATGACTGCACGACGATACTCCTTCCAGTCCTGCACGAGCACCGCGTCGAGAAGAAAACTGTCCGGGGCGTCTGCCTTCGCTCGCCTGAATTCCTGCCACATCGCCGCCACCTGGGCGCGTCCCTGGCTCAGCCCCACACCCGCACAGAACTTGATGTGAATGGCGTTGACCCTCTTCAAAGTCCCCGCCATGCACAATTTCTGGGCTTGTTCCAGGGGAATGTAGATCTGGGAGCCATCGACGTGCGCGATTCCCGATTGCGAGTGGTCACTGTAGGAGAAATGCTGGGTTTCGACGATGCCGGCGCCGAGCTTCGCGGGGCGCCGCCGGCCGTCAGCGGAAAGCACGTCAGGGTGATTGCCACCGGCGTGGGTTGGTCGTCGTACATATATTGACCCTGGGTACTGCGATTCAGGGCCAGATCGATGCCCAAAACGCAGCCGAGGGCATTCGGGTCGTACACCGGCAGAAAGGCCTTGTCGGGCTGCCCGGCGCGGTAATGCAAGGTCTGTGCAAAATTTGTCGTCCGGGCATGAAGCACCGGATCGATCCCGAGGATCTCCACGCCGCGGCGCACCTCGTCCTGCCGGACGCTGAGCAGGCCGTAACTCTTGACGGCCGGCGAAACCGCCTCGACGAAATTCGCCCCCTTCAGTTTCTCGATGAATTCCTCGTAGTAGGGAAATCCGACGAGTGAGTCCGTACCGACGACGCAATCGCCCACGAATTGGTGGTTCTTCTGTTTGAAGTCCTGCACCAGGCCCGTCATGATCGTCATCACGACCACGACGATGAAAACGCACAAGGCCACGGCCAGTATCGCGAAATGCGTGATACGCCGCTTCAGCAAATATCGAGTGATCAACTTTAGCTTATACATACGCCGTCAAGAGATCAGAACGTCGCAAACTCTTCGGTTCTGGGTGGCATCGTCAAGCGCAAGCTTGGCGATGGTTTGCCCATCCGCCATCGCCAAGGCCTTCGGCCTTGACGCTGCCACCCGTCGCTGCTCTGCAAAGCTCCAGATGTCATTCATATCGCAGGACCTCTACGGGCCTCGTGCGAGCTGCCAGGGCCGCCGGCAACAACGCCCCTGCGGCCGCCGCTGCGATCGACAAGCCGGCAAGGGTCAGGGCCCACTGCCAGTCCACCACGTTCGGAATTCTGGCGAACATGTACACGCTGCTCTGCCAGAGCTTGAGCCCGAAGGTGGCCCGGATCCATCCTTCGATAGTGTTGATATTCACGGTAATCAGGTAGCCCAGCACGATTCCAAGGCCCGCGCCCATGATCCCCACAGTGATGCCGAATCCCAGGAAGATCCAGGCGACTGCCGTGCTCGATGCGCCGCAGCTTTTCATAATGCCCACGTCTTTGCGCTTGAGCCGGACGATCATGTAGAAGATGCAGAAGACGAGCACGACGACGCTGAAGCTGATGACCCCGAAGACCAGCAGCAGAACGCCCATCTGCTTGCGGATTTCCACGACGTACTGGTGCTGCATCTCGCGTGCCGTCTGCACCCGGGTCGCGGCAACCAGGTAGGGAGTCCAGCCAAGGTCCTTCTCCGCAAACACTCGCCACAGGCCGCGGATCTGCGCCACGGCCACGTCCGGATCGATATTCGGCTTGAGCTTGATATTGACGCTGGACGCAAGATCGCCTGTGTCATCCGGGTACAATGCGTTCTGCAGGGTCTTTATGGGCACGTAAACGAGGCTCTCATCGAGCTGGTACACGCCCGTGAAGATAATATCCGCGATGCTGAACGGCACAAGCACCCGTTTAGGCTCACTCTCGCCGTCCGGGGATTGCGACATCGTGCCCGTCGTCACCAGGACCTGCTGGCCTATCATCGTCTCCAGGGCCGCCGCCTGATTGTACTCATCCGTCTTCTCGTTCGGATCGGCCACCATCCCGATCCCGACGAACCCCCCCACTTTCCCGGGCATCCCCGGCACGTCAAAGGAGGGTCCGTCCGGCATCAGCTTTTGACGCAGCAATGCCCCTTTGATACTCGTGACCCGCGCCCGGCGGTCGGGCTCGATCCCCCAGACCGTTACGCCGCGGACATTGCCCTTGCCCACGTGCAGCAGGCCCTCGCAGGACAGGGTGGCCGTCGCGGCCTCCACGATTCCGCTGCCCTCCAGACGCTCGATCAGCGTGGGATATTTGTCGAACGTGACCCCGGAGGGCGCGGCAAGGATGATATCGCCGATCGCATCGATCGCACTTCGCTCGAAGGCGGTGATGAACCCGGTGAACAGGCTGGCCACGACGATCAACAGCGAGACCGACAGCGCCACGGCGGCCACGCTCAAGAACACGATCCGTCGCTTACAGAGATATCTGACCCAAAAGAACAGCTTCAACATCTATGAACCGCTATCTCGCCATCAATTTTCGCAGCCGGCACGGCTGGGTGCCATGCTTACGCCAGCGTAAGCATGCCTTGCCCATCGAGTCGGACATGTCCACGCACGCGTAGACATGGCACCCGGCTTCGATTCTCAGCATACGCCGGAAGCCTGCGGGATGTGCTGAACCGAGCTACGGCTGCTCGGGCGTCACAGGCTTCAGGAGCGGGAATAACACTACGTCGCGGATGGTTGTGGCGCCGGTCAGGAGCATGACGAGCCTGTCGATGCCGATCCCCAGCCCGCCCGCCGGAGGCATACCGTACTTCAGCGCGGTGATGTAATCCATGTCCATCTTCGTCAACGACTCTTCCTGGCCGCGAAGCTGATGGCGGAAATTCTCGTACTGCAGTGCGGGATCGTTCAATTCCGTGTAGGCATTGGCCAATTCCATGCCGGTGACAAACAGCTCGAAACGCTCCGCATACTGCGGGTCCTTCCTGCTGGGCTTGGCCAGCGGGCAAAGGATGGCCGGGTAGTCAATCACGAAAGTCGGATTGACCAGACGCTCCTCGACGGTCGCCTCAAACACCTCATTGACGACCACGGCGTCATCCAGGCCGGCGTCCTCGATCATAAGCTGACGCGCCTTGGCCCGGATCGCCTGGATGTCGTCGATCCGGCAGCCCGAGTGCTCCATCAGCAGGTCCGCGTACCTCGCCCGCCGCCATGGACGGGTGAAATCGATTTCCTGGTCGCCGAACTGAACCTTCGTGCCCTGTCCGACAGCCTGGAGGCATGCCGAGACCAGCTCCTCCGTCAGGTCCATCATCGCGTTGTAGTCGCCGTAGGCCTGATAGACTTCGATCATCGTGAACTCGGGGTTGTGGCGACGGTCGAGGCCCTCGTTGCGGAAGTTGCGGTTGATCTCGAAGACCCGCTCCATCCCGCCGACCAGCAGCCGCTTGAGGAACAGCTCGGGCGATATCCTCAGGTACAGGTCCAGGTCGAGCGTGTTATGATGGGTGATGAATGGCTTGGCCGCCGCCCCGCCGGCGATGGTCTGCATCATCGGCGTCTCGACCTCGATGAACCCCCTGGCCTCAAGGAGTTGGCGAATCGTCCGAACGATCAGGCTGCGATTGCGGAAGCGGTCCATGACCTCGGGATTGGCCCACAGGTCCACGTACCGCTGGCGGTACCGCTGATCGACATCCGCCAGGCCGTGAAACTTCTCGGGCGGCTGGCACAGGCACTTGCTCAGGAGGGTCAGGCCGTGTTCCTCGACCCAGATCGTGATCTCGCCCGTCTTCGTCTTTCCCAGGCGGCCTTCGGCCCCAATCGTATCGCCGAGGTCGAGCAGTTTGGCCAGGCGCCACTGCTCGCCCATCAGGTTCTTCGCCAGACCAATCTGGATCGTGCCGCTTCTGTCCCGAAGGGTGATGAAGATCAGCTTGCCGATATCCCGCAGCAGGACGATTCTCCCGGCCGTGCGGGCCCGCTGGCTCTCATCGTCGTCCTTGAACCGGGCCCTGATAGACTCGGCAGGCTCGACGTTCTCATAGCGGGCCCCGTACGGGTCCAAGCCCAGCTCTTTGATCTGGGACAGCTTCTCCTGCCGTTGCTGCTCGAATCGACCTGAATCATCCGGATGGGTCAAAGTCAGCACCTCAATCGAGTTCCGCAAAATGGAAGTTAGGCTTACTTTAGGAAGGAAAAATCGTTTTCTTGATTTTTCCTTCCTGAAACGGTAAGTGCCTGCTGCACAATTGGCTAGGCGGATTATTCAAGGAAATCCCAAAACCGATTTCCTTGAATAATATAAGCCTAACTTCCATTTTGCGGAACTCCTCTACCTCATTTCGCAGCGACCGTCCTTGCGTTCACCAGCTTCGCCTTGACGACCAGAACTCCGACGGCCAATTGCGGGTCCGCTTTCAACGTATCTTCCAGGACTCGTTTATTGACCGTGGTCCTGCTCCCGTCGCGGTTGGCCTGGACGAGGACATCGTTATCCCGCTGCACGTCAATCATTTGCTTCAGTTCTTCACTGGTGAGCTCGACCTCGACGTCGGGACCGACGCCCCAATCCTTGGTTCCTTCCTTCTGGACGTCCTCGCGGCTCTTGACCCGCTGCCCGGAAGGAAGATGGTAGTAGGCCATGGTGTATTTCAGCTCTGCTCGCCGCCGGGATAGTGGGTAATACCCTGGACACTGCCCTTGCCATGTGTGCGGGTTCCGACCAGGATAGCCCGCTCATGTTTCGGATCGCCCAAGGCCCCTGCCACGATCTCCGAGGCGCTGGCGGAGCCGGCGTTCGTCAGGATGACCAGAGGATAGTTCGGATGCGTGCCCCGGCGATGGGCATGCTCGAATGCCGGGATCATGTTGGCCTTCGGCTGCGTCCGTACGATCAGCCCCTCTTCGACAAACTTGTCCACGATATTGACCGCGCTATCGAGAAGGCCGCCGGTGTTGAAGCGGAGGTCCATGATCAGGCCCCGCATTCCCTCGGTCTCCAGTTGATTGAGGGTCGTTTCGAGATCGGCGGCCGTTTCGCCGGAGAAGCTGGTGATCCGGACGTATCCGATCTTTTCCTTCTCATCCAGCATATAGAGCCAGCACCCGGAAGCCGTCCTTTGCCATCCCCGAACGGTCGGCACGATGATCCGATCCCGGGTGAGGGTGAGGGTCTGGGCGTCCTTGCCGCCCCGCCGGATGGCCAGGGTCACCGCGCTGCCTTTGGGACCGGTGATCTTCTTGACGGCGCACATCAGGCTCATGTCCTTCGTGGGAATGCCATCCACACACTCGATGACGTCGCCCGCATCCAGGCCGGAGCGGTACGCCGGCGTATCCGGCAGCAGGCTTGACACCGTCAACATCCCCTTGGGTTTCGAGATTTCGATTCCGATGCCGGTGAACTCATTCGTCATGAGCTTCTCGAAGTCCTGCACCTGCCGGGGCCATACGATGACCGTATAGGGATCCAGCGCCCCGAGAGACGCTTCCACGAAATGGGCAACCAGCGGCTGCACCGGCAATCGCACGGTCGCCTCGTTCAGGGCCAGCACGTTGTCGAGAACCTTCAGGAACTCGTCCCTGCCGAAGCTGCGGACCGGCGGCTTGCTCTCACCCTGGCCCGCGGCCTGTGGCTGGCTCGACGATTCGTTTGCACCCTTGAGCAACGCCTGAATCTCATCCTGAAGCCCGGCCAAGGCAACCGACCAGGCGGTCACTTTCTCGGGCTCCGGCGCTTTGAAGGCACTTTTCTTGCTTGCCTCGGAGCCCTCGGCAAACGCGATCGTCAGCACCTGGGTCAGCAGATCGCAACGCTTGAGCGCCTTGGTAGCCATCTGCATGTAGTCGATGCTGTTGACATAGTGCAGGTTCAGGGCCTCCATCGCGCGGCTGAACATGTATTTCTCGACACCTTCATAGCGCTCATTACAGGTCTCACAGGGACTATCCTGGAACGAGGCGGCGATGCCGGCCTTCTCCAGCAACTCGTCGGCACGCGTCGAATAGCTCTTGTTGTTCGGGTCGATCGCCTGGAGCCAGTAAAAGTAGTTCATGTAGGCGTCGAGCCAGTGGCCCTGCCCTTCCAGCAGAACGCTGTAATCCACGGCCTTTTGCGTGACTTTGGTCACGTAGGCGTCCGAAAGCAGCGATTTCTTCTGCGTCTCGTCGGCGAACTCCGCCGCTTTGGCAATCACCTCCAGGACATCCGTGACGTCATTCGGCTCGTTGGGGTCCCGCTCAGCAGATGTCTCCAGCGTATCCACATCGTTGCCCTGTTTGGCAACCTGCGGAGGTTTGTCGAGATCGACCGCCGCTTTGAGCTTCTCCAGCGTCTTGCACTGTTCCTTAAAGACCGTTTCTTTCGCTGCTTGTCGCTGTTGGTTGATCTGGCTGTATCGCTCGGTGATCTCCTTGACCGCAGGAACTCGAGCGTCGGCCGCCGAGTCCATCTGCGTCACGCGTTCGGCCGCCTCCCGGAACTGCCCCCGCGTAATCAGATCACACGCCGCTGTCACGGCGTCGACCTGTACGGGAGTCTGGTCTGAGAGGGCAGCGCCCTGCGTCTGATTCGTCGCGGCCAGAGCGATTCTTGTCGTCTCGGCACGGGTCGAGCAGTTGTACCCGCTGAACCAGCATGAGAGGACAAGGATCGAGGCACAAGAAACCAAAAGCAAAAGCGTTATCCTGGCGTTACGGATTCCAGCTATTCCACGCTTGCCCTGCGGCATGGGCTCTCCTGTTCTCTGGGACACCAATGAACCGCTCCTTTCTGCTATGCAGCCTGACTATCGGTAAAGGAAACCTGAGGCAAGAGACTTTTCTCTGCCACTCACATTGTAACACAAAAGGTCTCCCCTGTCCCAACGGGCTCGTGCCGCGAGAGGCGCCTACAGGCACTCTGCGGCCTTCCCGGCACAACCCAGCACATGAAGCTTGTGACGCACCATCTCGCGGATGGCATCGCGGCCGGGGCCCAGATACTTGCGAGGGTCAAACTCCCCGGGCTTCTCCGCGAAGACCTGCCGAATCTTGGCCGTCAGAGCCATGCGCAGATCCGTATCGATGTTCACCTTGCAAATCGCCATCTTGGACGCCTTGGTAATCATGGCCTCGGGGACTCCCATCGCCGCCGGCATCTTGCCGCCGTACTTGTTGATGAGATCCCTGAACTCCGGCAGCACACTGCTGGATCCGTGCATCACCAGGGGATAGCCCGGCAACTTTTCACCAATCTTCTGTATAATGTCGAAAGCCAGTTTTGGTTCGGTCTTAAACTTGTACGCCCCATGACTGGTCCCGCAGGCGACGGCCAGGGAATCGCAGCCGCTCTTCTCCACGAACTCCACGACCTGCTCCGGGTTCGCCAGGTGCTTGCTGACGTCATCGACGCCAACCACGTGCTCCTCGATTCCGCCCAACTGGCCCAACTCCGCCTCCACCGTGACGTTGCGGGGATGGGCATACTCGACAACCTTCTTCGTGATCGCGATGTTCTCCTTGAAGGGAAGAGCCGAGCCGTCGATCATCACCGACGTGAATCCGTCATCCACGAACTGCTTGCAAGTCTCGAAAGTATCGCCGTGATCGAGGTGTGTGGCGATTGGAATGTCCGGGCTCTCTTTGACGACCACGTTGATGATGGCGATCAGATAGCTGTTTTTGGCGTAATCCCGAGCGCCCTTCGATATCTGCAGAATCAGCGGGGCCTTCTCCTGCGCCACGGCGTCCGCGATGCCCTGCGTGATTTCCATGTTGTTCACGTTGAAGGCACCGACGGCGTACCCATGCTTATAGGCCATTTCAAACATCTTCTTCGTGTTCACCAACGGCATACTCATGCTCCTTCCAAAACACCCTTTTGTGAATCGCCACAACCATAAACCCGGCATTGACGGATTCGAGCCTTTGCCGAGCGAGTCCTCACACCCTGCCCCAGTCGGGCCATTTTAACACATTGGCCGGCCTGTGCCATATTTATTTTCGCTAGTACGACGCCTCCGAGGCCCCCAACCCCACGTATCTTCGCAGGCCGATGGCCAGCTCGGGCACCCCCTCCGGCCACAGGCTGAAGATGATCCGCTCTTCGTCAAGAGAGTCATCCACGCTCACTGTAACAGCGAAGTTCATCCGGTGGTACTTACGAATCAACGTCAAATCGCTTCGGATGTTCGCCTCATAGTCAAAATCATACTGCTCGGCCAAAACCAGCGTATAGCGGGGGTCCAGCACGTACGTTACGGCAAACGTAGCGGCATTCGAGCCGTGCTGACCCAATCCGTTGTCGATATCCCGCAGGTAGCGGGTACCGATAAAATAGCTCAAATTCGGCCAGGCCAGGCGGGAGAAGCCCACGTCCACCTGCTCCACGGTCCCTTTTTGCGTGTCGAGATAGGCATCGCCCAGCACGGACACTGTTTCGCTGACTCGCCAGGTGGCAGCGGCACTCGTGTAATTCCGCTGCGGCCCAAACAGATCCGTGGTTCGCCGGTCGAACGGCGGGAGGATGCCGCCCGACCGGTTGATAAGGGGAATAAACGGCTGGTTCCAGAGGAACCGGTCCGGCCCGGCAACGGCATCGCTCGAATCGCTCACCCATACGAAATCGACGTCCAGCTCGAACCAATTGACGACCCGACGGTTGCCCACGGGCCCCCGCTTCGTTTGCCACTTCTGCGAGATTCCCAGGTCCAGCGTATCCCGCTGGTCGGCGACCTCATCCGTCGCGGCATAAGTAACAGCCGTGAGACTCGGCCGAAGCGTATGGCGCAGTCCGTGCAGGTCCCATAATTCCGATTCCACCCCCGGATACACCCGCCAGAACGGCTGCGTGGACGCTCGCACACCGGCCTCGCCGATCCCAACTGCGTCCTTGCTCTCGAACAACGGCTCGTCGAGCTCCTTCTGAAAGCCCGCCCCGTCGTCGTAGCCGAACGTGCCCGCGACGAACGGCACAACCTTCGAACTGCCCAGCGACAGCGGCATGTCCACCTCGTTGCGGGTCTGTGCGAACGCAAAGAAATCGTCAGGCTCGCCCTCACGGTCTTCGCCGAAGCGGTATCGAAGCCGGCTCGCCTGGCTGTCGCTGAAGAACACGAAGCGATCATCGAAGAACGATTGACCCGTCCAGTGGTACTCGGCGCTCGGCATTTCCTCCATCTGATCCTGGAAATCGTTGAGGCGCACTTTGCCCAGGAAGGCAAGCGCACGGTTGTCCTCGATGCGCTTGGCGTGAAGAAGGGTCTCCTGTTCCTTGCCGGCGTAGAATTCCTGGCGATAGTACTGTTCGAGAAAGTTCTTGTCGGACAGATAACTGGCCTCGGCGGTCAACTGCCAATCATCGGGCAGGAACTGTCGGTGCTGCAAGGCGAACCGCCCCCGCAATTCGTCGGGGACTTCGACGCTCTTTCGCGTGCGGCCGAGGCGGTCCTCGCCATGATCGTTGATCGCATAGCCCAGCACGCGTCCGAAGTAATTCTCCCGCTCATACTCGACGGCCGCCCCGCCCCCCGGCCCCCGCTTGTCATAGTAGTCCAGGAAAAGCGTGCTGTCGGTCCCCTCCGGCTCATGCAGACCAAGCATGCGGCCCAGAAACCACTGCGTCTCCACCGAGGCGCCGAACGTGCTGTCGCGACCCATGCGAATGCTCTTCATGGGCACCGCAGGACTCAGCAGATTGCTCCGCATCGACGGCAATCGCAGCAGGGTCGTGTCGTAGTACCTGAGCCGGACATTCTTCATATGGGCGCTGTAGTCGCTGTCGCGAGTCCCGCCCTCTGCGTCCACGTCCTGGATGGTATCGATGACGCTCACCTTCGAGGCCTTGGCCGAGATCTGCGGCGTCCAGAATTCGCTCGTGGTCAGGGAGATGTCGTCCGCCTCGAATCGATTCTCACCCAACTGCCGCAACTCCTTCGCACGGACATAGACTGGAATGTCGCGGCTGGGATCGAAAGTGCGCAGGACGGCGTTTCGCGCCAGGCCCCGTTTGTTCTGCAGGTCGTAGTACAACTCCGTCGCCCGGATCGTGCGCTGTCCCTGCCTCAATAGCACGTCGCCTGCGACATAGACCTCGCTCACCCCTTCGAACTGTGCGGACGACGGACCTGCCGGCGACTGCTCTGTATCGGCAGCCCTGCGCCACACGACAAGGGTATCCGCCTGTAATTCGACGGCTTCTGAGGGACTCGCTCCCTCGGCCTGCTCCTGCCATAAGACATACACCCTGCCGATCCAGGTGATGATCTGGGTGTCCCCGGCTTTGCTCCACTCGAAGACCGGCGGCGTGTCGCTCAAAGAGGAAACACTGACCGTGTAGTAGGTCGGCGTCTCGCCGCTCGCTCCTTCCTTGCTTGCCGTCGGGGCTGAGCGAGAAGAGGTTGCCGGTTCCGGGCTGGCCGGCACTTCCAGACCGGCCTTGCCGAATCCCGCCGTCGCTTCCGCATAGAGAGGCAGAGAATAGGGACTTCCCGTCCGCCTTGCATCCGCAGTCACGAAAACCTCGCCGGCCACGCTCGCTCTCAGGACAACGGTCTTGTCCTTCTCGATTATAACTTCTTGTATTTCAGGGACTTGCGCGTCGCCGGCGTGTTTGTGGGAGACTTGTCCACTCAGGTAGATCTGTACGTCATACCTTGTGGCGGGGCCCGTCGGTGTGGGGATCCTGTTCGTCTTTACCCAGACTACCGCGTCGTCACTGCTCCACTGCCTGCCGGCCAGGGCCATGGAGAAACCGCCCCGGCAGACAAGCAGTTGTCCGCCGGTATCGGGCTCGTGACTCAGGAGCTCGCCGACCGTCAGATGCAAATCCTGGCTCAGCCACTGCCGGCCAGTGGTCCGCGCATCCGTGCCGGACGACGGGGACAAGGCCCTCACGTCCTTGTCGCCGGCCCAGGCCACCATCTCAGGCACCAGGAGCAGCGTGCCTGCCATCAGCAACGCATATCGCATACCGCGGCTATCTCGTCATTGACAATTCGGGCCCTCCATCCGATCAACATCGCACGAGATTATAGTCGGCCCCGACCGCAAAGCCAGCAAAAACCCGCCGCCGCTCGATTCCCTGTTGATTTGTCCCGCCCATCTCGGTATAAATTACGTAGGCGAGGTTATGAATGATTGGCTGCAGGATGAACTATGGCCCAACGCGATTATTCCGATTACCAGCAGAATATCATCTCCAAGTACTATTCCCACCTGGACAGCCTCATGCTCCAGAAGCTGCAGGCTCTCGTGAGCGAGTTGTATCTGGCGGACACCGATGCCAAGAAGGACCGGCTCTGGGAGCGGGTCCACAAGGCGATGGTGAACCTGAAGATCCCCTCGCCGATCATGGAGCACATCATGAGCACGAAAGATGTCCAGATCCTCGCAAAAAACCTGCAGGACTGGCTTAAGCACGCGGGGAGGCAATCGTGACCACGACGGAGAAGAATATGACACAGGAATATCCGCCTTCGGCGAAGATCTACCCGACTGACAACCTTGGCAAGTTCAGCATCCTCGACATGCTCAAGTACTTCGAGGAGCACGGGGCCATGCGGGTCTCCGACCTGCACATCAAGGTAAACGCGCCGCCCACGTATCGCATCGACGGGGACCTCGTCAAGCTGAAGGGCCCGAACGTCACGCCGGAGATTGCCAAGCAGTTGATCCTCCCTCTGCTCAAAGAGCACGGCCTGCAGAAGCTCCAAACCAACCATAGCGTCGATGGCTCCTACCGGATGGGCTCGCTGCAGTTCCGGATCAACGTGTTCCGCGACAATGACGGGCTGGCGGCAGCGATCCGGGCCTTGTCCCTCGATGTCCCGGACGTGGAGAAAATCGGCTTTCCCAACGACGTCTGGAAGGACATCATCGGCCGCAAGCAGGGGCTCGTCCTGCTGACCGGCATTACCGGCGCGGGCAAGTCCACCACTATCGCCTCGATCATCGGGCGGGTCAGTGAGAAGACCGCCTGTAGAATCATCACGGTCGAGGACCCCATCGAGTACATCCTCCCGCAGAAATACTCCATCGTCTCCCAGCGGGAGGTCGGGCGAGACGTGAAAACATTCCACGATGGCCTCAAGGAGATGATGCGGGAAGACCCCGACATCATCTTCGTGGGCGAGATGCGCGATGCCGAGACGATCGCGATGACGCTCATGGCCGCCGAGACGGGACACCTGGTCTTCTCCACCCTGCACACGCGGGACGTGACCGGGTCCGTGACGCGCATTCTGGACTACTTTCCGGAGGGCCGGCAGTCGGAAGTGAGAAACCAGCTCTCCCTGGGACTGGCCTACGTGATCTGCCAGAAGCTCGTCCCGCGAAAAGACGGGACCGGCCGGATCGTCGCCATGGAAATCCTGAACAACAACTACGCCTGCGCCAACCTGATCCGCACCGGCAAGGTCGAGCAGCTCTACTCCCAATTGCAGACCAAGACGCGGGACAAGCCCGACGAGAAGATGATCACCCTGGAGAAGCACCTGTCCATCCTCGTCAAGGACGAGCAGATCGATCTGCTCGAGGCCCAGAAATGGACGAATGACCTCAAGGCCTTCGTGGATTGCATGCAACGGGACTAAGCCGGATTCGATATGACGATCGAATTCAACTGCCCACACTGCGGCGCGTTGATCGCTTTCGACAGCAAGTACGCCGGCAGGCGCGCCAAGTGCCTCACGTGCGGGCAGAAATGCGTCATCCCGCAGGAGAGCTTCAAGAAGCCGGACAAGATTAAGCCGCCACCGGAGCCCAAGGGCGACCCCCTGCCGGGCTTCTACCGGGCGGTCTTCCTCGACAACTGGAAGATCTTCGTCGATCGGCGGAATGTCACGCCGTTGACCTTCGTGGCGGCGGTGGTGTGCTTCAAGTTCTTCCTCGCCCAGGCCTGCTGCATGAACCGCATCGCGTGGTTCATCATCTGGGGCTGGCTGTTCGGCTTCTACCTGAACATCATCTATGAGACAGCCTATGACGAGGACCAGTTGCCCCCGATCGAGGTCGGCACCTCCATCACCTTCCTGTGGTACGTTCTCGCGCCGTTCCTGACGTTCGGCTTCACGCTGTTCCTCGTGGAGCTGCCGTTCATCGCCGCCCTGGGACTGGCGAAAAGCCACGGCATAGATGCCGGCGATGTCTGGTCCGGCGCCACGCCCCTCCACCTGCTCCTGCGGGTCCTTCTGATCGCCGGGCTCTCCGTCTTTCCGGCCGCCATCCTGACGACAGCCGTCGGAAAGGATTTCTTCCTCCTGCGCCCGACTATCTCCTCGCCCCCATCTTCCGGGCCTTCCTCCCCTACACGACAGTAGCCGCTCTACTAGCCCTGACATGCTTCATGGAATGGCACACCATCCAGTACACCGGCGCCGACCCAGCCACCATGGCCGTGCACCTCGCCCTCAACCTGGCCGTCCAGGTCGTCGCTATCCTTACCATGCGCTCCATCGGCCTCCTCTACCGTCACTACGCCTGCTATTTCAAATGGTGATGGCCTGCGGTTCCGAGGGCTTTTGCGCCGGTTGACGCAGGTTCTCAGAACGTATATGCGAGCCCGATCGTAAGGCCGAGCGCACGCTGCGACAGATCATCACTGAGCCTGCCGTCCTCCCCGTGAGTGAACCAGTTCCAGCGGTGGATGAGCCCTGCCACGAGTGCCCACTGCGAATCAAAGTAGTATGCCACACCGACGCCTGCATTCAGGCAGTATCCGACGTACTTCATGTCCTCGTCCCACGTCAACCCATCATCCTCCGACCGGCTATCTTCTACAGTGAGCCAGGGAATGCCGCCACCGAAGAGTATGTACGGCTTGAGTCTGTCCTGTGCAAAGACATCGACCTTGACGTTCAGATCGACCACACTATAGGTACTATCAGCGTCACCTATCTCTGGGATCACCGTGCTTGTATCGTGGAAGGTTGACTGGTAGCCGACCTCAAAGGAAAGCTTGCCAAGCCTCCGGCCGAAGAAAACGCCGAAGCCTGCACCATCATCCACATCCGGGACATTGAACAAGTCCAAATCTGTTTCGTCCTCAGATTCGAAGGTAATGCTGTCGTCGAATTCTCCGCTCATGTGATTGTACGCGAACATCGCCCCCAGATAGTAACCGTCCTTTACGCCGTCGAATTCTTCCGCTCGGGTGGGACACACCACGATAAGACACGACAACAGACAGATCACTACCGCCGCTTGCTTGCTCTTCTTCATAACCATAGTCGATGCTCCATTCCTGCTCGTTTGTGAAATCTCCGATCTTCGCATGACGCTGTCAGACACAATTGGGACAATCTCTCAAGTTCTCGCGGGTCCGCTAACCATCAGGGCGACATCATGCTGCCCGCTGACGATCTTACCCATAGGTGCCAACACGCATTTCTTCGATTCTCCTATTGATCTTTGAATAGATAACGAAAATGCCACAGTTCGAGCTTGGCATGCTCAAAGAACGAACGCAACAAAGGTTGGTGAGTTTTCGTCTGCACGAGCGAGTGTCGCATGGCTTGGGCAAGCTCGGTGATGTCCTGCGGAACAAAGTTCGCCAAGTCCCTGTACTTCGTCCGAGTCCAGACCTGTTCGTCGGGATTGAGTCCCGGTGCATACGCCGGCAGCCACTCGATGCATAACCGACGACCGAACCGTCGCAAGAGCCAGCGTGCGGCCGAACCATGGACCTGTCACCGATCCATGACCAAGATGTGGCTTGGCCTTCAAGCCTTCGCGTCCTTCCCGCTGAGAGATCCTCGTCCATCGGGAAACGGCCCCCGGTGAGACGCCGATTTTCCGAGCTACCTCGCTGGATCGGTTACCGGCTTCGGACAATGCAATGGCCTGGAGCCGTTGACATTCGCGTTATCCGGATCTCCTTCGAGTTATCACGCATTAAGAGATCGACCATTGCGGGCATGTACTTTAATGATTCGATATTGAATGAGCCGGGTGACCTGGTGCCTGATTTCGAACCGCGGGGCAACAAGAGCACCGGGCATGGAGTGACCTCCAAGCCTCGCCCGGCCATGCTTCCTGTAACCCGGTGCGAACTCTGGCCTGGATTTCCGCGACGGGAGTGCAGCTCCAGGCGCTGTCTGTGATTGCGTGTGGAGCGGAGCAATCTCAGGCTTCAGTCATGGCACCTGCAAAATGTGATGCTAGCTGGGTCGGAGGTCGTTGAGCAGCCGCTGCAGGAGCTCCATGGGCAGGCCCATGACGTTGGTGAGGCTGCCTTCGATGTGGTCGACGAACTCGTCGCCGGTTTCCTGGATGGCGTAGGCGCCGGCTTTGCCTTCCCAGGAGCCGCCGGCGATGTGCCTGGCGATCTGCTCCTGCGTCATTTTGCGGGGATAGACGATCGTGACATCGGATTCGACCACTTGCGTGTTGTCGCGGAGTCGGACGAGGGCCAGGCCGGTGATGACCTTGTGCGGTGCGATGAAGAGCTTCCTTGTGATCGCTTCGGCTTCTTCGGCGTCGGCGGGCTTGCCGATGATCTGGCCGTCGTAATCGACCAGCGTGTCGGCGCCGATGACCAGTGCATCCGGGTAGCGGCTTGCGACACTCTGAGCCTTGGCCAGGGCGAGTGCTTCTGCGTGTTCCCGCGGGCCGGCGGAGCTGCCTTCAAACGCGGACTCATCGATGTCGGAGGGAACCACCTCGAACGCATAGCCGGCCTGGGTCAGAAGGTCTCTGCGCCGAGGGGAGACGGAGGCAAGAATCAGCCGCGATGATGTCACTTCGTCCATGTTTGTCCACTTCGTCCACTTAGTCCACTAAGTCCATACATCAGCGCTCGATGGCGACACACGGCTCATTATTCTGCCAGACGACGGAGATGTCACGCACGAGCCGGTGACAATAGGCAAGGTATTCCTGGTCCAGTTGTTCCATATTGGCGCCGATGTAGTGCTCGAATACCTGGAGTCCGACCTGACGGTTCCAGTCCAGTGTGCGGGGCAGGTTCCTGTCCTGGGCAATCCGGCCGGCCGATTCATCCAGCGGCCACTGGCCCGACAGGGCATCCAATAACAGGCGATGATAGCACGAGTAATGCTTGCCGAAGCTGGCCTCGCGCAGGAATCGCACGAGGGCGTAGGACTGGCCGTAAAAGGCCATGACTGCCTCCGCCTGATCCGTGGCGAGCACTTCGCCGGGACTCATGGTGATGAGGTCCCGCAATGCGATCTGGCGGGTCTTGTCCAGGGTCTCGCGCAACGCGCCGAGCCTTTGCATGTTCGCGGACGGATCGAAATAGTACACGCCCTGCTCATAGCGGCTGGTCTCAAACTGCATGGCCACGCCTTCGTCGAGCCAGCTCGGCAGCCGGTACTTGAAGTGCTGGCTGTTGAACTGGTGCCATCCCTCGTGCCCCAGGGCGGTCAGCGTGCGGGCGCCGCCGATGTCATAGGCCACGCAGGCGCCGTTGAGGCAGTACGCGCCGGTCTTGATCTTGCAGAAGATCGACGCCTGCTCGCTCGCGAAGCTGCGTGTGAACTGCTCCCACTGCTGACGGGTGGCGAACAGGTAGACTTTGAACCTGGTGACGGTTTCAATGGACTTGGCCAACTGATCATTGTAGCCCCGGTAGGCGGATTCGAGGAAGCCGGGAACCGTCCGAAGCATCAGGGGCTCCAGGACCGTTGTGAAGACCTCGTAGTGGGCGGTGCAAAGCCTCAGGCCGGGACCGTACGTGCTTTCCCAGAGCTCCACCGATTCAAGGGTTGGCAGGCGCTCGCTTCGCAGCCGCTCCATCGTCATTTCGCGGGCGTCGCGGGGCTGGACCTGTGCGGCCGGCTGGGTCTGGATGGTTGGGGACCGTCCGCACCCCGCAAGGAACAACAGTAGAGCGGGGGCGATCCGTGTGAGGTTCCAGGCCATACTCCTCCTCGACGTCAGTCACTTCTTTACCAGGTATAGACAGCCCATGCGAAGACGATGAGGCTGTATTGCAGCCAAGGCTACAATCTATAAAAGTATAGCAAACGCGGGCGAATTCCACAAAGGCCGGTAAACACGCGGCGGGAGTCTCATAGCTGGCTCAGGGCAGAGCCGAATACCTCAGCCGTGAACAGGTAGACCTCCGTCTTGGGGTCTTTCCATGCATCAGGAGCCAGCCCGGCCTTGTGGGAACAGCACTGGGACAGGAATTCCTCCTTGCTCCAGCCGGTCTCGTCTGCGACCTGCGGGAGGAAACACCCGCATGCATAACCTCGCTTGATGTAGATGCCGTGCGTACCGAGTTCCAGGTTCAGCGGATTGTCGGTGCGTTGCAGCGGCGACAGGACGGAGATCTCGATCTCCAGCTTGTTCACCTCGCTGAACGTGATCGGATTGGTCAGGAATCGCGGATCGCCCGTGGCGGAAGCCTTGGCCATCTCCGCCACAAGCTCCACCAGCGGCCTCTCGGACACGAACTGCCCAATACAGCCCCGCAGCCGGCCCCGGTTCTTCAGTGTCACGAAGCATCCGCACGGGGCAGTGAGCACAGGGTCCTCTGAACGGGGCGTGCTGAGAGGCCTTCTCATGATGACGGCCCGGATCGTATCACGGGCAATCTCAAGGAGCTGCTTTCTCTGAGCGTCGTTCATTCGACTTTTGCCTTGCTTGTCTCAGGATCTCGATCACTGCCGGCATGATCGAGACGATAATAATCGCAAAAATGACGATTGTGAAGTTCTCTTTGACAACCCGGATATTTCCAAAGAAGTACCCGCCGAAAACGAACAAGGCAATCCAGAGAACGCCGCCAACCACATTGTACGTCAGGAACCGGACGTAGCTCATCTTGCCGACCCCGGCCACAAACGGCGCAAAGGTCCGCACGATCGGCACAAACCTCGCCAGGACGATAGTCTTCGGTCCGTACTTCTCATAGAACCTGTGTGTTCGCTCGATGTGCTGTTTCTTCAGGAACCAGGCGCCCTCCCTTTTCAGGATCAGCGTGCCGAAGTACTTCCCTATCGTGTAGTTGGCGCTATCGCCCAGCACGGCAGCAGCCGCCAGAAGCACGAACACGAGGCCCACATTGAGAGAGCCCTTGGCGGCGAACGTGCCCAGCGCGAAAAGCAGCGAGTCGCCGGGCAGAATCGGCGTGACCACCAGGCCCGTCTCCGCAAAGATGATCACGAAGAAAAGCAGGTAACACCAGGGACCGAAATCCGTCAGAATCTGGTTCAGGTGCGTGTCGAGGTGAAGAATGAAATCAATAAAACCGCTGATCAATTCCATGATGTGTCCTTACTACGATCCCCGCAAAACTGCCACCGGGCGACGATCCCCTATTGACTTCTGCTTCCCATACGCGGCCCACTGCGATCCGCTACTCAAAATAGAATCGTCCCGGTATAATGTCAAGGACGCAAATCGGGCGAACGCCGCAGAAGCGGCAGACTGAAGCAGATTCCTCATGGGAGCCCTGGCAAGACATGAAAGATAGGCAACAGTTCGAGTGCATTGGAGACGGCCTGCTGGTGCGGGCGCCCGCCAAGATCAATCTCAGCCTGCTGATCGCTGGCAAGCGCCCCGACGGCTACCACGAGCTGGAAACCATCATGGCCAAGATCGACTGGTGCGACGAGCTGCTGATCCAGCCGGGCGAGCGGGCCGGGATCGAGCTGATTTGCCAGGGCCCCGAGTGGGCGCCGCAGAGCACAGACAACCTCGTGTACCGGGCGGCCGACCTTATCTTTCGCACGCGCGGAAAGGCCGACGACGTTCGTCTGACGCTCACCAAGAACGTCCCGGCCGGCACAGGATTGGGCTCCGCCAGCAGCGACGCCGCCGCCACGCTAGTGGGACTCAACAAGTACCTCGACCTCCGGTTGCCCGCCGAATCCCTCGCCGATATGGCGGCACAGCTCGGCAGCGATGTGGCGTTCTTCCTCAATGGGCCGCTGGCATTCTGCACCGGCAGGGGCGAGAAAATCGAAAAACTGCCTCACAGCTTCCCTTTCACCGCCCTGCTGATCTTGCCTTCCGTAAGTGTCTCCACGAAAGAAGTTTACGCACATTACGTCCACGATCCGGCTCTCTATGAGCAATGGCAGCGGCAGATTCACACGCACATGCGGAAGAACAGGCTTGATTTAGTCGCCAGGATGTGCGCAAATATGCTACGGAGAACCTGTTTTCATCTTTTTGAGGAACTTGGCAAACTCGAAGTAGCCATTGAATCGCTGGGCGCAGGGCCCATTTGCCTCAGTGGCAGTGGCTCTGCAATGTTCTGTATTCCGAGCGACCGGGGCATGGAGCACCTTGAAGAACTGCGGGACAAAATAACGGACAGCCTGGGCTGCAGAAGCATTATTGTGGGGAACAACAGGTGGTAGAGAGTTAGGCGAGGCGAGCATGAGGATTACCGAGGTTCGCATCAAACTGGTGAAAAACAAGGATGATAAGCTGAAGGCATTCTGCTCCATGACACTCGATGGCGAGTTTGTGGTCCGCGACATCAAGATCATCGAAGGGGAAGGCGGGTACTTCGTGGCCATGCCGTCCCGCAAGATGAGCGACCACTGTGCCAAGTGCGGCTGCAAGAACCATCTGAGGGCGAAATTCTGCAACTACTGCGGAGCCGCGCTACCCGAAAGCCGCGCCAAGAAGGATCTTCAGGGGCGGATGAGGCTGCACGCAGATATCGCCCACCCCATCAATGTCAACTGCAGGCGGTCCATCCAGCAAAAAGTGGTCGCCGCGTTCAAGGAAGAACTGAGAAAGTCCACGCTGCCGGGCTACAAGCCTCCGGAGTGGGACGAACCTGACGACGAAATCCCCGAAATCGTCTCGTAGAATTGTCAGGGGCGAAAAACGCCGGCATGAGGTTTCTGAGCCTCGGCGATGCGTAGATTCTGCGGGATTTCACAGTGCCCGAGCAGCGGAAGGCCCAAGCCCGGAGAGGGCCCGGTTCAGGTCGTCAGGTCCTCCAGCACCTTCTCAAGGGCCAGGTCCAACCGTTCGGTCACGTCGTACCGGCCCTGAGTAATCTGTCGGCGGACCTGCAGCACCTTCTCCCGTCGAACCTCAGGAAGAGAAGCAATCCTTTTCAAGACAACACCCAACGGTGTGCTCTGTATATTCTCCAAGATCTGCTCCATAACGGAATCCTCATCTTGGGATAGATCCACTAGAAACGGGTCAACCCGGCGATCTTGCTCTTGCCCAAACGCACTGGAACCAGCATCCGGCATCAGGTTTACCTTATCAATTCTTGTCGCTCCGAATGTTCCGCCCCACCGCCGCGAGCGAAACCTTACACCACTACATCTTGTATGCCCCAAAAGTCCCTGTCGGGGCCTGAATCACTACTGATATCGACACACCGAACGGAAAAACTTTAGAGAACTTTTCGCCGCCGGGACTTAGTTTTTTCAATCAGATCGCGGTGAAAAAGGGCTCAAAAAGCGTTCCTGTCACACTGGGAAGGCTGGTGAATCGGTGCCACGGACGGATGCCAGTTCCTTTTTGCCCAGCGCCCGCCGTGGTCCAGACGAAGATGGAGACATACTACATATAGTGCTACTCCAGTTTCAGGCACACGGGCCTATAATGCTTCAGAAGGAAGGTTCAGCGGCCGGGCGACGGGCCCGCTCAGTAGGTGTACCAGAATTTCATCTCCACGTCCCACTGGTCGGGCATGCCTTTCTTCTTGGTCAGTTTGATTTGATCACACTTGAGAACCTACCCACATCGATTGGATGTACGACAGAAACGTGGCTGACTGGACGATGCCGACCGTCTTGAGAGTGACTTTGGCATTCTGCGTCTTCTTGTCGACGCCCCCGATGCCACCGACGGTAAGATCGCAGCTCGCCGAGCGGATCCCACACCTGTTCGCCGTCCGATCGATAGCCTTGGCAAACGTGAACTCCCCCGACGCGTCTCTGTCTTCGATGAAGGTCAGCCGGTCCGGGTCGTACGTGAGGATGTCGAGAATATACGTTTGCCCCTCCACACACTGGTCCCGATCACTATTCATGCTTCGCCGGGCTTCCGGCAGGTACATCAGCGAAACCAGCAGAGGCCAGATGCTCACCAGAATGGGGGCAAGCAGGTAGTACGTCATGGGATTCCTGTAAACCTCTCGCATACTCAACTCTTCTCCAAGGGCTTTTGCGAGCCAATCGTCAGCGTCATGTCGAACTTGTCCCGCTCGCCATCGGCGCCAATCTGGTGTTCCTCGACGAACAGGCCGACTTTCTTCATGGCATCAAGCACGCTATCGGTGCTTCGGCGGTTGCTCGTACTGCCGTTGATGTAGATCGTCTTGGTCGTGATGGTGATCGTATCGACAACCAGGCCGGTCTGTGCCGCACAACTGTTCATCGCCTGGAGCACGAGCGTCAGTTTGGCGGAGATCGATTCCTGCGGGGCTCCCTTGATCCCCTTCTCAGCCATGAGACGGTCGAGTTCCTTCTTAACGTTCCTCACGGCGTCCTTTATGGTGGTCGGCGACTTCTTGCCCACCATCACGGCGACATAATCAGGCCGGAATTTTTCGCGAATGTCGGCCTTCGTCTTGTTCACGGACATCAGGTGGGCCTGGAAGTACACGCCGACGGCAAGCAACAGGATCGTGACCGAGATGCTGAGGAATTTCAGGGCCCGGTTCGTGCGGAGTATTGTGCCTTCATAGGGCATGTGATCGTTGCGGAAGTTGACGCCCTTTTCCTTCTCCGGAAGCGCCAGGGCGGCCCCATACGCCAGGGCGAAATCCACCGCACTGAAGCAGCCGGCGATATCGTCCGGCCCGGCGCCGGCCAATCCTGCGGGATCGCAGACTGCCACCGGCCGGCCCACTCGACCCGCGAGCTGCTCTGCGGAGACCTCATTCCTCACATCGAAGAGGCACAACTGGTCCACCGGGCCGCCGGCCTCCGCCAACGCCGCCGTGAGGAGAGTCTCCCTCGCCAGCACCTGCTCTCTGTTGCGGGTTTCCGCGAGCGGAAACGCCCGGACCGTCGATGGCTCGCCCGCTTTGGGAATCGTAAGCAGATAACCGCGCGAGTCGGAGAGCAACGCATACAGGGGCTTGTGTTTGGACGCCTCGGCAGACGCCCCGTATATGCCCAGGTAACGGGAGAGACAATAGCTGTCGGGATCTACGGTCACGGGATCGATGCCGGCGCCTTGCAGGGCGAGCAGGATCTCGGTCAGCACGCCGCGCTGCGCGGTGAAGACGTCGAGGTCCGAGCCGCTGTCGTCGCTCGAAACGACTCGGAACGCCACAGCCACATCGGCAACATCCGTGGCCAGGGCCTCCTCCGTGTCGAAACGAACCGTCGCGGCAATCCTCTTGTAGTCGCCGAATTCGCTGTGCACCGCATGTTGCATGAACATCGCGCAGTCCAGGGCCACCGCCGCCTGCCCGAACTTCAGACCCCGCTCCGCACAGGTCTGGACGATACGCTCGGCCAGCGCCTGCTGGCGATTCTCTTGCGGGTCCTCGACAGAGACCGAGAAACAGCCCAGCAGCTTTCTGTCTCGGCCCTGCGAAGCCAGGCAGACCACCGTGGCCCGATCCTGTCTCAGGTAAATTCCTAAATGATTATGAGACTCCACTCTCAATGATCTCCAAAAAGCTGTCAGCAACCGTGATGTATCGGCCAAATGCCGAAAAACCGGTCCTTAATTAGTCGGAAATAACACCGATCTGCTTTACCTTATCGCCTTCCTTGCTTACGGCCGCGATGGCGGTGACTCTCGCCACCCCGCTGACCGCCGTGACCCGGATCGTGAACACGTTGCTCGCCGTCGTGAGGAACTCCTTGCATTTATCGATGGAATCGGAATATCGAAACGCGCCTTTCTTCACCTCCTCGATATCGGAGAAAGGCTTCTCCTGCCTCAGGCGGATGATCTCGTCGGCAATCTTGACCGCATTTGCGACGCTGCCGAAGGCCAAGGCGGCTTCCAGGACATTTCTCGGGGCCGTGTTGATATTGACCTGCCTCGTCGTCCAGAGGCTCAGATACTTCATAGCCGATTCGTTCCGGGTGTCGCTGGCGATACTTGGCCGGCTGAGGAGGTCCGTGTTGACAAACGAGCTGTGGAAGAGTTTGCCAAAATCCACGTTCTGCTGTTCCATCTGCTCGGCCGGGGAAGCCACGGTCTTGGTCAGGGTACGGGGTGCGGAAGCCGCAGTACCGGTCCTGCTGGTCGTACCAGCCGTGCTTGGCGAACGGGTGACCCGGCTGCGCACGCTCGGCGAAGACTCCGCCTTCGTGGTCAGCGGCTTGAATTCGAGCTGATAGGATCGGAACTCCCCGATCTTGCCCAGGTCTTCCTGCAAGCCGGTGATTTCGGTCGGCGTGTAACCCATCCACTCGCAGAAGGTCGCAAACCCCGTCTCGGCCAGCGCCTTCCACTTCTCATCCGTGATGAGCGCCCAGTTCAAAGGATACTTGGCGTTCTCGTCTTCGATCTCGATCTTCACCTTGGCCGAGCCAATCTCGCATTCCAGAGCCGTGGTGACGAGCGGCCAGGGCGGCCCGTACGGACCCGGAATAGCGAGGGACGCCGCGCCAGTGTCGTTGGCGTCGTTGACGTCATTGGCATCGCTGCCGTATTCCACGTCAATGGCTTGCCTCTTCTTCTTGACGCTGCGCTTCGTCTTCGCTTTGGCGTCCCCCTTCTTCTTGGCGCCGGCGTCAGGTTTCGCCTTCTCGTCGGTAGCTCCGTCGTCCCGGGCATCAGAGTCCAACTCCGCCTGTCCGTCCGGGGCATCGCCATCCGCCGCCTTCGCATTCAGCGCGAACTGGGCCAGGAATTTCTGGTATTCGACTTCAGTCATGGCAAAGATATTGGAGAAGTCCGGCTCGTTGGGGCGGCTGATGAGCTGAGGCTCCATGCTGCCGATCGTCGTCATCGCGTACTTCAACGCCGAGGCGCAGGCGTACCGCGCCTGGCTGTAGTCGATGACGTACTGGTCCCGATGGCGGCGCACCGCCACGCGAGCGGTCAGCGTGTAACCGAGCGTCGCCAGAATGACCAGGATCACCAGCGTGATCAGCAGGATCACGCCCGGACGATACTTATCGCCCCGTCCGTCCGGATCTCCCGGGCACTGGCTGAACAGGTTTATAGGGCACTGGCTCATTGGTTCTCTGAGGGGTCCGTCCGTCAGGAGTCCGGGATCCCCGCTCACTAGTCTTCTGCAATCCCGGCTGCCCGGGCTTCTGTGGTACTTTCTCGTCGGTTTCCTCCGGCGTTTGCTCACCGGCCGCTGCGTTGGGATCGTTCACGTCCGTTCCCGCCGCAGCCATCACGAACCTGATCTTACGCGTCTTGTCGACGGCGATGGTGCGACTGATTTGCTCTTCCTCGTATACCTCCCAGGTGCCCTGCACCGTCTCATGGGGCTGAGCGAAAGAGATCGTGGCTTTCACGCCCGGCGGCAAGGCCCCTTCCGTCCACTGGTCCACGAGCTCATCCCCCTTGGGGACCTCCAACCGGAAGTATGTCACGCCGCGGCACAGAGGGACCAGCGGATAGCTCTCCTCCCACGTCTCTCTCTTCGCATCGAGCAGCTTATCTTCCCGATCGATCCCCTCGTGGCCGCGATAGATCACCAGGCCGGACGACCCCTCGTAATCATAGCCGGCCCGCCATGTGATCTCTTCAAAGACCTTCTCCTCGTTCTTGCTGTTGCGCATGGTCCGTCGGATCACCAGTTGGGCCCGTGCAAAGTTGTGGTCGAGGCCGTTCTTGATCTGGATGGTGACGTCCTGCTGACCGCTCTGAACGCGGTCGAGGTCCTCCGCCAGGCGCTGCAACACCTCGGTGGCGAGGGCCGGACCTTCGACCCTCCCCAGGATCGCTTCGGCCGCCTGATTCACCCGGCCGTAGACCGTCAGGATCGCCGTCAGGACCATCGCCCCGATGACGAGCGCGACGATCATCTCCCCCAGCGAGGAGATCCCCGGTCGATAGTATTGTCTGCATCGTGTCCGCATACGGCACTCAATCCGTGCGCCCGGCTCCACAGCCGGGACTACTTCTTCTTTTGGCCCTTGAGCAGCTTCATGACATCGCCGACACCCATCTTGTCCAACTGCTCCTGGGGCAGGCCGGTCAAGGAGTCCTTGCCGTCGGTATCCTGGATCTGATCGGTCCCTTGTCCGCTGTCTTCCGCCTGATCCTTGAGGAATGCGGCGAGATCTTCCATGGATTCGACCTGCTGCTGCTTCTCTACGCCGGTCGGCTTGCCGTCGCTTCGCACATACACATCGAGGTTGAACTTGATGAAGGCGCCGTCTTTCATGGTGACCAATCCATTCTCCGCCCATTGTTCGATCGTCTCGACATCGACGCCGGCATACTCTGCCGCCTCTTCCGCGGTCGCGAGGAGCTGTTCGGCCGTGAGTTCCTCAATGCTCTGCGGCTCCCCCCCGAGCTGACCCGCCTGCTGGTCGGTCAGTTCCGTGATCCAGTGCTCCAGCTTGACCGTCTGCTCCTCGCCCGTCGAGTCGATGTACTCCGCCGAACAGACCGCGCGAATCCACATCTTGCCCGACACCGGCTCGGCAAACGCCTCGACGACCGTCTTCCAGGAGATGTCCGGGTACAACTCACTCTGGCCATAGTCCACCATCTCCTCCACCGTACTGGAGGCAAGGACCTTCTCCATGTTCTCTCGGGCCAACTGAAAAGCCTCCATCCGCAGGCCGGCTTCGGCGGTCGATTCGAGGCACCGGTCGACCACGACCAGCATGCTCGAACTGACCAGGGCCAGGATCGCCAGGGCCGCCATCACCTCAAGCAGAGTGAAGCCCGACCCGCTGCGTTCCCGCTGCGGCCTGCGTCCTGCGATCATCTTGTCGATCCTTGTACTGTGCATAGGTGTCGGAGACTGCAACGCGCCCACGAGTTAAAGAAATGGCACTTCGTCTTTGCCCTTCGGGGTCATCAAGGCGGGATCGCCCTCGACCAGCTCCACGATCGGCGTAATCCTGCTGACCACCACCGCGTACGATTGCTCACTTTCGTCCAGGAAGACGATCTTTCCGCCGTAGTGCCAGCCGGCATGCCCGACGCGGAACTTGGCTTTGCCCTCGTTGGTGAAGGTGCTGTCGTCAAACTCCACGTACGCGACCCGGCAGCTTGCCCCGAACTGTCCGTCGAGGATGATTTCCTCGTCGAGCACCTGCGACAGGTCGGAGGAGGTGATCTCCCGGAGCAGGAAGGTCTGCTCGCCCAAGTCGATAATCACCTCGTACCTGCGACTGCTCTCGGCGGCCGCCGAGACGGCCATCTGCATGGCGGAAACGAATTCCTGCACGTCCGCTTTGAACTGGCTGCGCCGCATCGTGCCGAACAGGTTCACCTGTACCAGGACCACGAACAGCGCAAGGATAGAGACAACAAGGATCATCTCCACGAGCACGAAGGCCCGCCTGCGCAGGCGGGTAGCCTTGGGCCGGACAGGTACACAGCCGCTCCCGTCGCCACAAATGCGATTACGAATCGGTGCTGAGCAGGTCCGCATTGTAGTCTTCGCCATCTTCCTCGCCATCGGCTCCGAGACTCTTGATGAGGAATGGCTTGCCGTTGGCCGGGTTCAACTCATAAATGAAATCGTGTCCCCATGCATCCTGGGGGAGATTCGTCGTCTCCAGATACCCGCCGGCCGGCCAGCTCGCAACATCCGTCGGCTGTTCAAGGAGAGCCATCAAGCCTTCATCCTCTGTTGGGAATCGGCCGGTATCCATCTTGAACTGATTGACGGCACTGTGCAGGGCCTTCAAACTGGCCCTGGTGGTAATCACTCTCGCCTTGTCGGTATGGCCGACGAAGTTTCCCACGACCACGGTGAACAGTAGACCAAGGATGATGAGCACGGCCATCAGCTCGACCATCGTAAAGCCTGCCCGGGCTCTGCGGTTTCTTTTCTCCTTCATAGTTCTTCTTCTCCAAAACGCCTAGAACTTGATTGTTGAAATTCTCAGGATGGGCAGAATCGTCGCATACGCGATGACGCCGACCACGACCGCCATGAAGATGATGATGAGAGGCTCGACCGCCGCACTGAGACGCTCGATGACGATGTCCGTGGAAGATTCGAGGTTCTCGCTGATGCTCTTGAGCATGGTCTCGAGCTCACCGCTCTTCTCGCCGACGGAGACCATGTGCGCGATGGCCGGATCGATGACGCCGCTGTCGCGAAGGGGAGTCGCGATATCGGCGCCGGCCAGGATGCGCTCCCGGGCCTGCTGCACCGCCCGCTTCATCAGGGTGTTGCCCGTCGTTTCCGAGACCACCCGCAGCGACTCGGCCATGGACAGTCCCGAGCCGATCAGCGTGGACAGTGTCGAGGCGAACCGGGCGACGACGCGCTGCTTGATCAGCGGACCGAACACCGGCAGGGAAAGCAGGAACTTGTCCCTCAGGTAGGCCCCCCGCTCCGTCTTGAAGAACCGCCGCGCCACGAAGACGAGCAATGCGATCGCCCCGAGCAGGACGAACACCCGCCAGCTCGTCAGCACGTGGCTGAAATTCATCAACTGCTTCGTGATCCACGGCAGCTCCTGCCCCGTCCGCACGATCTGCTCACCGATCTTCGGAATCACCTTGGTCGTCAGGATCAGCACGGCGAACAGGCAGAACACGACCAGGACGATGGGATAGATCATCGCCGTCAGGATTTTGGCCTCGACGCGCTGTCGCTTCTCCATGAAGGCGGCGATGGTTTTCAGGCTGCCGCCCAGCGTGCCGGTGACCTCGCCGACCCGGACCATGGCCACATAGATGACGTCGAAGTAGTTGTCGTAATCCTTCAACGCGTCCGTGAGGGACTCGCCCGTCACGACGCGGTCGCGAACCTCCGTCAGGGCGTTGCGAAATCGGGGTTCCGAGCTTTGCATCATCAGCACGGAAAGGGCCTCCGTCAGCTTGATGCCGGAGTTCAGCAGCGTGGCTAATTGCTTGGTGAAGTCGGTGAGTTGGCTCTTGCTCCTCTTGCGCAGGAAGGAGAACAGGGCGCGCTTGCTCTCGACGGCGGAAGTCACCTCGGTGACGGAGGACGGATGGATGTTGCGCATCCGCAACTGTTTTCGCGCCGCGAAGGGGCTCTCGGCGGTGACCGATCCCTTGGTCTTCTTGCCGCCCGTGGTTATCGCCGTGTATTCATACCTCGGCATAATCCGTTCCCATCCTTACGTGACATCCGCCTGAGTCACCCTCAGAACCTCGGCCACCGTGGTGATGCCCGCGAGGACCTTGCGGGCCCCGTCCATTCGCAGGGTCTGCATGCCCGCCTGGAGGGCGAGTCTCTTGATCGATCCGGCGGTAGCCCTCTGGTAGATAAGCTCCTGGATCTCATCATTGACGAGCATCAGCTCATAGATACCGGTCCGGCCGCGATAGCCCGTCTGGAAGCACCGCTCACAGCCTGCTCCCACGTAGAACTTGGCGTCCCCGTTCTGCTCCGGGGTGCCCAGGCCAAGCTCGCTGATCTCCTGGGCCGTGGGGGTCGACGGCTGCCGGCAATCCGGACAGACTCTTCGCACGAGCCGCTGTGCCATAATAGCAATCAGCGACGAACTGGCAAGATACGGCTCGACGCCCAGGTCCAGCAATCGGCTGACCGCGCCGGCCGAGTCGTTCGTGTGCAGCGTGCTGAAGACCAGGTGGCCCGTCAGGGACGACTGGATCGCCATGCGGGCCGTCTCGACGTCGCGGACCTCGCCGACCATGATCACGTCGGGGTCCTGACGCAACACGTGCCGCAGGGAGGTCGCGAAGGTCATGCCCTTCTTGCTGGCCACCTGAATCTGGCTGATCCCCGTAAGCTGGTACTCGATGGGGTCCTCGATCGTGATGACGTTCTTCTCCGCCGAGTTGATCCGGTTGAGGCAGGCATAGAGTGTGGTGCTCTTGCCGCTGCCGGTGGGTCCCGTGACGAAGATCACGCCGTGTGCGCGATTCAGCAGGGAATCGAGTCTCCCCAGGTCATCCGCCCACAGGCCCAGCTCGCCCAGGGCGAACACGCCGGTGCTTTTGTCCAGGATACGCAGCACGCAGCGTTCGCCGAAGCTGGTCGGGACGGTGCTCACGCGTAAGTCCACCTCCCGCTGGCCGAGCCGAACGCTGGAGCGGCCGTCCTGCGGCAACCGCCGCTCCGCAATGTCCATGCCCGCCATGACCTTGATACGCGAAATGATCAGGGGAAGAACATTTCGATTCAAGCTCAACACGTCGTACAGGATGCCGTCGACGCGGTAGCGGATCTGGATCTTCGACTCATACGGATGGACGTGGATGTCACTCGCTCTCATTTGCAGCGCGCGAAAGAGGATGTCATTGCAAAGCCGGATGACGGGCGGCCGGTTCACAACGTCCAGCAGATCGTCCGAGGCGGCCACCTCGTCGACCAACTGGTCGAGGTTCTGCGAGTCCAGCTCCTCGGCGACCTCTTCAATGACGGTGCTTCGCTGCTGGTAGGCGGTATCGATGACGGCCGTGATCGCGGCCCGCGTAGAAAGCGCGGGCGAGACCGGCATGCGGGTCATTTTTGAGACGTTGTCCAGGATATTCGTATCCAGCGGCCGCGACAGGACCACCGTCAGCTCGCCGTTGTCCTGCTCGGACTTGACGCCGATCAGGTAATGATGCTGAGCATACACGGCCGGGACGGCCTGAACGAACTCTCGGGGGACCGCCTGGTCGGAAATCTCCGTCAGATACTCCCAGCCGAGCGCCTCGGCAAACAACTTGAGGACCACGTCTTCCGTGAAATAGGGACACGCGAGCAGAACCTCATCGAGTCGGCCCCGGCCCTGGCTCTCCTCGATGACCTTGGCCAGACGCTCGGCGTTGACCAGCCCTGTTCTCTTCGCCGTCTGTATCAGCAAGTCCTTCATATCACCCGCTTCTTCCTATAGCACGGCACATCAGTCGGCGTCAAGCACCTTCGGCGGACTGACCGGCTTGGGTTTTATGCCCGGCCAGCTCTGATAGTTCTGGAACTCCAGCTCATGCCGCTCAAACGCCGTCCGGTTGACTTCCGAGATCTTCTGGAGGTCCTCCATGCCATCGTCATGCGTTCCTGCCGGCCGGATGATCTCCGCCTTTACGAACACATACAGCTTCCTCTCGTCATTCAAGTCCTTGATACTTCTGAACAAACCACCAATGAGCGGGATATCCCCCAATATCGGCACTTTCCCTCCGTTCTTGTTCTGATTCAACCTTAACATCCCGCCCAGGATGATCGTGCTCCCATCAGGCACGGTCACGGCGGTCTTGACCTCGCTTGTCATGGTCTTCGGCGGCTTCGCGCTGCCCTCGTCTGCGGGATCGAAATCAGACCGCTTCAATTCAACAACCAGACGAAGGAGTTCGCCCTCGCTGATGTGGGGCGTGATATTCATTTCAATAGCCGCCTCGTAGGGTTCGAAATCGAACGCGCTTGTGACGAAATCCTGTCCGGTGGTCGGTGCTGTAGGGCTTTGGAGCTGCGTTTTCTTCTCGACGTACCTGGTTTCGCCGGTCTTGATCGTACCTGGCTCATTGTCATTGACCAACAACTTGGGTTTGGCCAGGACTCGCCCGTAGCCCTTTGACTGCACAGCGGTCAACAGCGCACTGATATGCTTGTCCGCATAGTACCCTCTGAACTGCTGTTTGTTGTTGGCCAATTTTTCAGATGAGAAATCGGCGAAATGTTCGCTGGGGTCTGCCTGGAGCGTGCTAAGGACATTCCCAGGCACCGCGGCAACCTGGCCTGAGGGGCTAAGCAGGTTCGGAATGCCCTCAATCAGCTTCAAGTCGTAATCGAAGGAGTCATTCTTGGTGACTTCCACGAGGGTCACATCGATCAGGACCTGCGGCCGTCGCTTGTCCAACTGCTTGATCAGGCTGGAGATCCACTCCTGGTTCTTCTTGCTCGCATACACGACCAGCGAATACGTATTCGGGTCGGGGACGATCTTGACCCTCTCGTCCCTGCCGACGACGGTCTTCTCGATCTTGCCTTCCTTGTTCTGCTGTTCGATCGTCTCCTGGATCAGGCTTTCAAAGACCTCGGCCAGATGGCCCGGCGTGGAGTTTTCGAGCGGGTAGATCTTGTACGGCATCTCGTCCACGTCCATTTCGCTGTCGACGTACTCGATGATGCTGGCAATGGTCGCGTGCTGCTCGGCCGTCGCGTTCACCAGCAGCGAGTTGGTGGACTCGACGACAACAACCTGCGGCTCGCCGACGATGCCGCCCTCCGTGACCTCGGCGATCATCGGGACCTCCGGGGTCGGCGTCGCCGGCCGAGGCTGGGTCGCCGTCGGGGTCGGTATCCGCGACGAACCGGTGATTCGCCCGGGCGCGGTCGATTCGGGCACCTTGCTGATGATCCCCAGCTCCTGGAGCTTGCGGGCCACTTCATCGGCATCCACGTGGAGGATTCGGTACAACTCCAGGCTGCGCAGATCCTGCTGTTCGACATCCAGCGTATCCACCAGTTTCTCGACGATGTTCAATTGCTCCTCGACACCGATCATGAGAATCCGGTTGGTTCGCTCGTCGGCATCGAGGTAGACGCCGGGTTTGGGCTCGGTGGGCATGCCGGGCTGACGAGAGCGAACTGCCGCTTGGGCTTCTGCCGTCTTGATCCGCACCAATCTGGCGCGCCACGCCGCCTCCGACTCGCCCGGAAGCCTCGCCGCCGCCGCAGAAGCGGTGGAGCCGGTCACATCCCCGCCAACGGTCACGGTAACGCTCTGCAACTGCTCCGCCAGAGCCTTGACCTTCTCCGCCAGTGACTGGGCCATCGTGTATCGCAACTGCCGGAACTTGAACTGCCTCGGAGCGCCGGGCTTGTCCACCATGTCCAGAAGATGCTCGATGCGGGCCATGCGGTGAGAGTAAGCGGTGATGATCACCGTCCCGCTTTCCGCCATGGAGCTCACGCCTACGGACAGGCCCATCTGCTGCAGCAGGTTCTCCACACTCGCCGTATCGATGTGTTTCAGAGAAAAGACACGAGTGACGACGGTGTCACCGGCCTCGACGACCCGCGATTCGGGGGTCACGATCTCCGGATCAATGGTCATGACATCCGTCTTCGGGACGATCTGTACGACGTTGCCGTTGTGCCGGGTCATGACCAGGTCCTTGAACTGGAGCACCGACTCCAACAGGAGGTACAAGTCCTTGACTTTCATCGATCCCTGGAGGTTTCCGTTGAGTTTCAGGGTTACCTCGCCCGTGACCTTCGCGGGATCGTAGACATAGCTGAGATTCAGATACTTGCCCACCAAGTCCAATAGTTGAATGACGGGCAGTCGCTCGGGCAGAGTCAGTTTGATTTCCTGATCGCCGTTGGGGAACGCGGCCGGCTCATAGCTGGACGCATCCACGGCGGCCCGTACAGGTGTCGGCGACTCAGCTTTGAGAGTCTTGCTTTCAGCTTCCTTTTCGGGCGTGGGGATTGGCTGCAGCTCAGGCGGCACAACCTGTCCCGGCTGAAGAGTCACCGGCTCGCTCGCCAGGGGCTTCGGAGCCGTCTGGAGCTCAGGCGCAACACCCTGGGGAGGCGCGCCGGCCGTCGCCAGCCCGGCAAGCTCGTTCGAATCAACCGTTTCACCTTCAGCCTGGCCGAGAGACGAGGCACTGCTTACCGGCGCCGGCTCGGGAGCCGCGGCGGGCACAGGTTGGATGACCGCTTGTGAGGCAAGGGCTTGCTGGGTCGGCGTCTTGTCCGCCTGTGCAACCGTCTTTACGGCAGATGGCGGCGCCATGTCCGTCACCTGCGGCGTGGGGGCTGCCACGCCGGCTTGCGCGTGGCGTGTTCCTTCCTTTCGCTGCTTCAGGACCTCCGGCCCCAACTCTACGGCCAGCTTAATGTCCTGAAGTTGAAAGACCGGAGCCACGGCCACAACGGCGCCGTCATGCACGTCAATGAGCACCTTGACTTTCTCTATGCCGACAGGAGGACGCGCGAATGTCCCAACGGTGATACCGCCCACCGCGTCGGAAATCCGGTCACTGGTCGGCAGCGTACTCGCAGAGTTCGCCTGTCCAAGCCGCGCAACGTCATACTGCTGGGGCGCATCGACGAGGGCCAGGATCACGAGGGCCTTGCGAAGCGTACCGGCCTCGCCGGTGATCAGCAGGGAGTTCGTGCCCGGCATGCGGTTGGCCGTCCCCATTTTGAGCTTGGTCAGCAGTTCCCTGGCCCGCTCCGGCGTAATGTGCGACAGGGTGACCATCTTGTGGTCCAACGCGCCTGAGGGGACGCTCCAATCGAGGGCGAGGAGAGGTCCGCTGATGCAAAAGAGAATGGCAAGCAGAATTACAGCAAGCGCTCTGCGGCGCTTTTCTTGAGACAAATGCCGTTCCGTCATTGCTACCTCGTTCTAAATCACCCTGCTCTTACTTCTAAAATGCGAAATCTCACACACGTCGAACTCAGTCGCGGCCCATAGCCGCGCTTGAGTACCACCCCTTTTGCAGGCCGATGGCTGACCCGTACATTGATACACCCATACCCTCGCCGGAGTCGCGAGGGGAACCAGCCACACAATAGCATCTACCTAATCAGACAGCGTGCGGCGGGGAAAGTTCCCGATCGGCCCACAAAAAACACAGTTTTCAGTGTTGATCACTTTGCCACGGGTGGCGCCAAACCCGGGGCATCGTTATGAGGCGTGAGTCGCGTTGTGACGTGAGGCCGCCGAAGGTTCGATAATGTGTCTGCCGAGATGTGACAAGATCGCGAGTCTCAATCGATGATGAGGATTGTAGAGGTGACGACGAGGCGAAAATCCGGAGCAGCGAATCACTGTTTCGGGGGACGAGGCTGGCTCATCTTCCGCAGGATTTCACGGCGCTTCTCAATCTGGCTGTCCTTTGTCCCATTCAGTTTCTCGCCCAGCTTCTCCAGATTCTGAGCCTCTTCCGCACCGACAATCGATGACTTGTACTCAGTAATCAGCTTGCCTGCCGCCGCGGCTTTCTCCGCGGAGACCGTGTTGGAATCGACTTGACTGGACTTGTTCTCTTTCTGAAGCTCCTGCTTGAGCCTTTGCACCAACTCGTCCAGACTTGCCGCGTCCGGTCCGGTAAGATGGGCCGACAGCGGCGAAGCCCCCTCGGTAATCCGATCCGACGCAGAGGATCCGACGCCCGTTTCCAGAATGCTCGCCGTATCGATCGTCGATTCCACCGACATCTCATTCATGCGCTGCCCATCGGAGCAGATGATTGAGCTGCCCTTCACCTGCTTGACAATCAAGTGACCGACTTCGCTGCCCGGGCAAACCCACTGGTACGTATTATCGGGCAGACGAATGTAGGCAAAGCAGCTTGCGGGATCGGATGGCGAGTAACTGATCCCGATGAGGTCGAACTTAGCGGTTGACACCGGGGGCTTGACAGAAGGCGTTGGGATTCGCGTGTTCGAGGGCACCGGAGCCTGAGCCGCCTGTGTAATGCGTGGATTGAGGATCTCTTCCAGCATCTGCGCCTGCTTTACCAGGGGCGGGGTCTTGTCCTGACTGTTCGCGACATCGTTATGGTCCTGGCGGCTGTTGAATCTCGTGACGGCGCTGGGCGCTTCCAGGAATTGCCTGGCGTCACGATCCTGCGTGATGCCCAGGCGGAGCGGGCGCACAGGCCACTTGATGGATGCCAGCACCAGGCCCGTGCCGATCAACGCTACCAAACCAATTAAGCGCACCATTCTTACCATAGGCTATCTTACCTTCTACTACAGTGTTTGACATGATCCGCCGCCTACGGTTCCCGCCAATGCACGATTTTTTTCATAAACTCCTCCTCGTGGCCGGCATATTCGCCGCTGTGCTCGGGCGTATGACAATTCAGGCAGTTCTTCCTGGGTTCTGAGGTTGGGACCTGCCCGGCCGTCTGCGAGTGCGCGGAGCCGGGACCGTGACAGACCTCGCAGCCCACGTCCTTCAAATGCGGCGTCTGTTCCTCCGTGATAAAGCCCTCTGAGTACTCCATGCCCACGACATGGCAAACCACGCACTCCGGATCGCGGTCCGAGCCGACCTTCTGGAGCGTGGCAAAGGCGCCGGCGTGAGGTTTCGCGCTCCACTTCCCGTGCTCGTACTCATGGCATCGCGCACAAGTCTTGGAGCCGACAAAGGTTACATCTTGTTCCGGCAGCGGAATACGCGGGTACCTCTCGAGCAGATTGCCATCTTTGACAAGCTGCTGATAAGACTGATAAAGGCGAACGAGGGCTTCATCCTTGGGCAGTTCCTCAGCGACAGGGACATCGGCAAACCGCAGGGCCAACGGTCCGTTTGGGGCCGGGACAGTCACGCCGACGCGGGATACATGGCGTCCGAATCGACCCACCGTAAAGGCCAGCGGCCTGGCGCCCGGCTTGCTCAGCAGCCGCGGCTCGTCGGAATCCGAGGGGCAGATCACGCAATCGATGGCTGGTGGCACCATGCTCAAGATATCCCGAGCGACACGGCTGTCGCACCCGTCCAGGATCAGGATGTTGACTCGCTGAGCGGGGTCACCGTCCGGAAAAAGTCTCGCTGCCTGGTTTATGGGGCCCGCTTGGGCATCAAAAGCCGCGATATTGACGGCAACCGCGCGGCCCCCGATCCTGAACTGCCTGGCGAAAGACGAGGACACACCCGCATCCTGCCCGCCCGCTGCAACGATCTGAAATGGCTTGTCACCCTCATCCAGGACACCCAGATTCGCAGCGATTTTCCCGTCCTGCGGGGTCAGGTGGACCAGATCGTAGCCGAGGAGCCGAAATCCCTCGAACAGGATGCGAAACTTGATGAGGTCCTGCTCACCATCGCTCTGGACCATGCCGCCGGTGTCAACAATCAGCCGGTTGGCTTGAGGGGCGGTGGCGAAGATACTCGTCCGCCTCTCCAGGCCACCCAACTGTCCCCCGGAGCAACCGCAGGGCTTGAGGGCGCCAAGAGCACTTCCCGTGAAGAAGAGGACGATATCATCGCGGCTCCGGGCAACTGTCCCTGCCGGCGTTTGCACCTGCTGCGGCGGACAAGACAGACCCGCAGCCAATATGCAAATGCTTGCGGCTGCAAGTGTTACGCGCGTGCATCCGGATGCCGGTCTATGCCCAAGCCTCACTGCCCTGTTCCTCATAGACACGGCGGACTACTTGGCCGCGTAGAAGCCGCGGCACTGAACCGTCAACGTCTCGCCGCCCTTGAGCTTGATTTCCAGGACATCGGACAGGATGGAACGCTGGTCGGCCATGACCGGCGGCATGATCTCAATTTTCACCTGATACCGCGTCCCGGTCTTCCCACTGTCGCCGGCCGTCCCTTCCGCTTTCGCCGCCCCCGGCACTTTCCGGGTCTCGGCAGCCTTCATCGTGCCTCGCTGGGACGAGAACCGATTCGATCTCGAAATCCTCGTCGTAGTTGCTCAGAACCCAGAGGTCCCGCGGGATGGGCTCATTCGCCTTGACGTTGAACAGCGTCAACTGCGACGGCGTGACCGAGAATTCCGCAATAACATCGTACGGGATATCCACCTGACTGCATTCCGGATGAGTCAGGCTGACTCTGACACTGCCCTTCGGATTGCGGGTGAGCTTCGCTGCATCGGCTTTCGGCTGCAGGACGAACTCGGTGGCCTTCACGTTCGGGTCGAAGTCGGCAGTGAGTGTGCCGGCGGTGGCACGGAAGCCCGAGATCGAGAATGGCTTGCCATCGGTGCTCTTGAGCGTGATCTGGCCGCAACCGGCGTTTGCCTTCTTGGGGAAAAGGTTCAGGTGGTTCGGATAGTGCTCGATCCGATAGACAACATTGGCCTTGATGGACAAATCTATAGCCTGCTGATCGGGATCGTTCGTCTGCATCGTGATCCTGCGAACGAGCGCGCCCGGATACGGTCCGGTTCGGTAATCCACCTCCAGCGCACCGCTCTCGCCAGGGGCAAATTCCTGTCCATCCCTGACACCCCGTAGCACCGACCCGCAGCAGCCCTTGACGTGGACAACTTTCAAGGGAGCACTACCCGCGTTTTTGAACTCGAATTTCGTAGTGCGACTCGCTTCCGGCCCGACGTCGCCGAAGTCCTGCACGATCGTCTTGAACTCGATTTTCGGCGTGCCGGCGACGGGCTGTTGTTGCGCTGGCGCCTGACTCTCCGGAGGCGCGCTTGGCGCCGGCTGACTTTCACTCACTGCCGGCGCTTCCGCCGCGACTTTCTCAGATGCCGCAGGCTGCGCCTGGACCACGGGCGAGCTCGTGCTCAAGGGCGTCTGGGCCTCCTGCGACGCCTTCTGGCAGCCCGGCTGCAACAGCAGCACAGCCGTACAGAATAGCAGTGCAATCACCGCGAATGAAAAAGACAACCCCTGAGGGTGAGCCACCATCCAATTTCCTACGCGAGTCTTGACCATGTTCTTCAACTCCCCAATCAAGTTCGTCGTAAACCGAAAGTATTTGCGAGGCACCATTGTATCGGCAGAAAACCAAGCAAGCAAGAAAATACACGTCATCCCGGACAAATTCATAGTATGCCCCTGTATTTTGTGGGGCATGATAGGAAGAACAATCGCTAGGGCGGGTCAACCCCTCTGCCTTGGTGGGGTTTTCCCAATTTGACTCCAACGCCCTTCCTCTGGTATACTGGCCACGGATAAACGGAGAGCCGGTGGCCCGCCACATCATACCTGCCGGCGCAGTGAGAACCGCCGAAACACTTGACGGTCATCGGATACGATGGGCTTTGGCCCATATGGACTCTGGACAAGGGGGTGGAGGACAGAAGCATGACGGTGGAGCGGAATCGGTGCGTCCTGGGGATAGTCCCTTTACTGGTCACAATATGCCTGGTGAGTCTCCCTGCGTACGCCAAATACAGATACAGCGGCGGGACGGGAGAGCCGAACGACCCGTACCAGATCGCCACGCCCGCTGATCTGATCGCCGTCGGTGAGACTTCCGAAGACTACGGCAAGCACTTCATCCTGACCGCCGACATCGACCTCGACCCGAACCTCCCCGGCCGCCAGGCGTTCAACCGGGCCGTGATCGCACCGGACATGAACGACGCAGCGATAGGCTTCCAGGGCCCTGCCTTCACGGGCACGCTCGATGGCCAGGGCCACGCTATCGCGGGTCTGGTTATCGACTCGAACGTCCCTTACGCCGGGCTATTCGGCGCGATCGGCAGTCGCGGATGTGTGTGCAATGTACACATAGTCGGTGGCTCAGTACGCGGCTATGCATTCTACTCCAAAACTAGCGACGGCGGCCTGCTTATGGATGGTGGCACGGGCAGTCTGGCAGGTGTCAATCAAGGTCTGATCAAAGCTTGCTGGAGCACAGGATTGGTCAACGGCAACGGTCGTGTCGGTGGCCTGGCAGGCTGGAACTTCTGTGGTACGATCATGGCCTGCTTGAGCACGAGCTCAGTCAGTGGTAATAGTGAGGTCGGGGGCTTGGTGGGGTCCAACAACTATGGCGTGATCTTGGCCTGCTACAATACTGGCCCAGTCAGTGGCAAGGACAATGTCGGCGGCTTGGTGGGGGATCATTTCTTTGGCACGGTCTTATCCTGCTACAGCACAGGCTCAGTCCGCGGAACCACGTATATCGGCGGTTTGGTGGGGTGCAACAGCAGCGCCGTGATCGCCGAGTGCTATAGCGTGGGCTCGGTCAGGGGAAACGACGACGTCGGGGGCTTGGTGGGGCGTGATTTCTTCGGTGCGACGTCGGCCTGCTTCTGGGATGTCGAGACCTCCGGCCAATCCAAAAGCCCAGGTGGTACGGGTCTGACGACCGCCCAGATGGCGGCTGTGCGGACCTTTACGGATGTCGGCTGGGACTTCCTGGGCGAAAGGGCGAATGGCTTGAGTGAGTACTGGCAGATGCCAGCCGGGAGTGGGTATCCTGTGCTGAGCATCTTCAATGACCACGTCCCTCATTCCTTTCAGGGAAGGGGGACCTCGGATGCCCCATACCTCATAGAGGCGGCTGAGGATCTGGGGGCGATGTGGTACCACCCGATGGCCTCATATCGACTCGTGGCAGACGTGGACCTGTCCGGGACGAAGTGGGGCATGGGTGTCATACCTGCGTTTTGGGGGAGCCTGGACGGACAGGGACATCGGATTACGAGAATGACGATCGCAGGTGGTGGATACCTCGGACTGATCGGTCTGCTCTTTTCGGGTGCGGTGATCAAAGACCTTGGCCTTGAGGATGTGAACAACGTTGGTACGAGCGATCAGGTTGGCGCGTTAGTTGGGTATGATCTCTGGGCTACGATCTCGGCCTGTCACACCACAGGATCGGTCCGCGGGAGGGATTGTGTTGGCGGACTGACCGGGACCTGCTACTTCGGCGTGATCTCAAATTGCCGCAGCGAGGCCTCCGTCTGCGGTACGCGTGAGTTCTCCGGCGGTTTGGTGGGGTTCAGCTACTACGGCACGATCTTGTCCTGCTATACCACGGGCCCGGTCAGCGGTAACGACTACGTCGGTGGCTTGGTGGGATACAACGGCAATGGTGCGCTCTCGGCATGTTACAGCACAGGCAAGATTGTCGGAACAGGCTCGTGCGTGGGTGGCCTGGCAGGGGACAACGGCTCGGGCACTATCTCGGCTTGTTGCAGCACGGGCCCGGTTGATGGCGTCCGCTTAGTCGGTGGTCTAAGTAGGTAGCCAAAAGTCTTCACACAAAAGCCTTGAGCCAGAAATCCGCCGACAAGACACCGGCTTTGCGGAGGCCCTGGGTCGCAGTTAGTCCCAAGAGCCACTGTTCCGCGTAGGCCGCCTCATCATCAATCGTTTGGAACTGGCGATTGGCCGCAATCAACCGTTTCAACTCCTTCCAGAGATGATCCTGAGAGTTCAGTTCCGGGCACTGCTTCGGCAACCACAAGAGGGTCACCTCCAAGTGGGTGGCCAGTCGTTGGCTTTTGATCGCCTGATGAAAAGAGGCCTTGTCCAGCAACAGCCAAATCGGGCGTCCGGGATACCGTCGCCGCAACTCCCGCAGGAAGGCTTGAAAGTCCTCTTGCCGCTGGCGGGGCCGACGCAGGACCACCCGGTGTCCGGTTCGTGGATTGATCGTGCCGAACAGAACCCGTTTGTCGTTTTGCCCCGTGATCTTGACCTGCGCCTGTTCGCCGCGAAACGCCCACACATAGCGCAAGGGCGGAAACCAGCGGAGGATGGTCGCATCCGAAAACAACAGCACCGCCAGCGCCGGCATCCGTTTCAGGCGGCGAACCAGGCCCCCTTTTTCTGGGCTCGGTTCGGGTCCTTGGTCGCATAGACATACCGGGGACGTTTCCACCGCAGATCCAAGTCCCGCATCCGCCGCCGCAGGGTACGAGGCGAGATTGCACACCCGTACCTTTGCTGGAGGTGATCTGCCAGCAAGGACACCGTCCAACCCGTGGCGCGATAGCCCAAACGCATCGGGTCCCGGCGGAACTCGCGTACCAGACGGGCGTCCGTGATCGGCGTGGCGACCGGAGGCCGTCCGGAACGCGGTGCGTCCTGCAGGCGGTCTGGACAATGGGTGTGCAGATAGGCCCGCACCCAGCGATAGACGCTCCACGGCCGGGTCCCGGTGATCTGCGCTGCTTCCGGAACCGTCCGACCCTGGGCCACCAACAGGATCGCTCCGATACGCCGGTAGGTGCGAATGTCAGCGACCCCCTGTAAGGCCCGCGTAAGACGATGTTTATCATATCGATCGAAACCACGTTCTGAGGCGCTCTTCGTTCTTCGCATGTACCCCATCATACACGCGAAGAGAATCGTTCCTGTGAAAACTTTTGGCTACCTACTTAGCAGGGGCAAACACCGGCGGTACGATCTCAGCCTGTTACAGCACAGGTTCGGTCAGCAGCAAGGACTACGCCGGTGGTTTGGTCGGATTCAACTACAGCGGCTCGATCTCAGGTTGCTACAGCACAGGATGGGTTAGCAGAAGCAACGATGTCGGCGGCTTGGCGGGGAGCTCCGACAACAAGATCTCAGCCTGCTTCTGGGACACCCAGACCTCCGGCCAGACCAGCAGTGCAGGCGGCACTGGCAAAACGACAGCCCAGATGCAGACAGCTAAGACGTTCGTCGACGCCAGATGGGACTTCGTGGGCGAGACGAGCAATGGGACGGAGGATGTCTGGTGGATCTTCGAAGGGAAGGACTATCCGCATCTGTGGTGGGAGCGGGTGCTGGGGGATGACTTCCAGGATGGTGAGCCGGGGTCACTGTGGCTGGAGTATGTGCCGGATGCGAGCAAGATATCGGTGAAGGAGACGAACGGCCGGCTGGAGGTCTATGCCTCGGCCCTGGCGGACGATATCGACGCGGTGTACGTCTCCAACGGCTGGCGGCTGGATGTCAGCAAGGATTTCGCCCTGCGGGTCGATTTCCACTACAGCAAGCGAGACCCCGGCGATAGTTGGGTGATGGTTGCGCTGTTGCCGAGCGTACAGATACCCGTCAGCCGGATCATCACCTTCGAGGCCGGCTGCATGAATGACGAGCCGTTCTACCTCTACGAGGCCATCGACGGCTTCTGGAGACACGAAGAAACCTCGTACCGCGCCCCCGATGAAGGCACGTTGTACGTGTCGTACGACGCTGCCACCGATGAGATGTATCTGAGCTACAAGGGCTACGGCAAGGCGAACGCGTGGCGAACGGTCGCGGGGCTGCTGGGGGGCAGGTGGCAAGGGGAGCCCGTCTATGTGGCGATTGGCGGCGGCTCCGATGGGGTCGTGCTGGAGCCCGGCGACGCCTGGCTGGACGATCTCACCGTAAACTCGGGCACGCTCGCTCCATCCGACTCAGGCGACGAAAGCACCCCCGAAAGTGAAGAGTCGGACTTCGAATCCGACTAGGCGGCGACTGCCGCAAGCCATGGCGGGCACGGACGTTACGGCGGCCAGGTAGACAGGGATCGGCGTCGGCGTCCGCAAGTCCCTGCGGGAAAAGGGGTTAGGTCTTGCGCGGGAGCGTCCGTCGCGTTCGGGGGCAGTGCATCAGGGCTCGCGGTATTTGTCAGGCCCTTGGGCGGAAAACCGAACAAATCCTGTGAAAAAATGCTATTGAAATGTGTGCGCCTTGTGGTAAACTACATGGTTTCTGGTGTTCATGGGAGTCCAAACGATGAAGGAAAAAATACATCCGAAGTACGAGAAGGTAGTGGTCCGTTGCGGTTGCGGCAACACGTTCGAGACGCGCAGCACCGTCGACGCGATCCACGCGGAAATCTGCTCGATGTGCCATCCGTTCTACACGGGCAAGCAGAAGTTCGTGGACACGGCCGGGCGTATCGAGCGATTCCAGAAGAAGTACGGCGACTCGTACCGCAAGAAGACCAAAGAAGAACCGAAGAAGCAGTAACTTCGCAGGTCACGTGAGAACGAGCTCCTGTTCCCGTCATGGCGGGTGCAGGGGCTCTTTGTTATGGACAAAGAACAGAACAGCCTTTCGGCCATCCTCGATGGGATCGATGCCCGCTACGACGAGTTGGAGAAGCAGATTTCCGATCCGACCGTGGCCAGGGAGCATACCCGGCTCGTGGCGATCTCGAAAGAGCGGGGCAAGATCCGGCCTCTCGTCGAGAGATACCGCGAGTACAAGGCGGTTGTCGCGGGGATCGGGGATGCCCGGCAGATGCTCGACGACCAGGCGTCGGATGCCGACCTCAAGGCCATGGCCGAGGAGGAGATCGAGCAACTGACCGCCAAACGGGACCGGTTGCTGAACGACCTCCAAGACACGCTGATCATGGCCGACGACATGCACATCGGCTCGGTCATCATGGAAATCCGGGCCGGCACGGGCGGTGAGGAAGCGGCTTTGTTCGCGCGCGACCTCTACGAGATGTATGTCAAGTACGCCGGGAGCCGACGATGGCGGGTGGAACAGCTCGACTTTAGTCCTTCGGATATGGGAGGCTTTCGCGAGATCATCTTCAACATCAAGGGCGAAGGCGTGTGGGCGGAGCTGGGCTATGAGGGCGGCGGACACCGCGTCCAACGGGTGCCCGAGACCGAAGCGCAGGGCCGCATCCATACCTCCGCGGCTACCGTTGCCGTGCTGCCGGAGCCGGAGGAAGTGGATATCGAGATCAACCCGAGCGACGTGGTCGAGCACGTCAGCCGAGCCAGTGGGCCGGGCGGACAGAACGTCAATAAGGTCAGCAGCGCCATCCGACTTGAGCACGTCCCCACCGGCATTACGGTGAATATGCGGGAGGAGGCAAGCCAGCACAAGAATCGCGCCAAGGCATGGCGAATTCTCCGCAGCCGGATTTACGAGCTTTATGAGGGCAAGCGCCGGGCCGAGCGGGACTCGCAACGGAAAACGATGATCGGCTCCGGCGACCGGTCGGAAAAGATCCGAACGTACAACTTCCCTCAGAACCGCGTGACCGACCATCGGATCGGCCTGTCGCTGTACAATCTCGACAGGATCATCAACGGGGACATGAGCGAGCTGATTGCAGGGCTGCGGGAACACGACCGGCAGCAGCGGCTGAAGAATCTCCAGCTTTCTCCGGGAGCGGGGGCATCGGCATCGAAGTGATGAGCCGTGGCCGCGCATGTCGTGCGGAATGAAGTGAAGCATCCGGGCCACGAGAGGGATATCCAATTCGATTCCCAGATCCTTCGCTGTCGCTCAGAGCTTGCCCTGAGCGGAGTCGAAGGAATGACAATCGCAGGAGAGGGCCGGGCTCTTCGATGATGTCCATGGAAAGACAGGTTGGGCAAACATGATCGTCGTCGTTACAGGAATGGTGGGCCTCAACAAGAAGGAGTATCTTGAGAAGGTCTGCCGTTGTGCCCGACAGTATGGGGGCGAGGTGGGACTCTGCAACGTCGGCGACATGATGTACGCCGAGGCGCCGGACGTGACGCCGGGCAAAATCCTCGACATCTCCCTGAAGCGGCTCCATTCCCTGCGCCGCAGCGTGTTCAAGGACATCATCGTGCGGGCCGGCCAAGTCCCCAACCTCATCGTCAATACGCACGCGACATTCCGCTGGCGGCACGGGCTCTTTCCCGCCGTGGATTTCGACCAGATGCGACAGCTCAACGCGGACATGTACGTGTGCCTGATCGAGGGCGTCGTCCCCATGCACCTGCGCCTGCTGGAGCAGCACGCCCTCGAGCACGGCCTGAAGGACCTGATCGTATGGCGGGAAGAGGAGATCATCAGCACGGAGATGCTCTGCAAGGGCATCAACGACAAGATCCCCTTCTACTGTCTGGCCCGCGGCGGCAAGGAGGAGACGACGGATACGTTCTGCCGACTCATGTTCCGGAGGCATCTCAAGAAGGCGTATCTCAGCTTTCCCATGACGGCCGTGGCGCGAATCCCGGCCGTGACGGCCGAGATCGACGAATTCCGCCGCCGGATGAAGCGGTCCTTCATCAGCTTCGACCCCGGCGACCTGGAGGAGGCCCACCTGCCCATCCTGGCCAGAGAGGCCCGCGAGCAGGGACTCGATTTCATCGAGGTGGCCGCCCTGAATCAGCCGGCCCGACTGAGCGTCGATGAGGTCCTGCAGATCGAGCGTGACATCAACAGCCAGATCTACGCCCGCGACTTTCTGCTGATCGACCAGGCCGACATGATCATCAGTTTCGTGCCCGCCCTGCCCGACGGCAGAGCCGCGATCTCCAGCGGCGTCGAGCGCGAGCTCCAGCACGCCCACGAGGCCGCCAAAGAAGTCTACGTCATCTGGACCGCCCGCCAGGCCCCCTCCGTATTCGTCACCCAAACCGCCAGTAAGGTGTTCTCCAGCATCGATGAGGCGATGAAATTCTTCCAAACGCGCTACACCCCCGAAGAAATCTGCACGTCACGGAACGAGAGCACGTGACGTAATGTCCACTCAATGGCTTGCTCCCCCGCACAACAAGCGTCGAACCATCAACCAAGCGTGGCGCACTCTCATGTGAGCCCTACCTTCTGGATAAACTCGTCGATCTTCCCATCAAACCACCCGGATAGAGATTGATGTGGGCAGATGGCGTCCACTCGCATATTCAATCCAGGGCACCGATCAAGTTGCTTGCGCCGGTCAGCGGCAAGACCTTCGGTCGTGCACCATACTTGGTGGCTCGCAAGCGATTCGAGCTTAAGTCTTCGGAGGTTCGTAGGGTGAAACCCAAATCCAAGTATGAAAACCTTTGACGACTCACCGAGCAGTCTCACGGCTTCTCCGATCTTGTCCGTCTCGTCCACACCCTCAGATATGATTTGAATATTGCCTGCGGCAACGGTAAGCAAATGCTTCTGGGCGAAAAGCGTGTCTACTTGAGTCTCACGGAGTGCTTGCTCGCCAAAAGGAACGGGCTCACGTAGATGTGGAACATCAGTTGTCTTATCCTCCTCCTCCCATGGCAGACGGCCGAGCTTCCCATACACATGAATGATCTTGATCGCACGGAGCACCTCGCGGCATTCCTCTATACGCCTCCCTCGATGGCGTTTGTACAGGGCCGTGATGAGGTAATGCTCAAGTGATCGATCATAGTTGAAGGTTATTATGGATAGCTTGTTCTCGGCAAGACCGTCAAATGGACAGTCGTCTGCCAACAGCGAAAACAATTGTCTATACCAGTTTTGCCCATACTCCTCGAACATTTGACGTTCGTTCTCCTTTGGAAGGAGTGCTGCCGCAATGGAAGACTTGCCTAAATCAAGGAATTCTCCGTTTTCCTTCTTCTCGAGGAAGGCGTCCACAGAGGGCGTACCAACGAGTCTGTCGGCAAACTCCTGTGAAAGCTCCCTTGGATAACGCTGCCGAACGCATTCAAAGAGACCTGAGCCATTCCTGAGGCCAGCGACGACATCGCGAACAAGCCCCTCTCCTGATGGGAAGTCGTAGGGGGCACTTGCACCAGCACCCAATACCAAGACTGTCTTCTCTGTGAACATCCTTTACATTGTACCATAGGAGCTCTACCACCGAAACAACCTGTGAGTCACAAGGCTATATGCCTCTTGCTAGTGCCCTGCCAGCATTGTATCTTTATGATTGCGAAGGACAGTGACTGACCTAAGGGATGCTTCTGGCGGCGCTACGGTCCAGGAATATGATATGATCGAAGTCAGAGAGTCAGTGACACAGCAGATCCAACAGATGGTCCGGCGAATTGCAGTGGAGTTCGACCCGGACCAGATCATCCTTTTTGGCTCGCATGCTCGCGGTGAGGCAGGGCCGGATAGCGACGTGGACCTGCTTGTTGTGATGTCGGTGAAAGGTTCGAAAAGGGCTAAACAGCTTGAGATCAGGACTGCGGTGCGAGATGTCCATGTCCCCAAGGATATCATCGTCAGCAGGACCGAGGAATTCCAGTGGCGCAAAGACACCGTGGGCACGATTGAATACCCCGCCTCGCATGAAGGGAAAGTTGTGTATGCCCGAGGAATTCGTCAGTGAGGCGATCAAGCCGGTGGCGGGGACGTTCGATACGGCTAGCATGACGCGGGGCGAGCCGGGACTGCCGCAGCGATTTGTATGGAGAGACAGGGAGTACACCCTTGCGGCCGTGCTACAGGCGTGGAAGGAAGACGGGCCCTGCAAACATGGCAGCGGCGAGATGTACCTTCGCAAGCACTGGTTCAGGATTCTGACCGAGCAAGGGCCGCAAATGACGATCTATTTCGAACGGCAGGCACGATCGAAGCAGCAGAGCAAAGCGCGATGGTGGCTCTATACAGTCGACAGAGAGTCAGGTTCGGCTGCGGCCGACTGAGGCTTGCGATGGCGATGGCAATAGCGTACCATGACGATGCCGAGGAACACATGGCTGTCTGAATGGAAAGTTCTCTCTTATGACACTGGAACCAGCAACGACTGGAACAGACATAGCACAATACATCGACCACACGCTGCTGAAGGCGGAGGCGACGCACGAGGAGATTCTGCGGGTGTGCGATGAGGCACAGGCGTGGGGATTTCATACGGTGTGCGTCAACGGGCGATGGGTGTCGCTGGTCGCGGAACGATTGTATGGCACGAAGGTGAAGACCGCGGGCGTGGTGAGTCTGCCGCTTGGTGCCGACACCACCAAAGTCAAGATCGCAGGGGCAAGGGAGGCGATTGACGCCGGGGCCGATGAGATCGATATGGTCGCTGATCTGGCGGCCATTATCGAAGGCGACGCCAAGTACCTGCTGCACCAGGTTCGGTCGGTGCTGAGGGAATGCCGGTCCATGAGAACCTGCCGTGCTGCTGAAAGTCATTATTGAGTCGGCGGCCCTGACCCGGGAGCAAAAGATCTTCGCCTGCCAGATTGCCCAGCAGGCCGGCGTGGATTTCATCAAGACCAGCACGGGGCTGCACCCGGCGGGAGGGGCCACGGTGGAGGACGTCCGGCTGATCAGGGAGACAGCGCCAACCTGCAAGGTGAAGGCCTCGGGCGGAATCAAGACTGCCCGGCAGGCCCTGGCGATGCTGGAGGCCGGAGCCGATCGCATCGGCACCTCCGCCGGCGTCCAAATCATGGAAGAGCTTACAGCGACGAGGAAATGATGGCAGGTGAAAGGGACTGCGCCTGCAGAATCCACTACAAGAGAATCCGTGCGGACACAAGCCTGGGGGCGTTAACTGAGGTCATCGCAGCGCTGCCGTTGCCCGCCATCCTCGGGGGCAATCCAGCCAAGATCGATGAAGATGGATTCAGTTACTGGGCCGCCGAGCCGAGAGAAGTATTTGAATTCAAGGCCGGCCAAAGCAACCCATTTTCAAAACTTCAGGGAATCCTGGGCAAATACACGCTCACCGATGGCCCGGCCGTCAGCTATAACCAGGCAGAAGATCAGATGGCGGGGTCGCCGTTGCCTGACGGGATGTTCTGCGGCGGCTGGATCGGGCATTTCAGCTACGAACTGGGCCGATACATCGAGCGTTTGCCCGAGAAAGCCGTTGATGACCTTCGAATTCCTCTCGTCCGATTGTGTTTCTACGACCGGGCAATCGCATACGACCATCGCTCCAGCGTCTTCTGGCTCGTGGCCCTGGAGTTGCCCGATGACTCTGAGAGGCCCAAGGAGAAGATCGCCACCCTCGAATATCGCATGGATCGGTCACGACAGATACACCTGACGGAGCCCCCCGCCGCAGACATGGAGACGATTGACTTCGCCGATGTTCGGCGCAATATGACGCGGGATGCCTACCTGGATGCCGTACGACGGATCAAGCGCTACATCTGCGACGGGGACATCTACCAGGCGAACTTCTCCCATCGCTTCGAGCAGCCATTCAGGGGCAGGCCCGTTCAGTTGTTTCATTGGCAAAATCACTATAATCCCAGTGGCTACGCAGCCTATCTTGATGCCGGCGACTTTCAGATCGTCAGCGCCTCGCCGGAGATGTTCATCACGATTCACGACCGCATGATCCGAACGAAGCCAATCAAAGGGACACGCCCGCGAATCAACGCCTCCGATGAGCAGGCGGTGAAGCTCAACGCCGAGCGATTCAATGAGCTGCTGACCAGTGAAAAAGAGCAGGCGGAACTCAACATGATCATCGACCTGGAACGCAACGACGTGGCCAGGATCTGCAAGCCCGGCACACGCCGCGTCATTCAGCCGAGGACGATTGAGACCTATCCCACCGTGTTTCATGCCGTCGCCACCGTCGGTGGCGAACTGCGCAGCGACGTCACGTTCAGCGATGTCCTGCGGGCCATGTTCCCCGGCGGCTCGATCACCGGGGCGCCGAAGATCCGCTCCATGGAGATCATCGACGAGCTGGAGCCTACGGCCAGAAGCGTCTATACCGGCGCGATCGGCTTCATCGGCCTCGACGGAACTGTCTGCTTGAATATCGCCATCCGAACCGCTATCATCACGAACGGCAACGCCTTTGTGCAAACGGGAGGCGGGATTGTCGCCGACTCCGATCCACAGGCCGAGTGGGACGAGACGATCACAAAGGCCAGGGCACTTGTGGCCGGCATCAAGGCGGTGGAGAACATGGAATGACGATGGCCAGGAAGGTCTTTCTCAATGACAGCGTGATCGATTTCGACCAGGCGCATTTGTCTGTTACGGAGAGCGGATTCTTATATGGCGCCGGGCTGTTCGAGACCATGCGCAGCCGCAACGGGATCGTCTTTCGCCTCCAGGACCATCTGGACCGGCTGTTCCAAAGCGCCGGCGCGCTGTCGATCGTTCATTCGTACGAGAAGCCGTACATCAGTGACGCCATCAGCAAGCTGCTGCAAGCCAATGAGCTGAGCGAGGCCCGCCTGAGACTGACTCTGACGAACGGCCCCCTGACGGAGTCGGAGGACCAGCGAAAGCCGACACTGCTGATCACCGCCACCCAGTTCCGGCCGTATCCGGCGGAATACTACAAAACAGGTGTGCTGGTCATCCTGTGCCCCTTCCGACAAAACGCGACCGACCCGACGTGCGGACATAAGACGACCTGTTACTATCCGCGTCTGCTCGCGCTGAACCTGGCTCGGCAAAAGGGAGCCGTCGAGGCGATGTGGTTCACCACCGACAATCGCCTGGCGGAAGGATGCGTCAGCAATGTCTTCCTCGTGAAGAACTCGGTGCTTTACACCCCGCCCGTCGAGACGCCGATCCTTCCGGGCATCGCAAGAAAGACAGTCCGCCAGTTGGCCCAGCAACAGTCCATCGAGCTTGTGGAGAAGGACCTTTACATCGCCGACCTGCTCGATGCCGACGAGGTTTTCCTGACCAACGTCATCATGGAGGTGTTGCCGGTCATCCAGGTAGAGAAGCATACCGTCGGCGAAGGCAAGGTCGGGCCCATGACTACGAAGATTCGAGAGAGCTTTCTCCAGGCAATCGATGAGGAGTGCGGGAATGAAGGTTAAGGATATCGCGGCTGTCGTCGAGAAGATCGCGCCGCTTGGGTTGGCCCAATCGTGGGACAATGTCGGGCTGCTCATCGGCGACCCGGAGCGGCGGATCAGGAATATTCTTCTGACGATCGACATAACACAGGCGGTGCTCGCCGAGGCGAAGGAACTCGGGACTGATCTGATCCTGAGTTACCACCCTGTGATCTGGGACGGGCTCAAGAAGGTCCGAGCCGACGGCCCATCCCGGACCGTGTACGAGCTGATTCGCTCCGGCATCGCGGTCTTCTCCATCCACACGGCCCTGGACGCGGTCCGAGGCGGCATCAACGACGGCCTGGCCGGCATCCTCGGTATTCAGGACGCCAAGCCCCTCGGCGACTATGTAGAATACTCCACGCAAGACAACTACAAAGTCGTCGTCTATGTGCCGACCGATGCACTTGCGGGCGTGACCAATGCCATGTTCGAGGCGGGGGCCGGCTGGATCGGCAACTACCGCGATTGCGGCTTCCACACGCAGGGCACGGGGACGTTCCTGCCGCTGGAGGGAGCCAGACCTGCCATCGGACGCAAGGGAAAACTGGAGCAGGTGCAGGAGTTTCGGTTCGAGACGATTGTGCCGGCCGACAAGCTCGAGGCTGTCGTGGAGGCCATGAAAAAGGCTCATCCCTACGAGGTGCCGGCTTTTGACATTTACCGGCTTTTCGACTATAAGAGCCGGTTTGGACTGGGTAGAATCGGCCCGCTGGCAGAGCCTTTGCCGGTGAGGCAGCTCATTGACAGAGTGAAACGCCGGACAGGAGCCAAAGCGGTTGGCTTGGTAGGCGATGAGAAACGGCTGGTGCGAAAAGCGGCAGTCTGTGCCGGCACCTGCGGCGGGATCATCAACACGGTCATCGCCGCCGGGGCCGACCTGTACCTGACGGGCGAACTGAAACATCACCACGCCCTGGCCGCCCAGGAAGCAGGATTGACCTGCATGTGCCTGAGCCATACGGTCTCGGAGCGGTTCTTTTTGAAGGACCTGGCCCGGCAGGTGAAGGCCCATGCACGGGAGTTGACGGTTCGGGTCAGCAAGAAAGATGCTGACCCATTCACATGGAAGACAATATGACGGCTCCTGTAGGGTGGGGCTTGCCCCACCAGAAACCCGTCTGGTGGTAAGAATCGGTGGGGCAAGCCCCACCCTACAAGTTTCAAACGTTGGACTTAGAATATGCCCAAGGAAAAGACAGAGCGATCGAGCGAGGAAAGCCAAGCGGCACTGGACGTGGTGGATACGCAAGCGGAAGAGTCGCAAGAACCCGAGAATGCGGTGCAGGAACTCCCGAAGGATGCCGTCGAGCCTGCAGAAGAAGAGAAGGACGCCGTGGAGGGAGAAACCGTACCTTTCGAGGAGGACGTTGCGCCTCCTGCACAGGCAGATGAAGCCGTGGAGGAGAATGGTGAATCGGCCGTCGAGAGCGAGACCTCGCAAGGGGTGACGAGCCAGACCCCTGCTGAGCAAGTGAGCGAATTATCAGAGCAGGACATCGCGGAGCCCGCACCGGAAGGCGAGGCCGTGGAAGGCCAGGTCGCCGTGCAGGAAGAGCAGCCTGCGACCGAGGGCGCCAAACCGGAGGAGCAAGCTTCTCAGGCACCGGAGCAAGCTCCGACTGTCGAGTCTGTGATTGAAGCGATTCTCTTCGCGACGGATGAGCCCCTGACCGATAGCCGTCTCGCGGCCATCGTCGAGACGTCGGCCAAGCAGATCCGCGAGAGCATCGAGAGCCTGAATGCGAAGTACGCAGCCAACAACAACGCCTTCCGCATCGAGCAGATTGCGGGCGGCTACCAGATGCTGACGCTGAACCTCTACAACTCTTGGCTCAAGAAGATGCTCCGGGCCCGCAGCGACACCAAGCTCAGCCCCGCCGCCCTGGAGACGCTCGCCATCATCGCCTATAAGCAGCCGATCATCCGGGCCGATATCGAGGCCGTCCGGGGCGTCGCCTCCGGCGAGGTCATCCGCAGCCTCATGTACAAGGGCCTCGTCAAGATCACCGGCCGCGCGGAGATCCTCGGCCGGCCCATGCTCTACGGCACAACCAAGAAATTCCTCGAAGTCTTCGGCCTCAACTCCCTCAAAGACCTCCCCAAAGCCGAAGAACTCAAAAACCCCGACCACGGATGAGCATCTACATCGTAAGGGCAACCCCCTGTGGTTGCCCTGAATCATGCAAGCTATGGCAGGAGCAGGGCAGGCACGGGGGCCTACCCCTACAGAATCCAACCACGTCCTGTCACCAGTTCCAGGGCAGTCCCTCGGCGGTGCCGGGGACGGCATTCGCCGGCCTGGGGTGGTTCTGGTCGAAGACGTAGAGCTTGTCTTTGGGCTCGATGACCACCGTGTCCTCGTTGATCTGGCCGGTCTGGTCGATGACCTCGGATAGAGAGAGACCCAGGTGCTTGGCGAGGAATTTGTAGGCGCCGATGCGCTTGGATCGGCCGTAGTCGTGATCTTCATCCGGCAGGTGCAGGTACTCGACGTTGTTTTCCACGCCGTAGAGGCGATAGACGTTGCGGATGTAGGGATACTCGACGTGCGGCGTGTTCTTCGTCCAGTCCTTGCCGTCGGAGATAAGCATCAGCGGACGCGGGGCGGACGCCGCGGCGATCTCCACGTTGCTCGTCTCGTGGGACTTGCTCTTGTGGACGGGCATGCCGCTCTCGCAGACGCAGCCGCCGAAGAAATGGGCCGAGACCATGACTACGGGGACACAGACGGTGACGCGGTCATCGACGGCCGCCAGCATGAACGATTGCGTCCCGCCGCCGGAGGCGCCGGTGATGGCGATGCGCTTGGGATCGACATCCGCTCTGGATGTCAGGAAGTCCACGATCCGGATACTGTTCCACAGTTGCAGCTTGAAGACCTTGGGCCGTCTGTGTTCCCAGCCGGCGTTGGCCCAGTCGCCATAGCCTACCATGTCATAAGCGAAGACAATCGCGCCCATTCGGGCGAGAATGGCACAGCGTTTCTGCATGTCCGGCCGGAACCGGCCGTAATCCGCAGGGTTGCTCCAATGGCCGTGCGGACAGAGCACCGCCGGGAACGGTCCCGAGCCCTTCGTCGGCGTGTACAGGTTCCCCGTGACAAACACGCCCGGCAGGCTCTCAATCGCCACGTTCTCCACGCTGTACCCGTCGTACACGCGTTTGCTGTGGATAATCGGATTCAAGGGGCATTTCTTCGGCAGCGGCCAAAGCTCAGCCCCGCGCAGAATTCCCTCGCGAATCCGCTGCGCCCGCTGCTGCCAGTCAGATAACGTCGAGTACATAGCCGCGAATCTCGCGAGCTGCTCTTTCGCCTGCTCCTCCGTCTGGTAATTCCCCACGCAAAGCTGGGGTTTCTCACTATCGGCGTTTTCAGCCGCTCGTACATAGAGCGGCAACAAGATGGCTGCGAGCACGGTTACGACGACACACTTGCGAATGACTTGCATGATACACCTCTGTCACAACGTTATGACTCACTCGATGCAGAAGGTGTGCGGTGCACACCCTACCAGTTTGCCAATGGTTTGATCTCGGCGACATCAACCGTTTTGCCGTCTTCCCACGTGGGCGAAAAGAGAACCGATACGCGAATGTCGCCGCTGGCTTGCGGCAGTCTCACCATGAGCCGCCTCACGCCCTCGTTTTTCTTCTGCGGCGACTCCTGCTCGGCCGATTCCACCGTGAACCGCGCGTCCTTCGGGCTCAGCAGGCGGACGACCAGGCGCTTGTCTCTGAGCTTGAGCACCGCGCGAGAGCCCTCCTCAAGGTCGATCTGCGCATCAGTCGTCATACCCCATGCGACCTCGCACGGCGTTTTGATACTGAGATCGTCCTGGACCAGCACAGCTCGCCGGCCTTCGACCATGGCTACGGCCCGAAGGGCGGAGTTCACGAAGTCCTTGTACGCCTCGGTCAAATCGACAATCGCTCCGGGCTGTGCCCCGCTGAATTCCACTTTCGTGAACGTCGATTTGGCCTGCGGGTCCTGGTCCTTGCCGCCGAGCATAGGGATGTTATGGCTGGCGGAGTTGAGGCGGTAGTAGGACCATCGCTGGCCGCCGCGCTTGGCGTCCCAGTAGCCGGGCATGTTGTAGTTGTCCGCGCCCAGGTCGCGTGCCCAGCGGACGCCGAGGGCGTCGAGCTCGAAGTTGCCCAAGTCGAGATGCCCATGGTTGACCTGGTTGTAGCCGGCCTTGATGCCGACGAAGAGGGCGTTCGGATCGTCCCAGGCGCTTCGCATCGTGACGACCTCGACCGGACCCTTGAAGTAGTAATCGAGCTGTCTGCGGGCGGCCCTGGCCGGCGGACGGGCCGAGTACCAGACCAGGTGCGCGGCATCGGCGTCGCGGCCGGCGAGTTGCTCGTGTTCCGACCAGGCATACAGGGGATTATGGAAGGTGCGGGCCAGCCAGAACATGCACGGCATCGGTCGGCGGGCACTTCTTTCCCCAACATCGGCGAAGTTCAGGTACAGGCCCGTCGGTCCTGCCGTGTAGACCGGGAAGGTGCCTGCCTTGGACAAGCCGTCAATTTCGAGCAGGCCAAAAGTGCTGCCCAGGGCCGTATCCAACGCCGTCAGACCGTAGGCCGTGTAATGCGTCGCGTAGCTCCAGTAGCCCGGCCCCTCGCCCCAGGCCCCGTCAGGAGCGTAGCTCTTGAGCGCACGAGGCAAGGACTTGACTGCGGCGGGAACAATCCGCTCGGCATAGCTCGGGTCCGTCTCGGCGATGGCCAAGGCCCCGATGATCATGCCCCCGTTGCAGACCTGATTCCAGTTGTACTCACTTTGGACCCACCAGCCGTCTTTCTCATAGATCTCCAGCCCGGGCTTGAGACCCTTCTCAATCAGGGCGGCCCGAATCTGTCCGCGCGTCGCCTCGTCCAGGTAGCCGTAGAGCCAGTCGTATCCGACCCCTACCGCATGGGACATCTCCGCCGTATCGAGGAAATGGGATGGGTTCCAATCCGGGAAGGCACAGACTTGCAGCAGGTTCTCCCTCGCCTTGGCCGCGTATTTCTCCTCGCCCGTCCAGCGGTAAGCCAAGGCAAGAGGATAAATCCGCCCCAGGCAGTCCCGGCTCACCTGCAGCAGCCGCGGGCCCACTTTCCTGTACACAAGCCCCGGCCGGGCGAGACAATCGTTGGCGTCTTTCTGCACATCCCGCCAGATCTTCTGCATGGCCGGGTCATCCGGATAGGACGCCCGCAGCCGGCCCAGGTCCATCTCCTTGAGCATGAGCCTTGGATGCTTCACCTCGAGCGACGACAAAACGGAAGTCTCCTTTGTCGCCTGCGCCGAGGCCAGGGAACAGAAAGTGACGACGTAGATCACGCTCAACACGGACAGGCATTTCATACGATACCTCCATCGTGTACTCCTGGGTCCTTCGTTTTTAGTTGCGGATCAAGCGGGAGGCAAGAGAATTTTCCTCGCCGCGTCACAACCCGCCGGAAGCCGCGCAATTGCTCTTGACAAATAGCTCGCAGCGCTCCACACTTCTTCAAGTTGGATGAGGGCGAACTAGCCGTGGGGTCCAGATATGAAGAAGTACATTTACGAGTTGACGGGGGACATGGCGTCGGCGGCAGGCCACTGCGCCGCCCAGGCCATTCGCAAAGCCATCAAAGAAAAGGGCCAGGCCAATGTCATCATGGCAACGGGGGCGAGCCAGTTCGAGATGCTGCGCAACCTCGTCGTACGGCCGGGAGTCGACTGGCTCAGGGTCGTCATGTTCCACCTGGATGAGTATATCGGGGTCCGGGCGGATCACCCCGCCAGCTTCCGCAAGTATCTGCAGGAGCGATTCGTGGACAGGGTCGCGCCTTTGCAGTCGGTGTACTTCGTGCGAGGGGACGCGGAGGACCCGGCTGGGGAGTGTCGAAGGCTCGGCACGCTGATTCAGGGCTATCCAATCGACCTGGCGTGCATCGGGATCGGCGAGAACGGGCACCTGGCGTTCAACGACCCGCCCGCCGACTTTGAGACGCAGGACTCGTACCTCGTGGTGAAGCTCGACGAGCGATGCAGGCGGCAGCAGCTCGGCGAAGGCTGGTTCAAGACGTTCGAACAGGTCCCCTGCCGGGCCATCTCCATGAGTATCCGGCAGATCATGAAGAGCAGGCAGCTCGTCGTCACCGTACCGGACGAGCGGAAGGCCGAAGCCGTCAAAAACGCTCTGGAAGGCCCCCTGACGCCGCATTGCCCCGCCTCGATCCTGCGCACGCACCAGGACTGCTCCATCTTCCTCGATGCCCCCGCCGCCTCGCTGCTGACGGACAAGTCATGATACCCAGGGAGACGGGTGCCATGCTTACGCTCGCGTAAGCATGCGTTTCCCCCGCGATCTGAAACATGTCTGCGCAGGCGTAGACGTGGCACCCTGTCCTTCGGAGACTGCTTTGAGGCTACCCGAGACGCCAGATTCGCGGGATTACAGATCGAAGGTGTGCAGGCCGCCGACGGGGGTGATCACTTCGGCCGCCGTCCGGAGGTTTCGCGGGCGATAGTATTGTTGGGCCATGTTGTCAATCAGTTCCTGGGCCCGTTCCGATTTCACGATGGCCACGATACAGCCGCCCATGCCGGCCCCTACCAGTTTCGCTCCCGCCACGCCCGGCGTCGCCAGGGCGGTATCGACGAGCGTGTCCAGCTCGGGCAGGCTGACGCTGTAGCCGCCCCCCTGGCGCCACAGGCGGGCCTGCTCGACCCGCTCAGGATCACCCGATTCAAGGTCGCGGATCAGAACGTCGACGCGCTTGTCCGGGTAGCTGTTATCGACAGGCACATGAGCCCCATCGGCCAGTCTTGTCACGCGGTCTCCATCGTGGGAGATGCTCATCAGCTCGCCAAACCTGGCCACATCGCCGCTATGGAGGCACTGCGAAACCATATCCGCCCGGATGCACTCGGTGATCCCATAGAGGCACACCTGCCGGATCGGATAGCCCTCCGCCGGCTCATCGTGGCTCCGGAATACGCGACGCATCTTATGCTCGTCCTCGGGCAATTGCTTCAGCAATTCATCCCGACGGGCCCATATGGGCAGGGACCGTACAATGCGATAGATCTCGCTTTCGGTCACGCCGAGGGTGTCCGGATTGACATCTCTCAGGTGTTCGAGCTTCTCGGTGTACTGCGGGAACTGTTTCTTGATCAACATCAAGCCGAAGATGTACGCGGCCACGCGGGAGTTGAACGCGCTGCGTGCCCCGGCCTGCTTCTTGGCTTCGATGAGACTATTCGCGAGCACGAGGCTGTAGCCATCGGGGACCGGGACGGTCTCGACGCTCGTGGCAAACGCGGCGGCGTGGAGAATGGCGTTGGGCTCGGCGAATATGATGGCGGCGTGGTCGCTGCTGCCGCCGCGTGTGCCGACGTACCACTCCGCGTAACCACAGTGCCTGACCATATCCGTGCGGCTGATGTCCAGCGAGTTCAGCCGGGCCACGGCCTCCGCCGTGGCGACAACGACCGCCGAGGAAGAACTCAGCCCGACCGCCCGGGGGATATTCCCGTAGAAGACCATGTCCATGCCCTTGACGAGCGGGGTGAACGTCCCGTGGCTATCCGTGCAGACGTTTTGCAGGTACAGGGTCGCTGCACGGATGTAATTCGACCAGGTGATCGAGGGATCGCCCTTTCGCTTCTCGAACTCGGCCAGGCACCAGGAATCCCAGTCCTCGACTCTCGTCCCCGCAGACAGGCACTGCCGGATTCGAAATTGCTCGTCCGGGAACTGGCCGGACTCGACGTTGCGGGCCGCCACGAGATCGTCGTCGCGAGGCGCCACGATCAGCCACAGATGGTTGACAGCCACCGGATTGACTGAGCCGCCGCGGTGGTCGATGTGCGTGCCCAGAACGTTGACCCGGCCGGCCGTGCGAATCACAAGGACTTCCCTGTCCGGCCCGTGGATTTCGCCGAACGTCCGCAGCGCACGGACGCACATGCGTGCCGCCTGCTCGTGCAGGTCCGCCCTGCCGGCGCAAATCCGCCGCAGCGCCTGGTTGAATCCGCTGCCGAGAGCTTCCACGGCCCTGATCCACTGTCTTACCGGATGCAACACAATCCCCCGTGACACCATTGCTCATGCCCACGATTTACATTTCACCGTGGCCGATTTACAATCGGCCGGCCGATATCCGAGCCAGAATAGTAAATGGTAAAGGGCAAATGGTAAATCATAAATCACAACTAATGGTTCCCGGCCTGGTGGATCTGCAGGTCAACGGCTACCGGGGCGTGGACTTCTCCGGCACAGAGCTGACGCAGGAGAATTTCACTTTGGCTTGTCGGGAATTGCTGAGCGCGGGGACCACGGCATTCCTTCCGACCCTCATCACCAGCCCCGCCGAGATCTACGAGCGGAATCTGCCCATCATCGCGAGCGTCATCGGCACGGAGGAGTTCCAGGGCCGGGTACTGGGCATCCACCTCGAAGGGCCCTTCATCTCCTCCCAGGATGGAGCCAGAGGGGCGCACGATGCCCGATGGGTCAGGAAGCCTGATGTCGCTTACCTTGAACAGCTCATCCGTCTCGCGGATAGCAAGGTCCGGCTCATCACTATCGCGGCCACTCAGGATGGGGCCGAGGACCTGGCGCGCTGCGCGGTCCGCAACAGAATCGCCGTGGCGCTCGGGCACCACATGGCCAATGAACAGGACCTGGAGCGGCTGGTCGCCGCAGGGGCGAAGGCTCTGACGCACCTGGGCAACGGCGTGCCTTCCCTGCTGAGCCGGCACCAGAACCCGGTCTGGGCGGGCATGGCGAACGACGACCTCTCCGCGACGGTGATTGCCGATGGGCATCATCTGCCCCCGTCCATGCTCACGACCATCCTGCGAACCAAGGGCCCCGAGCGCTGCATCATCATCAGCGACGCCTCGCCGCTGGCGGGACTGCCGCCGGGGGAGTACTGGTCGATGGGCGCCCAAGTCCGCCTGGAGGAAAACGGCAAACTGCACAACCCTGCCACCGGCTACATGGCCGGCTCCTCCGCGACGATCCTGGCCTGTGCGAATCACCTGGTTTCGCTCGGCCTGGCGGGCCTCAATGAGCTTGTCACGATGTTCTGCTACAATCCCCTGCGGCTGCTGGGCATCTCGCCGAAGCAGATCCCGCCGGCGAAGGGGCTATTCTTCGACGCGAGAGAGCGTCGCGTTTCTCAGGAGTGAGCAAGAAACAGAACCTATAGGACTCATGGGACCGATAGGACCTATCTGAGATGGAGGCTTGTCGATGGGAAATCTGATCCTGCAGTTGATGATTGCCACGTGTCTGACCGTGCCTAACGATCCGCAATCCGACCTGAAGTTGTGGTACGGCGGGCCGGCGAAGGAATGGACGCAGGCCCTGCCGGTGGGCAACGGCAGGCTCGGGGCCATGGTCTTCGGCGGCACGGCCGAGGACCGCTACCAGCTTAATGAAGACTCACTCTGGTGCGGCAAGCCCCACGATTACGCCCATGAGGGCGCGGCGCAATACCTGTCGCAAATCCGCCAGTTGCTCTTCGACGGCAAGCAGAAGGAGGCGGAGCAACTGGCGACGGAGCATTTCATGTCGGTCCCGCTGGGCCAGATGCCCTACCAGCCCTTCGGCGACCTGAGACTGACGTTCCCGGGCCACGAGAAGGCGCAGGATTACCGCCGAGAGCTCGATCTCGATACCGCCATCGCCACCACAACCTATCGTGTCGACGGCGTAACCTACACCCGTCAGGCATTCGCCAGTTACCCGGACCAGGTGATCGTCGTGCGAATCGAATGCGATAAGCCCAGCGCGTTGAGCTTCACCGCGACACTGACCAGTCCCAACCAGGATGTGCAGACGCAAGCAGTGGCCGGGGACACGCTGGCGATCCGCGGGCGGGCGCGAGACTACAAGGCACGCGGCGATTACGGCGTGATCCGCGGCGCTGTGAAGTTCGAAGGCCGCTGCCGCGTCATCGTCCGCGGCGGCAAAGCCACGGTCGATGATAAGCAGATCGCCGTCGAAGGGGCCAACGCGGCGACACTGATGCTGGCGATGGCCACGAGCGTGAGGAATTACAGCGACATCTCGGCCGACCCGGCGGCGCGATGTGACGAGGTGTTGAAGAAGCTGGCGGATAAGAGGCCGCGTCAGGTGCGCGACGCGCACGTAGCTGACCATCAGGCCTTGTTTCAGCGTGTGTCCATCGACCTGGGTCCTGCGACGGAGCCCAGTCTGCCGACGGACCAGCGGGTGTTGAAGTACGCCCAGAGAGAGGACCCTGCGTTGGCCGCCCTGTTCTTCCAGTACGGCCGATACCTCATGATCGCCAGCTCGCGGGAGGGCGGCCAGCCGGCGAACCTGCAGGGGCTGTGGAACGAGAGCGTCAACCCGCCATGGGATAGCAAGTACACCGTCAACATTAACACGGAGATGAACTATTGGCTCACCGAGCCGACCAACCTGAGCGAGTGCGGCCGGCCACTGTTCGACGCCTTGGCCGACATCAGCCGAACGGGAAGCTCCGTCGCTCAGAAGCATTACAACGCCCCCGGCTGGGTCCTGCACCACAATTTCGACCTGTGGCGCGGAGCCGCCCCGATCAACGCCTCCAACCACGGCATCTGGCCGACCGGCGGCGCATGGTTGTGCCAGCATCTGTGGTGGCACTATCTCTACACGGGCGACAAGACCTTCGTGGCCGAGCGGGCCTATCCGCTGATGAAAGGCGCGGCGGAATTCTTCGTGGCCTGTCTCATCGAGGACCCGCGAAATGACAAACGCTGGCTCATCAGCGGCCCCAGCAACAGCCCGGAGATCGGCGGACTGGTCATGGGACCGACGATGGACCATCAGATCATCCGCGAGCTGTTTGCGAACACGGCCGAAGCGGCTCGCGTGCTGGGCGTCGATGCAGAATTCGCCGGTAAGCTCGACACGATGCGCAGCCGCATCGCTCCTAACCAGATCGGCAAGCACGGCCAGCTTCAGGAGTGGCTGGAGGACAAGGACGATCCGAAGAACGACCACCGGCACGTTTCCCATCTCTGGGGCCTGTTCCCCGGCGAGGAGATCACGCCGGAGACGCCGGAGCTGTTCAACGCCGCCAGGCAGTCCCTCGTGTTCCGCGGGGATGGCGGCACGGGCTGGAGTCGGGCATGGAAGATCAATTTCTGGGCCCGCCTGCTGGACGGCAACCACGCCCATCTGATGCTCAAGAACCTGCTGACACTGACCTCTTCACCGCTCACGAACTACAAAGGTGGTGGAGTCTATCCCAACCTCTTCGACGCCCATCCACCCTTCCAGATCGACGGCAACTTCGGGGCCACCAGCGGCATCACGGAGATGCTGCTGCAGAACCATCGCCGGGACGACCAGCGTCACTACATTATCGACCTGCTACCCGCCCTGCCGGATGCCTGGCCCGAGGGCTCGGTCAAAGGCCTCCGTGCCCGCGGCGGCTTTGAGGTCTATCTGGCATGGAAGGATGGCCGGTTGAGCAAAGCAAGAATACTGTCGAACCTCGGCAACGACTGCCGAGTCCGCACGCCTGTCCCGGTGCAAGTTGAAAGGGGTGGAGTCATCGTCCCTGTCTCGCGACCGGCAAAAGATATCACGGCGTTTAAGACAGAGCCGGGCAAAGACTACATTCTCCTGCCGGCTGAAGTCCATCCTGTGCTCTGGTATCGCCAGCCTGCCAAGGTGTGGACGGAAGCACTGCCGGTGGGCAATGGGCGGCTTGGCGCTATGGTCTTCGGGGGCGTGGAAAAGGAGCGGCTGCAACTGAACGAGGTAAGTCTGTGGTCGGGTAGTCCGCAGGACGCCGACAACCCGGAGGCGCTTGCGGCACTCCATGAAGTCCGCAAGCTGATCTTCGAGGGCAAGTACACCGAGGCCAATCGAATCGCCGTCAAGAATCTCGTGTGCAAGGGCGCCGGCTCCCGGCGTGGTTCCGGCGTTGGCTCGTTGTACGGCAGCTACCAGACCCTCGGCGACCTCACCCTGACGTTCGACAATGCAGGCGAGGTAAGCGACTACCGCCGCGAGCTGGACCTCGATACAGCCACGGCAACGGTCACCTATCGTCAGGGTGATGCCACATTCCGAAGAGAAGTCTTCTCCAGCGCAGATGCTCAGATCATTGCTGTGCGGCTGATGTGTGACAAGCCGGCGAGAATAAACGTCACTATCGATCTGAGCCGGCCCGAGCGGTTCACCACAAGCGCTGACGGCATCGGCGGCCTGGTTATGACGGGACAAATGGATGATGGCAGGAACGAAGACAGCGGGATCAAATACGTGGTTCGCCTGCGCGCACTTGCGGACGGCGTCCCAGTCGGCACGCCGAATGACAAGCTCCGAATCGCAGGCGCCAATGCGGTGATTGTCCTCCTGGCCGCCGGCACCGACTATGAACTTCAGCCACCCCATTATCGCGGCCGCGACCCCGGACAGATCACCGCTGCGCAGCTTGCACCGGTCGTTACGCTGCCGTATTCGTACTATTACGCGAGGCACCTGACAGATCATCGGAAGCTCTTTCGGCGCGTCGGCCTTGACCTCGACCACGGCACAAACACCTTGGCCGGCGAAGCGCCCACGGACGAGCGTCTCAAGGCAATGCGGGATGGAGCGACAGACCCCGGCTTGATCGAGTTGTACTTCCAATATGGCCGATACCTGCTCATTTCCAGCTCGCGGCCGGGCTCGCTGCCGGCGAATTTGCAGGGGATCTGGGCGGACGGTATCCAAGTACCCTGGAATGGCGACTACCACGCGAACATCAACGTGCAGATGAACTATTGGCCGGCGGAGGTCTGCAATCTGGCCGAGTGCCACCAACCTTTGTTCGATCTGATCGACTCGCTCCGTCCCAGCGGCCGCAAGACGGCGAAGGTACACTACGGCGCGGACGGATGGACCGTACACACGATCACGAATGTCTTCGGCTTCACGTCGCCGGGCGAGCACCCGGGCTGGGGCCTGTTCCCCGCCGCCGGCGCCTGGCTGTGCCAGCATCTGTGGGAGCACTACGCTTTTGGAGGCGACAGGCAGTTCCTGCAACAAGTCTGGCCCATCATGCGGGAGTCGGCCGAGTTCTACCTCGATTTCCTCGTGGCCGATCCTGCGACCGGCAAGCTCGTCAGCGGACCGGTGAACTCGCCGGAGAACACGTTCATCACCGCCGATGGCCAGCGCGCGTCCCTGTGCATGGGGCCGGCGATGGACCAGGAAATCATCTGGGACCTGTTCACAAATGTCCTGGACAGCGCCAAAGTGCTCGGCATTGAAGACGAATTCGTCGGACGCGTGCGCGACGCCCGTGCGCGGCTGCTCGGACCGCAGATCGGTTCCGACGGTCGGCTGCTGGAGTGGTCGCAGGAGTTCAAGGAAGCTGAGCCGGGACACAGGCACATGTCACACCTGTTCGCCCTCCATCCCGGCAGACAGATTAGCGTGACTGGCACACCGGACCTTGCAGCGGCGGCGAGAAAATCACTGGAGTACCGGCTCTCGCACGGCGGCGGCCACACCGGCTGGAGCCGCGCATGGATCATCAGCTTCTGGGCCCGCCTCCGGGATGGGGACAAGGCTCACGAGAATATCGCAGCGCTGCTCGCCAAATCGACCCTGCCCAACCTGTTCGACACCCACCCGCCCTTCCAGATCGACGGCAACTTCGGCGGTACCGCGGGCATCGCCGAGATGCTGCTGCAAAGTCACGCGGGCGAGATTCATCTGCTGCCCGCCCTGCCAAGTGCATGGCCGTCCGGGCGCGTCAAAGGGCTGCGGGCAAGAGGCGGATACGAGGTGGACATCGCCTGGGCCGGCGGCAAGCTGACCGAGGCGACAATCCGCCCGCTACGGGATGGCCCATGCAAAATCCGGTACGGCAACGACACGGTCCAAATCGACGCGAAGGCCGATAAGGCTCTGCATCTCATTGGAAATCTTACGCAATTATGAGACAACCCTGTTGACACGGCCTCCGGCGACCGTTTTACTGAATGTCAGCATGTCAAGCAGGCAGGTTGCGGGGTTGGTATTCTGTTTTGAGTTTCCGTTTTTGAGCCGAGTCGAAACTGAGCACTCCATCTGAGAGCTCACATGGTATTTGATTTCACATGATGAGGGTCGGCGGCATGGCAACTTGCAGAGTCTGCACAGTATAGCCACACCTCGACTGCCACGAAAGGAGGGTTTTACACAGAACAGGCAATTTGGTCACCTGGGAAGGAGGGTGATGAGTTGGTTTCTCATTGTTTGTTGCCGGCCTGCCGAGGATCGGCGGCCTGCAACCGGTAGAAGCACTACTCTGAACCCGGAAGAAGGAGACCAAGATGAGAAGGATCTCACTCGGGGTGATTCTCTTGTTCCTCATAACGAGCATCGCCCAGGCAGACTACGTCACTCCCTTGTACCAGCGTGTCCGGTATTCCCCCTACGCATTTGGCTACCACACCAATGGGCTGGTTCCCGGCGGAATCACGTACTCCCCGTACGCTTTCAAACCCGGCAGCGCCGGGCTGGTATTTGAGGGCGTCCGGTATATCCCGTACGCATTCACCTACAAGAGCTCAGGTCTGGTCCTCGATTACTACTACTACCCCATCCCCTATGCCGTGGGCAGCCCTCCGTGTTCGTACGATCAGGCCTATGCCAACTACGGCAGCGCCCAGCCAAGCGGCGCCCATAAGCCGACCTATCGCTCGCGGCCCTACGATCAGGGCCAAGACACAGCCGCCCCAATGGGAACCAGTGGGCCCGCCGCTCCCGCGGAAGATGCCTTAACCATCATCCGACAGTATCTCCGCGAGCGAAGACTCTCGGACATCGGCATCAATCGTATCCTGAGAGTCGGCAACAAGCTCGTCAGCGCCGATTTCACCGTGGGGGGCCGCAACCTGCTGATCAAGTACTGGGATCCCACACAGGTCCAATCGCCGGACGCGAACACTGGCCTGGAACAGGGTTCGAAGGCTTCCAGTGAATCAAAGATGACCAAGAAATACAAGCAGGATTGGGAAGCCTTCGCCGGCAAGTACCAGCAGGAGGGCGGAGAGATCTACGTCGTGACAGCCTCCAGCCGAGCGGACATCATCGCCGCCCTGGATGCCTGCGAGAAACTGCGTTCCGGCGATGTCGAGCCAAGCCCGCCGCCCAGGTACGTCAAGCAGTAGAATGCGACGTTATGGTGCGCCCGGCGTGGGGGACGACTCCTGCCGGCTCTGGCCGTCCAGCAGGTTCAACCCGCTTTCAAGAGGGGAAAGATCCTCTATTTTCACCAGGACGGCATCCATCGCCACGGAGATCAGGAAGTCCGAGCTGGTCGAGCCGCTGTTCATGCCATGAATGGCCAGGATGTTGGCCCCGGCCTTCAGATCGCTGATGAACGGGGAAATGTCGATGTAGTCATCGAAGCCCTGCGCGTTGGATTCGATGCTGCTATCGGCCTTCGAATTCCATGAGGGCGTGCCGGTGAAGTTGCGCCGGGCGACCTCTTTGCCGTTGAGGTAGGCCACAAATCCGTCGTCGTACCGTATCTTCAGCGTCAGCTCGTTGACATCGGGGAGAGAACCCGCGTCCAGCGTGAACGGCGCGCGGATGTAGCACGTGTTGTTCTTGCCCGATCCATACATCTGGGCCTCCAGATCGAGGCTGATCAGTGACTCATAGTCGGTATCGCGGTCATAGCCCACCCCGCCGGGACTGCCCACGCACAACTTCCATCCGGAATCATTGAACGCCCTGCCGCCCTTCCAGTCGCCGCTGACGGAGCCGGTCGGAACAAGGACACGCTTGTCCGCCTGCTCCTGCACGACGGCGAGGCTGGTCCTGATGATCCGCTGAGTCCCCGGATTCGCCGCCCCGGGCGTGGGCAAGGGGAAGTCGTCCAACTTGCTCGCCCCATCGGGTGTGCGACCCTGGGAGACATCGGGCGTCTGATGGCCATAGGTTACCTTGTCGATCTCCTTCGCCTGGCTGTCGAACAGCCGGATGGTCCCTCCAGTAGTAGACAGGCGGAAGCCGACGTGCCCGGGGACATTGGACTTGTCTGCCAGGAGTACCGCGTGACCATTGCCTCCTATGAAGCTCAGCGGCTTTATCCGGCTCGCAACAGGAAGCGTCGCAGGGCCATCCGTCAGGTACATCCCTGCCAGGTCGACAGGATCAGCATCCGGGTTATAGAGCTCAATGAAGGCGTCGGCAACCAGCACCTCGGCATCGGCGAGCCATTCATTGATCCTGACCATGCCGGGATTACCCAGCACCTGGGCAACGTTTTCCTGTCCGAGGGTGGGGACAGTCAGATGCCACTGGTCGTCATACCCGACTCGACCGATAGACAAATCCGCCGTTTGCCGGCCGAATTCGACGGAATCGACCAGCATTCTGGACTTGTTGTACAGGTAGAGAGCGCCGCCCTCCGGGTTCAGGACAAAACCAAGGTGCACGCCGGAGGTCTTGGCATCGGTGTCTGCATAGAGGACAAGGTATTGGCCCGGCATGATCTTCGAACCTGACGAGAATACGAACTTAACCGGAGGGGTCGCGCCATCCGTCAGGCTCATGCCCGACAGGTCGTACGAGGCCGCACCATCGTAGTACAGTTCGACCATGCCCGGGAACGTGCCCTCGTGGTCAACCGCCGACTCGTTGACCACCAGAACCTCGCTGATGACAAGACGCTTGTAGGAGGAGTCCACGGTCCACGTGCGTGATGTCGTCACAACGGCATCCGTCCCGAGCAGCGGGTCGTTCTGGTACCAGCCGGCGTCGTTCTTGCCGATGACATCGACGTGGTGCGAGCCCTGGGCCAGGGCCGTGAGCGTGATCGGCGTGTCGATGGGCGTCTCGGCACTCCAGGATTTGTCGTCCAGCCGCCATTGGTAATGGGTAAAACCGGAACCGAGAGGAAAGCCTGCCGTGGGAATGCCGCTACCGGTGCGATTCACACCCACGAGAAGCGTGGCCACAGTCCTGCTGGTCTTTGGGGCCGGCTCGCCGGAGATGGAGACGCCGAGCGGAATCACGCCGCCCTTGTCCGCTCCGTTAGGGCCGGTGCCGCGGGCCGGGGACCCGTCCTGGAGGCTGAACCAGTCGCGCATGACCTGCGCGTCCTCCCAACTGGTGAACCGGGCTTCGGAGACATCGGGAATGTGCTTGAGCATTGGATCGAGGGTCGTGTTGCCGCTGCCCGGGCCGTCCCAGGGTATCGGCAGGATGTTATTGTTGAAAGTCACCGTGGTCTGCTTGGCATCGTAGCTGCGAACTAATTGCTCCGCATCGACGATGATATTGCCTTCCAGGTAGAACCCCTTGCCAAACGCGGATAAACTTGGGGTCGTGTCACGGACACAGACCACGCCGGATGCGGCATCCTCCCCGCCCTTCTTGGTCGTGTGGACGATGGTGTTGTTGATGAGGGTGTAGAAGTTACCCTCCTTGGCTGTCGCCGCGTTGTCGCAGTCGAACATCAGGTTGCCAAGGATCGTGACCTCCGCCGTGCGGCCACTGCTACTGCCGGCCGAAACTGCGGCGGAGCTGTCCGGCGATCCATTGCGATGAACATGCAGAAAGATATTGCCTTCGACCCAGACGTCCGTACCGTCGATGTCCATGAGGTCATCGTCGGACCCGATGAAGACATTATTGCAGACCTGGAGAATCGGTTGATCCTGGTCCCGCTGGCCGCCCGAGAAGCCCAGGGCGTCATTGTGGCCCTTGGTCTTGCCCAGGAAGCAGTGTCGCAGGATGCCACGGCCGCCCGCCTTGATGCCGCCGCTGCCTTTGACCAACTCGACCGAGGCCGTGGGCGTCGGGAAATGACAATCGCTGATGACAAACGAGGCCCCCTTGAGCGAGACGTACTGGTGCGTGGTCGTGACGAAGGTGGCGTGGTCAAGGAACAGCGTGCCACCGGTCACCTGGACACAGGTACTGCCATTGCCCTCGAAGGATATATAAGCCATACGTGTCTCCGGCGAGTCGCCCGCGCCGTTGATCGTAATGCCGCCCCAACTTGCACTGGAGCCAGCCGGCCTGGTGAAACGAATCCCCTTCGCCTCCGTCCCCTCCGCCAAGATGCACCCGCCATCAGCTACAGTGATGTTGACCCCCGAGGCCAAATACACGGTAACGCCCGGCTGGATGGTCAGCGTACGTTTGTCGGGGATGGTAAGACTGCCGGTGAGCTGATAGGGACTTGCGGCAGCGGCCCAGACCTCATCGCTCGCCAGAGTGCCGCCGGCCCTGGTCGTTGTGGCTTGGATCGTGTACTGAGGCCCCGCGTCGGCAGTGCCGAAAGTATGGACGACCACGCTGGACGATAACACGGCCCAGACACAGAAGAGTCTTCCCATTGACAATCTTCCTGTACAAGCCGGTCTGAGCCGGCGTCACGGTTTACCCGGCGTGGGGGACGACTCCTGCCAGCTTTCGGAATCATTCCAGGTCGCGGGCGCGCCGGCAGGATCGAGAATCGTCAGGGACTTGCCGCCGCCGTCCGTCGAGGCGTACCACGTGTTGCTGTATTTGAATCGCAGGATGGCCGCATCCAAAGGAGCCGGCAACTGCAGCACGATGTCCTCGCCGGTGTTGTTCAGATTGCCGCTGTACTGTCCGGCGACCTTGGGCACTGCGCCGTAAGCCGACCGGAACGAAGCCGGATCGGCCACGACCACTGTGTATTCTCCCGGCTGCAACAGCATCGCCGGGAACACGAAGCTTATGCCATGGCTGAACCGGACGCCATTCACGTCGAGCACCTTGTCGCTCACATTCGCAAGCTCGACATAGTCATAGCTGCCCCCCTGCGGCGAATGGTACATGAGCTCCGTGATGCGCAGACCGTCCAGCAGATCCAGTTCGCGCTGGTAGGCGGTTTGGCCTTCCACTTTCACGGACACCGCGTCCATTGCCGCGTTAATGAGAAAGTCCGAGCTGGTCACGCCGCTGTTCATCGCCTGAATGGCCAGAAGATTCGCCCCCGGCTTCAAGTCACCCTTGTATTGGGAGATGTTCACGGACTCATCCCAGCCCTGCCCGACGGATTCCCCGGAGCTGTCGGCGTGCGAATTCCACGAGGGCGTGCCTGTGAATTCGGCCCGAGCCACCTCTTTGCCATTTAGATAGGCGATAAAGCCGTCGTCGTACCGCACCTTCAGCGTCAGTCCGTTGACGTCGGCAAGGGTGTTCACACCCAGGGTGAATGGAATGCGGATATAGCAGGAGTTGTTCTTGCCGCTACCGTACATCTCGGCCTCGGTGTCGAGCGTAATCAATGATCTATAGCCCTGGCCCCTCTCGAAGCCGACCCCACCCGGCGCCGGTGCAGAGGGCCCAGGTCGAATCATCGAACGGCCCGCCGCCCTTCCAATCGTCGCTGATAGCGGCGGTGGGAACCAGGACTCTCTTGCTCGCCGCTTCCTCAATGATCGCCAGGGCCGTAGTAGTGGTCTTCTTCGACTGCGGGTTCGCCACCCCGGGTGTGGGCAATGGAAGAAGCTCGATACGATCGGCGCCATCCGGCGTGCGACCCTCGGAGACATCCGTGGTCTGCGATCCATAGAGGACCTTGTCCACCTCTCTCATCTCACTGTCAAACAGCCCTATGATCCCTCCATCGGACGACAGGCGGAAACCAAGATGGCCGGGGTCACTGGAGCTGTCCGCCCGGAGCACCGCATGGCCATTGCCCGCCACGAAGGTCAACGGCCCTATCCTCGGCGGATCAGGCCAGATCGCGCAGTTGTCCGTCAGGGACATTCCGGCCAGGTCCACAGGGTCCGGGTGCGGATTGTAGATCTCGATGAAATCGTCTGCAAACAGGACCTGTCCGTTGGCGAGCCACTCGTTGATCTTGAGGGTGTTGGCGGGGCCGGCGGATAGGCGATATTGGCCTGCCCGAAGGTGGGAATGGCCAGTTGCCACTGCCCGCCGGGTCCGACTCGGCCGATGGACAGATCGGGCAACTGCCGGCCGAACTGAACTGAGTCGAGCAGCGCACCATCCCTGTCATATAGATAGATCGCGTCGCCTTCGTCCGCCAGGGCGAACCCGAGGTGCAGGCCGGATGTCACGGCGTTGGCGTCGGCAAACACGACCAGATACTTGCCGGGGGCAATCGTCGCGCCGGCGGGGAACACAAACTTGTCCGGCTGTTGCGGGTCGTCGCTGAGACTCATTCCAGCCAGGCTCATCGCCGCCGGACCCTCGTAGTACAGCTCGACCACATCGGGGAAAGTCCCTTCATGATCGTAGGTCGTCTCATTGACCGCCAGCACCTCGTTGATGACAAGCTGCCGGTGCGATGTGTCCACCGTCCAGGTCGCCGTCGTCGGCTGGCTTTCCTCCTGCCAAACGCCCTCGGAGTTCTTCCTGATGACCGAGACCGTGTAGCTCCCGTTGGCCAGCCCCGTCAGCCGGATCGCCTGCGGCTTGCGAGTCCAGACATCAAGATGCTCCGGGTGGGCGAGATTCACGGACGTCGGCAGTGTGTAAGAGAAACCGCCGGGCGTGACCGCCGTGACCGTGAACTGCCCGTTGTAGGCGGCGACGTCGGCTCCGGTGATTTCCACAATGTCACCAACCGCCAGGCCGTGGTTGGCGACCGTCGCCGTGGCGGTGACACCGCTATGCGTAAGGGCCGTGACGCGCATCATGCGGGCCAGCTCGGTGCTCCAGGTGTTGTCGAAACCCGGGCCGGCGATGCGATACTTGTAGCCGTACATATCGGCGCCACCGACGGCAAGGGTGGCTTCCGTTCTCGAAGTGGGCGAGGCCGGGACACCTCCGATCGTTGCAGCGGCCGGGGCATAGAAGCCCATATCCACGCCGTTGAGTCCGCTGCCGCGAGCCGACGATTCCGGACGCAGGTGCACGTCGGGAATCATGCCTTCGAGGAGATATCCACTTTCAGCAAACCCCGGAAAGCCGGTGCTGAATCGGGACAGAGTCATGTCCACGTACAGTTCGCGGTCCGCATCCACCAGGAGCGGATCAGCGTCGATATTTCCCGTGCCGAGATCGAGGAAGTCGCCGCCAACAATGGAGTTGTTGACCGTGAGCTGGGTGTTCTCAGGATTCACGAGAGTGCCGGTGCCGTTGTCGGTAGAGGTGCCATGGACCTCGGGGCCGTTGTTCCAAAAGATGCAGTTCTCAACATATGCGGCCCGGCCGGGGCTACCCACATTGCTGCCGACGTATTCATTGAGCAGGATCGCACCGGCGTTCTGAATGAACACGTTGTTGTAGATCTCCGCGTACGCGCCGGTCTTGTTGAGGATGCCGTAATCGCCGTGGTAGAAGATGTTCCGCACGACGACCAGATGCTGGGATTCAAGGTTGTCGGCGCTGGCAGAGCCGCCGCCGGTGCCGGTGGTGACGGCGGCCGAGGCGCTGCGGGCACTGTTGCCCACGTTGACATGCATGAAGAGATTGCCTTCGATGTGCGTGTCGGTCTCGTTGTCGTCGACGATGTCGTCGCCGCCGCCGGTGAAGACGTTGTTGAGGATCTGAGCTACGGGACCGCCTTTGACGCTGACGGAATTGAGGTGAAAGATGTCGGTGTCGCCGTGGGAATGGCCAAAGAGGTTGCCTTCGATGATGAACCAGCCGTCGGCGGGCATGCGCTCGGCCATGACCATGTAGTGACTTCCGAGATCGGCGAAGACACTGTTGCGAACGATGATCTGGGGGTCCCAGATGCTGAAGTACTGGGTATCGGAGCCGCTGAAGGTGGCATGATCGACGGTCAGCCGGGCCGTGGGGCCGACGGTGCTGCCGCTATTGTTGCCCGTGGTGATCCAGTGAGAGCGCGAGCCGCCGAATTCCAGGTCCGCATAGGCGATAATGTTGTCCTGCTTGGAGTCCGGGATCTGGAACCCGGCCCACTGCGTGGTCGTGCCGGGCAAACGCGTGAAACGAATCCGCCGGTACTCCGTGCCCTGGGCCACCAGCCGGCCATGAATAGTGAAGCCGACACTTGCGTCCAGAAAGAGGGTGGTACCGGGCTCGATCGTCAGGGTCCTGCCGGCGGGGATGTTGACATTGCCCGTGACGTGGTAAGGACCGTCGGCGGCTGTCCAGGTTTCATCGGCACTGAGAGTTCCGCCGGCCTTGGTGGTCGGGACGCCGGTGTCGCTCCAGATATCGATGCTGGAACGATCGATCTCGCTGTCGTTTGCGTCAAAGGCCTGAACGACAATGCGGTTGATGCCGGGGAGGATGCCGACGCTGGCGATGGACCACTCGGCCTGCAAGGCGGTCCAGACGGCAGGTCGACCGTTGACGGTCACCCGCCGGGTGCGTACCGCATTAGCCGTGCCGGCAAGCGGGATCGCGTTGGACCTGGCGTGGACAAAGCCGTCCGGCTCGGCAGGACCGGTCGTGATCGTGATGGACTGCGGGATCTGGGCCAACACCGCGGCCCTGCGGTTCCTGACGAACTGCTTCATTGCGGCGATGCGGTCCGCCGGCGTAAATTTCCCCAGGACCTGATCGAACAGCGGATCGAGCTTCTCAGGGCGAAAGATCTGATCGGTGACGTCCAGAAGTGCCTGATAGTAAAGGCGAATGATTTCCGGATGGCCGAGGAATCGCTTTAGTCCTTCCACGCCGTTCCAACTGGAATTGGGCGCGCCGGTAACGATCGTGAAGATGCTTTGATCGACAGAGCCATGGGTGTTTCCCTGGTCCAGGATCGTATCGAGGTCGTGGGGAATCAGCACGAAGCGGGGATCCGTGGCACCCCGGTACATGAAGTAGTCATCTCCGATGCCCATGCGGAGTCCCGTCTCGAGGTTCAACAGGCACGAGTCCAGCGCGATGTAACGCAGCCACTGCGAAATGTTGATGACCCTGCCGACCTCCTGCTCATAGGTGGCGTCGGGCGCGTTGTTGAGCACGTCTACCAACTGGATCAAGTCCGACCAGTCGTCCTGCGAGGCATGGTTGGCCTTGAAGTAGCGGTTGCGATACCTGTCAGGGTCGGTGCCTTCATATCGCAGGTCGGCCTCGTTCGAGCCAGTCCGGAAGCACGTATAAAGGTTGCCGTCGGGGTCGTCGGAGAAGTGCTTGCCGGCAAAATCGTCATCGAATGCATCGAAGCGAGCGTACACGCCAAACATGGGACTGCCGGAATAGGCCAGATTGTCGCCGTTGATCCGCAACTGCACGGCTGCGGCATCGGCGGTGGCGATGCCCGCCATGCGGAAGATCGCACTGCCGATGATCTGCGCGTTCGTGTACCGACAGTTGAAGTTGATCGCACTGAGGCCCTTCCACAGCCCATCGCGCGGGAAGCTGACGTGGTAGTTGTTGGGCGGCCCATTTCGCGTGCCATGGCCGCGATTGCGAATCCCTGCGCGGTAGCCCATCTCGACGCCCGTGCCGTCTATGCTGATGAACGTGCCGTTCATTTGGGAGTCGGGCCCATCGTTGCCGCTATGACTGCCGATGTAGGCCAGACGGCCGCGCTCCATTTCCGTCATAATCAGGTAGTACAGCGGCTGGCTGCCGGCCTGCCAGTAGGTATCGGGATCGAGCGTCGCATCCACACGATACAAGACGTTGGTCACCTGCTGCCACTGGCCATCCACGAGACTCGGGGCCGGCCACGTGCGGACCTTGCCCTCGACATCGATAGCCTCGACGTAGAACTCGATGACGGCGCCGTCCGGCTGCGCAGGAATCCGGGCCCCGTAGAGGCCGTCACCGGCCGCACCGTCATCACTGGTCCCATCGTCAGACATCGCCACGCCGATGAAATCGCTTCCGACCTGCGGATAGACACCCGTCCCGGCATAGATGGACCGATCCACGCGATACCACAGCCGAACCACCGCACTCTGGACGGATTCATCGATTACCCTGGCCACAACCGTCACAGGATCGGCGGGTCCAGGAATCGGGGGATTATGCCGCACCTTAGGAATCACCGGCGCGATGTTATCCGCGGCGACGGAATTGGCTCTTCCCGGCGTCCCGCCATCCACCAGGCTCGCGGCCCAGTTCTGGCCAGACTCGTTCGGCATGGCCGCACTGATCAATTCCAGCGACTTGCCACCGCCGTCCGTTTCCTCCGACCACTGCCACCCGCGATGACTCTGTTCCACCGGCCCAAGCTCGCGTACGGCCCAGTCACCCTCGTCGGCGTATCGGACTTCGTTGATCACTGCCCCCGCCTCATCCACGAGTTGGATTCTCTCGCCGGAGTTGCTCAGCCATCCGGTCCAGCCACCCACCACGTTCGTCACTTCGGGATGCGCGGCCAAGAAGACACTGGTATCAGCCGCTACGACGAGGTACTCCCCGGCATTCAACACCACGTCCGGGAACACGTACTCAGCGCCGTCACTGAGTCCCCAGCCCGCCAAGCTAGCCGGTGCAGCCCCGGCGTTGAACAACTCGATCCACTCCTGCCTCTTGTCCTCAGCAGCCGGTGCCGCATGAGGGGGATGAAACATGATCTCCGAGATGATGACATTCGCGGCTGCCGCCTGGTTGGATTTGCCCGGCGTAGGCCTCGCCAGGCCCTGCCACTGGTCGGCTCCATCGGGCAATCGGCCCAAAGAGACATCCGCCTCCTGGGATTGAAAAGTCACGCTGTCCAGCAGGTTGCTCTGGGCATCGTACAGGCCGATGGACTCGCCGCCGGCGCTGAGCTTGAAGTTCGCATGAAGCGGTCCCTGCTCGCCCTCCTGATCAGCCCAGACAAGCAAGAAGCCATGGGCCGGAATGGTCGTGACAGCAGGGTCACCCATGGGGATCCGCCACTTCGTCGGGTCGGACAGGTCATCGCTGAGATAACACCCGGCGAGATTGACGGCGCTGTCGCCGTTATTGTACAGCTCGATCCAATCGTCAAAATCGCCGTGCGAGTCCTGGACGGAGCCGACGTTCTGGGCCATGAACTCGTTGATGGCGACGGTGGGCTTTCCGGTGGCTCCGCCCTGGCCGAGGACCACGGCCGAAAATGCCGACACCAGAACCAGCACGGAAATCATCCTGATTAAGCTGCATATTATCGGCCCTGATCCCTGGGACTGCACCCTCGCCATTAGATTCTTAGCCATCGAAGCCTCAAAGCAAAACCACCCTCACACGTGGCGGGTGAAGTATGTTCATTGTAGCGAAAACGAGGCCCTGAGTCAATACCAGCGTCGCGATAGCGGCGGGACAGTCATGCCCCGTGCCAGGTAGATGTTTCTTGTAGAGACGCAACATTTCGCGTCTCCCCCGGCCCGCATGACGGCTATTTGGATCGCTTGGCCTTTTTCGGATTGTAGTCAGGATTGGGGGACATGCTCTGCGCGCCGACGTCGTATCGCCACAGTTCGAGCATGCGGCGCATCTGCTCGGCCTTCGCCGGCATCCTGGTCGCAAGATTATTCCGCTCGCCGGGATCATCCTTGAGGTTGTAGAGTTCGAGACGGTGCCGGTCGGCGTGGACGCTCGGGTCGAGCCATTCGATGAGCTTGTAATCCCCCACTCGCACGGCCCCGCACGGCCCGATGCTGCTGCCGTGATAGTGGGGATAATGCCAGTAGATCGCCGGGCGATTCGATAAGCCGCTCCCGGTCAGCAGCGGCCGAAGGCTGACGCCGTCGATCGGGCCTTTGCCGGCCTCCTTCGCCTGGAGGACGTCACGGAAGGTCGGGAAGAAATCCGTACTAATCACCGGTTCGCTGCAGGTGTTTCCAGGCTTGACGACGCCGGGCCAGCGGACAATCAAGGGGACACGGATGCCGCCCTCGTAGAGATTGGCCTTGCCGCTTCGACGAGGAGTCTGCTGCGCGTCCGCTTCGAGCCCGCCGTTATCGGAGAAGAAAATGACGATCGTGTCGTCCGGGAGCTTGAGTTCCTCCAGTTTCCGGAGCACCCTGCCGACGCTTCCGTCCAGTTCCTCCATCATGGCCGCAATGACGGGGTTGTTCTCCGGCCGGTCCGCGCCGGGCCTGGCTTTGTGCTTCTCCACAAGGCGCGCCTTGCTCATGATCGGCGCGTGGATGCTGTTGTGGGCCATGAGCAGAAAGAACGGCTCGTCCCTCTTCGCTTGGAGAAAGGCCAGCGACCTCTGCGTGATCTCCTCAACGTGGTGTGCATCCGTTTCCGGGTCCTGTTTCGACGACGGCTTCTCGCAAATGAACGTTTCGTCGAAGCCTTGCTTGTCGGGATCGTATGGTGCGCTGGCCGGCGGCAGTTTGGCCGTGCTCAAATGCCACTTGCCGAAACTGGCCGTGACATAGCCCTGTTCTTTGAAGAGTTCCGCAATCGTGAATTCCTCCAACGGCAGAAACTTCTGCCAGTCCGGCTGCAGCAGCCTCTCGTACGGGAAGTCGCCCCCGGCGATGAAATCGGTGATATGCAGCCGGGCCGGGTACTTGCCCGTCATGATGCTCGCGCGCGTCGGCGAGCACACCGGACACGCCGCGTACGCATCCGTGAACCTCATCCCCTCGCGAGCCAGTCGATCGATGTTGGGCGTCTCATAGAACCCGTTCCCATAGCACCCCACCTGCGCCCAGCCCAAATCATCCGCCAGAATGAACACCACGTTCGGCCTTCTCTTAGCCCCCGCGCCTGCGCGCACCACGCTGCCAAGTCCGGACAACATGGCCCCCGCAACGCCGAAACCCATGGATAGAACGAACTCACGTCGACGCATGATTGGCTCCTTGTCACTCAATGCTCTGCTCGATGAACAGGATATCCGATTCATCGGGAGAAGTCGAGCGAGCACTGCATGGAAGACGTTCAGACGCGCAATAAGAAAGGGGAGCATAAGCTCCCCTTCGGTGGCGGTGTGACGATTCTTGCCGGGGACTAGTTTTCCCGTCCGTAGCCCTCAAGCGATATCGTAAGCTCAGTAAACTCTTTGGAGGTGATAATCCTGTCTTCCACCAGCTCTTTGAGAATGAAGAAGACCCAGGATACACCGTCGCTGTTTCTTGTTCGTACACATTTGTATTCTTCGGGCAGATTCGGTGGATACACAAGACACCTCTACTTTACAAGTTCTACAAGTGTGGCGTACAAAAACATGACCTGCTCCAGCCCTCCTTCTTCTCCGAGACACCAGGCCCTGTTCCACAGCATATTGGCCTTGGCATGCTCTCTCATGCGGAACGCCTCCTCCAGGGCCGCCCGGAATTTCCTTCTGCGGTCCAGTTCGGCTTGCAGGCACGTATGGGACGGCTCTCGCGGGATGGAACACTTCGCACGCTCCAGCGCCTCGATATACGCCTGTAACGCCTGGATCTGCTGGTCGAACATCGATTGAGCCGGGTCCTGCTCCTCCAGAAAGAATGAGTTGTCAAACTCCCCCTCTTGAATCCGCTCTAAGAGTGACTTCTGGTTCTTCATGTCGACCTTTCTTCCTACACGACGAGAGGGGCGAAACACGATAACTCGCCCCTCGGACTGCGTTCCGTTCCATTCAAGGTCCTACTGCTTCGCGCGTATCTCCTTATTCATGAACATGACTACACCGTGGATGCTGCGATTCATAGATGCTGTTGCATCGCGGATGCTATCAGGCACTCTTGCTGCATGGAGCCTGTAAACCCCCAGGAACGTCTGTATCGTCCAACCCATGTGCCGCTCATATCGGCGTCGATATTCCCTTTGCTGTAACTTTTTTCACCCGTTTACAGAGATGAGCTATCCGGCGGCTTCTTAGCGGACTATCGTGCTCTTGCCGTGCGGATAGTCCGCTCACAACAGGCTCGACAACGTGACATGCAGGACTCTTTACGACACGGCGACCGCGCGACGGACAGTACTGCTGTGGGACTCTATATTATTGGCCCCCGCCTCAGACCCCCGCCTCGCTCACGGAGGCAAGCGGCCCCAACTCTCCGCTGGTGGCGATAATCGGCAGGCGGACAATCCCGATATCGCGGCTCGTGCTTTCCCACCACGCGAGTTTCACGCCGGACGACCCGATCTCAAAGTCGCCCCGAGTGATACCGACGAGCCGATCTCCTCGAAAACCGCCATAAAAGGGTAGAGACATACGATTTTCTCGAACGTTTGCCCATCTACGGCAATTTGGGCAAACCCCGGCTTCGGCGAAAGAGCAAACTGGGAAATACCCCAGACTGCTCTCCCAATTCCCCCCCCCCCCGCCCGCGTGCAAAGGGCGTGACAAACACAGGTCACTATGCCCCCGGAACTTCACGTCCCTCCATTCCTGCCTAATAAGATTTCATGTATCTTTATACCTGGAAATAGGCCAAACCAGCGAATGACCACTGAAACACTGTGTTTTCAATTCGAGTCGGAACAGGTGCCGACCGAGGACCCCGGCACGGACAAGGGTTCAGCGGCCTCGCTGCGGCCCCGGTGAGTGTTTGTCAGCAGTCTCGTGTTCAGATCTTGTTTGCCTTCTCGAAGACGAAGCCATGCGGGCCGGCGCCGACTCGGACGGCGTCGCCGTCGACGAATTTGCCCGCGAGCAGCTCCATCGCCAGAGGGTTCTCGATCTGCTGCTGAATCGTTCGCTTGAGCGGCCGCGCACCGTAGGTCGGGTCGTAGCCCTGCTCCATGACCAGGTCTTTCGCCTTGTCCGTGAACTCCAGGGTGATCTTGCGATCCTTGAGCCGATCGGCGAGATAGCCGAGCTGGATTTCGACAATCTTCTGCAGATGCTCTCGCGTGAGCATGTGGAACACGATGACCTCATCGATCCGGTTGAGGAACTCCGGCTTGAAGACCTGCTTGAGCACGTCCTTGACGTGGGCCTCGATTTCCCAATCCGCGCCCTCCTCTTCCGTCAGCTTCTGGATCTGCTGGCTGGCGATATTGCTCGTCATGATAATGACGGTGTTCTTGAAATCGACGGTCCGGCCCTTGCCGTCCGTGAGCCGGCCGTCGTCGAAGACCTGCAGCAGGACATTGAAGACATCCGGATGCGCCTTCTCGACTTCATCGAGCAGGATGACGGAGTAAGCTTTTCGCCGCACCGCCTCCGTGAGCCGGCCGCCTTCCTCGTAGCCGACGTATCCCGGCGGGGCGCCGATGAGCCGGGCCACGGAGTGTGACTCCATGAACTCGCTCATGTCGATGCGGATCAACGCGTTGGGATCGTTGAACAGGTAATCCGCGAGTGCCTTGGCGAGCTCCGTCTTGCCCACGCCGGTGGGCCCGAGGAACAGGAACGTGCCAATTGGCCGGTTCGGATCCGACAGGCCCGCGCGGCTCCGGCGGACCGCGTTGCACAGCGCCGTCACGGCCTCCTCCTGATCGACCACGCGCTTTCGGATGTGCTCTTCCATCTTCAAGAGCCGCTCGCGCTCGCCCGTGAGCAGACGGGACACAGGAATGCCGGTCCACTTCGCGACCACCTGGGCGACGTGCTCCTCGGTCACCTCATCCTGTAGCAGCCTGTGACGCTTCTCCGACTTGGCGATCTGCTGCTCCTTTGTCTCCAATTCCTTCCTCAGGTTGACGATGGTCTCATATTTGAGTCGAGCGGCCCGCTCCAGGTCGCCGCGGCGCTGGGCATCCTCGAACTGCATCTGCGCCTCTTCGATCTGCCGCCTGAACTCCTTGATCTGATCGATTCCGCCTTTTTCCAGCTCCCACTGGCCGGTCAACTCGCGATCCCGCTCCTGCAGGTCGGCCAATTGCTTCTCGACATTCTTCAGACGTTCCTTGCTCGCCGGATCGGACTCCTTCTTGAGGGCCTCCCGCTCGATCTGGAGCTGCATGATCTTGCGGCGAATGCCATCCAACTCGCCAGGCAGCGAGTCGTTCTCGATTCGCAGCTTGGAAGCCGCCTCATCGATCAGGTCGATGGCCTTGTCCGGCAGCCAGCGGTCGGTGATGTAGCGATTGGACAGCGTCGCCGCGGCCACGAGCGCGGCATCGGTGATGCGCACGCCGTGATGAGTCTCATAGCGGTCCTTCAGCCCGCGAAGAATCGCGATGGTCGCTTCCACACTCGGCGGGTCGATCAGGATTGGCTGGAATCGGCGTTCCAGGGCGGCGTCCTTCTCGATGTGCTTGCGATACTCGTCAATTGTGGTCGCACCGATGCAGCGAAGCTCGCCCCTGGCCAGCGATGGCTTGAGCAGGTTGCCCGCATCGACGGCGCCCTCTGCCCCGCCGGCGCCGACGACCGTGTGCAGCTCATCGATGAACAGGATGATCTGCCCCTCGGCAGCGATGACTTCCTTGAGCACGGCCTTGAAGCGGTCCTCGAACTCGCCCCGATATTTCGTTCCGGCGATCAGCGCCCCCATATCGAGGCCGATCACTCGTTTGTTCTTCAGTCCCGTCGGCACATCGCCCGCGACGATTCGCTGGGCGAGACCCTCGACGATGGCCGTCTTGCCGACGCCCGGCTCGCCGATCAGAACGGGGTTGTTCTTCGTGCGGCGGTTGAGCACCTGCATGCACCGCCGGATCTCCTCGTCGCGCCCGATCACCGGATCGAGCTTGCCTTTGCGGGCCATCTCCAGCAGATCGATGCCGTAGCGCTCCAGCGCCTTGTACTTCTCCTCCGGGTTCTGGTCGGTGATCTTCGCGCCGCCGCGGATATCCTTCAGAGCATGTTCAACCTTGCTCGGGGTCACCGAGTTGAGGCTCAGAATCTCCTGGGCGTCGCTCTTGACAGCGGCCAGCGAAAGGAACAGGTGCTCAGCGCTGAGATACTCGTCGCCCATCTTGTCCGCGCGGTTCTGCGCATCGAGCACGATCTGGTTGAACGCCGGATCGGGCATAAGCTGCCCCGTGCTTGTGCCCTGGGGCATCCGATTCAACTCGTCTTCCGCCATCTGGCGTATGCGATCCACATTGGCGCCGATCTTCTTGACAATCATCTCGGTAACGCCGCCCTCATCGCTCAAGAGCGCACTGAGCAGGTGCAGCGGCGATAGAACCACATGCGACTTGGCCATCGCGATCTGCTGGGCCGTCGCCAATGCCTCCTGTGCCTTCAATGTGAATTTGTCGAATTTCATAACCGTATCCTCGTTCGTCGGATTCGTTTCATCACATTAGGTTATACGCTCAGTGTGCAAACCGTGTGCCCGACCGGGTAATAATCATAACCCATTATCAGGCAATGGATTATGCGCTTGTGCAGGCAACAATGGAGTGCCATTCTGGCAGGTCGTGCACCTGCCGTGGGTGCAAACCATCCCCGCTCATCCTCTCGCTGAGGCTCTTAAAGGCGATGCCGGAATGAGCCTTGCTATGTCACCCCCGCGTAGGCGGGGGTCCAGAGCTTGCCCTCGCGAAGGCGGGGGATCGTTCGATAGGGGCTGGCTTCCCGCTTTCGCGGGAATGACATGTGGGCCGCCTTGCCATATCTTCCTTGTGTCAGAGATTCTTAGAACGTCGCCCAGTCGTACTCGATTTCCAGCCGGAGCTTGTGTTCGGCTTCCTCCTGCGCGAGTTTCGTGAGCACGTCGCGCAGGGCCTGGCTCCTCGCAAGCGATGCCAGATTCGTGTACAGTCTGAACGCGGCCTTCTCCTTCTTCATGGCGACGACCAGCAGATCGGCATAGCTCATTCCCGGTTGCGGCGAGACCTCCGCCAACGCTTCCTCGATATCAAGGCTGCCGACTTCCTCGTCGCCCGCGAACGCCACCTCGCCGGCTCTGATGGCCTGCAAGTGGATGCTGTGCTGCAACTCATCCGTCGCGAGCCGGCCGATGATTTCGCGCACCTCGGGCTTCGTCGCGAGCTGAGCCAGTTCCCCGTAGAATCGCCGCGATTCCACCTCCCTGGCAATCGCGAAATCCAGAACATCGTTCACAGTCCTGAATCGTGTCCCCACGCAAACCAGTCTACCATCCCCCGCCCGCAAAGCAAGTCCCCTGTCAAACCGTGCATGAACGAGAGGTGGAGAAATCCGAAGCACGAAATCCGAAATTTGAGGCCAATCGGATCAGGTATTGAATAGTTAAAGAAAATCGCCTTAGTCGGTCGATCTTTTCAGGCATGCGGACACCAGGAAAACCCGAAGAGCTCGAGCGACAGCGGTTTAAGGCCGTTGCTCTGGTTGAAGCCGGTCACCGGCCCGGTGAAGTGGCCCGGCGACTCGGCGTCTCGCCGGGAGCCGTCTCCCGATGGAAGAAGATCTATCAGCGAACCGGGCTGGCCGGCTTGAAGGCCAAGCCGCATCCCGGCCGCCGGCCCAAGCTGACGGCCCGGCAGCGGCGGAAGCTGGAACAGTTGCTGCGGAAAGGTCCTCTCGCCCACGGGTATGCGACCGATCTATGGACGGTGAAGCGGATCGCCGAAGTCATCGAGGAGCATTTCGGGGTCTGCTACGACCCTTCCGGGGTCTGGCACGTGCTACACAGCATTGGCTGGACGTGCCGGAAACCCGAAGGCCAGGCGCGCGAACGCGACGCAATGCCCATCGCCGGTCGCCATCAGCAAGACCGGCCTCGCGCCAAGAGAAGCTCGCCCAAGCGGCCGTAATCCCGTGCCTCACACATCCCAGGCTTGAATAGTGCCATTTTCTTTATCTATTCAAAGACCGATAAATGCAAAACCCGAACGACAGAAAGGCAATCGCTAGTCTGACCCCATTTTGAGTTTCGACATTCGCTCATTCGAGCTTGTTTCGAATTTCGATATTCGGATTTCGAATTTCCACCTTGGGCAGCGTTCCTTCCATTCCCCCGAAAACGACCGCCTTTTGAATAGATAAAGCAAATCGCCCCCACTCACGGCCATTTCATTTAACTATTCAAAGGTCAATGGCATGGGGTCTCCAGATTCCATCCACGCCGAATAATGAATAATGAAGACACGACCCCCGCCCCCGAATCAATACCGACCTGTGAACGGATAAATGAAATAGCTCACACTCACGGCCATTTCGTTTAACTATTCAAAGGCCAGCAGTATGGGGTCTCCAGACAACGTCCGCGCGAATAATTGCCAATTGCAGACCTGACGACCCCCAGACCTGTCGAATGAGCAAAATGAGAAGAAGTACCGCGTACCTCCAGTTCCCCACTCCTCTGTCTGCTTACTTGATTCTCAGAGGATATACAAGTCGCTGAGTGTTTGGGTCAAAAAGAATGCGAATCATTGTATCCGCGTAGGCATCCAACACCGCTACAATCTTCCTGTTCTGCGCTACCATTGTTTGCCTGCACTGGCTCCTAGCAAGCCTGCATGCACGGTCGAAATCATCCGACACGTGTTTGATCTTGTTCATTCGCGGGTTCGTTCTGAGCAGATCGAACTCATCCAAGATATCCATTCCTGCAGGTTCAAACCGCCGTTGATGTACATGATGCGACCTGATGTCGACAATCGGTTTGAACGTCAACTTGATGACCTCGCGCAGCTGCTCAGATTTGGAGCGCGTTTGCGAAGACCGTTTATCGTTCCTCAGAGCTCTCTCAATAGTTGTGAGACAAGCCAGAAGGCGTTCTTTCAGTATATATGCCTCTTGAAGGTAATTCTGGACATGGTACTTCAGACACCTTAGCTCTGTCACTTGGCTATTGCGATGAGGGAAACTGCCAACATAGACAGCGATGTCTTTGAGAGCTTGGAAGGAAGCCTCAATCTCGTCAAAGCCTCCCAACATCTTGTCCCAGTAGAAATCAGTAGACCTCCGCATCGTGACCCATTGATCCAGTTTTGTCTCCAGAGGCAGCGACGTATGCTCAATATCTGTTCGGCGAATCAACTGTTTTCCTTCACCTGTAACCAGATCTAAGAGATCCTGCCATCCTGCCATGTTATGCCTCTTGTGAAGAGGTTCGCGACGATAAGGTGTGGAACGTACGGCGGTCCCTAAACATACGATATGTCCACAGGGTCAAGGCTCGTCTTCCTCGACACGCCATGTCATGAATCCGCCTTGAACTTCTTACTCGTTTTGTATAGATACGTCGCCACCTGATCGCCCGGTGGCTTCGCATCATCGATCACACCTGCGATCTTGAGAATTACTTTGGCGAACGAGGCCCAAGAGAATGTGCCGGCGTCGACCAAGACGGGGGCACTCCGCAAAATCATCCTCCTGATACGGCTACTCTCATGCTTCCTCATCCGATTCTCCAGAGACATCAGTGCGCCTTTGATCTCCGTATTGACCAGCACATTGGCCTCCTGGCGGATTTCGTGTAGGTCACGTATCCCCTTGATCTGGCGGTAAAGCTGCCATGTCAACTTCCGTATTCCACCACGGAATTCAAGCAATTCATCCCTCAGGGCGGTCCTCACTTCTAACAGATCGTCGATCTCAACCGCTCTGATGCCGGGCAGGGCCAGTTGGCAGATCGCGGATTGAGCAAGCACAGCATTCAGAAGTTCTGTAGCCTCTCCTGGAGTGCCTACTTTGCGCGACGTTGTACAGTCCAGGGCTATCGGATAGCCTTTCTCATGCGAGATTGCGCAAGCCAACAATGCGTGCTCCAGACTGACCTGCGGATGTGTTTCTTTCACATCGCACATTTCCTCTCTCGTAACTGCTCTGTATCCGCCGGTTGAACGCAGACGGCGAGCCCAGTCCCACGACTTTGTATCCACGATGCCTTCACGCTCTAATGCATCAAGCATATCTATGAACTTCGTTCCTGCTTTGATGCATGCCAGATCGGTTGCCGCAGCAAGCTCACGGATGCCGGGGAATAGAGAGTCGCTTACTTCACCCTCCTGAGCAGCCGTCATTTGTTCAAGCACTTTTTGCACGATATGCAGCGGCCAACTGCAGACGACCACTTGATCATGATACAGACACAGGCTTGCCCAGACGGTCAGATCTGGTAGAGTCGTAAAGTGCTCGGCCGCAGGAAACCACACCACAACAGATTTGTCAGAACCTTCATCAACCATTCTTCGCACTCAAGGATGTCCGGTTATGTTATCCTCTCTCCGGGTTCAGGAGTCAAGACGCGCCCGCAGGCTGTCAGTTCTAGCACTGTTCAGGATTGCGGAGAGCGGCGACGGAGGTCCTTATTCTCCCCCCTGTCGAAGGGCACAGTAGCCTGCGAATCCATATCCTATTGTAGGGACAAGTCGGGGGAGAGGCAAATGGAAACCAGGACAGTAGCCACTTGGCAGTTCTCGGTCGTCGCCGAAGAACCTTGTGAAGACCGCCGAGGGACAGTTTCCATTTGCCTTCGGTCTACCAGACGCCGGGGATCAGGCGGCGGGGAACTCGGGCGGCGTAGTCTTTGTAGCCTGGCAGTTCCTTTTGGAGCGTTCTGTCCTCCAGGATGGTTCGCACCACGAGGACTACCGTCGCGACGGCGGATGGGATCAGGGCGTACAAGGAGCCTAAGGACAGGGGAATGCCGGCCATCATGAAGAGGGCGCCGAGGTAGAGGGGGTGGCGGACGACGGCATAGGGGCCGGTGTCGATCACTTTGTGGCCTCGCTCGGTCTGGATTCGCACGCTCGGCTCGGCGAACTTGTTGACGCTCTCGGCCCAGATGGAAATGAGGTAGCCGATGCACAGCAGGATGTAGCCGAGGACGATCAGCCAGGGCGGAACGCTGGACCAGTGGAATCGGCCGGAGTCGAAGGCGGCTAATGGGAACATCGCGGCGAATGAGAGCATCAGCGGCACGATCAGCGCTTTGTCCCAGCGTTTCGTGCCCGCACCGAACATCCTGCTTCGGGCAGCGAAGATTTCGGGGTTGGTGCGCCGCAGATAGATGATGCTCGGGACCGTCAAGACGAAGAAGACCAGGAGAAAGAGCCAGCCTTTCCACCAGCGGATATCGCCGGCGGGGAGGAAGATCAGGACGCCGAGAACGACGAAGGATATCCCAAGCGAGAGAATACCCCGCCCAAGCACGGCCGTCGGTCCCCGTTGTCCATCTGACATGTCCCTGACCCTCCCTGCTGACTCTTCCGACTCGTCCTGTAGAGCGTAGAGAACGCATAACTCGATTGTAGGCCCGGGCCAGGCGAAAGGCAAACGGAATCAAGATGGCGGTCGATACACGTGTCGCAAGGATTACTTACGTGCCTGTGGCGGGCCAACAAAAAAAGACGTGCAGCACCCGGATTTCGCTTGACAGGAAGTCTCGATGTTCGTATAGTATCTAAACAACTGAATAGAGAATCATGGGCAGCGGTTTCGGAGGATCATGAGCGGCAAGATGCAAGTCCGCGTCAGTGGCCACAATACCCCAAAGTCCATCGCGGAGGCGCGGGAAATGAGATCAGAACCAATCCCCCCATGGATCATCTCCGCAGTCTGTGTGGCGAGGAATCTGTATGTGAAACAAAGCCAATTGCGGGCCGGGGCTCTGGGATTGCGGATTGTCGATTGCGGAGTGCGGATTGAAGGACGGATGCCGGCAATGACACACATGCGCGGCGCGCAGAACGAGGCCAATTCGGCACGCCGGGGTCGGCCGCGAAACAAAGCCAATTTTGGGAAGGATAGGTTATCTGGGAACAATAGAACATTGCGTGCGGGGCAGTCCCACCGCGAGCAGCCTTTGCGAAATAAAGCCAATTGCCATGGCAAGACAAGGCCGAGACGGCCTCGCCACGCGGCTCCCGGCGAGTTGTGCGAAACAAAGCCAATCTATTGGCAGAGGGCAGCAGGCGAGAGGCGGCAGGCTGAAGGAAACTGCACGGATGACTCTGCGAAACAAAGCCAACTGGAGAGGCTGGAATTAACCCTAAGTCCTTTGTGGTAAAGCGGTTACGTTCAATTCCGCGAGAATGCGAAACAAAGCCAATTCCCGGACCGGGCTGCTGGCAGGCAATCCGGGGCGAGCGGGGACGCCGGCCCTGCTGCGCGAAACAAAGCCAACTGGCGGATGAGCGATATCAAAAAGCACGCCGGTCGAGGCGGGAGAGCTTTCCTGCCTCGACCGGCGGTGGGTTGCGTATTCGGTTCGGACCCGCAGAGCACGCGGGGCCCCGGCGTTTTGTTACTTGGCCGGAGGTCTCTCGAAGGTGTTCCAGGCGACGCCTTCCGACTTCCACACCGCAGGCTGGCGCTCCAGCGTCAGTCTCTCAGTTTCGCTCATGGTATAGATGTGGCGATTCAGGCTGGCGGACCAGAAGCGATAGACGGGCTTTGTCCCGGCGGCCTTACTCTCCGGCGGGTAGGCGTAGAACACGATGCCTTCGTACTTCCACACGGTAGGAAAGTCGCGAATCAGTGAGGCCTTCTCAGTCTCGCTGATCGTGTAGAAGTATGCGTTATTCTTCGCGGAATAGAAGCGGTAGATCGGCGCCAGATTGGGATTGCCGGACTGTTGTCCGCCCTGATTCGTCAGTAATTCGAAGGCAAGGTCCCACTTGGTACCCCTGGGGTACTCGACAGACTCCCCCGCCAGCCAGCGGGCGCCGATGACCGGAGGCCAGGAGCCGGTGGATGAGCTGCCGGCGGCGACCTGTGAGACACGGGCTGCGGCGTTGTTGAAGGAGTACGGCCGGGTCGTCCAGCCCCATGGATTCAAAGGCGTGGGTGCACCCGTGTCATAAACGGCGGCGATGCTCAGCCAGTAAACGGTGGGCACCGATGCGCCGGTGGACCCGGTTGTCGGACTTTGATAGAACCATTCGTCCTGAGACAGCAGGCAGGTGAACTGGAAGCAGGTTTCGCCGCGATTGATCCCCCGCGGGTCGTCATCCTGCCCCGCCAGGTTCCACGTCCAGTGCGTACAATACGTCTCCCAGAGGAGGGTATTGGGGTGATTCGAATCGGCGGTCTTTCCGGGCGCATCCGTCCAAATGCCGATATGGAAAGCCAGCGGCTGCACGGACGGCAGCATGGGCTTGGTCCAGCTCTGGAAGGAGCCCCACCACTGGAACCCCGTGATCGGCCGCTCATCGGTGCACTGCCAGTCATCGGCGTTGATCTGATGCAGATGCAGGCCGGAGACCTCGTCCCATCCACGGAATATGAATGGCGTGGCGGCATCGGAACTCTGGGCCGGCTGGCTCCATTTGAGACCTCCCTTGCCGGCATTGGTTTGCGGCTCAAAGTCGCGCACCGCGGAAACCTTGTAGTCCTCCACCTCGCCATCCTGCGCCGGACCATAATAGGGCAACAGGCCCCGGGTGTTGAAACGGAACCTTGCATAGGTATCGCCGGGGGCAACGGTTGCCGGAATGCGGAAGGAAAGGTGGTTTACGCCGCTCCTGAGCAGCACATCCTCGAATATCTGCTCATCCCTGCCATCGAAACTGCCATCGCCGTCGAAATCCATCCACGCATTCAGATAGCCCTGGACAGAGGCCGTCACGTCAATGGTGGCGGTTTCCCCGGGCGACAGGCTGCTGGTGAATTGAACTCCATCCTCGTCGTCGCGATCGTCGTCATCGCCGGTGGCGGACGCGGTCGGCCTGCCGTTGGACTCGGTGTCGACGCCGGCTCCCAGGTAGACCCCGGCGGAGACCAGGTGCCGGGCTCCATTGCTGGCGAGGGTAGTTCCATAGGAATCGGGAGCATCGCCATAGTCCTGCTGTGTCGGCTGCTGGGTGCCTCCGTCAGAGTCGCCGCCTTTGGCCCGGCATTCGCGCATGACCCCGCGATGGATATCGACGTTCCTTCCGCGGATATCGATCGAGACCCAGTCCGGGTTGTACTGCCCGATCGTAAGCTCCTTGTTTGGCTCCACGGATCCGGGGTTCTCCGGATTTCCTAGGAATACACTGTCGAGGGCCTGGAACTCCTCGCTGTCCATATACTTGGCTTCATCGCTTTCCGTCGGCGCATCGTCCGGCAAGGGGGGCCGGTTGCGGCCGAGTTGGGACCACTGCGGCGTAGCCCAATTGAAGCGGACATCGAAAGACACGCTTCTGGCGTAGTCGTTAGCCGTGATGAACACCCTGTAATATAGCAATCCTTCCCGATCGGGGCTGTACGGCTCGTTGTAGAACCACTGTCTCCAGCATCCGCTGGCAGGGTAATAATACCACGTGCCGCCGCCGTAACCGTCGCCCTCGCCCTGCACGTAGTCACCATTGTGATCCAGGACAATGCGGAAGAAAGAGCCCGGAAACGCGCTCGGGTCTATCTCGAAGATCAAGTCGCGCGAATCGGCCCGGGCGGTGGAGCAGAAAAACGCGAGAATGAGGAACAGCAGCCATATCGGCAGTGGTCTGGATTGCGACTCGTTCATGAATAAGCTCCTTAAGGCAGTTTTCCTTTGGGTGATGTCCCATCCATGGCAAGACGCGTTCTGCTGTCCGAACACACATCCTGTGCGGAACGCCGGTATGGAATCGGCGTTTGACTGACCCTCCTCCAGAAAATCAGTGGCACATGCGCGAGACCTCTCTCCGTAGGGGTCCTCCAACCGGCTGGTGCCGATAATATACGGCGACAGCGATTGGAAATCAAGTGCCAGGAACGCACTTTTGGTAACGGAAATAACCGGAAATCCGGAAACTTTTCTGGAGCGACCCTCATGGCAAAGGCGAGGCCTCCGGACGCGATGCAGGTGATGTCGGCCATCAGCAGATGCTTGGGTGCCCAAGGCTGCCACACGTCCGAAAATATGATTCCAACTGGACTTACGAGTGCTGACGGTGTAGATTGAAGGCATCCTGCCCCACTGGCGGCCGGCCGACAGAGGAGCAGCATCGCTCTCGGGGGATGCTTCCCTTGGTTTATCAGTTCGCAGTCAGGCATGATATAGAGATGCCCGGGCCGGACAGTATTTCTGTGTCTTGGATACGAGCGGATCGGTACGCAACAGCCGGCCTGCGGAAGGTCCGATATGCAAGTGCCCGCAAGGGCAAACGCAGTACGGGTCTTGTGCGTACGTAGAAGATCGAGCGGCTGAAAGCCGCGGAGACAGAAGGATGTGACTATGCGAGTGATTATCGCCGGAGCTACGGGCTTCATCGGCCAGGCGCTATGCCGGGAGCTTCGCGGCGACTATGAGCTTGTCGCTCTGACGCGGGATGCCAGGCGAGCCGCCTCTGTTATGAAGGAATGCGCAAAGATCGTGGAGTGGGACGCCAGAACCACCAGCGGCTGGGCGGGCCAGGCGGAAGGCGCCTACGCCATCATCAATCTGGCCGGTGAGAGCCTGGCGGAAGGCCGTTGGACGCCGTCGCAGAAGATGAGCATTTTGCAGAGCCGAACCAACAGCGCCAACGCGATCTCCGATGCGGTCGAAGGGGCCAGAAACAGGCCTGGCGTGGTCATCCAAGCCTCCGCCGTGGGCTATTACGGCTCTCGCGGCGACGAAACGCTCACGGAGGATTCGCCGCCCGGAGACGGCTTTCTCGCCGAAGTATGCCGCAAAACAGAGGTGATTGCGGCGAGAGTCGGCCGGCAGAACGTCCGGCACGTGCAACTCCGTTCGGGTATCGTGCTGGCGCAGGAAGGAGGTGCGCTGCCGCGGATGATGCGGCCTTTCCGCTTCTTTCTTGGAGGATGGGTAGGCAGCGGGAGCCAATGGCTTTCGTGGATCAGTCTGCAGGACGAGATCCGGGCGATCCGGTTTCTCATGGAGAACTCAAGCCTGCAGGGGCCGTTCAACCTCACCTCGCCCAGACCGGTCACGATGAAGGAGTTCAGCCGGATCCTGGGGCAGGTCCTTCGAAGACCGGCATGGACGATGCTTCCCGCCTTTGCCGCACGTCTAACGTTCGGCGAGATGGCCGACGAGGTGCTCCTCGCCAGCCAGCAAGCCATCCCCAAGCGACTTCAGGAGGCAGGGTTCAAGTTCAGCTACGTCGATTTGAGAAACGCTTTAGAGGCGATTGTTCGAGGAGAAGAACATGAGTCTGGGTGAGTACTTCGAGAATGTTGAGGGTATCGGAATTCTGAGCACGGCGGATGCCGAGGGTAACGTGGATTCGGCCATCTTTGCACGTCCGCACGTCGTGGACGAGGATACAGTGGCATTCATCATGGGGGACCACCTCAGTCACAGCAACATCGAGTCGAATCCGCACGCGGCGTATCTGTTCCTGGAACAAAGCCAGGGCACAGGCGGGGAAGGATATAACGGTCTGCGGCTGTACCTGACCAAGACGGCAGAGGAGACTGATCCGAAGAAAATCGAAGCGATGCGACGAAAAGAGCGGAAAGAGGAGAGCTACGGCGGCAAAAAGAAATTCCTCGTGCAGTTCAAGGTCGATCAGGCACGCCGCCTTGTCGGGGATTGAGAGCCAGCGTAGTCGGACACGCCTTGCCGACCACGGCTGAGAGACTATCTCAAAGCGGCGAATGTCATTGCGAGTCGGTCAGCCGCTGCGCGGCGGGTGCCAGGAAGAACCTGATGGTTTGGGTGCCATGCTTACGCTCGCGTAAGCATGCCTTGCCCATCGAGTGGAACATGTCTACGCAAGCGTAGACATGGCACCCGGCCGGTCAGTTTCTTAGGAGGAGCGCAGCGACGAAGCAATCTCAATCCCAGGGGGTGGGAGATTGCTTCGCTGCGCTCGCAATGACAAGTCAGAGTCGGTTTTCGGATAGTTTCCAAGCATTTCATATCTCCCGGGGGCAGCGTTTCACGTCCTCTTGGGGGTCGAACGGGCCGTCGTTCGGGATTTTCCTGCGGTTTCGAGGCTGACCTAACCTGTGATTTTTGCGCGGCTTGCGTCACGGTGCAGCTTGCGCCGGGCGCAAATATCGCGCCCGGGTGTTGACAACGGACGCGCCATCCCTTATAGTAGCCCGGCCTTGTTTTGTGAATGTGAACACAAGTACGAAGTGTTCGTAGTGCTGGACATGCGGTATCACAGAATTCCGGATGAAACGGTTCGGCGGTTGCCCGTGTATTTGCGAGGCCTGATGGTTTCTGCAAACCAGGGCGAGCGGTATATCTCCAGCCAGGCCCTGGCGGATTTCGTGGGCGTGAACTCCTGGCAGATCCGCAAGGATTTCTCATACTTCGGCGACTTTGGCACGCGCGGCGTCGGCTACGATATTGAGAAGCTGGCCAGGGAAATCAAGAAGATCCTCCGCCTGGATGTGATCCGCAGGGCCGCTCTGATAGGCGTGGGCGATCTGGGCTCGGCGCTGCTGGCGTATCCGGGTTTCGGCGTATACGGTCTGGACATCGCGGCCGCCTTCGATGTCGACCCGAAGAAAATCGGCACGACGATGAACAACGGGATCACGATCGAGGATTTCGCCCGGATCGATACGGTGAAGGAGCGTGACATCAGCCTGGCGATCATCGCGGTCCCCCGTGCGGCGGCGCAGCCTGCCGTCGATAAACTCGTGGCCACCGGAATCAAGGGGATTCTGAACTTCGCCCCGTGCAAGGTCAGCGTCCCCAAGCGGGTCAAAGTGATCACGCTGGATATCGCGATGGAGTTGGCTCGTCTGCCCTACTATATTCCTCGGGCCGGGCGGACGGAGGAGCCATAGCGGCCGAGATTGCTTCGCTACGCTCGCAATGACATAGACAGGTACTGTATGTCATTGTGAGGAGCACAGCGACGAAGCAATCTCCGGTCACGCGATTTGCAGGATGAGGTTGTGCGTAATGGTCGGAAATGGTTTTTGAGGCTTTTGGAGCCGGGATTTTCGCATGAGTGTAAAGAAGATAACGAAGGATGATTTTGCGAAGTTTGTCGATGCCTTGATCAAGACGGAGAAGACCATCGGCGTGCAGGCGAAGGGCGACCGGTTCGACTTTGCCCCGCTGGAATCGGCGAAGGATCTGCGTCTGGACTATGACGTGACGCTTCAGCCGCCCAAGAAGTTCTTCCTGCCCCCGGCGGAGGTGCTCCTGACGTATGAGGTCGGCGGCCCCTACCAGTCGCAATGCGGCGCCGAGAAGTTCATCCTCCTTGGCGTGCATCCCTACGATGTGATCGCCATCAACCAGATGGATGAGCTGTTCCGGCAGGACAACTACGACACGCACTACATGACGCGCCGGAATAACGCAACGATCATCGCCTGTGACGTGGCCAGAGCGTCCGACAACGTCTTCGCATCCTCCATGGGGACCGCCGTCGCGGAGGAAGGTTACGACATTCTGCTGACGGACATCGGCGATGCCTACGTGGCGGAGGCCGCGACACCGAAGGGCGAGCAACTGTTGGCCAAGGCCAAAGGCGCCCCGGCCGATGCGAAGGCCCTGAACAAGAGAGAGGACGTCTGGGCCCGCAACAGAAAGTCCCTGAACAAGCACGAGCTCAAGTGCGATCCCGCCTATCTGCCCAAGCTTCTTGCCAAGGCATACAAGCATCCCATCTGGGAGGAGAGGGCCAAGACGTGCTTCTCGTGCGGCTCGTGCAACCAGGTCTGCCCCACATGCTACTGCTTCAACGTGCAGGACGACGTGAGCTGGGACCTCCAGACCGGCCAGCGATCGCGGGCCTGGGACGGCTGCCTGCTCGACGGATTCACCAAGGTCGCACCGGCCCATGAATTCCGCAAGGCCAGGGCCGACCGGTTCAGGCACCGATTGTACCGCAAGGCCAAGTACGTCCCGGAGAAGATCGGCGGCCAGATCGCCTGTGTCGGCTGCGGACGCTGCATCGGCGCGTGCCTGCCGGACATCGCGAACCCCGTAAGCGCATACAACCGCCTGATCGATGACCTGGGGATCGGCTGAAAGCAATTGATGATGGATGATTGATAATTGATGATTGGTCCAGTGGCCAGCATCAATAATCAATCATCAATAATCCATAATCAATAGGAGTCCACTAATGTGTGAGTGTTGTACTCAAAAGAAAGACATCTACCTGCCGCAGATGGCGACCGTCGACGACGTGAGCCAGATGAACGTCACGGAGAAGTACCTGCGGCTCTCCATGGATGACGGCCAGTTCGATTTCATTCCCGGCCAGTTCGTGGAGGTCTCGATCGCCGGATTCGGTGAGGCCCCGATCACGATCAGCTCGTCGCCGACGCTTGCGGACAGCTTTGAGCTGGTGGTTCGCAAGATCGGCCGGGTCAGCGGCGCCATCCACGGCCTCAAACGCGGCGACAAGCTCGGCATCCGCGGGCCGCTCGGCAAAGGCATCTATCCCGTGGACGAGGCCAAGGGCAAGAACCTGGTCTTCGTCTGCGGCGGTCTCGGCCTGGTGCCGCAGCGGTCGTTCATCAACTACGTGCTCGACAATCGCGGCGACTACGGCGACGTGGCCATCCTCCAGGGAACCAAGTCCTACGACATGCGGCTGTTCACCTCCGAGATCGAGGCCTGGAGCAAGCGCGGCGACGTGCAGATCCTCGAAACCCTCGATGAAGGCGATGCACGCTGGAAGGGCAACGTCGGCGTCGTGACCAAGCTGGTTTCCAAGGTCGAGACCGATCTCAAGTCGGCCACGATCCTGGTCTGCGGCCCGCCGATCATGTACAAGTTCGTGCTGATGGCCCTGGCCGATCACAACGTGCCGCACGAGAACATCTTCCTGAACCTCGAACGGAAAATGAAATGCGGCGTAGGCAAGTGCGGGCATTGCCAGATCAACAACGCGTATGTCTGCATGTCCGGCCCGGTGTTCCGATATTCTGATTTGGCTTCTCTGCCGGAGGCGATTTAACAATGGCGAAACCCAAAATTGCGATATTCGATTTTGCCTGCTGCGAAGGATGTCAGCTCCAGATCGTCAACCTCGAAGAGGAGATTCTCAGTCTCCTCGGAGGCGCCGACGTCGTGGAGTGGCGCGAGGCAATGAGTGAAAAGAGTGACGAGTATGACATTGCCATCATCGAAGGTTCGATCACCCGCCTGGAGGATGAGGAGCGGATCAAGATGATCCGAAGCCGGGCCAAGGTGCTGATCGCCCTGGGTGCCTGCGCGGTGATCGGCGGGATCAATAAGCTCAAGAACAACTTTGACCTCGATGAGGTCAAGAAGTGCGTTTACGGCAAGGCGGCCGGCAAACCGCACCTGAGAACGGGTCCGACCAAGGCGGTCGGCGAGGTCGTGCAGGTGGACTACGCCGTGCCCGGCTGCCCCATCGACAGGAAAGAATTCACGTACATCGTGCGATCCCTGCTGATGGGCAAGAAGCCGGAGATTCCCGATTACCCCGTCTGCGTCGAGTGCAAGGCCGCCGGCAATCCGTGCCTGTGGCAATACGATCAGGTGTGCCTCGGGCCCATCATCCGCGCCGGCTGCGGGGCTCGGTGCCCGTCGAACGGGTTCCGTTGCTTCGGCTGCCGGGGCTACGTCGATAATGCGAACGTAGACGCGGCGAAAGATGTCATCACCCGGTACGGCCTGAACATCGACGATCTGAAGACCAAGATGGTTCTCTTTGGCAGCAAACAGGAGCCGACGATCTATGAGTAAAGGCACAGTCAGTATAAACGTACATCACGTGACCCGCATCGAAGGGCACGGCAATATCGTTCTCAACGCCAAGAACGGCAAGATCGAGAAGCTCGAGTGGCAGGTGCCCGAGGCACCCCGCTTCTTCGAGGCCATGATGCGCGGACGCAGCTACGAGGACATCCAGACCATCGTCAGCCGAATCTGCGGCATCTGCTCGATCTCCCACTCCCTCGTGGCGACCAAGGCGGTCGAGAACGCCATCGGCGTCGAGGTCACCGAGCAGACGGACAAGATTCGGCTGCTCATGCACTTCTCGGAGCAGTTCCAGAGCCACGTGCTGCACGTCGGCTACCTGGTGGCCCCCGATCTCTTCAACGCTCCGTCGGTCGTGCCGCTTGTGGCGAAGGCCCCCGACGCGGTCAAGACGATCATTGGCCTGCATCGCCTGGCGAATGAATGGTCCGACCTGATCGCCGGGCGGACGACGCACCCGGTGACGCTGCGTCCGGGCGGAATGACGAAGATCCCCACCGAAGCACAGCTTCGTGACCTGCAGGACCGGCTCAAGAAGTGCATGCCGGCCGTCAAGGTCGTGGCCGATGTCGTGCTTTCCGCCGCCGGCGCGCTGCCGAATTTCGAGCGGCCGACCGAGTACATCTCGCTCAAGCAGGGTAATCCGCCCACCTATACCTTCTATCACGGCGAGATCGGCTCGACCGACTACGACAGTACCGTGCCGGTCAACGCGTGGAAGACGGTAGCCAATGAGTACGTGAACGATCAATCGACCGCCAAGTGGACAAAATGGCATCGCGATTCCTACGCCGTCGGGGCGCTGGCCCGGTTCAACAACAATGCGGAGATGCTGTCGCCCACGGCCAAAGCCGTCGCGAAAATGTTCGGCCTCAAGAAAGGCTGCTGCAACCCCTACATGAACAGCGTTGCCCAGCTTGCCGAGGCCGTCCACGTCGTGGAGACAGCGATCCAATTGATCGATGAGCTTCTGACGACGGGCTTGAAGCAGGAAACGGTCCGGGTCAGTCCGAGGGCCGGCAAGGCCAGCGGCGCCGTCGAGGCGCCTCGCGGCATCCTGTTCCATGAGTATGAGTTCGATCGCAAGGGCACCTGCGTCGGCGCGGATGTCTGCATTCCGACGAATCAGAATCATGCGAATATCCAGAAGGATTTTGAGAAGCTCGTGCCGGAGATCCTTGACGAGAGCGAGGACTCCATCCGGCTGAAGCTGGAGATGCTGGTTCGCGCGTACGACCCATGTGTGTCCTGCTCGACACACATGCTGGACGTGCAGTTCGTTAAGTGAAGTTTGAAGTGTGAAGTTTGATGTTTGATGTTGAAAATCAGAAATCAAAAATCAGACTTCAAAAACCGATTGTGGTGCTTGGTCTCGGCAATCCGCTGATGGGTGATGAAGGGGTCGGCGTGTACCTCATCGAGCGGCTCGCAGGTTCTGCGGCGGACTATCCATCGGTCGATTTCCTCGACGCGGGGACCGGGGGGCTGTCGGTGCTGCACGACATCGAGGGCCGGCGTAAGGTGATCTTCATAGACTGTGCTTTCATGGACGAGGAGCCGGGCACGATCAGGCGATTCACGCCGGAAGAGGTCCGTAGCAGAAAGGTGCTCGCGCATCAGTCTCTGCACGAGGCGGACCTCATGCGGATTATCGAAATCGCCCGGCAGCTTGGGCAAGCCCCTGAGGAGATTGTCATCTTCGGCATTCAGCCGCAGCGGGTCGAATTCACTCAAGGCCTGAGCCCGACGTTGATGGAGCGAGCCGATGAGTACGTTTCTCTGATTCTGCAGGAGCTGGAGGAATGATTGAACATGAAGAAGATGGGCCAAAGTGCGGGATTTCCGATTCCAGCATTTCGACCTTCAGATTATCATATAGTGATTACCACGAAAAATTGAGGCTTCGGAGTTGCCAAAGGAGAAACCATGGGCCAGAGCTCGATTCTCATTATCGATGACGATCCGGATATCACGGAAGCTATGACGGTGATTCTGACGAACAGGGGCTACGACGTCCGCAGCGCGGAGGACGGTTCCAAGGGCATGGAGCGGCTGAAGGAAGCCCAACCTGACCTGATCATCCTCGACGTGATGATGAGAACCTCGCAGGAGGGGTTTGAGCTGTCGAGGGAGCTCAAGCACAACAAGAAGTACAAGGACATCCCCATCCTCATGCTCACGGGCGTCAAGCAAAAGACGGGGCTGGATTTCAAGACCACCGCCGGCGACGAATCCTGGCTGCCCGTGGACGAGTACCTCGACAAGCCGGTCAAGCCGGACGTGCTTCTGGCCAAAGTCGAAGACCTCCTCGGCAAGTAGCGCCGGAATCAACGATTTACAGTTTACCACTTTACGGATGTCATCGCAGGCTGAAGCTGACAGCCTATGACGGTATTTGTATGTTGGTTTGCAGTTGTTACGCAGCCAAATCGTAAATCGTAAATTGTAAATAGTAAATCCCATATGGAAAACCTTCTGAAAAGTCCCAGTTTGATCCAGAGGGCGTATTGGCTCATTCGATTGCGGTGGGTGGCGATTGCAGTTCTAGCTATTGCCACGTTTATCTCTCACGAGCTGATGGATGTATCCCTCGCCGCCCCGGCGCTGTATGCTCTTGCCGCCACATTGGTTGTCTACAACTTCATTCTCCTCAGCCTGTTGCGGTACTGGACGCGGCGAGATGAACAGGGGCCCGGGAACGGCACCACTGCGCCCGCCGCCCACTCAGCGGTCGAGGGAATCATCACGTTTCAGATCTCCGCGGATTTGCTGATCCTCGCCACCATCCTGCACTTTTCCGGCGGCATCGAGAATCCGTTCTCCTTCTTCTTCGTCTTTCACATGATCATCGCCAGCATCCTGCGGTCCAAGCGGCAGAGCTATCTGCAGGCGACGTTGGCAGGCCTCCTGTTCGGGGGGCTGGTCCTTCTCGAAGGCGCCGGAATCCTCAGGCATCACGGCCTGGTGGGTTTTGCCGGGCACGATCTCTACCGGAGCGGCACGTTTATCTTTGGCTTTCTCTTTACCTTCGTCGTCACGCTGTACCTCGTCGTTTACATGACTACCTCCATCAGCGAGCAGCTCCGCCTCCAGCAGGAGGGCCTGGAGAAGGCCAACGCGCAACTCGAGGAGAAAGACCAGGTCAAAAACGAATACGTGCTTCGCGTGACGCATGACATCAAGGGGCATCTGGCCGCCGTGCAAAGCTGCCTGGATACCGTTATCAGTGGGATGGTCGGGCCGCTCAACGAAAAGCAGAAGGACATGGTCGGCAGGGCCCACCGGCGAACGACCAAGTGCATGGAATTCATCACCGCCCTGCTGAAATTGACCCGAATGAAGCTGACGGGACAACTTGACAGGGAGCGATTCTCGCTGCGCAAGACCCTCCTCAGTGCCCTGGCCCTCGTCCAAAACAGGGCCCAGAGCAAGTCCATCGTCCTGAATCATCACATCGATCCGGCGATTGACATGATCGATGGGGAAGCTGTCCTCATCGAAGAGACGATCACGAACATCCTTCTCAATGCCGTCAAATACACTCCTGCCGGTGGACGGGTGGGAATTGAGGCGAAGCAGGATGGCGCGTTCGTCCAGATGAAAATCACCGATACGGGCATCGGCATCCCTCCGGCCGACCTGACGCGAATCTTCGAGGAGTTCTACCGGGCCGACAACGCACGTGCGGCCGAGCGGGACGGAACGGGCTTGGGACTGGCCTTTGCCAAGCAGGTGGTCGAGCGCCACGGCGGCCGAATCTGGGCCGAGAACAACCCCACCGGCGGCAGCACCTTCACCTTCACGCTGCCGAGCCACCCCAGCGAGCCCAATTCGTAGCCCCTTTGGTCACACAGCAATTTCCGCCAGAGTGACACCTTTTCCTCTTGACTTTCAGGACAGAAGGCGGATAAAATTCGTGTGCTGTGGGTTACCAGGGAACACGTACGGCTCCGGCCTCGCCGGGCCGATCAGACCGTGCGTACTCAATCTACCTCAACCTGTGAAGGAGAAGGAGAATGAAGAAGCACGCATTCCTCGCGGTGAGTTCAATTCTGTTGGTTTCTGTTTGTCTCTGGGCTGGACAATTCGCACGGGATGCGTGGTCGGCGCCGAGCGACGGGGCGGGCCCCGACGACACGGCGGCGGAGTATGCCCTGACGGCCGGCGGCGATGAGCCGGCCCGAGGCACGATTCTCTTCGAGTACTATTGGGGCGCTGACGGCACCATAAGCTCACTGGAAAGCCTGCCCACCTTCCCGAACTACCCGGACGACCGGGAGTGGCGGACCAGTTTGGAGGGTCCGACGGACTGGAGAGACCACTATGTCACCTACGTGCGCGGGTACCTCTATCCCCCCGCGACGGGCAATTACACCTTCTGGATTGCCAGCGACGACCAGAGCCAACTGTGGCTGAGCACGGATGAAACCCCTGGTCATGCCGTGCAGATTGCCAGCGTGCTGGTTTGGACACCTGCCCGAGATTTCGACAATACCGGGGGCGGGGCCGGCGGTCCTCAACAGAAGTCCGCCCCCATCCGGCTGACGGCCGGCAAGAGGTACTACATTGAAGCCTTGCAGGCCGAAGGTATTGGTGGCGACAACCTAGCCGTGGCTTGGCAAGGGCCCGGCATTCCCAACCGAACCATCATCGCAGGCAAGTATTTGTCCCCTCTCATTGGGCCGCAAGACGTGACGGATCCGAATCTCCTCGGTTGGTGGAAGCTGGATGAGACCTCCGGGATGACTGCGGCCGATGCATCCGGCAACGGGCACGATGGCGCGATCCAGGGGACGCCGACCCGGGTGGATGGCCCGCCCGGATTCGGCAAGGCTCTGCACTACAATGGCCAGAACCCGGCGTCCGGGTGGGTCAACTGTGGTACGTGGAACCCCTCCGCTGCCACAGGCCAGTTGACCGTGACCTTCTGGGCCAAATGGGCGGGCCCTGTAGGACCGAACAACTGGCAGGGCGTGGTCGGCAAACGCAATGACTGGGACTCGACCGGCGCCAATCAGATGTGGGAGTTCGAGATCGACGCCACCAACAACCAGATTCGTTTCTTCCGCGGTGACAGCTATCCGAATTGCGGCGGGCGCATTCTGCCCATCGGCGAATGGACGCATGTAGCCGCGACGTTCGACGGCGCGACGCTGGTTTTCTACATCGACGGCCAGGAGACCGGCCGGGGTGCTTTCTCCTTCGGACCTACGACCGATGCCATGATCACCATCGGTTGCGACGACTCGTTCGGCTGGAACAGCTTCAATGGGGCACTGGATGATGTGCGGATCTACGACCGGGCCCTGTTGCCGGGCGAGATCCGGTGGCTGACGGGTTTGTTCCAAGGGGAATACTTCGCCAACATGACCCTCTCGGGCAGTCCGGCCCTGACTCGTCTCGATCGAGAAATCAACTTCAACTGGGGCACCGGCGAGGTCTTCCCGGGCACTTCCGACTGGTGTTCGGTCCGATGGACCGGCGAAGTGGAGCCGGCATTCACGGAGCCGTACACGTTCTATGTGAACGCGGACGATGGTGCCCGGCTGTGGCTGGATGACGACCTGATCATCGATGCCTGGCAAGACCAGGCGGCTACCGAGTATGCGAGCCAGCCGATCCCGCTTGTCGCCGGACAGAGGTATCATATCCGATTGGAATGGTATGAGAATGGCGCCGAGGCGGTCTGCGAGCTGCGCTGGTCGAGCCCGTCCACGCCCAAGCAGGTGATCCCATCAGGCCGGCTGCACCCGCCGGAGCCAGGCTCAGGTGGTGGCACAAGTAGTGGAAGTGCAAGCATGACCTTGAAGCCCACCAGCGGACCAGTGGGTACTGTGATAGCGATTACCGGTAGCGGCTTTGCGGCCAACACGTCCGGCAACGTGATCTCCCCGTGGGTCTCCAAGTTACTGACGACGACCCCGGACGGCGCCTTCTCGACAACAGTAACCGTGCCCGAGAAGACGCCGGGAGGCGATTACCCCTTTGCAGCGGATTTCCCGCTCGGCGGGATCGAGGAAGCTTTGGCCACCTTCACCGTGACTGGGAGCATCACCCTGAATCCCGCCAGTGGACACGTGGGCGACGCGATAACGATCACGGGCACTGGGTTTGCGGGAAGTGCTTCCGGCAACGTGATCTTCGCGGGTGTAAGCCAGCCCGTAACGACGGCCCCGGACGGCACGTTCTCAACGACCATGACAGTACCGACAGTGCCGGCGGGGAACCACTCAGTGCAGGCCGATATCCCGTCCGGCACACCTCCAGAGGCTTCCGCCGTCTTCGAAGTTGTCCCAAAGATAACCTTGACGCCAAGGACCGCACGCGTGGGTCAAAAGGTTACGATCACTGGGACCGGTTTCCAGGAACGGATTGGCGGGAGCGTGTTCTGTGATGTGAACGGCAACGGGCGATACGACTCCGGAGAGCCAAGCATTAGTGTGACGACGACACTTTATGGTATGTTCACAGGGTACTGGAATGTGCCTGCGGGAACGCCGCCTGGACTCTATGACATCCTCGCTGATTGCCCCATCGGATCACCCATAGAAGATTCGGAGACTCTCGTAGTTGTTGCTGGCCCGTGATGTGGAGGATGGCAATGAAAAGACATGCATTTCTCGCAGTGAGTTCAATTCTGTTGGTCTCTGTTGGTCTTTGGGCTGGACAGTTCGCACAGGATGCGTGGCCGGCGCCGAGCGACGGGGCGGGCCCCGACGACACGGCGGCGGAGTATGCCCTGACGGCCGGCGGCGATGAGCCGGCCCGAGGCACGATTCTCTTCGAGTACTATTGGGGCGCTGACGGCACCATAAGCTCACTGGAAAGCCTGCCCACCTTCCCGAACTACCCGGACGACAGGGAGTGGCGTGCCAGTTTGGAAGGGCCGACGGACTGGAGAGACCACTACGGCACCTACGTGCGCGGGTACCTCTATCCCCCCGCGACGGGCAATTACACCTTCTGGATTGCCAGCGACGACCAGAGTCAGCTATGGCTGAGCACGGATGAAACCCCTGGTCATGCCGTGCAGATTGCCAGTGTGCCGGCGTGGACTCCGCCCCGTGATTTCGACAATACCGGGGGCGGGCTCGGCGGTCCTCAACAGAAGTCCAGTCCCATCCCCTTGACGGCCGGCAGGAGGTATTACATCGAGGTCCTGCACGCCGAAGGGATTGGTGGCGACAACTTGGCCGTGGCGTGGCAAGGGCCGCGCATTCGCGACCGAAGCATCATCACCAGCGAATACTTGTCCCCCATCACTGGGCCACAAGACGTGATCGATCCGAACCTTATCGGCTGGTGGAAGATGGAAGAGGGTTCGGGCACCGCAGTACAAGATTCTTCCGGTCATGACCAGCACGGCACAATCTACAACAGCAACGCCGGCCTCGGCCCAAACGGAGCCGTTTGGGTCAGCGACCCCGAACGCGGCACTGTCCTGAGCTTCGATGGCGATGACGCCACCGGCGCTTACGTCGATGCCGGAACCATTCCGGCCATGGACCTCGCCGGCGGCTTCACCTGGACCTTCTGGGCCAGGCAGGATGCGGCCCAATCGACCGCAGTGCCGGGTGGGGGCAATGATGTCATGCTCGGCAACCGTTTTGGCGGCACCGAGACTCCCCTGCAGTTCGTCAAGTTCACCCCCACGAAGTTCGAGTACTTCAACGACTTCGACTTAATGGCGATTGACTACCAGGACCTCCCGGGCAGGCAGTGGGTCCATCATGCCGTGGTCAAGAAAGGGGCGACGCTCACGTACTATCGCGACGGGGTCGAGGCCGGGACCAGAACCCTGACCAAGACGATGGATGAGAACCCGTTCTTCATGGGTGGTGACGCCGGCGGGGAACGCTGGCGAGGCTCACTTAGCGATGTCCGCATTTACGACCGTGGCCTCTCAGCCACCGAGATCCGGGCGTTGATTCACGGCGTGCGAGGCGAGTACTTCACCAATATGACCCTCTCCGGCAGCCCGGCCCTGATCCCTATCGATCCTCAAATCTACTTCAACTGGCCCGGCGAGGTCTTCCCGGGCACTTCCGACCAGTGTTCCGTCCGATGGACCGGTGAGGTGGAGCCGGCATTCACGGAACCGTATACGTTCTATGTGAACACGGACGATGGCGCCCGCTTGTGGTTGAACGGCAACCTGATCATCGATGCGTGGTGGGACCAGGGTGCCACCGAGCACGCCGGCCAGCCGATCCAGCTTGTCGCCGGACAGAAGTATCCCCTTCGGCTGGAATGGTATGACAACACGCTCAGCGGGACCTGCGAGCTGCGATGGTCGAGTCCCTCCACGCCGAAGCAGGTGATTCCCTCCGCCCGGCTGCACCCGCCGGAGCCAAGTACAAGTGGTGGCACAAGTAGTGGCAGCTCAAGCATAACCTTGAAGCCGACCAGTGGACCAGTGGGTACTGTGATAGCGATTACCGGTAGCGGCTTTGCGGCCAACACGTCCGGCAATGTGATCTCCCCGTGGGTCTCCATGTTGCTGACCACGACCCCGGACGGCACCTTCTCGACAACAGTGACCGTGCCCGAGAACACGCCGGGAGGCGATTGCCCCTTCGCGGCGGATTTCTCTCTCGGCGGGCCGGAGGAAGCCTCGGCAACCTTCATCGTGACCGGGAGCATCACCGTGAGCCCCACCAGCGGACCTGACTATACGTGGATAACCATTACCGGCAGTGGCTTTGCACGTGCCACCGGTACTGTGTTCTTTGACAACGACCGCGATGGCATCCTTGATCCGGGTGAGCCAAGCCAGTCCATGATGGCGGGGACCGACGGGACCTTCTCCGGGGTAACCCTGCCTGTGCCCGATGTGGCGGGGGGCACCTACCCGGTCGAGGCGGACATCCCGTCCGGCGGGTCTGTAGAGGCTGAGGCAACCTTCACCATGACGACACGTATGTGGTTGGGCCTCAGCGAGGGACACGCGGGCTCTAAGATGTTGACTGCAGGATCCGGCTTCGCGGCAAACACGTCCGGGATCGCGTTCATTGATTTGAACCACAACGGGCGACATGACCCCCTCGAGCCAAGCGAGTCTCTGACGACGGAGTCGAACGGCAGTATCTGGACGTTCCTGACGGTGCCCCCAAAAACGACGCCAGGACAGTATGATTTCATGGTGGATTGCCCCATCGGCTTACCCATAGAAGAGTCGGCGACTTTCACGGTTCTGCCGTGATCCGGTGGGCGGGTCAACAGAGGCGTCAGCAACCTTTACGATACCCTGATGGCAAGCCAGACAGTTGAAAAGACCAGGTGGAACTTCGCCGGCGACAGTGGCGGCCCTGTAGCAGGCAGGCGGACCGGGCGGTATAGTACGGGGCGTGATCAGGTTCTCGTTCTATCCGTGTGACGGGCCATGAGTCTTGCACAACTGCTGCTGAAAGCGTACTACGAGCGTCTGTATGAGCGGCTGGCGGGCAATCGAGCCGGCCTGCTTGTACGGATGGACGAGCTGCTGGCGGCGGAGGTGGCAAGGCAGGGCTTCAATGACATGAATGAGGACAAGCTCGCCGCCTATCGCGAGGCCTGCATCGCGTTCATCGACGAGCGATTGGAGAGCTATAACCCGATCGGGATTCAATACACCTTTGACCGATCCACGTCCCGCACAGCGGCCGAGTTGGAGTTTCAGCTCAACTGGTACAACAGCCGGCCCGAATTCACGGAGCTTGTGGCGACAGCCCGATCCCTCGCCGCCGAGGTCGCGTCGGACAACCTGTTGCCGGAAGCAGTCGAAGAGTTGATCCGCCGGGCCGGCGCCTTTCCCGACCGAAGCATCATCGAAGCCTACCACGCGGCACCCGCCCTCCAGAAGCTGCCTGACTACATCGTGGCCTGCGCTATCGAAGAAATCGTCTGCGGCCGCAAATCTGCGCAGTGACCGCTCTGATTGACACATCGCACGTGTATGTGAAAACAACTTGGCGGCCGGGTGGCAGCGGCAAGCGATAGCTTGCCGACGGCTCCTCCGATGCATAGCACCATCGGCAAGCTTCGCTGCTCTTCGCTTGCCGCTGCCACCCGGCACAACGTGCAAGACTTGCACAGACACCATGGCATCCAGAACAGGATAGAATTGTGTCACCATGAGGGGTATCATAGTCGTCTGGTGGCCTCGGGATGTGTCCGGGGTTCGTGATCGGTCATGCCAGAGTCGAGTCCGGAGAAAGGAGAACATGATGAGAGGCAAATCGAGGTTGGCGAAATCCGCCGGTTACCTGCTTGCAGTTGTGCTCTTATTGGGGGTCACCGCCTACGCGGCGAAGGAGAAGTTCTCGGTCCATGACAAGGAGCGTCCGCACCCGCCGGTCGTCAAGTCAGAAGCTTATGGACAGCCTCCGTCGGACGCGATTGTGCTCTTCAATGGCAAGGACCTGTCGAAGTGGAAGAGCGACAAGGGAGGCGAGGCCAAATGGACAATCGTGGACGATGATCATATGGTCGTCCCGCCGAAGGCCGGCGGTATCCATACCGAGCAGGCCTTTGGCAACTGTCAGTTGCACATCGAGTGGAAGACGCCGGAAGGCGTGCCCGCGAAGGTCACAGACCAGAGCCGCAGCAACAGCGGCGTGTTCTTCATGGGGCGCTACGAGGTCCAGGTGCTGGACTCCTACACCGATGACAACTACGGGACGAACAAGACCTATGCCGACGGCCAGGCCTCTGCGATCTATGGCTCCCACCCGCCGATGGTCAACGCCTGCCGCAAACCCGGCGAATGGCAGACATATGACATTGCCTTCGTGAAGCCGCTGTTCGACGGTAACGGCAACTGCATCCGCAAGGCGCGCATCACCGTCTTCCACAATGGCGTATGCGTGCACAACAACCTCGAGATCGAGGGCACCACGTCGCACAAGGTGAAGGCTGCTTATAAACCGCACGGCGACGGCCCGATCGGCTTGCAGGACCACGGCAATCCCCTTGCCTTCCGCAATATCTGGATTCGCCCGCTGCCCGAGCAGCCGTACCTGATCGAGTAGAACCGCAAACACAGGACCGCCGGCCTAACCATTTGGCAACGTCCCACATTCTTGAGATTGGGCCTGTGCAAGCTACGCAGACGGGTGGCAGCGTCAAGGCCGAAGGCCTTGGCGATGGCGAATGGGCAAACCATCGCCAAGCTGCGCTTGACGATGCCACCCAAAACTCGAGAACTCGGCATGTTGCCAATTATTTTGGGAGACAGCAATGATTCCGGTGCGTCAAGGAGATCGAGAAGGCAGACTCTCAGCATTGAAAGCCCTCCATGCCAGCGTAATCCTCGCCCTGGTCTGTTTGGCAGCGATCGGCCGAGCGGCCGCCCCGGCTGATGGGAGTTGGCCCATGCTGGGACATGACTGTGCCCGGTCGGGGGCGACAAGCACGGAGATCCGGCCGCCGTTCGCGCAAATGGTACAGGCTGTTTGCAGATGAAGGCCTGATGGCCGGCGTGCAGCCCGTGATCGCCGATGGCAAGGTTTTCATCGGCACGATGCGAGGAACGATCCATGCCATCGACAGCGAAACGGGCAAGGACGTGTGGGTATACTCGGCAGGCGGGGCGATTCTGCATGCGTGTGCCATCGGCGAGGGCAAGGTGGTCTTTGGCTGTGCGGATGGGAAGATCTATGCCCTGAACGTCGCCGATGGCAAGCCGGCATGGTCCGTGCAAACCAGCCAGGCGGTCTGGAATGCTCCACTGATCCACGAAAGCACCGCTCTCATCGGCGGCCGGGATGCAAGGCTCTACGTGATTGATCTTGGTACTGGAGCCATCAAGTGGAAAGCCCTGACTGGCGGGCCGTTGCTCTCAAGTCCGGCCTTGAATGCCTCCAAAGGACAGGTGTATGTCGCCAGCGAGGACATGCATGTCTATGCATTCGATTTCGGCAACGGCAAGCAGATCTGGCAGAGCGAGAAACTGCCCGGCGTCAGCTTTCGAGGGTATCATCCCGTCGTCGCGCCCGATGGCTCGGTTATGGTCACGACCTCGCCGGCTATCAACCTGGACTCGTTCGAGCCGATCCTGATGGATATGGCCAAGGAGATATTCGGCGACTTCGCCAGTTGGCGGCATAAAAAGGAGGAGAACGACCGCCTGCGCGAGGCGAACTTCAAAAAGATGGCGGAGCCGGGCACTTATGAGGCCCAGTTGACCTACATCCGCAAACGTCTCACCCACGAGCCGATCTATCAAACGTTCTTCGTTCTCGACCCGAACACCGGCCGGCAGAAATTCGTCACACCGATTGTCTATGCCGAGAGCATGAACGGCACAGGGGCGCCACCCGTGGTGATTGCGAATGGGAAAATCATCGTGAAGTTTCAGGCCCTGCTGCGGAGCCGGTACGAGCACTACTCGCCGTTCCTCAACGTCGGCTACCTCGACACGGTGACAGGCCATATCACACCGATCATGGACCAGTCACGAACCTACGGATGGCATGACAGCCTCCTTCTCGTGCACGATGAGCAATGCCAGCTCTCTGCCGCCGGCCGCGTGCTGATCAACACACATCAGGATAATGTCAACGCGATGGACCTCGACACGCTGCAGGGTTACGGCCAGCCCTTCTGCCGGAATATTCACGAGCCCAAGCCCGGCGAGGCCGTCGGCATCTGGGCAATGATCCTTCGCGGACAGCCCCTGCCCACCGGCAAGGAATGGCTCGCCCGAGGCACAGCGGTCTACGGAGGGGGCTCCGTGATCGACACCGCCGTTTCCGTTGCCGGCGATAGCTTCTACTACATCCCCACTCACGAGATGAGCGCCGGTGCTGCAATCATCGCGTACAAGATGGCCGCGGATGGCGGAGCAAGCAGGGAATCTGATCCACCCTCTGCGAAGCTGACCGATGAGGAATGGACGAAAATTCAGAAGCTGCCCTGGGACTGGGACACCCTGCGATTTCAAAGGCTCAGCCATGTCCTCGACGCCCTGTCCGGCAAGGTTCAGGGCACGACCCAGAGCCCGCTCACCGAACAAGCGAGTGAGCGCGTCGGAAAGATCACGGACACCGATCTGGACCGTGTCATCTGGGAAGTTGATGCCGTGACATTCTCCGAAAGTGATAAGTCCAACGACCTGAAGGCGCAATTGGCGTCACAAGTCAAGGAGTTGATCTCCCAGCAATGGCAACCGCTCATTTTCCCGCCCGGCAAGCACCCTACCGAGGCATATCGCATTTTCGCCGACCCGACAGAGACTCTCTTCACGCTGGCCCGCGCGTACAACTACCTCGATGAGGACCTGCGGACAAACGTGAGACAGTACGTGGAGCGACTGAGTGATCCGGGCGGTCCGCTGGAGGGGCCTGTGGGCCGACGTACCGTTGACCCGTCCGCCGGCGCGGTTCGCTCATTCTACGATATCGCCCCCGACAAGCTGTTTCGGCTGAAGGATGACATCACTCGCAGTGACGTGGCTCGCCTGTACCCGCTCTGGTTTTGGGCCCGCGTGGCAGACGACTGGCAACGAATCGAAGGCAACTGGGGCCAACTGAAAGACCTGGCGGACCAGCCGCCGGGCAAAATGGAGGAGGATTGCCGCAACGGCTACGTAGCCGGACTGATCGCCTACTGCAGGATCGCGGATCATTTGAAGGACAAACAGGCCGTCGAGAAAGCTCTGCCGGCTACACGCAAGGCGCTTCGCGAGCGGTTGATGTATGAGTTCGCCTACACCGAGGGAGGACTCATCACAGAGGTACCGGTCTCGCGGAGCATCTTCGCTCGCTGGCGCCATATGACGGCCGAGGTCGGTCGCCTATTGGCCCGGTACGCAGGGCCAACGCATAAGCACCTCATGGATGTGTACGTGGACTACCATCGGCCGACCTGGTACCTGGCCTGGGGCGTCGAAACGATGTGGCGTAACGAGTCGCCCTTCGCATTCCCAACGATGTCCGCCGAGGTTTTCGCCGCACGTGCGTGGGTCCTGAACGAGCCGGTCGAGACGCTGACGCGTTACCTCGATGTCCCCTGGTGCAATGCCGACCTGTTCTACATCCAGAAGCTGGTCTGGTGCCTCGATGCTCACGGCCAGACCACTTGGAGCAACGAATCACAATGAATCACACCAGGCCGGCGGTGTCGTCGGGGATCCAGGCTTCGGAGCCGTTGGACAGGATGATGTGAAGCCAGCCGGGACGCTGCTCGACCAATTGAAACTCTGTGCCCGCGTGCAGCGAGTCCTTGAAGCTGGGCGGATAATTCGGACCGTCGCCCTGGCGGGCCACCACCTCGCTCGCCGTGATGACGCCATAGCGAGTATTTGCCTGGCGGCTCGTCTCGATAGCAGTCGATGCGAGAAGACAGACCAGGAGCACGCCCGAGAGCAACACGGCTGTGAAAGTGACAGGCCTCCGACCAAACCATACCATCAGGGTCAGCCCTATGCACAGGGCCGCGAAGGACAGACACGCCAGAAGGACTCTCGTCTTGAGCACGAGATCATAATGCCAGAAGAACAGCGTCTCCAGCACGCGTTTCTCGGCGCCGACCTCCACGGTATCCACTCTCCTGCTCCGGGCGAACGCGAGGTTCTTCTGGATATCCACATCGGCTCCATCGAGCTTCCCTGCCCGGCGATAATTCAGAATCGCCCGACCGATATCCTCCTTGAGCAGGTACGCGTTTGCGAGGTTGTAGTAGAGTCCGGCATTCTCCACCTTGCCCTGATCGATGATCTTCTCGTATAGCAGAGTCGCCTTCTCATAGAGCTGACGGGCGACATCCGGATGATCGGAGGCGGCATTCGCCTGCCGGAACGTGGTGTTCGCCTCGTTGAGCAGCGAGTAGAGTTGCTCGCGAGGCAACTGGGCCGATGCAATGGCGGCCATCCCGAACACGATCGCACCAGACAGAACGATAAGAAGTGTGTGAATTCTCATTTTCCCGATTTCTTCTCTACCTGTCCAATGAGCTGGATCGCCTCAGTCACATGATCCTCCCCGACATCAGCACCGACGGACGCATACCGGGCGGCCTCACACGCAGCAACCAGTTCCTTGTAGCGTGTCGCCGCGTTCACGTCGCCGGTGGATTGGGCAATGATCTGATAACAGTCGTCGGCCGTGAGGGAGGCGGCGATCCTGTCGAAGCGATCCCCGATGTATCCTTTCATCGCCGCCGCCAGCAATTCATGTCGTTCCTTCGGATCGGCCGATCCCATACTCTTCAACTGCCGCACCGCCGTGCTGCGAGCCTGTCGCCGTCGTTTGCGGGCGAGCAGTTCGGGGCTGGTCCGCCCGGCAAACCTTATCACCGCGCTGACAATCAAACCGGTCAGCGGAATCGACCAGAGCGCCACGTATGCGGGGCTGGTGATGACCGCCAACGGCGAGATACTCTGATTAATCAGGACCTCCGGCACGTAATAGTTCGCCGAAATGCCCTTTTGAATCGCCTCCACCTCCCGATTGACCGGCGAGGAGCCTGTCCCTTGCACGTCGGCGCTCGTCAGCACTTTCGTCGGCGCCACTTCCACCTTGATCGGATCGGTCCTGGCTACCACGTACTGGCCCTTCTGCGGATCGAAGTACACCAGCGGAATCGCCGGGATTTGGACGACACGGTCGTTGTTGGCCCGGATCGTCTGCGTGAAGACCTTGGCACCGTCCTCGACGACAGGGGATGCCTTCTCGGTGGGGATTCTGAAGTTGTCCGCCAGTTCCGCAATCTGCTCAAGCTGGGGCCATTGCACAGGCTTGAGATACGGATTGCCCCCAATACGCACAGTCAGGGTAATCGGGTCGCCGACGCTGACTTTCGTTGGCGCGGCCGACGCGGAGATCGTGTACTGCCCGACCAGACCGTAGAATTGGGGCGGCTTGCCCGCCTCCGGCAGCGGCAGAATCTCCAGCTCGACAGGATCGGATTGCACGGAGACTCGCTTGTACTGGGTCTGAAAGGGGTTGAAAACATCGCCCGTCCGCACGCGACCTGCCGCCATGTTCGTCGCAACGGTGACCGGATCAAGCCGGATGGAGCCGGCACGCCTCGGGATAAGGACCTTGCTGAACGAGATGATCTGGGCCTCCATGCCCTTGATGAGCTGACGGCCTCCGGTGATAGTCACCGGGACGCCGTGAATGGCGACCTGCTGGGCAGCCTGGGTAGCGGCAGGCTCGGACAGATCCTCGATGTAGAAGTCCTCTGACTTGAAGACCGGCACATCAAACGCCCCGCCTTCCACGCGGGCCGTGATGATCCATTTGACGGTCATCACGATGGGCTGCCCGACATAGCATCGCGTCTCCGAGACCGTGAATTCCACGGAGATCCGGTCGGTCGTCCCCGGCGGCGAGAACCGGCACTTCCACCGGGTTGGTCGTGTACGTCTGATTCCCCACGGTCACGGTCACGGCCGGCAGGGTCATCTTCCCGGCCTTGCCCGCCGTGATGACGTAGTTCTCCGAATAGCTGACTGTGGTTCGGTCGTTCACGGTTTGGACCGAGGTGCCGCCGCCCGCCCGCTGCGGATTGAATGGGGCCAGTGGTGAGATGTCCACCTTGTTTGGTGGTCCCCCGCCCTCGACCACGATGGAGAGCACAAACTGATCGCCGGGGTAGATGGTCGTCCCTGCATCGACCTTGGCATAAACTCGCACCGTGGCCGGGTTGCTCGCCGCGGCTGACTGCGCGAGAAGTGCTACCCAGAATATGTATACGAAGAGACGATTCATGCTACCAGTCTTTGTCCACCTGCTGATATTGTGCCCTTTGTAGAATCTCGCGATCCCTCTTCTGCCGCTGTTCCCGATCCAGGATTTCCTGAGCCGTCGCATCCGGGGCCATGCGCTGTTCCTGCTGTTGCTTTTGCTCCTGCGCCTGTTGCTGGTCGGGCTGCTGCTGATCCTTTGCCTGATTGGGGTCCTTCGGCTGAGCTTCTTTTTGCTGCGCCTGATTTGGATCTTGCGGCTGGTTGGGATCGTTCTGAGACTGCTGCTGTTGCTGCTTCTGTTGGTCCTGCTGGTTCTGCTGTTGCTTCTGTTGCTCCTGCTGCTTCTTGAGCTGATCCATGATGTCCTTGATGGTCAGCCGGGCCACTTCGATGTTTCTCGCCGCCTTTTCGTTCTTCGGGTCGATATCGAGCACCTGCCGCCAATGCGTGATGCTCGTCTTCATGTCATCGACGGCCTTCTGCAGGTCGGAGTCCCGCTGCTTGGAGCCTCGCTGGAAGAAGCAGTTGCCGAGGTTGTACTTGGCCCTGGCGACCAGCGACATATCCTTGCTGCCCGCCGCCACTTCCTGGTACAGGTCCATCGCCTCGCCAAGATCGTCCATACGATAGTAGCCGTTGCCCTTGTTGAACTTCGGCTCCAGGGCCTGCGGCTGCTCGACCAGGACCTCGTTGTACTTGTTGATGGCCTCCGTGTACTTCGAGTCTCCGAAAAGCCGGTTGCCCTGCTGCAACGCCTCCCGCGCAGAGTCCGCCCGCGCCGTCTGGATCGACGTCGAAATCAGCACAACCAGGATGCAGCTATGCCACGCGTTTGCGTTCACCGATCAGTACCTCACCAATCAACAGGACGATGGCCAGCGCGACGAAGACCTGGAACTTCTCATCATACTTCATCATGGTCGTCGATTCGAGCTCGCGTTTCTCCGCCGAGGCGATCTGGCTCTCGTAGATCTGGCCCAAATCCATGTCCGTCCGGGGTGACACCGACAGATGGACCCCGTTCGTCGCATAGGCAACCTCTCGCAGGGTGTCGCTGTCCAGCTTGGACCACACTTCCTGGCCTTTGTATTTCAAGAACGTCTTTTCGCCGTTCGGGCCGGTGATCGGGATTCGCGAGCCGGTGGCGTCGTCGCCCAAACCGATGGCGATAATCCGAATCCCCTCCTCACCGGCCTTCTTGGCCGCCTCGACAGGGAAACTGTCGTGGTCCTCGCCGTCTGTGATCAGGATCAGATCCTTGTACTGGCGGCTTTGCTTGTCGAAGACCTCTTCGGTCGCCTTGCGGATGGCATCGCCGATCATCGTGCCACCCCGGCTGGAGCTCTCCGGCGAGATGTCCGCCAGGACCATCCGAACAAATGCGTAGTCCTGTGTCAACGGGCATTTCACCGTCGCGTTGCCGGCGAATGTGACAATAGCGATGCGGTCGCCGCGCAGAACCTCCAGCAGGTCGCGGATGGCGAGCTTGGAGGCGCTCGAGCCGGTTCGGCTTGATGTCCTCGGCGAGCATGGACTTCGACGTGTCCAGGAGAATCGCGATGTCGCGGCCCTGGCGGCGGATTTGCTGCGGCTGCGGGTTCCACTTTGGCTCGGTCAATGCCAGTACGATGCTGACGAAGGCAAGCAGCAGCAGAGCGGCTTTGAGCATCTGCTTTTGCAGACTGACGCCGCTGTTGATCTTGCGGAGCATCTCGTTGCTGGCCAGGATGCGAAGTGCCAAGGCCTTGCGCCAGAAGCACCAGGCGTACACCGGGATCAGCACCACCGGCACCGCAAACAGCAGCCACAACGCTTTGTCATTGCCAAGATTCATGGGATCTTCCGAAACACCGTGCAGCCCGCGAGCATCTCCAGGCCCAGCAGCACCAGGGCAGGCAGGGTCAGCCAACTGAAGTGCTCCGCGTACTGCATGTACTGCACCGATTTGACTTCGGTCTTCTCCAACTCATCAATCCTCTTCACAACCTTGCGAAGCGAATCGGCATCGTCGGCCCGGCTGTAGAAACCGCCCGTTTTGTTGGCAATCGCCTTGAGCAACCCTTCGTCCAGTTCCTCCGCCGCAGGCATGCGGAACGTGCCCAGCGGGGTCTGCATCGTCGTATATGCCTGGCCCGACCCGATACCGATTGTGTAAATCTTGATCCCCCACTGCTTTGCGAGCTCCGCGGCCTCCAGAGGGTCGTACTGGCCCATGTTGTTGCGGCCATCGGTCAGGAGGATCATGGCCTTGCTCTTGATTTTGAAATTGTCCTTGACGGCTTCCTGCGCCCTGTCTCCGCCGGCGAACCCCAGGCCGGCATTGCGGCGGTGGAGTTCCTCCTCGGCTTTTCTCAGGCGGGCCGCCGCCAGGGCGATGGCATCGCCGATCGACGTGCCGTCCTCGTTTCGCATCGCGACGATTTCCGTCTTCTTCAGGAATTCGGTCAGGACGTTATGGCTGAGCACGAGCGGGCAGGTGGTGTCCGCATAGCGGGCAAACGTCACCAGTCCGATCAGGTCGCCCGTCCGGCCGCCCAGGCCTTTCTTGTCGCCTTCGATGAAGTCCGCCAGGACCCGCTTGACTGCCTCCAGCCGGTTCAGGTTCTCGCCATAGTAGTCCATCTCCGCGTTCATGCTGCCGGAGTGGTCCACCACCGCCTCGATGGCGACGCCCTCCGTGGAGATTTCCGACAGGACGGTCCCCTTGCGAGGCCGGGCCAGGGCGAGAATCAGCAGCGCCAGGCACAGCAGCCGGGCGACGACCAGCACCGGCCGCAGCCGCAGCCGCCATGAAACTGGGCAACGCCGCATGTCCACAAGACTGGGGAACTTCACCGCCGCACCACGCTTCTTGCGCAGCAGCAGGTATCCCAGCACGGGAAGCACAAGCAACAGCAGCAATGCCCATGGCGAATACAACTGCATCTATCTTACTCCGAAGGTCCCACGCCGCCGGTTCTCAGGCACAGTCGTCTCCTGTTCCTGCACCTTGTCGGTCACATCCACTTTGCGTTCATCAGACCGGGTCTTCTCGATAAAGTCCTTCACCAGGTCGAACGTCTGTTGAACCTGTTCCGTCGTCGGCTCGTGTTTGGCGAATTTCACCAAGTCGCAATGTGTCAGGAACTCTCCAAGCATTTCCTTGTACGATGAAGAAAGCGCGTCGGCGAATCGCAGCTCCGCCAGGAATTCTTCCGTGGTTCGCTCGGCGCGCGCAGATCGAAGCGGTCCTCAATGTAGTGCCTCAGGATGCCGCTGATGCGATCATAGAATTCCTTGATCCTGCCCGCCTCGACCAGCTCTTCAGCGACAAGGGCCCGCAAGCGTGCGTAGGCAAGCTCGTGCGCAGGCCGGAAGATTCGCACCAGTTCCTTCGCCCGCCGGCTGCGCAGCAGAAGCCATCCGGCCGGGACCGCCGCGACACCGAGCAGACCCAGTCCCCAGAGCCACCATCGTAAAGGCTTCTTAGGCATCGCGACCACGCCCTCGATATCCTCGATCACCAGCTTGGCTCTCTGCTCGCCAAGCAGGGACGTCACCTCCACCGGGACCGGCTCGCTGGCCAATTCGTGTTTGGAGTTGGGGTCGTTGACATCGTGGAACTCAAACGTGAACACCGGGATTTCGTACTTGCCCGACAGGAAAGGCTCCAGCCGATACTGATACGTCGTCACGACGTTGTTCTTGTCATCCAGCTTGTTGCCGAGATTGTCCCAGTCCACAATACCGAAGTTCTCGAGCACCTTGTCCACCTTGGGCATTTGCAGCTCATACCCCTGCTGCACGCTCGCTTCGAGCTGCAGCAGGACCGTGTCGGCAATGCTCATTTTCGTCTTGTCCAGCCGGACATGGACCGACGCAGGCCCCCGCTCGTAGATCTTATCCACTTCAAACGCGGTCTTGCCCGCCCGCTCTTTGGAATCCTTTCCGCAGCCCGCGCACATGAGCATCAGACTCGCGCCGGCGAGCAGACATATCTGGAGCCATCGTCTTATCATCGCGTTCAGTTCACTCATGGCTTCGGCTGCACGCTGTTCGGGTCTTTCTGCTCGACGGGGGCCAGGACCGCTGTATGGATGATCACGCCATGCTTGTCCATCATCTCGCGGATGTACTCGCGCTGCACGTCCTCGCGCTTCTGCCGCAATAGCTGCATCGTGACCTGCTGCTGGACTTCGTCAAAGCTCATCTGTCGCTGCGGATGCTTCTCCTCGACCTTGATCACCTCCCAGCCCTTGTCGGTCTTGAAGGGCTTTTCGAGGACTGCCGGCGCATTGGCGGCGAAGATTGCATCGTTGATCGCGTTCGAGTCGCCGATGCCGGGGACAGAGGAACCCTTGACGACATCGCCCTGGATCAGTCCGCCGCTGGCCTTCGTGCTCTCATCCTCGGATGACTGCTTCGCCAATTCCGCGAAATCCTCGCCCTGCTTGAGGCCGTTCAGCAGCGCGTTGGCCCGTGCTTCATCGCTCACGCGGATGTGGCGTATCCTCGCACGCTCAGGCTCGACGTACTGATCCTTATTGGCCGTGTAATACGTTTGCACGTCCGTGTCCGTAATATGGATGCGCGAGGCGAGCTGCTCATTCATCAATTGCTGGCTCAGCGCCCCCCGCGTCAGCTCGTGCATAAGCCGCTTCACCTCAGGCTTCTCGCCCAGTTCCTCCTGCAGTGCCTGACGATACAGGATTTCCTGGGCCAGCCAGCCCGGCAGGAATTCCTGCTTCGCTTGCGGATTTCGGGACTGTTCCAGCGCGCGTTTTTTCTGCTCGTTGAACTGCTCCGGCGTCATGAATGCCTTCATCGCCGCCAACTGGTTTTCAATGCTCTCCTCGATCAAGGCATCCAACTGCGATTCCGTGATCTTCTCGGCGCCGATTTCCGCGACGACCTTGCCGCCGGCAGACTGCGATGGATTGAGACTGGTGCGATCCATCAGCTCGTAGCGCAGGGCGGAGAACTTGCCCAGATTCTCGAAGCATTCCTGCACGTGAGCATTGATCTGCGGGCTAAGCTCGCCGACCTTGGCGGCCGCCTCGCTGCGATAGAAATGACCGATGGCCTGGCCGGGGAGCCCCGCTTTCTGCAACAGGACACCGATCTGGAAATGAATCCGCGCGCGTTCGGGGCCGTCAAGTCCGGCCGTTGCCAGATAGTCCTGCCATGCAACAGCCGCCTGTTCATACAGGTTTCGCTGGGCCAGCTTCGACGCCAGGTCCTTGACCTGCTCCGCCGAGAGTCCCTGGCCCGCAGGAGACCCGCCCCGCCTTGAAGATAGCGTGACGACCAGGTTCACGACTGCCAGGATCACCAAGCCCGTAAGCAGCAGCACTGTGAAAGCGCCTGCCGCCGAGCTGCGTGACTTCTTCTGTGGAAGCGAGAAATCCAGCTTTTCTGCCATTGTCCTCTATCACCTCACCTGTTTGCCATCAACGTCGCCGATGCCGCATATGGAAAAACTGAATCAGATCGTTCATATATGGCTTGTCTGTCGCAATCGGGATGAAATCCACGTTGCTGGATCGGAACAAGCCTTTCAGCTCATCGAACCGCCGCGAGCTGCGGTCGTCGTACTGGCTGCGGAACCTGCGGCTGGAGGTGTCGACGAGCATAATCTCGCCCGTCTCGGCGTCCTGTACCTCGATCAGGCCCACCGAGGGCATGGCGATCTCCACGCGATCGCGGACCGGCACGGCGACCACGTCGTGACGCTTGCTCAGCAGGCTCAGCGGCTTCTTGAAGCCTGTCTCGATGAAGTCGGAGACCACGAACACGGTGGCGCGCTTGCGCATCACCTTCGCCAGGTAGTCCAACGCCAGCGGGATATTCGTCTTACGCTTGGGCATCTTGAAGGCGAGCAGTTCGCGAATCAGCCGCAGGACGTGCCGGCTGCCCTTCTTCGGCGGGATGAACAGCTCGATCCGGTCTGTGAAGATCATCAGCCCGACTTTATCATTGTTCTTGGCCGCCGCGAACGCCAGGACCGCACAGAACTCCGCCGCCAGCTCGTTCTTCATCTTGTTGACCGTGCCGAACTCGCCGGAGGCACTGAGGTCCACAGCGAACAGCACCGTCAGCTCCCGCTCCTCGACGAATCGCTTGATGAAGGGTTTGCCCGTGCGTGCGGTGACGTTCCAGTCGATGGCCCGGATGTCGTCGCCGGGGGTGTACTCGCGGACCTCGTCGAACTGCATCCCCCGGCCCCTGAAAACGCTCTCATACTGGCCCGCGAAGCTGGCGTTGACCATGCGGGAGGTGTAAATCTGTATCTGCCGTATTCGCTTGATCAGGTCTTGTGGAATCATAGGGGAATCGGTGGGGCAAGCCCCACCCTGCCACTTCCTACGGCACTTCAATATTGTCGAAGATCGTCTTGATGATATCTTCGCTGGTCTTGTCTTCGGCCTCAGCCTCGTAGCTGACGATCACTCGATGCCTGAGCACGTCGGGCCCGATGCTCTTGACATCCTGCGGCGTGACGTAGCCTCGCTGCTGGACGAAGGCGTGGGCCTTGGCCGCCACGGCCAGGTAGATCGTCGCCCGCGGCGAGGCTCCGTAGCTGATGAAGTTGCCCAGCTTCAGGCCGTACTTTTCCGGGTTCCGCGTGGCGCAGACGATATCCACGATGTAGTCTTTGACCTTCTCATCGATGTATATTTCGTCCACGATGGCCCGCACCTCGGCGATGTCCTTCGGGCTGATAACCGGCCTGATATCGAACTTCTTATCGGTCACAGCCATGCGGTCGAGAATCTGCCGCTCCTGCTCCTTGTTCGGGTAATCGATCTTCAGCTTGAGCATGAAGCGGTCGAGCTGGGCTTCGGGCAACGGATAGGTCCCCTCCTGCTCGATGGGGTTCTGCGTGGCCAGGACCAGGAAGGGGCTCGGTATCGGGAACGTCTGCTCGCCTATGGAGACCTGGCGTTCCTGCATCGCTTCGAGTAACGCGCTCTGCACCTTGGCCGGAGCCCGGTTGATCTCATCGGCGAGGATGATATTGGCGAAGATGGGGCCCTTGCGAGTGATGAACTGGCCGTCGGACTGGCGGTAAATCTGCGTGCCGATCAGGTCGGCAGGCAGCAGGTCCGGCGTGAACTGGATCCTGCGGAACTCCGCGTCAATCGCCCGCGACAGAATCGTCACGGCCAGCGTCTTGGCCAGACCGGGGACGCCCTCCAACAAAATATGCCCATTCGCCAGCAGGCCAATGAGCATTCGTTCCAGCATGTACCTCTGACCCACAATGACTTTGTCCAGCTCGGCAAACAAGGTTCGGATGAACTCGCTTTTCTGCTGGACCAGAGCGCCGATCTGCTTGACATCTGCTGCCATAAAGACTTTCCCCAACTAAGTTTACAAAAACCGTAGATCCTCAAACCCTACCCAGTCGGACGGACTGGTCTTTATGCGCGTCGCACGCAACGCGTGCCCGAAACTACGTCGCAAGCCGCCAAAAGGTTCTCTTGTACAGGAAGGAAGGCCCGCTTTCAAGAGGCCAACCTGGCTGCCGCCAAATAGGACCAATAGGACAGATCGGACCTATGATTTCAGTCGACTAACGGCCTGATGGGCCAGGCGGGTAGGCTCGGGAATACGGTATCTCGTTGTGCAGGCAAGGGTTATGCGAATCGCGTCTTCCAGCGTGCACTTATGACCCACGGACACAAAGACCGGCCTGACCCGGCTCCGCGTCCGGACGACCGCCCCGATCACCTCCCGGCCATCATACAGCAAGCTGTACGCCCCCTTCTGAGGATCGGGCTCTTTATACGTGCCGATCAGGCGGCTCTTGGCGCAGCCGATGGTAGGCTTATCGAGGAACAAACCCAGGTGCGAGGCCAATCCCAGCCGGCGGGGATGCGCCACCCCCTGCCCATCGATCATGAACAGATCCGGCTGCCGACGGAGTCTCCCCACCGCCTCCAAGCACACTGGCGCCTCCCGAAAGGACAACAGCCCGGGAATATAAGGAAAACGTGTCTCCTGCTCTGCTGCGGCCGTCTCAACATGCTCGAACCCGAAGGCCAAAGGCAATGTGGCACCCCCGCCCTCGGGGGTAATGGTTTCCCAGCCGGGGGCGGCTGGGCTACACACCTTCAGCACAACCACCGCCGCGAAAGTCCGTTTGCCGTCCTTGCTGAACGCACAATCCAGCCCCGCGATGAGCCGGGGCTTCTCCTTCAATGGCACGAGCTCTACGCGCCCGGCCAATTCCGTCTGCAACCGTCGGGCCTCGGCATACGAGAGATTCCATTCGTGCAGGTTGCGCATCCGCCCTCCGCAAGCCGGCCTGTTATCTCTTGGTGAACAGGTCCTCGAACAGCTCCTCGGCCCTGGCATATCCCTCTTCCGTGAGAATCACGGACAGGGCTTTGCTCTTGGGGTTGCTGATATAGCCCTTTTCATGCAGACGATTCATCGTCTCCCAATCAAAGGATTTCCAGGCCCGAGCCCCGAACTTGTCCTTGGACGTGACCAGGAAAAGGAGGGCTAACGTGAAGTCGTCGATCTTGTCGTAATCCATGTCCATCGGATCACTCTTTCTGAGCATGAGATTGCCCCCGGGCAAACGTCAGAATATGATCAATCGCCTCACGCTTGTCTTCGCCCAGACCCTCCAATTCCTTGAGGCTCAGCCAGCCCTCACGAACCAGCCGGGCGAACACAAGGATGAGCACGGAGTATCGGTAATCGTATTTCTCATCGACATCCTTCAATGTCCGTCTCAAGAAGTCATGGAGCCTCCACAGGTCGCCGGGCTCCTGCATTCGGTTGGCCATTTCGCGTGTCTTGTGCAGCAGGTTCTCGATACTCCCTCTCATGCGCAGCATCAAACGCCCGCCGGGCGATTTCCTTCTCCCTCTTGGACCACGACATCTCGAATGTCATATCAGTTCCCACAAAAGCCAACATGCAAACAGCACCACAATCACTATCGCCAGGAATATGAACGCCCGCTTTCGGCGCTCGCGGAAGTATGATTGAGCGAGGGTTCTCGTCGAGATAGCACCTGTCGCCGACCTTCTTGATGACGCCCCGGCCGACGAGCCGCCTGTAGTACCATCGATCCGAGTACGGAACCTGCGACTCTGCAACGGCCGATTCAGGAGAGATTGCCCGTCGCTCCCGCAGGAACGAGAAGATCCGCTTGATTCGTATTACGATAACCGCACCCGCCGACATCTCCTTCTCCTGTTCTGTGATCTTATATCCCTCGGCCAGCCGGGGGCTCCCACGGTCCGATACCGCCTTTCATTGACAGTGATCATCTCCCGGACTCTTTCCATAGCGTTTCTCCTTGGCCTCTTAGCTTACTATCTATGGTACCTCTCCTGCATCAGAAAACAACCGTATCGGCTGGTTTTCGGGGGAATCCCATGGATAGGCGATTTGCCTTTTCCCGGGAGTCTGCTACAATACGTGGTTTGTGCCGCCGTGGAAAAAAGCAGATGCACAACGGGAGGTGGGGAATCGTATAGTTTCGGGGAAGACGGACTCAATAGGTAGGGTGTGCATCGCACACCGGGAAACAACGACGAGGCCAGGAAATGGTGTGCAGTGCACACCCTGCAGGACTATGGTTGATCATACAGAGAAAGTCATTCGGGTCGAGGGTGCCGCCGAGCACAACCTGAAGAATATCAGTCTGGACATCCCGCGCGACAAGCTCGTGGTCATCACGGGCATCAGCGGCTCGGGCAAAAGCTCGCTGGCGTTCGACACGATCTACGCCGAGGGCCGGCGCAAGTACGTCGAATCGCTCAGCGCGTATGCGCGGCAGTTCCTGGAGCAGATGCAAAAGCCCGCGGTCAACGAGATCTCGGGCCTGCCGCCGACGATCGCCATTGAGCAGCGAAGCGCCAGCAGCAACCCGCGCTCGACGGTGGCGACGACCACGGAGATCTACGACTACTTCCGGCTGCTCTTCGCCCGGGTAGGTCAGCCTCACTGCTGGGTCTGCGGCCGGGAAATCACCAGCCAGCACTCCTCGCAGATCGTCGAGTCGATCCTCACCCGGCCGGAAGGGACCAAGATTCAGGTCTGCGCCCCCCTGATCCGAGGCAAGAAGGGCGAGCACAAGGATATCTTCGCCAACATTCAGCGGGAGGGATTCGTCCGCGTCCGCGTCGATGGCTCCGTATATGACCTGCGAAACGCGCCCACCCTGAACAAGAACAAGAAGCATGACATCGCTGCCGTCGTGGACAGGCTGATCATCCGCGAAGGCGTCAGCATCCGCATGGCGGACTCCGTCGAGACCGCGCTGAAGCTGGCCGATGGAATCCTGCTCGTGCTCCTCCAGGAGCCTGGGGCCGAAAAAGGCGGCGAAGGCGACGGCAAATGGGAAGAGGCGATCTACAGCGAGAAATTCGCCTGTCCTGAGCACCCGGAGGCGAGCCTGGAAGAGCTCTCGCCGAGACTGTTCAGCTTCAACAGCCCGTATGGAGCGTGCAAAAGCTGCGATGGGCTCGGCACCATCCTGGAGTTCGACCCCGATCTCATTGTGCCCGATAAGAGCGTTTCGCTCGAAAGTGGGGCCGTGGACGCCTGGCGCCGTAGCGGCAAGCGAATGAACATCTACTACAACCGCCTGGTCAAGCGGTTCTGCCGCGATACCGGGATCAGCAAATCCATCCCCTACGAAGAGATCCCGAAGGATGTCCAGCGGATACTGATGTACGGCACGACCGAGGAGGACGAAGAGAAGCACGGCGTGTGGTTCGAGGGGGTCATCCCCAACCTGGATCGACGCTGGAAGAACACCACGAGCGAGTACGTCAAGACGCGGCTGCACGGGTACCTGTCGGAGCAACCCTGCCAGGCGTGCCACGGCGCGAGGCTTCGGCCGGAAGCCATCGCCGTGACCGTCGGAGGCATGAACGTCCAGGCGCTGGCTCGCCTGAGCGTCGAGAATGCCCAGCGGTTCTTCAACGATCTCAAGCTCGACAAGGAGCAGACGATTATCGCCGCCCAGATCCTCAAGGAGATCAAGGCCCGGCTGCAATTCATGATGGACGTCGGGCTCGGCTACTTGACGCTGGACCGCATGAGCAGCACGCTGGCCGGGGGCGAAGCCCAGCGTATCCGGCTGGCCACCCAGGTCGGCAGCGGCCTGGTCGGAGTCTGCTATGTGCTCGATGAGCCGACCATCGGCCTGCACAAGCGGGACAACGACCGGCTCCTGGGCATCCTGCAAAAGCTCAGCCAGATCGGCAACACGGTGCTGGTCGTCGAGCACGACGAGGACATCATGCGTGCCGCCGACCATATCATCGATATCGGCCCGGCGGCCGGGGCGCATGGCGGCGAGCTTCTCGTACAAGGCACCATGGAGGACATCATCAAGTGCGAGCGGTCGCTCACCGGCGAGTACCTCAGCGGCAAAAAGAGTATCGCCGTACCTGCGAAGCGACGCTCGTACAGTCTGAAAAAATGCATCGAAGTCAAGGGGGCCGCAGAGCACAATCTCAAAGAGATCGATGTCAAGTTCCCACTTGGCGCGTTCATCTGCGTCACCGGCGTCTCCGGCTCCGGCAAGAGCACGCTCGTCAATCACATCCTCGTGCGAGCCCTGAAACGCCACCTGTACCAATCCCGCGAGAAGCCGGGCACACACAAGAACGTCCTCGGAATCTCGCAGGTCGACAAGGTCATCGAGATCGACCAGTCGCCCATCGGCAAGACGCCGCGAAGCAACCCCGCGACCTACACAGGCGCTTTCGATCTGATCCGCAAGCTCTTCGCGATGACGCGCGAGGCCAAGATTCGCGGCTACACCGCCGGTCGGTTCAGCTTCAACGTCAAGGGCGGCCGCTGCGAGTCCTGCCGCGGCCAGGGCACCAAAAAGATCGAGATGCACTTCTTGCCCGACGTTTACGTCACCTGCCAGAGCTGCAAGGGCACCCGGTACAACCCGGAGACCCTCCAGATCACGTACAAGGGCAAGAACATCGCCGACGTGCTCGACATGCGGATTGAGGATGCGGTGGATTTCTTCGCCAATTTCCCGACGATTGTCCGGGTCCTCAAAACGCTGACCGAGGTCGGGCTGGGCTATATGCAGGTCGGCCAGTCCTCGACGACACTCTCGGGCGGCGAGGCCCAGCGGGTGAAGCTCTCGGCCGAGTTGGGCAAGGCGGCGACCGGCCACACGCTCTACATCCTCGATGAGCCGACGACCGGCCTGCACTTCGCGGACATTCACAACCTTCTGAACGTCTTGCAACGGCTGTGTGACATGGGCAATACCATCATCGTCATCGAACATAACCTTGATGTCGTCAAGACGGCGGATTATATAATAGACCTCGGTCCCGAGGGTGGTGACGCCGGTGGAACGGTCGTGGCCGCCGGGACGCCTGAGGAAATTGTAAAGAATCCGAAAAGCTATACGGGCAGGTTCCTCAAAGCGAAGCTTTGAGATTGATGATTTACGATTGACGATTTACGATTTGGCTTTGCCGGCCGAACGTAGTCACGCGAACCAACGCGACATGCCTGCAAATCGTAAATGGTAAATCATAATTCGTAAATTCCAGGAGGTGGCAAGATAGAAGCCGCACAGCCCCGACAGTGGGAATTTCAGTTGAGCAGCGTTGAAGACCTCAGAAACCTCAGCGGCAGGCTGGGCGTCTCGGTCGATGCCATTGACGATGTCTCGATTCTCGCCCAACCGGTGCCATTCGCCGGGCTTACGATCCCCAACTCTCTGGCGGTGCATCCGATGGAAGGCTGTGACGGCGACGCCCTGGGCCGGCCGGACAAGCTCACCTTCCGGCGGTACGAGCGATTCGCCGCCGGCGGTGCGGGCCTGATCTGGGCGGAGGCCATCGCCGTCGTGCAGGAGGCCCGGGCCAACCCGCGCCAACTGTGGCTGCATCAGGGCAGCAAGGAGGCCTTCGCGGCGATGGTCAAGCGGGCGAGGGAGAAGGCCGCCGAGGCCAATGGGGCCGGGCACAGGCCCGTGATGATCGCCCAACTGACCCACTCGGGCCGGTACAGCAAGCCGGGCCCGGCGCCAAAGCCGATCATTCCGGAGCGTGACCCCTATCGCGACGCGATGACGCCGCAACCGAAGCCCGACACGAATCGAAAGAGCAGGATTCCCGAGGACTATCCTCTCGTCACGGATGAGTACCTCGACCAGCTTCAGGAGGCATACGTCGAGGCCGCACGAATTGCCTTCGAAGTCGGCTTCGATGCGGTGGACATCAAATCATGTCACGGCTACCTCATCAACGAATTGCATGCCTGTCATAATCGGCCCGGCAAGTACGGCGGATCGTTCGAGAACCGCACGAGATTCATCCTGGAGGTGATCGACAGAATCCGCGGCGAGCTTGGCGACAAGGCCCGGATCGTCACCCGCATGGGCATTTATGATGCCATCCCGTACCCCTACGGCTGGGGCGTGGACAAGAACGATTACACGAAGCCCGACCTGACCGAGCCCAAGAGGCTCATCGGCCTGCTGCGCCAGCGAGGCGTCAGGCTCATCAACATCACCATCGCCAATCCTTACTACAATCCCCACGTGGGCCGGCCGTTCAATGAGCCCATCGTCGGTGGGTACCCCGAGCCGGAGCATCCGCTGGTCGGCGTGGCAAGGCTCGTCAGACTGACGGGTGAAATTCAAAGGGAGTTCCCCGACGTCGCGTTCGTCGGCACAGGCTATAGCTGGCTGCGAACGCTCTTCGCCAACGTCGGGGCTGCCAACAAAACAAACGGCCTGGTGACCCTGATCGGCGCAGGGCGCATGGGATTCGCCTATCCCGATTTCGCACGCGACATCATCAACGACGGCAGGATGTATCCGGAGAAGGTCTGCGTCGGCTGCAGCGCGTGCACACAGATCATGCGGGACAGCGGCAGGACAGGCTGCGTCGTTCGAGACAATGAGAACCTATGGCCCAATCTTCAGGCACGGCCGGATGAGTGACCGGGAGAACCTGCTGCGTCTGGCCTCGGCCTGCCGCAAGTGCCAGGAGCCGACCTGTCAACTCGCCTGCCCGGCTGGAGTCCCGATCCCGCAGTTCATCGGCCTGTTCCTCGACGGCAAGGAGCGCGAGGCCTACGAGGCCATCCGCCAGGCGAACGTGTTCCCCGAGGTCTGTGCCTGGCTGTGCCCGGTGGAGCAGCAGTGCCAGGGCAACTGCCTGCAGAGCTTCATCGGCGACGGCCCCCTGCCGATTGCGGATATCCAGAAGTACCTCGCCGTACAAGCGAACAAGAACGGCTGGTCCAGATTGCGCATCCCCGACAAAGCGACGGGAAAGAAGATCGCGATCATCGGGGCCGGTCCCGCAGGCTTGGCCTGCGCCGCACGATTGCTCGAAGCCGGCCATACTGCGACAATCTTCGACAAGAGCGCCGCGTTCGGCGGCACAGTCGAATCCGTCATCCCGCCCGACAGACAATGCAACTCGCTCAAGAACGAGCTATCCGCCATTTTCGCCGACGTGCCCAAGGACCGGATGATTCTGCGTCTTGGCAAGAAGCTCGACGTCAATCACAATCTTGACACGATTCTGTCCCAGGGATTCGACGCCGCGTTCATCGGGCTGGGCCTGCAGGAATCCGTCAGCATCGAGAGCCGACGGCTCAGCGGCCTGTGGAATGCGATGGACTTCCTGTCCGCCGCGAAACAACCGGGCGCGATGAGCCTTGCGGACAGGAGCGTTGCCGTCATCGGCGGCGGCAATACGGCGATGGACGTCGCCGTCACGGCCAGGCAGCTTGGCGCGGGATGTCTATGTGATCTATCGCCGGTCCTTCCAGGAGATGCCCGCGTGGAGCGCCGAGCGGGACCGCGCCATCCGCGAGGGCGTGCATTTCCTTGTGCTGACCCAGCCACTCGAATACAGCGGCATCAACGGCAGACTCACGGGGATCAGGCTCTGTCCCACGCGTCTGGGCGACCCGGATGCAAGCGGCCGCAGGCGACCCACACCGATTGAATCAAGTGTCTACAATCTCAGCATGGACATAGTCGTCGAAGCTATCGGCCAGACTGCATCGGGCGGTATCCGGGAGATACTTTCGGGCATCGAGTTCGATGGTAATCTCATCCGAACGCGGGACGATACGCTCGCCACGTCCCGCAAGGGCGTCTTCGCCGGCGGCGATCTCGTCCGGGGACCCTCCACGGTGGTGGCCGCCGTCGCCGACGGCATGAGAGCCGCCAAAGAAGTAGACCTGTTTCTTCAGAAACGATAGAGAAGGAATTACGCCATGAGAGATCGACCCGTCGCCATCGTCACGGGCGCCAGCCGCGGTATCGGCAGAAGTGTGGCCATGGAACTCGCCTCCCTGGGCTACGATCTGGTGATCAATCGGGTCCAGGAGCAGCAGCCGGATGTCCTGCAGGAAGCCGGCGGACTGGGCTCGCGTTGTGAGTTTGCCCCGGGCAGTGTCGCGGAGGCGGAAGTACGAAGACAAATCGTGGAGCTGACGAAGACCACATTCGGCCGATGCGACCTGCTCGTCAATAACGCCGGCACCGGCCCGATGAAACGCCTCGACATCCTCGAAGCGACGGAGGAGAGCTACGATCGCGTTCTCAGCATCAACCTCAAAGGCCCTTACTTCCTCACCCAGATCGTGGCCAACTGGATGATCGAGCAGAGGAAGCAGGACCCGGGCCGGCCCATGCGGATCGTCAATATCGGCTCCATCTCCGCCTATGCCAGCTCGCCCTCCCGCGGGGAGTACTGCATCAGCAAGGCAGGCATCGCTATGATGACCAAGCTCTACGCCGACCGCCTGGCCGAGTATGGAATCGGGGTCTTCGAGATCAGTCCCGGCATCATCGAAACCGATATGACGAGCGTCGTGAAAGAGAAATACGACAAGCTCATCGCCGAGGGGCTCACTCCCATCCGCCGCTGGGGCAAGCCCGGCGATGTGGCCAAGGCCGTCGGCGCGATCGCGGAAGGCCGCCTCGACTTCTCGACAGGCAGTGTCATCAACGTTGACGGCGGATTTCATTTGAAACGACTGTGAGAACGCCTATAGGTCCTATGCGTCCTATAGGTCCTATTCCACAAATCGCGAGGGACCCTTATGAATATAGATGCCACGCTCACCACGCTCCTGCGTGATGGTTTCATTCTCGTTTTCAACCAGGACAAGCTCGACATCGTCAAGACGGCCGAGGCCCTGCTGGCGGCGGGGATCAACAACATGGAGGTCACCTGCCGGATCAGCCGGCCGCTCGAGAAACTCTCGCGGCTCCGCAAGGAGTTGCCCGATTTCGTGGCCGGCTCGGCCAGCCTCATCGATTGGCCCGGCATGCTCGCCGTCTACAACGACGCGCACCGCGACGATCCCCTGCCCACTCTTCAGCAGGTGGTCGATGCCGGGGCCTGCTACCTCGTCTCGGCGGTCAATTTCAGCGACGCGAGTCTCCACAAGTTCGCAGGCAAGGTGCCGATGATCCCGGGCTGCGGCAGCGCCACGGAAGTCGTGACGCAGTTCGGCAAAGGCGCGAACCTGTGCAAGGTCTTCCCCGCCCAGGAGTTGGGCGGTCCGGCGTTTGTCAAGGCAATCGATCCGGCCATTCACAAGACGATCAGCCTCGTGCCCACGGGGGGCACCACCGCGGCGAATATCCCCGACTACATCGACGCCGGCGTCCTCGTCCTCGGCGGCTCGTTCAGCATGATCGACAAGGCAAAGATGCAGAAGATCGTGGACGAGCAGGACTATAAGCTGCTGGCCGGCGAGCTTACACAGATCAAGCAGCTTATCGACCGGCTGCGCGCGGCCAAGTACCGCGGTCTCGATTTCGCAAGCGCCTCCATCGAGCAGATCAGCACGAAGACCGGCCGCAACTTCAACGTCGCTTGAGAACTCATACCAACTACAGTTGAGTTTTTCGTAATACGGAACAGCAATCCGGGTGGCAGCGTCAAGGCCGAAGGCCTTGGCAATGGCGAATGGGCAAACCATCGCCAAGCTGCGCTTGACGCTGCCACTCAAGATGCCAAATGCTCAGGAGAAATCGGTATCAGGAGTGAAATCTGATGATGGGGTCTCTCTCTGTCCTGGTCGTTTTATCGCTCGCCGCCACCGAGGGCAACCATGAGTCCGCCCTGACGTTGAATCGCAAAGACACCGGCTACCGCGGCGTCTGGTACATGAACGAGCCGCTCAAGAACGAGTATCGCTTCAAGTACAGCGGCGGGCTGGGCACGTTCTGTGCCAAGCACAGCCCCTTCGCCGTCTACTGCGACAAGGTCAAAAAGACCTTCTTCTGTTACGGCGGGACTACGGAGGACTCGCATCTCCGGCACGATCTGACAACCGCCGGCGACTCAAAGGACATGCCCGGCATCCTGCTGCACATGGTCTCGTACTACGACCACACGACCGGCAAGGTCCCGCGTCCCACCATCCTGCTCGACAAGCGGACCAAGGACGCACACGACAACCCGGTGATCGCGGTGGATGATAAAGGATACATCTGGATCTTCTCCACATCCCATGGGACCTCGCGACCTTCCTACATCCACCGGAGCAGGCAGCCTTACAACATTGATGAGTTCGAGCAAGTCCACGCCACGAAACTCGAGGACGGCCGGGAAGTCCCCATGACGAACTTCTCGTACATGCAGTCCTGGTTTGTCCCCGGGCAGGGTTTTGCGGCCTTCTTCACGCGTTACAACTACCCGGCCAAGCGCACGGCCTGCTTCATGACCAGCCCCGACGGCGCGCATTGGTCCGCCTGGCAGAGGCTCGCCGCCATCGACGAGGGACACTACCAGATCAGCACGGCAAACGGGCACAAGGCCGGCTCGGCTCTCGATTACCACCCGAAGGGCAAAGGCCTCAATTGGCGGACCAATCTCTACTACATGGAGACGACAGACCGCGGACGGTCGTGGCATAGTGCGGACGGAGCCAGTCTCACGCTGCCTTTGACCGAATCGCGGAACGCCGCGATGGTCCGTGATTACGAGAAAGACGGCCTGCTCGTCTACCTGAAGGACATCTGCTTCGATGAAGCCAACCAGCCCGTGATCCTGTTCATCACGAGCAAGGGATTCCGATCCGGCCCGGAAGATGGTCCCCGCACGTGGACGACCGCTCGATGGACGGGCAGCGCGTGGGAGATTCGGCCCATCACCACCTCGGGCAACAACTACGACATGGGCTCGCTGTACATCGAAGCCGACGGCCTCTGGCGGATCATCGGCCCGACCGAGCAGGGGCCGCAGCCGTACAATCCCGGGGGCGAGATGGCCATGTGGACCAGCGACGATCAAGGCGCCACGTGGAAAAAGGTGCGGCAGCTTACCAGCAGCAGTCCGTTCAACCACACCTTTGCCAGGCGACCGGTGAACGCCCATGACGACTTCTACGCGTTCTGGGCCGACGGGCACGGCCGGCAGCCTTCTGCCTCTTCCCTTTACTTCTGCACCAAGGCCGGTACCGTCTTTCGTCTGCCCCAAACCATGACGCAGGATTTCGAAGCACCAGCTCAAGCACAGTAAACATGAATTTCGAAATTGAATGCCCGTAGGGATTTCCCGACCGCATGGCTGACAGGAGGTTGGCATTCTGGTAAGGTAGAGGCGCAAGATTTTGCGTCTCCACGGCTTGAGATCGGGATTCGAACTTCGAAATTGACGGCGGGCACCGCCCGCCCCATGGAGTGGTGCCGGACATGAAACGGGCAAATGCGAGGACAAGACAGATCGCCGGCCGAAGGGTTGCGTTTCACCGCTATAACACGGTGATCGTCGGCGCGGGCGCCGCGGGCATGAACTGCGCCGTCCATCTTTATGAGTTCATGAAGGCCAAGGGGGTCGAGGACGCCGCGGACCGAATCGCCGTGATTGCGAGGGGCATCGGCCTCGGGGCGTCGCGGATGAGCGGCTCGGACAAGCAGACGTACTACAAGCTCGGCACCAGTCCGGAAGTACCCGACTGCGCCGAGGCGTTTGCCAGAACCCTGACGGCGGCCGGCTGCTGTCACAGCGATCTGGCGATGGCCGAGGGCATCGGCTCCCTTCGCGAGTTCTACCATCTCGTGGAGGCGGGCGTCGCTTTTCCCACCGACTCGATGGGCTCCTTCATCGGCTACAAGACCGACCACGACCCGGCCGAACGAGCCACCAGCGCCGGGCCGAAGACCAGCAGGTTCATGAGCGAATGTCTCCAAAGGCAGGCCGAACAGGCCGGCATCCGGATATTCGACAACCAGGAGGCGGCGCATCTGCTCACCATCGGCGAGGGCAGATCGAAGCGAATCGCCGGCATTGTGACTATCGAGAATCTGAAATCTGAAATTCCACATTCGACCTTGCACGTCTTTCTCGCAGTCAACGTGGTGCTCGCTGCCGGCGGGCCGGGCGAGCTGTACAAGACCAGCGTCTATCCGAAGGGCCAGTTCGGCATTCATGGACTGGCCTTCAAAGCCGGCCTCGCGGCGGAGAACCTCACGGAGTCGCAATTCGGCCTGGCCAGCATCAAATTCCGCTGGAACGTCTCAGGCACGTACATGCAGGCCATCCCGCGAATCGTCAGCACGGATGCGGACGGCGGGCACGAGCATGAATTTCTCGCTGACTTCTTCCCCTCCATGAAGTCTATGGCGACGGACATCTTTCTCAAGGGATACCAGTGGCCGTTCGATCCACAGCGGATCGAGAACCTGCAATCGTCGCTGATCGATGTCCTCGTATTCAACGAGAACCGGAAGGGCCGGCGGGTCTTCCTCGATTTCCGGCAAAATCCCGTCGGCGCCCACGGCATGGGCTCATTCAATATCGACGATCTCGAGCCGGAAGCCTTCGAGTATCTCCGCGACGCCGGCGCGCTGCAGAAGACCCCGATCGAACGCCTGGCGCACATGAATCCCCTCGCCGTCGAGATTTACCGGGAGAACGGCATCGACCTGGCCGGCGAGCCGCTGGAGATCGCCGTCTGCGCCCAGCACAACAACGGGGGCTTCGCTGTGAATAAATGGTGGGAGTCCAGCATCCGCCACACGTTCGTGATCGGCGAGATGGCGGGCACGCACGGCGTGAAGCGACCGGGCGGCTCGGCCCTCAATGCCGGCCAGGTCGGCGGCCTGCGGGCGGCCGAGTATATCGTCAACGCCTACGGCAGTGACGCGGCCGACCACCCGGACAACGCCGGGCAGATCGACGAGCAGGTCCGGAGTCTTATCGAGAAGCTCGGCCGCTGGAGTGAGTCCTCGGGGCCGGCCCCGCACGAGGCAATCGAACAAATCCAGAACCGAATGACCGCTTCGGCCGCTCACATCAGGCAAGAGGAGGACGCCAACGAGAGCCTCAAGCAGGCCATTCAGCTCTTCAAGGAGATCCAGGACAAGGGTCTGGCAGCCCCGGATGCACGGTCGCTCGTCGCAGCGATCCAGGCCGAGCACCTGGCCCTCGCGAGCATCGCGTATCTCAAGGCCATCGTCGATCTGCTCACGCAGGACGGCGGCTCGCGGGGCTCGTACCTCGTACTCAGTCCGCACGGCAGCCCGATCCACCCGGACATCAAGCATAAGGCCACAGGCGAGCCCCTGGCCTTCCGGCCGGAGAATCAGGCCCTGCGAGATCGGATTCTGCGAACCGAGTATGACGAGACTTCGGCAGACTTGTTCAAATGCAGTGTGATCACCCTAAGGATGGCGCCGACGGAGAACAAAGCCTTTGAGCCGGCGTGGCAGGAGTATCGAAAGGGCAGAATCTATGGGATCTGAAATGGAGGCATGATGGCGATCCTCAACCTGAAACCGGAATCACAATGCAAGTACGACATTCTATCGCTGGGCGAGATTATGATCCGGCTCGATCCCGGCGATGAACGCATCCACACGACGCGGTGCTTTCACGTCTGGGAGGGCGGCGGCGAGTACAACGTCGCCCGCGGCCTGAGACGGACGTTCCGCAAGCGGGCCGCCGTGGTCACGGCCATCGTCGATAATCCCGTGGGCAGGCTGCTCGAAGACCTCCTGCTGCAGGGCGGTGTCAGTCTGGAATACGTCAAGTGGGTGCCTTTCGACGGCATCGGCAGGAAGGTGCGCGTCGGCCTGAATTTCACCGAGCGGGGCTTCGGCGTGCGCGGCGCCGTCGGCTGTTCCGACCGCGCCAATAGCGCCGCCTCGCAACTGAAAAAGGGCGACATCGACTGGGAACGGATTTTCGGGCGGGACGGCGTTCGCTGGTTCCACACCGGCGGCATCTTCGCCGGCCTGTCCCCCACCACGCCCGACGTCATCCTGGAGGCTGTGGCGGCGGCAAAGAAGCACGGCACCGTCGTCTCCTATGACCTGAATTATCGCGATTCGCTCTGGCGTGACATCGGCGGCCAGAAGAAGGCCCGAGAGGTGAATCGCGCCATCGCATCATACGTCGATGTGATGCTCGGCAACGAGGAGGATTTTACGGCGGCGCTGGGCTTTGAGGTCACGGGCCTGGACAAGAGCTACTCCACGCTCGATCCGACGAACTTCAAGCGGATGATCGAGACCGCCGTCAAGGAATTCCCGAACTTCAAAGTCGTGGCGACGACGTTGCGAAACGCCCGGACCGCCACGATCAATGATTGGGGCGCGGTGATGCACGCCGCGGGGCAGTTCTATGATGCCGTGCCGCGGCCCGGCCTGGAAATCTACGACCGCGTCGGCGGCGGCGACAGTTTCGCCTCCGGCCTGATCTACGCTCTCATGGAGGGCAAGGACCCCGACCAGGCAGTCAACTACGGGGCCGCACACGGCGCACTGGCCATGACCACGCCGGGCGATACGACCACGGCGACCCTGAAGGAAGTAGAAAAAGTAATGAAAGGCGGCGGCGCCCGCGTGGAACGATAGTCTCTCGCGGATGCACCTATCGAGGATGAGCATGAATATAGAAGCTGTGAAATGGAATGGCGGCGTCGATGGTGTGCTGGAACTGATCGACCAGCGTGCCCTGCCCACCAAGTTCATGAAGCTGAAGATTCGCACGGTCGAGCAGCTCCACCAGGCGATACGAACGCTGACGGTCCGCGGGGCTCCGGCCATCGGCGTCGCGGCCGCGTACGGCCCCGTGCTGGCCATGCAGACGCTCACCAGTCGCAACGGCCTGCAGGACGCTCTGGACCGGGTGAACGAAACCTGCGGATACCTCGCCGGGTCGCGTCCCACCGCCGTCAACCTGTTCTGGGCCCTCGACCGGATTCGACACAGAGCCAAGGAGGCGGTCGCGGAGTCTTCCGTGACGGTCCGGCAGTTCCGCGGGGCAGTCCTCGACGAAGCCAACGCGATCTATCGCGAAGATGTGGAGATGTGCCGGCAAATCGGCGAAAACGGCGAGCGATTCATTCCCAACGGCGCCGGCATCCTGACCCACTGCAACGCGGGGGCTCTAGCCACCGCCGGACAAGGAACCGCCCTTTCGGTCCTGTATGAGGCACAGAGGAAAGGCAGGCGATTCGAGGTATACGCCGATGAGACGCGGCCGCTGCTGCAGGGCTCGCGCCTGACCGCCTGGGAGCTCCAGCAGGCCGGCATCAAGGTGACCGTCCTGTGCGACAACATGGCCGGCGATCTGATGAGGCAGGGCAAGGTCCAGGCCGTGATTACCGGCGCCGACCGCATCGCCGCCAACGGCGACACGGCCAACAAGGTCGGCACCTACAGCGTGAGCGTGCTCGCCGGACACCACGGGATCCCGTTCTACGTCGCGGCGCCATCGAGCACGTTCGACCTGCGGATTGCGAGCGGCGACGAAATCCCCATCGAGCAAAGAGACGCTTCGGAAGTGACCTGGCTCGGCGACACGCACGTCGCCCCCGACGGCGTCGGGGTCTACAACCCAGCCTTCGACGTCACCCCCGCCGAGAACATCACCGCCATCATCACCGAAAAGGGCGTGATCGAAAGACCCAACGCCGATCGAATCGGCGAGCTTTTCAAGGAAGCCTCCGCGGACGAAGCCCTGAATCAAGCTTCGCGAGCATAGGTCCTATCGGTCCTATTCGTCCAATTCCGTCCTAAGCGACGGCGACGACCTGCTTCACGTCAGGGATGCGCTCCTTCAGGATTCGCTCGATGCCCATTCGCATGGTCATGGTCGCGCCGGGGCAACCCCGGCAGGCCCCTTGCAGGCGAACCCGGACGGTCTTATCCTCATCCACACTGATGAACTCTACATCGCCACCGTGGCCCTGCAGCGCCGGCCGGACCATCTCGATGACGTCTTTGACCTGATCTTCGAAGCTCTTTTCTGCACCGGCTTCTTTGCCCGTGCTGGTCTCTTTACGACCTTGTGTATCAGACATAGAAATCTCCAGAAAATGACCGCATACCATTATACGGTCATTGCGGCGATTAGCCAACTACCATTCATACCGTTTTCAGGTCAGCGAGTTCGCTCCTTTTTCGACTTGCCCGGCTGACGGCCGGCTGCCGTTTGTCCGCTCAATTCATCGACGAGGCGGTCGGCTCGATAGACCTTTCGCAGGGCTTCGAGGATCGACGCCGAATGGACCGACACGGCCCGGGCCTCCTTCTCCGTATAGGTGAAATCGAGGACCAGCGACTGGATGTTGCCGTCGAAGATGATCCCGACGAACTCTCCCTTGCGATTGACGACGGGGCTGCCGGAGTTGCCGCCGATGATGTCCGCCGTCGAGACGAAGTTGAAAGGCGTCTTGAGGTTGAGCTTGCTCTTCTGCTTGAGCCAGAGCTCGGGCAGCTCGAATGGCGGCTGGTTACCCTGCTCCTGGGCACGCTCGTAAAGGCCGGCAAAAGTCGTCCACGGCGGAATCTGCTTACCCTGCTCCGTGTAGCCCTTGACCTCCCCGAAGGCCAGCCGCAGCGTGAACGTGGCATCGGGATAGATGTCCGTTCCATAAATGGCGAATCTCGCGTTCGCCAGCTTCGCGTAAGCCTGGCGCATCGGCTCTTCAACCTGCTCCTCATACGTCTTTCGCAAGTCCCTTGCCGGCTCATTCACGAGCAGGGCCAGTTGGATCATGGGGTCTTTCGACTGGCGAATCCCTTCCGGTTTCTGCGCCGCCAGCTCCTTGCGGAATGCGACATCCTTGAGCTTCGTGCCATTGATGAGCTCTGCCGCCCGATCCCGCGGCGACTTGCCTCCGAGCACGTCCTTGACCAGCGGATCGCCCGGCCCTTTCATCTCCACGAATCTCATCAACGAATCGGCCAACAGGATCGTTTCCAAGTCCTCGTAGATCGGGGCCTCCGAGAACAGCTCGAACTTGAGCGACTCAAGATTCGATTCGCGGTACTCACGCAGCCGCTCGGGATTCGGCTTGGCCGACTCGTCGGCCAATCGCACCAACGTCCGGGCAATGCCAAAAAGACGGGTGCTGAAGGCGGACCCCTGTTCCAGCAGGTCCCAGTCATAGTAGATCCCGTCCCAGGTTTTCAGAGCGGCGGCCACATCGGCCCACGGATCGCCGACGGGCTCCTTAAGCTGCGAGCCCTTCTCCTGGATGGCCCCGCGGAGTTTCTCCTCTTCCGCGCGTTTGCGATCCATGATGGCAGGGTCCTGGAGTCCGGCGAGCATGCCGAGCCGGGCCTTGCGGCTGTTCTGGACGCCGAACAGGTCGTCCTGTGCGCGGCGGGCGTTCTCCCGGCTCTCGGCACTGTAGGCGGACAACATGACCTCCGCGCGGAACAGCCTTTGCAGCCGGTATGGGAAAACCTTGTCGCGGAGGAACTCGATGTGCGCCATGGTGTCGAGCCGGTCGGTCCGACCGGGATGGCCCGAGACGAATACCAGCTCGCCATCGCCCGCGCCCTTCGGGCTCCACTTCAGGTAGTGCTCGATCCTGGCGGGCTTGCCATCCTCGTACACGCGGAACAGGCAGATATCAAGGTCGTAGCGGGGATACTCGAAGTTGTCCGGATCGCCGCCGAAGAAAGCGATGTCCTTTTCGGGCGCGAAGACCAGTCGAACGTCGGTGTACTTCTTGAACCGGTAAAGGTGGTACATGCCGCCGTGATAAAGCGTCACGACATCGCTCCGCAGCCCTGTCTTATCGAGCGATTCCTTCTCGACGGTGTTCATCGCCGCCCGGCGGGCCTGGTTGGCCTCGGCCGGGGTCATCTCCGGCTTGACCGCTGCGTTGATCCGCTCGGTCACGTCCTCGATGTTCTGCAGCACGTTCAGCTCCAGGTCCACGCACCGGACCTCCTCCTGCAAGGTCTTGGCGTAGAAGCCCAGGGCGATCAAGTCTTTTTCTTTGGTGCTCAGCTTCTGCAGACAGTCGGCGCCGACGTGGTGATTCGTCAGCACCAGCCCATCGGCGGAGACGAACGAACCCGACCCGCCGCTATTGAAGCGAACGCTGGACCGCTGCAAGTGGGTATACCACTCCTGCCCCGGGGCGAAATTGTACTTCTCCTTGAGCAGCTTTTCCGGCGGATTGTTGAACAGCCACATCCCTTCATCCGCCGGCGCCTCGGTCGGGATCAGGCAGATCATCACAGTCATCGGGAGAATCGGACACATCCATCTGGTCAGGTGATTCATGGTGATTCCTCCTTAACTCACTCAATTGTCAAAGGGGCCTGCGTACCCCCCTATTCCACCCACATTATCATAATCAGCCACCCCAGTCCACTTTCTCCACGGAAACTCGCCTTCATCCAGCCCCCTGAAATTGGCTTTGTTTCGCACGACAGGTTCTTGGCCGTCTTGCAGGGCGGGCCATACCTACCATCTGTCCGGCAGAGCAAATTGGCTTTGTTTCGCACAGTCGCGTCCCCACTCACCCGAGGTCGCCTGTCCCGTCCTCGGAATTGGCTTTGTTTCGCAGACCAGTCCAGCATGTGGAATTGGCTTTGTTTTGCGCGCCCGCCCATGTCCGCCACTGCCGGCATTCGCCCCTATTCCGCATTCCGCACTCCGCATTCTCAGGTTCCTGGCCCCGAATTGGCTTTGTTTCACAAGATCACCCATGCGGTTCACTCCTACCCGCTGCCCGCTGCCTGTCCCCGCCTTAGCAATTGGCTTTGTTTGGCGCGACCGGGCCACCCAGGAATTGGGTTTGTTTTGAATACTGCGCGTCGGCTTCCTGCAACCCAGCATTTCCCACTCCCGAACCAGGGTTTCCATAAATTGGCTTTGTTTCGCAAGGTAGGGCGAGCGTCCCCGCTCGCCCCCGATTGCCGTCCAGGCCCGACCCCGAAATTGGCTTTGTTTCGCACGCCTGCCCATGTTGGTGTTGCCGATATCCGCCTTTCATTCCGCACTCCGCATTCCGCATTCCCACGGCCCCCCGGCCCGTAATTGGCTTTGTTTCGCCTAACTTGGCGCCCACCGGCGGCGGCTTGTGCTCCAGTGGTCACGGAAAGCCCTCCGGGGATTCATGGCTTGTTGATGTTTGATTTTTGATTTGAGCAGGGCCTGGCGGGGCGCACCGACACCCGATGAAATTTGGTCATCAGACCATATACTAGAGACGCTCCGAGAAGCAAATTGTTGCAGGAATTTATGTTAGATAGTAAAATACCCCTAAGTCCTCATGGCCCGGAGACTTAAATCGCAATATTCTTGCGCATAAGTGGAAGGCAGGCGTAAGTTCGTAGGATGGGCTTTAGCCCATGCGGACGGGTCTGGAATTGCCAAGCCAGGAACTGCATGCGCCCTTCTTCTTCCTGTGACCGCTTCCTTTGCATTCCTGTCGGCCCGCCTATAGAATACGGGCAACGCCGCGGCCTGTGGTGCTCTTGAGGACAGAGTACGACCTATGGATATGATTGAGCAGATCAATTCGTGTGACTGGTTCTACTTGGCCCAGATTGGTGAACCGAAGGATAACATGCTGCGTCTTGTCATTGAAGAGGCAGTGCTCGGTACGCCAGAGGATATCAACCTGGGCGGCCTTCCCCTTCCGCAGGCGCAGCGTATCATCTCAACCGACCAGTGCCTTGCCTATGAAATCATCTTCCGCACGTATATAGCTTATGTAGTCTGCAATGAGTCGTTCGCGAAGTCAGACCCTGGGGATGTCTTCACGGGGCGACATTTTCGCATGTACAGGAAATCCCAATTTCTCAGCTACGTTCGGGAGACGACTCTTGCCTGCGATCTGCATCCTGGACCCTATAAGCACTTTGAAATCATCTGCCTGAATCACGTCGTGGACGTGGCGTCCGTTGATGAGCCCTCCATCAGAATCCTGTAGGCAGGACGGTGGGGCAAGCCCCACCCTACGGACATGCTGTCGCAATGAGATCAGACCTCGCAGGCGTGCTATGGCAGTGTGGCGACGCGGGGCCAGGCGTCTTCCCAGACCATGGTCGAGATCTTCAGTTCGGGGCGGCCGGTTTGGCCGTGGTAGGCGTGAAAGACCAGGTAGTCGCCGGTCTTGTCCTGGAGGACGGCTTCGTGGCCGGGACCGCGCCAGTTCGGCGTTGTCGCTTCGATGACCATCGTGCCGCCGCCTTCTAGCATGGGGACGCCGGCTTTATCCACGTAAGGACCTGTGACATCTTTCGAGCGGCCTACGCGGATGTTGTACGTGCTTTTTGCGCCCCGGCAGCAGAAGTCGAAGGAGGCGAACAGGTACCACCAACCGTCGTGGCGGACGATGAACGGGGCTTCGATAGCCCCTGACTGCGGCGGCGTCTCATGCGGGCCGGTGCGCGGACGCCTCGCCAGGTTGTGCAGCGTCGTGTCGGTGGTCGAGCACTTGCCGGTCTGCGGGTCGATCCGGCGCATCATGATCCCGCCCCAGAAGCTGCCCCAGCACAGCCACGCGTTCTGCTCATCCTGGATCACCAGATTGCCGTCGATGGCGTTCCAGTCGTCCTTGCCTTCGGTTGACCGGACGACGAGGCCCTGATCGACCCATTTGTAGTCGGGGCTGTTTGGATCGAGAGTGCCGTTTGTGGCCAGGCCGATGGCCGAGTTGTTTTTGCCAAACGTGGAGACGGAATAATAGAGATGGTATTTGCCGTTGAAGTAAGAGATATCAGGCGCCCAGGCACCGCGAGTCCCCGGGATTTCCTTCGGGGCCCATTCCGGCAGCGCACTGAAGACACTGCCGGACCTTGTCCAGTGGCGCATGTCTTTGGATTGCTTAATCGGAACAATCCCCGATCCTCGGCCGGCGCTCGTGCAGAAGACGTAGAACGTGTCCCCCTGCCGGATGATGACTGGGTCGTGCGCGCCCAGATCGCCCGAAAGCTCAAGCATCTGTGGCGCTCCCGTGGCCGAAGATGCCGCCCCCTCAGACTGGCCAGATGCGTCCCGACTTGCTGAGTTTTGGGTGGCAGCGTCAAGCGCAGCTTGGCGATGGTCTGCCCGTTCGCCATCGCCAAGGCCTTCGGCCTTGACGCTGCCACCCATCGCGGCCGGAGTTGCGAGAACCTCCAGCCCGCCTTTGAGCCGGATATCCTCCGACGAGCTGCCCACCATCACCTCAAACGCACCGGGCTCCACGATGAATCCATGCGTCTTCGTGTCGTAGAAGGAGAGCTTCTCCACCGGCAGTTCCAGCGTCACAGTTTTCTTCTGGCCCGGCTGAAGGCTGATCCGCTGGAATCCTCGCAGCTCTTTCGCAGGCCGCTTCACGCTGCACTCCAAATCGCGTACATAGAGCTGCACGACCTCATCGCCCGCGCGCTTGCCGGTGTTCGCCACGTCCGCCATCACCGTGACTTTGCCGTTGGGCGGGACCTGCTTCGGGGAAATCTGAAGGTTGGAGTACGCAAAGTCTGTGTAGCTCAGGCCGTGGCCGAAGGCGAAAAGCGGCGAGCCGTTGAGGTACATGTACGTGAAGCCTTTGGTGATATCGTACTCATCCTGTGGCGGAACCTGGCTTTCGGAGGCATAGAAGGTGTAGGGCAGCTTGCCGCCCGGATTCGCGTTGCCGAAGAGGACGTCGGCCATGGCGTTGCCGCCCTCCTCGCCGGCCCACCAGGCTTCGAGAATCGCCGGCACGTGCTCCTTGATCCAGGGAATCGCCAGCGGACCGGCGTTGAGCAAAACGACCGCCGCACGGGGATTTGCCGCGAGCACCGTCTTTACCAACTCCTCCTGATTGCCGGGCAGGCTCAGGCTGTCACGGTCGCGCCCCTCCGCCTCCACATTGAGCGTAGTGCCGACGTAGACGATAGCCACATCGGCCTTCTTCGCGATTTCTGCGGCCTTGCGCAATTCCTCCTCTTTGTTGAAGGGTGTTTGCGGCGTCCTTCTCGGCGGCGAAATCTGCGCGCCCTTGGCAAAGAAAACTTCCGTTCCTGGAGCGGCCCGATTCTTGATGCCCTGGAGCGGCGTCACGGGGTCTTTGACCTTGCCGCTGTAGCCGCCGGCGGTGAAGATGTCCGCGTGCGGGCCAATCACGGCGATGCTCCTGAGTTTGCTCCTATCGAGGGGCAGGAAGTGATCTTTGTTGCTCAGTAGCACGATGGACTTGTGCGCGGTCCTGAGCGCCAGCCGCCTGTGCTCGGGACTGCAAATCACGCTGGGCGAAATCCTGCTATAGGGCACCATCGCCGGCGGGTCGAACTCGCCCAGGCGAAACCGGGCCCGCAGGACTCGCAAGAGCGCGTCATCCAACCTCGATTCCGGCAGCAGGCCCTTGCGGACGGCGACAGGAATGTACTCCATGAATTCCTTGTCGGAGAAGTCGCAGCCCGCGATCAGCGATTGCGCGACGGCGTCTTCGAAGGTCATCTTGCCGCCGGCGTGCCCTTTGACCATCGTGTCCACGCCGCCGAGGTCGGAGACGACGAATCCGCCGAAGCCCCACTGCTCCTTGAGGATGTCGGTCAGCAGCGGCTTGTTGATATTGTTCGGGACGCCGTTGATGGCGTTGTAGGAAGCCATGATCGACTGGGCCTGGCCCTCGACGATGCAGTCGCGAAAGTGCGGCAACCAGTACTCGTGCAGCATCCGCTCGCTCACTGTGGCCGAGAGCTTCTGGCGATCTTCCTCGACGTTGTTGACGGCGTAGTGCTTGAGCGTGGAGACCAGCTTGAGGTACCTGGGATCGTCGCCCTGCAGGCCCTTGACGAAGGCGACGCCGATACGGCCGGTGAGGAACGGGTCCTCACCGTAACACTCGTTGATCCGGCCCCAGTATGGATTTCGGCTGATGTTGATCACCGGGGCGCGGTAGATCAGGCCCTTCTTCTCCCCCTGGAAATTCGGGTCCTGGTGCCAGCCGTTGTAGATCGCCCGGGCCTCGTCGGAGATCGTCGTGGCGACTTCGTGAATCAGCTCCGAGTCCCACGTGGCGGCCATGGCGATGGAGATCGGGAACATCGTCGTCGGCCGATCCCACCATACGCCGTGCAGGCACTGGTTCCACTTGTCGGACTTGATCCCAAGCCGCTCGATGTCCGGCCCGCGGTGGTTCAGTAGAATCGCCTTCTCCTCCAGCGTCAGCCGCGAGATCAAATCCGTCACGCGTTTCTCAACCGGCTGGTTCGGATCGAGGTAGATAGCCTTCTCGGAAGCTGCCCGGGCCGGCGAGAGGAGAATACCGACGATCAACAGCAACGCAATCTGCAAGACTCGAATTCGCGACTTCATACCGATTCTCTCCGGAAATCTCATATCTCCGGGTGGCAGCGTCAAGCGCAGCTTGGCGATGGTTCACCATTCGCCATCGCCAAGGCCTTCGGCCTTGACGCTGCCACCCGGATTGACGCCTTGCGTTGTGAAGGACTCAGGCGCGTGACCTCACAAGTCCTTCTTATAGCCTTCATGGCCAAGCTTCCCCTCATGTCATTCCCGCGAAGGCGGGAATCCAGTCACGCATCGAATGCTCCTGGCCCCCCCGCCTGCGCGGGGGTGACATGGGACAGATCGTTCCATTGCAACCGTTCACAAGCCCAGGTGCTCCTTCGCATAGGCGAGGCATTTTTTCACGTTCGCATCCTCCAGCGCGAACTGCTCGGACACGGGCAACTGGCTCACTTGCGGCAAGGGCTGGTTGCCGCCCCGCGCCCGAACCATCTTCAATGTGCGGGCCAAGTGCGAGCCGGGGATATCGTCCATCGCCGACCAGTATCCCTCGGTCAAGCACGGGACTTTCAGCGGATCGCGCGTCATCATCTCCAGGGTGAAGTGGACTTCGGGGTGGCGATCGCGCAGAATCCGGACGACTTTCGGCAGATCGAGAATTCCCTCGCCCAGCGGCACGTCGGCCAGCAGGAAGCCGTCCTCATACTCCCGAACGGCTGCATCTTTCAGGTGCACCGAAAACGCCCACGGGGCGTAGGCCTCGATCACCTCCATCGGGTCCTCCAGGAACGCGATATCATTGCCCGTATCGACGCACATGCCGACGTACTCGCTGCTGATGCGTTTGAGCGTTTCGAGCTTCTCAGGCACCCGTTCATCCTTGTGGTTCTCGACGGCCAGGCGGATGCGATGGCGAGCCATAATCGGCTCGGCCAGTTCCAGCATCTTGCGGCCGCGATCACGCGTCTGGCGAAATTCCTCAGCGGATTTGAACGCTTCATACCGCCGGCCCGAGCCCTTACTCGGCAAGACTACTCGAATCACAGTGGCCCCGGCGTTTTGGGCCGTCACAACCTCAGCCTCGAATCGCTCAAGATCGGCTTGATCTCTCGGCAGACCACCCGTCCCTTCCAGGAACATGCCCCATTCCTCGGCCTGCCGGCGAAGCTGCCTGGCGTAGGTCTCATCCCGTCTGCCCATCCCCACCTGCACGCCGCCGGCCCCCAGATTGTGACAGTACGTGAGGAATCTCAGCGGCTCTGTGAAACGCTCTTCGCTCTCGCCCGCATTCCTGTCGGCGCGGCTGCGAAGAGCATACGAATCGGTGCAGACACCCAGCCGGGACCGGCCGGGCGATTGCGGATTACGGATTGCGGATTGCGGATTCGCGCCGACGGACTTGACTCCCAACCCAAGAGCCCCGGCCCACATTAGAATCTCTCTGCGATTGTACATGGCTCATACCACCTTGAGGCTGCGGAGTTCTTTGTCCCAGGGGCTGCGATACGGACGCGTCAGCATCTCGTTGGCCTGCGGATCGCCGACAATCTGCTCCTTCTCCGCGTCCCAGGTGATCTTGCGCCCGACCCGCAGGGAGATATTGGCCAGGTGACACGTGGTCGCCACCTGGTGTGCGCTCTCGATATCGGCGAGCGGCTGCTTGCGGGAGCGGATACATTCCAGGAAATCGCGTGCGTGCGCGACGTAGTCCTGGGTGCCGTTGCCACTGGTGTCCTTGACCTTCTCGGTCCAGGTCTGGTCCTTCGGCTCCGGCGTCGGCTGCGGCCCGCCCACGGGATGGCCGCCGAGAATATTGGCCATGGTATTGAACGGGTTGGCCTTGCGATCCGGGAACACCTCATAGCCGCTGCGGCCGACCGACATCATGCCGCGAGTGCCGTAGAACATGACGCCGCCCATCCCCAGGCCCTCGCGCCCCGCCGTCGCCTCGCGATAGACGCAGATGCCCGTGAAGCCGGGGTAGTCGATCAGCACGTCCTGGCTGTCGGGCGTCTCCATATTGTCCTTCAGGTAGGTCCGCCCGCCGGTGCTGTACACCGATTTCGGCGCATTGGCGCCGGTGAACCACTGCACGATGTCCAGCGAGTGCTGGCCGAGGTTGGTCATCTGCCCGCCGGCGTAGTCCCAGATCCAGCGGAAATGATAGATGCCGCGATTGGGGTTGTACGCCCGCGCGGGGGCCGGCCCGAGCCACATGTCCCAGTCTAATTCCTTGGGCGGCTCCTGGTCCGGCGGATTGCCGAAGCCGGGCATGAGGTTGCGGCAGTAGGTGTCCTGCACGGCCACGATCTCGCCCAGTTTGCCCTGCTGGATGAACTCGCGGGCGCGCTGGAAGTTCGGTCCGGAACGGTTCTGCACACCCACCTGGACCACTCGCTTGTATCGCTTTGCCGCGTCGATCATCCACCGTCCTTCGCGCACAAACAGCGTGAGTGGTTTCTCGACGTACACGTCCTTGCCCGCCGCACAGGCGAGCATTGTGATCATGGCGTGCCAATGGTCCGGCGTAGAGACCACCACGGCGTCGATGTCCTTGTTGTCGAGCAGCCTGCGAAAATCACGGCACTTCGTGACGTTGCCTCCGACGATCTCGGCCCCAACGTCCGCGCGCGGGTCATACGGGTCGCAGATGCCGAGGACGGAGACATCCGGTTGCGCTGCGAAGTTACGGGTGTGAATGCGTCCCATCAGGCCGATGCCGATCATGCCGATGCCGATCCGTTCGTTGGCGCCGTGGACGCGCGACCAGGAGGCCGCCGTCAGTGCCGTGGCCGCTCCGGCCTTCATCAATGTCCTGCGCGTCATTCCCCCGTCATGCTGCTTGGGTGCTTGATTCATCGGTAGGTCTCCTTTGTCTCAATATTGTCACGCACGAATCGCCTGGCGGCCCGGTCGAGGAGCTCCCGGCCGTGCGTGATAGCATACTCCAAATCCATCCCGTCCTCCATACAGGAGACGGCAGCCTCAATGCCGGCCCGACGATATTCTCCCGGCGACAAGCGGACCTGTCCAGCGAGAACCGCGACTTTGGCCCCGGCGGCTTTAGCGACGCGGATGACCCCGGACACGACCTTGCCACGAAGGGACTGCTCGTCAAACGAGCCCTCGCCCGTAATCACCCAGTCCGCGCCGGTGATTGTCTCCTGCAGCCGGGTCTGCGCCATGACCGTGTCGATGCCGCAGACCAACCGGGCATCCATGAAGGCAATCGCTCCCGCCGCCAAGCCCCCAGCCGCTCCCGCCCCCGGCACCTCGGCAACATCCCGGCCAAGCTGCTCCTTGACCACTCGGGCCAGATGCGCCAGAGCTGCGTCCAACATCTCCACCATCTCCGGCGTCGCACCCTTTTGCGGGCCGTAGACGCACGCCGCCCCATGCTCGCCGCAGAGCGGATTGTCCACGTCACACAGCACCTCGACAGCCGCGCTTGTAGTGACGCCGTAAGGCGTTTCTTCAGATGCCCTCACGGGCACACTACGAACAGGGGCCACGATCCTGGCAATTCGCGGGAGTTCGCCACCGCCCAAGCCAATTTCCTGCCCATCGGCTGCGAGGAATCTCCAGCCCAGTGCCATAGCGGCACCCACTCCGCCATCGACGGTTGCACTACCCCCGATGGCAAGCAGAATCCGCCGCGCTCCGTAATCGACAGCGGCCTTGATGAGCTGTCCCACTCCGTAGGTCGTCGTTTTCAGGGGATTGCGTTGTTCAGGGCGCAGCAGTTGCAGACCCGCGGCCGTCGCCATTTCTACGACGGCAGTTCCGTCCTCGGCGAGCCAGACGAAACCGGCATCCACTTTCATGTCCGGCAGCGGGCCCATCACGATTCGACTGATCCACTGTCCGCCGGCGACCGCCATGAGGACCGAGCCGGTTCCTTCGCCGCCGTCGGCCATCGGCTTGGTGACAACCTGGACGTGCGGCATCACGGAACGAATCGCCTGAGCCACCGTCTCACACGCCTGCACGGCCGTGAGCGAGCCCTTGAACGAATCGATAGCCACGACAATCTTCATAGGTTCCGCCCATTCACGACGTACGGAATCGTCTGCGTGCCGTCGGGCAGGATGCAGATGGATGCATCCCGACCGTACGTATGCAGCAGCCGGTCCACGGTTGCCGCAATATCCCGGCACGGCTTAAGCATGGCACGCTCGATCTCCTCGTCGGCCAGATGACGGCTGAACAGGTACACGTCGTTCTTCCCGCAGACGGCGGCGTGAATCTGCACCTGCCACGCGTCCTGGCAGCAACAATCGCCGGCCCGAATCATCGCAAGCAGCGAGGCAGGACTGTCCGCCTCGAACAGCAGCCGCTTGTACCAGCCGTGATCGGGGATACCGTCCTCACACTCCGCGGCCACGATGATCGTCCCGCCTTCCTTGACGATCTGCGAGGCAGCGCTCATCCCCTTCACCGATTGGTAAAGGTTCAGATCGAGCGGATAGCCCGAGTTGCTCGCGATCACAATATCGTATCTCTTCTGTACCCCTGCCATGGCGTGTTGCTTCACAAACGCGCAGCCCTGCTCGTGTGCACGGTCCAAATCCCCGGCGAAAACCGCGGTGATCTGCTTTTCGCGATTCAGCGCCACATTGAGGAGAAACGTCGATGGCGCCATCAGGGCGGCGTCTCGAATCCCCTCCCAGACAGGGTTGCCGCGCGTGACGCCCCATGCGGCCCCGGGATCGTCGATGTTCCTCGCGTTGTGGTTCCGCATGATGGTTTCCAGGCGTGCCATGCCCGGCATGCAGGCCTTGCCCCCGCCGGAAAAGCCGGCGAAGAAGTGCGGCTCGATGAAGCCTGTCAGGATTCGCACGTCGCAGCGAAGATATTCTTTGTGAAGCCAGACCTCGTTGCCGCCAGCGGTCGTGCCCACCAGGGCGTGCGCGTCACGGTCTCGCGCATCGTTCTGCACGATGCGGAACCGCTTCACCACCTGCTCGCCGAACATCGTTGCAAGTTCCTCCGGGGTGCAAGGCCTGTGCGTCCCCGTGGCAATCAGCAGCACGATGGCGCTGTCATTGACATGGCTCAGCTCGTCGAGCAGAACCGGCAGAATCGTGCGATACGGCGTCGGACGCGTGATATCGTTGCAGACGATGGCGACCGCGTCCGAGGGTTTCACCAACTCCCTCAGCGGCGGCAAGCTGATGGGAGCACGCAGGGCATCCCGCACCGCGCCGGCCTGATCGGCAAGAGCCTCCACGTGCTGCCGCTGGACGACATCCACGTTCAGACCGTCCGGCAGGCTCAGGTCCAGGCCCCTCTTGCCATATGCGAGCTTCATCTTCACGAGGGCAACACCCTGACTATACGTTCCTGATCAGCGACAAATCACCGCTCGCAGCCGCTTCGAGGATCGGCCGCATGTATGTGTCCACCGTCTCCGGTGTCATTGGCACCGGCATGTTCTGCAGCTTTGATCGCAACTGCGGGTCCCTGGCCGCCGTTAGCGCCCGCTCGATGTGACCCGGTCCAAATCCAGCCACGTCACTCAGCCGTGTCGGAACGCCAACCTGACGGGCAAATTCGAGCATCGTCCGAGCAACGGCCACGCCCAGCTCCCTGCTCTTCAGCTTCTCCGGATCCTCCTGCATCAGACCCGCCTCGCGATAGATGCGGCTGACGAGCCGCAGCGGCTCTTCAATGGCGGGAGCAAAGAACACCGTATAATACGGATTCATGATGCCGCAGGCCCGTCCGTGCGACAGGATGTCCACCAGCGAGAAGCTGGTCAGATGCCCTCCGCTCGTGCCGCCGACCATGATCGCATAGCCGCCCAGGTCCGTCGCCAGGCACAGCGCCTCCCGCGCCTCTGCATCCTGCGGATCGGCCATCACACGAGGCAGATGAGCCACAACCAGCGAGATACACGCCTCGGCGATGTCACGCGCCTTGTCGTAGTACGGCTTGCCCACGGCGCCATAGAGGACCTCCAGCGAGTGCGAGAGGCCATCGAGAGCCCCATCCGCCGCCAGTGCTTTCGGCGTGCTAAAGCTCACCTGATAGTCAAAGACGCAGCGTGCCGGGACGATCGCGTCATCGACGACCAGTTTCTTCTGTGCGGTCGCCACGTCGGTGATATTCGCGTACTTCGTCAGATGCGCCGCCGAGCTGGCTACTGTCTGAATCGCTACGTGGGGCAGGAGGGATTTCTCTGTTTTGGCCAGAGCCGCCGAGACCAGACCGACGCCGAAGTAGTCGTCGATCCGGCCGCCAAGCGCATAGAGCACATCGGCGGCTTTGGCCGCGTCGATCGTGCTGCCACCGCCGAAGCTGATGAGCACCTCCGGCTTTGCCTTCCTCACTTCTTCCGTGATACGCAGGAGGTCTTCACGCGGCGCGTTGGGCCGGGCGCCTTTGATCTCGGCATCAATGAACCCACCCGCCTCAACGACCGCCAATTGTATAATCCGGGCGAAGTCGTCGCTGTGAGGAAACGTGCCGCGGACCAACGCGGCCCGCGATCCGAGCGACGCGACCATTTCCCCCATCTCAGACAGGACCGTCTTGCCAAAGAGATAAGCGTCGCCCTTGAACTGACGCAGCAGTTCTCGGGCGTTGTCGAAGTCGGCCTTCGTTCGTCGTTTCATCATGCAGCCTCAATTCATTTCGAACCCACCATCGACGTTGAGCGTCTGGCCGGTAATGTAGTCGGCGTCGGCCGAGCAGAGGAAGGCCACCGCCCCGGCCACATCTTCGACGCTGCCCGCCCGCTGCAGCGGGATCTTCTCAATGAAGGCCTTCATCGCCTCGCCGGGCTGGGCTCCCATGATCCGGCTGCGGTCGCGGTCGATCTGCTCCCACATGGGCGTCGGGACCACGCCCGGGCAGACGGCGTTCACATTGATATTGTACGGGCTCAGGGCCAGAGCCGCCGATTGCGTGACGCTGATGATGGCTGCCTTGCTCGCCGCGTAGGCCATCTGCACGCTGCGTCCGCGCCGGCCGGAGATCGAGGAGAAGTTGACGATCTTGCCGTGGCTGCGTTCGGCCCGCCCCTGCGCGATCACCTCCTGCGGGACCTGCCCGATCATCTGCCGGGCCACCGCCTGCATGCAGAATACCGTCCCCTTGAGATTGACGTCGATCACGCGATCCCACTCCTCCTCTGTAAGCTCCAGGAAAGGCGTCGTCTGGGCGATCCCCGCCGCGTTGACCAGAATATCGATCCGGCCGAACTCGGCGATCGTGCGCCCAACCATCGACTCAATCTCAGCCGGATGCGCCACGTTCAGAGCGTACGACCGAGCCCGCCGATCCAATGCGAGCGCATCACCTGCCGTTTGTTCAGCCGTCTCAGGGTTGATGTCCACGACGACGATGTCCGCTCCCTCGCACGCGAGGCGCAGCGCGACGGCTCGGCCAATCCCCCGGCCGGCCCCCGTGACAACCGCCAGCTTGCCTGAAAACCGTGACTCCATATTCTTGTGCCCACATGCGAACCAGGATCGCACCACGTAGTTTACCGCAGACGAGTGATTCTGCCAAACCCTCACTGGCTACCGATGACAAAAGACATCGGCGGCCACATCGCACAGGAATCGTCTGATCCTGTCGTGGTACTGCCGGTAGAACTCCGCCGGGAGGCTGTAGAACATGGGCCGGTTGACGAACTGGCCGTGCTGATCGCGCCTGCCGACGGAGGCAAAGTTGTAGTGGTGAAATACCGCGTGATGCGGCGAGGGAGCCGGATCGCCGCCGCTCTCGTACTCGCGGAGGCAGCGCACGGCGAACCCCGATCCGGCCGCCGCCTCGCGGCGCGCGTAGGTCAGGGTGTCGTCCCACCACAACTGGAACCGCTCCCGATCACACTCCCACAGCACCTGGCCGAAAATGACCTGCAAGGAGGGCGACACTTTGAAGTGGTTTCGCCCCTCAGTGGCACGGCCTATGGCCTGCCGGGCGGCGGCGGACAAATCATCGCCGGAGTGGATGTCCAGCATGATGTCGGAGTCCACGGCGATGGCGTGGAGCCGCCGGAGCCGCTCCCCAAATTCGACCAGGCCGGCCGCATCGTAGTCCTGTCCCTTGACAATGCCAACGTTCGGAGCGATGTGCGTCATGGGAATCCCCCGTCGCCTTAATTCTTCAGCGAGGAAGGTCAGTTCCGCTTCCGTGGTCAGGCAGGCGGAGGCCGTCATGCCCGGCGGGCACTCATCGATGCTCAACTCGAGATCGAAGGGGGCATCGGCCTTGAGATTCTTGATATGCGCCGCGAGTTCTGCTACGACATCAAGGGCTGCTCCATACTTCCGATCTATGTAGCCCAGCCGCCCTCGGCTGGGATCACCCCCGGGGGCGGGGGTGCTACATTGTAAAGTCTGCGCTTTATAATCAATGATGTCGGAGACATCGAGCGTAAAGAACGTGTAGTCGCGGGCGGCGTCGATGATGCGCTTGGCTCGTGCCAGCCCGCCCGGGCCTCGCCGGATCGTGATATGGTCCGCATCCGCCCCATACACGGGGTGCGTGTCCGTCTTCAACGCCTCGATTACGCCGGCCACCCAGAGGCCCTCGAATGTGCTGCCGGTGTGTCCTTCGTCGAGCGTGCCGAAGCCGTACAGATAGTTGCTCCGTGGCGGCCGGCCCGCCAGCACATCCTCCAGGAGATTCAGCTCGCGCACGGAATTCTGGATGGCATTTGACGTAAATTGGCCCTCGTCCATCGCCTGCCAGATGCCCGGCCAGACGGATGTGGACATCCGTGTGCCGATCCCCAATCTTGGTACGGCCCCCATTGCCCGGGGGCCCTTGTCCGGCCGCAGCGTTCCGATGTAGCGTCGAATCGTCGCCAGATCAGAGGCGTACACTGCCAGAAACAGCTCCTCAGTCAAAGGCATTTTATGTAGCGTGTCGCCGAGGCAGCCTGTGTTCCGTTCTGGTCCAATCTCGACAAAGACATGCTGGCCGTCCGACAGTCGAGCGAGGCAGTACACGTTCTGACCGTGCTGCCGCAGGACCCGCGATAAACCTCGCAGGATTTGTGGCCGGCGACGATCCGACCCTCCGTGACAGCCTTCCAGTACGAGGGCTCCACAGAAGCAATGACGCGCCACGCCCGTTCCGGGTCCCACGTGACGGTGTCCAGGACAGCGGGGTTGACCGCCGGATCGATCTCGAGTTGACCGAATCTCATAGTCTGGGCAGCGATGGTAATGTGCCGAGCCCGCACCGTCAATCCAAGAAACCGTTGCCATGCCATCCGCCATCCCGTATAACTCGGCCATGGCGCGTGACGAACACAACAGGCACAACCCACCGGAGCCCGCGCAGACCGCAGGGATCGAGTCCCCGCCCCGGACGGTTCTGGGCACGCTGAGCCGGCTCGGGCCGGGCATGATCATCGCCGGCTCCATCGTCGGCTCCGGTGAGCTGATCCTCACGACCAAAGCCGGGGCCGAGGCGGGCTTCTGGCTGTTGTGGCTGATCATCATTGGATGCGTGATCAAAGTCTCCACGCAAATCGAGTTCGCCCGGCACACGATCACCTGGGGCGAGACGCTCGCTATCGGCCCTCAACGGCGTGCCCGGCCCCCGGCTGAGGGTCAACTGGCTCCTGTGGTACTGGACCTTCATGACGATCCTCGTCGTCTTCCAACAGGGCGGCATCCTCGGCGGCGTCGGGCAGACCCTCGCGATCGGCTGCCCCCTGACCCACGACGGAGCCGAGTACAACCGCCTGCAGGATGAGCTGGTCAGGAGCCAGATCGAGCGCCAATCACTCCTGGCCCAAGGGCACAATGACCCGCAGACCGCGGCGCTGCAGCAGGATATCGACCGGCTCAAAGAGCAGATCGCGGGCCGAAGCGAGCCCAGCGACCCGTACTTGTGGGCGGCGATCCTGGCCGTCGTGACGTCAATCCTGCTGTACGTCGGCAGGTATCAGCTCATTCAGGTTATCGCAACGGCACTCGTGGCGACCTTCACGCTCGTGACCGTCCTCACCGTCGTTGCGCTGCAGATGCGGACCGGATGGGCCATTCGAGTTGAGGAGCTGGCGCAAGGACTCAGTTTCCACTTGCCGCCCGCCGACCCTGCCAGCGGCGCCAACCCGATGCGCACGGCCTTCGGGGCTTTCGGCATCATCGGCATCGGGGCCGCGGAGCTGATCATGTACCCCTACTGGTGCCTGGAGAAGGGGTACGCAAGGTTCACCGGCCCTCGTGACGGCACGGCCGGGTGGATCGTGCGCGCCCGCGGCTGGATTCGCGTGCTACACATCGATGCCTGGACCTCCATGGTCGTATACACGTTCGCGACGCTGGCCTTCTACCTGCTCGGCGCCGCCGTGCTCGGCCGGATCGGGCTGCACCCTGGAGACCGTGACATGGTCCCCACGCTGGCGGCCATGTACATCCCCGTCTTCGGCCCGCTGGCGTATGTGATCTTTCTCTCCGGGGCGTTCGCCGTGCTGTACTCGACGCTCTTCGTCGCCGCCGCGGGCAATTCGCGGATGGTCGCCGATGCTCTGGGGCTCTATCGCCTCGCGGACGGTTCGGAGGCGGGCAGGACCGTGTGGACGCGCCGAATCAGCGCGGTCTGGCCCTTTGCTGCATTGATCCTGTATGTATTCGTGCGAGCGCCGCAGACAATGATCGTGGTCTGCGGTCTCGCTCAATCCGTCATGCTGCCGTTGCTCGGGGCGGCGGCGCTATACTTCCGCTATCGCCGGAGCGACCCGGCCCTGCGCCCGGGCCGGCTCTGGGACACCATGCTCTGGGTTGCTTTCGCGGCTTTCCTGGCCGTCGGCGGCTGGTCGGTCTTCACCGTCCTCGCAAGATAGGTCCCATAGGTCCTATCCGTCCTATCCTCTTACCTGCACCTTGGCAAGTTGCTCGTAGAACTCGATGATCCCCCCGTGATCGTTGCCGGCTTTGCCGCCCGCCTTCAGGGCCTGCAGGACCTCCATCACCACGCTCGACAGCGGCACGGGCACGCCAAGCTCGTGAGCGGTATCCAACGCGTTGGCCATGTCTTTGATGTGCAGCTCGATCCGGAACCCCGGCTTGAAATTGCCCTTGAGAGCCAGCGGCATCTTGGCTTCCAGCACGGCGCTGCCCGCCAGGCCGCCCCGGATCGCCTGGAAGACCTTCTCCGGCTCGACGCCAGCCTTCGTCGCCAGGACCATCGCCTCGGATACTGCCGCAATGTTCAGGGCTACGATGATCTGGTTGGCGAGCTTGGCGACGTTGCCGCTGCCAATGTCGCCCACACGAGTGACGGAAGAGCCCATCGCGGCCAGGATATCCTTGACCTTCTCGAAGACATCCTGCGGCCCCCCCACCATGATCGCCAGCGTCCCGGCAATGGCCTTGGGCTCGCCGCCGCTGACAGGAGCATCGAGCATGGCGATGCCCTTTTCCTGGACCTTGGCCGCAATCTCGCGGCTGGCTAATGGTGAGATCGAGCTCATATCAATCAGGATCGTTTCGCGTCTGGCGCCCTCGAGCACGCCGTTGGGCCCAAGCACGGCCTCGCGCACGTGCGGCGAGTTCGGCAACATCGTGATAACGATGTCGCTCTTGGCAGCGACATCTTTGCTCGACGCCCCCTTCCGGGCGCCGACCTTGGCCAGCTCATCCGCCCTCTGAGCGACGATATCATACACGGTCAGCTCGTGTCCTGCCTTGACAAGATTTTGGGCCATGGGCTTGCCCATGATCCCCAACCCGATGAATCCAATTTTCGCCACGGCCAATTCCTTAAGAGGGAAGGTGTGCGGTGCACACCAATAGCACTCGTGTTCTTTACAGCCGAAGATTCTCCATCAGCTTCCAGCCGCTCTCGATGAACTGCGAGAGCGTTCTCTGTGTGACGCCGTAGGTGATGAAGTCGGCCGGTTTCATACCGTCGGGCTCGTACGCACGCACGAAGTCCGGGATCTGCGACAGCCGCTCGATCACATCGGCGGGAATCTCTCTGTCGATTCGCTCTTCCTGCGGCAGCTCCGGCGCCAGCAGCATCTCCTGAATCGACGGGAAGATCGACATGATGACCTCGGCCCCGGCCAGTTCCGTCATGTGATGCGTGCCTCGCAAGGCCGCGACCAGCAGGACCGTCTCATAGCCGCGCTGCTTGTAGATGGAATAGGCCCGCTTCGTGACGGCCAATCCCGCCTGGCGGATGTCCGACTCGCTGACCTCGGCCCGGCAGTCATGGGCGACCTCCCGCAGATAATCATCCAGCCGACCGATCATGATCACGGCGAAGCACTTGCCCGGCGTGACGCCTTTGGCCCTCGCCCGCTGCAGGCCGCGCCGGTACCGCTCCGCAATCGCGATGGTCTGCGGAACCGTGTAGCTGATCGTCAGCGTGCACGTGATGCCTTCGGCGGCGCAGTCCTCCAGCACGTCGAGCCCCGCCGCCGTCGCGGGCAGCTTCACGGCGATATTCGGGGCCCACCGGGTGAACCGCCGGGCCATGGCCAGCATGGTCTCGCGGTCCCCTGCCCGATTCGGATTCACCTGGGCACACACGTGCCCTGTCGCCCAGCGGGTCTTCTCATACTGCGGCAGCAACTGTTCGGCCACGTGCGCAACCACTATCCGCATCAGCCCTTCCGCGCGATTCTCCGGCTCAGCGCTTTGGGCAAGCACGTTCTTGATTTCGGCCGCCCATGCGGTCTTGTTGGCCGAAAGTGCAACGCTGGCCAGAAACGGGTTGGTCGTCGCCCCGATGGCCCCGCGCCTGATCCCAGCGCCAGTTCCGCCGGATCGGCGGAATCATGCCACCAAGTTGTCTTCGTTCTGTCAGTCAACCACTGCAGGTACTGTTGTTTCATGCGGCACTCCTGTCTGATCCGCCATAGAATAAGACCCCCCGCCTCTCCGGGCAAGGGGAACCCTGAGAAATCTCAGTCTGACGGGTATCGGCCGAGAAATTGCCGTTGTCTCGTGCGGCAAGCTCCCATTTGCACTCCCACCGGGCCGTACCTACAATGGCAGCGTGGTCCTAAGATCATTTGGGCATTGCGAGCAAGTATGAAGAAAACGCGATATACAGGCGGGCGTCCGAATAAGCGTGACCGCAAGCCCCTTGTGGTTGTCGGAATTGATCTTGCCGGATCACCTCGCCGGCCGACGGGAGTATGCGTTCTGCGAGGGATGACGGCGCGGACACAGATTGCGTTCACGGATGATGAGATACTGAACTCGATAGTACAAGCACAACCCAAGATCGTTCCCATCGATGCACCGCTGAGTCTGCCCGGCGGACGCAAGACAATCCATGACTCGTCCGGTGAGCACTTTCGGGACTGCGATCTTGAACTGCGCAACCGCGGCATTCGGTTCTTTCCCGTCACACTGGGCCCGATGCGGATGCTCACGGAACGCGGCATTGCGCTCAAAGCGAAGATAGAAGAGATGGGCTATCGTGCGGTTGAGTGTTATCCCGGCGGCGCACAGGACGTGTGGGGCATCCCGCGCCAGCACCACGATCTTCAAGGACTCCGCAGGGGTTTGGAGGACCTGGGAGTGAGAGGACTGACAGGGGCGATGACGGGCGACGAGCTGGATGCAGTGACCGCGGCCCTGGTCGGCCGGCGGTTTCTTTTGGGTAAAGGTGAGACCCTCGGGGGCAAGGGAGGAATCATCATGCCCGTCGCGACCCGGAAATCCAAAAGGTGATGAGTTCGTCCGAAGTTCTTGAGTTTTGGGTGGCATGCACAGGCCCGACCTCAAGAATATGGGACAAAGCCAATACTCGTAGGGTGTGCACCGCACACCTTCTCATCTCCACTGGTCACATACTTGCTACAATTCGCTGCGCACGTGCACCTGCGGGACGGCGACGATGCCGGCCTCCCAGAGCTGGTAATCGTTCGACCACTGTCTGCCGCCGGTGATCCAGTGGCCGGGGCCGTAGGCGTCGGAGCGCTTGGGGACCAGGTGCAGCGGGCCGAACGTGTTACGCCGCGTCAGGACCACATCCACGGAGATCGTGTCGCTCTCGCGGGCATCCTCCGTGATTTCCGCCTCATACGGTTGCCAGGCGATCATGCGCGGGGCATGGCCCTCAGAGGAAACCTTCGCACAGGCGGCCTCAAACTCGGGTAGCTCGATGAAGAAACGCTCGCCCCCGGTCGGTCGCGGTCCCAGCGGGACCTCATAGCGGATCGTGCCGGAGTAGAACGGCAGGCCCTGCCTGGTGACATCGCCCGCCGCCAGCTTTTCGGGCAGATCGATCAGGACGCTCGATGCGCCTTCGATTCGTACGCCGAACTTGCCGATGAGATAGACGGCCTCGATGTTCTTGTCCTCGGAGAAGGCCATCTGCAATTCGAGCGAATTATCGCCCTTGATCAAGGCGTCCCCGGGCAGCGGGATTCTCCTGATGGCTGGGTCGATCCACCAGCCGGCGGGCTCAGAGGCGATCTGCCGGCCATTGAGTCTGATCATGAAGTGCTCCGGGTGCTCGATGCACAGTGTGACCGGCCCGGCCGGCACCGCCTCCGCGCGGAACGCAAAGGCCATCGTGACCTGGCCTTTGACCGGCGGCTGCGGTGAGTACTTCCTGCTGAACCACGGCTGGACCATCTCCCCGCCGCGATGGGCCAGGCCGAACTGGTCCCGCACCGCCTGGTCGATCTTCAGGACCTCTTTCGCCTCCCGCCAATTGCCTTCGTCAATCCAGTACTTTGCCATATCGAGCACGCACACGTTGTCCTCGTTGAGGCTGTACTCGAACGGCCCGTCGCAGGCCCGTGTCTGCTTCTGCACGTACCGGGGCTTGGGCGCGATCCCTGCTGGTTTGTTGGCCGAGATCACGTAAGCATGTTCGCCGGAGGGCGGGAAATCCGCCCTGAATTCAAGGGTCCCGTCCTTCTCCTGCGCATCGATGGCGTACCGCTCGGCAGTCAGGCAGTTCCACTCTGCAACGTATCCCGCACCCGGCACGCGGATCACCGCATCCTTGTACCCCTTGTCCCGGTTGACGTTCATGGCTACGAGGATTCTGCGGCCGTCGTCCACGCGCATCTGGCAGAAGATGTCCGTCAGTGACTCGCCGGACTTTGCGTCCACGATCTGCACCGGCGGCCGGATGTGCTTCTTGACCTCGGCAATCACGCTTTGTCGGTCGAAGTTGCACTGGCTCACGTGCTTCGCGATCGCTGACGCAAGCGGGACCTCTTTCGCATCGACATACGCCGGTGGATCGCCCGCGAAGATCACTTTGCCGCCGGCCTTGTAGAACTTGTACAGCGTCATGAGCGTGTCGACGCGTATCGTGGTCATCTTGCCGACGAGGACCGCACGATAGGGCGCTTGGCCCACCCAGAGCACAGGCTGACCATCGGCGCCCGTCTCGATGCGGCACAGGCGGCTCATCATCTCCTCGTCGCCGTAGTCGAAGTCGATCTGGGCCCCGGCCAGCCAGTGGAACAGGTCGAAGTACGCCCGCTCGATCTCTTGCACGGCGGCGTCCTTCGGTGTGGCTATATTGTGCGTCCAGTCCGCGTGCACCTGGCACCACAGGCTCTCGACGGGATTGATCACGAGCAGGTCGCAGTAGGGCTTGCCCTGCTGCAGAAGCAGGCCGAGCCGGGCGAAATAGGTCTCCACCGCCGCATAGTCCCGCCACCAGCCGGACTGGTAGAAGATGCTCGCCGGGTAGTCTCGCTTCGCCTCGCCCTCCATCGTGTACCACGCCAGGTGGGGACATCGCACATTGATCCCGAACAGGGCCTGCCAGTCGCCGATGGCCTTGTGGCCCTCGAAGTCGAGCTGCCAGCCGGTCACGCCGTCCAGCTCCGACAACAGCCATTTCTGCCCGAGCTGCCGGGCGGCCGAGCTGAGCTGCTTGACGATCCAGTAGCTACGGTTGCCCTCGGTGAGCACGTCCACGCCGGGACTGTGCATGGACTCGTAGAACCGCATGAGCGAACCCTGCATCGTCGTCTGGGCGGTCAGCGTGTCCTCATGCAGGACGTGGCCGGTCAATAGCATGTGATTCCGCTCGCACCAGTCGTAGATCGGCTCGGCCCAGTTTTCGAGGAACAACTGCTGGCAGGTCTCGACATAATAGTACTTCGTCAGGGTGACCGGCTGGCCATCCGGGCGAAGGAACAGCTCCGGCAGAGAATCCACCAGGTCATACCCGATGCGATATTGGAACTCCTCCGGCAGCTTGTCCGTCCAGGGAGTCATCCAACTGCCATCCGCGTTCGATATGCCGAACCCGCACATGAGGGCCCCGCGGTGCGGCTCGTCGGTGAAGATCCCTCGGATCGACTTGCCCAGCCGGTCGCCGCAGCGGGCCTTGTACTGCTCGTGCGTGAGCTTCAGGAAGTAGTCCGTCGCCTCGCGGTTCATCGTGTCCGCGTACGTGTAGCCGTTATAGAAACTGCTCGGCGCCATCTCCTCAATGGTGAACACGAGAATAGTCTTGCCCGCATAATCCGAGGCCGACGTGTCACTGGGGATCCGCACGCAGTTGGAGTAGTCGAGCCCTTTCAGGTCGCAGGCAAACGCAGCGTAGATACCGTCTTTCCAGGTGAATTGCTCCGCCGGCACAGTCCGGAGCTTCATGAACTTGAGCCGGTACTTCGGCTCCTTCGTGACCAGCCCGCCCGCCGTGCCCGAAGGCCAGCGGTCCTCGTCATACAGCCACGCCTCCATGCTCAGCTTCTCCGCCTCATCCGCACAGGCGTTGACCAGCGAGAACCACTCGTCCCCCAGGTACTCCGTCGCCAGCCCGGTCCGCGAGTGCATGAAGAACCCGCCAAACCCCATGTCCTTCATGACATGGATCTGTCGGATCAGCTCATCCTTCTTCAGTTCCCCATTCCAAGCCCAAAACGGCTTGCCCCGATACTCCGCCGGCGGCTCCCGAAACTGTGCGTATAACTGCCCTGCCGGCTTCGCCCGCCCCGCCCCCCGCAACCCTGCGCAGCCAGCGCCCAATACAACCATCAGGACGAACAGCGAGGCGAGAATGAAACGGCATGCATATCGCATTTCGGTTCTCCAAAGCAGGGATGTGCAACAATGAATCAAAACGCAAAGGACGGAGGAGAGCGATGTCTCCCCTCCGTCCACTATTTCACAGCTTCTACACCTTGTCTGCGGTGGGGCAGACGAAGGGGGGGCGATATTCGCGGTGGAGGAGCTTGTTGGCGGGTTCGCTGTTGGTGAAGACCTCCTTTTGCGGGTCGAACGTCAGCAGCGGGCCCATGGACATCGGGTACTTGTCGAGATCGACACCGTTGTCTTTCAAATGCCGCACGGTGCGGTTCAGAGTATCGATGTTGTCGTCGTGGCTTTTGGTCTTTTCAAGGATGGCCTTGGCCTGGTCCACGGAGACCTTGTTCTTTTCGCCGAGGTAGTAACTGATATTGGCCAAGTGAGCCACGGCGGCGGAGAGGTGGCCCTGGAAGGCGTCGGCGTTGAGGGTCTCGGCCTTGCGGCTGCGGACAGCGTCGAGGAAGTTGCCGTAGTGATTGCCGCCGCCTTTGAATTCCTTGACCTGGTTGCCCTTGAGGTCGAAGACGACGCAATACGTGTATTCCCTCTGGACGAGGATGCCTTCGGAGCCGTAGAAGATGACGCCGATCTGGTTGCCCTTGGTGCTGCCAAAGAGCTTGTTGATTTCGTCATCGGCGGAGTTATTGACGGACAGGCCGCGGGTCTCGAAGACCATCGTCTTGTCGCCGTAATCGTAGATGCCGACCTCGGTATTGGCCGTGTCGCCGGCGTCGATGTACTTATCGTCCTTGCGTTCCGCCTGGTATCCCAGCCGGCCGCCGTACGTGATCACACTGTTGGGCTGGCGGTTGATGCCCAGCCCCCAGCGGGCGATGTCGCTCTGGTGCGGGCCCTGGTTGCCCGAGTCGCCGTTGCCGTACAGACGCTGCCAGTGCCAGTCGTAGTGGAACCGTTGGCGGGTGAGCTTGGGCGTGGTGTACGGGGCCGGGCCACTCCACAGGTCGAAATCGGCCTCCGCAGGGATTGGATAGTCGCCCAGTGGACCGATCGACGCTCGGCGTTTGTAGCACAGCCCGCGGGCGAGTTTGACGGTGCCGATGCCGCCGTCGGCGATGAACTTCATGGCGTCCTGGATGGCCCGGTTGGAACGGCATTGCGTGCCCACCTGGCAGATCCGGCCGTACTTCTTCGCGGCGGCCACGAGCGCGGCCCCTTCGGGGATGTCGTGGCTGATCGGCTTTTCGATGTACGCGTCCTTGCCCGCCTGCATGGCCCACACGCCGCACAGCGCATGCCAGTGGTTTGGCGTCGCCGTCGAGATGAAATGGACAGACTTGTCATCAAAGACCTGGCGCATGTCCCGGACCCACTTGGGCCGTCGCCCGGTCTTCTTCTCGACCGCGTCACAGCCCTTCTGGCCGACTTTCTCGTCAATATCGACGATATAGGCGATCTCGACATCTTTGCGGCCGGAGTAAGCGCCGATGTGATCGCCGCCGCGACCGTTACAGCCGATCACGGCACATAGGAGCTTGTCATTTGGGCTCGCGGCCTGTCCCCTGGCCGGACCGCTGAACATCGGGGCCGCGGATAACACCGCTGCCGCGGACAGGGACTCCCGCAGGAATTGACGACGTGTGTGTTTCATCATGGGTGCCACTCCTTAGGATTTATGACTTACGATCTACAACTTGGCGCTTCGCGACGAGCCGCAGGCCTCAATTGTAATTCGTAAATCGCAATTCGTAAATCTCATTGGTGCCCGCCGCCGCGGAGCATCTCGATGGCGTGCGGCAGGAGGTCCAGGATCACCTCCAGGCACTCGCGAACGGCCGTGGGGCTGCCGGGGAGATTGATCACAAGCGTGCCGCCGCGAATGCCTGCGACAGCCCGCGAGAGCACCGCGCGGGGAGTCTTCTCGAATCCCTTGAGCCTCATCAGCTCACCGAAGCCGGGGACCATGCGGCTGCAGACAGATGCCGTGGCCTCGGGAGTGACGTCTCTCGGTCCGAATCCCGTTCCGCCCGTCGTCAGCAGCAGCTCGACCTCCCCATCATCCGCGAGTCTCACAAGCTCGGCGGCAATCGCGTCCCGGTCATCGGGCACGACGGTCCTTTCCGCCACGACAAACTGGTCGCCGGACAGCATCTCCTCAACGGTCCGGCCGCTGACATCTTCGCGCTCGCCCCACGAGCAACTGTCACTGACGGTTACTATGCCCACTCGAATCATAGGCAACCTCAATCGTGTCCCCCACTTTGCTCCGGCCTTTTATAGTCGCCACTATGCCCACCCGTCTTTTCCAAAAGCCGGATGCCGTGGATAGTCATGCCCTTGCCTGTGTACTTGAGCATATCATAAATGGTCAGGCACGCCGCCGCAACACCGTGCAGGGCCTCCATCTCGACGCCGGTCTTGCCCGACGATTTCACCGACACTGTCACAATCACCGATTCATTCGCCTCGTCGAGTGCAAAGTCCACGTCGATGCCCTCGATAAGGATCGGGTGACACATGGGAATGATGGCAGGCGTGGATTTCACCGCCTGGATCGCCGCCACCTTCGCGGTCGCGAGCACATCGCCCTTCGGGCACGTCCCGCGACGGAGAGCATCGAACGCCGCCTCGCCCAAGAGAATGGAGCCCCCGGCTTTTGCCGTCCTCACGGTGATTTCCTTGCCACTGACATCGACCATGCCCTTCGATTGCGGATTGCGGATTGCAGATTGCGGATTATCGCCGCGACTGGAATCCGAAATTGGCCTGCCTTTTCTTTTCACCAGCCCTACCCTCCGATCTGCTGCATGAGGAAATCGCCCGCGGCGGCGTTCAGTTTTGTGTGCTGATTCTTCTCTCGCAGCGCTTTTCGCAGCAGGCTCAGGATCGCGTCATCGCCGGCGCCGCCTCGCAGGAGCTTCTTCACGTCATAAGAGTACCCGTCATACAGACAGGGCTTGATTCTGCCGTCGCTGCTCAGCCGCAGACGCGTGCACTGCCTGCAGAATACCGAGGACCGTCCACTGATGAACCCGATGGCCCCGGCGGCGTTCTCAATGTTGAAATACACGGCGGGTCCGCCGCTGTCGGGCACCACGAGGGCCGCGAGCGGTCCGAATCTGGATTCAATGGTGGCGCGGACCTCGCTATTCGGAACGTAGCAGCTTGCCGGCCCGGTGAGTCTGGTCGTCGGGCAATACTCGATGAATCGGACTGCCACCGGCAGACGAAGGCTCATCTCGGCCAAGGCCTCCACCTGCGACAGGTTCACGTCCCGCATGACAACGCAGTTGATTCGCACAGGCGCCAGGCCGACATCCAAGGCCCTGTGCATGCCGTCGATCACCCGCGACAGCACATCCGCCCCGGCAATCCGCCGGTAACACTCGCGATCCAGCGCGTCGAGGCTGATGTTGACCCGCCGTAAGCCTGCCTCTTTGAGCTCGGCAGCCATCGAGGCAAGAAGCACGCCGTTGGTCGTCATGGACAGGTCATCGACGCTTGGAATCCCCGCGAGCCTCTGCACGAGATCGACGATATCCTCCCGCAGCAATGGCTCGCCCCCCGTCAGGCGGACCCGCCGGATCCCGCACTGCGAGCAAAGCCCGACCACACGGACGATCTCATCCGTGCCCAGAGTCCCCTGACCCTCTGCGAGATGCGCGTGGCCGAGCGGATTGCAGTAGATGCACCGCAGGTTGCACCGGTCCGTGACCGAGACTCGCAGATAGTCTATGTTCATTGCCGGCATCAATTCACAATCCTGATCTCGGGAGCAGCCTGACATTCACAAACGCTGCCTTCTCGATTCGCTCGACGCCGATTCCCATGCTGATCAGCCCGTCCGCCTGGCACAGAGCAAGGACATGGCCCGAGCCATGATACTCTACGGGCCGGACGGTCGTCGCACCCATCAATCTCACCGGGACGAAGCCCTGTCTCTCGGTGTCTTCCCTTGTGATGGCCTCGTCGAGACTCATCTGAACGGTCGCGGGCAAGTAATCATGCCCCATCAGACGATAAAGGAAGGGCCTCACCAGCAGCTCAAACATGACGAACGTCGCCACGGGATTGCCCGGCAGCCCGAAGCAGTATGCCCGCTCCGAGCGGCCGAACACTGTGGGCTTTCCAGGCTTGACGGCGATCTTCTCAAAGAGCAATCGGACGTTGTTGCGCTGAAGTATTGCCGGCACAAAATCGAAGTCGCCGGCCGACACGCCGCCCGAGACAATCACGACGTCGTCTTCGGCCAATGCAGTTCTCAAGGCCGTGTCGATATCGGCCTCGGTATCTTTGACGATGCCGTAATCGCGAGCGACTACGCCCATGCTTTCGAGTTGAGCGGCAAGCTGGAGACTGTTTGAATTCCTGATTTGCGACGGCCCCGGCTTTTTCGCCGGCGCGACAAGCTCGTCGCCGCTGGCGATAACGGCTACCTTCGGCCTGTGTGCCACGAGCGGCCGCACGTGGCCGAAGGAAGCGAGCATCGCAATCTCCTGCGGACCGATCCGGCTGCCCTTTTGCAGGACAACTTGGCCGCGGCGAACATCCGCCGCCCTTCGGGAGATGTTGTCGCGCGTCTGTCCGCCCGTAAGACGGATGCTGCCGAGCCCAAGCGTCTGCGTCTGTTCGATCATGACTACGCAGTCGGCCCCCGGCGGAACGACAGCGCCGGTCATGATCTTGGCGCACTGGTTCGGCCCGATCCTTTTGACCGGGACAGCGCCGGCCGGGATCGTCTCCACCACCGCCAGCGCGTTGGCCAGGTCTTCCCGACGGCATGCATAGCCATCCATCGTCGCTTTGTCGAACGGCGGCATGTCCGCATCCGCCGCTACATCCTCCGCCAGGATGCGATCCAGCGAATTGCCCAGATCGACGCGCTCGGTTCCGAGCGGCCGGGCGGCGTCCAGGACAGTCTGCAATGCTTCTTTCAGCTCGATCATGGCTCTTTGGAGATTATCTGCGGCTCGGCTCCGAAGCACGAGCGGTAATCCTGCGGCGTGTCGATGCTCATCAGCACGGCACGGTCAGGGACATTCACCTCAAGGACCTGACCCTCATTGGAGGACACGACATGCCGGGCCCCCTTCTCTACAGGGGCGCTGGTAAGCTCGTCGAAGAGCGATCCTGCAAACAACGCCGGATGACCTCGTCGCTCGTTGAAGACCGGCAGCACGATCGGCCGGCGTGTCTCTCTGAACGCACCCACAAGCCGGTTGACGATGTCCGTCGTGAGGAACGGATGATCGACCAGGCAAAGGAGCATCGCATCTGTATCACCCGGCAGGCTCTTCAATCCCTTGATCAAGGATGACAACTGCCCCGCCGGGTAGTCCTCGTTCACCACTACATCCACCCCCGACAAATCGGCCGATGCCCGAACCATGTCCGCCCGTGCCCCAAGCACCACCGTGGTCCTACTCACACTGGACTGACGCAGGACTGCGATGATCTGCTCCAGAAACGTCGCGCCGGCGCTCCCCGTAGGGCGAGCGTCCTCGCTCGCCCAAGGTCGTGCGGGGACGCACGACCTACGAAGAGGGCCAAAGCGCAGGAGAGGCTTGGGCATTCCCATGCGTCTGGATTCGCCGGCGGCCAGTACAAGGGCGTGGATCATGGGCAGTCCTCGCGCCGGGACAGCGTCATATGGCCGACGGCCGGCTCGTCGCCCAGCCGTCTGATTTTGACCAGCTCGCACACGATGCTCAGGGCGATCTCCTCCGGCGTGACAGCCCCAATGGAAACCCCGATAGGCGAGTACACCCGGTCAAGCTGGCTCTGCGCGACGCCCTGTTCTTTGAGCTTCTCCAGGATTGTCAGCGTCTTTCGCCTGCTGCCGATCATCCCGATGTATCGCGCAGGGGTCTTGACTGCTTGTTCGAGGACGGTCGTGTCAGACCTGTGGCCTCGCGTGACGATCACGATGTACGAGCTGTCATCGACCCGTACTCTGTCAAACGTGCGCTCGACGTCCTCGACAACGATCTCATCCACATCGGGAAACCGCTGCGGGTTGGCGTACTCGGATCGGTCATCACAGACTGTCACGCGAAAATGCACGCCCCGGGCATATCGGGCGATGTAATAGGACACGTGCCCCGCCCCACATAGAATCAGCATCGGCGCCTGGGTCAAGTCCCCCTCGGCGGCCCGGGCACGCTCTGCAAGCAACGGCAGAGCGGTCGCGTCGAACGTCTCAACGGCAAGATCGACCGATCCGCCGCAGATTCCCTTCTCGTCCTCGGCCGTCCCGGCCAGCTCGAAGCGAAACGTGCGGCTGGCCGGCCGGTCGAGCATCCGGGCGGCTTCTTCGATCATCCTCGCTTCGACCAGCCCACCTCCCACGGTCCCGGCGATGCTCCTGCCCCCGTCAAAGACAAGCATCCTGAAGCCTGTCTTGCCGGGGGTTGAGCCGGTGGTCGCCGTCACCGTGACCAGCGCCACATGTTGCCCGCCGTCGAGCAGCGAAATCGCCTTGCGAAACAGTTCAAGATCATTCATATTTTCTCTACACAATCGTGCCGGACAGATTGTATACTCAAAGCCCGTGACAGGAAATCACCTTTTTCGCGATGTCTGCACTGCACAGCTTTTGGCACTTGCGTCAGAAGGGGGTTGAAATGGCAGAAACGATATCGTTCACGCTCAATGGGCAACCGGTGACCCTCACCACGGACGGCCAGCGCCCGCTCCTGTGGGTCCTGCGGACCGATCTCGGTCTGACCGGCACAAAGTTCGGCTGCGGACAGGCCATTTGCGGCGCATGCACCGTCCTCGTGGACAACAAGGCGGTGCGATCCTGCGTCCACCCGGTGCGCAACGTCGCCGGCAGGAACGTTCGCACTATCGAAGGGTTATCCACAAACGGCGAGCTGCATCCCTTGCAGAAGGCCTTCGTCGAGCACGACGCCCTTCAGTGCGGATTCTGCACATCGGGCATGATCCTCACCGCCTACAGCCTGCTCCAGGAGAATCCGGAGCCAACACGGGAGGAGATCATCGAGGGCATGGACCAGAACTTATGCCGCTGCGGAGCCCACACCCGCATCATCGACGCCATCCAGGATGCCGCGGCCCAAATGAAGGGAGGGAAGGCCTGATGAACGAGAACCGCCACATGGAGATTGATTTCCACGATATCGTCACCGATCCCAACCTGTCGCGCCGCGAGTTCCTCAAAACCCTGGGCGGCGGGATCATCATCTTCTTCTGCATCGGCGACACTTCCGTGCTTGAAGCCCAGCGTCGGGGCGGCCGGGGCTATCCGGAGGACTTCAACGCCTATCTGCGGATCGGACCCGACGGTCGCGTCACTTGTTTCACGGGCAAAATCGAGCAGGGCCAGGGGGCGATCACGTCGCTGCCCCAGATGCTCGCCGACGAGATGGACATCAGTCCGGACATGGTGGATATGGTGATGGGCGATACATCGCAATGCCCCTGGGATATGGGGACATTCGGCTCCATGACGATCCGCTTCTTCGGCCCGCCGTTGAGGGCGGCCGGAGCGGAGGCAAGGAAAGTCCTGATTGAGCTGGCGACCGAGCAACTCCAGGTGCCCCAGGAACGCCTGGCCGTCGAGAGCGGCGTCGTGTTCGACAGGGAGAACAAGGACAAGAAGGTCACGTACGCCGACCTGGCCAAAGGCAAAACAATTGAAAGACATGCTAAAGAGAAGCCGCCGGTGAAGGACCCGTCAGCGTTCAAGGTGATAAACAAGCCATTCCTGCATCGGGACGCGAAGGACAAAGTCACCGGCAAGGCCAAGTACGCGGGCGATATGTGCCTGCCCGACATGCTCTATGCGAAGATCCTCAGGCCTCCTGCTCACGGCGCCAAGCTCAAACGCGTGGACACCGCCGCCGCAGAGAAGATGGAAGGCGTCTCCGTTGTCCGCGATGGGGATTTTGTGGCGGTCCTGCACAAGAGCCCTGATGGGGCGGCAGCGGCCTTGGCCAAGATCGATTCCGAATTCGAGGTCCCGCAGGCGACCGTGGACGACAAGACGATCTTCGAGCATCTCCTGAAAAATGTGGGACGGGAGAACATCGCCGCCCAGGGCGGGCAGCTTGAGGAAGGCGAGAAGCAGGCCGAAACCGTTGTAGAGCAGACGTACCTTGACGGCTATAAGGCCCACGCGGCCATAGAGACACACACCGCTCTGGCCCAGGTCGAAGGCAGTAAGGCGACGGTCTGGGCGTCCACCCAAACGCCTTTCCCGCTGAGGGATCAGGTTGCCAATGCGCTTGGCTTCAAACCTGACGATGTCCGCGTCATCACGCCTTTCGTCGGCGGAGGCTTCGGCGGCAAGAGTGCCGGCCAGCAGGCCGTCGAGGCGGCACGATTGGCGAAAGCCACAGGCAAGCCCGTCCAGGTCATGTGGAGCCGGGAGGAGGAGTTCTTCTACGACACCTTCCGCCCGGCGGCCGTGGTGAAAATCAAATCCGGGATTACCAAAGAAGGCAAGCTGGCCTTGTGGGACTACCACGTGTATTTCGCCGGCGATCGCGGAGCGGCGCAGTTCTATGACATTCCGCACCACCGCACCTCCAGCGTGGGCAGCGCCTTCGGTGGCGGACCCAGCCCGCATCCTTTTGCCACCGGCGCCTGGCGGGCTCCCGCCAATAACACGAACTCGTTCGCCCGCGAGTCGCAGATCGACATCATGGCCGCCAAAGCGAAGATGGACCCGATCGAATTTCGCCTCAAGAATCTGCGCGACGAGCGGCCAATCCGCACCCTCAAGGCGGCCGCCGAGAAATTCGGCTGGAAACCCGCCCCTTCGCCGAGCGGTCGTGGATTGGGCGTGGCAGTCGGCATCGACTCCGATACCTTCGTGGCGGAGATTGCCGAGGTCGAGGTCGATAAGCGCACCGGAAAGGTCCGGGTCAAGCGAATCGTCTGCGCCCAGGACATGGGTCTGGCGATCAACCCGCAAGGATCCACCATCCAGATGGAAGGCTGCATCACGATGGGTCTGGGCTACGCGCTGACTGAGGACATCCGCTTCAAAGGCGGCATGATCCTCGACCGCAACTTCGACACCTATGAGTTGCCGCGATTCTCCTCACTGCCAAAGATCGAGACGGTGATTCTGGACTTGCCAAACGAGCCCGCGCACGGCGGCGGCGAGCCGGCCATCATCGTCGTCGGCGCCGTGATCGCCAACGCCATCCACGACGCCACCGGCGCCCGACTGCTCCAGTTGCCCATGACCCCCGACCGAGTCCGAAAGGCCATTGCCGCGATTGCATAGTGACTCTGAGATTGGGTGCGACGATCTGGGTGGCAGCGTCAAGCGCAGCTTGGCAATGGCTTGCCTTGAACTGAGGGTGGCTTATACAGAAAAGGGTGAACCATCGCCAAGGCCTTCGGCCTTGACGCTGCCACCCGAGTAGCTGTGCTACACTGTCGGACGTTAGAGAAGTTGAGCACTGCCATGTTGAGCGGGGAGAGATACACAAAACGATGCGAGCGATGGAATAGAGCGGGTCATGCGCATGAGTTGACATTCAGTTGCCATCAAGGCCATCCGTTTCTCGCCAAAGAGCGGACGTGCCTCTGGTTGGTCGATTCGATCAATAACGCCCGGCGCAGGCACGACTTTGATCTCTGGGCGTACGTCTCCATGCCAAACCATGTGCATCTGATTGTCTGTCCAAGAAGAGAACACTATTCCATATCGAGTATCCTACAATCCATCAAGCAGCCGGCGGCACGCAGGGCGATACAGTACTTGAAGACCGGCAATCCTGAGGGTCTGCGCCTTCTGGCTATGGGCCAGCAGATTCGCCCCTATGAGTTCTGGCAGAAAGGCGGTGGGTACGACCGGAACATCGTGAACGTCGAGACCCTCATTGAAGTGGTGCGCTACATCCACAATAACCCGGTGCGAAAAGGCCTTGTCGAGACGCCTGACCAGTGGCACTACTCCATCGCATCTGAGTGGGACAACAACCGGGCCGGCCCGATCCTCATTGATCGCGACACCTTTCCGGCGCACTGAACCATCGCCAAGACCTTCGGTCTTGACGCTGCCACCCATCAAGTCACTCCCATGGCGCAGGTATTGGGTGGCAGCGTCAAGCGCAGCTTGGCGATGGCTCGATTTGCGATAGCCTTTGTGCGCGAGAGTTCCAAACTTGACGCTTTACGATAGCCGGTGATGGTCACATTGTGATCCGGCTGCGCTTCTACGATGGCGTAGGAATTGCTATCCGGGCCGTGACCTTCCACCATAGCCTTGAGGGTGTAGTAGTGAATGTCATGGATATGATTATAGCTGCCTTCGTGGTGGTGGCCTTGGAAGACGGCGAATACCCTGCCTGATGACTGCAGGACCTTGCGGACCTCGGATGCGTTCTTTACATAGACGGACCCTATGCCATCAAGCAACTGGTGGATGAAGATAACAACAGGGCTGCGGGACATGGCAAGGTCCCGCCGGAGCCAGTCGAGCTCATGAGCCGGGATGTTGGCATCGGTCCAATCGAAATTGCCGTGATCGTAATCACTGCCCTCGGCCTTGTAGTTGGCATCGAGGACGATGCAGTGCAGGTCTTTCGCGTCGAATGAGTAGTAGCTGCGGGCGATATCAATGCCGGTGTTCTCAATGTGTGAGAGAAACTGCTGTTTCGAGATGCTGTCCATGTCATGGTTGCCGAGGACGTGGTACGTCGGCCCATGGAATGCCTGAAGCACGGCCTCCACATCTTGGAGGTATCGCAGAGTCCTGCTTTCAATGGGTCGCCTGTCCTGGTCCTTGAGATCGCCGAGTTCGATGAGAAAGTCCACTCCCTCCGCATCCATTCGGGCCACACACTCGGCCAGCTTGTCCAGCGATTCGCGATAGAACCGCGTGCCCACGGCATCCGCGTCGGCGTAATGGCAATCGGTGACGATTCCAAAGCGAATCGACCCTTGGCTGCGGATCGACAGGTTGCCGGGCGAGCAGGAAAGCGACGCAAGGGTTGCTCCTGCCGCAGAGCGTAGGAATGCCCGGCGGCTGATCATCCAACGCTGTTCATGGGCGCATTGCATGGCATCAAGCCTGTTTCAGGATCTCGCCGCGCATCGGCATAGAGCGGATGCGCACGCCTGTGGCGGCGAAGACCGCGTTGCCGATGGCCGGGGCAAGAGCGATGATCGGCGTCTCACCGCCACCGGCGGAGGGGATGTCCGTCTTGTTGATCAGGTGGACATCGATCTTGGGGACGTCGCGGAATCTTGGCACACGGTATCCGGCGAAGTTGGCGTTCAAAATCTTGCCGTCTTCGAACTGGATTTCCTCGAACAACGCGCCGCCCAGACCCATGACAATGCAGCCCTGGACCTGAGAAGTCAGGTTGGCGGGGTTGATGATCGGGCCGCACTCGAAGGCCTCGCAGACCTCGCGCACTTTGATCTCGCCCCGTTTGCGGTCGATGGCTACTTCCACACACGCCGCGACGACGGAATTCTTCTCGGTCCCGCAGGCCAGTCCCACACTCAATTCCGGTGTGACCTTCTTCTTACGCTCGGCCCAGTTGAAGTGTTTCGCGGCCGCTTCGAGGACAGTGCGGATACGAGTATTCTCGAGGTGAGCGAGCCGGAACTCCAGCGGATCGGCGCCTGCCGCCGCGGCCAGTTCGTCCATGAACGATTCTCTGGCGAAGTTGTTGCCCGTCGCTGCCAGGCAGCGGTACGCACCCTGAGCCAGGGGAGAGTCGGAGCCCACAGACTGCGCTCGCTTGTTCGGAATATTGTAGGGTGTGTCAACCGCCGAACCGCCGGCATTGATATTGACGAAATCCCAGGCGATGAGCGAGCCTTTCGCATCAAGCCCGCCTCTGCATTCAATGACCGCCGCCGGCCGGAAATAGGCCCAGGTAAATTCCTCGGCCCGCGTCCAGTGCACCATGACCGGCCGCCCGGCCGCTTTAGCCAGACGCGCCGCTTCCTGCGCCGCCGGAGCGGCATGTTTTCCGCCGAATCCGCCGCCCATGTCAGGCACAATGACCCGCACCCGCTCGACGGGCAGGCCGAACATCCGAGCCAGATCGCGCTGCGCCGCCGGAGGGTTGTCGACGCCCGCCCACACGGTCAGCTTATCGTCCTTCCATTCGGCAACGCCCGCCCGCGGTTCCATCGGCGTGTGCTGGATATAGGCCAGGGTGTACGTCGCGCTGAGCGTCTTGGCCGCCTCGGCAAGACCCTTTTCAGCGGACGATCCTCCCGCATCCCCCATCCGGGCGTGTTCCTTGAGATACGCATGGACGGTTTTGTTCGATGGCTGCGGGACGGTCTTCCAGGAGGCCGTTTTGGCCGCGGCTTCGAGAGCCCGGGTCGCGAGAAACACCGACGGGGCCGTGAAACCCACGAATTCGCCGTCCTGCACCACGACGACATCCTTCATGGCCTTGGCTTCGGCCAGATCGATGGATTGCAGGGTGGCCTTGTATGAGGGCGGACGCAAGACCCGGCCGTAGAGCATGTTTGGGCGAGTGACGTCTGATGGGAACTGATGCGCCCCGGTCACCAGATCGCGGTTGTTGGCCCGGGCAACCGAGGCGCCCATCACTTTCCAGTCACTCACCGCTGTCAGGGCAATGTTGGACTCAATCGGCTGTTTGAACGCCTCGGCAATTTCCCTGGACTTGGCGAGGTCCGCGTAGGTCAGTTTCTGGCTCGTCGCCTTATTCGTGATGGCACCGCCGCGCACCTCCAAACCGCTCACATCCACCTGCCATTGCTTAGCCGCGAAACGCGTCAACAGCTCGCGGGCGGTCGCAGCGGCCTGTCGCATCGGAGGCACGTTCTGCGGCGTCGTCCGGCTGCCGGAGGTCCCGCCGTCATCCGGCACGAAATCCGTGTCTGCCATGACAATGCGAATTCTGTCGAAGGGCACCCGCAACTCTTCGGCCGCCGCCTGCGAGAGCTCGGTGCGTGCGCCCTGGCCCTCCTCCACCTTGCCACTCATCACAGCGATGGTGCCGTCTTCGTTGAGATGCAGCCTTGCCACCACAGGCATGCTGCCCCCGCCGCCCCCTCCTCCGCGTCGCTGCGCCAGGGAGAGCCCTTCTGTTACGGTAATGAGAAGCCCCGCTCCCAGCGACTGTATGAACATTCGCCGGTTGAGAGTTGGATTGAGTTCGCCACTCTTGCGCCCAGACTCGGATTTCAAATTTCGAATTTTGAGATTTCGGTTCATGGGCTCTTACCTCCGCATCTTTTCCGCCGCGCGGCGGACGGCGTTCGTGATCTTTACATACCCGTTGCACCGGCATATGTTCCCATTCATCCCCGCGACGATCTGCTCGTCCGTCGGGTTCGGATTCTCCTTGAGCAGCGCCACCGCCGACAGGATCATCCCGCCGGTACAGTACCCGCACTGCATCGCCCCTTCTTCGAGAAACGCCTCCTGAACCGGGTGCAGAGTGTCGCCCTGAACCAGTCCTTCAATCGTCGTGATGGCCTTCTTGTCGGCCTGGGATACAGGAGTGACGCAGGCCAGGGTGCGCTTGCCGTCCATCAGGATAGTGCACGCACCGCATCGGCCCTCGCCGCAGCCGTACTTGGGCCCCGTCACGTGCAGGTCCTCGCGGAGAACTTCGAGCAGCGGGCGCTGGGGATCCGTCGTGACGGTCCTTTCCTGCCCGTTGACGACCATCGTAATCGTCACATCCATAAGCAACCTCCGTCAAGTCACAGGTTACCCCGAGCCGACTCAGCACGGCTTCTTGTTATCACATTGTACCGGTTCCGCCCGGCGCAGGGTAGGCCCTTGTTGGGGAATTGCCAGATCTCGCAGGTGACGAACGCGTCTGGTAGTATCCGGGAGGTTGCATCCGCCGGCGGATATGGTTCTACTATGTGACTGACTGTGGAATAGAACTTCATCCGAAGTGCAAGGATTCTGTATGAGAGATATGGCAGCACGACGGGCACGTACAACGCGCGATATCGTTTGTATTATGATCGTAGTGGTAGGCGGGACCAGCAAGGGATCGAACGCTGTAGACCGGCCGATCATCGGCTATGACCGGACCGTCCCTCAGGCGGCTTTTGCCGCAGGTGAGATACGGAGGGCCATATTGAGCGTGGGGCGCACGGCCGTTGAGAGAGATCTTGACACCGCGATCGAGGCAGACAGTTCTCTGCGAATCCTGCTGGTCAGTGGTTCGAGTGACAAGGCCGGACGGATCGCCCGTGAGTTTGGCGCGACGACCAAATCCACAGGCTGGCAGGCATATTCCCTCCGATGCAGGAAGGACGGTGACCAGACAACATATGCGGTGCTGGCCACCGATGCGGATGGGGTAATGTATGGAGGTCTGGACCTGGCCGAGGCGATTCGGCTTGGCATGCTGGCGGGTCTGGGCGACTCGGACCACACGCCCCACATCGAGCGCCGCGGCATCAAGTTCAACATCCCGCTGGACCTGCGTACGCCCAGCTATTCCGACAGTAGCGACGCCTTTCAACAGAATATCCCCGAGATGTGGAGCATGGACTTCTGGCGGGAGTTCCTCGACGAGATGGCCCGGCACCGCTACAACGTCCTGACGCTCTGGAGCCTGCACCCGTTCCCGTCGCTGGTCAAGGTGCCGGAGTACCCGGACGTGGCGCTCGACGACGTGTGGCGGACCACGATGAAGCTGGACAACAACTTCAGCCACAGCGGCTCGGATATGGTCAAGCCCGAGATGCTCGAGCACGTCGAGATCGTCCGGACGATGAGCATCGACGAGAAGATCCAGTTCTGGCGCGACGTAATGCAGCACGCCCGCGACCGGGGCATCGAAGTGTACCTGTTCACCTGGAACACATTCGTGTGGGGGGCTCAGGGGACCAGGTACGGCATCACAACGGACCTGCACAACCAGACCACGATCGACTACTTCCGTGCGAGCGTGCGCGAGACGGTCCTGACCTACCCGCTGCTGGCCGGGATGGGCATCACCGCCGGCGAGAACATGCCGAAGCCCTCGGGCGAGTTCTCCAAGGAGAAATGGCTGTGGCAGACCTACGGCGAGGGCATCCGCGACGCGCTGAAGTTGCAACCCGGCCGCCAGTTCCGCCTGATCCACCGCTTCCACATGACGGGCCTGGAGGAGGTGCTCAGTGAGTGGAAGGAGTATCCAGGACCCTTCGACTTCTCCTTCAAGTACGCCATCGCGCACATGTACTCCGTGCCGAACCCGCCATTTATCAAAGAGGCATTGCCTCACCTGTCGCCGAAATTGCGCACGTGGCTGACCGTCCGCAACGATGACATCTACAGCTTCCGCTGGGGCGACCCCGAGTTCGCTCGCGCGTTCATTCGGTCTATGCCGGGGCGCGACAAGATGGCGGGTTTCTACGTGGGTCCCGACGGCTACTGCTGGGGCCGCGAGTTCCTCAGCACCGAGCCTGAGACGCCGCGCCAACTGGTCATGAAAAAGCAGTGGTACAGCTTCATGCTCTGGGGCAGGCTGAGCTACGACCCGAACCTGCCCGATGACCTGTTCAAACGCACCCTGGCGAAGCGTTTTCCGGAGGTCCCTGCCGATCAACTCTACACGGCCTGGGCCACCGCCTCGAAGATCTTTCCCCAGATCACCCGATTTCACTGGGGCGACATCGATATCCGCTGGTTCCCCGAGGCCTGCAAGCAGGACCCTGACGATCGCGGCTTCTACACGGTCCGCCACTTTATCGAAGGCCAGACCATGCCGGAGAGCGGAATCCTCAACATCCGCCAGTACCGTGAGCAGGTCCTCAATGTAGGGGCGGGTTTCAAACCCGCCCTTGCAACGCCGATCCAGGTTGCCGAGGCTCTCAAAGGATATGCGGCGAGCACTCTAAAAGCCGTGGTGGAGCTTCGCCCGCACCAAGGTGACAATAAGGAGCTGCGCCTGACCTTAGGTGACCTGGAGGCCATGTCCCATCTGGGCAACTACTACGGCGAGAAGATTCTCGGCGCCGTGGACCTGGCCCTGTTCGACAGCACCGGGAACCCTGAGCAGAAGGCGGCCGCCATCCAGCACCTGCAAGCCGCTATGGAACACTGGCGCTTATACAGCGTCGCCTACACCCGCCAGAACAGACAGCCTGTCCTCTACAATCGCGTGGGCTGGGTGGACATCCCGGGCGCGCTGCTCAAAAAGGTTGAGCAGGACATCCAAATCGCGGAGAGCTGGCAGCCCGGCACGATCAAAGAACCTGTCGAACGCGGTGCCGACACACCTTTCCATAAATGACGATATACATGCAGGTCGGTACGCTTGCATGATAGGGCTGTGGCAGAGCAAACATGGAATTCGTGGGTGGCAGCGTCAAGCGCAGCTTGGCGATGGTCTTCTCAAGACACTGTACAGCCATCGCCAAGGCCTGCGGCCTTGACGCTGCCACCCGCTTCAATCGGCACGTTCCTGTCGCACACCGGTCGATGTCAGCTCTCAAAATAGACACCTGTTTTGTCGAGAGCATCGCGCAAAGTCGGGTACGGCAGGTCGCGGGTGCCGCAGTTTCTGGCGGCGCACAGAGCGGCCGCAGTGCCGGCGCCCTGGCCCTGGCCCATGCAGCAGACGGTGTTCCGCGTGGACATGTGGGCCTCGTGGTCCGACGTGATCATCATGCCCGCCGCCAGCAGGTTCTCGATCCCTGCGACACGAAGCGCCTTGTAGGGGATGCCGTACGTGCCGCCGTTCTTCACTTGGAGGCGAGGCGCGGAGTCGTGGAAGCCGTAGATCATGACCTCATCGTCAAAGTGCCTGGCATCGAGCACGTCGGCGAGTGTAATGTCATAATCGCATGCGATGAGCCGGCCTCGACGGATGCACAGTCTCGGGCTCGTGCGGGCCATGAACGCCTTCTCGCATCCCGGGACATACCGGCGGAACAACTCCACGGCCTTGGCCAAACGCCGGCGAATCTCCAGCTCGGCCTTGGCCACCTCGTCGCGATTGGTCGGGCTGACGGACATCTTCAGGTTGCACTTGATAAACATGAGATAATTGTCATGCACGGTCGTGGTGATCATGCCCATGCCGATGGCACGAGCCCCCTCGGCCAGGCCCGGCACATTGACCCATTCGGCGCCGGCACGGACGATTTGATCGGGCTGGCCGCTGCGCATGCCCCTGGCCAGTTGTCCAACACCTTTGTTGGCCTTGATGAACTCGTAATACTTATCGATGGACACGTTGCCGATTCCCACGCTGTTGCACACGGCGTAGTCATTGGGCTCGGTGTATTTGGCCCCGGCGTATGCGGCCAGATCGCCGTAGGCGGTGCAGTCTACGAACGATTTTGCGTAGAACGCTTCGCGCCCGGAGCGGCTCTCCACGATCACGCCCCGGAGGCGCGGACCATCCATGATCGTGCCGGTCAGCAGTGTGTTGACGCAGACGAACACGCCTGCCTCCACGAGCATCTCGAACGTCACGAGCTTGTGCAGCTCCGTATCGATGCACGTGCAGACCGAATCGTAGTTGTAGCCCTCGGTCATCTCCGCGTGGCCGGAGCAGCCGCCCACCTTCATGAGGCGGTCGATGATCTCCTGCGGAACGCCACGCACCACCTGACGCTTCTGAACGCCGGGGAACGCCTTCCAGAGGTTGTAGAAGCTGTGCAGCGCGGTGCCGCCCTCGGTGACGGTGCCGCCGGGATAACCTTTGGCCTCAATCAGGGCCGTCTTGGCCCCCTGCCGTGCCGCCGCAATCGCCGCGACAACCCCCGCCGTCCCCGCCCCGGCGACGACGACATCGAACTCCCTGATGGCCAGTCTCCTGGCAGGCTCCTCATAATACTCTCCACTCGGATTCACCGCCCCGACCGAAGCACTCTGGAGCACACCAAGGCCTGTCCCAACAGCCAGCATCCCCTTCGAAAACTCACGTCGATTCATGGTCATTTCCTTTCATAGGTCCCCCCAAGCATACAGCCTGCCGTCGCCGGATTCAAGAGAGCTATGGACAAGGTGGGACAGATCGGCATATGATTTACCATATTCGAATTTGAGATTTCGAGATTTCACAGACTATGGAAAGGGCAGATGTATGTGTATGACGAGAGTACGAGGGCACATGATGTGGGTTGCAGCTTTTGTAATTGTTGGGGCGACGATCTGCACCGCGGGACAGAAGATTCAGCTCTTCGACGGCAAGACCCTGACCGGCTGGTCGGTCCACAGCGGGTTTGCCAAGTACCGCGTCGAGGATGGGTGCATCGTCGGGACCACCGTCCCCAAGAGTCCCAACAGCTTTCTGTGCACGGATAAGGAATTCGGCGACTTTATCCTCGAATTCGAAGTGAAGCTCGACAACCCGGAGCTGAATTCCGGCGTGCAGTTCCGCAGCCAGATCGCACCGACGGAGCTGGCGTTCTGGTTCCGCGATCAGAACGGCAAGCCCTGGCAAAACGTGATCCCCAAGGACCGCGTCTACGGCTACCAGGCGGAGATCGCGACAGAGAAAGCGGGCACCTCCGGCGGCATCTACGATGAGGCTCGCCGGGCCTGGATGATGGCCGACGTGAAGAGCGACCCCAAGGCCGGCAAGGCGTTCAAGGACGGGCAGTGGAACAAGTACCGCATCGAATGCAAGGGCAGCTCGATCAAGACGTTCATCAATGACGTGCCCTGCGTCGATTTCAGAGACTCGCTGACGCCCCGCGGCATCATCGGCCTGCAGGTCCACGGCGTAGGCAACACGGCGACGCCCTACAGCGTCCGCTGGCGGAATATCCAAATTGACGTGCTGAACTAGCAGAGAGAATCTGAGATTTGAAGTTGGTGAAAGGGAACCACCCAGATGAAGTCCTTCCTTTTCGTTCTCGCCGGCGCCGTCTTTGGCGCCCTGCTGTTTTTCCAAAGGACCGACGCACAGACACAGGGATCGGATGCTTTCGAGCAGAACAAGCATCTGGGGCGTGGCGTGAACGTCCTCGGCTACGATCCGATCTGGAAAGATCGCAGCCGGGGACGGTTTGGGGCCGAGCACTTCCGCCTGATCCACGAGGCCGGCTTCAGCCACGTCCGGGTCAACCTCCATCCCTTCCGCGATTGCGGCAGCACAATCACCGAGCCTTACTTCCAGACACTGGATTGGGCCATCGAGCAGGCCCTGGCCAACAAGCTCATGGTCATCCTCGATTTCCATGAGTTCAACGCGATGGCCCGCGACCCCAACGGACTCAAGGACCGATTCCTGGCGACGTGGACGCAGCTCTCGCAGCGTTATAAGGATCAGCCCGGAGAGGTCCTGTTCGAGATCCTCAACGAGCCCAACAGCAAGCTGACACCGGAACTGTGGAACGTGTATCTGCGCAAGGCCCTGGCGATCATCCGCCGGACGAATCCTGTTCGGACGGTTGTTATCGGTCCGGGCCAGTGGAACCAGGTCAGCCAGCTCGATAAACTGGAGCTGCCCGAAGGCGACCGCAATATCATCGTGACGATCCACTCCTACAGTCCCATGGAGTTCACGCATCAGGGCGCGCCGTGGACGGGTCAGAGAGACAAGATCGGCGTCTCGTGGGATGGCACACCCCGGCAGAAGGAGGCCATCACGACCCTGTTCGACCAGGCGCAGGCGTGGTCGCAGAAGCACAAGCGGCCGATTCACCTGGGGGAGTTCGGCGTCTATGACAAAGCCGAGATGTCCTCACGTGTCCGCTACCTTGACTTCGTGACACGGCAGGCGGAGGAACGCGGCTGGAGCTGGGCCTACTGGCAGTTCGACAGCGATTTTATCCTCTACGACATCCCCGGCAAGCGATGGGTCGAGCCGGTCCGCGATGCCTTGATCCCACCCGAATCGGGTCAGGGCGACGCAAGCCAAGACGGACAATCCGTGATGTCAACTAACCGGCCGATGCGACAGCGGCAGAATCTGGTTCTGACTGTCGGCCAGACGCAGGGCGACCTGCAGGGCAAAGACGATAAGGTCATTCAAGCCGGTATCGAGTACCTGGACCGGTTGGGCGGCGGCACGCTTCGCATCCTGCCCGGCACGTACACCCTGCGAAATGCCATCTACCTGCGCCCCAACATCATCCTGCAAGGCTCGGGCGAGAGCACCGTGCTGAGAAAGGCTGACGGCGTTGTGACGGCGCTCTCGCGGGATTCCGACTGGTTCGAGTACGGCGTTGCAGTGCAGGACGCCAATGGGTTCAGGCCGGGCGACGGAATCATGCTCCGGTCCAAATCAGGGCCGGGGGACTGGCAATTCGACGTGCTGCGCGCCACAGTCACGGCCATGCGCGGCAACGTCATTTTCCTGGACCAGTTGACCCGGGAGAACTTCTGGCTGGAGAAGCAGGCCACCGCGGGAACCATCTTTCCGCTGCTCACCGCCGAGAACACGAACGACGTGGAGGTAAAAGACATCGTTCTTGACGGCAATCGGGGCGAGAACGAGCACATCAACGGAAACTTCGCCGGAACGGTCTTCATTCAACATTGCAGCCGCTGGCGATTCACGAACGTCACGGCCCGCCACTACAATGGCGACGGCTTCAGCTTCCAGGTGTGCGACGACATTCAGTTCGAGAACTGCCAGGCTCTGAACAACGCTGATCTTGGATTTCACCCAGGCAGCGGCGCCCAGCGGCCGGTCTTCCGCAACTGCACGGCAAAGGGCAACAACCTAGGCCTGTTCTTCTGCTGGAGCGTGTCCGACGGGCTCGCGGAGAATTGCGTGCTTTCTGAGAACAGGCAGTTCGGGATCAGCATCGGGCACCGGGACACGGATAACATAATCAAGAACTGCACGATCGAGCGTAACGGCGAGGTCGGCATCCTCTTTCGCGAGGAGGGCACCGACTTTCGTGGCGGCCACCGCAACGAGATCGAGAACTGTGTGATCCGCGACAACGGCTCGATGGGTATCGATATTCGAGGCCGAACCCAGGACATCACCGTCCGCAACACAAGACTGGGGGCCCAGAAGACGGGCATCCGCGTCGGCAAGGAAGCCCGGAGAATCACCCTGCAGGAGAACACCTTCGATGATTGCTCTGTGCAAGTCGAAGACCTGCGATCCGGGACAGAGCCTGTCAATCCTCCTGTAAACTAGTGCTCCGGCTACGCTGATCTGGTGGATATCGGGCGGCAGCGGCAAGCGGAGTCTTCGGAGCTTGCCGATGGTGCCTCGGCGCAGACACGAGCCATCGGCAAGCTGGCGCTTGCCGCTGCCACCCATCATAATTGATATTCTCTAAGCACCATTCTATGGTGGGCGGAGACTAGCGGCTTCCGGATCGAACGTGGTCTCCGGCTCGAACGGGAAGATGGGCTTGCGCCGGCGCGTGTACGTCAGTCGCTCGATACGCATGTCTCCCGCTCCCGGTGTCAGAAGCATGATGTAACGAGGGGCGATGCGGGTCAAGCCGGGGAAGAGATAACCCTCCTTGACGACCACGATCTTGTAGGTCAACGGATCGATTCTGCAAGCCTTGAATTGGTCGGGATTGGTGAAGGCCATTGGGCCGTCGGACAGAATCACGTCCACATCACCAACGCGAACGACGGCCGTGCCGGAGTCTTTGACTAATCGCACAACCCGTGTTTCCGCCTGCAGCGGCGGCCCGAACTGCTTCTCTACGGTGGCGCCGATAGAAAGAGGCAAGATCTTGCCCTCGCCCGCTTCGAAGCATTGCCTTGTTGCTCCTGTGTCATTTATGCCCGCGACGAGGGAGTTTTTGATTCTTCGCAGGACAAGATGACGCAGAACAATGGGCAGGTCTCCGGGCGTACTGGCCGTGACATTGTCGCCACTGTCAGTCAGGAACACTGTCGATTCCTTCGCCGCCACCGCGCGGGCGACGCCCTCCTCCAACTCTGCGGTCTCGCAGCCGAAAGCGAATTCCCGCCGGGCATCCCACACGTTACGGGCCAGATAGACTGCGGCTTCGCGAGCAGCATCTTGCGACCCATCGGCCGTAACCATCACCGACATTCCCGTATCCGGTGAATCCGTCCACGCGCAGCCGACGAAAATCGTAGCGGCCAGGATCTTCTCCTCATGGCCGGCAATGCCTTCCCGCTCCAGCTTTCTCGCCTCCTCCACGAGGGACCGGAAGGGCTCGGAAGTCGTCATCGCCTTCTCGCCCTGCAGGATCATCGGAATCGGCAGAACACAGGAGACCGGGAATATCCTGCCCCTGAGGGTATCCAGCAGGATGCTGCCCGCCAATTCAGCGGTTTGCGCACCATCAGTATGCGGGGCGGTCTTCAGGCCGACGAGGATGTCACCGTACTGCGCCAGCCGGGCAGGGATATTGCCATGCAGGTCGAACGTGCAGGCGATCGGGATGTCAGGCCCGACAATAGAGCGGACTTCGCCCACAAGGATCGTTTCCGCCGGGCCGATGCCCTCAGCATACATCGCCCCATGGAGCCGTAGGAACACGGCATCGACCGGCATCGCCGCCCGCAGCGAATCCACGACCCGATCCATTGCCTCGCGGCAGGCTTTCTCCTCGATGGTCCCGCCGCCCAAGGGATAGGCCGACACACCGGGGATAATCTCCAGGTCCGCCCCTTCCCAAGCGGCAAGAGACGGAATGCCCGGCTTCGGAAACGAGAATGCTGTCGTTCTCACCGGGTGGAATGTATTGGTCTCATGAGCGAACCCGGCGACGAACACCCGCTTCGTTCGTTTCCCGGCGGGCTCGGCGGCAGACACATGCTTCGACAGAATGGCACCCGTTCCAGCGGCCCCGATTGCCATCGCATCACGTAGAAACTCCCTGCGATTTTTCATTATTGCCTCCGATATACAACCGTCGCCACTCCCGGTCTCTCTGCAATAGTTATCAGCAGTCCGTCGTTCAGAAGTTCGCGGCCGCTGCAGGGGTGGGTTTCAAACCCGCCCTTATCGAAGCTGGTCAGATGGTAGTCAGTGTTCTCGTCTACACCTTTGAGCCTGAGCCTTGCGGATTCGTAGAAGCTGTTGTGCCGGCGGAAGACCTGGACCATGCCCTCTCCGACCTCCGGGCGGTCGAACTGCCAGGCCATCCATACGGTGTCATCTCGCGTCCACGGCGTCAACGGGTAGAAATCGCCATAGTAATTCGTGTTGATCCGTCGCCACTGCTCGATGAACCGACGCAGTGCCGGGTAATCGATGTCGCGCACGCGGATGTCGATGCCGAATCCCAGGCTCTGCCCGGCGTTGCTCCAGAGTGCGTATGGCTCGACGGCGGTCTTGCCGCTGCCGTAGTAGGGCGCGTTTCGCATGCCCACCGTGCCGGTGCCGTGGAACGGCAGCCACAGCGATAGGCCATACATCATGCACTGGTGGCCGATCGCCTCGTAGGCGTAGTCGCTTCGCCACAGGGGCACAGCGCGGCGCATCGTCTCGATGTCGTTGCGCCGGCCGCCGCTGGCGCACGAGTCGATGAGCATATTCGGATGCCGGCGGCGAAGCTCATCCCAGTAGGCAAGATAGCCCGTGACGTGCCTGATCTCCGCGATGCCCTGGCGGTCGGGGGCATCGGCCTTGCGCCAGTAGTCCAGCGGGTCCATGTTGAAATCCTGGCGGTAGAGGTCGATGCCCTGCTCGGTGAGCAGCCGGTCCACGTGCTCGGTTAGCCATTGGCGGGCAGCATCATCGCCGAGGTTGAGCAGGCCGCCCTTGGCCCCGCCGAGAATCCATTCCGGATGATTGTCCGAGAGCCACGTGCCGGCGGCCACCCGCTCCGGCTCGAACCAAAACAGTGTCTTGAGGCCCTTGCCGTGCGCGTAATCCGAGACAGCCCGCAGCCCTCGCGGGAACCGGGCCTTGTCCACCTCCCACGTCCCCACGCGGGGCCAGCCGCCGCCGTGATGCACGTACCAGCCCGCGTCCATCCACCAGTAATCGAGCTTGATCCCCTCCTCCAGGTAGCGATCGATGAACAGGATCTGGCGAGCTTCGTTGGCGTCGATCATCTCGTTGTACTGGCGGGAGCTGGAGGCCAGCAGTTGCGGCTTGGGCAGTTCGCCGCCGGGCCTGGGCATGGAATGCGCCATCATCCAGCGGCGCCAGACGTTCTGGGCGGTGATCCAGTCGCCTTTCCAGAACTGCAACACGATCAGCGGGCTGCGGACCTGCTCGCCCGGCAGCAGCTTGAATCGCGTCAGCTCCTGGCCCGCCTGTACGTGCAGCCCTCGCGCATTGTCGCGCACGAACTGCGCCGCCCATTGCCCGGGCCAGCCAACCGCGACGATCAGCCCCTCGCCGGACCATTCGAGGTTGAAGTAGGACCAGTCGACATTGGTCGGCCTGCCGCCTGATCCGCCAAGACGCTTGGTGACGTTGCGCCCCAGAGGCGTTTCCACTAAGCCGTAGTCATTGCCGTTGGCGGGAGACCCAACATTGTGATGCAGCAGGAACTCGCCCTCAGTGCCACCGGTGAACCCCATATCGAGTGCTTGAATCTTCTCCAGAACCGGCGAGTCAGCAGAGCCCGTATTCTTGAAGTAGAGTGTCCACTCGACCGTGGGGAAATCCTGGTACTCGACAGCCACGCAGCGAACTTCAAGACTGCCCGCCGGGTCGATGTACACGAGTGTGTGCTCGGTACGCTGCGAGTCGAGCTTCTGACTCGTGTAATTGGCCTTCCAGGATTTGAGCAACTCCGTTGACGGCTTACCGTCGTAAACGAACGAAAATGGCGGCTGTGTGAGCGATGGTTTCGCTGCTCCGATCCAGCCAAGCGGCAGGTCCTGGAGCAAGATGCTCGAGCCGTCCTGGAGTCTCACCGCAGCCTCGGCCCAGAGCGCCTGATCCCAGCCGCGGCCGTCGCCGCCATCCTTCACGCGAATCTCGAATTGCCGGGCGCCATTCAGTGGAATGTCGATCACACGCGCTGCATCTTTGAGCCGCAGTACGGGCGATGTGAAAACCTCCTTGCCGTCCACAAGTACATGGAACGTCACGGAACCATTTCCCATGGCCATCCCGGCCCGGGTGCTGTCGTTATTCTCCAGGCCAACCTCAGCTACGAAGCGTTCCGCAGGCCGGCCGAGGACTACCAGAAGGTGCTTCGTGGAATTGAACGCCAGGCCGTTCGTGTAGGTCTTGTCACCAATCTGAAACGGCGTCCCGCGCCACGACCGCCCGCGAGATATGCCTTCGGAGGCGTCCTCATAGAGCAGTTCCAAATGGGGCCGTACCGTCTCCTGTGCCCTGCCGAGCAGCGGGTCAAACCATTCGTTGCGAAGACGAACATCGTCATCTCTTGGCGTCACCGCTCCAGCCATTGTGGCGATAAACAGACCCACCAACACGCCGGCAAGAACAAATCGATCCTTCATCGTTCACATCTCCTTCGCTGTGTCGGCAGGTTCCATCCTGCCGCTATGCCTGACTCGCCTCTGGCGGATTGTGTCCGTGATGCACGTAGTGCTCGACCAACTTCCTGACCTGTCCGTTCTGCGGCGTTTCCTCCTCATTGAGTGTTTCCGTGGCCTGATCGAAGTGCTTGCGCTGCGTCTGGCAGGACTTTCGCAGCAGGGCCAGAGCTTCGCGTCTCATCTCCGGGATATTCATCTCCATCATCAACGCCGCCTTCTCACCCCGTCCGTAAATACGTGCGAGGGACTCGCGCCTGGCGAAGGTCTGCAGGAACGCCTTTTCCAGAACGACGATCTCCTGGATCGAGAGCAGCCTCTCATCGATCCTCTTGTGCAGTTGAGCCCCGCTCTCCACGCCCAGCATGTGCAGAACGTGCTCCCATGCCCTGCAGGGCAGCATGCGAATCTTCGTGATCTCCAACAGCGACTTTCTCTCGTTGCTCAAAAAGACGCTGAGCATCCGCTGGGCCTCCTCGCGCGAATGCATCTGCTGCTGCCTCCGCACGAACTCGAACTGCCAGGCCTGCGAGGAATCTCGAATTTCGAATCCCGAATCTCGAATTTGTCTGAGAAGATGGCGGGCTTCCTCTGCCGCCGCCCGTTGAATGACCGGCAACGTCTCTTCGTTGAGGGCATCAGGAATCTCGGATGGTCCCTTGGACAAGGTGGCGGCTGCGTTTTCTGCCGTGCCGGGTGTCTGCGCGGAGGCCGCCAACGGTTTCCCCTCTTTCAGAGCCTTCATGAACGGGAGGAATGTATGGGCCAATTCCTGATGCTTGCCCTTCCTGGCAAAGCGGCCGAGCACCTTGTGCCAATCGTGGTAGCGTTTCTCGTCCCTGAAATACTCGTGGATATCAACCGCCAGACCCGAATGGACGCCGGCCTCGACACTCTGCTCGGTGATGATCTTCATGCCCTTGAGCACGGAGAACATGTAGTCCGTGTATCTCTCTGCATCGCTTTCTTTGCGCTTTCGCAACCGTCTCAGCGCGACCCCTATATTGTCCAGCATCAAGTCGTTCACGGTGAGGACGTAGGAAGGGACCTGTTCCGCCTGCTCGAACTCGGCCACCTCCGCCATCCCCGCCAGAATGCTGTCGTCGGTCGTCTCTTTTGGGGAGTTGGAGTCCTCGGTCGCGGCCTCCATCTCCTTCTGAATCCTCGTGAGCAGCTCATCCACGTCCCTGACGGCCCTCCTGAGGAATCGCTCTCTGACGTTGTCGGCGATCCGAGCCGGACTGACCACCTTGATCACCACAAGGGCCGCCACAGCCACGCCCACCCAGGCGAAGATCCTTCCCACTTGGCGCAGCAATTCATTGAGTTGGTCGATCTGCTTCTGGCCCTGCGGATTGATCCGCTCAAACCCATCCTCGTCCGTACCTTGGCCCCAAGCAGCGACGGCCAGTCCCAATATGATGACGCTCATCAGGAGCAGCATCCGTTTCATGGCTGGCTCGCCTTCATGATTTCGCTGGCCAGGCGCTCGCGCAGCGGGAGCAGTTGGCGCGGGTCCTGGTCCCATGTGCCCCAGGTCGGCACTGCCGAGCGCACGACCTCATCGACAATGGCTCTTCCGCCGCGTTTTTCGAGCAGAGCGAAATACTCGTAGTCCTCCATGCCGTCACGCAGGTTCTTGAGCCGAATGGAAGCGACCGGACCCTCGATCCCGGCATCCTCGCCCGGATAGAACAACATTCCTTCCCCATTGAACTGCACCCGGAAGCCGGGATCGTCCCAGGGATTGCGCTGCGGGCTGGTCCAGCAGACGGTGGTCCAGTATAGAAGCCCTGTCACGCCATAACGCCGGTTCAGCCACGGGGCGATTCGATAGCCCAGGACAGGGAAATCAATCTGCCAGTACGGCGGGTTATCGTTCCTGACCTTCTCATATTCCGGGTGATAGGACGGCGCCCTCTGGCAAAGTGCCGTGTAGCTCCACACGTCATCGCCGTGTCCCTGGACACGCTTTATGCTCGACTCATCGAGGAAGGCGAAGAGGGGGCACCATATGTCGATGGCCTCATCGATCGGCCCCCATTCCGGGTTCTGTGAGTATGGCTGCTCCACGACCAGGCACCGAAGGCCAGGCTCGGCCTCGTGGACCAGCGCCCCCAACTGCCGTACCCGCTCATACGCCTCTTTATCATTCGGCTCGTCGAGCATATACAGGTATGCCCGCTCGGCCCAGCCTTTCTTCTTCAGATAAGCATACCACGACCGATAGTAGCGAATGGCCTTGTCACGATTCGCCGCCAGGACATCGGAAAACGGCGCACGCAGGACCTCGATGTTCGTGACGTGGTACTGTTCGACGAATGCGGTGATCCGCCGGTCCGTCTCCTCGTCGAATTGAGCCGCGCCGTCCTCGGCGATCTGTGGATAAAGATATCGCGGCAGCGGTGGATTGATGCGGTGCGCGGCCATCATTGCGATATACCGGTCCTCCAGCAGGCGGTACTTCTCCGAGTTCTCCTCCAGCTTGTGGTACCTGGCCATGTAGGAGAAATGGCCGAAGTGATTCTCGTGGGTGGGGCCGTCCGGCAGGACGAAATCCCAGACGGTGACTCGCACGGGAATCGCGACTGGCTGTACATTTCGCGCCCGCACGGAGAACGTGCCGGCATAGACCCCCGGTGCGGCATCCGCGGGGACCTCCACGTCCACCCACAGCGGCTGGTGCCTGTCTTGCCACAGATCGAAGCCTACCGCGCCGAAGCGTCCCCCATCCCGTTGCTCTCCGCGCCAGCGCGGCTCCCGAACTTCCTCGTTCGTGTACGGATTCACAAAGGGCACCAGCGGGTCGGCAATCAGGCCGGGCGCCACCGTCGCCCCCGGGGCGGAATACCGAACGGGGATAAATACCTCGCGATAGACGCTGACGTTCTTGACCGGCAGCGTCTCACCTGTGTCCTTCTTCAAGGGCGACATCTGGGCGGAGATGCCCTGCAGATTCCCACCCACCGCCGTGACCACGACCTGGAAGGACTCAACCTCGCCGCGAGCGCTGGATATCTCTGCGGCATCCATTCCTTCGATGGCGTCCTCCTGTCCCACACGCACCGTTGGAGACAAAGCTGCCAGCCGTATTGCCCCCGTCGCCATCTGTGCTGAAAGGAATGCGAAAAAGACTGTTGTCCACAATCTCATATCGATGTACCTCCCATTGCCATCAATGATGCCCCGGGGTACGGGCGAATCATTATTCGCCCCTACTGAGCGACCGCGGAAATCCAAGCACATTTATGGTACTATGTGGGTCTGCCGTCTGCAAAGATATATTCGAGCCGGCATTTTGGGAGTGTCTGCGTGGATTTCAGGACACTGTGCTGGGTGGCAGCGTCAAAACCGAAGGCCTTGGCGATGGCTCCCTCGCATCAGAGGAAAACCATCGCCAAGCTGCGCTTGACGCTGCCACCCGACTCTCAGATTACTTTCACAGACACTTGTGGAAAAGGGCTTTCGCAAGATGAGAAAGATGAGCGTCTCCAGACGTGGATTTCTCAAACAGACAATGGCGTGGGGTTCGGCCTTGACGTTGGGGACATGGGCGTCTGCGGAGGGCGCCCGGAGCCGGGAATCGACCGGCAGCCGACGAACACAGAAGCCCAACGTGCTGGTGATCGTGGCCGATGATATGGGGTACTCGGACGCGGGCTGTTACGGTGGCGAGATCCAGACGCCCAACCTCGACCGGCTGGCGGCCAGTGGCATCCGATTCACGCAGTGCTATTCCACTGGTCGGTGCTGGCCTTCGCGGACGTCACTACTGACCGGGTATTATCCCCAGCAGGTCCGCATGGACCCGCCGCAGGGACGGCTACCCGCCTGGACCCGTGTTGTGCCGCATTATCTCAAGCCACTCGGATACCGGTGCTACCATTCCGGCAAATGGCACCTGATGGGCGCCCCCAAGCCTGTCGCAGACGGCGGCTTCGACCACTCCTACGTTCTGCACGACCACAACCGGTATTTTGCGCCAAAGAACCATGAACTGGACGACCGGCCACTGCCTCCTGTGGAGGAAGGGTCGGACTTCTACGTCACGACGGCTATCGCGAACTATGCCGTCGACTTCCTGAAAGGCCACGCGGCCGACCATCGGGATGAGCCATTCTATTGCTACCTGGCCTTCACCTCGCCGCACTTCCCACTCCATGCCCTGCAGGAGGACATCGCGAGGTATAAGCAGCGGTACAGTGAGGGTTGGGACGTCATTCGTGAGCGGCGATGGAAGCGGATGCGCGAGATGGGCTTAGTCAACTGTGGCTTGTCGCCGCTGGAGTCCGACGTGATTCCGGGTTGGAACCTTCCCAAGGAGAAGCTGCGCGAAATGGTCGGGCCGGGCGAGGTGGACCGGGCCGTCGCATGGAAGGACCTGACGGACGAGCAGCGGAGCTTTCAGGCGACCAAGATGGCGATCCATGCGGCCATGATCGACCGGATGGACCGCGAGATCGGACGAGTGCTCGAACAGGTCACGGCCATGGGCGCCGATGAGAACACCGTGATCCTGTTCGTGTCGGACAACGGCGCCAGCGCGGAGCAGATCATCCGCGGCGACAATCACGATCCGGCTGCCGCGCCGGGTTCAGGACGCTCCTACCTGTGTCTCGGGCCGGGTTGGTCCAGCGCCGCCAACTCGCCCTTCCGCCTGCACAAGTCCTGGGTGCATGAGGGCGGCATCTCATCACCGCTGATCGTTCACTGGCCCGCGGGGATCGCCGCACGCGGGGAGCTGCGGCACAATCCATGCCATTTCACCGACATCCTGCCGACTGTCCTGAGCCTGACGGGAGGCTCTGATTTCTCGCCCAAATGGAATGGTGAGGCCGCCCCGCCCCTCCCGGGCACGAGCCTCGTGCCCGCGTTTGTAAAGGATGGGACCGTTGCACACGAATTTCTCTACTTCCACCACATGACCAATCGCGCGATCCGCGTGGGCGACTGGAAGTTGGTGGCCAAGGGAGACAAAGGCCCGTGGGAACTCTATGACTTGATGGCGGACCGATGCGAATCAAAGAATCTGGCGGAGCAACATCCGGACAAGGTCGCTGAGATGTCCGCGTTATGGCAAAAATGCGAGGATCAGTTCAGACAGCAGGCAGGACCGCCGCCCCAGGAGAAAGGGCAAGGCCAGAAGCAGCGAGCTAAAACCGGTCAATGACGGTGATTCCCACGGAGCCGAACTGACCCATCTTCGACAGCTCGCTTGGCGCATCCTCCAGTGGCACAGTCTTGCCGATCATAGCCTGGGGATCCAACTTGCCGGAGACGATCATCGCGAGCATCTCGCCGTACTTGCTCGCCTGCATCCCGTGGCTTCCGCAGATTTCAAGCTCCCAGCCAATCACCCTATGCATCGGGATTCGAGGCAGATAATCGTCGCCCGCCAGCAGTCCGACCTGCACGTGGCGGCCTCGCTTGCGCAGGCAGAGAATGGAATTGGCGCAGGTCGCCACACTGCCGAGCGCATCTACCGACACGTCCGCGCCGCGTCCCGTCACATCGCGGATCGCGCCAGGGACATCGGCATTCTCCTTCGCGTTGATCGCCACGGCCGCGCCGAGCGTCTTGGCGAGAGTAAGAACCCTGGCATCGATATCGACGCCGATCACCTGAGCCCCCAAAGCACGGGCAATCATAATAACCGACAGGCCGACGCCGCCGCAGCCGTGGACAGCTACCCACTGGCCGGGCGCGACCCGGCCCTGCGCCACGACGGCGCGATAGGACGTGGCAAACCGGCATCCGAGACTCGCGGCCGTGACGAAATCCAGCTCCTCCGGCAGGCGGACAAGGTTCACATCGGCGTATCGAATCGCAACGTATTGCGCGAACGAGCCCCAGCCGGTGAAGCCCGGCTGGAACTGATGGTCGCACACTTGGTGATTCCCTGAAGCACATTCAGGGCACGTCCCGCACGCACAGACGAACGGCACCGTGACCCGATCCCCGCGTTTCCAACGAGTGACGCTCTTTCCAGTTTCCTCGACGACTCCCGCCAGCTCGTGCCCCGGCACGTGCGGGAGCCTCGTAATATCCGGGTCGTGCCCCAGCCAGCCGTGCCAATCGCTGCGACAAATCCCGCTCGCCTCGACTTTGATGACAACGCCGTCGTCCGCCACGACAGGATCAGCTACCCGCGCGACCGTCAGCGGACCACCAAACTTCTGGAAAACCACTGCCTTCATGCCTGATCTCCATGCAACCGGGATGCCCGACGGTATGCGAGACAATGCACGTTTGTCAAGGCCCCCCTCGTTCAACTGTTCTACCCCCTGTATACTACCGTCGGTCAGAGAAGATGAAAGGGAACCGATCATGAGAACAGGTTGGTGGCTTGTCCTGCTATTTGCGACGCTGGCTGTCGGCGCGGAAATGGAACCCTTGCTGGTCATCGAGCCGGGCCCGGGAAATCCGCGTAATTCCGAAGGGGACATCGTCGAGCTCAAGGATGGGCGGCTATGCCTGATCTACAGCCGCTTCACTGGCGGGGGCGGCGATGACGCCGCGGCGGATCTGGCCATGCGAATCTCCCAGGATCAGGGCAAGACCTGGAGCGATGACAGAATCATCGTCCCTCGCGCCGACGGGCTGAACGTCATGTCCGTGTCGCTTCTTCGTCTGACCGGCGGCGAAATTGCCCTGTTCTACCTGCGCAAGACCTCGAAAGAGGATTGCCGGCCGATGATTTGCCTTTCGACCGACGAGACCCAGACTTGGAGCGAGCCGGCCGTCTGCATCACGGATGAAGTGGGTTACTATGTTCTGAACAACGATCGCGCCGTCCAGTTGCGCAGCGGCCGGCTGATCCTGCCCGTGGCCTGGCATCAAGGCCCGGGCCGCGAGCGGGACACAGCCGGCGTGATCATGTGCTACCTCTCCGATGACAACGGCAAGACCTGGCGGCGCAGCAAGGACTCGTTCAAAGGCTACTCCCCCGATGGAAAGCGTATTATCGTGCAGGAGCCGGGTGTGGTCGAGCTCAAGGACGGACGATTGATGATGTACATGCGGACCAACGCGGGCAGTCAGTACGTCTGTCACTCGGCCGATGGCGCCGAGACCTGGTCCAAACCGGGGCCGTCGAGTCTGGCCTCGCCTTTGAGTCCCGCGTCCATCGAGCGCATTCCGTGGACAGGCGACCTGCTCTGCGTGTGGAACGATCATTCCGGCGTGCACCCATTTCCCGCCGGCCGTAGGACGCCGCTGTGCATGGCGATCAGCAAAGACGAAGGCAAGACCTGGAGCCAATCGAAGATCCTTGAGGATAATCCTGATGGCTGGTACTGCTACACAGCGATCACGTTCGTAAAGGACCACGTACTCCTGGCCTACTGTGCCGGCGACAAGACGATCGGCGGCCTGAATCGACTCAAGGTCGCCGCTATGTCCAAAGACTCGCTCACTTCAGTACACGCACCTGACATCCTGTGCGGTTGGGAGTTCGATTCCGAGCAGGATGTGCAGGTCTGGCGGCCGAACGCACATTTGGCAAATGTGACGACGACCAACGGCGTCGTGCAAGCGCGGGCGGTGGACTCGGACCCGTTTCTCCTCTGTCGTGACGTCACCGTCAACGCCACGCCGCACCAGTACGTCGTCATCAGGATGAAAGCAAGCCAGCCAGGCATCGCGGAACTGTTCTGGTCGGGCCGGCTTGAAGGCCAGTATGGCGGGTTGACTGAGGCAAAGAAGCTGCGATTCTCCGTGCAAGGCGAATCTCGCTGGCAGGAGATCGTGCTGTTTCCCTTCTGGCATATGGAGGGAACAATCCGTCAGTTTCGCCTGGACCTGTATGAGGGCGCGGACTTCGAGATCGACTGGATTCACATCAGTCAATGGGGCGAGGGCAAGATCGAGAGCAGCACTGGCTCATGGAGCTTCGACGGGGACGCGAGCAAGTGGCAAATCCACCCGGCGGCATCCGAGCTCTTCGCCCCGCCGATGGAGCTGGATGTGAGCGACAAGAAATGGGTCAGTCTTGAACTCGCCGGCGACCGAGACGCCGTGGCCAGTATTCTGTGGGCCGGCGCAGACCTGCCGGGCTTACAGAGCGAGGAGTTCACTATCCGCGGCGATGGTAAGGTACACATGTACAATCTTCGGATGGACAATCCCCGCACCTGGCAGCACAAGCTTTGCGCCTTTGGCATTCGATTGCCCGAGGACGCGAAGATCCGGCTCCAGCGTATCCAAATCGGCAGTGACCCGGCAGGACCGGGTGAACTGGAAGTCAAGTACTTCGGTTTTGAGAACGGCGTGAATCGCGCGGGCAGGCCATGCAGGGTGCTCGCCCAGCTCGCCGGCAGCGGCGGTACAACCAATGGGATTCGCCAAGTCCAACTGCACGCTCCCGAGGGACTGAAAATCATTTCCGAGCCGGAGAAAATGGGACACCCGGGCATCAAGCATGGTGAGGTCGCACGTTTTGTCTGGGAGGTCATGGCCGAGAAGCCGGGCGTCTATCCGGTCCGTCTTTCGTTCAGCGGCAAAGGGGAGTTCCCACAGGATCAGAGTGCTTCCCTGGAATTCACGGCAGCCCCGGCGGTTCCCCGGGCAAGGTACGTTCCTGAACCCCGGCCTGTGAAGACGGATATCGAGGTATGTGCCTTCTACTTTCCCGGCTGGGAATCCGACGCCAAGTGGGACTGCATTCGTGGGATCGCGCCGAACCGCAAGCCCCTGCTCGGCTATTACGATGAGTCGAATCCCGAATGTGTCGATTGGCAGATCAAGTGGGCCGTCGAGAATGGCATCTCGTGCTTCCTCGTGGATTGGTACTGGGTCCAAGGGCGCCAGCAGCTCACCCACTGGTTCGAAGCGTATCGCAAGGCGAAGTACCGGGATATGCTGAGAGTGGCTATCATGTGGGCCAACCATAACCCGCCCGGGACGCACTCTGTCGACGACTGGCTTCAGATCACAGGCCATTGGATCACCGCGTACTTTCCCCTGCCTGGCTACTATCGCATCGATGGTAAGCCCGCCGTCTTCCTCTGGGACCCCAAAGGCCTCCGCACCGACCTCGGCGGCTCTAAGGCGGTGCGCGAGGCTTTTGAGAAGTCGCAGAAGATGGCTCGCGATGCGGGTTTCGGGGGAATCACCCCGGTCGCCCTTGGCTATGACTTCTCCCGAAGCCACATCCGTACGTTGAAGGACGAAGGTTACTCCGGCGTCACGACTTACCACGAGTGGGGATCGCAAATTGACGGACAGGTGAGCCGGAAGCTCTTTCGCTATGAAGACGTCGTGCGGGACAGCCCTGATGCCTGGAAGCAGAAGAACGAGGCAGCCGATGGTCTCATGTACTATCCCCTAGTCGATACCGGCTGGGATAGTCGGCCCTGGCATGGGCACAAGGCCATGGTGGTTCAAGGACGGACACCGAAGCTGTTCGAGGAGCTTCTTCAACAGGCCAGATCGTTCTGCGGGCAGCATAACAAAACGATGGTCATCCTCGGCCCCCTCAATGAATGGGGAGAGGGCAGCTACATCGAGCCGTGTACAGAATTCGGCTTCGAGATGATGGAGGCTGTACGAAGCGCCTTCGCGGCAGAGCCTGCCGGTAACTGGCCGGTCAATATCGCTCCGGCGGACGTGGGCCTCGGTCCCTATGACTTCCCGCCGTCACCTGTACCAGTCGATCCATGAGATGGTGCATTCGGCCCGCAGCAGTTCGATGGCCTTCGGCAGAAACGTGACGCGCACTTCGTCGCCGATGATTTCAAATCTCAGATACGCATCGGTCTTGATCGTCGGCACGGCCACCCATTCCTCGGAGCAGCCGATCTTTCTGAAGTACGTCATACTGACATCGGGATTGAATGGCTCGCCGCTCAGCTTCGCATAAGGACCGATCAGCGTGAGATTCTCCAGCATCGGCGGCATCTCGGGCGAAGTCTGAATCGCCAGGATAAGTTCGCACAGCGGCCTGTCCGCCTTCACACGTAGTTTCACGGAGGCGATGTCCCCAGCGATGTGATAGCCAGGCAGGTTCGGATCGTATCCTTCATGCCCCTGCGACCACGATGCTTTTTTGCCAAGAGTCAATTCGAAGGGTTCCCCATTGACATCTTCGATACATGAACAGGGCTCCCAGCCGGCGATGCGGGCCATGAGATACCAGAATGCCGATGCCACGCGGACCCGTCCGGTCGGATTCAGATGCCCGGCATGAATCTCCTTCGTGTAATTGGCACTGATGATTTCGTTGCCGCTCGCGTTCATCAATTTCGTGCCATCGGCCTCGTGGCATTCGATGTCCGCGACATCGAAGAGGACCTTGCCATGTGCAGCGCAGTAGGAGCGCATCTGCGCGTTGAACGAGTCCGTCCCGGCTTGGCCGTCTCGCGTGAGCGGGATGGTCCACCAGACGAATACCTTGCCGGGATAGTCCACCTCCAGCTTCTCCATCCGGCTGCGAAAGTACTCCCAATCCGGATGGCTATCGCCGAGGGCATCGATGTAGCAGAACTTCATCATGAAGACGTCGAAGTCATCCAGCCGGGTGGCTGTCTGCGTCACCAGGTCGTCTATCTTATCCCGCCAGTTGCCCATGCGGGCCTCGAAGACCCAGTTGTTTGGATCATACTTGCCCGCGGGAAGACAGGAACAGGCCGAATTCGTTGGATGTTCGCCCGCGAGGCAGTCCAGGCCCCAGATAATACCCTGCCCCACCGACGCATGCCTCACCAGGACCCGCAGCGATGCCGCAGGCGGTAAGTTACTGTCGGGGATAGCGAACACATCCACGCAATTGTGATCGATGATGATGGCGCCGGTCCCGGAACCAGCCACAGAGGCCACGAATAGGAACACCAGGGCCATGGCTTCGAGCCAGATATTGTTCGTCGCTCTTCGCATGCCATCCTCCATCATTCAGGGATATCGATCAATCCATCATAGCATAAATGCCCTACGAATGCTACAGAGCAAGACACAACACGTCGCGGATGGGCCATTGTGACCTGCGGCGTCGAAGGCTATATTAGCCGGAGCCCGAAATCGGTTGTTCCGGAGATTGACGCCATGAAGAGGAATGTCTGCCGCAGCATCTTGTGCCACATCCTTCCGATAGCGATTCTGAACGCGATCTGTATTGCCGCCCAGCCGGCCACGTCGCCGGAAGGCATCCCAGCCCACCAGGAAAAACAAATCCGTGCCGCAGTGCCGGACAAGGCCCGTGTCGTGCCTGCGAAGCCGCGGCGGGTCCTGATCTGGAGCACACCATCACACCTCGCGGACAAGGACCCTCATAAGGGCTACTGCGTACCTTACGGGGCTTGTGCGATGCGGATACTCGGCGAGAAGACCGGTGCCTTCGAGCCGGTGCTCAGTGGGGACATCGCTCAATTCCTTCCGGAGAACATCCGCCAATTCGACGCCATCGTGATGAATAATAGCTGCGGCTCGTGGATCACGCCAAGTGACGCAGCGATGGAGAAACTGAAGAGCCACGGCGAGACGAAGGAAGCCGTGGAAAGAGTGCTCCGCCAGAGCCTGCTCGATTATGTCTCCGATGGCGGCGGGATCGTCGCGTATCACTATGCCATCGGCGCCAATGCCCATTGGCCCGAGTTCCGCCGGCTTCTCGGGGCCACGTTCATCGGCCACCCGTGGAACGAGGACGTGGCCGTGCTGGTCGAGGAGCCGGACCATCCGCTCCTTGCCACGTTCGGCGGCAAGGACTTCCGAATCGCCGACGAGATCTTCCACTTCGGGCCACCCTACGACCGCAGGGACCTGCGTGTCCTCCTTTCGCTCGATACCGAGCGCACGAACATGGGCGTCAAGTGGATTGAGCGCGAGGACAACGACTTCGCTCAGGCGTGGGTGAAGTCCGTCGGCAAAGGCCGCGTCTTCTACACAGGCTTCGGCCACAGGACCGAGATCTGGTGGAACCCGACGATTCTCCAGTTCTACCTCGACGCGATTCAGTTCGCTGTGGGAGACCTGAAAGCACCCATGGAGCCACGCAACTCTCAGCCGGTCCATCGCGCGCCAGGCCCTACTCCGCCGGAGGCGCGAGCGGCCAGGATGCAGGCTCGCCAGGTCGCCACGCCGAGCGAAGAACAGATTCGAGACATCGAAGCGGCAGCGCCGCAAACCGCCCCGGCCAAGCCCACCAAGCCCCGCAAGGTGCTCGTCTGGGGACACCCCTGGACTCACACGCCGAACCCGTTTGCAGAGAAGACCTTACAGGCCCTCGGCAAAAAGACTGGAGCATTCCAAGCCACTATTAGCGACGATCCAAGGCTCCTGCTGGGCGACCGCCTGCCGAAGTTCGATGCGCTCGCGCTCAACAACATTCATGAGCCGCAGCCCTTCCTGCCGGAGGGGTTCAACAAGCTCGATCCCGAGCAGCAGAAGGCGGCGAAGCAATTCGACCGGGCCGTCAAGGAGAGCATTATCGAGTACGTCCGCAGCGGCAAGGGCCTTGTCGGCATCCACGCCGCCACGGCAGCATTCCAAGACTGGCCCGAGTACGGCCCATTGATGGGCGGCCTCTACGAGAGCCACATCCTGCAGGAAGTGACGATCAAGCTCGACGACCCGGCCCACCCCGTCAATGCCTGCTTCGAGAACAAGCCCTTCACGATCCGCGACGAGGTGTACATCTTTCGCGCGTACGCCCGTAGCAACTTGCGCGTCCTTGCCAGTCTCGATCTGAGCCGAATGGCAGACCCGGGCAAGCGTCCCGACAAGGACTACGCCGTCTCCTGGGTCCGGGCGGAAGGTCAGGGCCGGGTCTTCTACACCACTCTCGGCCACGAGCCGGAGGTCTACTGGAACCCCGTCTTCCTGCAACACCTGCTCGCCGGTATCCAATTCGCCCTCGGCGACCTCGCTGGAGAAACGGCCCCGATTGACAAGTGAATCCCGGCCGTACAATCGTGAAATGCAGCCTTTTCGCTGTTGCGCAAGACGGTATTCGTAGCCTGCCCGTACATCTTCAGGAAAATCCCCGGCGTTTTTTCGTGGTGTATGCCGGACTATAGCCTCGCCTGCTGCGTACCGTACGCGTGAGCTACGGCGATGTAGCTGGTACTTCTGCACGATCAAGGATATACGAATGCGGCGACACTGGTTTCGGGGACGGTGGTCTGACAGGGTCAGGCAGCTCACACACGGCGAACTGGCTCACAAAGCGTTCTGGATCGGCATCATTTTCAAGACGGTCAATGCCGTCCTGGAAGTAGCGGGCGGTATCGTTCTGCTCAGTATCAGCAGGCAATCAATTGTGAATCTTGTGTACACGATTTTCCAGCACGAGCTGATCCAGGACCCAAACGATATGCTTGCGAATTTCCTGCTCCGCGAGGCGGAGGACCTTTCCGCCGGCATGAAGCTGTTCGCGATCATCTACCTCTTGACTCACGGACTGATCAAGCTGGTCCTGGTGGGGGCGATCTGGCAAAGCAGGCTCTGGGCCTATCCGCTGGCGGGCGTCGTCTTCTCCCTTTTTGTCATCTACCAGATGTATCGTTTTGTGAATACCTACTCGATTGTCATGCTGCTGTTGACGATCATCGATTTGATCATCATCGCCCTGCTGTTTCCTGAATACGACCGCGTGAAAGAGGAAATCGCGCACCGTAACGGGCACACTTGATGGCACACCCGGGCCTGCAACCGCTTAGTTCGCCAGGCCGAAGAGGTTTAGGCTGAGGCTGTTGAGGAATCCCCAGCCGATGAAGAGAACCAGCAGGCCTGCGGCACAGACGGTCAGCACAACGGCAGTGAAGCCGGGGACACACACCGGGACCAAGTCACTTTCATTGAAGTACATCGCTCGCGCAATGCGCATGTAGTAGAAGAGGCTGAATAGAGTATTCGCCAGGACGGCAGCCACCAGGAAAGTGAGATGATGCTGCCAGAGGGCGGACAGCAGAATCCACTTGACGGCGAAACCGGCCAGCGGCGGCAGACCCACCAGGGAGAACAGGAAGAACGCCATGACGGCGGCGAGCCGAGGATTGCGGCTGCCCAAGCCCGTGAAATTCTCGATGCGATCCGTGCCGCTTTGTGTTTCCACGAGGCCCGTCACGCTGAACGCTCCAAGGTTCATCAGCAGGTACACCAAGACGTAAGCCACGATGGCGGCCATGCCGGCGGCAGTGGAGAAGACCAGGACGCCGCAGACGATGTAGCCCGCGTGGGCGATGGAGGAGTAGGCCAGCAGTCGCTTGACGCTGGTCTGCCAATATGCGGAGAGATTCGCCAAGGTCATCGTGACCACCGCGACGGCGGACACAGCGAGGACCATGCGGTTCTGCATATCCGTCGTGAGGGAAGGCAGCAGAAGATGGACGAACCGGGCGAGCGCGAGCAGAGCGGCCGATTTCGACGCGACGCTCAGCCACGCCGCTACGTCGGCCCCGGCGGCCTCGAAGGCATCCGGGCACCAGAAGTGCATCGGAACCAGCGAAATCTTGAAGGCCAGGCCGATGAACATGCAGACCAGGGCGGCTACCGCCAGCGCGGAGACGCCGTTTGCCGCCAGTTGTTTGGCGATCTGGTCCCACTGGAAGCTGCCCGTCACGCCGTAAAGCAGCGAGATACCGTAGATCATGAGGGCGGAGCAGACCGCGCCGAAGATGACATACTTGGCGGCGCCCTCTGCGGATTTCTTATTGAAGCGACGAAAGCCCACAAGGACATAAGACGGCAGCGAGGCCATTTCAAAAGCGATTGCAAAGAAGAGCAGGTGCCGCGAGGAGGCCAGCAGAATCATCCCGATCAGGCTGCCTACGAGCATGCACAGGAACACCGGCCACTCCCAGACGGGCTTACGCCACAGAGAAGCGGCCAGAAGCAGAACGCCGAAGAGAAAGGCGCTCAAGAAGATGATCACGAACCGATACAGCGGATCAAAGAACAAGTAGCTGGACAACCAACCGCCCGCTTGCGGATTCAGCCGCGAGGCGGACACTATCGCGACGCCCAAGCCAGCCAGCGCCACTACCAGCAGGCCGCGACGCCCGGACGTCTTTCGGCCAAGCATGGCGCCAATGAGGATCGCGCCCAGAGTGCCGATCAGGGCCAGCACGGGCCAGATATTGCGAAGACTCTCAATCGTCAATCCATCCGTCAAACGAACAACCTCCGGTCAGGCGACGACCAGCTTGAGGATATTATCCAGCGTACCGTGGATAAAGGTGAACACGGTTTGCCAAGGCAGGATTCCCATGGCCAGAGCCAGCACCGCCAGCGGGGCCATGACGAGCATTTCCCGCCCGGACATGTCCGGCACGTTCTCATACTCCGGCTTCGCGGCGCCGAGGAAGACCCTTTGGACGGACCAGAGGATGTAGCTGGCGGTGAGAACGATGCTTACAGCCGCGATGATCGTCAGGACCCTGGCGCCCATGGGACCGAGCACCTGGGCCTGCCAGCTGCCGAGCAGGACATAGATCTCGCCGATGAATCCGCACAAGCCGGGCAGGCCCATCGCCGCGAAGAAGCCGAGAATCGACAGGCCGGTATAGATTGGCATGCGTGTCGCCAGTCCGCCCAGCCGGGGAATATCCCGGTGATGAACACGGTCGTAAATCACGCCGACGAGAAAGAACATCGCCGCGCTGGTAATTCCATGAGAGATCATCTGGAACATTGCGCCCTGGAAGCCGGCCGGGGTCAGCAGCGCGATACCCAGCAGCACAAAGCCCATGTGCGAGACGGAGGAGTACGCGACCAATTTCTTGAAGTCGGTCTGGGCCAGGGCACACAGTGCGCCGTACACGATATTGATCACGGCCAGGACGCCCAGGACCCAGGCCACTACTTTGACCGCACCGGCGTGCGGCAGGATCGGGTAGCTGATTCGCAGCAGCCCGTAGCCGCCCATCTTCAGCAGCAGCCCCGCCAGGATCATGCTGATCGGCGTTGGCGCCTCGACGTGGGCGTCCGGAAGCCACGTGTGGAACGGGAAGATCGGCATCTTGACCGCGAACCCGATGTACAGCATGGCAAAACACGCGATCCACATTGCCTTATGAGTCGCGAACGCCGGCAGCACGCCGGGCGTGCTCAGGGCGATCAGGTTGAAGGTGTGAGCGCCCTGATCGTTGCTGGCGAAGAAGAACCAGAGCATGACGATCAGCATCAGGACGCTGCCGAGCAGGGTGTAGAGGAAGAACTTGATCGCGGCGTACTCCCTGCGAGGCCCGCCCCAGATGCCGATGAGAAAGTACATCGGCAGCAGCGTCAGCTCCCAGAAGACGTAGAACAGGAAGAAGTCGAGAGCCGTGAAGACGCCGAGCATGCCGGTCTCCAGCAGCAGGAACAGGGCGAAATAGCCCCGCTGACTCTTCTGGATATTCCAACTGGCGATGCAGGCGAGCAGGCAGATCACGGTCGTCAGCACAACGAGTGGAAAGCCGATGCCGTCCACGCCGACCATGTAGTCGATGGAGAAGCCGGCGGAGTGAATCCAGGGCACGCGATGGATGAGCTTGAAACCGCTTTGATAGTCAGCGCCGAAGACCTCTGCAGACGCTCCGAGGAAATGCGGAATGACGTGGAACGACAGCAGGCATGTCACCAGTGCGGCCACTAGTGCGGTGTGCCGAATCCATTGCCGCGGGACCAACAGGACCGCGCCCATACCGATCAGGGGCAGGAAGATGATTGCCGTGAGTAGCCAGGAATTATTCATCGAAGCCTGTTCTCCAAAGTTCTCAGTTGTCAGTTCCCGGTTCTCAGTTCATGCTTCACTGTCAACTGGCAACTGCTCGCCGTGAACTGACCAATTACCAAATCCAAATGAAAACCACAACAACGCATGCCCCGGCGGTGGTCAGGCCCAGGATATAATTGCGGACCCGCCCTGTCTGGCCCTTGCGGGCTATATTTCCGCCGACGAGGGCTGCCCCGGCGACGCCGTTGACTAAGCCATCGACGCCGCGATTGTCCAGGGTCAGACCGCTGAAGAACGCCGTCCGTGCCACCCAGCGGGCCGAGCCATCGGCCAGACCATCCAGAACCACGCGGTCGAACCATTTCCCGAATGCCGCCAGTTGCAGGACGCCGGCGACAAATGTCGCGCGATACAACTCATCAAAATAGAACTTGTTCAAGAGCAGCTTGTGCACAGGAGCCAAGGTCTGTGCTGCTTTCGCCGGAGAGATCAGCCCCTTGCTATAGGTGAGCCAAGCCAGAATCACGCCGAGGAGCATAGCGGCGGTGGCGATGATTGTCGCGGCCGTGTGAAAACCATGTTCCGCATGCGCCGACTCTTCTGCCGAATGAGCGGCCCCGCTCGCCTCAACAGGGTCGTGCGAGGACGCACGACCTGCTTCCTGCATCTGCCAACTCACCGCCCACGTGGGCTGAGCTTCTGCGATAAGACCAATCAGGCCTCGGCCGCCTTCGTATTCGTACCGGCCTTCACCAAGCGCATGGCGTTCCGGGGCGCGTCCGAACCAACCGACGCAGATCGACAAGACCGCCAGCACTGCCAAGGGCACCCACATCACCCGCGGCGACTCGTGAGCATGCTCGTGAATGTGCTCGTCGCGAGCTGTCGTGCGGAACGTCAGCAGGTACAGCCGCAACATGTAGAATGCTGTGATTGCCGCCGCCACCGTAGGCAGGGCAAACAGCACCCAGTGGATCCTATGGCTCCAGGCAAAACCAAGAGCGGAGGCCAGGATGGCATCCTTGGAATAAAAGCCGCTCAGCAGCGGGACGCCGGCGATGGCCAGCGTGCCGACGAGAAACGTGATGCTGGTGTACGGCATCTTCCCGTGCAACTGACCCATCTTGCGGATGTCCTGCTCCCCGTGGCAGCCGTGAATGACGCTGCCGGACCCGAGAAACAGCAGAGCCTTGAAGCAGGCGTGAGTGATCAGGTGGAACAGCCCCGCCACCCAGCCGCCGACGCCGAGTGCGAGGATCATGTAGCCCAACTGGCTGATCGTCGAATAGGCCAGGACCCGCTTGATATCGGTCATGACAATGGCGATGAGCGCGCTGCCGATCAAGGTGATCCCACCGATGTACGCCACGAACAGCAGCGCGGATGGCGTCAGGATGGGAAAGATACGTCCGACCAGGTACACGCCGGCGGCCACCATTGTTGCCGCGTGGATCAAGGCGCTGACCGGCGTCGGTCCTTCCATCGCGTCGGGCAGCCAGACGTGCAGGGGGAACTGTGCGCTTTTGCCGATAGCGCCGAAGAACAGGCAAATCCCCGCGAACGTCAGGAGCGTGCCGTGTCCAGCAAACGCCCCCTGCCGCACCTGATTGAAGACGCCTTCCAGGGTGACCTGGCCCGTCATGCTCAGCATCGTGGCGATGCCGATGAGGAACAGGAAGTCGCCCACGCGGTTGACGATGAACGCCTTCTTCGCCGCGTTGGAGGCCGAGGTCTTTTCAAACCAGAACCCGATGAGGAAGTAGCTGCACAGGCCCACCAGTTCCCAGAAAACGAACAGGCCGATCAGGGAGTCGGCCAGGACCAGTCCCAACATGGAGAAGGCAAAGAGGCACAGGTACGTGAAGAACCGCGGGAAGCGCGGGTCGCCGTGCATGTAGCCGATGCTGTAGATGAAGATGCAACTGGCCACGACGGTGACCATCGTGAACATGACGATGGTCAGGCTGTCGATGTGCACGCCGAAGTTGACCACCTGGGTACCGATGGTGAGCCAGCGAACCGAGGCGTTCAGGCTGTCGGGATGTCCCACGATCCAGCGGATGGAGCAGACCAGCGAGATGGCGGCCGCGGTGAGCATCAGTCCCGCCGCCAAGTAGCCGCTGCGAGGCTCGCCGATGCGACGGCCCCGAAAGACCAGCGTCACGAAACCCGCCAGGGGCAGCAACCAGGCAATGATGAATGCATACTGCATAGAGGTCCCCGGGTCTTATCCTTTCAACTGGTCGCCCTGGTCGATATCGACTGTGGCGATCGTATGATAGAAGTTCAGGAAAATGGCCAGTGCCACGACGGCTTCAGCCGCCGCCAGAACGATGACGAACAGGGCCGCCGTCTGGCCCGACAGGGCGCCGACTCCGTGACGGCTGAACGCCACGAGGTTCAGCGCGGCCGCGTTCAGAATGAACTCCACGCCGATCAGCATGGCGATGGCGTTACGCTTGCTGATGATGATCGCGATGCCCAGCACCAGCAGAATCGCCGAAAGAATCAGGTACGGTGTTAGCCCTATCATGATGGCGTTGTCCCCTTCTTCTGCTGAGCTCCCAGCACCGGTATCTTCGGCCGCGCGAGATAAGCCGCTCCCAGTAGCGCCACAAGCAGCAAGACCGAGACCAGTTCAAATGGGCCGAGAAACTCACCCAATAAGCTGTGGCCGATATCCGCTATAGAGTTCCCAGCCACAAGCTCGCTCTGTGCCAGCCGGACACGCAGGATGCTCAGGATCAATCCGACGAGAAGCACCGCTACGACGATGGTCAACCAGAGGGCCTCGAATCGCCCCGGCCGCAGTCTTGGGGCCTGTTGCCGGCTGGTCAGCATGACGCCGAAGACCATCAGCACCGCCACGCCCCCGACATACACAAGAATCTGAATCACGCCGAGGAAATACGCGCCCATGAGGAAATACAGGCCCGCCACCGAAATCAGCATGGCGATGAGCCAGTACGCCATCCGCACGATGTTCGTGCTCAGCAGAATCGCCAAGCCGGCGGCCACGGCCACTGTTGCAAAGAGGAAGAATATTACAGTCTCGAGCATTACCCGTTACGCTCCCGGTAGATGTTTGCGGGCCATCTGCCCAACTAATCGATCACGGTTGTAGTAGCCGTAGCCCATTCCGGCGAAGTACAGACCCAACAAGACCAAACCAAGAATGCCAAGAATGCCATGGACTGCGCCGGCAAACGCATTGAAAGCCGGATGGGCCGAATTGTCGTACAACTGCCACAGGCTGCTGCCGAGGAACAGGAGCAACGTAAACGGCAGCAGGTACTTCACACAGGCGTGCATGACCTGGTCGATGCGAATACGCGGCAGGGTCCATCGGATCCACATCTGCACCCAGACCAGGAAGGTGCTCTTGAGCACAAACCACAGGGGGCTGCCCGGCCCGCCGACGGGCGAGTTCCAGCCGCCCAGGAAGATGATCGTCGCCAGTGCGGAGACGGCGAACATCGCGACATATTCAGCGAAGAAGAACATCACGAATCGAAAGCCGCTGTACTCCGTGTGGAAGCCGGCCACGAGCTCAGATTCCCCTTCCGGCAGGTCGAAAGGCGACCGCTTACAACTGGCCAGAGAGGCGATGTAGTACGTGAAAAAGGCTAGGAACAGAAACGGATTCTGGAAGATCAGCCACGAGAACCAGCCGCCGGACTGCGCTTCGCCAAGTGTGATCAGGTTGACGGACCCGGTGGCAACGACCGCGGCCAGCAGGCTCAGGCCCATAGGAATCTCGTAGCTGACCAATTGGCAGCCTTCACGCATGGCGCCGTACAGGCTCCATTTGCTGTTGGAGGCCCAGCCGGCCATGATGACACCCAACACTTCAATCGCCAGCATCGCCAGGACGAACAGCAGGCTGATATCCGTATCACGGAAGACCCACCCTACGCCGAAGGGCAAAGCCAGGTAGGCACAAAATGCCGGCACAAGCGCGACGTAGGGCGCGAGCCGAAACAGCGGCTGATCGGCGTCACGCGGGATGAGGTCCTCCTTCTGAACGAACTTCAGGCCGTCGGCCAGCGATTGCGCCCAGCCGTGCCAGTGGCCTGTACGCATCGGGCCCAGCCGCGATTGAATGCGGCCGGAGACTTTGCGCTCCCCCCAGATGCCGATGATCGCCACGATGCACACGAAGCCCAGCAGGCCCACCACGACCACGAAGTCACGGATGAACCACGGCAGCAGCGGGTTGATGAAGCGCCCCACGATCCACACAAAGAGCACCAGCGCCACTACGGCAGCGAAGAAGATGCCCCAGGCAAAACGCAACGCTAGGGATATGCCGGTCGGACCCCACTTCGTGGCAAGACGCACAATGGTCAGACTCAAACCTTTGTATTCCACCGGGGGCCGCTGGGGAACGTACATCATCGGTCTACCTCGCCCATCACGATATCGATACTACCCAGCAACGCGGAAATATCGGCCAGCAGGCAATTCGGGGCCAGCACCGGCAAGACAGAGAGATTGCAGAAGCTCGGCCCACGTATCTTCAGCCGGTAGGGACTTGTCCCGCCGTCGGAGACCAGATGGAAGCCCAGTTGCCCGCGCGGGTTCTCGACCTCGTAGTAGACCTCGCCGGCAGGCAGCTTCACGATGCGAGGCACCTTCGCCTGCACGGGACCATCGGTGAGCTTGTCCAATGCCTGGCGGACGATCCGCACCGACTGGACCATTTCCAGAACGCGGACGAAGTACCGGTCCCAGCAATCTCCAAGTGTCCCGTTTTGGCCCCGGCCCACAGGGACGTCGAACTCAAATTCGTTGTAGCGGCAGTACGGCGTGGCCTTTCGCAGGTCCCAGGCGAGGCCGCTGCCCCGCAGGCACGGCCCGGTCAAACCGTAGGCGACCGCCAGGTCCGCCGGACAGACGCCCACGTTGCCCGTGCGATTGATGAAGATATGGTTATAGCTCAGCAGGTTGTTGTACTCTGCGATCTTCGGCTCGAAGTAATCGAGGAACTCCCGGCACTGCTTGATCCAGCCCTCCGGCAGGTCCTCGCGCACCCCGCCGATGGTGAGATAGGAGTAGGTCAGACGCGCCCCGCAGGCCGCCTCGAACAGGTCCATGATCCATTCCCGCTCGCGGAAGCAGTACACCAAGGGCGTGAACGCGCCCATGTCCAGGCCGTAGGAGCCGGTGGCCATCAGGTGTGAGGCGATGCGATTCAGCTCCGCGAAGATCACCCGCAGGTAATCCGCACGCGGCGGCACCTCGATTCCGCCCAGCTTCTCCACCGCCAGGGCAAAGCCCAGGTTGTTGTTCATGGCGGCCAGGTAGTCCAGACGGTCGGTATAAGGCGTGAACTGGCGATACGTGACCTTTTCCGCGATTTTTTCAGCACTGCGGTGGAGGTATCCGATGTACGGCGTGGCCTTCAGGACCAGCTCCCCGTCGGTCTGCAGAACCACCCGCAACACGCCGTGCGTGCTCGGGTGCTGCGGACCCATGTTCAGCATCAATTCCTCGGTGCGAATGTCCGAAGGAACTTCGCCGTCATGGAGCAGGTCTGGCTGACTTTGCAGTTCGATTTCTTTCATGGGTTGAACTTCAGCCCCTTATATTCGACCACGTTCTCGTAATCCTTGCGGAGCGGATGGCCGGGCCAGTCCTCCGGCATGAGGATTCGGCGAAGGTCCGGATGATGGAGGAACGTGACTCCCATGAGATCGAAGGCTTCACGCTCGTGCCACTGGGCCGCCGGCCAGATGCCGCCGACGGATTCCACCTGCGGGTTCGCCCGATCCAGCACGACCTTGACCGCGAAGGCATGAGCAAGCGATGTCGAGATCAGGTCGTATACGACCTCAATGCTGTTCTTCGCGGGCCAGTCGATGGCGGAAATGCACCGCAAGAGGTCGAATCGCAGCCGAGGCTCGGACTTCAGGAAGCCGGCGACCGCGGTGAGCCGATCAGCCTTGACTACAACGTGCGGATATGTTCCATCGGCGATCGCCGAGACAACGCTCTCCGCATCATGCTGCTTCAAGACTTCAATGATTTCAGATGGAGTCATCGTTTATTGTTTCTGTTTCGCAATGGTGCGTGTGCTGATCTTGTCCTGTAAACGCATGAGGCCTTCGAGCAGTGCCTCCGGCCGGGGCGGACAACCGGGAATATACACATCGACCGGGACAACCTGGTCCACGCCTTTGACCACGTGGTAGGCGTGCAGGTGATAGGGCCCGCCGCTGATGGCACAAGCGCCCATGGCAATGACAAAGCGGGGCTCGGCCATCTGCTCCCAGAGCCGGCGGAGACGCTCGGCCATTTTGAAAGTCACGGTGCCCGCGACGATCATCAGGTCCGCCTGCCGCGGTGTGGCCCGGAAGGCCCCGGAGCCGAAGCGGTCGATATCGAAGCGGCTGGCGCCCGTGGCGATCATCTCGATCGCGCAGCAGGCGATCCCGAACGTCATCGGAAAGATGGAGCGTTTCCGCGACCAGTTCAGGACCCAGTCAACGCTGGTCACGATCAAGCCCGGCTCGAATATGCCTTCAATCAGTGCCATTGCTACCCTATTGATTAAGGATTATTGACTATTGATGATGGATGAACGACGATTCAGTCCGCCTCTTCCACTTCCAATCATCAATAATCCATCATCCTTTACCAATCCTTTCATTCGTTGGCGAGGCGGCCCGCACCCAATCCAGGTAGCCAAACCGCCACAGATAAGCAAAACCGACGAAAATCAGACCCAGGAAGAACACCATGGACCAGAAGGCCGCGGAACCCAGGCCCTGCGCGATATAATCCTTGTACACCACGGCCCACGGATACAAGAGAGCGATTTCCACGTCGAACACGACGAAGACGAGGGCTACGACGTAGAACCGCAGGTCGAACTGCACCCAGGCGGGCCCGATGGTCGGCTCGCCGCACTCGTAAATCTCGCCCTTGAGCCCGCCCGGATTCCTCGGCCGAAGCAGTTTGCCCAGGAGCAACGCTCCAAGTCCCAGCGCCGTGCCAACGCCCGCGAAAAGCAGCACTTCAATGGCAAAACGCGTAGATTCGGTCATGCCGTTCCTTCCTTCGGTGCCGCCGCCTGCTTGGCAAGTTCGGCACAGTACTGCGGATCATCCGCCTTTGCCATCCACTCCCACTTGTCCCGATCGAGGTTCCGCCAGGTATCACGTGTCCGGGCCGCCCATGCGGGCAGGTTCGACTTCGTCAGCCAGATCGGCTCGATGGTCCGCCTGCCCTGCTTGCCCAATTTAACGAAATCAACCACCAACTCCTCCCGGCGATAGCACGAATCGTCGTGGATCGACCCCATCTTGAGGCATTGCGTAGGACAGACCTCGGTGCACAGCCCGCAGAACAGGCAGGTGCTGTAGTCAATATTGTACTGGGTCATCGCCCCGCCGACGGCAATGTCGCGAGTCTTGTCGATCTTCCTCGGCCCGCTCTTGCCAACACTGATACAGGCCGCAGGACAGGCTTTGGCGCAGGCCTCACAGGCAATGCACCGCTCGATCTGGTAGCTGTGAAAGCCTCGGTAGCGGGGTTGCAGGGTCGGCTCGACATCGGGGTACTGTACGACCACCGTGCGGGCAAAGTGATACGGCAACGTCACTCTCAGCCCGGCGGCAACGGTCCGGACCGCCTGAACTATGTTCCTGAAGTACTGCATGGGCCCCTTGCATTCACGAATTACAATTTATGGGCTGCTTCTTATACCGCGCCGGTCCCGCGACAACAAGAGTTTTCTTAGATTTACGAATCACCATTTACGATTTAGGATTCAGGCGAAGCCGGCGTGAATGATAATTTGTGAATCACGGCACAATTTCGAAGGGAACAGCGGGCAATACGGCAAGGGCGATCCGAGGCCTGTTGGCCTGCGATTTCTGCTTTTCGGGGGCTGGAGAGCTCACGGGGAAGGCATGGATGATCAGGTTGCCTTTCAGGCCCACCTTGGCTTTTGCAGCGTCACTGCGCAGCACGATATCCGCGCCCTGGCCGGTACGGGGAGATTTCAAACCCGCCCCAACGACTTTCTCAATCGTGATCCCTTCCGGCGGCTCGCTCAACTCAAGCTGGACCCTGCCTGTCAGGGCGGTTGCCGGCGCTGCGACTCGCACCCGGACAGTTCCGCCGGCGGGGATTCTGATGGGAGTATTGCTGAGGATTTTCACCGGCGCCTTGGTCATGAAGCGTCCTGAGATGGCCACTCGGAGTTCCCTGGCGGGAACGAGATGGCGATAGAAGAACGCCTGCATCATGTCCTCCGCCGGCACGACCGGATGGACAATCTCACGGCCGTCAATCATGGCACGGCCTTCCAGCGAAACGCTCAACGGCTCCTGCGTAGGCGTCGGCGGGACCGTCAACGTCACCTGTACCTTATCCTGACCGGACGGCACCCAACTGCCACTTAAGATCACGTCGGCCGGCGCGTCCTTCAAAGCAAGCGCGATATCGCCGGCGAAACCGTCCTTGCGGAGGGCGTAGACGGTCAGAGGAACACTTGTCCCGCCTCGGACATTGATGCTGGCCGGCACAATTCGCAACTCAAAGTCCGGTCGCGGCGGTCCTGTGCGCAGGCGGTAGCCATACTCCGCCCCACCTTTGTTCTGGGCGTCAGCCAGGTGAAGATAGTACGTTCCATCCGCGGGCAACGTGGCACGCAGATAGGAATCGGCGTGGTGCGTGGTCAGCCCGGCCCCTTTGTCCTCCTGGTCGTCACTGGCGGCCAGTTGCCGCCCGGAGGAATCGGTCAGCTTGAGCATTGAATCCATCGGAGAATTCAGACGGCGAGCATACACTTCCGCCACGATCTCACTGCCGGCATGCCCCTCGAAACTGAACACATCCCTATCGCCGCCCTTGTCGATGTGCCCGTTGATGATCGCCGGCGTCGTGACCGGCTGAGCCTTCTGCGATTGGTCGTTTGATTCCCGCTCCAGGCACTCGGGCAGCGTGTCCACGGCGAACGGCACGAGATTGGACACCCATTCATCTCTGCCCACAGAAAGCTGATGGATTCCGACTTCAGCATCTCCAAAGCCGGGCGTCAGCGTCTTCGTGGGGAGATTCCAGCCCCGCAACTCGATTTCAGTCGGGGTCCCCGCCCGGCCGCCAAGCGGGAAGATACTCGTCACAAAGGGCAGCTCGCCCACCGTGATACGATAGACAAAATCCTCCCGGCCGCGATAGATGGAGTCCTTGATCTCGATCACGTACTCCCCGTCCGCAGGGATTTCGTAGAAGAGCACGGGATCAGGATTGAAACGATAGTCGTCGTCGTAGGCCAGCTCTTTCCCGCTATTGTCGTACAGTGCCAGCGTGGCCTGGAACCAGCCGGGGACAGCATCCGGCATATATGGGATCAATTCGCGAGCGCGGGCGGCGACGACAATCCGCTGGCCCTTTTGCGCCGTGAATCGGAACTGGTCCACACCTCCGGGCAGAATCTGGCCATTCAGGACGGCCGGCAGTGTGACCTTCATCTCGGTCTTCGCCACTGCGGATTGCACCGCCCTGAAATTCTGTTGCGGTTCAGTGCTGCCTTGCGATTCTTTTTCGCTGAATTCCGGCAACTCGCCGACGTAGAAGGCCAGCGGGTTTGTCACACCCACCGCCGTCATCAACCTCAGCTCGTGCTGACCGGGCCCGGCATCCGGCGCCATTGTCACCGTAAGTGTGACTCTTTCCGCAATCGCCGGATTGGCCTGCCTGTTGGGGCCGTTGAGCAGCTTCTTTCTGATCTCCGCGACCATTTTCACATCCTCGGCCGTCCATTGCGGCGGCTTGTTCGGCTCTGTGGAAGAGGGCACGCGGTCCTGTCCTTCGCGCTTGTCATTTACCCCTGTGCCCTTCGCCGGACTGCTGCCTTTCATTGCCGCCTGCCTCTTCTCCTGCAGCACCCTCAGCCTCTCCCTCAGATCGTTGAACTCCTTTTGAGTCAACGGCCTGGTGCGCTCGACCACCACAGCCTGAACGCCAGCGCCGGAGAAACATGCGTCGTGGACGCCGTCAAGGAACTGCCCGCCGACCACGATCTGGAACGTCGTGCCTCGCTGGCCGCCGGCAGGATAGACGTAACCGATGTGGGGCATGTTCTGCGCGTGTACAACCGTCGCAGTCACGAGAACAGTCGCCATACACAGAATCGCACGCCACAGCATAAACCACTCCCCGGCTTACATGATCTCTTTCAAACGTCCGCCCATGCTGACGCCATCGGCGGCGGAGGGCAGCACCCCGACCTTCAGGCCTTGCGGATGGGGCAGCGTCGCATCGAGACCGATGCCGAGCAACTCGTACATGCTCGCAATGAGGTCCACCGGATACACGGGCCGGTCCTTCACTTCTTCGCCCTTTGCGTCTGTGGCCCCGACCACGCGGCCGCCCTTGAAACCGCCCCCGGCGACCACCGCGGAAAAGACCTTGCCGTAGTGGTTGCGTCCGCCACTCCAGGGCGGCTCCCACTGGACCTTCGGCGTCCTGCCGAACTCGCCGCTCCACCAGACGATCGTGCTGTCCAGCAGGCCGCGGTCCGACAAATCCTGGAGCAGCGTCGCCATCCCTTTGTCCATGTCCGGCAGCATGCGACGCATGCTCTGAAAGTGCTGCTTGTGCGTGTCCCAGCCTTTGTAGTTGATGGTGACGTAGGGGACGCCCCGCTCGACGAGCCGCCGGGCCATCAGGCAGGATTGGCCAAACGTACTGCGCCCGTACTGATCCCGTAATTCGTTCTTCTCCTGCGCCAGATCGAACACCTTGGCCCCGTCGCCCAGGATCAGATCATACGCCTGCTTCTCGCACTGCTCCGAGGCTGCTAGTTGCGGATCGCCCTTCATGGCGTGTTCCAGCGTGTTGAGGTTGTGGAGAAGGTCCCGCCGGCTCTGCTGGCGTTTCTCGGAGATGCCCTGGGCCACGACGCCCTCGACGACAAACGGGTTCCTGGCCGGGTCGCCGCCCGTGGCGAACGGCTTGCAGCGCGAGCCCAGGAACCCCGCCTCGGAGAACCGCCCCTGCAGGTCGGTCAGCACGATGTAAGGCGGAATCAGCCCAGTGTATCCGGCATCGTAGCCCTTGAATTGCGAGACGACGGCCCCGACACAGGGATAGACCTCCTTGCCGCCGGGCGCACGGCCGGTCTGAACCATGTAAGCGGCCGTTTCATGAGAGTTGATGCCGTGGGTCATACTGCGGATGATCGAGTACTTATCGGCCTGCTTGGCCAGGAGGGGAAGCAGCTCACCGATGATGATCCCGTCCACGTTGGTGGGGACGGGCTTATTCAGCGAGCCGCAATAGTCATTGCCCGCCTCCGGTTTGGGATCGAACGTATCAAGATGGCATGGGCCGCCCCACATCCAGATTTGAATGACAGCCTTGGCCTTCGCGTTTGCAGCGACACCGTCAGGCATTTTATTGGATGCCCTTACGGGCACACTACGAACAAGACCGTCGCCCAGCGTCAGAGCAGCCGCACCGAAGAGGCCGCGACGTATTGCCTCACGCCTGGAGATTGCTGTGCTCATGGCCACTGCCCTTCTCCCTTCTTTCGAATCAGTGCCGATAGAGAAATTCCGCGCCGTTGATCAACGCCCAAGCCAGATCCACGAACGCCTCTCGCCCCCTTCCGCCTCCTGACTGAGGAGCATACGCCGCAATGACTTTCAGCTCTTCTTCTGTCGGATAACGCGAGAGAATCGTCAGGTAGAGTTCATTGACGATCTCGGGCGGCTTACGCCTGGATTGCAGTAGGGATTGCAGCTTCGGCCCCTGCTCGACTTTGCGCTGGACGTGACTCGAATTGAGCATGTGCAGCCGTTGGCCGGCTGTGGGACGGCTGTTCCGCTCCGACTCCAGTCCGGTGTCACGCGGCGGACGCCCGAACAATTCAAGGAAGGAACTCGTGATGCTGCCATCCGCCAGCGCGATCGATCTCTGATCTTCGGGAATGAAAGTGAACGGTTCAGGAATCGCGCTGGAGTACTTTTCGGTCGTGCCGGTGATCTGGTTGAGCGCATCGATGAGCACCTCCGCCTCCAGCCGGCGCAGTGGATAGCTCGCGAAATTGGCCGCAGCTTCAGGCTTGTCGCTGCCAGAGATGGAGGAAAGCTGGTATGTCCGCGAGTTCAGAATCAGCCGATAGATATGCTTCAGGTCGTAGCGGGCGGCGACCAGTTCCTTCTCCAGGAGAGCCAACAGCTCCGGATTGCTCGGCGGATTGTCCGGCCGGATATCGTCCGGCTCGTGAACGATGCCGCGTCCCAACAGCCAGGACCAGGTGCGATTCACGATATTCCTCGCAAACCAGGGATTGCCCGGAGCCGTCAGCCAATCCACAAAGATCACACGCGGGTCCTGCCCCTGTAGAGACGCAAGATCTTGCGTTTCCACTTTGGTTCCATCCGGAAAGATCGCCGCGGAGAGTCCCGAATTTGAGATCTCAGATTTCGGATTATCCTGATTCGGATCGAAGAAAACGATCTCCTCTTTCCATTCCCCGGTGTACTTGTAGCCGACCTGTGAGAAGAAGACGGCCATGGCCGACCAGCGATCCTTCGGCCAGCCCTCCGCCCGCACCCCCATAAATGTCAACGCCACGGCCTGTGCCAGGGCCTGCGGCTCCTTGCTCTGAGCGGCTCGGTAGAAGTTCACCTGAGGCACACGGAAATTGCTGCCGCTGGCCGTCAGCATCTCCCGGACGAACCGGTCATAGGGCATGTCCTCCTTGATGCAGGTTCGAATCCAGCGGTGGTAGCCCTGCACGGCGTTGGGCCACAGGTTGATTGGGAACTCCGACTTGACGCGCAGCAGGTCGCTCCACTTCATCGCCCAGTAGTCGGCGAACTCCTCTCGCTCCAGCAGGCGATCGATCAGGACGCTGCGCTTGTTGGGGTCTTTGTCCGACAGAAAGGCTCTGGCTTCCTGGGCAGTGGGCAGTGTGCCGATCACGTCCAGGTAAGCCCGTCGGACAAACACGGCATCCGAGCATAGATTGGCGGGCTGAATGCCCAACTGCTCCAACCGGCCGAAAACCAGCTCATCGATCCGGCCATGGGGCACCGGCGGAGCAGGGTCCTCGTAGGGGCGGGTTTCAAACCCGCCCGCATTGGTCAGCACGAACGCCAGAATCAACAACACCCTTGCCATGCTTCACGAGAATTCCATATTACCAAAGGGCGACCACAGACCGTCCTCCCTTGTCAGGACGTTCAACAAGTCTGGCAAATTGCAGGAAAGAGAGCTGCCGGTTCACGGTTCTCAGTCCACTGCCAACTGAGAACTGCCAACTATGCGTTGATCGCTCTATCTATTCGCCGGATCGTGTCGTCCACTTCCTTCGGCTTCATCATCCCGATGGTCACCGCGTCCACCAGTTGGTTCTGGAACACGTACCGCAGCGAGGCGTCCATCCGGTCGGGTCTGGCCAACTTTCCCGCTCCAAAGAGCTTCATGCCGACAACAATTTTGCCGTTGGCGCGGGCCTGCTTGAGAATGGGCGCCACCTCTTCCGGTGAGCCATCCATCTCCGCGTCCTTGCCCACGTTGTTGATCCGGGCGATGAAGACATCCACCCAGGGATGGGCCGCCGCCACTTTCAGGGCGCCGACGTCGTGACAGGAGACACCCACGGCCCGCACGACGCCTTTCTGTTTGAGCTCGGACAGCTCGTCGCGGATGCGCTCGAACTCCTTCGGCCAGTCGGCGTTCTGCATGCAGTGGATCAGGCAGACGTCGAGGACATCGGTGTTGAGTTCCTTGCGGAAGCGATCCACCTCCTCTTTGGCGCCGCCGGAAGGCGAGTTCCAGTACTCCTTCCTCGGCCAGATCTTGCTCGACAGGATGTACTTGTCCCGCGGCACGCCCTTCAGAGCTGTCCCGACGTACGGATGGGCTCCATAAAGATCTGCGGTATCGATGAATGCGACCCCCTGGTCAATGCTGTGGCGAAGCAACTCGGTAAACGCCTTTTCCCCCAGCCGGGTGTGGGCGGAGGACCGTCCCCCGCCGTTCCACCCCGTGCCGTGTGCGATACGGGTGGCCTTAATGCCGGTCGGGCCCAATGTCACGATATCCGTGGCGCGGGACTTGCCGGAGGTCTTGCGTTTCTCGGCCCCGGCCAGCAGGCTGGACTGAGCCATCACGGCCCCCGCACCAACAAGGGCGGTGGCGAGAAACCGGCGGCGGCTCTGTGAGAATTCAGATTTCAAATTTCGGATTTCGAGATTCTGGCAAGGTTTCTGATCGTACATGGAACGATTCCTTTCAAATGGATTACTTGTCACCAAGGCGTTTGATTCTCATGTTGCGATACCAGACGGGCCGGCCATGGTCCTGCAGGCCGACATAACCGACGCGGGCAAAGTCCTTAATGGCTCGCGGGAACTTGTTCGACGTCCCGTCAGGGTTCTCTCGCGGCTTGACCCACCGGTCCACATCCATGTTGATGACCTGCTCACCATTGAGCACGACTTCGACGCGATTGCCCTTGCAGGTCAGCGTACAGCGGTTCCATTCGCCGGGCGGCTTAATGGCATTCTTCGACGGTTCCTGGCAGTCGTAAACGGCGCCGGCGGTGCCGGTCTTGCTGAGTTTCTCCCGACCGTACGAGTTGGCCACCTGGACCTCGATGCCCGTATAAACCGGGTCTTTCACATCCGAGGTGCGAAAGAAGATGCCGCTGTTCGTGCCGTCCACGACCTTGAACTCCAGATCGAGGACGAAATCGCCGTAGGTGTCCTTCGTCCAGAGGTAATCGAAGTTATGCTCCTGGCCGTCCATCGCTCGGCGAACGGTCAGGATCCCATCCTGGACGATCCAGGAATTGTCCGGCCCGGTCGTCCAACCGGCCAAGTCCCGGCCATTGAACAAGGTCACGAAGCTTTCGGCATCAGTCTTGAGCCCGGCGGCCTGCGGTCGATCCTTCTCAGTGAGCGGTCGAATGAGGAGATTGCGGAATTGGACCAGACTGGAGGCGGGACCCTGTTGGCCGGTCTTGGGATCGATGCCGCCGTGATGTTGCAGGCCGATGGGACCACGCTCAGGCAAGCCGGGCACCTGGGCATCTTCGATGACGAGATTGCCGTTGAGCATCACCGTGACGCGGTCGCCGACCACGGTGATGTCCATCGAATTCCACTGCCCAACTGGACGGTCCGCCGGTTCCTTCGGCACGACGGCGGCTCGCTGCGCCGGCGTCAGGCTCTTATCATTGCGGATGGACCACATCTCCCCGGAGCCAACCGGCCAGCACCACAGATTGACCTGTCCCCGGCCTGAGCCACGAAGGAGGATGCCGGAATCCGCATTGGGAGTCGGAGTCTCGATCACCTTGCCGCCGGCATCGGTCTTGTACGAGCCGTCGGGCAGGATCGCAGGCATCGGGTACAGGTCGGAGGTCCCCTTGAATCGCCACTCCACGTGGAGGGCGAAATCACCGAATGACTCCTGCGTCCACAGGTTCTTGTCACCCTTGGCTTCAGACTGAGCATCGTAATCGATCACGCCATCAATGACCTTCCAGTGCCCATTGTCCCCTTCGGGCACCTTCCAGCCAGCAAGGTCCTTGCTATTGAAAAGGACCTGGTATGCAGGCCATTCCCGCCACGTGGGATACATCTCTTCCTGCGCGAGCTTGTGGAGCCGGGGCGGCGTGGGCGGATTGCCGTGGTTGTAGAAGATATACAGGCCGCCTTTGCCCGCGATCACGATGTCGTTGCGGCCGTCCCTGTTCATGTCGGCGATGTTGAGCTTCATGCCGGCGCTGACCACATAATTGGGTGGCGGATTGATGCCCCCTTCCTCGGGATAGTACGGCAGATGATTGTATGAGAGGACGTGCCGCTCGAATTTCCCACCCTGGATGTCGTACCAGAAGGTATAGAGAGGGTCGAACGCTCCGATGTCCCGGCCGTGGTGGGCGAAGAGCCGCTTGCCGGTCACGAGGTCGGGCTTGCCATCGCCATTGAGATCGCCCATGGCGAAGGTGTGGAATTGGCTGTAGTCGGTCTCCACCCAGTGCGTCGTGAAGGTGCGTTTGCCCGCGGCGTCCACTTTCTGCTGAAGCCAGGCCATGCCGTAGTTGTGGGAGGCGCCGATGATGATGTCGTTGCGGCCGTCCTGGTCCACATCGTGGATGATGATCGGGTGCGACGCCGGCCCGCCCAGACCCTTATCCGCCTTGAACTCGTAGTCCGCGTGGAAGGTCCACGGCGTATCACTCGCCCGCTGCGGCTGCTCGTACCAGCCGATCTGCGTCACGATATCCACGCGCCTGTCGCCATTGATGTCGCCCATGCCGTTGCCGTGCACGTCGCCCTGGGTCCCCACGACATGTTCCACGAACCACGGGGCCTTGTCGATGTGCTCCAGCCACGTCATGCCCTGGCCTTTGACCAGTGCCCAGTGATTGCACAGAATATCGTCATCGCCATCGCCATCGATGTCCCCGTGGATTACGCCCTCCATATTGATCGCCTGGTGGATGCGGGTGGACTTCCACACCACGTCCTTCTTGCCGGGATTCTCATACCAGAACGCCCCTTTGAGGAACATCCAGCCGGAGCTGACGATGTCCATCCGGCCGTCGAAGTTGACGTCCATGGCGAACTCGCTGTTGTCGTCCGTCTCCGGCCCGTTGGTCTCAGCCCCGTCTCGGAAGTCCGCGTGCTTGACCCAATCGGGCGCCTCGTACCAGTTGCGCCCCGCCGCGATATCCAGGTCCCCATCGCCGTCGAAGTCCAGCACCGACGCACACTCACAGAACGGCCCGAACCAGTAGCTGTTGCGGCCCGGATCGTGAATAGGCCCGTCGATCTTGGTCGGGATAAAGATCACCTCCGCCGCCTGCACAGGCACCGCCATCATTATCGCCACAGCAATCCACAGCCACTTCTTTCCCGGCATAGTCACTCCCCTTGCATTACTCCTGATTGAGTTGAACAGCGATGATGTCCATAAGGCCGCCTCACGACAGCGTCGAACGTGGCACGCTCGATACACCGATGCCTCATGCTAATCCCCGCAGACAGAAGCGTCAACGATGTTTCTTGCTGGCCAACTCGTCCGACACACAGTAAGATGGCCCCGGCCCGACAACCGCAGGCACGTAAATCCGAGATTGCCTGCAGCCAGGCCTGGGAACGGTTCCATACTAAGGAGATACCCAATGACTGCCATGCCCCTGAACGTCCGAATCCGCCTGAGTATCATGATGTTCCTCCAGTACATGATGTTCGCCGCCTGGTGGGTGCAACTGGCGGCATACCTTGCCAAGACCGGCGTCGCGACCAACCTGCAGGGCTGGATCCTCAGTAGCATGCCCCTGGGCAGCCTGGTCTCGCCGATCTTCTGCATGATCGCGGATCGCCATTTCGCCAGTCAGAAGGTGCTGATGGTCCTGAACCTTGCCTGTGCCGGTCTGCTATTCCTCGCAGCCCTGCAGGGCAATCCGACCATCCTGTTCGTGATCCTGCTGCTGGCGATGCTCTGCTATATGCCGACCTGGAGCCTGACCAGCGCGGTAGCGATGGCCAACGCCCCTTCGGACAAGTTCCCTCAGATTCGAGTGTTCGGGTCGATTGGTTGGGCGGCAGCCATGGTGTTCAGTCTCGCAGCGGATAAGCTCTTCAACGGCACAAAGATCGACGGCACCGCCATCCCTCTGTACTGTGGCGCCGGCACGGCCCTCGTGGCGGCCCTGCTGAATTTGACCCTGCCCAACACGCCTCCGCCGGCCAAGGGCAAGCCGGCTTCGATTATCGACGTCCTTGGCCTCCGCGCACTAGGCCTTCTGAAAAGCGGCAATTTCGCCTTCTTCATGCTCATCTCCATGCTGGCGATGGTCCCATTCACGATGTACTTCTCATTCGCGTCGCAATTTTTTATGAGCCAGGGCTTCACGCAGGTGACGGCGATCATGAGCTGGGGCCAAATCGCAGAGATCTTGATCATGCTTCTGGTTCCGATCGCATTGACACGCTACGGCGCTAAGTGGGCGATCACCGCGGGCCTTGGGATGCTGCTGGTGCGCTATATGGCGTTCATGGCCGGCAGCACATTCGATCAGATATGGCTGTACTATGTGGCCATTCTCGTGCACGGCGCCATTTTCGGCTTCTTCATCGTCGGCGGCCAAGTGTACGTGGACAAGAAGGCACCACCGGAGATCAAGGCCCAGGCACAGGGACTGGTTGGACTGCTCCTGTTCGGCGTAGGCATGCTCATCGGCACGCTCTCCAGTGGAAAGCTGATCGGAATGTACACAACCGACAAAGGCACCAACTGGAACACAATCTGGCTCATCCTCATGGTAATGAGCGCGGTCCTGTGCGCGGCGTTCTGGCTGCTCTTCCGAGACGATGTCCTGAAGAAGGTCGCACCGGCAGCCCCGCTGGCCGGTCTCGATCAGGCAGAGGTGGCTAAGGCGTAAGGGGCGGGAGATGGAGAAGCTGGGCGCTGGGATCATTGGCTGCGGGGCGGTGGCGGAAGAGTATGTGAAGGCCTTTCAGGCCGACAGCCGGTCGGAAGTCCGGGCGCTGGTCAGCCGCAATCGCGCCAACGCGGAACGGTATCGTGACAGGTACGACCTCAAGTGCGCGATTGAGACCGATGCCGCGGCCATGCTTCGCATGAAGAATGTCGATATCGTTGTGGTGTGCACGCCGCATGATACGCACACTGCCTACGTCGTCGCGGCGGCGGAGGCCGGCAAGCACGTGATCATCGAGAAGCCTGTGGCGCTGACTGTAGAGGATGTGCGGAAGCAGAGACAGGCCGTGAGCAGGAACAAGGTCAAGACGATTGTGAGCTTCGTGCTGCATTGGAACCCCCTGCTCATGACCGTTGATCGATTGATCGGCCAAGGCGCATTGGGCAACATCTTCATGGTCGAAGTGGACTATATGCACCGGATCTGGATGACGCCGGAGCAGAAATGGCTGGGCAGCAGCAAGCAGAGCGGCACGGCCATCCTCACGGGCGGCTGTCACGCCGTCGACGCGCTGCGATGGTTCGCACGCAGCGAGGCCGAGGAGGTGTCCGCATACCAGGTGAAGACGGAGAACCCCATCGAGTACCCCGGCACGATCTCCGTGAACGTCAAGTTTCGAGACGGCAAGGTGGGCCGGACGACCACCACCTTTGATGCAAGGATGCCCTACGTTTTCAATATCGGCGTCTACGGCACCGAAGGCTCCATCCGCAATGACAGGGTGTTTGCACCGAAATTGTTCCCCGGCCAGAGCAATTTCCTTCAGGTCCCCTGCATCCTGCCTGAAAGCGCCGACGTCTCCCACCATCCTTTCCGGGCCGAGGTGTCCCATTTCCTCGATTGCATCATTGGAGACAAGCGGCCGTTCCCGGACCTGGAGGACGCGGCCAAGACGCACGCCATTTGTTTCGCCGCCGATCTTTCGGCCGAACGGGGCAGGCCCGTGAAGCTCAGCGAGCTCGATGCCTCCATGTGAGGGACGTGAGGTCGATATGATCAGTATCGCGGGAACACTCTCCAAGGCATGGATGCACCAGGTGCTCGGCGTCGTGTTCGACCGCGATTACTACTTCGATCCGATCTGGCGCCACGCCATCGACTGCCGGTGCAACGAGTACGCCGCCGAGGAATTCCCGGGGATGGGCCTTTTCTATTCCGAATCAAATCTGGGGCGGATTCAATATTGGGACAAGGAACAGGTCCAGATCGGGGGCATTCAGCCAAACATGATCCTCGGCATGCTCCTCGGCGCCGATTTTCTCCCGGCCGATGATCGCGACGCGGACATCACGCCGGGATGCCTTGCAGGCGTTGATCCCGGTGAGTTGCCCAGTCCCGAGACATTGCTGCGCCATGATCTCGTTCGCCTGTTCGACGGTCAGATTGCCCGGATTCAGAGCGAGGGGCAGTTGTGCCCGATCCCCCCATTCTTCTGGGACACCTCAGGCCGAGCGACAATCCATGGAGTCCTGACCACTGCCCAGAAATTCTACGGCGAGACCATATTCCTTGACCTGATGAACGACCCTCGCAAATGCCTGAGAATCCTGGACTGGATCGCGGATGCCTATATCGTGCTTTGCCGGCACTTTGCACAAAAGGCCCATCTGCCCATAACGGATGTCCACGTCGGCGAGTGCTCCGCCTGCATGATCAGTCCCGCCCTGACGAAGGAATTCGTCGTGCCGGTGACGTCAAGAATTGCCCGTGCGCTCGGCCCCCTGCGGCTCCATTCCTGCGGGTCCAGCACTCATCTGCTGGAGGCCATTTCTGAGATCGACCGCCTGCAATCAGTGGACCTCGGCGGCGAGACCTCGATCCGCAAGGCACGCGAGATCTTCGGCCCGGAGATGTTGATAAGCATCGCCGCGCTGCCGCGTGACATGTCAGCAGAAAGCTCTGAACCCCTATTGAATTGGGCCGGACGAATCCTCGAAGAGAACGCGGGTGGCAACCTTGTGTGCGTCTATCACCTTGAGCCGGCCTACAACCTGGAAGCGATCCGGTCGCTGACCGACTATCTGCGGCAGTGAAATCGGTGGAGCAAGCCCCACCCTACTACTCACCCTTCCTGGATCGTCATTGCCTCACGGTCGTAGTTCTGGCGCCTGCCGGTTTCGAGGGCCTGGAAGCACATGATGCTCGCAACAGAATGTGCATACCCTGCCTCGATGGGCGCGTTCGGCTCCTGGCGGGACCTGATACAGTCGAGCCAGTTGCGCATATGCGCTTCCGTCAGGTCGCCCTGCGGGACGGGCGCGACGACGACCGGCTCTTTGAGGGCATCTTTGCCGCCGCCATCGGCGCGGGCTGTCCAGGTCTTGATGTCGAACGTGCCCCGAGTGCCGTAGAAAATCACCTCCCCAAACGTCTGGCTATTGCCCAGACGGGTGGAGTAGTTCAGCATGAATTCCTTTGGGTATGTCAGGATGCAATCGACTGTATCGGCGTGCTCACGTCCATCCTTCCAGACGTACACGCCGCCGAGCGCCACGGCCGAGGCGGGGAGAGGATCATCCATGAACCACGTCGCGACGTCCATCCGATGCACCCCCAGCAGAGCCGGCGTGCCCAGTGTGAAATCTTTGTACAGGTGCCAGCGACGGAAGCGTTTCGCATCGAAGGCCTGGCGCGGCAGATTCATCAGGAAGCCCTCCCAGTCCACGTCCTCCTGATGGACATCGCTATAGCCGCGAGCCCATCTCGGGCCGGCATCATGATAGAATGCTTCCACCTCGCTGATTTTGCCCAGGATGCCGGACTGAACCAGCTCCGCCGCCTTCTTGTGCCGCAGATCACTGCGAAATTGTGTCCCCACCTGCACGACGGCCTTGTTCTGGCGGGCAAGCTTCACGGCCTCCTGGGCATACGTCAACTGCGTAGCCATGGGCTTTTCCACGTACACATCCTTTTTCGCCTTGAGGGCATCCACCAGGATGGGGGCGTGCGCGAAATCTGCGGTCGCAATAATCACGGCGTCGATATCGGCTCGCGAAAGGACGTCGCCATGCCGCGAGCACGTGTCCGGAACGGTATTCTGTCGCTTTGCCAAGTCTGCGAGGGTCCTTTTGATATTGACCTTCCATACATCGCACAGGACCTTGATTTCGAGATCGTGCTCGCCTTTCAATCCCAGGGCGGCTTGCATCAGGGCGTTGCCCCGACCCCCGCAGCCGATCAGGCCGATGGAGATGCGCTCATTGGCTCCAAAAGCCGTTGCGGGAATCAGGGTCGGCATCGCGACGCTCGCAGCGCCAACCGCTGCATTCTTGACGAATTCCCGGCGACTGGACTTGCTGTTCATATCGAGTCCTCCCTTCTATGCCCCGGACGATCCATGTACGGGCGGGTTTGAAACCCGCCCCTACGGATTACCGGAGACGGTGACCATCTTCAGGCAGACGGGCATGGACACCCGGCAGACCTGTCCCGTGGGTATCAACGCGCCAAGGTCCTGGTTGATGCGAAAGCTGACGATGGTGCCGCTGTCCTGATTGGCAACCAGCAGGAATGTGCCGGATGGGTCAATCGCGAAATTGCGAGGGGTCTTGCCCTGGGTGGGCTCGTGGCCGAGCAGGCGAAGTCCGCCGGTCTTGTCATCCACTGCGAAGATGGCGATGCTGTTATGCCCGCGGTTGGAGCCATAGAGGAATCGCCCGGACGGATGCACGTGAATGTCGGCGCACGTGTTCGCACCCTGGAAGCCCGCAGGCAGAGTCCCGATTTTTTGGAAAGGCTTCAGCGTGCCGGCATCCGCATCGTAGGTATATGCCGCGATTGTGGAGCTGAGCTCCTCGATCACGTACACGTACTTGCCGGTGGGGTGAAAAGCAATGTGCCTCGGCCCTGATCCGGGCTCGGACCGCACGAAGGGCGGGTCATTGGGTAGCAGTTTGCCCTGCTCGAAATCAGGACGGTAGACCATGACCTTGTCAATCCCCAGGTCCGCCGCCAACGCATAGCGATTCCCGGCATCGAGTACGACGCAGTGGGCGTGCGGCCCTTTCTGGCGGTTTGGATTGACGCTGGAGCCTTCATGTTGCACCACACTGGTGGCGGGTTGCAGCCGGCCGTCGTCGGCGATGGGAAGCATAGCCACGTGGCCGCTGCCATAGTTGGCCACGAAGAGGAACCGGCCCTCGCGGTCAACAGTCACATAGCACGGCCCCTGCCCTCCCGACGGCTGCTCGTTCAAGATGGTCAACTCACCTGTGGTCGAATTGCGCGACAAGGCAACCACGGCTCCGCCCTGGCGGCCGGACTCCCGGACCGCATATATACACCGTCCCTTGGGGTCGATGGCCAGGAACGAGGGGTTCTCCAGACCGGCCGTCTTGCTGACGGATGTCAGGGCCCCGGTGGAAGGGTCCAGGCGGTAGACGTAGATGCCTTCGCTACCCTTGCCGGTGTATGTCCCCACGTACACCAAGGCGTCCCGGGGTTCTGAGGCCGCCCACAGCGGCCCCACGGCCAGACAACTCAAGCACATCGCTACGATTGCACGCTTCATATCGCAAGTCCTCACAAGATGATCATCGTTCCATGACCCTGCATGCCCGGCTATCCTATCCCCCAAGTCACCCGCATTCAAGCGATGTTCAATCACGCGCTTTCGCGGATACTGGTTCCGGCGCCGTCGGCGGCCGGTCAGAGATGGAGAACCAGGTCGTGAGCGAGCCCAACACAAGCAGCAGAGATCCCACCCACAGTTCCAGACTTGGCGTCACGTCCAAGTACAAACAACTCACCAAGGTTGATAGGAGCGGGGTAAAATAAGAGCAGGCAACCACAAGCGACAGGTGGCCCTTTCGCATCGCCGCATCCCAAAGCGAATAAGCCAGCACCGTACAGACGCCCAGCACTACGGCTTCACCGGCCACTCGCGCGCTCCATGCAAAGGATTCCGTCGAGAAGAAACGCAGGCCCAGAAGCATCAATCCCGTGGCCGGGATGAACAGTTCGACAGCCCCACCGGCCCCGGGCCGAGACCAGCGTCGGGCCAGAGTCGAGTACAGCGCCCATGTGACCGCGCCGACAAACGCAAATGCGTAGGCGGCAGGATTGACCTGCAAGTGTCCCCAGAACGACTGCCATGACACACGAGTGCCTTGCGTAATCACCAGGAACTCGCCTGCCAGGGCGAGCACAGTCCCCGGCACAAGCAGCAGACTGGCCCGCTTGTGAAGGAGGAGAAGGGAGAACAGGATCGTTGCCGCCGGCCACAGGTAGTTCACCAGTCCAACTTCGAGCACCTGCTGTCGGTCCGCGGCCGACCCGACCGCCAGGAACAGAAGAACAGTGTACAGGACAAACAGGGAGCCGCAACCAAACACGTACCGACGCGAGAGTGTGAGGAATCGCTGCATCGGCGCTCGCCGCCACCCGAGTTGCAGCAGGCAAAGCAGGCCGCCAATCAGATAAACGTATGCCCCTGCCGTCAGGGGACCCGTCTGCTCCGACAGACTGCGAGCCACGGCTACCGTCGTGCTCCAAAGAACGATGGCCGCGAGCCCGCCGCCGGTGCTCCAACTGATATTCACGTTACCTTGGCTCAGAGATCTCTTCCCGGAAAACTTCGCGTCTTATACCACTTGTCATCGCGATCGGCAACCGACCGACGCACATGCCTTCGACGCCGAACGGGACCCAAAACGCTATGCGGTTCGGGTCAATACGTGTATACTGGACGCGCGAGTGGTGGCCGTGGGCGTATGAACTGCGATCCCTACTGGCCGTATAGCCGCTCGAAATGTTGTTCGGTTCATGGCTCAGCGACGAGCGGCTGGGCTCACCTCGTGCGGGCGGGTCATTATTCGCCTCTGGGTGCCACATGCTCGGTTCGGGTGGGTGCTGTATGGCTTGCTTATCGTCATATACATCGCGTTGCAGCCATGTCATTGGCATCTTTCTGATCGTCTTTTTCCTCGCAGAGGCCCCAGCCGCCACAGGCCAGGATTCCAAATCTGAAATTTCAAATTCGAAATCGCTTTTCAAGACGGGCGAGTATGACAAGTGCCTCGAATCGGCCCAGAAGGCCATTAAGGATGGGGCTTATTCCATCGAGTGGCACGTCCTTCAGACGGAGTGCTTGCTGGCGTTGGGGCGGTATGAGGAGGCCGCAGCTCACGTCGATGAAGTGCTGAGAGGCTCGCGGCCGGACATTTGCCTGCTGCGGGTCGCGCACACCGCCTATCAGCACAGCAACCAGGCCGAGAAGGCCACGATGATGCTCGCAACGGCTTACAGGATCGCTAGTTACCGCCGTTCGGAGTACCTGACCAGTGCGGAGATGGTGGCTCTGGGCCAATGCCTGCTTCTGCTGGGAGCCGAGCCGCGGCTTATCCTGCGAGACTTCTACAACCGGGTCATCGAGCGCGACCCGAACTGCCGCGAAGCGTACCTCGCCGCCGGCGCACTGGCGGCAGCCAAGCAGGATTACGAGTTGGCCGCAGAACGCTACCGCGAAGCCCTTAAGCGATTTGGCGACGATCCGGACGTTCACTACGGGCTGGCCCAGGCGTTCTACTACAGCGACCGAAAAGCGATGATCGCGTCGCTGGATGCGGCCCTTCACGTGAATCCCAGGCATGCACCGGCGCTGGTCCTGCTGGCTGAGCATCAGATCGACTGCGAAGACCGGGAAGGGGCGGCCAAATCGCTGGACCGCGTGCTCGCGGTCAATCCCTGGCATCCGGAGGCCTGGGCGTGCAAGGCGGTCCTGGCCCATTTCGCCAGCGATCCCAATGCCGTCAATACCTGCCGCGCCAGCGCACTGAAGTTCTGGCCGAAGAACCCGCAGGTGGATTACCTCATCGGCAGAAAGCTATCGCAGAATTATCGTTTTGCCGAGGGCGCCGCCTGTCAACGTCAGGCAGTAGTATTCGATCCCAACTACCTGCCCGCAAAGATCCAACTGGCACAGGATCTGCTACGGCTTGGGGATGAGCACGAGGGCTGGGCCCTGGCCGATGAGGTGAATAGCAAGGACGCCTACAATGTCGAGGCCTACAACCTCGTCAATCTTCATGATGCGTTGTCCCAGTTCAAGACGCTGTCGGCGGATGGCTTGCTCGTAAGAATGGACAAGCACGAGGCGGCCGTCTACGGCGACAGAGTCGTCGAGCTGCTCCGGCGCGCCAGGTCCAGGCTGTGTGGCAAATACGGGCTCAGATTGGATGGGACCGTCACGATCGAGTTGTTCCCCAACCAGCAGGATTTCGCCGTCCGGACGTTCGGCATGCCGGGCGGGGACAGTTTTTTGGGGGTCTGCTTCGGCAAGGTCATCACGGCCAACAGCCCGAAGGCTGCCAGACCGTCCAACTGGCAATCGATGCTCTGGCACGAGTTCTGCCACGTCGTGACGCTGAATCTCACAGGCAACAAAATGCCTCGCTGGCTGAGCGAGGGGATCTCCGTCTATGAGGAGATGCAGGAGAACCCGATCTGGGGCCAGGCAATGAATCCGCAGTATCGCAAGATGATCCTCGACGGAGGACTGACGCCGATCAGCAATCTCAGCGCCGCGTTCATGAGTCCGCCGACCCCGATGCACCTGCAGTTCGCTTACTATGAATCCGCCCTTGTGGTGGAGTTTCTCGTTGAGCGATCCGGCTTTGCGTCGCTTAAAGCAATCCTCGCCGACCTGGCAAGAGGAGAGGAGATCAACGCCGCCATCGCGAGGCACGCCGGGGCGATCAAGGAGATCGAAAACGGTTTCGAAGCCTTTGCCAGGAAGCGGGCGCAGGAGTTGGCCCCGGATGCAGACTGGGAGCAGCCTGCACGGGACCAGGTCGATCCCGCCGACCATGCGGCGGTCACTCAATGGCTGACCGGCCACCCCAACAACTTCTGGGCCCTGACGTTGCACACCGGCAACCTCTTGGCCGAGGAAAAGTGGGAACAGGCCAAGGAGCCTCTCCGGAAGCTGATCTCTTTGTACCCAGCGTACGTCGGTCAGGACAATCCCTATCGACTCCTCGCCCAGGTGCACCATACCCTCGGAGAAACGGAGCAGGAAGCGCAGACGCTCGGCAAATTGGTGGCGCTTTCGCCTGATGCCGCCGACGCCTATGACCGCCTTATGGAGATCGGGATGGAGCAGAAAAACTGGATGCAGGTAATCGAAAACAGCGACAGGTATCTTGCAGTGTACCCTCTGTTATCGGCGGTGTACTTGCGTTCAGGACGGGCGTGCGAAGAGCTTGGGCAACCGGAGCGGGCCATCCAGTCTTATGAGCGTCTGCTCCTGCTGGACCCCGCAGACCCGGTCGATGTCCATTATCGCCTGGCACAACTGCTCCAGCAGCACGACCCCGCCGGCGCGAAGAGGCACATTCTTGAAGCCCTCGCCGATGCCCCACGCTTTCGCCAAGGCCATAAACTGCTACTGAGCATTCCCACTGAGGCGACAACGATCCAGGAGAAGCAGCCATGACAAGACCACGATGGCTCATCGTTCTATCCTCTGTGCTCGTTGTGGCAGCAGGAGCGACGCTGGCGCAGAGGTACTATGATCGAGGCAGCGTGCCCAACTGGGAGGTGGACAAGGAATTCGCTCACGATGTCTTCACGTTCGTCCGCATCCGGTACTCCTCGGGATACGGCGGCTACGAATATGGGGGCTACGGCGGCGGATATGGTCGCCGAGGTCGGGGTTACGGCCGGGGCGGCGGCGGCTGGGCGACGGACTATCCCGACAGCGACCTGAACTTCTCCTATCGGCTGCATCAATTGACCTCCATGGAGGTCAACCCCGACGGCCTTGTGCTCGAATTGACAGACCCCGAACTGGTCAACTACCCGTTCATCTACCTCCTGGAGCCCGGCCGGCTGGTCTTCAGCGAGCCCGAGGTCGAGGCGCTGCGAGGCTACCTGCTCAACGGCGGCTTTCTCATGGTCGATGACTTCTGGGGCGAGGCGGAGTGGTACAACTTTTATCGCGAGATCAAGCGGGTGTTCCCCGACCGCGAGCCGGTCGAGCTGGACCTGGATCACCCGGTCTTCCACGCCGTGTTCGACCTGAAGGAAAAGCCGCAGATCCCCAGCATCAACGTGGCCCTGGCGGGCCGCGACTATGGCGTCACCTGGGAACGCGACGACGCACGCGAGGTCCACTACAAGGCCATCTACGACGATAAAGGCCGGATGATGGTCATCATCTGCCACAACACCGACCTCGGCGACGGCTGGGAACGCGAAGGGGAAAACGAGTGGTACTTCCATGAGTTCTCCGAGAAGAAAGCATATCCGCTGGGAATCAATATCGTGTTCTACGCGATGACACATTGAAATGGGAAATAGTGAATGGCAAATCCTGAGATCTACGAATCTGAGCAATGGGCAGTGGAGCAAATCAAGGCCGCACGGGAGCGCATTGGGACTGAGCTTTCGAAAGCCATCATCGGCCAGCAGGATGTGATTGAGCACTTGCTGATTGCCGTGTTGTGCGGCGGGCACTGCCTTGTCACGGGGGCGCCGGGCCTTGCGAAGACCCTCCTGGTCAAGTCGCTGGCGCAACTGTTTGACCTGAAGTTCCAGCGCATCCAGTTCACGCCGGACCTCATGCCCGCAGATATCACGGGCACGGAGATCCTCCAGCAGAATGACGGCGAGCGGAGGATGGCTTTCGTCAAAGGACCGATCTTCGCCAACATGATCCTCGCTGACGAGATCAACCGGACGCCGCCCAAGACGCAGGCCGCCATGCTCGAAGCGATGCAGGAGCACCACGTGACGGCCGCGGGGGTGTGCTACAAGCTCGAGGAGCCGTTCTTCGTCTTCGCCACGCAGAATCCCATCGAGATGGAAGGCACGTACCCGCTTCCCGAAGCCCAGCTCGACCGGTTCATGTTCAACGTGTCCATAGATTACCTGCCGGAGGATGACGAGGTGGCCGTGGTTCGCCAGACCACCACAACCGAGCCTCAACCCATTGCGAGAGTCTTCACCGGCGAGGACCTGCTCCGGTTCCACAGCGTGGTGCGCAGGGTCCCCACCGCCGAGGACGTGGTGCGTTACGCCGTAAGGTTGGCTGCCGCGTCGCGGCCGGGTCCCGGCGCGCTGGATTTCGTCAACGAATGGGTCACATGGGGAGCGGGCCTGCGCGCCTCGCAGTACATGGTGCTCGGCGCCAAGGCCCGGGCACTGCTCTACGGCAGATCGCATGTCAATTTCGATGATATTCGGGCGCTTGCTCTTCCGGTGCTTCGCCATCGGCTGCTGATCAACTACCGTGCCGAGGCTGAGGGCGCCGGTGTCGAGACTCTCGTGGACCGCCTGCTCAAGTCCGTGAAGGAGAAGATCAAGTGACGGATCGAGCCGGTCCATTTCGCTCGCAGATCGCCGGTGGCAAAGCCGAGGGCATGATCGATCCGGCGGCGTTGATGAAGATCAAATCGATGGAGCTGCGTGCCAAGGCGGTCGTCGAGGGCTTTTGCAGGGGAATTCACCGCAGCCCCTATCACGGCTTTTCCGTCGAGTTCACCGAGTACCGCCAGTACACCCTCGGCGACGACCCCCGCTATATCGACTGGCGCGTGTATGCGCAGCGATCGGTTCTTCATCAAAAAGTTCGAGGACGAAACGAACCTCCGCTGTCATCTGCTGATCGATCACAGCCGGTCGATGGCCTATGGCTCGGCCGGCTATGCGAAGTCACAATACGCCGGCACACTGGCGGCGACGCTGGCCTACTTTCTTTTCATGCAGGGCGACGCTGTCGGCCTGGCCACATTCGACGACCAGATCCGGCAGTACCTGCCGCCACGCAACCGGCCGAGCTACCTGCGAAGGCTGATCCATTCGCTGGAGGCCGCGCCCGCGGGCAAAGCCACCGACCTGGGTCCGCCGCTGCAGCGCCTGGCTCAAATGCTGACCAGGCGAGGGTTGATCGTGCTGATCTCCGACCTGCTGACGTCGGTGGATCGGCTCGAACCTGACCTGGGCTACCTCTGCGCGGGTGGTCACGATGTCGTCGTATTCCACGTACTGGACCCGGCGGAGCTGCATTTTGATTTTGACTCGCCGGCCCTGTTTCGGGACGTGGAGACCGGGCGCGACCTGTACATCGATCCGTCCGCCGCCCGCAAGAGCTACACGCGATTGCTGAACGACCATCTTAACAACGCGAAGGCCATCTGCCAGAGGCTCGGGATCGACTACCATCTGTTCGCAACGGACCGTCCATTCGATTTGGTCCTGCTCGATTTCCTGCAGGGTCGCATGCGCCGCCGCAGGCACCAGATTCGAAATCCGAATTTCAAATCTCGAAATTCCGGCGAGGGGAGGACGGCATGAGCTTCCTGTACCCTCTATTTCTGGCCGGCGTCGCCGCGGTGGCTGTGCCGATCCTGCTGCACCTGATTCGCCGTCACACGCGAGAACGCGTGGCGTTCAGTTCCCTGATGTTCCTGCGCACGACGATGCCGCGATTCAAGAGCCGCAGCCGGCTGGAGCATATACCGCTGCTGATCCTGCGATGCATGATCGTGTGCCTGCTGGCGTTTGCCTTTGCACGTCCTTTCCTGGTGCGGCCGGCTGCGGTGGGCACGGCCCGGCCCGGTGAGCGGATTGTCATGCTGATCGACACCAGTGCATCAATGCGGCGTGAAGGCGTCTGGGCCCAGGTGGTCGACGAAACCAAGTCGGTCCTGGCACATGCCGGGCCGGCCGACCGCCTGTGCGTGATGAGCTTCGATCAGACCACGCACACGCAGATCGGATTCGAGCAGTGGACGACAATGGATCCCATTCAGCGTGCGGCCATCGCGGCCCAGAGCATAGCAAGCCTGTCGCCGAGTTGGGCATCCACCGATCTCGGCCATGCTCTCGTCGCGGCTGCGGAAGCCATCGAGGATGATGAAGTGACCGATGGGCAGCAAAGCGGCGGCATGCGACGGGTGGTGCTGATCAGCGATCTGCAACAGGGCAGCAATCTCGACGCGCTCTCGGCTTACGAATGGCCCGAGCGGACGGAGCTGGTGGTCAAAGCGATTCCGTGCCACGGAACGACGAACGCCTCACTGCAGTGGATCGCGAGCCGCGAGACTCTGGCCTCCTCGCGTGGTGACGGCACGCCGAGTATACGCGTTACGAATGCCCCGGATGCGGACAGAGATCGTTTTGAACTTCGCTGGGGCGAGGGCAGGCAAACGGATGTGTACGTGCCGGCGGGTCAGAGTGTCGTCGTGCATGCCCCGGCCAATCCGGATCAGCCGGCACCCACAAAGCTCGTCCTTGCCGGCGACGATCACGACTTCGACAACGTCCTCTATCTGGCCCCGCAGCCACAGCGCAACATCAATATCCTTTATACCGGCAATGAGGATCCCAATAATACCAGGGAGATGCTGTACTACGTGCGCAGGGCCTTTGGAACCGGCAGCGCAATGAACGCGAACATCGTTGGCCGCCCCGGCAACGAAACCATCAGCGATGCCGATATCAAGACCGCCCACGTGATTCTTGTCACCGACCTGATCAGTCCGCAGAACTTTGCGCCGCTGCGGAAGTATCTTGAGTCCGGCAGGATTCTCCTGCTGGTCATGAAATCCGCCGAGACTGCCGCCGTCCTCTCAGGTTTGGCGGGCATTGAAAGACTTGACTGCCACGAGGCCAATGTCGGTCAGTACGCGATGCTCGACCGTATCGAGCTCGAGCATCCATTGTTGAAGCCTTTCTCCGACCCTCGTTTCGGCGACTTCACGCGGATTCACTTTTGGAGATACCGGCGCATCGATGCCGCCGATTGTCCCGGGGCGAGGGTGCTGGCCTGGTTTGACAGCGACGACCCTGCCTGGCTCGAGGTCCCCATGGGTCGCGGATCGCTGCTTGTGTGGACCAGCGGATGGCATCCGGCAGACAGCGACCTGGCGCTTTCATCCAAGTTCGTCCCCCTGCTGTATTCCGCTCTCGAATACAGCGGAGCCTTTGCGGGATACCGGCCGCAGTACTTCGTCGGCGACCCGGTGCCTGTCCCCGAACAGAATGCATCGGTCTCCCCAAACGTGGACATCCACCGGCCGGACGACACCATCGTGCACGTAGATGCCGCTCAGCGAGCCTTTACACAGACGGACCTGCCAGGCATTTATTCGATTCTGGATTCGACGCAGGGTGCTAATCCGCAATCCTTTGCCGTCAATCTGGCTGCCGGTGAGAGCCGGACCGATCCCATGCCAATCGAGGAACTGGAGAGGAGGGGCATCTCGCTGAAATCTGTTTCCGGCATTGCACCGGCGGGCGGCGAGCGAGAGATACAGCACAGCAGCTTTGGCGAAATGGAATCGCAGCAGAAACTCTGGCGATGGGTACTTGTGGCAGTATTGGCGATGCTATTGGTTGAGACATGGCTGGGCGGCTGGCTCACGCGCCCCAGTCCGGCGTCTCAGGAGGAGCAGACATGATTGAGGAAGCTCTTCGCAGACAACTCCAACCCATAGCCGACCGGCGAAGGCGCCTGCACCTGGCCCGGCGGCTGTCGATCTGCTGGCTGATCTGCGGTTCTCATCGGGGCCGCCATGGTGAGCGGAGCATGGCTGTGGGGCTGGGGATCGACTTCGGCCGTTCTGGCCCTGTGCATTGCGGCCGTCCTGGCGACAGGCTGGATCATCTACCGATCGCGTCGCCTGCAGCCGGACTATCGGGTCCTTGCGCGAACCATCGAGCAGCAGCATCCTGACTTGCAGGCCCTGCTATTGGCCGCGATCGAGCAAGAGCCGCAGGGCCCGGATGGACAGATGGGCTATCTCCAGCAGCGGGTGATTGCCGAGGCGGTCACCCATGCAACAGGTCATGATTGGCTCCAAAGCATCTCCCGAGGAAAGCTGATGCTGGCCGGCCTGGGCCGAACTGCCACCCTGCTGTTCCTGCTGGTCGTCTTGTCCCAAATGCTGCCGCTTACGTCGCTGCTGCCACGCGAGCACAAGGGCGTGCTGGCATCCAGAGGCCTCGACGTCACCGTCACTCCAGGTGACACATCCATCGAACAGGGCACGCCGGTGGTGATATTGGCGCGTTTCGAGGGGCGTGTGCCGTCGGCGGTGGACCTGCTGTTCGGCGAGGCCGGGCAGGAGCCCCAGCAGATCTCGCTGAGCAGGAGCCTCGACGATCCCGTGTTCGGCGGCATCCTTCAGGACGTCCGATCCGATCTGCTCTACCACGTCGAATACGCGGATCAGCGGACGCGCGATTTCGCGATCAGCGTCTATCAGTGCCCCGAGCTTGTCCGGGCTGATGCGAAGATCGTGTATCCCGCCTATACGAAGTTGCCCGAGAAGACGATCAAGGACACGCGTCAGGTCAGCGTAGTCGAGGGCTCCGAAGTCACGCTCATCCTCACGCTGAACAAGCCGGTAGCCACCGCCCGGCTGGTCCCTAAGACAGGCATCGCAGTGGGCCTTGCCGTGGATCGCCAGGACCCTAATGTGCTGACCGCGTCCGTGACAGCGTCGCAGAGCCAGCGGTACGAGTTGCAGATGGCCGATGCCCAGGGCCGGTCGAACAAGCTGCTGCCGCGGTTCGTGATCGAGGTGCACAAGAACCTGCCGCCCGAGCTGACGCCGGTATTTCCGAGCAACGACGTGGTGGTTTCGCCGCTGGAAGAGCTCTCGCTAGAGGCGGAAGTTGCCGACGATTACGGCGTCACCGGCTACGGGCTCTCCTACGCCCTGGCTGGCACGGAGGGGCGAGACCTGGTGCTGAGCGAGGCTTCGAATGAAAAGCCACAGATTCAATACCTTCTCGCGATGGAGGAGCTCAAGGCCGAGCCGGACCAGTTGCTGACCTGGTACTTCTGGGCCGACGACGTTGGGCCTGACGGCAAGCCCCGCAGGACGGCCAGCGATATCTACTTCGCCGAGGTGCGCCCCTTCGAGGAAATCTTCCGTGAGAGCCAGTCCTTCCAGGATCAGCAGAACCAGGATCAGCAAAACAGCCAGGAAGGCAATCAGCAGGACCGGCCCGGCGAGCGGCTGGCCCAACTGCAAAAGCAGATCATCAGCGCCACGTGGAACATCAAGCAGCAGGCCGAGCGCTCCGGCGAGATCGACCGCCATAAGGAAGACCTCGACGTCGTCCAGCAGTCCCAGGCCGGCGCCTTGGAGCAGGCCGGCGAGGCGTTGAAAGAGGCGGAAGACCCGGCGGCGATGAAAGCCCTTCAGGCCGCTTCGGATCACATGCAAACTGCCTTGGACCACCTGAGCAAGGCGTCGGAATCTGCATCGACAACGGAGCTGACGCCCGCGCTGGCCGGCGAGCAATCGGCCTACCAGGAGTTGCTGAAGCTGCGGCAGCGGGAGCACCAAGTGGCCCAGGGCCGTAGCCAGGGTCGGGCTGCCAATGCCAACTCCCAGCGTTTCCAGCAACAATTGCAGCAGTTGCAGCTCACGCAGCGGGAGAATCGATATGAGACGCAGCGTCTGGCTCAGTCCCGCGAGCAGTCCGGCCGCAGCGAGGATCTGCAGATGCTCAACCGGCTGCGAGACCTGGCACGGCGGCAGAACGAGATGAGCGACAGGCTCCGCGAGGCACAGGCAGCCCTTCGCCAGGCGCAGAACGAGCAACAAAGGCAGGAGGCGCTTCGCGAGCTCCGCCGCCTGCGGGACGAGCAGCTTGAAGCGCTTCGCGACACGGACGAGCTCCAGCAGCAAATGGAGAGGCCGCAGAACCGCCAGCGAATGGCCGATGCCAGACAGCAGTTGGATGATTCCCGGGCCGGAATCCGTGAGTCGGCGGAGGCGATGGAACAAGGGATGGTCTCCAGGGCAATCACCTCCGCGACACGCGCCCAGCGTCAACTCGAGCAGATGCGTGATGAGTTCCAGCGCCGCACCTCCAGTCAGTTCAGTGACCAGATGCGCAACATGCGCGAGGAGGCGCAGCAACTCGATCAACGCGAGGAGGAAGTCGCACAGGAGCTGAGCCGGCAGATCGATGCAAGGCAAAAGACGCTTGCGGGGCCCGATGCAAACCGCGAGCTGGCGGATCAGATCGATCAGCAGAAGGAGAGTATGAAGGAGCTGATCGACCAGATGAAGGGGGTAAGCGAGCAGGCGGAGAACTCCGAGCCGCTGCTGTCGAGGGCGCTTTATGATACTCTGCGCAAGGCGAGCACGAAGGACCTTGACAAGACTCTGGAGATGACCCGGGAGCTGCTGCGGCGGGACCTGCTGCCTCAGGCGCAGGAGATCGAGCGGCGGGCCGGCAATGGCATTGACGAAATCCGCCAGGGCGTCGAAGAGGCGGCCAGAAACGTGCTCGGCGATGAGGCCGACTCGTTGCGCCTGGCTCGCCAGCAGATCGAGGAGCTGATCCGGCAGATGAATGACGAAATGGCCCGTGTCGGCGGTGCAAACCCGCAAGGTGACGATCCAAATGGATCGATGAACACGGCAAGTCAAGAGAGGCGGGCTGAGGCTCAAGCTGGAGCCAGAGATAGCCAGGAAGGCGGACAACCGGCAGACCGCGCGTCGGGTGAGAGGGACTCCACGCGTTCAGGGCAGGCTCAGCAAGGCGGCTCCCCTCGCGAGGGTGCGGAGCAGCAGGCCTCCGATCGCCGTGCCCAGGCGGATGGTGGCGCGCGGGCCGACCCAAGAGGCTTGGGCGGCAATCCCGGCTCCCCGGGACAATGGGATGATCCGGGCAACCGAGGGCCGCTCACGGGTGAGGATTTTCGCCAATGGTCGGATGGGCTGCGCGACGTGGAGGAGATGCTCACTGAACAGGAGCTGCGTGACGAGGCAGCGAGGATTCAGGACCGCGCCCGGGCCATACGGGCGGAGTTCAAACGTCACGGCACGGAGCCACAGTGGGACCTGGTCCGCACGCAGATCATGGACCCGCTGACCGAGTTGCGGCAGCGAGTGGATGAGAAACTGGCGCAGCTTCAGTCGGACGAAACGATGGCCCCCATCGACCGTGATCCGGTGCCCGACCGCTTCGCAGACCTGGTCCGAGCCTACTTCGAGAGCCTGGGACAGGAGGAGGGGACGGGGAATTGATGATTGACAGTGTTACCATCCCTGTAAGTCCCTGGTTCTGGCCGGCCGGGGCACTACTCATAGCGGGCCTTGCATTGATGGTCTGGTCACATTGGCGCGCCGGGAGACTTCACATTTCAAATCTCAGATTTGGAATTTGGAGAGTCGCCTTCTTGCTCAAGTTGATGGCCATTGTCGTCCTGGCCTTGTGCCTGATCGAGCCGCTCTGGAGCGGCAGGCGCGCCAAGTCCGGGGCCAACCTGTTCATCGTTCTGGCGGATAACAGCAGCGGCATGAATATTCGCGATCGCGACGCCTCCCGCAGCCGTGGCGAGATTCTGCAGGATCTGCTGAATGTGCAGGCCGGTTTGAAACCCGCCCCTACAGGGGCCGGCGCGACGACTAAGCCGGGCTGGCTGGCTGTGCTATCGAACGATTTTCAGGTCCGCCCGTACCTGTTCGATTCAAGGCTGCGCCGGACAATGGATTTCTCCGATCTGGCGTTTGATGGCAAGGCCACGGCGCTGGGCTCGGCCCTGCGGACCCTGGCCGGGCGGTTCCAGGGAATGCCGCTGGCGGGGATCCTCCTGCTGAGCGACGGGTGCGCCACGGATCTCGGAGCGGACATCCCCGACATGCCGGGCCTTCCACCGGTGTACCCCGTGGTGATCGGCGAAGGGCGACCGCCGAAGGACATCTCCCTGGCCGGCGTCTCCGTCAGCCAGACGGCCTTCGAGGACGCCCCGGTGACCATCCAGGCGGACGTCGAAACCACCGGCTTTGCCGGCCAGACCGTGGCGGTCGATCTGCTCGATGATTCAGGAACTATGGTCGAGCACCGGCAGTGGACGATCGACAGGAACGACGAAAGGCAGGCCTTCCGTTTCCGTCTGCGCCCGACAGGACCGGTGTCCTCTTCTATCGCCTCCGCACGACAGCCGGATCACCGATGGACACGACAGCGGCAGCAGAGGCAACGCTGGCCAACAACGAGCGGACTATCGTGGTGGACCGCGGCAAGGGACCCTACCGGATTCTCTACGTGGCGGGCAGGCCCAACTGGGAATTCAAGTTCCTCAAACGAGCCGTCGAGGAAGATGAGCAAGTGCAGCTCGTCGGATTGCTGCGTGTGGCCAGGCGAGAGCCTAAGTACGATTGGCGGGGGCACACCGGTGAGACGAGCAACCCGCTGTATCGGGGATTCGACTCCAAGGACGAGGAGACCGAGCAGTACGATCAACCCGTCCTTGTGCGTCTGAACACGCGAGATCAGACGGAACTGAACGATGGATTCCCCAAGACGAAGGAGGAGTTGTTCGAGTACCACGCGGTCATCCTCGACGACGTGGAGGCCGAGTTCTTCAGTCGCGACCAGATGGATTTGCTGCACCGCTTTGTCGCCGAGCGAGGCGGCGGGTTTCTCATGCTCGGCGGCAAGGGATCGTTCCAAGAAGGCAACTTCCGGCGCACTCCCCTTGGCAACCTCCTGCCGGTGTACCTGGAGCCCGCGCCGGCCGACTCGGTGAAGACGGGGATCCGGCTGCAACTTACCCGCGAGGGCTGGCTGCAGCCCTGGGCCCGGCTGCGTGACAACGAGAAGGAAGAACAGCAACGGCTCTCGGAGATGCCGGAGTTCCGCGTGCTCAATCATACAGGCTCGGCAAAGCCCGGGGCACGGGTTGTCGGCGCGATTGGCGGAGCCGAAACGCAACAACAACCCGGGCTGGTCGTCCAGCGGCTGGGCAATGGCCGTACGGCGGCGCTGACCCTTGGAGATCTGTGGCGTTGGGGCATGCAAAAGCCGCCGATGCACGACGATATGGACAAGTTCTGGCGGCAGACGCTTCGATGGCTCGTGACGGATGTCCCCGGCCGGATATCGCTCCAGGCGGTGCAGAAATCAGGCGAGACGAACCAGCCGGTGACGTTGCAGGTTCGGGTGCGTGACAAGGCCTTCGAGCCCGTGGACAGTGCCTCCATCGCCATCGAAGTGCGCGAGCCGGGGGACCAGCGGGTGCAACTGGCCGCGGCCCCCGTGCCCACCGAGAGCGGGCTATTCGAGGCCATCTACGTTCCGCGCACCAGCGGCGGCTATTTTGCTCAAGTGACTGTGACTGATGCGGCGGGAACGAAAGCAGGTGACGCACAAGCGGGATGGGCGGTCGATCTCGAAGCGAGCGAGTTTCAATCCGTCCGGGCGAATCGGCCCCTGCTGGAGAAGATCGCCCGCCGCACGGGAGGCCGAATCGTGTCGGTCGATGAGCTGGAGGATTTCGCTCGCGACTTGCCGCATCAGAAGGTCCCGGTCACAGACGTCTGGGTCAAGCCGCTGTGGGACCTGCCGGGGATGCTGCCGGCGGTCTGCTTGTTCATCTTGACTTGTTTTGCCGCCGAATGGGCGATTCGCCGCTGGAAAGGACTGCCGTGAGAAGAGCATTGACGTTACTAGTCGGCATGCTGAGTTGCAGCGGATTCGCCGGGCAATCTGAATCCATGACAGAGGGTCAGACCGTGATCATTGTCGTCGGCGCCGCCGGGACGCCCGAGTATGCGGCGCAATTCACAAAATGGGCAGGAGCTTGGGAGCAGGCATGCACGAAGAGCCATGCGGAGTTCATCAGCATTGGCTTGACCGAGAGCGATAGCCAATTGGATCGTGCGCGCCTCCAAGAAACACTTGCCAGGCAATCTGAACAGACTTCGGCTGCTTTGTGGCTGGTCCTGATCGGGCACGGGACTTTCGACGGCAGAGCGGCCAAGTTCAATCTCCGGGGCCCGGACATCTCAGCAGGCGATCTTGCCGAATGGCTCAAGCCAATGAAACGGCCTGTCGCCGTCATCGACACGGCCTCCTCCAGCGCGCCGTTCCTGAAAGAGCTGTCTTCGCCCGAGCGCACCGTAATCACCGCCACCAAGAGCGGTTTTGAACAGAACTTTACGCGATTCGGCCAGTACCTTGCCGAGGCGGTCGTCGATCCTCGGGCGGACTTGGACAAAGACGGGCAGACCTCCCTGCTCGAAGCGTTCCTCAGCGCCTCTCACGCCGCCAGCGAGTTCTACTCCGCCGCCGGAAGACTCGCTACCGAGCACGCGCTGCTTGACGACAACGGCGATGGCCTGGGCACGCCCGCCGAGTGGTTCCGCGGCATCCGGCCGGTGCAGAAGGCCCGGGACGACGCCGCCCTCGACGGCTACCGGGCCCATCAGCTTCATCTGCTCTATAGCGAAGGCGAGACGGTTATGCCGCCGGAGGTACGGGCCCGACGCGATCAACTGGAGTTGCAGGTCATGCAACTCCGTGACACGAGAGCCTCGCTCTCCGAGGAGGAGTACTTCGCCAAGCTGGAACCGCTGCTCCGCGAGATCGCCCGAATCTACGAGCAGGCGGACAAGCGTGCCCCCTCAGGGCAATCGAGGTAGACCGCCCCATTGCTGAGCGGCACCCGCTCCGGTATTCTTGTCTCCTGTGATATTCCTCGGATCGACGTAACGATGCTGGTTGGAGACCTCAGGCAGGGCTGCGTGTTATGTTCGGACTGTTCGACGCGGTTTTCTTCTTCGGGTACATCGTGGTCGTGCTGGTTATCGGCTTCGCCGTAGCCCGACGAGAGAAGCCGACCGTTCAGGAGTATTTTCGCGCCGGCAACCGCCTGCCCTGGTACGCCATCGGAGCCTCCATCATCGCGGCCGGAGTCAGTTCCGAGCAATTCGTGGGCGAGGTCGGGTACGCGTACAAGCTCGGCATGCCCGTGATGAACTGGGAATGGATGGTCTTCCCGGCCCTGTCCATCCTGCTTTTTATCTTCATCCCGCTCTACGTCCGTAACCGCATCACGACCATGCCGGAATACCTGGAGCGCCGTTACGGCCCGCACGCCCGCACCCTCTACGCCGTACTCATCATCGCCAGTTACATCTTCGTGAATTTCGCCCTGGTGTTCTACACGGGCGGCTACGCCCTGGAGAAGATGTGGGGCTTTGACCGCGTCGCGGCAGTCTGGTTGCTGGCCGCCGCGACGGGGGCATACACGATCTACGGCGGGATGCTGTCGGTCGCCTGGACGGATTTCTTCCAGTGCCTCCTGCTGATGGGCGGAGGGCTCTATGTATTCCTCGCGGGCATGCACCACCTTCACTGGGACTTCGCCGCGGTCATCAACAGCGGCCAACGCGCCCACCTGATCGCCCCGCAGAGTCACGAGGTGCCCTGGACCGCCCTGGTGATCCTGGGCCTGTCCACAAATGTGTGGTACTACGCCACGGACCAGTTCATCAATCAGCGATGCCTCGGCGCGAAGAATGAGTGGCACTCCAAAATGGGCGTCCTTTTTGCCGGGGGTCTGCAACTGCTGCTACCGCTGGCCACAGCCGCTCCTGGGATGATCTATTATGTGATGAACCCCACATTGCCCGATCATAACGCCGCGTACACTTCCATCGTCGCCGAGCTGATCCCGGCAGGTCTGCGCGGGCTGGTCGTGGCCGCCGTGATCGGCGCGATCATGTCCACAATCTCAGGCCTGGTGAACTCCACCTCGACGATGGTGACACTGGACCTGTTCCGCCGCTGGAAGGGCAAGGACTGGCCCGAGCACCGGCTGGTCCGATTCGGGCAATGGTCCGGCACCGTCGCCCTCGTCATCGGCGCGCTCTTGCGCCGGTGGTCATGAAATGGGACAGCATTTTCCGCTACTGCCAGGACATCTGGGCCCCGATGGCGGCGCCGGCGGTCGTCGTTTTCGTCGGCGGGGCGCTCTGGCGACCGGCCAAGCAGCGAGGGGCGGTCGCTTGTCTGCTGCTGGCCATGCTGACCGTGCCGCTGACGTTCCTGAAGTCATTTCTGGCGGATGCCGGCATCCACATCCTGCCGCCGAACCTCGAAAACTCCCTCATCTTCGGTGGCGGCGTGTTCATACTGTCCATCGTCCTGCTTGCGGTGTTTTCGCTTGTCCGATCTCTGGCCGCCGGCCTGCTGTGCAGCGCCGTAGCGGCTGCATTCATCTTCTGGCTGATCAACGCCAATCCTGCCACAATAGCCGTCCTCATCGTCGGGTCCTACATCGCCGCGATGATCTACGGCTGGCGCATCAGCTCGCGGGAAGCGCACGACGATCCCTACATGTGGAATCGCTCGATGCTGGTGGGCTCGCCCGCGGGCCAGGCCCAGAAATGGTACAGGAGCATCTGGTTCTGGTGGCTGGTGAACCTGGCGGTCTTCACGGCTATCTACATTACGTTCTGGTGATTCACTCGCTGATCGATGCAAGGATTTCCGCGAGCCGGGCCATTTGAGTTGAGGAGGGTCTGTTGGGCTCCTCCTGTGCGTACTCGGTCACCTTATCGCGCGCGAGCTGATAGACATCCTTCGCACCTTTGGCGGCCCAGGAGCCGTACTGTTCGCGGACGGATAATCGCGGGGCCACATATTCATCGGAGTAAAGCCACTTCAGCGTATGATCGGCCGTCAGATACGATGGATTCTGCGGGCCGGTTTTGATGATCAGGTCCTTGCCGATAGTCCCTTCGTCCACCTGCACGCCTGCCGCAATCCTGCGGCAGATGGCGGACATCTCCTCGTCCATCAGCAGTTGCTCGTTGCTGCACGTCAGTCCGGTGGCGAACATGCCGCAGTTGACGATCAGGTCGTGGCCCGCGGCGACGGAGCAGAACTGGCTCAGTGCCTTTTCCCAAGCGTTCTGTTCGTCATGCGCGTGATTGTCCGAGTTCGGCGCCGTCGTGTGAGAGGGAACCTTGTAGAAATGTGCCAACTGAGCGGCCGCGATCCGGCAAACGGTCGTCTCCGTCGAACCGACCAGGGCGGTCCCGGTTCGCATGTCACAGGTGGTCCAGGAATTGGCGTACATGACCTTCGCGCCCGGCCTGAGCATCTGAATCATGGCCAGGCCCGACAGGCATTCCGCGTTGCACATCGTCAGCAGCCCGGCCAGCGTATAAGGCGCGGAAATCCCTGCGATCGGCTCCGGGAGAATAGCGAGCGGGACCCCCGTCGGCACGGTGTCCATGATCGCATCCAGCACGCCCTCCTCCCAATAGAGCGGACTGGTGGAGGAAAGCTGGCTGATGCCGTACACCTGGCTCTGCAGGTCGCCTGTGAACGCCGCCTTCAGCATTTCGATGCACAGGCTGTTGATCTCGGTGCTGTTCGTGGAGAAGTAGATGGGCTTGGTCGTATTCTCGATCACGGCTCGCACGGCATAGAGGAGCGTCGCCCCGGGGTTCGGGATGTCCTGCGGCATCACCGGCACGCCGACCATGTCGATGCACTCCAGCTTGTCGCAGATGCGAGTGAAAAGCTCCACGTCGGCCACTGTGGATTCCCGCCGCTTGCCCGTCTGCGAATCCACCCAGAAGACGGCATTGTGCCCGGCCGCGATCTTCGGCTTTCTGTCGCCCAGAACGAAGACGAATTTCCCATTGCGGTCGAAGACGTCGAACTGTGCGGGGACATGGCTCAATGCATCTTCAATGGAAGCTCGCGTGAAGGTCACGGTGCGGGCTTCGGTGTCCACAGCAAGCCCCCTGCCCTTCAAGAAGGCCAGCATTCGGTCGTTGAGGATTCTGACGCCGCACTGCTGCAGGATGTCGAGCGAGGCATTGTGAATATCGAGGATTTCCCGCTCCGAGAGAACCTTGAGCCATGGTAATCGCATCTGAGACTATCTCCTCAACCTGCGACCTGTCTAAAAAGGTCGGCGTACGTGCAGGGTTTCAGCCCAAGCCGGCGAGCGTGGACAAACGTCAGTTCGAGCATCTTCATCTCGGGGTCGAACTTGTGCAGCGACCATGGGTGCCAGATCAGTGAGACGTGGGGCTTGTTCGTTTCAATCGCCTTTTCGAGAAAGACCCGGTTGATCTCGAATTCGTCGCCGGCTGTCCGGACGAATTGCGTCGGAATCGCCTCGGGCATGGGCGAGGGCCACAGCGTGAGGCGTCTGGGTCCCCAGCCATTGTGGTTCTTGAGCAGGTTCTCATGCCAGCCGTGGCCGGGCAACTCCCACAGATCGGCGAACCCGTCCTCGCCATAGTGAAATGGCTCGCGGATCAGTGCGGGCATGGAATAGTCCGGCCCCCACAGCAGGCTGCTGACGTACTTGAGCCCAGCCTCGCGGAGCAACTTCAGAACATCGGTTGCACCTTTGAAGCCATTATCGAAGCCGCAGGCCGCCCGCAGGCCCAGGCACGGCCGCTCGAAGACGCTCTCAATCAGCTCCTTGGCCCGGAAAATCTCCTCCCTCTTTTCCTCCGCGGAGGCTGCCGCACCGCAGAAGACGTTCTCCCGAAGCATCTTGTGGCTCCAGGTGTGCGAAGCGACCTCGAAGAGCGGGTCCGCGAGCAACTCTTTGTATTCTTTGGCGTTCCCTTCCAGCGTCCTGCCGGTAATGAAGAACGTCGCGGGCATCTGGAGCTGCTTGTGGACCTCGACGATCCTGCGACAGGCCTGCAGGCACGCCGGCGACTCCGTGTCGTACGCGGCAATGTACGCTGTCTTAGAATTCGCAATTTGAGATTTGAGATTCGAGATCGGAAGGGCCGCCCCCAATGCAGCGCCCATGAGGTCTCTTCGTGAAATGCGGCTCATTGTAATCCCCTCGTGAATCGTCACCGCGTCAGGTACGCGAGTGTCTTTCGCACGGATGACTCGTGATCGGTGGAGGGCAGGTATTCGAGGCCGAAGACGCCCTGGTAGCCCAGCGTCTCGATCTGTCCCATCACGAATGGGTAATCCGTCTCGCCGTGGTACAGCTCGTGCCTGCCGGGCACGCCTGCGGAATGGAAATGGCCGATCACGTCGATGTTTCGCTTGATGTGGTTGACGAGGTCGCCCTCCATGATCTGCATGTGGTAACAGTCGAATAGCAGCTTCAGCCGCGATGAGCCGATCTCTCGGCAGATCTCCGCCCCCTCGTCGCTGCTCGCCAGGAAATAGCCGCGATGATCGTACCGGGTATTCAGCGGCTCCAACAGCAGCGTCACGCCGGCCTTGTCCGCCATCTCGACCGTCGGCTTGAGCCCGGCAACCACCGACGCAAGCATCTTGCTGCGGGTCATCCCTTTGACCTCATTGCCCGTGCAGACGATGGTGGCGGGGATGCCAGCTTGCTTGGCGAACTCGATGGTCATCGCCGCCCGAGCGAGCCACCTTTTGCGGTGGGCGGGATTCGTGAGGCCGCCGCCAATGGAGCCGTCGGGCGAGCCGATCACCGTGTTCGTGATCGCGACATCGTGCGTGTCGGCCATCTTCGCGAGTTCCTGGGGCTTGCCCTTGAAGCTCTTGTCCACGAACCACATCTCGACGTTCCTGAACCCGCACTCCGCAGCCTTTCGGATGCGGTCCTCAAACGGCAGATTCGCAAACGCCATCTCTATGCATAATCCTATTCTCATATCCATCCCTCTCACTTGAGAATGGTCCGCAGGACCTTGTTGATGCCCAGGGCGATAGCGGCACAATCCAGCGGCGAGTAGTTCCAGTTCACATCCAGCATGATCGCCCGCGACAGCAGGTCCAGCGCCCGCGGGCACATGTCACGCGCGTATTTCGGCAATTCCGCCGCCGGCACAGCGCTCCAGGGCAGGCCGTCCCGAGCGACAGACTTCTTGTCCAGGATGTGCTCCCAGCAATTGTAGACGTGCCAGTCCCTGATCTTGGAATCGTAAATGCCGCCGGCGGGAACGCCCTCCGCCTGCATGGCGTCGATGGCCTTTCGCGTCCCTTCGGCCGTTGACAGGAACATGACGAGGCAAATGGCCGTGTCGCCCGCCTCGTCGGTCAGGCGGCGAAAGCTCAGGCCGGGCAGCCGCGAGATCGCGTCCTTAATCTGCTTCTTGGCCCGCCTGTAGCCGGCGAGCATCTCGTCCGCCTTGCGGATCTGCGCCAGCGCGACGGCGCCCTCCAGCTCGCTCATGCGGTAGTTCTCGCCGCAGAACAGCTCGCCCTCCTTGCGCTCTTTGGCGAAGCGGTCGGGCCTCCAGCAGGCGGCGCAGTCGTGCCAGCTCTGGGCGCGGGTGTAGAGCCACTCATCGTTCGTAGTGACGAAGCCGCCCTCGCCGCTGACGACGATCTTGTAGTAATCGAAGCTGAAGCAACCCATGGTGCCGATACTGCCCAGGCGCTTGCCGCCGAACGAGCCGCCTGCAGCCTGTGCCACGTCCTCGATCACCGGAATGCCTTTGCGGTTAGCGAGGTCCATGATCGCATCCATCCGGGCGGGCGAACCCCGCATGTGGACCGGGACGATCGCCTTCGTCCGCTTCGTGATGGCTTTCCTGACTGCATCCGGGTCCATGTTCAGACTGTCATCGACGTCCACAATGACCGGGATCGCATTGGCGCTGGCCACGGTGGCGCTGGTGGCGAAGAATGTATAGCCCGGAACGATGACTTCGTCGCCCGCGCCGATCCCCAGCGCCCGGTAGCTCGCCACAAGGGCGGAGGTGCAGGAATTGACGGCGAGGCAGTGCCCAACACCGATAAGCTCGCGCATGGCCGCCTCGGCCGCCGCCACTTTGCTCGGCCTGGGATTGTAGTAGCGAAACAGGTGAGGACCCGCCACATCCGGCTCGTTCTCGATCAGCTCCCTGAGTTTCTGCTGCGTCTGCGGGCTGAACTGCCACATGCTCAGAATCTCAAGAAGCTCATCTTTGCCGATTTTTGCAGGGAACGGCCCCAGTTTGCCGACCGCCTTACCGCCGCCGTCGATGGCCAGTTTTTCCACGCTCACCGGTTCTCCCCTTCTCACATTATCCATCACAGACCATTGCCCAACCAAACGCAGACCCACGGGTTATACCGCACTACCTGCGATTGTTCAAGTCGGGTGACATCCTGCGGAAAGACATGAATAATGCGGCCGGCGGCAGCCTCCTTACCGCCGCCGCGCCGGAGATTCGGCCCCCTCGGTCCTCCGGAAGCGACTGCTTCAGCTCGCCGCAAGCACCGAATGGCCATTTCGCGTGCTCCGTCCGGGCAATATCCTCAGAGATTCCCTCGAATAAGGCTACAGAGGAAATTGCTCATACATGATTAAGGGTTTTGCCTAGTCGCATGGCGCAGACCGGCACGTGACATCGAACGATTAAGGATTTTGCTTAAAAACAGACTGATACTTTTCCTCATATTGGGAGAAGGCGAGATGTCATGGATCAACTCATGACCCTGTAATGCCGCCTTTGAGAAGTTGGATTCCACATTGACAGCTTATCGAACTACGGGTATGGATAAGACATGGCGCCATCATTTGACGACGGGCAACTGAGGCCATTGGGTTGGAGGTTTGCGTCACGAAAAGTCAACAGCGCAACCCCTGCGTCTTTTCTGACTGCATTCTTGCTGGCGATTGTGCTCCATGATCAGCCATTCTTTCATCGCTATGCACAAGGGAATCCTGTATGCCTGAACTGACGAAAGAGAAGAAAGAGAACCCGAACCACCGCAAAGAAACTCACCGGCCTTGAGAAATGCCCGACCGGCATCCAGGGGCTGGATGAGATCACCGGCGGCGGCCTGCCGCGAGGGCGACCCACGCTCATCTGCGGCGGAGCCGGAAGCGGTAAGACGCTCATGGCCATGGAATTCATCGTCCGAGGCGTTCGTGATTATGGCGAACCGGGCGTGTTCATGGCCTTTGAGGAGACCGCCGGCGACCTGACCAAGAACGTCGCCTCCCTCGGCTACGATCTTGAGGAGATGACCCGCCGTAAGCAGCTTGCGATCGATTACGTGTACATCGAGCGAAGCGAGATCGAAGAGACCGGTGAATACGATCTCGAAGGATTGTTCGTCCGCCTGGACACCATGATCAAAGAGGTGGGCGCCAAGCGCGTCGCCATCGATACGCTCGAGGCGCTTTTTGCCAGTCTGCCCAACGAAGGGATCCTGCGGGCGGAGTTGCGCCGGCTCTTCCGCTGGCTCAAAGACAGGAAAGTCACCGCCATCATCACAGCCGAACAGGGCAAAGACACGCTGACCCGTCACGGCCTGGAGGAATACGTCAGCGACTGTGTGATCTTCCTGGACCACCGTGTAACGAACCAGATCGCCACGCGGCGGCTGCGAGTGATCAAATACCGCGGGTCATCTCACGGGACCAACGAATACCCGACCATGATCGACGAGAGCGGCCTGAGCGTCCTGCCCATCAGCTCGCTGGGCATGGACTACGGCGTCAGCTCTGAGCGTATCTCCACCGGGATCCACGGACTGGATGAGATGTTCGGCGGCAAAGGCTACTTCCGGGGCAGCAGCGTCCTGGTTTCGGGCAGTGCGGGCACGGGCAAGACGAGCCTGGCCGCCGCCTTTGTCGGTGCCGCCTGCCGCCGGGGCGAACGCGCCCTCTATCTGGCCTACGAGGAGGCCCCGGCGCAAATCATGCGCAATATGCGATCGATCGGCTACGACCTGGAACAGTGGGTTCGCAAGGATTTGCTGCGCTTCCACGCCGTGCGGTCCACGCTCTACGGCCTGGAGCAGCACCTGGTGACCATCCACAAACAAGTGACCGAGTTCAAGCCTTCCGTCGTCGTCATCGATCCGATCACCAACCTCATGACGATCGGCGAAGCCGGGGATATCAAGTCCATGCTGACGCGGGTGATCGACTTTCTCAAGAGCAGGGGCGCCACAGCCCTGTTCACCAGCCTCACCGAGAGCAGTGTCTCGATTGAATCGAGCGAGGTGGGCGTCTCGTCGTTGATGGACACCTGGCTGCTGCTGAGGAATATGGAGATGGGCGCGGAGCGCAACCGCCTGCTGTTCATCCTCAAGAGCCGCGGCATGGCGCACTCCAATCAGGTCCGCGAGTTCCTCCTGACGGATAATGGCATCCATCTCAAGGATGTCTATGTCGGCTTGGGCACGGTACTGACCGGTTCAGCGCGGATGGCGCAGGAGGCGAGGGATAAAATCCAGACCATCGGCGAGCAGCAGACGGTCGCCCGCCGGCGACGGGAGCTGGAGCAGGAGCAGGCGGTGGCCAGGGCACAGTTGGAGGCGACGCAGCTCAAGAGCGTCGCTCTGGATGAAGAGTTGAAAGCGATTGCGAGTGATGAACAGGCCCGGCTTGCCACAGCCGCACGCGAGCAGGCAGAATTGGCCCGCGCGCGAGCCGGGAACGTAAACAATATAGAGATGACGAAAAAAGGGAGAAATCGCAATGCCAACCAGACAAAGTAAAGTGAAAGCCCCCCGGCGCGGTTCGAGAGCATCCAAGCCACTCGAGTCCTCCGAGCCGTCGGAGCGGTGGGACCTGCGGCTGTACGTGGCGGGCCAGACGCCGCGTGCGATCGCGGCATTGGAGAATCTCAAGAGAATCTGCGAAGTGCATCTCGCCGGGCAGTATACCATTGAAGTCGTTGACTTGCTGAAGAACCCGCAGTTGGCGCGCGGTGACCAGATTCTGGCCGTGCCCACCTTGGTCCGCAAGTTGCCGGAGCCGGTTCGAAAGATTATTGGGGACCTCTCAAATGAGGAACGCGTCCTTGTGGGCCTGGACCTTCGCCCGCGATAACTGGAGTAATACATGGCTAAGAAACATACCGAATCTGCGAAAGAGGCCATCGAGAAGGCAGCGGAAAAGGCCAAGAAGCAAAAATACGTGCTGCGGCTGTATGTGGCGGGCATCACGCCGCGATCGCGGGAAGCGATCCGCACGGTGACCGCCATCTGCGAGGAGCATCTGCAGGGCCGATATGATCTCGAAGTGATCGATATTTATCAGCAGCCGACGCTGGCCAAAGGCGAGCAGATCGTCGCCGCTCCGACCCTGATCAAGAAGCTGCCCGTGCCGCTGCGCAAATTTATCGGCAGTATGGCCGACAAGGAAAAGCTCCTCGTCGGCCTGGACCTGAGAACCGAAGGAGGAATAACCACGGAACCAAATATACCTCCTCATGTCACCCCCGCGCAGGCGGGGGTCCAGGATGCTTTGGTGCACAAGTGGATTCCCGCCTTCGCGGGAATGACATGGGGTGGCTGTCGAGCGCGTTCTCACGTGCATCGGTAGCACCGAAGGTTGAGTCATGAGTAGTGAGAGCAAAGACCATCGCACCAAGGCGCAACTGCTGGAGGAGGTCGAGACTCTGCGCCGGCGGCTGGAGGAGGCGGAGCAGACGATCGAGGCGATCCGCCAAGGCGACGTCGATGCACTCGTGGTGGCCGGTCCGCGCGGCGAGCAGGTCTTCTCCATTACTGGCGCTGAGCACATCTATCGCGTGATCGTCGAGACGATGAACGAGGCGGCCGTGACGGTGGACCCGGATGGGACGGTGCTTTTCTGTAATCAGCGGTTCTGCGACCTGATGAAGATGCCGATCCATGAGGTGATCGGCCGAAAGGTGACGGACTTTGCGGCCCGCCCCCAGCGGCCGTCCTTGCAGGCGATGCTGAGAGATGGGCAGATCGGAGCCATCCAGCGGCGCGTGACGTTGCGGGCGACCGACGGCACGGCCGTGCCCGTCCAGATTTCCGCCAATCCCCTGCAGATCGACGGTGCCACCAGCATCTGCCTTGTGGCCTCGGACCTGACTGAGCTGGAAGCCTCCGCCAACTCGATCCGTGTCCTGCGCGAGCACCAGCAGGCCCTGGAGGAGAGCGAGTCGCGTTTCCGGATGATCTTCGAGTCCAGCCAGGACGCCATCGCGATCGCCAATGACGAGGGAATCTGCGTGCAGGCCAATCCGGCCGTGCAAGCGATCTTTGGCCTTCCACCGGAACAACTCGTCGGCCGGCGAATCTCAGACGTCATGGACCAGACCCCCGATTTCTCGACCCTCTGGCAGACCTTCCTGACCACAGGCACTTTCCACGGGGAACTGCCGTTGACCGGCGCCGATGGACAGACACACTACATCGAAGCGAGTGCCGTCGCCAACATCCTGCCGGGCCGGCACTTGGCGGTTATCCGCGACACCACCGAGCGCAAACAAGCCCAGGAAGCCCTGCAGTCGGCAAATACGCAACTCCAGATCCAGACAGAAGAACTGAAAGCCCAAACCGAAGAGCTGCAGATCGCCAACGAAGAGCTTGGTGCACGAGAGGAGGAGCTGCGGGCCGCTAATGAGGCCCTGCGCAAAAGCGAGGAGCGCTACCATCGCCTTTTCGAGGACGACCTGACCGGGAATGTCATCAGCACACCCGAGGGGAAGATTCTGCTGTGCAATCCGGCGTTCGCCCGGATCTTCGGATTCTCCTCGGCCGACGAAGCTGTTGGCACAAACATCCTGGAACTGTACGTCGATCCGACAGAACGAGAACCGCTCTTGGAGAGACTGAGGCAACAACGGAAGACCGAGCGTCTTGAGGTCTGGCGGAGACGCCGTGATGGCGAGCCTGTCTACATAGTGGAGAACCTCGTCGGCCATTTCAACGAGCGTGGCGAGTTGTACGAGATCAAAGGCTATATCTTCGACGACACCGAGCGCAAGCGGGCGGAGGAGGCGCTCCGGGAGAGCCGGGAACGGCTGGAGCGGGCGCAAGAGATCGCGCATTTGGGCAGTTGGGAACTGGACCTCGTCAGCAATCGGTTGACCTGGTCCGACGAGGTGTACCGGATCTTCGGCTTGCAGCCGCAGGAATTCGGCGCAACCTACGAGGCATTTCTCGACCACGTGCACCCGGAGGACCGCGCGGCCGTGGATGCCGCATATTCCGGCTCGCTGCGAGAGGGACGGGATACCTATGAGATCGAGCATCGCATTGTCAGAAGGTCCACCGGCGAGGTCCGCATCGTCCATGAGAAATGCGAGCACGTCCGCGATGCGTCCGGCCGGGGCATCCGTTCCGTCGGCATGGTTCACGACATCACTGAGCGCAAGCAGGCGGAAGAGGCACTGCGGATGAGCGAGGAGAAATTCCGCACCTTGCACGCCCTGTCCCCCATTGCCATCGTACTGAACAGGCTCGACAATGGGCAATTCCTGGAATCCAACCAGGCGCTGTGGGGCATGACCGGTTACACCGAAGAAGAATTCCGGTCGCTGACTTACTGGGACATTACGCCGATCGACTACAAGGAAATGGAAGCGAAGCAGTTGGAATTGCTTCACACCGTCGGGAGGTACGGCCCCTATGAAAAGGAGTATATTCGAAAGGATGGCAGCCGTTTTCCCGTGCTCTTGAGCGGCGTTCGCATCAAAGATCCCAGCGGGACGGATCTGATCTACTCCGTCATCCAGGATATTACCGAACTCAAAGCAAAAGAACAGGCCCTGCGAGAATTGAACGCTACGCTGGAGGCGAAGGTGGCGCAGCGAACCGCCGAACTGCAGTATCGGGCCAGGCAACTCCAGAAGCTGGCGCTGGAACTGTCGCAGGCAGAGGACCTCGAGCGTAAGCGCATTGCGGAAATCCTGCACGACGACCTGCAGCAGATCCTGGCGGCGGCGAAGTTCCATCTGAACTCGTTGCGGAGCCGGGCCAGGTACGATCCATCGATACAGGCCACTGCGGCGCAGATCGACCACATGCTCAAAGACGCGATCGACAAATCGCGGGCGCTGTCCCACGAGCTCAGTCCGGCCGTGCTCCATCATGGCGATTTTCGCGATACCCTCGGATGGCTGGCCGGCCAGATCCAGACCAAGCATGGCCTGATCGTCCGCGTCGATGCCTTCAGCAGAGCCGATGTGCAGTCCGATGCGCTGCGGGCCTTCCTGTACAAGGCGGCCCAGGAGCTGCTGTTCAATGTGGTCAAGCACGCAAGGGTCAACGAGGCGAGGATTCGCATTCGCCGGTGGGGCCAGTGCATCTGCCTGTCCGTATCCGACCGTGGCCGCGGGTTCGACCCGCAGGATCTCAAGGCGACCACGGGATTCGGGCTGTTCAGCATCCGCGAGCGCGTCGAGCTGCTTGGCGGACGGATGAAGATCAAGAGCAGCAAGGGCCATGGAAGCACGTTCCATATCGTCGTACCGGACGGCGAACTCATCAAAAAGGCTGCCACCGTCGAGCCGGCCGACCTTGCGAAGGAAACGAAGCCTGCCCAAGGCGAAGGGCAGCGCCGCCTGCGCGTGTTGATCGCGGACGATCATGAGATCGTGCGGGAGGGCCTGATCTCGCTGCTCAGCGATGAACACAGCATCCAGGTGGTCGGGGAGGCTGCCAATGGCCGCGAGGCGGTGGATCTGTCCGACCAGCTCCGGCCGGACGTAGTAATCATGGATGTGGCCATGCCCCTGATCGACGGCGATGAGGCCACCCGGCAGATCAAGAGGCATATGCCGGACACGCGGGTGATTGCGTTGTCCATGTACGAGGAACACGAAAACGTGGAAAAGATGCTCGCGGCCGGGGCCGAGGCCTACATCCTCAAAACCGCACCGGCCGAGGAACTGCTCGCCGTCATCCGAGGCACGACACCGGGTGGATAGGAAATCGGTAGGGCAAGCCCCACCCTACTCGCCCTGCTCATGACTCTCGGACACGGTAGCCTCGACCTCCACGCCGGGACTGACGTAAATCGCACCTTCAGCCACGGTTCGAATGGCCTCCAGCAACTCATCGTAGTCGGAGTCTTTGAGCATATAGCCGCGTGCGCCGGCTTTGAACATCTCCGCCACGTATTGCTTGTGCTTGTGCATTGAAAGCGCGATGACCTTCATCTCAGGCCACCGGCTGCAAATCCACCGTGTGGCCTCCAGCCCGCTGAGCACCGGCGGCATGCTGACATCCATAATGATGATATCCGGGTGGAGCTTCTCGACGAGTTCCATGGCTGTAACGCCGTCCTTGGCCTCGCCTACTACTTCCATACCTTCCTGGGTCCTCAGGAATCTGCTGAGGGCCTCACGAATCAGCTTATGATCATCTGCGAGAAGAATCCGTATAGCCATGCAACTTTTCCTCGGCACCTGTTGTTATAGTTGTTGGTTGCTCGTTGTTGGTTGTCAGTTGGCGTCGCACGAGCAAATAGCCACCAACAACCATCAACCGGCAACCATTAACTATACGACGTAGCCCGCAAAATGGCAGCATGGGTATATGCTGATTTCTCGTTTTTCTTGAAGAGGCGGGTTTCTACGGGCGGGTTTGAAACCCGCCCCCTGCCGTCAGCCGGCGCTGAGCTGCGTCTGCAACTGCTCCAGGGAAACACCCTTCGTTTCGGGCAGGTATTTGAGGACCAGGAAGAACTGCAGAACCATCATGACGGCGAAGATGGAGAAGGCCAGCGCGCCCGAATGGCGGGCGAGGACCGGGAATGTCCAGCTTACGACAATGCAGAGGCTCCAGATGAGGAAGCAGGTTGCGGCCGAGCCGGAGGCGCGAATGGCGTTGGGAAGCAGCTCGTTGATGTACACCCACACGATTGCGCCCTGGGAATACGCGTGCGATCCGACGATGCCCATCATGGCCGCAATCACGATCCAGCCTTGCGTGTGCGTGTAGAACACCCACGCCGCCAAGACATGCGAGATGACAAATGTCACCGAGCCGACCAGCAGAAGGAACTTGCGTCCGAGGCGGTCGATCACGGCCATGGCCACGATCGTCATCACCAGGTTGGTCAGACCGACGATCACCGACTGCATCAGGGCGCTGGTCTTGTCCGCTCCGGCCATGCGGAAGATGTCGGCGGTGTAGTAGATCACCGCGTTGATGCCGTCGAGCTGATTGAATGCCCCGACCATGAACACGATCAACAAGGGCTTGAGGTACTTGCGCTGGAGCAGGTCGCGATACGCGCCGGCGGGCTCGGAGGTGAGCGACTGCTCGATCTCATCAGCCTCCCGCAGAGGATTCTCGTGGCCGAACCGAGTCAGCACGGTCTCGGCCTCAGCGCGTCTTCCTCTCTTGACCAACCAGCGAGGGCTCTCCGGAATCACCATGGAAGCGATGAAGAACGCCACGCAGGGAATTGCCTCCAGGCCGAACATCCATCGCCAGCCGGCAGGATGCTCCGCGCCCAGGAAATAGGACACGAGGTAATTGGAGAAATAGGCCATCAGGATGCCTACCACGATGTTCAATTGACTCACCGCCACCAGCAGGCCACGACGACGAGCCGGCGCAATCTCCGTGATATACACGGGCGAAACGACGGATGTCCCCCCTACCGCCACACCACCGATCCAGCGGAAGAACAGCAGCGAATACCAGTCCCACGCAAAAGCGCAGCCCACGGCGGACACGAAGAACAAGACCGCCAGGACGGTAAGCACCGGTCGCCGGCCCCACCAGTCGGAGGGCCGACCCACCAGCAGAGCGCCGAACAATGTCCCGAACAGCGCACTGGAAACCGTGAAGCCCAGGAGATTATCACTGAGCGAATAGACTCCCCGCAGAGCCTCTGTCGTGCCGGAGATCACCGCGGTATCGAACCCGAACAGAAACGACCCTAATGCCGCGGCAATCGCGCTGGTCAAAAGCACCGTGCCGCCACGGCCTTCCGCCGCCCGGCTTTGACTGATGGGATATGTATCCATGCTTCTACAGCCTTCCTTTCATGACGAAACTCACTGGGGCAAACGCCGTCAGATTCACAGTGAACATGCCCTGCTCCACGGGAATCAGTGCACCGGCCGGTTCGCCGCGGAGATTCACTGGTTGGACTTGCTCAACATCGATCCCCGCGGGCAGACGCACCCGACACGCGCCGGAATTGCCCGCGTATTCCCATAAACGCAGCACGATCCCGGGGCCGTCCGGATTGCGGCCGAAGGCCGTGACCAGCACGCCTTTGAGCGACAGTTCCAATCCCGCCTGTGCGGTCGGCAGCTTCCCGCCGGGGCCGTTGGCCCAGGCCGCCTGGAGCGGATAGCGGGATTCCAGGGCAGGCGTGATGAGCAACGACTCCGACTGGTAGCGGTCAATCGGCCAGATCCGGACGCGCGAGGTCCACGTGCCTGAGTTCCACAGCCGGAAGTTCGTGTTCCACTGGTTGTTGAACAAGTTCACATAGACGGTCGGCTTACGTGGCACAAAGTCGTGCGTGTACTTCCAGCAGCCCGGCGTGTCCAGACTGACCAGCGGAGAATCGAGCGGGCAAACGCCGACGCCCTGGCCCTGTGGGTCGGTGACAGCCAGGCCGGTATTGAGTCCGAAGATGTGCCGGTTGGCGCCCGGCAGGATGTCGCGGGCGGGGTCGATGATCGAAGCGACCCGGCCGAGGCGGAACTGCGGTGAATCGACCTTCAGTGGCAGGCAGAGCCAGCCGGCCTCGGACCATGAATCGGCCGGCTTATCATGAAGCGTGATCTCGAGATCCAGGTACGGCTGGTCGCGATATAGAACGACCCGTGTTGTGACCGCCGGCAGGTCTCCATCCGCGCGGTTTTCCATCACGGCCGCCACCGAGACCGCTGACCGCTCGAAGCGAAGCTGGAAATCCTTCGGCGAAGCAGCGCGATACGGGAATTCCTCGGCGGGTGGCTGGCTGACTTTGTTGAACACCTGGCTCTTGACCTGCTCCGGAAGGCGGAGGTACGCATTGCAGTATTCATTCATCTGCTTCGTGTCGAACCGCTCGTACAGGTACTGGCCCAAACCGACCGCCGCTGTGTCATCGACCAACTCGCGCCCCGAGGCCTTTTCCATCAGCGACCGCACAATGCCTCGCGCGGGATCGAACGTCGCGCGGAATTGAGCGGTTTCGATCACGCCGCCATCGCTGGAAAGAAGCGGAGCCGAGGCGTTGACCGGGACATAGGTGCGGTAGCCCATCGGCGGCACATCGCGGGCAATGAAGCGACACTGGCCGTTTACGGTTTCGACCGCCAGGTCCTCGCCACGATCTACCGCTCGCATCGCGTCCGCGCCCGGCGTCTGGGCCTCGATGCTCACCAATCCGTCGCGCTTCCACGGCAGCGGGTTGTAGACCACGAGCCGCTGCCCGGTGTAGCCTACGTTTCGGGCGAGTGACGTGAGGTTCTCCTGCAGAACTGGCATGAGGACCTTATGCACGTTTTCAATATACGCGGTGTGCTCGTCCCAGGAGGCTTCGATCTTCCGGAACCGGCCGGCCGCGCGGTCCTTACGAAAATCCTCACCGAAGCTCATCTTGCCTTCGATGTGTCCAAACCCGGCCCACCACCCCATCCCGCCCCAGGTATGTTCGCCATAGAGCAGGCTTTGCTCGTAGGCCTCAGCCACCGCCGGTGCGGCATCAGGCACCGTCACACCCCACGCATCCAGTTGTGTATTAAGCGATTCCGTGGCGGCAATCAGCGGCCGGAGGTTGCGGGCGATCTTGCCGCCCGCCGGGTCCGACATCGGACCGTGAATCCAGGTGTCCGGGGCATCGCCACGGATGACAGGCAAATCGGCCTTCTCGGCTGCAATGGCGTCGGCGAAATCGGAAAGTCGGCCGATCCGCACTTTGACACCAGGCAGCTTTTGGGCTGCTTCGTCGAGTACCTTCTGGACATCCTCGGGCCGCGGCGGACCGACGTTGTCACCCGTATGGAGCAATGCCAGCCAGGTCTTGTAGGGCCAGTCTTTGGGAGGCATCAGGCCGGTACCGTAATCGGGCGAGTACATCGTCAGCGTTCGCGAGCCGTCCGGCCCCTCCCACCAGAACAGCGGCGGCACCAGCAGCGGCGCGCTCCATCCATTGCAGCCGATGTGCATGAAGCGCACGCCGGCATGGTGCAACAGCGTGGATAGCATCCAGGTGTGTTCGGGGACATCGGTCATCTTTCCATCGTACGGCAGGGCGAGGCCCAGTTCCCGTGTGAGCCGCGACGAGTAGCCCAGCCCGCGCACCATGTCTTCCACTTCGAGCAGTTCGGTGTGCGTGGTGAACGGCAGTGCGTGAACCACGAATCGGCCGTCTTTGAACGCCTGCACGATCTGCTGCTTCCGGTCAGGTGTCTGACCTTGCCAGTCTTCAAGAATCTTATGCATCGGCCAGCCGGGGATTGTCCAGACGAACTGCTGTTCCGGCGGCAGATCATGACTCTGATCCACCACCTTGAGGGCCTGGTCGATCATCGTCGTGCGATAACGTTGCACAACGTTGGCGGCCATGTCCGTATAGCCGATGTCGAAGTGGGTCTTGAAAACAACAATGACTTCCTGAACGTCGGCTGACGCAGCTATTGGCGCTATCAGCCCGCAAAGCAAAGCGACCGCCAAGGCTTGTCTTCTCATAGCTTATCTGAACTCCGCACGGAGACTCACTAGCCCCGAGGCGGGGACTTTGATCTTGCCGCTCACCTGTTTACCCGCACGCTCGCTGGTATCGCTCAGGAACACGCCCGCCGGTGGCGCGATGCCCCACTTGAGCGTGGCGGACCTCGCCTTTGCCGACGCACCGAACAGCCGGATGATCACGGCCTTGCCGTCATCGCTCGGCTTGAGAGCCGTCACGAGGACATCCTCAGGCTCCACACGGAGGAACGGTGCGCCGGAGGGCTTCGCGCCGCTTGCACGAACAGCCAGAAGCGGCTGGCTGAAACCGGTAGCGAAACGCGAGGCTTCCGCCACGTCGCGCCTGTCGTGCGGCCGCAGGATGAAACGGAACACGGTCGGTCCCTCCTGGTAGGCGCGATAGTTCGTGCCCCAGTGGTTGTTCATGGCCCACGAGTAGAGCTTCTGGGTCGGCTCGACGTGCTTACGCCAGATGTCCGGGTTGGTCTGCGAGTTGAGCAGCGTGGCGGTGATCCCGCCCACCTGCACCAGCGGAGCATCGAGCGTCACCCATGTGACGCCCCGGCTCTTGTTCGAGACATCGGCCCAACGGCCCACGGTGAACCAATTCTTGCACGCGCTGGGCATTTGGTCGGCCTCCGGACGCATTACGCCGAGCGGAAGGTCGAGCAGCATGTCGCCATTCGGCACCGCGAACGGGAACGCGAAGTTCACGCTCTCCTTGCCCTCCTTTGCCATGTAGCTCTTGGCAGGCAAGCGCTCCTTATCCACGGCGTTGATGCACTCGACGTAGTCGAGCCCGGCCACGACGCGAAGCTCGCGCACAAGCTTCTTGCAGCCCGGCGCAGCGGATTCGACAATAAGCGAGGCCACCAGCGGACCTTTCTCGCCTATGCGAATCGTCACCTTGCCATTTCGCTGAATGTTCTTCAGATCGTCGCCGATCAGATAGAGGTAGTCGTTCAGGGCCTCACCGCCGCTGGTGTCGGCGAAGTTGCCCTTCAGATCCTTTGCGGTCAGCTCGACGATTCCGCCGGTCTTCTCATCCACACGCAGACGAATGACGCCACTGTCAAGAGTCGATCCCTGTGCGGCCGCCTGACCCTTGGCCTCGGGAGCACCCGAGGTCGCGATGTAGCGCTGTGAGGTAAAGGCCGGCACATCCTTGGTGAGGAATACGAGCTCGCCCGAGGATAGCCGCTGCGACGGGACTACCTTTCCTTTGTCGTCGATCACGCGATCACCCGTGGCGGAGAGTTCCCTGGACAGGGTCACCAATTCCGTTCGCGGCCATGAGAGCGTGTTGAACACATCCACCGCTCCCGGCGGTGCGCTCGATCCGACGCGTTTCGCTGTCGCCGCGGCTAATAGCTCGCATGATTGCTTGTCCGCCGCCAGGGCATAGCTCTGCTTGATTTCCCATTGTTCTTTTGTCTTCTGCCGTTCCGGCCCGGTGACGCTGCAGTCGGCACCCCAGGTGTGCTCCGAGTAGAGCAGCACGCTGTTCCAGGCGTCTCCGAAGGCCGCCGCTGGATATACGGGGGGCTTGAGCATCGCAAACAGCGTTTCCGCCTGCGCGAGCCTGTCGGAGCTGGCGCGATTCATCGCGGTCTCCAGTGCGGACGAGCCCGCGCCATCCTCCCAGTACGGCGTCCAGTCCCCTCGCACCGTGGGAAGCCTGTCGCCGTAACGCTGCTCGAACGTGCGAAAAGCTTCCGTCGTACCGCAGATGATGAAGTGCGGCCAAGTGTATTTGGCATTCCAGTCCCTGACGAACTCGCAGATAGCGGGGTCGGGCACGGCGTTGTCCCCATGGCCGCTCCAGCGCACGTACGCGATGTCAAATGGGTAGCCGCGTTTCTCCAGGCCATCGGAGAAATCCTCCACGAGCTGCGGCGACATCTTTCCATACTTATGCGACATCGCGTAGCCCCAGAACGGAATCCAGACGAGCACCTTCGACCGGCCATCGGGTCCCACCCAGTAGAATGGTTTGTTTTCCCATTCCCGCAGGATCGTACCGATGCGGTCGAAGTAGTTCGGCGCTGCGGAGAAGTACCGGATGCCCGCGTGTGCCATGGCGGTGACCGTGCCCCACGTGTAGCCGGGGACGTCGGAGATCATGACGGACTCGATCGGCACGCCGGTCTTTTCGGCCAACTCCGTGGAGTAGCGGAACAGACGGACCAGCTCCTCCGGGCGACATAAGCCGGTCAGCTCGTTCAGATACATGCCGTTCAGGACGACCTGGCCGCTCTTGACCGCGGCGAGGAAATCCGCCCGCTGCTGCTCGTCGAGCCGGTGCAGGATACAGGTCCGCCGCCCACAGCACCTCTACGTTCCAGACAAACCGGGCCCCCGGCGGGTAATTGGCGGTACGCTTGGCCGCGGCGAGGCCGTCAATAAGGTTCTGCACCTGCCTTTTCTCGATGGCCGTCTGAATCTCCGTGTAGCCGATGTCGGTGTGCGAGTGCGGCGTGATGTACACCGTAAGCTTCTTCACCGGTTTCAGTGTGATCTCGCGGGACGCCACGATTTTGCCGCCCACCTCGACCGTGACCTGTCGTTTTGTTTCCTTGCCGATAGCGCCGGCCATCAGCTCCGCCTCCTGCGAACCCTCCTTGAGACGCACAGTCACGGCGGGCCCGTCCTGCAAGCGCACAACCGCGTCGGTGCTTTCGCCAAAATGCCGCAGAGTGACCAGCACCGGCTGCACCGGCTTCCCATCCCGCTCCCGCAGCGCGCGGATGGGTCTAACGTCATCAAGCAGGGTCCGCGACTGCACCTGGCCCAACTCGGCCCCGGCGGGCACAGCCAACTCGATGCTGTCGTAGAGCATCCAGGAACCGCTGACCGTAATGATGCGAATTTCATTGTCGCCGGTCTTGAGAAGACTCGCCGGGAAGGTCACGGCGAAGTTGTGCCGCTTGCCCTTGTCCGGCTGGCCGAACACGGAGGCGTCCCCCGCGCCGGCGGGCAGGGCTTGCTCGAACGGCCGCGCGTTGACTTCCACACGGAGCTTCGGCGGGCCTGCGCCCTGGGTGTCGATCAAGTTGAACTGGAGCCGGCATTCTCCTGCGACTGGCGGGACTTTGAGTCCGAAGAGCACGACGAACGTATGCGGTCGGCCCCCCGCCCAACCATCCACCGGCCCCGGGTGCACATACGGCCAGTCCTTCTTCGCATCCGAGCTGCCGACGACAAAGAACCCGTCGGTCTTGAATTGCGCGTAACCGCCCGGCGCCAACGCGAACTCCGCGTTCTTCCCGTCAGCCTCGCCGATCCGCCACAGGGATGTGAGCTCACCCGCGAGAGCGTTCCCCGCGACAGTACTCACAAGACAGAGCACGAGCGCAATCATCGCAAGCGGTTTTGCATTTACGACAGTCGATTTGCAGTTTCCGGTCATCATCATAAGCAGGTCCTCACAATCATAATCAGGGCCTCATGCTACCCTGTGAATCGCCCCCGTGCCAGTTGCCATCCTCCATTTTTTCTTCGAATCTGGCGAGTTCTTCGGCCACGGCCCTTGCATGAAACCCCCTATCTCATAAAATCGCCCGATATGGGTTGGAAACAAGGAACATGTACGGGCGGGTTTGAAACCCGCCCCTACCGACGGGTCTTTTGGAGGCCGATCTCATGGATGATTCGACAGTCGCCATTGGAAATTCGATTTCGCGGAGAACCCCCTTCCCTTCGCGTGTTCTGGGTCGCCAATAGCGTCGAGGTACTGGAGCGATTCGCCTACTACGGCATCTACTTCGGCTTTGGGATCTACATGGCCCGCCTGGGCTATTCCCGCGAGCAGTTGGGCATCGTGCAGAGCCTCTTTCTGCTGCTGTCCTACGTGACTCCGGTGATCTCCGGGACCTTTGCCGACCGGTACGGTTTCAAGAAGATCCTGATCATCTCGTACCTGGCTTACCTGCCGTCGATCCTGCTGCTGATCCTGACGAAGTCCTATTCAGGGATCATTCTGACGATGCTCAGCATTGGCCTGGCCGCCGGCATCTTCAAGCCTCTGATCTCCGGCACAATCCGCGCGGTCACCGACAAGACCAACAAGACCCTGGGTTTTGGCATCTTCTATGCGATGGTCAACGTCGGCGGCTCGTTCGGACCGATCGTCGCCGGCAAGCTGCGAGCGATCTCCTGGAACTATGCCTTCATCGCCTCGGCGGTCGCCGTGGTGGTGATGCTGATCATCACGATCTTCTTCTACAAGGAGCCCCCTCGCCAGACCGACGGGGCCACGCTCGGCCACAAGCTCAAGGAAATCGGGACGACCCTCGCGGACAGGAGGTTTGCCGCGTTTCTGCTGCTGCTGGGCATCTTCTTCTGGCTGCCATTCTGGGCGTTCTTCAACCTGTGCGCCCTGTACGTGGACTCGTCCATCGATACCGCCCGGCTGTATCTGGACATCAAGGCCGTCTTCGGCACTGCCTTCGCCAACTTCTTCTCCTATGTGGACGACAACAAAGTCCGGCGCATCCTCGGTGAGACGATCTCCCACACCGGCTACATCATCATGATCTTCCAACTCCTCGTCTCGCGCATCGTGGAGCGATCCCGACCGATTCCGGCCTTTCTCTGGGGACTGGCCATTGCGGCGGTAGGCTTTGTGGTCCTGGGCTACGCCGCCATCTCCGTTCCGGCGCTGGTCTTCCTGGGCATCTTCCTGTTCGCCGTGGGCGAGATGATCACCTCGCCACGGATTCAGGAGTACATCACCTGGATCGCTCCTAAGGAGAAGGCCGGTCTGTACATGGGGTCCAACTTCCTGGCCACCGGCATTGGCGGCGTCACCAGCGGTGTGACTTACACGACCCTGTACGGCCGCTTTCAGGATGCCGGCCACCCCGAGTACGTCTGGTATGTCCTGGCCGCCCACGTGGTCGTTGGCATCCTGGCGATCTTCCTGTTCATGCGGATCGCAGGCGAGTTCCGCGAGCGGCAGGAGTAAGCAGAGGCGCAACAACTTGTATCTTCGCTACTTGTATTTTGGAGGATCACGCAATGAACGGCAGATCAGCAAAATCGTGGTGGCTTGCAACAAGTTTGGCTCTGGTCGGGACGCTGCTCTTTTTCGCCGGGGCTGCACACGCCCAGGGAGCCGCAATGTCGAAACCGGCGCCTGCTCCGGATCCCACGGATGGCAAGGTAAGAATCATCTGCTTCGGCGCCCATCCCGATGATTGCGAGTTCAGCGCCGGGGGCACGGCGGCCCTGTGGGCGGCCCGCGGCCATCACGTCAAATTCGTCTCCTGCACCAACGGCGACATCGGTCACTGGGGCATGGCCGGCGGGCCGCTGGCCCAGCGACGCACCGCCGAAGTCAAGCGCTGCGCCGAGATCTTCGGCATCGAGATGGAAGTGCTCGACATCCATGACGGCGAGCTGATGCCGACTATGGAGAACCGCAAAACCATCGTCCGGCTGATCCGCCAATGGCGGGCGGATGTCGTCATGTGCCATCGGCCCAACGACTACCATCCTGACCACCGCAATGTCGGCATGCTCGTCCAGGACGCCGGCTACATGGCCACCGTCGCGTTCTTCTGCCCGGACATTCCCTACCTGAAGCGAAACCCGGTCTTTCTGTACTACGAGGACGGATTCAAGAAGCCCAACCCGTTCTCCCCGGACATCGTGGTCGGCATCGACGAAGTCGTGGGCAAGAAGCTGGACGCAGCGATAGCTTTGGCATCGCAGACGCTCGAAGGCGGCTGCGACGGCTCCGAGAATTCGTATCCGAGCGATCCGGAGAAACGCAAGGCTCGCGAGGAGCAGGTCCGCCGCAGCTTCGACGGCTCGTTCGCCGGGGCCGCCAACCAGTTCCGAAAGCAACTCGCCGACTGGTACGGTCAGGAACAGGCCGGCAAGATCCGCTATGCGGAAGCCTTCGAGATCTGTGAATACGGCCGCCAGCCCAACAAAAAGGAGATTCGGGAGCTGTTTCCATTTTTCCCAAATCCGTAGAACGCGCGGGCGTATTGTCCAACTCCTCCGCCAACGTGGGCGGGCGGGTTTCAAACCCGCCCCTACTGCCTGCGACGGTTTCGATGTCTTTGGGAGCGTTTTCGCTGGCCCTGTTGTGGCCGGGTCTGCTGAGGCAATCTCGCGATAAGATCGACGGCTGGAGCCAAGTCGAGTTGCCCCGCGGCGGGATAGACATCGACGATCCGTACGCGCATGGTCTGCCCTAGCCGCAGGACCGCCCTCGTGTGGCGGCCGATGAGGCATTGACTTTGCTCGTCGAACTGCCAGTGATCCGGTCCCAGGGCCTCGCGTCGGATCAGCCCTTCCACGCCGTACTCGGGCAGGTACACGGCAGCCCCGAATCCGGTCAGGCTCACGACGACCCCGTCCAGCTCCTGCCCGGTAAACCCCTTCAATAGATGAAGGACGAGAATCGTCTTGAGTTCCTGCACGGCGTCTTCCGCGGCCTGCTCGGTTTCCGAAATGTGCTCTCCGATATTCGCGAGTTCCGCGAAGGAATATTGGCGACGAGCGTAGTCCACTCTGCCGGTCAGATATCCGTGGAGCACGCGATGCACGATGAGGTCCGCGTAGCGACGAATGGGACTTGTGAAGTGGCAGTACTTGCGTGCGGCCAGGGCGTAGTGGCCGACACTCTCAGGGCCGTAGACCGCCCTCTCCAAGCTGCGCAGGACAAGAATGTTCACGGGTAATGCCGCCCGGGTATTGCGGACCTGGTCCAGCAGTTTCTGTAAATCGCCGCGCTGAGGTTGGCGAGAGAGCGTCATTCCCAGCAGCCGAAGGGTCTGCGAGAGCCGGCGAAAGGCGGCGGAATCAGGCTCGGGGTGGATACGCCGTATGAAAGGGATGCAGTAGCGGTCGAGCAGAGTCGCCACCGCGACATTGGCCTCAACCATGAACATCTCGATGATCGTATGCGGATAGCAGGTGTCTTCGGGCTGGACGCCGATCACCTGCCCCGAACCATCCATCACGACTTCACCGGCGAACGTCTGCAATTGCAGCATGCCCGCCCGGCGTCGGCGATCCTCGATCCGGCGGGCCAGTTCGTCCATACCGTGCAACAGGGTCACGACATCCGCTGACAGGCCGCAGGGGTCGCCCTTCAACACGCGGTCGGCCTGCTGGTATGTCAGACGAGCCTGGGACTTCATCATCGTATTGGCAAAGCGGGTGGCCTGGACACGGCCGTCTTTGTCGTAGGTCAGGTACACGCTCTTGGTGTATCGCGGCTGGCCCGGCTGAAGGGAACAAACGCCGTTGCTCAGCATCTCCGGAAGCATCGGCAGCGTCCTGCCAGGCAGATAGACGCTGTTGCCGCGTTGGCGGGCGCAGCGGTCCAGGGCGGAACTGGCCGGGACGAAATGGCTGACATCCGCGATGTGAACCCCAAGGACCGACCGCCCCTGCTCATCGGTGGTAAGGCTGATGGCATCGTCAAAGTCTTTGGCGTCCGGCGGGTCAATCGTAATGATCAGGGCGCCGGTGATGTCCTCGCGGCCGCGAGTGTCCCGGGGATCGAAATTCTCCCTCGCGTTGCTGGCCTCGACCAGGCTGCTCGGATCGAAGTCCTCCTGCAAGCCGTGGCGTTGGATGATCGCGGAGATTTCCGTATCGAACCGGCCCGGCCTGCCAAGGACTTCCGTAATCACCCCGCGCCGGCTGGGAACGAGTCGGATAGGTGCGAATCCTCACCGCCACCTTATCCCCATGGCGGACCCTTCGGATATCGATGCTTTCCACCTCGACCGGCCGGAAGAAATCCCCGCCGTCCGGCTGGACTACCCACAAGCTCTGCTCCTGCCGCAGCGTGCCGACCACGGTCGTATGGGCCCGCTCCAGGACCCGGACGATTTCCCCGGTGAGCCGGTCCTGGTCCTTCTTTCGCGTGATCCTCGCGACGACGCGGTCCCCCGTCATCGCATTGCCGGTGGCGTTGGCAGGGATGAACACGTCATCGTCCATGCTGTCCTGCTGGGGCGTGATGAACCCGTACCCGCGGGCATTGGCCCGGAAGGTGCCTGTGATCTCGTTGGAGATCTCCGGCAGTTTGACGAGATTGCCCGCCCCGACGATCACGCTGCCCTCCGCGCAGAGTGAGTCCAGCGCCTCGCGAAAGGCGGCCCTCAGCTCGCCGCGAATGCCCAGTTCCTGTTCCAGGTGAACGAGCTTGCGGGGCGAACTATCCTTCTGCAGCAGATGCAGAATATGGCTCTTCAAAACCTCGTGCATCGACGCATCATATCATCCGGCGTAACCCGCCGTAAGGTCCAAACCCAGTCGTGCCGCCAACAGCCAGCCGAGCCAAATTGGCTTTGTTTCGCACACAGGTCCTCAGCGACTTCGTGTGCCCGGCAGGGCAAATTGGCTTTGTTTTGCGCGATCGGCCCCGGTCGTGGTGACGCCGCGACGCGTTTCCTTCAAGGCCCTTACGGGCACACTACAGACAGGTCCGCCGGCATATTTGGCTTTGTTTTTCGCACAGGCATAATCCGCGTTTTTCGCATAACTCTTTTGCCTACCGGGAATTACCTTCCATTGGGCCCTCCGCCAATTGGCTTTGTTTCGCGCAATCATCCCTGCTTGCCGGCCGACAGCCCCCGGAATTTGGCTTTGTTTCACACAGTACGCCGGGCAAATTGACTTTGTTTGTGCGACCCGGCCCCTGTAGGGGCGGGTTTCAAACCCGCCCTCACGCTTGCCGGCACATCACGAACCCGCCGGGCAAATTGGCTTTGTTTAGCGCGGCAGGCACGGAGGAATTGGGTTTGTTTCGCAGGATCACTTGTGTCGGGGCTCATGGACCTCTTGGCATTATGTAAATCGGCGAGGATGGACGATTCACCGGTCATGGACAGGCTCTCCGAATGGACTATGTCGCTATCCGCTATTCCGTTGTGTCCCTATCATACATATGCACGCATTTTCTGTCAACTGAAATCCCGCCGATAGCCACGTTTGTGTGCGACTACATTTCGTGGGGTCAGGCGGGTATCTTGCGTTGGATGTCCCAGTAGTTATGCCATAGATGGCTGGAACGCACTGACGCCAGGGCCATCATGGCCTCAGCATTGGGTTTGTCCCAGCGCATCCCTGGGCCTTTGAGCCGGACCGTCAACGTCTTGCAGAAGGCCTCTGTCGGGCCCGAGCCGATCTCATAGCCGGCCGCTTTGAATTGTGGATACTGCGTCATCTCCTGGCGGACATCAATGAACTTGATCAACTGCTCCAGGGCTTTGCGTTTGTCGGCGGCTCGAAGCGTCTTACGCAGGGCTTGGATCTGCTCCAGGGCCTGCTCGGGGCCTTGCTCTAAGAAGCAGCCACAGATCTGCTCACGCCAATGCTGGCTTTGCACACTGCCTTGGCCATAGACGCTTTGACTGGCCTTGATCACGTTGTCCCGCAGGTGATAGTAATCCAGGATGTTGGCCTTGAGCATCGGCAATTGGAGGTGGTATTGCTTGCGAATCCACTCGGCCCCGTCGCTCACCGAGTAGGCCAGAGCGGCTTGATCCAGCTTGAGTTGGCCGGCGTGCTGACGCATCAACTGGCCCAGCGTCTGGGCATTGCCGCTGGTGCCGATGGCATATTGGTGCTGTTTCGAGGGATCGTAGAACGCCACGATCTTGAACTCCTTGTACGGCAGATCACTGCCGGGATGCATCGGCCGACGCTTGGGCTGGCCCTTACGGCGACGGGCCCGTCGCTTGCGGCGTTTCTCTTTCTCCACCTGGGTGACCAAGGGCACCTTAACCCCATCGGCTCCGGTGATGATGCAGGTGGATTTGTTCGGTCCGGACCGGCAGTCCTCGGCCGCCCAGTCGGGGCCCAGAGCCCCCGAACGCTGCTGCGTCAGGACTTGCCGGCCCTCACCCTCGACAAGGCCGCGGACCGTCTCATGGCTGATGTGCAATTGACCGACGTAGGCCAGATTCTCGGCGGCGGTGCGAAAGTCACTGCCGACCGCCGCCCGGCAGCATAACTGGCGAACCCCCACGCTGTAGCGACTGTGGCTCATGCCCAGCCATTGATCCACCGGGGTGATGGAGCCCTTGCCGCGATTCCAATAGACCCGGCGGCGGATCTGAACAGGACCATTGACCGTCAGATACTCAATCGAACGGCAGCCTTTACTCTCGTACCTGGGGCCGTCGTCGCTGGGCATCGGGGGAAAAAGCCGCCTCACTGTGCTGCTGGCGTAATTGAAGGGCTCTCTCATAGAGACGCTGGCGAAACAACGCACTGGCCTGGCGAACGAGTTCTTCGCTATCGGCAATGATGCGTCCGGCCTGGGCCTGATTGACGGCCTTGACCACGTCCTCGATCAAGGTATCGACCTCTCCCCTCATCGCCTTTTTCAACTGTGAGGCAGTGAGCTTCTCGTGCATGAGTACTTCCTTGCTGTATGACTGAATGACTGAATAATTCCATTCTCATCATACGCTGTCCAACTGCCCACAGGCCATACGATCCCCACGAAAATTAGTCGCACACCCACGTTTCTTCCGGGCCCCTAAATCCTTACCAGGCATGGATATACGCAGGAGTGACACGCCTTTCCCGCGATTCCCCTGAAGGATGGTTCCGGCCCGTCGGGCCGGGAGTCTTGCGCGTTGGGGCCACCAGCCTGATTCACTCCCCCTCCCGCCTGTGCGAGAGGGTGGCCCACGGGCGGCGTATGCCCATCCATGCTGGAGGCCCGAATGCGAGAAACTCCCAAGCGCGATCCTTCGCGTTTGGCCCCAACCCCTCGATGTGCTGTTGCCCGTTCCTGGTCCCGCAACGGGCATTGCCGCCAGGGTTATGCCCCGGACCCCGAGATTTATCGCACCGGGCGCAAAACATGAAGGACTCAATATCAGGCTGTTGCCGTACTGCGTTTGAGCAATTTCCCTAGTCCCGGCGAACCGAGAGCGGCGTATGCCTATGAAGTACTAATGAGATGTCATCTGGGGCTGGAGGCAGGTGCTCCGAGCGCCGGAATGCGGTGTCTGAAAGGAGCAGTGGGATATGAGGCTGTTGGATGTGAGCAGCATGGTAGTAATAGAAAGACCAACCACCGATTTTGAGCAGCTCTGCCCGGAATGCGGAGCCGCTATGGTCGAGTTCGACAGACGAATGGAGGATGGGGCGGTGTTTATCTGGTATGCGTGTTCGAGGGAAGAATGTACGGGACAGCGGCTGGCGAAAAAGGCTCCGCGCATGTGCGGTGTCTGAAGACTTCGTTGCGTAGTGTAGGGTGGGGCTTGGCCCACCGCTTCCTGTGGCATGAGGTTCATGGTGGGGCAAGCCCCACCCTACAACTCGCCGGCGAGCGTGCGGTGGCTCTCTTATCGTGTCAACAACGGCCTGGGGGGTGTTTCCCTGCTTAGAGCAACAACGGCCAGTAACGCGAGAACGATCCCGATGGCCTCACGGCCGGCAATCCGCTCGTGGAGCAGCAACACCGCCAAGGGGATCGTGACTAAGGAGTAGAGGCTGGTCATCGGTGTCACGATGGAGGCGCGCCCGCCCGTGCCATAGGCGATGATCAGCGCCAGATTGCCCAGGCCGTAGAACAGCCCCAGCAGAAACAGCAACAGCCAGGTCACGCCGGACAATTGCCACAGCAAGGGCTGAAACACCGGGATCAGCACGCCTACGGGAACAAAGCCCAGCAGGAAGGCGAACGTGACCAGCTCATTGGAGGCATGGCACGTCGCCAGCTTCTGGAGAAAGCCGCTGACGCCCCAGAGGGCGATCGGGACCAGCGCCACCGCCAGCCAGGGAGAAATCCAGGCGGAGTCCTTGCCGACGCTGAGAAAGTACAGGGCCGCCAGCGAAGCTGCAATGCCGGCCCATTGGACAACGTTGAGCCGTTCCCGAAGCACCGCCATCGCCAGGATGATCGTCACCAGCGGATACAGCGAAGTGAGCGGAATCACCGCCGCGGCTTTGCCGCCTATCGCCAGGGCCTGATAGCAGGCTATGTTGCCTGCGCTGCTGATGATGCCGGCGGCGAACGCTTGAGCGAATCCACGCCGGATGTTCGGGCCGGACCCAAGCCGTCTCGACGCGACCATCACGGCCAGCACCGGCAACAAGCCGATCGTGGACAGGCACTGCACCTGCCAGGGCGACAGCATCACAGACACCGGCTTGGAGACCACGCCCCAGCCGCCCCAAAGAAGCATAGTGATCAGGCTGTAGAGAAACCAGCGGGGCATGAATCTTTACTCCGTTCTCGTTCGATCGTGGATGCGGTGAGCGGCGACGGCCGGGCCTGCCTGCTCGAAGACCGGCGGTGCGAATGTGCTTTCGATGAGCCGGGCCTGCCCATCCCGTCCGGACGCCTGCGCCTGGAGCATGACCTCGAGCACATGCAACGCATGCTCCGGCGTCACGATGGGCGGGGTCTGTCTGTGGATGCATTCGATCAGATGGCGCAGGCCATCCGTCCACGGCCACTCGGGGTGCGTCTCCTTGAAGTACTGCCAGCAGCCTGCCGCGTTCTGCCAGATCTCGTAGCCATCCGGGTCCCAATCGTCGCCATGCAGATAGATCGTCCCCTCGGTGCCGAAGAGCTCCAGCCCCGGGCCGCGATATTGCTGAATCGTAAAGCCGGTCATCACCGTCGCAAAGCACGAGCCCCCAAAGTCGAGCAGGACCTGCGCGTTGTCCTCCGCCTCCACGCGAACCGCCTGCCCGTTGATCGTGCGTTGCGGCACGGCCACGCCGGTCATCGCCGTCACCCGCCGGACCGGGCCCAGCCAGCCGGTGAGCGTGGTCAGGGTGTACACGCCGAGGTCGAAGAGCGCCCCGCCACCGGCCTTGTAGAACCAATCCGTCCAGTCGGGCCCCGCCCAACCGTAACGACCGCGTGCGCTGACCACCCGGCCGATATCGCCGCGGTGCAACCTGGCAGCAATGGTCTGGAAGGTGGGACTAAGAGTCGTAAACGGCGCACACGCCAGATACCTGCCGCTGGCTCGCGACAGAGCGACAAGCTCTCGCCCTTCCTCCAGATTCGTCGCCAGTGGTTTTTCCACCAGGACGTGCTTACCGGCCTCCAGGGCTGCCTTGGCCATCGACGCATGGGTGAGCATGGGCGTGAGAATGGCGACCGCATCGACATCGTCGCGCCGCAGCATCTGCTCATAATCGCGGTAGAAAGCGCGGACACCCAGCCGGCCGGCAATGTCGCGGTGCTTCTCACGGCCGCACAATGCAACCAGCTCAGCCAATCCTTCCTGGTAAAGCTGCTCGATCGCGGGCAGATAGGCACCGAGCACATTGCCGCAGCCGACGATAGCGATTCGCACTGGAGAAGCGTCATGGATCATAAGCGATGCATTGGAGCATTTTCAGATTGCCGGTGCAAGGCGAAAAATGTAGGCTTGTGGCACGTCACGTTACTAAGGACTTGTGTTGCAGAGGATCGGAGATGCGAATCTGCATCATGGCTGTTTCACTCATGGTCTTCCTTGGCGTGCTGTCGTGTGTTCCGCGGACGAACGACGATACGGGATTCATTCGGCTGCTCTCGGAAGACACTGTCAAGGACTGGCGTCAATGCGGCCCGGGCCACTTCATCGTGAAGGACGGCGTCGCCACAAGCGAAGGCGGCATGGGATTGTGGTGGTATTCGGCCCGGCAGTTCGAGGACTTCATCCTTCGCGGCGAGTTCGTGCAGGAACAGGAGATCGCCGACTCGGGTGTGTTCCTCCGCTTCCCCGATCCGGGCAATGATCCGTGGGACGCCGTACACAAGGGCCACGAAATGGAGATCGGCGATCCGGAGCCCAACGACCCGACTTGGCGCACGGGATCGATCTATCCCTTCTGTGCATCCGGCAAGGCGAACACGAGGCCCATCGGGCAGTGGAATCAGTACGAAATTGTCTGCGTCGGCCACTTGTACACGGTCCAGATCAACGGCGAAGAAGTGCTCCGCTGGACCGACCCGAACCAGCGAACGCTCAAGGGCTACGTTGGCCTGCAGAACTATCCAGATAACAAGGCTGTACGGCACCGGAACCTACGAATCAAACCGCTGCCGTAGAATCGTGCGGACAATCGCAAGGTCCTGAAAATGGATATCGCAAGTGCCGGCCGGGTGGCATCGTCAAGGCCGAAGGCCTCGTTTGTAGTGACGCCGTAAGGCGTTTCAGTAACATGGGCCGGGTGCCATGCTTACGCTTGCGTAAGCATGCCTTGCCCGTCGAATTGGGCATGGCTACGCAAGCGTAGCCATGGCACCCGCGCCGTGAGTTCGTCGGATAGGAAATTGAGCTAGTTCCTGGTGGAGAGAAGTCATGCGAGAGATAGTGACGGCAAATATCGGCGGTCGAAATCTGCACATTGATGAGCTGGGCCGGAGGAGTTTTCTGAAAAAGGCGCTGGCGGCCGGATCGGGCCTGGCTACGGTGCCGGCGTGGCTGGCGGCGGCCGAAGCACAGATTCCTGCGGGCAAGAGGCTCCGTGTCGGGTACATCGGCTGCGGCAGCGTCTCGCATGCCTACCTGCCGAGCTTGGCAGAGGCTGAGTTCATCGAGCTGGTCAGCGTCTGCGACATCATCGTCGAACGGGCACAGAAGGCGGCCGAGGAGCACAAGATCCCCAACGTCTTCCCGAACATCGACGCCATGCTCGGCGGGCCGAAGTTCGACCTGCTGGTCAACACGACCTCCATGCCCTCGCACGGCCCGGTGAACAAGAAGGCGCTGGAGGCCGGGTGCAACGTCTGGAGCGAAAAGCCGATGGCCCTGGAGGTCAAGAACGCCCGCGAGCTGCTCGACCTGGCGAAGAGGAAGGGCGTGCAAATCTGGGTAGCTCCGACTTGCGTCACCAGCCCGCAGTTTCGATTCATGTCCGACATGATCCAGAGCGGCAAGATCGGCCGGGCCACCGCCGGACACGGGACCTACGGCCACGGCGGGCCGACATGGTCGGCATGGTTCTACGAGAAAGGCGGCGGCAGCCTGTACGACCTGGGCGTGTACAACGTCACCACGCTGACGGGCCTGCTTGGGCCGGTGAAGGAGGTCGTGGGCATGACCGCGGTGATGAACAAGACCCGCAAGGTGGACGACAAGGGCGAGGTGACCGTGACAGCCGATGAGAATACGATGCTCATCATGCACCACGGCAACGGCGTGTTCTCACACGTGCAGACGGGCTTCGTCTATTTCGAGCCGGAAGCACCCAGCCGTGAGCGGAAGCTCTATACGATCGACATCACCGGCACCGACGGCTCGCTGCACGTGCAGGGCTGGGACTGGTCCCCCGCCGCCGTGGACGTAGCGACCCGGGGACATTCGATCCTGCAGCCGCAGTGCCGGGAGAAATGGCCCTACGAGTGGGTGGGCGGTGCCCGTTACGTGGCGAGTTGCCTGCTGACGGGACAGAAGAGCCTGATCACCGCCGAGCACGGCCTGCACGTGCTCGAAGTCATGAACGCCTGCCATGCATCGCAGGCAACAGGCCGGCGGATCGCCGTCGAATCCACCTTCAAGTGGCCGATTTTCGGCTGGGATACATAGGAACCACCCCGGTCAAAGTAGGTATGAGGTGTTTTGCATTCCAGACTTATGACGGGTGGCAGCGGCAAACGCCGTTTGCCGCTGCCACCCATGGTTCGCACATTGACAGGGTAGATACAGAGGAACACCAATGCTCTCAATCGCACATGAAGAAGTCGCGAGGTGAACGATGAGACTGTGGATCGAATCGGTCAGGTCCCTGCTCCTGGCGGGAATCCTGGTGTCGGTGGACGTAGTCACCCCGCTGCTGCACGCGGAGTCGAACTCGGTGACAATTCAGGCGGCGAAACCCGCGCCGGCGGACGAGACCCCGGGGCCCCAGCCGTACGAAATGGTTCGGGCCGGACGCAAGCCGCCGCATGTGCCCCTCGTCAATTTCGACTCGCTCGAAGGCTGGCAGGTCGAATGCGCGGAAGGAGCCGTTGCCGAACTCTTCGGTTCGCAAAAGCAACGCGTTTGGGAATCGCCTGTCGCCCGGCTCGTCTATCGCGGCACATCCGACAAGAGCACGATCACGTTGCGTCCGCCCGTGCCGGTTCCCATCCCTGATGCTGTATCGGCGACGACACTCTGGGTTTATGGCAACAACTGGGCGTGGGCGCCGGAGCCGGGGACACCCCGCGTTACCATCTCGCTTCTGCTCCTGGACAAGGACAACGCCGCGCATACGCTTTCTCTCACGCAAGTCGCGTGGAAGGAATGGTGGCTTGTCCACAAGGTTTTGCCGAAAGACCTGCTCGAAAAAAGTCCGCTTCGTCTTGCGGGCCTGCGCATTGCAGGCGGCGCCAACAAGGAGGATCGGGAGCTGTTCGTCGAGGACCTGGTCTTCTTCAAGGAGGACCCTACTCCGTTGAGTTTCGGGGCCAGGCCCAGGCGAGGCATCGACCCGTTCCCGGGCCAATCGCCCGGCGCAAATACCGGATTGAGCCGATTGCCCTTTCCCACCCGTGAGGAAACCATCCTGCCCGAGAATCAGGCGACGGCTTTCAGCACGAAACTGGAGCAAGGGGGCGAGGTCTGGCGATTCACGTACCAGGATGCCGACACGCAGTTGCAGTACGAACTGAGAGCGGGCGAGGGATTCTGGGGTCCCGTGCTTGTCAAGCTGAACGGCGTTCAAGTAGCCAAGGCCATGGTGGACGCAGGAGTGAAGTTCGTCGCCGCAGCCCACCGATGTGCGGCTGATCGAGGTACAATCCGGTGACGACGGACTCAAAGCGTCGTGGGAGATGAAAGTGAACGGCACTGTGGCAGTCATTCGGTCCGCCGTGCGTCTGTGGCAGAAAAGCCTAGTGGTGGACTGCTTCTGTTCCGGTGGATTGGCTACGGAGCTTTCTTACGGCCGTATCGAGGATGCCAATCAGCCGGAACTACTGCTGCTGCCTTATCTGAACTACGGGGGCCATCATCTGAACGTGCTGATGTCGAAAGGCAAAGTCCCGTACTTTGCCTCAGTCTGGATGGACTGGTACCGCTCGAACGCCTCCGAGCCCTACGCGGTTGACACGATTGACGCGGGCAAGGTTCACCTGAACGGCGGCGTGAGGTACATCCCGAAGACGGACGGGCAGCGCAACGACGTTTTTGAGCGATTCTTCGTGACGTTCTCGCCGGTATTCGAGGACACGCTGCCGACGATTGCCAACCCCCCGGCCAAACGCGGACTCGAGGCCGCCACGCGCCTGTGGCAGGAAAGCTGGGGCCCGGAGAATTACGATCGCGAGCATGAACGGTCGAAGAAGCTGCGCGCGTACGGCATTGAGATGCTGACCCAGTGCAACCACGAAATCACGTGGCGCGACAGCGGGGAGAGCTTCACGTTCCGCGAGGCCGCGGCGCCGGGCAAAGGCGGCGACGAGGCCCTCAAGCAGTACGTGGCGGCCCAGCGGTCGCTCGGCTGGCGGTCAGGCCTTTACACGAATTACACCGATTTCGCGCCGGTCAATGCGTACTGGGACACGGATCACGTGATGCGCCGGCCCGACGGCAACCTGGTCACCGCCTGGGCCCGATGCTACTCCCCGAAGGCGCTGTTCGCCGTGGAGATGGATCGCAAGCTCGCCCCGCTGATCCAGAGCAAGTTCGGCACGAACGCCGCATATACCGATGTTCACACATCTGTCAGCCCGTGGGACCGGACGGACTACGACGCGCGTGTGCCCGGCGCCGGAACCTTCGCGGCAACATTCTACGCCTACGGCGAACTGCTGCTGCACGACCAGGACGTGTACGACGGTCACTGCTGGTCCGAGGGCAACCATCAGTGGCTCTATGCGGGCCTGTGCGCGGGCAACTACGGCCTGACGTACAGCGGGCTGCGGCTCTGGGAGTATCCGTACCTGCCGCACTTCGACCTGCTCAAGATGCACCCGCTGACCGTCGATATCGGCGTGCCGTGGACGAGTCAGTTCTTCAACGGCAAAGAGGGCTGGCAAAAGCCCGAGAACATCGTCGCGAGCATCGACCAGTTCCTGGCGGCGACGATTGCATACGGCCACATCGGCTGGCTGGTCGAGGAAGCGCACGGCATGCGGCAGACCTGCCGGTCGTACTACATGCTCCAGCCGCTTCAGATGCGCTACGCGATGCGTAAGCCCCTGGAAATCCGCTACGGCGCAGAGCGCGGCCTCATAAGCTCCTCCGAGGCATTCCAGAGTGGCCAGTGGCGAAAGTCGAAGCTGTACATCCATTATCCAAATGACTTGCGAGTGTGGGTCAACGGCAACGCGGGCGAATCGTGGCCGGTGGAGCACGAGGGCGTCACGAACGACCTGCCACCGTTTGGCTGGCTCGCCATCGGCGCCGATGACTTCTACGAGTGTTCGCTGTCCGTCGACGGAAAGCGGTATGATCGCGTCGGTTCGCCCGAGTGTATCTTCCTCGACGGCCGGGGTACATGGCGAGACTTCGATGGCATCGGCGCCTCCGGCAGCATCGCCGTCCGACGTGCGAAGGAGGGCAAGGGCCTTTCAATCACGACGATTGAAGCCGTGGACCGGCTCATGATCGCAAAGCCCGCAGGCGTCTTCGGCAGAGAAGACGTGCGATCAGCAATCGGAGCGATTGCGCAGGCGCAGGCAATCACCGCACGAGCACTGGACCAGAACGACAAAGACCTCGGCGAGGTGACCATCCGGCGCACCGAATCCGGATGGGAGATTCAGCCGCCGAAATCTACAGTCCGGCTGGACATCACCGTAAAGTAGCACTATCCGGGAATTGCACGCGGTTCGGCAGGGAAAACAGCAGCGTGCCGAAGCCAGGATGGTCGGCTCCAAAGGCGGCGCCCTCCGGCCGAATCTTCTCGGCGGCCTGCTTCGTGTACGGCGAGGGGATACCCTTGCGTTTCTCGTAGTGATTCCAGACCATCTCGAAGATCGGTCGCAGGCGGCCGCGACCCTGCGTCGAGACAGCCTTGGCGTAGTATTTGCCGGTCGTGTCGCGATACGGCACGAACGGGACATCGTGACCGAGGTTGTATTTCGCCGTGTACTCGAAACCCTTCCACAATCGGTTGTCGGCTGTGGCATACATGTCCAAGCCCTGATTCCAGCCGATCTCGCAGGCCTCGGCCAGATGGGCCAAGCCCAACTGTGTGTGCTGCTGGTCGCGGCCGCTCTCCTGGCACTGCCCCTGCTCGTTGATGATGTAATGCGTCAGCGAGCCGTTGCCCGATCCATTGTGGAAATGATCCACGGCACGGTCGAAGAGTGCTTTATCATCGAGAAACACGCCGATGGCCATCATCGTCTTGATGCAGCCCGTCCCCCAGTTGCCGTTGGCGAACGTGGCGAAGTCCTTGATCACAGGATAGAAGACCTCTCTCAGCATGACCTCAAATCGTTCGATGTCCGCAGGCAGCCATCCATCGTACGAATATCGTATGATCTCCGCCGCGTTCACATACTTGAAACCGTACAGAGACGCCGCTAGCTCTTTGTCATGCCCGGTGATCTGCTTGAGCGAGCCGGACCAGGCGTTGAGGATTTCGATGGCCTTCCTGGCATGGGCGGCGTCACCCGTGATCGCCCACATCAGGGCGTTCTGATAGGCAGCGTTGCCGTCCTCCGCCAACTCTGTGTTGTGGAGGTGCTCACCGGTCCCCCTCGATACCTTCTCGAACGGCCCGCGCATACGCCAATCCGCCTGTGACTGGTGATGGGCTCGGAGCTTCTCAAACCCGCTCTTCCACGGCTCGATGTCCTGCCGGACCATTCCCTTCATGCGATCCAGATCGGCCTGAGTATGCAGGATGCCCGGATGCTGAAAGACCCCTTGCGCCGTTGCCAACTGACTGATCCCCAGAACAACGGATACCGCCACGAAGGATGATTGATGATTGATCATTGATGATTTCACGAGGAGACTCGGCCTTTCTTTCAATAATCAATAATCCATTATCCTTAATCAATCAAAGATTGCCCGGCGACATTGCTTTGCCCACGGTCGTCTACTATAATGGCGTACAGAGGCCAAAGATCCAAAAACAAATCCGGCCCGCAACCGGCCGGAACCAATCCTCTTCGTGGTCTTGGAAGGAGAAGGTGAAATGAGAACCCTGCCGATCTGCTTACTTGCATGTCTGTCGATCGCCCGGATAGCGGTGGGCGATTACGTCCTGTCCAGCGGCAGTAATGACTCGGGGACCAATGGCGGCCAGTCCATCATCCGTTACACGGATGGCTTTCAGATCGTCTGGGAGAGGTCGCCGGCAATGGCCACGGCCGAGACCCAGGTATTTGCGCTGGAAATCAGCCCCCTGAACGGCGATGTCTACACCAGCCAGATTGCCAGCCCGCAACTGAGCAAGCATCTCAGCTATGCGGACGGCGCATTCATCGGGCGTGCTGTCCCCGCCGGCGGCCAGGCGGACGGCACAGGTAAGTACACTGCGCCCGGCGAGGCTCTCCAGGACATTCAGTTCGGTTACGATTACAACAAGGACGGTGTCGCGGACCTGTGGGTCTGCAGGAGGGACACGTTCGAGGTGTACGACGGAGCCACATTGAACAGGACGGGCGACACCGGCATGGCCGACCTGCTGACCTCGCTCAAGATCGCCGACGGCGGCGGCAGTTCCGGCGTCCAGGACGGAACCGGCGGATTCGGCATCGCCTTTGGGCCGGATGTCTCAGGGGATGGTGTCGGCGAGTTGTTCGCGGCCGCCGGAGTCAATGCGTCCACCGGCTCGCGGATCAACGTGTGGAACCCGGCGACGATGACGAAGGTGGCCACCTACTCGGCGGACGGGACGAAGGACAACTGCCTGATCATCCTCGGTCCCGATGTCAACGGCGACGCCCAGCAGGACTTGTGGGTGTCGGACCCGCGTAACCACCGCATTCGTGCGTACAATTACGCGACCGGGGCAGTCGTTGCCGACAACATCGGCCTGGTGAGAGCCGATGCCCCCGCCACGGCCGTCACCCTGCGATTCCCGACGGACATTGACTATGGCCCGGACGGCGATTTGCTGGTGACCACCCGGTTCGCCACGTCACTCGACCCGCAATGGACAGGGCCTTCCGATACCGCCGGCGGCAACCTGCTGCGGATCAAATGGGATGCCGCCTTACGAAAGGGGCTTGTGACGCTGCTGTTCGAGTACTCCAAGAGGCTGGACAGTGTCACGTACGTCGCCATCAAGCGGATGAGCGCCGTCGATCCATACCCGGCCCCGGGGGCGACGGATGTGCCTCGCGATGCAATCCTCGGCTGGACACCGGCACAGACAGCCCAGAAGCATGACGTATACTTCGGAACCAGCGCCGACGGCGTCGATGCCGCCACCCGGAGCAATCCGCTGGACGTGCTGGTCAGCCAGGGGCAGACCGCCGGCACGTTTGACCCGGGCGGGCTCGCATTCGGCCAGACCCACTATTGGCGAATCGACGAAGTCAATGGCGCTCCGGACAACACGATCTTTAAGGGCGACGTGTGGAGTTTTACTGTTGAACCCACGCTCTATCCGGTGGAAAACGTTGTTGCCACCGCCTCGATTCCCGGCGTGGAAGGGACAGTGCCACAGAATACTGCTGACCGTTCCGGGCTCAACACGAGCGATCAGCACTCGAACGCCGCCACGGATATGTGGCTTGGCGACAACACGGCGGGCGGATCCGTCTGGATTCAGTATGAGTTCGACGGGGCATATAAGCTCTATGAGATGTGGGTGTGGAACTACAACACCGCCCTGGAGCCGTTGGTCCACTTCGGCATCAAGGAGGCCACGATCGAGTACTCAACGGACGGCATGAACTGGGCACAACTCGGTTCCACCCACGAGTTCGCCCAGGCGCCGGGAACAGCCGGCTATGTACACAATACGACCATCTCCTTCGATGGCGTCCTGGCCAGGTACATCCGGATCACCGTAAAGAGCAACTGGGGCACGTTGACCCAGTATGGCCTGAGCGAGGTCCGCTTCTATCACAAGCCCGTGCAGGCGCGGGAGCCAAGCCCGGCTAACGAGGCCGCCGGAGTGTCGCTGGAGGGCCTTGTGCTGAATTGGCGGCCGGGCAGAGAAGCAGCGTCCCACGCCGTGTATTTCAGCACTGACAGGCAAGCTGTGATCGATGGGACGGCCCCGGCCGGCACGACTGCTGAGCACAGTCTCGATCCCGGTCCTCTTGACTTCGGCGCGACGTACTTCTGGAGGGTCGATGAGGTGAACGAGGCCGGCAGCCCGGCGGCCTATCCGGGCGAGCCCTGGAGTTTCACGACGCAGGAGTACTCCGCCGTCGACGATTTTGAGAGCTACACGAACGACTCGCCGTATCGCGTCTTCCAGGCCTGGATTGACGGTTATGGCTTCTCGAAGGACGAGTTCTTCCCCGAAGATAACCCGGGCAACGGCACAGGCGCCCTCGTCGGCTACGACCCAACCCTGGGCAATATCCTGGAAACCGCCATCGTCCACGGCGGCGGGAAGTCCATGCCGCTCGAATACAACAACGTGAGCTCGCCCTACTACTCTGAGACGGAGCGGACCTGGGACACGCCCCAGGACTGGACGACCCACGGCGCCGATACCCTGGTCCTGCACGTCAGAGGCAACCCAGTGGACTTCCTCCAGCGAACGGACGGCAGCATCATCATGGGCGGAGGCGGCGCGGATATCTGGGCCGCCGCCGATCAATTCCGCTTCGCCTACAAGCAACTCAACGGCGACGGCTCGATCACGGCCCGCGTGGACAGCCTCGTGCAGGCCGACCCCTGGACGAAAGTCGGTGTGATGGTCCGTGAGACGCTCGACTCTGGCTCCAGGCACGCGGCCGTGGTCGTGACGCCGGGCAACGGGATCTCCTTCGTGCGCCGCCCTACCGCCAATGCCGCCAGCGAGCAGGTGAACCAGATTGCTCTCCAGGCGCCCTATTGGGTCCGTCTGACGCGTAAGGGCAACACGTTCACGGCGCAGCGCTCTGCCGACGGTATCACGTGGACGAGCGTCACCACCGATCTCGCCTCGGTCCTGGACATCGCGATGACACCGGATGTCCTCGTCGGCCTGGCCGTGACCAGCCACAATACCGGCATGCAGACCAGCGCCGAGTTCTCCGGCGTCGCCACAACAGGCTCTGTCACGGGCCAGTGGCAGAACGCGGAGATCGGCGTGGCGCAGCCGAGCAACGACCCGGCGCCGCTGTACGTGGCGGTCGAGGACAAAGCCGGACACAAGAAGCTAATCGTGCATCCGAGCATCGAGGCTGTGACAACGGTCGGCTGGCAACAATGGCGCATTCCGCTTAGCGAATTCACCACCGCCGGAGTCAATCTGACGGTCGTCAAGAAAATGTACATCGGCACAGGCGACCGCACCGATCCGGCCCCAGGCGGCGCGGGCCTGATCTTCATCGACGATATCGGAGTAGGCAAACCCGGCGGCAATTGATGATTGATGATTTCAGAGGGATGTCCGGACTTCCCTTTCAATAATCAATCATCAATTATCCATCATCAATTCGTACGTGGCCTCGGCCAGGGCGCTCCACCGGCCGCCATCCTGGACGCGCGCCTTGACCTGCGTGGTCGCAGTCAGGGGCATTGCGCCGGTGTATGGAACGGCGGTCGGTGAGATGCTTGGATCGCCTTTGGGTGCGCCCCTATCCGTGACAAGCTTTACGGAGAGGAGGAAGTCCGAGCTTGTCGGCGATGCGTTGAGAGCGTGAATGGCGAGGAGATTGGGGCCCTGCCGCAGTAGACCCACGTGAGCGGTGACGGCGAAATCGGTGAAATTCACGGCCTCGTCGTCAGGATGGCTGTCGTTGGACGCGGAATTCCACTGGGGTGTTCCGGCAAACATGTCCCGGGCCACCTCCACGCCGTTGAGGTACGCGATAAAGCCGTCGTCGTACCGCACCTTGAGGGTGAGGGTGGTCAGGTTCTGCAGATCCCCCGCGGTGAGGTTGAAGGGGATGCGGACGTAGCAACTGGTATTCACGTTGTACATCTGCGAATTGACATTGATCCCGAAGAAGGGCGCGAAGCCCGAGCTTCTCTCGTATCCGACGCCGCCGGAGCCGCTGATCCAGAGGCCATCATCGTACGGCTGATTTCTCCAACTCTGGCCGATATCGCTTCTCGGGATGAAGACGCGCTTCGCGGCGTCCTCCGGGACAAGGGCATCGGCATCGACCTGCCCGGAGCGTGTCCCAGGGACTCGCGGGTCGGCGCCATCAAGGGTGTAGTAAATCACGCCGCCTGCGTTTGGATTCGCCATGGTCAGCACATCCCCAAGCGAGACGTGCCCGCCATGTTGAGGCGTCTCGTTGATGTGGAACACCGGGGGCTCAATGGCCGGATAGAGGCCCTCCTTGCCCAACACGTTGACCAGGGCGTAGGAATTGGCCGGGTTGTGGATCGCGGGGATGTAATTGCTGATGACGTTGTCGCGCTCGACGACCCAGGAGTCCTCCCGTGTGAAATAGTAGTCGGGGCCGTGGGGCGCCGGAGGATACAGGATGTGATTGATGTCGGTGAGCGGATTGGGCTGCTGGATGTCGTTGCCGTAGGGCGTACTCATCTGCACGTCGCCCCAGCGGGCGGACTCGGCAACGATCGCCTTGTCGATCCGGCTCGCGATTCTGCGGTAGCGGTCCTGTGAGCCGGCGACACTGAGCGCGCCGCCGTTGAAGCAATGCTTGTAGAACCGGTCGGCGAAGAGCAGGCGGAACTCCTCGCTGGTGCGCATTTTCTGGAACAGTTCGCCGGCCCCGGCAGTGTTGTCGACGCGGGAGGTGGCCCGGCCGTGATAGTCGAGGACGATCTCCTGGTCCCAGGCGAAGAACCGGAACTTGCCGTCGCCGCTGATGGCGTTGGCGGCGGCACAACCGTTGTGGTGGGGCCAGTCCTCGGCATCCGCATACAGGTGCAGGAGTATGTAGTCGGCAAAGTCCTCCACGTCGAGGTACTGCTGCATCTGCGTGTAGCCGGCGAAGGTGGAGAGGTCGATGGCCATCATAGCACGCCACCGGGCGCCGGGAGCGGAGAAATCAGCATTCACCTCCCAGTCGTCGGGCTCACCACCGAGGTGGTCGGCGAAGAAGTCCTCGGCCAGACGCTCGCTCAGGTTGTAGAGGCCGAAGTAGAGGCCGTCGACGTAGAGGTGCACGAAGGACCCGCCGCTGGAAGGCTGACCCATGTCGCGCAGGCTTTCCTTGATCCAGGTGTCGCGGATGTACTGGGCATCGTTGGGACGGTAGCGACCGGGGTCCCAGGAGACGAGGGCCCAGGAGTCGCAGAAGCCGCCGCGCAGGACGAGCTGATTGAACGTGTCTACGCCGGAGTCAGGAAACAGCGGGTATTCCAGTTTCGCAGGGCCGTAGAGGCTGGTGAAGGTCAGGCGCATCGAGTGCTTTTGCATGCGCCAGGGACGACGGCTGGAGCCGCCATGTGCCTCGATCTTGCAGTCGCACTGAAAGCCCTCCGTGCCGTCCGGGAGGATGTATTCGATGGAGCACTTGCGTTCCGCGCGGCCCAGCGGGTTGGCGTAGATCCCCGTGGCGTCGCTGATGAAATCATCCCGAAGCATGGAGATCGACACAGTGGGGATGTCGAGGAGCGCATCGCGGATGGAGTACCCGGGCAGCGTGCTGTCGACCACCCGCGGGTCCATCCCGTAATCGGCGGGGACAATACCGCCGACCTCGGGGTCGAAGCCCCAATTGGTGGGCCAGCCGGGGACGTTGGCGGACTGACGGGCGATATCATCGACGAAGATATAAGTGTGCGTAGTCACGTCGGCCGGTATCCAGCCGGTCTTGAACGCTGCGGATCGCACGTGCGTGGTGGTTAAAATGGGGATGCGGGCGCCGGGATTGTAGACAGAGCCGCGCTGCTCCGTCGGCTCTGAACCATCCAGGGTGTAGCGAATCACGGCATCCGGCGTGTCGCAGAAGACCTGAAGGTCGAATGCATCGTCGTAGAATCCCCGCTCGTGGCTGTGCCAGGTTTTGTCCATGAGAACCGGGGGAGCCTTGTCCATTGGCCCGCCCGGGAGTCGGCGGCGAAAAGTAGCACAACTCGCCGTTTCGGATCCCATAGGAGACATCGGTCCGCTGAGGAGGATACGAAGGACCATACTCATGCACGACTACACCGTCAGGACCTACCAGGGCCAGGTACTCTCCGTCTTTGTCCAGGGCAAAATTCGTGTGGAAGTAGCCCTTCTTGTCGACGTAGGAGTCTGTGGACTGCCCGGAGGCAAAGACCACCAGGTACGCGCCGGCACGCAACACGGCCTCCGGGGGGAAGGGCCATTTCTGCAGATTGCGCCGGTCATCCGTCAGGGACCAGCCGGCCAGGGGAACCGACGCGGCGCCGCTGTTGTACAGCTCGATCCAGTCGGGCGCATTTCCATCGCCATCGATCAGGCTAGCCCGATTGGAGGCGACGAATTCGTTGATCGTCACGGGTATCGGCTGATTGGCCGCCCCCACAGAACCACCGGCAACCAGAAGGAGCAACAAAGGCAACAGATTACACCGGATGATTCCCATTCTCATGTTCACTCAACAACCGCCGGTGCACAACCGTCCGTTGTTGTGCCGCACAGACAATAACGGGGCTCATGTCATATGGACACAAGCCCCGTAGTGCATCTTTTCAGGTCGTGCATCCTCGCACGACAGGGTTGATTACTTGTCGAATGGCTTGGCCAGCCCCGCAAGGTACGCGATCTCCGCTTGGGACAAGACGCGGTTGTAGAGATAAAGCTCATCGATCTCGCCGGGGAAGTAACGCGACAGGCTGTCGTGTTTCAGGACACCGATAGTCACCCTGGGCAGAGCCACGTCGAGCGCCGTCGCGCTGGCCGCGCTGCTCACCAGTATGCCGTTGACGTACAACATCGTTGTATCAGCGGTCTTGACGATGGCCACATGGTACCACATGCCGTCATCGTACTTGCCGGAGCTGCGGAGGTTGGTCTCTGTAGTGGCACCCGTGGGAGCCCGGTGCAGGAAGCGCAGCACACCGTTGGCCTCGATCTCCAGCAGAATACCGTGAAGGCCGCCATTGTCGTACACGGAGAGTATGTCCCTCTGGGCCGTACCACCCTCCACGCGGAACCACACGGTGGCCGAGTACACCGGCAGGTTGAGGGAACCCTGCATCGTGACATGATCGGCTGCGCCGTTGAGCTTGATCGCCTGACCGACCTTGCCGGCGACATACGTCGGTGCCCCGACGACCGTGCCGGGCAGTGTCCCTGTGCTGCTGTTCGTGTTGCCCTCGAAGGCATAGTAGGCCACGAGGTTCGCCGCATCGGGCTTGGCCGGCGTCACTGACTGCCGATCCAACGAGGACAATGCGATATCGTCGAAGAATACCGTGCCCTGTCCGCCCTCGAAGCCAATCGCCAGCTTGGTGACCTTCTTGAGGTCAATGCCGGTGAACTGGCTCACGGGAATGTACCAGAGATACCAGGGCTTACGAAGGAGGTTGTCGGCGTCGCCATCGTATACCACCTTGCGCCCGTTGACCTTCACGTACATCTGCGATGCGGTGTTGGTTGAATTGCCGCAGAACCAGAGCACGAGGGCCTTGATGCCGTGCCGGGTCCAGTCCTGGGGAGCATCGAAGGTCCGTTCCGCCTCGGATGTCGGCGCGACGGAGCTGTCGTAGACCATGGGCATGGACTGCGTGCCGCCATGGACTATGCCGGTCTCCATGATATTGCCCGCAGCAGGATCGTAGCCGATGAGAGAGCCCGTGCCATTGCCCGGATTGCCCTTGGGGAAGAACTCATCTTCCGAGAAGCCCATGCCGTCGATCCAGTGCTGGAAGACCCGCTTGGGCGAATCATTCGTGTAACTCTCGAAATTGTCAACAACAAGGTACTGCTGGACGCTGAAGCTCCAGACATCGCCAGCCCAGACGGGCTGAGCCCCCTGATCGTTGACCTCGTCCACCTTCCAGTAGTAGGTCTTGCCCAATTCGAGAAGGCCGCCGGCGTCAAAGCTCGGCTCGGAAACAGTGCCGGCCGGTGGATCGGCCAGTCCATTGGCATCGGTGTTCAGGTACACTTTGTGTGCAGCCGCCTCACGGCCTGCACGCCAACTCAGGGGCACTCGCGGGTCCACGCCCGTGGCGCCGGGAGCCGGCGTGGGCTGGCGGGTCGCGACGGGAACCACCATGAAGCGGACTTCGCTCAAGCCAGACTGTTTGAAAACGCCGCCGCCCCAGTTGCCGGCGATGTCGATCTTGACGTACTTGGCCGCCACGCCGTCAAAATCAACCGTCGTGTTCGCAACATAGTCCGCAGTCCCCGAAGCCTGGGCCAGCTCACGAGGCGTATCCAGCGATGCCCAGTTGATCCCATCGCGTGAATAAGCCACAGTGACGCCTTTGGCGCCAAAGCCGACCACAGTCTCCATGCCGCTGTTATGGTTCCATACGAGCATCTGATGCAGCTCATAGAGTCTGTCGAACTCATACTGGATCCAGGCCGCGCCCGACTCCGTGGCGGTACTGAGCCACATCTGGGCCGTGTCCGTCGAGTGCTGATCGCTGGCATTCAGTCCGACGCCATCGATGGTCTTCTCGGGTCCCTCGCCGGCGCTGTTGGCGCCGGAAGCCGTGGCCGTGATATGGCTGACGGTCAGCAAGATGCTGACAGGTTCCACCGTGAAGTTCCAGATATCGCCCTTGGTGACCTTGCCATCAGAGGCGATCTCGTCCACGCGCCAATAATAGGTCTTCCCGAGTTCCAGGCGGCCGGGGTCGAAGCTGTTGGCATCCTGGCGACCCATGTAGACGACACTGCTGGTTGTCCCATCATCGATATCATCATGGTCCGTGCCCAGATAAAGGCCATGAGCCACGGCCTTATTGCTTGCCATCCAGGAGAGAACCGTGCCGTCCCTGCGCACATCCGTCGCCTGATGGGTGGGAGCAGGCTTCAGGGCAGCGTCCGATTCAAGCAATGTCAGGTCGAACGCATTCATCAGGAAGATCGCATTGGCCGTGGGAGTAGTCGACGTCTGGTCAAACACCAGGGTGACAGCGTCCTTCCCATTGGCCGTGAACCGCGTAGTAAACTTCGTGACATCGGCAAGCTTGAAGTTCGTGCCGTTGGAGATATCGATGTTCGGGATCGTTGTCGAGCCCATCGCATCGGTGACCGTCACCTGGAAGATACCCGTCTGATCGTTGCGGTCGTGGTGGTAGGACACCCACTCGTACTGGCCCGTAGGCAGCCCGCTGATGGTCAGAGTCAACGGATCACCGGCCGACCGGGTATCGGTGCCGATCCAGTCCCGCAGAAGAGCGGGAGCCTCAGGGACATCGGTAACACCGCGATCGATCATCCTTATGCAGGCCGCCACCACGTTCGAGGCCCATGTCGGCTGGATGGTCACCGTGGTTCCGAAGACCTGGTAGCTCTGGGCCGTGAATGACGCCAGGTTCTTATCGGTCGCGAAGTACCCCTGGTATCCGGGCTCCACGGCGCCATTCGCCTGATTGAAATCGATCTTCAGTTGGGCCTGTGCCGCACCAAGCCCCATCAACAGACACAGGAATGTCGATACGATTTGCGTTCTCATCATGCTCTCCTTACCCTTGGACATGGACCCTCGATCGCGTTGTTCACGATATGTCCCCCCTTCACAATCACCCTTTCACAGGCCTCACCACGAGCCACCCTGTATTATCGTCCCCGGCACAGGCGAGAAAAATGCACTCCAGTGACATTTTGCTGCACCGCAGTGACCTCGGCCTCACGGCACAGGGACCCTCACCAACCTTAACTGAAGAGAAGTGCCTCCTACTCGGTTCTAAAGCGAAAGGCCCAGCCTTTGGCCATGTAGTCGATATCCGATGTCTCATCCACCGGGGGATACTCGACGCCGTACGTTGCCGTGCTCTGCTTGATCAGCTTGTCCACGCGTTCAATGGTGAATTTGTCCCGCCATTTGCGCATCTCTGCGTGTCCGTCGCAGAAGCCCAGGACACTGCTGTCGCCGTGGTTGATCGCGATGGGCCCCCACCAGCCCCACGTGGCCAGTTTTGTCTGCTCGGGCGCTCCGATCACAAAGTGATGGCTTGCATTCCAGTTTCGTGTTTCCCCGGCTTCCACAAATACATAGCGGGTCGACGGGGCCGTGATCTCGCTGAACATCCTGATCTGCAGACTATATTGGGAGCTGTTTCTATCCGTGACCCAGTAGAGACATCTGGGAATCGAGTAGCTCACAAAAACCCGGGTCTTGTCATAGATGCTCCTGCGAACGTTATCGCCGGGACAATGGTAGGTCCGGGGCTCTTTGATATAGGGATACAGGAGCCCCTCCTGGATACCTCGGATTTCATCGTCATCCGTCACGGCCGGTGTTGTCTGTGTATTGTTCATCGGACTGCCGTTCAAATCACGCGGCACCGCACACCAGCCGACGTACTTCGGCGTTCCATCGGGTCTTCGTTCCTCGCCCATGTCTTCGCAACTCATGATTCGACCGTCACAGTCGCCCATGTACATGTACCAGCCGAGGGCAAGGTTCTTGGTATTGCTCAGGCACACGGTGGTCCCGGCCTTCTTCTTGGCCAGGTTCAATGCCGGCATGATAATAGCCATCAACAGCGCGATGATCGCGATCACCACCAGCAGCTCGATCAGCGTAAAGGCTCTCGTTTTCATCTGCCAGCTCCATGCGGGATTTACGATTTACCATTTACGAATTGCAGTCGCCGCCGCGTGCGGGCGTGAGCCCAAATCGTAAATCATAAATGGCAAATCCTAAATGACACCCATTCTCTCTTGGCACGTATTCACCCACGTCGTATTATTATACCAGACTCGGGCCGGTAAAATGCAGGAAAATGGCAATTTGTTGCACTTTCGTGATGTATGCGACGCTATCTGCAGACTCGTCAGCGAACGGAAAGCACCCCCCAGGCGCTGGTGATCTTCCGCGAGAACGAGGTCTATTTCCCGACGTTCGTGCACGCCGCCATTGACCAGGACCGCCCCATCGGGGACATCCGGACCTTTCACGAGCATACGCATGATTTATATCATATCGTGCTCTATACCCAGTCCTCGGGATTCTACCTGAAACACGGAGCGAAATACCCTGCGGAGCCGGGGACCCTGGTCATCGTCTCGCCGGGTGAGTCGCACGATTTTGTGAGCCTTCGCCATTCCAGCGTGTACTCGGAAATCACCTTCTCTCTGGGGACGCGGGCCGGCAAGGTGCTGACCGTTCCCTTCGAGAGAGTCCTGAACTCCTACACCGGGGTCACGGGCCAGCTTCACAGCGAGCCGCACCTGCCCCGGACCACCACGCAGGAACTGCTCATCATCATGATCCAGATCATGGATTACCTGCAGAGCCCTTCCGCCATGTCGGACTTCTACGCGCACCGCGCGCTGGCGAGCCTGTTCGATGTGATCGTGGCCCACTGCTATAGCGAGACCATACCGGGCGCCGCCCTTGCCCAGGACAATCCCATTTTGCAGGTCAAGCAATACATCGATGAGCACTACGCCGAGGTCATCACCGCCGAAGACCTGGCCTTGATGTCCCACTGCTCCAAGGGCCACCTGTTCCGCACGTTCAAGAAATCATTCCGTGTGTCCCCGCTGGCCTACCAACAGGACCTCCGCTTTGCAGCGGCGCAGAAGCTGCTGCGTTTCACCTCGCTTCGCTGCTACGAAATCGCCCAGCGCGTGGGCTACTCGAATATCTACTACTTCTACAGGCAGTTCAAAAAGAGGATGGGTGCGACCCCGAGGCACTATCGCCAATCTCTGCGTCAAGGGGCAGACGGAATCTTGGAATGATGGCATACTCGACGCCGGCCATGTAGGGGCGGGCTTAAAACCCGCCCGTATGTGCCGGAACCAGCTCAAGTATCTCCTGACCAAACACCGGCAAGGTCAGTTCCACGCCTGTGGATTGCAATTGCCGGCCCAGGAAGTCTCCCAGCCGACGCTCGCTGAACAGCGCGACCACCTCGTACCGGCGATCCGGCTTGACCCACGGGATATTGATCGCGCGGCGCTCGACGCCCGCGCTGCCGCGCACCACGACGACCGCGCCGCAGCCTTCGTCGTTCAGCTTGCCCCACCAATGCCAGTCAGCATCGTCGGGCGCCGGCACGCCGCTGAACTGGAAGTGACGGTAGATGTCCCAGGATCGATGCAGGCGATTCACCAGCGAGAATCGTTTCTGGTAGTGCACCAGGTGCTCCGCCGAGAGCGTGCTCAGGTCGCCCGAGAAGACCAGGGGCGCCCCCAGCAGCCAACTGACCACCTGCCGATCCTGCACCTCGGCAGTCAGGCTGCCCTGGTGGTCCTCGGTGGCGGCGCCGTAGAATTCGAGACAGTATAGAGGCAGGCCGCGATGCGAGTAAAAAACCTGCCTCGCCTGGTGACATGCGGCGAGGAGTTCGGCACGAACCTTCTGCGGATCAACGGCAGATGCATTGGTCCCGCGAGAAACGATGCCGCCACAGGCATTGGGGGAAACGTGATAGCGCGCCGCATGCTTCAGGGCGGCCAGGTCGCAGGGAGCGCCGGGCGTATCCCAGTAGATCTCATGCGTCATCTGGCTCATCACGTCCGGCGCGAGGGCACGGAGCCGATCCTGGGTCTCCAGCAGTCCCCGCAGACCGCGCAGAAGCGATTCTTTGCGTGTGCGGTTCGAGTGATTCTCCGCCAAGTCGCCGTAGATGATGTTGCTGAAGTCCTGTTTGAAATAGGCCGCGCCGTAGCGATCATGCAGCCGGGCCAGGTCCTGGGCATAGAACTCGCGCCAGGGCGTGGTGAAACTCATCGCGATGCCGCCAAGCCGCGTGACCACCGGTAGAGAGTGTGCGTCGGGCAGCGCTTTCAGGTCAGGCGAGTCCTTGTCGCGGAAGCAGGACAGCCACAACCCCAGCTTGAGGCCGCGAGAGCGAATGTACTCAGCGGTGGCCGCGAAATCGGGAAACTTGGCCGTGTCCGGTTCCGTGCCCAGCCGGTCACGCTGCCAGCCATCATCCAGGAGAAACTGCACAAAACCGGCACGGGCCGCCAGGTCGGCTTGCTCGCGGATCATCGCGTCGTTGAGGTCGGGACCGAAATTGGCCCAGGTGAGCCATTGAGGGGCATCGCATGGCAACCGCTCGCCCACGATGCCGATGTGCCGTGACAGAAACCGCTGAAAGGGCCCTTCAACGGCCCGGTCCAGGGGCGTCGAGCGTGCGGAGATCGTCTGCTCGACGGGGCCGCCGAAAGCGTACAAGAACACGGGTTCCGAGACAAATCGCTCGCCGGGCGCCAGCACCCACTCGAACATCGCGGGGTGATAGCCCATCGCACCGTTGCCTGCGATAATTCGCAAGGCCGAGGGAATTTCGCTCGCGGCAATCAGGCCGAACATCTCGTCGGACGATGAGAAGCCGATCATACTCGGCTGGGCTCCGTAACCTGCGGGCGTCAGCGGCACGCGTTTGGAGATGCCGGGGGCGAGAGCGAAGTCATCGATTGTCAACTGCTCGATTTTTCGCCACACACTGCTCTCGTTGGCAATCTCCACCCATTTGCGAACGACCGGCTCGCCGCGATAGACCTCGTAGATCACCGTGATGACCAGTCCATCCAAAGCCATCTCTTTCCGGGCACGAGCGCAGATGGTCAGGCGGGACACGTCGGGAGCCGGCGCGGAGACTTGCGGCGCGGCCAGCGTGAATTTGTCCGCCCACCGGCTTGCCTGGATACTAACCGGCTCGACCCAGCGGGTCGTTTGGCCAAGGCTCGCGTCATCGTATGTGCCGGGGTCCACGTGATGCCCCGGCCGGAAGGTTTGCACGCTGTCGATGGAACCGCCTTCGCCGCCCTTGAGCCCTTTCGGCTGCGCATTGGGTTCGGCGCGTGTGACCGTGAAGCTCAGCTCGGGCGCCGGGCCGGCCAGCAACTCCTTGTCGTTGACGCATAAGCGGGTTGTGCTCAGGTTCCCATTCGCCAGGTCAATTGTCCGCTCCAGAATCCCGGCCGAGACACGCACCTCTCGGTCGGAGATTCCAAACGGTTGTGCGGCGTATGTGCGTGTGGACATACATCCAAGCATGCCCGAAACCAACAAAAGCGACAGTAGTCTCTTCATGCAGCTTCCTTCAGAAGTCATTTCCTGTCACTCCCGAACTCGCGAAACAGTTCCTGGGCCAGAGGAAAGGTCTGGCTCTGCGGCTGCTTGTCCAGGCAGTAGGTGACAACGCCGTCGCATTTGCCGTCCCGCCAGGCTTGGAGGGACATGCGGAGCCATTCCGCGATACGCTCAGGCGTTGCCGGATCGCCGTGGCGCTGGCGAAATTCGCTTTGATCGCCTGCCGTCATGGAGATGAAGGGAATGTGAAACCGCCGCCGGCCCGATTTGACATCGCCGCCGAAACCTGCCTCGAATGCCCCCTGCCGATCCACTTTCCACTTGCCCGGCTCGGCCAGATCAGCCCCAAGCTGCAGATTCTCCGCACGCAATTCGCTCAAATGCCATCGCACGCCGAAGTTGCTCACCCCCTTCTTGTCCAGAAGCCGAAACGCTACAGTGATACCGGCTTTCCCACGTGCCTGCCCGGTGACATCGATACTGATCTTGCGCCAAGCGGCCTGACCACCCGCCACATCTTCTTCCCACACGACAGATCCATCGACGAGCAGTTGCTTGAAGTGGTAGCCGTCCGTTGGCCCGGTGAAGTCATCCCGCTCGCGAAAGGTCAGTACATATCGGTCCGCCGGCAGCACGGTACGGGCGGGTTTCAAACCCGCCCCTACGGCTATTACGAAGTCCCCGGCGCTCGACGGCACATCCCATGGGTAACTGAGCTCGCTGGGGGTGACAACGGCAGCGTCGTTGAGGATGGCCCATGTCCACTCGATCTCATCGCGATCCTGCAGATAGGCCACCACTACGCCATCGATCACCTCCCGATAGTCCTCAGCGAACTTCGCCCGTATCTCGTCGAAGTACATCAGGGGCAGGAACGCTAATCGCGGGTTGATGCTCTTTGCTTTCGCCTGCATTTCTCGCAGATAGGCCGGCGTGAACAGCTCGTGGTTGGCATAAAAGTCGTCGATCACCCAGGCCGTCAGGTTAGAGTGCTGAAGCGACAGCCTCGCGATCTCCTCGCCCCAGCGATGATAGTCCAGCCGAAACGGCTCGGAGTACTGGCTCCCGTAGCTCGGCGGGCTCTCCGATGGCGGCACGAGATACGGCCAGACCTCTATGCCTGCCTCCGCCGCCTTCGGCAGAAACAGCTTCAGATCGTCCCAATCCGTGGCCGCATGCCAGATGAGCCAGTAGTACGTCGTGACACCCAATTCCCTGAGTCTCGCGACCATCGCATCGATGTCCACGCGGCCATCCGGCCGACGGAGCTCTGAGTCGTAATCCGCCAGATGTTTGCGGAAGAGCTCCCGTCCTGTCGGCTGACCCGGCTGCCCCTGTCCGGCCGGCGGATTATCCAGGATGTAACCGATGTCAACCAGGTACATCTGTCGGCCCAGACCTTCGTGGGTGGCATCGATGGACACAATTCTTCCGCTGCGGCTGAGTCTCGGATGCAGATCGACCCGGTAGATGTTGGTCGGCGCTGTGGACTTCAGCCTGGCCAGCGGCACGAATTGCCTGGTCGGTATGTGGTACATGAATAGATACTGGTAGCCATCGATAGCGTAGGTGTCGGAGATGATCCAGTCGCCATCGGGGCGGGGAACATAGCTGACATGGCCGTTGTGGGAGGACTCAAAAAGCCGGCTCTCCGCCTTGCCGGTCCCATCATCCGGATAGAAGTAATACCCCCGGCCATCCAGGATGTGACTGTCATTCCGCCACTCGTGGTGACTTGGCCGATTGTAGAAGTAACGAACGTCCGTGCCGGTCGCGGTCATGGAGAAGGCTTTATCGAGATTATTGTCAGGGTCCTTGAGAAACGCGATGAATCGGGAGCCCGAGGGATTCCATCCCTCGCGGAAGATATAAAGACAGCCCGATGACGGCGGGCCATCGGGATAAGCAATCCGGGCCATCCGATCCAGGCTCATGATGAGCGCCGCCTCTCCAGTATCCAGATTCATTCGCCAGATGCCCGTTTCCTTCGGAGCATACTGACCCTCATACTTATCCTCGATGCCGACATACGGAGTCCCACCATGCTTCATCCGCTCGAAATCATGCGTCAATGCGACGGCGCCATCGGGCGATGGTGTGTAAAAGGGCCGGGGCAAGGTCCGCCTGGCGCCCGTCTTGAAGTTGTAGACCCGGCACACGTAATGGCTACCGTCGTCCGACCGATCATTCCACAGGATCTCGTCCGACCCGGGCCGCCACTGCAGCCGGGCCCCTTGCTGCCAGTTCCATGCGGTAGTCTCTCCAATCTGCGTCCATTTGCACCCGTCTCGCAAATCAATCACGCCGATCTCTGCACGATCGGTCGGCCGAACGTCACGGTTCTGGCAGTGGACCCTCGTGCCAAGCACGTAGCGATCCGAAGGGTCGAACTGCAGGCACTGATAGAAGAAGAACCCCGTATAATTCGGGCTCTCCTTCGTCCCCGGCTCGGAGATGCGGATGAGTTTCGGATACTGAGCGTTCGCCCCCGCCATCAACTCCGCAAAGCTCGGATATGTCGTATACGGCAGACTCTCCTGTACCCCGGCTTCTGACAGCACAGCCGAGCCCGCCAGCAGCACAGTGGGAACGATCACGCAAGCAAACATTTTCCACGTTCTGTTCATCGCTGTTGTCTTCATTCATGTCCTTCCTGTGTCTGTCGTTTCAGATAGGGGACAGCATGCCCGTCAAGTCTCCTTCGAATCGTTCATGCCTGGTACAGGCGTTCACCTCTTGTTCTTATACCCCCGTGCCGTTCCCGGTGCAACCGGCGGAAGAATGACGCGGCAAATGGACGGTAAGAGGCTTGGTGAGACTCTGCCTCTTACGTTGACAGAGCGTGTGCGTCAGGATACCTTCAGTTCAGTGTGGTCGCACAAGTTGAGACGGAATTCATAGGAGATCGAATGGTGATAGTCTCTGAGTCGCATCCGCGCTCGCGCCGGCACATCGGTTGTCTTCACGCTCTATTGGTGATCCTGGCTGCTCTGTCCCCCTGCGTATCCGCTTCACAGAAGAGCCAGGCGGGGTCGGCGTTGCAGGTGAGCGACAACGGCCGATACCTGGTCCATGCGGATGGAAAGCCGTTCTTCTGGCTGGGCGATACGGCGTGGCTGCTCTTCCAGATGACCACGCGCGAGGACGCGGATTTGTACTTGAAGGCCCGTGCGCAACAGGGATTCACCGTCATCCAGGCGGCCGTTGTCATGGGCGAGGAGCGGGTCGGCGGGACGCTGCGGCCCAATGCTTACGACGACCTGGCCTTTTCCAACGGCGATCCGACGAGCCCTCTGGTCACGCCCGGCAATGATCCCGGGCAGGCGCAGCAGTACGACTATTGGGACCACGTGGACTACATCGTCGAACGGGCCGCGGCGCATGGATTGACCCTTGGGCTGCTGCCCCTGTTCGTCGGGTGGGGAGGCGACGGATACAAATATCTGACCCCCGAGAGGGCCTGCGGCTACGGCCTGTTTCTCGGACAGCGCTACCGGGACAAACCTCATATCCTCTGGATCCTCGGAGGGGACAACACACCCGATACCGAGGCCAAACAAAAGGTCTGGCACGAGGTGGCCCGGGGAATCACCGTCGGCGTCACCGGCACGGAGGACTACAGCCGGACCCTGATGACCTACCATATCAACGGCGGCAACTCCTCCTCCAAGTGGTTCCACAAGGCCCCGTGGCTCGACCTCAACATGATCCAGGTGTGGGGCAATGAGAAGGAGATCTACCCTGAGATCACGAAAGACTATCAACTCACCCCCGCCAAGCCGACGGGCCTGGGTGAAGGCTCCTACGAGGATGGTCCCCAATACTCCACCCGGCCCATCGATGCCTTCAAGATCCGCAAGCAGGCCTACTGGTCTTATCTCGCCGGCGGCTACCACACTTCCGGCAATACCAACACGTGGAACTTCAGCTCCTACAAACCCGAAGGGACGCAGGACTGGAAGACGGCGCTCCAATCCTCCGGCGCAGCTCATCTTTCTGTGCTGGCGAGATTCTTCCCGTCCATCGAGTGGTGGAAGCTCGTTCCTGATCCTGCGATTTTCGCCGACGGGATGGGCGAAGGCGAAACCCGCAATGCCGCCATGCGCTCCACGACGGGAGACCGCCTCCTGGTCTACCTGTCGAGTCCCGTCACCGTTTCTCTGCATCTGAACGCAATATCCGCTGCGGCAAGGGCCCGCGCGACGTGGATCAATCCGCAAACCGGCGAGCGGTCCGCAGCCGGGGAATTCCCCACGACAGGGCCCCACTCGTTCTCGCCGCCGAAGGACTGGCCCGATGCTCTCTTGTTGTTGCAAGCCATGTGAGTGACCTCGCTTTTCATTTAAGGAGAATCCGCCATGATGAGTAGAATCCGAATCACCGCTTGCTCTGCCGCGATGGCCTTGCTGCTGCTCGGCATGCCACTTATTTGTCACGCGGCCAAGCCGGCATCCGAACTGGAGAAGAGCTTTGTCCGTCCGCCGGAGTCCGCCCGGCCGTGGGTGTACTGGTTCTGGCTCAACGGCAATATCACCCGTGAGGGCATCACCGCCGACCTGGAGGCGATGAAACGCGTCGGCATCGGCGGTGTGCTGATCATGGAGGTCGATCAAGGCGCCCCGCTGGGACCGGTCGCCTTCATGAGCGCGCAGTGGCGGGAGCTGTTCAAGCACGTGGCGACCGAGGCCCGGCGGCTCGGGCTGGAGGTGAACATGAACGACGACGCCGGGTGGAACGGCAGCGGCGGGCCCTGGATCAAGCCCGAGCAGTCCATGCAGAAAGTCGTCTGGAGCGAAACGAACCTTGAAGGCTCCAAACGATTCGAGGGAACGCTCCCAAAGCCGCAGGCGATCGCAGGGTACTATCGTGACATTACTGTGCTGGTCTTTCCGACTCCCGGAGACTTCCGGATCGACAACATCCAGGGCAAGGCGGCTTACGAACGACGACACGTCGCCGCGGCGGCTGAAACGAAGCTGCCGACGGAAATGGTGATCGATCGCGCCCGGATCATGGATATCAGCGCATCCATGGACAAAGAGGGTCGTCTCGCGTGGGATGTCCCGGCCGGAAAGTGGACGGTGCTGCGCATCGGCCACACATCAACCGGCGTGACGAATGCCCCATCGCCGGAGAGCGGGCGGGGTCTGGAATGCGACAAACTGAGTAAGGAAGGCATCGAAGCCCAGTTTGCCGGCATGATGGGTCCGCTCATCACCGATGTCGGCAGTGCCGCGGGCAAAAGCCTTGTCGCGACACACATCGACAGTTGGGAGAACGGCTCGCAGAACTGGACGTCGCGAATGCGAGAAGAATTTCAGAAGCGCCGAGGCTACAATCCCCTTCCGTTTCTCCCTGCACTCTCGGGCCGGGTCGTGGAGAGCCTGGAAGTCTCGGAGCGATTCCTATGGGACCTGCGGCAGACGGTCTCGGACCTCGTGGTCGAGAACTACGCCGGTCACATGGCCAAACTCGCCCAAAAGCGAGGGCTGCATCTTTCCATCGAGGCGTACGGCGGCCCGTGCGACGATATGACCTACGCCGGCCGGGCCGATGAGCCCATGTGCGAATTCTGGATTGGCGGCGGGGCATTCGAAACCTGCAAGGAAATGGCCTCCGCGGCGCACACGTATGGCAAACAGATTCTCGGGGCCGAAGCGTTCACGGCGGACCACCGGGAACGCTGGCAGCAGCACCCGGGCAGCATCAAGGCCCTCGGCGACCGGGCTTTCTGCGAGGGCGTCAACCGGTTCGTATTCCACCGCTACGCAATGCAGCCCTGGCTGAACTACAGGCCCGGGATGACGATGGGTCCCTGGGGCCTGCACTACGAGCGTACCACGACGTGGTGGGAGCAATCGAAGCCGTGGCACGAGTATCTCTCCCGCTGCCAGTACCTGCTGCGGCAGGGCCTGTTCGTGGCCGACATTTGCTACCTGCAGCCGGAGGGTTCGCCCCAGGGCTTCCAAGACCACAGGCGCAGCGGCTACGACTATGACAACTGCACGGCCGAAGTCGTACTCACGCGCATGTCGGTGCGAGACGGCCGTATCGTCCTTCCCGACGGCATGAGCTACCGGCTGCTCGTGCTGCCGGAGGTAGCCACGATGACCCCACCGCTGCTGCGAAAGATCAAGGAGTTGGTCGAGGCCGGGGCAACGGTCATCGGCCCGCGGCCAAGGAAGTCACCAAGCCTGTCCAACTATCCAAAGTGCGACGAGCAGGTGAAACTGCTTGCGGACGAGCTTTGGGGGGATTGCGATGGCAAGACCGTGAAAGAGTACACTTGTGGCAAAGGCAGGATCATCTGGGGCCTGACGCCCGAGGAAGTGCTCGCGAAAATGGGCGTGCAGCCGGACTTCACGGCCGGTCCATTCATTCGCTGGATTCACCGCGGCGTGGACGACATGGAAATCTACTTCGTCGCCAGCGCCAGCCAACAACCAATAGACACGCTCTGCTCTTTCCGCGTGGCGGGCAAACGGCCCGAATTCTGGCAGCCCGAGACGGGACAAGTCGAACAAGTGGCCGCCTACGAACAGACCGACGGCGTCACGCAGATCCCGATCCGCTTTGAGCCGGGCGGTTCCGTCTTTGTGGTGTTCCGCGAGCGAGCGAAATCGGTCGATCCCGTTGTGACCGTGATGCGCGACGGCCGGCAGATTCTGCCGGCCCCTGAACGCCTGTCAAAGGTGGTTATCGAGAAAGCCGTTTATGGCGTTCTGAACGATCCGAAGCGTACGCGCGATGTGCGGGCCAAGCTCCAAGCCCTCGTGGATAACGGCGAACTGAGCTTCCGGGTTGCGAGAATGGCGGAGGGTGACGATCCGGCGTATATGGTTGTGAAGACGCTGATCGTCGATTACACCGTGGATGGCAAGCCCTTCAAAGCGACCGGCCAGGACCCGGAGGAGATCACCCTCGTCAGCTCCCCCGGCTCCGAGTACGTAGCCGACGTTCATCGGGCTGCGAACGGCCGGGTGTCGCTCGACGCATGGCAACCCGGCCGCTATGAATTGAAGACCGCCTCCGGCCGAACTCTGCGAGGGGAGACTGCCGCCCTGCCCCAGCCGCTGGAAGTCACCGGCTCATGGCAAGTGCGTTTCCCGCCGGATGCGGGCGCACCGGAGCAAGTGACTCTCGAGAAGCTGGTCTCGTGGAGCGAACACAGCGACCCTGGCGTGAAGCATTTCTCCGGCATGGCGACGTACGCCAAGACGGTCAGCGTGCCACAGGCGATGCTTGGCAAGAACCGGCGCTTGTATCTGGACTTGGGCAACGTCCAGGTGATGGCCCAGGTGAAGCTCAACGGCAAAGACCTCGGCATCCTGTGGAGATCGCCATATCGCGTAGACGTCACCGACGCCGTGAAGGCCGGCCAGAACACACTCGAAGTGAAAGTCGTCAACCTGTGGATCAATCGAATGATCGGCGATGAGAGCCTGCCTGAGGACAGCTCGCGCAATGACAACGGGACGCTCAAGGAATGGCCGCAGTGGGTGCAGGAAGGCAAGCCAAGCCCAACGGGCCGATACACCTTCACCAGTTGGCGACTGTGGAAAGCCGGCGATCGACTCCAGGAATCCGGCCTGATCGGACCCGTGACCCTGCGCACCGTCGAACGCGTGAATATCAAATGAGGCTGTAGCCTGATTGATTCAGGTCAATCCGTGTTTCGTGCCCAGAGTGCGTCGTCCCAGTCCTTCCAGACGGGATCGAAGCCCCGTGCCTTGATCACGGCGGTGACTTCCGCCGGGCTGCGGTGGTCGTTGACCTCGAACTGCCCTGTGTTCGCTTGCGGGTCGGTGTAACCTCCCGGACTGGTCCGGCTGCCGGCGCTCAGCCGCGTTACGCCGAGCCCCATGAGATGGTCCCTCAGTTCCGCGGGCTCCCTTGTGGAAAGTACAAGGCCGGCGTCGGCAAAGCACAGCCGCAACGCAAGCATCATCTGCACGAGATTCGTATCCGTGAGCATGTGCGGGAACTCGGCGGATGGGACGCCGCACGCGGGCCTCATTCGCGGAAACGAGAACGAGATGTGCGATTGCCAGTAGCGCCGCATGAGGTACGAGGCATGCTCGGCCAGCGCCAGCGTCTCGACCCGCCAGTCGGCCAGGCCCAGGAGCGCGCCAAGTCCGATCTCGCGCATGCCCGCGAGCGCCATATCGTCCGGCCCGCGAAGCCTTGTTTCATAATCCGCTTTCGGCCCGCCGAGGTGATAGCGGGCGTAAGCCTCGCGATCGTACGTCTCCTGGTATAAGGTGACGCCATCGATGCCCGCGTCAAAAAGTTGCTCGTATTCCCGGGCCGACATCTGATAGATCTCGACACTGAGGAAGCTGAACCGGGGTCTGAGCCGCCTTGCCAGCTCGGCCAAATAGGCGACAGTGATGAAAGCCCGGTCTTCACTGCTGACCAGCAGGATGTCCCTGAAGCCCTCGGAGGCCAGGATGTCCGCTTCGGACGCCGCCTGATCGACGGTCAAACGCACCCTTGCGAACCTGTTGTCCCTGTTGAAGCCGCAGTACCGGCAGCGATTGACACAATGGCTCGACAGGTACACCGGGGCGTAGAGTCTGATGGTCCGCCCGAAGCGTTGCATGGTCAACCGCTGCGAGAGCGTCGCCATCTGTTCGAGATAGCTCTCGGCCGCCGGCGAAACCAGGGCAAGCAATTTCGTCAGGCTGTAAGTGCCGGAACGGGAGGCCAGCGCGGTCTCCACATCCCGCGAGTTCACCTGTCGCAGCCGTTGCTCCCAGAGGCCCCTGTCGCGGTCGAGTTGCAGGGCCTCCAGTACGGAGCCGATCGACCCTTTCAATTTCGAATTGACGCTCTGTGGTTTCATTCGTCTCTCAGGAAGCCGGTAAGCGGGCTTGATGCTTCCGCCTTGCGAAGCGGATCTCGCGGCCCGGCCTCATACGCCCTTCGTCCCGCCTCCACGGCCAGTTTGAAGGCCAGTGCCATCTCGACAGGATCGCTCGCCGTGGCAATGGCCGTGTTGACGAGCACCGCATCGGCGCCGATTTCCATCGCCTCGGCCGCATGAGAAGGCAGTCCCAGGCCTGCATCCACCACGACCGGGACGCTGCTCTGTTCGACGATGATCTCCAGCGCGGCACGGGTCTTGAGGCCCTGATTCGAGCCGATTGGGCTGCCCAGGGGCATGACGGTCGCCGTGCCGACATCCTGCAACCTCCTGGCGAGGATCGGATCGGCGTTGATGTACGGCAGGACCACGAACCCTTCTTTCACCAGGACCTCGGCGGCCTTGAGCGTCTCTATCGGGCACGGCAGCAGGTAGTACGGATCAGGCGTCACCTCCAGCTTGACCCAGTTGATGCCGGTCGCAGCGCGGGCCAGTCGCGAAAGACGAACCGCCTCTTCCGCACTCCTGGCGCCGGAGGTGTTCGGCAGAAGCAGGAATCGGTCGCGGTCGATCTCGCGGAGGGTGTCGTCGGTCGGGTTGTCGATATCCACCCGACGAAGCGCCACGGTGACAATCTCGCAGCCGGATGCGCTCAAGGCCCGCGCCATGACCTTGGGCGATGCGAACTTGCCGGTCCCCACGAGCAGACGGGAGTCGAACGTCCTGCCGGCGATGATGAGCTTCTCCATGAACTCTAGCCTCCTCCCATGAGCTTGATCAGCTCGATCTGCTGGCCGTCCCTAATCTGCGTTCGATCGAACTCTTCGCGGCGTACGATCCGGCCGTCCACCTCCGCGACAACCGCGGCCGGTCCTACGCCCAGCACACTCAGCAATGCTGAGAGCGTGCCAGGCATCTCGTCCGGGGCAAACTGCCGCTCCACGCCATTTACCTTCACCGACTTCATTCGGCACCTGTAAAGAAAAAGCACTCCCGCAAAAGGAGTGCTTTCAAGCCCGGTCAAGCCTCCCTTCGCAGGTCTTAACCTGATCAGGTTCGTAGGGTCATCGCTCCCGGAGCGATCTCTCAGCCGCCGCGACAGGCTACGCGCGACGGCTCCCCTGGCTTCATGCTAATACTCGTGTTATGATACCTCCGTTCACGGTCTTTGGCAAGAACATTAGCCCCCTGCTCCAGAAAGGGTGCACGATTCATGAATGGCAACAAATTCGTCGTTCAGGAACACGCGACGCCGGAGGGAATCCACTGGGACCTCATGCTCGAACGGGATGGCGTTTTGCTCACATTTCGCCTGGAAGATGAGCCGGCACAATCCCTGGAGCGCGAGGTCCGGGCCGTGAAGATCTTCGACCATCCGCTGCGGTTCCTCACCTACGAAGGCCCTGTCCAGAAAGGAGCGGGCAACGTCAGGATCGTGGATCGCGGGGTGTATGAGTGTCGCAGTCAAAGCGAAAACCTCCTGGTCATCGACCTGGACGGCGCCGTTCTAAGGGGGGATTTCACATTGACCCGCATTGAGGGCGACGAATGGCGTTTCTCAGCTCAGAACGCACACGAACGTGGCTAGCCAAGAAAGTCAAACCGCTTTTGAACGCAGCAGGGGCAGTCCGTCCGTGGCGTGGAGACATCGATCTGTTTGACTGTGTTGCCCCACAGGTCGAATACCGTCAAGTAGGGACTGATACAATCGAGGTGGCCTGAAAGGACCTTCAGGGCCTCCGAGGCCTCGAATGCGGCTGTCACGGCGACGGCCACACCCAGGACCCCGCGATGCGAGGGATTATCTTCAGGTGCGGGCGGTGAGTCCGTCAGGCACCTCAGGCAAGCCGTCCGCCCCGGCACAATCGCCATCACCTGTGCCTTCGTGCCCAGAACGCCGGCAAATATCCATGGCTTTGACATCTTGACCGCACAGTCGTTGAGAATGAACCGGCTTTCGAAGTTGTCCGTTCCATCGACAACAACGTCCATATCCCGCATCAGACCTTCGGCCGTTGACCCGTCCAGGCGAGAGCAGACCGTCTCAATCGCGGTGCCGCCATTGATCTGGCGGAGCCGTTGTGCAGCGGCCGCTACCTTCAACACGCGGGCCTCAGCATCCGCCTCCGTGTACAACGATTGTCTATGGATGTTGGTGATGTCCACGCGGTCGTCGTCCACCAGCCGAATGCATCCGACACCCGCTCGAACCAGCAGTTCCGCCACCCACGAGCCAAGCCCGCCGATACCGACAACCAGGACACTACTCTTGACGAGTGTTTCCTGGCCTTCGATCCCGAAGGGTTTGAAGACCGTCTGCTTCGCATAACGGGACAAATCCGGCACCTTTGGCTGCCGGAAGGATAGTCCATGTTGATCTTGTCGTCTTTCGTCCGGATACATCTTTCACCTGATGCTGATTGTAGCGGATTCCCGCCGGCGCTTCAAACTTCATCAGATCATTCGGGCGCGGCGGCTATATGATGTAGTCATCCACATAGACGCGAGATTGCTTGGGCCTGACATAGACGATGTCATCCTGACGCAAATTGAGACTCTTTGCTCGTTCGTGCGACACTTCGACCTGGACAAGCTGACCATCCTCGGTCCGCAGCTCCAATTTCACGATGGGTCCGACAGATTGGATTCGAACCACGGTGGCTCGCAGCGAATCGGCCTCTGCAGGCGAGGAGGACACCTCCAAGTCATAGGGGCGAACGAAGAGCCGGGCCTGGCGACCCTCGGCAGCCTTGGAACCGGGCACAGCCACAGCAAGCGGGCCGAAGACAGCCCGGTCCTGCTGGACGCGCCCGTGGAACACATTGACGTGTCCCAGGAAGTTCAGGACAAACTCATTGGCCGGCTGGTGAAAGACCTGTTCCGGCGTGCCCACCTGCTCGATTCGGCCCTCGTTCATCACGACCACCTGGTCGGCGACCTCCAAGGCCTCCTCCTGATCGTGGGTCACGAAAAGACTGGTGACATGAATCTCGTCGTGCAGTCGCCGCAGCCAGTGACGCAACTCCTGCCTCACCCGCGCATCCAGGGCGCCAAAAGGCTCGTCGAGCAGCAGAACCTCGGGCTCGACCGCCAACGCACGGGCCAGGGCCACCCGCTGCCTCTGGCCCCCGGACAACTGGCTCGGATAGCGGTTGGCCAGGTTCTCCAATTGAATCAGGCGAAGCAGCTCGCCGACTTTCTGGCGTATCACCTGTCGCGAAGGGCGGCTGTGACGAGGGCGGACCGTCAACCCGAAGGCGATGTTGTTGAAGACGGTCATGTGTTTGAACAGCGCGTAGTGCTGGAATACGAAGCCCACCCGGCGGTGCCGCGCGTGACGATCACCCACGTCCTGATCGTGAAATTTCACCGGGCCGCTGCCGGGGTCGGCCATCTCCAGCCCCGCGACGATGCGCAACAACGTTGTTTTTCCCGAGCCCGAGGGGCCAAGCAAGGCCACCAATTCCCCGCTCGGAACATGCAGGCTGACGTTTTTCAGGGCGGCGAATCGGCCGAATGTCTTGCTGATGCTGCGAACTTCAATACTCATGAGATTTCACCTACCCATTTGTAGTGGCGCCATAAGGCGTTTCTTCCGAGCCGTTGCTTTCTTTGGATGCCCTTACGGGCACACTACCAACCTGCCTGCGGTCCACTGCCGCTTTCCATTCGACGAGACTCTTGAGAATCAACGTCACAATGGCCAGCAAGGCAAGCAAGGACGCCACGGCAAAGGCGGCGACGGAGTTGTATTCGTTGTAGAGGTTCTCTATGTGCAGCGGCATCGTATTGGTTTGGCCACGAATGTGGCCCGACACGACGGATACCGCTCCGAACTCTCCCATCGCCCGTGCGTTGCAGAGAATCACGCCATACAGCACCGCCCACTTGACGTTGGGCAGAGTGACGCGCAGAAACGTCTGCCAGCCGCCGGCGCCCAGCGTGATGGCAGCCTCCTCGTCCTCAATCCCCTGCGTCTGCATCAGTGGTATGACCTCGCGGGCGATGAAGGGAAAGGTAACGAAGAGCGTCGCCAGGATGATCCCGGGCACGGCGAAGAGGATCCGGAGATTATGCTCCGCCAGGAACGATCCGAACCAGCCCTGGCGCCAAACAGCAAAACGTAAATCAGTCCTGAGATCACCGGCGACACGGCAAAAGGCAGGTCAATCAGAGTGGTCAGAATGCTCTTGCCGACAAAGTCGAATTTGCCAATAGCCCAGGCGGCCGCGATCCCAAAGACAAGGTTGCAGGGGACAGCCAGCCCCGCGACAAGCAAGGTCAGACGAATCGCAGCCAAAGCATCAGGATCGTGGAACGATGCGAAGTAAGCCCCGATCCCTTTTCTGAACGCTTCCACAAACACCAGCGCCAGCGGCAGAACAAGGAATAATCCCAGGAACGCCAGGACAATAATGATGATGGTCCACTTGACAATCGGCGACCCGCCGGTGGCAGCTATTACATTCTTGCCGCTATTGGCTTTGACGACCATGCGCTCTCCTAAGACTCGTGCCGTGCAGTCCACTTCTGCAACAGGTTGATGACCAACAGCAATGCGAACGACAGGACCAGCATGACGACGGCAATTGCCGTGGCTCCGGCATAGTCGTACTCCCCGAGCTTCGTGATAATCAGCAGAGGAACGATCTCCGTCCGCATCGGCATATTGCCCGAGATGAACACCACCGAGCCGTACTCGCCCAGGGCCCGGGCAAAGGCCAGGGCAAAACCTGTCAGCAGCGCCGGCAAGACCTCCGGCAAAATCACCCTTCGAAAGACCTGGACCCGGTTGGCCCCGAGACTCGCGGCCGCCTCCTCCACCTCCTTGTCCAACTCCTGCAGGACCGGCTGGACCGTGCGCACCACGAACGGCAATCCGATGAACGTCAAGGCGATAACCACCCCGAGCGGCGTGAAGGCAACCTTGACCCCAAGCGGTTCCAGGAGTCGGCCCATCCAGCCGGTGGGAGCGTAGATCGTCGTCAGTGCGATGCCGGCCACCGCGGTCGGCAACGCAAACGGCAAGTCGATCATCGCATCCACGATCCGTCTGCCGGGGAAATCGTACCGGACGAGCGACCATGCCACCATGAGTCCGAACACCGCGTTGATGGCGGCGGCGGAAAGCGAGGCCCCGAGACTCAACTTGTAGGAAGCCAGCACGCGGGCGGATGTCACTGTACCCCAGAAATCGCCCCACTTCATGGACGCAGCACTGAGAAACATGGCCATCAGCGGGATCAAGACGATAAGGCTCAGATACAGGATCGAATAGCCCATGGTCAACCCGAACCCGGGGAGGATGCTGCGCTGTTTCAACGAATACGCCAAAATGGACCTCCTGCAGTGCTCCAGCAACGTGGGACGAAGCGTCATCTCGTCGGCTGATAAATCTGGTCAAATATGCCTTTATCCGCAAAATGCGTTTTCTGGGCTTTCTGCCAACCGTCGAAGGCATCATCGATCGTGACCAGATTCACCTTGGGAAACTGCTGCTCATGTTTCTTGGCGACCGACTCAAGGCGCGGGCGATAGTAATGCCTGGCCGCGATCTCTTGGCCTTCTTCGGTGTAGAGGTATTCAAGATAGGCCTGGGCGACCGCTCGTGTGCCGTGACGGTCTACCACCTTGTCCACCAAGGCCACGGGCGGCTCGGCCAGAATGCTCAACGATGGCACGACAATCTCAAACTTGTCCTTGCCCAGCTCATTGATCGCCAGGAACGCCTCATTCTCCCAAGCCAGCAGAACGTCTCCGATGCCTCGCTGCACGAAGGTCGTCGTGGAGCCGCGGGCCCCGGAATCAAGTACAGGGACGTTCTTGAACAGTTTCGTCACAAACTCCTGTGCCCGCTGCTCGGGACTTTGACTCGTATCGGTCTTGTAGTGCTTCAGGGCGTAGGCCCATGCCGCCAGGTAATTCCATCTCGCCCCGCCGGAAGTCTTTGGATTGGGGGTGATCACCGCGATGCCGGGTTTGATGAGATCGTCCCAGTCCTTGATGTTCCTTGGATTGCCCTTATGCACGAGAAAGACAATCGTCGAAGTGTACGGGGAGCTATTGTTCGGCAGCCTGGTCTGCCAGTTCCTGGGCAGCAGGTTGGCCTTTTCATTAATCGCGTCGATGTCATACGCCAGCGCCAGTGTCACCACGTCGGCCTCCAGACCATCGATAACAGCGCGGCCCTGCTTACCGGAGCCGCCGTGGGATTGTTTGATCGTCACCTTGTCGCCCGTCTTGCCCTCCCAGTGCTTGGCAAACGCGGCATTGTACTCCTCGTAAAGCTCGCGTGTCGGGTCATAGGAGACGTTCAGCAGCGTGATCTTCCTGGCCGCCGCCGGCTGTGCGAAAACAGCGGCAACAAATAGAACAAGCATTGAAGACATGTGCATTCTCGTAGCCATCTTAATTCACCTTTCATCGTTAGATGTTGTGGAACCGTTTAGAATGTGAGTTGTGCACGGACAAGGATGGCATCTTCCGCCTCGCGATCCCGACCGCCGGTCTCGCCGCCATCAAAGGCGGTGTGCTCGTAATCGAACATCCATTTGACGTTCCTGCTCCAGTACCAGTTCAGGCCCAGGCCCCAGGCCCTGGCTGACTGAGCGTATTTGGAGGGGTCCGCGTAGGTCGGAAATGCCTCGTCGTCCACATCGAGCTGACTGAGGCGCCCGACGACCTCGAACGCACCCCACGTGCTGGCGACCGGGTCGAAGACTTCCCTGGGAACCACGGACTTGTACGAGGCCGCCTCGCCTGTCAGCACGTAGGACGCGGCGACCTGCCAGCCTTTGTTCTGCAGCTTGTCGGAACTGGCCCCGCGCACCACTTCCTGCGAGGAAACGATGTACTCGGTCAGCAATCCGAACGAGCCGTAACTGTAATAGGCCTGAGGCGAGTAGCGTATCGCCTCACCATCGGCAAATACGTCGTCGCGGTACTTGAAAAGGGTCTGTTGCCCCGGCGTCTTATAGCTGGGCAGGTACTGCCCGTGCCCGGCACTGCCATCCTTCTTGCCCGCTGTCACGGCAAAGCCGACGCCAAGTCCGTCGAGCAAGGGGATGTTCCCTCCCTTCCAGGGACTCACGAAGATCCTGGCCGCCAGCTCCTTATTGTCGTCCACGTCGGAGTCGCTGCTGCCGTTGTCTACGGCGCCGTTGAACACGCCCACGGCATAGCGGAGCTTGCCCCCCAGAAGGGTCTCGCTGTGGAACGTGGCCCCGAGATCGTAGTTGGGCGTCAAGTTGCCTGAGAGGGCAAGCTCGGTGAACAAGGTGTCGGCATTGGATTGCAGCCGCTCGATGCCGAACGGCACCTTGTACCGGCCGACCTGCAATTTCGCCTCCGGGATGTACTTGAAGTCCAGATACGCGTCCTGGATGGCTGCTTTGCCCTCGCCGAAATCAGGCACGAGCCGGAAATCGATGTCGCCGAAAACTGTGCCTTCGAAGAACGGTCGGGCGCGACGCAGCAGGAAGGTGTCATCGCTTGTCTTCGGGTCCTCCCGGCCACTGACGGAGCGGCTGTCCACCTGTAACAAGCCCCGCAATCTCAGCGAGAAATCGCCATCGGGACTCTTGATGGAGAAACCCTCTTTGGCATTTGCGGTTACGAAAGGCGAGGTCTTCGCTTCTTCCGCTGCCTGCTCGCGCTCGATCTCCAACTGCCTCTCCCTGATCCGCTCTCTTTGTTCCAACTCGGCCACACGGTCTTCGACCGTTCTCGTTGATGTCGTATTTGGATCGTTCGATCCTGCCATTGCAGCGTTCGAACCGATAGGGTTCAAACCCGCAAGAATGATGATGGTCAGTACACTGTGACTCTTCACTTGTGAGATACTTTCGTCTTGAGACAGTAGGATCTTCCGGTTGTCCGGTCAGATCAGATGAACTATGCTTCTGCATCGATGAGGCCGCCCGTTGATATGGGTAGGCTCTTGATTTGAGCGTCAACACGCCGCCAGTGCCTGGTCCAGATCCTCAATCAAGTCCTCGATATCCTCAATGCCGACGGAAAGACGGATCGTGCCGTCGGTGATGCCGATCCTCTGTCGTTCCTCAGGAGTGAGGGTTGCGTGGCTCATCGTAGCCGGGTGACAGGCCAGCGACTCGACGCCGCCGAGGCTCTCGGCGAACAGGAAGAGCTTCAGTCCCTTCACAAATCGTCGTACTTGCTCAACGCCGCCGTTCAATCGGAACGTGACGATCGCACCAAAGCCATCCATCTGCGCCTTGGCCAGCTCGTGCTGCGGGTGGCTGGGCAGGCCGGGATAGATCGTCTCTTGTACTTTCGGATGCCCCTCCAGGAACTCGGCGACGGCCCGGGCGTTGGCCTCGTGCTGTTTCATACGGACCGCCAGCGTCTTGAGCCCGCGCAGGCTCAGCCAGCAGTCCCACGGGCCCGGCACCGCTCCGGCTGCGTTCTGATGGAACTTGATCGCTTCGTGCAGACGGTCGTCGCTGGTCACCACCGCGCCGCCGATGACATCGCTGTGCCCGCTGACGTACTTGGTGGTGCTGTGCAGGACGACATCGGCCCCCTGCGTCAGAGGGCGTTGGAAGTACGGCGAAGGGAACGTATTGTCCGCCACCAGCTTGGCGCCGCGATCGTGGGCGATCTTCGCCACCGCCCGCACGTCCACCAGTTGCAGCAGCGGATTAGCGGGAGTCTCGATCCACACCAATTTCGTCATGGGTTGTGTCGCCTTGGCGAACGCCTCCGGCCGGGTTCCGTCCACGTAGGTGAAGCTCACGCCTCTCGGTCGATACACCTGCTCGAACAGCCGAAATGTCCCGCCGTAGATGTGTTCCGCCGACACGACGTGGTCGCCCGGGCGCAGGAGCGAAAGTACGGCGTCAACTGCAGCCATGCCCGAGCTGAACGCCAAGCCGAAGCGAGCTTCCTCCAGCGCCGCCAGGCACTGCTCCAGGGCCGTACGCGTGGGATTGCCGCTGCGGGAGTACTCGTACGCATGGGGCTGCCCGACGTCGTGGAACGTGAAGTTCACCGTCTGGTACACCGGCACGATGATCGAACCCGTCGTCGGATCGGGCTGTTGGCCGACGCGAATCGCCTTGGTCGAAAATCTCATATCTGGTAGTCCTGAATGTATTGCTTTTCCTGTAGCAGTGAGTGTAGCGCAGACAGGGCGTCGGGATCGACCTTGTCCAAAATGAGGTCGGGCTTGCGCCTGCCCAGTTGGACCTCGCCGACGTTCACAACGATCAGCTCGCCCGGCTGATTCAACGCGTCGATCGTCTGTAGCTCGAAGTCGTCCAGGTCGGCAATCGACGTGATGACAATGAGTCCGGCGTCGGTGAACAGGTGGGCCGTCTCGCCCAGGCGGCGCAGGTACTCCTCTCGGCCGCCCAGGACGTTCAGGTCGGCGTTGAGTCCCAGCAACTGGTTGCTCAGGCCGAGGTAATAGGCGAGGCGTCCGGAGTTGTGGAGATGCTCTTCGATCGCGCGTCCCAGCGACTCCATGTCGCCGCCTTGCGGACCGCAGATCACCACCAGGGCCGGCCTCTGTCCGTGACGCGAGGCCCGCTCCTGGGGGCTGATCCCGCTGCGCACCCAGGCCTGGTTCCGCTGCCGCACGTGCTCAAGCACGAGGGTGTTGGACGCCTGCTCGGCTGACAGAATCACGCCGCCCCCGGTGATCTCGTAGTCGTCGATGATAACAAACCGTCCGGTCTGCGGGATCTCGACGGCCGGGTCGCATCCCACGGGCTTGAGCGTCTCCAGCGTCACGTGGGCCACGTCATGGCGCTCGATCTGCCGGCGGTTGGCCACGGTGCTCAGATCGGAGGCGTCGATGACCGCGTGCACCCGCGTCAGGTACGCCGCCGCACGAGTGGCATGGAGTTTCAACTTGTAGCGTTTGCCCATGACCATCGGGTTGGGACTCAGCCAGAAGAGGTTCGCCTCCAGCTTGGCGGACGAGCGAGGTTGGGGCTCGTCGGCCCGGACCATCAGCTCGCCGGGCTTGACATACACTTGAGTCTGGAGCGTCACGCCGGTGCTTTCGCCGGCCTGGGCTTCCTGACGCTGGGACCGCGGGAAGGTCTCCACGCTGCGGATGCGGGTCCGCTTCCCGCTGGGTAGAAAGACGACCTCGTCGCCCACGTGCAGCCGGCCGGTTACGATCCTGCCGGCGATGATGCGGCGATCATCCCCCTGCTTCGGTGAACTTGTAGATATCCTGGACCGGCAGGCGAAGGGGCTTGTCCACAGGCGCGGGCTCCTTCTGCAACTTGTCCAGCAGGTCGAGAATGGTCAGCCCTGTATGCCATGGCATGGGCTCTGATCTGCGGGCCACATTGTCGCCCTCGCGGGCACTGATCGGGATGAAGGCCATCGGCTCCAGGCCGATCTTCGCCAGGAATTGGCCGTACTCATCGCGGACGGCCTCGAATGCCTCCTGTCGATATCCCACAATATCCATCTTGTTGACGCACACCGCGATCTGGCGGATGCCCAGCATGCTCATCAGGTAGCCGTGCCGGCGGGAGTTCTCCTGCACCCCCTCGGCCACATCGATCACCAGCAGTCCCGCCTCCGCTCGGGCCGCCCCGGAGATCATGTTCTTGAGAAACTCGATGTGTCCGGGCGCATCGATGATGATGTACTCTCGCCTGGCGGTATGGAAGAAGCACCTGGCGGAGTCGATGGTGATGCCCTGCGCCTGCTCATCCTTGAGCGCATCCAGCAGGAAGGCGTACTCGAAAGGCTTGGCATTGCGGTGGCACGCCTGCTTGACCTGCTCCAGCTTACCCTCGGGCAGCGAGCCGGTGTCGGCCAGGAGCCGGCCGACGAGCGTGCTCTTGCCGTGGTCCACATGGCCGATGACCACAATGTCCATCTGCTCCCGTGCGACTGCGGATTTCAAATTCCCAATTTGAGATTCTACGGAGGTCATGCTTTGTCTTCCATTTGTCACGGTCAGCGCCATTGTCATTGTGCCCTGGTTGCGGTTGCTCAATCCGCAATCCACAATCCGAAATCCGCAATCACATATAGCCTTCACGCCGGAGCGTTTCCAGGCCGTAGCCGTCTTCCTTGTCCTGGTCCCGGCCGGAGCGCTCGGCGATATTGGCGAACTTGCCGCTGCGCAGCTCTTCGATGATCTCGTGGACGTTCCTGGAAGTCGATTGCACCGGCTTGGTGCACGGCCAGCAGCCCAGCGAGCGGTAGCGTTGCCCCGTACCCTGGTCGAAGTACAGGCTCACCATGGGGATGCTCTCGCGCTCGATATACTCCCAGACGTTCAGCTCCGTCCAGTCCAGCAGCGGGTGAATCCGCACGTGCGTGCCGGGGGCGAAGTCGGTCTTGAACTGGTTCCACAACTCGGGCGGCTGGTTCGACACGTCCCAGTCGCTGTGCCGGTCGCGCGGCGAGAAGTACCGTTCCTTGCTGCGGCTGCCCTCCTCATCGGCCCGGGCGCCGACGATCACACCGGTGAACGGCTCGCCGCCGGTGGTCTTGACGTATTCACCGGTCTGATGGTCCAGCACCCAACGGGGCCACTCCCCAGAGAGCGTGTGCTTCAGCGCTTCGCTCTTCAACGCCGCGCAGCATTGCAGGCGGGTGCACTGGCCGTCGGGGAACGTGCGCCTGGCCGACAGGGCCTCGTCGTTGCGGCCGAAGATCATGTTCAGCTTCCACTGCTTGGCCAGGCGGTCGCGATACTCGATCATCTCGGGGATCTTGTACTGCGTGTCGATGTGCATCAGCGGCAGCGGCACGTGCCCGAAAAAGGCCTTGCGGGCCAGCCACAGCAGGACTGTGCTATCCTTGCCGATCGACCAGAGCATCACAAGCTGCTTGAACTCGCGATACGCCTCGCGAAGGATATAGACGCTCTGTGCTTCGAGCTTTTCGAGATGGTCCATTAGGGTCTCCTCCCGGGGATGATCTTGCCATCCTGGATGTGCAGACCGCACTCTTTGTGTTCCGGCTGCTCCCACCACCAGCGGCCGGCGCGGATATCGTCGCCCGGTTTCACCGCCCGGGTGCAGGGCGCGCAGCCGATGCTGGGAAACCCCTGGTCGTGCAGCGCGTTATAGGGAATCTTATTCGCCCGGATGTACTCCCACACCTGCTGCTCGGTCCAATCGATGAGCGGATTGATTTTGCACAGGCCGAACGTCCGATCCCACTCGACCTTCTGGGTCGACTGGCGCGTCACCGACTGCTCCCTTCGCAAGCCGCACATCCATGCGTCAGCCGTGGAAAGAACTCGCCTGAGCGGGTTAGTCTTTCGCACAGCACAGCACATCTTCCGAAGCTCCACACTCTGGTAGAACAGGTTCGGCCCATGCGTGCGGACCATTTCTTCAAGCTCCCGTGTGTCGGGCGCGAGGACCTCGTAGCGGAAACCGTACCGCTGCATCGTCCGTTCCATGGTTTCGTAAGTCTCGGGAAAGAGCCTGCCCGTGTCGAGGGTGAAAATCCTCGGCCTGGCAGTGACCGCGCACACGAGATGGGTCAGGACCTGGTCCTCGACGCTCAGGCTCGACGCGAGCACAAGCCGCTCGGCAGGAACAATCCGGAATGCTTCCCTGACCGCTCCTTCGGCATCCTTGCCTTCGATAGCGTTTTGAAGTCTGGAGAGAAGATCGTTCATCATATTGAATACTCCGGCGGCTTCTCTTGGATGCGGCCGAATGGGAGCCGGTTCCATGCCCGTTCATGCAGATAGTACAAAGTGACTTTGGTGAACAGCTCAACGATGCCGATGGATAGCGCTATTTTGAGCCTTCCGCTGATGAGGAAAGAGATCACAATAGTATCCAGCGTGCCGGTCAGTGCGCAGGAGAATGCTTTGAGTATACTGCGATACGCCTTCTCGTGCATTCTCACGCCTTTCGGATAGTCACCGACCAATGATCGGCCGCCCTGGCCTGATCGAGGACGCGGTGTCCTTCCGCCTCCACGGATCGCGGGACATTCTCAATCGGCTCTCCATCATCGAGAAGCACCTGAAGAACCTGGCCTGCGTTCAACTGCGACAAGGCCATTTTCGTCTTCACGAAATTCATCGGGCAGGCCACTCCCCGCAGATCCTTGACAAGGTCGATACTCGCAGGCTCTGTTCTTCCATTCTCTCCGCTCTTTTGCGATGCGGGTGGATGGAACTGCAGGGTGTCATCCATCGACGCGTAGAGGTCTTCGATCTCTTTGGAGAAAGCCAAAGCCCGGTCGCTGACGGCCGCAAGAGCCTCTGCTCCACTTCGCGAAGCCTCAAGCACCAGCCTGAACCCTCCCGCGACGATACCGGTATCAATGAAACCTCGCTCGAACAGATCCAGAGCGTCATGGTCGTCAGCCGCCTCGACCCCCCTGGTAATGAGCAGCGCGCGTGCGGCCGTTACTACAAGCCTTCGCAGAATGGCCAACCTGACGGAAGGATCGCTCTCGGCGTCAAAAGCCGACCGATCCGCTCGCACCTTTTCCAGACCCACCTCGATCAGATCAAAGAGGCCGGCGGCGCATTCTCCCGTCCCCCTCCCGGCAAGGGAGAACGGCTCCTGGGCGCCCCAGTCGCGATAATAACTCTCATCTTCTTCGATCGTGGGGATGTTGCGATACTTCTCGCAGATTGCCCGGATGCGAACCTCACCCTCTTTATCGAGGTAGTCCTGGAAAGAGGAAAACGATTCCTTCCGGATTGCATATTCGTGGAGGAATTCCTCGACGAAGCGAGGAACATCGTGCGCGCTGATCTCATCGATTCTGTGCGCCAGCGCTGAACCATTTGCCGAATCGATTTTCGCCCCGGCGACGATGGTGTATGCCGGATAACTGTGGCGGCCTTTACGCACCGCTTTACCGAAGAAACCCAGATCGGCGAGACTATGCCGGCCGCAGGAATTGGAGCAGCCGGAAAAGTGGAGACGAAAATCACCCAGGCCGTCCAAATCAATATCCGAAGTCTTCAGCCGGTCGATTGTCGCGCTCAGCGCACCTCTCGAAAGGCAAATCCCGAGCTGGCAGGTGCTTGCCCCTGCGCAGGCAACAGCATTGGCAAAGAGCCTTGGAGAATCCCAGGACGTGGACACCTTGCGAACCAGCGCGAAGATATTCCCCAGATACTCCTCCGGAATGTTGCGCAGAGAAATATTCTGGTCGGCCGTGCAGCGTATGGTACTATCGCCGAACACGGCCAGGGCGTCAGCAAGCAGCGCCGCCTTTTCTGATGTAATATCCCCGAGCGGCAATGGCACGAGAATGGAAGAGAGTCCGCTTTGGCGTTGTGCCGTCACATACCGCTTCTTCCAGAGATCGAAGTCCGCGGATCGTTCGTCTATTGCAGCGAGTCCTGACGGCACTTGTGCCGTGTCGGACCATACCAGCGGTACAAAGGGGGCGGGGTGCTCCGCCTCAAGGGCAACTCGCTGTTTCTGATATTCCTCAACGAAACGATCTCTCCCCAGTGTATTCCAGAGAAACCGCAACCGGGCCGAGTGTTTATTTCTGCGGTTGCCGAGTCTTGAGAACAGGCGTTTGATCGCCTCCGCGACGAGAAAGACTTCGTCTTCCGCAATGAAATCGTGGAGCAATTGTCCGGCCTGAGGCGATCGTCCCATGCCCCCCGCCACGAATACCCTGAATCCCCGCCGTTTTCCCTTCACCATGGCAATGAACCCCACGTCATTGGCGGTCGCAAATGCGTTGTCAGCCGTGGAATTGGAGAAGGCAATTTTGAATTTCCGTGGAAGCAGCCATGAATCGCCAAGCGCGATCAGCCGCGAGGTCAATTCGACCGCATGCGGGGTGACATCGAATACCTCGTCAGCAGCAATGCCGGAGTCACAGGAAGCGATGATGTTGCGCACGGTGTTGCCGCCCCCTCCCCTGCTGGCAAGTCCGACAGCGGAGAGGCCCCTGATCACCGGGACCATGTTTTCGAGAGGCACGTCGTGCATCTGAATTTCCTGCCGGGTCGTGACGTGAAGCCGTCCGGACGCGAGCCTCGATGACAGATCCGCGATGCGGCGAAGTTGCCTGGGTGTGATGATTCCGGCCGCGCAGCGAATACGGACCATGAAGCTGCCTTTGGTGCGCTGTTCGTAGACCCCGAACGGGACCCTGCGGGCTTTGAATTCGGCCGCCGTCACCGTGCCGGAGCGCAACCGGTCGACAAACCCTTCCAGTTCGTTTATTTCCTTTGCGTAGTTCCCGGGAATCGCATATGCCAGCATCATTTCTCCTTTGTCCTCGATAATGAGTGTTTCGTCTGTGACTGTTCCCTGACGGATGCGAAAAGCCTTTGCCTCTCGTTGGCCGGGGATCAGGGACACGATCGCATAGATGATGGCCGGATCGTAGGCGAGCCGGATGTCCTCGGCGGACGGCCGCGCCGGCGACGCAGGATGCGTATGGTAGACGGCCAGGATTTCGAGCCCCTCGGCGCGGACGTGCCGCAGGGCCGCGAATTGCTCCCGGGGATCAAGCGAAAAATGCTCCGGGCTGCGATCCACGTTCGTCATGGGGATGGCCTTCTTCACCTCCCCGGCGGTCCCGGCAAGATAGCCGCACGCCTCGTTGGGCGACTCCCGCTCCCCCTGGGCGAGAATCGCGTCGCTGATGTCTCTCGGAATCTTCATTGTTCGTGTCTCTTCAAATCGCAAACGGGCTGCTCGTAATCCTCAAGCCGGGTAATCGTCGGGTGCGAGCCGCAGATCGGGCATTCCGGGTTCCGTTTGATGCGGATCGTCCGAAACTCCATGGATAGGGCGTTGAACGTCAGCAGGCGGCCGGTCAGGAGTTCCCCTTTGGCGATCAGGAACTTGATCGCTTCCGCGGCCTGGATCGTCCCCAGCATGCCCGCTACTGCTCCGAGCACCCCCGCCTGGGAGCATGATGGCACGGCGTTCCTCGGCGGCGGACTCAGGAAGACGCATCGATAGCACGTGCTGCCCGGCACGTACGTCATGGTCTGTCCCTCGAAACGCAGGATCCCGCCGTGCGAGAAGGGCTTGCGAGCCATCACGCACGCGTCGTTCACGAGGAATTTCGCAGGGAAATTGTCGGTTCCGTCGATCACGAAATCGTAGTCGCGAATGATGTCGAGGACATTATCTGCAAAGACACGCTCCTGATACGTCCTGACCGTGATGCCCGGATTGATCTGGAGCATCTTCTCTTTCGCCGAGACGACCTTGGGCGTGCCGATGTCGGGCGTGAAATGAATGACTTGTCGCTGCAGATTGCTCCTGTCGACGGCGTCGCCATCGACAATGCCGATAGTGCCGACGCCTGCGGCGGCAAGATAGAGCGCCGCGGGAGCGCCCAGGCCGCCCGCGCCGACGATCAGGATCCTGCCCTGCAGGATTCTCTCCTGTCCCTCGATGCCGATGTCCCTGAGGATAATGTGTCGGCTGTATCGTTCGAGCTGTTCGTCATTCAATGGCATGGTTCACGCTCCCAGGGCCTGTTCGATATCCGCTTGCAGGTCTTCCACGTCCTCGATGCCAATGGATAGTCGTATCAGCGTGTCGGGGACGCCCATCTGCCGTTTCAACTCATCCGGGTATTCACTGAAGATTGTCGATGCCGGATGAAGAGCCAGCGTCTTGTTGTCGTTGATATTCGTCGCCCGGCGGACGAGCTTCAGCTTGTTGAGAAACGAGAAGCAGTCCTTCTTCGACGACAGGTCGAAGGTCAACAGCGCACCGCATCGCTCGCCAAAGATGCCTGTTGCCACGCTGTGATGCGGCGAGGTTTTCAGGCCCGGGTAATTGACGCGCTGCACTCGAGAATTGCGGGCCAGATACTCCGCGATGGCCATGGTGTTCTGGCAGGACTTGTCGGCCCGCAGCGCCAGGGTCTCCAGGCCTATGCTCTGCAGATACGCGCTGTGCGGGGCCAGGCACCCGCCCGTATTGCGGAACACCTCCCGTTTGAGCTTGGTCATAAGGGTAAACGGGCCGCAGCGTCTGGCCTCCTGCTCCAGCTTGGGGTTGTGTCGCCAGTCGTAGGTGCCGTTGTCAACGATGATCCCGCCGACCGTCGTGGCGCCGCCGGAGATGAGCTTCGTGCTGGAAAGCACCTCGAGATCGACGCCGAAATCCTTGCTTCGGAAGAAGTACAGCGGAGTGACGGTGGTATCCGCGATCAGCAGCAGACGATGCTTGCGAGCAATGGTCGAGAGAGCCTGGATATCGGCGACCTCAAGTTGCGGATTGGTGATCGTCTCGAAGAAGATGGCTCGTGTCCTGTCGTCGACCAGGGCCTCGATAGTATCTGGGCGGGATAGATCGGCATAGCGTACTTCCAGACCCCAGGGACCGAGCGTCTTTTCCAGAAGGGAGTACGTATTGCCGAAGACGTATCTCGTTGTGATGACATTGTCCCCCTGCCGGGCAATGCTCAGGAACGTGTTTGCGATCGCCGCCATCCCGGAAGAAACCGCCACCACAGCCAGGGCCCCGGAGATGTGTTTGATCTTCTGCTCCAGGTGCTCGACCGTCGGATTGCTGATCCGCGTGTACATGTGGCGGGGCCGCTTGCCCAGGAACGCCTCCTCAATCTCTTCGGCGGTCTCGAACTCGAAAGAGACCGACTCATAGATCGGCATGTGCAGCGAGCCGTGGGGATCTTTCCTGAGAAACGGAGCATGTATTGCCCTGGTGGTGAATCCCATGATTTTATGCCCCTCCGCCCATGAAATAGAGGAAATCGACCTCGTCGTCTTCTTTGAGCACGGTGGCGCCGTACCGGTCGCGCTGCACAAACTCGCCGTTGAGTTGCACGCTCACCATTTCGGGCTGTTCCACCTTGTTGCGAACGAGCAGGTCAGCGATACTGAGCCCTGCTTCGATCTCCTGCGCCGCCCCATTGACTTTGATCTTCATGCACAATCCTCATTCCGGGAGTAACGACAGAGACACAAGATATTACGTCTCTACGCTGTGATGTCAGCGAACAGGACCGACGACAGATAGCGCTCGCCGAAGCTGGGTATGATCGCCACGATCACCTTGCCCTTGTTCTCCGGCCGGGCAGCTACGATGCTCGCTGCCCGCAGCGCCGCCCCACTGGAGATGCCTACGAACAAGCCTTCTTCTTTCGCGGCTCGACGGGCATAATCAATGGCCTCGTCCTGATCCACCTGAACGACCTCGTCCACGATCTTGAGATTCAACACCTTCGGGACAAATCCCGCACCGATCCCTTGGATCTTGTGCGGTCCGGGCTTGACCTCCTGGCCGGCCAGGGTCTGCGACAAAACCGGGCTCTGCGCCGGCTCGACCGCAATGGCCTTGAAGCTCGGCTTACGCGATTTAATCACCTCCGCTACGCCGGTGATGGTGCCGCCCGTGCCCACGCCGGAGATCAGGATGTCGGCCTTGCCCTCGGTATCCCTCCAGATCTCCTCTGCGGTCGTCCGCCGGTGGATCTCCGGGTTCATCGGGTTCTCGAATTGCTGCGGGACAAATGCCCCCTTCTCCGCCTCGGCGATCTCCAAGGCCTTCTTCACCGCGCCTTTCATCCCCTCGGCCGCTGGAGTCAGTACGAGCTCAGCACCAAGAGCCTTGAGCACCTTCCTTCGTTCAATGCTCATCGAGTCCGGCATGGTCAAGAGCAGTCGATACCCTCGCACAGCGCAGACAAACGCCAGGGCAATACCCGTGTTCCCGCTGGTTGGCTCAACAATGGTCCCGCCCGGCTTGACCTTCCCGGCACGCTCTGCAGCGTCAATCATCGCCACCCCGATCCTATCCTTGACGGAGGCCAGCGGATTGCGGCTTTCGAGCTTGGCCAGGACGGTCCCGCCAGGAATCAACTTGTTCACTTGGACGAGAGGCGTCTCGCCTACCGTTGCGACGATGTCTTTGTACGTGCTCGCCATAATCCATCTCCTTTTCAGACCGTATCAGAGCCGTGACGCCATCTATAGTATTCCCATAAGAATCATACACCACTATGTCTATGAGTATAGTGAACATTCAAAATATGTCAAGCGCTCACCTGCAAGAAAAAATGTGAAATGGCTGCAAATCCTTGTTTAATAATGCTTTACAGAAATGTTTTTCTTGCGATAATCGCAAAATAGTCGAATGTCCATTGACATAGTGAGCATTATTCGGGACAATCGCTCCTATAGCTTAGAGGAGGCATCAGAGTCTGAAGGTTGATAGGAGCCGAATGTGAACCTGTCCCAGAAATGCCAATATGCCGTACGGGCTGTCCTTGAACTGGCGAAACACTATGGCCAGGGACCTGTGGCCATCAGCCAGATCGCAGCCAACCAGGCCATACCACAACGATTCCTTGAGAATATCCTCAACGAGTTGAGACCGACGGGGTTGATCGAATCAAGACGTGGGATCCAAGGGGGCTACCTTCTCGCCCGCGATCCCGCAACAATATCCGTGGGCGAGATCATACGCCTTGTCGAAGGGCCGCTCGATCCGGTGAAGTGCATGACAGACAAGAAGAGCCCTTCCTGTCCGCTGAAAGACAACTGTTCTCTCATCCACCTTTGGAGCAGGGCCAAGGCGGCCGTCGAGGAGGTATATGATAACGCCAACTTCCGTGACCTGGTCGAGGAGGAGAGGAAGTTGAGCAGATCGACGGTCATTGACTACTGCATCTGAGCCGCCGGGACAGACGTCATTTTTGAAGACCACTTCCATGATGCTTGCCCAGCATACTCAACTCGCGGCATAGACCTTGAACTTGGACGCTTTGGAGGATAGCATAGCGGCCGGTCACAATGTCACACGTGCATTCGTTGTGTCTTCGTGGAGTGCCGAAATGAAGCATGTTGTCGTCCAGGGACTATTCTGTCTGTTCATCTTCGGTGCACTGGGATGCAGGGGCCCTGTTGAGATTATCGCGCATCGTGGGGCATCTTACGATGCTCCGGAAAACACAATGACTTCGGTGATGCTCGGCTGGGAGAAACGGGCCGACGTGGAAATCGACGTGCACTTGTCGAAGGACAATCGCATCGTCGTGATTCATGACGCCACGACCAAGCGCACCGCCGGGACCGACCTGAAAGTCGAAGAGACCGACTTCAGCGAATTGTGCGAACTCGATGTAGGGCGTTTCAAGGCCCAGGAGTTCGCCGGGGAGCGAATCCCGCTTCTGACCAACGTGCTCAAAACGATTCCTCCCGCGCAGAAGCTCTACATTGAGATCAAATGCGGAAGAGAAGTACTGCCCTTGCTCCGACAGCTTCTTGTGGAGAGCGGCAAAATGTCCCAGATCGTGATCATCGGATTCCATCTGGAGACAGTAGCTGCGTCGAAGGAGTTGATCGATGTCCCCACTTACTGGCTCAAGGGGACCGAGAAGGTCAAGGAAACCGAGGAATGGCTTCCCCACGACCCCAAGCTCGTCCAAACGGCCAAGGACAGAGGTCTCGACGGCCTGGATGTTCACTACGCCGGCGTCACCGAGGAGTTTGCCCGTGCCGTCAAGGCGTCCGGACTGAAGTTCTACGTGTGGACGGTGGATGACCCGGAAGAGGCGGTCCGGCTGATCAAGCTGGGTGTAGACGGAATTACCACCAATCGTCCGGACTGGCTCAGAGGACAGTTGAACAGTAGGAGAACCATCCCGTGAACATGCTGCGCGTGTGGCCGATTGTCTGCGAGCTCGGCGATGGCGCCGTGTTGTGCCTGATAGGAATCTGGGCCGAGCTATGACAACAGCGCTGTGGGCGTTCATGTTACACACTTCGATTGTTTCTTCATTGGCCCCTGCCGCGCAGGCCGGGACCGCCAGCACTTCAAGCGGCGACCTCTTGAAGGTCGCGCCCTCCCAGAACTCAGCCGTCGTGCGCCAGTACGAGGTATTCGAGATCACGCTTCAACACGAGGGCACGTATGAGAATCCGTTCTTCGATGTGAGCATCGATGCCACCTTGACGTCGCCGTCCGCCAGGAACGTACATATCGGTGGCTTCTACTATAGACACGACTTGTGGAAGGTACGGTTCGCGCCGTCTGAGCTAGGCCGCTGGACCTATCGGTTCGCGCTTCGAAATGCCAGGGGACAGACCGCGTCGGGAGAAGGCACATTCACATGTGTCCAGGGCCACAAGCCCAACCCCGGCTTTGTCCGCCTGCATCCGGAAAACCCCTTTCGCTTTGTATTTGATGACGGGACGCCGTACTTCCCCATCGGGGTGCAGGACTGCTGGGGCGACGGCAACCACAACGGCACCGTCCTCGATGAGTTCTCCATGGAAGGCCCCTTTCGGACCGATTTGAAGGAGCCTCCCGTCCTTCCGACTGGTCCATTGTTCGTGCGCGGGCCTTCGTCCAATCCGCAAAACGCCGACGTCTTCTTTCGGTACTTCGGGCAGTGCGGCTTCAACTTGTACCGATTCTCCCAGAAGAATTGCTCCTACGAGTTGTATCGCGACCTGGACCACTACCTCGTCCAGGAAGGGATCATGACGGACGAGTTGCTCCAATGTGCCCGCAAGTACGGCTTTCGAGTTTTCTACGGTCTCTTCGGCTATCAGCCCGTCTTCAACAAGGAGTCGGACAATGCCGAGGGGCTCGCCAAGGTCAAGAGATTCATCAAGTACAGCGTGGATCGCTGGGGCGCGTACGTGGACTTCTGGGAGTTTCTCAACGAGCAGCATGCCGACGACCGCTGGTACCAGGCGATGATCCCCTACCTGAAATCCATCGACCCCTATGAGCACCCTATTACTACAAGCTGGGAGAGGCCCGAGCTTGACGGGATCGAAATCAACGCTCCGCATTGGTATCAGCGGGAGGACGAGTTGGAGTCGGACCGGATCACCGCGGCGAAGGCCCAGGCGTGGAAAAGGTCCGGCAAGCCGGTCATCGTGGGCGAACAGGGCAACCACATCGACAAAAGCAAGCCGGTGCCGCCCGGGGTCGGCGGCGTGTGGGACGACCGCTCCGCTCTGCGCATGCGGATTCGCAACTGGACGGCCATGTTCCAGGAAATCGCTTTCATCTTCTGGAATACGAGCTACGCACGTGACGGCCACTATATGAACATCTGGCTCGGTCCCCAGGAGCGACAGTACGTCCGAGCCATGCAGGACTTCGCCTACCGGCTCGACAAGGACGTCAGGATCCACGCGGTCAGCGTTTCGCCGTCGGACGCTATCCGAGGATATGCCTTAGCCTCCGAACACAACGCAGGAGTCTACCTGCACCGCTTCAAAGATCATACCAAGCCTGCGGAGGGTGTCAGGATCGAAGTGGATCTGCCGGGCGGAACGAGGGGATACTGGTACAACCCCGAAGACGCCTCCATCATCAAGACAATCGATATTGCAGCGGGCATGAACCAACTCGATGTTCCGCCTTTTACGGTGGATCTTGCGCTGCTCGTGACGGCTGACGGCGCTCCCGACATCGACCGCGACGGCCAACCCAACCCTGTGGATGCCGATGACGATAACGACGGCGCCCCGGACAATCAGGATGCGTTCCCGCTCGATCCCTCCGAATGGAAGGACCAGGACAAGGACTGGATCGGCGACAACCTCGATGCGGACGACAACGGCGATGGCGTCGCCGATGATGAGAACCAAAACGGCGTTGCGGATCACGAGGAGATGGATTTCGATGGGGACGGCGTACCGAGAAGCGGAGTGATCCCGTGGGACGCTTTCCCCCTGGACGCGAAAGAATGGCGGGACACAGACGGAGATGGCGTGGGAGATAATCGCGATCCGGATGACGACAACGACGGCATGAGCGATACCCAAGAGCGAACGAACGGCTTTCAGGGGCGAATCGCGCTCAGCCATGACGGCAACTTCAACGATGAAGATGATTGGGGAGCTTTTCCGGTCGTTATCGCCATCCTTGATGCCTTTGGAGTCAAGGACAAGCTGGTGCACATCGAGTACAACAACATTATCCAAGCCAACGATGAGCGGTTTGAGAAGGAGATGACCGCGAGCGTTCTGGGTGCGGCTGAGAAGTACGGCATATCGCCGGCCATCCTGCACAACTGCCGCACGGACCTTGAGGGCGCCGTCGAGAGCATCAAGAACGCAGTCAACGCCTCTTCGCCCGAGAGCCCCCTCTACTATGTGCTGGCCGGCCCTATGGATGTGCCCTACAGGGGCATCCTCGCCGCCGACCCCGGGAGGCGACGACACGTCTACTGCATCTCGCACAGTTCTTGGAACGACGGTTACGGGAAACGCAGAATCGAAGGCCGCACCAAGAGGGATGTGATCTCCCTCGGCGTAAAGTGGATTCAAGTGAAGCCCGGCCATCTGCTGGCGCATCCCGGCACGGTAGCAACGAAATCGACGCCTGCCCAGTGGGCCTTGTTTCACTGGATGCGGGATTCCAGCGACGAGCGGCTGCGCTGGCTGTTCACGCGGCTTGAGGCCGAGGAGCGATGCGACGTCTCCGACGCCACCATGACGTATTTTCTCATGACTGGGGACGAGCAGTGTGACCCTCAGAAGCTGGCCGCCCTACTGGACAGGAAGCGAAAGCCCAACGTAATTGCCATTCGGCCGACGATCCGGCTGGAGGCGGAGAATTTCAGCTTGCTGGAGAACTTCGTGCCTGTCACCATCGGCAAGCAGGTATCGCAGAGTGTGACCGTGCGAATGTCGGATGCGCCCAAGGGCATCATCCGAACGGAATTCAGCGAGATCCATGCGGCGCAGTCGGGGCGATACGAGGTCGGCGTTCAGTACCGTGACATAGGCAACGGCGCAGTCTCCTTCCTGGCGCGGGTCAACGGTGTGCCACAGGGCAGTGGATGGAAGACCTCCGCCGACAATGGTGCATGGAAGACTCATGCGGTGAAAGAGGTGTTTCTCTCCCAGGGTGACGTAATCGAGATCGAGGGCCGGACTGATGGCAAGGGACGCGGGGAGATCGATTTCGTGCAGTTCACCTACCTGGGCCTGGACGATCCGGCCGCCATGCCCGGCCAGATCATCCTCGATCCAGCCAGTCCGAGATGACTCAAGTACAACGGCGGAAAACGATGCTTCCTGTTCGGGGCAGGCAACCCCGAGGGTTTCCTTTTCTTCGGCAAGCGCCGGCCTGACGGGACACGCTCGGGCGGCAAGCAAGGCGAGGTCATCAGGAAACTCGCCGGCACCGGCGCCAACACCTTCCATGTCCTGGCGATACGCTGTACGTTCTCGCCAGCGACGCCGGCACCTACATCGCCTATAGCAATAATGCCACCCAAGGTACAGGCATCCGCGACGTGCAGGCGGGAACCTACCTGTTGCGATGGCTCGATACTGTGGACGGCGACACTATCGAGAAGGTAGTTGCAGTCACCGCCGGCAATCAGACATGGCCCAGACCAATGGAAATCGGCCCCGAGACAGCCCTGTACATCAAGCGTCTGGATGGCGTCGTGTCGCCGGACTCGAAATAGCGATCAAACGTCCCCACCGACGATCCTGGCGCCAAGATGATACCATGGCTCCAGATGAGGGTACCTTCCGGCTACAAGTCGCCGGAAATACGGATTCTGCTTCGGCATGGTTCGCTTCGCATAAACGATCTTCTCCTTGCGCCCCGCCGACATGATGCGGCAGGCAGAGTATTGGGAGAAGACCTCGACGTTATCCGCCGGCTTTTTCCTGTGCCCATCGAAGTCCTCCCAGAGGCAGGAGCCTCCGTTGGCTGCGACGCTGGGGCGTGCGAGGCCCTGGGGATCGGCCGCGTTGACAGTGGCGCTGAACGTGCAGAACGACGCAAGCTGGACCCAGAACTGCGTGCGCTGCAGTGTGGCAGCTTCGGATCCATTCGCATCATAGGAGAGGTTGAAGAGCAGTTGCGCCCGCGCACCGCGGCCAACTCCCCGATCTCGTTCCATCGCGCATCGGACCCAATGGTAACGACAGCCGGCACCCCTTTGACCCTGAACCACATGGCCTTCGTATCGGCTCCTTCCTCGAACAGGTCCCGACGGTCCACGACCATCTGGTCATAGCGTGTGAGCAGATTGCCCTCGGGACCCACCGCGAACGCCGAGTTCCAACGTCTGGCGCCCTCGACGTGAGGCATTCCGAGAACTACGGTGATTCTGTGTTTCTGCGCCTCGGATTGAACCCTTGCCAGCACATCGCGATGAATGACGGCATCGGCGCGAATAACATCATCGGCAATGGCGCCGGTAACTGCCAGTTCCGGAAAAACCACGACATCGGCGTGATTGCCGCCGGCCTCTCCGATGAGTTGCGTCATGCGTTCGAGGTTGGCGGATACGTCGCGGGAACAGGCCATCTGGGCGGCGGCCATCGCGATCTCGACCTGAGGCGAAGCGTACGGCTCCGGCAACCCAGCGCTCCCCGCTTCTCCCGACAGAATCCGCCGTCCCAGATCCCAATAGGGCTTGAAGACAGGGTGGTTGTGTCTGCGTGTAGCTTCCGTGGCGCGGGCCTTGGACAGATCAAGGGTCGCCATCAGCATCTGGTCTCCCGCATCATCGGCGCGAGCGGCAAAGGTGCCGTCCGGGTGGATGATGGCGGAGTGGCCGTGTCGAGACTCATCCGTTCCCTGTGCTGAATGCTCTCCCATGTTGCAGAAAATCGAATAGACGTTGTTCCTCAGGGCGCGGGTGACGGGCAGGTACCATGCGAACTCGGGAATCCACTCTCTCCTGGCATTGGCGGAGCAATCGATCAGAATTCTTGCGCCGAGCGCGACCGGGAGCTCTTCAAAACCCCGAAGCCAGCGGTCGGCGCAGATCATGGCACAACAGGGAATGCCGTCAACGTAGAAAACGCCAGGCGCCCGGCGAGGATCGGATGGCGGCAGGTTGCAAATCAGCTTATTGAATCGCTGGACGATCCGGCCGTCGGGGCCGATCACGCGAAGGCAATGCCCCCGCCGGTCCGGGGCAAAGCCGGGGATCGCAAAGGGCGAGCAGAAGATGACATAAACATCGTTGGAGCGGGCCGCGTCTCGGATCGTATCCACCGCTTTCTCGATGTCCTCATTCGACGTTCCCACAGGGCAACCCAGCGCATCCTCCGGGAAAACCACCAGGCGACATCCTCTCGTTTTGGCCTGACCGATGAAGCGCACAATCTTATCGCGATTCGCGATGAGCTCCTTCTCACGCGCCTGCTGCACCACACCCACAGTGATCGACGGATGAGGAGGTTGCGTCGCGGATTCAGCGGTCTTATTCTCCTGCGTCTGGGTGGGCACGGCAGCGACAGCGGCTGCCAATATTGAGTGCCTGAGAAGACCACGACGCGTGAGGGGCTTGTCCATGCTCAAACTCTCTATCTCTTGTTTCCTTCTGGATCCGGCACCACGGTCGCACAAGCTCGGCGGAGGTATTCCTCATATGCCCAGTCACCGCTGCTGCCGGTCTGGCGGGTAATGACCAGGTCGAGGCTGGGCACGAAGGCAATGAGCTGGCCGCCGGAGCCGGGCTTATCGCGTGCATCGGGCGGGATGCCAAGACCGCTGCGGCCACCCTCGCCGGTCAGACGCGCGGGCAGCTCCCAGCCGTGCGAGAAGATCTGCGGATTGAGCTTCCACCGCATCTCGGGGCTCCGAACGTCATGCGTCGGTGCGGCCGTCTCTTCGATGAACCACCTGGGGATCACCTGCCGGTCGCCCCACTGCCCGCCGCGGAGCATACAGTAGGCAATGCGAGCCAGGTCGCGCGCGGGCATACCCAGCCCATGCGTTGGATGCCGGCCGATCTTCTCGCCGCCATCGAAATACTGGAACCACCAATGCTCAACGCCGAGCGGCTTGAAGAGTGCCTCGATGGCGAATTGGTCGTAGGGTTTGCCCGTGACTGTCTCGCACACCAGCGCCGCATGGTGGAGCGCGTGCGTCGAATAACCACAGCCAGTCCCAGGGTCAAACGCGAGAGTCGCCGTGCGAGGGTCCCCGCTATGACCCAGCACATATTCCCAGGCACCGTCATTGGGTGAACCGTTGGCTTCGGGGCACAAGCCGGAGGTGTGATTGAGCAATTGCTTGACCGTGATCTGTGCCTTGCGCGGATCGCTCAACGGCTGAGCCCAGGGAATGAACTCGAACGCCGGATCATCGAATTTCATTTTGCGAGGCGTTAATCCCTGCTGGCTTTGCTCGGACGCGATCGCCAGCACCGTTGCACAAACGGCTTTGGACACTGAGGCGACGCGCCGAGAGTCCGTCTTGGCGCTATTGCCCCGCTCGACTTCAAGCACGATATAACCTCGACGGATCACCACCGCCGCAAAGTCCCGTTCATCGCTCTGCAGCAGCCACTCCTTCAACTCGCCCAACTTCGCAGGGTCCACCCCTGTAGTGTGGCGAATATCCTCCGGCTTGTCGAGCTTCCGCCAGCCCCCTTGTGATTCCGACGGAGGGAAGTAGCCGTTCGTAGCCGTACGGGCGGGCTGCAAACCCGCCCCTACAGTTCCAGGCACACCACGAGCTCTCGATCTCTCGGAAACCTCCACGAGAACGCGGCGGTATGCTGCAAGCGGCGGGGTCCCGTTGTCACGTATAGTAAGAACAACATGGATGGTCTCCGCCCGCCGCGTCATTCGGGATGTGCAGAAGGGCAAGCGACGATGCTGCATCGGCCAGTGTTACTTCGCCGTCGTACGTGCCGGCCTCACGATAGACGAACCACTCATAAGTGAGCGTGTCACCGTCGGGGTCTTGCGAGAGATTAGCATCGAGCGATAGTGCCTGGCCGGGTTGGGCGGTGATGCGCAAAATCTCCTTTCCATCGACGCCATTCACGATGGCGCGTGGGGCGTGGTTCGCCTCGCGCGGCGGCTTCACGCACCAGTCGAGCCTGACGCAGAAGTCGTTCTGCAAATCGGCCGCCCACCGGGCGAGCGTATTGTCGCGGTTAGTGGCGCCGTTCCAGGTGTCGGTCTGGTTGGCCCAGTAGTACGGCTTGCCGGGGAAGTTCTCGTTCAGTCCATATCTGCCGGCCCAGGAACCCCAGAGCGGCTCGTTCGGATCGTTCATGCCCGCGGGCACCAGGTAGAGGAACGTCATCGTGTCGCCCTCTTTCGCCCAGTGCGTCGTGTTCGTCGGATAGAGCGCGCCAAGCGGACCGTGATCCGTGAGCACATCCCGTTTGAGGTCGAACCCGCCCGCCTGAGACGTGAGGGCGGAGAAACGATGGTACCAGCGTTTGCCTTCGACCGGGGGCTGGAACGTGTTCACCCAGGTCGTGAACGGCGGCGCAATGGTGGTCGTGTGTTCGTCGAATTTGTCGTACGACGAGAGCCGCAGCTTCGACTTGAACTGGGCGTACCCCTCCGGCCCGCGCTCGCGTTGCACGAGATCCAGAGCCCGCTTGAGGTTGTTCGTAGCCGCACCACTGTCCGTGCCCCAGTCCGAGTACCAGACCGGACGCGGGTCGTCTTTGTCCACGGCGGCGAGGATGAGCTTCACCGCGTCGTTGGTGTCATTGTAGCCTGCGACGGTGCGTTGCCGGAGGGACTCCTTCGTGGGGTAGCGTGCATCGTGCTGCGCAAGATTGGGCCGGCATTCACCGTAGGCATCAAGCAGGCGGCGGACGATACCCGGGCCGGTATCCTCGGGGTTCTTGTTCTCCGGACGGCGGGTCATGGGCCGATTCGCAATGATCCCTTCGATATCCCATTCGTTCGCGTAGAGAAGGAAACGCACAAGCGATTGCTCATCGTCCGGATCGCCGCCTGCGTCGGTTTCAATGATCAGCCGCAGTCTGGTGTCTGCCGTCATTCGCTTGATCGCGGCATACACTTCCGGGTCATCCGCCGCCCCCTGGAACGTGAACGGATAGTGCTGGTTCACCGCCACCTGCATGAAGCCCCACGATGCTCCGCCGGCCACACACATCTCGGCGGCCTTCGCGCCCTCGGCGCCCACCTTCTCGTCCTCGTTGCACACGATCGGCTTGTTGAACTTCCTCAGTGCGGCGATGCGTGCGGGGATATCCTCGACCCGCGTGCCATTGAAGTGGATCAGCAGAAAGTCGCTTGCCTGCACGACGCTGTCGGGCAACTGTCCATGCCCCAGGCCGCTGGCCGAGACCAGCAGCGTCGGCGATGTCTGTTTGGCCAGGCGAATCAGTTCCGCGATGCCATCGCCTGTCTTCAGCAGGCGATGATCGAAGCCACCGTGCCCGAATTCATTGGCGATCTCCAGCATGACATTGGTGAATCCGCTGTCCTCGATCCACTTGGCGACATTGACGACGCCGGCGCGGACTGCGGCCTCATCCTTGAGCACCTGGTCCTGTCGCTGGTAGTAACAGCCAAGAATCACGGCCGCACCGTTGCGGTCACATGCCTCGATCACCCGCCGGACCCGCTGCAGGTAGGAATCGCGCAGTGAGCCGTCCAGGTTGAACGCGGAGTTCACAGCGCCTTCATAGCCGGGCATGCCACCCTGCAGACAGACTGTGAACGCACGAACGCCGTGAGCCACATAATCCGGGATGCGGGCGATGAACTCCTCGGCATTCGAGTTGGGGTCGAACTCGGGACGGTTTCGGTCCTCGAAAACGGCATTGACCATTCGCACGTTCATCAGCAGTCCCTCGGCCTTTGCCCCTGGATATGTCACCTGGCCGTTGAGGAACCATTGCGTGCCGGCAAGCCGGATGGACGTGCCCGCCCCGGAAGCACCGGGCACAGGTTCGCCCCCGAGCGCCCCTGCCGTCGCAGCAAAGAGCGACAGGCCCACAATGGTGATCGCCGTGTATCGATTGTGAATTCCCGGCTGGCTCATGCAGTGCTCCTCATTTGTGCTGGACATATGTAACCGTTGCCACATTGACGGTGGCCGCAAGCAGAGGCGAATCATCGTTCGGCCGCGCGGAGTTGCGGTCGGCACGTCGAACTTCCAAAGCTGTTATGCCGGCGGCGTCGACAGCATCCAGTTGCGAAAGAAACGAGACAAGCTGAGCCAGGGTAAGGCTTTCCAGCCGCACTTCCACCACGACCTCCTCATACGTGTTGTCGATCGCCACTGTCGCGGGCTTCATAGACAACACGTTCTCCGACAGACCACACGCCTTCCTGACATTCTCTATGCTTGAGAGCATGCGCCGGTTTCCCCGCTGCTGAGCAACCATGGCGTGCAGATGGCCAATCTCACCCTGCAGTCTCTCGTACTCCAGGCGCTTCGCTCGCAGTTGGGCCAGGACCTCTCGTTTCTCGATTACAACGCGCCGAAGCGTCGAGGCTCGCTCGACAGTCGGGCGCACGGCAAACTGCAACGCGAGAAGCAGGACAAGCAGGCCCGCCCCGCCCAGGACAACCAGTTTTTCTCGTTTCGCCAAGCGCATCGCTTTCAACCAGCCTTCAGTAAGATCACAAGCCGAAATTCGGGGCGGTCGCTGCCCCGGCTCAAAGCCACATCCTCCAGCGCCACGGAGTCAAACTCGGGGACCTGCCTCAGCTCATCGAGGAATTGCTCTACGGATTCAAAGGAGCTGCCTGTTGCCGTGACGCGAACGGTCCTATCTCTTACAGAAAACGATGAGATGCCGATCCCCTTCTCCGAGGTCATTTTCTCGCTCAGGACGTGCAACACCCGCAGCGGCTGGATTCGTTTGCCCATCACGGTGGCAAGCGTGTCGTGCTCTTTGCGAAGCGCGGCCAGGTGCTCACTCATCTGCGCCAGCTCATTGACCACCTTCTTCTCCCCGGGAAAGGCCTCCACGAAGACGGCCCGGATCTCGCGGGCGAGCCGGCCACGCTCAGCCTCCAGGTTCTGCAACCGGTGGAGCATCCGCACGCCCAGCAGGACCAGGATGATTGCGAAGAGAACGGCGGATACGAGCGCCGAGCGTTTCGCTCTGGATTTGGCCACCCGATCCACCTGAGAAAGATCGGCGGTCAGGAAGTTCAACTTGTCGTCTCGCGAGTCAAGACCGATCAAGGCGAGCCCCAGAGCAACCGCGAACTGGCCGTCCAAGGTAGTGGCAGGGCTGCTGACTTCGGGTAACTCACAGCGAATGACTTGATGGCCGCTAGCCTGGGACAATCTCGTGGACAGTTCGCGAACGAGTTCGTCCGGTCCAGACAGCATGACCTGCAGAGGGTGCTGGTACCGTCTGCCTGGTGTCCCCCGCAATGTCAGCTCGATCTCGCGGGCGAGTGTCGTGCCGATGGTTTCGGCGTCGCCCGTGCAGGACAGGTGCCGGGCACGGGCGATGGCGCCGTCCTGCAAGAGACCGAGAATCGCCCGGCAGCCGTCGACATGCAGAATGATGTGGGGTCTGCTGTCGTCGTTCGGCTGGATCAGACGTGCGACTGCCGCAAGTGCACAGACATCCGTCGAGAGCACGGAACACTGCCGTCCCGCGCCATTCAACATTTGGACCGAGTCCTTGATCTGGCTGCGACTTGCGGCGGCGATCAGGTATTCGTACTTGTCGTCACCCGCACGGCGGCGGCTGCAGACATCCGCGACAAGATCATCGACCGGCAGAGGGAAGTCATCTTCGAGCTCGAATTTCAGCAGTCGCCGGACATCCTCGCGCTTTGTCAGTTCCGTCCTCAGGCTGCTGAAGAAGACCTTCTCATAAGGCAGGCCGGTAACCACGACCGTATTGGCTCGGAGTTTCATATCCCGGATCGCCTCCGCCAATAGAGACGCAATATCTTGCGTCTCCACACCCACGGCTGCACAAGGGCGCTCTCGCTGTTGCACCGTCCTCGCATACGTGCCGAGCACGGAGAGTCTGCCGCGTCTGCGCGAGACCTGCACGAACCTGATACCGTCAGCGGTGATATCAATGCCTGCGGAACGAGCCATAATCACGTCAAAGCACTCTCTGCCGATCCCCCGGATTCACATTTCCCAGCGAAGCAAGGGTGTCACGCGACCTCGAACGCCGTCCCTTTGGACCGCCAGCCGCAGCGTCCGGACACAGTTGCCCACGACGCCGCGCACGATCACAGTATAATATTCATCCCCCGGCTGCATAGTGACAAAGCCCCGGATCGCCTGCAATACTTCCGGGGTCATCCCCGGCACCTTGCCAAGATCATCCATATTCCGGTATGGCCGGTGCTGCACGATGCTCTCCGCCAGGGGCCGATCGATCTGTTCACAGAGCGCCTGCAACACGGTCGCAGACGCCTCGTTGATGTTCACCCTGCCCTCACCGTAGACTGTCAGGAATTGCTCCAGCCCCACCGCCGGACCTGCCTGCTCCGCATCCGTGGGACCGTGGAAGATCTCACGGGTCATCCCTTTGACGAGCATCAGCTCGCTCAGGACCTCCATGGGCTGATTCTTGCAGAGGTAAGGCTTGGCCAGGTTGCGGTAATAGTTGCTCTCGGCACCGCGGTTCTCGCCTTGCACATAAGGCAGCACCGTGACCTCATCATCCGAGTCGATCCAGTCGATGATCGCCGGGACGAGACTATAGCTTACAGGATTGCGCTCCTGATATTGCGAATTCAGCACATCAATCAACCGCAGCATTTGATCGACCTGCTGACGAACAGGCTTGCCGTCACGTGTCACCAATCCGTTCACGCTGATCTTGCCCCGCTCCCCCGCAACGGATATTGTGCAGTAACCCCGGCCCATGGGCACCTGCATCGCTCCCGACAGAAGGCCGGCCAGTTTCTCATCCGCCCGGAGATTGCCCCTCTGCTCAAGCGAAGCTGTCGCAATGGCCAGGCCCGCCTCCGCACAGTATAACGCTTGCTGAGAATCGCGTGTGTTCTCGGCCAGGTGGAATTTCACGCGCGAATCGTAGCAGAACTCAAAGACAATGGCCGCAATCAGGGCGATAATCAGCAGAACGACGATCAGCGCAACTCCAGGTCTGCCCAGCGGGAGATATTCAGGATACATACGTTTCCGCTTCTTCATTCACCTGGCCCCGTCCTTGCTTTTGCCCACGGTCTCCTGGACCTGGGTCTTGCGTCCTTCCCGCGCACGACAGCGTATCGCAGCGACCGACGTGAAAGAGGCGGAGACATCATCCTGCTGGGACGCCAGCACGAGCTTGACTCGCAAGGCTCTGGGCAGGCCGCTTGAAACGTTCGAGTCCCATTCCTTCCGCCAGTCCGCGCCGTCGAAGTACTCGAATTCGGCTTCCAGCACGTCCTCCAGAACCACGCACCAGTCTTCATCATCCTCGTCCATGCTGCGCCGGCCGTAAATCTCTTCGCGAGTCAACAAGGTGCGCTCACGCGCGTTCACTTTGTACGATACGACTGCCAGGTACCCGATATCTGATCTTCGGTTGAGCGTGCTGCTCGTGGTCACGAACTGCAGGACGCTATCATCAGACAATGTCCGGCCTTGAAATAAGCGGACTTCCTCTTGCGATACGGTCTTGCCCACATCGTTTTGATCCTGTACGGGACGGCTCGCCTGGTCCACACGGCCGCCGTAGCAGCATCGGACCTGCCGGGAGAGCCGCTGAAGGAAGAAGCGCCCCTTCTGATCGAGGTCCATCCGCGGCTGAAGGTCCGCGATGGAGCTCGTCACCGCCCGGTAGCTCCCATAGACGGCGCCCATGATCAGACCCAGGACGCTCAGAGCGACCAGAACCTCCAGCAAAGTGAAACCGCCCGGCCCACAAGCTTGATCACAGGCGGGTGCGAGGCAAAGCCGCCTTATTGTTGCTCTTGTCATCATTCGGGTTGTCCAGAATTTCACGTTCGCCCCGGGCCGCAACATGGACAAGGGTGTCGAGCGAGACAATTGCCTCTCGCTCGCCGTCCTGCCAGGTGACGTCCACGTGCACCTGGCGTATGCCCATCAACCGTGCAGATTCCAGTGCCGGCACAGGAGCATCCGTCACAACGGAGGACCAATGGTAGACAGTGCCGCGGGTCTCATCCTTCACGCGCCCGCTCGATTTGCCAAGTTCCGGAACATCCCGGGCCAGGATTTCCGCGAGCCGGTCGCCGGCCATGAGCGTTGCCCGGGCCATGTGCGAACCGGAATCGATCATGCGGATACTGGTAACGTGCAGATGGATCAATGGGACAAGTGCGATCAGCACAATGCACAGCGCCACGAGAATCTCCATCAATGTGAAGCCCGAAGGTTCATGCCCGCCGCTCGTGTTGTGTGAGTGTGACATGCCTATCCAGCCGGCTTGTCGCCGATAAGGTCTATCTCGCCAAACCATTCATCAATCGCAAGTTTCACGGTCTGTCCATCTGACGAGGTGATGGTCACTAGTACAGGATCACACCAGCCTTCCGGGCTGAACTCTATCGCGAGGACACTTTCAAAAGCCCCATCTTCCGCCGCCGGCTCGACATCCGTAATCGCAACTTCTTCAGGCAACTGTCCTCCCAAGCTTCTCTGAGGAACAGCGTTGTCAACCTGTTTGCCCGTGACCCAGTACCGGCCGGTTTCCACATCGATGTGCAGCACGAAGGCGGACTCCGTCACCATGGCCAGTTCATGGGCGTGCTTGGCCAGCCGCATGAGCTTCCTGCCGCTTCGCCACGGCTCGGGCTCCCGCAGCAACAGCCCATCCAGCTTGGGGAAAGCTACCGCGGCCGATATGCCCAGCACAATCAGCACCACGATAAGCTCAACGAATGTGAACGCTCGCGGCGTGCGATCACCGTCCCTATTGCTGGTCCAGGTTCCAGCTCTCGATATCCGCATTGTCCTGCGTTCCGCCATCTTCGCTGTCTTTGCCATAAGATTCGAGGTCGTACTCATCCCGCGTGCCGGGACAGATGTAGATATACTGACTGTCCCAGGGATCGGCCGGGACCCTGCCTCCCTCGATATACCCGCCCTGCTTCCAGCCCTTGAGACCCGGATCGTTCACGAGTGCCTCCAATCCCTCGGACGTGGTCGGGAATCGCCCCGTATCCGTCTTGAAGAAGGCCAGCGCCGATTGAAGGTTACGGATCTGCACCTTGGCCTTCATGCGACGGGCCTGTTCCGGCCGGTCCAGGATCTTCGGCATCATGATCGTCGCCAGGATCCCCAGGATCACGATCACAACCATCAGCTCGATGAGGGTAAAGCCCGATGACAGGCGCCGCCCTCGCACTGTATCCAATTTCCGCACAGCCACACCTCCTACGCAATCGCCTGGTTGATATCGAATATCGGCAGAAGCATCGCCAACACGATGAATCCGACAATCACGCCCAGCACAAGGATCATGATGGGCTCGAGCAGCGACGTGAGCGTACCCAATCGGGCCTCCACGTCGCCGTCCAGCAGATCGGCAATCCGGGCCAGTCCCTCCTCGACCGTCCCGCTCTGCTCGCCGGCTGCGATCATATTCACGACCAGGGGCGGGAACACACCGCTGGCGTTGAGAGAATCCGCAATCGTCCCGCCGTGACTGACAGCTTCCTGGGCGTCGGCCGCCGCCTGAGCGATCACGCTGTTGCCTGCCACCCGCTCGGAGAGCCTCAGGGCCTCAACGATGGTCACTCCGCTGGCCAGCAAAACGCCGAGGGTACGGCAGAAGCGAGACAGCGACACTTTGAGCACAACCTCGCCGAGCAGCGGGCATCGCAGCTTGAACCGGTCCCAGAACTTGCGCCCCGCCCCCGTCCGAATCCAGTAGATGTTTCCGGCGATCAGACCGGCCAACAGGACTGCGAAGACCCACACATAGCGTGAGGCAATATCGCTGGTCTTAATCAGCACGACCGTCGGCCAGGGCAGCCGCATTTTCATTTCCAGGAAGAGCTTCGTTACGCTCGGCAGCACGAAGCTCAGGATGAAAATGACCACGCACGTGCCCACGACCATCATGAAAATGGGATAGGCCAGAGCCGTCTTGACCTTGTTCATCAGCTTGGCGCGTCGCTCGAACAAGTCCGCCAGTTGGGATAGCACGTTCTCCAGCGTGCCCGCTGCTTCCGCCGCCTCCACCATGCTAACATACACCGGGGGAAACACGGATGGATGTTCCTCCAGGGCCCGCGCCAGGGCGATGCCTTCATTGACGCTGTCGCGGATCTGGGCGAAGATCCTTCCGAGGCGATTGTCTCCCAACTGCTGCACGAGGGCCGACAGGGCGCCCAGAAGCGGCATGCCCGCGAGCAGGAGGACGGACAACTGACGTGTGGCGGCGGACAATTCACGCACGCTGACCCGGCCGGTCCGCGATCGCTCCGATGTCTTATTGCCCTGAGCCTCCGTCTGCTTCTGGGCAATCTCGGCGACATGGGCTCCGGCTGCGCGCAGCCGCCTGCGGGCCTCCCCCAGTGACGGCGCATCGATCATGCCGCGGGATTCCCGGCCCGTGCCACTCACCTGCGTGTATTCGAATAGCGCCATTACTCCTGCGCCCCCCGTGAATCCGCAGAATCCGAATCCTCCTGCGTCACCCGAAAGACCTCTTCTGCTGTGGTCATCCCGCGCAGAACCTTTCGCAAGCCATCATCACGCAGCGTGCACATACCCCTTTTCAGCCCGGCCTGTCTGATGGGATGAGCCCTCGCATCGGTCAAGACCAGTTCCCGGAGGTCATCGTCCAACACGAGCAATTCGAAAATACCCATCCGGCCGCGATAGCCTGTACCGCTGCAGTTCGGACATACATTAGCCGCCAAGTTCAAATCCGGATCACGCCGTGCCCCCCCAACAGCCTTGTCAAGAGCTTCACCCTGGCACTCCGGGCAGACCCGCCGCACCAGCCTCTGCGCCATGACTCCAAGCAGCGAGGATGAGACGAGATAAGGTTCGATACCCATATCCACCAGCCGCGTGACGGCGCTGGAGGCGTCGTTGGTGTGCAAGGTGCTGAACACGAGGTGGCCGGTGAGAGCCGCCTGGATCGCAATCCGCGCCGTCTCAAGATCGCGGATTTCGCCGATCATGATGACGTCCGGGTCCTGCCGGAGAATGTGACGCAGGCAGGCGGCAAACGTCAGGCCGATCTTCGGCATCACCTGCGTCTGACTGACGCCGGACAGGCGGTACTCGATCGGGTCCTCCACCGTCATAATGTTGCGATCGTCGCAATTCAACTCCGTGATCGCGCCGTAGAGCGTGGTGGTCTTGCCGCTGCCGGTCGGGCCTGTCAACAAGATGATCCCGTGCGGCCGGGAGATAAGCCCGCGGAATTGCTTTTCCGTCGGCGGCTCGAATCCGATCTGCTCCAACCCGAAGCGGGCACCCGATTCATCGAGAAGGCGCAGGACCACGCGCTCCCCCCACGCGGTTGGGATCGTCGAGACACGTATGTCGAGCTCCCGGTCGCCGATCTTGATTCGGCTGCGCCCATCCTGGGGGAGCCTGCGTTCGGCGATATTCAGCTTGGCCATGATTTTCAGCCGCGACACCATGGCGGCAAAGTACTGTCTCGGGAATGTCGATCGCGTATAAAGCACGCCATCGATTCTGAACCGTATCTTCACCTCATGCTCGTATGGCTCGACGTGGATATCACTGGCCCGCGATTGGCCGGCCTGGAAGAGGAACGCGTTGACCAGCTTGATGATCGGCGCGCCTTTCGACAGGTCCAGGAGGTCCTCCGTGTACGTCTCGGCACTGACGTTCTGCAACCGTTCATCGGTGCTCAACTCCGTTTGTGCGGCGGGGTCGCCGTCATGATAGTAGTACTGGCTCAGGCCCGCCTCGATCACCGTACGGGCACAGAGCACCTTAGTGCAGGGAGAGCCGAGGGCATTGACTACCGAGTCCACGGTCATGGTATCTGTCGGGTCCGCCACAGCCAGGGCAAGCCCCTCCTGCCCTTTGCGAAACGGGAGAATGCCATGCTTGCGGAGGAATTCGATCGGCAAGTTCTGGAGCAACTCCGTGCCGATGGACTCGGCGGTAATCTCCTCCACGTACGGATACCCCCACTGCTCGGCCAGAGCCTTGCCGACATCGGTCTCGCTGATGCGCCCCATTTCGACGAGCAACTGCCCGATCCGTTTCTCCGGCGCCTGCTCCTCCTGGATTGCCAGTGCGCCGGCAAGGTCCTCTTTTGAGAGGGCCGTGCGATGGACAAGAATCTCACCGATCAAGGGAATCATGCGATTCGTCCCATGCAGGCAGGCGGCACTGCACTCGGCATTGACATGTGATTGAGGTCACGGCTCCGCGGCTTCATTGTTACCCTGCTCCCGTTTCTTGCGTTCGGTCATCTCCGTCAGGCTGTCACGATCCGCCAGAACATGCGGCGTGATGAAAAGAAGCAGATTCGTCTTCTGGAGGCGCGACTGTGTCGACTTGAACAGCACGCCTACCAGCGGCAAATCGCCCAGAAGCGGCACCTTCTTCTCGACCTTCTCCTTGTCATCTCTCATCAGGCCCCCGATGACGACGGTCGAGCCGCTCATGATCGAGATGATGGTCTTGGCTTCCCGCTTGGCGGTTGTGGGCGTCTCGGCGCCCAGGCCCGTCATGCCCTCAATAAGTTTGCTGAAGGTCGCTTCGATCTCCATCCGCACGAGGCCCGTCCCACTGACGTGCGGGCGCACTTTCAGGATGATGCCGACATCCTTGAAATCGAAGGTTTGGATGGCGGTCGGAGTGGCCGGGTCAAATTCCGTCACTCTCGACTGGCTCACGTAGGGCACATTGTCGGCCACGGTAATCGTGGCCTCCTGGTGGTTCGATGTCAGAATGTGGGGCGTGGAGAGAATATTGACGGACGAATTCTTTTCCAGGGCCTGCAGGATCGCCGCGATCTGCGGCGTCCCATCCACATCCTTCCACAGGCCGATCCCGACGCCCTGCAGGTCGCCCGAGGCGGCCTCCACCCGCGGCCCGAGATTCGTGAACCCAAAGCCCCGGACGCTGTCGGCAACCGCTTCATCGAGCGTCGCCCAATCGAAGCCCAGTTGCTTGAGGACATTGTCGCTGGCCTCGATGATCTGGAATTCGACGAGCACCTGCTCGCGCACGATATCCAGTTTCTTGACCATCTCCGCGATCAGCCGGTAATCCTGCGGTGAGCACATGACGATCAGCGAATTGGTGCTCTCGTCCGAGGTGATCTGGAGAGGCTGCGTCGTCTCCGGGCCTGCGGGCACTGTGATTTTTCCCACGGCAGCGGAAATGGCCTTTTCGATCTCCTTGGCCTGCGCGTGCTCCAGGTAAATCACGTGAACGTTCTCAGCCTCCAGAGGCCGCTCGATATCGAGCCGGGCGATGATCCCCCTGGCCATGTCCGCATCGGATGGGCCCGCGACGACGATCACCGAATTGGTCCGCTCGTCCGGCAGGATCTTCATGGGACTGGAAGCCTCCTGCGGCGCCGGAGTTGCGGGACGCCGCAGCCGGCTCTGCGCCTGGCCCCGCTGGAGAATCTGTGTCACCTGCTCGCAGATCTTGCCGGCCGAGGCATATTTGAGCCGCACCACCTCGACGTTGTCTTGCGGGCCCTCGACATCCAGCTCCCGCACGATCTTCGCCGCACGATGGATGGCTGATGACGTATCCGTGATGATGATCGTGTTGGTTTCCGCAAATGCGGTCACTTGGCCGCCCGTGGATACCAGCGCGGTCACGATCGTGCTCACCTGGGCTACATCGGCGTGCTTCAAGGGCATGATCTGTGTCACGAGACCATCGTCCACGGGGATCTCGGCAGGATCGCACCCGACGCGGATGGGCAGATTGCTTCTGCCTCCGTCGGCGCGAGGCATGATTTTCACGAGGCTGCCGGCGGGGATCGCGGCAAAGCCCTTCGTCTGGAGCACGGACTCGAATACGCTGTACACTTCCCCCAGCCGGATCTTGCTTGGCGAGATCAGCGTCACCGTCCCCGAAATCTTGTCATCGACGAGGAAGTTGATGCCCGTGAGCTGACCGATCGTCTTAATGAAGATGCGGATATCCACCTGGTTGAAATCGAGCGAGATCAGCCGGTTCGCCGCACCCGGCTCCAGGAGAAAAGGCATTTCGATACACGGCTGTCCCCCCGCCGGACCGGCTGCGGGTCGAGCCGCCAGATCGCACCACAATCCACAAAACAGCACCAAAAGTGCGGCCGCAAGAGCCGCGATTTTCACCCCATCGCTTACCACAGTTACCCTCCATGTATCCACGGGCAAGCCATTGTGCAGACGAACTACCATGACCCGGCGCGAAAGGCCAACGACTTCCTTTCCTGTCCCCGCACCAGCTCGATTTCCGCGGAGCCCAGCCTCCTGGCCTTTCGCAGCACTTGAGCGGCTTTCCTCTGATTCTGCACCACATGGCCGTTGACGGCCTCAATGACGTCGCCGTCCCGAAGTCCCACGAGCTGAACCATGGCCGAGTCGCCCAATCCGGATACCCGCAGCCCATTCGACTGGCCATCCGTCACGTGCGGAGACAACCGCAGCTTGCTCATGAACTGCGCCGCTCGCGCCGCGCTGCCGGCCGACACGCTTGTATTGATGTGCCGCTCCGAATCCGACACGACTTTCACGACTTCACCGACGCCGACCTTGACCGGCTCCGCAGGCGGGGCCTGGCTCGCCACGGCCGTCGCCGGCACATCGCGGGCCGTCAGTGCGATGCTCAGCATCTCGCGCACCCCCATATTCACCACGACAATCCGGTTCTGCTCGATACTGTCGATGCGCGTATCACCGATCACGTCTCCAACACGATAAATGTCCTGGGCCTTGGTGGCCAGGTTCTCCAGGATGGCGTAGGATGCGTTCTTCTCATCGACCACAGTCCCCAGAAGCCGCAACGAGAGTTCCCGCTTGGTTTCCTGCTTGGGACGCTCCAATATAACGGCCTCCGCCTTGTCCGGTCCTTTGGCCACTCGACCGGGCCCGGTCCCAAAGATGTCACGCTCGAGAATCAGCTTGGGATCGATGCTGCCCCCGGCCTCCTGCGAATTCGAGTTTCGAGCCTCGAACTTCGAGTCTTCCCGGGCGGCGGCCGCGTGACGACCGGATCGCTCAGGAACCAGGGAGACGACTGCGACGAACAATGCCGCGGTTAACAGGCCTGCATTCAAGACCCACAGGAATCCATTCACCCGACCGATGAACCGCATCTTCTACCCCCCAGCATGCAGCGTCCCGGTTGCACATGCTCACATGAACATCCCGCCCATCATCACATAACTTACATTCGCTGTCCCGTGCAGCAGAATCGATGGTGTCAACGTGCCCATTCTAACGAACAGCCACCCAAAAATCAATCCAGGGAAAAACGTCAGGGCGGAAACGGGATCGCCCAGAACTAACACATGGGAAAGGGCAAACACCCCGGCGGACAACACAACACTCAAAAGACCCGCAGTCGAGGCGTCCATCTTCACATTTGTTTTGAACAAGTACAGGCTATTACTCAGGAAGTACCCCCGGAAAAACAGCTCCTCGGGAAACGCGACGCAAACGAACTGAAACAGAACCCACAAGGGCCACCGCTCCTTCGGGATCGATGCCATCAAGGGCGGCTCGACGGTCAGGTACCGGAGAACCACCAGACCAATGAATCCCAGAACAAGCATGCAGACGCCGCTGGCACCCAGCAGCAGAATCCCCCGTCTGATTCGTCCGAGGTGTAGCCCAAGCCCGCTCAGATCCCCGCCGCGAGCAAGCGTGGGAAGTACGGCTCCCATCACCAGCGCAAATGGGCTCAGGGACGACACCCAGTGGCCGCTTGCCCAATGACATAGGCGGAGCAATGCCACGACGCCAATTGAGACGAGCACGATTTCCAGCGGGCGGGCAAAGAGCCCCAGCCCGGTGAACGAAGCCGGAAGGCAGTCCACTCCATATCTGTCGGCATGTCGAATTCGCTGCTGCTCTGCACGCATGAATCAACCGGTCCCCGATACGAGCATGACATAGACTGTATCGGTGGTCAACATACGGCCGATTGAGACCTTTGTCAAAGATTGTGGATGGAGTCTAGTGTCAACTGTTTCGACGACAGGAAATCCCTTACATCGTAACGATGAAGAAGGGCTGCAAGCGTACGCTCACAGCCCAACCGGTTCCTCGAATGCAAGCCCCGATCCGCACTATTGCGAGATGTGCTCCTACTGCCTGCTCCCTTCAGGGAGCAGTTCGTCAGATCCGAGTTGATAGTCGTCACCGGTGGATGCGTTCTCTCTGTCAACAGGCTCGAGTGTGTCCATTCGGTGGTAGGTTATCTGTGGCCGCGGCAGCAGGCCATCCACGAGCGTCACGGTTACGACCTCATAGACAGGAAGATATGTCCCGTCAGGCATCGGCAGCATGCCGGCCTTGATGCTCTTGATATCGCCCGCCGTCGAGAGCATTATCTTCGCCTGCTGGACGTTTGGCAACGCCCCCTTCAGGGATTCCACCTTGCTGATCGTACGGCCATACTTGTAGCGACTGACCAAGGACGCGACCTTCCCGTTTTGACCGATCTCAACACGGATCGTATCGGTATCGTCAGTGAGAACCGGCAACTCACCAACGTTCCTCTTGAAAACGACTGTATACCGTGCCACCTGCGGCTGGGAACTGTAGGACCCATCCTCAGTCCCCTGTTTTGCGGCCATCATGTAGCTCTCCTTGACGACACTATCCACCTCCACTTCATTGGGTCCGACAATCTTGTTGCCGATCAGGAAGGACATGGCTCGATCGATACATTCCTCCCCGGATAATCCGCTGGGTCCGGACAGCGCCAAGACGCTGGTATCTTGATAGAGCAAGCAGTCCGTACGGCGGTCAATCGACACCTGCCGCCCATCGGCAATCTTGTAGATAGTGCGTTCTTTCGGAGAGTCGTATAGCATGGCACTGTTCTTAACCCCTAGCACAGTCAGGTATTTCACAAGCGTGGCATCTTCCACGGCCGTTGAGTCGCTGCTATCATACGCCCATCCCGCACTCGGAAGAGGGGCCGTCTCACCTGCCCCCGCATCCGCTGCACCGGCGCCGTTTGCGCCACTCCATACGTACCATCCATCATAGTTCCGAACCCGATCCGCACCCCACCAGCGGCAATACAGCTCGTTAGCCCCGTTGGGACGGCCCGTCTGGAAATCAGGCTCGTTCATGATCGCTATGCACTCGTTCCTATCCTGCCCCAAGGTCAGCACTACGGGTTTATGGTTGCTGTACGCATCGAGCGCGGTATTGGCGAAGGACCAGGCAATCGAATAGCCCAAGTCGTGGTATTCCTTGAACCGTCGGTATTTGCTTTGATCATAAATGCTGCCATACTCGTAATCGGTATGACCCATGACCATCCGCAGTCCATTCGTCATGACAGGTTTCCAGATGTTGTTGGGATCGGCATGATTCGGATTCGTCTTGCTGAAGAGATCGGGCCGGGAGAACGTCGGATGGCCGTTGTCGGACATGGCAGGACCAATGGCGACTGTATTGCACCCGAGCGCCATGAAGTAGCGGCAGTATCCCGGGTAAGGATCACCCCAGAAGTAGCCTTCGCTTTCGCCGAGCCTGAGGATATCGCTGGTAATCGCATTACTGCCTCCCCATTCACCTTTTGCCCGCATGACACAGTAGAAGGTATTGGTCGAGGCATCCTTGAAAGTACCCGCATGGCCGCAGTGTACGGTCAACGTCGAGTAGTCCGCTCGCTCCGAATCAAATCCGGGATACTGGTATGTCCAGTACTGGTCGACGAACATGTTCTCATAGAACTGCCATGGGGTGCTGGTCAGGCATTTGTACGGGGTCAGGCCCATTTCGTCGAATGCATCCATCAAACCAAATACCTTGTACTTCCCATAGTTGCCATAGTCAGTATCGTCGTAGCCGGCGAATATCGAGTAGTCCACGGCGGACGTGACGAGACAATGGACCAGGACGAGGACCAGTGCGGCCGGCAGGATGGAATGGAGTCTGTTCATGGTAGTCTCCTTGACAATTGTGGTGCTTGGTTCGTGATGCTTTACGGCAGCTTGTGGTTGAGATTCTCTCTTGTTCATGACTGTGTCCTCTCAGAAAGGGTGTATGGTATGTGTCGCTCACCCGGAGCCCAACGGATCCGAGTCTACGGTCGCGAAATCGGGAAGCTGATGTCGTCCAGCCAGGCACAATCGTCTCCCTCCGAGAGCATGTAGTCCTTGGAGTACTCCCATTGGAAGGTGTGCCGGCCGGCACTCACAGGGAAGGAAACACGCTGCCAGTCCTTCTCGCCGGACCATCTGTCCTGCAGACGGCCGTCGATGCGGAACATCAGGCAGTCATAACTATCCTCTGATGACAGCTTGCTGTAGAAGGAGATATCACCCCCCTGACAATCCAGCGTGACAGACAGCGATGATGACTCATTATCGCTAATCGCCTTGCTTCTCATGCTGTGGGCGGGGGAAGTCCACGCAGTATCCGTCAGGACCCAGTCGGTGACCCAATCCACGGGATGCACGGTCCGGCTATCATCGAAGGTTTCGATGCTGCCATCGCCCCTACCGGCAGCCCCGTTCTCGTCCTCGGGGCCGGCCTGCGTGAATTCCACGGCCCAGACATTTCCACAGAGCGGACTGGAATCGACGGACTGTCCCGTTGCGACAATTCGTTCTTCCGGCGTGAATGTGCATCCAGGCTTGCTCACGGAGATTCGACAGCGGCTTTCGGAAGCCAAACCCGTGAACGCATAGACGCCCCTCTCATTGGTTGCAGCCATCCTCTGCGTAGTGCCCTCTGTCAGCAGCACAGTGGCATCGCGGACCGGGCGGTCCTGTGGGTCGGTGACTCGCCCACTGATGATCTCCCCGCCGCCGCGCGGGAAGATGTTGTAGATGCAGGCCCCGACCAAGCTGTAGGGATTCACGTGCGGCAGGTTGTACCAGGCATCGTCGACACCACTCCAACCCATGTTCAGATGATAGTAGGCAGAGGAGTAGTTGTACCCGTACCCATCGGCCACAATGGCGTGCCCGCGAACAGGGGACAAGAGACAGAGAATGACGGGGCTGCCTGCGTCAAGGTTCGGGTTCATCATGGACGCCAACTCGGACGACAGGTTGTCGATTCGCTGACCATCGCAGTTGATTCCCAGAAGGGCGCTTTCGTAGTGAAACGTGTCTCGAAGGGCGGGGGAAATGCTGTCCATGCTGGTTCCTGAGCGATCGGCGCCATAGGTCATGTGGACGGCGGCACCGGCGTCCGCACATAGTGCCCCAACGGCCTGGCGTTGCTCCTCTGTCGCATCCTCTGTGGGGACAGCAAGCATCTGGTCCCAGTTGTACGGTCCACCCTTGAAATCGCCGCCGAGCAGAGGAACAGCGACCTCGTAGATCCGACCACTGTCTACAGCAGCTATTGTGACCGCATACTGGGATTGCTGGGGAGCGTGGTCCGGATAGTGATGGTAGTAGAGAACTTGCGCGATCGCCGTGGCCACACAGCCACACGGGTAATTGTCCAATGCGCCCGCGGTGAAGAGGATTTTGCTGTTCCGCAGTTGAGGGGTGAAGTAGTTGTAACAGGAATACCCGTGCTCGGTCGTCTGGTTCCAGCGGCTGCTGAGCAGCGGCGGCACACGCACATCGCCAAGAAAGGACTCCGGACTCTCCGCGGCAGCAGAATACAAGTGCACGTCCGCCTGATCCATCAGCAGACGCCACTTGGATGCAGCCTCACTGGTGGCAGGTGCCACGACCCCGGCCGCAGAGAGCCCGCTGCCTCTGGATGGACGGCTCTCCAGACTGCCCCTGCTGCTCATGCGAGCCTGCATGTCCTGCGTCACCAAGACGAACAACGGGTTGTTCTCCGAAAACTCGCACGTCCCATCGTCCGCAAAGGCGATAATAGGCTCGATCTCATCGTCAGCAGATGTGATCACAAATCCGGTCGGTTTCAGGCGAACGACGTGGTAGAGCGCTACATCAGCCCCCTCGAAATAGGAGTCCACTTTCAGGACGTCCCTGTTCATTCTGATGTCGAAAACCTGCCTGCTGGTGCGCAGCCATCCCTGAGCGACACGCCGAGCATCTCCATCGGTCGTGGGACGCGCACAGATGCTTCCACAGCAGGTGTAGACCACCATCACAAGGCTAGCGGCGAGAATCTTCTTCAAGCAATGAATGCGTGTGTGAAGCGGTCTGCTGACGGAATGCATGATTTCACCTCCATTCACTTGTTCCATGTGCCGGCCGAATCGAGTCGCCTCAATCCATGGCCGCTCTGTTTCTGCGCCTATTGGTTCGCTCTCTGCGCAGCGATCCTGCGCGGCAGGAGTGTTTTTCTTGGAATTCCCTGGCGATTGAGCAAGAAGTGAGCGGACGGGTCGGGACGGGCGTGAAACCTGCGCGTACTGAGCCGCCCTACGCTATCAGCCATCGACAATGGAATAGCAGGACGGCAGGGCTACAGGGGATTGCAGGCTTTCTCGAAGAGGGATAGCAGCTCCGGCGGAACCCCGTTTCGCTTCCTCAGGGTTTCAAAGGCACTCTGGAGCTTACTGTTGCTGTGCTGGGAGATCCGGGCATCATGAAACACCATTGCACTGGCGATGGCCGCGAAGTAGACCGCCAGAGCCACCTCCCGCTCGATCTCGCTCGTTGCCGCGGCTCCCAATTCCTTGGCGTGGTCTTTGATCCTCGTGAGGACATGGACATCCGTATCGGGACTGGTGATCAGAAAGCCGATGGAATCGCCCGAGAACGGCCGAAGCTTCCGGCAGAGCCGGCCCAGCGCCTCCGGCAACAGCGATGCAAGCGTTTGCGTCTCCGCCGAGTCGGGCGGCAACGGCCGGGCCATCCAGTCACGCAGCAGCTCCGCGAAGCATTCCTCGGAGCCACCTGCCCCATCAGCGGGATCGACATGAACGTCCGATCCAATGTCCCACAATCGCGCCAGTCTCTCGGGACCGAGATCAGAGGTTTTTGGTACCTGGTCCATCAAACTGAATCTCCGTCGTACATGATCCTATTCGCCGGGCGCACCCTCATCCTGCGCGAGCCTGGGAGAGAATTTGGAAGATATCATTCAGTTCGTCCTCCGCCTCAGCGTCAGACCCAACCAGGTCCCGCAGACGACGTTTCAGAACCGCTCGAAACCGGCGTTTGACCGTCACGATGATGTTCGCGGCCTTTGACTCGTCGTCGATACCGAGCTCGGTGCACAAATGCGCCAGCGGAGGACTGTCCGCATCCTCAAGGATCGGCGCCAGCACTTTCAAGCGGAATACCTCCCAATAGGCGGCACGACCCGTGCTGCAGTACTCCTCCCGGACTTCCGACAGGACCTGATCGAGCAGGTCAGCCGCCCAGCGAAAGTGAAACGCCTGCTCGGCCGTGGCTGCCGCCTGAGGGGTCTGCAGGTTTGCCAGATCCTCGAAATCGAGGGCGACGATGCCGCCCTGAGGGGTAGCCTTGCGCCTTGTATCATGGCGGATGACATTGACCACATATCGGTCGAGGGCCGTAAGCAGAAAGGTCCGAAACCGGCCCTTCTCACGATCCGCCTTGTGCACCAACCCGCGTCCGAACACGATCTCGCAGAAGAAGCCCTGTGTAAGGTCCTTGGCGGCTTCATTGTCATACCCTCGCCTCTTCAGGTAGCAGTAGACCGGTCTCCAATAGGTGGCCATGAGGTTGCCAACGATGGTCTGCCGCCGCGTCAGATCGTCGGTCTTGGCCGCCTGAATGATCGACCAGTGCGTCGTCTGAAAGCTGCTCTTGCCGCCTCCTGTATTTGTCCTGTCCGGATACTTCATGAAATGAGCCCTGCCTTCACCTGCCAGTTCCCATTGTACGGTACCAGACGATCTGCTGCAACGGCGAAACGGTCTTCCATGCTGTCGTCGGGCTCGACACATGATGTGGACGCATGGCAGTCCACCGGAGTCCCTGTCTCATCATAGAAATCCACCCGCCGCGCAAGAACTGGACTTGTTTGACGAATAGAAGGTCGTAAACCGGCATGAGCACCGTCCTCGATTTCGAATTTCCGCGCAGTGGACGGCGCAGGATCAGCCCGGCAACGGCGAATCCGGCACGGCTGTGTGTCCGGCGTCATGATGGCAGCGGATCTGTCCGGCCAAACAGCGATGGTGAATATCGCCAGGTAGGATAATGTCGTGATGAGTCAGCAAGAATACATAGAGCCTCAATGGTTGCAAACGGGGCGACATTATCGTATAATCAAGTGATTCCCGTGTTCGCACAACGCAAACGGAGGTTTGTTCACTGTAGTCTTTGACCCGGTGAAAGGAGATGGGCCATGAGGCGATGGCGTCTATCTGCAGTTCTGCTGAGTCTATTCAGCGTCTCTTGCCTTATCATCCAGTCGGTATCTGCCGGCCCGGAAGCAGTCAGCACGGGGTCCAGCACGTCAGAGCCGAATGGTGCTGCGAGCAAGAGCGGCGCGGTCATACCAGCGGCGACAACTACTTCCGGCGACGAAGGTGGCTCAGCCAGCATCGGGACTCTGATAGAGGAGATCCACTGCGAGGGCTTCTGCCTGGACCTCGACAGAAGTCGCGTCGCCGATGAGAGAGATGCCTGGCTGGTGTATGTCGTTACAGGCAATCCTGTGGTCGTGCAGCCTCTGGGACAGGAGGCCTATCTTGCCGCAGCCCGACTCAAGCTCCAAGCGGCAGCCCAACTCCCTTACCAACTGGTTCAGCTCTATGATGATCCTCCACAAGCCACAGAGAGCCCGCTCCGCGACTGTTTGCGGGAGATCGAAGTTGATCCCACCGGGAATGTCTACGTGCTGAACGTCCATCGACTCAATGAGAACTGCATTCTCTGGAAATATGCATCCAACGGGACTGTGCTCGACCGAATCGGCCTGATGGACCCGAACCGCCCTGTACAGGTGGAGGACCCGATTGGACTGCACATCTCGCGGGATGGGAAACTGCTGTACGTGGCTTCCGCCCAGCGTCATCCGGAGCACCCCGACAGCACGGTCTTCTACGGCTTCTTCACGGAGGATTTCTCGCTGGTCAGAACTATTGCCATTGCCGATATGCAGCAGGTGACTTCCCTGGCAGAAGCGGACAATGGCATTCTCTGGGTGACCGGCTTCAACATCCCCGACAAGCCGACGGCCGAGTCGTATGCCTGGCCGTGTCTGGCGAAGGTCTATCTCGCCGATGAGAACGTGCAGGCCACATACCTTTCCGGCCCCAATCTGACTGTGCCCATGTCAATGGTCTGGACGGGGGAAGTGAAATGACCAATAGCAGGTGAGGAGAGGAATCATGAGGCGGTTTTGTCTTTCCCTTATCTTGGTAAGCACGGCCATTGCGTCCATGGCTACGGCTCCTGCCGCGGCCGCGACCACCAACGTCGCATCGGGCGCTACCGTAAGCCTGGAAGGAGGACCGTTCTTCATCACCGACCAGGGATCAGGATCCAATGAGGTGGTGAATGCCGGCACAGTCGTTGACGGCGTGTTTCTTCCGAGGAACCGTGTTCGAGACAGAGGCACCGTCTGGTGGGACTCGATTTCCACGTCCGGCCAGTACATCCGGATTAACCTTCAAACCGCTGCCGTGATCGAGAGCCTGATCGTGCAGGCGGACGACAATGATGCATACCGGGTTTACTATCTGGACCCTGGGAGCCTCACCTGGAAGCTTGCCTGGGAGGCGCCGAACTACGATACCTATGGCTGGGGCATGCAGACCCGGCCGAATCCAGCCAATGAAGCACAGGCATATAAGCTCGGTCAGGAGATCACCACGAGTGCCTTGAAGATCGAAGGCGTTCTCACGGATGGCGACGGGCAGTTCGCGGTGTCCGAGGTACAGGCGTACGGAAGGTGGGTGATTCCCCCTGCTTCCGTCAAGCACACACTGACCATCAAGGCGACTCAGGGCGGCTCTGTCACCGTCCCGGGCGAGGGACAATTCCAGTACGCCGAGGGTACAGAAGTTCCCATCGAGGCGAAGGCACACGGACTATTCGGCGAGTTTGCAGGCTGGACCGGTTCCCCCGTCGACCTTGGCAAGGTGAAAAACTCTAGGGCCGCCAAAACCTCGGTCGTGGTCGACGCCGACTATTCGTTGCAGGCCAATTTCCAGGGTGTACTGGAGTCGTGGAGCATCGTGTACACGAACAGCTTCCAGAGTGCCATAGGACGTGAGTGGTCAAGGACAAACACTGATGTCACGCCCGCGGGCCAGCGGAGGTTTCTCGGGCAGTTCGGCAACGAGACGGTGACCCTCGCTCTGCAGAACCTGCCAAAAAACCATGCCCAGGTGAGAGTATCGTTCGACTTGCTGGTTATCCGCTCGTGGGACGGGGTGGATTCCAGCTACGGTCCGGACCTGTGGGCGTTGTCCGTCCGCTCCGGGCCAGGGCTGATCCGCACCACGTTCGACAACAACTACTTCACGTCCCAGGACACTCACAGACAATCGTACCCGCGTGAGTACCCGGATGGCAGTTCGATGCCTCAGACAGAGGCCGTGGAGAGGAACTCGCTCGGCTACTATTGGGGGTACGACAGGTGCGACGCCGTCTATCACCTCACGTTCACGTTTGACCATTCAGACCCGACCCTCGGTCTGGATTTCTGGGCCGCCGGGCTCGAGGACCGATCGAATGAGAGCTGGGGGATCGACAACGTGAAAGTGGAGTTGGGACGGGACATCGTCGGCTCTCCCATACCCCCTGAGTCTCCGCCGTCTCCTGAGCATATTGAGGCTTCTCATCCTTACCCGTCCGATGGGGCCAGGAACGTCGTTTCGCCCGTGCTCGCGTGGCGTTCGGAGCCGGCCGCGACACTCCACGACGTGTATTTCGACGCGACGCAAGATCCCAAAATCTGCTACGGGCGGAAGATGAAGACCACGTTCAAAGTTCCCTTCCCCTACAGCCCCGGGACAAAGTACTACTGGCGCATCGATGAGGTGAAGACCCAGGGCAGTGGCGAATTCGTATCAAGTGGCAAGGTCTGGAGTTTCACCACCGCGGGCCTGCAGGCACACAGTCCGTACCCGCTGGACCAGCGCGAGTGGAGACCGTCGCAAGTGCATCTATCCTGGGGATCGGGTCTGAACGCTGCCTTTCATGATGTCTACATCGGCACACAGCAGAGGACCCTGAATTGCGTCGACCGCGTAACCCAGGCCGATTACGTGTACCCTCAATCTCTCGCTCCGGGCACCACCTACTACTGGCGGATCGATGAAGTGGAAGCCGATGGCAAGACCGTACACAGCGGCCCGGTCTGGAGCTTCAAGACGCCCAGCGCCATCATTGTGGACGACGATGCACCCGGCGATCCGCGACCGCGCGATCCGGCGGTCAGCGATCCGGCCGAAAACGGCACGGCCCAGCACCCCTACGACTCTATCCAGGAGGCGATCGACAAGAGTCCTTCCACGGGCGTGATCCTGGTGCGCGACGGCCTGTACACGGATCGCGACAGGAGCTGGACGGGAATGCGCTTCCGAGGCAAAAGGATCACGCTCAGGAGCGAGCATGGTCCTTCACAATGCATCATCGACTGCCAGAACAATGGACGTGGGTTCATCTTCGACCAGGGCGAAGGAAATGAAAGCGTTCTGGAAGGATTCACCATCACCAACGGCTATTCGGGGGAGAGCGGAGGGGCGATTCAATGCAGCCCCGGCACGAGCCCACGGATCGTCAACTGCCGGTTTGTGGAGAACACGGCCAATGAGTTTGGAGCGGCGGTCTTTCTGACCAGCGCCAGTCCCACGATCTCCGGCTGCGTGCTTTCCGGGAACAAAGCCACGCGTGCGCAAGGCTGTGGCGGAATCTACTGTACCGGCAGCAGCGAACCGACCCTGATCGACACGGAAATCAGCGGAAACACCGGGACAGGATTCTTCTCGGGCGGCAAGCGCATCTATTTCGAGGGGGATGTGAAGTTCTCCGGCAACGACATCGTCGGAGCGGGGATGATTCTTCTGAGCAACGGCACGTGCCTGGAACTGGCGGGCTGTCGCGTCAGTCACAATATCCAGGGCCCGGGTCGAATCCGTATTCCCCCCGGCTCGACCGCTACCATCGACGGGAGCAACATCGTGATGGACCTGTCCGGAGAGGGAATGATCGAGTGCACCGGCCGGCTCCTGATCACCAAGGCTACGCTGAAAGGGGCGTACGTGCGAGTGCGCGCCGCCGGCGTCGTGCTGGACGAAGGGGCCACGGTCGAAGGCAATACCTTCCGGCTGGACGATCCCACCGGCATCAGCGAGCTCGAGGTCCTGGGCACGGTCAACTCCTTCAAATCCAACACAATCTACGCCACAAACGACGACTGCCTGAAGATCAACCCCAAGGAGTTCCTCGCCAGAGCGCCAAGGAGAACCTGATTTACGTGACTCTCGTCGGCGGCCACGTGTTCGAGGTCCGCGGCAAGGATGAGAACGCCTCCGCGCCCGATAAGGAATCCTGCCTGGTCCCGGGGACGGACTGCCTCACGTACTTCGACCTGACCCGGTGGAGCATCAACACCATGACCCTGCGCCAGGGTTCTGCGGTCGCGTTGACCAATCGCTCCCAGGACCAGCGGGGTCTGTTGACCCGCGAAGCGCTGTACGTGAAGACGCTTGTGCTGGAGCCCAACTCGGTTCTGAACCTGGCCTCCAATCGGCTGTACTGCGAGAACCTCATTCAGGATCCCACGGCCCGAATTGTCAATGAGCCGCTGTTGGCGTGGTCACTGGGCCAGGTGGATTTCTCCGATCCCAACGGCCTTACCGAACAGGTCCAACCGAACAATGTCCAAGCCTCTGACGACCCGCAGTATACCCGGGTGCACGTAGAGCGGATCCTCGGCCTCCCTCCTGATCCGGGCGGGGTGATGCGAATGCGGAATCTGGAGGACGTTGATCCGTGTTCTGCAACGCACGGCACGCTCGTAACCGCCCGGGCCAAAGTGGCATTCGACAGGTGTTATGAGAGTTCCGTCCTGGTCCGCTTCTCGTACTTGTTTGAGAATCCGGCCCCGGGGTTGGGGTTGGTAGCGTATCTCTGCGATATGCCGAACCTGCTGGGCTATAATGATCCGTTGCGAGAGAGGCACTACCGGGAGATCGGCCGAGTGACGCCGCCTCCGGAGGGATCCCCCGGCTCTATCGGCAGTGGGCGGATGGCTATTTTCGAAGAGCGGGTCCCCACGGCAGGACTGAATCTGGTCAATGGCACATGGGTGGAATTGGAGCTCGTGGAAGCGCAGCCGCAGGTCTATGCAGCCGCCTCCTACGGAGGCCTCCACCTAGCAGCCGCCGGTGGAGGCGGCGGCTCCGCCAGTATCGGGATCCTAAAGGAAGAGATCCACTGCGAGGGCTTCTGCCTGGACCTCAACAGAAATCGCATCGCCGACGAGGAGGACGCCTGGCTGGTGTATGTCGTTTCAGGCAGCCCTGTGGTCCTGGGCGACGGGGGTACAGGCATTGCCAGTTGTGTTGACGGCGTCTTCAGCAGTGATGGCTATGTCGATTTCTACGACACCTGTTCATGGGATTGGGCACTGAAGCACCTGAACTACGTGCAGTGCGGAAAACCGCGGTTGATACCTTTTTCCGACACGGTTTTCAGCGCAACGAATGGCGGGTATTCTGCCTCCAAGGTCTCCGCGGGGCTGAGACCCAGCAGTCCAGACCCTCTGCCGGAGGGATTGCTGATCCTTGGCAAATCTCAGACGGATCTTCTGAGTGATTCCCTCTGCTTTTTCAACAGCGATCCGACACAAGCGGTGGACTACAGTCCACCCGGCTTGCCCGCTCGCGGCAATATCCGCATCGTGCCAAACCCGGCCAGGCAACTCTGCCTCCTCAATTCTGAACAAGGCGTGCTCCTGCTGGACAATCCGGCAAAGTCCCTCATTCCGCCCGGCAGGATCAGTATCGCCAGCGATCCACGCCACCATAAGTCGGCGACTGTCTGCGTCGGCGTTCAGACGGGAAGCTTGAGTTGCTTCGGCCGGCCCATCTTCGATCTGGCCTTCGGACCGGACGGGGACGCCTACGCCGTTCCCGTGGTCGTGCAGCCCCAGGGCCAGGAGGCCTATCTCGCGGCGGCCCGACTCAAGCTGCAAACTGGCGCCTCACTCCCTTATCAACTGGTCCAGCTCTATGACGATCCTCCACCGGCCACAGAGAGCCAGTTCCGCGACTGTTTGCGGGAGATCGAAGTCGATTCCGCCGAGAACATCTACGTGCTGAACGTCCATCGATTCAACGAGAACTGCATGCTCTGGAAGTATGCCTCCAACGGGACCGTACTCGACCGAATCAGCCTGATGGACCCGAATGGCCCTGTGCAGGTGGAGGACCCGATTGGACTGCACATCTCGCGGGATGGGAAACTGCTCTACGTAGCTTCCGCCCAGCGTCATCCGGAGCACCCCGACAGCACGGTCTTCTATGGCTTCTTCACGGAGGATTTCTCGCTGGTCAGAACTATTGCCATTGCCGATATGCAGCAGGTGACTTCTCTGGCGGAAGCGGAAAATGGCATCCTCTGGGTGACCGGATTCAATATCCCCGACAGGCCGACGGCCGAGTCCTATGCCTGGCCGTGTCTGGCGAAGGTCTATCTCGCCGATGAGAACGTGCAGGCCACATACCTTTCCGGTCCCAATCTGACCATACCTATGTCAATGGTCTGGACGGGGCAAGTGAAATGAACGACAATAGGAAAGTTCCCCTGATTCCGGAGTAAACGCGATGGATGAGACAGCCCCGCTGCAATTTTCAGACGGCGGGCCGGACGGCCGCTCGCGTCAGATCAGCCCGCAGGTTACGTTCGAGGGCTATCAGATCCTGGAAGAGCTTACGCACGGCGGTCAGGCCGTGGTCTATAAAGCCCTGCATAAGGCGACCAGGACAAAAGTGGCCCTCAAGGTCCTCCTGCCGGCGCTGACCGCTTCCGCAAAAGCCCGTCAGTACTTCCGGCAGGAAGTGGACCTCGCCGCCAGCCTCAGTCATCCGAACATCGTGACGATTCGAGACAGCGGTATTGCGCAGGGCCAGTACTACTTCGCCATGAACTATGTGCATGGCCAGCCGCTCGACCGACATGTGCTCGCTAAGAACCTGTCGCTCCGGGATAAGCTCATTCTGTTCGCCAAGATCTGCGACGCGATGACGCATGCCCATCAGCGAGGCGTCATTCACCGGGACCTCAAGCCCTCCAATATCCTGGTCGATGAGCGAGACGAGCCACAGATCCTGGACTTCGGCCTGGCCAAGACCGCCGCCAATCTCAGCGCGGTTTCCGACGGTGGGGTCATGCCGACCATCACCGGCCAGATCCAGGGCACTGTCGCATATATGTCCCCGGAACAGGCTGCCGGCCGGCCCGACCTCATGGACGTGCGAACCGATGTCTATTCGCTCGGCGTGATCCTCTACGAGATGTGCACGGGCAAGCTACCATATGATGTGCATGGCTCGATCCTCGAGGCGCTGAAGACCATTCAGTGCACTGAGCCGGCAAGGCCCAGACAGATCCTCGGCCGGTTCAATTCGGATGTGGAGGCGATCATCCTGAAGTGCCTGGCGAAAGACCCCGACCAGAGATATCAATCCGCCAGCGAGTTGAAGCAGGATGTGCAGCGATGGCTGGACGGACTGCCTATCGTCGCCAAATCCGTCAGCTCCATCTACGTGCTTCGGAAGATCGTCTCCCGCCACAGGTATACCACCACGGTGGTCGGGCTGCTGCTGGTGATTGTAGCCGGTGTTGCCGCTTTCAGCCTGCAGTTCCATCACTTGCTGAGAAATACAAGAGGCGATCTGAAGAAAGCTGACGAGCGGTATGAGGCGATGTCCAGGCAAGTCCTCCAGATGACTCGCGACGGCACATTCCTCCGGTTCCTGGAGGCGTGGCGGCAAGGTGATCTTGACACGGCCCGGAAGATGGCCGTATACATGATCGATGATCAATCGAGGGGGAAGAAAAGTGCAATGTTCCTGCTGCGGTCTGCGATGGTCTCGGAAAGCGACGACAGCTTCCGGGACAGTCTCGGCAATGAAGAAAGATGGTTTGCCGACTTCGTGCTGGCCGAGAAATGCATGCGCGATGGGAAGTCCGAACAGGCCAGACAGTTGAGTAAGAGCAGTTATCAGGCCATGAGCCGCCGGTCCGGCACGAACGGGAGCCTGCCGGATAAGTTGTTCGAAGGATACATCAGGACCCGGCTTCTCGAAATCATGTTGTCCGGCCAGGAGCCGGAGATCACGGCTGCGGGGCAGCACGGAGGCGAATGACAATGACAGCCGAAACACATGCCATGCACGCGAGAGCAAAGGCCTGCACAGGCTTCACCTTGATCGAGCTGCTCGTGGTGGTGGCCACGATCTCCCTGTTGCTGGCCCTTCTCCTCCCTGCACTGAACAGGGCCCGCGCCTGGAGCAGACAGACGGTCTGCACCGGCAATCTCAGACAACTCCACCTGGCCTGGCACAACTACCTGGTGGACAGCAACAACCGCTTCTATCAACTGCCAAATGCAAACATGTACTATGGCGGATGGCACAGCAAGAAGGGCTGGTGGCCGCGAGTGCTCAACCCGTATGTCTTCGGGGAGGGGGCGAACAGCGTGACGGAGCAGAGCGCCAGGGTATTCTACTGTCCGGCGGATCGTGGCGGCGTTCCGGGCCTCTCTGCTTACGCGCAGGTGTATCACACGCATGGAACCAGCTATCAGACCAATCTGTTCCTGGTTGGTTCGCCGATCAATAATATCCCGTACAGCAAGTACACCCAGGAGCTGGACAACGCGATCTTCGACCGACTGCCGAACCTTACGACTGACCGGGTGGCGGGACCGGCCCGTGTATTATTGATGGGCGACTATGGATGGGTCAATCAGTGGGACCCCATGGATCCGGGCGAGGACCCCGGCACGGAGTTGAAGGAACTGGCAGAATGGCATGGCAGGACGGATTGTCACAACGTGGTTTTCCTGGACGGGCATGCAAAGTACACGGAGATCCGGAAGGGAAGGTACGTTGACGATGAGTACTGCGTACTGCCCTTTCAGGAACTTCGGGGCATGGCGAATGACATCCAGCGCCAACATGAACAAGAAAAGTAGAAGGTCCGCTGGGCCGAATCCGCCGACTGCCTATTGGTGAATCACCGTTGCGGCGCTCCCTTCTTTCGTCCACCGGTCTTTTGTGTTGAGGCCTTCGGTTCCTCGCCTTTCTGGCCCGAAGGCACCGCGTTTTTGAGGAAAGCATCAAGGCGGGCGCGCATCTGTTTCACTTTCTCCGGTTGCGACACGGCAAGGTTCTTCGACTCACCGACGTCATCGGTGAGGTTATAGAGTTCCACCTTAGCCGTGACGCCGTCGCCACCGGGAGGAGTCTCTTCGGCGTTCTGTTCGCCGGCGTTGAGCAGGAGCTTCCAGTCGCCCATGCGGATGGCCGCCTTCGACGGCACAGTCCCGGCCAGCAGGATGGCATCGTGCGGCGACCTCTCTCCTTTCGTGAGCATCGGCCATACATCGAGGCCATCGGGTGCGAACTTCTGCTCCCGCGAAGCCCCAGCGAGTCTCAGCAGCGTGGGATACCAGTCCACCGCGTGCATTCGCTCCCTGATGGTTGTGCCCGCCGGGACGTGGCCGGGCCACGTCGCAAACGCACATGCACGGAGGCCGCCTTCGTAGATGGTGCCCTTACCCGCGCGCAGCGGCGTATTCCTGGAAACCCTGCCCGGAGCCGGGCCGCCGTTGTCGCTGGAGAAAATGATAAGCGTGTTCTTCCGCAGGCCCTTCTCCTCGAGCGCTGTGGTGATCTGCCCGATGGCTTCGTCCACCACCGAAAGCATCGCCGCCATCGTCTGCCGATTACCGCTGAGATTCGGGAACGCCTTCTTGTATTCCGGCGGTACCTGGTACGGCGCGTGGACGCCGTTGAACGGAACGTAGAGAAACAGGGGTTTGTCGGTGGGTTGCTCGCGAATGAGCCGGCAGGCTTCCTTCGCGACCAGGTGCGTGGTGTAGCCCTCTTCCCGCAAGGGTTTGTCGTCGCGATACCAGTCGGGTTTGCCGTCGCGGACATGAGTGAAGTAGTCCAGGGCGCCGAACATGTGGCCGTATTGATGGTCAAAGCCGCGGCGCGTGGGCATGTACTCCGGCTGGAATTCGCCGAGATGCCACTTTCCGCAGATGGCCGTGGTGTAGCCCGCATCGCGCAGCGCCTGCGGCAACGTCCGCTCCTCCAATGGCAGCCCCCACGGCGCGCCTGGCCGCACGACCGTGTACACACCTGTGTGCGTCGCGTACCGGCCCGTCAACAGTGCCGCGCGCGTGGGCGAACACACCGGCTGCACATAGAACGATTCGAGCACCGCCCCTTCTTTCGCGAGCCGGTCGATGTTCGGCGTGCGAACGTCCTTGCTGCCCATGAAGCCGACGTCCGCATACCCGAGATCGTCTACAAGGAAATAGACAATGTTCGGCTTGGCACGCTGGGTTTGCGCGCTTAGTTCAGCGGCGAATGCCCCTGTGCCGCAGACGACGGCGATGGCGAACAAAACACTGTGTTTCACGTTAACCCTTTCCACCGGCACAGCCGAATGTGTAGCGATCGCTTCGCTCCCTTTCTGACTGCATCAACTCCGAGCAGTTTTCTCCGCCGGCTTGATAGTTTCCTCATGTGTGCGAGGCGAGTGTACGACGTTGATGCCGTACATCTGGCAAAACGCCTCGACGTCGCGCCGATGATTGCCGTAGAAGACGACCTGGTGGAATCCCAGGACATCGCGGCAATCCTCGATGCCATCCATCTGGATCTCCACGCTCGTCCGGCAGCCGCCGGCCGGGGGCGTGTTCACGTTGCCGACCACGGTGCCTGTATCGAGATAGAGCGCATCGGGCTTGAAGAATTGCACGAGCGTCACCGGCTGGCCGACCGGCCAGAGGACCTGCGGCGAGACGCCCAGGCTCGACTCGGAGTGGCTGCGGAGGATATAGGGCGCGTGTTCCTTCTGTCGGCCGAGGCCGTAAATCCGCGTGCCGCTGACGCAATGGGCGGCAACCAGCACGTTCTTGACGGTCTCCGGCACGGGGTCATTCATGAATCCCGGCTTGTCGAACAGGTAGCTCGTCAGCATGAGCGACACCGCCGGCCCGACCGCCGCCTCGCAGCCGTAGGTCACCCCCGCATCCTGGAAGATCGATGCCCCCATGCACGGCGGGGTCGGCACTTTCTTCTGCGTGACCATGCCCAGGCAGTCGGTCGTCAGCGCATTGCAGCCTTCGTTCTTGAGCAGTTGCTTTGCGGCAATGTACGACCGTGCGGCGTTCAGGCCATCCTGCTTCGTCGGCTCGATGACCTTCTCCGCCTCGCGGAATCGCTGATGCGCGACCCACTCGGCCTCCTCGCTGACCGGCGTCTGACTGAACATCTCCTCGAAGGTCGCCCGGGGAACATGCTGGAGGCTCACGAAACCGAATTTGCCTTCCTTGCGCTCGTTACCGCTTACAACGAGCATTCTGGTTGCTTCGAGCTGCCGCTTCGCGCGGACCATGCGCAGCGCCTGCTCGATGGCTGGCGTCTCCAGCGATGAGATGACGTGGACAGCGGGTTGAAAAGCCAGGCTGTTGATGTGTCCCGTGAAGGCGGTGCCGACCGGTGCAAAGACGATCGTGGGCACGCCGGCCTTGGCAATCTCGCTCGCCATGCCCCAGCTCTGCAGGTGCTGGAGCGTGACAAGGACGGCATCGGGCTTCTCGGCCTGCACTTTCTTGACGAACGAGGCGACGGCCGCATTCTCCTCAAGAGGCTGCCCCTCCTGGAGGATTTCAACCCCGATGCGCTGGGCAGCATCGGCGGTTGCCTTGGCGTATCTTGCCCGCTCGCCTTCTACGTCATACGAAGTGCCCGGCCAGCCGAGCCAATAGGGCGGTTTCTGGCGGGCGACCACGCTCATCACCCGGACCTTCGGTCGCGGCCGGAACGACGCCAGATCGATTTCCTCGTTCGATTTGGGCGTGGTGTGGAGTGAAGGGGCGAAAGATTTTTCGCCCCTACTGGCACACCCCGTCGTCAGTGCCGCTGTGCAGACCGCTGCCGTGCCCAGAAAAGACCGCCTGGACATCGCGCAACAACTGCACGGATGCCTGTGAGCACTGGGGCTTTCATTCGATTTGAACTGACTGTTGCTGGACATCGTTTTTCTCCTTCTCTATATTGCCGCCACAAAGCAACCGAATTTCCGTTTCCTGTGGAGCGCCTCCGTCGACGGAGCGAGTATAAACACTATTGGGACCTCTGGAAATACTTCTTCACGATCCACTCCGGCTGCCATTGGTCTGGAACGCGCTTTCGCCCGGTCAGATCAACGGCATCAGGAGGTCTTGTTCTCGGTGGGCAGCGCCAGTGTGTCGCCGACCTTGGCCTGCCATTCGCTCATCAACTTGAGCAACCGCCGGACATGTTCCGCGTATTCCGCACGGTCGATCAGATTGGTTTTCTCGTCCGGATCGGTCTGCAGATCGAACAATTGCATGTGGCCGATCTTCGGGTAGCAGATCAGTTTCCAGCGTTCGTCCCGCACCGCGCGCTGGATATTGATGTATGGCAGAAACACCGAATCGCGGACTCGGTCCTTCTTGCCCTCCCACAGGGGACGCAGGCTCTCGCCTTCCAGGTCCGCGGGAGGTTGAACCCCGATCAGATCACACAGGGTTGGGAAAACATCCAGCAGGTAGCTGAAGGCCTGCGTGGATTTGCCTTGCGGAATGCCGGGACCGACGAAGATCAGCGGGACACGCATGCTGTGCTCGAACACGCTCTGCTTGCCCAGCAGGCCGTGGCTGCCCAGGGCAAGTCCGTTGTCGGCGGCATAGATGATCAAGGTGTTGTCTGCCTGGCCGGTCTGTTTCAAGGCCTCCAGAATCCGCCCGATCTGCCCGTCCAGGTGCGTGATCATGCCATAGTATTCGGCCAGTTGGTCGCGAATGACGGCCTCGGTCCGCGGCCAGGCGGCCAGGTTCTCGTCGCGGCCGCCTTTCATCATGCCGTTGTCGAAGGGAAGCTGCGGAAGGAAGTTCGCGGGCAGCGGAGGCAGATTCCGATAGTACATTTCCCGAAACGCCATCGGCGGCATCCGGGGATCATGCGGGGCGGTAAAGGCCACATAGGCAAAGAAGGGCTTTTTCCCATCCTGGTTTCGAAGGAACTCGATCGCGGCGTCCGCAAACAACTCGCTGGAGAACTTCTCGCCCGTGCGCACTTCGGTCAGCTTGCCGTCCGGGCCGAGGTCTCGGACCGGCACCTTGGTGTGATCCGCCATGCCGCCGAAGAAGATGTTCTTCCCCTGCTGGAAGGCACGCAGCCAGGAGGGCTGGCCGTTGTGCCATTTGCCGGTGCCGAACGTCACGTAGCCGTTCTCCTGCAGCAGTTCCGGCAGCAGTTTGGCGCCTTTGAGGGACGCGGTATCCACGTGGAACCAGGTCTTGCCGCTCATCAGCATCGCCCGGCTGGGCACGCATACCGCACCGCTGTTGCCTCCAAAGCAGTAGTTGGTCCGGAAGCTGAAACCTGAGGCCACCAGCTTGTCTAGGTTCGGGGTCTTGATGTGCGGATTGCCCAGGGCTGCGATGGTGTCGGCGCGCTGGTCGTCGGCGAAAAGGAACAGGATATTGGGCTTCCCGGCGCCGCAGGCCAAGGGGCCGGAACAAGACACGACCAACAACAAGCTAATGACCCACTGGGTACGGCGTCTCATTTTTTGTCCTTTCGTCTGGTCTTCATCGTCGCCTTTTGACCTTTGGCTTTGCCTTCGTTCGCCTGCTCAAAGGCGCGGTCGAGCTCCGGGGGCCGGGCACCTTTGAACTGATCCAATACTCCCTGAAGCCGCTTCGCCGCTGTCACGGCTTCACCATCGAGCGATGCCACTGCGAGCGGCTGTTTCTCCTCCACATCCTTGCGGAGGTCGAAGAATTCGCCGGAGCGGTAGAGCTTGTAATGCTGATTGAAAGCAAACTCCCTGACGGTCATGTCGGCAGATTGGCGAGGCGAATACCATGAGTAGATCCAGTCGCGCGGCTGTCCTTCCGCGCCGAGGAGTTGTGGGAGAAACGTGCGGCCGTCCAACATCAGACTGGACTGTGCCGTCACACCTGCGGCATCGAGGAGGGTTGGCAGGAAGTCCGTGCTATCCACAAGGTCGGAGCAGATATTTCCGGCCGCAATCTTCCCGGGCCAGTTCACAATGAGCGGCACGTGCATCCCTGCGACAGTAGTTTGCCCCTTGCCACCAACGACCAGCTTGTCTCCCATCATCGAGCGCGTGCCCCGGCCCGTGCCATTGTCGCCGACAAAGAGAAGAAGCGTATTGTCGCGGATGCCAAGCGAATCGAGCCGTGCGACCAGTTTGCCGACGAGCTTGTCCATGTACGCGACCATGTCGGCAAAGTGTTCCGCCTTTGCGTTTACCTGCTCGCCCTGTGCCTTCGGGTCCCAGTCCTTACTATCAGGCGTCGGCTGGTAAGGAGCGTGCGTCAGCATCATGGGGTAGTAGAGGAAGAACGGGCCGTCTTTCTTGCGCGTGATGAAATCGAGCGCGTAGTCGTTCACGAGATCGGGCCCGTATTCGCCGTTGGCGTAGTCCTTCTCAACCCCGTTGATTTCGAGACCCGGGTTCGCGTAACGCGGCGGACGGCGGGTGTGCTGCCAGAGGCAGTACTCGTCGAATCCGAACTTCTTCGGCAACCCGACCTCCCGGCCCAGTTGCCATTTGCCCGCGATGCACGTCGCGTAACCGGCTTGCCTGAGCAGATTGCCAAAAGTGACCGCCGTGCGGATCCATGTTCCCGAAGTTGATGTAGTTCCTCACATTGTAGCGGCCAGTCATTATTTGCACGCGGGTCGGCGTGCAGAGCGGCTGCACGAAACAGTGCGTGAAGCGCATCCCGGTTGCGGTCAGCTTGTCGAGCTGGGGCGTCTTGTAGCTGGTGCCGCCGTCAGCGCCGATGGTCTCATAGCCAAGGTCGTCGGCCATAATGAGGATGATGTTTGGCTGGCCGGCGGCCTGCCTGGGGCCAGATTCCGATTTCGGTTCAAAGCCCGGCCGTACCTTGCCATCTTGTCCGATGAGTGGCTGAGCGTCCGCCACTTTGCCGAGGGGACGGCAGCCCGGTCCGAAGCCGCCGACGCCGAGGTCGTCCTTCATCCTTGTCACGAGCTTCTTCCAGCCGTGCAACGATTTCTGGATGCCGTGCGGCGACATCAGTGCTCTCGCCAACGTCCGACTTGAGATTGAACAGAAGAGCGGCAGTCCTTGCTTTCGCGCCCCCTCTGGCTTTCGCCTTGCCGGCGGCAGCGACGGGCAGCACGAGCTTCCATTCCCCATCGCGGACGGCTTCGAGCTCAAGACCCCGGAAATAATAGAAGACCTCGTGAGGACCAGGTTTGCCGGGGTCATCCATAAAGACGGAGCGAATGTCCGCGCCGTCGATCTTCCGGTCGGCGGGAACTGTGGCGCCGGCGAGGCCCGCGAACGTGGGCAGGATATCGAACATGCCGCAGATGGCATCGCTGGATGTCCCCGCAGGGATTCTGCCCGGCCACCAGGCGATGGCTGGAACGCGCACCCCGCCTTCCCAGGTCGAGCCTTTATTGCCCCGCAGCGGACGGTTGACGGCCCTGGGTGTGCCGCCGTTGTCGCTCACGAAAACAACGAGCGTCTTTTCCGCTATGCCGTGTGTCCGTAGAGCGTTGAGCACTTCGCCCACGCTCCAGTCCATTTCCTCGACCCAATCCCCGTAGAGGCCGTTGGCCGATTTGCCACGGAACCTTTCGCCCGGATACAGCGGAAAATGCACTGCGTTGTGCGCGAGGTAGAGGAAGAAGTGTTTGTCCTTGTGTGCCTGGATGAATCGCAACGCCTCCTCGGTGTATCGAGTGACCAGTTGGGTCTGGTCCGACGCGAGGACCCGCTGGATGACTGTCTCCCCCCGCATCAACGGCAGCGGCGGCTGCGGGTTCTTTGGCGAGACTGGCAACGGATCGCCGAAGTTGCTCTTGACGCCATCGGCCGCGGGGCCCATGTCATTGGAGTAGGGAAGACCGAACCATTCGTCGAATCCCTGACGCGTGGGTAAAAACTCCGGTTGATCGCCGAGATGCCATTTGCCCACGATGCCCGTGACATAGCCGGCCGACTTGAGCAACTCCGCTATGGTAACCTCGGAGGGGGCAAGGCCAATGTCATTGCCGGGAAAGAGCACGTGGGGGATCGGCAGTGCGCGTTTCGGATAGCAGCCGGTCATCAGCGCCGCCCGTGACGGCGAACATACCGGCGCCGCGTAGAACGTGGTGAGCCGCCGTCCCTCCGCCGCCATTCGATCCAGATTTGGCGTGTGGTTCAGCGTGGATCCAAACGGCCCGATGTCCCCATAGCCAAGGTCGTCGATGTTGATGAGGACCAGGTTGGGCCGGTTCGTAGTGACACCGTAAGACGTTTCTTTCGATGCCCTTACGGGCACACTACAAGCAGCCGGAAGCAAAACCATAAGGGCAAGAAGGATCGTTCGTTTCATGTTCCACGACTCCAGAAGCGCCAGTGTCGCGAATGCGAACACAGTTCATGTCACAATTATAACCTTCTCCACCCGTTTGAAGCAGACAGTACACACCATGGAGAATCATTGCTTTTGACGCACGTAGAACGGCACGTTTGCATATCCCGCGTGCCCCTTCCCGTCGCGGACCTGTACGAAGAGGCGGTATGCACCTTCCTCCTTCGGCGACGTGAAGTGAATCTGGGCACCGTCATCTTCCTGAATAAGCCCCGGTATGGGAGCGGCCGGTTTTTCTCCTCCGCCGGCATAAGAGTCCCTGGGAATCACGACTTCCGCCCGAATATCCCATTGGAATACCAGCGGGTCGTAGTCACTATCATAGCCTGCGACCCTTGCCCCATGCGGCTGGGCCGGTTGGAGATAGACTCGTGTCTCATCGGGGAACCCGACAATGTCCAGCGTCAGAACCGCCGGGGCACGGTTCTGCGGCCATGCCCCGCTCCAGAGATAAGCCATGACATCGATTGACTCCGTGGCAAGGCCGTCCTGGAAAAGCCCGTACCATGTATGTGTCGTCTCCTGCTTCTGACCCCACAGGAACACGTACGAGCCCAGGCAGCGGCCCTTGTCGGCCCGGATGACCTTCGTATACCGATCATAAATGGCGCGGGCCTTTTCCGTGCTGGTCTCCTCGATGGGTACCCGCCACTCCGTTCTCCGGACCTGCCAGTGCCCCGTGGGCCCCCACTCAGCGATCACGTATGGCTTGGGCCAGTACTTCCGTGTCAGTTCCGTCACCTCTCCCAGATCGCCATAGGCGTTAATGCCCAGCAAGTCCACATCTGCACACTGCTCTGCAATCTCCTGGATCTTCTTCTCGTATTCCCCCGTGCCGACCACCGTCATGACCGGATGGTGCGGATCGATGGCGTGAATCTCCTTCGCTATCTTGTTGAGGCGTTGCCAGAGCCTGGGGTTGTGCGGAACTCCCGGCGGGATCCAATCGAGTTCATTGCCGATCGCCCAGAACATCACCGCCGGGTGGTCCTTCAATTCGCGGACAACCTGAAGCACTCGCTGCTCCTGGTCCGCCACCATCTTCTCATCATCCCAGTCCATCCTGTTCCGCTCGCCGCGGACGGGCAGATTGACCATCGCTGTCAGACCCGCCTCCTGAACCCGGTCGAGACTCGCTTTATTCGCACCGGTCCGAACCGAATTGGCGCCACACCGGCGGAGCAGATCGTAGGACTCCCACCCCACGGCCCCTTTGACATAGAACGGCTGGCCGGCCCTCAGCAGTTGCCAAGTCCCATCTCGCTCAACAATCTCATACCTGGCGTTGCCCCGCTCATCACCAAAGGCCACTTGTATGATGATCCCGGCAGTAAGGATCGATAGTACAGCGAGTCTTTTCGTATCCATCATTGTCATCTCCTCAGCACTCATCCGAGTGGATGAATCGAGTCCCCATCCTATCGGACAGAGACCACACACGCAAGGATTGAGTGACTCGCCAGAACCCTTGGGGAAGAGACCACGTGACAGGAAGCCTTGCAGACGGAGCATACGCCATGATAGAATCAGGTATGGACTCAAGATAGCCGCCACCACCCCTTGCGCCGGCGTCGGTGGCGGCGAGGGTGACAGCGGCGGCGCGAAAGGGCAGGATATGAGACTCCAGGCTCCGAACCTCAACCGCACGCGTCATGCATTGACCACTGGCTACTGGCTGCCGGCGATTCTCTTGAGCTTTCAGATTTGTTCTTTGAGCCCGGCGGCGTCACCGCGTCCCAACATCCTCTTTATCGTCGGTGATGACATGGGCTATGCGGACGTGGGATTTCACGGGTGCAAGGATATCCCCACGCCGAACCTGGATGCGCTCGCCGCGTCGGGCGTGCGCTTCACCAGCGGCTACGTCTCCGGGCCATACTGCTCGCCCACACGGGCCGGGCTGCTGACGGGCCGCTACCAGACCCGGTTCGGACACGAGTTCAACCCGGGCGGAGGCAGCAGCGGCCTGCCGCTCACCGAGCGGACGATTGCCGACCGCCTTAAGGCCGCCGGCTACGTCACGGGTCTGGTGGGCAAATGGCACCTGGGTGCCCAGCCACAGTTCCACCCGCAGAAACGCGGATTTGATGAGTTCTACGGTTTCCTCGGCGGCGCCCACGATTACTTCAAATCAGCCGGTATCCTGCGCGGCACCGAGCCGGTGACAGAACTCGACTACACAACCGATGCCTTTGGGCGCGAAGCCGTGGCATTCATCGAGCGGCATAAGGGTGAGCCGTGGTTTCTCTATCTCGCGTTCAACGCCGTCCACACCCCCATGCAAGGCACTGATGAACGGCTGGCGAAGTTTCCGAACGAGGCCGATGACAAGCGGCGCACATACGATGCGATGATGCTGGCTATGGATGAGGCCATTGGTCGCGTGAGGAAGAAGCTCGCGGAGACCGGCCTCGAACAGAACACGCTCGTCTGCTTTATCAGCGATAACGGCGGACCGACCATGCCCGGCACAACAATCAATGCCTCGCGCAACAACCCGTTCCGGGGCTCCAAGCGCACCACGCTCGAAGGCGGCATCCACGTACCATTCATCGTATCGTGGCCCAGCCATGTGAAGCCCGGCGTATTTGCGCAGCCGGCCATCCAGTTGGACCTCACCGCCACCGCACTGGCCGCGGCGGGTGTGCAAGTTGACCAGGACCCCAGACTTGAAGGCGTGAATCTGCTGCCTTTCCTGGCGGGCGAGAAAACCGGCACACCGCACGATGCGCTCTACTGGCGTTTCGGCCAGCAGATGGCCATCCGCCTCGGCGACTACAAGCTCGTCCGCTACGACAGCAATGCCGATACGCTCACCGGCGCACGCAACCAGCCGGTGACCGCTGCCAAGCTCTACAACCTCGCTACTGACATCGGCGAAACCAAAGACCTTGCCGCCGAGATGCCGGATAAGGTGAAGGAGCTTCAGTCCAGATGGGACGCGTGGAACGTTGCGAACATTAAGCCGCTCTGGGGTGGCGGCCAGACGGACAACGACGGCGCCGAGCCTGGCGCCCCTCTGCCGAAGAAGGGGAAAGGGGCCAAGAGGTAAGGGTGCGTTTGACACCAGGTGCATGTAGAGCGTTCAGAACCCCTGTTCCACTCTGCGCAGCATCATTCTGAAGCTCTCTCTTTCGCTTTCCGTCAAGCGCCCATTGCCACAGGCGGATCGATACACGCCGGCGGCCTCATCCAACTCTCCCTGTTCGAGAAGGATCGTACCGAGCAACGCATAAGCATCGGCGTATGGCACATTCCGACGCACCATCTCCCTGAGGACCTTCATCGCTTCACTCGTCTCTCGCCGCTGATGGAGGTAGAAGGCATACGTGTAGCCGTACTTGCCCTCTTCGGGGTGCAACTGGTAGGCCTTCCGGCACCATCGCAGCGACTCAAATGGCCGATCCGAGGCCAGGCACACAGCGAGATTGTATGCGGCAGCCGCTGAGTTGGGATCGAGTTCCAGCGTCCTGCGAAAGGCTTGTTCCGCTTCCTTTGGGCGTTTCATCTCACCCAGAAGCATCCCAAGATTCAGATGGACGACGGGGCTGTTGGGATCGAGAGCGATGGCCCTGCGGAATGAGGCTTCCGCCTTATCATTCTCGCCCCGGGCGTTGTAGACAAACGCGATGTTCACATAGGGCGGCACGAAGTCCGGCCGCAGCGAGATCGCATGCTGATACGAGGCCAAAGCCTCTCCGTGACTCCCGCGCTGCAGGTAGAAGTTGCCGAGATTGTAGTGGGACGCATAGTCATCGGGACGGACGAGAAGCGCCGCCAGCAACTCCGTCGTGGCACGCTCTACCGCTGCCGGATGCTCGCCTGGAAGCTGCCCGACCGGGATGGCGGCCAGAGCAGCCGCGGCCCGCACGCGCACCAGAAGATACTCGTCCGCGGTCGCCTTGGCCAATGCTCTGACGGATTCATCGGTCACGTATCCATCCAGTGCCTGGGCCGCAGCAGCGCGCACCAGTGGAGAGGAGTCCTCCCGAAGGGCTTTGATCAGGGCAGACCACTTGGCCCCGGACTCACAGCGATACAGCAAGCGGATCAACGACGCGGCGAAGATCTCATCGTGGTCCTTCGAGCCAATATATGCCAGAATATCGCCCAGCCGGCGCCAATCGCCCCGCCGGGCGGCATCCATAAGAGCCGTTCGCTCCAGGACAGGCTTCTGGTAGTCATCGCTGTGCCACTGCCTCACCTGTTGATCCGCCCATGCCGGGTCCTTGTCACCATGGCAGATGTTACACGCATTGGGGGACTTGTACTTGAGAGTAGCGGCCGGTGTTGGGGGACGCATCGAGTGGTCGCTGCGGCTCATACGGGCAAAGTCAGTCGTGGGCATGTGACAGGCGATGCACCGGTTCCCGGTGCTGTCCGCCTTGTGGTGCGTGTGCGCCGTGGCGTTCTCCACCTTCTCCTGATGACAAGGCAGGCACGCCGCGTTTGGTTTCTCATTACCCTTGAATCGATAGCGTCCGCTCGACGTGTGACAGTGCATGCAATCCAGCTTGCCGCTCTTGACGCAGGGACTCATGCGCCACGAGGTCATCGTGTAGTTCTCACCCAGGTCGCGTCCATCCGGGTAGAAGTCCGGGTGCTCCAGGGTGGTCAGATCGAAGTGATCGAAGTAGCGGTCTCCCGGCTTGAAGGAAGGACTCACAGGGCTCAGCTTGGCATGGCACGATCCGCACATCGAGTTGGTCTGCTCAGCGGTAAAGGGCTTTGTGCGAATGATCTTGAGGTCCTGTGGTACCCGGCCCTCGGGGGCCGCTTGGCAGACCCGAACATGTTCCTGGGCCGGACCGTGGCAGGCCTCACAGTTGATACCCGGCTCGGCCCATGTGGTGCGATACGTATCGGTCTTCAGATCGTAATTGGTGGACAATTGGCTCACATGGCATCCGTGGCACGAGGTGTTGAACGTGTACATCGGGTCCGTCCAGTGTACAGGCGCATCGCCTCCCGCGCCGGGGAAGTGTCGCACGCCGCTGGCGGCCGTATCGAACCACTTCCTGGTCCGCACGTCGTAAGCTACGGGGAGGGTCTGCAGGCGCCCGCGTTCCATCGGCGTCAGGAAGTAGTAGACGTTCTTCCCGCCCATCACATGCGCGATTGGATGCCGTTTCTCGCCGTCCGGCCCCTTTTCGAGGACCCAGCCTGCCTCCCGTCCGATGCACGCCATGTACTCGTACCTGCCAACCTTGATCGAACCCTCCGAGGCCGTCAGATTTGCCGTCGCAAACTCGAACGTATACGGCTGCATCGCCAAGCCATGGTGCGACGGCGCCCACAGTTGATAGAACTGCTCATGGCACTGCCGACAACTGGCCGAACCTGCCAGCGGCCCCTGCGGCGACTGAGGGCTCAGCTCCGCAGCGACGCCGGCGGTTGCCGTCACAGTAATGATGACGAGACAGCGAATCTGTTTCTTCATGTCTTTCCTTCGCCGACGACCGGTTATTCCGTCACGATGCGCACGTTCTCGACTTTGCCACGCAGCGGATAGGGTGCGGCGTAGTCGCCCACGGCCGTACGAGCGTCCTGGCCGATACTGAGCTCGTCCACGGGCTGTGCGGGGATCAAGCCGGGCGCTTGGCCATCGGCCACTTTCCGGCCATTAACGACAAGCTGCATCACACCGTCGCGATGGAGCCGCGCCGTTATCGCGAAACGATCCGAGGGCATCCCGCTTGTGGTAATGGATGCGAGTTTCCCATTGATGCGCACACCAAAGACAAGTTGGCCATCCCGCAGCCATAGGGCATAGCCCTGCTGATTGCCGCCTTGGGCCAGGATGACACCGTCGCGCGACCGGGGCTCGACTTCGCAGGTGATCGTCAGCGGCCTGTTCACAATCTGCGGGGAGGCCGACGGCTGACCACGCACGGAGCAGCGATCCGCCCAGGCTTCCCAGGCCTTGGCAAGCCGCGCGACAAGGTCCGGCTGCGCGGCAGCTAGGTCTTTCATTTCCGTCGGGTCCGCCTCAAGATCGTAGAGTTCCCAGGGCTTGTCCTTGAGGGCGACGAGTTTCCAGCGGCCCTCACGCACAGCGCGGTTGCCCTCGTGTTCCATGAAGATCTGGCGGGAAGCCAAACGCTCCCCCTTTAACGCCGGCGCCAGGCTCACACCCTCTAACGGCAGTACCTTGCTCCCGTCACGCTCCTGCGGATAAGAGGCCCCCGCCAGTTCCAGCACGGTCGGCATGAAGTCGGTGATATGACCGGCCTCGCGCGTGATCGCGCCGGGCTTTGTCTTGAGTCCGGCGGGCCAATGCACGATGAGCGGGGTATTGATGCCGCCCTCATGGCCGTAATGTTTGTAGAGGCGAAAGGGAGTGTTGCAGGTGTTCGCCCAACCACTGCCGTAGCTGACATAGCTGTCCGGCCCACCGACTTTCTTCAGGTCCTCGCCAACGTGCAGGATGTTTTTCGGTCCGCTGGTTTCGTCGAAGCCCCAAGGGTCCCACTCCGCACACGCGCCATTATCGCTGAGGAAGAAAATAAGAGTGTTGTCGAGTTGTCCTGCCTGTTTGATCTGTGCCACAATGCGGCCGATCGCCTGGTCCATGCGATCCACCATTGCCGCATACACGGCCATGCGCCGGGCAAGGTCCGCCCGCCGCTCGGCAGGCAGCGAGTCCCAGGCGGGATTATCCTTGTCCGCCCAGCCGGTCTGGGTGTTGAAGCGATTGGCGGGAATGTTGCTGCGAGGGGTGAGCGCCGGGTCTCCGGTGACAAGTCCAAGCTCCTTCTGGCGAGCGAAACGCTGCTCGCGAATCTTGTCCCAGCCCTGCGCATAGAGCTTCTCATATCTGGCAATATCCTGATCCCTCGCATGCAGCGGAAAGTGCGGCGCATTGAAGGTGAGGTAGAGAAACCATGGTTGGCCGCTCTTGCGGCCGTCTTCCATGAAATCCAGGGCGTAGTCACCGAAAACATCCGTGGAGTAGAACTCGCCCGGTGCATACGCGCGCTTCGCACGCCCTTCAGGCAGGCGGCTGTAGAAGGGGTCCTCCTTCCAGCAGGTGTTGAAGCCGCCGAGCATGCCATAGAACTCATCGAAGCCTCGCTGCGTAGGCGTGCTCTGGTGGCTCAGGTGCCACTTGCCGACCATATAGGTGCGATAGCCCGCTTGCTTGAGTGCTTCCGGGATGGTCACACAATGGGCCGGCAGCACGCCGGAGAGGTTGGGAAACCCAGCCTGGTGCGGGTGCAGACCCGTGAGGATGGACGCGCGCGTCGGACTGCAACGAGCCGAGTTGTAGAACTGCGTGAAACGCAGCCCGCCTTGTGCCAGTGAGTCCAGATTGGGCGTTTGAATCTCTCCTCCATAGCAGCCCAGGTCGGACCAGCCGAGGTCATCAGCCAGGATCAGGAGGATGTTGGGCCGCTCGCCGGCGTGGAGTGACGCCAGCGGAGCCAACAGAATGGTGGTAAGTATCCATCGTGCCATAGTGTCGTAATCTCTCCTATCGGGACTCTTGTCTCATTGGTTCGGCCCGGGGCGGATTTCTTTGCAGCGCCAGGCCTGTAGCTTGGATTGCGCACCGGTACGACGGCTCCAGTGTCGGCGAGGAATCTCGTGATGAGCGAGTTCAGTTCGCGGACGAGTTCGGGCTTCGCGGCGGCGAGGTTCTTCGTTTCACCAAGGTCATCGCGCAGGTTATAGAGCTCGAGCTGGTCGGTACCGTCGTCGTTCTGTGCGTACAGGCGGATGAGTTTCCAATCGCCGCGCCGCACACTGGTCCCGGGATGCTGGCCACTTGCTGGCGTGTCGTGCGGAAAGTGACAGAAGATGGTGTCGCGCGCGAGCGTACCGCCTTTAAGCAGCGGCGCGAGGCTCACGCCGTCGGGCTTGGCACTCAGCGGCAGTGGCACGCCGGCCATGTCGAGCAGTGTCGGCATCCAATCGATGCTCTGAATCACGGTGTCGTTCACCGTGCCGGGCTTTGTCACGCCCGGCCACACGACGATGCATGGCTCACGCACGCCACCCTCGTAAAGGCTCGCCTTGCCGTTTCGCAAAGGGAGGTTGCTCGTGGGGGGCGAGGTCATATCTGCCTGAAAGCGAGCACTCTTGTGTTCCACGACGTCACCTTTGCCGCCCCAACTTATGCCGCCATTGTCGGAAAAGAAAACGATGATGGTCCGGTCGGCGATACCGTATTCCTCCAGCGCGGCGAGCACGCGGCCCACGCCGTCGTCGAGGCTCTCGACCATCGCGCCATAGACAGGGTTGCGCTGCGGATTCCCCGGGTCGGCGCGATTGCGATACTTCGCTACGAGCTCGTCCTTCGCGTCGTACGGCGCATGGACGCTGAACGGCCAGTAGTTCACGTAGAACGGGCGGTCCTTATTCTCACGGATGAACTTCACAACGTGCGACGATACCGTGTCCTCAATGTGCTCGCCGGGTCTGCTCTCGACCTTGAGTGTGGCCGGGAATTTCCACGGCGCGATGTAGCTGCCCGCCGGCCCAGGCCCCGGCCAGTGCGGCCAGTCCACATCGAAGCCGTGCTGCAATGCTGAATACGGCTCCGCGCCGAGATGCCATTTGCCGAAATGTCCCGTGCGATAGCCCGCATCGCGCAGCACCTTCGGCAGTGTGATGTAGTCGGTTTTCAAACGCGTGACGCTGTTCGCAACGAGCACAGGCATGTTCGGATTGCCCTTCGCGAGCTGCTTATCTAGAACAACCTGCGGCACGTGACAAGCCGGCGCCGTGATGCCCGTGCGCGCCGGCCACAAGCCCGTGAGCACACTGCTCCGCGTCGGCGAGCACAGCGGATTCGCCGCATAGGCCTGCGTGAACCTCACGCCGCGGGCGGCAAGCCTGTCGAGGTTGGGCGTCTGGTGAAACTGGCTGCCAAAGCAACCCAGGTCCCGCCAGCCGAGATCGTCGGCCATGATGAAGAGGATGTTGGGTTTCACGGGTGTTGCAGCATCAGTCGCCGGCCAAACGGCCGACGGAGCCAGCAACAGGGCGGCAATGATACCAGCGATCTGTTTTGTGTGGGTCATTGTCTTGAGTCCGGCGATTTATCGAGGCATCAGCGCAAAGGCGTCGGCAGGAAGTCCCAGTCGAGGACCATCTTCTCGGTTAACGCCTCCTTGAGCTCGCGCTCGACCTGGGCATATTTCTTGTTTCCGGCAAGATTCGTGAGTTCGCCTGGGTCTGCGTCAAGATCGTAGAGCTCATACGTGGAGCGAGGAGTCGTGAAGTAGGCACGCACGAATTCCGGCGCCAGCTTGCCCTCGGCGAAGGCGGCTTTCATCTCCTGCCAGCCGGGATCACGCTGACTGTCCACGGGCGCCACCGCCTGGTGCGGGGTGCAATTGTAGATGAGCTTGAAGTCCGCCGAACGAACGCAGCGGGCAAGGTCGAACGTGGAGGCGAGGACATCGGGCTTCATACCACCGTCGCCGCCGTGCGGGCCGCGCTCGGCGAAGATATACTTGCGTCCCTCAAACACTTCGTCTTTGAGCAGCTTCAGATAACTGACGCCGCTCATTTCCTTCGGCGGGATAACACCCGCGATTTCAAGCATGGTGGGGGCAAAGTCCTCCCCGGAGACCAGCGTGCGCGTTACAGCGCCGGGCTTGACTATGCCGGGCCAACGTACCAGCAGAGGCACGCCGATGCCGGGATCACAGAGCGTACCCTTGCCATGCGGGAAGGCCATGCCGTTGTCTCCCATGAAGACGACAACCGTATTGTCCGCAACGCCGCGTTTTTCGAGCATGTCGAGCACGGACTGCACGTCGCCGTCGAGGTGCTCCACCTCGGCAATGTAACGGGCAAGATCGCTGCGCACTCCCGGCAGGTCGGGCAGGTGCGCCGGCAGCGTGAGTTTGGCAGGATCAGGCACACCCCGGGGGCCTTGTGTCTCCCACACGTGGTGGGGATCGCTGAAGCCCAGCCAGAAGAACCACGGCTTTCCCTTGGGAGCCGCATCGAGGAAGGCAGCCAGCTTGCCGCCGAAGTCTCGCATGGCGCCAGGTTTCTCGACGTAATCCACCCGGTGCGTGAAGGTGCGCAGGTCATATCGGTCGAGGACTCCGCCGATGGTCGGCGCACCCCGCTGCCCACCGGTCGACGGGCCATCCAAGTGATATGTGCGTCCGGCCACGCCGGTGAAGTACCCCGCTTTATCGCGGAGCAGATCGGGCAGCGCAGGCAGCTCGGCGGGCAGCGGTGACGTGAACCGAACCATCCGAACCGCCACGGGCGAACGACCTGTCATCAACGACGCGCGGGACGGCACGCATTGTGGGCAGGCGACGAACATCCGGTCGAAGCGCAAGCCCTGTGACGCCAGCCGGTCGAGGTTCGGCGTAAGGACGTCCTTGTTTCCGTAGCAGCCCAGGTAGGGGTAGCTGTGATCATCGGAGAGCAAGAACAGAATATTTGGCTTTTCCGCGGCCCTGGAATGAGCGCCCAAAAGACAAAGACACGCCAGAAATGACCATCGTACCGTCTTCATAGTCTCTCCAATTCAAGGCTTCCACTCACCGCTGAACAGGCGCACCCGCTCGATCCATCCGGTGAACTTGGGCAGGACAGGCTCGACCACCGGGCTGCCCAGATCGGCGCCGATTTGCATGGCTTCATTGGGATTGTGCGCGATCAATCCCGGCAACGCCGTGTCGGCAACGAGCTTGCCATCTACCTGGAGCGTGGCCCTCCGGCCGGACGTGATCGTGCCCAAAACGGTGGTCCAATCACTTACTCTCACCCCCGCCTCGGCTGTGATCGATTTGCCATCGATGACCACGGTGAAAGCGGGCCTGCCCTCTTTCAGCCAGAGTGCATAGCCATGTGTCCTTCCGCCCCGGGCCAGGATCATGCCGTCGGGTTCCTCCGACTTGAAAACGGCCTCCACAGTCCACGCGCGGTCGGTCGGGTCCAGAGAGTCCGATTTTGGCACCTCCACCCAGCCATCACCCTGTAAGCGAAGGGCCTTCTTGCCGTCGCGTCCATCGACGAGTACCGCATTGTGCGTCTGGCCGTGATTCTCGTAGCCGCTGAGGTCTGAAACGCGATCGCCCTCCAGTTTCGCAAAATCGAAGTGCAGCCGAAGCCCCGGCGTCGCATCCGCCTTCCAGTCCAACCCGCCGGGCTTGCCCCACCACGGGGGCCGGTCCACATACTCCGGCACACGATAGCCGACTTCATTCGCCAGCCGGTCGTGCTCGGCTTCCATCTTCGCTCGTAATGCCGCGTAGTTCGGATCCTTGAATAGATTCGACATTTCGTAGGGATCGCTCTTGAGATCGAACAGCTCGGTCCAATCGTCGTGGCCGGGGTATCGGATGAGCTTGGCGCCGGCAGTCCGCACGGCGGTGATGTCCGGCACGCGGGAGTTCTTCTGATTCTCGGCAAAGTACTCGTAGAACCAGGATTGCCGCCAGCGAATCCGGTCCCCGGTCAGCAGCGGGCGCCAACTGCGGCCCTGCATGTCCGCGGTTGCAGGCACGCCCGCGAAATCCAGCAGCGTCTGCGCCAGGTCGAGGTTCAGGACCATTTCATTGACCACGCGGCCCCGGACCTTGGCGCCGAGCGACGGATCGCGAACCAGCAACGGGACGCGCAGACTCTCGTCGTAGGCGCTGCGTTTGTCGCCCAGGCCATGCTCACCCAGGTAGTACCCATTGTCGCTCGTGTAGATAACGACAGTGTTCTGTGCGAACCCCAGCTCGCCGAGGGCATCGAGCAATCGTCCAAGGCAATCGTCCGCCGCACTAACGCAGCGGAAGTAATCAAGGTTCACAGACACCGTGCCGGCCGTAAGATCGACCGTGCGACCGCGGGCCGCAGAGCCCATGTAGGGTGCGGGGGTGTTCAGATTCGGCACGACGTGGGCCTGCTCGTTTGCAAACCGGTCCTTCGCCCGCTCAGGAGGCTCGGTTGGTCCATGCGGCGACTTGAAGCCGACGACCAGCAACCACGGCTTGCCGCTGCTCTTCTGGCTCTTCATGAACTCGATCGCGTAGTCGGTGGAGATGTCGTCGATCCAGCCTTTGGTCGGCGTGTCCTTGCCGTCCACGATGAAGGTTGGGTCCCAATAGCGGGCGTGGCCGATGAAGGAATAGTGATGATCGAAGCCGGGACGTTCGCGCTGACTGTCCATGTGCCACTTGCCGACGTAGGCGGTCGTGTAGCCCGCCGCACGCAGCAGCGAGGCGTGCGTGACATCCTCGATGGGGAACGGACGGAAGTTTGAGGCAATTCCATTGAAGTGGTTGTAGCGTCCGGTGAGGTTGACCGCCCGGCTGGGCGCGCAAAGCGAACACACGACGAAGGCATTGCGGAACCGCACGCCGTCGGCCGCCAGGCGGTCCATGTTCGGCGTTTGGAACCATGGAAAACGCCCCCGCCCGCCCTGCTCCTTCTGGACAACAGACACGGCGTCGTATCGCTGGTCGTCCGTGTAGATGAACAGGAGATTAGGCCGCCCCGCCGCCCGCAGGACAGATCCAGACAACATCGCGAACAAAAGGAGAAGACATGCTCTTATGAGGCTCGCAGTCTTTTGCATGATGGGTCACACCCCTGCCCAAACCGTTTGGAAACATACCTGACAATCGTGATTGTGCAACGTTGATCGCTCTGCGTCAACCTAACCACATGGCGAGGACGATGGTACATCATCGTCCCGCTGCCTTGCGCTTCGCCTTCTTTTCGGCCGGCTGCCCGCGTTTCGCGCCGGCGGCATTGCTCGGACGCTCCGGGGCGTTGATCTTGCGGCGCGAACTTTGCCAGTTCCGCCTTTACGGAAGTGTACTGTGGATCCTTCGCCAGATTGGTCCATTCGTACGGGTCTTTGTCGTGGTTGTAAAGCTCCTCGCTGCCATCGGCGTAGCGGATGTACCGCCATGTCTCGCTGCGGATGCTGTGATTGTCCTTGTGGAACGTCGTCACGGCGGCGTGATCCCACGCGGTCCTGGGGTCCTCCAGCAGCGGGCGGATGTTGTGGCCCTCGACATGCGCCGGCCGCGGCACACCCGCGAGGTCGCACAGCGTCGGGTACACGCTCATGAAGTCCACGGGTCGTTCGCAGATACCGCCGGGCTTCGTGACCCCGGGTGCGGACCAGATGAACACAGTTCGCGCCGCCTCCTCCCACAAAGCGAACTTTCGCCAATGGGATTTCTCGCCGAGGTGCCAGCCGTGGTCGCTCCAGAAGCAGATAATCGTGTTGTCGCGATAGGCCGATTTCTGCAAGCCGTCGATGAGGCGGCCAACCTGGGCGTCGCAGAAGGCAATTGTCGCCAGGTACGCCTGCACCGCGTCCTTCCAACGGCCGGACTTGAGAATCGCGGCGTGGTCGCCATCCGGCTTGGCCATCTTGATCCCGGCGGCGGGCACGTCGTCGAGGTCGTCGTCGCGATGCGGCGGCAACTGGATCGTTTCGAGTGGGAACATATCGAAGTATTTTTTCGGCACGCTGAAAGGCATATGCGGTTTGACCAGCCCGATGGCCAGAAAGAACGGCTTGTCATGTTTCTGGCCGAGCTTGTCAATTCCATAGCTGACCACCTTGTAGTCCGGCATGTCCTCGTCCAGACAATCGAGCGGGTAAAACTTGATCCCGCCTACGCCATCATCGGGGTCCGAGGGATAACGCTTCAGATTGCCGCCGCCGTCCTTTTCAAAGTACTCCGCCCACTCGCCCTGGCGATGATCGCTGCTGTGGTAGATCTTGCCGGCGCCGAAAACGTTGTAGCCGGCTTTAAGGAACTGCGTGGTGAGCGTTTGCTCCTTCGCGATGGCCAGCTTCCAGTCCTGCCCATTGTCGTAAACGCCCGTCGTACTGGCGCGCAGGCCGGACATCAGGGCGGCCCTCGACGGATTGCACACGGGCGCGGCACAGTTGGCGCGAGTGAATGTGACACCCATCTTCGCCAGCCGGTCGATGTTCGGCGTCTTCGTCTGCGGATTCAGCCCGAGATGGCCCACCCAATGGTTCAGATCGTCCACCGCGATGAACAGAACATTGGGCTTTGCCGACGCGGCGGCAGCACTTGCCGCGGCAGTTCGTGCGCCGGCCCAGAACGCCAGAGAGCTGACCAGAAACTCGCGTCGTTTCATGTGGCTTTCCCTTTCTTCCGATTGCTTTGCTGAGGCTTCATTGCGGGACGGTCACGGAGCGGCCAATTCGGGTCCTCCGCGCGGGCAGCCTTCATCAGGGCCTCGGCCCGCGCTGCCAATTCGGGCTTGTCGCCGGCCAAGTCCTTTGTCTCGCCGGGGTCGGCTTTCAGGTCATACAACTCCACTGGGAACGACACGCCCTTGCGAACGGCTTTCCAGTCGCCGAACCGCACGGCTTGAAGCGACTGCTGCTGCTCGTGCAGCTCCCAGTAGAAGTACTCTCGCCTGGGTGCAGAGCCACCCCGGAGAAACGACACGAGAGAGAGGCCGTCAGGTTTGAAAGCTGGAGGCAGCTTCGCGCCGGCCAACTCGGCGGCGGTGGGCAGGAAATCCCAGAACGCCCACGGCTCATCGCTGACCCGGCCCGCCGGGACCTTGCCCGGCCAACGGACGATAGCCGCCTGGCGCAGGCCGCCCTCATACAATTCCCGTTTGAAGCCGCGGAAACCGTTGGCCGCCTGGTTGAAATGCCGGCCAAGTTCCGATGTCGGGAGGAACGAGGAACCGTTATCGCCCGCGACGAATACGATCGTGTTCTCATCGATCCGCAACTCTTTGAGCAGACCGAGCAGCCGGCCGATGTCGCTGTCCAGCCGTGTCACCATGGCCGCGTAGTTCTTCTGCTGCGGCGTCCAATCCATCCCCGCGTACTGGCCCACATCGTCGATCTCAAATCGGCCGTGCGGCAGCGTAACGGAGTGGAAGAGGAAGAACGGTCGGTCCTTGTGTTTTCGCACCCAGTCGAGGGTCTCATCGGCGATGAGATTCTGGGCGTAGATCTTGCCGACGCCTTTGCCGTCGTTGCCGGGCAACTCGAACCGCTGATCGTCACGGTAGAGATACGTCGGGAAATACGAATGCGCATGACGCTGACAGTTGTAGCCGAAGAAGTGATCGAAGCCGACCTTCAGCGGACTGCCCGTGGTGTCGAACATGCCCATGCCCCATTTGCCGATGCAGGCGGTGGCGTACCCTGCATCCTTGAGCACCTGCGCGACCGTGAGCGTCCCGGCGGGCAACGGCATCTGGCCCTCCGGCTGGATTTCGCGGTTAGCCCGGATCGGGCAGTGGCCCGAATGGAGCCCCGTGATCAGCGAGGACCGCGACGGGGCACACACACTTGTCCCACAATACGCCTGCAGGTAGCGCGTGCCCTCGGCAGCCATGCGGTCGAGGTTTGGCGTCTTGATGAGCTTCTGCCCGTAGCAGCCCAAGTCGCCCTGGGCCAGATCATCGCTCAGGACGAAAATGATGTTCGGCTTGTCGGTTCTCCGCCGCCTTTAGCCACGAGGGAGAAACGGATACCATCGTCCCGGCGGCCGCCAGTTGGAGGAAGCTGCGTCTGTTCATACGGAGAATATCCTTTGGTTACTTGCGTTTGCCCTTCTTCTGTTTGTTGCCTGGTCGCGTCTTTTCCTGCCTGTTGACGGCCCGGGTGTAGTTGTCGCCATATACCGCAGTGAGGGCGGCCCTGCGCTTGTCAGGAGAGTATCGATTCTCGAAAGCCGGCAGGAGCGGATCGTGGGTTTGCTTCATCCAATCCTGGAGTTGGCCCCGCAGTCTATCAACGTCACCCTTATGCTCGGGCTTCTCCAGCAGGTTGACAAGGCAATCCGGGTCCTTCTGAAGATCGTAGAACTCCTCCAAAGCCCGGTAGCGGAACATCCGGACACGCTCCGCAATACCAGGATCGCCTGGAGCGGCCTCGACCATTGCTTGCATGGTCAGCCCTTCATTGGCGTTTCGATAGAAGAATTGGCCGTCGCTCCAGGGGGTGAAGATGTAGCCGAACTGCTTGTCCTGAACGCACCGCATCGGGACCGCCTCGCCGCTTGACTGCATGTCGATTTGCGTAAAGACCCTGTCCCGCCCCGCCTGGCTCCGGCCTTTCAGCAGAGGCAGGAAAGAGAAGCCGTCGAGTCCCTTGGGGATGGGCAGGCCCGCCGCTTCGAGCACGGTGGGGAAGAAGTCGATTCCTGAGATGAAATGCTGTCCATCCACAGTCCCCGGCTTCACGACGCCGGGCCAGCGTGTGATCCAGGGAGTGCGCGTGCTGGCCAGGTAGGCATTGCACTTGGCGAAGGGGATGGCGATGCCGTTATCGGACAGAAACATGACGAGCGTGCTCTCCTCCAAACCCGATTCCTTCAAGGCACGCATCGTCGCGCCAAACGTATCATCCAGGCGACGGACAGAATTCAGGTAGTGGCTGAGTTCCCCACGGACACCCGGCAGATCGGGTACGAAGCCCGGGACCGACACATCCTTCGGCGCATATGTCCTCGAGGGCTCCTTCGCCCCTTTGATGGGCTCGCCAGGAATGTGATAGGGTCGATGCGGGTCGTGAGAATTGACCATGAAGTAAAATGGTCTTGTATCGCGGCGACACCTGGCAAGAAACTCCTGGCAATACGCATAGTACATCTGGGGATCCCGGCCGTTGCCAAGCTCGTTCTGGTCGTGGACAAAGTCCCAGCGATAAGCAGCCTTGGGCGTGGAGTGCCCCACCTTGCCGAGGACGCCCGTCCGGTAGCCCGCATCCCTGAGAGTCTCCATGATCGTCGGTACATCATGATCCGTGTGCATGAAGCCCATGATGCCGCTGTTGTGTCCATAGCGGCCTGTGGCAAGGACGCCTCGGCTCGGCTGACAGATGGCGACGTTGACATGGGCGTTCTCAAACCGCATGCCCTGGGCGGCAAAGGAATCCAGGTTCGGGGTGAAACCAGGGACCTTGCCCCCGAAACAACCGACGGAATCCCGGTGAAGGTCGTCCGCCGTGAACAGAAGGATATTCAGTCTTTCTGTCTCGGCCGCTCGGGCAAAGGCAGCCCCCTTCCAAGCTGAAGCAGCAGTCAGTCCAAGCATCTTGATGAAGGTGCGTCTGTTCATTCTCATGCCTCTTCCATTCCAACCTTCAGCGAAGACTGAGCCGGTCACGTCTGCCCTCTATGATACTTGCCAAGCGTCGCAGGTTCAATGACATGCCCTTCCCTTTATCTGCCGCAGCACTTCATCAGGCATCATGGGAGGGTGATTCCCCTATATTTGGAACTGGCATTTTCGGGCAAAGCCTGATATCTTGTTGGTGCCCTGATTCCAGGGGGTACCGTTTATGGTGTTTTCAACGCGTGTGGTATATGAGATGAAAACACGGTTCGCCGGCACGGCCATTTTTTGCAGCCTCGTCACCGTTTTGGGATCCTGCGCTCCCAAAGCCATTGAGAGTTATGACGAAGTCGGCCGGGAACCCAACCTGAGCCCTGACTATTCAGGGACGGTCATGCCCGCCAACATCGCCCCTCTGAATTTTCAGGTGCTGGAAGGCGGAGTGGCGTATTTCCTCACTATTCGATGCGACCGCGGGCGCCCCATAAGCATCTTCAGCAAAACGGGGCAGATGCGCATCCCCATTCGGCGATGGCACGCTCTGCTCGATGCCAACCGGGGCCGCGATGTCCTTTTCGACATCTACGTCAGGGATGCAGATCGCCGATGGAGGCGGTTTCGACCCGTCGTGAACACCATCGCACAGGAGGACATCGACGAGACCCTGGTGTTTCGGTTCATGAAGCCGGCGTACAGTTGGTGGAAGGACATAGGAATCTATCAGCGCAACCTCACCAATTACGATGTGTCGGCAGTTCTGCACGGCCGGTCGTTTGGCGGAGCGTGTCTGAACTGTCACAGCTTTGTGGGCAACGATCCCGACACCATGACGATCAGCCTGCGAAGTGCGACGTACGGCAGCGACACGCTCCTCGCCCGCAACGGCGGCGTGGATAAGATCGGCGCCAAGTGGGGCTATGCGGCCTGGCACCCCAGCGGCGCCGTCGCGGTGTATTCGATCAACAAGGTGACCCAGTTCTTCCATGCGGGGGGAATGGAGGTCCGGGACGTGGCCGATCTTGACTCGGCGCTGGTCTGTTATCGAGTCGAAAGCCAGAAGGCGACGTCTCCAAAGGAACTGGCTGACAAAGGGCGACTCGAAACCTATCCGGCGTGGTCTCCCGACGGCAAGTATCTCTACTATTGCAGTGCGCCGATCCTGTGGAAAGATCGCAATGCCGTGCCGCCCGAGAACTACGAAAAGCTCAAGTACGACCTGCGACGCATCTCATATGACGTCGCAACGGACCAGTGGGGACAGGCCGAGACTATCCTTTCCGCCGAAGAGACGGACCAGAGCATCCTGCTGCCAAGGATATCGCCCGACGGACGCTTCCTGCTCTTCTGCATGTGCCGCTACGGCTGCTTCCCTGTCTATCAGCCCAGCAGCGACCTTTACCTCATGGACCTCACCACGAGGCAGTATCGCAAGCTCACCATCAACAGCGAGTTTTCTGAATCGTGGCACAGTTGGTCCAGCAATAGCCGGTGGATCGCATTCAGCAGCAAGCGTCAGGGCGGCCTGTTCACCCGGACTTACCTCAGCTATGTGGACCAGGCGGGGACGGTGCGCAAGCCCTTCGTCCTGCCGCAGCAGGACCCGGCCTACTACGATTCCTTGCTGGAGACGTACAGCGTCCCGGAACTGGTCAAAGGGCCAATCACAGTGAGAAAGTCTCAACTCGCCCGCGCTGCTCGTGCCAAGCCTTCTGTAGCACCTGAGATTCCGATCACGGGAGCAAGTCCAAAGGCTGTGCCAGTCGATCCCTGGCAGGAACGCGAATAACCGGCCGGCTCGAACCAGGAGATGCAGAACATGGCGTCAAGGAATGAGGATAAGAAGGTAGGAAAGGAAGAAGGAAAGAAGGAAGGAGCTTCCAACCTTCTCACCTTCTTACCGTCTTGCCTCCCTTTCTTCGTGCTCAGCTTCGTCTACCTGTGGTTTGTGGTCGAGCCGCACCTGATCTACCACTGTTTCGGCACGATCCTGCCGGATGCCCCCCAGTTCGCGACCGGAGGGTCGTTTTTGTGGGACTCCCTCGGTACGCCGGGCGGACCTCTCACTTATGTATCCGGGTTTCTTTCCCAAGGATACTACTACGCATGGCTGGGGGCAGCGATCATCGTCCTGGCAGGGTTCTGTCTTAGTGAGCTTTCCAGACGGCACCTTGTGGCTGCCGGTTTTGCACACGCCTCCATCCTGGCAGGCGTACCGGCGATCACGTTCTTTCTCATCTACAGTTGCTACAAGCACCCTTTGACCGTCTGCCTGGCTGTGTCGCTGGGACTGCTCTTGTCTCTCGTTTTCGAGAGACTGCCTTTACGCCGATCTCCAGTTCGCATCGTGGCGTGTTGTCTCCTGGCAGTGCTCGGCTTCTGGCTCGGCGGCGCAGGGACATTGCTGATTCTTGCACTCATGACTGTGATTCACTGGATTCGTGGTAGGGTGGGCACGGCACACCATCTCGCATCGGATCGGACGGTTGTTGGTGTGCGGTGCACACCCTACGAACTGCTCGCGCTACCGGCAAGTGCTGCGATCATCTGGGCTCTTGCAGAGTACGTGTTCCTGATCCCTGCTCGCCAGGCGTTCCTCACTCTCACGCCTTTCTCGCCATTAGCGACCGGCGACATGGATACCTTTCTCAGAATCCTGATCTTCCTCCTGTATGGCTTCACACCTCTGACCGTGTTGCTCGTGCTCATCGCAAAAAAGGGGACATTCTACTCTTTCAGGCCGATCTCCATATCCAGCGAACGCAGGAAAAGTAGAATGTCCCCTTTTCCGAAGAGACGGTCTCCGGCGATCCTTAAGAAGCCGGTTCTGCCCGCCATCCCTATCGTGCTGATGGCCCTGGCGTTGCACTTCAGCCAGGATGATCTCCGCAAGCCGTACGTCCTGTCAAACTACTACTCCCGTCAGCAGCGCTGGGACAAGATTCTTGAGCTCAGCCGCCGCCTGCCCAAGGACAGATACAACGTCTTTGTCAGCCATGACACCCTTCGGGCCCTGTATCACACAGGCAGGCTCCCCTACGACATGTTCCGTTACCCGCTGGTGCCGGAAGCGATTCTGCTTACGCACGAAAAAAGACAATCGGATCTGACCCAATGGAAGTTGAGCGACATTTTCCTGGAGCTCGGGCACGTGAACATGGCTCAGAAGCTGGCGTCGGAGGTCCTGACCACCAAAGGTCATCTCGGCGTCGCCCTCGAGGAACTGGGGTGGATCCACCTTATCAAAGGGCATCCCGCCACCGCTCGGGTCTATCTGAACGCTTTGAAGAAGGACCCGATCTATCGACGGCGAGCGGAATCCCTGCTGCACGGCCTCGACAGCGGCTTTGCACCGGATCAAGCCGCCTCCATCGACAGAATCCGCTCCTGCATGCGCGACGAAACCGCAGGAGTCACCGGCCCAGAACCCCTGGATGAGACGCTATCCGCATTGCTGGCGCACAATCCGCGCAACAAGATGGCGTTTGAATACATCATGGCCTGCTACCTGCTCAGCGGCCGGGTGGACAAGATCGTGGAGAACGCCGAACGCCTCCACGACCTTGGCTATCAGAAGATTCCCACACTCTACGAAGAGGCCATACTCATCCACTACGGCTCCACGGGACAGCAAGTGGACCTGGCCAGGTTCAACATAAGCCGGGAGACGCTCCAGCGGTACGAAGCATTCGTACGGATGGCAATCGCCGTGCAGACTCAGGACGACCAGGCCGTGCTCAACCGTCTGATCCACGATTTCGGCACCAGCTATTTCTTCTATCATGTCTTCGGCCGGGTGGGTCTGACGTAAGCATGGCAGAGGTTGGAGGATCAGCGTCTTTCTATCTGCGGGACGGAAGACTGGGCTCTTCCCAGCAGCGTTGCCGCCAGGAATTCGCGGGTCAATTTCGGCACGTTCGGATCGTTGAAGCCACCATGCCCGGCGCCCTTGACCGTGTAGAAAGTCACCGGGACTCCCGCCTTCTTCAGGGGTTGCTCAGGTCAACCACATCGGCACGGCGGGCTTCCGGCGTGACTTTGAGAGATCGCAACTTGCCGTCACGATATGTGCCATCGATCATCGTCTGATAGGGGGCGTGGAGTTTGAAGTCCACATCCCAGTCCTTCGGCCAGGCGGGCAGCAGGAGGATCTTCCTGCCGTCCGTCTGAAGGAGCATGGCCTGGAACGTCTCCATCAGAACCCCGCCGTGACACTGGTCCGGCGTCCAGTCGTAATTCGGGCCCCAGAACGCGGGGAACCGCTCGCGCTGGTCGTGGTGGCAGGCGCGCTCAACGAGCCCTTTCCGCGCGGCATCGGTGAGGCCGAGGTACGCCATGAAAACGTCGTCCTGCCGCCAGCCACGATGGCCCTTGTCCCACCGGTGCTCCAGGGCTTCGATACCCCACTGCGGGTTTGGCCGGTCCAGGGCGATGAGGCGGAAGGGAAACACGGCATAGAGCTCCGGGTTCTCAATGTTTCGCTTTGTGTCGTATGTCTCGGCCGGCGCCAGGGCTTTTGCCCCTTCCACGTCACGCAGCGGCAGCGGGGGCAGCTTGTCATGAAGTCGCTGCCACAACTCACGCTCAGCAGCGGGGACCGCCTCGGCAGGCAGCGTCAGCAGCCTCTCCGTCACGGCGATGCAACCTGCCAGCTCCGGCATCGGATTCGTGCAGTCCCACCAGGTCTCCACCGCCTGTGCGGGATGCATAACCAATCGGCCCCGCTGGTCCGTGGGGTAGTGCTGATCGAAGAACGTCAGGATCTCGCGCGCGAAAGGAATCGCCGTCTGTCGCAGGAACCGTTTGTCGAGCGTGTGCTCGTAATAGTCGAGCATCATCCAGCAGAGCTCGAGACCCCCGACCCATTCCCATTTGTGATAACGGCTCTCCTGCAGTTTGTCGGTACGCTGCTCGAAGGGCGTCCAGCCGTACGTCTCGCTAAAGATCGCTCCCCAGAAGTAGATACACTCCGGCAAGAATGCGCCCTCGTGGCCACAGTAAAGCTTCGTGCGATACTTCGATAATTCGAGCACCTCGCCGGCGTACATTCGCCACAACGGCTGCATCAGGTCGAAATCGCCGGACGTGCACATGCCGAAGTACGGCAAACGCGTGTTCTGCCACCAGTAGCCGGGACCCCAGCGGCGATAATCCGGATCGTCCTCGGTGCCCGCGGGGGCCGTAAGGAGGCTGCCGTTGAACTTGATCGGATATGCCCCGCGACCGGCACAGGCGTTGATGAACCGCTGCAGATGGTACATCTGGCTGATGTAGGCGGCTTTGTCACGAACGGCCTGCCCGGAGTTGTCGGCAACGATCTTTCCGTCCACGTAGAGCCGACAGCCGCCGGCCGCCGAGTCTGCGACAGCCACTACATGGGTCCAGTGACCGGCGGGCACGGCGTCGCGCACGTCAAGCTGGTGCTCGGCGCAGATCAGCCGAAGACTGTTCCCGGGATACGTGTCGAACAGGAAGCCGTCTCTATCGCCGGGAGTGATCTTATCCACAATTCGCGCGCCGCCGGCGGACAGCTTCTCCGGCTTGAGCCAAGCCTCGATAGTGAAGCCCTGTGCGAAGTCCCACGACGCCGAGTCTGCTACCGGCCCCGCCGCCGTGCCGGTCCACAGCACGTCGGCAGATTGTGCAGGGGCCGTGCTGCGATTCAGTTTTGCCAGTTCTTGTATCTGGGCGTTGGTCAGTGGTCTTGTGAAGATACTCACGCGGCCCAACTCGCCGGCGAATCGGTTGCCGCCGCTTTGGTCGAGAACCGATCCGCACGGGATGAGCATTCGAGGGGACAATGGAGTCCGTCGAAGTAACCTCTGCCTCTGAATTGGCGCCGGCGCGAATCCAACTGCGATCCCAGAACCGGGCCCACCACTGCTCGTGGGCCTTGCGCCGTGCGGACGAATCCTGGGACTCCACGCGACGGATGACCTCTTCCATCTCCGCCAGCCATCCGTCGGGCTTGGAAGGATGCCGCGTGAGAACATAAATGCTGAACTGATGCGAAGTCCCGCGAGGTGATTGCAGACGAAGGTCGTCCAGCCTCCGTCCTCCGGGTGCGGTCACGACAGCACCAAAGGTACGATCCAGGAGTGGGTCGGTTTGCTTGAAACCAGTCAGTCCTTGAACTTCAGCAAGCAACTGCGGGCCAACGGACTTGATATTGTGATGATACCAACCGATGCGATCTCGCTGACCGGTCAGGACGGTGTCCGGCTCGATGATAGTTTGCGCCTGCCGCTTGTCCGGCAGACTGCGATTGAGGAGCACATCGCTGGTCTGCAATTCCGTCAGTTCGTGTTGCTTGGTGCGCCACAGCTCGACAACCGCTGTGGCTTCGAGCGGCGACGCACTCTCGGCAGCAACGTGGATGACCGGCAGATTGGCGTCAACCCACACCTGCACACTCGTCCGCTTGGGACCATCGCCGGCCTCGACTTTCAGTGTGGCGTCACGCAGGCTCAGCGTCTGGCGAAATGGCGGATTGTTCGCGAACGGATTTGGCTCCAGATGGACGCGAACCGCGCCAACCTTGACCAGCCGGGCGTTGTCATCCCATGCGTCGGTCTTGCCGATGAAGAACTGCACGTCGCCCTGAGGCGTGACCCAGGCATTCAGGGCGATATCACCGTTGCCCAGCGGCATCGAGCCATGGTGATCGATGCTGAGCGAGTCCCAGACAACATTGTAGGCGTCCTCGCTTGTCGCGGGACTGGAAGCCCCTGCTTCATTCGGCTCGAACAGCAGAAATTCCCAGATCGTCGGGCCATCCGTCGCCTGGAGGACGTTCAGGCGGACTTTTTGCACCGCGACCGGCGAGAATTTCAGTTCCAGACCTGAGCTGATCTTGCCGCCGCGGGCAAACGCCTCCCATCGTCCATCGCGCTCGGCCTGCAACTCGAACTCCTCGATGCGATCATACGCTTCGCTGAGAAAGGCACGATCAATGGTACGTGGCCTGCCTAAGTCTACGGCCAGCCAAGCCTGCTTGAGACCCGCATCCGTGGCCCAGCGGGTCCCCGGGTCGCCATCGAAGGCCAGTTCTGGCCGGCAGTCCCCACGATTCTGGTAGATGTTCGAGGCGGTAGCCGGCTGGCCCCTCGCTACTGACCTCGCGGCATCGGACGGCAATTCCGGGGGAGTGCCGGAGGCCTGGCCACCTGCCGGCGGATGGCCCTTCTTGTCGAGCTTCGTATTCAGCGCAGCCCGCTTGGCCGGCGGCACGAGCGGCTCCCAGTTTGTAAGAGCCTCAATCTCGGGCACCGCCGAGTCCGTGCGGCAACGCAATGTCACGATCTGTTGCGGCCGCACGGGGAACCGGTAAGCCGGCCCGCCTGTCAAAGGCTGGCGGCGGCCGCCCACAAGATCCGTCAAAGCAGCCTCGTGATGCGGCAGGTTCAACGCCACCTCCGCCATCCCAGCCACGCCCAGGCACTCGGCCAGACGCAACTCGATCTCGCCGCCCTCACGGCGCATCGCCTCGACAATGACGTTGTCGGATGTCTGCAGGAATGACTGTGGTGCAGCTTTGGCTGCATTTCCAGTCACAACCGGCGGACAGTTGAACTCCCAAGCCATTTGCGGGATGCGAGCGTTCTTCCAGTCGCCATCGTGCGCGACGAGAGCAAAGGAGAGATTGTGCCGGCCGCGGCCGCTCAGCCACGCGCATGGGTAGCCCATGTAGATGTCCTGGGCGTTAAGCAGGAAGAGCACCGGTGTCTGGCCGGTAAGCTCGCGACCGGGCAGGCCACGGTCGAGAATCGCCACGCCACCCTGCGCATACTGGTAGTGCGACCAGCGGATCGCCGCGACAATTCCGTCGGCGAACCCGGCAAGGGTTGGGTTCTTCGCCGCCCACGCTCCATGCGAGAAGCCATACGGAATGCCTCGCCGTGCCTCCTGGATCGGCTGAGCGAGCGGGAACTCTGCCACAACAACCGTTTTGTCGGGGACGTCATTCAACTCGACGTCGAAATCGATGCGGGGATAATCCTTGTAGAAATGCAGTTTCTGCCGGGAAGCGCCGCCACCGTGGAATGCGGACTCAACATGTACGATTGTCGCGAGAGGGCCATCGCTCACAGTGACGCGAGGCTTGAACTGCGATGAGTCAGCGAGACGCTTTCGCTGATCGCGTCGCGGCGTGCTGTGGAAATCGCCTGCCTGCTCAGCCACGAGCAGCACCGGGCCGGCGAGAATCTCACGGCCGGAGGGTTTCAGCTTCAGGCTGCTCAACGCGCCGGTGTTCGGATCGATCCGCACGCGATAATAGGCCGTCTCAATAACCGCCGGCAATTCGGTCGGCTTTGGGGCCGTCGCGGCTTGGGCCGAGGTCTCCAAGGTGAGGACACCCGCCGATGGCAACGTGGCGCGACACAGCATCCGGCCGTCCCCATCGGCCTGGCATCTCACATCCGCCAAGCTCGTTCCCACAGGCACATCCAGCCGCAGCGGATCGGTTCGTGACCAGTTGAGCGGATTGAACAAGGCCACGGACCGGCCTTGCCCCGCCATCTTCTGAAGGGCCGCCTCCGCTGTGCCGCCAGAGATATTCTCTACTGACTCGAAACGGTCGCGCACATCCCACGACTCTTCATTCTCGAACACCATACCGCCAGCCGCACCCCAGAGAGTATTGCGGTCCATGTTCAGCAGCATTTCGAGCCAGCCATGGTAAAGGGATTGCGTGGGATAGCTGAAATCCGTGTTAAGACTTGCCACCGTAGCCAGCATCTCCGCGGCCTGAAGCTCATGCTCAGCACGGCGATACCAGCCCTTGACCTTGGGGCACTGAATCCAAAACGATGTCCAGCTCAGCCGTGCACCGCTGTGGCTCACGGGCAGCTCAATCTGGCCGGACTTGATCCCAGGCAGCACGGCGTCCACGTAGGCACTCAGACCACTGAAACGCAGCTTCGTTTGTGGTGCAGCCTGGCTCCACTGCGAAAGAAGCATCGATGGGTACTCTGTACAGGCCGGGGCGAGTGAATAATCGCCGTGGCCGGCGAGCACGAGCACGGGTGCTCCGGCGGGTGTCCGAGTCGCCCGAGACTTCGCATCCTGCAGGAGCTTGCTCAACGCGTCTTTATCCAGCGGGGTCTGCGTGCTGAACACCTGCCCCCAGTCGGAGTAGTGGCCGGGCGAGATCGCCAGGCAACGGGAGCCGTCCGGGGCTTCGAGCCAGTGCATCGTCTTGTTGGTGGGATTGTCGCGCGTGTACACCATCGCGTCGAGCCCCAGGCCCGAGACGATCTGTCCCATCTGCTCGTGCACCCCGGTGACGTCGATGGTCCAGGCGAATCGCGGCCGCACCCCGAAGACCTGCTGCTGCCAGCGAAGCCCCTCCACGCCCATCTTCACCAGGGCCTCGCCGCCCGACAGATTGATCGTGGGTTCGAGGAAGAAAGCATTGACCAACTCTACACGTCTCTCGTGAATTCGTTGCTTCAACTCCGCCACCCTGTCGGGGTGAAAGTTGAGAATGGCGATCATGTTGTTGCATTCGGACAGTGCGAAGGCGTAATTGGGGTCATCGCGCACCCGGTCGAGGTGGTCGAGGTAGTCATTGGCGCAGTAGTTTCGCTCCGTGGACCAGTCGGTCAGCCACCCGCAGCTCGCCGGGTGGAAATTCGGGACGATGAAGACCTCGGCCGGCTCCGCTGCCGCACCAGCAATTCCCAACAGACGGGACAACAGTACGAATCCAGATATCGCAACCTTCGTATTCACGGCTCCTTCTCCTTGACAACGTCAGTCCCAGTGAAAGACCTCGTCCATACTCGCCCACCACTGCCCTTCGGCACGGTCGGGCAGCGGCTGCTGACAGGGCATGCAGGCGTCCCACCACTTCCGCGTGGTCGGATCGGCCGCCATCTTTGCCGTATCCGCGGCGAAGTCCTCCCCCACGTACTCGAAATAGCTGAACAGGTAGTGATTCCCGTCGGGCAATCGACGCAGGTAGATTGAGTAATTCCGGATGTTGCAGTCGGTAATCATCTTCAGGACATCCGGCCAAACCGTCGCATGCAGCTTCTTGTACTGCTCGATCCGGTCCTGCTTGAGCCCGATGACCGTCCCATATCGTTTCATAGCCTGAGCCTCCTGTGTTGTGCCGGGCCGTCGATCCCTCAATGCCCTGCCGCGTGCTGCCCCAGGTAGTTCCCATAGGTCAATGCCAGCACCGCCCCGCCGACAACAAGCAATCCCGCAAGGATAGCCGCCTTCGTGCGAGAGCGTCGCCCGTGCCATTCCCGCATCGCAACGCCTGCCAGACTGCTGAAAAGGATCAGCATGAGCATATGAATGGCCCAGCTCGAGAACTCGAATTTCCCCATGCGGACGTGGGCGATGCCGTAGAAGAGGAATTGGCTGTACCACATAGCGCCGGTCAGCAAGGCCATCAGGTAGTTGGTCGGCAGCGCCCCGGCGAAGGCATCCTTCGCCCGGCGGAACTCGTGGAACGTCTTTTGCGACCACGATAGCCACAGACAATAGAGAGCCGTCGTCACAAAGGCGCCCGTGTTTGAGAAGATATATACCACGTTCGTTTGCCAATGGCCGGCGCCGAATCGTGCGGCGGCCTCGGCGATGGGCTTGCCGGTGTCATTGACGGCGATGCCATAGACTGCGGAGAAGACTCCGGCGATGCCGCACAGAAGCAGCCCTTTGCCCAAGGCAAACGACCGGGCAGCCGTGCCATCGGTGCCCTGCAGTTCCACCTCCTTGAGCCGGCCCGCCATGCCGCACATGAGCGTGCCGAGCAGACCGATGAACACGCCGCTCATCACCCATCCTGAGCCTCGCTGGTCAAGAATGCCCTGCAGCGCCCCCTGAGGATCGGCCCGGTCAATGTGCCCAGCACACAAGAAATACCGATCGCCAGGGCATAGGTCAGGGAGTAACCGATGTGGCGAATGGCCATGCCGAACGCTGTCCCACCGATGCCATACGCGACTCCCAGGGCGAACGTGACCAACATGGCATTTCGCGGGGCCGAGCGCAGGACGTCCATCAATTGCGGAATAGTGATCCAGGCTCCAACGATCGGCGCGATGAACCAGCAGACCGACGCCTGGGCCAGCCAGTACGTCTGCCAGGACCAGCCTCGTAGTTTCTGCTGCGGTGTATAGCAAAGCGCGGCGGAGGTCGCGCCGAATGCGTGCAGGACTACTCCGAGAATCGGGTTGGCTGCTACAATTGCCATGGGTTACGGAGCCTCATTGAATCGGCCGAGGTCAAGCGGGTAGACGCCGTGCTCTCGGACTAGTCTCACGATATAGTCATACGTTCGGCCGGAGACGTTGCTGGTCACGGAGTGGTCCGACTGAAAGATGAATCCGCCGCCTTTGGCCGCGTTGAGCTTGCGCAGGACCTGCCGGCGAATCTCGTCCATATCTCCGGCCTCCCAGACCTGGACATCGCTGTTTCCGCAAAACGCCATGCGATGGCCGTACCTTCGGCGAAGCTCGACGACATCCATCCCGGCTTTGACCTCCAGCGGATTATAGGCATCGATGCCGATCTCAATGTAGTCTTCAAAGATGGCTTCGACGTTGCCGCATCCATGATAGATGACGGGCAGTCCCTTGCGGTGCGCGTAATCGGCCATGGCCTTGACCCACGGTTTGAAGTACCGGCGCCAGTAGTCGGGCGAGAAGAACAAGCCCCGCTTGTAGGCCACGTCGCCCCAGATCACGAATCCGTCGAGCAGTCCCTCGCCCGCGTCGATCTCGGCCTTGGCGCAGGCCGTGTAGAATTCGCCGATCCGGTCAATCACCTTACCCATGCGGTCCGGGTACAGGCCCATCCAGAGCATGGTGTTCTGCTGTCCGATCAGCCGCGTCAGGCACTCGGCGCATTCGATCATGCTGCCGTACACCGGGAAATCGGGCCGCAGGGACTTGACCGTGTCGATCCATGCAGGCGAGTTACGCTCAAACCCGTCGCCCACGCCGGCGATCTGATTGTCCCCCGCCTCGAAGTACCGGCGTCGATCGTCAGGCGGGTCGAACTCGATAGCCTCCAGCTTCTCGAACGTGTCGGTCTCCCAAGCCGTCATTTCCGGCATGGGACAGGCGAACTTCTTTCGCATGACAGCCCCGAACCCCGTCTTGACGACCACTTCGTCAGATGTCTCCCTAAGCGTTTCAAATGACCGAATCCACGGGTCCATGTTGGGAACCGTCACAATCCAATCGAGATCGTAGTAGTAGTATGGATTGGCGTCCGGGGGCAGATCGAGTTCCTTCCGCCATCGCCTGAGAAAGCCGCCCCAGAAGAAGTCGCTGATGGGCACCCGATCCGGCTCCTCGTGCCGAAGCGTTCTTCTCATCCGTTCCAGTTTCTCGTAGGGGCGGGTTTCAAACCCGCCCGTACTGGTGGTCTTGTGTGCCCCGCCGCCCGTCCGGCCGGTCGTCTCAAACATGCCCATACTACCCCTTCGGGAATATCGAATTTCGAAATCCGAATTTCGAATTTGCGGAAGGCCAGCTTCCGTTCGATGTCACCAACATACAGCCTACCCACCACACCGGCGCCGTCAACACCAATCATCCCCTCCGCAAGTGCGGGCGAATCATCATTCGCCCCTGCTCCCCACCGTATGAGTCCGTGGATCGGCCGTCATCCAGGCTTGAACGCTACGGGTTCCCGCCGTCTAACACAGGGTGATGATGTCTGCATTATTCCTCCCACGGATTAGGGGCGAGGATGATTTGCCGCTGGGCCGTGTACGGGGCTTGCGGCGATGCAATGGTTCTGGCCTGAAGCGTGTAGATGCCGCACTGGAGGCCACGACTTTCGAACGCGCCGCGCAGGGAGCCGGGCACTGCTTTGTGCGTTTGCTCTGCAACGAGCCTGTCGCCGGTCAACAGGGAGACCTTGATTTCGCCGCTCGCAAAGGCGGCGCTGACAGTCCACGGAATGATTTCGCCCGCATAGTATTCGTCGAGCGGCGTCATAATGGTCAGCGGCGGCTCTTCGATGCCTTGCAGCGAAACGTCATCAATGTAGAAGAGAGCTTTCCGGGCTGCTTCGGGATCATCAGGGGCAGGGCAACTGATATGAATGTCCAAATTCTCGAAATCGCCACGTAAGCGGCCCTGGGCCTCAAAGCGGTTCCAGACGGCGGGGTCGTCCACGCCGCCCTGGTAGCTGATCCCATCCAGAAAATCCTGCTTGCCGAACTCGCGCAGTGTCATCCCCGGCACGGCCGTCCCACCGCCGAGCCGAAGCCAGTAGCCAACCTTGACGCGCTTGCCACGCAGTTGCCGGGCCGCCTCTTGAGGCACCTGTACGTTAACGATGAGGTAGCGTTTGCCGTCGTAGACAGAGCCTTTCCCCGCTGCCTTGCTGAAATCCCACTTCAAGCAATAGCGGCCTGAGTGGGCGACTTCGTCGGTCACGCTCAAGGCGTCCACAGGCTTTTCCTCCGACTTCGAGTACTGGTCGGCAATGTAATACGATGGAACGGGAAAGCCGTCGGCCTGTGGGCCGGCCTCGAACGACGGATCGCCAATGAGGTTGGGGCCGACCTGTTCCGCTGCGGCCGGGTTGGTCACGACGGCCGGGAAGGAGAGCGCCAGGTCCTGATCGCCCATCAGACTGAGGATTTCGCGCGCCATGCGCCAGCGATAGCGGGTGAAGGCCAACGGATTGTCGATGGTGGGCGCGTTGGGATCCAGGAGCGGCTCCAGGACGCGCTGCGGCCCGTTGCGCGGCTTCGGTTTGGCCGCGTTCTCTGGCTTGCCGAATCTGTTGCTGTAGCGTGGCCACATAGCGGCAATCGTCTACGCCTTCGCGGCAGAGTTCCCAGTAAATGGTCGGCGTCGGCGCATCGACGCCCGGGAAAACCACGTTCCAATCCTTGTGGCCGCCGTCGAAGTCATTGTGGGGATTGGCTTGCGTGGCGTCGAATCCCCACGCCGTGGCGACTTCGGCGCCGGAGCGGAGGAACTCAAGGCCCATGTTGCCACGCGAAGCCAGCGTGCTGTGTCCATAGAATATGCCGTTCTCGTAATACCAGAACGGATGTCCCTGTCGGGCTTCTCGCACGACTTTGTTGCGGTTGTAATGGCCATACGCGTAGATGCGCACGTCCACGCGGTCGCCGAGGCGCTGCACGTCGCCGGCGGTCAGGGTGGTGGCGGTCTTACAGCCGGGCACCTCATGGACAAACCCCAGGACATTCTCGGCAAAGAGCATGCGGTTGGCCGTCTTGTTGTTGCCCGGCTCATCGATGGGATAGAAGTACAGCGAGGGCCAGCCACGGCGCTGCGCTTCCTCATGGATGTACTTGACGAGCCCGACAATCGCCTGGCGCGCCTTGGGGCTGAACGTGCCGGGGACGTGTTCCTTGCCAGGCTCCGCAAGACCATACTCCAGGTTCCGAAAGGTGTATTCGCAGCCGATCGCCACAGGCGTGCTGGAGCCCAGCGTCTTCCAGTACTCCAGGTCCCGTGCGAGCCCGGATATGTCGTAGGTGAAACCGCCGTCGGGGTTCTCCGTCACGCCGAAGTAGTAGTTGAATATGGCCAGGTCGAACCCGTGGTCACGGTAGTCCGCCAGGTCGGCGCGGACCAGGCGATCCATTTCGGCGGGCGTATTCCGTCCTCGCCGGTCCGGGCCTCTCAGCCCGCCAACGGGCGGAAAGCTCTCCAGCCACGTGCCCCAATGCCTGTCCACGGGCCGGCTCAGTCGAAACGGCAGGACCAACAGGCGCCACTCCAGGACTGTGGGCGGCGCCTTCTCCGGTCGCACGGTCAGTGACATCCGATAGCGCCCGGGCGCCGCGTCAGGAGGGATGCGCACGGTCAGCCACCACTGCTTGACCTGGCCGGCGGCCACATGAGAGGCGCGGCCGGTAGGTCCTTCGATCATCTCCGGCACGATGTGGTATTCGCCCTTACCACCCCAACCGCTGACGCGTTGGGGCCAGCACCGAACGATCCCCACCTTCACGTTGTCGCGTGTTATGGTCTGTTTGTCCTTTTCCGCCACGAAGTCGGACAGTTCCAGAGTCACATGTCCCAGGTCTTTCTGGGGACAAATGCAGAATGTGGCGGGCTCGAATTCGCCCGGCGCAGCAAAAGCAGTCACGGGCTTTCCAATGATCGAACGTGCAGGCACAAAGGTCGGCATGATCTGGTCGGTGTAATCGGTGGGGAAGACCACATAGCCCTTTTCCTGCTCGGCGGCGCTCCAGTCCAGCGGCGGGTTCGCGGGCCCGGATTTCACTTCGTGCCAGTTAGGCAGCTCCGGCTCGGTCAGAAAGAAAATGTCCCGTTCGAGTCCGGCGACGACTTCAGCAAGCTCCGGCCCTTCCTTGCCGATTACCAGGCCGTTCAGGACCCAGCCATGTGGGCCCCTGAACTCGATCTGCAATCGCTCGTCAGCCGCACGGGCCGGAAAAGACTCCATAAAGACAAACCGTGCCCGCGGAATGCGCATGTCCAGTTTCTTCTCGCCGTTAGCCCATACCTCAAAGAGCGGTGGATCCCATTCGGGGTCGCCGGCGACGAGCCATACTGTGTACTCGCCGTCTGGCAAGGTCATCTGGAAAGCGTTGTCGCTCTCTCCCTCGATGAGCGCACAAGTCACATCCGACGTGATTCGATAGGCACCATACACCGAGGCAGTGTATTTATCTTCCGGCAATACGATCGCCGAGCCGCCGCGGTCAGAGGCCACTAAGCCCTGCGTCGATTGGAAGCCATAGCCCTTTTCGGATGTGAAGGCTTCCGTGACGGTTACTTTGGTGAAACCGACGCGGGCGGCGGAAGTAGGTGTGCCGAACTGGAACCTGGCCACTATCGCGGCCTGTCGGTTCGTCGCCACCCCGCCTGGGGGAGGATCATTGACGGCGGCAGACTTTTCTCCAGTACCTGCCAACACCACAGCGAGTAGCCATAACCACATCTCTGTCCTCCTTCTGCCAATCGTGTGCACGCTCGCATCCTTCGGATGGCATGATTTCCCGCCCCGGCCACTCCTGCGTCACGCTTTTACCGCTTGATGCTTCTTGATGTAGTCAGCGTCAATCTCTACACCCAGTCCCGGACCGGTAGGGACTTTGATCTTCCCGTCAACGACGCGCAGAGCTGACGTCTTGCATTCGAATTGCACGTTCGTTCGCAATCCCTTGAATTCGTGATGCGGACAAGCGTTGGGAAGGGCCGAGACAAAGTGCATCATATAGAGATATCCGAGCCCTCCGCCGGACATGTGCGGCGTACAGTCTTTTCCAAACGCCCTTGCCATGCGGGCCACCTGCATCGAGCGAATCATGCCGCCGAAATAGTAGTTGTCCGGCTGGACGATTTGCAGGCCGTCGTTGGCAATCAGCCAGCGAAAGCCGTGCAGGCTGTACTCCTGTTCGCCGCCCGCCACGGGCAGGGCCAGGGCATCGGCCACTTGTTTCGTCTCTTCATACCAGTCGAACATCACGGGCTCCTCGAAGAAGCCGTAGCGGTACTCTTCCAGCAGGTGTCCCACGCGGATGGCCTCTTCCACAGAATAGAAGCCATTCGCATCGGCATACAGAGCCATGTCATCGCCGAAGGTCTTGCGGATGAGCGGAATGATGATCTCCGTTCTTCCCTTGGGACCGACGGCCTTGATGTCCTTCGTCATGAACATCAGTCCGCCGACTTTGATCTTGACGGCATGGGCGTTGTATTCCGCGACATCTCTTTTGATCAGGTCCAGGGACTCCTCTACCGATTTCTCACGGTACTCGGTGGCCTGGTACACCGCTACCTGGGGGTGGTGGATTTCTCCGATCAACTGACCCATGGACTTGTTCGCGATACGGCCCAGCATGTCGAGAATGGCAAACTCAATCGTGGCCAAGGGGATCCCGAGCGCCAGGCCGCTCAACCGGAAATTGAAATTGTAGATGTAAACCTTCTCCAGCAGCAAGTCCAGGTCGCGCGCGTCCTTGTCGATGAAGAACGGTTGCAGCAGGTTGACAAAGATAGGATAGAGCGAGTTCAGACTGCTGTGACCGACCGAGATTCCTTCCGCCCCATCCGTCGAACGCACCCGGCAGAGGAAATTGCCCTGGTACCGAAGCAATTCCAGGGTCTCGATGATCACCGGAGTCGCAAACAGCTCCTTCTTGAGAACAGGCTGCTTGAGGATCTCATCGAGCGTGGCATACTTGGGGTTCAGGGCCCCCGCTGAGCCCGGGGATTGAGCTTGGGAACCCTGAGAGGACAGCGGTGACGCCGTGGCCGCCACGCCACCCGCAAGAGCAGTCGCAATGAATTGTCGTCGATTGGTTCGCATAGGTCATCTGTCCTAATTATAGCGTGACGGATCACTGTTTCCGTTTCTTTTTGTTCTTCTGCGGCTCTTCCTTGGAGGCCGGTGGATTCTGCGCCGCTTTGGCCCGCATCGCCTGGGCTTCGGCGGCTTCCTTTGTGCCGGGCGCCGGACGCCAATCGCGCTCAGGCACGAAACGTTGGTCTCCGGCCGTCAGCTCTTCGAGAGTCTCCAGACGGCGGCCCTGGTCGTTGGTGTCCTCGATCCATTCTTCCAGGACGGCTCGCAGCTTCTTCAATTCGGCCTGATGTTCGGGATTATCCGATTCGGCAAGGTTGTCGATTTCCCACGGGTCGGTTTCGAGATCGTACAGTTCCTCTTCCGGCATGGTCGGTCGGCAGAGGGTCTCCTGTGCGGGGGTGAGCTTGCCCTGGGCATGAAGTTCCTTGAGCAAGTTCCAGACAGGATACGAGTTCTCCTTGTAGGCATTGAAAGCGAGGAACGGCACCCATGGCGTGAAGTTGCGGATGTAGCGGTAGCGGTCGTTTCGTACCGTGCGGATGCGCATCACGGTCATGTCGCAGCGGTCCCGATAGCCGAAGACATACTGACGATCCGGCTCGCAGCGGTCGCCCAGGAAGACCTGCCCCTGCATCCTGGGAGGCTTCGGCGCTCCGGCCAGGGCCAGCGTGGTGGGAGCGAGGTCAATGCCGTGGAGCAGGCGAGTGTCGACGGTCCCGGCCTGGAAATGCGCCGGAGCAGGGAAGTTCTTAGGCCAGCGGATGATCAGCGGTACCAGCAATCCCTCCTCGTAGCAGAACTGCTTGCCGCGGACATGAGACTGCCCGTTATCGCCGAAGAAGATGACCACGGTATTGTCGGCGAGGCCGTCTTTCTCCAAGGCCGCGAGCACGAGGCCTACCTTGCGGTCCAATTCGGTGGCCTCATCGAGGTACTTGCCCCAATCCTCGCGTGTCACCGGATGGTCGGGGTAGTACGGCGGGATTTCGACCTTGGCCGGGTCGGCTTTCTTAGGTGCCGTGTAGGCACGGTGAGTCTCGTTGAAGTTGACCTGTGCATAGAATGGTTGATGCGTCTTGAGGTCATCCCACCTCGCCGAGTCGAACGGTTTGCCCTCGTATAGGAAGTTCCAGTCGGTCTTGCCGGTGCCTTTGAAATCACACGGCGGGGGCAGCTCACGAACGTTCGCCGTGAAATACCCGGCCTGTCGCATCCAATCACTGAGCACCTTCACCCCTTCCGGCAGCGGCTTCTTGTTGGTTGTGCGATGATTGTGCGCCCCGATGGTCGTGGCATACATGCCGGTGTTGAACGCCGAGCGGCTGGGCGAGCAGACGTGTCCATTGTAGCAGCGGGTGTAGCGCACCCCTTGGGAAGCCAGGCGGTCCAGGTTGGGCGTCCACACCTCCTTGGCCCCGTAGCAACCCAGGTGTTGGCCGAAATCCTCGGCGATCAGCCATAAGATGTTGGGTGTCTTGAGGCTGGGCTTCTCCACGTCAGACGCGCCCCACGCCATGGGACAAAGGACCGCCAGCACAAGAACGGCGTGAATCAGGAACGCCAAACGACACGACAACCGTGATTTGCCGGCTTTCATCTTCTCTCCTGCTTCGATGCGGTCTTCTTTTGCGCGGCCTCTGCGAGAGGATAGCGGCGGACCTCCACGTCGTTCTTCTGCTTCCCGCCCGGCGTGCTGCGGCCATCCGTGACAACTTTCTCCATCAAGGCACGCATCTCGGCGACGAGCTCAGGCTTCTCTGCGGCAAGGTTCGTCTTTTCACCGATATCGTCAGCAAGGTTGTAGAGCTGGACATCGGTCCTTGCTTTCGGGTCTTGCTCCAGGATGAGTTTCCACGGGCCACGACGCAGACCGGGAACACCGTTGGATGCACAACTGACGGCATGTTCGCGAACCGGCTGGTCCCCGCCCTTGAGCAGCGGCAGCAGGCTGAAGCTGTCCTCGCCGGCATTGTCCGGCAATCTCATGCCAAGAACATCGGCCAACGTGGCGATGAGATCGGCGTGGTGAACGAGCTGCTCGCACACCGCACCCGGTTTTACCTCGCCGGGCCAGCGTACGATGAACGGCACGCGATGCCCGCCTTCGAACACAGCCCCTTTGTAGCCACGGAGCGGACCGCTCGGAAAATGGCCCTTCATTTCGAGCTCGTCCGCGCCGATGTAGGGAGCACAGCCATTGTCGCTGGTGAACAAGACGATGGTGTTCTGGGCCGCACCACTTTCGCGCAGCGCCTCGAGCACACGACCCACCACGGCGTCGGTTCTCCATCACGAGATCGGCATAGAGGTTCAAGCCGCTCTTGCCGAGCCAGGGCCCGTTCACGGCCAAGGGCGTGTGCGGAGACGTGAGTGGCAAATAGAGCAGGAATGGCTGCTTCGCCCTCACTTGGCGATGGATGAAGTCCACTGCACGGTCGCCAAGCGTGGGGAGGATAGCTTCGAGCTGCCAGTCCCGCAGCGCCGGCCCTTGAAGACTGGCCTGGTTCGTCGCCAGCTTATCCACCGGCAGCAACTCGCTCGGGATGCCCACGGTGCGGTCGTTCTCGATGAAACAATATGGCGGCCAATTGGGCACATCGGTACCGAAGTACTCGTCGAAGCCGCGCGTGGTCGGCCCGCCCGGGATGGGTCGGGAGAAAACGTCTCGCCACGTCGCACGGTGCGCATCGGTGACGGTGGTGGAGACCTGGCCGCCACCGCCGGCCTGGCCGCCGAACCCGGTGAAGTGCGGCCGCTGTTCCTCCGTGATCGGCCAGTCGCGACCGAGATGCCATTTGCCGATGCACGCGGTGCGATAGCCGTGCTGCCTGGCGAGGCCGGCCACTGTGAGCCGGTCCGGTGCGATGAGCGGCGCACCCCATACGGAAACGATCCCTTGCTGCAGCCGCGACCGCCAATGATAGCGGCCCGTCAGCAGCGTGTAACGTGACGGCGAGCACACGCCGGAACTGGAGTGGGCGTCCATGAAGCGCATTCCCTCAGCAGCCAGGCGGTCCACATTCGGCGTGGGAATCTTCCCGCGTTGCGGATTGTAACAGTGAACGTCGCCGTAACCCAGGTCATCGGCGAGGATGATGACGATGTTGGGCTTGCCCGAGGAAGCTGCCCGGGATATCGCCGGGACGGCGCCAATCCCCACTCCGACCACCAGCGCCAACGTGATGAATGAGACTCGATGTTCCATGTCACGATTATAGCACCCTCGCTGCCCCTTTGCAGCAGGCAATATGTGGCGTGGGGACATCCCATAGAGTACAGGTATTGTCCCATCGTAAGTAGATATGACTGTAGAACTTGCGACATCGCCCGGCGGAAGCATTTGCCTCACCTTCTTGGTCGATGAGCCTCTATGAACCATGAAACAGAATCTGTGGCGCAAAGAGGTATATCGACCGCTGTGACGCAGAGATTGCTGGAGCACTCCGGTCCACAGCTCACCAATGACGTATGCACAAATGTCGATCCCGTGCTGTGTCAGGCGATCAGTTAGTTGCTGGTGTCGGAATGGGTTTGATGGCCATCTGACAGTGGTCGATCTCACCGAGCGACTGCGATTCAGATAGTCTCCGTGGAAGACCTGGCCGGTCATGGAGATGGGCACAAGAATCCTTTTCGGAGGTTGTGCCAGTGCCCCTATTTCCATGCAGGCAGGTGCGTCAGCTATGTCAGAATAGATCCAGAGTATACAGGAGGGGACCCATATGATAGTATTTCAATAAGTATCATATGTTACGGGTGGGCCCGTGAGTTGAACCGGGGGTAAGTAGCCTGCGTATGCATCCGAGCCTTAGCCTCCGGGCAGAGGCTCTTGCAGATGCGTTGGTAAGGCCTGTTACGAGATCGGCCTTGACGTGGATTGCTACCGTGGCGGTAGTCCTTTGCCTTGACCGACTCGATTATTTTGGACTCCGACTCATAAGCTTATGAACACAGTCCAGGCATACAGATTCTGCGTCCTTCCCTACGCCAACGCCCTTCCCCTCGTCCACTTCATGACAGACGTCTATCCCCCAGCGAAGCTGTTTTACCGTGTGCCACGATCAGCGGTCGGAGGCTTGTTAGAGGGCGTAGTTGACGCGGCGTTGATTCCCATTGTCGATTGCTTCGCCCATCCCGATCTCGTGATGATTCCGGGATTGGGCATTTGTGCCGACGGCGACGTTACGAGCGTTCTCCTGCAATGCCGTCGGCCGCTGTCGCAGGTCAGAGTCGTCGGACTTGACCCCGAGTCCAGAACATCGAATACCCTCGTCCAAGTGCTGATGCGGGACCACTTTCGGATCTCTCATCGCGTTGAATACAGCCTGTGTGATGATGAGGCGGATGCCTGCGTGTGCATCGGCGATCGCGCCCTGTGTGCGGCGCCGGCGGTGGAAACGTATGATCTCGCCGGGGAATGGAAGAAGATGACCGGCTTACCGTTCGTCTTCGCCGTCTGGGCTGTGCAGCGGTCGTGCCCTGATCTCGAGGAAATCTCGTGGATTTTGCACCGCGTCAGGGATCGTGGATGCCACGCCATTGGCGAACTGGCACAGCTCTGTGCGCAGCGGCTGGGTCTGCCTGAGAACCGTTGCCATGAGTACCTTGCGAATCGCCTGTACTACGATGTGGGGCCCGCGGAATGTGAGGGCATGGGCTTGTTCCGAGGTCTCGCCGCGAGCCTCGTCAGACAAGGGGCAGACCACAGACAAGGGCAGAATACCCCAGTCCCCGAGTGGAGTTGACATGTTACAACAATGGAATGAACGAATCTCCCCGGAAGAGGCGCTGAACCTCTTGACAAAAGCGGACACGGCCGAGCTGATGGCCCGGGCTGATAAGGTCCGCCGGCAAAGACACGGTGCGAACGTCTACCACGTGCACAGTCTGAACCTGAATCCCACCAATCTATGCGAGAATCGTTGCGGCTTGTGTGCATTCTGGCGCGAAGCCGGGTCGGGCGAGGCTTATACACTAAGCCTTCAGCAGGTTGAGGAAAGGCTCGAGAGAGCCAGAGGATGGGGACTCACCGACGTTCACATCGTCGGCGGCCTGAACCGGGAATTGGGCCTTGACTACTATGTCGAGTTGCTTCGCATCACCAAGCGGGTGCTGCCCACGACAGCGATACAAGCCCTGACTGCCGTCGAGGTCCAGTGGCTTTCGGATCGTGCCGGCAAATCAGTGGCCGAAGTGCTGGCAATGCTGAAGGCAGCCGGCCTGGATGCCCTGCCGGGCGGAGGAGCGGAGATCTTCTCCACACGGGTCCGAGAGAATATTTGCCCAAAAAAGCTTCCCGCTGATCAATGGCTCCATGTGCACCACATCGCCCACGACCTGGGTATCCCGAGCAACGCGACCATGCTCTTCGGACACGTCGAAACCCCGGAAGAGATCGTGGACCATCTATGCAGACTCAGGACTCTGCAGGACCAGACCGGAGGTTTTCAGGCCTTCTGTCCTCTTCCTTTCCACGCGAAGGGCACGCAGATCGGTGTGGCGCGAGGTCCGGGCGGGCATGCCATCGCCCGGATCGTGGCCCTGGCCCGCATCTTTCTCGACAACTTCCCGCATGTTCGAGTCCTGGCCAATTTCCTCGACCGCAAGCTGCTGCAGACGTTGCTTTTCTGCGGGGCCGACGACATCGGCGGCACCAGCATCGACGAGCAGATCGCTCGCTCAGCCGGAGCTTCCGACGACTGCTCGTTCCACGACCCTGAGGAGATGGCGACTTTCATACGGGAACTTGGACTTCGTTCGGTACTCACGAGCAGCCTGTATGACCATCGCAGCCGAAGACAACCGCAGGCGCAGGTCCCGTTGCTCGCTTCAAAGGCGGCAAGGGCTTTGCAGAAAGCAGAGGCTGGACAGCGGCTGAACGCCGAGGAAGCGACATGGCTCCACGATACCCTGCCGTTCTACGAACTGGGACGGATCGCCCATGAGCATCGCCGGCAAGTCATCGGCGACCAGCGATCCACGTTCATCATCGATAGAAACATCAGCTTCACGAACGTCTGCACCGTCGGATGCAAATTCTGTGCGTACCACAAGGGGCCCAGGGATGGCGATGCATTCACGATGTCGATTGAAGAGATCGTGCGACTCGTGGAGGAGGCGGCCGGCCTCGGCGCCACCCAGATCATGCTTCAAGGCGGCCTGAATCCGGCCCTGAGTTTCTCCTGGTATAAGGACATGCTTCGGGCCATCAAGGATCGTGTCCCCGCTGTCTGGCTGCATTCGCTGTCCCCCGCGGAGGTGCTGTGGCTCGCGCAGCGCTCCCATCTGCCCCTCAGGGACACCCTTGTGCAACTGCGAGAGGCCGGCTTGGATTCGCTACCGGGAGGCGGCGCCGAGATTCTCGTGGATGAGGTTCGCCAAAGAGTCAGCCCGGCGAAGATCACGACCCCTCAGTGGCTTGAAGTCATGGAGATAGCCCACAGTCTGGGTATGGGCACGACGGCGACGATGGTCTATGGCCTGGGCGAGACGACAGCCGATCGCGTGCAACACCTGCTGCACGTCCGCGACCTTCAGGATCGCACCGGGGGCTTCCGGGCCTTCATTCCCTGGAGTTTTCAGTCGAATCACACCCGGCTCTCCGAGCGGCCGCAAACCGGCGTGGATTACCTTCGCATGGTCGCCCTGTCCCGCCTGGTTTTGGATAATGTTGAGCACATCCAGGCCGGGTGGGTCACCGAGGGACCGTATATGGCCCAGATCGCCCTGACTTTTGGAGCGGACGACTTCGGCGGCGTCCTGATGGAAGAGAGCGTGGTCAAGGCCACCGGCATCAATCACACCGTGACGGCCGAACAAGTAATCGCCCTGATCGCCGAGACCGGGATGACCGCCGCCCAGCGAGATACGGAGTACAAGACTCTTCGAACCTTCGACAGGCAAAGGACCCTGAAAAGCGCGTGACACTGCCAATGACAGCCCATGAGACGGTTCTACTGACAGGCATCACAGGGTCCATCGGAAGCTGGGTCGCCGGAACGATCCTGCAGGACGGCGGGCGAATCGTGGCCATCGTCCGGGCCGATACCGAGTCTGCCGCTGCCGCCCGAGTGCGCGAGGCACTGGCGGTCGTTAGCGTCCAAGAGCACGCCGATCATGTCAAGGCGGTGTGCGGGGACATCTGCGACGGCCAGCTTGTTGGACATCTCATCAGGGGGGAGACGGGAATATCGCACATCGTGCACTGCGCCGGCATGGTGGAGTTCGGGCAGGAGTTCGCGGCGTTGAGCCATCGAGTCAACGTGGAGGGAACCGCCAACCTGCTGACGCTGGCCGAGAAGCTCAGGGTCCCCTTTTGTCATTTCAGCACCGCCTACGTTGCCGGCGACCGACAGGGGCGGGTGTTCGAACATGAGACTTCTATGGGTCAGCAGTTCCACAATCCCTATGAGTCTTCCAAGTGCCAGGCCGAGTTGTTGGTCCAAGACTGGGCGATGCGCACAGGTCTTGGTGCGTTCATGTTCCGGCCGAGCATCGTTGTCGGGGATAGTCGGCAAGGACGCATCGTCCACTTCGACGGGCTCTACAACTTCATGCGCATGCTCGACAGCGTCGCAGGGGCCGTCGGCACGCGAGAGTTCCGTGTCGTAGCCAACCCGGATGCGACGAAGAATCTTGTGCCCGCCGACTACGTGGCCCGTGCCGCCTGGCACATTATCAGGACAAGTGCTCCCCGGACCTACCATATCACAAATCCTCAGCCAGTGTCGCTTGCAGTGCTCCGGGACATCTTTGCCGATCTGTTCGCCGTCCCCGGGGCACGGCTTGTGCGGGAGGAGGAATTCCGTCGGAAGAAACCCGATAGATTCGAGTCGATGTATCAAAAAGCGGCCGTTCAGTATGCCCCGTATCTGGCCGCAGAGCCGGTTTTTGACCGGACGAACACAGACACTGCCCTGCGTGACACTTCCCTGATGCCGCCGGAGATGAATATGGCTTTCTTTCAAAAACTGCTGGACTATGCACGAAGAACCAAGTGGGGCAAGGCACACACGGAGCCTCCTGTCATGCTCCCGGGGCGAGAAAGATTCGTGGAACAGTATTTCGACAGCTTCCTGACCGAGAAGATGCACCAGCAACTGCTGCCCAACCTTAAGCATCTGACCGCAAGCTGCCGGATTGCCGTGGAAGACTTGCCCGGGCGGTCGTGGTCGCTGAGAATCGACCAGGGCCGGCTTGAGGAGATATCGCAAAATGGCATGGTCTGTCAGTGCACGTTCTCCCTCCACAGCGACACCTTCTCGGCGATTGTCGGCGGCAGGCTCGCCCCGCAACAGGCATTCTTTCAGAGGAAGATCCATATCGCAGGCGACATGGAGACGGGCCTGAAATTGGCCACTGTCCTGGCGGCGTTCTTCAAGAAATGGCCCTACGACATGGAGACGCACCGTGTGGGATAGTCTCACGACAATCCTGGCCGACAGAAGTCGATGGATCGCCGTGGCCTGCCTGTGCAGCGTCGCGATTCCCGTCTATTGGCTCAGAAATGCCCGCGTCGATAACTCAATCGAGGTGTGGACGGGGACAAGGAGCAGGACGCACCGCAGCTATCAGCAGTTCCTAGAGAAATACGGGAACGAGGAGTTCGTCGTGATTGCCGGCGAGGCAGAGGACCCGCTCTCCGAGGAGACATTGGCCTTTCAGGGCGACCTGGCGTCGCGCCTGCGACAGATCGATGGGGTGGAAGGCGTTCTGGATATTACGCAGGCGGCCGCCGCCTTCGAAAAGTACAGGCCCGAGGACTGGAAAGAGTCTCTCAGCGGCACCGGCTTTTTTCGGAATCTGCTGCTCGGCAAAGATGGACGCACATTCGGCGTCATCGCCTGGCTGCGGAAGATTGATGATCCCCCTTCGAGAAGGCTCGTGGTCGAAGAGATCGAGTCGGCGGTTGCCCAAGTCGCCGGTGACGGGAGGCAGATGCATCTGGCCGGGACGCCGCTATTGAACGTAGCCCTCGACCGCGGCTCCCAGGAAGCATCCCGGCGGATTCTGCCCGCGGCCCTGGCTGTCTCCCTGGTTATTCTGGCGATCGTTCTGCGACGCGTCAGTGGAGTCATCGCGGTGATGGCCGCGGTGGGCGTGACCACGCTCTGGACTGTTGGCCTGATGGTTCTGGCCGGCAGAACCTTCAACATGGTAACGGTGGCTCTCCCTTCCCTGCTGACGGTTCTTTCGCTCTCGGCCGGGATTCACATCGTCTTGCGAATCCAGTCGCTGCTGGCTGACATGGGGGACCGCCGCGCCGCCGTGCGCGAGACTATTCGGGAAGTATTGCCGGCGGTTCTTCTATCGAATGTCACCACGGCCATCGGATTCGGCTCCTTGATGATCTCGGACATGCAGCCTGTCTCGGACTTCGGGTTGTTCGCCGCCGTCGGCATGATGCTCTCATTCCTTTTCAATGCGACCATGGTGCCGGGAATTCTCTCCTGGCTGCGTCCTGGTGCTATCACAGTCTCTGCGAGAACCGACGCACTGGACCTCGCCCGTGGGGCGGGCCGTCGCATCACGAAGAATCTGGTTCCTGGGCTCCGCGCTCGTCATACTGGTCGTCTCACTGCTGCTTATGACGGGACTTCGCGTGGAGTCGAATGTGCTGAAGTTCTTCCCGGCCGATTCAAAGGTCCGCCGGGATTACCAGTTCGTTGCCGAGCAGCTCACGGGCCTGTACACCATCGAGCTCGATGCCGTGACCGACTCGCAGAACGGGAGCGTCCTGCTCAAGCAGATCGAGCAGCTAGGCACTGAACTGGCCGCGCGATCCGAGGTGGCTCAGGTGATTCACTACAAAAGTATCGCCACCGCCCTGGACCCAATTCGCCAGTCTGTTTTCGTCGAGACGGCCAGGGCTTCGGAGAATCCCCTGAAGCTCCTGGCGAAGAAATACCGTCATGCGGACGACGGTCGAATCTCGCTGCGAATGTCGATCCTGGTGCGTGCAATGTCAGGCACGGACTTCTATGCCTTGATGGATTTCGCACAGCAGGCGGCACAGCGGCTTGAGCCTCCGGCCACATACACGCTGACCGGCGTGGTCCCGCTGCTGAATTCGGCCCAGCGATCTCTGATCACCACGCAGGTCCGCAGTTTCGCCACAGCGGCAATCACAGTGCTGGCCCTGGTTGGCCTGTTCTTCTGGTCCTGGAGGGTCTTCCTCGCGGCCGCACTGCCCAATCTGCTCCCGACGGCGATCCTCTTTGCCGCGATGGCGGTTCTGAAGATACCCTTGGACGCGGCGACAGTCATGATCGCAGGCGTAGCTATCGGCATCGCCGTCGATGATACTTTCCACTTCTTCTCCTGCTACCGCGAGGCGAGGCAATCCGGGCAGGACAGCCCGACGGCGATTTACAACAGCTTTCGCACGACCGGACGAGCCATCTTGTTCACGTCCGTCGTCGCCACCGCCGGCTTTGTCATTCTTCTGCTGGCCGAGTTCAAGCCGATCCAGTACTTTGGCCTTCTGGCCGGCGTGACCATGCTCACAGCCAGTGCGGCCGATTTCCTCGTGCTGCCGGCCTGCGTGGCTTCTGTGAACCTGTGGCATCGACAAGGGCAAGAACAGTGAACGTGAAATCATCGTTTCTCGTCAGACTTGAGCACGTCCTTCGAATCCACTTCGATGCCAATCGCGGTGCGCCCTATTGGCTCGAGAAACAGCGTGAGCTTGGGATCGACGCCATCGAACACATTCGAACCATCGAGGACCTCGCCCTCCTCGGGCCTATGGATGAGCGTGCGCTGTCCGAGCGCCCTATCGAGGATTTCATTCCCAGGGTATTTCGCGAAAACAACGATCATCTTCTCGCCGAGACAGCCGGGACCCTGGGCAGGCCTAAAACCGCCGTCCACAGAGCGGATGAATTCGAAGCGGCCTTCATCGTGCCATTCGTCAAGGCCGCCGGCAGAGCGGACTTTCCCGAAGGCGGCCACTGGCTGTTCATCGGGCCGACAGGGCCACACATCATCGGCCGGGCGGCACGGCGGTGCGCCAGAGCCCTTGGCGCCGCGGACGCATTCACGGTGGATTTCGATCCGCGATGGGCCAAGAAACTCCCGGCCGGCAGCTTCGCCGCGAAGCGATACCTGGCGCACATCGAGGAACAGGCTTTGGCCGTTCTCGAAGTCCAGAATATCGAGGTGCTCTTCGTGACGCCCGCTGTCTTAAGCAGTCTGACCGAGAGAATCAGCGAGGCGAAGCGCATGGCCATTCGCGGAATCCACCTGGGCGGCATGGCAGCCTCGGCCGAGTTCATGCAGCGCACGACGGGACTGTTCCCCAACGCAGTGATCCTGTCAGGCTACGGCAATACTCTGTTTGGAATGATGCCGCAACTTTGCTACTCGCATGAGACAGGTTTCGACTACTTCCCGCATGGCGACCGTCTCGTCGTTCGCCTGATCCCACTGTGCGAGGATGGGGACAAGCCGGAAACCGCCGCCCATGTCGATTACGGCCGGCGGGGCCGGGTCATGGTGCACCGGCTGGATGAAATGCAGTTTCTGCCGAACCTGCTCGAACGGGACACCGCCGTACGGATTCCTCCGGAGCCCAGCGCCGCAGCCGACGGCTTCTTCCAGGATGGTCTCCGCGACCCGCAGCCGATCGTCAGCGAAACCATGAAGCCGGCCATAGGATTATATTGATGTTGCAAGCTGCATCGGAAGAACATGTGACGTTCCTGAGCGGAGCGGTTCGGCTCAGAGGAGTCCTCTCCTACCCGGAGCAGGCCCGGCCGGAGCTTGCGGTGCTGTTGTGCTCTCCGCACCCGCACTTTGCCGGTGACATGAACAACAACGTGATCTGCGCCGTCGCCCAACGTCTCGCCGCTCGCTGCGCGGTCATGCGATTCGATTACCGGGGTGTCGGGGAAAGTGAGATCAGCCTGGGGCCCGACGAGTCGGCCTTTGACTACTGGAATGAGATTGAGGAGACGAAGGATTATCGCGATGCCGTCGAGGATGTCGCTGCGGCGGCCCGGGCACTGCTCGCGGCGACGGAGTCTCTCGACGTGGGCCTGTCAGTCGTGGGCTATTCGTTCGGTGCGGCCACAGGCATGCTCTTTGCCTGCCACGAGAGCCGCGTGGAGAAGATGGTTGCGATCGCCCCGCCGCTGGGCAAGGTGCCTTTCGAATTCCTTTCGGATTGCTGCAAGCCCAGCCTCCATATAGCCGGGAGGAACGACTTCCTGTATTCGGATGAGAAGATGGCCGCGTTTCGTCGGTCCGTTGGACCGGCGGCGAGAGTTGTGGTCCTGGATGAGGCGGACCACTTCTTCCGAGGCGACGAGAACTCGGTGGCACGACAAATCGAGGAATATCTGCTTGGTACAAAAGGAAATCAGCATGGGTCTTGAGAAGAAACCCGAGATTCTCGCTCCGGCCGGCACGCTGGATGCGGTCCGCCAGGTGATCGATGCCGGCGCCGACGCTGTCTACGTCGGCGGCAAGGGTCTCAATATGAGGCAGCATCGGTCAAGCTATAACCTGACCGAGCCGGAGATCGCCGAGGCAATCGAGCTCGTTCACCGCGAGGGCAAGAGGCTCTATTTCACGCTGAATAGTCTGATCTTCGATTCGCAGCTCCCGCAGTTGCGGGAAGTTCTGGCCATGCTCGGCCGGCTCGGCCCCGACGCCATCATCCTCCAGGATCTGGCCGTGGCAAGCCTGGCTCGGGAGATTTGCGTGCACGTGCCGCTCCACGCCAGCACGATGATGAACGTGCACAATGCGGAAACCGCCCTGGCGCTGAAGATGATGGGATTTGTGCGGGTCATTCCGTCCCGCGATATCCCGCTCCACGAGATCCGTCGTATCGGCGAGCGCTCGGGCCTGGAGATGGAGTGTTTCGTCCATGGCGATATGTGCATCTCGCAAAGCTCGCAATGCTACCTCAGCGGGATTCTCTTTGGCGAAAGCGCCAACTGCGGCCGCTGCATGAAGCCGTGCCGGTGGCAGTGGAAACTGGCCGTCCGTCAAGGCGACGGCGAATCGCTCGATCATGGAGAGGGCTACCTGCTGGCCCGCAAGGACCTGTGCATGCTGCCGCACATTCCGGCACTGGTCCAAAATGGCATCGCTGCCCTGAAGATCGAGGGCCGGATGCGGACGGCGGAGTTCCTGGCCCCTGTCGTGGCTCTTTATCGCAAGGCGATTGACTCCTATTTTGAAGATCCCGTGGGCTACACCACGAACGCGGGCGATATCCACAACCTCATCTCGCAACGCGTCCGCGAGATGACCACCGCGCACATGTTCGCCAATCCCGGCCGCGAGGGCGTTGACACGACGGGCAAGCGAGAACCCCGTTTCTTCAGCCATGCCTCCCCGGCCGCGCAGTTGACGGTGGGACAAGACGTGGCTCCGCACACCCCTGCAAAGTGGCCCGAACTGATCGTTCATGTCTCAACCGTGGCCGGGGCTGAAGCGGCTGCCGGCGCCGGCGCGAACGCGATCTACTTTTGTGGCGAAGGCTTCTGTCTGCACGGGGGAGTCCCGAGTGCGGAGGCCATCGGCAGCTTCGCCCGCAAGGCTGCTCAGAACAGCATTCGTATTGGTGTGATGATGCCGCACGTTTGCGATGAGCGGGACATGGCGGAGTGGAGGCGCCGCCTGCACGAACTCATCGCCTGGGGGAATCTCACCGTCGGTGTGTCGAATCTGGGCAGCCTGCAGATGGCTCGTGAGGAAAGGTGGCGTGACATCTTGACGGATTACCCGCTGAACACGGCCAATTCCATTGCTGTCGATGAGCTTTCGACCCTTGGGGCACAGCGCGTCACGGCCTCGGCGGAGCTCACTTTTCAGCAGTTGTCTGCGTTCACAAAGGCGGTGCGGATGCCCATCGAGATCATCGGCCAAGGCCCAGTTTGTGGCATGCTGCTGGAGCATTGCGTGTTGGCGACTGCCGGCGGGCAGAACCCGCAGGGTGTTTGTTCGATGCCGTGCCGACGGGGTGTCTACGCACTGGAGGACACAGCATCACAGATCTTTCCGCTGGAGACGGACCGTCGTTGCCGCAATCATATCTTCACGCCGGCGGATGTCTGCGTGTTGCCCAATCTCTCGCGGATGCTGTTGCTGGGCATCTCCGGCTTGCGGATTGAAGGCCACTTGGACAAGCCTGAAACGGTCGCAATCGTCACGCAAATCTATCGTGAAGCGATGGACTGTTTGAGAAATGGCCAAGCCATCGATGTCGCCGACGGGCTCTCGAAGATCTCCGCCGCCACAGAGCGCCCGCTCAGCGACGGGCCTTTTGACTTCCAGTCCATCAGGGTGATAGACAAGGAGAAAGAGCTTGCCCGAACATGAGCCCATAGGCCCGCAGGCGATTCTGGCCAAGAAGCAGCAATACCTGATTCCCTGCTCGTACCATTTCTACAGGGATCCGCCTCAAATCGTGCGCGGCCAGGGGATCTACGTGTACGATTCCGCCGGCCGCAGGTACATGGACCTCTACTCCGGCGTGAGCGTTCATGCGCTGGGCCACTGCCATCCGGAGATGGTCGAGGCCATCTGCCAGCAAGTCAGAACCCTGCAACATACAAGCACGATCTACCTGACAGAGCCCATTGTGAACCTGGCCGAGCAACTGGCGAAGGTGCTTCCCGGGCAGATTCGCAGGACTTTCTTCTGCTGCAGCGGCAGTGAAGCCAATGAAGGGGCGGCTTTGCTGGCGACGCTCCATACCGGCCGAAGCGAGTTCCTGGCCTTCCAGAATGGCTTGCACGGCCGCACGAAGTTGGGCATGAGCCTGACAGGCCTTGGTCTTTGGCGCACCGATCCCAACCCTGTCGGCGGGATTGTGCACGTGCCGCCGCCGCACTGCCGAAGTTGCCCGTTTGGGCAAAGTCTCGGCCAATGCCAATATCAGTGTGTCGCCGCTGTGGAGACCGCCATTCGCACGGCCACCAGCGGCAAGCCCGCCGCCATGTTCGTCGAGCCCGTGCAAGGCAATGGCGGCATCATGGTCCCGCCGCCGGAGTACTTCCCCAAACTGCGTGAGGTCCTGAACCGGTACGGCATGCTGCTCATCGCTGATGAAGTCCAGACGGGTTTTGGACGCACCGGCAGAATGTTCGCTATGGAGCATTGGAACATCGCGCCCGATATTGTCACGGGCGGCAAGGCGCTGGGCGGGGGCACACCGGTGGGTTTCTTCTCCACGACCGACCAAATCGCCGCTAGTTATACCAGGCCCGGCGCATCGACCTTCGGCGGCAATCCCGTGACGGCTCAGGCAGGCCTCAAGTTCCTGGAGATCCTGCAGCGTCAAGCCCTGGTGGACCACTGTGCCCGGATGGGAACCCTGTTACAGGGTCGCCTCAAGAAAATGGCTGAGAAGTCCGATATGGTCTCGGACGTTCGGGGTCTCGGATTGATGGTGGGGGTTGAGATCGCCGGGCATGGAACGCTATCTGCCGCCGAATGTACGGATCGTATCCTAGAACGCATGAAAGATGTGGGGTATTTGCTGGGCAAGACCGGCCCCAGCCGCAATGTCCTGACATGGATGCCCCCTCTGATCATTCGACAAGAAGAGCTGATGGAGGCTATCGACGCCCTTGAGAAGACTCTCCAAAGTCTGTGACTCCCGGAGGCAGCCCGTTGCCAGGCTGCTCCTGGCAATAGCGGTATTCGCCATTCTCCTGGCGAGCTGCGCCTCATTCAAGCACCTGACGCTGGTGAGCAACACATTCCCGAGCGCCAAGGATTGTGGCAAATGCCACGTTGAGATCTACCATGAGTGGTCGCAGTCGGACCATGCTCACGCCTATACGAACCTGCACGTTCGGGCAGCAACAGATGATTACAGGTTCGAGAGCTGCCTGAGCTGCCACTCGCCCGAACCCACGCTGACGGATCGCGCTCCCACCGTTCGGGCGGCCGGCCGTGAGGAAGGGGTCACCTGCGTCGCCTGTCACCTCGATCAGGGTGCTCTTGCGGGTCCGCTGGAGCCGACCGGCAAAGTTCATCCGCATCCGATCAGCGTTCGGCCGGAAATCTACCACAGCAGTGGCATTTGCGGCCGATGTCATGAAGGCACCATGACGCAGTGGGAATCAGTCCATGTGGAAAAACGAACTTGCCAACAGTGCCACATGGAATCCGTCACACGCAAGGTCACCCAGGCCACGGGCGGAATATCCAATGTCCTGGTGGCCATGGAGAAACAGGTCCCCCAGAGACGCCACAAGTTCTGCATTCTCGGCGACGCGCAATCACAAGAACTCGTCACCCTGACGATCGAATCCTTGGGCGGCACGCTCGATGTTGTGGTCGAGAACAACCTGCCCCACAGCCTTCCGACAGGCGATTTCGGCTTTCGAATCGTGACTCTGGAAGTCTTCGGCATCGACGCCGGCGGCAAGTCGATTCTCGCCGGAAGCTGGGAACTGGCTGGGGAATCCTCGACCGCCATTCCTGCGCAAGGGGCACGAGCGTGGTCATTGGATATCGGCCCCGGCTGCAAAACGGCCCGCGCCGTCCTGACTCGACGCAGCTACGACCAGGAGGCTCTCGTGCTGGCGGAGGCACAGGTGGAGGTGGCGAAGCCATGAAGAAGGAGACGATTCGTCGCTTCACCCGGCCGGAATTAGGGCTACACTGGAGCCAGGCAGTGCTATACATCCTGCTGTTCGGCTCGGGCACGCTTCTGCTGGTCGGGCGAATCCTCGATCATCCGCTCGCCTCTCAGAAGTCTCTCGGGGCGCTCCACCGCGTTGCGGGCGTCGCACTTGTCGTACTCCTGGGCCAGGCTCTGTTGCTCAGTATCGTTGCGGACAACTTCCGCAGCTTCTGGCGCACGCTGCGAGAGTGTCTGCGCTGGCGATGGGGTGACGTCGTCTGGCTCGTCAAAGTCCCGTTCAATGCCATCACGCGACGAGTGAAGCTGCCGCCCGCGGATCGCTTCAACGCGGGCCAGAAGCTCCACGTGCTGGTCATCGTCTGTGTGCTGGTCGGCTTCAGCATCTCGGGCCTGCTGATGATGCTCATACCCGGAGCGCTCGGGCCATGGATCATCCACCTGATCTGTTTCATCCCGGCCGCCGCTTTCCTGGCGCTGCATCTGTTCCTGTCACTCCTGAATCCCGAGACTCGAAAGGCCCTCCCGTCGATCTTCTCGGGCCACATGTCGTTGGAACTCGCTCGACGACACCACGGTCTGTGGGCAGGACAACCCGACTCGGCGGAACACCCATCCTATGTATCCCTCCGGATGGTGCTCATCATGATCGCTCTGGTAATGGTCGTCGCCGGGGTCTTCGCGATATGGTATGGACCGGCAAAAGTCTCCGGCGTTGTGGCAGCCACAATCACCCGCCACGGCACAAATGCAATCACGCCGGCGTCTCTTTCCAAGGTCCATGACGGTGACAACGCGGATACCGACAACTGCGCATCTTGCCATTTGCCGATGGCATCGCCGCCTTCGGAGAAATGCCTTGTCTGCCACACGGAGATCCAGGAGCGAATGACGGCCGGATCGGGCTTCCATGGCAAGATTGCCGGCTCGTGCAGACAATGCCACACGGAGCACAAAGGCACCGAGGCCATCCCCATATCACTGGACCGACAGGCATTCAACCACGGCAACACCAACTTTCCGCTCGATGGCAAACACCAGGCCGTGCCATGTGAGAAGTGCCACGAAAGGACCGGCCCGGACACTGCCGGCAGAATGCAGTACACCGGGCTTGACTACAAGAGTTGCATAAATTGCCACTACAACCCGCACAATGACCCGCGCGCCAGCCACTGCCTCGAATGCCACACTATGCAAGGCTGGGACCGCGATAATCTGACGTTCGATCATGATCGTGACAGCCAATTCCCACTCCTGGGTGCACACGCCAAGCCGGATTGCGAGAAATGTCATCCCCGCCAGACAACAAATGGCCGGGTGCAGGTCCGCCTGTTTGACGTTGGCAAGTCCTGTCAGGATTGCCATGCCGACCCGCATGCCGGCCAGATGAGCTCTGCGTGCGGCACCTGCCACACGGAGACAGGCTGGACCGGGAACAACCTCGTATTCTCGCATGATAAGCACTCATCGTTCCATCTGGATAGGCTTCATTCCTCAGCGAGTTGCGATGACTGCCATGGCCGACAGGCCAGGCGTTATCGTCCGCTGCCACGCGAATGCGACACGTGCCATACGATCCAACAGGCCGCCATGCAGGGAACCGCACGGGTGCTCTCCGGGCCCCCTGATCCTCACAATGACCGACTCTCCTGCACGGATTGTCACGATGTGAACACACCAAGACAACGCCAGGAGGAGTTCGCCGCCAGGTGTGCAACCTGTCACAATTCCCGATATGGCGCCCTGTTCTACTCCTGGGCGAATGCTCTTGATGAAAACCGTGCTTCAATCAAACAGAACCTGAAACGCATCGATGATCCGAATGACGCGAGAAGGCTCCGGCTCGAGCAAATCCTGGAAGATGCGGCCGCAGCAGGTTTCCACAACCTGAATCTGACTCAGGAGATCTTGCGGGCAGAAACTCCGACACATCCAGAGAACGTCAACAAATAAGTAGCACATCCAAGGGCCTGAAATTGGGCGGATAGGCTTCCTACCCGCTCTGTCACGGGCAGCAAGATTCACCGCCGGCCGGAAAACAGCGCAGAGATACAGGATATGCTCTATAATGCGAGAGGCCTATGTTCGGAGATCGTCCATGAGAACACTGTGTGTTGTCCTTGGCGTACTTGCAGTCTACTCGTCGGCGGGGATGGCGCAACAGGCGCCCATTGTGATCGAGAATCCTCACTTGCGATACACAATATCTTCCGAAGGAAAGAACCTTGCCTTTGTCGATCGTGCAACAGGTGTTGACTACCTGATACAGGACGCACCGTCCGTGTGCGCTCTGGCTCGCTGCAAAGGCGTAGAGTACCCTGCGACATCCGCTCGATTTGCGGATGGCCGGTTGACCATTGAGTTCAGCCAGGTGGACGGGAAAGCCGTTCTTGGCGTCATACCCCGGGACTCATACATTCAGTTCACCGTTGATTCGGTGAGCGGCGACAATATCGAATCGATCATCTTTCTGAACGTTCCGCTTACGCTGCAAGGCAGGCCCGATGAGTCTTTTGGCGCATGCGCTTTGTCTCTTAACCTGATCACCCGCGTGGACCAACTGCCGGCACTTCAGGCGAACCTGCGAGCGTCATGCTATGGCAAATTCGGTATGGACGGGGCCAAGGTTGCTATCGTCGGGATGCCGATGCCCAGAATGCTGGAGGCTCTCAGGCATGTATTGACCGATGCGGATGAGATGCCCCATTGTACGGTCGCAGGCCCCTGGGCGCACGATGTCCCGTTCAACCATGGCTCCTACTTGTTCAATTTCGGCTCGCTTACGGATTCGAACGTGGACGAATGGATAGCCATGGCCAGGAACCTCGGGGTGACCCAGATCGACAATCACGGTGGCGGAGGTTTCTTCCGGTTCGGTGACTTCGTTCTGAACAACGAGAAATGGCCCGACGGATGGGATGCGTATCGTCGGATTGTGAACCGCCTTCATGACGCCGGAATCGGGTCTATCTTCCATACGTACGCGTTCTTCATCGATAAACAATCGAAGTATGTCCGCCCGGTTCCAGACAAACGGCTTGACGCCTTTCGAGCCTTCACACTCGCCGCGGATATCAGCGCCGACGCCACAGAGATCACCGTTGCCGAATCCACGCAAGCCATGACGACCGTCACGGGCTTCTTTGAGCACAACAGCGTCATCCTTCATGTGGGTGACGAACTTGTTGCTTTCGGCGCCGTGAGCCAGGAGCCCCCCTGGCGATTCACGAAGGTCCAGCGAGGCGCGTTCGGGACCAGGGCAGCAGGACATGAGAAGGGGGCGAAGGCCCGCCACCTCAAGGAGAGCTTCGGTCTTCTCGTGCCGGATCCTGAATCGACGCTCTTCGAAGAGATCGCGAGGAACCACGCCGAGATCGTGAACTCCTGCGGGTTCGACGGCATCTACCTCGACGCCATCGACGGCAGCAGTATTCTGCGCGGTCCGGACGAGTGCTGGTACTGGGCGGACAAATTCGTCTTTGAGATCCAGAAGCATCTTCAGAAACCGGTGGGCATGGAGATGAGTGCCATGTGGCACCATTTCTGGCAGTATCGGACCCGCTGGCAGGCGTGGGACTATCCACAGCGTGGTCACAAACGCTTCATCGACCTGCACGCGGACTCCGTCAATGGCGGCCTCCTGCTGCCTCTGCATCTCGGCTGGTGGAATTTCCAGCACTTCAACCCACCGCAGGTCGAGCCGACCTATCCGGATGTGATCGAGTATCTCGGGGCCAAGCTCATCGGCTGGGACGCGGGAATCTCGCTTACCGGTGAGATCGACCAGGCCCGGCTCTCTGCGGTTCCGCTTTTCCGTCGAGCGGTCGATATCCTCCGTACGTGCGAGGAGCTCCGTCGAGACAATGCCTTCGACGAGACAATCAAAGCCCAATTGCGCCGGCCGGGAAAAGAGTTCTCGCTGGTTCGCGATAGTAGCGGGAAGTGGCGATTCCGCCCAGTTGTCCATGAATCACATGTGATCTCGTCTGCGGAGCCCTGGAGCCTCTCCTGGACGGTAGACAATCCCTTCATGGAGCAGCCGGCGCGATTTCGCCTTGAAGCCCTCACGGCCGCAGGTTCGTATGATGATCCAAATAACATCGTCCTGGCCGACCTCTCTGAGCCAAACCAGTTTGCGGGGTCGCCTCGTACCGCCGGCGGAGTCACCGGATCACTGTCGGAGGCACCGGATGGAGTCAGGCAGGCGGGCGTATTCACGGCAGCCAATTCCGGCAAGGTACCGCGCAATGCCGCATGGGCCAGGCTGGACCGCAAGCTCGAACCCTGCCTCAACCTGAAGGGCCGTGAGGCGATAGGCGTCTGGGTGGAGGGTGATGGCCGTGGGCAGATCCTCGGCATTCGGCTCGAGAGCCCCCGCCACATTTCCTTTGGTGCCGTGGCGGACCACTATATCACGGTTGACTTTACCGGCCGACGACTGTTCACGCTCGTCGAAACAGAATCAGCCCGCTGGAGTGACTATGTCTGGAATGACGGCAAAGGGCTTTATAACGTCTACCGCGAGACCATCGACTTCGGCACGGTTGAATCCGTGGGCATCTGGTACAACAATCTCCCGGAGGGTCAGCAAGCACGGTGTGTCATCGGGCCCGTCAAAGCACTGCCAATGGTTGCCTGTACTGTGAGGAACCCTGCGGTGACAATCAACGGCAAGACCATAACCTTTCCGGTGGAAATGCCATCGGGCGGCTATCTGGAACTCAGCACAACCGGTGACTGCATGCTCTATGGGCCAAAGGGCGAGGAGATCGCCAACGTATCACCAAAGGGCCCGATTCCCTTGCTGTCGCCCGGGAAGAATCAGATCCAGTTCTCGGCCGATGCAGCCGATGGGCCTGCCCCGCGCGTGAGACTCACGATCAGCTCACATGGGCAACCTCTCTAATTCAACCGGGAGGTGTCCCTTCAACCAGTCGCACCCACGTGCATTGGGAATCGGCCATGCGGCAAACCGACACGCGCCGCCGATCCCGTCCCTCGTCGCAGACAGCAACTGTGTGATCACGTGACAGTCCGACTCCTGTCATTCCCGCACAAGCGGGAAATCCTAATCACGGTCGCGCTCATCATCCTCACGAGCCGTAGTCACAGCCCATGTCGGATACGGCTCGCGAGGGCCTCTCATGGCGTGCCAGAGAATGCGGTTCAACACGTCCTCCGGGCAGCGATCCACTTGCTCCAGAGGCAGTCCGGCCGAGACGATCGCATCTCTGCGCAGTGTGGCGTCCGACACCTCCTTGGGATTCGGATTCATCTGGTCCAGAGGGCACGTTCGTGGGCACCGCGACGTAGGGAGTAAGGTCGGGCACGTCGGCAAAACAGTCGCTCATGGGAGTGGCCGTGGCGTCAATTTGGTTCATGGGCGGCAATCCCAGGATCAATTCGATCGTGCGGAGAATGCTCGTCTGGTTGTACTGGGTGCTGACGACGGCCTTGCGCCTGGTGTAGGGGCTGATGACATAGGCTGTCGTGCGATAGCCGCTGACGTGGTCCCAGCCGGCCTGCGGGTCGTCTTCGATGGCGAAGATACAGGTCTTCGCCCAGAATGGGCTGTGACTGATCGCCTCCACGATCTGTCCGAAAGCCAGATCGTTGTCCGCCACCTGGGCCGCCGGCGTCGGGCGAGCCGGCCTTGGTTCCGGACGTGTGGTCGTTCGGCAGACAGATGATGATCAGATTGGGGAACTTGCCCGTCCGCTCGTATTCGCGCAGTTCCTTGATGAACTGGGCGGCCCGGAAGATGTCGGGGATATCCATGTCCCATCCGACGGTTTGCGTGTTCAGATAGGGTCGCAACGACTCGATGGCGGGCCGGCTGCTGATATGGATCAGGTCCGTCCGATCGACGAAATCACGATAGTAATCCAAGAACTTCGGCCGGTCTTTCTTGCCGGGATCCTTCCATGCGGTCTCAGTGATGGCGAATTCGCCGTAGACGCGAAGCGATTTGCCCCGGGCGATGGCGTTGTCCCAGATGAACCCGGAAGGAGCGTAGGCCAGGGCGTCCACGTCCGTGTCGTCCATGCCGTCGGGATAGCTGCGGGGAAAGCCCGCGAAGGACTTCTCCATGTAGTCCGTGGCGAACGCCGAATCCGACCACTGATGGCCGTCGGCGCTGAGGATGCCCGAGCAGTAGATGTTGTCCAGCAGAACGAACTCGCGCACCATCTTGTGCTGATTGGGTGTGATCTGTGCGCCGAAGACACACAGGGATGGATCGCCGTTGCCTTCAGGAATATCCCCGAGGACCTGATCGTACGTCCGGTTCTCTTTGATGATGTAGACCACGTGCTCGAAGACAGACGGCTCGCCGACTCTTTGGGGGATGGGTCGCGGCGGCTGGTTCGATCGCGCCGGCTGTCGGGCTTCCTTGAGAAGCGGGTATCGGTAGTTATCCAGCACCCGGCGCGTCAATGCCGGCAGTTCTTTGCCCCGAGGGACGGGTACAAGCGACAGGGTTCCATGGTACTGATAGCTATTGTATTCATGGGCCCGGGATTCCTTGAGGCCGCTGGTCGAGCCGACCCCTTTGATATTGGCCACGACCAGCCAGTGATGCGCAGCATCATAGGCAATCGCGCCGGGAAACCACCCGACCGGGATCAGTCCCAGGAGTTTCGATTCATCGGGACGGAAGCGGAACACGGCAATGGCGTTCTGGGTTCCGTTGGCGACATAGAGGGTATCGCCGGAGGGATTGAATGCCAGCGCGTTGGGGCTGGCTCCGAACAGGTCCGCCGGGCTGGATTTGGCCCAGATAGTTTCCACCACCTTATCCGTGCGCGTATCGATCACGCTCAGCGTGTCGCTGCCTGCGTTGGCCACGACGACATGGCGTCCATCCGGGGAGCCCGCGATAGCGGAGGAATGAAGCCCCACCATGATTTCGTCAACGGGCGCGTCCTGGTTGATGCGGATCACGGAAACCGAACCTTCGCCGGCAATGTGCCGCACGGGATCGACCCGCACCCGCATGCCCTGCCCCGCCGGACCGGTGAGGCTGTCCTCGTCCGGGAGACGACCGCCCCAGTTGCTCACGTACGCCTTGCCGCCCACCGGAACCACGCCATAAGGCGCGACGCCCACCGGCCAGGACCGAAGCATTTCCCCGGTGTTCGTATCGATCTCCGCCAGGCGATTGGACAGGTTCAGGACCACGTACAATCGGCGTCCATCGCGGGAGATCGCCAGTCCGGCCGGGATTTCCTCCTTGCGCCACGGAGCATTGGCAGCGGGCAAGCCGATGGAAGACAGGCCGCGGACCCGCCCCTCGGGACTGACGGCGAACACCTTGATGTCGCCATTGACGTTGGACAGATAGATCCGCGAGCCATCAGGACTGAATATCAGACCGGTATAGCTGAGCTGGCCGGATTCGTCCGGCTTGAGAATGTGGGAGGAAACGTCGTTAGGGCCCCGGGACTCGCTGGAAGGCAACGTGACGCGCTGTTTGATGTCGCCGGTCTGCGGATCGACCAGAACCAACTCCTGCGTCTTGCCGGACGTGGCGAGCAGGCGGCCGTCGGGACTCAACGCCACGGCTTGCGGCCGCATGCCCGGCAATTCCACCTGGATGCCGGTCGGCGTGAGCACCTGATGAATCGGCGTGATGTATCTTTGCGGACTGACTTCGCCCACAGGCTCGGTGTTGGAGTAGTCCACGGTCCGGCAGGATCCGGCCAGGACCAGCACAGACAAGAGTGTGATGAGCGTGGAGGGCGACGGTATCCCATGCGTCGACGTGATTATGTCTTTCTCGTCCATCGTGCTCTCCTGTCAGGATCGTCAAGACCAGTTTGAACGGCTTTCAGGGAATCTGTACTATCAGAATGCCGTTCATTTGTCACGTAGTGCTTCGGAAATCGGGGATAGGCGCTGTCAAGGAGCATCGCCACAAGGCAGGAAACATGGAATGAGGTGGCCGACCGCTCCGTGTCCACTACCGTCCGCAAAGCAACGAGGCACCCACAAAGCGGGCTGATACGGCGCTCACTCGTACAAGCCGGGTGACCCGTCGTAGTTCAGACTCGGACGCCATGCGTTCTCGTCGCTAAGTGCACTGGGGTCTGTCTTCGATGGATCTCGGACAACCAGGGAAAAGCCCCGGCCATCGGTGCTGGTGTACCAGCCATCATCAAAGCGGAAATCGTGGATGGTTTGGCCGGTGGCATCACGCAGAACGATACGCTCGCCTGCGTTGTCCAGGCTCCCGGCATACTGGCCAGCGATGTTGAAATCCTGCCCGTATTTGCCCTCGAAGGCCTCAACATCTTTCACCGCCAGCACGTAGCCGCCTGGGGCCAGTACAACGCTGGGGAAAGTGAATTGGATTCCCTCCGTGAACTCCACGAGATTCAAGTTTACAGTCTGCGTTCCGATGTTGGTCAGTTCGATGTACTCAGTGTTGGGATCATCCGGATTGCCGGTGTCTGCCGGATGGTACATGATCTCGCTGATCCGCAGGCTCTCAGCGACAGGCCCGACCGCGAATACGGCTTCGTTCAACGCACTCCATGCATCCGAGGCCAGGGCGAGGGATTTGATGCGAGTGCTTTGCGGCAGTGGAACCGGCCCATCGTAAGGAATGGCAGTGGCGGACACCGCGCCGCCCACTTGCCCCTGCTTGCCCCCGGCCAACTCAGCCGAGATGACGAAGTCCGAGCTTGTATTCGATGCATTCAGGCCCTGAATCGCCAAAAGGTTCGAATCCCGCCGCAGCAAACCAATATGGGCGGAGACATCGAACACCTCTGACCCATCGGATTCATGGCTTACGTCCGCGCGGGAGTCCCACTGAGGAGCCCCGGCGAACCGCGAACGCGCAATCTCCACGCCATTGAGATACGCGACGAAGCCATCATCGTAGCGCATCCGTAAAGTCATGAAGTCGTATTCACTTGGATCGCTCTGTGCAGCAAACAGTATTCGGATATAGCAAGTTGTGTTCAGTCCGTACATCTGCGAGCCCACGTCGACGCCGATCAGCGCCTCATATCCCGAGGCTCGCTCATAGCCCACTGCTCCGGTGCCGCCCGGCCAGGTTAGATCATTGAAACGCAAGTTGCTTCTCCATGCATCCCCGATGGGGCCCTTCGGAACGAAGACTCTCTTTGCGGCACTTTCCGCGACAAGCGTGGTCAAGGCGTCCGGCTCACCGGCCGCGATGGGCTGTCGAGGGTCGGAGCCATCGAGCGTGTAGTAAACCTTGCCGTTCGGCGCCTGCATGGAAAGCTTGTCGCTTGAGGCGATGTGCCCGCCGTGCTGATAGGAACCATTGACGTAGAAGACCGGCGCATCGGTACGCGGGTACAACCCGGCGGCCTTCAATTGCTCAAGCAGGATCCCTGTCCGCTGTGGGAAGTACTCCGTCAGCAGCCGATTCCGCTCGGCCATCCACTCCACATCGCGGGTGTACGGCCGCGCTCGCTGGGCATCGCCCCAGCGGGCGGATTCGCAGATGATCGCACTGTAGATCTCATGGGCCCGCGTCTCCCAGCGTGCGGCAGCGGCATCGGGCGTCAGAGCGCCGCCGTTGAACATGTGCCTGTGCACGCGGTCAGCGTAGCGGAGGCGAAATTCAGGATTCTCCCGCAGCTTTGTATAGACGTGCGAGATGCTGGTGGGGACATCGACGTTGATGTTCAGGAAGTCCGTCGCCTCCCAGATACTGTACTCCATGTCCCAAACGAAGAATCTGAACTTCGGGTCGCCGATCCGGCTGCCGATGGCCCGCTGGTTGTTGGACTGAAAGATCTCCGGGCCATCCTTGTTGGTCGTGTACTGATGGATGAGGAAGAAATCGATGAGATTGTCGAGGTCCACATACCTCTGCATTTCGGCATAAGCCTGGGGACTGGCGAGCCCGCGGTCGGCCAGCGAGAGCATTTCGTTGTATCGATTCAGGTCGCCATCGACAGCCTCATTTGTGGTGGTCCGGCGGTTCAACGCATCGTAATCCTCGTCGGACCCTCCGAAGTACTCCTCGCCGAATTGCGCATCCGGCCGCTCTACGGGGTTGTACAGGCCCCAGTAGAGTCCATTGAGGTACAGGTGGACGAACGTGGCATGCCCATCGATCTTGCCCATGTCACGCGCGGTGTCGCGGGCGAAGGCGTCGCGGATGTACTGGGCCTGCTCCGGGTACTGCTGTCCCGCCCATGACCGGCCGTGCTGTGCCCGCAGCACGATGCTGTCAAATCGATCCACCGGGGCATCGGGAAAGAGCTTGTAGTCCATCTTCCTGGGACCGTATTCATTCCGGAACTCCAGTCGGAGCGAATGCTTCTTCGTTCTGTCGTGGCTGCGCCAGGAGTAGCTGTGGATGCGTATGCCGCACTGTCCGACATAGGCCGTGCTCCCATCGCCATTGATGATCTCGATGGATGTAGGACGCTCCCAACTATCGCCCCGGCCCGTCGCGTTCGAATAGATCCCGCGCTGACTTCCGAAGAGGTCCTCAGGGTCCATGATGACAGACATCGTGCGGCTACTCCGCAGCGCCGGAATCATCTCGTCCCGGTACGCCGGATCGTTCACCACCTCCGAGTCCATTTCATAATCGGCGCCGGCCCCGGCCCATAAGGCCGGAAAACCCGCAGGATTGCCCGGCTGGTGAAGCACATCGTTGAGGAATATGTACGTGTGTGTCCGCACCCCGCTGGACTTCCATCCAGGCTTCATCGCTCGTGCCCTCAGGCAGGTCGTGCCTGTGACAGCGATGGGCTTGCTGTAGGGGCGGGTTTCAAACCCGCCCGTACCAGACACCCCAGGCTCTGATCCATCAAGCGTATAGTATATCGTCGCATTCTTCGTGTTGCATGTGATCGTGACTTCAAACGGGCTATCATAGAAGCCCCGCGGATAGCTGAACTCAACATCAGCGACCACGCCCTCATACGCACGCACATTCGGCGCTGCGGGTGTGGGAGAATCCAGGAACCCCCAGGCCTCGCCGCCGTCAGGGAATCGGCCATACGAGACATCGGTGAGCTGTTCGCCGAACACGACATGATCGAGGAGAGCGTCATCTGTACCGAACAGTGCAATCTCCTCACCCCCGACGTTCAATCCGAAGCTCGCGTGCAGTCCTGCATCCGCAGCATCACGGTCGAGCCAGACGATAAGGTACCCTTTCGCCGGTATGGTTGTGAGGCCCGCCTGATCTCCCGGGATCCGCCACTTCATCGGGACGCTCAGGTAGTCGGTCATGTACATGTCTGCGACATTCACCGGACCGTCACCCGGATTGTATAGCTCCACCCAATCATCGAACTGGCCCTGCGGGTCTGCCAGGACGCTGTCATTGGCCGCCATGAACTCGTTGATGACCACACGGCCGCTCGCCAGAGCGAACGATGAGATGGCGGTCAGCAGGAGAATGCTGCTCCGAAGCACAAGACGAGCGATATGTCCGGGCTGGAGAACCATTCCTTCCTCACAGGTTCGTAGCAGCGCCATAAGGCGTTGCTTCGAATGCCCTTAAACAGACATACGTGCCGATTCTCTATTATAACGTGTGTCAGGGCGTAGGGGCGGGTTTCAAACCCGCCCAAATGCAATGGCGCCAATCCGGCACTCGTGGCCATGCCGGGTCCCTGGATTTGTACATGAACCAGTTGCGGGAGCTGGCCAAGACCTACGGCAAGCTGAATATCCTCGACGCCACAGAGGGACCAACGATCCGCGAGTTCACGCTGTTTTGACAGGGGGGACGCTGCCGAAGAAGCTTCTGGCGATGTTTGGGGCGATCCGGTATGATGGAGGGCATGGCCACAAGCCGCAAAGTCCTGTTGACGATCGGGTGTTCGCGGGCTTCGGAGCGGGGGATGCTGCGGGGGATCGTTCGTTACTCGCGGTTCCATGGGCCATGGATGCTCTATCGAGAGCCGCCATTCTACCGCAAGCCGCCGTACTGTCCCCAGCCCAGACAGGCAAAGGCATCGACGCGATTGCAGAATCACGGGATCGACGGCATTATCGCTTTTGCCGCCAACTGTGCCCAGCTTCGCGAGTTCATTCCTCCCGGTTTTCCCGCCGTCGTCTTGCCGATCGAGGACAAGACCCCCGGTTGTTGCAGCATCGTGGAGAAGGACGACGTGGTGGGTCGCATCGCCGCAGAGCATTTCCTGGAGCGAGGGTTCGCTCGCTTTGCCTTCTGCGGATTCGATCACATGTACTGGTCAAGGGTGCGGCAGGAAGGCTTCATTCGGCGTCTGGCCAAGGGGGGATTCACCGTCCACCTGTATGAGCCCCCGGGACCATCCGCACGCGTGCCGTGGGAGGCAGAGCAGGCCTCCATGACCGAGTGGCTCAAATCGCTGCCCAGGCCGATTGGTCTGTTGGCCTGCAACGACGATCGCGCTCAGCAGGTCTTCGAGGCCAACAAGGCCGCGGACATTCGAGTGCCGGAGGAGATCGCCATCCTCGGTGTCGACAACGACGACATGATCTGCGAGTTGACCAATCCACCCCTATCGAGCGTGGCGATGAACTTCGAGGAGGCCGGGTACGAGGCGGCCGCCCAACTGGACCGGCAAATGAAGGGCAAGGAGGTTTCCGCCAGGGAGATCCACATTCGACCCACGCACGTTCATACCCGGCAATCCACGGATGTCATGGCGGCGGAGGACCCGGTCGTGGCAAAGGCGCTGCGATTCATCCGGGGCCACGCACGTGACATTCTGTCCGTCGAGGACGTGGTGGAAGCCACGGCCATCTCCCGGCGGCCCCTCGAACGCCATTTCCGACGGGCCGTGGGAATCAGTATCCACAAGGAAATCCAGCGTGTTCGCGTCGAGCGGGCCTGCCAAATGCTCGTCGAGACCAACTGGTCCCTGGCGAATATCGCCGAGCGGTGCGGGTTCTCGAACGCTATCCACTTCGGCGTCGCATTCAAACGGCAAATGAGGGTCACGCCCGAGCAGCATCGCAGGGGATCCGTGGGTGCCGACCACTGATCCATCCGGTGGGTAGGGGCGAAACCTCTTTCGCCCGCATGAATGGTGTCGTAACGAATGTCGCAAAATCGAAGGCGAAAGACGCAAAATCGAATACATCTATGCACCCGGTTGTCCGATAATGATCGTGGCTGATTGTATGTGCATGGACGACCTTTGATTTACGATTTATGATTTGCGAATTATGATTCTGGCTCCCGCCCCCACCAAATCGTAAACCGAAAATCATACGTGGGAGACAACCATGGAGCGACGGGCGTTCACACTGATCGAGTTGCTGGTGGTCATCGCCATCATCGCGGTGCTCATGGCGATCCTCATGCCGTCCCTGAACGTCGCCAGGGAGCAGGCACGCAGCCTCAACTGTCGGGGCAATGTGCGGACCCTGACCCTCGCATGGCTGATCTACAAGGACGAGAACGACGCGAAGCTCGTCGGCGGTTTCCCTGAGCGGGTGACCGAGAGCCCCAAGAGCCCCTGGGTACAAATTCCGCCGGGGGGAGTGAATGCCTCGGTGGAGGAGAAGAAAGAATACATCAAGCGGGGCATGCTGTGGCCCTACGTCAAAGAGATCGACGTGTACCGGTGCCCCTCGGATAAGCGCAAGAACAGCCCTTACCACAAGTACGCCTTCCGCACCTATTCGATTGCCGGCGGCATGAACGGGGTGAGAAGCGAAAGCCCGTTCGAGTGGGAGATCATCCCCTGTGTCCGGTACACGGAAATCAAGCAGCCCGCCACCAAGTATGTCTTTCTGGCCGAGTGCGACCCCCGAGGTTACAACATGGGTTCGTGGGTCATGTACCCGAAGAGCAAGCGGTGGGTCGATCCGTTCGGCATCTGGCATCGCGACAACAGCAGCACACTGGGTTTCGCGGACGGCCATGTCGATATGCACAGGTTCTACAGCCGGGGGCTGATTGAGTGGAATCTGAAGGCCCTGCATGAACCCGGGAGTTTCCAATTCACCAGGCCTCCTCAGGACAATGAGGAGATGGCGGACTTCGAGTTCATGCTGAAAGGCTACGCGTACAGGTCGCTTCTGTAGGGTGGAGCAGGCTCCGCCCCGCGATTGGCCCGGCGCGACGCACATGCGTTCGCAGAAAGGAGGTGGTACGGAAGGAGACCTTCGGCAATTCACGATTTGCGATTTGCGATTTGCGATTTACGACTTGGCAGGGGCGGGAGCCAGATCATAATTCGTAAATCGTAAATCGGTTGTGGCAAGGGCAACTTACATGACTTGATTAGGGCTGGAGGAATACTATGTGCAAGAGAACGACGTGTGTGATTGTCACGCTCATGATCGTGGCGGGCTGGATGGGCACGACGGCGATGGGGCAGGTTCCAGACAAGGACGGCCTGGTCCTGTGGCTCGACGCCTCTCAGACCGACACAATCGTGAAAGATGCCACCGGCAAGGTCAGTCGGTGGAATGACCTCTCCGGGAACAACTATTACGCCGAGCAGACCGCCGCCGCCAACCAGCCGACGTTCGCCGCCGGCGTCATAAGAGGCAAACCGGCCGTGGATTTCGGCAACTGGGTCTCCGGCAATGCCCTGGGTCTCTGGATGCAGTTCAAGAACGCCTCCGGCGCCGACCAGAACGTCAACACCATCCGAACGGTGTTCGCCGTCGTTCGGGGCTCGGCCTTTCTGCTGACCCATTCCGCCAGCTACCACTTCCATCGCGATCGCAATGGCCTGGGTGCGGTGACAGTGGGCTTCTGGGATGCGTCGTACACCCATGCCAATATCAGGAATGGCAAGACCTTTCTCAATGGCACACAGGTGACCGATCTGGCAACGCCCTGGCCGGACGACTGGTCGATCATCAGTCTCGTTACGACGGGCAACGTCGAAGCCAACCGGCTCTGCAACGACCGCGTATATCGATCGGGTGGAAACAAGTATGGCGAAATCCTGATCTACAATCGCGAGCTGACCGACACGGAACGAACCGGTGTAGAGGCCTATCTCACGCAGAAGTGGTTCGCCTCTGCCGGGGACCCGCAACCGGCGAACGGCGCGGTGGATGTGGCTCGCTTGGCGACCCTGAGCTGGTCGGCAGGCAAGGACGTTGTCACGCATGACGTCTACTTCGGGACATCTTCCGATGATGTGAGCAACGCCAGCCGAGCCGATCCGAAGGGCGTGCTGGTCAGCCAGGGGCATACGGACACCACGTACGCTCCTTCCATCCGATTGGAGATTGACCGGGCTTACTACTGGCGTGTCGACGAGGTCGGTGCGGCGCCGGGCAACGCGACCGTCAAAGGCAGTGTCTGGAGCTTCACGGCCGAGGCGTATTCCATACCGGTCAGGAACGTGACAGCCAAGGCCTCCAGTCAGAACGGCCCGACTACAGGTCCCGAGAAGACCGTCGATGGCTCCGGCCTGGCCCCCAGCGATCAGCACTCCACGCTGGACGCAGACATGTGGCTCAGCGGCCCCGGCAGTCCGCAATGGATCCAGTATGAATTCGGCAAGACTGTAAAACTCGATCAAATGCTGGTCTGGAATTCGAACCAGGGATATGAGCCCCTCTTCGGTTTCGGAGCGAAACAGGTAGTGGTAGACTACTCCGCGGACGGACAGACCTGGAGCAAACTGGGCGAGTTTGAATTTGCCCGGGCGCCGGGCACCGCCGCCTGCACGGCGGATACGAAGGTGCCCTTTGGTGGCGTGACGGCACGATACGTGAAGCTGACGATCCAGAGCAACTGGGGCAATCTGACGCTGGGATACGGCTTGAGCGAGGTGCGCTTCCTGGCCGTGCCGACCTCGGCGAGAGAGCCGGACCCGGCTGACGGCGCTACCAATGTGTCGCCGGCGGTAACGCTGAACTGGCGGCCCGGACGCGAGGCCGGGACCCACGAGGTCTATCTCGGCACAGATCCCAATGCCCTGGCCTTGGCCGCGACGGTAACGCAGCCCTCCCTCGAGATGTCATTCAACCTGGACGAAACCTATTACTGGAAAGTCAACGAGGTCAACGCGGTGAAAGACCCGGCCTCATGGGAAAGCGACGTCTGGAGTCTCTCCACCCAGCCGTACATCGTGGTGGACGACTTCGAAAGCTACACGAATGAGTCTCCCAAGAGGCTGTTCCAGACATGGATCGATGGATTGGGCTTCTCGCCTGACGACTTCTTCCCCGAAGGCGGCAAAGGCAACGACTCAGGCGCCTTGGTCGGCTACGATCCCCTGGCGGGTGATATCGCGGAAACGGTCAGAGTCAATAGCGGCAGCCAGTCCATGCCGATATTCTATGATAACTCCACCGCCAGCTTCTCGGAGGCCGGGCGCACGCTTGCTGAGCCACAGGATTGGAGCAAACACGGCATCAAGACGCTGTCCCTGGCCTTCCACGGCGATCCGAACAACACCGGACAGATGTACATCAAGATCAACAGCACGAAGATCCCCTACAACGGCAAGACCGAGGACATCAAGCGGACGTTGTGGCAGCCGTGGAATATCGACTTGGCCTCAACGGGCGCGAACCTGACGAGCACTACGAAACTGGCCATTGGGGTCGATGGCGCCGCGGCGGCCGGCGTGCTGTACATCGACGACATCCGCCTGTATCCACAAGCGGGCGAACTGATCGTGCCGGTCGATCCGGGTACGACGGGCCTGGTTGCCCATTACAAGTTCGACGGCAATCTCAAAGACTCCGCAGGCACACACGACGGTATCGCCCTGGGTGACGCCAAGACCGCCAGCGATCCCGCCAGGGGCCAGGTCCTGTCGCTCGATGGGGTCGGCGATGCCGTGGATGTCCCGCTCCTTGGCACGTCGAGCGCGGTCACGATCAGCATGTGGGTCAATTCGGCGGTCGATACCACCAACCTGGATTTTGCCGGCATGTTCCACAGCGACGGCTGGGAAGCCGGCGATGTTCACTGGCGATTCAGCTACGCCAGGGTCGATGGCGGCTTCTACGGTTTCGCGAATCTCAGCGGCAGATCGAGAGTCAAGCCCAATGTGTGGTACCACGTGGCAGCGATCGTAACGCCTACGGAATGGATGTTGTGGCTCGACGGCTTGAGAGATGGCGTAGCAACGCTTGCAATACCCACCACGGTAACGCTGAGCGATGGCCTGATTGGCGCCTGGCTCGGGACCGATGGCGTCACGGTCGACCGTGAATTCACGGGCATGATCGACGATGTGCGATTCTACAACCGCGCGTTGTCACAGGAAGAGCTTGGATGGCTGGCGGGCCGGACGGAACCATTCGCCAAACCGTTCAACTGACAGGTAACGCAGAGCTTGTGGGCGCAGCGGGTACGACGAATCATCATTCGCCCCTGCGTCATTGATTACGCACAGGGGGCCTGGATCACTTCCTCCTTCTGGTCCAGGCCCCTTGCCATTGAGGGCAGCCATCACTCACCATCTGCTCACCGGGCAATCTCCATTGCGCCGAGAACGTACCAGCCATCCACGATGGGCAGGTCTGTGCCCAGCCGAATCCAGGGAGCCGCGTCGCCGTCGTTTCGCGTGAGCGCCAGTGCGAGGCGGTATTTTCCGGCCTGAACATTCGAGTAGTTCACGCGGGCCTTCTCAATGGCAGGCCGGCCAGGCATCCACTTTGCCGGGTGACATTCCTGCGGCCACGCGGTATCAACTCGCTTGCCGCTCTCGTCCAGCAGCGCAACAGCCACCGCACACGGAATGTAGATGGGCGCAACGCCCTGGTTGACCCAGGTCAGCTCCAACTCAAAACCGTCTCTTGGTGCGCGGCCAGGATAGACTGCACGGCGCAGATGGAAGTGATAGCCGATGCGGTTGGTCAGGTGTTCGATAAGCTCGCGGTTTTCGTGGAGCATCCGCAGCCCCGACTGGCCGCCGCGCCCGAGATCCACCCACTTGGGCGTGACGTAGCCTTCCGGGGCGCCGCTGTGAGTGTTCGCACACATGATGCCGATGTTGCAGACCCTGCCGAGCCGGCCCCAAGCGTCGAGGAAACGATCCAGCGAGGCCCAGTTGTACTGCCCCTCTTGCGGTTCGACGCTCGCCCAGTCCAGCCGCATCACGCCCATGCCCAGAAGGCCGAGCACCTCCTGGGGATGCCTGTTCGGCAGTCCTCCCGCCGACCAGCCTTTTCCCGGATTGAGCAACATGCCCGCCAGCGGCTTGGGTTCGAGCGTCACAATCCCGGCGGACTCCTCTTTCTTCACGGCCGGCACGAGGCGGATCGCCTGGCCGCATCGAGCGGGCAGCGCCACCTTCAGGACCGAGCTACGATTCACCGTGAGCCGCTCGATCTTGACATGGGTCCGTGTCGCCACCGCCGGATCGTCAGAGTAGATGTGCGCCGTGTATTTCCGGCCTTCGTCCAGGAACTGGAGAGGGACATCGAGTGAGCGAGGTTCATCACTGTTCATAGCGCCGATGAACCAGTTGTCGCCGCTGCGCCGTGCGATCACTGCGTATTGGCCGATGCTGCCGTGAAGAACCTTGGTGTCATCCCACACGGTGGGACATTGGGCGAAGAACTCCAGCTCCGGCTCGTCACCGATCACGTTATGGGCGTCCGGGGCGCGGCCTGTCACTTCACGCGAGATGAACGGGCGGTCGTACCAGAACAGGAATTGCCACGGACTGTAGAAGCAGACCGCTTTCGCCAGTTGATAGGCGTGCGTGGCCTGGCGGTCCACCCGCTCATCGTAGTAGCAGATCGTGTTGTCGCCGGGGCCCGCGAGCATACGCGTGAACAGCGTGGTCAGTGACACGGTGTTGGGCTGGCGTTCCTCGTCGCCGCGAATGCCCTCCTGGGTCATGAAATTCGGCCAGGTTCGCGACCAGCCCGTCGGGCGGTACTCGTCGTGCACATCGACCATCAACTGGTGCTCGGCGGCCTTGCGGATAGCCTCATGCATCCAGCTCGTCCATCGCTGGGAACCGACGTTGACGAAGCCGAATTTGATGCCCTTCACACCCCACCGCCGGTAGAGCGGCAGCAGCTCGTCCAACTGCCGCTCCAGGGCCTTGTGGTTCACGTAAAGGATGATGCCGATGCCTCGCTCGCCGGCGTAGCGGATCACCTCCTGCAAATCCAGCGGCCCCTTCGAGCGTTTGGGATCGAGGTTGACCGCTCGGGCGTCGGAGGCGTCATCATTCTCCGCTCCGTACCAGCCGGCGTCGAACTCGACATATTGGAGGCCGTGCTTGACGGCGAAATCCACGCAGGCCTTGCCGCCGACGGTGCTTAGGGTCACTTCACGAATCACCTTGCCCGGCTTGATCCAGGAGGTATCTCTGATGGCACACTCATCGTTGAGGTTGAGGATGATGTCGTTGCGTTCCAGCAACTGCCCGGGACTCTCGGCAAGCATGATCACCCGCCAGGGCGTCCGCAGCGGCAACGAGGAGGAAACCTCACTGCTTAGCTCAGCAGTCAGACTGTGCGGGACACCGGCCAGAGGCGCCAGCTTCATCCTCGCGTAGTCCACGAGCCGGGCCTCGGCCACCGCCGCATACCTGTCGTCCGCCAGTCGAACAACCAGCGGACGCTCACAACCTGCTTTGATCTGGCTGATCGGCACATTCGCATACAGGCCCTGCGCCGTGTAAGTCGCCCACGCGCTGAAGTCGGCCGGGAAGCGGAATTCCGTCATCTCCCGCGAGACAGTGACCCGCTCCATATCCGGCTGCTTCGGCAGGCTGTAGCAAAACGCCGCACCTTCATCGTAAGCCCGCAAAGTCACGTGCAGGAGTCGGTGCGGCGCGTTTCGCTCCTGTAACTCAACGATAACCTGATTGTAGTGGTCGCGGATCGTGCTTCGCTCGCCGTAGACGGGTTTCCAGTGAGCATCTATGCTGCTTTCCGTCTGGCGTACAATCTTCAGCCCCTCGGCAAGCGGCCCGGTCGCGAGAACAGGTCCCAGGCGAGACGAGGCAATCACGACCTTGCCATCGTACGTGACGCTGTAGACAGGGCACGAGGTCGCACCTTCAAAATCTCTCACTTCAAGCGAAAGGACCACCCGGCCGTCCGGCGACTTCACCTCCGCGGCGCCGGCCGCCTCAATGGTCCCAAGCAGAACGAGTGACAGGACGAAGGATGCTGGTACCACCCTCGACATTTCTCGCACAGTGTTTCTCCTTAAGGCCAACACAGGAACCTGCCATGTTACCGCCGATTGTAGCAGATCGCGTCACCGATCGTAAAGCTGCGGAGTTCACGAAACGAGTTTCCGCGGCCTGCCAGTGGACAGCCGAGAGCACGTTCGGTATCATCTGAGGCCTGTACGGTGACAAATCCCGGCTCTGTTCTTGAAAAGGAGACAAGCATGAGTCAACACCTGTCCTTACGTTCTTGCCTTGGGGCGATTGCATGTCTGATGGTCGTCACGGCAATCTGTGTGGGAGCCGAGCCCAATGCGCAGGCCTCCGGGCCGGCCGTTGCCGAGGTATCGGTCGACGCGTCTAAGATCAGGGAGCCGATTAGCCCTTACATCTACGGCCAGTTCATCGAGCACCTGGGGCGATGCATCTACGGCGGCATTTGGGCGGAGATGCTGGAGGACCGCAAGTTCTACTTCCCCGTCCCGGCGGACAAGGAGATCTGGCGTCTCACCCGCGAGCAGGCCCGCGTGCTGGCCGCGTCCCCCTGGAAAGTGATCGGTGTAGGGGCGAATAATGATTCGCCCGTTCAGATGGTCAAACAGGATGCCTTTGTGGGCGACCACACGCCGCAGATCAATGCGCCAGGCAATGGGACTGTCGTGGGCGTCTATCAGGAGGAACTCGGGCTGGTCAAAGGCCGGACATATGTGGGATACCTGTATGTGGCCGCAGACGGCAAAGTGGCGCCCGTGACCGTCAGCCTGTCCTGGGGCCAGGCCGACGCGGACAAGGCAGTGCAGACCGTTAAGTCGGTCGGTGCCAAGTACACCAAGGTTCCCTTCAAGTTCACGGCCGGAGCCGACAGTGACAATGGGCGGCTGGCGATCACTACGAGCGGCAAGGGTAAGCTGAAGATCGGGTGCGTATCGCTGATGCCCGCCGATAATGTCGAAGGGTTCCGCAAGGACACACTCGAGCTGCTCAAGCAACTCAACGCTCCAGTGTATCGGTGGCCGGGCGGCAACTTCGTGAGCGGCTATGACTGGCGGGACGGCTTGGGCGACCGGGACAAGAGACCCACCCGCACCAATCCGGCGTGGACCGGGATCGAAACCAACGACATGGGCATGCACGAATTCGTTCGCTTTTGCGAGCTGATCGGAACGGAGCCCATGATCGCGGTCAACACGGGATTCGGCGACGCCTACTCGGCTGCCGCGGAGGTCGAATACGCCAATGGTTCGACCGAAACCCCGATGGGCAAGTGGCGGGCCAAGAATGGCGTCGCCAAGCCCTTCGGTGTCAAGTGGTGGTGCGTGGGCAATGAGATGTGGGGCAACTGGCAGCTTGGCTACATGCAATTGCGCCACTACGTATTGAAGCACAACTGGGTCGAGGAGATGATGCGCAAGGTGGACCCGACGATCAAGACGGTGGGCAGCGGCGACGTGGGCGACGCGGGGCAGCGGAGCTGGACCCGGGGGATGCTCACAAGTTGTGCCGATCACATGGACCTGATCAGCGAGCACTTCTATTGCCGGGACAAGGAAGATATCCCGCAACACGTACAGCAGATCCCGAACAACGTCAAACGGATCGCGGATGCACATCGCAAGCTTCGTGAAGAACTGCCGTCGTTGAAGGGCAAAGATATTCGCATCGCCCTGGATGAGTGGAACTACTGGTACGGGCCTCACGTCTTCGGCGAACTGGGCACCCGGTACTTCCTCAAGGACGCATTGGGCATCGCCGCGGGCCTGCACGAGTACTTCCGCAACAGCGACATCATGTTCATGGCCAACTACGCCCAGACGGTCAATGTCATCGGGTGCATCAAGACCACCAAGACAGCCGCTGAGTTTGACTCTACAGGCATGCCTCTGATGCTGTATCGGCAGCACTTTGGCACGATCCCGATTGCTGTCGAGCACCAGGCAGCACCCCTGGATATCTCGGCCGCCCTAACGTCAGACAAGAAGGCTCTGACCATCGCCGTGGTCAATCCCACCAAGGACACGACCCAACTGAAGTTGAATCTGGGTTCTGTCAAACTCGGGAGCAAGGCCCAGACCTGGGTCATCGCCGGGGACGACCCCATGGCCTACAACCAGCCGGGCGAGTCACGCAAGGTGGACATCCAGGAGGCAGGGACCACGGATCTGGCCGGCGTTGTTTCTGTCAAGCCGTTGAGCATCACACTTTGGAAGGTGGCGGTCCAATGAAGAACACCATGATCTGTATGGCAGCCGGGCTACTTCTCTGCTGCGCCACGGGCTTCAGCATGGACAAGCCCGTCAAGGTGACGTTTGAGGGCAAGGCCGCCGAGCACAAATGGTCTTTGAAAGAGTTGGACGCCCAGTTGCCCTCGGACTGGTCCGACTACAACTACCTGGTAATGGAGATCAGGACGTCCACGCCGCAGCGTTTCTCCCTGTGGCTCCATACCACTAACGGCAAACGAAGGCTGATGCTCCAGCCCTTTGGCCAGAATGTCTGGCTGCGGGCCTCCATTCCGCTGCAATACCTCAAGGGCAGGGACCAGAAGGGAACGGACCTCGCTTCCGCCAGCAACCGGCGAACCAACTCGTTCTGGATGTCGGTGTGGGGACCGTTCGGCGATCTCAAGAATGTCGAGGCGATGAGCATGGCCATGGACTACCCGCTCAACAAGCCCACCCTGGAGATTCGGTCCGTCACTCTATCGAAGGAGGACGCGGGGTCTGAATTCATCGAGCAGGACAAACTGCCTGTGCTGGACGAATTCGGCCAGTGGGCCCACGCTAACTGGCCCCGCAAGATCAAGAGCCGCGAGCAGCTTCAGAAGGAACTGGCGGACGAGGAGAAGTCCTTTGGCCCCGGCGAATTCGGCTTCTGCAAGTATGGCGGTTATGCCGGCACCAAGGCGGCGGCCACGGGCTTCTTCCGGGTCGAACAGATCGATGGCAGGTGGTGGTTCGTCGATCCAGACGGACATCTCTTTCTGTCCACGGGCTCCAACGGCATGGGCGGCGTCAGATCAGGCAGAGGCGGCCCGCGGAATGCCGCATCTTCGGAGGCCGGTGCCCCGCCCGACCGGACCATCGCCCGCATGGAGGCCTGGGGTCTGACCACGATCGGCAACTGGTCCTTCGTGACACCTGCGGAGAATCAACGAAAGGCCTACGTAGTAACCTTCCGCGGCCCGCGTACACAGACCTCCTTTCTGGGAATGCAGGACGTGTACTCCGATGAGTTTGTCGCCAACGCCGATGCCGCCGCGAGCCAACAATGCGTCTCGCGCAAGGACGACCCCTGGCTGCTGGGCTATTTCATCGGCAACGAGCCGCCCTGGCCGAATCGCGAGAGCGAGGTGGTCGATTTGTTCCTCAAAGGCCCCGACACCGCCACCCAGCGTAAGCTCAAGGAGTTCCTGGCCCAGGGCGATACGCCCAACCGACGCCGGGAATTCGTATACGCCATGTTCGAGCGATACCTCACGCTGGTCGGCCAGGCCATCAAGAAATACGACCCCAACCATCTGAATCTGGGCATCCGGTTCGGAGGCACGCCGCCGGAAGCCGTGATGCGCATGGCGAAGATGTTCGACGTGTGCAGCATCAACGTGTACGAGTACGAGCCGACCCGGCAGATGAAGAGAGTCTATGAAGTCACCGGTCGGCCGATCGTCATCGGTGAGTTCCACCTGGGCGTGCCGGCCGACGGCCTGGGCGCGGGCCTGGTCCAGACCGCCAATCAGGTCGAGCGGGGCAAGGGATACCGCTACTACATGGAGCAGGCCGCTGCCCTGCCGTGTTTTGTGGGCGCCCACTGGTTCTGCTGGCGGGACGAGCCGGTCCTGGGACGCATGGACGGGGAGAACTATAACATCGGGTTCGTGGATGCCACGGACCGTCCGTACCCTGAACTCGTGGACGCCGCCAAAGCCACGCATAAGACGCTGCTCGACGTGCACTCCGGCAAGACGCCGCCGTTTGCGGAGCGTCCCAAGGCCTCGGAAGCCGGAACGCCGGAGTCGCCCTGGGGTAACTGAGCCATGAGCCATGCGCGAACCGGAGGCTGTCTTCGTCACGTGTTCCGTCCAGGGATTCATCAGCGGCCGATACAGTACAGGTTCTCTGCGGTTCGTATGAACAGGCGGCCGTTGGCGACGGCAATAGACGATTTGATTTCCGGCTCGCCCATGGCCGTCTCGAAAAGGACCTTGAACTCGTCGCCGCCGGCCTGGAGCACGACGACGTGGCCGTCCTCATTGATGCAGTAGAGCTTGCCGTCGCCGGCCGTCGGCGACGCCCACCATGGTCGGCTCCCGGGCAGCTTGCCCTGCCAGAACTGCTTGCCCGTTCGCGGCTCGAGGCAGGTGACGACCTTGCGCCTGAGGCCGTCCAGCACGTAGAGCCGCCCGTCATAGAACAGGGGTGTACTGCAGTCCGGCGCCGCCTCGTCAAAGTCCCACAGAATCCGCCCGCCCCGGCCATCGCGTGTGGGTGGCTCGAGAGCGAAGACCCCTTTGTGCTTGTGACGAGTGCCAAAGATCAGTCCATCGCCGGTCACCAGCGTAGGAATGATGCGGGAGTCACGAACCTTGTCGGTCCAGTACTCGAACCGCCAGAGTTCTTTGCCCGTCTGCGGATCGTGCAAGGTAATGAAATCGCCGCCTGTCGTGAGCAGCTCGGCCTTGCCGTCCCGAACGAATGGGATCGGTGTCATGTAGGTCTCCATGCCCTCGTCGAAAGCGTCCGTCTTTCGGGGCTGCCTCCATAGCGTCTGCCCGGTAGCCGGGTCCACGGCCAGAATGAACGAGTCGAGGGGGCCGGCCGCACCAGGATTCTCGCCCCGGTATGGGGTATCGCGTCGAAAGACCACCACGTACAGCTTGCCCTCGTAGAGCAGCGGACTATTGCTGTACCCGAATTGCAGGGCCAGGTTGCCGTACTCCTTTTCGATGTTGCGGGACCAGAGCTCCTTGCCCTCGACATCGAAGCCGATCAGCGTACCGTCGCCGTACAGGAAGAATACACGCGTTCCGTCCGTCGCGGGAGACGGCGACGCCATGTTGTTTCGCGGGAATCGGCGGGCATCGGAGCCCACCTGCCGCCGCCACAGCGGCTTACCGGCCACCGCATCAAAGCACAGCGCCACAAATTCACCCGTTCCTTTGATCATCGAGGTCACGAACACTCGGCCGCCGGCGATGACGGGCGTGGCCCCGCTCGGCCCCGGCAGCGGACTGACCCAGGCAATCCCTCTCTCCTTGCTCCAGGAGGCCGGCAGGTCTTTAACGTCCGTGGAACCGTTGAAGAACGGCCCCCTCCATTGCGGCCAATCCATCGCCACGCCCGAAATGGCAAGCCACAAAACCAAGACAATCATCAATGCCAAGCGGTTCAGATTCATCATTGTTACATGCTCAAAGGATGCTTGCGGTTCTCAATCGGAAATCGGACAGGCGCGTTGAGCCTGTTCGATTCATATACGGCCAGGATCATTCCCAGTGCCGCACGCCCATCGTACATACTGCCTTTCGGCTGAGTATCGGTTCTCGATGGCCCGGATCAGATCGAGTGCGATGAGACGATTGCCGTATGCGTGGCTGGGATCGCTGAGAGGCTCCGGCTTGTCAACACCGTCACTGGAGATACGCTTCCACTGTGCCTTGCTGCGCCCCGGCTGCCAGGATGGATCCTCCACAAACCAGGTCTCAGGCACGGCGCCCATGGTCGTCGTGAGGATTCCCTTGCTCCCGTAGATCTGAAGGCCATATCGGCTGGAGGCGCCATGCCGGGCACGATGCGTAGAGAAATAGCCCGTTGTCGTTGCATCGAAACGATACATGGCGTGAATCTCATCTCCGGCAAGACAACCTATCCCCTCCGCCCCATCGCGAACATCGCTTCTTGTGACAGGATGTCCATCGGTCCTCACCTGCGCAAAGCACCATTGTGGGCTGCCCGCGAGCAATCGCATCAGATCCATGACGTGGGTGCCGAGCACCATGAGGTCCTCCCCGCCGCCGCGACGGTCCTCTTTGCCCCGGCCCCGCAGCTCAAGGATATCCCCCAGCTCCCCTTCTGCAATCATCTTCTGCGCATGGGCCAGCGCCGGGCTGTGGCGCGTCTGATGGGCAATGGCCAGCTTCAGGTTCCGTTTCTCAAGAGCGGCAATCATCTCGTCTGCCTGTTCGAGCGTCTGACACATCGGCTTCTCAAGAAAGACGTGGCAACCCGACTCCGCACAAGCAAGCACCATGTCACGATGGCAGTCCAGCCAGCGAGGGGCTACGCTCACGATCTTCGGCCGCTCCTTCTCCAGCATTTGACGGTAGTCGGCGTAGCTTTTCGGTGCACGGAGCCGCTGGGCCGCCGCCGCACAGCCTTTCGGATCCGGGTCGGCCACCGCCACCACTTCAACCTGCTCGACATCGTTCCATACGACGTCCAGTCCGTGGCCGTAGTCCCCCTGGCCCGTCCTGCCGATGACCGCGACGCGGTATCTCGCGGCTTCGCTCTGGGTGCTGCCCTTTCGGCTCCCGGACAATGCGGTCAGCCCGAATGCGGTAGCCGCGATGAAATCTCGCCGTCTCATGTGATGTCTCCTATCCGACAAGCCGTGTGTATCATCCCCCAGGAAGACCCTTCTCCTGCCAACATAGTTGCCGAGATTGCAGTAAACAGATGCAGGGGGCAGATCTGCATCCGGATCATACTCCCTTCGGCACGGCCCAATGGCCGGCGCGATACTCCCGGCGCACGAAACCGTTGGCGCCGGCAGCCCGACACGTGCGAGGCAAGCCGGCCAGCGCCATGGCGGTCGCCAATGTCCCCGACTGCCTCAGGAGGTTTCTGCGACTGAGCTCTTTCATAGGGAGCATTGTCCCGGAATCAGCTTAGGAATGCAAGCCTCCTCTGCGGTTGTTGATCCCGCCCTGGAACACTCTGCTATCTTCGCCCGAAAGGCTACGGCTTCAAATGGTCGGGGCGGCCTCGCCCAAGTGAATCGACTGGATGTCCCCCGGAGCGATTTCGACGTACTTGTAGTTGCCGGAAGTGGGATAGGCCGCACGGATTCTGACGGCGCCGGGCGAGACATCGGTGAGCTCCCCGGTGTAGAGTGTTGTCGATCCCATGATGCGCACCATGCCAAGAGGCGGCGGTGGAGGAGGAATAGGTATGCTGCGGGCCACCACGACGCACCGTTTGCCGACGTGTGCCTTCGCCAGCCTGTCGAAACTGACCGGCTGCATCCCGCGCGTCAGGGCATCCCTCACCTTGGCAATCTCCGCACCGCTCGGTCCAATCACTTGCGGCGCAGGCCCGCTCTCTTTCCTTTTGCAGCCGGATATGGCCAGTAGAATTGCCGCTGCGGTAATCCAGTAACCCAGGTTCCTTGCGCTCATCATGCAGCTCCTTCTGCGTGCCGGCTTCCCAGCAAGCATGTCTCGGCAGGTCAAGACTCCGCGCTCATGTACCGTCTTTCACGCCGGTATACCAGTAGGCGGGAACGTCTTCGCCGGTCGTCTTCTTGATGCCGCTGACATGCCCATCGAGCCAGCAGGTGTTCGAAACACCCATGTGGCGGAAGCACTCCCCCACAGTGTCATAGCCCGGCCAATAGGTGTCAACAAAGCCCTCCCCGCCTTCTCGTGCTGGACGCCATTGTCGAAGGTTGATCCTGGCGCCCGGGCCGATACAGAACATGTCGGAACTGATATTATCCAGCTTCTGTTCAATATGATCCTGAAAGGCGATGACCTCATCGTGCTTCTTGAAGTCGTGGTCGATCTTCTTGCCGGTAATATATCCGTTGATGCCGTAGGAGCAGTACCTGAAGTACGGCTGGTAGGCGATCCCCCAACCGCGCTCCGGCCAGTCATCCGTCCGCCGGGTGCCGGGGCATCGGAAGATTCTCTTGTCCTTCGCATAAGGGTAGTAGGCAATGCCCCAGTAGGCAAAGCTGTCGTTGGGGGCAAACGGCTTGACGATGGCCGCACCTTCGTAGGCGTTGTCCCACAAGCCCTCATTTGGAGAGTTGTGCGTCTTGCCGTCATAATCGTCGACGTACATCCGCAGCGAGACTCCGAGCCCCTTCGTGTGGGCCGAGCAGACGATCTTCTGGGCCTGCTGTCTGGCCCTGGCCAGCGACGGCAACAGGATTCCCATCAGCAGGGCGATGATGGCGATAACGACCAGCAACTCGATCAGCGTGAACGCATCCTGCTTTCTCATTGTGCAGTCCTCGATTGTCGCTCGTCGGCCGTTGAAGCCACTGCCGCGGCCGCGCGACATTCGCGGCCGGGCGCTCAACCCACGTATATTGCACAGGTTGAGCGCCCGGCTTCAGTTCTCAAAACTGGCTGTCACCGCCCTCCGGTCACGGCAGACCGGGCGGCCGTACCTATTTGCCGAACGCACCGACAACCTCAATGTTGTCGATGGCCCACCACCAGTTGTTGTCGGCATCAGTCACGCCGAATGTGACGATCATGATCTGGGCCCCTGCCGGGTTGTTCAGGTTCACGGTCACTTCTTCATTGGTGGCATCGGTCTTGAATGCGGTCGGATTGGTGCCTTCAGACTCCCACAGCATGACCACGACCGGCTGTCCACCGTTATACTGAACGGTAATACTGGCGGTTTGCGTGGCCTCCTGGCGCCAGCTCGAATCGAAAATGAGCTGGAGCGAGCCTGCTTCAGCCCCGGCGATGCTGATCGGCGGCGTGCTGAGGAAGGCGTTGTAGGACCCGTCCGGGTGGTCCTTATCGTCCTTCGCTGACTCGTTCTTCGCTGTCCACGTAGGCGATGGTCCAGACGGTGTGCGGGATGGGCTTGTCATCTGCGTCAAGCAGATCGAGTTCCGCCACCGCCGCGAACGGCTTGCCATCCACGGCGCTAAGGGTTTCCAGGCAGAACTGGCGGCCCTGGGCGGGCTTGGCGAATCGCACCTCCTGTGCGGCAGGGCCAGGTGCGAACGTGCCGACGTGGACCGGCTGCACGCCCTCCATCATCAGGACGGCTTGCTGGACCTTTCGAGTGAAATCAAGTTGTGGCCGGAGCTGATCCAGAACCGGTTTCACTAGACCGGTCAGGACCGGCTCTTGAGGGCCGAGCAGATCAAGGACGATTACCTCGTTGCGACCTTGTTTGAGCCACGGACCCGGCACGTACATAGTCTGCGTCGGTCCGATGTTCCAGAACCGGCCCATGCACCGGCCGTTGACCCACAGTACGCCCTTGCCCCACGTGCTCACGTCGAGGAAGGTGTCCGCGGGTTTGGCCAGATCGAATTCGCCCCGCCAGAATGCAGGCCCGCCCGCCTTGCCCGTCTTCCATTGCAGGCTCGCGAGCATGGGCTCATCCAGGGGCAGACGATATACCTGCCACGCGCCGGGTTCTACGGTGTCGCCGGCCGCGGTCTTGAGGGTCACCGGGCCGTGCAGACCTTTGCGGTCGTGCACCTCGGGGCCGAAGTTGATGTGGCCCATGGCCTCGATCAGGATGTCCAGGCGAGCCGCCGCCTGATGCTGCGGGATTTGCACCCGGTATTGGCGCGAGCGCCGGTCCATGGTCCCGAGGAGCTTGCCATCCAGAAAGACCCAGGCGAAGTCACGGGCCTCCTTGGCACTGAGCTGCGCCTCGGGTCCGGCGGGCAGGATCGTGCGATACAGGATGCAGCCGCGACCCTGGTCGTAGGCCTCCATGTTGCGCGGGGCCTTGTCCTCGACGGGCGACGGCAGGTCGTCGAAGATCGCGGCGGACTGGCCGAGCTCGAAGCGGGGGATCGTTGTCACCGGATTGGCAGCCGGTGGCTCAGGGAGCGTCTCGCCGGGCAGCAGGTGCTTCGCCATCAGCTCGCGAGTGAGCTTGAACTTCTCGCCGACCCATTCGGCCTCACTGATGGGCGCGTCGTAGTCGTAGCTGGAGGTGTCTGGCTTAAAGGGCCGGTCGGCGCCGGACCAGAGGCCGAAGGTCGTACCGCCGTGAGCCATGTAGATACTGAACGATGCATTGTTCTCAAGCATGTACTCCAGGTCCGCCAGATACTGTGGCGTGTTGCCCAGGTGGTGTGGGAAGCCCCAGGTGTCGAACCACCCCGGATAGAATTCGCCGCACATCAGCGGGCCCTTGGGCTGGATTTCCCGCAACGCCTTGAACCCGCCTGTGGGGTCCTTGCCGAAGTTGACGACGTTGAACAGGTCGTCGCGCAGGCCCTTGCGAAGAGCATACGGCGGATTGCAGGCGAACAGCGGGACATCGAACCCCGCGTCCAGCAGAGCCTGACGCATCTCGCCCATGTACCGGACATCATCGCCATAGAAGCCGTACTCGTTCTCGACCTGGACCATGAGGATGGGACCGCCCCGCGTGACCTGCATGGGTCCCAGCACACGACCGACCTCCTTGAGCCAGCCGCGGCCGGCCGCCAGGAAGTCCGGGTCCCGGGTCCGTAACCGGATGCCGTCCTTTTTGAGCAGCCACCACGGCAGGCCGCCCATCTCCCACTCGGCGCAGGCGTAGGGGCCGGGCCGCAGAATCACCCACAGGCCTTCCTGCTGCGCGAGCCGGCAGAACTCCGCCGCGTCCGCCCGGCCGGACCAGTCGAATCGTCCCTGATCCCACTCGTGGAAGTTCCAGAACAAGTACGCGCACACGGTGTTCAGGCCCATCGCCTTGCACAGCCGCAGCCGATGTCCCCAATACTCCCTCGGCACGCGAGCGAAGTGTATCTCCCCGCAACGAATCTGCAGCCGTTGCCCGTCCAGCAGGAAGTCCTGCTCCCCGATGGCAAAGCGGTGTGTCACCTGCCCCGATGCCGCCGTGGCCCAAAGAGCGATACCACCCCCAACCACCAACCCAATCAAGCTCCGACGCAACCCACCGAGGCACTTCATAGTCATGTAAACTCCTGCGTTCCGGCTGATCTGCCATGGTCTCTCGATTCGGCGCAGACCGATCTTCGCATGGCATTATATCGGGACCCGCGGGGACCGCCAACCCTTTGACGCCTGGGCGAACCAAAGCTGTCAGGTACGAATGGTTGATCTTCAGGGTATTCGATTCGGAGTTCCCTGGTCGTCCCAGGCAGGGTGCTGAGCGACCCTCGCTCCGTCGATACTCATTCCCGAAGACTGACCGCTTACTCCCCGGCAATCACGAAGTCGCGGGCGGTTACTGAACTCCAGACTTCAAGAGCCCGATGATACACCACCGCCTTGACGGTGGCGGAACTGGTCACGGTAAATGCACTGGAGTAGGAGAGGGCGCCGGGGTTCGTCGTCGGGTCCGTGCCGTCCGTGGTGTAGAATGCCGTGGTCCCTTCGGCGATGTCGGCAATGGTGACGCTTACCGGCCCCGGGAAGGTCCCGCCGTCGGGGTTGAAAGAGGGCGGCGAGGGGAGCAGATGAATGGTCACGCTCCGGGAGGCTGTCTGCCCCAGGCTGTTCGTGGCCGTCAACGTGATCAGATGCCGGCCGGCCGCCAACTGTCTCATGACGAACAATGATGGGCCCCGACCTACTTCGCCGTTGCGGTCGGAGGTCCAGACCAGCCGCTGGTCATCGAAGATTTCGCCCTCCTGCGGATCGTATGCGCTCCCGTGGAACGCGATCCCGGACTCCAGGCGATAGGTTGCATCCGCCTCCGGGCTGTCAATGGTGACCTCGGTCTCCTTGAGCGGCACCTCGAAGATCCCACTGACCGCCGAGGCACTGTGTATCCCGTCGCTGGCCGTCACCCGGATCCGGGCTTGGCTGCCGCCGGGAAGGAGGCTGAAATCCGTGGCAAAGCTGGTCGTGGTCACCGACGGCGGCAGGATGCTCCAACGCCGACCGTCTGAACTGTACTCCACCCGGTAGAAGAGACTGTCGCCGTCCGGGTCCGTGGCTGTCCAGGTTATCGTGTAGGGGCCTGATATCTCTTGGCCGGCCGGAGGCGCAGTTACGGCGACCGTCGGGGCGCCGGCGCTGACCGGTACTTCGCTGCGGATGACGCTGTCCTGATCGACGATTCTGAATTTCACCGTCCCCTCCGGGAACGGAACAATCACATGGGTAAACGGGGCCGTATCCAAATCTTCAGGAGGATCGGACAGATCGACAAATGTCGGGGTGAAGCCCTGGCGTCCCAGCACGGCGCCGTTCGCATCGACTGCCTGAATCGTGTAATTCCCTGTCACAGTGTCCGCCGGGCCGGCAGCGGTTGTAGTGCTCCAGGGAAGGGATGGCTCGACCGCTCCTGATCTGCTCACCCAGCCGGATGCCTCGACAAACCGGTCGAGCGCAGTTACTTCTGTGGCTGCGGCTATCCCGAAGGCCGTTATCCCGGAGGCGGCTGCGGACGCACCGGACCCGGTGGGAGCCAATGACCAGAACAGATGTTTCCAGACTTCCGGCGTGATCCAGTAATTGCTCTGCGCCGTTCCGCTGCCCATGAGACACATGGAGTCATCGCGGAGGCCACGCCCCATCTCATAGGGGTGCAGCTCCTTGGCAACCAGTGTCCCTGTACCACTGCCGGGGAATGGCTTCACTTCCGGATCGGGGCCTGTGACGGCCGTATCAGTCCCCAGAATCGTGCCCTCGTACAAGTAGGGAGGACAGTTGATGGCCAGATTGTAGCCGCCGCCGTCGTAGGTGTCTCCGACCTTGAAGATGTGCGCCACTTCATGAGGCACCGTGGCCTGCATGTCCTCATCGCTATTGACGACGATTGAGGCCTTGCCGTCGAGGTAGGCGTATCCCTGGATTCTCCGGATTGTCCCGTTCCTCTTTACCGGAATGCGTGACTGAACAAAGCCGATCACCAGGTCGTACGCTCCCCCCATCTTGTTCAGCTCTTCCCACAGTTTCCGCTCTCCGGCCGAAGTGGTGGTATCGTAATCAGCACCTGTAGCATCGAACAGGGGACCCTGTGACCAGGTGACTTTGTCATAGGCCACCGGATAGACCTGACGCATGAACTTGACGCCGCTCTGCCATTCGTTCCCCGGCGTCTCAATCACCCCGTCGAATTTGGTCCTCACCGGTACGGCCAACACCTTCAGTTCCCGCCGATCCTGGAACTGGACGTTGTCCAGGACTTCTTCCGCATCCTTCACCTTGGCCGTGAACTTATACGTTCCCGCCTGCCAGTTGCCGCATTCGCTTCGATCCCTGGGTCTGAAGATGACGGCGTTGTTTTCGGTGTCCCTGGTGAAATCGGTAAGGGTCGCCACCGTTGAACCGTCCCGAGAGACTTCCAGACTGACACCGCTCAACTCGTCAACGGGCACCGCCTTGTCAAAGAATACCTGGACGGCCGTCTCCTTCCCGGCGGCAAAGTCCGACACCGGCACGTAGTGCTGATCGTCCACGTATTTGTAGCGTCCCAGGGCCTGGTTGACCTGGATCTTCTTCGCGCTCGGCTTCGGGTTGAACTTGTAGAAGATTTCCACCGTGCCGGTTCTGGTGACACCAGCGTCTGTCGCAGAATAGCTGTGCGTGATATGGCCGGAACCGGTGAATTCCTCCCCCTGGAACGTCAGCTCTCCCGTGATGTCCCCCTTGCTCTTACGGAGCCAGTCGTCCCAGGCGCCACCGCTGAAAGACGCCGGGTAACTCTCGATCGGCACGGTACTCGTTTCGTTCCTGTCATAACCGCGGCTCGTAGTGCTGCCGGTGCCTGAACCTTTTATGTAGTCGCCGACACCCACCACTCTCAGCCGAAACTTGTACTTCACCGGGTCATCCTTGCTCTGCTGGGTGATCTTCAGATCCCTGACGACGTCTTCGAGATAGACCGGATCGACGGTCTCGTAATGCCAGCTCTGATGTCCTTTCTGCTCGAAATCCCGGCAGCCACTTAAGGTGCCTGGTTTGCATTCATTCCACAGCCACGAATGATAGGAGGTGCCCCCGCCATGACCGGCAATGCTGAATTCTCTCGAGTCTTCAATGAGCAGTGCGGCCCGGGGATAGGACGGCAGTGGTGGGAGTCCGGGTATGTCCGGCAATTGCGGGATAGCCGGTAGCTCGTACTGTTTGTACTTGTACGTCCCCTCCACGGTCAGGTTGAGCCGCTCCTGCATTTCATAATGGTCCCGTTCCGTATCGTAGGAGGAGTTGTAGGTATCGGCGACGACGACCCTGACCCAAAGGTCAGCCTTGTCTATGTTCAGGACTTGATCGGATGCCCTTGCGGTTCCCGCCAGGTGAAGGTTGAGAAGAATTCCGATGAGGCCGAATACAAACGCAGAAGTAGTCTTTCTCAAGTTGGTGGGTTTCCTTGGCGGAAAGGGTCTTGAATGACGGGACAAGAGAAACGGGTTGCCATAGGTGTCAGTAATACTCGGCCCAAGGTAACTACTCAGCTAGGCCCACCATGGCGATACCCCTTTGATTAGACGGGGATTTCCCGTTCGACTTCATAGCCTGTGCCCCGGCACGGCATACATGTCATGATACCGAAACACCGCATCTGATGTCAATAGCTCCGGTCATCCACTCAGCGTGTTCTTGCGTCGGAATCCGGCATTCTGCCACGAGATCCTGTATCCCGCGAACACCCATGATTGGATTCTCAGGACTACTCATGTCTCGTGCCGGGTGTCCCAAATAAACTCACGGCCCGCCAATTCCCGCCTCGATTGTTGTCGCTTGATACATCCATCAATTCGATGGTGTATCCGGTTTCTCCGGCCGTTTGGGGCCAGGGAGCGACCGATGCGTAATCGACCCTGTCGACGACCTTGTTCTCTGTGTCCAGGACACGAAGGGATTCCCCTTCACTGCTGAGTCCAAACCCAAGGTTCCCCAGCCGATTCTTGACGTAGGGATGGACGGCCTTGAACTTGATCTTGTCCCGACACAATACCAGATGACTGCCGGGCCAAAGTACGGTATCTGGAGGGAATGCATAGGCGTGTCCCGCTCCGTCGGTGAACTGCCATCCGGTCAGATCAACGGCCGTGGCGGTACGATTGTACAGTTCAACCCAGTCATCACTATCAGCCTCGGGGGCAGACTTGAAGTTGATTTCCGTGATGACGATCGGATCTGCGACGGTCGTGGCATCCGCGTTCAAGAAGGCGGTGAATTGAGCATCGTCCAAGAGTTTGATCTCGATCTCAGGTGTATCAACCCGCTGCGTTTGAACCACGGGGGCGTCTTCGCCTGACAGGGAACAGTCAAAGCTCATGTCGGACTTGTCCCCCCGGGTCTGATGGACCTCTACGGCTAATATGTTGACACCGGATCGCAAGTGAGCAGGAGAGACTTGAACCTTCGTGAAGCCATTTTCATTAGCAGTCGCCTGAGTTGCCGGCGTATCATAATAAATGGCTCCCGACGGCACGTTGATACGTGCGATTTCCTGGCCATTCAGATAGGCCACAGCCCCGTCATCCACCAGCAGAGAAATCCACAATGAACGCCAACGTGCGACATTGGCCACCGAAAATGACGTGCGAAAATAGGCGGCGAAACGTTTGTTGTTCGCATTCCCACCGTAGTCGATCACCGTGGCTTCGTCTCCATCACCATAGCCGAGTTGGGCCGGGCCGGAGGGCCATGCCGAATCGTCATAACCTGTCTGCTGCCATTCGGTGCCAAGATCCACTCCGATGTCCGAGTATCTCCAGACGGATCCCCTGTCCACAATGACCTTCGATGGGACCACAGCGGACTGGAGTTCCCAGTGCGAAAAGGTATACCCCAATCTGGGTGTCGCGCGTACGACGATGGGGATGTCATTGAAATAGGTCCCCTGGAATCCATCGCGGAGTCGCTTACCATTGATTTGAAGCACGGCGGAATCCGGGACATGCAGATGGAGGCTGACCTCAGACGTCCCGCTCAATCCAAAGTGGTCGAGAAAATGGCGTGCGGTCAAGGCGGGCCGTTGAACGGCAAAGAATCGCATCTCGTTAACATTCTGTTCCCAGCGTGCCACAGAGTTGAATGTGGGACTCATCCAGGTCTCCAGGGCATCGGGATCTTTCTGCCCTCCCCACTTGGTGATGTGCCGCGGAATCTCGGGCGCCAGTCGCTCCTGGAACCGATCTATGAATCCCGCCAGACGTTCCGGATTGAAGGTCGTATTCATGTGATAGGCATAACGCTGGATGAACTCATTCCGAAAGCCTTCATTCTTCAGCAGGTTTCTAAACAGGCGCGTGGACGATTCCGGATTGGGCCAGCCCGGCCCAGTGGTGGTGGTCGTCTTCTCGATCATGTCCTCTCCGACCGACCACGACATGAAACATTGATCCATGTCGTAGTTGACCCATCGCCACCGCGCACGAGGCCCCGAATTTGCCCGCCAGAATTTGATATTGTTGACCGGCCAATCCCTCTCCGCCAGGTAAATGTGCCCGATCATGTAATCGATATACTCGTCGATGTCAATCTGAGCCTTGACAACCTCGTACTGCGCAGGATCAGCCATGTTATGGCTGTTGGCATAGTTCACCATGGCCGTGTAACCGGCATTGGTCCCCGAGACGACGCTGCCGGTGCCTTCCAGCAGATTCACTTCATCCGGGTCAACGCCGAAATTTCCGGCGACGTAGTGCTCATTGACCTTCTCACGGATATTGTGGATGCCCCAGTATTTACCATTGAGGAACAGGACCGCCGGACGGTAGGCCTGACAGTCAATGTCCATATGTTCCACCAGCACCATTTGTGACAAGGCGTCACGGAACATGGTGAGTACCTGATCATCTCCCGAAGCTCTCAGGACGAAGGATTCGAAATGGTCGATATCCTTGTCCGGAAAGAGCTGATACTGAAACGATCCCTTGCCATACTCTTTGCGCGAACAGGGCCAGTGATTTCTGAGGAAACCGGTGACGCGAGCAACCACCAAAGATCTTCACGCCGGCTTGCTGGTTGAAGCCCGGAGTCCCATCCGTTTCGTATAGTTCAACGTTCACGGGCCGTTCCCAATCCTGTTTCAGATTGCGGATGGCGCTGTCACAGTAGCCACCCTTTCCGCGAGTGCCGGTCACGTAAATCCCGCGTTCATCACTGAAGAAATGATTCGGATCCGTGACAATCGAGATAAAGGGAAGATGGATCGGCTCATCGATGAAATAGGTATGCGTGGCAACATCACTGGGTGCAAAACCGCGCGTGTAGCCGATGGCGCGGACCGCGGTGGTGGCATCAAGGGCAATCGGAGCCTGATAGCGTAAGGCGCTGTCATCCGGCGCCGTGCCGTCAAGAGAGTAGTAGATATCGATCTGCTCGGAATTCTGGAAGCGGAGCACCTGAGCTCCCTGGTAAAACCCTCCGGTAATTGAGAAGAGGGGTTGTGGCGTCACCTCCACGCTATCTTGAGGGTCATTGACTGACCCGGGGCTGGGTGGGCTGAAGAAGCTCCATTGATTCGGATCGTTTCCCAGACGCCCGTACGACATGTCATCTTGTTGCGCACCGAAGCTCAGCGCATCCACGAGAACACCCTCCGGCGTGTGCAGGCCGAGTTGCTCCCCTCCTTTGTCCAGCTTGAAGCTCATGTGGAGTCCGGTATTGCGACCATCGGCCCACAGGAGAAGAAAGCCGGTTCCAGGAATCAGGGTTCCGTCGGGAATCCGCCACTTCAGCGGCTCATCCAGGTTATCCGTCACGTAGTAGCCGCTCAGGTCCATGGCTCCATGGGCCGTGTTGTATAGCTCGATCCAGTCGGAGAATTCTCCAAACTCGGGGTCCCTGTTCGCCGTTTGGTTGGATGCGAGAAACTCATTAATAAGGATCTCAGGCGATCGGCCCCGCGTCGTCGCATCAGGAATGAGAAGAACAAGCATGCCTAAAGCAAATCGTGTACGTGTATTCAAGCGAAATGCTCCTTCTCGGATACGCGCGAGTGAACGATGACATCGGCACAAGGACGTTGCATGAGGTAAAGCCGCCACATCACCCTGACCAACTCCGTCAGATCCGAGCAGACAACTGCCGAACCTGAATAACCCATTATACCAGTTTGAGGGCTAAAAACAAAGTGCCGTTTCCGGTGAGCGAGTATCGTAGCGTTTAGCCGAGGCAGAATCTACCCGCGGGCCGGCTATCTTGTTTCGTAATATGCTTAATCGCCGTTGGCGCTATCACCCCAGGTGTTCTCATGGGTTCGGAAGGTGGTCGTGGGTCCTGTGCCGGGTCTTGAGATCCTTGCTAGTATACACACGCACGCTGTTTCGCCGCCGGCACAGGCTAAGAATCAGGGGGCCTGTCCCGGTCGAACGATCCGGTCCAGGCCCCCTGAACTGGTGCGCAGCCAGCTATTTATTACCGTGGTCCATAGAACGGCGCCGTCCGGCCGGCCAGCGACGCAATCTCCCCGGGCGACAGTGCCCGATTGTAGAAGCGGGCATCGTCGATCATGCCGGTGAAGTTGCGGCTGATCGTGGCGCCGTCGGTTCCGAGCCAGGCGCCGATCAGGCCGTCGCCCAGCGTGACGGTGACGGGGGCGGTCAACGCCCGGGAAGACTCCTTCAGGCCGTTGAGCCACAACGCCCACTCGGTCGGCGAGAGGGTGACCGCCACGTGGCTCCACTGGTTTGCCTTCGCAATCGACAGGCCGGTGAGGTCGCCCGTCGCGACGCCATTGACCCCGGCATTGACCTTCCCATAGCTGTACCGCCAGTGCAGGTCTGCAGTCTCCCAGCCGTTGGCGTGGAAGAAGCTCGCGAACTGCACGGGGACCGGATCGACCGTCGTATTCACCCACATGGCGATCGTCAGGGCATTGCCGCTCCCAAGCAGCGGGACCGCTACGGCATCGCCGACACCGTCCAGGGTGACTACCTGGCTTCGGACCGGATCGCCGACGATCTTCGCATCCCCTCTGGCGGTCCCATGGTTCGCGCCGGCGGAGTCCTTGAAGTCGGCGTCGAACTTGTACCAGGCAGCCAGGCCCGTCGTGCCCGGATCGACCGGGGTGATCATCTCGCCGGGGCCCGGGTACAGCCGGATGTCGTCAAAGAGCAGCTTGCCCTCCGCGCCGGCGCCATCGACGCCGATCGCCAGCTTCGCGACGCTCTTGAGGTTGGCACCCATGGATCCCAGATCGATAGTCCACGGCTGCCACTGACTTCTCTTGATGTCCTCGGCCAGGTCGTAAACGATTTTCGTGCTGTTGATCTTGATGTACATCTGCCCGGCGTTGTTCGGGTCGCCATGGAAGTACAGCACGAGCGTCTTGATGCCGGCCTGGCTCCAATCCTGGGCCGTGTCGAACGTTCGCACAGCCTCGGAGGTCGTCACACCGTTGGTGTTGCTGTACTCGAAGGGCATGGACTTCGTGCCGCCATGGACTGCGGCAGTCTCCATGACGTCTCCCGCCGTTGGATCGTAGCCGACCAGAGAGCCCGTGCCGTTGCCGGGATCGCCTTTGGGGAAGAAGTCGTCCGACGAGAAGCCCATGCCGTCGATCCAGGTCTGGAAGACGCGTGCGGGCGAATCGTTCCCATAGGTTTCGAAGTCATCGATGACCAGATAATCGGCCGTGGTGAAGCTCCAGATGGGGCCCTCCCACGTGCTGACCGTCTCGGCGGTGTTGACCTCATTGACCTTCCAATAGTACGTCATCCCGAGGCTCATGCCGGCGGGTGTGTAGCTGCCTGTGCCGGTGGTGCTCAACGGCGCTGTTCCATCCACCACGGCCTGCCGATCCGTGCCCAGGTAGACCTGGTGGGAGGCGGCCTCACGTCCGGTTCGCCAGCTCAAGGTCACATCCGGCTTCACACCCGTGGCGCCGGAGGCCGGCTGAGGCTGCCTCGCCTGTACGGGTTTGTAGTAGAAGCGGACCTTGCTCAGACCATACTGCTTCACTATGCCGCCCCAGTTGCTTTGCGGAGCGAGCCTGACGAACTTGGCCGGGACGCCGTCAAAGGTGATGGTGGTGTTGTGGACATAGTCGCCCATGCCGGGCCCCTGAGCGAACTGGTGTACGGCGCCCAACTGCGTCCAGGTGAGGCCATCCATTGAGTACTCAATGACGACGTCCTTGAAGCCTAAGCCGAAACTCATCTCGAACGTAGTGTTATAGTTCCACACCCACATCTCATACACGCGATAGGTCGCATCAAATTCGTACTGTATCCAGATCGGTCCGCTCGTGCCGTTGCCGATCCACATCTCCGTGTCGGTGCTGGAGTGCTGATCCACGGCGTTGAGCCCGGAGCGATTGACGGTATTCTGTGGATTGGTCCCGGCTGCACTGGGGCCCGACGCCGTGGCGACAACGGTCTCGATTGGATAGAAGGGTGGCTCGACGGTGAAACTCCACACGCTGCCCTTGAAGACAGTATTGTCGGGAGCGGCGTTGACTTCATCCACCCGCCAGTAACAGGTCTGCCCCAGTTGCAGAACGCCCACTGGATCATAGGAGTTGGCGTCCTGGCCTTGACTGACCAGTGCGCCCTTGGGGTTGGCGGCGCTGGCCGTGTCGACATCATCAAAAACAGTGCCGAAGTAGACATCGTGCGTTTTGGCGAATTCTCCCGGCGTCCAGCCAAGAACCACATCACGAGGAACATCCATGGCTCTGTCAGCCGGGATCGGATCGGAGGAAGGACGTGCATCTCCTCCCTTCATAACCATCTGAAGATCGCTCACCGACAACACCCGGCTATAGATCCGGACATCGTCGAGCAAACCACTGAAGTAGTAATTGGCAGTGGGCACTTCCGCACAAAGTCTTAGTGTGCCCGTCGATGCCACGAGGCTCCTGGTGACGCCCGTGGTTGTCGCGTCCAATACGCCGTTGACATACTCCCTGATCTCATTGGCTGTATCGTCAAATACGCAAGCGACGTGGTACCACGTGCTCGTTGACGTCAGAGCTGTTCCATTGGTGGCTCTGGTAAGGGTCTGTCCGCCGGCATCCCATACTTCCATTTCCAGCCGGGGCGTGTTGCCACTATTGCCTCCGTTGTACACGCCCATCTTGAAGCCGGAGTTCCCATTCCTGTTCCCTAGTATCTTTCTGTCGCCGTTTATCGCAGGTCGATTGATCCAGGCACAAAGCGTAATGCCCCCGGTGCCATTCGTGGACAGATTCAGAGTCCCACAATTGACATATTGATTGGTGCCGTTAAGGCTCAGGGCCTGGTCCAACTGTCCGGCGCCATACGTGGGGCTGTTGACACCGGTGCCGTCGTTGGCGCTGCCCGTGCTGCCGGAGTTCGTCAGATTACCTTCAAAAGCCCACCAGCAGACAAGGCTCGGGTCCGCTGCACCGGCACTACTCGTCAAAGCCAGCCCGGACACCAGGATAATGGAAAGCAAACGAATGGGTCTCTTGCACATACCTATCCTCCTTCTCAAGGTGACGGCACATGTCCGTGGACCAGGCTCAACCATGGACGATCCACTTGCGTCCGAGGCAGCACACCCAGCCGTGTCTTTATTATAGCCACATGGCTCGTGTCTCGCAATGCCGTTCTTGCGTTCCATGGATGTCACCAGGATGGGGGTGGCTCCCTTGGCTCGTGCGTCTGCGACCGGTTTCTTGAGGTCCGATTTGTATGTATCAGAGGCATTGGCGGACTTGTCTTTCATGTCGTTGTGGCCGAACTGGACAATCAGGTAGTCCCCCGGCTTGATGAGGCTCATGACCTTATCGATGCGCCGCGCCCCAAGCGAGTTCCTCTAAGCGTGTGGGCAATGTTCTGGAGATTACTGCCGATGTGGAATAGACTTGTCGGCTGGACCGCACCTACAGTGAAAAGCTGGTGCCCCGAGTTGAGGGTGGTTGCGGTTTAGGCGCCCGGCGAGTGAAAACACGCATTGATATGAAATCGAGATTCAGGAGCTCAAAGTGATGAGTCTGACAACGGCAAAGATCCTCCGCGGCGTGAGCTTTCTTGCTCTGCTGGTGCTCGGGGCATCGTGCTCAACGAGTCTCTCGCAGGGGATGGACGAAAGAAGGCCTGCTCCCGGAAAGCAAATGGAATATCTGGGCCGCGGGGTGGCGGCCGTCAACCAGGGGGAGGGCAAGGTCTTCGTGAGCTGGCGATTGCTTGGCACGGATCCCGATGGCATCGCCTTCAACGTTTATCGCGCGACGGGCAGCACCCAGCCGGTAAAACTCAACAGCACGCCCATCACCAAGGCAACCTGCCACCAGGACAGCGGCGTCGATCTAACCAGGGACAACGCGTATTTCGTTCGCCCGGTCATTGACGGCGTCGAGGGCGAACTCAGCAGGCCCTTCCTGAACGAGGTCGCCGCCAATGCGCCCGTGCGGGATTATTTTGAGATCCCGCTGAAGCTGCCGGGGAGAACGCAGGCGGGCGACGGCTCGGTCGCCGACCTTGATGGCGACGGGGAATACGAGATCATCGTCAAAGGCATCCAACGCTCGATGGACACCGCCTCATCCGGGATCACCGGCAACACAGTCCTCCAGGCCTACGAGTTCGATGGCGCGCTGCTGTGGACGATCCAGATGGGTAAGAACATCCGCGAGGGTGAGCACGACACCCAGTTCATGATCTACGACCTCGACGGCGACGGGCATGCCGAAGTCGCGGTCCGCACCGCCGACGGATCTGTTGACGGCACCGGCAAAGTCATCGGCGATTCGAACGCCGACTGGGTCGATCGGACTCAGGGCTCCCGCACGATGGGCAAGATCATGACCGGGCCGGAGTATTTCTCGATCTTTGATGGCAGGACCGGCGCTGAGCTGGCCCGCGCCAACTATATCCCCGGCCGCGAGCCGCTCGGAGGCTGGGGCGGCATTGGCGGCAATGGGGGCATGGAGACCACCACGACAGGCAACCGCATGAACCGGTTCCTCGCGTGCGTGGCCTGCCTGGACGGTGTCCGCCCCAGTGTCATCATGTGCCGCGGCTACTACGGCCGGTCCGTCCTGGCCGCCTGGGACTGGCGCGATGGGAAACTCACATCGCGCTGGGTCTTCGACAGCTTGAGCCACCCGAACAACGGTCAGCCCTACATTACTGAACGCGCCACCGTCGATCCGGCCGTCGGTCTGAACAAGATCACCGACAATGCCGGCGCCTGGCAGGGAGCCCAGCCGGGTGAATGGATGATTTGGGACCGCGGTGGCGCCAAGGAGCGACGACAGGTCATTTCCATCCAGGACAACGTTCTCACCGTCGATGAGAACGTGACGCCCGGAGTCAGCAAAGGCGCTCATGTCTACGGCTATTCAGGCATGGGCGCACACTCGGTGATGGTCGCCGACGTCGATGACGACGGGAAAGACGAAATCGTCTATGGCTCGATGGTCGTGGATGACAACGGCAAAGGGCTGTTCACCACGGGCCTGCGCCACGGTGATGCGATGCACGTAGCCAAGACGGACCCGGACCGGCCCGGGCTTCAGGTTTACGGCCCGCACGAGAATGAAGGCAGCATCTGGGATCGGTGGACCCCGGGCGTGGCGCTGTACGATGCCCGCAACGGCAAGATTATCTGGGGCATGAGCGACGGCGGCGATGCCGAACGAGGAATCACCGGCGACATTGACCCCCGCTACCCCGGCGAGGAGCTTTGGGGTTCTCTCAGCGGCGTTCGCACCTGCAAGGGGGAACCGATCTCGCCCCAGAGTCCGAACATGACCAACTTCGTCATCTGGTGGGATGGCGATCTGCTCCGCGAGATGGTGAATGGCAACCGCATCGCCAAGTGGGATTGGCAGAATGGGGTGATGAACAACCTGCTGACCGCTGAGGGTGCTCAGGCCGCCGCGGGTACCAAGCAATCGCCGGTCGTCAGCGCCGACATCGTTGGCGACTGGCGTGAGGAAGTCGTACTCCGCAGCGGCAACCAGGCACTGCGCGTCTACACCTCGACGATCCCGACCGATCACCGCATCTATACGTTGATGCACGACCCGCAGTACCGGGTGCAGGTCGCCGCGCAGAACGTGGTGTACAACCAGCCGCCACATCCCAGCTTCTACCTCGGCGAAGGCATGAAAGCGCCGCCGAAGCCGAACATCCGGGTGGTGGAGCCGAAGACAACACCGTGAATGAACGCTTCTGTGGACAACCAGATGAGCAGTCATAGACAGAATCAGGAAAGTCAATGTGTGCCTGTCAAGCGCAGATGCCACCTGAGAGTTCGTGACAATCTGGTGGGCGGTGCGCGTCAGAAGAGTCCAATTCAAGCGGTGTTCATTGCCGACAGTCCAATCTCAAGAACTTGGGACGAAGCCAACTCGTTTGACGGTGCTCATTCGATGGGCCCTGCCCACTCGAAAGCCCACGGGCCAACGAGTTTGCCCGTGCCACCCAGAACCTCGTGTTCGCTCTGCCACAATCTTGTCGTGCACCCACCTATGCCATTTGCACCAGATCCGTTTGACAAAGCCTCGCGCATCTGATATGCTTGAATCGGCATATGTGGAGTGACGGGCCGATGGTTGGACCGGGAACAACCCTCACACGTGGCATGGGGATGCTGTCCCCGGCGGCGACAGGATACCAGCAACCACCGCAAGCATGGATCGCGACGGATGCCGAGCCTGCGCGCTGGGGTCTGCGCTCAAGACCTCGTGAGGGTCACGTTCCGGCGTTTGCCGGCGTTGGCCTACGCCACGATCTTGGTTTTTCGGCGTATTTTCACCGAAGGGGGTGCAGAAAAGCCAGAAGGAGGAGGAGTCATGTCAGAAGATAGTAAAGTAGTCAGGATGCCAACAAGGGGGAAATGGAATCCCGGCCGCTTCCATTTCATCCATCAATGGGTCCGCGCGACGTTTCTCCTGGCCGCGGTGGCGGCGCCGCAGCTCGGACAGGCCGAACCGGTGCCGCTGCGTTTCAGCACCTTTGCCCCCGACACGAACGTCACGAACATGAATAATGTGTTGGGTCCGGGATATACCGGCGGCCTGACCATGGACTTCCTGGCCGTGGCGACCTGCGAGGGGACGACGATCGATGCCCGCGTCACCGCCGTCGTGCAGCCGGATACGGCATTTGCGACCGGCGCCACGAACAGGACCGCGTGCGGCTATATTCCGAACTACAAAGCGACGACTGCGGGCCAGCCGAACGGCGATCTCGGTTTCCTCTATGCGGCGGCGGATGGAAATACCCCGGGGATCACCCTGACCATCTCCTTCTTCGATGGCACAGGGGACCGCAGCGGCAAGTTCAGCGAAGCCTATGACGTCCCGGACCTCCGACTGCTCGTCTACGATGTCGACGGCGAACCGGTGCAGATGGAGTGGTTCGACGCTTCCTATGCCGACGGGTTGTACTCCTACGCGACCGGTACCGCGGCCACCAGTGTGACGGCCACGCCGACCGACACGGGCGTGCACTTCTTCGGCCCGGGGAAAGACTGCGACGAAACCGATACGTCCGGAGCTGTGGTGCTGCGGTACCGCAACACCAGCCGCATTACACTGGCGTTCGGCGCCGAGCAGTACGAGGATGGCATGAACCCGGTGTTCTCCGCCATCGACGGAGATTTGAGCTTGCCGGTGACGGGCGACTTCCAGGCCCCGACGGTGGCCCCCGCGCCCCGTGCCGTTGCGTCGTCCGCCCCGCGCGCCTATTCAGCGGACAATGCAATCCGCCTGGACAGGCTGGCGCCGGCTGAGGTCCCGCTCAACGTGCCGTTTGACTACACGCTCAAAGTCACGAACACGGCCGACACTCCCCTGCAGGACGTGGTCGTATTGGAGCGTCTCCCGAAGAATTTCAGCCTGCGGAGTTCCGACCCGGAAACCGAGAAGGCCGACGGAAACCTCCGCTGGACGGTCGGTTCGCTCGACCCGAAGGCAAGTCGTGAGCTCAAAGTGTCGGGCGTCGCCACGGCGGCGGACAACATCAAACCTTGTGCCACGGTGACCTTCGTGGTCCCCCCCGTCTGTGCCGACATCACGGTCGTCGAGCCGAAGCTGACGCTCACGACAGTGGCCTCCAAAGAGGTTCTGGTCTCTGATCCGATCGAACTGCAATTCGTCGTCACGAACCAGGGAACCGGCGCCGCGGAGGGCGTCCAGATCGTGGATACGCTGGCCGCCGGCTTGCGGACCATGGAGGGCACGACCGAGTTGGTGCTCAACGTCGGTACCTTGGCGCCGGGGCAATCTCGCCAGTTAGGCGGCTCTTGCAGGGCCGTCAGGACCGGGGAGTACGTCACCAAGGTGGTCGCCAGCGCCAATGGCGGCTTAAAGGTCGAGGCAACCACCACGACCATTGTGCGCCAGCCGGTACTGGCGATTACCAAGACCGGGCCCGCCAGACAATACATCGGTCGGCCGACCACCTATGAGATCACGGTTACGAACACGGGCGATGCTCCTGCGGCCAATACCACTCTGGAGGACACGATCCCACAAGCAGCGCAGGGAGTCCAAACGTCTCCGGCCGGTGCGGTCTCCGGCTCCAAGGCGGTGTGGCAGTTGGGTACGCTGGCCGTCAATGCATCCAAGAAGGTCAGCATCACCTATGCCCCGACCGGGGCAGGGTCTCTGGCCCAGGCCGCCACAGCCACCGCGGTTTGCGCGGATACAGTGACCGCTACGGCCGAGACCACTGTGTATGGGATTGCCGCTGTGCTGCTGGAGGTGATCGATACGGACGACCCGGTTCAGGTCGGCGGGCAAACCACGTACGTAATCACCGCGACCAACCAGGGCTCCAGCCCGAGCACCAATGTGCAAATCACCGTGGCCGTTGAGGATGCCCAGGAGATCGTGGCAGCGAGTGGCCCGACCTCTGTCACAGTAGAAGGCAATACCGCCAGATCCGCGCCGCTGGCCATCCTTGCGCCAAAAGCCAAGGCAACATGGCAGGTTACCGTCAAGGCCCTCAAAGCAGGTGATGTGCGTTTCAGGGCCACGATGACCACGGCGGAACTGGGGCGCAACGTGGAAGAGACGGAGGCAACCCAACTCTACGAATAAGCTCGTGAAGGACCTGGACGCCGGGACCGAGAACCGTAGACTCGTTCATCGCATCCATCAGGCGGCCCTCCAGTAGGACGTCAAGAGCCCGCTGAGTCGTTCTCTGATTCGTCTGTTTGCTTGTTGTGCGGCTTTACTTCTTCGTCGCAGCGGTCAGCATACCTTTCATGGCGGCAACCTTGACGTGCGTGGGCTGGTCATTGCCCTGGAGCTCTTTGTACAAAGCTGTTGCCTCGGATTTCTCACCGTCGGCCAGCAACTGCTCGGCACAGATCAGGCGGGCGTCGGCTACCGGCATCTTCATGTTGGCAGGTGCTTTCTTCGCGAACTTGCTCAGTTCCCTGGCCGCAGCCGGCGTGCCGATCAGGCCCAGCGATTGGGCCGCGGCCTGGGCGACTTGGATGTCGGAGTCGCCGAGAAGCTTCGAGATGGCCTCGACGCTCTTCTTGTCGCGGCGTTTGCCCAGCGAACCGATAATGCCCGGCTTGAGCTTGCTGCCGACCTTTGGCAGCGCGCCCCGCATCGCCTCGGCCGCCTTCTCGTCCGGAATGCGCTCCAGGGCGTAGCGTGCGATATGCGAGGTCCCCTCGGCCGGCAGAAGGGCGGCCAGGGCCTCGACGGACTGGCTCGTGCCCACGACTCTCAGCTTGCGGCACACATAGTCCTGTGCGGATCGGGAGATGCCGCCGGCAAGTGCGTCCACGAGGCGCTTTTCCAGCGCCCTGCGTGCAGCGGCATCGCTGTGCGAAGCGATGATCGCCTGATCGATCGGCTTCAAGGTCTCGCGGTCTGCGCCCCAGTCATAAGTCTTAAGCGTATTGAATGCGTTGTCTACTGCGGCGGAATCCGTCTGGGCAACGGCCTTGGCAGCGGCCATGGTAGTCGCTCCAGCCGCCAGTGTCATTCTTGCAGTTTGCTCACTCGTCATAATCAAGTCTCCTTGGCGCAACTATCGCGTTCTTATTGATCTTTGAATAGTTAAAGTAAATCGCCGTGACGGATCGATATCTTCATGCATGAGAACCCCAGGAAAACCCGAAGAGCTCGAATGTCACCGGCTTCAGGCCTTCGCGTTGCTCGAAGCCGGTCACGGTCCCAGCGAAGTGGCCCGGAGACTCGGCGTCTCGCCGGCGGCTGTATCCCGGTGGAAGAAGATTTCTCAGCAGGCGGGACGGGACGGCTTGAAGGCCAAGCCGCATCCCGGCCGCCGGCCCAAGTTGACGGTCCGGCAACGCCAGAAGCTGGAACGGTTGCTGTTAAAAGGTCCTCTCGCCCACGGATATATGACCGACCTGTGGACGCTGAAGCGGATCGCCGAAGTGATCGAGAGGCGTTTCGGCGTCCGCTACGACCCTTCCGGGGTCTGGCACGTGCTGCGTGGCATCGGCTGGAGTTGCCAGAAACCCGAAGGCCGGGCGCGCGAACGCGACGAAGAGGCCATTGCCCGTTGGCGTCAACAAGACTGGCCGCGTATAAAAAAAAGCTCGGCATAGCGGTCGAAACATCGTTTTTCTCGATGAAACCGGCTTTATGCTCCAGCCGGTGGTCCGCCGGACCTGGGGTCCCCATGGGGATACGCCGCTCCTGTACCGTTGGGAGCGTCACGACCGCCTCTCCGGAATGTCGGTGGTCACGGTCTCGCCGCAGCGTCGGCATCTGGACCTGTACTTCGCGCTCCAAGAGCACAACATCCGTACTCCCGACATTGAGACCCTCGTGGCGGAACTTCTTGAACATTTTCCCCACGGGATCATCCTGGTCCTGGATCGTTGGCCCGTTCATCTGTCCGCCGTGGAGCAACTCCGGCGTCGGTTCCCTCGTCGAGTACAAATCGAATGGCTGCCGTCCTACGCCCCGCAACTCAATCCTGATGAACAGGTCTGGACGCGGACGAAGTACATGGACTTGGCCAACTTCTGCCCGGAGAATCTCACTGACCTCACGCAGGCGGTGCGACATTCGCTGGAGCAGACAAAAACTCACCAGTCTCTCTTGCGTTCGTTCTTCAAGCATGCTGGGCTTAGACTGTGACATCGTGTCACTTTTACTTTAACTATTCAAAGATCAATAGATCACCCAGGGCTCTCTTCTTGCAACATCGACAAGGCGGTTGGCTTCGTCGTCGTTAATGAACTGCTGTTTCACCGTGTCCCATTTCAGCGACCGTTCCAGTTCATAGGCAATAAGGAACAGGTGGCACACGGTTGCGGTGTGGACCGCGTATTCGATGTCACGGAAAGGCCTTTTGCGTGTCTTGACGCAGTCGATGAAGTCACCGTAGATGCCGCCGCTTCCGGCGTAACCCGGAACCGGCTTCGAGGGGCCCTGTTCATTCGTGCCCTCCACGTCAAGATTGCCTCGGCCCGGATGATTGTGGTGAAGAAGCTTGCCGTTCGGATAGCGGCAGGTCGCAAACTTCTTGCCATCTTCGTTATGGAAGATGACTTCCTCGGGTTCCAGCTCCCGGACATCGATAGCGAACGTCGCGCCGCCGAAATGATGGGCGCCCCAGTCGGTCATGCCGCCGCCGGAGTAATCCTTGAACGACCGCCAGCTTGTCCCGTCGATGTTGTAGCTGCCGCTGCACCGATGGGGATGGTACGGCGCCCATGGGGCGGGACCCAGCCACATGTCCCAGTCGAAGCCGTCGGGGACCGGCTCCCCTTTCTTGTTGCAGTCCGTCGGCAACGGACCCACGTTCACGTTGATCGACTTGACGATGCCTTTGCTTCCATTCCAGCAGGCGTCGACGATGCCCCGGTAATCTTCCAGCACGCGCTGGCTGCCGCCGGATACTACCCGACTGTAACGCCGGGCTGCGTTGATCATCAGCTTGCCTTCGCGGAGCGTCTTGGTCTCGGGCTTCTGGCAGTAGATGTCCTTTCCGTTGCGGCAGGCCTCGATCACGACGATCGCGTGCCAGTGATCCGGTGTGGCGCAATGCACGGCGTCGATATCATTGCGTGCCAGAACCTCGCGGAAGTCGCTATACGCTTTGCAGTCCTTGTTGCCGTACTTCTCATTCACATGGTTCATTCTGCCATCGCGAACATCCCTCTTTACGTCGCACACGGCAACGTACTGGACATCGCCCCGACCCAGGAATGAGTCCAGATCGCCCCCGCCCATGTTCCCGAGGCCAACGCCGGCCATCACGATCCGGTTGCTTGGCGCGGTGTTGCCGTCGTTGCCCATCGCGGACGCCGGGATCAAGTACGGCAGTGCCACCGTTGCCGCGGTTGCTTTCAGAAATGCTCTTCGACCATAAGACGTGCCCTGGTCCTTCGCTGGTTTGCTCTTCTGGTTTGTCACGTGTTGATCCTTTCCTGGGGTCAGTGTGGATAATTGCTTTGAGTCATACCGATTCTGAATCTCACGTGCCTGATCCGACATTCCCATCTATACAGTCACAAAACACAACGGTCTCCATACGCCGCCAACAATCCTACGAGATACACCGCGGACTATCAAGAAATATGACGTTCAAAACGACTCGTTGAGAACTCGTAGAAGATAGCAGTTTTTCCCCTTGATCTGTATGTCACCCAGGGGTATAAGCATTCCTATGGAAAACTCAAAATCTCTATCAGCTATCGGTTCGTCACGACGACAATTCCTCAAGACCTCCAGCGCCGCCGCCATTGGCAGTGCTCTCGCAAGCCCCTTGGCCTTCACTCAGAAAGCCTCCGCGGCACGCTCTCCGGGCGAGACCCTCAAAGTCGGGCTCGTCGGCTGCGGGGGACGCGGTTCCGGCGCTGCCGCGCAAGCCCTGTCAACCGGTGAAGGCGTGGTCCTGACCGCCATGGCCGACGTCTTTGCGGATCAGGTGCAGAGTAGTCGCAAGAGCCTCGCGGGCAACGAGCAATTCGGGCAACGTGTCAAGGTCCCCGACAGTGCATGCTTCGTGGGCCTGGACGGTTACCAGAAAGTGATCGATAGTGGCGTGGATGTAGTTCTCCTGGCCACACCCCCGGGCTTCCGGCCGCAGCATCTGCGAGCCGCCGTCGAGGCCGGCAAACATATCTTCTGCGAGAAACCCGTGGCCACCGACGCCCCGGGCGTGCGTTCCGTCCTCGAGTCCGCCGCCAAGGCCAAGGAGAAGAACCTGGCTCTGGTGTCCGGCTACTGTTGGCGGTATCACCCGGCGCGTCGCGCCTTTTACCAGCGGATCCACCAGGGCGCCATCGGCTCCATCCGTGCCGTCTATGCCACGTATCTGACCGGACCGGTGAAGCCCATGCCCCCGGCCGGCAGTCGCCCCGCCGGTATGAGTGACGTGGAATGGCAACTCCGCAACTGGTACAACTTCGCCTGGTTGTCCGGGGATGGACTGGTGGAACAAGCCTGTCACAGCATCGACAAGATCGCCTGGGCGATGAATGGGGTCCTGCCTCTCAAGGCGGTGGCGACCGGCGGTCGCCAATTCCCCAATCACGAGGGCAATATCTTCGACCACATCGATGTCTTCTACGAATTCCCGGACGGCGTTCGCGCGTTCATGGCCCAACGCCAGATCAGCAATTGCTACAGTGACAACTCGGACTACCTCATGGGCAGCGAGGGTGTGGGCACCATCAAGGGCTGGAACGATCCCGTCATCGCCAGCAAAGAGTCCTGGCGCTACAACGGTCCCAAAGCCGACATGTACCAGGTCGAGCACGACGAATTATTCGCCTCCATCCGCAAGGGCCAACCCATCAATGACGGCGTCTGGATGGCTCACAGCACACTCATGGCCCTCATGGGACGCATGGCCGCCTACACCGGCAAAGAGGTCTCCTGGACCGAAGCCCTGAATTCCGAGGAGAAACTCGTGCCCGACAACCTGACCTGGGACATGAAGTTGCCCATCAAGCCCATGGCCATGCCGGGACAAACAAAGTTTGTCTGATGATTCTGCGGTCCGGTCCTTCTCAGCGTCTCCGCGTCTCTGCGTGAGAACCGTCTTATTGGTCATTGAGCTGATAAAGAAAATGGCTCACATCACAGGTCGGAGCATTGAGTCTGGCCGCTCACGGCCATTTGCTTTAACTATTCAAAGAGCGACGGGACAACCGCCCTGCCACCCACTACCGCCGCACCCGTGACGGGGCCTTTCGCGAAGCTCGTCTTGCCACGCGCGTTGCTTTTCGCGTCGTCTTCTTGCGTCCTTCGCGAGCCGGCGCCCTGGTTCGCACCCTGGCATTCCCACGCCTCCCCCCTGCCTTGCCCTTCTGCCTGGCCTGTTCCCGCCGCCAGTCGGCGTGGACCTCCCGTCGCCTCTCGGGCGGCCACTCCTCGGGAAAGTTCAGCCGGGCAAACTCGCCGAACATCTCAGCCGCCCCCCGATCATACGCCCGCGCCGCCGCCTCCTCGGTGTCGAACAGGCCAAGATAAATAGACTTCCCGGCAAAGCTGATAGTCACCTGCCATCGATGATTCCTCTTGTTGTAATAGACGCCTTTGTAGATGGAGGTGGTGCCGAAGGGCTTTCCGTTGTTATGCACGTTCTGCTGTTGCGTGATGTTCCGCAAATTGGCCCGGGTATCGTCAAGCTTGTTGCCATTGATATGGTCCACGATCTTGCCCTTCGGTGGCTTCATGATCTCGCGGTGCATGAAGATCACCTTGGATTTCCCATCGTGCTTCTCACATCGCGCGGCGTACCCGCCGCGCGCTCGCCACCGCCACTGACTAAGCCACTCGTAGTCCGCGGCGTCCACATAGGCATACAGGCCCTCACCCAGCGGGATCGTCTTGACGCCGTCGCCCTGCGGCACAGGCGGCCGGGCCCGGTAGTTCCGGCAGACCGTGCCGCACGGACACTCTTTCATCCGCCCGTACGAGTCCGGCTGGTTCCCGCACGTCGGCCCCGCCGGCCACCCCGACCCCAGGCTGCGCATCCACAGACACCGGTCCCGGTGAGCATAAACACACGTGTGACAAGTCGCTTGCCTCGCCATGATGTCTCCCATCCACTAAGTTTGATGTGTGAATTTTGATTTTTGATTTTGAATGCCCCGCCACATCTCAAATCAAACATCAACCATCAAGAACCAAACGTGATCCTACCCGCACTATGGTCATTTGTACATATAATTGTTCAAAAATCATCAAATCTTTGTGCGCATACCGTAACGCCTGTGTGGCACAGAGGTTAGGATTTCCGAACCCGGCAATGTCTATACCTTTCCGGCCTGGAAGCAAGCGATCCCGCCCTGTTCCTCGGGCAGGCGAGCTGGCCGCCAAAGCTCAACTCAAGGGCTGGCCCTGGCCTTCCCGCCCTTCTGCCCAATAGTTAATAGTTGATTCTGCTGAACAACTCCTATTTCGGGCCTCTGTACCCTTACTTTTGGCATAGCAAACACGGGGGTCACAGCGGAATCAATAATTGAGAACCCGCCCCCCTTCCTCCCGCCCAGGCGGAAGAGCCGGCGGAGGGTTGACCGAAGCGGGCGGACCGCGTACGATGGCGTTATGAGATATTCTGACAATCCGAACAGTATCGACATTTACGCGACGCTTGCCACGCTGCGCCGCTGGTTGCCGATCATCGTGGTCGGCGTCATCGTGCTGGTGGTTGCCATCGGGGCGTTGACCGTGGTCTACACCGTGCAGCCGGAAGAACGGGCGGTGGTCAAACGCTTCGGGGCGGTGATCAAGACCACGAATCCCGGCCTCCACTTCAAGCTGCCTTTCGGGATCGACGACGTTGAACGCGTCGCCACCGAGCGGGTACTCAAGGAGGAATTCGGCTTCCGGACGGCCGAGGCGGGCGAGCGCACGCGGTACGTCAAAAGCGACTTCCCCGATGAATCGCTGATGCTGTCCGGGGACCTCAATATCATTGACGTCGAGTGGGTGGTGCAATATCGCATCGGCGACCCGATCAAGTTCATTTACAGCATGCGCGAGCCCACGCGGACCCTCCGCGATATCTCGGAATCGATCATGCGGCGGGTCGTCGGCAACCATCTGGGCAGCGACGTCCTGACGACGGCGCGGGTGAAGATCGCCAACACCACGCGCGAGGAGATCCAGACGGCCATGGAGCTGTACCAGACGGGCATCCACATCATAACCGTGGAATTGCAGAATGTGGTGCCGCCCACCGCCGTCCAGCCGGCCTTCAACGCGGTGAACGAGGCGCGGCAGGAGGAGGAGCGCATGATCAACGAGGCGACCAAACAGGCCAACGAGGTGATTCCCCGGGCCCAGGGCGAAGCCAATCGCACCATCGCCGAGGCGCAAGGGTACGCCGCCGAGCGGACCAACCAGGCATTGGGCGAGGCCGCACGGTTCCGCTCGATCCTCGCCGAGTATCAGGCGGCGCCGGACGTGACGCGCCGGCGCATGTATCTGGAGACCCTGTCCGAAATCCTGCCCCAGATCGGATCGGTGCTGGTGATCCAGGAAGGGCAGAGTATGCCCGTGCCTCTGCTGCACCTGCGCGAGGCGCAGACGTCGTCGCAGGAGGCGCAAATGCCGAAGCCAGAGACACAAACGCCAAAGCGCGAGGCGCAAACGCCGAAGGAGGCGGGCCGATGAAGGTCTTCATTCTTGCTATCTTCGTTGTCGGCATCTTGGCGGCAGTGGTAATTCTCGGCGGCGGCCTGTTCGTCATCGACCAGGCGGAGCAGGGAATCATCGTGCAGTTCGGCGAGCCCGTGGGCGATGTTGTCACCAGGCCGGGGCTGCACTGGAAACACCCGTTCATTCAGGAGGTCCGCCGCTTCGATAAACGCCTGCTGGCCTGGGATGGCGATGTGAGCCAGATTCCCACCCTGGGCCGGGAGTTCATCGTGGTCGATACGACGGCCCGCTGGCGGATCGTCGATCCTCTGAAGTTCCTCCGCTCGGTTCGCGACGAGCTCGGGGCCCGCACCCGCCTGGATGATATCCTCGATTCAGTGATGCGCGACATCATTTCCGGCGCCGATCTGGAAGAGATCGTGCGTTCGCACGACTGGGACGTGGATCCCGCCAGGCTGGAGGAGCCGATCGTCCGCGAGGACGTGGCCCTGGAAAAACCCAAAGTGGGGCGGGAGGGCCTGGAGCAGAAGATGCTCGCCGCCGCCGCCCGGCTGATGCCGGAGCTGGGCATCGAAATCGTCGATGTGCGCATCAAGCGCATCAATTACATCGAGTCGGTCCGCCGGCAGGTGGAGAGCCGCATGATCGCCGAACGGCAGAGCATCGCGGCGCGGTTCCGTTCGGAAGGCGAGGGACGCAGTGAGGTGATTCTGGGCGAGATGGAGCGTCAGTTGCGGGAGATTCGCTCGGAGGCCAAGCGCAAGGCCGAGGAGATTCGCGGCACGGCCGATGCCGAGGCCACAAAGACATACGGAGCGGCCTATGGCGCAGATCCCGAGTTCTTTGCCTTCTTCCGCACGCTGGAAAGCTATAAGGCGATGGGAAAGAACACGACGCTCATGCTCGACGCCAACGCGGAATTCTTCCGCTACCTGGAATCGACGCAGCCGTCGAATGCCACGAATGCCGGGAAATCCGGGGACGCCATGCTCAGTGCAGAATTGAAATAAGCAAGCTGTCCCGAATGGCGGTCCCTTAAGACCATGCTTCCCGTCCTGATCAGCGTTTTCGGTTCAGAAACGAAGGTTCCCGACGTGGCTCTCCGCTTAACGGACCGCCATTCTAAGCTGTCCCCGGAATTCCCGACCCCAGGCTGCGCATCCACCGCCCCCGGTCCCAGTGAGCATAAACACAGGTGTGACAAGTCGCTTGCCTCGCCATGAGTTCTCCCGTCCGTAGAAGTAAGGAAAACGAAACACATATTTAACCGCAGAGGACGCGAAGGAACGCAAAGGTTAAAACCATTGTCGTTGTTGAAGTTGACCTCTTTCTCTGCGTACCTCTGCGCCCTCCGCGGTAAAACCTTTCCCCGGCCGCCCGCATGTCATTCCCGCGAAGGCGGGAATCCAGACTACAGACTACCGTCAACATGTCCGTTTGTCCATACAATTGTTCAAAAATCATCAAATTTTTCCGCGCATGCCGTAACGCCTTTGTGGCACAGAGGTTAGGAATCCCACACCTGACGACACATAGCTTCTCTCGCCGGAGAAAAGAGCGATCCTGTCCCCCAATAGTTAACAAGTGAGACTCGACCCCCTTCATCACCCAATTCAGAACCGAAAAAGGTAAGCTGTCCCTGGACTTCTTATGTCGTCAGCAGAAAGTAACGTAGCGGGAGATACAAGATATTGTCGTCGAAGCTCACCGTCTGATCGCGCGTAATGATACACCCGAAGGAGAGTCTGAATCTGGCCATGAATGACTTCAACCCACTGATCTGGTCGATTCGCGTTCTATGCTTGACCTCAATAGGCACATGACGGTTGCCGCCATGCGTCAGCACGAAATCCACTTCGCGTGTCTTCTCACGGTAGTACGTTAGTTCGATCCGCTCCGGCCAGCCCATCAACTCCCTCGCCACGACATTCTCAGCATATAGGCCCATTGTATGGTCATCCAGGGTCGTCCGGGTTTTCAGCACGGCGTTCCGCAACGCCATATCAATCGGATACGTTTTGATGTTCCCCTGTGCACGCGCAAGGGCTGATGCGTGAACTTCTGTATCCGCAGGATCAAGTCAGTCTTTTCAAGGAGAGGCAGGTTGTCCTCAATGACTTGTTTTTGCACTCCGGCGTCGCTGGCGATCTTGGTCGTGTTCAATTCGAGGCCCGGGTGCGCGAGCAGGTACACGAAAAACCGTAGCACATTTTCCGGCTTGCGGTATCGTCCCACGGACATCAAATCCTCATACAGTACCTTGCGGACTTGTTGCTCCATCAGATACTCGATTTTGCGAGCGGCATCAGGAAGAGCCCAGACCTCTGGGAAGCCTCCTTCTCGTGAATAGTCGAGGACGGCTTGATCGATCTCTTGCCGAAAAGGTGCAACCGCTTCATCGAGGCTGTTGATGCAATCCACCGCGGCTCCACTATCCGATGCGAGCATGGCCGCTTTCAGGCGACAGTGCGCCGCCAACGTTGCAGCAAACGCCGGTTGCCCGCGCAGTCGATACTCACAGTACTCACGGAAGCTGAATGGGAGCAGATGCCGGTCCTTGATCCGCCCAAGCAGCGATTCCTGGCTGCTGCGAAAAATAGGCGATGAGGCTGAGCCGGAAATCACGAATCGTAGCGGGCGTCTCAGATCGTATGCTTTTTTCAGGAACAGTTCCCATCGGGGCAGCCGCTGAATCTCATCCAGGAAGATGTAAGTGACCTTACCCGGTTTAGTGAATCGGTCGAACAGAAGATCGAGCACAATGTGCTGGGCTTCTTGCGACGTGAATACCTCGGGATCGTCCAGCGAGAAGTACACGATCCTCTGGGGATCAACCTTATTCTCACGAATAAGGCGGCTGGTCACATGACGCAGCGCCGTGCTCTTGCCGACACGCCGAGGGCCGGTTATTGAGATAATCTGCGGTAGGTCCTTGAGATCGCTCAGTACTTCACCGACAATCGGGCGGTGGTAGTCGGGCAACGTAGCATCCCAATCGCTGGTTTTCCACCACGGATTATATGGGGCGAGCACAGCGTCCAGCCGACCACTATCCATGCATAAGTCCTTATTTTGAAGCCAGTTATGTATTTCGTCAAAATATGAGCAGTATGATACTCATATTTTGCCAGTCAGTGCAAGCCTCCTTGTACAACATTTGCCCTCCCAGACCACAGCTCGAGCCCTTTCTTGCGCAAGGACACCGTCTACCTAGCGTTCTTCGTCGCTCTTCGTTGGGTACAACTTTGCACAAGTAATCGGATGAAAATGGGGACAGTCAACCTATTTCCGCGTTCTCTCGTCTCATTTATCCCTCGGCCTTCGCACCCTTACAGCCATCCCGCTTGTTTCGGCCTCACCACATCTGTCCGGCCCGTGCGGGCCGGCAACCAACCTGTCGCAGCTTCATCAGGGTGCATAACTGCCGGTATTATGGCAGCCGCGGGCGAGGCCTGCAAGGGGAAAAGGCGGTAGTCGGTAGCCGGTAGTCGGTAGTCGGTAGTCGGTGGGGGCACGGCGGGGCCGGGCGATTGCGGATTGCGGATTGGTCGGTTCTTACCTTCTTCCCTTCCTGCGTTCCTACCCTCTCACCTTCGGTGCTTTATCCTCCGTGTGCTGCGTGACCTCCGTGGTGAACCCGCCTGGCCCGTTGGAAGACCACCCCAGCGCGGCGTGGCGGCGCAACTTCTTCACTGAAAAATCCTTCTCCTGGTTTTTCCTTTCTGACGCGGTAAGCACCTGGTGTACAATAGGTCAGACTCATGTTCTGTAGAACTCGTCCTATACCAGGAGACAGGTGACCGAAATGGGGATTCAGGAGCACACAGGCAATACACTGATCGTCGATCTGCCGCCCGAACCGCAGATGACGGAAGAGTTGGAGGCCGTAATCACAATGATCCGGCAGCATGCGGCTCGCGATGTGGTGATCGATTTCACCCATGTCGGCATCGTGACTTCGTTAAGTCTTTCAAGACTGCTTCAACTGCGAAAGATAATGCATGATAACGGACGCAGCCTTGTCCTGCGCCATGTAGCGCCGATCACACGCGGTATTTTCAGTACTGTCGGATTTGACGAGCTATTTGAGTTTTGCGACGGTACTGAGGCGGCGGCGGAGCAACAGAAGAAGATCTCCGCGGACTGAGCCGCGTGGAAATAGACCTGAACGCCGTGCTCAATTCAGAACCGGATCAGTAAGCTGTCCGCGGAGTTCCCTCGGTATTGCGGCGACTGCAGGCGGGGAGGACACGGGGCTTGGGATTTTTGATTTACGATTTGTGATTTATGATTAGGAGGGAGGCCGGGCGCGACGCCCGGATTGTGGATTTCGGATTGCGGAGTGCGGAATGAAAATGCAGTTGCAGGTTGAAAATCTGCGTTCATCTGCGGTGAACAATCAGTTGTCATTTCACGGTTGTCAGTTGGCAGTTGTGAATCTGCGAAAATCTGCGAAATCTGCGGATGAAAAGCAGTTGTCAGTTCACGGTTGTCAGTTGCCGGTCGGCGGTTCCTTCTTGGCGGTCTTTGCGTCTTGGCGAGAGACAATCCGCATCCCGGCCGTAAGGTCGGGGATTGCCGCGCTGCGCTCCTAAGAAACTAACTGGCCGGGTGCCATGTCTACGCTTGCGTAGACATGTTCCACTCGATGGGCAAGGCATGCTTACGCGAGCGTAAGCATGGCACCGAAACCCTCTGGTTTCTTCCCGACACCTGCCGCGCAGCAACTGACCGACTCGCAATGACAGAGTCGGGATCAGCGGTTACCCGCGGTTGCATTATCTCTGCGTCTCCGCGTCTCTGCGTGAGATGATCTTTTTGCGTGGTTCGTGGTGAAGAGCCGTGGATTCCCGATCAGGTCGGGAATGACGTGCCCGCAAAGAGAATGAATCGGTGTACGGTGCACACCCTACGAAATCCGCGTGAATCCGTGGAATCGGGGCCTTTGGATTGATGATCGATGATTTACGATTGATGATTGGGAGGCGCTTCGCGTGGTTCGCGGTTGACGATCAGAAATCCGCGTGGGTTAAGAACCCACCCTACATAGTGCGCGGGAATGACATTGAAAATACCAAGGGACCCCGGACCTAGGTTGGCGGGTCCGGGGTCCCCTGGGCGCGTCGTGGATTATCGATCGCCGGCGAGGTAACGGACCTCGGCGGGGGACAATGCACGGTTGTAGATGCGGAAGTCATCGATGGAGCCGAGGAAGAGCGCGTCGGGCGCATTGCGACTTGCCGATCCAGTTCTGCGTCGTCTTGCCCATGTCCTTGGGCAGGACGGCCGTGCCGCCTGAGGCGACTCGCTCGCCGTCGATGTAGATCGTGATCGTCTTGGCCGCGGCTGTCGATCGTGACGGCTACGTGGTGCCAGCCGACGGCCAGGTGGCTCGGGCTGTTCACGATCTGCTCGTCACCGTTGGCGGCTTGCGAATCACGACGACTCATGTTGCCGGCGGTGCCCTGGCGCGGGCACAGGAACATGTAGGCCGAAGTGCCCGAGCCGAAGTCGAAGATCACGCTGCCAGGCGCCGTTGCCGCCGCCGAAGTAGACGTGCGTGGCGACGGTCGTGTCGGTCAGCGTCGAGATCAGCGTGCCGATGGGCAGGTCCACGTAGGTGTTGGTGCCGTTCATAGACCAGGGCCTGGCCGGCGTAGCCGGGCTCGTAGTTGGCGGTGCCGTTGATGGTGCCGTGGTTGTTCTTGCCGGAGCTGTCCTGGGCGTCTCCGTCCATCGCGTAGAGGGCCATCAGGTTGGCCGTGCCCGGATCGACGGGACCGACGGCCTGCGGGCGCGACGGCGTACAGGCGGATGTCGTCGATGAAGACGGTGCCGGCGCCGGTGCCCTCGACGCCGATCGTCAGGGTCTTGACGCTCTTGAGATTGGCGCCGGTGGCGGCCAGCGAGATCGCCCACTGCTTCCACAGGGGCATCGTCGTGGCGGCATTGTTGCCGAAGGCAACTTTCGTGCCGTTGATCTTCACATACAGCGGAGCCGGTGCGTTGGCCACCTGTCCGCGGAAGTACAGGACGAGGGTTGTGATTCCATGCTCCGTCCAGTCCTGCGGCGGGTCGAAGGTGCGGTCGGCCTCGGAGAGTTTCCCTGCGGCCGGGTTGTCGTACGTCAGAGGCATCGCTTGCTTGCCGCCGTGAACGAGCTTGGTCTCCACGATGGGACCTGTCACGGGGTCATAGCCGACGACCGAGCCCGTGCTTGCCCGGATCTGGTCGACGCCGTCGATCCACGCCTGGAAGATGCGCTTGGGCGCGTCGTTTGTGTAGCCCTCGAAGTCATCGAGGCTGATGTAGTCCACGGTCGTGAAGCTCCAGACGTCGCCGGGTCGGGTGACGGTGCTGACCTCATCGATCTTCCAGTAGTAGGTCGTGCCGAGGTTCAGACTGCCGGGGACATAGCTGTGCTCGGTCACCGTCTTGGCCGCGACGGTTCCGCCGGCCACAGCGGCCTGATCGGCGCCAAAGAACACCTGGTGCGACTCGGCCTCGCGACCCGGCCGCCAACTCAGGCCGGTATCGACGCTGACGCCCGTCGCGCCGGTCCCCGGCTGCGGGGCAAACGCCTGCACCGGCACATAGAAGAATCGAACCTCGCTCAGACCGCACTGCGGCAAAACGCCGCCCCAGTTGGCGTTGATTGTCAGCCTGACGAACTTGGCCTCCACGCCGCCGAAATCGACGGTCGTATTCGCCTTGTAGGTCGGCAGGCCGGTCGCCTGGGCGAATTCGGGCACGCCCGCCAGGACCGTCCAGGTCTGGCCGTCGGCGGAATACTCGATGGTGACGTTCTTGGCGCCCGAAGCCCACCACGGTCTCGATCATCCTGGTTCGCGTTCCAGACCCACAGCTCATCGAGCTTATAGACCTTGTCAAATTCGTACTGAATCCAGGCGGGCTTGAGCCCGTTGCTCATCCACATCTTCGTGGAATCGACGGAGTGCTCGTCGTTGGCGTTGAGGCCGGAGCCGTTGATGGTGTTCTGCGGCCCCATGTTGTTCCCCGAGCCGGAAGCCTTGGCCGCCACGGGTGTAACCGGGTACGCAAAGGGTTCGGCGGTGAAGCTCCAGACGTCGCCCTTGAAGATCGTGTTGTCGGGGGCGGCGTTCACCTCGTCGACACGCCAGTAGTACGTCTGGCCGAAATTGAGCAGACCGACCGGATCGTACGTCGTGTCCGACTGCCCCTGGCTGGCCAGCACGTTCATCGGATTGGCCCGGCCGGCGCTGTTGACATCCTCGAACACGGTGCCAAGATAGACATCGTGCGATGCGGCGAATCCGCCGGGCGTCCAGCTCAGCACGACATCACGACGCACATCGACGGCCCTATCTTTCGGTTGAGGATCGGCCGCGAGATCGGGCATCGCCATACCGTTCTGGAAGATGGCCGTCACCTCGTCCGCCGACAGCTCACGATTGTACATCGCGACCTCGTCGATGCTGCCGAGGAACTGCTGGCCACCATTCGAGCTCGCCTCCGCACCGATCATGAGCGGCCAGTTGTTCGGGTTAATGTCGACATTTCCCGGCGGACCGGGTCTGGCCCTCCCTCTTGCCGTCGACGTACATGCGAAGCGTCTTATTGCCGAAGGTGGCCACGATAAAGTGCCATTCGCCATTGGCGACCGTGGTAGTGCCGTCGACGATCGAGAGGTGTTGTTGACGAAGAACTCGAGCCGCGGGAGACCGACGTTCTGCGTCAGGACCAGATCGAAGCCGGAAGTCTGGTACTGGGACTTATCGACCACGCGGGCCCAGTTCGGGACCGTCGTGGCCTTGACCCAGGCCAACACACTGAGCTCGGCCGTCACGTCGTATTGGGGAATCTCCGGCACCGTGACGTGCGAGCCATTGCTGGCGAACTCCAGGGCCATGCCCTTGGGGCCCGGAACCCAGGTGGCGGCGCCGACAACAGTGCCGGGGTTGCTGTAGGTGGAGACGTCCTTGGCCGTCGTACCGGCGCCCTCGTCGAAGGGCATGTACAGGACCAAGGATTTGTCCGCAGCCCGGGCCTGCAGGGTCATCAGGCTCAGTGCCACTACAATGATCAGTCGCGACTTGCTCATGGTGGAACCTCCTTCCAATTCTCCTCGTGTCAACGTGCCACTACGAACGATATTCTTTCGCCTGGGTCCCACCCGTCGGACCCATTTGACTTCCGCTCTATCGCCCTATCACAGGGACAACTCGTCAAATAACCGCCCGGCGGAGCCGTGACGGGGCGAGAGGCGCTTTTCCACGTTCGCCTCGACCATCAGTCGGACCGCCCGGGATTTCCCATTTGACCTCGTAGACTGTCCTCCTGTACGGCGCAGGTTCCATGATACCCAGGTAGCGCACCCAATGTCAATATCTTCTATCAGGAAAGAGGCACGACTGGATATAATCACTCTCATGGCTGAAGAATCAGACTTCCTGTCAGCATCGGTCCGTCAGTCAACGCACCAACGAACTGCGCGCTGTCTGTCTCGGCCCCTCATGCGGCTTACTCCTACCCTTCACCAAACCACGCTGCATCCTTCCAACCTGATTCCGTTGGTAATTTCCAGACGCTCGTTTTTGAAATCCTGCTTCGCGATGACAGTCATCGCATCGCTGACGGCGGGTCTGCTTAAGGCGCAATCGGCCGAGGCCAAGGGGCCGCTCATGGCCTATGTGGGCACGTTCAGCTCGCCACTGCGTGACGTGCTGCCGACGCAGGTGGATTTGCCTCCCGGAAATGGACGCGGCATTCACCTGTTTCAGGTGGATCGCACCACCGGGGCCTTGAAACCGTGCGGAGTCTATGAGCTGGGGACGAGTCCAAGTTGCCTGGCTTTGAACGCCGCCGGGACCCGCCTGTATTCCTCCAACGAGACGGACCGGGTGGGCGAAGGCAACGAAGGCACGGTCAGCGCCTTCGCGATCAACCGCGATGACGGGCAATTGACACTGCTCAACACCGTCCGTTCCGGCGGCGCCGGGCCCACGTATGTGAGCGTGCATCCGTCCGGGAGATTCCTGCTGGTGGCCAATTATCAAGGCGGCTCCGTGGCGGTTCTGCCGATTCTGCCCGACGGCGATCTGGGTGTCGCCACAGACGTCAAGATGGATGTCGGAACCCTGGGACCGAAGCAGGCAACGAACGCCCCGCCGGGGAGCTTTGCCTTCAGCGGACACGATCGAACCCACGCGCACATGATTCAGGCCGATCCTTCGGGGCGCTTCGTTCTGCATGTCGATCTGGGCCTGGATCAAATCTTCGTCTGGAAGTTCGATGACGCCAAGGGCGTGCTCACTGCGAATGATCCGGCCGCGATTTCGCTGCCGCCGGGAGACGGGCCACGGCATTTCTGCTTCCATCCGAATGGACGCTGGCTCTACTCCATTCAGGAGGAAGGCTCGAACATCGTCCTGTTTGACTACGATGCCCGGCAAGGGCGGCTGGCCGCGAGGCAAACCGTTTCCACCCTGCCGGCCGGATTCGCCGGCAGCAATTTCTGCTCGGAAATCATGGTTTCTGCTGATGGCCGGTTCCTCTATGCGGGCAACCGTCTGCACGACAGCATCGCGATCTTTTCAATCAGCGCCACCGGCGCTCTGACCTACATCGAGGAGGAATGGACGCGCGGGGACTATCCGCGGAGTTTCAATTTCGATCCCACCGGCCGGTTCCTTTACTCCTGCAATCAGCGCGGCGACAACCTCGCCGTCTTCCGCGTTGATCGCCAGACGGGTAGCCTGGCCTTCACCGGCCATTACACCCCCGTCGGCAATCCTTCAATCATCATCTTCCTCGATCTTGCGAAGATGGATTAGATTCACGTGATCCGAACCATCCGCACACAAGAAGCCAAAGATGGCGGCGGCCGGGCCGATGTTCTGGTGAATGGTGAACTCGCTTCCCATCGGCGAGCAGCGGTTGCTGAACCATCGCTCATTGCCCGGCCAGGCGTCGATGTCCGGATGGAGCGTCTGGTACGGCCAGGCATGATCCCACGGCCCGATGCCTCGGTCCTTGTCCTTACGCCAGGGGCTATAGGGAATCAGGCCCGGATGAAAACGCCCGCGGCCGTTGTACCAGGCGTCCATGTGGAAGATCTGGGTGGGATAGCGAGGTCCGAGACCAGTCACCCAGGTCTGATTGAGACCGTTGCAGCCAAGGAAATAGTCACACGTGGTGTACAGGGCGGCCAGATAGCGCCCGGCACGGTCGGGCTCGGAGGACCGGGTCAGGGTATAGGCCACGGCGCCTGGAAGCACCAGGGGCGTCGTCTGCTGGCCGACGAGCATGGGCATATAGAAGTCGCCCCCCCACCGCAGCGCACGCTTGGCCGACGAGGAGAGCAGAGTCTGGTCCGCCGTAAAGAGCGTGGCCGACCGAAGGCGCTGCAGGAGGTCGGCTCGCCGCTCGGCCTTTCCGCCGCCCAGGGCATAGAGGAATGGTCCGCAGGCAGCCTCGTCGGTGAGCATGCTGTCCGCTTTGATCCACTGGGTATCCGCGGCCAATTGTGACTCATAGCTCCCCTCACCCGTGAGCCGGAAAAGGCAAGCAGCGGCATAGGCCCGAGGATAACGGAGACTGCTGCCCATGGCAGTCTCGTCGGTCGCACGTGTATTCGCCTGTGCCCATGCGTAGGCTTCTCTCGCTTCCTTTTCCCAATCCACGCCGTTCGGATCGCGCTTCACCCCGGCCAGTTGGTACGTGTAGGCCAGGTGGGCCGCCGTGCCGGCGTACCGATAGGTAGACCAGGGGTCCTCGCCGGAGACCATCCAGATCCGGTCGGTGTCCTCCCACGAACCACGGCCGACCTTTTTGCCGTCGGCGGTCGTGCCCTCGTCGCCGCCAAAGGCATCGCCCGCCACGCGCAAGCCCACGCCGCCGGTGCCCCAGCCCTTCGCCATCAGCTCGGCGCGAAGACGCTGGCAGAACCGCGGCAGCCAGGCGGCCTCATCGAGGATATCCGGGACGCCGTTGCCGCTCTCCGGGAGGTTGAGCTCTCCATCGCCGAACTTGCCAGGTCCCATTTCATAAACGAGCAGCAGTTCCTGGGCGACGCGCAGGTGCGTGTAGTAGCTGTCCCAATCCCCGGCATCCTGATACCAGCCCCAGGTATCCTCGAGGGGGCCGGGAGAATCGGCCATGAGCTTCTCGGCGTCGCCCCCCTCACTGCCCCACTCCGGCCAGCGTACCCGCGTGTAGCGGAGCTTGCCGGCAAAGCCGGGCGTCAGCTTCGGATGATGCGGAGCGGGACGCTCGAATTCCGTATAGGGTTGCCGCAGCGCGATGCCCGAGCGATTGTGATAGAGGGCACGTGCCACCGTCACAAATGCCGGACGGTAGACATCCGGATCGATGCGAAAGGCCGGGAACAACCTATGCCCTCGATCGGCGGCCACATAGGAGCCGGGTCGATGGAAGCTGGAGAAGTCACACTCCCAAACGTCGGCGCCAAGGAAATTGCCGTAGGGCGGGGAGTCGGACTTGTGGGCTGTTTCGGGGTTCTCCTTGCCCATGCGGAAACGTACCCGGCCGCTGAACACATCCGATCCGCTGCTCGTCTCGATCAGATGAAAGAGATGGCCTTCATATGCCTTGAGGTCCAGCGGGCCCCCGTCGCCCATCCAATGATAAACGTAGGCGTACTTTTGGGGCGCATCGGGGACGTAGCCGAGCGTGTTGACGTGGACCGCCTCGGAGCGGGCCGTGGTTATCTCGAACTTGAGCGTCCACTCTCTGCCGTTCCTGGCCAGAGTGCCCGTGTTGACCGTGTAGTTCCGTCCCGGCTGCATGGCGGCGGGCAATTCGAGGTAGAGCCAGTGTTCCTTGGTATGGTCGGGACGCGTGTTGACGGCCCGCCCGTCTTCCCATTTATCGACGAACCATGCGAAGTCGGTGCCTTTGCTCTTGCGGCTCACCGTTTGGGGGCCTTTCGCTTCGCGGTAGGCCGGATCGTCCGAGCTCGTGACCGTATAACTCTCCGCCCGCGAGGCAGCGTCGACGTCGAGCGGATCGACAAAGACCTTCTCTTCACTGCGAGGCTGGCCTCGTTGATGGTGCTGCACGTAGCCATCGTTGAAATGCAGCATCAGAATACGATCGGTCAGCGGTTGGATCTCGACCAAATCGGAGGCTGTCACGAGCGATGCCATCAGGGCGATGACACCGGCCATGAACGCTGCTGTGGTCCCACCCGATAGATTCATATGCGGTCGCTTCATTTCTCCTCGCTCATTCCCGACCGACGCGCGTATTCGGAACAACTATTTGCGTGTCTCGGTCTTCTCAGTGCCGATGCAGTAAATGTTCTTCATCCCGACGAGGAAGAGTCTGCCATCCGCCGCGGCGGGTGAGGGGTGATTGCCGTCGCCAAGATCATTGATGGCAAGGACACGATACTCAGGCCCCGCCTGAACGACATAGCTCTTGCCGGCGTTGGCGAAGAACAGGCGCCCCTTCGGGTCCGCAATCGGGCTGGCCCAGGTGGTGGATATGTCTTGGAGACGCTCGGAATACAGCTCTTTGCCGGTCGCCATTTCCCAACACTGGAGGAAGCCGGGAGTGCGCAGGCGATACAGATACTTGCCGACGACAATGGGTGAACTTAGGGCTTCGCCTCTCTGTGTGATGGTCCAGCGAACGTGTGTGTCGGAGACGTCGCCCGAACCGGTCGGATCCACAGCTACGCCCGTGCCGCCCCGGCCATCATCAAAGTAGACAAGGCCCTGCCCGTAGGCCGGTGAGGATGCGTCTCCTTCGCCCCGGCACCACCAAAGGAGTTTCCCATCGGCCGGATCAAGACTCTGCAGGGCATCGCCCGCCTTCTCCATACCCGAGGCCACAAGAAGCATCTGGGGTTTGTCGTTGACCTGAATAATCACGGGTGTGCTGTGCCCGAACTGCATTCGAGGGAGTTTTCTCTCCCATCTTATATCGCCGCTGGTCTTATCGAAGGCGACGACGCGCGAGTCTTCTTTCTTGGCCATCGCACAGAGAAGGATGACGGTGTCGCCATAGAGGACCGGGCTGCTGCCCAGAGTGACGTCGAAGGAGTACGGAATAATCGGCTTTCGCCATGCGATGTTGCCCTGGAAATCGATCGCGGCCAGGACCGATGAGGCGAATGCACAGTAAATGAGCCTGCCATCGGTGACAGGTGTGGCGGCGGCATAGCCTCCGCCCGGCCCGCTGCGGAAATCGTCCCGTAACCAGGGCCCGGGCGGTACGCGCGTATCCCAGAGCAACCTTCCATCGGACGTGCGATAGCAGGTGACATGATGCTCCGGGATGACCTTCTTCCGGTCTTCCACATCGGCCGGCCAGTTGACGGTGCAGACGATGACCGCCTGACCCCAGACGATGGGACTGGCGTGCCCCTGGCCCGTAAGCGGCGAAACCCACCGAACGTTCTCGTTTGCCGGGCCACCCCAGGCGATGGGCAGATTCTCCTCCGTCGTGTAGCCAAGGCCGGTCGGGCCGCGGAAACCCGGCCAGTTCGCCCGGACAAGGGCAGTGGGCGTTAGAAGAATGCCTGCCAGAACAATGCCCAATATGGCCGACTGGCTCGCGAAAGACTCGAATCCTATCCTGGCATATTTCGTCATGTTGTATCCCGGTCCATCTGGTCTGCCAATGGTTTGGCTTTTCACGGACAAACAGGCCTGACTATACACTGGAGTAATGGCGATTCCAACCCAAAACAGGAAGTCACCCAGCGCGGGTGTACGACAAGATCGTGGCCATCTATGCGGCAGACTGCCGGTAGCGTTCCCATTGGTTGTTGGCCCACAGGCTTACCAGCGTCGCCATGGACGTGACGTTGGTCCGATTCCACCGCATCCCGGAACGAGCCCTTTACATAGTACACCGCTATGAGTGCGGCTCTTTGCCCCGGATGGCGGACGTCCGGCTGCGGATGATGGCACTCAAAGATCCGCTGATACCACGAGAGTAGAGACGGAGCAGGAATATCCTTTTGTCCGTGGCTCAGTGGAGCCGGCATTGGTCGGGGTCGAATCCGTGCTTGCCCCTGCATGTGCCTGCTTCGGCCGCGCTCGCGACGAAGGCCAGACATCTCACTACGTCTGCCCGCTCCTGCTCGGGATATCTGGAGAGCAGCGTATCGATAAAGTGATCCAGACGTCTGCAACATTCGTCCGTGTCGCCGGCCGTCCAGTTGCGATCCTGATAGTCCTTGTTCAGTCCAAGCAGGGACATGCCAAATTGGGCATCACACTCATATCCGATGCGATGGGCTATGTTCATGTTCTCACGACCATACGCCTCAATTTCGCTGAGCACTCTGTCAAGAAGGTGCCTCTCCCGAGGCTCCTTGTGGTCAAAAAGAGGGATTTCGCGAAACTGAACGTATCTATCGATTCTTTTGATGCGATGACCTTTTCCTGCCTTATCTCTCGAGAACGGCTCAACAATGGCTATATGCGCCCTGTAGTCCGTGGTGGAGCCCACGTTCACGTTGTGAAATGAGGCTGCCGTCATGAGCCCAACGATTCCACCGACACGTGCGTCGCCCTGGCCCGGGCGCATCATGGTTTCTCGATGCGTGTGAGCCGACAGCCAATAATTCGCTTTTCCGTCGATGCACCAGCGGTGGAGCTCCTGGTTCGCATAAGGGTGTCCGAACAACACGCTCTCGACCGTCTCCCAGGCGCCGTGCAGCATGCTCAAAAACTCAAAGCGCCAGCTCGTCGGAATGTCACCACGCTTTCTGTCAAGGTTGTCGGGTGGATAGTGCGAGGCAACGAACCGGAACTCCGGAGGTGGGCCGGCTGAACTGTCTTGGAGATGCGCAATCTGGCATGGCATCTCGTTGCCCGGCGTGCTCTCGTGATCCCGGGTCGATATGGATCCTTGCATGCCGTAGAAGTCCCATCGGGGGATAAAGGGATCCCATATTGCCACTTCCGGCCTGAACGAGGTGTCCGCATAGTCCGAGGTGTCTGCGAGGAAGATTTCCACCGTTTTGCCCCCATCCTTCGGAAGGACGAGACGGCCGGCCAGGTATAGACCGCTGCCATGATCCAGATTGGGGTCCAGCGCATCACGGTTATCGGTATAGCGGAACAGCGTATTCGCAGGCAGGTCACTACTCGCCTGATTGAACTCGCTGATCCTTCTGAGCACCTCGTACTTTGTCAGGGAACGGTTGTATGTCGCAGGCAGAGGCGGCGCCTGCTCCGGCCGGAGTCGGTTCAGCAAGAGGAAACGTGCCAGCGGATCCGACGTATTGCCGACGCCCAGGTAGTCGTGATTTCCTATGACCATGAATATGGGGATGTGGCTTTCTCTTCTATGGTCGTCGAGCACCGTGAACAACTTCTCTATTTCATTCTCGCCGCCGCTGTTTGCGCCATCGCCAAGGTAGAGAATGACGTCAATGCCTGATGGGAATTGGCGAAGAGCGATCTGCAACATCTCCGGCGCGAGATGTTCGAGTGCGGGTGGACGAATAGCACATCCAATTCGCTTATCCAGAGATCTGCTGCGATACGGACAATCCGGCGTGCTATCCGGCGAGGTGATCTGGGAGTCAGCCAGCAGGCCGATTCGTATCGGCAGAGGGTGCGCAGGTTGGGTTCCGGCACAACCCGGCATGAACGAAAGACTCAGAATCGACAGGGTCAACAATCCACAAGTCTGTCCACGATCGCTCATATACCCCCAACCGGCTCGTGCGAGCCACCGCAACCGGTGAGACCGGAAGAAGTAACGATGAACACCCATCCGACAAACAGCAGTCTGGCGACTCCCATTCCCGGGCTCCATTCGAGCATCTACGCGAGGATACAGTGACTTGAGCATACACAACACCGTAGAGCGTGTCAACGCCGGAGCCACCGGAATATCGTTCTTCTTCGGTCGTTGTGAGTCCGGACTTGCCGCTCGCAGTCACGTGGTATACACTAGCCGACGTGTTGGGCCGGCGCTGCTGCACGTCGGATCGCCGATGCGATTCACGGTGTTGGGCGTGGTAGCCTCGAAAAGGAGCACGACAATGCGCATGCTCATTCTGTCGGTGGCTGTTCTCACTTTGGTCGGTTGCGCGCGCACCCTGGAAATCACCGTCACACACCCCGAGGTCGCAGAACCATCAGTAACGGGCACACCCACCGCCGGCGCCGTTTCCATCGATATCACGCCGCCCCCGGGTATGCCGATGGGGGGATATTCCATTCTGGCCAATCGAGGTGTCGGCTTCCGTACGCGCCTCAAGGCCCGGATCGTATACCTGAATGACGGCAAGGGAAGCTCCATCGCTCTCGTACAGACCGATCTGACGGCCGCGTCGCTTCTGTTGCACCACAAGGTGGCGGCTGCAGTGGCCGAGCGCACCCATCTCAAGCCGGGCGATATCGCCATAACGGCATCGCACAGCCACTCGACGCCGGTCAACTTCTTCGACAACGATTTTTACAACGAGCACACGTCCAGCGGTTCGGGGCTGGAGCCTCACTTCCTCGAGTTTGCCGTACAACGTGTGGCACAGGGTATTCTGGAGGCCTACGAGGCCCGTCGTCCGGCCCGAGTCGCAACGGGGCGAAAGGATATCTACGGCTATAACCGAAACCGGTCCCTGAGTTCCTACGTCCTGAACGAAAACGTCGGAGAGATGTACCTGGATGATCCACAAGCCGTCTTCAAAGCGGTGAATCCAGCGTTGTATATGGTGCGGATTGACGTGCGGGACGATCAGGGACGTTACAAGCCCCTGGCGGCGTTCTCCAGTTTCTCCGTACACGCAACTGCCCTGACGCCGCCTGTGCAGGTGTACAACGCGGACTTATTCGCTTACGCGCAGAGGGACCTGGAATGGGCGATTCAACGCAAGTATGACACGCCCTGGCCGGTCGTTCATGCGATGACCGCGGGTACGCAGGGTGACATGGCTCCGGCGCTGCCGGACCGGGGGGACAACACGTTCGGCCAATTCCCCGTGAACTGGAAGGAGGCGCGGGAGCTGGGGCAGGCCATAGGCCATGAGGCTGTCAGTCTGTTCGAGAGGTTGGACGAAGCGCTCACGGACGAGGTGACCGTGAGCTCTGCGGTGCGAGAACTCAATATTCGCGAACACAATACCGCGGAGGGCGTCACGCTGTGCGAAGACGCTGCCGTGGGCAATCCTGTGACGGCCGGCGCGTACGAACGCCGTGCGCCGTGGTTGGCCGCGGTGCCCTTCCTGAGAGGCGGCAACGTGATGTCACGCCGCTGGTGGTTCTTCAAGAATGGCTGCCAGGGCAATAAACGGCATTTCGGCTTCTCGTTCCTGCAACCCCTGATCGTTCCCAAAGACAGCTTTCCCCATACGGTGCTGTTCCAACTCATTCGCGTGAACGATACGGTGATTCTGCCGCTGCCGTTTGAGGTGACCGCCGAATCAGGCCGTCGTATGGCCGCGAGGGTGAAACTCGAGTTTGAGCAAGCCGGTGACAGCGGTGTCGAGCACGTGTGGGTAGCCGGCAACGCCAACGGCTATTTTGGCTACACCACCACCCCGGAAGAATATTCCCGGCAGAATTATGAGGGGGGGCACACGCTCTACGGTCAATACTCCACACCTTACCTCACGGCACAACTCGGTCTGTTGGCGCGTGATCTCATCGTCCGGGGCAGCGTACAGGAATTAGCGCCCAGTTGGAAATATCGGCTGAGGACAAACACCTTCTATCCTGAAGACCGAGTCGGTGCGCGCCCTCGCCAAGTATTGCGACAGCCAACGCCAGTGCGGGCAGGTACCGCATGTGAAGAAGACTATGTTGCTTTCCGCTGGCAGGATGTGGGCCCCAGTGAGATCCGCTTCCACCAGCCGCTAAGCCGCGTCGAAGCCAGGATCAACGATCAGTGGGTGCTCATGTCGGTGCACGGAGAGCCGATCCATGACGATGGGTATGATCTGGAAGTCCGTTATCTGGGCGACATGGACAAAGGCATGGGCAAATACGAGCTCCGCTGGTACAACCCGGAACCCGGCGGCGAATACCGTTTTCTGATTGAGCCGCGAGGCGAGCACCCCGCCCTGGTTAGTCAAGCGTTCCTCTACCGTGGGTTTGCAGGCGGCCAGGACGCGAAAGCGGCGCTGATATTGGCCGCGACCGAGTAACCGATGTTGATCTGAGTTCATAGCGGGTCTTGCGTGCCGGTGGGGGTGCGTAGATTCTTCACCAGAACGCGATTGCGCATGTCGGCTGAATGCTGCTCCCCTCGGCGGACTACTATGGCAGACAATCCTGGGGTGCGAGGGTTCTCGTACCGACCCTTGCCTGCCTGGAACATCGAGCATGCCTCCCGGACTTGCGTCTCACGATCTTTGACGTAGGCATCAACCTTCTGCGGGTCCGGCGTGACGGGCGTGAGTTTCGCCAACCACTTCTGCACGTTCTTGAGCTGACCGCTTTTGTAGTTGGCGTCCGTCACCGGATCAAGAGCCACCCTGGCCTTCATGACGCCCATGACCGGGTTGGCCTTGATGACGTAATGTTTGTTCGCAGCAAGATCCGCCTTTACACACGACCAGTTCTCGGCCCGCGCGAGGAAGTAATGCTCCCCGGGGGCAACCTGGCACTGAATACAGGTTCCGGAGTTCAACACCCCTATCAGGTTCTCGCCGTCCCACATGCCAAACGAAATCGCGGCGCCAAAACCGCTGGGACGTATGAAAGTCACCAAAGCCTTATCCTGCTGCGACGTCGAAATCCTCTCCGTTTTGGTCATGAAACCGCCCGCCGAACTACACCCCGAGGCCAGCAATGCCACAAGGACGGGCAAAGCAACTGTAAGACCCATCAACGCTCTCTTCATTTTCTGTCTCCCTGAGAAGTGAATGCAGACAACTCAATCCGCCCGGAATGGCCGCTCACCTTGCCTGGCTATTCCTAACGCAAGACGGATCTCTCCACAAGTGCCTCAGAATTGATGCCGCCGTACAGATGGGCCGCACCTTCAAACTACCAGACCTGGCGCCCAGCATCATAGCCATTCTCCTGTCCCCTTGAATAACCTCCACGCAGGTCGCCTCACCTCTTCCTGTGCCGGACGCGGGGCAGGCGAACAGACTTTATCGACTATATCTTGTGCCGGTCAAGCAAAAAAAAGGCGGCTGTTTTGAAGAAATTCTATTCCCAATTTTCTCCTTAGGCCAGCACGTTCCGTTGCCACGATCATGAAGGAGGATCGGCGGCTTTCTTCTCTGCCCATGGGATGACGCTGTGCTCTTGAAGACCGCGGCGACGAGGCGAGCTATACCTGCCACATGTCATGGAAGTTGAGAAATTGCCAGGGGTGGGACATGACGAAGGCTTCCAAGGCGTCGACGAACTGTTGCAGATACGGCTTGTATGCGGTGTTGAGCCGTCCGAGGCCGGCGGGCACGTGGATGATGCACGCCAACTCAATCCGGTAGCTCGAGAAGCCGGTCTTATGGCTGAAGACAACCGCGATCGGGGTGCCCTGCATGGATGAAAGACGATAGGGACTGACAGGAAAATGTACAGGGGCTCCGAGGAAAGAGGCTTGCAGTGTGTTCGGGTCATTGCCAAAGACACGATCTGCCATCAATCCGAGGACGTGATTGTCCTTGAGTGCGGCGATCATCTGCAGGACTCCGCCCATCGGCTGTGCCGGATCGATGATCGAGAACGGCACTTCTCTCCCGGCACAATCGAACCATCTCGGATCGATGTCAGCGGCCTCTTGGTGCATGACAATGCTCACCGGGGTTTGAAGGTAGCTGAACGCGGACATTGCCACTTGCCAGCATCCGACGTGGCTGTTGAGGATGATCAGACCCCGGCCCTCATCAATCAGCTCCCGCAGGCGCGAACCTTCGTGGAAATCCACCCGCAGGGCGTTGGGCCCGAGCAGACCGAAGACAGCCCGATCGATCAGCGATTCGCCCAAAACTTCAATCCGGCGGTAATCATGCCACAGCCGCACGAGAGGATTTCGTACCTTGGGGAAACGTCTGTCCAGGTAGTACCTGCACCGGCGACGCACGAACGGGCGGAGCAGTACATACCATGCGACCACCACATACATGCACACGTAAGCCAGGCGGCGCCCCCCTGCGCGGATCAGGAAAGCGAAGAATGCAAACTGCCAGCGTTTGCCCATGCTTCGTGAATCCCACTGGGCGTTGGAGATGGGGCCCTGAGGTTCAGAACGCATGCCGAACCCTCTGCAATGCTCGCGCCATGACATAAGTCATCAAGCCAAACGCCACTGATAAGACAACCCCGACCGGGACCGATCCGATGCACCAATCCCACAGGCACTCAAGACCCATGTAGCCCAGTTCAAGAAAGGAGGCGCCGCGGAGACCCTCGATATCCTGAGGGATCAGGAAGCGGCCGAAGCGTATAAAGTGGCCTATCTCAATGCAGATTGCCGGGACCACAGGCGGCATACAAAGTTGGCTGGCGGCCACGGCGGCTATGCGGTTCAAGCGCAACAACGCGGCGGCCACAAGGATGGCCAACGTGTGGCAGGCGATCAGCGGCACGGCGCCCAGAAATACGCCAAGTGCGACGGCAAACGCCAGCTCCTGCGGTGTCGCCCGTTCCATCAGCAGAGTCCGGATGGAACGAAGCGGATGCCAGACGGTGATCGACGTTCGTGTGCGCGAGTCTGTGACCTGGCGGTGGGGCCAGGGAACCAGGGACCGCACGGTCAGGCGGGTGTTCAGAACCACGAGCCGCAGGTTGTCCCACAATTTGTGAAAATGGGAACTGCGATGTTCCGGCTTCGGATAGTGCACCTGTACGCCCACCTCGTGCACTTTCGCACCACCCCACAGGGCACGCACGACTACTTCCACCTCAAAGGCGTAACGCCGGGATCGGCACGACAGGTGTTCGATCACTGCCAGGGGATAGGCGCGGTATCCGCTCTGGATGTCGTGTACTCTCGTGCCCGTCTGCAATCGCACCCAGAAATTGCCAAACGCCCGGCCGAACCGGGAACTCGCGGGCACGGTTCCAGAATCGAAATCCCGTACGCCGAGGATCAGTGCCTCCGGATGCTCGCGAATCGCCTCGATGATCCTGGGCAAGTCCTCCGGATAGTGCTGGCCGTCAGCATCCAGAGTGATCATGTGTGTGGCCCCCTGCCGGCGCAGATGATGCGCGGCCGTCTGGATGGCTGCCGCTTTGCCTCGATTGACCTCGTGACGAAGCACCTCCACGGGCAGGTTCGCCAGAAGAGGGGCGACCGCCGGATGGCTGCCGTCATCCACGATCAGGACTCGCGGATGTGCTTCAAGGCACCGATGGACGACCTCTCTGAGCCGCTCAGGCTGATTGTAGACAGGGATGACAACAGCGATCTGCTCCACGGAGCCTGCGGCCTCACTTTCGTTCTATGATTCGACGGTTAGCACGGGCGAAGGTCAGGAAACTGCCGGCATTCGCCAGGAATCGTCGCCAACTGTCGGGGGATTTCCAGAGCATGCTCACGAAGTTCCACAGGGTCTTCGGACGCATATAATAGCGTTTGTAGAACTCGAGGAATAAACTCTCCAACTGCTCGGCGGTCATCCCGTGGGGCACGAACACCGTATTCATGCAGTCCATCTTCTCCCAGTTCTCCTCGAAGCGGCCTAATGAATGGATCTTCTCGTAGAGGGGCGAACCCGGAAAGGGCGTGAACTTGGCGACGTTCAGATCGTCGATGGGCAGCGAGAACACGTACTGCATCGTCCGACGGAAACTCTGCTCCGTCTCTCCCGGCAGGCCGATCATGAAAAGCCCCTTGACACGGATGCCGGCCTTGTGAATGTCATGGATCGTCCGACTCATCAACTCCAGATCCGCGTTCTGGCGGTGTTGCGCCAACAATTCAGGATCGCCCGTTTCAATTCCCAGGCTGATCATCCAGCAGCCCGCTTTCTTCATCAGGACGAGCAGCTCGCGATCCACGTGCTCGGCCCGCACGGCACAGTTGAAGGTCATCCTCAGGGGCATCTCGATCATCCGCCGACAGAAAGCGACCACGCGATCCCGATTGAACGTGAACTGGTCATCGTACAGGTTGATGTGTCGTATCCCAAACTGCTCGTTCAGGGATTGCACGTGCCGGTACAGGTAATCGGCGGAATTGAACCGAAAGGTCCGCCGAAATACAGAACGATCACAGTAACTGCATTGGTAGGGACAGCCTCGGCTGGAGATGCAACTCGTGTTCGGCGTCCTGGGGTAATTGAAGATCGGCAACTGGTATCGCTGGGGAAAGCCCTCGATCTTATGATAGGCGGGCAGTGGCAGCGTATCCAGATCCAGCAGGTCTTTCTGAAATCCGGAGAACACGACCCGCCCATTGTCCCGATAGACCAGTCCGGCAATGCCCTGGGGACTGCCATCCGCCTCCATAAGGCTTCGCAGTGGAGTCTCCCCTTCTCCAACGACCACGGTATCCACCTCGTGGAAGTCCTGGACGATTCTCTCCCGCAAAGCTGAAACGTGCGGTCCCCCAGCGATACAGCAGGTCCCAGGGCTAAGTTCTTTGACCCGGCGAAAGATGCGGGCCGCATCCAGAAAACCCGCCGTCGTGCACGTTGCCCCCACAAACTGTGGATGGTAGCGGCGCATGTAGTCATCGATCGTCTTATCTGAATCCGGGTGGGCAAAGCAGTCGATGATATCCGCACGGAAGCCGTACTGCTCCACGTACGCTGCGATGCCGGCCAGGCCCAATGGCGGCATCAGGTTGGCCATGCGGGAGATGTCCCGGTCCGCCGCACGTACATCATAGCCCAGCGGGTGAATCAGCAAAATGCGTCGTGTATCCATACTCAGTCGTCTCCGCCTCGCTGCAATCCATCAGACTGCATGCGACGGAAAATGAAGCATGCGCTCCCAGAGCAGCCCCTTCCATCCGAAGCCTCGAAGAATCGCCGCCGCGCACTGTCCCTCATGGGGCGGGAAGATCCGATCGCGCCGGCCCGCCCAGGACTCCGTCACCTGCTGCTCCATCCATGCCTTGTCCACTGCCGGAGAAACATAGTAAACGGGCTCCAACAGCGTGTCTGTCTCCCGCAAAAGATGTTCCGCAATAGCGTGCTTGTGAAGAGGCGTCCCCGGATAGATCCGGATTCCCGAGAAGCCAAAGACAACGCAACATTCGAGACGAGCGATATTATTGAGCCCGTCCCGAACCGTCGTTGGTGTCTCCTGCGGCCCCCCGAAAATGACAAAATGGGCGGACGCGATTTCCATCTGCACGCACATCTGATTCGTCCGCTCGACATCGGCCCATCGGAACGGCTTGCCCATCGCCTCCAACGTGGCGTCCGTCGTGGCATCGGTGCCAAATTCCACGGCATAGAGAACCGGCTCGCTTGCAGAGCGCCAGGATCTCACGGGTCAGCAGATGAGGCGACATATAGCAAGCCCATTTCACACCAAGCTCGCGAGCCGCCATTGTCTCGACCAAATCCAGGTACTGTCCCTGAGAGTCGTTGAATATTGAATCGACGAAGAACACGGTATCTACATGAAACTCTCGCTTGAGCCGTTCCAGATCGGCGATCACCGCCTCAATGTGCCGAGCACGAAACGTCGTGCCCTCCAGTTTCGGATAGGTACAATAGCAGCAATGATAGGGACAGCCGCGCTTGCTCTGGAGGCCGATGATTCCACTTTTGTCCCAGTAGAACGCTACCAGTGCCGGGTCGAAGCAGGGCGCACGCTGATAGGTTTCGCGTGGTTGCTGTTGCGTGACGGGCCAGACGGCCGGAAGGGAGCGTCCCTGTGTCACGGCCGCCACGGCATCTACAATCGAGCGTTCCCCCTCTCCCGGCACGGCCATATCCGCGCCTACATACTGCCTCACCTCAGGAGGCATCGTCGATACGGCCGCTCCCCCGATAATGACGGGGGCTCGCGTGAAACGCCGTACCGAGGCGACCAGGTCCTTCGCTTCTTTCAATTCCCAAGCATCCTCGGATCTCACCAAGGAATCGATGCGATCAACATTGCGGATCGACACCGCCACCACCTCCGGGTCGAATTCACGGATGGTTTGCCCCAGAAGCTCGGTCTGGCGATCGGCAACCAGCCAGTCGAATTGACGGATCTGATGGCCCGCATCCATCAGGACGCCGGCCACTGTCGCCATTCCTAAAGGGTAGACCGCGTACGGAGTATCACAGGTATTTGCTGATATGAGAAGGACTCGACTCATTTGTCTCCGGATTCCTTGCTTTGAAACCGTCTTCTCGTTCGTGGATTGTACCGACGGTAGGTCCCGTCCTCCATTTCGCGCTCGATCACCCGCTGAAACAGCCGTCCCATCCGGAGTTGGTACCCGGAGTCGGCATAGAAAGTTTTCCAGGCATAGTCATACATCGCCTGCAACTCGTCTACGGACATGCGCTTCGGCCGGAAGACCACCTTGTCGGCGGTGTAATCGGCCCAGTTGTTGCTCAAGATCCGCCCTTCTCGCTCCAGTTGCTCGCGAACCGGCGTGTGGGGAAACGGAGTCAGGACCGTGAACTCCGCAACGTCCAACCGAATCTCGCACAGAAAATCGACGAGACGCTTGATGGAATCTACGTCATGATCGTCCGTGCCCAGCAGGACCGTGGCTTCCACACCGATCCCGTTGTCCTGCAGCATGCGAATGCGGTCGCGGATCACATCCGAGGTATCGAATACGGCCTGATACACATACCAGCAACCGGCCTCGGCCGCCAGGCGGACGATCTGCTCATCGTACAGGATCGGATGCGACACCCATTTCTTCTTCAGCGGCTTGATGGCTTGGAACAGGGACACCAGCCAATCCCGATCTTGCGCGAGAGAATTGTCAACGATAAAGAGTCGATTATTCTTGATCTGTTCGAACTCCTCGACGACTTTGTCTATCGGACGGGGTCGAAACTGCTTGCCGCCCAGGAAGGCGCTGCAACAGGGAAAGCAGTTGAATCGGCAGCCGCGCGAGGCATGCACGAGGTCGACCATTTGGACACCGCGATAGTTGTATAATGCCCGGTCGAGAATATCCCGCCGGGCCGGCCCGATCCACTCCGTGGGCGGAGGATCGCCCATGAAATCGTACACACGCTTCAGCCGTCCGGCCTTGAGATCGTCGATGACCCGATCAAAACGCCCTTCGGCTTCTCCCAGGAAGATGGCGTCGGCGTGTTCTGCAACCTCCTCGCTGTGCAGCATCGTGGCAATTCCGCCGAAAATGACGGGCAGGCCTTTCGATCGAAACGTATCGGCGATCTCGAAGGCCCTTGGAAGCTGGCTCGTCAGCATGACCGAGATCGCCACCAGGTCCACCTCCTCCTCAAAATCGACAGACTGCACGTTATCGTCTTCGAAGATGATCTCCACGTCGTGCGGCACTGTCGCCGCGAAGACTACCGGCCCGTGGGGCGGCAGATGGAATGGGGTCTGATGCTCCAGCTTGGGCCACGTCGGATAGATCAGCTTCATCTTTATCATTCAGAACCATTCCCATTGCCATGTGTATCGGTCAGGACCTTGCAGGCCAGCCAGACGAGGTCGGTGGCCTGCTGCGTTCCCCGCGTCAATTCCCGGCCATGCCATTGCCATGAGGCCGCCTCTGAACCTCTGTTCAGCACGAAGAATACTGCCCCGCAAGGCCCTTCCGGATCGGTGTTCAGCATCTTCGAGTCTACATCGCACCAGCCGGCTACCACTGTCTCACAGAAGCCCCATCGTATCAGATCCAGGGCAGCGTAAACCCCACCCAGATGTCCGTCTGAATCATCCACGACAAGGCTGGGGCCTGTCAAGCCGAATTGGATGGAGGCTTCGCCAAGCATCGTGCCCGGCAGGGTGTAGGCAAACAGGTTGGGGCTGGCGAGGGAACCACCTTGGGACGCCACCGTCTCGAAATATGCCAAGTCCGCTTCCTGACAGCCACGCCGTGTGCCTGCAACCATGCCAATCGTTCGCTTGTGCGTCCACTGATTCAGACCTGCGCTCCTGAGGGCCAGTGCGATCGCCCCAAATCCCGCCTTGGCATAGGAATCGAACCGGCCAAATCGGGGGTGCACGACATCCAGGAACAATCTGCTTTTGAGGTTCGGCAGTCGTCCGGACCCGAGCGTGAACATCTCGCCAGGCTGCCCGCTGCCGACGCCGGAGGGTGTCACCCATCCGATTCCACTGATGTTCACCATCACGATTCGGCACTCCTTTGCAGGATCAGGGCCGCATTGACACCGCCGAAACCGGAGTTCGTAGTCAGCAGATAGTCCCCTGAGAACGGTTGCGCCTGCGCCGATACACGTCCTTGCCCACCCGGCTCCGGGGCCCGCAGGCCTACGGTTGGTGGGATGCACTGATTCTCCAGGCTGCACAACCCCACTATCGTTTCGATTGCCCCGCAAGCGCCCAGAGTGTGCCCTATGGCCCCTTTGATGGAGTGAAACGGAGGCAATGAGCCAAAAATCGTGGAAAAGGCGGTCACCTCCATGGCATCGTTGTAGACCGATCCGGTGCCGTGGGCATTGATCGCCGCCACGTCAGACGGCTTCAACCCGGCCCGCTCCAGTGCCTGGCGGACTGCGAGGATCAGTCCTTCGCCCGTTCTCGACGGCGCGGTGATGTGATGGGCATCGGATGCAATGCCCCAGCCGACGATCCGGCCGAGGCTTCGGCGTTTGGCCTGTCGGCAAGCCCGTTCACTCATCAACAGCAGGCACGCCGCCCCTTCCCCCAACACCAAACCGTCGCGGTCTACATCGAAGGGACGACACGCCTGTGCAGACAGAGCCTGCAACGCGGAGAATCCGGAGAAGACAAATTCCGAGACGAGATCCAGCCCACAGACCAGAACCGACTCGACCTCCCCCTGCTGAATCTGCGAAGCTCCCAGCGCCAGGGCGATCGTCGCGGACGCACAAGCCGCATTGATGTTGCAGCGTCGTCCCTTCACGCCCAACCGATCCGCCACGAGATCCGCCACTTGACAGCCCAGGACGTGGTCCAGCGCCGTCCTTTGTGTACGAACCGCCCACTCCAACTGGTCGATGCCTGCTTTCGTTGTTGCAGTGAACAATGTCGCATCGGCCGGAACCGAAGGGGATTCATCGAACAGCATCTCTATCAGCCCGCCCAACCGCGAGCTGTCCCTCTCGGCATCCAATGCAGCGATGAAACCGGCCACGCTGGATGTATAGCCCTCCGTGGCGAACCGCCGCACAGGGCCAATGCCCGTGTGGCCTGCCAACAGGCTGCGCCAAAGAGCCTCTCGTCCCATTCCCAGGGACGTCACGACTCGTGTATCCATTACATGGATCGCACTCACGCCAGTTCCCCTCGCTTCCACTTCTGCAGGAACTCGGCAAAGAACGGCGGCGGCGTAAGAAGAACGTTCAGGTTGCAGTCCAGCATCATCTGTACCGTGCAGCCTGTACATACAAGTTGGCCGTGAGCGTTGCGAATCTCGTATTCGAAATTGATGCGTGCGGCGTCCGACCAGTGCAGGACCGCCGTGATGTCCATATCGTCCTCGAACCGCAAGGGACCCAGGTAGTCGATCTGCATCTGTCGCACCGGAACCGGGATTCGCTCCCGGATGAAATCGCTGTAGCCGATCCCATAGCGATGGCCCAGGGCCACCCGGGCATCTTCGAAGTAGCTAGGGTAACAGCCATGCCAGACAATCCCCATCGAGTCCACTTCCTCGAATCGGACGCGTCGCTGAACGGTCAGACGAAGCGCCGCCGGCGCACCGTTGATGGGCGGGAAGTACGGTTTACGCATGGCCACCTTCCTCAACATCAAACTCCAGTGTGAACACAGCGGCCTTCTCACTGCCTGCCAGCAGCGTGAAACTGCATCGCAGGCGATCATTCCGCGGCTCTTCCTGCCAGCAGACCGTCACGGGCTGGTCCGGCAGGATGGTTCTGAGAAACTTGCTCCGCTCCACCCGTCGAAGGCGCCAGTTGCAGGCGCTGCGAACACACAGAGCACACTGTCCCGTCAACAATTGTACGAATGCCGGCAGGACCGGGTGCCCCGGAAAGTGCCCCTGGAAGCCGGTGAAGTTTTTGTCAAAGTGAAACACCAACTCATGGCTCCGCCCCCCATCCAGGGTTCGGACCTGCCTGTCTGCACATGCGAGGATCTCTTCTCGTAACGTTCGCATCGCCACCTCAGTTTGCCGGATCATGATTCTGCAGGGCGGGAATCACGAACACGGCACAGACCATAGAAGGAAGAAGGCCCAGGACAACGGTAATACCCAGTGAGAACATCGCTGGATGATGCGCCAGCGCCAGGGCCCCAAAACTGCTGATCGTGGTCAGGGCCGACGTGACTACCGACCGCTCGGCCACGCCATCACACTCTTTACAGCGATACAGCATGAATGTCCCATAGTCGATGCTGAGCCCCAGGACGAGCACTCCGGCTGCTATATTGAACAGATTCACCCGGATGCCCAGCAATCCCATCAGGGCCAGCATCACGACAACGCCGGTGATCGACGGGAGCAGGCACAAAACCACATGCGTTAGACGCCGCAACGTCACCGCCAATACAAGCACGACCAGGCTCAGGGCCCCCAGCAAGAAACGGGTGAAATCGCGATGCAGCAACTGTCGAAGCGAGACAGCAAACTGCCTCTGTGAGACGGCCTGAGCGCCCGGCGGCAGTTCCAAGCCAGACAGGCCCGCAGCCTGATCCGCCTGGTCGCTATCGGAAACCAGGTTGATCAGGCCCAAGCCCGCCGGCTCCAACAACCACAGCGGCTCCAACAGCGGCCCAGCCGCCTTGCGGAGATCGGCAGGCCCGAAGGGCTCTCTTTCCTGTTCAATCCACTGAAGAAAGGGTATGAACGCTCCCTGCGAGAAACCCAGCGTTCGCCCGTGAGTATCGAGAGCTTCCTTCAACCGGTCCAAACGCCCTTGCTCGCGCCAGAAACGCTCCCATCGGACCAGATTGGCCGACTGTGTCGCCCGGCTGGGCAATAGCGGAGCCACGCTCACGAACTCACCCGGCCGCCGATTCGCGGACAACTGCGCATAGACCTGCTCATTCGTCCGCAGCGCTGCCTCTTCATCTTCGTCGCGAACGACCACCAAGGCCCGACCCCGGGGATCACCCCATACATCCCGGACGCAGAACTCGTCCGCCAGAATGTCCTTGGGCATCAACCCAAAGGATCGAAGATCCCCCTCGAATGCCACGCGAAAACACCATGGCACACAGATCAGGATCGCCGCCAGCCAGGCGCCGATCACCCAACGAGAACGACCGGCCAACACCTGGGGCAACAACAACCAGTGGTCCCGCCGGCTCTGTCCAACCCAATGCGGCAGACATCCCACGGCCAGCGCCAGGGCCACTGTCAGCCCTGCAATCGCCAAAACCGCCAATTGACGCTGGATCGGAACGGCGGACCATAAAAGGACGGCAAAGACAACGACTGTCGAAGCGAAGGATATAACCATCGGCACCGCCAACCCCGCCATCTCCTCCTGGGGCTTGGCTCCCGGCCTGCGGAGAGCATAGAACACATGGAGCCCATAGTCATCGGAGATCCCCAGAAGAACGGCGCCAAACCCCACCACAATAGCCGACAGCGGCGTGAACAGTCCCGCGACCACAAGCACACCTGCCAGGACCCCCAACGACGGGACGGCAAACACGAATACCGCCCGCCAGTGACGCAGCATGACCAGGAAGATCACGGCCAGACTAAGCGACGAGACCGCAAAAACCACGATCAGGTCCCGCTTGATTGCTTTGGCATTGGCAACCGTATAGCGATGGGCACAGACTACATGGGCGAGGATCGTCTCGGGAACCGTCCGCGAGAGCACCTCGTCGAGATACTGAAGCACCTGCTCGCCACCCTTGGAATCGCCCATGGAGATCGGCGTCTCCGCGACGAGCAGGAGGTGCTTGCCGGTCGGATCGATGAGAAATCCTTGTTCGACCTGCATGTCGGGGAGCAGGGCCACGGCCCCCAACTTGCGCAGCACCTGGTTGCGAAATCCAAGGGGATCTTTGGCGAGCCATTTTCTCAACCACAGTCCCTCAGGACCGGCGAGAGCCTGAAGATCGGTCTGGAGCGTCTGAGCCACCTGCGGGGACGCGACTTGGGGCGCCAGGGCTGCCGCGTCCTCCTCTGTGAACAACTGCGGCATGTGCGCATAAAGCCAATCGATCAGATTGGCCCCCGCCTCCATGGGCAAACCACCGATCACGTTGGAAATCAGCGGTGGACCCAGCCGCTCTTCCAGAAGCGCCGCCGTCTCCATCAACAGAGAGACCTGCTCAGGCTCCCGGGCTTCCAGATCGATCAGAATGCTCCGCGTGAATGGCGCCGCTTCCAGCAGCCGATAGCTGGCCACGAACGTTGGATCGCTGTCCGGAAGCATCAGCGTGATGTCCTCCCGCATGGGCGCCCGCGCCACAATCAGGCCCCCGATCAGGGCCGACACCGCCACCACGGCGGCGTACGCCCATCGATGGCGGGATCCCACTCGATAGATCCCCCGGGCTGTCCGCGCCAACACGTTTGCTTCCACCTGTCCCAAGCGATCCACCCGTTATCTCAAAGTAATGCACGTCATGGCTACGGTCCTGCGGTCGCGAGGCCTTTTCACTTGGCATCCTGTGGCGCATCGGGCTGCACCCAGATCTTGAGCGTGCCGCCGGCCACGACGGCCTCTCCACACAGCACCTGTCCGTCCACAAAGTAGAAATCCCCGAAAGAGCAGGACGACTGAATCTTGATCAGGAGCTGCTGTCCTGCCGCCGGAAGGTCCTCGATATGGAAGTTCTGAGCTCCAACAAGATACCCTTTATTCGTGAGCTTACCGGCGAGCCGGTCCCGATATCCTTGTGAGGCCGCATAGGTTTGCGCTACCAACTCCAGCAGGGCCGCCGCCTCGATCTTCCCATCCGGACCTATGCCGACATCTCCAACATTCAGAGTCGTCTGTGCCTCGGCGTGGTCATCTTCGACACACAGGAGCCTGTGCACCAGCCGCATAGGCGAACGGTGAAGCATGTACGTCTCCGTGTCCGCGGGCAAGCTCATACCATCGATCCTCCATCGAAGTACACGCTGAGATCATCGAATAATTGACTGGAGAAGAGCAGCTTGCGGAATCTCATGAGCTCGTCATGGAAAATCGCTTGATTGTCGTACACCTTGAAGTCCTTTGCGAGCAACTCGTAAACGCGCCGGCACCCGCTCCCAAGGCCGGGGGCATTGCGGAACGAAAGCGCCTGCATATCTGCGAGCACTTCGACGGTCAGAATATGCTTGGCGTTGCTCACCGCCTTGAACGCCTTTCTTGCCGCTACGGTTCCCATGCTCACGACATCCTGGTTCGATGCGTTGCAGGAAATCGACAGCGTTCCCACGGGATTCGCAAGATGCCGATTTTCCGCCGTGGTTGAGGTGGCGACGTACTGAGCCCCCATGAATCCCATGGTCAGCCCCGCCTGGCCTGCGATCAACAGCTCAGGCAATCCTTCATTGAGGTGCTTGTCCAGAAGCTTGTTGATCCGCCGTTCCGAGAGAGTGCTCATCACAGCCACCGCCATGCACAGAGAGTCCATCGCAAACGCTATGCTCTGTCCGTGGAAGTTGCCTCCGTGAATGATCTTCTCTTTTTCGGGGATGACCACGGGGTTGTCATTGACGGAATTGGCTTCCACGCAAACCGTCCTCGTCATCTGTTCGATCGTCTCCTGGACCGGAGCGAGGATCTGGGGCGTGCAGCGAATCGAGTACACATCCTGGACATTGATGTCCGTCTCGAAGGAGACTCCTTCCGCTTTGCCCTGGCGAATACGATCGTGTAATTCGCTTCGCCGCGTTATGTTTCGTGATCCCTGGTAAAGGTGGCGTATCGTCTCTGCGATGCGCTGCTGCCCCGGATGTGGCTTGACCCGATGCAGATCCTCATCGAAGGCATCATCGATACCGCCAAAGATCTCGAGCGCAAAGGCGGCCGTGACGGAACTCAGCGACAGCAGTTTTCTGGCTCCAAACAGTGCAAAGGCCGCCAGGGCAGTCATGGCGCTGGTGCCATTGATCAGAGCAAGACCTTCCTTGAAACTCAGCCGGAATGGCGTCAGACCCTCTGCTTTCAGGGCCTCTCCAGCAGTCGTCAACTGCCCTTTGTGAAAGACCGCTCCCTCGCCGATAATCGCCAGGGCCAGGTGGGCAAGATGCACAAGGTCCCCGGAGGCGCCGACGCTTCCACACTCCGGAATATATGGGGCAATACCCGCATTAATCATGTCCCGCATCAGTTCCAGCAGCGTCACTCGCACGCCGCTGTAGCCTTTGACCAGCGTGTTGAGCCGCACGGCCATAACAGCCTGCGCGATGTAGTACTTCAGAGGATCCCCCAGACCCGCCGCATGGCTGCGGATCAGATTCACCTGCAAATCGCCCAGATCATCATCGGCGATGATCTTGTTGCACATGGGACCAAAAGAAGTGTTCACTCCGTAGATGATCCGTCGAGCAGCGACCTCCTGCTCGAGAAATGCCCGGCTTCGCCGGCATCGGTCCAGGGCCGCGGCATCCAAGGCTACCGCCTTGTCGCCAACGCCGATCGCCACAACATCGTCGATCGTCAGATCATTGCCATTGAGGACTACTTCAGGCCGTTTCATGACAAACCCGTCCTCTCTCTGGTTCGGTGGTCAAATACGAGCACAGGCTTGCGGCGTCCCTCGATCCTGGTGCGTTTCTGTATCTCATCGGCTGGGACAATGGCCACGTCTAATGTCACACGAACCCGTCCCCGAATCCGCTCGGAAATCTCCCGCTCGGTCAGACGGGCCCCATCCTCAAGTCCAACGGCCACCCGGACGCGATCCGACAACTCATGATCCTCGTACACATCCAGGCAATAATTGCGAATCCCTTCCAGACTCTGCAGGGCGGCAAAGATCGCCGGAGGGTACAGTGTCGTGCCACGCACTTTGAGCATCTGCGCCTTGCGACCCAGGACCGGCCCGAGTCGATAGGTCTTGCGGCCGCAAGGGCACGCATCCGTCAACAGGGCCGCAATATCTCCCGTACTCAATCGCAGCAGGGGCATCCCTGTCACCTGCAGGGGCGTTGCCACGACTTCGCCGGCCTGGCCCGGCGGGACCGGCTCGCCGGCCTCGTTCAGGATTTCAACGGCAATCAGATCCGGCAAAACATGGCCACCTCCGCGCCCCTGGGCACATTCCGTGAACGATGTGGCCATCTCGGTGCTGGCATACGTCCCCAGCACCTGTGCCGACCACAGGTCATGCAAGCGTCGGCCCAGGGCAGACAGTGACAGGTCTTCATCCCGGACCGGCTCGCCAATACAGATCAGCCTGCCAATCGCCAATCCCGCGGGATTGCCCCCTCGTTCGCGCAGCAGACGCCCCGCCTCCAGGAGCATTGAGGGAACCCCGATGATGGCCGTAGGCTTGTGCAACAGGATCGCTTCGGCTACCAGGGAAACACTGCCGGCGCCGCGCGGATCGCCGTGGCTCCGATGCGTCGCAGCCCCTCGAAATAGGCCAGTCCCGCCATGAAGCAGCGATCCAGGGCGCATGCGATCAGGACCCGGTCCCGGGCCGTGAGACCGGCGGCCAGGAAACACATTTGCTCGTTGTATGCAAGACGCCGCAGGTCCTTTTCGGTCTGCAGCAGAGCAACGGGTGCTCCTGTCGTGCCGGAGGTCTGGCAAACGTCCACCACCTGACTCTCGGGCACACAGAGCAGCTCATCTCCATGTTCCGCCAAGTCCGCCTTGGTGGTCAAGGGTAGACGACGCAAATCCGCTACACACTGAACATCCTGCGGTTTCACGCCGGCGCGATCGAATCGCTGCCGGTAGAAACGGGAGTGTTCATAGCAGTAATGAACGTGATCGGCCAGAAGCCTATTCGTACACGCGGAGAGCCACTCGACGGACTCGAACGACACGTGTCCAGCATCTTTGGGCTCCGGCCGGTCCGTCGATCCCCAATCCATGAACTGATCACGACCGATTCCCAGCAAGGCAGGCTCCCATCAACTGTTTCACGCGTTTTCGCAACTCGATATGTCCTGTCTCGCCTTGAAAGGCCTTCGGCTCGATCGGCTCGAGGCACTCCAGCCGGACGTCGGCAGGCGACATCCAGCGACGTCCTCGGGGCAGCATCTGGTCGGTCCCTGAGATGCAGATCGGCGCGATGGGAACATTGAACTGCAGCGCCAGCTTGAATGCCCCGGAATAGAACCGGCCGAGCTGCCCGTCACGACTGCGATGCCCCTGAGGAAACAGCAGGATGGAACGCCCCTCGTCAAAGAGGTACTGCATCCTCTGCACGATTTGCTCCCAAGGCAGCTGCTCCACATCCACATATTCCGCCCATCGCATGAATGGCGCGTACCAGGCTAACTTGAAGGGCCAGGATCGCAGGCAAATCACCACGTCAAATACCGGCATGGCAGACAAAAAGAAAATGTCGAAAAAGGACAGATGGTTCGCCACGTAGATGTAGGGTCCATTGTGCCGCGAGCAATCGGTCCCCGTCACCTTGAGACGAATGAAGGGCGATACGATCCATAGCCAGACACGCCCATACATCCAGATGAAATGACGCATGATCTTCGACACCGGCCAACGCGTCGCCGGTAACCACAGGACCAACAATAACGGAGAAATCGCCAGCGCGATCAGCGTCTCCAGAACCATCAGGACCAGCACCCAGAGGTTCATCAGAACGATCGCCAAGAATACGACCTTGGATCGCTGTTGTCCCACTGGAATTGCGTTTTCTGCGCACTTCCCCATGTTCGTACACCCCACAGGGTTCTTCTATCCCGCGCTCGTGGCAGGATCCTACCCTTTTGCGGAGCCCTCCATCTCCCGCTTCTTCTCGATCACGAGGCGATGCAGATCGCCCAAGGTTCGCACCTCACGGACACGAGGCTCTTCTCGAAGAGTTACCCCGAAGGCCTGCTGCAATACGACGACGACATCAACAAAATCCAAGCTGTCGAAGCCCAGACCTTCCACCAGATGAGCGTCCGGCGTCATCACGCCGGGGTCCAGCTCGAATTCATTGATAAGACTCCGATTGACTAACTCGATTACCTCGCTATCTGTCACTAATCGATCTCCTGATGACCATGGCCGAGTTGACTCCACCCAGCGCAAAATTGTTGGATATCGCCGCCTCAACCTGCCGATGCTCGATGTTCGTCAGGAGGTTCAGGCGGCCGCACGTATCATCCGGCCGGTGCAAATTCCGCGTGGGCAGCAGCAGGCCGTGGCGCAGCATCAGGAAGGTGGCGATGATTTCCAGCCCGCCACAGGCGGCCATCGTGTGTCCCATATGCCCCTTCAGGCTGCTGACGGGTATGTCACGACCCAACACTCTCTCCACTGCCTCGCACTCAGCCACATCACCCCGGATCGTTCCGGTGGCGTGTGCATTCAGGTAGCCGATTTGCTCCCGGCAAAGTCCCGATTCCTCCACGGCCGTCTGCATGCACTCCACCATCGATTCGAGCCCAGGATTCGCCATGTCTTCCGGCGATCCGTTTACAGCGAACCCGCAGATTTCCCCCAGGATGTCCGCCCTCCTGGCACGAGCATGCTCCAGGCTTTCCAGGATCACAATGCCTGCCCCTTCGCCGCAGACGATCCCATCGCGGTCCCGATCAAAGGGCCGAGGCGTCATGTCGGGTTGCTCATTGTACGCACGAGACGACGCTTCCAGCGTGTCAAACACTCCGACAGTCAAGGCGTGAAGCTCGTCCGCCCCTCCGCAGATCATGATATCCTGCTTGCCCAAAGCGATGCTCTCAGCCGCCAATCCGACGGCGATCGTCCCGGTTGCACATGCCGCCGATGGGGCCAGGAGCCGGCCGCGAATCCCAAGGACCTGGGCAAGGTTCGATGCACAGGAGTTGTTCATGATCTTGAAGAAATGTGTCGATTTGACACCCTCGATACTTCCGTCCTTAAGCACTTCCCCAAACACGTGCTCAATCTCCTGCGTGCTGCCTGTGGTCGAGCCCACACACACACCGGCTCGAAGATCCGGCAAAGCCTCAGGTGTCAGTCCGGCCATGCGTATTGCCTCGTGCGCAGCAATGGTGGCGTAGATGGACATCCTGGACATATACCTGCGTTTCTTGCGATCAATCCACTGGGCATCCACCTCCGGAACAGTGGCCGCCACGGTCGTGCGCAGCCCCTTTATTTCAGCAAGCATGGGACAATGGCGCACGGCCGTTTGTCCCTCCACCAAAGCTTGCCACATGACTGGCACGCCACAGCCAAACGGTGTTACCGCCCCAAGACCCGTGACCACCACCCGTTGCTGCGCTACATGATTGTCCGTACGTCGTAAGCTCATCAGACTATGCAACTCTCCGTGAGAAAACTGGCGCACAAGGCCCCCAACACACCGGGTGCAGCCACCGCCTGACCGGACAGATACAACCCCTTTGCCGACGTTCGGGGCAACAGGGGCATGTCCACCATCCGGTGCTTGATCCCGTATAACCCGCCTTCAGGACTGCTGAGCCTGTCCCGGAACGTAAAGGGTGTAGCCATATCCAACGGCTCAAAACTGCCCAGCACATCATGGGCACAACTGGACAGACGGTTCGTAAGACGGTCAGTCAATCTCATTTTCCAGTCCTGGTAACCTTCAGGTCGCCCACACCTGCCGCTATCGCCATTGCCAGGCACGTCTGCAAGACTCGCCGGGCAGATCACCGACACAGCGTTCGTCCCCGCGGAAGAACTGACAAACAAGGGACGTTCTTCCACGGGCAGGCACATCCAATTGCCGATCTGCGGCTCGGTGGCAAGAATCAGATTGCCCGCAAAAGCTGTGGATTGACATTGCCCGTACAGAACTACGGCCGACGGCGTCTCCTCAAGACTGCGGACCCGCTTCCGATAGGCCGGAGAAAACGCGTTCGGCGGCACCATCTCCAGCATGAGTCTCGGATGCGCCGTATGGATGCACCTGCCACCAGACAGCCTCTCACCCGTTGCCAACTCCACGGCAGTGAACTCACCTTCCTCATTCAGACAGATGCGAGAAACCTCCCGGCTGCACAACAACTCCACCTGTGCATCACTCAACGCCTTCTCAAAGGCGTCCACCCAAACCCGGCCCCCACCCCTGATCAGATGGGTGGATTCATAGTAGGAGCCTGCAACCTGGCTGTGGAACAGCAGGGAGGTCTCCTTCGCGACAGTCCCATAGAGGATCCCGTGAGAACTTAGAAGGCCTTGGAGCACTGGATTGCCGGTGCAGCGGTCGAGCGCCTGCTGAAGATCGCATCCCCCGCTCATGAAGAGCGCACCGAGATTCCTGCCGCGGTCCCGCATGAACGTCGTCCGACTTTGTTCCGACAGCAGCCGTACTTCCGCCAGGAAGGATCTTAACCCCTGGCAATCCACTGGAAAAACACGGCACAGATCCCGTTCCAGCATCTCCCAACCCTGAGGAAAGGAGAAATCAAACGCCGGTTTCGAAAACCGGACATGATCGACCGTGTCCGGAGTGTGCGTGGCGCCGGCCATCTGGTCAGCAAGTCCCAACTCACAGAGCAGCCAGTGCAGGAGGCCATCATGCCCCATCGAGCTGGCATAATGGAAGCCGGAATCCATGTAGGTGCCCCGTCGGGAGAAACCACGCAGCGTCGGCGACAGGTGCGGGGATCGCTCGGCAACAGCTACTCGCTCACCTCTGCGAGCGCGCAACAGAGCGCAAGCCAGTCCGGCCACTCCCCCACCAATGATGATCGTATCGTACATGGGAGTTGCCATGGATACCAACCTTGCGACACGAGCATATCGCCACCATACACGTCTCTGGGGAAAGGGCAATCAAACTCGCACTTCCCATAGAGCCACCAGCCTTTTGTCTGTATTCCGTTTCCGGCCTACCGCCATAGCTTATAGCCTGCTGCCTGATCCCTGCAAGGAATATTTTCGGTCTAGCGTGAGGTGCCCATCATTCTTTCTATTCCTCAAGACCCGTGCTCCGTTGTGCGTAAAGCGAGAACCTCCTTCGGGGAGGACGCCTGCGTATGGTCGCAGAAGAAGTCCCAGATGACCTGGGATACCTCGAATGTCCGAAGCGGATGATCCTGCGGCAGTCGCGCGATGTTGCGCATGCCCGGCCATGCATGTTCCCAATCATCCAGGATGTGAAGAACGGCCCATGTGCCGCCTGCATCATCCCGCCAAGCCATGATGCGTTGCCCCCCTTGCGGGTCATCGCGGACTTCCGGTACAGACGCGCACCCACAGTATCGAGCCCAGAGTCTGACCGACTCGACCACTGAGACATACCGCCGTCCGCCACTGCGAAGCCCGGGTCCACCCTTAAATGGAACGCTCCTGTCTTCCCGGCCATGAACTGCAATCAGAGGCACCGGGAGTTCCGGCGGTCCTATCCGGCGTGTAGCTCCCTTCCGGCCTTTTGAACTGCCTATTGAGCCGGCGACGATGCCGACCCCTGCGATGGATTCACAATTCTCCGAGGCAAAACGATAGGCGAGCATCGCACCGTTGGAATGGCCAACGACGTAGATGCGCTGCTGATCGATGTGGAGTTCGTTCGAAACGTCGCGAATCACACAGCGCAGGAACTCTGAATCATCTACGTGATCCATTTCTGCCAGCCCGCAGCAGTGTCCTGCATTCCAGTGCTGCAGAAATCCAAAGAGACCGATTCCGTTGGGATAAGCGACCACGAAGCCTTCGCGATCAGCGAGAGCACTATACCCCGATCCTGCCTCCATAGCCTTCGCTGTGCTAAAAGCACCGTGAAGCACGAGGACCAGAGGCCAAGCCTTTCGCTTGTCGTAGTTCTGAGGAACATGCAGCAAGTAGTCTCGGGCGGACAAGCCGTAATGAAGCCGGGTTGCTCGATAGTACGTACTTGGCGGCGAAGTCCTGCAGCCGGGCAATATAGCAAGGGCCCCCGCGCAGATCAACATGACATGACAGGGTGAAACTCGTCCGATGTCGTCCATAGCGTCCCCCCGCTGAGGCAATATTCATCCCCAATCGATCGATCACGAGCGACAGTACGGCCGAGGGAAGAGCGCGTGCGGAAATGCAGCAATTGGTGGATTCCGCGATCAGGAGTGTGCTTACGGGCGAAGCCGCAGAGCCAGACAGGAATTGGTGCCGCCAAATCCAGCCGAGTTGCACAGGACGATGCGGGGCGGGCTATCGAGCCGGTCGGTCAGGATCCGCAGTTTCTCACTGTATTGGTCAGGCCGCTCGAAGTTGACGTTAGCTGCTGTGAACCCGTTTTCCGCCATCAAAACGCAATACACGGCCTGAGCGGCGCCGGCCATCCACAGTTCATGCCCAACCATGCCCTTGAGCGAGGCCACCGGCGGACGGCAGGTATCCCCGAAGAGACGGTGGATTCCAATGGCTTCCACGCCATCTCCGACCGGGGTCCCCGTCGCGTGGGCGCAGACATAACTTACGTCCTCGATTGGGATTCCGGCCTCTCGCACGGCCAGCGTCATCGCCCGAAACAATCCATCTTCGCAGGGAACCGAGATGTTGGAGCCATCTGAGGAAAAACCATAGCCCAAGACTTCGCCCAGAATAGGAGCTTGACGCTCCTGGGCCAGGTCGTATCGCTCCAGGACCAGAGCTGCGGCCCCACCGCTGGGAACTAAGCCATCCCGACCTGCATCGAAGGGCCGGCACGCTTGGTGCGGCTCAGAAGTGTGCGTGGAGAATGCGTCGAGCGCGTCAAAGCTGCACATGGACTGCCAGTTCAGTTCTTGCGCTCCACCACATATGACCCGGTCCTGCCGTCCCAGACGTATCAAATCCGCCGCCTGGCCAATAGCATGACCGCCGCTGCTGCATGCGGCACTGAGGGTCCAACAGGCGCCCCGGGTCTTGAACAGGGCAGTCAGATTCATGGTGATGTTGGAGACCATGGAGCAGAAGACATGGCCGCTGCCTATGACGCTGGTGGTGCGGTGCTGCCTGACAAGATCCACCTGGTCAATCGCGGCCAGGCAACTGGAGTCGCATCCGAACACCATGCCTGTGCGGTCGTTTTGGAGTTCCTCCGGGTCCAGTCGCGCGTCGCGGACCGCGTCTGCAGCCGCCGCATACGCCTGAACGGCGAAATCCGTCATCGTTCTTCTCGCCTTGCGGTTCAGATAGCGCGTGGCGTCAAAACCCGCAATACGTGTCGTTAGCGGACTGCGAAAACCCAAGGCCACTCGCTCGGGGTCGATCTCTACCGCGGATTCACCACGATAGAGTTTTCGGGCGACCGTTTCTCTGTCTGTTCCCAGACAGGAGATAATCCCGACCCCAGTGATGGCGACTCGGTTCATCTTCACCTCATGACTGTGTTCGCGATTGTGATGGATCGTCGCTACATGTAGATCCCGCCGTTGACGCTCAGGACCTGCCCTGTGATGTACGACGCATCCTCGGAGCACAGGAAGGCCACAACAGCCGCAACTTCTTCACATGTACCGAAGCGGTGCATGGGAATCACCTTGAGCAAATCGGCCTTTGGCAGATCCTTGGTCATATCCGTCTCAATGAAACCGGGAGAAACCGCGTTGACCAGGACACCACTGCGGGCGACCTCCTTGGCCAGGGCACGAGTCGCGCCGATCAGACCTGCCTTGGCGGCGGAGTAGTTCACCTGCCCCGGCATGCCGGTCTGGCCGGAGGTCGATACGATGTTGATGATGCGGCCCCGCTTCTTCTGCATCATCAGGCCTACCACGCGGCTGGTCACATGATAGAAACCATCCAAGCTGACACTGAGCACGTCCTTCCAGTTCTCCTTCGACATCCAGAACAGCAGGCCGTCGCGGTTGATGCCGGAGTTGTTCACCAGCACATATGGACACTGCTCCCCGAGCATTTTCTCCAACGCCTCCTTGGTAGCCCGCTCGTCGGACACGTCAAACGGCAGAAGTGTGCAATCGCGTCCGGCTTCCCGAACCCGGGCGGCCACGGCCTCGGCGGCCTCGTGATTGCTCTTGTAGTTCAGCCATATCTCATAGCCATCCCTGGCCAGACGAACAGCAATGGCCGCACCAATGCCTCTGGATGCGCCCGTAATCAAAGCGATACCCTGACCGCTTGCCATGAAGCCTCCCGAATGGGCCATTTCATCTTCTATTCCACAGGGTCGATCGTATATGCCACAGGCAGACCCGCCATCAGACTCTCTAAGATAGCCAAGACGATTTCACTGTCAACACCTTTTGAAGGACATCGCAAAGGTACATGAGGGCAAATGGGGTCTCGACGAAGACGTCCTCGGAAGGCCATGATCATGCTAATTCAGTGCATATCTGACAAAGTCAGACTATACAGCACCCCGTCGTCTCTGGTAAGCTGCGTTCATGTGATTAGGTCGGCCCTGCTGGATAATCTCAGCACCGCTCGTGCGTGAGGAATGCACCGGTTGGACTCCGGCCAGTTGATCGTCAGGAGAATTGTTTCTCATGGATATCAAACAGAGACTCAAGCAAGTCATTGTGGAAGACTTGAATCTTGAGGAAACAACACCCGAGCAAATTCGTGACGATGCGGCCCTGTTTGGAGAAGGGATCGGGCTGGACTCGCTCGATGCGGTAGAACTGGTGGTTGTTGTAAAGAGGCATTTCGGAGTCGAAATCAAAGACATGACGGAAGGCCGCACGGCATTTGCCTCGATCAGTTCGCTGGCAAAATTCATTGAGGAACGTATGACGCGATGATGCAGAGCGACGAGGCGGTTCCCATCACCGGTCTGGGTTGTCTTTGCGCTGCCGGAAGATCGGTCGCGAGACTCACGGAGGCGCTGTTCGCCGGACGTCGTTGCGTTGCCTGGCGGCAGGTTCGCGGAAACAGTTACCCCGTGTTCCAGTTAGATAGCCATTCTGTTCCTGCCGGGTACTACGAGGAGGCCGAGTGCGAGCGGTGCGGCCGACTGGCCATAGCGGCTGCCGACGAGGCACTCACCCATGCCGGTCTGACCGGCGAGCATCTCCAACGCCGTCGGGTGGGGGTCTGCCTGGGCACCACGGTTGGCAGTGCGATGAATAATGAGACGTTCTACCGCGATTTCCGTGCAGGCCGCATGCCGGGAATTGAGCCGATACGTCGCTATCTGCGGGCCAACCCGGCAATGATGCTCGCACAAGCGTTTGGCCTGACCGGACCATGCCAGACAATCACCAATGCCTGCTCCTCCGGCGGCGTAGCCATCGGACATGCCGCCCAGTGGGTGCGAGCCGGTCTGTGTGATGTGGCGATTGCCGGCGGAGCCGATATGCTCTGTAACGTCATTCATGCCGGCTTTCTCTCATTGTTGGTTACAGACACGGAGCCCTGCCGACCGTTTGACCGAAACCGTCGCGGTTTGAATCTCGGCGAAGGGGCCGGCGTCGTCGTACTGGAGTCAAAACAATCCGTCTGCGAGCGAGACGCTCCGGTCCAGGCGTGGTTGTGCGGGTATGGAAACGCCTCTGATGCGTATCACATTTCTGCGCCGGAGCCCGGTGGCAGAGGGTTGAGGCGGGCTCTGGAGCAGGCACTGACACAGGCTCATATAGACCCCAAAGATGTCGATTTTATCAACGCCCACGGGACTGCCACGCCGGAGAACGACCGCGTCGAGGGCCGGCTATTTCCTGATATGTTTCCAGGGGTCCCCTTTGGTTCCACGAAGGGCTTCACCGGTCATACGCTCGGAGCCGCCGGGGGGATCGAGGCCGTGATCACGATCCTTTGTCTGCGGGAGAAGCGAATCCCGGCGAGCATCGGATTTCACGAGCCGGACCCGGATTTTCTCGGTCAGCCGGTTGTGGAGAATACGCCGATCGCCGGCCGATATGGACTATCCGACTCCGTTGCGTTTGGCGGGAACAATGTAGCTCTGATTTTTCAGGGGCAATCGTGACGGAGCCTCATCCTGCAATTATTGGCATCGGTTTAGTGGGCGGTTTTGGCTTGGGCAAGCAGGCCGCGATCGAAGCGCTTCGCGTGGGAGGCAAGCCCAACGGAACAGTGCCTGTGATGAGCCCATCGGGACAGCGTCAACTGCCCGCCTACCAGGTGGATACGTCGCCTGTTAGCCGCATCGTTGCTCCTGCGGCTTTGAGACGCATGAACCGATTTGCCAAAATCGCGGTGCTCGGCGCGTCGCTGGCACTGAAGGATGCCGGCTGGAACATCCCTCTCAAACGCGACGACGTCGGCTTGGTCATCGCCAGCGGGTACGGGGCATCGAAGAGCACCTTCGACTTCCTGGACAGCATGATCGACGGCGAGGGTCAATTCCCCTCGCCTACCCTCTTCTCCAACTCCGTTCATTCATCGGCCGCCTCACACCTGAGCATTGTATTGGAGCTGGGTGGACCGTGTCTGACAGTCAGCCAGTTCGAGATGTCGACCATCTCGGCACTGCTGACGGCGCACCAGTGGCTCCAGGATGGCTGCGTGGAAGCGGTCCTGTTCGGCGCGGTCGATGAGGTCTGCCCTGTCCTGGGGTACTGCTACGACTGTTTCTTTGAAGCCAACGCCTGCGGGCCCATGGAGCCTTTTGCCTGGGACAGGCAGACGGCCGTCATGGGAGAAGGGGCGGCGTTCTTGCTGCTGACGCGACGAACGGATACCGGCAACGCCTATGGTCACGTCGATGGGCTGGCATGGACCCGGAGTCAGGATGTCACAGTCCCTGAAGACAGCCTCCTGGTACTCGGGGCTGACGGCCACACCTGCTGTGCCGCCGACTACCGTCGGTTGTCCGAGGCTGCGGCAACTCAAGCCGCCTACGCCCCGGTGTACGGAAGTCTGCCTGGGGGACAGGCTTTCGATGTAGCCATAGCGGCGGCCGTGGCCGAGCAGGACTCCAGCGGCAGTCGCATCTGTTCCGCCAAATGCGACGCAAATGGAAATTGTGGGGTTATCGAATGCACTTTCGATCCAGGGCATCGTGGGCATGCCTGACAGGCTTGGTCGAGGTGGTTTTGCTGTCGGGACCCGTCCACGCCAGGACAGAGGATTCGCTGGGAGAGAACCTGCTGAACGCTCTTCGCGGCCGGGTGCCGCACGAGACGGCGTTAGGGCTGTATGCCGGCACGGCTTACGATTGGTCGGACATGAGTTTCTGTCTGGCGAGTTGGCAGGCGCTTTTCGACTATGACGAGATCTGGCCACATCCGGCGCCGGAGGGACTGGGCATCCGTGTGGAAGCCGATGCAGGGGTCGCCGTCGGAAGCGAGTTCTCAGGCGAACGTCTGATGGCCTCGGGCAACTTCCTGGCCGTCTATGAGTTTGGCTCCCCAAGAACCTCACGGATTGTCCCCTACGTGGAAGCGGGAATCGGATTGATCTACACCGACTTTCAGCGAGAGGACCAGGGATGGCGTCTCAATTTCAACCCAGTGGCCGGATTCGGCGTTCGAATGGGATCGAAATTCATCGTGCTTCGCGCCCATCATCTATCCAACGGCGGCCTGGACGATGACAACCGGGGCATCAATTCAGTCGTTCTCGGATTCGGCATCTATCTGTAAGCCGTCGGTGCCGGTTCTTCCGCTCATCGCAGTTTCGCGGGCGAGAATTCTGTACGTAACAATTATTCCAGGCGGAGATTGACAAGGCTGTCCAGAGGACCTATGATCCGCTCGTATTCGTAGTCCGCATTCCTGCGAGCGTAGAGGCACAATGAGTAAAGAGAAAGGAGAAAAACTATGAAGAAACAAGGATTGTTGGCTCTGTTGCTTGGTTCGATCGTTGTCGCGTGCTGCTCCTGTAAGAGCAACGAGGCATCCAGCGCGCCGAGTGATAGTTCACAGACTGTGGCTGCCAGGGCAGACACCGACGTCTACAACAAATACAACGTTCATTACATCTCCGAGAAGGGCAAGAACAAAGCCAGTTATGCGAACTGGACCGACTGGCCTGGACATGGCATACTGTCCTACAATTCGAAAATCCGCGTCGATTCTCTCGGGAAGACGATTGATCTGGTGGATGTGAGCACAGGCAAAGTCATTGAGATGGAGTTCCATTCCGGGCGGATGGGCATGTCCGCCAAAGAGTACGTCGACCTGATCACGTCACCAACACCCGTCAACTATGAAGGCTTGAGCGATGTGGATCGCCAGGGGATTCAGGCCGGAAAAGCCATGGTCGGAATGAGTAAACAAGGCGTGTTAGTTGCCCTGGGCTATCCGGCCAAGCATCAAACACCATCCATCGATCAGAACCGCTGGGTCTATTGGAAAGGCCGATTTGAAACCTATGCAGTGGAATTCGACAACGGTGGCAAGGTCGCGTCAATCAGGAAGTAACTCCGGCATCCGCATGCAATGGGTCTACGCGTCGCTTGTGTCTGCCGTTCTGATCGTCACGTCTCATGCAGGTGCATCGAAGGGCCCGGTCGATTCCCCACAGTCGCCGCAACTTCTGCGGCTGCTGCGGGAATCCCGGGCCCCTTATCATACCTTTGCCACTCGATTCCATCAGCGCAAGCATCTGGACATCCTCAATGTGGACTTGGAATCCGAAGGGATGATTTTCTTTCGCCGGCCGGGCTCGGTGCGCTACGAAATTGTCTCTCCGGTGCGGTCTCTCATGATCTACGATGGGAAGAAGGTCCGCTGCTATGCATTCAGTGAGGGCAAGTGGAAGTTGCTGAACAACCCCGGCGCCACCGCCATCGGGCAGGTCCTGCGACAGATCGGCCGTTGGATTCAGGGGGATTTCGACGCCGACCGCAAGATGTTCGAAATCGGTGTCGTGTCCTCTGAGGATGGTGGCGGCTGCATTCACCTGGTGCCTCGCAGCGAAGCCCTCATGCAGTTCATTCGACGCATCGAAATATATGTCAGGAAGACCTCGGACGACTACTGGGTGAACAGGATCATTATCCGGGAATCGGAGGCGGACATGACAGACATGCGGTTCCGCCAGGAATTGCGCGACCAACCGATTCCTGAAGGCACTTTCTCATCCCCTGAGGCGTCCGATGCATGCCAAGCCATGTTTGTGCAAGAAAAGAGTCCCGATCCCAATGAAACCGAGAAACCGAAATCGTGAGGAGTGACGCCTGGCTCATTCTGATGGCTCTCTTTCTCGGCGGCTCAGGCTGTGCATACCAGCAGTCATTCGGAGAGCCGATTGACGATGTGGCCCGTCGAGCGGCTCTGCTCCAGGCATATCCGCGTCCCAATGTCTCCCAGGCAGTCTTCCGCACCTTGATTCGCTGGGGCAAGCGAGAAGTCTCTCTGACCGAGGTTGTCAAGGCATCTCCCGACGGCGGCCTGTCGGTGGCGGGCATAACGGACATCGGCAGCACCCTGTACGCGGCTCAGATCGATCCAAATGGGCGAGGGCACATCATTAACAAGTCCATACCCTTCTCGAACCGGTGGCTGCTCGACGGCCTCATCGCCGAGTTGCTCATCCCTTGGAATGGGCCGAATGAGAACCTGCCGATTGCACAGACAAGCAGACAACACTTGGGCATTCGTCTGCCAAGAGCAACGCATCACCCGCGTGTTCATCTTCGATGGGGCTGGGAGCTGGCAGCAATTCCGCCGGGTCAAAGGCTCTCGCTTACTTAGCCGAGCCTTCCTGGAGTGGGATGGGCAACCCATTCCAAAGATCATGCGCGTGGACAACACCGCTGAACACTACCAGGTTGTCCGAGAACGAGTCTCAGTCCAGTAGGCTGGATTGGCCGCTCATCCACCTCGGCGTTGCGGACACTCTGTCTAAGGGACCGGCTCCTCTTCTGGAAGACGCGCTGCGGCTGTTCGCCCGACGATGTGCCCGATGCCGACACCGCCAAGATAGACGGGCCAGTACGCACTTGAGAGCACGTATTCTCCCAAATTGCCGCCCACGTACGTGCCATAGGCCGGGTAGAGCAGATGGCAGGCCTGTTTCTGCTCATCCAGCGGCTTGAAGGTCTCGATGTAACTCAATGCCGTCGAGCTGGCCACCGCCTCATGGTACAAGTTGACGAAAGGAACCATGTACAGGAAGGCATAGGTTCCCTTGTACCGCTGGCGGGCAAAATCCTGTGCGTGTCCCGCCTCGTGCACAACGATGGGCTTGAGGTCGGAATAGAGGTTAATCGTGTTGGAATAGGGATTGTAGTTGTCGCCACCGAAGAAGCGGCCCGGCAATATCGTGTACTGCAACCAGGCCAGGAAGCCAAAGGGGTATCGCCAGACGGGGTGGATGTTCCTGTTCGAAAACGTTCGACGCCACTCATCTCCCACCGCATAGGCATTGATCCGGATCTTCGTGTCACCCAGCTCGTGCTCCCTGCAAAACTGAACGAGAGCTTCAACCGTCTCATCGGATATCTGGTGACTGTCCACCTTCCCATTCCAAAGCAGAAGCTTGCTCAAGAGACTCCCCGGCCAGAACCAGTCACTCGCATCCAGAAAGCCATTGGGTCTGCCCGCAGCCACGTCGGGCTTGTCCTTGGCACGGGGATAGACGCCCGGATAGCCCGCGGCTGACGTAGGACTGTAAGGAACGGTTGCACAGCCGCACGTCAGCGCAAATAGCACGACAGCACAGGACCTGAACAAGAACACTCGCATAATCCACATTCCCACCGACAACCTCGAATTCGCCTGTTGAGAACACGGCTGTCTAAGAACATATCGTCATCTTGAATCCCCTGCAAGGAACACCCACAGCGATTACATGGCGGGTGGCAGCTATAGGGCAATCCCCTGGGGCTACAAGGGCCTCCCTACGACAACCATCTGCCGACGGTCCACGGCTTCGATGAATTCTTTGGCAACCTTTACCACTTGAATGCCGAGGAAGAACCGGAGACCTACTACTACCCGAAGGATCCGGAGTTCAAAAAGAAGTATGGCCCGCGCGGGGTACTCCACTGCTGGTCTGACGGCAAGGGCGGACAGAAGATCGAGGACACCGGCCCGCTGACCAGCAAGCGCATGGAAGCCATCGACGAGGAAATCCACGCGGCGGCGATGGATTTCATGGATCGCATCGCCAAGGCAAAGAAGCCCTTCTTTATCTGGTATAACAGCACTCGCATGCATGTCTGGACGCGCCTCAAGAAGGAGTCGCAAGGCAAAACCGGCATCGGCCTTTATCCCGATGGCATGGTGGAGCACGACGGCTTCGTCGGCGAAGTGCTCAAGAAACTCGACGACCTCGGTCTGGCCGACAACACCATCGTGGTTTACGGCACCGACAACGGCGCCGAGACCGCGACGTGGCCGGATGGCGGCATCACCCCGTTCCATGGCGAGAAGGGGACCACCTGGGAAGGCGGCTTCCGCGTGCCCATGCTCGTTCGCTGGCCACGCGTGATCAAGCCCGGCACCATCATCAACGATATCTTCTCCCAGGAAGACTGGCTGCCGACCCTGCTGGCTGCGGCCGGGGAGCCGAACGTGGTCGAGAAGCTCAAGCAAGGCTACACGGCCAACGGCAGGACCTTCAAGGTTCACGCCGACGGCTACAACTTCCTGCCCTACTTCAAGGGCGAGGTGAAGAAAGGTCCCCGCGAGCAAATCCTCTACTTCGGCCAGGGCGGCGAGCTGAATGCTGTGCGCTGGAACGACTGGAAAGTGAACTTCGCCGGGATTGATGGAAACATCGCGACCGGCAGCCGCAAGGTCACCGGCTGGCCGCTGATCGTGAACCTCCGGGCCGATCCCTACGAAAAGATGCCGTTCGAGTCCAGTATGTATCTCCGCTGGTATGCGGACAACATCTGGCTGTTCGTGCCCGTGCAGGCCCAGGTGAAGAACTTCCTCCTCTCGATTCCAGAGTATCCGTTCCAGGAAGGCTCCAGCCTGAACGCAGCGGGGATCAACCACCAGACGCTGAAAGCGGCGGCAGCGCTCAAGCGTTTGCAGGAAATCGAATCACTCGGTTCGCCGACCAACTAACCGTCAGGCGTGAGAAAGACGCAGGCCGCACCCGTCCCAGCCGGGTGGGGCCCCTATCTCAGCGAGAGGCAATGGGGAACCGTTGGCATGAAGGACAATCGTTACTACTTCGCCTATACCTTCGACCAGTATCTCTATCAATCGAAAGAGAACCCCAAGGAATGAGTTGGAAAGAAAGGAGATACCCCATCGATGCGGGCTTTTACGGCTTTCTCCGTACGCAACTGAGTGAATCCCTCGTGTGTCCTTACGCCATCCGGGCCGCATAATGGGTGATTGTGGCACGGCCTGTGGCCGGCAAGGGACGAGATATGCAGGAGGACTTATGCAAAACGCCGAGCAAGAACGACTGACAGAATCGCGTACAGAAGGAGCACCGTGGACAAAGTGGGGCCCCTATCTCAGCGAAAGGCAATGGGGAACCGTGCGCGAGGATTACAGTCTCGACGGTGACGCCTGGAACTATCTCCCCCATGACCAGGCGCGGTCGCGCGCGTACCACTGGGGCGAGGACGGGCTGGGGGGAATCTCGGACAATCACCAAGTGCTGTGCTTTGCCCTGGCGCTCTGGAACGGGAAGGACCCGATCCTCAAGGAGCGAATGTTCGGTCTGACCAACAGCGAGGGAAACCACGGGGAGGACGTGAAAGAATACTACTTCTATCTCGACAGCACGCCCACCCACTCGTACATGAAGTATCTCTACAAGTATCCACAGGAGGCCTTTCCCTACGCGGACCTGGTGGCGACCAACCGCCACCGGTCCCGACAGGAGCCGGAGTATGAGCTTCTCGACACGGGGATCTTCAACGACGACCGGTACTTCGATGTTTTCGTCGAGTACGCCAAGGCGGCTCCCGAGGACATCCTGATTCGGATCACGGTCTGCAATCGCGGTCCCGAGGCGGCGGCCCTCCAGGTTTTGCCGACACTCTGGTTCCGCAATACCTGGTCCTGGCCCGGCGGCGGCCCACAACCCGTTCTCCGGTCTCTCAAAACGGCGGGCCACCGAGTCATCCATGCCCATCCCAGCGACCCTCTGTTTCAGGGGTCTATGCCGGACTACACTTTGACTTGTGAGGGCCGGCCGGTGCTGCTTTTTACTGAGAACGAGACGAATACCGAGCGCATCTTCGGCACCCCCAACCGAAGCCCTTACGTGAAGGACGGTTTCGACAGCTATGTGGTGCACGGCCAGCACGCCGCCGTGAATCCGGAACAGACCGGGACCAAGGCGGCGGCCCTGTATCCTCTGAATATCGATGCCGGGGCGACCGCGGTGCTCAAGCTGCGTCTTTCCCCCGCACCAGCGGAGAGCAGGGAAAAACCCTTCGGGAAGTCCTTCGATGAGATCTTTGAAGCCCGGCAGCATGAAGCGGACCTGTTCTACCAATCGGTGACCCCGCCGTCTGCCACGGAAGATGAGGCCCGGGTGATGCGTCAGGCCCTGGCCGGCATGCTCTGGAGCAAGCAATACTACTATTTCGATGCGGACCGGTGGCTCGATGAACACCAGGCCCATCCGCTCCACGGTCAGACCCGCCAGATGCGAAACCGGGATTGGTTCCACATGGTCAATGACCATATCATCTCCATGCCGGACAAATGGGAATATCCCTGGTACGCCGCCTGGGACCTGGCTTTCCACGCCATCGCTCTTTCTACGGTGGATCCCGATTTTGCCAAGGCACAACTCAATCTCATGCTGCGTGAGATCTACCTGCACCCGAGCGGCCAGATCCCGGCCTACGAGTGGAACTTCAGCGACGTCAACCCGCCCGTCCACGCCTGGGCAACCCTGTTTCTCTACCGGACCGAACAGGCTCTTCGAGGGGAAGGAGACCTCGACTTCCTCAAACGCTCCTTTGCGAAGCTCATGCTGAATTTCACCTGGTGGGTGAACCGCAAGGACCGGTTCGGCAAGAATGTCTTTGAAGGGGGCTTTCTGGGGCTGGATAACATCGGCGTCTTCGACCGTAGCGCGCCCCTGCCCACGGGTGGATACCTGGAGCAGGCCGACGGCACCGCCTGGATGGCCCTTTTCTGCCAGAATATGATGGAGTTGAGTGTCGAATTGGCCGGATACGACATCACCTACGAAGACCTCTGCTACAAGTTTCTGGAGCACTTTCTGTGGATCGCCTCGGCCATGAACCGCACGGGGCAGGGCGGCATGTGGGACGACGAAGACGGCTTCTACTACGACATCCTGAGGCTGCCTGACGGGTCGTCGCAGCGGCTCAAAGTCCGCTCCATGGTGGGACTGCTTCCCCTGTGCGCTACGACGGTCATCGAAGAGTGGCAGAAAGAACAGGTGCCGCACGTGCTGGAGAAAGCTGCGCACGCGCGTCCAGCACATGCCGGAGCTTCTCAAAAGCATCCATGCTGTGGGGCCCGAGCATCTCGGGGTCGCGAACCGCACGGTTCTGGCTCTGGTGAACCAGGAGAGGCTCCGCCGGATCCTCACGCGGATGTTGGATGAAAATGAATTCCTCAGCCCCTATGGCATCCGGGCCCTCTCCCGCTATCACCTGGAGCATCCGTATGTCTTCAACGTCCACGGCGAGGAATTCCGGGTGCAATATCTCCCGGCCGAATCGGATTCCGGGTTGTTCGGGGGCAACTCCAACTGGCGCGGGCCCGTCTGGATGCCCGTCAATACTCTGATCATCCGGGCCCTTCTTCAATTCTACCTCTATTACGGGGACAGTTTCCGGATCGAGTGCCCCACCGGCTCGGGGAGGATGATGAATCTCTTCGAGGTCAGCCGAGACATCGCCCAGCGCCTGACCCGCATCTTCCTGCGGGATCCCACGGGCCGGCGGCCCGTCTATGGCGGGACCGAGAAATTCCAGACCGATCTTCACTGGATGGACCTGATCCTGTTCTACGAGTTCTTCCATGGGGACAACGGGGCCGGACTCGGCGCCAGTCACCAGACGGGTTGGACAGGCCTCGTGGCGAAGCTGATCGACCTCTTTGGCCGCATGGACCCGGTGAAAACCCTGGCGGCCGGCAAACGAGCTGCCTTTGTGAGGCCTCAAGAAGCCGCCACCGGTGAAATGAAACCGGGCTATGAACCCGCGGGCGCAACATCAGCGGCTCGATAAGACACCTCGGCGGCCGCGCCATCCGCATCCGGGAAGGGAGGAGCTCGATGGCTCAGATGCAGAACTCTCTTCGGAAGAAGAGAGAATACGCTTCTTACAAGAGCATCTGGCTTGTCATCGTGGGGCTTCTGTTGGTCGCGGGCTGCACGAGCGTCGGGCCGGGGACCATTGACCGGGACCGCTTTGATTACACGACGGCCATGGCAGAGTCCTGGAAAAGCCAGATGCTCCTCAACATCGTGAAGCTGCGCTACAGCGACACCCCGGTCTTTCTCGATGTGCCCTCGGTCATCAGCCAGTATGCTATTCAGGGCAGGATCAACCTGGGCGCGGGCTGGAATACCGGCGTCACCGGGGGCGACAGCCAGACGCTGGGAGTCGAGGGCTATTACGCCGAACGCCCCACGATCACCTATACGCCTTTGAGCGGGGACAAATTCACCCGGAGCCTCCTGACCCCGATTCCTCCCGCCTCCCTGCTCTTCCTCCTCCAATCCGGCTGGCCCGTCAAACTGCTTTTCGAGTTGTGCGTCAAATCCATCAACGACATCGACAATAATTCCACGGCCCCGGGATTTGCCCGTCCTCCCGATCCTCGGTTTCAGGAACTGGTCGAACGGATGGCCCGAATCCAGGGGTCCGGGGCGGTTGGCACACGGCTCGTAAGAAAGGACAAATGGGAGGCGGCCGTGATGACCTTCCGGCGCAAAGTCAATCCGGACATCGCCCGGGACCTCGCAGCAGCCAGGGAACTGATGGGCATCGATCCGAATGCGACGGAAACCGTGGTCATCTACGGGTCCGCTCCGACGGCGACCAACGAGATCGCCATCCTGACTCGCTCGATCATGGAAATCATCATCGAGATGGCTTCCCAGATCGACGTGCCGGAGGAACACGTCGCGGAGGGCCGGACCTATGCGACCTTGCCCCAAGTCGGGTCGGGCGAGGGCCAAGTCCCGCCCTTCAGTCGCGTTCACACCGGCAAGGAGAAACCAGCGCACGCCTTTGCGGCGATCCGGAATCGTGGCCACTGGTACTGGATTGACGACTGGGACCGTCTTTCGAAAACCCACTTTACATTCCTGATGGTGCTCTTCAGTCTGACGGAGACGGGTACGCCGCCGCAGGCGCCCCTGATCACCGTGCCGGTCAATTAGAGGATCGCGGCAAGACTTTGGAAAGCACGATGACCTGCAGGACCACGGCCTAGGTCCAGGGAAATCGAAGCCCGGAGAATCAGAGAAGGAAGAAAGGAGAGTGATCCATGCCCAGGGGTTCTCTGCTCGACTTGCTTCCGCTCTGGCTGATTTTTGTGGGCACAGCGGCGATGATTCTGCTTTCCATTTATGGTGGGATCTTTCTGGCCCGTTTCTGGAGAAGGCGTTCCACTGAGGATCAGACAACGTCGGTCAACGCTGTTGTGGGCGCGACCACCGCTTTGCTCGCGTTCCTTCTGGCATTCACCTTCGGACTGGCGGCATCCCGGTTCGATGCCAAGCGGGCATTGTTGCTCGATGAAATCAATGCCATTGAAACCGCCTTTCTGCGGACCGGTCTGATTCCGGAACCCCATCGCTCAGAGGTCCGTGCGCTTTTGAGAGAATATGTCGATGTCCGCGTGGACCTGGCCAGGCATCCGGAGAACCTCGCGCAGGCGATCCAGCAGTCGGAACGACTGCAGGGGCTCATGTGGCCGCACGCGGAGGCCCTGGCGGCAGCGGACCTCAAGAACTCGCCCATTGTTTCGCTGTTCGTGGACTCCCTCAACCAGATGTTTGACATGCAGACCAAACGCATCACGGTAGGTGTTTTCTACCGGATGCCATCGGTCATGTGGATAGCGCTGTTTGCCCTTATGATCGTCTCCATGCTGGAAGTGGGGTATCTCCTCGGTATGTCCGACCGCGTGAGCTGGCTGCTGGTTCTTCTGCTTTCCCTGGCTCTCTCAACCGTGATCCTGCTGATTGCCGATCTCGACCGCAGCGGAGCCAGGGGAGCCAAGCTCATTAAAGTCGAGCTGCAGCCCATGACCGATTTGCAGCAAAGAATCGCGGGGCAGATGAGTGAAGGTTAAGCGGATGGGTCCGCCGGTGCCCGGTTCTCAGGGACCATCATTGAGGGTGAGCGATGCGATGGCCTGCGTTGTCATGCTCCTCGTGTTTGGCGATGAAGAGCACTACGGAATGCGGCTGGACCGAATAGATCGAGTCCTTTACGACCGGGGCGTCGGCCCAATCACAGATGTCATCGGGCGAATCAAGGAAGGTATCGATGCAACGCCGCCAAGGCTCGCGCCCCACTTCAACCGGCGGGATCTCGAAATCGAGGGCTTCCCAGTAGGCGTTGGCCATCACGTGAATCATGACCCGTCCCTCAAGTGCGCGGATGGTTGCCGAGAGGATGTGAACCTCATTACTCCACTCAGCAGGATACAATGTGACTCCATACCATTGAACCGGTACCTGGCGCAGGAGTTCGTTCAGCGTCATGCCAAGTCGATTGGCCGGGAGGTTCCGATTGACGCGCAGCGCAATGAGCATTTGGGTGAATCGCTTCACATCGGCATGCTTGCCGACGAGACTCCAGTCAAACCAACTGGTCTCGTTGTCCTGACAATACGCGTTATTGTTGCCGCTCTGGGAGCGTCGCACCTCGTCGCCCATCAGGAGCATGGGGGTCCCCGCCGAAAACAGGGTCAAGGCGAGGAAGTTCTTCACCTGACGGTTGCGCAGCCGTTCCACGTGTGGATCATCCGTGGGACCTTCGACGCCGCAATTCCAACTGCGGTTATCGTCCGCTCCGTCACGATTGGCTTCCCGATTCGCCTCGTTGTGCTTGTGATTATAGGAGACAACGTCGTTCAGGGTGAAACCATCGTGGCAGGTCACGAAGTTGATGCTGACCTCCGGCTCGCGCTGTCTATACTGGTAGATGTCCGGACTGCCCAACAACCGGTGCGCGACAGCCCCGGCCATCCCATTGTCGCCTTTGACGAATGATCGCACGTCGTCGCGATAACGCCCGTTCCATTCCTTCCAGCTTTCACCGGGGAAACGGCCGACCTGGTAGAGGCCCGCGGCATCCCAGGCTTCCGCAATCAATTTGACGTTCGCCAGCACCGGATCGGACTCAATGTCCGAGAGAACCGGCGGGGACGGTATGGGGGCACCCTGTTTGTCACGGGAAAGGATGGACGCCAGGTCGAAGCGAAAACCGTCCACGTGCATCTCGCTGACCCAATAACGAAGACTGTCGAGAATCAGCCGGCGGCAAATCGGCTCGTTGCCGTTCAGCGTGTTGCCACAGCCCGTGTAGTTGGCATAATGCGCCTGATTGCTCTCAAGAATATAGTAGGTATCATTTGCCAGACCGCGGTAACAAAACGTGGGGCCATCCTCTCCGCCTTCGGCCGTGTGGTTGTAAACGACGTCCAGGATGACCTCCAAGCCGGCCGCGTGGAGTGCCTTGACCATATCCCGGAATTCATCGAGAACCCCGAGCGGATCGCGGCGGGAACTGTATTGCGCATGCGGCGCAAAGAACGAGATGGGGGAATAGCCCCAGTAGTTGGTGAGACCCGGGGGGCAGTCCTGTTCGTCAAAGGCGTAAACCGGCAGCAGCTCGACCGCGGTCACACCAAGATCATGAAGATAGGGGATTTTTTCAACCAGGCCGGCATAGGTTCCACGACGGTCCGGCGCGACGCCGGAAGTGGGATGCTTTGTAAAGCCGCCAATATGCAATTCGTACAAAACGCTCCTGGTAAAGGGTATGCGCAGCGGAACATCGTCCCCCCAATCGTAGGCGCCGGAGTCAACAACCACGCTTTTCATTGCCGGGACATGGCTTCTCGGTTTGCGTGCAGCTTGGCGATTGTAGCCGTCCGGCCGTGCAATGCACTTTCCGTACGGATCAAGGAGCACTTTGACCGGGTTGAATCGATGTCCCTTTTCAGGCTCGAAAGGCCCGTGCACGCGGTAACCGTACAGTTGGCCCGCAGTGATACCCGGAACGAGAACATGCCAGTAGTAGTATGTGCGATTCAACTGCGGATCAAGGGGGATCTCGCTTGAAGGCGTCAGATCATCGACGTTTTCGAACAGGAGCAACTCCAGCGCCGTGCCGTACCTGGAGAATACGCTGAAATTGACGCCATCCGGGCAAACCGTGGTACCAAGCGGGAAGCTTCGACCTTGATGATAGCTGGTGATCTGGACCATAGAGTGAGTCCTCACATTATGAGGTTGCTCCGACTTTTGTCTTGAGCATCCGGTATCGGCGGATCAGGTTATTCGTCGAACCATCGTGCTTGAGACTGGGGGAGCTCTGGGTATCGAGTTCCGGAATGATGCGCTGGGCGAGCACCTTGCCCAGTTCCACGCCCCACTGGTCAAATGAGTCCAGATTCCAGATCACGCCCTGGGTGAAGACATAGTGCTCGTAAAGGGCAATGAGTTTGCCGAGCGTTTCCGGCGTCAATCGCTGGACAAGAATCATGTTGGAGGGCCGATTGCCTGGGAAGGACCGATGAGGAACGAGCCAGGCGGGTACGCCTTCGGCCTCCACCTCTTCCCGCGTCTTGCCGAAGGCCAGCGCCTCCGCCTGAGCAAAAGCATTCGCCAAAAGTATATCGTGATGCCGGCCAAACGGGTGGAGTGGCTCGATGAATGCGATAAAGTCACAAGGGATGAGCTTGGTTCCCTGATGAATCAACTGGTAGAAAGAATGCTGACCATTGGTTCCCGGCTCGCCCCAGTAGACAGGACTGGTCTGGTACGCAACTTCGGTCCCATCGAGCGTGACGTGTTTGCCATTGCTTTCCATGATCAACTGCTGCAGGTATGCGGGGAATCGTTTCAGGTACTGCTCGTACGGCAAAACCGCAACAGCCTGTGCGCCGAAGAAATTATTGTACCAGATGCCAAGAAGGGCCATGAGCACCGGCAGGTTGCGCTCGAACGGCGTTGTGCGGAAGTGCTCGTCCATCTGGTGAAGGCCATCCAGCATGGCGCGGAAGTTGTCCGGGCCAATGGCAAGCATCGTGGAAAGGCCTATCGCCGAATCCATGGAATAGCGCCCACCAACCCAATCCCAGAACTCGAACATATTGGCGGTATCAATGCCGAATTTCGCCACTTCCACCGCGTTCGTCGACACCGCGACAAAATGTTTGGCGACCGACTTTTCATCGCCCCCTAAGCAGGCAAGCAACCATTCGCGGGCCGTGCGCGCATTCGTCATCGTTTCGAGCGTCGTGAAGGTCTTTGAAGAGACGATGAAGAGCGTTTCCGCGGGATCACAGTCATGCACTGCTTCGGCGAAGTCGGTGCCATCGACGTTGGAGATGAACCTGAAGATTCTACCGCGGTCGCTGTAATTTCTCAGTGCCTCGTAGGCCATCACCGGCCCAAGGTCGGAGCCCCCGATACCAATGTTGATTATGTTGCGAATGGGCTTGCCGGTATGACCCTTCCATTCGCCACTGCGGATGCGATTGGAGAAGTCCGTCATCCTATCAAGTACGGCGTGCACCTGCGGCACCACGTTCTGGCCATCCACGATGATGGATGTCCCTCCGGGGGCGCGCAGGGCCACGTGCAAGACAGCGCGGTTTTCCGTAGTGTTTATCGTTTCACCGTGAAACATCGCGTCAATCCGCTCCCGGAGGCCGGACTGCTCGGCAAGCTCAATGAGCAATCTGAGGGTTTCATCGGTAATGCGATTCTTAGAGTAATCCAGGTAGATACCCACAGCTTCGACCGTCAGGCGTTCGCCGCGGTCTGGGTCATCAGCAAAAAGGTTTCGCAGATGTAATTGGCGGACTTCTCTATAATGGGCTTCGAGGGCCTTCCATGCCTTGCGTCTAGTCAGCGGTGGGATACGTGCTTTCTTAGTTTTGACGTATGTTGTCATATTCATTACCCTTTTCTCGTATCCACATCAACGGTCCCCAACGCATTGTTTACGATTTGCTGGGCCTCATTGACAATGGCATTCAGGTGTGCCTGGCTTTTGAAACTCTCTGCGTAAATCTTGTAGATGTTCTCCGTGCCGGATGGCCTGGCCGCAAACCAGCCGTTGGCGGCCGTAACCTTCAAGCCGCCGATGGATGCCCCGTTGCCTGGGGCGCGGGTCAGTTTGGCCACTATCTGCTCACCGGCCAGTTTCGATTCCTTGACAGCATCAGACGACAGGCTTTGCAGTCTCGCTTTCTGTTCCGGTGTCGCCGGCGCATCGATGCGAGTGTAATAGGGCGTGCCGAACTGGGCGGTGAGTTCGCGATAGTGTTCGCCCGGGTCTTTTTCTGTGCGAGCGGTGATTTCGGCGGCGAGCAGGTTCATGATTATACCGTCCTTGTCAGTCGTCCACACGGTGCCGTCGCGCCGCAGGAAACTTGCCCCGGCACTTTCCTCGCCGCCGAAACAATATGAACCGTCAAACAATCCCGGTGTGAACCATTTGAAGCCTACCGGAACTTCAGACAGCTTGCGGCCGAGCTTTTGCACTACCCGGTCAATAATGCTGCTGCTGACCAGCGTCTTGCCGACGGCGGAGTCCGTGGGCCAGTCGGGACGGTGCGTTAAGAGGTAGTTTATGGCCACAGCCAGGTAGTGATTTGGATTCATCAGCCCGGCTGACGGCGTGACGATTCCATGCCGGTCCGCATCCGGGTCGTTGGCAAAGGCGAGTTGGTACTTGTCCTTGAGGCCGACGAGCCGTGCCATCGCGTATGGGCTGGAGCAGTCCATGCGAATCCTGCCGTCGTGGTCGACAGTCATGAACGAGAAAGTCGGGTCTACTGTCGAATTCACGATGGTAGTATTCAGTTTGTACACGGAGTGTATTTGTTCCCAATAGGGCCCCGATGCACCTCCGAGTGGGTCAATACCAAGTGCGAGGCCGGCGGCACGAATGACTTCCATGTCGACGACGCTCTGCAGATCGTCAACATAGGGCGTGACGAAATCTTCCTGATGAGTGCTCGCCGCTTTGATGGCCGATGAGAACGGTACACGCTTTATATCCGCATTGCCTTTTCGCAGCAATTCGTTGGCGCGGTCCTGAACCCACGCCGTCACATCGGTGTCGGCGGGACCGCCATTGGTCGAGTCATACTTGAAGCCGCCATCCTCCGGCGGGTTGTGCGACGGTGTGACTACGATGCCGTCAGCAAGATGCTCTTTGCGGGCGCGGTTATAAACGAGGATAGCCCACGAGACGACCGGTGTCGGTGTTACACCGTCATTTTGATGGATGAGCGTTTCCACATGGTTGGCCGCCAGCACCTCCAGAGCGGTACGCTGGGCCGGCCCGGACAATGCGTGTGTGTCCTTACCCATATAGAGCGGACCGTCAACACCCTGGCGGCGCCGATAGTCGCAAATGGCCTGAGTGATCGCCAGGATGTGGGCTTCAGTAAACGTACCTCGCAGCGATGAGCCTCGATGTCCGCTGGTGCCGAAGCTGACTCGCTGGTTGGCATCCGTCATGTCCGGCCGACGCTCGTAATAGTCCCGTTCGAGCTGGGACAGGTCAACCAGCATTTCTTTGGGAGCCGCTTTGCCTGCCAGAGGTGAAATTGCCATAGGTATCCTTTTCTATCTGCCGCTTATCCCGAATAGTACTTCAGTGCCTGCCATCACCAGGGTGCACTGCCGCTGATGCGGCTTTGCCATCATATCCGCGATCACAAGGCGGCTCCATTCAATCCGTAAGAAGGTGTGCAGGGACACCCTGTGATTCGTCCACCGGCAGAGGCTCCAACGAGCACTTATCGAGGGCGGTGATCTTCTGGACGCGGCGGGTATGCCGGCCACCGTCGAAAGGCGTAGTGAGCCAGACGTCGATGATCTTCATGGCCAGTTCCGCGGGCACCGCTCGGGCGCCGAGAGAAATGGCGTTGGCATCGTTATGGGCCCGGCCGAGCCTGGCGCCGACCTCGCCCCGGCAGATCACACAGCGGATGCCGCGAACCTTGTTGGCGACGATGGCCTCGCCGTTGCCGCTGCCGCCCAGGACGATGGTCCGGTCGCACTCGCCTTTGGCCGTCGCCAGAGCCGCCGGATAGACGAAATCCGGGTAATCGCACGGCTCGGCCGAGTACGTCCCGAAGTCCTTGACCTCGTGTCCTTCCTCGATCAGGTACTGCTTGATGCGTTCCTTGAGCTCATACCCGGCGTGATCCGTACCCAGTGCAATTCTCATCGTGACTCCTTCAAACCAGTTAGCCGCGCGGCCAAGGTTTGTGTTCAGGTTACCGGACACGGCTTTGCATTCCAGACATCCGACGCATACTCCGCAATCGTGCGGTCGCTGGAGAACTTGCCGGAGCCGGCAACATTCAGGATGGCCTTGTAAGCCCATCCGTCCGGGTCGGCATACAAATCACACAACTGCTGATCCGCCTCGAGATAGGACTTGAGGTCCGCCAGGTGCATGTAGTGGTCACCAAAAGTCAGAAGCGTGTCGTATAATTGAGTGAAAACACCCGGTTCATAGCGGCTAAAGTAATTGGATACAATCATATCCAGCGCCTCGCGAGTCTCCGGTTCGTTTTCATAGTGCCAGTAGGGATTGTACCAGCCTCGGCTATGGGCCACTTGTTCGGCGGTCAGACCAAACAGGAAGAAGTTGTCCTCCCCCGCTTCTTCCGCCATCTCGATGGTAGCGCCATCGCGCGTACCTATGGTCAGCGCCCCATTCATCATGAATTTCATATTGCCCGTGCCACTGGCTTCATAGCCTGCGGTCGATATCTGATTGGAGACATCACTGGCGGGAATTAGCCGTTCTGCCAGAGAAACACGGTAATCCGGCAAAAACATGACTTTGAGCCGACCTTGTACCGCCGGGTCGCCGTCAATGGTGCCTGCCAGATTGTTGATGAACTTAATGATGAGTTTGGCCAAGTGATAGGCCGGTGCGGCCTTACCGGCGAAAAAGAAAGTCCGCGGCGCCATATCGAGGTTGGGGTTCTTTCGCAAGCGGTTGTAAAGCACCACGATGCGCAACGCATTGAGCAACTGTCTCTTGTATTCGTGGATACGCTTGACCTGGGAATCGAAGATGCTGTCCGGATCCACAGTCTGGCCGGTCGTTGATTTCAGCCAGTCGGCAAATTGAGACTTGGCCTGACGCTTGGCCTGGAGGAAGGCATCGCGAAAACCCTTGTCAGCGGCAAGCGGCTTGAGTTCGCTCAATTGGTCGAGATCGCTAATCCAGCCATCCCCTATGGCCTCGGTGATAGTACTTGCAAGCACCGGGTTGGCCAGCAGCAGCCACCGTCTCGGAGTAACGCCGTTGGTCTTGTTGTTGAAACGCTCGGGGAACATCTCCGCCAGGTCTTTGACCGTCGTCGTGCGCAGCAGTTCGGAATGGATGGCAGCCACACCGTTCGTGCTGTGCGAACCCACGATGGCCAGATTGGCCATGCGAATCTTACGATGGGCACCTTCCTCAACGAGGCTTACTCTCGCGATGCGTCCGTCGTCACCGGAGAACCTGGTACGGACCGTATCGAGAAGGCGGCGATTGATCTCGAAGATGATTTCCAAAAGACGCGGCTTCAACATTTCAAACCAGGCGACCGGCCATTTTTCGAGAGCTTCAGGCAAAAGTGTGTGGTTCGTGTAGGCCAGGGCCTTTTGTGTAATGTCCCACGCCTGATCCCATCCGAGGTTGGCTTCGTCAAGCAGAATGCGCATCAATTCAGGGACAGCCATAGATGGGTGCGTATCGTTAAGCTGCATGGCAACCTTCTCGGGAAACTTGCTCCAATCGGCATTGCTGCGACGGAAACGCCGAACCAGGTCTGCCAGCGAGCAGGCCACAAGAAAATACTCCTGCACAAAGCGCAGTCCCTGTCCCAGACTCGTGGTGTCATCTGGATAGAGTACCCGCGTGAGAGATTCTGCGCTAAGGGTTTCCGCCAACGCACCCACGAAATCCCCGCGGCTGAATCTTTGAAAATCGAAGTAATCCGGTGCCGCGGCGGCCCAAAGGCGAAGGGTGTTGATGGTCTTGCCGCCATAACCGACTACGGGTCGGTCAAACGGGATACCCAGCAGGCTGGATGCCTGGCCTCGTACTCCCCGCAAGCTTCCGCCGTGCATCTCAAATGAGCAGTTCAGCTTTACTTCCACCATGTCCTGCAGACGAGCCACTTCCCACGGGTCCGGGCGCCGGAGCCAGTTGTCCGGCTGTTCCTGCTGCCAGCCGTCCCTGATGGCCTGTTTGAAAATGCCGTATTCGTAACGAAGGCCGTATCCCATAGCCGGCAATTGCATCGTGGCCATCGAGTCGAGGAAACAAGCCGCCAAACGCCCAAGTCCGCCGTTGCCCAAGCCGGCATCGGGTTCTTGTTCGAGTACTCCGAGCAAATCAATATGCTTTTGCTCGACCGTCTGCTGGGCAAGTTGCTCAAGCAAGAGATTGGTGACGTTGTTGGCAAGGGAGCGGCCGATGAGAAACTCCATCGACAGATAGTAAATGCGTTTGGGGTTCGCACGATCGTACGTCTGCTCCGTGCGCACCCATCGCTGGGAAAGAACATCACGCACGGAACGGGCCAGGGCCTCAAATTGTTCCCGTCCGCCGGCGGCGTTCAGGTCGATGACATTGTCAAAGATGAAATGCCTTTCATAGAGAGCATTGTCGGTACCTGAAAACTGAATCGGACCGCATCCGTATTGTTTCAACAGTTCCGACACGTCCGCTCGCTCCTTGGACGTCGCTGGCGGAGCCGCAATACCTGTTCCACTCATCTTAATCCCCTTTCGGTTAGATTCCTTCTTATGATTCCGCGTCACTTGATTTCTAGCGAGCCGGCCGGACTGCTGAATTGAGTCATAGGCCCACATGACGAGTCTCATTCCACAGGACAATAGCCGGCCGGGAAAGGCTTCCTTCATAGCCGAGCGCGCTGAGGCTCGCGGTGCTCAGCTTAAAGGACCTGCTGTTGACTGAAGGCTCGAGCCCTATCCATCGGGTGGCCAGCACCCGTATGAAATGACCGCTCGAAAACAGCAGCACGCTTCCATTCACCGCGCGCACGCGGCTCACCACGCGGTCAGCACGCGCAGCCACCTGAGCCGGCGTCTCACCGCCGGGGCAGCCGTCACGGAACAGCAGCCAGCCTGGACGTTCAGCAAGGATTTCCGCGGTGCGGCGTCCTTCATAGTCGCCGTAGTTCCACTCCACAAGGTCGCGGTCAATTTCCGCAACCGCGCCGAAGCCCGCCAGTTCACAGGTCCGCACCGCGCGCTGTAACGGGCTGGTAAACACCTTGGCAAAAGCTATCCCTTTGAGCCGCTCTCCGAGCTGCCGCGCATTACGCTCCCCTTGGTCGGTCAGCGGTAGATCGGTAAGTCCCGTGTACTGGCCCGTGAGACTCCATGCTGTCTCACCATGTCTTGCCAAATAGACAACCGGAAGTTCCTCACCCACGATATCGCCCTTTCTGCCATAATTCCTTTGGCTGATGCCCGTCTGCCCCACCCGTGATGCATCAGAGCTGTCTCACTACCGAGCCACTCCTGACCCAAGATATGAGGGGGTGCGAATCGTTTCAATCAGAAAGAGTCCTATTTTGTGTCGGGATACTGCCCTCGGGGGGCGAAGTTAAACACCTACGGCAAAAGCAGTAATTGCCGGAGTATGCATGCTTGCGCTCGGGCTGTATCGTGTCAAGAAGTGATCTGCAGAGTAGGCAAGAAGTCACGAAGCGATATGCAACAGCTACTATTTGTGGGTCTTCTGGATCCTATTTAGTAAATGCAGTTTCAAGGAATTGTTCAATGGGACTGGTGACAACCAAGAAGATGTTTGAAATGGCCTACAAGCACGGCTATGCCATCGGGGCCTTCAACGTCAATAACATGGAGATTACGCAGGGGATCATGTCGGCAGCAGCCGAGGAAGAAGCCCCGGTGATTCTGCAGGTATCTCGCGGGGCGCGGAAATACGCCAGTATGAGATACCTCAGGGGGATCATCGATGCCGCCGTGGATGAGAACCCGGACATTCCGATTTGCATGCACCTCGATCACGGCGACACCTTCGAAACATGCAAGCAGTGCGTCGATGATGGCTTTACATCGGTCATGATTGACGGGTCGCATCATTCGTTCGAGGATAATATCGCGCTGACAAAACGAGTGGTCAAGTACGCCCACGACCACGGCGTGGTAGTAGAAGCCGAACTGGGGCAGCTTGGCGGCATCGAAGAGGACGTTATCGGGGTCAGTGCCGACGCTATCAGCGAGCACCTGACGGACCCGAATCAGGTGGCCGAATTCGTCGCCAGGACCGATGTGGATTCGCTGGCCATAGCGATCGGAACAAGCCACGGGGCATACAAATTCAAAACCGAGCCGAAACTGGCCTTTGACGTGATCGAGCAGGTTTCAAAGAAACTGCCGGGCTTTCCACTGGTGATGCACGGTTCAAGCAGCGTGCCGAAGGAATACAGGGACCTCATAAACACGTATGGCGGCAAGATGCCTGACGCCAAAGGGGTGCCGGAAGACGCGATAAGCAAAGCGGCGCGCATGGCCATCTGCAAGGTCAATTTCGATACGGACCTGAGAATGGCAATGACGGCTTCGATTCGGCAGGTACTTTGGGAAAACCCCTCCGAGTTCGATCCGCGCAATTACCTCGGTCCGGCGAGAGACGAGATAAAGACAATGATAAAGCGCAGATTCCATGTTCTGGGATGCGCCGGCAAAGCCGCTGAATGCAGCGCACGCCCATCAATGGTCACTGTGCATTCTTAAGTGCAATGTTGCAGAAAGGGAGACTGTCATGGCTAAGCAAGCAGTGCAAGAAAAGGCAGCGCCTCTGTCTCAGACGGAACTGGAGCAAATGAACGCGTACTGGCGTGCTGCCAATTACCTCGCGGTCGGACAGATCTATCTGCTGGATAATCCTTTGTTGCGCGAACCGCTCACGCGAGAGCATATAAAGTCCAGACTGCTTGGGCATTGGGGGACGACGCCCGGGCTGAATTTCATTTACGTCCACCTGAACCGTTTGATCAATAAGTATGATCTCAACGTCATATACGTCGCGGGTCCGGGACACGGCGGCCCGGCTTTGGTGTCCAACGTCTATCTGGAAGGAACGTACAGCGAGTACTATTCGGATATCCCACAAGATGCAGATGGGATGAGGAAGTTGTTCAGACAGTTTTCTTTTCCGTACGGGATTCCCAGCCATGTGGCGGCCGAAACGCCGGGGTCAATCCACGAAGGCGGCGAATTAGGTTATGCTGTATCTCACGCATATGGTGCGGCCTTTGACAATCCCGACCTGATCGTCGCGTGCGTCGTCGGTGATGGAGAAGCGGAAACCGGGCCCCTGGCGGCAGCCTGGCATTCCAACAAATTCCTGAATCCGGCGCGTGACGGCGCCGTGCTTCCCATCCTGCATCTCAATGGATACAAGATCGCTAATCCCACGATCCTGGCGCGAATACCTCACGAAGAACTGGAAAGCCTGTTCATCGGCTATGGGTATAAACCCTATTTTGTGGAAGGCTCTGACCCGGAAACGATGCACCAACTGATGGCCGGCACAATGGAAGACATAGTCGCGGAAATTACGTCCATACAGGACGACGCGCGGGTCAGGGGCAAGACGGCGCGTCCTCAATGGCCCATACTCATCCTGAGGTCTCCCAAGGGTTGGACAGGTCCGAAGGAAGTGGACGGGCTCAAGACGGAAGATTTCTGGCGTTCGCATCAGGTGCCGTTCTCGAAGATGGATGACGATCACATCAAATTGCTTGAAAACTGGATGAAGAGTTATAAACCTGAGGAATTGTTTGACGCCAATGGGAAACTGATACCGGAACTCGCGGAACTGGCGCCGAAAGGCAAGCGACGAATGGGAGACAACCCGCACACGAACGGCGGACAACTGCTGAAAGATCTTCGAATGCCCGATTTCAGGGATTACGCAGTCGAGGTCCCTGCCCCCGGAGAGGTGATTGGAGAGGCGACTCGCACCATGGGCAAGTTCCTGCGGGACGTCATGAAACTCAATCTGGATGCCGCAAATTTCAGGGTGGTGGGTCCGGATGAGGTCGCCTCGAACCGGTTGGGAAATCTTTTCGAAGTGACGGACCGCACCTGGATGGAACCGACGATTCCTGAAGACGACCACCTTTCTCCCAACGGCCGAGTGATGGAGATCTTGAGTGAGCATACCTGCCAGGGGTGGCTGGAAGGGTACCTGCTCACCGGCCGCCACGGCCTGTTCACGTCCTATGAGGCGTTCATACACCTGGTGGATTCCATGTTCAATCAGCACGCCAAATGGCTGAAGGTATCGCGAGAGATTCCCTGGCGAAGGGCCATTGCCTCGCTCAATTACCTGCTGTCGTCTCACGTGTGGCGACAAGACCATAACGGTTTCAGTCATCAGGACCCGGGATTCATCGACCATGTGGTGAATAAGAAGGCGGATATCATCAGGGTGTATTTCCCGCCGGACGCGAATTGCCTGTTGTCGGTCACCGACCACTGTCTGCGAAGTCGCAACTATGTCAATGTCATCGTCGCCGGCAAACAGCCCCTGCCTCAGTGGCTGAATATGGACCAGGCGATCAAGCACTGCACGGCGGGCATCGGAATCTGGGAATGGGCCAGTAATGACAAGGGCTCAGAGCCCGATATTGTGATGGCGTGCTGTGGCGACGCTCCGACCATAGAGACCCTTGCGGCGGTCGATATCCTGAGAAAACACATTCCTCAACTGAAAATCAGAGTGATCAACGTTGTGGACCTGATGACCCTTCAGCCCAAAGAGGAACATCCGCACGGTCTGACGGATTTCGACTTTGATTCGTTATTCACGAAGGACAAGCCCATTATCTTCGCCTATCATGGCTATCCCTGGCTGATCCACCGTTTAGCGTACCGACGCACCAATCACAAGAATCTGCACGTTCGCGGCTATAAGGAAGAAGGAACCACGACGACTCCGTTTGACATCATGGTGATGAACGATCTGAGCCGCTTGAATCTCGTCTCCGATGTGATCGACCGGCTTCCACAACTCGGTTCGAGCGCGGCCTACGCCAAACAAGCCATCCGCGATAAGCTGATTGACCATAAGGAGTATGTCTCCGAGTATGGTGTAGACATGCCTGAGATACGCGACTGGAAATGGCCCTACGCTACGGAAGGAGACGCCAGTTAGTGCGAGAGCCGACATGAACATATTAGCCATAAACTGCGGTTCGAGCAGCATCAAACTCAGGCTGTTCGATGTCAACCGGGACTTTCGATTGATCGCCAAAGGGCTGGCGGAGCGCATCGGCCAGGAATCCGGGTCCATTTACCGCATTCTTGAGGACAAACAGGAATTCAGAAGGGAACTGCCTTTGCCCGACCACCGCGCCGCCATGCACGCGCTGCATCACGCGATGGTCGAGGACGATTCGGATCTCGCGGGAAATGCCGTCGGAATAGATGGTGTAGGGCATAGAATAGTCCACGGCGGAGAACGATTCAGAAATCCCGTCCTGATCGATGCGGAAGTGATTGACGGCATAAAAGAGGCCGCACGGTTCGCTCCTCTGCACTGTCAGCCCAATATCATCGGCATCGAGGTCGCACAGGAGGTGCTGCCGGATATTCCTCATGTGGCTGTCTTTGACACCGCCGCTCATCAGACAATCCCGCCCAAGGCATTTCTGTACGGCCTTCCGGCAGAGCTCTATGAAAAGTCCAAGATTCGCAAGTACGGTTTTCACGGAATCAATCACAGTTATGTTGCGAACGAGGCTGCGCAGATTCTAGGACAACCACTCCCCGACCTCAAAGTCATAACCTGTCATCTGGGCAACGGCTGCTCAATTACAGCCTTTGAACGGGGTAGAAGCATCGATACTTCCATGGGACTTACACCTTTGGAAGGGCTGATCATGGGGAGTCGATGCGGGGATCTGGACCCCGCCATAGTCCTGTACCTGATTGACGAACTGGGTTTAACCACTTCAGAGGTAACGGATTTGCTCAACACCAAGAGCGGCCTGTTAGGGCTCTGCGGCAACAACGATATGCGTGACATCATCGCAATGGCTGAAAAGGGAGAACTCCGTTCGCAAGTTGCGATCGATGTGTTTGTCTACCGAATCCAGAAGTATATCGGGGCGTATGTCGCAGCGATGAACGGAATTGACGTCATCGTGTTTACCGGAGGGATTGGAGAGAACAGTCCGTATATACGACAACGTGTGGCAGCCAATTTGGGATATCTGGGTGTCAGTATAGATCCAGAGAGGAATGATAACGGTGAGACTGTGTTTTCCTCCGACAATTCATCTGTCGCACTCATGACAATTCCCGCGAATGAAGAAATGGTCATTGCGCAGCAAACATATGGCATGCTGACTAGGAGCATGGAGACACTCGTACAGAAGTCGGACGTGACATCATAGGAGCCTCCTATGTCCAAGAAATCATTGATGCGGATTCTTCTGGTGGTCGTTGTCGTGGGTGTCGCTGCATTCCTTGGCTTTAAGTATTGGAAGGCAAGGCAATCCGCGCTGCCCAAGGGAATTGTCTCGGGTAACGGCCGGATCGAGGCCAAACTGGTCGATGTCGCCGCCAGGGAACCGCTGAGGGTCAAGGAAATCCTCGTTGACGAAGGCGATCTAGTCCAGCCGGACCAGGTGGTAGTACAGATGGACACTGTTACTCTTGAGGCCGAACTGGCCGAGGCTCAGCAAAAGGTCGCCGCCGCGAGGGAGGGTGTGGCCGTCGCCAATGCCGCCATTGTCAAGGTGAAAAGTCAGATCGAACTTGCCAAGATCGAGGTCGAACGCGCCCGAAAGCTCGTCGAGGAACGCGCCGCCTCGCAGCGGGAACTCGATCTCCGCCAGACGGCCGTACAAACAACCACGGCCGCCCTCGCGGAGGAGGTAGCGAGACTGCAAACCGCTGAGCAAGAGGTCAAAGTCGCACAGGCAAACGTGGCAACCATCCAGACCCGCATCGATGACGCGACGCTCAAGTCCCCCGTCCGTGGAAGAGTGCTCTATCGCTTGGCCGAAGTGGGCGAGGTCCTGGCTGCCGGCGGGAAAGCATTGACGCTGGTGAATCTGCAAGACGTCTACATGGAGATCTTCCTTCCCTCCGAAGAGGCCGCGAGACTTCAGATTGGCTCCGAAGCGAGGATTACCCTTGACTATACTCCTCCCAACCGCGCCGCCGCCGGATACGTCAGCTTCGTGTCCCCGGAAGCCCAGTTCACTCCCAAACAGGTCGAGACACGCAGCGAGCGCAGCAAGCTGATGTTTCGTGTCAAGATCCGGCTGCCGGAAGAGTTGGTCACCTCGTACATCCAGTACATCAAGACAGGCGTCCGAGGCGTCGGGTATGTCAAGGTGGATCAATACGCTGTCTGGCCGGACAGGTTGCAGAACCTCTTGGCGCCGTCCCAAGAAGTCGCACGGCAGGATACCCTTAAGTGAACGACCCAAGGAGGTGTCTTGATGGGCAGCCATAACGATGCAAAGCCAACGATGTCCAGAGAGCCTTTGGCCGTTGCCGGTGTGATTTCACTGCTGAGCGGGGTGTTGGCGTTGGGCGGGTGTACGGTGGGTCCTGACTTCATGACACCCGAGGCCAGAATCCAGGAAAACTGGAGCGAGGCAGGTGATGCGCGGGTCGTGACTCAGACCGTAATTGCCAGGGAATGGTGGAGGGCCTTCCATGACCCAACACTCGATGAATTAATACAATCGGCCTACCGGCAGAATTTGCCGCTGCAGATCGCCGGTTCTCAGAATTCTGGAAGCACGAGCCCGGTTGGGAATTGCCCTTGGCCAGCAGTATCCCCAGCAACAAGAGGTCTTCGGCAGTGCAGCGCAGGTGGGCCTTAGTCAAAACGCGCCCAACGGCGCCCTGCCCGAGCACAATTATTGGGATTATCAGTTGGGCTTTGATGCGGTCTGGGAATTGGATTTCTGGGGCAAGTTTCGCAGGGATGTCGAAGCAGCCCAGGCGGACTGGCTGGCCTCGGCGGCCGATTATGATAATGCCCTGGTATCGCTTACCGCGGAAGTCGCCCGCACCTATACCGTGGTTCGCACCTCTGAGGTGCTCATCCAAATAACGCTCGCAAACGTCAAGGTGCAGGAGGATGGGCTCGCCATTGCCGAGTCCCGTTTCCGCAATGGCGCCACCACGGAACTGGATGTGACACAGGCTCGCACCTTGTTGGAGAGTACCCGGGCTTCCATCCCACGGCTGCAAACCCAACTGCAGCAGGCGCAGAACGCCTTGAGCACGCTGTTAGGACAGCCGACGGGCGTCGTCCGGGCATTGCTGGATAAACAGAGAGGGATTCCGACGGCACCTGCGCAGGTTGCAGTCAGCGTTCCGGCTGAACTGCTTCGACGGCGTCCCGATATCCGTAGCGCCGAGCTTTTTGCCGCCGCACAAAGTGCCCGCATTGGCATTGCCAAAGCGGATTTGTATCCACGTTTCACACTCTTTGGTGAGATCGGGTTTCAAACCAGCAGCCAGGGTGGGGCGCGGTCCAACAATGCTGATGTGGGAAATATATTTGATAGCGACAGCTTGTTCTATTCCTTTGGCCCGGGATTTCAGTGGCCCATTTTCAATTACGGCCGCATAGAGAATAATGTGCGCGTCCAGGACGCGAGATTTCAGCAGTTGCTGGTCAATTACCAGGACACCGTTCTCAGGGCGGCCCAGGAAGTGGAAGACGCTCTCATCGGCTTTCTCAACGAACAGGAAGCCAGAGTCTTTGACCAAAACGCCGTAAATGCTGCACAGCGGTCGGTGGAGATTGCCTTGGCACAATATCGGGAAGGCGCCGTAGATTATCAGCGGGTACTAGATACGCAACGTGCCTTATTACTGGAGGAAAGTAATCTGGCCCGGACGTATTCATCCATTGCCACGAATTTGATTGCCCTTTACAAGGCGTTGGGCGGGGGTTGGGAATTGCGCCAGGGCCAACCCATCGTAGCGGAAAGCACGCAAGCCGAGATGCAACAACGGACCGACTGGGGCCGTTTGTTGCCGCCGCCACCGGCGCCTGAAACCTTGAACCCGCCACCGCCGGCTCGTGATATACCCATTTTGCAGAAACCTGATTGGTAAGTCCGGCAAAGTCTGTCCCGCGTTCGGTGGGAGTGCACGCGTCACGTGGTGATTGTATCAAACTACTGCCAAAGAGTGTTGTATGGAAGGCTCAATCCATGCTATCCCCCGCACCTGAATCGGCCGGCACGCCGGTGGTCACGATCAAAGACGTCACCCACCGTTATGGGAGCGTTGTGGCGCTCGATGGCATTAGCCTCGATATCCCCAGAGGCCGCATGGTCGGCATCATCGGCCCTGACGGCGTCGGCAAGTCGACGCTCATGGCCCTGATCGCCGGATCCAAGAAGATGCAGCAGGGGAAAGTGATTGTCCTGGATGGGGACATCGCTGATGCCCGACATCGAGGCGCCGTATGCCCGCGGATCGCCTACATGCCCCAGGGTTTGGGCAAGAACCTCTACTTGGAACTCAGCGTCCATGAGAACGTCGACTTCATGGCAAGACTCTTCGGACTCTCCGCCGCGGAGCGTCCGATCCGCATTAAGGAATTGCTGGATGCCACCGGGCTGGGCCCGTTTCCCGGACGTCCCGCCGGCAAACTCTCCGGCGGGATGAAACAGAAGGTGGGGCTCTGCGGCGCCTTGGTGCACGAACCGGATCTTCTGGTTCTCGATGAGCCCACCACCGGCGTCGATCCGCTCTCCCGGCGCCAATTTTGGACGCTCATTGACGATATTCGTGCAGGCCGCCCCAGCATGAGTGTCGTCATTTCCACCGCCTACATGGACGAGGCGCAGCGGTGGGACTGGATCGTCGCCATGGACGCCGGACGTGTGCTGGCGACGGGAACACCGGCGGAGCTGATGCAGCGGACAGGCACCAAAGATTTGGAGCAATGCTTCGTCGCCCTGCTGCCGGAGGAAAAACGCGCGGGGCATAAGGAGCTGACCATCCCGCCGCGTACGGCCGCTACATCGGAGATCGCCATCGATGCCAAGGGCCTGACGAAACGCTTCGGCAGCTTCACCGCAGTCGACCACGTTACGCTGTCGGTCGAGCGCGGCGAGATCTTCGGCTTCCTCGGCTCCAATGGCTGCGGCAAGTCCACGACCATGAAGATGTTGACGGGACTGCTGCCGCCCACCGAGGGGACCGCGACGCTCTTTGGCCAGTCGGTCGAAGCCGGAAGCCTCGAAGTGCGCGAGCAGCTCGGCTACATGACCCAGGCGTTCTCCCTCTGGGGGGAACTGACCGTCCGCCAGAACCTGGCCCTGGATGCTCGCCTCTATCACATTCCGCCTGATCAGGCGAAAGCACGTCTCGAGGAGCTGGTCGAGAAATTCGGATTGGGTCCCTATCTCGATGCTTTGGCCGAGGATCTGCCGTTGGGGATGCGCCAGCGACTTTCGCTGGCGGTCGCCGTTCTGCATGACCCGGAAATGCTGATTCTGGATGAACCCACCTCGGGGGTCGATCCGGTCGCGCGGGACAGTTTCTGGGAATTGCTGATCGAGCTTTCGCGCCGGGAGGGCGTGACCATCTTCATCACGACGCACTTCATGAACGAAGGAATGCGCTGTGACCGGATCTCGCTCATGAACGCGGGCAAGGTGCTGGCGTGTGATGCGCCCAGAAGCTAATCGAAGCGCGTGGCGCCGCCAGCCTGGAGGACGCATTCATCGCTTACATGGAGGATTCGATCGCCAGTGTCGCGCCCAGCGGCGAAAGAAAGGACAAGGCACCAGCCGACGCCCCCGTAGTGAAACCGGCCGTGCTCCCGTCCCCACCCCCGGCGCAGCACTCCGGTGGGTTCAGCCTGGGGCGGATGCTCGCCTACACCGCGAACGAAACCATGCAGATCCGTCGCGATCCGGTGCGCTTGGCCTTCGCCTTCATTGGTTCGTTATTGCTGATGCTCGTCTTCGGCTTTGGAATTACTACCGACGTCGAACACATTCGCTACGCCTCAATCGATCTCGACCAGTCGCCGGAAAGCCGCGCTTACCTCGAGCAATTCGCCAGCTCGAATCGTTATTTTACCGGTACTCCACCGGTATTTTCCGCCGACGATGCCCTATCGCGACTGCAATCGAATGACATCGCGCTGGTCCTTGAGATTCCGCCGAGTCTCGGCAGGGATGTCCGCAGGGATTCCAAACCGGATGTCTCGGCGCAAGTGGATGGCGCCAATCCATACCGTGGCGAAACCATTGCGCAGTATGCCCAAGGTGTCCACAATACCATGCTGCGCGATCCCGCGAGCGGACTATACGCCGGCCCTGAGAAATACACTGCCGACATCCAGGAGCGGTACATGTACAATCCCACGTTCGAGAGCATCTACTCGATCGTGCCGAGCGTCCCCGCCCTGCTGCTGGTCCTGATCCCGGCGATTCTCATGGCCGTCAGCGTGGTCCGCGAAAAGGAATTGGGCTCCATCATCAACTTCTATGTCACGCCGACAGGGAGGCTGGAGTACCTCCTGGGAAAACAGATTCCCTACATCGTCATCGGCATGCTGAACTATTTCATTCTGGTTGCCATGGCGCTGGTCGTCTTCGGCGTCCCGATCAAGGGAAGCTTTCTGATGTTGACGTTGTGCACACTGCTCTACGTTACCGCGACAACCGGCATCGGGTTGGTGACTTCGACCTTCACCAGCAGTCAGGTCGCGGCGGTCTTTGTCACCGCGATCCTGACCATTTTGCCGACCACCCAGTTCTCCGGCTTGTTGCAGCCGGTCTCGACACTTCAGGGTCAAGCCCGGCTTATCGGTTCCATCTGGCCGACATCGTATTACATGCACTCCAGCGTGGGCGCGTATACCAAGGGGCTCGCACCCGGTCTCATGATGCAGGACATCATCTTTCTGGCCTGTTGTATCCCAATTCTGTTGGCGGTGGGTGTCATTGGCCTGAGAAAGCAGGAGAAATAGCGATGGGGTCATTCCTGAACGTCTTTTGGCTGGGGCTGAAGGAAATGGCCAGCCTGTTGAGTGATGTGGTGATGGTCCTGTTCGTCGCCTATGCGTTTACCATGGCGATCTACGTCCAGGCGACAGGGACTTCGACTCAGGTGAACAACGCCTCGATCGCCTTTGTGGACGAGGACGGGTCGGCCTTGTCCAAAGAACTGATGAATGCTTTCTATCCGCCGTATTTCCAGTTGCCTGAGATCATCGCGGCCACGCAGGTCGACGACGCGATGGACAAAGGTCAGTTCATGTTCGTCGTGGCGATCCCGCCCCGGTTCGAAGGAGACCTTCGCGCCGGCCGCCGACCGGATCTCCAGGTGAACATCGACGCGACCGCAATGCAGCAAGCAGGTATCGGCGCGGGCTACATTAAGAATATCATTAACGATCGTATCGCCAGTTTCTTCACGCGCACGGACGTGATTCCGCCTCAGCCGATCAACCTGGTCGTTCGCAGACTGTTCAATCCGAACGGAATCTCCGCATGGTTTTCCAGTGTAGTGGCCATCATCAATCAAATCACTCTGCTGACCGTCGTTTTGACGGGCGCCGCGGTGATCCGCGAACGCGAGCACGGGACGTTGGAACACCTGCTGGTGATGCCACTGTCGGCCTTCGAAATCGCCATGGCGAAGGTTTGGGCCAATGGCCTGATCATCCTTATCGCCACGGCGGTTTCGCTTTTCCTGATTGTGAGAATGGTGCTGCAAGTGCCGTTCGCCGGCTCGATCCCGCTGTGGTTCGGCGGCGTCGTGCTTTATCTGTTCTTCACGACGGCGCTTGGGATCTTCCTCGGGACGATTTCGCGGTCGATGGCGCAGTTCGCACTTTTGATCATTCTGGTAATCCTCGTGCTGATGCTGCTTTCGGGCGGGAATACACCGATCGAGAGCCAGCCGCGATGGCTGCAGTACCTTACGTTCTTCCTGCCTTCACGGCATTTTGTCAGCTTTTCGCAAGTGATTATTTATCGCGGCGGCGGCCTTAGTGCGGTCTGGCCTAATTTTCTGATGGTCGCTGCAATCGGTCTTGGGTTCTTCGTGTACAGCCTGGCGCTCTTCCGGAAATCAATCGCGGTAACGAAGTAAGTTCCGGGCCTGAGATCCCGATGGCTGAGCGGGACTGTGAAATTCTGTATCCTGCTTTCACGATTCATGACAGACTCGAATAGGGAAGACACCTATGACACCCATGGCAAAGTCCAAATCAACCAAACAGACAAAACCGAGGAGAATTCCTGAGCTTACGCCTGATGAATGGGAGTACGGGTGGCAATCCTATTGGAAGAAGGCTGGTTTCACGCCTTATGAACTGCCTCCCGCTGAAACGGCGAAGACGAATCCCGAGTATGAGTTCCTGATGACGACCCGCACGGTAGAGCGAGAAACGGAGCGGCTTGCGCGCATTGACGCCGAGTTTGTGCGGGGCTTCAAGGGATTGGGGAGACTGGGGCCCGCCGTCACGGTGTTCGGCTCCGCCCGATTCAAGCATGACCATCCGTACTACGGACTCGCCCGCCAGGTTGGCCGCGAACTGGCAAGACGAGGTTTTGCGACGCTTACCGGAGGCGGCCCCGGCATTATGGAGGCGGCCAACCGCGGAGCCCATGAAGCCGGCGGCGTCAGTTACGGGCTGAATATCATTCTGCCGCATGAGCAATCCGCCAACCCTTATGTCGATAAGCAGATCGAGTTTCATTACTTCTTCGTCCGAAAAGTGATGCTCGTAAAATACTCCTGCGCGTATGTGGTGATGCCGGGCGGGTTGGGGACGCTGGATGAACTTTTTGAAGCCGCCACCCTCATCCAGTGCAGAAAAATAGGTCCGTTCCCGCTGGTGCTCATGGGCACCGAGTTCTGGGACGGCCTGCGCAGCTTCGGACGGTTCATGATGGATCAGGGCGTGTTCAATGCCAACGAACTCGGTTTCGGACGTATCACGGATTCCCCCGAAGAAGCGGTGGATCTGATCGTACGAAGTCAGCCGCCCGCCGTCCGCGATCGGCTGGTACCCGCCACACCCACAAGATAGATGCCGCGGCACCGGCTTCTTCGGGCAGGAACATCCGGCTCTGTCAAGGAGAGTGTCATATGAAGATCACGCTCATAGGCGCGTCTGGGGGGGAAGTAACCGGCTCGGCCTACGTGGTTCAAACCCGAAAGGCTCGTGTCCTTGTGGATTGCGGGCTCTTTCAAGGCAGCAAACGGGCGGAAGCCAAGAATCGTCTGCCGGTCAGAGCAGGGACCAGGCTCGATGCGGTGGTTATCACGCACGGCCATCTGGACCATACAGGCCGTCTGCCGGTCCTGGCAAAGCTGGGGTATCGCGGTCCCGTCTTTGCCACCCAGGCTACCCACGAAATGACAAGTCTTGTGCTGCGCGATAGCGCCAAAATCCAGGAACAGGATACCGAGCGGGTAAATAGGAAACGGATGCGCGCGGGTCAGCCGCCCATCGAACCGCTCTACACGACGGAAGATGCGGAGGCGATTCTCGGAGCCTTTCAAGCCGTACCCTACCAGGAACCGGTACCGATCGCGCCCGGTATCAAGGCCAGCTTTGCGGAGGCCGGGCACATGCTCGGCTCCGCCAGCATCCAATTGATTGTCGAAGAAGAGGGCCGGGAAAAGAAGGTGGTGTTCTCGGGCGACATCGGGCCCATAAGCGCCTCCCTGTTGCGCCGCTTTGAACCCTTTCATACGGCGGATATGGTGTTCATGGAATCGACCTACGGCAACCGCGACCATCGTCCGTTTCGCCGCACGGTCGATGAATTTGTGGAGATCATCCAGGCTGCGGCCGCTTCCCGAAGCAAGATCCTGATCCCCACATTTGCGGTCGGTCGGGCACAACTGCTTGTCACTCTGCTGAGCTTGATGTTCCGAAAGAAGAAGGTCGAGCCGTTTCCGGTCTTCCTCGACAGCCCGATGGCGATCGAGGCGACGCGCATCTACAGCCGACATCCCGAACTCTTCGATGAAGAGATGCGCAAGTACATCGAGGAAAGGCCCCTGCGGGAAGATCTGAAAACGCTCACCGCCTGCGTGACGGCCGAGCAATCCAAAGCGATCAATGAAACCCCCGGGCCTTGTCTGGTGATGGCCGGGTCCGGGATGTGCAATGCCGGCCGGATTCTGTATCATTTGAAACAGAACCTCTGGAAGCCGGAGACTTATGTTCTCATGGTTGGGTACCAGGCGCACGGTACAGTGGGACGTCAACTGGTAGACGGGGCCACTCACGTGAAGATATTCGGCGAAACGATCGCGGTCAAAGCAACCATACGTAATCTGGGCGGCTTCAGCGCACATGCCGGACAAACCGATCTGCTGCGCTGGGTCGGTACCGTTGCCTCCAGCAAACCGGTGATAGTATTGACGCATGGTGAAGACCCTCAACGCCGGTCGCTGGCTCAGAGTATCAAGAAACAATATCGGCTCAGGACTCTGTTGCCGATGCAGGGAGACACCATCGAGCTGTGAGATATTCCCGGGCGTCTGAAATGCCCATCGATCCTCACATCAACGGACTTGGCCAAAGCGCATCTTCGCGATCAAGGCTCTCATCTTGGGATTGTTTGATGATGCGCCAGGACCGGTCCGCCGCGGCTCCGATGCTGAGCCTCCTTCGAGGTCCCAACCGGCACAGACGGCTCTGGGGAGTGGACACCTAAATGGACACCTGAATTGGCACCTACGGCTTTCCCCGGAAGTAACCTGAACCAGCGACACACGGATTTTCAGTCTGCTGCGCGCAGAACGCAACCCACGCATTTACAAGCACTTACGAGAGAGAGGAAGGCGAGGTGACACCCCAGATGACACCCGAAATTCAGAAACCAGGTGAAGGCGACCTCAGGAACTCCGACCAGCGGGTCTCTCGTGCTCGGTCCGGACCAGGGGTGAAGCCATTTCGCTTGAGGACGTTGTCGATGGTCGTGTGGCAGATGTTATGCCCCAGGTACTTCAACTGTCCCTTGATCCGCCGCGAGCCCCAGGTTTTATTCTTGCGGGCGATCTGGACGATGAGCTGCTCTACCTCCTCGGAGATTCGCTTCCTGCCCGGCTTGCTCTTCTTCTTGCTGCCGTCGTACTTGCGGGCAATGAGATTGCGGTGCCAGCGGAGAATCGTGTCTGGGGAGAAGACGCCGCAGGCATCGTTCAGGACGGATCGTCCCAAGCGTATGCCCAACCGTGCCAGTCGCATTCGCTTGGTGCCGAGTTTCTCCCGCAGAATCCTGTTCTCTTCCTTGAGGTACACGATCCCATCCTGCTGATGCCGGTTGATCCATCCCGCCAGCATCATCAAAAGCATGCCCATGAGTTTTACTTTCATCACCACTCCACCCTTTTACCTTCCAACCTTCCAGCCGGAGAATCAAGGTGAGTTATTATAGCCGGGATGCTCGGTAAGAGCGACCACTTTGCCGCCCGCTTCACTGTGCCCATAGGGCCGAGATTTGTTGACGCTACAACGAAAACGCACTCGTGTAAACCATGAAGTGGGCCGACAGGGCCGTGTGAGGCGGGAATTGAGTTTGCGCGGCGGGCGTGGTAGAATGGCGGGGGTATGGTCGCTGACGGAACCCTGGAATCGACATGATGCGGGATTGTTCTATACGATGGCATTGGTATCGCTGCAAGAGATCAGTATCGCCTTTGGCGGGCCCCCGCTGCTGGATGGGGTCAGTCTTCAAATCGACAAGCAACAGCGGATCGGTCTGCTGGGCCGCAATGGGACCGGCAAGTCGACGCTGATGAAAATCCTCGCCGGACAGGTCGTCCCGGATGCGGGGACCGTGCAGGCGGAATCGGGACTGAAGATCGCGTACTTCTCGCAGACGATCCCGCATGACCTCGATGGCTCGGTCTTCGAGATCATCGCGCGGGGCCTGGGCCAACGCGGCGAGTTGATGGTGCGCTATCATCGCGAGGAAGCGCGGCTGGCGGCGCATCCCGATCCCGACCACAGCCGGCTTCACCAGTTGCACGAACAACTGGACGCCCATCGTGCGTGGTCGGTGCTCGAGGAAATCGCGAGCATCACGACACGCATGAGCCTGGACCCCGACGGGGACTATCCTGCCCTTTCGGGCGGTCAGAAGCGGCGTGTGCTGCTGGCGGCGGCGCTGGTGTGCGAGCCCGACCTGCTCCTGCTGGATGAGCCGACGAACCATTTGGATATCGACTCGATCGCCTGGCTGGAGAGCTATCTGCTCGGGATGGGCAAGACGTTGCTGTTCGTCACGCACGACCGCATGCTGCTGCGCAGGCTGGCCACGCGGATCATCGAGATCGACCGGGGGCAGTTGTTCGACTGGTCGTGCGACTACGACACGTTCCTCGAACGAAAGCAGGCGACGCTCGAGGCGCAGGAGAAGGAGTGGGAACGATTCGACAAGAAGCTGGCCCAGGAAGAGGTCTGGATTCGCCAGGGAATCAAGGCCCGGCGCCACCGCAACGAAGGGCGCGTGCAGGCCCTGCTGAAGATGCGAGCCGAGCGTCAGGTGCGGCGCGAGAAGCTGGGGACCGCCACGTTGAAGCTGGCCGAGGCCCAGAACTCGGGCACGATGGTGCTGGAGGCCAAGGGCGTCGGCTACAGCTACGACAACAAGCCGCTGATCAAGGATTTCGACGTGATGGTCGCGCGGGGTGACAAGATCGGCATCATCGGACCCAATGGGTGCGGCAAGACCACGCTGGTTCGGCTGCTGCTGGGCGAGCTGTCGCCGCAGACGGGCACGGTCCGGCAGGGAACGCAACTGTCGATCACGTACTTCGATCAGTTGCGACGGCAGCTCGACGAGGACAAGAGCGTCTGGGAGAACGTGCTGCCCAACGGGAGCACCGTGACCATCGACGGCAAGAGCAAGCACATCATCGGCTATCTCCAGGACTTTCTTTTCACGCCGGAGCGGGCCAAGACGCGCGTCCGCTGCCTCTCCGGCGGGGAACGCAACCGGCTGCTGCTGGCCCAGCTCTTCACCCAACCCGCCAACCTGCTGGTCCTCGACGAGCCAACCAACGATCTGGACAGCGAGACGCTGGAACTGCTCGAAGAGCTGCTGGTCAACTTCAAGGGGACCGTGCTGCTGATCTGCCACGATCGGGCGTTTCTCGACAACGTCGTCACCAGCACATGGGTCTTCACGGGCGACGGCGCGATCGAAGAATACGTCGGCGGCTACAAGGACTGGCGCCGGCAGCAGAGCCAGGAAGCGCCCGAGCCCGAGACGCCCAAGGTCGACAAGAAGAAGCTCTACAAGGAAGCCCGCAAGGCCAGCCAAACGCGGAAGCTCTCGTTCAAGGAGTCCAGAGAGTTGGAGTCGCTGCCGGCGCTGATCGAGTCGCTGGAAGGCGAGCTGGAGGTCGTGCACAACCAACTGGCCGATCCGGCGTTCTATCGCAACCGGGACAACGCCATACTCATCAAGAAGCGACTGGCCGAGATCGAAGCCCAACACGCCCAAGCCTTCGAGCGCTGGGAGCATCTCGAATCCATCGCCTCGGCGTCCTAAGAACCTGAACCAGCGACACACGGGTTTTCAGTTCGGAGCTTGCAATTGTCAGTGCTTGTGCAATAAGGGTTTATGCTTGTAAAATAGAGGCCTATGACGCTGGCCGTAGCGTGGCAGAAGCGTGCGCGAAGCGCAACCGAAGGTCGTTGTTGCGCATTCTGTTGCGCACCCCGGCTTGGGTTGATCCATTCCATGCATCCTGTTTGGCTCCGGCTTCGGCGGGGCCTTCGCCTACGCCAAACAGGCGGCGACGTTCGTCGCCGACATCATATAGCCTAAGGAGCTGTCGCTGCTGGCCAGCCTCCCCGACCTGCCCCTCTGCCGCGGCACCCCCAATACCCCGCACGGCGTCGTCCAGAAGCGTAAACTTATTCGTCCACGTCATCAGATGCCCCTGCGGCAGGGCTCTTAGAGCCCGCCAAGCTACTGCCAGCAGACGATTTCGCCGTCCTGCCGGCATCATCCAGAGCATTCCTATGGGGTTTACTTTTACCGCCACTCCAAGCTCTCTAGTCTTGAGCGATCTTTCACAACTGCAGGGCCTTGGTAGTGTAACCACAGTGCCTATGAGAATCGACCGGTTTCCTGTCAATTCAGCCGCCACTGGGCGGTCCGATGGCCGCTTGACAGGCACAGCCTCTCTGCTCGGAGAGTTCAAAGATAGCCGATGCGGTCTTTGAACGTCATTCGCTGCTTGTCGAACATCAGTGTGACGTGGCCCGCAGGGCCATTGCGATGCTTGGCGATGTCGATCTCGCAGGCCTCGGTGTGCCCATAACTCATGTCCTTGCGACGGTAATAGTCTTCTCGGAACAGCAGCATGATCACATCGGCGTCCTGGTCGAGGGACCCAAACGCGCGCAGGTCGCTGAGCCGGGGGCATACGTTCTCTCGGCCCTCCGCCTCGGGGCTCAACTGACTCGCCAAAAGGACCGGCACGTCGGCCGTCTGCGCCATCCTCTTGACCGCCCGACTCAGTTCCGTCGCCAGCTGCCCGAGGTTCTGGTGATTGTCCTCCGTCATCATCAACTGGAAATAGTCGATGACCACCAGACCGATCTTGTGACGCCGCCCATATTGCTTCAAAAGCATCGCCTGTTCCGTTGGTGTATGTCCCCCGCTGGTGAAGAACAAAGGCGGGCTTTGCTTCTCGTATTTGGCCGCGGCGGTGAACAAGGCCTCCTTCTTCTCGATGTCCAGACGAGGATTATGCCGGACTTCAGACAGCGGCAGGCCGGCCAGCATGCACAGGGCCCGGTTCCGGAGTTGCGGCACCGTCATCTCCAGACTGATGAACAGAACGCCGGTGCCGGCCATCGCCGCGTTCAGGGCCATGTGGAGGGCCAGCGAGGTCTTGCCCATGGAGGGACGCGCCCCGATCACTACCAAGTCTCCGGGATAGAAGCCTCGGATCTGGTCGTCGATCCCTATAAAGCCGGAGCCCACGCGTCGCGCCGATTCAGCGTGCAACGCGTGGGCATGCTGAACCAGGCCGTCCCCCAAGCCGACGAGACTCTGGTCGGCTCTCGGCGTGTCCAGTTGTAGGACCCGCTCCGTGATCTGTTTGATCTTCTCGCTGGACGGCCCCGGTTCGCGGGCCATCTTCTCGATGTCCGCGCTGAGCAGCAGCAGCGCGCGGTCCTTGCTGCGTTCGAGCACAAGGTCCGCATAGTAAGTGATATCGGGGATCGAGGGACCCAGCTCGGCGATGTGCTGCAAGTAGGACCAACTGACCTCTACGTCGTCGGCCTTGGTATCCTTGTCGGAATACTTGCCCATGCGCCAAGCTCTTCGCGAAGGGCGGCGGCGTCGATCTGGCTTTGGTCCGCCATCGAAGGTCTCGTGCACAGAGCCACCAGGGCGTCGTAGATGGTCCGGTGAGCGGGGTAGTAGAAGGCCTCTTCGGTGATCCGCCCCATGATGCTGCCAATCTGGCGCGGCTCGGACATCATCGCGCTGAGCAGATTGCCTTCCGCGTCTTTATCGGCCGCCAACTCCTTGACGCCACGCCTTGTCTTTCTTGCCATAAGTGGATTTCCTCAGGCTGTATTTCCCCCTTGCACCGTCAAATGGGGTAGGGCATGACGATATTTGCACCCTACGGGCAAAAAGGCAGATGTAGCCCGCCCAGTGCACCCTTGCTATTCATCGTTCTCCATTGGCACTCGGACGCGGTTCACGGTATGCACCTTGCCCGTCTTCTTGGAAAGCTCCGAGGCCCGTGCCTCCGCCTCAGATTGTCCCTGATATGGGAAAGATGCAACCTCCTTGGAATTCGCGTCAACGACTTTCCAAATGAATTTCATACGCTTCTGTGTTGGCGAGGTCTTTCTGGAGCCGGACGCCTTTCGGACATCTTTTTTCGGTTCCTTATCCTCGACCTCTATCGAAGCTTCCTCGGCCATCCGTTCAATTCGTTGCTTATTAGACAGTCGCTTCGCCATAGGATCATCCATTTCTCAGAGTCGCCTGATAGAACATTTTGCGTACCCATACTACAGGCGGGACTTTATCAGATATACCGTGGCTGTGCAAATCCTTTTGACAGCTTCTGGAAGTCAGCCTGCACAAACCATCAAATGGCAGGCAAAGGCCATTCATCGTCTCTTGGAGTATGCTCCTGGAGGAAATGCGTGGTGGAGCGTTGGCGGATGGACTACAATTACTACCGGCCCCACAGTAGCTTGGACTATGCGACCTCGGCAGGCTTTGCTGGACGGTGTCAGCAGGCCGGTTATATCAGGTCGCATCAGCCGGTGCTCGCTGGAGTGCACGCTTGTGCATTCCTCTCGTAGACACTGGACCCACAAAAGGGGGCAGACCATGATCGATGGCTGTGATGGTATGGGCCCAAAGGAAAGGCTGAAAGAATCTTAAACGGCTGATGACGGATTCAACAATGACAGAGCGGAATACACCCAAGGAATGTGCCGCGTCTTCTGACACAGCACGGCCTCGGATGACCAAGGAGCAGATCAATGCGCATCCGATTAGAAAATATCAGGGACGCATCCATTTGATTCACAGATCCGAACAAATCGAGCAGGCGGTCAGGCAGTTGGAAAAGGAGAAGGTCCTGGGGTTTGACACGGAAACACGGCCCACGTTTCGAGTGGGGCAGAGCTACCTGCCTGCGGTCCTGCAATTGGTCGGGGAACAAGCGGCCTACATCTTTCAATTGCAGCATTGCCGTTTGTCCAAGGCTTTATGTCGGCTGCTGGCCAATCCAAAGATCATTAAGGCGGGCGTCGCTTTGGATCGTGATGTGAAGGAATTGAATAAGTTGGCCTCGTTCAAACCTGCGGGATTTGTGGATGTGGGAGAACTTGCCAAGCAGGCAGGTTGTATGAATCATGGTCTTCGTGGGCTGGCCACGCTGTTGCTGGGATTCCGGGTGTCCAAGAAGTTCCAGACTTCAAACTGGGCCAACGGAACATTGACTCGTGCGCAGCTCGAATATGCTGCAACGGACGCCTGGGTGGGGCGAGAGCTGTATCAGAAGCTGCAACCGCTGTTGCCTTGATCGCCATAACAGGGCCCGATTCATAACGTGGCAGTCAAGATGGCTATTGGCGTATGGTGCAAATATCATCCCTGAACCAGCGACACACAGATTCTTCACGATCACATCCTGCTGATGCCGGTTGATCCAGTCAGCCAGCATCATCAAGAGCATGCCCATCGGTTTGACTTTCATCACCATCCGTCCTTTCACACTCCAACCATCCATCCAGGGAACCAAGACGAGCCATTATAGTGGAAAGCGTTGGTGAGAACGATGGCCTTCGGCAGCTTTTTTCATCCCGTGTGAAAACAGGATCATCGAACTGCAGCACGAGAGCTGTCACAACAAGATCATCTGCGTTGAGCATTTGCGCGAATCGTCAAAATCCTGCCGCCCCAAGGCTGCGCGACACCCTGCAATCACTCGTGTTACACATAGATGATCTTGCGCACCATGCGACATCTTTTGTGCTTGGCAGCGGGTGCTGGCGGGTCGGTCCACACAAAGATCAATACGCGTGGATACGTTCTGAAGACATGATTTCCGGGCTGGTAGTGTTTCATTATCCGGCAGATGGATAGGGTGTGGCGTGGTTGTCCTTTTATGGTTCTCCATCACTTCTGACCGGGTTGCATGAGCCGGGCCCGACGCATCAACTCGCCTGCAATCGCGATGATGCTGATATGGCTGCGCTCGACGTGCAGGGAGGCCGAGACCTTGTCGGCCACTTCCTTTTCGGCGGCCATGAACTTGCCCGCGGCGTCGGTGAGTCTCCCTGTGACGGAGCACCGGCCGGCCTTGGCCACCTGGACCGCTGCGTACTTGAACGTCGGCTGCTTACTGACAGGATCCCAACCGGTGAACGTCAATTCGTTGGCGGCCCGGGCCCGCCCGTCGGGTCCGCCATGCTCGGACCCGGGCTCGTCCCAGTAGCCGTAGTGGAATGGAATGAACACGTGGCCGGGGAGGATGTCGCCGATCTGAGCCAGGGCGGTGATCGTGGCCCGACGGGAAGCAACCTCCACCATGTCACCCTCATGGATGCCCAGCCGTCGCGCATCCTCTTCGTTGATCTGGACAAACGCATCGGGCGCCGCATCGTAAAGTTCCCGTGATTGACCGGTCTTGGTGCGCGTGTGGAAATGGTACACGATCCGGCCCGTGGTCGCCCAGAACGGATACTTGTCGTCGGGCACTTCAGGGTAAACGGTCAACCAGTCCGTTACCCGGCCCGATAAATCGCAAAAACCACGCTTTTTGCGATTGACAGAGGGTTCCACCCTGCCGGTTTTGACCGAAAGGGATGCGGGTGGAGACAAAATGGAGACAGAGTGCCCCGGGCTGTCACAAGTAACATTTTGTCTTTCCCTCTGGATGCAACCGTGAACGAACGCAGCGCCACGAATGGCTCTGCCACTGGAAACCCGCAACGACAGTCCGCCAAATGTGTGCACTGTTCCACGCGTTGGCCAAGTCGTTGGCGTCCGACAACCTGTGGCCTGCCCTCGTGTTTCTCACAGCTCTCGTGATTACGGCCAGTCTCAGAGCTGCGGGAAGTCACATCGCCAAGTGGCGACGCGGAAAACGGCGGAGAGCCGTTAGATGATGGTCACCTGAACGCGGCTTTCGATGATCCCCGCTGCGATGGCGTAGCGCGTGAGCCCCGCGGTGTCGTGGAGGTCCAGCTTGCTCATGAGATGCTGCCGATGCTTCTCCACCGTCTTGATGCTGATGCCGAGCTCCCGTGCGACTTGTTTGTTGGCTTTGCCTTCGGCAATCAATTGCAGCACCTCTACTTCGCGTGAACTCAAGGCAGTTTGTTTTTTCTTGAGCACTCCGCACCCATCCGGCGACTCCAAAGAAAGACTGTGCAGGCGATTGGCAATGGAGGGACTGAAGAATGTGTTTCCTTTTTGGACTTCCCGGATCGCCCTGGACAGGAGATCGGCGGACGTTTCTTTGATCAGATATCCCGCCGCGCCCAACAGGACTACTTGCCGGATGTACTCGTCGTCACCATGTGCGGAGAGTATGAGCACCCTGGTAGTGGGGACAGCTTTCCGAATTCGTCGGGTGGCTTCCAGACCATTGAGCAGCGGCATCGCGATGTCCATGAGGACCACGGCGGGGCGAAGTCTCTTGACCAGTTGAATCGCCTGACGGCCGGTTTCCGCCTCGCCGACCACCTCGATATCGTCTTCCGCCTCCAATAATGCTCGAATCCCCTCTCGGACGATCATGTGGTCGTCAGCCAGTAGGACGGTGATTCGCTCCATAGAAACTTGCCCCTGTAGAATCCCTGAGAGATCTAAACCTTGGTGCCATTGCCGAAGGGGATGTCCGCTCGGATCGTCGTGCCTTTGCCGGGCGAGGATTCGACGGTAAAGCGGCCGCCGACCATCTCCACTCGCTCGCGCATGCCGAGCAGCCCCAAGCCCTTGTTCCTTTGGGTGGACAACACGCCTTGCACCTGAAAGGATTTGCCGTCGTCTTGCACTTCCATGCAAATGACGCCCCGGAGTTTCTGGATGCTCACCGTCACGAGGCTGGCTTTCGCGTGCTTGGCAACGTTGGTGAGGGCTTCCTGGACGACGCGATAGAGCACCGTTCGCTTGTCACCGTCCAGAAGTTCCGTCCGATCACGAGTAAAGCTCGTGAAGCGAACGGAGAGGCCCGTCCGCTTGGCAAAGTCCTTCACATGGGAGCGGAGGGCGGGAACCAACCCCAGGTCGTCCAAGGCCGGCGGGCGCAATTGGCCGGCAAACTGATGCACGATGTTCACCGATCTTTGCACCAGCCGCTGTGTGTGAGCAATCTTTCTCTTGAGGCCTTTGCCGTTGGATGCGGCCTCCTTTCCCAATACCGCCAGATGGAAACTGATTGCCGTCAAGACTTGGGCGATATCATCATGCAGCTCGCGGCTGACTCGCTTTCGCTCTTCCTCCTGCGCCTGTAGAACTTGATGGGACAGATGCTGCAATTGTTTCTGCAACTGAAGGGACTCCGCCAACAACTGGCGGGCGTATGTCTCGCTTTTCTGGAGGGCCTTTTCCACCGCCTTCCGCCGGACGATTTCCTGTTTCAATTCCCGGTTCGCGGCATCCAGAGCCTCCATGCGGCGTTGCGCCTCTTCAGCCCGCTTGAGCGCGGAGATGTCTGAAACCGCCAGCCGGCACCATTTGCGCACGCCGCTGAGGGAGGCAGCCGATGCGCCCTGAAGGTTAGCCCAGAAAGAAGTACCGTCCTCGTTCCGAAGTGACGCCTCGCAGATCTGTTTTCCGGGCTCTGCGAATATCTTTTCAAGGAAAGCCAAAAAGACTGGCCGACTCATCGAGGCCACAAAGCGCGGCAAGCGGCAGTTGATCAGTCGGGAGCGTTCAACGCCCAACAAGGCGGCTCCCGTCAAGTTCACATCCAGAATCAAGCCCTGTTCATCAATGGAGAAATAGCCGACCGGGGCGAAATCGTAGAGGTCGGTGTATTTTTCCAGCATCACCTCCATCTGGTCCCAAGCTCCCTGGAGTTCCGCGTTCTGCATCTCCAGTTCAACCTGGTGGACCTGCAATTCGTGGACGAGCCTGTGTGCGTCGGGGTCTGTTCGGGGCGGGGCCGTGCTTCTCCGTTGCGCTTTGAGCCGGGCTTCGGCGCGGCGGCGCAGTTCAGCGGCATCGGCTGAGGCGTTCGGTTTCTTCTGCATGGCAAGACCTTCTATGTTTTGTCGGACCTGGGTGATTTTCCGGCACGCGTCTCGACATGCTTGCGTGCGAGCGCATCCGTCTGCGAACTCTTCTTTTCCTTGTCCAGCTTCGCGGATTGTTCCGCTATGCGTTTTTCCAGACCAGCGTGCTTGCCACGCAACCTCGCCTCCAGCGCCTTGGCCGTAGTAATGTCCGCGAAGGTGATCACCACGCCGTCAATCCGGTCGTCCAGCGTGCGGTAGGGCGTGATCCGTACCGTAAACCATCGCCCGTCGTGCGCGGCAATCGGTTTCTCCTTAGACGCCAGTGCCCGCAGCACCTCGCGGGCGTCCTCGGCCAGCTCCGGGTAACGCAGATCCGAGGCGAGGTCGGTGATGGGCCGGCCCTCATCGGCGGGGATGAGCTTGATGATCTTCGACGCCTGGGGGGTGAACCGGCGCACATGAAGGTCGCTGTCCAGGAACACGGTGGCCACGTCCGTGCTGTTGAGCAGGTTCTTCAAGTCGCTGTTCGTCCTGGAAAGATCGTCCATCTTGGCCTGCAGCTCGGTGTTGACCGTCTGGAGCTCCTCATTCAGCGATTGCATCTCTTCCTTGGAGGTGGTAAGTTCCTCGTTGGTGGACTGCAGTTCTTCGTTGGTCGATTGGAATTCCTCGTTGATGGACGTGAGTTCCTCCTGTGAGGTCTCCATCTCTTCACGGGTGGTCTGCAGCTCGTCACGGGCCTGCTGGAGTTCCAGCTCCAGTTCCGCCACCCGGGCATCGCGGGTGGCAGTCTTCCGCAACCGGCCCGACGCTTTCGCTTCTGCTTCCGTGGGCGCGGCCACGTCGGTAAAAACGACCATCACCAACCCCCGCAGCGGCTCCGCTTCATCGAGGGTCTGGACGGAAAGATCCACGAAGTATTCCCCGCCGTTGGTCTCGACCTTGAGTCTCCGGACCGTCACGGGTCCCTTTTGGCGGAGTGCTTTGCGGAAGGCGCTGGCGAGCTCGAGGCGCAGCCCTTCGCGGGCCATGGCGAAGATGTTCCAGTTGGCCTTGCCGGCCGCGGGCTCCAGGTATTTGCCGGTCCTGCCGTTGATGTAAAGGATGTCGCCTTTGTCGTTGGCGAGAACGGCCGCCGGTGAGTAACGCTGCAGGACCAACTGATCCGCCAGCGATTGGAGACTGAGCGGTGGTTTCGACACCCCGTGTGCCTCCGGCCCGCCGCGCGGGGTAAAGCCGAATGCCGGGGGAAAACCGCGAGGTTCCGGCCGCACGGTGGACTCAGTCCGCCGAAAGATCCTCGATTTGCTGCTGACGGGGGCAAACCGGTCGGTGAAGCCGCCGATCGTCTCCGCGTTGCCGAGAAACAGGATGCCGCCCGGATTGAGGCTGTAGTGAAAGAGCGGAAAGAGTTTCTTCTGCATCTCCGGGGCCAGGTAGATCAGCAGGTTCCGGCAACTCAAGATATCCAGTTTGGTAAAGGGTGGGTCCATGATGAGGTTCTGCGGCGCGAAGATCACCATCTCCCGGATCTCTTTGCACACCCGGTAGCCGTGTTCTTCTTTGGAAAAGAACCGGCTCAGTCGCTCCGGCGACGACATCTGCGGCGATATTGTCGGGATAGACGCCCTGACGGGCCTTGGCAATGGCGTCCCGGTCCAGGTCGGTGGCAAAGACCTGCAGGGTAAAACTCCCCTCAGGCCTGACTTGCTCCAGCGCCTCCTTGAACACGATGGCCAGAGAATAGGCCTCCTCCCCGGTTGAGCAGCCGGGCACCCACGCCCGCAGTGCCTGGTCGGGCGACCGGCCGGCGATCAGCTCCGGGATGGCCTTTTCGCGCAACTGCTCCCAGGCAGTGGGGTCGCGGAAGAAGCTCGTCACGCCGATCAACAACTCCTTGAAGAGCAGATCCAGCTCCTGGGAGTTTTCATGCAGGTACCGGATATAGTCGGCAATCTTGGCAATCTGGTGGATGCCCATGCGGCGCTCGATCCGGCGGTAAAGGGTATTCCTCTTGTACAGGGAAAAGTCGTGGCCGGTGTGGGCTCGCAGCAGGATGACAGCCTTATCCATGGCGCTCTGCGTCTTGTCTTCCAGGGCTAGTTCCGGCGTGACAACGAGGGGGGTGCGCTGCAGATAGGTGATGATCTTGCCAGGCAGCTCGTCCACCGGGGCCACAATATCAGCCAGGCCCGCGTCAATCGCGCTGCGCGGCATGCCGTCGAATTTGGCCGTCGCAGGCTCCTGCACCAGCACGACTCCCGCCTTCTCCTTGATGGCCCGCAGGCCCAACGTGCCGTCGGAGCCCATGCCCGAGAGAATGACGCCGATGCTCCTTTCCTGCTGATCTTCTGCCAGGGAGCAGAGGAAAGAGTCGATCGGCAGGCGCAGTCCGCGAGGCGCCGTCGGCGTAAACAAGTGCAGGACCCCGTGCAGGATGGACATGTCTTTGTTCGGCGGGATCACATAGACGCAGTCCGGCCGGACCCTGGTGCGATCCTTGACCTGGATCACTTTCATGTGAGTGACGCGCTGGAGCAGTTCGCACATGATACCCTTGTGCGTCGGGTCCAGGTGTTGGACAATGACAAAGGCCATGCCGCTGCCCGCCGGCACGTGCCCGAGGAACTGCTCCAAGGCCTCGAGTCCCCCGGCGGAGGCGCCGATGCCGACGATGGGGAACGAAACGCTCGCCTGCGGGTATGGTGTTGCTTGTTGAACAGCCTTGGCGGGTTTTTTCCGCCGGTGTTCCGGTGCAGACTTCCTTTTCATGATCCTGTCTCCTGCGCTCGTTCAATCATGGCGTCTCTGGTTCCGGGTGAGTAGCTCGGCGACACCAGTGCAATCAGCGCTTGCTCATGAATCCTGGCCAAGTCCAACGTCTCCAGCCCGATGGCCAGGGCTCGGCGTCCCAGCCCATCCGCGGACTGCGTGGCTCGCCTGCGGCCCTTGCTCAATGTGTTTTTGCGGTGCGGCCTGATATCGCCGCGACAAGCCGGTTAACTTGGTCTCCATAAGGCACCGCGAATTTACGCGCCACCGTCTGGGCAAGCATCCGCTGTTGCCCCAACATCAGGGATGCCCGACCCTTTGCCGCCGAGCCACGAATACGCTGGCATTATCTGACTTCTGCTTCCATCTGTCTATAGATTAAAATCAGGGCAACTCATTTGATCCATCCGACGACGTGGATGATGGGTTGCCGATTCCCCAAGAACGTGGGAACAAGCGCCGCGAGGATCTGGCTCGGCATCCGTCTGGGATGGCCCGAAACCTCACCCGGCCTGTCAACCTGGCCCGGTGACCGGGTCCATTTGTGGGGAGTACGTCCAATAATTGCAGGTAGGGTTATACCCCATAGAGAATAATCGGCCCATGGCGCAATATGTCACGCTGGTCCGGTGGGCCCCAAGACACAATAAGGACAACAAGGAAGGCTGGAGAACCAGATGACCATAAAGGAAACCGTGGGCAAGGAGGCTCACTGATCGCTGCCGGCTGGTGCATGGAGGCACCAGTCGGCGGTGCGTGGCCCTTGCCCGGGTGTCTTTGCAGTGCTGCCTGATATCGCCGCGACAAGCCGGGCAGTTCACTCTCGGCAAAGCACCCCGAGTTTACACGCAGCCGCTCGGCCAGCATCCGTTGTTGTCACGCCACCAGGGATGCTCGACCCTTTGTTAGCGAGCCACGAATCCACTGTCATCGTCCGACGGTCGTGTCCATCTGTCTATGGGGTAAAACCCCACCTGCTCATTTGTTCCATGTGGCCATGTGGATGAGGGGTCGCCCAATTCGTTGAGACCTCCAGACCAAGTACCACAAAGGTCTGGCTCAGCGTCCTTCGGGGATCGCCCGACCTGTCCGGCCTGTCGAGCTCTCCTGGCGGCCGGGTCCCCTTCCGGGGAGCGAGGCCAACAATCCCAGGTAGGGTTACACCCCATAGATCAAGGACTGACTCACGACGTAGTATCTCTGAAATGACAGGCCGAAGAACGCGGCAACAGAAAGAAGCAAGTGTGACAAGTGTGAAGGACTGAATGGCCATGCAGGGGGGCAAGAGCAAGGAGGCTCGTCGATCACTTCCGGCTGGCGCACGGATGCGCCAACCGGCAGTGAAACCACAGCCAATGGAAAGGAGAATCTTATGTTGTGGATGATTGCCGCCCTACTGGTATACCTGTGGCTGCTGGGGCTGGTGAGTAGTTACTTGATCGGAGGGTTCATTCACCTCCTGGTGACGCTTGCCGTTGTCATCGTGCTGGTCAAAATCATTCAGGGACGACGACTAGTGTGGTGTAAGAAGCCGTTAGTCTGTCGTATTGAGGCAAGGAAGCTGGAGGTTCCATGAGATCCAAAACCATCATTGCCGGCATACTGATTGTTGTCGGCATCGTGGTGCTTGCTTACTCGGGCATCACTTACAAGACCAGAGGAAAGCCCGTCGATATCGGCCCACTGCACGTAGAGACCACAAAGAGCCACTTCATTCCCCCGGTCGTCGGAGCGGTCGCGCTGGTCGGCGGCATCATGTTGCTCGTCCTGGACGCCAGGAAGGCATGATGGGAGAGACCACAGAACTCTCGGAAATTCCTGAACAATATCATCTTTTTTACGGAAGGAAAAGAAAATGAAGACTGCAATTACGATCATGATGACATTAGCTTTGGCCGCCATCTCCGGCTGCCAATCGAGCAGCCCCCGAGGCGGCGGCATGACCAAAGACGTAGGATTCAAGATCGCTGTTCCGACCTTGGGCACGGACGTCAAACAGGGCGAAGTCCGTGCCGTTACCGTCTCCCTGCAAAGGGGCGAGTCTTTCAAGCAAGACGTGAAGCTGCAAATCCAAGCGTCCAAGGGCATCAGCGTCGAACCGACCGACGTTCTGGTCAAAGCGAGCGAAAGTCCTGATGTACAAGTCCGGCTTGCAGCGACCAAGGACACTGCCCTCGGTGCATATATTGTCTCTGTGAAGGGGACGCCGAAAACCGGCGAGCCGACCTCGACGGCATTCACGGTGAAGGTTGTCGCTCCCTAGTCTCCGGGCCTTCCGTGAAAGCATATCTGAACCAACACAATTTCGTGATCCCCTGCTGACGATGGGTATTGGCAACTGAAGAACAGTTGCTGGTTGTTTGACGGCGGGTTCTTAGGTGGGCCCTTGCCCACCTAGGAACCCAAATACTCGCGGCAGCATTGATGAACCGAGTGATGGTGATGCACTCCCTCAGCACGGGTGCGAGCCGGGGGTATAAGACTCACCCAGTTCTCATAATTCTCCGATGACCGCTGCACCATGCGTCTATGGGCGGCTGGCAGTACACATAGAGTTCTTTTTGAAAGGACGGGAAGATGAATCTGCGAAGCGTGGCAATCAATGTATCGGTGCTGCTCCTGATGTCATGGAGCACGGCGGGCGCCGCCAATGTCTCATGGATATCCGGCAGTACTGCCCCGAAAGAATGGGTCATTGGTCCTGCCAATCCCACCCCGTTGGACGTCATCCGGTTCTCCGGGCCGACGCTGGTCTACTCCAATTCGTGCATGGGAGAGAAGGCCTTGAACGGCACGCCTGAGCTTTTGGTCGACCCGAAGGCCAAGGTGATCACGCTGTGGTTCAAGGGTCCGGCCCCGCAGTCCTGCTCCATGATCTTCAGCCCGGTGGCGGGCCTGGAGGGCGAGTTTGGCCCATTGCCGGCTGGGGACTGGATGTTCACGTGCCTTTCCAGGGATGCCGGTTTTGAGATTCCTTTCACCATCAGGGACAAGCTCGCGTATCACGTGGATGCTGACGTCCGTGGTTCGGTCCACAACGGCAGGACTTGGGAGACAGCCATGCTCACCCTTCAGGATGCCTTGGCGGTGGCCGGCAGCGGCGATGAGATTCTCGTTGCGGCCGGTGTGTACAGGCCGGACCAGGGCGGACGCGTGTCACGCGGCGACCGCACGGCCTCCTTCGACCTGTTCGAGGGCGTGGCATTGAAGGGTGGGTACGCCGGGGACGGGGCCATCAATCCGGATATGCGTGACCCCAACCAATATCCGACCATCCTCAGTGGCGACCTGCTGGGCGACGACCTGCGGGGGACGCTGAATCGGGACGACAACAGCTACCATGTGGTCACGGCCCAAGGTCTGCTCTCATCCCCACGTCTGGATGGCTTTACGATCCAGTCCGGCCAGGCGGATGGGGCCGATCCGAACCAGTTTGGCGGCGGCCTGTATGTCACGGCCGGCTCGCCCGAGGTGCTCAACTGCACGTTCAAGTCCAATGCCGCGGTGTTCGGCGGAGCGATCGCCACCGTCCAGGCCGCACCGGTTCTGGCCAACTGCAAGCTGACCGGCAACGAGGCGCTGCTGTTCGGTGGGGCCTTGTACAACGAGGATGGCGCCGTGGTCCTGACCAACGTTCTGATCGCGGGCAACTCGGCGGGCCTGGCGACGGCCTTGGGGAGTTCCGCCCTCTACAACATGGGAGGGAGCATCACCCTCAACGACTGTACGGTGGCTGATAACGTGGCCCCCAAAGGCATGGCCATTACCAGTCTGGTCTGGGGCTCACCGGCCATGGGGCAGATCATGGTCACTAACAGCATCCTGTACAACGGCGGAGATGAGATCTTCAGTACCGATCCTTGCGCCGTCGTGGTCGCATACAGTGATGTCCAAGGCGGCTGGTCCGGGATTGGCAACCTCAACACAGACCCGCATTTCATCAACCCGGGCCGGTGGAGCATTGGGGGCGACTGGATCGACGGAGACTATCGCCTGATGTCTGATTCAGCGTGCATCGACAAGGGCGACAAGACCCGTCTTCCGGCGGATACCCTGGACCTGGACGGCGACGGCACCACCAGTGAGGCCCTGCCGGTCGACCTGAACGGAAACCCTCGCGTCCTGGGTTTGCAGGTAGATATGGGAGCCTGTGAGCAGCTCGGTTCAGGTCCTGGGCCTGGACCCGGTTGGGTGATGCTGGTGACCGAGGATCTGACCTATGATGTCTCGGCCAATCCGCCTACTTTCCCCATCAATGTCTCGGCTTCCAGTCAGAACACAGTCCAACTCAACTTCAAGGCCGAACTGAGGATCGATGTCACGGCGGCATCGCTCGCTGGGGGTGTCTGGACGGCCTCGTTCGACCCGGACCCCAACCCCGTGGGACCTGGGACTGTCACCTTCGCCTACAGCATCCACGGTGTCGGCCTGGAGGTCTGGAAGCTCCCGGCCAACACCCCGGAGGTCAAGGTCGCGACCCTGACCATCTCGGTCCGGCCGGCACCCTAATCGACCTGGGCAACACGGTGGTATATCGAGAAATCTGCAGGGGGCACCCATTGGGGGGTGCTCCCTACCTCAAGTGATCCTGTCTGTGCCCCATACAAGGGTAGGGTTACACCCCATAGATAAGGACCGGCACATGGTGTAGGAATCGCAGACAAGAAAATACAACAACAATCGAAAGAAGAAAGTGCGACGCGTGCGAAGAACAGGAGCGTCAACAAGGGAATGATTCCATTGTTGCAGTAGAGGTAGCAGCGAGGTGGGCGTGGCAAGGAAAGAGTTGGTCGGCGTCGATCTGATACTTCCGACGGCCGGAGCGGCAGGTCTTGCCGTGGAACCTGTCCGGAAGAAAGGATCTATCGGGGCAACGGCGAAAGAGGCAATCCCCGTTGTGAATTATGTAATGGCTTCGTCGAGGGTGTTTCTGATGGGCGCGCCAATCGAAGGCACTGACGAACTGGCCACGGTCGGGGCGCAGAGAACTTCCCATGTGCCGATGGGATTCGAGATATCCCCATGGGCACCCGCGCGATCGTCTTTGTGGCCACAGCGCGAGCCCCGCCCTGACGGTCATCGAGAGGAGTGTGTTTGAAGCATTGGAGGCGGAAAGGTCATTCCGGCCGTTGTGCCGGAGAAAAGATATGATTGGAGATTAGGATATGAAACGGATTTCACTAGCCATGTTCCACAACTCACGTGGTCACCCGTGCTCATTGAACATAGGGTACTCTAAACGGGGAAGATTGATGAAGACGCTGGTATTAACACTCATGATTGCTGCGTTGGCACTGGTCACCAACACTGCAACGGCAAGTTGGACGATGACCAGCGACGTCGGGACTTGGACCGGGACCAACGGTGGTACGAACGTACAAAATCAGACAGTGACCGTTGCCTACGGCAACACGGCGCAAAACCAGGTCCGCTGGGGTGTGCCTTATCCTGGTTCCGTACCGAATGTCATTGACAACCAGAGTGGGCTCGGTTTCACCGGCAAAGCAGCGCCGGCCCTGACCTTTGAGCTTGGCGATCCCTTCGAAATCGGCCAGCTCGTACACTTCAACCACGAGATCGGCAACGATGGTTCGCCCACGGAGGCTTATCTGCAGCTCGTGATGAACTTCACCACCCCGGATGCTGTCCTGGGGACATTCAACTTCACATTTGCGGTCAACGAGACACCAGGACTGGGCGTGGATGACATTATCACCTTTCCCATCTCCACCCCACACGAGTCCGCGGATGTCGGAGGCACACTGTATACGCTGGAGTTGTTAGGGTTCGGAGACAGCCCCAATGCGCTGGTTAAGGAGTTCGTGTCGGTTGAGAATGGTTTGCCGAACACTACTCTGCTTTGGGGAAGAGTCACGCCGACGGTTCCCGCCCCTGGCGCTGTTCTGCTCGGCGGGATAGGTACGGCTCTCGTAGGTTGGCTCAGGCGAAGGCGGATTGTATAGGTAGGTGGGAGTTTGCCTTGAATTCGGCGCAAGCATCTGGATGGTCATGGTGGTCAACCTGATGCAAGGCAGGAGGGGGGAGTCACAAGGATGTGACGCCTCCACAAGGATGTGACCTCCTCCTGTCGCACCGAGGGACTGAATCGGAATACGGTTGCGATTCTCCCCCATATATGCCAGAGGTTAATCCAGATCCCATCTGACAACTGCCATCATCTGCCCATTGGGTAAGGCCCGACCCACCCGGTAATCCGAAGTAGGGTTACACCCCACAGACAAGGAACTACCCACGACGTAGTATCTCTGATAAGGACAGGCCGAAGAACGCGGCAAAAGAAGAATGTGAAGAGCGTGACGAAACAAATGACTATGGAGGTGGGCAAGAGCAGGGACGCTCGCCGATCGCTGCCGCCTGGTGACGGAGGTACCAGCCGGCAGTGAAACCATGGCCAACCGAAAGGAGAATCTTATGTTGTGGACGATTGCTGTCATACTGATAGTTCTGTGGCTGCTGGGGCTGGTGAGCAGTTACACGATGGGAGGATTCATTCACCTCCTGCTGGTGCTTGCCGTTGTCATGGTGCTGGTCAGGATCATTCAGGGACGACGACTGGTGTAAGAAGCCGTTAGTCTGTCGTAGTGAGGCAAGGAAGCTGGAGGTTCCATGAGACCTAAAACCATCATTGCCGGCATACTGATCGTTGTCGGCATCGTGGTGCTCGCTTACTCGGGCATCACTTACAAGACCAGAGGAAAGCCCGTCGATATCGGTCCGCTGCACGTAGAGACCACAAAGAGCCACTTCATTCCCCCGGTCGTCGGAGCGGTCGCGCTGGTCGGCGGCATCATGCTGCTTGTCCTGGACACCAGGAGGGCATGATGAGAGAGACCATAAAGGAGACGAGCCATGAGTTGGCACTAAGTCAAAGGACATGTGCCGCTAACCTGTCAAGTATCGGCATTGAACCACAACCAACCCACAATCATCAAGATTCAGATGGAGATGTAACATGAAATCACAACGGATTTGCAACTGTGTCTTAGTAGCTGTGGCCGCCCTTTTGGCACTTGCGGTTTTTGTCGGCGGCTGCCATGGCGTTACCTGGTAGAGTGTTTTCCGTCGTTCTTGAGAACATCGAAAGGAGTCTATTATGGGATTCATACTACTACTTGTGCTGATCCTGCTTCTCGTGGGCGGCCTGCCCAGGTGGGGCTACAGCCGTAATTGGGGCTACACCCCCAGCGGCGTCTTGGGGCTGCTACTGATGGTCGTGCTGGTGCTCCTGCTCGCGGGGTATATCCCCCGCGGCTTCTGAGCCGCCGATCACCGGCACGCCGGCCAATTTGGGGTAAGCGGGAGGTCGGCCCCCCGCCCAAGCCGGCCGAGGAGCGTCAGAGGACGCGCGAAAGCAAGAACCAGGGTGGATACAAGAATAAAGAGAAGGATAAGAACAGATGAGCCGACTTCGCAAGGCTCTGACTCGTAAAGGAAGATTCCATGAGTAAGTACACAACTCAGTCGAAAACGACGCAGATGTCCGCAATGCAACAGGGGCAAAGGGCCTCGCATCCCGGGCCGGCTGCTGCCGCCATGCCTACGCACAAAGACATTGCCAAGCGGGCGTATGAGATTTACGTCGAGAAGGCTTGCCGACAGGGCCAGAGTGAACAGGACTGGCTGCAAGCCGAACAGGAGTTGAAGAACCAAGAGAACTGGCTGCACGCTGAACAGAAATGAAAGTAGGACACAACGCAACCTCAGCCCTTGGGCATCTTGGATTCACACGCTCTGCGCAAAGCGGCAGTCCACGAACCACGGCGTAGCAGCTTCGACATGAAGAAATGATTGATCATCGGCATACGAAGACAAGGCTGTTTGCGTTGAACACTGAAGGAGAACTGTATGGAGATGGTTCTATTGACTGTAGTGTATGTGCTTTCTTTGTTCCTTAGCGAAGAGCATGGGCGGCTGGGGGAGCGACGGGATCAGGACATGGACAGGAACTCGCAGTCCCGGGAGTAACAGCACGACGGCGGCGGTGATAGTGGGTGTGCCGCCGGGGTCAACAACATGACCATCGAGGAGACCAGGTCGAAGAACAACTATACATTAACAACGACCACCGTACGCCACCGGCTTTGCCACTTGCGTGCGTTGTTTGCAGGAAAAGGAGTCGGCATCATGAAGGGCTCAACAGAGGTAGTGAAGGGTCGCATCGAGGAAGCAGCGGGCGTGCTGACCGGCGACGAGAGACTGCGCGCCAAGGGCCAGACGCATCAGGCCGAAGGGCATGTCAAGCAAGCCGCCGAAAAGGGCGTCCGGCAAGCCAGGGAGTGCGGCCGGAAGATCGTGGACAATGCGAGGAATATCGTTCACAAGGCAGTCGAAAAAGCAAAAAGAAGGTCTTAGCGGATCGTTGCCAGCGGGTACGGAACGTGTCCACTGGCAGCAATTCCAGGCCCATTAACAGGAACATGGTATGCGAAGGTAGGTGAGGTTCGTCATGGAACGCAAAAGCAGTGAGAACATTGCGGCAGCTTTGAAACTCCTTGAGGAGGCGGCCAAGCAGAAGAAGGACGAGTTGAGGACGCTCATGTCTGATAAGTACACAAATCTGCGGAGCCTGATCATGGAGGACGAAGGCAGTCTCATGGAATCGCTGACCACCGCCAAAGACCACGCGGTCGAGGCGACCACTCATGTCAAGGAGGCCGGCGTCGAGAAGGCCCGTGAAATCGCCCGCGACGTGGACAAGGGCGTGCATCAGAATCCGTGGCCCTACATCGCAGGATCGGCGGTGGTCGGTGTGCTACTAGGCTACATTCTGGGCGACAGTCGCAAGTAGCATCGTCCGACAGGAGGGCCTATGTTCAAGTACCTGACCAAGGGGCTTCTGGCCGGAATTGTGATCCACCTGCTGGACAACTGCCGGCATCTGTCGATTCAAGTGCTCAAGATCGAGGCAGCGAAGTGCTACTTGCACGGCGTACGGATGGCCAGGTTGTCGGCAATCGGTCTGATGCGGATGGGGCTCGTGATCGGTCTCATCGGCGTTGGTGTGCTGCTATTCCACGCGGGGCTGTTCATCCTTCTGCCTTGGACCGCGGAAACCAAAGCGATTCTCGGCATGTTCCTGGGTTTGGCCTACGTGGCCATCGGTTGTGTTGCGCTTCATGCGGCCATGGTTGAGAAGACGTGGATGGAGAAGTCGGGTGTCGCTGAGATGCTGGACGAAGCGATCGGTCAGTCCAACAAGGACTCACCCGACGGCAAAGGTTCTACCTAAAGCGGCTCGGTGTGTTCCGACAGGAAGACACGAGTACAAGTTCGTTGTCAGCGTGTCCGAGCGGATGGTTCGCAACACGTCCGTCCGGGATGGAAGACATCCACACGACCCATGCGGAGAGCTTCCGTGGAGTTGATCATCTGCGCCACATCCTCGAGGAAACACGGGCAATCGTCAGCGATACTCTGGCAGCACCGGGACCTCAGAAGCCGGGAAACGAAGCTGTGGAATCCTGGCGCAATGAGGGGAACCCTAATGGATGCATTCGGGGATCAGGTCCGAGACAAATGTGAGGGACAGATCCTGGGCGAACAAACCCGTGCCGGCCACCCCATATACAATCTTCTACCGTCCGCATTGCAGTCCTGGGTATATGATGCCGGTGGCGTTCCCGGCGGGTTGCACTTGGGCAGACCATTTCACTACTAATCCAGAACAGAGATGAAATGCCGAGCCATGACAAAGGAAGCTGAACACGCAATCCACGTCGAGAGACTGACGAAACGTTACGGGGATCTGCTGGCAGTCAACGACATATCGTTCACCGTCAGGAAGGGCGAAGTGTTCGCTTTTCTGGGTCCGAACGGCGCCGGCAAGACCACTACCGTTGAGATCATCGAGACAATACGCACGCCAACGTCGGGAAAGGTGAGCCTTCTCGATATGGATGTCACAAGAAAGAAGCACAAAATCGTTCGCCGCATCGGCGTTCTCCCACAGGGGTTCAGCTCGTTTGACAGGATAACGGTCAGGGAGACCATCCAGTACTACTCGAGACTTTTCTGCCGCAGGGACACCGATATCGATGGGCTGATAGAACTCGCGAACCTCACGGACAAAAGCACAGAGCAGTTCAAGAACCTCTCTGGAGGTTTGAAGCAGCGCCTCGGAATTGCAATTGCGCTCGTGAACAATCCCGAGGTCGTGTTCCTCGACGAGCCGACGACAGGGCTCGATCCCCGCGCAAGGCGTGAGGTGTGGGATGTCCTGCTGGGCCTGAAGAAGAAGGGAAAGACGGTATTTCTCACCACACACTACATGGAGGAAGCAGAGCTTCTTGCAGACACTGTAGCCATAATCTCCAAGGGAAGTATCGTCGCGATGGGCTCTCCCGGGGAGCTTATCGAAAGGAACGCAAACTATCTGGTCCTCACGCTACTGTCCGTCGATGAAAAAGTCTTTGAGATCGTCCAGAAGATGGGCTTCGAGCCGGCCCATACCAACCACAAGAACATCAAGGTCCGGGTGGAGCACCAGGACGACGTTCGGAGAATATTGAATGGCATCAAGGACATCGGGGCATCATTCCTCAGCTTGGACGTTCGCAAACCCAATCTTGAAGAGGTTTTCCTGAAGCTCACCGGTGCCGCACTCCGCGAAGACCCTGCCGAGGAGGTGGCCGAATGAGTCCACGTGTTATCGGCGCCAATCTCATCGTGAGCATCAAGAGCTTCTACCGCGAGAAAACGGCAGTGTTCTTCAGAATTGCCTTCCCTGTACTCCTGATACTCGTGTTCGGCACGATTTTCATGAACCAGGATAATGTGCGTTTCGACTTTTATGTGCAGGACCTCGATCAGACTAATTCGTCGGCAGAGCTCGTCAAGACCCTCGAGCTCAACGATAAGTTCAAGATAACCACGGTTGATCCGGCCATCAATGCCACGCAGTACGCCAAACACAACAAGCTAAACTTGGTCGTGGTTATTCCGCAAAGACTATGAAACGTCCCTCATACAGAGGATGAAACGCAAGGACCTCAACGCTTCCGTTACCATTACATACATATACGACCCCAGCTCTACTTCGGTGTCCACGAAGATGCAAATCCTGAACTCGGTCTTCGCCGAGATAAACCAGAGGATGTCCGGGAAGCCACCGTTCATCACGCCAGCCGAGACATCGATACTCAACAGAAAATACCGGTTCATCGATTTCTTCGTCCCAGGCATTATCGCGATGACGGTGATGACGGCGAGCCTGTTCGGTGCGGTAAACGTTAATGCGGAGCTTCGTCAGAAAGGCGTCATCAAGAAGCTGTCCACCACCCCCATCACCCGCACCGACTGGATACTGTCGAACGTTCTGTACCAGTTCATACTTTCGGTCATAGCCACGATTGCGATACTACTAGTGAGCTACGGCGTGTTCAACGTTAGCCTTCAGATGAATGTTTGGCTCCCTGTGTTCGTGGTGCTTGACGTCTTTGCGTTCGTCGGGATAGGGATGATCCTCACCCGCGTCGCGAAAGAGGCGGAGAGCGCCGCCGCTGCGGCAAACGCCATCATGTTCCCGATGATGTTCCTCTCGGGGACCTTCTTTCCTGTCGAGATGATGCCGGGGTTCCTGCAGAAGTTCTCCAGGATACTGCCTCTGTACTATGTGAACGAGGGTCTCCGAGCATCCATGATATTTGGCGACCACATGATCGCATTGCGTTGCTCTCTGATCATAGGGGTTTTCGCCGCCGTGGTCTTCGTCCTGGGCATGATGACCACCAAATGGGAGGAGGGGTAGGGATATCATAGTGCCCACGTCGTGCTATTACAGCCTTGCTTGCAGCAACGTCTGCCGCCCCCATCGACACCATTGTCAGGTGCAACGCTTATCGCCCTTTACTACATTGAAAGCACCAGATCATTCAGGTGACATGATGTGTTGTACGGTGCAGGAGTAACGTTTATGTTGGCAGGTTGGACGTCCCGGCTCACAACACAAGGCAAGACAACCCGGTACTTGTTGTCATTAGCCAGGACTCCCCTGGCCTTTAATGCGTACTACAAATATCATTTTCCGTTGCCCTCTGTCATAATGATCGAGAATACAAATTGCTGCAACTCACACTGTGTCATGTGCCCTCGTGAGAAGCTCACCAGAAAACCCGGCTTCATGGATTTTGGGCTGTTCGAGAAGATCATTAAAGAAGTGTCCAACATGAGGCGCACACCCGTTACGCATTTACACGGGTTTGGGGAGCCGCTTTTGGATCCACTGCTATCAGAGAGAATCGAGCTCGCAAAGGCGTGTGGAATACAGCATACCTATATTGTGACCAATGCTTCATTACTTTCTCCCGAGACATCGAGAAAGATCATTACTGCGGGATTAGACAAGATGAAGATCAGTTTTTACGGAACCGACGAAGAATCGTATGATGCAACCATGAGAAGGTTGAGTTTTAAGGTTACTTTTCAAAATGTCATAGATTTCTTGAGGATAAGGAAAGAAATGAAGAGGAAGAACCCGCAGCTAATACTGCAATATCTTCCTCACCCAACAAATCATGCCAAGACGGAGGAGTTTAGGGCTCTGTGGCGATCTGTGATGGATAAGACGGTTGGTGATTGTCTGAATATCACATCTTTGCATAACTATGGCGGCGGGAGAGCCTATAACCGTGTAGGGGATAAGATAGTGTCAATCTGTTTTTACCCTTGGACAGCCATGTCCGTGCTCTACGATGGCAGGGTCGTTAGCTGTTGTATGGATTATAATGGTGCTCAGGTCTTGGGCGATCTGAATTGCCAGACTGTCATGGAACTGTGGAATGGGCCTGTGTTATCCTCGACCAGGAGGACATTTGGAAAGTTGGAGTATAGCGGGTTTCCGACCTGCATGGGCTGCGATTGGGTGCACAGGCGTTAAACCAATATGCAGAGTATCAGAATGATAAGTCCCCACATGGTAACGGTGATAAGGATGTGATGTGCGAATGAGAAAACGAATCCTCTTTATTTGTGGTTCGATGAATCAGACGACCCAGATGCATCAGATATCCAAGCACCTTCCCGAGTATGAGCACTCCTTCTCACCCTACTACTGCGACGGCCTGCACGAGATGTGGCGAAGACTCGGGTTGATGGAGTTCACTATCATAGGTGACAAGCTGGCGAGCAGATGCCGGACGTATCTGCAGAATCATAACCTTCCCATCGACTACCAGGGGAAGAATCGGCCTTACGACCTTGTAGTTACCTGCTCGGACGTGTACCTGCAGAAGAACATTCGAAACAACAGGATCGTGCTGGTTCAGGAGGGGATTACGGACGCAGAATCTATCTTGTTTCGCCTCGTCAAGCGTTTCCGATTCCTTCCTCGCTGGCTGGCGGGTACATCGGCTACCGGCCTCAGCGATGCATACCGTGCTTTCTGCGTCGCAAGCGACGGATATCGCGATTTCTTCATCCGCAAAGGTGCACGCCCCGAGAAGATCATCGTTACGGGAATACCCAATTTCGATGACTGCCAACGGTATTGCAGCAACGACTTTCCCTACAGGCACTACGTGCTGGTCTGCACATCGCCGCTGCGGGAGATATTCCAGGGCGAGGACCGCGAGGCTTTTCTCCGGAAGGCTGTCGAGATCGCCGGCGGCAGGCAACTGATCTTCAAGCTTCACCCGAACGAAAATGTGGAGCGTGCTACCCGGGAAATCCACCAGCATACATCTGGAGCCATGGTGTTCTCGACCGGCAGCGCCGAAGAAATGATAGCGAACTGCGATGTCCTGATTACCCGTTTTTCGTCGACTGCCTTCGTCGGCATTGCACTCGGCAAGGAAACCCACTCGGACTTCGACATGGACGAACTGCGTCGGCTGACGCCGGTTCAGAACGGCTCAGCGGCGCTCAACATCGCGAATGTCTGCCGCAGGTTTCTTGAAGAGGATTGACGGCCGTTCGTCCTCATTCTATCCTGGCGATTCCGCCGAAGGTGTAGGAAGCCGGGTTTTGACGATTTCAAGCTGCGAATAACCAATCCGAAATAAGTCCCGAATCGTTCGCAACTGCGAACAGGATATTGCACACTGCGAAATGACCGTTTGAAAGACGCCGTAGTAGGGCTACCGGGATAGATTCATGATCTGCCGGGGTCCAGTCCGTTAAGTCCTCTGGAGGAGTAGGAATCCTGCGAGGGAACATCCAGATGACTGGACCTGGACAATACACATCGGATCCGACGGAGGGCATTATTGACTTCAAAAGGCAGGGGTACAATAAGAAACAGGCATGCCCTCAAGCCGCACATTGATCACCGCTTCACGGGCGCTGAGATTGTCGCGACATTGACCCTACGTCAGTGTCTGTCCTACAGCAAGGTAGGGTTATACCCCATAGAGTAGGGGCGACCCATGGCGTAGCATGCCTGCAATGCAGCAGCAAGCCCAAAGACTCAGCCAAAGCAATGGGGCTCCAATATGCGAAGGCGGCAGTACTAGCCACGATGATGGTCATAGAAAGTATATATGTCAGTTTGCGTAGAAGCGCATATTAGTCCGCTTCAGGTTCCCGGCAATCTGATCCACATGCTGCGCCGCCACGCCGAGGAACGTCCGGATCAGCCTGCATTTATTCATCTGCTCGATGGCCAGTCTAATCAAGCGGTCCTGACGTACGCCCAGTTCGACCAGCGGGCCCGCGCCATCGCTGCCCACTTACAGAACATGGGCCTTACCGGCCGGCAAGTGCTGTTGGTGTATCCGCCCGGCCTTGACTTCATTACGGCCTTCTTCGGTTGCCTGTACGCCGGTTGCGTGGCGGTGCCAACCTACCCACCGCGTCGCCATCGCATATTAGATCGCTTCCACGCTATCGCCGCCGATGCCGAGGCCAGTATCGCCTTGAGCACGTCTTGCGCCATAGCTCAGTTCCAATTCATGATTGGGCACAAAAACGGTCAAGCAGCCGCTTCCTCCCAGATACGATGGTTAGCCACAGACGAGATTCCAGATGACTTGGCCGAGCAATGGAGCGAACCTGCCATCGCTTCCGACACGCTTGCTATGCTTCAGTACACCTCAGGCTCGACCAGCCAGCCAAAGGGCGTCATGCTCAGCCACGCGAACCTCATTGATAACACCCGTACCATCCTCCATGCTTTCAGGGTGCAGCCCGAGGACAGTGGCGTGTTCTGGCTGCCCACGTACCATGATATGGGGCTGGTGGGCGGCGTCCTTATCGATGTGTTCGCCGGTGCCACAAACGTCCTCATCTCACCAACCGACTTCCTCCAGAAACCCATCACCTGGCTGGCCGCTATCAGCAAATACCGGGCAACTATCTCCGGCGGACCCAATTTCGCCTACGACCTTTGTGTCCGCAATATCACCGACGAGCAACGAGCCACCCTTGACCTTTCCTCCTGGGCACTGGCCTTCATCGGCGCCGAACCCATTCAGCCCGCAACGCTCGAACGCTTTGCCGCCGCATTTGCCCCCTGCGGCTTCAAACCCAGCGCCTTTTATCCCTGCTACGGTTTGGCGGAGGCGACGCTCATGGTCAGTGGCGCGCGACGTGGCAGCGGCGCGACCGTACAAGCCTTCCACGACACGGCGTTGACCGAAAATCATGTCGAGCCTGTGCCCAACGGTAATGGCCAGGCTCGTCGCCTGGTAGCCTGTGGATCGCCCGTCGACACTATGCGAGTGGTAATTGTCAACTCAAAGACCCACACTGAGGCCGCCCCCGGCTGCGTGGGTGAAATCTGGGTTGCCGGAGCGTCAGTCGGCCAGGGGTACTGGCACAACCCCCGCCTGACCAGCCGTTCCTTCAACGCCCACCTGAGCAACACGGGCGAAGGCCCGTTCTTACGCACGGGCGACCTGGGTTTCATGAGCGATGGCCAGCTTTATGTCACCGGCCGGCGGGAAGACCTGATCATCGTCCGCGGCCTGAATCGCTATCCACAGGATATCGAGGCCACGGCTCGCATGAGTCACCCGCTGCTGGAAGTCGGCTACGGGGCCGCTTTTGCCGTGGATGACCACGGCAGTCAGCGACTCGTTCTGGTACAGGAGGTCAAGCACAACGGGAAGATGGATTTGAAGCTGGTGCTGGATGCAGTTCGCATGGCGGTACTCGATGAGCATGACTTGGCACTGGACACCATCGTGCTGGTACGAAGCGGCACGATTCCCAAAACCTCCAGCGGCAAGGTACAGCGTCACGCCTGTCGCGAGGCATTTCTCCGTGGAGAACTTAAGACCCTTGCCGAATACAGCGGCCTGATGGTCGAGAATGCTGACCCCAGCGACACCATCAGCCCCGGCATCAAAGGCATCGATGCTTCCATTCCGCATCCCGCACCGAATTCTTCGCAATTATCCGCTTTTACTGCCATCTGCCAGCACGCCCACGCCTTGGCAGGTGCGGCTCTGCCCGCCCTGACACCCAATACACCCATCATCGCTCTGGGCCTCGATTCGCTGCAGCGTCTGGAACTCGTTGCTGCGATGGAGAAGACCTTCGGTGGCTATATGCCCGATGCGGCGTACTGCCAGGTGCAGACATTGGGAGAGCTGGCTCAGGCCGTGCAGAAGCACCTGATCGATGGTCCCAAGTCAGACGTCCCAGCTGGCCAGATTCTGCCTGAACACTATGACTTCGCCCAGTTCCCCGAATACGCTCAGTTGAAGCGTCAAGAGCGAATGCTGCTGGCAGTGACCGGTGACAATCCGTATTTCCGTGTTGACCAAGGCGGAGCCGGAAGCGCAGCATGCATCGACGGGCGTCAGCTCATCAATTTCTGCGTCTATGACTATGTCGGCATGTCCCACGATCCGGAGGTCGCCGCTGCCGCCAAGTCTGCGATAGACCGCTACGGCACCGGCGCCGGCGCCAGTCGGTTGATATCCGGCGAAAAGCAGGTGCATCGTGATTTGGAGCAGGCCCTGGCCGCGTTTCTGAATGTCCCTGCTGCTATCGTGTTCGTCTCCGGCCATGCTACCAATGTCACCACAATCGGTCACCTGCTGGGACCGGACGATCTGATCCTCCATGACACTCTGGCGCACAACTCGATTATCCAGGGCGCCGAGCTTTCCGGCGCGACCCGTCGAGCCTTTGCCCATAACGACTGGATGGCGATGGATGCGGTGTTGTCCGAAGGTCGCCACCGATATCGCCGCGTACTGATCGCCATCGAGGGCGTGTACAGCATGGACGGTGACTTCCCCGAACTTCCACGTTTTGTGGAACTTAAGAAGAAGCACAAGACGCTGATACTGGTCGATGAGGCGCATTCGCTGGGAACCATGGGGCCAACCGGCCGGGGCATCGGTGAGTACTGGGGCGTAGCCCGGGCTGACGTCGATCTGTGGATGGGCACGCTCTCTAAGTCGTTAGCCAGTTGCGGCGGATACATCGCCGGCTCGGTCGAACTGGTCGAATACCTCAAGTACACAGCCCCAGGGTTTGTCTACAGCGTGGGCATTTCCCCACCCAACGCCGCGGCGGCTCTGGCATCGCTAATGGTCCTGCAGCGTCAGCCGCAGCGTGTCCACCTGTTGCACGAGTTGTCAGCGTTGTTCTTGAAACTGGCCGGGGAGAGAGGTCTGGACACAGGCTCTGGCTGCTGGTACACCCGTGATTCCGGTAATCGTAGGTAGCTCGGCCAAGAGCCTGCGCCTGTCAAACGCTTTGTTCCAGCGAGGCATTAACGTACAACCAATTCTGTATCCCGTCGTGCCCGAACAGTCAGCCCGACTGCGGTTCTTCATCACGACCAACCACACCCGGGCACAAATCCACACCACGGTGAGTGCCGTTGCCGACGAACTCAAGGCACTTGACCAACACGGCGGCCTGATGGGCGGGTGACCCGTGAAACCCATGAAAGATGTCCCATGAAAGAGGCCATGTGGTGGTTCGCTGCTCTCACGTTGCTGGCCGCGGCAGGCTGTGCCCGAGACCAAACTCGGCTGCCGTTGACCATCGAGCAAAGCAAGGCCGCGCCGGACGGTGCCCTGGCAGAAACTCGTCCGCTGTTCATCATCGAGCGGAGCAAGAACGCCAACGTCGTGCATTACGACGCCCAGCTTACCGCCGACGGCAATCTGGATCCCGAGGAACCGGTGATCGCCTACTATGTCATGCTAGCCGAGGACGGCCGCCGGAAGGAACTCAATTGGATCGAGAAGAAAATGGCCTACGGCTTCGACATTAGACCGGACCCGTCGGTAGGCGGGTACAAAATGATCATCGTGGCTGCCCCCCAGGGGCCAATCACCGTGAAGAAGGAGGGGAACGCCGTCCGTGCCGAGCTGGTCATCGACAGCCACCCGGCTGTTGTCGAGAAGATGTACATCAATGCCTCCGACGGGCTGCCCTGGCCCAAAGTCCACTATATCGAGCTCTACGGAGTAGATCTGCAAACGGGAGAGAAGCGATTTGAAAAGATCATACCGAAGTAGCCCCCTCGTCGTGCCACAAAACAGAGGAGAAACGCGGAAGAGATGATTGCGACTTGCGATGTCTTGGTCACTCGTTCTTCATCGACTGCCTTCGTCGGTCTGGCGCTCGGCAAGGGAACTCACTCCGACTTCGACATGGACGAAATGCGTCGGCTGATGCCGGTTCAGAATGGCTCGGGGGCTTCCAACATCGCGGATATTTGCCGCGGCTTGATCGAGGAGCGACGGCAATGAGCGACCATGTTGTGGTCAGACCGGTGGTTTCGTGGCGGGATCGCAGGCGTTTTCAGCGGCTCGCCTGGTCAATTTATGCCGGCGACCTCAACTGGGTGCCGCCGATTCTCGCCCAAGAGCGCCAACTCCTGGGCTGGGGACAACATCCCTTCTTTGACAATGCGGAGATCGTAACGCTGTTGGCGGAGCGAGGTGGCCGGGTGGTGGGTCGGCTGGCGGCGATCGTCAACCACATACATAATAGCAAATACAACGAACGTCGTGGGTTCTTCGGGTTCTTCGAGTGCGTGAACGATGCAATGGTCGCTCGCTCGTTGTTCGAGGCCGCCCATGCGTGGTTGCGGCAGCGCGGGATGACGGCGGTGCGCGGGCCAGTGAATCCGTCGCTCAATTACACCTGTGGATTGCTCGTCGATGGCTTCGATCGGCCCCCTTGCTTCCTGATGACCTACAACCCACCTTACTATGCGGCCCTGGTGGAATCCTGCGGGTTCGCCAAGTCGCAGGACATGTATGCCTATGAAATGGACATGGGCCGGTTGGCGGCATTGACGGCGCGATACAAGCCCGCGGTGCTGGCGGCGCTTGAATCGTCCAAACTGGTGTTCCGGCCGTTCGACCCGGGGAAGTATCAGCAGCAGACCGAGACGTACCTCGATATCTACAACCGTTCGCTGGAAGGCACCTGGGGCTTCACGCCTCTACAGCCGCACGAAGCACGGCACATCGCCGGCGAGCTTCGACAGGTCATCGTACCGGAGTTGGCCGTGTTTGCCGAGATTGGCGGCCAGCCGATCGGGGCGGTGCTCGCCCTCCTCGACTATAACCAGATCCTCCGCAAGCTCAATGGCCGATTGTTCCCGTTCGGCTTCGTACGCCTCTTGACCGAACGACGGCACATCACGGCGGCTCGCGTCATGGCAATCAACATGGTGCCCGGCTACCAGAGCGCGGGGCTCGGCATTGTGTTGCTGGACAACCTGGTGGGGGCGGTGGCAAAATGGGGCATCGAGCGCTACGAGTTCTCGTGGGTTCTGGAGAGCAATGTCCGTTCCCGCGGCACCCTCGAGCGCGCCGAGACGAAGATTACCAGCACTTACCGCCTCTATGACAAAGCCTTGTGACGCCGACCGGGATGCGTTACGACTGAACCAGGGTCGCGCGCTGGCAGTGGATGCGTAAACGGCGGATGCCACGACCCAGCGCCCGCCACGGACTGAACTGGAGCGTGCCCCAGATGCTGAGCATGGCGTGAAGCGGGCGCAGCGACGCCTTCGGCCAGACGCTGCAGTAGCGGTTTTCGGACCGGGGCCGGAAGCGAGTCTTGAAGTGATAGATGCCCGGCGTATCAAGGATGAAGTTTAGATAGTGGTGCGCGATCCGGATATAGGTGTGGATCAGTCATGGCAGCATCCTGCCCGGGTCGCCGGGAGTTCCGAGAACCCCTGGTATAGGAGCAATACGCTCAAAGCCACCCCGCTTGGCATACCATTGGGCCGTTTCGCGCAGGCGTTCAGCCAGGGCGGCCGCGGGCGACCAGCTCAGGTGTGTGCGAGCTTTCGCGGATGAGCACATCCACGACCCGGCCAGGGCTTCAGTCATCTTGTCGCTGTTCACCCAAGCGGGGCGCTGCCGGATCCGCCCTATCGCGTCACCGCAGAGCCCAGCCAGTCGCACCAGTGGCCCGGGCAGGTGTACTACGACGGTGCACGCTTCTTTCCCAATGCTGTGGCCATTACCTGTCCGAGTTCGGCGTATGTCGGATAGTCATCCGCTGCCATGAAGTAGATGCCTTGCCCAGGCGATCCATTGGGGTGCAGGCGCTCGCCTTTCTCGGCTGCAAGGAGCAAACCCTCGACCAGGTCGGCTACGTGGATCAGCGAGAAGCATCGCTCGTCCAGACCCGGCACAACATGGATACCCCAGCGTGCGATCGGCCGGAACATTTTAAGCATGCCCCTGTCACCGGGACCAAAGACCATCGGCGGACGTACAATACTGATCGGCACCGCTGTGGCATATCTGGCTGTGGCCTGTTCTCCGGCCAGCTTGCTGCAACCGTAAGCTGAAACAGGCATCGGCGCATCGCTTTCTACCCGAGGTCGGCCAACGGCGCAAGGCCCCGCTGCGGCCAGCGAGGACACCACTACTAACACCGGCTTGTCAGTGCAGTCAGCGCAGGCGGCAGCGACGGATTCGATACCACCTGCGTTCACACGCAGGAAATCGTCTGTCCGCAGCGCCTTCGTCAGCCCGGCCAGGTGGAACACAATACCGGCCTGCGACACCGCCAGTGCCCGTCCAATGCTGGCCCCATCGGTCACATCGCCAGTGACCAACTGAGCGCCGGCCGACCTCAGATCCTCGATGCACGAGGTGGCTCGCACCAGACATGACACCCGATCGCCAAGCTCGGTCAGCCGTTGTACCAGGTGCCGCCCGATGAAGCCACTGGCCCCTGTCACCAGCACGGGTTTTGGAACCCTATTGTTCATAGTCGTATAAGACACCTTTCAAAGGGCGTCAAGTGCTTGGTGTTGCGAGCTTAGTCTGATACCATATCGTCTTGCTGACCACGAGGCACGGGCCGCGAGGGACCATGAACGTACACCCTCGGGCTCTGGGACAGTCGCACCGGGGTTTAGAGAGAGGCAAAGATGTTGAAGTCTGCTCATGCGAAGCACTTTAGCCACACTCGTCCATGGGCTTCGGTTCCCCCGACCCCTCGCTCGTCCAGTGCGGCTATGACTCCAATGCATTTGCAGAGCCCGCCCGAACCCGCGGGCTTTGTGAAAGCCTCTCCGCCCCATTCCTTGTAAAAAGGTAGCTCGTCGAGAACGGCCGTCATACAACCGGAAAACCACGGACAGATTGATTGCTGTGGCACTCATCTCCATTCCCGTACTTCGAGGTTTGCATTACAGGTATGTCCGCATAGCCGCATAGACTGTCGAACAGATGTTTACTCTCGTCTCGACACTCCCCCCGATTCCTCGACGTGTTGTGCGAAAAGCGCCCTGTTGGCTCATTAGGCGCCATTCGAATGGGTCAACGCGCTGCCAACTTCGCCGGTCCTGATCTCACATCGCCGTCAAGACAGGGTTTTTTGGAGGGACATGTGATCGCTTCCAGCGCCCCATCTATCGCTCCGTCCAACCGATCTGCGATCTCGTAGGTGCCCTCGGTAATCTGACGACGGATGCTCAGCACTTTGCCTCGCCGGATGTGGGGCGAGCATGCGATCCTCTTCAACACCCCCTCCCAAGGCGTGCTACTCATATTCTCAAGGATCTGCTCCATCAATCCATCGTCGTTTGGCGAAGCATCACGCCCTTGGTTGTTTCCTGCGTCCTGCGATTTACGGCGACCTGTGGATTGCAGCCTCGGCATCTCGAATAGTGTTGCCATAATTGCCTCTTAGCTTATCATCCAAATGTGTGGTTCGCGGCCTGATCCCACAATACCTTGTAGCCCATCCAAATCCGCCCCCTGGGCCCAAAATCAACTCAGCAGCGAGAGTGCAAAGCATAGAACACAGCCATTCTCTATCCTTTTCTCTTTTGGCTTTCTATGGGGTATAACCCTACCAGGGACTGTTTTATAGGATGTATCCCCACCGGGTGAGCGGTCCGGACTCAAAGCCCCGGCCATGACTCTGTCCGCATGACGTGACGAATCGGCAGGCTTGGCCGTCACTCCATCGCTCATCACGGGCGGCTGTCACTCCAACGCGTCGGTCAGCCAGCGGCGAACCCGTCGCCAATTGAAGACGAGAACCCCCGCGTTGTCTCGCTGCGTCTCCCTTGCCAAAGAAACGCGGGGCTCTTCGTTGCGCTGAGCAGCATGAAACCCCCGATAGAGAAGAGAACTGACTTCGTCGCTTTACAGGCAATCACTTCCGGACGGCGGGCAACCCAAGCTCGTTGGGCTTTCGTCAACCTGTCCAGTTCGTCGCACTTTTGCGGCTGGGGGGCCCTTTTCGGGGAGTGCATCCAACAAGTCCAGGTAGGGTTACACCCCACAGACGGGAAACGACCCACGACGTAGTATATCTGAAAGGATAGGGCGAAGAACGCAGCAAAGGAACAAAGTGTGAAGCGTGTTATGATTCTTGAAGGAAGATTCCATGAGTAAGTACATGACTCAGTCGAAAACGACGCAGATGTCCGCAATGCAACAGGGGCACAAAGCCTCGCATCCCGGGCCGGCTGCTGCTGCCATGCCTACGCACAAAGAAATTGCCAAGCGGGCATATGAGATTTACGTCGAGAGGGATTGCCGGCAGGGCCAAAGTGAACTGAACTGGCTGCAAGCCGAACAGGAGTTGAAGAACCAAGAGAACTGGCTGCAATCCGGACCAGATATGGAAAACCAAGACCAGGTTGGGGACCCTGCGGCCTATTGAACCATACAGGCGGGGCCACGCGTGACGTCCACGGCAGTGGCCTCCGTCGTTATTGAGAACATCGAAAGGAGTCTATCATGGGATTTATACTATTACTTGTGTTGATCGTGCTGCTCTTGGGTGGCCTGCCCAGGTGGGGCTACAGCCGCAATTGGGGTTATGCCCCCAGCAGCGTCTTGGGGCTGCTATTGGCGGTCGTGCTGTTGCTCCTACTTATGGGGTACATCCCCCGCAGCTTCTGAGCCGCTGGTCCCTGACTCGGCTAAAACTCTATCCAGACTCATTGGTGGTATATTTATGGCACGCATGCTTCTCGCGCTCGTTCTGATCGTGGCCGTTGTCGCCGGCCTGGGCTTCTACATGGGGTGGTTCCATTTCTCGTCGGGCAGCGACAGCAACAGTGCGCACGTCACTATGTCGATGGACAAAGGCCAAATCCAAAAGGACAAGGACAAAGCGGTGGACAAGGTGCAAGACCTGGGACAACAAGCGAAGGACAAGGTCGCAACGACGACCCCGAAAGGTCAGGAATAGGCCGCCTCCCTCGTGTTCCGTTTGCAGTACGATCCGCTCACCAACAACCTCATGGGGGAAGTACGGATCCGTCGGGACGCCATGGTCGCCGCTTGGCCAAAGTGGCGGAACTCGAAAGCCGGGAGGCACCCTAATGAAGAACAATCCTCTGACGATATTGGGAACGCTGAGCCAATCCATCCGGCTGGACTACATCCGGCGAGATCTGACCGCCAGCGGCGGGCTTCCACCAAAAGCGACCGTTTACCCGGGCTCAGTTTCGGCACTTCATGTTCGCGCAATCGAAACCTTACCCCGAGATGATCGCGCTGGTCGCTCAGCTCAAGGCCCGGCACGGGCTGAAGGTCGCCGTGGTCAGCAACGAAGGGCGCGAACTGAATGCGTATCGGATTCGCAAGTTCAAACTGAACGGGTTTGTGGATTCCTTTATTTCCTCCTGCTTCGTCCAAGTCGCGGAAGGTCTGGGGATTCGAAGCATTCTTCACACGGATTACAGGTCCACGTGCGCCAAACTGGCTTCGTTCGGACTACAGAATGACGAAGGAGTCAGCCATGCCCGTTGAATTCAAGGACTACTACGACGTCCTCGGTGTGGCTCGAGACGCGAGCGGCGAGGAAATCAAGAAGGCATTCCGAAAGCTCGCCCACAAGTATCACCCTGACGTTGCCAAAGATAAGATCACGGGCGAGGCAAAGTTCAAGGAAATCAACGAGGCCAACGAAGTCCTCAGCGACCCGGAGAAACGGCGAAAGTATGATCAGTTGGGAGCAAACTGGAACCATCCGGAACGGCAGCCGCCGCCACCGCGGGGGGGATTCGGTGGAGGTTACGAAGAGGCTTCGGAAGTCCATTTCGATGGCACGGGCTTCAGCGATTTCTTCGAGCAGTTCTTCGGCAGTCGCGGTCGTCCATCCGGTGGTTTCGGCCAAACACGGGGGGATGTCACGGGAGGAGGGACCGTCGCCCAGCGCGGCCAGGATATTGAGGCCGACATCCTGGTGACGCTGGACGAGATCCTGCATGGTTCGACGCGCACGATCCAACTGCAGCGTGCCGATCCACGCACCGGGCAATCGGTCAAGCAGACTCTGCGGGTGAAAATCCCACCCGGCGTTCGGGAAACGCAGCTCATCCGTCTCGCGGGCAAAGGCCAGGAAGGCATTGGCGGAGGCGACTCGGGAAACCTGTATTTGAGGGTGAAATTCGCCCAGCACCCCGATTTCCGTGTGCGCGGCGCCGACCTGTATTACGATTTGGATCTGGCCCCGTGGGAAGCGGTGCTGGGTACTACCGTCCACATCCCCACTGTGGATGGAACGGTGTCCTTGAAAATCCCGGCGGGCACCATGGCTGAACGGCAATTACGTTTACGCGGGAAAGGTTTGCCCACGAGCAACGGAGCACGGGGCGATCTGTATGCCGTCGTGTCCATCCAGGTCCCGGTGCATCTGACGCCGGAACAAAAAGTCCTCTGGGAACAGTTGGCCACAAGATCGACCTTCAACCCGAGGCAACTCTCATGAGCAAGCGATTTGTTCCGGACAGCCCCCCCACCCCTGGCGATGGAGTTGTTTCAGCCGCAGCCAAACGTTTTGTACAACCTCGATGCGACTGCACATCTCGCGGGTGTCCCACGCCGTTCCATTCTGATCTATTGTCGCGCCGGCCTTGTACGACCTGTCGTTCAACCGCCGTATGGGGTGATGGGATTCACGGAAGAGGCGATTTATACCATGCGGCGAATCGAGGGCTTGCGAACCGTTTACGGCCTCGATTTAGCCTGGATCAAAACCATGTTCGATCTGCTCGACGAGGTGGAGCGCCTGCGCCGAGTTGCGCTTTTTGCGCAGCCATTGACAAGGCGAACATACACGAGGCTTATACTCTATGGCGACGAAACTCGACCAAACCTGTGTCTTGGCGATCAACGGCGGCTCGTCGAGCATCAGGTTCGCTCTGTACGAGGTGGGTGAGGCGCTGGAGCAAAGGCTTCATGGGAAGGTTGACCGCATCGGCCTGAGCGGGACGAATCTAACGTTTCATGACCCGGATGGCAAGCCGCAGGCCAGTTGCAGCCTCGCCGCCGCCGATCACAAATCGGCCGCGAGTTTCCTGATTGATTGGTTTGAAGGGCAGAAGGCCTTCGCTTCGGTCAAGGCTGTGGGACACCGAGTGGTGCATGGCATGACGCATTCCGAGCCGGAACGGGTCACGCCGGGGTTGATTGATGAATTGCATCGTATCACGCCGTATGACCCGGATCATTTGCCCCGCGAGATTGAACTGATTGAGGCGTTCCGCCAGCGTCATCCGAAACTGCCCCAGGTGGCCTGTTTTGACACGGCGTTTCATCACACCATGCCGCGTGTCGCCAAGTTGCTGCCGATTCCGCGACGCTTCGACACAAAAGGAGTCAAGCGCTACGGTTTTCACGGTTTGTCCTATGCCTATCTGATGGAAGAACTCGCGCGCCTCGGCGACCCGGCGGCAACGACTGGCCGTGTGATCCTCGCGCATCTCGGCAATGGCGCCAGCCTGGCTGCCGTGCGTGACGGCAAAAGCATCGATACCAGCATGGGCTTCACGCCCACGGCAGGATTGGTGATGAGCACCCGCTCCGGCGATTTGGATCCTGGCCTGGCGCCGTATCTGGCGCGAACTGAGCAGATGACCACAGAACAGTTTTACGAAATGGTGAACCACGAGTCCGGGCTGCTCGGCGTTTCGGAGACCAGTTCCGACATGCGGGACCTGCTCGCGCGGGAAGCCGATGACGTGCGTGCGGCGGAAGCCGTGGCGATGTTCTGCTACCAGGCGAAGAAATGGATCGGCTCCTTCGCCGCCGCGCTCGGTGGATTGGACACGCTCGTCTTCGCGGGAGGTATCGGCGAAAATGCGCCACTCGTCCGCGCTCGCATTTGTGAAGGGTTGAGCTTCCTCGGCATTGAACTGAATGAGTCGCGCAACGCGGAAACTGCGGGGGTGATTTCCACGGACGCCAGCCGGGTTGCGGTCCGCGTCATTCGCACGGACGAAGAACTGATGATCGCCCGCTCGGCGTGCCGTGTATTCCGACTTGGCATGGCCAGTGAAAGAGGGAATTCCGACCATGCAACGAAATACATCTGTCGGCTGGATCCGTTGTCAGAGGGCGGTGTGCCCCCATAATCCACGGTAGGTGTATACCCCATAACGAAGCCGCCCCGGCCGGCGCAATATAGGTGATGGCACCAGCCTCAGCCGGACGCCAACAGCAAACAAGAACGAAAAACATAAAGAAAGGAATAGTACATGAAGAACCACACGACTACGAACCTCGTCATCTGTTCAAGCCTGGCACTGGCCTTGGCCCTGGTCATCTGGTCTCCAGTCCAAGTGCGATCCGCCGAGCCTGCGGAGCGGAAGAACGTGACGGAGGCCAAAATGATGGAACGCTGCCAGGCGATGAAGGAACAGAAACAGAAAATGATGGCAGAAATGAAGACGCAGGACGCCGAACTCACCGCGCAGGTCGCCAAGATGAACAGCGCGCCGGAGGACAAGAAGTTAGACCTGATAGCCGCCGTGGTCACCCGCATGGTGGAGCAGCGGACTGCCATGAATGTGCGAATGGCAAAGATGCAGGAGGAGATGATGCAGCACATGATGCAGCACATGCAGATGGGCAAGGAATCCATGTCGCAGTGCCCGATGATGAAGGGCATGAAGGACATGGACGAAAAATCGGGGGCTGGTCAAAAAGAACAGAAATGATTGCTGAGCACCACGATGCCCTGCGACGAACGGTTGCTGCGGGGCATCGTGGCGGCTACATCAAGTGACACGCCTGCCTCCGGTCACGGCCTGGATTGTCTGGTGGTGGGCTGGTCGCTGCGCAACGAAAAGTGCTTTATGATGAATCATACAGACGGATGGATGGGCGGAGGGATGTGGATTTGGGCGGTGATCAGCGTAGCGGTGGTGGCCCTGCTGGTCGTCGTGATTATCAAGCTGTACAAGAAATAATCGAGCGTTCACGATCCACCTGTGAAGTAAACCGTTCGCCATAAAGGAGAACCGATGCTAGTCAAATTATCCACGGACAAAACCGTGAGTGAAGCTGCGGCTGCCTTGCAGACCGCCGTCCAGGCCAATCACTTTGGTGTCATGCAGGTTCACAATCTCAAAGAGACCATGGCGAAGAAGGGTGTGGAGTTCGCCCGCGAATGTCTGATCTTCGAGGTCTGTCAGCCGCAACAAGCGAAGAAGGTGCTCGATCAGGACATGAGCGTCTCAACCGCACTGCCATGCCGGATCTCCATTTATGAGGAGGGCGGTAAGACCATTCTGGCTACTTTGAAGCCAACCACTCTTCTGGCGATGTTCAACGCGCCGCAACTGGAAGGGGTGGCGCAGGAAGTGGAGGCCACCATTTTGAAGATCATGACAGCGGCCGCTCAGGAAGCCAAATAAAACGGGGTATTTGCATTATCCAACATACATAGATGAAGCACCCCCCAAGGAGAGTAACTATATGAAAACTTCCGTCAAGAATGGGCTCATCTTTGGAGCGGGTTTTTTGGCCTGTGTTCTGCTCACGTTCATTGTCCCGCTGCTGGTCATGGACATAGGGATGATGGACATGTCCGCCAGCGCCAAGCCGGGACTGCTTGAAAAGATATTCGCACCCTGGGCTTTCACCAATTCCATGGAGAAACGGGCGCCCGAAGCGAAAAACCCGTTTGCGAATGACCCGTCCGTGCTGGCTTCCGGCATGGCCCATTACCGGGAAAACTGCGTCCTCTGCCACGGGGCGCCCAATGTCAAACCTGCCGAGCTGGCGGCAGGACTCAATCCTCCAGTACCCGAGCTCTATACCGATGATGCGCAGTCTCTTTCTGACGGCAAGCTTTTCTGGATCATCAAGAATGGAATCCGGATGACCGGCATGCCGGCCTTTGGCGAAACCCATAGTGACGAGGAAATCTGGCATATCGTCACCTTTGTACGCCATTTGCCCAATATCACCGATGCGGAAAGAGAAACGCTCAAGCCCGCGGCCAGTGATATGGAGCACCATCATGAAGGGATGGACATGAACGCCGAGATTGTGAAGTAGAGAGCGCTCAGAAAAAACCTCTAACCGGGGCGGGGGACGGCTGCGGTCCAGTCTCCCGTTTCGAAACCAAGACCGCACCCGCAGAAGAAGAAGGAATCCAAATGAAGAAACGCATAGTCATAATCGGACTGCTGGGCCTGGCGCTCGGCGTCTGGCGGCTGCCGATCGTATCGGCAGCGGAGGGCTTTGTTTATACCGCCAATGAACGCGGAAACTCCATCAGCGCGATTGATGTTGGCACCGGGCAGGTCAGAACTATTGTCACGCGCATCACACCGCATAATGTCCAGGTGTCGCGCGATGGCCGGCTATTGCTCGCCGTCGGCCCGGTCGCCAATATGACCGATATGACCGCAAATCAATCTCCAATGAAGATGACAGATGCCGGCAAGATGGCCCGAGGCAGGCTTTTGATCATCGACGCCGAGACGCTTGCCGTCGAGAGCGCGGCGGATGTGGAAATAGGCCGTCATCCTGCACATGTCATCATCGATGCACAGGGCAAACTGGCTTACGTGACGAATTCCGAGGATGACAATGTCCTTGTCGTTGATGTGGTACAGAAGAAAGTGGCCGGCGAGATCAAGACCGGCAAATTCCCGCACGGTCTGCGCATGAGTCCGAACGGGCGTGAAATCTATGTCGCCAACGTCAACGATAACAGCGTCTCGGTAATAGACGTCGCCCTATCTAAGGAAGTGACACGCATACCGGTTGGCAAAGCGCCGGTTCAGGTTGGCTTCACGCCGGATGGTGGTCGGGTCTATGTCTCCTTGCGAGATGAGAACAACGTCGCCGTGATCGACACGGCTCAGCGTAAAAAGATCGCTACTATCGCAGTCGGACACAATCCGATTCAGGTCTTTGTCACGCCGGACGGACATTACGTCTATGTCGCAAATCAGGGTACGGAAGCCGATCCGGACAACACCGTGTCGGTGATAGAGACAGCCAATAACAGCGTGGTTGCCACCATCGTGACCGGAAAAGGTGCGCATGGCGTCGTGGTAAGCGATGATGGAAAGCGCGCCTTCGTCGCCAACATCGTGGACGAAACGGTGTCGGTGATAGATACGGCGACCCAAAAAGTGACTCAAAACATCAAGGTTGGCAAGGGACCGAACGGAATTACGTTCAGGCGCGCGAATCGTTGAGACAGGCAGCGCGCCGCAACTGAAAGGAGTGGCACAGGAAGTAGAGGCCACGATTGTTAAGATCATGAAGGAAGCGGCGTCAGGTTGATTGGCTGGCCTTTGAACTTACCGATGGCTAGTGCGTAGTCATCATCGCGCCAGGCTGTCTGAATCGCAGTTATGACACCGCTGAACCAGTCAAATGAAACCGGATTGATATGGCCATCGACCCCATCTGCGGCATGACGGTGGACGAAGCGTCCGCGCTACGTGCCGAGCGTGACGGACAGACGTTCTACTTTTGCAGCGACCACTGCCGGCAGAAGTTTCTGTCAACGCCCGCCACCGCGAAGCACGAAGAGAAGCCGCAGGGCAAAGCCATCTACACCTGCCCGATGCACCCCGAAGTGCAGCAGGACCATCCCGGCGATTGCCCCAAGTGCGGCATGGCGCTGGAACCGAAGACGGTGACAGCGGGTACGGATGACGAGGAAAACGCCGAGCTGCGCGACATGACGAAGCGCTTCTGGATCGGCGCCGCGCTGACGTTGCCGGTGTTTGTCCTGGCGATGGCTCACTTGATCCCGGCACTGGCCAGGCAGTCCTGGGCGGATAGCCACGCCTCACGCTGGATGCAATTTGCGCTCACCACGCCCGTGGTCTGGTGGGCAGGCTGGCCGTTCTTCCGCCGTGGCTGGCGCTCCGTCGTGACGCGTCACTTGAACATGTTCACGCTGATCGCCATCGGCGTGGGCGCAGCATTCGTCTTTAGCGCCGTGGCGATGCTCATGCCCGGCCTGTTCCCACACACGATGCAACACGAGGGCAAGGTCGCCATCTACTTTGAGGCCGCCGCGGTGATCGTTGTGCTGGTGCTCCTCGGTCAGGTGCTCGAACTCCGTGCCCGCAGCCGCACGGGCAGCGCCATCAAAGCGTTGCTGAACCTCGCACCGCCCACGGCGCGACAAGTCGCACCGGGGGGCGATCATGAAGTCCCGCTCGACCAGGTGAAAGTCGGCGACTGGTTGCGCGTGGTTCCAGGTGACAAGGTGCCCGTGGATGGCGCGGTGGTCGAAGGTCACTCCAGCGTGGAAGAGTCCATGATCACCGGCGAACCGCTCCCGGTGGAAAAGACCGTCGGCGACAAGGTGACGGGCGGCACCGTCAATGGCCCCGGCAGTTTCGTCATGCGCGCCGAGCGAGTCGGCAGCGACACGTTGCTCGGGCAGATCGTGAACATGGTTGCCGAAGCCCAGCGCAGCCGCGCGCCCATTCAAGGTCTCGCCGACAAGGTCGCGGGCATCTTCGTGCCGGCGGTGCTGGCGGTTTCGGTGCTCACCTTCGTCCTCTGGATGTGGCTTGGGCCGGAGCCAAAGCTCGCGCACGCCATCGTCAACGCCGTCGCGGTCCTCATCATCGCCTGCCCGTGCGCCCTCGGCTTGGCCACGCCCATGTCCATCATGGTCGGCGTCGGACGCGGCGCGCAGGAAGGCGTGCTCGTGAAAAACGCCGAGGCGCTCGAACGGTTGGAGAAAGTCACCACGCTCGTCGTGGACAAGACGGGCACTCTCACGGAGGGCAAACCCAAGCTCATGGATGTCCTGCCCACCGGCGGTTTCGACGCGAAGGAGTTCCTGCGTCTCGCCGCCTCACTGGAGCAGAACAGCGAACACCCGCTCGCCGCCGCGATTGTGCAGGGCGCGAAGGAACAAGGTATCGCTTTCGAGGCCGTGAAAGACTTTCGTTCGGTGACGGCGGGCGGTGTTCTCGGCACCGTCGCCGGTCGTGCGGTGATGATCGGCAAACCGGATTTCCTGCGGAACGAAAAGATCACCGGCCTGGAGCCGCTCGAAGCCTCGGCCGTGAAACTTCAGGAAGAGGGCAAGACCGCGATGTTTGTCGCCATCGATGGCAAGCCGGCCGGAATCCTCGCCGTCGCCGACCCGATCAAATCCACCACCGCCGAAGCCATCCGCGAACTCCACGCGCTCGGGTTGAAGCTCGTCATGCTCACCGGCGACAACCGCCGCACCGCCGCCGCGGTGGCCAAGCAACTCGGCCTCGATGCGGTGGAAGCGGAGATCGAACCCGCCGGAAAAGTCGCCCATGTCAAGAAGCTGCGCGCGGAAGGCAAACATGTTGCGATGGCCGGCGACGGCATCAACGACGCACCCGCCCTCAGCGAAGCGGAAGTCGGCATTGCCATGGGCACCGGCACCGACGTGGCCATGCAAAGCGCGGGCATCACCCTCGTGAAAGGCGACCTCCGCGGCATTGCCAAGGCCATCCGCCTCAGTCGCGCCACCATGCGGAACATCCGGCAGAACCTGTTCTTCGCCTTTCTCTACAACGCGCTGGGTATTCCGGTGGCGGCGGGAGTGCTTTACCCGTTCTTCGGCTTGCTGCTCAGCCCGATCATTGCCGGCGCCGCGATGAGCCTGAGTTCCGTCTCGGTCATCAGCAACGCCTTGCGGCTGCGGAAAGTGAGGCTGTGATTGAGTTGCGAAACATGAAAACAAAAACAAAGACGCTCACTCTGGAACTGGTCTACGAGGCAAACGCCTATTGGCGTGCCGCCAGCTATCTGTCGGGCGGCGGCCAGCCGGGTTGCGGTCCGCGTCATTCGCACGGACGAAGAACGCATGATAGCCAAGATGGTGTGCCGCGTTCTCGGCCTCCCGGTTGGAAAGGAAATGTGCCATGAAGACGAAGAGGACTAACCTCAGGGACAGATCAGCGATGACGATGGCTGTTGGTAATCTGGTGTTCGACGTCTGGCACATCGCTGCCATCGGACTTGGGTTGCTTCTCTCTGTGTTGGCGACGGGGCACGCGGTTCTCAACAAGCGTGATTCGCGCGCCGCCATCGCGTGGGTGGGTTTCGTTTGGTTCGTGCCTCTGGTCGGGGCGGTCATGTACTTCATCTTCGGCCTGAATCGTATTCGCCATAGGGCCGCTTTGCTGCGAAGGAACCTGGAGCGATATCGGGCACAAGCCGCGCAACCCGAATGTCTGCCGGAAGAGTTGCAGCGCCATCTACCGGATCACGGAGGGCATCTCCAGATGCTGGCTCGGGTCGTTGGGGGTGTGATAGAGCGGCCCTTGCTGCCAGGCAATCGGATCGATCCGTTGGTGAACGGAGATGAAGCCTATCCGGCCATGCTGGAAGCGATCCAACACGCACGCCAGACAGTCTCTTTCGTGACCTATATCTTCGATCGGGACGAGGTCGGGATGGCCTTTGCGCATGCGCTGGGCGAGGCCGCGCGCCGGGGCGTGGAAGTGCGGGTGCTGATTGACGCGATGGGGACTCGGTATTCCTGGCCCACCATTCTCCACACGCTGCGACGAGAAGGGGTGAAGCATGCACGGTTTCTCCCGCCGTCTGCTTTGTGGCATCTGATGTCGATGAACATGCGCACACATCGGAAGATCCTGGTGGCGGATGGGCGCGTGGGATTTACCGGCGGCATGAATATTCGAGTGGGACATTGCCTTCAACGCCAACCGCCACACCCGGTACAGGACATCCATTTCCGAGTGAAAGGCCCTGTGGTGACCCAACTGCAAGAAGTGTTCACCGATGATTGGCTGTTTACGACCGGCGAAGCTTTGCGTGGTGATTCGTGGTTTCCCAAAAGCGAAAACGCGGGGCAGGTGTTGGCGCGAGGCGTGCCCGATGGCCCGGATGAGAATTTCGAGAAGCTTCATTGGACGCTGTTGGGAGCCCTCTCGATTGCCCGCTATTCCGTCCGGATCATGACTCCCTATTTTCTGCCCGACCCCGCCGTGGTATCCGCCCTGAATCTGGCATCAATGCGGGGTGTGCAGGTTGATATCATTTTGCCCGCACGAATCAACCTGCCGTTCATCCTGTGGGCCTCCCGGGCGATGTGGTCGCAAGTCCTCCAGCATGGATGCCGGATGTGGTTAACCCCGCCTCCATTCGATCACTCAAAACTCATGCTGGTGGATGGCTGCTGGGTGCTACTGGGATCGGCCAACTGGGATTCACGAAGCTTGCGTCTCAACTTCGAGTTCAACGTGGAATGTTACGACGCCGAACTCGCCCAGCGGCTTGATCAGTGGGTCGAGACGAAACGGAAGGGCGCCCATCCCGTGACGATGGAGGAGGTCGATGGCCGCCCACTGCCGGCTCGCCTGCGCGACGGCATTGCGCGATTGCTGACGCCGTACTTGTAGTCCGGGACTTATGTGTGGGCAAATCCATCTGGAAAGGAATGCGATCATGAAGATAGACAAGAAGAACGCAGCGGATAAACCATTGTCAAACGAACTGCTTTCCAAGATGGACGCCTACTGGCGCGCTGCCAACTATCTGTCGGTCGGCCAGATTTATCTTTACGACAATCCGCTGCTGAAGCGGCCGCTGACGCTCGCGGATGTGAAGCACATGCTGTTGGGGCACTGGGGCACGACCCCCGGGCAGAACTTCATTTACGTGCACTTGAACCGGGTGATCAAGAAATACGACCTCGACATGATTTACGTCTCCGGTCCCGGGCACGGCGGCCCGGCCGTCGTGGGCAACACTTACCTCGAGGGCACGTACAGCGAGATTTATCCCAATATCAGCCAGGATGAGGCCGGGCTTCGGAAGCTCTTTATTCAGTTCTCGTTTCCCGGAGGAATTCCCAGCCACGCCTCGCCGGAGTGCCCGGGCTCGATCCACGAGGGCGGCGAGCTGGGCTATTCGCTCAGCCATTCGTTCGGGGCGGTGTTCGACAATCCCGATCTGATCGTCGCCTGCGTCGTCGGCGATGGCGAGGCGGAAACCGGACCGCTGGCCACAGCGTGGCATTCCAACAAGTTTCTCAACCCAATTACCGACGGAGCCGTGCTGCCGATCCTGCACCTCAATGGCTACAAGATCAGCAACCCGACCGTCCTGGCCCGCATCGAGCATGAGGAATTGGAGCAGTTTCTACGAGGTTGTGGCTGGACGCCCCACTTTGTGGAAGGTGATGAGCCCGAAGAGATGCATCAACTCATGGCCGATGCTTTGGAAAAGGCCATCGAGAGCATCCGGCAAATCCAAAGCAATGCACGGAACAAGAACGACACCACTCGGCCTCGCTGGCCAATGATCGTCCTGAGGTCACCCAAGGGCTGGACGGGACCGAAGATGGTCGATGGCCTGCAAGTTGAAGGCACGTTCCGTTCGCACCAGGTGCCGCTCTCCGACCCGGCCACCCATCCCGAACACCTCAAGCTGTTGGAAGACTGGCTGAGGAGCTACCGGCCGGAGGAACTCTTCGATGAGCAGGGCCGCCTGAAACCGGAACTGGCCGAACTTGCGCCCAAGGGCGAACGACGCATGGGCGCGAATCCCCACGCCAACGGCGGCATTCTGCTCCGCGACCTGCGGATGCCGGACTTCCGCGACTACGCGGTCGACGTGCCCTCGCCGGGGGTGCGCGGCATCGGCGACACACATGTGCTCGGGCCTTTCCTGCGCGATGTGGCGAAGCTGAACAGTGAGCAGCGAAATTTCCGGGTCTTTGGCCCTGACGAGACGCTCTCCAACGGCCTGGAAGCCCTCTTTGACGTGACCCAACGCCAATGGGACGCCGCGACCGTGCCGAACGACGAATTTCTCGCGCCCACCGGGCGAGTGATGGAAATGCTCAGCGAGCACCAGTGCGAGGGCTGGCTCGAGGGCTACCTGCTCACCGGCCGGCATGGGCTCTTCAATTGCTATGAGGCGTTCATCCACATCGTCGATTCGATGTTCAACCAGCACGCCAAGTGGCTGAAGGTCACGTCGCGGCTGCCGTGGCGGAGGAAGATCGCCTCGTTAAACTACCTGCTGGCCTCGCATGTCTGGCGCCAGGATCACAACGGCTTCACGCACCAGGATCCCGGCTTCATCGACCACGTCGTGAACAAGAAGGCCGAGATCGTGCGCGTTTACCTTCCGCCGGATGCAAACTGCCTGCTGTCGGTGATGGACCACTGCCTGCGCAGCCGCCACTATGTCAACCTCGTGATCGCGGGCAAACACCCGGCGCCGCAGTGGCTGACGATGGACGCCGCCGTCAAGCACTGCACCGAAGGCATCGGCATCTGGCAGTGGGCCAGCAACGACCAGGACGTTGCACCCGATGTGGTCATGGCCTGCTGTGGCGACGTGCCCACGCTTGAGACGCTCGCCGCCGTCTCCATTCTGCGCGAGCATCTGCCCGACCTGAAAATCCGGGTGGTCAATGTCGTCGACCTCATGAAACTGCAGCCGCAAACCGAGCACCCGCACGGGTTGAGCGACGTCGATTTCGACGAGCTCTTCACCAAGGACAAGCCGGTCATCTTCGCCTTCCATGCCTACCCGTGGTTGATCCACCGGCTAACCTACCGCCGCACCAACCACGACAACATCCACGTCCGCGGCTACAAGGAAGAGGGCACCATCACCACGCCCTTCGACATGACGGTGCTAAACGATCTGGACCGCTTCCATCTCGTGATGGACACTATCGACCGCCTGCCGCAGACCGGCGACAAAGGCATCTACCTGAAGCAGCAGCTCAAGGACAAGCTCGTCGAGCACAAGCAATACATTGACAAGTACGGCGAAGACCTGCCGGAGATTCGGAACTGGAAGTGGAGCAGCCCCAAATGAACGCACAAGAGCTCATAGACACCACGAGAGCGCTGGTCGCCGGCGACAAGGGCCTGCTGGCGATGGATGAAAGCAATCCAACCTGCAACAAACGATTTGCCGGGTTGGGGATTCCCCAAACGCCCCCGTCGGGCAAAACGAAAAAGGAGTCGTTATGAAAGGATTTGTGCAAGACATCGAAAGTCTGGCCATCAAGAATGATGAGTTTCGCCGAGTGCTTTACACGGCAAAACACTGCCAGCTCGTCGTCATGGCACTGAAGCCCAAGGAAGAGATCGGGGCGGAAGTCCACAGGCTCGACCAGTTCTTTCGCGTGGAGGAGGGTTCCGGTGAGGCGGTTCTCGATGGCGTTCGGACGGCGATCCGAGCGGGCTTCGCGGTAGTCGTCCCGGCTGGGACGAATCACAACATCATCAATACCGGCGGTGTTCCACTGAAGCTCTATACGCTCTATGCGCCGCCGAATCATCGGGACGGCGTCGTCCACCATACCCGCGACGACGCGGAGGCCGACAACGAGCACTTCGACGGCAAAACGACGGAATAGAGAGTCGACTGCGCGCCGGGCTGATCTCCGCAGGAGGGGAACGCAGATCTACTACAAGGACGTCGCATCATGTTTGAATAAGGTTTGCAATGGCGAAAAATGATATCCCGCGTCACGTCCGCTTCGAGCTATCACCCAAGACCTTGGTGGCGCTCGTCCTCGTCGCCGCTTCCCTCTGGCTGCTGATCCGGCTCTGGCCTGTCCTCCTTGTGCTCGTCGTCGCTCTTCTCGTCGCCGGCACGTTGAGCCCGGCCGTCCGCTGGCTCGAAGAGAAGCGCGTGGGACGCGGGTTCGGAATCGCGATGGTCTTCTCGGTCTTCTTCATCCTCGCGCTTCTCTTCGTCATCCTTACGATCCCGACGCTGGTGTCGCAGGCGGTGGCGCTTCTCGAGCACGAGCCCGCGCTGCGCGCGCGACTCGCGGACCATCTCGCCGGCTCTCATCTGAGCGCCCCGCTGGCGACTTGGCTTCGCGGCCTCAAGCTCGACGCGCTGACGGGCACCATCGGCGCGACGGCGTTCGCCTTCTCCCTACGCGTCTTCGGCGCGGTCGCGTACGGGTTGAGCGCCCTCTTCCTCGGGCTCTACATCCTGATCGACCGCGATCGGCTCCGAGGGGGGCTTTTCGCCGTTGTCCCCCGCTCGCACCACATCCGGCTCTCTCGCATCATGATGAACCTCGAGACGATCGTCGGCGCGTACATCCGTGGACAGATGGTCACGTGCCTGCTGATGGCACTCTTCGCGTTCGGGCTTCTGAAGGCGTGCGGCGTGGAGAACGCTCTGGCGCTCGCGGCGTTCGTCGGCCTCATGGACGTGCTGCCCTACATCGGGCCTCTCCTCGCGGCAGGGCCGGCGGTCCTCGCGGCACTGTCGCGTGGGCCCATCGTTGCCGTCGTCGTTCTCGTCCTCATGCTCGCGTACCAGGAGTTCGAAAACAGTGTGCTCGTTCCTCGGATCTATGGCCGGGCGCTGCGCCTTCCCTCGTCCGTCGTCCTGTTCGCGCTCCTGGCGGGCGGGACGCTGATGGGGATCCTCGGCGTGCTCCTCGCCCTACCCGTCGCGGCCACGGTGATGATGCTCATAGAGGAGTTGCGAGTGGAGCTGCCTGGTGAGCAGGAGCAGGTCGCGGATGCGCAAGTGCGTGAAGCCGACGACCGCGGGGAGAAAGAGTACGAACGCAGGACGGAGGGTGTGGGCGCGGAGCAGGCCGCCGCCATCGCCGTCGAGATCTCGGCAGACCGGCGGGAGGAAGAAAGCTGAACCAGCGACACACGGATTTTCAGTCCGAACAGGGCGTTCGTAAGTCCTTGTGGGATAAGGGGTAATGGTTGTCAGATAAAGACTTATGTAGATCAGGCGTAGATCAGCCGAAGGTCAGCCGTAGACCAGACATACATGTCTGGCGCGCACTTTGGCACGCGTCTGGTGATTGCCAAAGCTTGTAAGACCGGTCTCACTGTGATTAGCTCCGGCATCGCCCTCAAATCCTGTTTGGCTCCGGCTGCGGCTTCGGCGGGGCCTTCGCCACCGGTGTCATGTAGCCCAGCAATCTGTCGCTGCCAGTCAGTCTCGCCGACCCACCCCACTGCGGCGGCACCCCCGAAACCCCGCACAGCGTCGTCCAGAAGCGTAAACTTACTCATCCGCGCCATCGGGCGGGCCTGCGGTGAGGCTTTCGAGAGCCCGCCAATGTACTCCAGGTAGATTGTTTCGCCGTCCTGCCGACATCATCCAGAGCATTCCCGTGGGTTTACGTTCATCACCAGTTCAAGCTCTCTCGTCTCGAACGATCTTTCACAACTGCCGGGCCTTGGCATTTTAACCACAGTGCCTCTGAGAATCGACCGGTCTTCCGTCAATCCGGCCGCCACCAACTGGTCTGACGACCGTTTGACAGGCACGTGCGCCCTCGCACGACCATGTGACTACTTATCCAGCGGCTTCGTCAGCCCGGCCAGGTACGCGATCTCGGCCTGCTGCAAGGTACGATTATAGAGATAGAACTCATCGATGGTGCCCGGGAAGAAGCGAGAGAGGCTGTCGTGCCTCAGCACGCCGATCGTCAGCCGCGGCAGGACTTCGGCGAACTCTGTGCTGTCCGCCGCTGTGGCCGCCTGCTCGCCATTGATGTACAACCTGATCGCAGTCGCCGACTTCACGGCCGCCATGTGGTACCACTCCCCGTCAGCGTAGTTGCTGTTGCTGCGCATGTCGTTGCCACCCGAGGTACCCAGGGGGACCCGATGCAGGAAGCGAAACGCCCCGGTGTCCGTAATCTCCAGCAGCACGCCATGGGAGCTGCCGGAGTAGATCGACACCAGGTCCCTCGTGCCGGTGCCGCCCTCCACATTGAACCACATGGCGGCGGAGTACTCGGCAAGGGTGAACGAGCCCTCGACCATGAGATAATCGGTTGCGCCGTTGAGCTTGATGGCCTGGCCGACCTTGCCGGGGACGTATGTCGGCGTCCCGCCGGCGGTGGCATGCAGCGTTCCCGCGCTGCTGTTCGTGTTGCCCTCTAAGGCATAATGGATCAGGAGATTCGCCGTATCGGGTTTGACCGGCGTCACGGACTGCCGATCCTGCGAGGACAACCTGATATCGTCGACGAACACGAGGCCCTTTCCGCCCTCGAAGCCGATGGCCAGCTTGGTAACCTTGCTGAGGTCCACGCCGCTGAACTGGCTCAGGGAGATATACCAGAGATGCCAGGGCTTGCGAAGAAGATTAGTGGCGTCACCGTCATACGCCACTTTGCGGCCGTTGACCTTCACGTACATCTGCGACGCTGTGTTGGTGGCATTGCCACAGAACCAGAGCATCAGGGCCTTGATTCCGTGTCCGGTCCAGTCCTGGGGATCCGTGAAGGTCCGTTCCGCCTCGGAAGTCGCCGCGACGGAACTGTCGTAGGACACCGGCATGGACTGCGTGCCACCATGGACCGTCGCGGTCTCCATGATATTGCCCGCCGTGGGGTCGTACCCGACCATGGCGCCCGTGCCGTTTCCAGGATTCCCCTTCGGAAAGAACTCATCCTCCGAGAAGCCCATCCCATCGATCCACGTCTGGAAGACCCGCTTGGGCGAATCATTCGTGCAACTCTCGAAGTCATCCACCACGAGGTACTCATGGGTCGAGAAGCTCCACACATCGCCTGTCCAGACGCCGGGACGGGCGGCATCGTTGACCTCATCCACTCTCCAGTAGTAAGTCGTCGCAAGATTGAGGCCGGTCGGATCAAAGCTGTGCGTGCTCACTGTGTTTGCGGAGGCCGTGCCGTTGGCTACGGCATTCGGATCGCTGCTGAGATAGACCTTATGCAACGCCGCCTCACGTCCGGGCCGCCAGTTCAGCGTGACATCCAGCTCTTGTCCGGTCGCATCAATGGCCGGCTGGGGCTCTCTAGCCTGGACGGGAACATAGAAGAACCGCACTTCGCTCAGGCCCGCCTGAGCCATCCCGCCCCATGTGCTGTTGATGGTCAGCTTGACGTACTTTGCCGGTGCACCACCGAAATCCACAATCGTATCGTGAACATAGTTGGTCGAGCCGCTTGCACGTGTGAACACGGGTACCCCGCCCAACGGAGTCCACGTACTGCCGTCGGCGGAATACTCGATGGCAACATCCTTGGCTCCAAAGCCGATGATATTCTCGTTTGGCTGGTTGTAATTCCAGATCCACAGTTCATCCAGCCGGTAGAGCTTGTCAAATTCGAATTGGATCCAGTTCGGCAGCGTACCCTTGCTGAACCACATCTGCTTGACATCCGTTGAATGCTGATCATCCGCGTTCAGGCCGGCTCCGTCGATTGTTTTCTCCGGCCCCATGTCGGCTTGTGAACTGGACGCCGTGGCGGTCACGTTCGTGATCGGATAGGCATACGGCTCGACTGTAAAGCTCCATACGCTGCCCTTGGTGATTGACGGGACATTGACCTCATCGACCCTCCAGTAGTAGGTTTGGCCCAGAGCGAGCAGCCCCGGCACGTAGGTGGCGGCATCCTGGCCCTGGCTGACCAGTACGTCCTTTGGGCTGGTCCTGCCGGCAGCGTTAACGTCTGCGAGCACGGTTCCAAAGTACACATCATGCGTCCTGGCGAGTTGCCCGGGGGACCAGCTCAGGACCGCATCACGAGCTATGTCCTCTGCACCGTTTCCCGGCGAAGGCCCTCCTGCGGCGAGGTACGGATGACTGGTCACATCCTCCCAGGTGGTGCCCAATCGCATCAAATCCACTTCCTTCTCGCCCGAATTGCTCTGACCGACACGGAAACTGAACCCGATGATTCCCGTCGCCGGGTTGATGTCATTGCCCGTCTCGGCGATGGCGGTTGCGTCCGCCGCGGGTTCGGGCGCCCCGACCGGCGGGTTCACCCATAGTTGCACGGTGTCATTATTCGACCCCGGGACCATCGTAACCTTCATGACCACCAAGGCGGTCTGTCCCAGCGGAATGGGTTTCTTACTCAGCACCGTAGCGGTGCGCATGCGGCAACCCAATTCCACTTGCCCGTTGGTATTCTTGCCGTCAATTCTCCCGAGCTGGCCCTGGATCGAGCCTGTCGTGTCAAGCTGGAACCAGTATGTGCCGGGAATACTCAGGGGCTTGTAAAGGAAGGACGCGTAAAGGGAATTCCCTTCACCGGTCACCGGCCTTGACAGAGCGTGGTAGATGTTGTTCGAACCTGCCTTTACGTAAAGTCGTCCATCCTGGGAGGTGATGCCGGGGTACTGAAGCGAGTTCGTGCCGCCGTCTCCCAATCCGTCGTCATTTAACACCCAGTGGGCGGTGGCATCAGTAGCGGTCCACCCTCCGATGCCATTAAGATTCGTTCTGTCCGCATAGGCAAAGTCATCGGAAAACAACACCTCCGCCCCAGCAGGTGCGCTCAGGACCAAGCCGAACATCAGGACCAACCCTCGGACGACGACACGGAAGATGCACTGCTTCCACATGACCAACCTCCTGCCTTTTACAGACTTTCAGCTCAGCGAACTCTACGCTTATGCGAGCAAGACACATGGGTCAGGACCTTCGAGGCGGTCCGACTGCACGTTGACACGGCAGGAGTAGGGCATCGATGTGCGCACCCGACTCCTATAGCCTTTATAACAAATGAGCCGATCTTAGTCAACGCGTAGCTGACACGAGGCACGGTTGAACCAGCGACACACGGATTTTCAGTCCTTGGCTCAGCTCATAAGTCCTTATACAATAAGATGTTACAGGCGCACAATTGGCGTTTTTCGAGAGATACAAGTGGATAGCAACTCGGCTACCACTCAGTGACAAGTGGCTAACACGTGACGACTGACCCACTTTTGACCCCATCGCTCGTTCCGGAGATACTGTTCCAGCCGGGCCCGAGGCTATCAATCTTGATGAGGTCGGCGCTACCTGGAGTGATGAACGTGAATGTTGAGGTGCCGGTGGAAGCACCATCAATGAATACGGGCTCAAGGCCGGTGAAGGAAATCAAGGTGGCGCCGACCTGAATCGTGCTGTCGCCGAAGACCACGCCCGGAGCGTAAGTCCCCGCAAAAATGCCACTTATGACGGGAGTATCATACCCCCCTGCACCACCGTGGAAGGTGACGGGAATGGGCAGATCGCCGCGGCTCAAGTCCACGACGAGGGTGTCGTCCGTCTCATCCAAACCCCGGATGATCAGACCACAGATCCCCTCCTCGGCCAACCGTTTCCGCTGGAAGTCCCATACATCGATCATCCCTGAAGCTGTCACGGTCAGGATCGAGCCCGCCTGTGGCGGAGGATTCGAAACGTGCAATGTGTCGAGGAGTCGCGACTCGAGAGACTCCACGCTGTAGTTCGTCTCGCCATCGCGCGGACCAGCCGCGGGCTGTTTTCTCCCCGAACGCGTTGCCCACCATCGTGCTAACACTGCGAAGAAAGCAACCCTTCAGGCTTCTGTCCGGATCGCAGGGTGACAGGACATCCTGCGCAAGATGTTCCGAAAAGGCGTTGCAACCATGCGGAGGCAGTGTACAATCAGAGTTGATTGGCTTGTGTTCTTGTGTCCAAGATAGGGTACGGCTGATGGCGGACGAGTTGTCTCATACTCCAGAAGATGCCAATGAAGGCTCGCCGCCGCGAGCTGAAGGACCATCAAATCGAGCGCCAGGTGCCGAAGCGGGACTGGGTCGGTTCTTTACTCAGCTTTTGGCTATGCAATGCCACTGCTGCCGAGCCAAACATGGTGCGGTGCTCCAGCTGGATGGCGATAAGACCTTCCGGACAGTGGCCTTGTTTCCGTCGGGGCAGATTGAGCAGGAACAACAGCAATGGCTGCAGCGTTCTGCGGCGGCAGCGAGCCAGGTATTCGCCGGCGGTGGAGCTGCGGTTGTGCCCGTGGACGGGGACTTGCGAACCCATGCGGTTATTGTGCCCCTTCGAATTTCCGGCCACGACCGGCTGTTGGCGACGCTCCTGGTCAAGACGGCCGAAAAGACTGCCTTGGAAGGAGCCAGACAACTGCTCGAACTGACGACGCTTGTGGTCGGCATGACGTGCGAACACTTGTCCTCGCACGGCAAAGAGACCGCCCTGCAGAAGTTACACAAGGGATTGGAGGTCCTCGCAGGGACCAACCGCCAGAACCGCTTTCGGGCCGTGGCGATGGCCTTCTGTAATGAGATGGCCTCGCAGTGGCAGTGCGAGCGGGCCAGTCTTGGCTTTCTCAAGGGCCGCTATGTCCAGGTGAAGGCCATGAGCCATGCCGAGCACTTCAGCCGCAAGATGCGACTGGTGCAGGACATCGAAGCCACCATGGAGGAGTGCCTGGACCAGGATTGCGAGGTCATCTATCCCTCTTCGGCTGACGCGACTTACATTGCACGAGCGGCCGGTGAGTTGTCGGATCATCACGGCCCAAAGACCCTCATGAGCCTGCCATTACGACAGGAGAGCCGGCCCATAGCCGTAGTCACTCTGGAGCGGATTGCCGGCCAGGCATTTACAGATGACGAAGCCGAGGCCATCCGGCTGGCGTGCGATCTGTGTGCCCCACGACTACTGAACCTGCAACACTACGATCGCTGGATCGGAGCCAGGATGGCCGCCAATGCTCGTCGCGGGTTAGCCGTCGTGCTGGGTGCCCAGTACACCTGGACCAAACTGGCGGTGATTGGCGGCTTCGTCCTTGTGCTGTTTTTGGTCTTCGCCAAGGGTTGGTACAAAGTCAAAGCTCCCTTTGTCTTTGAGGCGATCTCTCAGTACAAGATCGCTGCCCCATTCGATGGGTTTATCAAGAGCGTGGGTGTAGAGGTCGGCGACCGCATCGTGGAGGGCCAGACCGCTTTGGCGGAGTTGGATACAGCCGAGCTGCGACTACAGTTGGCTTCCGCCAAGGCCGAACAGGCCGGCTATCTCAAGCAGGCGGATGCCGCCATGCGAGACGGCAAGACCGCCGAGGCCCAGATCGCCCAGGCGAGCGCCGATAGGGCTCAGGCTCAGATGGACCTGCTCAGTTATCACATCAGCCAGGCACGGATTCTGTCTCCCGTGACCGGCACGCTCGTGACCGGCGATCTCAAGCGCCAGATCGGTGCTCCCGTGGAGACAGGCAAGGTACTTTTTGAAGTTGCTCCCCTGGATTCTTTGCGAGCCGAACTGTATGTATCGGAGGATGAAGTGTCGGACGTGGCGGTAGGTCAACAGGGTTATCTGGCGACGGCCACCTATCCGGGGGACCGGATCGGCTTTGCGGTGGAGCGAGTGAATCCGGCGGCGGAGGTAGTCAGCAATCGCAACGTCTTCAAGGTGTGGGTGAAGCTCTCGGAGAGCCGGCCCTGGATGCGGCCGGGCATGGAGGGTGTGGCGAAAGTCACGATCGAGAAACGCCCCTACGCATGGATCTGGACGAGGAAGGTTGTCAACTGGATACGGATGAAGCTGTGGCTTTAGGGGGGCAGCGGTTCCCATGGCGGTAGATCGTCCGACATTCCATGAGTCCTGGTACCGCGTGGCGGATCTGCGGCCGAGGCTGCTATCAGGGGTAAACATCCGGCGGCAGTACTTCCGGGGGCAATTGTGGTATATCCTTGAAAACCCCGCCAATAGCGAATACGCCCGCATCGCAGAGAACGCCTACCGCTTCATCGGCGCCCTCGACGGCCGAAGGACGGTGGCCGAGCTCTGGCAATTGTGTAACCAGCAGCTCGGCGATGGCGCCCCAACCCAGGGGGAGGTCATCCAACTGCTCGGCCAGCTCCACGGGATGAATCTTTTGTATGTGGATTTGCCCCCGGATGCCGAGGGGCTGCTCAACCGCTACAACCGCCGCATCCAGCGACAGGTCCTGAACTATCTGGCGAACCTGCTTTTCCTGCGGATTCCGCTGATCGACCCTGATGCATTCCTGGAGCGCTGGGTGGGTGTGCTTGGATCGGTCTTCAGTTGGACTGGCTTTTGCTTGTGGATGGTCTTGCTGGTCGCGGGATTGTATTTCGTCATCGGCAACTACAGCGAGCTGGTTGCCCAGAGTGCCGACGTACTGGCCCCGGGCAACCTGTTCCTGCTGTACCTGGCCTTCGTCGTCGTCAAGATCTTCCACGAGTTCAGCCACGCCTTCGCCTGCAAGAAGCTGGGGCGGCTCAATCGCAGCAGCGGCGAAGTCCACAGCATGGGTGTGATGTTCCTGGTGCTGTTTCCCCTGCCATACGTGGACGCCTCCAGCGCTTGGGCCTTTCGCAACAAATGGCACCGGGCGATTGTGGGCATGGCCGGAGTCATGGCGGAACTGGCCGCGGCGTCCGTCGCCGCCATCGTCTGGGCACAGACTTCCACGGGGACTATCCACATCATTGCCTACAACGTCATCTTCGTCGCCAGTGTTTCGACGATCTTGTTCAACGGCAACCCCCTGCTGAGGTTCGATGCCTACTATGTGCTTTGCGATCTGCTGGAGATTCCCAACCTGGCCCAGCGGTCGAAGAACTACATCTATTACCTGGTCAAGCGATATGTCTGGGGCCTTAAGAAGCTCCGGAACCCCGCCTACGGCCCTGGAGAGACCTTCTGGTTCATCGCTTACGGTCCCGCGTCGACTGTCTATCGCATCTATATCAGCATACGAATCCTCCTATTCCTCAATCGGCGCCTTCCCGAGGAATTGTTCATTCTTGTTCCGTTGTTAGCGATAGCCGCCATCGTGGGCTGGCTGTTCGCACCGCTGGCGCGATTCATCAGGTACTTGGCGACAGGCCCTGAGCTTACCCGCAATCGCCGCCGGGCGGTCGTGTCCACTGTGGGCGGTCTGTGCGTGACAGTAGTCCTTATGGGCCTGATTCGCATGCCGGACCATTACCGTATCGAAGGGATCGTCGAGCCCGCTCATCTCGCCCTGATCCACGCAGAAAGTGACGGCTTTGTCACCGGTTTTCTCCCATCCGAGTCGGTTGCCTCGCCAGATGGCCAGTCCCTTGTACAGGCAGTCAATCGGGAGTTGGAGGCGGAGAAGGCGAGCCTGCTGGCGGAGCGACGTGGCCTGGAGGCGAGGCACCGTCTGGCTGAGACCCAGGAGACCGCCGCGGCACAGATCATCGCCGAGCAGATCGACGCTCTCAATGAAAGCCTTGCCCGCGTCCAGTGGCAACTGGATAACCTGAACTTGAAGCCGCCGTTCAAAGGCATCTGGGTGGCCCCGGAGATCGATCGCACCAAAGGCACATACCTGAAACGGGGTGAAAGAATCGGCTTCGTCGGCAGCCTGGAGGATCTGATCATTCGCGTGACCGCCGGGCAGGATGTCGCCGCTATGATCTTTGAGCAGGCACACAAGACCGTTGAGATTCGGGTCAAAGGCCGGCCGGACAGGACCTTCACAGGCCAGATCGAGAAGATCTTCCCCGCCGGCAGCGATGAGCTGCCCTCTGAGGCCTTGAGCTATGCCGCCGGTGGTGACGTGCCCACGCGTTCACCAACGCCACAGGATAGAACCGCGGCAGAGAAGTTCTTCGAGATTCGCATCAGGCCCGTGGCATCGGACGCTTCGGCCTTATTCACGGGCCAGCGGGTAGTAGCCAGGCTCACCATGACAAGCAAATCGCTTCTGGCCCAGTGGTGGCAGTCGGGCAGGCGGCTGTTCCAGAGGAGGTTCCACATCTAAATGGCGGCCCTCTCCCACGTAAGCTGGAAGACGCTCGATCAGGGCCTGCAGGCGAAACCCCTGCCCCAAGGCGCAGACGCCGCTTGGCATGCAGGAGCGGGCATGCTAAGTCGATGCCTCCCACGACAGCGGTGGTTCCTTCGCCGGGCCCGGAAAATTGCGGAGCTGGATACGCAGTTCTCCGCCCTGACGGACCACAAGCTGCGAGAAGAGGCCACCGGGCTTCGACAGGTGTTTCGGCTGGGCCGGGACAAGGCAGACGACTTGGATCGGGCATTTGCCATCGTGCGGGAGGTTGCCCTGCGGCAGATCGGTGAAAAGCCTTTCCCCGTCCAGATAGCAGGAGCTTTGGCTCTGGCCAAAGGCTGTGTCGTAGAGATGGCTACGGGCGAGGGCAAGACTTTAAGCGCTACACTGCCCGCGACGGTCGCTGGCTGGCGAGGCCAGGGCTGTCACATCATCACGGTCAACGACTACCTGGCCAAGCGGGATGCCGAATGGATGGGCCGCATTTATCAGTTTTGCGGGCTTCGGGCCACCTATATCGAGCAGGGCATGGCCCCGGAGGATCGCAGGAACGCCTACGCAGCGGATATCACCTACTGCACGAACAAGGAAGTGACGGCGGATTTCCTGCGGGATCGACTGCTTCTGGGCCGGTTGCGGGGGTCCAGTTCCGCCCTCTTATCCAAGATTGCCTCCGACGGCAGGTCCCCTCTGGATCGTCTGGTCCAAAGAGGGCTGCAGTGGGCAATTGTCGATGAAGCGGACTCCATCCTTGTCGATGAAGCCGTAACTCCTTTGATTATCTCCGGACCCGCTCCCAATCCCGAGCAGACGCAAGCCTTCTGCCAGGCGGTGAAGATTGCGGAAAGTCTCACCCCTCCAAGAGATTACTCGGTCAATCCTCGCTACCGGGAGGTGGAACTGACCGCCGAGGGACGCCGGCGTCTGGCAGATTTGGCGGCGCCTTTGCCAGGGATCTGGCAAGGCGCCCGCCGCCGCGAGGAGATCGTGACGAAGGCCCTCGTCGCCCAGCAGCTCTACCTCAAGGATAAGCACTACATCGTCAGCGATGGCAAAGTCGTCATCGTGGATGATTTCACCGGCCGCATTATGCCGGACCGCTCCTGGCGGGATGGATTGCACCAGGCGATCGAGGCCAAAGAGGGGCTGGAGGTCACCGCCTGGAAGGATACCTACGCACGAATCAGCTTTCAGCGGTTCTTTCGATCGTACAAGCACCTGGCCGGCATGACAGGCACGGCCCAGGAGGCCGCCGGCGAGTTCTGGCAGATCTACAATCTGCCCGTAGTGACGATCCCGACGAATCGGCCGTGCATCCGGAGGGTACTGCCGGATATCGTTCTATCCGGCAAAGAGATCAAATGGCAGCGGCTCGTACAGGAGATTCGTAAAGTTCACGATAACGGCAGGCCGATCCTCGTGGGAACACGAAGTGTTCGAGACAGTGAATACCTGAGCATCCTGCTAACAGCCGAGCATCTGGATCATCAGGTGCTTAATGCGGTCCGCCATCGTGAGGAGGCCCAGATCGTCGCTGAGGCGGGTCAACCCGGCAGGATTACCGTGGCGACGAACATGGCCGGCCGAGGCACCGACATCAAACTCGGTCGGGGCGTGGCTGAACTTGGGGGTCTGCACGTGATTGCCGCTGAGCGAAATGAGTCCGGCCGGATCGACCGCCAGCTCTTCGGCCGGTGTGCCCGCCAGGGCGATCCGGGAAGTGCCCAGGCGATAGTGTCACTGGAGGATGAGTTCGTCTGCCGCTACGCAACACACCTTGCCGGCCACTTCAAACGCCGCCACGCTCAAGCCTCGGGAGACCTTTCTTCCATCCTCGCCAGGACAACATTTCATCTGGCCCAGTACCGCGCCGACAGATTCGCCCTGAGCCAGCGTAAGGCGGTCATGCGGGCCGATCACTGGCTCGATGAGACCATCGGCTTTGCCGGTAGGGCTTAGAATGACGGGGACATCTCCCAGGGCGGCTCGGAGATCGTCCGCCGTTCAGAGCCCTCCTGAGGCGGCTCTGGATCAGGCAGGCTCTGCAGAACCGAAGACAATGATGCTTCCACCATGCGCAGGTCAAGGATCGTTCCGGCCGCCTGGGCAAGCTCGGCCAAGGCGATATTGAGTTCCACGATCGCACCGATCTCGCCCCGCTGAGCCTGGGCATAGGTCTCCTGGGCCTGTAATTTCACCAGCAAAAACTCCGGCGTGAGCTTTTCTCGAATGGCCTCCGATTCCTCCAGCGTCTGCAGGTGTGCCCGGGCCGCCTGCACGGCCTCCTGCTGTACCTTGAGCTCATCGAAGCTCGTCTGGACTCTCCTGGCTCTCTCGCGCACCTGCACCGCTACCTGGTCAGCCGTATTATGCAGAATCGAAGTGGCCTTTCGCCGCTCCCACTGCCGGCGGAGCCATTCGGCCTGTCGGCTGCGATTACCCAGCGGATACTCCAGGTTCAGCCCAACCGCGTAGCTTGTATATTGGCCATCCTCGATCTGATCGTGTGCTTCGAACCTGTCCTCGCCCAAACCTCGAGCCCTCGCTGAGCCCACCAGGTCCAGCCGGGGCATGCGTTGATTCTTCGCTACATCGATGTTGATCTGGGCGACCTGAACGCCAAGGTGGGCCTGCTGAATCACGGGATTTCGCTGCATCGCCGTCGCCAGCGTGCGATCCACCAAGGTTGCAGACTCCGGCAACTCCTGCGCGACCTGCGGCTCACTCGCTGGTATGATCTCGAGCTTGCTGGCCGTATTGACCTGTGGATCAGAGATCAATCGCACAAGAGCATCCTGCACGTCCACCGCCTGCTTTTGCGACTCCAACAGCGTCGCCTCGCGGCTCTTGGCGTAGGCCTCAGCCTGCTTGATCTGGACATCCGTAGCATCGATGTCCCGCCGACCCTCTACCTTCTTGAGCGTCTGATTCGTCTCGTCCACAAGCTGACGCTGGATCTCGGCATCCTGCCGGGCCTGGACCAATCGCCAATAGGCCGTAATCACAGCCGCCGAGACAGCTTCCGCTTTCTCACGAAAACCAAGGAGCGATGCCTCATAGTTGAGCTTGGCCACATTCACGCCGGCCAGATTCACCTGCGTGCCGGCATCACGGAGCAAAGGCTGGCGAAGCTCAAAGATGACCATCGGCTCATAGCGAGTCGGTAACGTTCGCCCAACCAGATCATCCCAGATATGGCTTAGACCGTAGCTGGCTGACCACTCAGAGCCCAGGATGGTCCTTTGCTTTACCCCGGACTCGAACAATCGTGTCTCTGCCTCTCCGGGCTCAAAGAAGCTGTTGCGAGGATTGTCCTGATCGTCATAGTTCACGCGGCTAAACGCCGTCGGGTCAAAATCCCCCGCCGCCTTGGCGACCTCTTGCCGCACGATCTCCGGATCGAAGCTGACGATTCGAATCTCAGGGCTATTGGCCAAAGCGCGCGTGATGGCCTGCTCGATCGTCAGCGTCGCGGTCTTCTCGCCGTTATTCGGGTCCTCAATTATCTGCAAGGGCGGGATGGCTTCTTGCTCAGTCTCGACCGGCTTGAGCATGCTCAACGGATCAAGCGATGGCGGTTCCTGTGCGTTGAGGCGCTGCTGTGGCCCACTGCCGGCTAACCGCTTCTGGTATGTGCTCACTTTCGATCCATCGCTGACTCGATCGGAAACGCAGCCGCCAAATACGACCAGACAACCGATCAGGATAGGTGAGTATGCCCCCCAACCACTCACGTGCGACAGGCTGAGCCATCCTGTCCTTCGGCGGGACTGTCTTGGTGTCCTCTGTCTCAACTGCATCACGGCTGTCGCCCCGCCTGTGGCTGTCCATCCCCTGCGAATGTCACCAGCACGTGCTCTCCCGCCGGTCTGCCCATTGGGTTCGGCACTTCGATGCGCACCCGCAGTGTGCCACTGGCGGCATCGGCCACTGCCGCAACAAAGATCACACGCCCCTCGGCAGCCGACGTCGCCTTGCCCGAGTCGGTGAACTGTACCCGAGTCGTCCCGCCCGTCTTTAAGTTGATCCCCTCAGCCAGTGGGACAGGGGCGTCGATCCACAACGGGTCAGTCTGCACGACCCGAATCACATCCGCCAAGGCGTTCGCCGACTCGCCCACTTCGACATCGACCTTTTCGATCCACCCATCGACAGGGCTTTTGAGCTGCATGTTGTCAACGCGGATTCTGTACTCCTCGTACTTGCGGCCCGCCTGCTCATGCTCGAATTTGGCCAATTCAAAGGATAACTGCGCAATGGTCACATCCAGCTTGGCGTGCTCGACCTCAAGGAATGTGGCGGCATTGCTGGCAGCGGCCTTCTGGAGCTTCTCCAGATCGACTTTCTTTTGCGCCAGCGATGCTTCGCTCGCCCGCATCTGCGTGAGGTCCTCGCTCTGGGCCTTGAGCTGGGCAAGCTGAACCTGCTCGGCGGCATCATCCTGCCGGACCAGCACCTCACCGACCTTTACCGAATGCCCCTCCTTGAACGGCACGCTCGCAATCCGCCCCGGCTGCACGAAGGAAAGGGTAATATCCGCGCTCGGCCGCGTGATAGCTCGAACGCCTGTGCCCATTCCGGCGGATGTCACGCCGCAAAGCAATATCACTATGAACGACAACGAAAACAGCTTATGTATTCCATTCGTGACCATCAGCCAAGCCTCTATGCCATACATCCAACAATTCGTTACTGTACATCACGACAGGAGATACTGCAAGTGAGTTCGCACAAGAAGTAGTGTAATGAGTTGTGTGTAAGCTGGGCTGGGCAGGGATAGGGGCCACCCGTCTGGAGCAAAGGCGAGCGTAGCGAGCCGTAGCGCAAGGCGGGTAACAGCGGCCATGAAATAGGGGTACGTACTTGCTCTGTAGAGAAGGTCCCTGAGAAGTAGGATGAGAGCGATGTTGTGCGTGAGCACAAGAAGGAGCATATCGCAACACTGGGACCAGTACTGCCTCGCCCGCAGGGCCGACCCATAGTTGCGTCTGATCATGCTGATCACCGTCTCGGCTTGCCAGCGCTGGCGGTAGAGTTTGCGTCTAAAATGGCGTAGGGTGCAAATATTATCTGATTACGCCGGAGACGATCCTATCCTGGTATCGGCAACTCATCGCCGAGAAATATGATGGCAGCAAGAACTGTAAGAACCCCGGCCCGCCTAAGATCTCGCAGGAAATCATCGGCCTTGTGATCCAATTCAAAGAGGAGAACCCGCGCTGGGGCTACACCCGAATTCGGGATTACCTCGTCTACCTCGGACACAAGATCGGCGAAACCACGGTTAAGAACATCCTCATCGAGAACGGCTTAGATCCAGAGCCAGACCTGACCCGCAAGACCACCTGGAAGGAGTTCCTCAAGAGCCACTGGAATGTGCTGGCCGCCTGCGATCTGTTCTCGATTGAGCTACTGGTCAAAGGTAAACTTGTCCGCTACATGGTGCTCTTTGCCATCAATCTGGCCACTCGCAAAGTGGAGATCCTGGGCGTCGGTGCGCAACCGAATGGTCCCTGGATGGAGCAAATCGCCCGCAATGCCAGCGGCGAACACGGCTTCCTGGCCGGCAAGAAGTACCTGATCCATGATCGGGATCCACTGTACACAGACAAGTTCGACAGCATCCTCAAAGCTGCCGGGGTGGAAGCTGTGAAACTACCACCGCAAAGCCGCGTGACAGGCACCCTGCCACGTCATCTTCGCGGGGACAGTATGCGCCCGGGTATGATCTGGGCATCAGGAAACTCCTTCTATGCGATGCTCAATGCTGGATGATCTACGATTCCGTCCGCCCTACCGACTCATCTTTCCTGGCGATTTCAGTGCTAACAGTCTGAAATCGCTAGCGTTATGCTTGGATGAGTATTTGCACCATACGGGTTCTCCGCAACGCTATCGTTCGAAGGGGCAATATCGATCGGCAATCTATTCCACGATCCCGGGAGCACCGACGTAACGCAGGTGAATCAGGCCGGCGTCGAGTATCGCGCCGATCGTGCCGTGATAGCGGAACGTAATCCAAGAGACGCCGTCGGCCGTCGCACGGAGAAGAGCCGTGGTGGGAACGGACCAATTGAATTCGAGGCGGTTCATGAAGGTGCCGGTTCCGCCCGGCGCCTTCAGCGTGATCCTGACGCCCGTCACATCGCTGGCGAGGTCGTTTAGGGCGTCCAGGATGGAGGCGTCGCTCGCGGTGAGCGCGACATCGCCACCGCGCGATTGGACCAGGCCGACAAGCAGGTCCCCGGTGGTTTCGGTGAGAACGACCCAATTGTCGACATTGACGTCGATATGGCCGCCAGTGCCCAGGAGGTCCGTTCGGGAACGCACCGCAATCGTTGACGGCGTCAGCCCGGCTACCCCGCCAACCTTCGCGCCGTCCACGTCCTCAATGATGATATTGCCGCCCGCAATCAGGCCGGCCACAGTCCGATTGTCGGTCGGCAGATTGAGATTGCCGCCGGTCTCCAGATCGAGGTCGCTGGTCTCCAGATTGAGGTTGCGGAAGTCATAGATGCAGTTGACAGGCGTGACGGTCGCCCCGCCGGTCGCCCCGCCGTTGGAATCGGGACGGAAGAAGTTGCTAAAGATCCAGTCGCGGGTTCCATCCGCAGGCGGGGAACTTGGATAATCAAAATTGGCGCCCTCGTTCAACGTGGTGACGCGAACACCCGCCCCCGCCCCAGCCTCAGGATCCTTCTCGGCGTCCTGAAGGAGCAGGTCAATGGTTCCGCCTGCCGTCAGCGAATCGATGGTCGCAGTGAACTCGGTCACCGCCGAGTCATCGCGCAGAACCGCTTTCAAGTCGAGGTAAATGTCTCCGCCCGCGACACCCACGACATGCTGAGCGGCCGTCAACTGATGCACGGGAGCAACGTCCGAAGCGGACGGGTCCAAGGTGATGACATCACCGCCCGGTGTGGCGAGCTGAAGGGTGGTGCCGTCGGCGGACAGGATCACCGTGTAGTAGTGCCCGTTCTCCAGCCCTTCGATTGGTGTCCCGGGGGTCCCGTTGGCGTTGACGGCCTGGTACTGCACGAGCTGCCCGTTGAAGAATGGGACATAACCCAGGAACAGCACATTGGCTGCGCCACAAACCCCGTTGGCGAGGAAGGTCGTGGTCGCCCCGGGGTAAGTCAGGTCGACATTGACCCGCGGCGCACTGCTACCGATCCCGCCTGCCGGGGCCCGAATGTCGAGGATGGCCGTGCGGATGAGAGAGGTGCGGCCGTTACCGTTCGGTGCATCGGCATCCTCTGCCACGTCACGTCCGCGCGCCGCGGTGATGTTGCCGCCGCTGTTGTGGATGACGGTGCGGCCGATGGGGTTATTGATCGTGCCGTTCAGGATGATATTTGAGTTGGTCTCATTGATGATCTGCACCAGCGCCGGCCCCCCCGTGCGGCTGAGCGCGAATGTCAGCGTGACGTATCTGCTGTTCAGGTCCACCAGCGGATTCTCCGTGGTATTGACCACGTTGATGTTGTTGATCTTGAGCGGCATGCTCGAGTAGTTCGTGATCAGCACCCGGCCGAGCGTGCCACTGAGGTCCCATGTGCTCCCCTCGCCGCTGATCCCTACCGCGTCTCCGTCGACCCAGGCGTCATTGAAATAAACCTGGCCGCTGCCGCCGTTTCCGATGTCATTGACGAAGATCTCGGGCTCGGAAACGATCTGGCCCGATGTCTGGGATGCGTTTTCGCTGGTCCACACGCTGACGTTGGTGGCCTTCGTAATCCACCCGTACTCGTCGATCACCAGCTCCGCGCTCTGGCCCGAAGAGATGTGCACATCGGCGTTCCAGACGATTCTACGGTCCTGGTTGTCGTTCAGCTCGGTGTCTGCATGACCAGCCGCTATCGCCTTCTTCTTCACCTTGGCATCGGCAGCGATTTTCACGTTGTAGTTCGTCGTATTGACGTACAGCGCCAGTTGATCCAGGGTATTGGGGTCGGTGGCGTCGCCGACCACGTTATCTGCCAGATGGTCGCGCAAGATCGCCACCGGGTTCCATAAACCAGGGTCGCTGTAATTCTGCAGACTCAGGTCAAATTTCTGATTTTCGGCTGCAACCAGGTCGCTATCGGTCTGTAAGACGCCGATGTACTCGTAAACGTTGCCGCTGGAGACGCGCACCGTCATTCCCGGAGCAAGCGCGTTGACCATGGTTCCGGCCCCCTCAGAATCCTCGGAGGTCGTAACTTCGACTTGTTTCCACTGGTCTGCATCCTCGTAGGCCTGGAGACTGAGGTCAAATTTCTGACTGCCGTCTATATCCGGGTCGCTATCGGTCTGTAAGACGCCGATGTATTCGTACACGTTGCCGGCAAGACCACCGCTGGCGATGGCTACCATCATGCCCGGAGTAAGCGCGTTGACCTCGTCGAGGATAGTTCCGTCGCTCACGCGCGGACCGGCGGTCACCTGGGCACGTGGGGCCCCCGTAGCTGCATCGGGGCCGTCGGCCACTACGCTGGAAGTCAATGTCGTAGTGTTGTTTCCGTCGGAGTCGACCCAGCCGAATAAGCCCATGACGCGACCGTAGGAGTAGGCGTAGGTATCGACGTTATTGAACGTGGCCTCGAGGTCGACACCGCGATAGCCCGTAAGGCTTGACCCGCTGCCCAGCAAAACCTTGTTCTCGGCGTCGATGTCCATATCGGTAAAATCATCCGATACGCCGACAAAGCCGGCGCCGTATCCCTCGGCGTCGGCATGGACATCCATGTTGCTGGTTGTCGCGCGCAGGGCCACGGTGCTCGCGATTACGACTGCGCTTCCTCGAGTGTCACCAGGCTCTGGCTGCCGTCAAGGATGTCCATATCGGTTTCGGCATAGCCGCCGCCGCCGAAACCGCGTCCATCGGCATAGGAATGAGTCAGGGCGTCGACATTGGCGTCGGAAGTGATTCCGACATGGCCTGCGGCCGCGATCTTGGCTCCGCCTTCCAGGTACGCCTGGGTGTCGTAGGACAGTACAGACGTCATGTAGGCTCTCACGTCGGCCGCGGCGCCGCCCGCTTTAGCCGTGGCGGTGCCGCTGGTAACATGGTTCGACCAGGCATCGACCGTCACGTCGCCGCCGCTGATGATGTTGGCGCCGGCCGCAATGTAAGCGTAGGTGGTGCTCGTTTGATCGGTGGTGGCCCAGGACTTGCCGATGCCGACAAAACCGCCCGTGGAGTTGGTGGTGTTGGCGCGGGCATTGGTCTCCGATGCGGCCAGAACCGAGATATCCCCGGTGACTCTCAGCGACCCTGACGCAATGTACGCGGTGACCGTGACATCGGCGTTTGAATTGGATTCGTTTTTCGACTGGCCATAAACGCCGCCGGCGGAGCCCTTGCTGTCCGCGCTGGACACGGTATCGCCCGGAGGCGCGACCAGTTCGGCGAGATCCACTCCGCCCAGGCCTGTGATCCAGTGACGCGTCGTGCCGTCAGGCAAGGTGCCGCCGGGCAAGGTGGTGGTCGTACCGTCAGGCAGGGTGATGGTAGTGAGGTTAATGCGGAACTGATGGGTTGTGCCGGACTCTGCTGTCCCAAGGTCGACGCTTTGTGTTCCAACCCAGTGCGTGGTGGATGCATTCAGCCCCGTCGTGCCCAGGGTGATCGCGGCGCCTCCTGGGGTGCTGGCAAGCTGGTAACTGCTCTTGGTCGCATTAATAATGTAGTAGGTCTGGCCACTTACCAGGCCGTGAATCGGCGCGTTGCGTGCGAGCACCACGCTGTGCACGGAGCCATCGGCCTTGTTCGGCCCCAACTCGATCGGCGTCTTGCCATCGACAGTCTTGCCGCTGATGGTCGCCGCCGTACCGAAGTTGCCGGTGATATAGAGGGTGCCATCGACGATGCTGTCGATCACGTAGTCTCCGTTATTGTTGCCCGCGCCGCCGATCCTGATGCTTTGGCCCGGAGCGAAGCCGTAGGCGCTCCAGGGCTGGCCGCTCATGTACGCCTTGTTGCCGTTCGCCTGCGGAACAAACGTGATTACTCCCGTAACGGTTGGCGCCAGTTTGATCGTATGCTCGGTCTTGTTTATGACGCGGTAGACGCAGTCGTTGTTCAGTCCGCCGATCGCCGTGGGTTCGCCGATCATTGAGCTCACGTGATAGACAACATAATCCCCATTGGTGAAATGATGATCGATCCCAACCAGACTACTATTGCCGTTGGAATCGATCACCTCTTCGAAGAAGACGATGTTGTTGGCGCCCGGATTGTCGGTGACCTCCGGCTTATCACCCAACGTGACGTCGGCATCGACCTGGGAGCTGGCGAAGGTGAGCGTCTTTGGCGCTATGTAGGTCACCGCCTGCCCGTTGACGAAGTTGTTGGGGTCGATGATCGTCTTACCGTCGGGTTGCACGTTGCTCACGATGAAGCTGTTGAGAGATGCCCCCGGCGCCACCAACTGGATACTGTTCGCATCGATCACGCGCACCGTATACACGCCGCCATCCGTCAATCCGCCAATAAGCTTGCCCAGATCAGACGCATGATAGACCACCTGGTCGCCATTCAGGAAGTTGTGGGGCGTGGCAAAGGTGATGGTCTCGTTGTCCGGGTTGACGACGCCGAAATCAATGGCGTCAGGGTCGGCGGTGAACCCGGCGCCGAGCGCGATGGTGTCGTCGTCGACGTAGATCACGCTGTACTGGCGTGCGCTGGTCTCGCCTTCAGCATCCGTATAGGTCTGGTCCAGGCCGCCGATTTCAATGAAGTCAGTCTTGTATTCGATCACGTCGCCTGTTTGCAGATTGTGGTTCGATACGGTCAGAGTGTCTTCGATATCCCCGACAGCCTCAATGTGGTAGTCAGGCTGGCCGGGCTGCATCGCCGGCTTGGCGATCGCACTGACGTTCACCGAGCCGGCCTTGATCAGCGAGCCACTGCCGATGTAGGCGGTCACATCGGGCGTCACATTGACCGTGGCCTTCGACCCGCCGACGCCACCAGCACCTTTGGCTACGCCCTTGGTGGAAGCGTCGGCCTCGGGGTTCTCCTTCGCTTCGACGGTGATGTTGCCGGACACGTAGATCCTGCTGTTGTCGCCGATGTGGGCGTCGAGGGCTGGGCTGACGGTCGACGTTGACTCGTTGTCACTGGGGCTCCCCTCGGCGGCAAATCCTTTTGACACCGCCTGAGATGTGGCCTTGGCTTTATCGACGCCGAGCGCCCTGACCTTCAGGCTGACGGCGCCCGGCCCAGTCTCGGAGCCGATAGTGCCGTCCATGCGTGCCTTCACAATGGGACTGCCGATCGCAGTGGCATGGCTCTCGCCGAGTCCAACGAAGCCGCCGTTCTGGCCGGCCGCGGTAGCCTCGGGAGTAGTCGCCGAGCTCGAAATCACCGCGATGGCGTCCCCGGCGCTGAGTGTCGCATCGCTATCGACCCAACTCTCGAGGTACGGAGTCTCCGTGGCTATGGCAGTCGCACCGCCTTTAGCGAGGAAGCTGCCTGACCTCGAATAGGCGATAGCTTCTGCACCCGAGCCTAACAACACTGCATAGCTGTCTTCCGCGCTCAGGTCCTGGTTGTATATGGACTTGAGGTTGATGTCGCCGTTTGTCGAAACGATGTTGCCACCGCTGATCGAGCTCGACACCATGCTGGCAGGTGTTGCCGCGTTGGGAGCGATCGTCGCCGTTGCCACGGGCGCACATCGGGCCTCGCCGATGGAGAAAGAAACGGAATTTCCATCCGCCAGGGCTGCCGCACTGGCAGCCAGCGTCGAGCCGACCGAAATGGTGCCGTCAGCCTTGGCCTGCCGAGCATCCGCATAACCACCCAGCCGGCTTTCGACTGTCGGCGTCACGTTGGCGATCGCTGCCGTTATGACGTCGGAGGTCGCGGTGAAGGCGACCGACAGAGCTTTGCCCTCCGTCGTGGAATCTGCATCGACCGACGAGATGGCGTTGATCTCGACCTTGCCTCCGATATCGAGTTCAACCGGGTCGGCGTAGGCCCGCGTCGTGGTCGTCACCGTCGCGTCGCTGGTCGCGCTGCCAACGGCACCGGCGAAGACTCCGGCGACGGCCGCAGCAGAAGCGGTCGACATGCTGGTGACCGTCGCATCTTCCGTGGCGGTGATCGTCAAGTCGCCGGCGCCGGTCGTGACGATCTTCGCTTGCGTGGCATACGCCTCCACGTCGTTGTCGATCGTGTTGACGGCTTTTGACAGGCTGATAGCGCCGGCGCCGCCGAGCCCGATCGCCGCGGCGAACGAGATCGCGTTGGCAGTGGCGCTGACCATAGACGTGTCGCTGGCGATCATCGTCACGATACCGGCGGCATCGACGAGCGTGGCTATGGGGTTGGAAGCGGTGTCTGCGACAAACGCCTTGACGCTCGTGTTGATCCTGTTCTCGATGAGAATACCCGCCCCGGCGGCGGCGACCGCGATCTGTCCCCCGGCGGCGGACGCCACAGTGGCCCGGATATCGGCCGTGATCGTCGCGCCTTCGGTGGCGCGGAGGGTCACCGCGCCCTCGGCGTCGACGGTGCTGTCCTGGAGGTAAGCCAGCACCTCAGCCGCCTGCGCCGTGCCGTCCGCCTTATAGCCGATGAAGTTGTGCGCCGTCACGGCACCGATGGCCATGGCGCCGGCCACGCCGCCCGAGGCAACCGAGGCCACTTCCGTCGTAACTCGCGCGCCGATGGTGGAGGTGTCGCCGGCGGTGAGGTTGATCGTGCCGGCGCTGATCAGGGCGCTGCCGTCGGCATAGGCCCATGTCTTGGTCAGAATGACGTTGCGTGCTTCCGCACCCCCGCCGGCGATGCTGATCCCGCCCAGCCAGCCGGCGCCGACCGCCGCACTGGCCGCCGTGGCGATGCAGGAAATAGTAGCGGCGTCAACGGCTCTGATCTCGATGCCGTCGGTCCCCATCGCCTTCAGCAGGCCGGCATTCTTGACGTAAGCGTCGACCTCGCTGGCGATCTCATTCTCCGCCAGCCCGACCGAAACCGAGATCGAACCCGAGATCAAGCCGACTGCCCCTGCCAGGGACGCCGATCCGGTGACTGCGGTGATGCTCGAGCTGTCGTCAGCCCACAGCGATATGCTGTCGGCGATGATGCCCGTTGTCCCGGTGCCGTCGATGAAGGCCTTGACCAGTGTACGGATGCGGTTTCGGCTGCTGACTCCGGCCCCTGCGCCCGTAATCGCCACGACGCCGCCGCCCAGCGCCAGCGAACCGGCCACCACCATCGCTTCGATGGTCAGGTTGGCGTCGGCCGTGAGGCTAAGATCGCCCAGCGCGTAGATGCTCGAGTCTTTGATGTATGCCTGCACCTCGGCCGGATCGGCGGTGCCGTCGGGCGTGTAACCGATCAGGTTCTCGGCCATTGCGACACCGACCGCAACTCCCACGGCAACAAAACCGCCGGAGGCCGCGACCGCCAGGCCGCCCACCTCGGCATCGATGAGGGAGGTGTCGGTGGCAGTGATTGTGACGTCGCCCACCTTGGCATCCTTGGTTCCAACGACGGCGTTCTCGATATACGCGTTGGTCTTGTTGAGGATGACGTTGGTCACATCGACACCGGCCCCCGCGAAGCCGACTCCAACCAGTCCGGCACCCAGTGCTGCCGAGGCCGCTACCCCCAGTGCGTTGATCGTCGCATTCTCAGTCGCCGAGATCGTGATGGCGCCGCCGTCGCGTGTCTGCACACTCTGGCCGTTGGCGATGTAGGCGCTGACCTGGTTGTCTATCTCGTTGCTCGCGATCGATACGCCCACCGAAATCCCCGCCCCCACGAGCCCGACACCTATGGCCACCGCAGCGGTGCCGACCGTGGCATCGATGATCGAGGCGTCGCGGGCCGTCAGCGAAATGCTGTCGGCGGTAATGTCCGTGGCGCCGGACCCGTCGATATAGGCTTTGACATTGGCCGCCACGCGGTTGATCGCACTGGCGCCGGCGCCGCTGACACCGATGCCGGCGAACCCGCCTGCGGAAGCCGCCACCGAGCCGGCCCAAATGATCGCATCGATACCCAGCGTCGAGGTCGCGGTCAGCGTCAGATCGCCTGCCGCATCGACGCTCGAATTCTTGATATAGGCCTGCACCTCGATCGGCGAGTAGACACCGGTGGCCGAATAGCCAATCCGGTTCCGGGCGATCGCCGCACCGATGGACAGTCCGGCTCCGACGAACGCACCGCCGCCGATGGCGGCCGCGACCGCCAGCACCTCGGCATTGATGGTGGAAGTGTTGTCCGCGTCGAGAATCACATCCTGCGCGCTGCGGAGCACGCTGTTGTCCACGTAGGCGTTGGCGCTGCCGAGAATGATGTTGTTGGCCACAGCGCCGGCGCCGCTCAGGCTGGCGCCCACCAGACCCAGCGCCACCGCCGCCGAGGCCGCGGCCGCGGTAGCTTCGATGTCGGCGCCCTCCGAAACCGTGATGCTGATGTCGCCGGTGGCGTCCGTATTGGTATTGGTACTGGTCACACCCGCGTCTACATCCTTGATGAAGCCCGCCACGTCGTTGTCGATCTCGTTGAAGGCAATCCCCACGCCGATGGACAGCGATACCCCGACGCCGCCGAAGGCGGCCCCGATCGAAGCGGCGCCCGTGAACGCGTCGATGGCGGAAGTGTCGTCGGCATTCAAGCTGACGCTGGCTGCGGTGATGCCTTTTCCGTCCTTGTCGCCCTGAATGTAAGCCTGCACGAGCGTCGCGATGCGGTTCTCGGAGCCGGCGCCGCGCCGCTCAGCGACACGCCCACGAGCCCGCCCGAGATCGCCACCGACCCGGCGAAGACCGTCGCGTCGATGGTCTGATTGGAGATGGCATCGAGGGTCAGCACGCCGGTGGCGTCTACGTTGGAATCGAGGATATAGGCTTGGATTTGCGCCGCGTCCGGGTCCAGGCTGACCAGCCGCCATTGGGAGTTGTCCCCGTAGTTGAGGCGGGTCAGCCAGTTGTTGTTCTCGTTTGCATTACCTTGGCCATTGCCGGAGCCGACGGCGGTCGGCCGAAACAGGGTTTGTGTCCCGATGTACTCGTAGACGTTGCCTGCGTTGGCGCCGGCGGTGATTTTGACCGTATTGCCCGTCTCAATCCAAGCGGGATTGCTGCCGGTGGCGTAGTCGGCCGCGTAGAGGTAATTCGGGTTCCAGCCGATATAGTTGCGGGCGACGGCTACGCCGAGCGAGGCGCCGATCCCGGCAATGCCTCCTACGGCAATGGCGGCAGAGGCGCTCACGACCACCGCACGGATGCTGGCGGTGTTGCCGGCGTCAAGGTCCACCGTGCCGGCACTGCTGACCGCGCTGCCCTGGATATAGGCATTGGTGCCGGTGAGGATGATGTTGTTCGCGTCGGCTCCCGCGCCGCTGATGGCGACGCCCGCCACACCCGCGAAGCCGGCGGCCAGCGAGGCGGCGGTGGAGATCGCATTGATGGCGGCACTCTCAGTGGCACGGATCGTGATGCCGTCCGATCCGGTGGCGTCGATGCCGAAGTCGGTCAGAGTGTCAAGATCGTCTTCATCCGCCGCCAGACCGTCGGCATTGAGGATGTAGGCCTCGACGTCACCGGTGATAGTATTGCGCGCCAGGGAAACGCCGATCGAGAAAGAGACGCCTACTGTGCCGCCGACCGACGCGGCGAGCGAAGCTGCGCCGGCGAGTGCCTTGATCGTCGAGGTGTCATCCGCGGTCAGTGTTACGCTGTCGGCCACGATGCCGCCGTCCCCGTCGCCGTCGATGTAGGACTTGACGTCGACGCCGATCTTGTTCTCGGCCCAGACGCCCGAGCCACTGGCGGCGACGCCGACCGTTCCACCCAGAGCCACCGCCGCAGATCCGGCAAACACGACGGAGTCGATCGTCTGGCTCGCCAGAGAACTGAGCGTGAGGTTGTCAGCGGCTACTACACTGGTGTCGGCGAGGAAGGCCTGGACATTGCCGGCGACATTCACCCGTTTCCACAACGTGGTGTTGCGGTATGGCTGCAGGCTGAGGTCGAACGGCTGATTGCCGGCTGTAATCGGATCGCTATCGCTGTTTGACGGGCCGACGTATTCATAGATGTCGCCCGCCAGCGCGCCGCTCGAGATGCGCACCGTCATCCCCGGAGTCAAGGCGTCAATGTTAGTTCTACTTGTCGTGCCGCTCGACTCATAGTCGACCTCGACGTCAGCGCCGTTGGGATCCCAGCCGATGAAGTTGCGGGCGATGGAGACGCCGATCGAGACGCCCACGCCTGCTGCCCCGCCGCCCCCGATGGCCAGCGAGGCCGCCACCACCGCGGACGAGATTGTCGATGTGCTCGCGGCGTTGATCGTCACATCGTCGTAGCTGTCGAGCACGCTGTCCTGGGAGTAGGCATTGGTTTTGGTCAGGATGACGTTTTGCGCCACGGCGCCCGCGCCACTGACGGCGACCCCGCCGGAACCGCCGATGCCGATCGCCAGCGAAGCGGCCACGGACACGGCGCTGATCGTCGTATGCGACACGCTGATCTTGTTGGTCCCATTCTTGGTAATCAGTTCGAGCACATAGGTCTGGCCGTCGGGCGCCAGCAGCATCCAACTTTTGCCTTCAACCAGGATCGACAGCTTGAGCTCGTCGACGAGCTGCCACTCGTCGGCGTTCGTATAGTCTTCCTCGCTAAGGTCGATGTCGTTCGGAGTCTGGTACGTCTCCGAGCCGTAAGTCCCGTAGGTGCCGGAATTCTCGGGCGCCTTCACGATGTAGCGGTAGACACGGCCCCCTAAGCCGCCGGCGTAGTCTTTCGCCAACAGGACCGTGTCGCCCTCGCGCACATCCTGCTCGTCGTCACTGGACCGGTATTTCGCCGCCGTGGCGACGGTGCCATACAGCGCCAGCGTTTCGCCAAATGCCGTGCGCAGGGCTTCCAGGATCGCGCGATCGTCGTCGGCATCCTGCACTGCCTCATTGACCGCGTCGTCGAAACGACTGGTGACGCTGTCAGTCTCACTGGCCGGGTCATCCGGATTGTCCGTGTCCGCCGTGGCGGCGTCGTCGAGGTTGGCCGCCGTAATCAGGCTAGTCAAGTCCAGATCGAACAGGTGCCGGCCCTGGCTCACCGCTGAGATCGTGATGCTGCCGCCGGAGGTGGTGACGCCTCCGTCGGCGTTGCTGATGTAGGCCTCCACGTCGTTGCGGACTTCGTTGATGGCTATCGAAAGCCCAATCGATACCGCTCCCCCGCCCGTGCCGCCGACCGAGGCGGCCAGCGAAGCTGCGCCGGCGACGGCGTTGATACCCGACGCGTCGCTGGCGGCGATGTGCACGCTGGCGGCGGAGATGCCGTCGGTAGCGGTAGTCGCGCCGTCGCCATCGATATAGGCCTGGACGACGCTGTTGATGCGGTTCTCGGAATAGACCCCGGCGCCACTGGCCGCGATGCCGGTGGTACCGCCGCCGGAAAGCGCGGCGGCGCCCGATCCCACCTTTGCCGTGATGCTTTGATTAGATTGTGCATCCAGCGTCAACACATCCAAGGCCTGTACGCTGGTGTTTTCAAGGTAGGCCCGCACTTCGTTGGGGTGGCTGTCATCAACATTGACCTGCTTCCAGAGCGAGCGGTCGGAATAGTCCAGGGTGCGCAAGTCGATGCTGATCAGTTGCCATCTGTCGGTATCGGTGTAGTCCTCCGCCGAAAGATCGACATTGCTGTCGTCATCGCCAACATACTGGTAGGTCGCCCCCAGCGTGCCCCCGGGTCCGTCGTAATCATCAGCCACGCGGATGCGACTTACGTTCTTCGTCAGTGTCACGCCGGTTTCGGAGGAATCGCCGGTTTCGAGCGGCTGAGTCAGGGTTGGGCCGAGGTACTCGTAGACATCACCCGCGCGTGCGCCGTCGGAGATCTTTACCGTCGTTCCCAGCGGCGTCCCCTTCGTCTGCGCATTGGACAGCGTTTGCCCCTGCGGCAGGCCGTCACTGGTTTCGTAGTCGCCATCAGCATCGGTGATGTCCCAACCGATGAAATTGCGGGCGACGGCAACGCCCAGCGCCACACCCACGCCCGTGGTGCCGCCGTAGGACACCGACGCCGCCACCGCCACAATCGTCGCATCGATATCGGCAGTGCTCTTGGCATCGAGATCGACCTCGCCGACCTGCTGGCCGGACGAGCCCACGGTGCAGTCGCTGATATAGGCATTCGTAGTGGTCAGGATGATGTTTGTCGCTTCTGCCCCGCCGCCGCTGAGAGCAACGCCGTTCGTGCTTCCCATGCTACCGGAAACCGCTACGGCAACCGCCGTGGCACGGATCGTCGACTCATCTTCTGCACTGATGCTGATATTGCCGCCGTTCGTGAGCACGGCCGGCAGATTATCGAGGAACGCCTCCACCCGGTCATCAATCCGGTTGTGGGCCAGAGCCACGCCGATCGACAGGCTGAACGAATTGGTAGAGCCGAAGGCGAGCGCGACAGAGACCGCTCCCGCCTCTGCCTTTATCGTCGAAGCATTCGTCGCCGAGAGCGTGAGATTGCCGCCGGACAGTGTGACACTTCCGGCCGTGATGAAGGCCATCACATCCATGGCGATTTCATTCCTCGTGAACACACCCGCCCCGCTCGCCGCCAGGGAGGTGCTGTCCGAGGAGGCCGCCACTACTCCCACCGCCGCCGCGTTGACGGCCGCCCCGATGTTCGCGGTAGAAGTCGCCGTCAGAGACAGATTGCCCCCAACGTTAAGTACGACATCCTGTGCATAGGCACGCACCTGAAATGCCTCTCGACCGTCCTGGTCCTCACCGCTGATCGTATTGAGGGCGACCGCTGCCCCGAGTGCGCCGGCGCCGACCGAAGCGGCCAGCACCAACGCGTCGATGCGCGAGCCATTGTCGGTGGCGAGCGTCAAGTCGTGCGCCGTGACAGTGCCGCCATTGATGTAAGCATTCGTGTCGCCACTGATACTGTTGTTCGATAGTGCCCCCGCCCCGCTGATCGCCAAGCCGCTGCCACTGAACACGGCGATGGCCAGGGAGGCGGCCACCGAGGCGGACCTGATGGTGTCGTCACTGTCGGCCGTGAGAGCGATATTGCCCGCGGAAGACGTCACATCCGAGTCATTGAGATACGCCTCAACGGTGCTGTCGATAATGTTCCAGGATACGCAAACCCCGATGGAAACGGAGATGGCGTTGCTTCCTGACGCGACGCTCACCGACACGCCAATCCCCAGGGTCTCGATGTCGGCATCGGAATCCGCTTCGACCACCATGTCGCCGTTGGCAGTAACGTCGGACGCATCCACATAGGCGAGGACGGAATCGGTAATTTCGTTCATGGCCAACGTGCCGCCAATCGCAACCGCCACACTCGTACCGTCTCCGGACGACACGGCCACGGCGCCGGCCACCGCAATGGAAAAGATCAGAGGCTTCGAAAGGGCGCGGATCTCAATGCCATTCGTGGTTGAGGCGACCGTCGTGTCGGAGATGTACGCGAGGGTTTCGTTGTCGATCTCGTTGTAGGTCACCGACACCCCGATCCCCACCTTACCCTTGGCGAAAGCGACACCGCCAGCTATGGCATAGATGCTCGACGCATCGACGGCGTTGAGCCCGATCGGCCCGGAGGCCGTGATGCCGTGCTCATTATCGTCGTCGGACTTGATGAAGGCGGCCGTGGTGTTGCTCACCATGTTGACCGATACCGCCGCTTCCGCTGCCATCTTTCCGGAACTGGCGCCGACCGCCGCGGTGACCGCGATGATCTCGGTCTTCGAATCCGCCTGGGCGGAGACGGAGGCGGCCGTCACATCCGAATTGAGGATAAAGCTTTCAGTGGTGTTGGACACGGTGTTGATCGCCACCGAGGCGCCGATCCCGGCCTTGCCCCCGTAAGCGACAGCGCCGGCTACGGAGACAATCTCGGCAGCGTCCTCGGCGACGAGGGCCACGAGGGGCACCTCGGTACTCGCCTCCGGGCCGCTGACGACGGTGTCGGTGATGTAGGCCCGGCTTTCGTTATCGATCTTGTTGTAGGTAACCTGACCTGCCAGGCTGATCTTGCCTTTGTCGGTGGCGACCGAGACGCTGGCGCCGATCGAATAGATCGCGGCGGGCGTGTGGGCGCCGAGGACGAGCTGGCGGCCGATCCGGGCCACCGTATGAGCGAGGAAAGCCTCGGTCCGGGCATTGATCTGGTTCATCGTAAATGAACCGGCGATAGCGGCGCCGGAGCCTTGCCGTCTCGTAATCGTTACGGCACCGGCCAGGGCGAAGATCTGGGCGGCCTTGCCACGGTCCGCGGCGGTGATGACGACGCCTGTAATGGGCCCCTCGTCCTGCAAGGTGATCAACTGGTCTCCGACCAGAATACCTGTGAGAGTGAGCGTGGTCGCGGAGACATCGGCCAGAGTGTATTCCCCGTTGTTCTCCTGCGTCCCGGAGACTTTGATCTTCATGCCCGGCCGAAAACCGTCGGCGATCCAACTGCCCTCGGAACGCTCGATCGTATCCTGGGCGAGGGGCAGGGCGGTAAAGGTAAGCGCCGGATTGCCCGTCATAGCCGCACCCGCCTCGATGGACGGGTCGTCGCTGCTATTGGTGGTCTCGGTGGTGAGCATGGCGCCGGAGGTGAGGGTCAGCGTCGTCGGGGTGGCGTCCGCTATGATGTAGGTGCGATTGTTCGATGTTGTCCCTGAGACCTTGATCGACTGGCCGGCGCGGAAGCCCTCCGCAATCCAGTCGCCCGATGAGCGGGTGATGGTGTCCGCGGCCGCACCGTTGTCTCTGAAGGTCAGGGTCTGCTCAGTCGTCGGGCTTTCCGTGCCAAAAGTATTGGGTGCCGTGACGGCAGGTGTGGCAACGCTCATGCCGCTCGCGGTGCCGGCCGCTACTACATCGCCGGCGCTCAAGGTCAACGTCGAGTCCGTTACCTCGGCGATCGTGTAGGTACCGTCGTTGCCATCCGAACCTTGCACATAGATCGTCTGCCCGGCTTCGAAGCCGTCGGTCAGCCAACTGCCGCTGTCGCGAGTGATCGTGTCCGCGGCCGCACCGTTGTCGGCAAACGTCAGCACCGGACTGCCGCTCATCACGTGTCTCGTCAGCGTCTCGTTGGTCAGAACCGCGTCCTGAGCCAGGGTCAGCGTCGACGCCGTCACCTCGGCGATCGTGTAGGTGCCGTCGTTGCCGGCACTGCCTTCGATGGTGATCTTCTGGCCCGCCCTGAACCCATCTGTCACCCAACTGCCGTTGTCGCGGGTGATGGTGTCGCGCGTGTCGGTCTCTGAGGAGGCGTTGTCGGCAAACGTCAGCTTGCCGGTCCCCGTCATCGCCACGGTTCCGAAGTCCGGCGACGGGTCGTCCGTGAGACGCGGAGAACTGGAGGTCAGTGCGACCAGGTGAACGTCATGGGCCTTGACGCTCACGGCACCGTCGATGTAAGCCAGGGTGGTCATGTTGACATAGTTCACCGACGCGTCACCCGAGATGCCCAAGCCGAAGCCACCGGTGTTTCCGGCCGCATCCTTCGCCGTAGTCGGGGCCCCCGCCGTCGAGTCACCGGATGCCGGCGCCTGATTCTGGCTCAAGGCCACGTAGCCGGCCAGCGAGAAGGAGAAAATCTGTGGTCCCGAAAAGGCCTGGATGTCGATGTCGTCAGCCACGGAGATCACGCCGGTGGCAGCCTCGGGATCGTTGGTCACCATCGCCGTAGTGGACGCCCCGTCTGTGAGCGTGTCCGTGCGAATCAGCGTCAATACCTGCTCCGTCACGTAGCCGATCGTGTAGGTTCCATTGTTAGCCCCGGCGCCTGAGACGGTGATCGTCTGGCCGGGCTGGAAGCCATCGGCGAGCCAACTGCCGCTGTCGCGAATGATCGTGTCGGGCGCCGACACCGTATCATCGCTAGCACTGGCCACCGTCTCGTCGCTCAGGCGCTCGTTCGGGTTCAGGGTGATGCAGGTGTCGGTTACCGAATTGATGGTGTAGGTGCCATTATTGGCAGTCGTACCGCTGACCGTAATCGTCTGGCCGACGAGGAAGCCATCGTCGATCCAGCTCCCGCTGTCCCGAGTGATCGTGTCGGGCGCCGTGAGGGAGATGGTCGCGACGCTGGCGCTGCTGGCGGTGCCCGGATTGAGGCTGTCGCTCGCGACCAGTGTCAGCGTGGAGGCCGTCACAGCCGCGATCAGGTACAGGCCATCGTTGTCGCCCGAACCTTCCACGCGGATCATCTGCCCGGCTGCGAAGCCGTCGGTCAGCCAACTGCCGCTGCCGCGGGTGATCGTGTCCGCCGCCGCGCCGTTGTCGGCGAAGGTCAGGCTCCCGCTCATCGCGTGTCTGGTCAGCGTCTCGTTGATCAAGGCCTCACCCTCAGCCAGGAACAGCGTCAAGTCCGTTACCTCAGCGATCCTGTATGTGCCGTCGTTTTCGGCGCTGCCTTCGATGGTGAGGTACTGGCCCGCCCGGAAGCCGTCAGCCAGCCAACTCCCGGCGCTTCGGGTAATGGTGTCGCGCGTATCGGTCTCCGAGGCGGCGTTATCGGTAAAGGTCAGGGTATCGGTCCCGGTCATCGCCACGTGCTCGAAGCGCAGCGAAGGGTTGCCGGTCAGGCTCACGTCGGTGAAGGTGAGCCCGGGCGTACCGCTGATCTTGGCGCCGTTGCCGATGAAGGCCTTCGTGATGACCGTCACCTGGTTGAACGACGCGGAGATGCCGATGCCGACCTGCGCGCCCAGCACCACCCCGCCCGAGAAGGAGTAGACCCGAGGGTCGTTGGTCGCCCGAACCGTCAGGTCGTCGCTGGCCGTAATGTCGGCCCTATCCTCTATATACGCGAGGGCTGTGCTGTTCTGCAGGACGATGTCGCCCGACCCATAGACGGCGATCTTTGCCGATGAACCCTCGGACGCGGCGACGGTGATGAGCCTTTCCTGGGTGTCTGCCAGAACGTTGACGTCGGCAGCAGCGGTCACCTTCGCGCCGTCGGCGATCCGGGCGATGGCCTTGTTCTTGGTATAGACGAAGCTGATCGCGCCACCAACCCCCGCCTTCGGGTCGTCGAGGGCCTTCACGCTGATGCTCTTTTCCCAGATCCCACTATCGAAGATCAGATCGTTGATACGCTCCAGCATCGCGCTGGACCCCAGCTTGTTGGCGACCTGGTTCGTGAGCAGTTGGTCCAGGAAGCTCCAACCGGCCATCTGGCCGGTCAGGTGCAAGCCGTTGACTTCGTTCCGGGCGTAAACGGTCACCGAAGCCCCCGAATCCACATCCGCCCCCTCGTCGATATAAGCCTCGGCGACGTTGTTGATGATCCGTACATCCACCGAAGCGGCCAAGCCGAACTTGGATCCGGTACTGGAGTTGAAAACATAGGAGCTGAGAATGAGTTGTATCACATCGCCGCCGAGGATGGTCATGAGGAAGTCGAGTACCGCGTCAGGCGAAGTGAAGTCCGTCTCCCACGGGAAGGGCGTCAGGAAGGTGGCGGTGATATCAATCGGACCTTTGGCGTTGACCACGGCGTTCTCGCCGATGTAGGCCTTGACGTCGTTGTCATCCATCGTGATCGCCACCGCGCCGCCGACGGCAACGCCATCGGAGGTGGACTGGCTCACGGCCGTGGTGAAGCTGCGGTAAACCATGGACGCGGTGATCTCGATCGCGCCTCCGGCGTCCACGTTCGCGTACACGTTGTCGGCGATAAAGGCATGGACATCATTGTCGACCTTAGCGAAGGTGACGGCGCCGGCGAGGTTGAACTTGCCCGATTTTATGACGGGGAAGATCAGGCCCACGACCTCCTCAAGAGGATTGAACAGGGGGAAGCCTTTGGTGAAATCGGTGAAGATCGTTAACTTGTCCCTGAAGAACTGGTTGTACTGATTGCTGAGCTGGGTGAAGATGTCTCCAGTGCTGCCCAGGCACCGCGACTCGGATTGGGTAATGTTGGACTCCTCGGCGACGGCGGAGATGCTCACATCGCCGGAAGCATAGACTGTCCCGGCAATCCAGGCGTCGGTGTCCGTATCGATCAGGGTCAGCGCCAATGCCATGCTGACACCGGAAGCGCCCGTATTGATGACCGCGCCGGCCGTCTCCACATCCGTGCTCCCCTCAGCACTGACGATCAGGTCCCCGGTGTTCACCGTGGTGCCCACCCCCAGGTAGGCCTTGGCAATGGTGTCCGCCTTGCTGCCCGCGAAGGTCACGCTGACCGGCTTGTTCTTCCCCTGCGACATGGCATTGCCGGTCACGCTGTTGCTGGCGCTGGCGTCGAGCTCGAGGGCACCGTGTGCGGTCACCAATGTCGTGCCGTCGATCGACGTTTCCGCCGTCGCACTGGACTGCGTCCAGACCGCGGCGAGCCCCGCCACCTTCGGGATCGGCACGCCGGGGAAGGAAGACGACGCCGGCGACTCCGCACTGGAACTCAGGCGGACGCTGCCGGTGGCAGCGGTGATGCTGGAGGCCCCCAGGATCTTGACTGTGGCCTCGGCGTTCGACAGGCTGAACAGCATCGGGTTGGGGAACGGGATGAACTGGCTGATGATCGTCTCCGGATCAGGGACCAGCAACTGGCCGATGACCTGAGCACCCGCCACGTCCGCTTCGTCAACGAGGGTGTCGTCCCAGATGAGCGTGATGGTGTCGAGGGTCGCGACCGCCACGGTATAGTACCCGTCGTTGTCTTCCGTGCCGTAGACGGTGATTGCCTGGCCGGTGAAGAATCCGTCGAGGAGCCAACTGCCGGTGTCACGCGTGATGGTACCCCAACCGATCGCATTGTGGCCGAAGGTCAGATTCGGGTTGCCGGTCATCTCCGGGTCGACCGGAGGAATCAGCGAGGTGTCGGCGCCCGCCTCCATACTGACGGCATTGGCTATGATCACCGTATCCGTGAGGGTGACGCGCGCGACCGCGTCCTTCTTCCACCCGAAGACGCCGAAACAGTCTTGGGCATAAGCATTCATCCCGACCCAATCGCCTTTGATAGTCGCGCCTGTAGCCGTGATCGTAGCACTGGGTCGCGGCGTGCCCGCCCAGCGGACGATACTCGATGCCCAGGCTTCGAGCGTGACGTCGCCTGCCATAAACTCGGCGGCCGCATCCGCGAGCAGACCGGAGCCCGCTTCGAGCGTGATCGTCCGCGCCCCGAGGTCGATGTCACCGCTGTTTCCGGCAGTCATGCTGGTCGAGAGAACCGCATTCGTCTTAACGGTAATTGTGTCCGCTATGACCCCGATATCACCGCCATGACTGGATATGCTGCCCGCGAACACGACGCTATCGACATCGTCATCGCCTACGAGATCTTTCAGAGAGTCGAGCAAAGAGTCGATCACCAGGTCGATCTCGGCAATGCCGGTTAAGCTCCTCCTGCCGTAAATCTGGAGGTCGGCGGAGAAATCGGCCGGTAGCGACTCGACGGTGATCGTGTCGCTGCCTTTCCTGCCTTCGATCGTGAGCGACTCCAGGGCTGCAAGCTGCACGATGGAGATCGTGTAGATCGTGCTGCCCCGCTGTATGTTCAGCCCGGCGTCGTCGGCGTAAACGCGAATCGTGTCGTCGAATGTCGACCCGGTGATGACCGGGTCATTCGCATCGCCGCCTACGAACGGCTGCGGGTCGAGGTTGGCGTAGGTCACACCCCCGTACGAGCCCTCGCTGTCGGGGTCCGCAACCTCGACGATCACTCCCGAGATAAGCAGGCCGTCCGTACCGCCTGTTCCGCCATCAACGCCCACAACACTGCCCCCCGCCTTGATGATGAAAGCGTCGATGTTGTCGGCCCGGCCCGTAAGGTGCTCTATGCCCGTGAAGTCGCTTTCATGCTCGTTGAACGTCAGCGCACCCGCGTTTGTGCCGGTGACGGTCCAGGTATTGTCGACAACGGGCGCTCCGGTGACTGTGTCATTACTGCCTGAGCCGCCCTCGATGGAACCGGAGACGGAGCCTCCACCCTCGAACGCGAAATTATCGTCTCCGACGCCGCCGACAAGATGCTCGACATTGGCGAAATTCATGCCACCGGCCATGCCGGTGTCCGCACCGCTGATAACCCAATTGGTGCCCGCGTCGGGCCCGTTGATGGTGTCGGTGCCCTCGTGAATATACTCCACGACCGCCCCTGTGCCATCCTGATCGATATAGTAGATGTCGTCTCCGGCCCCGCCGGCCAGGATATCTCCGCCGGCACCGCCCGTGAGCGTGTCATTACCGGCGTTGCCCACGAGAATATTCACGCTGCTGTTGCCGGTCATCTCATCGGCTCCGGAGCCGCCGATGACGTTCTCGATGTTCCACACGCCCCCGGTCCCCGTGGCGCTGCCCATGGTCAGGTTCACCACCACCGGATCGGTCCAGGTGGAGTAGTCCAGCGTGTCCGACCCGCCCAGGCCGTCAATCGTACCCCCGAAAGAAACACCGGCCGGGAAGGCAAAGGTATCCTGGCCGCTGCCGCCGACCAGGCTCTCGACGTTCGTGAACACCAAGCCGGTAGTCCCACCCAGGTTCCCGGCGCCGCTGCCGGTCAGGTTCCAAGTGATGTCCGTCGCGGGCCCCTCAATCCGGTCCGTTCCCTCTTCGCCATCGAAACTCAGGACGCCGCCGGCCACCGGCAGCGTGAGGTTGTCGGTGGTCTGGACCCGGAGTACATCGTCGCCGGTGCCCGTGGTGATCGTCAGGTTCGCAAGCCCCGTGGCGACCAGGCCGCTCACGATGGTGATGCTATCCGCGTCGGACCCCGCCACGTCATGCGTGCCGGTATCGATCACGACCGTCTGGATATTGGTGAAGGTGATGGACTCGAAGGCCACTCCACCACTGGTTCCGGATATGCGATTCTGGCCCGCCGCGGGACTATCGATCGTGATGACATCTACGCCACCGGGGGTGGTGAAGGTGAGCGTCGAAGGACGAGCAGAGGTGTCCAGGCCCGTGGGCCCGGTGCCGGTTACAGTGGCGCCGTCAATAAGAATAGGCTCAAGACCGGTGAAGGAAATCGAGCTGACGCCGGCTTGAATCGTACCGTCGCCAAAGACTTGACCGGGGGTATAGGTCCCGGCAACCATTCCAAGGATGACCAGTGTGTCGTATCCGCCCGCTCCGCCGTGGAATGTCACAGGCAGTGGCAGATCACCGCGGCTCAAATCCACGACGAGCGTATCATCCGTTTCATCCGTCCCCTGGATGATCAGACCGCAGACTCCGCTCTCGGCCAGCAGTTGAGGCTGGAAATCCCACACATTAATCATCCCTGAAGCGGTCACGGTCAGGTAATTTGCATCCTGCGGGGGAGGGTTCGGAACGTGCAACGTGTCAATAAGTTGCTCGGTAGAGGACGGCAAGTCCTCGTATGTCACAGGCGACTGCGGATCGCAGACGCCGTCATCGACACCATTACTGATGGGCTCGCCCTCGTACGCAACGTCGCAATACGATGCCGCAAGCGAGCCACTGTACTGAGACGAGGTCACGCCGGACAGGTCCGTACTCAGCAGTTGGTCTGTTTCAATCCCGGATTCAGCCGGTTGGCTGTCAACAATCGTCGAGTCGCTGCCTCCGTTATCGGCCTGCGTCTCATCAGTAGCATTTTGTGTAAGGAACAGTTGAAGACTGTCGAGCTGGGCGTCAGTCGCACAGTCACTTGTGTCGGTGCTGACCTCTATGGCGGCTACGGGGATAACACTGGCAGTGGGATTGACATCGATGCGAATTGGATCGACCTCTTCGCTGCCGAACACGGCGGAAAGCAGGAGTCTCGGCTCGAGAGACTCTACGACACAGCCCGCCTGGCGGCCGTCTGTTGTCGCCAGTGAGCTCTTGCCTGCCCACCACTTCGCCAACCGTCCTATCACCACTACTCCCCTCACACGCACCACGCCGGTACGTGGAGATACCCACCTTCGCCGCGCCACGCTCCTTCAGTAGAATATCCCTGCTGAGCCGGCACTCGCAGGTGCCGCTCAAGCTAAGAAATGAATCGGACTGGCTCTGCGGCTCTCACCCTTAGATGCCTACGTTCGACTCCGACAGTGCCGTCGGGGACGACTGCACACCATGACATCTTAACTCAGGCTGCCCATCTTCGTCAAGGAAAAATCGAGATTTCCTCAAGGTGAGGCGCACGTCACGCCCATGGGTAGGTTTTCAGGCAGCTAAGGACCTCCGCTCCCAGTCGCTACACACACAGGATCGGCCACTGCCCTGGTGACCCCGGGGCTGTTTCGAGAACCACTCGTTGCAGCAAACCCTGCCCCTCATTGCCGCAGCAAGTCTGTTCTGTCACTCGGTCCTCTAAAGCCCCAGATTCCTGTGAAATAGAGACAATTCCTCTCCCTAAGCGGCTCCCGATGTCGCGACGATCCTGGCATCCATGGCACACTATCCCTCCCTTGCGACAAATCCTCAAAACAGCCTTTTGGGCCTATCGCAGAGCAATTCTGATACCTGCAAACGTGACGTGCACCCGCCTGCCACGAGTCGGGCGTCCCACAGGATCGCCGCGGCATTCCGGCGAAAATATGGACATGCCTATTGACAAGGGTTGGAGAAGCTGATATCGTCGAGTTAGAAGGCGCAGGGAAGTTGTGCCGGATCACACTATGCGTCTTTCCTTAAGCCCCAAGGTACTAAGGCACAGGGACGTACTGTGCGGCGATAGGCCGACCATTGCAGAATCACTGCGTCGGCATTTCGCCTGAGTCGTTGAGGTTTGAAGGAAGGAGGAGAGACATGAGAACAGTGGTTGTGGCATGCGTCATTACAGCATGCGCATTTATTGGGCACTCCGCGTGGGCCGACCTATTTGATCCGGCCGACATTGATCAACAGCAGACGAGTATAGATCTCTGCTACGCGGTCGGGGATCTGCTTGGGATGCCGGTTTCGACTATGATGGCCCAGACATTCACAGTGGGCAAGCCGGGCATCTGGTATGGTATCGAAATCGGCGTCATAGATGCACCTATTTACGGGCCCGTGTCCCCGCCGCTTGTGCAGATCGGATACACGCAAGAAGATGGTCTGCCTCCTTGGACGAATCTCGGATCTGTCACTCTGTCCGACCCTGACCCCTCCGATGGCTGGATCCGCGGCACCCTTGTCTCGCCCATCTCCGTCACCGCGGGGGAAATGTACTCCATCATCGTGCAGCGGGACCCCGAATCTCCTGGAATCGTCTCGGTGGGTGCCACATATAATGAATCCTACCGCCCCGACCCCCTGAACCTGAACCCCCTGGACCCGGACGGCGGGGCCCTGTGGGGAAACGATGACGGTACCAATTGGGAGTTGTTAATGTTAAGTGGCGACGGCCTATTCGACTTCCCTGTCTACGACATGCAGTTCCGAACCTACGTCGCGCCTGTTCCCCTGCCGGCGGGAGTCTTGTTGGGGATTCTCGGCCTGGGCGTCGCGGGCTGGCGTCTGAGACGTCAAATGGCATAACCGAGCATCGGCAACCATCGTAATTTCAGGGCTGCGTTTCACCACGGACGCAGCCCTGTTGCTTTTGTCCATCCGGGTCGACAAACAGGACCACGTGTACCTGTCAAGCGCCGACGGGACCATCCTGGAAACCCGCCTATCTCTTTGAAGCATAGGCACTTAGATCCCGGAGCCACGAGCTCGCATTTTCCCCCATCTGAGACTATACTGCCTGGCGAATTGGCCCGGCTTCCATTGTGTTGTGAAGCCTTGGCGGAGGTGGCATGACAGAGAGTCTCGACATCCTCAGTACCGCTGTTTCACTGCTCATCAGAGCCGCTCTGCTCGCGGCGCGGTTCTCGGGACGCGTTCGCAAGCGAAACCTCAGACGACTGGCGGCCAAGGATACCGATGACAAGGCCAAGGTGAACCAGCGACACACGGATTTTCAGTGCGTTTAGGCCATCTGTAAGTGCTTATGGCATAAGGGTTAATGGCTGCTACATAAGGACTTAGAGGGCTGGCGTAGGTCGCACAGAGGACGAACTGAGGGCCAACGTAGCAGCGTTGGCACACGTTTTTGGCACATCAACGAGTTGAGAGCACTGACAAGACCGGTCCAGTATCAGCAGCTCCCATCTCAGGAACAGCGGCCCACCGCTACCATGGTTGAGCCCGAGGACCCTTTCCTGTTTGGCTTCGGCTACGGCTTCGGTAGGACCTCCGCCTACGCCAAACAGGCGGCGGCATTCGCCGCCGGAGTCGCGGAGCCCAACGAGTTGTCTCCGTCCGCCAGCCTCGCCGATCCGGCTGCTTGCCGCGAGGCCCCTGGAGCCCCGTACGGCGTCGTCCAGAACCGTAAAGATATTCATCCCATCCATCAGGCGGCCCTCCGATAGAAGTGCAGGAGTCCGCCAAGCCGCTCCTGGCAGACGACTTTGCCTTCCCCTTGCGGAGGCGGCTCGATGATCTCGTTGCCGATACCCTGGTGAGCCCGCTCCGTATGATAGTGCTCCATGTACTCTTTGATGACGAACTCCAGGTGCCGCTCGCCGAAGATCAGCATCCGATTCAAGCACTCGCTCTTGATGCTGCGGACAAACCTCTCGACGATGCAATTTAGGTGCGGTGCCATGGGCAGGGTCCGGATGCACTTGACCCCGGACGACTTCAGGATTTCCCGGAACTCCTCAGTGAACAGAGGGTCCCGGTCGTGGATCAGGTACTTCTTGTCCTTAAGGAAACCTGAGAATTGATCGGCCAGATTCCTGGCTTTCTGGAGCATCCATTCGCGATGGGCCTGCTGGATGATACCGGCCACGTTCGCCTTGCGCGTGGCGTAGTCGATAGTGACCAGAACCATGTATCGGGTAAGGCCAGACAGGGTGTAAATCTCAGTCGTGAAGAAGTCGATAGCCGCCAGAGACTCCCAATGCGACCGTAGGAACTCTGACCAGCGGGTCTCTCTGGCTCGATCCGGACCGGGCGTGTATCCATTTCGCTTGAGGACATTGTCGATGGTCGTGTGGCAGATGTTGTGCCCCAAGTACTTGAGTTGTCCTTTGATCCTTCGAGAGCCCCAAGTCTTGTTCTTGCGTGTGATTTGGACGATCAGTTCCTCCATCTCTTCGGAGATTCTCTTTCTACCGGGTGTCCCCTTCTCCTTCTTCTTGCTGCCATCATACTTGCGAGCGATGAGATTGCGATGTCATCGGAGGATCGTATCTGGGGAGAAGACAGAACAAGCGTCATTCAGGACCGACCGCCCCAAACGTTTGCCAGTCGTGCCAATCGCATCCGCTGGTTGTCATTGAGAAGGATTCTCTTGGTGTCGAGCTTCTCGCGTAGAATCTTGTTCTCCTCCTTGAGGTACACAATCACATCCCGCTGATGCCGGTTGATCCAGCCGGCCAGCATCATCAGGAGCATGCCCATAGGTTTGACTTTCACCACCACTTCAGCCTTTCCACCTTCCAAACCATGTCCAGGAAATCAGGGTAAGCCATTATAGGTGGAATGCTCTCCGAGAGGAATCATTATCGCCGGTCCCTCCAGCGCGTTCGAAAGGCCGGGGTGAATTGAAGGTGCCAGGTACGAATGGCAGGAAGAAGATCGGGCGTTCGATTTTAAGACGCATCCGGTGAACGGCTTCAAGGCCGGCGGTGTGGTGCGGGTGAAGCTCAACGGCGAGAACGACAACTGTCGCTGGTATCTCAACGATGCCGACGACATTCCGACGGTTGCCCTAGCCTACACGACGAACCTGGTGCACACACTCTATCCCGAATACGGCAAGATCAGGTGGGAGTTCTGCAAGCACTATTCCCGCGATCAGAAGACGGACGCCATCAAGTACGACCCGTACGCCAAGTAAGCCACTTCTGTCCACCATGCACTTACGACAAGAGGTCCAGCGTCGTACTGCTGGGCCTCTTATGCCGTTGCCAGCCGATCCGCTGGCGATCACCTTCGTCAAGGCGCTGTGATCCAGGTGTGGCGGCGCGGAATATGATCTACTTCGCGGTTCGGGACCAAGAGGGTGCAGGTTCACACCTTGTCGCCCCGATTTGGCAAAGGTATTGCTCTTTCTTGCCGCTGTCATCCGCACAGTCTCAGAAAACGCTTTCAGACAATTCCCCTTTCTTTTTGCCTATTCTCTCTGAGGACCGAGTACGATGGGGTGCGCAGCGTTAGATCCATCAAGAAGTCTCTCGATCAATCGAAATTCAGGGAGAAGGTCCTGATCATGTTCCACGCCCTTGAATGGATTGCCGGTCTGCGGAGTGGCAGGATTCACCGCCGTAAGCTCTTCACGCGAATAGGGAACGTAAAGCCCAAAACCGATCTTGCCCGTAGCACGCGTCAACCAATCACCGTGCTTGCTCACACGAATTGGCCGATGCACGTTGTGCTCTCTAAGATAGTTCTTGATCTCTTGTTGATGAAGAAAATGTGGATAAGCACCTTGCGGGCGTTTTGCCAACTTGGCTGCCTTCTCCTCGTTTTCTGATAACTTTTGCCGCTCCCACACTTCAACCTCAGCGGCAAGTTCCTCAAACGCTCGGCCCAATTGCTTCCGTCGATCGCTCATCGCGTACGGAATTACGGGCTGGCCGATGATGTCCCGCCAAAGCGCAACGACAGCGTTTTCGTTGGATCTTCCTCCTGGATCGAGAAACCATTCGCAAACAATGCCTGCTTCCTCTATCCGTGTTCGCTGCTGCTCGAACCATGCGGCACACGCCTTGAGTAGATCCGGCTCTCCATGCGACGTGTCGCTCCTCGATTCGACCAAAAACATCCTGCCATTCAGCAATGGTGTCAGTCGCTCTGCTTGCGTTCTCTCAATTCCTGGTGGAACTTGTGAGATAGTTTCGAGATCATCGTCAGGCAAATATTCCCGTCGCTTGAATTCTGCGGTACGTGCTTCGAGAAACTCCTTCACGTTATCTCCGATCAACACACGGGACTTGAGCAAAATAGCCTCATCGGGAAATGGACTGTGAATCCTCAGCGGAACTGACAGGAGAGGAACGCGATCGTCTAATGGCCAGAACGCATCTCTATATTGCGGGTCCACATCTGTTTTTACGGCGATAAGGGCCGTATTTTCATCAGTCCGCAAGCTTGGAAGGATGCGCCCATTTCTTCGCGAGGCCAAAATGATGCATCGGTGAATGCCCGCCCAGCGGAGCATTGAGATCCATGACAGTGTGAAACCTTGGGGCAAACTCGCCCATTGCGCTACTTCGATTCTGTCGGTCCCAGGTGTATAGCCCGGGTACCGCAGCCCACGGTAGTAGGCGTGGCTACTCCCTGTCAGCCGCTTCGTCGGTCCATAGACCAAAGCATATGCGAGCATATCCCGCATCACGGCTTCAAGGAGTGGTTTGCTGAAAGGATACATTTCGGTTGCCAAGCGATCCCGTGTCAGGGTCAGTGGCAATGCCCCGTCTGGATCGAAGATCGAAACTGAAGGCACTTTCAGGCACAAGGACTCCTCTGTTGACTTGTCGCTCCCCAAATGTGTCTTGCCATTTGTGGAGAGTGTATGCCACTTGACTCCCCTATCGCGCTCCATGTCCCCAATCGTGATGCCGTTGCATGTCAATGTGGTCCCGTATTCTTCATAGGTCCATTGGATGTCCGTAAAGGGCTGATACGTGATTCGTCGCCACTTCAACGGTAGAGTTGCGCCTTCGGAAGGAAGCCAATTGTCATTATGGTCATTGAAATCGCCTGACCGATCAGTGTCTTCACCGTTACGAAGGCGTTTGACGACCGGATCAGACAACCGATACCAATTCCACTCAAAACGAGAACTGTCGCCAAGGGGAGCAGAAAGCCTGACCCTAACTGTTGTTCCAATCTCCCGGCGCGCATGAAAGAGGTCAATTGACTCGTCTTCAAGGCGGGCCGTGAACTGGATGGCACGAGCAGAGGAATAATGCCGAGTGATGACCTGCAATTGTTCGCCCAACAAGAAAGCTGCAAGTGCGCCGACGCCAAAGCGACCGCTGCGGAGGACTTTGGAATGCCCGTTTGCGTCAGTGAACAACTTCTGCCAATCCGAGGAACGGCGATATGTAGCACCGGCCTTCAAGAAGAAATCTCGGACGATCTCAGCAGTCATTCCGATGCCGCGGTCAGCAACTTCGAACCAGTGAAGCCAATCCGATGGCGGACCGCCATTTTCGGGCGTCGGTGTTTTCTCATCACGGCTGCATTCGGCGAGAATCACATCCGCATTGGGGAATCGAGAGTCGATGGGCGCAAAACTCGATTTACTCTCGAACGATAAAGCTCGCCGTTCCCGAACGGCGTCGAGCGCGTTTTGCAGCAACTCACGCACGCCAATGCCGGGGCTATCCCCATACAACGGCTTGACGAGCAATTTCAAGTATTCGCCTTGTGCGGTATCGAAGGCGGCGCGACAAGGCACGAACGTCAACTTTGATTCAAAACTCTGATCATAGAGATTCGATTTCACTCGCCGTAAGCTCAACCACAATCGTGACAGGCGATCATAACGGCCATAGACCTCACCCAACACGGTCCAGCCGTGATCAAGCTCGGATTGAAGCATTTCGTGCCATTGCCGTAATCGAAACAGGGTCGACGCGATGAAGACTTCGCTCGGTTGGACATCAATGCAGACGGCTTCAGGGTCTTCATCGACATTGAGCCGAACATCAAAAATTGCCTGATGAGACTCCTGTTCGCGCCGAGAGTAAGGGCTGGCAAGCTTCTGAATCAAGGCACGGGAGCCCGCTGCACGCTCGGCGTGTACGTGCAACACATCGGCAACGCGCAGCACTGCCATCAGGTACACGACGTGTGTCCCGCGACTCTCTCGAAGATTGTTGGAGTGGTGGCGTGAGAGATAGCCAAATGTGTCGCGCAACTGCATGCCGTGTGAGCGAGATACCAGCCCGATCAAATCCCTCAGTTCCGGCGATACCATCGAGGAATCACTAACAATCAGTTGTGGGCCGTCATTGCCCGGCCATCCGTAACAAGCAATCTCATGAGCCAGGCGATGATGATGTCTCCGAATGAACTCTCCGATGAGCAGTGTTTGGCACTCGGTCAGTGGCTCGTTGCAGCGTACGATATGTGTTAGATGTTGTGTTGATTTGCTGTGTGACCATGGCAATTCGCCGAACAGCCGGCGAATCGTTCGCTCCCCCCAATGCCGCGATTCTTCAAGGTACATTTCCCATAAGGCGTGCCACGGCTGGTCCAACGCCTTATCGATCAATGGGCGAGCAGCACCGTCTATGAGTTCTGCAAAGGCCGCTTGCGTGAGGAACATCCCCATATCGTGGTACAAAACCGCGCCCGTTAGCACAAAAACGTCCTCCGCTGAGGTAACATCCCAACTATTGGGCCGGCCAAAACCACCAGTACATATCAAAAACTCGGCAAGGTGGGCAACGCGTAAGAGATGTTGTATCCCGTGGTCGGTGTATTCAGGAAAGAAGGTCATTCGAGGATGCTTACCAAGCCAAGCCACGTAGTGGCTGTAAGCAGCGTCAAGCAGCGGATAGCAGTTGCCGGCTTTTTGTTCTATTCTAGTCGGCAGTATCTGCTTGATGGGCAAATTCGGTATATCATTATGGCGTTCAACTGGCATTCGAACCATTATACATGTTTTTAGCGAGTTGCACTCGTGGACGATGAGGAACAGCAATTAGTAGTTGAGGAACCCGCCGTCCTCCGCCATCCGTGCTCCGTCCTCCATTCTCTGCGTTTGGGTGGTGAAGAACTCGGCGGGCGAGCCCCACCGTACCGTCCTCGTTCTCCGCGGTGAGGAATCCGTATTCATCTTGTGTGAATCCGTGTCTCCTCTGCGTCCCCCGGCGTTCTCTGCGATGAAATCCCGCACCACTGGCGTTGAAGGTCCGGTTGGCTGCCGTTGGTATTATCGACGGGGAGCGGATCAGTGCGGCCAAGCCACTGGCTGAGTTGCTCAAGGACTTTACAGGTCACATGGACGCCAAAGAGAGAAGTGCACAGCACGTGCGGTTGAACGATGAGCGGGCGGCGCATGCCTTGCTTCCCGATCTGGCAGCCAAACCCGATAGTGAACAGGCGAGAGCGACCGGCACAGACAACGCGATTGTCACTGACTTGGGTGGGACGCTTCGGGGTACAAATCGGCAGAATTCGGCGCATCTCGGCGCAAAGCAAGACCGCGTTTCTGATAGCGGCAACGCGGTTTCTGAGTGGGCAGGACTGGAGTTGAACCAGCGACACACGGATTTTCAGTCCGTTGCTCTACCAACTGAGCTACCTGCCCGGGTAGTGCCCATAAAAGGCGGAGCTAGTGTACCACAGGCCGTAACGATTGCAAGCATTTTAAGCTCGCACCCGACATTTTGTTCGGGGTGGCGGTGGAAAAGGCGGGCGAACGCTCTTGGCCGGGTATCCACTGAAACGAAACATCCCCCTTTGCTTTTTACATGGCATTTACACACTTCGGGTCGTATTTTAGCCTATAATTAAGGTGTGGCAGGATGATTATGGAATTACAGGCACACATACTGGTTGTTGAAGACGAGCAGGCGATCCGGACGGCGCTGGTGGATTTCCTGGAGTACCACGGCTTCCGGGTCACGCCGGCGTGCGACGGGCTTGCGGCCAAGCAGGCGGTCGAGCAGAACCGCTTCGACCTGATCCTGCTCGACCTGATGCTGCCGGGGATCGGCGGCGAGCAGTTGTGCTCGCTGTGGCGCCACGGCGGGGTACAGACCCCCATCATCATGGTCACGGCCAAGGGGCAGGAGAAGGACAGGATCCAGGGCCTCGACCTCGGGGCCGACGATTACATTACCAAGCCATTCTCGCTGGAGGAGATGCTGGCCCGCATCCGGGCGGTGCTTCGGCGGACGGACCCGGCCCGGGGCGTCGGCCAGAGCTTCGCGTTCGGCGACCTGCACATCGACATGGCCTCGCTCAAGGCTCTGCGCGGCGGCCGCAACATCGACCTGACCAAGCGTGAAGCCCTGATCGTCCAGTACTTCGCCGCCAACCCCAACCGGGTGATCGATCGCGAGGAGCTCTACCGCGAGGTCTGGCACGATCTTCTGACCGACCTGGGCACGCGGACAGTCGATATGCACATCGCCAAGCTGCGAGCCAAAATCGAGCAGGACGTTTCCGCCCCGCAGATCATCCAAACCGTCCGGGCGCGGGCTACAAGTACGCGACCGCCCTGTAGGTCGCTGGGTCCATGCGCGGCTGGTGCCAGGAAGAAACTGGAGTGTCTGTGAGAATAATCGGGTATCCGGGTGGCAGCGGCAAGCGAAGAGAATCGGAGCTTGCCGATGGTGCTATGCATCCGAGGAGCCATCGGCAAGCTGGCGCTTGCCGCTGCCACCCAGCACTTTGCCCAAGAACCTGGACAGACACAAACTGGATGTGATTGGATAAGGCTTGGGTGCCATGCTTACGCTCGCGTAAGCATGCTGTTTATGGAACATGTCTACGCGAGCGTAGACATGGCACCCGATCCGTGGGTTTCTTAAGAGAACGATCCGACGAGTATGTACAGACGTCTTATCATTTTGAGCCTTGTCATCGTGGCCGCCGTGTGCGGGCTCGGGGGGCTCGGCTATCATGCTGTGGCCAAGTGGGCACAGGGTCTGGAGGGGGCCCGGCTGGGCGAGTTCGCCGAGGTGGCGGAGCAAATCCGTCAGGACGTCAAGCGGAAGCTCGATGAGTTCATCGAGGCCGAGCAGCAGCGAAAGTACACGGATTATCTGTACTACTATGTGCCCGAGAACATGGCGGAGATGCAGCAACAGCAGTTGCCGCTGCTTCGGTCGCCGCTGGGCAACCAGTTGTCCAACAGCTTCGCCTACGGCTACTTCCAGATCGAGGGCGATGGCAGCATCGTCACGCCGTACTACCCAGGCACACTGCCCCGGATGGACCAGGGCAGTGCGATGACAGACGAGGTGGAGCGTCAAGGGAGGAACATCAAGGACAATGTGCTGCCGTCGATCACCCGCAGATCGGGTGTCTTGCGATTGCCCGACCAGCAGATGACACAGCAGGCCGAGAGTCAGAGCCCGCAGTTGACTTCGCTCCGGGACAATCAAACATCGGAAAACAACACCGTTGTGAAAGGCAAAGGCGCGCGCAGCAAGGCCTACCCGATCGAAAGCTTGAACAAGGAGGCCCAGGCGTCGCAGGTCATCAGGCAGCAGCGACTCTTTGTCAACTCGAACCAGGTCCAGGCCGTCCCGCCTCCATCGCAACCACCGACTGAGACACAAGCAGGTCCAGCCGAACAGGTTGCGCCCATGCCAGCCCAGCGGGGGCAAGTTGCAGAGCCATCCGCAGCGGCTCAGGAGCAGACTCAGGTGGCAGCCGCCCTGCCACCGCAGGATCAGCGGGACCTCTCCACCTCGTCCGGCATCCAGGCGGATTTGCAGCAGGCAAAGGACCTCTCCGAGATGGTGCAGATCCGCATCGAGCCGTTCGTGCCTCTCATCGTACCTGGCGTAAACCCGGAGACCTCCATCTTCGGCGGGCAGGTTTTCCTGCTGCGGCACGTGCAGATCGAGGACAGGCACCTTCTCCAGGGCTTTCAGTTGGATGAGCAGAGGCTCGTCACGGAGATCGAGGAATCGGCCGGACGATTCATGCGGGACGGCATGGGTTTCGAGTTGCCGCGGGTCACCAAGGCGAGCGGGTACGTAGACGACGTCGGTGAGAAAGCCGCGTATACAGCCATCCTCGACTTCGGTTTTGGGGATCTCGCCCTGAGCCTCAAGGAGCTCGACCCCGCCTGGATCACCAAGCGAAGCGGGGAATTGCACCGGATTTACTTCGGGATTCTCGCGACCGTCGTGGCCGCCGTCACGCTGGCCCTGGTGAGCCTGTGGCACAACGTGCGGGCCCAAATCATACTGGCGAGGAAGAAGGACGACTTCATCTCGGCTGTCTCGCACGAGCTGAGAACACCTCTGACCTCGATTCGCATGTACTCGGAGATGCTGGAAAGGAACTGGATCAAGTCGCCGGACAAGCTGGGCGAGTATTACCGGAATATGCGGCAGGAGAGCGAACGGCTCAGCCGGCTTGTGGAGAACGTGCTCGATTTTGCGCGACTGCAAAAGGGTCGCAAGCGCTACGCCTTCCGGCTTGGCAACCTGAATGACTGCGTCGCCGAGGTCGTGGAGATGATGAAGCCCTATGCGGAGCAGCGCGGGTTCACCATCCGGACCGATTTCGAGCCGCTGGGCCAGACGCCATTCGACAAGGACGCCGTCACGCAAATCGTCGTGAACCTGATCGACAACGCCGTCAAGTACGCCGCCTGTGCGACGGACAAGACCATCGCCGTGCACACGCGAGGACAAGACAGCTTCACCATCATCGAGGTCGAGGACCACGGCCCGGGCGTCCCCCATCGCCAGCGCAGGAAGGTCTTCGAGGAGTTCTATCGCATAGAAAGTGGGAAGTTTGAAGTGTCAAGTGTGAAGCCCAGAGAGCCTCTTCACACTTCAAACTTGAAACTTGACACTTCAAACTCGCCTCAAGTCACAGGCACCGGCCTGGGCCTGACGCTGGTCAAACGCTTCGCCGAAGCCCACGGCGGCTACGTCGAGATCGACTCCGCCCAGCCCACCGGCGCCATCTTCCGCGTCGCCCTCGCCACGCACCTTTTGCCCGCCTCATAGCCCTTCCACCTCGGCCCTCCAGATCAGCTTCGTCTCGCATGGGGTAGGGATTTGGGCTATATCGGGTTAGAAAGGAGCCGTGGCTATGAAGCTCAGTGAACGAATCAAGCCAGTCAGTTATCTGAAGGCCCACACGGACAGGATCATACGCGAGTTGAGCACAAAGCGCGGGACCATGGTGATCACGCAGAATGGTCACCTGAACTTGAGCGTGTCGGCGTGCGCGGCTACAGGGAAGTCCACTTTAAGCCTTACAGGATTATCTACCAGATCGTGGGGAGGAAGGTGTTCATTCATTGTGTTCTGGATGGACGCCGGGCTGTGCAGGAGGTTCTTGAACGTCGTCTGCTCCGTTAACATCCAGCCAAATGATCCGGTTGAAATGGCAACAGACAAGACCGGCTGCGTAGGCCAATATCACTCTTCTTCCGGGGCGCCGGGGGTGAAGCAGACGAGGGCGATCAGGACCAGACCGGCGCCGGCGATGAACAGGGTGATTCGCTTGGGGGGATCGCTGCACCGTTGCAGCCAGACTGGGATTTCCGGGGCGTCGGGCTCCTGCTCGGCCTCCGCTACCAGGGCCTTTCGGGCAATCGCCAGCTCGCCGGCCCGGGCCTTGGGATAGACGGTGTTCGGATCGTTGGGCTCGGTCCCCAGGGTCACAGGCACGATGCGCTGGAGCAGGTCAGGGTCCTTCTCCAACTCCTGCAACAGGGCATCATACTCGGCGTTGAGCGACTCAAGCTGTTTGAGGGACGATTGTGCTTCCCGGAGATAGCTCTTGTTGCGGCAGTACTGGGTGAAATCATCGCACAGGACCGCCCCGCCCAGCGCGACGGCACCGATGCTGAAGAACACCACAAAGAAAAGGAGGTGGAGAATCCCTTGCCTCTGCATGGCAGACCACCAATTGCGGATTGCGGATTTCGGATTGCGGATTCACGACGCGGCTTCGATCCGCAAGTCCATCATTGGCCCAATCCATTCATCCATACACACAGGGTGCGCTTGATCCGGTCGCCGCAGCGCCCTGCAACCTATCCGGCTTATCGGCCGCCGCCGGGCTCGTTCTGAAATGTTTCTCGGACTAAAAGAAATGCGGATTGCGGATCGGGGTCAAAGGCCCAATCCGCAATCCGCAATCATCAATCTGCAATCAACTTATACGGGGTAAACCGGCAGTTGGGCCCGGAGCAGCTCGTAGATGGTCTTGCCGCTCTTGACGCACACCGCCGCACTCTGGCGATACTGGGTGGTAAGCTGGTCGAAGTCCAGCTTCTTGAGATCCGCCAGACTCTTTTTGCCGCCGTTGGCCACGATGAACTTGGCCATGGTGTCGCTGGCGATGTCCCGCATGAGCTGCCAGAGCTCCCGGCCGTCCGCCGCCGCGACCGCCCGGCCCAGGGCCAGCGACATCGACAGGATGGCGTTCATGCCCAGCAGGCCCTTGCGCTGCATGGCGTGGATCTTCTCCTCTTTCGAGGCGTCCTTGCTGATCCGGCCGGCAGCGATCGCCTGCTCGAGTTCCAGCCCGAGGAGCTGACGGTCGGTGTCGAGGAGCGAGCCCAGCGTACCGACTCGCTTGCCGACGAAGGCCTTGGCGAGCACGGTTTCGATGTGCTGGACGGCGTCCATGCAACCCTTGCCGTCGTATCGCCGGGACTTCTTCCAGAGGGCCATGAGCTTCTCATCGTTCTTGGCCCGGACCGCGTCCACCTTGACGTCCTTCTTGAATCGGAAGGTGCCGTCGCCGGCGGCCTTGAACAGGTCGGGATACTTCTTGACCGTATCGGACGGCTCGATGATGCTGTCCACATAGTGGATGGCTTCGTCCTCGCCGGCGCTGGTGCCCAGAGGGGTCGAGCCCTTGAAGCGAATGATGCCGCTTCGGCCGAGGAACAACGTGGCGGCCGCCGACGGGATACCGGCGTTGGTCGCCTCTTCCGTACCACTGACGGCCTCGATGGCCAGCATCTTCATCAGGAGGCTGGTCAGATCGATGTCGCCCGCCTTCGCGGAGATGGTGCAGTCGTCTTTGCCGGTGAGGATCTTGACCAGCTCTTTGACGCTCTCTTCGATTTCCTTGCGCTCTTTGGCTGTCGTTTCGCGCTGCGAGGCTCGAGCCAGGGCGAGGATTTCCATCATGCGCCCGTACTTCTGGAGGCGTTCGGTGTTGGCGCCGCCGCCGCACTTGACGCCCAAGGCGTTCATCGCGGTGCCGATTTCCGCCTCGAACGGGTCGTTCGGGCTCTTGGACCGGTGGGAGATCACCAGCTCGGCGCCGTAGGCCAGCGAGGTCAGCATGGCCAGCACGGTCTCGGTCAGGGTTCCAATCTGGTTGGCCTTGATCAGCGAGGCGTTGATTTCGCCGTTCTTGGCGCACTTTTCAATGTTCGAGTCCTTGGTGGTGACCAGGTCGTCGCCGATGATGAAGATCTTGTCGCCAAGCTCTTTCACCAGGTTTTTCCAGCCCTGGTGGTCGCGCTCGCCGAATCCGTCTTCGATGGACAGGATCGGGATGCCTTCTTCCATGGACTTCTTGAAGAGGTCCAGGATCTGGTCGCGGCTCATCTCGACCTTGCTCTTGTCGCGCCAGAAGCGATACATGCCGACGGAATCGGGCTCGCCGCGCTCCTCGCGGTAGGCGTTTTCGAGCTCGGAGCACGCCGGGTCCAGAGCGATCGCGACATCGACGCCGGGGACCCACTCGCAGTCCAGAATGGCCTGCTTCATGAAGCGCCACATGCGCTGCTCAGGCACCTGGTCTCCCTCTGCCTTATCGACGTAGGGTGCGATGCCGCCTTCGAGGCCGACACCCATGACCTTGCGCCCGGGGCCGACTCGATGATTTCCTTGAGCCGGTACTGGAGCTTCACGGTCATTTCCTGGGCGTCTTCGTAGGTCTTCGGGGAAAGCGGCATGAACATGCTTTCCTGCATGGAAATGTTGCTTTCGGGGTATTCCTTCTCGGTGTGCCGGCCGCCCATGGCGCAGTTTCGGAACTGCCACGGGGCCGCAACGCGGTTGCCGTCCTTGAGGATGATCTGCTGCATGCGCGTGGTCAGCAGCCTCTGCTTCACGGCAGCGACCTGCACGGGCCAGCTCTCCTTCGAGGCAGCCGCAGCCGCGCGGGCCGCCTGCTCGGCGGCGATCTTCTCGCGGGTGCGGAACTCGCGGAGCTTGCCGGGGTCGGCCAGCAACCGGTCCAGCATGCCCACGCAACCGGGAGCCAGGAAGAACCGGCCGACGTAGACGAAGAAGTCAACGCCGGTGGAAAGGCCAATGGCGATGAGCACGATAGCCGCCGGCAGGCAAACCGCCGCCAGGTATCCGCTCCACACGGGGGCCGACGCCGCGACGGCCAGGTTGTACGGGGCATCGGGGACGAAGTTGCCATGCTCTTTCTTGACGCCGTAGAACTTGCCCCACGGAATCAGCAGGAGCATCTGGGCGTAGTAGCCGAACTTACTGCCGCTGCTCTTGAGGATCGCATCGGCTTTCTCCTGGGAATCCTTATTCAAAGCCGTCAGCTTCGCGGCCGTGAGGAAGTGTCCCATTTCGTGGACGGCAATGGCGATATGCCACGACAGGTAAAGAACGGCCAGCGAGATCCACACTTCGATGTGGGTCGGCAGGAACATGAACTGCAGCACGACGGACTTGATGTTCACGCCGGCCTCGGCCTGCTGTCGCAGTTGCTCGGCCGGCAGGCTCAGCACGGAGGAAATGAAGGCAGCGTGGAAGGAAACCAGCTTGTGGTTCGCGATTACCCAGCCGCGCTCCAGGGCCATCCGCTGAAGGCCCGCCGCACGGTTCGGCCTGCGGAATATATCACGCACCGCCTGCCACCCGCGGCGCACGATCCCGTTGTTCCGGTGGACTCCCACCTCTGACTCTGCCAGTTGACTCATTCTCAACTTCTCCTTCATCTATAGCTCGACCCATGTCGGCATTTCAGCCCCAACTGAAAGGCTCATGGGCTCTTACCACCTTGCAGGACGTGCCTCGTGAAGCCATCCCCCACTTGTCGTGGATTGATGGTTGCGGACTCACCATCTTCCGTGATCCGCCACCAATCCGACCTCCGCAGTCGCTACGGGCCCGTGCCATTCCCCGCGCTCGGGGAACACAGAACCATACGAATTCCGCGCGAGAAAGTCAATAGCGATTCCGCAAAGTTCATAGGAGAATCGCGGGATTGTGCCGGCGAAGAACGGCGGCGGGACAGCAGCAAACGAAAGACACTCGAAAATGCCATCTGTCTTGGGGACCACAGCCTCGCTGTCCCCAAACCCCTGAGATTTTTCGCTTTGCGCCAACAGCATGGTAGGAGAATGAGGCTGCCCAGTTGCCCTGCCAGCTTCCCATTTTGCTGCCAGGGGCCTTGGGGTAATCTGCCTTCTGCGGTCGCTTGCCGGCGAGGAGCATCGATGGTATTCTTGCACGTGCCGTTGCGGAGGACAGGGCTCTGCTGAGAAGCAACCCGAGCGCCGTAACGGTCCAATGGCATAGCGATGCCGCTTCTTCGGGGCATCGCTCTTCATATCGATGCTGTTGGCAAAAAGCGAAAAATCTCGGGGGTCCGGGGGCAGAGAGGCTGTGAAGAAATCGGTCTTGACGGGGATGGTAGAATAACGGGCATGAAAGAGCAAGGAACTCTGCCGGGAATGGAATCTCAGGTTAGTGAGATGGAACAAGATTCGAGAGACTGTGTGCCTGCGGGTCCGTTGCGGTTTCGTCGGCCGGACCGGTCACAAACGCGGATGGTTCCGTTGTCCCTGGAAGAGACGATCCCGCCGGGCCATCACGTGCGGGTGCTTTGGGCCGTGGTGGAGCGGCTGGACCTGTCGAAGTTTACCGAGGGACTGAAGGTCAGTGAGGGACAGGCCGGGCGGTCGGCGACGGACGTTCGCTTGCTGGTGGCATTGTGGTTGTATGCGGCGACCCAGGGGGTGGGCAGCACGCGGGAGTTGGAGCGGCTGTGCGAGCATCATGCGGCGTATCGCTGGCTGTGCGGCGGGGTTGGCGTGAACTATCACACGTTGAGTGATTTTCGCGTCAGTCATGAAGAGGCGTTGGACGGTCTGATGACCGAGGTGCTGGCGATGCTGATGGAGCGTAAGCTGGTCAGCGTGCATCGGATCAGCCAGGATGGGATGCGTGTGCGGGCCAGCGCCGGCAAAGGCAGTTTTCGACGGGAGCGGCGATTGAACGAGTTGCTCGACCAGGCCAAGGGCCAGGTGGAAGCTCTGAAGGCCCAGCGGGAGTCGCCCGCCCTTACGGATCGCCATGCGCGGCAGGTGGCGGCGAAAGAACGAGCGGCTCGAGAGCGGCTGGAGCGAGTGGAAAAGGCGCTGGGGGCCTTGGAGGAGATCAAGAAGGTCAAAGCCCAAGCGCGGAACAATCAGCGGGACAAACCCAGCCCGCCGCGTGCCTCGACGACCGACAGTGAAGCCCGTGTGATGAAAATGCCTGATGGCGGCTTTCGTCCAGCCTATAACCTGCAGTTTGCCAGCGACACGCAATCGCGGGCGATCCTGGGCGTGGACGTGACCAACGCGGGCACGGACAAGGCCGAGAGTGCGCCGATGCGTGAGCACGTCGAGGAGCGTACGGACGGCCAGGTGAAGGAGCACTTGATGGATGGAGGCTTTGTCAAGTTGGAGCAGATCCAGGCGGCCGAGCAGGCGGGTGTACGCATCTACGCTCCGCCGCAGGGCGGTCGAGGGTGTGTGGACCCCTGTCAGGTGCGTAAGACGGACAGCCCTGAGATCGCCGCCTGGCGGACGCGCATGGCCAGTGAAGAAGGCAAGAGCATCTATAAGGAACGGGCGGCGACCAGTGAGACGGTCAACGCCGATCTGCGGACCTATCGCGGGTTGGCTCGATTGCTGGTCCGTGGGCTGCACAAGGTGCGTTGTGTTGCGCTGTGGTCTGCGCTGGCGTACAACATGATACATTTTGGTGAGGCATTATTGGTGGGCTGAGAGTCCAAAAGGGGCATAGAGTACCGCCCCAGGGCCCGATCGGGCCGGCTGCTGAACTGATGGAGGTTTGGACAAGACAGATCGACCCCTGAACGAACCTGAATAGACTGAGATCTACAGAATGAACAAGGACCGATCAGGTCGCAGAGATGCAGTCGAACCATCACAGTAATTCGAATTCTCTCACAGCCTCAGAGCCCTCGGTTGTCTTGTCCCCTGCTTGCGATGTCTCATCCCATAATGACTGCCCTACTGTTGGAGAGTTGGTCCGCACGCGTGTTTTTTGCGATTTTCAGCATTGTGGTCGCATTGCGGCCGGGGGCGGGCTCTTTAGAATAGAAGCGCTTCAGTAAAGGGTACCTGAGCGTGCAGTCTGATGCAGAATTGATCGAAAGTGTCCTGGCGGGCCGGGAGCAGGCGTTTGAGCTGTTGGTCAAACGCTACGAGCGATCGGTCCGTGCGACGGCCTTGCACGTCGTGAAAGACCGTCACCTGGTCTTCGATATCGCCCAGGAGTCGTTCCTGAGGGCCTACCGGCAGTTGGGCCACCTCCAGCAACCGGCGGCTTTCGGGGCCTGGCTCCTGCGGATCACCCATCGTTGTGCCCTGGATGCACTGAAAAGAAGGCCCAACGAGGTTCCGCTGGAGCTGGATGAGAGCCTCGGCGTGGCGCCGGAGAGCCGTGACGGGCAACTCGAAGAGGACAAGCGGGAACTGCTGGCGGCAGTCATGCAACTGCCGGCCGCCGAGCGACAAGTCGTCATGCTTCGGTATTTTGACGGTCATACCGTCAAAGAGGTCGCGAGAATCGCCGGCCGAAGCGTCGGCACAGTCACCAAACAACTGTCCCGGGCCCACAGACGCCTGCGGAGCATGGTTAAGGAGTTGTACGATGCCTCCTGAGAAGAATATCGAAGAGAGATTGCAGGAACTGGGCCGGGCCGTGGGCGGGAATGACTCGCTCACCAGGGCGGTAATGGCCCGCATCCGCACAGGGCAGATCGCTGCGTCAGACGAGGACTCCCAATCAAGGATTCAACTCGTTGTCAGGAGATTGATCATGAACAGAACCATGAAGTTCACTACTGCCGCGGCGTTGATCATTGTCGCGTTCGTTGGCGCAGTCAGCTTTCTGGACAGGTTCGGGGCCTCGGCTTACGCCGTGGAACAAACCATCGAGGCCCTGCACAACGTCCGATATATGCACATCGTCAAGTATGATAAAGCCGGAAACCTTGAAGATGAGCGATGGGAAGAGATCGATCCGAACGGCTATCAGGCCCGATATCGCCAGAACACGCCCTCCCATTTGTTCTACGTGGTGGACGACCGCAAGACCGTCATGGTCTACCACGCCGGCAAGGACAAAAACACGGCCATCCTCTACGATCCCAAGGAGCAGTCCTACACATGGCATTACGCCCCCGGCAAGATGTTCGATGAGATCGCCGAAGGCAAACCGGCCTATGCCGTCGTGGCTGAGAACGTCCAGTACAAAGGTCGGCCTGCACACCATCTGCGAATGGTGGCCTTGGATTGGGACGTGTATATCGATCCAAAGAGCAAGCTGCCGATGGCCATCGGGGACTATGAAGTCAGCTACGAGGAGCCCCCTCAAGGCACGTTCGACATCGCGATTCCCGAAGGCGCCATCGTGGTGGACAAGCGACCCGGCGCGACACCGGGGCCGGAGCCGCTGTGGATGGTGCAGGAGCGGGAGAAGAAGGAAGCGGCCAAGATTGCCCAAGGCTATTTCGAGCAGGGCAGGCGGGCCCTGGCTGCGGGCCAGTACGCAGCCGCCGTGGACGCACTGACGGAGTCGCTGGAGCTCTCGCCTGGACGCAATTGGGCCCAGTTCTGGCTGGGCAAGGCGCTTTATGAGTCCGGCCGCTATGATGAGGCTATCTATCGGCTTACGAGAGTGATCGAGATGACGAGTGAACACGGCTTGCAGATCCCCTCCTATTATTTGGCCAGAGCCGTGGCTTTCCAGGGCAAGGGAATGACCGATATGGCACAGATCGACTTCGAGAAGGCTCTGCCAAAGATGATAGAGGCCTTGCGAAACTCTGAAGCAGCGGGGTCCTTCGACCTTGCCGACGATCCCCTGCGGTGTGCTGACGGCATGAGGGAAGACTGCCATGGAGCCCCGACGCCGGAGCAGAGCCTGGTCATGATGATCAACCGCTTGCGAATCCTCACCGGGCAGAACTTCGGCTACGACCCCAGTGCCGGCGAGGAGGAAAAGGAACGGGCCATCTCCGCCTGGGAGCAGTGGTCCAAGGATTCAGGCCGGTTCAAGTTCACGCCGGATGCCAAGCTGATTCCTGTCCCATAGCCGCTTGCGACAACAGACAAGAGATGGTACGCACACTGACCGGTGTGCTACCCATGGCACAAGGGCCGGACGATAACTCCGGCCCTTCTCATCTTTAATGCGACCAGGGGCATTTTCTTTCGCGAATTTGCTGTAACGTTTCTTCGCACTTAACGTCTATGTGTATAGAGAGAACTTAACGCTGCACACTTTCGCAGGGATGCAAGGGCTATCGCGGGTCGCTTCAGTCGTCCGCCGCGGCAAAATCATCGCGGAGGACCGGCTGCGGGGCACTCTGTCGAACACCTTACCTCCTTTCACTGTTGGGCCGACTGGCGGAGGTCGGCCTTTGTTCTTGCGCATTGATTCCCCTGCCGCCAGCCTCTACAATGGTTCTCATGCGAATCCCATTGACCAAGTATGGATTGCCCCAGGTGGTCATCTATCCGCTGACCTTCCTTGCGGCGATGATTGCGTATTTCATGATTGCCCTGCAGTACTTCCCCGATTGGGCCGTGCAGACTTCGTGGGTATTTCTGACCGTGTCGGCGGTCGAGCTGGTGTTTTTTGCATTGCTGGTGTGGTCCCTGAGCTTCTTTCGAGACCCTCAGCGGGAGATCCCCCGGGATGGTAACCTGCTTCTGGCCCCCGCCGACGGTACGGTAAGAGATATCGAGATCGTGGACGAGAAGGACTTCATCGGCGGCCCGGCGCTGCGAATTGGCGTCTTTTTGAGCGTTTTCAACGTCCATATCAACCGTTGCCCCTGTGACGCGAAGGTCGAGAAGATCACCTATCGTCGGGGCAGGTTCCTCAACGCGATGAATCCGTTGGCCGGCAAAGAGAACGAGTCGAATGACATTGCAGTGGTTCGGACGAAGCGGCCGAACGACCACCTTCTTGTCCGCCAGATCAGCGGGGCGATCGCCCGGCGGATCGTCTGTGCCGCCCGGGTCGGACAGCCGCTTGCCGCCGGCGAGCCGTTTGGCATGATCAAATTTGGCTCCCGCACCGAACTTTACGTTCCCGCCGGCGAATATATAGAATGTCTCGTGCGGATCGGGGACAAGGTCAAGGCGGGCATCACACCGATGGTAAGGTATCGCGATTGACGATTTACCATTTGTGATTTACCATTTGTGAGTACGAGACGACATGCAAAAATCGGGCCAGGAGTTGGTAACAGGAATGAACGGCAAACATCAGTTCGCGAATCATAAGCCGAAGGGCCGGCTGTTTCGGCGGGTCCGCCGGCAGCGCGTCAAGTATATCACGGTGTTGCCCTCGCTGATCACCATCCTCAACGGCGTGTTCGGCTTCACCGCCATCATGTTCGCCAGCAAGAGCGGGGACGCAAGCACCGCCCGCGTCTCCCATTTTGCCGTCGCCGGGTACATGGTCCTGCTGGCCATGTTCGCCGACATGCTCGACGGCAGACTCGCACGGATGAGCCAATCGACCTCCAGCTTCGGCGGCCAGTTGGACAGTCTCTGTGACCTGGTCAGCTTCGGCGTAGCACCGGCGTTCCTCATGCTCAAGCTCGTAGAGAGCGAGCTGGCGTTGACGGGCGAGCTGCACCACGACATCCTGTATCGCTTCGTCTGGCTGGCGGCCCTGGTCTACATAAGCTGTGCGGCGATCCGCCTGGCCCGTTTCAACGTGGAAAACGACGAAAATGAGGCCGCTCATATGAGTTTTGCCGGCCTGCCCAGCCCGGCGGCGGCGGGCGTGGTCGTCAGCCTGGTCCTCTTCCACCAGGAGGAGTTGCCGGACATGAAGCTGCTGGTCTATGCCCTGCCCTTTTTCGCCCTCACCGCGGGCATCCTCATGGTCAGCCGAATTCGATACCCGCACGTCGTAAACGTGTATCTGCGAGGAAAGCAACGGTTCAACTACCTCATCAGGGTGCTGTTATTCCTCGGCCTGGTCGTCTGCATGAAGCAGACCGCCTTGTTTCTGATCTTCACCACCTATGCGGGCGGCAGCCTCGTCAAATGGCTCTATTTCAAAGCCACCAGGCAGAAGAGCCGCCTTGCCCCGGTCACCGCAGATCTTGCCGCGGGTACTGCCGGCGCAAACCCGTCCTACGGTCCGCACAGCCCGGAGTGAAAATCCGCATCGGAGCTTGACAGCGCCGGAAGGGGCCGGTATAATTAAGTTCATGGTGGAGCAAGGTTTGCGCCGCCATCAGAGATGGCTCATGGTTGGCCCGGGCCCGGAGTGTTGCGCAGGTGACCCAGCGACTCGACTGCACCTTAGAGAAAAAGGGGATATGATGAAAAGCGTGACGGCTGTGGAAAATAGGAAAGGATGGCAGAAAGGGACAGGTTTACGCCTTTTCACAGTGGTGGCCTTGTGCCTGCTGGGGATGCTCCTGAGCGGCTGTTCCTGGCAGCATCCGGGCGAGACCGCCCAAGAGGTCAGTCGAAGACACGAGCGGTCACTGCAGTTGAACAATCAGATGATGCTTTCCGACATTGACAGGGTCCTGCTGCTGGACCGGCCCAGCCATCTCACCGACAAACGAATACCATAAGAGAATCCGGGGTCTCGAGGCCCACGGAAGGGTCAGCGCAGGTGGATGCACTATTTGACTACTTTCATCGGGTCGCGGCAAATCCACCGTGGATAGTTGTCGTCGAGCTGCTTTCGATCGGGCTGGTGGTCTGGTGGGTCGTTGATTTCCTCGAAGGCACACGCGGCGAGCGACTGTTTCGCGGCGTCATCTTCCTCCTCGTGGCGGGCGTGCTCATCCTGAACCTGGTAGTCGAGCGGCTTCCTTTCGAGCGGCTTCAGTATCTCTACAAAGGCTTCCTCATTGCGGTCATGATCGTGGCGGTGGCCGCGTTTCAGCCGGAGATCCGCCGCGTCCTCATTCAGATCGGCCAGCCCCGCATCTGGATGGGCTCTTCCCATCAACTCTCCCGCACGGTCGAGGAGCTGATCTCCGCGGTGACGCAGCTTTCGGCCGCTCGCATCGGCGCCATCATCGTCCTGGAGAGGGAGGTCGCGCTTGGGGAGTTCATCGAAACAGGCTCCCGGCTCGATGCCCGCGTGACGGCCGACCTGCTCAAGAGCATCTTCTATCCGGGAACCGCCCTGCACGACATGGCCGTGGTGATTCGCAATGACAGAATTGTCGCCGCACGCGTACAGTTGCCCTTGGCGGAAGCGGGCACCATCGATGGCGTCGCGTTGGGCTCACGCCATCGGGCGGCCCTCGGCATCACCGCCGGGTCCGATGCCCTGTGCCTGGTCGTCAGCGAGGAGACGGGGACGATCTCCGTGGCGCACGAGGGCAAGCTCAATCGCAACGTCACCGAGTCGCAGATCCGGTCCTACCTGGCGACGACCATGGGGGAAAGCATGCCGCTGGTGGGCCGGCTGTGGAAACGCCATGCGTGATATGGAAGTGGAGTCTCGCGGAGCTCCGTGTGAAATTGTGACATGATAGACGCAAAACGCAAACTCGGAAAGATCTCAGTGACCGTGTTTCTCACCGCCCTGATCTGGGTGTGGGCGGACCTGGCGCAGGATGAGCGGTTGGAGCTGTCCAATTTCGTCACGATCACGATGGCCAAGTCCGGCGATCCGAACCTCTGGGTCGCCCTGGAGGGCGACAGCTCGACGCTGCGGGCATCCGTGACCATCGAGCGCGTCGTTCTCAAGGGCCCCGCCTCACGGGTCAGTGAAATCGTGCGGCGCAAGAACCGCGAGAAGCTGGACCTCAACTTGTTCCTCGTGCCCGAGCAGATGGGCCTGACGGAGACGACCACGCGCACACTCGATCTCGATGTGCTCAGTTTCCTCAAGCAGAGCGATGAGATCCGGCAACTGGGCCTGACGGTGGAGACCAGCGAGCCGAGGATGATCAGGGTTCAGCTCTCCCGGCTCAAGACCGAGCCGATGAAAGTGGAATGCATCGATGACATGGGCAATCCGCTCATCGCCGAGACCATCGAGCCGTCGCTTGTGAAGGTGCGCGTTCCACCCGAGGGGATGGCGGCCGCGAGGGTGCGACTGACGGCGGAGGAACAACGCCAGGCCCGGGAATCGCCGGTGGAGAAGACTCCCTACATCGAGCTGGCGGACGGCCAGCGGCGCGACGCGCTGCAACCGGTAAAGGTGAAACTGCCGCCGGCGGAGAATGCGCTGCGGCAATACGCCGTGTCGGCGACCATCGGCCTGTGCATGAGCCAGAATATGCAGGACAAGTTCACGGTCGAATTGCGAGGGGATCCGATGGCGGATCTCGTACTCGTTCGGGCGACCGCCGCCGCTCACCAGGAGTATGACAAGATGCCATTCCACATGCTCCTGTTCATCGAGGACTCGGACAAGCCCAGCCAGGAGTACTTGTCCCGCGAGGTCGTCTTCAATTTCCCGCACGACCACGTGGAGCGCGGCGAGATCAAATTGGATCAACCGGTGCCGAAGGTCCAGTTCCGCTTAGTCCCCATCCCCGAGCCGGCGCCCGCCCCCACTCCCGCTGAAACATAGACCCATCGTCACGGTTATGAGGCGACGTCCGCGGCGCGGCGGGCCGGGTAGGCAAGAAAGACCCTTGCTGCGGAGATAACCGAGACACTGCCGAGCACCAGCAGGACCAGGCCGCAGACGCCCGAGATGACCACCTCCGTCTTCATCTTTCCGCCGAACAGGTCCCCCAGCGACCTGATGAACGGCAGGACCTGCAGAATCAACGCGGCCATCGTTGTCACGAGCATGAAGAGCATTGGCACGATGGTATAGAAAGCCCGCTTGCCCGAGCCGATCAGCCAGGCGGACAGCGCCAGAAGCGTCAGGCTGGCCAGCATCTGGTTGCTCGTGCCGAAGATCGGCCAGGCGACCAGGTATGCCTTCTCCTTCGCCGCCAGAAGGAAGATCAGCGGGATCGCCAGACTGATGGCCGTGGCCAGGCAGCCGCCCCAGAGCCCGCGCCAGCCGGTCAGCTCCTGCAAGATGTAACGGGCCAGCCTGGTGGAGACGTCGAGCGTGTCGTACACGAACGTGGAAAAGGCCAGCAGCGCGAACGGGAAGGCAACGTTGAAGCCGATTCCCAGCAGGCCGCAGTACTTGGCCAGGCCATTCGCATAGATCAGATTCGGGTCCATTTTGAGCTCCTCCGAGCCCTGCTTGATCATCATGACGGTCGCCAGAGCCAGCACCGCCACGACGCCCTCCAGCAGCATCGCCCCGTAGCCGATCGGCTTGGCGTCGGACTCCTTGTTGAGCTGCCTGGAGGTCGTGCCCGAGGAGACAATCGCATGGAACCCCGAGCAGGCGCCGCACGCCACCGTGATGAACAGGAAGGGAAAGAGGAGCCTGCCATTCAGCGAACTCTTGAGGCCCGAGAGATTCACAGCCGGATACGCGATCTCGAATCCGCCGAGCAGGGCGCCCGCCAGGCCGATGAAGATCGTCAGGTACAGCAGCCATCCGCCGAGATAACCGCGCGGCTGCAACAACAGCCACATCGGAATGATCGACGCGATGAAACAGTAGATCAGGAGGAAGACGTCCCATTGCTTGGCAGAGACGCCGCCGAAGAACTCCAGCACGGGCGCCGGCAGGCGCGGCCCGATCCATACCGCCAGCAGCACCAGCGGCAGAAAGATCACCGTGAGCAGCCACAGCTTGAGCTTCGAGTGCCGCAGCAGTACGCCCATGACAATCGCCAGGGACAGGTACAGGATCGAGGATGCCGCGACTCCCGGCCCGTAGGCCTCGCCTTGCGCGACGGCCTTGAAGGTCTGGCCGGTAATGTCGGTGAAGGCGATGATCACGTACACCAGCGCCAGCCAGATGAAGATCAGGAAGTAGATATACGTGTACCCGGGCAGGTACAGCCTGGCGATCTCACCCACCGACACGGCCTTGTGCCGCACGGAGGCAGTCAGCGTGGCGAAGTCGTGGACCCCGCCGATGAAGACCGCGCCGACCACGATCCACAGCCACGCGGGCAGCCAGCCGAACCAGATCGCCGCCAGTACGGGCCCGACAATCGGCCCCGCGGCCGCAATGGCCGAGAAGTGCTGGCCCAGCAGCAGCGGCGCCTTGGCCGGCACGTAATCCAGGCCGTCATTGACCTCATGGGCGGGCGTCCGGTAGTTGTCGCTGAGGCTCATCTGCTTTGCGACGAACCGGCCGTAGGTGAAGTACGCCAGAGTGAAGATCACGATCGTCGCCAATACGATTATGCTAATCATATAGCCTCCCGGCTTCGACCCTAAAGACCACGGCTGTCATGCCTATCAGTCTATCAGACCGGGAGCAGCTTACGCAAGCCGGTCGGGCAAATCATCACATCCCGTGAGATGCTACTGCCCATCACGCAGGCCTGCCGGGTGTGCGGCCTTCAGGATGCCCTCAAGCACAGTCTCAGGACTTCCTGACTGTGGACAAGGGAGACGCCGCCGCCAGGGCCGCCCGCGACCGAATTCAGCTTGAGGGCGATGTGGTCCGCGCCTTTGGGCTGATATCGTGGGACTGCCTCGTCAGCGGCAGAATGCCCGCCATCTCTCCGATCACGTTCACGAGCTCCGTGCCGGACGGAATGACGATCTTGGCGTTCTCGCTCAGGGACTTTTCCAGAGCCTCGAGTTTTCGGAGCAGTTGCGCGTTCCCGACGAAGTACGTGTTTGCGGCCTCGTTGACCAGCCGGATCGCCTCGGCCTCGCCCTCGGCGGCGAGGATCTTGGCCTGCTTGATTCCTTCGGCCTTCTTGATCTCCGCCCTCTTCTCACCGTCCGCCTGCCGCTCCATCGCATTGGCGAAATCCAGGGCGGCAACCTTCTCGTTCTCCGCCTTGACGACCTTGTTCATCGTCTCCTGAACATCCTTTGGCGGGTCGATCTCTTTCAATTCTGTCCGCACGATCTCCATACCCCAGTTCTTGGTCTCCCGGCTCAGGGTCTCCAGCAGCGCAGTGTTGATCTTGTCCCGCTCGCTGTTCGCCGACTTCAGCGTGAGAGTGCCGATGATATTGCGCAGCGTCGTACGGGCGAGGTTGACGATCTGATACTGGTAGTTGTTGACATTGTACTGCGAGCTTTTGACGCTCTCTTCGTCGCTCTTGACCTTGAAGTAGACTTGGGCATCCACCCTCGCATTGAGGTTATCATTTGTGATGATCTCCTGCGGCTGGGCGTCCACCATCTGCTCCGTCGTATTGATCTGAATCATTCGATCGACCCCGGGAATGATCCAGTGAAATCCCGGCTGGGCGAACCGATGGTACCTGCCGAACCGCTCGATCAGGCCCCGGTGCGTCGGACGAATGATCCGCACGCCCGAGAACGCGAAGAGGAACACAAAAGCCACAACGACGGACACCACGATCGGACCGATTGGACTCATAAGACTCCCTTTCACTCAGATCAGCCAAGCTCTCTTATCTTGCCGTGATGCCTTGCACAAAGCACAAGAGAACAAAGAGCAAGTCATCAAGAGGCGATTGTCCTGACACCTCTCTGTGGATGGCGGCACATGTTATTTCTTCGGCTGGTCGCGGGAGGTTTTGGGGCGGGCCAGGAGACGGATGGGGACCTCGGCGATGGGCAGCAGATCCCGCAGGCGGCCGGTGACGAAGCGGCGGTAGTTCTCGTCGAACACCCCCGGGTCGTTCACGAACATCAGGAACGTCACCGGGTTGACGGCGATCTGCGTCACGTAGTAGATCCGCGGCCACCGCATGCCTCGCTTCTGGGGGGTCGCCCGCTCGTTCCGGATGGCCTCGAACGCCTTGTTCAACCGGCCCGTGGTGATCCAGGTCGTCGCCTGCTTGTACAGCTCGGCCGACAGGTCCAGCACGCTCTGGACGTTCTTGCCCTCCGTGGCCGTCGTGAAGGCGATCGGCGCGTACCGGAGCATGGGCATGGTCTTCGTCAGGTACTCCCCGTAATCGCTCGTGGCGGCCCGGCTCTTGGCCAGGTCCCACTTGTTGACCACGAGGATGCACGCCTTGAACTCCTCGGCGACCAGGTGCGCCAGCTTCTTATCGACCTCGGAGACCGGGGCCGTCGCGTCGATCAGGAGCCAGACCACGTCGGCCCTGCTGATGGACCGGATGGACCGGATGTAGCCGTAGAACTCGATGCTGTTGGCCATCTTTCCGCGTTTGCGGATGCCGGCGGTGTCGATGACGATGAGGGTCTTGCCGTCCTTCTCGATCCGCACGTCGATCGCGTCGCGCGTGGTGCCCGGGACCTCGCTGACGATCACCCGCTCGCTGCCGGCGATGGCGTTGACCATGCTGCTCTTGCCCGCGTTGCGTTTGCCGACAATGGCGATCTTCATGGCCGGCTCCGGCGGAGCCCCCATCTCCTCGACGCCTTCGAGCCGCTTGAAAATCTCGTCGAGCAGTTCCGTCTTGTTCACGTTGTTCTGCGCCGAGACACAGAGGAACTCGCCGAACCCGAGCCGGACGAATTCCCCGGCGGCGGGGAACATCCTGGCCGTATCGGCCTTGTTCGCCACGCCGATCACGTCGAGGTTGTGCTTGCGGAGCATCTCGGCGATCCGCTGGTCGAGCGGCGTCAGACCATCGCGGATATCGACCACGAAGAGCACCAGGTCGGCCAGCGCGATGGCCTGCATGATCTGCCTCTCGATGTGGTCGCTGAGCTGGTCGGCGTCGACGATGCCGTAGCCGCCCGTGTCGATGAGCTCGAAGTACCGGCTATCCCGGCCGATGAACGTGCTGACGCGGTCCCGCGTAACGCCGGCCGTCGGCTCGACGATGCTGATCATCTCCCCGGCCAGTGCGTTCAACAGGCTGCTCTTGCCCACGTTGGGCCGACCAATGATCGTAACTACAGGCAATCCCATCTTCGTCGATCCTATCTATCCTATGTTTTGCGCGATCCGCCGGAGAATGCGGCCAAGCAGGCGCATTGTACTACAATCGAGGCGAATCGCAAAGCTTCACTTCGCCCGGCGATGTTGTGCCACTTGAATGATCCCCGAGTTCCGCATAGAGTAGAGGGACGGTTCCGTCGGGAATGAACGGGAATGGGCATTGAATCGTATAAAATGAAAGTCAGTAGCGCAGTCGGGTGTGAGATTTCGGCCCCGGCGGCGGATGTTGTCAATCTGCAGAGGGGTTTCCCATGAGACATTTGTTCCGCAGGCTGGTCATTGCGCTCGTTCTGGTGGCGGCCGTGGGCGGCTCGGCCGCGTGGTACATCCGCCGCGATAACGCCGAGGCGGTCTCATTCCGCACGGCCACGGTTACCCGCGGCGACCTGGTGGTGACCATCGGGGCTACCGGCACAGTAGAGCCGGAGGAGGTCATCGACGTCGGCGCTCAAGTCGCCGGGCAGATCATCTCGTTCGGCAAGGACGCCAACGGCGACACCGTGGATTATACCTCGCCTGTCGAGCCCAACATGGTGCTGGCCCAGATCGACGATACCCTCTATCGTGCTCAGGCCGCCGAGGCAGCCGCCCAGGTCCAGCAGGCGCAAGCCGCCGTGCAGACGGCGCAGGCCAACTTCAAGCAGAACCAGGCCAAGCTCTACCAGGCCCAGCGCGACTGGGATCGGGCGCAGAAGCTCGGGCCGGCATCGGAAGCCCTGGCGCAGACCACGTATGATAGTTACCGGTCGGCCTTCGAGATCGCCCAGGCGAATATCGCCGTCAGCCAGGCCGACATCGCCCAGGCCCAGGCGTCGCTTGCCCAATCCCAGGCGGTCCAGCAGCGCGCCCAGCGCAACCTGGACTATTGCACGATCAAGTCTCCGGTCAAGGGCGTGATCATCGATCGCCGGGTCAACGCGGGTCAAACAGTGGTCGCGAGCCTCAACGCCCCGAGCCTGTTTCTGCTGGCCAAGGACCTGACGCACATGCGAGTGTGGGTAGCCGTCAATGAGGCGGATATCGGCAAGATCAAATCGGGCCAGCCGGTGAGTTTCACTGTTGATGCGTTCCCGGGCGAAACCTTCAAGGGCGAGGTGGCCAAGGTCCGGTTCAACGCCTCCATGACGCAGAATGTCGTCACGTATACCACGGAAATCACCACGGACAACTCCAGCGGCCGGCTGCTGCCCTACCTGACGGCGAACGTGAAGTTCGAGCTCAACCGGTTCAACAGTGTTCTGATGGTACCGAACGCGGCGTTGCGCTGGACGCCGTCGGCCGAGCAGATCGACCCGGGTGTCCGCGATTCGTTCAAAGCGCGGCTGGCGGACTCCAAACGCCCCGGCGCCAATCCGCCATCGCGAGGTCCGCAATCCCCGTCGGCTTCCGAGAACCGGCTCCAGCCGGGGCACCCTCTGGGCCGTAGAAGGCAAATACGTCAGGCCCATCCCCGTGCGGGTAGGCCCGAGCGATAACCTGATGACGGAGGTACAGGGGGACGGCGTCGTGGAAGGCTTGCAGATCGTCACGGGCGTGCAGGCGCAGGCTGCCGCTCAAAGCACGGACACCACCAACCCGTTCGCCCCGCGATTCCCGCGAAGACCGAGCGGCGGCGCCGGCGGCCCGCCACCACGCTGACAGCCGGCCTTGAGGGAGCAGACGCAGCCATGGAATTCATTGAACTGCATGATATCCACAAGACCTATTACATCGGCGACATTGATGTGCCGGTGCTCAAGGGCGTTTCGCTGACCGTCTCGCGCGGCGAGATGGTCGCGCTGATGGGCGCATCCGGGTCGGGCAAGAGCACCCTGATGAACATCCTGGGCTGCCTGGACCGGCCGACCTCCGGCGAGTACTGGCTTGAAGGCGAGGACGTATCGCGGCTGTCCTCCGATCAGCGGGCCATGGTCCGCAATCGCAAGCTCGGGTTCGTCTTCCAGAACTTCAACCTGCTGCCGCGGACCAGCGCCCTGGAGAACGTGGCGATGCCGCTGACCTACACGTCCGATCTGTCCGACCGCCAGGCTCGGCATCGTGCCCGGGAGGTGCTGGTGCGGGTCGGGCTGGCCGACCGGCTCGACCACGAGCCATCGCAGCTTTCCGGCGGCCAGCAGCAGCGCGTGGCGATCGCCCGTGCACTGGTGAACCACCCCCCGCTGCTGTTCGCCGATGAGCCCACGGGCAACCTCGATTCGCACACCAGCGAGGAAATCCTCCGCATGTTCGTCGAACTCAACGACGCTGACGGCATTACCATCATCATGGTCACGCACGACGCGGATGTGGCCAGGCACGCCCGGCGGATCATTCACATCCACGACGGCGTGATCGTCGACGGCCCCGGCGAGCCGGACGCGCACCCTGCGGCCGCCGGGACGGGAGATACAACGTGAAAGCATATCGTACCATTCGAACGGCCATGAAGGCCCTGCGACGCAACCCCATGCGTGCCCTGCTGACCACGCTCGGCATCGTCATCGGCGTCTCGGCCGTCATCGCCATGATGGAGATCGGCGCCGGCTCCTCCGCCGCCATCCAGAAATCCATCTCCAGCATGGGCGCCAACGTCGTGCTCGTCATGCCCGGCACCGCCACCAGCAGCGGCATCAGCTTCGGCGCCGGCAGCGTCATGACCCTGACGCCCGACGACGCGGACGCGATCCTGCGGGATTGCCCCGCCATACGCACCGTCGCTCCGGCCGTCCGTGCACGCACGCAGGTCGTCTACGGCAGCAACAACTGGGTCCCGTCCTCCATGTACGGAACCACCCCGTCGTTCCTCGACGTGCGCGACTGGGCCGTCGCCGACGGGGAATCCTTCACCGCAGCGCGACGTGCTCAACGCCAACAAGGTCTGCCTGATCGGCCAGACGCTCGTTCGCAACCTCTTCGACGGCGAGTCTCCCGTCGGCAAGGAGATCCGGGTCAAAAATGTCGCTTTCCGCGTGGTCGGCGTCCTCGCCCCCAAAGGGGCGAACATGATGGGCATGGACCAGGACGATATCCTCCTGGCCCCCTGGACGACGATCAAGTACCGCGTCACCGGCTCAAGCCTGCAGAACACCAACCAGAGTGCCGCGGCGGCGAGCAGCTCGGTGAACACGCTGAGCAACCTCTATCCCGGCGGCCAGCCCACCCTGTATCCGCAGCAATCGGAGGTCCAGGCGGCGGACAACCCCATGCCCGTGCGATTCACCAATATCGACCAGATCCTGGTCGCCGCGCCGCAGCGCGCCGGAGATCCCGTCCGCGATCCGGGAGATGACGGACGTCTGCTGCGCGACCGTCACCACATCCGTGCCGGCGAGCCCGACGATTTCACCGTCCGCGATATGGCCGAGATGAGCAGGACCCTCACCACGACAACGAAACTGATGACCAATCTGCTGCTGGCGGTCGCCATGATCTCGCTGGTCGTCGGCGGCGTGGGGATCATGAACATCATGCTCGTCTCCGTCACGGAGCGGACGCGGGAGATCGGGCTGCGCATGTCCGTCGGGGCGCGGGCCCGGGACATCCTGCGGCAGTTCCTCGTCGAGGCGGTCGTCCTGTGCCTGGTCGGCGGAGCGGTCGGCATCCTGCTGGGCCACGGCGGTTCTCTCGTCGTGCGGATGGTGGCGCATTGGCCGGTGCAGACGTCGCCGACGGCCATCGCGGCGGCCGTGATCGTCTCGGCCGGCGTGGGCATCATCTTCGGCTACTACCCGGCGTGGAAAGCCTCACGCCTCGACCCGATCGAGGCCCTGCGATATGAGTAAGGCTGATGGCAAATGGCTTTCTCGCAACCGGTCATGAGCCCGGGTGGCAGCGGCAAGCGCAGCTTGCCGATGGCGGACAGTCAGACGCGTTAGTGCCGGACATCAGGCAAGGGGAGTTGATCATGCACGAACCGTTGCGGTGTGATGGAAGCGTGAGCCGGGTCGCCTGGCCTGCGCTTCAATCCTTATATGTGTACACATCCTGTCTTGTATTGCTGGCCGGCTGCAAGGTGGGCCCGAACTTCAAGCCGCCGCAGACGCCGGTCCCGCAGGAGTGGACCGGTCCCCTGCCGCCGTCGCCTGCCGAGGCCGGGCAGGACCTCGCGTCGTGGTGGACGCAATTCGACGACCCGACGCTGACCTCACTCGTGGATAGCGCCATCGAATCCAATCTGGACCTGCAACTGGCGCAAGTGCGGATTCGCCAGGCGCGTGCCGCTCGCGGGGTTGCCGCCTCCGGCCTGGGTCCGAGCGTCAATGCGACCGGCTCCTTCCGTCGCGGCCAGTCGCCCGGATTGGCCGGGGCCAATACCTTCGGGCCGACGACGAACCTGTACCAGGCCGGCTTCGATGCGGCCTGGGAACTGGACGTTTTCGGTGGCGTGCGGCGCAGCGTCGAGGCTGCCAACGCCGATCTCCAGGCCTTCGTCGAGGCCCGGCGAAACACCTTAGTGACGCTCACGGCCGAGGTGGCCCTCAACTACATGGACCTGCGCTCCCTGCAACAGGAGATCACCATCGCCCAGGAGAACCTCAAAGCCCAGCAACACAGCGCCGACCTGACCCGCCAGCGATTCGAGGGCGGGTTCGTCAGCGGCCTCGACGTCGCCAACGCACGGGCCCAGGTGGCGACCACGGCCGCTCAGATCCCCGTCCTGGAGACCTCCGCCCGGCAGACGATTTACAGCCTCAGCGTCCTGTTAGGCCGCGAGCCCGGGGCCCTACTGGCGGACTTGTCGGCCGCAGCGCCCATCCCCGCGACACCGCCGGCTGTCCCCGTGGGCGTCCCTTCCGAGCTGCTCCGCCGTCGCCCGGACATCCGCCAGGCCGAGGCCCAGATTCACGGCGCCACCGCCCGCATCGGCGTGGCCGTCGCGGACCTCTTCCCGCGATTGTCCCTGTCGGCCGCGATCGGCAGAGAAGGAAACAAGTTCAGCTCGCTAAGCGATGCGGTCAACCGCTTCTGGTCGTTTGGCCCCTCAGCGAGCTGGAACATTTTCGCCACCGGCCGCAACCTCTCCAACATCGAGCTGCAAAGGGCCCTGGAGGAAGAATCGCTGATCACATATCGACAGATCGTCCTGGCCGCTCTGCAGGAAGTGGAAAACGCGTTGATCGCCTCCGCCAAAGAACAGGAGCATCGCACGGCCCTGATCGACGCGGTCACCGCCAATCGACGAGCCGTGCAACTGGCCACCGAGCTCTACACGCAGGGCCAGACCGACTTCCTCAACGTCTTGAATGCTCAGCGCTCCCTCTACATCTCCGAGGATGCCCTCGCCCAGAGCACCCGCACAGTCTCGACGAACCTCGTCGCCCTCTACAAAGCCCTCGGCGGCGGCTGGCAACCGGAAGAATAGCAGGTCCCCCGAGCGGGCGCATAACAGGATTGTGACAGAGCAGGTATCGAGTTCCAGGGTGGCAGCGTCAAGCGCAGCTTGGCGATGGCCTGGTTGGGATGCCTTGCTTGATGAACGAGCAGCGATCCCTCTGACAAGTGGGAACTGACCACGGAGAACTGTCCACTCACCTGGGTGTCACGCGAATCTTGATCATCGCCACCAGGAGGGACTTCTTGCCCGCCGGCAGATTGTCGAGCCGGGCGTTCTTGACCTCGGCGCACAGCGTGGCCATGCCGAACGGGGGGCTGATGTCGGGGGGATCGACGGAGCAGGAGTACTCCCCCGGCACGACGCCTGTCGGCTCGATGGAGCAGGTCACCGTCAGATCGAACGTGCACATCACGATCAGGGGGCTGCAACCCCTGTAAGTCCCCTCGTCCACCCGCTCCAGCCTGACCGCCGAAGCCCCGAGGAGAAACTTGTAGACTCCCACGACGTCCATGACGACAGGTATTTCCAGGTCCGGGATCGTCTGTTCGACGAAGACGCACGGCCAGTCATGCGTCTTGATCTCCCCCGCGCTGCAGGCCATCGCCACAGCCATCATCACGGCCAGGACAGCTCCCGCCGTCGCAGCGTGACACGCCGTGATCGAAGTCCCTCGCTCGGAATGTCCCTTCATCACCCTGCCCTCTATCCCGCCAAACCCGCCTGCCCACGGCTCCTTCCCGAAATCCGCCCGACATGCCGCTCCTCCCATGAGGACATATCCAACCAAGAATAATTGTAGCCCCCCCCACCCCCCTTGTCAATGGCAGTCCAAATCTTCTTGGCCACAGAGAGCCTGCCCTCGCGAAGGCGGGGGTCACAGAGCACACAGAGAAAATGGAACCGTTGATGAACGCTGATGAACGCAGATTTTCAACCGTGAACCGGCAACTGCAAACAGGGATCGGTGATCAGGGCTCAGAACCAATCGGTCCTGCTGCCCCCTGGCCCCTGACCCCTGACACCTCCCTCTTTGAACCGCGGGGGACGCAGAGCCACGCGGAGGAAATGAACTGTGCACGGCGTCGGCGAGAGCCGGTAGCGTGGACTCCGCCCACCGCCTTGTCTCGAAAACTGGGGTCCGTCCCTAGTATCCCAGTCGTCGAACTGGTGCAGAAAACGAGTCAATTCCGGTTTGATCTGCATGATCGTATTGGCGTCCATACCGATGACCTCCCAACGGAACTTCCGTTCCTATCGGATCATCGGATGGCTGCTTAGATTTTCTTGAGCTTTCGTAGCGTTATAGTACTAGTTTCTACCGCTCTTGGTGCTCTTCGTTTGGCGTTTCGGGAGTCCCATCCGAGTCTCCGTCCATGACATGATCAAGGTTAACCCCGAAGTAGGCCGCATACTGACTACTTGGTACATCATCGGGAGTGTCTTCCGCACGATTCTCCTGAAGACGTCGTTCTATGTACTCCCTATCGGCACGGAACTTCTCTTGAATGAGAGGCATGAATTGACAACCCAGGCCTCCTCGCACGGGCGCAAGATTATATGCATCGAACTCCCTCTTCTCTTCATCTGCCAGGTAATCCAGGAATCGCTGTGTACGAGAAAACCGAACCTGCATTCGCTGGTATTTCTCATGCTCGCGATCAGCCAAGTTGTTTACTTCGTAGACAGACTGGCGTAGCGCGCGTTCGAGGGACGCATCGTTCAATGGAGTATCCTGGAGAACAAGATCCAGGTATGCAAAGATCCGGCTCAGATGTGTCATGTAATACCAACCCGACGCGGTAACGCGCACATGACTTGCTCCGGCGACAGTAACAGTCGAGCGAGTGTTCACTTCGATCAGTTGCTTGTTGACAAGCCGATCCAGCGTGTTTGTCACATCACACACATTATCAAATACGTCAGCAAAGGCACCCACGCACCTCGAGAGTTCTACGTAACCCTGTCCCTCCGGATTTGACTCACTCCTGCGCTCGAGCAACGTGGCTAGTATCCGCATCGCGGTGAAATGACTGGAGTTCTTTTCGGCCGTACAATTGAACAGATTCAAGATAGGGCTCTGCTCCTCCTTGTAGTACGCCCTATCCTGCAACATTATCGACTTCAAAAACTCGTGAAAGGCGACGCAGTAAGTGCCATCTCGACGGTAGATCAGGAGCATCTTGTCCACGTCAGTTGCTCCTGATGTGAGGAATGTCGCGAACATTTGGAGAGCAAGTCTCATGTTGCCGAAGCATAAGCATTCAACAAGCAGTGATATTCTCCGACTCCATTTGAATATGCTGGTCTGGACAATCCGAAAGAATTCACACACATCACGAGCATCGAAGCTATGGTCCTGCAGGACAGTCCGCATCAACCTGCTCTCTTGGGTCCCAATTGCACGTATTGCATATTCGATCCGGTTCTCGATCATTGGACGAAACCGAGGGGAGGCTATGTGAAACTTGTGGCTTGTATAGGCACTGAACGCCCTCTGGATGGTTGGTGCGTAGTATGACTCCTCCCGCAATGCAATTATCGTTACGCAGCCTGCCACTCTGGCAATCCGTTGAGCCAATAGAAATATCTGGGCCTGGTACTCGGGATCAAGCTGGTCTACATTGTCTGCAAAGAGGACAACGGACTTCCCCTTCACGACACTCGCATACTTCAGGAGTTTGGGTACGTAGTCCGAGAGATCCTCTTGCCACTGTAACAAGTATGTGCTGATAGCATCTTCGTATTCTTCCGTGTGATTGCGGATACCCCTCAGTGCAGTTCGCTCAAGATTCGTTAGCTTGTCCTTGAAGATCTTCTTGAGGTAGCGACGTTCTTCTATGCCGTCGCTGCTGTAATTGGCCCTCACTATGTCGAGTACATGAGACCATACAAATGACTCCAGCATGACCGGATCAAGTGGAGCGTTCAGAAAGTCTACATGAAAGGTATAGCTTTTCCGGTCAAGTAGCTCTTTGGCCAGTAGGTTTTCGTACCGCCTCAAGAATGTAGTTTTTCCTGAACCTACACCGCCCAAGAGTAAGTACAACTCACCTCTCCTGTCCCGAATAGCATTTTCCAACTGCTCGCCGAATTTGCCCACGTCATCGGCCGTCTGGCTTATGGCTACAGCGCCCTCGTCGAGCAAAGGTTGTGGAATTGCATCGGTGATTACAACGTTCAAGTCCTCCGCGACTACCCGAAGGCTCTGGTTGTGTACATAACACGATTGGAGAAGGTCAGGGTCCCCTTGGGCCGCTATGTCCTCGAAGAAGTACTTCGTTATGGGTTGAAGCTGCCCATTCAGTCTGTTCCTGCGCAGCGGCAGGTCGGCATTGAAGAGGCGAGTAACTACGCGCGCGAGGCTTCTCGAACTAGGTAATCCGCGACCAAATGCGTCCTCAAGAGAACCTTTGCATATCGCCGAATAGGAGAGGAGGTTCCAAAACTCAACGAAATGATCGCGAATATACTCCATGGAAGGGAACACACGAGCACGCCCTTCGCGCCATGGGATATCATCTCGAATGGCTCGGAATACCAGCCATGTGTACCCATTCGTTGCCACAGCGTATCTTATCGCTCCATCATCGCAGTATTGGCGAACCTGATAGATTGCCTTTTTAACTTCGGGGTCCGTGACTAGCACACCATTCAATTTTAGAGACCGCCCCGAGACGTTGAGCGGCAAGACAAATGAAGTCCCCTCCCGTTTTGCCTCAACAGCTATAGTAGACACACCGCGGATACGTAATTGGTAATCGGTGTGTCCCGATTCGACGGCATCCTCTCTACTGATTGCCTCTTCTGGCCACTGGCAGACCTCCTTCAGTACTCTATCTATGCATTTGACTCTCGTGTCAGTTTCGCTAGCTGCGCCTCTCCTCTGGAGAAATGACCTAAAGTCAGAAATAATGCCTTCAAGCAACTTGAGCGATTCGTCCACCGAATGATGCACCATAGTCAAGCCTCGCAACATGCCCGCAATCGCTTCTCGCGCGACCGTTTCACACCGACGGCCTTTTGCTCTGAGTACAGATACCATGAATGACTTCTGCAGATTACACCGGATGAGTGGCACGATCAAGGAAAAACTCAAGCCTTTGGGGGATATCTGAGGGAAAACGGGGACCGTCACTATTTCCGTCTTCTCCCATCTCATTTATCCCTCGGCCTTCGCACCTTCATGGCCATCGAAGACATTTCGGCCTCACCACATCGATCCGACCCGCGACGGGCCATTCGAAATGCGGAACTCGGAATGCGGAGTGCGGAATGACAAGCAGGGATCGGGGTCAGGGAATCAGGCGGGTTCTTACCTTCCTGCGTTCTTACCCTCTTACTTTCCATGCTTTATTCTCCGTGGTCTCCGTGACCTTCGTGGTGAAGAACAAGGATCGGTGGGCGAAGCCCTCGTTGTTCTACACATCTTTCAAGATAGTCCCGCAAGGACGGCCGCTCATAGCCCACCGTTTCAACGGTGGGTACGAAAGTCCGAAACCATACCAAGCCCCGTAGGGGCGAAAGAAAGGCGCCGGCCGAGGGTGTTCTTTCGTCCCGGACGGGACTCGTTTTGTGTGCGGCCCCTGTCCCCAGCGATCAATCGCTGGGCTATGATCTTTCGCCCTGCGGGCTTGCTTTGCGGCCGAAACATGGCATTTCTCATCAGAATCGCGGCTCTACCATCCCGAGATATGTAGAACAACGAGGGCGAAGCCCACCCTACCGGCTCTCGCCGAAGCCGTGCACGGTTTATCTTCTCCGCGTGCCTCCGCGTCCCTTGCCATGACGCATCTCGACAGCTTCGGTGGCGTAGTCCAGCATGTGGCGGAGACGGGTCGTGTCGTCATGCCGCGTCATACTGCACCTCTGCCTCGGCGAGTACTTCGTCACGAAAGTACTTGGACAGGAATCCGGCGGTGTTCAGGTCCACCTTACGCCCGAGGATTTCGGACAGCTCCTCCTCCATCGTGAAGAAGCGCAGCCCGACCCGCACATCGGGTTCGAATTCAACGAGGACATCGATATCGCTTTCGGGCGTGAAATCGTCGCGGAGCACCGAGCCGAACAACGCCAGTCGGCGAATGCGATTGCGCCGGCAGAACTCGGCGATTCGCTCTTTCGGAATGTCGATCGGTGCCTTGGCCATACACCTCTATCGTGCCATCGCGGCCGGTGATTGGGTAGCCAAAGTGATAGGATAGATCGGTGGGGCAAGCCCTGGGGATTTACGGTCTATGATTTGCGATTCACGATTGGGGAGGAGGCAGGGGAAGTGAGAAGTTTGAAGTGTGAAGTTTGATGTTTGAAGCGGGAGGTTTGAAGCGGAAGGTCTATCGGGGATTGCAGTTCTCTGCGTCTTGGCGTCCCCATTCGACTGCGCTCAGAGCCCGCCCTGAGCTTCGCCGAAGGGGCAGGTTCTGCGCGAGATAATCAAAGAGGATCGGTGTGCGGTGCACACCCTACGAAATCTGCGAAAATCTGCGTAATCTGCGGATAGAAGAGGCAGTTGCGAGGTGTTTTTGGCAGTTCTCGCCTGCGAATCCGCGTTTATCAGCGTTTATCAGCGGTTCCATTTTCTCTGCGTGCCGGCGTCCCTGCGAGACAGTGGGCCCGACCAAGCCTGCAGGGCGAAAGACCATAGCCCAGCGATTGATCGCTGGGGAACCAGGGCCGCAAACAAGAGGAGTCCCGTCAGGGACGAAAGAATGCGCCAAGGGTCGTGGCGGCTTTCTTTCGCCCCTGTGGGGCTTGGGGTGATTTCGGGCATTCGTACCCACCGTTGAAACGGTGGGCTATCATCATCCGTCCCTGCGGGACTATCTTGACACATGTGTAGAATAACCAGGGGCAAGCCCCACCCTACGGGCTTATCTTCTCACCTCCTTACGTTCTTACCGTCTGGCACCCATGTGCGGCAGGTCTGGGCGAGAACGAGCCGGGGGCGGGCGGCGTAATAGTGGGGGCGAGACCCTTGCTATGAAGGGGCGGATCTGGTAGGATGGTGCGGTTTCGATGCCATCGGAATGTCCTGGTGAATCCCGTGGAAAAAGGTCATGGCAGAGAGTGCAGTTGGACAATTGCAGTGCGGCGAAAGGTTTCCGGCCGGTGCGGCTTCATGTGGCACCCCCGCCCTCGGGGGTGATCCCAGCCGGGGGCGGCTGGGCCACAGAGCGGGGCTGTATGTCCATGTGCCGTTCTGCCGGAGCAAGTGCCGGTACTGCGGGTTCTATTCCGTGCCATGTGGCACCCCCGCCCTCGGGGGTGATCCCAGCCGGGGGCGGCTGGGCCACACCGGGCGATTGACCGCCGCCCTGCTGCGGGAACTGGAGCGATATGACGGGGCCGAGTTCCGCACGGCCTATATCGGCGGGGGCAGCCCCACGGCGTTGCCCGCGGAACAACTGCTCGCGCTGGCTCGTAGAATTCGCGAGCGGTTCACGGGGATTGAGGAATTCACGGTCGAGTGCAATCCGGGGCAGGTGGAGCTTGGGCTTTTGGAGAGATTGCGGCAGGCGGGGGTAAACCGGCTGTCGTTCGGGGCACAATCGTTTCATCCGGCCGAGTTGCAATTGCTGGGGCGCGGGCATGGCGTCGAGGATATCGGCCGGGCTGTGGAGCTGGCGAGGCGAGCGGGGTTTGACAATGTCGGGCTGGACCTGATCTTTGCGATCCCGGGCTCGACGCTCGGCGACTGGCAATACAGCGTGGAGGCGGCGATCCGTTTGGGCGTGCAGCATGTGTCGGCTTATAGCCTCAGCTTCGAGACGGGGACAGTGTTCGACGCGTGGCGGCAGGCCGGGCGGCTGTGTGCCGTGGATGAGGAACTGGACCGGGCCATGTATGAGTGGGGCGTGGAGCGGCTGGGGGCGGCGGGGATCGAGCAGTATGAGATTTCCAACTTTGCCCGGCCGGGATTTGAGTGCCTGCACAACGTCGGGTACTGGGCCAACCGGCCGTTTGCCGGTGTCGGGCCGGGAGCGGCGTCCTGTGGGCGGGGCTGCAGGACGGCCAACGACCCGGACATCGAGCGGTATGTGGCGGCGGTGGAGGCCGGCGAGGAGGTCCCGGGCGTGGTCCAGCCGGTAAATGATGAGGACGCGGTCTGTGAGACGGCGGTCCTGAACCTGCGGATGCGATCCGGGATCGACCTGGCCGAGTTTAGGCGGCGGACCGGGCGCGATGCGATGCAGACGTTCGCCGAGCCGATTCGGCGATACCGTGACCTGGGCCTGATCGAAGTCACGGACCGGGCGGTCCGGCTCACGCGCGCAGGCTCTGCCCATTGCGGACTCGATACTTTGCGATTTTTCGGCTCTTGACTGAGAGACTATGGATATTCAGCACATTCGAAATTTCTCGATCATCGCCCACATCGACCACGGCAAGAGCACGCTGGCCGACCGCATGCTGGAACTGACCGGCACGATCACCGCAGCGCGCAGGCCAAGGACCAGATCCTCGACAGCATGGACATCGAGCGCGAGCGCGGCATCACCATCAAGGCCTCCGCCGTCACCATGGAGTACGAGCACGCCGGCCAAACCTACATGCTCAACCTCATCGACACGCCAGGCCACGTGGATTTCCACGTACGAGGTCTCGCAGGCCCTGACTGCGTGCGAGGGGGCGCTGCTCGTGGTGGATGCCAGCCAGGGGATTCAGGCACAGACGCTGGCGAACGCGTATCTGGCGACGGAGGCGGGGGCGGAGATCCTGGCGGTGATCAACAAGGTCGATCTGCCGGCGGCGCAGCCGGAGCTGGTCGCCGAGGAGATCGAACATGTGCTCGGCATCCGCAAGAACGAGTGCTTCCAGATCAGCGCCAAAACCGGCATGGGCGTCAAGGACCTGCTCGACGCCATCTGCGAGCTTCTGCCCCCGCCGGCCGACCGCAGCGACGAGCCCGCCGCGGGCCCTGATCTTCGACAGCCAGTACGACGACTACCGCGGCGTGATCTGCTACGTCCGCGTCTTCTCCGGCACGCTCAAAGTCCGCCAGAAGATCCGCCTCATGGGCACCGGCTCCACCTACCAGATCACCGAGCTCGGCAAATTCCGCCCGGACATGAAGCCCGTCGATCAACTCGGCACCGGCGAGGTCGGCTACGTCATCGCCAACATCCGCAGACCTCGGCCGACGTGCGGATCGGCGACACGATCACCGACGACGCCCACCCGGCCCCGGACGCCCTGAAAGGCTACAAGCCGCCGCATGCAGATGGTCTTCTCCGACTTCTACCCCGGCAACAACACCGAGTACCCGCGTCTGCGGGCCGCCTTCGACAAGCTCGCCCTCAACGACGCCAGCTTCACCTTCGTCCCGCAGAACTCGCAGGCCCTGGGCTTCGGCTTCCGTTGCGGCTTCCTCGGCCTGCTGCACATGGAGATCGTCCAGGAGCGTCTCGAACGCGAGAACGACATCGACGTTGTCCAGACCGCCCCGACCGTCAGCTACGAAATCCTCCTGCGCGACGGCACCGTCAAGCGGATCGACTCGCCCAGCGAGCTGCCCGACCGCAGCATGATCGAGGAGATCCGCGAGCCCTTCGTCCGCCTGGAGATCATCACCTCGACCGACACGATCGGCGGCGTCATGAAGCTCGCCGAGGCCCACCGCTGCCGGCTGCGTCAAGACCGACTACCTCAGCCCCACCCGCGTCATGCTCGAATACAAGGCCCCGCTGGCCGAGATCGTCTACGACTTCTACGACCAGATCAAGGGCATCAGTCACGGCTACGCCACGATGGACTACGAATTCATCGGCTTCGAGATCGGCGACCTGGTCAAGATCGACATCCTCGTCAACCACACGCCCGGTCGAGGCTCTCTCGCTGATCGTCCACCGCAGCAACGCCGAGGCTCGCGGCCGAAAGCTCATCATCAAGCTCCGTCGGGCCATCCCGCGCCACCAGTTCGAGATCCCTCTGCAGGTCGCCATCGGCGGCAAGATCATCGCCCGCGAGACGATCAAGGCCTACCGCAAGGATGTCACCGCCAAGCTCTACGGCGGCGACGTCACCCGAAAAATGAAGGTCCTCAAGAAGCAGAAGGAAGGCAAGAAGCGCATGAAGAGCATCGGCCAGCGTCCAGATCCCGCAGGAAGCCTTCATGAGCGTCCTCGACACAAGCGATTAGTCATTGATGATGGATAATGGATGATTGATGATTCAATCATCGAGGCCGCGGAGGAATCTACGTAGGGGCGAATCATCATTCGCCCGCCTATTTTCGACACGGATTCAGTTCAAAACGATTGATTTTCAACCGCGAAGCACGCGAAATACGCGAAAACTGCTTCATTCATGTCATTCCCGCGAAGAGCCTGCCCTCGACCCCCGATCAAGTCGAGGGCAAGCTCTGATCGGGGGCGGGAATCCAGGTTTCTTCACCACCGAGGACCCAGAGGACACGGAGAAAATGCAACCGCAAATAGACGCTGATGAACGCAGATTTTCGACTGAAAACTATCGAAAAACACCTCGCAACTGTCTTTTTGTCCGCAGATTACGCCGATCTTCGCAGATCTCGTAGGGTGTGCACCGCACACCGATCCTCTTTGATTATCTCGCGCAGAACCTGCCCCTTCGGAGAAGCTCAGGGCGGGCCCTGAGCGCAGTCGAATGGGGACGGCGAGACGCAGAGAACTGCAATCCCCGATAGACCTTCCACTTCAAACATCACACTTCACACTTCAAACTTCACCCATCCCACTTCGCTTCTCAATCGTAAATCGTCATTCACAAATCGTAAATCCAGAGGCCCCTGCCCCGCGAAAAACCGTCGAAGACCTCAGATTCTCATTGGCTTGTGGGCGGGAATATGGTTAATTATGCCTCTTGATGTGACGCGTCGTTGGTTTACGTGTGTACAGGAGGTACGTCGTATGTCGAAATCGAAAGACACAAGGAAAGAGCAGAAGAAACAGCCGCAGAAAACGCTGAAGGAAAAGAGAGCCGCCAAGCGAGAGAAGAAGAACGCCTGATCCATCCGCGGCACGATCTCTGTTCAAGTCATCCTGGCCGCCCGGGATAGTACCCGCATCTGCACGATTCAGGGGCCATCGTACTCAGTTCGCCCCGGAAACAGGTAAAGCGTCCCCCGGGACTTGAGAACCTGGCCAACGCTCATCATATTAGCGAGCATGAGACGGGTGAGTGTTCCGACAGGCTTACTTTGCGGCTGTGACCTCAGGCGAGGGAGGTGTCTTTGTAGACTTCCATTTGTCCTTGCGGATGAACTCAGTCCAGATCGCCTTGGCCTCCTCTTCGGAGCAAATGAACGGCTTGTCCGTGCCTCGTGCCTTGCGGTATTCTGTGTTCGTCATGTTCGACATCCTTCACCTCAGACCGGGCGGCACAGTTCGCTCCGAGAGCCATCTTCAGCTTTCGTCAGGGGCGCTCGCCTCAATCCGAGTACATTCATTATACGCTTCCCGGCCGGACTTCGTCAACCGCAGACTTCCCGCATCATGCCCCCAACGCCAGGTCCCCGGCCAGTCCACCCCCATTGATTCCCCAAAAAGGCCCTTTGCGAGCCCCTAAACCCCATTCCACCGTCGAAACCCCGCCCGACCAGCGCCAACCATAAATCTTCGTCCGCGACAGTTATTTCCACGATTTCCTCCCATGTGGCGGACATCCTTCCCAATTCTCAGCCAAAATGAGCCAAGCGTCCCCAGAACTCACTATTCCCTGATTTCTGGCGGCCATGCATAGGCCGATCTTCTCACTGATTCATAGTTCGCATCAAGGTCCCGCTGCATCAGAATCAACGCAGCGATCCGGCGGGCCATGTTCATAACGTCGCGTGCCTCTTCGGTTTTGATCGCTCTGCCAAGGATGCTCTCTTCCCGGTAACTCAGCCATTTCTTGATGACCTGATACCCGCCGATGTTATACTCCCACACGTTCAAGGGGATGTTGCGCCAATAAGCCGTATCGTTCAGGTACACGTCGCAGGTCTTTTCGCCTAGTAGCCGAATCACGTCTTTGGCTGTCATTCCTCGTGCCGTAGCTTCAGCTTCGATGGCCTTAAGCTCTCCTGCATCATATGCCCGCAGAGACAGTCTACCCTTGGCGGGCATGACAACACCGCTTTTGCCGGCATGCCCCCAGCCGGCGATCACGGCCAAGTCGAGCACCGCCTGCCCAATCTTCGTTGTGACGCCGATGATCTTGAACAGAGGACCTAACCTGCCCACCGTGACGCCGGGGATCTCGGTCTCGGTATCCAGAATTGCTGCGATCCGCTCACCCAACGATGCTGATGCCTGGAGGGCCTTACGCGCAGCGGGCAGCGGAATCCTAGGCCAATCCCGTCGAATGCCGTCCGCGTTTTGCGCAAGATAGATCGGGCTATATCCAATTGCCAAAGCGTGCATCCAGATCCACCCCGCTGCCTTGGTGTCCACATCGGCATCTTTGACGCCTACCTTGGCCAAGTAGGCACGTGCAGCCCTGGAGAGATTGGAGACGGGCTGATCCTCGACACGGCTACCGTCCAAGGCATCAAACAGGGTCGCGTGTTGCCGCTTGTTCAGACGATTCCCATTGCACAACCAAAATGGAATAGCCACCGCATCAGGCACGATGTAGTGGTCATCGAATAGAGTGGCCGCGAAACTGATAGGATGCGCCTCCCGATCGGAGCTTGACCGAAAGCGGGTAAGGAGAAACTGATTGCCCTTCCAAAGCTGCGCCCAAAGACTTGGACGCGCGCGGTTCCAGACGGGACTCACCGATGTATAGTAACACCATCGCACGTCAAAGGGACGCAGAACATATCGGCACACGTGGTCGGCGTCGAACGTCTCCGCTTTGATGGCTTTCTGGCGTGCTGTCTTGGGCTCGAACGCCGCAGCGCTTTGGGTCAATGCGCCATGTTGAGCCTTATATTCTTCCCAGGACATGTCGGGTGCCAGATAATTCCGCATCCGCTCTTCAAGTCTCACACGATCTATATCGATCAGCGCTCCGCCTCGCTTCTCCATCAATCCGTTGAACGGTGGAACAGCACACAAATCTACCATTTTCGGCCAAGACTGATACTCGCGAGAGACTGCTTCCGGGCGGAAAGAAAGCCGGTTCTCAGACGACGGACAGGCCAGCGTGTACGTCGCGTCGAACTTCTTGGTCTTGAGGCTATCGTGCAATTTCGCTCGCTTGTCGACGCCCCAGAAGTGGCGAAAACGAACCGTCGGTTTCTTCTGCCGCGTGGCCTTGCGGACAATGACGCAAATCGTCGTGCCGACTCGAATGCCTTCACGGTTGTAGTCGGTCGAAAAGACGGACGGGTCGGGTTTGCCTTCGGGCGTCAATTTTCCTGTTTCCCGGCTGTCGCCGTTCATGCAGTCCAACCACAATTTGTCGAACTCCTTGAGAAACCGCTCGCGCATAACAACGAAGGAGGGGTCACCCAGGTACGAGAAATTGGAAATGAAGGAGATCACTCCCCTGCCGGTCATCTCCGCGATGCGTCGTTCCGCCAAGCGGAGGAATCGCACGTAGAGATCGTCCAGATTGAACTTCTTGATACCCCAGCCGCCAGCGCTCGTAGGCTTGTTCAGATTGGCTTTGTAGGGTTCGACCAGCCCTTGTTCCTCCTCCGGGCTGACACCGGCGAAGGCATTGTAGGGCGGGTTCCCCAGGATCACCAAAATCTTCTTCTTGCGCTTCACTTGCTCGGCGGCGTCGCGCTCCTCCACGAGCTCCGGATAGGGCAAAGGCAGGGTCGCCTTGGCTCCCCTGGGTAGCTCCCACCCCGTCAAGGCATTGGTCAGATACACGCCGACCCGCTCACCTTTGCTCTGTAACAGCGGCGCACCTTCCGCCTGGAGCATCAGGCCCAGTTGGAGGTGCGATACCACAAAGGGGGCGGGGAGGATCTCAAAGCCGAACACGCGGTTCATCGCTGCTTCCTTCAGATCCGACGCGACGAGAGCGTCTCCCGCCTTGTCGCGCAGAGTTGTGGCAATTCGACGGAGGACCTCGACCAGATATGCCCCCGTGCCACAGCAAGGGTCCAACACGATCACGTTGGGATCGGCCAAACCATCGGGAAGGTCCAACTCCTCGCGCAAAACCGTGTCGACGCGCACAACCTGATACCTGACGATCTCCGGTGGGGTGTACCAAACGCCCAGTTCCTTGCGCAAGTCCGGGTCGTAGGCCTCGAGGAACGGTTCGTAAAAGTATTGGACCGCGTGCTCGTCCTCGAAACGCTTGAAGAACTCACCTCGGTCAACACGGTTCAGGACGCCAGCACCCCAGTCCAGCAGTTCCACCAGGCCCAACTGACCAAGCTGGCTGGGTTCGGCGACTTGCCGGTATAGGGTTCGGATGAAGGGAACATGCAGAGACCATTCGGACGTGCGCCAGTCAAATCGCGTGTTGGGACTGCGGTTGGCTTTGTGCCAGCTTACCCATGCGGAGAAGACGCCGTAGAAAAGGGTCTGAACCAGTGTTGATCGGAAGAAGTGCTCGCCCTTGTCGGCAGTGAACTTCATGCCTAAGGCATCTTCCAGGGCGGATCTTACGGCCTGCAGAGCCGGCAACTGCTTCTGCTGCTCGACACGGAAAAGACCATCGCGTGCGTAGGATGCCAGGAACCATGCCACCAGTTTCGGGCTCACCAGCGGCGCATTGTGCAGACATGCTCGCTTGATGAACTCGATGAACTGCTGGCCCTTTTGCTGGGCGGTTGCGCGGGGATGCGCGACCTTATTCTGCCAGAAATCCCTTTCATCATCCGCCAGCGAGAATGATTCACGTTCCACTGGATGCGCGTTGGTGCCTCGCTCGACGATCAGGAAGTCACGCAGGTTGGTCACGACAACGATGCCATATAGATTGAGGTACTTGGAAACCTGCTCGCTTGCCGCGACGCCCTTCACTTCCTTCTTCGCTGACTTTGCTTCTATCGCGCCGCGAGATGGAGGAAGGCCGCGTCCGGGTTTGGCCTCGCTCTTGCGGCCGAACTGATCGGCTGTAAAGAGTCCCCCATCGGGATTGTCTGCTCCTTGATCCTTCAGGTTCATGACGCAAAGAACTTTGGGCTTCAGTGTCTTGCCCACGGCGTTGAACAGATTGGCCAGAGCCGGGTAATACGATGTCTCAGGCGAGTTTGCCTGTGTTGAGCGAATGTCCCGCAATTGGGACAGATACGCCTCGGCAATCCCTACAGCCTGATTGGCCGTCATTGGACCGACACTCGCATCCTGCTTTGCCATGCCCGAAATCCCTTGACCTTACGAATGAACCGAAGTGCCAGCCATCTTACTCGACCCGGCGCAGATGTCAAACGATCTCTGCACCCCAGGGCCACTCTTGTACGAACGAGTTTCCCAGAAGAGCGGTGGGCGGAGCCCACCTTACCGGCTCTCGCGTGGTTCGCGCCTGCGGCTGGACGAGGGCGGGCACGGGGGCCTGCCCCTACATGTCGGCTCGGCAAAGCCGAGTGAAGTTGCTAACTCGCAACAACTGAAAAAGATTTCCAGATCTTCATGCGGCGGCTTTGTTAAGTTGTTCTGTGGTGGCCTTTTGCGTTAGCGAGATGGTAGCGATGATTTTGGCTCCGTTCGCGGTCAGGCGATACTTGCGAGTCTTGGGCAGACGGCGGATGATCTTGTGCTCTCGCAATAGCCGCAGCAGATACGTCACCTTCGCCGAGACCTCCTTGGCAGGACGGTTTGGATAGAGACGGCCGGCAATATCCCGATTGCGGAAATCCCCGACCAGTCCACAGGTCGCCACCGCCGCCAGCAGTTGCTGGTCCGCCTCGGACCAGGGTCGCAGCGCCCGGATCGATTTGCCCCTGCGGATGTGACGCCGGCAGATGGGCGAGACCACTTCTTCCACTCGCTCACTGGTGTCGAGCTTGGCCAGGGCTTCGAGGTAGCGGTCATTGACTTGTTGCGAGACTTGACTGCGGGCGTATAAGTCCACGATGCCCTTGCTCATGGGCAGCATCCTCTTGGAACCCTGGGGATCGCGTTCGGACCGGCGGTAGACACGAAAGGCCCGAGCGTTGTTGATCGTGCACTCCGTACGCAGGATCGAGCCGGCCTTGTCATAGACCTTGACGGAGTTGGCGTGTGCCTGGTGCTTGACCCGAATTCCTTCGGGACGATCCCGGTAACTGCTGATCACCTCCTCCTGGCAGTTGGGATACAGACGCTTGCCGAGGAACCGCAGCACATCCTTGCTGCCAAAGGCGATCATGGAGCCACGCACCAGTTGGGGATAGATACGGCCCAACGCCTTGGGATCATCAAAGGCGATATCCGTCGCCCATTCGGTCTCATGACTGGTCCAGTAGTAGTGCAAAGGAAAACCGGCAAACATCGTCTCGTGGGCCGGATTGAGGAATCGTGCGATGCGGCCGAACTGCCGGCACCAATCGGTGCGGTGCAGTTGGTCCATCAATGCCTGAGCCCGTGGAAAATCAGCCATCCAGGGAAAGCAGTTGTCACACCGCCGGTACGCCAGATGCTCTTGATCCATCCTCTTGGCCAGCCATTCGCGGCCGTTCATCCACATCTGAATGGCAAAGGGAAACCACGTTTGGATGCGGGCGCCCATGAACCCGAAGTAGGCATCGTACCAGTAATGGTACAGGTGCATGCACTTGCCTTGAAACAGCTCCAAATCCAGCGTCTTGGCCTGGCGATTCTTATGAAGCTTGTAGGTCATGCATGGCTCAATCGTACGCAGAATGCAAATCAGTCCCTCCCGGATGCCATCGCGGGCAGCGATGTCCAAAGCGACTTGTTCCTTATTGGTTCGGCTGGAGTGCAGGTACACATTGGGTCGGCCGGCCTGTTCGGCCTTGGCCACAGAGGCCTGGATCAGTTGCGCCGTCTTGTCCAGGGCGTACTGCTTGAAGTCCTTCATGAGAATGCTGCGATACGCCAGGTAGGAACACATCCCCGCCAGGTTGGCCACCAGGCGAAGGGTCCCACGAAAAACGATGCGGTCCCAGCCGCTCAAAACCCCTATAATGTGCTTCTTGTGCTTCTCCATGAACGATTGCATGGCATCCTCCTTGAAAAAACAGGTTGTCAGGTACAGCAACCAGCATAGCAGGGATGGATGCCTTTTTCATTCCAGAGGCTTGTGATCATCCTTTTCCTTTTTGCCCTCGATAGGCTTGGGGCAAAAAGGAAAAGGGTGACCATCGTGGACAACAAGCGGGGCCAGCAGCGTCCACGGAGTGTGAGCAAGAAAAATGACAGGCGAGTCACGAGGGCGGATTCAACATCGCCGAGGATCGCGACTCTCGCTGGCGGCCCAGACTCGTGACCGAGACCACGCCTGGCATGTTCTTGCCACACGCAGTAGCTGCGGTCGAACGAGAACGCACATGCGATACGCCTTTGGTTGCGGCCGAAGGCCGCGCCAAGTTCATCGGCGTTCATCTGCGGTTGGAGAGCAGTTGACAGTTGTCTGTGGTCGGTTGTCAGTTGTGGCGTGCACGCCTTCGTGCTTTCTTCGTGGTCTTTGTGGTGGATCGTTTTCTCTTTCGCTTGTCTGCTCTGCGTCTGGCGGCCTGGGCTCTTTTGTAGACCGCTTTTATCCGCTCTTTGGGCCACTCTTCGGGGAAGTTCAGGTAGGCGAATTCGCCGTTGAGCTCGACGTTCTTGCGGTCGCTGGCGCGGGCGGCTTCGATCTCGTCGGTGTAGCGGCCGACGTGGACGCTTTTGCCGTTGTACCAGGCGGTGGACCGCCACAGGTTCCGATTCTTGTCCCGCGTGACGCCTTTGTATTTCGAAGTCTTGCCTCGCGGGCGGCGGTTGCAGTTGTTCTGGCCGTAAGTGCACAGGCGCATGTTGGCCTTGCGGTTGTCCAGGCTGGTGCCGTCGTGGTGATCGACGACCTTGCCCTTGGGGGCCTTCATGATCTGGCGATGCATGAGGATGCATTTGCCCTTGGAGTTGCGAGCGGCGTACCATTTGCCGCAGGTGTAGTGGGCGGTCCATCGATAGCGGCTGAGCTCCTCGTAGTCCTCGGCGTCCACGATGGCGAACATGCCCTTCGTCAAGGCGATGTAGCGAACCTTGTCGTTCGGGGGCTCCGGCTCGGGGTAGCGGACCGGCGGCTCGCGCCGGCCGTGGAAGTTGCGGCACGTGCCGCACGGGAGCACCTCTTTGATCTTGCCCGGCGCGGCGGCACTGTTGACGCAGAGCAGTTGGCCCGGCCAGCGGGTCGTCAGCCAGCCGGCGAAGACGCAATAGGCGCAGGTCCGCTTGTTCGCCGGCTCCTGGCGCTGCTCGTTGTCTGCGGGAGGCCGCCCGCGTGCCCGGAATCGTTTCTCGTGCTCCGCGTCCTGCGGCCGATGACCGGCGGGCTCCACGGGAGCGTCCCCCGGCTCGATGCTGGTCGATGGAAGGCGCTGCGGAGCGCTCGTCCCACTTTCTGTCCTGTGCTCTGCATTGTCCATCTTCTGCCCTCCCAAAGGCGGTTCCGGACGATTCCCAGGAGGGCCGCGGACGAGAACACGCGCCCCTCCACTAGGGGACGAAAGTGCGCGAATCGGTCGAAAAAAGTGAAGGATCGAGGGAGTGGAGAGCGCTATAACTCATTGTGGGCAAAGGAATAGAAAAAATCCTGCACGGCAGCCGTTTTCACTTCCAAACCGGCGCACGAATCGTGCGAAAATCGACCGAAAGTGGTACGGGGGGCGATTGTGTTCCTGCGCCGGTCGGGCGGCTCAGGTGTAGTTGATGTTTCCGAAGCCGAGGAAGGCCCGGCAGTGGGGGCAGAGGAGGAACTGCTTACGCTCGATGAAGCCCATGCCCTTGGACTTCACCCAGATGAATCGCAGTTCTTTGTGGCAATGGGGACAGAGCGGCCAGACATCCTCCGGCGCTTCCGTGATATCGAGCTTTTCCTTCATTTCGATTCTCCTGTGCTGAAGGGGCGCAAGAAGCCGAGGGGTCGTGGCTCTATCTGCGCTCCCAGGTCACTCTGAACTCGGGGGTGACGGCGTAGACGAGATCGTTGACGAGTCCGGCGTAGGCGTTGTCCGGGTCATCGATGTCGAGGCTGACGTTTTTGTTCGCGGAGAAGCTGGCGCCGCCGATCCGCTGCGTGGCGTCGGCGGAGCGGCTCCAGAGCGATGCTCCGCTGGCGGCCTCGACTATCTGCACGGCGAACGTGGCGTGCACATCCGCGGAGACCCCGATGCTGGTCAGGCTGTGGAAGACGGAGATGTTCGGGCGGACCTCAGAGAGCACGAGATCGCCCGTGACAATCGTCTGGACGCCGTACTTTTCGCCGATCGCCTTGAAGGCGGCCGGATCGAGCCGGGGCTGACCGATCGCCTGGAGAACCTCGCCCTCGGTCCCCAGTCGCGTGAAGCGCACCATGCCCTGGTCCTGCCTTGCCGCCTCGATGAATCGGCCCGTGGCGAGGGGCCCGAGCGCATCCTGCGAGGTACAGGGGAACTCGATGACGCCGATGATCTCGTGCGCCTTGAGGTCGATCCGGGGAGGGATCATCACCCTGGTCCTGGACCCGCACCCGCATACTGCCAGTGACACTACCAAAATCGCGGCCGGCCCAAACGCTCGTACCATGCAAAGGCTCCTTTCAAGCGCACCATGACCATAGTACTATCGGCCAAATCGGGGTCGCACCAAATGAGAAAACGAGGCAATGCTTCGGGGGTTGCACGACAGTAAATGGCAGTTGATCCGGGTGGCAGCGTCAAGGCCGTAGGTCTTGGCGATGGTTGCACCGTATCCGAGGAGGGCCATCGCCAAGCTGCGCTTGACGCTGCCACCCAGCCACCTCATGCTTGCTCTTCCAGAATCCTGTCGTGTACCCTCTTGGGTGGTATGAACGGTTCTTCGTGTTTTATCAGCCGAGGTCGGTGTACTTGTCGGCCCGGCCGCGGGCCTTTTCGACGGGGTACTTGATCCTGTTGCGTTCGAGCTTGCGGCCGGCGGCGTCGAGGATGTCCACGCCCAACTGGTCGGCCAGGTTCAGCAGGCAGAGAGTGACGTCGCCGATCTCCTCCTCCACGGCCGCCTTCTTTGCCGCGGGCAAGTGCCGGCTCTCTTCCTCCGTCAGCCACTGGAAGTGCTCGATCAACTCGCCCACCTCGCCCGCCAGCGCCATCACGAGATTCTTCGGCGAGTGGTACTTGCCCCACTCGCGCTCGCGATTGAACGCCCGGATTCTCTCAATCAATTCCTGCACGAGTACACCCCACAGACAACAAAAGTCGCATCTGCCGAATCCGGCCGGTGCGGACCGGCCACACGAGCGACTATACTCCCTTGCTCCTGAATCGACAAGATCCGATAGGGCAGAGTCTCGGCGCCGTGTCTGTGCAGGCTTGTGGGCATTGTTCCCATGGTTTCTCAGATGCCTGGCACCATCGGCAAGCTTCGCTGCTCTGCGCTTGCCGCTGCCACCCACCACGGGGCCTTTGGAGAGGGTCGGATCGAGCCTTCAAGGGACCGCCGCTCTATCTCCACAGACAATTGACCCCCTATCGTATCATCTGTGACGAACTGTCTTCCCCTGGGTCGTGGACGGCATCGGCGGGACTTGGACGGATTGGGTTTGCGGGGTTGAGGGAGCCGGATTGAAGGCCATGGCGGGGCCATACTTCTCGGCGACTTCCCTGTTGATCTGGGCAATGATGGGCGCGAAGTCGGTGGCGGGGTAGATCCTCTTGCCCTTGCCATCCGGATAGACGATGCGGAGGACCTTGCCGCGTTCCCACTCGTGCGGCTCGATCTCGACGTAGGCCGAGAAGCCATATTTCGAGAGGGCGTCGAGCGTGGGGGCCGGATAGGACGCCGGCTCGACCCCGGCCGGCGGGGCCAGTGGGAGGCGCCGGAGTGACAAAACCGTCGTCAGCTCCGATGTCGGTATTCCTTCTTTTCATGCTCGTCAGCATCCCGGTGCCGCTGTACCATTTGCCCCGGACGGACTCGCTGGCCTTCCTCGCCACGGCGGCCGGTTGCACACCGAGTTTACGCATCTCTTCATCGATGGCGATGGCCATAGCCTCGTCATAGGGGTGCTCCGTGTCCCGCAGGGCCCTCGCGGCGATGATGACCCCGAGGAGATTCGAGTAGCTGTCTTCCCAGGAGAACGCGGAGTGCGACTCACGGATCACACCGACGGAGCGGAAACCATACCACGTGATGATCTCGTGCCAGGAAACCATGTTGAAGGCCAGGTACGGACTCATCGCAAGGGCCACCTCGCGAGCGACCTCGGCGCGCTGCTCCTGCGGCAGGCTCTGCCAGTTGTCGGGATAGGAGATGTGCACGGTGTGCCGGGAGCGGTCGGCGATCAGCCCGTAGGAGAAGCTGCCATCGCCATGCATCAAGTGCCGGTAGCTTCTGGCGGCAAGATAGGCGGTCCAATCCGCGGCGATGCGCACGTGCATCGTATCGATATGCCCGCCCCGCGTGGTGTACGCGATCCCGTTCTTCTCCGACGTCCGGAAGTAGTAGCCGTGCTTGCCGAGGTTTGCGCCGAGGAACGGTGCGCCCCTGGATGCACAGGGCGTGACGCCGCGACGCAGCCTCGGGGGGAGATTGAACCCAGTGACGACGACCTCGCTGGCCGGCTCGGACATACCTTTATCAGGGAGCACCTGGCAGCCTGCCGCCGCCAGCCCAAGCGTGAAACCAAGCAGGAGGAATTTACCGAAGACCCGTCTGCTTTCCATCGTTTTCTCTCAATTCCAGCGTCTATATCTCAACCGCGTTCTTCTTTCGGAATCATCAATATCATAGTAGGGTCAATGGGCAGGGTTTGTTTGGGAATGTGCCCTAAGGCCAGTGCTCGAATCGGGCTTGAAAATCCCTGACAGGCATCTACGAGTCGGGCGGGCGCGGCTTAGTACTCACGCGCAGTCCAAATCCCCTGTTGGCCTCATCAGGCGAAGCTCGTTTGTACTGTGCCCGACAGGGCATGCAATGTGTGCCGGGTTACTGCGGCGCCGCCGATTGGAGCCAGCGAAGCGAGAGCAGGCGGAAATCCTCGGCATCGACGCGGCAGTCGCCATTGATGTCGGCGGCGTCGATGGACTGGCAGGGCTCGGCGCCGAACCAGGATTTGCTCGCCTCACACGTGCCGCCGTAGACGCCCATATTCACGCGGCCGCCGTTGGGGAACGGCTCCTGCTCGACCGGACTATTCGGGTCGCCCGCGTCGATGCACGGGCTGGTAACGTCGTCGAGCACCCACGCGAGAGATTCGCCATCCCAGTGGCCGGCCTGCGATATCAAGTGGAAGTCGTTCTGGTCGGGAGCCACGAAGAGGGGATCGACGCCGATGTTGCCGATGCCGCCCCGTTGGGGCGTCCAGCGCTCGATGCAGCAGTATTCGAGCCTGATCTGATTGGGGTCACCGCTGACCTGGGCGTCGTAACCCGTTACGCCGTTATGCAAGCTGCGATTCCCCCAGAAGATGCATCCACGGGCCGTCACGGCAGCGGAATTGTCCGCGGCCCAGAGGGCTCCCGCGCGCCCGCCCTCCTTGTAATCCCAACTGACGTTGCCGTAGAACGTGCACTGCTGGAGGGACACGGAGGCGTCCGCCACGCAGAGTGCTCCCACGTAGCCGCCGCGGTTCCCGGAGAACAGGCAGTTGACGATCCGGGCCCCACCGCCGGCACAGACTACGCTCGCTGTGCTGTCGAGCCCGGAGTTATCGATAAACGTGCAGTACAGCAGGGACATTTCGCCCTCGTTGTGGAGGACCCCCAGGCCCTGCGCGGAGCGATTGGCGCGAAACAGACAACCGAAAAAGACCGCCTGACCCCTGTCGTTGGCAACGCCACATCCGGCGTAGCCGCAGTCGTTCTCGACAAACTCCGAGGCGATCACCTGAACCGAACCCCGGTCGTTGCGCAGCCAGCCGGAGATAGCTCCGGCCCAGTTATGGGTGAAGCGGCAGTCCTCGATGTACAGATTTCCTTTGTGGTTGTACACGCCGGCGTTCCCGTCGTCGGCGCCGTTGTCCCGAAACGTGCAGTCGCGCACGACGAGGCTTCCGCCCTCGTTGTACAGGGCGGCCTCGCGCTCCTCGTCGTCGGCGTAGCCGTGCGCCATGATCAGGCCATCGAGCACGGTGCCGTTGCTCACGCCGTCAGCCATGACCACATGGAAGCTGTTGTCGGACCAAGTGCTCCGGTCGTTGGGGTCATCGTTGCCGGCGAGATCGCCCGTCAGAACGGTGGCGAAGAGCGTGCTATCCCGCAAATCAGGGTCTGCCGCCCCTACGCCGGCGAAGCCGCCCTTGATCGTGACGCCGTCGGGCGCTCGAAAGGTGGCATTGCGATCACCCGCCGTATTACCGCCGCCCCGATCGGGCAGATACACCCCCTGTGCAACGCGAATCTCGTCCCCGGCAGACGCGACGGCCAGCGCATCCTGCAAGTACCGCAAGGCGGCGGCCCAGGACGCACCATCCCGGGGCCCCGCGGCATCGTCGTCCACATAGATGGTCCGCGCCCACATCGGGCTCAATCCTCCCGCCAGAACTAAGCACGGCAGGACCAACATTGTTGTTCTCACGCATCGCTTCGTGCCCATTGGTCTTTCCTTCCACTATTGGATCTGCGTGATCAGTTCCTCTCGTTTACTTGTCCACCTGCGGCCAGCGCTGGAGGGCTAGGCGGTAGTCCTCGTCGTCCACCCGGCCGTCGCCATTGAGGTCAGCAGCGTTGACACCCGGGCCGGGCGCGACGCCGAACCAGGATTTGCTCGCCTCGCAGGTGCCGCCGTAGGCGCCCATGTTCACCCGGCCGCCGTTGGGGAACGGCTCCGGCCCAACGGGGCTATTCGGATCGCCTGCGTCGATGCAGGGACTGGTGACGTCGTCCGCCACCCACGCCAGGGCCGCGGCATCCCAGTGGCCGGCTTGCGATTTCAGGTGAAAGTCGTTCTGGTCGGGCGCCACAAAGAGGGGATCGACGCCGATGTTGCCGATGCCGCCCAGGTCCGGCGTCCAGCCCTCGATGCAGCAGTATTCGAGCCTGATCCGGTTGGGATCGCCATCGAACTGGGCATCGTAACCAGTTACGTCGTTATGGTGATGCAAGTTGTGATTGCCCCAGAAGATGCAGCCGCTGGCTGTCAGGGTACCGGCATCCAAGCGGGCGTTGGGGCCCAAGACAGCTCCCGCGCATCCTTCCTCCACGCTGGTGTTGCCGCAGAACGTGCACTGTTCGAGGGACACGGGGCCGTCCCCCACATGGAGCGCCCCACAAAGAAACCTCTGTTGCCCGCGAACAGGCAATTGGCGATCCGGGTCCGGCCTGCGCCGCAGGTTACGCCCCCCTCGCCGTCGAGCGCGTGGTTGTCGATAAACGTGGAGTACAGCAGGGACATTTCACCACCGTTCACGACGACCCCCATGCCCTCCCCGGAGGAATTGGCGCGGAACAGGCAACCGAAAAGGACCATTTCACCCTTGTCGTTGAGAACGGCGGGCGTGCCGTCGCCGCAGCGGTTCCCGATGAACTCCGAAGCGATGACCTCGACCGAACCCTGGTCGTTGTTCAACGCGCCGGTGAGTTCCCAGGTAAAGTTGTCGATGAAGCGGCAGTGCTCGATGCGCAGAGTGCCTTTATGGTTGTAGACGCCGGCATTCCCGTTGTCGGCGCGGTTGTCACGGAACGTGCAGTCGCGCAGGATAAGGCTTCCTCCCTGGTTGTACAGGGCGGCATCATGCTCCTCGTCGGCGTAGCCGTGCGTGATGGTCAGGCCGTCGAGCATGGTGTCGCTGCCCGCCCCCTCAGCCGTGACCACGTGAAAACTGTTGTCGGACAGAGTGCTCTGATCCTTGAGGTCGTCATTGCCGGCGAGATCGCCCGTCAGAATGGTGGCGAACAGCGCGCTATCCCGTAGATTGGGGTCTGCCGCTCCCACGCCGGCGAAGCCGCCCTTGATCGTGACGCCGTCGGGCAGTCGAAAGGTGGCATTGCGGTCGCCCGCCGTGTTGCCGCCGCCCCGATCGGGCAGATACACCCCCTGTGCAACGCGAATCTCGTCCTCAGCGGACGCGACGGCCAGCGCATCCTGCAGGTACTTGAAGGCCGTGGCCCAGGAGGAGCCGCCCCCGGACCTCGGAGCGTCGTCATCTACATAGAGGGTCCGCCCGAATGCCGTGCCCGGCGAGCCCAGGAGGACTGTACAGAGTGATATCAGGAGCAGTATTCTGATATGTCGTTTCATTTGCATGTGTTTCTCCTCTCATTATCGAGTCACGAATTGATCGCTCCGCCCCGCCGAGTAGTTCGACTTATCTGAGGCATTGGGTGGACCAGCCCTCTGCACAAGCAGCCGCACGGGACCATGCTGTTTCTCAATTTCTATTCTCGCTCCACGGCAGAAATCCGTCACAATTTGACCCGATTCCTGACCGAATGCTCCCTGTGACGATAGGAGTGAGGATCGCGAACAATAGGGTTGACGGCGATGGGGGGCAGGGAGTATCGATAGAGGGACATGAGAAGCAACGTGTTGGAGGTATCGAAATGCAAAGCAGTCGGCGTGAGTTCTTGAAGGGGGTCGTCGCGGGGACGGTGGCGATGAGTGCGTCTGGGTATGCACAGCAGGAGGACAAGCGGGTTCTGCAAGCGAAGGCGCAGACGGCGATTCCGCGGTGGCGCGGGTTCAATCTGCTGGAGATGTTCACGATGCGCAGCCGGGGCGACTTCCGCGAGGAGGATTTCCATTGGATTCGCGACTTCGGGTTCAACTTCGTGCGGTTCCCGACGTGTCACCGGCTCTGGATCGAGGGCGACGACAACTACAAGATCAAAGAACCGATGCTGGCGAACCTCGACCGGGGGATCGAGCTGGCCAATGCGGCTGGCCTGCACGTGAGCCTGAACTTCCATCGCGGACCGGGGTACTCCGTGAACCAGGAGTTCAAGGAGCCGTTCAATCTATGGAAGGATAAGGAGACGCTCGACGCGTTCGTCTTCCACTGGCAGTTAATGGCAAAGCGATATAAGGGCATCGGACGCGACAAGCTCAGTTTCGACCTGATCAACGAGCCTCCGTCGGTAGGCGAGCAGATGAGCCGGGCGGACCACGAGCGGGTCGTCCGCACGACAGTGGCGGCGATCCGCCAGACCAGCCCGGACCGGCTCGTCGTGGCCGACGGCCTGAGCTGGGGCAATGAGCCGATGCCGGAACTGGCGGACCTCGGTATCGCCGAAAGCACGCGAGCGTATCAGCCGATGTTCATCAGTCACTACGGGGCGTCGTGGGTCGATAGCGGCAACTACCCCCAGCCGGCATGGCCGGGCAACGGCTGGGACCGCAAGCGGCTGGAGGAGCACTACGCCAAATGGGCCGACGTGGCCCGCAAAGGGGTCGGCGTGCACTGCGGCGAAGGCGGAGCATTCAACAAGACCCCGCACCCGGTGGTCCTCGCGTGGCTCCGGGACGTCCTGGAGATCCTCACCGGCCACGGCATCGGCCTGGCCCTGTGGAACTTCCGAGGCTCCTTCGGCATTCTCGATTCCGACAGGGCTGATGTCCAGTACGAGGATTTCCACGGGCACAAGCTCGACAGAAAGCTGCTGAGTCTGCTGCAGGAATTCGCGTAGCGCGGCGATTCGGGGGAGGAGGGTCGCGGGAGTGGACGCAGTGGATCTATAGGACTGATAGGACCTATGGAGCGTCCGCCGCCATGTGGGGGCGACTGCGCAACCTCTCGAAAAATTTTTTGCATTTTCTTTTTTTTCCGGTAACGTACGACACATGTCGTACGTCTGTTATATGTGTAGCACGAAAGGAGATCTGACTGTGAGTAGAAACAAGCGTTCCGACAAACCGAGCGTCGAGCTGACCGAGGCGGAATGGGCCATTATGCGAGCGGTATGGCAACATCAGCCCTGTGCGGCGGGCACGGTACAGGAGGCTCTGGCCACCACCAAGGGTTGGGCCTACAGCACCGTTAAAACCACTATGGATCGTATGGTCCGCAAGGGGCTGCTCCAGACCCGGCAGATTCGCAACCTGACCCTGTTCAGCACGACGGTGGATGAAGTGGAGGCCAAGCGCGGCGAGTTCTACCGGATGCTCAAGCGGGCCTTTGACGGGGCGTTGGCCCCGATGATGCAATTCCTGGTGGAGCATGAGGGGCTTTCGGCGGAGGAAGCCCGTCAGCTCCGGGAGATCACCCGCCGGGGCACGAAGGCGGCGAAATCGGACCGTGCGGATGACCCGCACCAACGGGAGACCGGAGATGGACGCGATCAATAGTGCAATCGTTCTTCTCAATGACTGGGGCCGGGTGTTCTGCGACTTCGGCGGACGCATATTCATCCAATCCACCGTTTTAGTGGGGCTGCTGCTGATCGTGGACCTGTGCCTGAAGCCTCGCGTGTGTGCGCGATTTCGCTATGGGATTTGGCTGCTGGTCCTGGTGAAACTAGTGCTGCCGCCGTCCCTGGCGTTGCCGACCGGCGTCAACTATTGGCTGGGCAGGTACTTGCCCGCGACGACTCCAGCGCCCTTGATATCTCCAGTACTGTCTTCATCTCCGGCGTCCCTGATCTCGCCGGCGCCGTCGGCATACGACAATTCCCGCCAGGTCATCACTGCGATACCTTTCGGCAGAGCGGAGGTGGCTGCGGCCGGCAGGGACATCGTTCCTCTGCAATGGCCGGGGCTGGCTCTGTTGGGCTGGCTCGCCGTGGTCTTACTGCTGTCGGCGCTGGTGCTTCAACGGGCTGCGTCCGTCAGAAGGTCGTTGCGACGGAGTCATCCCGCCCGGCAGCAGATGATTGCTCTGCTGGAGGAGTGCCGTGCCAGTCTGGGCGTCACTGCGCCCGTGTCGCTCAGGCTCACGGAGGACATACACAGTCCCGCGGTGTGTGGCTTTTTGCGCCCGGTGATTCTCCTGCCCGCGTCGTTGCCTGCAGGACTATGGCCGGAAGGCGTGCGCACGATTCTCACTCACGAGCTGGCCCATATCAAACGGTGGGACCCGTGGGTGAGCTTGGCGCAGACCGCCCTGCAAATCGCCTATTTCTGGCATCCGCTCGTCTGGATGGCGAATACGAAATTGCGGGATCTCCGAGAGCTGGCCGTCGATGAAACGGTCGTCGTCACGCTCCGGTCCCAGGCTCAGTGCTACACCAATACGCTTATCGACATTGCGCAAATGGCGTTTCGAAAGCCGGCTTTCAGTTTGAGATTGATAGGAATAGCGGAATCTAAGAGAGCATTGGAAAGGAGAATCAAACATATGTTGAATCGACGCATATCGAAACGTCCCACATTGGGATTGTCAGGGCTGCTGGCGATTGTCGCCATCGGCGCCGTGCTGGTGCCCATGGGACAGGGAAGCATGGCGGCTCCCGTGAAGCAGACCTCCGTGCAGAGCGTCCCGGCGCTTCCCGAGGGAATCGCGGAGCTGTTTCCACTCACGAAGAACGACGTCCTGGAAAGGTTCGGCCAGCCCGCGAGCATCGAGGGGCCGTACCATATCTACGAAGACCTTTCCTTCTCCATACCCGAGAACGATGTCGTCCAGATCACTCTACTCACCCCCCGTTACGCCTTCGGCAACGGCATCCGTGTCGGCGACTCCGAGGCGAAGGTCAAGGGGGCATTCGGCGCGGACTGGGGGCTCCAAGAGGCAGAAGCCAAGGATTTTCTGATCTACGAGGGCCTTGGCGTCAATTTCGAGATCAACAAGCAAGACCGCACCGTGATGGAGATCAACATCAGCGAGGAGTACGGGGACCCCGCCCAGTTGGAGGCCTATGCTCACGCCGCCGAGTTCACGGCGCAGCTTCCTCTAAAGATCGCCCAGCTCGATCTTGACTCCGCCGGCATGGAACAGGTCCTGGCGACGTTTGGGCAGCCGGTGAAATACATATGGGGTCCGAAGACTCTGCCGGCCGACCAGTTGCCGAACCGCTTCATCGCCGTGTACCCGGGCGGTTTCCACGTGTTCATGATGGACAATCGCATCGTGGAGCTGCGTTTTGAAGGCAACTCCAAGTATGTGTATGCCGGCAAGTTGCGCATCGGCTCGACGCTGGAGGAGGCGCTGGCCGTGCTCGGCGCTCCCGTCAAGACGGTCGAGGGCAAGCCGATCGGCTGGTCCGACTCGGACAACGTTCTCTTCAAGGACATCGATGGACGGAAGGGGCACTGTTATTACCACCGGCCCGATCACGGCGTGCGCGTCTGGTTCGGCGACTACAAAGTCGCGGCCATCTACATGACCCGGAGCGACTTCGACGACGGCGGCTCAATGGGGCCGTTCGACCCGGAATTCGCTCGCCTGTTGCCGGAGCGGGTCGCCGCGCTGGATATAGATTCTGCCGATCTGGAACAGGTCAAGGCGATCTTCGGCGAGCCGACGAAATATGTATGGGGCGACAAGACCTTCACGGCCGATGCGCTGCCGGACAACTACATCATGAGTTATCCGTGCGGCTTCAGCGTGTGGATGACAGGCGACCGCATTATGGAAATCCGTCACGAGCGGAACTCGCCCTATGTCTTCCGGGATAAGCTGCGCATCGGCTCGACCTTGCGGGAGGCCCTGGACCTGTTGGGCGAACCGGCCGAGACGGTCACAGGTCAGAAGAACACCTTCAAGGAGAAGGTCCTGTACAAGGACATCGACGGACGCCAGGGGTATGACTACTACCACCGCCCCGATCAGAAGGTCCGCGTCTGGTTCGGCGATGACAAGGTCACGGCCATCTATATGACCCGGGGCGACTACAGCGATGGCGGCGAGGAGCCGTTCGACGCCGGGTTCGCAAGCCTGCTGCCTGAGCGACTGGCCCGATTGGACATTGACTCGGCCGGTCTGGAGCAGGTCCGGGCGATCTTCGGCGAGCCGACGAAATACGTCTGGGGCAACCAGACCTTCCGTCTCGACGCCCTGCCGGACAGTTACATCATGAGCTACCCGTGCAGCTTCAACGTGTTCATGCAAAAGGGACGCATCATGGAGATCCGCCACGAGCGGACCTCACCTTATGTCTATCGCGGCAAGCTGCGCATCGGCTCGACCCTGGAAGAGGCACTGGCCCTTCTTCGCGCGCCGACCGAGACAGTCACCGGCCAGAAGAACGAATTCAAGGACGGCGTCCTGTACTGGGACATCAACGGCAACGAGGGGCATGGCTATTACCATCGATCCGATCAGGACGTCCGCGTCTGGTTCTGGGAGGGCAAGGTCACGGCGATCTACATGACCCGCAGCGACTATCCCGCGCGTTGATCGGTGACACCTGTTCGTACGGCACATGGAGAGCCGACCTGCCGACCGCAGGCCGGCTCTTTCTCTATGCAGGTTTGGATTGATCCACAGGGATGGCGACCTCGTCCTGGTACTGGACGACATCCTCGACGGAGGCGTTGAACGCGCGGGCGATACGAAAGGCCGGAGGCAGCGACGGAGCGCGCTACAGGGGTGAGCGGGTGGACTCGATCCTGCCCTTTTGCAGGGGTACACTGCGTTTTCCGGGCCGCTTGCCGGTCTTGTCGGCGGACTCCGGCTTTTGCAGGGGCAGTTCGAGGGTGAGCGTCCCGGCGCCCTTTCGCACGACGGTGAGGGCGACCGACGGCTGGTCTCGCACTTTGAATATTGCCAGCTCGAAATCGAGATTGTTGGCCAGAGGCCTTTCGCCGACGGCGGTGATCACGTCCTTCTCCTGCAGTCCCGCCTGAGCGGCGAGGCTGTCCTTCTCCACGGTGAGAACGAACAGACCTTCCTGCATATCGATCCCGCTATTCAAGGCCAGTGCGGACGTCAGACGATCGATCTCAGCGCCGATCTCGGGGAACCTGAACTCCCTGACCAACTGCCGGATGTCGGCGCCGAGCACCTGCCTGAAGATTTCGCGCAGATCTCGCCCATTCACGGTCTGGCGGGTCCCAATCTCCGTCACGATCTTGCGGATCGCCTCCGGGCCGTACGTATCTTCCACGAGCAGGAACAGGCCAAGGGCGGCATTGTAGTACCCCCGCTCATAGGCCGTCCGCGAGGACTGCACCCAGGAGAACAGCCTGTCACCGACGACAGCGAGGGCTGAGAACGGATTCGTGTGCAGAAGCGTCTGCCGGTAGTACAGCCGACGGGAGTTCGGGATGTCCTCCGAGAGGGTACGATAGGCGACGTAGCCGCCGTAATTGGCCAAGCCATCCCGGAACCAGCGAGTGTAGTTGTTGACGTGCACCACAAAGACCAGCATGCCCCAGGAGGGATCCGGCAGGACCACTCCGCCCTTGCGGCCGGCGGCCAGCGAGGTCTCCACAAGCTCATGGACGAACATGTAGGGATAGCTGCGATTCTGGACGAGGACGGCTTCGCAGGACTCGTCGCCCGCCTGGACAAACAGAGGCAGCGGAAGCTCGTTCGGCTCGACGTCCAGCATGACATCAAAATCCTGCGGCCGGTCATCGAAGCGAAGCAGGTAAACCGTGCTGCGGGTCGTGATGGTGACGCCCGTGTGCTCCTGCACCTCGTCGAGCAACTCGTTCGTCTTGTCGGCGATGCACTGAGCCTGCTCCGCCAGGCCCTGCTGATACTGGATCGTCGTATCACCCGCGCTCCGCGAGCCTTCGAACTGGACCTCCTTCATCGTGATATCGTTCAGGAGGTAGTGGACCCGGCTGCCGTAGTGCACCTGCCATTGCTCCGGCTCCTTGCGATCCAGCACCGCCTCGGTGAGCCCCTTGTTGATCGTTTGACAACCCGCCGATAGCGAGATCAGCGTCACCGCGACGGCCAAGAGCAATCTGGACTTGTGTCTCACAACTCAGACCCCACAAGAATGTTTTCCTCACAGCTTACTCACGCTGCCGTGTCCCGTAAAGCGAAATTCCCCCTGCCGCCCGTAGCGAGGGGTAGGGAAAAGGAGGATTGCAACCAAGCGTAATTCCCACTACAATCAGAAATGCACCGGCCGATACACTCACCGTCGTGGGGAGACGGAGAAAGGGGCTCGGCCGTTTCCTGAGCCGACCGCACGATCTGCAAGATAAGAGGAGATCGCTATGTTCATGAGACGGGTTCTCGTGGTGATCACGAGCGTATTGGGCGCGATATTTCCCTGCGGGGACCTTCAAGCGGCGGAGTACGCGGATGCTGCCGCAACGACGGTGTCGCTGCCCCGGCCATACGTCGGGGCGGCCAACGTGTACCCTCATGACCTGGTCATGCAGTGGCCCGCGGTCGCCAATGCGAATTCGTACAGCATTTACCTGGGCACCGATCCGGATGATCTCTTCCTGCTGAGCACCGCGGCCACGCTCCGGCTGGAGGTCAACAGGGAGCTGGCCTGGGGCAAGTGCTACTACTGGCGGGTGGATGCCCGCACGACCGGGACGACAACCATCCGCGGCCCACTCTGGCGGTTCACCATTGCCCCCCCGCCGCCCGAGGACCCGGACTTGCTTGCGTGGTATGCGTTCGACGAAGTAGCCGGCTCCATAACCGTCGATCTCTCCGGCCACGGCGTCAATGCAGTCCTTGAGCAAATGATCTGGGAGACGACAGGCGCGCCGGGCCTCGAAGGCGGCTCCGTGCGATCGGACGGCTCGGGGAACATGCATTTCGGCATCACCGGACCGACCCCGCCGCTTCGCCAGGCGACACTCACAGGCTGGTTCAGAATCGGCCGGCAGGAGCAGTGGATTCCTCTGTGGTATCTCGCCCGCGGAACCGACAGCTACGTGAGCCTCGTGCCGCAGCCGGCCAATGACGGGGGCCTTGTGATCGAGGTCAAGGGCGCAGGCCAGAGTCAGCCCATCCGAACTCAAGCCAGGGACCCGCTGCCCGTGGATCACTGGACACATCTGGCGGTCACGATGGACGCGGCGGGCGAACAGATCACCGTGTACGAGGATGGCGCGGCCGTGCTGACCGCCCGCGGATTGACAGGCCTGACGACGGTGCTCGAAACGGCCGACTTCGTATCCATGGGAAACTCCTTCACGTTGTCCGACTGCCTGCGCTGTAGTGTGGACGAGGTGCGACTCTACGCGAGGATTCTCGACGCAGAGGAGATCGCTCGAACCATGCTCGGCCATCCCAACAGCCCGTATGAACCCAATCCCCCGCACTGGGCTCAACTGCACGCAAGCGTCCCGGCCGTGCTGCGATGGAAGGCCACGGATGCGGCCCTCACATATAACGTGTACGCAGGGACAGATATCAATAATCTCGACCTCGTGGCGTGGGACTTGACCAAGCCCGAATACCCGCTCCAACAGAAGCCCGCGGATGGGCAGACCCTCTGCTGGCAGGTGGAGGCGGTCGTGGACGGCGGGTTCGTTCGAGGTCCCTTGTGGCAATTCTCCGTCACCGGCCTGTCCCTGGCCGACGTCATCAAGGGAGCGAAACCCTGGTGGGCCGATTACGGGAAGTACTATCACCAGGCCGCTCCAGACCTGTCGTTGACGGACATGGATGGCGGAGGGCATCGGGTCCGGGACTACCGCGGCCGACACCTGCTGCTGGCGGTCTGGGCCCCCTGGTGCCCCACCTGCCGCGAAGAGCTCGTCACGTTGGCCAGACTGCGAGACGACATGAGCGAGGAGGACATGATCCTGCTGGCGGTCACCGATGAGAGCAATCGGAGCGCCCTGCCCGCCTTTCTCATCGAGCATCCGGAGATCAACTTCCCGGTGTGTATCACCAGACTATCGGCTGTGCCGCCATTCAGCAGCGTCACCCACGTCCCCTCGATCTTCTATGTTGCTCCGGATGGCACGATAAAGCTGGCCACTGTCGGCGCCGTCCCGCTGGAGACCATCGAACAAGTCCTGGAAGCGGCCTGGCCGTACCAGCCGTAGCCGAGTGACGCCAGGCGCCGGCCAATCATGCCACGATCTCCGGACAGCATCGTGTCGAAAAGGCCCCCTCCATCTCGGCCCCTCACATCCGGCTGTACTTGAGGATTCCACAGGCGTGTGTTTTGTGTTACCTTTCTCCCAAGAACGATGATAGACCGGATTCCATCTACGCGTATGCAACAGTTCGAATCGGGAGGCAGGATGATTATGAATCTCCTACGGCAGAAAACCACCGGTACATTCCTGATGATGTGCCTGCTCGGGGCTGCGTACGTTGCAGCGAAAATCGCCAACATCCTGCAACTGATCAGTTACCCCAGGGAGGATGCCGCCAAGTTGGCGATCGCAATCATGCTGTGTGTGATCGGATTCTCGCGAGGACGCGACTTCTTTCAATTCACGCATACGATGTCTATCTTCGTGGTCGGGTCGCTCTTCGTGATCGCCTACCATATCATTCAACTGGCGAAAGAGATGATCGTGTTTCATGGAGTGCCCCTGGTGGCCAGGGACTCCGCAGCCGCCAGCGTTGTCGGCGAGACGCTGCTGATCGGAATCCTTTGCCTGTTTCTGGGTGGGATTCTCTTCTCGGTTTCCAGGATCAACATCGCAAAAAGGCAGTTGGAGAAAGACATCGCGGAACGCAAGCGGGCCGAGCAAGCCCTGCGGGAGAGCGAGTCCAAGCTCAAGAGCATCTTCCGGGCGGCGCCCGTGGGCATCGGGCTCTTATCGAACCGGGTCCTGTTGGATGTGAACGACCGCATTTGCGAGATGGTCGGCTACTCCCGGGAGGAGTTGGTCGGGCGCAGTGCCCGGATGCTCTACGCGACACAAGAGGATTACGACTACGTCGGCCGGGAGAAATACGGACAGATCCGCGAGCGAGGCACAGGCACAGTGGAAACCCGCTGGCAACGAAAAGACGGCGAAGGGATCGACGTCCTTCTAAATTCCACGCCGCTGGATCCCAAGGACTTGTCGAAGGGCATCACTTTCACCGCTCTGGACATTACCGAGCACAAGCACATGGAAGGGGCGTTGAGAGAGAACAAGGCGAAATTGGAGACGATTCTAAACTCTTCTCCGTGCGCCATCGTCGTCTCCGATCTGGAAGGGCGCGTGGTGGACGCCAATCCCGCGTGCATGGACATGTTCGGAGTCCTTTCCAGGGAGGAGGGAATCGGTCGAAGTACTCTCGACTTCGTCAGTCCCAGGGATCGGGACAAGGCACGTGACTACGTGGCCAAAACAGCACGGGGCGGTCTGGTGAGAGACGTCGAGTACGCGTTCCTCAGAGGCGACGGCAGTGAATTCATCGGCGAGGTTTCATCGAACGTTATCCGGGATGCCGCCGGCGCCCCTGCGGCTTCGTGACAGTCACCGCCAATACCACGGAAAGAAAGCGGTCTGAGAATCTGATGAAGATACAGCACGATCTGGCGGTCAGCCTCGGCGAGGCCGGTAGCCTGGAAGAGGGTTTGCGTCTGTGCCTTCAAGCAGCACTCAATGCATCGGGGCTGGATTGTGGCGGCATCTATCTTCACGACAGGGCATCCGCAGGTTTGTACATGTCGTGCCATACCGGCTTATCGGAGGAGTTCGTCGCACGAGTCTCGCGCTATGACCGGGAGGCGATTAACACGCAGATGGCCATGAGCGGAAGACCCATGTACGCGACTGTCGAGGAGCTGGACGCCTCCCTCGTGTGCGAAGCCTTGCAAGCCCTGGCCGTCATCCCCATCATTCACCGAGGCCAGGTCATCGGATGCCTGAACGTCGCCTCCCACACGTTGGCAGAGGTGCCCCAGTACGCTCGCAGCGTCCTGGAGACCATCGCCAGCCAGATCAGCGGCACGATCGCAAGGCTCGAAGCGGAGGAGGAAGTCCGACGCGAACGTGAGCTGCTGGACCGGATCGCGGGCACGAGCCAAGTGGGAATCACCGTCGTAGACCGCGATGGACGGATGAAGTTCGCAAATCCGCGGGCCGTTGAGATCCTCGGCCTCGCCAGAGACCAGATCCTGCAGCGAGCCTACGACGCCCCTGCCTGGCATATCACCGACTATGATGGCAAGCCTTTTCCTGAGGAACAGTTGCCTTTCCGACAAGTGATGGCGACGCGCCGGCCGGTTCATAACATCCGCCACGCCATCGCACGCCCCGGCGGGCGCCGGGCCCTGCTTTCGGTCAACGCTGCTCCCATCCTCGATGATACGAACCGCATAGAAGGTGTGGTCCTCACCATCGACGATGTCACGGAGCAGGTCCGTATAGAGCAAGCCCTGCGGGAGAGCGAACGGCAGATGCGTCTGGTGGTGGAGGCGTCGCCGTTGCCCATCCATGTAACCCGGCCGGCAACGGGAGAGATCCTCCTGGCCAACCGTGCGACCTGTGAACTGTTCGGCTATGACCGTCAGGAGATCCTGGGCAAGAGCACACCGGATTTCTATGCGAACGCCGCTCACGACAGACCGGTGGTCCTGGCCGAGTTGCAGGAACGCGGCCGCGTCGTCCAGCGTGAACTCTCCATGCGAAAGTCGGACGGCACGGCATTTCCCGCTCTCATGTCGCTTGAACCGGTGGAGTACGAGCGTCAACCGGCCACGCTGGTCGTGATCTACGACCTGACCGAGCGTAAGCGCGCCGAGGAGGCCTTGCGCGAGAGCGAGGAACGGTATCGCCTGCTGCTGCAGAACGCCAACGACGCTGTCTACGTCCACGAGGTGTCGCCGGAGGCGCCGGGCGGTTCCTGGAAGTCAACGAGCGCGCCTGCCAACTGCTGGGCTACACCCGCGAGGAACTCCTCCGCATGAACATCCCCGAGATTGATGTTCCCGAACAGCGGGCCTGCATTCCCGCCATCCTCCGGCAACTGTATGACATCGGCTCGGCACTATTCGAGACGGAGCATCTAACGAAGGACGGCCGGCGGGTGCCCGTGGAGATCAGCACCCGCTTGTTCCACCTGCGAGGACAGCCTACGGTTCTCTCGTTCGTGCGCGACATCACTGAACGCCGACGTGTCGAGAAGGCGTTGTGGGAGAGCAAGCAGCGGATGGACCTGGCATTGCGGGGCGCCGATCTCGGCACATGGGACTGGAACGTGCAAACGGGCCACGTAGTCTTCAATGAGCGGTGGGCCCGGATGCTGGGATACACGCCGGACGAAATCCGGCCCCACGTGAGCGTGTGGAAGGAACTGATCCATCCCGATGATCTGGCGAAAGTCATGGAGGTTCTGAACGCACACCTGCGTGGCGAGACGGATTCCTACACGACGGAACATCGTCTCAAGCATAAGTCGGGCGACTGGGTCTGGGTACTGGACAAGGGACGCGTCATCGAGCGTGAAGCCGATGGCAAGCCGCTTCGCGCGTGCGGCACGCATCTGGATATCACCGAGCGAAAGCACGCCGAGGAGGCCCTGCGGGAGTCTGAAGAACTGTTCTCGGCCGTCGTGGGACAGGCGAAGGACGGCATCGTTCTCATCCAGGACCAGCACTGCATCTTCGCAAACCAGGCGCTCGCCGACATGTTGGGATACAGGCGTGACGAGCTGCAGGGCAAGCCTTTCATCGACAAGATTGCTCCGGAAAGCAGGGACCTCGTCGCAAGGCAAGTCGTGGCTCGCCTGAGGGGGCAGGATGCACCCTCGGTGTACGAAGCGAGGCTGCTGGGGCGAGACGGGCAGATCATCGATGCGGAGCTTGGGGCAACGGTCATCCGGCATCGGGGCATAGCCACCGATGTGGGAATCGTTCGTGACATTACCGATCGCAAGAAGGCCGAGCAGGCGCTCGCGCGATCCGAAGAGAAGTTCTCCAGAGTCTTTCGGGCAAGTCCCGCGCAGATCGCTATTTCCCGACTGAGCGACGGTCGCATGATCGACGTCAACGAGTCGCTCGCACAAGCCTCCGGATACCACCGGGAGGAGATCCTCGGCCGCACGTCGTTCGAATTGGGATTCTGGGCGGATCCCGAAGATCGGGGGCATCTCACGCGGCGCATCGCCGCGGAAGGCGCGGTGCGCGATTACGAGTGCCGGTTTCGCACCAGGGATGGCCGGATTCTCAGCACCCGCTACTCCGCCGAGGTGGTCGAGATCGGGGGCGAAGTCTGCCTTCTTTCTGCTTTCGTGGATGTCACCGCGCGTAAGCAGGTGGAGGAGAGGTTGCGGGCTCATGAGAGGCAGTTAAGCGTGCTGGCGTCCGAGCTGGCGCTCGCGGAGGAGCGAGAACGACGACGGATCGCGGGGGAATTGCACGATCATGCCTGCCAGAGTCTCGTCTTGGCGCGCATGAGACTCGATGCGCTGCTTGCCACCATGCCTGCCGCACAAGCCGAGGCCTTTCAGGGGATCAACAGCAGCCTGAACAAAACGATCGAAAGCGTGCGGGAGCTGACATTCGACCTGAGCTCACCCACCTTGTACAAGTTCGGCCTTGAGGCGGCCCTGGAGGAGTTGCTGGATGATAAGTTCCGCCTCCAGAAAGACGTGGAACATGTCTTCTCGAATGACCATCTGCCAAAACCTCTGACGGACGACGTGAAAGTGCTGCTGTTCCAGTCTGTCCGGGAAATCCTGATCAACATCATCAAGCATGCTCGGGCCCATAGAATAAGCCTTGACATAAGACGCACGGATGGTTCTATTACGATTGCCGTGACCGACGACGGCGTGGGTTTCGATCTCGAGGAGGTGTTCTCATTGCCTGCCCGGCATCGCGGTTTTGGCCTGTTCAACATAAAAGAACGCCTGGATTATATTGGTGGCATCCTTAAGACAAGCTCGCAGCGTGGAGAAGGAAGTCGATTCGTGTTGGTAGCTCCTTTGAAAATGGAAGGTCTCGATTCCAGGAGGAACCACGATGTCGGCCAGAGTTCTGCTCGTTGATGATCATCAGGTGTTGCGCGAAGGATTGCGTGCGCTCTTGGAGAAACAGGAGGATATGGAGGTGGTGGGTGAGGCCGGCGACGGTCACACAGCCCTGCAACTCGTTCGGGATCTTCAGCCGGATGTCGTTATCATGGACGTGAACATGCCGGACTTGGACGGGATTGATGCTACACGTCTGATCGCCCACGAGTGCCCGAAGACGAAAGTACTTGCCCTGTCCATGTATCTGCGAAAGACATTTGTCTCGGAAATGTTCAAGAGTGGAGCCTCCGGCTACATCCTCAAAGAAGACACCTTTTCTGAAATTGCGAAGGCGATCCGGATGGTGATAGCCGGAGAACGATACGTTTGTTCCAAGGTCGCCAATCTGCTTGTGGATGAGTATCTCGATCGCGGAAGCCCGGCCTCGGCAGGCAGCTCGTTGACCGAACGCGAGACAGCGGTCATCCGCCTGTTGGCGAACGGCAAGACATCGAAAGAAATCGCTGCCGCCATGAACGCCAGTGCCAAGACCATTGATGCCTGTCGCCGGCAGATCATGCGGAAGTTGGAGTTCAGAAGCGTTGCCGAGCTGGTGAAGTATGCGATCCGGGAAGGATTGACGAGGCTTGATTCCTGAGCCGTCTTCGGCACACCAGAACTGCCGGGCTGACATCGGAGGTTCTTTCCTTCCATTCCCCTGGGATTCCGCGCGAGCATTTGGCTATTCCAAGTAGCCAAATACCCCGTGTCTGTCAGGTTTTTCCCGTTCATTGTCTTTTACACCCATCGATAATGAACATTGTCAAAGGTTCTTGGCAGAATTATGGCGCCCCTTCATATCATGGGACAAATGGATAGGCAGACTGCAGTGGTTACCGACGAGAGGAGCCGCATCCTTTTCGTCAGTGATGCATACCTGGTGAGAGACGCCCTGCTGGCGATGTTCAGTGGGTGCGCCGACATGGACATCATTGGCGCAAGCGATGACCCGGCCAATGTGCCGGATTCACCCGGCAGATCGCAGCCCGATGTGATCGTGATCAACATCACGGGTACCCGTACTGCCAACGTGGCAGCCGTCAGACAGTCCCTCGACCGATGGCCCCAGGTAAGAGTCATCATCTTGTCGGCCTTTTCGAATAAGACATTTCTGGCGGAAGTCCTTCGCGCCGGCGCCCACGGATACGTCACCATGCAATGTGCTTTTCAGGAGTTGCTCGAAGCCGTTCGGACAGTCGCCTCGGGCTCCACGTATCTTTGTTCTGCGATCAGGCAAACGATTCTCGATGGGTATGCCGGAGTAAAGACTGACAATATCGGCCCTGATGCCGGGTCGATGACAGATCGCGAAGGCACGATCCTTCAGCTCTTCGGGGAGGGCCGGTCCTCCAAAGAGATCGCGGCAAGGCTGAATCTCAGCTCGAAGACGATAGATGCCTGCCGTCGGCAGCTCATGCAGAAGCTCGACGTGGATAGCACGGCCGGTCTGGTCAAGTGCGCCATTGCATTGGGCCTGACGACGGTCGATCCGTGGTCCGTACCCTCCAGGTGACAGCCGTTCCTCCGCACCATCATCCTTCCTTGTTCTTATCTCCTTCATGCCGTGCAGATATTCCTTGTCCCTGCCATGCTCGTCGGGCCTTTGCACGATGGCGTGGCGTCTTTGGATCGTTCGAAATAGCCAAAGGCTCGTAATGTCCGTCTCCCTCGAAGTCGATGGGTTCGCCGTGCCTGTGCCCGAGGCACAAGGGCGGCTGCCCTCGTATTCCTGGGCCCTGGTTGGCAACAGATCGTAAAGTGGGTCATTTTTGGGAGAATCTATCATGGCTGAAGTCGCAGTACAAATGAAGGGCTCCCGTATTGGAGACGCCCTCACCAAAGAAGGCAAGTACCTGACCTTCGCGTTGGCCCACGAGGAGTACGGCCTGGAGATCCTGAAGGTCCGGGAAATCATCGGCTACATCGATGTCACGGCCGTCCCGCAGACACCCGGCTACGTCAAGGGCGTGATCAACCTCAGAGGACAGGTCATCCCGGTAATCGACCTGCGTGCCAAGTTCGGCATAGAGACCGCCCAAGTCACCGATGAAACCTGCATCATCGTCGTGGAAATCACCGAGGCTAACCGCAAGTTCAACACCGGCATCATCGTGGATTGTGTCCAGGAAGTGCTGGACATTGCCGGGGAAGAGATTGAGGAAGCACCGCAGTTCGGCCCATCCGTCAACACCGATTTCATTCTCGGCATGGGCAAGGTTGGTCAATCCGTCAAGATTCTGCTGGACATCAACAAAGTGCTCTCCTGTGACGCACTACAGAGTCTCGCGCACGAGTGTGAGACGGTGGCCGGCTCAGATTCCAAGGAAAAGGACTTGCACGAAAGGGATTAACTATGAAACGAGTCAGCATCCTGCTATCTGTCGTGACTCTGCTGGTACTGGGCGGCGCAACTCCCGCTGCCGAGGATTCTCAGTACCTGCAGCAAGAGAACACGCAACTGCGGCGCCGCCTCGAGCGACTGGAGAATGCCATTGAGGCCCTCCAGAAGGCGACCGTCGCGCAAAGCCAGTCGGCCGGTTCATCCAAGGCGGCTCCTGCGCCTTCTTCCAGCCAGGCTGTGCCAAACAAGGATGTGGAGAGCCTCAGGCAGGAGAACGTGCAGTTGAGACAACGGCTGGAGAAACTGGAGAGCGCCCTGGCCGCATCCAGCAAAAAGGCCACTCCGCCACCGGCTGCTCCGGTGGACGCCAAGAACCAGCCTGCTCCCGCCAAGCCGCAGCCTGTTCCCGGTCCCGCCGGCCCGCCGGAGAAGAAGAACGTCCTGTCCAGCCTGGATATCGAAATCTACGGGATCATCAAGGCGGATGCCTCCTATGATTCGTCCCGCACGAATCCGGGCAACTACGTCGTGTACGTCGATTCAGAAGAGACGCGTCACAACGACGATGAGTTCAACTTGACGGCGAATCAGACACGCCTTGGGATGCGCATCAGCGGCCCGGCAACGGAGACGTTCAAGACCTCCGGGCTCATCGAGTTCGACTTCTACGGCAACTACGCGTCCGAGAATAAAGCCAAGATCCAGATGCGCCATGCCTATATGGTCCTGGATTGGCCGGTCTCTCAATTCAGCATTCTGGCGGGCCAGACGTCTGACATTATCTCCCCGCTGGTGCCGAACACACTGAACTACACCGTGCTGTGGGACGCCGGCAATGTTGGCTATCGCCGGCCCCAGATTCGTTTCACAAAGGGCATCCCGCTCGGCGAGAAGGCGAGCCTGAAGCTTGAGGGCGGTTTCGCCCGGACCATCGGGCGGACCGATCTGACCGGCTCCGAGACCGGCGAGGACGCAGGGTTCCCCACCGGCCAGGCCAGAGTGAGCATGACCTTCCCATTCTTCGGCCCCAAGCCGACGACCATAGGGGTTTCCGGCCACTGGGGACGAGAGGAATATGACCTCGACAACACCGGAAGGAACCTGGATTTCGAGAACCCAGTCCATCAACCTGGACGTGACACAACCTGTGTTCCCCTGGCTCACGGTTCTGGGCGAGCTGTTCTCCGGGCAGGATCTCGACCAGTACTTCGGCGGCATCGGCCAAGGCGTCAATACGACCGCTCTTAAAGAGATCAGCGCTGACGGCGGCTGGGTCGCCCTCAGCCTCGGACCATGGTCCAAGTGGAGCTTCAACGTGGGCGCCGGCCTCGATGAGGTGGAACGCGACGACGTCGCCAACGGAGCCCGGACGAGAAACTCCTCCATCTTCGCCAACGTGCTCTATGCACTCAACAAGAACGCCCAGATCGGCCTTGAGCTGTCTCGCTGGGACACGTACTACCGGGGTCCGGGCGACGCCGACGACACACGTGCTCAGGCCTCATTCATCTACAAATTCTAGGGATCCAACGTTGAGGGACCGCCGTTTCTTTCGTCAACGATCTTGAGTGAAGGGATCAAACCATGCTGAGAAATGTCAAACTTCAAACCAAGCTGCTGGCCTATGGGATTCTCCTGACCATCCTCCCGTTGGCTGTCATCTCCTTCGTCGTGCTCAGGCAGAACGGCAAAATGGTGAAAGTTGCCGATGAGGAGAGCACAAACCTCGCGTATGCAGACCTCGACCATATCGCACAGAATATCTATGGCATGTGCAAGTCCCAGGAGGACCTGCTCCAGCAAAGTATCGATCACTCCCTGAACGTGGCACGCCACGTTCTTCAGCGAACCGGCGAAGTCCGCCTGGCGGAAGAGACCGTCACGTGGGACGCCGCGGATCAGTCCACGAATGTCTCGTCCAAGGTGGAACTACCCAAGATGATGGTCGGGGACGCCTGGTTGGACAAGATCGCCGACATGAGCAAAGCGGCCCCGGTCGTGGATAAGGTCCAGGACCTCATCGCCGCGACATGCACGATCTTCCAAAGGATGAATGAATCGGGCGACATGCTGAGAGTGTGCACGAACGTCCAGAAGAAGGATGGCACGCGGGCGATCGGGACGTACATCCCGCGCACCAATCCCGACGGCACGCCAAACCCGGTGGTCGCTGCCGTTCTGCGCGGCGAGACGTACCAGGGTCGTGCCTCAGTCGTGGGCCGTTGGTACATCGCGGCCTATGAGCCGATTCTCGACCAGAACAATAAGGTCATCGGCATGTTGTACGTCGGCGTGCCGCAGGAGAGTGTCACCACCCTGCGGGACTCGATCATGGCCGCCAAGGTCGGCAAGACCGGATACGTCTACGTCCTCGACTCCAAGGGCAACTACGTCATCTCCGCGGGCGGCAAACGCGACGGCGAATGCATCTGGGAGGCCAAGGATGCCGGCGGCGCCCTGTTCATCCAGGAGATCGTCAAGAAGGGCTTGGCCCTCAAGCCGGCGGAGATCGCGGAGCAGCGATATCCGTGGAAGAACGAGGGGGATGCCGTGGCCCGGGACAAAGTCGTGCGCATCGCATACTTCCAACCGTGGGACTGGGTCATCGGCGTCGGATCCTACGTGGATGAGTTCTACCAGGCCAAAGACCGCGTGACCACCATCGGCAGAAGCAGCAATATCACGCTGGGCATCGTTCTGCTCGTCGCCTTCGTCGTGGCATCAGCCACCTGGTATCTCGTCGCCCGGGGTATCGCAGGCAAGGTTCATCGGGTTGTCGCCCTGCTCTCCGAGGGCGCCGAACAGGTTTCGTCTGCGGCCGGACAGGTTCTCGTCGGCCTCGCAATCGCTGGCTGAAGGCGCCACGGAGCAAGCAGCCGGCCTCGAAGAAACGTCCAGCAGCCTGGAAGAAATGGCGTCTATGACAAAGCAGAACGCCGATAACGCCCAACAGGCGAATGGGCTTTCCTCCGAGGCACGCAAGTCCGCAGGCATGGGCACGGAAGCGGTGTCGCGCATGAACACCGCCATCCAGCAAATCCAGAAGAGCTCGGACGAGACCGCCAAGATCATCAAAGTGATCGATGAGATTGCATTCCAGACGAACCTGCTGGCGCTCAACGCGGCAGTGGAAGCCGCACGTGCGGGCGAGGCAGGCAAGGGCTTTGCGGTCGTGGCCGAAGAGGTCCGCAACCTGGCCATGCGTTCGGCGGAGGCGGCCAAGAACACCGCCAACATGATCCAGGAATCGGTGAAGAACGCCAAGAATGGCGTGGACATCGCCAGCGAGGTCACCAAAGTGCTGGACGAGATCGTCCTGAACGTCGGCAAGACGACCGATCTGGTCAGTGAGATTGCCGCCGCTTCCCAGGAACAGGCGCAAGGCATTGACCAGGTCAATACGGCGGTCACCCAGATGGACAAGGTCACTCAACAGAACGCCGCCAATGCCGAGGAAAGCGCCAGCGCCTCGGAGGAGTTGACCGCACAGGCGGAGTCGATGAACGAGATCGTCGGCCAGCTTGTCACCCTGGTCGGCGGCAGTTCCTCGAAGTCAGGCCGCGCCCAGACGGAAACGACACGTCAGAGTCCCAAGGTCGCCGACCATCCGCGAGCAGCACATCCGGTGGAGAAGACCTCGGGCAAAGAGCACGGGCTCGGCAAGTCCGACGAAACGTGGCATCAGATCAGCCGCCCTGACGGCAAGGGCAAGCAGAAAGCAGCCGGCAAACCTTCGGCACGCAAGGCGATCCCCCTGGATCCTCATGAAGATGACATGAAGGAGTTCAATGGATAAGTGCATCCCACCGATGGGATAGCGAATTCGATCTGGCTCGGGCGGACCGGAGGCCCGTCCGAGCCGTTCTCTTGCAGATAGGAGTGAGCGACCGATCATGGGAAAGTCACTGATGATAGTGGATGATTCGGCCACAATGCGAAAGATCATCATGCGGACGGTGCGCATGTCGGGCCTGGAATTCGAGCGAACGGACGAGGCCGGCAGCGGCGTCGAGGCCCTGGACAAGCTCAAGAGCGGTTCGGTGGATGTCATACTATGTGACATCAACATGCCTGAGATGAACGGCACGGAGTTGGTCAAGAAGGCCCGGGAGCTGGCCGCCTGTGCCCGCACGAAGATCGTCATGGTCTCGACGGAAAGCGCCCAGGACCTGATCGACCGGCTGATGACCGACGGCGCCGACGGGTATATCACCAAGCCGTTTACACCGGAGCAGTTCAAGGAGAAGCTGACCCCCTTGTTGAACTGAACACCGGAAATGTCTCTACGGGAGGGTCTGAGAACCCGCCCCAACGGTATGCTTGATAGGGAGTAGAAAATGGTAACAACCGCATCCCTCAAGGACGTCGTGCTGGACAGTGCCAGGGAAGTATTTGAAACCATGGTCTTCATGGCGTTGGCCGAATCCAGTGGGAACGCTCCGCCCATCGAGGAGATGGCGCTGCTGGGATCGATCACCTTCAAGGGGAGCCTCGAGGGCTGTCTCACGATCTGCTGTGATCTGACTTGTGCCCGGACCATCGCGGCCAACATGCTCGGCATGGACGCCGGCGAGGAACTTGGCGAGCCGGATATCTGCGACGCGATCGGCGAACTGGCCAACATGGTGATGGGCACGGTCAAATCGAAGATCCAAAATGATGTTGGGACCATCGAAGTCTCCATCCCGTCTGTGGTCCGCGGCCGCGAACTGAAGAATCGCATGGGCGAGGGAGCCGGTTCGGTCAAGGTCGTGGCGGATATCGAGGGGCAGTACTCGGCCGAGTTCTCGCTTCTGTATCGCAACCGCTCACCCGAACGACAGAACCAGGACAGGCGAGCAGACCAATAGAATTAGGATGCGCCGGATAGAGCATGGCAGACACAATGATCGACAGCACAGCGCGGATGATCGACCTCTCGGACGCGGCGTACCAGGCCTTCTGCGAGGGGATCTCCGGCATGTTCGGTGTGGAGATGCAGTGCGACCGTCAGCAGGCGGGCGTGGGCGCGGCCGGGCAACTGCAGAGCCACTTCAAGAAGCTCACCGCGGTTCATGTGGTCGCGGCGGACGGGGCCGTGCATGGGACCTTACACCTGCTGTTTGATCAGGCAGGACTGTTCATTCTCTCGGGTGTAGTCGTCATGCTGCCGGAGAGCCGGATCCTGGAGCAGGTCAAACGCGGCTCGATGGAGAATAACGAGAGCCTGCAGGATGCCGCCAAGGAGGTGGGCAATCTGCTGGTGGGCTCCTGGGACACGGTCTTTCGTGATGCGTGCAAAGGCCACAAGCACTTCGTCAAGAAGGCCAGCGTCATCGGCAAGCTGTGGGAAAAGGACGGCCAGATGGAGCTGTCGCCCGAGGATCAGGTCCTGCTGGTTCTCTATAAGATGACCGTCGAGCCCTACCCCAGCTTCACCTGTGCGGCCGTATTCCCAAAATCCGTTCTGGCAGGCACTGACAATCCAGGGACTGGCCAGGTCGCCGAGCCGCCAAAGCCGCAGGAGCCGGCAGAGGTGGGTTTGAAACCTGTCCAAACTGAGCCGGAGCGGGTTATCGCGGCCGTCCAGACGCCGACACCAAGTGGCAACGGGAAGACTGAGAGCCCAGGCGCTGCACCGAGTCCCGTGGCGGAAAATCCCACGCAGCCCCCTGCCGAAGCAGCAAGTGAACCGACTCCAGTGGCTGTTGTACAACCGCCGGGCTCGGGCAAGAGCTGCGAGTCTTCTCCAGAGACCAAGCCGGCCGACCCCGCGGACAACGCGCCGGCCGTGGCTGATGCCGGTGTCCCCAACGTGTCACAGGAATCCGGCCCCGTCGTTCCTGTCTTGCGACAAAGTGCCGGGCCCAATGGCGAATGGATCGAGCTGCTGCGTACCCCGGCGGACAAGATCATGCAGCGTAACATCGTCTGGGCCGGCCCGGACGACACGGTTCAGACCGTGCTGGCGAAGATGCAGCAGCACAATACCGGTTACGTGCTGATCGGCCAGAACGGAACTCTCGAAGGGCTCGTCTCCAATTCAAGCATTCTGGGAGCCGTCAGCCTGTACCTGCGTCCGGTGTTCGCCAAATGGCGCCGCCCGGAAGATGACGCGACGCTCGGCGTGAAGGTCAAATGGATCATGAGCCGGCCGGTCCGGACCATCCGACCCGATGCCACACTGGAAGCGATGATGGAGAGTATGCGCCGTTATGGCGGGCGTTGTCTGCCCGTGGTGGACGGCAAAGGAACAGTGCTGGGCCTCGTCACCACGTTTGACATCCTGCTGTATCTTCTCCAGGTGGGCGGAGACGTATCCTGGCAAGGGAGCCCGCCCCAGGCCCCCGCCCTGCTGCTGTAGGCACGATTGGCAATGGATAAGACTATGAACCAAGCCGACAATACACTCAGTCAGCTCGTCGAACAGGCGGCCTCGTGCGTCAATATGCTGACGCCTGCCGACCTGTCGGACGTGCAGACCCTTGCGACCATTCTTGACCAGATCGGCAATGCCGCCAGAGGGATGTGCCCCGGCCCCGGCGAGCTGCAACACAAGCTCGAGGGAACGACCACAGAGGCGGCCTCGGTGTTGCGGCAGATCCTGCAACAGGACGTGCAGGACACGGCAAAGGCGCTGGATACCGTTTCCAAGGCGATCTGTGTTCTTCAGGGTCTGGCTGTCCAGATGACCGCTGCGGCGCCGCACGAGCAGGCGGCCCCGGAGACCAAGGCGTTGACGATCTCTGCGGAAGATGCGCCGCTGGTGCAGGATTTCGTTGCGGAGGCGAGCGAACACGTGGAAACGGCGGAATCGGCAATGCTGGAGCTGGAGAACCGCCCCGGGGACAACGAGCTGATCAACAAAATCTTTCGGGCCTTTCATACCATCAAAGGCATGGCCGGTTTCCTGAATCTGACGGAGATCCAGTCCCTGGCTCATTCGGCGGAGAATCTGCTCGATCTGGCTCGAAAGAACCAGTTGGTGCTCACCGGCGGCAACAGCGACGTCGTATTCAAATCCATCGATGCGCTCAAGAAGATGCTCGGCGGACTAAAGGAGGCATTGGAATCGAGCAAGGCGGTCGCTCCCTATGACGGCCTGCCGCAGTTGCTGGAAGAGCTCAAGGCCGCGGCGGAAGGCAGAGCGCCCTCCAGTCCGCAGGCGGCGGCCAAAGCGAAGGAAACGGATCGCAAGCTCGATGCCATCCTGGAAGAGCCGTCGGATACCAGGAAAGCCGCTGCCGGGTCGGCGACGCATGCGGTGGAGGACAAGATCAAGGTCGGCATCGCACGCCTGGACAAGCTGATCAATCTCGCGGGGGAACTGGTCATCGCACAACTGATGGTGGCCGAGGAGGTCCACACCGGCCAATCCTTTGAACATGAGCTGGCTCACAAGGTCACCCACCAGGGCAAGATCGTGCGGGAGCTTCAGGAACTGTCCATGTCCATGCGGATGGTGCCGATCCAGGGTGTGTTTCAGAAGATGACGCGACTGGCCCGCGACCTGTCGCACAAGGCGACAAAGCCCGTGGACTTCGTCACCAGCGGCGAGGAAACGGAGCTGGATCGCACCGTCGTGGACAGGATCTCCGATCCCCTGGTTCACATGGTGCGCAACGCCATCGATCACGGCATCGAGTTGCCCGAAGACCGCGTCAAGGCGGGCAAGAGTCCCACCGGACGCGTGGAGCTGCGTGCCTTCCATCAGGCGGGCAACATCATCATCGAGATGCAGGATGATGGAAAAGGGTTGGACAGGGAGCGAATTCGCAGGAAGGCTGTCGAACAGGGCCTGGTGGAGCCGGACCAGGAGCTGTCCGAGGAAGAGATCTTCAAGTTGATCTTCCATCCGGGCCTCTCGACGGCCCAGACCGTGACAGCGGTTTCCGGCCGGGGCGTCGGGATGGACGTCGTCAAGAAGAACATCGAGTCCCTGCGGGGCCGGATTGACATCCGATCGAAGGCCGGCCAGGGGACGACTTTTACAATCCGCCTGCCACTGACGTTGGCGGTCATCGACGGCCAGGTGGTGCGGGTCGGCGATGCCTGCTACATCATCCCGATCAATGCGATTGTGCGAAGCCTGCGTCCGGCGAGGGAGCAGGTCTCCACGGTGCAGGGTCGCGGCGAGATGGTGATGGAGCGAGGTCAGCTCATGCCGCTGATTCGCCTGTACAAGCTGTTTGGCGTCCGTCCATCGACGGAGGACCCCACGCAGGCTCTGATCGTCATTGTCGAGGGCGACGGCAGGAACTGCTGCTTGCTGGTGGACGATCTGCTGGCCCAGCAGCAGGTGGTCATCAAGAACCTCGGCGAGGCGATGGGCAGGACCCGAGGCGTCTCCGGCGGGGCCATTATGGGCGACGGTCTGGTGACTCTGATTCTGGATGTTCCGGGCCTCGTGCAGTTGGCCCAGGAACGGTACGCCTTGAAGGAATCCCAGGCATGACCTCGCTGGCGATACGAGAGGCGGTCCTCGACGAGAAGGAATTCTGCCTGATCAGTGATCTGGTCTATGAGCACTGCGGGATCAACCTTCACGACGGCAAGAAAGAGCTTGTCCGCGCCCGGCTGGCCAAGCGGCTTCGCGAGGGTAATTTCCCTACATTTCACGAGTACCTGCGGCACGTGCTGGAAGACTCGACGGGCAGGGAACTGTCCGTCCTCACCGACTCATTGAGCACGAACCTGACGAAGTTCTTCCGCGAGGAGCAGCATTTCGAGTTTCTCAGGTCTCAACTGTTGCCCGGCCTCCTGAACGCCAGGCAACGCCGCCGTGAATTCCGCATTCGCGCCTGGAGCGCCGGATGCTCCTCCGGGGAAGAACCCTACTCGATTGCGATTACGCTGCTGGAAGCCATCGCGGGCAAAGGACACTGGGACGTCAAGATCCTGGCCACCGACGTCTCCACGCGCATGCTGGAGCGGGCCCGAAGGGGCGTCTACGACACGGAGCGCATGGCGCCGATTCCGCCGCCGCTTCGGCACAAGTACCTCGTGCAGAGCCACGGGGATGAGAGCCGCGCGTATGAGGCGGCGGACTGCCTGCGCAATGTCGTGATCTTTCAGTACCTCAATCTCATGAAGGACTGGCCGATCAAGACGACCCTGGATTTCATCTTCTGTCGCAACGTGATGATCTACTTCGACAAGCCCACGCAGGGCCGGCTGATCCAGCGGTTCTATGACCTGCTGGCCCCGGGAGGAGTCCTGTTCACAGGCCATTCCGAGTCCCTGACCGGCATCGAGCATAAGTTCCGTTATGTGCAGCCGACGATCTATACAAAGCCGTAGAGGATGAGCATGACCAAGAGGAGAGTGGTAATCGATATTTCTGATGCGAAAGTCTCGAACGACCCCGCGGATGTTCTGGCGACGTATTCGCTGGGCTCGTGCATCGGGGTGTGCCTGTACGATCCGGGCGTCCGCGCAGGCGGCATGCTGCATTACCAATTGCCAACGGCAACGATGGACCCTGAGCGGGCCCGCGATAAACCCTTCATGTTCGCCGATACGGGTATGACGCTTCTGTTGAACGCGTTGCTCTCGATGGGGGCCAACAAGAAGCGGCTGCACGTGAAGCTGGCCGGGGGAGCCACCATGGTGACGGGACCCCAGGGATTCGACATCGGTAAGCGAAATTACCTGTCCATTCGGAAGATCCTCTGGAGCCAGGGGATGTTCATCAACGCGGAAGACGTCGGCGGCACGTCCGCCCGCAACGTGTACATGAACCTGGCGGACGGCGCCGTCACGGTGCGATCGAATGGTCTGGAAAAGCAACTGTGACGATGCGATCGGGACCATCTATGGCATCGACATCCAATAGCCCCGTGAGAGTACTGATCGTCGACGATTCGGCGATCGTCCGCAAGGTACTGACCCAGGAACTGGGACGGCACGCGGGCATTGAAGTCGTCGGCACGGCGCCCGACCCGTACATCGCCCGCGACAAGATCGTCGCCTTGAATCCGGATGTGCTGACGCTGGATGTGGAAATGCCGCGTATGGACGGCATCACCTTCCTGCGTAAGCTCATGACGCACCATCCGATGCCGGTGATTGTGCTCAGTTCCCTGACGCCGCAGGGAGGCAAGACCGCCATGGAGGCACTGGAGGCCGGGGCGGTGGAGGTGATGTGCAAGCCCGGCGGGTCCTACAGCGTCGGGGATGTGTGCCTGGTGCTTGTCGAGAAGATCAAGGCCGTCTCCCGGGCCCGAATTGCCAATTGCCGATTTCGGAATCCTGACGCAGGATCAGGCTTGGACAGTGCCGCTGATCCGCAATCCGCAATCCGCAGTCCGCAATTCCAAGAGCGGCTGAGCATGGCCGAGACCACAAACAAGATCTTCGCTATTGGTGCTTCCACGGGAGGCGTACAGGCACTGAGCCTGGTGCTCTCCTCTCTTCCCGTCAACGCTCCCGGCACGGTCGTCGTCCAGCACATGCCCGCGCATTTCACGACTTCATTCGCGGACAGGCTCAACAAGGAGTGTGCCGCCGGCGTCAAGGAGGCCCAGGATGGAGACCACGTTGTGCCCGGCCGCGTGCTGATTGCCCCGGGCGGCCTGCACATGCTCTTAGGCAGGTCCGGAGCCAACTATTTCGTCACATTGAAGGATGGCCCGCCCGTTTGCCGCCAGAAGCCCAGCGTCGAGGTGCTCTTCAACTCCGTCGCCAAATACGCCGGACCGAACGCCATCGGGGCGATTCTCACAGGCATGGGTGATGACGGGGCCAAGGGCCTGTTAAATATGCGCCGCGCGGGCGCCCACACACTGGCCCAGGACGAGCCGTCCTGCGTCGTCTTCGGCATGCCCAAAGAGGCCATCGCCTGCGGCGCTGCGGAGGAGATCGTCCCCCTGCACAGGATCGCAGAGCGCCTGGTTGGCTTTGCCACGCGGGACACCGAGGTCAAAGTACGCGGGTAGAGTGCTCGGTCAAGCCGCCCATGTCCGCCACGGCTTCGTATGCCTGCTGAAGGCCCCGTCACGCCTCGGCCGGGTGCCGTGTCTACGCTTGCGCAGACATGTCCTACTCGATAGACAAGGCATGCTTACGCTCGCGTAAGCATGGCACCCGAACCGTCCCATTTCTTCCCGACACCAGCCGCGAAGCGACGCAATGACTCGGCACAGAAAGGACGATCGCTCCTTCTCCGAATGTCGTAACCGCTCGGCCGGACAATTTCCTTGGCTACAATAGCGAATGGCTAATTCACTGCATTGGGCCGCCGGCCGACAGAAAGCGTATGGTTGCATCGCTGGTGTGAATCCACTGCCATGTGGTTTTCAGGTGATGCTAACGATGCTTTTGGCCCTGGGAATGGTGCTGTAAGTGGACCATGTGGATAGACAGTGATGCCTGTTCACGGCCCGTTGACCTGATTCCACAGCACCATTCCCTCCTTTGAACGTGCGGCAGACAACATGAGGCACGGCCTGAGAATCCAATGGCCTGATATCTCCAGCCGACTGACGTTGAGAGAGGTGCCTTTCAAGGAACTCATAAGGCGGTAGATGCGAGAGAACATCATGGTAAGTGATAACAGCAAGCTGACGGAAAGTAATATCCCTTCGACGCAGGAGGCCTGGCGCCGGCAACAGGAGTTTGCAGGGAGTCTGATTGACGCTGTGCACGCCGTTGTGCTGCTGGACACACAGGGCCGGGTTATCCAATTCAACCGCTGCATGGAGGAGACATCCGGCTACAGGCTCGACGAGATGCGAGGAAGGGACTGGTTCGCCGCCTTCGTACCCCAATGCGATCACACGCGCGCTCGCGCCATATTCGCCAGGGCCATCGAGGGTGCTCACATCCACAGTAACATCAGCACGATCGTCACCAGGGACGGACGGGATCGCTACATCCGGTGGTTCGATAGCGCGCTTCGCGACGGCAATCACAAAGTGACCCACCTGCTCAAAATAGGGTATGACGTCACCGGTCTGCGGCAGGCAGAAGACTGGAAGAACGTGCAGGAGCAACTGGTGGCGTTGGAGCAAAAATGCTGCGAGGATCTCGCCAAGTAAGCCGGGGTTCCGGCGAAAACCACACCGGTAAGCCGGATCGCTGAAAGAAAGCAAACGGGGCCTGCACCATGGTGGGCACAGGCCCCGAATTCTACGTGACAGCCGGCAACGGTCGGTCGTCTTACTTGGTGGCCAAGACTTTCACCTCAGCGGCGGTCAACGCCTGATTATACAACCAGACGTCATCGATGGCGCCGTTGAATGGGTTGCCACCGTTGGAATCACAGCAGCCGATGTGCATCGAGGCGTCCTTGTTGGAGCCGAACGAGAAGGCGCCTGAGCCGGTCTGAGCGCCGTTGACATAGAACCATGCGGTCGCCCCATCAAAGGTGACGGCCACATGAGCCCACTCATTCACCGGCAGGATGGGGTTGCCACCGACTGAAGAGCCGCCGTTTCGCGCGAACGTCAAGGCACCCGCCGCGTTGTTCGCCTCGATCTGCCACATCATCTGGGCCGGATCCCACCAGTTCCTCTTGGCCATCAGGCCCTGATACAGACCGGTCGGACCTTTCCAGTTGGCCCACAGCGAGACCGACAGCTTGCCCGTCAAGGCCGACGGGTTGAAGGTCCCCAGATCGACAAAGGGGCCCACAGCTCCGCTGAACTGGACGGCCTGGCCCTTTGCCCCGGCTACGAAGGTCGGACCACCAACCAGCGTCCCGTCAAAGCCGTTGCCCGAGCCATCCTTCGCATCGTTCTCGAAGGCATAGTGAGCGACCAGTGGCGGAATGGGGACGCCGTACTGAATGTCGTCGATGTAGATCCTTCCGGCCGCACCCGCCTTCGGACTGCTGCGGCTGCCGATGCCAATCGTCATCTTCTTGATGGCCGCGGCATTCACGCCAAGGTCGCTGAGCGGGATACGCCACTGCGTCCAATCAGCCGAACACGTGGCCTTGGGATCGGGATGAACGATCGTCTTCGACTTGTTCGTGCTGTCCACGAGCGTCAGGTACAAGGTATCGGGACCATTGGCGGGTTGAGCGACGCTGATATCGGCCGTCTGCCACTGACCCGTGACGGTGCCGGTGGTCTTGATCTGGGAGAAGTCAGCTATCGCCAGATTGCCTGCCGAGTTGCTGCAGACCACCATGCCGAGGTAGACGCTGGCGGGCATGACGAGTGTAATTGAGGACGCCGTGCCATCCGTCGCCGTGATCTTCGTCCAGGCCGTTCCATTCGCCGAGTACTCCCCGGTGAACACGTTGCCCACACGCGTGATTCGCAGCCACACGGGCAGCGGATTGGAATTCGCCGCCGTGGCGAGCGCCGTGGTGGTCGTGCTGGCCATGATGCTGCGGTACATCCACTCCACGAGGCTCTGCCGCGCGGCGCTGATCATGTGGACCTGCATGGCCAGCGGCTCCAGGCTGTCCCGGATCATCACGCCGGACTTCGTCCAGTCGGTGAGTGTCTGGACGCTGTCGACCCGCACCGTGATCGAGCCGTCGCCGCTGAGCTTCTTATAGGCGAAGCGGAATTCGTCGGTGCCCTGGTAGATATCCGCGCCGGAGCCGCTGAGGGTGATGCCCGAAGCCGTCTCAAGGAAGGCCGCCGGGCTGCCCCGGAACCACAGGCTGAAATCAGTGGCGCCGTGGGTCGTCCAGTTCTGAGGCGTTGACCAGGTCCGATCGACCTCCGAGTAGTACGGAGTATTGACGTTGTTGTACTCGACAGGCATGGCCTTGCCGCCGCCGTGGACAATGGAGGTTTCCATGATGTCGCCCAGGGCGGGGTCATAGCCGACCATCGAGCTAGTGGCGTTGCCCGGATCGCCATTCGGGAAGAAGTCATCCGTCGAGAAGCCCCAGCCGTCGATCCAGGTCTGGAAGACGCGGTTCGGAGAATCGTTGGTGTAGCTCTCGAAGTTGTCGATATCACCGTATTCGGTAGTGACGAAGCTCCACAGGTTGCCCGCCCAATCGCTGGCGGGAGCCGTGTTCACTTCGTCCACTCTCCAGTAGTACAACTTGCCAAAGTCCAGCGACGGCGGCTGATAGGAGTTGTCAGTGGTCGTGTCCACCAGGGCCGTGCCATCGACGACCTTGGCCTTATCCGTGCTAAAATAGACTTTGTGCGATGCGACTTGCCGGCCGTTTCGCCAGTCGAATCCGGCATTCACGGATACGCCTGTGCTATCCACAGCGGGACTGGGCTGTCGGGCCTGGACGGGAATGTACTGGAAGCGGACCTCGCTCAAGCCGGCCTGCTTGAAGAAGCTGCCCCAGGCGCTGTTGATCGTGAGCCGGATGAACTTCGCGTACACGCTGTGCATATCGACAGTGAACCCGGCGTATGTATCTGAGCCGTCGGCCCGCGGAAACTCCACGCTGTCCAAAGCGGTCCAGGCCGTGCCGTCCAGCGAGTACTCGATCAGGACATCCTTGGCGCCCCAGCCGACGAGCGTTTCCATCTTCTGGTTCTGGTTCCACACCTTCATCTGCTGGATCACGTACGGCTGATCGAACGCATACTGGATCCAGGCCGGGAACTGGTTGATCGCGCAGAGCCACATATCCGTATCCACGTTCGAGTGTGTGCTACCGTCGGCGGCGAGGCCCGAGCCATTGACGGTCTTGGCCGCCGTGTAGCCCTGGGTCGTGCTCTCCGAACTGGCGGTGGCAGTCACTCCGGTGAGCGTATAAGCATAAGGCTCGACAGTAAAGCTCCACACGTCGCCCTTGAAGACCGTATTGGTCGGTGGAGCATTGACTTCATCGACTCGCCAGTAGTAGGTTTTGCCATAATCCAGCAGGCTGGCCGGCGTGAAGGTCGTTCCTGTCTGGCCCTTGCTGACCGCCGTGGCGATATCGGCCTTATTGACATCCTCAAAGCCGGCGCCCAGATATACGTTGTGCGTGTTGGCGAACGGACCCGCCTTCCAGCTCAGGATCGGATCGCGCGGGATATCCGTGGCGTTGTTCTCCGGCGCCGGCTTCACGGCACTGAGCTTGTCCTTTGTCACCGTGGGGACATAGTCGCCTTCATACCACTTGGCGTCATCCATCCAGAACTCCTGCGCGGTATAAGCGACGTGGATGGTGATGTGCGCCGGAGTCACGTCCGCCGCGATCACGGGGGTCGTGAGGTGATATTCCACCCATTTATCGGTCATGGTGAACGCCGTACCGCCGTATCCGGTATAAGGATCCTGGGACAGTTCCGGCGAGACGAAGACCTGCGCGGTGCCGCTCTTGCTCTTGAGGAAGATCGAAAACGTGTATTTCTTGCCTTTCTGGAAAATGGTTCCCGGAGGCGTTGCCATGGGCGCCTGCACAGCGGCATCCCAGCGGTTGGCGCCTGCTCCGGAGACCTTTATGTTGAGGCAATACGTCCCCTCGATCGGTCCTTGGGGAACCGCAGCGCCGGCACAGTCCTTCACCACGGTGTACGTCGCGAGCCCGCCGTAGTTGCCCCACGGCGTGAGGGCCCCGGTTCCAAAGCCGCTGTTGTTGGTCAGAAGGTTCGTGGGCACCTGGGCCTGGCTCGGCGGACTGAATCCCAGGAGTACGATCGTCAATGCCGCAGTCAACCACACTGTTCGAACTCTCATAGTACACCTCTCCTTACATTCAGTCGCTCTGCGACCTAACCCGGTTGGTTTTCGCTCGTCTCCTACGCTCTTCCAGGAACCGCCCGGAGTCGGCACTCTCACGGTAGAAAAACATCGGGGCCCGTATCAAAGAGGTACGGGCCCCGAACTGTACATGCCAGCCGATTCGTACGGCTGTCCGGTCGCCTGAACTGAGGGGTAACTCAGCCGGCAACGGTCCTCTTACTTGGCAGCCAAGGTCTTAACCTCAGCAGCGGTCAGAGCCCTGTTGTATAGCCAGACCTCGTCGATGGCGCCGTTGAACGGGTTGCCACCGCTGGAATCACAGCAGCCGATGTGCATCGTGGCCTCCTTGTTGGAGCCGAACGAGAAGGCGCCGGAGCCCGTCTGGGTACCGTTGACGTAGAACCGTGCAGTCGCCCCATCGAAGCTGACGGCCACATGGGCCCACTCGTTCACCGGCAGGATCGTGCCGTTGGCCGAACCACTGCCATTTCGGGCGAACGTCAAGGCGCCTGCCGCGTTGTTCGCTTCGATCTGCCACATCATCTGGGCCGGATCCCACCAGTTTCTCTTGGCCATCAGGCCCTGATACAGACCGGTCGGACCCTTCCAGTTCGCCCACAGCGAGAACCGACAGCTTGCCCGTCAAGGCCGACGGGTTGAAGGTCCCCAGATCGACAAACGGACCTACCGCTCCGGTGAACTGGACGGCCTGGCCCTTTGCCCCGGCCACGAAGGTCGGACCACCGACCAGAGTACCGTCAAAGCCGTTGCCCGAGCTGTCCTTCGCATCGTTCTCGAAGGCATAGTGGGCGACCAGATCAGCAATGGGGGTGCCGTACTGGATGTCATCGATGAAGATCTTTCCAGCCGCACCCGCCTTCGGGCTGCTGCGGCTGCCGATCCCGATCGTCATCTTCTTGATGGCCGCGGCATTCACGCCAAGGTCCTTGAGCGGAATACGCCACTGGGTCCAATCACCCACGCAAGTGGCCTTCGGGTCGGGATGAACGATCGTCTTCGACTTGTTCGCGCTGTCCACGAGCGTCAGGTACAATGTGTCAGGCGTGTTGGCGGGTTGAGGGACCCCGACATCGGCTGCCTGCCACGCACCCGTGATGGTGCCGGTGGTCTTGATCTGGGAGAAGTCTGCCACGGCAAGGTTCCCTGCCGACTGGCTGCAGACCACCATACCCACATAGACGCTGGCGGGCATGGTGATCGTCGTCGAGGACGCCGTGCCGTCGGTTGCCGTAAGCTTCGTCCATGTCGTTCCATTCGCCGAGCACTCGCCTGTGAACACATTGCCCACACGCGTGATCCGCAGCCACAATGGCAGTGGATTGGAATTCGCCGTGGTGTTGAACGCCGTAGTGGTTGCGCTGCCCGAGGCGCTGCGGTACATCCACTCCGCCAGGCTCTGCTGTGCGGCGCTGATCATGTGGACCTGCATGGCCAGCGGGTCCAGGCTCTCACGGATCATCACACCGGCCTTCGTCCAACTGGCGGCGGTTTGAACGCTGTCAACTCGGACGGTGATCGAGCCATCGCCGCTGAGCTTCTTGTAGGCATAGCGGAACTCCGCAGTCCCCATGTAGATGTCCGCCCCGGCGCCACTGAGGGTGGCGCCTGATGCGGTTTCCACAAAGGCCGCCGGACTGCCCCGGAACCACAGGCTCAGATCGGTGGCGCCGTTAGCCGTCCAGTTCTGAGGTGTTGACCAGGTCCGATCGACCTCGGAGTAATACGGACTATTGATGTTGTTGTAATCCACGGGCATGGACTGCGTGCCGCCGTGGGTGATGGAAGTCTCCATGATCAGGCCCACCGCGGGGTCATAGCCGACCATCGAGCTTGTGGCGTTGCCCGGATCGCCGTTCGGGAAGAACTCATCCTTCGAGAAGCCCCAGCCGTCGATCCAGGTCTGGAAGACGCGGTTCGGCGAATCATTGGTATAGCTCTCGAAATCATCGATAGCCGCCCATTCGGTGGTGACGAAGCTCCACAGGTTACCCGCCCAATCGCTGGCGGGAGCCGTGTTCACTTCGTCCACTCTCCAGTAGTACAACTTGCCGAAGTCCAGAGACGGCGGCTGATAGGAGGTGTCCGTGGTCGTGTCGACCAGAGCTGTGCCATCGACGACCTTGGCTTTATCCGTGTTAAAATAGACCTTGTGAGATGCGGCCGTTCGCCCTTCTCGCCAATCGAACCCGGTGTCCAGCGCCACGCCTACGCTATCCAAGGCCGGACTGGGCTGTCGGGCCTGCACGGGGATGTACTGGAAGCGGACCTCGCTCAGGCCGGCCTGCTTGAAGAAGATGCCATAGGCGCTGTTGATCGTCAGCCGGACGAACTTCGCCTGCACGCTGTGCATGTCGACGTCGAACCCGGCGTAGGTATCCGAACCATCGGCCTGCGGGAATACCACGCTGTCCAAGGCGGTCCAGGCTGTCCCATCCAGCGAGTACTCGATCAGAACGTCCTTGGCGCCCCAGCCGATGGCCACTTCCATCTTCTGGTTCTGGTTCCACACCTTCATCTGCTGGATCACGTACGGCTGATCAAATGCATACTGGATCCAGGCCGGGAACTGGTTGATCGCGCAGAGCCACATATCCACATCCACGCTCGAGTGCACGCCGTTGGTGGAACCCGAGCCATTGGTGGTCTTCTCCGGACCCATGTTTGCCGTCGAGGAGCTGGCCGTGGCTGTTACGCTCGTGACCGTATAGGTGTAGGGCTCTGCGGTGAAGCTCCAGACTTTGCCCTTGAAGACGGAAGAATCCGGCGGAGCGTTGACTTCATCGACTCGCCAGTAGTACGTCTTGCCATATTCGAGCAGGCCGGCGGGGTCGAAGCTGGTCTCCTTCTGGCCCTTGCTGACCGCCTTGGCGACATCGGCGTTGTTGACATCGTCAAAGCTGGTGCCAAAAAAGACATTGTGAGTATCCGCAAACGGGCCCGGGTTCCAGCTCAGGATGGTGTCACGGGGCACATCCGTGGCGTCCGCCTGTGGACTGGGCTCGTCAGCCGAGAATCGCTTCAGGAAGGCCGGCGGGGCATAGTCGCCTTCATACCATCGTATGGCATCCACCCAGAATTCCGCCTTGGCAAAACCAATGTGGAGTGCTAAGTCCGCGGGTGACACGTCCTCGGTGAAAACCGGAGTTGTGACGCTGTATTCCGCCCATGTGTCGGTCATGGTGACCTGCGTTTCACTGTATCCCGTCCACGGGTCTGCTCCATGTTCCGGCTTGAGGTTCATCGTCGCGGTCCCGCTCTTGCTCTTGAGCCATACGGAAAGAGTGTACTTCTTGCCTTTTTGGAAGACTGCAACCCCCCGGCCCAGGGAGGTCTCCCACCAATTTGGCGTTGCGTTGGGAACCGTCACATGCAGGCAGTACTTTCCCTCAATCGGACCTTCGGGGACCGCCGCGCCGACGCATTGGGTCACCACTTCACTGGTGGAGGGCGTCCCTACCCACCACGGGGCAAGAACACCGTCCTCAAAGCCGCCATTGGTCAGAAGATTTGGGGGCTCTTGTTGCGCGAGACATGGGGCCAACCCCATGAGCCCGATCAACAAAGCCGCAGTCAACCACACTGCATAACTTCTCATAGTGCTGTTCTCCTTCACCATCAGTCGCTTTGCGACTTAACCCAATTGATTCTCACTCGTCCACCCACAGTCTCCCAGGAACCACCCGGAATCATCACACGACACATACATCACTGCGAAAGCCTTGCCGCCGCCACTTGCGTCGGTACTCCCGCAGGTTCACGTGAGATCAATCACTGTTCTATCACCAGTCCGTCGGCACCGGCCGCATTACTTGCCTGCCAGGGCGGAGATCTCAGCGTCCGTCAGGACGGTATCATAGATCCGGATATCATCCAGCGCGCCGTTGTACGAGTTGCCGCCGTCGGAGGTGTCAGCTCCGAACTGCAAGGGCGCCTCGCGGTTGGAGCCAAAGGAGAACGCGGCTTGCACTGTCCTGGCGCCGTTGATGTAGCCTCTGGCGGTCGTACCGTCGAAGGTCACGGCGATATGAATCCACTGGCCGATCGCCGGAGCGGCGGCCTGCAATACGATGTCGCCAATGCCTTCTCTCTGGAAGCGAAGCACTCCTGTGGTCTGATTGGCCTCGATCTGCCACATCATGGCGCTGGCGGCCCAGGTGTTGGTTCTCTTGCCGATCAGGCCTTGCCAGGCCGTGGACAGGCCGTCCCACTTGGCCCACAACGCGACGCTGAGCTTGCCCGTCTTCTCCGACGGATTGAAGGTCCCCAGGTCCACATACTGATGGCCGGATGTCCCTTCGAACAGCATGGCCTTGCCCTGACCCGCCGGGCCGTCCACGTAGGAGACCGGGAAGGCCACGTTACCGGCTAATACGCCGTTATGGCCGTTGCCCGAGCTGTCCAGCGTGTCGCCTTCCAGCTTGAAATGAGCCACCAGGCCCACCGGCATGATGGGGGCGCCGTACTGGATATCATCGAAGTAGACCTTTCCGGCCGCACCCGCCTTCGGACTGCTGCGGCTGCCGATGCCGATCGTCATCTTCTTGATGGCCGCGGCATTTATGCCTGCGAGGTCCTTGAGCGGAATACGCCACTGGGTCCAATCAGCCACGCACGTGGCCTTCAGGTCGGGATGAACGATCGTCTTCGACTTGTTCGTGCTGTCCACGAGCGTCAGGTACAACGTGTCGGGGCCATTGGCCGGGTTTGGCCCGCCAATGTCCGCCACCTGCCATGTACCCGTGACCGAGGTGCTCGTGACGACATCGGAGAAGTCGGCGACACAGGCGCCGGCACTGCTGTTGTTGCTGGCCACGCCCATACCGACGAATATGCTGGCGCCCATGCTGATCGTCTGCGGGTTGGGCGAGGCATCGGCGCCGGTATTCTCCGTGGCCGGTTGAACGGTCCAGGTTGTGCCGTTCGTCGAGTAGGAAGCGGTGATCTGATTGCCTTTTCGCTCCAGCTTGACCCAGAACGGCAACGCGATCTGGCTGATATCACTATGAGCGGAGAATGGGGCGCCGCCCGTTGTCGGCCGGTTCTGGAAGGCCCGCCGAAGATTCGGCGTCACGACCATGAACCCGTATGCAGAACCTGGATCGAGGCTCTCACGGATCATCACGCCGGCCTTGGACCAATCCGCCGCATAGCTGATGCTGTTGATCTTGGCCGTGATCGTGCCGTCGCCGCTGAGCTTCTTGTACACGAATCGGAAGTGATCGGCCGCGTTCCAGACATCCCCGCTGGTCGAGCTGACCACGAGATGACCATTGGCCGTCGTATCGAACTTGCCCGGATTGCCTCGGAACCACAGGCTCAGATCGGTGGCGCCGTTAGCCGTCCAGTTCTGAGGCGTTGACCAGGTCCGATCGACCTCGGAGTAGTACGGACTATTGACGTTGTTGTACTCCACGGGCATGGACTGTCCACTGCCGTGTACAATGCTCCTCTCCATGATGGCGCCAACCGCGGGGTCATAGCCGACCATCGAGCTTGTGCCGTTGCCCGGATCGCCGTTCGGGAAGAACTCATCTTTCGAGAAGCCCCAGCCGTCGATCCAGGTCTGGAAGACGCGGTTCGGCGAATCATTGGTATAGCTCTCGAAATCATCGATAGCCGCCCATTCGGTGGTGACGAAGCTCCACACGTTGCCCGGCCAATCGCTGGCGGGAGCGGTGTTCACTTCGTCCACTCTCCAGTAGTACAACTTTCCGAAGTCCAGAGACGGCGGCTGATAGGAGTTGTCCGTGGTCGTGTCGACCAGAGCTGTGCCATCGACGACCTTCGCTTTATCCGTGTTAAAATAGACCTTGTGAGATGCGGCCACTCGGCCCTCTCGCCAATCGAACCCGGTGTCCACCGGCACACCCTCCGCGTACTGAGCCGGACTGGGCTGTCGGGCCTGGACCGGGACCTGCGTAAAGCGGACCTCGCTCAAGCCGGCCTGCTTGAAGAAGATGCCATAGGCACTGTTGATCGTCAGCCGGACGAACCTCGCCTGCACATTGTGCATGTCGATAGTGAACCCGGGGTAGGTATCCGAACCATCGGCCTGCGGGAATACCACGCTGTCCAAGGCGGTCCAGGCCGTGCCATCCAGGGAGTACTCGATCAGGACATCCTTGGCGCCCCAGCCGATGGCCACTTCCATCTTCTGGTTCTGGTTCCATACCTTCATCTCGTGGATCACGTACGGCTGATCAAACGCATACCGGATCCAGGCCGGCAATTGGCCGAGAGTGCACAGCCACATATCCGTATCCGTGCTCGAGTGCACGTCGCCAGTGAGACCTGAGCCATTGGTAGTCTTTTCCGGACCCATGTTTGCCGTCGAGGAGCTGGCCGTGGCCGTTACTCCGGTGACCATATAGGTGTAGGGCTCGACGCTAAAGCTCCATACGTCGCCCTTCAAGACCGCATTGCTCGGCGGAGCATTGACTTCATCGGCCCGCCAGTAGTAGGTCTTGCCGTACTCCAGGAGGCCGGCCGGCTGGAAGGTCGTTCCCGTCTGGCCCTTGCTGGCGGCTTGGGTGACATCGGCCTTGTTGACATCCTCCAAGCTGGCGCCCAGGTACACATTGTGCGTGTTGGCATACTCACCGGCAGTCCAGCCCAGCGCGACGTTGCGCGGTACATCCGTGGCGCCCACAGCAGGACTCGGGTCCTTGGCCGCTCCGGCAATCACGATCCCGATCTGCACGTTGTCGAAGTGAATGACTCCCGTAGTGCCGGCAGCAGAATCGGTGCAGAGGAACACGCTCTCGATGGCGGTGAAGTTCGCGTTGGTAACACTACCGACCACCTTGCCGTTCAGGCTGACGGTGAACTTTGTCCCGTCTTGCTCCAACACAATGCTGTTGTACACCCCTGAGGTCATATTTGCACCAGCGAATTCGACCCAGCCGGGCCAGCCGCCGTCCAGGGAGTTGGCATGGGTTATGGGGCCGCCGACCCAGCAGTAGAGCTCAAGGTAGGCGCTGCTTCCCGCGGAGTCGACACGGCAGTGGAAACTGAAGTTGTTATTCGCCAGGAAGTCGAAGGAGACTCTCTTCTCGCCCGAAACAGGTCGGGAGATACCCGATCGCGCCCAGTCCGTGGCCTGCGTACCTGAGATCAGAACCTCGTTGTCCACAATCTCGGCCTTAATGGTCCCATCCAGCTGAGCTGTCCAACCATTCCCTACAGGGCCATTGGGCCTGTTGAAGTCGTCCTTGAATGTCGACCCCCAGGCGTTGGCAACCGAGAGCGCACAGACAAGCACAGCGAGTTTCTGGATCTTACCCATCATATTTCTCCTTCCAAATCACGCCCGTTATTTGTTGAATCTGGCCGGGACCGGAGGCGATGACTCCGATCAGCAAGGCCACGGTCAATCAAACGACTCGATCTACGATAATCTTTGTTCCTTCTGGCTTTGTCGCAGCGCGACCTGAACCAGCAAATCGTGCTTGTCCATCAACACTATGGCCCGGACCATCCAGAGCCATCCCATGTCACGTCCATCACGGCAAAGGGCCTTGCCGTCACTACTTGGCGGCCAAGGCAGCGATCTCGGCATCGGTCAGGACAATATCATAGATCCGGATATCATCCAGCGCGCCGTTGTACGAGTTGCCGCCGCCGGCGGTGTCCGCCCCGAACTGGACGGGGGTCTCGCGGCCCGTGCCAAAGCTGAACGCGGCTTGCACCGTCCTGGCGCCGTTGATGTAGCCCCGTGCAGTCGTGCCGTCGAAGGCCACGGCAATGTGAACCCACTGGCCGACCGCCGGAGCGGTGGACTGCAGGACGACGTCGTTGCCTTCCCTCTGGAAGCGAAGCGATCCGTCGGTCTGGTTGGCTTCGATCTGCCACATCATGGCCGTGCGGTCCCAGGCACCGGTCCGCTTGCCGATGAGGCCTTGCCAGGCCGTGGACAGGCCGTCCCACTTGGCCCACAAGGCAACCGACAGCTTGCCCGTCTTCTCCGACGGATTGAAGGTCCCCAGGTCCACATACTGATGGCCGGATGTCCCTTCGAACAGCATGGCCTTGCCCTGACCCGCCGGGCCGTCCACATAGGAGAACCGGCAAGGCCGCGTTACCGGCTAATACGCCGTTATGGCCGTTGCCCGAGCTGTCCAGCGTGTCGCCTTCCAGCTTGAAATGAGCCACCAGGCCCACCGGCATGATGGGGGCGCCGTACTGGATATCATCGAAGTAGACCTTTCCGGCCGCACCCGCCTTCGGACTGCTGCGGCTGCCGATGCCGATCGTCATCTTCTTGATGGCCGCGGCATTTATGCCTGCGAGGTCCTTGAGCGGAATACGCCACTGGGTCCAATCAGCCACGCACGTGGCCTTCAGGTCGGGATGAACGATCGTCTTCGACTTGTTCGTGCTGTCCACGAGCGTCAGGTACAACGTGTCGGGGCCATTGGCCGGGTTTGGCCCGCCAATGTCCGCCACCTGCCATGTACCCGTGACCGAGGTGCTCGTGACGACATCGGAGAAGTCGGCGACACAGGCGCCGGCACTGCTGTTGTTGCTGGCCACGCCCATACCGACGAATATGCTGGCGCCCATGCTGATCGTCTGCGGGTTGGGCGAGGCATCGGCGCCGGTATTCTCCGTGGCCGGTTGAACGGTCCAGGTTGTGCCGTTCGTCGAGTAGGAAGCGGTGATCTGATTGCCTTTTCGCTCCAGCTTCACCCAGAACGGCAACGCGATCTGGCTGATATCACTATGAGCGGAGAATGGGGCGCCGCCCGTTGTCGGCCGGTTCTGGAAGGCCCGCCGAAGATTCGGCGTCACGACCATGAACCCGTATGCAGAACCTGGATCGAGGCTCTCACGGATCATCACGCCGGCCTTGGACCAATCCGCCGCATAGCTGATGCTGTTGATCTTGGCCGTGATCGTGCCGTCGCCGCTGAGCTTCTTGTACACGAATCGGAAGTGATCGGCCGCGTTCCAGACATCCCCACTGGTCGAGCTGACAACGAGATGACCATTGGCCGTCGTATCGAACTTGCCCGGATTGCCCCGGAACCACAGGCTCAGATCGGTGGCGCCGTTGGCCGTCCAGTTCTGAGGCGTTGGCCAGGTCCGATCGACCTCGGAGTAGTACGGACTATTGACGTTGTTGTACTCCACGGGCATGGCCTGTGCGCCGCCGTGGATAATGGAGGTTCTCCATGATCTGACCCACCGCGGGGTCATAGCCAACCATCGAGCTTGTGGCGTTGCCCGGATCGCCGTTCGGGAAGAACTCATCTTTCGAGAAGCCCCAGCCGTCGATCCAGGTCTGGAAGACGCGGTTCGGCGAATCATTGGTATAGCTCTCGAAATCATCGATAGCCGCCCATTCGGTGGTGACAAAGCTCCACACGTTGCCCGGCCAATCGCTGGCCGGAGCGGTGTTCACTTCGTCCACTTTCCAGTAGTACAGCTTGCCGAAGTCCAGAGACGGCGGCTGATAGGAGGTGTCCGTGGTCGTGTCGACCAGAGCTGTGCCATCGACGACCTTGGCTTTATCCGTGTTAAAATAGATTTTGTGAGATGCGGCCGTTCGGCCCCCTCGCCAACTGAACCCGCTGTCCACGGCCACACCTGTGCTATCCACGGCTGGACTAGGCTGTCGGGCCTGCACGGGGACGTACTGGAAGCGGACCTCGCTCAAGCCGGCCTGCTTGAAGAAGATGCCCCAGGGGCTGTTGATCGTGAGCCGGACGAACCTCGCCTGTACGTTGTGCATGTCGATAGTGAACCCGGCGTAGGTATCCGAACCATCGGCCTGCGGGAATACCACGCTGTCCAAAGCGGTCCAGGCCGTGCCATCCAGCGAGTACTCGATCAGGACATCCTTGGCGCCCCAGCCGATGGCCAATTCCATCTTCTGGTTCTGGTTCCACACCTTCATCTGCTGGATCACGTACGGCTGATCAAACGCATACTGAATCCAGGCCGGGAACTGGTTGATCGCGCAGAGCCACATATCCGTATCCGTGCTCGAGTGCACGTCGCCAGTGAGACCTGAGCCATTGGTGGTCTTCTCCGGTCCCATGTTTGCCGTCGAGGAGCTGGCCGTGGCTGTCACTCCGGTGATCGTATAGGCGTAGGGCTCGACGGTAAAGCTCCATACGTCGCCCTTGAAGACCGTATTGGTCGGCGGAGCGTTGACTTCATCTACTCGCCAGTAGTAGGTCTTGCCGTACTCCAGCAGGCTGGCCGGCTGGAAGGTTGTCCCCGTCTGGCCCTTGCTGACCGCCTTCGTGATATCGGCGTCGTTGACATCATCATAGCTGGCGCCCAGGTACACGTTGTGCGTCTGGGCATACACCCCCGGCTCCCAACTCAGCGACGTATCGGCGGGTACATCGCCATCCCCATCGCCGGGGACAGGCTCGAAGGGGCGTGCAACAAGCGTCTTATCGAGCGCAGGCGGCTTCTCCGTGCCCATCCAGATCCGATCGACGTACAGATCCGTGCCGTTGCCGGCGAGGTTGAAATGGAAGTCTATGTCGCTGTCGAAGACCCCCGTTCCTCCAACCGTTGCACCCGTGTGGGTGTACTCGAAGTTGAATGTCTGTGGCTCGGTGGTCAGTTGGATGTCCTGGCTCCAGTACACCTGCCAGCTGTGCAGCGCGCGGGCCTGGATCAGTAGCGTGACCGGCCGCGGGGCGTCTGCCTTGGCCATGAAGCTGATGTAGTGTGTCTTGCCCTGCTCAAGCTTCAAGTATGAGCGGAAGACCAGCAGCGGATCGAGTGATCCGGTCCCGATGTCTATCTTCATCGCGTTTCGGCCGGACAGCTTGGCGCCCTGTACGGTGGATATGCCGGTGAAGTTCTCGCTCTGCCACAGGTTCCAAAGGCTGGTAAGCGTCACCGACTCATCGAATTCCCAGTTGGGAATCTGGTTTTGGGCGCGGGCTGTGACCACAGACAGCGCAACGACAATGACGAAAGCTACGAACTTGCTACGCATGGTGTGCCCCTTCCAAAAAAAGGTCGAAAAGGAATAATGTGCCACGCATGAATCGTTTCAGTCGATCGCGTCCCTCCGCCGGAACCACCCGAAGGCGATGACTCCGATCAGCAAGGCCGCGGCCAACTAAACGACTCGATTTCTCCTAATTCTTGCTCGTTCTTGCTTTGTCGCGATGCGACCTGACCCGGTAGATTTTGCTCGTCCACCAACATTCTTCCAGGAATCACCTGGAATCAGTACTCTCACAGATTCGCACAGTCCTGAATCACTGTCCTATCGGCCGTCCTTTAGATAATCTGTAACGGACCTTCGAAGCTATCTCATCAGGGCGCCACGCATACACAACGACCTCCGGTGGTTGTACCCCTGCCGGCGCACAATGTGGCAACAGTCACAGAAACCAGGGAATTATGTCGCGCTCTGTATGTACAGTTCGACGGAATTGCACATTACCTCCATCCGGCATAGATACCACTCAACTCCGGCGGCCCTGCCAGCGAAGAAACACCTACAGGCCCTTAGCGGCAGTATATTATCAGACTCCCCGCCAGCGCGTCAAGCGCAAAAAGAGCGATTCCGCAAGCGGGAGTGACCGTTATTGTGACGGGTGCCCTTCTAAATCGAGATAAGGCCATTTATTCGCGGCCTCCGGATGGTACCAGAAGAGTTTCCAATATTCCTGGTCCAGGGAAAATCCATCCACAGGATCGACGCCCGGGTCGAATTGCGCGGGCAGGACACCGAACCTCTTCATCTCCCGGATGTATTGCCGATTGGGCTTGAATCCGGGCATGCCATACCTTGCAGTCGCTGCGAGTTGCTGGTTCCGACCTCGGATATCCGTAAGCAGCGTCCGGTAATCCACGTCTTCTGTGCCTTCAAACTGATGCGGGCAACTGGCCCACCCCCCTGCCGATTTTGGCAGCGGGCCCAGCAACAGGGGCGAACACTCCGGGCGAGACAGGTTCAGCAGCACGTGTGCGGAAAAACGAAGGTCCTCCTGGCGGACAATGCGTTCATAGGGGGCCAACCGCAGCGTCTTTACTATTTCTGTTCGTTCCTGCTCCGACATCCCCAGAGGCAGCGGAGGGGCTTGTTTTCCCTCCACATGACATTGCCGGCATCGCTGGTTCAGGACCGGTGATCCAAACGCGGAGTGTAAGGAGCCCTCGCGGGCCTGGTCCTCGGCATTGCGCAGGGCGGCATAGGTCCCCGCGTACGGCGCCCCGCTTTCCAGCCATAGCCAGATCGTCCGCCACTGATCGGCCGTGACCTTGACATCGTGGTGGGAGCCGTCGATCTTGTGCACCAGCCCGCTCGCCGATGAGCCGATGGTACGCGGCTTCTGGTTTCCAAGACCGTTGCGGCCGTCCGCCACCTGGCCGGCGGCCAGCAGCGTGTAGTAGCTGATCGACCAGCACACGCCGAGATCGTCGGTCAGTACCACGTGCCCCTGCGGATCGTCGTAGCTGTGGCATTTGACGCAGTGGGCGTTGAGGATTGGCTGGATGTCCCGGCGGAAGTCCAGTACGTCCGGTAAAGTCTGAAATGGCGTGATCCGGCTTGGGGCCCGCCGGGCAGCCAGCAGTGCGGCGCTCGCCGTGGAGGCGGGCGTCTGCATCCGCGGCTCGTGGCACCCGACGCAGCCGAGCACTTCGCCCGGCATGATGCTCGTGAAGCTCTGCATCCGTTTGACGGACAGGTCATTCGCATCCAGTGCGACGAAGAACACCGGCCGGCCCGCGGGAACCTCGAAGTACGCGGAGCCGTCGGACTCCACAGGCACCGTGCCCAGGACCCGTTCCAGCGTGAACGTCCCCAGCCAGGAGGTCAGGTCCATGCCGCCGCTGAAGTTCACCGGCTTGGGCAGGATTTCGAGGACCAGCAGCTTTTTGATGTCGCCGGGCCGGATACCCTCCATGTTTCGCCCGCTGTACACGTTCGCCAGAAGCATCCTGCCGCTGGCGCTGGCGGCGTTCGTGCGGTCGGTCAGGATGCGCTCGCGGGGCCGCTGTGTCACCGGGATCGGCTCATGGACGTTCGCCCCGCCCTTGCAGGTCAGGACGGGCGTGAGACTGCCGTCGTACGTCCCGAGGAGAACCCGTTTCTGCGAGGCCACCAGGAAAGCGTCTTTGCCGATAGGCGCCGGATCGTTGCATCCCCACTTGTTCGCGATTCGGCGGCTGCCCCGCACGTCGTCTGGGCCGTACTGGACCGAGATCGTGCAGACGAATCCCCGATGGTCCGTGCTGCCGTGGCCCGGGGAGTCGATCAGCAGCAGCGCGTCGCTGCCGGGGATTGGTTTGGCGTCGATGTACAGCGGATAGTGTTCCTGGTTGCCGAAATGTGCCGTCACGTCGGTCCCGTCCGGGTTCATCGCCCAGAGCTGATGGTATCCCACCTGGGAGCGGTCCACATACTCCCACCGCGTGTAGAGGATTCGCCCATCGGGCAGGACGGCGGGCGTGTTGTCGTGCTCGATATTGAAAGACAGCGGGCGAATGTTCCCGCCCTGACGGTCGCAGCGAAACAGCGTGCCGACCTGGGTCATCCAGCAGCCGACCCATCGTTCGCTCCGCGTCGAGACGAAGACGATGTCGCCGTCGGGCAGGTAGATTGCCTCATAGTCATCGAATGGTCCCTGCGTGACCTGCCGCAGCCCGGTGCCATCGATCTGCATCTCACAGAGATTGTAATAGTCGCTCCCAGCCCGGCGGTAAGAGAACAGGATGGTCCGACCGTCATAGTGGACATGCGGGTCCCGGATACTCCCGCCGCCGGCGTCGAGCAGGACGTCGATTTGGCCCGTGGCGGTATTGAGCAGGTACAACGCGCTCTCATCCGGCTTGCCATTGCCGGCGTAGGCCTTGTGATTCTCATCGTCGCAGTAGTACCCGATGTTGGCGTACCAATGCGGGTCATCGTAGCCGAGCCGGGTCGCAAAGACCACTTGTCCGATGCCCAACCGGGCCAGCGCCTCTACGCCCTTCTCGATCTGAAAACGCTGCCCCTCCGCAGGAGATGTCTGCCCATTCACCGTCACCCAGCATGACAGGAGCACAACCGCCAGAGCACATATCAGCCGCACCATGTGGTTCATCTTGCGGTTTGCCCGACTCATTGCCATCGTGCTCTCCTCACACCGACTCCACATCCTCGACGCCCTGCCCTCTCCAATTGATAGAGTAAGGTGCCGCCCGACTGTTGTCAACATACGCCCGCGCCAGGCAATCGCATCGGGTGCGGCCGACATACGATAGCGGATTCGAGCCGCACAGTAGAGCGAGCGGGAACGCTCGCCCTACGAAAGACCACATGGACCGCCACTATATTCCGACCACACCCATCGTATCTCGATTGCCTGCCACTGTTCTCAGGACAGGACAACAACTCCAGATATGCCTTACTTGCTCCGGATTGGAGTTGGGTGCAGCGTCCGCAGATGACTACCGGCCGGTCTTGTTCGCAGGCGAGCGCTGCCAGTAGAGCTGGATTTGCCTGGCGATTTGCTCGGCGAGCTTCTGGTTGCCGGCGGACTTGGCGATCTGGAGCGCTTCTTCCAGGCAACTCAGGGCTTTATCGGCCTGGTTTGTCTGTGCGTAACTGGCTGCAAGGCTTACCAGCGCGTTCGCGTTGCCAGGATCGAGCCGCAGGATCTGGCGGAGATGCGGGATTGCCCGGTCGTGCTGTTTGAGCCGAGCCAGGGTGCTCGCGAGATTGTAGCGGATAGCAGTGTTGCCGGGATCGAGGTCCACGGCTTTGGACAGTTGTGCCAGGCCCTCCTGGATCGCCCCTTTCGCACAAAGGGCGTTGCCCAAGTGGGTCTGCGCCATGGCGTCGTTTGGCTTGAGTTGTGCGGCTTTGCGATAATGCACAATGGCCTGGTCCACGTTGCCTTGCTCCTCCAGCGCCACGGCGAGGTTGTGGTGGGCTTCGTAGTTGTCGGGGTTGAGCTCCGCCGTCCGCGACCAGCACTTCATGGCCTCCTGCTTGTTCCCCCGGCGCAACTCCGCCACGGCGAGATTGAAGTACGCCTCGGCGCTATCCGGGGCAAGCTCCAGGGCTTTGTGCAAATAACCGACGGCCTCATCCAGCATGTCCCGGGCGATGAAGACGGCCCCCAGATCCACCTGGATTTCGCCGTCGCTCGGATTCACCTTTGCCGCCTCGCGACAAATATCGGATCGGCCTCGTCATACTGCTCGCGTCCCAGCAGGGCCAGCCCAAGGCAATGCAGGGCGTCACAGTTCTTCGGATTCAGCTCCAGCGCCTTTCTGTGCCTGGCGTTCCGCGCCCTCATAATCGTTCTGACTTGAAGTACTCCCATGCGGCCCGGGCATAGGAGACATCGTCGATGAATTGCTCCCGTATATGCCCGATGGCGGAGGGGGCGACATTGACGAATTCCGGGATGTTGGCCGCGCGGTCCGGGGCGGTCAGGTGGTCCAGAACCACCGCCGGCGTGCTCTCGCCATGCTCGTCGATGTGGGTCAGGTAGAGCCGCGTGTAGGGAGAGTCGGGCTTGCCTGAGAAGACGAGCCATTTGCCGTTCGGCGAAAAGCTGTGCCAGGAGTTCATCCGCTTGGTGTTGGCGCGCAGTCTGCGGGCTTCGCCTCCCTCGGCGGGAATGATGAATAACTCGCTGTCCGGCTGGAGAAGCATGTAGTTCTCGGCCCGGCAGAACACGATCCACTTGCCGTCGGGCGAGTACTTCGGGAAGAAGTTGCTCTTGCCGTTGAAGGACGCCCCCGCGATCGGCTCGGCCTTGCCCCCTCGGCCGCCGTTGAAGGGGATTCGATAGAGGTTGAATTTGAAGGGCTTTCCCTCCTCCAGAAATTCGCGGCAGTCGGCGGGACTCAGAAGCACGGTTCCCGGATCGCTGCCGCGCTTCGTGAGACTGTACGCCTCGGTCGCCGCAAAGACAATGTACTTGCCGTCCGGGCTCCACGTCGCGTTGCTCTGGACCAGGCTCGGCGTCGTCCGCCCCCGGCAGCGACTGGAACGTGCCGGTCTGCCGGTCATACACGCACAAGAATGCCCTTCACGGGAAAGAACAACTGCGAGAAATCCAGGCCGGGCTTGGCGACAAAGACGGACTCATCCTGGACGGTGCTCACCACGAATCTGCCGTCGGGGGAGACCTGGGAGAGCAAGCCGAAGGTCGCCTCTCCTTCGTTCCTCCGGTAGTCGCTCCACGTGATGATCGCGCTCTTGTCGAGCGTCATGGTCCTGACGGACCGGCGCGATGGCATAGGAGCCCTTGTCGTTGGCATAGTCGATGTCCATCCCCAGAACGGCGCCGTCGGCGGAGAACGAGTGGCAGTTCCCGCACACGGGCAGGTTCTCCAGCACGACCGGCGGACGCTGCCGCGGACGACACCGCTCCGAAGCGCCAGCGAATGGCGGACGGGTCCTTCACGGCATCCGCAAAGGGGAGGTTCACTTCCCGGTAGAACAGGGCGCGCCCACCTTATCCGACGAGGTCCGGATGGTGACACGTCCCGCGGACAGGACTTCTGACGGCGCCTCGCGGCTGACTCCGGCGATCGTCACGACGGCCGGCGTCTCCAGGGATCGGCTCTTGATCTTCTCCCAAACCGCCGGTTCGGGCCGCCATTCAGGCTGCCGGCTGAAACCGTTGATGCGTCCTCGGCCGTCGGAAAACTCAATCGTGACGAGCCACAGGTCCGCGTGGAAATCCTCGTCCTTCCAGCGAAAGGCCGGAGCGACGATCTCGGGCGGGAACAGCGTCCCATCCAGCGGGTACTCAACCACGATCCGATGCGGCGGTGTCGTTGCGGCCAGGGACTCCAGCACATCCCGCGGGCGTATCTGCCATCCACGAACCCAGAGAATCGCCAGAGACACAGCGACAACAATCGCCGCTGCACCTGCCCCCACCAGGAGCTTTCGAGTGCACTTTCGCACAGCCTCTTGCCCCAGCGCTGCCATCCACAGGTAGACGGGGCGTTGATTGCCCGTCTCACTCCTATAGTACCACAATTCGTGCGGTGGCGACGACAGGAATTCTGGGGACATACGGGTAGTCACATCGGGTTTTCTCTTGACGCCGGCCCGCCCGTGAGGTAGGCTGGTGGCTACAGTGGCGGATTACCGTCCCCCTGTCGAGTAGCGGATTCTTGCGGATGAAGAGGGATCATCGATGGCGCGGGAGGATGACAGTTTCGTAAAAGGCGCCGCCGCGCCGGTTGTCTACACGTTTTGCGAGGTTCTGCGATTAAGGAGGCCGATCATGTCCAGTAAGTCGATCATGCTTGTCACGGTAGCGTTCGTACTGGGGCTGGCGCAAGCCGGTTTCGCCCAGGTGGACTCGGATCTTATTGGGTGGTGGCGGATGGATGAGGGGCGGGGCACCACTGCCGCTGATCTAAGTCGGTACGGCAATCACGGCACCTTTGTCGGAGCCCCCAAGTGGTTCGCCGGCAAAATCGGCAGTGCCCTGCAATTCGACGGAGCCGACGACTACGCGCGCTGTGCCCAACGGGTGGGAGCCAAGCCTGGCACCTATTCGGCGGAACTGATGCCGGCGACGTTCACCGTAGCCTGTTGGACAAAACTGGACACCTTCGCCTTTTTCAGCAGCTTCGTCGGGAACGGCATGGACAGCGCGGACGATGAGTGCGGCTTCTTCCTGTATAATTACGGCTGGCTCGATGAGAGCGGAAAAGACTTCGGCCTGGCGATACGCACCGAGACAGGCGCCGAAATGAGCTACGTGGAGACTCCGAACACCTATGAGAACCAACACGTGGTACCACGTCGCCGCAACCTATGACGGGACCAACGTCAGCATGTACGTCAACGGCGCCCTTGTCGCCGGCCCTACGGATGTGGGTGGTCCCATGCGATGGATCAGTCAGGCCAGCGGAAATTACCCGGAGCGGTTCTCCATCGGGGTGTGGCTCGACCCGGGCTACGATCTATGGGTGGACGGCGCCATCGACGACGTGCGCTACTACAGCCGAGCTCTCGATGCGAGCGAGGTCAAAGCGCTCATGACGGCTGTGTCGTATTACCCGTTCGCCTACGCTCCGATACCCAAGCACAGCACCACGATCAAGACAACCTCGCAGGTGCTTCAGTGGAGCCCGGGTGACTCGGCCGTCTCGCACGAAGTCTACTTCGGCCAGAGCCTGGAGCAGGTCGCTGCGGCCACGCCGGCCGATATCGGCGTCTTCGTCGGCAGGCTCGCTGTCCGCACGCTGGTCGTCGGCACAGGCAGCGGTCCCTACCCCCAGGGACTGACTCCTGGAGCCACCTACTACTGGCGCGTGGATGAGGTCAACGATGCAAATCCCAACAGTTTGTGGAAAGGCGAGGTCTGGAGTTTCTCGGTCCAGCCGCTGACCGCGTGGAAGCCGTACCCGCCCGATGGGATGAGACATGTCGATCCCAATCAGGACCTGAGCTGGGAAGACGGGCTGGGCGCCGTATACAACACAGTCTACGTCGGCCGCAGCTTCGATGAGGTCAACAACGCCACGGCAGATGGAACGATCGCGATGGGCCCCGTCCATGATCCGGGCCCCCTCGCGCTGGACACGACGTACTACTGGCGAGTGGACCAGTACGTGACTCCGGCAAACGTCACACGCAAGGGCCCCGTCTGGAGCCTCACCACGCGCGGGCCCGGCGGCGGCGTCAAGGCCCAGTACTTCGACGGCAGGAACCTCTCGGGAACGCCGGTACTGACCCAGATCGAGGGTTCAATCGACCACGCCTGGGGCGGTGAGATCGCCGGCGGCCTGGCCGACAATGTCTCGGCCCGCTGGACGGCCGATCTCGAGGCCCCGTTCACCGAGACGTACAATCTCATCACGACCAGCGATGACGGCGTGCGGCTTTGGCTCGACGGCCGCATGATCGTCGACAACTGGACCGACCACGGCACCACCAGCAACGTGGCCAAGGTGGACCTGATCGCAGGCCAGATCTACTCCGTCCGTATGGAGTTCTATGAGGGCGAAGGGTCCGCGGTGGCGAAGCTCTCCTGGGAGAGCCCGACGCTCCCACGACAGATCATTCCGCAAGGCTGGCTGCAGTTGGCGCTCTGGGCGACCAGTCCCTCTCCGGCCAATGGCGAAACCCAAGCCCCGCCGACGCCGATGCTTCGCTGGAGCGCCGGCGATGAGGCCACCAATCACGACGTCTACTTCGGTGCGGATTCCGCGGCGGTGACCGCGGCAACGCCCGCCGACGCGGGCGTCTATGGCGGCAGGCAGGCCGTAGATGCTGTCACCTACAACCCCGGGCCGCTGGAGTGGAACAAGACCTACTATTGGCGCGTGGACGAGGTCAATCTGGCAAATCCGGAGAGTCCGTGGAAAGGCCGCGTGTGGAGCTTCACCACCGCCAACTTCGTCGTCATCGATGACTTCGAGGTCTACACCAACGATTCGCCCAACCGCCTCTTCCAGACCTGGGTCGATGGCCTGGGCTACTCGAAGGATCTGTACTTCCCGAACGGCTATGGCGGCAACAGCACGGGTGCGGCCGTCGGACACGACGTCTGGAACTCGCAAAGCGCATACTTCGGCGGCTCCATCGTCGAGACCAAAGACGTTCACGGCGGCTATCAGGCGATGCCTCTCTACTACGACAACACGGCCACGCCCTACGATTCCGAGGCCCAGCGAACGTGGTCCACGGCGCAGGACTGGACAGTCAACGGCGTCACCGACTTGGTGCTGTACGCACGCGGCAAGGCAGATAACGCTCCTGCCCCGCTATACATAGCGGTCGAAGACAGTGCCGGCCACGTCGCCATTGTCACCCACGCGGACAGCGCTACTGCAACCGCCAAGGACTGGGCCGAGTGGAAGATCCCGCTCAGCGATCTCGCCAATGCCAAGGTGACGTTGACCGCCGTCAAGAAAATGTGCATCGGCGTAGGCAGCCGGAACGCCGCAGCGGCAGGCGGAGCCGGCGTGGTCTTTATCGATGACATTCGCCTGACCAAATAGCCCGCCGGCCAGGGATCGGGCGCAGTCGGAACACGGCAGCGAATCACGCGGCTCTTCGTAGGGCGAGCGTCCCCGCTCGCCCATTTAGAACACTTGCGATAGCCGGAACGTTGCGCCGGCGTACGTGACAAGAGGGACGAGCGGGGACGCTCGTCCTACGCGGAGGGTCAAATCTGCTGCCGAATACCGGCAGCCGCCTCGCCCTCTTCATTGCCGCACAGACCTCCGCGCAGGGTGAATCACTTTCGATCGATTTTCGCACGATTCGTGCGCCGGTTTGGAAGTAAAAACAGGCGCCGCTGCAAATTTTCTTATTCCTTTCCCTGCCGGGACTTGCGGCATTTCCAACCTCCCGCAAGCCCGTTTTCTTCGACCAAATCGCGCACTTTCGTCCCCTAGTGGAGGGACGCCTTGTCCGTCCGCGACCCTCCGGCACCCGTGCCATTATGGGATGTGAAATGGACAATGCAGACATGGAGTCATCCGTGGAGAAGCGAACTTGTGCAAACTGCGTGTATGCCACGCCCCTGTGGGGCCGCTGGCTGCGGATCATCATGGCTGGCTGGTCCGGCCTGCGGATCTGCTTCAACAGTGCCCAGTCCCCCGGCCGCCTGCAGGAGGTCTACCCCACCGGCTCCTGCCGAAACTTCCATCCGAGGTGCGTCCAGCAGCATCACGCCCGACTACTGGACCGTTCGCCGAACACCTCACGGTCAAGGGAGGAAACGCGTCTAATCCCCCTGACCCACGGCTTGCACGCCATCGTCGACGCCGCCGACTTCGAGTGGCTCAGCCAGTACCAGTGGTTCCTGTGGGGCCCGGGTTACGCCGCCCGCCGCGTACGTGGCGGCGTCATCCTCATGCACAGGGAGATCATGAACGCTCCGACAGGCAAGGACATCGATCATTTCAACGGCCACCCATCGGACAATCGCAGACGCAATTTGCGTATCTGCACGCGATCCGAGAACCTGCGCAATACGCGCAAACGCCGCGGATGCCTGTCTCAGTACAAGGGCGTCTCCGTCAACAATCGTCACAGCAAGTGGATCGCCCAGATCTCGCTTGAACGCGAAAACATCAAGTTGGGCACGTTCGATGACGAGGCCGAAGCCGCACGCGCCTTCGACCGAGCCGCCCTCCTGCTCTTCGGCGAATACGCCTGGCTCAATTTTCCCGAAGAGTTCGACACCCGCCGCCAGGAAATCGCCAGTCCCCAATACCAGAAAGAGCTGGCCGCCAGAATAGAGAGAAAGAAGTCAAGAAAGCGTCAACGCCCACACGCCAAAGCGAAGTCCACCAAACGCAAGCCCCACGCCGCCGCGCGACGACGCAAAGGAGATAACAGAAAGAGAAAACGATCCCCCACGAACAAAACACGAAGGCATTCATCGCCTAACTGACAACCGGAGTTTTCAACCACGAAGTCCGCGAAGGCCACGAAGAAAACACGAAGTTGTAGGGTGGGTTCTTAACCCACGCGTTGAAGTCTTCTTTGCCACAGAGGTCACAGAGCCCACAGAGGAAACAAAACCGCTGATGAACGCCAGTTCGGATCCTGTCATTCCTGCAAAACTTGTCCTCGACCTGATCGAGGACAAGAATCCAGATTTCTTGAACTACGCAGGACACGGAGCCCGCAGAGTAGAATGTCAGCAGGTAGGAACATGGGAGGGAAGAAACCACCTGATTCCTGTTCCCCAATCCGCATTCCGCAATCCGAAATCCGCAATCACGGCGTCCCGCGGCCCCCTTCTCACTCCACATTCCGCAATCCGCAATCCCCACTCCAAAGGCCCCCTTTTTCCCTTGCCTGCCCCGCCCGCATCTGGCATAATAGTCCCCAGCGGAACACTCCTGGCGACAAGTGCGACGAATGAAAGTTGCGGCCCTCCGTGGGCCGGATAGATGTGGTGAGGCCGAGATGGATGCGATGGCCATGAAGGTAAGGCCGAGGGATAAATGAGACGGGAGAAGGTGGAAATAGGTTGACTGTCCCCGGTTTCCCCCCTCGGAATAAGTACCTGGCACCGTCGCGCGGGCGCGCTCCCTCACTTACCAGGCAGTCTTCTCACGTTAGTCCCAAACTTCTTATGAGATGGATCCAATGACTTGGCCGGGACTTTGATGCCCATCTTTTGACAGAGCTTTTGTGATTGCTTGTAGTCTGTTTCAAATAAGAGCAACCGCTCCCAAGTCATGGCCTCTAGGACCACCTTTGCTAAGCAATTGCCCTCCCTCTCCAGTCGACCATGAAGGGTTACCATTTCGTCAGCCGGAATCGACTTGCCTCTGCGACCTAGTCGCACAACTAAGTGCACGAGCTCGTTGGAGAGAACATCATCCTTCTGCCTTAGTTTGCCGAGCGTCGAATCCAGCAAGGGCAGACCGATAGCCGAACCTGTTCGCTTGATCATGGAAAAAGTGGCCAGCCAATTGAGGTCGAACCATAGACGATTGGCCAAATGCGCAGCCTCTTGGCGAAGCTCGCGCAGTTGCGCCCTCCCGAGCTTGAAATCTTTGTCTTCAGATTGGACGACGGTGGCAACGCGAATGCGAAATAGACGCCAACGGATATACCTCGTCAATCCCTTAACCTCACCTTGGAAGCTGTAGATACGACCGAGCAAACGACGAGCGAGCCCGACAATCTCTTCCATAATAGCAAGCTTTTCAGTCCCCTCGATTGATGAAGCACCATTGCGCAGAACCTGGCCAAGAATACCGATCGTCTTGAGAGCCGCGCGCACATGTTGGAGTTCATCGAGTTCATGCGCACCAGACGGCGGCAAAGCATCGACTTGTCTCCCGTCGTAAGATCGACGCGTACTCATCGCCATTTGGTCATCTCTGGCATCCTGAATCAACTTTCTGTTGATCTCGGGAGATGTGGGCGGCAGCGTAAAGAAGCCGCTTGCCTCGCAGAGGGCATTGAGCTGCGTTACATCATCAGAGATTGTCGCCCGAGGGGCGTCACGAAAGAGGGCGCTCGCTGCTTCGCGCATGCTACCTATCACAAGAGGATCATCGGTAAGATGGGCCAAGAATACAAGAATATTGGCTGACGTCTCGTGGTATAGCCGGCCGGTTAGTTCTCTTACAACCTGCTTGGCCTCATCATTCCGGAGATTTCTCTGCAGCCACCAAGCCACAAAGAACGAGGAAACCCACCTGCTCCTGAATGCGATTTCATCTCCATCCAGGCGAATCATGCGGGTAAAAATCAGGTCATTACGGACCTTCTCATAATCAAATGGCAAGTCGTACCGAGCGCAATGCTCAGCATGAAAAGATCGAGCCTCTACTTCAGATAGCGTGGGTCGGCCGGCTTTGTGCAAACGATAGGCTAATTCAGCCAAATATATGAACTTGCCGCTCAGGTCGAAATGAGTCATGGGTGACTGCGACAGCGCAACCGTAATCACAGCGTGGTAGAGGTGGCCGTAATTGCCGTTACGAGCGGCAACTTCAGGTGCATCCGAACCTTCTGTCTGTTCTAGAATAACGACGAGCAGCCAAGGTGTATGAGGCAAGCCTGCCAATCCGAGGAGTGACTCCACCTGCTGGCACAGTTCGAGAGCGCTGGTCTTGAGCTTGGAACTATCAGGGTCGCTCCGGCCCAGCGCCATCCATTTGAAGGTCAGCGATTCAAGTCGCTGATGGCCAAAGTCGCAAATCTGGTACTTCTGATAGCCAAGAAGGAGGTCTGCTTCTTGACCTTGATCGGCGATAAACTCAAGCTGAAGATCGTCGCTGGCAATCAGCACGATGTGATCGAATCGGTCAGATGCCGAATTGAGTATATGTCGTCGTGCCATGAAATCTGTTGGACCTTCATGCAGGTCATCTATAATCAAAACACGCATACCGTTGTTCAGCTGCAGGTACTCAGCCGGCGATAACAATTGGTATTGTTTCGTGACCGCTTTCTCAAGCGTGCGCCGGAATGCCGTGTCGCTCCCGCTCCGACTTAATTCTTCACCACGCACAAACAATGGTACATAGCCTTTATTACGCAGATCAAGACAGAGGCGTTTGGCAAGGCTTGTCTTACCCGAGCGATCCCCGCCCGCTATGAACACGCGAGTCTGTTCTGCAATCTCATTGAGTACAGATTCACTACGGACACGTGCAACAAGGGGTGAGGATCGAGCATCGCCAACCTGCTCTGACGCCTCCAACATCTTGCGCAGATCGGGATAGGCAAATATATGAGACAATCGCAACTCGGCGACGCGAGGGTGTGTCAAGGGATCTTCCAGTTCGTCGAGCCATATCTCAAAGCTGGGCTTAAATGCGTAGCGCCGATCAGCTCGCTGGGGATTATGAATCGGAGTCGGTTGCCCGCTTCCGTCTTTGGGCTCAAAGTGATCTCCCGACCACACCAAAGTTTTCGTCTGCTGGGTCTTCTCACCCAAGTCCAGTTGCACCAGATTGAAAGTACATTGGTCTGACGTGCCATGTTCTCCGAGAACCCCGCCCTCCAAGTAGTTGACCTGAACACCTCCCTCCACAATTCTTCTCGCACTTTCATCCTCGTGCTCGTGTGCTGTCAACACTAGATCGCTCCGGCTCTCCACGGCGGTCCCAAGCTCTGACCGAACATCCGGCATTAGAAACCAGTGAAGCGGGTGATGAAGAAGCGTTACGCTGACGGTCGCTTCAGGCTCTTCGGGGGGAAGAAACTGCTTCAGCGGAAAACGTAAATCGTCTCGCCCCTCTATTATTGATGTCCACGACGAATTGAGCAAGTTGAAACGAATGCAATCCGTTCCCAGAACAAGATCATAGTGTTGGTAAAACGGGTAATCTGGCGTTAATGCCGAACCCGCTTCTCCTACGTGTAAGGCAAAATCAAAGTAATCCTTCTGTGGCCTAAGGAGGTGGGTTAAGATGGATGGGCTTGGGAGTTCCCCCCTCACCTTCTCGCGAAGCGCTAGTCTTGCATCTTGATCTTCCGAAGTCAGATCGCAATCATGGTTGCCAGGCACGCTCAATATGTGTACGGATATCTCAGGCTTTACACCATTGAGATGTTTACGCAGGTCATCGAGGAGCATTGCAGCTATCTCAAACTGATCGGCCTTTCCCCCAAAGGCGGCGTCGCCACAAAACGTGATCACGCACGCTCGCGTATCCCCTGGCAATTCCGCAGCAATTGCCCTGCACAATGCGGGCCACCTCTCAACAAGGGGGTCGGTGATGGTCTTGATGTGTGCGTCAGAAAGCTGAACAATTAACACTGATGACATAAACAAGTCCTCGACTAGCTCGTTCATCCTGAATGACAAGAGATGGACTGCTGTGTGCAGCTTTCTCCGTCAGAAAAGACAATAGCCTCAGAATCCAGAAGGTGATTATAGGAACTACGTGATGAAGATGCAAATGGAAATCCTATCAATTTTGAGACGAAGCGGTGTGCGGAGCCCACCCCTACCGGCTCCCGCCGAATCCGAAGCAGGAATTCTGGGGACATCTTACTTTTTTCGGATCGGAATTGAGTATGGCGTCCCCCAGATATCCCGGATTGCGGCGATGTCGATGCCGCGATTAATCGCCTCCTGAACAGCCTGCGACGACGGACGCGCAGATCGACCAGCTTGTGTACGAGCTCTACGGCCTGACGGGCGACGAGATCAAGATCGTGGAGGAAAGCGCCAAATCGTGAGGCTTCGACATGGTTGAGTCGGCCGATAAGATACTGTAAAGGAAAGCCAACGAGGCGCGAATCTCACTGCTGAGTGGCATAGTGGCCTCGTCTGACTTCCTTTCCTGTGGCATTTATGCCGGCGAGCGGGTACAATCGACGCATGGAGTAGCGGTACACTCGCTATTTTGAGAATCAAGTGCTGCGAAAACGGTCGTACCTCAAGAAGGAGTGGTGCGTCCGAGTGATCGAGAACCCCATCCGTGTGGAGATGCAGGAGGGCAACCGGTTTCGATTCTGGGGCGTGGTTGAAGAACTGGGTGGTGCGATACTTCGCGTGGTGACCCTGGAAGACAAGATGACAATTCACAACGCGTTTCCTGATCGGAGATTCAAGAGATGAGACTGAACTACTATCCTGAGACGGATTCCCTATATATCGATCTCGTTGACCGGCCGAGCGTGGAGAGTCGGGAAGTGTCCGAGGGCGTGGTCCTCGACTATGATGCCCAAGGCAACCTGGTGGGCATCGACATCGACAACGCGAGCAGGAAACTCGACTTAACGGAGTTCACGCTAAGTCGCTTGCCAGCCGAAGCCCAAACGCTCTCGCGGTAGTAACGCGGTGGGCGAAGCCCTCGTTGTTCTACACATCTCGACGTGGTGGAAACGAACCCCGTTCCTTGGCTCAGAAACCGAGTTTGCGAGCCGCCTGCTTGCCCGACTCGTGCACAGCAGCAGGTCGTAACAGACTGTGATGAATGGCGTTTGTACGCCAAGAACGCCATTCATTCATGCCAACATCAGCAGGTACTCGCGACCGGCCAAAGATGTGTAGAACAACCAGGGCGAAGCCCACCCTACCGGCTCTCGCCACATCCAAGCCTTTGAACTGATAATTGACGGTTGAATCCGTGTGAATCCGCGAAATCGGTGTCAATAGGACGGGCGACTGCCTGGTTCATGCCTTCACGGGCGCGCGGCTCCTGAGAATCACGGTGTCGAGCGATCCCTCATGGCGGAGCAATTTCTGTTTGGTGGTTAGGCCGCCGGGGGCGGAGAAGCCGCCTAAGCTGCCGTCGCTGCGGAGGACGCGGTGGCAAGGGATGATCAGCGGGATCGGATTGTGGGCCAGGGCACTGCCGACGGCACGGGCGGCGCCGGGGTGGCCGACGCGTACGGCCAAGTCGCCGTAGGTGGTGGTCTCGCCTGGGGGGATCTTGCGGCAGGTTTGGAGGACCATGCGGTCGAAGGGGCTCAGAGTGTCGAGGTTGACCGCGGGATCAGTACTGAAATCGACGTTTTCGCCTTTGAAGTAGGCGATAATACGCTCCTGGAGGTCCGGGAGGAACGTCCCGCGTGGGTTGAGAACCCACCCTACATCACCATCGTCCGGGGGGAGGGATTTGAACAGCTCACGCCGGGTGGCTTGGCGGTCTGCGGCGGGCAGGCAGGTTCGGTGCAGGACACCGTCCGTGCCGGCGATGGCGAAATAGCCCCATTTGGTCTTGAAGATCGCGTATTGCATAACGTCATTTCCCAACAGATAACGCGTGGGTTGAGAACCCACCCTACATATTAAAATGACTCATGGGCGAGACGCCCTGCTGCTTCTTTCCACGGGCAAACCTGTCTGCCCGTGCCACCCGGCGATTGTAGCGATTCGAGCCGGGGGCGTACACGCCTACGGTTGGCCATAGCAAACGAAAGGTCGCTTGGCAGATTGCATGTATGTCATTGCGAGTCGGTCAGCCGCTACGCGGCGGGTGTCAGGAAGAAACCTGATGGTTTGGGTGCCATGCTTACGCTCGCGTAAGCATGCCTTGCCCATCGAGTGGAATATGTTTACGCAAGCGTAGACATGGCACCCGGCCAAAGAACGCGTGGGTTGAGAACCCACCCTACATGCTGCCACCCGGATAGGAACCCTCCCGCCTGGCGAGGCAAAATGTTATTCTCTGTACGTCGAAAATCGTTGACTCGGGGGCTGGATTCTGCTAAAGAAAGGAGTTTTCACGAACTCGGGCCGGCTTCTCTGGGCGATGGATCGGGCAGAGAGACCATCGAATTCGCGGCCGCGGACCTGGTTGGATGTCCTGAAGGCACCAGGAGCAAAGCATTATAGGTCCTCTCGGTCGAACAGGTCCTATAGATTTTGGGTCTGCCGAGGCTGGCTTGGCAAGGTACACGGGATTGACTTTATGTCTCTGGAAGAACTGAGAAAACACATCGACGAGATCGATGAGCAGTTGGTGAACCTGCTCAACGAGCGGGCGGGCGTGGTTGTGGAGATCGGCAAGCTCAAGGCCCAGGCCGACCGGCCGATCTATGCGCCGGACCGCGAGAAGCAGGTCCTGGACAAGGTCGTGAAGGCGAACAAGGGCCCCCTGCCCGACCGGACGCTGGTGGCGATTTGGCGGGAGATGATGAGCGGGTCGTTCGTGCTGGAGAGGCGGCCGCGGATCGCCTACCTCGGGCCGGGCGGCAGCTTCAGCCATACCGCCGCGATGCTCAAGTTCGGTCGCAGCGTCGAGTACGAGCCGCTGGCCGATATCCGGGGCATTTTCGACGAGATCAGCAAGGGGCATAGCGACCTGGGGATCGTGCCGATCGAGAACTCCACCGGCGGCGGCGTCATCGAGACGCTCGATGCACTGATCGACACCGACGTGCGGGTCTGTGCCGAGGTGCTGATGGCGATTCATCACAACCTGCTGGCGAATTGCACGCTGGAGGAGGTGGAGAAGATATATTCAAAACCGGAGGTGTTCGCCCAGTGCCGCAACTGGCTGGCCTCGACGTTCAAGGAGACGAATACGATTTCTGTGGCCTCGACGGCCAAGGCGGCCCAGATGGCGGCGGAGGAATCGTATGCGGCCGCGATCGGCTCGAAGGTCGCTGCCGAGTTGTACGGGCTGGAAGTGGTGTGTGAGAACATCGAGGATATCTCCAACAATATCACGCGGTTCCTCGTGGTCAGCCGCGAGGATGCCAGGCCGACCGGCGAGGACAAAACGTCGGCCATATTCAGCACGGCCCACAAGTCCGGCGCTCTGGCTGACGTGCTGGAGGTATTTCGAAAGTACTCCATCAATTTGACGAATATTCAATCCCGGCCGAGCAAAAAACGAGAGTGGGAGTACGTATTTCTGGTCGACTTCCTCGGGCATCGGTTGGACGAGCGGGTTCAAGCGGGGCTGGAAGAGGCTCGCAAGCATTGCCTGCAGCTTTCCGTGCTGGGCAGTTTCCCCCGCGCGACCGAGTTGCTGTAGCGGCCGGGATCTGAGTCAAGAAGTTTTGAGGACATTAGGAGAAAACGATGAGAAAACCGTTCATCGCCGGAAACTGGAAGCTAAATACCGACAGTCATTCGAGCGTGGCGCTGGCGAAGGCCGTGGCGGCGGGCTCGGCCGATGTTGCGGGGGAACGCGTAACCGTGGCGGTGATCCCGCCGTTCGTGTACCTGCAGGCGGCGGCCCAGGCGGTGAGTTCTTCCGCTGTTGCGGTCGGCGCGCAGGATGTCTACTTCGAGCAGAAGGGGGCGTTCACCGGCGAGATCAGTCCGGCCATGCTCAAGGACGTCGGCTGCACGTACGTTCTGTGCGGGCACTCCGAGCGTCGGCACGTGATCCGCGAGAGCGACGAGTTCGTGGGCAAGAAGGTGACCGCCGCCATCAACGGGGGCCTGCTGCCCATCCTCTGTGTCGGCGAGCTGCTCGAGGAGCGCGACGGCGGCAAGATGGAGCAGGTCGTCGAGCGGCACCTTCGGACCGGCCTGGCGGGTCTCGATGCCGAGAAGATGTCGGCCGTGACCATCGCCTACGAGCCCGTCTGGGCAATCGGGACGGGCAGGACCGCCACGCCGCAGCAGGCGCAGGAGGTCCACAAGTTCATTCGCGGCCTGCTGGCCAAAATGTACGGCAAAGACCTTGCCGGGGAGATCCGGATCCTCTATGGTGGTTCCGTCAAGCCCGACAACGCACGCGAGCTCATGGCCCAGGCGGATGTCGATGGCCTGCTCGTCGGCGGCGCCAGCCTCAAGGCCGACGATTTCCTGAAGATTATCCGGGCCAGCGTGTAACGTTACGCAGGCCGTTGATTTTGACTGCCGCCCCGCACCAGAAGGCGGAGTCGCATCGTATAGAAAAGGGGCCGTCCATCTCAGGTCGGCGGAATTGACTGGTTTGTTTTGAGGCGTATCTATGACTGTTCTACCAGTACTGGCGGTTGGGATTCTGATGAATCTGGTAGCCGTTCTGTTCGTCCTGGTTTCGGTTGTCCTGATCCTTTTGATCCTGATTCAGAAGGGCCGGGGCGGCGGACTGAGTGCGGCGTTCGGCGGCGGCATGGCCAGCGGTCTGCTCGGTTCCAAGACGGGCGACTTCCTGACCTGGGCGACGATCACTGTCGTGGGGGTATTCCTGGTCCTGGCCGTGGTGCTGGCCAAGTTCTACAAGCCCGGCGTCGGCGAGTACACCGGCGCTGCGCCCGGACGTCACAGCCGGCCCCCGAGGGCACACCGGCCCAGCCGTCCGGCGAGACTTCGCAGCCTGCACCGCAGGAGCCGGCGCCCGCGGAACAGCCCGGCGCGGCAGCCCCCCTGGGCGCACAGCCCGAGGGCGCTGCGACGACCCCGGCCCCGGAAGCCAATTCGACAGGCGGCTAAAGGCTGGAGAATCGCGTGGCTGTGGCAGACCGGATTCCCACAGGACAGGTTCCTTTACGGCGGCAGTTTCGGATTTGAGAGCGCACTTCTATGCTCAATAGCATGACCGGGTATGGCGAGGCGGACGGTGTGCTCGATGGCGTTTCCTATGCCGTCGAGATCAAGGCCGTCAACAACCGCTATCTCAAGACGATCATCAAGCTTCCGGAGACGTGCACGTTCCTCGAAGACGACATCGACAAGGAGCTGCGGCGCAGTCTCTCCCGCGGCACGATCAACTGTGTGCTCCGGTTCAAGAGCATCTCGGCCAACGCCTTGTTCGAGATCGACGAACTCGCATTGCGATCCATTGTGGCCCGGCTCAACGAGATCAGCTCTTCCGTCGGCGTCAAGGGCCAGATCGACCTGGCAGGCCTGCTGGCCCTGCCGGGGATCGTTCGCCCGGTGATGCCCGACGAGGAGACCAGCGCGAAAGTCAGGGAACTCGTCGTGCGGCTGACCCGCGAAGCGGTGGACAAGCTCAAACGGATGCGGGAGGCCGAGGGCAAGTTCCTGGACGCGGATCTGATGAGCCAGTGCGACGCGATGGCCCGGGAGCTGGAGGTGGTCGTTCAACGCAGCAGCTCGGTCGTTACGGAGTACGCCAAGCGGCTGCGCAGGCGCGTCGATGAGCTGCTGGCCGAGGCCAAGCTCAAGCTCGACGAGGAGACCCTGGCCCGCGAGGTGGCGATTCTGGCCGACCGGTCGGACATTTCCGAGGAGATCACCCGGCTGGACGCCCACTTGCAGCAGTTCCGCCAGATCTGCCGAATGGAGGGGCAGGCCGGCCGAAGGCTCGACTTCCTGAGCCAGGAGATGCTTCGCGAGGCGAACACGATCGCCAGTAAGGCCGGCGACGCCCAGATTGCCCGATCCATCGTGGACGTCAAGTGTCTCATCGAGCGCCTCAAGGAGCAGATCCAGAACGTGGAATAAACCGTTGCGGCGGCGGAACACGTCGCTTGTTTTCGCGTACTGTGCAGGGTGGTGCGGCGTATCCCGTGGTGTATGATATTGAGTGTATGATTCAGGCACGCGATCAAGAGAAGGCCCAGGGCAAATTGGTGGTCGTCAGCGGCCCTTCGGGGGTGGGTAAGAGCACCATCTGCCGGGAGGTCGTCAGGCGACTGGACAATGCGTTCCTGAGCGTGTCCATGACAACGCGGCCGAAAGGGCCCGGAGAGGAGAACGGCCGGGAGTACTGGTTCATCTCCCGCGACGAGTTCCACAAGTGCATCGAGAACGGCACGCTGCTGGAATATGCCGAGGTCTTCGGGAACCTCTACGGCACGCCGAAGGACAAGACCGACGAGGCCCTGCACGCCGGCAAGATCGTGGTCCTGGAGATCGACATCCAGGGCGGCAAACAGGTCAAGGCGATCTACCCGCAGGCGGTGATGGTCTTCATCCTGCCTCCGAGCGCCAAGGTCCTGGCACAGCGCCTGGGCCATCGGGGCCGTGAAACCGCCGAAGCCGCCGCACGACGCCTCGGCGGCGCCAGTGCCGAGATTGCCGCCGCATGGCAATATTATGATAATATGGTAATTAACGATGATCTTGAACAGGCCATCACGGAAGTGATCCGGATCGTCGAGCACGCACCGGGATTGAGTATTGATGATTGACAATTGATGATTGACGACTGAGGTGGATGGCGGCTTGTCCCCCAATAATCCATAATCAATCATCCATTATCAGTTCAATGGAGAAGAACATGCTGGAAGAACTCAAGAGTGAGGAGATCGTGAAGAAGGTCGGCGGCCGATTCAAACTGGCGGCGCTGGTGCAGCGGCGGATGACCGAACTGCTCCAGGGCTCCCGGCCCCTGATCGAGAATTCCGAGAACATGACCATGATGGAGATCGTGCTGCAGGAAATCCTGCAGGACAAGATCACCATCGATACGGCCACCTATGAGCGCAAGGTGGAAACCATCATCGAGCGGCGCGACGAGGATGATGACGATGAGCCGCGTGGAAGGCACCGCCTCTAATGACCCGCGGCGAGAGAATACGGCCAACGTATTCCGCTGCAGGTCTTGAGGAGCCGTGAGTGCACAGATGCTGAAAGACCTGAACATTCTGCTCGGCGTCACCGGCGGGATCGCCGCTTACAAGGTGGTGGACTTGGCCAGCAAACTGACGGCCGCCGCCGCCCACGTGCAGACGGTCATGACGAAAAGCGCCTGCCGATTCGTCGGGCCCAAGAGCTTCGAGACGATCACGTGCGCGCCGGTGTACACCTCCCTGTGGAGCGATCCGGAGGGCCGCAAGAGCGCCCACATTGCCCTGGCGGAATGGGCGGACGTCGCGGTCGTCGCGCCGGCCAGCGCCGACATCATCGGCAAGATGGCCAACGGAATCTGCGACGACCTGCTCAGCACGACCCTGTGCACGTGCTGGTCCTGCCGGATGCTGTTCGTCCCCGCGATGAATACGCGGATGTGGGAGAACCCCGCCGTGCAGCGAAACGTCACTGCCCTGCGCGAGATGGGCATCCAGATGATCGGCCCCGCCGCCGGACGCCTGGCCTGCGGCGCCGAAGGCATGGGAAGAATGGCCGAGCCGCAGGAGATCCTGGCGGCGATCGAAGCCATCGGCGCCGAGCTCATCCGCGGCAAGATCGAAGGCAACAACCAGGGTTGATGAACCACGGAGCCAGACTGGACCGCAGGGGATGACACTGAGGGACGCCGTCCCCAAGTGGTAATGTGGTTGGCAGGGTGTGCGATGCGTTTTCTGATCACAGCCGGGGGCACACGCGAATATATCGATCCGGTGCGGTTCATCTCCAACGCCAGCAGCGGCAGGATGGGCTACGCGCTGGCTCGTGCTGCACTGAAAGCACGCCACAAGGTGACCCTGATCACGGCCCCCACCGCCCTGAAGTCTCCCGTCGGCGCGCAAGTCGTCCGCGTGCAGACTGCCGCGGAGATGTTCAAAGCGGTGAAGGAGCATTTCCCCGCGTGTGATTGCCTGATCATGGCCGCCGCCGTCAGTGATTACACGCCCGCCCGACCCAGCAGAACGAAGCTCAAGAAGCAAACCACAAAGCTCACTCTCGAACTGAAACCCACCCCCGACATCCTGAAATGGGCCGGCAGGCACGGTAGGGTGGGCTCCGCCCACCATAAACGCAGGATTATTGTGGGCTTCGCCCTGGAGGACAAGGACCTGCGGCTCAACGCCGAGCGCAAGCTCCGCGAAAAGCACCTCGATATGATCATCGCCAACGCCCCCGGCGCCATCGGCGCCGAGGCATCGACTCTGCACATCAAGGCCGCCAATTCGGACTGGATCGAACTCGGCCATGCGCAAAAAGCGCGAAGCGCCCGCCAGATCGTCCGCCAGATCGAAGCCTTGGCGTAAGAGGACAACTAGCCCGCGGAGCGTGCCGTACGGCTGGGTGGCATCGGCAAGCTGCGTACCTGTTTAGCCTGGAAAAGCTCGATCTTGGGTGGCACGGGCAAACTCGTTGGGTTCGTCCCAAATCCTTGAGATCGAGCCTGTGCAAGCTGCGCAGTCGGGTGGCAGCGTCAAGGCCGAAGGCCTTGGCGATGGCGAATGGGCAAGACCATCGCCAAGCTGCGCTTGACGCTGCCACCCAAAACTCAACAACTTGGGACGAACCCAACTCGTTTGACGGTGCCACCCGGCGAGCGTCCCCGTTCGCCCATTGTGAGGACTCGCCATGGCTCGGATCGTCGTGCGAAGACGCACGACAAGGAGGCGAGCGAGGACGCTCGCCCTACATTGCGGCCCGAATTCGCCACTGAATGCCGACCACACCCCTTGTCGAGGGGGATGGATAAACCATTGGCAAGATACCGCTTGCCGATGCCACCCTTGCGGCTACAATGCACCGAGAGAGAATCATTGCGTTCGGCAGGACTTGGAGAAATGGGAGGCACGAAGATGAGACAGGCAGCCAAGGTAGTTATGTCAGTGATTGTGTGCTTGTCCATGACAAGCATTATCGTTGCTGCGGAGCGGCCGGTCTGGCCGGTCAAGGTCAGTGACAACCACAGGTACTTTGTCGATCAGAAGGGCAGCCCTGTCTTTTGGCTGGGCACGACCCAGTGGCAGCTTTTCCGGGACTATACGGTTGAGGACGCCCGCACGATCATCGAGAAGACGGCGGACAAGGGATTCGTCTTCGCCCAGGTCATGCTGATGGGCGTGGGCGACGGCACGAAAGCGAACGTCTATGGCCAAAAGCCGTGGCTCGACGACAATCCCCTCACGCCGAACGAGGCCTATTTCAAGAACGTGGACGCCGTCCTCAAGATCGCGGAGGAGAACAACGTCAACATCTCGATGACTCTCTACCATCAGCGCTACCGCAAGCACATCACGGCGGACAACGCCAGGGCGTGGGCGAAATGGCTGGCGCAGCGGTACAAGGACGTGCCGAATATCGTCTGGTCCATGACGCCGGAGGCCAAGCCGGAATTTGTGCCCGTCCTGCGCGAACTGGCGGCCGGCCTGCACGAAGGCGATGGCGGCGCCCACCTGATCACCTTCAAGCCCGACCCCGCCCCCTACTCCTCCAGCTTCATTCACGATGAGAAATGGCTGGATTTCGATTCCATGCAGACGTGGAAGAGCGTCGAGCTGATCTACCCGATGGTGACGCACGACTACAACCTCCAGCCGGTCAAGCCCGTACTCATGGCGGAGGGCGCATACGAGCAGGGGTCGGAGTACGGATTCGACGTCACGCCTTTGTGGATTCGCCGGCAGGCTTATTACTCCTACCTGGCGGGCGCCCATCACACCTACGGCCACAACGACAGTTGGCGCGTCCTGCCCACCTGGAAGAAGGCCCTCGACGCCCCCGGCGCAGTGCAATTGGGCATCTTGAAGAAGACCTTTCTGGCCGTGCCTGAATGGTGGTATCTCGTCCCCGACCAGTCGATTCTCGCCGAGGGCGGCCGGACCGATGGTCAAGTTCTGAACCTTGCCGCCCGCCACAAGGACGGCACATGGGTCATGGTCTATCTTGCCGACAAGGCTTCCTTCTCCATCCACATGAGCAAGCTCGCCGCGAGCAATGTGACTGCCCACTGGCTCGACCCGAGAACCGGTGGCTCGGTCTCTGTTGGCGGCCTCACAAATGCAGGCACACGGTCCTTCTCCACGCCCGAGGATTGGGAGGACGCCTTGTTGATCCTCGAACCCTCCACTCGCTGATTGCATTGCGTATCAGCCATCGGCAAGCTCCGCTTGCCGCTGCCACCCGTACGTGGGGAGATCTCGGTTACAATTGCCTGCTCCCGGGCAGGTCGGGGAAGGCCTCGGCAACGGCGACGTTGGTGAGCTTGTGGCCGGCCATGTTGATGGCGGCGGCGTGGCCGGGGTCGAGGGCGGCGAAGGCGTCGATGCCGAGCGAGGCGAGTTGGCGGACGTAGGGCAAGCGTGGCGTTGCATAGGGCCACGGTCGAGGTCCGGCTGACGGCGCCGGGGATGTTGGTAACGCAGTAGTGTACGACGCCATCGACGAGGTAGGTCGGGTGGCTGTGCGTGGTGGGCCGGGAGGTTTCCGCGCAGCCGCCCTGGTCGATGGACACATCCACGAGGACGCTGCCCGGTTTCATCGTCTTGACCAGCGAGCGGGACATCAGGACGGGGGCCCGGCCGCCGGGGATCAGGACGGCACCGACAACCAGGTCGGCCTGCATCGCGTAGTCTGCGATCGTGTGCGGGTCGGAGAAGATCGTCGTCACGTTGGCCGGCATCACTTCATCGAGGTAGCGCAGGCGGTCCAGATGGATATCCATGATTGTGACATTGGCGGCCAGTCCGGCGGCCATGCGTGCGGCGTTGGTACCGACGACCCCGCCGCCGAGGACCAACACATTGGCCGGCGCGACGCCGGGAACGCCTCCGAGCAGAATGCCCTGGCCTTGCATCGGTCGCTCCAGGCACTTGGCCCCCTCCTGGATCGACATGCGGCCGGCGATCTCGCTCATGGGCGTCAGCAGGGGCAACCGGCCCTGCGGCGTCCTGCAGGGTCTCGTAGGCTACAGCCGTGATGCCCGCCTCCAGACAGCCGACCGTCAGCTCCCGCGACGCGGCGAAGTGAAAGTAGCAGAAGACGATCTGGCCATCGCGGAGCCTGGCGATCTCCTGCGGGCTGCGGCTCCTTCACCTTGACGATCAAGTCGGCCCGGGTGTAGATCTCGGCGACGGACTCGACAATCCGGGCACCGGCCTGCACGTAGCGCCGGTCGTCAAATCCGCTATCCGAACCAGCGCCTTTCTCGATGAGCACGGTCTGCCCGTCCCGCACCAGCAACTCCGCCCCGACGGGCAGCAGCGCGACGCGGTACTCGTCCTTCTTCACTTCCTTCGGCACGCCAATGATCATATCCACCCCCATTCGCAAGTTTGAAGTGTGAAGTCAGAGCACTTCAAACTTGAAACTTCACACTTGACACTCTCTTCTCAATCCGCAATCCCCAGGTCGTCTTTGGTCAGGATGGCTTCGAAGCAATAGCCGGCTTCGCTGATGTTCTCGCCGGCGCCCTGCTTGCGGTCGATGACACAGACAATCTTTTTGACCATCGCGCCGGCGTCGGTGATGACCTTGGCCGCTTCAAGGACCTGGCCGCCCGTGGTGGCGATATCCTCGACAAGCAGCACGACGTCGCCCGGATCGAGCACGCCTTCGACAAGCTTGCTCGTGCCGTAGTCTTTCTTGCTGTTGCGAACGATGATCCAGTTCTTGCCCGTCTCCATGGCGGTCGCCGCGGCCAGCGCGACGCCGCCCAACTCCGCCCCCGCGATCAGCGTGACATCCTTTGTCATATGTTTGGCGAATTCCTGCCCCAACGCCTTGAGGATGTCGGGACAGGTCTCGAAGAGGTACTTGTCGAGGTAATACTTGCTCCGCTTGCCGCTGCGAAGGACGAAATCGCCCTCCAAGTACGCGGTTTCCTTGATTCGCTGGATTAGCTCTTTTCTGGTCACCTCAGCATCCTTTCTCTGTGCTCATGGGTGGCGTGGAACGCGTGGGCCAAGGACCCACCCTACGCCTTCAGACTTTCAGTTCTACTTTTCGGTTCAACTCGTTGCGATACTTTTTTCGGATCGGGTTCACGACGGCTCGGACGAATTCATCGACCTGCTGTGGGGCCCGGCCGACGTAGGCGGCGGGGTCCAGGACCTTGTCGAAATCGAGATTCGGCGAAGGACGACATCCGCCCGCAGCCGGCCGATCAGGTCGTTGGGCCGGCCGAAGTTCTTTACCTCGGCGGCGGCCGCCTGGGAGTGCAGGCGGATCTTCTCGTGCAGCTCCTGCCGATTGCCGCCGGCTTTGACCGCCGCCATCAGGATATTCTCCGTCGCCATAAACGGCAGCTCCGCGGCCACGTGCGTCTCAATCACCTTCGGATATACCACCAGCCCATCGAAGACGTTCAGGAGGATCTGCAGGATGCCATCCACGGCCAGAAACGCCTCCGGGATCGCCACCCGCTTGTTGGAGGAATCGTCCAGGGTCCGCTCGAACCACTGCTCGGACGCCGTCATGGCCGGGCTTGTCGCCAGGCTCAGCACGAGCCGGCTCAGGCCCGTCACCCGCTCGCAGCGCATCGGGTTTCGCTTGTACGCCATGGCGGACGAGCCGATCTGCGATTTCTCGAACGGCTCCTCCATCTCCTTGAGGTGCGCCAGCAGGCGAAGGTCGTTGCAGATCTTGTGCGCCGACTGGGCGATCAGGGCCAGCGCGTTGACGACGAGCGCGTCGATCTTTCGCGGGTAGGTCTGGCCGGTGACGGGACAGACCTTTTTGAAGCCGAACGCGGCCGCCACGTCCTTGTCGAGCTGCTGGACCTTGGCGTGATTGCCTTCGAAGAGCTCCAGGAACGACGCCTGCGTGCCGGTAGTGCCCTTGACGCCGCGGAACGGCAGCGTCTCGATGCGGTGCTCGACCTCCTGCAGGTCCATGACGAACTCCTGGCACCAGAGCGTCGCGCGCTTGCCGACGGTGGTGAGTTGGGCCGGCTGGAAGTGCGTGAAGCCGAGCGTGGGCAGGTCGCGGTATTGCTCGGCGAATTTGCCCAGCAGGTCGATCACGGCCGCCAGCTTGCCGGCGATCAGCCGCAGGCCCTCCCGCATGATGATCAGGTCCGCGTTGTCGCCCACGTAGCAGCTCGTCGCCCCGAGGTGGATGATCGGCGCCGCCTTCGGCGCCACCTCGCCGAACGCATAGATGTGGGCCATCACGTCGTGGCGGAACTGCTTCTCGTAGGCCGCCGCCTTGTCGAAGTCGATATCGTCGAGGTGGCGGGCCATCTGGTCGATCTGACTCTGCTTGATCTTCAGCCCGAGCTTCTTCTCGGCCTTGGCCAGCTCCAGCCAGAGCCGCCGCCACGTGCTGAACTTCTTCTGCGCCCCGAACAGCTCCGCCATCTCCCGCGAAGCGTTCCTCTCGACCAGCGGACTCGTGTATGAATTGTACTCCTGTGGCACCTTCAATTCTCCGTTCTCTGCTCTCCGCTGGCCTGCATCTCTTATCTACCGCGTGAGTTTCTGCTCTCGTTCGGCCAAAAGCTTCTCGATTTCGTCGATCTCCTCCCGGCTGAGATTCCAGTCGGAGGCGTGGACGGTTTCAAGGATTTGTTCGGGCCGGCGGGCGCCAACGATGGCGGCGGTAACCTCGGGCCTGCGCAAGACCCAACTGATGGCCAACTGCGCACGGTCCGGCCATGGCGGTCGCGCGATCTTTCGCAGTTGCTCGACCATCACCAGCGTGGCCGAGAACTGCGGGTCCTGGAACTCGGGCATCCGCCGGCGATGGTCGCCGGGCGCCAGTGCGACCAGCCGCTCGTGGCTGAACCTGCCCGTCAGCAGCCCCCGCTGCATGGGGCTGTAGACGATCACGCCGATCTTATGTTGTCCACAGTAGCTAAGGACTTCCGCCTCGATCTCCCGGTGCAGCATGCTGTAGGGCGGCTGCAGCGAGGCGATGGGGTGGATCTTGCGGACTCGCTCCATCTGCCCGACACCGTAGTTGGACACGCCGAGATAGCGCACCTTGCCCTGCTCGGCGAGCCGGGCCATCTCCTCCCACGCCTCCTCGATATCGGCCTCCGGGTCGGGCCAGTGCATCTGGTAGAGGTCGATGGTCTCGACGCCGAGACGCTTAAGACTGTCTTCACATTCCTTTCGGATGCTCTGCCTCTTGAGGTTCGGCACCTTCTCCCGCTTGTCATTCCAGAGCAGGCCGCACTTCGTGGCGACATACGGCTTATGCCCGGTCATCTTGAGCGCCTGGCCTACCAGCTCCTCGGAGTGGCCAAGACCATAGACCGGGGCCGTATCGATCCAGTTGATCCCTTTATCCAGCCCGGCCACAATCGCGGCAATGGCGTCATCGTCATCCTGAGGCCCCCACCCATACTGCCACGGCCCGCCCATGGCCCACGTGCCAAGGCCCACCGTCGTCAGGTGCAGATCAGTTTCGCCAAGTCTTCTCGTTTGCATACGTGCATTCCCCGGCAGGTTCTGGATCCAACGGCCATAGGATACAATAGATGCCGCCATAGATCAACTGCCGGGTTGGGAGATTGCCATAGAACCACGGAGAGGGTACAATAGTATCCTTTCCGTTTCTGTTCCATTGATTTCGCTACCTATGTTGGAGATGTCAGGTTGGCACTGTCCGGACGCCGGTTTGGACAAGTACTCAAGGACGTGGTGATCGGCCGGTCGCGGGATCCTCGCGACGCCATGGTCTTTCACCGGCTGTCCTTAGTAGCGTTCTTTGCCTGGGTAGGACTGGGTGCGGACGGTCTGTCCTCCTCGTGCTACGGACCTTCGGAAGCGTTCCTGGAATTGGGGAATCATCCATTTTTAGGCGTTTTCGTCGGTCTGGGAAGCGTCATCACGATCCTCGTCATCGCCGCCAGCTATTCGCAGATCGTCGAGCTGTTCCCAACGGGCGGCGGCGGTTACTTCGTTGCCACCAAGCTGTTGTCGCCCTGGGTAGGAATGGTCTCCGGCTGCGCACTGCTGATCGACTACGTGCTGACCATTTCAGTCTCTATCGCCAGCGGCACAGACGCCATCTTCAGTTTCCTGCCTCCGGAGTGGCACGAGTATAAGCTCGACCTTGCCATTGTCGTCATTATCGCGATGGTGCTACTGAATATGAGGGGAGTGCGAGAATCGGTGATCCCCTTGGTCCCGATTTTTCTGACGTTTCTCGCCACACATGTATTTGTGATTCTCTACGGCCTGTTTACGCACCTGCCCAATATAAGCACCGTCGTTCGCTCGACCCAAGCCGACGTACACAACACCGTCTCCACCATCGGTTTCTGGGGCCTCGCCATGATCGTGCTGCGGTCCTACAGCATGGGTGCAGGCACATATACAGGAATCGAGGCCGTCAGTAACGGGCTCCCGGTCCTGAGAGAACCGAGGGTCCAAACCGCCCGACTGACGATGCGATACATGGCCATCTCGCTCTCATTCATGGTTATGGGATTGGTTCTCGGGTACCTGTTGTACGATGTGCGACTGGAACCGGGAAGGACCCTCAATGCGGTCCTGTTTGACAAGGTGACGGCAGGCTGGGGCGAAGGCGGCGCCCGCCTGTTCATCTTCGTCTGCCTTCTATCGGAAGCCATGCTCCTCACCATTGCCGCCCAAACGGGATTCCTCGACGGCCCCCGCGTTCTGGCCAACATGTCCCTCGACCGGTGGTTTCCGACGCGGTTCTCCGTCTTGAGCGACCGGCTGGTCATTCAGAACGGCATCTTGATTATGGGGGGGCTGGCGCTGGTGATCATGCTCTTCACCAGGGGCTCGGTGAGACTGCTGGTGGTGCTCTACAGCATCAACGTCTTCATCACATTCTGTCTTTCGCAGTTGGGCATGGTTCGCCATTGGTGGCTCGACCGCCACCAGACAAGGTCCTGGCTCCACAAGCTGCTCATCAATGGCTTCGGTTTGGTCCTCACCACGTTCATCCTGGTTTCCATGGTGACCGTCAAGTTCTTCGAGGGCGGCTGGATCACATTACTGATCACCGGGACTCTGGTCGTCTTTGCAATCCTGGTGAGGCGACATTACAACAAGATTGCGGTGCAGCTTCGCCGGCTCGACGAGCTGGCCGAGCGTGCGGAATCCTACGTCCGCCAGTCCGCCCCCAAGGGAGGCGAAGGCGGGCCGGTCTTCGATCCCAAGGCCAAGACCGCCGTTCTGCTCGTCAGCGGCTTCAACGGCACCGGCCTGCACACCCTCCTGGCCATCATGCGACTCTTCGGCGGCGTCTTCCGAAACTTCGTCTTTCTCGAAGTCGGAGTCCTGGACGTCGGCAACTTCAAGGGGCCCCAGGAGGTCGAGCGCCTGCAGACACAGGTGCAGAACGACCTCAATCGCTACGTGGAGCTGATGAAGAAGGAAGGGTTCTACGCGGAAGCTGTCTGGGACATCGGCGTCGATGCCGCCGAGCAGATCACGCGGATCGTCCCCAGCATCATCGAGCGCTACCCCGGCGCCGTGTTCTTCGGCGGCAAGCTGTTGTTCCTCAACGAGACCCTGATCAACCGGCTGCTCCACAACCAGCTCGTCTTCACGATCCAGAAGCGCCTGCACCGTCTGGGCATCCCCTTCGTCATCCTGCCCATCTACGTGTGACGGGCCGGAAGAAGACCACGACCATCTTCACGGCGATTTCCGGCGCTCCCGCTCTTGTCACGCGCAGCGCGTGCGACGAGATTTCGCAGTGGCCTTTCCATTCGTCATGTTGAGGGAGTGTGCGACTAAGTTTCGTGGGCCCCGATGGCTTCGCAGGGCGGGCGAGGACGTCCACCCTACGCCCGGAGCCGTCGGCGCTCTTCGTAGGTCGTGCGTCCCCGCACGACCCCCTTGGCCCTGGGTGGATACGCGTCGAAACGCACGGTTTCTCACCCGGTCAGCGGAATCTGCCCCACAGGATTTAGTCGCGCACTTGAGGGACGGGTGGCAGCGGCACCGCATCAAATGAGCACCGTCAAACGCCCTACAACCCTTATGGAGCCCTGCACTGCCGGGCGAAGGTACCGGTTTGGGGGTTGACGGGCGGGGGGAAAGAGGGTATGCTGTTGTGTGTTGACCTGTGACGTTGAGCTTCTGCTGTGCGCGGCGTTTTCCCGTAATAACGTTGTTTGCGCAAAGACAACCATGCGGCGGCAACCTGTGCATCTCCTGAGGAGGACACATTCAGCACAGACCGCCCCAGAAAGTTCATTTTTCACCCGGGAAAGGAGGACTATCATGTCGAAGAAACTCATATACCTGGTCTCTGTATACATGGTGCTGATGGCGGCAACGGGGGTGCGGGCGGAGACGGTCACCGTCGTAAGCGATGCGGACACCTGGACGGCGGGAACCGACACGGCAGCGAATGACAAGCTCGAATTCATGGCGATTCAGGGTGGAGGCTCTGACCGCACGGGCTACGTGCGCTTCGACCTTTCCACTCTCAATATCCTCAAGGTCGAGAGCGCGACGTTGACGCTGACCGTGCACGGGGCGATTCCGAAGCCGCCGTACCGCAACGACACGGTCAATACCGGCCGTTTTGCCCTGTACGGATTGAATGGCGTGGCCGGCAACACGGCTCAGAACTGGGATCCAGCCGCCCTGAATGGCAGCAACACAGGCGGTGAGGTGGACTGGACGACCGGCACAGTTGTTGTCGCCGGGGGTCGAGCCACCGACCTGGATGAAGATGTTGCGGGAATCACCGAGACGGTCACCACCGCTGCCGCCGGAGGTTGGGCCTTGGGAACCACGATCACCATCACGGGACAACCGCTGGTCAGCTTCATTCAAAGCCGGGTGGATGATAGTGGTTTGGTCACGTTCCTTCTGAAGAACGACGACAGCGCCGACCGAGGATATGGCATCTGCAGCAGAGAATATGTGGACGAAGCCTATCATCCGAAGCTGGATCTCGCCGTCGTGACGGGTGCGAAATCGGGTGCAACGAAGCCAAATCCACAAGACAAGGCCACGGATATCCTTCGAGACAGCGTTCTCAGTTGGAAGCCGGCGGCCTCTGCCGCCACACACAATGTGTACCTGGGAACCGATCTCGATGCCGTCACGACTGCCGGCGCGAGCGTTCTGGTCGGCCAGGGGCAGGATGCCAACACCTACGATCCGCCCGGCCATTTGACGCTTGGCCAGACCTATTACTGGCGGGTCGATGAAGTCAACGGGGCTCCCGACTTCACCGTGCAGAGTGGCCCGGTCTGGAGTTTCACGGTCGAGCCTGCCTCATACCTGATCGCAAACGTGACGGCCACGGCCTCCAGTTTCGAGACCAACTCCGGGCCGGAGAACACGGTCAACGGCTCAGGCCTGGATCCGCAAGATCTGCACTCAACGGGCGACAGGACCATGTGGCTCAGTGGCAAGACTGCCCCGCTGCCGGCCTGGATTCAATACCAGTTTGACCGGGTCTACAAACTCCATGAAATGTGGGTCTGGAACCACAACACGGCCATGGAGTCCGTTGTGGGCGTCGGATTCAAGGATGTCACGGTGGAGTACTCCGTCAATGGCACGGACTGGCTCGTGCTCGGCGAGCTTGAGTTTGCCCAGGCAGCATCGGGCGACGGCTACGCGCACAACACGACCGTCGATTTTGCCGGCGCGGCGGCCAGGTTCGTCAAGCTCACCCCCAAGAACAACTGGGCCGGAATTGCCCCCCAATATGGCTTGAGCGAGGTGCGGTTCTTCTACGTCCCCGTCCATGCCCGGGAGCCGGTTCCGGCGTCGGCTGCGGCAAACGTGGATCCGACCACCGCCGTTCTGAGCTGGCGGGCCGGGCGCGAGGCGGCCTCACACGAGGTGTATGTCAGCACAGATAGCCAGGCCGTGATGGACGGCTCCGCACCTGTTGTGACCGTAAACCAGGCCAGCTACCCTCCGCGCCCTTCCCTGGGGTTGGGCACGACCTACTACTGGAAAGTGGTCGAGGTCAATCAAGCTGAAACGCCCAGCGCGTGGGAAAGCGATGTCTGGAGTCTCTCCACGCTGACATATCTCACCATCGATGATTTTGAGAGCTACACCAACGACTCGCCGAACCGGGTCTTCCAAGCCTGGATCGATGGCGCGGGTTTCTCGGAGGACGAGTTCTTCCCGACGGGCAATCCCGGCAACGGTTCAGGCTCTCTGATCGGCTATGATCCGACAGCGGGCGATGTCATGGAGACCGGGATCATTCACGGCGGCAGGCAGTCGATGCCTGTGTACTACGACAACGGCAGCGCGCCGCGGTACTCCGAAGCCGTGCGTACTCTGGCGACGCCCCAGGACTGGAGCAAGCATGGCATCACCACGCTTGTGCTGTATTTCCGGGGCGACGTGAATAACGTCGCCGCTCCGTTGTATGTGAAGATCAACAACGCGAAAGTGCTCTACAACAGCGGCGCTCCCAGCACGGCCTTCCCGCTCTGGAAGCAGTGGAACATCGACCTGGCCGCTTCGGGCGCCAATCTTCAGAGCGTCAAGACGCTGGCTATCGGCGTGGGTGACGGCATCGCCGGCGGGACAGGGACGATCTTCATCGATGACATCCTGCTGTATGCGACGCCTCCGCAGGCCGTGGCCGCCGCCGATCCGGGGACCAATGGTCTGGTGGCGCTGTATGCGATGGAAGGCAACTTACAGGATAGTTCCGGCAAGAGCAACAATGGCACCGCCTCCGGCGATCCGGCGTATGGGCAGGGGTTGCTCGGCTACGGCAAGGCGCTGGGCTTCGACGGAACAAACGACTACGTAGATCTGCCCATCGGCTCGCTGGTGAGCACGCTCAACAGCACGACCATTGCCGCGTGGGTGTACTTCACGAACGCAGGCAACGCCTGGCAGCGGGTCTTCGACTTCGGCAATGCCGGCGTCAGCGGCGCGAACCCCAATGTGTACATGTTCCTGACGTCGAACAACGGATCGCGGATCGTACGATTCGCCATCCGTAACGCGGCCAGTACAGCCGAGCAGGCCGTCAACGCCCCGGCCGCGCTGACGACGGGCTGGCATCATGTGGCGATCGTGATTGACAGCACGACTATGCAACTGCGGTTGTATCAGGATGGGACGCCTGCGGCCAGCGGAGCCACGACCGTGCTGCCGAAGGACCTGGGCGTGACGACACAGAACTGGCTCGGCCGCTCTCAGTGGACGGCCGACCCCTTCTTCGGCGGCTCCATAGATGATTTCCGCATCTACAATCGCACCTTGTCGGAATCCGAGGTCCGCTACCTCGCCGGCGACCGGTGAGCAGACAACGCCGATCATAACGATTACGATTGAGAGTCTCATGTCTCCGGGTGGCAGCGGCAAGCGAAGTCCGCGGAGCTTGCCGATGGTGTTCTGCCGTATGTGACAGCCATCGGCAAGCTGCGCTTGCCGCTGCCACCCGAATATGGTTCAGGCATTACCGAGAATCGATCTACAATCGCTGTCAGTGGTACCCCGCGCCGGGGTAGAGGAGGTTCAGGGCGACCGTGTGCACAGGACGCAGGAGAAAGTCCATGACGTTCCAGGCGACGATCAGGCCGATGATGCTCGCGTACGGCTGGGCCATGAACTCCCGGTAGCGCTCTGCGGCGCTGTCGCTGAGAAACAGCGAGATCACCTCACTGCCGTCGAGCGGAGGCACGGGAAGCAGATTGAAGACCAGCAGGATCAGGTTCAAGGAGAACAGGACACTGACCAGAATGGCGGCGCCGGTGGCGACGCCTGGAGCTGTCGCCGCGGTGGTTCGCGCCCAACTGATCTGGTCGGGTTGGGCGAACACGCCGAGGAGCATGCCGCCGCGGATGAGCAGGGCCGCGAGCAGGATGAGGATGAGGTTCGCCGCCGGGCCGGCCAGGGCCATCAGGGCCGCCTGCCGGCGGTTGCGATGGGCCCAGTAGGGATCGTATGGCGTGCTCGCCCAGCCGATCATCCAGCCGCCGAGGGCAAAGGAAAGGATGGGCACGACGATCATGCCGATGGGCGACCTCTGCATGTGCGGGATCGGGTCGAGCGTGACCAGGCCGGCGGTATAGGCGGTTGTGTCCCCGAATTTCAGGGCGGCAAAGCCGTGGGACGCCTCGTGGAACGTGACCGAGACGGTGAGCACGACAAACCACAAAAGCCCCAATCCAATCTCCATCGGTGTCACTGTCATCTCTCAGCCTTTCACACGGATTACGTTCAATCCTTTTGCACCACCTGCCGTCCTGACCGCGTCCTCCGCGAACGGCAGGCCCGATAAAGCGGCAGCAAGGGCGCGTCCGAGAATTCTACAGTAACCGATTCATCGGTACGGGGCAACCACGGGGAGAGATTGCCACAGCGCCGACGGCCGGCAATCCATGCTCAACGACAGCGTTTTTCCTCACAGGCACCTTTGTCAGCGGCCGATTCATACCGTATGGTTTAATAGTCGGTGCCGGTGACACGAAGCGCATCGGGCCGGCAGTCCTCTGGTGGGGAATCGGGTTCGTTCGGGCAGGGTATCGGACCCTTGACGATCGGTTAACCTGGACGTGGGCAAGGGGGTTGTTATGAGTGAAATCGTGATCCTGCAGGGTGAAGAGTCTCGTACGGTGCTTGCGTCGGTGGTCGAGCAGCAGTCGCCGGCAATCATGTCCTATCTCTCCAAGGACAAGTGGCACGTCGCCAAGGTGGTCCTGAAATCGCTGGAGGACGGCAAACTGCACATCGAAGGCTGCCACGCGACGGGCAAGCCGCACCCGATCAATATCCAGATCAACCAGCCGGTTGGCCTGAACTTCAAGCATGCCTACGGCAAGTTCATCTTCGACACGGTCGTCATCGGCCTCGAGCCGTCCCTCGATCCTAATTCCGGAGGCATGATCGTCCTCAAGTCCCCGGAGCGGATCGGCGTCGTGCAACGACGAAGCTATTTCCGCGTCAATGTCCCCGAATCGCTCAAGGTCAGTGTCGTGATCTGGCACCGGTCGGGCAGCCAGCAGGTGAAAGAGCCGATGCACAACTACTATGAGGGCCGGCTCATGGACATCTCCGCCGGCGGCGCACAGATCATCGTGCCGGCCAAGAGCGGCAAAGTGGAAGGCGCGCCGGGCGGCGGCGTGTTCGACTTCCACAAGGGCCAGTTCATCGGCGTACGATTCACGCCCCTGCCGTTCGAGACGCCCCTGGTCTTCAACGCCCAGATTCGCAACATCCTCCCGACGGCGGACCACAGCGCCCTGTGCCTGGGCCTGCAGATCGTGGGCCTCGAGGCCAGCGAGGAGGGCCGGCAAATCCTGTCGCGCATCGCCAATGTCGTGGAACGCTACTACGACATCAACCAGGCCAGCGGCAAGCACCAGGGTGAGCAGATGACCGTCCCGGCAGGCCAGCAGCCGTTCAACGTGCCCGCCGAGGCGTTCCAGGACTGACACACGCTCCGGTGCCCAACGTGAATCGGCGTACGTGTTTAGCGAGAAAGCCCCACTATGCCGGGTGGCGCCGCCAGCCTTGTTTGACGGTGCTGATTCGATCAGGTCCGACCATCCGGCACTCCATGGGCCAACAAGTCTGCCCGTGCCACCACTTGTTCTGGCTCCAGTCGATCAGCACCTTGCGCTCGACCATCACGGTTTCCTCGTTGGCCATGGGTATCCCTCCGCCAATGCCCGGATGCATTTCGCCACGTTGCCCGCGCGCGGACCGTGGGTTGTCTCGCTGCGTTGCTCTGCGGCATTCACGTCAAGGTTGCTGTGCCTGTGCCGAGAGAGCGAATGCAGCGAATCCGCCCGCCGCGAGGCCGGTTGCCCTCTCCCTCGAACCATGACCATCGCCTGAGAGCGGCGCAACCGGCCGGAAGGTCTCCGACGATCATATCACTCAGTGCGTGCTGTCGTCGCTGCCACCGGCGTCCTGCCGGCCTGAGCCGCCGCCACCTGGTCGATCTCCTGCACGAACGCACTGATCTGCTGCTTGAGATTCTGGGCGCCCTGGCGTGCCGCGTCGATCGCAGGTCTCACGGAATCGATGCCCGCCGGTGTCAGATCAAGCGACAGAGTCGCCTGAATGTCCCGCAATTGCGTCAGGAACGGATCGTAAGCCGTGTTCATGGCGCGGGCCGCATCACGCAACCGATCGTAATTCTCACGGACCGCCTGACGTCGCCCGGTCGCTTGAGCCTGAAGCTCCGGGGTAGAGACTGTGTCCACTTCTGTCTCCCAGGCGGTAATGTAGTCGCGCCAATGCTCTCGCATCCGGTCGGCTCGGTCCTGAGCCTCCTGCGCCTGCTTGCTCGTCTCCTTCACCTCGGCGGTGTACACTTTGTACGCATCCGGCAGCGCCGCAGGGGATGAGGCAAGCCGGTCCAGAGCAACCATCGCTTCATCCACCTGCTGATCCGCCTTCACCAGCTCCGTTCGCGTTCGCTCCATCGAAGTCACTGCGCGAGTGGCCTTCTTCGCCTGGGCATGCTCCCCAGTCGTTTTACATCCGGCCAACAGCATGATCGCGCACAGCATGCTCCCGACCGACCACCAATGAATTCTCATCCGTGTCATAACTGATCTCCTTATCCTTGTTTCACTTTCATGATCTGGCCCGGGCACGGGCCAGGCTTTCCTCCAGTGTAGTGACCAGGTCTTGTCCCCCCTCCTGCTCGACGGCCTGCTCCTCCGCCGCTTCCGGCGCGGCCACCTCGACCGTGCCCTGCTGCTTCGCCTTCTCCTGCAGGTACCCGAGGACCCGCTCGCGATGTTCATCGACGTATTTGGCAGGGTCGTAGTCACCCCTGAGCTGTTGAATGGCGGCGGTGGTCGCTCCTACTCTGGCGGCTTGCGGCCTGGCCTCTTTCGGTCGGATCTCGTCCGTATCCGCCACCTCCTCGGGAAAGTGCAGCATCATCAGGCTCAGGACATCGTTTTGTGCCCACAGCGCAACCAGGTGCTCCCTGTCGTGCAGTACGAATTTCGCCAGGCCGGCCTTGTGCGTCTCCTGCATCACCTCGACCAGGAGCTGGTAGGACCGCTCGCCGCCCTCACGGGGCACGACGTAGTAGGGCCGGTCGTCATCGTGCAGCAGGTGCGAATGAGGACGTACGTCCTTCACGGCCGTGTAGAGCTTCACGGGCACGCTCACCGGCCCGAACTGTATGAATGCTTTCCAGATCGCACGCGTCATATCCTCATTATTCACCATCCGCGAGCGGCAGGATCGTAAGGATTCTCCGGCGATTGCCGGGACGAGAGGCTTACGCGCGTGCAAGGTTATGGATTACAGCCTCCTCGTCCAAACCCCCGTCTGCCATTGACTTTGATCCTGCCGAGCCCAATAGATTTGCTCAGGGCGACAAGAAAGGGCTGTTCGGCCGCGACCCTGTCGTGCACCCCGGAAAAATGCACGCGCGGCCTGCCGCAAGACGTATAATCCATGTACTTGAACCGAAAAAGGACCGGTGGTTTGAACTCTGGACGTGGGCAATGGCGGCAAGATGCATCGGCGTCATCTCGGATACGCACGGGCTGCTCAGGGAGCAGGTCAGGGCCCGGCTGCGCGGCTGCCACCTGATCATCCACGCGGGCGACGTGGATAGCCCCTCGGTCCTGACGGGCCTGAGGGAGATCGCCCCGGTGGTCGCCGTGCGGGGGAACATGGATAAGGCAGGCTGGGCAAGACAGTTGCAGGAGTTGGAATACTTTGATATTGACGGCACCGGCATCTGCGTAATCCACGACCGCAGCGAGCTCGATGCTCGGGCGCTGCCGACGGGGACGCGCATCGTCATCTACGGCCACTCCCACAAGCCGCACGTGGAGTACATCGACGGCGTCCTGTACCTCAACCCCGGCAGCGCCGGCCCCAGGCGATTCCACCTGCCCATCAGCATGGCCCTGCTGCACGTGGAGCCGGATGGAATCCGTCCGGAATTGATCGAGATCCCCATTTAGAGACTATCTCAAGACGGTGAATGTCATTGCGAGTCGCCGGGCCGCTGCGCGGCTGGTGTCGGGAAGAAACCAAGCTACGAGTCTGGGTGCCATGCTTACGCTCGCGTAAGCATGCCTTGCCCATCGAGTGGAACATGTCTACGCAAGCGTAGACATGGCACCCGGCCAGTTAGTTTCTTGGGAGCAGCGCAGCGACGAAGCAGTCTCAATCCCAGAGATGGAAGATTGCTTCGCTGCGCTCGCAATGACAAGCCTGAGCAGGTTCTGAGGTAGTCTTTCAGACTCTTCGTTCACCAAGTCCGTCAATCGCGGCTGGGGGTGACGATTTCGGGGCTCAGGTAGGTTCCACCGTGGGAAACCGCGTCGACGGCGTGGACCAGCTCGTCCAGGTCACCGCCCTTGAGCACGTAGGCGGAGGCGCCGGCCTTGAGCATCCGGGTCGCGAATGCCTTGGAGGTATGGACGGAAAGGCCGATGACCTGCGTGTGGGGGCAGTCGTGCATGATCTGCCGGGTCGCATCGATGCCGTTGACCAGGGGCATGACGACGTCCATGATTACAATGTCAGGATTCAGGGTCTTCGCCATTTCGACGGCAAGGCCCCCGTCCCCCGCCTCGCCCACCACCTCCATCCCACCGTCGGCCTGCAGAGCCCGGATGAGGCTTCGCCGCAACGCCACATGGTCATCAGCGATCAATACGCGCACAGCCATAGCTCCAGCACTCCCATGACTGCCTTCCCTGGCGAACGGTATCATGCAGGTGTCCCACACCTGGGCAAAGACGCTTGACATACGCTGCCAGCGTCACTATCTATCTACTTATGCATCAATACGGATGATCAGGGTAGATGGTGCATACAGGGATTTCCTTAAAAATGTCCTCCCGAATCCCTCAGTAGCATGGAGCAGCCCCCCGGAGGGGCACTTGTCACTGTGCAAAGGCGGTCGGTGCACTCGATGCATCCTTGGGAAGTCGCATCATGGCCAGCAACTCGGATCGTAAGACGGCTGACGATTCACGCCAGCCACAGCGTAAATCGAAGCCCCGGCGTCCCCAAGTCCCTCCATCGCCACTCGATGGCAGGACCGCGAAGCGGCGAGCCGGTCCCCAAGACGTACCTGCGGATAGCCGTCTGCATAGCAAAGTCGTGAACGCTTCTTCGCAGCCGGACAAGAAGAGGAAAAGCGGCCTGAAGATAGTCGGAGACGTGACTTGGGGCTCTCACTTCTGCCAGTTTTATGAGACCAAAGAGGACCTGCTGGATGTCCTGGTGCCTTACTTTCGCGCAGGGCTGGAGGCCAACGAGTTCTGCATGTGGGTGACCTCCGAGCCGCTGTCCGCGGAGGAGGCCAAAGCCGCGTTGGGGGCGGTCGTGCCGGACCTCAAGAAACGGATTGCGGGGGGACAGATGGAAATCCTCGATTACCGGCAATGGTACGTGCTCAACGGCAAGTTCAATGCAGACAGGGTGTTACAAGGCTGGGTGGACAGGCTGGAGGCCGCCCTGAAGCGGGGGTTCGAGGGCTTGCGCCTGACCGGCAGCACGTTCTGGCTGGAAAAAAGTCTCTGGAAAAACTTCTCGGACTATGAGGCCGCGGTGGACAGTGTCATCGGCAAGTACCGCATGCTTGCCCTGTGCACGTACTCGCTCTCGAAATGCGGGGCATTCGAGGTGATGGACGTAGTGCGTAACCATCAATTCGCCCTTATCCGGCAGGGCAAGCGGTGGGAAATGCTCCAGAGCATGCAGCGGGCGGCGGCTGAATCCGCCCTACGGGAAGTAAACGAGCGTCTCCGGACCCAGTCCGAGCAGTTGCAGGCCGCCAACGAGGAACTCGACGCACAAGCCGAGGAACTGGCCGCACAGACAGAGGGACTGCGCACGGCCAACGAGGAACTCGCTGCCCGGGCCGAGGAGTTGCGGGCCGCCAACGAGGAGCTCCAGGCTCAGCAGGAGGAGTTGCAGAGCCAGGCGGAGGAACTGCTGGAAGCTGAGCAGGCTCTGCGCCAGATGAACGAGGAATTGGAGCATCGGGTCGCTGCGCGTACGGCGGACGTCTCGAAAGCCCACGAGACGGTTAGGGCCGAGCGGCAACGATTCAATGATGTCCTGGAGACACTGCCGGCTTATCTCGTGCTTCTGACGCCGGACTACCATGTGCCCTTTGCCAACCGATTCTTCCGAGAGCGGTTCGGCGAGTCCCACGGCCAACGATGCTTCGAGTACCTGTTCCATCGCACCGAGCCCTGTGAGATCTGCGACACATACAAGGTTCTGAAGACGAATGCGCCGCATCGTTGGGAGTGGACGGGCCCGGACGGCCGCACCTACGATGTCTATGACTTCCCCTTCACCGACACCGACGGCTCACCCCTCATCATGGAGATGGGCATCGACATCACCGAGGGAAAGCGCGCCGAAGCGGAGCGTCGCACGGCCGAACGGCTCAAGCTGCTGTCCGATACGGCGGCGAACCTGCTGGCGGCGGAGGATCCGCAGGCCGTCATCGATGATCTGTGCCGCAGGGTGACGGAGTACCTGGATTGCCAGGCGTTCTTCAACTTCCTGGTGGACGAACGGACGGGCCGGCTGCGGCTGAACGCCTGTGCGGGAATCCCGGAAAAAGAGCGCAAGAAGATCGAGTGGCTGGATTCCGACGCGACGGTCCGCGGCTGTGTCGCCCGCGACGGCAAACGAATCATCGCCGAGCACATCCCCGACAGTGACGATGAGCGAACCGCCCTCGTGAAATCCTATGGGATCAAGGCCTATGCGTGCCATCCCATCCTGGCGGGCGCCAGGGTGCTCGGGACGTTGTCATTCGGCACAAAGACGCGGGAGACCTTCGCGGAGGATGAGATCGATTTGATGAAGACAGTGACGGATCTGGTGGCGATCGCCGTTCAGCGACAGCAGGTGCAGCAAGCCCTGCGCGAGAGCGAGCAGCGCTATCGGAGTCTGTTCGAGCGGATGAACGAAGGGTTCGGCCTGCACGAAATCGTCTGTGATGACGAGGGCCGGCCGTGCGACTTCCGCTTCCTCGATGTCAATCCGGCCTTTGAGCAGCTCACCGGGCTCAAGCGAGAGAACATAGTGGGCCGGCTGATCAGCGAGATCCTTCCCAATGTCGAGCCGTACTGGGTCCAGACCTTCGGCCAAGTCGTCCTCACCGGCGAGCCGGCCCATCTGGAGCAGTATTCGGCGCCGCTGCAGCGATACTACGACGCGTACGCTTACCGGCCCGCGCCGGGGCAGTTCGCCGTCGTGTTCATGGATGTCACGCAGCGCCGGCATATGGACACGGAGCTGCGCCGGTTGAATGAGGCGTTGGAGGAGAAAGTGGCCGAGCGGACCCTGCAATTGACGACGACGGTGGACCGGCTGCAGGATGAGGTGGCCCGCCGTGTCCTGGCGGAGGGCAAGCTGCGAAAGCACTCGCAGATGCTCGAGGGCTTCTTCCAGCACACTATCACGCCACTGGCCTTCCTCGACCGCCGCTTCAACTTCGTGCGGGTCAACGAGGCCTATGCGCGGGCCGACGGCAAGGACCCGCAGCACTTCGTCGGCAAGAACCACTTCGAGCTCTACCCGCATGAGGAGAACCAGGCGATCTTCGAGCGGGTGGTGCGGACGAAGCAGCCATACCGGACCTTTGCCAGGCCGTTCATCTATCCCTACGCCCCCGAACGAGGCACCACCTACTGGAACTGGCAGTTGACCCCTCTGCTGAACAGTGCGGGCGAGGTGCAGTCGCTCGTGCTCAACCTCGAGGATGTCACGGAACAGCAGAAAGCGTACCAGGAGCTGGAGCATCGAACCCGCCAGCTTCAGCACCTGGCGATGGAGCTGTCGCAGGCGGAGGACCGCGAGCGCAAGCGCCTGGCGGAAATCCTGCACGACGACCTGCAGCAGATCCTGGCGGCGGCAAAATTCCACCTTGGGATCCTGAGCGGCCGGATCAAAGGCGACGAATCCGCGCGAGAGCTGACCGGCCAGCTCAACGAGATGCTCAAGGATGCGATCGACACGTCCCGCAGCCTGTCGCATGAGCTGAGCCCCGCGGTGCTCTACCAGGGCGACCTGGGCGAGACGTTCGAATGGCTGGCCCAGGAGCTTCAGGCGAAGCATGGCCTGATGGTGCACGTGGAGGCGCACGGGCGCGTGGATTCACCATCCGAGGCGTTGAAGCCCTTCCTCTATCGAACTGCCCAGGAGATGCTCTTCAACGTCGTCAAGCACGCCAGGGTCCACGAGGCGAGGCTGCGAATCAAACGCACGCGCGGGCAGTTGCGGCTGACCATCTCCGATCAGGGCAAGGGCTTCGATCCCAAGACCCTCGGCAGGACCGCCGGATTTGGATTGCTGAGCATCCGGGAGCGCGTCGAGCTGCTCGGTGGGCGGATGAAAATCTGGAGCGCCCCCAACCGAGGCAGCACGTTCCTCATTGCTGTGCCCGACCCGCAGGAAGCGGAACTGGCGGAGGCACAGGTTGTGCAAACCGATTCGCGCACATGGCCGGCGAAACGGAAGCACCCGGAGCCCAAGAGCGAGGAGCGACTGCGCGTCCTGCTCGTGGACGACCACAAGGTCATGCGGGAGGGCCTGGCCAGCCTGCTCGACGAACAGCCGGATATGGACGTGGTCGGCCAGGCAGGCAACGGCCGCGAAGCCGTCGATCTGGCTCACAAGCTCCAGCCCCACATCATTATCATGGATGCTTCGATGCCCGTGATGCCCGGCGATGAGGCCACACGCCAGATCAAGCTGCACCTGCCGAAAATCCGTGTCATTGCGCTGTCGATGTTCGATGAGCCGCAGATGTCCAGGAAGATGCGCAGGGCCGGGGCTGAGGCGTACCTGCTGAAGACCGCACCCTCCGAGGAACTGCTGGCCGCCATCCGCGGCATGCGGGCCGGAGCGTAGGACTAATGAGACGAATAGGACCTGTGATCAGGAACCGCAGGGGATGGCGTCGCGGCGCTGCTTGAGCTCCCGCCAGGTCGTCAGGACGATCCCTTTGTCCTTGATGAAGGCACGCACCTCGGGATCGGTCATCAGACGCAGCTCGGCCTCGCGGGCCTTGCCCGAGCCGGAGATGTGCTGGAACACCTCCGTCGGGGCGGTGCAGTGGACGATGATCTGGGTGATGCCGGGCTTCATGTCGCCGAGCAACTGGAGCAACTCCGCTTTCCTCTGATCATAAGTCTCGCCGTTGGTGGGCTGCGTCACGAGATCGTCAATTACCGGCAGCCCCGCCTGCCAGATCCTCTCGGCCAGCATGTGAATCAAAGGCTTGAACTCCGCCGCTTCAGCGCCGATGTGCTGCATGTGCCCGCCGAACATCAGGACCGGGATCTTCTTCTCGATACCCACTTTGATGTATCGCTCCACGTACAACTGATGAAAGCAGGTGCCCATGTGGCTGTCCAGGTGGGTGGGCTGGATGCCCAGGGCCAGGGCCTTATCGACCTGGGCGCGAATCTCGGTCTCCAATTCATCCGGCGAGGCATGGTTGACCACGTCGAGGACGCCGCGCCAGAGACAGCCCTGCTCGTCCACGAGGCCGGGCACGGCCGGCTTACCGGCGACGGGGCCCCAGCGGTAATTCTTCCACTCCGCCGTGAGTGTCAGGTGAACTCCGGCATCTACTTGTGGGTGCTCCTTCAGGTAGGCGGCGAACTGCGGGACCCACGGGCACGGCATCATGATGCTCGTGGAGGTCGCGACACCGCCCTCCAAGGCCTGGATCGTCCCCATATTGGAGTCGTACGACATGCCCGCGTCGTCCACGTGGAAGATGACGGCCTTCGTGCCGGCGGGCCAGCCCAGCCGCTCTGCATACGTGACTTCGCCCGCCCCCATGGCCAAACTCGCCGAGACAGCAGCCAGAACCAAGACTGTCCAAAGCGTCTCTCTCAATGGCATCGATCACTCCTTTCATTCAGGACCTGAGGTACACGCCTGCCCGCCCGGGCAGATGCACCATAATTCCCGCTCTTGCAGGAGAATAGCGTTCCATGAGTCCGGAACCTATTCTACCACAGGGTCGCGCCGATGTCACGTTTGTGCCCCCGGATGAACAGACAGGCTGTACGACAGGATTGTCGCAGAGCATGTATGTGGCTCGTGGGTGGCAGCGTCAGGCGCAGCTTGGCGATGGTCTCTGTGAGACACGGTGCAACCATCGCCAAGGCCTTCGGCCTTGATGCTGCCATCCATGTATAGAGAGCTTTCCAGGAAGATTGCCAATCAGGTGTTCTTGCCCAGTGCCCCGGCCAGCTCCGCGAGGCGGAGTTCCAGCCGTTTGATCTCCCGCTTGATGCTGTTCCTGTGGATCATTTGCCAGGCGAAGACCTTCATCAGGCCGATGCCGTTGAAACAGCAGATGAAGATCGTCGCAAACAGGACCTCGTGCTTCGTATCCGTGACCCGGAAGAACCTGACGGCGCTGTAGATCGCCAGGATCAGGAAGGCCAGCCCGATCACCCAGATGAACACCGCCACGGCACGCATTCGCGGGCTGTAGAACTCGCTGAGCATCCATAGGATCGAATCTTCCCCGGAGTCGTTGTGCATGGGATCGACGACCCGTTTTGCACTCCCGTCACTCATCTTCGTCTCCTTTCGTTGACTCCCGCGATCTGTCTTGCCATATCCTCCACCCGCGTTGCCCGTCCGGCCATTCATCATTGTGCGGAAAAGCGGCGCAAAATCCACGATAGAGATCGCCTGTCCGCGTTTTTTGGCTTGTTTTTCGCACCCGGTTTCGTAGAATCAGTGGGCCACACGGTTTCCGTGAGCCGTGGAGAGGTGTCAGAGCGGCTTATCGAGCGGTCTTGGAAAGGCCGTGTAGGGTTTACCCTACCGCGGGTTCGAATCCCGCCCTCTCCGGTACAATTGAGACTTCTGCCGGGGCCTTCCCGGCCGACAGCAAAATGAGCTTCCAGCGGAATCAATTGAGGGGGTAGTTATGAGAACGGTTTGCATAGCAGCACTCGTGCTCGTCGCCACAATTGTGTGCAATCTTCAGGCCGAGCCATCATCTTCGCTTACCCTGGTTCAAAAAATCCCCTTGCTGAATGTCAAGGGCCGGATCGACCACATGGCAATCGACCTGCAGGGCAGGCGGCTGTTCGTCGCGGCCCTGGGCAACGACACCATGGAGGTCGTCGATCTGAAGGCGGGCAGGCAGGCACGCACAATCAGCGGCCTGGCTGAGCCGCAAGGAATATTGTTCCTGCCGGAGAAGAACCGAATCTACATCACCAACGGCCGGACCGGCGATTGCCAGATCCTCGACGGCGAATCCTTCCAGGTCATAAACACCCTGCGGTTCGCAGATGATCCGGACAACATCCGGTACGACCTCTCCGCCGGTCGCATCTATGTCGGCTATGGCTCCGGCGCCATCGGCGTGATTGATGCCGCAACCGAGAAGCGGCTGGGGGACATCAAGCTCGGCGGGCACCCGGAGTCCTTCCAAATTGAAAAAGACACCGGCAGAATTTTCGTCAACGTCCCTTCCGCCAAACAGATCGAAGTCCTGGACAGCAAGGCACTGAAGGCGGAAGCCACCTGGCCTCTCACGCAAGTGCAAGAGAACTTCCCCATGGCCCTGGACAATGCCAATCACCGGCTGTTCGTCGGGACGAGGAAGCCGCCGAAGCTGCTGGTGCTCGATACCCGGTCGGGCAAGCTCGTGCAAAAGCTGACTATCGACGGCACGACCGATGGCGTCTTCTACGACGCGGCACACAAACGCATCTATGTCTCCTGCGGAGCCGGCTTGCTCGACGTGGTCCAGCAGAAAGATGCGTCCGAGTACGCCGTGTCGGAAAGAATCCCCACGGCGGCCGGCGCACGGACTTGCCTGTTCGCGCCGGAACTTGCCACTATCTATCTTGCCGTGCCCGCTCAGACGGCTCGTGACGCGGCCATCCACGCTTACGAAATCAAGCCGTGATGAAGGAAAACGAAAAACCTGTCTATTCGCTTCGACAACTGCTCCTGTACTTCCTGAAATTGGGCGCAACCGGTTTTGGCGGCCCGATTGCCCTGATAGGATACATGCACCGGGACCTCGTCGAAGGAAGGAAGTGGATTGGCGAGAATGACTACCGGGATGGCATTGCTCTGGCGGAGCTGGCGCCGGGGCCTCTGGCGGCGCAGACCGCCATGTATCTGGGATACGTGCACTACCGCATCATCGGGGCGACTTTGGCGGGGCTCGCCTTCATCTTGCCCTCGTTCCTCATGGTGGTCGGTTTAGGGATCGCCTACAAAGCTTATGGCGGATTGGCTTGGATGCAGGCCGTCTTTTACGGCGTCAGCGCCAGCATCGTGGGGATTATCCTCGTCAGCGCGTACCGTTTGACGAGAAAGACCATCGCGAGAGATTGGTTGCTTTGGTTTATCTATGGGGTCGCGGCACTGTTTACCGTGATCAGCGAATCGGAGCAGGTGATGGTCTTTCTGGCTGCCGGTGTTCTGGCCTGGTTGGTCAAAGCGCCTCCGAAGATGCCGCAGCGCCAAGGAAGAAATCGGACCTGGCTGATCGCATTGCCCCCGATTTGGGCGGCCGCGCAGCAGGTGGCGGTGAATACGCAATCCTTGTGGACGCTCTTTGCTTTTTTTGCCAAGGCGGGTGCTTTTGTATTCGGCAGCGGGCTGGCGATCGTTCCGTTTCTTTATGGGGGCGTCGTCAAACAGTATCACTGGCTTTCCGACCGTGAATTCATTGATGCCGTAGCGGTCGCGATGATTACCCCCGGTCCCGTCGTTATCACTGTGGGGTTCATTGGTTTTCTTGTGTCGGGCTTGCCTGGAGCCGTGGTCGCGGCGCTCGGGACGTTCCTGCCCTGCTATCTATTCACCGTCATTCCTGCACCCTATTTCAAGAAGCATGGGAAGAGGGCGGACGTAGCCGCCTTTGTAAACGGAGTGACGGCAGCCGCAATCGGAGCGATTTCCGGCGCAGCGGTCATTCTGATCCGAAAAACGATCGTTGACGAGATCACGGCCGCGGTTGCCATAGGCAGCGTGGTTCTGCTGGTGAGGACAAAAAAAATCCCCGAGCCCATGATTGTTCTGATTGCCGCCTTGGTCGGATTAGTGGCGAAATCCTGGGCGTCGCGATGAGGATTGTCCGAGGGCGCCGATAGACGCACCGCCTGTTTTCGAGTACTTTCTTCCGGGGTGCGGTAGCGGCGCAGTCGATTCTGCGCCCGCGTGAAGGGGGATCGGATGTGACGGAATTCCGAGCTCGTGGTGGCAGGGTCATCCGCCGGGGGCTGTATCTGGAGTTTACGTTGACGGTCGTGCTGACCTTTTGTGCCTGGCTCTCTTGATGCGGCCGAGGTGCGAGGATTGGCACCCAAGCGCCGGCGAGGGGCTTGGGCAGCGGGCTGAATGTCCCCACTGCATGCCGTACGGGCTTCTCCTTCTCAGGCCTCTTTGTCCTTCGCCCATCCGTGCTCCGGATACAGGAATTCAGGGATGCGGCGGAGTTTGCCCTGGCCGTCCACACAGGCCAGAACGCTGTAGCCTTCGGCCAGCACCACGCCGGTGCCCGGCCGGGTCAGTTTGTACGTGTGCTCAACCTTGCCGGGAGTCACGTTCGAGCACGTGGTCTCCAGAAGCAGTTGCTCATCGTAGAAGGCCGGCCGGCGGTACTTGACCCGCAACTCGACCATGACGAAAAAGGTCCCCTGGGCCTCCAAGTCCCTGTAGGCGACGCCATTGGCCCGAAGCAACTCGGTCCGGCCCATCTCGAACCAGATAGGGTAGACGCTGTGGTGGATGATGCCGCCTTTGTCCGTCTCGGCGTACCGCGGGACCACCGTGATCGTGTGACTCTGAATTGTCAGCCGTTTGGGAAATTCCATATCCATTCGCCGGGCAGAATACCAGATACCCCGGCGTTTGCATAGCCTCTCCAATGGACAAGGGTGTCCTGCCGCGAGGTGCCACCGCGCCACAAAACGCGGTCACGAGGGTGGAAAAATTCAGCAAGATTTTTCTTTACGGAACCGGGTGGAAGCGGTATATTCAGAGTGTAGTAAGAGAATAGCAGGTTGAGCCCTCAAGCCCCTGCGTGTTATCTCGCTTTTCCTCTCCCTCCGCCGCGCAGGGGCTTCTTTATTTCAGCCACTGGCGCTCGATCTCTTCGAGGGTCTTGCCTTTGGTCTCCGGGACAAACGCCCGGACGACCAGGAGCAGCGCGAGACAAAATGCACCATAGAGCCAGAAGGGAAACGCCCGATGGAATGTACCCACAAGCCAGGGGTTGGCGTCCATCATCGGGAAGGTTTGTGAGATAATGTAGTTGGCGATCCACAGGCAGACAGTGGCGATGGCCATGGCCCGGCCACGAATCTGAGTCGGGAAAATCTCCGAAAGGATCACCCACGTCACCGGCCCCACGGACAGGGCGAAACAGGCGATATACCCGAGGATAAACAGCAGCATCCAGAGGCCGGTCGTCTGCACGTAGGCACCCAGGCCCATCGCCAGCAGGCAGACGCCCATGCCGGCTGAGCCGATCGTCATCAGGGGCTTGCGGCCCAATTTGTCCACCGTCCAGATCGCGATCACGGTAAAGCTCAGGTTCACCACGCCGACGACCACGGTCTGGAGCAGAGCGGCGTTGGTCCCCGAGCCCATCTTCTTGAAGATCTCCGTGCCGAAGTAGAGGAACACGTTGATCCCCGTGACCTGCTGCAGCACGGCCAGACCGATCCCGATCAGCAGGACGATCCTCAGGCCCGGCTGAAGGAGCTGCTTCAGCGAGCTGCTCTCATGGCTGATGGCGTCTTTGATTTCCGCCAACTCCGCCCGCGCGTACGCGTCGCCGTCCACACGCGTCAGAATCCCCAGGGCCTCGTCCGTGCGTCCTCGCTTCGTCAGCCAGCGGGGGCTCTCGGGGACCACGAATGACAGGGCCAGCAACACCAGGGCGGGCAGCGCTTCCGAGCCGAACATCCATCGCCAGCCGACTCGCTCGTTCCATGCCGCGTCGCCTTGCAGCGCGATGAAGTAGTTCACGAAGTACACGACGAGAAAGCCCGTGACGATGGCGAACTGGTTGACGGACACCATGCGTCCGCGGATGCGGGCGGGACTGATCTCCGCGATGTACATGGGCGACGTGATGGAGGCGGCCCCGACGCCCAAGCCGCCGAGGATGCGGTAGAAGATGAATGCGCCGATCGTCTGCGGGATAGCCGTGCCGACGGCGGAAACGAAAAAGAAGATGGCCGACAGGATGAGTACCTTTTTTCGGCCGAACCGGTCGCTCACCGGACCCGCGCCCGCGGCGCCGATGGCGCAGCCGAGCAGGGCACAGGCCGTGGCCCAGCCCTCCTGTTGCGCGTTGAGGACAAAATGGGCCTTCAGCGGGCCGATGGCGCCGTTGATTACGCCGGTGTCATAACCGAACAGCAGGCCGCCCAGCGCAGCCACGATAGTCACCAGGAAGACATAAGTAGTACTGCCGATCCGGCCGGTAAGCTCAACGCCGCGGTCCACGATCCCGCTGTCCCCTGCAGCCATCTCAGAATTCTGGCTCATAATCACTCCTTGCAGTTCTCTATGGCGCGGGTCAGCGCCCAGTCGATGAACATGGCGTGATCGTTGTTCTTGTAGCTGCCGCCGGGATTCTTGCACCGCTCGCGGGCCGATTCCATCTGCTGCAGGACGGGACGGGCCTTGTCTCCAAGACTCTGCAGAGTTCGGGCGGCGTGCAAGGTGACGGGCTCTCGTGAGTCCAGCAGGCCCCGGGCCAGGACAAGCAGCGCCTCGTCACACATGCCCAGTCGGCACAGCGCTCCAGCGGCGGTGAACCGCACATTGGGGCACGGGTCCTCCAGGACTGCCATCAACGCCCCTTTCGCTTCCGCTGCCTCGGGGCCAAGAGCCAGAAGGCCCTCCGCCGCCCAGTAGCGGACGGCGCTGTCGCCGTTTTCCAGATACTCCGTCAGGGCGGGCAATGCCTTCGAACCCGCGCCTACAAGCTCAGCGGCCGCGAGAATCCGCGATTGTGGATATCGGGCGGCATCCTGCACGACCTCATAGGGCGTGGCGTCGCCGGCGCGGATGTGCATCTCGGCCTCGGGCAACAGGCCGGTGTCGCGTGTCTGGATCATCCAGTCCCAGAGCTGCCGGCGCATGCTTTCGAGCCTGTCGCGATGTTCCGGCGAGCCGGCCAGGTTGTGCACTTCGAGCGGGTCCACCAACGTGTCGTACAATTCCTCCATTGGCTTGGTCGGCCCCCAGAAGGGCTTTTCGATGCCGGCCATGCCGCCTTGAGCCGACACGCGGCGCAGCTCCTGCATGATCTCCGCCTGGTCGCAGTAGGTGCTCGGCTGCACGTACGGCAGGTGCGGCATGAAGTTGCGGATGTACTTGTACCGCTTGTCCCGGATGCAGCGTGACATTTCGTAGGCTTCATCGACCCGGCTGGAGGCCCCATAGATGCAGTCGCGAGCCGCGGCCGGCGATTCGCCGAGGAACGGCTTGCCCTGCATGTGCGCGGCGCGGGCACGCGGGCCAGCGCCAGCACGGTCGGGGCGAAATCGACGAAGCTGACGAGCTGATCCGTCCTGCCGCCCGGGACCAGCGGCGCCAGCTTCTGATACAAGGTGGGGACTCGGACGATCAGCGGGACACGCAGGCCCGTGTCGTAGAGCGTCCTCTTGAATCGCGGCAAACCCAGACCATGATCGGCGAAGAAGAACACGATCGTGCTCTGTGTCAGGGCGTCCTGCTCAAGCTGAGCAAGCAGCTCGCCGACCTGCTTATCCATGATGGTAATCAGGTCGTAGTAGCGGGCCCACATGTTGCGGACCATCGGCGTGTCGGGATAGAACGGCGGCAGCGAGAGCTTATTGGGGTCGTGACGCTCACTGGGCTTGAGCTTCGAGCCGTACTTGGCGGCGAACTCCTCGTCGGTGCCGTTCACCTGCCCCTGGTGCGTGGTCGTGATATTGAAGACGCTGAAGAAGGACTGGCCGCCCGGGCGGTTGCGCCAGTGGGCGGTCGGGCTCGAATCGTGCCAGATCGTCGGATCCTTGAAATTGTAGTCCTCCTTGAAGTTGTTCGAGCAATAGTAGCTGGCGTATCGCAGCAGCTTCGGGAATGGCTCGATCTGCCGGGGCAGCCTGACCTCCGAGCGCAGGTGCTGCGTGCCGAGGCTGGTGGCGTAGAGCCCTGTGATCAGGCACGAGCGGGCCGGCGAGCAGACCGGAGCGGTCGAGTAGGCATTCGTATAGCGGATTCCCTCGCCTGCGAGATGGTCCAGGTTGGGTGTGACGGCGAACGGGTCGCCGTAGCAGCCGAGATAGGGGCTGGTGTCCTCGCAGGTGATCCAGAGGATGTTGGGCCTCGGCAGCGAGGCCTCGACCGGCGCTGCGGCCGTCATGGTCACTCGAGAAAAGGTCATCGGCTCGGTGCATCCGGACAAGACCAGCCCGGAGGCACACAGACCGGCGGCCCTGAGAAAGTCGCGACGTGTGCGAATTCGAACGTCCATACTCACTGCTCCACAATCCATACATTACCTCTTCGCCGCGATGACCTTCGCGTCGCGCACGCTGCGCACGGGCTGTTGGCCGGCGGCGGTCAATTCCGCCGTCAGTATATACTCGCCCGGCTCCGAGGGAATAGCCTGCGTGAAAGACAGCGTCTCGCCGCCCAGCGCGGCGACGGTGCATGACCTGCCCTGAGAGGCCACAGGGCTTCCGTCCTTGAGCAGGCGAAGGTGTACCTCGCCCTTCCACGTCGCCGTAGAGGTCGTTGATGACGAGCACCTTGAACTCCTGCTGCAGTCCGGCGGGCAGGTCGTCGCCCCAGTAGTCAAGCATCACGCCGACCGGCGAGAACGCATCACGGACGTACTTTTCGAAGTTCGGCTCGAATGTCAGGTTCTCCAGGTCGATGAAATGATCGCTGGTGGCGCCGCCCTCGGGACGGGGCTTGTCCCCGGATCGCGAGTAGCCCAGGCCACAGAAATGCAACACGCCGGCACACTTGCGGTGTGCCCGCCAGAACTCCGTCTTGGCCGCGAGGAGCTTTGCATAGAGCTCACGCCGCTGTTCCGTGGTCGAGTTGGGACCGAGCAGCTTCTCGTACACCGGACCGGTCAGACAGGTGGTCGTGCCGTCGCGATTGAGCCAGAGCCATGCGTACTCGTTGATGATGATAGGCACATTGAGCTTTTGCTGGGCCTTCTGCAGGGAGGGAACGCCCGAGACGCTGACCATATCCTTCAAGCTCTTGAATTTCGCATTTCCCCAGGAGGCGTTGAAGAGCCCGCTCATAAGATAAGGGTGGGCTTCGACGCAATCCTGCGTGCTCTGCGGCTCGGCCCAGCCGTTCTCCCACGGCCGATTCGACAGGTCCAGGTGCCGCACCGCCTGCAGGGCCTTGCCGGTTTCGACCGTTTGGCTCTCGTTCTGCGCGTCCCAGATGACCACACACGGATGGTTCCATCGCTCGCGCATCCACTCCGTATACTCGGGGATGATCTTCTCCGCCTTCGGGCTCTCCGGCGTCTTCGCCCAGCAGCCAGATCGGGAACTCATCCTGGATCAGGAAACCCACCTCGTCGGCGATGTCGTACCACTGCTCCGGCGGAAAGCCGATGCAGTAGCGAATCGAGTTCCAGTGCATGCCCTTGAACTTTTCGTGGAGCCGGCGGACCCATTCCGCCCGCCAGGGCCTGTCGCCCCGCTGGGCATCCTCGAAGAAGCGATACGCACAGACATTGGTGCCCCGCATGAAGTACGGCTTGCCGTTGAGAATCGCCCTGCCGCTCGCTGCGTCGAATCGGAACGACCGCATGCCGAAGCGCGTCTCGGCCGTATCGTCGCCCGTGCTCAACCTGAGCCTGTAGAGGAATGGGTCCTCAGGCGTCCAAAGCCGGCAGGATTGCAGCGGAACGACGAGGTCCAGCTTTGTCACGGTATCCGCCGCAACCGGGACATCCGACTGCACCACCTTGCCGACGACCGAGCCGCTGACCGCTTCCATGATTTCGCACGTGACGGGGCAGGTGCTTTCGATAGAGGATTGAAGCTCCGCGATGACGCGCACCTTCTTGCCATCGATGTCCGGCACGGTCTGGATATTCACAATGAACGGCTCGCCGGAAAGGATCAGCTCGACCGAGTCGTAGATGCCGGGGATGTAGAGGTACTTCTCGAAGTCCCAGCCGCTGGGCACGTCTTTCGGCCGTGACTCGCGGTCGGCGCCAACGCGGATGACCAGCTCGTTTTCCTGCCCCGTGCCCTTGAGGTGCCGCTTCACATCCATCAGGGCGGGCGTGAAGCACGGCAGGTGCTCGCCGACGAGCTGGCCGTTGAGCCAGACCTTCGTGCCGTACCGGGCCTTGTGAATCTTCAGAATCGCGACATCGGGGATGGACCTGCCCACGGTGAACGTACGCCGATACCAGAAGGCCTGGCGTTTCGCGCTCTTCTTGCCGACCTCATCGAAGGCCGGCCTGGCCATATCCACCAGTCCCGGCACCGGGACGGTATGCTCGAATTGACTGGGGACTATATCCATCGTGCCTTCGGCCACTTGCCACGGGCCATTGAGGCTGATGATCCGCCGCGGGCCGCTTTCAGCCGCGGCCACTCTTTGATCCATCGGCAACCACGCCGCGAACACAATAGAAAACATGACTACGGACTTTCTCTGTGGGAAGTGTTTGTTGAATCTCATGCCGTGTCTCCTGTTTCGCACCAACTGCGATGGGTGGCAGCGTCAAGCGCAGCTTGGCGATGGTTTGCCGATTCGCCATCGCCAAGGCCTTCGGCCTTGACGCTGCCACCCCTGTTATGCTTGCCTAACCTGTCTTCCACAGGTCCTACACCTTGCGACCCAGTGCCTCGAACATCGCCAGCACATTTTCGACGGGCGTATTGCACTGGATGTTGTGGATGGTGTTGAAGACAAAGCCGCCCTTGCGGCCGAAGATTTTCACACGCTCAGCGACCTGGGCCCGGACCTCGTCGGGCGTGCCAAACGGCAGGGTCTGCTGGGTATCGACGCCGCCGCCCCAGAAGACGATTCTGCCCCCGAACGTATCGACCAGGTGCCTCGGGTCCATCCTGCGGGCCGAGGTCTGCACGGGATTCAGGACGTCGAAGCCGGCGTCGATGAAGCCCTCGATCAGCGGCTCGCACCCGCCGCAGCAATGTTTCAGCGTCTTCCACTTCGTGTGAGCGTGGACCCAATCATTGACCTGCTTGCTGTAGGGCAGGAACAACTCGCGGTACGTTTCCGGCGAGCAGAAAAGGCTGTTTTGCGAGGCCAGGTCGGTCCCGTCCATGAACACCACGTGCACCTTGTCCCCGACGGCCTGGTGGATTCGCTTGAGGTTCTCGATGGCGATCTCCGCCTGCCGTGCGAACACCTCCCTGATATACCCCTGCCGTATCGCCGTGCTGATGTACCACTCCTCGATATCGCGGATGCCCTTGGGGTCCTTCATCCAGGGCCCCGGCACCAGGGCGATGTCCCCGAACGCCGTGCCCGGAAAGCCCGCGCCGATGGCCAGGTCGGTATTGCTGTATAGATCGCTCGCCCGCTGCTCGTAGTGCCGCAGGGCTTCGTCGCTGATAGGTCCGAATTCTTCGAGATTATCGGCCGGATTGAGTTTCGCCTCGTCGATCGGCCTCTGCCGGATGATCGAGTCGAAGTAGAACCCGCCCTTGGGCATCCTGGCCGACGCCTTGGCCGACCTGTCCCCTTCCGGGTACATGAGGATGTCGCCGTTGGGCTCGGGAGTCGTGTTGAACTTGGCGGCGACGAGAACGTCCGTGCCATCAAAAGTCCGCCAGGGCTTCCAATCCGTGTTCTCGTAGCCGAACATGTTCTTCAGGTTCGGCAGGTTGACCACGTCGATGCCGAGCGCCTGTCGCAGGTCCGCGCCGATCTCGCCGAGCATCTGATATGGCTCGACCACCTTGACTCTCGCTCCCGGCTTGTCGAGCTTCAGCGTTTGGCGCAGCTTGGCCACCACGCTGACGTGGGACCCGGAACAATTCGTGCCGCCCAGATCGACGGGGACACGATCCACCGGCTGATGGTTCAACGCGCGAATCACCCGCTCGCGACTGCCGAGCGGGCCTTGTGGGGACTTTGCCTTCATAGTTGACTCCTGGATTGTACGGGCGGGTTTCAAACCCGCCCCTACGGAACCAAACACCACAGCAAATGCCACGCCCGGGCCTTGGGCCGGGCGAACGGATTGTACCCCGCCCCCCGCCCAAGGTGAAACCCAATTTTCGACGATCCCAGCATTTCGCAGGTACACCCATATCCCCGCAAACGTGGATGAAAAGTAGAATGTCCCACGTTCTCTGGGTGCCATGCTTACGCTTGCGTAAGCATGTCTTGCACGTCGTATCGAACATGTCTACGCAAGCGTAGACATGGCACCCCGCCGGGAGTCTCTCCCTGGAGCCGGGTGGCACGGCCAACCTTGTTGGCAACGTCCCATTTTCTTGAGATCCGGACTCTCGCAGGAGGAACGCCTTCATGGTCGCAGGTCCATTGATGGTTTGGCCTCATCCGAGGATCTCAGGGGCTCTGCCCCTGAAACCCCGGCATTTGGCGCGTTGGGCCAATAGCATGGTAGGACCGAGAGGCTTTCCGCCGAGGCGATGGCACCAGGAACTCCGGGGTCTTCGTACAGCCGGATCGTTCAACCCCGGCCGTGGGAGAAGCTTGCTCTGCGTTCCATGCTGCTGGCTCAAAGCGGAAAATGCCGGGGGTCTGGGGGCAGCGCCCTCAGGGGGACTGTCAGAACCTGCGTTCGCGGTGTTCATTGCCGACAGTCCAATCTCAAGAACTTGAGACGTTGCCAACTTGTTTTGACGGTTGCTCATTCGATTGGCCTGACCAATCGAGACCCCACGGGCAAACTCGTTGGGTTCGTCCCAAGTTGTTGAGTTTTGGGTGGCAGCGTCAAGCGCAGCTTGGCGATGGTCTTGCCCATTCGCCATCGCCAAGGCCTTCGGCCTTGACGCTGCCACCCGACTGCGCAGCTTGCACAGGCTCGATCTCAAGGATTTGGGACGAACCCAACGAGTTTGCCCGTGCCATGCAGGATCGCACCTTTTCAAACAGGCACAAACGCAGGCGTGGCGGCGCGCGTAGGATGGGCTTCAGCCCATGCTGTCCTCTCGGGGTGACGGATCGCCGTTGCCGGGACGGCGCTGGCGGAAGAAGACCTGGAGCAACCCCGCACAATCGTCAGCTAAGACGCCGCAGGTGACTTGCAAGCGATGGTTGAGCCGGCCGTCGCGGCAAATGTCATAGAGCGAGCCGCAGGCGCCGGCCTTTGGGTCCGTGCAGCCGTAGACGAGCCGATCCAGCCGGGCCATCACCAACGCCCCGGCACACATCGGACACGGCTCCAGCGTCACGTAGATCGTGCAGCCGTGCAGCCGCCACATGCCCAGCGCCGCCGCCGCCTGCGTCAGGGCGATGATTTCCGCGTGGGCCGTCGGGTCCTTGAGCTGCTCGCGCTGGTTGTACGCGCGGGCGATGACCCGGCCCTCGTGCACGATGACCGTCCCGATGGGCACGTCGCCGTTCTCCTCGGCCACCTGCGCCGCATCGAGCGCCATCCGCATATACCGTTCATCCATCTGCTGCTGCGTCAATTCCATCATGGCCGACCATCAAACCCGCCGCCCCACCGCCCGTCAACGCTTTTCCGACGTCCAATCCTCTCGCGAGCACTCCAAAGTCCGGATCCGGGCGAACAAAAATTGCCCGCAAACCGTGATATATGCGAAGGTCAGCTTGACACACGGTGTCCGAGACGATGGGGGCATTGCGAGAACGGAGCCCACCAGTGGCTTGAGGGCGTTCCTTCACATCATTGAGATTTGCATAACGAGAGAATTCGAGAGCAAGAGGCGAGACGGATGAGGAACACCTCCAGCCGCGATCTGAAAGAAATGGCCAAGGGAACGGTGCGGCGCATGCAGGCACTCCCGGCGTGGCTGCGCCGCTTGGGATACTACATTTTGGCCCTGCTGTTCGTGGCGGCCGCGGCAGCGCTTCGCTGGGCACTGCCGGAGGTGCTGGGATTAACCCCATTTCTGGTGTTCTACCTGGCATGGGTCGGCGCCGCGGTGTTCGGCGGACTGGGGCCGGGCCTGCTGGCGACAGTAGCCTCATGGCTGTGCATTGACCTGCTGTTCGATCCCAGCGGCACATTGGTCAACTTTGCCGACCTGACGACGATAGGCAGGCTGGCGATTCTCCTGGCCGGCGGACTGACCATCAGTCTCGTCGCCGACAGGATGCGACGCGGACGATTCCGCGAACGAGAGAGCGAGGCGAGGCTTCGGACGGTGGTCGAGAACTTGACAGAGGGCCTCATTGCCGCCGATCTCAACGGGCGACTATTTCAATGGAACCGCACTGCCCTGGAGATGCACGGATTCGCAAACCTCGAAGACGCCCAGCGCCGCCTGCCCGAGTTCGCCGATATCTTCAAGCTCTCGACCCTGGACGGGACGGCGGTGCCCCTGGAGCAATGGCCGCTGGCTCGTGTCTTGCGCGGGGAAGATCTGCGCGACTGGGAAATCCGTGTACGGCGGATCACCGGCGACTGGGAGCGAATCTTCAGTTACGCCGGCTCCCTCGTTCGCGACGAGCAGGACCAGCCGCTATTGGCGGTGCTCACGGTCACCGATATCACGGAACGTAAGCGCGCCGAAAAGGAGTTGCGAGAGAGCGAGTCGTTCTACCGGCAGACGCTGGAGTCGATTCCCGGCATGGTCTTCACGACTCGTCCGGATGGCTATTGTGACTACCAAAGTCAGCAGTGGGTGGACTACACGGGGGTGCCGATGTCCGAGCACCTCGGCGATGGCTGGAACAAGCTGCTGCATCCGGAGGACCGGCCCCGCGCGTTTGCCGCCTGGCAGACCGCCGTGGAGGGCAAAGCGCCTTACGATCTGGAGTACCGTGTCCGTCGCCGTGATGGCCAATACGAGTGGTTCAAGGTGATCGGCCGGCCCATCCGTGACGCGGCAGGACAGATCGTGCGATGGTTCGGCGTCGTGATCAATATTGAAGCGATCAAGCATGCGGAGGAATCGCTGCGCGAGGTCAACAAGCGCCTCCGGGAGCAAACGGATGAATTGACATCCGTCAACAAGGACCTGGAGCAGTTCGCCTACATTGCCTCGCACGACCTGCAGGAGCCTCTGCGAGCCGTGTCAGGGTTCGTCACGTTGCTGCAGCAGCGCTACCAGAGCAAGCTCGACGAGAAGGCCGACAGCTACATCAGCTCCGCGGTTGAAGGGGCCTCCCGTATGCAGGCGCTGATCAACGGCCTGCTGGAATATTCCCGCGTGGGCACGAAGGGCAATGTGCCGGCGCCCGCAAACGCCGATGATGCGTTGAAGGAGGCTCTGGCGAACCTCCAGGCGTTGATTCAGGAATCCGGCGCGGTCATCACTTCGGACCCCCTGCCAAAAGTGCGGGCGGACGCCATCCAGCTCGCACATGTATTTCAGAACCTGATCGCCAACGCGATCAAGTTCCGCTCCGAGGAAACGCCGCAGATCCATGTGGGCTCGCGACGCCAGGACGGCTCCCGGCTCTTCTGGGTCCGCGACAACGGAATTGGGATCGACCCCCAGTACAACGAACGAATCTTCATGATCTTTCAGCGGCTCCATACGCGGAGCAAATACCCCGGCACCGGCATCGGCCTGGCGATCTGCAAGCGGATCGTCGAACGCCACGGGGGCAATATCTGGGTGGAATCCCAGCCGGGCAAGGGATCGACCTTTTACTTTACATTACCTGACAAGGGAGAGACCCATGAATCCTCTTGGAGAGAGACCTATAGAGATCCTGTTGGTGGAAGATAGTCCGAGCGACGCTCAACTGGCGATTGAGGCGATGCAGGCGGCCAAGATCGCCAATCGCCTCAGCCACGTGGAAGACGGCGTCGAGGCCATGCAGTTCCTGCGGCGCGAGGGGCCGTACAGCGACGCCCCGCGCCCCGACCTGATCCTGCTGGACCTGAACCTGCCTCGCAAGGATGGCCGAGAGGTGCTCAAGGAGTTGAAGCAGGACCCGGAGCTCAAGATGATCCCCGTCGTGGTGCTGACGACCTCGCGGGCCGAGCAGGACGTGCTCCGCTCCTATGCCCTGCACGCCAACTGCTACATCACCAAGCCGGTCGATTTCATGCAATTCATGGAGGTGGTGAAATCAATCGAGCATTTCTGGCTGGCCATCGTAACACTACCAAAGGAATCATAGGATACCAATGAGTAAAGACTGCGTCCGAGTACTGCTCGTGGAGGATAGCCCCTCCGATGCCTTGTTGCTGTGCGAGTCGCTTGAGAACTACCCGCTCCAGAAGTTCGAGATCGAGCATGCCGAGCGGTTGGACGAGGCCATTGCCCTGTTGGCGCAGAGGTCCTTCGATGTGATCCTGCAGGACCTGAACCTGCCGGACAGCGGCGGCATGGAGACCTGCCGGCAGATTTCCCGTGCGGCGGGCCAGACGCCGGTCATCGTCTTGACCGGCGCCGATGACGAAGCGGCTGCGGCCGAGGCGATGTGCCTGGGGGTCCAGGATTACCTGGTCAAAGGACAGACGCACGGCGGCGTGATTGGGCGGACGATACGCTATACCGTCGAGCGCAGCCAGTCACAACAGGCCCTGCATGAGGCGAACGAACAGCTCCAGGAGCAAGCCGAGGAGCTGCAAAACCGGGCCGAAGAGTTGCAGGCGCAGGCGGAGGAGTTGACGACCGCCAACGAAGAGCTGCGGGAAAGCGAGCAAGCCCTGCACGAGGCTGAAGAGCGGCTGCATCTGGCGATGGAGTCCGGGAAGGTGGGCGCCTGGGAGTGGGAGGTCGCCACGGAGGATGAGGAGTGGTCGCAAGGGGTTTATATGCTGCTCGGCTATCAGCCCGGCCAAGTGCGCGCCACTCGCAAGGCGTTCCGCCAGCGCATACATCCGCAGGACCTTGCCCGTCAGGAACAGGCCTTGCGAGAATCGATGGAACGGTGTGAAGACTACTCCTGTGAGTTCCGCGTCGTCTGGACGGATAGCTCCGTGCACTGGGTCGAGGCACGGGGCCAATATGTCTATACGGAAAATGAGGGTAGCACCGCGCTGCGGATGCGCGGGATTCTCTCCGACATCGACAGGAGAAAGCAGGCTGAGGAAGCATTGCGTGAGAGCGAGGAGCGGCACCGGCGGTTGATCGAGAACCTCAAGGGCTCTCATTTCATCTACGTGCATGACACGAAGGGAGTGTTCCAGTACCTGGGCGAGTCGGTCACCGACATCCTCGGCTATACGCCGGAGGAATTCATGACTCACTACAGCAAATACATGACAGATCATCCCGTCAATCAGGCTGTTTACCGGCATACGGAACTGAGCATTCAGGGGATCCGTCAGCCGCCCTACGAGGTCAACATTTGGCACAAGGACGGATCGAGCCGGTGGCTGGAGGTGCAGGAAGTGCCGGTTCTTGATACGATGGGCAAGGTGGTCGCGGTCGAGGGCGTGGCCCAGGACATCACCGAGCGTAAGCAAGCCGAAGAGGCATTGCGTCAGAGTGAGCGGGAATTCCGGAGTACGTTCGAAAACGCCGCCATCGGGATCGCTCACGTCGCCCTGGATGGACACATCCGGCAATTCAACAATCGATTCTGCGATATCGCCGGCTATTCCCCCGAGGATATCATCGGCAAGACCTGCGAGGAAATCACGTTTGCCGACGACTGGAAAGCGGAGAAGGAGCAGATGCAGCTTCTTCTCGGCGGGCGCATCGATCATTACTTCATCGAGAAGCGCTACATCCGCCTGGGCGGCAGCCCCGTCTGGGTCAATCTGACGCGCTCGATCCAGCGAGACGAAGCGGGCCAGGCGGAGTATTTCATCGTCCTCGTCGAGGACATCTCTGAGCGAAAGCAGGCGGAGGAGGCGCTGCGCAATTTGAACGCAACGCTGGAGAGCCGGGTCGCCCAGCGAACGGCGGAACTGAAGCGCCGGACGAAGCAACTCCAGAAACTGACGCTCGATATGTCCGAGGCCGAGGATCGGGAGCGCAAACGGTTGGCGGAGATCCTGCACGACGACTTGCAGCAGGTGCTGGCGGCGGCGAAGTTCCATCTGAGCGTGATGAGGAACCAGGCCCGGCATGATCCGTCCCTGCAGGACATCGGCACGGAGATCGACCAGATGCTCCGAGAGGCCATCGAGAAGACGCGGAGCCTGTCTCACGAGCTCAGTCCGGCCGTGCTGCGTCAGGACGATCTGGCGGAGATGCTCAAATGGTTGGCAGGCCGGGTACAGGCCAAGCACGGCCTGGTCGTTCATGTGCGCGCCCACGGCCAGGTGAATACGCAGACGGATGCACTCAAGGCGTTCCTGTACAAGGCAGCCCAGGAGCTGCTGTTCAATACAGTCAAGCACGCCCAGGTAAACGAGGCTCGAATCCGGGTCCGCCGGGTGGGGCGGCGCATTTGCCTTTCCGTTTCGGATCGTGGACGCGGGTTCGACGTGCAGGAGATCGGGCAAACCGCTGGATTCGGGCTTCTGAGTATCCGCGAGCGCATCGAGTTGCTCGGCGGCCGGATGAAGATCAGGAGCACCAAAGGCAAAGGCAGCACGTTCGTGATCGCCGTACCCGATGGCAAGGTCGAGCCGGAACCGACCGGCCGCGCACAGAGTGAGGACACCCGTCGCCTGCGAGTGCTCCTGGCCGACGACCACGAGATCGTGCGGGAAGGGCTGGCAGCGCTGCTGGGTGAAGAGTCGAGCGTCGAGGTGATTGGAGGAGCCTCAAACGGTCGCGAGGCGGTGGACTTGGCCGACCGGCTCGAGCCTGACGTGGTAATCATGGATGTGTCCATGCCCCTGATGAGCGGAGATGAGGCCACACGCCAAATCAAGCAGAACCTGCCGAACACGCGAGTGGTCGCGCTCTCCATGTCCGCGGACCCCGACACGGCCGAGAGGATGCACGCCGCCGGCGCCGAGGCGTACGTCCTCAAAACCGCCCCCTCCGAGGAGCTGCTCGCCGCTATCCGAGGAGACTGAGCCGAGCAGCCAGCGTGGGGTAACCGCCGACGGCTTCCATAAGCAGGTCGAAGATGCCGTAGCTGACCTCGTGGTCAGGGAACGCCGCGAAACCGCTGGCCACATAATGATTGAATAAATCGATGATCTCCTCGCGGTCCGCGGGCGAGATGGGGTTCAGTCGTACTTCCGTCCGCATACCACCTCCCCCGGCGAGCACGAGGCAATCGCATGCCCTCGTGCCCGGAAAAAAAAAGTACCCCCAAGGGGAGTCGAACCCCTGTCTCCAGGATGAGAACCTGATATCCTAGGCCACTAGACGATGGGGGCACTACGTAGCGGCGGTCGGATTCGAACCGACGACCCTGGGCTTATGAATCCCATGCTCTAACCAACTGAGCTACACCGCCGCAGTCAAAAAGTATAGCATAAGGGCGAGGGGCACCGCTGTCAACGGGGGTCGCGGAAAAAATGCTGTCAGCCGCCACTTCCGCCGCCAGAATCGCGATTTTCGCATCTACATTCGGCGAGCCTCACCCGCCATCATACAATAGAAATCGCGAAAAGGTTCGTCGCGGCCTATGGATGGCGCCCCTGTGGACAGGCCATTGTGGCCGAATTTGCCACAGATGGGCTGCTATGGTTGAGCAGACGTGCACGCAATGCCGGTTTTTCTCGTCGGCCCCGACCTGGATCGGGCCGTCTACCTGGGGCTATTGCACGAAACAACTCAGCCAAGCCGTGCGGCGGGACGTGCAGGACGCCCAACCCGCCTTCACATGGTCCGACGCCACGTGCGACAGCTTCGAATCCGGCTCGCAGTCCGTGCCCTGCGGCTGAGGCGGCACCCGCCCACGCCGCGGCACGTCGTACCTCCAACGCCGGGCAGAGGGCGCAACTCCCTCCTTCCGTGTGCCCTCTGCCGGCCCATTTCCTCGTTCCTGCTGCCTCATTGCAGGCAGTGCCGGGGCGGTACATTGTTCCAGCTTGCCAAGCAGGTTGTGCGAGGGCCCGGACTTGAGGATTGCCGGTCCGATAAACCTCGCCCGAAGGACCTGAAGCGAATGCCCTGAGGCTCGGGGGTATTTCCCACGGAGCTTGTTGACCTGAGGATACGGTGCTGGTAGCATTGGCTTGGCTATTGTGACTCCGTGTGGGGTCTGCAACGGACAGGCAGAGAGGAACTCTCAGCGATCCGCGGCGGCTCTGTCAAAAGACTGGGCATCGGCCGGCCGGCTTACAGAAAAGGAGGTCCGCAATGAGATATGTTTGCATCATCGCGTTCGCGGCGACGGTCACGCTCGCCGGCTGTCACTCGGACATTGTCACCACCAGCTACCTGAAAGAGCTCGACCAGAAGTGCGTCTACATCGCACCGGTGCAGAGCGAGGACCCGCAGGTCGGGCAGGTGATCCGGGACGTACTGGAGAAGGAGTTCATCCGCAAGAAGATCACGTTGTGCGATCCGAACTCGGCGACCGTGATCGTCACGGGTGCCACGTTCATGACCACCCGGGCCAATTCGAGCAGCAACCTGTTGTCCAGCTCAGCCATCACTGCCCAGGCGTGCGAGAGCGTGTCCATCGCGGCCCGGGACCGCGAGAACCACGTTCTGCTGTCCGCGTCCTACGACAACCGGGACCGCAGCACCGTCAGCCAGTTCGCAAAAAGCTTCGGCTCGGCGCTGGCCGGCAAGTTCCGATAATAGACGGCAGGAACGCACTGCCCTCGTGGCGAGCAGCGATTCGTTCACCGGACGATTGTTACGCCGGCGGGCGCTTGGATGTCGCTTTGCACGGTGCCGTCGGGGCGTTTCTCGTGCCTGACGCGGATAATCCCCAGCGGCGTGGGAAAGGTCCCCTCCGCCCAGTCCAGGTCGGCCAGGTGCGGGTCGATCCGCACCGTGCGGCACCCGGGCTCCACGACCTCGACCCCGAGGACATGCTCGGATAGCCATGCGGTGGGACCCGAGGCCCAGCCGTGGCAGAGGCTGTGGCGAAATCCCTTGTAGCAATAGTTGCCGAAATCGCCGTGGATATCCTTCTTGCCCGGCGGCACGACCTCGTCGATGCGGGCGGCGTCGGCCGTCCACTCAAGGTCGAAATCCTCCCAGAACGTCGTGGCCCCGAGATCGAGCATGGCGCCCCAGTACTGGCGGACACAGTCCAGAGCACCCTGGTAATCGCCGGCCAGGGCCCGGGCCTGAAGGACGTAGTAGCCGTAGAATGTTGACATCCTGCGGGCCCCGTCCACAGCCATCACTTGCTTATTGAGCTTTACAGGATCATCCAGGCCTGCCAGTGCGATCAGGGCCGCCGCCTGCTTGCTGCCGGCGGGGTCGGGAATGTGCTTGCCCAATCGCTCCACCGCCGCCTTGCACGTGTCCCGTGTGGCGGGCTCATCGAGGACTTCGCAAAGCTGCGCCCCGGCCCGCAGAGTCATCGTCATCAGCGCGTGCAGGCCGGCGTGGATGGCCGGCGCATTTTCGCTACTGGGCCAGTCCAGGAACCGATGCGCCGGCAGGTTCTCCCGATTGTCCGGGCCGATGCTCCGAGCCAGCAGGTCCAGCAGGCCGGTCAGGTACGGCTTCTGCCCGCGCAGATACTCCAGATCGCCCGTGTGCTGGTACCAGGAGTGTTGGATCAGCACCCACCACATGGAGTAGGAGCTGATGCCGTTCATCCACTTCGGCAACGGCGTCTCGTCGCGGATCAGGTCCAGGCTCTTCGGCACAACCTCGCCGGCCCCGAACACGGCGCAAATGCTCATCGCCTCCGGGTGCATGTCGCCGATCCAGACGAGCCGGTCGCGCTTGATGCCATCCCAGAGGTAGTCCTGCATGTTCAGGTGCACCGTGTACGCACCCGTCTGCCAGATGCGGTTGAGACGCTCGTCACTGCAGCGGAACGACCCTTTGTACTCGATATCGCGGTAAATGAAGACAGCGCGGACAGCCTTGAACTGCACGAAACTGTCGGCGTCCGCCAGGTCGATCCGCACGAACCGAAAGCCCGTATTGCCGATCTCGGCCGTGCCCAGCCAGGGAACGAGGAGGCTCTGGTCGCGAATGGCGTGGTCGTTCGTGGCGTTCTTGTCGCCGCCCAACTCGGCCATGGCCTCGCTGACCGACTCGCCGAACCGCACGCGCAGCCGGACCGGCTTGTTGCCCTTCGTGTTCCAGACCATGATCTGCACGCCGCCATGCAGTTCGACGCCAAAATCAAGCAGGACGCCCGCCTTATCGCGCAGCACGCAAGGACTCGACGCATCGAGCGTGACCTGCCCCGTGCGCTTTGTCAACAGTGCCTCTGCATTCTCCACCCCCTTCTCACTGTGCCAGACGATGCGGCTGGGCCAAACGTACCGCCGCACCCGCGCATCGGCATCCACGCGAGCCGCGGCCTGTGGACGATCGACCGGCAATGGTAACAGGCCCACTTGCGCTGAACTTGTCTCAATGCCGGCGCCTGCCGACAGCAGCCAAAGCGCGAGCGCAATACGTCGTCCCAAAGATCGTTGAATAGATAAATGAAATGGCCCTGAGCGGCCGGATTCGTTCTTACGGTTCAAGTTTTGAGCCATTTTATTTATCCATTCAAAAGGCAATCCTGTCATTCGTCTCCACCTCATCTTCGCTGCTCGAAGCCCCAGCCGGCCACTCGCTTGGCATCTTCAATTCCTGCGGAATCGCGCTGCCTATTTTGCTCGCCAGTGGTCTGCCTGTCAATACGCCACAGTGACGGATTTGGAGACAACGCGCATCGCCTAATTGCAGCATGGAGCGAATACTCCCTTATGCAAGACGTGCCCCCGTTTACGCCCCCCGAAGTCCCCGAAGACACGACCCTTTCACCCCTCAGGAGAAGAGTTGTCGATATGGATAGTCTCCCATCCTCCTCTGATACAATAATTCGTTAATTAAAGATGTGATTCTTCTTCCCCTGAATGTCAACCCCTATTCTGGCAACAGCCCGTCAGGACGTGACCCCGTCTCCCCCTTTCCCCCCTTCTGAGTCCTGAGGAAGTCTCCCAATTGTTCATCTGAGCCCTGGCTCTCACTTCCCCTCGGAGTAAATATGTCGGGGTCCGAACTCTGTTTCTGCCCGCGTCTTTGAAATCGTGCTGGGTGGATTCGCTTAGGCTGCCACCAGACCCGCGTGACGCGCCCTATTATGCTCTTTCTTGGCACGGGTCCATGATAACGGCTGTCATCGCCAGTCGTGCGGTCATCGCTGAGAACGAAATAGTACCCTTCCGAAACGCGATATGGTTCAGCAACGGCGTAGGAAAGCCAGGAAGCCTCCCAATTCGCCACCTCCGGGCGGAAGAACGGGTGAAGCCGCCTTGTGGCAGCAGGCTCCCTATGCTCTCCATCGACAAAAATAACGCCGTTCCGGACCTGCACAGTCTCTCCTCCGCGTGCGACGATACGGCTCAACCTGATCTGTCTGCTTTTCCCCTTGTCCAAAGCAGATTCCGGCAAAGTAAATAGGATGATATCGCCGATTTCAGGGTCCCTGTACCTGTAGGTCATCATGTCCACTATGCAATGGGAGCCGTGCGGCACTGTCGGCATCATACTGTTGCCGTTCCAGATCAGGTTCTCAACTAAGAATGTGCGCCGTGTTGCCCGGAGCGCGTAGCTACCCACAAGCGTCGCTGCAACAACACCGGCAAGGAGCCACGCGGTTCGCCAAGTGCGATTGTCCTTTTCACGCGTGCCCATGAGAAGAGCATGAGCGCAGGCGAGTGATCGGAGGATCAGGACGCCTGCCTTGCCAGCGAGGCTTGCGAGTGACACAGGGACAAGCCACAAGTACAGGCAAAGGAAAAGAAATCCGATGTGAGAACGCCATCGTCGTTCGTGGAGTTGTCCGAGTCCCGGAACGAGCGAAGTCAGAAAGACTGGGAAATACGCACGCTGTGCCGGTCCTCGCATGGATTCGATATCGACGGAATGGAGCCTCCTCGTGGTCTGAAATGCATCTGCGGATGCAGCCGCGCGAAAGAACTTCGGTACAAGGAAGCTAAGGCCCACCGCCAAACCATCGGCCAGATAGCCCGATATGAGCAATGACCCCAGGATAGCCCCAAACAGGCAGAAGAGTAAGAAAGACCCGATTCCACGCAGGTAGGCCCCGCAATACAGATGGCCAGCGCCAGGTAGCAACCACGATAAGCTGGCAGCCAACCATGGATATCCTCGTGGCAAGATGAGTGTCTTGTGTGGATCGAAAATGCTCATACTCTCGTCATCTCATTGGCTAGCGAGTTCTATATTGGGCGCATTAACACTCGAAGTGCAACACGGCTCTGGAATACTAGGGACAGCCACTTATTTCTGGTCCACAGTAATAGGTGACTGCCCACGTTGACAAAGGACAATGACATCATCCGTCTCCATATCATCTTCGTTGCTCGAAGGACCAGAATCGGATGCCGAAGGGCTCCAGCGACGCGCGGATCGTCGGCTGGTCCACCTTGACTTCGAAGGAGCGATCGGGTCGCAGACGCGCGATCTCGTCGTTGCTTGGCGTGGCGGCGTCGAGGAGGATTGGCTTGGCGGTCAGGGGGCCGGGGACATCTTTCAGGGTCATTTCCACCTGAGTGGGCGAGTTGGAGAAATTCCACAGCAGGACATTGTACTGATAGGCGGAGTAACGGTCATCGCGAGCCGCAAATGCATGGACGCTCGGGCCGCTGGAGGTCACGGCCAGGCGGTCGCCGGTCAGGTGGGACAGCAGCTTGAATGTGAAGTAGGCGGGCCGGACGTTGTCCTGGAAATCAAACAGGCCGTCGAACTGCGGCATGCGGTTCCACCAGCCGGCCATGAACGCCGTGCCGCTCGCGGACATGAACGGGGCAAATCGCTCGAACTGCACATGGTAGTCGCGGATGTGGTAGTAGCACGAGTAGTCCAAACCTGCCTCCTTCATCTGCCAGGCGACCTCGGCCACAAAGCACGGCTGAATCGGTGCATCGGAGGGTGAGCCGAGGTTCAGGTTCCACTCGTCGAGAAACGTCTCGGGGTGCAGGTCCGGGTACTTCTTGAGCAGGGCTTGAACGCCGTCAATCGTGCCGCGAATCTGCTTCGGGTCGCTGCTGTAGATGTGCCAGGAGACAAAGTGCAGCGGCGCCTTGTCCTTGCCGGCGAAATCCAGCAGCGCCGGCAGGATGGGCGAGCCCCACCAGGCGAGGGCCGGGCCGCCAACCAGGGCGTTGGGGTCGGCGTGGAGGATGGCGGAGACGGTGTGCTGATAGTAGCGGCAATAGCTGTCCGGCTTGAAGCGATAAGGGCAGCCGCCGCTCTCGCCGATGTCCGGCTCGTTGGCGACCTCCCAGTAACGGATGCCGGCGCCGCGCCGGCGGTAGTGCCGGACGAGCTGGAAAATCAGCTCCTCCCACTGCCCGTAATCGTTCGGCTCGACGATGTCGTGATCGACCACGGGGAACAGGACGCGGGGCTTGAAGCAGATGCACATGAGCGGCTTGGCCCCCGTCCGCAGGATCGTGTCCACGCTGCGGTCGAGCGTCTCGAAGTGGTACTTGCCCTTGGCGGGCAGCAGGTCGAAATACTCCTGGATGAACAGGCGGATGATCGCGGGACCCAGCGCCCGAATCTCGGCGATACGATTGTCCCACATCGGGTCCTCGGACAGCCCCCCTTGCCCAAGCGCGAACCGCTCTATCTTCATCGGTCCCAGCCGCTCATTCAGCGACACGGTCACCTGCACCGGCTCGCCCTGAGCCAGTAGCCCCGCAGCACACAGCCAACTCGTCACCACCGCGAGAATGCATCTGTTCATGCCTTGCCCTTTCATGCACGTCACCCGTGTCATGGCGGTCCATTCTATCCGAGCGGACGCGCATGGCAACAAGCCAGTCCCGGCAGCAGGATCCAACAGCAAGATCGCGCAGAGATAGAGCGGCAGTGTGTGTCTATCGGTCCTCAGCTAGCCAGTCCAAGTCCCCCGGGTGGCACCGCCAAACTCGTTGGGTTCGTCCCAAATCCTCGAGATAGACCTGGTGCAAACTACCGAGACGGGTGGCATCGTCAAGGCCGAAGGCCTTGGCGATGGCGAATGGGCGAACCATCGCCAAGCTGCGCTTGACGCTGCCACCCAATACTCAACAAATTGGGACGAACCCAACTCGTTTGACGGTGCTGATTCGATTGTGCCTGACGATCCGAGACCCCGCGGGCAAACGAGTTTGCCCGTGCCACCCAGAATTGTGCTTTTTCAAGCTTCGGCGCCATGCTTACGCTCGAGTAAGCATGCTTTGCCCATCGAACGGAGCATGTCTACGCGAGCGTAGACATGGCACCGGGCCTTGACAATGAAAGAATCCAAACGTTGTGCCAACTACGGTTGAGTACTTTGTGTCTCTGAGTGGCGGAAGGATTCGTGCGTGATCCGGGTCACGCGGGCAAAAAAGAAGCCGCATCGTGTGTGATGCGGCTTCTGTCGATTTCTGATTTGCGGGCACGTCGGCGCCGGGCTTACTCCAGCGGGACGACCTGCGTGTACTTGATGAAGGCCCGGGCCGTCGGCTCGTGCGGCTGAATCTCGCCTATGAGAACCGACCTTTTTGCCGATGAGCGAGGTCAGGTCCTGGCCCGTTGCTCCCGCCGCTGGGGCGATGTAGCAGACGGTCTTGCCCGTCTCGTCGAGGATGCGATACCGTTTGGTCTGATCCGTCGAGGGGTAAAGGCTCGACCCGGCCAGCTTGCCGACAAAGGCGAACTTGCCAAGGTCTTCGATCTGGGCCAGCCTCGCCGTGCGGGCCTCATCGATCTTGCTATTCACCTTTGCCCGCTCCTGGCTCTGCATTGCGATTTCCTTGTCGATGGTGCAGACCAGCTCGAATCGCTCGATCTGCTTGAGCGTGAATTCGGCATACTTGACGGCCTTGCCGGCCCCCTCATTCTTGGCGATCTCCTGGAGCTTTGTCTTGAACTCCGCGTAGTTCTGCTCGGACCTGGGCTTTGCGTGCATCGCTTTGACCTGCGCGACAATCGCGTAGTAGGCGTCGAGCAACTCGGATTCCGTGCCGGGCTGGACCTGTGCCTCCGCCGGAGCCTGCCCCTGAATCTGCACTCCCGGCTCGGCCGGGCCGGGCGTTGTCCGTCCCGGGCCCGCCTGGACAGGCCGGATGTATTCCGCACTCACCCACAGGTACGCGCCCTGCGGCGGAGCGATCTTGTAGTAGTCGTCCTTCTCCTCGCCCAGCAGCTTGACGGTGTCGCCGCGGAAGAGCTTGACCTGCTCGCTGGTCGAATGCATCGGCTCGACGAAGTCGGACCCGGCGTAGATGCGAACGTTGTCGCCCGTGACGATGCCGATCGTCGGGTTATCCAGATTGATGCTCACGTACTGCATCGGGATCCACGAGAAGCAGCCCGGGGGCGGCAGGACGCAGGCCCAACCCTGCTGCGTATTCACCACCTGGATGCGGTCGCTCTTGTAGAGCTTGCCGCACTTATAGAAGTTCGTGCCGGCGCCCGAGCGAAGGAATACGTCATCGCCGGTGGCCTCCGCCACGTAGGAGCCCGTCGGTGTCTCGGCCGGCTTGGGCGTACCGATGGTCACGGGCGGCTGAGACGTCGATGCCATGTTGACATCGGTCTGAGCCCATGCCATGCCCGTCAGGCTCAGGGTGACAATCAGTGACAAGACAACGACTCCGCGACGAAATGACGCTGCGCACAGCGCGTGCCCGGAGTGATTCGTGCGAGCATACATCTTTTTTGGCCTCCTTAAAGATGTTCCCATTCATGCCCCAGGAAATACCCGCCCATAAGACGGTCCTTCAGATATCACCTTAGTATCGGCAATCTGACCTGTCAACGATGAAATTATCGGGGTTAACGCAAATAATGCGCAAAAATCGCCTCGCCTCACGCCTGTCCGGCCCCCATCGCCCCTCTGCTCCGCCACACTGTCGCGATATCCCGCAACTGCCCGGGGTCGGGCCGAATCAGCTCCAAGCGGAATCGCGGGTAATAGGCTATTTGGCACCCCTCCTTCGGCTGCGGGGGAGCTACGTCCGGTCTTCGCCCTGATACTCGCGAATCCGTCCGCGCTGGACTATCCAGAGTCTTCGTGTAATATCTCTCTTCTTCAAGCCGCCAATCAGCGTATTGCAGGTGTCCAAGAGGTCCGGGTGGGATGGTCTGGGCGGAAGACGAAGGACAGCAATTCCATCGTAGTTTGCAGGATCAAAGAGCAAGGGATTTCCGAAATCCAGGTCGAGAGTTACCAAGCACCTTTGCTCCGACTGACAGGCGGCGATGACCTCGCGATCTGCTGCCTTGGAGAGACCCTGGCCTCGTACCGTCTGCACATCGTATCCGGCGGACTGGAACAGAGTCGCTGCCGTTCTGCCGAGGTTCTCGTCAAGCTTGAGCTTCATGTCCCGGTCCCCGTGGGAATGTCCACATATCGCTCTCGGGCCATTTCGGCGCCATAGGCAATACAGGCCAGGATGTCCTCCTCGGCCAGGTCGTATTCCTCCATGATCTGCTCCGACTTCATGCCGCCGGCCAGCAGGTCCAGGACCAGCGACACCCAGATTCGTCTTCCGCGAATGCAGGGCTTGCCGAAGCAGATGTTCGGGTCAATAGAAATCCGGTCAAGCAACTGTTCGCGAGTCATACTGCACCTGCCTTTCTCGAAGGCTGCCGATAGGTAGTCCGTTCACTGAGCGCACTGCGACTTTGATGCCAACACAAGAGTACCTTATCCGCCCGTCTCTTGCAAGAAAGCCGCCCGAGGGCGTGCTCGTTAGGTTTTCAGTCGGGCGAGTTCCTGGCGGCACATTTCTAACTGGTTGGGGTCGGAGAGTCGTTCGCAGGCTTTCTGGAGGTGGTCCAGGGCCTCCTGCGGCTTGTTCAGGTAGCGGGAGTAAAGGATGCCGAGCATAAGTTCCACCTGCTCGACGTACTCGTAATTGCCGTAGTGGGTGAGGAATTGCTCATAGGCTTGGGCGGCCTCCATCGTGCGCTGGCTGCTGGCCAACTGGTTGGCGACGTCGAGCAGATGCTGTCGCGGCAGAACCTGCCCGGGGTCGAGCCGGATCAATTCCAGGTACAGATCGGCCGCTGCCGACAGGTTTCGCTGCGAGATCCAGCGGCTGATCTCATGGCGGATCTGCCCGATCCGGGTCTGTTTCTGCGGGTCACCGCCCGGCTGCTGGACCTCCTTCGCCTCCACTCGCTTCCGGGCTTCCGTCCACGCGAAGGGATCGTACCCGTTCGCGACGGCATCGCGATAGAGCCGCCGGCGGTTCCAGTGCTTGATCATCGCCCACAGATCGAAGCTGCTGCTGCTCACGATCCGGGTGGCCAGAAGGAACAACGTGGTTCCTATGCCATACGCATACCCGGCCAAATGGGCGTCATACGCCACAGTGGACGCGTAGCCGGCGATCATGTTATCGAACAGGATCATCTTGAAGGCGATGAACCACAGGGCGGGCACCTCGACCGTCCCGATGAAGAAGAACCAGTAAATCACAGTGATCAGCGTCTGCGGAAACAGCACCAGGTATGCCCCGGTAACCGCCGCGACGGCGCCGCTGGCCCCGAGCGTCGGGTTGAATGAATTCGGGCTCACGAGCGTATGGCCGACGCCGCTCAGGATGGCGCCGACCAGGTAGAACAGGATGTACCAGAAATGACCGAGCTTGTCGTTGATGTTGTTGCCGAACAGGTACAGGAAGAACATGTTGCCGATGATGTGCATGTGGTTGGCGTGCAGGAAGGCATAGGTCAGGAACTGCCAGTATTGCCACGCCGCGGGGATCAGCATCCAGTGGACAAACGGCGGCCGGATCATTGAGATGAAGGGTTGACCATCAAGCTCGTACTGGTAGGGCCCGCCGTAAGACAGCAGGAAGATAACAATGTTCACGGCAATGAGAGCGTAATTCGCATAGGGCGTACGCCTCGGCCATATATTGGTCCGGATCGGCAGCATTCTTCAGTAGTTTTCCAGAGTCCCGATAAGAAGTACGTATTGACCAAAATACGTATTCTAATGCTGCCGGGTTGGCGCAACAAGGCATAAAAAAAGGACGGCAGTCGCCGTCCTACTCATGGGAATGAGTCTTATGCAAGACAGTTCTCCCCTGCGGAAAACCTGCGAACTGCCTCACCGCAGTTGCTGCCCTCCACACGTACCTCACTCTATGGAGAGTATAGGAACAAAACCGGGAGAGGCCAAATCGACCGGCAAGAAACATGGGGCACTCCGGCGTGGATACAGACCCCCTCCCCGGCGTTTATCGCTTTATGCCTCCGGCATATTCTGGTAAACTCGGCCAACTGCCACGGATGGCGGGCTACACGAGATGTACTTGCAGATTGGACTGGATCATGAAGACAGAGCACATGCAGCATCGCGTCACGAATGCTCGGGAACAACTGGGCACGAGGCATATCGATGTGTTGATCCTTACAAAGCCTGCCAACGTTACTTACCTCACGGGTTTTTCGGGCGAGGATAGCTGGGCGATCGTCACAAAGAACGCCGTATACCTGCTGACAGACAGCCGCTACACCGAGCAGGCACAGAAGGAGTGCGTCGGAACGACCATCGTGGAGCGCAAAGACCTCATCGCGCCGTCGGCCGGCAAGCTGGTGCGAAAGCTCAAGTCAGCGAAAATCGTCGCCGTGGAGAACTCAATCCCCGTGGCGATGTATCAGGCTCTCAGAAAGAGTGCTGGTCTGCCTATCAAGACAGTGGGCAGCGTCATCGAGACCCTGCGGGCCGTCAAGGATGAGGAGGAGACCGCTGCGATCAGGACCGCCGCAGCCATCGCGGCGTCGGCGTTCAAGAGGGCCGTACGCCACGCCAGGCCGGGCGTGACGGAGAGTGAGATGGCGGGCATTCTCGACTTGGAGATGCGCCGACGAGGGGCGAAGATCGGCTTTGACACGATCGTTGCCTTCGGGCCCAACGCTTCCCGCCCGCACCACCAGCCCGGCCCAAGGAAACTGGTGGAAACGGACACTGTGCTCATCGATTTCGGCGCCCGATACCGGGGCTACTGCTGCGATATCACCCGCAGCTTTGCCATCGGCAAGCCGACCGCCGCCTATCGCAAGGCATATCAGGTCGTGGAGAAGGCTCAGGCCGCCGCGATCCAAGCGGCCAAAGCGGGGATCGAGTTGATGCGGCTCGATGCCATCCCGCGCCGTTATTCGCAAGAATGGCCTGCCGGTCTATGGCCACGGAACCGGCCACGGATTCGGCTTGGAAATCCACGAGACCCCGTTTCTTCGTGAGAAGGCCGAGGGCAAGCTCCAAGCCGGCCAGATCATCACCATCGAGCCCGGCGTCTACATCCCCGGCAAGCTCGGCGTCCGCATCGAAGACGATATCCTCATTACCGACGATGGCTGCGAGCTCCTCACAGGCGCCTGCCCGCGCAGGCCGTTCTAGAGCGATGCATCGGCCTTAGATACCCGGGCGGATTCACGCACAGGTCTTCCTCAGCTTCCAGCCCGCAACACCAAGGCCCAGGAAACCTAACAGACAAGCGCCTGGAACGGGGACAACGTTCTCGGCCTGGACGTACAGTCCCCCGCCCTGTTGAAACACGTCGAATTGGAAGCCCGCAGGACCCCCGAAGAACTCATAGGAGAACAAGGACGTGGACAGAAACTCGGGGTTGCCTTCCACACTCAGGAATAGCAGCGCCAGACTCTGCCCGGGATCGATATCCGCGAAAATGTCGTAGCCCGGGAGGAAGGAGAAGTGGACATCGCCGCCCGCCGGCAAAAGACTTGTGGCCGACATAAGACCTGTGGCCTCTGCGCTGCTGGTCAGGGTGCCCGTGATGCTGAGGGAATCGAAGAACCCCGTGGTGAATCCACCGATCTCGATCTCCAAAATGCCGGAATTCAACTGAACGAAATCGCCGGTGAGGGTGGTGTTGGCGAAATTCCCCAGGCCCCCGGGCGAGAGGATTCCGGAATTGGTCAAGGTGCCGCCCGCGCCCAGGTCGATGGTGAGTCCCGAGTCGAACCTTGCGCCGGAATAGTTATGGAAGGCGTTGGTCCCACCGCCTGACTCAACCGTGCCGGCAACTGTGCCGTAGTTGTGAATGGTTCGATTGCCGCTGCCTCCGACGATCGCTTTGCCGCTCAGGGCGGAAATACTGCCCCCGGCCGCGTTGGTCAGGGTGTTGTTGGCTCCGCCATCGATATTGACGCCCGCGCCGTCGGCCGAGCCACCCTGGACGATGCCGCCGTTGTTGATGGTGATATTTCCATTGCCGCCCCCACCCACGCTTTGAGCATAGATGCCATGGGACTTCGCGCCATAGGCCCTGATGTCGCCGGCCAGCGTGACGGTGACCGGCCCGGCCGCACCAGTACCTGCGGCGCTCTGGGCGAAGATGCCATGGGACATCTCGCCGGTTGTCGTGATGGCGCCTGTGTTCGTGTTCGTGACGCTGACCGCGCCCGCCGAGCCGCTGCCACCGGCGCTACCGGCAAAGGCTGTGCCAAAGCCCGCGTTCTCCACGAAGACACCTGTGGCTTGGAGGTTGAGGTCCAGTTCGCTGGTGCCGCCGCTCTCACTGATTCCCCCGAATCCGCCCCCGCCGCCGATGCTCTGGGCGAGGATCCCGTGTGCGAACCCGCCGTGAGTGACGATGTCGGCACTGTTCTCCACCGTGACCGCATCGCCATTGCCGGCGCCGGCACTGGCCCCCTTCAACAACGTGGAGGATTGCTCCCCACCGGCCAGAACAAGTGAGGACGTGGCTATGGACCCGTTGGTTCCGCCGCCTCCCCCGATGCTCTGCGCCAGGATTCCGTTGGCGAAATGGCCCCCGGTGGTGATGTCGCCGCCGTTGCTGTTGGTCACGGTGACAACGCCACCCGCTCCCCCCAGGCCACCGAGGCCACCCAAGGAAAAGCTGCCGCCGGAAAAATCAAAGTCCACTGACGTGTCAGGGATCGCTGTGATGTCAAGGGTCATGAGGCTGCCGCCGGCCCCGCCGCCGCCGCCCACACTCTGCGCCAGGATGCCGTTGGCGAAATGGCCCGCCGTAGTGATGGCGCCGCCGTTGGATACGTCGACGCCGCCACCTGCTCCCCCATTACTACCGAACCCGCCGACCGCCAGAGTGATCGAAGGATCGATGGCGGAGAGGAGACCCAGCGATGGAACCCCGCTCAACTCGGTGGCGATTTTCGTGCGCTCGCCGCCGGCCCCGCCCCCGCCGCCAATGCTCTGCGCCAGGATTCCGCTGGCGAAATGGCCCACCGTAGTGATGCCGGCGCTATTGTCCACGGTAACTCCGCCACCGGCTCCCCCCTTACCGCCAAACCCACCGACCGAGATGTCCCACGAAGCGGTCGTAGGGGCGAGAAGCTCTCCCACAAGATCCGCACTCAGGTCCGTGGTCATCTTCGTACTGTCACCGCCGGTCCCGCCGCCGCCACCTACGCTCTGCGCCAGAATTCCGTTGGCAAAGGCGCCCTCCGTGACGATAGCACCGGAGTTGTGGACGATAACAGAGCCGCCGTTGTTGGGTATGGAGGATCCACCCGTGTAGGCGAAGCCGCCCACCGAAACATCGGCCTCCACGCCTATGCTGGGCAGCGGATTGAGACTAAGTCCGAAGGTCTCTTCCGTGCTGTTACCGGCGGCCCCGCCGCCGCCGCCCACGCTCTGGGCCAGGATCCCATTCGCGAAGTCGCCCTTCGTGCTGATAGCGCCCGTGCTATCGACGTCCACCAGTCCGCCGGCCCCCCCGGCGGAGCTTGCGCCCCCAACTCCGACAGTGATCGTCGCCGCACGAGGCATGAGGTCCTCCGGGCTGATGCCCGTCGGGACATCGATGGCGGCCATCAAAAAGCTGCTGTTGCCCCCGGCCCCGCCGCCGCCCCCGATGCTCTGGGCCAGAATCCCGTGCGAAAAATCGCCTTGGGTCTCAATGACGCCGTCGCTGTCCACATCGACATCAGCCCCGTTGCCCGCGACGCCGGCTTTGCCGCCCAGGGCTACGTTTGCCACAATGTCGGTACCGAAGGCGAGGAGGCCCGCCATGCTGCTTCCCCCATCACCGCCGCCGCCGCCCACACTCTGCGCCAGGATGCCATAGGAACGGAGCGCAGCGGTGCTGATGTCGCCTGTGCTCAGAATGGTGACCTTGTCGGCGCTGCCACCGGAGCCGCCGCTGGCGCCCATGGTCAGCCCGGCGGTGAGGGTCGGCATGTTTGTCAGGCCCAAGCCAAGATTAGCGGTCCATGTAACAGCGTTTCCCCCGGAACCGCCGCCGCCCCCGACGCTCTGGCCGTGGAGCCCGTGGGCATTCTCCCCCAGCGTAGTGACCTGGGCGTTGCTCGTGAGGTTGACAGTACCGCCATCACCGCCGTCGCCGCCCTGCCCGCCCAGCGCCACATTGACCGTGTAGTCCACTCCACCGGTGTAGCTGACGACACTGCCGCCGTTGCCGCCGCCACCACCGATGCTCTGAGCGAAGAGGCCCTCGGCCTCGTTCCCCTGCGTGGTGATGGTGCTGTTGCTGGTGACGTTGACAGCGCCACCGTTGCCGCCCGCGCCGCCATTGCTGCCGATCGCGACACCGACGAAGAGTTGCTTGCTCTCGACGATTTTGCCCGTGCCACCTCCTCCGCCCACGCTCTGGGCGTGGATTCCGTATGAGCCAACACCTTCGGTGCTGATCGTAGCGGTGGCTCCGGTGATAACGTTGACCTGGCCGCCGTCACCGCCACCCCCGCTGGCGCCCACCAGCCAGTCGAGCCAGTCAGGCAAGCCAGCGGCCTCGGCAACGATGTCGGCTTCACTGGCGGAAACGGTAAGTTCTTCGACAACGGGAGTAGCAAAACCCGTGAAAGACCAGCCACTGCGTCCGCCGCCGCCGCCGAGACTTTGAGCGAGGATGCCGCTGGCATCGTCACCGGAAGTCTGCAGATGGCCGCCGTTGTTGACTGTGACTGTGCTGCTGCTGCCGCCGGCGCCACCACTGCCCCCGATGGACCCAAAGAAGTCTACGTTGATACTGCCGGCGCCTTCGAGGATCCCGCCCCCGCCGCCGAGACTCTGGGCGAAGATGCTGTCCGAGCTGTGGCCGGTCGTCGTGATTTGCCCGTCGTTGATGACGGTAACGACGCCGCCATTGCCGCTGCTGTTTCCGCTGCCCCCGAGGGCCACAAGCCCGGTGGAAATACCACCAGATCCGCCGCCGCCGCCGATGCTCTGAGCCGCAAGCCCCAGGGCGTCGACGCCGAAAGTCTGAAGCGCGCCCGTGTTTGTGACCGTGACGGTACCCCCGTTGCCCGCCGCGGAACCCGTGCCCCCCACGCTAACTCCCCCCGAGGCGTAGCCTGCATCGCCGCCGCCGCCGCCGATGCTCTGGGCCAATATACTGAAGGAGCCGGCGCCTGTCGCCGTGATGGCTCCGCTGTTTTCCACCGTGACGAGTACGCCGTTACCGCTGCTTGTTCCGCTGCCGCCCCAACCGACCACACCACTGCCGGAGCCACCAGTACCGCCGAAGCCCCCTACGCTCTGGGCGAGAATGCCGCGCGTAGCCAAACCGGTAGCCGTGATAGTCGCGGTATTCTCGATATCTACGGTGCCGGCTGAACCACCGCCCAGAGCGTTGCCTCCCACGCCGACTACACTGCTGCCGGACCCACCATTGCCGCCGATACCGCCGAGGCTCTGCCCGAGGATCCCGGCGGTGAAACCCTGGGTCTGACTACCGTCCATGGTGCTGGTGATTGTGATGCTACCATGATTGTCGATGTCCACCGGACCAGCGGCGCCCCCCGACCGCCGTCACCGCCCTTGCCATAAGAAAGGACGGAAACGCCGGAACCGCCATCCCCGCCGGTGCCGCCGCTGCTCCCGGCGGCGACCCCGAACGTGAAAATACCGTCGGCCTGGATGCTGCCGTCGTTGGTGACAATCACCGTGCCGCCATCGCCCCCGGCTCCACCCTGACCGCCGTAGGCGTTGCCACCCGTGTGGGCTGAGCCACCGACGCCGCCATTACCGCCCCCACTTGTGGCGAGGATGCCGGCAGAAAACACACCGCCGGTGTTGATATGGCCGTCATTGTGGACAGTCACCGGGCGACCCGAGCCGCCGGCCCCGCCCGCGCCGCCGGTGGCCGCTATCGCAGCGTCGGTCGCGCCGCCGGCGCCGCCGGTGCCGCCCGCACTCACAGCCCAGATGCCCAGAGCAAAAAAGCCGCCGGTGGCGTGGATGCCGCCGTTGCTGGTGACAGTCACCGGCATACCCAAGCCCCCGTACCCGCCTGCACCACCCCAGGCCGACGCAAGGCCCGAGTTGGCGTAGCCGCCGGCGCCGCCGGTGCCGCCCTCGCTCCGTGCGTAGATACCGCCGGCAACTATGCCAGACGAGAAGATCTCAAACTCGCCGCCGGTGAAGTTTACGGTGGGACCCACCAATGTCGACCCGATCACTTCACCGCCGAGACCACCCGCACCACCATTCCCACCGCGAGCGTTGAACATATTACGCGATTCGGGGCCAGCCGCGCCGTCACCGGCCTCGCGCACTAGTGCGATGCCGAAATCATCGGCGATTGTTCCGATGTTCGTGGTAAGATCGTAGACGTTAACCGTGTAGATCGGCGGACAGGAAAAATCGAAGCCGCTACGAATGCCGCCGGATTGATCGCCGGAGAAGTAAGCTACCGATCCGCTCACAGAAGTAGGCCCGCCGAACGCCTGCGGGCTCACGGCCAGAAGGATAGTCAGCGATGCGACGAGGTGTTTCTGCAACCTCATGATTCTCACCTTCCCCAAAGATCCCGGAACTTACCAATCGCCAACTTGGCGTTACGGAACGCGCCCGCTCAGAGGCGACGGAATCCGCACGCACACCGCACCATCCTGGGATGAGATCGCTGAGGGAGAAAAGGGAAAGAGCCCTTCTCCCTGGATCGAACGTCAGATAGTACTGGGGGGCCTCCTCCCTGGGGCCTCTCTCCGGGACGCATGCCGACTACCTATACCCACCACCGTCCCATAATTATAAGTCTACAGGCAGGCAGTGGGATGTCAACAGAATTGCCCCGAGAAGAGAGGGAAAGGGTGCGGTCGGCATTCGGTGGCAGATTCGGATTCCACCCGACGCAAGAGCGCAGCCCAGTCTTCTTTCGCCCCTGCGGGGCTTTGAGATAGGATTGACTATCGTACCCACCGTTGAAACGGTGGGCTAGTGTCGATCGCCCCCGTGGGGCGGACGGGCCGACGCAAGAGGACTGGAGCGAAGTCCAAGCCCGCAGGGCGATAGAGAATAGCCTTCAATTTGACAGGACCACAAAGCTCAGCCATGGCGCAGTCCAAGCCCGCAGGGCGATAGAGAATAGCCCAGCGATTGATCGCTGGGGAACCGGGGCCGAGGACAAAAGCCAGTCCCGTAAGGGACGAAAGAGGCGCAGTCCGCACACGGCGGCTACACGCCGCCACCGAATTCCGACCACACCCGAGGGAAATGGGCAAGTATCTCCGTGGCCACCGGGGTCTGCGATGTCGCGACCCGGACACTTACTGAGGTAATCCCTTCAGTTGGACCGGTTTACGGCCGTCGGGCTTGGGGACGAACATGTCGGCGGCGGTCAGGCCGAGACGCCTGGCCATGAGCCGGCTGTAGGCCAGGTCGCCCAAGTCGTCTCTGCCGCCGTTGTTCGTGCCGAAGGAGAACTTGGCGCCGGCCGCTTTGGCCTTGCGGAGGAACTTCTCGCTGGGCAGCTTGTACCGGGCGTTGATCTCGATAGCGACGCCGCTCCTCACAGCCGCCTCGATCACGCGGTCCATCCGCGCATCGGTCCAGAGTGTGTCGTATTCCTTCGCGATTACCTCCGGCAGAAACGTCGGGTTGACGTAGATGTCGATCGGCTCATTGTTCAGAATGCCGACGGTCTTCTCGACCAGCATGTCCATGAACGCCTGCTTGTCGCCGACCTCGACCTCGTTGGCAATCCACAGGCGGACGCGCTTGCCTCGCTGGTCGGTGAAGGTCATCGAGTCCGTGAAGACGTAATCGAATTTCGCGATCATCTCCGGCGAGAACATCTTCACCCACTCGCGGCCCTCCGCCTGCATCGCCTTGTACACGGGCTTGCCCTCGAAGCCGGCGAGGGCCTGCTGCAGCGCCTGGTCGTTGGTGGTCGGGAATCCGACGCCGCAATTGACGGCGACGCCGGCCCCAATGGCGTGCTCCTTCGCGAACTTCGCAATATCATCGATGGTCAGGCCGCCCTTGGCGTGAAGATGGTAATCCACGATAGGAAACAGCGGCTTGACGCGGATATTCTTGTAGTACACGATGCTGTTGCGGTCGTGGCCCTGCAGGGCGAACGTCCCGCTGTCGATCACGCGGCCGGGCATGTCCGACGGCGGATTCGCCGGCTGCGTCTCCGTCCAGTCCACCACCTGCTTGTCATTCACGTTGACCACGACGTGCCTGCCCTGGACGATGACGTGCATGGTGAACCACTCGTTGTCTTTCACAGGCGACGGGTTGACGTCCTGCATCTTGTACAGGCTGCCGGTCTTGCGGGGATCGCGCTTGTAGCTGTCATTGCACACCTGGACCTCGAAGCCCCTGGCGGGCCAGTTCCGGTCCTGGTATTGCGTATGAAAGTAGATGCCACCATTGGAGTTCTCCTCGGCCATCACATCGACTTTCAGCTCGAAGTCCCGAAAGTCGCCGTAATACACCGGCCCAACGTAGAACAGATGGTTCCGCGGTCCGTGCGCGACAATCGCCCCATCTTTGATGGTAAACGTGCCGGCATTCTCTTTCTCCGCCGCCTTCCAGCCATTGAAGCTCCCGTCGAACAGACTGATCCACCCCTGATCATCGGTCTGCGCCTGTATGGGAATCACGAGAGTGAGCATGACGACCCCGATCCAAATCACCAGTGACATCTTCGCTGTCATCGTATGATCTCCTTCCGTAGTGACAGAGCCAAGTCAACGAATCCGATGCTCCACGATCAGGCCTTTCCCTTTCCGCGCCCGCGGGCAAAGGAAACGGCTCTCCTGCCGCGTCCTTTTTGCTGCGTCCGGGCGTTGGCGGCGTTGGCGCGCACGTCATAGCCGGACAGTGCCGTTTTCTTCTTGCGATTCTCTTTAGCCATGGGAGCCTCCCACCTGTTCGTCAGGAGCACATTCGAGACATATCGCGCGTTTCATGGGCAGCAATTATCCTCCCTCGGGGGAGAGAATGCAACCCTGATTGAGGACGTGCAACGGGTGGCAACGAGAGGCCAAAGTGCCTTTCGCTGCCACCCGTCAGTGTTTGCGGAACTTCTACACGAGTTCTATGTCATGCTTCTTTGCCCGGGATGGCGGGGACGTCGTCCTTCGGGGCGACCACTTCGCCCTTTTCGAAATCCTCTGCCGTGGGTTTGAGCGTCAGGTTGTACCACGGAGACTTCTCGTTCTCGACGATGTCCTTCCACACGACCATCTTGCCGGTGTAGGCCGAGATGCGGCTCATGATCGCGGTGAGCGTGGACTCCGCGACGTTGCGGGCCTCGTTGAGGGGCTTTTCCTGCATGATGCTGGTGAGCAGGTCGATGTGCTCCTGCACGTAGGGGTCGCGGTCGGGGAACTGGGGCACGGCGATTTCCTTGCCGCCCTTGAGGCCGCCCCCGCCGCCGGTCTCGCCCTCGGTGCCGCGGAAGAACTCGCGGACATCGCCGTCGGTGCCGTTGATCTGACGGCACATGCTATGGATGTGGCAGCCGTCGGTGTAATCCAGATCGACGCTGAAGAAGTCGAACTGATTTCCGGTCTTGCGGCGTGCACGGCCGCCGAAGCCGAGCGCCCGGGCGGGCGGATGGCCGACGTACCAGTTGGCGATATCGATGTTGTGGACATGCTGCTCGACGATGTGGTCGCCGGACATTTCCGTGAAGCTGACCCAGTTGCGAATCATGTAGTCGGCGTCGCTCTCATTGGGCTTCTTCGTCTGATACCAGAGAGCGCCGCCGCACCACCAGATGGCCCCGCCGGCGATTTTTCCGATGGCGCCGCGCTCCACGGCATACTGGGTTCTGAGATAGCCTGCCTCGTGCCGGCGCTGTGTGCCGGCGACGACGGCCAGCCCCTTCTGCTTGGCCGCTTCACCGGCGGCGATGACCCTCCGGCCTCCCGGCGGGTCCACAGCCACGGGCTTCTCCATGAACACGTGCTTGCCCGCGTTGATGGCCGCCTCGAAATGCACCGGCCGGAAATTCGGCGAGGTGGCAATAAGGATCACGTCGGCGTCGGTTTCCAGCAGCTTCTTGTAGGCGGTGGCTCCGCTGAAACACTTGGCCGCCGGCAAATTGTATCTCTTGCCGGTTCCTTCGGCCCTATCCTTGAACCAATCGGCGGTCCCGACCAGCTCCAACTCCACGTCCATGATCTTGGCGCCCGCCATGCAGTTGTCCAGGGCGCCGTTTCCCCGGCCGCCGCAGCCGATCAGGCCGACCCGGAACTTGCGTTTCGCCTGCCCGGCAAACATCACGTTCTTGCCGGCCAGCACTGCCGCCATGCCCGCTGCTGACGTCTTGATGAAATCCCTACGAGAGACACCGGGTTTCTCAGTTGATCTCTGCTTCATGGGTCATTCCTTTCCAAAGAGTTCCGACAAATGCTTTCAGACGGCGAAGTCATCGCAGGCCCGATAGGCCTCGATCACCGCCCGTTCGCCCTCCTTGCCTCGAATGCTCTTGCCGTGCTCCATGCACAGCACACCCTGATAGCCCTTCTTGTGCAGATGTTTGAAGATGTTCTTATAATTGATCTCGCCGGTGCCCGGCTCGTTGCGGCCGGGATTGTCCCCCAGGTGGAACGCGGCGATCTCGCTCCAGGCCTTGTCGATGTTCGGGATCAGATTGCCCTCGGTGATCTGCTGGTGGTACAGGTCATTGACGATCTTGCAGGATGGACTGTTGACCGCCCGGCAGATTTCGTAGGCCTGAGGGATCTTCTGCAGGAACAGGCCCGGATGGTTGGCCCACCAATTCAGCGGCTCGATGACAATGACCATGCTCGCCGGCTCGGCGACCTCGACGCACCGGCGCAGGTTGTCGATCAGGTTGGCCGTCTGGTAGTCCCACTCCATTCGCTGGCTGCACAGACCCGGGGCGATGAGCGCCCACTTGGCGTTGGCCCGCTTGCAGGTCTCCACGGCCTGTTTCGTCCGCTCGACAATGTCCTTGCGTGCCTCCTCGTCCTGCGTCACCAGCGTGGCCTTGCCGAACTCGGCGTACATGACGAACGGTCCGATCATAATGCCCAGCCGGTCCGCCTCCTTGCCGATCTTCTCCTGCAGTTCCGGGGGCTTGCCCATCAGCCCGTTATCGAACATGCCGGTGAAACCCTCGTCGGCCATGAACTTCAGGTTGTCGATGGGGTCGTTGCCGGCATGCTGACGGAATGCACCCAGGTCGGGTCCATATCTGAGCTTGAACTTCTTGGGCGACTTGTCCGCCTCGCCGGCCCCGGCCACGGATTGCACGGCAGAGACTGCCATCGCTGCTGCGGCGGCCCCGGAAAGAAAATGGCGGCGGGAAACGCGTTCCATGCGCCGCTCAGAGGATTCCTGCTGATTCTTCATTTAGTGCTCCTATGATCTGTTCCTGAATTGCTCCACTCCTCCATGCGTCTCAACACGAGCTCTGGCTGCTCCCGCCATCAAAGATCGCCGTTCGGCGCACCCGACTCGGACGCGCCGAACAGCGTCACAGGCACGATTGACAGCCCGCCTCAGGCGGCTACTTCTTCATGGGCATCCACTTCTGCTTGCTCTTGGAGCTGGCGACGACGGTCTCGATGAAGAGCATGCCTCGTACGCCGGAATTCACGTTCGGGAAGTCCAGGGCCAGCTCGCTCGGCTTCTCGCCGGCGATATGGCACTTCACAGTCTCGGCGAAATTCATGTAGTTGTTGGCGAAGGCTTCGAGGAAGGCTTCGGGGTGGCCGGAGGGCAGGCGGGTGCCGCGACCGGCGCCGGCGCTGTAGGCGCCGACGTAGCCGTTGCCCCTCTTCCAGACCTCTTCCGGCTTGTCCATCCGACGCACGTACAGGTAGTTCGGGTGTTCCTGGTGCCATTCCAGGCTGGCCTTTTCGCCATGGACCCAGATGGCCAGGTTGTTCTCCTCGCCGATGGCGATCTGGGTGGCGTGCAGGACGCCGCTGGCGCCGTTGTCGAACTTCAGGAGGCAATTGCAGTCGTCATCGAGCGGCCGTCCGGGGACGAACGTGGACAGGTTGGCGCAAATCTGGGCGATCTTCAGCCCGCTGATGTACTCGGCCAGGTTGGCCGCGTGCGTGCCGATATCGCCGACGCAGCCGCCGGCGCCGCTCTGCTTCGGGTCGGTCCGCCAGCTTGCCTGCATCTGCCCGGTCTTCTCCAGGGCCGTCGCCAGCCAGCCCTGCGGGTACTGGACGACGATCTTGCGGATGTTGCCCACGTCGCCCTTGCGGACCATGTCACGGGCCAGCTTGACCATGGGATAGCCCGTATAGTTGTGCATCAGACCAAATACCAGGCCCTTCTTCTGGACCAGCTTCTGCAACTCCTTGGCCTCCTTGGAGGTAAGAGTCATCGGCTTTTCGCACATGACGTGGAACCCGGCCTTGAGGAAGTCCCGGGCGATCGGGAAGTGCCAGTTGTTGGGCGTAGTCACGGAGACAAAGTCAACGCGCTCTCCAACCGGTAGCGCCAGTTCCGCTTTGATCATCTCATCATAGGCGCTGTATACGCGATTGGGATTCAGGGCCAGGTGCTTGCCCATTTCCTTGGACTTCGCGGGATTGATATCGAACGCTCCGGCCACAAGCTCGATCTCCCCATCCAGACGCGAGGCCTTGCGATGGACCTCGCCGATGAATGCCCCCGGGCCCCCGCCGATCAAACCCATTCTCAACTTCCGGTCGAGTTTCATACCTGCTCCTTTCAAATCAGCATTGCTTTATGGACGAAGATTGTTCGATGCATCTGTTCAAGGGACTCGTACCCCCAAACGCGTTGCCTCCTACACGCAAATCCTCACCAATTATAGGGACCGACGCCCGCAACGCAACCTAAAAAGGCCGCTTCTATGCAGGCGGAGCGGTCTCTGGCCGCCCAATATACTGCGTGACAGGCCCACCCGCAAGCCCCTCCTGAAAGTCACAATTACCCCATTTCCGGGCCCCCGCCCCCGGCTTCGGGTGCCATGTCCACGCTCGCGTGGACATGCCTCATCTCACAAGGGACACATGCTTACGCAAGCCTAAGCATGCCACCCGGCACACAGCTTGGACTCACGGGCGGGTGTCGTCGATCTTCTTGTAGTGCTCCGCTTCCTTGTTCGATAGTCGTCCCTGCTCGATCAGGGTACGGATGCGTTGGAGGTCCACGTCTCTGGGCTGGCCCGCGACGCCGGCGGTGGCGGCCGGGCCCTCCAGCACTGTCGGCATCGCGCGGCGCAATTGACTGGTCGAGACACCCGCCATGAGCACGCCCGCGATCAAGACAATCGCGAGAAGCGGATACGGCGTGGTCCCTCGCGCAGAGACGCAGAATTTTGTATCTCCGCTCTGTGTGGCAGGGTGTCGGCAGCGGTCACAGTGGATGCAGTCTACGTGTTCGCTCGCCGTCACGCCGAATTCGCAGCGGCCGAACCGCTTGGCCGGCAGCCACCGCTTCAACAGCATGAAGTGATTCAGCAGCGATAGGAACGCCCCCGCCGGGCACAAGTACCGGCACCAGAAGCGAACGACCAATACGGAGCCGGCCAGTGCGATAATCAGGACGAGCCACATCCATCCAGGCCAACTCAGGATGCCCAGTGAAGACTGAAGACTGAAGATCCTGATGAGCGGATCGCCCGAGAGCGTTGTCCGGTTGCGAGACAGGAAGAACGCGAGGATCATCACGAAGAGCACGGCATAACGCACAAAGCGGGCAGGCCGCATTTGCGTGTCTGGAACAGCCGGCCTGAGACGTCGCGGCAGGAGGTATCCGAGCAGTTCCTGCGCCGCCCCGAAGGGACACACGTAGCCGCAATAGAGATTGCCGAAAAGGAGCACCAGCAGCGGCACGCCGAGGACCAGCAGGAATGCCCCGGTCCATCCCACCGCCGGCGTCTCCAGGGACAGCAGTGTCACGATCTGCTCGCTGGAGTATTGGGCGTTGAGCACGAGGCCGCCCAGGACGAGCGTGAGGATGAGCACTGCCAGCCGGCTCCGGAACCCGCCCCACAAGGTCACGAGGACGGCCGCCGCGAAAGCCAGTGGAAGATACAGGCCGGCGAGGTTCGGCACATATCGCATCCATGCCGCAGCAGGTTCGGAGTGTTCGCCGGGCGCTGCTATATTCTTGCCGAGCACCTGTACTGCGAATCGTCGCGATGATTCCCGCAGCGCCGCCAGGATGGCTTCGGAGCTGATCGTAGCGCCCGTGACCGTGTTGACGCCCGCGAACGGCTGAGGCACAAAGAGACTTCTTCCTTTGAGGCCGGTGAGCCAGCCACGGATGAGGTCGAGGTAGCTTGGCGTTTCGTTGGACTGTACGATCAGGAAATCGACGAGCGTGCCATTCTCGTCGATGTGCATCGCGAGGTTGATCTTTCCGCCGAAGCCCCGCACGGCGGGCGCAAAGTCGGCGGAGCTGAGAACATAGCCGGTCGGTGGTCCGCCGGCCTGTGAAAGAACGAAGTAGCGTGCGCGCTTGCCGCTGCCCGGCAATGTCACGGCTGCTTCCGTGGCATCCTGCCCCCCGGCCAGGACCTGCACGGCATACTCGGGCAAGGCTGATTGCAGTCGCGCGCTCGCCGCGGTCAATGCGTTGGAGCTGATGACGATCCACGCCGCGATGCCGAAGAGAGCGTATCCCGTGTATGCCATCCATGGCCGCCCGGTCCGCACCGAGGCGGCAGGCTCGCGCCGCCACAGGGCCGCACCAGCAGCCGGGACATTCGCCAGGAGGAGGCCAATGAGGGCCAGCAACGTTGTCGCCGTGCCCAGCACAGGCAGCATCAGCAGACTCGCCGCCAAGCCGCCGACACACGCCCCGAGGTGATCGGCGGTTTCCAGCCGGCTGCCCGCCTCGCCGGGGTGAAAGCCCGCAGCCGTGAGCCCTGCGGCGGCCAGCGGCCAGTAACCCCCGCAACACAAGCCGCACAGGACGAAGATTGCCGCAAACAACCCGTGTCCCCCCGGCCATCGCGTAAGCCCCCCAGCCATCGCCGCCAGCACCAGGGCATGGAGCGCAACCAGGCCGAGGAGTAGAGATGCCGAATGTCGCGTTTCCATTTTGACCAGCCGCCCGACGAAGGCGGCCCCGATTGTCAGGCCGACCATGAAGAGCGCGGAGATCACACCGATGTGCAGGTACAGCGAGCCGAAGCGGGTCTCGTAGAGGTACATCAGGACGATCACCACGGCGATGCTGACCCAGCCGGTGGAGAACACCAGGAATGAGCCGTCGAAACTCGATTTGCTCTCGCCCCGCTGCTTCGTCATGGACCACGTACGGAGGGCAACGAAGACCAGGACAGCCGCGAAGAACGGCCACAAGCCTGCAAGCGCCAGCAGCCTGACGAGCCGGGTCACCGAGGCCCCGGATTGCCGTGCCGCCAGCAGGAGGCTGTACAGATGCGTCAAGGGATGCGAATCGCGGTTGATCAGCAGACCTGTCGGTAGATCGACCTTTTCGTATCGTGCCATTGCCTGTGCCGCCCGGTCGGGCAGGTAGATCGACAGCAGCCCGGCCGGTGGGAAAATCCGATCGGCGCCTTTCACGGCCGCAAAGCGGTCCCGCAGGGTCGCCGGGTCACCCGTGAGAGCCGGGGCATCCGAGGCCAGCAGCCACGTTTCGTCGCCCGGGACGAGGACCAGGTGTGCGAAGACCTTTTCAAGCGTCAACTTCACTGATGCGCCAAGTGCAGCCAGCTCCGCGCCCATCACGTTCTCGCCGCCCGCGACGCTCACGCTAAGCACTCCGCCCGGCGTCAGTGCCTCCTTGATCCGTGCAAACGACTCCACTGTGAAATAGCGGTTGGAGGCGGAGTTGGTCACATCCGGCAGGTTCAAAATGATGAGGTCAAAACGATCCGGCGTGCCGGCAAGATACGGACGCAGCTCCTCCACAACCGGCTGGAACCGATCGTCATCGATCTGAAACTGCGCCAGCACACACCCATGCACCCGCGCGACATACTCGCTATCCGCATGCGCCCAGGCGACGCGCTCGACTTGCGGCAACAAGAGGAACCGGCCGCACAGCCCAAGTCCCGAGCCGATGACAAGGACCCGCTTCGCGCCGGGCTTCTGACAGAGAGCCACAGCCGCCGCTTGTCCGGTCGCCTCGTTCGGCAGCGATTCGCACGCGGCCCCGTCGCGAACGACTACCCACTGACCATGGTACTCGCCGTAGAGGTATTCCGCCTGGGCCGTCTGCAAAGCGCCCCGATATGCATCCCGCGGAAGCAGCCTCGTCCACTTCAGAAGCCTCATCTGCTGCGCGAGATGGCCGTCCATCCCGCCGACCAGACCGAGAACGAATAGGAGCATGAAGACCAGAGAGACTCCTCTTGCAGCACGCGGCTTGGAGCCCACGCATAATGACGCGAGCACCGATGCGGCCAAGGCAATCGTCACGAAGAAGATGAGTCGCACAGCGTCCACGTGCAGGGCCAGGAGCACCGTCACGGCAATGCCGCCGAGGAAGCTGCCGACCGCCTCAAGGATGTATACGCGGGAGACCGGGAAGGCCTGCATCTCTTCGATCCATCGGCAGGCCAGCGGGAACAGCAGGCCTGTCACGAGACTCACCGGCGCATTGACGACCAGCGACCAGAAGACAATCGCCTGGACGGACATCAGATCGTAGGAGGCAAGGCCCGCCAGCCCGCGCACCTGGAGGATCAGCAGGAGCTGGATGGCGAGGGCGGGAATGTAGATCAGGAAGAGGAGCTCTATGTGCCGCAGGAGGACCTGTGCCAGGCGGCCCCAGCGGCGCACCAGCATCGCGCCCAGGCCGATCCACAGGAACCACGAGCCGAAGAAGACGCCGACGCTGATGTCGTTACCTTCAAAGGCGGTGACGAACTCGCGGAACAGCAGGGTCTGTGCGACGACAGTGAACAGGCCGTATGCGACGATCAGTAGGCCGCGGGCGAATCTCATTCCTGCTCACCGAAGACCTCGGCCTGGAAGACCTGGAAGCTCGCCCCGTCCTTCCAGGCGTCCGGGGTCAGCCCCGCCTTCATTGACAGGTTCGTCAGCGTCGTCTCCAGGTCCCAGCCCTGCTCCGGTGCAACCTGCGGCAGGAACACAGCCGAGCGGCCGTCCTTGCTCAGGACCACGCCGTCCGTGCCGATGCGAATTGCCTGGGCCGATGCCACGGGCGATGGCGGCGTCAGGGCCGAGATCTCGATCTTGATCTCACTACATTCATCCTTCTGCACCTGTGTGAATCGCCGATCGGCGAAGGCGGCGTAAATCGCGTTGGTGATCACGGACTTGTACAAAGGCCGCTGCGGGAAGATATCGCCGATGCAGCCGCGCAGCTCGCCGCGTTTCTTCAACGTCACGAAGGCCGCCCGTGGAACCTTGACCGCCTCACTGCACGTGATGCCCAGGTCCGCCGGCTCAGGTATCCGCTGCTTGTCCAGGGTGTACAGGATCGTCTTTCGCGCCAGTGAGAGCAGGACCTTCTTGTCCTCGGGCGAGAGCACGCCGTTAGTCGCCTGTGCAGCGAGCGGCTGTGACGGCTGCCAGGCGCCGTGGAAGGCCGCCGAGACGTAGCTGACGGAGTTCGCGTAATCGTTCGTCAGCTCGCCGGAGGTGGTGTACTCGACCAATTGGGCCTCCGCCCCGCCGGGCAGCGCAGCAAGCAGGATTGAGATCGGCACGTAGCCGCAAATCGTGACGCCCGTCTTTTGCCTGTACTCCAGCAGGCCGCGAGGGTCTTTCTTGCTGATGAACGCGAACGCGTCCATGTCGAGCTTCTTGATGCTCGCCGGAATGTCCTTCGTGAACGGGGCATACTGATACTGCGGGCCGTAGTGGGTGAAATCGGAACTGGCGACCACCAGCGTGTCTTTGTCGATCAGGCCCGCCAGAATCTTGCCGGCTTGTGCGACAGTCTCGTAGGAGCACTGCCCCGCCACAATCGGCACGAGCTTGAAATCCCCGAGCTTGTATTGCAACAGCGGGATTTCGATCTGGACGCTGTGTTCCTGTTCGTGGGCCGCCGGCACGTCCTGGAATATCGGGTATTTCAGCAACTGCCGGACGAATTCCACGTCCAGCGGTACTTCGCCCAGCGGCGACTGGTAGTGCGTGGCTCGCATCACGCTGAGCATGTCCTCCATGGGCAGGCGATGCGTCGGGCCGATCACAATGACGCGGGTATAGTTGCGTCCGAGCGACTTGACGGCGTGGGCGGCGGTCCGGCCGGAGTACTTGTAGCCGGCATGCGGCAAGATCAGGCCGACGATGTCGTCACGAGCCTCCGCCTGGACCTGCTCGAAATAGCCTGCGATCTCCGCGCGCAGCGCGCCGGGATCAGCGGCGTACCACGTGCCCGCCAGCGTCGATCGCATCACCTCTTTCACTGGGCTCGCGGCGGCCTTGTCCTCTACCGCGACAGCTTTCGCCGCGGCCGGTTGCTCGGGTGTCGCCCTCCTGCATGAGATCATCCCGGCGCCTGCCAGCAGCAGAGCGATTACCGCCAGAATAGGCTTTTTCCACCATCGATTCATATCAACCGCTCCACTTTGACTCTGTGTAAACGTCCCCCATCGGCACCACCCTGCCGGGGTACGTACCAGGTCTCGTAGGGTGGGCTGTGCCCACCATCTTTTGCTTATGCCCATAGGAATCGGTGGGCGAAGCCCACCCTACCGCGATGCAAGCCAGCAACCGCAAGCCAACAACGAACAGCCAAAGACCAGCAACCAATCTTCCGATGAAGCCTCTTCGCGTCATCTCCAGACTCCGTAGATTTCGTGCGTACAATCGGGGCAGCGGCCATCCTTCAGGCGGCTCTGCAGAACGGAATTCCCGATCCGCTGGATCAGCAGCTTGTTGCAGCCCGGACAATATGTGTTCTGGCCCTTCTCGCTTCGCTGGTTCCCGATATAGACATACTTCATCCCCTCGCCAATCGCCAGATCGCGGGCCATCTCCAGGGTCTGCGCGGACGTCGGCGGCAGGTGTTGCATCTTGTACATCGGGAAGAAGCCCAAAAAGTGCAACGGCGTCTCGGCGCCCATGTTCGCCTTTACCCAGCGGGCCAGTTCCCGAATCTCCTCGGGCTTATCGTTCAACGTCGGGATCACGAGATTGGTCACTTCGACCAGCACGCCCATGGACTTGGCGACAACCATGGCCGTCTGGATGGGCTTCAAGGTCGCGGAGCACACGTCCCGGTAGAACGCATCCGAGATTGACTTGAGGTTGATGTTGGCGGCGTCGACGTACTCCAGGAGCTTTCGCCACGGGGCTTCATTGATGTAGGCGGCCGTCACGAGCACGTTGCGGAGGCCGGCTGTCTTCGCGAGCGTGGCCGTGTCATACGTGTACTCGTAGTACGTAATCGGCTCGGTGTAGGTGTACGCGATGGACGGGCACTTGTACTGCCGGGCGAGCGCCACGACCTTCTCCGGGGGACACGCGACCGCCTGGCTCTCCTCCGGATTGGCCTGCGGAACCTCCCAGTTCTGGCAGTTCTTGCAGTGCAGGTTGCAGCCGACGGTGGCCAGCGAAAAAATCTGCGCGCCGGGCAGGAAATGAAACAGCGGCTTCTTCTCCATCGGGTCGATGTTCACCGAGCATGGATAACCGTACACTACGCAGCGCAGGACGCCGTCCACGTTCACGCGGACCCTGCACTCGCCGCTCTGACCGGGAGCGATGACGCAGCCTTTCGGACACAGCTCGCACTCAACTTTGGATTTACGAATTGCCATTTGCGATTTACTATTTGCCCGGGTCCGCTGGGTGGCGGTCCCCGTGGCCATTCATAAATCGTAATTCGTAATTCATAAATAGTAAATGGTGCTGCGGTCATGAATTCGAAAGAGCGAGTATCGGCGGCGATGGACCACCGGGAGCCGGATCGCGTCCCGGTGATGTGCCAGTTGGCACTGGGCCACTATTTCCTTCACTGCAAGGCCAAGCCGTCGGATATCTGGTTCGACCCGGATACCTTTGCCGCCGCTTTGGTGGAGTTGCAGCGACGGTACAGGTTCGACGGCATCCTCGTGAATATCCCCGGCCGGCCCCCGGATTGGCGAGGCCAGATGAAATCCTGTCGAAAGGTCGCAGATCGCGAGTATCTGTACTGGAAATCAGGATTGGAGACGGTAGTCCCCCCGGATGACAATCCACAAACATCCGGGCCGGATGGGATACGGCTGGCTCGTGCCGACTACCGAACTGTCGATATCGATGATCCCGCCATCCAGCGGCTGCCGGGCTATGTATGGAACACCTGGCACATGCCGGAACTGTGGGGCATCGCGCGGGATGCGGACCTGTCCGACCCGGCCGCCTATCCAAAATGGTTCACCGGCGCGCTGGAGAAGGTGCAACAGTCAGCCCCGGATGTCTCGGTGCATGTGGAGGTGTTCTCGCCCTTTACACACCTGATGGAGCTCTTCGGCTATGAGCAGGCCCTCATGGCCCTGGTCGATTCGCCGCTCATCTGCCACAAAGCCTTGGCGATGTTCACGCGCGTGACGCTGGCCCAGGTGCAGTTGCACGCCGGGTGCAGGCCCGACGCCATTCTCGTCAGTTCCGCGTTCGCCGGTGCGGGATTCATCAGCCGCCAGATGTACAAGGAATTTGTCGCGCCGTACGAAGACGAGGTCTTCCGGGCCATTCGCGATCACGGCATCAAGTCCTACGTCCACACATGCGGGGCCATCGGCGACCGCCTCGATTTGATGGCCGGGACGTCGGTGGACGGAATCGATACCCTGGACCCGCCGCCGCTGGGCACGGTGGACCTGGCGAAGGCAAAAGCAGACTATGGTGGGAGATTCTTCTTCAAGGGCAATCTCGACGCCGTCAACGAGATGCTCCACGCCGACGACGCGACATTCGAACGGGCCGTCCGGGACAGAATCGCCATCGGCAAGCCCGGCAGCGGCTATATTCTCTCCTCTGCCTGCAGCGTCGCCCCCCATGTCAGGCCAGAGAGACTCAAGAGACTCATGGAGTTAGCGGAAAAGCACGGCCGCTATTGATCCAGTCGGTCTTCGCGTGTACCATCTCTGACTGCCGGGTGCCATGTCCACGCGTGTGTGGACATGTTCATCCGACAGCTACCGCATGCTTACGCGAGCGTAAGCATGGCACCCGATGATACGTGTGGAGTCCATGGGAGCATCACAAACATGAAAAGCACAGAAATCGTCGCCGCGTTGGTCGTCATGTTCATGTGTGGGGGATTGCTGGCAGCGGGGGCAAATGAGCAGAAGGCGCCCGTTGGAGATTGTGACATCGCCCCCTTTGGCGTGCCCGTGCCACATGACGGTGCGGCCGGTCCGCAGCCGGAGGTCCGCTGGGCCGAGCCGCGAAAGGTCAGGCAGGTGGTCGTCGAGTTCGCCGACGGGCAGTTGCCAGACCCGTGCGCGGTGAGCCTGCAATACTGGCACCGGACCTGGGACGGCCAAGCCGACCCGGTGCTCATGGAACGCGGGGCCGGCGGCGTCGGCTGGGACGCCATGGACGACTGGACCAACGGCAAGTGGATCACAGCCAAGACCTCGCTCCAGGTAGAGGGCAAACGCTGGACGTTCACCATCCTGCCGATCACGAGCGGAGAGATCAAAGACATCACCGGGCCCGGCGTCAGTTATCGCAAAACCCTGTGGGTCCGGCTGAACGCCGAGAAGCCGCTGCCGGCCCACGACCGGATGCAGGTCTTCACAGAATCATCCTACCGCCCACTGGCGTTGCGGATTCACTTCGGCCGGCCCGCTGCAACAGAAGTGAGACTGAATGGCGACGAGAAGATTCAGTTTGAAGTCTATAATGGTCAGTTCGCCACCGTCGTGACGGAGGGGTCCGGGCCTTTCTCTACGAACACCAATGGAACGTGGAAATCCCCCGGCGGAGTCTGGAGACTCCCCGCCGGAACTATGGGCGTGCTCCAGGTGGGACTGACGATGGCGAACGACCCGATGGATGCGCGGTACGACCGTACCACTGTCACGGTGCGTTCGAGTCATCGCCCGTTTTCCTTCGCCGCTGATGAGGTTGCACGAGGCGACCGAATACTCTTGGACGATCTTGGTGTGCTCGTCACGAACGCCGAGGACCAGATCACTCTGGAGGAATATCGTCAGTCTCTTCGCACGAATTTCACAGGTAAGAGCGTGTACGAGCGGGTGAAGGACTCGCCGGAGCAGACGCTGGATCGGGCTTGGGGAGACATGCCACTGAAGCATCCGCTTTGGTTCGTGCATGGCCTGCCGGGAGATCGCAACACCATGCGGCAGCATCCCAATGGCGAGATTGACGTCACCTCCGTCGGCAGATGGTTCAACGTGCAACGAAGCGAGCGAGACAGCGGCCGAAAGGGGTGGAAAGGCGACCAGTTGCGGATTTCGCTGGGCCTTCCCGACGGCACGCTGCGGGGCGGACGGAGACTCGAAGAGGGCTATCTGCCGCTTCTGTACACCTGGTGGCAGGATGGCCCGATCTACTATGAGCAGGCGAGCGTCCTCGATACGCTCGACGGCGACCTCAACGACATCGATCTCGACGACCCGACCGTCCTGCTGGTCCGCGTGCGGATGGTCAATGTCTCCGATACGAAGGCGGGCGCCGGCAGGCTGCGCCTTTCATCGGGCTCGCAGGGGGACGATAAGCTGATCGTGAAGGAAGGTCAGGCACTGACCGAGGACTCCCGGCTGCGATTCCTTATTAAGAATCCAGAGGAGGGCACGTTCACGGCCGATGGCAACGCTACGCTGTGGTCGGCGGACCTGGCGCCGGGGACATCCAGGACTCTCTACTTCTATATCCCCTCGATCACGCTGACCTCGCCCGAGGAGATCAAGGCCTTGCAGGCGCGGGACTTCGATGCGGACGCCGGACGCGTATGCGAGTTCTGGCGCACGCTCACCGCCAAGGCTACGCAGATTCACACGCCCGAGCCCTGGATCAACGACTTCTACAAGGCGCACGTGCGGCACCTGCTCGTCAACTGCTTCAAGGAGCTGGATTCCGACCGGCTGCACGCCCATGTCGGGACGTTCCACTACGGCGTCTATCCCAACGAGTCGGTGATGATGATCAGCGATCTGGATCGGCGGGGCATGCACAAGGAGACCCAGCAGAACCTCGATGCGTTCCTCCACTATCAAGGCACCGTCGCCATGAACGGTAATTTTGCCAGCCGCGATGGCCAGTTCTATGGCGCCGGTGGGCATGAGACCGGCAATTACAACAAGAGCCATGGTTACGTCATGTGGAACATGGCCGAGCATTGGTGGATGACGCGCGACCGGCGGTGGATGGAGCGGGCCGGCCCGGGGCTTGTGAAAGCCTGCGACTGGGTCGTCAACGAGCGCAAGGCGACGATGCAGACTCTCCCCGATGGCACGAAGACGATCAACTACGGCTGGCTGCCTAGTGGCTCGCTGGAGGACGTCACGGACTTCTGGCCCTGGCTGGCGACCAACAGCGCCACCGTGTGGGGATTCCGGTCCTTAGCTGACGCCCTGGCCGACTTCGGCCACCCGGACGGTCCGCGGCTCCAGAAGGAGGCAAAAGCCTACTACGATGACTTCATGCGGGGCATCACGGAGTCTCGTATCCTGTCTCCGGTCGTGCGGCTGCGCGACGGGACATATGTGCCCAAGATTCCCTCGCAACCATACCAGCGAGGCCGGGCGCACGGCTGGCTGCGCGAGACGCTGGAAGGCCCTCTCTTTCTGCCGGCGTACCAGGTACTGGACCCGCAGGCCATCGAGACCAAGTGGGTCCTCGAAGACTACGAGGACAACCTTTACATCTCCGAGCGGTACGGCTATGCGATCCCCTCCTTCGACCGCTTCTGGTTCTCGCGCGGCGGGTTCTCCATGCAGGCCAACCTGCTCGACGGTCCCCTGCCCTACCTGTGGCGTGACGAGGTCAAGCACTTCCTGCGGGCCTACTTCAACGGCTTCGCCTCCGCCTTCTACCCCGAGATTCGGTTGTGCAACGAGCATTCCTTGCCGGAGCTGGGCTATCCGGCGGGCGACCATTTCAAGACTTCCGACGAGGCCCAGTCCACATACTGGCTGCGCCTAATGTTCGTCAACGATCAGATGGGCCAGGACCTGTACCTCGGCCAGGCGATCCCGCGATACTGGCTCTCGAAAGGCAACAAAGCAGGCATCGAGCGGGCCCCGTCGCACTTTGGCGTGCTGTCGTTCGACCTTGAAGCGGATGCGAGCGGAGACAAGATCACCGCGGTCCTCGATCCGCCGGCACGCAACAATCCGAAGAACATCTTCGTTCGCGTCAGGCATCCGAAGGAGCGGCAGATCAAGGGCGTGACCGTCAACGGACAGCCCTACGAGCGGTTCGACGCACAAAAGGAATGGGTCATCCTGCCCGGCACAATCAAAGGCAGGCAGCAGATCGAAGTGTCGTACTAAGGAACGTCCACGCTTCCACCGGACTGGTTGTCGCCTGCGACGGGTTCCTGGCCGAGAGCGTGCCACTTGTTGTAGGTGTTCGCCCGGACCTTCCAGTACTTGAGGTCCTCCGCCGACAGGGGCTCGCGCTGTTCGGCGGGATAGCCGACGGCGATGATCGCCTGGACGTTGATGTGCTCGGGGATTCGCAGCAAGTCCTGGATGTACTGCTCCGATGTCGTCCCATCGTCGAACATCCGGTTTCGCACCTGGACCCAGCAACTTCCCAGGCCGATCGATTGGGCGACCATCTGCACGAGGATCGAGGCGATGGAGCAATCCTCGACCCAGGTGTCGCTCTCGCGGCTGTCGCCGCAGACGACGACGCCCAGAGCCGCATGTTCCAGGAACTCGGCCCCGTGTGGCTTGCACGTGGACAGCTTGCCCAGCAACTCGCGGTCATCAATAAAGATGAAGTCCCATGGGTCGATATTCCTCGACGAGGGTGACCTCAACACCGCTTCTTTCAACAAATCCACCTTCTCCGGCTCAATCGGTCTGTCGATGTACTCCCGAATGCTTCGTCTGGCCCTGAGCAATTCGATCATCGTTATCCCCTGCTCTAAGAAATCGGTTCCAATCTTGCCTGCAATCGTAAAGAGCACTGGGTGGCAGCGTCAAGCGCAGCTTGGCGATGGTCATTCGTGTATTCAGGCCAGCGGTCTGGCCCATCGGGCATCGTCGGGGTATGATGCGGCTCGCGTGAAGAGATGGTCACGTGAAAAGGGATATGAGCATGAGCTTTGATTTTGACGCCGTGATCGACCGGCGGAACACGGACAGCCTGAAGTGGGGCCGGTACAGCGGCCGGGACATGATCCCAATGTGGGTGGCCGACATGGATTTCCAATCGCCGCTACCTATCCTGGAGGCATTGCACCGACGAGTGGAGCATGGGGTCTTTGGCTATGCGCTGCCGCCGAAGGAACTGGTACAGGTGATTGTCGAGCGGATGGAGCAGAAGTACCGGTGGAAGATCGAGCCGTCGTGGATGGTGTGGCTGCCCGGCGTAGTGCCGGCACTACATGTTGTATGCCGGGCCTTTGGCGACGATGGCGACGAGGTGCTGACTTTCACGCCCATCTACCCGCCGTTCCTATCCGCCCCGCCGCTGTCGAGAAAGCGTCTCAGGACCATCCCATTGCACCACGAAGGGAATCTCTACACTTTCGACCTCGAAAGGCTCGAGAGCGAGATCTCTCCGCGATCCGGAATCCTGCTTCTATGCAATCCGCACAACCCCGTCGGCAGGCGATATGAGGCCGAGGAGATCCGGCGCATCGCCGAGATATGCGTCGAACGGGATCTCATTCTGTGTTCCGACGAGGTCCACTGCGACCTCATCCTCGACGGCGGGCCGCACGTGCCGGCCGCCACACTCGGCCCCGACGTCTCCGCCCGAACCATTACGCTGATGTCTCCAAGCAAGACCTTCAACATCCCCGGACTCAACTGCGCGTTCGCTGTCATCGAAAACGAGGAGCTTCGAGCGCGGTTCAACAAGGCCCGCGAGGGCATCGTCCCGGGCGTAAATGGACTGGGCTATGCCGCATGTCTTGCCGCCTATCGCGACTGCGAGCCGTGGCGGCTGGCACTGATCGATACCCTGCGAGGCAACAAGGACGTCGTACGCACGTTCATCAACGAGGAGGCATCCGGACTATCCATGGATGACATCCAGGCGACATACCTGGCCTGGATTGACGCGAGAGCTCTGAACGTGCGCCGGCCCGCGCGCTTCTTTGAGGATTTCGGTGTCGCGATGTGTGACGGAGAGGATTTTGGGGAGCCAGGCTGGGTAAGGCTGAACTTTGGCTGCCCGCGCGCGACTCTCCTCGAAGGTCTCGGCCGGCTCAGAGACGCTGTCACGGCCCGGTAGGCAGTCGGTCAGAGAGGCGCGACATCCTCTATCTGCCGGGTCGCGATGTCCGCACTCGCGACACTAATCTGCGGCAATTCCCTTTCAAGCTGAACGCCTGCCCTGCCGCAGCCGGGGCAAGGGAAATGCTCGGTACCGTAGGGGAGATTCGACAGGTACTCAGCACAACGCTGTATCCAAATACGGAGTTCTCTCAGTTGACCATAGGAGCATTCGCGAGGATTCTGGATTCTTGCTGGGTGAAACGATCCTCAGTGCAGGTCGTTCCCGGCGATCGTGACACGCTCTCACGAGATTTTGATGTTCACGGGATCAGCGGAGCAGGAGCGGCGTACTGCGTACTTGGGGACACAGATCATTCCTCGCGGCAGTAATGTCGTCGGGGATGGGTGAGTATATACTCGCGATAGAGTGAGATTATGGGGGTAGTAACCTGCGTCCGATTTCCGATTGGACGACAGGGGTAACACATGGGAAGTCGCTCATCTCGGCCTGGTGGTTCTCGGAGCGTGGCAATGCGCTGTTGATCCTGCAAGTGTGCATTGTATGCCGCTTGTGCGTGCCGAGGGTGTGCACATAAGGAATGAGCATCGATTCAGCTCCGCAAGGGCTGAAGTCGACGGAGCGTCGGCTATGGAAGGATGCACTGCAAGACAACCCCCTGTGCAGCCGACGAGGACGGAGTCTGCGCGACGATGAATATGACGAATCGGCAGTGATGGAGAAAGACCGATGAAGCGCGCCCTTGAAGCAACAGGCAGAAATCTGTGCGTTCTGATGTTGGGAGGGTTAGCGGTTTGCAGTCTGCCGGGCTGCGGATCGTCCTATCAGGGCCAGACGGACATCCCGCCCAAGCCGTCCGAGCCGCTGCGCGTGACGCTGGCGGCGGGCGACGTGGTGGACGTGCGATTCTTCTACACGCCCGAGCTGAACGTCACCCAAGCCGTGCGGCCGGATGGAAAGATCGCGCTGCAGCTCATCGGCGAAGTGTCGGCGGAAGGAAAGTCGCCCGCGGAGCTGCGGTCGGAACTCCTGACTCTGTATCAATCTCACTTGAAGGAGCCGGATGTGGCGGTAATCGTTCAGTCATTCTATCGCCGCCGCGTCTTCGTAGGCGGCGAAGTCCTCAAGCCCGGGGTGGTCCTTATGCCCGGACACCTGACCGCACTGGACGCGATCATGGAGGCGGGAGGGTTCCGGCTGCCGACGGCGGAAGTCGGCAGTGTGGTTATCCTCCGCCGCCAGGACAGCGAGCAGATTGGATACTGCATCGATTTGAAACCCGCCCTGAAAGGCGGCGAGGTCCGCTCGTTCTACCTGGAGCCGGAAGATATTATTTACGTGCCGCAAACGCGAATCACCGAGGTCGGACAATGGATCGATCAGCATATCAACAACCTGATCCCCAAGACCGGCCTGGTCGTGCTGAGCCAGTCGGGCAACACGACTGTCGGCTACGATTTGCGATGAGACTTGGAGCATCCTTATGAGCGATGAACGAGTCGCCCAGAGCAACGTGCGAAAAGGATCGGTCCGGGACCTCCTGTACGTCATTTTCGGCCATAAGAAGAAGATGCTGGTGTTCATGGTCCTGCTGTTCGGCGTGGTCGCCATCAAGACACTCGTTCAGCCATCCACCTATCGCTCCGAGGCCAAGCTGCTTCTGCGGATCGGGCGTGAGAATGTAAGCCTGGACCCAACGGCCACAGTGGGCGAGGTAGTCGGCATCAACCGGTCGTATGATTGGGAAATCAACTCCGAGCTGGAGATTATCAAGAGCCGGGAGATCGCCGAGCGAGTGGTCGATGAGATGGGTGCGAGCGTGTTGCTGCACGGTTCCGGGACCGCCACGCCGGATTCCAACGAGGCCCTGGCCACGGTCAAGCCTGCCGACGAGGCCCTGCGGACCGTCAAGAACACCCTGGACATCGTGGCGGACAGCCCCGGAAAGCTCGCAAACAGCCTGGGCCTTTCCGAGCCCGTGAACGAGCGGGAGAAGGCCATCCGCAGACTCACGGACAACCTGAAGGTCGAGGCCCAGCAGAATACGAGCGTGATCGATCTGGCCTACGAGGAGCGCAACCCCGAGGCCGCCAAGAGTACCCTGGATAGATTCATCCAAGCGTATCTCGAAAAACACCTCACCGTGTACTGCATGGCCAATTCCCAGCAGTTCTTCGAGCGGCAGGTTCTCGCAGTTGCACGCGAAGCTCACGGATGCACAGAAGGAGCTTCAGAATCTCAAAGACACGACGGGGATCTCGGACCTGCTGGAACAGCGCAGCGTCATGGTGAACGCGATCGGAATGCTGGAGCGGAACATTGCAGAGGCGGAGGCAGAGCAGGTCGCCGCAATCGCAAAGATCGCGGGGATACAGAACATACTGGAGACAGTCCCTGAAACCATCACCGTTGAGGAAATCTCGGGCTTTTCCGATTATGGCGCGGACCTGATGCGCAGCAGACTGTACGAGTTACAGATGACGGAAAAGCAGATGGAAGGCAAATATCGGCCCGACAGCCGGCAACTGGATATGGTGCGTAAGCAGGTGGAAGAAGGGGCGGCGATCCTGGAAAAGGAGCAGGGCAAGCCCACTCGCACCGAGGTCAGAAAGGGCATGAACAACGCCTACCAGCAGATGCAGTTGGCCCTGCTTACCGAGCAGTCCAACATCTCGGGGCTGCAGAGCAAGCTCGACAAGGTGCGGACCCAGTTGACGGAGGCCAAAGCCGGGCTGAAGACGGTCAACCAGGTGGAGAACGAGACCACCCGCCTGGACAGAGAAATCAAGTTGCTGGAGGCCAGCTACGGCCAGTACTTCAGCAAGCTGGAGGAAGCACGCATCGATCAGGCGCTCAAGGGCGACAGGATCTCCAACGTCAGCATCCTGCAGGCCGCCACGCTGCCCGTCACACCGACCGGCATTGGCAAAGTCGCTCACCTCGGGCTGGGCCTGCTGCTGGCCATCGTCGGCGGCGTGGCCTTTGCGTTCTTCTGCGAGTACCTGGACCATTCCATCAAGACACCGGAGGACGTGCACGAGAAACTGCAACTGCCCACCCTGGCATCCATCCCTCAGGCACGCGCCAACACGGTCGGCCCGGTGTGGAAATCCACGCTGTGGAAACGGTTTGGGATCAAGCCCCGGCAGACGGCGCCGGTCCAGTGGGATCTTCCCGCCACGATGCGGCGGCACTACGCGGCCTTTCGTGAGCGACTGCTCCTCAGCGCCAATGGCTCCCTGCACAGCCACTACATCCTCGGGGTCACGAGTTCCGCCAGTTGTGAGGGCGTCAGCACCGTGGCGGCGAATCTCGCCTCCTCCCTGTCCGAGCAGGGCGGCGGATCCATCCTGCTGGTGGATGCAAACACCCGCGATCCGTCCATCCATCGCATCTTTCGGACGAGGCTGTCGCCCGGCCTGATCGATGTCCTCTCGACCAACTCCAAGGACGAGGCGGACGACATCATCGTGCGACGGGCGGCGAACCTGAACGTGCTGACGGCCGGGCTCGCCAACGACGCAGGGACGAAAGCAGTCGGCTTCGACAGTCTTGCCCGTTATCTCGAGTCGATCAAACAGAACTATCGCTTCGTGGTCGTGGACATGCCGGCCCTCGATGAGGACGGCTCGGCGGCCCGATTGGCCGGCTCGTGCGATGGGGTGATTCTCGTCGTCGAGACAGAGCGATTACGATGGGAAACCATCTCCAAGGCAAAACAACATCTGCAGCAACTTGATGCCAATGTACTGGGCGTTCTTCTCAACAAGAGGCGTTTTCCAGTCCCAAACTGGATCTATGCAGCTTTGTAACAGAGAGGGAAAGGGGAATGCGCGATGGCCGGAGAGCGACCAGTCGGGTCTGTTCGGGAGTTGGCTGCGCGATTGAAGCAATGGATGAGTAGCGAACCTGTGCGCACCGCCGGCTCGTCCGGTATATACTCGCCTGTACAGTTTCAAGCGGCCCTTCAACGGGAGCAGGCCCGGGCGGAGCGTAATGGGCACCAGATCACCCTGGCGCTTCTGCATGCCAATGGCCACAATGGCGACGCACGCAGGACATTCCGCCTGCTGGAGGCTCTCAAGAGCCGGCTTCGCGTCATGGATGAGGCAGGATGGTTCGATCCGTCGCGAATCGGCATACTGATGCCCTACACCGCCCGCGAAGGAGCCTGGCGCATGATCGAGGATCTGTGTTCGCTTCTGGACGGAGAGCTCACGGCGGCCGATTGCAGCGTCTACACCTACCCGTGCGATCCGAGTGACGACAGCGCGGAATTCCCTGAGCACGCCAGCAAGGATATCGACGCCACGGACTCCGGCGATGGGGCCGCCGCGGAGAATCTCTTCACGGCCACAGGTCATGGGGGCAGCCGCGGCAATTCCAGCGCCGGCGCCTCCATGGTTTGCGAGAGGGTTCATCCAGGGGTGGCGTGCACGTACCCGATCATGGTCGTTCCCAGCAGTGAGCCCTCTGCCTGGCAGCGAGGACTGGACATCGCCTGCTCGCTTCTGGGGTTTACGATCCTGGCCCCTGTCCTCCTTGGGACGGCCCTTCTGATCAAACTGGTATCCCCGGGGCCTGTGTTCTTCAAGCAGGTGAGAATTGGCCGGGGAGGCAAGCCGTTCATGCTCTGGAAGTTCCGGACCATGGTGGCCAATGCGGACAGTTCCATCCATCAGAACCACGTGGCCCGACTGATCAACGGCACCGCGGAGAACGGAGAGGCGAAGTCGAAGCCTATGACGAAGCTGGACAACGATCCCCGGGTGATTCCGCTGGGGACGATTCTGCGCGGGGCGTGCATCGATGAGCTGCCCCAGTTGATCAACGTGCTGCGCGGGGAAATGAGCATTGTCGGGCCACGTCCACCCATTCCGTACGAAGTGCGAGACTATCAACCATGGCAAAGGAGGCGTCTTGACGCGACGCCCGGGCTGACGGGACTGTGGCAGGTGAGCGGCAAGAACAAGCTGACATTCGATGAGATGGTGCGTCTGGACATCCGGTACAGCAGGGAGAAATCTGTTTGGATGAACATCATGATTGTGCTCAGGACCCCTCGCGCGATCCTCGAAGAGATCGCGGGGATCTGGGTCCGATAGGAAATGAGGATGCCGGAAAATGCTTAAGATCGCAGTGGTTGGTTGCGGCTACTGGGGCCCTAACCTCGCGAGGAATCTCAACGCGTTGACGGATTGTCAGGTATCAGCAGCGTGCGACACAGACCCGGTCCGGCTGGCGCACATGAAGAAGCTGTATCCGAGCCTCGAGATGTGCAACGATTTCGACGGACTCCTCGAGCGCCCGGATATCGACGCCGTGGTGGTCGCCACTCCGACCCGCCTGCATTATCCCATGGCCCGCAAGATCCTGGAGTCCGGCAGACACGTGCTCGTGGAAAAGCCCATGGCCGGCTCCACTCAAGAGTGCGTCGAACTGCTCCAGCTTGCCCAGGACAAGAAGCTGATCCTGATGGTCGGCCATACGTTCATCTACTCACCCACAGTGAGGAAGATCAAGGAAATCATCCGCCATGGGGACTTGGGCGAACTGCAGTACGTCAGCGCGCGGCGGCTCAACCTCGGCCTGTTCCAAACGGACATCAACGTGGCATGGGACCTTGCACCCCATGACATCTCGATCATCCTCTACATCCTGGGTCAAATGCCGACCGGGGTCAACTGCCAAGGCAAGGCCCATGTGACGGCCGGCATCGAAGACGTGACCAACATGACCCTGACGTTTGCCAACGGGGCATTTGCCCTGATTCACAATAGCTGGCTCGATCCGAATAAGATTCGCCAGATGACATTCGTGGGCAAACGCAAGATGCTGGCCTATGACGATATCGAGCCCTTGGAGAAGATCCGAATCTATGACAAGCGGGTGGAAGTGCCGGAGCACTATGACTCGTTTGCCGAGTTCCACTTCTCCTACCATCACGGGGACATATATTCCCCCTACGTCAGGCAGGTGGAATCGCTCAGCCTGGAATGCCAGCACTTTGTGGACTGCATCCACACGGGCGCCAAGCCGGAGTCGAGTGGTCTCGAAGGATTACAGGTGGTACAAGTGCTCGAGGCCGCGTCGAAATCACTCAAGACTGACGGCGGAAGGGTGGAACTCGAGTCAATCCCGGCCCTGAGCACCGCTTGATCGGGAGTGCAACACGAGTGACTTTGCCCCGGAAACCACAACGCTCGACAGACTGGCCTGCCTTCCAAGACCGAAAATGTGAAGTCAGGACAATCTGACGGGAGAGATACCGTGCATTGTGCAAGATATTTGAGACAATTGTCTGCTCTCCTGCTCATCATCGGCCTCTTATATACGAGTTACAGACTCGACGCGGCCAGGCGAGAGGCAGATCACTACAAGAAGGAGTATGGGTACCGGACACCCACCGTGGGCTTGACCGGCTGTGTATGCAAGAGCGATCCATGGAAAGGAATTCTTATCGACTGCACCATCTCGTTCACGGATGGAGCACACAACCTGCAGCCGTTTGACATCGACGGTGATGGGGACCTGGAACTCGTCGCAAACTCCTTTCGGTCGGACAACCTCATGATATACGACCGCGCACGCAACCTGCACAATCCGCAGCACTGGACAAGACATGTGATTGATCCACGGGTCGGCGGCGGCTTCACCTGGCATCCTGTGAGTGCGTATGTCAAAGCTCAGATCAAGCGAATGCTCACTGAGGGATACGTCGCCGGAGGGGCTCACTACACCGCGATCGCCGATCTGACCGGCGACGGCAGAGCCGACATGGTGGTCGCGGGGGATGAAATGCGCAACGATGTCGCCTGGTATGAGGCCGTCGGCGAAGCCGGCGGCAGAACGCTGTCGTGGGTGAAACACGTTGCCTACAGGAACAACTCGCACAGGACCTACCACGTCGAGGCAGGCGATGTCGATGGCGACGCGGATATGGACATCGTGTTCACCACCAAGACCGACAGGGGCCTCGGCTGGCTGGAGAATCGGGGCTCCCCAGGCGCCTGGCCGGCGGTGATCGTTGACTCCAACAGTACCCGATGTTTCTCGGCAAGGGTGCATGATTTCGACAGGAACGGCAGGGGCGAGATCATCGCCTCCGAGGACAGTTGGCAGCAGTATGGAAAACTGTGCCTCTATGCGCACGGGGGCAATCCCCAAAGAGCGGAGGATTGGCGCAAGTACCCTATCGCCCGCCTTCCCGCCGGGCACGGGATCAGTGTCTTCAAGATCGTCGATCTTGATGGGGACGGGGCTTTCGACGTTGCCGGAGCCGGCCATCAGGGAGACGTGTGCCTGCTGAGGAATCCGTGGCCGGACGATGTGTTCGGCCAATGGGAGATGTACTTTGTGACCAGAGGCAGTCCTGGTAAGGGCCGTGATTTCCGGGAAATTGACGTCGGGGATATCGACCTCGATGGCGACCAGGATATTGTCGTGGCGGACGAGGCACAGAACGCGGTGGTCTGGTATGAGAATCCCGGCAGGACTTTCCTGGAGGACTGGCCGGAGCACATCGTGGATCAGTCGAACGTATACCTGCGATGGTGCCACAGTGTCCGGCTCGCCGACACGGACAAAGACGGCGACCTCGACATTGCCGTGGCGGCCGCCGCCAGCAACGTGTTCCTGCTGTACTTCAACGGAATGGCCCCGAAGGTAAGTGCCCGGATTGCGGACACCCCATCGCCCGGCGAGTAAAGGAAGGTGATGCGAGTTCGAGACCTGTCCATCCGGCGGAACTGCTCCCGTGTCGCGGCGGCATGCCGACATGGATACGAGCGTCACTACTACCGCTGCATCCAGCGCAGACCGTCCGAGGATTGGCCCGTTGCACACGAGCAAGGCCTGCTCGGCGCGGGACAAGACCTCCGGCAGGTCGCTGCGGTCTGCCGTGAGCTGTGCCCGGAGGCTGTGGAAACCGGAATCCGCCAGGCGGACGCCATCTGTGATCACATCTTCGATCTGCTGGGCAGCGGCCCGACGAGGCTGAGTCCCCCCGGCCCCCCCTACCGGCTCATCGACTGGCACCGCGATTTCAAGAGTGGGTACGGATGGAATCCCCGGGACTTCCATCGGGATATTCAGTACGGCCACGTCCAAGGCGTGGACATCAAAGTCCCCTGGGAGCTCTCACGCTTCCAGCATCTGAATACGTTGGGGCAGGCATATGTCCTGACCGGCAACCGGGCATATGCGGCGGAATTCGTCAGCCAGATCGAGGATTGGATCCGCAGCAACCCTGTGGGCTTCGGCGTGAACTGGACGTGCACGATGGACGCCGCGATCCGGGCGGCGAACTGGCTGACGGCCGCGGAGTATTTCCATGCCGATAACGCACTCGAGCCCCCCTTCCTGCACAGGCTCTATGCGAGCCTTCACGAGCATGGTCAGTTCATCTGCCATCATCTGGAGCACGGCGGCGGGCTGCGAACCAATCACTATCTCTCCGACATCGCCGGCCTGCTCTTCATCGCCGGTTACTGCCCGTTTTTCAGAGAGAGCCGGGAATGGCTCGATTTCTCCATCCGGGAGCTGGTTGCAGAGATGGCGAACCAGGTATATGCCGATGGGTGCCACTTCGAAGCATCCACCTGCTACCATCGGCTGGCGCTGGAGCTGTTCTTCTTCGCGACATTGTTGGTGGTGGTCAGGGAACGAAAGTCGGGCGGCGAGAGCTATCGGCAGGCGGCCGAGAGGGTGTTCGGTTCTGACTACCTAGAGCGACTCCACAGGATGTTCGTGGCAGTCCTGCACCTGCTGAAGCCCAATGGACGCATGCCGCAGATCGGCGATAATGACTCCGGGAGGTTTCTGGTTCTGGGCACACGTGACGTGCTGGACATGCGATATCTGCTCTCCTTCGGTGCGGTGTTCTTTGACGAGCCCCGGTTCAAGGTGGAGGAGTTCGGATTCAGCGAGGACGCACTGTGGCTCTTCGGGCCAGGGGGATACGACACCTGGAGCGGCTTGACCGGGCGCTCGGTGGAGACGATTGACAGCAGGAGTTTCCCGCAGGCGGGATGGCACGTCCTGCGGCAGGGGCACAACTACTGCCTGGTATCCTGCGGGCCCAACGGACCCAACGGAAAAGGCGGCCACGCTCACAACGATAAGCTGAGCATCGAACTTGTCCTCGATGGGCACGACGTGGTCGTGGATCCCGGGACGTATACCTACACCCCCTGGCCCGATCGCAGGAACAGGTTCAGGTCCACAGACTACCACAACACGGTGCAGATCGACGGGTGCGAGCAAAACGGACCGTTGAACGGCGATCTATTCAGCCTGCCGGACCGCATGAACATCCGATCCGCCCGGCTGACGGAGACTCCCGGCCAAACCACTTTCGAGGGGGAGATTGACTATGCCGGCATTGTGCATAAGAGAACGCTCCGCCTCGACAGGCAATCCCGCCAATGCAGGATAGACGACCACATCTCATGCTCCAGATCGTTCGGCGCAGAGACGAGATTCCACCTGTCCCCGGATGTGATTGTCCGCGGCACAGGGATTCATGAGAAGGAGACGGGAAGACGGCTCGCCACCTTCGAGATCGAGGGCGGCGGCACGAAAGTGCAAACCTATGATTACTCACCGCAGTACGGACTCCGCGTGGAGGCTCCGTGCATCTGCGTTCGAATCCCTGTTGCGGCCCGTGAAGCCGCTGTCACGACAATCTTTTCTGCCGAGACAACACGATGAGAATTCGCACAATCGCCAGGAGACTCCCTCGAGCTGTCAAGCAGACCCTCAAGACAGCCTATGGAACGATTCCTCCCCGGTTTCGATTCAGCCGGACGTTTTGGGAGACCTACAACTTTCTCCAGGAGTCCCAGTGGTGGGATGCCGCCAGATTGCGGGAGTACCAGATGCGTGAGTTGGAGCGCCTTCTGGCTCACTGCTATGAGAACGTCCCCCACTACCGCCGGGTCTTCAACGAGCATGGCCTCAAGCCGAGGAACATCCAGTCCCTGGACGATCTGAGCAAGCTGCCCTGCCTGCACAAGGAGCATATCCGCAAGGAGCCGCAGGCCTTCATCGCCCGCAATCGGCGGACCGAGCACATGGAACAACGCTTTACCACCGGGACCTCGGGACAGCCGCTGCAGTTTCCCGTCGATGATGACGAGCTTGACCGGGAGTGGGCGTTCGCCTTTCATCAGTGGAGCCGCGTCGGGTACAAGCCGGGCGACGCAAGAGCGGAGATCCGGGGCCAGCACATTACGGGTCCAAGGCCGTATGTGTGGGATCCCGTCCTTCGTGCCCTGCGTCTGTCACCCCTGGTGCGGGAACGAGGGACCGTCGCCCTCTACCTGGAGACCATCCGGTCCTACGGGATCAAGTTCCTCTACGGGTATCCCAGCGCGATCACCAACTTTGCTCTGTTGGTGAAGCGGTACGGGATTCGCGTGGACCTCAAGCTCACCGCGATCCTGTTCGCCTCCGAGACACTGTACCCTTGGCAGCGGACACTCGCCCAGGACGTATTCGCGTGTCCCTCGTACAACTTCTACGGGCTGGCCGAGCACGTGGTGATCGGCGGGGAGTGTGAGCACAGCGTTGCGTTCCACTGCATGCCCCAGTACGGGGTCACCGAGGTGGACCCGCGAACCGGTGAGATCACCGGGACCGGCTTTCTGAACTATGTCCATCCGTTCATCCGCTACAGGACCGCCGACGTGGCTTCGGTGCCGGTGGGCAGCGGCTGCGAGCGGTGCGGCAGACAATACTATCCGGTCCTGCCGGACGTCCTTGGCCGGCTCCAGGATTTCATCGTCACGCCGGAGGGCACATCCATCGGCCATTGTCTCCTGACGTTTCCCTTCAAGGAAAGCCACACCATCGGCCGCGTGCAGATCGTCCAGGAGGCGACCGATCGCGTGACTCTCAGGACGGCGCCCGTCGATGATCGCGACATGCGACAATTCACGAAAGATCTGACTCATGCAATCGATGTCCTGCAACGGATGCTGGGAGACAGTGTATCGATCAGGAATGAAATGATCCCTCCGGAGGAATGTACAGGCCCTGGAAAACTGCAATTCATCGTCTCACACCTGCCGGAGCACCTTCGGTGTTACAGTGCGAACGGGACTTCTGAAGCTGTCGCCTGAGCACCGTGCTCCGCGCACTGCGGATACACCAACTCAGGGCGAAAAGAACGGGACGCCAGACAAGTGCGAACATTGGAGCTGATTGCCGTTGGGGATGTATCGCTCACGGGTCCGGACGGGCAGGACCCGTTCGAATGCGTCGCACGGCTCTTGCACACCGGGGATATCGTGTTCGGGAACCTGGAATGCGCGCTCTGCGATATAGGCCCTGAGGCCGAGAAGGAGGTCACCCTGCGAGCGGCCCCCGCGAGGGCCGGATACCTGCGTCAGGCCGGCTTCGATATCGTCAGTGTGGCGAACAACCATGTCCTGGACTTCGGTCCGACGGGTCTCGATCAGACTCTCGCGGCGCTGCGGGAGCAAGGGATTCGCTTCGTCGGCGCCGGCAGCACGGCATCTCAGAGAGGATACGAAATCATCGAGCGTGAGGGACTGAGAGTCGGATTCCTCGCCTACCATGAGATGGATCCAGGCAGCCCCCAGGACGAGGCCCTGGTCAATCGCATAGATCGCAGCACCATTCTCCGGCAAATCTCCGATCTGAAGCAGCAATGTGACGTTGTCGTCGTTTCTCTTCACTGGGGCATCGAGTACATTCACTATCCTTCTCCCGGGCAGATCCAACTGGCGCACGATCTCCTTTGCAACGGCGCCGCATTGGTGCTCGGCCATCACCCTCACGTGGTCCAGGGAATCGAGTGGATCGAAAGAGGGCTGATCGCCTACTCGCTCGGGAGCTTCCAATTCGAACCGAGAAGGGAGGAGGCGAGACATTCATTCATTCTCCAGGCCAGGATCAGTGCCTGTGGCGTGGAGGACTACAAGGTGATCCCGGCCCACATTGGAGAAGGAGAGCGTCCCCACCGGATCAGGAACCCCCCCCGGCGGGAGATGCTGCGATTCATCAAGCGGATTAGCGAGCCCATCAGCGACGGCCGCATCACGGACAAATGGTGGTTCGAGCGGGCAGGCGCCACGTATCTGCACAACAATCTGCAGGCATGGGCAGCGAGAATCAGAAGGTACGGTCTCAGGCACCTCGTGTCATGCGCGCGATGGCTCGTGTCCCGCTTCACGATCAAATGCTACTTGGGGTGCCTGAGGGCCCTGGTCGGTCCGCATGAGTGATGGATTCCTGAAAGACATCGCGAAGTATCTGCCCGCCCAGATCGTGCCGGGGATCGTCGGTTTGGTCAGCATCCCCATTGTGACGCGGATCTTCCCTCGGGCGGAATACGGGCACTACAGCCTGGTCATGGCGACGGTGATGGTCCTGAGCACAGTGTTCGGATGGCTGCCGACATCGATCACCCGTTACTACCCGGCTTACGCACGCCAGCCACAGCAGTTGGAGATCTTCAAAACCACGGTAACGAGTCTCGGCATGGTCGCACTGATCGCGCTGTTTGTCCCGTACTATGCGATTCTGCTTGTGCTGGGGCCCTGGATGTCGACAGAGCTGCAATTCCTCCTGATGATCGGCGGTCTGCTCTTCGCGGTGACCTGTGCATTCAACCTGTTCCAGTCGATCCTGCGCTCCAAGCGGTTCGCGGGCCGCTACAGTGCGTTTGCCGTTTGGCAGAGCGTGGCGGGATTCGGCCTGGGGATCGCCATGATCCTCCTGCTGGGACTGCGAGTCGAGGGCCTTCTCCTCGGCACCACCCTCAGTATCGTGCCGATCCTGCCGTTGCTGTGGAAGCAGGCGATGGATGCCGGCCTGCGGATTCGATTCGGCAAGGTCGATCTGAGGATGGCCAAAACGATGTTCCTCTACGGCCTGCCCCTGATGGTGGGCAACCTGGCCGCCTGGGTCCTGTCGCTGTCCGACCGGTATGTGCTCGGATTGCTCCGGGGCCCCAGCGAGGTCGGCCTGTACTCACTGAGCTACAATATCGCCGATAAGAGCATCATGCTCCTGGCGACGCTGTTCCTCATGGCCGAGCCTGCCATCGGCGTACGCATCTGGGAGAACCAAGGAGAGCGCGACAGCCAGCGCTTCGTCGCCAACGTGGCCCGTCTGTACCTCCTGTTGGGCATTCCCGCCGCCGTCGGGCTCAGCGTCGTGTCCAGGCTCGTGGTGAGCCTCCTGGGCGGGGCCGAATATGCGGAAGGGTACAGAATCGTCCCGTTCGTGCTCTTTGGGGTCCTGCTGCTGGGGCTGCAACAGCGATTCCACTGGGGGCTTCTCTACCATCAGAAGACGGGCGCCATCACGATCGCCCTGGTGATCGCCGGGGCGCTCAAGGTAGTCCTGAATATTCTCTTTGTGCCGAGCTATGGGTATTTTGCCGCCGCCGTGACCACTCTGGTTTGCTACGCGGTGTCGATGTGCCTGATCATCTGGCTCTCACGGCGCCTGTTCGTGTGGCGATTCCCCTACCGGTCCCTGTTCAAGGTGGTGGTCGCCTCCGCAATGATGGGCGTAGTGGTCTACTGCGTCGAGCATGTCCTGACATTTCCCCCCGTGTTGAGGTTGCTAGCCTGCATGGGCGTGGGCGCTGTCGTGTATGGGGCCGCTCTGCTGGCGCTGCGGGAGTTCTCGTCGCAGGAGGTGGGAGCGATCCGGCAGGCCATTTCCAGGACATTCACGGGCCAGCAGGCAGGCCGGGCCGCATAGTTCCGTCAATGGAGGCATCATGACCGACAGGAGACTACTGCTGTTGCTGGGCTTCGCCGAAGACGACACGAAGATGGCGTCGGTGCGGTGGAGCCGGTTCAAGAGACACCTGTCCGGAGATGCATTCTCCTTTGAATGGGTGCCCGTGCAACTGCCGTACTGCGACGAATCGTCGAGCATGCTGTCCAAAGGGATTCGTGAATTCAAGGTGCTGCGCCATGCGCGAAGGTTCGCGAAGCAACTGAAGCAGGCGGCGAACCCAAACGACAGAACCACCATCCTGGCAAGCATACCGACGCTGGATCCTCTGTACGTTGGGGCCATGCTCCGGCGGCTCGGTGGATCGAATACGGAGCTTGTGCTGGAGGTTCGCGACGTGTATGCCAGGCCCGAGTTGTGCGACTACAACTCCCTCCGCAGACGCCTGGAGATCTTCAAGGAGGCCAGGCTCATCCGATACGTGGACCGCTTCATCTTCCTGACCGACGAGATCAAACGCAGGTACTGCAGTTACTATCCGCACCTGCCGGCGATTCAGGCCGGCGCGGTGATCACGAATGGATACGATCCGCAGGAGTATGGCCCGAGTCCGGCGACAAACGAACAGCCGGAATTGCTCGACATCGGTTATTTCGGGTCGTTCTATACGAGCCGCAATCCCGAGTTGCTGTTCCAGTCTCTCCGCCTGCTTAGACAAGACGATGGTCAGGACTTCGGTCTGCTCCGCATCCATATCTGGGGCGCGCCGGGCGACTATCCGCTGGAGGCGAAGATAGCAGAATACGGCCTGCACAGCGCAGTCGTCTACCACGGGGTCGCAGCCCACGACCAGGTCATCCGGGAATACGCAGGCACCGGTGTGAACCTGATCATCACCCACAAGACGGGAAGCAGTTATGCCCTGCCCGGCAAGTTGTTCGAGTACATCGGCGCTGGCAGGCCGATCTGGGCCATCACGGACGATCAAATCCTGCGCGACTTCATTACGCGGTACGACTTGGGATACCTCAGTTCTCATGATGCCGGGAGTATCACAGGGACCCTGAGCACGATCCTTCGCACCCACGCGAGCAGCGGGAGGCTGCCGGACGTGAACCGGCCGGCGGATTTCGAGATCAGCACTCTGACGCGGCGGCTGGAGAGATTCCTGATGAACACCTCGGTGGAGTGATACAGGATGTTTGATACGAATGCAGCGAGGATCAATGGAATAGAGCGAACCGCCGTTCCCCGGCTGTTCCTGGTTGCAGGCCTGTTCTTCGCCGTGGTCATTGGGTACCTGGTGGTCTTCAACACGGCCGTGGGCATCGGGTTCATGACCGCCCTGATGCTGTTGATCCTGATCGTCATCTATCCTGTGGCGCTGGTGCCCGCCATGGTGGTCCTGTCCGTCGTCGTTGAGAAGGCCCTCCAGCCGCTCAGCATCACCGTGGGCGGCCGCGAACTGCTGAATTTCATCGGCATCGTCAATCTCTGTCTCATCGGCGCAACCATGCTCTACACCGCGACGAGCCAGATGCAGCCGTTTCGGTCGCTTATGACGAAGCCCTTTGCCCTCTATCTCACGGTCGTACTGGTGTCCCTCCTCTATTCCGTGGACACGATGATGACGGTCAAGAGCTTCGTCCGGATCTCGGCGGGCTTCTGCATCTACCTGCTCATCACCCAGTTTCTCACGGAGAAGCGGCAGATCGACGGGGTGTTCAAGATCCTCGTCCTTATCAGTGCGATCCCCATCACCGTGGGCCTGTATCAGATCGCATTCAGGAACCACTTCGTCCTGTCGCGCGACCTGCGCATCCCCGGGACGTTCAGGAACGGGATGTCGTACGCGATGTATCTGGCCATCATTTTGCCCTACATTCTCGGCCAGGTCGTCTTCTCCAGGAGCAGTTTCCTCAGGAGAGGTTTCTTCCTCTCCATCTTCCTCGCCGGGCTGGCCAATCTTGTGTATTCCGCCACGCGGATCGGCCTGGGAGTCTTCGCGCTGGCCATGATCGTGTACGCCGTGCTTTCCAACCCGAGAAAACTCTTCCCAGCGGTCTTGATTCTCCTGTTCCTGTCAGTCATCGTGTTCCTCCCCTGGTTTGCGGCGTCCTTCGGCGGGTATCTCAAGACCGACTTGAAGACATACATGTCCAACGACGTGTCGTGGGACATGCGATCCAGCGATTACATCGCCGCCAGCTCACTGCATATCCGGGTCTTCGTATGGAGGCAAATGCTTCGCAAGCTCGCGGAGACGAATGTCCTTCTGGCGCAGGGAGCGGCACCTGGTTTGAGAACATCGACACGAAGACATTGGGCTTTTCCCTTGCCTCTCACAGTGACTACCTCGAGGTGGTCTTTGGCACGGGCCTCGTCGGTTCTCTCCGTCTACCTGCTGTTTCGTATCAGGCAATTGCTGCTTCTGGCCCGTTTCGCCCGGAGCGGCGCGGAACGCGATGTGAAAGCTATGGTTCTGTACCCGTGTTTGGCCACGCACATCGCCTGCCTGGGCATGAGTATCACGGAGGTGTGGCAATCGTACACCAGCATCTACTGGCTCTCGTGGATTGCGTGCGGGATCAGCGAATCGTACTACCGGTGGTATTCTTCGCACGCGGGCGACTCGCAGACAGTCGAGACGCAGGGAAAAGAATGAGGATGTCGATCGTCATATCGACGCGGAACCGCGCCGAGCAGCTTCGGTCCTGTCTGGAGGCGCTCGTTCAGCAGGACGGCGTGTCGCCGGATGCATACGAGATCATCGTCATCGATAACGGATCGATGGATGATACGGAGCAGGTCGTCGCCTCGATCCGCCAACGGTCCAGCCAGGTCCGCTACTACTACGAAGACCGAATAGGGCTGTCCATCGCGAGAAACGCCGGAGTGCGCCTGGCGAAAGGGGACATCATCAGCTTTGGAGATGACGACGCCATCTCCTCGCCGAGCTTCGTGGCGGAGGTCCTCGCCTCCTTTGACGATCCTCAGGTGGACTGCGTCGGAGGCAAGATCGTGGCCTCGTGGCCCGACGGCTCCCCGCCGGCTTGGTTTGTCCCGAAGTACGGCAACGTGGTGGGACAAACCTCGTTTGGCGAAAGCGCCAGGTGGATGGAGAAGAATGAATTCCCCTTTGGCGGCAATATCTCTATCCGCAGAGATGTCTTTGAGACTCTCGGCGGGTTCAACGAGGACCTGGGCAAACGAGGGCAGAATAACATCTGGGGGGAGGAGATCGACCTGTGCCATCGGATGCAGGAGCATGGATATCGCTTCTTCTACAACCCCCGGGCGCTCGTCTGGCACGTGGTCGGCCACCATCGAGCGACGCAAGAGTACTTCGTCGAGAGCGTCTTTGGTAAGGGAGTCACGGAGGGGTATCAGAAGCTCGCACACAAAGGGAAAGCCGTGTTCACGTTCTACCTGCTGCTCAAAGCCGCACGCCTTGCCCTGACTTCTGTCTGCTATCTTCTGACGGGCACGCTCCAGTCCGAGACCGCCAGGTTCCAGTCGCGCTGCGCGATCGCGTGGTACACAGGATACCTGCACTTCCTGGCCGTGAAGGACAACTTCGGGTCTGTACCCGACTCCGCCGAATGAGCCGATAGCCATTCAAAACGCGATCTACAAATGAAGACGACTGAAATACGCAGGGGAGAATCGGACGGCAGGCTGGATGGGGCCCTCTTGATGATCTCGTACGAGGAGCTTGCATCCCACAACGGCTTGAATACACGCATGAAGGGCATCGCACGGGAGCTGTCGGCGGCGGGACGACGCGTCGAGATCGCAGCGCCCTCGTACAGCGGCCGGACCTTGGAAACGCCCGATCACTTTGCGGGCATACGCATCCACACGGTGCCCGTGCCCAACGTCTTCTCCAGATGGAGAATCCCCATCGTCACAAGGGTCCTGTCTGTCGCGCTGCTCACCCTGTGCATGGTGCGACGCCTTCGCCAAACCGCGGGTCCCTTCGCATGGGTCCAGTCGGAGCAGGTATATCCCTTCCCGGCGGCCTGCCTGCTCGCCCGCAAGTGGAAAGCCAGGACTATTCTCGATGACCCGTCGCTGTTAGGACTCTTCGTGGAAGAGAAACTCAGGCGCGGCCGTCTGCTGCGTCCCCTGCTCAAGAGGGCCGTCGAGCGCTTCGAGACCAGCCTCTGGCGGCGGGCGGACTGCATCCTGTGCTCCTCACAGCGCACCGCAGGCGCGATCGGCAAACGGGTGAAGGGAGCGAAGACGACCGTATTGCGGATGTGCAACGGCGTAGATCTGAACGAGTTCACCCCCGGTCCCGGCGGCGGGCCCGGAAACCGGCTCTTCTTCAATTGCAGCGTGCCCTACTATCAGAACATGGCGGCGCTGCGAAACTTCCTGAAGATCGTCGCACGCTTCGAGCAGGAGGCGTTTCGCAACTACTCGGCCGTCATCGCCGTCAACGATGCAACGGCTCTGCCGGGCGATGTAACGCAGGAGATCGAGTCGAACCCGAGGGTGCGCCTGTTATCCAACGAGAAGTCACTGGTCCCGTGGCTGCATGAATCGGACCTGGTCCTGCTGCCCTACGAGAAGGGGCACCTGACGACGGCCGGACCCCGGCTCAAGGCGTTCGAGGCTTTTGCCTGCGGCAAAATCGTGCTCGGAACACAGGAGGGCCTCGACGAAATCCCCGGCTGCATCGACGGCCGCAACGTGATCCTCTGCTCCGACTGGCTCGACATGGCAGACAAAACGATGCATCTCATCACGGAAGGCGAGACCCCACGCAAACAGACGATCCGCAGCGAAGCGCGAAGGCTCGCGGAAACCGAGTACTCGTGGCAGAGATTGGTGAAGGCGTACGATCCGATCCTCAATGGCAGATAATCGCGTCCGCAACAGAGGGGACTTTATGCACATCGTCATGATGGGGTGCAGGGGAATTCCGGCAACCTACGGAGGCGTGGAGAAGGCGGTAGAGGAGCTTTCGGTCCGGCTGGCCAGGAAGGGCCACCGGGTGACTGTTCTGTGCAGGAGCCATTATACGCCGAAGATGAGCGAGTATGAGAATGTCCATATTGTCCGGCTCCCCACGATCCGCGAGAAGCACATCGAAATGATCCTCCATACCCTCCTGTCCACCCTGTACGTGAGCGTGAAATCGTGCGACCTCGTTCACATTCACAGCGTGGACCCGGCCATTGTCACGCCGCTCGTCAGATTGTTCCATCCCGTGGTCGCCACGTCGCATGGGCAGGCGTACCGAAGAGACAAGTGGGGCAGGATATTCAGAATGTTTTCCCGAATCGCCGAGCGGGTCTTCATTGCCACGCCCTCCAAGTGTACGGCGGTATCGAGGACCCTCTGCGACTTCTATGCCCGGAGGTACAACAAAACAGCACAGTACGTTCCCAACGGCGTGACGCCCCAGGAGCCTGTGGGGCCCGAGCCCATCAAGCAGTTCGGCCTCGACAAGGACAGCTACATCCTCTTCGTGGGAAGGCTGCTCGCCACCAAGGGGCCTAAGTTGCTCATCGACGCCTATAAGAAGGTCAGGCCCAATCTGAAACTGGTGATCGTCGGCGGCTCGTCGCACACGGATACGTATGAGAAGATGCTCCGGAAAGAGGCGAGTGAGGACATTCTCTTCCTCGGCTACCAGTACGACGAGTGCCTCAAGGCCTTGTACTCGAATTGCCGGCTGTTCGTGTTTCCGTCGTCCATTGAAGGTCTGCCGCTGGTGCTGCTGGAGGCGCTGAGCTTCCAACGGCCGGTGTTGTTCAGCGATATCCCGGAGAACCGCGAGATCGCCGATGGGCTGGGGATCTCCTTCAAGAGCGGCGATGTGGATGATCTGGCTGAGAAACTGAGGTACGCATTATCCGACGCGAACCCGTTCAACACGCTCCTGCCGGCCATACCCGAGAGGTTATCCCGCGACTACAACTGGGATCGCGTCGTCGAGCAGTATACGAAGGTGTACCGGGACGCGCTGGCCAAGTGTGAAGTCAGTTCCGTGTCCATTGAGTAGCCGGCAAGTGGATCTCACTTCAAAGGCATGGATGTTATGCTTGCAGCAAGAACGCTTGCACTCTTCTCGATGCTGTGCCTCCTCCCCAGACCATGCGCCTGTCTCGGGCAAACGCCCCAAGTGCTGTTCATCACTCCCGGCAGTCCTGGCGCCGAGTGGCCGACAATTACCGCTCTTTGCGATCTCTATGGACTGACTTGTGGCTGGCGCTCCCCAACGCAAGCGGCCGCGGAGCTGAGTCCCTCCAAGACGGACAGACAAGCCACTCTGGCCGCCATTGTAGAGGCTTCCATTCCCGGTCCCACGACATCCCGGTCCGATGTCACGGCCCTGTGGAAGTCCCTGCGAGCCGCCCGTATACCTGTTCTCATACTATCCACGCGGCCTTCGATGCTGTCTGTGCCCGATCCTAATGGATCGAGCGTATTCGCCAGTCTTCAGCTTGTCCGCCTGGAGAAGAAGCTGTCGTCCTGGCAAACCACACAGGCAAACCAGACGCTGATGCGGGAGCTCACGGCAGTATCAGCCGGGATCCGGCACAACGCACAGTCGAGCACGATCGTCCTCGGTTCGGCCAGCCCCGACAACAGGGTCGTACCCCTCATGCTGGTCCGGTCCACGGATGGAACTTCGTATCCCATCTACAGCGAGATCAAAGGCACGGAGGGTCTCGTCTTCTGTGCCGCGTTCAGCCATCCTGTACCGGACGGCGGGTTCGTATTCGACCCTGAGAAGGATGGGAATCTCATCAGCATCATTCCCCTTCTGACCTTCCTGCGGTTTGCCGGCGGACCGTACTGCTGGCATCGCGGCTCGGACTGCGCCAATCTGACCATCGACGATCCCTGGCTGACGGAGCCGTACGGATTCCTCAATTACAGGGGTCTGCTGGCGCAGATGCGAAAGGCCCGCTTCCACACCACGATTGCATTCATCCCGTGGAACTACGACAGGAGCAGCGACAAGGTGGTGGCGCTCTTCCGGGAGCATCCGAAGCACTACTCCATCTGCATTCATGGAAACAATCACGATCGCTGGGAGTTCTACAAATATCACACGATCCCGGCAGATCCGCTGCCGGCCAAGCCTCTGCCTGTCCAGGAAGCTAACATCCGGCAGGGCCTTACCCGCATGGAGCAATTCAGGCAACTGACCGGCCTGGACTTCGATCCGGTCATGGTCTTTCCTCAGTACATCGCTCCCCTGGAGACCTTCGGGCTGCTGAAAAAATACAATTTCCTGATCACCTCAAACGCCACGAACATCCCCCTGAATCTTGATCCGCCGCCGGACCCCGTTTTCCACCTTCGGTCGGTCACAGACTACTACGAAGACTTTGCCAGCGTGATAAGGTATCCGCCGGCCGACAGATCTCGGGCCGCCATCGCTCTCGACCTGTTCCTCGACAACCCGGTCCTGTTCTTCGAGCATCACACATTATTTCGGCGTGGAATAGACGCATTCAATAAGACTGCGGAGATGGTGAACGCCCTTCAGCCCGACACGAAATGGACCAGCCTGGGCGATACGGCGCGGCACTCGCATCTGCAGAGAAGTCGTCCCGACGGCAACCTTGATATCCGGGCCTTCTGCCGAAGCATCGACCTGGAGAACGACCAGCAACATGAGCTGACCTGTTTTGTGGAGAAAGCGGAGACACTGGACGTACCGATCCGGCATGTGCTTGTCGATGGCGCGCCTCATACGTATACCGTCTCCGATGGGCGACTCCGTCTCACGGTCGAGGTAGCATCGCATCAATCCCGTCGTATCGACATCGAATACGAGGACAACTTCCAGGTTGCACAGGCGGATATCGCGAAGAACGATCCTCGCGTGAACCGCATTCGCGCTCTCTCGGATTTGAGGGATTGCACCCTGATGCGAAATGTGGTGACGAGGTCGGTGGTCAGCTTCTACTACGCAAGCATGTTGTACCGGCTCGGTCTCAAAGGGGCCGCGGTCGTGTGTTTCATCGTTGCCGTCGCGGCAGCTATCGGCGGGTGGAGGCTGCGGAGATGGATGAGCCGGCGAGCTCAGCGAATGGAGATTCGACCCACTCCACCACGCGCGGCAGGAGCTATCCCTGCGAAGCAAGGACTTGAGCAGGCGCCGAATCGCACCTGACATCAGGCTGCGTGCTGAGACGCGGCCGTTTGCTGGACCTGAGGAAGACTGTCTGCTGTGGAGATGGCTGGAACGATGAGTGATCCATTCCGCCCGGAGTTGTCGCACGAGTTCTACTCTCGGATGTACCTGATCCGAACCGTGGAGAGCTCCCTGCTGGAACTGTTTGGCCGTGGTGCGATTACGGGAACCGTCCATACCTGTATCGGCCAGGAGGCCTGTGCCGTCGGCGTCGTGGACGCATTGGACAAGCATCGCGACGTCCTGTTCTCGAATCATCGCGCTCACGGCCACTACATCGCTTACTGTGACGACGTGGAGGGCCTGATCGCGGAAATCATGGGCAGGAAGTCCGGCGTATGTGGAGGGACCGGCGGCTCACAGCATCTTCACAAGCACAACCTGTACACGAACGGGATTCAAGGCGGCATCGTTCCCAACGCGGTGGGCGCCGCCCTGGCCGCCAAGAAGCTGGGTACCGGGGCGATCTCCGTTGTCTTCGTGGGAGACGGCACGATGGGCCAGGGCGTCGTCTACGAGAGCTTGAACGTGGCGTCGCTGTGGTCTCTGCCTGTTCTGTTCGTGCTGGAGGACAACGGATACGCGCAGACAACGCCGAAACACCTTGCCCACGCCGGGCATCTGACCGATCGCGCCAGAGCGTTCAACGTGGACGTACAGGCAGTGGCCGCTGACGATGTTTTCGTTGTGCACGCAGCAACCGCCGAAGCGGTGAAGCAGGTGCGGGAAGCCCAACGCCCATTCTTCCTTTCGCTGAGCACGTATCGCTTGTCACCGCACAGCAAAGGCGACGATTTCCGCAGTGAGGCGGAGATCGAGTCGTATCGCGCCAAAGATCCGCTCTCGCGGTTGGCGATGCGGATACCGGACGACGGGCGGCTTGTCATTGAGGAGCGGGCACGACAGCGAGTCCGCCGGGCGATTGAGCTGGCGCAGGAATCGGCTCCGGCAGACCCTCTTACTCCCCTGGACGGAGCATATGATGAAGCCACTGATGTACCTGGAGGCGATTCGAGGCTGTCTGCACACGTTGATGGAGGAAGATTCCGCGATCATCCTCCTGGGCGAGGACTTGCTGGATCCGTACGGCGGGGCCTTCAAAGTGACCCAGGGGCTGTCGACGCGCTTCCCCGATAGGGTCCTCGCAACGCCCATCTGCGAGGCCACCATCGTAGGGCTGGGGGTCGGGGCGGCTCTCCAGGGTCTGCGGCCCATCGTGGAAGTGATGTTCGGTGATTTCCTGACCCTGGCGTGCGACCAGATCGTCAATCACGCGGTCAAGTACCAGCAGATGTATGGCTGCAGGGTCGAGGTCCCGCTGGTCATCCGGACCCCCATGGGAGGCGGGCGCGGCTATGGACCCACGCACAGCCAGAGCATCGAGAAGCTTTTCCTTGGAGTCCCGGGACTCAGCGTGGTGTCTCCCTCGCTTTTCCACGATGCAGGCGAGTTACTCAGACAAGCGGTGGATCGTCGCAGGGTGGTGCTATTCCTCGAACATAAGCTGCTCTACCCCGAGCGGCTGATCCTGGAATCGACGGGCGGTCTGTGGCATGAAACGACGCCGGAAGCTTCGGGATTTCCCACCGTCGTGATCAGGAATTTTCGAGACTCGACTCCGGATGTGACCTTGATCTGTTATGGCGGGATCAGCCGCATGATTCCGCAGTTGCTGGCGGACATGGCCCGGGAGGAGATCAGGGTCGAAACGTGTCTGCCGGCCTGTCTTCAACCCCTGCCTGTGGCCACGATGGTCTCTCTGGTGCGACGGAGCAAGAGAGCGGTGGTGATTGAGGAAGGCACGACAGGGTACGACTGGGGGGCGGAAGTGAGCAGTCAGTTGCACAAGTACCTGTGGGGCGTCCTGGAGCGCCCCGTCGCACGGGTGGGCTCGCTGCCTACCGTGATCCCGACATCGAGGGAAGCCGAGGAGCGTATGCTGGTTTCTCAGGAGACAATCAGTACTGCCATATTGGAGGTGTTGCAGTGATGAATCGATCCATCGTGCTTCTTCCTCGTATTAGCCCGAACGAGGATGCGGCGATCATCATCGAATGGACCAAATCCGAGGGGGATCACGTACGCGCGGGGGAAGTGGTCTGCGCGGCGGAGACGACGAAGTCCCTCTTCGATGTGGAGGCGGATGCGGAAGGCTATCTGTTCATCCTGATGCAGGCGGGGGCTGAGGCCGCCGTCGGACAACCACTGGCCGTCATTTCCAGCGACCAGCATGACACGCCGGAGGCAATCCACGCATGGATCGCCAGTACGGCATCCCCATCGGCTTCGCCGTCCGATACGAGAGCGGAGCGGACCTGGACACAGAAGGCGGAGCTCCTTGCGCACCGTCACGGGATCGATCTGGCCCAGGTGCCATCAAGCGGAGGAAGAATCGGCGAGTCGGATGTCCTGGCCTACCTGGAAAGCCGAGCGGGCCGACCCGCCGCGGCCGCACAGGAACATCGGGACATCGTGGATGGCACGTACCAAACCGGACGAGTGGATCGCCTGCTCATTGTCGGCGGCGGGGATGGCGCGGTGCAGCTCCTGGATGCCATTTTCAAATCAGGCAAGCAACGTGCAGTGGCTATCCTGGACGACAACGCGAGCTTGCACGGCAAGACCATCATGGGGGTGCCTGTCGTCGGGCCGATTCAGGAAGACCTGGTGGCCGGCATGCTGGAGAAGGACGAATTCGATCACGCCGTGATTTCCATCAGTACGCTCATCCCGCTTCGCCGACGGATTTTCGAGCAATTGACGCGCAGAGGCGTGCCCTTTGCAAATGTGATTCACCCCACCGCCTGCATCGGCGCCAATGTGAGCATTGGCCGCGGGAACGTCATCCTCGGCTTCTGCCATATCGGGGCCTGCGCCACCATCGGCGACAACAACTTCCTCAGCGCATACGTGAGCATCGAGCATCACAACGAGATTGCCAACCACTGCAGCTACGGACCTGCGGTGGTGGCGTCGAGCCGGGTCAAGGTGGGCGACTGCACCCGTTTCGGAACGGGCGTATTCATGGAGCCCAAGATCAGCATCGGAGCCAATTCGGTGATCGGCTCCGGCTGCATCCTGCGAGGCAACGTCCCCGCCGATTCGGTGGTCCGGACCCAATTGAACTACGTGACACGACCATTAAGACCAATCGAGCAACCATAGGAGACCGCAAAGGAGGAGTCATATGATGCATGTACCGCTTCTTGACCTCGGTGCACAGTACAGGTCGATTCGTGACGAGCTTACCCCGGCCCTGCAAAGTGTGCTGGAGAGCACAGCGTTTGCGGGCGGGCCGTTTGTGGCCACGTTCGAGAAGGAGTTCGCCGCCTACTGCGGGTGCGAGCAGGCCCTCGGGGTCAGCAGCGGCACGTCCGCGCTCTGGCTTGCCCTTGTCGGACTCGGCGTAGGGGCCGGCGACGAGGTCATCACGACCCCGAATACATTCATCGCCACAGCCGAAGCCATCAGCTTCTGCGGCGCTACCCCGGTGTTCGTCGATGTGGACCCTGAGAACCTGTACGATGGACCCGGACCTTCTGGAGCCCGCGATCACTTACCGCACAAAAGCTATCATTCCCGTTCATCTGTACGGTCAACCAGCGGACATGGACCCGATCCTCGCCGTGGCCAGGCGCCACGGGCTGCTCGTCATCGAGGATGCCTGCCAGGCACACGGGGCCGAGTACAAGGGCCGAAAGGCCGGCACACTCGGCGACGCAGGCTGCTTCAGTTTCTACCCGGGCAAGAACTTGGGAGCCTACGGCGAGGCGGGCGCGGTGGTCACGAACGATGCCGAACTGGCCCAGAAGATCCGCATGCTTCGCGACCACGGCCAGAGCGAGAAATACAAGCACGCCGTGATCGGCTGGAATGACCGCATGGACGGCCTGCAGGGCGCGGTCCTGAGCGTCAAACTCAGGCATCTCGACGAGTGGAACGATGCCCGACGGGAGCGCGCCGGTTTCTACGACGAGCTCCTGGAGGATTTGCCGCACATCGTGCTTCCCCGCGAGGCCCCCTATGCCCGGCACGTCTACCATATCTTCGCCGTCCGCGTGCCGAATCGGGACAAATTCCTTGCAGCACTGAATAATTGGGGCATCGGATGCGCGATTCATTATCCCGTGCCCATCCACCTCCAAAAGGCCTACGAATTCCTCGGCTATCGAAAGGGCAGCTTCCCCGTAGCGGAGAGAATCGCCCAGGAGGTCCTCTCCCTCCCCATGTACCCCGAGATGACGATACGACAACTGGAGACGGTCGCCGATGCGCTCGCATCTCTGCTGAGAACGCGGGAGTTCTCCGCCCCGACCCCGGCTCATGCCATATAGCCGCGCTTAGCGGGCGGGGAAACGCAGCAGGGTGATGCTCAGCGGGGCCACCTGCAATGAAGGGTCGTGGCGCACCGGCTGTTCCACAATCTTCACCTGTTCGCCGCCATTGTCGTTGGTCCACGAGGGATCGACCTTCCACATCGCCTCGGCCACCTGATTATGCTTGAGCGTGTACTGGCTCAATTGCATGAAGCCCAATTGCCAGGGGCCCCACATCTCATTTCCCACGCACCAGTACTTCACGCTATACGGCTTGGCATGGCCATTCTTCGCGCGCCAACTTCCGCCGACCGTATCGGCCGACCCGTTACAGTATTCGACCTCTTGAGCGGCCGAATAGGCATCGCCGAAGCCGGTATTCACTGCGATCACAGGCTCGGTCCCCACCTCGCGGCAGAAATCGATGAACTCATCCAGCCCGAAATCGTTGTGCTCGACGCCGGTCCATGCGGGGTTCTTGCGAGGCGGCCGACGGTCGCGGTCGCCGATGCCGTCACGCCAGTCGTAACCGCTGACGAAATTACCGCCGGGCCAGCGATACATCGTCCCGCCGAGTTGCCGGAGCCGCTTGAGCGTGTCGGCCCGCATGCCACGGATGTTGTCGGCGAGCATGAGGGAGGCTGTGCCGATCAGCACCTCGCCTCGTGTGACACGGATCTCCAGCATCGCCTTGTCCGCATCTGCACCGGCGGTGAATTTCAATGGATGCTTGCGGTACTTGCGATTGAGGCCGTCGATGCGAATGGTCTTACGGGCATTGGCCCCCTCGCCCCAGACCAGCGTGACATCCACCGAGGCCGTGGACCTCGGCGCAGCCAGCCAGATATAGCCAACGTAGTCTTTGCCCTTCACAACGCCCAGGTCGCGCTGTCGAAGGCCAGCGCCGGAGCGGACCTGGGGCGTGTGCTTGCCCACAAACGGGTCCTTCTCCACCATGGTCACCGCCTCCGCCGGCCCGATGATCTCCCATGGCGACGCACCGACGACCGGGAACGGCGTATCCGTCAACTCGCGGTAGGGCTTGTACTCGGCGGTGATCGGGAAGTAGAACTTGCGGTCTTCGAGCATCTCGGCCCAGATGCCGCCGTAGATGCACCGGCCCAGGTGCTCGATGAATTGGCCGTAGATGAACGGGTTGATCGGCGAGCCTGAACGATCCGTACGAAGCGTCACAACAGGCACAAAGCCCGTCAGGTCGAGCTTCTCCAGACTGACATCATCGAACCACGCCTGTCCCGTGGATTGGCCCCAGCCGCCGAGGAGGCAGTGGACGCTGATCTGACGCTGGTCGCCGGTGCGCACCAGGCTCTCAACACGAGTCCACCCTGCGGAGCCTGTGACGGCGGTTGTACGGGCACTCCCCTGCAACTCATGGACATTCAGCAGCGCTCCACGTCCGGACCCACTCTTGAGGCCCTCGGTTCGAATCCAACCCGAGAGTCGATACGTGCTGTTCGGCTCCACCTCGATCCTGGCCACCCAACACACGTCTCCGCCTTTGTCGGACCGAATCGTGACACACTTGCCGCCCGTTCTGCCGCCATCGACGCAGCGGAACCGGCCCTCGCCGCCCCATGTGTGCGGGGTCCACCCGATCGGCTGATCACCACCCTGCTCGAACGAGGGGTTGGGCAGGAGATTCGGCCCTTGCGCGGAAACGGACACGGTGGGCACACTCTGCGATAGCAGCATTGTGACGAGCCATCCGATGGTACAGCACATCTGTCTCATTGAGCGACCTCCTGTGCCATGAAAGGAAGTGTAATCCCGAAACGAGTATGTCCCTGCTCTCACAATGAAACGAGCGTTCGACCGGACCTTTATAACGCAAAGGCGGGGCTTGTGCCAGTTGTCTGGCACAGGCCCCGCCAGGAATCCAAGTCATGGGGGAGACCGTGTGAGCTTACCGCCCTTACGGAGCAACCGCGGCGGAGCGGCCGAATCCGATATCATCGATGAAGAGTGTGCCGGTGCCAGTTGCCGAGGTTTTCTTGCGGTCGCCCACGCCGATGTACATTGTCTTAATTGCCGTGACATTGACTCCGCCGCTGCGGAGATCAGCCAGCGGAATGTTCCATGCCTGCCACGCATTCTGTAGCACCGCATCCGCATCCGGGTGATTCACAACCATGGTGTGACCGGCGCTATCCTTCAGAGCAAGGTAGAGATTGTCGCGGTCGTTCAACTTGTGGTCGATGCCGATCTCGGCAAACTGCCATGCCCCGGTTGCCCCGACACTTGTTGAGGCATTCGAGAACACGCCGGTGGTTCCCCTGCTGACATTGTGGCTGGTCACCGCGAGGCCGACATAGATGGTCCCCGCCATGCTGATCGTCTGGGGATTCCACGACATCGCCGTCCACTTGGAGCCATCTGTCGAGTAGTAGGCGCTAAACGCGCTGCCGACGCGTTCCATCTTCACCCACACGGGAGCCTGCAACGCGATCTGCTCTGCCGTCGCCACGCTCGTGTCGCTCGTCGCCGAGGCGGCGGCCGTCAATCTCGCCTGGAATCGCACGCCGTTTCCAGGCGTTGCGTATACACCGGCAAACTGCGCGTCCGGCGACAGGCTCTGGCGAATCATCACGCCGGCCTTGGCCCAGGGATCGGTATTCTCAATGCTGTCCACCCGGGCGATGATCGAGCCGTCGCCGTTGAGCGACTTGTAGGCGAAGGTGAATTGATCGGCGGTGCCGAAGATGTCCGACCCGCCCGCACCCATGGTGATACTGCCGGATGGGCTCTGGATGAACCCGACCGGATTGCCCTGGAACCATACCTGGAGAGTGTCGGCGCCGTTGAGCGTCCAGTTCTGAGGCGTCTCCCAGATCCGCTCGATTTCCGAGTAGTACGGTGAATTGACGTTGTTGTACTCCACGGGCATCGACTGCTTGCCACCGTGGATGATCACAGTCTCCATAATGGAGCCGACCTCGGGATTATAGCCGATCATCGAGCCGGTTGAGTTGCCCGGGTTACCCGTCGGGAAGAACTCGTCCTCGGAGAAGCCCCAGCCGTCGATCCAGGTCTGGAAGACCCGGTTCGGCGACTCATTCGTGTAGCTCTCGAAGTCGTCGATGGGGAAGTACTCCAGCGTGGAGAAACTCCACACGTCGCCTTCCCATGCACTGGGGGTCACCGCCTGGTTGACCTCCACGACCTTCCAGTAGTAGGTCTTTCCCACCTCAAGGTTGAGCGAGGCCGGATCATAGCTGTTCGGGCTCACTGTACCCACCAGGGCTGTACTATCCACCACCGCCTGCCTGTCGGCACTGAAGTATACCTCGTGTGATGCGGCGTCCCTTCCCCCTCGCCAGCTCAGGACCGCATTGGGGTTCACGCCGGTTCCGCCCGAGGCGGGTACCGGCTCGGTGGCGTGGGCCGGGATGTAGAAGAACTTCACTTCGCTCAGACCATATTGCTTCGTGACATCGGCCCAGTTGCTCGTGGGAGTCAGCTTAACGTACATGGCCGCTACACCGCGGAAATCCAGGGTCGTATTCTGAGCGTAGCCTTCCGCAGATGTGCCCTGGGCAAATTCGAAATCGCCCAGCGGCAGCCAATCCGTGCCGTTGACGGAGTACTCTACCGTGACGGCCTTGAAGCCCGCGCCGAGAACGGACTCGATGCCTATGTTATAGTTCCAAATCCGCATCTCGTGGAGCTTATAGACTCTGTCGAACTGGTACTCAATCCAGGTGGGCTGTGGACCGCCCTTGGCGCTGAGCCACATGGTCTTATCCACCGTCGAGTGCAGGCCGTTGTCATCCAGTCCCGAGCCATTGACCGTATTCTCCGGCCCTCCCGACGCGCTGGAGCTCGATGCCGTGGCAACGATGTTCTTGACTTCGCGGGCGAAGGGCTCGACCGTGAAGCTCCAGACAGCGCCCGTGTGCACCATAGAATCAGGCGGGCCATTGACCTCATCGACGCGCCAGTAGTACGTCCGGCCATACTCAAGGTGGCCGGGCGGGTCGTAGCTGTTGGCATCCTGATGTAAGCTCATCAGCACCGTCGGTGAGCCACCGGCACCGGCGGCGCTGACGCTCTCCAGGGAGGTCCCGAAGTACACGTCGTGCGCCACAGCGACGCTCGCCGGACTCCAGCCCAGGACCACATCGCGACAGACATCCGTCGCCTCGTCCGCCGGATTCGGGTCACGAGCCTGCGCCGGCGCGGCTCCGACCTCGCCCTCCAGCTTCGCTCCTCCCTGGCCGGTGTTCCAGTCCACTTCGCGAATCATGGCGCTCTGACCCACCGGAGCAGACAACAGCAGGACGATGATCCCATCCGTATCGGTATTGACGAAATCCGCAAGGGCCTGACTCGTCGGGCTTGACGCCCTTACGTCCACCGCCGGCGTGCGAAAGCTCAGCAGCGGGCCGACGAGGTCGGCCATATCAAGCTCCACGGGGGCGCTGAGAGCCGGAGCCGGATCATTCTTGACTCCGGGTGCCGTGTTCCACGTGAGATTCTGAAAATCTGCGACCGTGTGATCCTGACTCTCAATGACCCCGTATACATCCACGTCGCCGGCGCCATACCCGTACACGCTGATGCTCACGTTGGAGACGACGCCCCCGCTGCTTCGAATCGAGGAGATGTCGAACTTGAGAAATCCCACCCGCCGCCTGGGTGCGTCGATGTTCCGGATATGGATCGCGGGCGTATTGTAGACGGTGCTGGGCCCATACTGGGAATCATTGCACACGTGCCCATCATCGACCACCAACAGACTGAAGGGCGTGGCTCCCCAAAGACCACTGCCCAGGCTCAGCAACGTAACAAGGCAGACTGCGAATACACGCGGTTTCGACATACCACAATCCTCCGAAAATACAAGACCTTTCACACGTCTTCCACCCTACGGGGCAGTCGCGGGCCGACCGAACCCGATATCGTCAATGAACAACAATCCCGCCCCGCCGGCGGATGCGTTCTTGCGATCGCCGACGCCGATGAACATCTTCTTGATCCCCTTGGTATCGACGCCCGATTTGCGGAAATCAGCCAGCGGGATATTCCACTCCTGCCAGGTGTCCAGCAGCACGGCATCCGGATTCGGATGAGTCACGACGCCGGTGTGTCCGGCGCTGTCCTGCAGAACGACATACAGGCTGCCCCGGTCGTTGAGCAGATGGTCCACCCCAATCTCGGCGAATTTCCACGCGCCGCTGACACCGCCGCTTGTGGCGGCATTGGAGAACTGGGCCGTGCAGCCGACTCCGGCCGCATGGCTGGTCAACGCCAGACCGACGAATACGTTCGCGGTCATTGGAATCGACAGAGATGACGGCGACGCCGGATCCGTCGGCTCGACCATGGGCTCCCACTTGACTCCGTCGCTCGAATGAGCGGCCGTGATCGTGTCGCCGTCACGGGTGATTCGGAGCCAGTGCGGCAAGGTGATCGCGCCGGGGTCGCTGCGCGTGCTGTCGGAGGTGCCCATGAGCTGCTGGCGGTACTGCCAGCCGACACGGCCGTCGGGCGTAACATAGGCCATCCCGTTCTTGGAATCGGCGCCAAGGTTGTCGCGAATCATCACGCCGGCCTTGGCCCACACATCGGTCTGCTCCACGCTATCGACGCGGACGGTGATCGAGCCATTGCCGTTGAGCGGCTTGTAGGCATAGGTGAATTCGTCGGCGACGTCGAAGATGTCCGCCCCGGCGGCACTCATGGTGATGGTTCCCGCCTTCTCTTCGAAGCCGATCGGATTGCCCCGGAAGAAGACCTGCAGCGTGTCGGAGCCGTAGACTGTCCAATCCTGGGGCGTGTCAAAGGTCCGCTCGGCCTCGGAATAGTACGGCTGATTGACGTTGTTGTATTCCAGCGGCATGGCCTGCCTGCCGCCATGGATAATGGTCTTCTCCAGGGTCGCGCCTGCCTCAGGATCATAGCCGACCATGGAGCCCGTGTTGTTGCCGGGATTGCCCTTGGGGAAGTACGGGTCCTCCGAGAAGCCCCAGCCGTCAATCCAGGTCTGGAAGACCCGGTTCGGCGAGTCATCCGTGTAGCCCTCGAAATCATCCACGAGGAAGAAGCTCAGCGTGGAGAAGCTCCAGACGCTGCCCGGCCATGCGCCGGGGCTGGCAGCCTCGTTCACCTCGACCACTTTCCAGTAATAGGTCTTGCTCAGCTCGATGGCCGAAGGCGTGTAGCGTGCCTCAGTCGGTTTGCCGGCCAGAGCCACCCCGTCTGCCACGGCCTGGCTATCCGTGCTGAGGTACACCTCGTGCACGGCAGCTTCTCGTCCCGGCCGCCAGCTCAGGACGACATCCGGATTCACACCCGTCGCTCCGGAAGCCGGATTCGGCTGCCGGGGCTGGGCCGCGATGTAGTAGAATCGCACCTCGCTCAGGCCGTACTGGATGATCCCTCTGTCACCCCAGTTGCTCTTGATCGTCAGCCGAACATGCTTGGCCGCCACGCCGTCAAAGCTCACGGTCGTGTTGAACGCATATCCCTCCTCGCCCGGGGCTTGGGCGAACTGCCTGTCGCCAAGCGACATCCAGTCCGTGCCGTTGACGGAGTACTCCACGGTGACATCCTTGACGCCGAAACCGGCGATGGACTCGACCGAGATGTTATAGTTCCACACGCGCATCTCGTGCAGCTTGTAGATCCCGTCGAACTCGTACTGAATCCAGGTCGGCGCCGGAGCGTCCTTCACGCTGAGCCACATCGTGGTATCGACCATCGAATGCTGCTCACTGGCGTTCATCCCGGACCCGTTGACCGTGTTCTGAGGCGTCAAGCCCTCTTTGGTGGTGGAGGCTGTGGCGGTGATGTTCGCCATCAGGTACATGAACGGCTCGACGGTGAAGCTCCACACGCCGCCTCTGTGAATCGTGGAATCCGGGGGTGCATTGACCTCATCGATCCGCCAGTAATAGGTCTTGTCGAGTTCGAGCCGTCCGGGCGGGTCATAGGTGTTGGCGTCTTGTCCCTGGCTCACCAGTACGCCCAGAGGATTCGCCCTGCTGGCGTTGGTCACGTCGGCGAGGACCGTCCCGAAATAGACGTCGTGCGTCACGGCAAAAGGCCCGGGCTTCCAGCCAAGGATTACCTCCCTCGGCACATCCGTTGCACCACCGGCCGGACTGGGGACCAGGGCGCTGGCCGGCACGCCGCGAGGGCTTTCCGCCGGACCGTCGCCCTCGGGCGTGAAGTCCGGATTCGTCGTCACGACAATCTTGTCGACGATCAGACCATCCTCACGCACCCAGAGATTCAGGGTATGCGTACCGGGGGTGGTAATGTCAAGCGTAGCCCGCCCGCCGGAGCGATTGTTGGACCACGCGTAGACAACGTTCCAGCCGCTCATCCACTCAGCGGTCAGGGTCTCCTTGCCGTCCAGGCCCACGTGGCAGGAATCGTCGTTGCCCGTGGCGCCGAAGGCCCGCACCCACACATAGTGCGTCCCGGTCGTGACGAAATTGATCTGATAGCCCAGGCTCGGGGATGACGCGGCATACCCCGTCTTGATGACGCCTGCGCCATTGCATTGCATGCCTTTGACGCCGGTGAAACCGCCCGTCGGCCCGACCTCCACCCATTTCACCGTGCCCTTGGCGATGTTCTCATCGAAGTGCTCTGCCTCCATGGACACCATGCCACCGGCCCCCCCATCCTGCTGGAATGGCTTGGCGGCTTGCACCCTTGTGCCCACGACGAACAACAAAGCCAGACAGGTAAGATAGAACGACGGCTTACACATGGCAGTCCTCCTCTGGTTCAAGATTGCATCACCAACGCCCGTAGCCCGACGCAGCGCGCCGGCATCAGATCATACGGCCTTCATTGTACAGAATGCCCCCCCTGGCGTCAATCCACGGGGAGGCATTGCATGAGATGGGGCCTGTCCCGGAAGGAGGGCTCGGTCCAGGCCCCGTGCCGATACGCGACTGTACTTATCCACCGAAACCTGCCGCCCTGAAACGTCACTGTGCTGTGTCCTCCGGATGTCACTGCTCTTTGCGAATAGGGCCGACTTGGTAGCACCATCTCCATTATCGGGATTCCATGGCACCCGGGCAACGCAGGATTGCGTTTTTCTTTCACCAATTTGCGTCACTCGAGCCAGTCAATGTGCATCCTGTACGTGAGGGGCTGGTACTCTCTGTGCCATCGGAGTTGCCAGAGGTCCGTGAGCATGACCTTGCCGGCAGATCCATCCATGAAGGTCACGTTGATGCCTCTGCTGTGCCTGTTGATCGTCAGTCTCGCCATGTCCCAGTTCCAATCGCCGGGCTCGTCGGGGTTCTTCCGCTCCCACCAGTCCTCGGTGGGCGTAGGGTCGCCGCCATTGGCCCAGGAGTTGTCCTGAGGGCTGATGGGATTCGTGCCGAACCAGGTGCAGTCGCTGACCATCGGGATTTCCGCCGTCTGCCTGGCCTGGGTGGTCTTCCACTGGCGTTTCGGCTGGCTCCTCCAGCCCATCGTGGACGGCGGGTCCACCGAGCAGATCCAGAAATTGATCCCGTAGCTGCCGTAATTCTTTTCCGCGTCGGGGCCGAACTTGTGGTTGAGCATGATCTGCCCGGGACCCCACTGGCAGAACGTCGTGCCGATGCCGCCGTTGATGCCGTTGCGCCTGCTGGCGCTGGGACAGACGCGAAACTCATCGATATCGCCGTAGAGGCGGCTCAGGTTGGGCATCCATCCGCCCTGGGCAACGCCGGTCTGCCAGACGTTGTGCTCCGTCCAGAATTTGTCGCTGTTGTCGGTCGTGTACATGAGAAAGATGGTTCCCCACTGGCGCAGGTGCGCGATGCACACAGCAGATTGGCCGAGCTTCCTCGCCTTGCTCAACGCCGGCATCAGGATGCCCATCAGCAGCGCGATGACGGCAATCACCACCAGCAGCTCGATGAGAGTGAACGCGGCACTCGCCGGGCCGCGCGCCGGGCAGTGGACGACGCGGCTTCTATGCCTTTCGGTCCGTTGTGTCCGCCTTCTCTCCGGCATGATTGCACATTCGACCGATCCTACGCCTTGTGAGGCGCGCTCTCAGTTGCGGGTCGGCGTGTAGCCCAACTCGCCGAAGACGCCCCGCTGGACACGATGCAGATCCTCATTGCCCGCCTGCGTCGATTCACCCGAGAGACGCGGACCATTCTGCCAGGCACCGATCTCCATCTTGGCGACATCGAGCGTGCGAGGGTCCTTCCACTTCCAGTATTCGCTGTGCGCATCGGCGAAGGAGAAGTTCGTGCCGTCACCGTGCCGAGCGGTGATCTGATCCCACCAGCGCTCCTGATCAAACCAGATCGTCCAACTGGAGGGACTGAGCCGGCCCTCATCCAGGAAGATGATCTGCTCGCTCAGACTGCGGATCTGAGTCTTCAGGGTCTTGATGTGCGGCTTAATTGACTCCGTGATGAACCAGTGGCCGTTCATGGAATCGGGAATGGCGTAGGTGACGACCTCGCCGCGAACGCCCGTCGGGCACTTGTACAACCTGTCGTTGGGGCAGTACCGGTAGATCAGTCCCCGTCGAAGTCCGTCAATCTTCTCCTGCTGCGTTGCGGTAGCGCTGTTCACGAAGTAAACCCAACACACGCCATCCCGGTTAGAGGCCCCGGTGGATGTGCTTCCACTCATGATCTTGGCGTCGTAGTCGTCGGCGTAGAGATTCCACGCCAGCGCCATCTGCTTGGTATTACCCATGCAGGCGGCTCGCTTGCCCTGCTCCCTCGCCCGGCTGAGGGCCGGCATGAGGATCGACATGAGCAAAGCGATAATGGCGATGACGACCAGCAACTCGATGAGTGTAAACGCACGTGAGGTTCTCTGCTGCCTGTTCATAGTCTTTTCACCTATATCGCATCATGAAGTACATCGTTACTCCGTGTCCCTCGTCCACCCGTATTCATACGCGGCATCGAACAGTGCCACGATATTCTCCGGCGGCACGTCCGCCTGGATATTGTGGATACTGTTGAACACGTATCCACCTCCCGGCTTGAACGTCTCCATGTTGCGGCGGACCTGCTCGCGAACCTGCTCGGGCGTCGCGGAGGGCAGGACATGCTGGCTGTCGCAGCCCCCGCCCCAGAACACCATGTCGCGGCCGTACCGCTGCTTCAGCAGCGCCGGGTCCATCCCGGCGGCACTCGTCTGCACCGGGTTGAGAATATCGATCCCATTGTCGAGCAAATCCGGTATATATTCAACGCAACTGCCACACGTATGATACCAGATTTTTGCCTGTGTGAGCGATTTTATTCGCTGCACGAGCGTTTTTTGGCGGGGCTTGACGACCCGGCGATAGAAGGCCGGCGAGAACAGCGGTCCGCTCTGGCCGGCCAGGTCGTCGCCGATCATCACCACGTCAACGAGGTCGCCGACCTCCCGCATGAAGCCCGTCAGGTAATCCAGCCAGAACGCCAGGGTGCGGTCCAGCAGGGCGGCACAGAACTCCGGCTGCTCGATCATATCCATGAACCACCGCTCCAGGCCCCGCAAGTACCAGCAGTACTCATACACGACGCCGCTGATCCCGGTGGCCAGGGCGTAAGGAGTTTCCTTACGAAGGGTCTGCGCGTGCTTGCGGACGCCGGTAAACCGCGTCGGGTCGGCGCCGTTTGGCCAGGGATAGGCTGCAAGGTCCTTGATGCCGGCCGACGCCAGCGGGTGGTGTGAGATGTCCATATACAGGCCGTGGTCGGCGGGCATGGACCAAATAACGCCGAACTCGTCCTTCAGGTCGTGCCACAGCCGGCCGTTGCGCTCGACCTTGCGAATCGTGCCGTCGAAACCATCCGGCCCGTGGGCCAGGACGTAGCGGGTGTCCACGTGGAATCGCTGCAGCAGCTCCTCGCACGGCCGGGCCAGTTGCTGCACAGGGTCCAGGATCGTCACCTCATCCCTGATACCCATGTGATCGATCAGCCGGCGATAGGCATTCCTGTGAATCCCCGTCTGGAACCCGCCGAAATCGATGGGGACCCGGTCGGGCGATTCATGGTTCAGCGCCTTGCGAACACGTTCTCTCGAAGTCATCTTTCCCTCAAGCACTACCTGGCCAACTCTGTTTCGATCCATGGGCATCCCCAGGATCATACACTGTCACGAACGCAAAGGGAAGAGAACCGGGCAACGTCGAAAAGACGGAACATTTTTTGGGTGACGCCGCCACGTTCGTCTATAATGAGTGTTCCAGGAGCAGGGTAGTCATGGAGGCATCGGCGCCGGGCGGGCCCGCGACAGGGTTCGCAGGGGCTCCCGGCACACGTTCAACGGAGGAACAGGGCACCCGTGCGATCAGCAGCGTCCCGGCTACGAAGGGCTTGAGCTTGTCTTTTGGAGGTCATGGTAATGAACAAGACGAGAGTGTTCCTGATGGCGTGTCTGGTCGGATTGGCCGCACAGGCGACGTTCGCCGTGCCATACACGGTGGATTCCCATACGCTTCACCTGTATCACTTCGATGGCAACACCAATGACAGTGTGACCACCAACCCGATCCACCTCGTTCTGGATTCAGGGGCAACGACGATAGACGCGAAGCTCCCGGGGCTGGGGCAGGCGCTTTACACCTATGAAGGCACGGCCACGACAAACCAGAACCTGCCCTCCGCCATGGCGACCCCGGAGGTGGCCATCCGCAACTTCGTCGGCTCGGACGGGGCGTTCACGTTCGAGGCCCTTGTCTGCCCCGCGTTCGGCCTGGGGGCGATGCCCAACAACATGCAGATCATCTCCGGCGAGCACAATTCGAGCCGCGGGTGGCAGTTCCGGGTGGAATCCGCGGGCAACCTGACTTTCATCAAACTGACGGGAACCGTTCAGACGATCGCGACCCCCCTTCCGAAGGACGGAGCTCATGCCTTCGTCGCAAACAAATGGTTCCACGTCGCGGTCACCTACAATGGCCAGGCAGATACGGACGGGAACATGAAATTCTACTGGACCGCGATGGATTCGAAGGTACCTGCACCCGTCCTGCTGGGCTCATTTCGAATGACCACCGACCTGGACCCGGCGGTCGCTCCCTTCTTCGTGGTTGGCAACGAGGGACGCGACAGTAACGGCAGAACAGAGAACTGGGAGGGCTGGATCGACGAGGTGCGCATCAGCGACATTGCCCGCAACATAGATGATATGTCCCCGTTCGTCGATACAGGCGCCGCCGCCGCCCCCGCCCCGGCCAATGGCGCCACCGACGTGCCTCGCAACGTGGTGCTGAGCTGGACACCCGGCGAGTCGGCCGTCACCAGCGACGTGTATTTCGGCGCGTCAGCCGACGACGTCGCCGGCGCCAGCGTGAGCAATCCGCTGGGCGTGCTGGTCAGCCAGGGCCAGGATGCGAATACCTGTGATGCCGGGCGGCTTGAATTCGGACAAAACTACTACTGGCGCATCGACGGCGTCGGTGCAGCCCCCGACTTGGCGACCTCCAAAGGGAAAGTGTGGAGCTTCACGGTCGAGCCGTATTCCTATCCGATCACCAAGATAACGGCCACCGCTTCCAGCTCGAGCAAAAATGCCGGGCCGGAGAAGACCGTCGATGGCTCAGGTCTCAATGCGAACGGCCAACACTCGGTCATGATGACAGACATGTGGCTCAGCGCCAACGAACCCACCCAGACGGCTTGGATTCAGTACGCCTTCGACAAGGCCCGCAAGCTCGACAAGATGCTCGTCTGGAACTCCAATCTGATAATGGAATCGAGCGCGGGCGTGGGCGCCAAGGACGTCACGGCGGAATACTCCATGGATGCCACTACGTGGACAGCTCTGGGTGATTTCGAATTCGCCCAGGCCCCGGGCGAGAGCACCTATGCCGCCGGCATGAGCATAGATTTTCGCGGCGTGGCGGCCAAATATGTGAAGCTGACGATCAAGAGCAACTGGGGCGGTTTGATGAAACAGTACGGCTTGAGCGAGGTTCGCTTTTACGCGATCCCGGTCGCAGCCACAGAGCCCAGCCCCGCTGCTGGGGCAACCGCTGTCCCTCCGCAAGTGACGCTGAGCTGGCGGGCCGGTCGCGAGGCCGCTTCCCACAAGGTATACCTCAGCGACGATCAGCAGGCCGTGATCGATGGCACCGCCCAGGCGGCCACGGTTACTGAGCCCAGGTATGATGCAGCGGTGAATCTGGGAAAGACCTGCTACTGGAAAGTGGTCGAGGTCAACAATGCCGAGCCGCTGGGCACATGGGAAAGCGACATCTGGAGCTTCTCCGCCGCGGAGTCCATCGTCATTGACGACTTCGAGAGCTACACGAATGATTCCCCCAAGCGAGTCTTCCAAACCTGGATCGACGGCATCGGCTTCTCCGAGGATGAGTTCTTCCCGAACGGCAACACCGGCAACGGCTCTGGGGCCCTGGTCGGCTACGACCCTGCCGCAGGCAATATCATGGAGACCGCCCTGATTCACAGCGGCAGGCAGTCCATGCCTCTGTACTACGACAACTCCGGCGGCACGCACTACGCCGAGACCCAGCGTACATTCGCGACATCGCAGGACTGGAGCAAGTACGGCATCACAACGCTGGTGCTGTACTTCCACGGCGATCCGAACAACGCCGCCGCCCCGCTCTATATCAAGATCAACGGCACGAAGGTGCTCTACAACAATGGCGCCGCCGGCACAGCTTTTTCCGTCTGGAAGCAGTGGAATATCGACCTTTCCGGCGTGGCCGGCGTGAACCTCAAGAGCGTGAAGACTCTTGCGATGGGTGTGGGTGACGGGTCTGGTGGTGGGGCCGGGACCCTCTACATCGATGATATCCTGCTGTATGCAGCAGCCCCGCAAGTGGTGACTCCGGTCGATCCGGGCGCCAACAGCCTGGCGGCGCTGTACGCGATGGAAGACAACGTGCAGGACACCTCCGGCAAGGGCAACAACGGCACAGCTTCCGGCGACCCGGTGTACGTGCAGGGGCCGGCCGGCTATGGCAAGGCGCTGAGCTTTGACGGATTGAACGATTACGTCGATTTGCCCATTGGCACGCTTGTGGGCACCCTGAGCGACATCACGATTGCGACACAGGTGAAATTCGGCAATACCGGCGGCTCCTGGCAGCGGATCTTTGACTTTGGCACGGGCACGACGAACTATATGTTCCTGACGCCTCGCACGGGCACAACCGGTCCCGTGCGATTCGCCATGCGGACCGCGGCCGTCAGCACCGAACAGTTCGCCATGAATGCGGCCACCCTGCCTTCGGGCTGGCACCATGTGGCTGTTGCGATCGATAGTGCGAGCATGCAGATACGGCTGTACGTGGATGGCTCTCCGGCGGCCACCGGCACAACTGCGCTGCTGCCCAGGGATTTGGGCAATACCAACCAGAACTGGCTGGGCCGCTCCCAGTGGACGGCGGATGCGTTTTTTACCGGCGCGCTGGACGACTTCCGGATTTACAGCCGTGCGTTGTCGGAATCCGAGGTGCGTTACCTCGCCGGAGATCGGTGATTCGATTGCGGATTTGGGATTTCGGATTGCGGATTAAGGCTGCGAGTCGAATCCGCAATCCGCAATCATCAATCCGCAATGGGTCTAGCGGGCTACCATTTCCACGGGAGCCAGGATGGTCTGCGGTGATGTCCCGGGGCCTGCGGTCAGTCCGCACACGCGTGACACCTCCTCGACCGAGGTGACTCCGGCGGCGACCTTTTTCAGGCCATCATGGACCATGGACTGCACGCCTCTCCGGCGCAGGCAATCCAGGAGTTCGCGGTGATGCGTGCCCGAGCTGATGAACGTCCCGATTTCATCATCTATGGGCACCACTTCGAAGATGCCCGTGCGTCCTTTGTAGCCGTACGAGCTGCACTCTGTGCAGCCGTCCGCCTGCAGGAGGCTCTCGGGAGGTTCCATCTTGAATCGTGCGAACAGCTCCCGGTCCTCCGCGCTCAAATCTCTGGGCCGGGCACAGCAGCCGCAAGTCCGTCGGGCCAGACTCTGCGCGATGACCAGCCGCAGTGAGCTTCCGATGATGTGGTGCGGCACGCCAAGGTAGTGCAAGGCATCGACCGCGCCGGCCGCATCCTGGGCGTGGATGGTCGCCAGGACCAGCCTGCCGGACAGCGCCGCACGCGACGCCACGATCGCCGAGTCCTGGTCCCGGATCTCGCCGACCAGGATCAGGTCCGGGTCCATCCGCAAGATGGTCCGCAGGCCCTCGTGCATGGTGAGGCCGTGCTGCTCATCGACCTCGATCTGCTGAGCATACGGCAGCCGGAACTCGACAGGGTCCTCGATGGAATAGGTCGTCATGGCCCGCAGGTCCAACTGCGAGGCCAGGGAGTACATGGTGGTGGTCTTGCCCGAGCCGGTGGCCCCGGTGATCAGGACCAGGCCGCTGAGAGCACGCATGCTCGCGGAGACCCGCTCCTGGTCCTCCATGGAGACTCCCAGGCCGGACATGTCCCACTCGTCCCGGGGCACGTTCAGGAATCTCAGGTGCGCCGATTCGCGACCCCGCACGGGCGTAAGCGTGACACGGATTTCCCACTTCACATCTTCATCCGGCCAGACAAGCTGGCCTTCCAGAGGCGCGAAACACCGCGTGACGGTCAGGCCTGACGCGCTCTTCAACTGGTTCAGCAGCCGTCGTCCTTCGGCCGGCGACAGCAGGAGCCTGGGTTGGATGGTCCCATCGACGCGATGCAGGACCCGGACACCCTCCTCCACGCAATGTACGTGCACGTCCGTGGCCCGCTCCATGATCGCGTTCCAGATGAGCGTGTTGAGGAGGTCTGGGTAAGGGGTGATTGTCGCGTCGCTGCTATCCTGTCCATGGCTGTCTTGAGCAGCTTTGGGCATAACTGTACTCCTGCAGTTGGGCCCGGGTCGCCAACGATCCCTCGGCCGATAATCTTGGGGCCGGAACTACACAGGGTATCCGTCCCTCAGGCCGTATCTCGGCACGAGAACGTCCCATCTTGACCCGTGTTTTCCCCCAATTCTTCTAATCGGCCCTGGCATACCGGCAAAGGCTGTTTGAGAGCTTGGCATATCGTCTGCGGAGAAGGAACGTCCCATAGTCAGGGGGTGACTCGGATGATTGTTCGCAAAATGGCGGATGCCTTGCGGAAAGTGGTGTTCATCTGCCATCGCCAGCCGGTATGATACGCGGGAATGCCCTGTCCATGGGTCAGTCAACATGTAGGGTGGGTCCTTGACCCACGCGTCAAGAACGTTTCGCTTGGGTAACCGCGTGGGTCAAGGACCCACCCTACGAGATCAGGAGAATACCATGAAAGCAGTCTGCCACCGTGGTTCTCGTTGTCGCACTCATCACCGCAGTGTGCTCCATCGGCCTCAGTGCTGAAAACACGGTCCACTTGGTCGTCCGGGCCGATCAGCCGGCGCGCGGATCAGTCCCACCATGTATGGCATCTTCTTCGAGGACATCAACTTCGGGGCCGACGGCGGTTTGTACGCCGAGCTGGTCAAGAACCGCTCGTTCGAGTTCCCCGAGCCCTTGATGGGCTGGCGCGAGGACGCCGCGGGCACAGCCGTCGGCTCCCTCCGGGTCCTGGACAAAGAGCCGCTCAACCCTGCAAATCGACATTATCTGCGCATCAGCACAACGGATGCAGAGAGTGGTTACGGCATCGCGAACGATGGCTTCGCAGGAATTGGCGTTCGCAAGGGCGAGGAGTATTCGTTTTCCGTGTTGGCCCGTGGCGACAAGAACGCGGTCCTGCGTGTCGAGTTGGTGACGAAAGATACGATGCGCGTTCTGGCCAAGGCGAAGATCAGCGGATTCCGCACCGGCTGGACGAGGAAATCGGCGACGCTGCGTCCCAGGGCCACCGATGCCCACGCCCGGCTGCGAGTGCTCCTGCAAACATGGAATACGGCGGTGGACCTCGACATGGTGTCGCTGTTCCCGAAGAAGACCTGGAAGGATCGGCCGAATGGTTTGCGGGCCGACGTGGTGCAGTGGCTGGCGGATATGAAGCCCGGGTTCCTGCGGTTCCCCGGCGGGTGCATTGTCGAGGGGCGATACCTGAGCACACGGTACCAGTGGAAGAACACGATCGGCAAACCGGAGGAGCGACGGCTGATCATCAACCGCTGGAACGACGAATTCAAGCACCGCCCCGCGCCCGATTACTTCCAGACGTTCGGGCTCGGCTTTTATGAGTACTTCCTGCTGTGCGAGGACATCGGGGCCGAGCCGCTGCCGATCCTCAACTGCGGCATGGCGTGCCAGTTCAATTCCAAGGAACTCGTGCCGCTCGATCAGCTCGACCCGTACATCCGGGACGCCCTGGACCTGATCGAGTTCGCCAATGGCCCCGCGACGAGTACCTGGGGCGCCAAGCGGGCCGCGATGGGCCATCCCAAGCCCTTCAATATGAAGATGCTGGGCGTCGGCAACGAGCAGTGGGGACCGCAGTACATCGAACGGTATGTCCCCTTTGTCAAGGCCATCAAGGACAGGTATCCGGACATTCAACTGATCGGCGCGACCGGGTCCGATCCTGAGATCTTTCCCAACGGTCCCAAAGAAGTGGAATTCCTGTGGGATCAGATGCGCAAACTCAATGCCGAGATTGTCGATGAGCATTTCTACCGCAGCCCGGACTGGTTCCTGGACAGCGCCGGTCTCTACGACAAGTTCGAGCGCACAGGTCCGAAGGTGTTCGTGGGCGAGTATGGAGCCCAGAGCGTCGGCGTCGCCAGTCCGGACAACCGCAACAATTGGAAATGCGCCCTGGCCGAGGCGGCGTTCATGACCGGCCTGGAGCGCAACGCGGACGTGGTCGTGATGAGCTGTTACGCCCCGCTGTTCGGCCACGAGGACCGCTGGCAGTGGCGGCCGGACCTGATCTGGTTCGACAATCTCACCTCCTACGGCACCGCCAACTACTACGTCCAGCAGTTGTTCAGCCGCAATCGCGGCGACGTGGTCCTGCCGGTCGAGGTTCGTAGTATGCCCGAGACTGTAGGGGCGGGTTTCAAACCCTCGAAAGAAACGCCTGGCGGCGTCACTACAAGCGCGTCGAGCAAGCAGCCGGGCCTGTACGTAGCCGCCAGCCGGGACGAGAACGCCGGCGAGGTCATTCTGAAAGTGGTCAATAGCGCAGAAAAGCCCATGGCTGCCGACGTGCAGATCAAGGGTGCCGGACGCGTGGCATCGCAGGGCACGATGATCCTTCTGGCCGGCGGGAAACTCACGGACGAGAACTCCATCACCGAGCCGAGGAAGATCGCGCCCGTGACATCATCGTTGAAAGGCCTGGGCGGCGAATTCAAACACACGTTCCCGCCCTACTCGTTCACCGTGCTGCGTCTGAAGACCAGGAGCCCCTGACAGAATAAGCCTCACTATGATGAGAGAGGCATGCTTACGCTTGCGTAAGCATGGCACCCAACGCCGTGAACTTAAGCGGCCTTGGTCTTTTCGTAAATCCTTTTGGCACAGCGTTTTTCCTTCTCATTGGCGGGGCGGATTCTCGGTAGGCCCGCGGGAGGATCGTTCTTCTTGTGCGGCCAATGCCGAGCCTGTTTCGGTCCGCTTCGGACGTAGGCGTCTTTGACTGCCTTTTGCAGTTGAGCCCGAAGACCGGCTCTTCGAGCAGACCGCCCGAGAGGATGCATGATGCGCCGGACCACCCGCAGCGATTCGCATACGCTCCAGCATAGCGGATCCCGCTTGGCCCCGATCAATGCCTCCACGCTCCACAGACCGACTACCAGATACGCCAGCATCGCCCAGTCCAGTTCCCGCCGGGCCTCCTGCGGACAGCCGCTTCGCATCTTGTGCTGCTCCAGCGTCCGTTTGAACGAGCGATAGAAGACCTCGTGGCCCCACCGCATCCGATAGAACTGACCGATCTGCCGATCCGTCAGGGCCTGCTCCTCCATCACGCTGGTCACCAGGTACACCGGTGAATGATGCGCCTGCTCGATCCGGATCAGCCGCAGTTGCAACGGCGGACACTTCGATTGTTTTCGCGTCGGCCACAGCCACACCAACTCGCCCTTGATCTTGACGTGCACATCCGTCAGACCCGTCAGCAGCGTACGGTTCGAACCCATCCGCACCAGAACCTGCACTCCACGATCTACCAGCGATCGCAGAAGATCAAAACCCGTAAAGCCGGCGTCCGCCACCAGCAAAGACCTGCTCGGCAGCAATCCCGCCATCGAGTGCAGGTGCGTCTGCTCCGACTGAATCCCCGCTCCGATCCGCCACGCCCACGGCAGTCCTGTGCCCAGGTGGTACAGACTGGTCAACGACAACTGCGGCCCCGTCTTCTTGCGACCTGCACAACCGAAGCTCTTTTGGTTCCTGGCGGTCCGGGGGACTTCGATCCGTGTGCCATCGGCCGAAAAGGCCAACCAGCCGTCCCGCCGCCAGAACGCACCGGCGATGCGACGATGGTGACGCCGAAGGTGGTGTTTGATGGCTTGGCGTTGTTTGCCATTGATCCTGCGGCGGGCCTTGATGTATCCCTGGTAGGTCCCGCCGGGACGTTTGCGGCCTCGATACATCTCGATCAGCCCCTGGCGGGCGTGAGTGAACCGATCCTTCAGTGTCCGCGACGGCTCCAACGCCATCAGCACAGACAGGTAGATCACATACTCCAGCGTCCATCGGCCCACACGACAACCGCTCGTGGACCCCAGAGCCGCCAGAGCCGAAAAAAGGGGGCCATGAAAATCTGACTCATGGCCGAACGCAACGGCTGCCGATGAAAATGCGTAGAGCCTCTGCTCTCGATCTTTCGAGTGTTCATTGGACACCTCCTTGCTTTGTTGTCCGGACAAATACAACATCGGCAAGGAGGCTCTATTCTCTTGCGTTTCCTTCACTTGCGTCTTCTATAATCCCTGAAGAGTTCACGGCGTTGCATGGCACCCCGCTTATCATCTATGGTTTGGCGGATGTGCCGCCGATGGTGGCGTCGAGCGTGAGGCCGAACACGATGTCGCTGCTGGTTGAGCTATTCTGATGCACCTCTACGGCAATCACGTTGTCGCCCTGGCGAAGAGCATCCGCTGGAATTTCAAATGGTCCCTCCAGGACCGCGTCTCCGACACCTCGACTGGCCCGTGTGTCATATTTGGCCGCGCCGGCGGGCATGCCCAGGCGATAGACCTCCTGGCCGTTGAGGTAAACGATGGCACCGTCGTCGATCAGCAGAGTCACAGCAAGCGACGTGACTTTCGATGGCGCAGCGTCCAGGGGGAAATGCGTCCGGAAGTAGTACGTGGCAGGACCAAGCGTGAGCTTTGTATTCTTGGGACCCGGCAGGGTCGCACTCTCGACGTAGAGCACGCCGGGGCCCGTCGGCCACGCGGAATCGTCAAAGGCCGGCTGGCACCAGGAGGCATCCAGAACCGTGCCGCTCTGCTCGTACGACCAAACGCTGTCCATGGCGATCAGGGTCTTGTCCACGGGAGCAGTGAAAGGATTCGGGGCTCCCGGTGTCGGCAATGCAAAGGACTCGATGGTGTCCGATGCATCGGGCGACCTGCCCTGCGACACGCCGACAGCTTGCGGGCCGTACACGATCTTGTCGATCTCGCGAGACTCCGCATCGAGCAGGATGATGGTCCCGCCGTCCATCGGAAGCGGCGCAGCCTTCTGCCCCACAAGGCCTGGGTCGTCAGGCGTGGATACCGGGAAGCTACGATCTGCAAAGAAAGTCAAAGGTGCGAAGCCTCCTCCTTGCGATGTGGCAGGATCGTCTGTCAAAGAACAGCCGCCCAAGTCCACGGGCGAGGACTGCGGATTGAACAATTCGACGAAGCCATCGGTAAACGGAGCGTCGCCTTTGGCCAGCCACTCGTTGATTCTCACGGCCGCCGGATCGCCGACCGGATGCGCGACATTTTCCTTTCCGAGCGTGGGCGTCGTCAGGTGCCATTCGCTCGTAGTACCGACTCGGCCTATAGACAAGTCGGGCAACTGCAAGCCGTACTCGACGGAATCGATGAGCAAGCCCGAGCGGTCGTACAGGAGAACGGTCCCGCCGCTCTCGTCCAGCTCAAAGCCCAGATGGTTCGCGTCGGCGTAGAGCACTAGATGGTGGCCGGATTCTATGGCTGCACCCTGCGGGAAGACGAATTTGGCAGGTTCGCCTGCATCGTTCGTCAAGCTCATGCCGGCCAGGTCCAGCGGCGCGGGCCCGTCATAGTGCAACTCAATCAGATCAGGATGCGTGCCCTCGCGCTCCACGGCGGACACGTTCCACGCGAGCAGCTCATCGATGACCAGTCGGCTGTAGGAAGTATCCACTTGCCACGGCCGGGAGGCGTTGGGGATGGTCTGCCAGACAGCGGCGGAGTTTTTGCCGAGGACGTAGACCTGGTAGGCCCCGCCATCAAGCAAGTCCGCCAGCTCGATGGGTGTACCCACAGGCCGCTCTTCACTCCATGGGCCGTTCGGATCGTTCAGGCTGTACCTGTAATGCGTGATCCCGGCGCCGGACACGGTGAGCGTCGCGGCGGTCCGCCAGGTGATCTCGCCGGGCTCGCCGAAGATTGAGGCGCCGGCAGAGACATAAGCTCCCATATCCAGGCCGTTGGCCCCCGTGCCGATGGCGGGCGACATGGGCTTGAGATGGAAATCCGTCGGCGGGGCAACGAACAGTGGATCGGCGTCCATGTTCCCCACGCCATAACTCTGCCACGCGGCGGCAACGATCGAGTGGTGGACCTCCATCTGGGTCGTGCCGTACTTCGGGTCATTGGTGTAGAAGTCGGCGAAGAGGGTCGGGGCGTTGCGGAAGATGCAGGAGTCCACGTAGACGCCTTTGCCTGGCGTGCCCCCCAGCTCAGGAATCCCGAAGAAGAATGTCGAATCCGTCATATCCATGACCGTGTTGTTGACGAAGGTCATGAACGAGCCATCCTTGACTTGGGCGACGTGCCCGCAGTTGTAGAAGACGTTGCGGACGACGACGTAGTATCTGCCCCTGCCGGCGGAGATCACGTTGGATTCGCGGGCCGCCGTGTTGTAGCGGTCCTTGCGGAAGTTCGTGAACGTGTTGCCCTCGACATGGGCATCACCCTCGAGATCGAGAGCATCGTCGCCGCCGCCCAGGAACAGGTTATTGAGGATTTGCAGCGGCGGTTTCGGCCGGGCAGGCCCGTCCACATCGACGGCGTCGTTGTGACCCTTGTTCTTGCCGAAGACGCAGTTCTCAACGATGAGTTGCCCGTCGTTCACGACAGCACCCCAAATGTGCTCGCTCATGTTGTCCGTGGTGGGCGCCTGCTCGGGACCGAAGATGTCGGTGAAGGTGCAACTGCGCACGGTCAGCCACGAATCAGAGACACGAATGCGGCGAAGGTCCGTGTGATCGAACGTGACCTGTTCAAGAAGGAGGCGCGATTTCTCGACGCCGATCATGCCGTCGTTGGTGCGCCCGTACTCGATCAGGGCGTAAGCAATGCGGTTTTCGGCGGTGGAGCCATTGAATTGCAGCCCGCCCCAGGTGCCCTGGCTGCCCGGCGTGCGTGTGAATCGGATCAGGGCATTCTCGCTGCCCTCGGCGACAAGACGGCCTCGAATGACCATCCGTGCACTCGGCTCGAAGTACACCAACGTGCCCGGCTGGATCGTCAGCGAGAGGCCCGCCGGGACCGTGAACTCGCCTGTGATGAGATATGGACTGCCGCGGACCGTCCAGATCGTATCTTGCGTCAACGCGCCCTGGACCGGCGTCGGCACATCCGCCTCGAAATAGCCCAGGTCGCCGCCGTCGCCGGCTTTGCCGACGCACGGCGAGTTAGACTGGAGACGGTAATCGTGGTTCTGCACATCGACAAAGAGCGGGTCGGCGCGAAGATTGCCTCTTCCCGGCCAAGCTTCGCTGGTGACATCCGAATAGTCGATGTGAATGTCCGATTCAAGGTACGGCGACTGGACATCCACAGCGTCGGTGGCGTCAATGATGGAATTGGTCACGTAGTAGACGATAGTCCCACTCTTCACACCGTACTTGTTGTGCGACTGAATCCCGATGTCCGTATATCCAGCCACTCTGGAAGCGACAATCGTCGAGTGATCGATGTTCACAATGGTGGTCGCGCCCTCCGTGGCTTTGGCGGCGATTGTAGCCACCGTGGGGTCCTCCGGGGCCGTGTTGTTTTCCACAATCAGGCAGTGATCGAGGGTGGTCTCGCCATTATAGACACTGACGCCCTTGTCCCGGCATCCGCGGATAATGAAGTCCTGGACCATGACCTTCGAGCCGAGTGTATCGATCCCGTCATCGTGCGTGTCCGCGATGACGCCCCGCGACAGGATGCACTTCTGTCCGGCCTGCTGGCTGTGGATGTAGATGGCGTCGGCGTCGTCGTTGGCGTGCATTTCCGTGATCCAGCCGTCCTCGAAGAGCAGGCCGGTGGATGCAATCTCCGGGCCCATGACCGACCGGGCCAGCAGACAGTGCTGAAAGACCAGGTCGCAGCCGGAGGTGGCGTGCATGACCTTGCCCGCATTGTCGGTGAATGAGACGTGGTCGAAGGTGATCTGCGAGCCCTGGGCGCGGATCGCCGGGCCGGAGTTCGAGTGCCCGACCCGTGGCGAGTGCCCCGCCTGCGCGATATTCGTATAACTGAAGGTGGACGGCTCGGCATCGACGAATCGCAGCTCGCCCCAGTTCTCACCGGGGACGAACGCGGTGATCGTGATGGGCGAGGCGGCTGTGCCCAGCGCCTGGATCGAGCCATCGATCTGAATATCCGTCCCGTCGGTTCCCGATTTCACGCCGTCGATCAGGACCATTGTCCCGGGTTCGAGCGTCAGCGTGACGCCGTCCTTAATCGTGAAATCGCCGCCCGCGACATGATAGATGCCGCTCCAAGTTGCCGAGCTATCGAGCGTACCCGAGACAGCGGTAATTGGCCGGCTGCTCCAGTCCGTCAATAAGGCGGTCGCTTTCAAGTCGTCAACACCTGCCGTCAGTGTGAAATCGCCACTGCCTGTGAACGTGACCAGGGCACTTCCCAGACCGTTGTACACAGACACGCGATCCGGCGAGAGACGGACGCCGGGATTGTCCGCGGAGAGTGTCGCGACGGCATCCCACTGATCCCGCTGGATCGCCCCGGTGTTATCCCGAAGTTCGACCCGGACCAGGACGGGGACTCCCGGCAGATAGCTGTCGCGAACGACGAGATTGACGCCCGGATGTTCGGGCCCGGAAGATGCAAGGGTCCAGGCGGGGTCAACGGTATGGATCAGCGCCAGCGCCCACAGGATCGAGCCGATTCTTGCGAGGTATATCATCCCTTGCTCCGTTCTACAGTCAGCGACATGCTCAAGTCACGCCTCCGCCCATCCATTGCCGGCGGCAACACAGCTTTACCTATTTTACCATTTTATCGGGGCATACTCAATGCCCTTCAAGCAACAGGACAGACCGAAGGTTGCTGGGAGGATCACGGTCCTGTCATTGCGAGGAGTGGGGCGACGAAGCAATCTCAACCCTCAGCGTGGGAGATTGCTTCGCTTCGCTCCTAAGAAACCGGCTAGTTGGGTGCCACGTCTACGCTTGCGTAGACATGTTCCACTCGATGGGTAAGGCATGCTTACGCGAGCGTAAGCATGGCACCCAAACCATCTCGTTTCTTCCCGACACCAGCCGCGTAGCGGCGCAGGGACTCGCAATGACATATCGGGCACTGCTACGGAACGGCTTTGTGCTTGCTCTGGCGTCACTTCTGCATCACAGAAGGCAGGATTCTCAGGTTTCGCTCGATCAGGTCGATGCGCTGCCGGACGCACGCGGCGGAACGCAGCGGGTCGCGCGGGGTGTTCTTGCAGTAATCGATCAGCTTCTCAACCGTCGTGGAGGCGACGTGGCAACGGGTGTCGCTGGAAGCGTAGTAGATGAAGACCTGGCCGTTGCCGCGAGCCACCCAGCCGTTGGAGAACGTGACGTTGGAGACATCACCGATTCGCTCTTCACCCTGGGGGGCGAGCAGGTAACCGCCCGGCTCGTGGATGATCCGGCTGGGGTCGTCGAGGGCCGTCATGAACGCATAGAGGACGTAGCGCAGCCCGGCCGCCGTGTTGCGCACGCCGTGCGCCAACTGGAGCCAGCCTTCGGCTGTCTTGATCGGCGCGGGGCCGAGGCCATTCTTGACCTCGTTGATCGTGTGGTACTTGCGGTCGTGGACGATCTGCTCCTCCCCCAGGACGGCGTGCTCGATGTTGTCCGCGAGGGCCCAGCCAATGCCGCCGCCGGAGCCGGTCTCAATGAACCCATCCTGCGGGCGGGTGTAGAAGGCGTACTTGCCGCCGATGAACTCCGGATGCAGGACGACGTTTCGCTGCTGGGGCGAGCGGGTTTTCAGGTCATCCAGTCGCTGCCAGACTTTGAGGTCCTTCGTGCGTGCGATGCCGCATTGTGCGACGGCCGAGGACAGGTCGCCGCGCGGGGCCTTGGGGTCCTTGCGTTCCGTACAGAACAGGCCGTAGATCCAGCCGTCCTGGTGCTGCACGAGACGCATGTCGTACACGTTGATGTCCGGGTCGCTGGTCTCGGGCAGGACCACCGGGTAATCCCAGAAGCGGAATCGGTCGACACCGCTCTTGCTTTCGGCGATGGCGAAGAAGCTCTTGCGGTCGACGCCTTCCACGCGGACCGCCAGAAGGATCTTCCCATTGAACTCCATGGCGCCAGGGTTGAAGGTGGCATTGATGCCCAGCCGCTCCATCAGGTGCGGATTGCTCTCATAGTTCAGGTCGTAGCGCCAGAAGACAGGCGTGTGCTCGGCCGTCAGCACGGGGTTCTTGTAGCGATCGAATACGCCATTGCCTCCGCCGCTGATCCGGTTGGGCCGGTCGATGAGTGCTTCATACTCCGCGAAAAGCTTTCGCAGCCGCTCGTTGAATTGCTCATGTGTCATACAAGGTTCTCCTGGGCCGTTGGGGCCGTGTGCTTCGCATCATGGGACGAATAGGACCTATGGGACTTATGTGACTTCGCTCTTGACGCCTCCCGCGCGATAAATGACCTCCAGACAGCAGCGGCCGTTATGATACGGGCATTTCCATTGGGACACTTTGGGTTGCGCCGGCTCGGGCGTGCCGTCCGGCCGGATGCACCAGAACCATTCGCCGTGCACGTGGTCCACGACTCGATCCTCAATGAACTGCCAGGACCGTACGGCCGCATCGCGGAACGTCTCATCGCCCGTGAGTTGCCAGGCATTGTAGAAGCCGACGACCGCCTCGGCCTGCGGCCACCACTCCTTGTTCGGGTTGATGATTCTGCCATCGCGGCCTTCGTAGAACAGGCCGCCGTCGCTATCGAGGCCTTCCTCCAGCACGGCACGGGCCATTCGCACCGCCACGTCGCGCACGTCTGTGAGAAGCAGCTCGTCGTCCAGCACCTCGGCTGCCTCGCACAGCAGCCAACTGCACTCGACGTCGTGACCAAAGGTGTAGCTGTCCGATTGCGGGGTCCAAGCTCCATCGAAGAAGTGCTGCAGATGGGTCTGTTCGGCATTGAGGATATGCCACCGGAACAGGTCGATCAGCTCGCGCAGACGCTCCATCAACTGCGGCTGCCGCCACACGCGCATGAGGTTGGTGTAAGCCTCAAGGATATGCAGGTGGTTGTTCATGGATTTGGTCGCGTTCATGTCTTTGTCGCTCAGCCGCATGTCCTCGCAGGGCTGCCAATCGCGGGACATGACCTCCAGGTAGCCGCCGTGCTGGGGCTCGCGAGCGTGGGCCTCGATGCGCATGAAAACATCGATGGCTTGCTCCAGAGCCTGCGGCTCCTTAAACGCGAGGTAGTATTCCACCAGTGCATAGACGCAGAACGCCTGGCCGTAGATCTTCTTCTTGTCGTCGAGCACGGCCCCGCTCGGATCGAGCTCCCAGAAGTAGCCGCCCTCCTCATCATCGAGGAAATAGTCCGTCAGGTACTCATACGCCCGGCGGGCCAGGGCACGATCCTCTTCGGCTTGCGTGTAGCACCACGCGGCGGAAAACGTCCAGAGGATGCGGGCGTTGAGGATCAGCCCCTTGGGTGCATCTTCCTGCACGCGGAGGTCATTGGACATTTGGCCGATGAAGCCGCCGCGGCGCTCGTCCAGCGTGCGCATCCGCCAGAACGGCAGAATATCTTCAAGCAGTTCCCGCCGCACACGAGCGGCGAGTTGGCTGTCACTCAGCAACGTCATGATCGATTTCAATCCTCGATAGCTGCGATTCGGACTGGAATTCGACTCTCACGTAGTCGCAGACCGATTTGACCGGGCTTGCGGAACAGAGCAAGGCTTTCCAGAAGCCGTAGGCATCCTCGCCATAAGTCACCGTGCGGGCCACTGTCATCTCCACAGGTTCGAACATCCGGCCATCCTTCGAGAAAGCGACGCGGATGCCGGGCTGATCGGAAGGGCTGAACAGGAAGAGTCGCACCATTTGGACGCCGCCCGGTGCGTAGTAGATGACCGCACTCTTGGTCTCGCCGGACAAGCGGTGGCAATCCTCCTTGACCTTGCGGGCCTGGTTGTCTACGAACTGCAGTTTGCCCTCTTTCGCGAGCATCCGCGAGTCATTCCAGAATTCGTCCACCAGCGTGCGATGCGTCACGCGCACAGGACCCACCGCGTTCGAGGGTTTGGAGGAGCCGGCGGGACTGTTTGCAGCCACGCGATAGTAATATGTCCTGCCCGGCCGGGCGGATTCATCGACGAACAGTGGACGATACTGGACCTGCGCTTCCGACACGCCCGTGCCGACGGTTACCCAGGGGCCTTTCGCCGCTTCGGCTCGCTGCACGTCGTAACAGACGGCTCCCACAGTGCCTTGCCAGGTCATCTGGCCGCCGCCGGTGACGGTGAGTAAGTGCGGCGGTTCCGGCTCCTTGAGCGGCGGCAGCTTCATGCTCCGAATCGCAAAGGCATTCTCTCGCACGAGTCGCATCAGCCCTCGCTCGTCGTACTGCTCGCCGATCTCAAAGCCGGGCCAGTGATAGGCCTTGAAGTAGTCGCCGCCGGCGGGCTCGTGGTGCCAGTAGAAGCCGCCGTCGCGGGTCCGGTACCTAAGGCTCCAGAGCAGCGCGCCCGAGAGCTTTTGATCGCGGACAGTGTCCATGACAGCAGACAGGGCCGCCGTGCTGAGGAAGCCGAATTCGCCGAGGTGATAGGGCTTCTTGCCCTTCGCCATTTTGGCGCTTTCGACGATGTGGGCGATCATCTGGCGCGCATCCTTTTCATAATGGTGCGTCTGGACAAAGTCGATGCTGGGATCCTCCAGCGAAGACGGCAACAGCACCTCGCGATGCGTGCCGTCGAGGACCAGGTGCTGGGAATCGAGGCCCTTGATATATGCGGCGACCTGTTTTGTCCATTCGGGCGGACAGTGCAACTCGTTGCCGGTCTCCCAAGCTAAGATCGCCTTATCATCGCGATATCGCACGCCTGTGACGGTGTTCAGCCGATTGACGACGAAGGCAACGATACCTTTGTAATCCTCGATCACCTGCGGATCGGTCCAGAATTCCTCCGGCTTCTTGCCGCGAAATCCGGCTAACTCGGTCATGCCGCCCCACCAGCTCCACTGGTCGATGAATGGGATAATCACGCGCACGTGATGGCGATGGGCCGCCGCGATGACCTGGTCGAGCACGACGAACGCCTCCTCGTTGAACCGGCCCGGCCCCAGGATATGCCGCGGCAAGTCCGCCGGGTCGCCCGGCTTCTTCACAGACAGCGCGTACATGCGCACGACCTGCCCGCCCATCTGCTCGATACTCCCGAGGGCGTCGTCGATCTCGAAGGCATCCGGCAGGCGAAACGGCATGCCCTGCTCGAAACGCATGTCGTCCTCAACGTAGTGCAGGTTGGGGATATTGAACGAGAGGAACCGGAACTCGCGGTCGCCATCCCTGAGCATATCACCATCGCGGCGCACGAAGTTCTCGAAGCCCTGGCGCGCTGCCTTCGGTTTCGCCCCCGCCACCGCACATGTTACGCACACCAGGAGAGCGACACTCGCTACAAACCAAATCGATACGTGATGACGAGACATAATCCACTCCTATGAAGACCTGGCGTCCACGTAGGGTGGGTTCTCAACCCACGCGGTCACCCAATGGAAACGGTCTTTAACACGTGGGTTGAGAACCCACCCTACGACTACCGCCTGGTATCACTCGGCCACGGCCCTCAACGTCTTGGGCGAGGGCTCCGGGCTGATCGGCACGACGGCCGGCTCCTTGTCCAGCAGATCGTACCAGTTCTTCTTGAGAATCCAGGAGGTCAGCACGATCAGACCGACGACAATCGCCGCCCGCGACCATTTTAAGAGCACGACGAACATCGGCAGCAGGACAAGGCACGTTTGCCAGATCGTGCCGATGACGACGTTGAACATATCCCGGCTGAAGTTACGGTTCTCCTGGAAATCGGGATACAGGGCGACGACCTTCCTGTGCACGGGTCCCCAGAAGCCCCACGGCCGGACATTGCGGTAGAAAGCGATCAGCGTCTTTTCATCCGTCGGCTTCGTCGCGTAGGTGCCGATGATACAGCCGGCGAGCGACAACGCGAACAGCAACGGGAAATAGTGCAGCGGCAGGGTCTGAGGGAACACCTTCGGGAAGATCAGTGCGGGGACTATGCCGGCGACCATGCCCCAGAAATACCCGTGGCCGTTGAATCGCCACCAGTACCACTTGAGCATGTTGGCGGCCACGTACCCGCCGTAGAGACCCGAGACGATCCACTGCAGGAGCTTGTCCACCGTCTTGGCGTCCTTGGCGAACATCCCGAGCAAGATCGATGCGATTACAATGACTATCCCCGCGGCGTAGCTCATGAATCTCACTTCGTCGTGGCCGGCGCGGGGCCGAAGGTACTTGATGTAGAAGTCGTTCATGATGTACGCCTGCGCGGCATTCAGCGTGCCGGCGAATGTGCCCAGGAACGCCGCCAGCAGTCCGGCCAGAAGGCAGCCCATCACTCCCACGGGCACAAACTGGTTCATCGCCGCAGGCAGGACCTGCTCGAAATCGATCTTGCCCGCCACCGTCAGGTCGAGCTGCTTGTAGTACAGGATGCCCAGGACGGCAAACCCTGTCACCATCAGGTAGCGGACGGGCATGAGCACGATGGAGACAAAGCCGCTCATCAGGGCCGCCTCCCGCGGATTGCGGGTCGCCAGGATCTTTTGCATGTCGTAGTTGGGCGCCGGTCCTGCGGCGCTGGCCATCACCCCCTTGAAGAGCATCAGCATCATGATGATGCTGAACCATGAGAACTGGTCTTCCGTGATCTTGCTGTTGACCTCCGCAATGACGCTGGTCCAGTCTATGCCCAGTTTCCAGCCGAAGAACGGGCTGAACCACCCATCGGGCACGTTCAGGGCATGGCTCGAAATGTTGGACATGGCGATGCCCGCCACCACGATCGCGGAGATGGTCATGATCGCGTACTGAAGGATATCGGCCAGCACGAGGCTGGTCATGCCGCCCAGAACCGTGTAGATGATCGCCGCCAGCGTGAATACAATGCCGTAGAGATGAGGGACATACTTGGCGGGCACCTCGAAGGGCACGTAGGGTGAGACGACCTCCCAGGGAATGAATACTTCCATGAACTTGCCCAGGCCGACAAAGCCGTAGACCATGAATCCCAGGCAGCCGATAATCGCGAAGATCACGACGATGGCATGGGACAATTGCGCCCGGCCCCTTGGCCGAACCGGGTGCCGATCCACTGGGCGCCGGTGGTGACGTTCGACCGGCGCAGCCAGGCGGACAGGAAGATCATCAGGAAGATCTGGTTGAACGTCGGCCACAGCCACGGCAGCCAGACGCTCTTGAGGCCGTAGACGAACATGATCGTCACCAGCCACATGGTGCCGGAGATGTCGAACATGCCCGAGGCGTTCGACAGGCCCAGCAGGTACCAGGGCAGCTCCTTGCCGCCGAGCAGATACGAGTTCAGGTTCTTCGACGCCCGCCGGCTCAGGAACACGCCGATCAGGCTGACGCTCAGCAGGTACCCCAGGACAATGATGATGTCGACGGCATGCAGTTTCATGCGCAAATCCTCAAGGATAGTTGGTTCTCAGTCCGTTAGCGACAACCGTCCTTCTTACCAACGACTGATCCGTAAGGGATACCCGTTTTATCCCCCGCCGTCAATGACTCCACCAAACCGAAACGCGAGCCTCATTCGAAACTGGATGACACTCCTGGCGGGTGGCACCGCCAGACTCGTTGGCAACGTCCCGAATTATCAAATTTCGGGTGGCAGCGTCAAGCGCAGCTTGGCGATGGTTTGCCCATTCGCCATCGCCAAGGCCTTCGGCCTTGACGCTGCCACCCGTTTGCGCAGCACGTCTCCGCCCAATCTCAACAACTTGGGACTGAGCCAACTCGTTTGACGGTGCTGTTTGGATTGGGCCGGTCCATCCGAGGCGCCACGGGCAAACGAGTTTGCCCGTGCCACCCAGACACTTGGGGCCTGCAAAAGACTCAGGCATGAACGCTGTGAGGGACAATGAAAAGGGGCCCGGCTCTTTGGGAGACGGGCCCCGAGATCTGCGGTAGTGAATGAGCTGGGATTACGGCTGCGAAGCCGCCGGGGCGGGTCGGCCGTAGGCGATGTCATCGATGTAGATCAGCCCCGTGGCCTTGGAGGCGGGCTTCGCACTGTCGCCCACGCCGATGGTCATCTTCTTGATGCTGTTGGTCTTGACGCCGCCCGAGGCAAAGGTGCTCAACGGAATACTCCACGGCGTCCAGACGCCTGCCGCGACCGCATACGGATCGGTATTGACCACCGTTGCCTTGCGGCCGCCGCTGTCTTCGAGCGTCACGTAGAGCGTATCCGGCGCGTTTCCGGCCGGCTGCTCAATGCCGAGGGATGCCGACTGCCACTGCCCGGTCACATTCCCCGTGGTCGCCACATTCGAGAACTCCGCCTGGGTAACCACCCCGGTCGCATGGCTCGTGACCGCCAGGCCGATATAGACGGTGGCGCCCATGATGATCGTCTGGGGGTTCCAGACCATCGGCGTCCACGTGGTGACCGTCTCGCCCGCCGCATAGTAGCCGGTGAACTGATCGCCTTTACGCTCGACCTTGACCCAGGCAGGCGTACGTACGGCCTTTTGGTCATCGGTCGCTACAGGCGTGTCGCTGGTGGCGCCGCCGCCCAGAGTCAGCCGGGCCCGGAAGCGGGCGCCGTTCTGACCGGCCCAGACCACGTAGGCCCAGGTGGCGGATGCGTCCAGGGTCCCCCGGATCATTACACCCGCGTTGGCCCAGACATTCGTATTATCGAGACGATCGACTCTGGCGATGATGGTGCCGTCGCCGGTCAGTTGTTTGTAGACGAACCGGCCCTCGTCGGCGGTGTTGTAGATGTCCGTGCCCATGCCGTTCATCAGAAAATGGTCAGAGGACAGCTCCAGATAACCAATCGGCTCGCCGCGCAGGTACAGGACCAGCGTATCGGCGGCATTGGTGGCCCAGTTCTGAGCCGTCGGCCACGTCCGCTGCGCCTCCGAGGAGGCGATGCTGCTGTTGTCGTAGTACACGGGCATGGATTGCTTGCCGCCGTGCATGATGGCGGTCTCCGCGATCGTTTTACCGTAGTGCGGTCCGCCCGTGGTCCAGATATCGTGTCCTACGGCTGAGCCCGTGCCATTGCCCGGGTTGCCCGTCGGGAAGAACTCGTCCTCCGAGAAGCCGTACCCATCGATCCACGTCTGGAAGAGCCGCGTAGGAGACTCGTTGGTGTAGCTCTCAAAGTCTTCAATGGCCAGATACTCGGCCGTGGAGAAGCTCCAGATGTCGCTTTCCCAGGCGGCGGGGCTGGCGGCGTCGTTGACCTCGACCACCTTCCAGTAGTAGGTCACCCCAAATTCCAGCGAGGAAGGAGCATAGCTTGCCTGGCCCGGGGTAGCGGCGGGAACCGTGCCATCTGCGACCGCCTGCCGATCCGTGCCCAGGTAGAGCTTATGCGAGACGGCCTCCCGCCCTGCTCGCCAGCTCAGCGTGACATCCGGATTCACGCTCGTGGCTCCGGAGGCCGGGATGGGCTCCCGCGCATGCGAGGGAATGTAGAGGAATCGCACCTCGCTCAAGCCGAATTGCTGCGAGGACCCCCAATTGCTCTTGACGGTGAGCCGGACGTACCTGGCCGCCACACCGGCGAAATCGACGGTCGTGTTGTGGTCGTAGCCATTCGCGGCCGGCGCCTGGGCAAATTGGAGATCACCGAGGCTCGCCCAATCCGTGCCGTTCACCGAGTACTCCACGCTGACGTCCTTGAACCCGAGGCCGAGGATCGGCTCGAAAAATGTATTGTAGTTCCAGACCCACATCTCATCGAGTTTGTAGACTCTGTCGAACTCGTACTGTATCCACGCGGGCAAGGCCGCGCCCGTGGCAGTGAGCCACGCGGCTGTGTCGGCCATCGAATGACGGTCATTCTCATCCAATCCGGAGCCATTGATCGTGTTCTCAGGGCCAAACGACGCGTGGACACTGGACGCCGAGGCGGTAATCTTCGTCACAGGATACGTGACTGGCTCGGCGGTGAAACTCCAGACGGGACCTTTGACGATTGTCGTATCCGGCGGTGCATTGACCTCATCGATGCGCCAGTAGTAAGTCTGACCGAACTCGAACAAGCCTGCGGGGTCGTACGTGTTCGCATCCTGGCCCTGGCTCACAAGCACGCCCAGCGGAAGAGCCCTGCCGGCGCCGGCAACGTCATCGGGATTTGTGCCGAAGTAGACATCCTCGGTGGCGGCAAACTTGCCGGAGGTCCAGGTCAGCACGGCATCGCGGCGGACATCGACCGCACCGTCTCCCGGGATGGGCCCCGAGGCGGCTCGCTCCTCCATGATCCCGAGCAGATACTTGATCGCGTTGGCCATGATCTTCTTGCCATTCTCGGTGAGGTTGAAGCCGCCCTGAACCGTGGCCCCGGACTCCTGCGTGCAGCAGGCGAACAATAATCGCTTACCTCCAGGTGTCCCGGGCGAACCCGCGTAGTAGGGCGTTCCGGGCTCCCACTCCACGATCCAGGCATTGGTCCCTGTGGCCGTCTTGGCGAGCAGCTTGCCGCTGCCAACGTCAACTGTGCCGTTAAACGATGTCTGGCCCGTGCCGGTGGTCCCATCGACCGCATCGACCTGGTTGCTCGCATTCAGCGAAACCCCCTTGAAGATGCGGTGCGTGGGTTCCACAACCTGCATCATGGGAGCGGTGAGGTTGTTGATGGCGGCGGAATTGAGCCAGTACCATCGATAGTTGCTGGTGGTCCCGCGAGCCATGTACGAATGCACCAGAATCATAGGCGGTTTCAGGCCGTTCCAATCGGCGATCTCCGCGGTGCTGTCATCATAGTTGCCGCTGCTGACGGAACGACTGAAGACGATCAGATCCGCCGCATTGAGTTCCGCGATCTTGGCGGCGTCGAGGGCGGTCCAATTGCCTCGCCGGACGTCCACCTGGTGCCCCTGAGCCTGGAGAAACTCCTCGAGGCCAAGGTCGTCCTGGATACCGTCTGCATTCGTATCGCGCGTCTCAGTCACCAGGATCACGTTGGCGGCCGGAGCCGTCAAGCCCATACATAGACCCAGAACAGCAAAAAGAACGATGGCTCTTTTACACATGGCAGTCCTCCTGCGGGAACGTCAAGACAGGTCTTCTTCCAGACGAAGTATCATTGGAAATGAAGTCAAAGACCACACCTCACCTCACAACCCTCTCTTCCAACCTCAACTCAGCGTATCAGGGGCAGCGATGCTCAACCCTGGTATCGATATTATGACCGCACCCGCTCGAAAAAGCAAGCCCAAAGAGGGCAACCCTGTGAGTTGAAGGGCCCTGGGAATTCGTGATTTCCCTACTGGGAATCAGACATTTTCCTGTGTGCCGGTGGCAGAACTCCGCGCCATCATCCAGGGTAGTGCTTAATGGACAGAGTGTCTAGACAAAAGGAGAAGAACGATGAAACGACTTGGTGCATTGATATTGCCGGTGGCGATGATTGGGCTGTTTGCGACGACTGCGAAATCAGCAGATGACTATCCCTATACCTATCCGCAGCCCGGCTACTACTACTATTCGGACATCGATCTGATCAGCAGGGAGGCCGATGCGATCAGCGAGGTCCTGAGCAAGATCAGCAGCCCCGAGCGGAGGAGCCTGCTGGCCGAGCAATGGATCCAGTTCTCCAGGCAGAGAATCGCCAAGACCGACGACTTCCGCGAGGAGTGGCTGAATCTCCAGAAGCAGCAGACGGCGAATCAGCAGGATGCGCAGCAGGCTCGCGTCGAGATGCTGAAGATGGAGGGGGAGATCGAGAAACTGCGAGCGCAGAACCTGAAGCTGCAGAACGAGAATCTCCAATTGCAATTGCAGTTGAAGCAGCAGACGGGCGGACAACCCCCAACCCAGACCACGCGGGTACAGACTCCGCCGGCAAAGTAGTATCCAGGCCTGAGGATATTGCCGGCTGGGAGCCGCTTACTCCTGCACGAGGACGGAAGCAGGGAGCGCGTCTTCCATTTTGAAGGCCGATGATGCCTTGCGCAAATCATTCCCCTGCAACAGAACGTCCCGGCTCTTCTCGCCGCGCACTTGAAGGAATGTCTGCGTTCCGGGCACCGCCCGGCAGCCGTGGATAAAGGCATCTGAGACATTCTTAAGATCGACCACGGCGCCGTCGTCGTGCGGTGCGAGCGTCTGGAAGCCCTCGATCTCCAGGCCCACAATATTCTCGCAAATCAGGGCCGGGCCCTTCTTCGTGTTGATTCGCATGTCGTGGAAAGTAATGTTCTTGCCGTCCGTGCACGAGAAGCCCTTCTCCGCGTCGATGTTGATGTTCGTGAACGTGACGTTCTCGATGGGCATTTCCTCCAGGCCGAGCATGTAACCGGCGGCGGGCGCGCCTCGGACGATGACGTCGCTGAAGTGCATGTTCCGCAAGGCCGGCGTTCGCTCCGAGACCGGTTCCGGGGGCACTCTCTCGTAGAACATGTTTAGATCGAACGGGCTCCTCCGGATATTGCTCATCACGATGTTGCTGACGCGGATGTCCTCGACCGCCCCGCCGCGGCCGCGCGTAGTCTTGATGCGAATGCCGCGCTCCGTCCCGTCGAAGATGCAATTACTGATGGTAACCTTCCGCACGCCACCGGACATTTCGCTGCCGATGACCACCCCGCCGTGCCCGTCGAGCATGGTGCAGTTGGTGACGGTGATATTCTCGCAGGGCCGCCCGACGCGCCGGCCGTCCGCGTCCCGGCCGGACTTGATCGTAATGCAGTCGTCGCCCACGCTGATGTGGCAATCGGAGATATGCACGTTCCGGCAGGAGTCGGGATTGATCCCGTCGGTGTTCGGCGAATCGTCCGGGTTCTTGATCGAAATGCCCGTGACGGTCACGTTGTCGCAGTACACCGGGTTGATCGTCCAGAACGGCGGGTTCTGCAGCGAGACGCCCTCGATCCGCACGTTGCGGCACTCGAACGGCTGAATCATCGGCGGACGCAGAAAATTGCCCATCTGCTCCCACCGGGCTTTGGTGGGCGAATCAGGATTCTTCTCCGCAAACATCTTCGCCCACTTGGAAGGCTCACCCTTCTTGTCCGCCGCCTCGGCCCTGGCCTTGCGCATGTAGTCCCACCAGGCCTTCCCCTGCCCGTCAATCCGCCCCCGCCCGACGATAGCAATATTCTCGGCCCGATACGCATAAATGCACGGCGAGAAATTGACGCACTCGGTCCCCTCCCATCGCGACTTGACCATAGGCAGATAGTCATCGAAATCCTCGCTGAACTTGATCACCGCCCCGGCGTCCAGGTACAGCGTGATATTGCTCTTAAGCTGAATCGCCCCGGTCAAATACTGCCCCGCCGGAAAGTAGACGGTCCCGCCCCCCGCCTGCACCGCCGCATCGATAGCCTTGCGAATCGCCTCCGTATCCTTCGCCTGCCCGCTCCCCCCCGCCCCATACTCCCTGACATCATAAAACCCCCCCTTCCGTTCCGCCCCCACGCACCCAGCGCTGCCCGCCAGCACAACAACCGCCACCAACAGCCCCAACACGCACGAATGTCCAGCCTTCATATCTCTGCTCCCCTTAATAGGTCCCACCATCTCCATCACACCGGCACTTCAAGGGTGGCAGCGGCAAGCAGAGCCTGCGCAGCTTGCCGATGGCTTCTCGGCGCCACCCAGCATCACTGGAGAATAGAGTATAGCCGCAGATCATGTCCCCCGCCAGTGTCCGGCCCGCCCGTTCGTAGTGTGCCCGTGAGGGCGGAAGAGAGTTCACAGTTGCCAGTTGTCGGTTGTCGGCAAGGTCCAGATGGCCATTCTGAGAACTGGGAACTGAGAACTGCCAACTACAACCAACCGCCTCCCGGCGTCACCACGAACGACGCCGCCCCATTCCGCACTCCGAACTCCACATTCCGCATTCGAGCCGCCCCTCCCGCCCGCGCACCCCTCGTTCCCTCTACGCCATCCTCACTTCACAACCGAAATAAGTAAACTGTACCCGGAATTCCAGAGGTCTTCTCTGGCTCCGACATCCGCGTTCTGAGCCATTACACCTGGCGCAAGTGAATCTTCTTTTCTGCCATGTCAATTGTACCTGCTGGGACACCAAGCTTGATCAGGTATGGCTTGGCCTCAAGCAATATCTTTAGGTCATGTGCGGTTCTCGCAAACTCGCCAAGGGTGAACGTGTTGAGACGCAGAAGGTTGTGCGGGCGAGTCAGAAGTAACGATGCGCGGAGTTCATTCAGCGCCCCGGCTTCGCCGCCATAGTATAGACAGTGAAATTCACGGTTTATCTTTCGTTGAACGCGCCATTCAGGTGTTTTCTCAGTCTCCAGCGCATCCATGTACGGCTCCATCAGAGCATCGTCAGAAGAGTAAGAGAGCGCGATGTGGAATCCGCGATACAGAAATGGTTCATCGTACTCGGGAAAACGCTTGGTTAACGACTTTATCAGACTCGTATCTCGCTTTGCCATTTTGCCGAGAACGAACACGGCATTTTGCCGAGCGACGACACAGTCAGAATCCCCAGCCAAGAAGATATCCTGCAACTTCTCAATAACAAGATCGCGAGCATTTTTCTTCTGTGCCTTCAGTATCTCTACTATCCGGCTCATCTCGTAGTATCGAAAGGGGGAATTGAGTAGGAGTTGGGCACGATTTCGTGAACCATGCAACAGTTCGTATATGATAGCATCCACATCGCGCACAACATATACTGTGTGATCACCGCTGCGAACCGGTTTCATTCTCGCATCACGAATTAACCGTGCCTCGACCCTCTGTGCTATACGTTCCGCATCGGCCGAGCGCGATCGCCAATGGAATACGTCAAAGAGGAATTCTGAGTATTCACGTGGCAGCCTGAAGTCGCCAAGAACAACGATGCCAAGTGGGATAGCTTCGCGAATGTTAAGAATATCAGCGAGAGCCAGTTCGCTCTTGGCCACCGATGTGGGCGAGAGTGACAGTTCAGAAGCCAGGAAGAGGATGAAATTCGAGTCCACTAGCTGCCGACGTGGGAGTATGGGGTCGCCGATCTTCAGAGCACCGCCACATGAGTACCAAACACGGAAACGAGTCTGGAGTTTCCTAAATAAGTATTCTGATGCTGCATGGTCTGCGCAGCGATGAGAGAGGAACACTGTCGCAGCCTTGAAGGGCGAGTCGAACATGTGAAGCATATTTGCACCTCGCAGAACTATTGGTCCGAGGGACAAGACCTATTCTCCAATCATGCATAGGACCGTCATGCGCGCAACGCTGATATCAGGTTGAATAGAAACATGTAGAGGCACACTAAACCTTGTTTGGCCTCCAATGCAGTCACATCTGTATGAACGCCCTTAGATGCAGCAGAATTCAGTTTCCTTGCGACCGCCATTAGATGTTCACATTCAGCGAGTAGCAAGCCACTGGACGATGACTTCGCGAAGGTACTTGAAAGGAACTCCTGCAGGCGGTTCAGGTACTGCTCATCTCCCATACAACGCCCTTTGCCATCTGAGCACACAACGGTGTTAGATGACGGGGGATAAAAGTAGTCAGCGGCTGACTTTATGGCTTTGCGCACGAGCGTCAGGAGTAAGGCCATATCCTCGGGATCATGCGAATCAACCAGTTGGGTTGCTTTCTCAAGCTTTGTATAGACGTCCTCAGAGTGCGCCTTAAAATAATTGTTGACATCGTTTTGAAGCGATTGCAGAAAGGCCTCAGATTTGCTTTGAGTTTCCATCTGCCTTTCCAACTGAATCAAGTAGTTCAAGCACCTTGTCTTGATGCGGTCTTTGATGGCTTGAACTGCCGCTATTTGAAGCCTGAGAGAAGCCTTCCGTGCGTTATAACGGTCGGCAAAAGCAGCCGTGTCAAACGCCCCCATGCCGCCTGGGACGACCATATCCTGGATGGATTTCTCTATCTGATCGATTTCTGGATCTAATTCCCCCACTCCGAGCACAAAGACATTCTTCGACGGGTCATCGAGATTCACGTTCAAATCAAGCGTACGTTCTGCGATCCAAAGCTCTTGTGTCCTCTCCCACAAGGAAATCCGTTCTTTCTCTGTGAGTTTGTTAGTATCTTCACGGAAAGCTCGCTTCAACTGGGATACATCCGGGTAAAGCTCACGAAGGAATAGTGCGGCATTGAAGTAGTCTTTCAGATTTCTTGACACCCTAAGACAAACCATCACGCCTTTGGCTACATCGTCGCGGTCTATGTGGTCATAGGCACTCTTTATTAATACAGGATAGTCCATGCATATTCCCTAACCGGTGGTTCCGGGATAACGAAGTGGTGGCGCCACATACATTCGCACGCACCACACCTGCCGCAGAGCCAACCCACAGTCTGCACACCACAAGGCGTCAAGCATAGCTTTTCTCCCCGTGACAGCGCACATCGATCTGTGAATCCACAATTACACAATAGAACCAACTCGGCGCAAAGGCAAGGGACAAATGGGGAACGAAGCCGCATGGGTCAATTCCGGGGACAGGATAGAATGGCTCCGGGGAAGGTTCCGGGAGGGTCCCGGGGACACAATACCAATTTCCGGAGTGGATACCGGAGGGTTGGCCGGCAACTGGGGCTTTGCCCGGGTGATCTTGACGTTGTCAAATACGGTTCGGCCGCCCTTCCGGGGCCAGGCCGCCAGACAAATGTAGACCTTCGCATCCTCTTCCAGATCGGAAAAGAGCCAGGTCTGCGGTTCGCCGATGAGGACCATGTTGCTGTCGTATACACTGCAGACGCACCGGTACTCGGTGACACGCTGGATTTGCAGGGTCAGGGGTTGGCCCGGCAGAGGAGGCTGCGTCGAGCGCCCGAAGTTCTTTGCGATGCCGCTCTTGTTATTTCCGCTGCCGGCGCTGAATCCGTAATCCTTCCATACATAGTTGTAGTTGTACTCGAGGAACACGTAAGGGCTCTCGTAACCGACGATAAAAGGACTCTGCCTGGTCCTGGTCGTCAGATAAAGGCTGGACGTCGAATTACGCGTCGGGTGCTCCAGCAACTGGACGCTGACGGTGTCCCCCACGCCCACAGTGACATCGGCCGTCATGCATTGAGCCATGTCGTTGAAGATCAGGCAGTCCTGTTGACTGATGGGGGTGGGATTCGACGTATAGGAATGCAGCTCCCAGGTGGCCGTATCGACCTGATTTCCGTCGAAGGTCTCTATTTCCTGGATCACGAAGCCGGCCCGGACGTTGGAAGGCACCGCCGCCACGGACAACAAGGTCAACGCCACGATTCCGGGCAGACTCCGACACGATCTCTTCATGGCTCTTGATGCGCTCATTTCGCCACCTCCACAAGAACAGATGTCCATTCCGCACTCCATTCGCAGCCACGCGCCAGCCGGGTCGTCCACTCAATTCCCGGCTTTGCTGATCTCCACGTACTATTGTACCGTTGGCCGGGAATCTGGGGACGCGATACTCAATTCAGAACCGAGATTAGTAAGCTGTCCTCGGAATGATTCTCCACCAATCCCCCGGTGGTCTCATGCGAGTACGGCTTCCGGGGGCTGTAGAAATGATTCACCTATCGCTATCGGATGATGGGGGCCTTGTACCCCCGCGGAGCTGCGGCAGGGGTCGTCTGCGGGGCCTCTGTGGCCGGTGTCGGTTCTGTGTGCCCGGGATCAGGCAGCAGCGTCACGTTCACATCATGGATGTTCCACATGCCACCCGTGAGCGGGTCCACCACCAAGTATCCGATCAAGCCGCCAAAGATGAAATTGCCGACGAGATACCAGCCAGTTTCAAGGCCCTGCGGGACGGGTGCGACCTGCTCCTGGTATCCGTCCTTGCGGAATGTCACGGCATAATCCCCGGCAGCAAAATAACCACCACCCCGCTTGAGGCTCACGTTCGTAGGTGTGACGCCATTCACAACCGGCTTTCCCCGCTTGTTGATCACCTCGAACGATGCCCCCGGCGGCTCACTGGCGATATTCACCGTCTTGTGGCTGCCGCAGAAGATCGACGCGCAGCCAGATAGGAGTTGCACCGAAATAATCAACACTAACACCCGCACGATACTCGCCTTTCCCATACAAGACCGCTCCTTTCTCTAATCTCGCAACGCAACAGAATGAAGTGTCCGCCCATGGAATTCTGAACTCCAAAGACGGTTGACGTTCCGCGGCCACAAGGGAGTCTCATCAAAGGTGCTGCATCAGGCCGTCCAACAAATGACCATTCTACAAGAATCACTGCGGTGCGTCAATAGGGTGAGGGGGCCGTGTCTTCATTGTTCATTATTCGGGAGCGGCGTAGGGCTCGTGGCACAACCGCCGGCACCGGCAAAGCGGGCACCTGTTCCAGGGACGCGGCTCATCCTCCGTGCCGGGTCAACGCCATCGGCAAGCTCCGAGGACTCCGCTTGCCGCTGCCACCCGGCATAAGTCTTGACTGTATAAGAGCGTACATCCACCTTCTGCTTATGCGTAAACACTCAGGGCCGTAAGTCCACGAACTACAAGGGAATTCCGGCAATATCTTACTTATTTGGGTCTTAAATTGAGTATGGCGTCCCCAGATACCAACGCCTAACATGCGCCTTAAGGCCTTCCGTCCTCCGGCACTCGGAACTTGCGGTTGGGGTCCTTCATCGCGTCCTCTCGCGTCACTTGAATGCGCTCCGTCCATTTGGGATTGCCCGTCACATCTTCAATCCAGAACTGGACCGGAGCATACGGGTAGCTTGCCCCGAGGCCATACTTGAGAGCATAAGAATGACCGGCCGCGAACTCGTAAGCAAGGCGCACAGGCTCCTTCGTAAAGGTCATAGCGATACTGGGCTCACCACTGAAATACAGCACCTCAAGCACGTGCCGGCCGGGCAGCAACTCGACGAGCCCCACAGCCAGTCGGATGTCGGACACTATCTGCGGCATCCCATTGATTATCTTGGGGTGTGTGTGCGCTCCGAGAACCACCGTGAGGGTACGCCTCCTTGCGCGGGACCGGAGGCCTGAATCCTGGATGACCCTCAATAGAAACCAGCACGTTCCTCTGAACGACCAGGTAGGAGATCTCAGAGAGAGGTTTTGGCGAGCCGCTGTAGCTTTGGTTGACTTCGTGATCGTTGAAGGCGCACCCGCTTGCCAACAGGACCAGGAGCAGCCAACCCCATAAGCTCAGAGTGCATCGACCGGCAGAGATGCGATTTGTCATATCCATCGGGCTCCTAAGAGACACTGACGGGGAACTGAGCGTCTAAGCCACATTTGTTATAGTCATTTCCCGGCCCCCAAAGCTGTCACGCTCGGCTTGGCCAGCAGTATTGTAGTCAAGATTCGGGCTTTGGACAAGGCGAAAAAGTGAATAGTGCGTGAGGGGGCCGCGGGGGTGAGGGAGCCGTGTCTTCATTGTTCATTATTCGGGAGCGGCGTACGGCTCGTGGCACAACCGCCGGCAAAGCGGGCGTCTGTTCCAGGGACGCGGCTCATCCTGCGTGTCGGGGCAACGCCATCGGCAAGCCCGAGGACTCCGCTTGCCGCTGCTACCCGGCATAAGTCGTGACCATATAAGCGCTTACATCCACCTTCTGCTTATGCGCAAACACTCAGGGCCGTAAGTCCCCGATCTACAAGGGCTTTCAGGTATTTTCACCGTCTAACTTAAATCCATGCAACAATCGGGTCCGGCGAGCGTCTCTAGTATATGGTCTGTAGACCAGCTCTCAAATCAAGAATCAAACATCACAAATCAAACGTCAGAAATCGAAAATCGAAGCCCATAAATCCGGGAGAAGGCGGCAGGCTGGAGGCCGGAGACCGCAGGCGGGAGGCAACTACCAACATGGCGTGCAAAACAAAGCCAATTGGGCAGGCCGGGGCCCTGGGAGTGCGGAATACGGAATGCGGAGTGCGGAATCGAGGCGAGGAGCGGGTGAGCGAGTCTGCGAAACAAACCCAATCTGGTGGGGACCGGCGAATGCGGATTAGAGAATCATGCAAAACAAAGCCAATCCGGTGGCAGGCCAGGGCCCTGGGAGTGCGGAATACGGAATGCGGAGTGCGGAATGAAGGCGGGGAGCGATAGATGAGTTTGCGGAACAAAGCCAATGGCCGGGGACGGGCCCCGGACAACAGGCCGGGCGAGTGTTGGGCACAGCGCATCCTACACGAGGACCGACGTATGAAACAAAGCCAAACTTGGGCGGGATGGGGCACTTGGGGGAGGGGACATTGCGTGCGGGGTGGTTCGGCGACGCGGCGGAATCCGCGAAACAAAGCCAATTTGGCGGGCGGGGCCCTGGGAATGCGGAGTGCGGAATGCGGAATGAGAGGCAGGGGTCGGGGACCAGGGACCAGGCGGTGGCGACGTTCGGTGGAGGGCGGATGGATGAGTTTGCGAAACAAAGCCAATGTGCCGGGGACCAGCCGCCGGGTCAGGGGAGCCACACGGCAGATCGCGAAACAAAGCCAATTTCGACAATCCAGCAGTCACAGGCGGAGGGTCAGGTCTGCGAAACAAAGCCAATGTGCCGGGGGGGCGGAATAACTGTAACCACTTATGCAGAAAAGAGTTATGAGCGAACCGCATCGGTCCTGTCTGGAGAGAAACAAAGCCAATTTGGGGCGTGGGCCTGTCTGCCCGGCCTGTGCGGCGGGGCGGAGGATGCCACGGGGCTGTCGCGGGGAGGAATTCGGCGCGGGATGCATTGACAAGCCTTGCGGCGTGGTTACCATGGGTGGATGGGAACGTAAGCTCTGTCATCATTCTTTTTCAAGTACTGGAGGTACAAGACCATGAGAGCTGTATGTGCAGGTATGTTGCTGATGGCGATGGCTGTTGCGGGTTGTGCGTCGAGCAGCGGCGAGAGCTATGCCGCCGTCGGCTACAACTTCGGTGGCCTCGACAAAGTGGCGATCATCGAGGTCACCGGCCGCGTCTATGGCGACGCCGCCAAGAACCAGATCGCCAACATGTTCGTGATGGAGCTGATGAAAAAGGGCTACACCGTCGTCGAGCGCTCCCAGGTGAAGGCCCTTCTGAAGGAGCAGGAATTCCAGGCGTCGGATCTCGCCAGCGACCAGGGCGCCGCCAAAGCAGGCCAGATCCTCAACGTGCCCGCCGTCGTGATGATCGACATCCCCAAGTACGATAGTCAGAAGATGAGCATGTCGGCCAAGATGATCGACGTGGAGACGGCCGCCATTCTGTGGATCGGCAACGGGGACGGAAACACCGGCAAGACGGCCGCCACGATCGTCGGGGCCGTCGCAGGCGCCGCGGCAGGCGTTGCGCTGGGCGGCGGTGATACCAGCGACAGGGTGGCCGGCGGTATCATCGGCGGCGTGGTCGGCGGCGTGGCCGGCAACATGCTGTCGCCCGACCAGGTGAAGGTGGTCAGAAAAGTCGTCACCAAGGTCGCCGAGAGCCTGCCCCCGAGAATCCCTCAGGTCCAGGCAAAGAAGTAGGACTAAGCGCGACACATAGACAGAGCAACATACGCAAACAATGGCCAGGGCTGAGAGTCGCCGCGATTCTCAGCCTTGTTCATTTTGTGGCGTTCTGCTCGCCGGGGCGAAACGGCAGCGGCTCCGTGAATTGCATCGTGACCCGCCGCAGGGCGTGGTTGACGCCATCGACCCGGCAGACCTGGCCCGCGCGGATGAAGTCCACCATGTCGAATGAATCATCCTCGCCGTACTGCGGGACGCTGAACCGGGCTGTCAGGTGCTGGCCGGGATGCGGGCATCGGTCATCCGCATAACAGGTGAAGGCGGCCGCCTCGCTCGAAACGTCCGCCATCTGCCCCTGGGACAGTTCGCCCTGGAAATCTTCGGCGAACCAGATCGGCCACTGGTAGCTCAGCCGCTTCTCCGTTCTTCGTTCACTCGTCGCATTCATGTTCATGGCCTCTCGGTACTCACACGGACTTCTATCACATCGAGAGACACATCGGCCGGTCCCGCGTCCGACTTAACCACTGGCAATGGGATTCCGGAGCAGGCATTGATTGGGTGGCACCGCCAAACTCGTTTGACGGTGCTGATTCGAGTGGGTCTGACCATTCGGGACCCCACGGGCAAACGAGTTTGCCCGTGCCACCCGGCATCATCCAGACCTCAACGAATCATGTGCCGAGGCTGGGTGCCATGCTTACGCTTGCGTAAGCATGCCTCTCCCCGTGGAACTCACGCATGGCTGCGCAAGCGTAGCCATGGCACCCGGCCACTGCCGCCCACCAGATTAGGATGGTCGGTGTAGATTGGGAAGGTGTGCGGTGCACGCCCTACAAGCCACGAGATGTGAATCACTTGCCCAGGCGTTGCACGAGTTCGGCGAAGAGGCGGCCTCGCTGCTGATAGTTCTCGAACATGTCGTAGCTGGCACAGGCCGGGCTTAGAAGCACGACGTCCCCGGGCACGGCGAGCCGATTGGCGAGCTCGACCGCTTCCGCCAGTGAACCGGCGAATTGCACATCGAGGCGACGACCATTCTCGGACGCAGCCTGGATGGCATCGGCGATCTGCCTGGCGGTCTGGCCGATCAGGATAGCGGCCTTCGCGCTGCCGGCGATCTTCCTTCCCAGCTCGTCGAATGGCGTGTGCTTGTCGTACCCGCCCGCGATCAGGATCTTCGGGCACTCAAAGGCGGCCAGGGCCACCATCGTGCCCTCGGGCGTGGTAGCCTTGGAATCGTTGTACCAGCGAACGCCGTTCTTGTTGCCGACCAGTTGAAGGCGATCCGGCAGCGCCTTGAACTCGGCCAGGCAATCCCGGATGGATTGCTCGGTGGCTCCGAAGGACCTGGCGATCTTCATCGCGGCCGCGAGATTCGACAGGTTGGCCCGGCCGGGCAGAGCGTAAACAGCCTGAAGCTCATCGCTCACATCATCCGCACAGAATTGCAGGCACCTCCGGCCCCGCTGCTTCTGATATTTGCGGAACCATGTGCGGGCGACCTCGTCCTCGGCGTTGAAGATGGAGATCGCCGGACTCGCCGCATCGAGGGCTTGGAGTTTGAACAGGCCCTCTTTCGCAGCGCAGTAGGCCTCGAATGTACCGTAGCGATCCAGGTGGTTCGGCGTGAGGTTCGTCAGAAGCGAGACCTTCGGCGCTTTTCGGACCTCCAGCAACTGCTCGATCTGGAAGCTCGATATCTCCAGCACGACCAAGTCGCGGGGCGTGATTTGATCGAGGATGGTCAGCAGAGGCCGGTCGCCGATGTTGCCGCTGAGCCAGACCTTCTCATAAGCACCGGGCGAACTCTGGGGCCTTGCCCTCTCCAGCAGATGAGCCGTGAGAGTAGTTGTCGTGCTCTTGCCGTTGGCGCCGGTGATTCCGATAATCGGCGCGGGGCAGGACTGAAAGAACAGCCCGATCTGCGAAGTCACGGTCCTGCCATTCCGGCGGGCAATCTGGAGAAACTCGTTGTTCGGCGGAACCGCCGGGTTGGCGACGACCATGTCGGCGGTCGCGAAGTCCTCCGCATCGTGCCGGCCGAGATGGAACTCGATGCCCGCCAGATCGGACACCTGCCCGATGGAATCCTGCAACTTCTCCTCGGTCGCCTTGTCCGTAACGACCACGCGCGCCCCGGCACTGGCCGCGAACCGCACGGCATCCACGCCCCCACCGAACCGCCCCAGCCCCATCACCAGAACCTTCTTACCAGTCAGCGTCATGCTCATACCGTCACTGCCCTTGTAGGGTGTGCATCGCACACCTTTCCGATCCCAAGCCTTTGGTGTGCGGTGCACACCCTACATTCAAGCCTTGGTGCCTTTATAAATCGAGGCGACACCGTGCGTCAACGGGATGACCGATATGTCGTGAAAACCGGCTTCCTGCATCAGACGGCAGAATTCGGCCGGCTGCTGGAAGCCTTCTATGGACTCGTTAAGGTATTGGTATGCGTGCCTGTCTCCCGAGACCAACGCACCGACGAACGGCACGGCCAGCCGCAGGTAACGCAGGTAGAACCATCGCATCACGGGGCACGCCGGCAGGGAGAATTCCAGGATCAGGGCGGTCCCGCCGGAATTGAGAACGCGGTGGATCTCGCGAAGGGTCGCGGCGGCGTCGGCGGTGTTGCGAATCCCGAACGCCATCGTCGCCGCATCGAATGTCCCGTCTGAAAACGGCATCTTCGACGCATCGGCGCACAGGAGCCTGGCGCGATCGATGAGTCCGCGTTTGCGGAGCTTCCCCCGGCAGGTCGCCAGCATGTTCTCGGAGATGTCAAGCCCCGCGGCCTCCGTTATGTTGGGACGCTCCCGGAACAGGGTGATCAGCATGTCGCCTGTCCCCGTTGCCAGGTCGAGGACTTTGAGGTCCCGGCTCGGGTCGAGCTGCCGGACCGCCTTGCGGCGCCAGGAGAAATCCCGCCCCAGGGACAGAAGATGGTTCAGAAGATCGTATGTCGGCGCGATGCGGTCGAACATCCGCCCGACCGACGGCTCAGCGAGGCGTACGGCATCGCTTGCGGTGGGAATGTCCTTACACATGCAACATCCTGAGCGAATCGTGGATGACCCTTGAACTCACAGGGCGATAAGATCGACCGGGATCATCCGAGCTTCGATTCCATCGCCTTGGCCAGGTCTATTTTCGCATCGATGACCGCCTGCTCGATGCACTTTTTCCAGTCGTCGCCGAACTCGTCCTTGTACTTCGGCTTTTCGTAGGCGTAGATGATCGAGCGGGACGCGTTGATCAGGGCGCCCATGCCATCGGACTTGCAGAATCGGATGCAATCCACGGCCTCCGCCCCCTGCGACCCGTAGCCGGGCACGAGGAACCAGGTCTTGTCGTATTTCGTCCGCAGCGAGGTGCTCGCCTCGGGGGCCGTGCCTCCGACGACCATGCCGATGTCACTGTAGCCTTGCTCGCCCATGTGCTCCGGCCGGCTGCCGATCCTGTTGACGACCTCCGCCATTTTCTCGTAGAACGTCTGTCCGTCTTCGCCTTTGAAGTCCTGGAGCTCCGCCGCCGAGGGATTACTCGTTCGCACGAGCACGAACAGGCCCTTGCCCTCTTCGGCCGCCATCTTGGCAAACGGCTCGATCCCATCGACGCCGGCGTAGCCATTGACCGTGATCGCGTCGGGGGCCAGCACATCCTCCATGCCCGTCAGCTCGGAGTTCTGCAGATGGGCCGCCGCGTACATCTCCGCCGTGTGCCCGACATCACCCCGCTTGACGTCGCCAATGATCTCCAGCCCGAGGTCATCGGCCTCGCTGATCAGGGCGTAGTAGGATTCCAGGCCCTCCCAGAGATATTTTTCGAAGAAGGCGATATTGATTTTGACGGCGGGGACCATCGGCGCGACGACCCGCATGACCTGCGTGCAAAAATCGAAGATGGCATCCACGGCCGCGGCGGCGTCGTACTCGTCGTTCATCTGGCGATGCCCGCGGATAGCCGCAGGCAGCCGGCTGTAAATGGGGTCCAACCCGATCACCAGCGACGTCTTCTTCGTTTCAACGGCTGCGCACAGCCGATCTGAAAAATGGCTCGCCATAACCAATAATCCTTCCTTTCGTTACCTCCGTTAACAGTTCGACGGCACGAGCCTACGACAATCTGTTCGTGCCGCCAACGATTTCGCCGCTTTCAAGTACGGCAACAAAACTCTTTCGATCAACCGTTCCACTCACTATAATCGCGTTCGCCGTACCGGGCAAGATAGATTTTCGCCCGGCAACGTGGTTTCCGGAAAAGTAATTTGCCGCCAGGGCTGGTCGTGGAAAAGCGAAAAAAATCCAGGCGCAGGAAACTCCTTATCTGGCTGGCCGTCGATTTGGCCGTAGCGGCGGTGGTCATCGGCCTGCTCGTCTACAGGCCATCCCGCTATCATCCGGTGGCCCCTGCCCCCAACTCCGACGGCGAAACCGTCCATCCCTATCTGCACCGGGACCTGGCCTCCACGTTCTACAACAAGGCCCAGGAGCGGCGTCCCTTCGAGATGGCGGTGCTCGATCAGAAGCTCAACGAGGCCATCGCCGACAAGAAGTGGCAGTCCGAGGGCGTCTTGCTCTCGTCACCGCAGGTGCTCTTTGCCCCCGGCCGTGTCGTCCTGATGGGAATGGCCGACGTCGAAGGAGCGGGATTTGTCGTGACGATCGAGTTGGCGCCAAAGATGAACGAACAGGGATACCTCGATCTGGCCATCGAGAAGGTCAAGGTCGGGGCCATGAACGTCACTCCGCTGGCCAAGATGATGGCGAGGAAGATGTACCAGGAACAGATCGGCACGGGCGCGATCGATATGGACAACCTGGCCACGAAGATCGTGGCGGCACTGCTGACCGGACAGCCGTTCGAGCCGCTCCTCGAACTGGATGGCAAGTGGGTCCGGCTAAAAAGCTTCGACATCACCCAGGGCAAGCTCACCACTCAATTCATCCCCGCCAAGCCGCACAGGTGACAAGCGGCTCAGATCAGCAAGACAAGAGGACCCATAAGACTCATTGGACTTATAGGCTCAGCGACTCTACCCCTGTCAAGGTGGGTGTAAGCCGTTACGCATTCAAGACTTATGATGGGTGGCAGCGGCAAGCGCAGCTTGCCGATGGCTCGTGGGATGCGCGCCAACGCCATCGGCAAGCTCCGAGGACTCCGCTTGCCGCTGCCACCCGTCGCAGAACGTTAGCGTAGATCCACCTTGACAGGGGTGGCTCAGCAACTCGACGGGACCATATGGCGGGTCCTGAGCACCACGCGAGGATCGACTTCATACGGCAGGACCCCTGTCCCGATACAGACACGTTGCCTGCCCCCGGATAGCTCCAGGACCCTGTCAATCTCCTTGCGGATCGACTCGTCGTCCCCCGCTATCAGCGGTCCGGGGTTCATGTTGATCCGCACCATGACCTGCGGCCAGGCTTCCATCTTCGCCATGAACGCCTGCTGGTCCGTCTCCGAAGGACAGCACACGTAGCCGGTTCCCGTCTCCATGATGGCCTCAACAATCGGCGTCGTGTCGCCCCCCATGATGAAGGCCGGCGGCGAGCCCGTGATGGCCGCCACGGCCTGAAGCATCACCCGCAGAGCCGGCAGCTCAACCGCACGGAATTGCGTAGGCGATAGCAAGGGAGGCGCTGCGGCGGATTCAAAGAGAGCGATTCCGAGGCCCCGGGCCGTGATGGCTCGGCACAGATGAATCTGACCCTGCACAAGATGAAGCAGGACCGCTTTGATCCTGTCCGGCTGGGTCGCGACAACGAGTAGAAGATCCTCCAGGCCAAGCAGATTTGCTGCCACGGAGAACGGACCGGCCACCGGCACCCGCACATCCGCATCGGGACAGGCCCGGGCCACCGCCTGCGCAGCCTCCAGGATCATCGGCACACGGCCGGCGGTCTCCGGATCGAAAGGCCGCAACCGCAAAAGGTCGTCCACCTTCGAACATGGAAACTGGGTAATCGCCGGGATGCCGTGCCCGGACGGTCGCTGCACCGTGGCCCCGTACGCTTCCGCCTCGAGATCATAGATGTCGATCCCGACGACAACCGGCCTGTGACGATACAGCCGATAGGCCTCGATGTGCCCTTTCACAAGCAGCGTGCCGTCCCGCGACACCTCCCACGGCGTCCGCCCAATCATGCGAGCGGCATGCTCATACACGGAAGGACAAAAATCCATATCGTCCGTTCTCTCTCTTCCTACGCGCTCGGTGGAAGCGCCGTCAGCAGGCGGGCAATCTCACGGTAGCACTTGTCAAACGAATCCGCACGCCGTGCAGCTTGCATATCAAAATCGTTGGTCAAAGCGGGCTGGTCGATTGTTGGATTGTACGGTCTGTTCCGCGGCATGTGATCGCTGAGCCACTCCTTGGCGCCACGAATGCGTTCAGGGTCCGGATCAGCAGTCAAATCTGCAGCAAGACCCCGGCTTCCGCGTAAGGACTCCGCTGCGGCAATGAACCACGCCTCGTATTCCTTGTTAGCCAGCACCACCGATATCTCCATGTCGGGCCGGGCACGCCGGGCGCGATTGAGCCAGACCGGGGCATCGTTCTTCGGGCAACCGTTAGGCCAATCGCAGTCTATCAGAATAAAAATCCCCCCGCGTCTGCCGACGCTTCGAGCCGCAAACTCAACATGCTTCTCAAGCTCACCCGCTTTCGACAGGCGACTCTCCGCGACCCGTAGGACTGGCCTCACTTGTACGATCAGACTTTGGTCAAGAGCACGTGCGATTCGACGAAACAAAATCGGGAGTGATTCTACTTCGCCGTGCCCGCCTACAATGGCCGCTACGCGAATCTCGCTCACGACGCAGATTCTCCGAAAAGCTCTAGTTGGTTGGCTGGCGTGGCATTGATTTTCTCGATATCTGGCGTCAACTGCCCAAGCCTCAACAACTCACCAGCGGTGTACAGGCGATCTCGTATCGCGCCGCGTCCCACCTCATCGAGGGCGCCAATCTTGGTCTCACCATTGATGCTGGCGACACCCAGAATGGACTCGTCTCCCACATCCTTGTCCTCAAGAAGGTCAGGACTGTGGCTGGTCACGATCACCTGGGTGCTTTTGGCGGCCGTGCGCAACGCATCCCTCAGAACACCGGCGGCGCCGGGATGCACGGCCACTTCTGGCTCTTCAATACCTACCAGCGGAACACGTTTCGCTCCGCCATTGACCGACTGAAACAATGCTGTCAGCACACCCAGTGCCCGCAGAGTCCCATCGGACATATTCTCCGCAAAGAAGCTCCAGGGCGACTCGTTTCTGCCGACTTTCTGCTTGAATTCCAGAGTCTCCTTTTTCTGGATCTGCTTGACGGACACATCCAGCACGCCTGGAACAACGTGTTTCAAGAATTCGACGATACGGTCCTTCGCGTCAGGCCGCTCTTTCTTCATCAGGCTCAGAACGCTCGCAAGATTGCCGCCATCCCGGCGTAACACGTCCCCCGCATCTGGCGTTTGGAGGTTTCGGATCACGTCCGGGTTCAGGTTGTAGAACCCCATGCGAGACAGCGCGTCGTAGAGAGGCCGGAACTCGGGCAGCCCGGAAACCGCCACAAGAAAGAGCCGGTCAGGCGCGACGGCCGGCACAATCTTCGCGTGGCTTTTGATCACTTTGCCGCTCTCAACCTCATAGAACCACGTATCCAGGGCAGTGCGGCCGTAAATGCGACACTGCTCCTGCTGAACCTCGAAACCGCCTTTGGGCAACGCGCCAATACGAAATGCATAATGGCCGGATCCTCCAGTCGGCAACGTGAACTCAAGGCGAATCCCAAAGTGCGTGGGATGTCCGGATGACCGCCGGCGGACCTCGCCGATGCCGCCGCGCTCTCGCAGAGCATGATCCAAGGAGGTGTTCAACGACTCCGTGACAAGCCGCAAGCCATCAAGGAAGTTGCTTTTCCCTGCCCCATTTGGCCCCACCAGGAAATTCAACGGACCCAGCTTGACCGAGCAGTTTGCGATGCTCTTGTAGTTCTTCAGCAGAACGCGACGCAGAAAGACAGAATCCGTCATGGGTGTTACCCCTCATCATCTAGCGGCGACTGGTGAGTGGCGGCAAAGTGGTCCAACTCTTGTCTTCAAACAACTCACACCACAATCCCCGCAAGTCGTACTGCGCGAAATCCTAACTGATCTGGCAGGCCACAGTCAACGCGAAACCGTACTGAGAGCGGACCTGAAATGCTGCGGGGTCTGGACACGTCCACGTCCAGACCCCGCCATATCAGAGGCACATTAGAAATCTTTGAGCGTTTGTCACAGTTTCTTGGCAAGGGCGTCGCGCTGGCGGCGGATGCCGGCGGGCAGATGGTCGCCGAACTGGCCGAGGAATTCATCGATCTGCTTCAACTCAGCCTGCCAGCCCTGACGGTCCACTTCGAAGAGCTTCTCCATCTTTTCCTTTGCGATCTTCAGGCCCGACGTGTCGAGATCGGCGGTGTTCGGGACCAGGCCGATGGGCGTCTCCCTGGCGCCGACGCGATTGTTCGCACGGTCCAGGATCCACTTGATCACGCGGATATTCTCGCCGAAGCCCGGCCAGATGAACTTGCCCTGGTCGTCCACGCGGAACCAGTTGACGGAATAAATCTTCGGTGGGTGCTTGAGCCGCTTGCCCATATTGAGCCAGTGGCCGAAGTAGTCGCCCATGTTGTAGCCGCAGAACGGCAGCATGGACATCGGGTCTCTTCGCAGCACGCCTGTCTTGCCGGCGGCCGCTGCAGTCGTTTCCGACCCGCTCCTGGCACCTATAAACACGCCCTGCTCCCAGTCAAATGCTTCGGCCACCAGTGGAACGAGTTGAGTCCGCTTGCCGCCGAAGAGGATCGCCGAGATCGGCACGCCTTTGGGATTGTCGAACTCCTTGGACAGGGTCGGAGCGTTGTAGAGCGAGACGGTGAACCGCGAATTCGCGTGCGCTGCCTTGCCCTCCTGGCCGGGAGTCCAGGGCTTGCCCTGCCAGTCGATCACACGATTGGGCACAGCGCCATCGGCGCCTTCCCACCAGGGTTCGTTCTTGTCGAGGTCCAGCCCCGTATTCGTGAAGAGCGTCGGGTAGAACTTGGCCGCTTTGAGCGTTCGAACCATGTTCGGATTGGTCTTCATGGATGTCCCCGGGGCGACGCCGAAGAAGCCCGTCTCCGGGTTGATGGCGTAGAGCCGGCCATCGGGACCGACGTTCAGCCAGGCGATATCATCGCCGATCGTCCAAATCTTGTAGCCGGGCAGGGCCGATTCGAGCATGGCAAGATTCGTCTTGCCGCAGGCCGAGGGGAATGCAGCCGTGATGTATGTGATCCGGCCCTCGGGGTCCTGGATCCCCATGACCACCATGTGCTCGGCCAGCCAGCCTTCCCGCTGCCCAAGGCACGACGCGATTCTCAGGGAGAAGCACTTCTTGCCGAGCAATGCGTTGCCGCCGTAGCCCGAGCCGATGCTCCAGACGAGGCTGTCCTGCGGGAAGTGCATAATGAAACGGCGGTTCGGATCGAAATCGCCGACCGAGTGCAGGCCTTTGACAAAGTCGTCGCCGCTGCCGATCATGTCGACGACCTTCTTGCTCATGCGGGTCATGATCCGCATGCTCACAGCGACGTAGCTGACGTCGGTGATCTGGACGCACTTCTTGGCGTACGGCGAATCGGGGTGGCCCATCATGTAGGGCAGCACATACATGGTCTTGCCGCGCATGCAGCCGTCGGTGAGCTTCGTCAGCTTCTCCTTCGCCTCCGCCGGGGCCATCCAGTTGTTGTTGGGACCGGCCTGGTCCTTCTCCGGATGGCAGACGAACGTCAACTGCTCCGTGCGGGCCACGTCCGTCGGGTGGCTGCGGTGGTAATACGCCGTGGGCCAGGTCTTCTGATTCAACTCCTGGAAGATAGGAGTCTCGCCGATCTTCTCCTCCTTTATTCCGATCTCGATCAGCTTGCGTGCCTCTTCTTCCGAGCCGTCGCACCAGTGTATTCTGTCCGGCTTGGTAAGTCTTGCCTGCTCTTCCACCCATCTCTCAAGCGGTGTTGCCATGTTCTGCTTTTCTCCTTGCCCGCGAGGCCCTGCTTTACGCATACAGAGTCGCCCCGCATCAGACGTTTCTTCTATTGCCCCCTATGTACGTGCTGCCGCTCGGCGTATTTTGCTGGGACAGGCGGCCACTATTTCGCGCATACACTGTTACTGTTTGACTTTGTGCCCGGGGGGTCCCAAGAGCCGAAGAATTCTATCGGTCGCTCCGAGGCGTGTCAACAGATTTTCTTACCAAACCCTCTTCAGATGTCTGTGCAGGTTTTAGGGCACTGTGCCGGGTGGCACGGGCAAACTCGCTTTGCCCGTGGGATTTCGGTGGAGCAGGCTTGGTCGAAGCAGCACCGTCAAACGAGTTGGGTTCGTCCCATGTTCTTGAGCTTTGGGTGGCAGCGTCAAGCGCAGCTTGGCGATGGTTTGCCCATTCGCCATCGCCAAGGCCTTCGGCCTTGACGCTGCCACCCGTCTGCGAAGCTTGTCCAGGCCCAATCTCAAGAAGATGGGACGTTGCCAACGAGTCTGGCGGCGCCACCCGGCTGCCAGAGTATTTTCACAGGCACTGACGGATCGGCAGGCGCAAAAGGAAAGCCGGGCTGGTACGGAGCCCGGCTTCGTCGTTTCGGGGAGTGCCGCTCATTTCACGGGGAACGTATACTCATACGTCTTGTTCTTGGACAGGTCCTTTCCCCGGCAACGGAGGATAAAGCCGGTGCGCGTCCGCTCGTACTGGAAATCCTGGCCGCTGAAGGGGTCTTTCGGCAGGCCCTCAGGCAACACTTCGGGGAATCGCCCCGCCTCCGCACGCTGCAGGCAGAGCTCCACGGCGGCCTTCGTCGCGTTGGCACAGGCATCGAGGCTTGTCTTGACCGACAAGGTAGCGCCCAGTGCCGGAGCAAGAGTGCTGACGACGACCGACGCCGGATCTTTCGCGTCCAGGCCGCTCACGAGAGTGTTCAGCTCGAGATAAGCCTGCTCATAGGGCTTGGACCCGCTGAGAATGGCCAGCGCCGACATGAAGTACTGCGAGTAGAGCTGCCTTGCCCGCTCCAGGGTCGCCTCATCGGCCGATGCAAGGAACTTCACCTGGTCGTTGTCTTTCTGCGCCACGTCCACCAATATGCCGGCGAGCTTGTCGCGTTTGTCCATCTGCATAAGGTCCAGCGCGATCTCCATCTCGACCTTCAGCGGCGTGACCGGAGAAAGCCCGCTTGTGGGGGAGGGGCTCAACTCATGCTTCAACCACCGCAGCAACTCCGCATCCTTGGCGGCCGAGCCGATGATGTCGTCCATGCACTCGTATCCCAACCGCTGCACCGCCACACCGACCAGGTACGCGATCAGCGGGTCGTCGCCGATGTGACGTGCGAACGTCCCCATCTGCAGGCAGCGTTCGAGGGCCCCCTTGTAGTCGCCATCCAGTGCCTGAACTCGTGCGTCGGCGAGCAGCACATAGCTCAGGAATCGTATCTGGGCCAGGTAAGGCATTACCGCCTCAAACCCCTGCGAGTACCGGAAACCCCAGTTGCTTATCACCAGCGGCCTCGCGGCATCGGCAAGAACGATGGCCCCGCGGCACTTCTCGACGTACTCGCGTGTCTTCTCATTCGGCGCCACCGTGCCCTTCGCCACGTCGGCAAGATGATCCCGCGCCTCTTTGTCCAGATCCGGAAGGCTGATGAACGCCTGATAGTAGAGCAGCGCCGCGTTGTCCGGGTCCGGCGGTATTACTGCACGCACCGGCGATGCAGTCCACGAAGTCACCAAAACCGCAGCCATTGCGGCCAACAGCCAATGATTTGCCCGTTTCATAGTTCTATCCTTTCGATTCCTCAATCCAATCACATACTGAACAGTCCACGTATTGGCACACTTGATGACCGCGGTCTGAATTCATCCAGAGTGTCCTGCAACTGTCGATCCAACGCCTCAAATCCCCCCTGCTGATATGTCGCTCTCAGCGACATCATGCTCATCTTGCTCGTCGGTGATGACAGGGCCACCGGTCCCGGCGAGTCGCCCGGCTTATCCGGCCCATGCCCATTACGGCTGAGGACGAACAGCCCCACCGCCACCGCAATTGCTGCCGCCACGGCGAGCTTGGCCCACCACGCCCATCGTCTGGGTGGCAGCGGCAAGCGCAGCTTGCCGATGGCTTGTGGGATACGTGTTGACACCATCGGCAAGCTCCGAAGACTCCGCTTGCCGCTGCCACCCGCGTTTCTCGCTTTGACAGGACCGGGCAAGCCCTGGCCTCCGGTCTGCTCGCCACGCGCCACAAGCGCCTGATACTCCTCCTGATGCTTCTGCTTCCACGCCTGGGCATCGAACACCGGCGTGGTCCCGTCCACCGCCCGCTGAAGCTGCTTATCGAGCCACTGTTCGTCTTTTCGCTCGCTCATAGGTCCACCTCGTCAAACCCGTCCCGCCCCAGGTACTGGGCCAGTTGCCTCTTGGCCCGCCGCAGCCGGCCGTTGATCGCCTGCTCGGAGATCCCCAGCACCGCCGATATCTGCTCATAAGACAGGCCGTCATAAAATCTCAGGTAAACCACTTCCTTCGCCTCCGCCGGCAGCCGACCCAAAGCCTTCTTCACCGCCTCCCCGGCCTCATCCAACTCCGACCCGCCCTCACCCACCGGCTCCACCGGCTCATCATCCGCCGACAATCCGGGCCGCAACCGCGCCAGGTCCCTGGCCTCATTGCGGCAGATCGCCGCCACCCACCGGCCGAACTGCTCCGGCTTGCGAAGCCTCGGCAGATGCACCGCCGCCTTGGCAAACGTCTGCTGAGCTGCATCCTCCGCCAAATGCCGATCGCCAAGAATGGCATGCCCAATAGCCACCATCGGCCCATAGTACCGCCGGCACAGCTCCGTAAAGCTGTCCCCGTCGCCCCTGGCGGCCTGCTCGACCAGCACATTGTCAGCTCTGTCGTTCACGTATCTTCTCGACGCTGCCAAAGAACGCCCAACTCACACCCGTCTTCACCCCCAAGACCGCCCCACCCGCCCCAAATGGGCGCAAAATCCCCCGCCCGCCACAAATTATATGCCCGCCCCCACCCCAGCGCAAGCCAAAACCTACCGCCCTGAGCCCTCCGCACGGCAACCGGACAAGGAATGGTGAGCAGACGAGATCATTTGTGACAAGAAGAGAGTGTGTTATAATCATGGACCGGATTGAAGGTGGATCATGTGGAATTTGAACGAAGTGACGAGGATCAGATACAAAAGCGGGTACTGCTATCATATCGTCTTTGACGATGGGGCCAGCGGGGACGTTGATTTTTCCGAGTACCTTGACAAGGGCCCGGTGTTTGCCCCTCTGCGAGACTTGGACTTCTTCAAGGAGGCACGCATCGAAGGGGGAACGATCTCCTGGCCCAACGGAGCCGATATTGCTCCGGAGTCCCTCTACGAGAGGGTCGAGAGGACTCGCCAAGCGCCGGAGCCTCCCGCAGCCCGCCCAAGCCGCCGAGCCAAAGGCAGGGCCTGACCTGAGCGCTTGTCAACGAAGGGGCGTCAAGGAACGCTATGCTCAGTTCCCGGCCGAAATAAGTGAGTCGTCCAGAATTAAAGATGGTCCGGAGCACGGGTTATGGCTGCTGAAGAAGTGAAGCTACAGACACGTGAACTCGCTGATTTCATTCGGCTCGTAGAAGACTGGAGGAATCAGTGGAACGTCGGAGAACGCGCGGTCTTCAGAGGGCATGCTGACTCTAATTGGATCCTCATAGCCAAATTGTTCAGAAACCCCGGTGCCAAGCCTGAGAACAACAAAGGTGATGAGGCAGCCGAGGTTGAGGAGCAACTGCTGGGTGAACATTTGGAGATGATGGAGGCTCATAGTCTGGAGCATAGGCTGTTTCATGATTTTTCCCGATATCTCTATGCATATCGGCCTGACTTGGTTTGTACCCTCCCGACGGAAGAGAGAGGCAATACTCGATCGATGCAGGAGTGGAGACAGTTGGCTATCGCCCAACATTATGGGCTACCGACCCGCTTTCTCGATTTCACCACGAACATGCTCGTCGCATTGTTCTTTGCAGTCGAGGAACCGACGGTACGTCGGAGGACGATGAACGGAGAATGGCAAGAGCAAGACAGTGCTGTTTGGTGCATCGAGGTGCAAAATCGCCTGAAGGTCTGGCAGGTCTGGCAGAAAGACGGTGTTTGGCTATCGCCTCTGGAGTTTGCAGAGGAAGGCAGCGAGCCGCCAATCGCCAAATTCATAGACACTGCCTACGTCCCAGAGCACATTGACGAACGCGTTCGCGCGCAGGGAAGCGTCTTCATGTGTGAACCTCGCGGCAAGAAGGATGGCTGGCAACTTCACACACGCCTTAGGGACAAGACGGAGACCATTCTGAATCGCAAGGCGGGCGAAAAGAAGGGGACCCGAACCCTCAGGATTCGCATACCCCAGGACGCCCGCGAGTCGTTACGAAATCAACTGGACCTTGTGGGCGTCAATCGCGCCACCTTGTTTCCAGACCTTGGATCGGCCGCGAAGTAGTTGGCATGGGCAGTTCATCAGCGTAAAAGAAGCTACCTCAAGTAGCAAGGCCATTGACCGCTGGTCAGTTAGTCGCTATGGGTCGCACTTACAAAGTCCACATTCTCTCCCAACACTTCCAATCTTCGGACGGAAGGTTCTCTTTCATCTGGCAGGGCCCGCTTCGTTCCGAAGTCACAGCCTCATTGTAGAGCCACGCCGACAAAGATACAAAGAGGCCGACGGACAGTACCTCTTTTGTCCCTTTACTTTCCTTCCGATAGGTATCCAATCCTGCCCTTCTGTTGTTGCGGGTCTGGCGGCTCCATCAATGCGCGAATCGCGTCGAAGACGATCTTGAATTGGCTGTCGTACTTGCGTTCGAGTCGCGCGATTTTTGCGGCCAGATCAGTGTGGGAGGCCAGAAGGTGGCGCAATCGCGAGAAGGCACGCATGATCTCGATATTCACCTGAATGGCACGTTGACTGCGCAGGACGCTCGACAGCATGGCGACGCCGTGCTCCGTGAAGGCATACGGAGGGTACCGACGGCCGCCCCACTCACTTGAGGTGCCAAAATGGCATCTCAAGTCTGCGAACTCCTCGCGGGACAGTTGGAACATGAAATCTTCGGGAAATCGTTCGATGTTGCGCTTCATCGCGCGAACGAGGTTTCCTGTGGCGACCCCGTACAGTTCCGCAAGTTGACTGTCGAGAAGGACTTTCTGGCCTCGGATCAAAAGAATCTGACGTTCAATCCGCTCAACAGGGACTAATGCCGCTTTCATTCTCTCTCGGCCTCCAAAACCGCCACACTCAATTGCCGCCAGCAATGATAGGGGGACGCTGACGAAGAATCAAGGAGCAGATTGCAGAAACCAGAGGGAATTGAAGGTATACGAGGGCCGGGGCCGTATCTTCATGGTTCATCGTTAGGGAAGAGGCGGGCAGGGTTACCAAGAGCGATGGAAGCTCGCACGAATTGCTCGATCTGCTCCTGCGAAACGCCCAAATCTGTCGCCGTCATCACCAAAACCTTTCCCAAGTTGGCTCCATTCTACCATAGTCGCATCTCGTATCCGTATGAAGATCCCTTGTGGCTGCGTGCCTGTGTCTTTGCACGTTTTAGGGCACAGTGCCGGGTGGCAGCGGCAAGCGCCAGCTTGCCGATGGCTCATGTCTACGCACAGACACCATCGGCAAGCTCCGAAGACTCCGCTTGCCGCTGCCACCCACCACTTGAGTGTAGTCGGACCACTACCGCTGACGCCCGGTCCGTGGCCCTGCGTCGGATGCCGCTGTGATTCCGTGGAACTTTGCGGGGAGTCGGCGGTATAACGGGGCGGAACAGAGTTCGGGCGGTCGGCGGCATGATGGACGAACAGGAAGTGATCCAACGCGTTCTCAAGGGCGATACCGAGTCGTTTCGGCTGGTGGTCGAGCGGTACGCCGGGGCGGTGGCGCGGATGATCCGGAACGTCGTGGGTGACAGTCACACGTGTGAGGATCTCGCCCAGGAGGTGTTTCTCACGGCGTATGCCAAGCTCGGGACATTCGATCCGGCCCGGAGCCGGTTCTCCACGTGGCTCTTCACCATTGCCCGGAACAAGGCCGTCAACGCCGCGGCGAGAAAGAAGCCCCGGTATATGGCGGACCCGCCCGAGCGGGCGGACGCGAGTGACCCGGAGGTGACCGCGGAAAAGAAGGAACTGCTGGCGGCACTGGATCGGGCCGTGCTGGCTCTGCCGCTGAACCAGCGGACGGCGTTTGTGCTGGCGGAATTCGAGCTGCTCCCGTACGAGCAGATCGCACAGATTGAAGGCGTCAGGCTCGGAACGATCAAATCGAGAATCAATCGCGCCAGGGTCAATTTGACGGAAGTGCTCAGACAATTCGAGGCAGATATCTCATGAATCCACAGGAAGTCTTCGAGGCCTGGAAGGCACGGAAATCGCAGGGTGACGTGAGCCGGGAGTTTACTGATCGGGTCATGGTCGCCGTCCGCCGTCGAGAAATGACACGAGTCATCGGAGGCATGGCACCGCTGCGGCAGATAGCGGCACGGCCATGGGCCAGGGCCGCAGCGCTGATCGCGGGAACGCTCCTCGGGCTTGCCCGAATCCTCGCCACCCTTCATCTGATCCTGTTCGCCTAACCAAGTCCGCAGAAGTCTTTTGACGTTGTGGTGTCAGAGGACTCTGGCGGACTTGATCAAGAATCACCCCCGGGGGCGGGGGTGCCACATAAGAAACATGTAGCCCAGCCGCCCTCGGCTGGGTATTCCTGAGCACGTCCGCCTTGTCAAGAAACTTCTGCGGACCTGCTTAGTCGAGAAAGGAACACCTTTATGAACGAGAGAACCCACGATATCGCCGGCAGAAGATCTCCGTGGCTGGCCGGGCTTTTGTCCTTCATCATGCCGGGCATCGGGCAGGTGTACTGTGGAAAGCTTGTGCGCGGGCTGGTCTTCGGGATCGTCTACGGCCTGGCAATTCCGGCGACACTCGGATTGCTCGCCTACGTCGGTCCGGCTCCCACGGTGCTGTTCGGATTGCTGGCGTTCGTCGCGGCGCTCGGCGTCGTCGCGGCCGCGGTGATCGATGCCTACCGGCTGGCGGTCAGGACGCGACTCGATTACGAACGGAAGTCTTACAATCGCCCCGCCGTCTACCTGCTGATCGGGCTGATGATCCAGGGCAGCGCCATCGGCTACGGCCTGCACGTGCGAGCGAGCCTGTTCGAAGCATTCAGAGTCACTGCCGTTTCCATGTTTCCCACGATCGGGCTCAACGATCGCATCCTTGGGAACAAGATTGCGTATCGCAAGGCCGATCCGCAGTACGGGGACATCGTCCTGTTCCGCCCGCCGACCGGGGATTGGCGCGGCACCTATATCAAGAGAATCGTGGCACTCGGAGGCGACACAGTACAGATCAAGGACAAGGAGGTCTACGTCAACGGTCAGAAGCTGCCACGGGAGTTGATGGGTCCGGGCACGGTTGCCGCGGACCCTGCCGGCGAGTTAGCCTTCAAAGGCAATATCTACAAAGAGCGGAATGGACGCGCGGAATACACGATATTCCTTACTGATGCCGGCGCTCCTGAGAAAGCGGCGTTCACAGAGATCACAGTGCCCGGGCACCACTGTTTCGTGCTCGGGGATGCCCGTGACGATTCCCTCGACAGCCGCCAGTTCGGGCCGATCCCCTATGCCCTCATCAAGGGTCGCGCGGATTACCTCTACTGGCCCGCCAGGGACTGGTCCCGCTTTGGGCGTCTGCAGTGAGCCGGCGGCCGGGGCAACAAGACGCACGCGCAAGTGACCTCATTGTGCCCTTGAAACAAGCCTATTCATGAGCCATTATATCGGATACTTAAATCCGAGGACTGACCCTTTTTCCTCTCTCCGGACGCTTCGTGTCTTGGGGCATCACTGTGGCGCGCTGAGCTGGTCGAGGAGCAGGTGCAACTCGGCGGCATCGTCGTAGTCGAGATTCGGGTCGGCGGCCAGGGCCCGGTCACGCGAACCGGAGAGGATGGATTGCAGGGCGGGAAGCAAGGGGCGGGCGTAGTCCGGCAGACGCGGGTCTTGGGCGAGTTGAGCCAGTTCAGCGGCGGCTTGGGCGGGATGACCTTCCGCAATGGCTTGGGCGACGGCGGCGCAGAGCTGCACAGTCGCTCCGCCCACCTGGCTCTCGCCCCCGTCACGGCGGTAGGCGAGGTAGGCGGCGATGGCTTGCTTACGGGCTTGGGCGGCGGCAGGTGCGTTGCCCACGGCGCGCTCGATGTTGCTGAGGATGGCGAAGGTCTTCCACGGCTCGGCAGCGTGACCAAAGGGCCTCTTGCACTCAACGGCACGCTGGCTTTCGCGACGGGCTTCCTCATGACGCCCCAGGGCAAGCAATTGGATCGCGATGTTGTGGTGATCACGTCCTTCGTTGGCCAGATCAGCGATGTCGGGGGTGGCGTGGATGTCAGCGGCCTGCCTATAGAAATGAACCGCGTCTTCCCCACGCCCCATTTCAGAGTAGAGGTTCCCAAGTTCACCCAGAGTGCTGGCCTCGTCCACACGATCACCGAGCTGAACCTTGATCCGCAGAGCCTCCTGGTAGGCGTGCTCGGCGGCTTGATATTGGCTTGTCCAGTTGTAGACCATGCCGATCTGATGCCAAGCTCTAGCAACGTTGGCTGGCTCGCCCAGGCCCTCGAATGTCTCTCTCGCCTCGGTGTAGACTGATAGCGCGTCTGCGTAACTCCCTTGGAGCAGGCGGACAGTGCCGAGTTGGGCTTTGCCGACAGCAACTTGACGCATATCGTCGAGCCGTTCCGCCAGCCTGATATTCTCCTCGTAGGCGGCAGCAGCCTGATCGAGTTGGCCAAGGTCGCGGAGGCAGTCGGCGCGTTCGACTAAGCTAACGGACGCCATGCGGGCAGCGTCCTTGTCTCCAGCGTCGGCGAGTCTCTGGAAGCGCGCTCGGGCCTCGGCCAACGACGCCAGCGCGGATTGCGGATCGCCGCTCGAGCTCAAGGCGCGACCCAAGACAATGTGGCACATCGCTAAGTCATAGGCTGCCTCATCGTAGGCGGTTTCGCCACTGGCTTGGACGCGAGCGAGCAGGCTACGGGCGACGGGAACGGCTTCGGTAGTTCGACCAGCGTCGAGCAGACGGTCCACGGCGGCGGACTCGGCCAAGTAGCGGGCGTGGCTCCATTCGCCGAGGCGGGCGGCGGCTTGCTCGCGGAGGGCGGCGGCGCGGGCCAGGGCCTTGGAGCGGCCCAGCGGTTGCAGGAGGCCTTCGAGGCAGGTGGCTATCTGCACGACGGAATCCCAAGTGATGGTTGATGGTTGATCGTTGATGGTTGATTGAGCGGCGCGGAAGCGGTGTTCGAGGGCGGCGAGGAGGTTCGGGAGTTCGAGCAGTGTGAGCGTCGCGGCGAGGTGCGGGTCTTTGAACTTCTGCTCGTAGAGGAAGCCGGTCAGTTGGGACATAGCGGCGGCCCAGGCGGCTTCGGCGGCCTGGCGTTGTGCTCCGCTCAACTCACACTCCAGCGCCGGCCCCAACGCCGGGTCCAGCCGCAGGTAGCCGTAGGGAAGCAGTTCGGCAAGGCCGACTTGGACGAGGGCGGCGGCGGCCGCTTGAGCAATCGCGGCCTTTTGCTTGTGATCTTCAACTCCCGGCGTCAGCAGCGCACCGATAGTGAACAGGTGTCCTCCACCTTGCAGGACCGCCAGCGGCGGGAGGAGTTGGCGCAATTCTTCCGGCAGGCGGCGCAGGGAGAGTTCGACGCTGGCGAAGAGGGATAGCTCGCGGGCGTTGAGCTTGTCGCCGTGCCTGGCGTGCAGGACCTGCATGATTTGACGGATGGCCTCGGTGGTCGGCGGCAGGCGGTGTTCGATGAGCTCGCGGGCCACGAGGACCAGGCTGCGTGCGTGGCAGTTCACGGCCTCGACCAGCGCCTCGATCTGCTGCTCGTTTTCCACGTCGCCGGCGGCACGCGGCATCCGCTCACCCTCGCCGAGCACCTTGCCTACCAACTCAATGGCCTCGGGCCTGCTCAGCCGGTCAATGGTGAGGTGGTGCCCATCAAACGGCTCCGGCAAGGGCGTGCGCGTGGTGAAGATCAGCCGCGTGCTGCCCACAACCGATAGCCGCTCGCAGAGGGCGAGCAGGTCGGAAAGGATCTTAGGGTCGAATGCCCCGGCTGCTTGGGCCGCATCCGCCTGCCATCCTACCGGCGGCAGTACGGACTCGCAGTTGTCCATGACGATGATCGTCCGATGGTCGCGCAGGGCACGCTCGACGTATTGCTCGGCCTTGGCGGGTTCCTGTCCGGCCTTGCTGAGGAAGTCGGGCACGAGTTGCTCGCCAATGGCCCAGAGGACGGCGCGGGCGTCGCCGCATTGTTCCAGGCTCACAAACGCCGCACGGCGGAATCTTTGGCTGGCCACGAGCCAGCGGGCCAGCTCGCAGCCGAGGACGGTCTTGCCCTCGCCGCCTTCGCCTCGCAAGACCACATAGCGAGGCGCATCGTCACCGCTGCGACAGAGGAGACGCTCGGCCATGAGCAATTCGCGGCTGCGGCCTACGAAGCTGTGCTTGGGCGGCTCCGGCAGTTTGCCCAGCGCGAGCCGGCGGGCCTTCTTGATCTCCTCGCGGACGCGCTCTGGCGGCAATTCGTGGATGAGCTGGGGATCGATCTGTTCCTGGAACAGCACGGGCACAAACCAGTCTTCCATCTTCAGTTCGCCGGTGAAGGCCTTGCCGCGACGCGTATCGGCCTTGAGCGCCTGCTGGGCGGCGAGCATGGCCTGGCCGACGCGCTCGCCCCCAAGGAGTTTCTGGTAGAAGACGCTGATGAACCGGCGAGCGGTCTCGACGAGCACGCTGTGGCTCATGGCCGCGACGGAAGCGACACCACCCTGCAACAGCCGGCCAGCCACGGAAGACGTCGGGTCCTTTTCGGTCTGCGCGGATTGGCAAGCCTCCAGGAAGAACAGGGGCACATGGTAGTTGCGAACGATGCCTGCGATCTTCTCGGCATTTATGAGTTCGCCTCGGCGGCGTTCGAGTTTGGCGACGTCGTCCGAGTGCTCAAAGACCAGTGCGCCGAGGCCGTGACGGCCCCCCAGCCCCTCCCGGCCTGCATGGTCGAAGACACCGTGGCCGTCAAAATGGACGACGTGGTAAGGCTCGCCCGCTACGTACGCACGTTTCAGCTCGGCCTGCAACGTTGGGAACGTGGGTGGGTTGAGGATGGTGAGCCGGGCAAGCTCGCCTAGTGCGGCAAGAGATTCGACGAGCGGCCGGGCACTGACCCGGTGGTCAATATAGGAAATCCGGAGATCCTTGTCGTCCTGCTCCGGGCGCGGGCTGACGAGCAGAACGCGCAGCGGGGCCTTGGTGATGATCGGGTCCTTGATTGTCTGGTTCGGCAGGCGTCGGCGTACACAGACACCGGTTGCATCGTGGAATAGGTAGTCGCTGTCGTCGTGGACCAGCTCCCAGGGCAGCGAAAGGAGCAATGCGGCCGCCTCTTTGGCGTCGTCTTCCTTCGCGGCCTTCACCTTGTCGTCCAGGGTTGGGTCGGCGAGGAAGTTCTCGTCCACGAGGACGGAGAAGCGGCGCTCGGTGTTGGGACGCGGCTGGTTCCAGGCGGAGAAGGCGTTGCGTCCGGCGTCGTGCGTGAGAGCGGGCGCGATGGCGGCTTTGTAGAGTTGCTGGCCCCATTGGGGCAGGGCGTCCACGACGGCCTTGGCGCGGTCGGCGAAGACACCTTCCGTGGCCGGCCAGCGCGGATAGCCTTCGAGATACCAGGCCAGTTCGCCTGCTTCAATGGCGCCAAGCGGCGCTTCAAAGCGGAACGCCCGGCTGCGAACGTCCTCCGCGTTCGGTTCCGGCGGATTGTAGATGAGGACCGCCCTGGCTGCGGCGCGGCGTTTGCCGCCGGAGTGGACGACGATAGCCGGCTCGGACAGTTCGAGGATGAGATCGGCGACAGGTGTGCCGTCCTTGGCCGGCGCGGGCTGCGGATCGTTCGGCAAGGCAAGGCCGAGAGCGGCGAAGATCTCGGGGAGGGCCTTCTGAATGCGGTCGGGACCTTCCGCGAGCTTGATGCCAACCGGCTCCTCGCCAAACCAGAGCCTCAGCGACGCCGGCTCGACGCCCGGCAGCAGCAGAGGAACGAGTTTGAAGCCGTCGCTGCGCTTCTGTGCGACCTTCCGGGCATACGCGACTTCTTCCTGGACCCAAGGGGAGTTGGCCGTCTTCGGGCCAAGGACGACGCTGAAGTGGTCTGCCTGTTCAATGGCCTTCTGAATCCGTACGCGCAGCGGCTCGCCACCAGACAGTTCCCGCGAGTCCGCCCAAACCGTGACGCCGCGAGCCTCCAGGGCTTCGCGCAGTTCCTTGACCACCGTGTCATCGGCGGTGGCATGCGAGATGAAGAGGGCGTTGCCCATGCTTGACCTCCGTCACTCATCCGGAATGCCTGGGCGGTTCTCCCCGTCCGTCAACTGCCATGGCGGACATGAGCCCCAACCGTGCCGGCGGCGCATCCCAAAGATGGAGTCCCGTTTAACCTCGAAATTGGCCCGCGGCCGGATAACTGCGCACCTCAGACATCTTACAGCGAGGCTCTCGCAATGTCAACGCAGCAAACGTCTTTGAAGGATTGAAGGTGTCACTCATCCGGGGCGAAGGGCCCATGGATCGGCGTAACTCCATGTGCAGCAAGAGCTTGCCTTCATAGAAGCGGACTGGCCCTGTGGGTCATGGGCAGGATGCCCATGCTACGACGAAGCAACCTCTCACACGCCCCCCCCAAGGCAGTTGGGGGCCGGGGTGCAGCGAGAGCTACTGCTCCTGCGTGCAACCACTTGTACCGCAAGGACTTACGGGCTGACTGGACGAGTTCATGAACGGACAGCCGGTGGTCTGGGGCTTCGCCATGGTGCAGCCAGCAGCCGGGGCTTCGCCGGTCTTTGGGCAGCAGGGCATTGGGCAGCCTTCGGTGCCGGTGCAGGGAGTGGCGGCTGCCGCCATGCCGGTGCATGGGGTGGCGGTTGCCGCTATGCCGGGCCATGGGGTTGTGGCAGCCGCGGTGCCGCCACTTGGGGCTGCGTGGACTTGAGGATCGGCGGAGGCAGCGGTCATCCTGGGGCACGCATCGGTGTTCATTAACGGGCAGCCGTCGCAGTTGGCCTCTACTGCCACTTGCGGGGCCTGGGTCGGTCTATCGATATAGCCGGCCAGCAGGCCGGTGCCGGCGGCCAAAGCCGCGATGACTAAGACGGCGGGAATCAGGCGCTTTGATAAGATCGCTTTCATCAGTACTCTCCAACCCTTAAACCATGAGTTTCAGTCGGTTCCGATAACCACTACGAGTCTTTCGGCCTGACGCAGCATACTGCCGAGACAGGCGTCCGGTTCATTATCGCATAGAATGCGGCCTAACTCAAAATCTTTTGACGGTCGCTCGACGTACAACTATAGTAACGGGTTTACAGTAGGAACGGAAGCGCTGTTGGAGCCGTCTATGAACATTGAGAAGATCATCGCCAAAGGTATCACGTTTGACGACGTGCTGTTAATCCCCGGGAAAAGCAGCTTTGTGCCGAACCAGGCGGATACGAGCACGAAGCTCACCCGCAACATCGGGATCAATATCCCCATCGTCTCGGCCGCCATGGACACGGTCACCGAATCGGCCCTGGCCATCGCACTGGCGCAGGAGGGCGGGGTCGGCATAATCCACAAAAACCTCAGTATCGAGGCCCAGAAGCGGGAGGTGGCCAAGGTCAAGCGGTCGGAGAACGGGGTGATCCTCGACCCCGTGACGCTCTCGCCCAGAGAACCGGTGCGACGGGCACAGGAGCTGATGGCCGAGCAGAACGTGTCCGGTATCCCCATCGTCGAGGGCAAAAAGCTCGTCGGTATCCTGACCCGCCGGGATCTTAAGTTCCTGCGAGATTACAGCGTGATGATCGACACGGTCATGACGAAGAAGAACCTCGTGACCGGCCCGGCGGACACCACCCTCGAACAGGCCAAGGAAATACTCTCAACCCATAAGGTCGAGAAGCTTCTGCTGGTCAACGGGAACGGCGAACTGGCCGGGCTGATCACGATGCGCGACATCGACCGCGTCCAGCAGTACCCGACGGCGGCCAGGGATAAGCGTGGCCGGCTGCGGGTCGGGGCGGCCGTCAGCGTTCACGAGTACGAGCGGGTCGAAGCCCTGATCGCTGCGGATGTCGATATCATCACTGTCGATACTGCGCACGGGCACTCGCAAAACGTCATCGACACCGTTAAGAAGATCAAGAAAACCTACAAGATCGACGTGATCGCGGGCAATATCGCCACGGCCGAGGCGGCCAGGGACCTGATCGACGCCGGCGCCGACGCCGTCAAAGTCGGAATCGGACCCGGGGCCATCTGCACGACCCGCATCATCTCCGGCGTCGGCGTGCCCCAGATCTCCGCGATCATGGACTGTGCCGAGGTCGCCAACGCCGAGGGCGTGCCGGTCATTGCCGACGGAGGTATCCGCCAGTCCGGCGACATCACCAAGGCCATCGCCGCGGGTGCATCGAGCGTCATGATCGGCTCGCTGTTCGCCGGCCTCAAAGAAAGCCCCGGCCAACTGGTCATCTACAAGGGCCGGCAGTTCAAGGAGTATCGCGGCATGGGCTCGCTCGGCGCGATGGTCAAAGGCTCCGCCGAACGCTACGGCCAGAGCAGCAAAACCGACGTCGGCAAACTCGTCCCCGAGGGCGTCGAAGGACGCGTCCCCTATCGCGGCACACTCAGCGACTTCGTCTATCAGCTCGTCGGCGGCCTGCGGGCCGGTATGGGCTACTGTGGCACCCGCAACATCGACGAGCTGATGGCCAAGACCCGCTTCGTCCGCGTCACCGCCGCCAGCGTCAGCGAAAGCCATCCCCACGATATCCAAATCACCAAGGAGGCCCCGAACTATTCCGCGAGCCTGCCCTTCGAAGACTGAAAGGAAATCAAAAATCAAACATCAAAAATCAAAACTGCGGAATCGCTTCGCGATGCCATTTTTGGTTTTTGACCTGTCATTTTGACTTTTGATCTTTGAGATTTGATATGAAAGAGATGATCGCCATCCTGGACTTCGGCAGCCAGTACATCCAACTGATCGCCCGCCGGGTCCGCGAGCATAACGTCTACTCCCGCATCTACCCGGCGAGCACCCCCGCCGCCGAGCTGGCGAAGCTGCCGCTCAAGGGCATCATCCTCTCCGGCGGCCCCGCCAGCGTGTACGTCCCCAACGCCCCGCGATGCGACGAGAGGATCTTCGACCTGGGCATCCCCGTCCTCGGCATCTGCTACGGCATGCAGCTCGGCTCGCAGATGCTCGGCGCCCAAGTAGTTCGCGCCAAGAACCATGAGTACGGCCGGGCCAATCTCACCATCCTCGACAAGGGCGATCTATTCGCCAACCTGCCGGACGATACGCTCGTCTGGGCCAGCCACGGCGATCAGGTCACCAAGCCCCCCCAGGGCTTCATCCGTCTCGCCGAGACGAAGACCTGCCCCTACGCCGCCGTCCGCCATGCGGAAAAGAAATTCTTCGGCGTCCAGTTCCACCCGGAAGTCAGTCACACGCCCCGAGGCGCGGAAATGCTCAAGAACTTCCTCTACGGCATCTGCGGCTGCACCGGCGACTGGAAAATGAGCGACTTCGTCAGCGAGTCCGTCCAGAGCATCCGCAAGCGCGTGGGCGACGCCAAAGTCATCTGCGGCCTCAGCGGCGGCGTCGATTCCTCCGTCACCGCCTCCCTGATCCACCAGGCCATCGGCGACCAGCTCGTCTGCATCCTCGTGGACAACGGCCTGCTCCGCCGCAACGAACGGGAGAGCATCGTCTCGACTTTCCGCGACCACTTCAAGATGGACCTGCACGTCGTCGACTGGTCGAGCCAGTTCCTCGCTGGCCTGGCAGGCGTCACCGACCCGCAGCAAAAACGAAAGATCATCGGCGCCGAATTCATCAAGGCTTTCAAGTCCGAGGCCAGCAAGATTCCCAACGCCCACTTCCTCGCCCAGGGCACGCTCTATCCCGACGTGATCGAGTCCGGCTCGAAGGACGGCAACCCCGCCGCCAACATCAAGCTCCATCACAACGTCGGCGGCCTGCCCGCCCAGCTCGGCTTCGAGCTGATCGAGCCGCTGCGCGACCTGTTCAAGGACGAGGTCCGCGTCGTCGGCGAATACCTCGGCCTGCCCGAGGACCTCGTCTGGCGTCATCCCTTCCCCGGTCCCGGCCTGGGCGTCCGAATCCTCGGCGAAGTCACGCCGGCCAAACTCGAAATCCTCCGCGCCGCCGACGAGATCCTGATCGACGAAATCAAAGCCGCGGGTTTATACCGCAAAGTCTCGCAGACCCTGGCCGTATTGGTCCCGGTCTCGACGGTCGGCGTCATGGGCGACGAGCGCAGCTACGAGAACGTGATTGCGATCCGCTCCGTAGATACGACCGACTTCATGACCGCCGACTTCTCGCACATCCCCTACGAGGTCCTCGGCACGATCTCCAGCCGGATCATCAACGAGGTCCGCGGCGTCAACCGAGTCGTCTACGACATCTCCAGCAAACCCCCCGCCACCATCGAGTGGGAGTAACGCTGCGCGATTGCGGATTTCGGATTGCAGATTGCGGATTCTCTCTTCGTAGAGCCTGCCCCCGACCTGATCGGGGGTCGTGCGTCCCCGCACGCCCACGCCGCACGCGCGAGCCCACGCATTCACACCTGCTCGGGGAAGCAAATGCTGTCATGAGTCTTGACAAGCTGTGGCAGATGGTTATAATATATTGATAAGGCTGACTCCCTCCTGAATTTAGGACTGATGAGTTTGAAAGCCTGAACGCAGAAGTCCCGGGTTGGACGAAGGAGGTGAGGTGTGCGAGCGAAGATTCTTGGGAGTCCTTCCGCCGAGGGCAACGCGGGGTTCCTGGTATTCTGTGCCTTCGTCTTGTGGGCGACGCCCCCTGCAATCGCCGATGTGTCATTCGCTGACTACATGCCTGTTACACCAGCGGAATACGGTGTAAGGACACTGGAGTGGACCTACGGTCGGGCCGGACAATTCACCAGCCAGATCGTGGGTAGCAAGGCGGTTCACTACGGCGACGGCACAACCCTGATCGGCACCGAGGTCACTAACTCTGGAGAACCGGGGACAATCGGCCTGGGGTACAACGATGGCGCGGTGGTCAAGATCCTGGGGACTACTGAATACGGCTTCTCCTCGGACAGCGAGCTGACGAGTCATCCGTCTGTATGGTCCTTTGGTTCCGTGGCCGATGGCATGGTGGTGGATCAGCGCCCCTATTACGTGGTGAAATACGACCGCTCGTATTGGTCCTGTGAGTACGACCAGTTGGTCCTGTTCGACATTCAGGACGTGACGGTATTGGAGGGTTCGTATTCTGACGCGATCATCATGTGGACACTGGACAGCCAATACTCATTTGCTGATCTTGACTTGGCAGACAAGAGGCCCGAGCTGCGAATTGCGCCGCCGACGTATCACGACACACGGGGCCATTCGGTTACGGGATTCGATATCTTCGGCCTCAACACAGGCCTGATTGCCTCCGGTGACATCGATGCGGAGAGCGGCACACTGGTAGACGTGGCTGAACTGAAGGCTGTCGTTCGAGAACGCAACTCCTTTGATACAGGGGATCTCGCAGGTACGTGGTCTGTGCATGGCATTGTCGCTGGCAAACCGCCGACCCAGCGTCCGGGGTGGTTTCACTGTCAGGTCACCTTTGACGTCAATGGCCGCGCGACATCATCTTCTATCGTCGACAGTGAGGGCAGCCGGGATTTTGTGCCCGAGCCTGTGACATGGGCCGTCGACAGCGATGGTATAGTCTCTGTTGCCCGAGTTCCGTCTCTTCATGGGGTCATGAATCGGGAACGGGACCGTATCGTAGCGGTGGCGACTATGGCGCCGGGAAGTCCGGTCTCTCTCCGAGGGGACAATCTCATCATTATGCAGAAGCAATCGGGTGCGGCCTTTGAGAGTGGCGATCTGGCGGGCACATGGGCAGAGTGCGTCGTTGAGACAGGAGTCTGGCAGGGCTGGATGTGTGGCGACACGACCATCGATCTCAAGGGAGCGATGGTCGATGTGCCTGGCTCATCGCGGGACAGCAGCGGGGACTCACCGGGCCTGGGTGGCGTCACCATGTCGCTCACAAGCGGGGGGATGCTGGGTGTCGAAGGTTATCCACTCAATCATGGCACACTCAGTGACAACAAGGACGTGTCTGTCTGCACGTATACGATGGAAGACGCTGCGCACGGGCTGTGCGTAAACCAGAGACGATCGGGCTTGCCGTTTGTGAAAGGCGACCTGTCAGGTGTGTGGCGGATCTGCGGGTTGAGCACGCAAGGTGGAACATGGGCCGGTTGGGTTCGTGGGACCTGGACGGTGAACGCCGACAGCACGTCCAACGGCCTGCTCTACAAGTCGGACGGCGCGACCACTCCCATCGGTGGGACTGTGACCGTCGCCAGCTATGGAGTCTTCCGCATCGATCCCTTCAACTACACGCATGGTGTCATCGGTTCAGATAGAGACCTGGTCGTTCTTGTAACGACCGATTCAGCCGACGAACATCAGATGCTCATTGGAACGCGGACAGGCGCTCCTGCGCCCTGTGGCGGCGCATGTCAGGGCCAGGATGACGATTGATTTCGGGGATAATCTCGGGGACGCCATACTCATTTCGCCGTCGAATTGAGTATGCTGTCCCCCGATGATAAACAATGATGGTCACTAGGTGGCAATACCACATAGTGCTTTGACCACGCCAATCTAGTCACTTCGTAGACTCGTAGGGTGTGCATCGCACACCTTCTCTGCTATACTCAGTCTGAGATCGAAGATGAGTTAAATGCCGGTAGAGTTGCAGGAGTCGTGCATGATGATCGCCTACAGGTTTCTGAAGCGAGATCGTGGGTTCTTGATGGCCGCAGTTCTGGCAACCGCCTGCTGCCTGGCGGCGGGACGGCTGCCGGCCGCTGAGATCACCGCCGCGAGTGGCTCCCAGGCGGACGTCCAGGCAGCCATCAACGCGGCCGTGGACGGGGACCTGGTGCTAATCCCGGCAGGGACAGCTATCTGGACAACCCAGGTCACAGTGGACACGCCAAAAGCCATTGTCATCCAGGGCGCGGGGATCGACAAAACGGTCATCGTCGACAACGTCAGCAAGCAGGGAGGAAAACCCGCTTCCATTCTCCTGGCAATCAAGCTGGCGCTCGGCAAGAAGTTCAGGCTCACGGGCATGACCTTCCAGGGCATGGCACAGGATACTGAGGTCTACAACAAGGGAACCGTGTACCTTTCCGGCAACGCCCACGATTTTCGTCTGGATCATCTCAAGTTCGACAAGCCGGGGACATCTGCCGTACGGTACTCCGGCGCGCTCTGGGGGCTAGTGGATCATTGCTACTTCGATCTCTCCAACTTCAAGCAGGGAAACGTCATTTGGCATGAGACCTGGGGCGGCCACAGCTACGGCGACGGCAGTTTCGCCGACGACCTCGCTCTGGGCACCGAGAGAGCCATCTACATCGAGGACAGCACGTTCGTCGGGCCCGGCCGGGCCGGGGCAGGCGTCGTGGACAGTTTTGCCGGGGGACGCTTCGTCTTCCGCTATAACACGGTCACCAACGACAATCTCGGCACCCACGGAACCGAGAGCAGCGGGCGGCTCCGCAGCGTCAGAAGCTACGAAATCTACAACAACACCTTCACGGCATCGACTCTCGTGTTCTGTGCCATCTACCTGCGCGGCGGCACAGGAGTGATCTTCAACAACACCTTCCAGGGCGCCGGCGGCCAGACCGGCTATAACACCGGCATCCTCGCGGCAAACTACAGGAGCAACCGCGCATATGCTCCCTGGGGTCAGGCGACGGGGACCAACCCCTGGGACGGCAATCAAGATGCCGGCGGGTATCCCTGCCTCGACCAGGTCGGCCGGGGCAAGTGCGACCTGTTGTCCGGCGATCCCCCTGCGCCCGCGGCATGGCCTCACCAGGCCGCCGAGCCATTGTACCTGTGGAACAATAACTGGAGCCGGATCCCCAACAATCCGGGAAGTCCGGTGGGCAGCCAAAATGCAGTGATCCAGGCAAGCCGCGACTGGTTCAGCGACACCATGAAGCCGGGCTACAAGCCGTATCCCTATCCCCATCCCCTGCAAGCCTCGACCGCTGACGACCGCCGCCCATGACGCCAGTGTCATAAGGCGGGCCCCTGCCCCATGGGCTTCCTTGGCATGGAAGACCGAGCCGAGATCCTCAATCCAAAAGGCCCTCGACACCTACATCCAAAGCGTGACCCCTTTTCCTCCCTTTTCCTACCCCCAAAGCGTGACCCCTTTTCCCTTTCGAAAGACCCCCCGCCCTCCAACCTACCGCCTAAAGCCTGCTCCGGATTTGCCTTTGCATTGTCCCCTGCCCGGCCGTAGAATTCCTGGAGTTGAGCGTGCCGGCTTTGGAGGCCGAGAAATGACTTCGCGAAATGTACCCGACATCCTTGTTGGCGTGGAGCAAGCTATGGCCGATTTAATCATGTATTTTGATGAGAGTTTCATCAAGTCGCTCCCAGACGAATGGCCTTTAGCTATAGTTCAGATAGCCGAGAGGTTTAACAGCAGCTTTCGTGCTGCGCTTGATGCGAACAAGCATCTCCTTGCGCAAGAATTGCTGCTCCTCCTGAAAGTCTATTGCCGGAAGAAGAACCTTCAACGCCCTATTCCGCGCATCGCAGGGCGACCTGATGTGGATATCAGTACTGCCCAGAACATTATAGGGAAGTTGGCGGCTGAGGCGAGAGGAATACTTGAGCATCGCAAGGAAGAACTCAGACTGAGTAACTGCGAGAGCGCCTTCGCGATAGCACTTGGCGGGGAGTTCTACTATGAATTCTCCGAGGGAGATCTTAGACGGATCCAAGTACTCGTCAATGAACTTAGAGATCTCATCAGCGGATCAGAAGAATTGCAGGCCAGTCATAAACGACGCATCCTCAGCAGGCTTGAGAAACTCCAGAGCGAATTGCACAAGACAGTCTCCGATGTTGACCGGATCTATGGCTCACTAATCGAATTGAGTATCACTGCAGGGATTATAGGCGAAAATCTCAAACCTATTACGGAGAGGATTCGTGAAATCATCGGTATCGTGTGGCCTGTGCAGACGCGTGCTTTCGATCTGCCAAGCAACATGCCGTTCAGACTTCCGGGTCAGAGCGAGCAGGATGAGTCCGTCAAACCTTAAAGTGAGGGACGGGATGAGGGGATGAGGGTCAACTCTTGACAGTTGACGCGAAGTCGCGGATGGAGAATTCCGAAAATTCCGCGTGACGGCTTTGGAGGCCGAGAGATGACTGTGGAGAATGCTGGACGCCTTGAGTTCCCTCGCAGGGAAACACGATGGATGCAATAGAAAGGTCTCTCATCAAAGAATTGTAAGACGGACGGGGGTCACACCTACACATTTCACATTCAGGGGGGAGACAGGGCCTGTTCTCAAAATAACAATTAACGGGTCGCGAGCTTCGTGCCCGAATGATCAAGTCGACGGCGCGGGACCGGGTTTCAATTGTGACGCCGGTCGGGGATTTGTCCTTCCGCGCTCTTGTCGACAACTGGCAACCGACTACCGGCTACTGGCCTTCGTCCTGCGGGGCTTCGGGCGGGAAGTTCAGCCAGGCGCGCTGGCCGTATTGTTTTATCGCTTCGCGGTCGCGAACCTTGGCGGCCTCCACCTCGTCGTCGAAGCGGCCGAGGTACCGGCGTGCGATAAACGCCTGCCACTTGTTCCCGCAGGGAGAGACACCAATGAACCGTGACTTGGTGCCCGCACGTTTGCGTCGATTCTGCGCATTCACGGCCGGGGGGACGATGCGCAGATTGCAGTGGCGGTTGTCCAAACCGTTGCCGTTGATGTGGTCCACGACCATGCCTTGGGGCGGGCGCATAATCATGCGATGCATGAGTTGGCTGCCGCGCCCCACATTCCGTGCCGCATAGATCGTGCCACTTCCGTTCGTGCGATTCGCGTGCCACTTGTACTGGCTGAGCCATTCGTAGTCTTCGGCGTCGACGATGGCGTGCAGGCCGCGGGTCAGGGGGATGTAGCGAATGCTGTCGTTGGGCGGCTGGGGCGGCTCGACGCGGTAGGGCTTAGCCCGGAAGTTGCGGCATGGCGTGAGCGGGATTCGACGCATTTGGCCGGGCGCGTCCGGCTGATTCGCGCACTGGCCCAGCATCGGGAAGCCCGACAGGAGCGTCTGCGCCCAGAGGACCACGCTGGAGACGCAGAAGATGCAGTCGAAACAGGTCCGACGGAGTCTGTTGTCCGGGGCTCCCGCGGGCGGCTCGGTCGCGACCGGCTCCCGGACGACCCGTGCCCGTCTCACATTGTGTCTCTTGCCCGCTCTCGCCGTTCGCCTTGTTCGCTTCTCCATGTTGCCTCCGAATTCTCGCCGATCATCTGTCAGGTTCGCGTCTCGCACATTCGAAGCACGAAATCTGAATGCCCCGGACTCACCGGTCGGCCGCACACCGCGGCCAAGACACTGATTCTGTGATGTTCATAGGATTGTAAACACAGTTCCGTGTTGGATCAAGGGAAATATGTTGGAATAGCCATATTGCGAAGTAATCGCAACTCCTTGCCCCGCAAGGAGTAAGGGACCGACCGCGAAGCAATGTCCTGCGAAATCAGAAGAAAACGGTGGGCGGAGCCCACTCGACTGGTCCGACTACGCGAAGTGTTGGGTGGCAGCGGCAAGCGCCAGCTTGCCGATGGCTCATGTCTCCGCATAGACACCATCGGCAAGCTCCGGAGACTCCGCTTGCCGCTGCCACCCGGCACTCACCAAATTATCGAAGATTGAATAGTCATATGAAATGGCCATGAGTGGCCGGAGTTTGTTTTTCCCTCCTAAGTTGTGGGCCATTTCATATATCCATTCACAGATCAATAGCATAGCCAGCGTACTTCCGGCTGTCGCCGAAGCCGTGCGGATTGACGGCGGCAAAAGCGAGGTCGGGGAGGGCACAGGGACTATAAAGGCTTTGGGGACGCGAGGAGACGCTCGTCCTACGGCTTTCGAGTGCCGACAACCGGCTACTGGCTACCGACTACTTACCGTCCCTCAGTCAACTCTCTCGCAGATGATGTTTGTCAGGTCCAGGCCCTGGCCCTGGGACTTCTCGTTGTGGCCGATGATCTTGAACAGCAGGTGGTTGGGGCCCTCGGCGAGCGCCAGCGTGCCCATGTCCTGTCCCGGGGCACGCTCTCTCTTCTCGGCGTAGAGGTCCACCACCGGCCCTACCGGCGCCTCATCCTTGAACCACTGGACCTGTCCCTGCGCCGGGCCTTTGATCGCGTCCAGGCTCACTCTGTAGGCGCCGGCGGCGGGAAGCTCGCATGTGAAGCTGATGAAATGATTCCCGAATACGTCGCCGTCGCGGCTTTGCAGCGAGAGGAATGGGACCTCCTGGTCGTTGAGTTTCTCCCTTCCCTTGGTCAGCGTCGCATCCCGGTACGAAAAGGCCGGGATCGGGACATTCCACCATGTGGCGAAGACAATCCGCTTGAGATCGACGACCTTCCGCTGCTCTGCCGGGGGCAGGGAGAAATCGCAGGTCGGCCGGTCCTGTGAGTACAGGAATGTCAGGCCGCAGTAGTCGTTCAGGAGATCGTTGCCTGTGGGGGCGTGCTCGATCGTCTGGAGGATGCTCTTGCGATAAGCATAGGCGTCGCCGAGAAGGAGCCGGTAGCCTCCCGTTCTGCCCAGGTGCTTCTGGTAGCCCAGACAGGCGCTCAGGGGCAACGACCTTCGCGATTCCCACCGGCCGGCCACGTCATACCACCCGCCGTTGTAGAAATCCTCGGAGCCGGTGCCGTGGATGACAAGCTCGCCGTCAATCGTTGTTTGATCGTCCCCTTCGAAGAAGTAGGTATTGCCCGATTCGAGTCCCTGCGATTGCTGGAAGAAACCCACCAGGTGTCCACGTCCGCCGGTCTCGATGAACGTGAAGGGCTTGCCCTTGGTCGTCGGATTCTCGCGGCGCCACAAGGCGTAGAATTTGCCCTCATTCTCTTTGCGTGCGACCGGCACGAACAGCACTTCGGCTTGCACGGAGACGCTTCGATCCAGGCCCGGCTCGGCATACAACTCGATCCGCGCCGATTTGTCGAACGGCATGGGGAAGTAGCAGTAGTTCACGCCCCGGGCGGTGCCGACCAGGAGGGACTCGGTTGCGGATTCGCCCCAGGCATAGCCGAAGAAGTCACCCGCCGGACTTGCAATCGCCGGGTCCGTGTCCCCGTCCCAGAAGGCCCGCAGGACTACGTCACGCTGTTTGCCGGCTAGTGCATCCGCCGGCGACAGACGCATTCCCACAATCCTGCCGGGGCGATCCACGTTGAAGAGGGGCGATGCTTTCCCGGGCTCCAGGGTTACCTTGATGGCGACACGCTCGATTGTGCCGCCCTCGGGAACGACGTAGGCGCTGATGTCCCCGCCGGCCGACTCGAACAGCTTCCGGGCCTTCTCGATGTAGCGGCGCTGCTCGGCGCTCGGGTCGGCGGAGAAGCTCTTGATTCCCGCTCCCTGCGGATACGTTGCGTAGTTCAACTGATAGAATTGCATCCGCTCGGCTCTGATGAGCACCTTGCACGACTTCTCATAGGGGATGGGCACATAACTGTAGAACCCCCCGACCCCGAATCCAACCAAGGGTCGCTCGAAGCCCGGGTGCTTGCCCATGAAGAGGTCACGGAATTTCAACTGGATCGTCGGCTTCTCCTGCCCATCGAGGTAGAATTCCAGCATGTCATCGGTCGGCGTGGGCGTCCAGAGCCGGTAGATGACCCCGGGACCCTCCAAGTCCGCAAGCACGAGCCCATCCTTCTCTTTGCGAACGAAGGAGTACTGTCCCCCGAACCCGTCGTTGTTTCCGCCGGTTCGGTCGTAGCTGGACACGGAGGCAACCTTGATGGACTCCTTGAACACCGGCAGGCGATCAAGGCGATACAGTTCCTGAATCCCAGGGACCCATTCCTCCCCGGCGAGAAGCTCGGCACAGGTCACAGACAGCGCCAGGATTCCAACAACTGCGAAACGAACCGGACATAACGGCCAATGTATTCTCACTTTTTACCCCCTTCTGCGCAAGTCACTGCTTTCGCTGCTTCTTAGTCACGACAAAATCCCGGGCCTCACAGACTCCATTGCAGCACGGCGATTCTAACGCCGGCTGATCCTCCCGGCAACCGTATCCACAAGCAACCGCGACGCGACCTGATTTCCTCCGCCGTCCCGTCTATCCGAGGTGTATAACAGGAAAGTGGTAATCGGAACGGGTGGCAGCGGCAAGCGCACAGGCTGTGTCAGCAGTCCGAGCAGCCTGGGAGCTTGCCGATGGTTTGTCCATCCGCGACCAACAAAGCCTTTGGCCGGCTCAGAGTCTCAGCTCCAGTGCCGTGCGGAGTTTGAGATCTTGTGTCAGGCCGTCGAGGTCGGGAAAGACGCTGGCCGGGCTGATGCCGAGGTCGAACAGCGTTGCGATGATGGGTTTGATCGCGGCGGGCTTGATCGCGTACTTCAGCAGCGAGGTCTCACCGAAGGAGGGCTGGGTGGCCGCGATGGTCTCGAAGTCCTCCGGACGTTGGCCGTGGACTGTAAAGCAGCCTCGCTGGCTCGCCACGCGGGGATGAACGAACGAGGGCTGCACGGCCACCGGGTATTGCGTCGGCCGATTGTAGAATACCTCCTTCGTGTGCGGGTCGATCTGCGGGTCCTTGCCCGCCGTGCCGAATGCGATTTTGAAGTTCTCCAGCACCGGGCCCTGCGTCCACGTGTTTGGGAAGACGGATGTGTCGGGGAAGGTAAGATGATTCAGGGCGATTGGGTTGAGCACCCAGACCCCTGCACTCGTCTGAATTTCCCTGGCCGGCATGAAGAAGTACGCCTCGACCGCGAAGTACAGGGCGATCAGGGGTGACTCGGTCCAGTCCAGCAGCCGGGTGGGTAGACCGAAATACTGCATCAGGAACAGCCACTGGTCCAGCCGCTCCGTCGCAGGCGTGTTCCCGAACGCCGGCGCCCGCAGCCGGAACGTCGCCGAAAGCGTCGCCTCTCGCTCGTAGTAGCCCCGGCGAAAGATAGACGGGATGGGCAACTGCGCCGCATCCCGCTGGCCGCGAAACCACGGCGTCGAAAAATTCTCCCGAAACCAACCCGACGTATGCTGCTGCACATCCGCGAGAAACTCGCCAACCGACCGGATCTCCTTGCTCTCCATATGTTCCTCCAATGAATTCCATCGAGTATACGCGGCAGAGCAGGACACGATCAATCAAATCCCGGACCCCATAGCTGAGTGCATGGCAAGACTGGCTTTGCGTGCTCTTCGGTGGCGCAGCGCCCAAGGATCACGGGTGCATCGGCGAGCGCACGCTTGCCGATGGTTTGGCCGTCCGCCATCGACAACGCCTTCGGCCCTGGCACTGCCACCGGCCGTACGAGGAGCGAAGCCCTATTCACCGACTTCCGCATAGGCCGGCACTCGCCAATCCAGAAGCATCTCCGATGGCTGCACCGCGCCCGGCTTGGAAAAGTCGACGCCATGGTGCTTGGAAATGTGCTCACGGAACCATGTGTCAAAGACCTCGTTCGATCTCGCCAGCTTGTGCAGGAAGTCCTTGGCGCCTGGGCCATCCAAGACCACGATGGCCAGCGGCCCCTCAGGACTCTGCGTCAGCCACGCCCGATGAAGCGTGAGCCCCATCCGCTCGTTGAAATCCTCGAATTCTTCCCTTCGCGGGCCCGTACACTCGCGAATCCACGCCTTCCACGGCTCGACCTCGTTCTCAATCAAAGGGACACCTATTGCCAACATGGGACACCCCACTTTCTCATCAATGAACTTCAACTGTGCTCTACGAACGTTCAACCTATGAGTAATACGATCTCTGGGGTGTGCGAGTGGTTAGGTAAATCGATCTACCACTTGCAGCCGGTCCAGGAGCCACAAATGTTACTTTCGCGGTTCTGCTTGCCTTATAATGTGGCAGCCGGCTCATGATGCGCTAACGGGAGACAGGTATGAGGAAACACATACTTCGGTGCACAGTACTGATGCTGCTTCTGGCGGCTGGATGCAAGAAGGAGTCGGATGACATAATGACGCCCTTGCACCGTGCGGTCGCCAATGGCGACGCGAATGAGGTGCAGTTTCTGCTTCGCCGGGGTGCGGATATAGAGGCCAAGGATTTCTCCGGCCGGACTCCCTTACATACAGCAGCGATGGACTGGCGTACGGATATGGTCGTACTACTCCTTGATAATGGCGCCTACATCAATGCATTAGACAAATGGGGCTATTCCGTGCTGCACAGGGCGCTCCACGACGGCCGAGCCAGTGTGGCTGAGCTTTTGCTTGCCCGTGGTGCTTACGTCAAGACACAAAGCCAAAGCGGGGAGACGCCGCTGCACGAGGCAGCGACACGCGGCTGGACGAGGCTCGTGGAGTTGCTCACTGCCAAGGGAGCGGATGTCAACGCTGCTGCCCGAGACGGCAACACGCCGTTGCTCTGCGCGATCACCAGGGATTCTGGGAGAGGCTATGACAGCTATCCTCTCGACCCAAATCATCTGCAGGTAGTCAGTCTTCTCATCAAGAAGGACGCTAATGTCAATGCAATGAATAAGGCCGGCGACACCGCACTCTGCTACGCCGCACAAACCGGCGATCTGAAGCTGGCTCAACTGCTCCTGGACAACGGCGCACAACCAGATCATGCTGCCACACCCGACCGGGCGCCGGCGATTCTCGCGATGAACCATAATCGCATGGGTGTCGCGAAGTTGCTCGTCGCCCGCGGCGCCAATGTCACACTTCACTTGGCAGCTTACGCCGGCAACCTCGAGAAGGCTAAAGGCTTACTCCAGGACGCCGGTGATGTGAGTGCGCGGGATCGAACAGGGCGAACCGCCCTGCATATCGCGGCCCGCGCCGGGCATCGCGAGATGATCGACTTGCTCCTTAGCAGCGGCGCTGACGTGAACGCCAGGGCCGAGGCCGGATGGACGCCTCTGCACGAAGCGGCACAAAGCGGGCATGAAGCCGTCGTGGAGCTTCTCATCGCCCGAGGTGCAATGGTGAATGCGAAACTCACATCGCCTGAGCATAACATGATCGGTGATGATCTTCAAACGCCGTATGCACCGGTCGGGACAACCGCCCTGCATCTGGCTGTGAGGTACCCGGAAGTCGCGAAGATTCTGGTAGTCAACGCTGCGGAGGTCAACGCAAAGGACGAAAATGACGAGACGCCAGTGCATCACGCCCTCTTCGAGGGCCGCAAGCAAGTGGTTGATCTGCTCCTCGCCGCAGGCGCGGACATCAACCTCTACGAGGCCGCTTATATGGGACATGCCGAGAAGGTCAGACACCTGATCGACGCGGGCGCGGATATAAGTGCGAAGGACGCGGAGAACGACACGCCCCTCTATCTTGCCATTCTCGGTGGCCATGCCGATGCCGCGGAGGTGCTGCTCGACAACGGTGCAAACGCCAACGAGAGACTCACTGAACACGACATTCGAGATGAGACGCTCTTGCATAGGGCGGCCCAGTTCGATTTTGAAGATGTCGCGCGCACGCTGATCGCCCATGGCGCAGATATCCATGCAAGGGACGGTTCGGGGAATACTCCCCTGCACGCCGCGGCCTACTGCGGCAGCGTAGCTGTCGCCCGGATGCTCCTGGCTCACGGCGCTGATCCAAATGCAAGAAGCATCGATGACAAGGCGCCACTTGACTACGCACAGGAAGCCGGTTTTGCCGATGTGGCTCAATTGCTCGGCGGCGATCCCAAGAACCTCAAGCGGGGACCGTACAGAGTCGTGATCAGGGACCCCAACGAAGTCCGACGATTCATCAGGTACAGGCGCATGGACGTTGATGCGATGTGGCTGCCTGATGAATCACAACTGAAGGGATTCGAGGCTGCATTCAGGCGGTATGTCCAGGACTACACCTCGTTCCGCAGTGAGCGTGAGTTCATTCTGGCGGACTTGCGCAGGTTTCACCGGGAGTACTCCGGATTCATCTACGATGGTCGGCGATACATCGTCTGCCGTCTGCTCCGCGCGGACCTGAACGAGGAGCCTCCTGCGAGCCACTTCACCAGTCTGATTGACGAAGCTTGGACGATGAGCCACATCATTTTCGATTTGGACAGTGGGACCGTGATCCAGGCCAATCATGCCGTGCCATAGTCAGTTGAGCAAGAACTCCACTGCCGAGGCAACGCTGTCATGAAAGACAAAGCGGGACAAGCGCCGCTGCGGAGAAAGCCTGCCTGGCTTGTCCGCAGGGACGCTTGTCCCGGGTGTCTCTTCAGGCTGCGTGCGTCACTGTGTTCGTACGCATGTACTCGCGAGATTCACGGCGGCCGTTACTGCTGCTCCTGGGCGGCTTCGGTGTCGATGCTCTGCTGGAGCTTTTCCAATTCGGCGGACGCGTTCTCTTCCTTGATTTCCTTCTCTGCCTCGGCCTTGTACTCGGCGGCCGTCTTGGTCGGCTCCGCCGGGGCCGGGGGCTGGGTTTTCTTGGCACAGCCGGTCACGCAAAGGAGACACAGCGTGACGGCGATGCATGCGGCGACTATCATTCTCGACATGGTTCAACTCCCGTATGTCTGAAGTAATTGACTGACCGTACTGACGACGTTACTGCGGCTTGGCGCATTCGGCTCTGGAGCCGGAGGTGTCACTGGCGTAGGAGCTGAAGGTGCCGGCGCAGGAGCCGGTGCAGCCTGTCCACCCGCAGTAGTGCCCCCGGCAGCAGGCGGTGGCGTCTGAGCTTCAGGCTTGGTCTCGGCCGGTTTGGCGGCTTCGCCGGCAGGCTTCTCAACCTTGCCTTTGCCACCCTTCGGCTTCTGCACGTCCGTCGGCGGCAGTGTCCCGCCCGCACGCTTCTCGGCCTGCATCTTCAGGAGCTTGGCCTCGTAGCGCTGTTTTTCCTTGGCGATCAATTGATCGACCTGCTCGACCGTCTTGGTGTCGTTCTTCTTCACGGCCAGCTCTCGGATACGGGCCAGCCGGGCCTCACGCTCCATGTGCTTGGCGGTCTCATGCTGGATCTGCTTGTCGAGGGCCCGCAACTGCTGCGCCTGGTCCTTGCCCTTGCCCTTGGCCTCGGCCGCCTTGTCCGCGGCCTGGTCCTTCGCAGACTTGCCCTTTGTCTGGGCCTGGTCCATGGCGCCCTTGCCTTTTTCCTTGGCCGCCTTCTCGACGTCCTGCGGGGTGGTCGCCTTCTCGGCTTTCTTTTCGGCGGCAGCCGCGTTCTCGTTGGCCTTGTTAACCGTCCGATCCTCCCGCTGTTTGCCCTTGCCTTGCGCCAGCGCGCTGCCGGCCGCCCAAGACAGGACGGATACTACACATAACAACAAAATCGTGCGTTTCATTTTATGGTCCTCCCGTAGAATGGTACCACGCACCGGAGGCCTGTCTGCTCCGAGACAATCGGTATCCAGCAGACGCGGCCAGCAATACATCAGGAGAATATCATCACTACATCGAGCCATAAATGCAAGTATTTTCGGTCCCCAGGGACAATTCGTGTGCGGACGGTCAATATTCGCATTTAGGTGACTGAATATACAGTTTCCACCACGCAAGACTCTTTCCAGACCCGCATTCATCGCATTGTGCCCCGTCAGGTTTGTTCCTGCATCTGGGGGACAGGTTCGGTGCGTTCGCCGTACTCGTCCGGACGCACCTTATGGCCGTAGAACTGCGTATAGGCGTAAGTCAATTCTGCACCGAAGAGGACGATGATTGACGTGTAGAAGATCCAGACGAGCAGGACGACGAGCGAGCCGGCGGCGCCGTAGACGGAGCCGGCGCCGGTTCGACTGATGTACTGGCTGATGCCGTAGGTGCCGGCCATAAAAAGGATAGCGGTCAGAATGCTGCCGACGAGGGTATCCTTCCAGGCAAGCTCAGCGTCGGGCAGGACCTTATACATGGCCATAAAGGCCGCCGTGAAGATGAGCAGGGAAACGACGACGTTGACGATCTGCCAGACGAGGCCGCCCTGCGGGAAAACCACGGAGATGGCCGAGCTGATCACGACGGACGCCACGAGAATCGCACCGATCAGCAGGATCAGCAGCAGCGACAGGAATCGCTTCCACAACCAACTGAAAACAAACCCCCTCTGCACACGGATCTTAAAGATGCGATTGAGCGCCGTCTGCAACTGAATCAGGCCACCCGTAGCGGCCAGAAGCGCGGCGGCCAGGCCGAGAATCGCCGAGAGCGTCGCGGCGGTCTGTTTCTCCTTCGCCTGCGCGATGATCGTTTCAATGGTCTGACTGGCCTGGGGACCGACTACGGTCTCGATCCGCTGGACCACTTGCTGCTGCGTATCCTCCCCCAGCAGGCTGGTTCCCGTCACCAGCAGGATCAGCAACGGCGCCAGAGAGAGCATGGCGTAAAACGACAGCGCCGCCGACAGGATGATCACATCATCCCTGCCGAATCCCTTCACCGCCGTTTTCAACATGTTCCAGGCTTTTCTCACGGCTATTGCACGTCTCCAGCGAATGTATGCTTCGCATATTCAACTGTAGAGGCATGCCGCCGGTGTCGCCCATGAGCAACTTCCTCCATTGGCATTGGGCAATTCCCTGCCCGAGGAAGCGCACCGTGGCCTCGGGTGCGCAGAAAAAGAGGGCTTGGGGACACATAGGTATCCCCAAACCCTGGGTTGTCTTCCTACATCGGGCTGCAAACATCAGCCCAGCTCAGAGCCTGTTCAATTACTTGATGGCCCCGATGGTGTAGTAATTCTTGTTCGACCACATCCCGCCGAAGACATACGTGCCTGCGACCAGCTCAGCCGCAAACACGCTCATCGGACGATCCGTGGTGGCGTTCTCATGGATGTACAGGTTGAGGCCGGTGTCGACAAACGTGCCGGCCGGAAGGCTTGCCGCAACCAGATCGGCTGCCGCCTGCGGCGAGGCAACGTCCACCCACTCAGCCGGAATCCGATCATCCACGGTGATCCACACGATTGTGGGCCGGGAGAACGTCACGGTGTAGGTCACGTCCTTCTCACTGCTGCTCTTGTCGTTGTTGAACATCAGGACGTAATCCGAGCCGGTCATCGCGAAAGGCGTCTTTGCCCACGGATAGTTGCGATCCGAGAAGCAGAAGTTGCCGTCTTTCAGACCACCGGCCTGTGTGGCCACTGGCGCCGTATCACCGGTATATGCGCCGTTGATCGGTGATCCGTCGGTTCTGGTGCCCGACTGACCGCCCGCGCGAACGACCTTGGTAATGACCAGGCCGGGCTTGCCGATGCGAATATCGTCGATGTAGATCGTTCCGGCACCGCCGGGCACGCCATCGCCGACACCGATCGTCAGCGTCGCAACCTTCGCCAGATCCACGCCGGCAAACACGGCCAGCGGAACGTTGAACTTCCACCACACGCCCATCTGCACAGCCGTCGGATCCGGATCCACAGCCACAGCCACCTTGCCGGCAGCATCTGTCAGAGCCACAAACACCGGCTCAGCCGCGTTGGTCGGATCGCCCTTGAGCCACAGAGACAGCACTTCCGCGCCGCCCCGGGTCAGGTCGCCATCTACGAACGCGAAGGTCACACTGCCCTTGCCTGCGCCGGCGGCGTTGTCAAATGCCAGCTTCAGGGCCTGACCGCCCTGATGAACGACATCTGCCGTAACGCCGGCAGCGATGCCGTCAGGCTTCCAGGCATCCGTGACCAGAACCGTGGGTACAACACCCGCCACGCTCATGATCTCGGTAGGCGACAGTGCGTAATCGTAGACCCGAGCATCTGCAATGTTGCCCGGGAAGGAGTTGGCAGCCGTGACACGCTTGCCAATAAAGACGCGGTCGCCGCGGACCGACAGATTCTGCACGTTGGACTTGCCGGGGTCGGTGTCCCTGGCAAAGCCATCGCCAAAGTACCGGATGGTGGTCCCATCGTAGGTCATGGCATAATGGTGCCACTCGAGAGACTCCTGGTCCGTGAAGATTGTCTCTTCCCAGCCCCAGCAATGGGCGCCAACGCCGCCGGGTCCGCCGATGACGTCGATATTGAAGTGACTGCCATTGACGCCGGCGCCGGTCGCGTCCCCGGTGAACCCGAAGATCAGCGTCCAGTCCGGAATGTTCGTGTTGTCGGCCTTGGCCCAGCAGGCAATCGTTGTCGGCATGTTGCCGCTGATGCCCACCGCGCCGATCTCCACATACTGGTTGTCGCCACCGGGCAGGTCCAGGACCTTACCCATGACGGCGTCATCCTCGAAGCCGCCGGTGCCAATCATCTTGCCATCATGGCCCTTGCCGGAGCTGTCGACGAGATCGCCGTTGAGCTTCCACCAGCCAATGGCGGCATTGACAGGCGTTGCCGGCTCAAGATCATAGGCCTCGAAATCATCGATCACGAGGCTGTCCATGACGGTGAAGCTCCAGACCAGGCCCGGAACAACCGTGCCATCGGCGGCCACTTCATCGACCTTCCAGTACAGTGTCGCGCCCCACGGCAGCAGACCCGGATCAAAGCTGGTCTCGGTCAGCGTGCCTGCAGAGACGCTCGCATGGCCTTCCGCCACGAGGGCCTCATCGGTCCCCAGGTAGAGGTTATGCTGAGCGGCGCCTTTGCCCGCCGTCCAGCTCAGTTTGGTCGTGTCGACCAGACCTGTGGCCCCATTGGCCGGGCTGGGCGAGAACGCCATGGCCGGCGGCTGCAGGATGCCCTGCGGGATGATCTCCTTGGCAATGCCAGGGCCGGACCATCTCAGGTACGCCGATGCGCCACCACCCGCCTCATACATTTCCATCACGATCTGATACCGCTGGCCGGCAACAAGCTCGATGTCGGCGCTGGCATTTTCGGTCGTGCCGCGATCCACCCAGAAATTGGTGAGCACTTTGCCGTTGAGGAACATCCGGGCGCCGTCGTCGGAGGCCGCATAGAACTTGTACGTCCCGGTGACCGGGATATTCAGTTCGGCCGTCCAGCGGCAGGAGAAGTTGTCCACCGGAATCAACGCATCGGGAGAATCCACGCCAGGCACAGCACCGGGCCAGTTGAAGTTGACTTCGCCCACGGTCGTCACAACGTTGGGCTCGCCGGCCAGGAACTTGTTGGGCCAATACTGGGCTACAGCCCCGCCGGCCGGATCATACGTGGAGAACGTCCAGACCGGACCTGCTTGCAGGACGCCGGAGAGGTCGATCGTATCGACGCGCCAGTAATAGGTCTTGCCCGGCTGCAGCAGAGCCGAGGCGTCAAGCGACGTGTCCACCTGCTCGGCGAGCAGTGCCTTCGCATCGCCGGCGGCCACAGCGGCCTGGTCCTCGCCACCGTATACTTTGTACTTATCGGCGTTCTGACCTGCCGTCCAACTGACGGTGATGTTGGTCTGACGATACATAGCGCCATCGACCGGGTTGGGGAAATGCGCCGTCAGCGGCATGACCGTGAAGCTCCAGACGGGGCCCGTGCGTACGCCGGTGGCCTCCACTTCATCCACACGCCAGTAGTACGTGGTGCCCGGCACAAGTAGCTCCGGAACGGGGAACATCGGCAGGTTGCCCGGCATCACCATCTTGAAATTGGCGTCAGTCAGCTCCGGGGTCGTCCCGAAGAAGATCTTGTGTTGCGCGGCAAACATGCCGGATTTCCACTTCAGCACCGGGGTCAGCCAATCTAAGGTGCCATCGGCCGGCTCAGGATTCTGAGGACCGAACAACGGCTCCGGATCCCGAATGAGCGCTGTGACATAGGCGCTGCCGATCGGCGTCGCCACGTCGCCAATGCCCGGACCGGCCCAGCCGACGCTCATGTGACCGCCGCCGGTGCCGTCGGTGAACAGACCTTCGATGTAGTACCGCTTGCCCGCCTCAAGGGCGATCGCAGCGGACTTCTGATTCGGGCCGACCACGCCTTCGGTCCCTGCGTAGTTGCGGTATCCGGTCCAGCCTTCGACGCTGCAGATCAGCTTGGCATTGGCAGCGGTGTCATCCGTGCTCAGCCACACTTCGCTGTCGTCGTCGCTGGAGGTCCAGAAGGTGTACTCGCCGGTCTGCGGCGGGGTCAGATAGGCACGCAGACGCCCGGCCCAGTAATCCATGTTCGCCCAGTCGGCACGCTCGAACGCGTCGAGCCACTCGCTGCTGGCCGGATTGTCGGGGAACGCCGCATTGGCCTTGAGGTTGTCAAGGTTGCTGTCCACGCCATTGCCGAACCAGTACTCAATGAGCACTTTTCCTTGCCCTAATTCGGCGGACGCGCCGGCGGCAAATACCAGCGCAAGGCCCAGGGCAAACATACACAGTTGTTTTCGATACATTTGAATCCTCCTTCACTAGTGACACAATTCAGGGCCCCCGATTACAGCACCAGGGCGCCGGCCCTCCTGAGAAATCGTAGATCGCTCCATCCATCGGTGGTCCTCACCCAACATCAGAGCATCCCAACGTCTCCACGCTGCTTCACATCATGATTGAATCGAGCGGTTCACCTCCTTTCCGTAGAGAGACACACCCCGTTTGGAAATGGATGGACGGATTCCGAGATGCGGCACGATGAACGCACCTAACTCCCCCGTGTACTGTGTGCCGAGCGAAACTCACTCCGTGTCAGGGCCTCCGACTCTGACTTGCCGTGTAATCGCGCGCTCACCCCACGGGCGACGCAGGGCAGTAAACCTGGCGATACACCCACAGGGCAGGACCCACACTCAAGCCTATCTTATATACTATCGGCGTGACAAATGCAACTCTTTTTCGGATTCTTTGCACGCCGTGGTCTACCCGCCCCTGGGGAGCACACACGTTCCACTGATACCGGGTCACAATGCCTCCATCTGTGCGAGATCAGCCGTCGCACACAGGCCAGGCACTCGTGGTGGGGAGGAATCCGGCTGGTTTCCCCACGTTGTGCACAGCCCTCGGTTGAAGCCTCACGCCATTCGGGCCTGCACTGCCACCATACTACCGCTTTCCTCCGGGATTTTCAACTGTCAAAGTGGTAGTTTTCCTGATTATGGACTATTTTTTCGGACGTTCAATCGTCGATGGGACACGCTTGGCCCTTGTCGCCCAGGGGCGCCCCTGGGCAGAAGTTGTGTCGCCCCGCAGCGATTGAGAACTCGCGATGTAACTACCGTTCTCTTGCCCACGAGTTCCATTTCTGTTAAAGACATGAGGACATCCCGGCGACTGCCGCCTGGATACGGAATGGTCCAACTATAGAAGGCTGATTTGGGATGGACGCCAAGGGGATAGCTCGTCAACGTATCTTGATTGCCACTTGCTCGCTGGTTTTGACAGCGGCGCCGGCTGCGGACCTGCGGCAAGCAACCGCCGCGGAGCGGGGCATCTTCGACATTCGTGATTATGGGGCCTTGGGGGACGGCAAGACGCTTGATACGGCCGCGATCAACAAGGCCGTCGAGGCCTGCGCCCAGGCCGGGGGCGGTCAGGTGCAGCTCACGCCCGGCCGCTATCTGTCCGGAACCGTGCATCTGAGAAGCCACGTAACCCTCTTCCTGGAGGCGGGGGCCACCCTGGTGGGCACTACCGACCTCAACCAGTACCAGCATCCGACCCTGCCGGACTTCATGCCCGAAGCCAGGTGGGGCAAATGGCACAGGGCGCTCATTCTCGGCGACGGCCAGGAGGACATCGCGATTGCGGGACAAGGCGTCATCGACGGCAACAAGGTTTTCGACCCCACCGGGGAGGAGCGTACGCGAGGGCCGCATACCTTCGTTTTCGTGAACTGCCGCAATGTCGCCGTCCGGGACGTGTCGTTTATCGATGCCGCGAATTATGCCATCTTCTTTCAGATCAGCAGCGACGTGGACATCCGCAACGTGAAGTTCACCGGCGGCTGGGACGGCGTGCATTTCCGCGGCGCCCCCGACCACCCTTGCCGCAACGTGAGCATCATCGGCTGTCAATTCTACACGGGGGACGACTCCATCGCCGGACGGTATTGGGAGAATACCCTGATCTCCGATTGCATCGTGAATTCCTCGTGCAACGGCATCCGCCTGATCGGCCCTGCTGCGCATCTGACGATTCACGACTGCCTGTTCTATGGCCCGGGCACGCAGCCCCACCGCACGTCCAACCGTTACAATATGCTCGCCGGCATCAACCTCCAGCCGGGGGCCTGGGACGCGACCAAGGGCGACCTGGACGACGTCCTGATCTCCGATATCACGATGAAAAACGTGGCCACGCCGTTCCATTTCCTGATCAAGCCGGGCAACACCGCCGGCCGCATCCTGGTTAGCCGCGTCAACGCCACAGGCGTCTATCGCGCCGCCTGCTCCGTCGAAAGCTGGACGGACGCCCCCTTCAAAGACGTGACGTTCCGCGATGTGAGTGTCGAGTTCGAGGGCGGCGCAACGCGAGAGAACGCTCCCAAAGAGATCAAGACGCCGGGTGTGGACGCACGCTCGCTTCCCTGCTGGGGCTTCTACGCCCGCAACATCGAGAAGCTCACGTTTGAGGACGTCCGCCTCGGCTGCGTCCAGGACGACTTGCGGCCGATGATCATGTGCGACGGCGTGAAGCAGCTTGCCTTCGACGACCTCGACTTCCCGCAATTTGAAGGTGCTGCCGATTTGATGACGCTGCACGATGTCTCTCGCGTCCGGCTGCGGGACACAGCCATTCGGGCAGTACAACCGGCTTACGTGGATTTGAGGCCCGCCGCAGACAATGCAGGTCGTATCATCGCGGGCAAGCCCTACGGGATCACTGTGACCGTGCAGAACGGCAAAGAGGAAGGACTCGGCACCGTGGAGCTCGTCGCTGCGGGACAGACCGTCACGCGTTGTATCTGGCTGCGCCCCGGTGAGAAGAAGGAGGTGACGTTTCAGGGCTTGACTGCCCCCGCTGCCGGTCCGTGTGTCCTGCAAGCGGGCAGCCTCACCCACAGCGTCACCGTCGAGCCGCAGCAATAGCTATAATGCCGTCTGCCGGCACAGGCGTCAGGCGCCCTGTCATTCCCGCGAAGCCGGTCACGGGCCTTCGGCCCGCCCAGAGAGGATGAAAAATGGCATAGCGGTCGCTCGTAGGGTGGGTCCTTGACCCACGCGGTTACCCAAGCGCAATGTTCTTGACGCGTGGGTTGAGAACCCACCCTACATATGGTGCCGTGTGGCTTGCGGGCCGTGCTGAGGCTTGGTATAGTCGTGTAACGTGATGATCGGATTTGTGTAGAGGCCGCAGTCAGGAGAAATGCCATGAATCGTCGCGAATTCCTTCGAGCCGCCGGCGCCGGAGTTGCTTTGTCCAGCCTCAGCAGTTATGTCCCCGCGTATGCCCAGCCGAAGCCACGGCGTGTGGGTTTGATCGGCCCCGGCTGGTACGGCAAGAGCGCCCTGTTTCGCCTGCTGCAGATCGAGCCGGTCGAAGTGGTCGCGCTATGCGATGTGGACAAGCGAATGCTGGCCGAGGCCGCCGAGATGGTGGCCGCCCGCCAGAAATCGAAGAAGACGCCCCGCACGTTCGGCGACTATCGGGAGATGCTCAAGCAGGAGCAGTTCGACATCGTGCACGTCGCGACGCCCGACCACTGGCACGCCCTGGCGATGATTGCCGCCGTCCAGGCCGGCGCGGATGTGTACGTGGAAAAGCCCATCAGCGCGGACGTGGTGGAGGGCCAGGCGATGCTGGCCGCCGCCCGCAAGCACAAGCGGGTGGTGCAGGTGAACATGCAGCGTCGCAGCACGCCGCATCTTATCGAGGCCAAGGAACGCGTCATCAAGGAAGGTAAGCTCGGCAAGGTCGCCTATGCCGAGATTTGCTGCTACTATCATATGCGAGCCCGGGGCAACCCGCCGGACACGACTCCGCCCGAGTACCTTGACTACGAGATGTGGACCGGCCCGGCCCCGATGCGGCCGTACTGCTCGATCAATCACCCGCGAGGCTGGCGGGCCTTCACAGAATACGGCAACGGGATCGTCGGCGATATGTGCGTGCACATGCTCGACATGGTCCGCTGGATGCTCGACCTCGGATGGCCGAAGAGTGTCAACTCCTCCGGCGGCATCCTCGTGGACAAGGGCAGTAAGGCCAACATCACCGACACACAGACTGCCACGTTTGACTTCGATGGCCTGCCCATCGTCTGGACCCACCGCACCTGGGGCGCTGCGCCCGATCCGGAATTCCCCTGGGCCGCCTTCATCTATGGCGACAAGGGCACCCTCAAGGCCGATGTCCACAGGTACCAGTTCATCCCGCAGGGCCAAGGCGAGAAACTCGAAGGCAAGGCCCTCTATGAGTATGACAAGTACCCTGAGGATGAGACAGAGAAGGACCTGGAGCGTCACGTCGCCGCACCAATGCGGCGCCACTGGCGGAATTTCCTCGATGCAGTCGAGACGCGGGGCCGCCCGGTTTCCGACATCGAGCAAGGCTACATCACGGCCGCTTCATGCATCCTGGCCAATATCTCGTGCAAGCTCGGCCGCAAGCTTGTCTGGGACCCGGAAAAGAGCCAAGTCGTCGGCGACGAAGAGGCCAACCGCCTCCTGGCGCGACCCTATCGGAGTCCCTGGGTCCACCCGGACCCGGCCAGTGTCTAATACGAGTTACGATCTATGAGCTCGTAATCCGGGCGGCATCGTCAAGGCCACAGGCCTTCGCGATGGTTGCGCCGCATCCCAGGAAAGCCATCGCCAAGCTGCGCTTGACGCTGCCACCCAGTTTCAGGTCTAGGTCCCATGGGTGCTATCTGTTCTATTGTGGCCTGCTGCGCCCATCGGCTCTGATCTTCGCAAGCATCGCGGCCATCTCCTTGACCATCTCCGGCCGCTCGGTCGCGAGGTTCTGTTCTTCGCTGAGATCGTCCTTGAGATCGTAGAGCTGCGCCTGTGGGTCATTGCCGAGCTCTGTGTTTGTGTTGGCGTTGAACTTCGCCCCCCTGCTCGGCTCGATGTACTTCCAGTCCCCCTTGATCAGGGACAGCGTACCCGCGTGCCCAACGAGATGGTCCCGACCGGTCTGTGACTTTGCCAGCAGTGTCGCCGAAACATCGAAGCTATCCGGCCCAGCGGTCGTGTCGAGTTTCTGCCCGGTCACTGCCGCCATGGATGCGAGCAGATCGATCTGGCAGACGAGTGCATCGGACAAGCCGGGCGTCACCCGTCCCGGCCAGCGCACCAGGAACGGTACGCGCGTCCCCGCGTCGAACGCGCTGTACTTGCCGCCGCGGAGCGGGCCTGCGGGTTTGTGACCATCGAGCAGCTCCACCGCTCTGTCCTTGTACCCATCGTCCACGACGGGGCCATTGTCGCTCGTGAAGATCACCATGGTATCCTCCGCCAGGGCGAGCTTGTCCAGCGTTTGCAGGACTTCGCCAACGCACCAGTCGAGTTGCAGTATCGCGTCGCCGCGTGGGCCCAGGCCGCTCTTGCCGGCGAACCGGCGGTGCGGCACGCGCGGGACATGGATATCGTGAGTTGAGAAGTAGAGGAAGAACGGCTCGGCCTTGTGCCGCTCGATGAACTGTACCGCCTTGCCCGTGATCGTATCGGCTATGTCCTCATCGACCCAGCGGGCCGCCTTGCCGCCACTCATGTATCCGATCCGGCTGATGCCATTGACGATCGTCTGGTCATGTCCGTGGCTCGGGTGCATCTTGAGCAGCTCGGGGTGGTCCTTGCCGGTCGGCTCGTCGCCAATGGGCTGCTTATAGCTGACTCGAATTGGGTCCTTCGGGTCGAGCCCGACCACCCGCCGGTCCTCCACGTACACGCACGGCACGCGGTCCCCCGTCGCGGGAATCAGGAAGCAATAGTCAAATCCGATGTCCAGCGGTCCCGGCTTGATCTCAGCGTTCCAGTCCAGGTCTCCTGCTCCAAGCCCCAGATGCCACTTCCCGATCGCGCCCGCTTTGTATCCGGCCTTCTGCATCAGCGCGGGGAGCGTCACCCGCCCCGGCTCCACGATCAGCCGGGCGTCCCCCGGCAGGATTCCCGTCCCTTTCCTCCGCCACGCGTATTCGCCGGTCATCAAGGCGTACCGCGAGGGCGTGCACGTGGCCGACGCCGAGTGCGCATTGGTAAACCGAACCCCCTCCCGCGCAATCCGGTCGATGTTGGGGGTCCGGACCCGGGTCGCTCCGTAGCAGCCGACATCCCCATACCCCAGGTCATCCGCATAGATCAGTACGACGTTCGGCGTCTTGCCTTGGGCCGCCTTGCACCCGATGGGAAGCAAAGCCGCCGCCGCAGCCAACCCTGCTGATTTCAGGAACACCCGACGTGATATTCGCTGTGCCATTGGACCTGCTCCGACCGAAGCCAACCACATGATCCTGTCGTTCCCGCACAGGCGGGAATCCAAGCCTCCGATGATACGCCGCCAATAGCCCCCGATCAACCCAAATACCCGCTTGCCAGACGTAGCCAAAAGAGCGAATATTAGCGGGTTGAGCCGCACTGCAACGCGAAACGAAAGACGCCTCTTGACATGTTAAACAAATGTTTTAAACTGTCGTATGAAACGTGTGTTTGGAGATATAGGATGGCAGTAGTCAAGACAGCGTAAGCTGCGGCAACTGCAACTTGTGAGGGCAGAAGACGTTACATTTCATAACCCGGCGCTACGCGTCCGCCGAGATGCGAGACGGCCGCGTTTTCAATACTGAAAACGGGTTTCTCGGCCGGCAGCGCCATAGAGAGACAGGTAGAATCCATGAGCGATCCGTCGCCGAAAAAGAAAGCGGGTAAGAAGAGTCGAGCGTGGCTGCGCACAGTCATCACGCTGGTCATTCTACTGGGGGCGATTGCCGTGCTGGCCGCCATTACACAGATCCCGGCGCCGAAACGAGAGGCAGTGGTTACGGAAGCACCACCGGTCAATGTCTCGGTCATGGCCGTGACGGTCGAGCCGGTACTGCCTGATAACTTCGATCTGCCGGCGGCTGTCGAGCCGAACCGAATCGTCACAGTCGCCGCCGAGGTCGCGGGCGGCGTTGAGCGAATCCCGCCCAACGAAGGCTGCATCGTGCAGGCAGGCGATCTGCTGGTCCAGCTCAACACGGACCTGATTGGGCCCCAGGTGGAGATTGCCAAGGCACAATTCAGCCGCGACAGGATTCAGTACGAGCGCATGGCTGCCCTGGTGAAGACTGACGCCACCTCCCGAAGCGACCTCGACGACGCCACGACCAAACTGGCCACCAGCGAGGCCCAGTTGAAGGAAGTGGAGGCTCGCCTGGAGCGGACCCGTATCCTGGCGCCGATTACCGGCATCCTGAACGACCTTCCTGTCGAGGAAGGCGAGTACGTCCAAGTGGGCGACGCGGTGGCTGAGATCGTGGAAACCGATCCGGTGAAGGTCGTCGTGCAGGTGCCCGAGCGGGATATTCCCTTCTTTTCTGTCGGTCAGAAGACGGAAGTCCTCGCCGATAACAAGGGCATCGAGCAGTCGGCCGCGGGCACGATCACATTCATCAGTGAGTTGTCCGATCCGCAGACTCGCTCGACACGGCTGGAGATCACCGTGCCGAACAAGGATGGGCTCCTGCGCAGCGGCCAGATCGTGCGGGCCCGCCTGACCCGCCGAATTCTGGAGAACGTCATCATGATCCCTCTGCTGGCGGTGATTCCGATGGAGGACGGCAAGGCCGCCTACGTCGTCGAGTCCGGGGCGGCACAGCGCCGCGATGTTACGCTCGGTATCATCAAGGGTGACCGCGTTCAGGTGACCAAGGGCCTTCAACCGGGCGATCAGCTCATCATCTCGGGCCACCGCTTCGTCGCACCGGCGCAGAAAGTCAACGTCGTTCCACTGGGTAAAGAAAGCGAATCGTCGCTATGATACTCACCGATCTTGCCATCAAGAATCGAACCACGGTAGCCGTGCTGGGCCTGCTCGTGATCATCCTGGGCGCGTACAGCTACGTGTCGCTGCCGCGAGAGGCGTTCCCGGACATTCCCATCCCCTACATTCTGATCAACACGATCTATGAGGGCGTTGCGCCGGAGGATGTCGAGACCTCGATCACGATGAAGATCGAGAAGGAGCTGACCGGCATCCGTGGGGTCAAGGAGGTGACCTCCAGCAGCGCGGAGGGAATGTCCATGATCAGCGTGGAATTCACGCCGGACGTGCCGCCGGACGTGGCCCTGGCGCGGGTCCGCGACCGCGTGGATATGGCCAAGGGCGAGCTTCCGCAGGAGGCGGAGGACCCGGTGATCAAGGAGATCAGCTTCGACGAGTTCCCCATCATGCAGGTCAGCATCTCCGGCGACGTCTCGCCCGTGCAGCTCAAGGCAATTGCCGACGACATGCAGGACGCGATCGAGACTCTTCCGGGCATATTGAAGGTTGAGGTGCTGGGTGCCCTGGAGCCGGAGATCCGGCTGGAGTTCAATCCGGAGCGGCTGGCCATGTACAACCTGACGATCCCGGAGATCCTCGCGCTGATCCCGTCGGAGAACGTGAACATCTCCGCCGGCGGCCTGGAGACCGCGGGCACCCGGTTCAACGTCCGCGTACCCGCCGAGTTCGTCACGCCGGAAGAGGTGGACCACCTGCTCATCACCACGCGCGGCGGCAAGCCCATCTACCTAGCCGACGTGGCCTCCGTGCGCGATACCTTCAAGGACCGGACCAGCTACTCGCGGATCAATCGCCGGGACAATGTTACCCTGGGCATCCAGAAGCGCACCGGGGCCAACATCGTGCAGGTCTCCGACATGATCAAGGCCGCCGTCGCCAAGGCGCAGGAGCAGGTCCCCCCCGCCGTGAAGTTCGACATCACCTTCGACATGTCCAAATACATTCGCAGCACGGTGGCCGATCTGGAGAACAACATGGCTTCCGGGCTGATCCTCGTCGTCGGGATCCTGGTGCTGTTCTTAGGCTGGCGATCCAGCATGATCGTCTCGCTGATCATCCCCTTCAGCATGTTGGCCAGCTTCTTCATCATCCAGATGCTGGGCTTCACGCTGAACATGATCGTGCTGTTCAGCCTCATCCTGGCGCTGGGCATGCTCGTGGATACGGCTATCGTGATCGTGGAGAACATCTACCGGCACATGCAGTTGGGCGTGCCCCGGATCCGGGCGGCGATCATCGGCACGCGGGAGGTGGCCTGGCCGGTAACGAGCTCCACCCTGACCAACGTGGCGAGCTTCATTCCGCTGATGTTCTGGCCCGGCATCATGGGCGACTTCATGAAGTACCTGCCCATCACGGTGACGATCGTGCTGCTCAGCTCGCTGTTCGTGGCGCTGGTGTTCAACCCGACGTTTTGCGCGGTGGCCGCAGGCGGCGCGCCGCCCAAAGGACGCGAGGGCCGCTTCATCCGGGGTTATCGCCGGGTGCAGCATCGGGCAATCGCGTGGCCCGGCGTCACGCTGATCCTGGCCTGCTTCCTCCTTGTGGCGATGATCATCCTGTACTCGAAGTTCGGCAACGGCGTGGAGTTCTTCCCGCAAGGCGACCCCGAGCGGGCTACCATCGACATTCGCGCTCCGCAGGGGACGAATATCCACGAGAGTGACCGCATCGTGAGAATCATCGAAGAGCGGATCAAGCCCTGGGACCGGTACATTGAGTACATGATCACGAACGTGGGCTCCGCCGGCGGCGGCTTCAATCTGGCCGGTAGTACGGGCGGGCCGCACTTGGCCAATCTCACGCTGGTCTTCTATGACTACGCGGTACGGGAGAAGCCCTCGATGGAGGTCATTTCCGAAGTCCGCCACGCCATCGCGGATATCCCGGGCGCGGAAATTCGCGTGGAACGCGAGAAGGACGGGCCCCCGACCGGCGCGCCCGTGACGGTTCGCGTCGTCGGCGAGGATTTCAAGCGGCTCGAATCGCTCAGCCGGCAGGCCCAGGACAAGATCGTCGGCGTCCAGGGCCTGGTGAACCTGCGCAGCGACCTTGAAGCAACGCGTCCCGAGCTGGCCTTCACGGTCAACCGCCGGGAGGCCATGCTCCTCGGCGTCAACACCGCCACAGTCGGCAACTTCCTCAAGATGGCAATCTTCGGGACCAAGGTCGGCACTTACCGCCAGTTCAACGATGAGTACGACATCACGGTGCGACTGCCGCTGGAGGAGCGGGTCAATATCGATGATCTCGCCCGCTTGCAGATTCCCAATGCAAAGGGCAACGCCGTGCCGCTCAGTACCCTCGGCCGCTTCGAGTATCAGGGCGGGTTCGGCACGATCAACCGCATCGATCAGAAACGCGTCGTGACCGTGACGGCGGACGCGGAAGGACGACTGAGCACGGAAGTGCTGAGGGACGTGCAGACGCGGCTGAACGAGTTGAAGATGCCGGTGGGCTACGAGATCCGATATGCGGGCGAGCAGGAGGAGCAGGACAAGGCGCAGGCGTTCCTGGGCAAGGCCTTCGTGATCGCTCTGCTGATGATCGTGCTGATCCTGGTGATGCAGTTCAACTCGTTGCTGATCCCGCTGATCATCATGTCCACGGTCGGGTTGTCCCTGGTGGGCGTGTTCCTGGGACTCATCGTCTGCGGCCTGCCATTCAATATCATCATGACCGGCATCGCCGTCATCAGCCTGGCGGGCATCGTCGTCAACAACGGCATCGTGCTGCTGGACTTCGCAGAGCAATTGCGGCGCGATGGTCTGGGCCTCGTGTCGGCGACCGTCGAGGCCGGCGTCACGCGACTGCGCCCGGTGCTGCTCAGTGCGGCCACGAACTTCGTCGGCCTGATCCCCATGGCCGTGGGAATCTCCTTCGATTTCCACACCTTCACCTGGGCGACCAAGAGCGAATCGACGCAGTGGTGGCGGAACATGTCCATCGCGATCATCTTCGGCCTGTCGTTCACGACCGTCCTGACACTTGTGATCATCCCGGCGTCCTATGTGATGCTCAACCGTGCAGTGGCCCGCCTGCTCCCCAAACACAGTACCCCGACCACTGAGGATGTGGCCACTCAAGCGTCGCCCGAGCCGGAACCGGCGTGAATCGCACCCGTCATTGGTAGGATGCCACGATGGAATAGTGCCTACGATCCGGCCGCTCGATGCGCAGCCATTCTTTGGGTACGTCGAAGTCTGTCCAGGGCTGCCCGTTGACAGTCGCCGAGCGGATCGGCTTGCCCTGTGGATGACGCAGGCGGACCATGAGAACACGGGGTGAGGCACGGTCCGGCATGTCGATCTCCACGGCAATCATGCCGGCGACGGCGTAGCTATCCACTTTCATCGACAGCCGCCCGTAGTACGTCGGGGCTCGCTGGACTTCGATGCTCTTGCCGTGCTCCAGCCACTTCCTCGGCGTCGCCTGCAACAGCAGCAGCGTGTCGTCATCAAGTTCACGGATGAGCATGTTGCGGTAGAGCTCGAACCAGGCACCGTCGGTGCTGGGCGGGCCGAAATACTGGCCCCAGGCCCAGCGATGTTCCACCGGCTCGAAGACCGAATGACTGAACGCACAGGCCATCATGCTGTAGAACGCGCGGATCACAGCCTTAGGGTCGTCGCGAAACAGGTAGGCCGTCGCCTGCTGATTGTAGACCGGCTCATTCGCCATTCCCCAGCCGCCGTAGAAGAGATTATCCTCGTGGTCCTGGAGCAGGCACGTCGTCAGTCGTCCGGCCGGATCGAGCGCCTTCAATCGCGACAAGTGCAGGGCCCCCGTATCCACGTCCGTCGGGTACCACTGCTCGTACAGCCGCCCGGGCCGGGTGGCCTCGCAAGGTACGTATGGAGTCCACGTGTGATCCCGCAACTGCACCAGCGGGGAGTGCATAGTCGCAGCGCCAAAGCCCCGCTCGATCGCCCGCCTGAAGTCTCGCGCCGCTGCCAGGCACTCTTGCGCCCGCGGATGATCGATCTGCTTGAGCATCCTGCCGAACACATCCAGTGCAGCATAAATGTATGCCTGGTTGAAGGCCCATACACCGTCGCCCGTCAAGTCGTTGAGCGGAGCACGGACCAGTCCGCCCAACGGGCCCTGCCGCCGAATTTCGGCGAGGCACCAGTCGAGGGCCTTGAGCGTATAGGGCATCAACCTGTCCAGGGACTCGCGGTCACCGGACAGCAGATAGTTCTGCGCAACCGCATAGATCATGCCCGGCGTATACACGCCCCAGTTTGCATAGCCGCCGACGTGGCCGTTCGCCTCCTGGTTGTTGCGATACATCACCAGGAGTTCCTCCGCAGAGATGTTGTGGTAGCCGCGCAGGTCGTAGAGCATGTAATCCACATACACCGCCTGGTTGACCGGCCAGGGCGTCCCCTGCTGGCCGTACGCGAAATTCGAGTATGGCAGATCGATCTTGACGTCCTCGCCCGCGCCCCCGTGCCGGCGCGGCAGCCGCAACGCATGCCACAGATTCGTCCGGAACAGCTCGTTCACCGCCGGCTCGGGGACACGGAATTGTGCCCCGCGCCAGGTAGTCCGACCAGAAAGCCAGCGTTCTCGACCGTGCCTGCGAGTAAGACAAGCCGGCGAGCTTCTCTCGATCTTCACAGGCGACGACGGGCGAGGGCAGCTTGATAAGGATCTCTCGCGAACCCTTCGCAGCCAAGTCGAAAGAAATCGAAGCCTGCCAGGTTCTTGCCTTCGACTTCTTGTCCGTGTCCGGCGGCGTCGATTCGCGAATCTCGCCGACCTTCAACCCCGCGCCTTCCATCTTGAAAAGGACCTCATGCGTGACACTACTCTCAAAGAGGGATGTATCTCGCCCGCTCTCGGCTGCGACCTGCGGTCGCGCGGATTCGGGCAGGTCTCTCTGATGGTTGATTTGGATGGAAACCTCTCTCTCCGAGTCACCCAGGTTTGTGACGATGAGCTTTTGCATCAGGACCATAGGAACATCGCCGCGGCGTTCCTCCGGCGGGCCGCTCAAAGGATAGGCGAATTGCTCGACTTCATAGCAGATGGCGCCTTTCTCCAGGATCGTTGTGATGACCGGCAGGCCATCCGTCAGTCGCTGTCCTTTCCAAGAGTTGGCGACTCCTTGTGTCAGGTCGCCAAAATCGTACCAGAAGCGCAGTTTGTCCTGACTGCCCAAGTCGCTCCAAATGCCCGCGCCGCGGTCGATGCCGAACTTGGGGACTGCACTGTCCCAGGTGACGCACACGATATGACCCGGGAATGGCTGCGACGGGTTCACGTACTTCGGGCTGCCCATGTCCTCCCACCGGGCCGTGCACTGTTCATAGGTCGCCTCCGGCTCAGCGTGAACCTGATCCAGAATGCCTTTGCCCCGCCATGGCTGCAGTTGCACCTGATGCTCGTCAAAGGTGGTCGGTGTGTCGCCGACGGCCAAATAGATGTCGAGTGAAGGCGCCCAGAGAGCCTTGTTCCGCAAGAGTTGATCGACAGTCACGCTGAATCCCTGCGTGCCCTGCTCATCCGTTTGAATCGTCAGCTTGCGCGCGTCCGGGCGAAACGCCGGATCGCCGCGCAGGCGGCTCGCCGTATCCGCATCGCTGTGCTCGAACAAGTACTTCCAGATACTGTGCAGGTTCTGAATCTCCTTGATCGGCATGTCGGCATAGCGCAGCGTGAGCAGCAGACCATCTACGTCGCCGGCGCCGGCGGCCGTCCGCCAGAGCCCTTCCTCAAGCCGGTCCCCTGATTCCATGCCCTCGGCCAATGTGTCGGCGATCTCCACCTGTTCCGTCAGAACCCTGATCTGGAACACCCTGGCACTTGCCGACCGATGGCCCCAGGAAATGTGCACTTTCAATTCATCGCGCGGCTCTGCCGCCATCAACGTCGAAGCCGACATCACTGCACAGATGGATAAGAGAGTCGCTTGCAGCATTCGCAGACGGTTCTTCATGTGGTCTCCTCTCATGGATTGCCTCTGCTTCCGATCTCGGCATAGGTCCAATGCGGCTCCCAGCCGTCGGGCAGGACGAGGACTGGGCCGTCCTTCGTGGCCCCGTGGACGGCGCGAAGGGCCTTGCTCTGCCCGCCAATCGTCGGTGCATCGCGCAGCCACATCAGGCCCATCGGGGCGCCGGACCGCGTTGGATCGCCGTCCTCCTGTATGTTCCCCGTGAAGAGCACGTATTGGCCGTCGGGCGAGACGACGCCGCCGTAGACGTGGCGTCCATCCTCGCCATATACCAGGTGTCTCTCGCGGCCTTCCGCATCCGCCATCCACAATTGCGTCCAGCCATCCTTACTGCCGGCCTGATTCGCGGGCCGATAGGAGAAAATGAGATTCTGCGAGTCGGGGAACCAGTCCGGCGTGCAGTTGTCCACCCGGCTCACGGCATTGACTTCGCCCGTGACCGCGTTCATCCTCGCGACCGACCAGCCCGTGCCGAAGGAATTCGCGACCCCGCACAGCCACTTCCCATCCGGCGACCACGTCACCTGCTGAAAGAAGCCCTTGCGCTCCAGGGTGCGGAGAACCTTCTTTGTGGCCCGCTCCACGAAGTAGATGCCCTTTTCGGACATGCACGCGATCCGGTCGCCGTCGGGCCCCCACGAGGCCCAGGTGTACTCACCGTCCTTTCCAAAGACCTGCGGGTTGCCGCCGTCACTGTCGGCGAAGACGAGCGCGCCCTGCATGCCGTACCGATTGGGCTCGATGTCCTCGTTTTTAGGCAGGCGTCTGTAAAGGAGCCTTCGACCGTCCGGCGAGAATCGCGGCGATGCCTCGTTATAGGCAGGTGTATTCGTGATGTTGCGAACACCGGAGCCATCCGGCCTCATGAGAAACAGGTCCCAGTCCCTCGCCCCCGTCCGTGCACCGTAGACAATCCAGCCCTTGTCCCGCACTTCTTTGGCAAGCTCCGCAACAGGGGTATCGGCCGCTTGCGATGTGATATCCGCTAAGGTCCAGTGCGGCTCCCAACCCCGACCCAGGTCCAGCATGGGGCCGACCGTGGGCGTGTCCTGGTATCGGATGACCGCCATGGTAGTCTGCGAGTTATCGACTTCGCCGAGGTCCTGCTGCGATCTCGTGAAGAGGATGTACTTGCCGTTCGGCGAGACGCACCCGCCGTAGATGTGACGGCCTTCCTCGGCATAGAGCATCTGCCGCTCGTCCCCTTCACCGTCAGCTATCCAGAGCTGTGCCCAGTCCATTTTGCCCGGGACGATCCCGCGCGAGTAGATCACGTGCCGGCTGTCGGGGAACCAGTCGGGGGTGCAGTTGTAGCGGTCTGTCTCACTGACAGCGTTGATCTGCGCCGAGTCGGCGTTCAGCCTGCCGATGGCCCATGCGACGCCCAGCCCGTTGGCGGTGCCGGCGAACCATTTGCCATCCGGCGACCAGACGAGTTGCTGCACGATCCCCTTGCGGGCAAGGGTGCGAACGACCTTCCGGCTGGACAGGTCAACGATATCGATTCCCTTGATAGACAGGCAGGCAAGGCTTTTTCCCTCAGGCCCCCACGACGCCCATTGAAACCCATTGCCCCAGACGTCCGCGTTGGCGCCATTGGCATCGGCGACGACAAGCTCATAGAGGCCATACTTGTTGTTGTCTACTGGGGTACCTTTGGGAAAACGATAGTACAGGAGCTTGCGTCCATCCGGCGAGAACTTCGCCCCGGCCTCATTGAACGCGGCGGTGTTCGTGATATTGCGCCGATCCGAGCCATCCGGCCGCATGAGGTACAGGTCCCAATCCCCCGCGTCGGTTTTCGCACTGTAGACGATCCAGCCCCTGCCACGCAGCTCATTCGCCAGCGCTGTCACCTGAAGATCAGAAGCCTCCTTCTCTTGGGCGAATCCCAATACGGCAGCACACGCGATGGTCACGAACACAATCGTGATGCCACGAACTCTCATACGATCACTCCTCAATGCACACAGTTCAACCTTGATCAGTATGATACCACACAGGAGCCGAGGCGCCATGTCTACGCTCGCATAGACGTGCTTACGCGTGCGCAAGCATAGCAACCGAAAGTAAAAGTTGACAACAGCCGGGACAGGGCTTAAACGTTGCTCTGTGCCGGGACTGTTGTCCCGGCGGAGAATGTCCAAGTAGGGATCGTGCGATATGAAGACAGACATCAGTCCGGTCGGCGTTGACCTGTATTTCCTGCCGGTGCAGACGAGGGTGCCCCTGAAGTTCGGGCCGGAGACCCTGACTTCGGTGATTTGTGCACGGGTGTGCATGACTGTCGCCAACACCGAGGGACAGCGGGCTCAGGGCTGGGGCGAGACGCCGCTGAGCGTGCAGTGGGTCTGGCCGAGCAGCATCAGCTACCAGGAACGCTGTGACGCCATGCAAACCCTCTGCCGCAATCTGGCGGACGCCTGGGCCGACTTCACCGGCCACGGCCACCCAATCGAAATCGGCCATCGTTTCAACGAGACGGTGCTGCCGCGACTGCTCAAGAAACTCAACGCGAGCCGTGGCGCCCGCGCGGAACCCATGCCGTGGCTGGGGGCACTGGTCTGCTGCTCGCCGTTCGATATCGCGCTGCACGACGCCTATGGGCAGCTCCTCAACCGCCCGGTGTACTCGACCTATACCCGTGAGTTCATGAACGACGATCTGGCCCATTTCCTGGAGCCTGCCGCGGGCACGAAGGTGTCCTTCAACGGCAAGTATCCGGTGGATTTCCTGAACTTCCCGCCGGCCCGGCAAATGCCCGCCTGGCACCTCGTGGGCGGCAAGGATTTGATCGACGCGTCGGAGTTGACGGGAAGTGAGCCAAAGGACGGGTACCCGGTTCTCCTGGCGGATTGGATCGAGCGGGATGGCCTCACGTGTCTCAAGGTGAAATTGCGGGGCAATGACGCCGCGTGGGATTACGACCGCCTGGTCAAGGTCGGCAAGATCGCCATCGAGCACAATGTCCTCTGGCTGACGAGCGATTTCAATAGCACGGTAAGCCAGCCGGCATACGTCACCGATATCCTGGACCGGCTGGTGCGGGAGCATCCTCGCATCTACGGGATGATGCTGTACGTCGAGCAGCCGTTCCCGTACGACCTGGAGGCCAACAGGATCGACGTTCACAGCGTCTCGGCCCGCAAGCCATTGTTCATGGATGAGAGCGCCCACGATTGGCGGCTCATCCGGCTCGGCCGGCAACTGGGTTGGACAGGCGTGGCCCTCAAGACCTGCAAGACGCAGACGGGAGCCCTGCTGAGCCTGTGCTGGGCCAAGGCGCACGGTATGACCCTCATGGTCCAGGATTTGACCAACCCCATGCTGGCCCAGATCCCGCACTGCCTGCTGGCGGCCCACGCCGGCACGATCATGGGCGTCGAAACGAACGCGATGCAGTTTTACCCGGCGGCCTCGGCCCCGGAAGAAGCTGTCCATCCCGGCCTCTACCAGCGGCGAAACGGCCAGGTGGACCTGTCCACCGTGAAAGGCCCCGGATTTGGGTACAGGCTCGAAGAGATCAAGCGGCAACTGCCCGAGAAAGCGGCAAGTTTCTCGAAATGAGGAATCTTCAGGAGTGGTCCAGATGGCAAAGTTGAGTGCGTTTGCGGATGAGGCGGTGGAGGATTTTCGCGGACAGGTCGAGTACCTGGTGAAGGAGAAGGTTGGGTACATCGAGCCGCGGTTCTTCAGTAAGAAGAATATCATGGACCTGACGCAGCAGGAGCTGAACGAGGCCCGCACGCTGCTTCGGGATCACGGCCTGAAGGTCAGCGCCATCGGCTCGCCCATCGGCAAGGTCCGGCTGGACCAGCCATTCGAGCCGCACCTCGAAAAGTTCAGGCACGCCATCGAACTGGCCGAGTTCTTCGGCACGCCGTTCATTCGCATGTTCAGCTACTACGCCCCCGAAGGCAAGAACATCGACGATTATCGCAGCCAGGTCATGGAACGCATGGCGGCCAAGCTCAAGCTCATCGAGGGCACCAATGTCACGATGGTCCATGAGAACGAGGCCAACATCTACGGGCACTCGGCCCAAAGCTGCGCGGACATGGCCAAAACGATCAACTCGCCCAAGTTTCGCTTGGCCTACGATCCGGCCAATTTCGTCTGGGGCGAGAAGATCACGAACAATGTCGAGGTCTGCTGGCCCGTGATGAAACCCTACGTCGTGCACATCCACATCAAGGACTGGAAGCTCGGCGCTAAGGATGTCGGCAGCATGCCGGGCGAGGGCGACGGCCAGATCAAACAACTGCTGGCAGAGCTGGCCGCCAGGAAGTACGGCGGATGCGTCACGATGGAGCCGCACCTGGAAGCGGGCGGCCAGTTCGGCGGCTCGACGGGCGTGGAGCTGTTCTCCAAGGCCATCGCCGCCGTCCGGCGCATGGCCAAAGAGGTAGGCCTGAAACTGAATTGACCCATTGGACACGGACGAACACGGACTGTCACCGACTCTCACGGACATCGCCGTCCGTGTCGGTCTGTGCTTGTCCGTGTTTGTCCGTGCAAATCGAGATTGAGGAGTCTGGACTATGAGGACATGGAACTTCGGAGTGGTCGGGGCCGGGTTGATCGCGGATTTTCACGCGAGGGCGATTCGCGACATTCCCAACGCGCGATTTGTCGCGTGCTGCGATGCGGTCGCGCCCAAGGCGCAGGCCCTGGCCGCCAAGTACGGGGCCAAGGCGTTCGGCAGCTACGAGGAGATGCTCAAGAGCAGGGATATTGACATCGTGACAATCGCCACGCCCAGCGGGCTGCACATGGAACCGACAGTCGCTGCGGCCAAGGCGGGCAAGCACGTGATTTGCGAAAAGCCTGTGGAGATCACGCTGGAGCGGATCGACGCCATGATCGCGGCCCACGAGAAGGCAGGGACACGGCTCGGCGGCATCTTCCCGTACCGGTTCAATGACATGATGACCCCGCTTCGCGAAGCGATCAAGTCAGACCGTTTCGGCAAGATCACCTATGCCGGCGTCTATGTCCCCTGGTGGCGCACCGACGCCTACTACAAGGATTCCTGGCATGGAACCTGGAAACTCGACGGCGGCGGGGCCCTGATGAACCAGTCCATTCACATGGTGGACATGCTCTGCGACCTCATGCCGCCCATCGAATCGGTGCAGGCATACACGGCCACGCTGGGCCACCAGATGGAGACGGAGGACACTGCCGTCGCCGTCCTGCGCTACACCGGCGGCGCGCTCGGCGTCATCTACGGCACAACCGCCTCCTACCCGGGCCAGTTCCGCCGGTTCGAAATCACCGGGACCAAGGGGACCGTGATCAATGTCGAGAACAGCATCACCGTCTGGCAGTTTGCCGACGAGAGACCCGAGGACGAGCAGGTCCGAAAGAAGTTCATGACGATCCAGGGCGGTGGCGGCGTCGCCGATCCGGCGGCCATCACGCACGAGAACCACACGCGGAACTTCAAAGCGTTTCTCAATGCCCTCGAAACCGGCAAGGACTTCTGGATCAGCGGCCCCGAGGCCCGCAAAGCCGTCGAGGTGATCCTCGCCATCTACCGCTCCGCCAAGGAAGGCAGGCCGGTGAAGGTCGGGTAGTCTCAGGTCTGCAATGTGAGATGCCTATCGCCTGACGACTACGGGCTCGGCTTTGGGCTCCTGGGTCACGGCCTCGATGGCGGGGGCCACCTGGATTCGCTTGTACTTGTAGATGTCCAGCCGGGAGGGCTTCTCACGCACGAATTTCGGGCCGCGGCCTGTGACGATCTCCTTCTCCTCCCGAATGAAATCGACGAATTGCAGGAGGGCCCAGGCACTGTTGTTCCATCGCATCTGGTAGCCCCGCTGATGGGCCTGCCTCTCCATGCGCAGGCGCTTGCGCTCGTTGAAGACGAGGAAATCGATCGCCTGGGCCATCTGCTCGACGGAGGGCTCGCCCGAATCGACGAGGATGCCGCGAGCGTAGCGGCCGAGGATCAGGCCCTCGGGGCACGGCCGGTTGGATAGCAGCAACTCCTGCGCGTACCGGAACTTCGTCGTGATGGCGACCCGGCCGGAGCCCAGCGTGTCCGCGAGAATCCCGCTGGAGATTTGCTGCATGTTCAGGTACGGCAGGAGCATCGTGTTCGTGGCGCCGTACAGTTTCAGGAGTACGCCTTCATCGAGAAAGCTGTCGAGGAATACGATGTCATATTCCTCGAAATTGGCATCACCGAATTCCCTGACCCTGCACCACTTCGTCTTGGCCTGCTCCAGGGCCTGGCAGATCAGGGCCTGGTACTGTCGGTAGGGCCCGCCCCCCTCGGTTCGGATGAAATCGGGATGGCATTTGCCGGCGATGAGATAGACCATGTTCTTTCGCTGCTCCGCGGTGCAGGACTCGTCGAGGAACAAGCCATAGGCGCGAATGCCGTACTGGATACCCTTGCCCGGCGAGAGCATGCCGAGAGTCGTGATGAGGAAGCGGTTTTCCAGGCCGTACTCCCGCTTGATCGTCAGGCGGTCGAAATAGGATGGATTGTGCATCCGCACGCCGTGGTCGATATGCTTGACTTTGTCGTGCGGGATTCCATACGTCTCCGATTCGAGGATCTGTATAGCACTCTCAATCGTCACGATCAGCCCGTTGCTGTGCTCAGCGAGGCCCTGGATCGTCGTCTTCTGGTACGGAGTCGGCTGGTCCGGGACCGTGTGCAGATACACCACCGTGATCAGTCCCTTCTCATGAAAGGCCTTGGCCAACTCGACGAAGTTGGTGCCCTCGCCGGCCTTTCCCTCCGGGCTGGGGTCCAGTCCAAACTCGTGCTGCAGGATAATCACGGTGGGATTCCTCCCCTCATTGGCCCGGGTACAGATATGCGTGACGGCGTTGCGCCACGAGTCGGGATTGTACTGATCGATGATCAGATCCACGGGGATGTCGTAGGGCCCGTGACGGCCATTGATGGCCGCGACGCGAATGCTGCCGACCTCGGCGGTGAAATGCGCCAGTGCTGTCGCCAAGTCGCGGGAGAACGTTCCGATTCCGCACCGTCGCGGCGGATACGTGCTGACGATCCGTATATTGTACGGCATGGCTAACCCCCCATTGCATGTCAAAAGACCGTACGTTCGAGACGCCGAGGGGTTTGCGCACTTAGGTCCTTTTAGTCCTTTAGGTCCTTTGGGGGTTCAAGGGACCTAAAGGACCAAAGGGACCCAGAGGACTTAAGAGGCCTATACACTGAGGGTTCTCAGTACACCCTTCACAAAGCCGACTGATTCGGCCAGGCCGGGCAGCGGATCGTTTTCATCCTTCTCGTATTCGAACGAGACAATTCCTGCGTAGTCAATTTTGATGAGGGCCTGCAGGACCTGTGGGATATTGATGACGCCGCGGCCGACCTCGACCGCACCGCCCTTGGCTGTCGCGGCGGAGACATCCTTCATGTGAACATCATAAAGCCGGTCTGCGTGCTTTTCGATGGAGGCCGCAACATCCACGCCGGCGCGGGCCGTGTGGCCGATGTCGTCGCACAGGCCGATTCGCTTATCCAGGTCCTTGATCAGCTCGTACGCGGTTGCCGGAATAGGATACATCTTGTCCGTCGGGCCATGATTATGGATCGCGACCTTGATGTCATATTCCTTGACCTTCTTGTCCACCAGCGGGAGCAACTCGGGATTGGGCACGCCGATGATGATTCTCATGCCCGCCGCCTTGGCGTACTCGAATGCCTGATTGACCTGCTGCTCGTTCCTCATGTAGATGACGCCCCCGCCATAGAGGTCGAGCCCGGCGTCCTTGACCTTCGCGACGACTTCCCCGATCTGCGCGGGGGTGCTGTTCATCGCCAGGTGAAAATCCTTGAACGCGATGTGCTTGAGGCCCACCCGCTTGGTCATCTGCAGTGTCTGGTCGAGGTTGAACTTGCGAAGCGTGTAGGAAGCCAGCCCCAGCTCGAACTTGGCACTCCGTGGTGTGGCAGCAGCAAGCGCAGCCTGCGGACGGCTGGACACGCAACTCGTGACGAAGGCGCCTGCGGTCCCGGCCGCGGCCACCGTCAAAAACTCTCTTCTGCTCTGAATCTGCTTCATAACACCGTCTCCTTATCAAGACCCATCGCACACCGCGTCACGCACGACGCCGGCGCGATGCACGCGCCTATACTACCACAATTGCTGCCGGAACTTGAGGGCAAAAACGTCAGATTTCGTTGCGTTGACAGGGGACCGGCGGCGCGGTACTCTCGTACGTGTTGAATCGTCTACGTACCTTTATTTGCGAGGAGTGCCTTATGAGAGGTGTCGAGAGAACGGTATCACGTCGCGACTTTTTGAAAGGCTCGGCCGTCGCGGGCGCAGGCCTGGTGTTTCCGATGGTTGTCCCTGCGTCAGTCTTCGGCGCGGAAGCCCCGAGTGAGCGGATCAACGTCGGCTGCATCGGGGTCGGCCGCATGGGGACGGGTGATCTCGGTGAGGCCCTGGGTTTCAAGCAGGTGCAGGTCGTGGCGGTGTGCGACCTGGATACCAGGAGAGCGGGGATCGCCCAGAAGAGGGTCGAGTCCACCTACGCCAAGCGAAGCCCCGGCAGCGAGTACAAAGGCTGCGCGGTCTATGGCGACTTCCGAGAGTTGGTGGCGCGGAACGACATCGATGCCGTGCAAATCGCCACGCCGGATCATTGGCACACCCTGCCCGCTCTGGAGGCCGCACGAAACGGCAAGGACATTTTCCTGCAAAAGCCGCTGACGTTGACGATTCAGGAGGGACGCATCCTGAGCGACACGGTCCGCCGCTACGGCCGGGTCTTTCAGGTCGGAAGTCAACAGCGATCCGACAAGGAGTTCCGGACCGCCTGCGAGCTGGTTCGCAACGGCCGGGTCGGCAAGCTCCACACGATCAAGGTCGGCTTTGGAACCGACCCTGGCTGCGAGCCCAAGCCGACCATGCCCGTGCCGGAAAACCTGGATTATGAAATGTGGCTGGGCCCCGCCCCATGGGCGCCGTATACCGAGGAGCGGGTGCATCCGCAGAAGAGCATCACCGGCCGGCCGGGGTGGCTGCGCATTTCCGACTACGGCGCGGGAATGATCACAGGCTGGGGCAGTCACCATCTGGATATCGCCCATTGGGGCATGGGCACCGAGTATACCGGGCCGGTCGAGATCTTGGGCGAGGCGGAATTCCCCAAAGACGGGCTGTGGGACGTGCACGGGGATTTCCGAATCGAATACACCTATGCCAATGGAGTCAAACTCATTGCCGCGGATGAGAAGAAGATCAAGGGCGGCGTGCGGTTCGAGGGCGACAAGGGCTGGGTTTGGGTAACGCGAGGGGCCATCGACGCCGAGCCGAAATCGCTCCTGCAGGAGACCATCGGCCCCGGCGAGACGAAGCTCATTGTGAGCAACAACCACAAGGGCAACTTCTACGAATGCGTCAAATCGCGGGCTCCGACCATCGCGCCGGTGGAGGTTGGGCACCGTTCGTGCAGCGCGTGCCTGCTGGGCGACATCGCGATGCGAACCGGCCGCAAATTGCAGTGGGATCCGGCCAAAGAGCAGTTCGTCAATGATGACGCGGCAAACCGGATGCTCTCCAAGCCCATGCGAGCCCCGTGGCACCTGTAAGTCCTATAGGTCCTATGAGTCCTATGGGTCCTATTTGATTGATTGGAGATTTGAAATGAGTGGTCGAAGGCAGTTGGTCGGGTTCATAGTGATCGTGGTTGTGGCGGCGTTGCTGATGCCGGCGTGCCTGTGGGGGCAGGACCCCGTTCCCACGAAGGACGAGATCGCCAAAATGCAGGCGGCGGCGCCGGAGAAACCCCGGGTGCCCCCGGCCAAAGCCCATAAACTCCTGGTGTTCTCGCGTTCCTGGGGCTACAAGCACACGGCCCGGCCGTTCGGGGCCAAGGCCATCGAAGTCATGGGCAAGAAGACCGGCGCCTACGAGCCCGTGCTGATCGAGGAGGATGACAGCCTGTTCGAGCCGCAGAACCTCAAGCAATTCGACGCCGTCGTCCTCAATAACACCAACGAAGAGATCTTTCTGCCGGAGAACTTCGATAAGCTCCCGGCCGATGAGCAGGCCAAGGCCAAGCAACGTGACGAGATGCTCAGGAAGAGCTTCGCCGACTTTGTGCGCAACGGCGGCGGACTGGCCGTGATTCATGCCGGTGTGGCGAGCTTTCGCACCTGGCCCGAGTTCGGCGAGATCATGGGCGCCCGCTTCGAAAATCACCCGTGGGGCGCCGGCTCGACCGTCGTGCTGAAGATCGAGGAGCCCGACCATCCGCTGACCGCCGCGTTCAAGGAGCCGTACTTCATCGTGACCGATGAAATCTATCAGTTGGCTGCTCCCTACTCGCGCGACAACCTGCGCGTCCTCGTCACGGTGGACCCCGTCAAAAGCAAAACCACGCCCGAGCAGAAGAAACTCATCCGTCGCAAGGACAATGACTTCGCCATGACGTACATCAAGACGTACGGCAAGGGACGCGTGTTCTACAATGCTCTCGGCCACCAGCACGAGCTCTTCTGGAACCCCATCGTCCTGCAGCATGACCTTGACGGCATCCAGTTCGTCCTCGGCGACTTGAACGCCGACACCACCCCAAGCGCCAAGATCACAAAGAAATGACATCACAGGTCCGTCGATCCGACGGGGCAGGAGAGTACATGAACAAGAAGACTGTTCGCGCAGGCATTGTCGGGGCCGGGTTCTCGGCGTCCTTTCATTTCGAGGCCATCGAGCAGGTGTATGGCACAAATGTCGAGATCAAGGGCGTGTACGCGCTCGAAGGGGCGCAGGCCTACGCCGGAAAGCGAGGGATCGTCGCCTATGACTCGCTCGAAAAACTGCTCGACGACGTGGACGTGATCCACTGCTGCGCCACGGCCTCTGCCCACGAGCCCATTGCCATCGCCGCACTGGAGCGCAACAAGTTCGCGATCGTGGAGAAACCCCTGACTGGCTTTTTCGGCGACGGCTCGGAGGATTTCAATGGCGAGACGTTCCCCAAGGAAACCGCCCGCGAGAAGGCCCTGGCGAGCATCGAGCGCATGCTGAAGGCGGAGAGCAAGAGCAAGGGGCGGATCCTGTACGCGGAGAACTGGGTGTATGCCCCGTCGATCCAGAAGGAGCGGGAGATCCTCGAAAAGACCGGGGCCCAGGTCCTCTGGATCCACGGCGAGGAGGCCCACTCAGGATCGCACGCCCGAACCTACGCGTACTGGAAGTACTCCGGCGGCGGCGTGATGATCGGCAAGGGTTGCCATCCGCTGGGGGCGGCGCTCTATCTGAAACGAGTTGAAGGCAAGGCACGAAACGGCAAGCCCATCCGGCCCAAGGCCGTCACGGCCCGCATCCACGCTCTGACACGGATGCCGGGTTTTCGTGACGAGGGACATATCCGGTCGGATTATTTCGACATCGACGATTTCTCCGTCATGCACGTGATCTTTGAGGACGGCACGATTGCCACGATCTTCGCCTCGGACATCATCCTTGGCGGGATTCACAACTGGCTGGAGGTCGCCGCGAACAACCACCGGACGTTCTGCAACATCAACCCGAACACGGCGATGCAGACGTACAACCCCGTGGAGGCGAACTTCAAGGACATCTACGTCGTCGAGAAGATCGGGACCAAGCAGGGCTGGACGAACCCGTCGCCGGATGAGGACTGGTTCACAGGCTATCCGCAGGAGATCGAGGCGTTCTACCGGACGGTCGCGTACGGCGAGCCGGTCGAGAGCGACAGCCGCCTTGCCGCCGACTGCATCTCGACCATTTACAGCGCTTACGTCTCGGCGGAGAGCAAGGGCGCTGAGGTCGCGGTCAAGATCTTCTGAATGGACTGAGTGGACCTATAGGACTCATAGGACCTATGATTCTTGGGGACGTGCGATGACGAATGAGCAGTGGCAGAGGTTACTGGCGGTGATTCGGGGTGAGGTTTTCTCGCCGCTGCAGGTGGGGTTTGTCATCGACAGTCCCTGGCTGCCCGGCTGGGCGGGCATCTCCACGCTCGACTATTATGCCAGCGGCGAAAAATGGCTCGAAGCCAATCTCAAGGCGGTCCGCAGCTTCCCCGATGTCCTGTTCCTGCCCGGCTTCTGGTCGGAGTTCGGCATGTGTACGGAGCCCTCGGCGTTCGGGAGCAAGTGCCGCTGGGCTGAGCACGAGTTGCCCTTCGCGGATAAGATCATCAAAACCATCAGCGACATCGCTTCGCTGGAGAAGCCCAATCCCAAGACCGATGGGCTGCTGCCCTTCGTGATTCGGCGCTTGCAGGAGTACCAGGGCCGGATTGAGAAGGCGGGCCATCATATCCGGTTTGCCGTCTCGCGCGGGCCGCTGAATATCGCGACATTCCTGATGGGTACGACGGAATTTCTCATGGCCACCCGCACGAATCCCGATGAGATCCGCGGATTCCTCACGCTGATCACGGACTTCGTCGTGGACTGGCTCCGGTTTCAAAAGGAATGTTTCCCGTCGATTGAAGGTATCTTCATCCTCGATGACATCGCGGGCTTTCTCGGGCCGCAGGACTTCAAGAGCACGGCGTTGCCCTACCTGAAGCGGGTTTTCGGCTGCCTGGATGTGCCGGTCCGGTTCTTCCACAACGACGCGCAGGGTCTCATCTCGGCCGGCTTTCTCAATGAGATCGGCGTCAACCTGTTCAACTTCAGCTTCGAGCACTCGCTGGCGGAGATGAAAGCCCGGACCGGAGGGACGGTAACACTCCTGGGAAACATCCCGCCGCGAGACGTCCTGGCCCAGGGCACTCCCGAGGATGTCATGAGAGCGGTTAAAGCCGCCACTGAGCCATTGAGTGACATGAGCCGGATCATTCTCTCCTGCGGCGGCGGCATCCCCCCCGCGGTCCCCACCGAGAACATCACCGCGCTTATCACTGCGGCGAAACAAGTCCCTTAGGTCCCTCTGGTCCTTGTCCTCTCCCGTGCTATACCTCCAGCAGCCCATGCCAATGCCTGCCGTCCGCTTCGACCAGGGCATCAGCTTGGGGGAAGCTCTCGCTGCCGGCGGGATATTCAACCGGGGCTTCGGGGCTCTTCTCCCACTCCTTCAGCACAGGCGTCAGGAGTTGCCAGGCCACGCGGACGCTGTCGAATCTCGTGAAGAGCGTCTGATCGCCGGCCATGCAGTCCAGCAGCAGCCGCTGGTAGGCCTCGGGCATCTCCACCCTGAAGACCTGCTTGTAGCTGAAGTTCATGGCCAGCGTACCCATGCAGATTTTCGAGCCCGGCCGCTTGGCCTGGAATCGCAGTGCAATCCCCTCCTCCGGCTGGATGTGAAACGCGAGGATATTCGGCGGCATCTCGGGCAGGCCCGCCGAACCGAACAGCGAATGGGGAACGCTCTTGAACGTGACGACGATCTGCGTGTCCTTCTTGGCCATCCGTTTGCCTGTGCGCAGGTAGAAAGGCACGTCTTTCCATCGCCAGTTGTCGATGAGGACCCTGGCAGCGGCGAACGTCTCGGTCCTGGAGTTGGGGTCCACACCCTCTTCCTGGTGATATCCAGGCACCTGCCCGTTGATAAGACCGGGACCATACTGGCCGCGCACGATTTCCGATCGCAGGCCGCGGTTTTCGTCTGCCTTGGACCCGGAAGCCAGCGACCGGATCGAGCACAGGAGCTTGGCCTTCTCATCGCGGACGCTGTCCGCGTCAAAGGAGATCGGGGGCTCCATGGCCACCAGTGTCAACATCTGAAGCATGTGGTTCTGAAAGATGTCCCGCAGGGCCCCGGATTGGTCGTAATAGCTGGCGCGGTGTTCGACGCCAAGCATCTCCGCGATGGTGATCTGCACGTTATCGATGTGGTTGCGGTTCCAGATCGGCTCGAAAATCGCGTTGGCGAAGCGAAAGATCATGATGTTCTGGACGGTCTCTTTGCCCAGGTAGTGGTCGATCCGATAAATCTGGGACTCCTGGAACCACCGCGAGATCGTGTCATTCAGCCGCGTTGCACTTTCGAGGTCTCTGCCGAAGGGCTTCTCTACGACCAGCCTGGCCTGCATGTGACACCGGGGCTCATCCTTGCGGGACAGATTGGCCGAACCCAAACGCTCGGCGACAGTCTCGTACAGGACGGGCGGGACAGCCAGGTAGAATACGTCACAGCCTCGAACGCTGTGCTTGTCCCGTAACTCAGCCAGCCGCCCCTTGATACGCTCATAGGCAGCAGGATCGGCATAGTCACCGCTGAGGTAGTAGCATTTCTCCAGGACCGCGTCCACGACATCGGCCGGAATGTCTCCGGCGTTCTCCTCAATGGACTTCCTGACGGTCTGGCGGAATGCCTCGTCAGAGTATTCCGTCCGGCCGCAGCCCAGCAGGCAGAAGTGCTTGCTCAGCAGGCCTCGATGCTGAATCTGGGCAAGGCTCGGCAGCAGCTTGCGATGGACCAGGTCGCCGGAAGCGCCGAAAACAACCATGGCCGTCGGTGGAGCGGGCGTGTCAACGCAGATCGTATCCAGTGCCGCGAGGAAAGGTTGGATCCGCGCGACCGCCATGGGTCAATCCTCCACCGGCTCAAACTGGTCTTTGCCGGCGCCGCACTCCGGACAGACCCAGGTGTCAGGAATGTCTTCGAACGCTGTGCCGGGAGCGACACCGTTATCCGGGTCTCCAACCGCCGGATCGTAAACGTAGCTGCACAGGAGGCATCTATACTTCATTATCGTTCCTTTCACTGGCCACGAATCGCGGCCAGTTCCCGTCGCAACTGAGCAACGTGGCCGACCTCTTCACGGATAATGCCTTCGACTTTGTCCTTGCCGGCCCGGGCGGCAACCATGCCCTTGAGTCCAACGTAAAACATGACCGAGTTCTTTTCCGCCTCGATCGCGATCTCGAACAACTCCTGCATGGACTCTTTGCCCGTCAGTTGCTCGGTGGGGCTCCTCATGCCTTCGAATCCCTTGGTGTCGGCCATCGCCTGCAGGTACAGAGAGGCCTCGTTATCGGGATCGAACGTGGTGCCGCCTTTCTCCTGGTCACTGAGCGATGCCCGCATCTCGCGAAAGGTTCGCAGGTGGCCGTCTTCCATGGCGGCCAGGCCGAGAAACATGTCCTTCGTTTTCCGGTTGGGGGCCTTCGCGGCCACTTCACGGTAGAACTTGGCGCCGTTGCGCTCGACCTCTTCGGCCATCTCAAAGATTTCATCCGCATTGAATGCCATAGTCATGCGTACTCTCCTTCTCGCCTCAGGTTCGTTTGCCCAGCTCATGATCCAGCATGAGCAGCGCGCCGGTGGATTTCTCCGCCATCTTCAGTTTCTGGACGATGCTGTCCGCCGCCGCCTCTTCCTCGACCTGCTCATTGACGAACCACTGCAGGAAGGCATTGGTGGCGTGATCCTTTTCCGCGATGGCTTGATTCACCAGGTCGCCGATCCGCCCCGTGATGTACTTCTCATGCTCCAGGGCCCCCTCAAACACCGCCAGGGGCGATTTCCACTCCTTGGCAGGCTCTTCAATCGCCGCCAGCGTGACCCGGCCGCGACGCTCGATCACGAAGCCGAAGAGCTTCATCGCGTGTCCGGTTTCCTCCCGGTTCTGGACCTTCATCCAGGTGGCGAAGCCCTGCAGGTTCTGTGATTCGAGCCAGGCGGCCATCGAAAGGTAGATATAGGCGGAATACAATTCGGCGTTGATTTGCTCGTTCAGAGCTTTTTCCATCTTCTTACTAAGCATTTTACTTGACCTCCCACATTCCGTGAATGTTGCAGAATTCTCTTGCCGTGACGTTGCCGGCGGCCAGATCGAACGTAGCCTCCGGGGCCTGGCCCGGACGAAGGAACTGCCGATAGGACTTGCCGTCAAGCAGGACCTCGATCCACTCGATGTAATGCTTCTCCTCCATCGGGTGGGGAATGCTCCCGACCTTCACTTTGACGCCGCCATTGACTTTTTCAATCACCGGCACGTGCTTCTCCCTGCCCTGGTCCGCTGTCTTGGCCGCGAGGTTCTCCATCGGCTGGCCACAGCAGATCAATCCGCCCGTACCACTGCGGATGACCTGCACCATGTTTCCACAGACGCCGCATTTACAGACCCCAAGTCTCTCTGCCATTTTCTACCCCTTTCCATTTCTATTGTGCGAGGCGTGCGTAGCGACTACCTATGTCCCATTAGTCCTATAGGTCCTATTCGACTACGCGATTCCGATCTCTTTGTGCTTGGCGAGGATCCGGTCGGCCAGCTTATTCAGGGCGGCAAAATCCTCGTCTTTCGGCTGGCCCTTGGCGACCACGGGCTCGATCACTTCGACCCTGAGATTGGCGATCAGCCCTGTGAGCTGCTCGACCATCTTTCCGCCCCAGCCCAGCGAGCCGATGATGGAGGCGAATTTCGTCTTCGGCCGCAGCGCGTTGGCCACGATGGCCGCATAGGCCGTCTTGGGATGCGCGCCGGCCAGGACCGTGGGCGAGCCCAGCACAATCGTAGCCGCATCCACCAGGGCGATGGCCAGCTTGCCGAGATCCGTCACAGACAGATTGAATTGCCGGACTGTGATGCCCCGTTCGATCAGGGCCTCGGATAAGTGCTCGACCATCTGCTTCGTGCTCTCGTGCATGGAAACGTAGGCGAGCACCACCTCGTTCTTGACGGCATCGCTGACCCAGTCCTTGTATGCGCTCAGGATGAACTCGGGCTTGTCGTACACCGGGCCGTGACTCGGCGCGATCATGTCGATCTTGAGCTTGCCGATCTTTTCGAGATTCTTTTTGATGGCCGGCCGGAAGGGCATCATGATCTCTGCGTAGTACCGCTTGGCCGCCTCGTACACCAGCGGCTCATTCTCTACGAACAGGCTGCTCGTCGCCAGGTGCGAGCCAAGGAAATCGCACGAGAACAGGACCCGGTCCTCCTGCAGGTACGTGCACATCGTCTCGGGCCAGTGCACCCAGGGGATGTCGAAGAACTGGAGCGTCTTGTCCCCGAGCGACAACGTTTGCCCGTCCGCGATCGTGAGGAATCGTTCCTCCTCGACGTGCAGCAGGTCGATCAGCATGGCCTTGCACTTGGCATTGGTCACAATCCTGGCCTGCGGGTACAGCAGCAGCAGCGCGGGGATGGTCCCCGAGTGGTCCTGCTCGGCATGATGGGACACGATGTAATCGACGCGCTCGATGCCCAGCGCCATGAGATTGCCCATCAGGACCTCGGACTTGGTGGGGTCCACGGTATCGATGAGCGCGATCTTGTCGCTGCCCTTGACCACATAGGCATTGTAGGTGGTCCCCTCGGGCAGCGGGATCAGCTCATCGAAGAGCCGGCGATCCCAGTCGATGGCCCCGACGGCATAGATGTTCGGTTTGATCTGTCTCATGGTATGTGCGGTCCCTTTCAGAGCAGGTCTTTGGCCGCCTTCAGCGCAGCTTCATAGTTGGGCTCGGTGGCGATTTCTTTGACCAGTTCCTGATAACGGATAACGCCATTTTTGTCCACAACGAAGACGGCCCGGGCTAATAATCGAAGGTCTTTGATGAGCACGCCGTAGGACGTCCCGAACGATGCATCGCGGTAATCCGACAGAGTCCTCACGTTCTTCACGCCTGCGGCGCCGCACCATCGGCTCTGAGCGAACGGCAGATCCATGCTCGCCGTCAACACGATCAGGCCATCGCCGAGCCTGCCTGCCTCTTCGTTAAACCGGCGCGTCTCCATGTCACACACCGGCGTGTCCAGCGACGGCACAGACGCGATGATTCGGACCTTGCCACTGAATGAGGAAAGCCTGATGGTGGACAGATCGTTGGCCACAAGCTCCACATCCGGGGCCCGCTGGCCTACCTTGACTTCATCTCCAATCAGCGTTACCGGATTGCCCTTCAAGGTTACCAGTCCCGTTCGCTCTTTCATGCCATATCCCTTTCCCCCTTGGTCGGTTCGTATCGCTGAACGTCAATCTATGCGATTCGGCGCCGATCTGCTGCTCAGTAATTCACTGCTTCCAGCTCGAAGAAGGCCTGTGATTTGGCGCAGGCGGGGCAGACCTTGGGGGCCGTCGGCCCTTCGTGGACGAGCCCGCAGTTGCGGCAGACCCACCGCACGGGGGTTGCCCGCTTGAAAACCAAGCCGTCTTTGATATTCCTGCCCAGCGCCACGTACCGATCCTCATGGCGTTTCTCCGCCACGCCGATCATCTTGAACACCCCGGCAATCTCCGTAAACCCTTCTTTCTTCGCCACTTGCGCGAAGTTCGGATACATCTCGGTGGTCTCATAATGCTCGCCCGCGGCGGCAGCTTGGAGGTTCTCGAGCGTGCTGCCGACCATGCCGGCGGGGAAAGCGGCCTGCACCTGGACCTCGCCGCCCTGAAGGAATTTGAACAGCCGCTTGGCATGCTCGCGCTCTTGACCGGCGGTTTCCTCGAAAATCGCGGCGATCTGCTCGTAGCCTTCCTCCCGCGCCCGCTCGGCCGCATACGTGTACCGGTTCCTCGCCTGTGACTCGCCCGCAAAGGCGGTCAGCAAATTCCGTTCGGTCTCTGTGCCTCGTAAGTGCATTACTGCTCTCCAGTTACAGTCTTCGTAATACTCTGCACCCGGGGCCCTGTCACTCAGTTCACCCTCTTTTGACAGCGATCACAGAGGCCTTCCAGGTACACGGTCCTTCTCAGAACGGTAAATCTGTCCCTGAGGTCTTTCGGTACGTCGATTTCGTCGAAGGGTTCGTGACGAAAATCAATAATGCGTTTGCATTTGACGCACTTGAAGTGCTGATGAGTCTGGAGATTCGCATCGAACCGCTTGGCGTCTCCCGAGCCCTCCACGATGAAGGCGGCGCCGATTTCGTTGAGCGTCAGCAATGTCCGGTTCACCGTATCGAGCGAGATGCTCGGAAAGAGCCGCCGCACCTCACGGAAGACCACTTCAGCGGACGGATGCTCGGTGCTGGCCAACAGGGCCCTGTACACTGTCATGCGTTGTGGCGTGACCTTCAAGCCTGCCTCGCGACACTGTATTCGGAAAGCCTCCATCTTGGCTTCCATGTCCTGCATACCCGTCGGGCGTTGTTCTCCACTCATTTCGATGCCTCGTACACAGGGGCCGCGACGGCACGGCGATCCGGCGACACCCCGATTTGCGACTAATCGTATTTATTACTATGTAGATGCTCCGCCGTAGGTTCAGCAATTCTCTCGTCCCGCACCGCTCTAGTGTGCCGGGTGCAAGTGATGACCGATCATAACGCGACCCCGTCATAGCCGCAACCATCCTCTGGCTCAAGGATTGACGTGATGCGACAGCCGGCGTACGCTATGCGCATCGGCCGGGACAAAGGCACTCGATTCGGACCGGTGATATGCAGCCACGATCGACGCAGATAGGGAGGACACACGAAATGAGCCAGACAGAGTTGTCACGCAGAGAGTTTCTCAGGGCCGGAGCAGCAGTATCGGCCGGGACCGTGCTGATGTCGGGTAAGGCGTTTGCGGCGGGTTCCGACAAGCTCCGCGTCGCGATGATCGGCTGCGGTGATCGAGGCACGAAAGATGCTATCGACTGTCTCAAGGCTGACCCTGGGATGGAGATGGTGGCGATTGCCGACATGTTTCAGGACCGGGTGGATAAGTGCCTGGGTCAGATGAATGAGGCTGTGCCCGAGAAGGTGAAAGTGACGCCGCAGACCGTGTTCCTCGGCTTTGATGCGTACAAGAAGGTCCTGGCGATGAAAGAGGTGGACATGGTCCTGCTCCTGACGCCGCCGGGTTTTCGACCGGTGACGCTGCGGGCCGCCGTGGAAGCCGGCAAGCACGTCTTCATGGAAAAACCCGGTGCCGTGGACCCGGTCGGTATCCGCTCGCTCATGGAATCCGCCGACCTGGCAGACCAGAAGAAGCTCTCCATCGTGGTCGGGACGCAGCAGCGGTGGCAGCCGCATTACCAGGAGCTGATGAAACGCGTCCACAACGGCGATCTCGGCGAGGTCGTCGGCGGACAGGCTTACTGGAACTGGGGCAGCTCCAAATGGCACTGGGAGGAGCGAAAGCCCGGGTGGTCGGACATGGAGTGGCAGATTCGCTGTTGGCCCTACTTCACATGGCTCTCCGGCGACCACATCGTCGAACAGCACCTGCACAATATGGACGTGATCAACTGGGCCATCGGCTCGCACCCGGTGTCGTGCCTAGGCATGGGCGGCCGGCAATCTCGCACCGGCCCGGAGTTCGGCAATATCTGGGACCATTTCACGGTTGAGTACGAGTACCCCAACGGCATCCGCGTGATGAGCATGTGCTCGCAGATCGAGGGCTCGACGTCCAAGGTCCAGGAGCGGGTCCTGTGCACGAAGGGCGCCACCGTCACCGACCGCTCCATGGGTTACATTGAGGACACGAAAGGCCAGAAGGTCTTCACGTACAACGACCCTATCCACAGCGGCGAGGTGGCTCAGTTCGAAAATCTGATCCGTAGCATCCGCGACGGCAAGCCGATCAACGAGTGCCGGCGGATCGCCGAAAGCACGATGACGCTCATCCTGGGCCGCATGAGCGCCTACACCGGCCGGGCCATCAAGTGGGACTGGGCCATGAAGGCCTCCAAGCTCGACCTGTCCCCGCAGAAGCTCGAGCTCGGCGACCTGCCCGTCGCCCCCGTCGCCGTCCCCGGCAAAACGCAATTGATCTGACGGGAGCGATGTCAAGGTAATGGATGGCGTCGCCGTTTGTAGTGTGCCCGCAAGGGCATATGAAGAAACGCCTTACGGCGTCACTACGAACGGCTATTTCCACTTGCAGCGGCGTTGGGGCAGACGATGGCTGCCGTGACAATCGGTGCAGACCGTCGTCGCGGGGGGACCGGTGAAAACCACCACATGCTGGGGCGTGTCGATCTTCTCCCTGGTGTGACAGGCCATGCAGGATGGATTGATCTTGTCTCTGGGGTACATGAGATCGGGGGCCGTACCGTTGCCGCCGGAGGCCCAGGACTCATCTGCAATATGAGCGTCGCTCGGCCCGTGACAGTGGGCACAGCCGATGCCCGCCCGCGCATGCGTGACGGCGATCTCTTCCTGCATGTAGTTCATGTGGCACACGAAGCAGCGGCTATTGTCGGCGGCCGGTTCGCTTGCCGTGCCGTGCTCCGGCTCGTCTTCCAGCAGCAGCGGCACCGGCTCCGCAGGTTTCGAATCAGCAACCGCAGCGGTCTCGATCCTGGGCTGTGACACAGTCCCCTGTCGCTCACATCCTGTGACAGCGGATATCGCGACAATGACGATGACGCTCAACGCTCGGTCAGACATATTCCCAGTTCTTGAGCCACTGATAGTTCGCGGGCAAACTGGCCCAGGTCTGTTGGCCGGCCTGCTCCAGGTCGGCGGTCTCCTTGAGGTCGAGCTGTCGCCGCTCAGCGACGGCCTTGATGACGTTATCCACTTCCTGGGCGCTGTTCATGCCGGGGATGGGAACTACCGTGTTCGTATGAAGGATGTATCGGATGGCGAGGCGACCGCGGTTATTGTTCTCTTGCTCCTCGCCCGCAAACAACGAAGCGGCGGCAAAGGGCTTGATCCCGAACGCCCCGACGTCGCGTTTCTTCAATGCGTCGAACAGGCTGTCCTCCGGCGCTTTCTTCGTCATCGTGGTGAACGGGAAGCAGACCACCTCGATCTGCGGGAAGTACTCGATCATGAACTTGATCCAGCGTCGATCGTGCGAGGAGAAGCCGACGAAGCGGGCCTTACCTTGCTTCTTGGCCTTTTCCAGGGCATCGACGATCTCGCAGGAGGTGTTGAACGTGTGCCTGCCGCCGGGCTCCATGCAGGTGATCCGCCACAGATCGGCGTAGTCCTGGCCCGAATCCTTGAGCAACTCATCCAGCGACTCCAGGAGCTTCTTGGAGGTGCGGAACTCCTCGTTGCGGACCTCTTTGGCCCCGTGTGACAGCGCCAGGTACACCTTATCGCGGCGGCCCTTGAGCGCCTTGGCGTCCCGCTTGACCTCGTTGTCCCAGCATGCATCGATGTAGTTGATGCCCGCATCCATGCACCGGCTGATGATCTCGCGGCGCTCGTCATCATTGCTGCGGGAATGGCCCCCCAAGCCGACGGCAGAGACCATGATGTTCGTCTTGCCCAGCCGGCGATACTCCATGGTCTGATTGTAGCAGAGGATCTTCGATGTATCCTTCTGCGCCGCCTCTGCAATCGTGCCAAGTCCCGTCGCTACGGCAGTCGCTGTGACAGCCGCATCGCGCACAAATTCTCGCCGGCTCATCTGCTCATTTGCCATCATCATCTCCTTCCGGCCGACAAGGGCCGATCTGTCTTCAGCTCGAACAGGGCCTTGATCTCTTCATCGGACAAAGTCCGGTCGTAAATGCGAAGCTCATCCAGGGAACCCGTGAACCCCCCGCCAATGCGGACATCAAGTTTGTCCCCGGTCTGGATCGGCCACAGGTCAAGTAATCCGATGTCATGGATCTCCGCCGGCTCACCGTCCAGGTACAGGCTCACATCATCGTGCAGATTGGGCAGTTCCGCCTTGCGGACCACGACAGCGACGTGGTGCCATTTATCCTCGTTCGTCTCGCGGTTCATGTAGAGATAACCACCATCAGGCGTGATACCGATTCGGCCGCGAATGTAGCCGAAAGTGAACATCTGCCCGAAATCCTGCGTGCCCCAGGAGACGATTTCCCCTTTCGCTGCGGCCGTCTTGATCCACGCCGCCACGGTTCGCGGCCGTGTCCCGGTGACGCCCTTATAATTCTTGACCTCGATCCGGGACTCCTTCCCGTCAAGTTGAATGGCCTCCCCGGCCTTGCCCGGCGCGGAGCTTTCGTCGAAGGAGAGCTCGCCCTGGAGCCCGCCGTCCCGCTTGTGCCTGCTGGAATCCGCCGCGGTTTTGCCCGCCGCCTCGTCGAATTTCCACCAACCTGCCAGGTTGGGATCGGTGTCCAGCGTCACAGGTTTGTCCGCTGCGGCAACCACTGGACCGGTCAAAAGCAGGGCAAAGATACCTATAGAAAGGCATATCCGGCACATGAGTTTCCTCCTTCTCCGAGATATTTACTCCTACCGAATGCTACAGGTGCCAAGGGCTTCGCATCGGCCTATCGAGCATCTGATTGGCCTCATCGCAATCAGTGAACCGTTCGGCGGCGGGGTCCCAGTGCAGCTTGCGATGCAGTCGCATCGCGATGTTACCGAGGAGGCAGATGCTGGTCGAGCGATGGCCGACCTCGGCCGGGGCCGCCGTGGGCTGACGGCTCTTGATGCAGTCGACAAAGTTGCGATGATGCTCGTCGCTCTTGTAGAGGTGAACCTCGTTGGCGCCGATCACTGTGGTCTTGAGTGACTCGGGAGAACCGGTCCATTTGTCGTCCCGCACCTCGATCCAGCCGTCCGTGCCTTCGAACCGCCACGACTCGGTCTTCTCCGTCTGGCATGTGAATTCGACGCCGTTTGCATAGCGGGCCCGGAAGCTCACCTTGGTGGCCGTGGTGAACAATCCGTCACTGGGCCACTCGCTGCCCAGGTCCTCAAACTCGACGGGGCCCGTGTCGTCGGTTCCATTGGCCCACTGAATGATGTCGATGACGTGGGCGCCCAGGTTCGTGGTCTGGCCACCGGAGTAGTCGAGAACCGAAGCGGAACGTGTAAAGGCATCGGTCCTTGTGGTACGGGGCCCACGGGGCCGGGCCAAGCCACATCCCGTAGTCGAGCCATTCCGGGACCGGCATCGGCTGCCAGTCGCTTGGCGGGGCCTGCTTGTTGTTGGGGCCAATAGTCGTGATGACCCGCTGGAGCTTGCCGATGCGCCCGTTTCGAATCAACTCGCAGATGAAGCGGTACTGCTCGGCCGACCTTCGCATGGTGCCGGTTTGAAAGACGGTATTGTATCGCCGTGCGGCATCGGCCATGGCCCGGCCTTCCGCAACGGTCAGGCTCAGCGGCTTTTCGCAGTAGATGTCCGTGCCGGCGGCGGCCGCCATGATCACGGGGATTGCGTGCCAGTGGTCTGGGGTCGTCACGCACACGGCATCGATGTCATCCCTGCCGATGATGTCCCGGAAGTCCACGTAGGCGTCGCAGCCCTTGTACTGGTCGACGCCATACTTGCGGGCATAATCGTCATTGACGATCTTGCGTGCGGGCTCGCGGCCAAACCATGTGCCATTCCAGCCTTGCTTGTACCAGTGCCCGTACTGATCGCTGGCCTCGACCACGTCGCAGACGGCCAGGACCTGCACATCCGGCTGGGCGAGGAAGGCCCGCAGGTTGTTCGTGCCCATGCCGCCAACGCCGATGGAGGCCATCGTGATCCGCTCGCTGGGCGCCACAGTGCCGGTCTTGCCCAGCGCACTGGACCGAATGAACAGGGGAAGACCCAGCGTGGCCGCCGCGGCTCCTGCCGCCTGCTTGAGAAACGTGCGCCGCCTGATCGCTTTGTCATTCATGATGATCCTCCGATCCAAATCAAAGCTGCCGTGGAGGCGCTGCACAGACGGGGCAAGCCCGGCCCCCCGCGTGTTGCGCCGAACATCGTGATGACGCGTGCGTCTGCCATAGATGTCACATGGCATTATACCCGCGGGGCCCTGCCGTTAGAAGATATTCCATGAATTGCCGGAGAACGGCGGATGCTTCTTTGGGAGTGGCAGCGGTCCGTGCGGGAAAAGAAAAAGCCCCCATGACGGCAGCACGAGAGTTCGGTACTTTTTTTTCTCGTCCTTGTGACTCGGCTGCTACTTCACAGGGGCACGACAGAGTTATGTGTGGCTCTTTCTTTTTTTTCTCAGCCGCGCCTTGCCGCCGTCCGAGCTGCAAACCACTTCTGTGATGCAGACTTCCAGTGGACGGTCCAGGCTCAAGCTAAGATGGCCTTGCCGGCCTCAGCTTCGAGCCACGTTCACTAGCTCATCACCCTTTGCATCGGCGGACCGCATTTGATTTCTTGAGGCATTTTTCCGGAGGCGTTCCAGCCGGCCGGAACGACAATTTCAATACGGATAACGCCACTCTTATCCGCCGGGCCTTAGACATCCGTCGCGGCCTGCCTGGTCTGCCAAAAAGGGACCCGGCAAGTCTTGACCCAGGCCAACCAGCCTACTCAGCTTAAACCCGATAAGTGTACTCTCTATCCCGCAAGTTCTCTTCCTCGTCACCAGAGAATGATGCAGGAATTTAGAAAAATCTCAAGAAAACCATCTACATCCACGCAGGCTTCTACGCCTTAAATCGCAGAAACGCAGTGGTGTGTGGATCGCTACCGCAAGACCTGACCGATTTGGAGCACCGCCTGTCATCCTTTGCCCCCTGGGGCGCCATTCCTGGGGATCTACCTGAGGCGGTGCTCCTTCCCTTTCTGATGAGCCGCGGATGGCTCGAAAAGAAAGCCCCTCTCGCCGTTGCCACAGCAGAACGCTCCCGGGCAACGAGGAGAGGGGCTCATGTTCTATGAACGAGTCTTACCACTGCGGTCCGCGCCGCAGACGCAGGTCAATACCCAACCCTGCCCCAGACGGCCTTTTGCATGGATCAGACAGCAGAGTCTCTATGATTGCACCAGGGCCCGTGGCAAACCAGGCGGAATGGCTTTGAACATCCTGGCTCTTGACTCGGATCAGCCGCCCGTGTATAAAGGGCCTGCCGAACAGAAATGAGTCCACACGGGAATCTGGTGCATGGCTGACAAGCAGAGAAACACCTGGACCGCGAAGTTCAGGAGGACCTTGACCTGTATGCTGCCGGTCTCGCCGCAGAGGCGAGGCCAGTGCATAAACTGCGGCGCCTGTTGCCGGCTGCCGAACCTCTGTCCGTTCCTCAAAACCAACGGGGACGGCAAAGGTTACTGCGGCATCTACCCGCTTCGCCCGCTCAACTGCCGCAAGTACCCGCGCACCGACGCCGAGCACATCACCAAAGACACCTGCGGCTTCCACTTCGAATGATAGAGTGAGAACGACAATGGGCAGAAAGAGCACGCGGAAGCTCAAGCGAAGATACCGCTTCTTTCTCAGTCCTTACGAGCAATATGCGTTCACGCGGTGCCCGCGGTGTGAGGGCAAGACCAATGTTCGCAGATTTCCGCTCGCCATCCATATCGAGGCCGACCCGATCCAGCTTTTCATTCTGAACAAGACCTGCCGCTACTGCACACGGTGCGAGTTGATCATTGCGAAGAAGTCCGACGTGGAATCCCTGCTGGCGGCCGCATTTGAGCGGCGAAGGCCGGAGATCGTGGGCAACGAGTATTTTATTTTCGGTGTGCTCGAACAAAAGGATTGGCAGCAAAGCAACAAAGGCAAGCTATCACAAGGCGATGCTGTGGAGCGAGCGATCTTCTTCAAGGAGGTCTTGAACTTTGAGGTCATTCCCGCCGGGTGGTACCCCGATCCGAGTCGCCAATGACAGAATCCTTCCCTGCCGCCAACAACTGTCAGAGGCTACAGGGAAATCGCGCCCGACATTGACGTACTTGCACATGTCCGATTAGGATGAGCACGCGTTGCCCGGGCAATTTCATCTCGTGTGTCCCTGGGTGCAAAAGCTGAATAGGAGTCGCTGCATGGCGCAGGATGAACAGGTGCTGGTGGTCGAACGCAAGGTAGTCGAGCAGGAGGGGATGTTCCACGGACTGATGTTCGACGTGGAACGGTACGTGCGGAAGATCTTCGCTCCGGGCGTGCCTCGCTTCATGCGGCGGTCGCAGGCGGAAACCGATCCCAACTATAAGCAGATCATTCCGTACGTGATCATGACGCACAGCGGCAAATACCTGAGCTACGTTCGCGGCCGGCGGGCGGGCGAGACCCGGCTGGTCGGCAACCGGTCCATCGGCATCGGAGGCCACATCAATCCCGGCGACGACCTGCCCCTGTTCAATGCCGATTTTTACGACACGTATGTCACCGCCGTGGAGCGAGAGGTGGCGGAGGAAGTCATCGTGGACGCCGGGCACACGGATCGCGTGGTCGCCCTGCTCAACGACGATTCCAACCCTGTGGGACAGGTGCACCTCGGAATCGTCCACGGCTGGACGCTCGAGACGCCGAACGTCACCCGGCGCGAGCAGATGATCACGCAGTTGAGCTTCATGGCCCCCGCCGAGCTGCGCAGTCCGCGACAACATGGAAACATGGTCGCAGCTATGCCTCGACGGCCTCGATGAGATCACCAAACGTCTGCAGCATCCCGCATAGGACGCAGGCCGCTGCGCCTTCCACATCATCGCGGCCGAGGCAGTCTCCTTTGTCTCAGGAAACGAAATCGCTCCGGCCCAGTGGACCGGGCGGCACCGCCAGGTGCTGATTGTGTCGTCGGCCCACTCGGCCTGGGTGCCATGCTTACGCTTGCGTAAGCATGTTGTGCCCATCGAATCGAACATGTCTACGCGAACGTAGACATGGCGCTCAGGCAAACGAGGTCGTCCTGGAATGGGCGAACAAGAACAGCATGGGCTGAAAGCTCATCCTGCATCTGTTGTGACCGGAACCAGGAGTCAGGCAATCCCTGGGCGTTTCGCGAGGAAAAAACGAAGGGGAAGTTGAGGATTCCCCTACTTTGCCGGCGCGGGCACGACGGCCAGAATACAGGATGCAGGATTGTGGAGCCGCCGGGAAGACTTCGGCCAGTGGCGTTAAGGCAAGGCGGCCACTCCATTCGTTTTGCTTTTCGATGGGAGCGGGCGTATGGAATACGAGGAATTCATCGGCCGGGTGCAGGAAAGGGCGGAGTTGGACTCGCCCAAGGAAGCTGCCGCAGCCGTAAAGGCGACGTTGGGGACGCTTGGCGAAATGCTCTCGCCCAGGGAGCGGCACGACTTGGCGTCGGAGTTGACCAAGCCGCTGAAGGAGTGGCTCACGCTCTGGATGGAGCAGCCTGCCCGCGAGCTTACGAATCCTCATCGCTTCAACCTGGAGGAGTTCTACAACCGGGTTGCCGCCCGGTCGGAGGTCGGATATCCGGCCGCGATCAAACACAGCCAGGCCGTCGTACAGGTCCTCAGGGAAGCGGTCTCGGGCGGCGAGCTCCGGGATGTGCTGCGCGAGCTGCCGGAGGAGTACGAGGAGTTGCTCAGCGGCCAGCCCAGGGGGCCGGCGTCGCCATCGATTGTCAAACAGCCTTGACTGAGTGAGACAACATGAGAGCGACAGCGCAAGAACTCGAGCAGGTGATCCGTGCGGCCAGGCGATCTCGACAGGTCCTGCTGGCCACCGTCAATGAGGCCGGGGAGCCGTCCTTCACGCCCATCCAGGAGTGCCGGCTGACCGACGAAACCCGCGTGTCCATCAAGGCCTGGACCGACATCCCGCCCCTGGAGAGCAGGGACGGGCACACCAAGATGGCACTGTTGATCTGGGATACGCGGGAAGGCCATGGATACCAGCTTGCCGGCCATGCCATCCGGTCGCAAACCAGCGCGCCGTTCAGCAGTTACACCCAGATCGAGGAGCAAGAGCATCTCCCGCAGGTCCAACGCGAAATCCTCATGGAGGTCGATTCCATCGAAGACCTGCAGTTCGGAGGCAGAGAGAGCTGGCAGTCATAGAAGCGCATGAGGTTCATCCAATGGAAACGCACACAGACCAGAATACGAAGAGCCAGGACGTCGAGATCCGTATCGCCGATGTGACGCTGCATGGGATCCTGGCGATCCCCGATCAGGCACAGGCGATTGTGCTCTTTGCGCACGGGGCAGGCAGCAGCCGCTTCAGCCCGCGAAATCAGTACGTCGCCCGCATCCTTCAAGGAGCCGGTCTGGCCACGCTGCTCATGGACCTGATGACAGAGCGTGAAGAACGTTCCGACGCGATCACCCGCACCTTGGCGTTCGACATTCCATTCCTGGCGGAGCGTGTGGAGGCGGCCACGGACTGGGTGCTGTCGAATGAGGCCACCCGGGACTTGCGGATCGGGTACTTCGGCGCCAGCACAGGCGCCGGGGCGGCCCTGATGGCGGCGGCTCACAAGCCCGACGTGGTGGGGGCGGTAGTCTCCCGCGGAGGCCGGCCGGATCTGGCGGCGGAGGTCCTTCCCGAAGTGAAAGCCCCCACTCTGCTCATCGTCGGAGGGTGGGACACGCCCGTGATCGAGATGAACCGCGAGGCGGCTGCTCTGTTGCAGGTCGAGAACAAGCTTGTCATCATCCCGGGCGCCACCCATCTCTTTGAAGAGCCCGGAACACTGGACGAGGTGGCGGACTACGCCTCGCAATGGTTCACGCAATACCTGACTGCGTGAGCGGTGGACCCCTCAGGGACTCTTGAGGTCGTTCACCATGGCCAGAAACAAAGGCGCGCATAGGACTATCGGGTACGTCACCCCGTCTATGCGCGCCTTCCCCCCTATCACCTGCAGACCCGATCTTATTGGATACCCATCTCCCGTTTCAGCTCTGCCTCCGCTTCGAACCAATTCTCCTTGTCCTCCCCGGGAGGGCACCCATGCCGTTTCCAGATGTCCTGTGCCCGCTGGGCGATCTGCTCGTGGGTGGGACTGGGCCGCCCGCCTCGTACCGATCCAGGCCGCTCCACTACTTCCCCTGCTTCCCCCCGCTTGGCCTGCGGCATCTCCTGCACCGCGGTCCCTTTTTCCTGCTCACCCCTGATCTTCGCCGATCGGGCGCCTCTGCCCGTTTCTTTTGAGGTCGCCTTCTTTGCCATAAAACCGCTCCTTCTCAATCCTTATTCACCATGTGCACGGCATACCGCCACTGGTGGGCAATGCTCATAGAACCTCAGCTATGCGGCCACAAACGACTCTCCTGTCTATGGCGCTCCAATAGCTCTACGCTACGGAGAGCCTCAGTGTAACGGCAACGCGACACAATTTGAAATCAGGAAAATGCTTAATGCGCACTGTTGACAGCCAGTATCCGCGCTGCGTGCTTTGACAAGCGGATAGGACGATCCGTCGGGATGATCTCATGACCGCCGGTGGTCGGGTCCAGGAGCGTCCATCCGCCTCTTGCCGATACAGTAAGTCGCAATTCCAGATCCTCGCCGCCCTCATTGAACAGCAGGTAGTAGTCTGTTCCCCCCTTCTGCACGTGCCGCACTCTCAGGTCTACCGTGTCCGGGGAAACCTGCACGTCCGGCGCAACCAGTTTATCAATCGCCTCAATCAACTGCGAATCGACCATTTCATTGTTCCAGCGGATGAGGCGCCCTGCGTTTGTCAGAGCCTCAATGGCAGGTTTCGCTTTCTCGGGCGGGTCCTCTTCGAGAATCAGCACGCGATAGTGCATCCCCGCCAGGCGGATGCCGTCTGCATCCACCCGGGCGTCTTCCCACAGGTGCCGTGCTTCGAGATAGTTGAAATCACGCTGGTGCTGGAAGCAGACCTTTGCGGCTCGCCACGGCAGCGAATCGTTCAACCCGAGAATCGCCAGCTCGCAGACGTGCCGGCTGTCCGTATTCAGCCAGCACAGGCGGGCGGTGGCCTGAGCGAAGGGCTTGTACTGGGACCACCACAGACTATTCGGCCCAACGTCCGGCGGGCGCTCGTCAATTCGCGGGCCACGAATCGAATAGAAGAACGCGTGCGGAACGAGCAGGTTACAGCCTCGCACGAGCAGCCAGTTCATCAGCCACTTCATCTCGTCAAACGTCAGATCAGGTCCGTACGCCCCGCAGCACTCGTTCAAATTACGTCGGCGCTTCAGGTGGATCATCGCCGAGGAGGCGCACTTGGCCTGCGTGGACTGGTCGCCCTCAAGAGCGTTGGGCTTGCCCGGCTCGATGTAACGCCAGACGATATCCTGACCGGGGATTTGGAAGTATCGTAACTGGCCGATGTCGTCCGGGCCCGCCGGATGGCCGGTGAGACAGACGCCATGCGCCTCGCACCATTCGGAGATCTGGCGATAGAATGTTTGCTCCAGCCGCGCCTGCAGGGCGCGGCTGTAGTTGCGCCGATGCAGTGCCGCGTCCGGCTCGTCGTCATGCCAAAGGGCCGGCAAGTGCTCCGTGAAGTCATAGCCGAGAAAGGCGTTGACGTGTTGGAGGATGCCGGTCGTGCCCGGCATCATGCCCCGCTCGCCGCGCCTGGCCAACATCGATGGCTCGTCGGTGAAAATCGCTTTCACCGTCTTGCCGAAGTGCTTGCCGAACTCGTCATAGTATCGCTGATACACCAGCCGGATGAAGCAGGCGACGGATTCCGGATTCAGGATGTCCCCTCCGGCAGGCTGGTTCTCCGGCACTTCCTTGTGATCGGCCCGGCGAGGTGGGTCGTCCTGCGTGAAATGCAGGCCCCGGATGACCGAGTAGCCGTCCCGGGCCGCACGGTCGATGATCACGAGGCGATGGTTGTTGGACTTGCGTCGGATGGTCGCCACAAGGTTCTGACCCGATGACAACTCCGGCTCGCCGTTGCCGCTAATCCGCACGCCCTGCACCTCGGTCCCCGGCTTGGCCGCTTCGAGATCGATGCACACCAGCCCTCGCGTGCGAAAGGCCGGATTCTCCGCCGGCACCTGCCCGCTCGACGAGCCGCTCGGGTACATCCCCTCGTCGTACAGGATCACCCACATGTCCCGCTCCGCCGCCCGCTCGATGGCGAACCGCATGAAGTGAATCATCCGCTCGCTCATCCACCCGATGCTCTTGGGCAGCCCGGCCCGCGGGTGGATCAGGAACGCCTGTACGCCGTGAGCCTTGAAGTCCTCGATCTGCCGAAGCAGCTCGGCTTCCGACAGCTCATCGTTCCAGAACCAGAACGGCGCCTGCGAAAACTCGCTCGGCGGATCGATCCACTCCTCCGGCAGCTTGACGCTCTTGCTTTCAGCCCCTGCCTGCCCCATAGCCGGTAGCGCAAACGCCGCCGCCCCAACTCCTACCGCCTCCAGAAACCGCCGTCGATTCAGTTGCTCTGACATGCAAATATCCTCCAGGCTCATACGCCCTTGCGATTCACTATCCAATCAAACCCAACCGCTCCAGCATACCACCGCCACCGACCGGTGCAAAGGACCGAGCCAATTGCGTTTTGCGCATCGCGGGCTACCAGCAGGATACTTGGCGTTTGCCTTTCCCACGACCTGCCCCTACAATAGGACCATGGATTTCGAGGCTATAGTCTCCCGTGTGACGGAGAACAAGTCGTGGTCGACGAATTCGTGAAGGTGACGTTGAATACCAGCGATTCTCTGGAGGTCCTACCCTATGAGCGAGAGCATCTTTTCTACATACCGCGCTGGAGAAAATCGTGTCACCGGCTCTATCCTGGCTGTGCTTCGGTCGTTGTCTCTGCGCCGGTGCGAGAGGATTCTTGCTGCTTTGTTGGAGCAATCCGAATTTGAGCTCGTTCGTTTCCAGAACCAGGCGTCAAAAGGAAACGTCGGAGTCCCGGATGCAGAAATCAGCAGCAGCTTCCGCATCCTCATCGAAACCAAGATCAAGCCAAATGCACTGAAACAAGAACAACTTGCCCGGCACGTCCAACGATTTGAAGATGGTAGCGAGCAAATCCAGAGATTGCTGGTGCTCACCCCGGACATAGAGCGACCGGATGTTATCGAGGAGATGAAAGACTGTCGTGTCGGGTGGGCTTCCTTCGCAGCTCTGGATCAAGCCATCGAAGAGGTACTTGCAGACAAGGAAGAAGTGGTTTCTGAACGGGAGGCGTTCCTATTACGTGAGCTTCAGGGCATGCTGGAGGAAGAAGAACTGATCTCGTCCTCGAAAGATACCTTGGTTATTCCCGGCAAGCACGCATGGCCAGAGTACAACACATTCCACGCCTACATTTGTCAACCGAGAAGGTCTTTTCAGCAGGTCAGCCACATTGCCTTCTATACCGGAAACGAGATTCGGGAACTGGTCCCGCAGATTCTTGAATCACACGAAGAAGTTGAAATGACATATGGGAAATACGACGGAAAACTGGGAAGGCTGGTCGAGAATCTCCTGGACCGGAAATTGCGGACTGAAGGCAAGCTCTACAAAGTGATTCTCCTGACTCCCCCTGAGGACAGTCACACGGTCCATTTGGAGAAGCCAATTGAAAACGATCTCCAATCTGCAAGTGGACGGATCACTGCCTTCACCCAGAACCAGAGGTATGTCCGCCTGGACCAATTGAAGAGAGCACAAAAGACATCGGACCTGTGTTGAGCAACTATGAACAAAGGGGACGGTGTGCACAGCAAACCCTACCGGCTGTCGCCGAAGCCGTGTGAATCCGCGAAATCCGTGTCTGAAAGATTCTTCTGCTTGTGTCGCCTGTGTATTCTGCGGCGAAGAGGCAGGATTGCGGAAATGGGGTGGGGCGGTATCATGGGGCGGGTCTGGAACTGGCAATGAGGTTCAGTGAGTGAGGTTTTCGATGGGAGATGTGAGGCAGGTGCTCATGGGCGTGTTCGTGATCGGTTTGGTTTGGGCGACGTTGGGTGTGGGGCAGGAGGATAAACGACCGTTGGAGCGGGACTATAATGTCAAGCCGGTGGGGTTCAATCTGGTGAATGTCAGGGACGGGTTCTGGTCGCCGCGGCTGGAGATTAACCGGACGGTGACGATTCCTTACTGTTTTCAGATGTGTGAAGAAACAGGGCGGATTCGCAACTTTGAGAAGGCGGCGGGGCTCAAAGAGGGCAAGCACGAGGGCATCTACTTCAATGACTCCGATGTCTATAAGGTCATGGAAGGAGCGGCGTATTCGCTGCAGGTCCATCCGGATGCCATGCTGAGGCTCTATTTGGACAAGCTGATCACGACGATGAGCCGGGCCCAGTGGGAGGACGGGTACCTGTACACGTTTTACTCCGTGCCGCAGAGGCAGCCGGAGAAACGCTGGACCAATGAGCGGGACATGCACGAGCAGTATTGCATCGGGCACATGCTCGAAGGGGCCGTCGCCCACTACCAGGTCACCGGCGACAAGGCGTTCTTGAACATCGCGACGCGGTGCGCGGACTACATCTGCCAGGTGTTCGGCCCGGGCAAGCGGACCGACCCGCCGGGCCACCAAGAGATCGAAATCGGCCTGTGCAAGCTCTACCGCGCCACCGGCGACGGCAAGTACCTGGATATGGCCAAGTTCCTGCTGGACCAGCGCGGCCGCAAGGGCAATCGCGGACCCAATGGCGACGGCGGCCTCTACGGCGAGTACTCCCAGGACCACATCCCCGTCACAGAGCAGACCGAGGCCACGGGCCATTCCGTCCGGGCGGCTTACATGTACACCGGCATGGCCGACGTCGCTGCTCTCACCGGCAGCATGGAGTATATCAAGGCCATCGAAAGCATCTGGCACGACGTCGTCGGCACCAAGCTCTACGTCACCGGCGGCATCGGGGCCTCCGGTGGCAACGAGGGCTTCAGCGCCAAGTACGAGTTGCCCAATCTAACCGCCTACTGCGAGACCTGCGCCTCGTTCGCCAATATCTTCTGGAACCACCGCATGTTCCTCATGCAAGGCGACGCGAAGTACATCGACGTGCTGGAGCGCTCGCTCTACAACGCCGCCCTGTCGGGCATCGGCATGAAGGGCGACCGGTTCTTCTATCCGAACAGGCTCGAATCCGGCGGCGACGAGAGGAGCCCGTGGTTCGACTGTCCGTGCTGCCCGTCGAACGTCGCGCGATTCGTTCCCTCCGTGCCCGGCTACGCCTATGCGTACAAGGACAATGATGTCTATGTGAACCTGTTCCTCAGCGGCGATACCACGATCCAGACGGCCGGCAACAAGGTGAAGCTGAGCCAGCAGACCGAGTATCCCTGGAAGGGCAAGGTGGATATCAGCGTCGAGCCGGAAAAGAGCGAGAAGTTCACCATCTGCGTTCGCATCCCCGGCTGGGCCCGGAATGAGGCGGTTCCGAGCGACCTGTACACGTTCCTGACGCCCGTCAATGACAAACCCACGCTGAAGGTCAACGGCAAGACCGTGTCGCCGAGCATCGAGAAAGGCTACGCCCGCATCGAACGCCAGTGGCAAAAAGGCGACAGGATCGAGCTGGACCTGCCTATGCCCGTCCGCCGGGTGGTCGCACATGAGCAAGTGAAAGCGGATCGCGGCCGAGTAGCCCTGCAACGCGGACCCATCGTGTACTGCCTGGAGGGGCCGGACAATGATGGCAAGGTGCTGAACACGGTGGTCGCGGACGATGCGAAGCTCAAGAGCGAATACCGGTCGGACCTGCTCAATGGTGTCATCGTGATCACAGGGAAAGCCCGAGTGGCGAAGCGCGATCTCGACGGCAAGGTCGTCTCGGCAGGCACGAAGCAGTTCACGGCGATTCCGTACTACGCCTGGGCTCATCGCGGCCGGGCGCAGATGACGGTCTGGCCGGCCCGCGAGCTGCAGGCGGCCAAGCCCGAGCCGGCGGACACCCTGACCTACACGAGCAAGATCACCGCCTCGTTCGTCCACGCCTCGCTGGCGGCCATCAAGGACCAGGTCGTGCCGGAGAATTCCGCTGACTCCTCTGGCCGGCAATTGGATTTCTGGCCGCACAAGGGCACGACGGAATGGGTTCAGTTCGAGTGGAAGGACAAGCACGACATGTCCGGTGTCAAGGTGTACTGGTACGACGACACCGGCCGGGGCGAGTGTCACCTGCCGAAATCCTGGCAGGCGCTCTATCGTGACGACGATGGCGCTTTCAAGCCGGTGAGGAACACCGCCGCCTACGGAGTCGAAAAGGACACATTCAATAGAGTCACATTCGAGCCCGTGAAGACCGACACCCTCAAGATCGAGATCACGCTGCAGGAGCGATGGTCCGCCGGCATGCAGGAAGTCGTCATCGAATAGCCAGGCAGGGTGGGGCTTGCCCCACCGCTTCCTCCGGCGTCGGGTTCATGGTGGGGCAAGCCCCACCCTACGGCTCAGGTAAAAACCCGGTAGTGCCGGGTGTCGCCGCCACACTCGTTTGACGGTGCTCATTCGATCGCGCCTGACTAATCGAAGCCCCACGGACAAACGAGTTTGCCCGTGCCACCCAGGACAATGTCAGTCACGTGCGAGACTCAGCGGCGAGGGCCCAGGCAAAGGACTTTGCCGTCCATGGTGGCCATGAAGAGCCGGCCTCGTGCGACGGCCATGCCGTCCCAGACGGGCACGCTGTCGAGCGGATAGCGGGCCAACTCCTTACCATCTGCGGCCGATACCGCCAGCAGCAGACCGCCCCGGCGGTTCTCGAACGCCGCTTCCTGCCGGAGCAGCGCATCGTGCACCTCCGGATCGTCGGGCTTGTAGAAGGCACGCACCTCGTCGGATACGTCGGGCGGGCCTGCCAGGAACAGCGTCCGATCCGCCAGCACCATGGCGCGGGCGAGAACCGGCGGCTGATCCTGGGACCACCGTGGATCGACGGCCCAGAGCAGGTCGGCGCCAAAACCATGCCGCAACTCCCAGTCGGACGTATTGGCGTTTTTCTTTGGTGAGTTTGCATCGATGATCCGATCACTCTTGCTGATGCGCTGGATCGCCTCCGGCTTTACCTGTTTGTCGGCGGCGTACAGCTCGTACTCGAGGACGGAGGCGTTGGTCATGAACTCGGGCTTTCGCGCGTAGCCGTAGATGGTCTGGTCGTCGAAGACCATGATCCGCCCGGAGGGCGTGAGCCGTCCGGCCCGGAACCAGCCGCCGTAGCCGCCGCCCATCGCCCGCCCGTACATCCAGTAGGACCGGAAGAACCATGAGTCGTCGAGGAACCCGATCTGGCAGAACAGGTGCGACCCCTCGCCCGTCTGCTCGTCCACGGGAAGTGGAGCGATCCGGCGGCGCACGCCGTTGAGGTCGAACTCCTGTGATCGCATATAGACGGACCGCCCATCGCTGGACAAGATATCGGGCAAAGCTACGGGCATGGTCAGCCCCTTGACATAACTTTGCAGGTTCTTGCCGGTGTCCGGGTCGCGATCGTCGAGAACAGTTTCGGACAACAAGCGACCGGTGGTAGGGTCCAGCCGCAGCAGGTGCAATCCGCCATCCAGGAACATCGACCGTCCCGCTGTGCAATACAAGACGCCGTCCTGCACGAGCACGCTGCCGTGGACGGGCCACAGCGATTCGACCTGCTCATACGCTGTCATCCGCAGGTCTGCAGGGGCGGCACGGAAACGCCAGATCAGTGCCCCATCCGAGGCCCGCAGGCAGTACACCCAGCCGTCGGCCGAGCCGAACAGGACCCGTCCTTTCCAGATCGTGGGCGGACTGTCCACCCGCCCGCCGGCGGTATAGCTCCACAACCGCTCGCCGGATGCGCTATTCAAGGCGTACACAGTATGAGCGTCGATGGACGCGACGAACACCTTGCCCCCGGCTACGACAGTTGCGCTGAGCCGGCCGGAGATCTCGGTTTGCCAAAGACGCACGACGTGGTCCGCAACGGATGTCCCCACACTGCCGCTGCGTGCGCCGTCGTGCCGGTAGGTCGGCCAATCCGCCGGCGACTCCTCGCTTTGAAGTTTGCCCGCGTACGCAGGGCCTTTCTCCAGGCGGTTCACCTGGCCGGCTTGGACGATCACGTGCATCGTGAACGAATCCGGAGCCAGCGCGTTGAAACCGCACAACTTCGCTTCGAGATAGCACCCGCAGGGATGTGGCGGTGCATAGAGCAGTCCATTGCAGGGCAGAACGCCGTACAGGCACGCGCCGCGAACCCAGTGATTCGTCAGCCACGTCTCCTTCTGCGGGTCGATGAACTCCGTGCCGTTGCGCAAGGTCAGGAAGTAGCGGTCGGTTGCCTTGCTCGGATAGCAGCGATGGTGGAACCAGTAAATGTCCACGTCGGGCGAAAACTGCTTCTTCAGCTCGCCCGTGCGCGGATCGAGCCCTCTGTAGATGCCGGTATCCGTCGTATTCGCGATAGGCGCGGACCAGACCAGGTCCTGCACGATGAACAAGTCTTCCGGCGACTGGTGCCCGGAGCGGAAGTGCTGGCCGGTCCACAGGGTTTTTCCCGTCTGCGCCGCGACCGCGGTCATGGATCGCGTCCCGCCCGCGAAGAGCACGATATCCTGCCAGGCCAGCAGTCGCGGCCCGAAGCAGGCGGCGATCGCCGGCCGGCGATCGATCGCCTCCGACTCCCACAGGACTTTGCCCTCAGTACGATCCAGGCACACGATCTTCTGGCCGTCGTGGAAGTACACCTGCTTGGAATCGGCGGCCAGCGTCAGCGGCGCCACCGGGCTCTGCTTCTTCCACAGGACCTTGCCCGTGCTGGTCTCGACGGCCACCACATTCCGCGGCTGCTCGTCCCACGGCCAGTCCGTATTGGCGTGTTGGCTGTTGCTCCAGACGTAGGAGAATTCCTGGCGATACTGCGGCCACTTCGATGGCTCATCATTGACGAGCAAAAATGCCACGCCGTCGGAGACGATGATCTCCTCGGTATTGGCCGTGCCCTCGTACGTGCGGATCGTCTTGCCCGTGGCGGCGTCCAACGCTGTCAGGGGAGCATCGAGTCCGAGCGTCACGTACACCGTCTCCCCTACCGCCACGAGGCGCCGCGTGACTTGGGCCGGGCCGCTCTTCAACGGCCATTTGTGCGTGTTCCACGCCGGGATCGAACGCTTCCACAGAATCGTGCCGTTGAAGGCGTCCCGTGCGATCAGGGACCAGTGCGCCGGCAACTGGATCGAGGCCCGCGAGCCCTCGTCCATGATATAGAACAGCCGGCCGTGCGCCGAGACCAGCGCGCTGATGCTGGACATGTGGTCATGGTGCCGCGACCAGCGCGGGCTGCCGATCCACTGGTACCGGCGCGGCGGGCCAACGGTCGTGTCATGAGCGACAGGATTCGCCGTAGCATCATGAAAGTAATGCGTCCACTCGTCGATCTCCTTGGGCCACGGCTTGGTGATGCGCTTCCAGCCCTGCCCCTCTTTGAGACACGCGACGCCGTTGGGTGCCAGGACGCGAGTGACCTCGCTCATGGGAATATCGCCGAGGCGCTCGGCCACAAGCAGATTGACGAAGTTGTCCACATACGGCAGGCACGCGCCGGCCAGACGATCCACCGAGACAGGCCCGTAAAGGCCCTGTGACATGATGTACTTGCGGGCCTCGCCGACGACGTTCGGGTCGGTATCCAGTCCCTGGACAAGGAAACCATCGCCGGCCCGCAGCGCCGCCGTCAGTTTCCCGTCCGCGCAGCCCAGGTGGACGACAAAACCGCCCTTGATGCCGGTAGTCTCCAGGACGTCCTTCGCCATCTGCAGAGACTTATTGTCTTGCGTTGCTGTGTTCGCCGACAAGGTGGGAACTAAGACCGCCAGTAGAGCCAAGCCTGCCAAATGCCACATTTCCCGCTGCATAGAGGTGCCTCCTTTGATCCGGGTAATAGGAACAGATACTGCCCCAGGATTCTAATGCAGCCACACTCTCAGGGCAACAGACAAGCCAGCGGCCTTGTGCCTTGGCTGTTTTATCGGAACTGGTATGGCGTCCGAAGCAGAATGGTCGGTCCGTACGGGGGTGGCTGGTAATCCCGTCGGCGGAATCTGTCGAATCCAGAAGGGACTCAACAGGTATATGGTCGGGGTATGTCTGGAGATTCGGATGAAGACCGAATGGGTTTGGTGCGTGCCGGCGTTGGTGCTCTCGGTGGTCGGCGTATGCGGCGCGGCCGTGACGGTCGAGAGCCCCAATGGCGGCGAGGCCATCGCGGCAAACAGCCAATGGCCCATCACCTGGCGATGCAGCACGCGCGTCACGCAGGTGACCATCGAGTTCTCGTTTACTGAAGGTGCATCGTGGGAACCGGTGGCCCCGGACGCTCCGGCCAGTGCAGGCAAAGGCGTCTTTCTCTGGACCGTGCCATCAATCTCCTCCCCTCGATGCCTGATCCGCATTGCGGACGCAGGCAATCCGGCAGACTTCGACGTGAGTAACGCGGCCTTTACAATATTTCCCTGTACCCTGCGGATGGATTATGACGGCGACTGCCTTATCACGTTCGCGGACTTCATGGGGTTGGCCCAGGAATGGCTCAAGTGCGGCGACCCGTACGATCCGGCGTGCACGGGCAATCGGCCGCCACGGATCATCTCGACTCCCCCGCTGCAAACCGCCGTCGGGCAATCGTATGTCTACAATGTCAAGGCCAGCGACCCTGACAACGACCGCCTGGCATACGATCTGCTGATCGCCCCGTCCGGCATGATCATCGACCCCGCTTCCGGCGAGATCACCTGGAACCCGACCGGCGAGCGCGAGAATGACACCACCGTGACCGTCCAGGTTCGTGACCGACTTGGCGCGGCAGACATCCAGACGTTCAACCTCGACGCCGCCGTCCTGTTCACAGGCGCCCCCGTCCAGGGGTTCCCCAACCTTTTCGAGCGACGCGTCCTGGTGTACACCAATTGCGTGCGAATGGCCCCGGAGCAGTACCGTGACAAGTACATGGCGGGCTTCCAACCGAGCCCCAGCTCAATTCTCCGGAGCTACAGCGCCGTTGAGCCGCTGCGCTACGAGCGGCCGCTTAACGAGTCGGCCCGGTTCCACGCCCAGGACATGGCCGACCACGGCTGTTTCCAGCACAACAGTTGCGATGGCACGCCCTGGTCCGACCGGATAGAGAGGTTCTATCCCGATGCGTTCATACTCGGCGAGAACGTTGGGGCCGGCTACGCCACAGCCAAGGAGATGATCGACCAACTGCTGTGCGACGCCTACGGCGGCCAGTGCGCTGCGGACCGCAGCACGCAGGCGGGACACAGGACCAACATGATGGACACTCGCATGAGGGTGCTCGGCACAGGGTACGTGTACAGCGCATCGAGCGCATACCGCTGCTATTGGGTGCAGGACTTCGCGGGCAGCGCGCCGACGGACCAGACGCCGATTGTGGCTGCCTGCCACGACTTTCTGGCCGCCGGCAAGACCTCTTTCCTGCTGAACTACCGTGACGAGAGCAATCTTCCGCCCGCCTCCATCCAGGTCCTGGTCAACGATGTCCCGTACAACCTGACCCTCGACCTCGGTACCGCAGCCGCAGGAACCTACCGCCTGGACCTGCCCACGGCTGCCGCCTGCCGCAAGTACTACTTCCTCGCCGTCACCGCTTCCGGCGAAGTCTGGCGATACCCCGGCCCCGGCGCCTTCCTCACCAGCGGCGAAGGCCCCTGCACCGCCGACTACCAGCCATAGCACGACCCAGCTCAGGGCCGCAGATTGTGAGACCTGGCATGAACACGGATTGGGGAAGGTCGTGCAATCGACGCAATCGTCTGGTAGGATAGAAAGCACTTGGACTCATGGCATGTGGAATCATACACGAAAGGGCAGTAGATGATCATGAGGGCATATGGATGGATTGCGGCAATCATTCTAATAGCATCGGCCGGTGCATTAGGGGGGGCTACCTCGGGGCGAATTACGGCCGGGCCTGCTCAAGCAGAGCGGTGGTCCGCTCAGAGGGCCAATGAATGGTATGAGCAACAGGGCTGGCTCATCGGCTGCAACTTTGCGCCGAGCACAGCGATCAACCAGTTGGAGATGTGGCAGGCGAAGACCTTCGATCCGAACAGGATCGAGCAGGAGCTGACGTGGGCCCAGGAGCTCGGCTTCAACAGCATCCGCGTGTTCCTGCACAACCTGCTGTGGACGCAGGACGCGGCAGGATTTACGAAGCGAATGGAGCAATTCCTGGAGATCGCCGACCGGCACGAGATCGGCGTGATGTTCGTGCTGCTCGACGGGGTGTGGGACCCGTTCCCGCACACAGGCCGGCAGCGCGAGCCCAGGCCGCACGTGCACAACTCCGGCTGGGTCCAGAGCCCCGGCGTGCAGATCCTCCGCGACCCCAACCGCTGCGACAAACTGGAAGGGTACATCAAGGGCGTCATGAGCCAGTTCGGCCAGGACGAGCGCGTGCATGCGTGGGACCTGTTCAACGAGCCGGACAACATCAATCGGCCCGCATACGTGAAGTTGGAACTGGAGAACAAGCCGGAACTGGCGCTAGCCCTGCTGAAGAAGGTCGTCGCCTGGGCCCGCGAGGTGGACCCCTGCCAGCCGATCACCGCGGGCGTCTGGGTCGGCGACTGGTCCAGCGACGAGAAGCTCTCACCCATCGCCCGGTACATGCTCGACAACTCGGACATCATCACGTTCCACTGCTACGGGAGTCTGCCGGAAATGCAGAAGCGTGTGGAATCGCTGAGGCGCTACGACCGGCCCGTTATCTGCACCGAGTACATGGCCCGGCCCGCCGGCAGCACGTTCGAGACCATCCTGCCCTGGCTCAGGCAGGAGAATGTCGGCGCCTATAACTGGGGCTTCGTCGCCGGCAGGACACAGACCATCTATCCCTGGGATTCGTGGCAGACCAAGTACAAGGCCGAGCCGCTCGTCTGGTTCCACGACATCTTCCGAAAGAACGGCAAGCCCTTCGACCCCAATGAAGTCAAGCTGATCAAGAAGATCACCAAGGGCGAATAAGCATCAGTAGTTCGAGCCGCATGTCTGGCGGTTGTCCGCAGGCTCGTAACTGAGCAGGTAGTGCGCGACATCCTCGACGCAGAACGTCGCGCGGGGCTGAATCTGCTTCCAGCAGATCACGTCCATCGTGGCCACACCCGATGCATCCGTGATGCGGGCTTTCCGCCCGATGACGTCCCCTGAGAAGCTGCCCGTCACCAGGGCGCCTTCGACGGGAGCGCCCCCGAATTCACGATGAGCACCCGGGCGATGACACGCTGCCACCCTGCTATTATGTAGGGGACCGTCTCGACCTCCACGGACGCCACGTGCAGTGTGGCCGTAGCGACGATATTGTTGACGAGGATGGCCACCTGCGAAGCATCCGTGACATTGCCGTCGCTGTCGGCAGCGCGGGCGTCGATGGTGTGATTGCCGTTGGGAACAGAGGTGGTGTCCCAGGAGAGCTCATAGTAACCACTGGCCGGATTGTAGCCGGCGCGCCGCCATGCCCAGCCGTCGGTATTGATTTCGATAGTCAGCGTGCCGGTTGCGTCGCGGTCATCGGACGCCCGGACCTGAATCGTTATCCGGCCGGTGACTATGCTGCCGTTGCGCGGGCTGGTGATTGCAGCGGTTGGAGCGTTATTGGCGGTCCCCACGGTCACCCGGATTTGGGCGACATTCGAGGCGTTGCCGGCCGTGTCCGTAGCCGAGGCCGTGATCGTGTGTTGTCCGCTCGCGGCCGTGCTTGTGTCCCAGGCAAGCTGGTGGTAGCCCGTGCTGCTGTTGTAGGCGGCCGTCCGCGAGCCGGTGGAGTCGATGCTGATCTGTACCCTCAGCCTGTCGGCCGAATCCTCGGCATCCCTGGCCTTGATCTGGATGACGACAGTGCCGCTGACGGTGCTTCCATCGGCTGGATTCGCTATCGATACGGTCGGGGCATCGTTCGTCGGGGCTGCCTGGCCGGCCCAGCCGAGATTCTCAGGTCTGCGATCGGGCTCGACCGCCGATGCGGCCAGTCGCATGCCGCTGGCCTGGTTCATCCCGGCGTCGATCAGTGCCTGGCGAATCGCGTAGACGCCGGATGCGTTGGATGCCCGGCCGTGTTCGGCGATGTACAGGGCGACCAGTCCGGCGGCGTGCGGGGACGCCATGCTGGTGCCGCTGAGGGATCGGTAGCCGCCGCCCCGCCAGCAGGAGTAGATGTTGACGCCCGGCATCAGTAGATCGATGGCAGCCCCGGGCGAGTTCACCGGGTTGCCGCTGACGACACTGGCGCTGTAACTGCTGAAACCGGCAAAGGAGTCATCAGCACCGTAATTGGTGGAGGCCCCGAGGCCGCCGGGCCTGCCGTCGGAATCGGCCATCGCGGAGATGGTCGCCACTTCCGGGTACGCCGCGGGAATGGTGTCATCGCTTGTGTTGAACACGCCATCACGGCCGTAGATGTCCGTGGCGCTGTTTCCCGCCGCGGCCACGTGCACCACGCCCGCCGCTACGCTGTTGCGGATCGCGGTGCGAAGGATGCTGCTGGTGCCCGTTGCGGCAAGGCTCATGTTCACCACTTCGATCGTGCCGGCGCGGGCGGTCACCCAGTCGATCCCGGCGATCAGGTCCGACACATAGCCGGAGCCCCGAGAATCGAGGACCTTCACCGCCCACAACCGCGCTCCGGGGGCCACGCCCACAAAGCCGAAGTTGTTGTCGATGGCGGCCGCAATGCCCGCGACGTGCGTGCCATGGCCGTTGTCATCGTCGTATCGGTCATCCTGGTAGGCCCGCCCCGTAAGCGCCGTATAGAAATGTCTTCCTCCGACGACTCTCAGGTCGGAGTGATCGATGTCGATGCCGGTATCGATGATGGCAATGTCCACATTGAGCCGGTCGTCGAGGCCATCGATTTTCGTCGGTCCGTGTTTATCCATGTCGATGCGGTTGATCCCCGTCGGCAATGTCTGTGCGACGGCGTAGACCTTCACGTCGGGCTCCACCCGGAGCACGCCCGGAGAGCTGAGGATATCGCGAGCAGCCAGTCCTGCCGGAAGTCGAATGGAGAATCCGTTCATCGCCGTCGAGTAGACGTGGCCCAGGGTGCCGCTCATGCGCTGCGCCGTACTCTGGGCGAGCTGTGAGGCATTCGTCGATTGGGCCACCTGGACAATGTAGTTGTTGGTCGAAGCCTGCGGTTGCCCCGTTGAAACAGTCGCGGCCAACGCCGTACAAAACAGCACGATCCCTGCGGAATGCACCCCCACCATACCGTACCCCCCTTGCATGACATGTGCAAATCGACCGGAGCGGCACCCTGACGCTCCTGATGACTGACTATGGCTTTGCTGAATCCAATGGGATGCCTGCTTCTCACCCCCACCGCCTTCGATCCCCCAAAATAAAGCTCATCACCATCATCCGATGCAAGCCGCGTCGAAGGCGGAAAGACCGTCCGGTATCGTACGCCGTCACGAACGCCGGATCAATGGCAAAAGAGAAAAGCGGGTGTCGTGTATTTCAAGGACACCGCAACCTCCGGCCATCAATGAGGGGGCAGGGATTGTGTTGCATGTTTGACGATCTGATCGATTTCTCTGACCAGAGACTCGTCCAGAGGCTCGAGCTGATGGGCGGCGAGGATGCCGTCCACATGCCGATACAGGCGGTCGGCAAAGGGGGCGCCGCCGTCAGTCCGCCACAGGTCGTATGGCTGGCGCGTCCACATCGGGCCGGGCAGCCACAACTCCTCGCGAAAATGCCGGACTGTATGTTCCTCGGCCAGGAAATTGCCTGCCGGGCCCACCGCGCGGACGACATCCGCGGCCAGGTGCTCATCATCGACGGTGAACCCTCGCGCGATCCGCTTTACGTAGCTCATCACCTCATCATCGCACGCCAGCCAGAGTAGGCTGCCGGCGTGGTCCGTGCCGCAGATGCCGCAGTGGCCGAACGTATCCGCCCCGGCCAGCACGCCGAGCAGAAGTGTGGCCGCTTTCTCCGCGCCTGCCTGCGCGTCGAGCAATTTCGCGTCCGTCAGGCCAACATTGACGTATACGGGAAAGCCGTAGGAATGAGCGATCTGCACCATTGCCACGGCCATCACGCCCTGCTCCGGTGAGCCGAACGAGCAGATGCCCGTCCGCGGGTCCATGATGTGAGGAATCCCTCCGTATGTGATCGGCGTGCCCGGCGCGAGCAACTGTGTGAGCACGACGCCTGCAAGGATCTCTGCGTTCTCCTGGGCCAGGGTGCCCGCCAGCGTGCCGGGGGCGGTGCCGGCGGTCATCGCCATCGGGCCGATGCTCACGGGCTGGCCCGCCTGCGCGAACTCGCGAACAATGTCGAGGCCGTCCTTCGGCAACTGCAGCGGACTGATCGGTTCGAGAAACGCCTCGACCATCGGCTGGGCTCGCAGCGCGGCCTCCCCGCCGGCAACCGTACGGTAAATCTCGAGTATGTACCGGGCGGTAGCGCCGTTGCGGACCCAGCAGCGCGTGGGCTTGCCGGTCCCCTTGACAAGCTCGGCAGTGAGGACAACGTCGCGACAGGCTTCCGAGATCGACTCCGGCTGAGCCATCGCCCCCACAATAGTGATGTTGCTGAGGGCGTCGCCCAGGCGGATCGCGTCGCGCGTATCCTGAATCGTCGCGGGCCGGCGATCTCCCGTCTGAAGATCGATCCACGCATATTGTCCCGGACTGGACATCAGCACGAGATCGCCGTACCCAAAACGCGCCGTGCGCCGGCCGTCACGGCCGTAGAGCACATACTTCTTGCCGGCGCGGGCAACCGAGTCCAAGACGAGCTTTTCGCCGAGTCGTGCAGTCTTGTGCGCTGCGTCCACCTTTGCGCCGGCCTCGCCGAGCAGGCGCAGCATCTCCTCATGATGCACCATGACCCCGGTGTCGCGCAGGATGGCGAAGCTGGCGTCCTGAATGGCCTTGACCTCGCGCTCCGACAGCATCTGCAACGATGGTATTCGCGCCATGCTCAATCCCCCTAAAGAATGGGACCCACAGGACACATCGGACCTATACGGGTTTGAACCAGAGATCGATGGGTTTCTGCACTTTCTTCGGCCGGAAAGGCATCTCGACCTTCCTGCCTGTGCCTGCGGACTGGTAGCCGGCGAAGAGCACCTGCTGGACGAGCCGCCCGTCTTCGCCTGTGGCCTGGGGCTCCTCCTTGCCGCGAACGCACCGCGCGAAGTGATGCATCTCCTGCGGGAATCCGTAGTTCCACAGCTCGCCGAAGACGGGATAGCTCCAGCCCTTCGTCGTCGGGGCCTTTTCCACGGCGTACCCGTAGCCGTGCTCACTGAAGGTCGGCAGCGCATTGCCCATGTGCAGGTCCGCGTAGGTGACGCCGCCCTCGCCATAGACCTCGATGCAATCGTCCATGCCGCCCCGCCGGGCCCAGCTATCCTCGATCATACCCACGGCCCCGTTGGCGAACTCCAGGATGCAGATGGTGTTGTCCTCGCCTTTGGTCTTACCGCCGTGAACGTAGGTGCCCATCTGGCAATAGACGCTCTTGATTTGCGGCCGGCCCAGGAACCAGTAGCAGAAGGCGATGCCGTGACAGCCCATGTCCATGAACACCCCGCCGCCGGATTTCTCGACGTTCCAGAACCAGTCCGCGTGCGGGCCGAAATGCTTCTCGCTCTGCTTGACCAGGTACACCTTGCCGAACGCGCCCTGGTCGGCCATTTCCTTGGCCTTGACGTACTTCGGCGTGAAGTACAGCTCCTCGGCATACATCAGCAACACGCCCTTCTTCTTGCATGTGTCGATCATCACATCCGCCTCCTCCAGCGTCATGCACAGAGGCTTCTCGCAGACGACGTGCTTGCCTGCATTGGCGATATCGACGGTCATCTGCGCGTGCAGATAGTTCGGAGCCGCGATCGTCACCATCTCGATGTCTTTCTCCGCGAGCATCTGCCGATAATCGGTGAAGACCCGCGGGATGTTGTATCTCTTGGCGAGCTTCTCCGCGTTGCCGGGCGTCGGCGAGACAATCGCCACCACTTCCGCCTCATCCGGCAGAATCCGGAACGATTCCGCGTGAATATCCGCCTCAAACCGCGAGCCGATGATCCCGACCTTTACTCGTCCCTTGCTCGGCATGACTGGTTAACCTCCCGAAACACAGGTCCTATTCGTCCCATAGGTCCTATAGGTCCACTTCGTCTACAGCGTCCATCCCTTACGATACTCATAGTGCAGGTACTGATTCGCCTCGGGCACGTTCGTGACTTTCAAATTCCTGCTGTCCCAGAGGAGCTTTCGGCCGCCCATGCGGACGCAAATCGTGCCGAGCAGCACTGCCTCGGTCAGCGGGCCGGCAAAGTCCGCGAAGTTCGACCGCGTCGGCGTGCCGTCCTTGCAGGCCTTGAGCCATTCGGCGTGGTGACCGATGGAGCGCGGCAGCGTCTTGGGCGGTCGCTTGTAGGCTTTCATCTTCGCTTCCGGGATCAGCCGGGGACTGTTTCCGCCCCAGCCTTCGACATACATCGTGCCCTTGTCGCCGACAAAGAGCAGCCCATCCTCGCGGGACAGCTCGCGGTCGTCCTCCAGCTCAGGCGGCCGGGGCGGGATCATGCCGCCGTCATACCAATGGAGTGTCACCGGCGCCATGTCGCCGCGAGCCGGGAACTCATAGTGCACTGTGGAGGCCAACGGGAGCGTCTCATTATTGAACAGGGTCGAGCTGGCGTTCACGCTCACCGGCGCCTCCAGCTTCAACGCGGACCAGACCGGCGCGAGGTTGTGGATGCCCATATCGCCGAGCCCACCGGAACCGAAGTCCCACCAGCCGCGCCATGCGAATGGAGCATATGCCCGATGGTAGGGCCGATACGGCGCTGGGCCCAGCCACAGGTCCCAATCCATTGTCTCCGGAACCGGCGGCGTATCCGTGGGCCGGTCCACACCCTGGGCCCAGTACAGGGGCGGTTTGCCGCTATGCGTCGGCCGGTCGGACCAGGCGTGCACTTCGCGCACCTGGCCGATGGCCCCATCCCAGAGCCACTCGTTGATCAGGCGGTTGCCCTCGAAGGCCATGCCCTGGTTGCCCATCTGCGTGGCGACCTTGGCCTCCCGGGCCGCCTTGCCAAGCGCGCGGGCTTCGTACACGGTTCGCGTCAGCGGCTTTTCGCAGTACACATGCTTGCCCAGCTTGATCGCCATCATGCTCACGATGGCGTGATTGTGGTCGGGCGTGCCCACGACCACCGCGTCGATGCCCTTTTCCTTTTCGAACATGACGCGGAAGTCCTTGTACTGTTTTGCCTTCGGGTACTCCTTGAACGTGTGGGCGGCATAGTCCCAATCCACGTCGCACAGGACGACGATGTTCTCGCTGCGAACATCGTTCAGGTCGCTGGCGCCCTGGCCGCCGATGCCGACACCGGCGATATTGAGCTTCTCGCTCGGCGGCGTATTCCCGGGCCCGCCCAAGACATGCCGGGGCACGATCGTAAACGCCGCTGCCGCTGCGGCCGTGTTGCGAAGCAATGTTCGCCGAGTGACCCGATTCGTTCCCGCGCTCTTCCCAGAATCGCTCATACACTCACCTTCCGCAAAGACTATCGTGACTGATGAATGACAACCGCCCGTGCAAGGGCATCGACGGCATTATGATACCTCATGCACCTGACAAGGTCCAACCTGTTCCATGCAGCAAGGGGAAGTGATTCCTTATGGGGTGTGAGTGCTTTGATTCGGTAGGTTGATGGCGGATTCTATGAACCCAACCGTGCCGTGGCCGATGCCGATTAGGCCATGAGGTGTGCTGACAAGCTGAAGCACTTCGCCATTGTCCAGAATCTTGCTGTCTACCGTCACGATCTGCTCCCGCATCGCCCCGCGTGGAATGATCGTGATCTGGCTCAAACCGGAGCGAATCCACAGCCTGTCGTCATGAATAACGGCGGTGGACAAATCCGTTTGCCCTGTGGAATGAGGCCCGAGCGACAACTGTCTGGACACGGACTCAGATATGAATGGCGCTTTGCGCCATTGCGCCGGCGCCGTCATTTCGCCCAGAGGTAACGAAACCCGGCAAGGTCTTCCCATGATCAACTGCGCCTGCTGGGAGGCAGGGTCAAACTCCACCAAGGAGTACCAGTCCCGCAGCAGCAACCTGCCATCAGTGCCCGCCAGCCCGCTCATGACGGTGATCCCGAGGTATGCCGGCTTTCGCCGCTTCGTATCCATGCACCAGAAGCCCCGGTAGTACTGCCTCTCTTGATCTTCAGAGCGTGGCCTGCCCACCATGACGTACGTGGCGAAATAGAGCCGGTCGGGAGGGACGGCCATCAGGCTGCTGATCCTATAGGTGTGCCCGGCATTGAAGGGCTCGTCATTCTTCAACGCACTGCAAAGAACGCTCTCCCAACGCCCCGTTGCAGGGTCATATAACCCAAGACCACTTTCGTTTCTCATCTGAGAGTGGGCGATCCACAACTTGTCGTCGTCCTCGACCATTCCCGTGACACCCGAAAACGGCAGACCATCCTTTTCCGTCAGGATGCGCGGGGACTCGAGGAACTGTCGGCTATCTGACAGGATTGCGTCGAATCGTACAATCCCGCCCTTGTCCATCGCTACGTAGGCTGTATCTTCGATCAGGGCGATGCCTGTAATAGATGAGAGTGGTAAATCATACCCGCTCGGCGCGAGCGTCTGGCGCACGGAACGGACCCGCTGAGCCGTCAGGTCGATGACGGCCAGTCCCATCATGCGCTCGGCCTCCCATCCAAGTGTGTCAAACAGGAAGGCAACAAGCAGTGTATTACCTGCCACCTTCGCCTGGAGACCACCGCGCTCCCGGACTTGCGGGGACATGTTCATCTTCCGCTTTCTCGGCCAATCCTCGGCTCGCAGGAGCATCATGGCCCCGTGGCCGGTTTCCTTGCGAACAGGATTCGTCGAGAACTCCATCTTCCTGGCCTCGGAGAGCGAATCGCGCAGCCGTGTCAGCGCCTCGCCCACGAGAGGATCATCCGGTTTGCTCCGCAGGACCTCGGCTGCTTTCTCCAGAAGTTGCCGATACGGATTTTGTAAGTCAGGGTCACCGCCATGGCTGTAGATCCCACTGTAACGGTTGCCCGGATCCCACAGGGCCAGATTGTGTGCATCCCGTGCCTCTATCAGAGGCCCATAAATCCTTTGCCAAATCACGCTTCTTTCGTCCGCCCCGAAGCTGGCTCGTTCGAAGCACATCCTGTACTCCTCGCGGGCGTCCGCCTTCTGCTTATCTGAAAACGGCTCGTTAGGGCTTTTCAACTCTCCCAGGAGCACTTCCAGGGCTTTCCGGCACAGACGCTGTGCTTCTGTTCGATCCTGTCCCCCACCGGACGCGTGTTCCCACGACAGGGTGACCAGAGCATAGAACCTGACCAGGGGATCCCGTACTTCGGCCAAGCTCGTCTCATACTCTCGCCACAGGGCAAGAACCTCGTCGACAGCCGCACACAGGTGGCCGTTCTTCAGAGTCCCTCGGGAGAGCATGCGGTATTGCATGAAGAGCTGGCGGCAAATACGAGCCCTCTCGTCAGGGGACGTGACGATTCCGCCCAGTTCAAGGGGCATGGTCGCCCTGGCAAAGGATGTCTTCACATTCGCAATCACTTCCTTAGCGTCATCCGAGCTGACCCAGGCCAGCTTGGCTCCATTCATGGGGTTGAGCGATGGCGATCCCGGCCTGATCTGCTGTTTATCCAATGCAGCGACCATGGTATTGTACCATATGCGCCGATTCACCCGGTTGATATCTCTAACCGTTTCATTTGCGACGGACACGCGACTGGCCAGGTAACCCCGGGGTTGCCAGTCACACGCCAGCGCGTAAGCCCAGTTGTCCCAGACAGTCCGCACAGTCAGCGATCCGCGCTCGGAGCCGGCCTGAATCTGGCGGATGAGGACAGAGGCAAGTTCTGCCAACTGCAGATCGGAGTAGGTGGCCAGATTCTCGACAAACAGACGACCCTCCGGGCTGGATCGAGCCCCCCATTCATTGCGGAACAACGCGCCCGTGTAATGGACGTTGTCGGGCTGCAACGCATGAGCTGCCTCGAAGGCCACGGTCGCCGCCGCATATCGACCGTGACTTCCGAGTAATCCTCCCTGTGCAAAGAACTCCTGGGCCTCACGAGCCGGTTCCCACTGCCCCGAAGAAGGCATATCGAGTAGGACCGGGACGATCCTCCGTGCCGCAGTCTCCACAGCGGTAAGGGGGAGATTCGGGTCCACCACCAGCGCGAGGGTGGACATCTCGTCGCCGCTGGCCCGGTGAAGTCGTAAACTCATTTCGATGCTCCTGTCTGCACCCGGCTGGATGTATCCGTCAATGAGCACGGCCGAGTTCCAGAAGGCCTCATCCGGCCCTTCGGTGAGCTGCTTCTCTCGCAGCAGAGTGCCCAGGCTCTCCCGTTCCAGCATGATGATTCGTCGCTCTTTGCCCAGACGGGCGGAGAGCAATCCCGGCAGCACGCGCGCCAGTGGCTCATACTTCTCCGGCAACTGCACGCGATGGATATCGACAATCCCCACCGGAATCGCCGGCCCATTGATCTGTGCGATTTTATCGACTGCGGTCCGGACCTTCTCAGCAATCTGTGTGGCGGCCGCCTCCACTTGCGATGCCTCCAGCGTCTCATAGCCTTCCCACAGCCGCAGCCCGTGTGCGGTCTCCGCCACCCGCACACGGACCAATCGGCTCTTCCCCTGCTCCGCCTTCGGCTCCTGCCCATCTTCCACCGAGAGCAACACAAACGCCTCCGCCCGCAGCAGTTGTCCCGCTTTGATGATGCTATCCCGGCTGGCAAGTCCGGCCGCGGACAATTGCTGCTCCTGCAAAACCCTGTCCAACTCGGCCCGTTCGACCAGCCGGATTCGTTCATCCTGGGACAATCGGACTTCGAGCAAGGAAACGCACGCGAGCACATCCGGAGCCGCATCTCTGCCGGCGATGACTGCGCATTTGACCTGGGTCTGGGCTGGGGCTGCCCCCCACAGGCACGAGACCGCAATCATACAAACGAACAGACGATTGATCATTATGCTTTCTCCCTCTGCAGGCCGTTTGATCGGGACACCGGAGGCGATGTCATCGGTTCGACTCCGCGGGCGGGGTCGTGGCTTCGGCGATCTTTGTGATCAGGGCGATGGCCAGCTCGTGGCCGGCGGACTGCAGGGCGGTTTTGGCAGCGATGGCCTCGGACAGGTCTACAGCGCGACGGGTGGTGCGCTCCGCGGCGATCACTCTGGCCGAGTCCCGCCAGACAGCCTGCACCTCCAGGCGGGCCACGCAACTGGTCAGACCGCCAAGCTGGGCGCCGAAGTCGCTGAGACCCTCGCCCGTGATAACGATGTCGCTGCCCGCCAGGGAGACGTTCTTCGTCCACTTTTCCAGTGTCTGCCTGTCCCCTTCGATGACTTCGAAGCCCGTATCCTTGAACACCTTCTTGATCTCGGCGGCCGCCGCCGGATCGGGCAGCCTGCTGCGCGCATGCGACTCCGGCACAATCACGACCACACTGGGCAGGTCCTTGCCCTTCAATCGTGCACGCAGCTTGTCGATCTTGCTCTCCAGCTTTTCCGTCTTCGGAAGCAGTTGGGGACCCCACTGGGACAGGCCTCCGACGAGTTTCTCGACAAGCTGGTCGATCGTGGCGGACAGATCGCTTTCGAGCTTGCCACGGACCATGACTCCTTTGACCTGGCTGGTCTCGGCGCCGACGATCTTGGCGACGAGGTAGAGGTCACGATCCACGGCAAACGCCCGGCCGAAGACCAGAATCCTGGCGCCGACAACTTTGCCGACCTTGGTGGCTTGGCCGGTTCTCGACCATGCCGGACAGGTTCAGTTGCATCTCGGCGAGCACATCCTGCAGTCGCTTGCGCTCCACGAGCGTGAACTGGTCGTAGGTGCTCAGCCGCGCGGTCAGAATGTCGCCAAGCTGCTGGCCGAGGTCAGGATTACCCGGGGCCTTCGATTCGAAATCGAAGATCGCCACCGGGATGCTCTCGACGACCTTCTCCGGACTTGTCGCCTGGTTCGGCTCCGCCGCCCACAATGCTGGAGCCAGCAGTAGAACGAAGGTCATTTCAACGTTGCGCAAACGCATCATCGTTTTTCCCTTTCAATTCGGGTCTCCGGATTCGGGTCTGCTTCATGGCAGGCAAACTGCACGAGATTGCCCAGAAGCGTCATCTGCCGGGGGTCCTCGCGAGCCGTCGCAGGAAGCTGACAAGAAAGCAGGAGATAGTTCGTCTCCTCGACCACGCACAAGTGGGAGAAGATCGTCTTCTCATCCTCTTTGGCTGTAAGGTGGGAGTGGATCGACCTCCCGGTCCGCCTTTCAACTCCCACGGTGTTCGCCTCGCTCAGCAGCCGCATGACATCGCCCCCGCTGAGGTCCTTCAACAGGAGACTGTTGAGCTCGGGGACCGCGGGTTGACACGGGTCCGTGCCGCTGCGGATTGAAGCATCGAGCTGTTCCGGCAACTGTTTCTGTCGCAGCAGGACTACCACCAGGGGCTTCGATGTCGCCGCAATCAGCCTGGTAAGAATCTCCATGCTCGCACCGTCGAGGTATTCGCCTGCGAAAATGACATCGGGGCGACTGAAATCGCGGACCGCCTGGAATGAGGCGTCGGCGGGCTTGAGGCCGAACTCCGTCAGAAGGGTCTGCAGCGAGCCGGACGTATCGAGCACCCAGACCTCCGCTTTGCATGGTCCCACCGGTGCCGGATCACGCGGGGGCCAGAGCGCAATCGGTTCTTCCCGAGCCTCCAGGAATTCGTTCCCGAGCGACAATTCCGCACGGTACGAGGCCCGCGTGACCCCATGGACCCGTGGGAGGGACAGATCGTACGAGGCGGGCCGGCCCCGGATAATCGTCATTGTCTGTTCGCGAACCTTATCCTGAGCCACGTAGACGGTGATTCGCAGATCGTACGGCCCAGCGAGCCGTGCAGCCGGGGTCATTTGGAAGGTGAGCCGCACACTGCCCGGCGTATAGATCGCATCACGATCTACGGTCATGCGTAGCAAGCGAGCTGCGGGCGAGACACTCGGCATCACCTGCAGCACCACCAGGACAGCGAGCAGACTGCGAATCACACGCCTGTTCATGACTCACCCCTGCTCAGATATGGACACAGGTTTGGCTGTCGCGTTCAGGGCGATTCTGTGTGCGCCCACGCGAATGTGAACCAGAGATCTGAATGCGGACTCGTCCACCCTGACGGCCGCAGCCCGGGCGTCCCCGTCCCCCCTGGCGACGACATCGACGGCTACCCGTCCGTCATCCCCGAGCACAGGGACGAGGGCCACTTCGATAACAGAGCCCTGCGCCGTCCGCATCTGCACTTCGATGCGCTGCTGGGGAAATGCCACAAGATCAGCATACGCCCGCTGAGATTCAGACTGCGCGTCCCGCAGCGCCAGGCGAAGCACGATCAGTTTTTCCGGTCGCCCGGCAGGCTCTTGTGCCTGGGTCAGGCCCAGTTGACTATTGCCGAAGGAATCGACCATGAACCAGGGCGACTGTCCGGCGAAGACGCTGCGGACGTGCGAGAACGCTTGCGCCAGTCGCTCGATCTGCGCATCGTCGAGCAGCGGAGGATCAGCATTGGCGACGGCCGATGACGCAGGTCCGGCGCCCTGATTTTTGAGCAGGAAATAGCCGAGCAGTGTCGCCGTGAGGATAAAGCTTGCAGCCGTGGCCAACGCGATGCGCCGCCAGAAGATGACCTCACCCACCGGCGTCACCGTGCGGCACCTGCTCTCGATGCGGCCGCGCAGGGCCTGCCAGGAATCCGCCGGCGCCGCCGATTCATGGACCTCCCGCAGGAGGGCTTCGATCATCTTATCCTGCCGCTGCTGATCAGACATGGCCATATCCCCTAATCAGTCAAATGACGAAGTCTCACCCGGAGCATTTCCCTGGCCGTCTCCAGATGCCGTGACACGGTGGCCTCCGAGCAGCCGATGGTCTGCGCTGCCTCTTTTTGTGCCGCGCCGTCCATCAGGACCAGAATCGCAACGAGCTGGATGGGCTGGGGCAACTTGCCGATCTCCTCGCGAACGCGATCCACCCTTTCCCGGCCTTTCAGGGCCTCCACAGCCCCCGTGGCATCTCCCTGCAACGGCTGCAATGAAGGAGCAGCCGTCCACCGGGGCCGCCTCCGCCGGCGCACCAGGTTCAGTGCGATCTTGTAGATCCACGGCCGGAAGCAGTCGCCGTCCCGAAGGCTATGAATCCGGCAAAGCGCCTGGAGGAACGCTTCCTGACAGATGTCGTCGGCATCGCCGTGGCTGCCGAGGCACTGGTAGGCGAACCGGTACAAACCCTGGTAGTGCCGGTCGATCAGATGACCGAACGCCAACCGGTCCCCACTCTGGCTCGCCTTCACTGCATCCCGTTCGTCCATATCTCCGCGACTACACACTTCAGCCTGGGCAGTTCTCTCGAAATCGTCACCCGTAGATAAAGATTCTACCACACGGGAAGAATTTCAAGAATTGGGGGATTTCTCACGAGGCAGGAAGAAGAGCGGGTAGAGGATCGCCACGGTGAGTGGTTTGGCGTGTGCGGATGGTCTACCCGCGGGAGAAGTGACCTGCGAAGGAGAGAGATACGCGGGCGGGAGGTCTTGCCTGTTGACTGTCCGGCTCCGGGCGCTGGGGCTCCCGGATAATCACCGGCTTATCTGTGTCGCAGAAGGAGGGTCCTTGGCGCGAGCTGAAAGAGTGACTTGAAGAACAGCTTCCTATATCTCTTCATGATGACCTTGCCGGGTATCTTGCCTGGAAGGCTGGAGGCCTTGGTGTTTGGCCTGTCGGAGTACCGGAATACGTCGACGTAGTCGAACAACCTTGTCTTCATCAGGTCCAGGGCCCTCTGGAAGTCCTCCTCCGACTCGCCCGGAAATCCCACGATGATCTGTGTCTTTACCAGGAGCGTCGGGCAGGCTTCTTTGATCGCCCGCATGGCATCGAGGAATGCCTGTGCGTCATATCCACGGTTCATCAGCCGCAGAATACGATCGCTGGCGGACTGCATCGGCGCCTCGAGGTAGGCAATCTTTCCGCTCCTGAGCACGTCATGGAAAGACGGCCCGGCGGAAATGATCCATCTTGGATTCACGTTTCGCAATCGGAGCCGGAATCGCACTGGAACTTCGATCAGGGCCTTCAGCAGGTCTATCAGGTCCTCTCCCCGGTCCTTGCCATAATCGCCGATGTCGGTTCCGATCAGGGCGATACTGCGATAGCCTTTCTGAAGCCCGCTCATGAGTTCCTCGACGATGCAGTGAATCGACTTGCTGGATACGGGGCCTCTCGATTGTCTTATGGAGCAGTATGAGCAGTTGCCCCTGCAACCCGTGGAGACTTTGATGGTGTACGTGCTCGTGTTCCACACGTCCATCCTCGATTCGACGAAATCCTTGTACTGGGCGAGCATGGCCACGAACGGCTGAGACACTCGTCGCACCAGTCGTTGCTTAAGCCGGCTCGCGCCGACACTCTCGGCCAGCACATTCTGGCGGACGCGGGCGGCCACGATGCCCAGGAGATCCTTCTTATGACCGCGGTACGGCTGATAGGGGAAGTTCGCCTTCAACTCGCCGTTTTGGCCCTTGAGGGCGATGAGGTTCTCGATCTCGGTGGCGAGCCCGTTGTACGAGGCGCTGCCGGCCTGGGCGATTTCGGGTCTGATCTTGGCGATGCAGCCGCCCACGACCACCTGGCTGCCCGGCCGTCTCTGCTCGTGAACCAGCCGGATCAACTCCTGCGTCTGATCTTCCTTGGGCTGCATGACCGCGCAACCCAGCATGACGATAAGGTCTGCACTCGCAATGTCTTCAACCAGGGTCAAGCCGTGCTTTTCCCTCAGGAATTGCTGGACCAGTGCCGCATCGATAAAGCATTCGTGGCAGCCATTTGAGATGACGAATGCCGTCCCGGGTTTCTTGCCGTCGTTGTACTCCATCATATATCTCCTTCAGCCCCCAAGCGGGCCTGCAATCGTGACCGACTTTGGGCAGACACCAGGCCCGTGGGCGCCTGCTCCCCCAATGGGTCGTTGTGACCAACACGTTCGATGATGTTGACGATTTGTGTGACGCTTCTGTGCCGTCCTAAGTGCCTGCGGTAGTAGTCTCTCGCCCGGCACCCCATCTCCAGGCGCAAGGGGGCATTCATGGCAAGCCATCGCAGCGCCTCGGCCACCGCGCGGATGTCGCCGGAGGCAATGATGAAGCCGGAGGCGCTTTTCCGAAGAATCCTTGCGACGTCGCAGTCCTCCGGGCCGATGAAGACCGTCGGCCGGCCCACGGCGAGCGTGCCGTAGATCTTGCTGGGCACAAGGAGGCCCTCCGTGGACGGCTTCTGCGTGACAATGTGAATGTCGCCGCCGGCGAGCAACCCCGAGAGCTGATCCAGAGGCACGGGCGGCCGCAGCTCGACGTTATCGAGTCTCAGCTCGCCGATAAGCTGTCGGACACTCTCTATTCCCCTGCCGGCCCCGACGAGAAGCAGCCGCAAGGCCACCTCCCCATGCAACGCATGCACAGCACGCAGGATCGTGTCAAGCTCGTGACCGAAACCGAAGTTGCCTGAATAGAGCAATGTGATCATAATGCACGCGAACGGACGTCACAGCCTATGTGATGGCGGGTCCCGCCGAATCGATTCTCTCACGCGGCACCCAGTTGTGGATGACCGCGATTGCGTCGCGCGGCGCGTCCCGCTTCGACGAGGCGCTGGGCCATAACGTCGCCCAGTGAGATGATCGCCCCGGACCTTCGGTATACTCGTTGGCTGAGCCTCGCCAGGACCGCGCGAAGAAGGCTCCTCTTTCCAAGCACGCCAAACGCGACGGCGATCTCGGGATACAAGTCCATCGTCCACACCACCATTCGGGTCCCACGCAGCGCATGGAGCAGCAAACCAACGAGAGCGATCAACGGCGGGGTCGTCAACGCCACACATACGTCCATCGTTGGCAGAGTGAACGCCCTGTGCAGCGCGAGGACATAGAACGACACGTAGTCGAAGAGGCGTCCAACCATCCTCCTTCGACCGAAGCCCGTCGCCCCTACGCGGTGGACATGCACGCCGTTGAAGAGGTCCTCGCATGCCAGGGCCGCACGGCCGCCATTGTAGGCGCGCCGGCTGCATACCACGTGCACGTCGTGTCCCCGGCACGACAATTCCTCCGCCACATCCGCCAGGAGCTGGCCGGTCGCCGCCACATCCGGCACGTAGAACTGATTGATGAACAGCACTCGCATACATCCCCCAATCTGCCGGTGTCGCTGAATACTCAGACCAAGGATCTTCGACCCCGGGCTGGCACGACCGATTTGCTGCCCGGACAGTTCCTCCGTCCTCATTACCACCTGGTTCGTGCTATACTGCGTCCAGTCACAGGTCAGGAGCCCCCTGGATACATGGTCCACCCGGGTCTCGAACAGCCACTGCACATCGAGTCCCCGACTGAGAATCAAGTCGCAGATCCGTCCCACCCGCTCGCGGCTGGCGGTGCATCGGTGCTTCCTGAGAGTACCTCGGCGCCGCTCTACAAGGCCAGTCCCTTCTCCCTCCGCTTGAGTTCCTTGACTTTGAGATCGACCATATATTCGAAGATGGCACGCAAACGACAGTAGGTCAGCCCGGGCAGTCCGTCGAGCAGGCCCAACCGGAGGAAGTACAGGTAGCCGAAGACGAGGGTGGGCCGCAGAGGCATTCGGTAGGCGAGGCTCTTCATCGCCTTTCGCCGCTGCGCCGGGTCCGGAGAAACCAATCCTCGCCACTCCATGGATTCTTCCACCGTCCGGATCAGCTCCCGGGCCTCGTCCGAGGAGTACAGGTTGTGCTTGGCGAACCACTCGGCCAGCCCCTTGTTGAAGCTATAGTGCTCGAAATGGCCGTAGAGCCTGCTCTCAGGACCATCCACGACGGCAATCGGATTGACGAGCCGCTCCCAGTGCACCTTGTCCGGCCGGAAGAACCGCAGGACCCAGGTGGGATACAGGCTGGAGTGCCGGATCCAGCGCCCCATGAAGATGTTCCTGAAGCGGATGCGATAGGCGACCGGCCCCTCTGTGCCGTTGCCGGCAATCGACCGCAGCTCCTCGGCAAGCTCCGGCGTGACACTCTCGTCGGCATCGGAGTAGTAGACCCATGGGTGCTTGAACTCGATGTTGCGGACCGCCCAGTTCTGGTGGCACGACCAGTTATCGAACCTGCGCTGCACCACCCTGGCGCCGGCGGCTTCGGCGATCTCCACCGTACGATCCGTGCTGAAGGAATCCAGCACGACCACGTCGTCCGACCAGGACACGCTCGCCAGACACCTCGGCAGGTTGATTTCCTCATTGAGGGTGAGGATCAAGACGGATGGACACATAGGCTATCCACGCAACCGTGACTATGGCTTGGCCAGCAGCTTATTGCCAAGCACCAGCCGGCGCAGTCCGGACCGGGCAAACACGTCCACGGCATCTCGTGCACTACTGACCAATGGCTCACCGTGCAGATTGTAGGAGGTATTCAGCAAGGCTCCCCGGCCGGTCAACTCGCGAAATGAGGAAAGCAGGCGATGGTACTCCGGACTGGCCTCCCGGCGGACGACCTGCGGCCGGACGGTGTGATCCTGCGGATGGATCCCGGCCGCAATCTGCCGCCAGTTTTCCGTGCAATCGAACGTGACGATCATGTAGGGAGCCGGCATGCCCTTCGGGTTCCTGATATACCGGGATTCCTCCTCCGCGAGAATGGACGAGGCGAATGGCATCCAGAAATCCCGCTGTTTGATCGCCCTGTTGATGGTCTGCACGACGCCCGGGACGGAAGGATCGGCAAGGATGGAACGATTCCCGAGTGCCCGGGCCCCGAATTCCTCCCGGCCCCAGACTCTAGCCACGATGTGTCCCTGGCTCAGCAGCTCGGCAGTGACTCGCAGGATATCCGGCGGGGTCGAAACTCGCAGCTCACAGGCCCCGCCAAGCTCCCGGATGGCTCCCTCCACTGCCGCATCCTCGATCGTCGGGCCATAGTACAACGAGCCGAAGCCCTCGCAAGCCTCCTTCGACAACTCCGAATGCGCCAGGAACGCCGCCCCGAATGCGTTTGTCTCATCGCCGCAGGATGGGACCACATACAGGCTCTCCACGCAAGGCAGTTCCAGAATCCTCTGGTTGGCCTTGACGTTCATGAAGACGCCCCCCGAGAGCATCACGTGAGAAATCCCGGTGGCCTGGACGCAGTGCTTGACCCAATCGACCAGCACCTCTTCGAGAAACTGCTGGACAGCAGCGGCGACATGATCGAACCGCTTGCACTCGAAGATCTTCGCCAGCCAGTGATAACAACTGAAGAATGACGGCGCCGAACTGCTGCGCTCGTAGGTCAGCCGGGGACATCCATCGGTGGCCACCCACGCGAGCAACTCTCGCCTTATCGCCTCCGCCTGTCTGCCCGTCCCATACGGGGCGAGACCCATGACCTTGTATTCGTGCTCGTTGGGCAGCATGCCCAGAAGCACGGTAGTTGTCGTGTAGAGCATGCCAATGGAATCGGCCTCCGGGATGGTCGCCAATCTCCGCAGAGCACCGTTCTCTCCCACGTAGACGGAACCAGACAAGCCGTCACCCGCGGCGTCGCTGGTGAGGACCAGCGAGCGCTGCCGGCTGCGGCCGGCGCCCCAGAATGCCGTTGCGGCGTGGCACAGGTGATGATCGTAGAACCGGGTCTTGGCCCGTGGGATGCCGAGCTTCTCAATATGCCGTCGGCGGCACATCTGGCGATAACCATACACCGGCCCGGCAAGCGGCGTGCTGCGGACATACGAGCGCAAGCGCGATGCAAGGGAGCCGTCCCGCCTGGAGTAACCCGACACGTCCTCCTCGGACGAGCCCGGCATCGTGACAGGCCGTGTCGAAGCAACCGCAAACACGTCCACCGCATCCAGCTCCGCGCCGATGAATTGCAGCCCCTTACGCAGGGCATGGATGGGGAATCCCGGCTGGTTCTTCCTGCGCGTGAATCGCTCCTCCTGCCACGCGAAGACGATCCGGCCGTCCCGCAGCAGGACCACAGAGGCATTATGACCATCGTTGATGCCGGCAATCAGCATGTCATTTATGGAGTGGAGTTCTGCAAAATGGAAGTTGGGCTTATTATTCAAGGACATCAGCTTTGGGATTTCCTTGAATCGACAAGTGGTTCGTGCGCGTTGTGCACCCCGCGCGGGTCTGTTGTGCCGCGTGTAGCAAGGCAATCTCCAGTCGCTTCCCAGGGTACGTATCATGCACTTTGGCGTCTGTTGTTGAAGAAGGAAAAATGAAAAGCGTATTTTTCCTTCCCCAAGTAAGCCCAACTTCCATTTTGCAGAACTCCACTTATGAACTCCGAAGGACGCGCCTTTTGATCGGGCGAGCGGGATTACCGCCTACGACAGTCCAGGGCTCGACATCCTTGAAGACGCTGGCCCGCGCCCCTACCACCGCCCCCTGCCCCACCGTCACGCCGGGGGCGATGAACGCGTCGGCACAGATCCAGGCCTGGTCCTTGATCTCGACAGGAACGAGCACTTGGGACATGTGCGGATGCTCGTAATCATGGGTCGAGGAGCAAAGATGAGAGTACTGGGAGATCGTGGAATGCCCACCGATACGCACGCCGCCGATGTTGTAGCAGATCACGTGCTCGCCGAGAGAGCTGTAGTCACCCATCTCCAGTTTCCACGGCATGGTGATCCTGCAGGATGGCTGCAGCGCCACTCCTCGCCCGATCTTCGCTCCGAATCGTCTCAGAAGGAATCGCCGCCACCCGTGACAGAGACGTGGACTGGGCCGGAACAGACACAGCCACGCCACGCCCCACAGAACCCGCGCAACCTTGTTCCAGATCGAGAACGGGCTTGAGCAACGACTGATATCGACCTTTGTCGCTTCCAATCAATTCAACCTGACACAATCGGGGAGCGGGCCGCCCTCCAGCAGCCATCGGTAGACGCTCATCATCCGGGCCGCCACCGTCGGCCATGAGAATGTGCCCTCGACAAGGGCCCGGCCCCTGTTGCCCATCGTCTGAAGCTCCTCACAATCCATCGCAAACAACCTCTGCAGGCCCTGTGCGATCGACTCAGGGTGCGGCCTGACTTCCAGGGCCGCCCCGGCCTCGAACCCTTCGGGGATGTTGCACTCGGTTGTCATCATCACGGGCAGACGATGCGCCCACGCCTCCAGCACGGCCATGGGAAGACCTTCGCTGTACGACGGCAGTACAAACGCATCCGCCTGCGCCAGTGCCACCTCCTTATCGCTATCCAGCAGCGGTCCCGTGAAAGAGACATCCCGCTCGAGCGCAAGATCGCGCACCATGCGTTTGAGCTTTCCTTCATGTCCGAATTGGTCATTGCCTGCAATGGCAAGGCGCCAACCTCCATTCGGCGCTTTCAGCGCGGCCCAGGCTCTTACCAGGTTCGCCAATCCCTTCTTCTCGTGGATTCTTCCCATGAAAAGCAGGGTCTTGCGGACCTCGTCCGTCCGTGCCCAGGCTGCGGAGGATTTCGCCTCTTCGGTATCGTCCGGTAGAGCGACGCCGTTAGGTATGACACAAACAGGATTCCTCAATCCGTATCGCCGGATGCTGCGGTACTCCGATTCACACAGGGCATGGATGCACGCCGCCCGATGCAGGGTCTTGTTGGTGAACAGCCGGCCTGCGAGTCTCTTCTTCCACGCCGAATTGCGAAGCGCCCATGCGTCCAGCATTCCATGCGGAGAGACGAGCAGGGGCACGCCGGTCTCTTCTGCCGCCCGTCGGGCCGCTATGTCCGGGTACATCCAAAGCCCGTGGTTATGGATCACATCACACGACATTCGCCGCACGGCCTTGCTCAGAGCCGGCGAGTATCCGAACCGTCTGGGACCATGCCAGCCAAAAACCCGCGGCCCCGGAGGCCACCAGGCTTTCTTGTCCGCCTCGGTGAACTCATCCCTGATAGAGAGCACACTGACATCGCAATCTTTGCGAAGCTGTTCGCAGAGACCCCGTACGCTCACCCCAACGCCCGCGGCGCATCTGGAGATAGACGCAATAACCATGGCAACGTGCATCGCTTCCCTGCGAACCTATTCGATCATCTACATTCGGGCAGCACAGTTTGGGCGCGCGCGTCCATGCCACTCGTTTGAGGCTCAGGTGCGGGCACGAATTGCGCCGCCGTCGCATAGAGCATGACGGGAATCCAGAAAAACAGCATGTGGACCCACGGCCGCACAAACCAGGTCGTGCTGTGCGTGATGGCATGCAAGGCTTGCGTCATCATGAAAACGTAGATCGCCTGTGCCATCATGCTTCCGCCCACGGCACGCAGGTAGAGCCACTGCATCACGTAACCGATCACGAAGAACTCCAGACACCCCACGTACCAGAACGAGCCGAAGCAATCCACCATGCCGGTGAGCGTCGTCCCCGGCGATGGCGTGAAGCCGTACTCCTTCTGGGCGATCTCGATGAGATTGACCGTAGGGGCATAAAGGGACTCCTTCCGGGCGGCGCCAAAGACCTGGGCCGGAACGTAATCGGATACAAGGCAGTTCCAATGATAGAGCCCGAAGTCAAGCGCTTTGCGCATGGCGCCGGCGGCCATCAGGTAGACTCCGCTGAGGGTTTCCGAGCTTCCATCGGCCGTCGCCTTGCGGAATTCATCGAGGACATTTACCTCTTTCAGGCGCGACCAGTCCCGCTCACCGGTCGTGGAGACGACGACCGCTCGATAGACTCCCGTGCTCGCCATGCCCAGCGCGGCGACCACGATCGCCGACAGCGTCACGGCTCGCGGCAGCCGTCTGCCCCGCGCGAACCAGACAGCGCCCGCGATGACGAAGGCAAACTCCATCGTGTCCAGGCGGCGTCCGAAAAAGACGATGCGGTCCAGGTAATACGCGCCCGCCAGACAGGACAGATATAGAGAGTACCTGTTGCCCGTATAGAGGAAGTGCATCAGCGCCATGACGAAGCCGTATCGGAGCAGACAGACGAAGAAGGACAACGCCGTGGGCAGCCCGGTGCTCATGTCGAATTCCGCCTGGAACAGGGCACGGCTCTTGAGATAGGCCAGGCCGCCGACGAGGATCAGCAGGGCCGAGCCGAGTAACCACCTTCCCGAGTCGTACAGCACGGATCCCGCTCTCGGCCGGTTGTATCGCCGGGCACATGCATCTCCGAGCCAGCACATGATCAGGCACAAAGCACACATGAACGTGTAGCGTTCGATACCCCACCGCGGCAGATAGGATGCTCGCAGCAGTCCGAACAAGGGCGGGACAATGAACCCCAGAAAGACGGCGGCGGCCGCGAATGGATACTGGTAGATGCGGCCCGGGTCTCGGATGATTCCCAGAACGATGGCCAGCGCCGGCACAACGAGCACAATCAGCAGCAGTGTAGCCATGGCAGAAGAATCAGTGGAGCTCGCTCCACCCCCACCCTTTCAAGCTGGAAAAGCATGGGTGGCAGCGGCAAGCGGAGCCTGCGGAGCTTGCCGATGGTGCTGGGCTGCATCCAAGAGCCATCGGTAAGCTGCGCTTGCCGATGCCACCCGTGTTGTGGAGTTCTCTCTCGTAATGCGCGGGCCGATGTCACCTGGCAAAGACCAGGGTCTTCAGGATCAGAGAGCCGAGCCGGCTGCGGACATGGACGGGATCGTGACAGGCCAACTCCGCGGCTCTCCACAGGTTTGCAGCAAACCAGTTGCAGCCCCAGCCGGAGACGATCTGGCGGCTCATCCGGCCCATGACTTCGAGACCGCCATCCGCCTCGGAGATCGCGAGCATCTTCTCGGCGATGCCTGCGACGTCATGGGGATCGAAGGTGAATCCATTCACCCCTTCGCAGACCAGCTCCGGCACGCAGCCGCATACATTGGAGACAAGGACAGGCAATGCGGAGGCCATCGCCTCATTGACGGCCAACCCCCACGGCTCGGCGATGCTCGCCTGGATATAGCAACTGGCAAGGCCGTAATAGAGCGGAAGCTCCTCATACTGCCTGAATCCAGGCAGAACGACGTGGTCCCGCAGGTTCAGGGCAGACACTTGGCGTTTCACCTGCGGCATCAGCTCGCCGTCGCCTACGATGACCATGTCCCACGGACGCTTCGCCCTCCTGCGATACTCGGCGTACGCAGCGATCAATCGGAACAGGTTCTTTCGGGGGATGAACCGGGTCGAGCTGAGGAAGCATCGCTCGGGAATGGAGTATTTGCGCCTGTAGCACGCGGCGTTTTCTCGGATCGGGCCGGCTTTGCTCGAAAAATAGTCGTTGTCAATCACATCATAGCCCGTAAAGACTCTGTCCTGCGACATTCCGAGCTTGCAGATGTACTGCTTTTGTGCTTGCCCGCCGACCAGCGCGGCGGAATAGTATGCCGCCACCTGGCGCTTGATCCACTCGCGCCAGGCGTGTCTCCTGAAGTCACGTTCCGACGTGTCGGACATCAGGATGCAGGGAACGTCATGCTCATGGCACCAGATCAGGCTCGACAGGGCGCCCTTGTCGTAGAGCCCCGGGATCGCGACCACGTCCGGCCGGATGACTTCGAGCTTCTTCGTGACTTCTTCATGGACCATCTTGCCCGCAAGCGACTCGGAATCCGCCGACGGGAAGACGATGTGCTTCTCGAACTCAACGTCGCCCCCGATCCGGGTCCAGGCGTATGTCCGGTCCTCGCCGGACAGCTCCAGCGCAACGACAGGTCTGACTCTGTTCGCCGCCCTGACACGGGCGTAGTGGTATGGCCCGAAACGATGGAAGATCACGAGCAGGCGCATCTCAGCTTCATCCTATTGGAACAGGTTGTGGAGACGCAAGAGGTGGCATCCCTGCCGGCCGCGGTGAAAGACTCGGTCGCAGCAGCCCCAGGACCCCGATCAGCCGATTCTTCCAGGCTTCCATGGTGTAGTTGCCCGCCAGCTTTCTGGCGTTGGCCGCCAGGGCATCACGGAAAGCCCGGTCGCAATGGACTTTTTCAATAGCCGCGGCAAGCGCAGCCACGTCGCCCGGAGCTACAATGACGCCATCGACGGAATCCCGGATGGCCACCCCGGCACGTCTCGTGGTGATGATCGGACATCCGGCCACGATGGCTTCGATCATCACGGACGCAAGGCCCTCCGCGTGCGTGGGCAGGACGAACATGTCGGCGGACAGGAACTCCTCCTGCATCTGCTCGCGCGAGAGGTTGCCGAGAAAGTACAGGTTGCGGCACTCCGGCCGGTGGGGAATCGAGGGATCGGTAGCCCCGGCGACACGGAACTCCAGATGCGGGTACTTCGGTTTGAGCAGGTCGGCCGCCCTCGCCAGATCGGGCAATCCCTTGCGCAGCAGGCAATTGCCGGCAAAGAAGATCCGTCCGGGCGTGGGCACGTTGATATAGCCCCGGTAGCTGATGCTCGAGCCATAGGGGCAAATCCGTATCTTCCCGGCGTCCTTGGGACTCAGCATCGTCACGCCCTGGGCCACCCACTCCGAGGGACACAATGCGATATCCGCCAGGTCCAGCGTCTCCTCGATCAGGCTCTCCGCGAACGCAAGGACGCTCGGGTCCATCGGCATCTCCCATCCGGGGTACTTCTGGCACTCGGCGTTCACGATGCGATCCATCATCGGATGGGCAAAGACGTCCACGACGATCTTCAACCCGTGCTCCCTGGCATATCGAACGAAGTCCAGGTTCTCGTGGTACATCACGTACAGGATGTCCGCATCCGCCGTGCCCCACCGCTGCATCACCCGGGACAGGATTTTGTGCCGCTGGTAGCAGCGAAGAATGGGGTGATCCCGGCGGTGACGGCGTCCGAAAACCTCGGACCAGAAAACAGCATCTGTGGAAAATATCTTGTTCGCCGGTATGTCCGCGATTTCCCGCCGGGACAATCGCTCGATGGAGCCCCCGACCCGGGAGCCGAGCCCGCGGCAGAGTCTGCCCAGTGGACTATGCCGCGAGGAGTCGGTGTACAGCCGGGACAGCATGCCCGCTTGTTCGAGAATTCTCGCCACCGCATATCGATGACGGGCGCCGTGCTGGCAGACAAGCACCTTCATGCCGTTTGCATGGCAAGACGCTCGCGCATGAGCCTCAAGTGCTGCTTCATTTTCCGGGGCAGGCAACTTCGCCATCCGTCTCTGAGTCCTCTGGGATAGTTCCATTTTGTCACATCCAAGGTTGGCTTCAGAGGCCGAGGGGCCCCGACCGCCGTATCCATCACATCCATGTACTGTTGAGCGGCTCTTCCCACGGAGAACCGACTCCGCGCGCTGCGCCCGGCTGCGAGCGACATCTCCTGCCGTCGTGCCGGATCGCAGGCCAGGCGCACAATGCAGTCTGCCGCCCGTCGCCAGTCGCCAATCGGAAAGAGACAACCCGTGCTCCCGTCGTCGATGATCGCGTCGGTCACGCCGCGGATGGCCGAGGCCACCGGAACGCAGCCGGAGGCCATCGCTTCCACCAGGCTCAGGCCGAAGCCCTCGTAGCGCGATGGGAAGATGTAGATATCGGCCTGGGCCAGAACCTCCGGCACTGCCTCATACGGCACCGGGCCCAGGAAATGCACGTTGGACAGGCTGTTGCATCGGCGCTTCAACTCCGCAAGGTCCGGCCCGTCACCCGCAACGACGCATCGCACCCGCACGCCGCTTCGGTTCACGCGCTCAAAGATCCTGGAAAGGAGCAGGCAGCCTTTGGCATTGTCCTCCATGCGCCCGAGGAACAGGACCGTCAGGCCATCGCAGGCCGCTTTCTTCCTGGCGATATTGAATCTTTCCACCTCAATGGCGTTTGGAATGGAGACCGTCCACGCCTTATCAAATCCCTTGCGTGCAATCAGGTCCCGGGCGATCCGGGGCGACACCCCGATTGTGGCATGGACATGGTCCCGTATGGCGCGGGCCGCGGCGTATGCGCCAACGCTGGTCGTATGCACGATCAGAATCCGTCGCATGCCCGGCTCAAGATATCGCACGCAGTTGGTCGCGACGCGGCCGCACAGCACGTTCACAAAGACCCCTTCATAGCGTGCTGTCGTGAAGAACTCCACCAGGGCAGCCCCTTGCCTTGGCTCCTCTGACTCGCCGGGCGCAATGACTGTTCCCAACTGCAGTTCCGCGTTGCCCGGCCCATCCGCCAACGCACTGGCATCGGCTGCACCGACGCCGATCCAACGCAGCTCGACGCCATGGGAGAGCAGACCGCTTCGAAGGTTGTGGAAGACGGAGTATGTTCCCCCGGTATGAGGGATGCCCATGTAGGCCCATTTTCTCATAGGTCTTATGTACCTTCTATTATCCGGCTGTCCGCGGAATTCGCGTGATCTCCGTGCCAGGGCCACATTGATTTCTCGATCAGGACGCAGAGAATGTCGCCGGGCATGGGATTGGGGATGATGGTCCCAAGCATTTTGGAGACAAGCCGCAGACTCCTCCGCGACGCGATGCTGCCCCCATTTTCCGGAAAGCACCACAAGCTGCGGACACGAAGCCCATGCCTGGCCAGCATGCGCCGCAGGCCGGTGAACACGAAAGGCTTGATATGGGTCCGGTCCGCCTTCTCATCGAAGAACTGCAACTTGCCCTTGAGCAGGAAACGCAGCCGGGAGTGCAGCGAGTGAATGTTCGGCGTAGTCAGCAGGAAGACGCCGTTGTCGCTGAGATGCGACTCCACGAGGCTGAGCAATCGGCCGGTGTTCTCGATGTGCTCGATGACCTCGATGGCGGTGATCAGTTGGAACTTCACATCCGTCAGTTGCAGGTCATCCTTGTCCACGTCCATCTGAAAGACCTTCGCACTCGTGCTGCCGATCTGAGCGGGCTCGACGTCGACCCCGTAGAGATTGCGGAATCCGTGCCGTGAGAGCCGCTCCAGCCAGGCGCCGGTGCCGCAGCCGACATCGAGAACCGCTCCGTCCCTGTTCAGCGGCGGAAGACGCCGCACCAGGGCCTCATGCAAACCCGGGATCGTCTTTTCCTGCAAGTGTTGCATCGTCTCTACTCGCGTTGTGCTCTCACACGCATTTCACAGCCTGTCGCAAGCGTCCGGGTGGCAGCGGCAAGAGCCTGCCCTGAGCGAAGTCGAATGGGCCGAAGGCTTTGCCGATGGCGGATGGGCAAGCCATCGGCAAGCTGCGCTTGCCGCTGCCACCCAGCACCTGAGTATCAGCAAGCGGGAGCACGTTTATCTATGGCACAGTTCTCGGTCGAAGGTGTCTCCATCGCGGCACAGCCAGGCTCCTGAGGTTCTGGCGGTCTTCCTGATCCAGACACCACAGCCATTCCATGAGCAATCCGCACAGGGCCGCCAGCGAGCCGCACACGCACACCTTCCATACGGGGCTTGTGGTGAAGGCCCGGCCGGCGCTGCTGAGAATGACGGTAGATAGAAGAATCAGAAGGGTCGCAGGCAGCAGGAACTGCCTCACGTACAGGCTCACGGATATGCCGAGACGCTTTAACGGGCGGTACACGGCATACCAGTTCACCGTGACCAGATGCGCGATCAACGTCGCTGCGGCAATCCCCGCCAGCCCCCATGCAACGCCCAGGATGTAGGACAAGATGAGGTTGATCCCCGCGGCCATCATGAGCCAGAATCCGTAGGGTATATCCTCCGTGGCAACGCCGACGCTCACGGTCACCGCGTGCTGGCAGTCCAGCAGGAGCATCAGGACAAACAGGACCAGGACCGTCTGGCCCACGAAATTGCCCGGCCCAAGCCAAAGCTCGATGATGTCGCGGCCGCAGGCGATGAGCAGGGCCGACGCGATCCCAAAACCGACGACCACCACCCGCAGGTTTCTCCACAGGAGCTTGCGCACGACGTGGAGGTTCCCCGCCTGCCATGCCTGCGAGATCAGCGGCGCTGATGGCTCGATGGGCGATTTGAACAACTCGTGAATCGTGGACACCAGGGCATACGCGGCCACGTAAGCCGGGACGGCATCGAGACTCACGAGGTATGCAATGTAAAACCTGTCCGTCTGCATGACCAGAAACGTGCCGAGGCCCATCAGCCATAGCTTCAGGGCAGGGGCAACCATCGATCGGGCCAGTCCCCGGTTCCACGCACCACGGGTGGCCGTGACCTCGGGATATCTATGTTTGACAACTATCCAGGCGGCAAAGCAGCTCGCGACCCCGCCGAGACACCAGACAACGGCCATGCCGGTGATTCCGCCGCCGGCCGCCACAACCGCGATGCTGAGAATGTCCACGAATATGAGGCATGCGAGATTGATGGCCCCCGCCCGTCCGACATCACCCAGACCGCACAGCAGTGAATGGACGAACTGCGCCCACGTGTTGATGCCGTAGCCGACGCACATCAGGCACCATGCGATGTATGTCGTCTCCATGGCCCCGGGGTCCAGGTCCAGCGTCCTGAGGAACCAGCGCCCCCCGAGCACGCTGCCCAGGACAATCATGAGCACCAGGCAAAACAGCATCCGCCGGCTGGTCGCCAGCAGGTCCGCAATGCCCCGGATCGACGCGCCGGACAGCGGGCAGTAAGGGTCGTCGCCGCTGAGCCCTTTGGCGAACGCCACACGCCTTTGAACGGTTGGTGGCAATCCGAAGTTGAACAGGTACAGCAGCGCGACAGAGTTGTTCATGAGGAACCAGACGCCCAGCAGCTCTCTCTCCAGGTAATAGAACTGCATGGGCACGAGGATAAGATTCAGTGCCTTGTGAACGAAGGTGCCGGAGACGGCCACCATCGTGCCCAGAGCTATTCTGCGGTCGCCTCTCATGACTCAGCGCATACTCCGTCCCTGTCGGCATCCCTGTCGTGCGCGGGCGGCAAAGCGACAGCCGGCGAGGGAGGCGTGCCCCTCCGCTCGCACGCCCGTCAAATGACTTTGAGGTTCGTCATTCCCTCGCGAAATTCTCAATGCACAGGAAGTATGCCCGGCGAGGACCGAGGCCGGCCGAGAGCATCTCGAAAGCCGCCGTCACTTGCTGTATACAACCCCCCATGATAGGCATCATCACACTCACTAGTACTCTGACCACACTAAAGATGTGAGTATCGGGTGGCAGCGGCAAGCTGCGCTTGCCGCTGCCACCCATCGTAAGCAATGCACTTTGCCCACAACTTTAAGATGGTCGCAGTACTAGGCTTCTGCTGAGTCCGGCTTCCAGCGGCTTCAGGGTCATACCGATACAAGTGTCGTGCGCTTTGGCATCCGGGCCGTGCTTGTGATTCGAACGACCCGATCCGTAGTGCCCGCCATAGTACCCGTAGCGGCCGCCGTCCCGGTGGACTTGATTCACTACGATTCCCAAGAGCCGCCCTCCTACGCCTCGCAACGCCTCGATCGCCCGCTGCGTGATCTTTCTCGTGGACCGGTCCGCCCGCAGTACGAGAATCGTGAAATCGCACAGCGCGCCGAGAATCTGTGCGTCGGTCACGGCAGTGACGGGCGGGGCATCGACGATGATCCGGTCGTACACCCGGCCCAGGTAGGCCAGAAGCTTGGCGAATTGCGGGCTGTTGAGCACCTCGGCAGGGTTGCCAATGCCATAGCCGCACGTCAGCAAACTGAGCCCGGGCACCTGCGTCGGCTGGATCGCCTGCGTCAGTTTCACTTTGCCTTCCAGCACACTGCACAAGCACTGCTCCTGATGGTTGATATCGAAAATCCTGTGCTGAATCGGCTTTCTCAGGTCGGCGTCGAGGATGAGCGTTTTCTGTCCGGCGCGGGCCATGGCAATGGCGAGATTGCTGACGAGGGTCGATTTGCCATCCTCAATGCCCGGCGAGGTGATCAGCGTGGTTTTCGCTTTGCCGTTGGGAGCGCCGAAGAAAACCGCCGTGCGCACGATCCGGAACGCTTCGGCCTCGCGGGAAGAGGGCTCCAGGAGGATCCTGCGGCCGCGCATCGGAACCGACTGGCGCCGGGACATCGTCGGCACCACCCCGAGAACGGGCAGGCGGAAGATCGTCGAAATCTCCTCCGTCGAGCGGATCGTCTGGTCGATCCAGTCCCTGGCCGCCGCGATCCCCCCGCCCAACACCAATCCACAGAGCAGAGCCATGGCGATGACCCTCTCCTTGCGCGGGCTGAACGGGCCAGCGGCTGGAAGGGCAGGCTCCAGAATCTCCATCTGGAGTTGTCCCACGTCCTCCCCGACGATCTTGCGGATCTCGCGGATTTGCTGCTCCAGGGTCTGCGAGTACCCCAGCAACTGATCGACCTCGGAGCGAAGCCGCTGGTACTGGGCGATCTCCGTATTCAGTTGGGTCACCCGCGTGCGCTGGTCATCGTATACCCTGCTGAGTTGCTCGGCGTAGTCTCTGGCTTCGCTGTGGCGTTGCTCTGCCGCCTCCATCGCGGCGGCCACAAATCGGCCATCCAGCTCGGCGATTCTCCCCCGGACCCGCTCCATCTCGACCGTGAGAGTGGCCACCGTGGGATGGTTCGGCGTCAGCGTGTCCAGGAGCTTCTCCCGCTGCACCTGCAACTCGGTCAAGCGATTCTCCAGCGAAGTCCTTTCCGTCATAGCGCCCTGCGGAACATCGATCCCATCTTTGACCAGCATGTACTGCCGCAGCGCCCCCGGGTCCCTGGCCAGGAACTGCACCCCCTTGCGAAATGACTCCGCCTCCTGGGCGGCAATCTCGGCCTGCGTCAGAGCCGTCTGGAAGTCCAGGTACCGCTGTGTCACCACCGCGCTCTGATCCGAGCCCAGCGCCAGCGGCATCTTGTTGGCCTGGAACGTCTCCAGCGTATTGCGCTTGCCTTCGAGCTCCTTGTTCGTCCGCGCCATCTCGCTCTGCAGGATTTGCAGCACCTGGGACGAGTTCTTTCGTTCATGCTGCGATCGGGACGCCATGTAGGCATCGACCACGTAGTTGACGATCTCCGCCGCCTCCACGGGGTACGGCGAATGGAACGAGACGCCGATGATCTCATCCTTCTTGCCGACGGTGACTGCGATATTGTCCTGCAGGTATGCCACGGGGGCGTCCACGCCGGCCAAAGCCCGCATCTGGCGCTGCCGGAGCATCTCGACGGCTGCGGTCAGAATGGGCCTTGAGCGAAGCAGCTCCGCTTGCGTGTACAGGTATCTGTCGGTCTGCGGCACGCTGCCCGGCTCGTACGGCCGGCTGATCCGGATGCCACCATAATCAAGGTAGAGTTTGGCCGTGCTTGTGTACAAGGGAACAGTCAGCTCAACATAAGTGATGCCTGCGCCCAGCGCAAGCAGGATGCACAGCAGGACGATCCACCGGCTGCGCCAGGCGGCCGTCAAGAGCCCCGAGTTCGATCCTACAGCGCGGGCGGCGCCGACAAAATCATCCCTTGGCATTCCATAAGCCGAACGGTTGATCCGCCCGACCGGTCCATTGTCCGTGATGGCCGTAAGACGCGATGGTTGTCCCTGCTCAGTCATTCTCGTCCCAGAGGTCGGTTGGATCGACAAAGAGAACCGAACGTGAGTCGAAAGTATCGGTCAAAGAACACATTCGTGCGAGTGCGTAGCGTGTGTTCCACAGAGATCACGTCGCCGGCTTTGACCGGCATCGCCAGGGCGTCCGTCAGGTCCTGCTCGTTCCTGGTGTTCACGAGTTGGATCGTGATGCTCGAAATCTCGCCGTCCGGCTGCAGCCGATAGATGCTCACATACCGCGGATCGGACACCGGATCCAATCCGCCCGCAAGACCGATCGCCTGAATCAGGTTGTACTCGGTGTTCGGCGGGTACGGGAAGTTGCCCGGATCTCTGACCAGTCCCAGGACAGAAATGAGCAGCTCGCGAGGCCACTCCACCGTAACCGTGTCGCCTTCCTGCAGCGTCACATCGTTGAACGGGATGTTCAGCCCCTTGATCGGCAGAACCAGGGTGGTTACAGCCTGATCGTTGACCCACTGGATGGACCTGGCTGGTGTGCTCCGGCCGGATGGGATCTGCTTCTTGAAGGGCGGCGCGCCCAGAAGGGCCACGAGCCGTCCCTCCTCCACGGTCCAGCCACAGTCCTGCGCCACCGCAGCGGTTCTCGGATTTCAGCGGGGCTGCGTTCAGGGCTTGGGCCAATCGGGCGACTTTTGTCTGCAGGTCCGCCACCGGCACCCGGCTCGACGCGGCAGTCGCCGCATCGAGGAATGCCGACATCTGGGCCTGAGCGGCCAGATCACACCACTTGCGGACCATCGTCTCATTCTGATCTGCAATGGCAAGCCAGCCCGTGGTCTTGAGAGGCCCCTCCCGTTCGAATGCAGCCCGGAGGGTCGCGCTCCCAATGACGGGTCCGGCTTGATCCAGGAGCGTTGCCTGCACCTGACGGATCCCCGGCCGGCCATCCGCGTTTCCCAGGAGAGCCGGGGCCTGCATTTCGGAAGCCTGCGAGGCGCCGGCCTCGCGCCGGGCGATCCGGATGAGGGCTGCGCCCCGCTCCACGATGCCGCCCGCCTCCATCAGCAAGGCCACGAGTGACATCTGGTCGGGCCGTAGCGAGTAGACGCCCGGCCGGGCGACCGCCCCAACGACGGAAACACGCCGCATATTGTACTGCAGGACACTCGCGTAGATCGGACACGGGGCCTTGATATATTTCGGATGATATTGGGCGAGCACTCCCGCCTCGATCTCCGCCAGGGATTTGCCCGCCGCCGCAAACGGGCCGGCCACGGGAAGCATGATTGTCCCGTCGTCGCTGATCCGGCAGGCATAGGTTCTCCTTTTTTCCGTCGGTGACCGTGCCGTCGAAGCTCTGCGACGTCAGGATCGCCGGCATTTCCAACTGCACGACGTCGCCGGTGCCGGTGCGGTAGGGTCCGGTGACGATCTTCGCCTGCAGGACGCGATCCATATCGACCGCCGGCCCCGTCGCCTCATCCGCCTTGAAGACAGCCATCTCCTCGACGGAGGGTCTGCGCACCCGATCACTGCAGCCGGTCAGTATGCACCCCGCGCTCATGCACACGAGGAGCCACAGACATGGCCTTGCCGCTGCCAATAGAGACTCCCTGCTCATGGTCACCCGCCTTATCCCTGGACCGAGAGTGTCCACACATCCCCCCAAATGATATGACTGCTCCTGCGATCGCGGCCCGGGCCCTGCGTCACGGAGCGGGCTGAAAGACGTTCCCTGCGGCCGGCGCGACGCTGATCCGGCGCCTCGCTTTCCCCATTCTCATGGCCATGGCGCCCCCCTTTCCTGCCGACCGCACGCCCCCACACCTGCCGCTGCACGTGCCGCCGAAAGATCGTCATCTGCGTGTCACATGCAGCGAGGGCACTCGAACCGCCGGCACTGCTCGCGAAAGCAGGTAAACATATGCAGGATCAGTTCACACCGATCGGCGACGCCGAATCGCATGAACAGCCGGCCCAGGTGAGTGCGCACCGTTGGCACAGACACTTCGAGCTCCTTGGCGATCTGCTTGTCAGACCGGCCGCACAGAAGCCGCTCCACAATCTGCGCCTGGCGACGCGACAAACCCAGGTTCCGATGAAGGTCCGCCCACTCCGTTTCTGAGAATACTTGTAGATCCGCTGCGAATAGCATTTTCCACCCCTCTCTGATGCATCATCCTGATGCACATACAGGGCCTGTCAAGTAAGAAGCTTCCTTGCTGTTCCCGGAATATGTAATGCACGGGCACCCGACGTGACATGTCGCCGAGCGCCACTTCTGACAAGTCCCTTGGTACTCGCGTTGTCGAAGTGCGTCAATTAAGGAATTTGCTCAATTTGCACACTGTGACTTGGCATTGCGGAAACCCGCCCCAATAGGCCGGTTATATCCCCTATTGGCGAGGCTGTCTGCGAGGACCGCCGCAGAGCAGAGCAACTTGCCCAACGTGAACTGCGCGGTGTGACATCAAGGCTATGTCGACGCGCTGCAGGTATGCCGTCCCGGTGCGTCAGTGAGAGATGTTGTCTTCAAGCTGTGCCACGATGGCGCGCGTCCGGGCCACCTTATTGCCGTGCGGACTTTGCCAGTGGACCTCCTCGTCACACGCGACCATTTCGTCCACTTTTTTGCAGGCTACGAGCACCGTGGCGTGATTCTTGTTGCCCATGTGCCGGCCCACTTCGGAGGAGGACATGTTAGTGTGCTTGCGGGTCAGGTACATGCTGAAATGCCTGGCCAGGGAGATCGTGTGGCTCTTCTTGGAGGAATGGAGTTGTGCCGGCGTCACGCCGAAGTAGGCGCTGACGGTGCTTTCGATATCGGCGATGTGAATGATGGGGTCGCACCGTTCGATGTGCTCGGCGAGCACCGCCCGGGCCATGGACAGGGTCAATCTTGCGCCCTGCAGGGCAGCGCAGGCGGTCAGTTTCACGAGCGCCCCTTCCAGCTCGCGGACGTTCGTGCGGACGCTTTCGGCTACAAATCGGATCACGTCCTCCGACAATGGCTGACCGCCCCCGCCCCCCGCCGCACTCACGATCCGCTCCGAGTATTGCCGGCAGATGGCGCAGCGCGTCTCGAAATCCGGCGGCTCGATCTTGACGACCATCCCGGAGACAAATCGATTCACCAGCTTGTCCGACAACTGCCCGATCATCTTGGGATGGGCATCCGACACGAGGACGACCTGTTTGCCCGCCAGGCTGATCGTGTTGAACGTATGCAGGAATTCCTCCTGGGTGGATGGCTTGCTGGCCAGGAAATGTACGTCGTCAATCGCCAGCAGGTCCGTTTGCCTCATGCGATTTCGAAACACCTCCAGCCTCTTGGTCTTCAAGGCGAGCACGAACTGATTGGCGAAGTCCTCTGCGGACAGATACAGCCACCTGGCTCCCGGCTTGGCCTGGGCGACGCCGCTGCAAATTCCCTGCAGCAGGTGGGTCTTGCCGACGCCGCATCCGCCATGAATGAACAGAGGGTTATAGGGGCTCTGCCGCTCCCGGACTACAGCCCGGGCCGCATTGTACGCCAGCTCGTTCGATGGTCCCACAATGAAGCTGTCCAGCGTCAGCCTCAGGCTGGCCGGCGAACACGACGCGGCATCCGCTGCATGGCCGCGACGTTGAGCGTGAGGCGCTGAGGCTACCGGCCCCGCCTGTGGCTGGGGGGACGCGATACTGGGCCGCCGTTTGCCCGAGAGCTCCGCGTCCACCACAAACGAGATCTCCGGGACCACCCCCAGGACAGACTGCGCAGCCGCCTTGATCTCTTTGAGGAAGTGGCCCTCGAGCCAGCCGGCGAGGAAAGGATTGGGAACGCCGATTCGGAGGTATTCGTCACTCAGCACGAAGCGGGTGCAGTCCTGGAACCAGATCTTGTACTTCTCCCGACCGATCCGCTCGGCGAGTGATCCGGTTAGAGCTGTCACATCGGACCCTGTGGTGCGGGAACCGCCATCCGTGATCGTGCCCTGCATCAATAACTCCCCATCGCTTATTACTCGTCACGCTGTCCGCGCGTGCATTATGGTCTGAAAAAGAGGGTCCAATCCTCTACCGAAAATCAACTCTGCCTGGGTGCTATTATTTTGAAAAGGTTCGGCAAATCAACACGATTCCGACGGTTTTCTTTTCCACCTGACGGCAGGGGCCGCACGGCACTGGCTTTGCGCGAAAAAAAATCTCCTGTGCACAGGTTATCCACGCTGTAACTGCCCTTTGTGGAAAACCTGTGCACATCTGCGTTGCCCCCTACCCCCGACATCCCAACTTATCAGTACTGGTAATGCCCATCCCCTGAACAACCCCCTCCACGCAGGTCTTTCGCCGCTCGCCCACGCTCCCCAGTTATCCACAGCAACGATCGATGCCCCCGTTCCATCGCGACGACCATCGGTGCCTGTGGAGACAATCTGGTGCTCGGGTGGCAGCGGCAAGCGGAGCTTGCCGATGGTGCTGGACGTCTGAGGAACCATAGGCAAGCCGGCGCGTGGTACGTATTGAGCGTGAAGCCTCTCGTTCCCCGGGTCGCACCGCCGGGTGCCATGCCGGGTGCCACGCTTACGCTCGCGTAAGCATGCCTTGTCCGTTGAGCTGAACATGTCTACGCAAGCGTAGACATGGCACCCCGCGGCGATAAGGTCTGACTGCTGAACTTGTCTGTCAGAACTCACTGGGGCGAGCGTCCGCCCCGCCTAACGCCGTCTCTTGCTGCCACCGGACACCGTTGTGCGTTTGTGGCTCCTGCGAGCCGGTGCTTTGTCGGCCGCGGCTCGCCCCTTATGCCGGGCGGGACGCACGACCGCTGCCCTGCGTCCCCTACCGCCTTGCCTGCCAGTCTTCTTCACCCTGGCACGTGTCCCCTTTCGTCGGCTGTTGGCTTTCAGCCACTGGGCATGGACCTCCTCGCGCCGTTCGACTGGCCACTCCTCGGGAAAGTTCGGCTGCGCGAAGACGCCGAAGCGCTCCACCGCCGCACGATCATATACCCGCGCCGCCTCGACCTCATCATCAAAGTAGCCAAGGTGAGTACCGTGCCCTTTGAACTTAATAGCAGTTTGCCACTTGCCACACCTCCTGCAGAAAGAGACGCCTTTGTACCGCGAACTAGCCCCGGCTCGTTTCGCGGTGTTGTATACATTGTCCCGACGAGTGCAGATGCGCAGGTTGGTCCGGTAGTTGTTGCACCGGTTCCCATCCCAGTGATCCACGATCTTCCCTTTGGGCACCCGCACGATCTCGCGGTGCATGAATACCCTCTTGCCCCTCTTACACCGCACGGCATAGCCGTTGACTGAGTGCCATTTCCACTGATTCAGCCACTCGTAATCGGCGGCATCTACCAGGGCGTACTTGCCGTGGCCTAGGGGGATGCGCCGGACGTCGTCCGGCGGCTCAGGGGATTTCGCCTGAAAATTCCGGCAGGGCACGCCGGGGACATCATGCATCTGGCCCGGCCACTGCGGGTGGTTCGCACACCGCGGCACCAGCGGCTCGCGGATCCACATGGCCCGCAGCAGCCGCCCCGCCTCGGCGCTCACATACACGCAATTCCAGCACGTCCGCTCAGCCATCTCGCACCTCCGGAACAGTAGTCGGTAGTCGGTTACCGGTCCTCGCGGACAAGCATCAGAACCGGCCCGCCCTCTTAACTTCACACTTCAAACTTCCCACATCCAACTCCTTTTATCTGTTCTGTACATCCTAAACTACCCTCCATTCCGCGTCAACTGCAAAATGTCCTCCGTCACCCGCCGTAACTCCTTACGTCACAAGGAGTAAAGAAATTCCCGGAAAGATTCTGCCACAGAGGGCACAGAGACCACAGAGATTCACACCGACAGACGGATAAATCGACTCACGCAGAGACGCGGAGGCGCAGGGAGCTACCCCCACTTCGTTTCAGACTCTGCGCCCCTGCGTCTCTGCGCGATACATAATTCTGCTTAGTGACGCGACTTATGTCAGCTTCGTTGAGGATGCTTGCGTGAGCACAGGTTCCGTGCTATCTATCACTGAGAAAGGATTGCACAACCAAAGGCAACCGAAGATGATTCGCATACCCACACATCGTGCTCCGACCCATCCGGGCGAAATGTTGCTGGAGGAATTCCTGGGAATGTCCGCCGGCTTCTGGATGGACCTCCGACTCCGCTGGGACCTGTACCACGCCCACGAGCAGGACCGCAAGGATCTGGAATCCATCGAACCCTACACCGCCGCAACATCACACTAACCTGCAACCGAGCCCCGCCGCGGAAAACAGAGACCATCTTTCGGCAATTTCGGGCCCCCCACAAGCTCGCGCTACAAGCAGCCTTGAGGCTGGACGCCCGACTCCGACCTTGATGACCCCTCCTCCCTGCTCGACGGTTCGGGCCTCCCACGTTGCGTACAGAACCGCCCCTGAAACAGATGCCCGCTTCGGCGCTGCCGCCGGTTGTGCCACGAGCTGTAGGCCACTTGCAGCCACTGCATCGCCGCTGAGAATTCCTTATTCAGGACGTGACCCCGTTCTTTTCCCGGGTGAGGGGGATATAGCGGATATCCTCGTTTGGCGCTTCTGGGGCCCGAAGGCAATGGGGTTGCCGTCGAGGCGAGCCAAAGGCCGAATCAGAATCAGGAGAAACCTGGAGCTCGCCCTCAGGGGAGCGGCGTATACTGGGCGTATACTGGGGATTCACGGAACCGGAGCCGTCGCAACACGGGAATCCGAAAGCCGTTGCGACAGAATCGTGAAATGCCGCCTACGGCGGTCGTGGGCCAAACGGGATTCCCGTCAAAGGGGAAATCCCGGCTTAGCTACCATGGTCAAACTCAGGAAGAAAGGATGTGCAGTATGTCGTCAATTCATCGCAGTATTCTGTCGATTCTCATGCTGCCCCTGTTGCTTGTCGTAACGGGCTGCAAATCTACGCCGAAGACTACCCAGCAGCGAGACGAGTACCGCACGGACGTCCGGGCGATGGAGCGGTCGACTCTCGATCAGCTTTATGCCCAGCAGCCGGCGGCGCGCGGCGGTCCAGAACGCCGCGGGCTACGCCGTCTTCAGCAACTTCGGTATGAAGATCCTGGTCGCGGGTGGAGGCAGTGGTGAAGGCGTGGCGGTGAACAACCGCACCGGGGAGGCGACCTTCATGAAGATGGCCGAGGTTCAGGCCGGGTTGGGCATGGGAGTCAAGAAGTTCAGGCTGGTCTGGGTCTTCGAGACCCAAGAAACGTTTAATCAGTTTGTGAACAGCGGGTGGACGCTGGGGGGACAGGCCACTGCCGCCGCGAAAGCGGGCGCAGAGGGAGCGGCTCTTGCAGGTGCGATCCCCGTGAGTACCGGCGTGTGGGTTTATCAACTCACCGACACGGGGTTGGCGCTCGAACTGACTGCCAAGGGAACCAAGTACTACAAGGACAAGAGTTTGAGCTGATACTCCCCCATCCAGGTAAATGGATGCGGGGGCCGGTCGGAGCGAACAGCGGGAGCAGATGGCGGGGAGTTCCGGGAGTTCCGGGAGTTCCGGGGACATCTATGAGCAAGCCGTTGTCAAGACGGTCGCGGGATTTTTTCGCGGGAATCCCAAACATCTATTCGGCGTCACCCAATCCGGGGCGCCAGTAAACTACGTACGAACCGGCTCCATTCACAATAGCGAGGTCCGAGGCCTCAGTCCCCACGAGCGGAGTCCGGCACATGATCCCGCAGATCGTCGGGCAGAAGGGGTCAGTCCTCGGAAATAAGTATCCACAGGAGGCGATCTTCGCGGACGACACAGACAATCGGCGACCCGTACAGCGTTGAAGACGGCAGGAACCTACACCTCACAAGACCAAAAGTCATGATACTGAAATCCGAGGACTGACCCCTTGGCCTTGTGGCCTTGCAACAAGGCCCCCCATCGCCACGTCAACACCTGCATCCAAAGCCTGCCCCCTTTGTCTCCATAGGGATCAGTCAGCGACTTTGACACACTTCAACCGGTTCTGGTCTCGGATCAGGAGTTTGCCATCGGCAAGGGCCAGCGGCGCCCAGTTCTGGGTACTGCCTCCAACTCTTGAAGCCAAAGGATCGTTTTCTGATCCTGTTCCTCCCTCTGCAAGCACCTCTGCTGATGCAAGTGCCTTGAATCCAGATGGATCAGGCTCTATGAGATACAAAGTCTTCCTACCGTCGGTAGCCAGAATCAGACCGTCGACGAGAATCATACTGCCTTTATTGAACTGAGGTGAACGTCCTGTCTTCCACATGATCTTGCCATCCATGCTCATGCATGTCAGGCCGTCATTTCGGCCATTGGTTCCATACTGAGCATAGAAATAGCCGTTATGCAGTATCGGCGGTTTTGTCTGATCGCCGAATTCTTCGGTCTTAAACAGTTCTGTTGCGCCGTAGCTGCCGTCTGCCTTCTTTTCGACCTTCAGCATTGTGGCACCGAGTTCATATCCGCCTACAACGAGTACTCTGTTATCACCGGCATCCACGGCGCTCGGCACCGAAATGTGACACCGCCACTGATCGTATTTCCAGAGAATCTCTCCCGTAAGGGGTTCTATTCCAACAACATTACCCAGAGTTTGAGGCAATCCTCGATTTCCAAAAGGATTAGTAGATGAAATGACCATTGCGACATGGTCTTTTCCGTCTATTTTCACAACTGAAGGACTGGCATATGATTCATTGCCGAGATTAGGTGTCTTCCATTTGAGACTGCCAGTACGCTTCTCATAAGCCACCACACCGGCCTGCGGCGCCTGCGAAGCCAAAATCAGCAAATCGCCGTAAACCAAAGGACACTGCGTAATGGCCCAGATCGGAAAACTACCGGGTCCGCGTGATCCAAATCCCCCCGATGAGCCGCTTGCGGGTCTACCGCCGAAATCCGTCCACACGTTCTTATTCCAGACCTGTTTGTGTGTGTTTATGTCGATGCAATAGAGATCGCCACAGGGACCGCACGAATAAACGTGATTGCCGTCCAGGATCGGCACGCTGCGCGAGCCAGGAAACATCACAGATCCGGGAGCATCATAGGCAAAACTCCAGAGTTCCTTGCCGTTGGAGAGATCTAAACACCGAAGGTTATCACCCACCTTGTCATCCCTGTCGAGCAAATAGACCTTGCCGTCTTTGATGACAGGTCCACCATAGCCTATGCCAACAGCAACAGTCCATAGGACTTCTGGCCCCTTCTCAGGCCAAGAGCGCAGAATGCCTTTCTGGGCTGATGTGCTGTTTCGGTTGGGCCCAAGATACTGCGGCCAGTCCTCCGCCCAGGCGCTGATAGTGAACAGACAGCAGCAGGCGACGATAGCAAACGCCGGCCCTCGACAGGATTGATTCGACGATGTACTCATAAGACTCCTCTGCATTCTGGTTTATGATCCTTGATGACTCTGTACCGCGTGCAATGGCACCTGTCTACACGAATAGTGGCACGATCAGCCGAGCGGTGACAAGATAACGGGACTATTGCCCCCCCATCTCCATCGGCGTCCAGCGGGTCCGCTGTGTACGCAAGGCCATCTTTGGGTCGCCGTCCCAACACTGTAGTATCAACCAATCTCGGCCTTATGGGTACGGCAGGACGGCACCTCACCGTCCTGCTGGTGAATTTGCTTGCCCACAGGGCTGGGAGCGGGTAACCTTCACTAGTGCGAGACCGTATGGCCTCGAGAACACAGGCGCGGGGAGACGCAGCGGCTTGTAGGGTGGGGCTTGCCCCGCCGTGAAGCCCATGCTACAGGAAGTGGTGGGGCAAGCCCCACCCTACATCTGGCGTGTCGTGGCAGGTTGAGGAAATCCGAATGCGGGATGGCATGAGACGAGCAGCAGTGAGTGTGGCAGCGGTGTTTCTGGGGATTCTTCTGGCGGGGGTTCCGCGCGGGCGCTGGGGCAGGAGCATGGCGACTTTCGCGAGATCATCACGCGGGCCAAGTCGGAGGTGTTTCCGGCGCTGATCTTCGTCAAGCCGATCGTCGAGGACTACGGCAGCGGCGAGAAGAAGCAGCAGGAGGTGTTCGGGTCGGGCGTAATCATCAGTCCCGACGGATACGCAGTGACGAATTGGCATGTTGTCGACAAGGCCGTTACGATCAATTGCGTCCTGTACGACAAGCAGCAGGTCAGAGCGGAGTTCATCGGGTCGGACCGCGATACCGATCTGGCCCTGCTCAAGCTGCCCGCACGCGAGGGCGGCCAGGCTTATCCATGCGCGCGTCTGGCCGACTCGGCCGTGGTCCAGGAAGGCGATTTCGTCATGGCTTTGGGAAGTCCGTTCGGATTTCAGCGGTCCATCAGTTTGGGGATCGTTTCGAACGCGCAGCGATATATCGGCTTCACGACCGAATACAAGTATAACACGTGGATTCAGACCGACGCGGCGATCAATCCGGGCAACAGCGGCGGGCCGCTGATCGATACGAAGGGAGCCATCGTCGGCATCAATACGCTCGGTGTCGAAGGCAGCGGGCTGGGGTTCAGCATCCCTGCGCCGACGGTGCGGGACACGGTCGAGCGGCTCAAACGCGACGGCAGAGTCATCCGGGCCTACACGGGACTGCTCCTGCAGGCGTTGAAAGACTTCCAGAGCAACACATTTGTCGCCGGCGAGCATGGCGTGCTGATCGCGGGAGTGGAGGAGAACAGCCCGGCGGCCCAGGCAGGCATCCGCGCGGGCAATATTCTGTTGAGTGTCGACGCGCAGCCCGTGGAGGGCCTGTATGCGGAGATGCTGCCGGACATCTGGCGGCGGCTGGCGGATTTGCCCGTCGGCAAGCCTGTGCCGATGGAACTGCTGCGCGGGGGCGAGACGGTCCGCGTCGAGGTCACGCCGGAAGAGAAGGGAAAGCTCGAAGGCGACGACTTCGATTGCCGCCGATGGAATATGACGGTGAAAGAGATCAACAAGTACCGCACGCCCCGCCTGTACTACTTCCGGCAGGCCGGCGTGTACGTGCAGGGCGTGAAGTACCCCGGCAACGCCGCCGCGGCGGGCCTGAGCGAGCAGGATATCATCCTGAGCATCGACAAGCAGGCCGTCGCGACTATCGAGGACGTGAAGAAGATCTACGGCAAGCTGCTGGAGGACGCGCAGCGGGAGAAGAAAGTAGTGTTCGAGGTCATGCGAAGCGGGCTGCGAAAATGGATTGTGCTGGATTATCGCCGGGATTACGAAGAGGAATAACAATGAAGACGTGGAAATATCGAGTGCCGGTTCTCGGCATCATTCAACCTTATTCATCCCACCAGGACACTTCCGGGGCACAGAGCGGGTGGCATGGGCAAACTCGTTTGCCCGTGGAGCATAGCGAGGGCATCTCTTCGGCGAACTCAGGGCAGGCTTTGCCCTTGTCCTGCGGAGCCATGGTGGATCGACGCCTGATAAAGCGAGGCCAAGCTGGCCTTGCGACGCAAGGGCGGGACGCCCTCGCCACCATCCGGCCCAGTCGAGACAGCACCGTCAAACGAGTTTGGCGGTGCCACCCGCTGATTCTCGTGGTAGCGACGGTTGCGCTGTGGGCGGGTCTGAGCGGATCGACACTGCGGGCGGCCGAGCAGGACAAGGACGTGCCGTGGGAGAAGATCTATCAGAACACCCGGCAGAGCTTTGTAATCGTCAGCTATCATCTGAAGAAGAGCGACCGTCCCGGGCGGGAAGTTGGATACGCATACGACCGCGACTACGGCACGGTCCTGCAGCGAATCCTCAACAAGAACGCGACCGACGTTCTCGGCGTGATCGTCAGCGACAAGGGCGAGATCTTCACGTTTGACAGGGACCCGGTGTATATGGATACGGTGGCGAAGATCACCGTCGAGGGCCCGGACGGCACGGTCGTGCCCGCTGAATTCGACCGGCTGCTGGTCAAGACCTCCGGCCGCATCCTGCGGCTTCCCGGCGGTCTGCCGGCGGGGTGGAAGGCCCTGCAGTTCGCCGAGGTCGGCGAGATCACTCCCCGCACGCTGCTGTACGCCGCGACGATGAGGCCGGACAAACAGAACCACGTGTCCATCCGGCCCTGCGAGTACGGTTGCAGTTGGAGGAGCGCCGAGCCGGGCCAATGCCTTCAAGCGCCCGGCCTCTACTGCATCGGTGTGATCTGCAATGCCGAAGGGATGCCCGTCGGCGTCACCAGCCGCGAGCAGATCGATCTGGGGTCCGCGGGCGCCGCGTGGAAGGGCAAGGACGTTCTGGCGGACGCGGGTCTGCCGCACGAGCAGCAGATACAGCTTGAAGAGAAATTGAAGCAGGACTTCGCGGCCAACCTGTACGAGATCACGATCACGTTCCGGCCGGAGCCGCAGGAGGAAGAGGCGTACGACTTCGGCGGCAGAAGTCCGTTCGGCAGGTACCAGCGCGGGGGAGGCGAAGGCAATCGGGAGGCGCTCGTGTACGGTTCCGCGTATGCCGAGAACAGGCTGCTCATTCCGGACGCCCTGCCGCGGGAAGCGGTCGCCGGAATCGATACGATCGCGGTCAAGGTCGGCGATGAGTCGCTGGCCGCACGGTTCGGCGGAGTCCTCAAACAATGCAGCGCCACCGTGATCGAGCTCGAGGCGGGCAAGCTGCCGCACATCATGGATTTGTCGGCCGCCGCCAGGCTGACGCGGGTCGAGCCGTTCTGGGCGGTCTCCGTGCGCGAGCTCGGCGGGATGGATGTGGAAGCGGAATTCAATCGCTGGATGGACGAGCGGCAAGGCTACGGCGATGAATGGTACCCGGCGATGGACCGGCCCCTGCAGACGGGCTGCTGGCTGCTGGACCACCAGGGAAGGCTGGTCGGTTCTCTACTGCCGGGCGAGACATGAGGAGGATCGGCTGGAGCCGTACCTGATAAGCCGGCAGTCCGGCCGCTACTCGCAGTATTCCATGCCCGCGTCGGCACGAATGGGCCGCGGCGTGGCGCCCGCGTGGGACCCCGGCTACAGCATAGACACCCGCCCCTTTGAAGCTGCTGAGCTGGCACGGTTGCTCAACAATCTGCCGGAGAACTCCGATCCGCTCATCCGCCACCTGAGCAAGGACGAGCAGAAGCGCCGGGTCTGGCTGGGCGTGGAGTACGTGTCGCCGGACAAGGAAATGGTCAAGCAGTTGGGCCTTCGCCAGCCGACCCGCGACGGACGCATCGGCTTGGTAGTCAATCGCGTCTACCCCGGCTCGCCCGCGGCAAAGCTCGGCCTCGTCGAGGGCGACGTGCTCCTGAACATCGCCGTGCCCGGGGCCCCGTGGCCGATCGAGCTGGCGTCCGACGAACGCGGCGAATTCGAGATGCCCGACTTCGAAGAAGCGGACGTGCCGAAGGAATTCCAGGCAATGGGCATCCCGATTCCCCGCAAGCGGCCCTGGCCGAGCCAGGACAACTATCTGACCCGCATGCTCGCGGACATCGGCGCCGGAACGACCGTGACGCTCTGCTATCTGCACGACGGCCAGAAGAAGGAGCAGGAGTTCACCATTGAGCAGGCCCCGAGGGACATGCTCAGCGCCACCAAATACAAGAATGAGAAGCTCGGCCTGACGGTCAAGGAACTGACGTACGAGGTGCGCGCGGCGCTGCGGCTGCAGGAGAATGACGCGGCCGTGGTCATCACCCAGGTCGAGCAGGGCACACCGGCCGCCCTGGCTCGCATCAACGGCTACGAGCTGATCCGGGCCATCGATGGCGAGCCCGTCGCCGGCGTCGAGGCGTTCGAGAAGCTGATCGCCGCCGCACAGCAGCAGAACAAGGAATCGGTGCGGCTCACCGTCGAATGGATGGGCAAGACGCGCCTGGCCGATCTGAAGTTCGAAGCCGCCCCCGCCGGCCCGGGCCTGCTCCGCTCCATCCTCGGCGGCCAGGAGTGAAACCATGCTCGTCGGCGTCATGAAGGTACAGGTCTATATGCACGGGATCACCTCGCTCAAGGATAAGCGGCACATCATCAAGAGCGTGATCGGCCGGCTTCAAAGCCGATTCAATATCTCCATTTCCGAGGTGGAGCACCAGGACAGCAAGGCCACCGCGGTCTTCGGCATCGCCGTCGTCTCCAACGACGCGGTCTTCATCGACAAGCAGCTCGACTCGATCCTCGACTTCATGCGCAACGACGGCCGCTTTTACCTCGGCCCCGTCGAGCGCGAGGTCTTCTCGTGAGTGAGCGGTGACAACATCAGACACAAACATCATAGATCGATTAGCTGCCCCTGAGAGCCTCCTGGGCATGCTCCAGCGAGGCCGTGGCGCCGGCTATCTCGCCGCCTTAGACGCCCCGCGAGAGACCGTGGGGTCCCTGCTCATCGAGTGCATCACGAACGACCCGAGACTCGACCAGCAGTGCGAGGACAGAGCCGAATACTATGCGTCGCTGATTCTCGCCACCGGCATGGACCTCGCGCCGATTTATTCCCTCGTCAAGCAGAACGACAACCAGGAGGACGATCTCACCGTCACGTCAACCCTGCCTATGGAGACGCTCACGGCTCTGGCGGAGCGAGGCAGCGGGGACGCCGTGCAGATGCTGCGTGACTACGTCTCTTCCGGCTCGGATTGGACCGACGTCGTCATGTTCCTGGGGCGTCTTGGGGAGCCGGCGGCTTTGGACGGCATGGATGAGGCAGTGTGCCACCGTATCATCTCCAATCCGGCCATTCAGGCAAAGTTCAAAGCAGCAGTAGCGAACGATTGGAGATGGTACTGCGGGTGTGACGCAGAGGACCGCCGCACGTGGTCCCTGATTCTGCCGATATGCGAGCCATGGAAGACACTCTGCCGGAGAAACAGGAAGCTTGCTGACCTCTTCGAGGATGTTGGGATTCCATATGATCAGCCGCCACCTCCCAGGGAGAGGCTGTCTGATGCAGCCGCGGCTGCCTTTTCGCTCGACGAGATGTTTGCCTGCGTAGACAAGTTCAACTGGGGACCGTTCCGGCGGGTCCTGCCGGAGAAGGTCTCGCCGGGGGACGAGGACTTGCTCCTGGAGAACCTGTCCTCGGATGATATGTACCGTGCGATCCTTGCATTTCGAGGGCTGGCCAAGCTGGGCACGCTCAAGGCCTTCGAGGCAGTGAAACGGTACATAGAAGACAGCGAGGACGCCAAGCACGCGGTGCGCAGGCACGCATTTATGGCAATCGCCGAGATGCCCGGCTCACTGACTCTCGACACCGGGCGTCAGTGGTTCCGGCGCAAAGAGTGGTACCTGCATGTTCCCGGCGGCGACATACTTGAGAATCACGCCACGCTTGAAGATGTGCCTCTGCTAATCGAAGCCCTGCGGACTCCCGAGACCGTCCGGCGTGAGGATTTCCGGCTGGGCGGCGCACTGGATGCTCTGGCTCGATTCGGCGGGATTGGGTCGATTCCTGAGGTTGAGCAGATCTTCTGCCAAGCCCCAAGCTGCTTCGACAGATGTCGCGCCGCCAATGCGATGGCCGTCACGGCGCCCGCCCGGTTCTGCAGCCAATACGCCTTCGAGTGCCTTTGGGACTGCCACTGGAACACCCGCGTGCTCGGCTGTGAGAACCGTGAGCCTTTCGAGGCCAGGCGCTCTTGAACGACTCAAAGAGATCGCTGACGACACCTGCGAGAGCGACAGCGTACGGCAAGCGGCACAGGAGAGATTAGAGGGGCTCTAAAGACGACGGGAGCCGACGCACTTCCAGCCCCCGTGATGTTTGTCCTGTGACAACTGCTATTGAGCAACTCCCGGCCGGGTGAAGATGGCTGGACGGGCTCGATGGCTCGCTCTCAGGCCCCGAGCCCGTCCGTTTGGCAGGAGCTTAGGCACTTTTGACTTCGACTTTCTTTCGTTTGGCGCGGGCCTGTTCGCTCTTGGGCAGTCGGATCGTCAGCACGCCCTTGCTGAACTCGGCCTCGGCCTTCTCCTCGTCCACCGCCGTCGGCAAATCGATGATCCGCTCGAAGGCCCCGTAGGAGGTCTCGCGGTGGTAATAACCTTTTTCTTCCTTCTTCTCCTCTTTTTTCTTCTCGCCGGCGATGCGGACAGAGTCCTGGGTCACTTCCACGTCGATATCGTTCTGGTCCATGCCGGGCAGTTCCGCCGCGACAATGACCTGGTCGTCTTCCTCTTTGACATCCACGCTCGGGATGAAGTTCTCCGCGAACCGGCCGGCCTCGCCGAACGGGGCCATCCAGAAGTCTTCCATCAGCCGTCTCATGTCGTCGAACGGACGCATAAAGAAGCTTTCGGGTTCCCGGCGACGCAGGCCCCTGCTCGGTCTGAAGATATCCGGTAACGCCATGGGTCACTCCCTTTCCAAAAAGCCCAAGTTCGTGCGTGTCGATGCCTGCATTATGGTCCATTGGAGTCTCCCGGCCTATCGGAGAATCCCCCATTTGAGCCGTGCCGATTGCCTAAGAAACTCGTAAATTCTCCTTGACGGGGTGCCGGGAATGGGTTTAATGGGGCCGGTTGCATGTAGGATGGGCTTTAGCCCATGCTGCCGTTGTTGTTCCACGCGAGAACCGACCGCACCGGCAAAAGCCCGTCCTGCGCGACTTGTCTCTTTGGAGACGGAAGTTGCAAGGATTCGGCATACTTGGAAAGGATTGCCAATGCGGAGTGTGAAGCTTTCGACCGTGTTGATCGTGCTCGTTCTGTCCGGGGGGATAGCCTTGATCAGCGGCTGCAGCGAGCCGGACTTGCGGCGTCGCAACCAGATCCAGCAGGATGAAATCTCGAGACTGCAGAGCGAGTTGCAGGCCGCCCAGATGCAGCTCGATCAGCTTAAGCGGAAACTGCAGGCCTATGAGCAGACCGAAGGCGTCGAGGTCGATGCCCTTCGCCAGAAGATCGCCGCCCTCGAAGAGGAGCTGACCAAGAAAGAAGAGTTGATCAAGTCCATGCAGTCGCGGCTGATGGGCCTGACCCCCCTGCCGGTCGAGCTGAACGCAGCGCTGGAGGAGCTCGCCAGACAGCATAGCGACCTGATCGAGTACGATCCCAACCACGGCCTGGTGAAGTTCAAGAGCGACCTGCTGTTCGAGAAAGGCAGCGACAAGGTGACGACTGCCGCCGAGGAGGCCCTCAAGGCGCTGTGCGGGATCCTTAACTCCGAGCAGGCCAAGGAATTTCACATCATCGTGGCCGGACACACGGATGACATCCCGATCCGCCGGGCAGAGACCCTGATGCAACACCCCACAAACTGGTACCTGTCCTCCCACCGGGCCATCTCCGTCTTGAACTCGCTGCAGGGCTGCGGCATCGCTCCGGAGCGGATGAGCACCCGTGGATTCGGCGAATATCGACCGATTGCCCCGAATGCCCCGAGCAAGGGCGGCAATCCGAAGAACCGCCGCGTGGAGGTCTACATCGTCCCGGCGGGCACGTAATCCCGTATAGAAGCAAAGCACTCACACGGGCCCCGGACTCCGGGGCCCGTTTTGTTCCTGCCCTCTACCGCCACCTGTCCCTCTGTGATTCCCGCCTCCAGGCACGGCCTGAGTGTACCCAGAGCGCCCGGCATCTGACCGGCGGATGTGGTCGGAATATGGTGGCGGCGTGTAGCCGGCGTGTGCGGATCGCCCCTCTTTCGTCCCTTACGGGACTGGTTTTTATCCTTGGCCCCGGTTCCCCAGCGATGAATCGCTGGGCTATTCTCTATCGCCCTACGGGCTTGAACTGCGCCCGGACGGGTTGATCATTATCCCGCAGGCGTTGCGGCTATTGGCTATCGCCCTGCGGGCTGGGACTGCGCTCCAGTCCTCTTGCGTCGGTCCATCCGCCCCCACAGGGGCGATCGACAATAGCCCACCGTTTCAACGGTGGGTACCGATAGCCAATCACATCCCAAAGCCCCGCAGGGGCGAAAGAAGACCGGGGTGCGCTCTTGGGTCCGGTGGAATCGGAACCCGCCACCGAATGTCGGCCGCACCCTGACCGGCAGAACACAGCCAATGGAGTTGACTCGCACGCGGGCAATTCCTATAATAAGGGAGATTGTGCCTGCGCGTGGCCCACGTATTCGGATTTTGGCTTGGACGGCACTGTCTTAAGCCGTCGAGGGAAGGAGGCAACACGGTGAGAGTGCTCGTAGCGATTGCCATCAGCACTATCTTCGCGTCACTCGCGCCCGGCGAAGTCTTCGTGACAGCATATCGCTGTGACGGCACGACGCCTTTGACCCTCAAAGATCCCAATGCCCCTTATGTGTACTCGGATATCATGGTCGGCACGAAGCTGGTTCTGATTGTAAGCTCCGACGAGTCCCGCACGAGAGACCCTTGGTGGGGTGCTTTGCTGTCCACGTGGGACAATTGGGAACGCGGTAAGCTGGCGGGCAGGGGATACGCCGCGCGCGATGCGGCGAGCGATGCGGGGATCGTTAAGGTCTGGAACTACTGGGATTCGTGCCTTCCCGCCGCCGGCAGCCACCCGCTCGCGACTCTTGTCGAATACCCTGAATTTGATCTCAACAGGGTCGGTTTTGATCTGACGACATACCCCGACGCCCTCGCAGGTGACTGGTTTGTCCTCGACTACGTCGCGGAGAAGGTTGGCTCGTCCCAGGTAGAGTGGTTCGACTATGCCCTGAGTTTCGACGTGCCGAAAGAGACGCTCTCCTTTACCCACGTTCCCTCGCGGGATTTCCAGGGCAACGGCATCGTCGATTTCGCTGATTTTGCCTCGCTGGCCTCCCGCTGGCGACAGCCGGTTGACCCCAATGCCGATCCGGCATCCCCGCACGATCTTGACGCGGACCACCTTATCGGCCCCTCCGATCTGGTGCTGTTCAGCGGATTCTGGCTTGACCGAACAGACTGCGCCGCTCCGGCAGAGCCTAACGCTGCCCCGGCAGAGCCTAATACCCCTGCCGGACTTTGAGCTCGAGGATTCAACGTCCTCTTTCATATAGCGCAGCAAGAAAATCTGACAAAATTCCCAGATAGGCATCCACATTTCTGCACTCTCAGCCGCCATTGCATTGGCTAGTTCTATGATCAGGTAGACTCGAGTGGCGTCTTTGCCGATAAGTAGTCCCTGCCAAGATACGTGACTACAAAGGAGGAGTATGATGAAAGCGCGATTTTTGTTGCCAGTGGTTGTCCTGTCGTTGTCCCTGACCGCCGTAGCATCGGGCCAGCGGACCCTTCAATCCGATGAGATTCTCCAGGTTTTCCACAAACTGACCAGCCAGCCTCGCAATACCTGGATTCCCGCAGGCACGATCGAGGCTACGCACCGTGAGCAGCGAGAGCCGAAGATCACGGACTCCACGGTCCTCCGCGATGAGATCGACAGGCGAGTCAAGGAGTACAAGGACAAGCCCAACAAGATCGAATTGACGGACGAGTTGCAGAAGATGAAGCTCGACGCCATCCCGTTCAACGTGCGTTTCAAGCTCGCCAACAAGCACACGATGGACTCCACGGTGGTCGTAAAGTGCGATGGGGAAAGGTTCTACTGGGAGACCAATGTGGATTCTCGCCAGGATTCCGTAATGCCCGATTGGAGCCTGGCGGGCAACTTCATGACGGAGCAGTTCGACCTGCCTTTCAACCGAAAGAGTGTCTTTGCATGGGACGGCGATGAATACGTCACCTACACGGTTAGCGGCATGTTCGCCACCGTGGATGCCGCGGGCCGGCTGCCGCGTGCGGTCAACGGACCGCTGACGGCGGGCATAGTTCCCTGGGGTTATGGCCGATTCACCTATAACAATCTCCTTCTCGCCGACGCTTCGGCAATGGAGTTGGCCTTGAACGGCGAGAGCCTGATCCTGATGTCTCTCGACTGGGCCGATGGCTCGTCGGCGAGCCTCACTCTCGATCCCTCCAAGGACTACGCCGTGATCGCCTGCACCCTTCCAGCGGGCAGAGAACCAGGTGTCCGTCAATGACTATGGGGATTATCGCCTGGTGGGCAGCTACTGGGTCCCGGGGACCATCTTCATGGAGCGTCGCGATGCAATCACAGGCAAGCTGCTGGGCTCGGACCAGTGGACCCTGGTCACTGTCGACGGCACGGTTCCTCCTCCCGGCAGCTTCACCGTTGAGTACGAGCCAAACGCATTTATCCAGTATTTCTCGAACTTGACCACAGAACCGACTACGTTCCTTTACTCGAGTTCGATGGACATGCGCCGGCTTCTGGCGGATCGGCTCGCCTACATCGCCTCCGAGGGCAAGCAGCCGCAGAATTGTGCCACTGCGGCCGTCGGCTACGTAGCGTCCCGACTGGGCAAGACCGTGCCGGACGGCACGCTGGCGACCCTCGTCAAGTCCGGCGGACAAACCACCCTGTCCAGCATGAAACAAGCTGTCGAAGGCCTCGGCCTGTATTGCAGGGCTATCCAGGCCGATCTGGCAAGCCTGCAGGACCTCGGATCCGCCAAAACGATCCTACACCTGCCGGCAGAGAACCATTTCGTCGTCCTCGATTCGATCGACAATGGGCGCGTCCAGATCGTCGATCTGTCCGACAGCAAGTTCTGCTATAGCGACACCGTCGATTCCTTCAAGCAGCGGTGGTTCTCAGGGACCGGCTTTGCTGGTTTCCTCCACGCCGATCGCCGGGTCTTATGCGAAGGTCGATGACGCAGGTCTTACAACGGTTCTCGGTGGTTGGGGCTGGGCCTGCACCAAGCTCCTACAAAGTGAACACTACTATCTCTGCGATCCACCCTGCTGCGGCTACTTCACATGGTACTGGGGGAGATATGGCTGCCAGACAGCCGAGAGCGGCACATGCTCCAACCAGGTACTCGTTCGATTCCAGGAAATGGCCTGTGTTTTCGATTTCTATCAAGACTGCGTGGGGGATGGGCGCTGGTACTTTTATAACATGCTTGCCTGCAAGTGAGCCGTACGCCTTGATCTTGCGCACGGAGGCACTACAATAGCTAGGCCATGAAAGGTACCGGCCTCACACTTGTCGAGTTGCTTGTCGTGCTTTCGATTACCGCCTTCCTGGCGGCCCTGCTGCTCCCCGCCTTCCACAAGTCGCGGGAGCAGGCGAAGGCCACGACCTGTGAGGCCCGCGTACGGCAACTGGCCTTCGCGCTGCATGCCTATGAAGGGGACAACCTGTCGTTTCCTTATGGATTTGGCGGCCCCCGCAAGGTGCCTCCACCGGGCGGCTACCCGGGCAGCGCGCTAATCGATCCCCTGGGATGGTGGTGGTTCAACTATATCGGCGCAGTCCACTACAGGACGGCCAGGGATAAGGACGCGCTGCGGTGTCCATCCAAACGACTCGAGGATGCAGCGCTGCAGCGGGACATCCTCTGCGGCAACTACGGGGTGAACCGCGCCATCTGCAAAAGCGCCAGCAGCAGTAAGCCTGACAGCGAGTTCGAGGGGATTCCTCTATCCATAGGCGCCATCCGTCACCCGGCATTGACCTTGCTCGTCATGGATAGCGGGTACGGCCTGATCTGCTGGTGGCATGCGACAGAGGCCCCCCCGGTCACATTCGGCAGCACGATCCAGGACACCGCCTATGTTCCCGGCCTGGAGATCAACAAGCTCAAGGCACTCTGGCCCGGACAGGCTCGCGACGCCATTGACGACGGCCGGCATCTCAACAAAACGGTCAACATTGCCTTTGCAGATTCTCACGTGGAACGAAGGAGGGCCCACGACCTGCTCGTGGAGAAAACGGACGAAGGCGGCTGGGACTACAGTCCTCTATGGTCGTCCGAGTGATTCTGCGATTCAGGGAAGAGACGTTGGATATCGAGCTCCACCTCCTGCCGGGTCGGATACTCGAATCTGTACGTGTCCATCAATTGCCATTGCTCTTCGCCCGGCATCAACCGGGACGATTCCATCCTTTGGGGTAATCCACTGTCAGGATCGAGGAAGGCTTTCAGCCTCTTCTGCATCACGAGGCCATTGGAGGCCTTGCTGTCCCAGGTGTATTCATGGGCCGCCTCGCCCTGCCCAATGCCTTCGGCAGCATCAAGCGCCAGAGGCTGCAACCTTCCATCCCTGGGAGTGTCGCCCAGCGCTCGTCCCAGAGTAGCATTGATGGCCTTCATTATGCTCGTGTGTTCATCCTGCGTCAGCAGGGCTCGCTCGGGTGTCCCCCGGCCCGAGAGACGGACTATTATCTCGCGGCTTGTGAAATCACAGAGCGTGTCACCCCGCGCGTCTCTCAGCGCCACTAGTCCTGAGCCACGCGCCATCAACAACTCTTCCACCAGTGTCCCATCGGGCCCATACCGCGTCAGATGAAGGTTTTCGATGCCCATGATGGTGTCGGAGAGTTGTTGCACTCTGACAGCGGATGCGGGCTGGATATTGACGAACAGGGCAATGGCCAGGGGAATCATCGCCGCGGCCAACAGCCCGGCTTTCAGGACCGGCCTGAATTGCGGGCTCCCCAGCCTTCGGCCCAGCGCCTCGCGGACCCCGGCGATCGGCAGAAGCCGCGTCGTGGCCGGCTCCGGCTCGCGATGGGCCACTTCCACGTGGATCGGATACGCGCTGTAGAGGCTCTCCTCCACCTCTGGGCCGCCCTTTACGGCCTCGCTGCCGGTCGTATAGACGGTGGAGACGCCGGAATCGACCCGCTCGGCCACGCCGTAGATTGTGCGATGCAGCACCTGCATCCGTTCGATGCATTCGGGGCAGGCCTGAAGATGGGAAGGCATGGCCTCGTCGCCGTCACAGACGTGTTCATGGTTGCCGTCGGTCCGGCCGTACGGCACCACCCACTCGAATAGATCGGCCGTCGAGATCCCGCTGCAAAGGCCGACGCCCGGGATCGTGTCTCCGGGTTGCCGGCCGGCCAGGATCTTCTCGCGACACCGGTGGACCCGCCTGCGGCACCGTGGGCAGGCACACATGTGGTCCAGTATTTTCGCGTCGATGCCGTCAAAGGAGGCACAGGCAAAGGCCCAGGTCTTCGATCTCGCCCGCCGGCAGATCTGCGGGTCGCCGCCGGAGACTGCCGCATACAGTCGGCTCAGCCGCGCCAATTGCTCGGGCCGAAGCTCCAGCTCGCGGATCACCTCCAGGTCCCCGGTGCACCGCCGGCAATGATCCACATGAACGGTAATGGGCGTGGGAATCCGGATCTCTAACGAAGGCACTAGCAGCGCGGGAAGGAAGGATTTGGCCTTTGCGCACGTGATATCCTCGCCGAGATGAGCGAAGTGAAGGCTTAACGCCCCGACGACATCCGTGCCGCCCTCAGGCGTGCGATCCTGGGCCTCGGACTCAGCAATGGCAGCCTCCAATTGCCGAATCTGCGTCCGACAGTGGGCACACTGCCGGATGTGGTCGGCCACGGCTCGCGGAATATCCGCATCGAGGCCACATAGATAATCGTAATAATGTGGCTCGGCGTCCGTGCAAAACATGCTTTGGCCAAAGGTGACCATTTACACTCCCTCACTCAACCGCCAATTTCCTCCTGAGCTCTCTCAGGCCCGACGTCAGATAGCGGCTGACGCTTCGCCTGTCGATGCCGATCTCAGCCGCGATCTCCGCAATACTATAATTGTCCCGATACCGCAGAGTCATGACTTGCGCTTCCCTTCGTCGTAACTTTCCGATCAAGCACGCGAATACGGAACTCTTCTCTTCCGTTTCCTCTGATATGGCGTCTTGTGAGGGGTCATTGTAGATAACAATCTGGCTTCTTTCCGCATATTTTTTCAAATGGCGATGTTCCTGTTCCTGCTCTCGCACCACATCGACGGCGTCACGGAGGATCGTCCGATATAGGTACCCTCTGATGTTCTGCACATCGGCCGGCACGGGTCGATCGACAAGCGTCAGGAACAGTCCCTGGAACAGGTCCTCCCGGCGTGACGCGTCACGGACGCGCAGGCGGATGAGGTTACGGATGAAACTGCCGTGCTCGGCGAAGATCTTGACCGCCGCTGCCACGGCCTCCCCCTGGTGTTCGGTGCTTATGCCATACTCTCTCACAGGTGCCCACTCCAACTCCCTTCCACGCTCTGACAATCACCGACGCAGATCGTCGAAGAGATACATACACCGGGTCACGACCACAGTTATTATAGCCCCTGGCCAAACATTGTCAATCGAATTCGAGGCCGGTGCTGCCTTAAACTGGGCAAAATACACAGTTTACATCAGGCAACCAGTCCACGCGAAATCCTGCGCCACGACGTTGATGGCACGCCCTGGGATCGACACAAAGGAATTGTCGGTTCTTTTTGAGAATTGCATCCACATTTTGTGTCTGCCGGTCGCTTGATCGTGTAATTGAACGCAGCGAGGGAGTATGTGCGACGCAGCGGAAAGCCAGGCCGGCGTGCTTGGAGCGATTCAGCCTCCCTGGTTGGCAACCGGATGGCGTTCAGTGTGCTCGATGACAAGTCGAAAAGGCCGGATGACGGCATGCTTGCGGAAGTGCTCGGGGACTGTAAAGGGCTCTGGGACACGATTCTCGCGCATCTCGCCCAGGAGTATCCGGGCGTGCAGAACGAGTGGAGCTTCGCGGGCACCAAGTACGGCTGGAGCCTGCGCCCAAAGCACAAGAAACGCACGATCCTGTACCTGACGCCCCACGAGGGCTTCTTCACGGCCGGTTTCGCTCTCGGCGAACGGGCCGTCGCCGCCGCTGAAGAGAGCGCCCTGCCCACCCCTATTCTCGACGCGATCCGCAACGCCCCGAAATACGCCGAAGGCCGGGGAGTGCGGATCGAAGTCAAGCGCCCCGCCGACCTCGAAGCCATCAAGACCCTGGTCAAGATCAAGATGGCCCACTGACCCTTCACCACGGCCTTCAAGCCAGCGAAGACCGCCTCCTGCGATGGCCGGACCCCTTAAAGCCGCTCTACTGCCGTCACACGAGCTTTCGCAATCTCCAACCGGCGGCAGCCAAGCCAAGTATGCCCAAAATGACTCCCCCCTGCAACGGCACAGCCGAAACGTGAAACGAGTCAGTGAGGCTCGGGGGATCGGTCAAACCCGTGTTCATGCGAACATCGAAACCTACCATTGTCAGAGATGCCTCAGCCAAAAAGGGCAACTCCAGCCACGCGGATTCACCGGCTGCGATTGACACCCAGTCATCATCATCAGGTGTCACAGCATTCGTAACCAGGCGAACTTCCCATGTGCTTTGATTGTCATTTGCAAGGAAGGCACCGAAGCGATCATAAGTCCCAGTCCCGAAACTACCTGTCGTTCCAATTCGCATCCAGCTCAAATCGCCGCTGAGAACCGCCCACAAAACCGACCTCGCCTTGCATTGCCGCTGGATATTCGGTGGCCGCATACACGGGGCTTTGGTATTCCCATCCAGTACCATTGAAGACGCCCATCAACAGCCCGGAACTGCCGTCGGCAGGGAGCTGAAGAAAATCCAACGCTGTTGCATAGTCGAGGGTATACATCCCGGCAGACGCTGACCCGGCAAGCAGACAAATCATCAAGACTGACAGTAAGACCCGTTTCATTTTTTCTCCCTTTCACTTCCTCAAATGAGCATGATCCACTGTGATGTTCTCACACGAACTTCCGCCACTGCAGACCCGTCACGCCCAAGCCAAGCATGCCGAGCAGGACAGCCGCCGGCACAGGAACCACGCTCACCTGCACCATGTCCAGTGTCGGCCCGTAGGAGCCCAACATCGTTGACATGAACTGCAGGGTCGTCGCATCAGCGTCAGCGGTGAATGTCCATTCGCAAGGCGTCCATCCCATATTCGTAACGGAGTAACCGGTCGTAACGAAACTGAACGACATGCTCTGCGTGGTATTCCCTATTGCAGAGACATCCATCGTCTTCGTCGCAAGCCCGCCACCCGGATTACCCGCCATATAGAATTCGACGAGGTAGGTGGCTCCCGAGATGGTGCTGATAACCTGTTCTACGCCCCCGGGACCCGGGTTGCCGTTCAGGTCCAGAGTGCGCTGGCCGTCGGCAGTCTGCCAGTATCCGCAAATGTAGTCTACGGCTTTAGTTCCGCCGATGACCGTCCAGTCATCAATGTCCGAGCTATCAGGGCCAAGTGTGTGGATATGCCCGGGCACCATGCTGACACCTTGCTCAAAGCTGCCGTTCAGCACCAGATCTGCCCGCACCGGCACCGCGATAAACACACACAGAACCGCAATTGACGTGAACCTATTCATCATTCATCCCTCTGTTTAGATCGAGAATCCGTCTCTTCAGCAGTAAAGACCTTCCGCTCGATGATCGCTCCCATCCGCGACGGGAGAGATCATCTGATTCATGACATGCCGGGAGGTCCGCGCGGGGCGAGGACAGTAGGTGTGCATTGCGATCTTCGCCAAAGGGAGATGATGATCTCCCGGCGGTATTGTGGTATGGGGTCCTCGGCTGCGCAGTCCGGCTGAACGAGACAGCAGGCCGTCGCATAGCAGAGGCAATCGGGCGAAATGGCGTGGCTGTGTCCAATCTGGAATGGCCCGCCGTCGTGGTACCACTGCGGGATGTGACTGAAGGAGAGTCTCTTCACGACGGGAACGGACCGGCACACACCCAGGCCGAGCAAGGCATACAGGCACAGGCCGAAACTGTCCTGCCCATCCGACTGGATCCGCGCAGACGGCATCTCACCGCCCGGTCCCATACCGCCATGCAGATCAGGCAAGGATTTGACAGGCAGCGAACCGAGATCCGTAATGCTCAGGCAATCCAAGGGATTCGACAGACCCGTGTCTTGCTGCGTGGTCACGGCACAGGCGTGCGGCTGCCAAGGCTCGGCATCCGGCGGGGACACCGGCCGCATGTCGGCGCGAACGATCACACCGAGGGTCAGCACCCCGACGACTGCGACGAGAATCTCACTCCGTTGGATCACCACAGTCACTCCATCCTGGAAACCAGCTTTGACTACACCAGAAATAGTTCCCCGTGTCAAGCAGAATCCGAGAAGAATCCGGAGATTCGGTTCCCGATTCTCCTTTACACCGATGCGGTCTGCAGATCCTTGATCCCTCCGTGTCGCCTCTGGTTCGGATCAAAGTCAAGCGCCCTGCCGACCTCGAAGCCATCAAGACCCTGATCCAGATCAAGATGGTACATTGACCCCCTCGCCAAACGAACACGAGGCCGAAGCCAGTCGGGACCGTCGTGCGATGCACCCGTGTGCTGGGTCACCCGGCAAAGGATCGACGCCCGGCGAAGAACATCGCGCAACGGCGCACCGAAGTCGGCAAAAGCGAATCATGAAGACACGGGCCAGGGACGCCGGCCATCGGAGATTGTGCTTAGCAATCTACTGAAAGGACCCGCTTTAATTCCTTAATGCCGGGCCGCTGGAGTCCTTGCGGCGAGACTCCCATGATATAGAATAGGGTCAGGCGGCCTCAACTGTACTCCCGATGGAGTGCATCCGTTGAGTGCCGTGGGAAGCACCGATCAATGTCATGGGGGACAATCATGCCAGCGAAGAAGGTCACAGCCGACGAGAAGAACGACATCCAACTAGTGAAGACGGGTATCGCCGGGCTGGATGACATCCTGCGCGGCGGTCTGAGCCCGGGCGGACTCTACCTGATTGAGGGCACATCGGGCACAGGGAAAACGACCCTGGGCCTGCAGTTCGCCCTGACGGGTGCGTCCCAGGGCGAGTCCGTGGTGTATGTAACGCTGTCGGAGACCCAAAGAGATCTGGAGTCGGTCGCGCGCTCGCACGGCTGGGATGTGGAGAAGGTCCACATCATGCAGGCTCTGGCGCCGCAGGCGAAGGCAGCCACGATGTTCTATCCCTCCGAAGTGGAGCTTGAGGAGCTGATGACGCGCTTGAAAGAGGAGATCCGGCGGATCGCACCGGCGCGGATCGTCATCGACTCTCTCTCGGAGATCCGCCTGATGGCGGAGGGTCCGCTGCGGTATCGCCGGGAAATGATGGGGCTCAAGCAGTTCCTTGCCTTCGGCCGAAGCACGGTCCTGCTCCTGGAGGAGTCCACCGCCGAAAGCAGCCTGCGTACGTTCGCCGATGGCGTGATCCTGCTGGAGCAGTTGGCTCCCGAGTACGGGTCGGAACGCCGACGACTGTGGATCGTCAAGGCCAGGGGCAGGACGTATGTCGGCGGGTTTCATGACTTCGTGATCCGAAAGGAGGGACTGGAAGTCTTTCCGCGCCTTGTGGCGGCGGAGCATCGCGAGGAGCCGCACAAGCTCGAAGTGCTGCCGAGCGGCATTGCCTCGTTGGACGCCCTGCTCGGCGGCGGCCTCATGACGGGGTCAAGCACGCTGCTCGTGGGTCCGGCCGGCACGGGCAAATCCTCTATCGCCATGCAGTTCGCCGTCAGCGCTGCCGAGCGAGGCGGGAACGCGGCGGTATTCACCTTCGATGAGCGCCCGGAGACGGCGATCGCACGGGCCTCGGGGCTGCATATGAGTGTCCAGGTGCATATGGATGACGGCCGGCTCCGCATTCAGCAGTTGGACCCGGCGGAGCTCACTGCGGGCCAGTTCGCTCACATCGTCCGCGCGGAAGTGGAATCTCATAACGTGAGCGTCCTGGTGATCGACAGTCTCAACGGCTACCTGCAGGCCATGCCGGATCAGCGGTTCCTGCTCGCCCAGATGCATGAATTGCTGATGTACCTCGGCCAGCGGGGCGTCGCCACGTTCTTCGTCATGGGGCAATCCGGTGTCGTCGGCGATACTCTGTCGCCGGCAGACGCCAGCTATCTCACGGACAACATGCTCCTGTTCCGTTTCTTCGAGGCCCAGGGCGAGGTTCGCAAGGCGATCTCGGTCGTCAAGAAACGAGGGGGCTCCCATGAGATCGCCATCCGCGAACTAAAGTTCGGGCCTGAGGGTATAACGGTTGGTGAAGCGTTGCGCCAGTTCCAGGGAATCCTGACCGGCGTGCTAATCTTCACGGGGGCTCCCAACCAGTTGATGCAGGCAAAGGATGGCACAGGCCAAGGAAAGTAAGAAGAATAGACCAGCCCATCGCGTGTTGATGTACGCGCAGACCACGGAAGATATTTCGATTCTCCAGGATATCCTGGCCGGGATTGGGGCCGAGGGGGTGGTCTGTACCGACTTTGGGGACCTGTGCCGGCAAACGGCTCAGGATGTGGATGCGGTATTATTGACTGAACAATCGATTGTGGATGGAGCATTGCCGATCCTGGCCGAAGCGCTGCAAGGTCAGCCGGAGTGGTCGGACCTGCCTGTCCTGTTCGTCGCGGCCGGCGGGGCCGAATCCCCCCTGGCGGTGCAGGCGATGCAGGAACTCCGCAATGTGGTCATCCTCGACCGGCCCGTACGCATCGCGACGCTCGCCAGCGTCCTGCGGATGGCATCGCGGGTGAGAGACAAGCAGCGTCAGGTTCGCGATCTTCTGCAAGAGCGAGAACCGGCAAGAGCAGCGCCTGCGGCGGTTGACGGAGCTGTTGGAAGAAGACGTCAAGGCGAAGACGGAGACACTGACGGGCACGATAGACCGGCTGCATGACGAGGTGGCCGGTCGCACGCTGGCGGAAGGGAGACTCTACAAAAGCTCGCAGATGCTCGAGGCGTTCTTTGAGCATACGATCAGCCCCCTGGTGTTCATGGATCGAAACTTCAACTTCGTACGGGTCAACAAGGCCTACGCCAGAGTCCATGAAAAGAGCCCTGAGTACTTCGTCGGCAAGAACCTTTTCGCCCTGTATCCAAGCTTGGAGGATCAGGCGATTTTCGAGGAGGTCATGCGGACCCGGCAGCCGTACCGGGCCTATGCCAAGCCTTTCGCTTTTCCCGATGCCCCCCAACCGGACGTAACCTACTGGAACTGGTGGCTCACGCCTTTGCTGAATAACCTTGGCGAGGTGCAACTCCTTGTGCTGAACCTGGAAGACGTGACCGAGCGGCAGGAAGCTTTCTTCGAGCTGCAGGAGCGGACGCTCCAGCTTCAGCAACTGACATTGGAGCTATCGCAGACGGAGGACCGCGAGCGCAAGCATCTGGCGGAGATCCTGCACGACGACCTGCAGCAATTGCTCGCGGCGGCCAAGTTCCACGTCGGCCTCCTGAGCCGTCGCGCCAGGGGCGACGAAGAGTTGCTGGAGATGGTCGGGCAGGTCAAGGCGATGCTCGTGGAGGCCATCGAGAAATCCCGCAGCCTGTCGCATGAACTCAGTCCGCCCGGGCTCTCCAAGAGCGATCTCCATGAAACCTTCGAATGGCTCGCGCAGCAGTTCCAGACGAAGCACGGCCTGACGGTCTTTCTGGATGCCTGTGAGGGGATCGAACTGCCATCGGAGCCGCTCAGGGCCATTCTCTACAAGGCGGCCCAGGAGATGCTGTTCAATGTGGTCAAGCACGCCGGGGTCACGGAGGCAACACTGCGGCTGCGGCGCCGGGGCGGATATATCTGCCTGTCCGTGTCCGACAGGGGCCGGGGATTCAATCCGGAAGAACCCGGCCGTACCGGCGGGTTCGGGCTCCTGAGCATCCGGGAACGAGTCAAGCTGCTCGGCGGCCGTATGAAGATCAGGAGCGCCAAAGGTAAAGGGAGCACGTTCCTCATCATCGTTCCGGATTCCCAGCCGCAAATGACCCAGCCCAAGAACATCACCATTCAGAGTGTTCCTCGCCACGATCCGTGGGCCGAAAGCGGACGATATTCAGCGGCGGGCGCGCCATAAGGCACGTTGCCGATCCGGGCTTTTGCCGTGAGTCTCAGTCCGGCTCGGGAGGCAGGATGCCTTCAAGGCGTGCATCCACTTCCAAGTCGTATGCACAGGCGATCCGAGCGATATGGATTCCAAACAGGGCTCGCAACTCACCCAGCGTGCTGTGGAGCTGGGCCTCGTAGGGCGGCCCATATCCTGACCTTGGAGACTGATTCTCCTCGAGAAACATGCGGCAGGCCGCCCGCATGGCTCGCAGGCCTTCCTGCAGGACAGAGTCGGCCGACAAACCTGCGAGGTCGCGGGTAAGCCGCTCGCGCAGGTCGATGATGGATTGCGCGACGAACGATCCGATCGCTATATCATAGGGGTCCCACAGGGCCGGCTGCTCCGCGAGATGGATCAGCACTCGCTTCGCCCTTTTTAGTTCCTTCTCCGGCGGATTCCAACTGACTCCGCCGACAGGAGTAGAAATACCGATCAGACGAGCGGCAAGCTGCCCACCTTTGAATCTCGTCTTCTGCGTCGTTGTCATGTTCCAGACCCTTCATTCATTCGGATGCCTGATGGGCAAGGCTTCACACATCTGCCCAATCATCATACGGCCGCCGAATAGAGCTTGGTCGAGGTATTCCCTCCGTTCCCCTACGGTGCATTATGGGTCAAATCCATAGTTAGCTAGGTAAAGGTGTTTCCGTTAGGAGGCATTCATAGAACATTTTAATAGGGACGGACCCTATTTTCTGCTGGACATGGCGACTGGTGGGGGTTAGGCATGAGGACATGCCCAGAACTGCACGAGTCGTGATACCCGGTTGCGTCCACCATGTGACACAGCGTGGCAACAATCGCCAGGACGTGTTCTTCGTGGATGCGGACCGGCAGGTGTTCCTGCAATATCTGCGCGAGGCCGCGAAGCGATTTGCGTTGCAGGTGGAGGGCTACTGCCTGATGACCAACCACATTCATCTGGTCGTCACGCCGCAGCGGGAGGACTCGCTGGCGGCCGCCTTGAAGCGAGTGAACCAGTTATATGCCCAATACGTGAACCGCATGCACGGCCGCAGCGGCCACCTCTGGCAGAATCGATTCTTCTCCTGCCCGCTGGATCTGGAACACGTGTGGCGAGTATTGGTCTACGTGGAGCGCAACCCGGTGCGTGCACGCCTGTGTCGAAAAGCATGGCAGTGGCAATGGAGCAGTGCCGGAGCTCATTGCGGCGGGGATGACCCCTCTGAGTTGCTGGACATGGAGTCCTGGGAGCTGGACATGACTCCTGTCAAATGGCGACGAATGCTGGAACGCCCCGACGATGACCGGCTGGCCAGATCTCTCCAACTCTCGACAAGCCGCGGCCGGCCGCTCGGCAGCGACAGTTTCATAGCCAAGCTGGAGACCATGCTGGGCCGGCGTCTCCGCCCGTTGCCCCGAGGCCGGCCACCGAAGCCTAAGCACCACCGCGCCGCCACGCAGAAGGGGGAAATAAAATAGGGTCTGTCCCTATTATCTCCCATTATCCTCCTATTATCCGGCGAATTCACATGGTAAGTGCAACAGGAATATGAGAGCGACATCGCGAGTGGAATCCGGTAGCTTGGAGTTGTTCAAAGACTTCAGACTACGGAGTGCTCGCGATGTCGTACCACCATCTTACCATGGACGAACGCAATGTCATCTATCGAATGCAGTGGCAGGGCTATCATCCCGCCGAGATCGCCCGGTGTCTCGGCCGCCATCGCAGCACGATCAGCCGCGAGTACAGACGCAACGTCAATGTCGACGGCCGTTACTTCTCCAGCGACGCCCAAGCCCGGGCCAACAGTCGAAGACGGGCTCATCTACGGCGCCCCAAGACGGACAACCGTCGGCTGATGACCTACGTGGCGGCGCGTCTGGCGGACCGATGGTCGCCCCAGCAAATCGCCGGCCGACTCTCGAAGCAGGCCCCGGCGAATCTGGAGGGTCTTTCCCTCAGCCATACCACCATCTACCGCTGGATCTGGGCCGACCCTGAGCGGACCCGCCAGTTCCGTCCCTTTCTGCGAATCGCTCGAAAGCCCCGACGCAAGCCTTACGGCAAACCCTCGCGTCAGGGCCAAATTCTTGGCAAACGATCCATCGAGCAGCGTCCTGTCCAAGCCAACGAGCGAACTCAACTCGGTCACTGGGAGGGCGATACGATGGTCGGCAAAGACCGCCGCGGATACCTGCTGACCTGCGTGGACCGCCACAGCCGCTACCTGATCGCCCGAAAAGTCGACGCCTGCGCCACGGAACCGGTGGCCCAGCGGCTCCACCAGACGATTCGCCGATTCCCACCCGCCAAACGCCGCAGCCTCACGTTGGACAATGGCCGGGAGTTCGCGCGTCCGAACGAGTTGGAAAAGACGCTGGACCTGCCCGTCTACTTCGCGCATCCCTACCACGCATGGGAACGCGGAACCAACGAAAACACCAACGGCCTTTTACGTCAGTACCTGCCCAAAGGCACCGACCTGACCCAGGTCACCGACGGACAACTCCGCGCCTTCGTCCGCCGGCTCAACCACCGGCCCCGCAAAGGCCTCGACTTCCAAACCGCTTTTGAGGTCTTCCATCCTCGACCGTCGGGATAGCTCTTGCGACCGACTCCCCTCTGGGATACACTGCCGGCACCGTGGCGGAGGATAGGGCGCTGCTGGGAAGCAACCCGAGCGCCGCTGCGGCCCAGGGACATGGGCGACGGGGAAGCTATACTACGTCGCCTTATCCCCTTTATCCTGCCTCTGGCCCAATGCGATAAATCCCAGCGGTCAGGGGACAGCGTCCCCTGAAGTACACAAATGAATAGGCGACCGGATGACTCGCTATCGTCGAGTCCGTGTTGCACTTCGCATGTTAATGCGCCTGTGGAATACTTACGTTGCTTTGGCTATATGGAGTACCATCAGAGTACATGGTCATCAAAGTGAAACCATGCTGACTTAATGAGCCTCGGAGAATGAAACCGCGCGTGGAGATTTTGTTCTCCGTGTGTTTGGTCGGATGTGCCACAGACATGCTTCGGATCGCACAGATATGCGGGAGCTTCGGTGAGTTGCGAGCTTTGATCCCCAACACCCGGCATATGCAAGCAACAACGTCTTGTTGTGTTTGAAGTAGCTGGAACGCACCATAGACCTGAAGGTAGCAAAGGCCGGCGTCTTCGATATGAGACTGGTTCAGGTAAGAATCGAATGCAAGCTCCGTGTCGCCCACTATGTCGAGAGCACTGCAGAGCGTGTTCCAGTCAGCAGAGCGCCTGATCAGCTCATGTTTCTTGCGACCACGATTGATCCGGTCCCGGATCTTGCTCTCAAGCCCAGCAATGTTCATCGGCGTGCCGTCTTCTTTCTGCGTCCGGCGGAACGCTTTGTCAGACGTTGCGTCGAGCGTGACAATTCAAGGAGCGATCTCAACGCCTCGTTCACGGCCGCCGAATCGCCAAACGCCTTGGCTACATCGGGCTCAAGAACCACGACATTGGCCCCCTCCCGCAACAGTCGCCTGCAATACTTCCCACGGACGGCCTTAGAATAGTCAAGGTCGTATTCGGGGCGCAGCTCATTATGATTATCATCCGATTTCATGCTTCTTCCTTTCATGAGTAGTTGCCCGCCGTGCGCTAATGATGCGTAAGGCCTCTTCTCTCTCCGTATGTGATACGACAAGCAGATGACCCCTGGATGAGAAGCCGATCGTGATCAGCCTCTGCTCCCCAACGGAGTGATCTTCGTCAATGAATGTGGCAGACAGAGGATCATAGAAGACGGTTACCGCTTCCTCGAAGGAAACCTTGTGCTTCCTGCGGTTTGCCTGAGCTTTTTCCGGGTCCCACTCGAATTGCATTGTGCAAGCCACCTCAAACTACCGACATCCGACTTATCCTTCACCTACAGTCAAGATGATAACGGGCCGCACAGTACAACGCAACAGAGAGAGCCCACATGCCGCATCGGCAATTGGGCCAGGTGCAGATTGTGTCTTGGGATGGGGTTTTCTCCGCCTTGCGATGTCTCAACGACTGACCGGATGCGCCCTCCGGCAGGAATTGGCGGGGAATGGGCTTGACAGGGGGCGGGGCTTGTGGCATACTTTATATGTCCTCGCATGAACTGCGGGGACGCAACCTGGTTCATCCCGATGTCGGGATGATTTTGGAGTTGCGGCTGGCTATGTATCTGTGGCCGGTCGGTCGCTCTTCAGGGTAAGAGTGATGGGCCGCCGCAGGAGCCTGAAAAGCCGCAATCCGCCGGAATAACCCAGGGTTCCTTTGGGTAGGGACCCGCCGTGTTGATCAGGAAAGGAAGGGTATGCCAACTGATTCTCCGTCCCCGGCCGGTCCGGCCGAACGCCCAATCCCCAAAACCGGTGCTCAAATCATCGTTGACGCTCTGCTCGCGCATGGCGTGGACATCGTTTTCGGCTATACGGGCGCGTCTGTAATCCCTTTGTTTGACAGGCTTTATGAGACGCCCATCCGGATCATCGTGCCCTGTCACGAGCAAGGCGGCTGTCACATGGCCGATGCCTACGCCCGCGCCGGCGGCAAGGTTGGCGTGATGATCGCCACAAGTGGGCCCGGGGCGTGCAACCTGGTCACCGGTCTGGCTACGGCGATGATGGACTCGATTCCGCTCGTTGCGATCACGGGGCAGGTTCGGACCGATCTGATTGGCGACGATGCGTTCCAGGAGGCCCCCACCACCGGGATCACTCGGTCGGTCACCAAGCATAGCTCGATCGTTATGAACATAAAGGATCTGGCCAGAACGATCTATGAGGCCTTTCATATCGCTTCGACCGGCCGGCCGGGACCTGTTCTGATCGATATTCCCGCGGATTTGGAGTTCCAGAGATACAACGTCAATGGCTCGATCCGCGTGAATCTGCCGGGCTACCGGTCCGCACACGAACGGACACGCCGGACAGATTGCCGAGGCGGCCGAGGCTATCAACCGCTCCGAGAGGCCGGTGCTGCTCGCCGGCGGCGGGGTCATCACCGCCAATGCCTCGCGAGGAGCTGCGCGAGCTCGCCCGCAAGGCGAATCTGCCTGTCGCGATGACATTGATGGGCCTGGGCAGCTTCGATCAGCGTCAGCCGCAATCCCTGGACATGCTCGGCATGCACGGCACCGCGTATGCCAATTTCGCCGTGCAGGAGTGCGACCTGCTGATCGCTATCGGGGCGCGGTTCGATGATCGCGTTACCGGAAAGCTGGCGACCTTCGCCCCGAAAGCGAAGGTGATCCATATCGACATCGACCCATCGAACATCTCCAAGACTGTGTCGATGCCGATATCCCGATTGTCGGCGATGCAAAGACCGTTCTCGCCGGTCTGGCGGAGGGCGTCGAGTATCGTGAAAGGGCTCCATGGTTCGCCAGGATCAGCGATTGGAAGGGCCGGTGTCCGCCGACGTATGATCGCCAGGCGACCACCATCAAGCCACAGTACGTTATCGAGGAACTATGCCGCCGGACGGATGAGAACACGATTATCACGACCGGCGTGGGGCAGCACCAGATGTGGAGTTCGCAGTTCTACAGGTTCAGCCGACCCCGGCAGCTTATCACTTCGGGCGGGCTGGGGACGATGGGTTTCGGCCTGCCCGCGGCTATCGGGACGCAGATCGCCCGGCCGGACGCCACGGTCATCGACATTGACGGCGATCACAGCTTCAATATGACCATGGCCGAGCTGAATACCGCCGTGCAGCACGAGCTGCCGATCAAGGTCTGCATCTTGAACAACGGGTACATGGGCATGATGCGGCAGTGGCAGGAGCTGTTCTACTCGAAACGGTACGTCTACAGCCACCTGCGGAATCCCGACTATGCCGCGTTTGCCCGGGCGGTCGGCGCTGTCGGCATCACGGTCGAGTCGAAGGACGAGGTCGGCCCGGCCATCGAGCAGATGCTCCGCGAGGACAGGCCCTGCGTAGTCGATCTTCCACGTCGATGCTGAGGAGAATGTTGTGCCGATGGTGCCCCCTGGCAAGAGGCCTGCACGAAATGGAGGGCGTGCGAGAGCGCTCCAGAACGCGATGTGAGGCCAGCATGGGTCCTATTCGTCCTATAGGTCCCATCTGCCTCGACTTCAGTCCCTTCGGGGAATGGTCGAAAGCAATTGACTAAGAGAGTTCACCGCTATATGATTTTGACCCTTGTGCGGGCCGGGTCGCCCGTGCGAGACCTGAAACGCCCCAGACGGTTGGGGCGGTGACGGCAGCGTGGTGGGGCAGCAACCTTCAGGCGGATTGGGCGGCTCTGATTGATGGAACCGACCGATAACCTGAAATGGCCCGTGACGCCACGATGAGCCGGAATGACGAGTGGGTTCCTTACCGTCGGAACCCGTATGTTGCTCAGGAAAGGATGTAGAATGCCAGCCAAGTCGCAGCCTGCGGCCCCTGCCGCCGAGACTTCCATCACCAAAACCGGCGCCCAGATCGTCGTCGATACGCTCGTCGACCTCGGCGTCGATACGATGTTCGGCTATACTGGCGGGGTTGTGTTGCCCCTGTTCGACAGGCTCTACGACGCCCCGATCCGATTCATCATCCCGCGCCACGAGCAGGGCGGCTGCCACATGGCCGACGCCTATGCCCGCGCCAGCGGCAAGACCGGCGTCGTTCTCGCCACCAGCGGCCCCGGGGCCTGCAACCTGGTCACCGGCCTGGGGACCGCCATGATGGATTCGATCCCGCTGGTGGCCATCACCGGCCAGGTCCGGACCGACCTGATCGGCAACGACGCGTTCCAGGAGGCCGACACCACCGGCATCACCCGCCCGGTCACCAAATACAATTGCATCGTTAAGGACATCAAGGACCTGGAGCGGACGATCCGCGAGGCGTTCTACATCGCCTCGACCGGCCGGCCCGGTCCGGTCCTGATCGATCTGCCCGTGGACATCTCCGTCGGCAAGTGGACGTGCAACGGCAAGGCCGAGATCGACCTGCCCGGCTACAAGATCCGCACGAAAGGCCACGCCCGGCAGATCTCCATGGCCGCCGAGGCGATCAACAAATCCGAGCGGCCGGTGCTCTACGTCGGCGGCGGCGTCATCATCGGCAACGCCGCCGAGGAGCTGCGCGCGCTCGCCGAGAAGGCCCACCTGCCCGTGACCATGACCCTGCTGGGCCTGGGCAGCTACGACCAGCGGAAGCCCGAATCGCTCGACATGCTCGGCATGCACGGCTCGGCCTACGCCAACTACGCCGTCCAGGAGTGCGACCTGCTCATCGCCGTCGGGGCCCGCTTCGACGACCGCGTCACCGGCAAGGTCGCCACCTTCGCCCCGCACGCCAAGATCATCCACATCGACATCGACCCGTCGAGCATCTCCAAGAACGTGCACGTCGATATCCCGGTCGTCGGCGACGCCAAGGACATCCTCACCGAGCTGACCAAGGAGGTCGAGCACCGCGAGCGCGAGGCCGTGGTTCACGAAGATCGCGGAGTGGAAGAAGAAGTACCCGTTCCGCTATCGACCGCGAAGGCGACGATCATCAAGCCGCAGTACGTCATCGACGAGATCTGCCGCCAGACGAACAACGACGCCGATCATCACCACCGGCGTCGGCCAGCACCAGATGTGGACGGCCCAGTTCTACAAATTCACCAGGCCGCGGCAGTTCATCAGCTCCGGCGGCCTGGGCACGATGGGCTTCGGCCTGCCCGCCGCCATCGGCGCCCAGATCGCCCGGCCCGACGCCACCGTCATCGACATCGACGGCGACCACAGCTTCAATATGACCATGACCGAGCTGGCCACCGCCGTGCAGTACGAGCTGCCGATCAAGGTCTGCATCTTGAACAACGGCTACATGGGCATGGTCCGCCAGTGGCAGGAGCTCTTCTACGGCCACCGCTACTTCGTGCAGCTACCTGAAGAACCCCAACTACGCCGACGTCGCCCGCGGCCCTCGGCGCCGTCGGGATCACCGTGGACAAGAAAGACGAGGTGCCGAAGGCCATCGAGCAGATGCTCGCCGAGAAGCGGCCCTGCGTGGTCGACTTCCGCGTCGAGCGGGAAGAAAATGTCTGGCCGATGGTCCCTGCCGGCAAGAGCCTCAGCGACATGGACGGCCTGACAATCCTGGAAAGCATGGCGTAACCGCACGAGAAATCCGAAATCCAAATGTCGAAATCGGAGACAATGATGAATGACAGAAACTCGAAATTCGAAACGGGCCCCGAGTCGGCGACAGCGTTTGGGACATTTGAGTTTTGCCTATTCGAATTTGTTTCGGATTTCGGATTTCGTGCTTCGTGCTTATCTTGAAGAGTGGTCGTAGGGTGTGCACCGCACACCTTGCAGGAGCGGATAGACTATGAAACACATCATCAGTGCACTGGTCGAGAATAAGCCGGGCGTTTTGGCCCACGTCGCAGGCATGTTCGCCGCTCGCGGCTTCAATATCGATTCGCTGGTCGTCGGTCGCACGGAGGACCCGAAGCTCAGCCGCATGACCATCGTCGTCATCGGCGACGACCGCATCGTCGAGCAGGTCCGCAAGCAGCTCGCCCGCATCATCCCGGTCGTCAAGGTCCAGGACTTCGTCGGCAAGCCCGTCGTCGCCCGCGACCTGATGCTGGTCACCGTCGCTGTCCCGCCCGAGAAGCGACCGGAGATCGTCTCCATGGTCGAGATGTTCCGCGGCCACGTTGTCGATATCGGCGCCAAGAGCCTCATGATCGAGGTCAGCGGACCCGAGACGAAGATCGAGGCCTTCCTCGACGTCTGCCGGCCCTACGGCATCAAGAACGTCGCCCGCACCGGCACCATCGCCATGCCCCGCCAAGGCACCGGCGGCGAGGACTGACGACCCACACCCAACGACCGATAATCATCGCTTCCACGCATCCGGCTGCCCGCCACGTGCGATGACCGTGCTGGAATTTCGCGCATGTATCCTGCCCTGCCTCGGCGATCCGAATGGGCCTTCCGTGCAGGCTGGGCGCCGTCCGTGATCGTGCCTGCCTGTTTGAGGGTCGCACAAGTCGCGGGTGTGGTCGCAATACGGTGGCGGTCCATTCGGCTTTCGTGGCATGGGCGTCCCGCCCATGAGTTACAGGGCCATTCCCCGCCTTCGCGAGGGCAAGCTTCGGCCCTGCCTCCACGGGCGAGACGCCCGTGATACTCATGGGCAAGATGCCCATGCTACGTGAGCACAAAGGCTCGCCGTGCCAAGCCGCTCGAATCCGCCACCGAATGCCGGCCACACCCCAAGTCGCCCCTCTCCGGATACCGGCTAATGAAAAAAAGGCCTTTCTGCCGATGGGTATTCTGTGGACTGTTTCTGTCCGTGTCGAGCGTAAACAAGGCCTGTGCTGCCGAAACCTCTATGAGAGACCCTTCAGGCGGCCGCGAGTGAGAATTGGAGATCGAATCATGGGAAAAAAGACTGTCGTTGTGGCACTCACCATCCTGTTCCTCAGTTCCGCAAGTTACGCCCTGGACCCCCTGGGACCGCCGAAAGCGTTGCTCGACCAGGGCCAGTGGAGTCCGAGCGTCGAGTACGCCTACAGCGAGATGCGCGTCGAATTGGACAACGACTCCGCCAACGGCGACGCACTTAACGGGGACTCGACAGAAATCCAGGCCAATAAAGCCTACGCCAATCTGCGCTATGGCTTGTTGGGGAACGTGGATCTGTTCGGGCGTGTCGGGCTTTCGACGTTCGACACTCCAAAGCTAGGCCAAGAGGGGGATGCGGACTTCGCTTGGGGCTTGGGTGCCGCCGCTACGATTCGTGACACGGAAAAGCTTGACTGGGGCGTACTCGTCCAACTCAGCCGTGGAGAGTCCGAGGCGCGTCAGGGGTGGCCGTTCTTCAATGAGACCGGGATAGAATTCTGGTCCCTCCAGGTGGCCGGAGGTCCGACGTACCAGATCTGCGACGAGATGGCTGTCTTTGGCGGCCTGTTCTACAACATGCTCGATGGGGAATTGGATCGGGACATAGGGGCTCCCGTTGACCTTGACGCAGACTTGGAGGAGGAGAACCCCTTTGGTGTATTCGCCGGCCTCGACTGGGCGTTGAAGGAGAACGCCCACTTGGCCTTCGAGGTCCAGTACGCCGGATCGACCTATGCCGTCGCCGCCGGCCTGCGCTGGTTCCTCAAATAAACATCATCTGACTTCCAAACCCGGCTGCCCGCGCCGGTCCCCTCCCTCGCAGATCGGGACCGGCGCCGCAGCCGGCCAATCCTGCATCCACTCATCCACATCCCCGACAGTCCTCCGGCAAAGCACCAATAGCGAACACTGAGGATGACTGTCAGCGTCCTGCCAATACCTCCAGTTTCGCGATCCAGTCGTTGAAGTGAGGGCATTGCGCTCGCATCGCTTCCAAACCGATTTTCTGACTGATGAGGACTCCGTCCACAACCTTGTCGTACTCGGCATTCAGCCCGACGATTCTCTTGGATGGCGCAGTTTGCTCGCTATCATTGATCTCTTCGGGTGAGTCGAACTGATCCCTAATACGTTGGACTTCTGAGTCGTCGATAAGATTCAGCGCTTGGGCCAACATACCTGGATCACTGAACAACAGGGCTTCGAACTCATACATCTGGACATACGGGATGAATCGCAAGCAATCGAACCTCTTACCCAGTTCGCCAGAGATGTCCGCGAGTATCGCCGCCTCAATGATGACGGCTTTTTCTTCCGCAAACCGCTTGTGTATTGCTTCCTTTCGTTTCGGCCAACTCTTGGGCGGCATACGATAGTAGTCAAACATCGTCGTGCAGAAAGTGCTAGCCTCCTGCTTCAGAGTGCGCAGAATATGGTCACGGGCACGCGAATACTCACCGATGCCACCTTTATGTCCGGACTCGCCAATCAATATCGGGTAGAGGTATGTGTCTTGCCCATTGAAGTGTGGCTGTAGCACACCCTTAACGAAGGCCTCCTCTGTCTGCCCCTCAACCAGGACGTGGACCCGAATCATTCTATGGTCTCCCCCCGATCACGTTCTTCTGCCACAACTCGCCGAGGGAGTAGTCCTTCAGCCATTCCTCCAACTCGGCAGACGACAGGCGTTTGAATACGGATTCCCCATCCTTACGCTCCACTACAATAACGTCCTCAGCTTCAAAGTTGTCCAGCAGTGGCGAGGACTGCGTGGAGACGATAACCTGCATCCTGGTGGCAGCTTTCTTCAAGAGTCCCGCCAGCAGATTCAGGGCGTATGGATGCAACCCCAATTCCGGCTCATCCAGAAGAATCGTGGTCGGTGGGTTGGGCTGCAACAAGGCCGTAGTCAGGGCAATGAAGCGCAACGTACCATCCGAAAGCTGGCTCGCATTAAATGGATAGTCGCTACCTTTTTGTGTCCACTCAAGCTGGATCTGGATGTCCCCTTTGGACGGTTGGGACCTGAGCTTGAAATCGTCAAAGAATGGATTGGCGAGGCGAATGGTATCTCGTATCTTCTCATAAGTGGCCGGATGCACATCACGCAACATGAGTAGAAACGCCGCTACGTTTCCCGCATCGGGACGCAGATATTCATTGTCGCGCACGGAGCCGATCCGTCGCATCGGGGCCAACATGCTCGTATCGTGAAAATGATACACAATCCAACTGCGTACCGATTCAGAGATGTTCAGCCCCATTGCGTCGAAGAGCTTGGCGAGAAGCTTGCCCGCCTCAGATTCCCCATCATAAGGCCCTCTGAAGGCAGGCTCACGGATCCTCTCGGATGCAGAATAAGTAGCCCCGCCAGCTTTACTGCCGCCAGCATAATGTATCTGCTGGCCTTCGAACATCAATTCAGCCGAGCTTGTCGGGACCAGGTTGAACTCGTAGACATGCTGACCAAATTCGAGACGCGCTGCTATGCGCCGCGTGTACTTGGGGCCTAGGAAGAAGAAACCGTCAGATCCTCCGTGCTCTCTGACGAACCCCGGGAGGCTGCCATCGATTATTGCCCGAAGCAATCGAAAGAAGTCAATAAAATTGCTCTTGCCCGCGCCGTTGGCGCCGATCAGGATGTTCAGGCTTTTCAGGGGAAAGTCCTGCAAATCCTTGATGGATTTGAATCCTCTCAGCGTGATCTTGTCGATCTGTCGTCCCATCGTCCTGAATCCCGTTCGTTGCCCATGGTTCGTCTTCAACACAGGTCATGCCCGACCCGGCGGATCATCCAATAGATACGATTACGCCAGTGTCGTCAAGGCCGGAGTTGACTCGGGAAACGACCATCCACACCTCGTTTCTCCATATGTTCCGGGGCTTGCTCATAGCCCATATCTCTGCCAAGCTGCGGGGCGTTATCCGATGGCAACTCATTCGGCCTTCCTCTTGCGTCGGGCGGCACGGGGCTTGCCGTTCCGTCTTGCCTTCCTCATGTTGGCCTTTGTCCCGATAGCGCGCGTGTCTCTCTTGGCTTCTTTGCCTCTGGTCCTCTTACCTTCTTTCTTCAAGGCCGCCTGGTAGTTTGCATGGACCTCTTGTCGGCGTTCGGGGGGCCATTCCTCGGGGAAGTTCAGATTGGCGAACTCGCCGAAGCGCTCCACGGCGGCACGGTCGTAGGTCCTCGCCGCGTCGATCTCGCTCTCGCAAAAGCCGAGCCAGATGTATTCGCCCGCGATGACAATTTCCGCAAACCATTTTTTGTTTCTCTTTCTGTATCCGACGCCCCTGTACTGCGAGATGGAGGCGACGCGTTTGGCTCTGTTACGCGCGTTTTCGCCGGGCGTGCAGGGGCGGAGATTGAGCCGGGTGTTGTCCATCTTGTTGCGATTGGTGTGGTCGACAACCTCCCCCTCACGTGGCTGTGCGATCTCGCGGTGCATGTAGATCCTCCTGCCCTTCTCGTATCGGACAGCGTACCCACCCTCCATATGCCAAGCCCACTGGCCGAGCCATTCGTAGTCGGCGGCGTCGACGTAGGCGTAGAGGCCGTCGGACAGGGGGATGCGCTTGGCGGCCTTGTCGGGGTCGGCGGGCCTGGGGCGATAGTTGCGGCAGACCTCGCCGGGCGGGACCGGCCTCAATCGGCCGACCGAGTCCGGGTGGTTGGCGCAGATCGGCCGGCTCGGAAAGCCCGAGGACAGGCTCGTCATCCACTGGCATCGGTCCCAATAGGCGTACACACACGTGGTACAGCTTCGAATGGCCATGTGTTTCTCCCTTCCCGTAATCGTCGTCAGTCATCCGGCCAATGACTCGGCACACCCTGCGAGGTTTGCTCCATGCTACGTGAGTATGGTCATTCAGTCAAGACCAAAACCGGAGAAAAATGCAGAGTCACGCGCCGACCGGTTCGAGTGCGGCGGCGGCAGAGCGCTGTCGGCCACAGTCATTTTGAACGCCATGGTACGGGGTGCGTACCTTCTCTCAGCGATGCACGGTTCACAGCAGAATCTGTGAAACGGGGAGAACATGTTGAATTGGCTGTAGGAGGAGCAACCGTGAGCACGGGCAAGAAGGCCGCCAATCGCCGGCGGCAGCCGTTCTGGAAGCGTCACTCGCTCAGTCTCGTCGCGGGGGGCATTCTGGCGCTGTGGTTCGTGCTGTATCTGGGGGCGGATCCCAAATCGCATGTGGGGTCCTTCTTCGGCAACGCGATCGCGGACTGGACGGGCGTGGTCATCACGATCCTGGCCACCAAGTGGTTCTTCGAGAAGGGCTCGCGCGAGAGCCGCCAGCCTCGCCGGAGGCACAGCAACCCGGTTCTCGAGCTCCTTCACGAACACTCCCTCACGCTCTTTCTTATCGCGACCGGACTCGGCTGGATCATGCTGTTCTCCCGGGTCGATCCGGAGGCCAAGTGGGGAACTGTGGTCAGCAATATCGTCTCCGAGTGGTCGCAGCAGATCGGGCTGGTGGTCATGACCAAAAAGTTGATCGAGCCCGGCTCCAAAGAAAGCGCCGATGAGGGCTGATGGTCTGACGCGCGGGACCTGTCGTTTGGGGTGCGGTCGGCATTCGGTGGCGAATTCGGGACTCAGCGTAGGACGAACGGCCCCGCTCGTCCCTCTTGGGCTGCGGCCTTGTACGGTATCCAGTCCACCGCAAGGGCCCGGAATGGTCGTGCGGGGACGCACGACCTACGAAGAAGCCCGTCGATTGCCACCGTATTCCGACCACACCCGTCGTTTGCCTATGGCCGTGCGTCCGTGCCGGCGAGCCAGTCGCGGCTGAAGCGGGCGAGGGCGATTCGCTCGTAGGGGTGTTTTTCTCCAGCCTCGAAGAGGCATGCGATGTCGCCATTCGGCAGGATGGCGAGGCAGGAATAGGCGGCCGGACCGGGCCATATCACTCGGCTCATGGGCCATGTCTTGCCTTCGTCTTCGCTCATGCGGATGGTCATGTCCCGCCGCTGGCCCGGCTCCGCGTGGGCGGGATTGGAGAAGAGCAGGCGGTTGCGGTCGTTCTGCGGCTGCATCGTGTACCGCAGGAGGCTCGCCTGGCAGATGGGCTCGATGAGGGCCGGATCGTGCCGGACGTCAGACCAAGTGATTCCGCCATCCGTGCTGGTGGCGATGGCCCGCGTGGTCTTCGAGCGGTCGTAGTTTCGCATGTTGATCAGGAGCGTGCCGTCGATCAGCTCGACCGCCTGACACTCGTTGACGGCCGGGCGAATGACGCCGCCCAATTGCCAGGTCCGGCCGTGATCGTCGCTGTATATCACGTGGGAGTTGTAGCCGTCCGGATCGTCGGGCAGTGCGAGACTGTGGTCGCAGGGAATCAGCATGCGACCCTTCCACGAGCCCTGCGTGAGTTGAATGCCGACGCCGGAGCCGGTGGCGTACCATCGCCACTCCGTGCGCTTCACGTCGGCGGTAATCTCCCGCGGCTTGGCCCATGTCCGGCCGTTGTCATCGCTGTGCGTGACGAACACCCGTCGGGTGTCCCTGCCCGTGTTCTGCTTGATTTCCTTCTCGTCATCCTCGCCATGGTTCCACGTCATCGGCAACCAGATCACGCCCGTCGTTCGATCCACCACAGGGCACGGGTTGCCGCAGGTGTTCGCCCCATCGTCCCAGACGACCTGCGGCGGGCTCCACGTCCTGCCGCCATCGACGGAACGCTTCACAAGCAGGTCGATATCGCCGCTATCGGATCGGCTGTTCTTTCGCCCTTCACAGAAGGCCAGCAGGTCGCCGCCGGGCGTCGCAAGCACAGCGGGAATCCGATAGGTGTGGTACCCACCCTCGCCGCTCACAAACACATCGGCGAGTTGAAGCCCATGTGCGGGGCCCGCCCCGGCCGCACAGCAAAGCGGAATGACAAGCCATCCGATTATGACACCTGTTACGCCTATCATAGAAAAGCGGTGGGCGGAGCCCCCTACCGGCTGTCGCCCTGCTCGGGACCCCTTATACCATGACATAGACTGTTGTGCCACCATGCGTGTCTGCAAATACCGCCCGCAGCAACCAGCCGACTGTCGCACGGGGACCACGAGCCGGGTGGCAGCGGCAAGTGCCGGCTTGCCGATGGCTCGTGTCCAAGTCCGCACGCCATCGGCAAGCTCCGAAGACTCCGCTTGCCGCTGCCACCCGTATCCAGTGGGTTAGAGTAGCCGGAGTGGCGGGGTGAGTTTGGCCGGCTGCGTCTCTCGCAATCGGACGCGAATTGTGTTAGAATCGCCGTGCGGCTTGTGGGTGGTTTGCCCGGTCATTGCCGGCCGGATCGCTCGTGGCTCAGCGCTCGAACAAGTCCGGGGCTCGCCGAATATACACTGTAGCGAGAGGCTTGTGTTCTCGGGTGGTAAGAAGGTTGGCGGCAACAGACGCCGTGTATCACGGCTCCTGATGGATGATAGAAAACATGCATAGCACTGTCGGTTTGAAGCTTGGCACGCTGGCGCTGGATGTCCCGTTTTTCCAGGCCTCGCTGAGCGGCTACAGCGATCACGCCATGCGGACACTCGCCCGCCGGTTCGGCTGTCCGTTCACGATGACCGACGTGATGCTGGATAAGAGCGTGATTCATCCCCAGTTTCAGAGCAAGGCCTGCTTCCGACCCGGCGACGACGAGCACCCGGTGGGCGCCCAGATCCTTGGCAAGACCCCGGCGACGATGGCCCGGGCCGCCCACTCCCTGGAAGCCGCCGGCTATGACCTCATCGATCTGAATTTCGCCTGTCCGGCCCCCAAGGTTCTGCGCCGCGGCCGCGGCGGGGCCCTGCTCGACCACCCGGACGCCGCGATCGACATTTTGAAAGCGGTCCGGGACGCCGTCCGCTGCCCCGTTCTCATGAAGCTCCGCATCGGCATGAACCACTCGGCCCGGTCGCGGGACTGCTTCTGGGAGATCGTGACTCGCTCCATCGAGCAAGAGGTCGATGCCCTCGTAATTCATGGACGCACAGTATCCGAAATGTACCGGGGCAAGTCCGACTGGGACACCGTTGCGGAGGTCAAGAGCCGTTTCCCGGCCGCCACGATCATCGGCAGCGGCGACATCTTCGATCCGCCAGCCACTTTCGAGCTGATGAAAAGGACCGGGCTCGACGGCTTCGTCGTCGCCCGAGGCGCGATCGGCAATGCCTGGATCTTCCGCGACCTGCGCTGTGTATGGGAGAACCGCCCTCTGCCGCCGCCGCCCGACCTCGCCGAGCAGCGGCTCATCATGCTCGAACATCTCGATCGGGTTTCGTCGGGCCACGCGGAGAAGTGGGCGGTCAATTACTTCCGCAAATTCGTCATCTACTACACGCGCCGCCACCCGAAACGCAAACACGTCCTGCTGGCCCTGCTCAAAGCCAGAACCCGCGCCGAAGTCGAGGCCGGAATCAACGCTTGGTACACCGACGCCACTGCCGCCGAGTCCGCCTGCTGCCCGCCCTCTCTGTCGTGAGTGTCCCTGGGGCAGTGTCTGGAAAATAATCTGGTAGTCGGGCCGGGTGGCAGCGTCAAGGCCGTAGGCCTTGGCGATGGTGGCACCGCATTCCAAGACGCCATCGCCAAGCTGCGCTTGACGCTGCCACCCACAACCTCATGCTTGCTCTGCCACAATCCTGTCGTGCACCTCTGGGGCAAGGCATGCGCGGCTGATGTTGACCCTGCGGGCCATCTTTGGTAAGATAGAGTGTGGCGGCGACCCTGGTGCTTTGACGGAGGGGGATGTCAGGACAATCCGCCTGCGGTGAGATTCGCGGGTGACGGAGAAGGTGAAATGGGAATACTCAGGAAGGCTCTGCTGCTTTCGGCCGCGTTGGCTCTTTCTCACGCCGAGTTTACAAAGGCCCAGGGCCCGGGCGGCAATCCCTCTGTCGTAATCAACGAACTGCTTGCATCGAACACCAAGTCCGCCGCTGACCCGCAGAGCGAGTACGACGACTGGATCGAGTTGTACAATGCGGGGAATGCTGCGGTTGATGTCGGGGGCATGTACCTGACGGACGATGCATCGACCCCGACGAAATGGCAGATTCCCAAAGGAAGAGCCGCTCAGACGACGATTGCGGCGCATGGATTCCTGGTCATCTGGGCCGACAAAGACACCGCCTCCTCGGGCCTGCACGCGGCCTTCTCGCTGGATGCCGGGGGCGAGGAGCTTACGCTTCTCGGCGCCGACGGCGCTACGGTCATCGACAGCATCAGCTTCGACGAGCAAAGGGCAGACGTCTCCTACGGCCGGTTCCCCGACGGGACCGACACCTGGATCCTCATGGCCCCTCCCTCGGCCGGGGCCCGGAACATCCGCAGTCAGGAAGGATTCGTGGAGGAGCCGCAGATCAGCCCGGGCCACGGTTTCTACGACAGCCCCATCCGTGTGACGATCACCTGCAACACACCCGGCGTCACGATCTGTTACACGCTGGACGGAAGCGAGCCTTACACGGTCAGCGCGGGTCGCGTGAACCCAACCGCGTCGGTGTATAGCGGTCCCGTGCAAATCGGCCGGACCACGTGCCTGCGAGCGATCGCGATACGCAATGGCTGGGAACCTTCGCCCATCGAAACACAAACGTACATCTTCCTCGCCGATGTCATCAAGCAGTCCCCCGGCGGCGTGCCGCCCTCGCCCTCCTGGCCCTCCGGCTCGGTGAACGGACAGGTACTCGACTACGGGATGGACCCCGACATAGTGAACAGCACCGCGTACAGGGACTTGACGGACGACGCCCTGTTGTCCATCTCGACCGTCTCGCTGGTGACAAACCTGGCCAACCTGTTCGACCCGGCCAAAGGCATCTACGTCCACGCCGGGAGTGAAGGCCGCGACTGGGAGCGTCCCGTGTCCGTGGAGTTGATCCACCCGGACGGCATCGAGGGATTCCAGATCGACGCGGGCATTCGCATCCGCGGCGCCTTCAGCCGCAGCGGCCAGTATCCTAAACACTCGTTCCGCCTGTTCTTCCGCGCCGAGTACGGGGCGCCGGCCCTTAAATATCCTCTGTTCGAATCCGAGGGCGCGGATGAATTCGAGAACATCGACCTGCGCACCTCGCAGAACTACGCCTGGAGCACCGACAGCTCCAACCCTGGGCAGAAGAACACGTTTATCCGCGAGGAGTTCTGCCGCGACCTCCAGCGGGAAACCGGCCGGCCCTACACACGAACCCGGTACTATCATCTCTACATCAACGGCCAGTACTGGGGCCTGTACGAGAGCCAGGAGCGCTCGGAGGCGTCGTATGCAGCCACCTATTTCGGCGGCGAGCCGGACGATTACGATGTCATCATGACCGATAGCTACCGCACGTCTTATACGGACGGCACCATCGACGAATGGAACCTCTTGTGGAGCTTGTGCCAGCAGGACTTCGAGACAGACGAGCGATACTACGCCGTACAGGGCAAGAGAGCCGACGGCACGGACGACCCGAGTATTCCCGTGCGCGTCGATCTCGACAACCTCATCGACTACATGATTGGCATCTTCTACACCGGCAACGATGACGCCCCCGTGTCACTCGGCGGCGGCTCGGCAAACAACTTCTTCGCCATTCGCAATCGCCGGATCGAAGCACGCGACGGCTGGAAGTTCTTCGCCTACGACAACGAGCACTCGCTGGGTGTCAGGAGCGGCGTCAACGACGATCGGACCGGCCCCGTCACCGCCGGCCAGACGCGAGAGAACTTCAACCCGCAGTGGCTGCACCAGAAGCTGATGGTCCACCCGGAATACCGGATGCACTTCGCCGATCACGCGCACAACCACTTCTTCAACGCCGGCGTGATGACGCCGGAGAAGGCCATCGCCCTGTGCCGGTCGCGCGCCGACGAGCTCGACCTGGCCATCATCGGCGAGTCCGCCCGCTGGGGCGACCAGCGGCATGACAGAATCAACAATCCGTACACCAAGGCCGACTGGTGGGCGGAGGTCAACGGCTACCTGATCGGCACCTTCTTCCCCGCCCGCACACAGATCGTGCTCAATCAGCTCCGCAATCGGGGGCTCTATCCCCAGGTCGCTGCGCCCGTATTTCAGATTAACGGGTCCTACCTGCACGGGGGACAGATCGCTTCGTCCGACACCCTCTCGATGACCGGCGGCGGCGTGGTCTGGTACACGCTCGACGGCTCCGACCCACGAATCCCGGGGGCCACGGGCGCGCCTGCCGACGAGATCAAGCTTGTCGCCGACAGCGCCGCCAAGCGCGTGCTCGTTCCCACCGGCGCGATCAGCGACGCCTGGCGCGGCGGGCAAGCCTTCGACGATTCCGCATGGACCGCGGGCACCGGCGGCGTGGGCTTCGAGCGAAGCTCCGGTTACGAGAACCTACTTCCGCATCGATGTCCAGTCACAGATGTACGGACGCAACGCAACCTGCTACATCCGGATTCCCTTCAACATCTCCGCCACGGACTTCGCCGGCCTCTCCAATCTCGTGCTAAAGGTCCGCTGTGACGACGGCTTCGTCGCCTACCTCAATGGGACCGAGGTGGCCAGGAAGAACTTCACGGGTAACCCGGCATGGAACTCGGTTGCCGGCGCCCAGAATCCGGACGCCGATGCCGTCAACTTCGAGGATTTCGATATCACCACGCACATCGGCAAGCTGCGGCAGAATGGAAACATTCTGGCCATCCAGGCCATGAACAACACAACCACCAGCTCCGATTTTCTTCTGGCCGTGGAGCTGGTGTCGAGCAAATCACCCGGCGGTGGCGTGCCGAGCGGCGTCTCGCTCACGGCCGTACGATATACCCAGCCCGTTGTGCTCAGGCAAAGCGCTCTTGTGAAAGCCCGGGCTCTTGCCGGGACAACGTGGAGCGCCTTGAATGAAGCGACCTATGCCGTCGGACCCGTCGCCGAATCGCTGCGGATCACCGAGATCATGTACCATCCGCAGGACACCGGCGCGCCGGACGACCCCAACACGGAATACATCGAGCTGACCAACATTGGCAGCGCGGCGATCAATCTGAATCTGGTCCGCTTCTGCAATGGCGTCGATTTCACTTCTGCCCCCGTCGACCTCGGCCCCACGGAATACCTGCTCGTCGTCAAGGACCGCGACGCCTTCGCCGCCCGCTATGGCCCGGGACTGCCCGTGGCCGGCGAGTATTCCGGCTCGCTGAGCAACGCCGGCGAGCGAATCGAGATGCAGGATGCTCTCGGCACTGCGATCCAGGCCCTGACGTATGAGGACAACTGGTACGCAGCCACCGACGGCGGAGGCTACTCCCTGACCGCCCAGGACCCTGCAGGCAGCGACCCCAACGACTGGTCCACCAAGGCCGCCTGGCGCCCCAGCACCGCCCCCGGCGGCTCCCCCGGCCGTGCGGACTAGTGCCGTGTTTCACAAGTCCCACGGCTATAGGGGATAGATTGCCGCGCCTCGCTCGCAGTTACGTACGACGCCTGTTCATGTCATAGCGAGTCACTGTGCCACTGCGCGGTTGGTGTCGGGAAGAATTGGATGATTTGGGTGCCATGCTTACGCTCGCGTAAGCATGCCTTTCCCATGGAACTGAACATGTCTACGCAAGCGTAGACATGGCACCCGGCATCAGTGATGAATATTCAAGATGTGGCTCTGTTTGCTTCTATCTGTGGTGTACAATCCACCCTGTACGTGCCCGCGCGGTATTCCGCCAGCACACAACCGGCGATCACGAACAACGAAGGAAAAGTCGAGTGTACGTTGAACCTGCGTCCATCGGTTATAGTACCCGTTGAGAGCCGGGACTCGACGACCGGCACGCCAAGGGACAGTAGAAGTACAGGTGAGCCCAGATATGGATGCATTGTTTCTATCACGGCTGCAATTCGCGATCACGCCGTTCATTCATTTTCTCTTCGTGCCCGTCACCATCGGCCTGGCCCTGATGATCGCCATCATGGAAACCGTCTACGCCCGCACGGGCAACGGCGAGTACCAGCGTATGGCGAAGTTCTGGGGCAAGCTGTTCTTGATCAACTTCGCCGCCGGCATCGTCACCGGCATCGTCCTGGAGTTTCAGTTCGGGACCAACTGGGCGCGGTACTCGCAGTACGTGGGTGACATCTTCGGCTCGCTGCTGGCCATCGAAGCGACCGGCTTTTTCTTCCTGGAATCCACCATGATCGGCGTCTGGGTCTTCGGCTGGACGCGGCTCTCGCCCCGGGCCCACGCCATCGTCATGTGGCTGGTCGCTTTTGCCTCGTGCGGGTCCGCCTTCTGGATCTTGACGGCCAACGCCTGGATGCAGAATCCGGTCGGATATGAGATCCGCAACGGCCGGGCCGAGCTGGTGGACTTCTGGGCCATCATCCTGAACCCCACCGCGATCTACTCCATCCTGCACACCGTCAGCGCCTCCATCGCTTTGAGCGCGTTCTTCGTCATGGGCATCTGTGCCTGGCACCTCAAACGCGGCAATGAGACGGCCTTCTTCGGCAAGTCACTCCGCATTGCCCTCATGCTCGGCACCATCTTCACCCTGGGCGTGATCGGCGCCGGCCATCTCCTGGGCGGCGACATCGCCCAGCATCAGCCGGCCAAGCTGGCCGCGATGGAGTCGCACTGGAAAACGAGCGCTCCGGCCCCCACCGCGATCTTCGTCTGGCCCGACGAGAAGAACGAGACCAACGCCGTCGAATTCGGACGGATCCCCGGCTTGCTCAGCTTTCTGGCCTATCAGGACCGCAATCATGAGGTGGTCGGCCTGGCCGACATCCCGAAAGATGAGCGTCCCCCCGTCGCGATCACGTTCGTCAACTTCCGCCTCATGGTCGCCATCGGCCTTGCGATGCTCGCCCTGCTGGCCCTGACCTGGCTGCGAATCCGAAAGCTGCGACAGACCCCAATGCTGTTGAGCGCACTGATCTGGTTTATCCCGCTGCCATTTGTCGCTTGCAACGCAGGCTGGATCATGACCGAGGTCGGCCGACAACCCTGGATCGTGTACAACGTCATGCGAACCTCAGACGGGCTGACCGAAGGTCTGCGGACCTATCAAGTGGGTTTCTCCCTGATTTCGCTGACCGTTGTAATGACGTTGGTTGCTGTGGTGACATTTTACCTGGTCGTGCGGCATGCCCGACAGGGACCGGTACGGAAGTTATGATTTACGATTTATGATGTATGATTTTTGACTCGGACGGCGTTGCCTGCAGAGCCAAAATTACAAATCAGAAATCATAAATCTCACTGGAGCTTACGATGACACTGGTGACTATCTGGTTCTTCCTCTGGACCCTGCTTTGGGCCATCTACTTCATGACCGACGGCTTCGACCTGGGCGTCGGGGCGATGCTGCCCTTCCTCGGCAGGAATGAGACCGAGAGGCGCATCCTGTACAACGCCACCGGCCCGCTGTGGGACGGCAATGAAGTCTGGTTGATCGCCGCAGGCGGCGTGACCTTCGCCGCGTTTCCCAGGACCTACGCCGTCATGTTCAGCGCCTTCCACGAGGCGATGACCCTGCTGCTGCTGGCCCTGATCCTCCGCGGCCTGTCGTTCGAGTTGCGCAGCAAGGTCGCCTCGGCACGGGCGCACAGTCTCTGCGACCTGTGCCAATTCCTCGGAAGTGTTCTTGTCGCTGTCCTGCTCGGCGTCACGTTTGCCAATATCTTCCGAGGCCTGCCCCTCGTGAACGGTGTGCACCAGGGGACCATCCTGACCCTGCTGAATCCCTACGCACTCGCGGGTGGCGCCTTCTTCCTCGTGGTCTTTCTGCTCCACGGCGCCCTATGGCTGGCGATCCGCACCGAGGGCGATCTCCACACCAGAGCCGTCCGCGCCGCGGCCGTCCTTTGGCCCCTCGTACTGATCGCGGCCGTTGCCTTCCTGATCTACACCGGCTTCGCCACCCATCTCTACGACAACTACATCCGCCGGCCGGTCCTCGTTGCCGTTCCCCTGCTGGCCGTCGGCGCACTGGTCGCGGTGAGAGTCTTCCTCAACAAAGCTCGACCCGGGCGCGCCTGGCTCGCCTCGTCCGCGATGATTGTGGCGATCACCTTCTCCGGCACGATCGGCTTGTACCCGAACATGCTGCCGTCCCGCATCGACCCGCAGACCAACAGCATCACCGTGTATCAGAGCGCCTCCAGTCCGCTGACGCTCAAGATCATGCTCGGCGTGGTCCTTGTCCTCGTCCCGATTGTCCTGATCTACCAATTGTGGGCCTATCGCATGTTCAGCAACAAGATCAACGCGTCCCAACTGGTCTACTGACGATCCCCCAGTCACCGGCAGCCACAACTTGTGGGAGGATACGTGGGCAGGTGAGCGAGGGACCGCATCTTCATCATTCATGATTCGTTTCAGGCATCCCATTGCCGCCTCCGTGGCCGCAGTGGGTATTCAGGACAAGACCCCAGCTCATCACAACGATCCGGCCACGGCACCTCGGTACGGCACGGAGGGCATTCCGGGCGCCATCACCGCGGAGGCGGAAGCTTGGGGCGGGGCGGCGGCGGGTCATCATCCGGGGTCGGTCCGATGGTATCGATGAAAACGACACCGGAGACGTCGGCGGAGTTGGGATCACTGTTGAGCACGTCAATGTCGGGATCGTCAGGAAGATACACGTAGCACCTCGCAAGTGCCCGCTCGTTGTGTCCGCCCGCGACGTAGAGTTCTCCCCGGGCACTCGCCACGCCCATCCCCCTGGCGGCGTAAGGCAAGGGTTTGCTCGGCCGCCAGGTATTCGTCCGGACATCGAGGATGTCCATGGTCGAGAACCAATCGGTCGTCGATGAGCTGACGCCCCCCACGACGTAGATGGAGGACCCGATCAGCTCGGACTCGGCATAGCACCTGGGCGTCGGGATGCCCTCGATGGACAGCCAGGTCCGGTCCCGGCTGTTGAAAGCCCAGCCATCCTCCGCCGGCACCAGGGCAGGATAGCCGAACAGTGTGTTCGTCCCAGTCAGCAGGTACACCGTCTCACCCGCCGACGCGGCCAGGTCCCCCAGCGCCCGCGGTTCCGGCATCGAGTACGGTCCCGTCCAGAAATCCATGCTGGTGTTGTACACGAGAATCTCATCGAGAATCTGGTGATCCGGATTGGCCACGCCGCCGAAGATCCAGATCTCGTCGCCGACGACCGCCGAGCCCATGTCCTCGCGCCCGGAGGGCATGGGGCTGCGCTCCAGCCATTGGTCTGCCGTCGCGTCATATTCCAGACACTGCGCGTACTTGATTCTGCGGTGGCTGTCATAGCCGCCGACGAGGAAGAGGCGATCCCCTACCGCACGCAGGCTCGGGCTCTGGATCGCCAGCGACATCGGCGCCACGGGCTCCCAGGACCCGGCCAGCAGATCGTAGGCGAAACCCGTGTTCGTCTCGTTGCCGTCGCAAATGCCGCCGATGGCGTAGAGACGGTCGCCCACCGCTTCGAAGCCATGCTGCTCCTTGGCCTGCGGCATGTCCGGCAGTCGCTGCCACACGGACGCCGCCAGAAGTGTGGATAGAATTGTGGCCAGGATCATCGGTCACCTTGCGCAGAGAGAGCCCACCTTCACACAAGTATGCACATGGATGTACTGAGAGCCGTACCGCACCCGGCACCGCAGACGCCATTCGGCGCAGAATCACCGCGACCCTGCAGCACGCCCGCACCCCGAGCGCGTTCCCACGATCACCTGCCGTCCCTGGGGATTTTGAAGACAAGAACCAGAACTACCCATGCTCCTTCCTGAAGCACAACTATTCTACCCCGCCGCCGTGCGTTCGTCAAGTGACACGCGCAAAAAATTGCGATCGCCAAACGCGCCACTGTGCGACTACATTGCGTGGCGAAACGGGCCTTCTCTGTCATCCCGAGCGAAGTCGAGGGATCTTATTAGGGGATCTTATTTATTAGGATCTATTTATTACTAGGGACAGTCACCTATTTATTTCTTGACACGGGGTCTGATTGGACTGTAGAGTAGTTTCATGCCCAGATTGGCCAGAGCCATTGCGGTCGGATGTGCCCATCACATCACTCAACGCGGCAACAACCGCCAGGACGTGTTCCTTGTGGACCAGGACCACCAAGCGTATCTGCAGATTCTCGCCGAGCAAGCGAGCAAGTATGGCCTGGAGGTGCTGGGCTACTGCCTGATGACCAACCATGTGCATTTGGTGGCGATCCCGCATGAGGAGGATTCACTCGCCAAAGGGATCGGCGGGACCCACTTTCGCTACAGCCAGTACATCAACCGCCTGCACAAGCGAAGCGGCCATTTATGGCAGGGACGCTTCTACTCCTGTGCCCTCGACGAGCGGCACCTGTGGCTGGCGATGAAGTACATGGAGCTCAATCCCGTGCGGGCGAGGCTGTGTCGGGTGGCGTGGCGGTACGACTGGTCCAGTGCGGCGGCCCACACGGATGAGAAGGCTCAATCCGACCTGCTGAACCTGCGGTGGTGGTATGAGCAGTTCTCCGCCCGGGCATGGCGCAAGGAACTGGGCGAGGGGCTGAGCAAGGAGGAAGTCGCCCGGATTCGGCTGCGGACCCAGACGGGCCGGCCGCTGGGCAGTGACGGATTCCTGAGCAAGCTGGAAACGCTGCTGGGCCGGCGGGTCCGGCCGTTGCCCGTGGGTCGGCCACGAAAGGGCCAGGGGGATGACCATAAGGCACGCAGAGGCAAGGCAAAATAGGTGACTGTCCCCAATAAAAAGGGGTCGTGGCGATGAAATCAAACAGCGGATTTACACTCATTGAGTTGTTAGTGGTCATTGCGATTATTGCGCTGCTGATGGCGATCCTCATGCCGGCGTTGAACGTCGCCAAACAACAGGCGGGTTCTTCCGCTTGCCTGATGAATGAAAAGCAGTTGGTTCTGGCCTGGCTGATGTATGCCGAGGGCAACGACTATATCATGTGCGGCCCGATGACGAGCAATCCCGCCAGTCCCAGGTTTGACTGGGTCGGGTTGCCCAGGGACCTTGTATCCGGCGCTGTGAAGACCTCCAACTTTACCGCGGAAGAGGAAATTCGCGGGATTGAAGCGGGCACCTTGTTTCCGTATTACAAAGACGCGAAACTGATGAATTGTCCGACCGACAAGCGTTCTGCAAGAGCTCCGACGTACCCCGGATATGGAGGCACCGGAGGCTACCGAACGTACTCGCTGCCCTATCATCTGAACGCACCGGCGGACCAACTGACCACCCGGTACGGAGCCGCAGCGGGCACCGACCGTATTGTCAGGATAACGCAGTTGAAGAATCCGGGCTCGACGTACATCATTGTCGAAGAAAATGACAATCGGGACTATAACATGGATGCGTGGGCGTTTGACCCGTACAAGTTCATCCTGATCGACACCATCGCTGTTTTTCACAACAATGTGACCATGTTTGGTTATGGCGACGGCCATTCGGAGAGAAAGACCTGGGATGATCCGCGAACCCAGCGATGGTCCAATGAAATACGGGATGGGACCCGCTATCCGGATATGACCGGACTGAGCGACCCCGAGAATGTCGACATCCGCTGGCTGGCAGCGCATTATCCCCGAAAGTACTGACATCCCCCGGTCTCGCCTCCCTGGGCGGCGGCATTCACACGCAAGAATTCCGGGGATATCTTGAATTCCGGATGGGATGAGCAACCGTTGGAGGCATGCATGCCTTGTCAAGGACAGATCGGAGCGAAAGCCGTCATCGAGAGGATGATGTCTTGAAAGAGAGAACCATGTCAAGACCGGCTGCTTTCGGCATCGTGCTGACTCGTCCATACTGCCTGGCGATGCTTGCGGGATTCGTCCTGCTGGTTCTGATCGGGCTGACGAATCTGCCGCTGCCGCCCGAGCAAATCCACCCGGGCAGCACCAGCAGCGATGCGGTGCTATGGCAGAACGTCATTGACCGCATGAGGGCCGGGGGCGGCTACTACGACTCGATGGAACTGGCATTGCGGACGCTGGGCTACAGGCTGAAACCGTTTGTGAACTTCCGGCCCCCGGCCCTGGCAAGTTTCGCCGCACTTTTCCCGACCAATACAGGACCACAGATCTTCCTGACGGCCCTGTCGTTGGCCGTATTCGTCGCCTGGACCCTGCGAATGCGGTCGTGGGGGACCCTGCTGGCCGCAGTAGCTTTGCTGACGTTTCCCATCGTGTACTGCCTGACTCCACAAGGCGTCGTGTACCACGATACATGGGTCGGCCTGCTGATCGCTCTGGCCCTGGCCGTGCACCCGAGACACTGGCGGATCAGCCTTGTGTGTGGCGTGCTCGCTCTGGCGATTCGCGAACACGCGGTAGTATTCGCCGGGGTCATGTTCCTGTGTTCATGGCGCAATCGGCGCGAGTGCATCGCATGGGCAGTGGCAATCGTTGGGTTCGCCGTTTACCTGGGGATTCACGCTTGGCTTGTGAGCGGTCACGTACGGCCGGACGATCTCGCGAAGTCATGGACGGCGTTTGGCGGGTGGTCGTTCGTGGTGAGTACCGCCCAATGCACGTGGCTGACGATCTTCCTGCCCCCGTGGGTGTCTGCTATCGTGCTTCCTCTGGCCCTGCTGGGACTGGCCGCGCTGGACGACTACCGGCCTCTGGCCGTGGTGGGCGGGTACATCGGTGCGTTTCTGCTCGTGGGCAACCCCGACAACTGGTACTGGGGCCTGTTGTACGCGCCGCTGCTGGCCGTAGGCATAGCTGCCGGGATTCCCGCCTTGTGGGCGATGCTGAGAGATATTGTGCGGAGAAGTCCCATCACCAGTTCCCGCACAGAGCCTGTGCCTTAGTCTTGTCCCGGCCACATGTCGTGGTAGCTGACCAACTGGATGTTGCGTCGTTTGATGACCTCTTTGACCTTGGGGCTGGTGAAGGACCTGGTCACGCCGTCGCGGTGCGAGGCGACCTCCCAGTAGCCCTTGTGTCCCATCGCCTGCATCTCCGGCGTGTCGAGCCCGGGGTGCTCGATCACAATCCAGGTGCCCGGCCCGAGCCCCTCCAATGCCTTGACCAGTGCGGCCTCGCGCTGCTCGGCGCTCGCCTTGGCATCTGCCTGCCACGACACGTACTTCGCCCCAGGCGTCTCAATCGGCAGCTTGTACTCCTTCGCCAGTCTCTGCACGAGTGCCCGCAATTCCGGCGCGGCTGTCGGCGTCCCCATGTGGCTGCTCAGGTGCGAGACCTGCGGGATCATCTTCTTGGCCAACTCGATCTGAGCCCGCAGCTCCTTTTCCACTTCGTCGATTTTCCAGCCGGACTGCAGGAAACCGGTGTTCGGCGGGAAGTCCGGCCGCTGTGCGGTCTGCGGGTAGAAGTTCCCCTGCGCGTCCACCAGGCTCGGCGCCTGCGTCAGCGGGCCCCATTTGTAGTTCTCCCATTCGCTGGTCAGCGTCAGATGCACGCCGACGTCGAACCCGGGATTCTCCCGCAGCATCTTGACCGCCTCGTTGAACCACGGGCACGGCACCTGCACCTCCACGCTCTTGACGATCCCTTCCTGGTAGCATTTGATGCACGCGAGATTGGACGTGTGACACGACCCGATATCATCGGCCCGCACCACGAGCTTGATCGCCCCGGGATTGTCCCGCGTCTGTGCGGCACTGCGGCCGTACCCAACGGCCAGAGCCACGGTCAACGCGCCTGCCAACCACAAACAAATCGCTTTTCTATTCATCGAAAGCCCAGCCTACGACCACCGTACAAGGAAAGCCAAAAGCCCCGTTCTTTTGCTGCTTACGGAGCAAACGCCAACGTCCGTCATTATATGTCGCAACGCTTGCCAGGCAAGCGATTTGTCGCCCGCGAGAGGCCCGAGGGGTGCACGGCAGGATTGTGGCAGAGCAAATAGGAGATTGTGGGTGGCAGCGTCAAGCGCAGCTTGGCGATGGTCTTCCTGGGATGCGGTGCAACCATCGCCAAGGCCTGCGGCTTGACGCTGCCACCCGGCCCAACTGCCACTTGTTTGTCGCACACCCAGGCCCGGGAGGCTCTATTGGGGCTGGTCCATTCGCCATATCTGTCTCCGGCGGCTAAAGTGGCTCTCGCGGCCGACCGATAAATGCATGAAATGGTGCAATTTCCGTGGTGCCGGAATGAACGAGAGACACTATGATCGAATGCAAATGTGAGCAATGCGGGCGAGAGTTTCCCATGAACGAGACGATCCGGGTGGTCGATCGCATCCTCTGCGACGCCTGTTGCGATCAGTACCTGGCGGGTCGGAGCTCGCCCGAAACGAACCTGGAGCGCCAGGTGGACCCCACGATCTGCGTGAACTGCCAGAGCGACAACGGGGCGGCCGAGCTGCCCAAGCTTGCAGGGCGCCGGTGTGCGGCCAGTGCGAGGCCTTTTTCAGGAACCGGCCGTTTCCTGCCTGGATCAAGCTGGCTTTTGCGGCGGTCCTTGCGCTGGTGGCGGTCTCCCTGATCTGGAACCAGCGATTCTTCCAGGCCTATGCGGCCTCCAGGGCTTCCTTCGCCTCTCTGGCACGGGGAGATATTGAGGTGGCGTCCGCACAGATGTCCGCCGCGGCCAAACATGTCCCTGAGTGTGCCGACCTGCAAGTCATGGCCACATACTTCGAGGGCGTGGCCCTGTTGCGCGGGGATCGGTGCGCCGAGGCCCTGGCCAAGCTGGCGCAATGCAAGGGCAGGCTGCCGGAAGAACTGGGCCTGGAAACGCTCATCGTTCAGGCCAGGTGCGGCGCGACATTCGACGCGAAAGACTACGACGGATTCCTGGCGGCGGCACAAGTCCTGGAACAGAAACTGGCCACGCACTTCATGGGTAAGGCGACCGTCGCTTCCGCGTGGGCGTGCAAGTACGCCCAGACAGGAGACCCGAGCGCCCGGCAAAATGCCCTCTCCTATTTGGAGCAGGCAAGGAAGATGACGCCGGACGATCCGGAATGGAAGGAATACGAGAATCGTATTCTACACCGTCTCCACTCCCGCGAGATTCTTACACGAGCCGAATTCGCCCAGCGATTCCCCACCGGCTGGAGCGAGCAGAAACAGGAGTAACCCATGTTCTTTATCCCAGGCCAGCTCATCGCCCTCGCCACGTTTCCCGGCGTTATCGTCCACGAGGCCGCTCACATGTTCTTCTGCAAGCTCAGGCACGTGGCGGTCTTCGATGTCTGCTTCTTTCGCTTTGGCAACCCGGCCGGGTATGTCGTGCACGAGCATGCGGACAGGTTCAGCACAACCTTTCTGATCTGCCTCGGTCCCTTCCTGATCAATTCGCTGCTGTGCATGCTGATCTGCTTCCCCGCGTTTATGCCGTTACGTGTGTTCGGCGTGACGCACCCCCTTTCCTATTTCCTGCTCTGGCTGGGCGTGTCCATCGGCATGAACGCGTTCCCGTCCATTGGCGACGCTCACGGCCTGTGGACCCAGGCGAAGAAAGAAGTCTCCTCGTTCAACCTTCTGGCGATCATCAGCTTCCCCCTGGTGCTGGCGATCTACGCGGCCAACATCCTGCGATTCTTCTGGCTGGACTACCTCTACGGCATCGGGATCGGCTTGGGTCTGCCCGCGCTGATCTTCTGAGCGCCGGCGCAGCGCGCTCCGCATGCCGCCCTTCTGTTTCTCCTTGCCTCAGGCGGAAGAGTCCACCTATAATGCCGCCGATGACTTGGAGGACACGATGATGCGCATACGAAGAGTCACATCAGTAACGCTTTCGCTGTGGATGGTCGTGCTGCTTGCTCCGGCTGGAGCTTCGGGGGCGGCAGCGAAAGCGGGGCCGCCGGAGCCTTCGGCGGCAGGGCCCTTCCCGGTGGGCGTGACGACCACGGTGTTCGTCGATGCAAGCCGCACGGACAATCTCACCAAACAGCCCCGCACGCTCGTCACGGAGATCTGGTATCCCGCCACGGATGAAGCGCGGCAAATGCCCGGGAACAAGTACTCGGACTTCATTCCCGGCGGCGTGACCCCTGAGATCGACGCCTTGATCACCACGACGTTCAAGAGGAGCATGGCCGAGGTGGACAAGCTCTTCTGGAATGAAGCGCATCGAGGCGCACCGGTGCGCGAAGGACGATTCCCGCTGGTGATCTTCTCGCACGGCAACGGAGGCTCGCGTCATCAAAACACCTTCTGGTGCGACTACCTCGCCAGCCACGGCTACATCATCGTCTCGGCCGATCACACGGGCAACGCCCGCTGGACGATCATCGACGGCAAACCCATCGCCGCCGCGGCCGGGGAGCGGCTCAACTCCGCCAAAGACCGGCCCCTCGATGTCTGCTTCCTGCTCGACCAGATGATTCGATGGGACACAGGCGCGGACGCACGATTCGCCGGGCGGATCGATACGGAACATGCGGCCATCGCCGGCATGTCCTTCGGCTCGTTCACCGCCCACTGGGCGGCGGATCGAGAGCCGCGATTCAAGGCGGTAGTCGCGATGTCCGGCGCGCCGCCCGCTCACACGAATTTGACCGTGCCCTCGCTGCGAATGCTAGGCACAGAGGACCGAACGCTCGGCGTCCTGGGAAACGCACTCATTCGCGACAATCATGCGAAGCACACCGGCCCCTCGTTCCTGCTGGAGATGAAGAATGGCGGACACTACTCCTTCACAGACATGTTCAAGATCAACAAGAACTTCGGCGACGGCGTGGGAGCCGGCAAGCGGCGGGACACGAACGAGCCGTTCGAGTTCACGTCCATGGAGTTGACCTACAAGATCGTCAACTCCTACAGCGTGGCGTTCCTCGGCTATTTCCTGAAGGGCCAGAAAGAGTACCGGGGTTTCCTGAACGAGAACCACTGGCCCGAGACCATGGCCTGGGATGTGAAGAATGCGCTGGACAAACCCTGACCCACCCTTGGGTACCCGGGTCTGTGTTTCTTGCACTGCCCGTTCAGAGATGAAAAGCCTTGGGACTCACCCGGCTCCAGACCTCGATTTGTCGGTATCGGTGAAAATAATTGGGTAGTCGGGTGGCAGCGGCAAGCGGAGAGCAGCGGAGCTTGCCGATGGTGCTACGCATCTGAGGAGCCATCGGCAAGCTGGCGCTTGCCGCTGCCACCCACCACGGTGTCCCAAAACCTGCACGGGCACGTTTGTCGCTTGTCCCTTCTTCCTCCTTGCCAGAAGCGCGAATCTTGACTATGATGCTCATCAGATGCGATTTCGGCGACGGCCAGTAGGGTGGGCATCGCCCACCATCCTTCTTTTCGCAGGAGTGCGATTATGAGCGACAATTTGCCCGAGGAATTCACGCCGGAATATCTCAAAAAGGCTCTCAAGGCGTTCAAGAAACGCCTGAAACTGACGCGGCTCGACGAAGAGTCCAGCCTCGGCGGCGGCCCGTTCAGCAAGGGGGGCGGCTCCGGCATCTTCGCCATCCAGGCGCCCAGGGAGTATCCCCGCGCCGTCTGGGAAAAGCTCGTTGAGCAAGGCAAGCTCCGCGACGCCGGCTCCGGCATGTACGAACTCGTCGAAGACGCCAACACGCCCCGCAGCAGGGAATGAGGGCTTGCACATAAGCAGGGTTTGTCCCTCCCCTGCCGAATCAATATCCCAGTCTGCCCCAGGTGGCTATCTGCATCCTCTGTACATCAGCGATGCCCTCCGGGGTGGTAGGCGCATAGTTGTGTGGCGGGTCTACCGTCTTGCCGATGCGGATCGTCTCGGCCCCTCCGTACTTCCAGTAGTCGCTGTGGCCATCGGCGAAAGAGACATTCGTGCCGTCGGCGTGCCGGACAAACGGCGGGTCCCACCAACTGGGCTTGTTGTACTGGATCGCATAGGCGTCCGGAGTGATCCGGCCTTCATCGAGGAAGACGAGTCGGTAGGCCGGAACGGGGACGACAATCTCCGACCGCCTCTTCACCATCAACACCGTCTTGCCCACTCGCACGCCCTGGTTGCCGTTGAAGGTCCCGGCGGCATCGAAACAACCGTTCATCCCGTAGCTTGTGGAGTACGTACGCATCTCGCCACGAATCCCGGTGGGACACCGGTATACCTTTTCCGTCTTGCAGTAGGGAAACATCGCTCCGGCCCGGATGGCTTCCACTTGTGTATTCAGCGGCCGTTGTTCTCCCTGCATGAAACCGCTGGCACAATCGTTGCCTACCCAAAAGCGCTCGCCCTGGTGAGGACCGGAGGTGGGCACCGGCGCCATGGGAGGGGCGGTCGGCGCCGAATAGGCTTCACCGTTGACAATCTTGTCATCGTTCTCATCGGCATACATGATCCAGCAGAGGGTCAATGACTTCATGTGGTTCAGGCAGACTGCTCGTCTGCCCTGTTCTCTGGCCCGATTCAGTGAGGGCATCAGGACGGCCATCAGGACGGCGATGATGGCGATGACCACGAGGAGCTCGATGAGGGTAAATGCCTCTTGAGACCCGCTATTTCCGCGATGAGAGCCCCTCACTTCGGCCCGGATGAACTCGCTTTCTCGTTTTTGCTTGCCCATCATGAAGCTCCTTCGCCGGCAACCGCTCACGGGCAGTCTCAGAGTATTGAACAACGCACCCTGTCATCAGGCGGGCTGGACCCGGCCAGTTGTGATCGGGTCAAAACCAGCCAGTATTCTCTCCTGTTTTGTACACTTTCCGCCTTCCCCACGCAAGTGAATTCGCACCGGCGGAATCCCCGCAGGTACGCGACAAGAAAGCAGCAGTCAAGGCGGGTGCCATGTCCACGCTCGCGTGGACATGCTCTACCGACCGGGCAAGGCATGCTTACGCAAGCGTAAGCATGGCACCCAGCCAAACGGCCGGAAGCCGACGGGTGGCAGCGGCAAGCGGAGCCTGCGGAGCTTGCCGATGGTGGTGTGCAACATATGGAAGCCATCGGCAAGCTGCGCTTGCCGCTGCCACCCGGAGATGCGGAATACTCAGTCGCAGCGCACATCAGATAGAGAGGCTGTGCATGCCGTGGCCTGCGTGATTGCGAACGCCGGGGGAGTCTAGCCTGCGTCAGACCTTCTGGCGGCGCAGGCCGAAGATCGCGCCGAGCCAGGTGAATGCGCCGAGGCCCAGGAGATTCAAGGCGGTGAAGACGATCGCCGCCTCTTTCTGGCCCACGATCAGCGCCGCCATTGCGAGAGCCCCCAGAAACACCATGCCGGTGACCAGGGCCAGCGCTTTCGGATCGATCTGCGCCTCTTGATCCTTGAAGATGCGGGTGGCAGGGATGAGCAGCAGTGCCAGGTTCGCCCCGAGCAGGAAGAAATGCGGGACCATGGTGATCGCGCCGCAGACGATGGATACGATGGCGCCGAGCAGCAGCACACCGAAGATGGTGCTGCTCCATCTTTGCTGCTTCGACAGCGCGTACCGGCCGTACTTGTTACACTGAAGCACCAGGTTGAACATGGGATCGATCAACCACGTCAAGAGGACGAAGATGGCGTAGACGACGACAATTGGGAGAATGAAGGGCGCTATGCCCGGATTCTCCCTGGCCACCGCCCTCAGAACCTTCACGAGGACAACCGCTCCGATGACCAGTCCCCCGCGGACGCGCGGCGGCAGCGTGCTCATCCAGAGAAAGAACCGCAGCAGCCATCGGTACAGGAAGTACCGTGCCTTCAGGGCTTCCACCAGCCCGTGACGCGCGTAATCGAAGTTCGGATTCAGGCGCAGGGCTTCGCTGAAGTGCTCCAAGGCTTTCTGGTGCTGGCCCTTATGCAGGTAGCTCCACCCGAGGTTCGCGTGCGTGTGCGCGTTCTCCGGGTTCTCCTGCAGGGCCTGTCCGATCGTCTGATGGGCGTCCTCGTGCCGATTCAGCTTGACCAGGGCCATGGCGCGGTGGTTGAGACATTCCTGGTGGCTCGGATCGTGGGTCAATCCCTCATTGGCGGCATCGAGCGCCTCCTGCCATCGCTGTGCCCGAAGGTAGATCAGGGCTCGCAGACCGTGGTAATCGCTCTCTTCCGGATTCAGACGAATGGCCTGTTCGACCGCCTGGCGGGCGCCTGGCAGATCGTCGCTCTGAACCTTGACCCACCCCATGATGTAGTGGCAGTAGGGTTCGTCGGGCGCCAACCCGATGGCGTGCCGCGCGGAGCTTTCTGCCTCCTGGAGCTTGTCCTGTTGGGCCAGGCTGTATGCCAGTAAAGCGTGCGTCTGAGGATCCTCGGGCTCCTGTGCCAGGACCTGGCGCAACTCCTTCTCGGCGAGATCGTAACGGGACTGCTGCAAGAGCAGTAAAGCTCTCTGAATCATGATGGTCCTATCTCAGCTTCAGGTAATCGACAATGTCGTCGTAGATTCCTCCCTCGTTCGCATAGAGCGCGTAGTTGCGGGCGGAAGCGAACCACTGGCTGGTGGAAGGCTTGACCTGCTTGAGCATCCGCAACAGATCCTTCGTCGTCAGGGGTTCCGGGACCCCTTTGGCCAGAGCTTCTTCAAGCCTGTCCTCGACAGCCTGATCGACCATGCCTTTCAGGTCCGCCCCGGAGAACTTATCGGTCTTCTTGGCAATCGCATCGTAGTCGATGTCCACCTGGGGCTTGCCGCGAAGCAGGACGCGCAGGATGGCAGCGCGGGCCTCCAGGTCCGGCGGCGGGACAAACAGCAGCCGGTCGAATCGGCCGGGCCGGCGAAATGCCGGGTCCAGGTGCCACGGGGCATTGGTGGCCGCCAGAATGAGGATCCCGTCGTTGGTGCTGTCGATACCATCCAATTCGGAGAGAAACTGGTTGATAAGATGGCGGCCGCTGCTGGCCTTGAGGTCCGCCCGGCTGGACCCCAGCGCATCGACTTCATCGAAGAACAGGACGCAGGGAGCGTGCTCCCGGGCGTTCTCGAACAACGCGTGCAGGCGCTGCTCGCTGTTGCCGATGTACATGTCGAGAACATCGTGCAGTCCCACAGAGTAGAACGCCGCATCGATCTCTCCGGCGGTGGCCCGGGCCAGGTAGGTCTTGCCGCATCCCGGCGGGCCGTACATCAGCAGACTGCCGCCGATGGCCTTGCCGTAGGCCTGATAGACCTCCGGATGTTTCATTGGCTCAATGATCTTCAGGCGAATCTGCTTCTTCAGGTCGTCCATGCCGCCGACGTCTTTGAACCCGATATCCGGCTTTTCCATTTCCAGCAAGGGTTCGTCCGAGCGATCTTCACCGATGGGCATGCGAATCCGCCCCTGTTCATCCACGTCGGGATCGTCCTGCCATGGCTCGGCATCCCCTGCGGGCGGAATGTCAAGCGTCGCCGCCAGGTCCGGATCGGCCAGCTCAGGATTGATCGTAACGCCCCGCTGGTAGGCCTGCGCCGCCTCGGACAATTGGCCCTTCACCAGCAGCAGCCGGGCATACTGGATGTAGTACTCCGGCTTGCAGTTCGGGCGTTTCGTGAGGTCCTCCAGAATCACCAGCGCCGCAGAGGTATTGCCCCGCTTACGGTAGCACTCCGCCAGAGTCGCTTGGAGTACCTCGCTCGTCGATTGCTTTTCCAGCCCTTCGCGCAGGAGGGCCTCGGCCTGCTCCAGTTGGCCGCGCGCCATCAGCAAACGGGCGAGCTGACTCCGCAGCACGCTGTTCTCCGGCGACAGCTCCAGAGCCTCCCGCAACGCATTGATCGTCTCATCCTGTTCGAACATAGTTCCAATTATCAAGAAACGTCGTGATTCCCATTTACCGTCGCTCTGCCTCCACCCTCTGACGTAAACCCTCAAGCGTCAAGAGTTTGCCAGGGTCTTTTTCGTATTCGGCCAACCTCCTGTCCAATTCTGCCTGGTGACTCCGGGGCACAGAAACGCCCGATGGCTCCGAAGCGATGCTGTCCCAAAGGTCTTCGAGAAGCAGGATTCGTTCCGGCACGCTCAGCCCTGCAATTTCAGGAATCTCATTGAGGCGCATCCTTCGTACTCCTACAGACCCATCCCCGCCGCTTGGTTCTTCCGGCACATCATACTCATCGGAGGACTCCGCGCCAAGCTCTCCATGCCAGAGGTCGGCAGCGAATAAGACCAAAGGTGGTCTGACCGACCATGAGTTTATCGCTTTAAGCCTCCAGCATGGTTTGGTAAGATTGCCTTGCCGCCACGGGGGATAGGGCAACGCAGGAGTGCGACCCGAGCACCATGGCGGTGCCATACGGCATGGGGCCGGTGGCTCACTCGGCGCCGGCCCCCCACAACCATGCTGGAGGCCCAAAGCGAAAAACTCCCGCCTCGCCAGAGGCGGAAATGAGACTCCTGTTTAGCGATGAGAAACGAGACGATAGCTGTAGCCAAAGTACCGATTCACTTCCTCGGCTTCCTTGCGAACGTGAACGACTCCATCACAGGCCTTAGGATGGGCAACGAGTTCGCGATAGAACGGAAGTCGAATAGTGAACTTGCGCCATTCCTGAGGCAGATTGACAAGCACTATGGATTGCAGACGGGCTTTCCCTTCTTGACTCGGAGCCATGGTTGCGTAGTAAGGCGGGAGATCGCGCAGTTTGAGGGGACGCCGCAGGGCGGTGTGGCTGTTCGGCCCCATGTGTTAAATGAGGGGCACAAGTTTGTCCGCGACAAATGCCATCTTCTCGGATTATTCAAGGAGGGTAACATCGTCCTCGCCTATTCGTTTTTGTATCACATCGCTGATGCAGACGAGGAGGTGAAGCCCTTTGGCTTCATCCGAGAGTACCCTATCTTGGACACTACGCCGTTCGCGCTGACGACCGCTGAGAAACCGGACACGGAGTCTTTCTTACGGACTACCTCGCTTCCATTGCCCAACAGCGCTCTTCAACTGGCTCTGGAGAGCTTCGATAAGTCCTACGAAACCGACGACGCTGGTTTGGCCTTTCTCTCATTGATGATTGCCATGGAAGTAGTGCTGAATCCGTCAGATCACGAGCTAAGGTATCGCGTGTCCAGGAACGCCGGCGTCTTACTAGGACGGAATCGAAATGACGGTGAGACAGTCTACAGAGAGATGAAGGAGCTATACGACAGAAGGTCCAAACTTGTACACACCGGTGACAAGTCGGTCATCGCACGTGAGGATGTCCTTAGACTACGGCACTATGTGAGGGAGACGATCAAGGAGGCAATGAAGTCCCGGATGTCAAAAGAGGAACTTCTGAACACCCTGAATGCATGCGGTCTTGGGGAAAGGCCGTGGAGAGAGGGCCGGTAGGGTTTATTGCTTGCGGTACTGGCGGAGGAGGTCGAGGAGGTGTTGCATGTCGGCGGGCAGGGGGGCTTCGAATTTGACTCGCTCGTTGGTCGTGGGGTGGGTGAATTCGAGGGTCCAAGCGTGCAGGGCGCAGCGGCTGATGACGGGCTCTTCGACGGCAGGCTCGGCGTCGGCGAGTTGCCAGGGATAGACGAGCTTTCCGCCGTACATGTCGTCGGCGACGATGGGGTGCTTGATGTAGGACAGGTGGACGCGGATCTGATGGGTGCGGCCGGTGTGCGGCTCGCACTTGAGCAGGGAGAAGCCGCGAAACGCCTCGACCACCTCATAGAACGTGACGGCCTCCTTGCCGATCTCCGGGCGGATCGCATATTTCTCGCGGATCGTGGGGTGGATACCCAGCGGGGCGTTGATCCGGTCGGCGAGCAGCTCGGGCGTGCCGTGAACGATCGCAAGATACGCCTTCTTGACCTGACGGGTCTCGAACTGCTTGGCGATCCGCCACTGGGAGGTCTCGTGCTTGGTGACAACCATGACGCCGGTGGTGTCGCGGTCCAGCCGGTGCACGATGCCCGGGCGAAACTCGCCCAGCCCGCTGGACAGCCGGTCGGAATAGTGCTTCAGGGCATTGACCAGGGTCCCATGGGTATTGCCCCGCGCGGGGTGGACGATCATGTCGGCCGACTTGTTCAGGATGATGATGTCGTCATCTTCGTAGAGGACGTTCAGCGGGATGTCTTCCGGCATGATTTCCTTGCTCGGCGGCTCGGGGATGAGCATGTCGATGTGGTCGCCGGGGCTGAGACGAAAACTGGGCTTGACGGGCTGGCCGTTGACCTTGATGGCCCCGGAGCGGATGGCATCCTGGAGGAAATGCCGGCTGAGGTTGCGGAACCGGCCGTGCAGGTACTTATCGATCCTGCGCTCCGTGATCCCCACGCCCACCTGGAGCGTGATCGATTGCCCTTTGAGCTCCCGCAGATCCTGGGACTCGAACTCTTCCATAAACCTTATTAACCACCGGTGGTCGAGTTGGCCTCAGGCACAGGCGCCGGAGTCGTTGGCGTTGCCGGAACCGGGGCCGGGACGGTGTCCGTCTTCGGCGCCTCGCCGGTCGGGGCCGGTGCGGGGGCTGGGGCCGGACCCTGCGCCGGGGCAGGGCCGGGCACGGGAACAGGTATCACGACAGGCGAGTTGGCATCGCCCGGACCGATCTTTATCGTCGGAGCCGAAGCCTGGGTCGGCGGCGGGGCGGGCTTGAACACGACTTTGCCCTGGTAGTCGTCGGCGGTCTGGAGGCGGAAAGCCGCGGCGGCCTTGGCCGTCGTCCCATCGTACGCCGTATTCTCTGCTACCGCGCGATAGATCTCTTTGGCCTTATTGACATTGCCCAATTCCTCCTCGCACAGTCCGAGCCCGAGCTCCGCCGTTGCCGCCAGGGCGGGAACACCCTCGGCCTTCTTCAGGGCCTGCTCGTAGCTGGCCTGCGCCTGGGCGATCTGCTTGGCCATTTCGTCCTGGCTGACCTCGCCGGACCGATAATGCAACTCCGTGCGAAGCGTCTCGGCACGCTCAATCAGCGCCAATGCGGACATCTCGCGATTGCCCGTCGATTGGGCGAAATCCTGCAGGTCCTTGGCCAGATCGATCAGAAGATAGGACTGGTCGCTCTGCTGCGCCATCGCCTGGGCGATGTCCGCCTTCTGCTTGGGCAGTTGCGTCACCAGATTCGTCAGACGCACCTGGCTGCGCACCGCGGCAATATTCTTATGATAGAATATCCAGAAATAGACCGCGATCACGACCACGATGACCGCCGCCGTACCGATCAGCGAATTACGGTTCGTTCGCAGCCACTCGGGAAAGTGCATCAACCAGTCGGCCAGCTCATTCGTCTTCAGCTCATGTCGATGATCTGCTCTCATTCTCTATGCTCCAATTCCACGTTCAAAGCCACCTGCTCGGGTTATCGGGCCTCAAAAAGGCGAATTGCTATGGTAACAAAGTTGCTTTCGACTTGCAATGCAACTACTGAAAAGTTAAAATATTAGGTTACTTTTGCCGAAAGGACACACATACTGGGGTCGGATGAAAGGTTAGTGTGTACATGAACTACGCTCACTTCTTGTATTACGTGCAGATCGGGCTTCTGGTTTGCGTGGCCGTGCCGGGCGGCGGGGCTTTCGGGGCCGATGCACCGCAGAAGGCGGCGGATGGGCTCTGGGATCCGCAGCGGTATATCGGAGTCGACGAGATTCAGCGCGGCATGGAAGGCTACTGCCTGACCGACTACGGCGAGGCGGGGATCGAGAAGTTCCCGCTGAAGGTGGTAAACATCATTCACGAGTACGAGCCGGGCCATGATCTCATTCTGATCATGGGCTTGGACGAGCGTTTCAAGCACACGGGCCCGGTGGCAGGCTGCAGCGGCTCACCGGTGTATCTTGACGGACGGCTGGCGGGGGCATTGGCTCGCGGCTGGGTCTTTCAGAAGGACCCGCTCTACGGTGTAACGCCGATCCAGGAAATGCTGCAGGTGGGTGCGTCCAAAGGGTCATCGTCAGCCTCGTCTTCTCGGACCCTCGCCCTGAAATTCGATTTTTCCAAGCCAATTGATTTTGCCGAGATTGACAAGCAGCTCACCAGCCTGCGGCCGATGGGCGGCCGCAGCCAAAGCGGCGCCACCGCCCTGCCCTGCCCGCTGCAGATCTCGGGTTTGCCGCCCGAGGCGTGCCGGTACCTGGCGCCTCAGTTGGAAACGATGGGCTTCCTGGCCGTACCGGGTATCAGCGGCACTGTCCCGGCCGGCGCAGTGCCCGCCGCCTCGTTCACGCCCGGCGGCACGCTGACGATTCCCCTCGTGTCCGGGGATATCAAACTCGAAACGCTCGGGACCGTTACCGAGGTGCGCGGCAATCGCATTTACGGGTTCGGTCACAGCTTTCTCGGCTTTGGGCCGACCGAGTTGCCCCTGGCCGGCGGACAAATCTATACGGTGGTTTCGCAGATGATGACCTCCTTCAAGATCGGAGCCGCCGGGGAGATCATCGGGGCTATCACCACCGACGAGTCCGTGGGCGTTACCGGAGAAATCGGGGCCAAGGCGAAGATGATCCCGCTGTCGGTGCGTGTTCAGCCGTGCAACGGCGCGGAGCCGAAGACCTACAACTGCCAGATGGTGTGCAATCAGGTGCTCACGCCGGTGCTCGCACGCGCCACACTCACCGGGGCCACGATGCCGTTCGGGGAGGGCTTTCCGCCGGATCACACCGTGGACTACCAGGCAACCATCCGCCTGGAGGACGGCCAGACCATCCAGTTTGCCAATACCTCCACGGGGATGCAGATCGCCGAGATGGTCACCGAAGCCAGCGGCAGCCTGGCGCTGCTCATGAATAATCCGTACGGCTGTCCGGAGGTCACGGGCCTGGAGGCCAGCGTCAGTGTCTCGTCGAAGAATATCGCATCCTACATCTGGTCCGTGAACGTAGCCGATTCGACTATCAAGCGCGGCGAGGATATCGACCTGGAGGTCGTGATCGAATCGTTTATGAAGGAGAAGAGGAAATACCAGGTGAGCCTGAACGTGCCGAAGTACGTGGCGCCGGGCAAGTACAACCTGATGATCCTCGGCTCTATGGAATATGAGGGTTTCCTCCGCAAGGTCGTGCCCTATCGGTTCATCGCCACGAACCGCAAGACGCTTGTGGAGGCCCTGAACGAGGTGTTGAACGTCAGTCGCACCAAGCTGTATTGCCTGCTGGTCTTGCCGCCGGAGGGCATCGCGATAGATCGTGCGGAGTTGCCCGGCCTGCCGGAGACCAAGAGCATGATCCTGCAGAGCAACAAGTGGGCGATGCCCGCCCAGCCGTACCCGCAATGGGTGGAGAAGGTCGTGGAGACGGGCACCGTGGTCGGTGACAAGGAGATGGTGCAGATCACTGTAGAACCGTGATGACAGCGGCCGCAGGCCGTGGGTAGCCGAATCTGCATTGTGCAGAAGTCGAGGTTGGAGCACAAAGGGGCCGCACGTCGGCCGCAAGGAATAAGCAGTCTCACAGGGAGTACACATGGCAATGCGATCATGCCACATGCGTTGGACAGGGGTCCTTCTGTCTGTCCTGTCCGCCTCACTACTGACCGTCCCCGGCTGGGCCATCACCAGCAAAATCACCCGCCAATCCAGCAGCAAGGAGTTGCTCCAGGGCGAAGCCGACGATGTCGTGGTCACCTCCCGGGGCAATATCCAGCTCGGGCGGGCCGCCAAGGTCCTCGCCGACGAGATCAAGGATGCCTGGGCGATCAACAACATCGTCGTCAGCGGAAGCACAGTGTACCTCGGGACCAGCCCGAACGGCATCATCTACAAATACCATCTCGGCAAGCTCACAAGACTCTATCCCCCGGAAGGCCAGCCCCTTCCCGAGAAGGCCCCGGCGGTGGCGAAAGAGCCCAACGAGCCGGCCAAGGCGGAAGGCAAGCCCGAGGAGAAAGCCGGCGGCGAGGTAGTCAATGCCGAGGAGCGGTTTGCCAATCAGCACATTTACGCCATGGCCGTCGATGTCGCAGGCCGGCTGCTCGTAGGCATCAGCGGCAGCAAGGCCAAGCTCTGCCGCTTCGAAGCCGGCGCGATGGAGACGATCTTCGAGCCTAACGACGCCAGGTACATCTTCGCCGTCGAGGTGGACGGCATCGGCAACATCTACCTGGGCACCGGGCCGGAAGGCAAGGTCTACGCGCTCGATCCCTCGGGCAAGGTGGCACAGCTCATCTACGACAGCCCTGACAAGAATATCCTTTCGCTGGCGGCCGGCCAGGACGGCCTGGTGTACGCCGGCAGCGACACGCGGGGCCTGATCTATAAGATCAACCCGCGCAGCAAGACAGCCGCCGTCGTGTATGACAGCGAGGAGCCGGAGATCAGCACGATGCTGTTCGCCGCGGGCACGTCCCCGGAAGGCGCCCTCCTGTACGCCGCCGCGACATCGGCCAAGGTCGTGCAGGCCGAGAGCCAGTTCGCCGCCCAGCAGGAAACGACCGGGCGACCCGAGCCCAGGGAAGAGACCACGAAGAACCTGGAGAGCGACGGCTCGGTCCGCCTGAAGATCGCCAACACGACGCAGGAATCCGCGAGCAAGGCCGCGGCTCGCCCGCGAACGGGCGCGAAGACGACCAAGCCCGGCACGGCCAGCTACATCTACCAGATCAACAAGCAGGGCTACGTCACGGAGATCTTCACCGAGGCGGCGGTCTTCCTGTGCATGGCCAAGCAGGACGACAGGCTGCTGATCGGCTCGGGCAATGAAGGCCAGGTCTTCGCCGTCGAGCCCGGCAGCGAGCGCGAGGCGGTCATCTACAAGGACGAGGCGGCCGGCCAGATCCCGGCAGTGGCCGTCGCGGGCAAAGAGGTCTACATCGGCACGGCCAACCCGGCCCGGCTCGTGCTGCTTTCGCAGGACTACACCTCGCAGGGGACCTACGTCTCCGACCTCATCGACGCCAGCCAGCCCGCCCGCTGGGGCAAGCTCCAGATCGACGCCGACATTCCCCGCGGCTGCAAGGTGCTCGTCGCCTCGCGAAGCGGAAACGTCAAGGACGTCAACGACCCGACCTTCTCCGAGTGGACCGAGCCCGTGGAGATCACCGAGCCAACCCAGTTGCGATGTCCCCTCGGCCGGTTCTGCCAGTACAAGCTGATCCTCGAGACGCAGGACGGGCAAAAGAGCCCGGTGGTGCGCGAGGTGGCTCTGGCCAGCACCGTGCCGAACCTGGCGCCGGTGGTCGACTCCGTGGATATCAGCCGGCTCCAGACCCCCGACAAGCGTGGCTTGTTCAAGATCAGCTACAAGGCGGCGGACCAGAACGAGGACAAGATCGTCTATAAGATCGACTTCCGCAAGATCGGGCGGTCCTCCTGGGTGGAGATGAAGGACCAGACCGAGGACGAGAGCTACGAGTGGGACGGCAAGACCGTCGAGGACGGCCGCTATGAGGTTCGCATCGTCGCCTCGGACGAGCGGAGCAATACCCTCCCCACGAAGCTGACGGGCAGCCGGATCAGTGACCCCATCGTCGTGGACAACACCGGCCCCATCATCCGCAAGTATGCCATCGACAAGAACGGCAAGGCCGCCACGATCAAGCTCCAGGTCACCGACGAGCTCAGCGTCATCAACAAGCTCGAATACACCATCGACAGCAACGCCAAGTGGAAAGGCACGCTGCCCGACGACTTCGTCTTCGATACCACCGACGAGAGCTTCACGATCACCACCGAGGACCTGACCCCCGGCGAGCACGTGATCGCCCTGAAGATCAACGACGACGTAGGCAACGTGACCTACAAGACCTTCGAGCTAAGCGTGTTGGGCAAATAGAGCTTATCCGATCTCTGCCCACTTCTCCCTCTCTGGCTGCATGCGGCTGCCTCTGGTTTTTGGGGGTGCTGAGGCTGTGAGAGAATTCGAATTACTGTGATGGTTCGACTGCATCTCTGCGACCTGATCGGTCCTTGTTCATTCTGTAGATCTCAGTCTATTCAGGTTCGTTCAGGGGTCGATCTGTCTTGTCCAAACCTCCATCAGTTCAGCAGCCGGCCCGATCGGGCCCTGGGGCGGTACTCTATGCCCCTTTTGGACTCTCAGCCCACCAATAATGCCTCACCAAAATGTATCATGTTGTACGCCAGCGCAGACCACAGCGCAACACAACGCACCTTGTGCAGCCCACGGACCAGCAATCGAGCCAACCCGCGATAGGTCCGCAGATCGGCGTTGACCGTCTCACTGGTCGCCGCCCGTTCCTTATAGATGCTCTTGCCTTCTTCACTGGCCATGCGCGTCCGCCAGGCGGCGATCTCAGGGCTGTCCGTCTTACGCACCTGACAGGGGTCCACACACCCTCGACCGCCCTGCGGCGGAGCGTAGATGCGTACACCCGCCTGCTCGGCCGCCTGGATCTGCTCCAACTTGACAAAGCCTCCATCCATCAAGTGCTCCTTCACCTGGCCGTCCGTACGCTCCTCGACGTGCTCACGCATCGGCGCACTCTCGGCCTTGTCCGTGCCCGCGTTGGTCACGTCCACGCCCAGGATCGCCCGCGATTGCGTGTCGCTGGCAAACTGCAGGTTATAGGCTGGACGAAAGCCGCCATCAGGCATTTTCATCACACGGGCTTCACTGTCGGTCGTCGAGGCACGCGGCGGGCTGGGTTTGTCCCGCTGATTGTTCCGCGCTTGGGCTTTGACCTTCTTGATCTCCTCCAAGGCCCCCAGCGCCTTTTCCACTCGCTCCAGCCGCTCTCGAGCCGCTCGTTCTTTCGCCGCCACCTGCCGCGCATGGCGATCCGTAAGGGCGGGCGACTCCCGCTGGGCCTTCAGAGCTTCCACCTGGCCCTTGGCCTGGTCGAGCAACTCGTTCAATCGCCGCTCCCGTCGAAAACTGCCTTTGCCGGCGCTGGCCCGCACACGCATCCCATCCTGGCTGATCCGATGCACGCTGACCAGCTTACGCTCCATCAGCATCGCCAGCACCTCGGTCATCAGACCGTCCAACGCCTCTTCATGACTGACGCGAAAATCACTCAACGTGTGATAGTTCACGCCAACCCCGCCGCACAGCCAGCGATACGCCGCATGATGCTCGCACAGCCGCTCCAACTCCCGCGTGCTGCCCACCCCCTGGGTCGCCGCATACAACCACAATGCCACCAGCAAGCGAACGTCCGTCGCCGACCGCCCGGCCTGTCCCTCACTGACCTTCAGTCCCTCGGTAAACTTCGACAGGTCCAGCCGCTCCACCACGGCCCAAAGCACCCGCACGTGATGGCCCGGCGGGATCGTCTCTTCCAGGGACAACGGAACCATCCGCGTTTGTGACCGGTCCGGCCGACGAAACCGCAACGGACCCGCAGGCACACAGTCTCTCGAATCTTGTTCCATCTCACTAACCTGAGATTCCATTCCCGGCAGAGTTCCTTGCTCTTTCATGCCCGTTATTCTACCATCCCCGTCAAGACCGATTTCTTCACAGCCTCGCTGCCCCCAAACCCCCGGCATTTGCCGCTTCGGGCCAATAGCATGAGAAGCAGGCGTGGGTTGCCCCTTGCCGTGAATAGCCATTGCAGGTACTCTGGAGGCGCTGCTGGGGAGGACAGGGCTCTGCTGGCAAGCACCCCGAGCGCCCCAGCAGTCCAGTGGCATGGGCGATGCCGTCGTCGTGGAGGCATCGTGTGGTTCTTGAGCCATGCTGCTGGCGTAAGGCGCAAAATGCCAGGGGTCCGGGGACGGAGTCCCCGGTCATTGGCTGCGTTCCATCCCAAAGTACGCAAAGACCGAATGAGTTACTGGCAGACGAGGCATTTGTGCGAACGATTGGATTCGAACAGGTTAGGCAAGCCGTGGAGTCGCTTTGCATCGCGACTTGCCACGAATTGCCCGAGGATGTCCTTCAGGCCCTCGAACGGGCGGCCGGGAAGGAGTCCCATCCGGGCGCCGCGAAGATCCTGCGCCGGCTACTGGAAAACGCCCGCGTCGCCGGGCAGGACATGAGCCCCCTGTGCCAGGACACCGGGCTGGCCGTCGTCTTCGTGGAGCAAGGCGCCGAGGTCGCCATCATTGGCGAGGGAACCATCGTCGATGCCATCAATGAAGGAGTGGCGACGGGCTATGAGAAGGGATACCTGCGGAAGAGCATCGTCGCCGATCCGCTGAACCGGCGCGTGAACACCGGCACGAACACCCCTGCCGTGATCCACCTGTCCATCGTCCCCGGCGACCGGCTCAGACTGACCCTCATGGCCAAGGGCGGCGGCTGCGAGAACAAAAGCCAGTTTCGCATGTTCCGACCGACTGCCGACAAGGGACAGATCATCGACTGGATCACCGAGACGGTCCGACAGGCCGGCGCCGACGCGTGCCCGCCGTTCATCGTCGGCGTCGGGTTAGGCGGCAACTTCGAGCTCAGTTGCCTGCTCAGCAAAAAGGCCCTGCTTCGCAAGCTCACCGAGCCGAGTCCCGACCCCTTCTACGCCGGCATGGAGCGGGAGCTGCTCGAACGGATCAACGCTCTGGGCCTAGGCCCGCAGGGTCTCGGCGGCGACACAACAGCCCTGGCCGTGCTGATCGAGACCGCCCCCTGCCACATCGCCTCGCTCCCCGTAGCCGTCAACATCGAATGTCACAGCCACAGACACAAGACTGTGGTCTTGTGAATTGATGATTGATAATTGATGATGGATGATTCACCCGGTTGCCCTGCAACCGTCTCAGAACCATCCCATTGCAGTGACTGAGTGCCAATCACCGTGCCGGGTGGCAGCGGCAAGCGCAGCTTGCCGATGGCTCTATCGACTCCGGGTGGACGCACAGAAGCGCGACCGGTACAATCCTCACAAGTAGCATTCTGACTATGCTGAGTTAGTCGGCTCCGGGTGGCAGCGGCAAGCGGAGTCTTTGGAGCCTGCCGCTGCCACCCAGACATACACAGAGAACATTCAGTAGCGGTCAGGACGACTATATCATGCTTGAAGGTAACAGATATAGTAAGCATTGCCATCGCTGGGACCTCGGCGGTCACGCACATGAGCTGACCTTCGGTTGCTACCTGAATCGCCCCTTTCTATCCAGAGAGAGAACCTGCACTTACCTCGTCGATGCAATCGTCGCGAGCAGGAAGAAGCATGATTTCGATCTCTGGGCCTATGTTTTCATGCCCGATCACGTTCATCTGGTGATATGTCCGAGGCAGGAGGATTATTCGATCTCAGAAGTGCTGCGCTCGATCAAGCAACCCGTGGCCCGCAGGGCGATACAATATCTGAAACGGAGCAATCCTGCCGGCTTGAAGTGCCTGGCGACGGGCGACAGGGACGAGCCCTACCGGTTCTGGCAGAAAGGGGGCGGTTACGACAGGAACATCACTGAGGTCGAAACGCTCGTTCAGTCCGTGCAGTACATCCACAACAATCCTGTGCGCAGGGTTCTCGTTGAGACGGCGGATCAGTGGTGCTATTCCAGCGCTGCGAACTGGCTCAACACGGGGTCGGGGCCTATCTCGATAGATTTCGACAGCTTCCCACGAGCATGACCATCGGCAAGCTGCGCTTGCCGATGCCACCCGGACAACGATGGGATTCCCGGCGTGATGGGCGTCAGCCGTCTCTGAAGCTTCGCATCCATTCGGGCCAGTCGGTGGGCAGGACGTTGCCGGCCTTGGTCCGGGGACCGTTGACATTGAAGCCCTTGTGCCATTTCTGGGTCCAAAGGGCCTTGAGCCAGATCTTGTCGACGTGGAAGTCCATGTAGACGCTGTTGATGGCCTGAGCATGGCGGTTGATGCAGAAGCGGTTCATTGAGTCGACATCGCCGCTCAGGCGCCCTTCTCGCCCGTCCACTGCCGGCGGGGTATCTTTGTCCTCAGGCCAGCCGCACCAGAACCAGCAATCCAAGAACAGCGGCACCTGCGCCGCGCCCTTTGAATTGGGTGTCCTCCAGAAGTACTTGGCGGCCTTGCCGTACAGCGGATCCGATGCTGGTTGGTACACCCAGCCGTTGATGCCGTAGCTGCCCCAGGTGCCGACGGGCCTGTTGCCGCTGGGAGCAACGATGCCCCAGGAGGTCTCCGCGTCCCCCCCCACCTCCAGAGTAGTTGTCGCCCCACCCAGGGCCGCAATCTTCATTGCCACCGGGCAGACGCGGAATTTAGGGTCCTTGTAATAGTAGTCGTACAGCAGGTCGATCCAGCGGCCGGAGTCCGACCCTCGCCTGGAAAACATTCCATTGTTGTCGTCGCAGTACATGGCCCAGATCGTGCCCCATTGCTTGAGGTTCGATTGGCACGCCACTCCGCGCCTGCTTGCGAACCCGGCCCAGCGCGGGCATCAGGATCGACATCAACAGCGCGATGATCGCGATCACGACCAGCAGCTCGATGAGCGTAAAGCCCCTGGGATTGATGATGGATGATTGATGATGGATGATTGCGGGATCAACCCTGTGGCGTGGGGCCCTGGTTAACATACGTCTCCTCAGTATCGTCATAACGTGCTCTCAATGTTCGTTGTACGGCCGCCGCGCTGCCGGCCAGTCACCCGTTCCCTCTCAATCATCCATTATCCATCATCAATAATCAATACCCCCGCCTACTCGACGACATGGGTTTTGCCGGGATAGTGCTGGTCGAGCCAGTCCAGATCCACGCTCGGCGGATTGAATACCTGTCCCTTGCCGAAGCCTTTTGCGGCGGCTTCCGTCCGGCTGGTGCAGTAAATGATCGTCCGCTTATCTTCCCACTTCTTGCGCTCCGCGTGGCCATCCATGAAGCTGAACGTGCAGGCGTCGCTGTGATAGATGCCCAGCGGGTCCCACATCGTGCCGGTTCGCGGGGTGTACGACCAGGCTCCGTGATTGTAGTTGCCCGCGGCGCCGTCGTAGAATTCCTCCACAAACAGCATCTTCAGCGCCTGGTCCTTGAACGTGAAGAGCTTCTTCGGGTCCTTCGGCTCGATCGCTTTGAGGTAGTCGGAGAGGGAGTAGCTGCGATAGATTCGATAGGCCGCACTGGCCCCCAGGCTCGTGCCGAGGTTCTTGCGATTGTCGCCCTGGCAGTGATAGACCTTCACGTCCTTCAGGTAGGGGTACAGGACGCCGGCCCTCAGGCCGTTGTATCGCTGCTCGATCGTCACGTCCCCGCTGTTCATGACCATCATCGCCCCGCCGGCGGAAATATCCATCGGCGGCATCACCCACGGCGGAACACCGTTGATCGACCGCGACTCCGCCATGCCTCCGCAGATGGACCCGCCGTTCTCGTCGGCATACATGATGTAGGCCTGGGCGAGCGACCGCTGGTTGGCCAGGCAGGAAATCCCCCGGGCCTGCTCGCGGGCGATATTGAGGGACGGTATCAGGATGGCCATGAGCACGGCGATGATCGCAATCACCACCAGAAGCTCGATCAGCGTGAAACCGGCGGGATTTATGATCGACGATCTACGATTTACGATTTGCCCGGATGCCGGGTATCGTGCCTTCACGGGTTTTGATGTGCCGGTTCGCATCTATTACCCTGTTTCTCTCAACTCCCGGTCAGGCCGCAAGTGAGGGACCACGATCAATAGTCCTTGTAGCGACGCATCCATTCCGGCCAGTCGGTGCCCACGACGTTCCCGGCGAGGGTCCATGGGCCGGATTTGTTGTAGCCCTTGTGCCACTGGAGCGTCCATAGCTCCTTCAGGCCGACGCTGCGGACGGACCAATCGAGGAACGCCATACTGGTGGCCCCATCATGACGGTCGATACAGATACGCTGCATGTGCACCGTGGACTGCCAAGCCTGGAACGGATCATTCGCCGGTCGGTCGACAGCCAGCGGGAAGACATTGAACCGCAGGGCGTCCATCATGAGAGGTATATAGGCGGCGCCCGCCACGTTAGGAGTCCTCCACTGGTTCTTCGTCTCAAAACCTTCGTAGACCGTAGTGAGATCCGAGGGCGGGTTCTCCACCCAGCCGTTGATCCCGTAGCTGCCATAATCGCCCTCGGGAGCATATCCTTCGCCCCAGAACCTGCCCCAGGCGTTGTAGATGTTCAGGTTCTGCGTCGCCGCACCGTTATTCTCCTCAAAGATCGGTTTCGTGGCCGTGGGGCACAACATGATCTTGTGGTCGTTCTTGTATAGCGGCCGCAGTTCATTGAACCAGTGGTGCGTGTGGCCGTCGCCTGTGCCCGCCTGGAAGTTGCCGTTGTTGTCCTGGGTGAACATGGAAAAGAACAAACCCCACTGCTTGAGGTTCGCCCGGCAGGCCACGTTCCTCGCCTGCTTCTTCACTCGCGACAGGGCCGGCATCAGGATTGACATCAACAGAGCGATAATCGCGATCACAACGAGCAGCTCAATCAAGGTGAACGCTCTGCGCTTACCCATCAGTACGCACTCCCGACAAACGTCAGTACCCATATGGCACAAAAAGCCGGACCGCCCACAGCGTCAGCCCGACTCATTCTCTGTCACACACCACGCGACGGACCATCGCCCGTCGCTACTTCTGACCCCACATGGCGATAGCCGCCCAGATCAGGTCCGGGTTATCCGCCTGCGCGGGCGGATTCGCCGTGGGCGCGATCTCGCTGCCGACTTTTATGGTCCGAGGATCTTCCCACTTGTGATAATCCGCGTGTCCATCGGCAAAGGAGAAATTCGTGCCGTCGCCGTGGCGAACCGGGGGCGGGTCCCACCACCGCCAGTCGTTGCGGACCGTCGCCAGCGCCCGTACGGTCCAGCCGCCTATGGCCGCGGGGTTCGTCCCGCCGTCATCGAGGAACACCATGCGGAACGCCGGCTCCGAGATCCCCAGGCGCCTCTTGATCATCTTGACGCCATTGGGCGGCATGCTACTACTATCCCAATAGATGCAGTTCATGGCGTCGGAGATCGAGTAGGTCCGCACCGGCGGTGTCTTGTGCCTGTAGGCATCCATCACCTTTCGCTCCACGGTCGCGCACCTGTACAGCTTCAGTGTCTTCGTGTACGGCCACAGCGCGCCGTCCAGGATCGCCTGTTTCTTCTGCTGCTCCGTCAGAGTGGCCTGCCAGTCGACCTCGCACCAGGGCTTCTCATTGTAGTGGGACCGAATGAAAGGCACAGTCGGATCGGTGTACATGCCGGGACGATTTCTGTACTCACCCGAGTCGCCGTTGACGAGCTTGTCGTCGTTGTCGTCGGAGTAGACGGTCCAAGCGAGTGTAAGCTGTTTGAGATTACTCAGGCACGCGGCTCGTTTGCCCTGCTCTTTAGCGCGATTCAGGGCGGGCATCAGAATGGCCATCAGGAGAGCAATGATGGCGATGACCACGAGTAGCTCGATCAGGGTGAATCCTCTTCGTCCCCTGCCCATAGTTGGCTTTCGCTTTGTCACGGTCCTTCACCTCCCAAGCAATAGTGCCAGGCGCTGCCGGATCGATACCGTCAAACCGCCATACCCGCCGAAGCGGCCGGCCGCGACGATCCCGTTAAAAGTCTTTGAACGACTTGATCCAGTCGGGCCAATCCTGCTCCCGAACCCCGCCGGCGATTGTCATTGGGCCGCGGGTGTTGAACTTCTTGTGCCATTGGAGAGTGTAGAGTTCCTTCAGGCCGACCCTGCGAACGGACCAGTCCAGAAAGGAACTGCTCGTGAAGCCCCTGTGACGGTTGATGCAGATGCGCCCCATGTTGTTGGAGCCCCACGCCTCGTACTCATTCGTTGCAGGCTTTTCGGCCTCCTTGGGCCAGTGGTCGAAGCGCATCGCATCCCCCATGACCGGAATATTGTTGGCATTGGCCAGACTATTCATGTCCCGATAGCCATAGGCGGCAGGTACCGCGCCTTCATACGAGCTGGTCCCCGGGATGCTCAGCATATAGCCATTCAGACCATAGCTTCCTGACTGGCCACACGCAGGTATTGTATAAGTTTTGCCCTGGTAGGTCCGGGTGGCCTCGTTCGTGAAGATGCCCCAGGCATTGTAGATGTTGAGCGTAGCTGCTCTGACGCCCTTCTCGTCATAGATCGGCTTGGTGGCTGTTGGACAGAACCATAGGCTGTTGGTCCTCCAATCCTGCTGTTCGAGCGGCAACTGGTGGACCCAATAGTAGCCTACATCACTGGTCCCGGAGTAGAAGCGCCCGTTGTTCTCTCCCATGTACACATTGAAGATAAGATTCCACTGGCGCAGGTTCGCCTGGCACGCAACCGATCTAGCCTGATCCTTAACTTTGGCCAGGGCAGGCATGAGGATGGACATCAGCAGTGCGATGATGGCAATCACGACCAACAGTTCAATGAGTGTAAACGCGCGTCGCTTGACCATGTCTAGACTCCATAACCCACGATTCGATACATCTTCACCCAATAGAGATGCGATAACTTGACACCCTGTTCCACCGTTTTCTACGTTTTTGTGCCTATGTACTCTCACCGGCGTTGCGTATCATTGTACCGCATCGCGGCCGGTGATGCAAACCCAAAGTCCTCAAATATCCCGGATCGCCACGCGTTCCGGCAGCCATCCAGACGCCTCTCCACCCTCAATAGAATAGTCCGCCAATAGGAATTTTCTCCCCCAAAACGGCATCGCGGTGAGCTTTTTCCCTCGGACAATGCTGCAAGGCATCCGGCGGTCGTCAATGGGTATGACCGTGCCACCCGGGGTTGTGCTTTTCGAGGCCGGACACATACGAGTGCAGGCGTCAGATCCTGCATCACGCTCAGTGCATGTTCGTGTGGTTCGCGGCTGGGGGTGCACCGGCAGTTGGCGTCGCGGCCGGCGGTGTGGCGGCTGGGGCCGGAGAGGCCGAAGGGTCGGGCAAAGGCAACGGAGCCGTGCGATTGCCGGGTCCTGTCCCGTACGTGAAGTTGAGTTTCGGAACCAGGGCCCCCGCCTGCCCTGTGCCGCCCAGCACCTTGTCGTGCTCGGCCTGGAGGGTCTCAAGATTCGCCTCCTGCAAGGCCCTCGTCAGGGTCGGCTGCCGCACGCCCAGGAGCTTGCTGAGGCACTTGTCCTCTACCTCGGCAATCACCGAGGTCAGGTAACTTCTGGAGGCGCCGGTCAGGATATTTCGCTGCTGGCCCTTGATGTACCGTTGGATGGCAAACGAGTAAAGCTGGGCGAACCGCCTGGCGACCTCCGGGTTGGGGGTGCCTGCGGTGAGCCGGTTGCTGAGCAGCTTCAGGACAGCCGCATCCGCCAGCTCGTACCCGGTATTCCAGGCGGCATAACGCTTGATCCGCTCATCGGCGGCGTGGATAAGCAGAGTCTCAGCCGCGGGGGTGTTGAACCGGCCGGCAAAATCGACCATCAGGCTCACGACTTCCGGGCTGCTGGTTTCGATCACCTTGTTGCACTCGGCGAGGATCCGGTCGGCCAGTTGTGCCGCGGCCGCCTGGTTCTGGTTGAGCTTGGCCCATAGGGCCTGGTCGGTAGCCGTGCGGACGGCCCAATATCGAACGCCGTTGTCCTCCTGCCCGATACTGCGAACGGCCGTGTCCACCAGCCGCGGATCCTTGAGACTATCCACGAGGATCAGCAGGTTCGCCATGACCTGGAACCGCCTCACCGGATCGGCGATCCCCTGGGCTTCCTGCAGCCGGGCCAGAATGTGCTTGCCGGCAGACTCCGAGAGCTGTTGCCCGTATTGTGCCTGCGTGCCTTGTCTGCTCAACAGGCCAGCGCGGGTCGTGGCAATCTGGGAAAAATCGTCTGTCTGGGCGATCTCCTCCACGACGTCACGCACGAACGCATCGATGGTTGCCAGGTCCTGCGGGGTCAATACGCTCTTTTTCAGGACCTCATCGATGGCCCGGGTATCGACAACCGCCTTGGCAACAGACAAAAACGCCAGCACCAGGCCGCCGACAAGGAGGATAAGAACCGTGCTTCTTATCTTCATCTTCGTTAGCATTCCTTTCAACAGGACCCTCTACCAATTTATCCAGCTTAACTTTACAGGTCGGTCTTGTCAAGGGAAATCACCGGTATAGAAGTAGGCGCTGGCCTGCCCCCGGATTATGTGCCAGCTCGAATTAGAGAGTTAACGACAACTTCTTGCCTGTTTGGCGTAGGCGCAGGCCCCGCCCAAGCCGGAGCCGAAGCCAAACAGGCGGCGGCGAATGCCGCCGGGGTTGCGTAATTCAGCGAACTGTGCGGCCGGTGATGATTGTACCGCAGACGATAATCCTCCACCAGTACCTTGGCCTCCCGAAGGTTTCCAAACACCTCCGTGTTCAGCAGCTCATCCCGCAGGCGGCTGTTGAACGACTCGATGTACGCGTTCTCCCACGGGCTGCCCGGGGCAATGTACAGCGTGCCGACTCCCGATGTCTTGAGCCACGCCTGGACCGCTTCGGCCACGAACTCCGGCCCGTTGTCACTGCGCAGGTACTGCGGTGACCCACGCACCGCGAACAGATAGTCCAATGTGGCGATCACATCCTGGCTCTTGATGCGGCGAGCCACCTCGATCGTCAGACTCTCGCGCGTGTACTCATCCAGGACCACCAGCAGCTTGAGCCGCCGACCGTCGGCGGTCTGGTCCGTCACGAAATCATAGCTCCACACGTGGTTGATGTGCTCGGCTTTTCGCCGCAGGCAACCATTCTGCGAATCGCCCAGCCGCTTGCGTTTTCCCTTCTTCTCAGGCACTTTCAAGCCCTCCTGACGCCAGAGTCGATACACCCGTTTGCGATTGACCGACCAACCCTCGGCCCGCAATAGAGCCGTGATCCGCCGGTAGCCGTAGCGCGGATGCCTGCGGCTCAGCCGCTGCATCGCACCGACCAGAGCCTTGTCCTGATCCACCCGACACGGCCGATACCGCTGCGTGCCCCGCGGCTGGCCCAGCGACTGGCACACCCGACGCTGCGAGAACCTCCAGGCGTTGACACACATGCTCCACCGCCTCTCGCCGCCGCGTCGGGCTCAGTATTTTCCCTCAAGGGCCTCCTTCAGAATCGCCTTGTCCAGCGACAGGTCCGCCACCAGCTTCTTGAGCCGAGCGTTCTCCTTTTGCAGATCCTTCAGCCGCCGGGCCTGATCGACCTTCAGGTGGCCGTAGCTCTTGCGCCAGTTGTAATACGTCGCGTCGCTGACGCCGAACTCGCGACAGACCTCCTCGACGGTCTTGCCCTCCGCGATCTTGCCCTCGGCCTCACGCAGAAATTTCACGATCTGTTCCGGACTGTACTTCTGCTTCATCGGGGTATCCTTTCTGTAAATCCCAACCTATTCTAACGGATACCCTCTAACCCTCACTGGCACATTTTCTCGGGGGCAGGCCAGCGCTTAGTGTGAGGCCCGCAGTGTCCCATGTGGCACCGCCAGACTCGTCGGGTTCGTCCCAGACTCTTAAGTTCTGGGTGGCAGCGTCAAGCGCAGCTTGGCGATGGTTCGCCCATCCGCCATCGCCAAGGCCTTCAGCCTTGACGCTGCCACCCGTCTGGGAAGCTTGTACAGGCTCAATCTCTAGAATGTGGGACGAACCCAACTCGTTTGACGGTGCTGTCTCGATTGTGCCTGATTCTCCGAACCCCGTGGGCAAACAAGCCAGTTTGCCCGTGCCACCCAGGATTGGGCCTTTCCAGGCTAAGCAGGTACGTATAGAATCGCTCATTACGTGAGGTTGGGATCGATCTTGCCGGGTCTCGACAGATGTGCAAGTCACAGTGTCATACAGGAGCAGATTATGAGACTATCAAGCTGGAGCGTTGTGATCGCGGCGTGGTATCTACTGGCGGCAGGGATCCTCGTGGCCGCACCGCAGGGCGAGGTCAGCATCACGGAGTATGGAGCCAAAGGTGATGGGAAGGAACTGTGCACGGAGGCGATCAATCGCGCTCTCAACACCGCTGCCGAAGCGGGCGGCGGGACAGTCCTTGTGCCCGCTGGGACATTCCTTACGGGCGCCATCAAGCTGCCCAGCCGTGTAACCCTCCACCTGGGACCCGGCGCCGTGCTCAAGGGCAGCACCAATCTCGCGGATTACCAGGTCGACGGCCGCAGATACCCCCTCATACGGGCGGAGAAGGCTGAGAATATCGCCATCCTGGGCCCCGGCGTCATCGACGGCAGCGGCACCAGCTTCATGGACATGACCAAAACCCGGACGGGGCCCTATTTGCCCAAGGACCTGGACCCCAATTTTACGCGACAGGGACGCGAGTACATGGATGCCAAGTTCGGCGAGGGCGACGGACCCGTGGTGTATCGGAGCCGCCCCAACAGGCTGATCCGGCTGACCGCGTGCACGAATGTCCTGCTGCGCGATGTCATCCTCCGCAATGCCCCCTGCTGGACGCTCCATCTGGAGGATTGCGAGGACGTGGACGTCAGGGGCATCCGCATCGCCAACAACCTGCTGGTGCCCAACAGCGACGGCATCCACTGCACAACCTGCCGCCGGGTGCATATCTCCGATTGCGAGATCAGCGCCGGCGACGACGCGATCTGCGTGACGAGCGTCGAGAGCAGGAACCCCGGCGTCTGCGAGGATGTGACGGTAGCCAACTGCACGCTGCAGTCGCGTTCCGCGGGCGTGCGGGTCGGCTACGGCAGGAACCCGATCAGGAATTGCACCTTCCAGAACCTCACGATCCGCGAGAGCAATCGCGGCCTGGGCCTGTTCGTCCGCGACGAAGGCTCCATAGAGAATATCCTGTTCTCGAATATCGTCATCCGGACACGATTGCACACGGGCCACTGGTGGGGCAACGCCGAGCCGATCCACCTGTCCGTCATCCCCCAGAGAAAAGACGGCAATATCGGCAGGATAAGGAACATCGGCTTCTCAAACATCGTCGCCGAGAGCGAAAGCGGCATCGTCGTCTACGGCTCCAAGCCCGGCGATATCTCCAACGTCACCTTCGACAACCTCACGCTCCACATCAAGAATAGTCCGTTGAACCCGAGCTATGGCGGCAACTTCGACCTTCGTCCCGCCTACGACACCCGGTTCGCCATCTTCAAGCACGATATTCCTGCGGTCTTCTCCCGCTACACGGATGGGCTGACGATCCGCCGGCTGGAACTGGAGTGGGATGACAGCCTGCCGGAGTTCTTCGATCACGCGATTCTCTGCGAGCACTTCACCGGTTTGGTGATCGACGCTTTTCACGGCCGGCCGCCGCACCGGGGCGGGACCAACGCCGCGATCGCGCTGCAGCACGGCCGGGACGCGATCATCCGCAACTGCATCGCCGATGAAGGCACAGCGACGTTTCTGTCACATGAGGACGTCGCCGGCGATGTGCTCCTGGCGAACAATGATCTCGCTCATGCGGGTAAGCCCATCTCGCCCGCTACGGACAATTTCACCTCTGTCGGAAATCTGGTGTCGAAATGATGCAGCCAGGTACACGCGCCCTCTACGGGCTCATTGTCTCCCTGTCCATGGGATTGGCCGTTGCGAAAGCTGCTGCGCCCGAACCAGCCTCCGAAGCGACCCGCTACATGATTATCGTCACGGGCGGCGAACTGCTCGCGGGCGCCTATCCGGATGGACACACCCATTTCATCACCCGGACTCTGCACCCGCTGGGCCTGCATTGTGTCGGGTCGATGTGCGTTGATGATAAACGTGCGGATATCCAGGAGGCCCTTCGCTTCGCCACCGGCAAGGCCCCGCTCGTCATCGTCACAGGCGGCCTCGGACCTACCGACAACGATATCACGCGCGAGGCGCTGTCCGAGTTCTCCGGGATCGCCCTGAAGGAGCACCCGGATGTCCTGCGGGACATGGCCCGACGGTTCAAGACCGACCCGAACTCGCTTCGCTCGAATCTGCGGCGCCAGACACGGGTGCCCACAGGCGGCACATACCTGAAGAACGCGAATGGGACGGCCGTCGGCCTGGTGTTCGAGAAGCCTGACCTGGTGATCGTCGCCCTGCCGGGACCGCCGCGGGAATTGCAGTCGATGGTCCAGGATGAGCTTGTGCCCTATCTGAGCCGGCGATTCGGCACACGCTTGCCCGGCGCTTCCCTGACGCTGCGCTTCGTGGGACTCGGCCAATCCGAGATCGATCAAAGACTCAAGGAGCACGTGACGCTGCCACCCGATGTGACGACCACGTCGCAGTTCCAGGGCGGGCGGGTGGATTTCACTTTCTCGCTGCCTGAGGATACGGCAAAGGCCCGGGCACGGCTGCGCGAGCTGAAAGACCAGATCACGAAAAACCTGGGCGACAACATCTACGGCGAGGGGGACACATCCCTGGAGCAGCACGTAGTGAACCTGCTCGCCGAGCGAGGCGAGAAGCTGGTGCTCGTGGAAGCCGGCAGCGGCGGGCATCTGGCGACGGCGATAAGCCACACCGATGGCGCTGTAAAGGTGCTGGCCGGCGCCTACGTAGCGCCAGGCACCGATGTGCTTCAGCACATGCTCCAAATGCCCCACGACGACCAGAAGGTGGAAACACTGGCCGGCGCGGCGTCCAAGGCGACGGAAAGTCAATGGGCGGTCGCGGTCGGCGAGATCACACGCGACGAGAACGGGGCCGGTTATGTGCAGGTGGTCCTCAAGCGGCCCGGCGGCATCGACAATCGCAAGGTCCAATTGCGCGGTACCGGCGAACCGGCCCAGGAGAACCTCTGTACACAACTGCTGGACCAATTGCGACGTGCCCTCAAAGGAGCAGGCAATGGGCAATGAAATCTCCGTCAGGCCTGGCGAGATGAAGGATGCCGACGTGCTGGCCCAGGCCAACATCGCGATGGCTTGGGAAACGGAACAAAAGCGGCTGGAGCCGGCCACCATTGCCCAGGGCGTGCGGACCGTCCTCAGCAATCCGCTGCACGGCTTCTACGTCATCGCGGAGCAGGACGGGCAGACCGCGGGCTCTCTGCTGGTCACTTTCGAATGGAGCGACTGGCGGTCCGCCCTGATCTGGTGGGTTCAAAGCGTGTACGTCCAGCCTGCGTTTCGCCGGTGCGGCGTGTTCAAAAAACTCTACGAGTTCGTGGAAACACGGGCCGCCCAGAAGCCCGACGTCTGCGGAATCCGTCTCTACGTCGAGCAATCCAACCATATCGCCAAACAAGCCTACGCCGATGCCGGCATGCGCGAGACAACCTACAGAATCTACGAGAAACTCTTCTGCGAAGGTATGTGAAAGACAGCCGGGTGCCATGTCTACGCTTGCGTAGACATGTTCCATTCGACGGGCAAGGCATACTTACGCAAGCATAAGCATGGCGCCCACGCTTGCTCATGGTATGCAAGCACCGGGTGGCGTATCGGCGCACGAATCACAAGAATCTGCACGTGCGAGGATATAAGGAGGAAGGGACGACGACGACACCCTTTGACATGGTCGTGCGCAACGAGCTGGACCGATACCATCTCGTGCGGGACGTGGTCGATCGCGTCCCGAAGCTCGGGTACATGGCCGCCTGCGTCCGCCAGGCCATGCGCCACAAGCTCATCGACCACAAGCGCTACATCACCGAGCACGGCGAGGACATGCCGGAAATCCGCAACTGGACGTGGACGCATCCCGCGTCATAGCTCGGCAATATGACTGCGAGCTGGTGCGAACCTGAGAGTCTCTAACGCAACGAAGGCGTGGAGGCCCTCAATATGTCATTCCCGCGCAGGCGGGAATCCAGCCACGCACCGAGCTGTTCTGGACCCCCGTCTGCGCGGGGGTGACATGGTAAGGTCCGTTGCGTCAGTAGTCCCGGGAAGGCGGGAAGGGAAGGAGGCGGCGAGACTGCCTTCCTTCTTGCCCCCCTGCCTTTCCGCACTCTGATTGTCCTATTTGAGCCTTCTGGACCGAAGCCGGCAGGCCAGTCCCGTCCCAAGACCCAGAAGCAGGATCGTCATGGGCTCCGGAATAGCGGTGATCTGGCCGCTCAATGTCCCTGTCGCCCGGCCTGATCGGGTCAGGATGAGGTCATGCAGGTTCACACTGCCCGTGGCGTCGCCGGAGAAGCTCATGTCCAGCATCAGCCCGCGATTCTCATCTGCGACCAGTTGGGGGATGACCTGCCCATAATTCGGGTTGTGGAACGTGATATTCAGATCATCCTGCACGTTCGAGTAGGCGACGTAGTTTGCGCCGATGGAAAGCATGCCGCCACTGCCTACGCTGGCCATCATCACCGCCGAGTTGCTTGGGTTGGAGTTGATCTCCAGTGACCCTCGGGGCGTCAGCGTGGCCGTCAGGTGGGTGCCAAAGTCCTGAACGTTACTGAGGTCCATCGTGGGAAGCGTGACGAAGTCGTCATCCAGCGTTGCGTCCGCGGGATTGGAGCTGTCCACGACTGTCGCGCCACGAACGAAGGACAACCTCCAGTTCGTCCCGGTCCAGCGAAGCTCCCAGGCGGCAGTCGACCCGAGCTTCGTGGAGAAATCCAACGAAGTGAGCGCCGGCAGCGGCGCCGTCAACAGCAACACCGCCCCCATGATAAACAACAAGCGTTTCATACCTTTCTCCTTTCCTGTCAGTCGTTTGCAGGCCGACTGAGCTCCTATTCCTTGAACCTGTTTGCTTCGTGAAAATCCCCCGATGGACTTACGGGAGCACCTGCGCGTGCCAATGGGTCCATGTGTGTCCGGGGGCAATAGTCCTGGTGCCCCGCAGGCGAATGGACATGGAAAAATCGACGTATGTCCCCGAGTGGCGGTGATTTGACGTGGCACATAAAGTCACGAGGCCGTCTGCGCCGCCCGGCGTGCGCCCGGCGGCAGCCCCTATATTCCCCCCTGAGACTCACAATCATCTCCCCATCAGCCAACGATCGCAAAAGCGCCCCATGACGGGCTGCGATACCCCCCAAAATGTCACTGCAACTATAGAACCGTCCTTGTGTTACTCCGTTTCCTGCCAAGACAGGTACAGGCAAAGTCCTGTTCCGGCAGTCCAGGAAGCGTATGAAGCCTCCCGACGGAGTTCAAGCATCTCAGGCAAACGTCCGTTGCCGCAGCCAGCCGGTGAGCAGTGTCCCGATGGCTGTCAGCAGCAGAGCGCCGGGCGCGGGGATGGGGACGGCGCCTGGGATTCCAGAAAGCCCGCCGCAGGTATTGCCTGTGGCCGTCCTGCCCAGGTCCGATCCCGTCAGCAGAGCGAACAGGTCGGTGCTGCCGCTGCTATTGCCGGAGAAATTGATGTCAATGAATCCTCCTGCGGCCTCATCAGCAGCCAGCAAGGGAATCACCGTTCCATAACCATCCGCGAAACTGAGGATGTCCAGATCGTCCACCACTGCGGAATATGCCATGAAATTCGCCCCGCCGGTAAGAAACGTGCTGGGCGCCATGGAGGCTGTAAGCACGGTGTCGCCGGCCGAGACGCCGTCGCCGGCGGCATCCGCCTGGATGGTGAAGTCCCCCACCGGGGTTAGCGTCGCCATCAACACCCCGGGCGCAATGACGCTGATGTCACTGAATACCATCGTCGGCAGGTTCACGAAATCACTCAGAAGGGTCGCATCAGCCGGATTGCTGCTATCCACAACGGTGGCGTCGTTCACGAAGGACATTTGCCAACTGCCCCCGACATTCTGGAGCTGCCACGAGAACGCCGCTCCTTGCCGTGTCGAGAAATCGGCGCTGTTGACCGCCAGCGCCGGTACAGCCGACAGAAGGGTCACCCAGAAAACGATTGAAATCCGTTTCATATCTTTTCTCCTTACACTGTTGCTGCGTTCACCCTATCCCCGGGTCAAGACGGTGCCTTTCCAGAGAGCCGATGCTCTTGCTTCGGCGGTGCTCGTGTCTGCTGCATGACCCACGCACAGATACGCGCAACCGCCCTAAGCCTGTCTGCACACGAGGGTACGCCTTTTCCATGGTTGCCGTGCATGGCTATTCCTTGTTCTAAGTGCGCTATTCGACTACTCCTTTGTTACCTTTTTCCATGGAAAAGGAGTATGGGCAAAACCCCTCATTTCGCGGTGTACGAAACTCAGGACTCATGAACCGACAGGCAGTGCACTCCGCAATATGCTCACGCCAAGTAAGGCTTGAGATGGATGCAATGGAGCAAAATGCCTATATGCCGTTGACTCGCCTGCACGTACAAGCCCGTAAGAAGGTGCTTCGGCGTGCAAGAGCCGCGAACCCGACCCCTCAACTATCAGAAAGGAAACAAGATGAACCTGCTGTACTGGGCTCTGATATTTCTCGTCATCGCCGTGATTGCAGGCGTGCTCGGCTTCATAGGGCTTGCGGCGGCGGCGGCGAGCATCGCGAGACTTCTGTTCTACATCTTCCTCATCATCTTTCTCATCTTCCTGATCCTGGCCCTGCTCGGCCGAAGACCGCCCAGAGTCCCGTAACATCGGTCGCCCCCGAGGTTACGAACAAAACGTTGCAATCGGCGCGTGAAACCCTATCTTAGGGGCTTGGATGCCCGTTCAATGCGGGGTTTTGCGCAGGAAGAGTGCATGACGAAACGCCTGTTGCCGATTTGCGTTTGCCTTGGCGGCCTGGTTCTGCAGGCCGGCTGCACCGGCACAGCGACTGCGCCGCCGCAACCCGAGGCGCAGGTCGTCCAGTCCGTTCAACGGCCGCAAGAACCCAATACCGCAGCCGAGCCCAAAGAGGCATCGCCAGAGCCGGAGAGCCGTGTCGCGGAGCCAAACGAACCTGCGACCAAAATCAAGAAACAAGAGACTACCGAGCCCAATGAAGCAAAGCCTGCTGAACCCAGTATTGTGGCCGTTGACAAATCTGACGCCGCAAAACCCGACGCGAATGACAATCCGCAATCCGCAATCCGCAGTCCGCAATCGGCGCCCTCCGTCATCAGTACATACGCGGACCTGCTCCAAAACAATGTGCGGGAGGACGGCTCGGCGGACTACAGCAGCTTGCGCCGCCGGCGGCTCGAACTGAAGCAGATGCTCATGGAATTGAGCGAGCTGGATCCCAATGGCTACGAGAAATGGTCGAATGACGAGAAGCTGGCGTTTTGGATCAACACCTATAACTTGAAGCTGCTCGATATCATCGTGCGGAACTATCCGATCCAGTCCTCCTGGTGGCTGCGGCTGACGTGGCCGCCGAGCGACATCCGTCATATCCCCGGGATCTGGACCGATTACAAATTCATCGTGATGGGCGAGGAGTTCACGCTGGCCGAGGTGGAGCGCCGGTTCTTCCACAGGACGTTCAGCGACCCGCGGGTCTACCTGGCCATCAACTACGCCTGCCGGTCCGGCCCGCCCGTGCGCCGCAAGCCCTATGAGGGCGAGCACCTCGCTCAACAACTCGACGAGCAGGTCAAGGCGTTCCTCGCCGGTCCCCAAGACTTCCGAATCGACCGCCAGGCGATGGTCGTGTACCTGTCCGCCATCTTCAAGCCAACGTGGCGGGGCAAGGAATTCGTCGCCCGCTACGGCACGGACAAAAAGTTCAAGGACCGCGACCCGGAAACCCGGGCCGTCCTGAATTTCATCAGCGGATACTTATCCCGCGAGGATGCCTACTTCCTTGAGACAGAAAACTACACGATCGAGTACATCAACTTCGATTGGCGCCTCAACGACACCTCTCGAGGCTATTGACCCCGCCTGCCCTGCCACCGGCGAGAGCTGGAAGTGCACAGGCCCAAGCCCCAATTTCCTCTCAGCGTGATTCTTGATGAAAGAAAGTTTCTACCTGCTCCGGGCCCTTGAGATACCCGAGTGCGAATAGGAACTCATCCATCTTCTTAACCGTGTCCATGAAGTACTTGTTCTCGCCTCGCCCATAGTTGAAAAAGCCATGTGACTGGCCCGAGTATCCGACGAGTTCACAGCGGTTTCCCTTCTCCTTCATCTTCTCGGCAAACAACTCGGATGTGAAGTAGGGCACGGTCGTGTCGTCGCGCCCGTGAAAGATGATCGTCGGCGGCTGGCCCTCACGTACGTGATGATATGGGGAGAGCATCTCCGGCGTAACACCCATCCGCTCCCCGAGCGAGCCGAGCTTGTCCCATGCCCTGTCCCCGCGGCCTTCGATAGGCGCCAGAACCAGTGCAGGGTTGAACAGAACCAGGGCATTCGGCACCGCAGATACCGATGTATCCTCGCCTTCCTCGTCGAATTCGCGGATCGTCCCCAGAGCGCCGGCCAGATGCCCACCGGCGGACCCGCCGCCGGCCGCCACACGATTGGGATCGATCCCCAGCCGCTCGGCGTTCTTTCGCGCCCAGCGAATCGCCGATTTCGCATCGCGAAAGCACGAGACCGCCTGCACCCCGTGACGGCTCTCCACGCGGTATTCGGCGGTCATCGCCACCATGCCCCGCGAGGCCAGATACCTGCACTGCTGCTGAAACTGTGCGGGCGAGCCATTTCGCCAACCGCCTCCAAAGAAGAAGACGATGGCCGGGCGTCTGTCCCCCCGCTGATGATTCGCCGGCTCAAAGATATGGATCGGCAGTTCGACATCTCCGATCTTCTTGTAGATCTCGGCCCGGGAGCCCGGAAGCGACCTGGGCGCAGGCGCGGCAGCTTGCCGATTCGCCGCCGCCACCGCAAAACCACTGAGCACAATCCCCGCCCCAGCCACAAGAGCCCCGTACCGAATGACACGATTTCGCATGCAACGTTCCTCCAATCTGCCTTGGCTGCCCTGTCGTGCATCCCCGCACGACCCTCGCCAAGCTATTCATCGCGAACCCGTCGACCGGCATTTCCATGCTAAACTCTAACCCAAGGGCCGGCCCATCCCCTCTCCCCTACCCCGTTGACCTACCCCGACTATTGTGCGGTCGCGGGTCGCACATAGAATCGCCACAAGGGTAGATGTTCTCCACGATATTCTTTTGGGATGTTTAGCCCCAGTGAATCTGGCTGCAGATCAACACCTATTTTGCTGGTGGCATCAAAGATAGCTGTGAACTCTCGGTATCTCATCGATATCATGCTGCTAAGGGGCCCCAGCATCTCGAAGTCTTGACCTTTGGTTCTCTGGGCCGGTTCGACAATGTAGTCAATAGAAGATAATTGGCCGTTCTGCATATTGGCCACTGGTGCGGCAGACTGCCAGTTGCCGTAGAGCATAAGATAGAACGCATAGTCCTTTTCAGTCGCGTCAGTCAAAACATCGTTGCCACACAGCAGTTCGATTCCACCTATTGTGAACTGCAACTGCCCATCCTGCGTTGGCGTGCAAGGTTTCTTTTTGTCAGGCATTACTCGAAGAACGAGAGGGGGTCTTGTACCTATCGAGAAGTCGCCAAGTCTGATCATCTCGTTTCTTGGGATCATGTCGACCATGGAGATTGAATACTTGCCCTGTGAGAGCTTCAATCGGAGCGGAGAGACAAGTGTCCAGAGATTCCACCGCGACCAATAGATTGCGATCTTCAATTCTGCTCCTGCCAAATCTGCATAGCGCAACAGCTTGTCCAGGTAGTGTTTTCTGAGAGTGAAGACGCATGGTGGGTCCCTCTTGTTGCAGTTCTTGACTTCAACGAGTAAGCGAGACTTATCCTTCAGGACAACCATGTAGTCCGGTGGCTGTACGTCTTCTGTATCTGCTAGAGGGACACCAGTATCCTCGGCTTTGATCAGGAGGCACTCTCCCAGAGAGGCCGCGACATACTGGAACATGTCCTCTGTTCGCAGACCGTGCACAAGAGCTGGGTTGTCCTTGTGGCGGATAATGGAGGCAGAGATAATGTCGAGGAATTTCTGTTCACTCTGTTCATCCCCAAGAACAAGGTTTTCCTCCCTACCGATGGCTGCAAACAGCTTCATTACCTCAAATGCTCTTGGGTCTCGTCGAATTCTTCTCATGTCAAACGCCTATGGGTGACCACACGCACCTATCTCACGAGTGCATACCGAATAAGTGGCAAGAGTATCCCGCAGATGAGGACGCTCCCAATTAGGAACCGGCGTAACCACGCGATCTCTTCACTGCGTTTTACACCCTCGCCAATTTCAAATATGACTCTTGGAAAGAGAGGCGACGTCCACATCGCAATTATGATAAGAGAATACCCGAATACCCAGCCACCAATAACTCGAAGGCTAGTACCGACAATTGGATGGTGGTGATGTTTTAGCATCTCATTGAGCCTATCGACCGCTGCGACCGTATTCGCATCGACATGAGCGCCGTTTGCCACCGCGGTATCATACACGCTAACTGCAGATTCAGCGGCAGCGTGCCATTCTTGATATCGTCCTTGGTCATAGATCGCCCCAAGTACTATAAGCAGCGCGCCGACTAGGAGAATCATGTGAGCTACAATGGATGGGACTCTGCGAATAATCGATCCGGACCGATCAGTCAGTCTCCTGAGACGGGAATACCAACACCTTATGTTTGCACATTCCGCGGTGATTGATGCGGAAATCTCCTCGAACCCGCTTTCTGAGTTACCGGCGATCAAAAACACTATGGAATGAAAGGAGTAGATTCCGACATCATCAAGCCACATAGAGGTCAAGCCTTCCGAGCTCCTCACTTGGATGCTGATGCCTGTGATCCTGCCCACCCGAGGGTTCCTCAATTCGAGGACCTCGCGGACGGAAGCATATTGCTGTGCACCTTTACCAGAAAAGACCACTATTACTCTCTCACTATGTGTTGTGCCCGTGCCGAAACGCGTAACCGCGTTGAGCATTAAGGCCTCAAGGGCCAACAGCGATTCTCCCGTGACAACAAAAGCCCCGTACACCTCCTCTTTGCGAACACATCGCCAATCCGAGTCATCTGAGAAACCCAGCAGGAATTTGTCGAGTTTGTCTATTGTTTCTGTCATATGTGCAGCATGTAGCTGGGGAGCCACATCCACACCTTCCGCATCTTCTCCCAGTAGGCCCACTCTCCGGACCGAAGACCCTTTAGCATTCGACAGCACCACTTGGTTCCGGAGTAACAACCCCAATTGTAGAGTCACGCCGACAAAGATACAAAGAGAAACCAGGAAACGGCGAATCACACCAGACACTCAGCGCGGCCCATTCGACTTTGCTCTGGGCAGGCTCATCGGCCACGATCAGGATCACTTCACGCGGAGACGCGGAGGCGCAGAGAAGAAGCAGGCAAGGACACATTTCACACTCTGCGTCCCCGTTCGACTTCGCTCGGGGCGGGCTCTGCATCCGGGCGTGAGAAAACAAGATTTGAGAGTCCGCATGGGCTAAGAGCCCATCTTGCGAATCCTCGGTGTCCTCGGTGCTCTCTGTGGCTGAAAGAGCCTGGATTCCCGCCTCCGCGGGAATGACATTGTCGAAATCCGTGTCCATCCGTGTGAATCCGTGTCTCAGAAGATCGGTGTGCGGTGCACACCCTACGTGTCACAGGATAAGCACAACTGATAATTCCCACAGGTTTTCAGATAGTCTCTTAGCCCTTGCGGGGCAAGAGGTTATAGACAACCGATGGCCCTGGAAGGTTCCTTACTTGACAAACTCGTGCCGTGAGTTATACCGTGGCTAACGTCGCGGCAAGGCGGCGTACGGCGGCCTGGGTGCGGCCGGCCGCCGGTGACAAGTGAACGAGTGCGGATGGGGCAGTGGGCAGTCCGTGCCGGGGTTCTGTGGAACAAAGCCAATGGGCGGCCAGGGGCCCGTGGAGTGCGGAATGCGGAGTGCGGAGTAGAGGCCGAATGTGTGGTACAAAGCCAATTTGAGGAGTCCCAGGACGGCCATCGGCAAGCGGCGCTTGCCGCTGCCACCCAGCCCGGAGTGGTGAGCGGTTCTGCAAAACAAAGCCAATCGGTGGGCCAAGGGGCCGTGGGACTGCGGATTGAAGAGCAGGGCAGCGTGTTCCGAAATCCTGTGGAACAAAGCCAGTCGAAGGAGGTTCAAGTGGGAAGTCTGAAGTGTCAAGTAGCACCCCCGCCCCCGGGGGTGACCCCAGCCGAGGGCGGCTGGGCCACAGGGGAGCCGCCCTGCCGTGCGAAACAAAGCCAATTTGCGGATCGGGGCCTGTGGGTCGGGGGGCGGGGTGGCGGGTCATGGAACCATTGCCTCGGCCCTGTGCCAAATGCCTGACGGCGTCACTATGAAAGGGATGGATTCTCCAAAACAAAGCCAGTCTGAGGGGTCACAAGACGACCATCGGCAAGCGGCGCTTGCCGCTGCCACCCGGACTGGGGTCGGGCGGTTCTGCGAAACAAAGCCAATCGGCGGGCCAGGGGTCCGTGGAGTGCGGAGTAGGGGCTGAATGTGCGAAACAAAGCCAACTTCCGGAAGGGCTTTCATGCGAAACAAAGCCAGTTTGTGGGACCGGGGCCTGTGGGTCGAGGGACGGGGTGGCGGGTCAGGAGGGCGTGGCCTCGCCCCCTGCCAAGGCGGGACTTTTCGCTTGACCTGCCCCTTGCCTACGGTACAGTGTGACCATCTGAAATTGATGAGCACGTGGATGGTATCAATTCATTTGAAAGGAACCTGCAGTGAGACTCGAAAAGCGTGATGTCTTGTCATACCTCGTGGTCCTGGGCCTGTCGATCAGCCTCGGGTGCAGTAAGAAGAGTGGCGAACCGACGACTCCAAGCACGCAGGAAACACAGACACAGGCACCGGCAGCGAGTGTGGATACGGAGAAGCCCGTCGCTGAAATCCAGGCACAAACGGAGACCATGAGTGTCGATGCCCTGAAGGCCACGGCGATCAAGTACAAAGACGCCATCACCGCCAAGCAGGCAGAGATCGAGAAAGTGGTTGCCAAGATCAAGGAGATCCCGATTACCCAGGCCCTCGGACAGGAGGCCAAGACGGTCAAGACCGACCTCCAGAATCTTGAAACCTCTTTGAAGGCCCTGAAGGATCGCTTTCAGGTGTACTACGAGGCTCTGAAGAAGAAGGGCGGCGACTTGTCGGGCCTCACCTCTTAGGAATGGTCGGGGCTTGTCACGACCGACAGAACGCCGGCGAATCCACGAGAGTCAGAAGCTTCAGGTATTTCTTCCGGGTCTTCCTCCGGGCCTCAACGTGGACTGGAATTTGAGACTCGTAGCGGTCGATGTCATCCAGCGGGCATCGCCAAGCGTGGCTCCTCGCCGGATACTGTTTCCTGACACCTTTAATTCGGATCGCGGATCAATCCGCTGTTCCCATCCGCTGCAGCCAGCGGTAGTGCGCGGCGATGCCGGCCGGGAATGACGTGTACTCCTTGTATGGAATCCCGAAATCGCGGCATGTCTCTTCGACGATCTTGGACATGGACGGGTAATTGATATGGCAGACCGCAGGGAACAGGTGGTGTTCCTTGTGATAGTTCAGCCCGCCCAGAAGCCAGGTCAGGATCCGGTTGTGCCGGGCGAAATTCAGGGCGACCTGCGCCTGATGAACCATCCAGGGGTTCTCCATCCGCCCGGTGTCCGCCCTGGGCAGCGGGAAGCCGGCTTCTGCATTGAGATGGGGAACGATGAATACCAGGACCATCGCCACTCCCAACACCAAAGCAGCCACTACGTAGTAGAACAGGACGACCGGGACCGGATGCAGGAGCATCGGGATCACGAATGCCCAGGAGAGGAAGACGACCTTGCCCGCGAGGAGAAGGACCAGCTCCCAGCCTTTCGGACGGGGTATGCGGTGCCGGTTGATTCGGCCGAGGAGGACGAACCGCCAACTGTCGGCAAGCTGCATCTTCATTCCCAGGAATGCATAGAAAACCCAAAGATAGAGGTGCTGCCATCTGTGGTACCAGATGCGTCTTTGATGCGGCGTAAACCGGCCGAGCCCGGCAATATCGAGATCGGTATCATAGCCTGTGATATTGACGTACTTGTGATGGATGACCGTGTGTTTCCATTGCCAGGTGTAGGAGCTGCCTCCCACCAGGTCCATTGTCATCGCCATCACTCGATTGACCCAGCCTCGATCGGAGTAGGCGCGGTGCCCTGCATCATGCTGGATGTTGATGCCGATGGCTGCCGTGGCGAACCCCAGTGAAACGGCCAGCGGCAGGCCCTGCCACGGGGTCTGGGCCGCAAAGACCAGCAGAACGTACGAAGCTGCAAACCACGTGAGAACGATCGCCGTCTTGACGTACATCTGCCGGCCGCCGCGTTTGCGACGCCCGGTGCTGCGAAAGAAATCATCCACACGCCGCCGCAGCTCTTTCTCAAACGCAGTATCCTGACCGAATTCCAGCTTGAGCACGCCGGAACGAATCCGCTCCGCAGACTCGTTGTGCCTATCCTCTTTCTGTGTCATGCCAAATTCCCTCGACCGTATCTGGCATCGAAGATTCTTGCTCGTGCTCCCCCATGGAGCCGGGCCACGCCCTTCGGCCCTTCCTGTATATTCTACAGACGGCCTGCCCGTTCTATCAAGCCCTCCACCTCCAGGCGACGGAAGGAGATTTTTGGTCTTTTCTGCCACTCGGTGTGGCAAAAGCCCATGCGGAGCGTATATTACTATATAGGTTAATAAGGAGTAGACTTTCCTCCCTCGAAGGATACCCCCTGTAAACAGTACCAGAGGGAGCTTGTACACGACCCGTTGGGGGCCAAGGAGTAACATACATGGAACGAGGAACAGTGAAGTGGTTTAACGAGCAGAAAGGGTTTGGATTCATTACGCCGGCCGATGGCGGCGAGGATTTGTTTATCCATCATTCGAACATTGCCGGCGGTGAATCCAAGTCGTTGCGGGAAGGACAGACGGTGGAGTACGTCCGCGGTCAGGGTCGTAAAGGCCCCGAGGCCACGAACGTGAAACCTTCCTAAGCATCCACACAATCCCAGCACGATCAGCAATGATCCGTGCTTGAGGCAAATTACGGCCTTGCGGCAGACGCAGGGCCTTTTTTTTGCGCCGGAAGAGGGCGACGGGGGCGATACTTGGGACGGCTTACCCAGCCCACCCTGCCACGCCACCGAGATCCTTGTAATGACAGGAACAGGCCGTTGTGCAAAACAGTGCCAATTTTTGTTGACGATGGGCACCGTCGGCCTATGATAGGGGGCACTTTTCGCTTATGCGAAAGGACGGAGGCCCGCCCCCGACGACGCCAAGGCAACAGAGGCTGGAGACGGGCCATTGGACGTAATGGGCATGAAGACTTCAGGAACTCTCTGGAAGGACCATAGGTGATGGTACAGAAATCGCGCTCTTCGAATCCAAATTGTGATATGTCAACGCACTTGTTCACCAGCGAATCGGTAACGATGGGCCACCCGGACAAGGTGGCGGACCGGATCTCGGATTCGGTTCTCGATGCGATGCTCGCGCAGGACCCGCTCAGCCGGGTTGCGTGTGAGACGCTGGTGAAGTGCGATATGGCTGTCGTTGCCGGCGAGATCACCACCAAAGCTGTGGTGGACATTCCGGAGGTTGTGCGAAACACCATCAAAGCGATCGGCTACGACAACGCGGAGTTGGGCTTCAGCTACGACAACTGTGCCGTGCTCGTGTCGGTAAGCAAGCAGAGCCCGGATATCTCGCAGGGCGTCACCGAGGGCCAGGGTCTGCACAAGGAGATGGGCGCAGGCGACCAGGGCCTGATGTTCGGCTACGCGTGCCGGGAGACGCCGGAGCTGATGCCGATGCCGATTCAGTTGGCCCATATGTTGACGCTCCGGCTGGAGAAGCTGCGTCAAACGAGGAAGCTGCCGTGGCTGCGGCCGGACGGCAAGAGCCAGGTGACCGTCGAATATGACAAGAACAGCAAACCGAAACGGATTCATACCGTGCTCGTCTCCACGCAGCACGCGCCGGATATCAAGTATCGCGATCTGCGCAAGGCAGTCATCGAGCAGGTCGTACTGCCGGTGATGCCGAAGCGATTTATGGACAAGGACACGAAGTTCCACGTCAACCCGACGGGCCGGTTCGAGTTGGGCGGTCCGAAGGCGGACTGCGGCCTCACTGGACGCAAGATCATCGTCGATACCTACGGCGGACGCGGACGCCACGGCGGCGGCTGCTTCAGCGGCAAGGACCCAAGCAAGGTCGATCGCACGGCCAGCTACATGTGCCGGTACATCGCCAAGAACGTCGTGGCGGCGGGCCTGGCCGATTGCTGTGAGGTCCAGGTCTCCTACGCCATCGGCGTCGCCCAGCCGATCTCCGTGTTCGTGGACACCGAGGGGACGGCCCGGATCAGCGAGTCCAAGATCAGTCAGATTGCCTGCGACCTGTTCCCGCTGACGCCCAAAGGGATGATCAAGCACTTGGATCTTCGACGGCCGATCTTCGCCGAGACCTCTCATGGTGGCCATTTCGGCCGGGAACTGCCCGACTTCACCTGGGAGAAGACCGACATGGTCGAGCGACTCCAGAAAGCCGCGGGCCTCAAGTCCCGCTGAGAATAGCGTTTTTTCACACGGTTCATCTTATCGAAAAGCCCGGTCGATCGCCGGGCTTTTTCATTTGGGCGCCGGGGCCGGTGGACGTTGTGGACGGAGTGGACGCCAGGGCTATCGCATCTAAATTGTTCGACGCTGACTATTGGCGCGGAAACGCGGAAAGCTCGGATCACGGATCGGCCGGGCCACCGAACTTGTGAGCGTCCGATAGGCGTTTTCGCGGGCAAGAAGCCCGATTCCAATTTAGATGCGTAAGCCCTGGAGTGGACGCAAGCGGACGTGCGAAGCTGCCAATGAGTCCACGGAGTCCACCTCGTCCACAACGCCCACTCCGTCCACTGGGGCATTTTTCTGTAATTCCTGCGCCCGGTCCAAGTCTAATATGGCAGCCATGGCGAAGATAACCGAGGAGCAGACCCTGGTGGAGCGGTTTCGCCGGGGAGATGATTCTGCGTTCGACAGGATCGTGGAGCGGCATTCGGCCGAGATTGCGGCCCTGGCGAATCGTCTGCTCGGCTGGCCGGGGGACGTGGACGACATCGTCCAGGATGTCTTTGTCGCGGCGTTCGTGCACTTGAAGAAGTTTCGCGGCGAGTGCCGGCTGCGAACGTGGCTGTACACGATCACGGTAAACAAGTGCCGCAGCCACCGGCTTCGCCTGCGGGGACGGCTGCGGGCCAGGCAACTCAGTGACCTTGAGGCCACCGCTGGTCAGGATCACGGGGCCGAGCGGCCCGCGATGAATGAGGAGATGTTCGACAGGGTCCGTCGGGCCGTGCAGGCCCTGCCGCGAAAGTATCGAGAGGTGGTCGTCCTTCGATATCTGCAGGGCCTTGAGCCGGGTGAAATCGGCGAGCTTCTCGGCGTGAAAGTCAACGCCGTGCAGGTCCGGCTGAACCGGGCCCGTACCCGACTGAAGGAACTCATGGGCAATCTGCTCGAGGAGAAATCGTGAGCGAAGAACAAATCAAAACGCTGCTGCAGAGGGCGGACGAAGCCGCAGGCCGGCCTGTATTCGGTCCCGTGAGCACCGACAGGGTCCGGCGACAGGTCCATCGAAGACGAATCATGATAGCCGCCGGGCCACTGACGGCCGCGGCCGTCATTCTCGTTGGAATGAGCATACTGGTGACCCGCACGCCGCCCGAATCACCCCGGCCTCAGGAGCAGAGAATTGCCTCGCTGGAGACCCAGATCGAACAGTTGCGGGCACAAACTGACGCCACGCTGAGACTGATGCAGGAGGTGCTTGCGGAGGATCGGCAGGAGCGTCACCTTGCGGCCCTGGAAGCGGAGCTGGCGAGCATCCCCGATCCAAAGGTGGAAATCGAGCGACAGGTGGACAAGACCGCCTTCATCCTTGTCTACCAGGCGGACAGGCTGTACAAGGAGCTGAACCGGACGGAATCGGCCGTCGAGGCGTACAAAGAGGTCATTCAACTCTTCCCAAAGAACCGCTGGGCCGACGTCGCGAGGGAGCGATTGTCCCAGATCGAACACCGGCAGATCAACAAGTCAGACACAAAAGGAGAGCCAACATGCGAACCCGGAACTGTGTAATCATTCTTCTGATCGTGGCCCTGACTGGCTCTGCGGCGATGGTCATGCAGGCAGCACAGGACAACTCGTCGAAACGCGAGCAGACGACCCAACGCAAGCCGCCTGAAACGCGATTCGCAAGCTGCATTGTGAGGATCACAATCGATCCCGTCATTGTCCCGCTGGACCCGGCGACGATTCAAGGCCTGCTCTACAGTTCCGGCGTGGCGGGAGCGGCGATTCGGGAGACGCTCCAGCACGATTCGATAGACAATCCCTGGGAAGAACTCATCGAGATGGAATGGCTGAACGAGTCGTCTCCTCGGCCCTCTCCCACGGTCGGGTCTGTTGAGGAGACCCCTTCGTATGACAAGGAGATGTTGCGAAATCTTGAGGAAGTCTACGGCAAGGAATACATGAAACAAATGGGCATGATAGACTCAAAGACCTCGGACGAGCAAAATCAGCCCGCTGGTGGCTCCGTCGAAGGCATTGGCCGCAATCGCACACGAGTCAGAGGGAATCCCCCGGCTTACATGTCACCGGCACGGTCTGCCCCGGGTGGCACGTCGAGCGCGACGATCAAATTGTCCGTTCATCTGCCGGAAGATCTGCCGCCGGTGGCGGACGAGTTTCTCAGAGCGGTGATCAGTAACCTCCGGAGCAGCTTGCGCCACGCGTATGAAGTCTATATCAGCGATCTTGACGACCAGCTTTCACAGGCCCGGCAGCAGTACAACTACCAAATAGATTTGGAGGCGAGCGAAGGGGGGACGGATGCCGCGGCAAGGATCACGGAGCAACTCGACAAAGTCGTGGACCTCTCCGTCTTGACTCCCGAGATGCCCCTTTCCGAGGCCGTCGAGGTCCTGAAGAGATCTGTGGAACCGCCGCTGAACATCGTGGTCCTGTGGAACGATCTGATGGACTCCCTGTCCGTCGAGCCATCGACGCCGATCAGTATCAACGGAATGGCAAGCATCAAACTGGGGACAGCCCTGGATCTGCTGGTGAGAGGGATTCGTTCGAGCGGCGCCAAGGCGATGTGGAGAATCAAGGGTGATGCCATTGTCATCGCGACGGCGGCTGGGCTCGGCGAATCCGGCGAGCCGGTCGGACAGCTGAGGGCCGAGGTCGATACCCGGGCCCTGGCCACTCAAAGGAACGGCTTGGCGAGCAAGCTGCAGGACCTGGAGCTGAGTCTGGCCGGCCAGGAAGCGCGACGCAGAGCCATTGCGGAGCAGATCGCCCGCACCCAGGACGAAGCACACGCGAGGCTGGCCCAGGACGAAGTGACGAAGGAACTGGAGAACCTTGTCCAACTCAGTGCGGAGAGTCTCTCGAACCTCCGTAAGCAGGTGGACGCGGGTCTCGTATCCACGGCCGAGCTGGCCCAAGCCACCGAGAGCCTGACCCGGGCGAGAATCGAACTGGCCAAGCGGCGGGAGGAATTGAGCAAGCAAATCGGAGGTGGGCAACTGGACCAGCTCAACGCCGAGATGAGCCGCATGGCGATCGACGGGGCGGAAAAAGAGGCCCAGCGGGAAATCCTTGCAAAGAACCTTGCGCAAGTGCAGCAACAGTTGGCGCAGGCCTCTGCGTTCGACCCTGAGGCAGCACGAATGCGCGTCGTGCGAGAGGGACTCGACATCATGGCGCGCCGGATCGCCGAGCTACAGACGCGCATGGCGAATCTCCAGCCGCCCATGGTGACGGTGATCGGGGCAAACTGATCCACATCGTGGAGTCGGTGTGCGATGCACACCCTACCGGGCGAGGCGTGCCTGGACGTTGTCGGATGTCAGCTCCCGCAGGGCATCCGAAGCGATCCACCGGGCAGCTTTGGAGTCGATCCGCCGGATGTCCTCCGCTGTTCGAACTGCCAGCGTGTTCAAACGGACGTTGCGTTTGCCGATCTGGCGCAGGGCCCAGTTCACGGCCTTTTTGACGAAGTTGCGATCATCGGCCGCGTGCTTCACGATGAGGGGAAGGAACTCCTCGAATCGCTCATCCGGTGCCTTCTTGTCGTGGATGGCCAGTGCCGCCATCAGGACGAAGCCGGCTCTCTTGACATACTCCGACTCTCGCGCGGTCCACTCCACAGCCTTGTCCCAGGCATAAGGTGTCTTATCGAAGAGACAGCAGCAGGCGGCGTCGCAGACGGCCCACGAGTTGAAATCCCGGGCCCACCGTTCCATCTGTCTCGGCGTGACTTTCACAGGGTCGTCAATGAGGGCGGCGAGGATACGCGCATCGTGGATGCCCGTCCGCCAAAGCTGTACAGCAAGCGAGTGATCCGTCCTGATCTCTTTGGCGAGCCGTCGAAGGTCCGGCGCACGAACTCCCCATACGTCCGGAGCGTCGATGCCGAACCGGGCCGCTCCTGCCGCCGCCTTCGGATCGCTAAGCAATCTGAGCTTGTCGAGGACTTCATCGCACATGTCGTTCGCCCGCGCCATCGTGCTTCACTGTTTGAGGTTGCCGCGCCGCCAGGCATTAGCCAAGTCCACGTACTGCGCGGGGGTCAGGTCACCCGGACGCAGGGTCGGATCGATGGCCAGGCGCTCCAGGATGCCCATCCATAGGTCGGGGTCACCCAGATGCGACGGAACGCTCTTGAGGCAGGCCCGGAGCATCTTGCGCCGGTGTCCCATAAACAGGGCCACAACATCGCTGAGGATCGCCATATCCTCAATCTGCCGGGACTTAGGTTCGTCACGGACGAAGCGGACCAGCGCCGAATCCACCCCCGGCGGCGGCCAGAACACGCTGGGTTTGAGGACCCGCAGGATCTCCACGTCGCCCGTGGCCTGCAAGAAGATGCTTAGCGTGCCATAGTCCCGGCTGCCCGACCGGGCCGTCATCCGCTCGGCCACCTCCTTCTGCACCGTGACAAACATCGCATCGGCCACGACCGGTCCCTTGGCCAGATGGATCATCACAGGCGACGCCACGTCATAAGGCAAATTCGAGACCAGCAGCAGCCGCCCGGGCTCTCCCGGAGAGCCCGTCTCGGGGAGCCCCTCAAGGGCTCCCCGTATAGGTCCTATCGGTCCAATACGTCCTATACTCTTGACCCGGTCCCGCGCGAGTTCCAGTGCCTCGACCACCGTCGGATTGAGCGCCCCCTTGCCCGACAGAACGTCCTCATTGACGATCTGCACGTTTTCCCGCCCGGCAAGCTGCGACTGGGCGATCGGGGCAAGCGTCCGGTCGATCTCGACGGCCACGACCGCCCCGACCTGCTCCGCCAGGGCTTGCGTCAGCGAGCCCGTCCCGCAGCCGACCTCCAGGACCACATCCGCCGGGGTGAGCTGGGCCGCGTCCACGAGTAGCCGCATCAGGTTCAGATCGACGAGGAAGTGCTGACCGAGCCGGCGGTTGGGTGATACGCCCGCCGAGGATAGCAATTCCTGGATTTGGTGCTTGGTTTGCATGGTTGTCGCCAGAATGGCATTCGCTTTATGGACGTAGTGGACCTATCGGACTCATAGGACCTATCCTTCAGAGCCTGCGCTTGGCTCAGGAGTGTCGGGGGTCTGGGCGGCGGTTTCTGCCGGTGCCGCCTTGCCGTTGCCGTTGGCGGTTACGCCGGCGGGCTGAAGGGTCCGCTTGGTCTTGGCCATCTGGATTGCCAGCATGATGGCCGACTTCATGCTCGATGGGTTGGCCAGGTTTCGGCCGGCGATGTCGAACGCCGTACCGTGCGCCGGCGAGGTCCGGATGATGGGCAGGCCGATTGTCACATTGACCGCGTGCTCGAAGTCCAGCAGCTTGATCGGGATCATGCCCTGATCGTGGTACATGGCGACGACTGCATCGAACTCCCCGTGGATGGCTCGCAGAAACAGCGTGTCGGCGGGGATTGGGCCGACGCAGTTGATCCCCTGCTCCTGGGCCAGCAGGATCGCCGGGCTGATGATTCGCTGCTCCTCGTCGCCGAACTGGCCGTCCTCGCCTGCGTGCGGATTCAACGCCGCCACGCCGATCCGCGGGTTCTCCACGCCGAAGTAGTCCTTCAATGCGTCATTGAGCAGGTCGATCGGCTCGAACACGCAGCCGATGGTGAACTTGTTGCGAATGTCGGACAGCGCGATGTGAATCGTCGCCAAGGCTACCTTCAAAGGCCCGCTGACGAACATCATCGCCTTACGCGGGGCCTTGCACTTCTGGGCGAGCATCTCGGTGTGCCCGGGCCAGGGGGAATCGGCCAGCTTCCAGCTTGTCTTGCTGATGGGGGCGGTGACGATGGCATCGACGATCCCGTCCCTGGCTGCCGCGATGGCATCGACGCAGAACTTGAGCGAGGCCTCCCCCGCTACCCGACTGGGGCCCTTGACATATGGCGGTACGCTGTACTCGTCATAGTCCGCGACGACCACCTTGTAGGGATACTCCCGGCTGATCTTCTCATGCTGGTGCCGGCCCCAGAACGGGTCGATCTCCGCCCGGTCGGCCGCATAGCAGAGCTGCTCATTCATCCCGAAAACGATGAACTTGGCAGCCCGGCGGACCTCCGGATCGGCCAGTGCCTTGACGACCACCTCCGGCCCGATGCCTGCGGCATCTCCCATGGTCACCCCGATGACCATCTGCTCCGATATCGAATTGTGGCCGTTGCCCTTGTTCATTTACGAATTACCATTTACGATTTACGATTTACGATTCAGGAGCGGCGAGAGCCAAATCGCAAATCATAATTCGTAAATCGTAAATCCTCAAAAGCCCATCTGTCGCAATCGGTCCACCGTCAGCGGCTGCTGTTGAGGCAGGATCGCTTCAAGCTGCCGGCGGACGATCTTGACCAGGATATCGATCTCGATATTGACGCGAGTGCCTGTACGTGCACTGCCAAGCGTCGTCTTGGCCAGGGTCTCAGGAATCGCCGCAACACGGAAGCTCCGCGGACCGAGCCCAGCGACCGTCAAACTCACTCCATCCACCGCCACGGAGCCCTTGGGCACCATCTGCTCCAGCAGCTCCGGCCCCGCGGCAAACTCTATATCGGCAAACTCACCGAGCCGTTTCACTGCCTGCACCGAGCCGATTCCATCGACGTGGCCCTGCACGATGTGCCCACCGAAGCGGTCCGTCGCCTTCATTGCCCGCTCGACGTTCACTTTCGCGGGAGCGCGAAGGGCGGCCAGGATCGACTTCTCCATCGTCTCTGAGCTCAGGCCGAACGTCGCCATCGTGCCGTCCAGCCGGACTACCGTCAGGCAGACTCCGCTGATCGCGATACTGTCGCCCAGCCGGCACCCCTCGGCCAGAGAGCCCAGGTCCACGGTCATGGACCCGCCGCCCGAAGCCCCGGTCGCGGAGACGGACTTGACCTCACAAACGCTTTCTATAAGTCCTGTAAACATATTTGCTTATCTCAAGCATCGGTCTCCCGCTCCTCCGTGAGTACCCAAGCCATATGCTATGATTTGGCCCCGGTCGTGTCAAACAATTGTTGGGTGGAACGCCCGTGATGGACGAAGTGGACTTGGTGGACGGAGTGGACGCTTCGCCGATCTCGCTCGCGTCCACCACGTCCACATCGTCCACTACGTCCACCGATCGTTGCCACCGCTTTCTTGTCGTGCAGATTCTCTTTCGCGGTAGCGACGAAGCTGCTAAGATGGCATGAGGCAAAAGGTTTTGCCTGTGCTCTTGTAGAGAAAGGAGCAGATGCCATGAATACGATCTGGTTGAAAATCGCCGCCGCGGCGGTCGCTGTCGTGATCGCCATCATCGTGGTAGGCAGATTCAGTTCGGACAAGCCGGCCCCTTCCGGGCCGGAAAAGCAGAAGACATTCTACGATATGGCCGACCGGGACAAGCAGTTCAACGAGCCGCCCAAGCCGGTCGAGGAGCCGCCGGCCCAGCCGGTGCAGGAGCCCGCTCCACAGCCTGCCCCGCAACCCGAGCCGCAGCCGGCGCCGCAACCGCCCGTTCAACAAACGACGCCGGTACCGACCATGGCGCAGTCCTGCCGGCGTGGTGTTTCCGAGCGACCTCACGGGTCCGACCAAGCTGTACTTCATGCCGATGAGCGAAGAGGACGATATCGCGGCTCAGCAAATCCTGCCCTATGCCACGGCCGGACGGAGCATCGGCCGGTTGCCGATCATGCAGTACGGCCTGATGAATAAGGCCTGTCTGCAGATCGAAGCGCTGGCCCGACAGTTGGTATGCGTTTCGGGCCAAGCAGATGTTCGAGGAGATCACCCAGTACTCCGATCGCCATGCGGGGACCTACAAGATCACGCCGCAACGACTGGATATCAGCAGATTCATGAAGCCGAGGCAGGGCACGGAGCCCCGGACTGTGGAGCCCATCCGACGATGACAGCAGATAATGGAATGATCCCCGTAATCTCGATCACCGCCGACTGCCTGCCCGAGGCGTGGGAGAAGGCGGTCCTGGCCGTCTGGGACCAGGGCCTGCGAGGTCAAGACCCAGTACGACAAACCCAACGATCCGCCGAGCAGGGATGCGACGGTCATGATCGCCGTCAGCAATCCGTTCAATGAGCCGCGGATCCATAAGAACTTCCCCGGCGGGCCCGAGGAGCTGGAGGCCTATCGCCAGGAGGTCGTCGACGGCATCCACGACCACTGGATCGACCCGGCCGCCGGCAAGTGGACGTATACGTACCACGAGAGGCTTTTCGCGTACCGTCCCGTCGAGGATCTGCGCAACGCCAAGGCTCGAAGCCGTTCCCGCCGGTCAACCAGATCCAGTACATCATCGACTAGTCTCGCCGAGGCCGGTCACACCCGCCGGGCCCAGGCCGTCACCTGGATGCCCACGGCCGACCCACAGACGGATGATCCGCCCTGCCTGCAGCGGATCTGGTGCCGGCTCGTCGCGCGATGAGGCGGACGAATGGGTGCTGAACATGAACACCCACTGGCGCAGCCGCGACCTGTACAAGGCGTGGTTCATGAACGTCTACGCGCTGACCGACCTGCAGCGGACGATCGCCAAGGCGATTGCCGCCAAGCGGGGCGAGCCCGTGCACGTCGGCCGCTACGTCGATATCAGCGACTCGCTGCACATCTACGGCAGCTACTTCCGCGAGGCCGCCGTCGAAGTCGAGAAGATGCGAAAGACCCCGTTCACCCAGCGGGCCTGGGACAGCAACGCATCCGGCCTTCGAGATGATGACCCAGGAAGCCCGGAGAAACTGGCCCAGGACCCCGACTGGTTCGCGAAGGCCCGAGGATGAAAAGTGTGAAGTGTGATGTTTGACTGTTGATTCTTAAAATCAAACATCACAAATCAAAAATCAAACTCTCCACGACATCAGGAGCGGCTAATGGCAATCGTCGTGAATGGCGAACGAATTGAAGATCGTGACATTCAGCAGGAGGTGCAGCGGCTGCGGCCCAGCTACGAGCAGGCCTTCACCGGAACTGGACCCCGCCCGGCGGGAGGCCCAGCTCACTGAATGGTCGCAGGAGAACGTTATCGAGCGCGTCCTGCTTCGCCAGGAAGCGAAGAGCCAGCGGCACGGCGATCCCCGCCGCCGACATCGAAGCGGCCCTCGTCCGGCTCAAGGAGCAATACGAGAAACCGGAGGACCTGTACAAGGAATTCAACGTCGACAGCGACGACAAGATCAGCGAGATGATCGAGCTGCAGATGAAGGTGGAGCACAAGATCCGCGACATTTACGCGGAGGCGCCCGAGCCCTCCGAGAGCGAGATCGCCGAATACTACGAGCAGAACAAGGAGCAATTCAAGTCAGGCGAGCAGGTCCGCGTCGCCCACGTCGTCAAGTACGTCAACTGGCAGACGGACGAGGCCACGGCGACGGAGACCGTCACGCAGGCCCACGAGGAGGTCGCAGCGCGGCGCCCCGTTCGAAGCCGTCGTGGAGAAGTACACCGACTGCGCCGACAGCGGCGGCGACCTCGGGTACGTCATGCGGGGCCAGATGGTCGAGGAGTTCGAGGACGTGGTCTTCAACCTCAATCCCGGCCAGGTCAGCGACGTGTTCCGCTCGCGCTTCGGGTTCCACCTTGCCAAGGTCTACGACCGCAAGCCGCCGACCATACCCGATCTCAAGGACGTCAAGAAGCAGATCACGGAAGCCGTGCACGAGCAAAAGAGAGAGCAGGCCCTCGGCGAATACCTCGACCGGCTCCGAGGCAAGGCCGTCATCCAGGAAGCCTGAGCGCCGGGGCGCCGATTGCGGATTTCGGAGTGCGGAATAGAGGTCGTGGCCGACACGCCCGTTCATCCGCTGTTCAGAAGAATTGGCAAGAAAATCGCCTTCCTGGATTTGCCTCCCGTGATTTCTATTGTAAATTTTCATTGGGCGGGCAGGAAAACGGGGTGGGCGAAAGCCCGGACCCGTGCCCAGCCCTGCAAAGAGATGTCCCGGGCAGGACCGGGACCTCTTGGGAGGAGCACGACTCCAGGCCCACTTGCGAACGCATACTCGGATTGGATAACGTCACAAGCACGAATTCTATTTGGGGGGGCTGTGTGAATATCTTTCCGAGTAGCCTCTGCATCCCCTGATGCAGAGGCCTTTTTTTTGCGCATGACGTCAGCGCCATCCGCGGACAACCTGCTGAAACGGGTTCAACGTGGTGCGTCACTGCGGATTGTCATAGTTGCGCCTTGTCGAGGCGCTTAATGAAGGACGGCTTGCGCGTATGGGCGAGGCGGACGGCCTCCAGCCTCATGCGGAACTGGCGGTCCGTCCCTTCCCTCTGGGCGAGGTCCCTCAGGTCAATGAGCAGCTTCACGGCCTCATCGTAGCTCTTCGGCTGCGTCTCAGCGATCAGGCGGTCGATCCGGGCCCAAAGCTGCGGCTGGCGGCCTGCGATCTCATCGAGGCGCTTCGCCCGAGCGGCCGCGGCCTCGCGCTGCCGACGTGCCGCTTCCTCTGCGCGTTCCCTGGCCTTGGCTTGCCGCCACCGCTCCTGTTGCGCTTGAGCGGCCTGGAGCAGCTCGCCCACGGTCCGCCGAGGAGCAGGTTTCTCCAGGCCGTGCCCGGTGTCCTCGCGGTCCTTGCGGAAACGCTGAAGCAGTTCCGCCGCAAGCGCCGGGTCTTGATCGACGATGAGCTTGGCGAGCATATCGTCTTTCTCTGCAACGGACAGCCCAGCCACCCAGGCACGGGCCCCATCATGTGACGGTTGTGTTTCGTCCACCTCGGCACTGGCCTGGGCGGCTGCATGAAGCAGGTGTTCATCGATGCGCAGGAATGAAACGAGGCTCTCCAGCGGTTCGCTGAGCTGCCCGAGCCCGGGCGGCACGGCCGACTCGGTGTCCTCATCGTCCAGCTCGCCGTGTTGTACGCACAGCAGCCACCCGATGTACAGCGCGCGCAGGTCGCCGCGAGCCAGCTCCGCGCGCACGGGCAGCACCGGCGAAATGATGCCGTCACCCTCTACCCAGTCCCACTCACCCTCTTCCTCGGAGACGAAGGAGACAATCGTATTGCCTCCGCTCTCCCAGGCGTAGGCACTATCGCCGACACAGTACTCCCGGGCTGTCTCGAGATCGAGCAGTCGTGAGGACAGTCGCAGCTTGAGAACCTGGGTACCCCAGTTGGCCACGTAGATGAACACATCGAAGTATTTCTCCATCCATGCGTCCTCGTTGCCTTTGAATTGGCCCCAGGAATAGTCATTGATGAAGCTGGTCCGCGTGATCCGGGCGCGCGTCGAATACGAGCGCAGCTCACTCATCTGCTTGTCAGTCAGCGGCCGATCAATGGCCTGAAACTCATAGTATTGGTACTCGCTCATCTGTCTGAGTACTCCCGTCCTATGGCGTGCCTCATTTCATCGCATTTCGCACAACGCCCCAGCTTGTGTCGGTCGATTTCTTCGATGCATGAGGCATATTATAGGACATATGCTTGTATTGATCCAACCTTTCGGACGACGAAGGATAGTATGGTATAATGGTACTATCTTGCTATTCATTCAGGTATGGCAATGGGTGAGCAGGCCCAATTGACAGAATTGTTGACGTCAGAGAAGTTCGCACGGATCGAAGGGGTGTTTCGCAGGCACTTTCAGCTTGGCCTGGAGACCACCGGCGGCGACGGCGAACGAATCGAGGGCCTGTGCAGCGGCGATTGTGAGCCCGAGTTCTGCCGGCTCGTGCAAGCCGGCGCGCAGGGGCGGACTCGGTGCATCGCCGAGCGGAGGCGGGCGGTGGAGATCGCCGCCGAAACGGGACAGTCCTTCATCACGATCTGCCACGCGGGGATCGTGCTGGTCTGCGTGCCGGTGGTGGACCGGGACAGGGTCCACGGCGGGATCTTCTTCGGCAAGTGCCTGTGGGAGCCGGCCACCCAGATCGTGGGCGGGGACATCGAGCGGAAGCTGCAAAGCATTGTTGCGAGGCAGGACGAGATCAGCCGGGCGATCGAGATACTGCCCGTCGTGCGCGGCCGGCAAATCCACAGGGCAGCCGAGTTCCTCTTCGACCTGCTCTACGAGGTCGGCGGGTTCGATGCCCGGGTGATCCGCTGGCGGCGGGAACGTGCAGAGCAGCAATCGGAAATCGGCGAGTTCATCCAGGAGCACAAGAAGCTCGGGGCGAAGTGGCAGTACCCGCTGGAGAGCGAGCGGGCGCTGCTCCAGAAGGTCAAGATCGGCGACCGGACGGGGGCCAAGGAGATCCTCAACTCGATCCTCGGGACCATCCTCTTCAAGGATATTGGCGACCTGGGCATTCTCAAGGTCCGGCTGCTGGAGTTGCTGAGCGTGCTGAGCCGCTCGGCGGTCGAAGGCGGCGTCGATGTCGATGTCATGCTCGAGAAGAACCTCGCGTACGTCAACAAGTTGATGCAGATCGGCAACCAGGAGGACCTATGCGCGTGGATCAGTGCGGCCCTGAATGAGTTCCTGGAGCTGGTGTACTCGTCGCAGGACGCGAGGAAGATCACGCAGGTGACGCCGGCGATCAACTACATCGACGCGAACTACGACAAGCCGATCACGCTGGCCGAGATCGCCCGCGCGTCGCACCTGAGCGCATCGCGCCTCGCCCACATTTTCAAGGAGCAGATGGGAATCACACTGATCGATTACCTGACCAGCGTGCGAATCGAGCAAGCCAAGGAGTTGCTGTTAGCCACTGATCAGAGCTGCACAGAAATCTGCTTCCAGGTCGGCTACAACAACCAGAGCTACTTCACGCGAACGTTCAAGTCCGTAGTGGGCATGACCCCCCGGCGATTCCGAATCCAAAACCGCCGCGGCCCCACGACGGTCCAAGGCTCCTAAAGACCGCTGAACAGGTTGTTCAGGATGTGCGTCAGTGTGCTCGCGGCGACGGACCTGCTCCTGTACGCGACGAGGCCCAGGACCCAGGCGACATACAGGAAGCATGCGAAGGCAAGCGTGCGTTTCAGCGCATGGCGAGACTCGTTCACAACAGCGGTTTTCGCTTCTTGTCCCAGCGTTCGCGGAGCCGTATGGAATCCAGGCCGACGTACTTGCCTTTGGCAAGCGCGTTGCGGCCGACGCATTCCAGGCGCAGCGTGTGCTTGCCGGGAGTGAGCTTGAAACTGCCCAGGTAATTCTCCCTGACCTGGAGGGTCGGCGAGTAGAAATCGTAGTCCGCGACCTTCTGGCCCACCATGTAGTCGGCAGGCTCGTGGACGTTCTTGCCGTCGAGGAAGACGCGGTACGTGCCGTACTCCTCGCCGTAGCTGAATCGCAGGATCAGGCCGCGATATTCCTCCTTCTCGACCTGGAACTCGACTTCCAGGACGGGCCGGTCGTCGGCGGGCATGAACAAGAGCTGGCCGTCACCGGTCCAGTCGTAACCTTTTTGCAGCTCCACCGCCCCGGGTGAATGCTTTGCGGTCGGCAGCAGTGTTTTGCCTTCGATGGTGATGTCCAGGTTGGGCAGGAGCCGCTGGGCGAGGGGCGGCAGCTTCGTGAATCGCTTGGGCTGTCCCACCTGATACCAGAAGGCGACGGTCGCCATGTCATCCTCACGCTCGACGTGCCCCTCGACCTTGCCGGTGGTCGTCTCGTCCTCCGTGATCCAGCCGGTGTGCTCGATCTCGAATCGCAGGGACTTCGTGAATCGCACCGGATCGGCGATATGCCAGCGATAAAGGCAATATTCCGTGCCGAGGTTCTCGAAGTCCGTGCTCATGTACGTACAGCCGTAATAGGGATAGAGGCTCTCGTTGAGACCCCAGGCCATCAGGAAGTAGTCCTCGGTGCCCGTGCCTTGGATCGTAGGTTTCTTGTCACCGTCCACGTAGAACTTGGCATCGCCTTCTCCGAACCAGAAGGGGCTGCGCGAGCGAGCGGACATGACGGTTCCGACATAGTGGCCTTCGCCTTCAGCATCGAGGATAAGGTAATCCCGGCCGGTCTTTTCCGGGAATTCGTTGCGGTATTGCGCACAGAAGTAGGCGGTCTTCTCGCCAAGGCTCTCGCCATCGGTGTAGTCAACGTGATAATAGAAGCTGCGGACGTTCTTCTGGCCTTCGTTCGTTACGGTGATGAGTCCGCGCTTGTGGAAGGGCATCGGCCAGTAGCAGTTGTAGCCGTCGCCGCTTTCGACCTGGACGGGAACGGAGCGGATCTCTCGCCGCAGCCCAAATCCGGCGCCGAAGAAGTCCCCCAGCGGGGCTTCGACCGCAGGATCTTTGCCGTCGTCCCAATACATGCGCAGGACGATCTCGTCCGGTCGGGCGGAGCCGCCGGCCTCAAGCCAGTTGGGCCGGGCCTCGTTGAACGTCAGCCAGATGTGGCGGATGACGGCCGGCCCCTTGATGTCAGCGAGGACTTTCGTCTCGCCCGGGGTAACGTACCGGGTCCTGTCGGCGTTGCTGTTCGGGTCGGGGTCGGCCGAAGTCACCGCCCGCGACCGGCCGGGCCTGGTCTGCGCAAGGCCCGACAAATCCTGGGCCGGCGTTGATGAGGCCAGACCCGCCACGAACACGACAGATAGCACGAGGACAATCCTCTCTCTCGATGGTCTGATCATATTCTCCCCTTCGTCCAAAGCAGATTGATGTCAAGTTCTCATTTTACAGGGTGGCTCTTAGCCATCCGACAACTCCAATTGCTCTCCCGGGCACCGCCGCCATTGTAGTCCGGAGTCAGCGGGAAGTGAAACGCTGATATGTCCCGGGCAATGTGTATGCTGCAGCCGGGTGGCACCGCCAAGCTCGTTTGACGGTGCTGATTCGATAGAGCCTGACCACTCGAAGCCCCACGGGCAAACGAGTTTACCCGTGCCACCCAGAGATTTGGATTGGCCATCAGAGACTCAATTACGAGCGAGGGTCCAGGTCACCACATGGGGAATCGACTGCACAGGTCGCGCACCTGCTCGGTGGTTTCCTCACGGAAGGAGTCGTCGAGGTGGTAGTCGGTTTCGCTGCGGATCTCGACATGTGTCAGGACGCTGTCCACGAGGTGCGCAACAGGCTCCATCTGGGCGGGACCCATGCCGTTGCGGGTGACGATCGGCGTGCCCAGTCGCATGCCGCTGGTGATTCGCGGGCTCTGCGTGTCGTAAGGCAGCCAGTTCATGTTGACGATGATGCCGCAATCTTCGAGGCATTTCTGCGTGATCAGGCCGGTCATGCCCGGGCGGAAGTGGGCCACGTTGGCCAGGAACAGGTGGTTGTCCGTTCCGCCGGTGAGGATGTCGTAGCCGAGGTCGTGGAACTGCTGCGCGAGGGCCTTGGCGTTCTCGACGATCCTGAACTGCCGGGACTTGTACTCAGGGGAGAGGATCTCCTTGAAGAAGACAGCCTTGGCGGCGATGTTGTTGAGGTATGGCGTGCCCTGGAAGCCTGGGAACGTGGTCTTCTCGATCCGCTCCCACAGTGGCACGGCCTTCTTGCCCACCTGGACGGGCATATCGAAATCCCGGCCCATGACGATCAGCCCGCCGCGAGGGCCGCCGGGCTTGTAGGTGCTCGTCGTCGTGAAATGGGCGTGATCCACGGGCGAAGGGTGCACGCCCGGCGATTACCAGGCCCGAGATGTGCGAGATGTCGGCCATGAGGTACGCGCCGACCTCATCGGCAATGTCGCGGAACTGCGCGAAGTCGATCGTCCGGGAGTACGCGCTGGTCGCCGCAGATGATCAGTCTTCGGCTGGAACCGCCGGGCCTGCTCGCGGATGGCGTCGTAGTCCAGCAGGAAGGTGTTCGGATCGACGCGAGTACTGCTCGACCTCGAAGAACTTGCCGGCAAAGGAGACCCTGGCTCCGTGCGAGACGTGGCCGCCCTGATCCATGGCTCAGGCTCAGGATGCGGTCGCCGCTTTCGAGCAGGGCCACGAGGAGGATCTGGTTGGCCCCGGTGCCGGAATGAGGTTGCACGTTGGCGTGGCGGGCCTGGAAGGCTTCTTTGGCCCTGCTGATGGCGAGAGTCTCGAGGCAGTCCACGATCTCGCAGCCGCCGTGGAAGCGGGCGCCGGCGAATCCTTCGGTGGTCTTGTTCTGGACGACCGACCCGAGCGCCGCCAGGACGGCTCGCGAGCAATGGCTTTCGGCTGCGATGAGCTGCAGCGTGGTCCGCTGCCGATCGTACTCCCTGCCGATGAGGCGGTACACCTCTTCATCGCAGTGTGCCAGGGTGCCCAACAAGCCGTCATGGTAGTCGTCGCTGGTCAATGGCCTCGGTCGCATCGGTACGATGACCTCATGGACCTGCTTGTGAATACCGTTCAACACGTCGCCAGGGTGCGCGTTTGCCAACATGCCCTTTGACTCCTTTCAAAGGCCGGAACAGTCAATTCCACCGCTACCGTTCTTCACATTATCGGCAACCGCACCGGTTTAACTGAAGAAAGTCCGGACGATGTCATTGAAAGTGACGTACACCAGGAGCGCAAGAACCATCGCCCAGCCCGCGTAGGCAACAACGCCCTGGGCCCGCTCGCTCAAGGCGGTGCCGCGGATCTTTTCAATGATCATCAGTACGACCAACCCACCGTCGAAAGGAGGGATGGGCAAGAAGTTCAGTACGGCGATTGTGGCGCTGATCAGGCCGAGGAAGTAGGCATAATTGACCAGCGGCTGCTCTTTTACGATCTGGTAGCTGAACGTAATGATGCCGACGGGGCCCATCAGGTACTTCGGACTGATCAACCCGCTGAGGAGCTGCTTGAGCGTGACGTAGGTTTGTGCGATGAACATCACGGTCCTGCGGTATCCCATGCCGAGCGCATCGAGCGGCCCGATGGCTTGGTACAGCTTCTCCAGGTTCATGAAAGGCACCGCCTCGGACAGCTTCGGCTCGACCCCGACAATCTGCTGGGCCAGCTTCAGAGTAACCCCGCCCTCCGTCTGCCCGTCGAGCTGGTAGCGCAGGGTGACCTCCTGATTGCCCCACTGGCGCACCTCGCGGACAACGTCATAGAAGCTCGAAACCGGCTTGTCATTGACGCTGACGATCCTTGCTCCGCGAGGTATCTCCAGCGCGGGAGCGCCATCCACAGAGATTGTATTGGCGACAATCGCGTGCTGCGCATCGAGCGCGGGCGCGAAGCCGATCACGATGCGGCTGGTGTCGCGCTCCTGCTTCGGAGTCACCGTAATCGCCAGTGTCTGTTCCACGCCATTGGCATCCATTCGCAAGACCGTCAGCGGCAAGGGCGTGCCCTCGTGTGTTTCAGTAATGTCGCGAAGCTCCTTGTAGGTGGGGTTTTGGAGGTCCGCCGCCGCGAGGATAATATCGTCGACACGGAGGCGCTGTGCCGGCTCCGCTCCATCTTTGGCCTTAGCCGCGGGGGCAGCGGCGACGCCCGCGACACGAAGGCGGGGGACCATCGAGTACACCTGACTCAGATCCGCGTTCGTCTCAATCTCGCCGTTCTTGGCCGCCGGCCAATCGAGAGGCAGTTCGGTCTGAATTCGCTCGGCGCCGTCGGCTGCCTGACGCTCGGCCGTGATCTTGATCGTGGGGGTGAACATCTGCCCCACGACGCTGTCGAACTCCCAGATGTGCGAGACGTCTGTGCCATCCACGGCTACGATGCGATCTCCGGGACGCAGCTTGGTTCGCTCCTCCAGTATCTCAGACTGCTCGATCGGGGCGATCTTCAGGCTGCGCGGCGGAATGATGCCAAACTCGCGAAGCGAGGTTCCCGCCGACCCCTTGGCGACCAACTGCTTCTTCTCGATGGTGCCGTCCTGATGGCGGACTGTTACCGGCACCACTTCCCCGATATCGGATAGCGCCGAGGCAATCAAAATGCTGCTGAAATCCAGGTCCTTGTTCATGCCGTCGATTTCGATGACCTCGTCGCCCGGCTTGAGGCCGGCCTTGGCCGCGGGCGAGCCCACAGCGACCCCTCCGACGACAGGGGGCATCAACTCGATGCCCACCAGAAAGACGACCATGAAGATCAAGGCGGCACTGATGACGTTGAAGGTTACACCCGCCGCGATTACGGCGATGCGGGTACTGATGGGCTTACGGGCAAAGGACCGTGGATCGTCAACCTGTTTCACCGGGCCGGTGTCTTCCTGGCCCAGGAGCTTGACGTAGCCTCCGAACGGAAAGACGCCGATGCGATACTCCGTCTCCTCGGGCGGTTCCTCCGGCTCTTCGTTCTTGCCTGCGGTGAAACTGGGCAGGACCCGGAACTTGAACCCGGCCTTCGTCTTGCGGATTCCCAGGAGCGTCGGGGGCATGAAGATGGAGAAGGCCTCGACCTTGATCCCGCCCAGCTTGGCGATGATGAAATGGCCGAACTCGTGCACCAGCACGACGGCGCCGAAGCCGAGCAGAACGACAATCACATTGCTGACTACCCCGATGTTCCGCGCGATCAAATAGACCACCACCCCGGCGACCGCCACCCAGAACACACCATTGAATAGTCTCATCCGTGTCTTTGCCGTATCCGTCATTCAAACGCTCCAAGAATTTACCATTTACGATTTACCATTTACGATTTACCTTTCCTGCTGCACCGGTCGCCGCCGGCGCACGGTCAAATCGTAAGCAGACTCATTCACATCCATCTATTTCATCGACGGACGAATAGCTTATCCTTAACTTCTCTTCTCGCCCACGCGTCGGCCTCGAGCAACTCATCCAGGCACGTTGTATGCTGAATCTCATGTTTACTCAGACAATGCTCGACCAGTTCCATGATCTGCAGGAACTTGATCTCGCCGGCCCGAAACCGCTCGACGGCCGCTTCATTGGCGGCATTGAACACGACCGCCGCCGTGCCGCCGACCCTGCCGACCTCATAGGCCAGCGGCAGCGCCCGAAACGTCTCGGGGCTGGGCCGCTCAAAATGCAGCTCGCCGATCTCCTCCAGCCGCAGACGCTTGGCAATGCCGGGGACGCGATCCGGGTACGTCAGGGCGTACTGGATCGGCAGACACATGTCCGGCTCGCCGAGCTGGGCGACTACAGAGCCGTCCACAAACTCCACCAGCGAATGGATGATCGACTCAGGATGGATCAGGACCTCGATCCTGTCGACCGGCACATTGAACAGCCACCGGGCCTCGATCACCTCCAGCGCCTTGTTCATCATGGTCGCCGAGTCAATCGTGATCTTCGGGCCCATATTCCATACGGGATGATCCAATGCCTGTTCGAGCGTTACCTCCTGCAACTCGTCCAGCGTCGCCCCGCGAAACGGCCCGCCCGAGCCGGTCAGCAGGATTCGCTGCACTTCCTGGGCCGTGCCTGATCGCATCGCCTGAAAGACGGCCGAGTGCTCGCTGTCCACCGGAAGCAGCGTGCTGCCGTGTTCCCTGGCCACCTGCGTGAGCAGTTCGCCGGCCATGACGAGCGGCTCCTTATTAGCAATGGCCAGTCGCTTGCCGGCTCGCGCCGCCGCCAAAGCTGAAGGCAGCCCGGCTGCCCCTACCACTGCCGTAAGCACTGTATCGACCTCGTTCGACTGTGCGAGATCGCTGAGACTGCCGGCGCCCGTCAGGATCTCGACATCCAGGTCGCCAACCAGTGCCCGGAACCGCGATGCACAGTCTGCGTTGGTTACGGCCACGAGCCGGGGCTTATACTGCCGGGTCTGTTTGGCCAGAAGCTCCACGTTGCGGTGGGCGCTCAGGCCGACCACCTGGTACTCCGGGCCCAAGGCTTCGATCACGCGCAAGGCATTGCGCCCGATGGAGCCGGTCGATCCCAGTATGGCAATTCCTCGTGGCATATCCCAACCATCAAAGTCAGCACTCTCGCTTTCAAGACAACGCGAGATCCCGCCCCAACCTGCCGTCGGGCTCGGGAGAAGACACACGAACACCCTTCACCGGCCCCCGCGGACGACGGGGATGATAGTATGATGAAAGCAGTCGGACTGTCAAGGTGCAATACCTCCCCTGCAGCCGATCTCCCTCATGGACGTGCGGTCCATAGAATGAAAAAGGCCATAAGTGGGAAGCTTATGGCCTGTCGCTTGTAACCGAAATATTGTGTGTCGTGTTTTGTCAAATTGTCGTATTGTCTTCATTTTTCTCAGGGCCCCAGAGGCGGCGGACGGATCAGGGCCGAGGAGTACCATTGCTCCATGAGGTTATCCTGCTCACCAATGATATTTTGAAAGTCGCGTTGTTTGATGTCTTGGGTTTGTTCTGCGGATTGGGGACACACGCATAGTCCCAGGAACAGCCACAGAATTTCAGCGACGAACTTCCATGTTTTCATGGTACGGATCCCCAAATGGTCCATGGATGGTATCGGCGCGAGTGGGACGAATTTCTTAGCCTATTTTGGTGTCTTTGGAAGCATCGCATGGGCCGGGGATCGAGCGGTTTCCCCGGCCGTCCGATAGTAGTATTGAGAACAGATATTCTCTGGTCTTTGTCTTTCGGCCCGCCTGCTGGAGATGGGGAAATCTGCATTATCAGGGCTGAAATGTGCGATGAGTGACGCGCGAAGATTTTTCGCTGGGGATAGTGCAGTGCTGAAAAAGCGATCTATCGGTTGCGCTGGAGCAGGGCGGCGGCCAATGTGTGCAGCACGCCGGCCCGTGGGCCGAACGGGGCGAGAGCCTCAATGGCTTGCCGGGCCAGCGCACGCTCCAACTCTCTCGATTTCTCGATCCCGATCACGGCCGGATACGTGCACTTGGCGGCCTCAACGTCCTTACCCGCCGTCTTACCCAACTGCTCGCTGGAGGCACTGACATCGAGGATGTCGTCGGCGATCTGGAAGCCAAGGCCGATTTTCAGCCCGTAGCAGGCCAAAGCGTCCAATTGCGCCGCATTTGCCCGGCCGCACAGGCCACCCATCACGGCGGCGCAGCGGAACATCTTGGCGGTCTTGTTGGTGTGAATGTATTCGAGGGTTTCAGTATCGCCGGCGGTGTTTTCCGCCTTGATGTCGGCGATCTGGCCGGCGATCATGCCCGCAGCTCCGGCTGCCTCGGCCAGTTGGGCAACAAGCTCGATGGCCAGCCGGGCGTCCTGAATCCTGCGGGCGAGGACCTCGAACGCCAGCGTCAGGAGAGCGTCGCCGGTGAGAATCGCGGTCGCCTCATCGAACGCCTTGTGGCAGGTCGGCCGGCCCCGACGAAGATCGTCGTTGTCCATCGCGGGCAGATCGTCGTGGACGAGCGAATAGGTGTGGACCATCTCGATAGCGGCGGCGGCTACACGGGCATCGGCGTTGTCCTTCCCGGCCACCAGCTCACAGCACCACAGCAGAAGGGCCGACCGAATCCGCTTGCCCGGAGAGGAAAGCGTGTATTCCAGGGCCTTCTTCAGGTCCTCGGGGATGTCCTTCTGCTCGGACAGAAGCTGGCCGACGGTGCTGTTGACGATCTGGACCTTCTCGTACAGCAGGGTGTTGAAGTCAGAGTCGGCCGCCCGTATCGAACACATATTTACTATTTACGAATTACCATTTACTATTGAGAGGAGGCTCATTTCGCCCGGTTGAGGCTTGCATAGTCGCTGGTCATCGGGAGCAGCGACGGGCAATTCACGACCAACGGCTCGCGAAGGAGTCATTCGCCGGACGAAGCCAAATGGTAAATGGTAAATAGCAAATCGTCAATGATATTGATTTTGGGCGTGACGGCCTCGGGCAAGGGCCGGGCGGCGTTCGAGCTGGCTCGGCAACTCGATGGCGAGATCGTCAGCGTGGACTCGATGAAGGTCTATCGCCGAATGGACATCGGCACGGCCAAGCCATCCAGAGAGGCCCGGCAGCAGGTCCGATATCACATGATCGACATCGTCGAGCCCAGCGAATCGTTCAGCGTGGGCCTGTTTCTTGACCGGGCAAACGCCGCGATCGAGGATATCCGCAGCCGGGGCAAAGCGGTCATTGCGGTCGGCGGCACGGCCCTGTACATCAAGACCCTGCTCTACGGCCTATTCGAGGGGCCCGGCGGCGATGACCAGGTCCGGGCCGAACTGCGGGCCAGAGCAGCGGCCGAGGGACTGGCCTCACTCCATCGCGAGCTTGCCCGAATCGATCCGGAAGCGGCGGACCGGATCAACGTAAACGATGCCAAGCGGATCATTCGGGCCTTGGAGGTCTACCAACTCACCGGAAAGCCCATTTCGAGCTTCCAGAAGCAGTTCGAGGCGGAGCGGCCGATCTGCGACTGGACTATTATCGGACTGCGTCGCGAGCGGGCCGTCGAGAGCCGCCGAATCAATGCCCGGGTCAAAAAGATGATCGAGCAGGGCCTGCTGGACGAGGTCAAATCCCTGCTCGCCGAGGATAACCCCTTGAGTCAGCAGGCACGCTGCGCCATCGGCTATGCCGAGATTATCGGACACATCGAGGGTCGGATGAGCCTGGACGAAGCCGTCGAGTTGATCAAGAAGAACACCCGCCGCCTGGCCAAGGGCCAGCGCACCTGGTTCAAGACCTTCCGCCCCATGCACTGGGTCGACATCGGCGAGGAAGAGCCCCCCGAGAGCGTGATGGATCGCGTCCGGCAGATAGTCTTATGATGCCTCCGTCACAAGTAGCTGTCGAGTCGTCGCGCCGCTGTGCGGCTGGTGTCGGGAAGAAACGAGATGGTCTGGGTGCCATGCTTACTCTCGCGTAAGCATGCTTTGTCCATCGAGTCGAACATGTCTACGCAAGTACGTGTTTAGCGCGAAGCCCGCCGTTCACCGGGTGGCACCGCCAAACTCGTTTGACGGTGCTCATTCGACCGAGTCTGGTCAATCGAGAACCCCACGGGCAAACAAGTTTGCCCGTGCCACCCAGGACTGGGCGCGTCCAGGCTAAACACGTACCTACGCAAGCGTAGACATGGCACCCAACGCCGTGAACTCTTCAGGGATTATAGAAGACGCAAGTGAAGGAAACGCAAGAGAATAGAGCCTCCTTGCCGATGTTGTATTTGTCCGGACAACAAAGCAAGGAGGTGTCCAATGAACACTCGAAAGATCGAGAGCAGAGGCTCTACGCATTTTCATCGGCAGCCGTTGCGTTCGGCCATGAGTCAGATTTTCATGGCCCCCTTTTTTCGGCTCTGGCGGCTCTGGGGTCCACGAGCGGTTGTCGTGTGGGCCGATGGACGCTGGAGTATGTGATCTACCTGTCTGTGCTGATGGCGTTGGAGCCGTCGCGGACACTGAAGGATCGGTTCACTCACGCCCGCCAGGGGCTGATCGAGATGTATCGAGGCCGCAAACGTCCCGGCGGGACCTACCAGGGATACATCAAGGCCCGCCGCAGGATCAATGGCAAACAACGCCAAGCCATCAAACACCACCTTCGGCGTCACCATCGTCGCATCGCCGGTGCGTTCTGGCGGCGGGACGGCTGGTTGGCCTTTTCGGCCGATGGCACACGGATCGAAGTCCCCCGGACCGCCAGGAACCAAAAGAGCTTCGGTTGTGCAGGTCGCAAGAAGACGGGGCCGCAGTTGTCGTTGACCAGTCTGTACCACCTGGGCACAGGACTGCCGTGGGCGTGGCGGATCGGAGCGGGGATTCAGTCGGAGCAGACGCACCTGCACTCGATGGCGGGATTGCTGCCGAGCAGGTCTTTGCTGGTGGCGGACGCCGGCTTTACGGGTTTTGATCTTCTGCGATCGCTGGTAGATCGTGGAGTGCAGGTTCTGGTGCGGATGGGTTCGAACCGTACGCTGCTGACGGGTCTGACGGATGTGCACGTCAAGATCAAGGGCGAGTTGGTGTGGCTGTGGCCGACGCGAAAACAATCGAAGTGTCCGCCGTTGCAACTGCGGCTGATCCGGATCGAGCAGGCGCATCATTCACCGGTGTACCTGGTGACCAGCGTGATGGAGGAGCAGGCCCTGACGGATCGGCAGATCGGTCAGTTCTATCGGATGCGGTGGGGCCACGAGGTCTTCTATCGCTCGTTCAAACGGACGCTGGAGCAGCACAAGATGCGAAGCGGCTGTCCGCAGGAGGCCCGGCGGGAACTGGACTGGGCGATGCTGGCGTATCTGGTAGTCGGTCTGTGGAGCGTGGAGGCATTGATCGGGGCCAAGCGGGATCCGCTATGCTGGAGCGTATGCGAATCGCTGCGGGTGGTCCGGCGCATCATGCATCCTCTCGGGCGGTCTGCTCGAAGAGCCGGTCTTCGGGCTCAACTGCAAAAGGCAGTCAAAGACGCCTACGTCCGAAGCGGACCGAAACAGGCTCGGCATTGGCCGCACAAGAAGAACGATCCTCCCGCGGGCCTACCGAGAATCCGCCCCGCCAATGAGAAGGAAAAACGCTGTGCCAAAAGGATTTACGAAAAGACCAAGGCCGCTTAAGTTCACGGCGTTGCATGGCACCCGGCCCGTTAATTTCTTAGGAGGCTTGATGCCAGGGTCTCGTAGGATGGGCTTTAGCCCATGCTGCTCTTTCGGAGACCGACACGTACGCCGTGGCTCAGGCGGTTTGCAGTTCCTGCTGGGCGTGGAGCACTGCGGCGGTTCTCGCCCAGGACGAGTTGCTTGATCAGGCTGCGCGGGACCGAGGTCATCCCCAGGCGGAAGACTCGCTCCTCAACCATTGAGGCGATAACCCGGGCGATCTGGCGGGGCAGATGAGAGCGGGTCATCAGGTCGTACACGATTCGCGTCTTGTCCCAGGGGATCCCTGCGGGCGTATGTCGTGCTTGGGACAGTTGCCCAAGATCGGCGAAGTCCTGCACGTTGACGTCAATGACCTCCGTGCGGCTGCGCCGCAGCCGCCGCTCCAGAGCATGTTCCGTTATCGCAGCGGCGGCCTCCTGGCTGCCGGTGGCAACCAACACTGCCTTGATCATGGCAAAAACCTCGCTGGAGCTGACGATGCGCCGGGCCGCCTCCTGGTAGAGATGGAACGTCACCACCTCCGCAAGATGCTCGGCGAGCGTCATATCCGGCTGCCCCGCGGCGGCCAGCGCGTTGTTGATCGCCCCCAGCACCTTCGTGTGCAGATAAGCTTCGGTGCTGCCGTCCGCCTTGACGACTCGAAGCTGCTTAGCCATCGATCCCCCTTTGCTTCCCTGCTAACGTTTACCCGTCGAAGAGCTTGAGCTGGTCGGCCGGCTCGCTCTCCTGGATCGCCCGCGTCACTTCGTCGATGAGCTCGCCGGCGTCCTTGAACTCGCGGTACACGCTGGCGAAGCGGATATACGCCACCTTGTCCACCTCGCGCAGGTGCCTCATCACACATTCGCCGATGAACGCCGAGGTCACCTCCCGATCGAACTGCCGGAAGACATCCTCCTCGGTCTTGTCGGCGATCTGCTGAATCTGCTCGGCAGACACCGGCCTCTTGTAGCAGGCCTTCTGCACGCCGACGATGATCTTGTCCCGGTCATACGGCACGCGGGACTTGTCCTTCTTCACCACGTGCAGCTTGATACTGTCGCCCGTCTTCTCATAGGTCGTGAACCGCCTCTCGCAGACCAGGCACTGGCGCCGCCGCCGGATCACTCGGCCGGCATCGCTTGAGCGTGAGTCGATCACCTTATCATTATCTTCCTTGCAGAAAGGGCATCTCACGACCCGGACCCGCCTCCCTCAACAGACAATCCCCATAGATTCAACAAACCGCCACCCCTTTCTTCCCCGGCATGGCAACTCAATATATAGTTATGCGGCCGATTGTAAAATCAACAGGTGGTATGTCAAGCGAAATATGTGACGACTTGGAGCATATCATGGTTCATCCAGTCCTCGCGCACCTCCCATCAAGCGGCAGTTGCGGCCACCGGTATGATTCGGTACGTTCCTCCGGCCGCGCGAACGCGCCCGGCGAGAGGCGCAGCCCTATCCATGCTGGAGGCCACAATGCGATAGACTCTCCAAACGCGACACTTCGCGCTTGGATCCTGGTCTGCTTGGCAAGAGGCTGGACCTGGGGGCGGGCCCGGTTTACTATGGTTGTGCAGTGAATCCTGTGAACGTGCTGAAAGGAGCCTCGCGGATGATGCGTAACGGGCGAATCCTTCTTATATGCTGGGCGGCGTTGGTTTCATCAGGCTCGACACTCGGGGCGGATCTGTTCCCGACGGAGGCCCGCCGGCAGGCGTTTCTCAAAGCACTGGCTGAGTGCGACGGTCGATACGACGCCAGGGAGCAAATGCTTCAGGCCCCCTTCTCCTCGCCGGGGTATCATACGACGCTCACCGGCGGCACCGTTCATCCGACGCGTGACTCGTTCAAGTATGCCGTCGCCCTGCTCGACAGCGGCCAGCCCGAGCGAGAGAAGCGTGCCGAGGCGGTCCTTCACCGGCTCATCGCCCTGCAGGACCAGGACCCCAACAGCCGGACCTACGGCATCTGGTCGTGGTTCGTCGAGGAGCCGCTCGACAAAATGTCGCCGCCGGACTGGAACTGGGCCGACTTCTGCGGCACACAACTCCTGCAGGTGGCCATCGACCACAGGAGCCGCCTGCCGCTCGAACTGCAGCAGAAGGTCAGAGACTCGATCCTGCACGCCGCCCGCTCCGTTCAGCGGCGCGATGTCCAGCCGGGCTACACGAACATCGCGCTGATGGGGACATACGTCACGCTTGTCGCGGGCGAGCAGTTCAACAACTCCGAGCTGCTCAACTACGGCCGCAAGCGCCTCCGCCGCTTCTGGGAGTACACGGTGCAGAAAGGCTCGTTCAGCGAGTACAACAGCCCCACCTACACCTGCGTCGCCATCGAGGAAATCTCACGCATGATGCAGCACGTCCGCGACGAGGACTCGCAGAAGCTCCTCGAAAAGCTCAACGAGTTTGCCTGGCAGCACCTGGCCCGCCGGTTCCACGCGCCGACGAGGCAATGGGCAGGCCCGCACAGCCGCTGCTACTCCACCCTGCTTGGCCCCGGCACGCTCGGCCTTATCCAGCGGGCCAGCGACGGCCGGGTCGAGCTCGTATCGGAGGCCGACGCCTGGCAGAGCATTGACGCCCAGCGGATCACCCTCAAGTGCCCCAAGTCATGCGACCTGTACTTCACCGAACTGCCCACGCCTCGTATGGAGGTCGAAGCCTTCGTCCGTAACGAGCGCGACGAGCACGACATCGTCGGCAGGACGTACCTGCACCCTGATTTCACTTTGGCGAGCGTCAACATCGGCGATTTCTGGAACCAGCGCCGGCCGCTGATCGCGTACTGGAACACGCCCGCCGGCGTGACCGCCATGCGCCTCCGCGTCCTGCACGACAACTACGATTACTCCTCCGCCAGTCTCTTCACCGTCCAGGATGGCGCCGATATCCTCGCCGCCGTGGTATTCGCCACCGATCGGGGCGACACCCACATCTCCCTCGACAAGATCAAAGATGCGACGATCGAAGCCAAAGACCTGCGCCTCCGCCTGCAATTCGAGGGAGCCTTCGATGACCTCGCCCTGCCCGCCATCGACAAGACGGAGATCACAAAGCCCGTGAATTTCACCGCCGGCCCGCTTGTCGGCACGTACTGCATTCACAGCGCTGCATTCCACGATCTGCCCCTCACGATCGAGTCCGGCCGGGACGCCGAGACCGCCTGGATCGACTTGGTTCTCTATGACGGCCCGCAACGCGAATTCAACTTCGCCAAAATCGAGAAGGCCGCCATCGTCCTGACGCTGTCCCTGTCCTGCGTGGCCTCGGACAATCCCCTGCCGCTGACGAATCAATCCTCCACCGTGAACAGAAAGACCGCTTCCGAGACGACAAATCGTAAATCAGAAATCGTAAATCGTAAATCGCGTTCCCTCGCCACCACGTTCCGCACGGTCGCGCCCGCCGTCCACATCAGCACCGCCGGCAAGCTCCTCGCTGCCCCCATACCCTCCCCGCGCGAAACCGCTTCGTGGCAGCGAACGAACAAACCCCCGATGTCCCTGACCATCCCCACGAAGCCCCTGCCCACCAAAGACCAGAAGTCCGCCGCCAACGCCAAGCTCAACGAAATCAACCCCTGGAAGACCGGCTATTAAGCTGGATGCGCTCGTGGCGAAAGGTCCCGGCACAGAATCCAGCGGAGATTTCCGGGAAAAGTCTTGCATTCGGGCGGACGATAGGTATACTTGTGTTGATTATGAACGGTATGAGCACAGTTCGAATTCACCTCAACGGCCTCATCGGCTGGCTCGCCCTGCTGCTGCGCCGCTGAGGCGCAAACAACGAAAACACCCACAACTAGTTTCCACACCTGTACTTACGCAAAATCGTAGCGTTTTGGGCGTACTTTCGGCATAATGGCCGGCTACGATCGGAGTTCCCGGTGGGCAGTTGTCAGTTGACAGTTGTCGGTTGTCAGTCAACTGGGAACTGAGAACTGTCCACTGACAACTTTCTGGAGAATGAAAATGTCTGGAGAAAAGGTAGTCATCTTTGATACGACGTTACGCGATGGCGAGCAGTCGCCTGGGGCGGCCATGTCGATCCCGCAGAAGCTCGAGATCGCCCGGCAGCTTGCGGTGCTCGGCGTGGACATCATCGAGGCGGGGTTCCCGATCTCGTCGCCCGCGCAGTTCGAGGCCACGAAGCTCGTCGCCGAGCAGGTGAAAGGCCCGGTGATCGCGGCCCTGGCCCGCGCCAACAGCGTCGATATCGAGGCGGCGGGCAAGGCCATCGCCCCGGCGAAGAAGAAACGCATCCACACGTTCATCGCGACCTCGCCGATCCACATGAAGCACAAGCTCAAGAAGGAGCCGGACCAGGTCTTGAAGATGGCGGTCGAGGCGGTCAAGTTCGCGCGGACCTTCACGGACGACGTGGAGTTCTCGCCGGAGGACGCCTGCCGCAGCGAGATTCCGTTCCTCGTCGAGATCCTCGCGGCGGTGATCGAGGCCGGCGCCACCACGCTGAATATCCCGGACACAGTCGGCTACGTGCTGCCGTATGAGTACGGCCAGCTCATCGCCAAGCTCAAGAGCGACGTGCCGGGTATCGGCAAATGCGTCATCAGCACGCATTGCCACAACGATCTCGGCATGGCGGTGGCGAACTCGCTGGCGGGCGTGCGAAACGGCGCCCGGCAGGTCGAATGCACGATCAACGGGCTCGGCGAGCGGGCGGGCAACGCGGCCCTCGAAGAGGTCGTCATGACGATCCGCACGCGGCAGGACTTCTTCGGCCATGCGGCCAAGGATGGACTCTCGACGAACATCAACACGAAGGAAATCTTCCGGACGAGCCAGCTCGTCTCGCAGATCGACCGGTTTCGTGATCCAGCCGAACAAGGCCATCGTCGGCGCGAACGCCTTCGCGCACGAGTCGGGCATCCACGTGGACGGCATGCTGAAGGAACGCGAAAACCTATGAGATCATGACGCCGGAGACGATCGGGCTGGTCGGCTCGCGCATGGTGCTCGGCCGCCACACGGGCCGGCACGGGTTCGCCGAACGCTGCAAGCAACTCGGCTACAAGCTCACGAAAGAGGAAATCGAGCAGGCGTACCAGCGATTCGTGGAGATCGCCGACAAGAAGAAGGAAGTGTTCGACGCGGACGTTGCCGCCATCGTCAACGACCAAATCCGCATCGTCGAGCAGGTGTACGTGCTGGATTACCTGCACGTCGCCTCGGGCACCGGGACCCTGCCGACCGCCAGCGTGAAGATGCGCGTCAAGGGCGAGACGAAGATCGCGGTGGCGTTCGGCGACGGGCCGGTCGACGCTGCCTACGAGGCGATCCGCCAGGCGATCGGACCTGACGCCCAAGCTCGAAGAGTACTCGATCCGGGCGGTCACCAGCGGCACAGAAGCCTTGGGTGAGGCGACCGTCCGCATTCGCGAGGACAGCCGGACCTTCATCGGCCGCGGCGTATCCACCGACATCATCGAGGCCAGCGCCAAGGCCTACGTCGATGCGATCAACCGAATGGCCGCCGCCAAGACAAGAGGCGAAGAGGCGCAAGTTAAAGCTGAATTGTAAAGAGAATCAAGTGCAAGAATCCAAGTGTAAGGTCACAATTCAAAACTCGAAGGCATCTATGGATAATGAATGATCAAGAGAAGGAGAGAAAGCACACATCACATGGAAAAGTGTCAATAGAGAAAGTAAACGGTTTACACACGGGATATGAGCGCAGAGAAAACATGAGATGGAAACCTTATATAGTGGGCCTCATTGACTTGCTGGGACAAAGTCGCAAGTTAAATGACCTGAGCGTGCTTTGGTGGAATAAGGATATCGCGCATAGCGCGATGGACGATAAGTCCGAGAGAATTCGTGAGCTTACAACAGCTACCTATGGCGAGGTGGAGTACTTGCGGGAGTTATTCCCTAAAACCGTTGGTACACTAGTTGGTACAGTAAAGGAGTATGCTCTCGAGAAGGCAGGGAAGTCTCAGCTTACAGAAAGTCAACAGGAGACGTTAACGAGAATGACCGCAAGCATATGCACGTTCCGCTCCTTCTCGGACATGGTTGTGTTCTGCGCACCTGTAGACTTGTCAGACGGGCTTGTTACACGCTTTCGGATAACTGCCATGCTACAAGCGTGTCTATCTCTTTTGCTTCTCGAGTTCAAAGCAGGCACTTTCTTTAGGGGTGGAATTGAAATAGAAATAGCGTGCGAGCTTAGTAATGGCGATGTATATGGGCCTGCGCTAAGTGAAGCACATCGACTTGAGAAAGAAGTAGCCCAGTATCCAAGGGTCGTCATCGGACAGAGACTTAGCGAATTCGTCCGCTGCAAAGGACACGGATCAGATTCAGGAACATTTCGTGGCTTGTTACTAGCGGGAGTCAACCGCTTGTGCGAAGGATTGGTGTGCCGGGACGATGATGGCACAATGATAGTTGACTATCTTGGCAAAACAGCTTCCGACTTAAGTCGGTTCAAGGGCAGCAAAGCGTCTGACTTTGTAAGAAGAGGCCTGTCGAGTATCGGGGACGAATTGGATGTGGCCAAGAAAGAGGGTAATGAGAAGTTGATAGAACGATATGAGAAATTACAGGCATACTACCAAAGCAGAATGAAGTTCTGGGATGTGCAGAATGAAGTCCTGGGATGTGTAGTTAACTACTGCGGTACGAGCCGGGTAGAGATGAAGGATAGAACAATGAGTATGACGATAACGGAAAAGATTCTGGCCCGGGCGGCGGGGGTGAAGACGGTCGTGCCGGGACAGTTGGTGGATGCGAACATCGACGTGGTGATGTGTCACGATGTGACGACGCCGCCGGCGATTTCGATGCTCGTGGAGAAGGGGATCGACCGCGTGTTCGATCCGGACAAGATCGTGGTGACGCCGGACCATTTCCAGCCGGCCAAGGACGTCCAGAGCGCCGAGCTGCACAAGCGGCTGGACGCATGGGCCAAGCGGCACGGTCTTAAGCATTACTACAAGCTGGGCCGGGCGGGCGTCTGTCACGCGCTGCTGCCCGAGCAGGGCCACATCCGGCCGGGCGAGGTCATCGTGGGCGGCGACTCGCACACGTGCACCTACGGCGCCTTCGCGGCGTTCAGCACCGGCATCGGCTCGACCGATCTGGCGGCGGCCATCGCCACGGGCAAGCTCTGGTTCAAGGTGCCCGGCGTCGATGAAGTTCGTGCTCAACGGCTCGCTGCCGCACGGCGTGTACAGCAAGGACGTGATCCTCGCCGTGATCGGGCGGATCGGCACGGACGGTGCGCTCTATCGGGCGATGGAGTTCGTCGGCCCGGCGCTGTCCGAGCATGTCGATGGAAGCCCGCATGACGATGACGAACATGGCCATCGAGGCCGGCGCCAAGAACGGCATCATCGGGTTCGACGAGGTGACCAAGGCGTATCTCGACGAACATCTCAAGGACAAGACCGACTACACTGTGTTCGAGTCGGACACGGACGCCGAGTACATCGCGACGGAAGAGTTCGACTGCTCGAAGCTGGAGCCGACGGTGGCGCTGCCGCACCTGCCGAGCAACGCGGTGCCGATCAGCCAGTGCGCGGGCAAGGCGATGGACCAGGCGTACATCGGCAGTTGCACGAACGGCCGGATCGAGGACCTTCGCATCGCCGCCAAGATCATGAAGGGCAAACAAGTGGCGATCCGCACGATCGTCGTGCCCTCCACGCCCGAAGATCTGGAAGCAGGCGCCAAGATGAAGGCTTGTTCAACGTCTTCTACGAGGCCGGCTGCGTGATCTCCGCCCCGACCTGCGGCGCGTGCCTCGGCGGCTTCATGGGCGTCCTGGCCGCTGGCGAAAAGTGCGTCAGCACGACCAACCGCAATTTCGTCGGCCGCATGGGCAGTCCCAAGAGCGAAGTCTACCTGGCCAGCCCCGCAACGGCGGCGGCCAGTGCTGTGGAAGGGAAACTGACAGACCCAAGAGAATACCTGTAGGAAGAAAAGTACGAATATCGAAATACGAAATCCGAAACAAACCTGAATGACGGAAACACGAAATCCAAAACAGTACGACCTGGAAGATCGAACGCTTGCGTTCGCACGCGATGTGCGTCAATTTGTTAAACAGTTGAAGCGGACGATAGCCAATATCGAGGACGGCAAGCAGCTCATCAGAGCGTCAGGTTCGGTCGGGGCTAATTACATCGAGGCCAATGAGGCTCTGAGCAAAAAGGATTTCCTTATGCGGATACGAATATGCAGAAAGGAATCCAAAGAGAGCCGGTACTGGCTCAGACTCGTTGATACTTGTGAAGATCAGAAACGGGAAGTTCATAGGCAAGAACTGATACAGGAAGCCACGGAACTCATGAGCATCTTTGGCTCGATTATCCGCAAGAGCGAGTGATGTTTGGGGCATTTTGTAATTGGAGTTTTGGGTATTGTTTCGAATTTCGATATTCGGATTTCGAATTTGAGATTCGAGTTTGAGAATTGATGAGGACGACTATGTCAAAGGCACATGTCTATAAGCGCGATCACATCAATACCGACGAGATCATCCCGGCCCGGTATTTGAATACGGATAACGAGGCGGAGTTGGCCAAGCACTGCATGGAGGACTTGGACAAGGATTTCGTTAAGAAGGCCAAGCCCGGTGACGTGATTGTCGCAGGCGACGACTTCGGCTGCGGGTCCAGCCGGGAGCATGCGGTCTGGGCGATTCGCGGGGCGAAGGTGCAGACGGTCATCGCCCGGTCGTTCGCGCGGATCTTCTATCGCAACGCGATCGACTGCGGCTTCTACCTGATCGAGTCGGCGGACGCCGTGAACAAGATCAAGGACGGCGACGAGGTCGAGATCGACTACGACGCCGGCGTGATCAAGGACAAGACGAGCAAGACCAGGATCAAGTTCATGCCCCTGCCCGACTTCGCCCTGGAGATCATCCGCGACGGCGGCTTGCTCGATCACATCATGAAGAAGAGTGTGTGATGACCTGGAGGCGGAGCGAATGAAAGGCAATCGCCTCAACAGGCGCGGATTCCTCAGGAGTCGCCGGTGCCACGGCGATCGCTGGGACTCTGGGCTTGCGTTGGTCTCCAGTCAGCAAGGTGGTGCGCCGCAGGCCGAACATCGTGTTCTTTCTCGTCGATGATCTGGGCCGGCAGGACCTGGGCTGCTACGGCAGCACGTTCTACGAGACGCCCAACATCGACCGGCTGGCGGCGCAAGGGATGCGGTTCACGAATGCCTACGCGGCCTGTCCCGTCTGCTCGCCGACGCGGGCCAGCATCATGACGGGCAAGTACCCGGCCCGGATCCGACTGACCAACTACATCGCGGGCGCTCGGCCCGGCAAGCTGCTCTCGGCGGAGTACTTCCACTATATGAAATTGGAGGAGGTGACGCTCGCCGAGGCGCTGAAGGAGGCGGGGTACAAAACGTGTTTCGTGGGCAAATGGCACCTGGGCGACGAGCCGTACTACCCCGAAAGGCAGGGCTTCGACGTCAACATCGCGGGCGACCAGCTCCGGCTCGCCGCCGACGTACTTCTATCCCTATACACGGGGCAAGCGCTCGATTCCGGGCCTGGAGGAGGGCAAGCCGGGCGAGTACCTGACGGACCGACTCACGGATGAATCGCTCAAGTTGATCGAGCAGAGCAAAGGCGAGCCATTCCTGCTGTACCTGTCCTTCTACGCGGTCCACATCCCGCTGGAGGCCAAGAAGGAATTGGTGGAGAAGTACAAGGCCAAGGCCCAGCGTCTGGGGTTGGACGATGACCCGCACTTCCCGACCGGTGAAGACTGGCCCAAGACGGCAGCGGGGAACGAGAAGTGGCGCGCGACGCTCAAGACCCGCATCCTCCAGGACCACGCGGTTTACTCGGCCATGATGGAGAGCCTGGATGACAGCGTGGGTCGGGTGATGAAGAAGCTCGATGAGCTGGGGCTCGCGGACAGACACGATCGTCATCTTCATGTCCGACAATGGCGGCCTGTCGACGGCAGAGGGCCAGCCCACGTGCAACCTGCCCCTGCGGGCGGGCAAAGGCTGGCTCTACGAGGGCGGCATCCGCGAGCCGATGATGATCAAGTGGCCCGGCGTGGGCCGGGCGGGCAGCACCTGCGATGAGCCGGTGACCAGCACGGACTTCTATCCGACGATGCTGGAGATGGCGGGCCTGCCGCTCAAGCCGGACCAGCACGTGGACGGCGAAAGCATGGTCCCGCTGCTCAAAGGCACGGGCAAGCAGCGGCGCAACGCCCTCTACTGGCACTACCCGCACTACAGCAACCAGGGCGGCAAGCCCGGCGGGGCCGTCCGCGTCGGCGATTTCAAGCTGATAGAATCCTATGAAGACGACCGGGTCGAATTGTATAATCTGCGGGCCGATCTCGGCGAGCAGCACGACTTGGCCGCCGAAATGCCGGACAAGGCCGCCGAGCTGCGGCGAATGCTGCACGCATGGCGAAACGAAGTTGGAGCCGTGATGCCCCGGCCGAACCCGGATTGGAAAGAGTGACCCGTCTTGTCTGTCATTCCCGCGAGGGCGGGAATCCAGTGGACAGAGGGCTTGATAAATCCCTGTCTCCGGTCGGGTGACACGACCGGGCAGCAGCGGTAGGGTGTGCTCCGCACATCATTCTTCTAAGATTTGGGCAAGTGACAGAGAAAGGAAATGGTTGGATGGCAAAGACGTACAAGATTGCAGTGATACCCGGGGATGGAACAGGGCCGGAAGTGATTGCGGAGGCGGTGAAGGTGTTGAAGGCCGCGGCGGGCAAGTTCAAGTTCAAGACGGACCTGACCACGTTCGACTTCGGCGGCGAGCGATACAAGCGAACGGGCGAGACGCTGCCCGATAGCGCGGTCGAGGAGCTTCGCAAGTTCGACGCGATCCTGCTCGGTGCGATCGGGCATCCGGATGTGGCGCCGGGGATTCTCGAAAAGGGCATCCTGTTGAAGGCTCGGTTCGAGCTGGACCAGTACATCAACCTGCGGCCGGTGCGGCTGTATCCCGGCGTCGAGACGCCGCTGAAGAACAAGGGCCCGCAGGACATCGATTTCGTCGTCGTCCGCGAGAATACCGGCGACGCCTACACCGGCACCGGCGGCGTCACGATGAAGGGCACGCCGAATGAAGTGGCCGTGCAGTCGGCGGTCTACACGCGATTCCAGGTGGATCGCTGCCTGAAGTACGCCTTCGAGTACGCCCGCAAGTTCGGCAAGAAGGCTCGCGGCCGGGGCGAGAAGAACACGCTGGCCCTGTGCGGCAAGACCAATGTCCTGACGTACATCTACGGCCTCTGGGAGCGGGCCTTCCACGAGATGGGCCAGGCCCAGTATCCCGACATCACCCGCGAGTATTACCACGTGGACGCGACCTGCATGTGGTTCGTGAAGAATCCCGAGTGGTTCGACGTGATCGTCACGGGCAACCTGTTCGGCGACATCATCACGGACCTGGGCGCCATGATCCAGGGCGGCATGGGCATCGCCGCCGGCGGCAACATCAACCCCGATCAAGGCGGCGTCAGCATGTTCGAGCCCATCGGCGGCAGCGCCCCGAAGTACACCGGCAAGGGCGTGATCAACCCGCTGGCGGCGATCTGCGCAGCCCAGATGATGCTGGCCACGCTCGGCCAGGAGAAAGCCGCGAATACCATCGAGCAGGCCGTGATGTATGTCACGGCCAACAAGCTCAAGAGCCTCGCCGCCGGCAAGATGGGCTACTCGACCAGCCAGGTCGGCGACCTCGTCGCAGCCAGAGTCGTGGAATAAGGCTACAGGATTATCCTCTGGGTGGCAGCGTCAAGCGCAGCTTGGCGATGGTTCTACAAGAGTACAGTGAGACCATCGCCAAGGCCTGCGGCCTTGACGCTGCCACCCGCGTCATTTCATCTTCCCACATGCGGATGCTTTCCACGGGCAGAACACTCGTGCTTCAGATCTGGTCGAGAATCGTGACAGTGCCTTGGTCGCCGTCGATGCGGAGGAGTTGGCCGGTGCGGATGAATTTGGAGGCGGGGCCGACGTTGGCGACGGCGGGGATGCCGTACTCGCGAGCAATGATCAAGCCGTGCGAGAGGACGCCGCCCTGGTCCATGACCACGCCGGCCGCCGGTAGGAGATAGGGCGTCCACGCCGGATCGGTGGACGGGGCCACCAGGATTTCGCCGGGCTCGACGTGCTCGTGGTCGTCCGCATGCAGGATCACTCGCGCCTTGCCCGTCACGGTTCCCGGGCTCACGGCGATGTCCTTCAGTTCCTTCACGGTGGCATCAACTTGCGGCAGCACGTGCTTTTTCGGATCGAATCGACCCACGACGACAGGCGGTGGAGTAAACGTTTTGTTCCGCTCATATTCCGCGCGACGCTCTGTGATGCGCCGGTTCACATCGAAATCGACACGGCCTTCCACCAATGATGCAACTCGCGGGCGAAGGCCATTTGTGTCAAGATGTTCTTTGAAAGCAAGCGTCGTCAGGAAGAAGCATGACGGGATCTTCACGCCAAGCCCGTGCAGCGTACACAGACTCACCGCCTTGGGGCCAATGAGAGGCTTGTACGACGCGGGCAGTCTTCGATCCAACCACAGAATCATTTTCTCGGACATATCTACTCTTAGTACACCTGCCTTCTATCCGGCATTCACGTCTTTGACGAAGTAGACAGCGTCCGCCTGGGCCGTGAGGTCGGTCGAGGCGTAGTGGCCCTCCATTAACCGGACATTGGCGCGGGACAGAATCGTCCTGGCTTGGGGATCGACGTCGCTCAGCGGTAAGAGAAATCGATCTCCCACCTGGGCCAGGAGCGACTCGACGGTATCGTCGCGCAGGCGCACGGTCCGGGGACCCTTGGGCGTCATCAACGATCCTTGGCCGTAAAGCATCCAGACGGACAAAACTTGTCCCGGGAAGCGCCGGTGCAAATGCGCGCCGACACTATCGCCCATATTCGTGGGCCAGCCGGCCAGCTTGAAGTACATCCTGTATCCCCAGGCGCCCAGCCATGACCGCAGGCCCCAGAAGCTGCTGAACTGGGGGTGGAAGTGCAGATTCACGGCATCTTTGGAGAGATGGACATTGTGGCCCAGGAGGATGAGCTTGTCGTCGCCGCTCAGCCCGTCTACTATCGCGTCGAGGGATTGCATCAGGAAATGCTCCCGCTGGGCCCACCACCGTCGACTGCCCCGGCGGTCCTGGTTCACGCGGGGCCTCTTCTCGGCGGCGACACTATCGTGCAGAAAGGCGAGCCACGATTGCAGTGGCCCGAACGTCCCTTCGGCCAGGATATCCGCGCAGGCACTCAGGTCGCTCTGGATGACCTCGATTTGAGCCAACTGCTCGTCCGTCGAGAGGCCCCGGAGCCTGTCGAGAGCGCTGAGCAACTCGTGGACTTGGCTGCCGGTATGACCTTCAAGGAGCCACTGGATCGGCCGGATGGCGGCCAGCGGCACGCCGAGGTCGAGATCGTAACCCCAGTAGTGCAGGCGGGGCGTGCCCGGCGCGCGGGACTCGCTGAGGCAACGAAGCTGTTCGTGAAAGGGGTTCTCGTGCGCGTCGATGAACTCCAAGATCTTGTCGTGGATGGCCAGATCCGTGGGACTGGGAGACTCGGCTCTCATGTCAGACAAGTAAGATGTGTCTCCGGTTTTCAGATAGCGGTCCACGCGCCAACCGACGGACCGTCCGGTTTCCATGCCGATGTGTCGCCAGCCGCGCCCAAACAGATGCCGTATCAGCATCAGGCGAAACGGGTACTTCTCGACGATGAAATGGTCTGGCTCGCCCAGGAACACGAACCGTTTATCCTCCAGCACCCGATCCAGTGCGGCCTGCGCACGTTCGCCGAGCGGTTCATCCTGCGATCCCGGTATAGGGACGGCAGACCGTCTGGCCCAGGCCAGGAAGGCTTCCCTCAGAGATGCCACCCTGTTCTTCAACATACCTCGTCATCCATAGAATACGACACGTGACGGCAGTATGACTCGGTAATGACACAATCAGGAAGACGGATGCCGGATGATTTCGTTACGTCCTCCGGCGCATCCGTTGCGATTCATGCTCCTTCTTTGAGGGCTTCGAACCAGGCAATGGATTTGTCGTTGTCTTGTCGCGCAATCGTGAAGCCACGGAATTGTCGGGCCAAGTCACCCACGGTGAAGAACGGAGGCGTGAAAAAGCCGTGGCGGATGGCAAATCGCCGAACAAACCAGTCGGAGAGCCTTCGGGCGCCTTGGATATAGCCGCAGGCAATCAGCGCCCCATCCTGGCGAAGGACCCGGTGCATCTCCGACGCCATGCCCTGCTTGTCGGCAAAGGCGTGCCAGCCGTTCATTGAGAGCACCATGTCCACGGCCGCATCGCCGACAGGCAGGTGAGTTGCATCGGCTTTGATCAGATGGACATTGTTCACACCCTGCTCCCGAAAGCGAGCCCTTGCCTTTCGCAGCATGTTCATCGAGATGTCCACGCCTATGATCGTGGCCGAAGGGTAGCGGCTGTAGAGAGAGGCAGTGAACACCCCTGTTCCTACAGGCACATCCAACAGAATGCCCTCAAATCGGTCCGGCAGGAGCGCCAACGCCTTTTCGATCGGGTCGCGGTCACTGGGGAACCCCCAGACGATCCTGCAAAGGACTTTCATGGCGACCGTGGAGGAAAGCATATAGGAGTCGTAACGTGGCACAACCTTGTCATAGGCACTGGCGATCCTGTCGTTCCGCTCAGGACAGAAATCGACAATGCCGTCGATGACAGGATAAGTCACGTCTGCGTGCTCCACACGCAGGAACGAACGCGTCTCATCGAAACGAAGCCTGTTGCCTGTCTTCGGGCATCGAAGGATGTCTGCCCAGTCCATCCGTTATCTCCTACGGCTGCCAGCCGGAGCCGGCGATGAGCAGGATTGCCACAACGATTGTACTCCAAAGCCACGCAGGACCGAACATCCGCACTGTGTGCCTGTACTGCCGGTATGGCTCAGGAAACCGCACGCACATATCGTACTTCTCTTCGATCAGGGCCTGCGCTACGAATATGCCAAGCAGTGCGGGAAACATCAACAACCCATCCGGATTGCGGGTGACCAGCGCCAAACCCAGAGAAATCCAGAGGATCCCGGTGTAGATGGGGTGCCGGGAGTACCGGTAGGCGCCCGACGTCAACAAACCTGCCCGGACATCCTGCAAACCTAGGACCTTTCTTTGCCTGACGGAGGTGACACACAGCGCGATGCCGAGACATACCAGGATCGATCCGGCCGCGACGAAGCCGACATGAACGCCCGGATGCATCAACCATGCGGGGCGCTCATCCCATCCGCCCGCGGGCGGCAGAACTGCGATGAGGTAGCAGCAGGCGTTGTATGCGGCCACACCGAGAATGTTGAAGAGCCAGTTCTCCATCAGCCGCTCGTGCCTTCTGCGGCATCTGAGCATATAGAAATCGATCGAGGTCATGGCCACCAACCCACCAAGCAGAATCACGCGTACCGTCCACATACCATCTCTCCTTGCACTTTCTCATGGATAAAATGAACCTGCCGGCCCTCAATGGAAGGACCGGCATGCAGGGGCGGGTTTCAAACCTGCCCGTACGATATCCATCAAGGCGGCAGGTCGGTCGTCAGGCCCACCGCCTTATGTGGAGATCGTTCATTGTTCGCCCTTGATATGAGCGATGAGTTCGCGTGCGTTCTTGAGGGGGAATCTCTCCGGATCGCGAACGCCCTCACCAGCCTTCAGGCAGTTCTCGAAGGCTTCCAGCGCCTTCTCCTTTTGCCCTGTGTCCCTGTACTCAAGGCCCAGATAGAACCAGGTGGCTTCGATCCAGCCCTTGAGGTGCGGATACTCGCGAATCGCCTTCTGATAGACCTCAATTGCCTTGTCGTGCTGTTCGAGCCGGGCGTGGCACAGGCCGATCATCATTAGCGCCTCTTCCGCGACATTGAGCTTCGGATACGTGTTGTAGACCTGCCAATAGATCTCGATAGCCTCGGCATACTTGTTTTCCTTGTGGAACAGGTTCTCCGCCTGCTGGAACAAGGCCTGTGACTCCAGCGAATCCTTTTCATCGCCGATCGTCACATCCGGGGGGACTTCAAACAGCTCCGCAGGATACTCCTGGTTGTAGGTAAACGTCTGCGCGTCGATGTACGGCTCCCCTTCATGTTTCAAGTTGCTCCAAAGCTTGGCTCCGTCGAGCAGTTTGCTCTCGGGGTCCACGATGAGAAGGAACGAGATATTCGAGGGGGGATGCGTGCAGGTGGCGAGGATTCGCTTCCTGCCTGTGCTCGGGTCGCGATCGACGGATTGCTGCCAGTTCTCGGCAAACTGCTGAATCATCTTCGGCGCCTCACGGACCACCCACGGCGCCAGCTCGGCCGCCTTGTACCAGTATTTCAGGTCGGGGATCCCGGGGCCGTAGTACACCTGGGCGGTCTTTGCATCCGGCCAGCACTCGTACACCACATCGCCCTTGGCAACCATGATGTGATTCTGCACTTCGCCCCGCATCTTGAGAGGTGAGTTCTCCGTCGGCACCTGTACCCAGAAGCGGAACGGTACAACACTGGGCTTGGCGCCAAAGGGCCAGACGACCGTCCCTTCTATCTGCATCGTCTTGATCTGCTCGATAGCCTCGATGGTCTGCTCCATCGACCATGCGATGTTCGTTTTCCGATCCAGGCTGACGACCGCCAGTGCAATCAGCACCACGGCTGCCGCCGCACCAAATCTCACTTGTCGCTTTCTCATCAGAGTTCTCCCTAATCGGATGATCCACGCGCCCGACGGGCCATCGGTCATTTCGTTATCCAATGGACGCCGCAGCGCATCGACCGCCCCGGCGTGCCTCTGTCGCCATGCCTCGAAGTCCGGCGCGGGCGGATCGCCCGGCGCCGTCCGGCGGATGGCTCCCTCAAGGTCCTGTTCGTTGTACATGCGTTCCATGGTTATCGCTCCCGGCAGAAGCCTTCTTTCTCCAGGTGGTCCTGGATTTGCCGCCTGGCCCGGGCCAGGCGCCCCTTGACCTTGTCCCCGGAGATGTTCAGCACGGACTCGATCTGCCTGTAACTCATCCCGCTGTAGTAGTGCAGGACGATGACTTCGCGATACATGGGCGGCAAGCCGTCCACAGCTTCCTTGACGATCCGGTCGAACCCATCGGAGCCGGAATGCGCAGGCTCCTCGGTAACCGCAAGCTTCTGGAGCCCCGCATCGCGTCTTCTGGCCCGGGCGATATCCTGGGCAGCGTTGCGGCAGATCGTCCCCAGCCATGGGCCGAAGCGGTCGAGTTGCCGCAGGCTTCGCATCTTCGCGCACGCCGTGGCGAATGCCTGCTGTGCCGCATCTTCCGCCAAGCCCCGATCCAGGAGCACCGAGTAAGCGACCCAGACCATCGGGGCGTAGTATTTCTCATAGAGTCCGGCCAGGGCTTCTGAATCGCCCCTGCACGCCGCCTCTATCGCGGCTCTCTCATTGTCTTCGCAAAGTCTCAACACGTTCATCCGTTACAGGCTCACTGATCAGTGTCTATCATAAAGACGTACCAGGGAAACTGAAAGTGCGCCCGGATGAACGATTAGATGCACGTATGTCCTGTTCCGGCTTCACGGTGACATGCCGGCTTCGCTCGTGCCGCCATAGGCGCCCAGGTTGATGCGGCCGCCGTTCGGGGCAGTCTCGTCACCGACACCCATTGCGGGATCGCCGGCATTGACGCATGGGCTCGTAGCGGCATCCACCACCCATTGCTGAGCATCCGCATCCCATCGGCCCGCCTGAGACTGGAGATGATAATCGCCGCCGACCCAGACGGCGCCGTCCCAGGAGCCTGATCGGGCAAAACACGGATCGACGTCCAGGTTTCCGTCACCCGGCCAGCCGCCTTTTACATCGCTGTATGTCACCGCTGATGAACGACCGTAGATCTGCTGGCCGTTTGCGTCTGCATTGTTGAAGTAGAGAATCGAGTTGACGACTGTCGGGCTGCCGCCTTTGATGCCATAATCCAGGTTCTCGACAATCGTGCAGTTGATGATTTGCGGGTCGTTGTGGGACATGCCTGTGCGTCCCTCCTGCGGATCCATCATGATACCCGAGCCCCGGTTGCCGGCGATGACGCAGTTGCGAATCATGGGTCGGGTGTAACTGTACAGTTCGATGCCCGCCCCGCTATTGGCCACGATGCGGCAACGGCGAATAGTCGGCGATGCATGATTGCAGTAGATCGCCGTCTTGGCCCCGCTGATGGTCAGGCCCGCCAGCACGCAGTTGGCATCTTCACCGCTGGTGAAACTCAGGGCCGGCGCAGACTCTGTGCCGCTGATCACGGTTGTGGCCACGATCCGAGAGTCATTCGGATCGGTCGAGGTAAGCGTCACACGCTTGCCCTTCATAGCAATCCCCTCACTGCCGGCCCCGGAATACCTGCCGGGCCGGAGCACGATGGTGTCGCCGGGACGGGCAGCGTCGATCGCCGCCTGGATCGTGCGGTAACCGATTGAGCCGATGGCAATTGCGTGGGGCTGTCCGGTGGCAGCCGAGACGCGAAACTCGGCAATCCCCGGCTCCCCCCAATCGACGCCTGTCACCGTCAAACGCACGTACCGTGCCGGTATAGGCTCAAATGTGTCTGTAACCGGTTCCATGGCGGTCCCAGCCGTTGTGTTGTTCGTGCGATCCACCACCTGAGCGTAGGCATCCTCCGCCTGCGCCTTCACCTCCACGCGGAACTGACAAGCCTGCCAAAGCGGACACACCACCTGCGTTCGATGGATCGGGTAGACATCGCCGAGATCCACTTCCAGCCACTGCGGCAGGCCTTCTGCACTCCAGTAGGTCTGTGTATCAGCGTCAACAGCCTGCGAGGCGGGGTACCCCAGCGATTCCGCTGAAAAGGCAATGCGATGATCGAGCGCGATATTTGTATTGTCGCCAAAGAGCACGATTCTGTCGATTGCAGGGCCCGCCTCATCCGCAAGGTTGCGCACCTCCACCACATTGTCGCCCGAATTGAGACGCGCATAGGCAGTCACACTGCCCCATACATCCCAGGCCCCGGTGGGAGCGCAAAGCAAGTTGGGCTCTATCACGGCCCCGTTGACAACGACTTGGACACCGATGCCCCGTGACGTGCCGTTGCTGTAGCGCAACAGGAGGGCCCTCGTTTCTGCCATGCCAATGTTGAGAATCCCTTGGATGGCATCCGGCTGGCTCCCCAGCCGAATGTACCCGGCGCCTGAATATCCGGCAAAGGCCGTTTCGATCCGTTCGTCAGGAATGGCTGCGGCTTCTTCCGCTTCGAGAGTCACGGGGTCGTACTCAATGACGTAGGCCATGGGTCCAAAGCCCGATGAGTTCGTCTGATCGTTCCAGGTGGGCGCCGGACCTCCGGATCCCAGATAGTGAATCCGATCTTCATTCAGAGCGCCGGCGGTCTGAGAGGGCTCGCCCGCACGCCAAGCCGTGTACTCGAAAGGCTCGCCCGTAACCCAGACCCAGCCCCCCGCCGGCTCTGAAGAACCGGGCAGTTGGTAACCGCCGAGCCAGGGTCCGTAGTCATTACCTATCGCCTGGACAAACAGATCGGTGCTCATGGCGTACACGAAGTCATTCTCCGCCTCCGAAGCGATCGTAGCCAGATACCCACCCGCTAGAGTGGCTATCTGGTCTGCCGAGGTCCATGGAATCAACTCAGATACGCCCACCGCCTGGTAGGCGTGACCATTGCCCCCTTCCTCGACAGGCCAGAGACGAGCCGCAGCAGTTGTCTGCTCCCAATCGTCTGCGGCAGAGACGACAGCGAGATTAAGGAACAACAGGATCATTGCGACTACAGGGACTTGTCTGTGGTTCATACTCTTCTCCTCTAACAGAATGCGTGCATCGATTCAGGCTTTCCGCCGCGCCTTTATAGCTATGTCTCTTTTAGACGCAGAAACCGGCGACGAATCTGTAAAAATAATCCTCCCGGAATCCCGCCTGTGACCGGCCGGTGGACTGTATCCAATTCATAGACGTGCCGCAGGGTCAAAAAGTGCGCAAAGGGACCGGATGCAGTCACCGTATGGACCGGCAGATCCACAGAAGGCGGCATCAGCCTGTGATGGCTATCTTGCCGGGCTTATCTTCCGGCTGCGCCTCCTGCGGATGATGACTCCAACGATGGGGAGAGCTCCCACGCCAAGCCAGGCGGCGTTGTCCGAGGCGATCGACCCGAGATCGATCTGCGTGTAATCCGCCGGGATGTTCGGGTCGAATGTCCCGGCCGGAATCACCGCATTCCACTGGTAATCATACGTCGTGATCTCCACGTGAACCTTCTGAAAGTAAGTCATCAAGCCTCGATCTGCGTCAACCTCTATCTCGGCACCGACCGGCAGACTGGTCCGGACATCGACGAACAATCGCGCGGTCAGGTTCTGAATCGGGAAGAGGTACTTCGTGTGCGCCGGCAGCCAGGAGAGGTCGAAATCGGTCGCCTCGAACCCCTCCACGTCGAAACCGTCGAGGTGGGACCGACCCAGCTTGGTATACGGAACCGAGGTGAAGTAGTTGACCAAACCCGCAGGGACAATCATCTTACAGAGTTGTTCATAGAGCTCCTTGGGGGCGGGCAGTTGGATGTACTTCTTGACCTGCGGGAACAGGATGATCACCTGCTGCTGCTCCCTGGGAAGGTAGATGCGGTAAAGGAGAGCCCCGTTCGGATCGTATTGTTCCTCGACCATTCCGCGGTCCGTCGAGAAGTAGTTTTGGACCTCGCCCGTGAAGAAGGGCTTGTCCTCTCCCAGGCGATAGACGACACGCCTTTGCTTGTGGATCACGGTGTGCGTCTCGCTGAGTTTCTGCGCCACGTCGGCCAGAACGACGCCGTGCCGGCCGAACGGGTTCAGGAGCACGAGTGATGCTGTGAGGATAATTGTAGCAGCGACAGAATACTTCGTGATTCTGCTTTCCATGATCGTTCTCCAGATGGCAGGACCCGGCCCGGGGGCCTGTGGTCGGTTGTTCATACTCGCAGCCAGAGCGGCACGGGCATCGCCAAGGATTCGCTCGTCAGTGGCCTGGCCCGCTCGCATGCAAGCCTGCCCGACGATCTGTTCCACCTGCTTCGAGGACTTCATATCTGTCGTCCGTTATAGAAGGGTTCTCAGCTTCTCGATGCCATAGCGATAGCGGCTCTGGACCGTGTTGATCGAGAGATCCAGTTGACCGGCGATCTCTCGAAACGTCTGTTGTCCGCGGATGCGCAAGGCGATCACCTCGCGTTGTTCGGCCGGCAGTTGGGCCAGCGCCTCGAAGACCCGGGTCGATTCCTCCGAGACAATCAGCCTTCGCGCCGGACAGTCGCAATCCTCGGCGCAGTCCAGTTCGTCCGCAAGCGGTACGGGCTGCAACTGGTGCCTCTTGATCTGGTTTTTCGCCCGATTCGCCACGCAGCGCACAAGGTACCCTCTAAGGTTCCTGGTCGCACGCAGGTCCGCCGGGGCCGCCGCGAAGTGGACGAACACATCGTGCACACAATCCTCCGCCGCGTAACGGTCATTCAGCAGCGACATGGCCACGGTCAGCAGGTCGTCCTTGTACCGATGATAGACCTGATGCAGCGCATCCATATCCCCGCGACGCACGCGATGTACCAGACGTCTGTCTCTCAAGGCAGCCCTTTCTGCACCCGGCTCCGTCGTGGCCACGCCCGGCGCCGGCGGAACGTTCATCCACAGTCAAGACAAGCGAGCCGCTCATTTTAGTCTATCATGTCGGCTTTCGCTCGCCTCTTCATGCCGCCGGACGTGCCAATGAAAAGGCCCCGCCGGAGCGGGGCCGATGGATTGCAGATTGTGGTGCCGCTACTCTTTTTTCTCCTGTTGCAGGACCACGTAGCGGTCCACGCTTTCATCTCTGACCAGCAGCAGGACCTTGCCGCGGCTCTGGGCCTTGCGCACCGCGTCCTTGAATTCCTTGACGCTGCTGATTCGCTCGCGATCTACCTCTCGGATCAGCGCTCCTCTTGCGATTCCCTTCTCGTCGGCCTCTGAGCCGGACTCGACCTCGGTGACCACCACGCCTTCCATTCCCTCGTACCCAAGCCGCTCGGCCAATTCGTCCGTCAACGCCTGCACGGAGAAACCCAGGCTGCCAGGAGATTCCGGCTGCTCGCTCGAAGCGGTGACATCGTCGGGCCTCTTGGCCAGCTTGACGGCGAAGTCCATCCGTTTGCCCTCTCTCAGGATCACCAGCTCGACCTTACTATCCGGCTTGTGCATGGCGACACGGTTGCGGAAATCGTTGGCGCTGTCCACGGGCGCGCCGTCAAACTCGACGACCACATCGCCTCGCTTGATTCCGGCCTCATCGGCGGCGGAACCCTCCGTGACCTGGGAGATCAGAACGCCCTTGGTATCCTTGAGTCCGAAGAACTCCGCCATGTCCGGCTCGATGTCCTCCGGGTAAACTCCGAGGAAGCCTCGCACGACGGAGCCGCTCTCCTTCAGTTGCGTATAGACATGTTTCGCCATATTGATGGGGATGGCCAGTCCGATGCCGATATTTCCGCCGGGACCGATGATCGCGGTATTGATCCCCACCACTTTGCCGTCCAGGTTCAGCAGGGGTCCGCCCGAATTGCCGAAGTTGATCGCGGCGTCGGTCTGGATGAAGTCCTCATAATTGGCGACGCCCAGGCTGCTGCGGCCCTTGGCGCTGACGATTCCCGCCGTGACCGTGTGGCTCAGACCGAACGGGTTGCCGATAGCGATCACCCATTCGCCGACTTCGAGGCCGGCGGAGTCGGCCAGTTCGAGAAACGGCAGGCCCTCGGCCTCCACCTTAATGACGGCGACATCGGAATCCGCGTCGGCGCCGATGACCTTGGCGTCCACTGTCCGGCCGTCCGAGAGCTTGACGCTGACCTTCTCCGTCTGGCCGACGAGATGGTTGTTGGTCAGGATATAGCCGTCGGCGGTCACGATGAAGCCGGAGCCCTGGGCGATCTCCTTCGGCCGCGGCCGGGAGTACTGGCGGGGCATCTGCCGGCGGAAAAAGTACTCGAACAGGTCTTCTTCGGTGGAGGGGCCGGTCGGGCCGTTCTCCAAGGATTCTTGCGACTCGCGGTCACTCCTGGTGGATTTCGTAGCTTTGATGCCCACCACGGCCGGCGACGCCTTACCCGCGATCGCGGCAAAGGCCTTGCCCATCTGCCGAAGCGCCGCGATGCTCTGGTCGTCCTCCCCATACGCCGAAACCGGCAACACGGACAGAAAAAGTACGGTAATAACCGACGGTATCAACCGGCGGAATTTGCTCTCTGTATGCACAGTGCTCGTGCTCATCGCTATTCTCCAACTGCTTGTCGAAAACCACAAGACCCCAGGGTCGCTTCAACTGCCACCCCTTTGAATCTAGGATGCATCCACTTATACCGCCCAGCCTCACGCTGTCAAGCCCTTTCCACCGCACCCCCAGGGCTATCGCATCTAAATGCCAAGGACCTTAAGCAGGTAGTCTCGGTCCCAGCCGGCTCGGAGGCGTTTGGCGGCGATGCCGCCCTTGGCCGTCTTCTCCTGCTTGAGCAGCATCAGGGCGATTCGACGCAATCGCGAGAAGTTCTCGGCGGCGTTGGCCACTCGGACTCGACTGGCGTCCTCATGGAAACTCACGTCCAGCGACCAGTGCAACTGGACCTCCACGGACCAGTGATGGCGAATCAATGTCCCCAGACGCTGGGCACAGTGTCCCGGATGGGAGCTGATGAAGTAGTGTCGCTTTCGTTCGCACTGGCCGTTGACCTGACGCTCTCGCTCGATGGCCGTGAGGCTGCCCAGACCCGGCCAGTCGTGACGCCCTTGCAGCCATCCCACATCGCTGGTAGTCCACACCCGCCGGGTTTCCAGTCGTCCATGGCCTTTTTCCACGGTTTCCCAGAAGTCCTGCTCGCCGGCAAACCCGTGGGCGATGCCGTCCTCCATGTACATCCGGGCATCCTCGTACAGAGTCCCTTGGTTAGCCTTGAGGGCCAGCACATAGTCGCCGCCCTGATCGACGATCTGCTCGGCGATCTCCTTTTGACAACCCATGGCGTCAATCGTGATGGTTGCCTCCTCCACGTCGAGCAGCTTGAGCAACTCCGGGATCGCGGTGATCTCATTGCTCTTGGCATCGACCGCCCGTTGGCCGAAAGCCACGCAGTTCTCGTGGACCCAGGCACTGACCATGTGCAACGGGCCTTTGGCACGGACCCGATCAAAGCTGTTTCGCAGGGTCTTGCCGTCGATGGCGATGTGCTTGCCCCGGCTGCTGCCGGCCAGATCCGCCACAAACGCCTGCATGACCGCTTCAAACGCATCCGGGTCCAGGGCGGCAAAGACCCGACCAAAGGTATCATGCGATGGAATGCCATTGGGCAGGTCCAGAAACGTGCCAAACCATTCCTCGTTGACGTTGCCGAACATCTCTACGTCCGTCCAGTGCTCAGCCCCGCAGATCACGGCACAGACGCCAATGACCAGAATATCCTGTAATTCATGCCGTTTCGTCCGCTCCACGCGAGGATCAGGAACCGCGGCAAAATGATCCCAAATCGATTTCTTCATCAAAAACGTATTCCTCTCTACTTGAAGTGTCTTGCTTCTGAGAAGAATACGAAACCATGCCTGCAAAGGCTCAATTTAGATGCGATAGCCCTAACCGCACCCCTCTCGCGGGGGGTGCGGTCGGCATTCGGTGGCGGATTCGGATTCCAGCCGACACAAGAGCGCAGCCCAGTCTTCTTTCGCCCCTACGGGGCTTTGAGATAGGATTGGCTATCGCTCCCACCGTTGAAACGGTGGGCTAGTGTCGATCGCCCCTGTGGGGCGGACGGGCCGACGCAAGAGGACTGGAGCGAAGTCCAAGCCCGCAGGGCGATAGCCAATAGCCGCAACGCCTGTGGGATAGTGATCAACCCGTCCGGGCGCAGTTCAAGCCCGAAGGGCGATAGAGAATAGCCTTCAGTTTGACAGGACCACGAAGCTCAGCCATGGCGCAGTCCAAGCCCGCAGGGCGATAGAGAATAGCCCAGCGATTTATCGCTGGGGAACCGGGGCCGAGGATAAAAGCCAGTCCCGTAAGGGACGAAAGAGGGCCGCTCCGCACACGGTGGCTACACGCCGCCACCATATTCCGACCGCACCCTCTCGCGGGTGTCCGTGCAGATTATAGGGCACTGTGCCGGATAGCAGCAGCGAGCACCGGCTTGCCGATGGTTTGTCCATTCGCCATCAGCAAAGCCTTCGGCCTCGAGCCATACCCAATCATCCATCATCAATCATCCATAACCAATGATTCCGAACTGGCTCTGGCGGCTGGGCGTAGGATGTGGTAGAATGGCGAGATGATTGGACAGACTGCTCTTTTCGATAACTGAATACGGGGGCGAATGGCTTCGACCGGATCGCGGATGGAGAAGCTGCGTGCCCAGGACGCCGGTTGGCCTGGTTAATCATCCGGTACCTAATTCTAATTGGCAACTACCAGTATGCCATGGCGGCGTAATTAACGCTGCCCGTCCTGTCGGACTGCGCCTGCGGGTCTGATAAGGGCGTCACTTAGTGGGCTGGTCTCTGTCGGTCGTCCGGGCCGACGGAGGCGAGATGCACCGGAATAGCTGAGTACAGAGCCTGTCGTTCGGCGCTGTGCGAGGCGAAATCTCAATGGAGCGACTACGCATGTAGCATGCTTGTCCTGAAACATCTCGGGACGGGGGTTCGAATCCCCCCGCCTCCAATCTGTTGGCGACGTCCCACGTTCTTGAGATTGCTCCATTGGAGCGTGGGGATGTCTGCTCAACAACAAATCAATTCCGCCGCTTCGCGACGGGAGTTTGCCGTTTTGTGGCGTCCAGCATGATTCAGGCTGCCGCACCATTCAAACGATGGTTCGCGGCCGGTGCGTACGATCAACCATGCGGGTGGCTCCAAAGCGATAGACTCCCTGCCGACGACCGCCGGCAGGTTCCCACAGGTTCCCAAACGGATCGTGTGACCGGGGAGCCAACAAGCTTGGGAGCAGAAACTCAGGGATTTGGGACGTTGCCAATTTGTTGGCGGCTCGGAGTGGCTGCGCGGATACGGCGGACCCGGGTATCCCCAGGAGTCTTGCGGGTATGCACTCTGCGGCGGCCGGGTTCTACTGCACGAGGAGCGAGCTGGTATCAGCCTCCTGGTTTCGGCCATCATAGGCGACGCCGAGATTGAGCCCGCCGCTGAGGTCGAGGGCCCCCGCCAGCAACTGATTGCCCGACTTGGAAATGTTTCCGGAGACCGTCACGGGGTTGTACCCGAAGTAGAGCGTACCCGAGAGATTATAGCTGGCCGTGCCTCCGAGCGTGGTTGGACGGGTGTTGAAAGGCCCGGCCGGAGGGTCGCCGGCAGGCCCGCGGTCCTGCCAGATGCTGATTCCGGGAAGCCCGTTGATCTGCCGCTGGCCGCCCACCAGGAAGTAGTCGCCCGGGGGGCTCAGCTCGATGTAGCCGTGGCCGAGGACAGTGACCTTGCCTTCCTGCACGGTACTGTAGGACGTTTGGGCAATGGTTCCATTGCTTGGAATGTAGATCATCACGCCGTTGCCGATGAGCCTGGCGCCGGCCCCGAGTTGCAGGCCGGAGGTGCCATCGGCAGCGCCGCCCAGCGCGAAACAGGAGGTTTCCACAGTCCCTCCCATTCTCAGCCGCAGTTCGGTCCGATAGCTTTGGGTGGTGATAATATCGTCCGGCGTGCCGGGGATACCATCGGGCCCGGGAGCGGTGACTTGCTCGCTGCCCGCGCCGGAGATGTTAATTCCGCCGGGATAGAAACCAGGATCAAGTTCCAGAATCTTCAGGCCCGCATCGGTTGGCGAAGTATACCCTCGCGAGACAATCGTTGTATCCGTGATCGTGGCAGCATCCGGCACGATCATGGCCGAGACGTCCGGCGGAACGACATCCTGGAGCGGGTCCAGCATGTAATCCTCCCCCGTCCAAACGTTGAACGGGATTTCCGGGGCTGGTGGATACAGACCGGACCACTTGCCGGCATCATCGGCAGCCGGCTTGGTCGTGCCGACCACGTTGAAGTTTGCCACGTGGATATCGGCTGATGAGCCGTTGAACACGAAGGCGTCCTTCTCACTTCCCCCGCCTGTGCCGTTGCCGTTGGAATTGATCTGGATATCGCCGACCATGTCGCCGGGACCGCGAAGATCAATGATCGAGCCACCTCCGGCGACCATGCCGGTTTCCTTATAGGTCCATTGCTCACTCGCGGGGCCGCTGCTAAAGTCGAGTTCCGGATCATGCGAGAGCACGAGGATGCCTGCGCCGCGTTGTCCGGTAGATATCGCGATGGCATGGCGCCACATCTTCACGTTGGGGGCGTTGAACGCCTGGCCGAACAGCAGCGCCACGGGAGGGGCACTGTCGTTGAGGCCCATTCGATTGCCCACCACCTTGACGGCGTTGGGCGCGATGGTCGTCGGGTAGAATTGCCGCTCCTGACGGACCCAGCGTCCGACAACGACCTCGCCGTTCGGATCATTCGACGTATTCGGCGCCACTGTGATCGGCAACTGCGCGGCGTTGTTGCGATGGGCGATGGCGATCGCGTCGTTCATGGCCCGAGGCCAGTCCACCTTGACGTTCAGAGCCCCCGCCAGGGCCCCGGCATCGGCGCCATTGTGCAACTGGTGAGCCGACAGGGCCCCCAGGGCGTAGTCCAGGCTCAGTCCCACGATTCCAACGATAACCAGGATCGTGACGGCCACCCAAACGAGAACCATGCCGCGGCATCGTCGAGCTTGTGACAGCGCATCACATACCCCGCGCGTGACTGAACCAGACGCGGACCGGTGCGCACTCTTATGCACTCCTAGAATACGGCATGTATGCATACCCCACCTCCATAGTGTCGGGTTGGCCCGATGTTCCGTGTTTGCGATGGCGTTTTCCATACCAATAGAAAGGATAGAGCGACCACGTAGTCAAGACATCAGGACAGGATACCAGTCTACCCCCGGCGGCGTCCCAATGTCAAGTCTTTCTACGGCCCGAGGACTGAAAATGTGCGGGGCGCGACGCAGAGTCACTTACCGGACCACAGGTTATGTCATTGCGAGTCCCTGCGCCGCTGGGTGGCTGGTGTCGGGAAGAGACTGGATGGTTTGGGTGGCATGCTTACGCTCGCGTAAGCATGCCTGGCCCATCGAGTGGAACATGTCCACGCAAGCGTAGGTACATGTTTAGCCTGGACGCGCCCAGTCCTGGGTGGCACGGGCAAACTTGTTTGCCCGTGGGGTTCTCGATTGACCAGACTCGGTCGAATGAGCACCGTCAAACGAGTTTGGCGGTGCCACCCGGCGAACGGCGGGCTTCACGCTAAACACGTCCAAGCGTGGACATGGGACCCGGCGAGGGCCGGCATCGCCCACAGGCGAGCGAAGGCCTCCAGGCCGTCAGAAATCGTCCCTTGGGACCGATAACCTGCGGCTCCGCACTGCTGGGACAGGGAACCATCGAAGAAATGCCCTTAAAGAGACGGAAAAGTTCTTGACAAATCGTGCCCGTCAGGGTAGTATTGAAACCCTAGGGATGGACTCCCTGGAAATTCAATTCTGATTCGCTGCAACGGAAGCAGGATCGTCAGAACCGGATATTCTACTCGGCGTAAAGGGGTGTGAGCAGGAGCCCCTGCTGAGAGATGTCAAAGTCAATGGTGGCTGTCAGTATCTGTATGTACACACTCGCCAATGCCGGGAGCGGTGTCGCTATCGGTACAGTGACCTTCGGCGCAGTGAGAAATAGAACTCTTGAGATTTGGAGGACGCAAATGAACACATTAAGGAGATTTTTCAGGGACGAGCGCGGATCGAGCTCTCAGAGTACGTCGTGGCGCTGGGGTTGATCCTGGTGGTCGCGTTCGTCGTGATCACGGCACTCGGCAACCAGATCGTACGCATCTTCAACTTGGTGGTGACCAAGCTCACAAGCGTTTCGTAGCAGGTGAGCGCGAACCTGTTGGAAATAGTCTCGGCTTGCTCAAGAGAAGTCACCTTGTTGCAGTGGAGCGTGGTAATCGGCGCTTCACTGACAGGTGCGGTTTGGGACGTAAGGAGCGGCCGAATCCCGAATTGGCTGACGCTGCCCGCGGCCGGCCTGGGTCTGGCTTATATGGCCTGGCACCACGGGTTGCACGGTCTCGGTGAGAGTGCCGTGGGATGGGCCGCGTTGGCCCTGCCGTATATCGTGCTCTTTATCATGGCTCGCGGGGGCGCCGGCGATGCCAAGATGATGGGCGCGGCAGGAGCGTGGTTGGGCATCCAGCCGGGCTTGGTAGTACTGGTGTGTGTAGGCGCCGCCGGCGCGGTTTTCGGGCTGGCACGGATGCTCGCGCACGGGCGACGCAGGATGCTGTTTGGAAACATGTGGGCATCGCTGTATGTGTTCATGGGCGCCCTGTGCGGCGGGCCAGAGGGATGGAACTCGGTAAACGATAAGCCTGGCGAGGCTCCGCCCGCGCAGGCAACAGATGGAACGGTTCCATATGGCGTCCCCATATTCCTGGGGGTGTGCGTGGGGGCGTTTCTGGTGCACGTATGATCAGGATGATTAAGAAGAAACGAGCGTGGGCTCGCGGCGCGACCCTGGTGGAAATGGCCGTCGTGTTTCCGTTGCTGCTCATGGTGACGCTGGGGGCCATCAAGTACGGCTGGCTTTTTCTGAAGGCCCAGCAGATGACGAATGCGGCACGAACGGCGGCGCGCCTGGCCATCCTTCCCGATGCGGACGCAGGGGAAGTGAGCACGGCCATCACAAACCTGTTAGCTGGTGCAGGCATTACGACATACACGTTGGACCCCACCCTGTCGGTGGCCGGTCCAATCGTGACTGTAGGCATTCGAGTCGATCCCACCACAGTGGATCTGATTCCCGGTTACTTGCCGAACCCGTCGAGTCTCTATGTCCGCGTCACGATGGCCAAAGAAGGTATGCCCACAGGGCCGTTCACGCCTTAAGTTCAAGAACAGAAGAGAGGATCAAATGAAACTGGCAGCGGTGGTATTGGTTATGCTGGGGCTCGTGGCGGCCGGCGCGGTGGTTGTCCTTGTGCAAATGACGGTGCTCAACCGTGGCGGGGTCAAAGAGGCGCCGACGATCGAGGTACTCGTGGCGCTGGCGGACCTGCCGGCCCGGACACAGATCACAGGCGACCACGTGGCGGTCAAGCGGATGCCCAAGACAGGACTGCCGGAGGGGTATTTCGTTAATCCGTCCCAGGCCATCGGCAAGATTCTGAAACTGGCCGTGGCCAAAGACCAGCCTCTGGCCGGATCGCATTTCGTGATGAAGACCGGCGTTGACGACCTGCTGCGGCCAGGCATGCTCGCGTTTCAGATCCCCCTGTCCCGCGGCGCGACCCCGGTGGACCTGCTCTACCCCGGCTGCTTCGTGGACGTGTTTGCGACGTTCCCCCTGTACGACCGGCAGAAGGGCGAGGCGGTGGTGACACCCCTGCTGCAGAACATCCGCGTGCTGGGTGTCCGGGATGAAACGGTGGTCACACCCACGGACGCGAAAAGCGGAGGGGCCATAGGCAGTCCCCGTGGCGCCGGAGATTGCACGGTGACGCTTGAGGTCAATTCGCGGCAGGTGGCAGCCCTTCAACTGGCCCTGCTGCGCGGCACCATGGGGCTGGCCATGCGAAACGCGCTGGATAAGGACTGGAACCCGATGGAGCCGATGGTAGTGAAGGAAGGCCAGTTGACCGCGGCCAGCGAGGCCCTTGATCCGGCGACCCTGGCCCTGTTCGGCCGAATCCAGCAGATGCTGACCGGGACCGACCCGACGGCGAGCGCCAGTGCCGAGCCGAAGTTGGCGGCCGATCCGAACGCAGTCGCCAAACCTGCTCCGGCAGGACCGCCGGTCCCCGAGTATTTCGCAGCCGCCCAGCAGCAAAAGCATGCCTGGCCCATGACCATCATTCGAGGCCAGAAAGTCGAAGAGACAGAACTTAACCTGGACGACAAGGATCCAAACAAGGAAGGTGCTGAAACGCAAGGAGAGCGTAAATAAAGGACTGAGCCGGCAGTGGCAGGCTCGTACAATCAATCCGTGTTCCGTTAGCAGAGGTGGCTTTATGCGTGGTGCGGGAAGAAAAGTGCCTGTGACAGCCCATTCCATCCTGTGGCTGGTGACCGTGGTTACTATTCTGGGATCCTTCGGAACCGCCATGGCGGCGTCGGACCCGAGCGGCGAAGAAATCGTCCTCATCGTCGGCCGCTCCGTGGTCATCCGCACGCCCTGGCCCACCGTCCGGGTCGCCGTGACCGATCCCAAGATCGCCAACGTCGAGGCGCTCACCCCCGAGCAGGTGCTCGTACAGGGATTGAGTGTCGGCACCACCGACCTGATCCTCTGGGCCGAGGGCGAGCAGCAGAGCCGCCAGCAGCGCGTCGTCGTGAAGATGGATCTCGAGGCCATCCGCCTGCGGCTGGAAAAGCTCTTTCCCACCGCCCAACTGCAACTGACCGACGCAGGCGAGGTGCTTGTCCTTCAGGGCCTGCTGCGAAGCGCGGATGACGCCGAGCAGCTCAGCCGCTACCTGGAGACCGCCAAGCTCACCTACGTGAACATGACCAGCGTCGCCGGCGTGCAGCAGGTGGAGCTGCAGGTCCGCGTGGCGGAAGTCAGCCGGGCGGCATTGCGCAGCTTGGGCATGAACTGGTTTGCCACAGGCAATGATGGCTTCTTCGGCCAGCGCGTCGGCGCCAGCGGCGCCGGCTCGCTCGTTCCGGGCATGGACATTGGAGTCCCGGCGGAGACCCCGGCGACCGGCGACCTGCCTTTCCAGTTCCTCTCCGACACCTCCGTGACTCCCGGCGTGAGCATGTTCGCGGGCTTTCCCCGCGCCAACCTTGAGGTCTTTATCCAGGCGTTGGCCGAGAACCAGTACCTGCGAATCCTGGCGAACCCAACCCTGGTGGCCCTGAGCGGCGAGCAGGCCGACTTCCTGGCCGGCGGGGAATTCCCCATTCCCGTTGTCCAGAGCGGAGCCGCCAGCAATGCGATCACCATCGAGTATAAGGAATTCGGCGTGCGGCTGAGCTTCCGTCCCGTGGTCCTGGGCGACGGCGCCATCCGGTTGCGTGCGATGCAGGAAGTGAGCCAGTTGACCGACGTCGGCGCCGTAGTGGTCCAAGGGTTCCAGGTTCCCGCGCTGGTGACGCGACGGGCGGAAGCGACCCTGGAGCTGCAAAGCGGTCAGTCCTTCGCGATGGCCGGTTTGCTGCAGCGCACCGACAACGCGGTGGTTTCCCGCATCCCCGGCCTGGGCGATCTGCCCGTGCTGGGCCCGCTGTTCCGCTCCGTGCGATATCGCCAGGAGGAAACCGAGCTGGTGATCCTGGTCACCGCATCGCTGGTGGAACCCCTGTCGCTGGCCCAGACGCCGCCGTTGCCCGGAGTGACCCATACGGCCCCGGATGACTGGGAGCTCTATCTTGAAGGCCGCATCCATGGCAGGCAGCCGGCGAAACTCGACCCGGCCAGCACCCAGTGGCTCAAGGACATGGGACTCGATCAACTCGTCGGGCCCGGAGCCTGGGCCACCTACGGCGAATCCTGCCCGGCGACGGAATCGGCATGCCCGGCCAGTGCTCCGGCAGAGTCTGAAGCAGGCGGCAAAACCGAAGAGCAGAAGTAAAGAAGTTCCGGTCCTTGAGGCGACGCTGATGCGGCCTCCGGGACCCAGTATTGGGGGGGTATCGTTCGTATGAGAAAAGTCGATGTATTGCTGCTGACAAAGGACAAAGGAACGGCCACGGCGACGCAGTCGGCCCTGGGCGCCGGTGCGCTCGGCGCATCGACGAGCGTCTGTGAAGACATCATCGAGCTGCGGAGCCAACTGTCGAAGCCGCCAGGCAAAGTGCCGTTTGACATCGCGGTCGTCGATATCGACGCCAACCCCGAGCACGTCCTGTTCGAGCTTGGCAAGGTGGTCACCGGCAATCCGCAGACGCGGTTCGTCGTGCTGTCCAGGAACTTCGATGAGAAGCTCGTGCTCCAGGCCATGCAGGTGGGGGCTAGGCACTTCCTGAGGAAGAGCTCCATCGAGTCGGAGCTGGACAAAGTCATCGAGAGCCTGATCGTCCAGGAAGATCGGCCCTCCACACACCTGGCCGATGTCATCTCCGTGCTCTCGTGCAGCGGCGGCAGCGGCGCGACCACCGTGGCGGTGAACCTGGCTACCGAACTGCAGATCGCCACGTCGAAATCGGTGCTGGTTGCCGATCTGGACCCTCACTATGGCTCGGTGGCCTCCTATCTCGGCATAAAAGGCAACTACGGCATCGCGCACATCCTGAACCGGGAGGGGCCGATCGACAGGCACGTGATCGAGTCCACCATGCTCACGTACATGGAGGGTTTCGACGTGCTGCTGAGTCCCGCCTCGGCCGAGGCGGACAAGGGGCAGCCGATGAATTACGACAACCTGCCCAAGGCCCTGGCGGCCTGCAGGGAATCCTACCGCTACGTCGTTCTGGATGCGCCGCGTCTGCCCGCCCAGACGGTCGCCGACCTGGCGTCCGTGAGCCGGGTGGCCGTGATCGTGTTTCAGTTGACCGTGCGGGACGTGACTTTTGCCGGCTCCCTGATCAAGTCCCTGATGGAGAACGGCATGGCGAAAGAGCAGATTGTGCCGCTGGCCAACCGGGTCAGGCGCCGCGGTCCGCTGCTCAGACTCGCCGACAGTGAACGAGCCATCGGGTCCAGTTCCCTGATGAGCATCCGCAGCGACTGGGTCAAGGCCATGAAGAGCATCAATCATGGGCAGCCGCTGGCCAAGATGGCGCGGCGGTCCCGGCTGCGACGCGATTTTCGCAAGCTGGCGGACAGGGTCCAGCAACTGACGGCCAATGGCGACTCACAAGGTTAAGGAGACAGTAGGCATGTTTGAAAAAGTCCCCGAACGGACGGACGGCGCCGAGGCACTGCGGATGAAAGCGCGGGTGCACCGCAAGCTTCTGCAGGTCATCGATCTCACCGAGGCGCGCCGCGTGCCTATCGAGCAGTTGCATCGCCAGTGTGCCGACCGTGTCGATATCCTTCTGCGCGATGAGAAGATTCCCCTGTCGGGCCCCGAGAAGCAGCAGCTCATCCGCGACGTGATGGATGAAGTGTTCGGATACGGCCCCCTCGACGCCTTCCTGCGGGACCCCTTCATCAGCGATATTCTGGTCAATGGCCCGCATAAAATCTATATCGAGAAGCAAGGAAGGCTGGAGGCGACGGACGCCGCATTCCTTGACAACGACCACCTGCTCCGCGTGATTCGCCGCATTGCCGACAGCGTCGGCCGGAGAATCGATGAGAGCGCGCCGATGCTCGATGCGCGGCTGCCGGACGGCTCCCGCGTCAACGCGGTCATCCCCCCCCTGGCGCTCGATGGACCGGCCCTGAGTATCCGCCGCTTCGGCACCAAGCCTCTGGACATGGAGAGGCTCCTCGAGGTGGACGCCTTGCGGGAGGAGATGGCCCACTTCATCGAAGCGTGCGTGCGATGCAAGCTGAACATCCTGATCTCGGGCGGCACCGGAACGGGAAAGACCACGCTGCTCAACGCTCTGTCCCGGTGGGTTCCGGAGGGTGAGCGTCTGGTGACCATCGAGGACGCCGCCGAGCTGCAGCTCCAGCGGGAGCACGTGGTGCGTCTGGAGACCAGACCCGCGAACATTGAAGGCAAGGGCGCGGTGACGCAGCGCGACCTGCTCCGCAACACCCTGCGTATGCGTCCCGACCGGATCATCATCGGCGAAGTCCGCGGCAGCGAAACGCTGGACATGTTACAGGCCATGAACACCGGCCACGAGGGCTCCATGACCACCGTCCACGCCAACAACCCAAGAGACGCGTTGCGCCGGCTCGAGAACATGGTGAGCATGGCGGGGATCAACTACCCGATCCACGCGATCCGGGAGCAGATTGGCTCGGCGTTGAACATCATGATCCATCTGGCCCGCATGGCAGGCGGCCAGAGGAAGATCGTTCAGATCGAGGAGATCACGGGCCTGGAGGGCGACACCATCTGCCTCCACGACATCTTCCGCTTCAATCAGCAGGGAGTGGATGACAAGGGGAACGCCTACGGTGAGTTCGAGGTCTGCGGCGTGCGCCCGCACGTCCTGGGCAAGCTCAGGGCCTTTGGCGTAGAGATGCCGCCGGACATGTTCCAGCGCCGCATCCTTCCCAAGAGGGCCCCACGCCGACCGGCCCCGGCACGCGTTTAGAGTGGAGGCCCGACAGCACAGGGAATTCCGGGGTTTGACCGTCTCGGTCGAATCCCGTGGGAACAATGAAACAGACGGGACAAGGTAAGTGTTACAGGGATTGAGATAGACGTGATTGCACAGGACTTGATCCACACAATTCTGCTGGTGTCGCTTTTCGTGCTGGTGTTCTGCGGCTGGAGCATCTGCGTCATCCTGTGGATGGTTCAGTATGTCAGGCGTCGAAGGCAGGTCCAGAAGCGGATCGGCCTCGGGGATCGCGACGTCGAACGCTCCCAGGTGCTGCAATTGTGGCGGGACGAGCATTGGGCCAAGCAGGAGCACGTGGAAAAAAAGCGAGAGGCCTGGGGAGAGCGTCTGGAGCGACTGCGGGCCAATGCAGGATGGAAGACTTCCGCCCAGGTCGTGCTTCTGATCGTGGTCGGAATAGCCGCCCTGGCGTTTGCGGTCGTCACCGTGCTCGGGTACGGAACGTGGCTGGGCATAACGGCCTCGCTGGTCATCCTCCTGGGGTTCAGGACCCTCACCCGAAAGCGGATCGCGAGCCGGCTCGCCCTGTTCGACAGGCAGTTCGTGGATTCCCTGCGGATCGCGGCCCGGGCCCTTCGCGCCGGCCACCCGCTGGTGGGCGCCTTTCAGTCGATCTCTGAGGAGATCAGCGAGCCCATCGGCCCGATCTTCGGGGAGATCTGCCAGGAGCAGGCCCTGGGGCTCGATATCCAGGAATCCATGCGACGAATGGCGGATACGACGCGCAACGCCGATCTGAAACTGTTCGCCACGGCTGTGAATATCCAGATGACCACCGGCGGCAACCTGGCGGAGCTCATGGACAGTCTGGCCGCCGTGATGCGGTCGCGCATGCGGCTGAACCGCAAGGTCCGCGTCTTGACTGCCTCCACGCAATTGAACAAGCAAACGTTGATCGCAATCCCCATATTCCTGTTCGTGCTCCTGAATGTTATGTCGCCGGATTACATGGAGGTGTTCTACGTCACCTGGGCCGGCAGATTCATGCTGGTGGCGACTGGCATCAGCGTCCTGCTCGGGGCCTGGGTGATGGAGAAACTCGCAGTGTTACGGTATTAGGGTCCGTGTTGTCCTATGTTCACACGATTCATCGAAGATTACGTTATGAAGGTAACCGCGTCGCAGGCGCTGCTGGCCGTCCTGGCGTTCGCCTCTGTCATATTCATCGGGGCCAGCATCATGTTCCTGCGCGAGCAGCATCAGCGGGCCGTGCGCAAGAGATTGGCGATGGCCGGTTCGCTGGACGTCCCGGTGACGAGCACCCGGGAATCCCGGTTCCTGCGATTCGTCGAGCAGATCGGCAATTTCATCTCCCACGGCCACGCCAGTACGAGTCTGTGGGAGCAGATGATCCGGGCCGGCTACATGAGCCGGGCGCACCGGCGATCTACACAGGGGTCAAGATGCTCTTTTTTGCCATCGGCCTGGCGCTCACGGCCTTTTTCGTCCTCCCCGGTGAGCAGAGCACCGTGCAGAAAACCGTGTGGATTTCCCTCGGCGGATTGATCCCGTTCTTCGTGCCCAACTTCGCCGTCCTGATTCGCGAGAGGAAACGACGGGAGGAAATCCGACAGCATCTGCCCGATGCGATCGACCTGCTGGAGATCTGCGTGTCGGCGGGAATCGGGTTGGACATGGCCTGGAACCTGGTGGCTGACGAAATCCGCCATGTCAGTTCCGTGCTGGGCAGCGCCATGGACCTGAGCAACTTCGAGATGCACCTGGGGGCGAGCCGGACGGAGGCCATGCGGAATATGGCGACCCGCACCGGCGCCGAACAGCTTACCTCCCTGGCCGCGATCCTCGTGCAAAGCGAGCGGTTCGGAACCAGTGTGGCCGACACCCTGCGGGAATTCGCCACGTGGATGCGGGAGGAACGCCATTTGACCGCAGAAGAACGAGCCGAGAAGATGCCCGTAAAGATGCTCTTCCCGATGGCCCTGTTCATTTTCCCTGCCATCATGGTCATTGCGATAGGACCGGCCATGATCCATATAACGCGTACACTGGCAACACAATAGTCAAGAAGACCTCCGATCGTCGGAGGCCTGTGAGAGAACAAGGAGAATGTCGTATGAGATTGTGCTGGACCCTGGTGGTCTGTTTGCTCTGCAGTATGCTGCTCGGCTGTGAGAAAAGCGTGACCGAGCCGGACAAGAATATCGACGCCGAACTGGTCAAGACCCTGAACAACATCGCCGTGGAGAATGCGATCATCACGCAGCATACGATATACCCCTACCACTTTGTCACCGATGGCGACCAATTGAACGAGCTGGGACAGCGTGACCTGGCCGTGTTGGCCGGACATTTCGCCGAGAACGCGGGGACTCTGAACGTCCGGAGAGGCCAGACGCCGGCCGCCCTTTACGAGGCCCGCGTCGCCCACGTGACCGAGAGTCTCAAGCAGGCCGGGGTTGATACGGCGCGTCTGAGCGTCTCCGATGAAATGCCCGGCGGGACCGGCATCTCTTCAGAGCGGGTGGTCACCATTCTCAGACAGCCCCCTCAGGGTCTCACGATCACCACGCCCAGCCGGTCGACGGGGACATCTCGACGATGACAGGACAACATCATTCGCCTCTTCTGCATTGGTTATGCGCCCTTGCCGGCGCTGCGTGCATGGGCATGCTTCTGAGCGGCTGTTCGTCGCCGAAGCGGGCCGACTTCAAGGAAGGGAACCGGTTCGGCCAGTCATCGGAGGCCTTCGAGGCCCAGCGGGACCTGCCGCCGAGCACCACGACGCTGTACACGATGGCGGATGCTCTCGCCGCCCAGGGCAAGGACCGTGACGCCGAATTCACGCTCAAGAGGTGTATCCAGCAGGAACCGAAATTCACACCGGCTCACAACAAGCTGGCGGAGCTGCTGATGCGGCAAGGCCGGGTCCACGAGGCTACCAGCGTGCTGTCCCAGGCGCTGCGCATCAATAGCGCCGACCCGATCCTGTTGAACAACCTGGGCATGTGCTGGCTCGTGCAACGGGATTATGACCGGGCCATGGAATGCTTCATCAAAGCGGCCGGCCGGGTCCCTGAGAGTGCGAAGTTTCGCGCCAATCTGGCCACGGCGCTGGCACTGCTAGGCCGCTATGAGGAGTCAGGAGCCCTGCTCCAACAGGTCCTGCCCGACGAGCAAGCGAAGCACAATGCGGAGGTCTTGCGCAAAGCCCATGAAAAGACAATGGGCAGAAGACCGACCAGCATCCAGGATCGATGGCCCCACGCAGCTCTTCTGCCGGGGTAAATCGAAGGAGTCATCCAGGCAATCTCATTCCTGCTGTGCGGTGTGCTCGTTCAGACCCGGGGCCACACAATGCTGGGTATCTGAGCCCATACGCCCTGAGCGAAGGACAGGCAAAGGAGTCGCCTATGTCGAGAGCATCTTGGAAGATGCCGGCTGGCAAGGAGTCGCGGTGGGAGGTGGGAGATATGGCAATCCTGCCGGAGATGTTGGCACATGGCCGCATGAGACAGCGGATCGTGGCCATCAGCCGCACTCGGGCAAGTCGCAGGCGCATTGCCAGGGACAAATACCTCCGCAGCCTCGTGCACAGCGGTGCAATCACGTCAAACGATCTGGACAGCGCCATCGACGCTTGCGGCAACGCCCTTTCGGAATTCACATGGTTGACTAAGGTGGATGATGCGGTGCTCGGGCGGGCCGACCGTGTGTTCCTGGTCAGAAACGGCCGATTCCCTGTGGACAATAGCGATTTCCGGCTGAATGGAGATTATTACAGGATCTGCCGCAGCCTTCAGTTCGATCCGCATTATTACGATTCGCAGTTGGAGCAGTTGCCGCAGGCCCTGGAGGCCCAGCGAACGGCCTCCCAGGTGGGCGATCCCGATCTTTGCATTCGCCCCGGTACTCCTGAGGCGGCCTTCACCTCACTATCGACCCTTGACGCGGCCCACATGAAGCCGTCGGCGACTGCACGCGTGGCCGTAAAGCGTGGGAACGCTTGGGCGTTTGTCGGGGTTCTGGCCATTGGCCTTGTAACCGCTCCGATTCTCGTAACGATCCTCCTGCGGTACTTCCCGCAAGGTACGATGACTGCGGCCCTGTCGATTGGCGGCGCCTGGCTCGCTCTGCTGGTGGGCGCTCTGGCCCTGACCCTGCCGCGACGAGGGTGAGCCTACCTGCCGGCGGCCGAGAAGCTGGCTTCGATCTCCGCGTACATGTCCCATTCGGCCGGCATCCAGGAAGCGATCGTGCCGCGGCCGGTGATTCCCCTGAAGCGGCCGGTGCCCGCCACGAATGTGATCGTGCCGGTCTGCTTGCCGTGCTGGTCGCCCGACACGTCCACTTTGGCCAGGATGCTCGAACCGTCAGGGAAATCGTACATGGCGAATCCCTGGTAGAACGCCTTGCCTTCCGGGGAATTCGTATGGACCATTGAACTCGACAGTTGTGCGAATCCTCCGTCGCCGAGAACAATGTACCCAGCGCGATCGATCGCATGGAGCCCGGCCATCTTGCCGCCGAGCTGGCTGGTCCGCTTACTGGATGAGAACTCGCGCCAGCGAGTGACCTCCATGGCCGTTTGTGCGGGGCTGAAGCGGGTCGTAAAACTCAAGGCCACCAGGATGCCCGCGCCCATGAGCATGCCAAGGCGTTTCGCGCCGGCCGCGTGATATTGACCGCTGCTATTCATGCCGGCATTCGTTCTATCATCGCTTGCCATCATAGCCTGTCATCTCCACGCAACAGCCCTCTCGGCCCGATCCCTGCGAGTGCAGACGAAGTTCCGGCCGCGACGATTTATCGGCAATTCACCGTCCCGGCATAACTACAACCTCTGCGCAGGGACATCTTGGTCCGAGAATACAGGCTTGCGCGGGAACAGGCAGGATGCTTGTTCACTTCGGCTCAAAGGTCAGGCAATCCGGCTCGCCCTGCTGGTATCCAATCAGGATGCTGTCGGCGATACATTCGAGATTCTCATTGTATTCGCAGACGCTTACCTTGCAGGCGCCGACATTGCCCGTAGCCGCTCGATCACCGCATTGACCGGGTGCCTGCCCCGCGTAGGTATCACATATCGGATGTGTGGCGGCATCGCCTACCTGAATCGCAAGAGCATGGCATTGCTCGTCCATGTTGTAGCAGCAATCCGTGACCTGACAACCTTTTACCGGCGGCATTTCCATAGTCGTCCCTTTCCTTTGCCTGTAGCCATGATGCAGGTCCACTCACATCCTGCCAACATAGCAGTCCATCCGCTAGGACCGTGTAGGGAACTGCCCCAATATGCTTTGATGGATTGCCTAATCGGGGTACATCGGGGGAAGACCGGTTCGGAAGGCTCGCTCGTGGGACTCACGCGGCCGCTGCCGGGGTGTGCCGTCGCGGGGAAGAAAATCGGTCGGCGTCGTGGAAGTGTTCAGCAGGACCTGTTTCTTGGCCGTTGGACTCCTGGTGGCTAGTGTGCCCGTGGTGCGCGTGGTGCGCGTGTTCGCCATGGGGCATGAAGAAATGAAGGTGGCCAGTGGTGAAACGTATCGAGCCAAACGCCACGACGCCGACACCGATTATTGCGCTTCCTTCGTTCGTTGAAAGGCCTTTCCGCATGGCCGTTCTTTCATCGTTCCGGATTATGAAACCGGGGGGATGCATGTCGATGGCTTCGACAAGCACCGGCCGTTTCTCAACAGTTGTATGGCTTGTGACAGGCAAACTGCTCCACTCCTTTGCTGAGCATTCGGGATACAGGATCATCTTTGACGATCCGAACCCTTCACATCCATGCCACGCTGTTCAGAAGACCGCAAATCCGCAGGCACAGCAATAAGCCAATTCCTTAATTCGATATGCTCCGAATGCTTAAAAATGAGCGCAACTTGAACTTGTGATGGATGAATTGCGTCCCAAATCAGTCGAAAAGGCAGACTTTCCGGACATGGACGGACCTGTCGAACACCTCATTGATTTAGCTCACCGGAGGGGCGGTTCCGTTCCGCATCATCACCGCCTGCGGGTTGCCCGTGTGCCCTATACTGCTCCGGCGTCACTTCGGGCAGCGATTTCACAAAGGCTGCCAGATTCCAGACCTCGCTCTCGGAATGAGAGGGCCCCGCGGCGGGCATACCCGTCATTTTGATGCCGTTGTTGATGATCCAGAAGACCTCCGCCGGCGTCCAGTCATTGGCCGTGCTGGTCAAATCCGGAGGATAGGGCTGCAGACCCTGCCCCATCCATTCGGACTCCACGCCCGGGGCTCCATGACAGGGCACGCACATGCGGCTGTAGTGGTCCTGGCCGGCTTGGACGTCCAGGTTGTTGTAGTCAGCCGGGACGATCACATCGCGGGCATGCACCTTCACCGAGTTTTCCATGGTGGTATTGAGCGCCCAGGCAACGACAGGCCAGTCCGGCGTTGTCGCCGCCACACTGATCGCACCTGAAAACATGATCGCAACACCGAGGATGACGGCAATACAGGCGATCACGAGCACGGTCACAATGATAGTGAGAATGGTCCTACTACCTCTGCTTCGCTTCATAGTCGCCGCCCTTTCATTTCAGCGGAAGCATCGGCTCTCCCGCTGATCATACAACGTCAGCATAGCAGGGACGGCAGATTTCCTGGATAAGGGAATGTCCCAAATTGGCTCAACAGACTCCTGATGTCGGCATGAACGACCGGCTGCTGGTGACTCACAGTTGCTCGTGCAGGTGCTTCAAAGTGGGATATAACCGGGTGTAGGTTTCGAATCGCTTCTCATAGGTTGCGGCGCTCTGCTCGTCGGGGGTGATCCGGCGACTCGAATGAACGGTCCGGCTGACTGCTGTCTCTATGTCGGGGTAAATGCCACAGGCCACCCCGGCAAGCAGCGCGGCACCAAGGCAGGCCGCCTCGGTTACCTGAGGCACGCGAAGCGGGATCCGACAGATATCGGCCTTGAGCTGCATCCACAGCGGGCTGCGAGCACCGCCGCCGACGGCACGTAACTCATGGATGGAAATGCCCGACTGACGCAGCAAATCGAGGTTGATCCTCAACTCAAAGACAAGGCCCTCCAGGATTGCCTTGGCCAGCGAGGCCCGGTCGGTGGCAAAGGTCAGGCCGAGGATCGCCCCTTTCGAAGAGGTGTCGAGCGTGGGCGTTCCGCTTCCGGAGAAGTGAGGCAGGACCATGAGGCTGGTCGGCCCACTCGGGGCACCTGCCAGTATGAGGTCGTAGGCGTCCTTGCCGGCCTGGCGGGCCTGCTCGAGTTCCGACTTACAGCAGGTGTCGCGGAACCAGCGAAGGAGCAGGCCGCCGCTGTGGTTGAGCGTCATGGCCAGATACAGGCCGGGGACGACGTGCCGGTACACGGAGATGCCGCCGTCACGCAATCTGTCCGCCAGGATGGGACGTCGCATGGCGACTTCCACGACCTCGGCCGTGCCCGTGGACACCATGGCCAAGCCTTCGGAAATGATCCCGCTGCCCAATGCCGCACAAGCCTGATCGTGCCCGCCGGCAGCCAGAGGCAATTCCTCTTTCAAGCCAAGCTCAGCCGCCAAGTCCCTGCGGAGAACGCCGATCGTGCCTTGTTCCGCCAACCGGGCCAACCGGCCAGGATCGATCCGGCATTTATCAAGGATATCGCTCGCCCAGGCGCCGGCGGCCAAATCGTACATCTGCGTCCGCGAGGCCAGGCAATGGCTGATCGTCGCCTGCCCGCTGAGTCGGCGGAGAAAGAAATCCTCATACAGCAGGAATTGGTGCGCCCGGCTCCAAAGCTGCGGCTCATGCTTCTGGAGCCAGAGGAGCTTAGGCAGCGTGTTGATCGTATGGACGGGCATGCCGGTATGCGCGAAGAGCATGTCCGCCCCGAATTGCTCCGTGAGCCACCTGTTCTCATCGCCGGTGCGGGTGTCCATGCCGAGGATGGCATGGCGAAGCGCATGGCCGGCATGGTCAACGGGGATCACCGCCTCACCCTGTACGGATAGCGCCATCGCCCGTGGCGGCTGGCCGGGATTCTTGGAGACGGCCTCCTTCAGGGCCCCCCAGGCAAGATTCCACACATGCTCGGCATCCTGCTCCGCCCAGTTCGGCCGGGGTGTCAGGATGGGGTACTCCCTGGCTGCCTGAGATAGAATCCGACCCTCCTCGTCGAAGAGGATGGCCTTGCAGCCCGTGGTCCCTATGTCCAAGCCGATCAGTGACATGCGTTCTTCAGTTACCAGTAGGTCTCATGGTGGTACACGTCAAATCCGAAGTAGGTCTCGAAGGCCTCCGCGAGAATGGCGGCGGTGTGACCCTTGCCGACCGCGACGTGATGCTCGAAACCATTCTTGCAGACGTAGCGCATGAGCGTCTGCAGGTCCGGGATCTCCGCCACGGCCCGGCTGCCGAACGTCCTGAGAGGATCGTCCGTGAACATGCCGTCACCGACGTAAGCCAGGATGTCGCCGCTCACGTCGTCGGTCGATATCCGCGCGAAGGTGAACGGCCCCCTCGGGACCCGCCCGGTGACGGCGCCGCAGGTGTTCTCCTGGCCGAGGGTCGTGCCGAGAATCTCCGCCGCGGTCATCTTGAAATCGTCGGTCCGGAAGAAGCTCTTGGCCCAGTTGCCGCAGTGGAACAGCACGCACTTGTCCGGATCGTCGGCATAGTTGTTGTTCCAATCCACCAGGGCGCTGGGCGTGCCGCTGGCCAACTGCAGGGCATACATCGAAGCGACGCCGGTGATATCGACTTCGCAGGCGCTGGGCATCAGCCGCTCGCTCATCATACTCATCAGCGTGCACGCGTTGACGCCGTAATTCTGCTGAATAGAGGTCCAGCATTGAACCGCTGTTGCTTGGAGGTCGTTCGCGGCCATCCAGTCGTCGACGACGATGGCGAGTTTTGCCATCTTCGTGAGGGCCTCATGCGGGATGCCCTCCGTCTTGACGTAGCCTCGGATCAGCGTCACGCGCTGCTTGACCTTCGAGTCATTGTCGGCGAGCTTGTTGGCCGCGCCGAAAAGCTCGGACAGGTCGATCGTGCTGACGCTGATCCCGCACGACTGCAGCAGCTTCTCGCTGTAGCGGACGGTATTGAACGCGTTCGGCCGGGCGCCGATCGCGCCCAGTCGCGCGCGGCGCAGCCCCTTGACCACCCGGCAGACGCCGACGAACCGCTGCAGGTCCGTCCGGAATTGGTCGCTATCCGGATGAATCGTGTGGTCCGTCGTCAGCGAGAACGGATAGCCGTACTGCCGCAGGTTGTTGCAGACGGAGATCTTGCCACACCAGGAATCCCGCCGACGCTCCACGGTGAAGCTGTCCAGGTCGTCGGGATAGGCCTGCACGAGAACAGGGACATTCAGGCCCGACAGCTTGACCGTCTCGGCGATGCCCTTCTCGTCCCCGAAGTTGGGCAACGTCACGAGGACGCCGTCGATCCTGTCGGCGTGGGCTTTGAACAGCTCCGCACACTTCTTCGCGTCCTGCCAGGTCTCAACGCCGCCAAGGTTCGTATCCTTTTCGCCGAGGATGACCGGCTCGATGTTCATCTCCTTGAGAAGGGCGAGGATATCCTGCCGGCCCTCGGTAACGAGCCGATCCGGGAAGAAGTCCCGATTGCCAACGATCACTGCCAGTACTGTCTGTGACATCATGTACCTCCTTTGACGAACGTCCTGCACTTCACCCTTACAGGGCAGCCAGGCGACAATCTACTACTCGATGGCCATCGCGTCCAGTGACGCGGCCAATGCGTTTTCATTGACACGGCCGGCCATCCAGGCATCCTGCAAGCGGCGCAGGCTCAGGATCGTGGACGGCTCATGAAGCTCGACGTGCCCGTACGTGATGGGCTGGTCCTGCTCCACCGCCTTGATCATCCGTGCCCCCTTGGCCAGTCCGACCGGCAGCAAGTCCTCGCGCTGCGCGACGTCATACGTGTCGATCAGGCTGTAGAAGGTGGAGCCGCCGATGCCGTCCAGGGTGTCACCGGGCCTGAGCGGGCACTTGGCCACGGCGAAGACCTCCGACACCAGCCGATCCAGTGGAGCCATGTTCGACTTCTTGCGAATGACCAGCATGGCGCACGTCAGCGGCACCTCAATGCTGCACAGGTGGTATGGGCGAAAGAGCGTGTAGTAAGGCCCGTTGCCCATGTCGCGGTAGACCAGGGCCTGCCGAAGCCTCGGATGGTCGGTGGTGACAACCAGAAAGACACCGGGGTGAATGCCGCCGATGCCATAATCGACGACTCCGGCCCGGTTCAGTACGCCGCCATGCTCTTTGAGGGCGAAGACTTCATTCAGCTTGTCGCGCGTGGTCTTCGGGCCGTGCATGCCTCGCACGTCAGGAACCAGCCCCGTGGCGTTGGAGACCGCTGCCATCTCGATCATCGTCTTGCTGCCATCGACGAACTCGATCAGCATATTCGGATTGAGCCCGCGCCGCTGGGCTTCCTTCGCCCATTTCTCATCCATCGGCGTGGCATGCCGGTCGAGCGGGTTGTTCTTGCCCTTGCCCGCCGCCACGATGGTAAAGCCGAGCGAGTCGGCAAAATCGTACAGTTCTTTACACGCCGCGGGCTCGTCGCCGGCCGCCAGAGCGTAAAGTACGCCCTTTCTCTCGGCATACCACCGAAGCAGCGGCCCGACCGTGACGTCGGTCTCCACGTTCATCATCGCCAACTGCTGCCCGCTCCGCGATGAACGCAGCGCTGCCCGGGCCCCGACCTCCGGAACGCCTGTGGCTTCCAGCATCACGTCCACCTGCTTCATGTCCGTGACGATGCGATAATCGCTGGTGAATACCCGCTTTCGCTGTGACACCGCCTTGTCCGCCTCGGCTACCGAACGGGCCTCCACCACGTCGCCTTCGAGCATCGCGATCTTATACGCTTCCTGTGCTCGCTTCTTATCGATATCGGCAATGATGGCGATATCGATGCCTTTCATCATTTTGATCTGGGCAACGACATCGACGCCCATCTGCCCGGCCCCGATCATGCCAATCCGCACGGGATTTCCCGCCGCATGCCGTGCCGCCAATTCCTCGTTCAAACCAATCACAGTGTCTACATCCTCCTATGTTGTGACGACCACTTTGAGGGCCTCGCCCGCCGCGGCCGCCTCGAATGCTCTATCGATTTTGTCTAAGTGAAACCTATGGGTCACCAACAAATCCGCCGGGATTACCTTGCGATGAATCAGATCCAGTGCCAGCTCGTGCATCGTCGGATGATACGAGAACGCGCCGAAGACCTCGATTTCGCCGTAGTGAATCCGGTTGCTGTCGAGGGTCACCATGGGGTTGGCCTTGGGCAGACCGCCGAACAGAACGACCTTGCCGCGTTTACGCACGATTTCCACCGCCTGGGTCTGGGTTTGCGCGACGGGGTTGGCACAGATCACGATGTCCGCTCCGACGCCGCCGGTCATCTCCCGCACGCGTGCCGCCAGGTCCTCGCTGGTTGGGTCCACGATAGCCTGCGGCGCAAAACGTTCTGCGAGTTTGCGCCGAGTCCCGCTCGGCTCGGAGACGATCACCGAGGCCCCCTGGGACTTGGCGACCACGATGTGCAGGCAGCCAATCGGCCCGGCTCCCATGACCACGACCGTGTCCCTCAATCCCGTGCCGGCCCGATGATGACACGCCAGAACCGAGCAGCTCGGCTCAGCCAAGCTACCCTCGACAAACGACATTCCCTGGGGCATCGGGTGCACGATTCCATTGACCAGCACTTCCTCTGTGAGGACGAGCTTCTCGGCCAGCGCCGGGCAACTCGGGCGTGACGCCCACGAACCGCAACTCGTTGCAGAGATTGTAGAGTCCCCGCTTGCAGTAGTAACACCGGCCGCAATGGACATCGGGAGCGATGGCCAGATAATCGCCTGGTGCATATTGGGTGACGCCTTTGCCGGCCTCAAGAACGACGCCGGCCGCCTCATGCCCCGGGACTACGCCCTCGACCCCTTTGGGCGGACCTTCCTTCCAGCGTCGCAGGTCCGACCCGCAAATTCCGCAGGCCTTCACGTCCAGCACAATGCCACCGGGGGGCGCATGCGGCTCAGACACATCCCGCAATTCGATTCTCTTCGGCCCTGTCAGATATGCGGTTCTCATTCGAAACCTCTCATCATTTGCCCTCGGCTATTTTCTTGCCTACAGCGCCTTCGGGATGCGTGACGCTGAACTGCTCCTTGGAGTAGCCTCTCAACTCCAGCAGCAGAATGCACAGCACGTCGCACGCGGCCCCGTTCACCAGCGAGCTGCCGGTGGCGATCATGCCGTAGGGGTCCACATCTTCCGGGGCCTTGATCCTGTAGATCGCGTCACTCATCTTGCCCAGCGGCGAATCCGGGTTCTCCGTGTGAGCGATGATCCGGGCGCCTTTCTGCTTTGCGATCTCGACGAGGCCGTTGATCTCCCGGCTGTTTCCGCCCTTGGAGATCACGTACAGGATATCGCGATCCGTGATCGCGCCCGCCCCGCCGTGCAGGCAGTCGGCAGCGTTCAAAGGCAGGGCCGAGGTCCCGCAGCACGACAGCAGGTGCGCGAACCGATGTGCAATCGCACGGGACGTGCCGGCGCCGGTCACCAGGACGTGCCCCTTGCAGCCCAGCATCAGCCTGGCAACCTCGACCACCGATTCATCGATCTGCTCACTCAATATGTTCACGGCGGCCGCCTCCCGTCCAATGACCTCTCGGGCACGTGCCACCAACTTCTTTGCCGATTCTGCCATTGCTCTTATCTACCTCCAACCCAACTGCCTTACTCTTTATCAAGCATGGGGACTATGCCGGCGTCCCCGGACGATGTCAACTCCTCCACCCGTATGTGGCGCCGGCTGAGTTTGGCAAGCTGCCGGGTCCGCAGGCTGTCCAACAGAACGGCCACAAAGATGATGGCCGCCGCTACGAGCGGTTGAAGATACAGGTCCACCTGGGCCGAGACAAGGCCGATAGTCACCATCTGGATCAGGATGGCTCCGAGGACCGTGCCCGGAAAGACGCTGCCGATGCCGCCGAAAAGGCTCGTGCCGCCCAGGATGGCCGCCGCGATCGCGTCGAACTCGCGGTCCTTGCCAAAGCCCGCGTTGACAATGCCCAATTGAGAGACTGAGATGAAACCGCCCAGCGCGGCCAGAAGACCGCAGATGATGAACGCCGTGGCCCGCACCCGGGCCGTATTGATGCCGGCCTTCTTGGCAGCCGCGAGATCATTGCCCACGGCATAAACCTGGCGGCCCAACGCCGTCCAACGCAACAACACGAAAGCACACAGCACCACTAAGGCGAAGATCACGACAGGAAGCGGGACCCCCAGCAATCGCTGCGCGCCGATCCGCGTGATGGTTTCCGGGAATTCGACCGGCGTGGACTTCGTGAGCCACAGGCCCAAGCCCCGGCCAATCCAGAGCGTCCCCAGCGTCGCCACGAACGGGATGATTTTCAGTCGCGTGACGACCAGGGCGTTGACCGCGCCGAACAGCAGCCCTACCGCCAGGCAAATAACGAGGGCCAACGGCGCGGGCAGGCCGTAGTTCCTGATCAACAAGCCGGCGACTATCGCCGACAGGTACATGTTCGAGCCGATGGACAAGTCGATGCCGGCGGTCAGCAGAACGAAGGTCATCCCGACGGCCGCGATGCCGATGTACGAGGCCTGCTTCACCACGTTCTCAAAGCTCTGGTAGCTCAGGAACCGCGGGGACAGCAAGCCAAAGAAAAGGAAGATGACGACAAAGAGTATCAGCGGCGTGTGTCGCAGGAGTATCACAAGCATTGTGTCATGGGTCTTGCGCATCTGCGTTTACCTTCGCCCTCGATGGCCCTTGAAGGCTGCGTGAAGGATCGGCTCCTGTGCGAACTCCGCACGACCGAAACCGCCCGTGATCTCGCCCTTGCTCATCACGACAATGCGGTCGCACAGGCCCATGAGCTCCTCCAACTCCGAGGAGATCAGCAGGATACCGGCACCTTGTGCCGCCAGGCCGCTGATGATGCTGTACACTTCGTACTTGGCCCCGACGTCAATGCCGCGTGTCGGCTCATCCATGATGAAGATGGCCGGGCGAGACATGAGCCACTTGCCGATGACCACCTTTTGCTGGTTGCCGCCGCTGAGGTTCTTGGCGAGCGTGCGATTCACGGGGCCGCTCTTGATCCGCATGGATTCGGCGATCCGCGTGACGGCGTCACTGAGCCGCCGATGCCATAGCAGGCGAGGGAACCACGCCGACGCAAAGTCCGCCAAGGCTACGAGCCCGACGTTGTCCACGACGGTCGCCTCCATGAGCAGCCCTTCCTCCCGGCGATTCTCCGTCACGAAGGCCATGCCCCGGCGGATGCAGTCGCCGGCGCAGGTACGGCCACAGGGGACGCCGTCTACATATATCTCACCACCCTCAAATGGCTCGAGCCCGAAGAGCATGCGGGCCAGCTCGGTCCGGCCCGAGCCCATCAGGCCGAACAAGCCCAGCACCTCCGCCTTGTGCAGAACCAGATCGATATCCTTGACAATGCCCGTCTGGGAGAGGCCCTTTACCTCCAGGACGATCTCCTGCGACGGTCTCGATTCGCGCGTGGGGAACATCTGATCGATGGCCCGGCCGACCATCCGCGAGATCATCCTGTCGATGGTGAAGTCCCGCCCCGGCCCCGTATTCACCACCCGCCCGTCGCGCAGCACGACCACGTCATCGGCGAGTTCCAGTACGTTGCCAAGGTTGTGCGAGATGTAGATCATGGATTTGCCCTGCTCCCGCAGGCGCCGGATGATGTCGAAGAGCCGCTGTGTCTCGGCGGCCGTCAGGGAAGTCGTCGGCTCGTCGAAGATGATGATCTCGGCCCCGGTACGGAGGGCCTTGGCGATCTCGACCAACTGGCGTTCTCCCGGCGTCAGGCGGTCAACTAGAGTCTCCGGCGAAAGAGGCAAGTTCAGCGATTCCAGCAGTCTCGCCGTCTGCTTTCTCGTCGCCGCCTTGTCGATGAACGGCAATTTGCCCAGCCGGGGAAAACAGTCGATGAAGAGATTGTCTGCGATGCTGAGATTCGTGAAAAGGTTCAGCTCCTGGTGGATGAACGCGATGCCGGCTGCCGTCGCATCGGCCGGCCGGCGCGGGGTGTAGTCCGCCGCCCGGAGTTTCATCGTGCCGCTGTCCGGAGCAAGCACGCCTCCGAGGATGTTCATGAGCGTCGTTTTGCCCGCGCCGTTCTCACCAATAAGGCCCAGCAGATGACCCTTAGGTAACGCGAGACTCACATCCTCAAGCGCACGAATGCCGAAGAAGCTCTTGGAGATGCCGTCGAATTGGAGGGTGCTCTCGGGCATCAGGCGACGACCTCCCGCGCCAGCAGCCGCGTGCGAGTGACATCCAGCAGGGCCGCCAGCAGGATCACCGATCCCTTAATGACCGGCTCCGCATAGAACGGCAGTGCGAGCATGCTCAGCGCGTTAGAGAGCAGGACGAAGAACAGCACCCCGAACAGGGCCCAGAGCACCTTGCCTTTACCGCCGAAGAGACTGATGCCGCCGATGACGGCCGCCCCGATGACATCGAGCAGGAGGTTCTGCCCCAGCGTCGGCCGGCCGCCTTCCAGTCGGGCCGAGTACAGGATGGATGCGACCGCCGCACAGAAGCCGCTGAGTGCGTAGCCGACGACGATCACCCGCTCCGTCGGCACGCCGGAGACAATGGAGGTCCGGACACTCTTGCCGACCGCGAAAAACCAGCGGCCGAGAACGGTATGCCGGAGCACGACATGCGCCGCAACCGCCAGAACAAGCACGACGAAGAACGACCAGGGGACCGGCCCGATTCCGCCCGAGCCGAGCCTCGTGTAGCCTTCCGGCAGGTACATGATGTTCTCGGATTTCGTCAGGTAGATCGCCAGTCCGCTGAAGAACATCATCGAGACCAGCGTCACCATGAAGGCCGGCATGCGGAACTTCGCCACGGCCAGGCCGTTCAGCGAGCCCACGAGTGTCCCGACGACAAGCATCGCTGCGATGCCCACCGGGACAGCGAATGCCGTACCGCTGATCGGGCTTCCATCGGCGGACAGCAGCAGGCCCCAGAGAGGACTCTTTGCGAACAGAGCCGGATCGAGCCTTGTCGTCATGAGCATCCCGCCGATGACGCTGGTCAGCGCCATGATCGACGTCTGCGACAGGTCGATGCCTCCAAGGATCAGGACAAACATCTGGCCAAGCACCAGGGCCAGCAGCGGCCACATGTTCGAAGAGATATTCGCCAGGTTGCGCTCGCCGGCGATGTACGGCATGAACAGGTACAGCCCGGCGAAAAAAACGATGCTCAGGTACAGAACGAAGTTCTCGGAAAGCAGGATGCGCCGGGCAACACCAAGGGCTTTGCCCCGCCCGAAAGCCAAGACCAAATGGGCCCGTGTAGCAGCCATTTATTGAGCGTCCGCCGGCTCTTGCTCGGCCAGCAACTTGAAGCCCCACATGTCGTTCGCCCGCTCGGCCATGTTCGCCTGGGTCAGTGCGAACCCCGGGTCCTCCATCCATTGCTCGGGCGTCTTCCGGCCACTCTTCATCGCTTCGAGCAGGGCCTTGAGCAGCTCGTCGGCCTCGACGAACAGGTCCTGCACGCCGGTGGCGTCCACGTAGCCCTCCTTCATCCAGCGGGCGGCGCGCATGTCTCCGTCCACGCCGCCGAGGATCACGTGTCCCGGCTCGCCGATCTTCTTCCACTTGCCCAGAGGCTCCAGCACGGCTCGCACCTGGGGATACATGAAATCGGACGAGGTAAAAACGAGATCGACGTCGGGATTCCTTTGCAGCGCGGCCTCCAGGTTTGCCTGGGCTGTCACGGCATCCCACTTGGTGGGCACCTCGATCACCTCGTTGAACAAGTCGGGGTTCTTCCGGATGACATTCATGAACCCTTGTCGCCGGGCAACGGCGTTGCTGTCGCCGAGATCGCCGACGAGAATGAGGGGAGTGACCTTGCGGCCGAGCTTCCTGGCCTCTTCGGCCATGTGAGCCACGGTCTCTTCCGAGATCCGCCGGTTGTCTGCCACGATGACGAGAGCAGGTTTGCTGCGGTTGGCCGGCGGCCGGTTGAACACACCGATGGGCACGCCCGCCTTGTTCGCCTCGCCCACAATCGTCACGGCACTCTCCCCGTCCTGGGGGATGATGATGATGCCATCCACGCCGCGGGCGATGGCCGCTCGGATCTGCTCGAGCTGCCGGTTCGCATCCTCATTGGCGTTGCGCTCGATGACCAGAATGCCCTTGCTCTTGAGCGTCTCGGTGATGGCCTTGTGGGCCGCTACCCAGAACTCCGTCTCCAGATCCTGAAACGCGAAACAGACGGTGACCTGATCGTCGCTATCACCGCGGCGAGAGCACGACAGACCACCAAGAACAAGAGCCGTCGTGACAAGCAGTGTGCAGATCCATTTCATAGCGTTCATAGGGACCCTTTCGAGGCTCCGGGGCGATACGTTACACTTGTTCACTGCTGAACGTATGAACACCTTAGGGCTTTCGTCACTCGCTGTCAAACACAAACCGCGTTTTCAGGCTTGACAAGCGTCATCCGCCCAGTGACAATGCGAAAAAATGAACACTCGTGAACACATGTTCAGGCCTGCTATGGCAAACGATCCCGAATTCAAGCGGCTGCTCTTCAAGATCGCCAAGGCGTACTATGACGACGGCTTGACACAGCAGCAGATCAGTGAGAGGCTCGGCCTGTCCCGGGTCAGGGTCTCACGGCTGCTCCGGGCTGCACGCGACGAGCGGATCGTGCAAATCACGATTGTCCCCTTGCAGGAGTCGAATACCGAGGTCGAGAGGCGGCTCGAAGAGAGCTACGGCTTGAAGGAAGCCCTCGTCGTGACGTGCTCCGGCCATGATACAACGACCGTCATCAACCAGTTGGGTCCTGTTGCGGCCGCCTGCCTGACCCGCTGTCTGCAAGGCAGTGAGGTTGTAGCCCTGAGCTGGGGAACTGCCGTACTGTCCGTCGTCAATGCCCTGCCGCCCATGGACTTGCCCAGCGTGCGGGTCGTCCAGTTCCTCGGCGGCCTGGGGGAGTTGGAGGCGGAGACGCATGGGGCCGAGCTGGCCCGGCGGATGGCCCAGGCCCTTGGCGCGAAGCCCCGGCTGATTCACGCACCGGGCATTGTGAAAGACAGGATCGTCCGGGATGCTCTTGTGACGGACCCGCAGGTGGCCGATACGCTGGAGCTGGCCGGGCGAGCCGATGTGGCGCTCGTGGGTATCGGCGTCTTCGAGCCGGGCTCCACGCTCCTGACCGGCAGCACGCTGACTCAGGAGGAAGTCAGCGATCTGAAGGCCCACGGTGTCGCGGGCGACATCGCTCTCCAATTCTTTGATGGCCACGGCAACAGAGTGGATCACCCCATCAACAACCGAATCGTCGGAACAGACATCGAGAAAATCAAAGCCATTCCGCGCGTCATCGGCGTCGCCGGCGGGCCGGAGAAACTGACGGCCATTCAGGCGGCTCTGCACGGTGGCTTGATCAACGTGCTTGTGACCGACGACCAGACCGCCGCACGGCTTCTCGATCAGGCCATCCTATCCGTACGCTGACCGTGGATCGTCATCCGCGTTACCCCCATCCGCGATTTCCCAACTCCTTAGAACCGGCCTTCCATCCCTGCGTACCAACAATCAAGCACCAGCTATCCGTGTTCGGAACATGGCTGGCGAGCAAAGGAGACGATTATGGCAAAGCTGAATGTTGGCGACAGGGCGCCCGATTTCTCCCTGCAGGACCAGAACCACCAGACAGTCTCACTGTCTGATTTCGAGGGCCGGAAACTGCTGCTGTACTTCTATCCGAAGGCGGAAACCCCGGGCTGTACGCGACAGGCGATCAGCATCCGCGATGCGGCGGAAGAGCTGAGCAGCGCCGGCGTGGCCTTCATCGGCATCAGTCCGGATACCCCGGAAGAACAGAAAGCCTTCGACGAGAAACACAACCTGGGCTTCCCGCTGCTGTCCGACCCTGACCACGAGGTCGCGGAAGCGTATGGGGCCTGGGGCACGAAATCCGTTCAGGGCCAAATGAAGGAAGGGATCATCCGCTCGTCCTTCCTGATCGACGAGCACGGCACGATTCTTCAGGCCACTTATAACGTCAAGCCTGAGGAGACCGTGCCCAAGGCGCAGGAAGTCCTCGCCTGAAGCATGAGGCGGCCGTTCAAATCAGGAACTCAACGAGAAGAGCCACCAGTAGCGGAGGTGTTCTCCCAGAACTCGACGGGCTGGTAGGGGCCGCTCCAGTTGGCGCCGACGAGGTCCAGGTCGCCGTCGGAGCCAATGTCACCGGCACGGATGGAGTGCGAGCCTTTCGTGGCGAGGACCTGCTTTTGCCAATGGGCCCCCGCCTGTCGGTTGATGAAGATAACAACCTCATCGGGGTCCTGACCCTGGTGCATCTCGGATATTGCCACATCCACGGCCCCATCGCCGTTGAAATCCCCCGTCGCCAAGCCATGAATGACGCACTCAATCGGATCGGCGATGACATGCTCGGTCCAATCTCTCTGCTGGGGGGCAGCCGGGGCTTCAAACCAGGAAAGCCGATACGAGTTGCCCGCTAATTCAGACGGGGACAAGACCGCATCCGGCCGGCCATCGCCATTGATGTCCGCCACCTGCACAGTCGCGCTCGGGTGCCAGTCGCAGAACTTGTGCGGCTGCCACGCGCTGTCCAGGATGCTCCCGGGGTTCTCAAACCAGAGGCCCCCAATGACCACGTCCTGATCACCGTCGCGGTCGATATCGCCCAGAGCCAGTCCCTCGCCGTGTGGGCACTCGATGATCCTGTGCGCCCACGTGTCGCCCTTATCCTGGCGCCATAAGTACACCTTGTCGCCCGCCTTCGCGCCGAAATCCGACTGGTCGCGCGTGACGATGTCCGGGTCGCCATCCTTATCCAGGTCGGCCAGTTCCAGATCATGCGTGCCGTGGTCGGCCACACGATGCGCCTTCCAAGGTCCTTTGGCGGGGTCCGTTTGCGGACGCGGATTTTCGTACCAGATCAGGCCGCCCATGACAATGTCGAGATCGCCGTCGCCGGCCATGTCGCCGGCCTCGCCGTCCACAGTCTTGTAGCCGCCCTCCGCAATGACGGCTTTCGTCCAGTTCGGATAGCGGTACCAAACCAGCGGCCCCGCCTGGCCTCCAATGACAATATCCAGGAATCCGTCGCCGTCGATGTCTGCAACGATCTTTGCCCAAGGGTCCTTCACGCTGTCATCGATCATCGCATGTCTGAATGGCACGTTGCCGGCGTACTGGATCAGGACCATGATCCCGGGCCAGTTCACTTCCATCCCGTGCACCATCTGCCCGTCGATCAACGGCGTTTTGCCCGTCGTCAAGGTGTTCACGCCGGGCTTGAATGCGGCCATCTGATGAATGGGCATGCGGTGAAAGTAGTACTGGTACTTGGGCCCCTCGGAGTCAAACGCATTCGTGCCGTTGATCGATATCCCGCGCATGTAGCCGGGACTCCAGCTCGACCAGACGAGCTGCGCGGCGACCGCCCTGCTCAGATCGCCGGCCACATTGAAATGCTCCTCATGCTCGCCACTTCGCGTGACCCACTTCCTGGGAATGTCGTAGGGTTTGCACAACTCGACCGAGAGGCCCGCACGATGCAAAGTCAGGTCCGTTACGGCCGGTGTGACGCAGGTCATCCCCGTGCTGTCGGTGATGCGAGCAGCAATCGCCATCGGCTCTCTTTGATCGGGTACCCATGATGTGTCCCACATCACGCGATAGGGAGACTCGGTAGCCGTGCCGATGTGATTCATGATCCTGCCGTGGAAGAAGTGATAATGCCACTGCGTGTACAGTCCATCGCCCTCGTAGTTGACGTCCTCGTACCGGCCGATGCAGTCCACTTGCCTGATAGCTCCGGCAGGACTGGATGCCTCGACCTCCAGCCGGACGCTCCGTCCGAGCTTTGCCCCGGGCGAGAGTGATGTGATCTTGCCCGCAGGGTGCGGCTTCTTCGCAGGATCGTAGTAGATGCGGAAATGCACGCCGTAGATGAGGTTCTGCGGCCATTTCCACGGGTGCTCCGGGTCCACGCGGAGCCGGAACTGGTTGCCCTTGCCGCTCTTCAGATAGGTGAGCGGAACCGGCACGATGGGATAGATGTGGTGCTGGTACTCCCATTGTGGCGACGGGATCGCCTCGGCCTCAGGGATCTTGATCCAGGGATTTCCATTGATCTCAATCGCCAAGCCCTTCGTGGAGTCGTGGCAGAGGATCTTCTCGACGACTACTTCCGCGGCCGTAGCATGCTCCAAGTCGAAATCGTGGCCGAGAATCACGGGGCTGTTGATGTAATCCTGCGCCCAGCCTCTATCCGAGTCCTTCTGGCCGTGCTTGCCTCCGACGCGAATCGACCCGCCCGCGTCGCCCTTTTCGTTCCACCACATGTACTCGCGAAATACATCCCCCGGGACCGGCTCAGCGAAGCTCACTCCCGCAAGATGGATCAGGATTGACACCACCGCCGCAGCCGTCTTTCTCATGGGTGTCTGCCGCCTCCTTTTTCCACGATGCGCCGGATCGTCGCCAGGTCCACCTGCACATTCGGCGGGTCGCCAAGCTCCGAAACCACCAGATCGGCCTCCGTGAAATCCTCGTCCTCCGTGTACACGTTCGTCGTCACGATGCAATACACACCCGCGCCCTTGGCCGCAAGCAACCCATTGCGGTTGTCCTCCACGACGACGCATTCGGCGGGTTCTCAGTTGCAGCCGGTCCAGGACAAGAGTGTATATCTCCGGATCGGGCTTTTTCTTTGAGACGACATCGCCCGCGAGAATCACGTCGAACTCCGCCTTGCGTTGTGGGCCGAGCAGTTTTTCAACGACGGCGTTCACCGACCGCTCGTTGGAGGTCGAGCAGACGGCGAGTCTGACGCCCGCGGCGATGGCCTCGTCCACGAGCCGGGCGACTCCGGGACGCAGGGGCAACTGGCCCGACTCGATAATCTGCATGTAAAAGACGGTCTTACGTTCGTGAAGCTCTTTGATCAGAGCGTCCCTGTCGCCGGTCACGCATGGCCAGGAAGTCCGCTCGAAGAAGTGCCTCATCCGCTCCTTGCCGCCGCCGATCTTGAGAAGCTCCTTGTACAGGGCCACGTCCCACTCGAAGCCGTAGCCCTTCTCCGCAAATGCCTGATTGAACGCAATACGATGCCCGTCGCGCTCCGTCTCCGCGAGCACCCCGTCACAATCGAAAATCAGCGCCTTCAACCTGTCGGCCATACAGTACGACTCTCAGGGCGTACAGGATCTATCGATCCTTCCAGTAGTCAGGATGACGAGCCAAATGCATAATGGCGACGACGATGATGTGGTCATCGAGAAGCCTGAATAGAACGCCAAACGGGAATACTTTGGTCAGACAGCGCCTGACGTCAAGATCTACAACAGGATAGAGACGAGGGTTAATAGTGATGCTGTTGATGGCGTCCTGAACGGAGGCAAGGAATCTCTTGCCGAGATTCTCCTGTTGACTCTCATAGTACGCCGCCGCCGCAACCATCTCCGCCTCGGCCAGGGGATGAAATCTGACCTTTGTCATGTCAGTTTCGAATAAGCTCTGGCGAAGACCTCATCCGCTTCCGCCAAATGAACCGTCCCTTCATCAATTTCCCGGCACCTTCTGCGAATCTCCTCTTTCCACTCCGGCGACAATTCACGAGCACCATTGACGTCAAGGCTCTCCAGGAGCTTGGCGGCAATAAACGCCCTCAAAGGAGAAGGAAGGTCCAGTGCTTCGGCAATGATCTTGTCGATTCTCGTAGTCATAGTTGTAGTATAGCGGAACGAGCATGTAAGGTCAACTCTCCGCTCCATGGCATGGGCACTTCGTTCCGTCGGCTTTCACGCTTTCCCTGCGCCGCCGAATAGTTGGATGTTGGCGGCGATGCCCTTCTTCATCTCATCGAACTGGGCTTTGATGACTTTGAGGGGATCGTACTGGGTGTTGTGCGCGTTGTGGTAAGCGATGAAGCCGTCGATGAAGGCGTACTTGATCTGGGTGGAGATGTTGACCTTCGCGCAGCCCAAGGCGATGCACCTTCTGAAGACCTCATCGGACAAGCCCGTGCCACCGTGCAGGGCGATGGGCACGCGCGTGCTCACAGCCACCTTCTCAAGGATATGGTAGGCGATCTTCGGCTCGCCCTTGTAGATGCCGTGCGCGGTGCCGATGGCGGGGGCGAAGCAGTCCGGCCGGACCTTCGCACAAAACTCGGTCGCCTGCGCGGGATCGGCCAGGTGCGAATCCTGCTCCTTGACGTGGATATCGTCCTCGACGCCGACGATCGCGCCGAGTTCCGCCTCGACGGTGACATCCCTCGGCCGAGCCATCTCCACGACCTGTCGGCTCAGAGAAAGGTTCTCCTCGAATGGCCTGGCCGAGGCGTCGATCATGACGGAGGTCCAGCCGGCCTCGATGCACTCTTTGATGAGGGCCAGGTCCTTGCAGTGGTCCAGATGCACGGCAACCGGCACACTTGTGCTCCCGGCCAACTCTCGCATCCAGCCCATCAACGTCCGGCTGCCCCAGAATGTGACCGTCTTGGCCGACGTCTGAATGATAACCGGGGCCTGCAGCTCTTCTGCGGCCTGCACCACTGCCCTGGCGGAGTTGTAGTCGAGGACGTTGAACGCTCCCACGGCGTACTTTCCCGCCGCGGCCTTCGACAGAATCGCTTTCATATTTTCAAGCGGCATACATTGCCTTTCCAGTTCGACCATGAGCCTGTTGCACCAAGATAGCCTGTCGGGTCGAGCCTCGCAATGCATTCTCCAGCGGAACCGATCCAGCCAGCCATAGCACATGTGGGAAGGGGTGGCACGGGCAAACTGGCTTTGCCCGTGGGGGCTTCAGATGCGCCTGTTCCATCGAGACAGCACCGTCAAACGAGTTGGGTTCGTCCCAAATCCTTGAGATCGAGCCTGTGCAAGCTGCGCAGTCGGGTGGCAGCGTCAAGGCCGAAGGCCTTGGCGATGGCGAATGGGCAAGACCATCGCCAAGCTGCGCTTGACGCTGCCACCCAAAACTCAACAACTTGGGACGAACCCAACGAGTTTGGCGGTGCCACCCGAGAAGGAGTTCGCTTGTGTCACTCTACCCGCCCGGGTCCTGTATCTGTCTTCCTCCTAGTGCGGCGAATTGAGTAGAGCGGACGCCATGTCGCAAACGTGCGGGCGTGTCCCTGTCCCCTCAGGAGATACCTGATACGAGGGTCATGTTTCCCCTTAAGCGCATTCCTTACTTGCAAAGACCCGTGCGTCACGTACATACTGGAAGACGGGTGACGCGAGAAGGTCTCGCGGCCGGATTTTTGGCGCCCGCTGGGAAAAGTGTTTGCTTGCCGTGGTGCACGGCACTACAATTTTCTCAGGGACGGTTTGAATTTGTAGTGAGAGACAAGAAAGGATTCGAGATGGCCAGAAAAGATAGAGACATGACAAAGGGGTCCTGGTCGAAGGACGATCTGAAGGAGCTCAAGAGATTGTTCCCCAATCGCCCGACCGCGGAAGTTGCCGCGGAGCTCGGACGTCCCACGGAGGCCGTGAAGAAGAAGGCGTCCCGAATGGGACTGAAGAAGTCTCCCAGGTACATGAAGTCCCTCGGAAGAATGTAATCGAAAGAGGTTTCCTGCCCCGCGCTGTCGCATGTTGAACGATGCGCAACGCGGGGCGTGGACAACCTGGCGTCATTCGATCTTCACGACATGGGAGGGTATCAGGTTCGGCCGCGCAGGGCCTTCCCTGAGCACGAGCCACCCGGGCGACTGGCCATCACGCTTTCGAATCCGCGATCTGTGTATCTTTTCGGAATTGGAGTATGACTTCACGAGAGCGTGTGTTGGCAGCGCTGGCGCATCAGCAGTCTGCGCGTGTTCCGGTCGATTTCTCAGGCCACCGATCCTCCGGGATCGCCGCTATGGCGTATCCGAAGCTGCGGCAGATCCTCGGCCTGCCCCCGAAGCCCGTCCGCGTGTACGATGTCGTCCAACAGATGGCTATCGTGGACGAGGATGTGCTCGACCGCTTCGGTGTCGATACCATTGAACTGGGCCGGGGATTTGCGCGGGGGGAGACGGATTGGGTTCCCTGGACGCTGCCTGACGGTACGGATTGCCTGGTACCCGCCTGGACGCGCATCGAGCGGCAGGAGCGCCGCTGGGTGATCCGGTCCGGCAACGGTACGATCCTTGCCCACATGCCCGACGGGGCCTTGTACTTCGAGCAGACCTACTTCCCCATGGCCGCCACAGACGGCCCCAGGACCGTTCGCGAGGCCCTCGACCAAACGATGTGGACCGCTATCGCCAGCCCGCCCGGCCCGATTGACATGAAGGCCCTTCACAAGGGCGCGAGGCAACTGCGGGCCAAAACCGACCGGGCGATCATCGGGCTGTTCGGCGGCAATCTCTTCGAGATCGGCCAGTTCTGCCATCGCAACGACCTGTTCATGATGATGCTCGCCGCCGAGCCTGCGAAGGCCCACGCGTTCCTCGATGAGCTCATGGCTATTCACCTGGAACGGCTGGAGCGATTCCTCGCGGCGGTTGGCCGGTACATCGACATCATTCTGTTCGGCGACGACCTGGGCATGCAAACCGGCCCGATGATGTCGCCGCGGATGTACTGTGAGTTCTTCAAGCCCCGCCATAAGCTTCTCTGGACCCGCGCCAAAGAGCTGGCCGACGTCAAGGTCATGCTCCACTGCTGCGGAGGCGTCCGCGAGCTGATGCCCCACTTGATCGAGGCCGGTCTCGACGCCATCAACCCGGTCCAGATCAGTTGCCGAGGCATGGATGCACGCGAGCTCAAGGCCGAATTCGGCAAGGATATCACCTTCTGGGGCGGCGGCTGCGACACGCGCGATATCCTCTCCAGCGCCACGCCCAGGCAGGTGGCCGAGCACGTCAAGCGGCAGGTCGAGATCCTCCACCCCGGCGGCGGATTCGTCTTCCAGCAGGTGCACAACATCTTAGCCAATGTCCCGCCCGAGAACATCGTAGCCATGTTCGACGCGGTGAACGCTTGACTTTTGTGCCTGTTCCCGGTATTCTCGCGCTTTTGTAACTTGCCTAAGTTGTTTTGGACTCTGGTTTTACTTCCTGGAGGCAGCGTTGAGAGTATTGTCGGGCATCCAGCCGTCAGGCCGATTGCATATCGGCAACTATTTCGGGGCCATCCGCCAGCACATGCGAATGCAGGCGGAGCATGAATGCTACTACTTCATCGCCGATTACCACGCTCTAACCAGCAATCCGTCGCCCAAGGTGGTGCAGGAATATACGCTTGGCGTGGCGATGGACTACATGGCCCTCGGACTCGACACGGAAAAGACCGTGTTCTGGCGACAGTCGGACGTGCCTGAGGTAACGGAACTGACCTGGCTGCTGTCCTGCATCACGCCCATGGGCCTGTTGCAGCGATGCGTCAGCTACAAGGATAAGGTAGCGCAGGGGCTCAGCCCCAATCACGGCCTGTTCGCTTATCCTGTCCTGCAGGCGGCGGACATCCTGATCGTCAAGTCCGACCTCGTGCCCGTCGGGGCAGACCAGAAACAGCATATCGAGGTGACCCGCGACATCGCCATGCGGTTCAACAACGCCTACGGCGAGATCTTCAAGATTCCCGCGGACTACATCATCGAGTCGGTGGCCGTGGTGCCGGGCACCGATGGCCGCAAGATGAGCAAGAGCTATGGCAATACCATCGAGATCTTCGAGCCCGAAAAGAGCGTAAAGAGTAAGGTAATGAAGATCGTGACCGATTCCACGCCGGTCGAGGCGCCCAAGGACCCGGCCAAGTGCAACGTGTTCGCCCTTCTGCGGCTGTTCGCCTCGCCGGAGGAGTTGGCCGAGTGGGATCGCCGCTACCGCAGCGGCGGCATGGGCTACGGCGAGGCCAAGAAACGTCTGGCCGAATTGATCGTCGAGTATTTCAAGCCCTATCGGCAGAAGCGTGCCGAGCTTGAGAAGAACCCGGACGCCGTCGATGCCATGCTCAAGAAAGGGGCCGAGCGGGCCAGAGCCGTGGCTGCGCCGACCCTCTTGGAGGCTCGAAAGGCCATAGGCTTGGGAGAGCGAAGATGAACGAGAAACTCGTTACCGTAGCGCGTTTCAGCGATTACATGCAGGCGGAGTTGGCCCGGCAACTGCTCGATAGCCAGGGCATCACGGCGTTCGTCATGGGCCAGAACGTCGCCTCCGTCTATGGAGGCGTTCCGGCGGCCGTCGATGTCCAGCTTCAGACGCCCGAGAGCCAGGCCGACGAGGCCAAAGAGATCCTCGAAGCCAGCAGGCAGCAAGGGGAGGAATCGGAGCAGGAGACGGAGGAGGACATGGAACAGGGCTGGGATGGGGGCCTCGAAGACGAGCAGGATGAGGAGCCGGAACAGGAGTAGCCAGTGGCTGATTACCGCGTCAACCTCGACATATTCGCCGGGCCGTTAGACCTGTTGCTGTACCTCGTCCGCAAGGAAGAGGTGGATATCTACGATATCCCACTCGCCAAGATCACCGACCAGTATCTGCAATACCTCGAACTGCTCAAGCAGCTCGATATCGACCTGGCGGGCGACTTCCTGGTCATGGCCGCCACGTTGATGGAGATCAAGTCGGCGATGCTCCTGCCGAGGGCCGATCCGGAGCAGGCGGGCGAGGCGGAAGTGAACGATCCGCGGGCCGAGCTGATCCGCCAGCTCCTCGAATACAAGAGATTCAAGGACGCCGCGAATCTGCTCGACGCCGCCGCCGAACGGCATCAGGAGCGGCAGGGCCGGCCCACCAACCTCATCGACAAACTCGTCCCCGACGCCGAGCCTGAGATCGACATGGATCAGGTCAGCATCTGGGACCTGCTAGAAGCCTTTGACGCGATCTGCAAGGCGACCGGCACGAGCACGTACACCGGCCATATCCGGGATGATACCCCCATCGATCTGTACCAGATCGAAGTGCTGCATCGCCTCCAGACGGAAGGCCCGTTGACTTTCGAGCGCATTTTCGACGCCAAGCCGAATCGCCTGGTGATGGTCGGAGTCTTCCTGGGGATTCTGGAGTTGATTCGCGGCAAGCTCATCTGGGCCGAGCAGGGCGAGAACACCTCCCAGATCTACCTGCGGTCCCTGACCGAGGAGCCGGCGGAACAGGCCGTGCAAAGGGCCATCATGGCCGTCGGCGATGTGGAGGCGGAAGCGCCGGCCCAGGCCGAGACCGCCCAGACGCCTCCCATCCCCATCGTGGAGCTGCCGGCCAAGTCACAGGCAGAGGCTGATGAACAAGAGGACGACGAGGAGATTACACAAGAGGAGGACTTCGATACCGAGGAGGCGGCCGGCACAGCCGACGATGATTTGGTGCTTGACGAACCCTTGGGGGAAGGATGATGGATAATTGATAATGGATGATTGAAGAAGGGGTCAGCTCCTTGACCCGAATTATCAATCATCAATTATCAATAATCAATTTCGAAAGGACAATGCCATGTCAGGCAATGTGATTGAGCTGACGGACGCCGATTTCGATGAGACGGTGCAGAACTCGGAAGTGCCGGTGCTCGTGGATTTCTGGGCCCCGTGGTGCGGCCCGTGCAGGATGATGACCCCGATCATCGAGCAGATCGCGACCGAGTACGCGGAGAAGGCGAAGATCTGCAAGGTCAACACGGATGAAAGCCGCAACACCGCCGTGAAGTTCGGCATCAACGCGATCCCGACGCTCATCCTGTTCAAGGGCGGGCAGGTGCAGAAGAAGTGGGTCGGCGTGACCAGTAAGAAGGACATCAGCGACACGATTAACGGGCTCCTTTGAAATGTCCCACAGAATCACAGGTAAACGTCAAATCGGAGAAGACGTCTTCTGGGCGGAGGTCGAGGCCCCGCTGATTGCGGCGGCTCGCAAGCCCGGCCAGTTCGTTCTTGTCTGTATCGATAGCAATTATTCCGAGCGCATCCCGCTGACGATCGCCGAGGTGAATCGCGAGAAGGGCACGATCGAGTTGATCTGGCAGCGGGTGGGTAAGACCACGACCGAGATGGCGGACATGAAGGAAGGTGATGTGATTGGGAATATCGCCGGGCCCCTCGGCACGCCCACGCACATCACGCGTTACGGCACGGTCGTCTGCGTTGGAGGCGGCATCGGCAACGCCCCGCTGCTGCCCATCGCCACCGCGCTCAAGCACGCGGGCAACCGAGTCATCAGCATCCTCGGGGCCAGGGACAAGACCCGGCTGATTCTCGAAGACCGCTTCGCAAAAGTCAGTGACGAGATGATCGTCTGCACCGACGACGGCTCCTACGCTCGCAAAGCCCTGGTGACGGAGCCGCTCAAAGAGGTCTGCGGACGCAATCCCAAGCCCGATCATGCGTTCATCATCGGCCCGACGCCGATGATGAAGTTTTGTTGCGAGGTGACGCGGCAGTTCAGCGTACCGACCGAGGTTCTCGCTGAACACGATCATGGTCGATGGCACGGGCATGTGCGGCGGCTGCCGCGTCGAGGTGGACGGCAAAGCCAAATTCGTCTGCGTGGACGGCCCCGAATTCGACGGACACAAGGTCAACTTCGACCTCATGATCAAACGGTTGAACGCCTACAAAGCCCAGGAGCGACAGGCCCACGAGAACTATAAGCAGCACCGCTGCAAATTGGGCCCCGAAAATTGATGAAGGATGATGGATGATTGATTATTGAGAGAGCGAGAGCGAATTCCTCTGCAATCATCAATAATCAATCATCGATAATCAATGACTATGACCAATGACGAGAGAAAGAAATTGCTGGGTGACCTGCTGGCAAAGAAGGACGCCGGCGTGTTGAAAGTCAAGGACCGCATGGCGATCCCGGCGCAGGCGATGCCTGAGCAGGACGCCCAGGCCCGCCGCCGCAACGTGAACGAGGTGGCTCAGGGCTATACCGAAGAGCAGGCCCGGATCGAGGCGCTGCGATGCCTCCAATGCAAGAATACCCCGTGCATCGAGGGCTGCCCGGTCCGCATCCGCATCCGCGATTTTGTCGGCGCGATCGCCGAGGGCGACTATCGCAGGGCGCTGCAGATCATCAAGGAGAACTCCCTGCTTCCGGCGGTCTGCGGCCGGGTCTGTCCCCAGGAGGTTCAGTGCCAGGAGAAATGCACGGTTGGTCTGAGCCTCAAGGACGTGTCCAAGGCCGTTTCCATCGGCCGGCTGGAGCGATTCGTCGCCGATCTCACTCATGACGGGGATTCCGCGATTCCGCAGGTGGCGCCGCCAACCGGCATGAAAGTAGCGATCATCGGCTCGGGTCCCGGCGGGATTGTCGCCGCCGCCGACGCGAGAAGAGCCGGGCACGACGTCACCGTCTTCGAGGCCTTCCACAAGCCGGGCGGAGTCATGGTCTACGGCATCCCCGAGTTCCGGCTGCCCAAGGCCATCGTGCAAAAGGAGATCGAGACCCTTAAGCAGATGGGCATCAAGATCGTCACGAACTTCATCGTCGGCCGAACGAAGACCATCGAGCAACTGATGAAAGAGGACGGCTTCGATGCCGTCTATATCGGCGTGGGGGCGGGCCTGCCCAGCTTCATGGACATCGACGGTGAGTCGCTCGTCGGCGTCTATAGCGCCAACGAATATCTCACCCGGGCCAACCTGATGAAGGCCTATGAATTCGGCGCGGGGGCGGATACGCCCATCGCGATGTCGAAGAGGGTCGCCGTCATCGGCGGCGGAAATGTCGCCATGGACTCGGCCCGCACCGCCGTGCGACTCGGCGCCGAAAAAGTCTATCTCATCTACCGCCGGACAGAGAAAGAAATGCCCGCACGCGTGGAGGAAGTCCATCACGCCCAGCAGGAAGGCGTGGAGTTCCACCTGCTGCAAAACCCCAAACGGATCATCGGCGACGACAAGGGCATCGTCACGGGGATCGAATGCCTTCGCTACGAGCTTGGCGAACCCGACGCCTCCGGCCGCCGCCGCCCCGTCGCGATCCCCGGCTCGGAGTTCCGGATCGACGTCGATACCGTCATCGTCGCCATCGGCAACCTGGCCAACCCCTTGATCCGCCAGACCACCCCGGGCCTGGAGTTCAACAAGTGGGGCAATATCGTGGTCGATGAGAACTGCCGGACCTCGATGGAGGGCATCTTCGCCGGCGGAGACATCGTCCTCGGCGCCGCCACGGTCATCCTCGCCATGGGCCAGGGCCGAATCGCCGCCGCCGCCATCAACAAGTACCTGGCCGAGAAGAAGAGCAAATAGCGCTGCCCCCGTGCCGCGGCTGAAAGTGACTCTAACTAAGCTCAATCTCAAACTCACAACTATCTGCCCCTTGGATGATTGACTGCTTCAGTTTCACCTCTACCGGCTTATCGAACGCGGCTTCGAAGAGGGACTTATACCATCCCGCGGAGCAATGGCAATAGGTATCGGTCGGGAACGGTTGCTGGGTCTGCTTCACCCGTCCGCAGTAACACCAGTCGTAGCCGCCCACGATCGTGTTGGGGTTTTTCAGTTTCAGCCTTCCTCCGCCGATGCCTCTTTCATTCAGCCTGGCGAGCAGTTCCTTGACCGATTTCGATTCCTTCATGAACTGCCTGGCGCGTTTCTGCTGTGTAGGACCGCAGCATTTCATTCCGCAGGCCTGCATTACCTTTCTCGCCGTGGGTCTACCCGCTTCCTTCTCAAGACGCCGGACAGCATTCTTTATCCATTCGGCTTTCTGTGCGTAGTCCGATGTCGCATCAAATCGCTCAGTTTCGATGATGACCTTCTCAGATACCGCTGCGCCGGCTTCAGCGTCGATGCAGCGCTTGAACCTGGTCATCCACCCGCCGAGTCTTTGGGCCTTTGCCATTTACTGTGCCTCCTTCTGAAGACCCACGTATCGATTTGCCACGAACTACTTGGGAAATCCAGGTTTAATGTAGCGGTCGGCCCAGGCCAGGAAGGTGGGCCAGTTGGGGCCGGTGGTGTGGCCGCCGGCGTGCTGGCGCCAGGCGAGCTCGCCATCCATCAAGCCGGTCTCCACGGGCGGGAACTCGGTGGCGCCCAGGTCCTTCTTTCCGAGGAGTCTGTATACCGGTCCGGCGGCGACGGCGGCCATGAAGCTGCCCTTCTGGTCCACCCAGGTGCCTTCCGCGCCCGGACCCGACGACGCGCCGTAGCTGATGAACGTCGGGCGAGGGGCGCACAGGGCGATCAGCTCGTGCGCGTCCACGGGCAAGTCGCCTGCGTTTTGCGGTCCGCCATACTTGAGCAAGTTGCCGGCCATCCAATGGTACTCCCCGCTTCCTGTGAGATTTTCCACCAGTTCGCCGAAATTCCGGCGGTGAAGCTTGGCGCCACCTTCGCCGGAGGAGCCGATGAAACCGATGGCGAAACGCTGGTCATAAGCCATCGCGACAAGCGCGGCCTTGCCGTAACGGGAGAGACCCTCGATGCCGACCTGCTTGGCGTCCACAGCCTTATCCGTTTCGAGATAATCCAAGGCCCGGCTGGCGCCCCACGCCCAGGCGCGCAACGCGCCCCAATCCTCCGGCTTTCGGGGCCGGCCTTTGTTGCACAGGCCGATGATGCCCTGAGTCAGGCCGGCGCCGCTATCCGCTTGAATGCTGTTCGGGACGATGATGGCATAGCCCCAGCCTTTGGCCAGAACCTGCCGCTGCCAACCTCCGCCGAACCCGCCGGGACCGCCCTTCCGCGCGCCGCCGAAGCCGCCGGGCCCAAATGAAAAGCCGAACTCCATCATTACGGGGACGGGACCGGTCGCGTTGGCCGGCGTGGTCAGCGTCAGCCGGATGTCCACGGTGATCGCAGGACACGAGGAATTGTCGACGTGGCCCACGAGCTGCTTCGTGATGACCGGCACATTACTGTCGGTTTCTTTGGTCGTCTCAGTCACTTCCCATGTCACCTTCGGCGTGTCCCCGGGCACTCGGCCATAGACCTCGCGGTCGAAGTCCTCCACGATTTCCGGCCGGCGCCGGTCCCACCACATCTGGGCCGTCGTCACCTTCTGCCCATTCTTGAGCGTCAGCGGGTCCGGCAGGTTCGGGTAAGGATTGGCCTTGGACTCATCGGTGTTCTGGTAATAGGGCGACTGGCGGTTCATGCCGTCGGCGCCCCGCCTCAGCGTCTTGATGCCCAATTGATCCATCATGTTCTGATGGTCCTCCTGGGCGGTCATCTTCACAGAACCCGGCGGAGTCCCGCTCTCCGGCGGTTTCGCCGACTCAGCCCCCCGTGCCGGCGGGCCGGCAACCAGCAGCAGTAGAGCCAATTCAAACGACCAGCGAACCGATCTCATCGCCGTGGTAGACATAGGGTTCTCCTCGAAATCTGCGCAACGCCGCACCCATTCCGTGCCTCGTCGCTGTCGGCAACAGTATAGCCGCAATCCCAGCAGCGATCAAAGGCCAAACCCCTGAAGATAGGTGACGTCGCATGTAGGGTGGGTTCTTAACCCACGCGTCAAGCAACGCCTCGATCAGGCAACTGCGTAGGTCAAGGACCCATCCCACGAGCCCCCTCTTGTGTAGGTCGTGCGTCCCCGCACGACAGGAGGGCGAGCGCCGGGTGCAGTGTCTACGCTTGCGCAGACATGTTCCGTGCGATAGGCAGGGCATGCTTACGCGAGCGTAAGCATGGCACCCAGCAAAAAAGCCGGGCTGTAAGTCCCTGGGCCACAGGGGGTTACAAGTCTTGTCGTTATCTAACATATATTCCTGTAACATTCTGCCCTCCGGGAGCGTCTATTCTGTATGGTCTTACGACCATCGTTCGCCCGGCGAGGCTGTGTGCAGGCAGGCCTGCGGCAGGGCTCAATCGTAAATCAAAACTCGTAAATCGTAAATCCTAAGTTCCTGGAGGGCTTCCCATGGGTAGCCAAGCACGAGTCGCCGCCAACCGTCGTAACGCCGCCAAATCCACCGGACCCCGCACGGTGGAGGGCAAAGCCGTCGTGGCCCGGAACGCCGTCAAGCACGGCCTGTGGGCCCGCCAGGCCGTGCTCAGGAACGAAGATCCGCAGGAATTCGAGCTGCACCGCAGTCGGATGCTCCGGAAGCTGGCTCCGGATGGGCCGGAGGAAGAGGCGATGGCGGAACGCATCGTCGGTTCTCTGGTGGCGGCTCAAACGGGCCGAACGCATGCAGGATGAGGCCCTCGATTATCTGATCGAGGCGGATCGCGGCAGCGACTGGGTCAAGTGCCGCCGTGAGAACCGCGATCCATCGGCCAGGGCCGAGCTGAGCTTCGGGCGGGCGGTCGCGCGGGACTTCGCCGAGACAAGGACCCTCGACCGGCTGACAATGCACGAACGGCGGATCGAGAGCAGCCTGTACCGGACGATGAAGGAGCTGCGGCAGCTCCGGCGAGAGGAAAAAGGCCAAGACGGGCACAGGGCATCGAGTTCGCACAATTTGAGGGATCACGACGGGTGGCAGCGGCAAGCGCAGCCTGCGGAGCTTGCCGATGGTGTTGGGCTGCATCCTGACGCCATCGGCAAGCTGCCGCTTGCCGCTGCCACCCAGAACTCAACAACCTGGGACAGACCCAACTCGTTTGACGGTGCGGATTCGAAGAGTTCCGGCCATCCGAAAGTCCACGGGCAAACGAGTTTGCCCGTGCCACCCGGAGGGAGCGATTCCGCGAAACAAAGCCAATTCGGGGAGCCTCAAGGCGACCATCGCCAAGCTGCGCTTGACGCTGCCACCCATACCGTCGTAAGCGACTGTGCGAAACAAAGCCAATCGGCGGAAGTCCCAAGTCTGACGTGTGAAGTGTCAAGTGAGGCTGGCCCGGCGGCCAGGGCTATCGCATCTAAATGCCAAGGACCTTAAGCAGGTAGTCTCGGTCCCAGCCGGCTCGGAGGCGTTTGGCGGCGATGCCGCCCTTGGCCGTCTTCTCCTGCTTGAGCAGCATCAGGGCGATTCGACGCAATCGCGAGAAGTTCTCGGCGGCGTTGGCCACTCGGACTCGACTGGCGTCCTCATGGAAACTCACGTCCAGCGACCAGTGCAACTGGACCTCCACGGACCAGTGATGGCGAATCAATGTCCCCAGACGCTGGGCACAGTGTCCCGGATGGGAGCTGATGAAGTAGTGTCGCTTTCGTTCGCACTGGCCGTTGACCTGACGCTCTCGCTCGATGGCCGTGAGGCTGCCCAGACCCGGCCAGTCGTGACGCCCTTGCAGCCATCCCACATCGCTGGTAGTCCACACCCGCCGGGTTTCCAGTCGTCCATGGCCTTTTTCCACGGTTTCCCAGAAGTCCTGCTCGCCGGCAAACCCGTGGGCGATGCCGTCCTCCATGTACATCCGGGCATCCTCGTACAGAGTCCCTTGGTTAGCCTTGAGGGCCAGCACATAGTCGCCGCCCTGATCGACGATCTGCTCGGCGATCTCCTTTTGACAACCCATGGCGTCAATCGTGATGGTTGCCTCCTCCACGTCGAGCAGCTTGAGCAACTCCGGGATCGCGGTGATCTCATTGCTCTTGGCATCGACCGCCCGTTGGCCGAAAGCCACGCAGTTCTCGTGGACCCAGGCACTGACCATGTGCAACGGGCCTTTGGCACGGACCCGATCAAAGCTGTTTCGCAGGGTCTTGCCGTCGATGGCGATGTGCTTGCCCCGGCTGCTGCCGGCCAGATCCGCCACAAACGCCTGCATGACCGCTTCAAACGCATCCGGGTCCAGGGCGGCAAAGACCCGACCAAAGGTATCATGCGATGGAATGCCATTGGGCAGGTCCAGAAACGTGCCAAACCATTCCTCGTTGACGTTGCCGAACATCTCTACGTCCGTCCAGTGCTCAGCCCCGCAGATCACGGCACAGACGCCAATGACCAGAATATCCTGTAATTCATGCCGTTTCGTCCGCTCCACGCGAGGATCAGGAACCGCGGCAAAATGATCCCAAATCGATTTCTTCATCAAAAACGTATTCCTCTCTACTTGAAGTGTCTTGCTTCTGAGAAGAATACGAAACCATGCCTGCAAAGGCTCAATTTAGATGCGATAGCCCTAGCCCGGCGGCCGAGGACAAACCAACGTGCGAAACAAAGCCAATGGAGACGCCTGGGGCCGAGTGTGCGAGACAAAGCCAATCTGTGACGGCGGAAGGTGGGCACTGCCCACCCTACAAAACGGATCGTGCGAAACAAAGCCAATGCCGCAAGCCGGCCGCGGGCGCTGGGGCCATGCTGCGGCCACGGCCGCGGGTCGCATACCACTGCCACGACATCGCCCGCTCGTACTGATCGACGGGAAAGACCGGCAACGCGGCTCGAATCCGCCACCGAAGGCCAACCCCACCCCATTCCCCGGGTATGGTCGGAATTCGGTGGCGGCGTGTAGCCGCCGTGTGCGGACTGCGCCTCTTTCGTCCCTTACGGGACTGGCTTTTGTCCTCGGCCCCGGTTCCCCAGCGATCAATCGCTGGGCTATTCTCTGTCGCCCTCCGGGCTTGGACTTGGCTCCAGTCCTCTTGCGTCGGCCCGTCCGCCCCACGGGGGCGATCGACACTAGCCCACCGTTTCAACGGTGGGTACGATAGTCAATCCTATCTCAAAGCCCCGTAGGGGCGAAAGAAGACTGGGCTGCGCTCTTGTGTCGGGTGGAATCCAAATCCGCCACCGAAGGCCGACCTCACCCTGTTCCCCGGCGGGCGGGGGTTCTTTCTTGACAAAGGGGTCCTGGTTGGCTATTATCCCGCCATTCACGAACCTGGTGAATTGCAGGAGCGTCCTGCGAACCCCAAGGCTGGTGGCAGAGTTCTGTCCGGACGGGTGTCCACGGCATCCGCAGAATCACCTGTCGGTTCAGGGGAAATCCGTGCCGGGTGAAGGACCGCGAAGACTGTGATAATGGAAGTGAAACCCTTCAAGGCGTTCCGATACAACCCGCAGGTCGTCGGGGACGTGGGCCGGTGCATCGCGCCGCCTTACGACGTCATCAGCGACGACGAGCAGGAGCGGCTCCACAATCGGAGCAAGTACAACGTCGCCTACATCACGAGGGGCAAGACCAGCCCCGCCGACAACGGCCGGCACAACGTCTATACTCGGGCCGCGGAATACCTCCAGAAGTGGATCTCCGAGGGTGCCCTGAAACAGGACGACAAGGACACGATCTACGGCTATGTCCAGGACTTCGAGCTCAACGGCATGGCTTTTCAGCGGCTGACCTTTATCGCGTTGGGCAAGCTCGAAGACTTCGGCAAGACAGTCCGGCCGCACGAGCAGGTGTTCGAAAAACCCATGCTCGACAGACTGAACCTGGAACGAGCGACGGACGCCAAGTTCGGCCTGGTCTTCATGCTGTACGAGGACCCGCAAGGCGTCGCCGACAGGATCATCGAGAAGGCCGCCACGCAAAAGCCGCTCGTGGATTTCGTGGACGATCAGGTGAGGCACCGGCTCTTCGCCATCACCGCCACCAGGGAGGTCGAAGCCGTCACGAAGATGATGGCCGAGAAAAGCTGCATCATCGCCGACGGCCACCATCGCTACACCACCGGCCTCAAGTACATGCGGGAGTCGGGCAACCCCGCTGCCAGGTACCAGATGCTGGCCTTCACGAACACCCGGCAGAAAGGCCTCGTGGTCCTGGCCACTCACCGCCTCGTCGGGGGAATCGCAGAGTTCAAACCGCCCGAGTTCCTCGCACGGCTGCAGGACAACTTCCGGCTGATACGGTTCGAGTTCTCCAGCGACACGAAGGAACAGGCCAAGCAGGACATGCTGGCCCGGATGCGGAGCCTGCACGAGCAGGACAAGACCGCGTTCGGGATTTACATGGGCGACAAGGCCTTCTACGTGGCGACCCTGAAGGATAGAACCGCCATGGACGCGGTCGCCCCGAATATGAGCGAGGCATGGCGGGCCCTCGATGTCTCCGTGCTCCAGAAGCTTGTCCTGGAGGGATTGCTGGGCCTCGATGAGCAGAAGATGGGCAACCCTGAGCACGTGGAATACGTGAAGGACATCCCCAACGCCGTCGATGAGTTGATCGCCCGGATCGACGCCGGCCGCAAGCAGATCGCCTTCTTCACCAACCCGGTGAAGATGCAGCAATTGTCGAAGGTCACGGACGCGGGAGAACGTATGCCTCACAAATCGACATACTTTTTTCCGAAGATGTATACAGGACTCACGATTCAGAAGCTCTAACCGCATTATCGGAGTGCACAAATGGCAGATTGGAGAAACCCGCCCCGGCTGTTTATCCCCGGGCCCATCCAGGTCAAAGACGACGTGCTGAAGGAGTTGGCCCGGCCGACGCTCGGGCATCGTGACAAGGAGTACGCACAACTGCACGGTGAAGTCGTCGATATGCTCAAGAAGCTGCTCTTCACCGATCAGTATATCTTCCTCTCCACTTCCAGCGGCTCGGGACTGTGGGAGGCCTCCGTCCGCAACTGCGTCGCTCCCAGTGAGCTGGTCCTGGCCACGTGCTGCGGTGCGTTCAGTGATAAGTGGGCGGACGTGGTGAAGGACTGCGGCCGCAACGTCGAGACGCTCAAGGTCGAGTGGGGCCAGGCTACCACGCCGGAACTGATCGACGCCAAGCTCGCCGGCGGCAAGTACGCGGCGATCACGCTGATCTACAACGAGACGAGCACGGGCCTGATGAACCCGATCTACGACATCAGCAAGATGATGAAGGCCAAGTACCCGGATGTGCTGGTCTTCGTGGACGCCGTCAGCGGCATGATCGGCCAGCCGATCCACTTCGACGAACTCGGCTGGGACGTCGTGTTCGCCTCCGTGCAGAAGGCGTTCGGCCTGCCGCCGGGATTCACCGTCGCCGCCGTCAGCAAGCGGGCCGTCGAGAAGGCCAAGAGCGTGCCCGCCAAGGGCTACTACTTCAATTTCATCGAGTGGGCCAAGGCCGCCGAGAAGAGCCAGACCCTCGTGACGCCCAGCATCCCGCACATCATGGGCCTGCACTACCAATGCACGAAGTTCGTCAATGAGGGCATCGAGAACGTCTGGGCGCGTCATAAGAAGATGGGCGATTTCTGCCGCGGCTGGGCCAAGCAGAAGTTCGACCTGTTCTGCGAAGAGCGATACGCGTCCAACACGCTCACGACGATCAAGAACACCCGCGGCATCAACGTCGGCGAGGTAATCGCGGCCGTCAAGAAGAAGCACAACACGATCTTCAGCGCCGGCTACGGCCAGCTCAAGGACAAGACGTTCCGCATCGCGCACATGGGCGACATCACGCTCGACGAGGTGCGCGAGCTGTGCGGCTGGATCGACGAGGAAATCGGCTGAGCCGTCTTTTCCCGACAATTGAATGTGTCAAGCGACCCCACTGGCCATCCAACGGGGTCGCTTTCTTTGAGGCGTCGTGCGTCGCCGCTCATCCGGCCATTGCCCCCAACCGCATAAGCCGTATAATGAGAGCCGGCTGTCTGATTCTTGTGGAAAGGCAACATGGACTTATCGATCGTTATACCAGCCTTCGAAGAGTGCCGGAAGATCGCGCGGGATGTAGAAGCCGCCGCGGCGTTCCTGCAGACCAACAGGCTGGCGGGCGAGGTCGTGGTCGTGGACGATGGGAGCTGCGACGGCACGGCGGAGGCGGCGCGGGCCGTCCGCGTTCCACCGGCCGTCAGGCTCAACGTGATCCACTACGACCAGCACCGGGGCAAGGGCTGCGCCGTCCGGACCGGCATGAACGCCGCCGGCGGCAAGTACGCCATGTTCGCCGATTGCGGCCTGTGCATTCCGTACAACAACGCCCTCAAGGGGCTGGAGATGCTCAAGAACGGTGCCTGCGACATCGCCCACGGCTCCAGGCGGCACATCGCCAGCGATATTCACAGGGCCCAGCCCTGGCATCGGCGCGTCCTGTCACAGGCGTTCAAGTCCACCGTTCGGACGCTTCTGAGAGTCCCCCCGGAACTCGCCGACACTCAGTGCGGGTTCAAAATGTACAAGGGCGACGTCGCGAGAGAGCTTTACAGGCAATGCACCACTGATGGGTTCATGTTCGACATCGAGATCATTCTGCGGGCCATGAAGAGGGGTTATCGCATCGCGGAATTCCCCGTCGAGTGGACCTGCGACCCCGACAGCCGGCTCTCCGTCGCCCGCACGCCCTGGCCCGTGCTCTCCGAGCTGCGAAGAATCCGACGAGCCATGTCCAACAACAGAAGTGAGATGTAAGATGTTTGATGGTTGATGTAAAGAGTGCTCGCGCCCAAATCAAACATCACACTTCACACATCAAACATCACACTTCCAGCTCACCTTGTCTCCAGGCGCCGGAGGAGAGGATTCGCTCGGGCAAGCCAGCCTGGGGATCGGCCGGTACGATGAGAAGGCTGCGCACGGCGGGGTGATCGATACAGTACGCCTCGACCTCCTCCGGCGTCATCACCATGAAGGCGGTCGAGAGACAATCGGCACGAGCGGCGTCGGGTGCAATGGACCACGTGGCGATCTTGCGTTCCACAGGCCGGCCGCTGCGGGGATCGATGATATGCGGGCCCTTCTCCAGGCCTGAGCCGCTCACCGCGATGCGCTCCAGTTGCAGACGGGCGAGCGAGCGGCTGCGATTGCCCGGGTAGCTCAATGTCACCGGCCAGCCGGCAGAACCTTCCGGGGCATCGAGGGCCAGGACAGAGCTGAAGCCCCCGTGAATCAGCGCCCGGTCGATGCTCCACTCGCGCAGCATCTCGGCCATGCGATCTACGCCGTAACCCTTACCCACCCCGCCCAGATCGACACGGACGGGACTGCGCGTCAGGGCCACCGCGTGGGTTGGCTCATCGAAAAGGATCAGGTGCATGCCGGTATGTTCGCGGGCAAACTGCAGCTCCTGCGGCGTGGGCGTGCGCGGGTTCTTCTCCTCATCCCGCCAGCAGTCCACGAGGAATCCCACTGTGACATCGAATGCGCCCCTGGTTTGGGCCCAGACCTCGGCACTGATTTCCAGGCACTGGAAGGTTTCCAGGCCGAGCGGCAAGGGGTGGCCCGCCGGCAGATTGTTGATTCTCGCAATGTCGCTGTTCTCAATGAAGCGGCTCAACTCCCCTTCAATCCGGTCGAGCTCATCGAACACCGCATTCGCCGCCTGTTGCGCGTAGAGCTTGTCCTCGTGCTGGATGATGATCTCGAACGTGGTCGCCATCGCCCGGTGCGGGAAACGATGGATGTTCCGCACGGCGGCCCAATCGGCAACCACCAACGGTTCCTCCGGCTCTTTCGGTCTACCTGCCATACTTGCCCCCCAGCAACTCGGATGGATTGGACTGCCGGTAGTTGTGCTGCTCCCAGAGGTCCTTTCGCACGAATCCCATGAGCTTCACCTGGGGCCTGGCCCAGACGTAGTACGGCGGATCGAACAGGTACATGTACATCTGTCGCTTCTCCGACGGCATCTCATCGTAGAGCCTGCGGGCGAGGGTCCCTTCCAACTTGTCGGAAATGAGGATCAGCGGCCCGAGTTCGCCCGGCTCCGGCACATCAGGGTAATAGCCGACGTGCAAGTCGCGCAGATACCAGGGCAGCGGCCAGTAGTCCCCGCCCGGCACGATCACCTGGATCGGCAGATCGTCGGAACGCCCCACCCCATCCAGGTCGGCGTACTCCCGGACCTTCTCGATGGCCAGGAAGATCTCGGACGTCGGATGGGCGTAGACGTACGGGTTACGGCTGTCGGCGTAATAGACAAAGTTCGCCCGATAGGTCTCGAAGCCAAGGTGCCCCACGGCGACGATCAGCAGCACGGCGGCTGCAAGCTGCATCGCGGGCCTTCGCAGCCATGACAGCAGCGTCACAGCGCCGACACCAGCCAGGAGAATCATGCCGTGCAAAAAGCTGAGGGCACACCACGGCGTCTTGTACGGAACGGCCGAGTACGCAACCGTCAACGCGATGGTATAAACGGCGAGGAAGCGCGTAAGCTTAGGATCGATCGGGCCGACCCGCGAGCCTTTGACCGCCGCTGCAATGCCGACAAGGGCCAGAAGGACAATCCAGCCTTCCGTCCAGATCGGGCCCTGGTCGTACCGCGAGAGCAGGAGCATCTGCAGGTAGTAGTACCAGGGGTGAACGTGCACCGTGTCGTGCCCGGCGCCACGGCCGAAGTAGGTCGCATAAGCCAGGTAGGAATCCAGCACTCCCCTCGGATGGCGGAAAAAGGCGGAGTAGAAGAGAGCCGAGACAATCACCGCCGCCGCGACGCCGAGAACCAGATGTGACAGCCTGATTCCGGCCGGTGCCTGCCACGGGGTGGCAGCGTCAAGCGCAGCTTGGCGATGGCTGTCCTCGGATACAGGGGGAACCATCGCCAAGGCCTTCGGCCTTGACGCTGCCACCCGACCGCGTTGCATCAGAAGAACCAGCACGAGGGCCAGACCCATGGCGCCGAAAGCGATGATAGCCGTCTCCTTGGTGGCGTGCATCAGGCCGGCGAAGACGCCGGTCAGCATCGCCCAAGGCAATCGTCTGGTGCGAGCGTACCGATAGCCGCACGCGATGACGCCAAACGTGAAGCAAACGAGCAGCATTTCCTGGATGTAATAGCGGCTGTAGAAGACCATCGCAGGCGACAGCGCAGCCAGCACGGCCGCCACCACCGCCGCCAAGCCCAGGCCATCGACGAGCAACACCGCCAGCAGAATCACGATCGCGCCGAACACCACGGGCACGATGCGCACGGTGGATTCGGTGATCTCATTGTATGTGCTCGCAGAACTCAGCCAGGCGGAGGGCAATGTGAAGTAGTTGAGGGTCGGGCCGTGATATTCCTCGGGGTCGTACGTGTAGATGCCGTTCTCAAGGAGCCCGCGGAAGTTGTAGGCGTGCACCGCCTCATCCGTATGCATCGGCCGCATACGCAAGCGTGGCGCTCGGAGTCCAAAGGCCCCGAGCGCCACGAGAAAGATCATCAACCAGAATAGCCTGAACCTCTTATCGGAGGAGGCCCAATCCAGCCATCTCATTGAACCGGCTTGCCGTAAACTTCAACCTCGATGTAGTGATTCAGGTCGTTGCTGGTGTTGCCGTTGCTGTACAGGCGGACGTACCGGGCCTTCGGGCTGCCCTGCGACAAGAGATCGATGAGCCTGCCCTCAGAGGTCTCGACATAGTGCATGTTCGTGCCGATGCCCAGGCCGGCGGAGTTGTCGAGGTCATTGTTGAAGACGGTCTTGACGTCCGTGACAAAATCCTTGTCGTTCGCGAGCTGCACGACCACGTCATTGTATACGCGAGGCTGTTTGTGATAGTGCCAGACAACGATGACGTAGATCTCGCACTGCTTCTCCAGATCGACCGTGACGTGCTGCACGAGCGGGGCCAGCTCGACATAGCTGCCGTCGGCGGCTTCCTTATCCCCATCGGTGATGTAATCGATGTCGCCAATGATCGGCTCCTCATCGCTGGCCGAGACGGGCTTGCCTCGGGACAGAAGGACCGTGCCCTCGGGGGCCAGGAACGGCGGACGGGGCTTGCCCAGCGGCTTTTCAAGATTCTCCACCTTGATATCCTGCGGCGTACCGACAAACATCGGCTTGGGCAGCTCGATGTTGAGCGGCACCATCTTGGCGCCGGAGGCTGCTGCTGTCGCGGCAGGCGCGGGGGCCGGCGCGACAGGCTTCGGGGCCTCTTTCGGCTGCTCCGGTGTCGCCGCAACCGGCTGGATGGCAGGCACTGCCTCTTTCTGGGGTGCAGGGGGTGTCGGCTGCTTGGTCGTCGGGGGAGTCTCTGATTTCTTGCACGAAGCGCTCATACAAAGCGCCGCCGCCAAAGCCGCCAGGAGAACGATTCTTGTCATCTGCCAGTTCTTTCTCATCGTCGTCAACCTTTTCAACGTGAACCTAATATATCCCAGTGTACCGCGACGGTTTCAGCCCTCGAAACCGCTGCCGGTCCCGGCCGGCCAAAGCGGGTATGCTACCGGCGCCCGGTCCCATTGTCAAGTTGCGCCACCGGACATTTCGTTACAGTATCTGTGCAGGTTTTTTGGGGTACCGTACCGGGTGGCAGCGGCAAGCGCCGGCTTGCCAATGGCTCCTTAGCTGCCTGACACCATCGGCAAGCTCCGAAGGCTCCGCTTGCCGCTGGCCACCCACGAACCATGTCTGTTCCGGCGAAAAAGAAAAGCAGGGACCCGGCATTTGCCAGGTCCCTGTCTATCCATCATGACTTTCAGAGTGCTTGGGTGCTTCGCACCCGCGTACCACCAGGCTGGCGGCGTCGGCGACTTCTCGCCACCAAGGACATGGTCGGCGGATTCGGCGTCCGGGGCTGCAGGTCCCGGACCCGGCTCACCCACTCACTTGGGCGAGACACCCGGCATTGCCACCGCCCGCGGCTGCAGCCCGGCCTTGGCCAGGATGAAGTACAGCACTGCACCAACGATGAACGCCACCAGAGGCGCTGCCGGAACATTCGCGATCCCGACGAGTGGCGCTATACCCACGATAAATCCGACGGCCCAGGAGATCCACCCCGCCAGGTTCCAGCCGAGACGCGGGCCCGCCCAAGTCTTTCCGGACAGGAAGTAGTCCACGAGCATCGCACCGCAGACCGGTCCAAAGGAAGCGCCGATAACCGTAAATACAGCGCCCGCCCTGCCCGCCCAGCCAGTCACGGCCAGGATGATACTGACCGCCGCGCCAACCCCTACGGAGATGAACGGATTGACCTTCGGCAACACGGTCTTGAAGCTGTTGGCTGCAATAAATGAGGAGAAGCAGGCAGACGGGAAAGCGGAAATCGCCAACAGCAATCCCATGATCTTGCCTGCACCCTCGGAGCCCATGATGCGGCCCATGAAACTGGGGGATGCGGTATTCAGGTCGGCTTGGCCGGTAAGCCCGAAGGCCCCTGCGGCGATCAGCAGAGAGGCCCCGCCCGCAACGATAATCGCCACCGCGATACCGACGATGCCACCCATCTGAACGTCTTTTTCGTCCCGGCTGCTCATCCCGAAATCAACCCCGGCGGCACCCGCTGTCGCGAAGAATCCGACAACGAACGCTATCGAAAGCGCGATTACGCCAAAGACGCTCAGGCCCGCCGCTGCACCTGCGACGGGGACTGCACCACTGGCGGCCACCAGCTTTGCAGGGTCGAAGTCGCCAAGGCCTCCAAGGGTCTTTACCAGCAGGACGAGGAGGATAATCACTGGGATCAAGGGAAGGTAGGTTGCCACCTTTGCCACATACTGAATTCCCTTCAGCCCGACGAACGCCGCGAGTGCGGCCCATAGGACCGCGATAATCTTCACGGCTACGACGTTGTTGCCTACCAGAGGCGCAAGCGCCTGCGAGGAGAAGTATGCGTTGACACCGAGCCAGCCAAATTGCAGGGCGCCCATGAGGAACCCGGGCATCAGGAACCCGCCCTGCGTGCCGTACTGGGCGCTGCCAACGACATACAGGGGCAGGCCCGTCTTCATCCCGAACATGCCCGGCACATAGTAGAACAGGACGTGGCACAGCAGTGCTGCGATGACCAGCCCCAGAAGGGCAACCCCCACGCCCTGTGACAACGTGCCGCCGGCAATCCCCGTTCCGCCGCTCGGTGCCTGGCTCCAGAAGACGAACCACAGGAAAATGCCCGCGTATGTGGGGGCCGTGTTTTTGTACCACGGCGCCCGGTTGGCCGGCGGGTTCGGCTTGGCCATGCTCAAATAATTTGGCAACGTTCCGTTACTCATGATCGGCTCTCCTTAAATCGTTTCTACCCATGCCCGCGTGCGGCGGGTGACTTATCGGATCGGCAGACCGCCGGTCTCAGCGAAGGGAAGAACTGGTGTGCAGATCATGACTACGGAGATGGTACGATGCATGCCTTTCTCCCCGTCACGTTGGCCGGCCGTGCCGATCCTCGGCACAGGCGCCGTTGCACCCATATGGCCGATGCTCCGGCCCCGGGCCCGCGATCCGGACCCGGCTTCTACCCACAACAGTAAGGCGGATGGTCGCCTAGATCGCGTTGGCCATCCGCAGTCGCACTGCCAAGTATGTATGGATGATCGCTACGATAACGAACACCATGCCGACCCATCGGTGCAGGGACAGCGTGGTGCGTTGCCAATCCGTTCCGAGGATATGAAACATGCTGATGACGATGGACACAACCAGCGGCAGCGTCAGGAACAGCAGGGCCCAAAAAGCCGCTTTGTAGAGCATCAGAGAGCATCGCCACGGCCTGTCGTCCGCAGCGACCTGTAGCCGGGTCACTCGACGCAGCAGCCGCGACATCCACGGACAATCCTCCGCCGCGAAGCGGTTAGCGCCCGCCCAGGTGATCGCCAGGATCGCCATGCACAGGGCGAAGACCGGTGCGAACGTGGCGTGGATCATCATCCCGAAGCCCGAGATGTGCTCGCCTTTGACCAGGACCGGGTAGAACCCTGTGATCGCCAGAACCAGGAAGCAGACTGCCGCCACGAGGTAACAGAGCTTCTTGAGAGCCCCCAGGAGGCTTGACCTTTGCTCGATGAGCAGCAGACTCAGCGTGTGCACCCCACCCTGGACCACATTGCGCGAACCACCGGCCGGGGTGGCGACCCAGTGCACCGCGATACCGACAAATGTCGCCAGGAACGCAAAAATCGAGACAGTCTCAAACATCCGGATCACCTAATCATTGATGACGGATAATTGATTATTGATGATTTGTGGCTGCCAACCCTCAATCATCAATCATCCATCATCCATTATCAATTACTCTGCTTTTGTTCAGCCAGTACTCTTGCGACGGCGCCGAGGGCCTTGAGGGCGTACAGCAACAGGACAATGCCTATGACCGCGACGGAGCCAATCGCCACGACCTTGAACCACGGCCGGAAAACGAACGACCAGGCGAACGCCCACGTGCGGCTGTGAGGCGCCCCCTGGAACTGATACTGCTTCATTCCGCTGCCGATGAGGGTGGCAACCGGCGAATCCGCCGCCACGTTTCCAAAGAAGAACGCGGAGTTCGTCGAGTGGCAGACGGTGCATTTGCCGACGCCAAGAGACTGTGCGGCGGGACGCACATTGTGCGCGATCGGCCACATGTAAGGAGCGGCCGCAACATGCTTTTGCGGCGGCAGGAGCTTGCCGTCATCGCCGAGGCGGTACAGAACGCCGCCGGTGACGTACACGGGCTTCTGCTCGGCCGAGCCGCCCAGCGCCGTAAGGGCCTGAGCGATTTGCTCTTCCTTCAACGGAGCCCAGTCGCCCGTGCGTGGGACTGTGACACCCTTCAATGCCGCGCCGACGTCTTTCGTCACAGTCGCCAGATCGACCGGCTGAACCTTATCGTCCTTACCCAACATGCCCCAGTAGGCAGGCCAGATCAGCTTATTCGGCGTGATCTTGCTGACCTTGCCGGTCGCCTTCGCAAAGACCGGGTACTGAATATGCGGCAAGGCATTGGGTACCTTATTGGAGCCGTGCGTGCCCAACGCATGGGCCTGCGAAGTCTTGCATCGATCGGCCTCGCTCTCGGGCCAGGGCCCGGAGTGGCACGCCGTGCAGCTTAACCTCTCGAAGTGGACGGCGGGAATGCCCTTATGCTCGGGAACAGGCGCCCCGAGCCGTCCGCCTTCCGGCCGGCCGCTCTCGTCACCCAGATGGCACCCTCGGCAAGTGCTCCGGGCAGCCATAACATTGGCATTGTTCTCGCCCTCGTAGCCGCGAATCGTGTTGTGTTCCAGGCCCTCCCGGTGGCAATCCACGCAGGTCATCCCGGAAGTCATGTGCACGTCCTCGTCCGCCTGCCATTTCTGCGTTCCGTGCTTGTCCACGTTGATATCGGAATGGCAGAAATAGCACCGCTCCGCGGAGATGCGGTTGCTGACATCGAAGAACACGTTGTCCTTGTGATCGAACGTGTTCGCACGGTAAGTTACGGTCGGGACCTGCGGGAGCAGTTCAGGACTCGTCACCGTATCCGGCATCCGGTAGTCGAACGTCTCATCCATCTTCTCGGCCGAGCCGGTCACCGCCGCGAATCCGGCCGACGCCGTGGCCGCCCAGCGGAAGTTCTGCTTCTCGACATTGGCAGCGTATTCCGCCTGGTCGTGGGCAGCGTCCGCATCATGGCAGCTCAGGCAGTTGATCTCCACCTTGCCCGAGACCATCTGCCGGGTGATCTCGGCATCGTTGGTCGTATCCATCTCACCGGGTCCGCCGCCCGGCATCTGCCGGCCGAACAGATCGGTGAACTGGAATGGGCTTATCCCCACCTGATCGGGTCTGAACGTCCCGGGCCAAGCACGATAGGAAAGCGGGATCTGGGTCCCCGTGGCGGCATCGACGTGGATCCAGGGCTGTCCCGGGCGGCCCGCCGGAACATTCGGCTCGCCCGCGTTGAAATGCCAGCCTTTTCGGATCACGTCATACGTATGCTCATACACGTGGCACTCGCTGCATGTGCCTCGCATCGAGAAGGGCAGAGCCGGACTCGTTTCCGCGGTGATCTTCTCCCGCTTCTCTCCGGCTTCCGCCTCCGTATAGAGCGGAATCCTGTGAATCGCGAGGGCGCGCGTTCCGTCGCCCCGGTTCAGGACGACTGTCTCCGCTGACGTTGCCGCCGCCGTCGGCCGAATGAACACCGACAGCAGGCACAAACCTGCAAAGATCGCCTTTCTCAAGGTACCTGTATCCTTCAAATGTACCGACAATCGGTTGGTGTGCGGTGCACACCCTACATGACGCCTTATGCCGCAACATCCCACTATATGTCATTCCTGCAAAGATGCCGGGTGGCATCGTCAAGCGCAGCTTGGCGATGGTCTTCCACGCTCACGAAAGAGCCATCGCCAAGACCTTCGGTCTTGACGCTGCCACCCGGAGCATAATCTCGTGCCTCAGAGGCCATCTGCGAAACACCCCTAGTGAGACAGGCTCTTAGACTTTGAACTCGTCCGGCTTGAATTCGAGCCTTTTGGCGGCTTCGACGGCCTCATTGACCTTCAGGACCATGACGGCCGTCTCGTACCCGACTTCGGCCGGGCAGTTCAGCTTCGCCTTGCCGCGCATCGCATCGAAGAAGTTCTCCAAGTGCGGCTGATGATACGGCTTGTTGTCCATCGTGACGGGGATCTCGTAGGCCGCAGGCGCCAGCGTCTCACGCACATCGAGGGCGGCGTCGCCTTCCTTCTTCGGAGCTTCCTTCGCCTTCGGATCGTTCAGGAAGCCGAGCTTGACCCACTTGTCCCATTCCACCTGGGCGCTTGCCTCGCGGTAGACCGCTCCACGGCTGGCCGATTCGGAGATGGACAGCGTCCCCTGGTCGCCCATGAAGACTTCATAGTAGCCCTGGTTGCTGTTGGTCGTGAGCACCTGATAGAAGCCCCGGACCAAGCCTTCCTTCGTCTCGAAGTCATAGATAGCCATGACTGTGTCGTACCACTCATGGGTTTTCTTGTCGTAGTAATCGGTACCGCCACTGGCGATGACGCCCTTGGGGGTGGTGCCGAGGAACCAGCTATAAATGTCGATCTGGTGCGAGCCGAGGTCCACAATGGGCCCGCCGCCGAGTTTCTTGTACCATCGCCAGTTGCGGAACTGCTCCATATTGGTGAAGCCGTACTTGCCGAGGGTGGCGTCGTCGATGACCGCGGTCTTGGGCCAGCCGAGAGGCTCCTGGGCCCCACGGTTCCACTGGCCGTTGATTGTCGTGATCCGGCCGAGAATCTTGGCTTCCTTGATCAATTTATCGTAGCAGTGGAGGTAGCGAGGGTTGCTGCGGCGCTGATGGCCGATCTGCAGGAGCTTGCCCGTCTTCTTCTGGGCTTCGACCATCTGCCTGGCCTTGGCCAGATCGTTGGACATCTCCTTCTCGCAGTAGACGTCAAGGCCGGCCTCCATGCAGGCGATGGCGTGCTCGGCATGCCAGAAATCGGGCGTCGCGATGATCACCGCGTCGATCTTGCCCTTCTCCTTATCGAGCATCTCCTTGTAATCGGTGTAGGCGTTGCACTCGTACTTATAGGCCTTCAACAGCCTGGCCATGTTCCTCTGATTCCACGCCTCCCAGATATCGCAGACGGCCTTGAACTGGACGCCCGGGATCTTCCGGCAGGCCTGCATCAGGATCTGCCCCTCGGCGCCGGCGCCCAGCAGGGCGACATTGATATCCTTTGCTCCGCCGGAGGCTGCGGCAAACATCCTCGGTGAAAAGGCCAGACCCGCACCGACCGCCGCGGTCGTGCGCAGGAAGTTGCGTCTGTTCATCCCTTGCTGTACTTTCTGCTCGCTCATCGTATTTCTACCTGTTCCCAAAATTGAACTTTACAGTTCACAACCCGTACTTCGAGTTTAGCCGGTCATTATCCCGACGACCCGGATGGCTGTCAAGGACAGTCGCCCCGTTTTTTCGTGTCGTCCGATAATGCCGGCACGCCAATACTTCACGCTGCGCAGCGCGAGACACTCATTTCACCAATGGTGTTACAACGATGTTACGATAGGCCACGGGCCCGTGGTTGCCCTGGAACATCAGCGGCCCCTCGGGCGCCTCTTTGCCCGTCACCCCGCCGGGGGTCTTGTCGGGCATCACCAGGTTCTTGTGCAGGACCTGGCCATTGAGCTCGACCTTCACGAACTCGGCATTCTTGACCTTCTTGCCACCGGCGTCGAACTTCGGGGCACGCCATTCGATCACGTACTGCTGCCACTCGCCGGGCTTCTTGGAGGCGTTGACAGCGGGTGCAAAACCGCCATAGATGGCGCCCATGTCCCCACTGCCCATCTTCTCGCGGCCATAGCTGTCGAGCACCTGGACCTCGTACTCGCCCATCACGTAGATGCCCGAATTCGAGCCCTGCGGCACCGTCACTTCCAGCTCGATCCGGCAATCACCGAACTTCGCCTTGGAGTAGATGTCCTGGCTGGCGCCGTGCTCGGGGCTCACATTGATCATCTCGCCGGTCCCCTGAGCGGCTTCCAACTGTTTCGGATCGCTCGCGGAGATTTTGGCCTTGCCAACCTTCCACAGATTCGCCTTGCCGGAGCCGGCGTTGGCGGTCCACTCGTCGAGGTTCTGGCCGTTGAAGGCAAGGACTGCGTCGCCATAGCCCGGCGGCGTCTTCTTGACCAGTATATCCTTGAACTCCACAAGCATCGGCGGTCCGGCATGGATCTGCAAAGCCAGCAGGCCCTTGCGGGAAGCCCCCTTGCGGTCCTTCGGATCATCCGGGCTGGTCAAGCGGTCGTTGTCGATCAGCTCGATGGTCTTGTAACCATTGAGATATTGAATGATGTGGTTGCCCTGAGCGATGATGAGGTACTCGTTCCAGTCCTTGTCCTTGTAGTAGCCGGCATCGATGAGCGCCTGGCGGTCGTTGACGTTACCGGCCACCTTCTTGTTGCCCTGGCCATCGATGATGACGAACTCGCCGACGTTGGCCAGATACGCCCGCCCGGCCTCGTGATAGAGGAACCCGACCTTGCCCGGGGTGCCTTCCACCTCGGCCTGGTAGCCGGTGATCCGCCACTTATCGAATTCCTTGCTGCGGTACTGAATGCCCGAGTTGCCGTTGCGGATGCGGAACTTGATTTTCAGCTCGAAGTCGCCCATCTCGCCGCCGCGATAGACCAGGAAGGTATTACCCTTCGTGGGGTTTTCCGGGGTCGTCTCGCCGCGGATGACGCCGTCTTTGGCCGACCAGAGGCGTGTGTCGCCCTCCCAGCCGGTGAGGTCCTTGCCGTTGAACAGCGGGACCCACCCATCGGACGCGTTTGCATTACCCGCCAGTGCCTCCTGCTGAACGCCGGCCACAAGCACCACAAACAAGCTCAGAACTACTATCTTCTTCATCACAGTCCACCTTAATCATAAGACTTGATCTTGAGGTTCTTGAACCAGACGGGGTTGCCGTGGTACTGGAAGCCCAGGTGTCCCTCACGGGGCATGTCCTTGTACGCTGTCGTGAACTTGTTCTTGGTGCCATCGGGGTTCTTGCGGGCCTCAGGCCACTGGTTCAGGTCCATGTCGATGATGTCTGCGCCGTTGAGATTCACATAGATCTTGTTGTCCAGGCAGGTGATGACGTAGTGGTTCCATTCACCCGGCTTCTTCTGGGCAGCCTTTGACGGGGAAAGGCAGTCGTAGATCGCGCCACACTGACCCTTCGGCGTCCCGTCGGTGGTCTCATGAATCTGCACTTCGATAGCCGTGTTGATCCAGTTATCAATACTGCCGGTGCGGATAAAGACACCGCTATTGCCCTTCTCAGGAATTTTGTAATCGAGCTCGAGCGTGAAGTTGCCGTAGCGCTCCTTGGTCCAGATGTCGCCATGGCCGGCCGATCCGGGCGTCAAGACACCGTCGGCATCGAAGGCCCAGCCATGGGGCGGCATGACGGCATTGGACAGGTCCTTCTGGAACACGTCCCTGGCCTGGACGCCGCTCAGCTCGGCCGCGGTCTTCTTGAACCACTCGACGCACTTGGCGATCTCCGGCACGCTGTTGTCCCAGTTGTACTCGTACTCGATGGAGAAGGTCCCCTCGAAACCCATTCTGGCCAGTTCCGTGAGGATCTCTCTGGGCTTGCTGACGCCGGTGCCCCAGGGGACATCGTGTGCATCGCCGCCGAACTTGTTGAGGTCCTTGAAGTGGAAGCTGCGAATCTTGCCGGCCTTGCCCAGCATCTGGACGGCCTTCAGCGGGTCCAGGTTCGAGCGGGTCCAGTGCCCGGTATCAGCGCAGGCCCCGATCCATTTGCTCCGGCCCTGGCAGACCTTCATCACCGTATTGGGGTCCCAGTAATGGGAGGGCTTCGGGTGATTGTGAATCGCCACGCCGACCTTGTACTCGTTGCAAAGCTTGTCGATCATCTCGAAGGCATCCTCCGGCGGCTCCGAGACGATGTTCTCAAGGCCCATGTCCTTCGCAAAATCGAACACCTTGCGGCACTCGGCCTCGTTATTGGGCAGAGACACCACGCCGTAGTTGACCAGCGTGAGCCCTTCCTTCTTGAGAAGCTGCTTGAGTTCCTGCCTCTGCTCGGCGGTCATGTTGTGATCGACCTTGACATCTGGCTTTTCAGCACTGAAACGCTGGCCCGGATAGGCCTCGATGTACTTCAGGCCCACCGATTTCGTCTTGGCCACCGCCTCGACAAACGTGAACCGATTGAAGCTGTACGCCTGCGTCCCCAGACGCCACTTTTCCTTCGTCGCCGCGCCGGCAATACCGACGCAGGCTCCAACAACCAACAGAACCGTGCCTACCTTCATCCACTTGCTCATTTCATGTTCTCCAGTTCCACCCACAATCGAAAATCATAAATCATAAATCGTAAATCCCTACAGTCTCCAGCCTTCGCGGTACTTGCGGCTCAGGAGCTTATTGGCCTCGGGCAGGTTCTTCACCTTCATGCCGGGGCCGTCCCATTCGAGTTTCTGACCCGCCAGAGCGGCGATATTGCCCAGCAGGATCGTCTCCGTCAGCGGGCCCGCATAATCGAAATTCGACAGCGGCTTGGGTCCGCCCTTGCAGGCCCGAATCCACTCCTGGTAGTGATCGACGTCCCGCGGCAGGGATTGCTCCGGGGCCTTGAAGCCCTTCATTTTGGATTCCGGGATCAGCCGGGGATTGCCGCCGTGCGGCAGGAGGATCGTGCCCTTGTCACCGTAGTAGAGCCCGCCCTGGTCCGGGAGCTTGCGCTCCGCTTCCAGCTCCTTGGGCCGCGGCGGCGGGTTCTTGCCGTCCCGCCATGTCACCGTTACGGCCGGCAGGTCCCCGCGGGCGGGGAACTCCCACGTGATCACCGTATGCTCCGGGTACGTCTCCTTGTTGAACGGTCCCGGCTTCGCCTCCACGCTCGTCGGGTACTGCGGGCCCAGGACCCACCAGGCGGGATCGATGATGTGGCAGCCCATGTCGCCGAGCGTGCCTGTGCCGAAATCCCACCAGCGCCGCCACTCACCGGGCAGATACCGGGGATGATAGGGCCGGTACGGAGCGGGACCCAGCCACAGGTCCCAGTCGAGCGTCGCGGGCACCGGGGGCGTATCTGTCGGCCGCTCGCCGCCGCCCCAGTTCTTGCCGCTCCAGAGGTCCACCCGGTTGATCTTGCCGATGACGCCGGCCTTGACCCACTCGACGAATGTCTTCATTTCGCCGGTCGCGTGGAGCTGCGTGCCCATCTGCGTCATGAGGCCGCGCTTGCGGGCTTCTTCGGTCAGTTGCCGGACTTCGTAGATGTCATGGCACAGCGGCTTTTCACAGTACACATGCTTGTCTCTCTTCAGCGCCGCCATAGCCGCCACGGCGTGGATGTTGTCCGGCGTCGCCACCGTCACCGCATCGATGTTCTTGTCCTCGGCGTCGAGCATCTTGCGGAAGTCCTTGTACTTCCTGGCATTGGGGAACTTCTCGAAGGTCTTGGCGGTATGCGGGCCCCAATCAACGTCGCACAGCGCGACGATATTCTCGCTGCTGACCGACTGGATATCGCTGGCGCCCTGGCCGCCGATGCCGATGCACGCGATATTGAGCTTCTCGCTCGGCGGCACCGTCCGGGGACCGCCCAGGACGTGCCGGGGCACAATCGTAAACGCAGCCACGCCAGCCACGCTGCCCAAAAACTGCCGTCTGTTGATTTGTCTGGTTCTCACTGTGTCATCCCTCTCAATCTGGCTTGAACGCGTGGGTTGAGAACCCACCCTACTGCTCGTACGTCACCTTCGGCACCCACAATAATCAATCACCAATCATCCCTTATCAATCAAAGGGTCCAGCCCTCACGAAAGAGCGGCTTGACATACTTGTTCGCTTCATCCACGTTCGTGACTCTGAGATTCTTCGAGTCCCATTCGAGCGGCGTGTCTTTCATCCGCATAGCCAGCACGCCCAGCAGGACCGCTTCGGTGAGCGGACCGCCGTAGTCGAAGGTCGAGCTGGCGGGCTTGCCGTCTTTGCAGGCGCGGACCCAATCCTGCTCATGGCCGCTGGCGCCGCGATTGACACGCGGGATTGTCTTTTCCGGCCGCTTGTAGGCCTTCATCTTCTCTTCCGGCACGATCCGCAAACCACCCGCGCCGTGCGAGCCATGCATGATCGTGCCCTTGTCGCCGAGGAAGATCGCCCCGTTGCCTTCGAGTCGCCGGGCGGGCTCCAGGTCCTTCGGTCGCGGCGGCATCAGCCGGCCATCCAGCCACGTCAGCTTCACCGGCGGCATATCACCACGCGCGGGGAACTCATACCGGACAATCGAGGCCCGCGGATACGTCTCGGAAGCCACCTCAGGCTGGTAGTGCGTCGTCGTGGCTTCGACCCGCGTCGGGGCGCCGAGCTTCAACGCCCAGAAGGCCGGGTCGATGATGTGACAACCCATATCGCCGAGCGCGCCGGTGCCGAAATCCCACCAGCCTCGCCACTGCATCGGGCAATAGATCGGATGATAGGGCCGATACTGGGCCGGGCCCAGCCACAGGTCCCAGTCGAGCGTCTTGGGCACTTCCGGCGTTTCCTTCGGCCGCGCCATGATCGGAAAGTCCGACCACGGGTCGCCGCCCACCGGCCGGTCGCTCCAGGTGTACACCTCGCGGATCGGACCGATGGCGCCATCCGCGATCCATTCGCACAGCATGCGAATCTCTTCGGAGGAGTGGCCCTGGTTGCCCATCTGCGTCTGGACCTTGGCTGCGCGAGCCGCCTCGGTCAACTTCCGCACCTCACCAATCGAATGGGCCAGCGGTTTCTGAAGGTAGATGTGTTTACCGTGTTTGAGGCAAGCCATCGCGATC